>CAWJTV010000001.1:0-309861 GCA_963845755.1 uncultured Planctomycetota bacterium
GTCCTCTCACTCGCCGATCTCCTGCGTTGTCTGTTTCCGGAGCCGCCTGGTGGCTCAGCACAGCGAGCCGACCGGGGCTATCCCGGCCTATGATCGTTTATTCAGGAATACACCGGCTTTCGCAGGCCGCGCCGTCCCGGGGTCCGGGTTGTGGGTCGGCGGCGACGCCGGACACCTCCCGACGGCGTCGGGGCGATACCCGGCATCGGGTCAGGAAGGCGTATGATGGTCGCGGCACCCCCCGCGGAAAACTGGACCGACACCAATTCCCCCTCCGGCTCCTGACCCCTGGTCCGCTCCAGCTCACTTCGCCTCCACGACTTTCCACGTGGTCCCCTTGGAGCCGCTACGCGTCCTCTGCAGGACGACTTGATAGCCCCAGGCAATATTATCGCGGGGGTCCCCATCCAGGTATTTTGATGAGGCATCAGCATCGCTAGTAAAAAATGCATAATAGCCGATGACCGTGGGATCCCCTTGGCCCGTGTCAACGGTTTCCACCCACCACTGACAATCAGAATCCGACAGCGCGGGAAAGAGGTCAGGGTCGGGTCCCAGGCGGCATTGCGCGTTCGACTCAGCCAGGTGGATGTCCCCTCTCCCAGGCACTGCAACGCAACTTGTCGAGGTTCCTGCGGGTTGATCTTGACCTTCCACCGTGTCCCCGCATGCCCGTCCGACGATTGTTGCAGGGAGACCCTTGCCTTGTTCGGATCCCCGTCCAGGTAGGTGTAGGTAACTGTTAAGCGCTTCATCTCTTGCTGTTGGGGATTTTCGAGCAACCGGAGCCAACCCCAGGTCGAACCTTTTGTACAGATGCATCGTAGTAGGGATATGGTTCCTCAACCGCCGATCCCTGCACCACTGTGGAACACGGTCCCACCGGAGGCACAAGCTGCCATCCTGGATCGGATGAGCTCCCTGGAGAGACGGATCGCCGAGTTGGAAGCCGAGAATGCGGACCTGCGGCGCCGCCTGGCGCAGGTCGAACACGAACTCCAGAACATCCGCCGCCGCGGCAAACGCCCGCGTTCCGGCCGCCAGGACCCAAACGGTCTCCCCACCGACCGCCGCCGCAAGGAACACCGCCAGCACCCCGGATCCTTCCGACCTGAGCCCCCGCCCGGCACCGTCTTCATCGAACATGACGTCCGTCCTCAGCAGTGCTCCCATTGCGGCGCAGTGGATCTCGAACCCACCGGCCAGTTCCAAGACCATATCGTGGCCGATCTCCCCGAACCCCGGATCGAGTGGCATCGTTACCGTCGGCATGTCTACCGCTGTCGGTGCTGTCAGCAGACCTGCCAAGGCCGCGGCGACCTGGAGCTGCCCGGCGCCCACATCGGCCCGCGCGCCCGCTTGCTGACCTGCTACAGCCGGGCCCACCTCGGCATCTCCTTGGGCAAGACCCAGGACCTGCTCCACGACTTCTTCGGCTTGACCCTCAGCCGCGCCGGGTTGCTCGGTCACCTCCGCTGGGGCGGTCAACTCTTCGCCCCCGTGGTCGACGAGCTCCTGGACCGGCTCCGGCAATCCCCCGTGGTCCAGGGGGATGAGACCGGCTGGCGGATCAACGGCCAGTCCTGCTGGGCCTGGTGCTTCCGCGACCCGCGCCTGGCCTTGTTCTTGATCGACCGCCACCGCAGTCGCGAGGTCCTCATCCGGGTGCTGGGAGAATCGTTTGCCGGCACGTTGGTCAGCGATTTCTACGCGGCCTACAACGGCCTGGACTGCGCCAAACAACGCTGCCTGGTCCACCTGCTCCGCGAACTGGCCAAGCTGCGTGAGGAGCTCCCCTGGCAATCGGTGCGGGCGTTCATTCAACCGTTGATCGAGCTGTTTCAGGACGCCATCCAGTTGGGTAAGGACCGGGAGAAACTCGACCGCGCGGCCTTCGGCGAAGCCTACCGGCGGCTGATCGATCGGTTTGACGACCTGATGCTGCGGACCCAGTCGCAGCATCCCGACTGCGTGCGGATCTGGAAGCGGCTGTACAAGCATTGCGACGAGCTGTTCACCTTCCTGGACAACCCGGCGGTGCCGGCGGACAACAACGGTACTGAGCGGGACATCCGCAGCTTGGTGGCGGCGCGGAGCGACGGGGGCACGCACCGAGCCGACTGGAGCGCGGCGGCATTCGCCCGGCTCAAGAGTGTGATCGTCACCGGCATGAAGAACCAGGTTCGGTTTATCCAGTATGGGATCGAAGTGGTCCGAGCCAAGCTCCGCGGTGAGCGTCTGCCCCTTCCCTTGACGACGGCCCCGGACACCAGCTAACCGCTGTCGGCCTTCCGCCGGCCGCGGCCCGGGGACGCCGTCGGTCCCGACGCTGGGCTCCGACGACACGCCATCCGCCAGGAGCCGGCCGTGGCCTGGAGCATCTCGGCCAACCCTCAGACCCGCTCGCCCAACCTTCCACCGCCAACCCGATGCGACTACGATGATCGTACGCGCAGAGGCACACCTTAACAGTTACGGTTTTCGGGGGGGGGAATTCTCCATGCGGCATCACTCGGCGTTTTCCTTGTTGATCACCGCGGGAATCAGCATGCTCGCGAGCGCCCTGGTGCGCGCGGGCGAAGCGCCCGCGTATGAAGCTTACGCAGTCCGTTTCGCCACACTTCCGGGTTGTCCGCTCGCCAACCTGGTGCAGGGGGCCGACCCGAAACGGACGATCGACCTCGCGATGACCTTCTGGGTGCTGAAAGACCCCGGCGGTCGGACAGTCCTGGTCGATGCGGGCTTCTATCGGGAGGAGATTCTCAAGAGCTACGGCGTCGCCGACTTCACGCGCTTCACGCGGCCGGATAAGGCTCTCGAGCGCCTGCGAATCAAGGCCGACGAGGTCACGGACGTCATCCTCACGCACATGCACTCGGACCACGTCGATGGTGCCGACTTGTTTCCGAAGGCGCAGATCTGGATCCAGAAAGAGGAGTACGCACACTACGCGGAAAAGACAGGGCGCCCGACGGTGGTCACCCCGGTTCCGAACCGGAGTACATCAGGGCGCTCGTGAGACTCAATACCCTGGGCCGCGTTCATCTGGTCGATGGGGACGCCCGGGAGATCATACCGGGAGTGACGGTTTACACCGGCGGCAAGCACACATTCGCATCCCAGTACGTGGGGGTGAAGACGAAGGCGGGGACCGTGGTGATCGCTTCGGATAACGTGTATGCGTACGAGAATCTGGAGAAGCACGTCCCGATCGCGGCGACACTGGACGCGAAGTCAAACCTGGCAGCGCAGGATCGCATGAAGAAGATTGCGTCGAATCCGCGTCTCATCATTCCGAGCCACGATCCAGAGGTGTTTGTCCGGTTCCCGAAACCGGGCAACGGCGTGGCCCGGTTGGAATAGTGCGAACCGATGCGCAAGTTCTGCGTCTGTTAGTGCAACAGACGCGGCCGACGGCGATCCGTCCGTGATAGGATGAGGAGGTTTCCACGCGCTCGCCGATTCAATCACACAGGAGACGTCAGCCGCTGATGGACGAGACCCTCCGGACCGCCCTGCGCCGCCTGCCCGCGCGCGGCTCATATGATCTTATCGATATTTTAAGCAATCTCGACCCGTAGATTGTCCTTGGTATCCTTGGCCTCCCAAATACCCCGTGTTATCGCGTTCCTTAACAGAATCAGTCCAACGGCATTATGGGCTGCGGAACAAAGTTTGACCCCGGGTCTGCCTAAGTTTGACCCCGGGTCTGCCCTGACCCCGGGTCTGCCCACAAAGTTTGACCCCGGGTCTGCCCAAGTTTGACCCCGGGTCTGCCCTTTGCGGGGAGCGGTACTTAGCCGTTCGTTGTCCACGGCCCAATACCCGCTACCTGCCAATGCGCGTGTGCCTCACTTGTTGCGTGGCGGCTGATCTCCCGGCTCGTCTTCAGCGGAGCGAATCGCGTTAGATGCAGCACGGTAAGTGGAGTCGGGTGGGGCGAGTTCCAAGACTCTTCGCAACGCGGCCAAAGCTTCCGGTTTTCTACCTTGCGTGAACAAGGAGATGCACCACTTGTAGTAGGCCTCGGGATAATCGGGCCGAAGTCGGATGGCGTGGTCGTAGGCGTCGAGCGCCTCGTCATGTCGGGCCAGAATGATCAGGACGTTGCCCCGGTGGAAGTAGGCCTTGGCGTAATCGGGCCGAATTCGGATGGCGCGGCCGAAGGCGTCGACGCCCCGTCGTATCGCCCCAGACTGGCCAGGGCGATGCCCCGGTTGTAGTGGGCCTCGGGGAAATCGGGCTGCAGTCGGATGGCGTGGTCGCACGCGTCGAGCGCCTCGTCATGCCGCCTCAGACTGTTCAGGGCGTTTCCCCGGTTGTTGTAGGCCAGAGGGGAATCAGGCTGCAGTCGGATGGCGTGATCGCACGAGTCGAGCGCCTCCTCGTGCCGCCCCAGATTGTTCAGGGTGTTTCCCCGGTTGTTGTAGGCCAGGGGGTAATCGGGCCGAATTCGGATGGCATGGTTGTAGGCGCCGGCGCCTCCTCGTGCCGCCCCATATCGCTCAGGGCCGTACCCCGATTGTAGTAAGTGTCGGAGTCATCGGGCTGAAGTTTGTTGGCATGGTCGAAGGCGTCGAGCGCCTCCTCGTGCCGCCCCAGATTGGTCAGGGCGTTACCACGGTTGTTGTGGGCCTCGGGGAAATCGGGCCGAAGTTGGATGGCGCGGTCGTAGGCGCCGAGCGCCTTCTCGTATCGCTCCAGATCGCTCAGGACGACGCCCCGGTTGTTGTGGGCCACGGGGTCATCGGGCCGAAGTTGGATGGCGTGGTCGAAGGCGTCGAGCGCGGCAACGTGATCGCCGAACGTCGTGCTGTGAACGAGTCCTACAAACAGCCAGGAAGTCGCCTGGTTCTCGGCCGAGAATCCGGCTTCTTCGAGTGGAGATGGCAGTGCCGAGGTCGGGAGAAGCGCGCGTCGTTGGGTTAAGGGTACGTCGGGGAAATCATTGACAGAGCGCCACAAGAACGTCGCCGTGGCTAGGGGGAAGGAGGCCCAGGCGTGCTGAAGCAACTCTTTCGTGTCCCTGGGAGGCGTGACACGAGGGTTCTTGGCCGCGTTCAGCGTGCCGTCGGGATTGAGACGCTGCAAGACGTACATCTCGCCGAGGATGTCGGGCGCGAGCGGTACGAGCCGGTCGCGTTCGGGGTCAGCCGAGTAACCGAGGAACGATCTCCACCAGGCGAGGTTTACGTGGTCGGCGCCGGCGGGGACATTCTGGCCGCGCTGGTGCAATCGATCCACGATCGCGAATGCCTGGGCACCGCAGATGGTCACGAAGGTGAGGAGGTTCAGATGCTGCTCGAATTCCGTGCTTGCTCCGTCGGCGACGCCACAGACCTTGCGCCAGATGGCGAACTCGCGGGCGAGGATTTGCTCAATTAGCGTGGCCGCGTCCCAGTGACGAATGCCTTCCAGTCCGTGTTCGCGTAGTGCTTCGGCCGCCAGCATGGCGAACAAGGGCCTGCCCTGGGGGTCGATGCCCTCGAGGACCTTGACGACAGAATCGAGTTGCTGGGGTGTATGGCTCTTCGCCGTCTCCGAGCAGATTGCGGCGATTATCGAGCCGAGGGCGGTGGCGTCGAGCGGCTCCAGGCATCGGGAGCAGCGAGTCAGGTCGTGGGGCTTGTCTTCCCCGTCGTACGCCCAATGAACGAAGTGGCGAAGTTGATCGGTCTTAGTATCCGAATCGCGCTGGGCGAAGCGTGACCACCAGGCATCCGACTGCGGGTCAATCGAGCGCTCCAGGAGGAGGATCCGTACGGGCTTGCGGATATTCTCGGGGTGTTGGATCAAACCCAGGATCGCGGCGAGAGCCTGCTGGGCTCGCTTAGCAACGTAGTCGATGATCACGAGCGTGGGCCGGTCGACGACCCAGCGGTGCCAGTCGTGGAACGGCGCATTGTCGTCGAGGAAGCCGACCTTCCAGCCGTCGCTCTCGGCTTCCAGGCACAGCTCCCAGGCGAGCCGGCTCTTGCCCGAGCCCCCGGGGCCGATCCAGAGCCACCAGCGGAAGTCAACGGCGTCGGCCGATGCGGGTTTCAGGAAGGCTCGAAGCTCTTCCATCTCCTGCTCGCGACCGAAGAGCTGGACGTGCTGGGCCCGATAGGTGAACCGTATCGACTTGTTCGGGACGAGGAGGGTGAATTCCAGCGGGGGCTCGACTGCCAGCTCGTCGATTCTCTTCAGCAGCCGTGAGTGCGCTTCGTCCATCGCCTTGCGGAGTTGCCCGTGTTCCTCCAGCAGATTTTGCAGGTCTTCGCGGGTTAGGTCGATCGATTGGCAGAGCGCCGGCAGGTTGCGGTAGATCAGGATGGCCCAGCGTCGCCTGTGCTCGTGGCCGAGGGCCTGCAGGGCAGCGGTCAGTTCCGTTTGGTTGAGGTAGAGAGCATCGAGCTCACCCCGGAGGAAGCGGTAAAACACGAGGTAGAGGATCCGGAGGTCGCCGGGGGGCAGATCGTCGATCGAGATTCCCTCGAGGCGCGGCGATTGTGTCGGAGGCCAGGGCCTCACCGGCTTGGAGCTGTTTGAGTCGGGTGGCGATGTCCTGGAGCTGCTGGGATTGAGAGTGCTCCTGCAAGAATTGAATCACGTCGATGAGGAATAACGCGATGAGGGTCGTGCATCCAGCCCACGCACTTGGGTCGGCAGCCAGATTTGCGATGGTCGTCGGCCCCTTCTCCATGACCGTCTTGAGGATTTTCAAAATCAGTTGAATCACGGTTGTGGGTCCAAGGATGGGTGTATCGCACCATGGGTGGCCGGAGTAGGTGCAGGCAACACCGACACGATGGTACATTCGCCGCTCACGCATCCGGATTCGACGGATCATGACGAACTGCCACGGCGGTGTCCATGGGGTGAATGGCATGGGGTGAATGGGGACATTCCTCAATTACCTGGCAAGCCGGGCAAGTCAGGAGAGTCAGCTCAACCCAGACCGCAAATCCTGCCAAAACAATTAGAGCGTTCGGAGGAAATGACGAAGCGACACGATCGCGGCCTCTGCTGGGGGCATCGGCCCTGCGGGCCGCCGACCCCAGCCACCCGGCCTCCAATGCCGCCTGAAGCGGGGTGGCTGTGGACGGAGCCGGCGTGAGCCGGCGAAGCCCCCAGGGGTACCGCACCTTCATTGTTTCCGAACGCTCTTAGGAAGTTCCTCTGGGGACAACGGAGTTCTTCGGCACGCTCAGCGACCAAGAGAGCGATTGACCGTCCGGACCGCCTCGCAGGCGGAACGGCGCCGCGAGGATGGTAGATGCCCTGCACACCGCCCCGGGCCTGGCTCGGGACATTCATGTGCGCGGCGGTAATCTTGGCGGTCTTCACGGGTCATCTTAATCCGTATTCCTGATCGAGCGAAGAGAGCTCTTCGAGGGCCTTGAGGCGATCATTCTCGACCTTCTGCTTGTAGTCCATCAGATCCCGATAGCGAATCCGGCGATGCGTGCCGGTCTTATGAAAAGGAATCTCGCCCTTTTCCAGCAGGCGAACCAGGAAGGGACGCGAAACCTTCAAGAGGTGGGCGGCCTGGGTCGTTGTCATCTCTGCATGCGTTGGAACGAGCGTGACGCCGCCGCCGCGTTCGAATTGTGCCAGGATGTAGGTCAGCAACCTGAACGCGGAAAGGGGGATCGAATAGACTTCCTCGATCTGGCCCTCTGGGTGGTGTCCTATGGAATTTGAACGCAGTAAGTTCTTCGTGTATCATGGGTTCCTCGACATGACCCCATTTGCTCTGGTCCCAGGATCATGGAGGCACAGCCATGGAGGATCTTTCCGGCTTCTGCTGCCAGCGTCCGGATTGCCCCGATTACGGCCAGCGTGGGCTCGGCAACCTGTCGGTCTGCGGCACCTACGGCCAGGGCCAGCCCATCCGCCAGCTCTACTGTCGCACTTGCAAGGCCCGTTTCTCCGAGCGCAAGGGTACGCCGCTGTACCGCTCCAACTTGCCCCGGGAGAAGACCATCTCGCTGATCGAACATCTCGCCGATCGCACCGGGGTGCGGGCCACCGCTCGACTCCTCGGTGTGCACCGCGACACGGTGGTACGTTACCGCCGAGTCCTGGGCGAGCACGCCCGGCAACTCCACGACGAGCTCGTGGCTTTTTCCCCCTCGGACGGAAGAGGTCCAGTTCGACGAGAAGTGGTCGTTCGTGTTCAAGAAGCAGGAGCACTGCGACCCGGGCAATCCGGCTGATGACCAGCATGGGGGACCACACCGCCTACGATCCCGAGCACAAGCTGGTCCTTTGCGTCGTCCCCGGAGCGCATGGGGCCGAGGAGGTCGAGGCCGTGGTCGCCGCGGCCAAGCAGCGGACAGGAGACCACCCCGTGAGGCTGATGACCAGCGACGACTACCCGGCGTACAAGGAGGCGATCCTGCACATCTACGGGAGCGAGGTCACCGCGACGCCGACGGGCCGCGACAGCAAGCGGATGGTGCCTGAGAAGGTACCGCCGCCGGAGCTGACCTACGCCACGGTCGAGAAGCGGCGGCGGCGGGGTCGGGTGGTGGAGATCCTGGTCCATCTGATCTTCGGCACGCTGGCGGCGCTGGCCAAGGCGTTGCGGCTCTCGAAGCTGAGCCGACAGGTCAACGTCTCGTTCCTGGAGCGGTACAACGCGACCGACCGGCACAAGAACGCCCGGAAGGTGCGGAAGACCTACACGTTCTCGAAGGATTGGCGGGTGCACGAGTCGATGACCTATTTTACGATGTACAGCGATAACTTCTGCTGGCCTGTGAGGACGTTGGAATATCGGGACGACGATGGCCGGGTGCGAAAGAGGTCACCAGCGATGGCTGCCGGCCTGGCCGACCACGTCTGGACGATGCGTGAGTGGATCACAATGCCATCTGTTCAAATTGCATAGGACACCACCGAGATTCCGGATTCCCGAAGGGGAATGATCCGGGAATCGGGAATCTCGAATCCGGAATTCGGAATCCGCAGATGCGCGGACGGCGCAGGGAGCCTACGGAGGAAGACTCTACGTTTCTTCGGGACTGCGCCCGGAACAAATGGCCCCTACCGGGCAGTTGAATTAAAAGTCAACCATCGACAACAAATTGTCGATGCGCGGCCCATAAGGGCCTAGGAGTCTGTCCCGAAATGCGATTTCAACCCCTACTTTCCAGACATATCCGCTCGCACTCTGGCTAATGGATCGTGTCTACGCCACGTCAGATTCCTGGGATAACCCTGCCCGACTGCTGTCATAGTGGTAGGAAGCGAAGAATCCGGCGGGGTGTCGGGGCGATTCACGCATGGACTCGGACGCGCTGAGGGCGACTCATCGATCGGCACGCGTCGGCATTGGAGCTTTATGCGCGGCAGTGGTGCGACACGCCCGAAGACGTGGTGCAGGAAGCGTTTCTGAAGCTGGCGGGGCAGGGGGGCTTGCCCGAGAATCCGGCGGCCTGGCTGTTCCGCGTGGTGCGTAACGGCGCGATCAACGCCGGGACGGCCGCGAAGCGTCGCCGGCGCCACGAATCCGAAGCCGCAGCCGAATCCCGGAGCTGGTTTCAGTCGGAGAACGACGCGACTCGTCCAGATGCCGCTCGATCCCGAGACCGCGACCGCGGAACTCCAGGCGCTGCCGCTGGAGCAACGCGAGGTGATCGTCGCGCACCTCTGGGGCGGGCTGACCTTCGAACAAATCGCCGAGGTCTCGGGCATCTCGTCGAGCACGGCGCACCGACACTACCGAGCGGGCCTGACCGCGTTGCGAGAACGACTGGGGGTCTCATGTCAGAAATCCCGAACGATGCCGAGCTGACGGGAATCGAGTCGGCGCTGGGCGGATTGATCCCGGTCTCCAGCGGACTCGACCGGGACCGGCTGATGTTTCGGGCCGGGGCGCTTTCCGAGGCGAGGTCGCGGCGATCCCGCTGGGCCTGGCCGTCGGTCGCGGCGATGCTTTCGCTCGTCGTGGCGTGCGAGTCCGTGTTCCTGGCTCGCGGCCCGCTCCAAGGGTGATCGAGCGAATCGTCGTCGTCCACGAGCCGGCCCCGACGCCGTCGCAATCAGGCGGATCCCCTCACCACCGATCGCCGTCCCGACCCGGGTTCCTGAACGCTCGGACGAGCCTCGCGAATCGTTGGCCTTCCTGACGGAAACTCCCGACTCGGAGTCCCGCCGGCTCCAGGCCATGGTGCTCCGCTTCGGGCTCGACGCGTTCCCGGAGCCGGTGCGACGGCCGACCCCGACCGGCGGTCCTGCCGATCCGCCCGATTCTCGTCCGGCAACCGCCGGTGAGTTGCGTCGCATCGAATTGGAGAAAATTCTTAATCTGGGAGATCGCTCATGATCCGCGCTCCGGTCTTGCTCGCGGCGATGATCGCCGCGGTCCTCGCGACCCGCGGTACCGTGCAAGCTCAGGACGAGGTCCCGACCGTCGTCCCGATCGTTCTCCGACCCGCCTCGGCAGCCCGTGCCGGCGCTGAAGTACCGCCTGCTCCCGGAACGAAACTCCTTGATTCCGGGCAATGCCGCCGTCTTCTACCATCGCGCGGTTGAGCGGATCCTCAAGGAGCAATCGCGGAGGGAAGCGACCAAGGAGAAGGGTCAGCAAGATCGGACGGTCTCCGACTGGATCAACGGCCCACTCGCCGCGATACCGCTCGATCAGGCCCACGGATGGCTCGATCGATACCGATCCGCGCTCCACGAGGCCGAGCTGGGTGCGCGCCGACAGTCCTGCGACTGGGAGTTCGACTCACGCCCGGAGGGTTTCGATCTGATGATCGAGGAGATCCAGCACTTGCGAACGCTGGCACCGCTGATCGCGCTCCAGGTCCGTGTCGCGGTCCGGGAAGGCAAGCCCGACGTTGCCATCAACTGGCTTCAAACCGGCTTCGCCCTGGGGCGGCACGTGAGCGATGGGCCCTTGTTGATCCAGGCGTTGGTCGGTATCTCCTTCGACGCGATGCTGATCAAGCCCCTGGAAGACCTGATCCAGGCGCCGGGGATGCCGAGCCTTTACTGGCGCTGGCGACTCGGACTCGTCCGGCGATCGACCTCGCGCCGGCGCTGGAAGGTGAGCGGTTCCAGCTCGAGCGAGAACTTCCCCGGTTTCGCGAGCTGGATGGGTTGCCCTGGAGCGTCGCGGAGGCCCAGGCCTTCACGGAGGAGGTCCAGACCAAGCTATACCGGATGCTCCGTTCTGGCGCACCGGAATCGACGAGCTCAGGTACCTCGATCGGGGACTGGTCGAGCCGGATGGGCGTGGCGGCGCTGATCGCCCAGGCGTATCCCGAGGCCAAACGCGCCCTGATCGCCCAGGGACGTTCGCCCAAGCTCGTCGAGTCCATGCCGACGGCCCAGGTCGCTCTCCTGCACACCTATCAGAGTTATCAACAATATCGCGATGACGTCTACAAATGGTCGGGGCTCCCCTATTACCAGGCTAACAAGGGGCGCCAGGAATCCGCGATGAGCCGCGTTTGGGAACTCCGCGGTCGCGTCCTCCTCAAGCTGTTGACATCACTTCTGGGCGCAACTCGGGGAGCCGGAATGGTGGCGGCTCGGCTCGATCGCCAGCTCGACGCGCTCCAGTGCGTCGAGGCAATCCGGATCTTCACGCAAACCCATCACAAGCTGCCCGATCGTTTGGATGAGCTCGCCGAGACACCGATTCCATTCGACCCGATGACCGGCCAGCCCTTTGGATATCGCGTCGATGGAGATCACGCGTCGTTGACTGCGCCGCTGGCCCCCGGTGCCCCGCCGGTTGCCATGTATGCGATCCACTACGACCTGAAGTTGACGCCAGTCGCCGACAAGTAGCTGGAGCGTTCCCGTCCGTCAGCACGATCGCCGAATTCTCGAACACCCCAGGCCGGAAAGCCTGACCAACCAGGAGATTCGTTCATGTTATCAATCGCTGCGCCGTTGATGATCTGTGTTCTGGGCCAGGTTGCGGTTGAGGGGGCCCAGGAACCGAAGATCCGAGCGATCGCTCCGTTCGTCGATGCGGATACCATCGCCGTGATGGAGTTCAACCTGGCGGGCACCGATCTTCGGGCGTTGGTCGACCGGCTCACCGGCAATGGCCCGGCCGGCGCGATGGCCGAGGGCTCGAGGGCCCTGATCGCCTGGTCGGAGAGCCTCCGCCGAGCGGGTGCCAAGGAGTTGTTCCTGGTGATCAACCTGGGTGATATGCCCGGCTTGCCCGTCGCCGTCGTCCCGATCGTTCCCGGCGCCGATGCTGCCGAGATCAGCCGGCTGTTCTGCGGAGGTGGTCCGCAACCGCCTATGGCGCACTTCCCCACCTGCGCGACGATCCATAACTCCGTGGTGGCCGGAACGCCCGCGGCCCTGGAACGGGTCCGCGGCGCCGGGCCGGTGCACCGTCCGGAGCTGGCGGACGCCTTCGCCGCCGTGAAGGAGGAATCGATGGGCCTGCGCCTGCTCTTGCTCCCCTCCGCGGATACTCGTCGCGTGGTGGAAGAGATCGTCCCGAATCTGCCCCAAGAGCTGGGCGGCCGACCGATCACCCAGATCACGCGCGGACTTTCCTGGGCAGTCCTCGGGCTCGACGCCGGCCCCAAACCGTCTTTGAAGCTCGTTGTCGCCTCGCCCAACGCCGAGTCCGCCAGGGAGATCGAACGCCTCGGCCTGGACTTCATCGCCTTCTTGCACAAGTCGCCCGATGTTCAGGCGATCTTTCCCGACCTGCCCGGGCTCACCGCGCAATTCAAGACCGAGGTCGCCGGCAAACAGATCACGGTCACGGCCGACGCCCAGGTGGCCGCCAAGGTCATGGAATCTGCCCTGCGACCCGCGCGGGAAGCCTCGCTCCGTGCCCAGTGCACGAATAACGAGAAACAAATCCTCCTGGCCATGCACAACTACGCATCTGCAAACAAACATGTTTTTCCTCCAGCATATACCGTCGATAAGGCCGGCAAGCCCTTGCTCAGCTGGCGCGTGCTCATCCTCCCCTATCTCGAGCAAGACGCACTCTACAAGGAATTCCACCTCGATGAGCCGTGGGACAGTCCCCACAATCGTGCCCTGATCGCCAGGATGCCGCCGCCCTACCGCTGCCCCCGGGAGAACGCGGTCGCCGTTCGCGAGGGGAAGACGCGCTATCTCGCCCCGCGCGGGGCTGGGATGACCATTCTCAACGGACCTGTACCCCTCGCCTTCAAGGACATCACCGACGGTTTTTCGAACACAATTATGGTCGTTGATGCGGGAGATGAACGAGCCGTGATCTGGACCAAGCCCGACGATTGGGATGTCGCACCTGATCCGAAGATCGCCTCGGCCGGTGTGTTCCGTGCCCATGGCGGCGGTCGGGCCAATGGAACCAACTGCGCGTTCGCGGACGGCGCCGTACGCTTCCTCTCCGAGAAGATCGCGCCGGCAACCCTCCGCGCCTTGATCACCTACGCGGGAGGCGAGGTGATCTCGTCCGACGCCTATTGAGAGTCTGTTCCCGAAGGACGAGCGGGGGGCGTCAGCCCCCTGTCTTCCAGGGCCGTCGCTTACCGGACAGGGGGCTGACGCCCCCCGCTCGCCCGGACCTGCCCCTTAGGGAAGAGACTCTGAGATCGAGGTGGCGTCCGCCGGCGAACCCTACGCCGCAAGGGCCACTACCGATCAGGACCGGGTCCAAAACCGAAAACCGAAAGCGGCGGCCCCGATTCGGAGAAACTTGGCAACCCCTAACGGCCGAAATGAGACAGGGGATGCGGCGCGCGATCGCTAGCAGCGCGCCGCCCACGGAAAGTTAGGACGCTATGGCTGCGCGCACGGCGCACGGATGAAGCGATTCGCCGGGTCAGGAAAACGGGAGGAGCCCTATCGATGATTCCTGATACGCGAAGATGGCCGGGGATTCGGACCTCGGCCTGGCGGCAACTCCACGCATCGAGGCGACGGAGCCCGCGTTCCACAGCACCGGCGCTCGAATGTCTGGAGAACCGGCGGCTCCTCTCGCTCTACACTGGGCCGTCGGCCAACCTCCCGGTTGGGACGACGGCGGGGGCCTTCCAGGTCCAGGTGAACGGACCGGGCGTGGTCAAGGCCCGGCCCGCCGCCCACGGGGCGATCAACCTCACCGCTTATGGAACGACCGCAGACTCCACCATCACGATCACCCAAACTCATGCGCGGTTCCACTTCCCGAACCAGCTCCTGGCCCTCCAGCAGCTCGTGGTCCGGTCCGGCCAGCTCGGCGGCCTGGAGGCCCTGCCGGCCGAGCTCAACGGCCGGATGACTCCGTTGACGAACGCCGTCAATACGTTCGACATCGGGGCGCTGGGACCCCGGGCCCAGGTGACGATCGACGGCAGTCTCGGCGAGATGACCGCCTCCAACGTCAACCTCGGACCGACCGGACGTGTATCCCTGGAACAGGGGATCAATCTGGCGACGCCGACTCCGAACCAGTCGGGCCTGTTAACCCTCGGCGCGGTGACGATCGGCACCATGACGCTCGACGGAGGACGATTCGACATCGGCGGCGATGCCACGGTACCGATGACCATCGAGGGCAATCTCACCATCGCCCAGGACGGTCAGTTCTCGATCGCGCGGGACGAGACGAGTGCGTTAACCGTCCGAGGCTCGCTGCTGCTCAACTCCGGCGGCCAGTTCCTCGTGGGGCGTAACCTGAATAATCTCACGGTCGACGGAAACCTCATCGTCGGCCCCAGCGGCAGCGGGATCGCCGTCGAAGGCGCGCTCAATGGCCTGACGGTCAATGGCTACTTCCAGGGCCAGGGGGGAACGACCAATCCCTCGGCGGTCAACCTGGGTGTGGGGCTGAACCTCTCGGGATTGACGGTCCTCGGCGGCATCAGCGGTCAGGGAGGGCTGATCAACGCGAACATCCGCGCCGGCGGCACCGTCAGTGGGGTCAATGTCCCCTATGGGACCTACAACAGTACGATACAGTCCAACGCGTCGATGCCGACGTGAAGCGAGACGTCAAACGCCTAACGCGGTCGTCGGCCGCAACCCCAGAGGGATTCCGGATTCGCGATTCGCGATTCCGGATTCCATCCATCGCAATCGTCTCTCGCTCCGGAATCCGGAATCGCGAATTGGGAACCCGGAATTCCCAGATGCGCCGCACGGCGCAGGGATCCTATGCGGGAAGACTTCATGGGAGAACCTTTCCCACGCGAGCCGGTCATTCGACTTTCGACCTCTTCTGATCTCCAGGCCCTGGACGGTTGACTCGGATCAACTGACCAGAGAGGTCAGGCTCATTGGCTACTGAGCGATGGATTCGGTGAGCCTGCGCGGCGAAATCACCATCGCTCGTGCAGACAACGATTCCGTAATGCTCGGAACGCTGGTGATGAAGCTGAATGAAATGCTTTCTGTTGAGTGTAAGGATTGCGCACCGTGAGGTAACAGCGTCCTCCAAAACCTCACGGTCGCTGACGCCCTGACCCGCTTTCCCTATCTCAGTAATCGTCATGACGTCGTGGCCCAGTGGCGCAGCTCTTCAACCACCGGCAGTGGAAAGTTCTCATCGGCAAAGAGCCTGGCCACCGGTCAGGCCTCCTCGTTCTCGCGGACCTGGCGATCGATTTCGTCGCGGTGGGCGCGGACGTACGCCCAAGCATTGGCCAAGTCCTCAGCGCGGAGAATCGGGTAGCTGCGGAGCAATTCGGCTTCACTGATGCCAAGTCAACGCGATTGTTCTAGCACCCAGACCGGAATCCGAGTCCGAACGATGCAAGGTTCTCCCCCGCAGACGCCTGGCCGACTCTCGATTCCGGGCGAGGCGTCACCCAGGTCGCGTGCCACCCATTGGAGCAGTTGCGCTTTTTCGGCCCGGCTCAAATTCTCGAGTTGTCTTTCGAAGTCCTGAAGAGTGCTCATGGGTCACCTCAAGTTGAAGTCCTATTCTATCTCGAAGTGTCCGGCAGAGCGACCCCTCTTGACCTCTGGGTTTACGCGGTGGGTTCTCCGTGCCGAATCACGGTGGCCCAATCGGCGGTGAATCGTCGCGATGTAGGATCACGCCGACCGTGCGGTGGACCGCGGTGGCATCGGGTTCGATCCGGCTGGCGACGAACGCGGCGCGGAACAGCCGGGCCAGCGCGAGCACCTGCACCATGTCCTTGTCAACGTCGACCGCCGGTCGTTTCTGGCGGGCGGCGAGGCTGTGGACCAGGCGATCGCGGTATCGGCCGGCCAGGCGGGTCAAGGCATCGAGGTCGACGCAGAGGAACGTCCCGGCGTCCGGGAAGGCCGCGGCCTGGAACTCGCGGAAGTTCCGGCCGGCCTCGGGGTTGGACGAGCTTTCCAGGTATCGTGCGACTGCAACGGCCGAGGTGCCCAGGACCAGGCGCCCGTGCGCCGAGTCGACCGCGTAGGCGAAGGGAAGCGGGATGTCGAGTGTCGTCACGGCCGCGCCGGCGACCTTGCGGGTCGTGATCCGCGACCGGCCCTGACCGCGTTTCTCATCGAGCGCGGTCACGGCCAGCAGCGTGTGCAGGGCATTCTCGAGCCCGGCGGCCAGCGTGACCGATGGTCCGTCCGTCCGTGAACCGCTCGGATCCTGCGAGAAGCCGATCGCCACGACGACGGGAAACAACGGCCCTCGACCGACCTGTGGCCCGGAGCCGGCGTCCGGGGCGGGGGGTTCCAGGGGCGCGTCGAGATACGCGATCGCGCCGGGACCCAGGCCGGGCAAGACCCGAGTGCGGAGGTCCTGACCCAGCAGCAGCCCGGTCGCCACGGCCTCGAGGTTTTGCAACCGGTCCTGATCCTTCTTGGGGACGAGCTGGTAGCCGACTTCCCATAGTGCCGGCGGGTTGACGTGCGCCGAGGCCAGCGCCAGGGCCGTCGACGGCACGCGACGCAACACCGGGTCTGAGGCGCGCGAATCGCCGGCCCAGCGCCGCAGCCACGGGTCGAGCCGCGCGGGATCGAACGTCTCGACCGTGTGGACGACGATCGTGTCCATGCCCCAGCTCAGAGCCGCGCCGGTATAGTCGACCGCGGCCAGGTAACGCTCCAGCAAGGCGACGATGCGGACGTCGGCAGAGTCGCTCGGTCGCGGCGCGGCCGCCAGGAGCCGCTCGATCGCACGCGGGTCAACGAACAGCCGCGCCAGCGCCCGATCCGGCAGCCGGCGCCGCACCGCCTGGAATTTCGGCAGGTCGCCCAGACCCGGTTTCGAACGCGCGGCCCCATCGGCCGCCGAGGGGCCCTTCCGCTCGATCACACCCTGGATCAAGGTCGCCGAGTTGGAGAAGGCGAAGGTGCCGTCGGGATAGCTGATATACGACTCGGGCGGCCGGCCGGCTCCCGCGGGAAATGTGCGGACGTGATACGTCGTCCCGGCGAAGCTTCGGTCCTCGACCCGCTCCAGCTCGCCGCTGGTTTGCTGAGACGAGTTGATCTTAGCGATCAACCGTTCGAGCAGGCCACGATCGCGCGCCCGGAGCAAGAACAGCCCGCGAGCCTGGCTCGGGTCGGGCGGAGCATCCGGATCGAGTCGTAGCACCAGGACCACCGCATCGCCAATCAGCTCGTCGCGCAGGTCGCTCAGCTTCACCCCCAGGAACGCCTCGATATCCGCGCACGACCGTTCCAGGTGCCGGTATTTCTCCGATTCGAGCCAGGCCCGCACCGACGGCAGCCGGTGGAGATCCGCGACCAGCCGGGAGACGCTGAGCGACCGGTACTGGTCGCGCAGACCCTCCAGGGTCACCACCACCGTCGCGTCCGCCGGCACGAGGCGCAGCAGCTCGTCGGCCGCTCGGGCCGGCTCGAACGCGATGGCCGACGTGACTCCGGTAAACAGCAACAGCCCGAATAGCATCGGGGCCATCCACAGTCGGGCTAGAGCTCGTAACGATTGCATTGCGCACACGCGGCCGCCGCGAGCGATGGAGCCCACCGCAGCCAGGGGGGACGATGTCCGGCGGCGGCCCGCAGAGCCGCAGGAGCCAAGCCCCGGGTGAAAGCCGGGGTCCGCGGCAAGCCAGCCCCCATCCCCGGCGGCCTGAAGGGCCGCAGGAGACGTCCGGGCACCCCTTCAGGGTGCACGAGGAAGGCGCGGGGTCCACAAGTCCCAGGGTTTCACCCTGGGCTGGAGTCCCGCGGCCCGTCAGGCCGCAGAACCAAGGCGCGGGGTGCACGAGTCCCAGGGTTTCACCCTGGGCTGGGGTCCCGCGGCCCTTCAGGCCGCAGAACATCGGCTGACAGAGTGTGCACGACCCATCTGTTATGCGCTCTAGCAAATGGTTTGGGTACGCCCCGGGGTCGATGCGAATCCACCCCCCCTGGGCCCCCCTTCGTAAGCGGGGGACAGGAACTGCGCGCCTTCTCTCCCCCTTACGAAGGGGAGTTTGGGGGGGTTCCCGGCGCGGACCCAGCTCACTCGGGAGGGGCTCGAGTTCATGACCCGGACCACAACCCGATCGCCTCGGGCCGCGAATCCCCGAGAAAACGTCGCCGATCATGACAGGTCTCGTCCCCATCAGGCCCCTTTCGCGGACGTCGGACTGTTGCGCGGCTCCGGCGGATTGCCGCCGGGCCGATCAGGAAACCGAAGGCGTGACGTGCGGTGTCCGACAAGGGCCGGACCCCGGCCGAGAAGTGATCCCCAACGTGTTGCAGCACCGCCGAGGCGGCCGACGAATCGGGCGCCAGGTTGTCCAACGACGGGACCGCGACCGTCAGGCCGACCGCCCTCAGATCAGAACGATCCACGACAGCCACCGGCCGATCCGATGCCGGTTCGAGCGGGGCGTCCTCTGAGCGGGTGGTTGCATCCAACATGTCTCGGCTGATTCGTGCCGCCGGCTCGGAAGCCGAACGGGCCAGGTCCCAGGTCGCCGAGGTGGCTTCGGCCAGGACACGATTAAGGGCCTGGTGCCCACCTGGGTCGCGTCCCAGATCGGCGACCGCCTGGAGATCCTGGTCCCGCGAAACGATGGCGGGTGGATTCGCGCGGCCATCGGGGGAGGGATCCCTCATCCTGATTGCTCTTGACAGGAGGATAATGCCGAGAAAGGACGCCGCAAGCGTGCATGCAAGGATCAGATGGTCTCGCCGCGATTGTTTGCGTTCGATGGCCTCAACGACTTTCCATTGAAGGGTTTGCGGCATAGACTTCGCCGCGAGGATGCGATCCGCCAGACCGGCCGGAGCCACCGGCGGTTGTCTCCAGGCCGCGATCGCATGGCGCAGGACTCGCCACTGTGCTGCGATCTGGCGACATTCCGGGCAACCGGCGGCGTGGGCGAGCAGAGCGGCTTCGCTATCATCCAGCGCGGGCTTTGCACGCGTGTCGAAACGATCAGGCTCCGAACCGGCCCCAATGGCTGCGACCCGAGCATCGGCATCGAGCAGCGCATCCCACTGACTTTGGAACTCGCGACAGGTCATGAACGGGGTTCTCCGGGCCGGATCGAAGGGATGCCGGCAAGTCCCTAGGTCAGGCTCTCCACCCTGGCAACCCGCTGCCCTCGGGTGGGAAAGCCTGATTCTCGCCTCCTTGCCTGATTCAGCAATGGACTCCGCGACGACTCAGCCCCTCGGCGAGTTGAGCCCGGGCGCGATGCAACCAGGTCTTGACGGTGCCGACCGGCCGTGTGATCGCCTCGGCGATCTCTTCGTACGACAGATTCTGTTCGTGGAACAGGACGAAGACCAGGCGATATTCCGGCCGGAGGTCGCGGAGGGCCCGCTCCAGCTCGCCGGCCAGGTCGTCGGGGTCGGTGAGTGCGGGCCGGGGGTCGGCCCGTTCCTCGATCGACTCCGGCGGCGCGATCGGCGGTCGGCGGCCACGGAGCGATAGCGCCGTACGGCAGCGATTCGCCGCAATCTCCAGCAGCCAGGGACGGAGCGGCCGGGAGGTGTCGAACCCCGCGATCGCGCGAAGGCGCGGAGGAACGTCTCCTGGACGACGTCCTCCGCATCCTGTCGGTGGCTCATCATGCGGTAACACAGGCCGAAGATCACCCCCTGGTATCGCTCGATCAACAGGCGCGGCGCCTGCGGATCACCAGCCCGGAGCGCCTCGACCAGCGCGGGGTCGTCCATCGGCGTCTCGCCATCCCGGAATGCCGCCCCTCCGGCCGTGGCCGGAAGCTCGGCCTCTCCCAATCTTACCCCAAACCGATTCGACCGGTTTCACGATCCGATCAATCCGGATGCCGACCTCCTTGCGGCGCGATCTCAGCCTGTCGCGAGCGGATCGCTCGCGCTCCATCCCTCGTCTCGGAATCCGGGTCCTTGAATCGATTATTTCACGTCCCCTCCGTTGAGAGTGCCGCGTCCTTGTGGTATCAAGCATGGAGAAAGATCGTCACCTGGCCGGAGGTCAATCGGTTGATCCGAACGGATGATGGACGTACTCGGGGACGGGACCGGTGAGAGAGCCGCGGACCTGGCATTTCCAGGAATTGTTGCAACGGCGGATTCAAGGCCGGCTCCTCGGCTGGCTGGCCCTCGCGGCATTCCTGCTCCTGGCGTGGGTACTCGTCCGGATCCTTTACCGGCCCAGCTCCGTTTTCGTGACGATGTCCTCCGGGAATACGGAAGGCGCAGTCTATCAGTTCCTGTTGAGTCTCGCGCACCAAACCGCTCATAGTTCACTGAAGATCGAGCCGGTGATCACCACGGGGACCCTCGACTCGCTGAACCAGGTCGAGTCGGGCAAGCTCGACTTCGCCTTCATCCAGGGCGGATATGACATGGATCGCTATCGCAACATCCGCCAGGTCGGGGCCTTGTCGGTGAGCCCGATCCATCTGCTGATCAAGAAGGAGTATCACTCCAACGTCCTGGAAGACCTCAGGAATCTGCGCGGCCGGACCATCAACCTCGGGAGCGGCAAACGTACGGGGACCTTCTGGCTAAGCCGGGAGATCCTGGCGTTCGCCGGGCTCGCGGGCGCGGACTACCAGCCGGTGGGCCTGACTTCGGAAGAGCTTCGGAGCGAGGAGAATCGCAATCGCCTCCCTGACGCCATCTTCATTTCCACGATGCCCCCCTCGGATCTGGTGAAACGCCTGGTCGTTCGCTTCGATTATCGGCTGGTTCCCCTCCCCTTCGGCGAGGCCTTCCGGCTCACCGCCCTCGAGCAGATGGACTCGCAGGAGCGTCGCGAAGGGGTCACCGTCCGGAAGGAGCATATCGTCGATGCGACGATCCCGGCGTACGTGTATCAGTTGAGCCCGCCGGTCCCACCCCGGGCGATCGAGACATTGGGATGCCGCGTTCTCTTGGTCGCGAATCGCCATACAGACCGCGCAGACGGTGGTCAGGCTGCTGGACCTCATGATGGCGAGCCGGCTCACGGAGGTGATGCAACCGCCGCTCGATGCCGGGATGGTGCGGCAACACGCCGAGCTACCCATGCATCCCGGGGCGATCGACTACCGTCGCCGCGACGATCCGGTGATCACGAGCGACCTGATCGGCGTCCTCTCCAACGGTTTGCAGATCCTCCTACCCGCCGGCGGTGGGTGTCTTCTGCTCTGGGGGTGGCTGCGTCACCGGTTGCTGACCCGCCGCGAGCTGAGATTCGATCGATTCATCGCCCTCGTCAGCGGCGTCGAGCGGCGTGCTCTGGAGCTGGAGCAGAGAGGGAAGCCGAACCTTCACGCCGTCCGTCGGCTTCATCGCGAACTCTGTACGATCAAGGACGCGGCCCTCGATCGGATCACGATCGGCGAGGGGGGCGATCCGGAGCTCGTGATGAGCCTCTTCGCCCACATTAGCGATGTCCGTGCCTATCTCGCCGATCTCGTCCGAACCTGGCACGATGGCACCGAGCCGCGGGCAGCGATCGGACCCCGTTCCGACTCGGGACCGGTCGAGGACCTCCCGTCAGGTGCGACTTGAGGGAAACCCCTCGCTCCGTTAAGTTAAGGGAGCTAGAGGGGGTGTGCGTAGTCGGCTTTGGATAGAGTAAGCGATCAAGGATTCGAAAGAAGGAGGCGCCGCGGATCGCGATGATCCGCGGCGAGGGATATGCCGCAGCGAAAACCAGCCGAGTGCCTGGAGGATCGACAGACGCCGGCAGCCAACGGGAATGAAGGTCCGCACCTATTTCGGGCCGTGACGGTCCATCGGGTCAAGCCGGGCGATCCGGTGGGACATGCCGTGCTGGTGTCCCTGGAGACGGCGCTGTCGCGAATCGAGGCAAGCGAGCGAGAGGCCCAGCAGGGCAACAGCGAGGGGGTCCATCGCCTCCGCACCTCGACCCGCCGGCTTCGGAGCGAGCTTCGCCGCCTTTCACGACCTGGTCGAGCCGCATTGGGTCGAGGAGATCGGAGGCGAGCTGAAGTGGCTGGCCGGCCTGCTGGGCGATGTGCGCGATATGGACGTGCTCTCGGAGCGGCTCCGGAAGGTCCTCTCCGACGGGAATGACTCCGACCGGGAGGCGATGTCACCGCTCTTCGACGACCTGGCGGCGCGGCACGACCGTGGCTCGCAGGCCCTGCGCAGCGCCTTGCAGGGCGACCGTTATCGCGATCTGCTGGCGGCGATTCAGCACGCCATCGAGCACCCATCGTTGAAGGATGAGGCCTGGATCCCCTGCCGCGCGGCCCTGCCGCCCCTGGCGGAGTCGGCGTGGCGCCGGCTCAAGAAGTCGGCGCACACGACCTGCGTCCGACCGATCCGGATGAGCCCTTCCACAAGACGCGCAAACTTGCGAAGCGCGCCCGCTACACGGCCGAGATGATCGCGCCGATCCTGGGCCGCTCGACCGCCAAGGGCATCCGCCGCTTCATCCGCGCGACGATCCGAGTTCAGGACACGCTCGGCGAACACCAGGACGCCCGGGTCGCCGGCCAGGAGATCGCCACCATGCTCGCGGCCCACCCCGAGGACTCGGAGTTCGCCCGGGTCGCCCGGCAGCTCCTCGACACCCAGAACGATGCAGCCCAGGCCGCACGCACGCGATTCTTTCAGGAGTGGGACAAGCTCGATCGCAAGAAGCTGCGCCGCTGGATGAAAGTCGCCTCCAAGGTCAAGAGCTAAAGCAGCTCACAGTTGGGTGGCCCACACGTGAAGCCTGCTCCCGAAGAACCCCCCCGAACCCCCCTTCGCAAGGGGGGTGATATTGATCGGGAAAAGCCCGTTTCCTGTCCCCCCTTGCGAAGGGGGGTTCGGGGGGTGAATTCGCAGCGCCTCAGGGCGTGCGCAATGCAAAAGTTAAGCGCTCTAGATCGCCCCATACGCTTCCATCACGGCGAGCCTCCCCGAATTGCCGAAGCGGGTATCTGGTAACTTTCGATCAGCCCGCTCGGCGGGGTCGGGAGACCCGCGCCGAACTCGCCCTCCTCGAATCACGAAGACCGATCCTCGCCGATGAATCATCAAGAACATCAACACCACGCGGCCGCGCCCCACTCTCCCCATGCCGAAGTCGGGCCTGATGGCCGCGACTCGGTCCAGGACCCCGTCTGCGGGATGAAGGTCGTCCCCGCGACGGCCGCCGGGTCGCTCGAACACGACGGCCGGACCTATTACTTCTGCAGCCGGCACTGCCTGGAGAAGTTCCGGAGCGATCCGGCCGCGCTTCACCGCTGGGACTACCGTCCACGAGGTGCACGGTCCCTCTCCGATCGTCCCAGCCCCGGCGCCGCTGAAGAAGCCAGCCCCGGTCGGAACCACCTACACCTGCCCCATGCACCCGGAGATCGTCCGCGATCGGCCGGGCGCCTGCCCGATCTGCGGGATGGCGCTCGAGCCGATCGCCGTGCTGTCCGAGGAGGAACCCGAGGATCCCGAGCTGGTCGAACATGACGCGGAGGTTCTGGATCTGCCTGGCTCTGACGATCCCGCTCCTGGTCCTCTCGATGGCCGAGATGATCCCGGGATTCGCCCTGCCGGCATGGCTTGGCGGGCGGACCTGGGTCGGGATCCAGCTCGCCCTGGCGTCGCCGGTGGTCGTGTGGGGGGGCTTCCCGTTCTTCCAGCGCGGTTGGTCGTCGTTGGTCAGTCGCCGGCTCAATATGTTCACGCTGATCGCGCTGGGGACCGGATCGGCGTTCGTCTTCAGCACGGTCGCGGCGATCGCGCCGGGCATCTTTCCCGCTTCGTTCCGCGGCCACGATGGCGAGGTCTCGGTCTACTTCGAGCCGGCCGCGGTCATCACGACGCTCGTGCTGCTGGGGCAGGTCCTCGAGCTGCGGGCGCGCCGGCAGACGGGGAGTGCGATCCGGGCGCTGCTGGGGCTGGCGCCCGGACGGCGCGGCGACTCCGTGACGGTGGCGCAGGAGGAAGACATCCCGCTGGATCAGGTGATGCCGGGCGATCGGCTGCGGATCCGGCCGGGAGAAAAGGTCCCGGTCAACGGTACGGTGATCGAAGGGGCCAGTTCCGTGGATGAGTCGATGATCACGGGCGAGCCGATCCCGGTCGAGAAAGGACCGGGGGATCCGGTCATCGGCGGCACGGTCAACGCGACCGGCGCCCTGGTCATGAAGGCGGAGCGCGTGGGTGCCGAGACCCTGCTCGCCCAGATCGTCCGGATGGTCAGCGAGGCGCGCCGGACCCGCGCGCCGATCCAGCGCCTGGCCGACCAGGTCTCGGCCTATTTCGTCCCCGCCGTGATCGTGACCGCCATCATCACGTTCATCGCCTGGGCATTTCTCGGCCCCGAGCCCCGGCTGGCCCATGCCCTGGTCAACGCCGTCGCGGTCCTCATCATCGCCTGCCCCTGTGCGCTGGGATTGGCAACGCCGATGTCGATCATGGTCGGCACCGGCCGAGGCGCCGGCGCCGGCGTGCTGGTGAAGAATGCCGAGGCCCTCGAGACGCTCGAGCGCGTCGAGACCCTGGTCTTCGACAAGACCGGCACGTTGACGGAGGGAAAGCCCCGGGTCGTCTCGCTCCTCGCCGCCCCGGGCCAGGACGAGTCGGAGCTGATCCAACTGGCGGCCGGCCTCGAGCAGGCGAGCGAGCATCCGCTGGCCGCGGCGATCGCCGGGTCCGCCCGGGAGCGGGGTCTCTCCATCCCGGCCGCCGAGTCGTTCCAGTCGCGGACCGGGATCGGCGTGCAGGGCCAGATCGGCGGGCGCGCCGTCGTGGTCGGCAACGCGGCGATGTTGAACGACCTCGGGGTCAGTCCTGACGACCTGGCCCAACGCGCCGAATCGCTGCGACGCGAGGGCCAGACGGTCGTCTTCGTCCTGATCGACGGCCGGCCCGCCGGGCTGCTCGGCATCGCCGACCCGATCA
Source organism: uncultured Planctomycetota bacterium (assembly GCA_963845755.1). GTDB lineage: Bacteria > Planctomycetota > Planctomycetia > Isosphaerales > Isosphaeraceae > CAWJTV01. The sequence goes on from CAWJTV010000001.1 coordinate 25,186, forward strand.
AGGACTCGGCGGCTCGGGCCGTCGGCGACCTGCGGGGGCAGGGGATCCGCCTGATCATGCTCACCGGCGATCACCGCACGTCGGCCGAGGCGGTCGCGCACGACTCGGCCTCGACGAGGTTCGGGCCGAAGTCCTCCCCGACCAGAAGGCCGAGGAGATCAAGCGGCTCCAGGCGGACGGTCGCGTCGTCGCCATGGCCGGCGACGGCATCAACGACGCCCCCGCGCTGGCCCAGGCGGATGTCGGCATCGCCATGGGAACCGGCACGGATGTCGCGATCGAGAGCGCGGGGATCACCCTGGTCCGCGGCGACCTCAGCGGCGTGGTCCGTGCGTGCAACCTCAGCCGGGCGACCATGGCCAACATCCGGCAGAATCTCGCGTTCGCTTTCCTGTACAACACGCTGGGCGTGCCGATCGCCGCGGGCGTCCTCTATCCGTTCTTCGGGCTCCTGCTCAGCCCGATGATCGCCAGCGTCGCCATGACGCTCAGCTCCGTCTCGGTGATCCTCAACGCACTCCGGTTGCGTAAGATGGCACTCTGAGTGACGAAGGGCGGCGCCAAAGCCTCCTGTGGGGGACGTCTTCGAGCCGCCATCATGGCCTGGCGCGGGCTCTTTCGTTTTCCGATTGTTGACGCTGCACGATCCCTTCGGCCATGCCGTGAAGTGCGAACAGCTTCCCCTGGGGCTTTTCCTGTTTCACCGCCCATTCGAAAGCACGTTTCGCGTTTCCGGACTTGGACTGCTCCCGGGCGATCGATTCCAGGAGGGATCTCTTGGAAGAACCGAAGGGTCTCTCGTCATCAGCGATGATCTCGCAGGTCTTCAAGGCGCCGTCGAAGTCATTCTTCTGAACCTGGACCCATGCGATGCTTCTGAGACAATCCGCGGCCGGCTCTCCCCGGTAGAGTTCATCGACCACCCTGAGGAGGCCGGCCGTCTTGATGGCGCCATCCACGTCTCCGATTTTCGCCTGGGCCTTCGCAATCAATGTCAGCCCTTCATTGAACCGGAAGGATGTTCGATCGTAATCAAGATCCCTCCTGAACTCCTCCGCGCGTTCCTGTTCCACTCCAGGATCAGCGAATTCGGTTTCCGACAGGATCTTGTCCCAAAGACCGTGAACGGCCATTCCGTGAACCGATCGGAGGGCGTCCTCAATGGTCGCGCGGGATTTGGAGCGGTCTCCCGCCTTCGCATATTCTTCGGCAAGCACCGCCATGGCCCCGATTTTGGGAAACCGGCCGCGGAAGAGCGAGAGATTGGCCTCGGCACCCTCGCGATCGCCGGTTTTCGCTTGCAGAATGACGATATTCTTCAAGGTGTCATCATCGGCGGCTTGCGGTGGGAACAGTTTCAAGAGGGCCTGGAGGGCCTTCCGTGCGTCCGGATCGTGATGCTGGTCCAGGTAGAATACGGCGATATCCTTCAACGCCGGGGCCGTGGTGGCATCCCGGGCGCGACGCTCGAAAGGATTGGCGGCGGGGAGGCGATCCAAGGTCTTCAAGGCCCCCTCGAAGTCGCCGGCCTGGGCCTGCGCCGCGCGACTCTGCCGAACAGGGGATTCTTCAGCCAAGGCGGATCGATCTCGAGTGTGACGGCGATCCCGAGGATCCGATCGAGGATTGGCCGCGACACGGGTCGGAGTTTCCTGTTCCGCGTGAATTCATCGGCGACCACGACGAGACCATAGGTCCTGAGGTCCCCTTTGAGATCCTCGCCAACGACGCGGATGACCTCATCATCGAGCGCCCACTCGGAGTCCTTCGCGCAGGACAACTTGGAGTGCCCGGCCGCGCACGAACGGTTCCGATGGGGCCAGTGCGAACTCCCGAGCATACTTCCAGTCGGCACTCCGAGCTGTGGGATCTTCGATCCCGGCAATCGTCACCAGGGTCCGGACCTTGTGGAAATGGTCCTGAACGGAATTCGCACTCTCGGTCGCCATGAGGTAGGTCTTTCGCGAACCCTCCGGGTCGCCGAGGCCGGCCTGGGCCTTGGCGATCTTCGCGAGGGCCTCGGCCTTGATTTCCTCATCTTCCCGATCGAAGCGGTATCGGCGGCCGAAACCGTTGCCCCCCTTGAAGACCCTCGCGGCCTGCAAGGCAAGGCGTAGAGTGACAAGGCCCTCAGCGCGATCTCCGGCGCCGGCTTGCACCTCGGCGATCTCCCGCAACTGGTCGGCCTTCTCACCCGGGTCTTCGTTGGTGCTTGCCAAGTCGATGGCATCTTGCCAGGAGGCCCGCGCAACTCCGGATCCCCGGCCTTCGCCTGCGCGGTTCCCAGCCGTTGCAGGGTTCGAGTGAACAGATTCTCGAGGTCTCGACCTTCCGGGTTGAAGCCAGCCGGCCCCTGTTTCGCCAGCTCCTCCTGGATCGCCTTGACTTCACGGACGGCATCGCGAAGCAGCGCCCCAAGCTGACGATCGGAAGCACTCACGGTACGACTCGAAGGACCCACGTCCCTCTTCGCTTCCGCCGCCTGTTGCCCCTGGGCCAATCGACAAGGGGGAAGGACCGAGAACCCGAGTAAGAGCAGAATCCAGGCGGATCTCATAGAATCCCTCGCGGTGTTGCAGGAAAACGCCTCGACCGATCGACCCCAGACCGGAAGGAGGTCGGATTCGCGGCGATGCTGGGCGGGAGATCGTCGGATGGAGCAGGACTTCGCATCCTGGTATCTTGGTTCATCGAGGACATTCGTGTATTGAAGCAGCTTCGTCCGACCCCGTCCAAAGAATTTCGCGCATCGGGAAGCGATCGCACGGGCCTGGAAGAGGAGTTGCGGCCGGCCGCGAAGGATTTTCGCGGCTGACGGCAATAGTCTGGAAGGAGTCGAACCGAAAGACCCTGGGGTCCGTCGCGATGAAAGAGGAACGCCGTCTGCTCCGGGCGCTGGCGAAGGGCGACCGGGCCGCATGGTCCACCACCTACGATCGCCACGTCCGCGACCTGTTCGGGTTCGTCTATCACCTGGTCGGCGGCGACCGGTCGCTGGCGGAGGACATCCATCAGGAAGTCTGGCTGGCCGCCCTCGAGGGGATCGAGCGCTTCGACGATCGGACCGGCCGGTTCCGCGACTGGCTGATGGGCATCGCGCGCCATCGCGTCTCCCGCCACCTGCGCGGCGTCTCGGCGGCCAGCTCGGGCCTGATCTTCGATTGGGGCAGCGTCCTGGAGACCAACGGGCTACCGCCACCCGAGCAGCTCGAGGGCCTCGAACGCGCCGACGTCGTCCGCGCCGCGATGCTCCGCCTCAATCCGGATCAACGCGACGTGCTCGTGAGGAAATACGTCGAGGGTTCTTCGGTCCTGGAGATCGCCCGGTGCACGGGCCGGTCGGCCAAGGCCGTCGAATCTCTGCTGTCGCGCGCCCGTGAGCAGTTGCGGGAGCTGCTCCGCCCTTATCTCTCCCATACGAACCGAGGAGTCCCTCATGAACCGACCGGCCTCAAACCACCGCGCGGATGACGCCGAGATCCGCGGTTGGGTCGCCGAGGCGGGGGACGTTCGCGTCGAACCACGGCCCGAGCACATGGACCAGGTCCGCCTGGCGCTCCTCGAACGCGTCGTGCGACCGCAAGTCACGGCGATCCCTCCCCAGGAGGTCGAGACGCCGCTGGGGATCGGACTGGCCAGGATCGTCGCGGTGGCCTGCCTTTTTGCCGCGGCCATCTTCGGGGTCGTCTACCTGATTCCCCGTCACGGCAACACCTGGGCAAACATCGCCAAGGCCCTCCAGGAAAAGACCTGGGTCCATTGCGTGACCACGGGGCCCGACGGGTTCCGGCAGGAGAACTGGTTCAGCCCCCGATTCGAAATCCTGGCCATGAAGTACGACAACGGGGCCGGACAGTGGGGCGCCGAGTTTCATGACCTCAAGGCCAATACCAAGACCGAGTACATCATCGAAGAGAACACCATCTACCGGCTGACGGAAGGCGAGAAGATCCAGAAGAACCCGACGCGGGAGCTGGAATTCTTCCAGCACCTGTGCCAGGGGGAAAGTTTCAAGGTCTCCCCGTATCCCGATTCGGAGATCGTCGCCGAGAGCCAGCGCGAGATCGTCGACCAGGGCAAGACCTGGACGCTCCATGAGGTGACGATCCGCGGCATCTCCAACCGGAAACTCCAGATCAAGATGATCATCCGGGTCGACCCGACGACCGGACTGCCGCGGACCTGGGATCTCCAGGAAGCCGATGACACCCTGCAACAACGCCTGGACTACCCCGCAACCGGGCCGGTCAACATCCTGGCACTGGGCGTGCCGGCGACCGCCAAGCGGGTGGATCGCGTCCCCGCCGACGATCTCGACGAGGTCTTGAACCGCCTCAAGATCGGACGCGACCGATTCGACGATTACTGCGCCTATGTCTGGTTCGACAAGTCGGTCAACCGCGTCTGGCGCAAGGGACGCCGATGGCGAGTGGAGCTGGGATTGCCGAGGAGCACCCGCGAGGCCAGCTCGTTGGAACCGGACCGGATCCCGGACAACGCCGGCCTGGAGTGGTGGCAAGAGCACGAGCCGCTCCTCTCGTTCCGGCTCGAGGCGATCTGCGACGGCCAGACCACATGGTTCTACCGCTACGAGCCGAACTCGGTGCATCACGACGAGACCGATACCTGGGACCACCAATCGGTCAGCACTCAATACACCTATGGCACACCCGATGATCCGCACGTGCCCTGGCCGCACTTGATGCCGGAGCAGGTCGGCCACACCCAATTCGAATTTCCCGACCCGAACTGGGCGTTCTTCGTCGATCTCAAGCCCGACGACGGACCCCCGAACACCCTGCGCCTCCGCGTTCGAAACACCCTGGTCGACGATCCCAAGCAGCCCGACGTCTACCGCCTCTGGATCGACCCGCGGAAGAACGACCTCGTCCTGCGCGGAGTCCATCGTGTACGAGCCTTTCTTGCCCCCTCCGAGGAGACGTCAGGCTGCTTGGGCCGGTCGACCGACCAAGCCGGCCTATGTCGAGACCAGAATCCTCGAGAAGCTGGCCCGGTCGCCGAACGGCTTCTGGTATCCCACGCAGGTCGTCCGCAAGACTTCCAACAACATGCCGGATCAGGTCACCCGCTTCGTCCTGGACTTCAATCGGCCGTGCCCGGATGAGCTCTTCTTGCTCGTGAAGTAATCCCAGATTCCAGATTCCCGGGCAGGGACACGAATCCGAACCTCATGGCGGAATCCAGGACGAGACCCCGACTGCCCCTCGCTCGCGAAGCCAAGGGACAGCCGGGGTCTGATGTTGCCCATCGATGAGGCCGCGGTGACGATCACACGTGATGGTGCGAGGTGATCTTCACCGCCGCCGTCCTGGCCTTCTGGACGACCCGTTTGACGTGGGCGACGGCGGCGTGAGCCTGAGTCTGCCCTCGGAATCCGAACCGTCGGACATGGTGATGATGTCCCGGTATCGGGGTGGGCGTCGGTGACGGCGTCGGGGTGGGCGTCGGCGTCGGGGTGGGCGTCGGCGTCGGGGTGGGCGTCGGCGTCGGGGTGGGCGTCGGCGTCGGTGATGGCCACCAGGGCGGCCAGGGTGGGTTTGGCGGTGTCGGGGTGGGTGTCGGCGTCGGCGTCGGGGTGGGTGTCGGCGTCGGGGTGGGTGTCGGCGTCGGGGTGGGTGTGGTCGTTGACGACGGGGTCCACGCCACCAGGTCGCCGATCAGCGTCGGACCATTGGGCGACCCCAGACCAGCCTGTGTGTTGGCCGTTGCACCCGTGCTTGCCGAGCTAGTCGGAGAGTTGACCGGGTCACCGAATCCTCCCCATCCACCGAATCCACCAGGATCCCAGGGTGAGGTGGGAGTGGTCGAGGAAATCGTGTTGAAATCTGTCGAGGCCAGAGAGTAGAGCGCCGGCAGGGTCTGCGTGGCGCCGGTCAGACTCGTCTGGCCGGCCAGGGCGCGACCCTGGTCGACGATCGCAATGATCCCCGCCCAGGCGGGCGCGCCCAGGCTCGTCCCGCCCACGACTTGCCAGGAGCCCTGGCTCGTTGCCTGTCCCCAGCGACCCCCTCCGCCCGAGGGCGGCGTCTCGTAGACGGCGACGCCGGTATTGGGGTCGGCATCGAAGGCGACGTCGGGCGTGCTCCGCTGGCCCGTGCTCTGGACCGACTCCTGGTAGCTCGGCTCCGACTCGTACTGGCTGTAGCCGCCACCGGTGCTATTCCAGGGAGTCTCCGACTGGATCGCGCCCGAGCTGTTGAGGTTCAGCGTCGTCCCGCCGACGGCCAGGACATTGGGTGAGGCCGCCGGATAGTCGACGCCCGGAGTGTCCCCGCTGGCGGCGATGTAGGTGATGCCCGTCGTCGTGAAGGCCGAGTCGTCGGACGTCTCGTTGGGGAATTCGCTGAACCCCCAGCTCATCGACACCACCGCGACGCCCGGCGTGGTGCTCGCCGTGTTCACGGCCGTCATCAGATTCTGGAGAGCCTGGTTGTCGGTGTTCCCCGGCGCGGCCTCGACCACCAGGATATTGGCGCCGGGCGCGATCGCGTGCGTCCACTCGACATCGAGCGACTCCTCGAGCGCCCAGTCATTGTTCGTCTGGCTGCCCCCCAGGTTATCGACCTTGAGGGACGGCGGGGCGGACAGGCCATAGGCCGTGTCGAAGGTGGCCAGGTCCGAGGTCAGGTTCGGGTCGTGATACATCTCGATCAGCGCGATCGTCTCGCCCGTACCGTCGCCCTTCACGGTCGTTCCGTTCGACGGGAAGGTGATGGCGTTCAGACCATAGGCCGCGGTGATCTGGGCCGGAGTGTAACCGGCGGTGCCTGAGAGCAAACAACGATCGTCCAGGTAATCGACGATCGGCCGAACGGCGCGGCGGCGGCGATTGCGCATGATGGACCTTCTCCCAGTGAAGCGCAATCCCTTGCGTCGCCAAGTCCTCCCTGGAAAGTCTAGCTTATACGAACATCTCGACTTCGGTCGAGTGCTGCGATCATTCGGATCAGAGACTGAGAGGTTGTAAAAGACCCAATTCAAAATCACATATCAATGATTTCGATTGGATGTTAAGCCTGATGGATCAGAGACTTAAGACTCTCGAATCCGGAATCTCGAATCCGGAATCTCGAATCCGGAATCTCGAATCTCGAATCCGGAATCTCGAATCTCGAATCCGGAATCTCGAATCTCGAATCTCGAATCTCGAATCCGATTCTTTCACAACCTCAGAGCAATGGTTGGCTTGTCGGAGACCGTCTCGCCAGCGTCTCCAAACCTATAAACGAGAATAGGACCGCCAAAGCGCACGGCCGGCCGCCGATTTTCGAATCTTCTCGTAAACTTTCGTAAAAGCACGCCATCCTGGAATCAGAGCGACGCCGGTCCTGGATCAGGACGCCGGATGACGGTCCGCGCGGGACGTGTCCGGCTCGGTTCATCACGGGCCGCTCACGACGCCAGGGCCGCTCGCCGGTGATGATGTGCGTGCAATTTGTCCTGATCGGTCTTGGTGTTCTGGGTGACAACCCGCTTGGGGTGGGCCTTCGACCGATGGGCCTTGGTCCGACGGCGTTCGTGGACGTGCCGCTTGTGATGAGGGTGCTTCGTCGAACTCGCAGGAGTCGGCGAAGGTGTTGGCGCGGGCGCGGGCGTCGGTGTGGGTAACGGCTCGGTGAGCGTGCTCGCCGCCAGGTCGTCGACGAGCGAAGAGCCGCCGGGTGAGCCGATGCCAGTCTGCGTATTGGCGGTGGCGCCGGTGGTCGTGGCCGTGCCGCCAGCCGCGCCATCGCCCCAACTCCCGAATCCGCCCCAGGGGAAGCCGCCTCCATTTCCCAGCAACGGGCTGTTGGGTTGGGTCGCCGTGACGGACCGGAAGTCGCTCGCGGCCGCCTGGTAGAGCGAAGGCAAGGTCTGCGTGGCGCCGCCGAGGCTCGCGAGGCCGGTCAGGGCGCGGCCCTGGTCGACGATCGCAATGATCCCCGCCCAGGCGGGCGCGCCGAGGCTCGTCCCGCCCACGACTTGCCAGGAGCCCTGGCTCGTTGCCTGTCCCCAGCGACCCCCTCCGCCCGAGGGCGGCGTCTCGTAGACGGCGACGCCGGTATTGGGGTCGGCATCGAAGGCGACGTCGGGCGTGCTCCGCTGGCCCGTGCTCTGGACCGATTGTTGATAGGCCGGTTCGGACTCATACAGACTGTAACCACCACCGCTTTCGTTCCAGCCGGCCTCGGACTGAACCACGCCCGAGCTGTCGAGGTTCAGCGTGGTCCCGCCGACGGCCAGCACATCGGGCGACGCCGCGGGGTAATCCACGCTGGCGCCGTCGCCGCTCGCGGCGATGTACGTGATGCCCGGCACCGTGAAGCTGGAGTCGTAGGAGGTTTCCTCGGGGAATTCGTCGAAACCCCAGCTCATCGAGACCGCCACGACCCCGGGTGTGGCGCCGGCTATGGCCACGGCGTTCATCAGGTTCTGGAGGTCCTGGGTGTTCGTGTATCCCGGCGCGGCCTCGACCACCAGGATGCCGGCCCCGAGCGCGATCGCGTGTGCCCACTCCACGTCCATCGATTCTTCGACGGCCCAGCCGCGATCGGTCTGGCTGCCCGCCAGGTTGTCGACGGTGAGCGTCGGGTCGGGCAGGCCGAATTGCTGATCAAACGTATGGAGGTCGGAGGTGAGGTTGGGGTCGTGGTACGTCTCGATCAACGCGATGGTCTCGCCCGATCCGTCTCCCTTCACGGAACCGCTCGACGTCGGGAACGTGAGCGCGTTGAGCCCGTAGGCCGCCGTGATCTGGGCCGGCGAATATCCGGCCGGCTGGCTCGGATGGTAACCCGAAAGCAAGCAACGCTCATCGAGCTCATCGAAGGACAGCCGGAGATGGCGACGTCGGCGCCGAGACATGGTGGAGCCCCTCGCATCGTGCGCAATCCATCGCGGTCCTCCATCCGTGAATCCAACGGCGGCTCACTCTGTCAATGGTCCGCAACGGCTCGCCAACTATTCTAGAACAAACGCGTTTGAGATGACCAGGCCCGGATTCGCCTCGTTCGACGTCCCCCCGATGACTTCACGCGGGAGTCGCTCCCGGCTGGGAGGTCGTCGTCATCGGGACTGTCACCTGGCTCGCAACCAGATCGGAGATCAGCGCCGGCCCATTGGGCGACCCGAGGCCCATCGACGCGTTCGTACTCGTGGCGGGTCCGGATCTGGCGTTTCGGGTCTTCGCGGTGTGGTGCCGGAGGAATGGCCCACCCCAGGACAGGAAGCCGAAGGGATTGAAACCGCCTCCCGGGGACGATGCCGAGACGCGTGGCGCTGCACCCACGGAATGGAAGTCGCTCGCCGGGAGTCTGTAGAGCGCCGGCAAGGTTTGGGTGGGACCGTCCAGGCTGCCCTCTCCGGCCAGCGCTCGGCCCTGGTCGACGATGGCCATGATGGCCGCCCAGGCCGGGGTACCGAGGCTGGTGCCGCCCACTTTCTGCCACGTCCCCGCGCCGCCGCCGAGCGGGGTCTCGTAGACCGCGACGCCGGTCTTCGGATTGCCGTCGAAAACGACGTCGGGCGTCCTCCGCTTGCCCGACGATTGGACCGGGACCTGATAACGCGGCTCGGCCTCGAACCGGCTATCACCTCGCCCGCTCCCGTTCCAGGCGGTCTCCGAGACGTAGTCTCCCTGGCCATCGAGCTTCAGCGTCGTGCCGCCGACGGCCAGCACATCGGCCGACGACGACGGATACTCGGCGCCGACTTTCGCGCCGTTGTCCCCGCTGGAGGCGATGAAGGTGATTCCCTCGTGTCCGGCGGGCGTCGTGAGATGGACGTCGAACGAGGACTCGAAGGAAATCTCGTTGAACCCCCAGCTCATCGAGATCGCCACGACTCCCGGCGTGTTCCTCGCCGTATCCACGGCGCTCAGGAGATCCGTCAGGCCCGGAGACCGGGCCTCCACGACCAGGATGCCGGCCCCGGCGCGATCGCATGCGCCCACTCCACGTCCAGCGTCTCCTCCGAAGCCCACGTGGCGTTGGTCCGGGCACCCGCCTGGTCCTCGATGGCGAGCTGAGGATCGGGAAGACCGTTCGCCTGGTCGAAGACATGCAAGTCCGAGGCGAGACTCGGGTCGTGGTCGGCCTCGATCAGGGCGATGGTCTCGCCCGAGCCATCACCGGGGACGATCGCACCCGCCGAAGTGCGGAACGCGATCGCGTCCAGACCGTAGGCATGCGTCAGTTGGGCCGGAGTGTATCCCGAGAGCAGACAGCGGTCATCGAGCGGCTCCAGGTGCGGCCGGAGGCTCCGGCGGGACTTTGGCATGACGGACCATCTCCGATCGTTGCGCATTCCGTTGCATGGTGAATTCCGAGGGCGCGATGCGATCGAGAGCGTCCCGAGCGAGGAGGGAGCCCGGGCAATTTTGAGGGAGGTTCCCGCGCCTGGGCTCGATGACCCGTCTTGGCCCTGGGCGCGGCACCACCTCCTATGAGGTAGAGTGAGTCAGAGGTAATCTACCTTTCGAAATGCCGGAGTGCGCGGCCTTACTGGGGTCGAAGCCGGCTTCAGCCGGCGGAGCCTCCAGGAGTGCCGAGGATCATGAGGATGATGCCAATCGACAAGACGGCCAGTGGAGATCGGGTCCTGGTCACCGGGGCGACGGGCCTGCTGGGCAGCCATCTGGCCGAGCGCCTGACGGCGCGGGGGAACCCGGTTCGAGCCCTGGTCCGTCCGGGGAGCCCGACGGCGTTTCTCGAGACGCTCGCCGTCGAGATCGTTCGGGGCGATCTGACCGACCCCGCCGCGTGTGCCGCGGCCACGGCCGGAGTGGCTCACGTCTATCACTGTGCGGCGAAGGTCGGCGATTGGGGACCCTGGCGCGCGTTCGAGACGGGCTGCATGGAGGCTACCCGCACGCTCGCCGAGGCCGCCGGCCGCGCCGGCGTCGATCGATTCCTCCACATCAGCTCGACCAGCGCCTACGGCCACCCCAGGGATCGCGCAGCGCCCGGTCGATGAGACCGAGCCGCTGGGCCAGAATATCTGGTTCCTGGACTATTACACCCGGAGCAAGGTCGATTGCGAGCAGATCCTCTGGGAGCTGGCCCGCGCGGGGAGGCTTCCCCTGACCGTGATCCGGCCAAGCTGGCTCTTCGGCGAGCGCGATCGAACGACCGTGCCCCGGTTCCTGCGGGAATTCGGCCGCGGGCGCGTGCGGATCGTCGGCAAGGGGGATAATCCACTCAGCGCCGTGTATGCGGGCCTCGTGGCCGATGCCGCCATCCTGGCCGCCAACGACCCGGGCTCGCGGGGCGAGGCTTACAATATCACCAGCCAGGGCCGGATCACCCAGCAAGCGTTCCTCGACCTCTTCGCCGACGCGCTCGAGGTCCCGCGCGTGACGCGACACGTCCCCTACCGGCTGGCTTATGCCGGGGGATTCCTGCTGGAGATGCAAGGCCGGCTCCTGGCCCAGGTCCAGCCGCCGCGCATCACCCGCTACGGCGCCTGGCTGCTGGGACGCCACCTCGAATACAGCACCGAGAAGGCGCGCGCCCGCCTGGGCTGGCAGCCGGCCCTGGGTTATCGCGAGAGCATCGAGCGCACCATTCGATGGTTCCGAGACCACGAGCCGGACATGATGACGCAGGTCGACCGGGCCGGGTAGAGTTCGGCCTGCGAGACCCCGAGGAGAGGTCGCATCGCCAGCCGCGCCGCACCGTCCGGACAAGCCATCGCCGATCAGAACGGAATGGTTTGCCCGCCGACCGCGTCCTGGGTCGGGAAGTTGGTGCTGGGCTTCTTGGTCTTCTCGGGATGGGGATTGATGCCCGCCGAGGCCTCCGGCCCTTCCACGGCCAGCGAGCAGCGGAATCCGAGGTAAGGGAGCCGCCGGTCGACGTCGAACCCCTGGCGCGCGGAGACGATCCAGTTCTTCGAGCCGCCTTTGACCACGCGCTGGATCGAGCTGCCTCGAGGGTTCGGCGGCCCGGTCGGGTTCTCGACGATCTTGTCCCTCTGCTTCTCGAAATACTTGGGGTCGTACCAATCCCGGACCCACTCCGTGGCGTTGCCCGCCATGTCGAACACGCCGTAGGGCGAAACGTCCTCTTGGAAGCTCATGACCGGATCGACCTGTCGGAACTCCCGGTGCCGCGACCATTGGATCGACTGATCGCCCCAGGGATAGCGGCGGCCATCGCCCGACCGTGCGGCCATCTCCCACTGGGCCTCGGTCGCCAGCCGCTTCCCGGCCCAGAGGGCGAAGTTCTCGGCATCGTGGTAATCGACATAGTTCGCGGGCAAGGACTCGGGTGCCTCCAGGCGCTTCTTGTCGGTCAGCCACTTGCCGGGCGGCAGACCCGTCCAGTGCGTCTCGTCCAGGAAGGTCCGGAACTGACGGTTCGTCACCTCGTACTGGTCGATGTAGAACGTGGACACACGGACGGTATGGGGAGGACGTTCGTTCAATTCGCCCCGGTCGTTCCCCATGATGAACGTCCCGCCGGGTACCAGAACCATGGTACTGCCGTCACGCCTGCCGACGATGGCCAGCGGCCAGCCCGATTCGTGGTACCCGGCATCGCCCTTGGGCTCGAAGCCGGGCGGGAGCTTGCGCGAGGGCAGGCTCCGGGAAACGATGTCGGTCTTGTTCGCATCGGATCGCGTGTCCGGCGCCGGCATCTCCGCACCTCGCGGGGGATTGTCCGGAACCACGATCACGGCCTGCCCGGGACCCGGCAACGCTTGCGGCTGGGTCGGTTGGGAGGGCGTCGGTTGTGGCGGAGGCGGCTGCGGTTGCGTGGGCTGAGGCGCCGCGGGTTGCGGCTGGGTCGGTTGGGAGGGCGTCGGTTGCGGCTGCATGGGCTGAGGCGAAGCCGGTGGCGGCTGCGTCGGCTGAGGCGCCGCGGGTTGCGGCTGCGGCTGGGTCGGTTGGGAGGGCGTCGGTTGTGGCGGAGGCGGCTGCGGTTGCGTGGGCTGAGGCGCCGCGGGTTGCGGCTGGGTCGGTTGGGAGGGCGTCGGTTGCGGCTGCATGGGCTGTGGCGAAGCCGGTGGCGGCTGTGTCGGTTGAGGCGCCGCGGGTTGTGGCTGCATGGGCTGTGGCGAAGCCGGTGGCGGTTGAGGGGATTGTCCCGGGGGTTGAACCTTGGTCAATGCCTCCGGGCCCAGCATGGCGAGCGGGCCCGTCGCGACACGAGGCATACCGGTCGGAGGCAGATCCGATCGCGGAGGATTCCCCGGCGCGGTGCCTGATACCGAGGGGGCTACCGAGTGCTTCTCGGCCAGGACGACCGGGCCCTCGGGGAACAGCGGGATATTGCGAGCGGGACGCTCCAGGACAATCCGGGCTTCCGCGGCCGCCTGGGTCATCTTGTAACGGGAGACGAGGCTATTCAACAGGCCGATGGCCTGATCGGTCCGGCCCGCCTTGGCGAAGTCACGAGCCCGGTTGAACAGGTAGCGGGCTTCGCTCTCGACCGGCGGACGGTCCTGCGGAAGCGGCGGGGTCGTCGAGGGCGACTCGGACGCAAGGTCGACCTCGCTGGGATTGTAGAGGAAAACGCGGTAGGTGATCCAGAATACGAGGAACATGCAGAACGCGGTCAGGACCCCGACGATCAGGCGTGCCCGATGCCGCGCCTCGACCGTGTCGAAGGTCGGCGTCTCCTCCAGCAGGACCCGCTTCTCTTTCGGCTCGCCATCTCCGTCCGACTTGGGCTTGGACTTCGATTTGGTCTTGGGCTTCGTTTTTTCCGGCTTGGGCCAACTGAACGTGGCCTTCTTCTTGACGGGTTTCTTCGGCGCCGTCCCGTCCTCCTCGCCCTTCTTGGCGGCCTTCTTGCGCACCTGGCCGTCCTCGGTCTCCTCCAGCTCCTCCTCCTCGGAGGGGTCCGGTTCGGTCTTCCACAGACGAGGGAGCGGTTGACCCGGGATGTAGGGGGTCGGCTTCGGTTGCTGAGGTTCCAGGTCCTGGGTCTCGGACATGCGATCGCACTCCCGGTTCAGGGACCGAGCGGGCTGGAGAGACGATAGGGCGTCTGAGAGCGCAGGCGTCCCGCTCCTCATTTGATCGGTTGCCGGTCTCGTTCAGCCTAACCCGATCGCCCGACACTCGGCAAGTCGAACCCGGACCAAGGATTCGGCGCGATCGCATGAGGTTGTCGCACGTCGCATGACCGGTTTCTTCAACACGCCCCTGAGTTCACCGGCCAAGATCGGGTAAGTCCGGTCGCGAAGCACACACCCACTCGACGTGTCGGCGAAGAAATTCATCGACGGATCTCTCAATGGCAATTTAGGTTAGAGTGACTAACCGAATGCCATCTGGAATGGGAAATCCTGGGAATCGGGAATCCTTGTGCTCGGCGTTCTTCGTGCGAACGCCCTCGCCCGGCGGGGCTCGGAGGAGGCCCAGCGGCTTCATCGATTTCGCTCCGTTCCTCGGTGACTTTCTCAACAACGTCTACTGCGAATGGCCGGGCGATACCCGGGCAGTCGACGATCCCGGCTGTTGCACGTTCTCCCGCGAAGAGCACGTCCAGGCCGACGGCAAGTTCGCCGATGTCGAGGTCGGCGCAGACGGCGGGCGCGATGTCGCGGCCGTCGAGCGGAAGGGACCGAGGCACCCGCTCCACCGGCCGGTCGCCGGACGGACCAGTGGGTGGACCGGCGGCGGGAGCCGAGTATCATCGCGGCGACTACAAGCCGACGACCGTCATCCCACGTCCCAGAGTCGGAGATCCTGCCCGTGCCCGAGTCCCCGACCGCCGAGCATCGCCGCTTGGGCGACAGCGAGGCCCGACGTGCCGACTGGAAACGCTGGGGTCCCTATCTGTCCGAACGGGCGTGGGGGACCGTCCGCGAGGACTACAGCCCCGACGGCACGGCCTGGGATTACTTCCCCCACGACCACGCCCGGAGCCGCGCCTATCGGTGGAACGAGGACGGGCTGGCCGGCTTCTGCAACCGATACCAGAACCTCTGCCTCGCCCTGGCCCTGTGGAACGGCCGCGACCCGTTCCTCAAGGAGCGGCTCTTCGGGCTGGCGAATGAGGAGGGGAACCACGGCGAGGACGTCAAGGAGTATTATTACTATCTCGATGGTGTTCCTAGTCATGCGTTTATGCGGATGCTGTACAAGTACCCGCAGGTCGAATACCCGTACCAGCGGCTGGTCGACGAGACCCGAGGTCGCAGCCGGCAGGACCGGGAGTTCGAGCTGATCGACGCCATCGGCGAGGCGCTGGCCGCCGGCCGTTATTTCGACGTGATGGTGGAGTACGCGAAAGCGGACCAGGACGACATTCTGTGCCGGATCACCGCGTACAATCGCGGCCCGGAGCCGGCCGAGCTGCACATCCTGCCCCACGCCTGGTATCGCAACACCTGGTCCTGGGGCTATGGCACCGAGCGGCCCGCGCTCTCGGGTCAACGGCCGAAGCGTCGTCCGCACGGCACATCGCCACATGGGCGAGCGTTGGTGGTATCTCGACGATCGACCACAGGTCCCAAGGTTCCTGTTCACCGAGAACGAGACCAATCAGAGCCGGCTCTTCGGCGTGCCGAACCCCTGTCCGTACGTCAAGGACGCATTCCATGAGGCCGTGATCCACCGGCGCGAGGATCGGGTCAATCCGGCCCGGCGAGGCTCGAAGGCGGCGGCCCACTATCACGCCGTGGTCGCACCCGGCTCCGCCATGACCGTCCGCACCCGCCTGACGAATACGCCCCAGTCCGACCCCTTCGGCCGGTTCGACCTGATCCTGAGGCGGCGCATGGACGAGGCCGACGAGTTTTATCGCGCCATCCAGTCCCCGGACCTCGACGACGATCGCCGGCGCGTCCAGCGCCAGGCGTATGCCGGCCTGCTCTGGTCCAAGCAGTTCTATCATTACAGCGTCGAACTCTGGCTGGACGGCGATCCGGCCGGTCCGGTGCCATCGCAAGAGCGCCATCGCGGCCGCAATGCCGGCTGGCGCCATCTCTATAACCTCGACGTGCTCAGCGTGCCCGATAAGTGGGAGTATCCCTGGTTCGCCGCCTGGGACACGGCGTTCCATTGCATCGTCCTGGCCAGGATCGATCCGGAGTGGGCCAAGCGGCAGTTGGTCCTGCTGCTGCGCGAGTGGTACATGCACCCCAACGGCCAGCTCCCGGCCTACGAGTGGGATTTCTCCGACGCCAACCCGCCGGTGCACGCCCATGCGGCACTGCGGGTCTATGAGATCGATCGCGACCAGTCCGGTCGAGCCGATACGGACTTCCTCGAGGAGATCTTTCACAAGCTGCTGTTGAACTTCACCTGGTGGGTCAACCGCAAGGACCCGGCGGGCCGCAACGCCTTTCAGGGCGGCTTCCTGGGCCTGGATAACATCGGCGTGTTCGACCGCAGCCGGCCCAACCTCGCAGACGGCCGACGACTGGAGCAGGCCGACGGGACCGCGTGGATGGGTTTATTCTGCCTCGACATGCTGGCGATCGCGCTGGAACTCTCCCAGACCCGGCCGGCTTACGAGGCGATCGCGACCAAGTTCTTCGAGCACTTCCTGGCGATCTCTCATGCGATCAACGGGATTGACGATGAGATCGGCCTGTGGGACACCGAGGATCGCTTCTACTATGACGTCGTTCGCGTCCAGGGCGGACCGCCGGAGCACTTGAAGGTCCGATCGTTCGTCGGGCTGATGCCGCTGTGCGCCACCCTGGTGATCGAGCCCGGGACGCTCGAGCGTCTGCCGCATTTCCGCCGGCGCATGGACTGGTACCTCCGCTATCGCCCGACGCTGGCCGGCAACGTCTGCCTGATGACGCAACCGGGCGAGGGGGGCCGGCGGCTGCTGGCCCTGGCCGACCGGGCCAAGCTGGAGGCGGTCGTGCCTCGCCTGCTCGACCCGGCGCAGTTCCTCTCCCGATACGGCCTCCGGTCGCTCTCCCGCGCCCTGGCCGATGAGCCATTCGTCTTCCATGACAACCAGGTCGCCTACGAGCCGGCCGAGTCGTCCTCGCCCATCTACGGCGGGAACTCGAACTGGCGCGGGCCGATCTGGTTCCCGGTCAACTACCTGATGGTGCAGGCGCTGCGAGAGTATCACCGCTACTATGGAGCGAGCCTGACCGTCGAGCTGCCGCGCGGCGAGCATCGGCATCGCGTGACGCTCGACCAGGCCGCCGACGAGATCGCCGGGCGCCTCGTGAACATCTTCCTCCGCGATCCGGCCGGCCATCGACCGGTTTTCGGCGATGTCCGGCTGTTCCAGACGGATCCCCACTGGCGCGACCACATCCTGTTCTACGAGTATTTCCACGGCGACAACGGCTCCGGCTTGGGCGCCAGCCACCAGACCGGGTGGACGGCGCTGGTCGCTGAGCTGATCGGCCCGGGCGCGTCGCGTCGGGCCGGTTCCCCGGGAGTGTGAGATCAGCCGAGAAAACGGGTCAACAAGCGAGAGTATGAATCGCTTCCTGACCCCTTTACAAGACTGACCCCTTTACGAGACTCGGCGGCGACGCCGGTACCTCATCGCGATCAGACCTCCTCCGCTCGCGATGCCGAGCGGCATCAGCGACGAGGGTTCGGGGACGGCACTTGCATCGACGACCAACCCGGCCACGATGAAACCGTTCGCCGTGCTTACGTCAACCCCACCGTCTCCTGCGAAAAAGGGTTCATCCGTAAGTGGCGTGCGCCAGCTTGCCCACTCACAGCGAACGGATACGTGCGAGCCGGCCAGGATCAGCGGGCGCCGGGATTCGGGGATGCGATCTCGACGTCGACGCGCTGGCCGAGCTTGAGTGGAGTCGGCTCAAGCAGAGCGATCTTGACCGGCAGGACGCGGGCGTCGATCGGACGGCCGGGGTCCGCCGGACGCGTGCGACGGCCCACCACGGAATCGGGGATCTCCTCGACCGTGCCGCGCCACTCCGTTGAACCGTACCCCTCCGCCGTGATCGTGACCGGCGACCCCTGTGTTACGCGTGCCGTGTCGAACTCGTCAACCTCGGCCTCGATCCGGAGCCGGTCCAGGTCGACGATCGTCACGACCGCCGTCCCCGGCTTGGCGATCTCGCCGGGCTGGACATGCTGCGCCGTGACCACGCCGTCGATCGGCGCGGTGATGCGAGTCTTGGCGATCAGGGCGTCGAGCCTGTCGCGGCTGGCGATCGCGGCCGAGCGCCGGGCACGGGCCACGTCGAGGCCGCGGAAGTTGACGTCAAGGTTCTGCGGGGTGGTCGCATGCTTGGCCAGCAGCGCCTGGTCGCGGCGGACCTCCCGATCGTAGAAGCGAATCTCCGCCTCGGCCTCCGCGACCCGCGCGTCGGACTCGGCCCGTGAGGCCCGCAGGTCGGCCGAATTCAACTCGGCGATCAGGTCGCCGGCGCGGACTGCCGATTTCTCCTTCGCCGTCAGCCGGACAATCAGGCCCGCGACCTCGGTCCCGACGACCACCTCGGCGCCGGGATAGGCGACGACTCGGCCCTCGGCGGTGATATGCGGCGATTCGGGCGAATCGGCCACGGGCTCGATCTCCTCGCTGGCCGGCGGCATCCAGTCGCGGAGCCGGGCGCACCACTCGCCGGATTGCGATTGCACGATGAGCCCAGTGGTCAGTAACAGCCCCGTCGCGGACAAGGCCAGCAGTTTGGAGAAAGTCGCGAGCATTGGATCATACTCCTCAGTTGGTCAGGTGGCTTCGGTTCCATCCGCGATCATCCCGTCCCGGATCCGGACGACGCGGTCGGCGATCACGCGGACCTTTGGGTCGTGCGTCACAATCAGCAGCGCCCGGTTTTCCTGCTTGGCGAGCCCCCGGAACAGCTCCAGGATCTGCGTGCCGACTTGAGTGTCGAGGTTCGCAGTCGGCTCGTCGGCCAGGAGGATCGGCGCCCCGCCGACCAGGGCGCGGGCGATGGCCACGCGCTGCTTCTGTCCGCCGGAGAGGTCACGCGGCACGAAACGGGACCGGTCGGCAAGCCCCACGGCCTCGAGCAGGCGGGCGGCCTCGCGCCGCGCCTTGACCCCCTTGGTTCCCTTGAGGTTCAGCGCGTACTCGACGTTCTCCGCCGCGGTCAGAGCCGGGAACAAATTGAACTGCTGGAACACGAACCCGATCGAGGCGCGGCGGTACCCGGGTAGGAGGTCCGGACGGTCGGGATCGACCTCGCGGCCCTCGATGCGGACCCGGCCAGAGCTCGGGGTTAGCATGCAGCCGAGGATGGTCAGGAAGGTCGTCTTGCCCGAGCCTGACGGTCCCTCCAGGGCCACGATCTCGCCCCGGTCGAGCGAGAGCGAGGCCCCGTTGAGCACGGCGACGTTCTGCGAACCCTCCCGAAACACCTTCGTCACATCACGCCCTTCCAGAACAGTCATGGGTCCGAACCTTTCCGTTTCTTGTTCGTACAACCGCCCACACTCAGGAGCCGTGTCCGGGTCCTTACCCGCGGAACACCAATGCCGGGTCGAGCGTGGCGACCTTCCGGCATGAGATTACCGAGGCCCCGAGGCAGAGGGCTAACGTTCCCGCGAAGACCGAGGCGGCGAACGTCGGGGCGACGTCCAGCTTCAGGTCGACCGCCGCCATGGCCGGGCGGAGCGCGTACGCCATCGCCGCGCCCAGTGCGAAGCCGGCTACCGCGGCGATCGTCGCCTGTTTGCCGATGATTGCGTAGATGTCCGAGTTCCGCCCGCCGATCGCCTTGACGGTCGCGAACTCCTTCAGATGTTCGATTGTCGATGTGTAGAGCGTCTGCGTCACGACCGAGACGCCGACGATGCACCCGAGGAAGACTGTCATCAGCATGTTCAATCCCAGGCCGGTCGTGTCGGTCCAGTACGCTCGCGAGCGTGCCGCCCACTGGTCGCGCGTCCAGACGTCGTTGTGAGGCAGGCGGCGGCCGATCTCGGCACGGACACGCTCGGGGTCGGCCCCCGGGGAAAGCTTCACGAGGATATAGGTCGCCCGGTTTTGGAGCTCCTGCGGGACCATTGACTGGGCGACCCGGATATCCATGAACGCGATTGGCATGGTCGTGAACGACAGCGCCTCGCGCGACCGGCCGATGATCTTCAGCCGCTGGCCGTAGAACTCGCGATAGTCGCCGACCGCGTACGCCCCGAACCGCTTCCGGGCCGAATCGTCCACGAACACGTGTTTTCCCCGCCTCAAGTTGCGGGGATCGCCCTCCTCGACCTGCCAGGGCAGTCGCCAGCGCACGCAGTCCTCCAGGCCGTAAACGACCGCATCCTCGGTGGCGCCTGTCGGCAGCGCGACTCGCACGACCCAGACGATCAGGTTATCGGCGCGTGCCACCCCGGAAACCGAGCGGACCCGCTGGAGGTAAGTCTCGGGGAACGTACTCGCGAGGTCAACGTTCGGGGCGTTCCGCGCCGTGACCCAGAGGTCGGCGGCGGATCGCTCGATCGTGATCGAGGCGTTGGAGATCAACCCCTCGAACAGCCCAACCTGGACGAAGACCAGAGCGACGGCGAAGGCGACACCCATCACCGTGACCGCAAACCGGGTCTTGTCATGCAGCAGAATCTTCCGCGCCAGGTCCACCATCACACACCTCCGCCCGATAGAGTCGTCTCGAGTCTGATCTCCGACCGAGACCAGAGACCAACGCCCGTATCGTCCCCCTTCAGGACGTCGCCGTGATTGCTTGGCCGAGGACAGCCCGGTAGTGGCAGGTACTCCCTGCCAACACGAACAAGTGCCAAATCGAATGATAAAAACGTTTATCATCGTTGAAGTAGAAGATCGCCCCGGCCAGATAGCAGAGACCGCCTGCCAGCAGCCACATGGTCTCGCGCGAAGGTATGTTCGCCACGAGCTGCAGGACCGACATCACACACATAACGCCCATCACCAAGTACGGCATCGAAGAGTCGTCGTCGAGCCGGCTCATGCGGGCGACCTTCGCGAAACTCCCCGCCAGGGCAAAGCCCCACGCCGCTGCCAGACACAACCAACTGAACATCCCCTGCGAAGCGAACAGGACCATCGGTGTGTACGTCCCAGCGATCAGGACGTAGATCCCGATGTGGTCCAGGAGATGAAAGACCCGCTTCAACTCGCCGGCCGGCCGGCTATGGTACAGGGTCGAGGCGGCGTAGAGCATCACGAGCGATGCACCGTAGACGCCGCAGCCGACTGCGGATCGCGTCGTCCCGATATTCCCGGCCAGCGTGACGAGGGCCGATAACCCGGCGATGGAGAGCACCAGGCCGAGCCCGTGTGTGATGCTGTTTACGAGCTCCTCGTCGGGACCTTGGGCGGCCGTTGCAAATGGACGCCCGGAACTCGGAATTGCTCCTCTCACCAGCACAACGGTACTCATGGGTCCTCCTCGGAGATGTCTTCATCCCCCGAGTCCAGTCCTTCGACAGCTCCGGGGTCGCCGCAAATCCTGGGCGGCTGCAGGATGGCCCGACTCAACTTCCACTAGAAGGCGGCCGGCCGCTCCCTTGGTCTCGCTATTCTAACTATTGCCAAATCTTATCGCTCCAGACATGAGAATGCGAAAATTCTCGGATTTGTTCCTGGGGTCTGACAATCAACGGAGCCGAAACGCTCGCCAAGGCTTTGCCACTCGAGGTGGAACCTGGAGGGCTGAGCGTACGTCCTCGGGCATGACCCCGTGGGGCATCTGACCCCGTTGGACATCAGGCAAGAAGGGCCGGACCTCTGCAGGCCCGGCCCTTCGCTCCGGCGCTCTCCCGTGACCATCAGGTCATCAGGTCTGGTTCAAATACCACTCCTGGTTGGCGGTGCCGTTCCAACTCCACTGGTCCGTCTGGATCCCTTCAGTGGTCGAGGACCCCGGGTCCTCGAGCACCAGGTGGCTATACGCGTTGACGATCTCATAGGTCCCGTTCCCCAGCTGGTTGACCTGCCATTGCTCGTTCATGCCGGCGTTCAACTGCCACTGGATGATCCCGGTCCCGTTACTGGTCGAGTACCCCGGGTCGCCGAGCACCAGGCCGCTGGCCTGGTTGACGATCAGGTCATTGCCGTCGGCCAGCGTGACGAACGTCCACTTCTGGTTGGCCCCGCCGTTCGACTGCCACTGAACGATGCCGGTACCGTTGCTGGCGGAGGAGTTGGGGTCGTCGAGCACAAGCTTGCTAGACGCGTTCTCGACGCTATACGTCACGGGTCCGTTGGTACTCGCCGCAATCAGCGTCCACTCCTGGTTGGCGGTGCCGCTGCCGTTCAACGTCCACTGGTCGATGTCGACGCCATTGCCGGTCTCGGAATGGGGGTCTTCCAGGTACAAGCCGTTATACTCGTTTTGCACCTGGTAGTTGCCGTCCGACAGCTTGTGGAGGGTCCAATCCTGGTTCTCCCTATTGCCGGATTGCTCCTGGTACTGAATCACGCCGGTGCCGGGGTTGGTGCCGAAGGCGGGGTCGTCGAGCACCTTGCCGCTGGACACGTTGACGATCAGGTCAACGGTCTGACCGTTGGTGTCCGTGTAGTCCTTTTGGATGGTCCACTTCTGGTTGGCCCCGCCGTTGAGCTGGTACTGCTGGATGAGGGTCCCGTTGCTGGTCGAGCCCCCCGGGTCGTCGAGCACCTTGCCGCTGGCCGCGTTGACGATGTAATACTGCGTCACTGAGAGCAACTGCCGGCCCTCCAGGGCCTCGCAATTCAGTGGATGGTTGCGTCGCCGCATACGGGTCATCGACCCGGTGCCGCCCCTTCTTGCCTGGGAATCTCGGCCGAATCGCTGCATGAAACCAAACATGGTGATGTCCTCTGCTGTTGGAGTGTCACTTTCTTGCCACAACGTGTGGTAAATCCCGGATGGGAACGGGGCGGCGAGATCGCTCGCCGGACCTCACCCGGTTCCATCACGCCCCGGGAGCGGACCGGACACGATTTTCCGGCTCTGTTCCGAATCGCACCCGCCCGTGTCCGTCCCGTGGGTGAGAGGGCTATTAACAGTAAGGGCCTGGGTCAGGTCGCGGAGATCCCCGCACACTGGCGACCGGCCTCCCGGCCGCGGGGTCCCGCTGGACCATGGCGGCGGACGTCGGCCCACAGGCCCTGACAAAACGGTCGGACGCCTTTCCTCGGCCCACAGGCCCTGACAAGAGGGTTGATCCCTATCCTCAAACCACAGGCCCTGACAAGGAGGACTGAGTAACCCGATGGCAATCCCGTCAATAGTTGGTTTTGCAACTGTTGAAGGGATTTCTGCCTCTCACGGCCCCTTCCGGAACTCCTTGCCTGCCAGGTGAAAGACGGGCGTGGTACATGGGTCGGTTTTTTGGAGTGTCCACTTGCCCTTGTGGATGGTGAAGGTCTCGTGCCCGGAGAGGATTTCCAGCAGCTCCAGCCCCCAGGCTAACTTCTCCTCCTTGTTTCCAATCGCCGCACCCACAAGCTTGATGCGAGCGGCGAGCAGCGCTGTACTCCCCAAGCTGCGGGAGCCGGTGACGCTGGCCGTGAGGTCGTTCTCGATTCTCTTTTTTGTACCGGGCATGCCCATGGCGGCGAGTTGATACTTGAGCCACGCGGCATCGTCGTTCTCGTTGAGAAAGGCAGCGACGGCGTCCCTCGCGGACTTATCCTTGGGCACCGGCAACGTCGCGATGCAAGCCGAAAGTCCCTTCAGCGCCAGGTCGCGGTAGAACCCTCTTGACGGACAGCCCGGCTTACTCACTGCGTCGAGCCTCCTCTCGAATTCCTTCCAGAATTCAACTTCCCGTTGCGGCGAAGTGATGGCCCTCTCCACTGCCTCGACCACGTTGATGTTGAAGGGATTGAACGCCAAGCCGCTCATGAGCAGATCGAGGCCATGCGGCTCTTTGCGACGTGTGGGGCAGTCTGTTGAAAAAGGCAAGGGCCAATTGCCCGTCGAGGAATTCCTGAAACCCGTAATTGACGGCGTACGCGATGCTGAGCGGGTACGGCGCAACATTCCGACTCAACGGCTCCTCGGCAGAGAAGGCCCACCATTGGAGCTTGAGGTCGCCGCCCAAGATGGTGGTGCCATCGAGCCTGGCGGTCACAGATTGCACCACCCTGAGGTTGTAGCCGTCTTTTTCTGTGTGGTTGTAGACAACGAAGCAGGAATGCCCCGGCTGCCCGGCCTGGCGTGCCGGAATGCCGAAGGCGATGTCGGTCCGTCGTCCCAGGCTCGAGCAGGTACTGCAGACCCCGCCGTCTTTAAGCATCTCGGGGTACGTGCCATAAACGAAGTCGATGGGCGCAGCCGCCTGGCCTCCAGGAACACGGGAAAAAACGCGATGCCACCGACGTATTCACCGTAGCGCACAACGATGTTCTCGTCGCGAAAGCGTTTCCATATGAACTCTCGCTCGCGCAATGGCAGTCGGTCTGCGGCCAGGTAGACAAGAACGGGCCACGGTCCGGTAAGCGGGAAGAGCGGCCACACCCGTTTGTCGCCCGCGGGGAAACGAAAAGCATCGTTGCGCAGCAGGTAAGCGGCCGTTTGCGATGACGTGGACGGTCGGTCAGGCGCTTTGGGATAAAGGCCCTTGGCCTTGTACGCGTCGAGAAAAAGGTTGAAGGCCGCAGTAATCTCCTTCTGGTGCGTGGCCGGCCTGTGCCTGGAGTCGCGCGTGAGCACGTGATTGCCGCAATTAACCGCGACACGTTGCCCGTGCTCTTTCACGTAGGCATTGAATTCTCGCTGCAAGGCCGCGCTCGCGATCACGTCGCAGGCTTCCAAGGGGTGCGTCCACTTCTCGGTTGTCGGGACTTTCTTCCCGTTCACCGTCCGCGTGACGACTCGATCCTCCGTGATCGTGCGGTCCTCGAAAAAGTTGATGATGTGATCGTTCATGTCCAGCGGCCGATCAGTCGGGTGGGTGTTCACCTTTTTCAGGGGGCTCGGTGGAATCTTGAGCTGGAACCGTGTGGTTCGTGGCGCAAGGCTGATGCCGCGCTCGGGGCAGGCCATCGTCGCCATGTCCACGAAGGGCGCATCCACCACGGCGATGGCCAGGGCGAGCTGCGTGTGTTTCTGGCGGACTTCCTCGGCACCCAAGTCCAATTCGAGCGAGCGCAAGGCAGCCAGCACCTGCGCCGGACGACCGCGCTGGATGCCATAGACCGTCGCGGCGACGGCAGGATCGGAATCCACCCAGGCGGTAAAATCCACGGGGAGGGAGTGCCGAGCCTTGGCAAGGTCGCGCAGCGCCTCGCCCTTGGCGAAGGCGAGGTAGGCGGCCTTCACCTCGGGCGTGAAGTGGTGCTTGGCCTTCCCCCACGCGGCGACGACCGCTTCGCTGGCGGGGATTGGCGTTAGCGCCGGTAGCGGCGGCGGATTCTGTGGCACGCGCTGGGGTGAATCAGACGCGGCGAGCGCGGGCGATTGCGCCACGAGGACGGCAGCGAAGGCGATGACTTTCACGCTCATTGGTTGTAGCAACCGACCACCATCCCGTTCATCATGCACCAGCAACTGCAGAGCCCGCCGGCCATCATGGTACGGAGGTTCTGCAGCATTCCGGCGGAGACCTTCTCTTCGAAGTCTGAGGAAACCACCAGCGCCAACTGCGCGGACCATCAGATGCCTAGCAGGGCCTCCAGATCATCGTCAAGGTTGCTGAGCCTGGGGGAACGACGGCCGCTCATCGAGAAATCAAGGGTAACCGTTACGCTCTTGCCCGGTGCTAGCGGCTGATCGGCGGCGAGAACATCGCGGTATGAGCCGCCGTCGTAGGTCCCGATGGCGTTGGCCAGAGTCACCCCGGTCGGCAGGTTACCGACCCGCAGCGCAAGCGGGCCGCCGAGCGGCTGGCGGCTGGCGTTTTTGATCGTGATCGTCTGAGCCACCAGCTCAGCACCATTGCGGCTAGCCTTGGCCCGGCCGATCTTATGCATCGACCTGTGGCGAATCGTGACCGCGCTCGTCACGTTGACGGGCGCGACGGTGAACACGTTGGAGAAATCCGGCGTCAGCGTGCCTCCGGTGGCGGTCAGCGTGTAAGTCCCGGCCAAGCTCAGTGTGAGGTTCGTGAAGTCCGCCACGCCGTTGACTGCACGCACGGTCGTCGTTCCCAGCAGTTGGGCGCCCTTGGGCCCGCTCGCAATCGACAGCGTAACGAGCTGGCTGTTATTGGTGGTGATCGTATTGCCCTTCGCGTCCACGACGGCCACTGTGATCGCCGGGCTGATCGGCTGGCCGACCACGGCATTGCTCGGCTGGCCGTGAATGTCAACGCCAGCGGGATCTGAAGCGGAGACCGGTCGCAAATACCAATCCTGATCACCGTTGCCGGGATACCCGTCGTAACCATTGGTGTCACAGACGACCCCGTTCCCGTTTCCCTCGTTTTCGAGCACCCCGCCGGAATTCTCGTTGAATATCGCAACGAGCAATTCGCCGTCCCCCTTAAACTCTGTGAGAAGGCCCCATTCCTGGTTGAGCCCGTCGTTGAGCTGCCACTGATCGACGTTGTTGGTGGAGAAGGAGGGCGGGTCGTCGAGCACCAGGCCGCTTCCCACGTTGACGATCAGGTCATGGCCGTCGATCAGCGGTACGAACGTCCACTGCTCGTAGACCCCGTCGTTATTACTCGTCGTGATGACCCCGGTGCCCTCGCTGTTCGAGCCCTGCGAGTCCATGAACCCGCCGCTAGGATTACCGACGGAATACGTCACGGCGGGGCCGTTACCCGGCTCCAACAGGTCCCACTGCTGGTTGGCCCCGCCGAGGGGCTGAAACTGATCGATGGGGCTCCCGTTACTGGTCGAGAAGTTGGGGTCGTCCAGCACTTGGAGGCTGTACGCGTTCGTTATCACATCGAGGCCGTCCGACTGCTGGGTGACCGTCCATTCCTGGTTGTAGCCCCCCGTGAGCTGGAATTGCTCGATGTCGACGCCGTTGCCGGTCTCGGCGTGGGGGTCGTCGAGCACCATGCCGCTGGACGCATTGACGATGAAGTAATTGCCGTTGGCAATCTGAACTAACGTCCACTGCTGGTTGGCCCCCCCATCGAGCTGCCACTGCTCGATGTTTGTCACGTTACTCGTGGACCCCGGGACGTCGATCACCCTGCCGCTGGCCTCGTTGTTGATGTAGTACGTCGCGGGGGAGGCGTCACCCGCCGCCACCAGCGTCCACTGCTCGTTCTGGCCGTCGTTCAACTGCCACTGGATTATTCCCGTCCCGTTGCTGTTCGAGAACCCTGGGTCGCCGATCACCGTGTTGCTATACGCGTTGACTATCGCCTCTCCGTTCCCCGACTGGACGAAGTGCCATTGCTGGTTCAGGCCGCCGTACGACTGCGACTGATCGATGTTGGTCCCGTCGCTGGTGGAGAAGCTGTTGTCGAGCACCAGATGGCTGGCCTCGTTTTGGATATAAATGTTGCCGTTCCCCACCGGGACCAGGTCCCACCGCTGGTTTGCCCCGCCGTCGAGCTGCCACTGATCGATCTGGACCCCGTTGCTGGTCGAGCCCCCGGGGTCGTCGAGTACCTTGCCGCTGGCCACGTTGATGAGGTAATACCCCGAGAGCATCTGCCGGCCCTCCAGGGCCTCGCAATTCAGTGGATGGTTGCGTCGCCGCACACGGTTGAAGGGCCCGGTGCCGCGCCATCCGGCCTGTGAATCATGGGTGAAACGCTGCATGAACTCAAACATGGCGATTTCCTCTTCTGTGTTTCTTGCCACAACGTGGTGTAAATCCACGATTTGAGCGATGCTGCGAGATCGCTCGCCGAATCTCACCCCGTTCCATCACGCTCCGGGAGCGGACCGGACACGATTTTTCGACCCACCCGTGTCTGTTGGCGCGGGGAGATGGCAATGGACAGTTAGGGACGTCAGGTCGTGTCGATTCCCAGACAAGGGGACCGGCTGTCCCGGCCACAGGGACACCTGGGGGAGAAAGGAGCGAAATCTCTCGCTTGCCCGCGAGACGGCCTGTGGGCCGTGACGACGGACCGTCGATCCAGTCATGCGTGTTGGTTGTGTTGATGTGACGGGAGCTGAACATGTATGAGAGCACCGTGTTCCCCGACTTCATCCGTCGGATTCGCGCTGGCGACGATCAGGCGGCGCGCGAGCTGGTCGAGCGCTATGAGCCGGTGATCCGATGCCAGGTGCGCCTGCCTGCGCGATCCGCGGCTGTACAGCCGGTTCGACTGGACCGACATCTGCCAGTCGGTGATGGCCAGCTTCTTTGTGCGTGCGGCCGCCGGCCACTACGAACTGGAGCAGCCCGACCAGTTGCTGCGGCTGTTGGTGGTCATGACCCGGCGCAAGCTGGCCAACCAGAAGCGCCGGCATTGTGCGGAGATGCGCGACTGTCGAACGGGTGGCCGAGTGCGACCCGGCGTATCTCGACGGCCGAATGCAAGTCCCCAGCCCCAGCCGGCTGGTCGGCGGCCGCGAGCAGCTTGCCGAGGTGAGTCGCCGGCTCTCCAAAGAGGAGCGGCTGCTGGCCGAGCTGCGGGGCGATGGCTACGGCTGGACGGAGATCGCCGCCAGGCTGGGTGGCACCGCCGACGCGCGCGCCGCAAGCAACTGGCCCGCGCGGTCGATCGCGTCGAACAGCAGCTCAAGGGGAGTGAGATCGGCGATGACTGAACTGACCCGCATCCGATCGCCACAGACGCATCCTGGGGACTGGGCGGGGCGGAACGACCACGCCCGTTGCTTGTGGGGCATGTGGCGCCAAGGTCAGCAACCCAGCGTCGAGGACTTCCTGGCCGAAGCGGACATTCGCGACCCCGACCGGATCGTCGCGGTGCTGCGGGTCGATCAGTGGGAGCGGTGGCAGCTCGGTCAGCGGGTCCCGGCCGAGACCTATCTCAACGCGTTCCCGGTGGTGCGGGACCAAGCGGAACAGGCCGTCGAGCTAATCCTCGCCGAGTACCTGCTCCGCGAGGAGCTTGGCGAGCAACCGGCGCTGAAGGAATACCTCGGCCGCTTCCCGCAGTATGCCGCCGCGCTCCAGCTCCAGCTCGAGCTGCACGAGGCGATGGGTGCCGACCATGAGCCTCTCACCGACTGGGCCGAGCGGACCATGACACTGGGTGGCCGCCGCGAGATCGAATCGGATGCCGGGTCCGAAGGACTTCCCGTCATCCCCGGCTACGAGGTCCTGGGTGTGCTGGGGCGCGGGGGCATGGGGGTGGTCTACCGGGCCTGGCAGAAGGGGTTGAACCGCTCGGTGGCGGTGAAGATGGTGCATGCGTGGACCCAGGCCGACCCGAAGGTGCTGTCGCGGTTCCGCGTCGAGGCCGAGGCCGTGGCCCGGTTGCAGCACCCCCACATCGTCCAAGTCCACGAGGTGGGTGAGCACGCCGGCTCGCCGTTCCTGGTGCTGGAGTTGGTCGAAGGCCGCAGCCTGGCCGCGTGGCTGGCGGGCACACCCCGGCCGGCCCGGCCGGCGGCGGAGCTGCTTGAGACCCTGGCTCGGGCCGTCCACTACGCACACCGCCAGGGGGTGGTCCACCGCGACCTGACCCCGGCCAACGTCCTCCTGACCGCCGATGGCCGGCCCAAGATCACCGACTTCGGCCTGGCCAAGCTGATCATCGGCGGTGGCGACTTGCGCACCCAGACCGGCGAGCTCTTGGGCACGCCCAGCTACATGGCGCCGGAGCAGGCGGCCAGCCGACACCAGGCGATCGGGGCGGCGACCGACATCTACGCCCTGGGTGCGATCCTCTACGAGCTGCTCACTGGCCGGCCGCCGTTCAAGGCGGAATCCGCACTGGAGACCCTGTACCAGGTCGTCGCGCATGAGCCGGTCGCTCCATCGCGCTTGCGGCCCAAGCTGCCCCGCGATCTGGAGACGATCTGCCTGAAATGCCTGCACAAGGAACCGTCCCACCGCTATGCCAGTGCCGAGGCGCTGGCCGACGACTTGCGGCGGTTCCTGGAGGGTCGGCCGATCCTGGCGCGGCGCAGCTCCGCGGCGGAGCGCGGCTGGCGCTGGTGCCGGCGCAACCCGGCCGTGGCCGCGCTGTGCGGCCTCACCGCGACCCTGCTATTGACGCTGACCGTCGTCTCGGTGACCGCCGCTGTGCGCATCAACAAGGCGCGGCAGCGAGCCGACGACAAGGCCACGGCCGAGAAAGCGGCCCGCGAAAACGCTGACGACGCCGCTGCGGCCGCGACGCTGGCGCGGCGGCGCGCCCAGGAGCGGCTGGTACGCCTGAACATCGTCACCGGCAATTTGCTGACCGGCGCCCGAGACTGCGACTACGGATCCGCCCTCCTTCGCTATGCCCAGGCCTGGATGCTCGACCGGGATGATCCCTCCACCGAGCCAATGCACCGCCTGCGCCTGGCGTGCCTCCTGGAACGCTATCCTCGGCTGGAGGGAATCTGCTTCCACACGTCTCCGGTCCTGGAGGCGCACTTCGATGCCAAGGGCGGCCGGGTGTTGACGCGCACCGAGGACGGTCGAGCCTTCCTTTGGAACCCGTATCGCAGCTTGCCCATCGCCGGCCCGCTGCCGCACGACGGCAAAGTGCTATGCGCCGCCCTCAGCCCGGACGGCACGCGCGCCGTCACCACCGGGACCGATGGAACCGCCCGCCTGTGGGCTGCGGCGACCGGTCTACCACTGGGCGCGCCGCTGCGGCATCCCGGCGTTGTCCGCCACGCCGCCTTCGGCCCGGACGGACAGCGCCTGGCGACCGCTTGCAACGACGGCACCGTCCGTTTCTGGACTGTCCCGGGAGGCAAATTGCTCGAGCCGGCCGTGCGCCAGAGCAGCGAGGTCGGCTTCGTTGGGTTCAGTCCCGACGGCCGGCTCATCGTCACGGTCGACGGCCACAACACGGCACGCGTATGGGACGCGGCGGCCGGCCGGCCACTCACCCCGCCGATGCCGCATCGACTGACGCCCGGCAGTCCATGGGACTACCTGTGTCAGCCGCCCCTCTTCAGCCCGGACAGCGCACGCCTCCTGACCGCGTACGACCGCACGGTCGAGGTGTGCGATGCCAGGACGGGGGCCGAGGCCGTGCCGCGCCGCACGGTCGATTTCGTCCTCAATCATGCGGCGTTAAGCTCGGACGGCGGTCGAGTTCTCCTGCTTGGCAAGTGGTCAAGGAGCGAACTCCTGGATGCCGCGAGCGGTCGGACGATCCGTTTCTTGGATCATCCCCGCGAAGTCCAGGCTGGGTGTTTGAGTGCGGATGGAAAGCGGGTGGCCACGTCCAGTACCATGGGGCTGATCCACGTCCGTGATGCGCAGACGGGTGAGTATATCTTCCGACCGTTTGCTCATGCGGCGAGTCTGACCGAGCTGGCGTTCACGCCGGCGGGCGACCGGCTCTTGTCGGTCAGCCTGGACGGCACCGTGCGCATCTGGGACGTCGGTTTCGAGCCGTTCAAGGCGGTCCCCTACGATTACTCCTGCGGCTACGCCGACCGCCTGTTCCTGGCCGGGCGCTGCCTGAGCCCCGACGGCTCATGGGAAGTGCGCCCGGATGGTGCGGCAGGGGCACGCCTGCAGCGTCGTAGGGACGAAGAGCCCGGGCCGTTGCTGGCCCACCCCGGTCCAGTGCGCAAAGCCCGGTTCGCTCCGGATGGGCGAAGCGTCCTGACCGCGGATGAACGGCGCGTCCAGGTCTGGGACGCCGGCACGGGCCGGCCGCGCGGCCCACTCCTGTCAGTCAACGCGACGTTGATCTGGGCTCAATTGAGCGACGACGGCAGTCGGTTGATGCTGATCGATGCCGGGGGAACAGTCAGCGTCCACGCGACCAGCAGCGGCCGCGTGGTACTCGGCCCGATCACCCTGGACGCCGAGCTCCTGAGCGATCGCAACCATCTCATTCGCAAGGTCGTCACGCTCAGTCCGGACGGACGTCGCCTGGCCGTCCACTTCCCCGGCCGCGTCCCCAGGGAAACCTGTGTCTACGAGGTCGATACGGGCCGGTGTCTTGCTACAGCGACTGGTTGCAGCGGTCTCGTGTCGAGCCTGGCCTTCAGTCCGGACAGCACACGCCTGGTCAGCACCGCTACGGACACACTGGCGCGGGTCTGGGACGCCGGGACGGGCAAGCCCATCGCCCCCCCCATGCGGCACCCGACCTTCGTTTGGCGTGCCACGTTCGCCCCGGACGGACGGCTCGTCGTCACCCACGATGGCGCCCACGTCCGGCTGTGGGACAGCGCGACGGGCGACTTGCTCACCCCGCCGCTGCCGCACCGAGTGGGCGTCCAGGCGGACGTCTGGGTTAGTCGCGATGGACGCCGCATCGTTGGCCTCGCGCCCGGCGGGGCCGCGCAGCAGTGGGAGTTGCCCACCTTCTACACGGCGACTGCGAGGGTCATCTCGCTCGTGCAGCTCCTTACGGGCCAGCAGGTTGATGCCAGTGACGGCATCGCCCCGCTGGAGAAGTCCGCCCTTCTCGACGCCCCCGAGGATTACCGCCGTGCCTGGCTGTCCTGGCGCGGCCTGGGCGACGATCCCACGGTCCCGTCCTCCGCCAAGGGCGAGTAGAACGAAGGCAGGATGAGTGCATGGATGTCATATTAGCGGATGTCCATCAACTTGTCAACTTCTCCGGCGGCTCGCGGCGGACCGCGCCAGCCTGAGGACGAGGACCGGAGGCATCTCCTTGACGCCCTTGACGCCGCGCGGAGAAGATAGCGGCGAGGGACGTCAGCCCCAGCAGAGACGGGGAAAACGGGACGCACCTAGTCTTGACCGGTGTGGGAACCAAGTGGGTCCCCGTTTCCTGTCCCACCGACCCTCAACCCAGCTCATTGAGCCGCTGGGCGATCGCAGTGAACTGGGTCGCGGCGCTACGGCCTGGAGCCGGCCAGACCGTCAAGAAACCGTGGTAGCCGATCTCCTCCAGGGCCCCGAGGAATTCTTGCCAATCGAGAGCCCCGGGCGGGAAGCCGAAGCCTCGCGGATTGGAGGCCGGGGCTCGAGAGGAGCCGGTCGCATCGTTGGCGTAACCATGCACGACCCAGGCCCCCAGCGCGCGGATGGTCGCGACCGGATCGATGCCGGTTTGCAGAAGGCCGGCCGGGTCGATGCTGGCCGCTAGCGTGGGAACTGCCAGTGTTTCGAGGAAAGCCGCGAGCGATTCCCCCGCCTCGGTCCCGGTCTCGATGGCCAGGCGCACGCCGCGATGATCGGCGCGGCGGCCCAGCTCACGCAGGGCGTTCGTGAAGGTTTCGAGCCGGTCGGAGTCCTCTTGGGGCGGCATGGCGCCGACGCGCGCCAGCACCACGTTCGTGCCTAGCTCGAATGCCATCGCGAACGCAGAGTCCGCCCGTCGGAGCCGGTCGTCGAGCTGCTCGATCGTATCGAACGGGCGACGCGTCGGTAGCGATAAAGCGATCAGCTTCAGCTCGACGGTCCTCAAGATATGACGCAGCTCGCGCCGGCCGGTCTCCCCGAGCCGTTGCGGTGCCAGGTCGCCGATGGCATCGACCACGACGCCCTTGGCGCCGAATCGAGCCGCTTCCTGAATCTGTTCCCGGACCGGACGGTCCGAGTCGAGTCGTAGTCCCAGGGGATTGCGAATCATGGTTCCTCAACGGTCGATCAAGACGAGCGGCTCAGCCCGTTCGAAAAGTTCATAAATTGGCCAAATCCAGATTCGACTAAGTGGGAAATATCCCATGTGCCACGTTGACGTCGATGTATATAGTGTACATTAGTGTATAGATACTCCTCCTGTTCCGCACCTGTTACCAGGCGACCCGACGGCTCGCGGCCCGCGTTCGGGTGGTCCATCGCCAGACCGGGACCGCAGCGTACAAATCGTTCGGAAAGCGCTTCCGCGTGGAAGGCAATTCGCCTACTCCGCCATCTCGTAGATCGTCGCCACGCCCTGTCCCTGGCCGACGCACAAGGTCGCCAGGCCGAGCTTGGCGCCCTGGTCGCGCATCCGGTGCAGGAGCGTCGTGGTGATCCGGGCGCCGCTGGCACCCAGGGGGTGGCCGATTGCGATCGCGCCGCCGCGGGTGTTGACCCGCTTCTCGTCGATGCCGAGCAACTTGAGCACGGACAGGACCTGAACGGCGAACGCCTCGTTCAGCTCGATGCACTCGATCTGGTCGAGGGTCAGCCCCGCGCCTTGAGGGCCTTGTGGACCGCGGGCACGGGGCCGATGCCCATCTCCTCGGGATTGACCCCGGCCACGGCCATCGCGCGGACCTTCGCCATCGGCTTGAGACCAAGCTCCCGGGCCTTCTCTTCCGACATCACCAGCACGGCGGCGGCCCCGACGTTGATCGGCGAGCTGTTGCCGGCCGTGACCGAACCGCCTTCGGGTTGGAATGCCGGCGCCAGCGCGGAGAGGGCTTCCAGCGAGGTATCGCGACGGATGCCCTGGTCCTCGGTCAGCAGGACCTTCCGGCCGGATTCATCGCGGCCCCAGGTCGGGATGACCTCGTTCTTGAATTCGCCCTTGTCGGTGGCCGCGCCGGCGAGGTGATGGCTTCGCACGGCGAACTCGTCCTGGCGGCCGCGGGGAATCCGGTACTTCATCGCCAGGTACTCGGCCGTCAGTCCCATGTTCATGACCGCCTCGCTATGACGGCGGAAGAGCAGGGGACTTGGGTTGTAATCCTTGGTCATCGGGATGTGGTCCATGTGCTCGACCCCACCCGCGATCTGGACGTCCTCGCAACCAGCGGCCACGCTCATCGCCGCGTCGTTGATCGCCTGGAGGCTCGACGCGCAGTTGCGGTTGATCGTCACGCCTGCCGTTTCCTTGGGCAGGCCGGCGATCATCGCGGCGATCCGCGCGATGTCGTAACCCTGTTCCCCTTGTTGCTGCACGCAGCCCCAGCGGACATCCTCGACCTGTCTCGGATCGATGCCCGTGCCGCTTTATCAAGGCCTGGATGATGTGGGCGGACAGTTCGTCGGCACGCACATCCCGGAAATACCCTTTATCCGCCGAGGCCCGCCCGATCGGCGAGCGGATGGCGTCGATAATCACGGCATTCGTCATGGGATGAATCCTTGTGAGTAGGGTGCTCTGCGAGCACCATGTATTGAGTAGGGTGCTCTGCGAGCACCATGTATTGAGTAGGGTGCTCTGCGAGCACCATGTATTGAGTAGGGTGCTCTGCGAGCACCATGTATTGAGTCGCAATTGGTGCTCACAGAGCACCCTACATCTTGGGCCGAGGGTAGAATGTCTCGCCACTCTTCGCCAGCTTGAGCAGGCTCGCGGTCGGCTCGTAGCGCTTGCCCAGCGAGGCGAATTGGTTCAGCCGTTCGACGATGTTGCCGGCGCCGACGGTGTCGCACCAGCGGAGTATGCCACCGCGGAACGGGGGGAAGCCGATCCCCAGGATGAGGCCCATGTCCACGTCGCCCGGCTCGCGGACGATCCCTTCTTCCAGCACGCGGGTCGCCTCGAGCAGCATGGGGAAGAAGAGTCGGTCGGTGATCTCGGCCTCGTCCATCGTCCGGTCGCCGGTCTTGTGCTGCGCGATGATCGACAAGACGGCCGGGTTGGGCTGCGGCTTGCCGCCCTTCCCCTTGGATGTCCAGAACCGCAGCGCCGACTTGTGATCCGCGCCGCCGACCTTGAGCATCTCCTCGAGGATCGGCGAGGTCACCGCCCGGTCGGAATAGGCGCCGGCCAGCAGCTTGCCGGCATAGCAGGCCGTCCCCAGGCCGACCATGTCGGAGAGGGCGATCGGGCCCATCGGCATGCCGAACCTGGTGGCCGCGCGGTCGATTGCCTCCATCGGCACGCCCTCTTGCAAGAGCAGGAGCGCCTCGCTCATGTAGGGCATCAGTACCCGGTTCACCAGGAACCCGGCGCAGTCCTTGACGACGATCGGCGTCTTGCGGATCCGCTTGGCCAGGGCGACCACCGTCGCGATCGTCTCGTCGCTGGTCTTCTCGCCCCGGATCACCTCGACAAGCTCCATGCGATCGACCGGGTTGAAGAAGTGCA
Organism: uncultured Planctomycetota bacterium; assembly: GCA_963845755.1. Lineage (GTDB taxonomy): Bacteria > Planctomycetota > Planctomycetia > Isosphaerales > Isosphaeraceae > CAWJTV01. The sequence goes on from CAWJTV010000001.1 coordinate 61,028, forward strand.
TCCCCACGAACCGATCGGGATGGGGCGCCGACTCCGCCAGCTTCGTGATCGAGATCGTCGAGGTGTTGCTGGCCAGGATAGCGTCGTCGCGGAGGACCTTGGCGAGCTTCTGGTACGCCTCTTTCTTGAGCGCGGGGTTCTCGGTGACCGCCTCGATCACGACGTCGGAATCGGCGAAGATCGACGGATTGGTGGCCGTGCTGAGCATGGCCAGCATGTTCCCCAGATCCTGGGGCGTGGCGCGGCCGATCTTGATCCGGCTCATGACCACGTCGCTGGCGCGCTGGAGTCCGTCCTTGAGGCGATCGTCATCGACGTCGACCATGGCCGTGCGGATCCCGGATCGGGCATGCGCCGTGGCGATCCCCGCACCCATGAGGCCGGACCCCAGGACACCAACGTGCTTCACGGAGCGAGGCGCGATGCTCGGATCGCTGACGCCCGGGTCCCGGGAAAGCCGGTTCTTCATGAAGAAGATGGCGATCAGGCTCCCCAAAATTGGCGAGCCGACGATCTCGCCGACGGCGCGCTGTTCGGCCTTGAGGCCCTCCTCGAGCGGGACGTTGCACCCTTCGCGGATCGCCTTCAAGGCGGCCAGGGCGCAGGGTACTGCCCCTTGGTCTTCGATTTGACGAATCCCTCGGCGACGGCGAACGCGAACATCATCTCATCCTGATCGAGCCCCAGCGGCTGACGCAGGCGTTCGCGACGCTCCTTCCATTCTCCGCTCTCCCGCAGGTACTCGAGCCGTCGCTTGCCTTCCTCAACGAGCCGATCGGCCGGGACCGCATCGAACGCCAGGCCCAGAGCGACGGCTTTCTGGGCGGAGACCGGCTCGCCCGATGTGATCATCTCGATCGCCGGATTCAGCCCGATGAGGCGGGGCAGTCGCTGGGTCCCGCCCCAGCCGGGAATCAGGCCGATCTTGACCTCCGGCAAGCCGACCTGTGTGTGGGCCGCCGCGGAGACCAGCCGGTCGTCCATCGATAAGGACAGCTCGGTCCCGCCGCCCAGGCAATTACCGTCGATCAGGGCGATGGTCGGGAAGGGAAGCCGGCTCAGTCCGCTGAAGATCTGATGGCCGGCGCCGAGGGCCTTGGCGGCTTGCTCCGGCGTAATGTACGCCAGCGCGGCCAGGTCGTTGAGATCGGCCCCCGCGATGAACTGTCCGGGCTTGCCGCTCCGAAGCAACAACCCGCGCAGGTCGGTCCGTTGTGCCAACTGGCCCACCAGCCCCGCGAGCTCCCGGAGCACGCCCTCCGACAGCGTGTTCACCTTCTTGTCCGGCACGTCGAAGGTCACCAGGGCGATTCCACCGCCCAGGTCTTCTACTTGGAATGCGCTTGGCATAACGACTCCATCGTTGAAGGATCTTTAAGTCTCCCCTCAATGGAAGGCTGGAGCATGAAGAATGAATGAGCGAAGAATCGTCTTGACTCATCCTTCATCCTTCATCCTTCATCCTTCCGTAGTCTCACGCCTTGTACGGCATCAGGATCTCTTCGGCCTTGATCCCGGCGATGGCTTCGAAGCCGCCGGCGGCGATGGTCTCACCCAGCTTGGTGACCGTGCGGTAGTACCCGTCCGAGGGCCGCTTGCCCGTCAGCCGGCGTGTCAGGTCCTGGCAGAGGATATCGGCCGCGCCCTGGACGACCTCGCTCGACTGCCGGCCGGCCCACAGGCTGGTCGCGAGGATCACGACGAGATCCTGGACCCTCTGCGAGAGCTCGGCGATGCGGCACTGGCGGTCGGCCAGGCGGAGCTGATGCTTGGTCATCACGTCGCTGATCTCCAGCCGGCTGCGCTGGAGGCCCGCGGCGGCGAACTCGGCGTGTCCGGCCAATGCCGGCGGGATCCCGGGGAACGCGGGGCGGTGGCGGGGCGTGAGCGCCTCACCCAGCCGCCACTTCCCGTAAGGGACCAGCGCCGAGCGCAGCGCCCAGGGCATGCGCCGGGTTCATCATGTTCGGCTTCTTGATACCGGAGGCCTGGAGTGCCTTGCCGATCGGCTCGAAGTAGGTCTTGCCGTGCTCCTTGATGAGCGACTTGAAGAACGCCATGCCCAGCATCTCGCCCTCGCCTTCGTAGATGCAAGGCGCCAGGTACTCGTGGACGTTCTCGCCGAAGATGTGGCCGCGCAGGAACGAACGGCCGCCATGGGTCTTCATCAAGAGCTCGACGGCCGCTTCCTTCTGGGACTCGCTGCCGAAGATCTTGGCGATGATGCACTCCATCTCGCCGCGAAAGCCCTGATCCAGCAGCCAGGAGCACCAGGCGACGAGGGCGTCGCAACCGGCGATCAGGCCGGCCAGCCGGCCGATCCGCCGCTCGACCAGCTCGCGCGCCACGATCGCCGCCCCGTAGGTCCGGCGGAACTGCGCCCAGGGGATCATGTTGGCCAGCATCACGCCGCATGGCTCCGGCGGCGGTCGCGCACAGCGCCACCCGGCCCAGGTTCAGGCCGTGATAGGCGATCGTCAGCCCGTCCCCTTGCGCCGGCTCGAGCAGGTTCTCGCGGGGCACGCGGAAATCGTGGAACTTCAGCCCGTGATTGTGCAGGTGCCGCAAGGCCAGCAGGCCATACTGGACGATCTGGAAGTGCTCGTCCTCGTGATCGGGCAGGTCGACGATGAGGACCGCAGGCCGATTCTCGATCAGGCAGACCAGTCCGATCGTACGACCGGGCACGGCGTTGGTGATGAACAGCTTCTCGCCGTTGACCACGTAGTCGTCGCCGTCGAGCACGGCTCGCGTCTTGAGGGCGGTCAGGTCGGAGCCGGCGCCGGGCTCGGTGAGCGCGAAGGCCGACAGCTTCCGGCCGCTGGCCAGCAGCGGGAGATAGCGTTCCTTCTGCTCGGGCGTGCCGAAGCTCCGCAAGGGATCCACCGCGCCGATGCAGCCGTGGACCGACGCCAGACCGGCCAGGTTCGGCTCGATCGTGGCCATCTGGGTCAGGAAGCGAGAGAACGACGCGAACGACGCGCCTTTCCCGCCATACTGCGGGTCGATGAGCAGCCCCCAGTATCCGACGGAGCCCAGGTCGTTGAGCACCGCCTCGGTCACCTTCCCGTCAGGGCCGAGGAGCGTTCCGGCCTCGCGATGACGGCGTGCGACGTCGAGCGAGTCGCGCATCGTCCGCTCCGCGGCCGGCGATGGTTGGGGCGGCTGGGGCGAGAACAAGTTGACCGGGACCTGGTGTTCCCAGACCGCCTGATGGATCGGGCTGTTGACCGTCTGGTAGCGCGCGGCGAACAGGGCTTCCACCTGATCATCGGCCCGGTCGATCGAGCCGGTCTTCCGCGCCTCCTCCTCGCTCTTCCCGCCCAGCTTCAGTGCGGTCTCGACGAACGTCTGGGCCTCGGGCTCCCGCAGTTGGGTATCCATGAGCTTCGCTCCAGTGTTCGGTGTTCAGTGTTCGGTCAACCGATAGCTTACACGCTGGACACCGAACGAGAACACTGAACACTGAACACTCTTCAGAACTCCGACTGGGCCAGCAGCCAGTCCTCCAGGATCAGATGGTTCACGAACGGGCGCGGAAGAGCACGGCATTGAGCGGGAGCTTGCGGGCCAGCCAGTGATTTCGGCTGATACTCGGCAGCACCCGCCGCCCCAGCCGATCCAGGTGCCGGCTCTTGAGCTGCTTCATGATCTTGCCGCTGAGCCGCTCGAAGGCCGTGGGGATCAGCTTCGGTTCGGGACCGACGTGAACGATCAGCTCTGCGCCCGCGGCGAGCGTGTTCTCCAGGACATCCCAGAGGCGCTGGGGATGGTCGGTCCATTCGGTCAGGATCTCGCGGCTATTCCACTCGTCATAGTTCGCCCGGCCGGTCGTGCAGGAGACGACCGTCGGCTTCGGCTTCGCGTGGCCGCCATCGGTGTGATACAGCGCCACCGCGGCGCGGTTCGGCACGCTCCGCTCCCAGACCAGCGGGGTATGCAGGGGAGGCCACTTGTTGGACCTGCGCCGCAACGTCACGGCCGCGGGGAGATACTGCCGCATTTCCGCTTCGAGCAGGTCCAGCGTGTCTCCTTGACCCAGGAGCAGCACCTGGTAGGGGGACAGATAAGTCGAGGGGCCGACCAACCCGTGTCCACGGCTGCTGATCGACGAACACAGCCGCTGGACGTGCTCCGCATCCAGGATCCCGCTCGGGCTCGAGAGGATCCCCATGGTGGTATCGGCAGTCAGACCGGCGCAGTCATGGGCCAGCGCCAGCGGGATGGGCAGGAGCTGCTCCATCTCGTAGACGCCGCCCATCACCAGCGCCGAGAGCTCGCCGATGCTGTGGCCGAAGCTCAAACCCGCCTCGTGCACCGGCACGCCGAAGACCTGTTCCAGGATCTGGACCTGGGCTAGCTCCATGGCCACGATCGTCGCCGTATCCTCCACGAAGGTCTCCAACGTGGCGGCTTCGTGTGCTTGCACCCGCGCCGCCAGGTCCACCTTCGCCTTCAACACGTCGCCGGCGACCACCGACGCCCGATCCAGCATGGTCCGCATGTGCGGCCCATAGACCGGATGCTCCAGAAGCTCCGGCCCTCGGCCCAGATTGCTCGCATCGTAGCCCCGGAACGCAAAGGCCACCGTCGCGATCTGTTTCTTCAGATCATCGCGCGTCACTTCATGTTGACCAGGAGCTACGCGCAACGCGACAGGATGTACCGTATTCACGAGTGGCGGGCGCTCCGGTACGGCGACGGGCGACGTCCGATACGGGGTCAGCCACCCGGTGGTCCAGGTGCGCCATCGGTCGTGTCGAACTCTTAGTTTGGTTTCTCGCATGGCTTTCTCAGCCTTCGCACGCAACGCGGTTGGTGTCGTCGGTGCGTCACACGCCGCGAATCGACTTATGCATACTACGTACCGATCCACGGTAAGGATCGTGACATGTGACCGAAGCGGGCGATCCGCTTCGGGGTTGATGAGTTGCGGGACTCGAAGGGCGTACCAGAAGCCTCGAACGCGGTGGGTAGGGTGCTCTGTGAGCACCGAGGAGCCAGCGCCGCCCGTCCCGGTGCTCACAGAGCACCGTACCAGGTTCCCAGGTTCGGCTTCGCGTACACCCTCTCAGCACGACCCGATCGCGACGAAGTGGAGCACCGATCTTCATCGACAGTCCCCCATTCGAGGGATCACCGCAAGAAGTGGGTGACTTGCTGGAATTATAGGACACCTGGCAATCAGGGAAAGTGCAAACGATTGTAGGATTCCACGTCGGATCGCGGATCGCGGCCGGGTGAGGGTAAATTCCTGCCCACGGACCGCTTCCCGGTCCAGCCACGAGCGACCTTGGGCTGTCCCGACGGCCGGTCCCACCGAGACGGTTGACAAAGCGGATGTCTCCGACCTTCAAGGGATTGCGTCGAATCGTCAGCCAGCGGAACACGGCCCCGCGGCCTGCGGAGCCACCCGCTAAATTCGGCATTCTCGGCGATAACCCGATGATTGCTTCAATGATCAGTGCGAGGGGCGATTCGGAACGCAATGTGTCGGTTTGGTGAAACATCGATTCCGACCGCTCAGGGGCGGGATCGATTCCATGCGGCAAGGCACAGCCGGCGCGGTGAAACGGTGAGGGGTCAGAACGCTCGGATTCCTCCTTCCGTTGTACGCGGCTGGCCGGAAGAGGTCGGCCGACTTAGAATGGTTGCTTGGGATTCCCAGCGTTGGCCCAGCCAAACTTGACCGTTCCGGAGAGGCCGATCCACCAGAGGTGTCTACGGATGTGCAACGAAGCTTGGCAATCCGCGATCGGAAACGGCGTCAATCGGTTTCAACGACTCCTGGCCATCGTGGTGGTGGGTCTGCCGTCCTTCACCGCGACAGCGGGGGACCAGCCGGCGAGCTCGCGCTCCCAGCCGGTGCTGCACCTGGCCAATGGCGAGTCGTCGGCTGGTGAGATCCGGCCTTCGAGCCAGCCGGGAATTCTGAACTGGAAGGCCGCGTCGGCCGACGTGCCGCCCGAAATCGACTGGAAGAAGGTGAAGTCGATCGATTGGCCGCCGCCGGCCACCCGGCTCGAACCTACCGGCGATTTCTGCTTCGAGCTGACCGCCGGGGACGTGCTGTTCGGCTCGCTGCGGGCCCTCGACGACCAGAAGGCCGAGCTGGACGTTCCGCGCCTCGGTCGCATCCACGTTCAACGATCCAGCCTCCTTCGCGTCGATCGATGGCACGAAGGCGCCGGTGTGATCTACCAGGGTCCGAACGGCCTGGCCGGCTGGCACGAGCCGCCAGGCCAGCAGAACTGGCGCGACGACTCGGGCGGGCTGATGACAAATCGCGAAGGCGTGTCGATCTGGGGCAACTTCGGACTCCCCGATCGCGCCAGCATCGAGTTCGATATCTCCTGGAAACTCAAGCCGGACTTTGTCTTCGCCCTGGGCGTGGATGACAAGGCCGATTCGGTCAAGCGGGCCTACCGGTTCGAGATGTGGGGCGGCGACTTTGTCGTCCAGCGCGAGCTCCCTATTGAGGCGGACCTGGCGGTCGTGCAGGAGGTCGCACCGGGGCCCGGCCGGACCCATCTCCAGGCGTACCTCGACCAGGAAAAGGGGCGGCTGCTGGTCTTCTCGCTCGCCGGCAGGCAACTGGCCGACCTCAGGGTTGCCGGCGGCCAACCCACCGCGCTGCCGGGGCTGTACCTGGCCAACGCCCGGGGCGACATGCGCCTGGACCGGCTGCGGATCAGCCGTTGGAACGGCGAGATTCCTCGCGAGGTGCGAGCCGATCAGGCGCGGATCCACCGCGACGACGGCTCGGTCCTCTATGGCCAACTGACCGGGCTGAACGCCGCCTCGAAGGAGTTCGTCTTCAAAACCGAGAAGGGCGAGTCGCGAATCCCCGAGAATCAGGTCTCCAGCGTGTTCCTGCCGGTTACCCCGGATCAGACGCCACGGAAGTTCCGGACCATCTTCCAGGACGGCTCGCGCGTCAGTGGTGAGCTGGTCAAAGTGGAGGACGGCGAGCTGGTCATGACGGTGCCTGGAATCCAGCAACCGTTGCGTCTCCCATTGACGGGCCTTCAATCCCTGGTCGTCCTCCGCCACGAGAATCCGGGCGCACGAGCCACCACGGGCCAGTGATCGGGACTGGTTATTAAAGCCTCCTTGTGGCTTAATGATAAATCCGCGCCTTCGGAAGCGCTTTTTGAAGCCGATCGACTCCGGCATCGGTCACGGGCGTGTTCTGCAAGCCGACGATCTCCAGATGGGTCATTCCTGCCAGGAGCCTCAATCCTTCGTCGGTCACCTTGGTCGTGTTGAGCAGCAGGAATTCAAGGCTATCGATCGCCTTGAGGTGGACAAGGCCGGCGTCGGTGATCGGATTGTAGTCGAGGAACAACCATTCCAGCCGAGATAGTCCCTTCAGGTGCACGAGCCCGGCATCGGTGATCTTCGTCCCCACGAGAGACAAGGTCTCCAGGTGCTTCAGGCCCTTCAGATAGGCGAGGCCGGCGTCGCTGACATCGGTGTGGTTGAGCGTCACCTTTCGGAGATTGAGGAGGCCCTTCAGATGGGCGAGCCCGATGTCGCCGATGGTTGTCTCATCCAGGTCGAGGTCGTTCAGGTTTGTGAGTTTCTCCAGATGGACAAGTCCCGCGTCGGTCACCCGGGTCTCGTCGAGGGAGAGAAACTGGAGGTGAGGGAAGACCTCGAGATAGGCCAGATCGTCGTCGGTGGCCTGGGTTTCGTCGAGGTCAACGCCGATCACGGGCTTGTCGGCGCGAGCCCGTCCTGGAAGACCTTTCCACCCAGCTTCTCAAGAGCTGCGATGGCCTTCTCCTTGGCGGCATCGCCGGCCTGACTTCCGGACCCGAGGCTGACCGTCCCGCAGGTCAGCAGCAGTGCGAACGCGAGCACCGTCCACGGCCGCGGCCGTCGGAATCGCATCTCGTCCCAGGCCGCAACCCCCGTCGGTCGTCGCATCGTCGGTCCTTTCCCTGAGTTGGTGAGCCGGTTCTGGCCTTCCATGGTAGCAGGTGTCGCCCGCGAGTCAACGCCGTAGAGGTTGATTGACCCGAGTGGATCGATGAAGATCATGGTGAGGGTTCGACGTGGAAGCAGTTCCCCTGGCTGGAGGTTTCTTCGTGGCGGCGCACGTGCGGGATGATGTCATCCAGCAGGTTCTCGACGTGCCCGCCGACCGGCTGGCTGCGGTGATCGGTTCATGGCACGAACCGGCCCTGCTGGAGAGCGCCACCGGTTTCGGCGAGGCCGGCCGCTGGAGCATCCTGACGGCCATGCCCGGGATCGTCTTCGAGGCGACAGATCACCGGTGGTGGTTGGGCGATCACGGCACTGCCGAAGCGGGCGAGAACCACGTACTGGCGAAGCTCGGCTGGCTGACCCGCAAACTCGGATTGGCCGAGCTAGCCGAGGCGCCCGATCCCGATCTGCCGCCGTTTCAGGGTGGTCTCATCGGCTACATCGGCTATGACTTCGCCCCCCAGCTCGAACGCCTCCCGCGCCGGCTGTCCCGCGATTCGCGGATGCCCGACATCCGGCTGGCGTACTATAGCACCGCGGTGACGATCGACCACCAAACGGGCGTTGTGCAGCTCTGGGCCTGGATCGTCCCCGGCAGCGATCACCGAGGTGCGGAGCGCCGGTTCTCTTACTGGAAGGACCGGATCCATCGCGAACTCGAATCGCCCCAGCTGGTAGCAATCCGCCCTCCGGAATCGGTCCGGCCAATCAGCTCGTTCGACCGCGAGACGTACCTGGCGACCGTCCTCCGGGTGCAAGACTACATCGCGGCCGGGGACATCTTCCAGGCGAACCTGTCGCAACGCTTCTCGGCGGTCGGATCGTTCGATCCGTTGGGCCTTTACCTGCAACTGAAGCGCCGTAGCCCCGCTCCATTCGCCGCGTTCCTGCGCTGGGCGGACCTCGCCATCGTCTCGGCCAGCCCCGAGTGGTTCTATCAAACCCGCGGCGATCTCATCGTGACCCGGCCGATCAAGGGGACGAGGCCCCGGGGCAAGACCACTGAAGAAGACGCGCGGCTCGCCGCGGAATTGCTCGCCTCCCCCAAGGACCGCGCCGAGTTGACCATGATCGTGGACCTCGAACGCAACGATCTGGGCCGCGTCAGCCGATATGGCACGGTCGTCGTGCGCGACGCCCTGAGCATCGAGTCCTTCGCCCAGGTGCACCACCTGGTCGCCACGGTGGAAGGCCGGCTCCGGCCAGGCGCCGGACCGGACGACATCATCCGCGCCGTGTTCCCCGGCGGCTCGATCACCGGCGCGCCGAAGATCCGCGCCATGCAGATCATCGACGAGCTGGAGCACAACCGGCGCGGCGTGTATACCGGCGCGATCGGCTATCTGAGCCGGGGCGGGTCGAGCGGGTTCAACATCGCGATCCGGACCATCCTGGTCGAGGGGGATCGGGCCAGCTATCAGGTCGGCGGCGGCATCGTGGCGGACTCCGACCCCGAGGCCGAATACGAGGAAACGCTCGCCAAGGGCCGGGGGATGCAACACGTTCTCGAGGGGCAGGAGGACTGATCGATGATCTGGACCGACGGGAAGCTCATCCCTCCCGAAGAGCTTCGCATCGACATCCGGGACGAGACCTTCCAGCATGGCCTGGGACTCTTCGAGACGTTCCGTACGTGGAGGGGCAATCCGACACTGTTCCCACGGCACTTGGAGCGATTGGTCCGCTCGGCTCGTGAGCTGGAATTGGAGATCCAACCCCACCAGTTGCCGGACCGTCGGGCCGTCCTCGATCTCATCGAGGCGAACCGAACGGCCGGGTCGGGTCGGATCGAGGATGTCCGGATCCGCATCACCATGACCGGAGGCGCACCTGCGTCCAAGCCATACCGCAGACACTCGACGCTCTGGATGACCGCGGAAGCGCCAATGTCGATGGCCCCCGAGCAGGTCGCGGTGATCGAGAGGACCATGGAAGTCACGGTCGATGATCCGCTCACCCGCCATAAGACGCTCAACTACTGGCGCAAGCGGATCGCGCATCGCGAGGCCCTGAGGGAGGGAAGCCAGGAAGTCCTGTGCATCACGCCCGACGGGATGGTCTGCGAAGGGACGCGGACCAACATCTTCCTCGTGCAAGGCGGCGGGCTGATCACTCCGAGCACAGACGGGCCACTCTTGCCCGGCATCCTGCGCCGGGTCGTCCTGGACCATGCACATCGTCTGGAAGTGCCGGTCGTGGAAAGCCCGGTGCCGCTGGAAATGCTGGAGACGGTCAATGAAGCATTCCTGACCAACTCGGTTCGGGGTATGCTACCGATCTCCCGGTTCTTCGACCGAGACCTGCCGGCTCCGGGGCCCGTGACGGAACGACTCTGGAGAGAGATCCTGCCCTGGCTCGAATCGGGAGGGACAACGCGATGACCACCGTTTCGGATCTGGCTGGCTGGTTGGAACAATTCGCCCCCGCACACCTGGCCGAGCCATGGGACAACGTGGGCTTGCTGTGGGGCGACCCGGCTGCACCAGTTCAGCGGTTGATGACCTGCCTGACCGTCACTCCGGGGACCGCCGCCGAAGCGATCCAGGAGCAGGCGTCGCTGATCGTCAGCCACCACCCCGTGCTATTCCGCGAAGTGAAGCGGGTCCGCGCCGACCTCGCGGACACCAGTCACCTCTGGAAGCTGGCCCGCGCCGGGATCGCGATCGCCAGCCCGCACACGGCGTTCGACAACACCCCGAATGGGATCAACGACCTCCTCTGCCGTCGGCTCGGTCTGATGGACATCTCGCCGTTGCGGCCGATCGCCTCGGGCCGCCATCCGGCGGCCGGATCGGCGGGACCGCGATCGTTCAAGGTGGTCGTCTTCACGCCGGAATCCGATCGCGAGGCGGTGATGTCCGGCGCAGTTCGAGGCCGGTGCGGGCCAGATCGGCGCCTATCGGGAATGCTCGTTCGCGATCCCCGGCCAGGGGACCTTCTTCGGGACCGAAACGACCGACCCAGCCATTGGCCAGCGGGGTCGCCGCGAGACGGTCGCCGAGCTGCGGCTGGAGGTTGTGTGCCCCGCGGAGAACCTATCCGCCGTGTTATCGTCGATCCGCGCGGGTCATTCCTATGAAGAGCCCGCGATCGACGTCTATCCGCTCCACGAAACCGAGGCGGCACGGGGCGAACCGGTGGCACCCGGCTCCGGCCGCATCGGCCGGTTTGTCGAGCCGCGCACCCTGGGCGAATTCGCCGCATTCGCCGGCCGCGTCCTGGGGCGGGTCTCCGTCCAGATGGTGGGCGATCCGCAACGCCCCGTGTTGCGGGTGGCCGTCGCCTGCGGCGCCGGCGACGATTTCCTCACCGATGCCGCGCATGCCGGGGCCGACGTCCTACTCACCGGCGAGGCGCGATTCCACCGCGGGGTCGAGGCCGAGGCGCTCGACATCGGCCTGGTCACCGCCGGCCACTATGCCACCGAGCGACTCGGTGTCGAGGACCTGGCCCAGCGCCTGGCCATCGCCTTCCCCGCGCTGACCGTCTGGCCCAGCCGATCCGAGCGCGATCCCTTCCGGATCATCGCGGCCGGACCCCCCGAACGTCCCGCCGCCGGGGCAAAGTTCCCGGTCTAGAGCTCGCCATTCCGACTCGTAGAATAAGTCCTCGATCTCCGGAGTGATACACACCACTCGCTTCGCGGCCACGCGCTGGATCGCCTCCGCGGCTCCGATGTGCAGGGACCAGGCGAGGAGACCGGCAACCACGACGACGGAGCGGCTCCGGCCGGCGTGGCAGTGGACCAGCACTGGCGAGTGCGATCGCAGGAGGTCTTCCAACGCTTCCACGGCCCGCCGTAACATCGCCGAGTCGTTGCCGGGCCCATCGATGACGTCGAACCCCGCGATGGCACCGACGCCCAAGTTGTCGGCGTCTTCCGCGGTGAGGGTGCCATCGAGGCTCAGCACAGACTGGAAGCCATGTTGATGCAGCAACTCCGCATCATGTGCCTCCGAACAGTTGCCGATCGCAATGTGATCGGTGATCCAGTCCACGACTCGTCCTCCCGCCTCACACAAGACTCAGCGACCTGCCCCGTCGAGAGTTGCCTTCGATTCGACCACGAAGCGCCCCTGCAGGCTGGGTCCGCTGCAATCGCGGGTGAGGCTCGGTCGATGGGACAAGACCTTACGCGCCCGCGGTGGATATCATCTCCAACCAGAGAGCCGGACGCCAGGCATTTGAGGCGCGAACTTGTCGGAAGTGGAGCATCATCCCGATAAAGCCGAGGGCCAAGACGATGAGGGCCTCGGCGAGGAGATTCCCTCTCACGAAGGCTCGGATCGGCGGGACGATCGATCCGATCGCATCGAGGGTGACGAAGAGGAAGAGGAACCAGAACGCATGGACGTGCCAGGGGTGCATTGGCGGCTGATTCGACCCGCAGACCAGATCCACACGAGCACCCGGTTCGAGGCAGACCAGAAACGGCCCCGCAGGGTAACTCGCGAGAGCCACGGCGACAACATGCTCGCCCGCGGGGACCAGGAACTCGCCCCTCCGATTTCGGCGCAGCTTCCCGGCGAGTCGGCCGTCGATGAACACCCGCAGGGGCAACAGGGCGCACAGATGCCCTGTGGCTCGCTCGATCGTGATCGTGGCCGCTCGATCCTCCGGCATGCTGCCTCGCCCGCCAGGTTAGCCCAACTTCCGCACCCTACCTCGTAGAACCCCTCGTTTTCTAGGGTCTGCGATGTTTTTCAGTCACTATGTCCGGGCTGGGTTGGTCGTAGGTCCATCCTCACCATGCTACCGCAAGATCCTGGCCAATCCAGATGGATACGCTGGGATTTCGTCACTACAATGACCAAAAACAGGGGACACAACGCAGAAAACAAGGTCTTTTCGAGCGCGAACGCCCCCGAAATTGGCTATCTCTTAATTCCTTCCTGCGGAAGTCGGGTTAGCTCGCAGTGGATGGGGAGTGGGCCTTACGCCACGGTTCAGCGGCCCGCGCAGCGAGGTCCGCTGCAACCGCTGGATAGGACAAGAAATATAAAAAATCTCGATTCAATGGGCTGAGATTGCGACTTGCCACCTCGAATGGAGAAGCAGTTCACGTCGCCGGCCAGGTCCGATCCAACGAAGATTCGGTGATGAATTCGTCGTCCAGGCAGCGGAGATACTCTTCGAGGACCGTTGTCGCTTCGTACTGGATGTGCAGTCCGGCGGCCTCATCGGTCAGGTCGGTCTGCGGCTCATCGAACCTGAACACGTACTCGATGCGGGTCGAGCCGTCGCCGATGATGCGAGGCCGACCCTCGCGTACGATCATGCCCCGACAGTCTGCCTTCCAATCGGCATGCTTGAGCATCAGAACCCGCTCACCCACTCTTAGCTTCGGCGCGAGGCCAGTGATCGGCTTGAGCCCGGCGAGCCACTCGGCATGCTCGACTCGACGGACCCACTCCTCAAAACTCCCGAATACCATCGTCATTGGCAGCGGCGGCTCCATCGGCATGCGCCTCCACGGGAGGACGACCTCCGCGACTTGGGCTGAGCCGTCCCCGAAGGCGAAGAGCACGAAGATGTTGTCCCAACGGCGGCCGATGGCACGGAGAGGGTGGCCGAAGAGGGGATGTCCCGGGGCGAGCTCTGTACGAAGCTCATCCTGGAATGCTGCAGCCTCGGAGTGATGATCGATCGGCACCCACCGCTCGGGCCAGAGCATCGATACGCTACTCCCGCCTGACCAGTGATCATGCGACCGCGAGACCGCATCGTGCGCCGTCCCGTATAGGCTGCGGCTCGTAGCGAGGTCGCATCGCGAGCCTATCGGCCCACTGATGCGATTGCAAGAAGCCGCCGGCGGAAGAACTCGGTTTCCGCCGGCGCGAACGACGACGCTTCCACGCCGCCTCACGACCCTGTTCGGCGAACCGGAACGCCCGACAGTGCCGTCCGAATAACCGGAACGTGACGGCCACGCTCTGTGGTCGCCGCGACGCCGGGGTAGACGTTAGGTGATGGCCAGCAGCCGCTCGTACTTAATTATGCGGCCCAATTCCCGAACGACACCAGGCCGCCAGGCCCATCCGCCGCCAGGCCACGATACCCCGAGCTCGAGCACTGGCCCAAACCGCCCGACTCGCTCGAAGTGAGGGACGGGTGCCATGGGTCAACTCGAGCAGCTTCCAGTGCCGGCCTGGACATGGGTCTTTACGGACACCTCACCCGGCGCAGTCACGCCGTGAAGGCCCAGGAACGTAGCGACCCGGACGAGGTCGCCCAAACCTGGCGCGCCGTGCTCGTCGAATGCTCCAGCGACCACGAGGACCGCGCCGCGGTCGAGCGGTTTCCGCCTGTCGTCAATAAGCAATACCCAACCCGCGCCTGAGAAAACACCTGCGCGAAATCCCGAAAGCCGCTGACACCGCCAGTCCCGAGCCATCAAAGCCTGGTTCAAACCTGGGTAAACGTGGCGGAACAAAGCCCGCGGGTCTCTCGCCGTAAAATCTTGCTCAGAAACGACTTGTAGCGCGTAAATCCGGCCGCACTTCGCAAAAAGTGTTACCCTGGATCTGAGCGATCTGAATCAGGCCGCAATCAACAGGGCAAAAAACTTCGTGAAATTTTTATCTCTCATTGACTTCAAAAGTTGCGCCGAGAGAATGGACAAATCTCACTATAGGTGCATTATCGAAATTCAAAAGTCCGGGCATCCTAATTAAGTAGAGGCCAGCGGTCCATGGTCAGGGAATGCTGGGATCAGAGCCTGCGCAGTCATAATCGAGTCCACTCAGGCATGACCATGCAACCAAACATGTTATCATGGATTTACTTTCCAGCAATCCATGATTGCTATCCTCAACATTCAACGAGCCTCACCACACGAGACGATGCCCATACCCAGGAGAATGACAGCGTTAAGCATGCATGATCTCGAGGGTCCATCCTTTTTTCAAATCGCGCAAGAAACGATGAGACCAGGATCCGAATTCCGCAAATCGAACCCAACCGGCCGCGAGACGCGGCCCGAAATCCGCAAATCGAACCCAACTGACCGCGCACCGTGGCCTGAAATCCGCAAAACGAACCCAACTGATCGCGCACACCGCCCGACTGACCGTCGAATCTTTGCCAATCGGCAATAAACGCCCAACCGACTAAAAACCCTTGATTACTTCAATCCGCAAACTCGTCTCGAGCGGGAGAACTTGCGCGACGGAGTTTTCCGGGACGACATGGCCCGCTCCGCGTCACCAGATTGCCGAGGATCACGCTGTCGCAAAGTGGATGAATTCTCGATTGCATGGATATCATCGAGGGCGACCCGTGGGTGGAAACTCACTCCAACCCGCGCGGCGAGGAGAACGACGCGACCCGACCGATGTACCTGCCCGGAGGATCGGGGGCAACGCACCGAAGTCGCCCCAGCCGCCATCTCATGAGGCGCATGAGGCGAGAGTGGCCTTGGCTCCATGCTGCGTCAGGGAATTCCTGTCGGTCGCCTTATTCTTCCGGAGACCCGCGAAACGAAAAACCCCGGGGAAGTCCCCGGGGAAATCGAGCGCGGCCAATCAGTTGACTCGGGTCTCAGGGTTGCCGTCCCGCTCCTCGGATGCCATCCATCGCCGATCGCGACCCGAAGCGATTTGTCCCGAGTCCCTTATGGCTTCTTCTTCACCTTCACCGGTACGGCAGGGGCCGGCTCTTCTTCCTCGACAGCCTCAGTCGCCTCACCCGGGCCGCCCTTCCCGCTCCGAGCCGTTGGCAGGGCCAGATACATCTGGTGTTCCCATTGTCCCGACCAGAACTGGCCCGTCCAGCGCTGCAACGAAATCGCGCGGACTGTGGGGCGATCCTCGTCACGGATCACCTCACCCCAGGCCCCGGTGTACGCGGCGCGGACCTGGGAAGAACTTTCGCCTACGCAAAGCAACCGCTCGCCGCTGGGTGCCAGGCATGCTACGGCCCGCCAATCCTGAGCACCACCCGTTCCATTACTCATCGTTGGTTTATCCCCGGTATGTTTCCATCAGACTCACACAGTATTCGACCGTCGCGAGAATCAGGCCAACGCGAAACGCAGCCTGCCCTCGGTGGAAAACACTCCCTGGACCCAACACTCACGGAATCATGCGCGCAGATTTCAGCCCGACCTGGAAACGGTGTGGATTCGTCGCAACTACCAGAAGCGCACGATGTTACGAGAGGGAGGGGAGTGTAACAAGGAAGGATGGAACCCCTCATCCACTGGTGAGGACTCGACCAATCCGTTTTCCGAATCGTCACAATAATAGAATTGTAACGGGCTCGTTGCCGGACGGCGAATGAAATCTAGAAAAAAGCCAGTTTCTGTGGTTTTTCCCGATCCTCATGGACGGAGTATGCTGCCGACATGCAACCAATTCGTTGGCACCACATCGCAGGTGCTACCCAGGGAATCAATGATCAGCCCCATGACTGAGCTGGAGCAAGATCTTACCCTGCCGGGCGACGGCCTCCGCCTGCACAACCGCTTTACCGATCTGGTTCATCGGATAGGTGCCGCCGATCTCGGAGTTGAGAACTCCCTGGCGGATCAGAGCGGCGATCTCCCGAAAGAGGCGAAGTGACGAAGGAATGGAACGTGTCCGCATCCAGTGCCCAAGCCAGAATCCTTCGACGATCCGCCGGCCCGCGATCATCAGGCGGGGGTCGATTTGGACTGGCTCTCCCGAGAGTGTCCCGTAGAGTAATAGCCGGCCGTCCGCGGCGAGCGAGCGGAAGACGGCCGTCCCGGTATCACCACCCACGGGGTCAATCGCATGTCGCACGCCATCGCCGCCAACAATCCGGCGCACCTGTTCGTCGATCGGCCCGTCCTCGCTGGAGATCACGGCGTCGCCACCCAGTGCTTTCAACTCGTCGATCGCCGCGCGGCGGCGGACTACGTTGAGAGTCCTGAAGCCGTCGTGACGACCCAATTTGATCATCATCCGTCCGAGTGTCGAGCCGGCCGCCGATTGGAGCAGCCACTCCCCGCGCCGAACTTTCAGGACATGACGGACCATCGCCAGGACGGTCGCCGGGTTCACGAAAAAGGTCGCCGCCTGGTCGTCGGGGATGTCCGCGGGGATCGGCCGAGCCTGCCGCGCCGGGATCACCGCATACTCCGCCCAGTTCCCCCCCTGGCCGTTGATCGCGGTGACTCGCTTCCCCCGGACCAGCCGCCCGAGCAAACCCGGCCCGACTTCGTCCACCACGCCGACCCCTTCGAAGCCCGGTATCGATGGCAGAGTCGGAAGGACCCCGTATCGTCCCTGGACCACGAGCAAGTCGGACGGATTGACCGGGCTGGCGATCATCCGGACGCGGACCTCGCCGGGCCCGGGATGGGGTTCGGGTACGTCGCGGATCCGCAGGACGTCAGCGGGCGTGCCAAATGATTCGAAGACTGCGGCTTTCATCATCGGTAAGCAGTAGGCAGTAGGCAGTAGGCCGTAAGAGATGGTACGTAGTAATCCATAGGAGCATGAGACGTCAATGGGGCAGGCGTTCCAAGAAATTGGCGTCTCCTCATCGTCCCCAGCGACTTGGTGGAAGGGATTTGAACGGTTGCCGATCTCATGACTGCCTCCGACCTACTGCCCACTACCCACTGCCCACTACCTACTGAAACGAATGGCCCACGAACAACTCGTCACGACTGACTGGCTGGCGGACCATCTGGGCGATCCGGACGTCCGGATCGCCGACATCCGGGGTTACGTGGTCGCGCGGCCGATCGAGCCGGGCGTCGAGGAGGCCGACTACCGGGGCGCCCACAGCGAGTACCTCGCCGAGCACATTCCCGGAGCGGTGTACCTCGATTGGACGCGTGACATCATCGACCCCGACGATCCGGTGCCGGTCCAGATCGCCCCGCCGGAACGATTCGCCGAAGCGATGGCGGCTCGGGGGATCGGCGACACGACCCACGTGATCGCCGTCGACCATGCGGGCGGGCAGTTCGCGACGCGATTGTGGTGGGCCTTGAATTATTACGGCCATGGTCGGGTGAGCGTGCTGGACGGTGGTTGGAACCGTTGGCGGGACGAAGGAAGGCCGATCGAACTGGGCGAGGTCTCCGTACCCCGCGCCACCTTCACGCCGCGGCCGCATCCGGAGCTGAGGGTCACCGCCGAGCAACTGGTGACCAAGCTGGAAACCGCGGGACAAACCTGGCAGCTCATCGATGCTCGCGACCCCGGGCAATACACGGGTGCGCGGCGTCGTGGTCTGCGAGGCGGCCACATTCCCGGCGCGATCAACGTTCCTCGCGAGCTTTTCTTTGCGCCCGGTGGAGGCTTCCTGCCTCTGGAGGAGATCGGGCGGCGCGTCGAACATCATGGTCTGCGGCCGGTGCCGACGGTGGCCTATTGCAACGGTGGCGTCGCGGCCACGGTCGTCCTGTTCCACCTCGTGAGGCTGGGTTACGCCACCGTGGCCAACTACGATGGCTCGTGGAACGAGTGGGGGAACCGCGCCGACCTGCCGGTGAAATCGTGAGCCGGCTGGGTTCACCGAGCCTCGTCTCGATTCCTGCGAGAACCCGCCCTACGGGAGGACTTTCTTGATCCACGTCCAGGATTACCACAAAGCATATCGCGAGACGATCGCCGTCGATGGCCTGAGCTTCGATGTGCCCGCGGGCGCGGTCCTCGGCCTGGTGGGACCCAACGGCGCCGGCAAGACAACCACGCTCCGGGCGCTGGCGGGCATCATCCGGCCGACCCGCGGCCGGCTGATCGTCGCCGGTCACGACGTGGTCAACGATCCGACGGCTGCGAAGCGCGAGCTGGCCTATGTCCCCGACGATCCCAAGCTGTTCGACGCCTTGACGGTCCGCGAGCACCTCGAATTCATCGCCGCGACGTATCGTGTGGCCGATTCCTTACCCAAGGCCGAGGCGCTCTACAAGCAGTTCGAGCTGGTGGAGAAGCGCGACACGATGGCCCAGGAACTGTCCCGCGGGATGCGGCAGAAAGTGGCGATCTGCTGCGCCGTATCTTCACGATCCCAAGGCGATCCTCTTCGATGAGCCTCTGACGGGCCTCGACCCGTACGCGATCCGCACCCTCAAAGCGTCGATCGCCCAGCGGGCCGCCGCGGGCGCCGCGGTCATCGTCAGCTCGCACCTGCTCTCGCTGGTCGAAGACCTGTGTACGCACCTCCTGATCCTTAACAAGGGCCGTTGCCTGTTCTCCGGGACCCTCGATGCGGCCCGGACGCATTACGCCGACTTGCAGGGCGATGTCTCGCTCGAAGAGGTCTTCTTTCGGGCGACGGAAGCCTCGCGCGCCGTGTGAATCCCCCGGAGATGAGTCGTGTACTCGGGAGCGAGCCACCACGTTTCCCAACTCGAGCGGACCCCATGCATCCGGCCCTCTTCCTATTGATTCGACTCGGATACAAGGCAGCGGTCCGCCGTGCGCTTCGGGGCGCAGGCACGGTGCGCGGCGCGCTGTTCCTCCTGTTCACGTTCGGATTCATCGCGATGACGATCGTGCCGCAGATCGTCATCGCGATCACGTTGAACTCGCAACGTCAGGCTCTGCCATTCGCCGGCACGGCCGAGTCGTTCGCACCTCTCGGGCTCTTCGCGATCGCGCTCCTGTCGATCTTCAGCTCGGCCGGCGAGACGGCGCTTTACTTCACTCCGGCCGAGGTCGATCTGCTGTTCCCTGCGCCGTTCGCTCGGCGCGATCTGTTGATCTACAAGCTCGGGAGGACGGCGATCGGCCTGGTCTTGATGCCACTGTTCTTCTCGGCCTGCATGCTGAATTTCTTCCGATCGTGGCCCTGCGCCTTCATCGGCCTGATCCTGACCTTGGCGATGCTCCAGCTTTTCGCCATGGCGACGGCCCTGGTAAGCCAGATCGTCTCCGAATCAATCTACACGCGGGCGCGCAAGATCGCCCTGGTGGTCGTGTTGATCGTGCTGTTCGTGGGATTTGGCCAGGTCGCCCGTCACGTCCAGGGCCAGGGGATCCGCGAGCTGGTGGCGGGATTGCGCGAGTCCTCGGCGCTGCGGGTGCTGACGGCGCCGTTCGCGGTCTTCACTCACGCGATCTTCGCCAAGGCGCGTATTCCCGGACCTGCTGGCCTGGGGCGCCGGGGCGCTGGCGATCGATCTGGGCTTGCTGGTCCTGATCCTCAAGCTGGATGGCAACTACCTCGAGCAGGCCGCCGCGATCAGCCAGAAGGTCTACGAACGCGTCCGCCGCGCCCGAGTGGGCGGCGGCGTGGCGATGCCGGCCGGCGCCCGCGCCGGACGGTTTCGGCTGCCCCAGCCGCCCCGGCTCGCCGGCGCGGGGCCGCTCGCGTGGCGTCAGATGCTCCTGGCGATCCGGACATCCCGGCACTTCCTGATCATGATTCTCATCCTGGGTGCGTTCGTCCTTGCCGGTGGTTGGTTCGTTCCGGCCGGAACGATCGGCCCCGGAGCCGTCGTCGTGCCGATGATGGGCGTCGGCATGACGATGTACATGACCCTGGTCTTCACCCTCCAGCTCCCTTGGGCGTTCCGCGGCGACGTCGATCACATCGACTTCCTCAAGACACTCCCCATTCATCCCATGATCCTGACGGTCGGCGAGCTGGCGGGCGGGGTCCTGCTGCTCACCTTGGTTCATGTCTTACTGTTCGCGGTGTTCACGGCCGCGGCGCCGGCGGGTGCGCCGATCACCCTGGTCACCGCGGCCTTCCTCCCGCCGTTCAACGCGATGCTCCTCTCGCTGACCAACCTCATGTTCTTGATCTACCCGGTGCGCGCACCGGTCGCCGGAAGCTTCGACTTCCAGACCATGGGGAAATGGATGTTCTTTTTCTTCCTTCAACTGCTGGCGATCTTCTTGCTTCTGGTCATCCCGACGGTCCTGGGCGGCGTCGCCTACCTGGTCTCGGGTTACTCCCTGGCGGCCTTCGGCGTCACGACGTGGCTTCTGCTGGCGGCCGAGCTGCCACCGCTGGTGATGCTCGTCGCCTGGGCCTTCCAGCGGTTCGATCCGAGTACGGAAACGCCTGCGGCATAGTCTCCCACTTGGATGGAAGGATGAAGGCTGAAGGATGACCGATGGATGAAGACCGGTCCGGTCCTGACTCTTCCTTTAGCCTTCAACCGTCAGCCTTTCCGAAGGCCAACCCCTTGCTGCCAGAGTCGGGCGCGACGTAGTGTATTGGTTTTGATCGACTCTCATCGCTATCCGGTCGAGACCCGCGAGGGAAACGCGTCGGCGACGATGGGGGAGAATCGGTGTTGTGAACGATCGAGACGAACGGAAACAGGAGATTCGCTCGATGACAGAACAGAAGCCCAAGCAAACCGGCGGACATGGCGGTCACAGCCGGCGCGACTTCTTGCGGGGCTCGGGCGTGGCGGCAGCCACAACCGTGCTGACCGGCCAGGCGATCCTGGCGCTCGATGAGGCCCAGGCCGCTCAGGACGAGCCGAAGGTCCTCTCCGGCACCATCGAGATCGCGCTGAAAGTCAACGGACAGGATCGCTCGTGCTCGGTCGAACCGCGCAGCACGCTGCTCGACACGCTCCGCCACCGGCTGGACGTCACCGGCCCCAAGCGGGTCTGCGACCGGGGCAGTTGCGGTGCCTGTACGGCGATCGTCAACGGGGATCCGATCTATTCTTGCACGACGCTGGCCGTCTCGTGTCAGGGCAAGACGATCGAGACGCTGGAGAATTTCGATACCGGCGAGCGCGGCGTGCCCCACGCGTTCCACCAGAATGACGCGCTGATGTGCGGCTACTGCACGCCAGGCTTCGTCACGGCTTGCAAGGCGTTCCTAGACAAGCATCCGAACGCGACGGAAGACGAGATCCGCAAGGGGCTCGATGGCAACATCTGTCGCTGCGGCACCTATATCGGCGTCCTGGCGGCGGCACAAGCCGCGGCCAAAGCCATGAAAGGAGCCTGACCATGGCGGAATGGCCCAAAGCACCGACCCTGATCGGTACTCGGATCCCACGGCTCGATGGCCTGCACAAGGCATCGGGCAAAGCCAAGTATCCTTCCGACGTGCGGCCGGAGGGGACGCTCTTCGGCGTGATGCTCTACAGCCCGTATGCCCATGCCAAGGTCAAGTCGATCGACATCTCGGCCGCCGAGAAGATGCCCGGCGTCAAGGCCGCAATTGTGATCGCCGAGGCCGGCGCGCGCCTCCGCTATCATGGCGATGATATCGCCGCCCTCGCGGCCGAGACCGAGGAACAGGCCCACGACGCCATCCGCGCCGTCAAGGTCGAATACGAGATGCTGCCCCACGTGGCCAGCGAGGCGCTGGCCATGGCCGAAGGCGCCGCCCGAGGCCTTCGAGGGGGGCAATGTGCGCAAGGGGCAAGCCCTGTCCAGGGGAAAGCCCGATGAGGCCATGGCCAAGGCGGAGGTGGTGGTGGAGGGAACCTATTCGGTCCCACTGATCACTCACGTCTGCCTCGAGTCTCACGGGATGACCGTGATGTGGGAGGGCGAGAAGAAGATGGTCGCCTGGGCGAGCACCCAGAACGTCTACGGCATCGCGGGCGACCTGGCGGGTGCGATCAAGGAGCTCGGTCTCAGGTCGACGGACGTGACCGTCCATACGGACTACATGGGCGGCGGCTTCGGCTCGAAGTTCAATGCCGACGTCTGGGGCCTGACCGCGGCCCGGCTCTCGAAGAAGGCCGGAGGCCGGCCGGTCAAGATGTTCCTGGACCGCGTGCAGGAGCACCTGGCGGCGGGGAATCGTCCCAGCGCCACGGCCCACATCAAGCTGGGCGCCAACCGCGACGGAACAATCGTCGCCATGATTGCCGATGCGCATGGCACGGGAGGCTACAACGGCAGCGGGAGACTGACCCTGCCGTACGTCTACGGCAGCAGTCTCAACCCCAGGAAGCCCGTTCCCGAAACGCGGGTGACTCAGGCCACCGTGTTCACCAATTTCGGGGGCCAGCGTGCCATGCGGGCCCCGGGCCATCCTCAGAGCTGCGCGCTGACCGAGGCGGCGATGGACGACCTGGCCGACAAGCTGGGCATGGACCCAATCGAGTTCCGGCTCAAGAACCTCGACCCCAACGACTTCCACACGCCCATCTATGAGGCCGAAATCGCGATGGGCGCCGAGTTGATCGGGTGGCGGCAGAAGTACAAGCCGCGCGGCCAGAATGGCAATGGGCCGATTCGCCACGGCCTGGGTGTGGCCCTGCACCAGTGGGGCGGTGGCGGCCGGGCAGGCAGTAAGGTCGCTTGCACGATCAACCCGGATGGCTCGGTCGAACTCAAGTCGGCCACCCAGGATCTCGGCACCGGGATCCGCACGATCCTGGCGATCATCGCCGCCGAGATCCTCGGCCTCCAGCCGACCGATATCGTGAGCAACATCGGTAACTCCACGTTCCCGCCCGGCGCGGCCTCGGGCGGCTCCGTGACGAGCCCGTCGATGTCCCCGCCTTGCTACGATGCTGTCACCCGGGCGCGCGACGCGCTATTCCAGAAGATCGCGCCGGCGCTCAACAATGCCAAGCCCGAGGATCTTTCGCTCAAGCAGGGTCAGGTCTGGCTCGCCGGCGAGCCGGTGACGACCTGGAAAGACGCCTGCCGCAAGCTGGGCGTCTCGCCAGTCTCCGAAACCGGCTCGTTCGTCGATAAGCTTTCCAGTACCGGCGTCGGCGGCTGCCAGTTCGCCGAGGTCACGGTAGACGTCGAGACCGGCATGGTCAAGCTCAAGAAGATCGTCGCCATCCAGGACTCGGGCCTGATCCTGGACAAGCTGACCTGGGAAAGCCAGGTCTATGGCGGCGTGATCATGGGATTGAATTACGGCCTGTTCGAGGAACGGGTCGTCGACCCAACGTCCGGCCGGATGCTGAACCCCGACATGGAGTGGTACAAGCTGGCCGGTGCCTCCGATATCCCCGAGATCATCGTCCGGGCGTACGAGCCCGACGAGATCAAGGCCCGCGGCGTCATCGGCGTCGGCGAGCCGCCGACGATCTCCACCGCCGCGGCGATCGGCAACGCGGTGGCCAACGCTATCGGCGTGCGGGTGCCCGAGTGGCCGATGAGCCCCCGCAACATCCTGAATGCCCTGGCCACGGCCTCCAGAGAAGGGAGAGCGTGATCTCATGAAAGCCTTCGAATACGCGGCCCCAGCCACCGTCGCGGACGCCGTCAAGCTACTCGGCGGCTCCAATGCGGTGGCCCTCTCCGGCGGCACCGACCTGATCGGCCGGATGAAAGACTACGTGACGTCCCCCGACCGCGTGGTCTACCTCAAGAACATCAAGGACCTCGCGGGGATCTCGGGCGACGCGAAGGCCAGTGGTCTGACCATCGGCGCCGGGACTCGGCTCTCGGACATCGTCGCCCACGCTGGCATCCGCGAACACTACCCGGCACTCTGGCAGGCGACCGTCGAGGTCGCCTCCGTCCAGATCCGCAACATGAGCACGGTCGGCGGCAACCTGCTCCAGAGGCCTCGATGCTGGTACTACCGCGCCGGCTTCGGGCTCCTGGGCATGAAGGACGGGCAGAGCCTCGTCCGCGCCGGTGACAACCGGTACCACGCGATCTTCATGACCAACGGCAACGCGCTGTTCGTCAGCCCGTCCAGCCTCGCAGTGGCCCTGACCGCACTCGACGGCCAGGCGAAGATCGTCGGGCCCAGGGGCGAGCGTACCGTCAAGGTGGCCGAAATCTACCAGGTGCCGAAACGCGAGACCGACAGCGAGCTGACCATCCAGCCCGGTGAAGTCCTTTCCCAGGTGACCCTCCCGGCTGCCAAGGGAAAGAGCGCCTCTTATGAAGCCCGTCACAAGCAGGCCCAGGACTGGCCGCTGGTCCTCGCCTCGGTCAACCTGGCCATGGACGGCGACACCGTCTCCGACGCCAGGATCGTCGTCTATGGCGTGGCGCCCATCCCCTGGCGCAGCGAAACGGCTGAGAAAGCGATCACCGGCAAACACGTCACGCTCGAGACTGCGGCGGCCGCGGGTGAAGCCGCCATCGTGGGGGCGACACCGCTCTCGATGAACGCCTACAAGGTTCCCCTGACCCGGACCGTGGTCAAGCGCGCCTTGCTACGGGCCGTCAACGGGAAGGGATACTGGGAGGAGGCCTGACGGAGTGACTGCGTTGCCAGTGGCCAGTTGCCAGTTGAGGACCGGCTTGGGCCTAGCTGGGAACTGGCAACTGGCACTGACAACTCCATGCCTGGATTCCAATGGCTGACACCGAACCGGACAATCCCCCGCTCGCCCCGTCGATCGCGTCGCGATGCCGCCACCTCCGCTCGAACGGGATGTATCTCTTCGACGATGCCGGCAACGACGAGTACAGCTCATCATGCTGCTGGTGTTTCGAGACCATGAAATCCTTCGGGCCCGACGATCGCATGGTCGGGCATCGCGAGTGCCGTGACTCGACGCGGTCGTGCTACGAACGACTCTGATCGGAACCCAGACCATGGGTTCTCGACGAGTGGCGAGGCGTCGCGGTCGTACCTGCGGACGGATCGACCGCGACGCCCACATCCGATCGTTTCCTGAATCCGCCAACGCCTCGGAGCCGTGAACGCGGCGGCGAGGCGTTGTCTTTTCTTCAGGCGCTCGCACCTCCGGTAGGGACGGCCGCGGCGAGGATCACCGCGTATGCCGCATCCCGAGGCGTGAGGAGCGAGTCGACATCGATACGACCGTCAAGATCGACATGTCCACCCAGCGTGACTCGATTCCATGAGAACGTAACGGAATACCAAATTTCTTCAAAATCTCTCTTGAAGATTACGAATCTTCTTGGCATTCTGTGAATTGTCGTTCTTCTTCGCGGAGAGACGGCACTCTCACCCGACGTTCGGGTAGGGGGTGGATTGAAACCGAAACGAGAGACGACAGGCTCATTTCCAAGTCTTGACAACTCGGTCCACTTTCACGAGGAGAATCGAGCAATGGGTGACGCACGCGACACCGCCAAGAAGAAGAAAGCCGTCGAGAAGAAGTCCGCCAAGCCCGCGAAGGCCGCCGCGAAGGCCCCGGCTCCGGCCCCTGCCGCCAAGAGCGCGGCGAAAGCCACGAAGAAGTAATTGCGATCACAGCCTCGGTGCTACATCTAACGGACCCGGTCTGGCGGTGCTCGAACGAGAGCCGCGATGCCGGGTCCGGCTCGTTTCCAATCCCGCGTGGGAAGGGAGCACCTGACCAATTGTCGCGCGGCCGAGGTGTCAAGGGTGAGACGGCCAATGATCGTGTGGCCGGGGATCTTCGGAGGTTCGCAGCCTGACCTGGGCCGCCTCGAGGCTCCGCGTCGAGAGCGCCACGGTGAAGGGATGAGACGGTACCTCGTATTGCTCATCCGAGAGCTGGCACGCCAGGGCGAACGCCGATCGTGCGAGGTCCGTCCGGCCCGAGCCCTGCCAGACCCAGGCCATCCAGAAGAGCATCCGCCGGTACAATTCGAGGCGGTGGATGAGCAGGTGTTCGAACAGGAAGCGGTAGGCACCGGAATCACGAATGGGATCGGGGACCGAGAGACCCTCGCGCAACGTGATCTCCTCGGCCAGGTCGAAGGTCAAAGCGGAGCGGTCGAGCCAGGTGGGGCACGCGTCGAGCACCTTGTGTGCTCGAGCGGCGAGTTCCTGGTCGGGGATCGCTGCCTCCTCCATGCCGGGGACGTTGCCCGGTAATCCCGAGGGCTGGAAGCTGGTTCCAACGGTCCCATCGAGCCAGTCGCGGACCGGGCCGGGGACCGTCGACCCGCAGAGCAATAGGCTTCCCCCGAGCAGTCGCACCGCCACCCATGGCGCGTCGCAGACACGATCATTCCCGGTCTGCTCGACCCATTCGTCGAGCAGTCGGCCTGCCGACGGCGTATCCGCCTCAACTTCGCCCACGACATCCAGGATTCCCTGCCGGACGTCGCACCAGAATGCGGCGGTCCGGCGCTGGCTGGACTGACAGATGGAGACCACGATGGTGCTACGCCCTTGCCCGTCAACCGGCGTGACCAGAGAACCAACGATCGGCATGCCCAGGTGATCGAGAAGCGAGTTGTCGCCCTTCGAGGCAACCTCGAGTGTAAGGCTCACTCGTTGAGCCGGAGGGAAAGCGGGGAACTGTCCGGTGCCACCGGCCTCGCTGGGCCCGACTCCAAGCGGCCGCGCGATGGCGATCGGCTTGCTGTCCCGCTCCGGGAGGGCCATCCGGGCCACCGAGCGCGTACTCGGATCGCGCGCGGAGCCCAGGAGTCGGAGCAAAGTCCGGACACCGGACCTCGAGCTGTAGCTCGAAAGCTCCGCGATGATCGCCCGACGCAGTGCCGGATCGAGGGCGGCGAGACTCTCCATCGCCGGCCAGCATTCCGCCGGGTCGGCCTCCAATTGCTCGACGATTTCCTCGAGCCACGCCGTCTGGATGTCGTATCCACAATGTCCTGGCCCAGAGGCGGGAGGTCGATCGCAGAAGGAATCCTCACTCCGGGCCGGGGGGTCGTCTTGCTCGCGATCTGACAAATCCATCACGGTTTTTCCTGACGAGGCCACAGGTCGCAATCGGCAGTAAGCAGTAAAGCCTCGGGATACCGGGGATTGATGGCGGTTCTTTCCACTGCCGACTGCCGACTACGTAACCAACCCATCAGGGCCGCAGGCGTCCTGGGTTTCGCCAGACGCGCCCGAGCACCCTGACGCCCGAGGTCGGCCGGTTTCCCGTGCCGGGTGTCTGGACCGAGTAAGCATGCCCTCCGTTTTCCAGGGAGTACTCATACAAGCGGACCGTGTTCGCATCGGGTCGCGCCTGGTCATCGGGCAGAATATAGAAGCATGGCTCCGGTTCGGTCCCATCGGCCGGACGGACGGTGCTGCCGACACGTAGCGTCTGTCGTCCCGCGGAATCTCCATGTTCATAGACCGGCAGATACGCGATCCCTGGCCGGTCCGGCGCGAAAAAGGCCAGTCGTCGGGGCGCGGTCGCGAGCGACGGGGATAGCCGAATCTTCGAGACCAGGCGTGTCACACCGTGTTCGGCCGGTAACTCGTAGATCGCCACGGGGAGTGCCAGCCGCCGATTCGACAGGTCGAGCCGATACATGACCTGATTGTAATCGTAGCGCGGGGTCGGGTTGTCATTGCCGGAGAACGTCGTTGTGTACGTTCCCTCGAAATAGATGATCCGCCCTTTCTCCTTGTCGAACATGGGATGCTGCTTGGGATTGTAGAAGCTGTATTTGTTGTGGGTCACGACCTTGCGGGCGTAGACCCAAGGGCCGAGCGGGGTATCGGCCTCGGCGTACCAGACTTCGCCGAGGAATGAGGTGCTGCCGAAGGACTCCACGGCGATCATCACCCAACGGTCGCGATAGGCATTCCAGTAGACCGAGCCCCCGTGCGCCAGCACCGTTTGGCCGGTCTCCACATCCCGCAGGTTAAGCAGGGCTTCGCGAGTCTTGATGCGGCCGGAGGAGATCATGGTGTTCTGCATTTCCTGGGGGAGGACCTGCGTGTTCCGCTTCCAGGCGTAGTGGAGCGAACCTTCCGGGCTTCGGTCGAGCAACCGCTGCGCAGCGCGTTGTGCCGGGCCTGAGACAGGTGAACGCCTCGAATGATTGAGGATCCCCGAGCCGCTCCGGATCCGCCGGGACTCGGATGAGCGGATACGGGCTGGCGTAGTAGATATACTCGACCCCGTGGTCACGAAACAGGAAGGGATGACCGGTGGGATAGTCCCCGGTATGAGGGGCCCCGTCGGGGAACTGGACGACCTTCTCGAACCGATGGGACTCCGGGTGGAATTCGACCAGACCCTGCTGGTAGACCTGAAGCCCATTACGCACTTTCACGTAGCTCGCAAACATCCGCTCCCGGTTCTCGCGGTCGTTCAGCACGATCAGGCCCGAGATCCAGGTCGGCCCATCGCCAGGTATCGGGGCGGTCGGTCGAGCAAAGCCCCGATCGTCGAGAGAATAGGTCAGATTGACGCCGACATCCGGGTCCAGACCACCGTGACCGGGCAAGTCCGACGTCGCGCCCGGCACGTGGAAGTTGCCCAGGGGATAGTCGGGGCGATTGGTGTCGCCCCAGAACCAGTGGATCTTCCCGTCGTAGACGGTGTTGACGACGCTGTCCTGTCCGAACACCAGGCCATTGAGCAAGGGCTCTTGGATCGGGATGCGATCGCCGGTCAGGACGCTGTCCCGGTAAATCCCGGATCCGGTGACCCGGTAGAGCCGTTCCGCGATGTTCAGCCGCTGGATCGCGATCCGCGCCGAGCCCCCCTCTGTGATCTCCAGTGCCTGGCCCTGATAGCCGAAATTGTCCTTGGCGGCCTCGTAGCCGTGACTGGTCACGAAGAAGAAAACCTTGCGGCCGAAGAGACCGGGCTCGTCGAAAGCGGCCACGCCGTTGCTGTCCGTAATGTACCGGATCTGGTTGACCGTCCTGAGCTCGACCAGGGGAACGCCACGACCGGTCTCCTTGTCCACGACCTGAATCCGGAAGACGCGAGGGCGTGGCGCCGGTTGCGGGTGTTCCGGTGCCTGCTGAGGAGCGTCGAGCGGAGCGGCCTTCCCGACGCCGGAAAGCGTCACCAGCGCGACAATTCCCAGCAGCACCGGCCAGCGGCAACGAACCGGCATGACGAGTCCTCCTTTCATTCGGGTCGTTCCTTCCCTGGTCCTCGATAGGCCCTCGTCAGCCGTTCCGACGGCTCGCGAAGCTCGACCAGGTGTCGCCCCATCGCTCATTCGAGTCCGACTCGATCTCGCCACGTTCGAGCAGTGACTCGTCAACCTCGTTGAGGAACCGGCTGGGCGTGGTGAAGACCGTGGGGCCACGACCGCCGCGGGGGATGCACAAGGGGTAAGTCAAGGTCAGCTCGTTCATGGCGCGGGTGATGGCGACGTAGAAGATCCGCCGCTCTTCCTCTTCGCCTCCGGGTTCATCCAGGGACCGTCGATGGGGAAAGCTCTCCTCGATCAGACGAAGCACGAACACGTAGGACCACTCCAGGCCCTTGGCCTGGTGAACCGTACTGAGCACCACGACCTCGCCCGGCTCGTCGGCCGCCATGGAATCCATGCCGTAGACGTCTCCGGCCAGGATCAAGTCGGCGATTAAACGTTCCAGGCTCTCGTATTTGGCGGCCAGGAGGGCGAACTGATCGATGTCGGCGAGACGATTATCCGGGCGCTCGTACTTGAGACGGACGGTGTCGGGATACCCCCCTTTGAGGACCGCGCCGATGGCCGCGGCCGGATGGCGCTCGGGGTCCGTGGCCCGAAGCTGACGGAGGTCGTTCACGAATCCAGCGAAGAATCCCTTACTTTTGGCAGGCAACATCGCCATCGCCTCGGCCGACTCGAGAGCTTCGGGCGGATCGCCGCTCCGGGAGAGGAACGCGAAGACCGCCGCGGCCTTGGCTGGCCCGACGCCCGGCAAGAGCAGGAGCAATCGTCGCCAGGAGGCCTCGTCGCGCGGGTTGATCACGATGCGGAGGTAAGCCAGAACATCCTTGATGTGGGCCTGCTCGAAGAAGCGGAGCCCGCTCCGGATCGTGTAGGGAATCCCGCGCGCCAGCAGCTCCCCCTGGAGCAGGATGCTGTCGTGATGGTTGCGATAAAGCACTGCGATCTGGCCCAGGGCCACGCCTTTCTCGCGTTCTTCGAGGATCTGCTGGCAGATCAACGCGGCTTCCTCATACGCGTCCTCAGTGGCGACGACCAGCGGCAGCGTGCCGTGGGGTCGCGCGGCGACCAGTTCCTTGGGGAAGCCGGTCTGGTTGTGGGCGATCGAGGCCCGGGTGAATGCCACGATCTGAGGCGTGGAGCGGTAATTGACGTCTAACTGGAAGATCTTCGCGCCGGGGTGCCGATCGGGGAACTTGAGGATGTTGTCGTAGTCGGCGCCGCGGAACCGGTAGATCGACTGGGCGTCGTCGCCGACGGCCGTGAGATTGCCGGATCCCGCCGCCGCGATCGCCTCGACCAGGTCAATTTGCATGGCATTGGTATCCTGCATCTCGTCGATGAGGATGTGCCGGAACATTTTCCCATGAAGTTCGCGCTGCTCGGGGAACTCGCGGATGAGTCGGCCCCACTGAAGGAGCAGATCGTCGTAATCCATGCTGTTGGACGCCTGCTTGCGAGCCGTGTAGGCCGCCGCGGCCGCCTCGAGCTGCGACTGCCATTCGATCAGCTCGGGATTGCGCTCGGCGGCGACCGCGGCCAGCGGCCGGTTCACATTCGCGCTGAAGCTGATCAGGTGCTGCACGGTCGCCGGTTTGGGGGCCAGCTTACCGGTGCCGGTGAATCCGGCATCGTCCATGGCCAGTCGCATCAGGTCGAGCTGGTCTTCGCTGTCGAGGATGGTGAAATTCGGTTGATAGCCCAGCAGCGGAGCCGTGCGGCGGAGCAGGCGATTGCCGATGTGGTGAAAGGTCCCGGCCCAGACCTGGCTCCCCTGTTCGCCGATCAACGATTGCAGCCGGCGGACCATCTCCCGCGACGCGCGGCGGGTGAAGGTGACCAGCATGATCGAGCCGGCCGGCACGCCCGTGGCGATCAGGTAGGCCACGCGGTAGGTGATGACGCGCGTCTTGCCCGATCCCGGCCCGGCCAGGATCAGGTTGTAGCCATCGGGCGCGGTCGCGGCGGCGTGCTGAGAGTCGTTCAGGTCGCACCGGAACTGCTCGGACAACCGGGTGCTCAAGCTCGATTTGAGGCGAATCTTCCGCATGCCAACGCTCGAGTGCAAAAAGGCGGCTGTCAACGTTACGCCCTTCGGCGAAAAGGGCATTATAACAAGAAGATTCGCAGTTTGCCGACCCGTGTGGAAGGGACAACCACGACAGGGGCACCGCCGGGGCCTTGTCGGCCGATGAGTCGATCGGCGTTATTGAACTCGTGAGCACCAGCGATGTGTCGTGCTTCACTTTGGTGGGCCTCGCCTCGATGACCCGAGACTCATGAACGATGGAGAGGGATGAGACCCGATCGTAAGCGCCTGGGACAGAAGGGATCGCGCGATTCGCGCGAGGAGCTCCGTCAGCCCCCATTATGATAACGGGCGCGCGGAGAATCCATGCGCGTCGCAGGTCAGTCTCCCTTCACGACGCCTGCGACATCACCGGCGAAGGGGCGTCGGCGTGCCAGTCGAAGGGGATGCGTTCGTCGCGGGTCTGGAGCCGGATGGTGAGCCCGTGGGTGCGGAACGTCTCGCGGAGGGCGAGGATAGCATCCTGGGCCGTGAGGACGTCCGGATAGCTGAGCCAGCCGACGAACCGGCCGTCCTCGATGCGCGACCGGGCCGCGAGGACCGCCTTGTGACTTCGGAGGCGATCGAAGAGGTCGATGAGCGTGCGGAGTGTCTCGGCCGCAGCGGGGAACTCGGCCGTGCGGGCGACCAGCTCTTCGGGAGGCCAGGCGATCACCATGCAGACGCTTAATGTCCCGTCGTCCGCCTCAGAGTCTGAAGGCAGGGGCGAGAACGATGGGCCGTCCTTCTCGAACCGCGTCCAGATCAACTCGACTCCCACAGTCCGGATCCGGCCCGGATCTACGCCCGGAGCCGAACTCGACCGATCGGCGTCATCCGGCTGCCCCGGCGCATCGGCTTCATTCGCATGGTCCGCGGCTGAGTCATCCGGCTGGTTGGTCCGCGTGCCCGCGGTCCAGGCCCAGCCGTTCGATCGATCCGCGGTTGCGCCGTTGGCCGCGCGACTTGTCCACGGCTGGGCCACCGGCGCCGCCGTCGTCGTCAAGACTTCATAGGCCCGCGCCACCATTCGGAACGCCCACTCGTCACCCCCCATGTCGGGATGATGCTTCTTCGATTTCATCCGGTAGGCTTCGTGGACCTCCTCCATCGAGGCGTCCGGCCCGACTCCCAAGACCGTTCGCGGATCCAGCGAAAAGGCATGAAAACCCATGAGAGCACACAAATCCTTTAAAATGGCGTCGAGCTGGCAAGTGGCTAACAAAGAGAAACGCTTTTCTCCTCTTGCCGCCACATTTAGTATTAGAGCAAATCCCTTGCCAATCGGTTCTACGCCGTTCGGCTCCCGCAACTCCTCTTGCAAATGCCGGGAGCGAGCGCCTATTCTCCAAGAATCGTTAAACAT
Source organism: uncultured Planctomycetota bacterium (assembly GCA_963845755.1). GTDB lineage: Bacteria > Planctomycetota > Planctomycetia > Isosphaerales > Isosphaeraceae > CAWJTV01. Next base: position 94,089 of record CAWJTV010000001.1, read on the forward strand.
TTTTGCCCTCCGAGGCAAGAGCTTAGCGATAGCCACCCCAGGACCAAAGACTGATGACGAATAACCAGGACATGAGCCGTCGGCACCTGTTTCGCATCGGCGGCCTTGGCGCGCTGGGCCTGACGCTGCCGAGGCTGTTGAAGGCCGAGGCCGAGAGGCCCACGGCGCCGGGACGAACCGGCATGGCACCGATCCGCTCGTGTATTCTGGTGTTCTTCTATGGAGGTCCCAGCCACATCGACACGGTCAACATGAAGCCGAAGGCCCCGGCGGAGGTACGCGGGCAATTTGGCTCGATCGCGACGAGTATGCCGGGGATGAGGGTCTGCGAGCACTTGCCGCACACGGCACGGGTGATGGACCGGCTGGCGATCGTCCGGAGCATGCATCACCCGATGACCAACCACAATGCGGCGGCGTTCACGACGCTCTGCGGCCGCAACCCGCTCAAGGGGGACCTTGAGCTGTTGGGCAACGACCGCAACGACCCGCCGTGCTACGGTGCGGTCTTGAGCCGCGACTCTGCCGGAGCGTCGAGGGCTGCCGACGTCGGTGGCATTGCCGCACGTCATGTACAACGTCGTGCAACTCCCCGGCCAGGTCGCGGGTTTCCTCGGCTCGGCGCACGACCCGTTTCAGGTCAGCGCCGATCCCAGCACGCCCGACTTCCGGCTGGGCGAGTTGGAGCTGCCCGGTGACATCTCGATCGATCGGCTCGATGACCGGGCCGCCTTGTTACGCCGGCTGGACGACCGTCGCCGGCTCATCGAGGCGCGGGTCGAGGCCGAGTCCAGAGCAGGGGGGGGCAATGCCGCCTGGACTGACGGCAAGAGCGATTCCAGCATCGCACGGCGGATCGATCCGTGCGACGTCTACACGGAGAAAGCCTTCCGCCTGCTGCACTCGCCGGCTGTGCGGCAGGCGTTCGACCTGGCCGCGGAAGACCCGAGGCTCCGCGACCGTTACGGCCGCACCAAGCTCGGCCAGAGCGCTCTGCTCGCCCGTCGGGTCGTCGAGGCCGGCGTCCGGTTCGTCACGGTCTACAACGGTCAGTATAACGGTCAGGATGCCAACTGGGACGCGCATCAGAGCGTCTTCCCCCGACTCAAGGACTACCTGCTCCCTCCGGCGGACCAGGCCTTCGCCGCGCTGATCGACGACCTGGACAGCCGCGGCCTGCTGGAGGAGACCCTGGTCATCGGCATGGGCGAGTTCGGCCGCACGCCCAAGATCAACGGCACCGCCGGGCGCGATCACTGGCCTTTCTGCTACAGCGTCATGCTGGCCGGCGGAGGAATCCGGGGTGGGATGACGTATGGATCGAGCGACAAGCTGGGCGCCTATCCCGACACCGACGCCGTCACCCCGGGCGACCTCGCCGCCACGCTGTTCTGGCGATTGGGCCTCGACCCCACGAGAGAGATGATCGACCTGACCGGCCGGCCCTACAAGCTCGCGGACGGCCAGCCGATCCGGGCGATCTTCGGGTGATGGCCAGGGCTCGCCTCCGCCCAGGCCATTCTTGATAATTTGCGAATCGACCCGAGCAGCTAAGGTGGAAAGATGGCCATCCAAACCCTGACGGTTCAGCTTCCCGATTGGCTCTATACACAACTTCGACCAGCGCACCCAACAAGCCAATCGCACAGTGGAAGCCGAGCGAGTCGATCTGTTGGCGGCGGCCATGTCGGAAGACCGGGAACTCCCTGACGAGCTCAACCTGAACCTCGCGGGCTTGGAGCATCTCGACGACCAAACCTTGTGGCAAGCCGGCGGAGCCGTCTGGCGGCGCGGGTGGCTCGGCACACCGAGAAACTGCATCGCAAGCAGCAGCGTGAAGGGCTCACCGAGGCAGAAACCCGGGATCTTGCTGAAGTGATGCGGCAATATGAACGGGCCATGCTCATCCGCTCCCAGGCCGCTGTCTCGTTGAAACAGCGTGGCCATGATGTCTCGGAATTGGTCGGTGCCTGATGAGCGGCTCGTACATCTCCAAGACCCTGCGAGCCCAGGTCAGTGCTCAAGCACGCTATCGTTGCGGTTATTGCCTGAGCCAGGAGGCTCTCGTGGGCACGCCCATGGAGCTTGATCACCTCATCCCGGAAGCTCGCGGCGCCCAAACTGTGGAAGATTGCCCTCAACCTGAACCGCCTCAGTCTGGTGCGGGCACGGCAGGCTTGGGTCGTGGTCGGATGGCATCCCCCAGCGGATTGATCGACCCGGGATCTCGTCCGCCAGCCCGGTCCCCTTTCTTGTCCGATCGGGTACAGTAAAGAGGCATCGATCCCTCGACCCTGACAGGAGGCGCGGCGATGAACGCCGACCCGTCCGGTCCCAGCCTCGAATCGATTTTCGCCCAGGCCCTGGAAACGACCGATCCGGCCGAACGCAGGGCCTACCTCGATCGCGCGTGCGGCACGGATGCTGATATCCGCCAGCGGGTCGAGCGGCTGCTTCAGGTCCACGACAAGGGCGGCCGCCTTCTCAAGTCGCCCGACGACATCGACCCCGATGCCACCGCTGGCACACCGATCGAACCCTCCGGTCCCACGCCCAAGGCTCGGCCCTCGAGTGAAGGTCCCGGCACTCGTAATCGGGCCGTACAAACTGCTGCAGGAGATCGGCCAGGGGGGCATGGGTGTCGTCTACATGGCCGAGCAGGAGAAGCCGGTCCGGCGGCGGGTGGCGCTGAAGATCATCAAGCAGGGGATGGACACCCGCCAGGTCGTCGCGCGGTTCGAGGCAGAGCGCCAGGCCCTGGCGCCTGATGGACCACCCCAACATTGCCAAGGTGCTCGATGCCGGCACCACCGACTCGGGACGCCCCTACTTCGTCATGGACCTGGTCAAAGGCATCCCGATGACCCAGTATTGCGACGAGGCCAAGCTTAACACTCGCGAGCGCCTGGAGCTGTTCATCCCGGTCTGCCGGGCCATCCAGCATGCCCATCAAAAAGGGTATCATTCATCGTGACATCAAGCCGACGAACGTAATGGTCACGCTCCACGACGGCTACCCGTGCCCCGGGTGATCGACTTCGGCGTGGCCAAGGCGATCGACCAGCGGCTTCACGGAAAGGACGATGTTCACTCAGTACGGGGCCGATCGTCGGGACGCTCGAATACATGAGCCCCGAGCAGGCCGAGATGAGCGGCACTGGACGTCGACACCCGCAGCGACATCTACTCCCTCGGCGTGCTGCTCTACGAGCTCCTGACCGGCACGACGCCGCTGGAACGGGCCAAGGCTGCGCGAGGCCGGCTTATGCCGAGATCCTCCGTCGCATCAAGCGAGGAAGAGCCGCCCAGGCCCATCGACGCGGCTGAGCCACTCGGGCGACCGGCTGGCCTCGCTCTCGGCGCAACGGAGGACCGAGCCGGCCCGGCTGACGAAACTAATCCGCGGCGAGCTCGACTGGATCGTGATGAAGTCCCTGGAAAAAGACCGGACCCGCCGCTACGAGACCGCCAGCGGCCTCGCCCGCGACATCGAGCACTACCTGGCGGGCGACCCGGTCGAGGCCGGCCCGCCGTCGGCGGCTTACCGGCTGCGGAAGCTGGCGCGAAAGTATCGGGGCGCCCTGACAACGGCGGCCGTGGTTGCCATCGTGCTGGCCTCGGCGATGGTCGTGAGCACCTGGCAGGCCATCCGCGCGACCCGGGCCGAGCGCCGCGCGGTGGACGAAGCCGGACGCGCCCTGGCGGCCGAAACACAGGCCCGCACCGAACGCGATCACGCCCTCAATGCCGAGGCCGAAGCCATTTCCCAGCGCAACGCGGCGGTCGAATCGAAGAAGGAAGCCGACAAGCAGGCCGCCATCGCCAGGACCGTCAACGACTTCCTCCAGAACGACCTTCTGGCCGAGGCATCTCCCGAGAAGAACGCCTGCGCCGAGAAAGTGACGGTCGAGGAGCTAGTCAAGCGAGCGGGGGCCAAGATCAGCGGGAAGTTCGAAAAGCAGCCGGAGATTGAGGCCGCGATCCGGCTGACGATTGGTGTCGCTTTGATTTCGTTGGGCCTCTATTCCGAGGCACAGCCACATCTGGAACGCGCGGTCGAGATCCGCCGCCGCGTGCTCGGATCCGAGTACCGCGACACGATCATCGCTCAGTATAGGCTGGCGGAGGCTCAGATCGAACAGAGGAAACTGGTTGAAGCCGAGAGAGTCCTCCGCCAAACTCTGGACGTCGCGCGTCGCGTGCTCGGGCGGGAGGATCGCGACACGCTTGAGGTGTGGTACCGCCTGAGCGAAGTGGCCTTCTACCAGGGCAAGTACGTCGAGTGCGAAAACCTGTCCCGGCAGTTGCTGGATATCGCGCTTCGAGCCTATGGTCCCGATCACCCTCGGACGCTTGATTTCCAGGGGAGCCTGGCGGTCGCCATTAAAATGCAGGGGAAGTTCGCCGAAGCCGAAGCCCTCTACCACAAATCGCTGGAATCGCAACGGCGCGTTCTTGGTTCCGAGCACCCCATCACACTCACCACCCAATCCAATCTGGCCCAGTTGTGCAAGGACGAGGGGAAGCTCGCCGAGGCCGAGCTACTCCTGCCAGACGCTCGAAAGCAGAATGCGAGTGCTCGGTGCTGACCACCCGAACACCTTCGCCTCTCAGCAGAAAATGGCGTGGCTGTTCTTCCAACAGGGAAAACTAACCGAGGCCGAATCCCTCTTCCAAGAAAACCTAAGGCGCTCGGAAAAAATGAGTTCACTGGCCCAGGAGCCTCAAACAGATCAAGGAACATGCTAACTTGAGGAACGCGTCTTGAATCTCGGTGAGCCGATCCAAACGGCGGCGCAGCCGGCCGAAGGAGTGCAGCCACGCGATGGTCCGCTCTACGTACCAGCGGGACTTGCCCAAACCGCTGCCGTGCTCCGTATTGCGGGCCGCCAGCACCGGCGTGGTCCCCCGGCCGCGCAAACCCTGCCGCACCGGTTCCGAGTCGTAGCCCCGATCCCCCTGCAAGCGGTCGGGCTTCTGCCGCTTCGGCCCCGGCTTGCCGCCCACCGGCGGCATGTCGTCGAGCGTCGTGAAGACCTGGGTGATCTCGGGGACGTTGGCGGCGGTCACCGTCGCCGCCAGCGGCACGCCTTGGGCGTCGGTCATCACGTGGTGCTTGCTGCCGGATTTGCTCCGGTCCGTCGGATTCGGGCCGGTATCCTCGCCCCCTTCCGGGGCCTTGGCGAAGGAGGCGTCGATCAGCGCCCGCTCCCAGTCGATCGCGTCGGCGCCGTTGAGCTCGGCCAGCAAGACGGCGTGCAACTGGCGCCAGACACCGGCCTGCTGCCACGCCTGCAGGTAGGACCGGCAGGTCTTGCCGCAGCCGCAGCCGAGGTCGGCGGGCAAGTCGTCCCAGGCGATGCCGGTCTTGAGCACGAACAAGATGCCGGTGAGGATCTTGCGGTAGTCCAGGGGTTTGCGTCCCGGGAAGCGGAAGCGGCGCGGAGGCGGGGGTGGCAGCAAGGGCTCCAGGCAGCTTCCACAGCGCCATCGGAGACAAGGGGTTTCATGGTGGTCCTCCTTCGGTTCGGGAGATCACTCTCCGAAGGACTCAAGAGCAGACAGCGTGCCAGTGGATTCATTATTTCCGAGCACTTTAAAGGCAAAGCGTCGTGCACTCGGTTCCGAACATCCCTTGACCTTCGGTACTCAGCATTATTTGGCCTTTGTGTACGTCACACAAGGAAGGCTGGCCGAGGCCGAATCGCTTTACGAAAAAACCCTGGAGATGTCCCGACGCGTGCTAGGCGTGGAGCACCCCGACACTCTCGCTGCTCAGCACGAGTTGGCCCGGGTGTACTTCCTACAAGAAAGGTTGACCGAGGCTGAATCTCTCTTCCAATAAACCCTGGAGGCGAATCGACGGGTACACGGCCCTGAACACCTCGAATCCCTTGTGACCCAGCACATGCTGGCCACATTGTACCGTGAAGACGGCAAGCTCGCCGAGGCCGAGAAACTCTTCCGCTAGACGCTGGTCGCGCGACGCAAGGGCTTGCCAGCGGATGATACGAATCTCGCGGCCACTCTCGCGGCTCTTGGCCTCACCTTGATCAAGCTCGACCGGCCAGCCGAGGCCGAGCCACTGGTGCGCGAAGCCTTGGAGATCGAGGGAAAGAAGGCTCCTGACAAGTGGGACACGTTCGAGACGCGCAACTGGCTCGGCGCCGCCTGCTCGGCCAGAAGAAATACGCCGAGGCCGAGCCGCTGCTCGTGCAAGGTTACGAGGGAATGAAGGCCCGCGAAGCCAAGATCCCACCGCAGTCCAAGAAACGCCTGACCGAGGCCGCCGAGCGGATCGTCCAGCTCTACGACGCCTGGGGCAAGCCGGACCAGGCCGCCGAATGGCGGAAACGCCTCCCAGTGCATCAAACGGCCGTGCCCGCCGAGAAGCACTGACGGAGAATCCGCGAGATGATAGACTGAGCCAAGGGAGACGAATTCCGTGCCCTTGACGGTCCGCGAAGCGATTCGCTTCATCGAGAAAGACGGATGGGTCCTGGTCCGGCAGAGAGGAAGCCACCGCCAGTTCCACCATCCGACGAAGCCCGGGACCGTGACCATCGCGGGTAAGCCATCCCTCGAACTGGATACCAAGACCGAGAAGAGCATCATGCGTCAAGCGGGCTTGCCCTGAAGGACGTCCCATGCGATACGCCATTCTCCTGGAACCGACCAAGACCGGATTCAGTGCCCACGTCCCCGACCTGCCGGGTTGTGTCGCGGCCGGTGAAACCCGGGAAGAGACCGTGGAACCTCATGCGCGAGGCCATCGAGTTTCATCTCGAAGGCATGCAGCTTCACGGCGAGCCGATCCCCGAGCCAACCTCGGCTTGCGAGTACGTTGAAGTCATTCCACCTCAAGAGGTCTCGTCGAGCTGATCTGCTGAACATTCGAAGCTTTCGGGAACTCGAGAACACGCGAAAGAAGCTCCAGTTTCTGGAAGATCGGCTTGCCGAGCTGAACACCGAGCCGGTCGCGAATCCGCAAACGCGGGAATTGACCCGGGGATCGCTTAAGAAGCTCGCCAATCAGCTCAAGGAAGAGATCGCGCGGTTCGAATACTGCGCCGCGACACGCTCAGAGGGGACCTGAGACCATTGCCTCGCCTGGATTGTCGTGCCTCATGGAGATGGGATCTGAGGATAAAGGCAGAGTTGTCACTCTGGCGTACATTGTCACTCTTGGCGGAAACGCGTGATCGAGAGGGAGATCAGGCCGTGACCGAAGATCAGGCGAAGCGGATCGCCTTCGATTTTGTGGCGAGGTCGAAACTCGATCCCTGTGAATTCAACTCGATCCAGCGGTTTTCCAAGTCATCTCTGGGCGTTCCGAATTCGACAGGCGTTGAGTGGGTTGTCCGGTTTCACTTTTGGATTGCCGGAGGATGTGACCCGCTCGTCGGAGATGGCGATCGTCCTGGTCGATGACACAACCGGTGAGCCGCGGCTGCTGCGAGAACCTCTGAAACCCATCGAGCGCCGTAGCCCTGAGTTAGCCTTGTCTTTTTCCGATCGCCGGGTATAGTGCTCGCTCGACCGGGTTGGATCCCACGCTCCCGGTGCGCATATCTTCGGTCCATTCGACCTCGATGCCGACGGAGTCCCGACAATGAAGTCGTTCTCGGTTGCGCACGCCATGAAGGCCCAACGCCGCAGCCGTCGCGCCGGCTCGATCGCCCCGAAACGGGCGTTCTCGCCCGCGACGCGGCCGGTCGAGGACCTGGAGGCGCGTTGGGTACTCAGCGCGACCGCAACCGCGGCGCCGGCCATCCAGATGATCTCGGCGACGACCGTAGACTCCAAGAGCGTGACGATCACGTATCAGGTTAACCAGCCCATCGATGCCGCGACGCCTCTCCAGTTCGGCGTGTATCGTTCGAGCGACAATCAATTCGACTCCAGCGACGCCCTGGTCTTCACGGATAACATCATTCCGCCCGGCGCATCCTCGGGCCAGGCCGCAACGCTCGACCAGGCCGGCCAGCCAGCCACTGGCATCGGCACTCACACGCTCACCATCCCTCTAGCCCAGGGCCTGCCACCCGATCCGTCGAAGCCCTATGTCCTGATCGTCGCCAACCCTGGCTCGGCTTCCGCGACGACTGCAACTCAGCAGACCGCGTCGTTCCGGGTTTACACCATCGGGATCGTGACCCACGGCGGCATCCAGAACACGAGCTGGACGCACGGACCGATGTGGCAGCTTCAGATTGCCTACATGATGAAGCAAGAGGGCTTCGACTCCGTCATTCACTATAACTGGGTGAATCAGAGCGGGACGCCTGGCGCGGCGATTCAGCAATCGCCGAGGCTGGCGCGGATGATCCTCGGCACGGCCAGCCGGTTCCCGGCGAATGCACCGGTTGACCTCGAATTCATCGGCCACAGCGAGGGGACGGTGGTCAACACCTATGCCATCGTCAAGCTTCAGGGCGAGATGACCCCGCAGCTCACGTCCGGCTTCATCGAGGACACCCTGCTCGATCCCCACGCGGCGAACAACGGCCTCGCCACTGGGCAGCAGGTCAGCTATGCCGGCGCGCTCGCCGGGCTGGCCGAGATGATCGTCCCGCATTACCAGGCCGAGGCCAAGGACCCTCCCGCTTATTTCCCCTCGATCGTCGACGAGGCCCAGGTGTTCTTCCAGCACACCACGGCCACGGCTGGCGGGATCTATAACCTCTGGGGCCAGGTCCCCGTCCAGAGCGACGGGCCGCTGGTCCATTACTACAACTTGACCAATATGGGCGTGACCCATTCGGGGAACACGGGCGTGCCCGAGTGGTACCGGAACTTCATCGTCCCCACCTTGGGCAACCAGGCGCCCCTAGTCCAGCAACTCCAGCTCAACGGCCAGATCGATGCCGCTCAATCACCAGCGACGCCATCGAGTGGACGGGACAGTGTGCGCCAGGCGCGCGTGGACCACGCTTACGGGCCGGAGCAGGTCGTCTCGACCAACCAGCCCGAGTTCTCCGGCACGGCCACGCCCGGTTCGGTCGTGCGGCTCTACGTCGGACCCGCGGCGAAGCCCTCCGAGATCCCGCTGGCCGGCTGGACCAAGGCTGACAGTAGCGGGAACTGGTCGCTGACCACCCGGCACGCCGCTCCACGATGGACAATACCGCACAGTCGTCACATCGTTCTCCCGCGCCCTGGCCACCCGGCCGGGATTGCGAATCGTTCCCACCCAGCCGCTGGGACGTCTCGTCGTGGAGGCACAACCGGGCTCGTGAGTAGGAATACACATCGAGCGAGATCGATTAAAGGCATGTCAATCCGAAGAGAAACCGGGACCCGGGAGAAACGGATCGGGGCCGGGCCACTACTCCGGCTCGGCCGCCGATTCCTTTTCGAGCGTCTTGATGAGTTCTCGAAAATCGGCTCGCTCGCGGAGCGGGTCGAGGTCGGCATCGGACTGGAGGATCTCCAGGTCGACGAATCCGCCCTTGACAGCGCGGCGCAAGAGGTCCACGGCGCGGTCGCCGTACAACTTGCGACGGAACCGGTCGGCCTTGGTCAAGGCCGCGAGATCGTTGACGCCCTTCGATCCCGGCTTGGCGCCGATCAGGGGAATGCACAGCGCGACGTGGCAAGCCAGGCTGTAGCTGTTGCGCGGATCTAATTGGGGCAGGCTCTCATACGAGTCGACGGTGCGCTGGAAAGATCGCAGGGCCTCGACCGGATCGCCCGTCTGCTGGAGACTCCGGCCGATGTTGGTTTGGGCCTTGGCAAGGTCAATGCGGGAGTCGATGTCCTCGGGGTGCTCGGCGACCACACGCTCGAGCAAAGTCCGAGCCTTCTGGGCGATTGCCAGCGACTCCACCGGTTCGCGGCGGCGTTGGTGCAGCTCGCTCTGCATGTTATAAGTGCTGGCCAGCCCGCCCTGGTATTCGAGGACGCCGGGATGTTGCCGATCCAGGCGCTCGAGAATCTCCACCGCCCTGTGGACGCTCTTCAGCGCGGAGTCCAGCTTGCCGGCCACCTGCTGGACGACGTTCAAATCGCCCAGGTCCATCGCCAGCCGATAGGATGGTTCGGCCAGATCGGGACGGTCGCGCACGACCGCCTCTAGGACCTCGACGGCCTTCTGACACGACTCAATCGCTGGCTGCGATCCGTCGGGCTGGTCCAACAGAACCTGACCCAGAAGGCTATGAGCCTTGGCCATGGAGATCCGCGTGTCGACCGACTCCGGGTCGTCGTCTGCCAGTTGCGACTCGATCGCCAGCGAGCGTTCGAGACTCTGGATCGCCTCCTCGGGTTCACCTTCGGTGGCTTGGATCGGGGCGATGTTCTGGAGGATCCGACTCAGCTCGCGGCGTCGCCGGACCGACCGCGGCTCGGCAGCGATCATGGGCTCGAGCAGGTCCTTGGCACGTCGAAAGGCGGCGGAGGGCCTCGTCGCGCCGGCCTTCCTGGCGCACGAGCATCGCACCCAGACCGCTGAGGGTGCCGGCCAGTTCCTCCCGGTAGGCCAGATCGCCGGGCCGGGCCGCAACCAGGCTTTCCCAGAGCGCAGCGGCCTGCTCGAACCGGGGAATGGCCTGGACCGGCGAGCTGACCGCTCCGGTGATCCTGGCGATGCGGGAACTGCGCCGCGGCCAGCTCGGCGCGGAGCGCGGGCTCGCTGTTGTGCTCCTCGAGAAACTCCTCGTAGAACCGCTGCGCGTCCTCGAGCAGCGTCTTGCGGAGCGGATGGAACCGCGGCTCGTTCAGCACCTGGTCTTCGCTGAACCGGGTGAAGAATTGATCGACCGCCTCGCGGGCCTGTCGCGAGGACTCCGCGGCGCGATCGCGCTCGCGGCGAGCCAGGACCAGCTTCCAGGTCGTGCCGGCGATGCCCGCTGCCAGCGCGAGGATCAGGGCCAGTCCGGCGGCCACGACCGCCGCGTTCCGCCGCACGAACCTGGCCGCGCAATAACCCAGGGAGTCGCGTCGCGCCCGCACCGTCTGGCTCCGAAGGTAGCGACTCACGTCGTCGGCAAGCTGTTCGGCCGAAGCGTATCTCGCCTCCGGCTCCTTGCGCAACGCCATCATCGCGATCGCATCGAGATCGCCTCGGAGAATCCCCCGGAGCCGGGAGGGTGTCGTGCGGCGAGCCGCGGCGATCTCCTCGGGGGTGGGAGCCGTCAAGGATGGGGGCGATGGGGCCGGCACCGGCTCAGTTGGCGTCCCGGATGTCGGCGACGCGGCAGCCGGCGGGACCGGCCGGCGGACGACCGCCGCGCCGGGCCGCTCCGGCAACTGCTCGCAGATGGCCTGCAAGACTTCCGACGTCGAGTGGTCCTCGAGTCGGTAGGGCGAACGGCCCGACAGGAGCCGATAGAGCACCACTCCCAGCGAATAAACGTCGCTGCCCGTCGTGATCGGCTCTCCCTTTACCTGCTCAGGGCTGGCGTACTCCGGCGTCAGGACCGGCTCGGGATGGATCAGCCCGGCGATCCCGAAACCGATGAGCTTCGGCACTCCGTCGGCCGTCGATCAGGATGTGCCCCGGCTTCAGGTCGCGATGGATCATCATGTGCCGGTGAGCGAAATGGACCGCATCGCAGACCTTGCGGAAGACCCTCAACCGGCCGGGGATATCCAGTCGGCGGTCGTCGCAGAATTCATCGATCCGACGGCCGTCGACGTACTCCGTCACGACGTACGGCCGGCCGTCTTCGGTCGTACCTGCGTCGAGGAGTCCCGCGATGTGGGGATGCTTGCCGAGTGCGGCCTGGGCGCGGCCCTCGGCCTGGAACCGCCGCACGATCGTGTCGCTGTCCCTTCCGCGCCGGATCAGCGTGACGGCGACCTCCTGCCGGAAGTCCTCGACCCGGGTGGCGCGGTAGACGGTCCCCATGCTCCCGCCGCCGATCCGCGCCGTGAGTTCGTAAGGTCCGACCCGCTGCCCGATCATCGGGTCGTCCCCATCCGCTTCGGTCGGCTCGGGGTCCGAAGGGGATTGTTCCACACATCCGGCGGTCGCGGTCCGGACGTCAGCCGGGATCGGGATCGACGACGCGAGGGCTTCCATCGCCATCGACTCGACCACATCCAAGCCCGGCGCTGAGCCGGCCACCGTCGGGTCGTCGTCCAGATTGCTCCGGATCGGATCGAGATTCATGGTTGACTCGGGCCCCCTCCGCACCGCGCCGAGATCCCGAGGAGGCGGGCCTCGATCGACCGACGGCGCCCCGCGCCTTCCCGCGTCGCGAACTCACTGCGCGATTCCGCATTATACGGGCATCGGTCGCCAGTTACCCAGAGACCTGAGCCACGAAAGGACCGAAGTCGAGACGTGTACCCGAGGATCACATCAATCGACGGATTCTCTTGCGGGCCTCAGCCTCAACTTGCGGGCGGTTTCGGCCCGCCCGCGAATTTCTCCTGAAGCTTCTTGAGGGTATAGGCGTTGCCCTTGTCGAAGAAGTTCCGGAGCTTCCGCGAGTCTTCATCGTCTCCATAGCCGACTCCCACGATGCTCACCCGGCTACGGGACGGTCCCGCGTCCTCGAAGCGGATGACGGTCCACATCTTCTGGATCGCGTCTTTGAAGGGAAAGTTCGCCGGTGGGTTCTTCACCTGGATCGCGAGCAGCCGATTCGGCTCGAAGCAGAGGATGGTGTTCTCGATGGTGTGGGGATCGCCGATCTTCCCCTTGGGATCATAGTGGGTTCGCATCAAGCCGCCGACCTTCAAGTCGATCTCGGCCTGGGCAACGTTCCACGACTCCTGTCCCTCGTTGGTGGTGAAGGCCGCCCATACGGCCCCGACGGGGGCCTCGATGACCCCCTCGGTGACGACCTGATCGGGCCGGACTTCCGCGTGCTTACGCTTCGACGTCTGCTTGACGATGGGGACCCACTTCGATTCTCTCTCGCCGAAGATGGTGAATTGCATCGTGTCCTTGTCGGTAAAGCTCAAGACCTCGCGCCATTTGGCCGGCGAGCCGATGATCGTCGCGAACTCGAACACGAGGTCGTCGCCATCCTGCTTGACGGTCCCCTTGAAGACCTGGTTCCCTCCATGGCAGTCCAGGTAGTACACGGTCTTGTTGACCGGATCCGAACCGATGATCGCTTCACCCTGCTGCTCGTGCGGACCGCCCTTGCCGATGACGCCGATCCCTCGGATGGCCGTCTTGCCGAAAGCCCATTCGTAGCGGAATTCGACCACGAACTTGGGGTCCACGCTTACCCAGGTGCCGCCGACCAGTTGCGACAGCTTGGCCAGCGTCTTGTCGGCGTCGGCCTTAACGCCCGGATCCTCTTCCGCGGTCGCCGGCAATCCGACGCCGCAAGTGACCACGAACACGGCCAGAACCATTCTTTTGAGAATTCTCATGAGGACCTCTCTTCTAGCTCGATGAGCCGGGTTTGGATCGGGATCGAGATCGGGACTTGGGCTTGGGTCGGGCCTGCGCCTGGGGACCGGGGTTTGGACCAGTCGGTCCCGTCGCGGAGCAAGCGGTCGAAGTAGTCGCGAAGCTGGGTGACGGCCGCGTCGTAGGGATCGATGCTCTGATAGGAGCGGACCAGCATCACCGCGCCTTCCATCGTGGTGAGCACGAACAGCGCGAGCTGCGAGCGGTCGAGCGATTCGGGCAGTCGCCCGGCGGCCTCGGCGAGACACTGTTCCATGACTTTTCGCCAGCCGGTGAAGTTGACCGCCAGGAGCTGACGCGCCGACGGGTGGCTGTCGGCGAGCTCCAGCGCGAGATTGCCGATGGGACAGCCGTGCTGGAAGTTCGTCGCCAGGAGCCCCTGCCGATAGCCGTCGAGGACGCCGAAGATCCGCTCGATCGGATCGCTCACCCGGTCGAAGACCGGCTGGACCACCGCAGGCCAGAGATTCTCCCGGTACCATTCCAGCACGGCCAGGAGCAGGTCCTCCTTGGTCGGGAAGAAATAGTAGAGGCTGCCGCTGTTGGCGCCGGCCGCCTTGAGGATCTGGGCGATGCCCGTGCTGGCATAACCGTGCTGCCAGAAGAGCGTCCGCGCGGCTTCCACCAGCCGGTCACGAGTCGGATTCTTCATGACGGCCTCGTCTTGATTGATCGTTCAACTAAGATGACACACTGGGTGTCCCCCGTCAAGTGGATTCCAGATGCATTGTCCCGTCGGCCGCGTGGGCGCCATTGGCAAACCCGGCAGGAGCTTGTACGCTCGTCGTGACAAGGAGACTCCGATGGCCGCGGAATATGACGATATCGTCCGTCAGTACCGGCGCTCCAAGGAGATGCCCTACCGCATCTTCAGCGAGATCCCCGATCATCTCGAGCTGCTGGGCGAGCTGCGCGGCCGTTCGGTCCTGGACCTGGCCTGCGGCGAAGGCTTCTACACCCGCTTGATCAAGAAAGCGGGCGCCGATCGGGTGGTCGGTGTTGACCTGTCGGGTCAGATGATCGCGATGGCGCGCGAGCAGGAAGCCGACCAACCCCTGGGGATCCTGTATCACGCCGAGCCCGCGGAAGCGATGGAACCCATGGAACCGTTCGACGTCGTCTCGGCGGCATTCTTGCTGAGCTGCGCCCCGACGCGATCGAGCCAGGGCGCCATGGCCCGCACGATCTTCGCGAACCTCGTTCCCGGCGGCCGTCTGGTCGCGACCATCAGCAATATCTGGCGATGGCCGGGCGTGGATTACACACCCTACGCGCTCGCCTGCGACGCGACCCGGCCCCTCGACGACGGCGAGCCCTACCACGTCACCTTCTTGCTCGGCGACGACTCCTTCACGATCGAAGACTTCGCCTATTCTCATGCGACCCACGCAGCCGCGCTCGGCGCGGCCGGCCTGACGAACATCCAATGGCATCCGCCTCGGGTGACCGACGAAGGACTCGCCGCGTTCGGGCCGGAGTTCTGGCACGTCTACCTGAGCTATCCCCCGATCCTGCGACTCTCGGCCGAACGACCGGTGGGGTGATCGACTGCGCAGCGGCTGTGCAACGCGTGGGTGTCAAACGTCTTCCCTCTGGGAGGCAAGTTCTTGCTCGATCTCGGTCTCAACCTCTTCGGAATGGCGCACGAGGGATGGGCGGGTACAATGGTCCTGGTAGTGATGCGTGAGGGACCGTGCCCGGGAGGAAACGATGATGAATACGATCCCCGACAACAAGACGCTTACAGGAACCTGGAAGGACGGCCAGGTTATCCTTGACGGTCCGGCCGACTGGCCCGAGGGGAGCAAGCTGCAAGTGGCCGCGATCGCTCAGCCGACGGAACTCATCGGCATTCCGGATGACCAGTGGCCCAGGGATCCCCAGGGAATCGCCGAACTCTTGGAGCGAATGGATCAAATCGAGCCGTTTGTGATGACACCCGAAGAAGAGGCGGACTGGCTCGCCTGGAGACAGAAGGTTAAAGAGCACGAGCTGGCCCAGTTTGACAAGCGAATCGAAGGGCTCTTCGAATGAGCCGCTATTTGTTCGACACCGGCATCGCCAGCGATTACATCAATCGCCGCAAGGGGGTCTTCGAGCGAGCACGCGAGGCGGTGGCGCGCGGCCATCAGATCGGAATCGGCACGCCCGTATTGGGTGAGTTGTGCGATGGCGTCGAAGCCAGTGCGACCCGAGAGCGAAACCGCCATTCGCTCAAACGGGCGGTGTCGACCTGGACCATCTGGCCATTCGATCACGTGGCGGCTGAGGAGTATGGCCGCATCGCCGCCACGCTGCGCCGAATCGGTCGTCCGATGCAATCCGTTGAACATCCAGATCGCCGCCATCGCTCTCTGTCTGGGCAACTGTACCGTGGTCAGCAAGGACGGCGACCTGTCGGCCGTGCCTGGTCTGAACGTCGAGAACTGGGCGACACCCTGAGTCGAGGTTTCATCGACCAAGCCTACCGTCTTTGTGGAATCACCTTCAGATCGCCCAGGTCTTTGACTTCGCCGGGCGCGACGGTCACGCCGCGGAATAGCTCGCCCTGCTCCATCCGATTTGAGGCGGACGCCCCATACTCGAGTCCGGGCACCAGCCGCTCGACGCGGAACCGGCCGTCGCCGCCGACCCACACGTCATCCGGCAGGATGCCCATCACGTCGCTCCCATCAATACTGTTGATTTCCAGGCCCTTGCGCGGCTGCCCCTCGTCATCGACCACGCGACCAGTGATCGTGCCCCAGGGCTGGAGTCGGAGGGTCAAAGGTCCGGCCTCGTTTCCCTTGAGATAAACCGTGCCGATGAGCCTCCGGCCGGCGTGAGTGACGATCACGCGCCGGGGCTTCGACGGGTCGAGGGCGTGGATCGCGATCGTGGGCGATTCCTGCTCGTATTCGAGGAAATTCGAATGCAGGTCGGTGACGCCCTTCACTCTTGTGCCGCCGATCGGCCGGCCTTCGGGATCGACGACGTTGACCGTGAGCGATCGACCGGGGTCGAGCTGAAGGTCCAGCGTCGCCGACTCAGCCTTGGAATCGATGTCGATCTCGGCCAGGACGTGGTAGTACTGCGGATCAAATCCTGGGATCTTCTCCCCTGGGATCTTCTCGCCACCGACGGCCTCCCGATAGCGGCGCATCTCGGACCGGCAGGCGATGAGGTTGCGGCCCGTCAAGCCGACGACCTCAAACCGGCCATCATCCTTGATGTAGGCTTCGGTGCCGCTGTAGCCGGGAAAATCCGCGATCGCGGGATTGTCGCGGAAGGTGAAGGCCTCGATGTAGCCCGGCGCCGGTTGACCGGTCGCCTTGTCGGTGACCCGGCCACGGATCACAACGCCTCGCTTCAACGCAATGTCGAACGTGACCGGCTCGAGCATGGGCGAACGGGCCGGGACGCCGAAGGAAACCTTGGGGTAGAGCTTCCCCTCAGCCTGTTCGATATTCAATCGATAGGCGGAAGCCTGGGGTAGTCCGATCAGGCGATACCGGCCCTGGGCATCGGTCGTCGCCCCGATGTCCTGGAAGAGGGAGGCTCCCTCTCTCGTCGGGACCGCCGCGTGGAGTCTCAACCCGGCAATGGGCTGGCCGGTGTCCTTGTCACGGACGACCCCCTCGACGGGTTTTGTCGGCGCCGCGGAGTATTCGAAGCGACGGGAGTGGATGACCTGCGGCAATGAATTGGAATTGCCCATCGCCGGGCTGGCAATCCGGACATCAGCTCCGTCGCGGTTCATGGCAAAGACCGCGGTCGTGGCGATCGTCGGGCCCGAGATGGAGAGCCAGGCGATCCGCTCGTGGCCGAGCCCGGTCAGTTGGAACCGGCCGTCGGGGCCGGTCTTCGTGGAAGTGGTGGCTTTTCGCTTCAAGTAGTACGCGTGGTGGAACAATAGGCTCGATCTCCCACGCTCCTTGATCTGCATGAGCCAAGCGGTCAGGTCGCTTCTTTCGGAGAAGAAGAGAGCCACGACCTTGACCTGGGCGCCCGCAACGGGTCGTCCTTCCAGGTCGACGATCCGCCCCTCGATCGGCGGGCCATCCTCAGCCAGCCGAATCGTCAGCTCGCCCGAGGTGGCGGCTTTGAAGGCATTCCGAACGAAGCCCGGTCCGAACCCCGGCGCCGTGGCGACGATCTCCACGAGCCGGTCCTCGCCGTTGAGCAGACGAGTCCAGGACCACTGGGGAATTTGCATGAGGAATCGGCCGTCCGGCCCGCTGGTTGCGACTCCATCCGGATAGAGGTACGCCGTTCGCACGTCCGCGCCCGGGACGGGCTTACCGTCGGGTGCGACGATGCGGCCCCGCAACTCGACGATCCCAGTCCAGGCGACGGCCTTGTCGTTGGCTGCGGTCTGCGGCTGTTGAGCGGCGACCGGCGCGTTCAAGGTGAGTTCCGGTTCATCGGGTCGGCCCGCTCCGATCGCCAACACCCCGGCCGAGGCGATTCCGACCGCCGCGATCGCGGCGGTCGCGGCGATCTTCCGCTTGGTCACGAGCATGCTTCGGATGATGGCCTGAGCGAGCGCACCAGCCGCCATCGAGCTAGCTCCGTCCGTCGCCGCTGCGACCGCCACCTTCGCCCACGCCACCGGGACCGATGCCCTGACTTCGGTCGCAGCCATCGCAACGCCCAGTGCTGCACCGGTCAGGCCGCGGCGAGTCAGACGATCGCGCAGCCGCTGCCGAGCCTTCGCCAGTTGACAGCGGAGGGCCGGCACAGTCCATCGCAGCCGTCCGGCGGCCTGCTCGTAGGTCAGGCCCTCCAGGTCGCAGAGCACCACTGGCAGACGTTGACGATCCGGCAGCCGGTCGATCTCCTCGTGCACGATCGCACGGACGTCGGGTTCGAGCCCGAAGTCCATGCGGGACGGGATCGTCATCGCCATCGCCAGGGCTCCCGATTCGCGCCGGTGTCTCTGGATCGCCGTGGCGCTCGCCTCCATCGCAACACGATACGCCACCCGGTGCAGCCAACCGCCCAGGGCCTCACCGGCGCGGACCGATGTTGCTTTGCCGGCCAGGACGAGGAAGGTGGCCTGGAACGCGTCCTCGACGTCATGCTCGTGCCGCAGGATGGCCCGGCAGGTGGAAAGGACCATCGGGCCGTGCCGCGCCACCAATGCGGCGAAAGCAGGTCCGTCGTTCGAAGCCGCGTAGCGGGCCAGGAGCTGGGCATCGCTCAGGCCGACGGCAGTCCCGTCGCAGAAGAGTTCGGCGAGGTCGCGCAGGGCCGCCCCCATTGTGCCGATTGCCATGATTCCACCGCTCCTAAGAGTACCCGGTCACAGCCTCTATAGATTAAGAGGGACCGGCTTGTCGCGGTATCTCTATCTTTCTGAAGAAGCGAATGGTTCCAGGGTCAGCGGCATTGGGTGTGCGGTCGAGTCTTACAGCTCACCATCCCGCTTGAGCGGGATGACCTTGAGGTCGCCCAGGTCCTTCATCTCGCCAGGTGCGACGGTTACGTCCTGGAACAGCTCGCCGATCTGCGTGATGACCCCGTCCATGACGGATGCCCCATACTTGAGGCCGGGAACCAAACCCGTGAACCGGAACCGGCCGTCCGGTCCGATCCAGTCGCCTTCACCCCGGTTTCCGCCCGGCAAGATACCGCGCTCGCGCGCACGGCTCCCGTCCATCGGCGCTCCAGAGCCCGATGCGGCTGCGCGGCCGGCCCTCGTCGTCGATGACGCGGCCGGTGATCGTGCCCCAGGGCTGGAGCCGGACGGTCAAGGGACCGGTCTCGTCCCCCTTGACGTAAACCGAGCCGACGAGCTTCCGTGCGGCATGGGTGATCGTCACGCGCCGGGGCTTCGACGGGTCGAGGGCGTGAATCTCGATGGTAGGCGATTCCTGGGCGTACTCGGTCGCCGACAGCAACTCGGCGATACCCGCCACCGTTGTCCCGCCGATCGGCTTCCCTTCGGGGTCGACGGCGGTCAGTGTCAGCGAGCGGCCGGGGTCGACCTGAAGATCCACGGTCGCCGATTCCCTCCTGGGATCAAGGTTGACCGCGCCGAGAACGTGGTAGTTGCCGACGTGGCACGAATCTGGCCGCGTTTCGAATCGAGCGCGCTGGGGGTCGTACCCCGGAATCGTCAACGCGCCGATGCCGGTCCGATAACGAACGACGTCCGAGCGACAGGCGATGATCCCACGGCCGGGCGGAGTGACGATTTCGTATCGGCCGTCGTCGTTGAGATAGACGTAGAGTGGCGAGCTCTCCGCGTAGCCGGGAAAGTCACGGACGTGGGAATTGTCTCGGAAGGTGTAGGCATTCACGAAACCCGACACGGGCCGGCCGGTCCCCTTGTCCGTCACCCGGCCCCGGACCACGACGCCGCGCTTCAGGGCGATATCGAAGGTCACGGGCTCCAGCCCGGGCGAACTGGCGGATGCAAGGAGGGTCGCCTTGAGGTAAGGCAGGCCCTCGCCGGGTTCGACGTACACGCGATAGGTGGAACCCTTGGTCAGGCCGGCCAATCGGTATCGGCCCTGGGTATCGGTCGTCGCCTCGACACCTCGCGCGGGGCGGTTGACTCCGCTGTCCTTGTTATAAACCGTGGCGCGGAGGTTCATACCAGCGATGGGTTGACCGGTATCCTTGTCGCGTACGACGCCCACGATGGGCTTGACCGGCGCGGCGGCGTACTCGAACCGGTGGGCGTGGAAGACGACCGGCGTGGGCTCGGGCCAGCGATCGATGCAATTGGCTTCCGGCCCGTTCCGGCTCATCGCATAAAGCACCGTGGTGGCGATCGCCGGCCCCGAGACGAGGAACTCGGCGACCCGCTCGCGGCCGATCCCCGTCAGATGAAACCGGCCGTCGGCATCCGTCGTGGTGGCGATCGTTGTCGGCAACCGGGTCAGGCCGTCCCAGATGCCCCGGACGGTGCCCTCCTGGTTCTTCTTGATGTGAGTGGACAGGTCGTCGCTCTCGGCAAACCAGAGACGCTCGACCTCGACCCGAGCACCGGCGACGGGCCGGCCCTCCAGGTCGATGATCCGGCCATCGATCGGCGGGCCGTCCTCCACCAGGTGGATCGTCAGTTCGTCCGACGCGCCGGGTTTGTACGGGGCCCTGGCAAGGCCGGGTCCGAACCCCGTTGCGGAAGCCTCGACCCAGGGGGACGCCGCGCTGCTTTCGGTAAGCAAGCTGGCGAGTCTCGGACTCGGCCGCGCGATTGGCAGCAAGAACCGGCCGTCCGGCCCGCTGGTCACCTGCGATGTAGGGTGGTTGTCCCACACGGGCTGGAAAGCCCGCACGATTGCTCCCGAGACCGCCTGGCCATCAGGACCGACGACGCGACCGCGCACCTCGATGGTCCCGGCCGGCTCGGGGGCCTTATCCCTGTCTTCGACCGGCGGTTTCTGGGCCACGGCCGGCGGTTTCATCTCGGGCTTCGGGTCATCCGGCCGCGCCGCGCCGATCACGACGACCCCGAGCGTGGTGATTCCGACCATCACCATCGCGGCGGCGGTGACCAACTTCAGCCTGGCTATGAACATTTCCCGGATGATCGCCTGGGCGAGCACACCCACTGCCATCGAGCTGGCTCCGCCGGTCGCCGCCGCGACCACCGACTCCTCCAATGCCGTGGGAACCGCCGCGGACGCTCTCGACGACGCGATGGCAACGCCCAGCGCCGCGCCGGTCACGCCGCGACGGCTGAGGCGATGGCGCAGCCGTTGCCGCGCCCTGACCAGCCGGTGGCGCAGAGTCGGCTCGGTCCAGTGTAGCCGGCCCGCGGCCTGCTCGTAGGTGAGGCCCTCCAGGTCGCAGAGCACGACCGGCAGCCGCAGGCTCTCCGGCAGCCGGTCGACTTCCTCGTGCACGATGGAACTCAGGTCAAGCTCGGGCCCGGGACGGACCGAGTCCGGGATGGTCATCGCCATGTCCGGCATCTCCGACTCGTACCGGCGCCTCCTCCTGGACTCGATGTTCGCCTGCACGGCGACGCGATACGCCACCCTGTGTAGCCAGCCGCCCAGCGCATCGCCGGCGCGGATCGAAAAGGCTTTTCTTGCCAGGACGAGGAAGACGGCCTGGAACGCGTCCTCGACGTCGTGCTCGTGTCGCAGGACGGCCCGGCAGGTGGCCACGACCATCGGACCGTGCCGCGCCACCAGGGCGGCGAAGGCGGATCCGTCGTTCGAGGTCGCGTACCGGGCCAGGAGCTGGCCGTCGGTCAGGCCGACGGAGCTCCCGCTGCGAAATAGATCGCTCAGTTCCCGCACGGCCACTCCCATTGCGCCACTCGACATAATTCGACAACTCCCCGGATGCGCCTGGTCGATCCTCTCTACCAGATTAAGAGAGGTCCGATGGTCGGAGTATCCCGACTTTTTGGAAAATGTCGGCGGCGGGCGCGGATCGGCGATCGGGCTCATGGGAAGCGTGATAGAAATGCTTACCCTCCGAGAAGCTCGTATGGATCACTCCTGGCCATTGGGCTTGGGCCGGACCACCTTGAGGTCGCCCAGCTCCTTCATCTCGCCGGGCGCGACGGTCACGTCGAGGAACACATCGCCTTTGAACATGATCCCTTCCGAGGCGCTCGCGCCATATTTGAGGCCCGGGACGAGGCCCTCGATGCGGAACCGGCCATCGCCGCCTATTTGCGCGTCTGGCAGAATGCCGTTCTTGTCGAGACGAACCGGGAGGACGCTGCCGGTGCTGAAGAACCCAAGGCCGTTGAGATCCAAGGTCTTGCGCGGTTTGCCCTCATCGTCGAGGATCCGGCCGGTGATCGTCCCCCAGAGTTGGAGCCGGACGGTCAAAGGCCCGGTCTCGTCCCCTTTAAGGTAAATCGAGCCCGCGAGCTTTCGCCCGGCATGGGTGATCGTCACACGGCGCGGTTTCGACGGATCGAGGGCATGGATTTCGATCGTGGAAGAGTCCTGAGGAGACTCATTCGAATCGAAGCCGTCGCCGATGCCCGACGCTTTCGTGCCGTCGATCGGCTTGCCCGCGGGATCGACGACCGTCAGGGACAGCGATCGGCCGGGATCGACCTGGAGATCCAAGGTCGCCGACTCAGCCTCGGGGTCGAGGTCGACCGCGGCCACGGCATGGCAGTTGAGGCTGGAGAAATGATGCGGCAGGGTGTCGAAGCCCATGTCGATGCGGTCGTATCCCTTGATGCCCTCCGCACCGACACCGATCCGGTATCGGAACCTGTCGGATTGGCAGGCAATGAGGCCACGGCCCGGAAGGGCAACGATCTCATATCGGCCGTCGTCCTTGATGCGGACGTGGGGCGGGGAGCTCGAGCCATAGCCGGGGAACTCGCCGACCTGGGGATTGTCGCGGAAGGTATAGGCGTTGACGTAGCCCGGCACCGGCCGGCCCGTCGCCTTGTCGGTCACCCGGCCGCGGACCAGGATGCCCCGCTTCAGCGCGATATCGAATGGGACCGGCTCCAGGCCGGGCGAGTCGGCCGGGACGCGGAGGGTCGCGTTGAGGTAAGGCTTCCCCTCGCCCGGGCTGACGAAGATGCGGTAGGCCGGCGCCTTGGGCAGGCCGGTGAGTCGATAGCGTCCCTGGGCGTCGGTCGTCGTTTCGACGCCAGGTGCCGGGCCGAGGCCGCGTTCGTCGAAGGCCGCAGCTTTGAGTCTCAACCCGGTGAGGGGCCGGCCCGTGTCCTGGTCGCGAACGACCCCCGCGATCGGCCGGGTCGGCTTGGTGGCGAACTCGAATCGGGGGGCGTGGACGACGAGGGGCACGAGCGTGAGCCCCCTCCGGTCGTTGAACCGGACCTCGGCCCCATCGCGGCTCATCGCATAGACCTGGGTCGTGGCGATCGTCGGAGCCGCGATGAGGATCTCGGCGACCCGCTCGCGGCCGATACCGGTCAGGCGGAACCGGCCATCGCGGTCGGTCGTAGCGGTCGAGATCATTGCTGGCAACTGACCCAGGCCATCCCAGTTATTGAGAAGGGTGCCACGATCCTGGACCGTCGCGATCCAGGCGGACAGGTCGCCGGTCTCGGCGTACGGGTCGCGATCGGTCCTGGCGTACCGGAGACGTTCGATCTTGACCCGGGCGCCGGCAACCGGCCGACCCTCCAGATCGACGATCCGGCCCTCGATCGGCGGACCGTCCTCCACGAGCCGGATCGTGAGCTCGCCTGCTGCGCCGGCCTTGAGAGCGCTCGGAACCCAGCCAGGGCCGAACCCCGGGGCCAAGGCGACCACCCAGGGGAACGCATCGATGCGGGTGCTCCGGGGTGGTCGCGGGACCCGCATGAGGAACCGGCCGTCCGATGCACTGGTCGCCTCGGGAACGGTGGCGCTCTCCGGATCGAGGTAGGCCGTTCGCACGGCCGCGCCCGGGACGGGCTTCCCGTCTGGGCCGACGACGCGGCCTCGCACCTCGATCATCTCGCCGGGCGCGACGGCCTTGGACTTGTCCTTGTCGCCGGCTGGCGCCCCGGGAACGGCGGCCAAGGCGGGCGTCATGCGTTTCTTCGGACCATCGGACCGAGCCGCTCCGATGGCGGCGATCCCGGCCGAGGCGATTCCCACCGCCGTGAGCGCAGCTACCGCGGCGAACTTCAGCTTGGTCATGAGCATGCCCCTGAGGATCGTCTGAGAGATCGCGACCGCCGCCAACGAACTGGCCCCGCCCGTCGCTGCCACGACGGCTGACTCCGCCCACGCCGCCGGGACCGCCGCCCTGGCACTGGAAGGCGCGAAGACGACGCCCAGCGCTGCCCCGGTCACGCCGCGACGCGTCAAGCGATCCCGCAGCCGAAGCCGCGCCTTCGACAGCCGGCAGCGAAGCGCCGGCACGGTCCAATCGAGCCGTGCGGCCGCTTGATCGTAGGACAGCCCCTCCAGGTCGCAGAGGACGACCGGCAATCGGTGACGATCCGGCAGCCGGTCGATCTCTTCGTGCACGATCGAATCCAGATCGACATCAAGCCCGGGACGAGTCGTATCCGGGATCTCCATCGCCGAGACCTCCACCTCACGCCGGCGCCTCTGCCGCACCGCGATGTTCGCCTGGACCGCGACGCGATAAGCGACCCGGTGCAGCCAGCCGCCGAGAGCGTCACCAACGCGCACGGAATTGGCCCTGCGCAAGCACCAGGAAGGTGGCCTGGAAGGCGTCCTCGACGTCGTGATCGTGCCGCAAGATGGCGCGGCAGGTCGCCAGCACCATCGCGCCATGCCGCGCCACCAGCGCGGCGAAGGCCGGCCCATCTTTTGAGGCCGCATAGCGGGCCAGGAGCTGGCCGTCAGTCAGGCCGACGGCCGTTCCGCCATTGAAGAGGTCGCGCAGGTGTCGCAAGGCTGTCCCCGATGTCAAGACACTCGCCATGATTCGCCAGCTCCACCGGATGGAACGCACGGATCCTTGCCGGGCCAGAGTCCCACGACTCTCCCCAACAGGCTATGAGAGGCCAGGCGGCTATTGCATCTCGATTTTTTCAGGAATTCCCTCCTTCGCGATATCCTTGGCCAGCGCGGGTGACTGGCGGGAGGAAAACCGCGAAGTTCTCCTGGCATTGGTTATGGCGAAACGGAAACATCAACGAAGAACGGCTGACCGTGGTCGGGCGCGACAGGGACCCGCGGCCGACTATGATAGTCGCTGGAAGGAGGCATTGGATCGATACTTCGAGCAGTGCCTGGCCTTCTACTTCCCGCAGGCTCATGTCGAGATCGACTGGGACCGCGGGTATGAGATGCTGGACAAGGAGCTGCAACCGATCGTCCCTCAGTCGAAACAGGGCCGGCGCTACGTTGACAAGCTGGTCAAGGTCTGGCTCAAGAGCGGGGAGGAACGTTGGCTTCTGATCCACATGGAAGTGCAGACCAGGAAGGAGGGCGACTTTCCCAAGCGGATGTATGTCTACAATCACCGGATCTTCGACCGCTACGATCGCCAGGTGATCAGCCTGGCGATCCTGACCGACGACAATCCCGACTGGCGGCCGAGCCAGTACGAGTACGGCCGCTGGGGCTTCCACACCGGCACGACGTTTCCGATGGTCAAGCTCTTGGACTACGCGACGAACGACCAGGCGCTAGAGGCCCACCCGAACGCGTTCGCCCTGGTGGTGCTGGCCCACCTGAAGACTCTGGAGACGCGGCGTTCGCCGGCCGACCGGCAGGCCTGGAAACTACGGCTGGTCAAGAAGCTGTACGAACGCGGGATGGATCGAGGGGATGTACGTCAGTTGTTCCGGTTCATCGACTGGATCATGGAGCTGCCGGAGGAACGGGACCGGCTTTTCTGGGAAGCGATCACCACGTACCAGCAGGAGAAGCATATGCCGTTCGTCACGATTGCAGAACGAGTCGGCATGGAGAAGGGCCTACTCAAAAGTATCGAGGTATCCCTGGAGGTGAAGTTCGGCGCCGAGGGCTTGAAGCTGATGCCGGAGCTCCGTGAGATTCAAGACCACGTCTTGCTGGATAAGGTTCTTCATGCGATTCGGACAGCGGCCAGCCCGGACGAGCTGCGTCGAGTGTGGTCTCGCAAACGCCGGTCGAAGAAAACGAAGCCAGAGTGATCGTCGCGAGGACACCACAACGGTCAAGGACTATTCCCGCGCCTCGCCGATCAGGTCGGCGATGGTGCTCAAGAATGTTTGGTCGTGGAAGCTACTCTTGGTCAAATACGAGTTGGCACCGGCGTCGAGTCCCTTGATTCGGTCCTCCTCGCGGTCCTTGTACGAGACGACGACGACCGGGATCGATTGAAGCCGGGCATCTTCCTTGATGTGACGGACCAGTGCGATGCCGTCCATGCGGGGCATATCGATGTCGCTGACGACCAGGTCGTAATGGGTGGAGCGCACGGCGTTCCAGCCGTCGACGCCGTTGACAGCGACATCCACGGTATAGCCCCGGCTCTCGAGCAACTGCCGCTCCAGCTCGCGGACCGTGATCGAGTCATCGACGACGAGGATCCGCTTGACGGTGCGGGCGCGGTGCTCGGCCGCCACCTCCGCGGAGAGCTTGCCGAGCCGCCGACCGGAGAGGAGGTTGTCGACCGAGCGGACCAGATCCTCGACGTCAACGATCAGGACCGGCCAGCCGTCTTCGAGCACCGAAGAGCTGTTGATGTTTGGTACCTTGCCGAGCCGGGCGTCCAGCGGCGAGACGCGCAAGTCGCGCTCGCCCAGGAACCGGTCGACCACGACGCCGAAGCGATGGCTGCGGTCGCTGGCGACCACCACGGGCAACGAGTCGGCGGCACGGTCGCCGATATCGTCGTCGAGCTCGAGGACACGGGTCGCGTTGACCAAGCCGACGAGCTGATCGTCCAGCAGGACGTGAGGTTTTCCCTCGAGGTCTCGGACATCCGCGCGATCGACTCTGAGGATGCGGTCGATCCGGCTGAGGGGGAAGGCATAGGGCTCGCCGGCAATCTCGACCAGCAGGGCTCGGATGACCGAGAACGTGATCGGCAACTGGAGGATGAACCGCGCCCCCTTGCCGGGCTGGATGGTCACGCGGACCGAGCCGCGTGCCGAGTGCACCATGCTCTGCACGACGTCGAGACCCACGCCGCGGCCGGAGACCTCCGTGACCTGCTCTTTCGTGGTGAAGCCCGGCAGGAAGAGGAAATCGAGCAGCTCGGCCTCGCTGAGCTGCCGGGCCATTGTGGCGCTGGTCAACCCGCGCTCGACGACCTTGGCGCGGAGTCGTTCGAGATCGACGCCGCGCCCGTCGTCGCTGAGGACGATCTGGAGCATCCCCGCGCGGTGGCGTGCCTCCAGTCGAATTGTCGCCACCGGAGGCTTGCCGGCGGCCCGCCGGTCTTCGGGCGGTTCGACACCGTGGTCGAGCGCATTGCGGATCAAGTGGTTGAGCGGCGCCTCGAGGCGGTCGAGTACGTCGCGATCGACACCGGTGGCCTCGCCGTAGACCTCGAACCGCGCCTGCTTGCCCAGCTCCCGGGCCATGTCGCGGACCAGGCGCGGAAAGCCGCGAATTCCGTCGGCCAGCGGCCGCATCCGGCTGGCCAGCACCTCATGGTGCAGACGGCTGGAGAGATCCTCGCTGGCATGGGCGAACGCCTCGACCGCCTCGACCGTATCGCCCAAACTCTGCAAGTCCTCGGCGGCGCGAGACCGGGCCTTCGCCAGCAGCTCCTGCCCGGCGGCAGACAGCCGCGGCCGCAGATCGCCCGCTCCCATAACGGTGCCGGCGAACCGGTCCTCCAGGTTCTGCAAGGACTCCAGCAGGCCGATCTGCCGCTTCCTTAGCTGCCAGAGCGCGTCTACCAGCGGCCGGAGCCGGTGGCTCTGCACCAGGGATTCGCCCGCCAAGCCCATCAGCCGGGTCAGGCTCTCGGCGGTGACGCGCACAACGCCTCCGCTGGGGACTGGAGATTGGGGAGTAGGGGATGGGGAGTCAGGGGTGGGGGGTAAAGAGCGATCGGGCTCCTCCAGAGGCCGCGTCGCCGCGGGGGGGGGCGGCTCCGTTCGATCGGGCTCGAGGCTGTGTTCTGCGAGACCTTCGGTCGGCGGATGGGCGGCGTCGGGAGAACCGCGCCCATCACGAGTCCCCTCTCCCCGCTCCCCCCTCTGCACGCCCGAAGGTCCCCGGCCTTCCTTGACAGCGGTCAAGTCGGCCACCAAGGCGTCGATCTCGGCGGCGTGATCGGCTTGCCAGGACTCCAGCTCCGGCTCGGCGAGCTGCGAGATCTGGACCAGCATGTCGACTCCGCGCAGCAGGATGTCAACATGTTCCGGTTCGAGGGTGAGCTGTCCTTTCTGGGCCGCGACGAACGCGTCTTCCATCGCGTGCGCGACCCGGACGGCGGCGTCGAGCCCGACGATCCGCGCCGCCCCCTTGAGCGAGTGGGCCGCGCGCATCAAGGGTTCGATCACCTCGGGCGAGGCCGACACGCCTTCCAGCGCGACCAGTCCCGATGACAGCGTGGCCGTGTGGCTCTCCGCCTCCATGCGAAACAGTTCCAGCAGGGAGAAGCCGCTCAGGTCGTCGCTCACGGCTGGAGGCTCCGAAAGGCGGCAAAGACCCGCTGCTCGTCGAGCAGGCCGATGCTCCGCCCGTTCCAGGACAGGACCGCCTGGCTGAACGCCACGGCCGGATTGATCAGGGTCGAAGGAACGGTGCGCCGACTGGCTGCGAGGCAAGCGATGGACGCCCAGGACCTCGTCCGCCGCGAACGTCCAGGTCTCGGCCCGGCCACGATCCCGGAGCACGACCAGCCGCCCGGACGAAGGAGACACGGATGCGTCCACGCCCAGCAACCCATGCAGCGAGATGCAAAGCTCGGCCCGTCCTTGCAAATTGACGAGTCCGGCGAAGGTCCGGTTCGAGCGATGGGGGACCCGGTGCACCGGCCGGGGCGTGGTCACCTCGGCGACCGTGCGGGTGCGGAAGGCCAGCCATTCGGTACCCAGCCGGAAGATCAGGATGCTGACGCCCTCTCGTTGAGCGAGGGTGCCGCCGTCCTCCGCGACCTCATCGCCATCCGCTTCCATCCCTCTGGACGGCCCCAGGCCGTCGGTGTCGGCGAGCCACCGGGTCCACTCCGCCAGGTATCCCTCGGGGGCGGGCCTGTCGAAGAAGCCGCGCGCAGCGGCCGTGAATACCGGACAGTTCCTGCAGTGGACAAATGAAGTAAGCTCCGGGCAACTCCGATCCCCAGCCACGCCGATGCGATGCCAACATCCGTCCTCGGCGACTGGCTGCCGCAGCGGACCAGCCTCCGAGGTGTGAACCGTTGTCGATGCGCCGACCGTCATCGTCGTTCACCTCCTTCGGGCCTCGTGTTGGCCGACGTCCGCGAGGCACGACGGCGGAATCCGGCCGCCGCGCCACGATCGCCGCGCCGCTCTGCCAGCAGCGCCAGGGCCAGCAGCGCCTCATCATGCTTCGGGTCGAGGTAGACCGTCTTGTGAAAACACTCCTCGGCCCGACGTCGGTCGCCGGCCGACTGGCAGATCATCCCCATCAGATAATACACCGAGGAGCCGGGGCCCTTCTGCCGAAGGTGCCTCTCACACATCGCGATCGCCTCCGAATGCCGGCCCTGGTTGGCCAGCTTCTCAGCCTGTTCCAGGATCCCGGGAGGCATCTTGGAAGGATGAAGGATGAAGGATGAAGGATGAGTCGGGGCGGATGGATTCGGGCTTGATGCCTCAGCCTTGAGCCTCTCCTGATTCGGCTGAGCCAGAGCCGGATGGAGGGCCGCTTCCGGGGAACGCTCGGCCGGCGGACGGGCGGGGTCAAGAGACCCAGACCCAACCCCGGAAAGGCGAGTTGGCTTACTCGCAGCCTTGCGATAGACAAAGCACCCCGGCTCGCCGGCCGGTGCGAAGCGCGACGGCTCGCCGGCGAGATCGAGCCGGTCGGCGTGACCGATGAAGAGCACTCCGTCGGCCGCGAGCAGGCGGTCGAGCAGCGCCAAGACGCGGGCGCGGGCCGGGACGTCGAGATAGATCAACAGGTTGCGGCAGAACACCACGTCATAGGGAGACGACCCTTCGAGCAGGTTCGGTTCGAGCGCGCTGGCCTGGAAGAACCGGACCGTCGATCGGATGGTGGGGTCCATCTCGTAACCCTCGGCATGGGCGCGGAAGTACTGCGCCCGGCTGCCGAGGTCGGAGCCCCGGAAAGCATTAGCCGAATAAACGCCGCGCCGGGCGACGGCCAGCCGCCGGGCGCTGACGTCCATCGCGTCGAGTTGGAACCGACGTGCCGGCAGGCCCACGTCCCTCATCGTCATCGCGATCGAGTACGGCTCCTCACCTCCGGCACAGGCCAAGCTCAGGATCCGCAGTGGCCGACGCGCTGGATCGCCCACCCACCGCTCGCGGACATAATCCGATAGCCAGCAGAACGGGCGATCGTCCCGGAAGAACCAGCTCTCCGGGACCACAACCTCCTCGATCAGCTCGTGCAGTTCCTCCTCCGATTGGACCACTCGCGACGCATAGACACTCAGGTCGCCCAGACCGAGCGCCGCCATCCGCCGCCGCGCCGCGCAGGATCAGGTGAGGACCCAGCGTGACCGGATCCAGCCCGATCCGCCGTGCCAGCAACCGCTCGATGGCCTTTTGGTCCGTCATTGGTCCTTGAGTCCTTGGGTTTCTCGAGCGACGATTCCACCCGGTTCGCCGGGAATCGAGTTGCTGACCTGCTGACCGACATCCCCGCACCGACCGCCGGGAACCGGGACTCCGACGAATGGCGGCAAAGGCCGAAGATCGAGGACCCAGGGTGCTTCACCAACGAGTTGCGCCCGCCACCGCCCCCGAGGGCCGCGAACCTGAGAACAGGTGGAAGAACAGGTGCGGCACCCGGCCCTCGATTCACCAGCTCCCCCGTAACAAATAAAATATTATTTTATTTATATAAAAATAATTAATGCATCCTATCTGTTTCCGGGCCGCTCCAGAGACCTGGGGATCTCAGGCCCAAGGACAATCGGGAAACTCCGACCAACGGCACGAACTCCCGGTCGGTCCGGGCGATCATCTCGAGGTAGGGCGCTTGGGGCAGGGACACCGGTGCGGGGACCACCTGTTCCGGCTGGACCCGAGTCAGGTCGCCGACATGCTCGGCGATCAGCCCGATGAGGCCCCGGTCCGGATTCGCGTCCCGCGGAGGCAGCCCGGGTTCCCCGGCCGGTCCGGGCCGATCGCCCTCCGATTGATTGTGATCGTACGGCTCGGCTTTGACCAGGATGATCCGGGTGCTGAGCCGATCCGGACAGGGGCTCGTGCCCAGGAGCAAGCCCAGGTCGATCACGGGCACGACCTGACCTCGATATCCCAGGAACCCGGCCAGGAAGCCCGGCGCGTGCGGGATGAGTCGGAGCTCGACCCGGGGCACCAGCTCGACGACCTGCGCCACGTCGACCCCGTAACGATTCCCGGCGGCTGTAAAGGTCAGGATGAGCATCAGTCAAACTCCCTCCCCTGGTCGGGGAGGTGGCCGCAGGCCGGGGGGGTTCTCCGCACCACTCCAAACCACCCCTATCCCATCAAGGCGAGGGGAGGTTCCCGCCCCACCGTCAATCCCTCCCCCACCGGGGGGGAGGGAGATGAGGGACCAAGATTGAATCGCGAGACTTCCTCCTTGACGCTGTCGACGGCCTCGCGGAGCCGTTCGGTGGCCTTGTTGAACTCGCGGAGGGAGCCGGAGGTCTGGCTGGCGGCCTCGCTCAGGCGGGTCATGGCCTCGCGGATCTGGTCGGCCCCTTGCGACTGGACTGCGCATGCCCTCGGTGACCTGGTCGAAGCGATCGCCCAGACCCTGAACTCCGCTGATGATCTGGCCGAGCTGTCCGCCAATCTGGCCAACGTCGCCGACGACCGTGCGGACCTGCTCGCTGAACTTGTCCATCTCCATGACGCCGGCCGAGACGCTGTACTGCATCTCCTTGACCATGCGCTCGATATCGAGGGTGGCGACGGCGGTCTGGTCGGCCAGCCGGCGGATCTCGCGGGCGACGACCAGGAAGCCCAATCCATATTCGCCGGCTTTCTCGGCCTCGATCGCCGCGTTGATCGAGAGCAGGTTGGTCTGGTCGGCGACCTTGGTGATGGTGGTCACGACGACATTGATGTTGGCGGCACGTTCGCTGATGACCGAGAGCTTCGAACCGATCGATTCGGTCGACTCGGCGAGCTGGCGCATGGTGTGGTCCATGCTGGTGAGGCCCTGCTGTCCCGTGGAGGCCATCCGGGCCGTCTGGTTGGCGACCTGGTTCACCTCGCTCATGGTCTTGAGCAGCTCCTGGCTGGTCGCCGAGATCTCGTTGACGGCGGCAGCGGCCTCGTTGGTCGAGGCGCTGTACTCGTAGATGGACTGCTCCTGCTGCCGGCTGGCGGCGGAGATCTCGGTGGCCGTCGACAACAGCGTGATGCTCGAGCGCTGGATCTTGGCGATCAACGAGCGGAGGTCCTGGACCATCTTGCGGATCGCCTGGAGGAGCGTGCCGGTCTCGCCCGGTGCCCGGCCTTCGCAGGCGGCCGTGAGGTCGCCGGAGGCGACGCGTTCGGCGGCCAGGGCGGCCTCGCGGACCGGCCTCGTGATCGTCCGCGCCAGCCAGAGGGCCACCGCCGTCACGATCAATACCGTCGTCGAGAGGAGCAAGGCGACCACCCACCGCTGCTGGTCGATCAGCGCGAACGCCTCATCGACATCTTGTTTGACCACCATCCCCCAGCGATAGGAAGGGAGGTACGACCAGACGGCAAGGACATTCTTACCGCGGTAGTCGGTCGTCTCGCCGTAGCCGCGCTGGCCCTGGACGCCCCGCTCCATGGCGATGGCTTTCCCGCTACCGATCTGCACACGCCGGTTGACCAACGCCTTCGGTTGATCGCGCGACGGGGCGACGAACCACATCTCGGCCCCGTTGCGGCTGGCCACCACGGTCTCGCCCGTCTCGCCCAGTCCACTGTAGTCCTTGAAGACCCGGAACACTTGCTGGTTGCCCAGCTCCAGGGCCACGAAGCCGATGATCCGCCCCTGCGTGTTAAAGACCGGACTGGCAATGAACGCCGCCGGCTCGTTCCGGTTCGCGTACAACTGGTAATCCGAGACTTCGATCTGCAAGAGCGTGCGAACCCGATCGAACACCTCGGCCAGCTCGCTGTCCTTGAGCGGACCGTTCAAAAGGTTCGCGCCCAGGTCGAGATCCGCCTTGAGCCGGAACAGCACCGTCCCATCCGTGTCGAACAGGTAGGCATTGGCATAGCCGAACGCATCGACGAAATTCGACATGACCGGGCGCAACGAGCGATCCACCTCGAGATAGGCCGGTGAATCGAGAGACTCCTTCCGCAGGACCTCCTTCACCTTGGGGATCATGTTCACGAGGGCCGGGTAGCGGCTCGCCACGTTCAGGTCGCCGCGGCGCTCGCGGATGTAGGTCTCGAGCTGGGTGGTCTTGGCGTCGGAGATCGCCAGCAATCCCTGGCGCACCGTCTTCTTCAAGGACTGATTAGAGACGAACGAGGTCACGATCGTGAGCACGGCGCACGGGATCAGCGAGAACGCCAGGAACCAGGCCAGCAACCGGGTGCTGATGCTCATCCGGGAGAATCCGAAGGAATCCCATCGCGAGGTCATGGCCGGTGGCACCTGGACGAATGGAAGGCAGGATCGGGCACGTTCGATCCGACGGAAACGGACCGAGAGCCCGCGAAAAAAACGACCCAAAATAACGCAACTATCAAACTAACCTTAAATAAATATTCTAACGTAATTGAATCTTGAATCTTGATTATTTGGATTACTTTCCGATCCTTTTACGAACTCACAGCCGATCTCGCCCCGGTGGCCAGGTGGTCCGTTGCCCGCTTCCCCGCGGGTGACGAACCGGACGTGCCCTCGGCGCGGCGCGAACCCGCGGGGGGGACCGGGTTGGCCCAGCCGCCCCAGGTCCGGTACAAGTTGTCGAGGAACGACTCCCATTCCGAATGCGACCGCGAGCTGGGATACGGGATCGGCCGCACCGGCTTCTCCGAGTTCCAGACCAGGTCGAACTGGCCGTCGGCCCGAATCTTGCCGATGTACACCGGCCGCCAGGTGTGCTGGGTTTCGTAGTCGATCGACACGATACCCTCCGGCGCATTGAGGC
Organism: uncultured Planctomycetota bacterium; assembly: GCA_963845755.1. Lineage (GTDB taxonomy): Bacteria > Planctomycetota > Planctomycetia > Isosphaerales > Isosphaeraceae > CAWJTV01. Next base: position 128,050 of record CAWJTV010000001.1, read on the forward strand.
TTTGCCGGCGGATGACCTTGATCACGTCGGCGACCTCGGCGGACTCGGCCTCGGCCACGGCTTGCGCCGACAAGTAGACGCTGTTGTACGCCGCCTCGATCACATCGCTGGTGACGCGGTCGCTGCCGTATCTCGCCTGAAACCTCCGGACAAACTCCCGGTTCTCAGCCCTGTCGATCGACTGGAAGTAATCCCAGGCCGCGTAATCTCCCACCATGTCACGAAGCGGGAGCTGCCGCAGTTCATCTTCGGCGATGCTGAAGGACAGTACGGGGGTCCGCTGGGGGAGGATCCCGGCCGCTTTCAGTCGCTGATAGAACGGCTTGTTGCTATCCCCCACCACGGTGCTGATGATGACGTCGGGAGCCGCCTTCGCGATCGCCTGCACGGCTGCGTCCACCTCGGCGCTGCCGAAGAAGATGTACGACTCGCCGACGCACTCGACCCCGAGGGCCTTGAGCTGATCCTTGATGATCTCGTTGACGCAGTGGGGCCACACGTAATCCGAGCCGACCAGGAAGAACTTCCGCGCCTTGAGGCTCTCGTGACACCAGCTCACGGCGGGGATCACCTGCTGGTTGGGCGCCGCGCCGGTGTAGATGATGTTGGGCGACTGCTCCAGGCCCTCGTACGCCATGGGGTAGATCAGCAGATGCGACCTCGCCTCGACGACCGGCTTGACGCTCTTGCGACTGGCCGAGGTCCAGCAACCGAAGATCACGCTGACCTTGTCCGTCTCGATCAAGCGTTGCGCTTCCCTCGCGAACGTCGGCCAGTCCGACTGTCCGTCGGCGACCACCCACTCGACCCGTCGACCACCCAGCAGGCCACCCGCCGCGTTGATCTCCTCCAGCGCCAGGACTTCCGCATGGATCATCGATTTCTCGCTGATCTCCATCGGACCGGTCTGGGAGTGGAGGATCCCGACCCGGATCGGCGGCGCAACCTGGCCGATGAGGCGGGAGCCCCATCGCATCGCCACCGCGGCCAGCACCGCCAGTCCGATCAGAGCGGCCAGCCATCGCCTCATGTCCCGCCCCTTGTTGTCAATGCATGGATGCAACGCGCGTTCCACGACCGCCACGGGCAACGCCCACCGTGTCAAAATAGATGCTACCCGCAAAGATTATAACTGACGTCAAGCGATCGGATTGGAAAGACTGGGAGTTGGGCGTCGATTTCTTCGGCAGGACCGATGCCTTTTGCCCGAACCATGCATTAGGATGTCGCGGTTGAGATCGGGTTCGCCGTCCGATGAACCGGGTTTGGAGGGGGTCGATGCCATGCTCTCGGTATTCTGTTCACCCGGCCGGTACACGCAGGGCAGGGGGGCGACCGCCGCACTGGGCGCGAGATGGCCGCGCTGGGGCTGGAGGGTCCGGTACTGATCATCGCCGGCAAGACGGTCATCGGCCGGCTGGCGGAGACGTGGAAATCCAGCCTGGACGCGGCGAAGCTGCACCACGCGGTGCACCGGTTCGGCGGCGAGTGCTCGCTAACCGAGATCGAGCGGGTCAAGTCGTCGGCGCGGGAGGGCTCGGCCCGGACGATCGTCGGCGCCGGCGGCGGCAAGGTACTGGACACCGCCCGGGGTGCCGCCGCCGACCTCGGCCTGCCTGTGGTCAGTTGCCCGACGGTTGCCTCGAGCGACGCGCCGTGTAGTGCCCTGTCGGTCATCTACACCGACGAGGGGATCTTCCAGGAATACCGGTTTTACCGAAAGAACCCGGATCTGGTGCTGGTGGATACCCAGGTGATCGCGCAGGCGCCGCCGCGGCTGCTCTCCGCCGGAATGGGCGATGCGCTGGCCACCTGGTTCGAGGCCCGGACGTGCGTCGCCGGCTCGGTGAAGAACATGCGCGGTGGCGGCTCGACGGCCAGCGCGCTGGCCCTGGCCGAGCTCTGTTATCGGACATTACTCGCCGACGGCGCCGCGGCGCTTCATGCCGTGTCAACCCAGTCGGTCACCCCGGCGCTCGAGCGGCTGGTCGAGGCGAACACCTTGCTCTCGGGCCTGGGCTTCGAGTCGTCCGGCCTGGCCGCAGCCCACGCCGTGCACAACGGCCTGACCGCCGCGCCTGAAACCCACGATTACTTCCACGGCGAGAAGGTCGCCTTCGGACTGCTGGTCCAACTGATCCTCGAAGGGGCCCCGCGCGCGACCGTCGCTGAGGTGCTGGGCTTTGCCACCGAGGTGAACCTGCCGATCACCCTCGCCGACATCGGCCTGAACGACCTCGCCGCGACCGGCTCAACCCGATCGCCCGGCGAGCCACCGCGACCGGCGAGACCATCCACAATGAACCCTTCGAGGTGACTCCTGAGATGGTCGCCGACGCGATCCTGGCCGCGGATGCGCTGGGACGGTCGTGGAGGAAGCTATAGACTGAGTTCGGTCTTCCGTTGGGGCTGGGCCGATACTGGTACTCCGGCACCGGAAGCCGCCGTTCCTGCTGGAGTCCCGCCCTCAGGCGGTCTCTTCGCCTCGATTCTGACTTCGGAGAGCGCACCGACTCCGCCTGAACTTCGTCCGGGCCGCAAGCGAATGTCCAACCTCCTCAAAACAAAATCTTATATATAATGATCTGAATCAGGGCGATGGCCAGCCACGCGCAGATGCCCAGCCAGTGCAACCCATCGGTCGAGGAGCGGCGACGCAGGTCCCAGATGGCAGCGGCCAGGACCGCGAGCGCACAGAGCCCGATCGCGGCACCGTAGACATGCACGGAGCGCCGGCACCACTGGCCGATGACGCGTATGTTTCCCGTACGATGCACCTGGATGGCGGTCAGGAGATGCCCTCCCGCCAGGATCATCGCGGCTAGGAGGAAGCCCAGGAATACGGCGAGCCAGTGCCACGGTAAGCGCCGGCGCAGGTGCCAGCAAAAGGCCAGGGATGCCAGGACACCCAATCCCCAACCGGTCGCCTGATGATAGACCTCGGTCAGGTTGGGGGATTTTGCCATGTGGAACGGTGTCCAGTAGGCGATGGGCGGATTATCGTAGGGTCCCCTGACGAGGCTGTAGAGCAGGATCGCCGCGCCGTCGGCCAGCGCGGCGGCGAGTCCGAATTCCAGCAGCCAGTGACCGGGGAGCATTGGTGTTTGTGGATCGCCGCGCCAACGCCGGGCCGAAAGGATGGCACCGCCGCTGAGGATGGTGCCGAAGCTCACTCCCATCATGAGGTTGTAGGCCAGGCCCAGAGGATAGGTCCTCGGTGTGAACGCAGGCTTGATCGCCTGGTACGCCCCAAACCCCAGGGCGAAGCCCAGAATCCAGATCTGCAAGTGACCGACGCGAAAACGCGGATTCCGCGCGGCGAGAAACTCATGGTCGGGCATTCTTCCCAGGGGTTACTTCATCCAGCAGGCTCGCCACGGCCCGGTCCAGATCATCGCCGCGGACGTCCTTGAAGCGGATCACGCCGGCCTTGTCGAGGACGAAGATCGTCGGGAACGAACGGACGCCCCACCGCGTCGTGATCGGTCCTGTGATCCCCCCATCGTACCAGCACCGCCAGGTGATCTCGCCCGAGGCGATCGACTTCCGGAGCGTCTCCACGGTCGCGTCGGTGCTCACGCTGACCATCGCGAAGGGCTTGTCCTTCAACCTGGCGACGAGCTCGCGCTCCTGGGGGTACATCCCTACGCAGGGCCCGCACCAGTTTCCGGAAAAGGTCAACACGACGACCTTGCCCCGGTCGTCGCTCAAGGCGAACGTCTTCCCCTGATGGTCCTTCCCGAGGATCTCCGGCGAGGCCTTGCCGACGGACAGGTTTCGCATCGCGAACAACTCGCCCTCGGTGATCGTTCCGAGCGACCGGTGATCATACCCATCTTCGATATCGGCGAACTCCGCGATGATCCGTTCGAGCATTTGCTCGGATGCGCGATCGAGCGCCTCCGGGTCCGCCTGCTTCACGAATTGCTCGGTTAACGCTTTGTGCCGCTCATGGACATACCGATCGATTTGCGCCGGCTTCTCGCGGATCCGCCGCACCATCCTCGCCTGGTATCTCAGGTACGTCGCCAGCGTGAAACAGGCCCGGCCCCGGTCGACGCGATTGGGGTTTTTCTCCAGCACCGCACGGAGCAGGGACTCGGCAACCGGCGCATGGACGAAGTAGAAGATCTGCCCGCAGACCTCGCCCATGCCCGGGTCGCGCACGTGGTCGCGGAGCAGAATCTCCATGGCCTGGTAGGACTCATCCCCCGGCCCGGCCCTGGCCGTCTTGATGACGAACTTCAGAGCCTCGACGTTTTGAGGGGTTTTCGGATCAGCGCGGACCACGGCCAGGACCTCGTGCGTGTTCTTCGTCACCGCGTCCATGTAATGGTCGCTGGCCAAGGTCTGCTTTTGATTCAACTCCTTGTTGTAGACTTGAAGCCCTGCTCCTGCGCCTTGACGATCTCATCAAGCCTCGTCTTGTAGGCCGACGGCGCCTGACCGAATGCCTCCGGCGCCAGCGCGAGACCCAGGATCAGGGCTGACACAACCAGGAACCGCCGCATCCTGTCCCTCCTCCGAGTTGTCCGGGATCGCTGCTTTGTTGCAAAGTCTCGACCCAGGATACGCGAGTCGTCCGACAAGTGTCAATGATCCGGCATCACCAGCGATTCGGGCCATTACGGCGCCTCCCGACTTCGCCGCAGCGAGCTTCCGCCAGCCGGCTTTCAATGGCCCGATGGCGCAGGATGCCGTGTCGGCGGTCAGCGCGGGTCCTCGTCCCAACGTTTCGAGAGGAGGAAGCTCGCCAGATAGAGCCGCGCGTCGTCGGTCTTCCGGATCCGCCTCCAGGCCTCGAACGCCTCGCGCAGCCAGTTGAACGTAATCCAGGACCTCATGCCGTCGGAACACGCGGGTGAGGTCATAGTCCGCCTCATGGCGGAGATCCTGAAGCTTGATGAATGTGCTCGTCACGGTCTTCAGGTCGGCGGGGGTCGTGTAGCCTCCGCGCGGCGATTGCACGGCTTTGGGAAGCCTGTCATTCCCGATCATCGTGGAGGATTTCTTCATGTCCCCGTGATTGAGCGTCCGGTTGATCCGCGCCACCAGGCCAGGCTCGAGGGCGAACAGGGCCGACGTCTCCGATGACAGCAGGTGGAACAACGCGTAATAGGCCGACGAGACCGCCCGGCGGAGGTTCATCTGCTTGGGACGTCGCGGATCCCACTAGTGCTCTGTCACAGCTTAATTTTGGGGTAGATCGACTTCAATTTGGAGCGGGCATCGTCGATCTTCATCTGCCAATCCACTCCGCGCTGGGTGCTGTTGACGTCGGTTGACCAAGCGGTGGTCTCCACTCGCAGCGCCTGGGCATCACCGAAGCGGCGGCCGGCTATACACTGCCGCGTCAACGAGCTGAGCTCGTTCTCGGCGATGTTCAGCCAACTGCCGTGCTTGGGGATGTAGCAGAACTCGATGCGGCGGACCAACTGGCGAGCACGGGGCGGTGCAAAGACTTCGTAGAAGGCACCCTTGGTGTGCGTGTTCAAGTTGTCGCATACCACGATCACTCGCTCGGCACTGGCATAACGGCCCTCCAACAGCGCGGCCATCTCGATCGCCCAGTCAACCTTGGTCTTGGTATCCCGGACGGCCACCTCGCGCCAGCCCGCCAGCGGCTCGGTGAACATAAAGATGTTCGCCGTCCCGGCACGCTCGTATTCGTAGTCAACGCGCTTGGCGTGTCGGCGCGTGGCAGGGATCGGCACGCGGGACTCCTTCAGCAATTGCACCGGCTGTTCGTCCATGGACAGGATCGGCCGCATCGAGTCGTAAGGCTTGGCGTAGGTCTCCAGCACCTCTTCCATGTGGGCCACGAACTCACCGTCAGCCTCGGGCGGGATGACCCAGTACTCGATCTTGCGGTTGGTCATCCCGTTTTTTTCAGAGTCCGCCGCACCGTCTCGTAACTGACGGTTTCGACGATCCCCAGTTCCACCACCTTTCGAGCTAAGAGCCGCAGCGTCCAGTTGGCATAACCCGGGGGCGGTGACCCGAGCCGTGTGGCGATGATCTTCGCCTCCTGTTCGCCGTTGAGTAGCTTCTCGACCGGCGGCATCTGGCGCCTGCTGCGGTCCAATGCCTCTCGAAAGCCGTACTCCACGAGACGCTGACGAATGTTCTCGACGGTCTGCGTTCGGCATCCGAACGCCTCGGCGATGCGACGATCGGTCCAGTTCGGACCGTCCGCATCGGCCTTGAACAGGATCTGGGCGCGTCGAACCTTCTCGCTGGTTCCCTTCAACTTCTTGATCACGGCCGCCAACTCGTCCCGTTCCTCAGCCGTAAGCCGGACAATGTACTTCTTGTTCATGGGGGCCTCCTTGTTCCCCGTATCATCCACGGTCGCGGAGGTTTCCCCAACCCCAATTTTTAGCTGTGACAAAGCACTAGGCGAGTTCTTGCGCTGGTCCAACAGGTCATCGTGGAGACTCATCAAGCCTCCACGGGTTCGGACTGCTCTCTGAGCGAGCGGAACGAAAGATAAGGAAAGCGATCGGGGGCAACCTGTCGGGCGACGTCTTCGAGGGGATTTCGGAGCCTTTGGGCCGCTTCCAGGAAGTCTTCATCCTTCTCGGAGACCTCGTCCGAGAGATACGCCCAGATCCAGAGGCCGGGGTCGCCCGTGTGGTCCAGTTTGGTACGGAACCGCAGCTCCGCAAGTTCCGCTGGCCTCCAAGGTGCAATCTCCCGTTCGATTAGCTTCCCCAACCGGAAAGCCTCGGCGTTCTCGTAGCGGTCGAATTCGAGCAGTCGAATGATGTCCCGGAACAAGGGCAGCGCACTTTCCACGGTGTCGCCCGTTGCCGGGGCCATCGGGTTCACGGTCGAGGTCACCTGACGGAACTCCGCCACGAGCTTCGCCAGTTGCGACCGCTCGGCATCAGACAGGAAAGCGAACTCCGACTCGTCGAATCCGGCGACAGACCGGGGCGTGACCCAATGCGTTGTCTTCCGAAGCATGGCCTCAATGGCGTCCGCATCGAGTGGAGGCACTCGGCGATGAATTCCGGAGCATAGAGGTTGGCCCCGATCCGCACCTTCGTCCAGAAGTCGTTAAACGCCATGATGATTCCCCGGAGAATCCGAGAGCCGGTAAGACCGTTGAACCTGATTATACCGACGAGCCAGCCGATCGATCACCCCTTCGTTTCGCACCCGCCCATGAGGAAGGATCGCTGGTATCATCGGAGAGCGACCATCTCACCGCCGATCGGACGGTGCAGCCGTCAGGCCCCTACGATAGGCCGTGTTTCCCGGCGAGCAGGCCACGGAGAGCGGAAGCCCGGCACCAAAGAATGCTCCATCCACCTGTCGATTCAGGCATACATGTGTTACGATGGCCTGACCTCGACAGGGGGAGGGGGCAACGACCGGCCGTTTGCGTTTCGCTCGGTGGAAGGAGCGGGCCATGTCTCGGCTTCGCATCACCCAATCGGATGGGGCCAACGACTCATACCGCGTCGATCTGGAATTCGAGGTGGAAAAGAAGCCTCGCCAGACGGCCACGGCCACGTTCGCGTTCGGAATCTCCGAGTCGGATCAGGAGGACCTACGCTGGTACCTGGAAGACTTCCTCCAGTTCCCCCAGGATCCTGCCCCGACGATCGCGGCTCGCGTCGAGCGGCGGATGGGCGAGATCGGCAAGGACCTGTTCACCAAGGTCTTCCACTCCAGCGACGACGCGCACGACCTCTGGGCCAAGCTGCGAGAGAAGCTCGATGACACCCACGTCGAGGTCGTCACCTCGGTCGAAGGCGCGACGGCGATTCCCTGGGATCTGATCCGCGATCCCAAGACCGACACTCCGCTGGCCCTCCGCGCCTCGGCGTTCGTCCGTGCCCACCCTCAAGCCGCCCAGCAGCCCCAGGGCCCAAGACGAAGTCCGGGCCGATCCGCATCCTCCTGGTGATCTGCCGGCCTCGTGCCGGGGACGACGTACCGTTTCGTTCCGTAGCCAGTCGGTTGATCAAGGGGCTGAGCGAGCCGACCCAGGCGACCTACCAGCTCGACGTCCTGCGCCGCCCACCTTCGATCAACTGGGCCGCGTGCTCCGCCGGGCCAAGGCGGAGAGGAAGCCCTACCACGTCGTCCACTTCGATGGCCACGGGATCTATGCCGATTTGACCGTCGCGGGCCATGTGGCCCAGATCCTCCAGAAACTCTTCCCCGTCATCTTCTCGGCGCCGCGTACCGGCCAGCACGGCTTTCTCCTTTTCGAGAACCCCCAGATCCAGGAAAACCTTGCGCCCATCGATGGCACCAGGCTCGGAAACCTGCTGGTTGAGACCGATGTGTCTGTGCTCGTTCTCAACGCCTGCCGCAGTGCCCACGCCGAGGTCGAAGACGAGTCCGAGCCCACCAACCGGCGAGCCGCCGACGAACCTCAGCGCGGCCCAGGCGGCCGACGATCTTCATGAGCGGGTGCGGACCTTCGGCACACTGGCCCAGGAGGTCATGGAAGCCGGCGTGGCGGGCGTGGTGGCAATGCGTTACAACGTCTACGTCGTCACGGCCGCCCAGTTCGTCGCCGACCTCTACGCCGAACTCGTCCGCGGCCGGACGCTCGGCGCCGCGGTCACGATGGGCCGCAAGCAACTGCATGACAACCCCAACCGCAGCATTGCCTACGACCCACTCCCCTTGCAGGACTGGTGCGTACCGGTCGTCTACGAGTCTACGCCGATCCGGCTCTTTCCCGTCCAGAAGAAGGCCGATGGCCTGACGATCACGATCCAGGCCGGCGACACGGCCTCTCGCCGCGGTGCGCTCGACAGCGAGCTACCCCGCCCGCCCGATGCGGGCTTCTTCGGCCGCGACGAGACGCTGCTGGCCCTCGACCGGGCCTTCGACACGCAACAGGTCGTGCTCCTGCACGCCTATGCCGGCAGCGGCAAGACCACCACCGCGGCCGAGTTCGCCCGCTGGTATTCCTTGACCGGCGGCATCACCGGCCCGGTCCTCTTCACCTCGTTCGAGCAGTACAAACCGCTGCCCCGGGTGCTCGACCGGATTGGCGATGTCTTCGGTCGGATGCTCGAACAAGCGGGAGTTCACTGGCTGGCCCTCGATGAAGCCGATCGGCGTAAGGTGGCGCTGGATGTCCTGAATCGGATCTCGGTCCTCTGGATCTGGGACAACGTCGAGCCGATCGCCGGCTTTCCAAAGGGGACGCCCTCGACCTGGAGCGACCTGGAACAGAAGGAGCTGGCCGACTTCCTTCGCGATGCCCGCTCGACCCAGGCCCGGTTCCTGCTCACCAGCCGCCGCGACGAGCACGATTGGCTGGGCGACCTGCCGCGAAGAATCGCGGTCCCGGCGATGCCCATGCAGGAGCGGGTGCAACTGGCCCGCGCCCTTGCGGAGAAGCGCGGCCGCCGGATCACCGACGTGGAAGACTGGAGGCCGCTGCTGCGATTCACCGAAGGCAACCCGCTCACCATCACCGTGCTCGTCGGCCAGGCCTTGCGCGATGGCCTGAAGACGAAAGTGCAGATCGGGGAGTTCGTGACGGAGTTGAAGGCAGGTACCGCGAAATTCGACGACGAGGCGAGCGAAGGCCGCACCCGATCGCTCGGCGCGTCGCTCAGCTACGGTTTCAACCACGCCTTCAGCGAAGCCGAGCGCAAGCAACTGGCCCTGTTGCACTTCTTCCAGGGCTTCGTCGACGTGGACGCGTTGAGGATGATGGGCGACCCCAAGGCCGACTGGTGCCTGCCCGAAGTGCGTGGCCTGACGCGAGAAGCCGGCATCGCCCTGCTCGATCGCGCCGCCGAAGTCGGCCTGCTCACCGCGCTCGGGGGCGGCAATTACACCATCCACCCGGCCGTGCCCTGGTTCTTCAAGACCCTGTTCGACGCCTACTATGCCGGTCCCCCGACTGATTCGGCCGACGATCGTGGCGGCGAAGAGAACTCCCAGGCCGGCCGCGCCATGCGGGCCTTCGTGCGGGCGATGGGTGAACTGGGGAATTACTACTCGGCAGGAATACGTCAGCGGCAATAGCGACGTGATCGCCGCTTTGTCCGCCGATGAGGCCAATTTACTGTACGCTCGGCGCCTGGCCCGTCAGAACGGCTGGTCGGATCCGGTCGCCAGCACGATGCAGGGCTTGAGGCTCCTATACCAGCACAGGGGCCGCAGGGTGGAATGGAAGAGCCTGGTCGATGAGATCGTACCCGACTTTGTGGACCCGGCCACGGACGGACCACGACCAGGCCGCGAGTCCGCCTGGAGCCTCGTCACGCAATATCGCGTGCATCTCGCTCGGGAGGCACGAGAGTGGGCGAACGCCGAGCGGCTGCAACGAGTCTGTGTGGAATGGGATCGTCAGTCTGCCGAGCACTTCATCGACACGTACCAGGGTCGGACGGATCCTCCATCGTCAGCGATGAAGCCCAGCCACCCGGATCCGAACGACCACCAACAACTTCGGTCAAACGGCCGCCCTTCCGGGACCGCCTCGCGGCGGTCCTGCCAGGCCTGTCCCCTACCGACCGAAATCTCATCCGCTCCCTGGCGGTCTCGCTGCACGAACTGGGCGAAATCCAGCGCGAACGTGGGGAACCGGCGTGTATCGCCTCTTACCAGGAATCGCTCGACCTGGCCGAGGAGATGGGTGAGCGTGCCGGTGCTGCAATTTGTGCCTTCAACCTGGGCACGGCCCACAAGGACATCCCCGCCATCCGCGACCTGGACCGGGCCGAAAATTGGTATCGGCGCAGCCTGGAACTTTATGACGAGCGTGACCGGCTCCGTCGAGGAAGATCGCAGGGTCAACTGGGTGGCGTGGCGCTCGAACGATTCTGGGAGGCCAGGAACGCTGGCGAGGCGGCGGCCACGCTGCTCGCTCACCTCAACGCCGCGCGCGGCCTATCAGCAGGCCCTCGCGTTGATCCCCGAGGATGCCGTGAATGATCGGGGGGTCGCTCACGGCCAGCTCGGCTCGATCTACGGGGGAGCCGGTGATATCGACCGCGCCCTACCGCATTACCGCGAAGCCATCCGTTACAGGGAATTGGCAGGCGACAGTTACGGCGCCGCACAAACCATCCGCTACAACGTCGCGCTGCACCTGGCCCAATCCGGCCGCTTCGTGGACGCCCGGGAATACGCCCGCGCCGCCCTGAATGGCTTCTCCTCCTATGGATCCGCCGCGGCAGATTGGGTTCAAAAAACGCAAGAATTGCTCAAATGGATTGACGAGGCTATTGCCAGGAAGAAGGGATAGGTCGAATTCACCAAAGCGCCGCCGAGCCGAACAGAATGTCTGGCGACGTCATCAGAACCAGAACCGTTCACCCCCCTATCGAGAGACGAGATCCCCATGAACCGCAACGAATTCGCCGCAATGATCGCCGCCGAGCCGAACCTCTCGGGACCGATCGAACGGGCCGGGCAGGCCGCGCGGCCGGGGCACTACACCGTGGTGGCCGAGGCGGCCGTCATTGCGCTGATGTTCCCGATCGTCCGGTACATCATCGTCCAGATCGGCCTGCCCTGGCTCCATGAGCTGAAGCGTTACAGCGAACTCCAGCGTCAGAAGGTCCATCAGTGGATCGACGAGCGATCGCGCGCCGAGGGCCTCGACCCCGACGCCGCCGAGGCCGCCAGCGACGCCCTCTGCCGGGAACTCGAACAGACCACCAGCGCCTCGGCCCGCGCCTCCTGGCAGCGCCTGGCCGAGCTCTTGAAGGCCGGGAAGGACGAAGACAACGCCTGAACGTCATCTCCTAGTGAACCCGCCGAACGATCGCCTTGGGTCGCAACCCATAAGAGATCGCCACTGGGTAACATCAAGGTGAGGCAACACGCCTCTAACGACTTGGCGTATAGCTGAGGTGGGTCGTGTTTCCTTTTCTCCTCGGAGCTTCGCAATCTCTCAGATCCGTCAGGAGGGATCTCAGCGATTGGATTCTCTCGGCGGCCACCAACCAACCTGTACCCATAGCGAGCGAGCCGCCACGAGCTCTGGCCGGTTCAGTTGAAGGGTGACGACGGTGGCGCGACCGCGCGGCGTCAAGCCGATGATCTCCGTACCGTCCTCACTCCAGGAAAAATGATCGGGCCATTTCTGTCGCCGCGGGTTCCACAACCGGACGCGCTTGCCCGTGGCGGGATCTCGCCCCTGGATGCGATCGCCCTTGAACTCGTTGCATGCATGGCAGGCCAGCCATAGGTTCTTTTCAACCGTCTGGCCGCCTCTGGCTTCGGGAATGATATGCTCGATGGTCAGGCGAAACCCCGCAATGCTCTCAGGCGTCCGGCAATAACCACAGCGATTGCCGGCGATCCTGGCCACGCGCTCGCGCAGTCGGCGCGGCACACGGGCCTTGCCGGCCATGGCTAGAGATCCCCGATGGTCGGGACGCTATGCCCGCGGTACTTCAGCAACAAGGTCGCGTAGGACCGCCGGAGCATCAGACAGTCCCCATCCGCGCGCAGCTCGCCCAATGCGTGTTTCTCCCGGTCCGTCAACTCGCCTCGCTGGTTCTTATCAAGAAGGCGTTCCAAACGCTGCTGCTTGACCGGAGCGGGACGACTTCGCGCGATTTTCCACAATTCGTCATCGCCGAGATCTTCCATGGCCTCGAGTTGGGCTCGATATTCGGCCGGCACTTTCTCCAACGACGGTGTCGCGGCCCGGACGATGTTCACCAGCGCCTTCTCTACGGATTGGTTCATCCCCTTGGCGGCGCGGCGGACCCGCTCATAGACGTCGTCGGGCAACTCCAGGGTGAGCATGGGGTGGCTCATGATCGATTCCTTTCCACCGTTACGGGATGCTCAATGGGCCTACGAACCTTCGGTGCCGGTGGTTCCGCCTTTCGAGGTTATCGGGGTAGCCGGTCCTGATCAAGCCAGGTATGAGCTGCTCCCATTCGCTGGCCCAGTCATGATGGAATCCTCCCTCTACTCCGCGATCGCCTCCATTCGGTCAAGCGAAACGATCTCGCGGCCCATCACTCCGAGCAAAGCCACGATTCGTTTCGGTTCCGCAAGAGGGAGGAAGTTGAGGCCCACCGATTGTGGCTTGCCGGAAAAAACCTGGCCATCGACCTAATCGGAAGCTAAGAAACCACTTATCGAAACCCCCGATTCCACGGAGGCCGTCTGGACACTCCATGGCAACACGTGTATACTACCAATTCCTCCCCGTTTCGTTGGTAGCAGTTCCACAAAGGGAGATGAGGACCAACCAGGGATGGCCGCGACGGACATCATCATCCGGGGCGCGCGCGAGCACAATCTCCGCGATGTCTCGCTGACGCTCCCGCGAGGCAAACTGATCTGCCTGACGGGTGTCTCGGGATCGGGCAAGAGCTCGCTGGCGTTCGACACGCTCTATGCCGAAGGTCAGCGGCGTTATGTCGAGAGCCTGTCGAGCTATGCGCGGCAGTTCCTGGGGCAGATGCCCAAGCCCGAGGTCGATCGGATCGACGGCCTCAGCCCCTCCATCTCGATCCAGCAGAAGACCGGCGGTCGGAACCCGCGGTCGACTGTGGGCACGATCACGGAGATCAACGACTATCTCCGCGTGCTGTTCGCCCGGGTGGGGCAGGGGCACTGCCCGAACTGCGGCCGGCCGGTAGCCGCCCAGACCCGCGAGCAGATCGTCGCGCAGGATCCTCCAGGATCGGCCCGCCGGCATGCCTTTCCTGATCCTGGCGCCGGTGGTCCGCGGTCAGAAGGGGGAATACAAGGACCTGTTCGCCGAGCTCGCCCGCGCCGGCTACTTGCGGGCGCACGTCAATGGCCAGGTCGTCCGGCTGACCGACGATCTCTCCCTCGACCGGCAGATCAAGCACCAGATCGAGGTCGTGGTCGCGAACATCCGATCCCCGCGCGGTCGGGAGACGGCGGACGAGACCGGGGTCGCGTCCGAGCGCCCGCGGAATCCCACGTGCGCGCCCGGGTGGCCGAGGCGGTCGAGCAGGCCCTCAAACTCGGTGAGGGGACGGTGATCGTCGCGGCCGAGGGGCAGCCCGACCTGTTGCTCTCGTCCGATTATGCTTGCGCACTGCGGCATCGGGTTCGACGCGCCGAGCCCGCAACTCTTCAGCTTCAACAGCCCGCAGGGGATGTGCCTGGCGTGCGACGGCCTGGGCATCCGGCACGACTTCGACCCCGAATTGCTGGTGCCCGACCCGTCGAAGTCGGTCTGGGAAGGTGCGATTGCGCCCCTCGGGCCGGTCAAGGATCTGGGGAAATGGCGGCGGCACCTGTTCGAAGGGGTCGCGGCCAACCTCGAGGCCGATGCCGATGGACCTCCGAAGGGAGCCATGCTCAAGGGGCCCTGGAGCAAGCTGGATGAGAAATGGCGACGGGCCTGGCTCTCCGGCACCGGCGATCGCGTGATCGTCCACCGCTGGAAGAACCGCACGAAGGTCTGGTCGCACGGCGAGAAGTGGGCCGGAGTGGCCAATGAGCTACTCGCCAAGTATCGCGGCGCCTCCGGCGGCCCGACCCGCGCCCAACTCGACCCGTTCATGCGCAGCATGAGCTGTCCTGATTGCCAGGGCGCCCGACTGAACCCCCGCGCGCGGGCTGTCAAAGTCGGTGGCAAGACCCTCGTCGAGTTCGGCGCCCTGCCGATCGGCGAGGTCGCCCGGTTCTTCGATGCCCTGGCGGGCGACTCTTCCGACTCCGATCTCGACCCGGTTTCCCGGACGATCGCCGAGGAGCTGCTCAAGGAGATCCGCGCGCGACTGACGTTCCTGATCGACGTCGGCCTGCATTACCTGACGCTGGACCGCGGGGCGCCGACGCTCTCCGGCGGCGAGAGCCAGCGCATCCGCCTGGCCAGCCAGGTCGGTGCGGGGTTGGTGGGCGTGCTGTATATCCTGGACGAGCCGTCGATCGGCCTGCACCCGCGTGACAACGACCGGCTACTCTTGACCTTGCGCCGGCTGGCCCAGTTGGGGAACACGGTGGTCGTCGTCGAGCACGACGAGGAAACCATGCGCGCAGCCGACCACCTGGTCGACTTCGGGCCGGGGCCGGGCGTCAAGGGGGGCGAGGTGGTGGCAGAGGGGACGATCGACGACCTCGCCCAATCCCCGCAGAGCCTGACCGGGGCCTATCTCTCGGGACAGAAGTCGATCGCGATCCCCGCCGAGCGCAAGGCCCCCAACGGTCGATTCCTCACGATCCAGGGGGCGCGGCAGAATAACCTCAAGGGGATCGACGTCACCTTTCCCCTGGGGTTGTTCGTCTGCGTGACGGGCGTCTCGGGCTCGGGCAAGAGCTCGCTGGTGGGCGACATCCTCCGCGAGGCCCTGGCGCGTGACCTGAACGGCGCGATCGCCGAGCCCGGCGCGCACGACGCGATCGAGGGACTCGGTCACCTTGATAAGGTGATCGACATCGACCAGTCGCCGATCGGGCGCACCCCGCGCTCCAACCCGGCGACCTATATCAAGCTGTTCGACCTGATCCGCGACATGTATGCCCAGGTCCCCGAGGCCAAGGCCCGGGGCTACACGCCGGGCCGGTTCAGCTTCAACGTCACAGGGGGCCGCTGCGAAGCCTGCGGCGGCAACGGCTCCAACCGATTGGAGATGGACTTCCTCGCCGATGTCTGGGTCACCTGCCCGGTCTGTCAGGGCAAGCGGTTCGGCCGCGAGACCCTACACGTCCGGTTCAAGGGGAAGAGCATCAGCGACGTGCTCGACATGGACGTCCAGGAGGCGCTCGAGCATTTCGCCAATATCCCCAAGATCTCCACAATGCTCCAGACCCTGCACGACGTCGGGCTCGATTACCTCAAGCTCGGCCAGCCCTCGCCGACGCTTTCCGGCGGGGAGGCCCAGCGGATCAAGCTGGCGCGTGAGCTGGTCAAACGCGGGACCGGCAAGACCTTGTATATCCTCGACGAGCCGACGACCGGGCTCCATTTCGACGACGTCCGCAAGCTCCTCGAAGTGCTCCACGGCTTCACCGCGCTGGGGAATACGGTGGTCGTGATCGAGCACAACCTCGACGTGGTCAAGACGGCCGACTGGGTGATCGACCTGGGCCCCGAAGGGGGCGCCGGTGGCGGCCGGATCGTCGCCGAGGGCTCGCCCGAGGCGGTGGCCGAGATCGCCGAGAGCCATACCGGCGTGGCCCTGCGTAAGGTGCTCGGTAGGGTGGGTGAAACCCACCGGAAAGGAAAAGGGCGACGGAAAAAAACGGCGGGTTCCACCCACCCTGCGAAGAACGGACGGAAGTCATCCGAGGCGGGGCTCACCAATATCGAGATCCGAGGTGCCCGGCAGCACAACCTCAAGGGGATCGATCTGGACATTCCCCGGGACCGGATGACGGTTTGCAGCGGACCGAGCGGCTCGGGCAAGAGTTCGCTGGCCATCGACACGCTCTATGCCGAGGGTCAGCGCCGGTACGTCGAGAGCCTCTCGAGCTACGCCCGGCAGTTCCTGGCCCCGCTCCAGAAACCCAAGGTCGAGCGGATCACGGGCCTGTCGCCGGCGATCAGCATCGAACAAAAGACGACCAGCAAGAGCCCGCGCTCGACCGTGGGCACGGTCACCGAGATCCACGACTATCTGCGGATCGTGTTCGCCCGGCTGGGTCAGCCGTATTGCCCGAAGTGCAACATCCCGATCGGCACGCAGACCGCCGACGAGATCGTCGAGAAGGTCCTCCACCTGCCCGAGGGGTCGAAGGTCTATGTGATGGCGCCCATCGAGCGTCGCGACGGCGAGAGTTATGACGAGCTCTGGGCCGAGTTGCGGGCCTCGGGCTTCGCGCGGGTCCGGGTCGATGGCCAGTCGGTCGACCTGGACACGCCGCCCAAACTGAGCCACCGACGCAAGCACAAGATCGAAGTCGTCGTCGATCGAGCGGTCGTCCGTCGCGCGACCCGATCGCGCCTCGCCGACTCGATCGAATCGGCGCTCGACCTGGGCAAGGGGGTTGTTCACATCGCGCGGGCCGGCGACGAATCGCGAGAATCGAGCTGGCCCGTGGACCGATATAGCCAGCTCCGGGTCTGCGAACGTTGCAGTCGCAGCTTCGACGAGATGGAGCCGCACCACTTCTCGTTCAACAGCCCGCTGGGCTGGTGCCCGGTCTGCCAGGGACTGGGCGTCCAGCACGGTGCCAACCCGGCGGTGATCGTCCCCGACGGACGCCTGAGCCTCCGCCAGGGGGCGGTCGCCGTCTGGCCCGACTTCGACGCGACCCCCCGCTTCGCCCGCATGATCGAGGCGATTGCTCGAGAAGAAGGATTCGACCTGGACACTCCGTTCGACGACCTGGACGGCCGGGCGCGTCGCATCATCCTCCACGGGGCGGAGGGGACGTGGTATACGGTGGGGAGTGGCGAGCGGGAAGCGGCGAGCGGGGAGAAATCGCGCGCCGGGCGCGGGTCTCCCGACCCTGCCCAGGCCCCGCCCCGGTTCTCCTTCCAGTACAAGGGCCTGTTCCCGGCCATCGAGGAAGCGGGCCGGGTCTCGTTCGTCTACCGCTACAAGCTCCAGGGGATGGTTCAACGACGTCCCGTGCGCCGGGTGCATGGGAGCGCGCCTCCGGGACGACTCCGCGGCGGTGCGGTTCCAGGGATCCACGCTTGACCAGATCAGCCGATGGCCTCTGGGCAAGACCCTGGCCGTCTTCAAGGACCTCGACCTCGATGAGGACGAACGGCACATCGCCGGCGACCTGGTGCGCGAGATTCGCGACCGCCTGACATTCCTCGTCAACGTCGGCCTCGATTATCTGAGCCTGGCGCGGGGCACGCCGACGCTCTCCGGCGGCGAGAGCCAGCGCATCCGCCTGGCCAGCCAGATCGGCAGCGGCCTGACCGGCGTCGTCTACGTGCTGGACGAGCCGACGATCGGCCTTCACCCGAGGGACAACAACCGGCTGCTCGGCGCCCTGCGGCACCTTCGCGACCTGGGCAACACCCTGGTCCTGGTCGAGCACGACCGCGAGGTCATCGAGGCGGCCGACCACCTCGTCAACTTCGGGCCCGGCTCGGGCGAAGGCGGCGGCCGGATCACAGCGTCCGGGCCGCCGGCCCGGGTTAAATCGTCGGTCGCGTCGCTGACCGGCTCGTATCTCAGCGGCAGGGCGGCCATCCCCGTGCCGGCCAACCGCCGGCTGGCCGGGGCCGATCAAGGCCGGCCGGCGATCGTGATCCGAGGTGCGCGGCAGCACAACCTCAAGAACCTGGACGTCCGGCTCCCGCTCGGCGTCGTCACAGCCGTCACAGGAGTCTCGGGCTCGGGCAAGAGCTCGTTGGTCGAGGACATCCTCTGGAAGGCCGCCGCCCGCGCACTGCACCGCGCAGCTCACCCCGGGCGCCGACGAGGCGATCGAGGGGATGGAACACATCAACAAAGTGATCAGCGTCGATCAGACGCCGCTGGGGAGCACGCCGAGCTCGATCCCGGCGACGTATTCGGGGGCGTTCGACCTGATCCGCGAGCTGTTCGCCAAGCTACCGGAGGCGAAGGTCCGGGGCTACTCGACTCGTCGGTTCAGCTTCAACCAGGCGGGCGGCCGGTGTGAGGCCTGCGAAGGGGCCGGACAGAAGCGGATCGAGATGCATTTCCTCCCCGATGTCTGGATCACCTGCGACGCCTGCGGCGGCACGCGCTATACCGCCGAGACCCTGGCCGTCCGGTTCCATGGGAAGTCGATCGCGGACGTACTGGACATGTCGGTCGCCGCTGCACTGGAGCTGTTCGCCAACATCCCGCGGATCCGGCGGATTCTCCAGACGCTCGCCGACGTCGGCCTGGGCTATCTCTCGCTCGGCCAGTCGGCGCCGACGCTCTCCGGCGGCGAGGCCCAGCGCGTCAAGCTGGCCGCCGAGCTGTCGCGGCCCGACACCGGCAGGACCCTGTACATCCTCGACGAGCCGACGACCGGGTTGCATTTCGACGACGTCCGGAAGCTCCTCGACGTCCTTCATCGTCTGGCCGACCTGGGCAACACGGTGGTCGTGATCGAGCATAACCTCGACGTGATCAAGACGGCCGACTGGATCATCGACCTGGGCCCGGAGGCCGGTTTCGACGGCGGCGAGTTGGTCGCCGAGGGATCGCCCGAGACGATCGTCGCGCATGCGAAGGGCCACACGGCCCGGTTCCTCAAGCCGGTACTCGACGCCAGTCCGCGGGCTGAACGAACTCCGTTCGACCCCAAGGCCGCGGCCCGCGCGGCGCGGCAGCAAAAGGTGGATTCCCCCTCCGTCCCTCAATCCAACGGGCGTGGCCAGCCGAAGTCGAACGGCGAGACCCACGCCTCACCCCCCACTCCACACTCTCCACTTCCCGAGACCCAGGCCCCCTGGGAGATCGATGGCCGCAAGTGGCATACCCGCGACCGTGTCGCGTCAAATGGACGGCCGTCGCGGTGGGACGGGCGAATCCTCGAAACGATCGTTGACCGCATCGAGGCGATGGGCCGAGGTCGTTTCGCCCCGACCGAATGGTCCCAGCGCGGAGTCGTGCGGATCTCCAGCGCCGATAAGTCCCAGACCGGCTTCCCCTTCTTCCACGCCACCACGTCGTCGGAGTGGGTCGTCACCCTCAAATTCTTCGTCCCGAAGAAGACCTTCCGGAGCGAGGTCCTGGACAAACAACTCGGCCTGATCCCGTTTCACCAGAGTGAGCCGCCAGTGCTCAGCGACCTGCCCCGGCTGAGGATCAATGACCTCGGCCCCTTCCAGGATATCACCATCGTCGGCCACGCCGCCGCCGATTTCGAGACCCCTGCCTTCGGTGCGTTCCTGAAGAAGGCCGTGTCGAGTTTCCTCGCAATCGGACAGCCCAGCAAGCTCAAGAAGGCCAGTGAGCTAACCGGCTGATCGGCCGGCTGGTTCGTCTTGGAGACCATCCGAGGACCGCGTAGGGTGGGCGAAACCCACCGAAAAGTGGCCCGATCCTGGTGGGTTTGGAACGCCGACGAAATAACATCCCCATTTCAGGGTGCCAAACTGCTGTTCGCCATGAGAACCTAGGTAAGATAGGAAGATCCAGGCTGTTCCTGGGGCGCGACCCGTCTGCCTCCCCGCGATGTCGGTTTTCGGAGGGCCCTTCTGGTCCCGGGGGGCGTGCGGTGGTATAGCGAGGATTGTTCCGTATCTGGGTCTTTAGCCGGAGGCCAATCATGTCGCCTTATTCCCCGGACGTCGAGCGGACCATGAGAGCATTCTACCATTCCTTGCGCGAGAATGATCGGCGACGGTATGCGGCGGTCGAGGCGGCCAAGTTGGGTCACGGCGGGGTCGAGTACATCGCCAAGGTCTTGGGCGTCGATCCCAAGACCATTCGTCACGGCCAGCGCGACCTCGAGGATCTCCCCGCCGAACCCGCTCCGCAGGTCCGCCAGCCCGGCGGGGGGCGGAGACGGCGGCTCGATCAAGACCCCGAGATCACCAACAACTTCCACAAGGTCCTCCTCGATCGCACCGCCGGCAGCCCAACCGCGGAGTCCCTGATCTGGACCAACTTGACCAAGATCGAAATCGCAGGTGGCATGCGAGAGTGTGGAAGCTTTGTCAGTGTGCATATCGTCAGCCAACTGCTCGATCAGGAAGGTTTCCATGAACGCAAAGCCCTGCGCATGGAACCGCTGAGCCGCCACCCCGAGCGAGACCACCAATTCCAGACGATCGGCCGGCTCAAGGGGGAATACCTCGACTCCCCCCACCCGGTCCTGAGCATGGACCTGAAATCCCGAGAACGGCTCGGCAACTTCTTCCGCGCCGGCACGCTCCAGACGCGACAGACGATCCGGGTGTTCGACCACGACTTCGACGAGTTCGCCGAGGGATTCGTGTTGCCCCACGGGATCTACGACCTCAAGCAGAATCGCGGATACATCCACCTAGGCACGAGTCATGATACCAGCGAATTCGCATGCGACTGCGTCAAGGACTGGTGGGACCGATTCGGCAACGCGGTCTACCTGCAGGCGACGTCGCTGCTGCTGCTCTGCGATGGCGGCGGGAGCAACCCGGCGGACAACGACCGCTACCAGCAGCACTTGTTCCGGGCCGACTTGCAACGCCTGGCCAACGACCTGGAGTTGGAGATCCGGGTGGCGCACTATCCGCCGTACGCCTCGAAGTTCAACCCGATCGAACATCGCCTGTTCCCCCACCTGACGCGGGTCTGCAAGGGCGTCATCCTGCACAACATCGACTGGGTCGCCGAACTGATGAGGAAAGCCACGACGCGGACGGGCCTGACGGTTCAAGTCAACATCCTGGACAAGGTCTATCAACTCGGCCGAAAGGTCAGCGAAACCGCCAAGGATGCCGTGAAGCTGCTCCGGGACGCCATCCTGCCACGCTGGAACTACCGCATTTTACCCAATGTGTGAAGTCGGGAAGTTATTTCGTCGGTGTTCCTCACCCACCTACAAAGCCCGGGATGACGACCTCGCACCGCTCCTTATCTCGAATTGGCCTCAGGTGGCATAGGCGTTGACTCGGAACCGGTGCAAGTTCTCGCGGACCCAGGCGATCGTCTCGTCGAGCCCGCGTTCGAGCGAAAACTGCGGCTCCCATCCCCAGAGGTCGCGTGCCTGCGCCGTGCCGGCGAGGAGCCGCTCCACCTCGCTGGCGGCCGGCCGGATGCGCTGCGATTCGGACTCGACACGGAGGGACCGTCCAAGTCGACGGCCGATCACCTCGACCAACTCGCCGATCGCGATGTCGTCACCGCGGCCGATGTTGACCGCACGACCCAGCGCCGCATCGCACTCCGCGATCGCGACGAAGCCTGCCACCGTGTCTTTGACATAGGTGAGATCGCGGCGGGGGTCCAGTCTGCCGAGCTTGATCACCGGCCGCGACAACGCCTGGCTGATGATCGTCGGAATGATCGCTCGGGCCGACTGCCGCGGGCCGAACGTGTTGAAGGGCCGCAAGATCGTCACGGGCAGATCGAACGCCCGGTGATAGCTCTCCCCCAGAGCATCCGCGGCGATCTTGGTCGCGGCGTATGGGGACTGGCCCTGAAGCGGGTGCCGTTCGTCGATCGGCACGGACCGCGCCGTGCCATAGACCTCGGACGTCAACGTCAGGACCACCCGTTCCAACGTCGAGCTGCCCCGGCATGCCTCGAGCACGCTGCGCCGTGCCCAGCACATTGGTTTGGATCACGTCGTAGGGATTGTGATAGGAGTAGGGGATCGCGATCAAGGCCCCGAGGTGGAATACCCGCTCCTGTCCCTCGACGGCCTTTCGCACGGCGCTCGGATCCTTCAGGTCGCCCCGGGCGAGTTCGAGCTCGGCTTGAATCTCCGCGGGCAGTTCCGCAAGGTGCCCCCGGTCGTCGCGACCACTGTAGCGCACGAACGAGCGAACGCGATGTCCTTCCTGCACCAAGCGTTCCACCAGATGGCTTCCGATGAACCCGCCCGCGCCCGTCACAAGGACCTTCCTGCCCATCGGTGCCCGACTCCTTCCCTCTTGCGACCGGCTTCATCCTCGAATGCCGGGATTCTCCCCGGCCCGGAGATCCTAAGCCTTTCTCTCGTTCGCCGCCATCTCGAATCATCGCTCCCGAATCGCACCCAACCGGAGGGCCTGAAGGTCAAGGTTGTGGGGAGGGTTGTCGTCGTCAGTGCGCCGGGCGGCGATTCATTCCCGTTATCGACCATCGAAATGATTTTTTGTGCACTATCCGACAAGGCCTTTTCTCATCAATCAGGATCAGTCTATCCAGATCTCCTGACCATCGGTTGCTCAAAAATTATTCAGTCTTCTTATTCTACCCCAAATCGCTAAAGCCACTATTCAGTTCGACCGATATCTTTTACTGAATTCCCGTGGTCGGTGATCCCCCGAGAAGCTCAACCGGCGATTTGGTCGCTGTTGATGAACCATGAAGACAACTGAGCGCGTACATCCTGTGACGATTCCACGACGGATTCTCGGCATCGTCGCCGCGTTGGGTTTATTCATCTCAACCTGGCCGGCAATCGAAAATGGGTTCAAAGCGGTCCGATCGTGGATGGTCGAGAGTCTAGCCGACTGGGATACGTGGACACCCGGTGAGCGAGGCCGCATGCTGGCGACCGAGTGGCCCGATCCGCGTCGATTCGAGGTCGGTGCGGCGACCGAGCCGGCGCGGCCCTCGCGCTCGGGACCAATGACGACGCGGCACGAGATGGGCTCGAACCGTCCGGTCGAGGCCGGAGATTGGGTCGCGACAGCCGGAGATGCATCCATCGAAACGAGACTTGCGGTGGAGGTTTGCCGGATTACCGGCGACTCTGGGGCCGATCTCACGATTCCCGGGCCGACGTCTCGATCGCAACGGGAAGTCGTGGTCGTGAATTCGGTCGATGACATCTTCGAAGAGAACCCGGACGGGTATCAACCGGACCAGGAGGACCTGGCATCCGATATCATGAGCCGGCCACTGGCGACGATGGCCGGGCCGAGGTTCGCGCCGACGGAGCCACTCGATGACCCGGTTGCTCTCGGCACCGAATGGGATCAATGGGACGACGTTCTCACCACGTCTCCGGAGTCTCCGTCGGTCGTTTGCGAGTGCTTCGAGCCGATCGCCGTGGCGGACGACCGGGAAGAAGGGATCGCCGACGAGCGGAGTCGCGGCTTCGCCGCGATCAGGGTGGATGCCCCGCAGGCCGGGTACAACCCATCCCCGCGCTTACTTTCGAGCTTCCAGGTCGAGAATCATCCACCCTCCCCGGTTCTCGATCGATCGAGGAATCCGACCCGTCACGACGAGTTGGGGCGAGCGCTCGCCTTGACCCGCGACGCGGCTCGCGCCTGGATGGATGTATTGGCAGGACAGACCTTGGTCCGGGTGTCCTCCCGGTGATCGGACCGGCGCGACGGCTAATTGTCCCGGACCGAGGCGATGATCAGAGAGGGTTCGACTCCATCGTCATCATCCGGAAGTGCGTCGAGCTCGAAGACAGCCCGGCGGTAGCCCAGTGCCACAGCGACCCGGAGGACCTCGCCATAAGACGGGAAGGCCTTTCCCGAGAGTTCCTTGAACCGCTGCATCGCGGTCATGAATTCCATCTCGTCGTCCGTGTATTGCTTCTCGAAGGTGGTCGGATCGATCCGCCGGCGGCGATCGGCCCTCTGGCGGCGCTGGGGCGTTTTCTCGGTGCCGGCTTCTCGCGGAACGTCCTGACGCGGAGCCGAGGGACCGCGACGATCGCGTCCGTGCCGGCGGTCGTGGAACACCGAGTTCCGGGGATAAGCGGAAAAATCGAATTCCGGCGTCGGGGAATTCGTCTGATCATGGTCATCAGTCATCGGAATCGGATCCCATAACGGGCCTTCCGGAGTGGTCTGTTCACGGCCTTCAGTACCCAGATAACTACTAGGATACCGAGAGTCCGCTGTCAAAGATCGTGGATGCTCGGATGGGCCTCTGAGTCGTCGGCAGTTTCGCAGATTGGCTGATCGGGCAAGCATGTGGCATAATGGATCGCGATGGGATGGTGGCCACGGCAAGGCTCGCGCATTGGGGATGATCACTGCTCGGAAGGGGAGGAACCCGATTCCGTCGCCGAAGGTCACGTGCCGTCTCGACGCTCGCGACACGCACCGATCGCGGGACACGGCCCGGCACGTTCCCTGCCAGTTTTTCAGAGGATGTCTCCAAGGGGTCTCGGTCGCGTAGGTGCCCTTGACCTCGCCTCGGCAATACCCGCCGATCAAAGATGAAATAGATCGGTGGGTTGCACCCACTTTATTCATGGGAGATCGGGCATTCGAGACATCCTGCCGGAGAGGGCCTTGTGGGAAACTATCCTGTTCCGTAAGTTGGGTATGAGGGAACATCGAGCGCCCATGCCGGTGCTTGTGCTGGTGCCGGTCACTTCCTTCTAGCGGAGAGCATCGACCATGTCCCTAATCGCACGACTCTGGAGAGGTGCCGGGTTCCTGATACTGGGTGGCGTCCTGTTACCCGGTGCTTCAACCTTCGGTGCCGACGATTCGACCGTCGCCAAGCAATTGATCGAATTAGGCCGTCAAGCTCTCGTGCAGGGCTCAGTTCCGACGGCCCGAACGTTCTATCAGAAAGCCCTCAAGCTCGACCCGACCAACCAGGCCGCCGCCAAGGGCCTGGAAGACATCAAGCGAACTGAGGACTCGGTCGTACGCGTCGCCTTGCAGCAGGATCCGGCCACACCGCCGGCCGCACCCGCGGCCGATCAGCCGGCAGCCGCGACGCCTGCCGATGTCCAGGCGACCCTGGAACAAACCCAGGCCTCGGAAAACCTCGCCCGCCAGCAGTTAACCAACGACGTCGAACAACGGCTCCAGCGCGCCCGCGAGTTGATGGACGCCCGTCAGCCCGAGGCCGCCTTGAACCTCCTCCGTCTCACCCTCAACGTCGTCCGCTCCGCCGCCTCGGTGCCGGAAGGGGATCGCGGGAAGCTCGAACGCCGCATCCAGGCGCAGATGATCTCCACACAGCAGGCCGAGGAGCGCGTCGTTGCCGATCGCGCCGAACAGCTCCGCCTGGAGTCCGCCGCCGAGCAACGCACCCGCGCCGTCAACCTGTTCCAGCGCAACAAGGAGACCATCGGCTCCATGATGGTCCAGTTCGACACCCTCATGAGCGAAGGCGTCTACAACGTCCTCTTCAGCGGCGGATTGGGCGACATCAGGGCCGCGAGCATGCCGTTCTACGAGGCCAGACTGCTGGCCCAGAAGGCCTATGCCTTGCAGCGCGGGGCTCCCTTGCCCTACAGCGATAACAACCCCGCACCCGCCGCCGGCGAAGCGGTCGCCAACGCCGTGAACTTCTACAACCAGGAAATGCAATTCAAGAAGCTCAAGTACTATCGCTTCCTGATGACGACTGAGGACATCGTCCGCGCCTCGGTCCCCTTCCCCGACAATCAATTCATCGAGTACCCCGACGCCGATTGGTGGCGGTTTATCTCCGAGAAGCGGATCAAGCGCTGGGGCCGGGCGGTGGACCTCTTCGACCGTGATGCCAAGACCCGCCAGATCCTGGAGAAGCTCGACGAGCCGATCTCGATGTCCTTCGCCAATGAGACGCCGCTGGACGACGTCCTGAAGTACATCAAGCAGGCGACGACCACGCCGACCTTCACGGGCATCCCGATCTATGTGGATCCGCTGGGCCTGCAAGAGGCGGAGCGGTCGCTCAACTCGACCGTGCAAATCGACCTGGAGGGCGTGCCGCTGAAGACCACCCTGAAACTGATCCTCAAGCAACTCGGCCTGGCGTATACCGTCAAGGATGGGTTCCTGATGATCACGTCGGAAGACTCGGAAGACAAGCAGACCGAGATCCGCGTCTATCCCGTGGCCGACCTGGCCATCATCCCCATGGCACTGATGATGGGCGGTGGTGGCGGTGGCGGTATGGGTGGCGGCATGGGTGGTATGGGTGGCGGTGGAATGGGCGGTGGAATGGGTGGTATGGGTGGCGGTGGAATGGGCGGTGGAATGGGCGGCGGTGGAATGGGCGGTGGAATGATGGGTGGTATGATGTCGATTCTACCCGTCGATCCCCAGGTGCCCGATGACGCCGACAGTGGCTTTCTGCAAAAAAAAAGCAACTGACCGAGGTGCTTCAAGGTAACCCGTCCTCCAAGCCTTCGCCAAAATCGCAGGGCCAGCGCGGCGCTTCGCCGGCTGGCCCTTCGTCGTCACTGGGCCAGTCGCACGATGGTGGCCCCCTCGTCCGGCCGGGGTCCTCGGCTGCTGGCCGCGACATGGCTCCGCTGATCCGCCCGCGTGGAGAGAAGGGTCAGGATCTGATTCCGATCGAGAGCAGCAAGGCGATCGTGGCCAAGACCGCATCAGGTGGCCACACCGACCCGCTTGCATTCTGGATGAATTATTATCGCACCAAGGACCAGAAGAAGATCGAGCCCGAGAGGCTACGCGAGACCGTCGAGCTCTTGAACCTCAGCGGCAAGAGACGCGACGTGGAGGCGGCCTTGCGAGCCTATCTGACCCTCCAAAACAAGCATCGCGAGACCTGGATGTATGAAGCGTTAGCCATCGCGATCGAGATGAATCACGGATCGCCGGCGGACGTCAAGACTTCCCTCTACTACGCGGCCGACGTGGCGCAGCAGTCCCACAACCCCAACTTCCTGTTGAGCGTTGCCAGCATGTTGTTCATGAGGGGGTATTTCGATCGCATCGGCGCGTTGCTGGATGAGACTGCCGACAAGGTCCCTCACCGGTCGGAACCGCTGGTCATGTCGATCAACCTGGCGCAGAAGTCCAAGGACCCGCGCCGGATGGGTGCGACGATCGATCGGCTGCTCTCGCTCGGCTGGCCCGGCCAGGACGATTATTTCCGCGTCGAGTCTCGCAATCAGGCCGAGACCCTGGCCAAGACGCTCCGCGAGGACGGACGCGCTCAGGAGGCCGACGCCCTGCTGGCCAAGCTGACCGCTTCCGAGGCGCGGGATGTGTTCATCCGCCTGAGCTGGGACGGGTCGGCCGACTATGACCTGGCGGTCAACGAACCGTTGGGCGTGACGGCCAGCTTCCAGATGCCTCGGACCGTCTTCGGCGGCTCGGTGATCAAGAACGGCTACGGCTCTCATCCCGAGGAGGTGTACGTCTGCCCGAGGGGCTTCGATGGCGACTATACCGTCCGCATCAGCATGATCTGGGCCGACCCCAGCAAACCCGTGACTGGCCTGACCCTCGTGACCATCGCGCACGAAGGGACCGCCAAGGAACAGAAGGCAGTCTACAAGATCGCACCCAACAAGCTCGACAAGCCCTTCGTCCTGCATTTGTCCGGCGGGCGCCGCGAGAAGGTCCTCCCGTTCATCAACCCCGTAGCGATCCTGGAGGAAGCCTTCCAACTGGAAGCCAAGAAACACCCCAAGGCCAAGAAGAATGCTCGAACGGCTGCCGCGGGCCCTTCCACTGGCGATGCCAAGGCACAGCCATCGGCCAAGCAAGCGGCCAAGCCCAGGTTCTAGCTCAGGATTTGGTCGGAGCGCCCTGGCACCTTCGGTGAGTTCCGATTGCGAGGGCGCGTGGGCTCGGGTTATATTCATCCAAGGAGTCGTTACCCTGAAGCGCCGCGGCCGGATCAAACCGGATGCCCCAGAACGCGGCGATCCACCCGGCACACGGAAGGCGACAACCGCGAGACAGCGGATTGACCTCTGGATGGAGCATTTCCCGTGAGCGACAACCGCCGAGCAGCTCGCAGGTGGGTCGCGGTCGTCCTGGGATTGGGAGGCATGGGGCTGACGGACGCCGCCGGCCTGGCGCAGGACCCCGCGGTCTCGCTGTTCGACCGGGTTCCGGAAGGCGGCCGGGCGCGTGCGGCCGGCCCTCGTCGCGATCCGGCCGCTGGATGGCGAACGGCCAATCCCGTTTGGCCCGGGCCAATTCGGCCCGGGCATCGTACTGCCGCCAAGGGCCGGACTGCTCGGAGACGACGACCGCCGACCGGGGTGTTCGGGGATCATCGTCAACGCCGACCAAGGCCGGATCCTCACGATCGACCATGCGCTCCGGGGAGCGTCCCAGGTCCTTGTCATCTTTTCTGACGGCCGGCAGCGCGCCACCAGCGAGATCCGGCGCGACCCTCGGAGCGATCTGGCCCTCCTGGTCGTGGATCCCCAGGGCTTGGGCCTGACTCAGGTCTCCTGGGGCGATGCCAACACCCTCGAGCCGGCGGATTGGGTGCTTGCCTTGGGCCAGCCGGGCGGCTCCGCGCCGATGATGTCCGCGGGGATCGTCAGCGCGCGGCGACGGATCGGCGGTGAGTCGATGATCGAGACCGACGCCGTGATGACTCCGGTCAACTCGGGAGGACCGCTCGTCAATCTGAATGGGGACGTGGTCGGGATCAACCAGGTGGGGGGGAGACGACGTGATGGCCTGGAAGGGATGGGGTACGCGATCTCCGGCGATCGTGCGCGGAGGATTGCCGCAGATCTCGCCCGGTTCGGTCGGGTGCGGCGGGCGTACATCGGAGTCCAGATCAAGCCGGTTGACCCGTCGACGACGACCGGCCGAGATTTGCCCGTCGGCGTGGTGATTGGCGGCGTCGAGGCGGGTGGTCCGGCGGCCGAGGCCGGCCTTCGCGCGGGAGACGTCCTCATCCAGGTCCGTGGCCGGCCGATCGATGGGATCGCCACCCTTCAGGACCTGATCGAGTTCGTGCCCATCGGTGAGGAGCTGACCCTGACCATCGAGAGGCTGGGCCGGCGGTCGGACGTGAAAGTCCGGCCGCGAGCGATGCCAGACCCGGCGGGACTGTTGGGATCGATCCGACGGCGCGGTCCGCTGCTGGAAACCCGGCGTGATCTCCCACGGGGACGGTTCCCGGTCCGCGAGCGGATGGTCCCGCGCCGAACGATCCCGGCCCGCCCCGTTGCACCGGAATCCGCCTCCCCGACGAACGCATCCGACCGCCCGGATGGTTCGACGACCCCACGGCCGGAATCGCCCGACGGGCAGACCGAGTCCCCGCTGCGATGAGCCGGCGTTCGCTCCGGCCCGGTCCTTGACGCCCGCGCCCGAGGACGAGCTTCGGAAGTCCTGTTTCTCTCGTTTGATGCTCTCGGAACAAGGATGGTTGAACCGCATGAAACGCCGCATCCTCGTCGTCAACGACATGGAGTTGAATCGCAATCACCTTCGCAAAGTCCTCGAAATCGACGGCTTCGAAGTGGAGACGGTCTCCGACGGCCGCGCGGCCTGGGATGAGCTCCAGGTCAACAAGTATCATCTCGTGATCACCGACATGCGGATGCCCGAGCTGAACGGGCTGGACCTGCTAACCCGCGTGCGCGAGGGACGGCTCCCTGTCGGGATGATCGTGTTGACGGCGTTCGGCGAGCCGACCGAGGCGCTGTGGGCCATGAAAGCCGGGGCCGACGATTTCATCACCAAGCCCTACGATCCCGAACAGCTCCGGTTCCTCGTCAAGCGAATCCTGGATCGTCGCGAGCTGATCGACGAGCTGGAGCAGCTCCGCAAGCAACCGGGCGAGAGCTACCAATTCCACAAGATGGTGTCCAAGAGTCCGAAGCTTCGTAAGGTCTTCGAACTGATCGAGCAGGTTGGGCCGCTGGGCTCGACGGTCTTGATCCAGGGGGAGACGGGAACGGGCAAGGAGTTGGTGGCCCGCGCCATCCATGCCGCCGATTCGCGCCGAGCCGGCCCATTCGTCGCGCTGAACTGTGCCGTCTTGAACGATGCCTTGCTCGAAAGCGAATTGTTCGGACACGAGCGGGGAGCCTTCACGGGAGCCGAGCGGCGGAAGATCGGCCGGTTCGAGGTCGCCAACGGTGGAGCGCTCCTGCTCGACGAGGCCGGCGACATTCCACCCGCGCTCCAGGCGAAGCTGTTGCGCGTGCTCCAGACCGGCCGGTTCGAGCGCGTCGGTGGGACCGAGACGATCCAGGTCCAGGTCCGCATCATCGCGGCCAGCCACAAGATCCTGGAGGAGGAGGTCCGCAAGGGCCGGTTCCGGGCCGATCTCTTCTACCGGCTCAACGTGATCCGAATCGACCTGCCGCCGCTTCGAGAGCGGACCGAGGACATCCCGCTCCTGGCCATGCACTTCCTGCAACAACATCGATCGCCCAACGGAACGGCGGTGACCGAGATCGCCTCGGACGCGATGCAGGCCCTGTTGCGGCACAACTGGCCGGGGAACATCCGCGAGCTGGAAAACGCCATCAAGGCGGCGGTGGCCCTGGCCGACGGCTCGATGGTCCGCCGCGACGACCTGCCCGAGTCGGTCGCCCCGCGCCTGTCCGCCCCCGCCCGCGGCAGCTCTCTGATCGATGTCGATCGCGCGCTGCCCGACTTAACCTGCGAGCTCATTGGACAGGTCGAGCGCGAATACTTCGTACGGCTCCTCTCCCAGTACAAGGGGAACGTCGCGCGTTGCGCGCGGCATAGCGGCCTGTCCCGACGCAGCGTGACCCAGAAGCTTCAGAAGTACGGACTCGAACGCACCCGGTTCAAGAGCCCGCGCCCGGAAACCAGCCGGCCCACGGGGTCCAACGCGGCCGGCCTGGCGACCCTCGAGCCATCTTCCTGAAGAGCATCTCTGAAGCGCTGAAGGCGCGGTTTTCCCGGGCTGGGCGCGGCATCGTCCGAGCCGCGGTCGCCCTTGCCTCGATCCCGGCACCAGCCTAGGATGAACGAGGAGGTGAAAATGGCTGACCCTGGATGCGAGAAGACGAGCAAGGCCGAAGCGGACGAGATGAAGGTACCGTCCGAGGAGTTCCGGGCCGTGCACGGCAAGCCGGACGAGGCCGGCGCGGCTGCGCCGATGATGTCTTGCCCTGATGGTGAGTCGCCCATGAACGATCCGGCCGTGAGCGGGAGTTCCGAGGGCCAGACGGACGGCCCCCGGCTGATCTATCGCGACGGCGTGGCCTACGTGGAAGGGTGCGACGTCCCGGTCTGGCGGCTGGAAATGGGCCGACGCGCCGGATCCAGTCCCACCGCGACGATCGGGGCATTCCCCAGTTTGACCCCTCAGGGGCTCGAACTGGCGTTCGCCTACGCCCGAGAGCATCGTGCGGAGTTCGACCCGCTGATTCAGTATCATAGCGGCGCCGATGTCCCTCTCGAGGAACAGGAGGATGATGAGGACGAGGCGACCTTTGAGGCGGAACTCGACGCTCTGCTCGAGAGGGACGCCGAGCTACTGCGCCGTCTCGCACGATGAAGTACCTCAAGGTCAAGCATGTGCTCCGGATCCATGGCCGTG
The DNA here is from genome assembly GCA_963845755.1 of uncultured Planctomycetota bacterium. Classification (GTDB taxonomy): domain Bacteria; phylum Planctomycetota; class Planctomycetia; order Isosphaerales; family Isosphaeraceae; genus CAWJTV01. The sequence continues at coordinate 159,762 of CAWJTV010000001.1, forward strand.
TGATCGAGCAGTCCGGTGGTGATACGGGCGTGCGGGATTTGGGCCTACTCGATTCTGCGGTCGCCCAGCCGCGCGCCGGCTTTGGTGGCACAGATCTGTACCCGGAGCTGGCCGACAAGGCGGCGGCGCTGGCATTCTCCCTGGTAATGAACCATCCCTTCGCGGACGGCAACAAGCGCACGGGCTACGTGTCCATGATGATGTTCCTCAGCCGCAATGGCCATACGATCAAGGCCACGATCGACGATCGGGAGTCGGTTTTCCTGCGCCTGGCGGCCAGCGAGTTGGATCGGGAGGAGTTCGTCGCCTGGGTTCGCGACAGGATCGTCCGAAAGTAAGCGAGGACTTCGCGGGACGTGTCTCGGGCCCGCACGCCTTGTCACACGATCAAGGCGCTCCAGCCACCGGGCCGCTCCCGGTCGTGCCTGGACAAGATCAGCGTTCCGAACCAGGAGGCGTGCGGCTTCATTCGCGGCGGCGAGTGCCGCAGCAATACACCGTCGAGATTCCCTGCCGATCAGGGCGAGCGGAACCGATTGACCGGGGAGGAGAGCCATGGCGGCGGCGTGCTGTACCGTCACGTTGAAGGACCGGCGGGATTCCCGGACCGGATCGCCTGGCGTTCACGGATCAGCGCGGCCGCCTCGTGACATTCTCGCAATCTCATCCGATAGGCCACGACGGTCGGATTCAACTGGATGAGCCGATCGACCTGGCCGGCATCGTGGACCCTGACGATCTGCGGATGGCGGAGTGTCGGGGCATTCCGGGCCTCGCGGAGGAACCCCTCGATGTCCTCGCGCCCGGCGATCGCCCCGGGCCGGGGACGCTTCAAGGCCACGGCTCGATTGAGGATTGTGTCCCACGTTCGGTAGACGACGCCGAACGCGCCATCGCCGATCATCGCATGCAGCTCGTAGCGGCCGATGCGGGCGATCGGATCCGTGCCAGGCGCGCCCGAGCGCCCTTCTCGACTCACGCCGCACAGCTCGATCCCATCCCAGCCGCCGAGAAGCTGCTTGGTTCGGCCATGCCTCAGTGATACGCTGGAAAGCCGAGCGAGACATGGACGTGCTCTCCCACGGCGGATCCAGAACCGCCGGGATCGCTCGACAGTTCAGAGGGATACTCGATCCCTGACGAAAGGGGAATGATGTCAGGCAGTCCATCGGTTCGGATGCGGATCTTTCTCGTCGGCGCGGGGGAACTCTGGGCCGAGCCGTGGCGGCCGAGCTCGGCACGCGGCATCACATCCTCGCCGCGGGCCGCAAGTCCGGAGATGTCCGGCTGGATCTCTCGGACGCGGCGAGCATCCGCGACGCGCTCGTCAAGGTGGGCCGGCTCGACGCCGTCGTCTGCACGGCCGGCGAGGTCGCCTTCGCCCCGCTGTCGGCGATCCATCCGGCCGGGATCGGCGAGTCGGCCTACACGCTCGGCCTGACGAACAAGCTCCTGGGCCAGGTCAATCTGGCCCTGGCCGCGCGCGAGCACCTGGCAGACGGCGGCTCGATCACCTTGACCTCGGGTATCCTCGCCGATCAGCCGATCGCCGCGGGCTCGTCGGCGAGCATGGTCAACTGCGCCCTCGAGGGGTTCGTCCGCGCCGCGGCGATCGAGCTGACCCGCGGCCTTCGGATCAACCTCGTCAGCCCGAGCATCCTGGTCGAGTCGCTGCCGAAGTTCGGGGCGTTCTTCCGCGGCTTCGAGGCCGTTCCTGCCGCCCGCGCCGCGCTGGCCTACAGCCGGAGTGTCGAAGGGCTCCAGACCGGTCAGGTCTATCGGGTTTATTGAACGGCGATGCGGGTTGCAAAGGTTCTAGCCCGACCTCCCTTCGCCATGAGCGGACAGGACCCTCAAGGCATGGGAAGGTCATGGAATTCGAAGGGGATTTTCGCCCCGGCGCGGACGATGCTCGAGATCCGGATTTCCTTGGCCTCGCCCAGTTGAGGCATCTGGGGGAACCGGAAGGTCACGTGTCCGGAATCCTGATCGATCGAGGTCTGGTAAAAGCTGCTCTGGCCTGTCGATGTGAGAATCTGGATGGGCCACTGCGATGGATCGGTTCCGAATCGTGGTCCCATGCCTCGGCCCATCATCTGGGGGCGCCCGCCGAATCCCAGGCCGTTGATTGGTTCCCCGGGGAAAAGCTCGTCCAGGTCGTCGATCGTCAGCTCGATGACCACCTGCCTCCTCATGGGATCGGTGTCGATTGAATGGACGACGACGCGCCGCTCGTCGTTCTGGAAGGTCTTGCCCGCGGCGCCTTCCAGGGGGATGACGAGCGGATTCGGTCGCAGCGCCGAGACTGAGACTTCGACCGTACCGCGCAGCGTCTTGATGAGCTTCCCGGGTGCCTCGGGCCGGTGCAGCGGGATGTTGAGGTTTGCTGTGGTCCCCCCCATCCCGGCCATGATGGCGGCTCCCATCATTCGTGGTGAACCAAAGGGGCGTTCCTCGTCGCTCGCGGCGGTCATAAGCGAGTGCCCCAGTTCGTCGAACGGCTTCGAGAAGCTTGAGGTTACCGGCCTCGCTCAACGTCATGCGCGGCTCGGGGACGATCCCCAGTTGGGCGTGGAACTGGACGATTCGGGCGGGGGCGGCCGCGACCTTCTGCGCCTCAGCCGGCCCCTCGGCACCCGCGGGCAATGGGTCTACGCGTGGGAGAGCCCCTTTTTTCCTGGCCACGGGAGCGATCCCTCGGGTGCCGGGGCGAAGCTGGCCAACCATCGAAGGCCCGACTGGAAAAGGATATTGCTCTGATAGGAAAGTGATATCACATGGAAACGGAAAGAGCCGTGGTTATCGCTCGGCTGGGTCACGGCAGCCGGATAGTATGACAAGACCAAACTCGGTTGTGGTGCGCCCGGACCCCGCGGGCCCATGAATTGAGAGTGAGCGGTGAGCTGACCGGCCTCGCAAAGCCGGTCGATCGCCTTCCAGAAGGGGACCGGTTGCGACTCGCGGAGCGTGATGCGCCGGGCCCCGGAGTCGGGCGCTGTTTGGCCGACCTTGACTTCGAACCCCGCCTGTTTGCTGAGCGATTGGACGATCTCGTCAAGAGTGGCGTCCTGGAAGTCGAGGCGGACCGGGGTTTCCTGAATCAGGAGGTTGCCCTCGATCTTGTTGATCAGGGCCCTGGCCCGCGTACGGACCTCGGCATCCTTGGATTTGAGCGCGGACCGCAGCGCGGGTAGGGCCTTGGCGCCGAGGTTCTCGAGCGACTTCGTGGCTTCGCGCTCGGCGTAGCTCGCCGAGCCAAGCTTCTCCATCAGCGCGGCCGCGTCGCGCGAAGGGTCGGCCTGTTGCCCCAGCAGAGCGAGGACGATCAGGTTCGCGCCAATCATCGGAGATTCTCCTTCGTCGATTCGGATCCGGACCGCCACGTCGTATCCCCTTTGTACATCGCGTTCGATCTCCGTACGAGAGGGCACCACTCGACGCCGGCTCGAACGTGCGCCGGATTCCGGCAACGGTCGACACTGACCGCCTCATGAAGAACACAGACCGGACAAGGGTGTTATGTCCAACCAAGGCGGAGTCGTGCCATCGATCGTGGCAGCCCCGAGTGACCCGGGTTGGTAGCCGTTGGGCGGGGGCTCTCGGCACCCGAAGACTCGCCGCCGTCTGCTGGAGTGCAGTCTCCGCCCACGCCGGGGTCTGGGCGTGAGACGTCCGGTCGGCCCGTTGCCATTTCAAAGGAACCCAGTCAGCCACTCGATGAGGCGCTCGCGGATGACCACCTCGGAGATGACTTCGTCCTCATCGCCGATCGACGGCACGTCGGCATCGTCCGATTTGGAGCTGGTATCGGACGAGTGGTCTACCAGGCCGATTTCCGTCAGGTGGCGCAGCAGCGTCTGCTTGGTGAGCGGCTTCTCCCGAACGACCGGCTCACCGACGTTATCGGTGGTCGCCGCCGTCGTCTCCATGGCTTGACGGAGCCGGAGCAGGGCATCACGGATGACATCCACTTCGCTGTCGTACTGGCCCGTGCGTACCGCATCTTCGATCAAGCGTGCGAGGTCTTGCGGAATGTGAATCGTCATCACGGGACCTCCCTTGAGCGTTCCGGAGTCACGACCGTCGGGCCGCGTCGAGGAGCGTCAGGTGTCAGGGAACAGGGTGCTCTGTGCGATCGCCGGCGTCCTGATGGGCCGTGATCACCTCAGGGATGCCTCTCGTCAGCTCGTCCTGTCGGCTTCCGAATGCCCTCGGCGGAGCTGATGATCAGCAAGCCATCCTTGACAGTATAAGCCAGACCAAGCTGCTTGAGCATCAGCCTCAAGGTCGTCTTGAGCGGCACACCGTCCAGGTCGATGCTCACAGTCGAGGTCATCGACCGCCCGGCTTCCTTGAGGCCGAGCGGGTCCACATGGATGGGGATGCCGTCGGATTCGGGGGTGGCGATCTGATACTTGATGTATGTGAGCACATCGTCCAGCGGCGTCGCACCGGCGAAAGACATGGAGATGGGCTGTTCGAGCTTGGCCAGCACCCTCTTGGTCCCTGGCGATGAGTCAGCGGCCGCGCTCGCCGTCTCGTTCCGTTCCCGGTCGATGCCCTTGGGCGAGCTGATGATCAACACGTCATCCTTGACGAGGTAGGCCAGGCCCAGTTGACCGAGGATCTGCGGGAGTGTGATCTTCAAGGGGGCGCCTATCACGTTCATTTGGACCGTCGATGTCAGGGTCTGCCCGGCTTCCTGGAGTCCGAGCGGGGCGACGTAGATCGGGAGGCCCGGGTCGGTCGGCTTTTTCCCCTTGAAGGTAGCCTGCTTGATGTAGATCAGGACGTTGTCCAACGGCGTCTCGTTGGCAAAGCCCATCGGGACGGTTTCTTCGAGCGTGGCCAGGATGGCTCGGGTCCGGGGCGAGATCACCCCGTCCGGCCGGGGCCCCTTCGAGGTGACCGCGGGCGGCTTGGGTTGCGGGGCCTGTTTCAGTGGCTTCTCGATGGGTGGCATCGCCCAGATCCGGACGGTCCTGTCGAACGACGTAGACACGGCGCGTTGGCCGTCGGGCGAGAACGCAACGCGCCATACCAAGCTCATATGGCTATACCATCGGTCAATCTTCTCGCCCCTCTCCAGGTCCCAGAGCCACACGGCGGTGTCCTCACCAAACAGCGCACGTCGGCCATCGGGAGAGACCGCGACACACGAAACGTTGAGAGAGATCCGGCGTAGTGGCTCTTCGATCACCCGTGACACTGCGGCCAGGTCGGGGGCACTCGCAACGGTCAGGGAGATCCGGCGCAGTTGCTGGCCGGTCTCCAGATCCCAGACGATCGGCCCGTCCCCACTGGTCGCCAGGACACGGCGGTCGTCCGGGAATAGGGCCAGATCGGTCACGCCCTTGCCGTGAGTCATCCGCCGGATCTCTTTTCCCGTCTTCACGTCCCAGACGCGGATCGTCTTATCGCCGCTGCCAGACACGATGCGACGGCCGTCCGCGCAGAAGGCGATTTTCGCGATCCCTGACTCGTGTCCGCGAAAGGTCATCAGCTCCTCGCCCGTCAACAGGTCGCAGAGGTGGATCGACATCCCGCAGACGTAGGCCGCATGCGGCGCATCGGGAGCGAAAACGACCGAGCCGAGGCTGCTCTCCTCGCGTCGAATCAGCCGGGAATCGCCGGTCTCCAGATCCCAGAGACGCAGGGTTTTATCCTCACTCGCCGTGAGCGCCTGACGTCCGGTACGCGAAAGTGCCAGGGAGATCGCTCCCGGGTCATGACCCGTGTACTTGCGAGGAATCTTATTCATGCTGGTGAAGTCGGCGAGCCAGAGGGCGGGGTCGGTGCCCGGGAGCCATTGTCGGTTCTGGAAGTCGCCGCCGGTCGAATAAAGGACGTGGCGGCCGTCGGGCAGCAGGAATGCGTTGTTGAGGAGGTCATGCGGGCTCATGAAAAACCCCCGCCTGATCACGCCGTCGTCCGTCACCTCGGGGTCGGCCACGCCGTACGGCCCCTGTGGCGTGGCGGGTACCGTCGCCTGGCGCCGTACGGTGACAACTGTCTTGTCCCCTCGCTTCAGCGCGAAGCGGTCGGTCGAGAGCTTGAGGCCACCACCCCCGCCGGCCAGTTGTAATTCGTAAAGGCCGGCCTTCAGCTCGATGCGATTGCTGGTCTTCGGGTCAACGATTGTCACCTGTTGACCGCCCTGATTGACGATCACTTCGATGTTGGGATCCCTCGGACTCGATGACCAGTTCGCCGGTGGGCGTCCGGATGCTCAAGACCTGATAGAAGATCAAGGCCAGAGACACCACGACGATGGGCAGCAAGGCCAGGGCCGCCGCGATCCACACCCACGGCCGCCGCGGGCGTGGCGCCGAGCGGGTTGCCTGTTCCGATGGCTTCTGCTCTCCCACCATGGAGGCGGACGATTGCCACGTCGCCGGCAAGGCGCGCGCTTCGGCCGGTGCCCGTGCGTCGAGCCCCGTCGCAGCGGCCCGTGTGTCGGCGAATGGGGCCAACGCCTGTACCGCTTCGTCCGGCGTCTGAAACCGCCGCGCCGGATCCTTGGCCATCATCCGCTCGACGACCTGGGCCAGCGCCGGGGGCACATCGGCGCGGAGTTCCGGGAGCGGCCGCGGTGTCCTCTTGCTGTGAGCCATCAGCTTTTGGATCAGGCTGCGGTCAGGGAACGGAGGGAAGCCGGCCAGGAGGAAGTAGAGCGTGCAACCGAGGCTGTAGACATCGGCGCGGATGTCAGCGGCGTGCGGATCGTCGATCTGCTCGGGAGCAATATAGTCGGCCGAACCCAGGATCATCCCATCGGCGGTCATACCGGCGTGCGAGCCGACCTCGCTGGCGAACCGGGCCAGGCCGAAGTCGAGGATCTTGACCTGACCGCGCGTCGTCCGCATCAGGTTCTGCGGCTTGATGTCGCGGTGGACCATCCCATCTTCGAAGGCGTGCTGGAGCCCCAGGGCCGCCTGGCGGACGTACTCGCACGCTTCACCGATTGGCAGCGGTCCGCGGCGATCTACCAGCCGGGCTAGGTCGGTCCCTTCGACGAATTCCATGACCAGCATGTGCGTCTCTCCAGCCTGCTCGGCGTCGTAGGCGGCCACGATGTTCGGATGGGAAGCCAGCCGCGCGGCCGACTTGACCTCGCGACGGAATCGCTCGACCAGGGCTTCGCTGCCCAGCAAGTCAGTGCGGATCACCTTGAGGGCAACCGGCCGGTCCATCAGCCGATGCTCGGCGCGGTAGACGGTCCCCATGCCGCCGGTGCCGATGGCCGCGAGGACACGGTAGCGCGGATGGTCATTCAGCTCCCTGGGGAGGCCGACGACGGTCGGCTCATTGTGAGGAGTAGCCCCGGCACCGAGACCGACGACGAACGACGACGGGACCTGGAAGCCCGTCGGCGGCTCGACGGCGGACTCATCCTCCGTCACCGGCACCGTCGCCCGCGCCGCGACCGCGGAGTTTTTCGACCAATGCGTCCTCCGGTTGGTCCCGGATCCACTGGCAACACGAGTCGCAGGACGACAGGTGTTGCTCGATCTCGTCCATCTCCGGTGCATCCAGTCGGCCCTGCGCATAGGCCGCCAAGCGGTTGGTCGTGGGGTGGACCTCGATATCCGTCATCGCAAGGACTCCGGGCCTTTGTCGGGTGGGTGAAACCCACCGAGATCGGGCGATTTCTTTGGTGGGTTTCGCCCACCCTACTTGGAGAATGCCGGCCCGACGAAATCCTTTCAAAGTACGTGAGGATTTAATCAACGAGCCCTTCGGCATTACGGCGCAAGTGGCTCAGGACGCGAGACTTGGCGATCAGTACGGCGTTGACGGTCAGGCCCAGCTCGGCCGCGACGGCTTCGGCCGATGCCCCATCGATGGCCTGCCTTCGGAACGCTTGCCAGGTGACCGGCCGGAACTCGGGCTCGATCAGGCCCAGGAGGCGTTGCAGGACGAACTCGTCGTGCTCCCGATCCCAGCGACGGCTCAGGTTGCTGGCCGGGTCCTCCAGTTGATCGAGCGCCGAGTCGAGGTCCGGGGGGTGGGTCGTCCGAGTTCGAGCGCGTCGAGACCGCCAGGATTGGCGGAGGCAGTTGATCGTGATCGTCCGCAGCCAGGTCCGGAACGCCCCGACGCGGCCGTTGTGCTGGAAACGAGAAACCTCGCGGACGACGATCTCGAGGACCTCCTGAGTGAGATCCTCCGCGTCGTCGGCCGAGACGCCCTGGCGACGGAGCCAGGAGCTGATCAGGGGGGTGTAGAGGTCCACCAGTCGCCGCCACGCGACGGAATCCGAGCGATCGTTCAGCCGTTGCAGTAGCGTGGCGGACGTCTCGGCCATGGGGCCTCCTCACCGGCTCCCGAGGTCCTCGGAATCTCGGCGCCGACAGGGCCGGGCTGAGGTCGGCGCCGTGGGGTGAGCGGGCTTGCCCGGGTCGTTGGCCGGCAGCCGATACTTGACAACGCCGAGTGTCCCGGGCCCAGGCGACGTCGCGGCCGTCGAAGCATGACGAGCGTTCATCGAGTCTGGCGTCTCGGCGCTCATGATCCAACCTGCCGATCGGCTGAAGACGACCTCGATTTGCCACGAGGCGAACCGCTATTCTACTGCGGCCGCCTTCTCCGGCCAATCGGCGGCCGGGAGGGCCTCGCCCTCGCGAGATTGCCGGGCTCACCGCGCGAGGCAGGCCTCCTTCGAGTAGGCTCGCCGAGCAGAGAAACCGAAGCCTGTCGAACACCCGTTGACGATCGGGACGAATCCGATCGAGGCGAACATCGTCATCGACGACCGCGGCCACGAGGCGCCCGAGTCGAAATCCTCGGTGTGACGGTACGTCTTACGGGGTAGGATGAGTCAGGATTCTCTTGCGGACCAGCGCAGGAGTTGCTCGTCGAGGCGCTTCCAGGTCGTCCGGATCAATCACACTCGGCGACCGACCCTACCGAGGCCGGCGGCACATCCACAGACATCGCGCGCGGGATAGACGGGAACCGCTCAAGCAACTCGGCCGTCGAAAACTGAAACAATGCGGCCTCGCCCTGACAGTAGTATTACGGATAGGCCAAGCGCATTCCGGAGGGACACATCATGGCGAACGGGCAATCTGAAGCCGTCCTGAATCGACCCCAAGCGGTCGTGGATGCAGGAACAGTTGCGGGAGTGAGCGACGGTCAACTGCTGGGGCGGTTCACCGCCCATCGCGACGAGTTAGCCGAGATCGCGTTTACGGCCTTGGTCCGCCGCCACGGGCCGATGGTGCTGCGCGTTTGCCGGCAGGTCCTGGGCGACTGGCATACCGCCGAGGACGCCTTCCAGGCCACGTTCTTGATCCTGGCGCGGAGAGCCGGATCGATTCGCAGGCCGGAGTTGCTGGGGCATTGGCTTTATGGCGTGGCCTTGCGGACGGCGCGGACGGCGCGGATACGGAACGAGCGCAAGCGGCGACGCGAGATCTCCGGAGGGGAGGATATGGGGGTTGAACCGATCGGTGACGTCGAGCGACCCGAGTCGCCATTGATCTCTCGCGAGGAGCTCGAGGCCCTGCACGAGGAGGTGTCCCGATTGCCCGAACGATATCGCGTCCCCGTTGTTCTCTGCGAGCTGGAGGGCCTGAGGTATCATGAGGCAGCACTGCGACTGCGCTGCCCGGTGAGCACGATCGGCATACGGCTGAAACGGGCGCGGGAGCGGCTCCGCCTGAGGCTGACTCAACGGGGTCTGGCCCCCACGGCTGGACTGATCGGCGCACTCTTCGGCAAGGAAGCGGCTTCAGCGTGGGTGCCATTGAGGCTGGTCACGGCCACCGTCCATGCCGCGACGCGGTTCGCGGCGAGCAAGGCCGCGGCGAACGGTTTGGTCTCGATGGGGGTCATCGCCCTGACCGAAGGGGTCCTCAGGAGCATGGCCCTGGCCCCCCTCAAGCTGGCGGCCAGTCTGGTGTTGGCCGTCGCGATCGTCGCGACGTTCGGTTGGGTGGGCGCGCGACCCGAAACACCGGTCCTGGCCGCGCCGGTGCAAGCCGCGCTCCAGCCGATGGACGAGACTCCGCCCCCGCAAGTTCCGGCCCCTCCAGCCGCTGCCGCTCAACACAACCCCATCCCCGACGCGGCAGACCGACTCAAGTCCGCCCTGACTCTGCTCGATCACCTCTTCCCCTCCGATCGAAAAGGGGAGGCGAAGATCGGCGAGGATGGGCGCAGTCCCCAGAGCAAACCGGTAACCCGCGCGGCGCGCGGCAAGGTGCTCTTCGCCAAGGACTGGGCGCCGAATGATCCCAGGAGCCACGGTGGCGACGGTCTGGGACCCGTCTACAACGAGACCTCGTGCGTGGCCTGTCATGGCCAGGGCGCACCCGGCGGCGCCGGTCCCGGGAACAAGAACGTGGTCCTCGTCACGGCGAGTCTCACGAGCCAGGACAAGGCCAAGGACCTGGATCAGATCCATCCCGGATTTCGCAGCGGTCGCAGCACGGTCCTCCACCGATATGGGACGGATCCCCGGTATGGGTCATGGCGGAGACAGTTCTACGACTCCGGCCCCGACGACTCGCCCAACCGTCCCAAGAACGTCGACGAGGATCTCGTCGAGGCTCGAATCCGAGGCTTGCAGCAGCAGACAACACCAGGTCAGCGGCTGCACGACCGATCGATCAGCCTCCGGCCGGTGGATGGCGTCAACCTCACCGTTTCGCAACGGAATACCCCTCCCCTCTTCGGCGCAGGTCGAATCGACGTGATTTCGTCCAAGGTGCTGGCCGCGGTGGCGGCGAACCAGCCTGCCGAGGTGCGGGGCAAGATCAGTCGTACTCCGGACGGCCGCGTCGGCCGGTTTGGCTGGAAGGCGCAGATCGCCAGCCTCGCAGAGTTCATCCGCGCCGCGTGTGCCAACGAGCTCGGCCTTGAGGTCCCCGGCCATTCGCAGGCCGCCTCGCCGCTGGCTCCCTCCCAGAAGGCCAAGGGACTGGACATGACCGATGCGGAGTGTGACGACCTGGTGGCCTATCTCCGGACCCTGCCCGCGCCGGTCGCGATCGATCCGTCCGGCCCGCACGGCACTCAAGGCATCCGGGAGGGTCGCCGCCTCTTCGCCGACGTGGGCTGCGCCGATTGCCACGTCCCGACCCTCGGCAACGTTCGGGGGATCTACAGCGACCTGCTGCTGCACGATCTGGGCCCGAGCTTGGGCGATTCCGGCAGCTACTACGGGACCGAGGGTCCCAGCTCACCCGGAGGGGCGAGTCCCCAGGAGTGGCGCACCCCGCCGCTGTGGGGCTATCGCGATTCCGGGCCCTACCTCCACGATGGGCGGGCAGAGGACCTGGAAGAGGCGGTCGCGCTGCACGGCGGGCAGGCTCACGCGTTCGACTCGACGGTTCTTCGCCCTCACCGCAGAGGATCGGTTCCATGTCGAGGAGTTCCTGAAATCGCTGGTCGCTCCCTCGGCCACCGCCGAGCCGGGAGTTTTGCTTGCGGCCGAGATGGAGTACCAGTTCGAGCTCGAGGAGGAGCGCACTCCCGAGAGCCTCGTCCGGCGGCGATGGGCGGAGGCCGTGGCCCGTGGCGAGCGGCAACGACGTGACGATCACGAGCGTCTGCGCGCCCAAGAGGCGGCGAGGCTCGCCCGCGTGCGATTGCAAGTCGCCCGAAACCTGGAGAAGAGTGGCAAGATTAATAGCGCGCTGAAGTTCTACGCCAGGATCGCTCGCGAGGCCCCCGACACGGAAGAGGGCCGGGAGGCCGCCTCGCGAATCGATGCATTCCGCCGGAGACGTGAACTTCTCGATGGCCTGTCCTATCCGGGGTCAACGAGGATCGATGCTCAATAGAGCCCTTCATACTCGGGTGTAAATCCGAGCCCGACGCGCCGTTTACCACTTGTCGATCGCGCCCGAGGGCACCGGGATCTCGGCGTCGTAATGGCTGGGCAGCGGCGAATCGGGGCCTTCCATTCGGGCAATCGCGACGACCTCGTCGAAGAGCGCCGGGCTGGAGAGGTTGAGCAACTGGCGGTAGAGCGGGCGGGGCATGCGCGTGAAGTGGAAATACCACTTGAGGATCTTGCGGAATTGCAGGCAGCCGAACCGCTCGCCGCGGCGGGTGACCAGTCCGTGGAAGTGCTCGCACATGAGGTCAACCCGTTCCTCGTAGGATGGATCCACCCCGGGGTGGCCGGTGCGGCTCCAGCAGTCGAGCTGCCGGAAGAAGAAGGGATTGGCCAGGGCCCCTCGTCCGATCGAGACGGCTGCACAGCCGGTCTCGACGAACGTCCGCGCCGCGTCGGCGATCGTCCGGATATCGCCGTTGGCGATGACCGGGATCCGGTCAACGGCCTCGACCACCGCACGGATCCCCGCGATTGACCGAGCCCTTGAAACCTTGCTGCCGGGTCCGGCCGTGGATGATCACGCCCGCCACGCCGGCCTGCTCGAAGGCGCGGGCCAGGCCGGGCGCTGTCAGCGATTCGTCATCCCAGCCCAGGCGCATCTTCACCGTCACCGGGATCTGGACGGCTCTCACGACCGCGCCGACCAGGTCCACGGCGCGATCCATCTCGCACATCAAGGCCGAGCCGCCGCCCCCCTTGACCACCTTACGTACGGGGCAGCCCATGTTGATATCGACGGCCGTAACTCCTTGCGCTTCCACCCATCGGGCCGCTGGGGCCATCTCGGCCGCGATGGCCCCGTAGATCTGGATCGACAGCGGACGATCTGCGTCGCAGGTCTCGGACAGCTCGAGTGCGCGGCGGCGACCCTCGATCAGCGACCGGGCGTTGACCAGGTCCGTCGTCGCCAGGCCCAGGCCCCCGCATCCGCGCACGGCCAGCCGGAACGCCAGGCTCGTGTAACCGGCCAGCGGGGCCAGGAAGAAGCGAGAAGCGATCCGCCGTTGGCCCAGATGGAACGGCTCGCGCACAATGGGGGGAACCTCGGGTATCCGGCATTCGCGGTGTTCTGACAAGATCATCTCCATCCTGATTGGGTTCGCATGCAACGACGCTCTCATTCTAGCCCTGAACCCACCGAGCTACGAGTCCAGTACGATTCGGCCGTCGACGAAGAGTTCTGGGTGCTGACGACCGACGCGGGGCGCCGGTTGCTCGACGAGGTCGCATCCGTCCGAGCGATTGGCCCGGCGGACGTGTCTCGGTTCCGAAAACGGGCCGCGCCTGGGGTTGTGGCCGCCGCTGTCCGATTGTCGATCGCGCAGAAGAAGGCGGTCGCGAAGTTCGAGCGCGGGCGCGGATGTGGGTCGAGGCGACCGGTCTCGAGCAGGCGACCGCCGAGCCGGTCGCCCGGCACAAGGCCAGGCGGTTCGAGTCGGGTACGCTCGTCGTGGATCTCTGCGCGGGGATCGGTGGCGATGCAATCGCGCCGGCTGCGCGATCGCAGGTTTTGACGGTGGATCTCGATCCCGGGATGTGCCGGCGGATCGGCTGGAACGCCGCGGTCTACGATGTCGGTGATCGGGTCCTTGCGGTGCAGGCCCGGGCGGAAACCTTCACGATCCCTCGAGGGGCATGGGTCCATCTCGACCCGGACCGCCGGGCTGGCCGCAATCGCCGCGCCCGTGCGCTCGAGGATTACGCGCCTGGCCGCTCGGCGTGGGAGTCGATCGTCCGAAGGGTCCCTGGCGGGGCGATCAAGCTCAGCCCGGCCAGCGACTTCGCGAGGCACTTACCCGGACCTGGGTATGAAATCGAGCTGATCAGTCTCCGCGGCGAGTGCAAGGAGGCAACCGTCTGGTTCGGCGAGTTGGCCGGTTGCCGGCGGCGGGCGACTCGGCTACCCGAGGGCGTCACCTGGACTGACCGCGACATCGGGAGGCCCGGTCCCGTTCCGATCTCTCCGCTCTCGAATTGGATCTACGATCCCGACCCCGCACTTATCCGCGCCGGGCTGGTCGATGGGTACGCCCGGGCACACGGGCTCTGCCGTGTTGCCGGCGGGGTCGACTACCTGACCGCGGCCGTCCTCGTCGCAACGCCGTTCTTGAGCGCTTTCACCGTGCGCGACGTTGCGCCGATGGACCTGAAGCATTTGCGTCGGATGATCGAACGGCACCGCGTCGGGACTCTGGAGATCAAGGTCCGCGGGGCGGACGTCGCGCCGGAAGCCCTCCGCTCGCAGTTGAGGCCCCGCGGCGCCGAGTCGGCCACGCTGCTGATTGTTGGTGGGACCGGCCCCGCACGCGCCGTGCTGGCTCAAAGAGGATAGCAGGTCATGTCTCATTCCATCGATCCGGGCGGCGTCCGCCGTGGATCGAGTGCTCGGATTGCGCCAGGGCGATCAGGGGTTCGGTCGCTCCGGCCTGGTGTCTGTTTTGCCGAGGGCAACCTTCTTGGCCTCGGCTTTATCCTGCCTGATCTTCGCTCCGACCGAATCGGTCGGCTCCCGTTTTCGCAGGGGATCAGCCGCGATCATCTTGATCAGGAGGTGGTTCGAGACGCCATTGGGCGTGGCGACGTCGATACCCAGGAGGGGATTGCCCTCGGCGCTCGGGGTTGGAGAGGCGTCGCAGGAGACGGTGACCTCCAGCAAATTGCGACTGACGAGCACGGACCTGGCCGGTCTTCCGCCCGCGATCACGTGGGTATCGTGAACGCTGAAGTTTCTCCCTTCCACGAAGAGAGTCGACTCCACTCCCTGTTCGGGCGGCCGGCCATGCCAGCCGACTAGCGAGGGACGAAGTTGCAAGCCCAGTGAGCAGAAGATCCGTGAATCGTTGGCGTCGCCGCTGCTGGGAACCCGCACGACCATGCGCTGAGTGGGCATCATGTCCTTGAGCTGCTCGAGACGCTCCGTGGCGATCAGGTATTCCTCCGGGCGATATTGCCCTTCCACCTTGGCCCGATTGAGGGCACTTTCCGCCGCGACGAGCTTACGGCCCAGGACCGAGGCTTTCTCCAGGTCCGACCTCTGGCCATCGCCCACCTCGCTGGTGCGGAACCAGTTGGCCACGGTGACGAACTCGATCTTGGGGATGAAATTGGGCATCTCGATCAGCGCCGTGCATTCCCGCTGGCCCGGCTCGATGCTCTGATCGTCGCCGATCGGGTTGGGCAAGCGGCCGTTGAGCAGAAGCGCGACGTCGGTCAGGAGTTGACCGTCACGGCCTCTCCGGCTCTGGATCCTCGGGTAGAAGACCCAGCCGAACGTACTCGGGCCGGCGCCGAAGCCGACCATGGTGGGGTTCAAGCGAATGGCCGTTTCATCATCCGCGGAGCGCCGGTCGGTCGTGAGTCCGGCGATCGCCCGGGTGGGACCGGCCAGGCTCGAGCCGACAAGGTCGAGGGCGGTCTGGGTCCGGCGGCTGTAGGCGTCGGCGACGTTCTGCTGGGCGATAACCGGCTCGATGGCATAGACGCGCAGCGGCCACTTCGCGTTGACGTAATGCTCGAAAGCACTCATCGCCTGGTCGGAGACCTCCGGCTCGAAGAAGCTCAGGCTCCTCAGAGTCTCCCGCTTCAGCGACGGGTCTTGATCGGTCATGTCCTGCTTCAGGCGGCGGTTGATGCCGGCGGCCTGGATCCGCAAGGCGAATGTGAGAAGGCTCACGATTTCCGCGCGACGGCCGCTCCCTTCGACCTCCTCGTGTGCGACCTGGCCCGAGGTCTTCTGGACCTGGCCGTCCTTGGTACCGCGGCCCTGCAACTGGACGATCCGGGTGAAGTCTCGCCTGGCGATCTGGTCGCCGATCTCCTCGAGCGGATCGTAGGCCGAGGCGACCTTGGTGGAACGGACGGGGGTCGCGGCCTGCTCGAGGAGATGATACGACGTCTCCAGCTCGCCGCGGAGCCATTCTGCAACCCGCGCGGTGCGATGGTGGGGCTCGTCCCCGAGGTGCCTGGCGAGCTGATGCTCGATCTCCTCACGGAGCCGTTCGATGCTGGCTTGCCCATAGAAAAGCTCGGTGTCGGCGAACGAGACCAGCGAGAACGGCCCGGCACTCGGCGCCGCGGGTTGGTCGTGGGCTTCCGTCCCCTGGTGGCAGACCGCCTGGGTCAGATTGTTGACCGTTTCATTGATCACGACATTCCTCAAGGCGCTGCGCAGCGTGTGCTTGGTCATGAGCGGCTTGGCAGAGACGCTGATGATCGCTCCTTTGCCCCTCCGGCTCCGCGGCCCGGGCGAGAGCGTCACCGGGATCCGGATCAAGTAGAGCCCATATCCCGGTCGGTCGGCCAGGTCGTCCCCCGCATTGATGCGCCGCAACTGGTTGAGGTGGTTCAGATAGTTGGAATGCTCGTCGAGCACCACGATCGGTTCCAGGGATGCCGGCGGCTTCGGGGCGGCCGTCGGGTTCGCTCCCGGAAGTGTCGCGCTCAGGCTGGCACGCTCCTGGTCGATCGAGCGGAGTTGGGTGGCATTGTCGGCGAGGGTTGGGTTTGCGGCGTTCGCGGCCTTCGGCCCGGGATTCGCCCCCGCCTGGATGAGCGTCGCCTCGGTCTCGCCGCGATAAACCGAAGCATTGATATCCCCCCGGAACCCTAACTTCAGCCACTCGGCCATCTGGGCCTCGTACTCCGAGCGGAATTTCGCCAGACGGTCCTGACCCCAGACATCGGGGGTCTTGACGTCGATCGTCCCGTAGGAGGTCATCACGCGATCGAGCTCGTCGATCATCTGCTCCGCCTCGGGGAGCCGGATCGGTTCGTCGATCTTCATGCCCAAGCTCGCCGGACGGAGCCCCTCACCGGTCCCCACACAGGCCACTCCCGGCATCACGATCGCCGCGAGCAAACTCGCGCGCGCGGCGAACGACAGTCCAGCCCGTCGTCGAGTGACCATGAACCCCCCGCGTCCGGGCCGTTCGACCCCGACGTTGACAAGTTTCGCGATGTGCTTGTAGTTCGGACTGCGAGGTCCGGCCAGGGACGCTCGCAGGCCATCGCGCGATCCCCGCTTCCCGAACTCCGCGCCTTCCAAGTCGTCTTCCGGTGGGTTCGCGTGCCCTGGATTCGCCGCGATCCCACCTCTTCTTTGCGATGTGAAACGACCTGCTCGCGTGCAACGCGGCATTATCGGGAAGACCCCGCGGCTGTCAACCTCGAATCATCCCGGGCGGACATTTCGCGAACCCGCGTCTTGACGATCTCGGCCGATCGAGACTTCGCGTGCATCTTCTCAAAGTCTCTCGATCGAGGGATCGCCCAGCTCGTCCATCGCCGAGGTGTGATACTCGACCAGCGGGGCCTCGGGAGATCCGTTGCCATCGGCGGCCGCCCCGTTGCCGTCGCTCATCCCTTCATCCCCAACCGGGACCGGCTCGACGGGCGCCACCCGCGCACCATTGCCAATGGGCGGGACGGGGCCCTCGGGGCGCGGTCGGACGGCGAACTTCTGCTTCACCTCGTTGAGCCATTCCGCCTCGGGCAGGCCGTAGGGGCGGAACTTCTCGATCCGGTTCTCTTCCTCGCTGTAATAGAGGGCCCGGTTCTCGCCCAGCTTGCTGGCCGCGGGGGCGTCGATCATCGTGCTCGAGTCGTTGGAGCTCATCTGGAACAGGATGCGGTTCTCGAATTCCTTCATCCCCTGACGATCGAGGGTCCGGTTCAGGTTGTTGACGCTGTCGCACCAGACCATCGTGTGGATGCCCAACGGCGGGCCGTCGCGGAGGATGTCGCCGAAGAGCTTCGAAGGCGGCATGGGCTTGTCCTCGTCGTATCGCGAGAACCCGAAATCATCGTCCGACTTGCGGAGGTCGCGGAACCGCTGGATGTCGTAGATGAAGATGAAGATCGGGACCTGGTCCTCGGTGGCCTCGGTCTGACGCCGGCCGATCTCCGCGGCGAGATCGGTGAAGGTCGAGCCCAGGTCGCGCCAGGTGACGTTCTTGATCGAGTGCGGGACGATCTCCGCGAGGTTGCCGAGCTTGCCGTGGAGCCAGGAATCGACGGGACTGCCGTCGAGGAGGTAGAAGCGGCACGCCCGGCGGCTGGTCGGCGGGTGCTGGGCGGAGATGCTCAGGATCGACATCATCATCATCGCCAGTGCCGCCTCGTCGTTCTGGCCGACGATCAGGACGTTGCTGCCGCTCTGCGGGCGGAAGACGATGCAGGTGGGGTCCTTGATGGCGATCGCGTCGCCCAGCCAGGCCGTGTTGACCTTGGCGGGCTCGGCCGGCCACTCGGTCGCCTCGAGCAAGGGGATTCAGGAGCGGGTTCTTGCTCACGTCGGCCGGCAGGTTCCCCTCGAAGACGATCGGCGGCGGCTTCTGGATGTTGCGGTCCTTCGCCATCTTCTTCATGAGCTCCAGGTACGCCTCGCGCTTATCATCCGAGAGCCAGACGACCTGGAAGAGGTTGTTCCCCTCCATCATGCCGTTGGCGTCGTTGTAGATGGCCTCGCCGGGCCGGGTCAGCAGGCGGGCCGCGGTGTTGTCCTCGCTCAGGATCAGGTGGGCGTCGGCCTCGCTGCATTGCAGGGCGATGCGTACGGCCATCTGTCCCAGCGTGGCCCTGGGCAGCGAGTACGAGCCGCCCAGGGTCTGCGAACCCAGCATGACGTGCATGCCGAAGGCACGACCTTGCCGGACCAGCCGGTCCATCAGCAGAGAGACTTCCTGAGCAATCTTGTCATCCTCGACGAAGAACTCCTGGAACTCGTCGATGACCAGGAGGATGCGCGGCATGGGCACGTCGGGCCGGGCTTCGCGGAAGCCGGCCACGTCCTGACAGCCCACCTCCCGGTAGATTTCGCCGCGTTCCTTCATCTCGACGTCCAGCCGCTGGAGCACGCTCAGGCCGAACTCGCGCTCGCTCTCCACCGCGATGACCCGGGCGTGGGGCAGCGCCATCGCGGCATAGACCTTGAACTCGACGCCTTTCTTGAAGTCGATCAGGTAGAGCTCGAGCTGGTTGGGATCGTAGCGGAGTGCGCCGTTGGTGATCATCGCGTGCAGCATGGTCGACTTGCCCGAGCCCGTCTTGCCGGAGGTCAGGGCGTGCTGCGAGGTCCCCTTGCCCAGGATGAAGTGCTGGAGCTTGGTGGCCCCGGCGCGGCCCAGCGGGATGTCGATGATCTTGGCGCTGTTGAACGTCCAGAACTGGTCGGGCTTCGGCGCGATGAACTCGAACGGGACCTCGACGCGATTGGCGTCGCGGGCCGCGGCTCCGACCTTGTGGAGGATCTGCGAGAACCGGGCCTGGTCGGGGGGGGCGTCCAGGGCCAGCGGGTACCGGCCGAGGTTCGGCTCGCGCCAGTTGAGTTTGTTGTCCTTCCAGATCATGTTGACGCAGTGGTTCTCGATGTCCTTCAACTGGAAGCCCGAGGGGAGCTGGAGCTTCGTGTCCAGGAGGATCAGCGCATACACGCCGCACCGCGCCCCGCTGCTGACGATGCTGACCAGCCGTCGGATCGCGTTGTCGTTGAAGTTCGTCGGGAAGTTGGCGACGACCACCACGCGGAACGGCTCGGCGACCTCACCGGCCATCGTGTTGTATTCCTCGATCGTCTCGAACTCATTGCGCAGGTACTTCTGAATGACGTTCTCCATGTGCTCGGTCAGGTCGGTCAGCCGCTGCTCGATGTGAGGGGCCTCGGTCCAGATGCGGTTGGTCACCAGCAGCTCGTGATAGTCGCCCAGGTGCATGAAGGCGGCGAAATTCTCGCCCAGTCCGACCGGGTCGATGATGGTGAAGCGGACCTTGCCGGCCGGGATCGAGGTCAGATAACGGAGCATCAGGGCCTGGAGCAAGGGGACGGCCTGGTCCTTGCCGCCGTCGGCCGCACGGATGAGCATCGAGCCGTGGATGGGGAACGGCAGGAGGGCGGGCAGGTCCCAGTGGGTCGGCACCGACTTGAGCCGAGGATCGCGCGGCACGCCGTTGGGAAACTGGTTCAGATCGACCGAGAAGAGGCCGAACTGGAGGCCCGGTGGGACCTCGGTCGGTGGCTTCCAGCCGTCGAGCTCCGGCCGGTTCCACTCCAGGAATCGACGCTCGGCTTCCTCGTTGACCCCACGCAGCGACTCGTCGACCTTCGCCATGCCGGTGGTCCAGTTCTGGATCAGGTTCTGCCAGGCCTGGTCATAGGCCAGCTTGGTGGTCTCCTTGAGCTTGCGCTGCGACTCGTCGAGCTCCTGCTTGTCCTGGGCGTACTTCTTCTTGATGGCCTCGACGAGGGGCGGGTACTTCGCGTTGACCTTCTTGAGGTCCTCGTCGCGCTTCTGGCGGATCTGTTCGGCCTTGGCGGGGAACTTCTCGTCGGCGGCCTTGCGCTGGTCCTCGCGGCGCTGCTGGGCCTCGCCCACCAGCCGATTCATGGTCTCCTCGGCCTCGCGGACCCGGTTGGTCCGCCGATCCTCGAACTCCTTGATCTTCGCCTCGTACTCCTTCTTGACCCAATCCTGGTTCTGCTCGACGAGCTGCTCGGCCTCCTCGAGGCTCTTCCGGAGCGGGACGGCGTGGCGCTGCACGCGCGGTTTGGCCATCGAAGCCAGGCCGAGATAGGCCCCCACGCCGGCTCCGATCGCGGCGATACCCCCCGCAATGCCGGCTCCGGTCCAGCCGATCGCCGTCTGGGTGCCCAGCGCGGCGGCAATGCCGCCGCCCAGGAGCAGGAATGGCCAGACAAAGGTCTGGGGTTGCAGGAACTTGGGGAGCTTGAGCGCGTCGAGGGCCGCCAGGTCATCCACCATCCGGATCAGGTCGAGCCGGAGCCGCGAGAGAGGATCATCGCCGGTGGGGAGTTCCGGCGCTTCGGTCGGAGCGTCTCCGTCAGTCGTCGCCTCGCTCTCCGGCGGAGGGGCCACGACCGGCTCGGCCGCGCGGGCCGCCAGGATCGCCTCCGCCTCCTCGGGAGTGGCCAGCGACAGCCGGCCGCACCGCTTGAGCAGGTATTTCGCCTCTTCCTGACGGACATGCAGCTCCTCGATCGCGACCGACCAGTTGGCCTCGGTCGCACGCCGCCACTTGGTCCCCTCGTCGCGCGTCCCCTCGAAGACCGTCAGCGCGTGCCAGCCGGTCTCCTCCTTGGCCTTCTTGGCCTTGCGCTGCTCCTTCTTGAACTGGTCGTCGATCTGCTGCTTGGTCTGCGCGTACTGGGCATCACACGCCTGGGCATCGCGCTGGTACGTCTGGAGGGCCGATTGGCGCGCCCGGGCATACTCGGACTCCATGCTCTCGAGGTCAACCTTGAACTTGGAGGCAAGCTGATGAGAAGCCGCCTGGCACTCCTTCTCTTCCCGGTCGATCCGGCGGCGGAACCCGGTCTCGGTGTCCGTCTCGTCCTTGGCCCGGGCCGCGATCAACGCTTCCAGGTCGTTCAGCGAGGTTGTCTCGATTTGGACAAGTGGCGACTCAGGCATGGTGCGTGGTCCTGGTGTTGTCGTGAGCGGCGAGTCGCGAGTCGTGGCAACGGACAAGTAAGACGATGCCTCACGTCCCGAGGAACGTCGATCGGGCCTGTTGGGTGGGATCGTGAGACCCGCATTCAACGTGACCGGCCGGTCCTGGATGGTTTCAGATTCGCCCTTCGCCATTCACCGATACGATGTCAATCTTCCTTACACTGAGCACGGATCTTCCCCAGGGTTTCCGAGAGCTTTTCCATGCCAATCATCGCATGCTTGGCGTGCTGCTCGAGGGGAATGATGTGGTTCTTTTCGAAATCACGCGCGTTGGCGTCGGCCCAGGTCTCCTTGGCGATGTCCCACTGTTCGCGCAAGTGTTTGAGGGCATGTTGCAGCCGTCCCGACTGAGCGCTCATTTTCGTAGTCCTTAGGTCCGTGTGTCCTTGAGAAGATCGCGGATGCCGTCCTTCCGGTTCCCGGTCGTCGGCAAGTACCTGAGCAGCCCGCGGATGCCACCTGGCGTCACTCGCGGACGGACCGACTCAAGGATTCGAGTTGGCCGGCTGGGTTACCGCTCCCGGAGTCGTTGCCGTTGCGGCTTCATCGTTCTGCTGGCCGTCGGTCGAGTCGGCCGTGGCCGTGGCAGCCGCGCTGCCCGCGGCCGTCGGCGCCGTGGAGGTCGTGCCGGCCGGCTCGTTCCGGGCGCCGTGGGTACGGCCGTCGCCAGGTAGGCTTCCAACGACCGGGTCATCTTCTCCAGCGCGGCCACCGAGCGATCAAAGCCGCCAGCGAGGTGGTCGCCCAGCGGTTGGGAGTGGGAATGATACTCGGCGATCGCGTGGTGAAGCATCGGGATCAGCTTCTTCACCAGCGCCACCTTCTCCTCGGCCACCCGGAGACGCCGCTGCGCCTCGCGCAGCGCCTCCTTCTGGTCGGCGTCGGAGACCGCCTCGCTCCCCTGCTGCGAGATCTTGCGGCGGTGCAGATCCGCTCGCGCCTGCATCAACTCCTCCTGCCGGCGTTTGATCTGCGCCTGCCAGTAGCCGAGCTGGTCCCGCTCGAGCCAGTCGCGCATCCGCCGCAGTTCCATGTCCACGCCACTAAGCGAGTTGCGCATCTTCCGCGAAGATGATCATCGCGTTCTTGAAGTCTTTGAGCGTCTGGACAGACAACACATTGGCAGTTCGGCTCATGCTTCTTTGTCCTTGGGTCCTGGAGCCCTTGAGTCCTGGAGTCTTCGAGTTCCTGTCCCTTGCCGTGATTGGCCACGCCATCGCCTGATGGCTTCATCGTGACCGCCGTCGCCGGCATGTCCCGACTCGCAGGCGATCCGAGCCGACAAGGGACCGAGGACTCGAGGACCCAAGGAATTAAGAACATTTACCGCTGTTGCAGGTACTCCTCGATGCGTTCCGCCTTGCGGAGCAAGAACGGGATGTGCTGATTGGTCGAGTCGACGAACCGCTTGACCACCTGGAGGGTCTGCTCGAATTCCTCGACGAACTTGTCGTGCTCTCGGTCGCGCCAGGACTGGCTCAGGCCGCTGAGCTGACCGTGCAACGTGGTCAACTGGGTCATCATTTCATTGTTGAACTGCTTGAGCCGGGCGGCGAATCGGCGGAGTTCTTCCGGGTTGACGATGGCTTGAGCCATTTCGTGCCTCACTTCCGCGACGGGAACGGGTGAATTCCACGCGACGCCGCCGCGCCGGCAGTCTGCTGCGACGACCGCATTCCACGCGATGCAACGTCGTGACTTGTTTCTCTCGATGGTATTCGCCGCGACGCTGGCTGTAAAGTCGCGCGTCTCCTGAACAGCGCCGTACCCCCATTCCGCGAGCCCCCTCCTTGACTCCCCTTCCCGCCGCCGTGACGCCGTGACGACATCCGAGTCCGACTGCGATCTCGACCCGACCAAGAATCGGCGTTTTCCCATGTCACCTGCGGCAAGGTTAGCGCCTTGCCGGCACTTATCGCTCGCCCCATCCGATGCTTACAATCAAGCTGTATCGTATGCCGATAGGCTTAGGATTGCGATTTTGATGTCTTTTTAGTCCAGATCAGAGACATTCCACGGCGCTCTCTTGATGATTTGAAGAACGATTGCCCCCGTGTGCTGCCCCAAGAAAATCGTACGTTGTTTTTAGTGAACGCCACCAGGGATTTGGGGCAGGAAGAGGTAGCTTTTGCCTTGGAGATCCGGTAAACCATAGAACTCAGGTTTCGCACTGGTCTGGGCCGAGGGACGAGTTGCGCGATTCGCGACGAGCATCGATTTTCTGAAACGAGGCTGCCTTTTGGTTGCGTTTTCGAATGGATACGGCCGCTCGATCGCGGTAGGAGCCCATGTCCCATGACCATCCGAGCGCGGGACTTTGAGAATCCTTCAAGTTCACGTTTTGAGAAGAAGGAGTATTGCAGCATGAAAAAACATCGGAGACTCCTCTGGAGTCTGGGCCTGAGTGCCTTGTTGGGCCTCATGGCCGGTAACGCTCAAGCCGGATCGATCACGTTGAGCGTCGATCTGGGCGGAGTCGTGATTTTCACAGCGACTTCCGTGGCGCCGGATCAAACGGTCTCGGCGAATCTGATCGCATTGAACGCTGCTTTGACAGCGCACGGTTCGGCGTACCAGTTCTCGTCGCTCAGTACCAACAGCAACTATACTGGTGGCGCCTTCGGATCCTTGCAGACCAACGCCCAGATCAATACCTCGGGCGGCGGCACGACCACGGCCACTCTTTCGATTGACGCGAGCCAGGATGGTTTCCTCTCCCCGACGGGCGTTAATGGATACCTGGTGAGTTCGTTGGCCGCGAATTCTTCCATCACGACATCGGGGACCCTGGCGTACACCAGCGACTATCAGGGGATTCCGTCAGCAACTTTGACGGCCACCGCGCCCGGAGTCGATTCCGCTATGACTCCGCCGCAGGCCGTCGGAGTGATCCCCCCGAGCTACTCGCTGTCGAACCATTTCTCGATCAACCTCGCCGATAATATCGGTACCTCGGTAGGTGCCACGGGCACGGCCACGCTCAACGCCATTCCCGAACCGGCGAGTGTTGTCATGATGTTGACCAGCATGCCCGTGCCCTTCGTGGTCATGGGTCTTCTCCGCCGTAATCGCAAGGTCTGAACGGCTTGATCGATCGATCTTAAGGGGCGGTGAGATGGCGCGGCCTTGAGGGCCGGGCCGAATTGCCGACTCTGTTGATGTCATTCAGACTGGCGGCGATTCATGGATGAATCGTCGCCTTTCTCGATTTTCTGAGATTCGGTGAGATGGCGCGACCTTGAGGGCCGGGCCGAATTGCCGACTCTGTTGATGTCATTCAGACTGGCGGCGATTCATGGATGAATCGTCGCCTTTCTCGATTTTCTGAGAACGGGCGCGGTAAGTTGGAAAGCTCCCCAGCTTGACACTTGACAAATGATGGGAGTCTGGGTGAAATGGGCGGTTGAGGCGAGGCCAAGGGGACAGCCGTCAACGGCCCAAGGGCAGGAGGTAGGCCCCGCCCATTGGCTTCCCAGTTTGCCCCCGTACTCGCTTCCTCAGCGGGACTTTGTGAATCCTTCGAGTTCAGTTTTGATATGAAGGAGTCTTGCACCATGCAAAAGCGTCGGGGAGTTCTTCCGGGCCTCGCCCTGTGTGCCCTGGTCGCCCTCGGGGGTAGTCAGGCCGAGGCCGGATCGATCACGTTGAACGTCGATCTGGGCGGAGTCGTGATTTACACAGCGACTTCCGTGGCGCCGGATCAAACGGTCACGGCAAACGTGGCCGCACTGAACACAGCTTTGTTCAGCGCACGGTTCGGCGTACCAGTTCGATGGGATCAGTGCCAACAGCAACTATACCGGTGGCGCCGACGGATTCTTGCAGACCAACGCCCAGCTCTTTACCCCGGGCCCCGGCACGACCACGGCCACTCTTTCGATTGACGTGACCCAGAGTGGTTTCCTCTTACCGGCGGGCGATGGAATCCTGGTGAGTTCGTTGGCTGCGAATTCTTCCGAGACGACAACGGGGACGGCAGCGTTCACCAGCGACTTTCAGGGGACGCCCTCACCAACTTTGACGTTCACCGCGCCGGGAGTCTACTCCGCCATGACTACGCCGATGGCCGTCGGAGTGATCCCCTCGGGCTACACGCTGTCGAACCATTTCTTGATCAACATCCCCATAAATCCCGATACCTCGCTAGGGGTCACGGGCACGACCACGCTCACCGTTACGACGATTCCCGAACCGGCGAGCGTTGTCATGATGTTGACCAGCATGCCCGTGCCCTTCGTGGTCATGGGTCTTCTCCGCCGTAAGCGCAAGGTCTGAACGGCTTGATCGATCGATCTCAAGGGGCGGTGATGAGATGGCGCGGCCTTGAGGGCCGGGCCGAATTGCCGACTCTGTTGATGTCATTCAGACTGGCGCCGATTCACGCCAGCCTTCGGGCTGGGATGAATCGTCGCCCTTTTTTGTTCTGTCTGGTAAGAATCCCACTTTCATCATGCCTCGACTTTCCGGTTCCTGCGGACGGTTCGATGCAATACCATTGAATGACTGATCACTCAAAGCTCAAGACCACCGTATCGATCCGGAGTGATTGCGCGGGGCCCCGGTTCGGCCCCTCATCCGTCCCGCGGGCACCCTTGGCCGAGACGCCTCCAGCTTGGCCCCGAGATACCCGAGAGTTCTCGGCAAGCCCCACGACGTCGGGGTGAGTGAGACCGCCGGCCGGCGGCGCCGATCGTGGCATAAAGTGGCACACTCTATCATAAATGGGGAAGGTCCCCATCCCCGATCTCGTTGGCCGCAAGGGAGTTCGGGACGACCACCTGCCGGGTCGGTCCGGTCGGCTCTGGCGACGGGCCGATGGCCGAAAGCGACGAGTTCCGGCATTTCCTGACATGGGTTGTGATGACGCCTCGGACGCGACGGGGAACGGATCGTGCGAGCCTTCTACTATGAGGATGCCTCAACTTTGGAATTTCGTTAATGCACCTATGCCGGAAGTTTCGGTTTTTCTCGACCGAACTCTCAACGGGAGTGGGAGATAAAATTTTTTTCAAAAAAATATTGGCTGTGGACTGCGCGGGGCCGTTGGCCTGCCGGGGGGCGGGAAAGGAGCGAACGACGGAGCGATTGGCCGCGAGGGCTCTCTCGAGGCCTGCGCCCCGGCGGCTGCCGTGACGGGCACGGCCATCGGTGGACTTCGGCGAGGACTTCCCTTTAGGGCGTTCGGAAACAAGGAAAGTGCTGCCAATGAACGAGTTCGGTATCCGAAGCCGCGCCCCACGTCTTCACCTGCGTGGCATGCCGGCAGTGGTCGGCTTTCCGCCCGTTTGGCGACCTGAGCAGAAAACGGAGCGTCCGTTCTTCGATACGCGCTTA
Organism: uncultured Planctomycetota bacterium; assembly: GCA_963845755.1. Lineage (GTDB taxonomy): Bacteria > Planctomycetota > Planctomycetia > Isosphaerales > Isosphaeraceae > CAWJTV01. The sequence continues at coordinate 186,414 of CAWJTV010000001.1, forward strand.
ACTTAGGGATCGAGGAGTCTCACGCGGAGACGCGGAGCACGCGGAGTCCGACCGAGGCAGCCGAGGATCGGATTTCGCGTGCGATGAGTGGTTTCTCCGCGTCTCCGCGTCTCCGCGTGAAATGCGGATTGGGAACGAACCGCGTTGCGGTGCAACGGCGTTCGAGCGCTTGGAATCTTACTGAGCGGGGATCTGCGCCAAGGGTCGGATGCGAATGGGCCAGGACCGGCCAACCTGACCGGGGAGATGGTGTACCGTGACGTTTCACTCCCGTGTCGCCCCGGCGCACTCAAGAGACCGCGACCGCGAGGTCTTGGCGGCTACGATCCCTTGAGCGATCGTCGATCGAGTTAACGAACGTCCGGGGCCGAGGTCACGACGTCCAGTACCACAAGGAGGCGCCGGGGGCGGTGAAGTAGAGCGACGTGCCCATCACCACGAAGTTGGTCGGGATGTTGTTCGAGCCGGTCTTGAGGTTGGTGTCCATCACCGTCCCGGACGACGTCCCGTCGCTCTGCCACACCTGGAAACCGCTCTTCGCCGTGTAGGCGGTGAAGTACAGCATCCCATTCATGGCGATCAGGTTGGTCACGTCGGCGGTCAACGTGCCGTTGATGTCGGTCACCATCGCTGTCCCGCCGGCCGTCCCGTTGCTCGACCACAACTGCTCGCCGTCCACACCGTTATTGGCCGCGAAGAACAGCGTGTTGCCCACGGCCGTCAGATTCCCGGGACTCAGGCCCCCACCGCTGGCGTTGCCACTGCTGAGCATCGTCGCCGAGCCGCCGCTGAACGACCACAACTGCTCGCCGTCGGGCCCGTCGTTGGCCGCGAAGAACAGCGTGTTCCCCATCGCCGTCAACTGCGAGGGGTTCAAGCCCATCCCGGCGGCGCCGCCGCTGGTCAACCGCGTCGTCCCGCTGGACGTCCCGTTGCTCGACCACAACTGGAACCCGTGGGTCGGGTCGAAGCCGCTGAAATACAGGGTCCCCCCCACCGCGGTCAGGTACTGCGGGATTGTGCCGCCCCCGCTGGCGTTGCCGCTGCTGAGCATCGTCGTCCCGCTGGACGTCCCGTTGGTCTCCCACAACTGCGAGCCGGCAGTCGAATTGCTGGCCTGGAAGTAGAGGACGCCGCCGGCGACGGTCAGCTCGCTGGGATAGGAGCCGGGCTCATTGTTGGCCCCGGGGATGTCGGCCACCATCGTGGTCCCGTTGGCGGTCCCGTCGCTCTTGAAGAGCTGGGTGCCATCGTTGAGGTCCAGGCCGGCGAAGTAGAGGGTGCCGTTGCCGTTGGTCAACTGGGACGGATAGAGGCCGAAGTTGGGGACGCCGTCGTTGCTGTCGGTGACGTAGCTGGTCCCGGCGGCGGTGCCGTTGCTCGACCACAACTGGTCGCCGTGGGTCAGGTCGTCGGCGGCGAAATAGAGGGTCTTGCCGACGGCGGTGAGGTCCTTGGGATTGATACCGCCGTTGGTGTCGTTCGAGTTGGTGAGCTGGATGGTGCCATTGGCGGTGCCATTGGTCTCCCAGAGCTGGGAGCCATGGGTGGCGTCGTGGCCGACGAAGAAGAGCTCGCCGTTGATCGCCACCGGCGCCGACATGACCGTGGGGCCGAAATTGATGCCCGTCAAGGTCGGCGTGGGCGTGGGCGTCGGCGTGGGCGTGGGCGTGGGCGTCGGCGTGGGCGTCGGCGTCGGCGTCGTAACATTGATGGTCACCGCGTCGCTGGCGGTGGTGTAATCGGTGGTGTCCGTGGGCGTGAAGACGACCGAGAGAGTCTGGCCATTGCCCGCGGGGAGGACGGTTCCTGCGGGCGGGGTGTACGTAAATTCCCCGGCCACGCTCCCCGACGTTCCGCCCACCTTCCAGGAGGATGTGGCGTCGAGCTGGGTGCTGCTCAGGGCCGTGCCGTAGACGATGCTGGCCGGGTTGGCCCAGGTGATGGTGGGCGTGGCCTGCGTCACGTTGATCGTCGCCGTGGCACTGGCGCTCTTGTAGTCCGTCGTGTCGGTGGGGTTGAAGGTGACCGACAGCGTCTGGCCTGTGCCCGCCTTGAGGATGGTTCCCGCGGCCGGTGAGTAGGTGAAGCTCCCGGCCACGCTCCCCGACGTTCCGCCCACCTTCCAGGAGGATGTGGCGTCGAGCTGGGTGCTGCTCAGGGCCGTGCCGTAGACGATGCTGGCCGGGTTGGCCCAGGTGATGGTGGGCGTGGCCTGCGTCACGTTGATCGTCGCCGTGGCACTGGCGCTCTTGTAGTCCGTCGTGTCGGTGGGGTTGAAGGTGACCGACAGCGTCTGGCCCGTGCCCGCCTCGAGGATGGTTCCCGCGGCCGGTGAGTAGGTGAAGCTCCCGGCCACGCTCCCCGACGTTCCGCCCACCTTCCAGGAGGATGTGGCGTCGAGCTGGGTGCTGCTCAGGGCCGTGCCGTAGACGATGCTGGCCGGGTTGGCCCAGGTGATGGTGGGCGTGGCCTGCGTCACGTTGATCGTCGCCGTGGCCGAGGCATCCGTGTAATCGGTGGTGTCGGTGGGCACGAAGAGGACCGAGAGCGACTGGCCGTTGCCCGCGCCGAGGACGGTGCCGGCAGCCGGGGTGTAGGTAAACTTCCCGGGCACGCTGGCTGTCGCGTCGAGCTGCGTGCTACTCAGTGCAGTGCCGTATGTGATGTTGGCCGGATTGGGCCAGGTGATCGTCGGCGTGATGGGTGTGGGCGTTGGTGTCGGTGTGGGCGTTGGTGTCGGCGTGGGCGTTGGTGTCGGTGTGGGCGTTGGTGTCGGTGTGGGCTGCCATTGCCACATCGACGCACCGGGGGCGGTGAAGTAGAGCGACGGGCTATTCGTCACGAAGTCGGTCGGGATGTTGTTCGAGCCGGTCTTGAGGTTGGTGTCCATCACCGTCCCGGACGACGTCCCGTCGCTCTGCCACACCTGGAAACCGCTCTTCGCCGTGTAGGCGGTGAAGTACAGCATCCCATTCATGGCGATCAGGTTGGTCACGTCGGCGGTCGATGTGCCGTTGATGTCGGTCACCATCGCTGTCCCACTGGCCGTCCCGTTGCTCGACCACAACTGCTCGCCGTCCACACCGTTATTGGCCGCGAAGAACACCGTGTTGCCCACGGCCGTCAGATCCTCGGGACTCAGGCCCCCACCGCTGGCGTTGCCACTGCTGAGCATCGTCGCCGAGCCGCCGCTGAACGACCACAACTGGTCGCCGTCGGGCCCGTCGTTGGCCGCGAAGAACAGCGTGTTCCCCACCGCCGTCAACTGCGAGGGGTTCAAGCCCATTCCGGCGGCGCCGCCGCTGGTCAACCGCGTCGTCCCGCTGGACGTCCCGTTGCTCGACCACAACTGGAACCCGTGGGTCGGGTCGAAGCCGCTGAAATACAGGGTCCCCCCCACCGCGGTCAGGTACTGCGGGATTGTGCCGCCCCCGCTGGCGTTGCCGCTGCTGAGCATCGTCGTCCCGCTGGACGTCCCGTTGGTCTCCCACAACTGCGAGCCGGCAGTCGAATTGCTGGCCTGGAAGTAGAGGACGCCGCCGGCGACGGTCAGCTCGCTGGGATAGGAGCCGGGCTCATTGTTGGCCCCGGGGATGTCGGCCACCATCGTGGTGCCCGCAGCAGTCCCGTTGCTCTTGAAGAGCTGGATGCCGTCGTTGAGGTCCAGGCCGGCGAAGTAGAGGGTGCCGTTGCCGTTGGTCAACTGGGACGGATAGAGGCCGAAGTTGGGGACGCCGTCGTTACTGTCGGTGACGTAGGTAGTCCCGTTGGCGGTGCCGTTGCTCGACCACAACTGGTCGCCGTGGGTGAGGTCGTCGGCGGCGAAATAGAGGGTCTTGCCGACGGCGGTGAGGTCCTTGGGATTGATACCACCGTTGGTGTCGTTCGAGTTGGTGAGCTGGATGGTGCCATTGGCGGTGCCATTGGTCTCCCAGAGCTGGGAGCCATGGGTGGCGTCGTGGCCGACGAAGAAGAGCTCGCCGTTGATCGCCACCGGCGCCGACATGACCGTGGGGCCGAAATTGATGGGGGTCGCGGTCAAGAGCTGGCGGCCTTCCAGGTCCTCGATCTGGATTCGCCGCGCGCGACCTTCCGCCTGCGGCTGCCGGGAGTGACGACGCGACGCCCGAGTTGCAGAAACATACGATCACCTCGCATTGTAATATCAGGGAAGATGGGGCACGCATTATCAAAATCTTGCTGTACGTCGGCGATCGCGTCGTGCTAGCCGCGGGTCTCCTACCGGTGCCCGAGTCGGGCGAGATATTGCTAAAGATCCCGGAGCCGCCTCCGCTCCCGGGAGATGAGTCACATCGAAGGACATCGAAGACCCCTCGCGCTAGGAAGCGAGGGAGCGAACCCGCGCGGCCCCCAGGGACCAACCCTGCACCGGGAACAAAGACTGGCCATCCCCTGGGGATTCCCGGGCCTTCACACATGCATTATTTGTTAATTAGGAACCGACGACGAAGTCGTGATTGCACGGGGTCGGCCGCGAGCGAGGCCGGCCTGGGAGTATTCTGACGCTCCGCGACTCATACCCTAGGAGGTATGAACATTATCACGAGAGCCATTAGAACATAGCGGTGGCATAGTATCGTCGAGCGGTGCGGGAAAAGTCAAGGATTCACAAACAAATTCCAGGTTCCAAATCACTTGACGACGAGCATCTTTTGGCCCTCCTTAATAAAGAATCTCGATCATTCAAAGAGACGACTTTGGCAGGATCTGCGAATGACACCGGCGTACCATGGCGTTCCCATCGAGGAAGGCCCTTGACTCACCCCTTCACGCCGCAGCCCTGCCCCTAACCTCCTTTCCGTTCTCCGCGGTAGGCCCGCATCGCGTGGCATTCGGGGATCCCGACGTCCGATCCGCATCCCACTCCCGACCGGCGCGATCGATCGGTCGATACACGGATCCATCGCGGGTGGATGGAATCGCGCGGCCTCGAGGATCGGAAAGGTCGGCGTCGAGCCACAGACGAACTCTCAACGTTGATCTCGGTCCGCGCATCCTCCGGGGACGGAGGACCGGGTCGACTTTGCGGGATGTCGATCGACGACTCCTCCGGTCTTCGGCCGAGCGACGGCGCACCGAAGGCACGAAGCTTTTCCGATCGGGCCATCTGCGCCGGCTGGCTGACCGCTCCGTCGCCGACTCGCAGGGCAACACGGACCCCGCCCCGATCACTCCGAGTCACCATTCTATGATGCTTGTGGTTATGCATAAATCCATTCACGAAATTGCTTCTTCATAAATCAGGGCCGTCGAGTTCGCCCCCACGGTCCACGCACGACGGCCCGCGGGGTTCATCGAGGCGGTACAGTGCCGACCGTGTATCGCCCCTCACTGCATTCCGGACCTCGGGACTCCCCTCTGCAGATGGCAAGAAGCTGCTCGACCCTCAAGGGCGGTGCGACCGCCAATCCCACCTCGGCAAGGGCCAGGTCTCGGCCCCATATGGTGTCCGCCGTCCTCGATCCCGGTCACCGACGGGCCTCATCCCCCTGCCCGAGACGTCGAACACGTCAAACGCTCCCTGAGCGGTCCTCTCGTGGAATTCAATAAGATTTGCGCAATCGAGAGATTGGCAAGTGAATCGGGACACGGACGAGGGCCGCGTACTTCCGGCAATGCCTTCGAGGGCGACCGGCTTGAGAGTCGCGGAGGTTCTCCGCCATTCGAAGCCACATGCGAGCCTGCGAGGTCGGCGGGCTCCGCCTCCGTACTTTCGCCATCCGGCCGACGGTCGCGACTCTTCGGTCGAGAGGCCCATCCCAATCGACCCGTACAGAAGTGTTATCGACGAAGGTCCGCCGACACAGACACTTCCACCTGCTCGCCTTATTAAAACAGCAGATACGACGGGCCATTCTGGTACGAGAGCCATCATCCAGCGTCCCATGTGTATGCAATCATGTTGATCGAAAGTCCGGTCTGTTGATTTGGTGCAACATTCCCGAAATCAGTATAGAACATCAGAGGTCGCTCTACGGAAACATCGTCGCGAATCACGACACGTCGTTCACGCCCGGCTGGTCCAGGAAATCACGGCCCGGCCGGCAATTTGGCCTCCATCGGGTTGACCTCATCGCGGAAGGGCGACACGCCAGGGTGAGAACATGGATCTTCTCCGCCAGAGTCGGGGAATGCCATCGGGCACGTCAACAGGGGGAGCCCGCGAATCGATGCGCGGGGAATCTGCATACGGGCGGGCAATCCCCCCGTTCATCAGACATTCATCGATCGCTTGGTTCAGGTTTCGCAGTTCTGAGGAAGCTTAGGAGCTATCTCAAAAATAGGTCCCAGACTCATGAAGTCCTGGAAAACCAGCCCGACAGGGCATTTTTGAAACAGCTCCTTAGCGGGTAGCCAATGGGCGCGGCCCAACCGAACCGCTGCGAACAGAGGCCCAGGAATTCTCCGTCCGGAGAGTTCCCTCGTCGTCAAACTGTTCCGGCGTTATCGGCTGTTTGTTCGAGGAAAGCCACAGGCTGGACGCCGAGGCTCTTGGGTGTCAATCTCGTCAACCACGACTCGCTCCACTCATGGAAACGTTGTCGCTTCCTCGCAATCGTGCGGACTTCTTGGTGGAGTTGTGTTGAGCCGTGGATCTGAGAGCGACCTCGTCAATATAGATATAGATCGACTCGCGAGTTGTCAAGCGGAATTAAGCTTATTTCTCCTAATGAGCATGCTCATTTCTCTTTGGTCGATCTATTCGATCATTCATGGAAGTTTCCTTCCATGCACCATGGTCTGCAACGACCCGGGTGAGTCGTGGGTCCGGCCGGACTGCCAGATCGACGTGTGAGAGTCGGCGGCCGGCGTGGTCGTACCCGTGATACGGAACCGGCGTGTGCGCGGGCGCGTTGCATGAAGATAGTTTAGCAGCGCTCATCTCGTTTACGTTGATCAGGCATGGGCCCCTGACCTCGATACCGGTTCGAGCCGGCGAGCCCCGAGGAGTCCCGCCGGGCACGGTCAGTCCCCGCGGGTCGGAGGGCTCCGCGGCACCTCTGGCTTGAGCGGGCCACCCGGCCGTTGGCGCACAACCCGGGCTCGAAAAGGGCGGCCCGGCAATCTTGCGATCTCACCGCGACGTTTTCATCATATCAGTGTATCGGAGAAAAACGATGCGACGAGAGGATAGGTTGCGGATGGTGGGAGGCGCGGTGGAGCTTCGCCGCGATTTGCTGTGAGAGATAGCGAATCGATCAGCGATCCCTTCTCTGATTCAGCTCATGTGCGGAATCGCGTGGGCAGCGCGACGAGGAGACCTTCGGTCTGGCATTCGAGCGAGGTCGGGAGACCCGCGCGGAGGTTGGTGCACTTCCGATTTCCCCGCGCCGGCCAATTCATCGATCTTGTCCGGAACCTGGGGCGCATCGGCATTTGCGTGTGGGACATGAGGCATGCCAGCCCAGCCCCGATCGGGGTGCAAGGCCGCGACAGTGTCGGGAGCCGTGCGCCGACGGCGGAGACGAGGCCGGGACCGTGGCCTCCGCCACGGTCCCCGGACCGACCCAGTCCTCTCGTCGAGGCGGCCTGCGGCGGAGACTACGATTTCCAACCCCACAAGGAGGCACCGGGGGCGGTGAAGTAGAGCGACGGGCTATTCGTCACGAAGTCGGTCGGGATGTTGTTCGAGCCGGTCTTGAGGTTGGTGTCCATCACCGTCCCGGACGACGTCCCGTTGCTCTGCCACACCTGGAAACCGCTCTTCGCCGTGTAGGCGGTGAAGTACAGCATCCCATTCATGGCGATCAGGTTGGTCACGTCGGCGGTCAACGTGCCGTTGATGTCGGTCACCATCGCTGTCCCACTGGCCGTCCCGTTGCTCGACCACAACTGCTCGCCGTCCACACCGTTATTGGCCGCGAAGAACACCGTGTTGCCCACGGCCGTCAGATCCTCGGGACTCAGGCCCCCACGGCTAGCGTTGCCGCTGCTCAACATCACCGTGCCCGCCCCGGTCCCATTGCTCTTCCAGACCTGCGTGCCGTGGACCCCATCATTGGCCGCGAAGAACAGCGTGCTCCCCACCGCCGTCAGGTCGGTGGGATTCAGGCCCAATCCGGCCGCGCCGCTGCTGGTGAGCCGGTTTGTCCCGCCGGACGTCCCGTTGCTCGACCACAACTGGAACCCGTGAGTCGGGTCGAAACCGCTGAAATACAGGGTCCCCCCCACCGCGGTCAGGTATTGCGGGATTGTGCCGCCCCCCTTGGCGTTGCCGCTGCTGACCATCGTCGTCCCGCTGGACGTCCCGTTGGTCTTCCACAACTGCGAGCCGGCAGTCGCATTGTCGGCCTGGAAGTAGAGGACGCCGCCGGCGACGGTCAGCTCGCTGGGATAGGAGCCGGGCTCATTGTTGGCCCCGGGGATGTCGGCCACCATCGTGGTGCCCGCAGCAGTCCCGTTGCTCTTGAAAAGCTGGGTGCCGTCGTTGAGGTCCAGGCCGGTGAAGTAGAGGGTGCCGTTGCCGTTGGTCAACTGGGACGGATAGAGGCCGAAGTTGGGGACGCCGTCGTTACTGTCGGTGACGTAGGTGGTGCCGCCGACGGTGCCGTTGCTCTTCCAGATCTGGTCGCCGTGGGTGAGGTCGTCGGCGGCGAAGTAGAGGGTCTTGCCGACGGCGGTGAGGTCCTTGGGGTTGATGCCGCCGTTCTTGTCGTTGGAGTTGGTGAGCTGTATCGTGCCGCTGCTGGTGCCGTTCGTCTCCCAGAGTTGGGTGCCGTGGGTGGCGTCGTGGCCGACGAAGAAGAGCTCGCCGTTGATCGCCACCGGCGCCGACATGACCGTGGGGGCGAAATTGATGGGGGTCGCGGTCAGGAGCTGGCGGCCCTCGAGATTCTCGACATTGAGACCGAACTTAATTCTCCGCCTGGACGTGGCCTTCGCGGAGGGACAACGCTTCGTCGGGAGAGAAAACATGGGCTGTCTCCGTCAGGTCGGGGGGGAGGCCAAGTCAACGTGGCTTTGTCGGGGCGTTCCGCGCCGAGTGCGCGGGGAATCTTCGCCCCAGGTGTCTCCCCCGGATCATCAAAACATCCATCATTCCTGTGGCAGAGTAGGCCAATATGGCACGGCCCGATCGGGACGCCCCCGCACCCTCGGCGCAGGAACGCTTTGTCCCGGGGCACTCCCCGGCCCTTCAATCATTCACCGATCGTGCTAGAGGGAAGGTGACCCGCCGCACATGCAGAGTCACGGCTGAGAGCCAACTGAACGCGCACGCCTCTCCATCTCGGAGAGTCTACGCTCGTCGAGGTTCCCTCATTCACTGCTTTGTTGATTGGATGCCGCTGACGCGATGCCAGGGCTGTTGATTAGGGGTTGCTCTGGGTGACCCGCCGTGCCTGCCGCCTGCGATTCTTGCGGATTCCTTCTGAGTCCTCGAATCGTTGCGGCCCTCTCCCGAGGGATTCGTCGCAGGGTGGGTCTTTGAGAAAAGGGTGCTGTATCGTAGGCAGGCTCATTGGGGTTGTCAAGAGCTAATGCGCTCATTTTTCAGCATGCTCATTTCCATGTTTCCTCAATCGAATTGATCGCTCACCAATGGCATCCGCCTTACATGCATGTCTTCGAGTGATCCGGCGTGGCGGGTGCCATCGACGTCCCGCATCTCGGTGCCGCGTGCCTTGATAGGGGGCCGACCGAGGCCGATCTAGGCATTGAAGCGAACGGCGTGATGATGCGGGGTCTTCATCGCCATGGTGAGGAGTCGTCGCGACCTGGCGCGTTAAGTTGGGCCAACTGTAGTCGTGATGGCATCTATAGGCAGTCTACTTGTCCTACTAGTTATGCCGGGATCGCGGTGCGTCAGACGTTCTCTTATACCACAGTCGTGGAGCCCACAAGACATCTCGATCGTCCTGGCAACTTTCTTATCGATCACACAATGTCGAGAGGATGAAAGCGTGCTGCCTTGCGAATATGGGGGCCGCGGGACTCTGATCGTCCGCCATTCGAGCATCTAACGCCGATGTGGCCGACGGTCGGGGAAGAGGACGCCTTCCACCATTCCCAACGTCCGGCCAGCCCGAGGTCATTTTGTCGAAGCCGGCTCCATCCGGCGATCGTCATTTCACTGATAAGCGCTCTAGAGCGCATAACAGATGGGTTGCGCACACCCTTTCAGCCGAGGTTCTGCGGCCTGAAGGGCTGCGGGAACCCAGCCCAGGGTGAAACCCTGGGATTCGTGCACTTCGCGCCTTCCTCGTGCACCCTGAAGGGGTGCCGGACGTCTCCTGCGGCCCTTCAGGCCGCCGGAGCTGGGGGCTGGCTTGCCGCGGACCCCGGGTTTCACCCGGGGCCTGGCTCCTGCGGCCCTTGGACCGCTGACGAAACAACTTCCCGAAAACCCGCTGGTAAGTACGAGTCTGTCCTGGAAGCCTCAATGGCCGTCTCGTAGGGTGCTCTGTGAGCACCGAATTCGGCAAAGTACACCGGATCGGTGCTCACAGAGCACCCTACAAAGACCTTCCGAGATAGTCACTAAGTACCTCCGGAATCCGGGAAGTTATTTCGTCGGCATTCCTAGGGCCGCCGCCGGACGTCGCCCCCCCCGGGCTGCGGCGAGTTCGATCGCTCGCGCGGGCGCATGCGCAATGCAATCGTTACGCGCTCTAAATCAATCCACGCAAAGGGAAAAGCGGGGATCGGCGGACGGAGCTACAAAATGCTCGGCGGATTCGTGTCGTTGTAAAAGCCGGCTTCGTCCGGCGACTCTTCGATGGGCTTTCCTCATGGCGTGGACCTCTTAGCCGCCACCGGCGTCCTCATCCCTGGCGGACGTGTCGATGAGTCAAATCCCCCCGCCCCGCGAGGGGCAGGGGGGCGTGCGGATCGAACGAAGAGCCGGGAAAACCCGTCGCATCCCGTTTGCTTGCCTCAGGGCGTGATACTCACCGCTTTCGGAGAGATAGTGAACACGGTATTTCCTCCCAGCAGCGCGCCGAAAGCGCTACTGACCCCGCCCGCAGTAATCGTGACCCGGCCTCCCTTTGCAAATGTCTTCTGGGTGGCGTTCGTCGCCAGTGTGACGATCGTATTCGTCGGGTCGTTGGTCGCCGACACGACGGCGATTGGATGCAATATCGTCTGAGGGGGCTTCTTCCTGACCTTCTTCGTGGACGTCCAATCCACCTGATAGTTGTTCACGTTGTCGGCAGTCCCCGAATTCATCGCCGTACTATACTGGAATACGATCTCGACAACCGGTTTGCCGATCGGCTTGCCCTTCTTGTTGTGCCTAAGATGGACCATCTCGATCCGCTCCGAGATGATCGTTGGCGTCGGCGGCGGCGTGGGTGTTGGCGTCGGTGTCGGTGTCGGTGTGGGTGTTGGCGTCGGTGTCGGTGTGGGTGTTGGCGTCGGCGTCGGTGTGGGTGTTGGCGTCGGCGTCGGTGTCGGTGTGGGTGTCGGTGTCGGTGTGGCCTGCCATTGCCACATTCCCGTCGTGTCCGTGGCGGAGTAGTCGGTGAACGAGAGCGAAGAACCCACGGGTACAAAGTTCGCGAAGTTGTTGATCTGGCCGGTATTGAACTCGCTCGCGTTCGTGTCCATCACAGTCCCGGCAGCGGTCCCGTTGCTCTGCCATAGCTGGAACCCGCTGGCGCCCGTGTAGGCGGTGAAGTACAGCGTCCCATTCGCGTTGACCAGGTTGCCCACGTCGGCGGTCAACGCACCGTTGATGTCGGCCACCATCGCCGTCCCGGCGGCGGTCCCGTTGCTCGACCACAACTGGTCGCCGTGCACACCGTCATTCCCCTCGAAGAACAGCGTGCTGCCCACGACTGTCAGGTTGGTGGGGTTCAGCCCACCACCACCCGCGTTCGCGCTGGTCAGCATCGTCGCGGCGCCGGAGTGGTCCCCGTGAACGACCACAACTGCTCCCCATGCGTCCCGTCGTTGGCGATGAAAGAAAGCGTGCTGCCGATGGCCGTCAGGTCTTGCGGGTTCAGGCCCACTCCGGTTTGGCCGCCGCTGGTCAGCCGTATGGTCCCACCGGCCGTCCCATCGCTCGACCACAACTGGAAGTTGTTGGTTGCGTCGAAGCCGTTGAAATAGAGCGTATTCCCCACCGCCGTCAGGAACTGCGGGGCCGTGCCGCCGCTGGCTGCATTGCCACTGGTGAGCATCGTCGTCCCGCCGGCAGTCCCGTTGGTCACCCACAATTGCCCGCCGGAACCGGCACTACTCGCCTCGAAGAAAAGCAGGCCGTTGGCGACGGTGAGGTCGTTGGGACTCGCCCCGGTGGAGCCGTTGATGTCGGCGACTATCGAGGTGCCGGCGGCGGTGCCGTCGCTCTTCCAGACCTGGGCCCCGTGGGCGCTATCGGTGGCGACGAAGAAGAGGGTGTTTCCCTCGACGGTGAGGTCGCCGGGATTCGCCCCGGCGGTGCCGTTGATGTCGGCGACCATCGAGGTGCCGGCGGCGGTGCCGTCGCTCTTCCAGACCTGGGCCCCGTGGGCGCTATCGGTGGCGACGAAGAAGAGGGTGTTTCCGTCGACGGTGAGGTCGCCGGGACTCGCCCCGGCGGTGCCGTTGATGTCAGCGACCATCGTGGTGCCGGCGGTGGTGCCATTGCTCTTCCAGAGCTGGGTGCCGTCGGCGCTATCGGTGGCCGCGAAGTACATGACGCCGTTCATCGTAACCGGCTGAGACGGCTTAGGTAACGTGGCGTTGAAGGGGATGGATACCAGAGAAGATAAGAGCATCCGGCCCTCGATATCCTCGACCAACGGCCGGACACGATGCTTCCTCCGGGATGCGGACTTCGAAGAAAGACGACGTTTCCGCCGCGAGGACATGGAGTGCGGTTCCGGCCCGGCCGGAATGGCGGGGGACTCGAGTTCGGCATGATGGCCATCAGCCGACAGCGGCGAGGATTCGGTGCCAGCGAACCCATGGCGCGACTCCGAGACCGGCCGACGACGGCTCCGGTTTCTCGCCTCCATGCCCGACCGCAAGTCTGCCAGGTTGCTGGGAACGTGTTGAGGATGCTCCATGTCTGCTCTCTCTGTTCCGAAAGGTCAAAAAACCTCGCCGCCCTGATCGAATCATGACGACTCGGGAGTTCCGATTCCGACAGTAGTGACCACATGCCCCCCCTGGCCTTTTCCCAGAACGGGCAAAACGTCTTGCTACGAATCCGTTGTCGAGGGCATGGGGGGAAAGTGGTAGCGAACGATAGCCTCTGATTGGTAGAGACTAGCACATCAGGTTCACCCCTGTCATGGATCAATCTCCCGAACCCCGACGATACTGATGCTTTTTGTCAACATGGGTCATCCTCAGCAACCCTCACAGAAAAGATGGATTGAGCAGTTATAGCGATTTATCTGTATAGACCGTCTCCAAACGTGAGTGGACTTCATCGAAACCGCCAATTCCTACCATCGCTCCGCGCAAACATGGTACCCTCAATGAGGGTTGCTCTTGGACTTGGAGAACGTCCCGGTGAGACCATTTCCAAGTCAAAATAGAATGAGCCTAAAGGGTTGCTGAGAAAGGAGTAATACTCCGCTCCATCTCTTGAATTCGTCATACTGAGTCGAGGCTTTCACAACTTAGCAACCGTTCACGCCTCGTTACAACCCTCTCAAGGGGTGACATTCCTGTATATCTCACTACCCTCTAATCCCGCAGAACCTTTCTCGATGCCTCGATGATCGGCTCTCGAAGGCCCATTATAAGAGGATGGTTGATTGCAATCAATAGAGTAGTACAAGAATTCGTGACCGAAGGGACTGCCCTGTCATCCCCCTCGAGCGGGTCGTTCAGGGAGTCCCGCCCCGAGACCTCGAACCTGAGGTAGTCGTCTTTGTCAAAGTGATCCTGACAACACCCGAAGACATTCCCACGCATGTCGTGGAGCCCCAATAGGTTGGGCCGTTTCACGCCGACGGGATCCGTGACGACTGGCCTCTTGACCGGCCGCGGGTGCCACCTTAGCATCGAACCGCCTCGAATCGATGGCCGTCGGGCGGGCCTCTGTGGCTACCGAACCTTCGGGTGAGTCGTGCCTCGGGAGACGCGAGGGATGCCAGAGCTGATCCCACAACCGAGTCGAGTTGAGGCCGCGGGCAACAAGCCCAAGCGGATCGACGAGTTTTTCGGCCGGGTGAACTCGGGGCATACGGAGCTGAGCATCGCGCGGATGCGAAGTCCCGGCGGCTGGGTCGAGCCGGGTCAGACTCCCGATTTCGACGAGTACACCGTGGTGCTCGCGGGCCTGCTCCGGGTCGAACATTGTGGTGGGCTGATCGACGTCCGGGCCGGGCAAGCGGTCGTCGTCCGCCGTGGGGAATGGGTGCGCTACAGCACGCCCGAGCCGGACGGCGCCGAGTACATCGCCGTCTGTCTCCCCGCGTTCTCCTTAGATGGAGCACGACGCGATTCCGACTAGCGGGCCCGGCAATAAGCGCTCTGAGAGCGCGGGATGGCGATCGTGGAACAAGACGACTCTATGAAGGGGAAGGTCTGTCTGGTGACCGGTGCCACATCGGGCATCGGCGAGATCACGGCGCGCGAGCTGGCCCGGCGCGGGGCCGAGGTTCTCATCGTCGGACGATCCTCCGAGCGTTGTGCCGCGACGCGCGAGCGGATCCGCACCGAGACCGGTACGGCGGCCGTCGATTCGCTGATCGCCGACCTATCGATCCAGGCCGACGTCCGGCGGCTGGCCGGCCAGGTCCGGGAGCGTTGCCCACGATTGGATGTGCTGGTTAATAATGCCGGCGGCATGTACTTGACACGCCGCGAGAGCATCGATGATATCGAAATGACTTTCGCACTCAATCATCTTTCCTATTTTCTTCTGACAAACTTGTTGCTCCCACTGATCAAGCAAAGTGCGCCTGCTCGAATCGTCAATGTGGCCTCCGACGCACATCAGGGGGGCCTGATCGACTTCGACGATCTTCAGCGACGGAAAAGCTACAGCGGCTGGGGGGCCTACAAGCAATCCAAACTGGCGAACATCCTGTTCACCTACGAGCTGTCGCGACAACTCGAGGGCTCCGGCGTAACCGCGAACACGCTCCACCCCGGCTTCGTGCGGACGAACTTCTTCCAGGATTGGGGGGGATGGGTCGGATTCATCACCAAGGTCGGGGCCTCGATGATCGCCCTCACACCCGAGCAAGGGGCACGGACCTCGATCTACCTGGCATCGTCGCCCGAAGTTAGGGACGTCACGGGGCAATACTTCGTCAAGGAAAAACCGGCGCGGTCGTCGAAGCGATCGCACGACCGGACCGTGGCGCAGCGGCTCTGGCAGATCAGCGAGGAGCTGACCGGGATTTCGGCGGACGGACGGGCCGAGTCCGGCGCGGCCGGCCCTTCAATCTGAGCGTCACACCGATTGGCCATGCAACCGTTTGAGGAGCTGGATCTGCCCCGCGTGGTAGACGTCGTGCAGGGCGATGCCGTAGAGCAGGCTGGCGAACGGGACCTTGCCGCCCAGAGGGACGTCGTGGAGTCGCTCGACCGGGAACGCGGCGATCTCGGCCCGAAGTAGCCGATGTTCCGTCTCGAGCAGCGCCAGGAACTCTTGCCAGCGCGACTGGCCCAGTGGCGAGTGGATGGCGAACCAGTTGCTCCCTTTAAGGGCGAAGGATCCACGTTTGTCGCCGCGGAGCCGCCGTCGAATCGCGTATTTCCAGTAAGCACAATGGACGACGTGCTCGGCGATCGAGTGCCGGCTCGGATGTGGCCGCCATTGTGCTTCCTCGGCTGAAAGCCGACGGATCGCCCCCTTGAGGTTGGGACCGTGCCAGGCTTTCCTGTCGTAGCTCTCGTCGAGGATCCCCACCAAGAGTGCGACCGTGCCCGACCTCGGAGTTTCCTGCGCTTTCATCTTCGGCGTTCCCTTCATTAACTTGCCGCTTGGAACCGTATGCTGGAGACGGCCGTCCCCGCGCTGCCCCTCGTCCGCTGCATTTTCGGCTCGGAGGGATTGCAAGGAGAATACGAGAACGAATTGTTCCTCAAGAATGAGGAGGAACGCTTGCATTGACGGATCGGATGAGATTCTCCGCATCGAAGTTGATTCGAGAAACTCTCCCGCACAATCCGGGCGTTCGTTGTAAACCTTTCCGCCATACCCGGCCGATAAACCTTCCATGATGACGACGCGGCGGGCTCCCCCTTGATCCCCTCGGTTCGAAGGAGGCTGCCGGAGAAGTCAAGGCCCGTCCTCGGCCCTGCGATCGCGATCAATTCGACGATCGCAATCAAGAGCGGCCATTTTTCCCCAAGGGGGCGCTCTTTCGATCGGCCGCGGACTTGCTGAGTCCCCTGTCTTATCGCTCGCTTGCTGGCTCCTGGACACCGCACGACGGGCGTAATCGCCGGCGAAGAGCGGCGCAAGAGAGTGAAGGGGGGGATGCTGTTTCCTGCATTGTCGCTCAACTGAGAATCCTCGCGCCAACCGCGCATTTCGGATCATCCAGTTCACCCTGATTAGCCGATCAATCGCTAGGATCCGGCTCTGCGGGAGCGGTCGATACCGTGATCGCGCCACGGAACCCGTACAGGAAGGGGAGTGTGTAGGATGAAACGATCCGCCGCGCCAGTGATGCTCATCATGGCGTTGCTGTTCTCCGGTGCCGAGCCTGCCCGGTGCGGGGCTCAGCAGCCGTCATCGGCCATGCCATCGTCGAACCAGCCGCCCATGACCGTACCGTCGCAAGCCCAGCCGGGCCGATCGACCGCGCCGAGTACGGCCCTTCCTGGCTCTGTGCCCTCGGTGGCGCCCCTTCAACCGCCGGGCGAAGGGGCCATGCCGTCGGCCACGGCCCTGGCGCCCGGGGCTGGGGACCTGTCCTTGAAGCTCAAGCCCGCGCCGCTGGACTCGACCGATTTCCGTTTTCCGATCAATCTCGCCACGGCCTTACGACTCTCCGACGCGCGTCCCCTGATCGTGGCGGCCGCGCAGGCCAGCGTGTGGGTGGCCGAGGCGAAACTGACACGGGCCAAGGTCCTCTGGGTCCCTCAGCTCAATCTCGGTGCCGATTATATCCGGCACGACGGTGGCGGCCCCGACTTTAACAAGGGCATCATGACCGCGCCGAGCGTGAACTTCTTCTACGGCGGTGGTGGCATGTGGCAGAACGTCGCCATGACGGATGCCATCTTCCAGCCCCTGGTCGCGCGGCAAGTGCTGAGGTCCCGTCAGTTCGACATCCAGACCGCGAAGAACGACTCCTTGTTCATGACCGCTAAAGCCTACTTCAGCGTGCACGAGTCTCGGGGGATGTTCGCCGGCGACCTCTACTGCGTCGAGCGAGGGCACGACCTGATCGAGCGGATCGCCCAATTGAGCCACGAACTGGTCCCCGCGGTCGAAGTGGATCGGGCCAGGAACCTGGTGGCCGACATCGAGCAGAAGGCCACCATGTCGCGCCAGCGGTGGCGCGAGCACAGCGCCGACCTCACCCAGGTTCTGCGACTGGATCCCCGCGCCGTGGTCGTCCCGCTGGAGTCCGATCATCTCCAGCTCACCTTGATCGACCCGGCCAGGACGCTCGACGACCTGATCCCCGTCGCTCTCACCAATCGCCCCGAGCTCGCCGCTCACCAGGCGATGGTCCAGGCGGTGGCGTCGGCGATCCGCCGCGAACGAGGGCGACTCCTGCTCCCCAGCGTCCTGATCAACGGCTTCCAGACCCCCTATGAAATGATCCAGGCCGGGATCTTCGGCCTGGGCCCCAACAACCTCATGAACCAGTGGACCGGCCGTATGGACCTGAGCTATCAGGCACTCTGGGAACTGGAAGCCTTCGGGATCGGCAATCTGGCCCGGATCAAGGAGCAACGTGGTGAACAATCGAAAACCATCATCGAGCTCTTCCAGACCCAGGACCACGTGGCCGCGGACGTCACCCGCTCCATGGCGCGTCTCCAGTCGGCGACCGCGCGAGTCAGCCAGGCCGATCGCGCCTTGCGCACCGCCATCATCACCTTCAACGGCAACTTCGAGGGCCTGAGACACACCACGCGATTTGGCGACGTGCTGGTCCTGGTCAACCGGCCTCAGGAAGTGGTCTTCGCCCTCCAGTTGATGCAGATCGCCTTCTACGAATACTTCTCCACGGTCGCCGACTATAACCGGGCCCAGTTCGAGGTGTTCCACGCGCTGGGCTACCCTGCCCAGGAAATCACCTATCTCCGGCCCCCCGGCGACATCCAGCCGGTAGACCTCGCGCGGCCGACCTACCTGCCGGTAGTGGGGAATGGGCCGCCTCCGGCAACTCGTTAGCGCATCCGCCGCTTCGACTCGGGTGAAGAAGTCCGAATGCGCCTTTCGCACGCAACCCATGCAAGGGGGATCCCGAATCCCCCAATTCTCCCTCTCGACCCGATCGCCACTGCCCCCGCAGATGAGATAAGCGATTCATGCCGAACGTCATCTGACCACTCGATCGCGCGCAGCTTGCGAATCGTCGGTTAGACTTAGTGGGGCCGGTCCACGGCCCGAGATGACGGTCGAGCGGAACCCTGAGCGGACAGCACGCCAGGGTCCATGTGATCGCAACTCTTTAAGGGGGCACACGGATGTTTTCGCGGATGCGGCACAGTGGCGGAGTCCCATTGACGGCGCTGGTCTTGGGTGTGAGTTCCTGGATCTTCACCAGTTCATCGGCGATAGCCCAAGTAGGAGTTTCCCAAGGTGATGGCGTTCCCGCCACCGCGTTGGCGGTGACGGGGATCCCGACCGCGCTGCGGGACGATTGGTCCGGCGGCCCAGTCCGATGGAACCCATACGACCCTCCCGCCACCGGCTACGCGGGGATGGGTGACAGTGTGATCCACTCGTGGCTCTGGGAGCAAGGCGTCGCGTTCGACTACGCGCGGCACCATGCCGTGGGCCCCGGCTCCCTCGGCTATGCCACCTCGGGCAACGGCGAGTTCGGCGTCTACCCGGGCTTCCATGGCTTTGGCATGTCGTTCAGTCGGGGTTACGGATACGGCGGCGATGGCCTGGGCGTCGGCGCCAATGGCGGCTATCCGTATTACGGCGGCCCTGGCTATCCTCGTGGCGGCTACTGCTACCCTGGCCCGATGTTTGCCAGCGAGGGCCCCTTCGGGCCATTCACCGGCCCTCCGCCTTATCCGGAAGCGTACTTCGCCCCCTACACCGCCGCCGCCGCGACGACCGGTTCGGCCAGTGGCACCGCGCCGTTCGATCCGTTCAGCACGCCTTCCATCGAGGGCGCGCTCCCTCCGTCGGCCTCCTTGGCGCCGGGGCCGAACCCGATTTCCACGGTCCCCGCGCACTACCGCCTGGGGATCCAGGACGAGTCGGTCGTCAACCCCGACGGGACCCGCGGCTTGAAAATCACCAGCGTGGTCCCCACATCTCCGGCGGACAAGGCCGGCCTCCAGGCGGGCGACGTCATCCTTTCGATCAATGGCTTTCACACCGATGTACCCGGGAACCTGGTCTGGATCATCGCCAACGAGGCGCCCAATAATCTCCTCACGATGACCGTTCGCAAGGTGGGTGATGGCAAGGAGCATCCCGTCATCGTCCAGCTCCCGCCGGTCCCCGTGGACACGTCCCGGCCGTCCTACCTTCCCCCGGCCGGCAATGGGCCGCCCCCGCCATCCCGCTGAGTATCACCAGCGTCTTCTCATGCTGGTATCAGTGAAGAGGATTCTCTTCAATCCGTTGCGGCAAGATGGGCACGGTTTGCCGATGGTCGCCCCCATTCAAGGGCGTTCGGCAAGCCGTGCCCATCCGGCGTCAGGTCCCGGCTCGACAAGGACGGAGTTTTCGGCGAGAAGTATTGATTGAACCCCCCCGAATTTCCGACGTAAAGAAAACGAGGGGTTTGTATCTACTCGAGCCAAGGGGCCATCCATGCGCCAACGTCCGGTCATGAGATTCCTGCCGGATCTCGAGCGATTTGAGGCGAAGCCATTGCTCAGCGCCGGTCCGATGACATCTCACGTCGCGAGTCTCGCGGCCGGGTCGAAGGGCTCGGCCCTGGATTCGGCGGAGACTTCGGTCGCCCACCGGGCCGCCGTCAAATCGGCCCATGACGCCGGTACGAGGCGACACGGAACCGCGGGCATCGGGTACCTCGCGTACCGCATCACAAACCCGACCGGTCGGCCCGTTCACCTGATACCCCCCTTCCAGCAGGTCCTGGTCCAAAATGTCCAACCGGTTCCCGGCAGGACTTACAACGTGCTCTATATCGCCGTGAGGAACGGGACGGCGAAGACCTTCACGGCCAGTGACGGGTTCACCGTACGAATCCCCGGCAATAGCGGCGGCCACGCCGTGAAGCAAGAGGGATTTCCGGTCCTGACGGGCAATGAGGTGTGGAAGCCGAATACATGGATGGTCTTCTATGTTCTGAGCAAGAAGTACTACCCGCTGTCGCCGCAGGTTGGAGCGAGTTTCCAGCTCCAGGCGGACGGCCGGTCATCCACGTTGGTGGCGGGTCCATCGGGAATCTTCCTCCGGCTCAAATATAATCCGGCCACCTTCGCCAGCACTCTCAACTGGATCGTAGCCTTTAGCCAGGGCGCGCAGTTGGGCAACGGTTCGAGAGTGGGCATGCCGGACACGGCCATCAATGTGCTCGTCTCGGCAGGGACCAACCGGATCGATTTTGGTGGCCACTTCTGATCGGCCCCTCACGCGGCCAATGAATAATCCAACGGCCCGGCCCAGGGCCATCCCCCTGGGACGGGCCGTCATCGTTTTCGCGCGAACGCGAGGCGTGGCAAGGGAGTAAACCAGGGGATGGCGAGTCCTGCATTGTCTTCCAATCGAGAATCCTGGGTCGAGTCCGGCATTTCCGATCATCCCGCCCACGACGGTTTGTCGATGAATCCCCAAGAACGCGCTCAACCGGAGTGGCCGATATGATCGTCGCCGAAGAACCCGTGTTGGAGAGAGGTTTGTACGATGGAACGATCCGCCTGGCCATTGATCGTCCTCGTGGTCTTGGTGTTCATCTGGGTCGGACCTCTACCATGTGTGGCACAGACGCAGACCCTGCCCGTGCCCAGGTCGTCACCACCGACTCAATCGGCCTCGCCGACATCCAGCGCCGCCGAGGTCTCGATCCCGCCGCCTCGCGACTTTTCCCGAACGGGCGGATCGTCCTCTGCAGCGGCGCCGGCATCTCGGGTCGCCGTGCCGGCGCCGCGCCGCGTCCTCCTGGCTACGAACGGATCGTCCTCGGCGACGGCGACGTCGGCCGGCAGCACCCAGCCGGCGCCGGACGCGGTTCAAGGAACAGGAGAAGCGATCGTGCCGTCCACTTCGGCCCTCGCTCCCGTTCAGGGCGAGCTGGCCTTGAAGTTAAAGCCGGCGCCGCTGGAGCCGACCGACCTCCACTTTCCCATCAACCTCGCCACGGCGTTGCGTCTCTCCGATGCCCGGCCGCTGATCGTGGCCGCCGCGCAGGCCAGTGTGTGGGTGGCCGAAGCACAGCTCACACGGGCCAAGGTCCTCTGGGTTCCTACCCTCATGGTGGGTGCCGATTATATCCGGCACGACGGCGGTGGTCCGGATTTTAACAAGGGCATCATGACTGCGCCGAGCGTGAACTTCTTGTACGCCGGTGCGGGTGCGGACCAGTACGTCGCCGTGACCGATGCCATCTTCCAGCCGTTGGTCGCGCGGCAGGTCCTCAAGGCAAGGCAATGGGACATCCAGTCGGCCAAGAACGATGCCCTGCTCCAGACCGCCGAGTCCTACTTCAACGTGCATCAGCATCGGGGCAAGTTTGCCGGCGCACTCTACTGCGTCGAGCGGGGGCACGACCTGGTCGAGCGGATCGCGCAATTGAGCCGGGAACTGGTCCCGACGGTCGAGGTGGATCGGGCCCGGAACATGGTGGCCGACCTCGAGCAGCAGGCCACATCCGCCCGGGAGGCCTGGCGCGTCAACAGCGCCAACCTCACCCAGGTCCTGCGGCTGGATCCCCGCGCCGTGGTGATGCCGCTGGAGCACGATCACCTCCAGCTCACCTTGATCGACCCGGCAATGGCGCTCCACGACCTTCAGCAGATGGCCTTGACCAACCGCCCCGAGCTCGCCTCGCTCCGGGCGATGGTTGAGGCGGCCGATGTGAAGATTCGCCGGGAGAAGTTGCGGCCGTTCCTGCCCATCGTCATGATCAATGGCTTCCAGAGCGCCGGCATGTATCTCCAGGCCGGAATCTTCGGCCTCGGGCCCGAACAGCGCCATGAACCAATACACCGGTCGCGTCGACACCAGCTTTCAGCTCATCTGGCAATTCGACGCCTTCGGAATCGGAAACCTCGCGCGGGTCAAGGAGCAGCGCGGTGGTCAGTCGGAGGCCATCATCCAGCTCTTCAGGAGCCAGGACATGGTCTCGGCCGAAGTGATGCGGTCCCTGGCGAGTCTCCAGTCGGCGACGGCCCGGGTCACCCAGGCCGACCGCGCCCTGCGCACCGCCATCATCACCTTCAACGGCAACTTCGAGGGCCTACGGCATACGACCCGCTTCGGCGACATCCTGGTCCTGGTCAATCGGCCGCAGGAAGCCGTCTACGCGCTCGAGCTGATGAAGCTCGCCTTCGACGAGTACTTCACCACGGTCGCGGAATACAACAAGTCGCAGTTCCAGCTCTTCCACGCGGTGGGTTACCCCGCCCGCGAGATCGCCGATCTCCATCCCCCCGGCGATATCCTGCCGGTCGAGACGGCGCGGCCGGCCTACCTGCCCGTCGTGGGCAATGGGCCGCCCCCGACAACACGCTGAAACATCGGCCTTCTGGCGGGCTTGGCCCCCCCATCAACGAAGTAATGCCCCTCGGCTCGGAACTTCTTGGCGCGAACGAACCGCCACGGATTTCCGACGTATTGAGAGGAGAGACTCTCGTTCTCTCCAGCCGAGGCTTCATCTATGCGCCAGCGCCCGATGTTGAAATTCCGTCCAGGTCTCGAGCAATTGGATCACAGGCAACTCCTCAGCGCCGGCGGATTGGCGAGCCTCGCGAACCACTCGAGGGACCCAACAGTTCACTCGGCCGATCAGTCGCGTGCTCGCGCGTCAGACGGTGACATCACCAGTAGTCGATCCGCACTCCCGACTGGGTTCCTCGCGTTCCGCATCACCAATCCGACGCATCAGATCCCCGTTGATCTGGTTCCTCCATTTCAGCAAGACCTGGTCCAATCGCGCCATCCCGTGCCCGGCGAGGTCTACAACGTGCTTTATGTCGCCGTGAAGAACGGGACTTCCCAGACCTTCAGCGCCAGCAACCGCTTTACCGTCAGGATGACGAATCAGCCCCGCTCCGTCGCCTTCCCGATGCTGACGGGGACCCAGCAGTGGAAGCCGGGCCAGTGGATGGTGCTCTACATCCTGACCAAGAAGTACTATCCGGTGTCGCCCGTGGCCGGCGGCTTCCAGCTCGATGCCGGCGGTCGGTCCTCGACGCTCGTGCCGGGACCGTCGGGGATTTTTCTTCGGCTGACCTATAATCCCTCCACGTTCGCCAGGACCCTCAATTGGATCGTCGCCTATGGCCCGGGCGCGGAGTCGGGCGCGGGCCCGAAACTTGGCCTGCCTGACACGGCCATCAACGAGCTCGTCGCCGCCCGGACCCACCGCATCGATTTCGGCGGGCATTTCTGAGGGACCGATCACGACCTCATACGCTGACGATCACCACATCGATCCCATCGACAGTGCGGAGGAGCCGTTCGAGGATCGAGCCGTGCAGGAGGCGGTGATACCAGGGCTGGCGACTCTGGCCCATGAGGATCACGCGGATGCTATATTCCCGCGCGAAGGCCAGGATCGTCCTGACCACGTCCGGCCCGCGGAACGTCATGGGCACGCCTCCGAGCTGTTGCGCGAGTTCCAGGCTCTTGCTGATGGCTCGTTGCGTCGCGGCATCGATCCGCGTCAGGTCCTCGGCCGGCGTCTGGATATAGACGGCGTACCACGGAGCATTCAACCGATCGGCCAGCCGGGCGGCCTTGCGGAGCAGGGCCGGAGCATTCGGGCTGCGGCTCGACAGGCCGACCATCAACCGGTCGGTCACCGACACGGGCGCGCGGTCGGCCTCGGCACGACGGCCGCGACGGTCGATCAGGTGGGCCATCTCCGTCAGTGTGATCTCTCGCAGCCGGGTCAGGTTGCCCTGGGTGAAGAAATTCGCCAGTGCCCGCTCGGCGCGCTCCGGAGGGTAGACCTTGCCCGCCCGCAGGCGTTCCAGCAGGTCCTCGGTCGAGACGTCGATATTGACGATCTGATCGGCCTCCCCCAGCACCGAGTCGGGCAGTCGCTCCTTGATCTTCACCCCCGTGGCCCGCTCGACCTCATCGTAGAGGCTCTCCAGGTGCTGGATGTTGACCGTGGAGATCACATGGATTCCGGCCCGCATCAACTCCTCGACATCCTGATAGCGCTTGGAATGGCGGCTGCCAGGGGCATTGGTGTGCGCCAATTCGTCGACCAGGCACACCGTCGGCCGACGGGCGAGGATCGCATCCAGGTCCATCTCGCGCAGCGTCACGCCCCGATACTCGATCGAGCGGGGTGGGATGAGCTCCAGGTCTCCGATCTGCTCGGCGGTCTCGGCGCGGCCATGCGTCTCGATCAGGCCGATTGCGACGTCGAGGCCCTGCTGCTTGAGCCGGTGCCCTTCGCGGAGCATGGCATAGGTCTTGCCAACGCCCGCGGCGGAGCCCAGGTAGACCTTCAGCCGGCCGCGTTCCTGGCGGCGGATCAGGCTGAGGAACTGCTCCGGGGTCGGACGGCTGGGTTCGACGATGGCCATGACCGGACCTCCGAGGATCACTTCGGGGGCGTCGCATCGTCCAGGGCCAGATTGAGCCGCAACACGTTCACCCGTGGCGGGGCACCGACTATCGCCCCGGATCGCTCGATGTGGGCCGCCATTTGCGCGCGCAGTCGATCCTCCGTCAACCCTCGGGCCGCGGCCACGCGCCCGAGCTGATACTCGGCCGCCTCGAGGCTGATGTGCGGATCCAGGCCCGAGCCGGAGGCCATCACCAGGTCCACCGGAGCCGGCTTCTCCCTGCTGGCCTTCACGGCCTCGGCCCGCTCGGCAATCTTCTTGCGCAAGTCCGGGTTCTTGGGACCGAGGTTCGATCCTCCCGTCGCGTCCGCCTTGTAATCGACGGCGGACGGCCGAGGATGAAAGTAACGATCGGAGGCGAACGGCTGGGCCACAAGGTCCGAACCGATCACGATCCCCTCACGATCCGAGATGGGACTTCCTTCGGCCTGATGCGGGAAGGCCAGGTGGGCCAGTCCCCAGACCGCAACCGGATAAGCGGCGGCACACAGCACGAAAGTCACTGAGCAGGCGAGCAACGCCGTCTTGATTTCGCGAATCATCACGCAGAGTCTCCGATCGGGCCGCTGGAATTGCCGGAGGGGGCCGAAGAGCCGCGCTCCTGAGAACAGGTGGAGGAACAGGTGGAGCAACCGTACACTAGTTTCATCGGCGTCAATACAATAAATAAAATATTTTAATGATTACATTTATCAACATGAAGCTTTTGAACCGCACTAACTCATCCCGACCAGGGCCAGGAGCGGGTCGATCATCAGGTCGATCAGCTTGATGCCGATGAACGGGGCGATCACGCCGCCCAGGCCGTACCATAGAAGGTTGCGACGGAGCAAAGAGGCGGCCCCGACCGGCCGGTACTTCACCCCCTTCAGCGCGATCGGGATCAACAGGGGGATGATGATCGCGTTGAAGATCACCGCCGCGAGGATCGCCGAGTAGGCCCCGCCCCGGGTCGCCAGGCCCATCAGGTCGAGGACTGCGCAGCTCGGGCAAGGTCACGATGAACATGGCCGGGATCACGGCGAAGTATTTGGCCAGGTCGTTGGCGATCGAGAAGGTGGTCAGTGCGCCTCGGGTCATCAGGAGCTGCTTGCCGATCTCGACGACCTCGATGAGCTTGGTCGGGTCGCTGTCGAGGTCGACCATGTTGCCGGCCTCCTTGGCGGCCTGGGTGCCCGAGTTCATGGCCACGCCGATGTCGGCCTGGGCCAGCGCGGGGGCGTCGTTGGTGCCGTCGCCCATCATCGCCACGAGCTTGCCGCCGTGCTGCTCCTTGCGGATGTAAGCGAGCTTGGCCTCGGGGGTCGCCTGGGCGATGAAGTCGTCGACGCCGGCCTCGTCGGCGATGGCCTTGGCGGTCAGCGGGTTGTCGCCGGTGACCATGACCACGCGCAGGCCCATCTGCCGGAGCCGGGCGAACCGCTCGCGGATGCCCGGCTTGAGGATGTCTTCCAGCTTGATCACGCCGATGAGCCGGTCATCCTCGGCGACGGCCAGCGGGGTGCCGCCCAGGGAGGCGATCGCGTCGACGGTCTCCTGATAGCCGTCGGGGATCGTCCCGCCCTGATCCTCGACGTAACGGGCGATCGTATTCGGTGCCCCCTTGCGAATCCGCGGGCCGTCGGGGAGGTTGATCCCGCTCATCCGGGTCTGGGCGGTGAACTCGATGAAGGTCGTACCGGCAGGCGCCTCGCCGTCGAGCGCCGCCTGGGAGCGAGCCAGCTCGAGGATGCTCTTCCCCTCGGGCGTCTGGTCGGCCATCGACGCCAGCCCGGCCAGCCGCGCCACGTGCCTTTCGGTCGCACCGCCCAGGGGGACGAAGTGGGTCGCCCGCCGGTTGCCGATGGTGATCGTGCCGGTCTTGTCCAGGAGCAGCGTGTCGATGTCGCCGGCGAGCTCGACCGCCTTGCCGCTCTTGGCGAGGATGTTGGCCATCAACGCACGGTCCATGCCCGCGATGCCGATCGCCGCCAGCAGCGCGCCGATGGTCGTCGGGATCAGGCAGACGAGCAGGGCGATCAGCGTGGGGATGTCCAGCGTCAGGTCGAAGTAGCGGGCCATCGGATACAGCGTCGCCGTGACGATCAGGAAGATGATCGAGAAGGCGGCCAGGACGATCGTCAGCGCGATCTCATTGGGCGTCTTCTGCCGGATGGCGCCCTCGACCAGGGCGATCATGCGGTCGAGGAAGCTCTGGCCGGGCTCGGCCGTCACCTGCACGACGATGCGGTCGGAGAGGACGCGGGTGCCGCCGGTGACACCCGAGCGATCGCCGCCGGCCTCGCGGATCACCGGGGCACTCTCGCCGGTGATCGCCGACTCGTCGACCGATGCGACGCCTTCGACGATCTCGCCATCGGCCGGAATGACCTGCCCCGCCTCCACGACGACGTAGTCGCCCGCCCGCAGCTCCGTCGAAGAGACAATCCCTCCCTCCTGGCTGCCGAGATCATCGACACGGTAGGCCGGGGTGTCCTGGCGGGTCGCCCGCAGGCTGTCGGCCTGCGCCTTGCCGCGCGCCTCGGCCAGCGCCTCGGCGAAGTTGGCGAACAGGACCGTCAGCAGGAGCAACGCGGCGAGTGCCGCCTGGTAGACGATCAAGCCAACGGCGGCGCCCGTGGCAATCGATTGAATCGTGACCAGCGCGGTCAGTACGGTGCCGACCTCGACCAGGAACATGACCGGGTTGCGCGCCATCACGCGCGGGTCGAGCATGAAGAACGATTGCCGGGCCGCCATGCGGACCATCTCCGGCTCGAAGAGGCGGAGCCGCCGCGCATGACGGCGTTGCAGTTTCAGGGCCTGGGCGTCTTCGGACGCCCTCACGGGCAGCCCGACCTCCGTCTCAATGCTCATCGAAACATCTCCTCCATTCTTCCGAGTTCAGTCTTTTGTTCACAATTTACTTGCATCGGGCACGCCGGAGCGAAGCGCCTGAGCTACGGTTGAACGGTCGTCAGGTGGTCGGCGATGGGGCCGAGCACGAGCGCCGGCATGAACGACAAGGCGCCGACGAGAATCACCGTCCCCAGCAGCATGCCGGCGAACGTCAGGTTGTCCGTCTTCAGCGTGCCGACCGTCTGGGGGACGCGTTTCTTCTGGGAGAGGAAGCCGGCGATCGCCAGGGGGAAGATCAGGGCCGGGAATCGTCCCAGCAGCAGGACGATGCCCGTGGCGATGTTCCACGGCGGGTTGTTGTCCCCGAGGCCCTCGAACCCCGAGCCGTTATTGGCCGCCGCCGAGGTGAACTCGTAGAGGATCTCGCTGAAGCCGTGCGGGCCGGGGTTGGCGCAGAATGCCTTCCATGAGGTCGCCGCGAAGATCGCCGTACCCACGCAGATCAAGAGCGGATGGAACAGGACGGCCATCATCGCCAACTTGACCTCCTTGGCCTCGACCTTCTTGCCGAGGTATTCGGGCGTCCGCCCGACCATCAGACCGGCGATGAACACGGCGACGATGATGTACGACAGCATGTTGAGGAACCCGGCGCCGATGCCGCTGAAGACGACATTCAGCATCATGTTCGTCATCGGCACCATGCCGGCGATCGGGTTGAGGCTGTCGTGCATGCTGTTGACCGAGCCGTTGGAAGTGGCCGTGGTGATCGCTGCCCAGGTCGCCGACGCCACCGGCCCGTTGCGGACCTCCTTGCCCTCCATGTTCGGCCCCTGGGCCACCGGCAGCCCCTCGATGGCCGCGCTGGGCTGAGCTTCGGCGGTAACGGCCACGATCATGCCGACCAGGAGGAAGGCCAGCATCACGCCATAGACCACCATGGCGTGGGCGCGGTCTTTGAGCATCCGACCGAACATGACCAGCGAAGACATCGGCAGGACGAGGATGGAGAACACCTCGAGCAGGTTGCTCCAGGGTGAGGGGTTCTCGTAGGGGTGGGCCGAGTTCGGATCCGAAGAAGCCGCCGCCGTCGGTGCCGAGCTGCTTGATCGCCACCAGCGCGGCCACCGGGCCGCGGGCAATCGTCTGGGTGGTCATCTTCGTGGCCTCGCCATCGAGCGTCTTCGCCTGCAACGCTCCCTCGAAGGTCATCGGCATCCCGGTGGCGACCAGCAGCAGCGCGACGATCAGGGCCAGGGGCACGAAGACGAGGACCAGGCTCCGCATCAGGTCGAGGTAGAAATCGCCGAGATGCTTATCGCTGCGCAGGCCGCGGACGGCGGCCAGCATCACGCACAGCCCGGCCGCGGGCGTGACGAACTGGAGCCAGACGATCCCGCCGAGCTGGCTGAAATACGACAGGTGCTGCTCGCCGGAGTAGTGCTGGAGGTTGGTGTTGGTCACGAACGAGCAGACGGTGTTGAAGATCACGCCGGTGTCGGCGCCGGGGTGGTCGACTCCGGCGGCGTCCTTGTATCCCGTGGCCCCCAGTGACCCCTTTCCGTCGGGGTTCAACGGCAGATACTGCTGAACGTAGAGCAGGCCGAAGGCCAGGACGAAGAGGGCGGCGTTGAACGCCAGCAGGGCCACGGCATACCGCTTCCAATCCATCGAGGCCGGCTCGCGGCGGCCGAGCAGTGCGCCAGAGGGCCATCGGCAGCACATCCAGTCCCCGGCCGACGCGGTCGGCCGGTGGATCGAGGACGCGGGCCATCCATAGCCCGATCGGCACCGAGGCCGCAATCGGGAGGGCGAGCGCCCAGAACGGGTGGATCCACGAGAAGATCAATTCCACGGACAGATCTCCGGTCAGGTGTGGTTCAGAAGCGTTCGGGCCGGATCATCACGTACCCGAGATAGATCAGCGCGAGCACAGTCAGCACGGCGGTCAGGTAGAGCACGGCAGCAGCCCCTCTCATGTCATAGCGCGGTCAGAGCCGGTCGCAGGCCGCGACCAGGCCGAAGAACAGGGCGAACAGGATTATCCCGATAGCAAGTGTACCAAGGGCCATGGTTGTCCTCCTCCATCGGTAGTCGGCGGCGAGATCGGACCGATCCGATCTCGCAAGCGTTGCCATTTCGCGGACGTCCGCGATCATTCCGCAGCCGGGTTGATCGCCGCATTCTGGTAATCGAGGCCGAACCGCTCGCAGTAGCGCTTCAGGCCGTCCAGGGCCAGGGCATGGTGACGGTCGCGGCTCAAGGCCCTCCGGTAGGATTGGTAGGCGGCATGGTACTCACGCAAGCTCTCCTGGAGAGCGCCACGCAGTGCGTTCGCCGCGGCGGAGTTCGGATCGAGGTCGAGTGCCTGCTGAAGCAGATACTCGGTCAGGTTGACCTGGCCTCGCTCCCACGCCGCGCCGGGCCACCGCGAGCGTTTCGGTAAACCGATGGGCCAGGGCGCCGAGCGAATTGGCCGTGGGCCGGTAAGATTCCGTCTCGACATGGGGGCGCCTCCGGAGCACGTCCAGGACCGTTTGGCGTAAGACGGTGGGTTGAACCGGCTTGGACAGGAAGTTGACGGCACCCAGCTCCCTGGCGCGGATGGCACTCGGGACGCTGCCGTGGGCGGTGATGACCACAATGGGAACGTCGATCCTCTCGTCGCGGAGTCGTCGGAGTACTTCCATCCCATCAAGTCCGGGCATCCGGAGATCGAGGAGTGCGACGGAAACCGCGTCGCTCCGGATGGCGCCGAGGGCTTGCTCACCGTCCTCCGCTTCGCTCACCGCGTATCCGGCGGCCTCGAGGGCCACGCGGAATCCCAGACGGCTGCTGGCCTCGTCGTCCGCGACCAGGATTGGGGAAGACCCGCCGCAGGGGGTGGTCTGGTTCGCGCCGCCGAACCACTGGGGTTCGAACCGCTTTTCACTGTTAGTGTTGATATATTTAATTATATTCGCCATCTGAAGCTCGGTCCGTTTGCTGTCAACCCGAAGACATTCCGATCCTTCCGAGATTTCGTGAGAGCAAGAATCCGAAAGTCGAAGCCATGCGTGTTCTTCCGATACGGATTGGCGAAGGGACGTGATGTCGGTCGTATTGTTGCAAGATGGACGCATCCCACCGAATCGGAGGCACGGTGGGCCATGCCCACCTGACGGACGAGGGGGTTGTTAGCATCGGCCGTGCCGGATCCGAGGACCCGAATCCCAAATCAAGGTACGGTGACGAGTTGTGATCTTAGCATTGTGAGCCGCGAGCGATAGAACCCCGGAGTTCGCCCTGCAAAGAGCACGATTCCGGCCCCCGAGGATTGCAGAATGCGCGACGCGAAGCCGCGATCCTTCGCGATTCATCCTCCACGTTTCCTGCTTGACATTCCCTCCACTTCCACGAAGTGCGGCACGAGATGGCTTACCACACACGCCCTCACCCACCCGAACCTTCGAAAAGTTCGACGTAATCGTCCGATTCGCTCAATTCGCGACAATCGGAGAACCGATCAACGACGACACGGGCGATCGTTCTGGAACGCTCGGCTCGACGGGGCAGAAGGAATCGCTCGATGCGTTGGCTGTCCTCGATCGCCCTGACCGGTCTGTTGCTCGCACTAGGCCCTGCGCACACCGGCGGCTCGCCCAGCTCGCGCCGACGGAGGATCGTCAGTCTCTGCGAGCCGAGACGGGAGGCGAGGCTGGGAAGCCAGCCATCTCGGCGGTTAAGAGTCGCGAGCGAAGCCTGCCTGCGCCCACCGTGGCCCCGCGCCCGAACCCGCCGCCGCGGGGAAGCCGGTTGTCGGGGCTTCGCGATTTCTTCGTGAGGAGGTCGCGATGGTTCCAGGGGCAACCGTCATCAACCCGGGCGGGGAGCGCTACGTCGGCCCGCGCGGCAGGGGCCCCAACCTCGATCACGCAGTCGGGCACGCCCGTGGCGCGGAAATCTTGGCCGCCCTCCCCACACCCGGCGGGGCGGCGGGGCCGTCGCCGACCGTCCCGCCCGCCCCGACCCCGCTCCTGCTCAACAAAGCGCTGGGCTTTGGGGACAAGCCGTATCGCGTCTATGGCTGGATCCAGAACAGCTTCACCGGCAACGCCAACGGCATGCCCAGCAACCGTGAGAACTTCGGCGTCTATCCCAATCACCTGGCCGACCAGTGGATGGGCAACCAGTACTATCTGACGATCGAGAATCCGCTCGATGCGATCGACACGGTGAACTTCGGCTTCCGTTTCG
The DNA here is from genome assembly GCA_963845755.1 of uncultured Planctomycetota bacterium. Taxonomy (GTDB): domain Bacteria; phylum Planctomycetota; class Planctomycetia; order Isosphaerales; family Isosphaeraceae; genus CAWJTV01. Next base: position 218,325 of record CAWJTV010000001.1, read on the forward strand.
ACATGCTCTTCGGCAACGACTGGTTGTTCACCAAAGATTATGGGCTGTTCGACCACGCCTGGCACAACAATTCCTTTCCTGGCCTGGACCTGCCGCAGATCTATGGCGAGGTCCATTTGCCGATCCTGACCCCCCTGGGCCTGGATATCCGGGCCGGGCGATTCTTCTCGCTCACGGGATTCGAGAGCCCGCAGGCGATCGCGCGTCCGCTCCTGTCGGTGCCGTATCTCATGAACTTCACGCCATTCACCTTCTTCGGCGGATATGCCAACCTCCACGTCCACCCACGTCTCAATATCTGGAGCGGCACCATCGACGGGTTCGATCGCTGGCCCAACGAGCCTTACAAATGGGGGTATATCGGCGGGTTGACCTGGAAGTCGCGCGACGAGAAGCTCAACCTGGTCATCGGCGGAGTGTCCGCCTACGACCAGCTCCCGATCTTCCCGCCGGCCAACGCCGTGGACCTGCCCGTCGGCGTCCCCGGCCCGGGGTTCCTGCCCGGCCGGCCCAACCCATTCTATAACAAGAGCCGGCGAGCCTACCTCGTTGCTGTCGCGACCTACAAGTGGACCGCCAAGCTGACGCAGGCCATGGAGACGGGGAACGTCTACGTCCCGCTGACCCTGGGCTACGGACACAACCGGTTTATCCCGGTTTCGGCGTCCTATTACGGCCTGGCCAACTGGTTTCTTTACGAGATCACGCCGAAGGTGACCGGGGTCTGGAGGAGTGAAATCTTCTGGGATCCCTATGGATTGGCGACCGGGAACGCGGATGTCTACCACGAGATCACCCTGGGACTCGTCTACAAGCCCAAGGAACACATCTGGATCCGGCCCGAGGTCCGGTACGATTGGTCCCAGTACACTCACCCTTACAACGATGGGACCCGCAACAGCCAGTTGACGATGGGCTTCGACATCATCTTCCTCTTCTGACGAGGTGGAGGAATCGGGAATCCCTTCTGGGTTGCGGTCCCGGGTCGCGTCGAGAAACTCAAGGGCCCGGGGGCGGACTGGCTCGCCGTGCGACTTTCTCGTCAACGGTCGTCGGCGCAACCTCCACGGGAGCGTCGTCGGTGAGGAGCGATAGTTCGCTGACGATCACGCGTTCCGAGCCATCGATCGGCCGCCAGGGCTCCGAGCCGGTCGCTTCGGCCTCGGAGGGCGGGATGCGTTGACTGACGACCTCGATCCACTGGCCGTCGCTGACGCCCGTCTGGATTTCCGTCCGCACGGCATGGCCCTGCTCGTACATCCAACAGAACGTCTGGTCGCCGCTATACGTTAGTGCGTTCAACGGCAGAGTTCGCACTCCGGGCCGATCGATGAACACCTTGACGTAGGCGTACATCCTGGGCAAGAGCTGACTCTTGGGGTTGACCAGGTTGACCTCGGCGCGGAGGGTCCGGCTCTTGGCGTTTAGGGCCCAGGCCGTCCGGGTGACGGTGGCCGGGATCGGTTCGTCGCGGTACGCCTTGGCCAGGACGGTGGCCTTGGTCCCGATGCGGACGAAGTTGGCGTCCGCCTCGGGAATATCGACGAAGACGCGGACGATATCGGTGCGGTTGACCACGTAGATCGGCGCGGCGGCGGCGCCGGGCGAGAGGTCGCGCGCCGGGGATCCTGGCGGTGGGCCGTGGGGTCGCCGGCACCGGGCAGGAGGAAGTCGAACGTATTGGCGTTGCGGACGGTGATCACGCCGTCGAACGGCGCCGTGAGCGTGAGGTAGCTCACCCAGGCCTGCAGCCGACGCTCCTCGCTCTCGGCCACCTTCAGGTCCGCCTCGGCGACCTGGACGTCGACCTCGGCCTTGGCCAGCACGGCGCGCCGGGAGCGAAGCTCCGCCCCCGCCCGCTTGACCATCGCCTTCGCCTGGTCCCGCGCCGCCGAACTCGACGCGAGCTGGTCCGTCGACTCGCGGAGGACACGGGGGGCGATCACGTCGTTGGAGATCTCACTCTGCATCCGCTTGACCTCCGTGCTCCAGCGGTTGACTTCGGCCTGGTACTTGTTGAGGATTTCCTCGGCCTCCTTGACGCCCGCCTCGGCCGCCGTGACGTCGGCCCTGGCCACACTCACCACCTCCTTGGCCAGGTCGATCCGCTCCCGATCCAGCACGACCCTCGCCTTCCTGGTACCGTGGTCCTCTTCCAGCTCGGGCACGAAGAGCGTGGCCAGCACATCGCCCTTCTTCACCTTGTCGCCGATGTCCACGAGCCACTTCTTGATGTAGGCGGTCGGCTTGGAATAGATCGAGGTCCGCTCATACGCTTCGATGAAACTGGGCTGACCGACGACCCGGACGATATCCCGGATCGGCGGTTCGAGAATCCGCACGGTCGGCGGCTTCGCGTCGCCCGTAAAGTCGAGTCCAGGGTCATGGCGGCAGCCCGGTGTCGCAAGGGCCGCCAGGAGCCACAACGCCAACCAGCGGCAGCCGGCGAAGCGATCCGATATCAGGGGCCGAAGAACCAGGCGCATCGGGAACCTCATGAGATGGAAGACTTCTTCACCAGCGCCGTCGGTCTCGAGATCGGCGCATCGCCGCAGTCCGGGGATTGGCCTTCTCCATCGGACTGCGCCGGAGATGGGGCCGACGGGCGCCCCGCCGAACCGACCTCTCGGCTCGAATTCGCTCGCGAACGACCTCCAACGGGCCGTCGTGCGCATGAGGACTCGTTCCGGCAAATCGACGACGAACGGACCAGACTCCGGACGACTACGAAGGGGTAGAACGAAATCGCCACGACCGAGGGAGACTCCTCCCGAATCGTCGGGGCGACACGATTTCCGAATAAGTCAATTGAGCTGAGACGGTTGGGGGTTTGATACGGGCCGCCTCACCCTCGACGATCGTGGTATCCTCAAACCACGCCCATCGATGAGGCTATCACCTGGGTTAGAGCCCGTCAACCTACCCGATTAGCGGCGATCCTGGCCCCGGGCCGCAATCGCCACTACCCGGGCCGACCCCGAAGTCCCCACAGGAGCCAGCGACGGCCGGTGGGACGATCCTGAAGCTCCGTCGCCGAATCCCGGATCAAGAGGGCGGTCCCTCAGGGGCCTCGGGACTACGGTCGCCAGATGAAGAATACTCGGCTGTGATCGGGATCGGAGGAGACACGTCCACAGCGACCGGGATCAAAGGAGACACGTCGGCCGCGTCCCCCGACGCGTCGTTGGCTTCCGGGGCGATGCCGTTCCCAGCGAGGTGCGGTGCGGACGGCAGGGACGGCTGCAAGAACTCCATCGGCTGGTTCGAGGCGATGCCGTTCCCAGCGAGGTGCGGTGCGGCCAGCAGGAGGGATGGTGCCGCCGCGTGCGCGACCACGTGGCCGGAATGGCCCTCGCGGGCATGGTCGCTGGGGTCGTAATACGCACTTTCGGGGTCGTTCGGGTAGATCGACGGCGACACCGCCACCTTGTTGCCGATCACCACCGCGAAGATCGACGGCACCACCAGCAAGGTGGCGAAGGTTGACATCACCAGCCCGCCGATCACCGCCAGGCCCAGCGGTGCTTGCATCTGGCTCCCCCGCTCCAATGCCAACGCCATCGGCACCATGCCCACCGTCATCGCGCAGGCCGTCATCAGGATCGGACGCAACCGCTCGCTGGCACCCTTGATGGCCGCCTCCACCGAGGGCACGCCCTTCTTCCAGTGCTCGTCGATGAATGACACCAGCATGACCGAGTTCGACACCGAGACGCCCAGGGACATGATCGAGCCCATGAACGACTCGATGTTGAGCGAGGTCTTGGTGAAGTAGAGGACCGTCGCGATGCCCGCGAGCACGCCCGGCACGGAGCCGATCGCGATCAGCGACAGCCGCGGCGATTGGAAATAGGCGGTCAGGAGCACGAAGATCACGAACACGGCGACCGCCAGCCCGATCCCGAGCGACAGGAACATCTCGCGCATCGGCGGGAGCTGGCCCAGGGGCTCCACCCGGACGCCGCGGGGCGGTTCCCCGGCGGCGGCGATCGCCCCTGCGACCTGTCGGGAGGCCCGCCCCATGTCTTCACCCTCCACGTTCGCGGTCAGGGTCAGGTAGCGCTGCGACATGTCGCGATCGAGCTCGCCGGGCCGCACGCCCTTGCGAACGGTCGCCACGTCGCGGATCATCAGGTTGACCAGGGGATTCACCGACTGGAGCGGCAGGGTCTCGAGGTCTTCCGGCTTCTCCATCCGCAGGGGCGGGATCTGGATCTGCACCAGGTAGTCGAAGCCGGTCTTCACGTCGATCCAGTAATTGAGGTTGGTGAATCGGGTCGACGAGGTCGCCATCACCAACGCATGGGCCACATCCGCGACCGTGGCAGAGCTCAAACCCGCCTTCTCGCGGTCGATGTTGACCTCGACGCTGGGGTAATCGAGCGTCTGCACGAACTGGATGTCCCGAAGGTAAGGGATGGATTTCATCATCCTGGCGATCTTCGACGCGTGCTGCCGGACCATCTTCAGGTCGGTGCCGACGATGCGGACCGCGATCGGCGTCGGCGAGCCGAAACTCATGACCGAGGTCACGATGTCGCCCGGCTCGAGACCGAATGTCGACATCTTGGCTTGCCGTAGCGCTTCCGCCTTGGACAATCCACCCTGTTCCATCCGCTCGGCCAGCCAGGGGATCACCCGATCGGGGAGAACCTTGCGGAGCCGCTCACGGAACTCGTCGATTCGGATCCCGCTGCTTTCCTTCAGCGCGATGCGCAACTGGCCGTCGTCGGGCCCGCGCATGAACAGCACCATGTTGTCGATGCCGAAGTTCGGGGCGACTTGCCCCACGTAACCCATCGTGATCTGGACGTTCTCCGGCTTGGCCTCGCGCTCGATCTCTTCGAGGCACTTGACCGCCATCCGCCGGACCAGCTCGAAATTGGCCCCCGGCGGCGGCCGGAACCGCAGGACGAATTGCCCGGAATCGATCTGGGGGAACAGCTCGGTACCGACCTGCATCCCCAGTCCCCCCAGGATCAGGATACACCCTGCGACATAGGCGGGCACCACCCACCATCGCAAGCGAACGAACCAACCCACCACCTTGCCGTAGGCTTTGAGCGTCCTGCCGAACAGTCCGCCCTCCCCCTCGTCCCCGCCATGTCCCCCGTGGGGCCTGAGCAGGGCCACGCACAGGATCGGCACGAAGGTGCTGGAGAGCAGGTACGCCGAGATCATGGCGAACCCGACCGCGAGGGTCAGCGGCATGAACAGTGCCCGCAGCGGGTCGCCCATGATGAACGCTGGGACGAAGACCGACAGGATGCACAACAATGCCAGCAGGATCGGCACCGCCGTGGCGTAATTCCCGCGCAGCACCGCCGTGGCGATCATGGGCGTGCTCCGCATCTGCACGTGGATGTTCTCGATGGTCACCGTCGCCATATCGACGAGGATGCCAATCGCCAGCGCCATGCCGCCCAGCGACATGATGTTGATCGTGTTACCCGTCAGCCACAGGCCCACCAACGATCCCAGCAGCGCCAGCGGGATGTTGGACACGACGACGATCACGCTCCTCAGGTCGCCGAGGAACAGCAGGATCATCAGACCGGTCAAGCCCGCACCGATCAATCCCTCGATCGCCACGCTCTCGACCGCCGCCACCACCGTCGGCGACTCGTCGAACTCGAAGTTGATCGACACGTCCTTGGGGACCGCGTCCCGGAACATCTGCATCGACTTGTGCACGTCGGACACGACCGTCAGGGTCGATCCCGTATCCTTCTTGATGATCGGCAGATACACCGACTTCTTGCCGTTGACCAGCGCGTAACCATACGTAATGTCGGTATCGTCCATGATGGTCGCCACGTCGCGGAGGTAGACGTTCAGCCCTGTCTTGACCGGGATGGCCCCCATGTGCTGGATGTTGACCACCGTGGCGTTGTTCGCGACCACCGGCATCGAATCCTTGATGTAGATGTTCCCCGCCGGAATGATGGTATTCCCCCGGGCCAGCGCGTCGATCACGTCCTGGGGATTCAGGTGGTAGTCGAGCAGCTTGTTGGGATCGACGCTGACCACGATCGACCGCATGTTCGGCCCGAACGGCGAGATCGCCACCGTGCCGGGGACGTACTTCTGCACCAGCGGCCGGATGATGTTCTTGCGCCAGGTCGCCCATGGCCCCCAGCGACGTGATCTCGCTCTCGAACACCAGATAGCCGACCGGGACGCTGCCGGCGTCCATCCGCATGATCATCGGCGGCAACGTCCCCTTGGGCATCCACGACATCGCCCGGTCCGACATCGCCACCACCTGGGCCATCGCCTGGCCCATGTCGGTGCCCGGGAAGAACGCCAACTCGGTCAGGGCGACCTGCTGGATATTCCGCGTGTTGATATCTTGAATGCCGTCCACGTACTGGAAATACAGCTCGAGCTGATTGACGATGAAGCCTTCCATCTGGTCGGGGCTCATGCCGATATAATCGAGGAAGACGTAGATCTTCGGCACGTTCAGCGCGGGGAAGATGTCCACCCGCATCCGGCTGTAGGACAGCGCGCCACCGCTGATCAGGGCCACGACCAACATCAGGACCGAGATCGGATGTCGCATCGCGAAGCTGGTCGGATTCATGATCTTCTCCCCCAGCCGTCTCAAGAGTTCCACGCACAACGGAAAGCCGAAAGGGTGGCGGACGGGGCCACCCGCTACGACCCGAAGTCGAGTCCCCCAATGCCGTACGCAAGGAAAAGCCGAGGGCGCGCCGGGCCAAGCCGGCTCCTCCGATCAGGCGACGCATCAGCCCTCTGGTAAGAAGCGGCCCTGCTCGCCGATTCACCCGTCTCGCTGATTTTTTCTTTGCATGGATCTATCGAGGTAGGACACCCTCTTACGATGCTGAGAGGGCGTCCCTTGGTATCGAAAAACCACATCTCTTAATGAATTAGAGATCCTTCGCCGACCCGAAAAACCGAGGAATGGATTTGACTGCTGATTAGACGCGATCCGATCGGTCCTTTGCAAGAGCGTTGTCAGAAAATAAATTCTCTATTCATTAACTACCCACACATCCCCAGATTGTTTGCGAGTTGACCCTGGTAGCCCTTTTTGCGACTTTCGCCGCTTTCCTTGGGCCCCGCGCCGTCACATTCGGACTTGCACCGAGAGAGAAAAAATGTCTGTTATTTTAACTTCCGATTATATTTATGAGGCCATTGGACCCGATCTTTGCTGAACCTCAATACCCTTGAGTCCGTCGCAACTGATTGTTGCAGAAGAGGTTTCGATTTCGTCCCTGTCTCCCCGTGAAAGACAGGACAAGAAGGAACTCCTTTGGTGTGATTCAGGTAATTTGCATTCTCATTTCATCAGTTCAGGAGTCCCTGATGATCGCTACGTTCGATCAATTGGCCGATACCTTGTAAGCCCTCTCGACTACCGGCGTCGATCAGTCCGCTCAGGATTCCGGAAAGATCCGGCCCCTGCGGAAGATTATCGGCGCCGGACGTGGGGGCGTCGCCGCCGAATCGTCCGGGCCTGAGCGACCAGGGCTTCTTCGTTCTGGAGGGGCAGGCTGAGGATCAAGAGCCGTCGATCCACCTGGTCAGCCGTATTCCAGCGTTTGAGAAGATGCAAGCCGGCAAGCAGAATGCGATGATGTGACTGCTTGCCGGAACTGGAGGGCAGGAGCGATCGAGGGATCACACCGTCGCCGAAGGCGACGGCTTCTCGGGGCACGCTTGACCTGGTGGCCTACGTTGAGCCCCGCAAGCCCGATCCGGGCCTGGAGTCCGCGAGCCAGGATGTTCCTGGCCGCATTCTCGTCTCGGTGGAGGGAGATGCCGCAATGCGGACAGTCATGGAATCGCCTCGTCTGCACCCATCGACGAGGCCATCCCCGCTGTGGAAGCCCATCAACCACTCGAGCGCTAAGGCGACCGGCGGATCAAAGTCCAACAAAGAATCGATCGGTTCCCGACCGAGACGATCCGCCCAGTCCCAACGGGACGGGATCGTAAAGCGCGGGGTCTCAACCCCGGGACCGCTCGCCACGCCCGGCTCGGCTCCCTCCCTTCCGGCGAGCCCCGACGGTGCGGCATCACTCCACGCCGCGCCGGCGGTGATGTCGCCCCGTCGGGGCTCGTGGAACGCCAGAGGATGGGGCTGGCGTTCTCGGGGCTCACGCCCCGAGCTGTACGATCTCGCCCCATTCGGGACTCAATCCGGCACCCCCGATTGCCCTTCGACAGGGGCCGACGACATCCAGACCCGGGGTCACTGAATTCCTGCCGACCGCCTAATGCGGCGTTCGGCCGCAACCCAATCGGGATTCCCGATTCGAGATTCCCGATTCCCGAGGGGAATGATCCGGGAATCCGGAATCTCGAATCCGGAATTCGGAATCCCCAGAGGCGCGCACGGCGCAGGGATCCTACCGAGGAAGACTCTACGTTTTTTCGGGACTGCGCCGGAACAAATGGCCCCTGCGGGGCAGTTGAATAAAAGTCAACCATCGACAACAAATTATCGATGCGCGGCCCATCAGGGCCTAATGAGTGGTGTCGAGAGGACTGCTACCTGACACAACGCTCTTTGTGGTTTTGGCTTGCGACGACGAATCCGGCGCCTTGTGAACCTCCGTGGGTCCGGAGTTCGTCGGGCGATGCTCCGCGGATCCGCTCGCAACTTTCGGCTCGTTTTTGGCGGAAGCCAGCTCTACCGGGCCACCGTTGACCAGCAGCGTCAGGTCGCTCAGCAGGAGCACTTTCTCGGTGCCGTCGAAAGGCACCCAGCCCTCCTTGCCCTTAGCCGAGGGCGGGAGAAGGCGATTGGTAACCTCCATCCACTTGCCGTCACTGAGGCCCGTCTGGACCTCCACCCGCCGGGCGCGGCCGTCCTCGTAGAGCCAGCAAAAGGTCTTCTCGCCGACGTACATCAACGCCGAAATCCGAGCGTGATCGCGTTTACATCCTTGTATCTCACAAAACGTATTGTCGTCCAGGTGGATGGGCGCCGCCACCGGCAGCGCACGCACGCCCGGCCGCTCGATGATCACCTTGCCATAAGCGTACATCCCGGGCAGGAGCTGGATTCCGGTCTTGGACTTGTCGAAGGTCTCGATCTGGTGAGACCCGGTGTCTTTGTAGGGCTTGGGGACGTCGGAGTTGTACAGGTCGATCTCGGCACGGAGTGTCCGGGTCTTGTCATTCAAGGCCCAGGAGGTGCGGGTGACGGCGGCCGGGATCGGCTCGTCGCGAAACGCCTTGACCTGCACGCTGGCCTTGGTGCCGACCTGGACGTAGTCGGCATGCTGTTCCGGGACCTCGACGAAGATCCGGACGACATCGGTGCGGTCAACCACGTAGATCGGCGCGGCGGCGCCGCTGGGGGAGAGGAAGGGGGCATTCGGGTCGGCCGTGGGGTCGCCGGTCGTGGGCAGGACGAAGTCGAACGTGTTGGCATTGCGGGCCACGATCACCCCATCGAACGGGGCGGGAAGCGTGAGGTAGTCCACCCACGCCTGCAACCGTTTCTCCTCGCTTTTCGCCACTTCCAGATCGGCCTGGGCGACCCGGACGTCCACCTTGGCCTGGGAGAGCGCGGCCTGCCGGGAGAGCAGCTCGGCTTCCGCTTTCTTGACGGTCGCCTTCGCCGCGTCCCGCGACGCGAGGCTCGCCTTCCAGCGATTCTGGGCCTGGAGGAGGTCCTGGGGAGAGAGCACTCCGCGCTTGACCTCGTCTTCGAGCCGTTTGACCTCGGAATCCCAGCGGTTAACTTCCCGACGATAGCTGACGAGCTCAGCCTGAGCCTCCTCCAGGCGCGCCATGGCCGCCTCGACATCGGCCTGGGCCACCAACACCACCTTCTTGGCCAGTTCGACGCGTTCCTCGTCGAGTTTCACGGTGGCCTTCTTCGTGCCGTGTTCCTCGACCAGCTCGGGTACGAAGAGGTAGGCGAGCGGTTGGTCCTTCTTGACCGTGTCGCCGATGTCCACCTTCCACTGCTTGATGTAGGCGTTCATCTTCGGGTACACCGAGGAGCGCTCGTAAGCTTCGACGAAGCTCGGCTGCCCGACGATCCGAACGACCTTCCGGGGTTTCGCCTCGATCAACTGCACGATCGGGGGACTCGACACGCTCTTGTAGCGGCTCTCCTCCTCGTGGTGGCACCCCGGCGCCACCAGGGCGGCCAGGAGACCGAACCCCAACCAGGACGCCGGATGGCCGAGCTTCGCCGGACGATCCGGCGTGGTAGCTGAATCGAGACCACGCATGACAGCTCTTCCCTCAAGGTAGGCGCCGTGCCGGGCGCGGAATACGGAGAAGCCGGGAACCGCCCGACCACGTCGCGTGTTTGGCTGCATGTCGCCACCCTCCGGGGAGCGTCGATTCTATTCGGGAAGGTGCCACGACGATGCCGGCTCGAAGACCTCCACGTGATCGGACGCCTGGCGAGCGAGCAAGTTCCGGGCGCGATCGATGACCTCCGCGACGCCCCGAACCACGACGATGAACTTGCCGCCCTCGATCTGCGTCTCGTACTTGAGGGCGCGGTCCTTCGGGATGCCCCAGCCGACCAGCGCGCACCGCCAGGCTACCCAGTGCCGTCCCGGCGATCGCGCCTTCCATCCCCGCCAGCAGGGCCGCCGCCAGTGGGCCGGCGACGATCACCGGCCCCACTCCGGGTATGAGCATGACCCCCGCGCCAACCAGCAAGCCGAATAGGCCCCCGAACAACGCGCCGGTCGCCGCTCCGGCCTTGGCGTAGTCGGCGAGACTGACGAAGCCGACCGGCTCTTCTTTGACCTGAAAGTCACGGCCGATGATCGAGAGATCGCCCTTGGCGAACCCCGCCTCGTGAAGCTGCTGGATCGCCTTCTCGGCCGCGGCGTGATCGGGATAGACCGCCACGATGCTCGAGCCGACCGGAGCATCTATGTGACTCATGCTGCCTGCCTCCGGTGAGGATATCACGGTGACCTGGGACGCCCCTATTCCATCATTCATCAGGGATACCGGAAAGTCCAGCCAATCGTGCGACCGACCCCGACGCCACACTCCCGGCGCCGCCCTCGTGCCGAGCGGATCGGTGACACGGTGCGCCTTCGCCGGAGCACGACGGCCTGCCGGACCATTACAGCTTGCTCTTGTCCCTGCCGATCGGCTGGTTCGACGCCTCCACGGGCCCGCCCCCGCCTTCGGTGTTCGCCGCCCGCGGCTTGGTGACGGCCGTCTCGCTCACCAGTCGCGTCCCCTCCAGGGCCGGGCCGACTGTCACGGAGGCGCCCTCGGCGAGGAGCGACAGGTCGCCCAGGATCACCTGCTCCTTGCCGTCGATCGGTACCCACGGCTCCGCCTCGCTTTCCGGCGATGGAAGCTGGCGACTGGTGACCTCGACCCACTCGCCATCGCTGGGCCCCGTCTGCAACTCTGTCCGAATCGCATGCCCGTTCTCGTGCGTCCAGCAATACGTCTTATCCTCGCTATAGGTTAGCGCGGACACCGGCAACGCGTGCACGTTCGGTCGCTCGATGATGACCTTGGCGTAGGCGTACATCCTGGGTAAGAGTTGGCTCCCGGGGTTCGGAATGTCGATCTCCGCACGCAGCGTGCGGCTCTTGGAGTTCAGCGCCCAGGATGTCCGGGTGACCTCCGCCGGGATCGGCTCGTCCCGGTATGCCTTGACCAGCACCGTCGCCTTGGTCCCGATGTGGACGTAGTTGGCGTCCTGCTCGGGAATGTCCACGAAGATCCGCACCACGTCGGTGCGATCGACGACGTAGATCGGCGCGGCGGCCCCACTGGGCGAGAGGTCGCGTGCACGGGGATCCTGGTGGTGGGCCGTGGGGTCGCCGTTACCGGGCAGGAGGAAGTCGAACGTATTGGCGTTGCGCACGGTGATCACGCCGTCGAATGGCGCCGTGAGCGTGAGATAGCCCACCCAGGCCTTCAGCCGACGCTCCTCGCTCTCGGCCACCTTCAGGTCGGCCTCGGCGACCTTGACGGCGACCTCGGCCTTGGCCATCACGGCCTGCTTGGAGCGGAGTTCCGCGTCCGCCCGCTTGATCGTCGCCCTGGCCTTGTCCCGCGCCGCGATGCTCGACTCGAGCTGATTGGACGACTCGATCAGGACGTGGGAATGGACCACGTTGGTCTGCTGTTTGAGCCGCCTGACCTCCGAGTCCCAGCGGTCGACCTCGGCCTGGTACTTATTCAGGATTTCTTGGGCCTCCTTGAGGCGCGCCTCGGCCGCCGTGACATCCGCCGTGGCCACCCTGACCACCTCCTCGGCCAGGTCGATTCGCTCCTGGTCGAGCACGACGGACGCCTTCTTCGTATCGTGGTCCTCTTCCAGCTCGGGCACGAAGAGATAAGCGAGGTGCTGGTCCTTCTTCACCTTGTCGCCGATGTCTACGAGCCACTTCTTGATGTAGGCGGTCGGCTTGGCATAGATCGAGGTCCGCTCATACGCTTCGATGAAACTCGGCTGGCCGACGACCCGGACGATCTTCCGGGTCTGCGGCCGGATCAAGTGCACGCTCGGAGGCTTCGTGTCGTTCGCGAATACGATCGGGGCCTCGTGGCCGCAGCCCGGCGCCATCAGGGCAGCCAGGAACCCGAACACGAGCCAGCGACGGCCCGTGGAACGATCCATTAGCGAGGGCCGGGTAAGGCGGGGCATCAAGGATCTCCAGGTAAGGGGGCGAGGCCGACCGGCGACCGCCCCTGAGGTCTTTCCGAGTTCAAGGTCCAAGACGGATCTCCACACAAAGGGACGGTGCATAAGGAACTCCGCATGCATGAAGTACGGGTGCAGCGTCACGAAAGTTCGGCGGTTTTCCGGATCAGGCCGACTCGCCGGGCATGGAGCCGGCATCCGCGTCGGGGCCGATCCCTTCGGCCTCCAGGCCGGGCACTCCGTGTGGAGGCACCTCGTGCGCGACGGCGTGGCCGGAATCGCCGTGGGTGGCGAAGACGTTCGGGTCGTAGTGTGCGCTCTCGGGGTCGTCCGGGTAGATCGACGGCGACCGGGCCACCTTCTTGCCGATCACCACCGCGAAGATCGACGGGACGACCAGCAGCGTGGCGAACGTGGACATCACCAGCCCGCCGATCACCGCCAGGCCCAGCGGGGCCTGCATCTGGCTCCCCCGCTCCAATGCCAGCGCCATCGGCACCATGCCCACCGTCATCGCACAGGCCGTCATCAAGATCGGCCGCAGCCGCTCGCTCGCCCCGATGATCGCCGCCTCGACCGACGGCACTCCTCGCTTCCAGTGCTCGTCGATGAACGTCACCAGCATGACCGAGTTCGACACCGAGACGCCCAGGCACATGATCGAGCCCATGAACGACTCGATGTTGAGCGAGGTGCTGGTCGAGTAGAGGATCGCGGCGATGCCCGCCAGCACGCCCGGCACGGCGCCGACGGAGATCAGCGCCAGTCGAGGCGACTGGAAATAGGCGGTCAGGAGCACGAAGATCACGAACACGGCGACCGCCAGCCCGATCCCCAGCGACAGGAACATCTCGCGCATCGGCGGGAGCTGGCCCATGGTCTCCACGCGCACACCGCGGGGGGGCTCCCCGGCGGCCTCGATCGCCTTTGCGACCTGGCCGGAGGCCCGCCCCATGTCCTCTCCCTCAACGTTGGCCGTCAAGGTCAGATACGCGCTGCGACATATCGCGGTCGATCTCGCCGGGCCGCAGGCCCTTGCGAACCGTCGCCACGTCGCGGACCATCAGGTTGACCAGCGGGTTGACCGACTGGAGCGGCAGGATCTCCAGGTCTTCCGCCTTCTCCATCCGGAGCGGCGGGATCTGAATCTGCACCAGGTAATCGAATCCGGTCTTCACGTTGACCCAGTAGTTCAGGTTGAGGAAACGGGTCGACGAGGTCGCCATCACCAGCGGCATGCTTGACGTTTTCGACCGTGGCATCGCTCAAACCCGCCTTCTCGCGATCGATGTTGACCTCGAGGGTGGGATAGTCGAGCGACTGTACGAAGGAGATGTCGCGAAGATACTTGATGTTCCTCATCGCGGCCGCGATCTTCTCCGCATGCTGCCGGACCATCTTCAGGTCGGTGCCGACGATGCGGACCGCGATCGGCGTCGACGAGCCGAAGCTCATGACCGAGGTCACGATATCGCCCGGCTCGAACCCGAAGATCGACAGCTTGGCCTGCTCCTCCGCCTCGGACTTGGACAACCCTCCCTGCTCCAACCGCTGGGCCAGCCAGGGAATCACCCGCTCGCGGAAGACGCCCCGGAGCCGTTCGCGGAACTCGGCGAGCTTGATCCCGCTGCTTTCCTTCAGCGCAACGCGCAACTGGCCGTCGTCGGGCCCGCGCATGAACAGCACCATGTTGTCGATGCCGAAGTTCGGGGCGACCTGCCCCACGTAGCCCATCGTGATCGCGATGTTCTCGGTCTTGGCCTCGCGCTCGATCTCCTCGAGGCACTTGACTGCCAGTTGCCGCGTCAACTCGAAGTTGGCCCCCGGCGGCGGCCGGAACCGCAAGACGAACTGCCCGGAATCGATCTGGGGGAACAACTCGGTACCGACCTCCATCCCCAGGATTCCGAGGACGAGGCCGCACGCCCCGAGATAGATCGGCACGGTCAGCCAGCGCAGCCGGACGAACCAGTTCACCAGCTTGCCGTAAACCTTGAGCATCTTGCCGAACAGTCCCTTCTCCTCCTCCCCGCCATGCCCCCCGTGGTGCTTGAGCAGGGCCACGCACAGGATCGGCACCCAGGTGCTGGAGAGCAGGTACGACGCGATCATGGCGAACCCGACGCCCAGGGTCAGTGGCATGAAGAGCGACCGCAACGGATCGCCCATGATGAATGCCGGGATGAACACCGACAGGATGCAGACCAACGCCAGCAGTCGCGGCACCGCCGTGGCGTTGCTGGCGTGGAGCACCGCCGTGGCGACGTTCGACGTGTGCCCCATCTGCACGTGCACGTTCTCGATGGTCACCGTCGCCTCGTCCACCAGGATGCCAATGGCCAGCGCCATGCCGCCCAGCGACATGATGTTGATCGTGTTGCCGGTCATCCACAGCCCCACCAACGACCCCAGCAAGGCCAGCGGGATGTTGGATACCACCACGATCACGCTCCTCAGGTCGCCCAGGAACAGCAAGATCATCAGACCGGTCAAGCCCGCACCGATCATCCCCTCGGTCGCCACGCTCTCGACCGCCGCCACCACTGTCGGCGACTCGTCGAACTCGAAGTTGATCGACACGTCCTTGGGGACCGCGTCCCGGAACATCTGCATCGACTTGTGCACGTCCGCCACCACGGTCAGGGTCGATCCCGTGTCTTTCTTGATGATCGGCAGATACACTGACTTCTTGCCGTTGACCAGTGCGTAGCCATACGTGATGTTGACGTCATCCAGGATGGTCGCCACGTCGCGGAGGTAGACGTTCATGCCCGTCTTGATCGGGATTTCCCCCATGTGCTGGATGTTGACGACCGTGGCGTTGTTCGCGACCACCGGCATCATGTCCTTGAGGTAGACGTTCCCCGCCGGAATGATCGTGTTCCCTTGCGCCAGCGCCTTGATGACGTCCTCGGGATCCAGGTGGTAGTCGACGAGCTTGTGCGGGTCGACGTTGATCACGATCGACCGCATGTTCGGCCCGAACGGCGAGATCGCCACCGTGCCGGGGACGTACTTCTGCACCAGCGGCCGGATGATGTTCTTGCGCCAGGTCGCCCATGGCCCCCAGCGACGTGATCTCGCTCTCGAACACCAGGTAGCCGACCGGGACGCTGCCGGTGTCCATCCGCATGATCATCGGCGGCAAGGTCCCCTTGGGCATCCACGACATCGCCCGGTCGGACATCGCCACCACCTGGGCCATCGCCTGGCCCATGTCGGTCCCCGGGAAGAACGACAGCTCGGTCAAGGCCACCTGCTGGATATTCCGCGTGTTGATATCTTGAATGCCGTCCACGTACTGGAAATACAGCTCGAGCTGATTGACGATGAACCCCTCCATCTGGTCGGGGCTCATGCCGATGTAATCGAGGAAGACGTAGATCTTCGGCACGTTCAGCGGCGGGAAGATGTCCACCCGCATCCGGGTGTAGGCCAGCGCGCCGCCGCTGATCAGGGCCACGACCAACATCAGGGTCGTGATCGGGCGCCGCATGGCGATGACGGTCGGATTCATGGATGGGACTCCCTACCGATGCGTGACAAGTCGGGCATCGAGACCTCGAGTGTAAGATCCGTTATCATCACAAGTGGTTCCGCATGTGACGAGTCTTTACGTTATCTCGGAATTCCATTGATAGGAAGTGTGGGGGTAAAATCGGTCATCGTGTGCGAGGTCTGTTCCGGCGACGTGCAGGTCTTTCCGGCTCGGGGTGGCCGATCGTGCCGTCGGCTATTGGGTGGAGAGAAGGAGAGCGTGGGACCCGTCGTTTTCGGACGAATCGATCGATCCATTCCTCGTCGCGAACCTCCTGGGCCCGCATCGGCCCGGCGAGAATCCTGCGAGAACGACCGCCGTTTGTGCCCGTAACAGCGACTCTCATCGCGGGGCATCCGAGCCCTTGCCCGTGGCAGCCGGGGTTCGTCCGTCGTGGCGACCGAGCCCTCGCTCGCGACATCAAGGCACGGCGACAGTTCGATCCGACACGCCATTCACACGGATCGCAATCCGCGCGCCACGGCGGAGGCCGACTCAACAACGGAGCGGGTGGAACACCTGATCGAGGGTGGGGGTGGCAAGGATCCACGCCGGCCGGAAGGCGACGTCGGAGGGAGGGTCGAAATCGCACCAGCCGGGTCGGGTCGTCCCCTCCTGGTCCTCTTCGCCCTCGACGAGAAGGGCCTTGACCAGAATCGGTTGTGAAGCGGCCAGTGTCGCCGAGATGCCCGGCGAAGTCGTCCTGGGAATGGGATGGTTGTCGCGGTGGAACCCGAGGTAGGTCATGAGTCGAGCCGGCCTTGGCGGCCGGATTGGCGAGTTCATCACTCCCGCCAGCAGCGCCAGCACGGACGCGATCCGAATACCGTGGGTCAGGACGCTTCGGTTGGCCATCACCCTATGAATCCGTGCCTATGTTAAGAAACCAAATTAATTAGTAGTTTGGAGGAGAATCGTTGTCAAGCCCTGCCGCCGAAGCTTCTCGAACGAGCTGGGCCGGTATCTCCTCATGGGGACCAGCAAATTCGCCTCGCGGAGGTAGCGGCGGACCTGGGACGCTGAGATCGAAGGAACGATCCCTCGTTTGACGACTTCGGCGGCCAGACCATGGGCCGACCAGAGAGTGGTCTTCACGCCGGAATCCTCCGCGGATTCGCGTGCCACGGCCAGGATTCCCGCGATCTGTTCGCGTGTAAACTTGGGGCGAGCACCGCTGCGCGGCTTGTCAGTCAGGATCCGCTCGATACTCTGCCTCAGATTGGCCTTCGCCTCGCTGCACTCGATGCCAACGAGGCGGTCCCACCCCCTGGCCCAGCGGCGGCGCCATCGCCCCACGAAGCGTTGCCCCAGGCCAACCTTCACCGCGATCTCGGTGTTCCGCCACCCATCGAACGCCAGGAGGATGATCGTGGCCCGTTGTCGCAAATGGTGAGACCCGCTGGCGGCGTCCCGGATCGCGAGGAGGACCTCGCATTGACGTTCGGTGAGGGTCACCTTAGCCGCCTTACCCGGCATGGAAAAAAGCCTCCTGATGATTGGGGAGGGAGTGGAAGATCGTCAAGTCGAGCACGCTTTTCCGCCCCATGAGCCGTCAATTACGGTTTTTCGAACTCACACATCAGTGCATCGTCCGCATCCTGTTGCAAGAGTCAAATTAAACACGAATAATTAATTTTTAATCATGTGAGGCGTCACCGACGATGACTGCCGCGCACGATCTCGGCGTCGATCCTCAGTTCCAATCGACGCCGGACCAATCGCGATCGACGATCGTCGGGCCGGAATCGATCTCGGGGGAATACCGATGCCGGAGGGACAGACCTTCACCCTCGGGCGAAGCTCCAGCCCGGAGCCCTTCTCGCCTCCCTAGGATTCGGCACCAAGGACAATGCCGTGATGGCCGGTTCCGCGGTCATTCTCCACCGGGGTACTGAAGGGGCGTTTTCTACGCCGTCCCAGCCCGACGGGCGGAAAGACCTGGCTCGGCGTGACGCACCTCGAAGAGGTGTCGGCCACAGGGTTTCGAGCCGCTGCGAAGCCGTGGCATATTGCGAGCAAGGCGGAGAGGTCGCGCGGATCTCTCAACAACGCAGGGGCAGGTGTCTCGGCGATTCCTCTTGAAAGTTCGGATTCGCCGGGCGAGGGAGTTCGCGTCGAGAAGAAAAAGCGGGCCCTTTCGATCGGGGACGACGCGTCTCACGCCGAGGATTCCCGGTCGCCAGACGGATCATCAACTGATGGCGGGCCATCAGATCGCATTGGGTAATGGCCCGGACCCGCGAGACGGGGCAGGTGGCGAAATTCCTGCGGAGATAATTCGGGTGCGAGGTTCCCGTGACGGGTGATCGGATGGGAGAAGTGAGGACCGACACCCAGAGGACCAGGGCCAAGGCGACGCGAGACCACAAGTCGATCTTCACGCTCGATCGCATCGATAACCCCGGATTTCAAAACGCAAAACCCCATTACTCCTCGTCAGAATACAGGAATCCGTCCGGATTGTCAAATCCCTATCCATCTCGGGCGAATGGGGGAATGGGGGAGAGGATGCCTACCGGGTGAAGACGCATGCGGGCAGGGGATGTCCCCCCGACTCCCGAATTCCCGCCTCGCCGCGTTGGAGGTGGCGATGCTTGACCGCCTTCCGCAGACGGGCCTAAGATGATCGGACGTTGAGCGAGTCGGGCCCGAGTTTTGCGAAGATTATGGTCGGGGTTGAGAGTGGATCGCGAGTTTGACGGGGCATCTTCATGCGCGTCGTGGTCGATTACCAGGATGATAGCCTGGAGTTCGAACTCTCCGGTGAGCAATGCGTCGCCTCCTGGAACGGCCCGAGCGGCCTGGATTCATGCGAGGACGTTGCGGCCCTTTGCGCGGCGCTGGAGGACCCTCGGGATTATCCGCCGTTGCGTCAGATTCTGGTGCCGGGCGATCGGATCGTCGTGGCCATCGATCCCACGATTCCGCGGCCGGCGATGATTCTTGATGCCCTCGGTCAGGTCTTCGATCGGGCAGGGGTCGGGCCGGAGAGCCTGACGGTGCTCGCCCCTGCGGACGCCGCGGCGATCCGGGAAAACGCGTCGGTCGGGAACCACCGGCTCCAGGTCCATGACCCGGACGACCGGGCTCAACTGGCTTACCTGGCCAGCACGAAGCAGGGGCGGCGGGTCTACCTGGACCGACTCCTGACCGATGCCGACGTGGTCGTGCCGGTCGGCCGACTCGGGTTCGACGGGGATCTGGAGTATCGCGGGCCCTGGAGCGTCGTATTCCCGGGGCTGAGCGCTCGGGAGACCATCCGAGCGTTCCGCCAGGATCGGCCCGACCCGGCCGGGGACCCGCCGCGCGGGGCCGATCAGCCGGGATTGAATGAATCCCTCGAGGTGAGCTGGCTGCTGGGGACGCAGTTCCATATCGGGTTGCTGCCCGGCGCCGACGGTCTGCTCGAGGTCGTCGCCGGGCGGGACACGACGGTCCGCGACCGGGGGATCGAGGCGCTGGAACGCCACTGGACCTTCCGGCGCCGTCGCGGGCCGAGCTGGTCGTTGCCGGCGTCGGCCGCCCGGGGATCCCCGCCACGCTGGAGGACCTGGCCGGCGGAGTGACGACCGCGGCCCGACTGGTCCAGCATGGAGGTAAGATCATCCTCCTGTCCCGAGCCTCGGGACCGATCGGGCCCGCGCTCCGCAGGCTGATGGACGTCGACGACCCCAAGTCGGCCGTGGCGGCCCTCCGCGGGCAAGAAGCGGCCGAGGACTACCCGATCGCCCGCCAACTGGCTCGAGCGATGGCCTGGGCCGATCTTTTCGTCCATAGCGCCCTCGATCCTCAGATCGTCGAAGACCTCTCCATGGTCGCCCTGGAGCGTCCCGAGCAAGCCCGGCGACTGGTCGCCGGGAGCCGCTCCGCCTCCTTCGTGGGTCGTGCTGAACTGACACGCGCCGAGGTTGAACTCGGGACCGAATTACTGATCAATTGCGGGTGTAATCGCACGCCTGCAAAGTTGACGAAGATGCCTGATCGAGGCATAATAATTCAAGGATTTATGCCCGCCATAACGATTGCAAGCTCAGGGGCCTCTTGCAACACGCAAGTGGACCATGATCTGCAATCGTGCATGCCTCGGAAAAGCGTCCCGTGCCGGATTCTCCCTCGTGCCCGTCGGGACACGATCGTCCTGCGCGGATCGCCCCGATCCGGCTAGGGCATGCTCCGGCGATCCGATCGGCCAAACTTGATACCCGACATCGAGCAGCGCGGGAGGAAAAGCATGATCGTCACAGCCAGGTACCACGTAGTGGAGCGATTCGTGGCGTTGGCCCTGGCCCTGGGCCTGCCGGCACAACAGGCCGTCATGAGTCCTCACGAGGAGGCAGGGGTCGGTGCGGCCGGGACGATCGGGCGGGGCACGATCCCCGAAGAGCGGCCCGGCCGCTCTGATCTCCGTGCGGTCCTCCCCCGCATCGGTGACTTATGACCGCGCGGCGCAGGTTGTGGCGCCGCCGGTCAACGTCACCGTGGCCCCATCCCGACCCGTCGCCCCGGTCGCTCCTGACGATCGCCCTCAAGTCCGGGCCGTGGGAGTCATCGCGAACGAACCGGCACTCGTGCGGAACGATCCCTACCGGCGGTATCATCGGGGTTGGCTGCATGGCTACTGGAACGCCCATCGTTCCAGCCCCCTCGCGGGGCGCCCTGCCGGCGATGGATCGGGATTCGCGCCCCGAGGAGAAGTCGTCCCGCGCCTGGTGTCGCGCCCGGGGATGGGACGGGGCTGGGGACTGGCCGCCTGGCTCATTGGTCCGATGGTCTACGACTGGGGATACTTCGACTTCACCAATCCCTTCAATGACGTTGCGGCTCCGGTCGATCCTGGCAGGCGGGATCCCTTTGATTATTCCCACCCGGTGAATGTCGTGGCCGAACCACCGGGCGAGGCGCTGTTCCACCAGGCTCTCGAACGCTTCCACGAGGCGCGCACGGCGTTTCGGCGGGAGGACTTTATCCAGGCCCTGAAACTCACCGACGCGACCTTGCGAATGGTGCCGAACGATCCGGCGTTGCACGAGTTTCGAGCCTTGAACCTGCTGGCGCTCCATCGCTACCGCGAGGCGGCCTCGGTCCTCCATGCTGTGATCGCCGTCGTACCCGGCTGGGACTGGACGACCTTGACTAATCTCTACGATCACCCGGAAACCTACACGCGACAACTCCGGATCCTCGAGACCTTCGCCGAGGAGAATCCCCGTTCGGCTGCCGCGCGGTTCCTGCTCGCCTGCCAGTATTTCACCACCGGATACGACGATGCCGCGATCAGCCAACTGACGATCGTCCATGCCCTCCAGCCCAACAACCAACTGGTCGCTCGCTTGATCCAGGAATTCCGCCCTTCGAGACCGAACAATCCCCTGTACGCGGTTGCCGTGGCCGGGACGACAGGAGTGCTCGACGGAACCTGGACCTCCCATCCCCGAAACGACACGACCATCACCCTCACCTTCCAACCCCGCGGACGCCTGGTCTGCGAAGTCAACCGGCGGGGCCAGATCCGCAAGTATGAAGGGGATTGCGTCTCCGACGAGGGTACCTTGACGCTCAGTCGGGAGCAGGGTGAATCCATGGTGGGCGACATCATCTGGAGCGGCGATCACCAGTTCACCTTCAAGATCCTGGAAGGCCAGCCGGCCGACCCGGGACTTTCGTTCGCGAAATCCTCGTGAACAGATGGTTGAGACCACAATCTCCGGCTAAACTGGGATGACGTTTCATTGCCTGCGATGCAGGCTGTCACGCAGACCCCGCAAGAACGGGGATTGGCCCCGTCGAGACACCGAACCCTCCCTGTCATCGGGAGGTTTTTATTATTTGAAGCGAAATTATGTTCGATTTCGTCCATGAAGATGCGAATCCTGTCGCTATCAGCCTGACCGACCGCTCGGACCGTTGCCGGATCGAGGTAACGGGGCCGGACCGGGCCAAGTTCCTGCACAACCTGACCACGAATGACGTCAAGCGGCTGGCGGGGGGACGAGGCTGCGAGGCGTTCGTCACCAGTCCGCAGGGCAAGACCATTGGCTACGTGATCATCCTGGCCTCCGAAGACCGGATCATCGTGCGTTCCGACCCCGGTGGCATGGTGCTGGCTTTGCCCCATTTTCACAAGTACGGGCTCTTCGACGATGTCGCGATCGTCAACCGGACGAGTGAGACGTTCGAGCTCCTCCTCGTCGGCGCCGGGGCGGACCTGCTGGTCCGTCGCGCCGGCGGTCCAGTGCCCGAACTCACGGAATATGCGCATGTCCCGGCCGAAGTGGGTGGGTGCGCCGTTCGGGTGATTCGCGAATCGCCGGCCGGATTTCCGGGCCTGACGTTGATCGGCGATCGTCCGGACGGCGCCAGAGTCGTCGAGGCCCTCGGGGCCGTCGGTCAACCTGGAGAATTGACCGAACTCGACCCCTCGGCATTCGAGTCGCTGAGGATCAAGGCTGGAACTCCGGTCTTCGGCAAGGACATCACCGAGAAGAACCTCCCGCAGGAGATCGGCCGGGACGCGCGGGCGATCAGTTTCGTCAAGGGATGCTACCTGGGCCAGGAGACCGTCGCGCGGATCGATGCGCTGGGGCACGTCAATCAGGTCCTCAAGGGGCTCGCGTTCGAGCCGGGAGCGACCTGTCCGGTTCCCGGTTCCGCCCTGGAATCCGAGGGGAAGTGCGTGGGCGCGATCACCTCGGCCGCGCCTTCGCCGGGCCGAGGACACCCGGTGGCCCTGGGCCTGATCCGGACCAGCCATGCGCGGGCCGGGACTCCCCTGCGGGTCGAGATCGCCCCGGACCTCGAACCGGTCGTCGCGACTGTCAGCGATCTCCCCTTCCCGAGTCTCGATTGATACGACGCCTGTTCCGGTTATCCCGGCCGGATCACCAATCTTTTGCCGCGGTCCGCGGTGCACCGAGGTATCATCCCAGGCATGCGCCATCCCCGCTACGTCTGCATCCACGGTCACTTCTATCAGCCTCCGCGCGAGAATCCCTGGCTGAACGTGGTGGAGGTCGAGGACTCGGCCGCACCATTCCACGATTGGAATGAGCGGATCACGCGCGAATGTTACGCCCCGAATACCCGATCGCGGCTCCTCGACGGCCAGGGCCGGATCACCCATCTGTTGAACAACTACGCCTGGATCAGCTTCAATTTCGGCCCGACGCTCCTCCAGTGGATGGCCGAGGCGGCCCCAGAGGCTTATCAGGGGATCATCGAGGCCGACCGACTGAGCCGGGAACGGCGGAGTGGTCACGGCAATGCCCTGGCACAAAATTTCAATCATACGATCATGCCGTTGGCCAGCCGTCACGACAAGGAGACGCAGGTGGTCTGGGGGATCGCCGACTTCCGCCGGCGATTCGAGCGCAATCCCGAAGGGATGTGGCTGGCGGAGACGGCCGTGGACGTCGAAACCCTCGAGGTACTGGCCGAGGCGGGGATCCGGTTCACGATCCTGGCACCTC
Source organism: uncultured Planctomycetota bacterium (assembly GCA_963845755.1). Lineage (GTDB taxonomy): Bacteria > Planctomycetota > Planctomycetia > Isosphaerales > Isosphaeraceae > CAWJTV01. Next base: position 241,960 of record CAWJTV010000001.1, read on the forward strand.
GGCAGGCCAAGCGGTGGCGGAAGTTGGGCACGAAGACCTGGGAGGCGATCCCCGACGGGATCGACCCGTCGCGCGCCTATCTCTGCCGCCTCACCTCCGGGCGATCGATCGTGCTGTTCTTCTACGACGCCATTGTTTCGCGCTACGTCGCGTTCGAGCGGCTGCTGGACAGCGGCGAGCGGTTCCTCGATCGGCTGTTCCAGGGATTCGACGACGACCGCGAGCACGCCCAGTTGATGCACATCGCGACCGATGGCGAATCGTACGGGCATCATCATCCGCATGGGGACATGGCCCTGGCTTACGCGCTGGATCGCCTGGCCCGGCACCCCGACGTTCGCCTGACCAACTACGGCGAATTCCTGGAGCTGCATCCCCCGGAGTGGGAGGTGGAGATCCACGAGAACAGCTCCTGGAGCTGCGCCATGGCGTCGAGCGCTGGCGTTCCGACTGCGGATGCCGGTTCCGCGGCGACTGGCGGCAGGCCTGGCGGGAGCCGCTCCGCCGCGCGCTCGACGGCCTCAAGACGCAGCTCGATCACCTCTTCGGAACCCGCGGCCGCGAGTGTTTTCCCAACCCCTGGGTCGTGCGCAATGCCTACATCCAGGTCATCCTCGACTTCGACCGCGACCGCGACGCGACGATCTCCGCATTCCTCTCGGAGCATGGCCATCCCGACCTGGACGCCGTCCAGGTTACCGACGCCTTGCGCCTGCTCGAGATGCAGCAGGACGCGATGCTGATGTTCACGTCGTGTGGCTGGTTCCACGACGAGCTCAGCGGGATCGAGACGGTCCAGTGCCTGCAATATGCCGCCAGGGCGATCCATCTGGCCAAGCGGTTCCACCGCGACTTCGAGCCCGAGTTCGTCGCGGCGCTCCAGGAGGCGCCGAGCAACGTGGCGAAGTATCGGGATGGGCGTGGAGTCTGGGAACAGCTCGTCCGGCCGAGCGTCGTCGATCTCGACCGCGTGCTGGCGCACCATGCCATCAGCCTCGTCTACGGACTTCACGGCGAGGAGCGGAGGCAGCGCGTGTATTCCTTCGACCTCGAGACGATCGAGCACGAGGTCCGCAGGCGCGGCCCGGGTCACCTGGCCATCGGCCGCCTGCGCGTCCGATCCCGACGGACCTGGAACCAGGCCGAAGCCCGGTTCGTGGTCCTCCACTTCGGCGGCCTGGATTTCCATGCCCTGCTCAGCCAGGGGACCGAGGCCGACGCCTCCGACGCCTTCGAGGCGTTCCAGGTGGAATTGCTCGAGACCTACCGGTCCGGCTCGATGGCCGACGTCACCACCCTGGTGAGCCGGCAATTCCCCGGCCGCGCACACCGCCTCGACGACCTCTTTCGCGACGAGCAGCGCCGGATCATCGGCATCATCCTGGAAGATCGGTTTGCGGACTATCAACGGTCGTTCGAACGGCTCGCCAACCAGGACGAGGAGATGCTCAATCGGCTCGGGCAGTTGAGTTACCCGTTCCCCAAGCCCCTCCACGCCACGGCCTCGGCCCATCTCGACGCGTGTCTTCACGAGGAGATCGCCCGACTGGTCCGGGGCGAGGTCGTCTCTCTCGATGCCATCGAACGGCTCTGCGAGCGCGGGCGAGCCTGGGGATATCAGCCCGAACGCGAGCTCCTCGAGAAGACGCTGTCCGAGTCGCTGCTCCGGACCCTCGAGGAGCTTCACCCCAGCGCCGATCTCGCCGGCATCACCAGCCGCGCCGAACAGCTCCTCGGCGCCGCCGGCCTCCTGGGACTCGAGCCAGACTTCTGGCAAATCCAGAACCGGCTCCTCAATGCGTTCGCCCGACTCACGGAATCCCGGGTGATGGATGCGCCGCTCCAGGCAGCCTTCTCCAAGCTCGCCGACGGCCTGAAAGTCAACCAGGACCTCCTGGGCTGGCGGCCGTGAATCGCAGGGGCCCGTGGTCATAACAGACCGAGACCAGCCCGCGCGATCTCGCGAAATGCCCGCTGACGGCTGCCTGCCATGAAGTTGACCGTGTTCCCCGGATGGGGTACGATCAGCCACGAGGGGGTATCTGATGACCAAGACCAAAATGATTCGAGCCCGGGTGGACGCCAAGCTCAAGAACGATGCCGAATCCGTGCTGGAGAAGCTCGGCCTTACGGCGAGCGATGCCATCCGCTTGTTCTATCGGCAAATCGCGTTGAGGAAAGGCCTTCCGTTCGATGTCAAGCTCCCGAACGCAGAAACGCGACGGGCGATGAAGGAACTCGACGAAGGCAAGGACGTAACCCGATACGATCATTTCGACGACTTCCGCGAGGCGATGATGGGAGGCTGACCCGTGGCCACGGGAGAAGGACCCCGCCATCGCGCCGTCGTCACTTCCAGTCAGTATGAGAAGGATGCCAGGCGAGTACGCTCGCAGGGCAAGGACATGGCCCGACTGGTGTCGATCGTCGATGCCTTGCGGAGCAACGTCCGTCTCAATCCTCGGCACCGCGACCATCCCCTCAAGGGGGATTGGGAAGAGTATCGAGAATGTCACATCAAGTCCGACTGGCTGCTGATCTACCGGCTCGACGACCAGACGGTCTATCTCGCCAGGACAGGAACCCATTCCGACCTGTTTGGCTAGAACAGAAGGTATCACGGCCAGGAAGGCCCGACTACTCGACTCCCGAGAGCCCATCCTCGGGAATGCTGGCGATCTGGACGAATGAAGCGGGGCCTCGCGTCAGCCCCGGCTGTTCGAGGACGAGGACCCCATAGGGCGATTTGGGGTTGCGGCGCCCGGCCGTACCCCCGGCGACACGGCCCCGAACCACATAGGCACCCACGACGACCTGAACGAGCGGCTGATCGGTCCCTTGACGGCGCCGGATCTCATCGATGATCGCTTGAAACTGGTCGTATGTCATCACAAACCCTTCCTGGGTTATGGATTGCATCATTCCTCGGCCGATCCTTCGGCCTTCGGGAAGCTCGGCGCAACGTCAATCCTCGTGACCGTTCAGTCCCTCGAGCCATCGCCCGCGACACCCATCCCATCCGGTCGACCAGGCGGATTCTCAGTCATTCTCGGCGCGGGAGCCTGAGGGTCAAGACCGACTGTGACGCCAAGGGATGATCGGCGTTGACCCCTCGCCGGATTTATGCCAAAACTCGCGAGCCGCCGCGGCCGATCTGAGGAATGAGCGTTGCCAGGTCGGGTCGGCCCCGCCCGGCGGGACGGTCACGGTGGTTTTCGCGAACGCGATCCCCGGCTCGTACAACCGCGCGAGGCGCTCGCAAAGATGCACCGCGCGGCGTCAGAAGCTCTTGCGATACGAGGAGTCGGTCATGGGCGAGGTGCGGCCTCAGTCGGAGACGATGCGCGCCGGGCTGATTCCTCATCGGTGGACCCGGGTGGATGACCCGGACTCGATCGCGGTCGTCAACGCGTATGAGGATATCATCGGGGGTGGAGGGCCGGCCGGACTGACCGCCGCCTACGAGCTGAGCAAGCACGGCCGGGCCTGCATCGTCCTCGAGGCCGACCCGCGGATGGTCGGCGGCATCAGCCGGACCGATCAGTACAAGGGCTACCGGTTCGACATCGGCGGCCACCGATTCTTCTCCAAGAGTGACGAGGTCAACCGGCTCTGGCAGGAGATCCTGGGCGAGGAGTTCCTGACACGCGACCGCCTGAGCCGCATCTACTACAACCGCAAGTTCTTCCACTATCCCCTCAAGCCCCTCGACGCGCTCTGGAAGCTGGGATTCCTGCGGTCGTGCCGCATCGTGGCGAGCTACGCCAAGGCGCGGCTGGCCCCGATCCGGCCCGAGCGCAGCGTCGAGGATTGGGTCGTCAATCGCTTCGGACGCGAACTCTTCGAGATCTTCTTCAAGTCGTACACCGAGAAAGTCTGGGGGATGCCCACCCACACGATCCGGGCGGACTGGGCCGCGCAGCGGATCAAGGACTTGAGCCTCGTCCGTGCCGTGACATCGGCCCTCTTCCGTCGCTGGTCATCGAGACGGGGCGAGGTGATCAAGACCCTGATCGATCGGTTCCAGTATCCCCGGCTCGGGCCGGGGCAGATGTGGGAAGTGGCCCGCGACCGGATCCGCGACCAGGGTGGTACGGTCCAGCTCGATCGCCGCGTGGTGCGAGTCGAACACAACGGGTCGTCGGTGACCGCATTCCTGACCCGTGACGCCGCCGGCCGCCTCACGCGCTACCTCGGCCGCCACTTCTTGTCGAGCCTTCCCATTCGCGAGCTGATCCGGGCCATGGACCCGCCGGCGCCGACCGAGGTGATCCAGGCCGCCGAGTCGCTCAAGTACCGAGACTTCCTCACGGTCGTCCTGATCGTCGACCGCGCCGAGACCTTCCCGGACAACTGGATCTATATCCACGAGCCGGGGGTGAAGTTGGGACGGGTCCAGAACTTCAAGAACTGGTCACCCGACCTCGTTCCCGACCCCAGCAAGACCAGCCTGGGCCTGGAATACTTCTGCTTCGAAGGCGATGACGTGTGGACCATGCCCGACGCCGACCTCGTCGCCTTGGGCCGCCGGGAGATCGCAGAGATCGGCCTGGCCTCGGCTTCCGAAGTCATCGACGGCTGCGTGGTGCGCATGCCCAAGGCTTACCCCGTCTACGACGACCAGTACCAGGACCACCTGGCGGTCATCCGCGGCTGGCTCCGGTCGCTCTCCAACCTCGAGCTGGCCGGCCGCAACGGCATGCATAAATATAACAACCAGGATCACTCGATGATGACCGCACTCCTGGCCGCCCGGAACATCCTGGGGTTCGGGAAGTTCGACACCTGGAACGTCAACACCGACGCCGAGTATCACGAAGGAGCCGTCGAGGACGAGACCGCGAAACGGGCGGGACGAGCCGTGCCGGAACGGATCCAGGCGTAGCCCGAACTCTGCGGACCTTCCCAACGGCCCCCTCTCAGGCGCGGGCGTGCGGGACTGAACATCGTCGAGAGAGGATACCCGAAGACCGGCCGATCAGAAGAAGACCTGGAATCGCAGCCAGTAGAGGTCGGCGGTCGAGGAAAACTTGCCGGGGGCCATCGAGACGGGATTGCCGAATTCGGAATGCTGCCAGTCGAGGTAGACTCGCAGATAGAAGTTGAGGTACCAGTTCAGGCCGACGTCGGTCGCCCAGACGTGGTTGGTCCAGAGGTTGGGGTCCGCGAACCCGGACGTGAAGATGTTGCGGCCGATGTTCAGGTTGCTGTAACGGGCATAGACCTCGACGGCTCCGGGGCTGAACGCGCCCTTCCCCGTCAAGAAATCGAAGTTGAAATCGCGGAGCGGCTTGACCATGTTGACCCGGCGCGTGACCTGCTCGCCCGTGAGAAAATACGATGCCGTGAATTCGGTGCCGCTCATGTTGACCGGGGTCGACGTATTCCCATTCGCGATGCCGTATCCCGACCGAAGGCCTCCGTATTCGGCCATGAGGAATAAGCTCTTGTAATACCAGACGAGGTGACCACCCCACTGCACGCGCTCGCCGAGTTCGATCACGTTGTTGTTCAGGTGGAGGAAGGTGGGAGAAAGGCTGGTGGCGTTGTTCGGGGTCTGGTCGTTGGCGGTCTCGAAGTAAACCGGCTGGGGAGGACTGTTGTTCTGGTAGCCCACATCCCACGACCCGCCGATGTTGAAATAGTTGAGGGCCTTGAACCGCTCCGAATTCAGGAAGGGCCGAATCGTGACATTGCCGATGATGTCCTTCGCGCTGTTCAAATCCTGGAATGAGCGGCGCGGCCCATTATAAAGGCCCGTCGCATAACTGACCCGCGAGTCGAAGAGCTCTCCGAGAAACATGAACCCCATCTGACGATTGAGGGCGAGGTTTCCCGCGAATAGCGATCGTTCGGGCGCGATCAAGTCACCCTCAGCGATTGAGAAATATTCATATAAATACGGTGTCTTCATGCGACCGACTCGGAGCCGGAGCTTGTCGCTGAACCGGAGGGTGATGAAGGCATCGAGCAGGTCGAGGGAGCCGTAACCCCGGTTGATGACCGTGTAGAATCCCACGTTCTTGGTCAGGTTGCCCACGAAGTACCAGCGTTGACGTGGGATGAAGAACTGATCGTTGAGGACGCCGAGGTCTCGGTTGTCGAAGCCTCGGAACTCGGCCTGGGTCAGGTTGTGGAACTGGAGCAGGAATTCCTTGTCGTCGGATTCGAACTCGAGACCCTCGCCGAAGGCAAAATGGCCCTTGTGTTTCACGGGGCCCTGATTCACCCGAGACTTCTCCTCGGCCTCGCCTTCCTTGCCCTCGGCGCCGGCGGTCGCCTCGCTGACGGCAGCCGGCTGTTGCCTCGGGGAAGTTCGCCCGCCGGTGCCCTCCGCACCAGCTCCGATCCGGTCCATGCGGGACATGGTCGAGCGGCTCTCTTCGGCGGGCTGGGTCCGCGGCATGGTCGGTGTGGGACCGGTACCGCGGCCGATTTCGCCCTCTGCGCCTGCCGGGGGGGTGGCCGGCTGTTGACGTGGGTTGGTGCGCCCGCCGGTCCCCTCCGCTCCCGCGGGGGGTTGGGCGAAACTGGGATCGGCGGGCGGCACGGCAACCGCCTCTGCGCCCCCGTTCATCTCCGCACCGAGCGGTTCAGGTAAGTCGGAGATGGGATCGGCCACGACTTGGTTGCCCCCGGGCGTGTTCGCGATGCTCCCGTTCGCCGTGGTGCGACTGACCCGTTGCGCCCGGTTTCGCGCGACCACTCCCCGGGCTCCTTGGGTCGTCGTCATCTTCCGCGACAGATCGTCGTATTTGCGGAGGAGCGCCTTGTATTGGCCCTGGATCTCGCGATGATTCTCTTCCAATCTCAGAAAGGCCTCTTCCATCCGACGGAACCGGTCTTCGAGGTTCGCATCGGCCGGCACGACGGGTTTCGAGCCCGTTGTCGCCGGTTGCGACATCGCACCGCTCACCGGTGAAGGAATCCGTCGATCGCGCGGGGTGTCGCTAACTTTCGGAGCAGTCGCCGTCGCTTGAGGCTTGGTGCCCTTGGTGGTTCCAGGCGACCCTCCCGTTTTCGGACGAGCCGTTTCCTCGCGAGGTTTGGAAGCAGTTGCGGGTTCCTGGACTTTGGGGGGCGGAGAGTTAAAAGGCGAAGGATCAGTTGGCGGCGGACTTTGGGCATATACGACTGCGGTCCAGCCCAGGACGAGACCAGTCAGAAGACCAATGCTCTTCCCGCGAATAAGGGGACAACACCGCATCCAATTCATCCGCTCAGCCTTTCGCAAGGTTGATGGGTCCCGAAGCCTAAAGGTGGGAAAAACCGTGGCTCTTCGTCCCAAATTGGTGAAGGACCTCGCGTGTGGGCTGGGTACAACCCACCATAACCCCAAGTCGGACTGTGGGTTGTACCCAGCCTACAAACCCGCTGGCGGGGGCCATTACCAACCTCGGCTCATGAGCCCAAATCGCTTGATATACATGCACGATATCACTCGACGGAGAAATGAATCTGCTTTCCTCCCCCTTCGATCGGCATCGTCATCGAACCGACTTGATAGAATTTTCCGATTCCGTGGATTCTTCGGACTGGACAATCCCTCGAGAAGCCCGGATTGCGGCCTGACCGTTCGGAGGAACCGTTGCCTTCGAGATATACCGCACGCGGTCAGAAATGAGACATTCCATACCAACCCGAAGTGTAAACGAGGCAACGGTTTGACGCCCTCGCTCACGCATCGGGTTAGTGTCCCCAGAGGCCACGTGCAGTATGATCCCCGATTCTGACAACGACACCCCTTCATCCGGGACACAGGCTTGTCACTCGTACGCGGTCCGGACGAACCGAGAACGGTGTCCATGACGTATGATCTCCGCAGCAACGTTAGTGGTGAGCCGTCTCGTAGTGGGTCGGTTGGTGTGGGTCCGGGCGATCGGGATTGGTCTTCGATGGATTCCGGATCTTCTTCGGCGACGGGACCTTGGATTGTCCCTGTCCCTATCGACGGGAATCGAGCCATGGGTCTCACGCCAAGAATCGCGACGGTCGGGGGGTTTGCGACTGGAAGACGCATCGGCCCATTCCACGCCTCCTCAACTGCGAGAAACCCCATTGCGGTCTTCCCAAAGGTAGGGGAGTGTGGTTATAATTACCGGATTTGATGTCTCGTATTGCCTTCGGGACCAGTCTGGCTCGTTTGAGCTGAGTCAGGGATGGGGTTAGACGACGTCCCGTTGTGAAACAGGAGAATCAGGCGATGCATCGGGTTGAGGAAAGACCGGCGCTCTCCGCGACAGAGTCTTGCTCGATCGAGAACGCGGTCAACACAGGCAGCCAGAGTTGCCTATCGGTTCGACTGGCGGTTTTCCTCCTGCTGGTCTGTTTAAGGCTTATGATTCCCAAAGCATTGGTGGCACAGCAAATACCGCCCAGGACTTGGGTCGGCCGACGAGTCGTCCAACGGTTCAATAACCTGACGCTCCGCATCGAAGACCGGGTTATCGACCGCAAACGGCTCATCCATTTCTACGTGGTCGAGCAGACCAACGGCCCCTGGCTGTGGATCCGGGCCGAAAACAATGGATTCGGCGGCTGGGCCAAGATCGATGACATGGTACCTGTCGAGGAAGGGATCGATTTCTTCTCCAGTCGGATCCGCGCCAATCCCAGCGACGTGTTCTCCTACATGATGCGAGGCACTCTCTGGCAGGACCGGCAAGATCATCAGAAGGCGCTCAGCGACTTTGGAGAAGCCATCCGTTTAAGTCCCAATGATGCTTGGGTTTACAATGACCGATCCATCTTGTGGTTCGAAACCGGCGATTATGACCGGGCCATCGCGGATTGCACCGAGGCCATCCGACTCGAGCCTCAAGTAGCCAGTTCGTACAACAACCGGGGGACGATCTGGAGGAAGAAGAAAGTCTACGACTCGGCGATCGCCGACTTCAACGAGGCTGTCCGATTGAATCCCGAGTATGTTTATGCCTATTATAACCGTGGTCTCGCCCATTTTGACAAGGGAGATTACGATGCGGCGATCGCCGACTTCGGCACGGTTGTGCGACTGGATACATCGGATGCGTTGGGCTATTACAACCGTGGCCTCGCCTGGGCTTACAAGAATGAACACGCCGAGGCAATTGCGGATTTCGACAAGGCCATTGCGCTGAATCCGCGGTCGGCATTGGCCCATTTCCATCGGGGCGTGTCCAAGGCGGCGAAGAAGGCTTATGAGGCTGCCATAGCGGATTACGATCAGGCGATCCGGCTCTCGCCGAAGGATGCGAAGGCGTATTACGAGCGGGGCCTTGCCCGAGTCGAGCGGAAGGACTATCCCCGGGCCGTCGCCGATTTCAATGAAGCGATCCGACTGGACCCGAATTACGACGAGGGCTATCTCGGCCGCGCATGGCTGCTGGCGACCTGTCCCGATACGAAGTATCGCGACCCGAAGAAAGCGGTCGAGTCGGCGACCCGAGCGTGCGAGTTAACCAACTGGCACGCATCGCACGATCTGAGCGGTTTGGCCGCGGTGTATGCCGAGATCGGGAATGTTGCCGAAGCCGTGAAGTGGCAGTCTCGGGCCATCGAGCTGTTGGCCGACGAGGACTTGAAACGGATCGAGGCGCTGCGGTTGGGTCACCATTGAGATCGGCGTCCGCGGGTCGTCGGCAAAGGCCCGAAGACCGGACCGGACTCGACTCGGACTGGTCGGAAGTGGGGGTCGCCTTGCGAGCCATCGCTGGCCTTCGTCGCGAGGCGGCTCTCCGACAGAGCCGCTTCGCGAGTCCGCCCCTCAAAACTTCTTCAGGGCCGTGATTTCATCCGGGTGGATTTCAAAGATCTTGTCAAAATGGCTGACTTTGAACGCATCCATGATCACGGGACGAAGGCCGCAGAGCTTGATACGCCCCTTGGCGTCCTGGATCTTGCGATGGAGTTTCACCAGGTGCGCCAGCATCGCGCTGGAGATGAAGTGCGCATTGCCGAGATTCAGGAGGACCTTCGGTTCCTTCCGCGACTCGACCAGGTCGACCAGCTCCATGCCGACGGCCTGAACCTTCTCCCCCTCGAACATCGCCATGGTTTCACGGAAGTTCACGACGGCGACGCCGTCGACGTACTTCACCGTGATATATTGGTACTCGGAAAGGGCCATGGAAGCGGCTCCTGATGCCCGCCCTCGCTCGGGGTCCTTCGGGGATCAGCGTCGTCCCCTCGACGGCCGGCGCGGGCTTGGCCGGCACGGAGTCCCCAACTCGAATCGCGATTCCCGAGGTGGGTAACTTGATCATATCGGAAGAGGGATCCCTTTCCCATCCCCATCTCCTCTTTCCCGCGGGATGCGAGATTGCGGCAACGACTGCGGGCCCGAAGCCCGCACCTCGGGTCGCGTGCGCCCCTTGCTCCGATCCGCGATTCCAGCGATTGACGAGTTGGGCGCCGCCCTCTAACATGGGTGAAACTCGATCGTCCTTGAGACAACTGATAGCCGATCTCAGTGGTGACGCGAATTCATGCCTATCTCTGGTATTTGCCCGGGATCATCTTGATCTCCCAGTGGGCCTTGCCGTCGGTCAGAAGCGCCCCGCGGGGCACCCTGGCTCCGATCAATGTTCGAGGTCCAGCCGGTCATCCGGGCTCACGACCGCCCCGGATGATCGCCACCCGATCCTCTCTGTCGGCTTGCGATTGCCCTGAACAGGTTACGAACGACGCCGACGTAGACCCCCGAACCGGCCCGCGCGACGATGGGTCACGTTTGCTTTCCTCAAATGATGCACGCATGCGACCGACGGTCCGTTCCGTGGCTTCATTCCGCGGCAAGCGAGGCCCAACCCATCCCTTGCGCTGTTGACGCACGCCCCGCATGCTTCAACGCTCGCATCGAGAGTCGCGTGACGATGAGTTTCTTCCGTCTCATCTTCCGATCCCGGCCCGGGATCGGCCGTGATTGCCGGAGAACAGGGCAAAGGGGAATGGGTCCATCGGGAACCGTCCGAATCCTCGGGTCGAATTCGAAATGAGGGGTGGTCGCATGTTAGCAGATCAGGTCGCGGTCGCGGCGAAACCCGTTGGCGTGGAGCGATCGGACAAAGGTCCTCCACGACCTGCTCCGGAGCGTCCGCGATGGGGGTTGCGTTTGCTGTTCCTTTTGATCGTCGCCGGCGGAATCGGCGGTGTCTACGTGGCGACCTCCGGCAAGGCCCACCCGGGCGAATCGGGAGAGAAGGTGGACGTCGCCGGTATCGGGAAAGGCGAAGCGGGCAGTTCCGAGCCGAAGGTTCAGGCCGTCAAGCCGCGTCGGGGGGGATGGAGCGGATCACGAGCCAGCCGGGAACCATTAGCGCGTTCGAGTTCGCCAGACTGTATGCGAAGGTCTCCGGCTACCTAAAGACGTTGAAGGTAGACCGCGGCAGCCGCGTCGAGAAAGGGCAGCTCCTGGCGCAGCTCGACGTGCCCGAGCTGGAAGCCGCCGTCGAGCAAGCCGAGGCGGCGGTGATCCGGGCGAATGCGGCCGTCAAGCAGGCGATGGCACATGTGACCAGCGCCAGGAGATGATCAAGGCCAAGTTGGCATTCCAGGAAGAGTCCGTCGCCAATCAGGAGGCGGCCGTCGCCGATCGCCAATACCGGGACAAACAGTTCCACCGGATCGACGACCTGGTGAGGCGGCATGCCGTCGAGGAACGGCTCCGGGATGAGGAGTACGACCACTATCACGTTGCCTTGTCCAAGGAGCACGCGGCCGTGGCCGCAGTGGCCACCGCCAAGGCGCAGGTGGCCGAGGCAGAGGCCTTGCTCGCGCAGGCCCAGGCGGACGAGGAAGGGGCCAAGGCGGATGTGAAGGTCAGCGAGGCGAACCTGAAAAAGGAAAAGGCTCTCTACGAATACACGTATCTCCGCTCACCCTACAAGGGCGTCGTCATCGCCCGCGGCGAGGCCGTGCATCCCGGTTCGTTCGTCCAATCTCCGGACAAAGGCGGCGAAGAACCCTTGCTCATCGTGGCCCGCGATGACGTCATGCGGACAATCATCCCAATCCCCGACCGAGATGTCCCCTATTGCGAGCCCGGCGATCCCGCGATCATTCGGATCGATGCCATGGGTAACCGAGAGTTCAAGGGCAAGGTTAGCCGGGTGGCGGAATCCGAGGACATCAAGGATCGAACGATGCGCATCGAGGTCAACCTCCCCAATCCCGAGCACATCCTCCGCGACGGCATGTTCGGCCGAGGCGAGATCGTCCTCGAGAAGGACACTCCGAACTTCACAGTCCCTTCGTCCTGCGTCCTGGAGCGGAATAGCCAGGGCGAAGGCGCCATCCAGGTCGTCAAGGATGGGAAGACGTACAAGCAGACCGTGCAGATCGGCCGCGATGACGGGGTCCGTGCCGAGATCCTCAGCGGCCTGAGTGCCGATGCCCTGGTGATCCTCCAGCCCGACGCGTCGGTCGCCGATGGTACGAAGGTTCAGGTTCTATCCGACACGACCCCATCGCCGGCCCCGGCCTCGAAACCCGCCCAGGCCCCCAAGGAATCCCACGAGTAATCGCCCCTGACTCCGCGCAGACCGCGCCAGGCACCACGGAGCGAATGCAGTTCGGGGCGGGCTCCTGCCGAATACTAGGGTATATCGGCCAGGCGTCCGCCCCGGTCCGCTCGCTCGACTGTGTTCAGGGAGGGTCACTGATGTCGCGAATCCCTCGGCGCCCGAACCGGCCGGACTTCGAGAGGCTCGAATCGCGGCTTCCCCTGAGCCTCGCCCCATCCACGAACACCTTCGGCCTGACGCCACCGGCCAACGCCCTCGGCATCAGCCTGGGCGACATCTCGGGGCCACGTGCCACCGGTTCCACGACCGTCACGATCGCACCTCAGAATATCACACCCGGCAAGGCCTCGACCGAGTTCGCCGTGTTCGTCCAGCCATACTCGGGCAGCGGGGTGCACCCGCGGATCGCCGGCGTGGAGCAGAACGGGAAAATGCTGCCGGTCCAGTTCGGTCGCCCCTATACCTCGCGCAGTGCCGGGAAGCCCACGAACCGGGCCGTCGCATTCTTCCAGACCGGTCAGTCCGGTCCGGTAACCATCCTCGTCGCCGGCCAGAAGAACACCACCGGTTCCTACACTGTCGAAACGACCTTGCCCGGCGACGTCAACGGTGACGGTCAAGTCAATGTGGCCGACCTCGCGCCGTTCGCGAAATCCTTCGGGACGAAGCCGGGCTGGACGGGTTACTTGCCCTCCGCCGACTTCAACCAGAATGGTATCATCAACTTGTACGACGCCAAGGCGGTGGAGCGCAACATGCCGCCCCTGACTCCGGATAGTCCCCTCAACGCCGACATCAACCTGGTGCCATCGGACCAGGCGCAGTACGCCGCCCCCAAGAACTCGGGCGGTTCCACCATGAAGCGAGACGTCCAGATCGATGGCTACACCATGCCCGCCAGCATCGTCCTCGAGATCCAGCTATCCAACCTCACGCCGCCCGACAAGGCCATCGCGACCAATGCCCGGGGGTTCTTCACCCTCAGCACGAAGAATTCCCAGGGGGTGAACACGACGAATTTCCTGATCCTCGATCCCTATGGCCGCCAGCTCGTCCGCGCGTACCCGATCTTCTGGATTCCATTCGCCGCTCCCCACTCGAAGTATCAACCGAAGAGCACGAGTTGATGATGTAGCCCGGACGGCGGTGGCCGGGACGAGAAATCGATCGGCGCGTGCGGCGGTCAATGCGACCCGTCGACGAGCGGCCGGCACCCCACCAGGTTGATCCCGTGCCCCTGACCTTCGTGGTACAGGACCTGGTCCCGACTCAGGTCCACCACGTGGATCAGTCCGGCGTCGGCGAACCAGCCCGCCACTTCGTCGGCGGTATGGCGGGTCAAATACTTCGGCGCGTACCAGTCGAGCGTGTCGCATACCCGAACCTCCGAGTCCGGATGCATCGAGACGCCGATCGTCGCCAGGTGGACGGCCACGCCCAGCCGTTGGATCAGCCACCGGCGGCTCGACATCAAGTAACGCTTCAGCGCACCGATCGGGGCGGAGATCCGGCACAGCGGCTCCAGCACGCCCAGCGGCAGCCGCGTCGAGACAGATCGCTGAGCATTCATGATCCATTCCACGATAGCACGCTCGCGTGGATAGACCCAGATGGCGATCTGGCCTCCAGGCTTCAAGAGACGAGCCAAGGCCAGAAAAGACGCCCGTGGATCGGGAGTGTGATCGATCACACCGAGAGAGTAGATCCGATCGAAGCTACCGGGCGCGAACGGGAGCTGAAGGAGATCGCCACGGATGATCTGGACCTGGGGAAGATCCCGAGTCATGTCTCGCGCGGCCAGCACCGCGGGACTCAGGTCGATCCCCACGATCCCTGCCGCCGCCGATTCGCCCGCGATCCGCAGGTAGCGGCCCATCCCGCAGCCGGCATCCAGTACGATCTTGCCGGCGAGGTCCTCGGGGTTGAACCCCGTCCGGCTGCCAAAAGTTGCGCGATCTTCCTCCTGCCGAACGATCCGGAACCGATTCCATTGCAGCCCATAGGCCGCCTGGGTTCGCGTCTGATCAGCGATTCGTCCTCGAGCCTTTGAGTTCTCAAGTCCTGGGTTGTGTCGAGCCAAGCCCATGCTTCCTCTCTTCGCCGAGTATGAGTGTTCGCTTCCCCGGTCCGCCCGACCAAGACGACGAAAGCCCTAAGAGCTTAAGGACTTTAAAAACTGATCCTCGGCGGCGCTACGGCGGAGGTACCCCGGTTCGAGCATCCACGGATCCTCGTGGCGGCCACTGGCCCAGAGTTCACGCGCGAGTTCAGCCAGGCGATCTCCCTGGGGATTGTTCTGCGCCGGATCTGACGTGACGAGCCGATCCGGGATGGCGGCTCGGATGCGAGGCACGGCGAGGGCCGGCCCGAGGACCAGGACTCCGGGGTCCTGGCGGCCGAGCCAGGCGGGGAGCGATTCCACATGAGTTTCGCCCGAAGGCACCAGTGGAGAGCCTGGGGCCGGTCGGAACAGGTCGGCCACATAGACCTCGCCGCGCTGGGCGTCGGCGAGGACGGAAACGCGCGGGACTTCCGCCGATGCGTTGCGTCCGACTGCATGGAGGCTATTGAAGGCGATCAATCGGGCACCCGATACGTAGGCCAGGGTCTTGGCGGCCGTCACGCCGACCCGAAGTCCCGTGTAGGATCCGGGCCCGAGTCCGACCGCGACCCCCTGGAGATCCCTCGCCGCAAGTCCGGCTTCCTTCAGTAAAGACGCGATCCTGGGGATCAGATCGCGTCCGTGCCGGCGCACCGTCTCCGTCGCCGAGACGTAGAGATCCCCCGAATCGGTGGTCAGGGCGATGACCGTACGCTCCGTCGAGGTATCCATCACCAGGATGGTCATTGGTCATTGGTCATTGGTGAGATGGCGTCGTGTCTCGACATCGTAACCGCGAGAGGTTTCGAGGGCTCTAGACCTTCGGAGGTGGCTTCTCAGTCCGCTTGCGAACCAAGGACCAAGGATCAAGGACCGATGTCCAATGACCAAGTTGCAATTCTGACCGGAACCATGACCGCGTGGACTTGACCCTCCCCGTCCATTCGCTCTATCCTTTATTGGACGTTGATACTAGACTAATCGTAGGAGCCTGGGACGGTCGAGATCCCAGCCCATTTCCCGGTCCGGTCCCCCCACGTGGTCCGGCCCACGGTCGGAGGTTCCCCTTCGGTGCGTCGCGCTCTGATCAGTGATATTCACGGGAACCTGGAAGCCTTAGAGGTGGTACTGGACGACATCCGGTCGCACGGAATCACCGAAGTCTTCTGCCTGGGCGACATTATCGGTTATGGCCCGAATCCCCGCGAGTGTATCGATCGGGTGATGGAGACCTGTAAGATGACCCTCCTGGGCAACCACGACCAGGGGGCCATGTTCGATCCGGACGGGTTCAATATCGGCGCGGAACGCGCCATCTTCTGGACGCGGGAACAGCTCGAGTGCCCCAACGACCGCGATAATAACGAGCGCCGCTGGGAATTCCTCGGCGAGCTGCCTCGGTCTCACCGGATCGGTCCCTACCTGTTCGTCCACGGATCGCCCCGGAATCCGTTGAGTGAATACATCTTCCCCGAGGATATCTACAACCATCGGAAGATGGAGCGGCTCTTCCAGCTCGTGGGTCAGTACTGTTTCCAGGGTCACACCCACGTGCCGGGAATCTTCACAGAGAACTTCCAGTTCTTCTCCCCCGAGGAGATCGACCAGGAATACACGCTCGGGGACGGGAAGGTCATGATCAATGTCGGCTCGGTGGGCCAGCCGCGCGACGGCGACAACCGTGCCTGCTACGTCCTCTTCGAAGACGGCCTCGGGGACGATCAAGCGGAAGGCGAGGCCGGGACGGCTAACCTGGTCCAGACCCCCAAGATCGCGTTCCGTCGCCTCCCCTATGACTTCGAGACCACGATTCGCAAGATTTACTCCATCCCCGAGCTCGAGCCGTTCCTGGGCGACCGACTCCGACAAGGACGATAGGCTCGTGAGTGCTTTCGGGACGACTTCGCGGCCGATCGATCGTGGTGCCCTCCTCCCGTTGCGGGTCACGGCGCCGACGTTACCTGCCTCCGTCGGCTTCGCAAGCGGGTCAGATCCAGCGATTCGATGTCGTCCTAATCACGTCTCCACGCTTCGGATCGACGGACGGACAGGACGAGATTCCGGTAACCCGCTGTCCGGTTGCCAGCGGCCAGGCCGTGAGACCGGCTCTCTTCGCTTCGGTGCCAGGATTGCCTCAAAATGAGTAATGAGTAACGAGAAACGCTTCGTCCTCTGCATGGTGATGATGGTCCTGTGGATGCTGGCATGGCCCTATCTGGCGCGACGGATGGGGTTGATGTCGGAGCCCAAGAATCCCCCGGCCGATGCGGTCGTCGCCAAGGATGCGGAGAAGGCGGAAGAGCCGCCGACCAAGCCGGAGGCCGAGGCCAAGCCGGAGACCCCCAAGGCCCAGGAACCCGCCAAGGCACTGGCCCAGCCGACCGAGACGCCCCCGAAGAAGCCGGATGTCGAGATCGTCAACGAGCCCGACCTCGTGCTGGGCTCAGTGACCGATCATGACCCCGACGGGTATCGCCTCGAGGCCTGGCTTACCCAGAAAGGGGCCGGCATCGACGTCCTCTTATCCTCGCGGTTCGATGCCGAGTACGAGAACGGGGTGGCCCTCAAGCGGCCACTGAAACTGATCCAGCGCGACACCACGTGGCCCGCGTCATTCTCCCTGATGCTCAATGCCGAAGGGGCAGCGGCCGTTCCGGTTCCGCCCGAAGGCGACACCACCGTCATCTCCGCCGCGCGCGAGGCCGAGGACTGGCTGGACCGGGTGACCTGGGAAGTCGTGAAGGATGAGCAAGGCCGGATCCGACGACCCGTTTCGATGGTGGACCCGGCGACGCAGGCGTCGGTCGAGGGCCAGGCCATCGTCTTTCGCACCAAGGCGCCGTCGGGATTGATCGTCACCAAGACCTTCCGGCTCGGCAAGAACATCGACGGCCTGGAAGTCGAGCTAAAGTTCGAGAGTCTGGATCGCGAGCGCAAGGTCGCGTATAACCTGATCGGGCCGCATGGCATCCCCATCGAGGGCGAATGGTATACTAGCACGTTCCGCGACCTGGTCTTCGGCCAGCTCAACGGCAAGACGACGGAGATCCTCACCGTCTCGGCTTACGACATCGCCAAGGCGGGCGACAAGGAGACCGATAACACCGCGCTGCCGCTGCATTTTACCGGCGTGGAGAATCAGTATTTCGCGACCCTGATCGAGCCCGATCCGCCCCCGACCGGACAGGACGACCGCTGGGATAGCCGGGCCGTTGCCATGGTTCACCGGAATGAGAAGGACCTGCAAAAGTCCGATATTTGCGTCCAGATCAAGTCGCGGCCCATCACGGTCGGCCCGGACCAGGCGGTCGTCCACACCTACCGGCTCTTCGCCGGTCCCAAAATCGCCTCGGCCCTTCGGCCCTACGAGGCGGATGGAATGGCGTCTTATCGGAAATACGGGGGGGGACTGTTCACACCCTTCACGGCGACCGCGACCTATCTCGCCACGAACGTGATCACGCCAACGCTGGCCTTCACGTACGCGGTGACGGCCAGGGTCGCCCGGTTCTTCGGCGGAACTCGGGGGAACTACGGCATCGCGATCATCCTGCTCACGATCGCGGTCCGTGCCATGATGTTCCCGATCGGTCGCAAGCAGGCCCTCGCCGCCCAGAGGATGCAGGAGCTTCAGCCTCTGCTCAAGCAGATCCAGGAGAAGTACAAGGAAGACAAGGAGAAACAGACGAAGGAGACGTTCGCGCTCTACAAGAAGCACGGCGTCAACCCGGTCGCCGGCTGCCTCCCGGCCCTGATCCAGATCCCGATCTTCATGGGGCTCTGGCAGGCCCTCAACACCAGCGTGCCGCTCCGGCACGCGACGTTCCTCTGGATCCACGACCTGGCGGCGCCCGACATGTTGTTCCGCTTTCCGTTCGAAGTCCCGTTCCTGGGCCCGTGGTTGAACCTGCTGCCGTTCGTGGTCGTGGCGCTGATGCTGATCCAGACGAAGCTCTTCTCGCCGCCGGCCACGACTCCCGAGGCCGAGGCGCAGCAGAAGATGATGAAATACATGATGGTCTTCATGGGGGTGATGTTCTACAAGGTCCCCTCGGGCCTGGGCCTCTACTTCATCACGAGCAGTCTCTGGGCGATCGGCGAGCGGCTGCTCCTGCCCAAGGTGACCCACGCTCGTGCGGTCGCGCCGGAGCTGGGCGACGGCGACGCGGGCGAGGAGAAGCCGACGGGACTTCGCGGCGGCAAGCCCGTGGCCCGACCGGGAATGGCGCACCGGCGAAGGCCAAGCCACCCGGACGGTTCGCCCTGTTCTTGGAACGTGTTCTCGAGGAGGCGCGTAAGGATCCGACCTACCGAAAGGTGGCCGAGGAACGTGAGGACAAGGGACGGGAGCGCGACAAGGGCGATCCCAGGGCCAGACCGCGGAGGCGTTGACGGCGTCGAGACTTCCGATGGATGAAATCGCGAAATAGACATGAAAGTCCGCGATGTCATCCCCTGGTTGCAAGACGACGAATGGATTTAGAGTCTGTCCCATAAGCCCCGGAGGGGCGTCAGGTCGTAGCCAGGGGCGTGAGCCCCTGGACTCTCGGCCAGAGCCGCCGGGGTCCTTCTCCGAGCCCCGGAGGGGCGACAGAAGTCCCCGGTGCCCCAGGGTTTCTGTCGCCCCTCCGGGGCTCCCGGGACGGACGACGTCGTCCAGGGGCTCACGCCCCTGGCTACGACCTGACATCATGGACATCTCCCGCGAGGAGGCTGCGTTCGTTCTCGCCACCGAACGACCCTTGATGTGGGGACGATGCTCGAGCGATGTCGATCTCCCTCGACCCCAACGACACGATCGCGGCGGTGGCCAGCCCGCCCGGGCCGGCGGCGCGGGGGATCGTCCGGCTCTCGGGTCCCGCGGCCTGGTCGATCGTGCTGGCCACGTTCATCCCCGATCGCGAAGAACCACCGCCGCGACGTCCCGAGCTGCGCCCGGGCTCGCTTCGCGTTGACGGCTTGAGGCCGCTCCTGCCCGTGATGCTGGCCCTCTGGCCGGCTCCCAGGACCTACACGGGTCAGGACGTCGTCGAGATCCACCTCGTCGGCTCGCCGCCCTTGGTGAACCAGGTGCTGGCCCATTGCCTGGCCCGGGGTGCGCGTCATGCCGAGCCAGGCGAGTTCACACTGCGGGCGTTCCTCTCGGGCCGGATCGACCTGACCCGTGCGGAGGCGGTGCTGGGCGTTATCGACGCCGCGAATCCGGCTCAGCTCGACGCCGCGCTCCAGCAACTGGCCGGCGGCCTGTCGGGTCCGATCCTGGCCCTGCGCGACCATCTCCTGGATCTGGTCGCTCATCTCGAAGCGAACCTGGACTTCACCGAAGAGCCCGACGTCGATCCCCTGGGCCGTACGACGCTGGCCGAGGAACTCGACCGCTCGGCCGGCGAGCTCCAGGCGCTCGGCCGTCGGCTCAGCGAACGCGACCGGCCCGAGGGCTATCCGCGCGTGGTCCTGGTCGGTCCGCCCAACGCCGGCAAGAGTCGGCTCTTCAACGCCCTGCTGGGACGGGATCAGGCGATCGTCTCGTCGCAAGCCGGGACGACCCGCGACTACCTGACGGCCCTCTGCGACTGCGACGGTCTCATCGTCGAATTGGTGGACACGGCCGGAGTCGAAGCGCCGGACGATGCCGTCACCGAGCAGGCCCAGGCCCATCGCGCCGATCAGGCCGACCGCGCCGATCTCTTGCTCGACTGTCGATCCTCCGAGGAAGATCGTCCGGCGCCGACGGCGTTCTCGACCGCTCGTCCTCTGATGGAGGTATGGACCAAGTGTGATCTCACGCCTTCCGTTTGCGAGACCGACAACCCCGAGCGCCTACGGACTAGCGCGAGAACCGGTGAGGGAGTCGCGGAGCTGCGGGCCGCAATCGCGCGGCGGATCCGGGGCCAGGACGGCGAGGGCAACCTGCCGGCGGGAACCGCCGCGCGGTGCCGGGGGAGCATCCTCCGCGCCGAAGAGGCCTTGCGCTCGGCCGCCGAGTCGCTCCTGGCCGGTGGCGGCGACGAGCTGATCGCGTTCGATCTCCGGCTGGCCGTCGAAGAACTCGGCAAGGTGGTCGGTACCGTGGTCACCGACGACATCCTCGACCGGATCTTCCGCCGGTTCTGCATCGGCAAGTGATTCGCCGTGTGGGCCGCCGGAAGGCCGGGGATCAGGTGCGTCGGCTGGCTCATGGCGGTATTCTAAAGGAATCGGCAAGACACTCTTCCCGGAAAACGGCGATCACGAAACCATGACACCCCACATTCGAATCGAAACGGATACCATGGGCGGGATAGAAGTCCCCGCCGACCGGCTCTGGGGCGCGCAGACCCAGCGCTCGCTCGAGAACTTCAAGATCGGCGAAGACCGGATGCCGATCGCGCTGATCCACGCCTTGGCGCAGGTCAAGCGGGCGGCGGCCCAGGTCAATCTCAACCTCGGCAAGTTCAAGGACCCCGCGATCGGCCGCGCGATCATCGACGCCGCCGACGAGATCGTCGCCGGCCGGCACAATGCCGAGTTCCCCCTGGTCGTCTGGCAGACCGGTAGCGGCACTCAGACGAACATGAACCTCAACGAGGTCATCGCCAACCGGGCCAGCGAACTCGTGGGAGGCGAACGGGGCATGGGCCGCAAGGTCCATCCCAACGACCAGGTCAACATGGGCCAGTCGTCCAACGACGTCTTCCCCACGGCCATGCACGTGGCCGCCGTCGAGGCGCTCCGCAACCGCTTGATCCCTTCCGTGCGGAAGCTGCGCGACACCCTGGCCCGGAAGGCCGAGGTGTTCCAGGAGCTCGTCAAGATCGGCCGGACTCACCTGATGGACGCGACCCCTCTCACGCTCGGCCAGGAGATCTCCGGCTGGGTGCAGCTCCTCGATAACGGCACCAAACACGTCGAAGAAGCGATTCCCCACCTTTGCGAGCTGGCCCTCGGCGGGACAGCCGTCGGCACCGGGTTGAACGCGCATCCCGAGTTCGCCGTCCGAGTGGCGGACGAGCTGGCGAAGCTCACCGGACACCCGTTCGTCACGGCCCCCAACAAGTTCGAGGCCCTCTCGGGACACGATGCGCTCCTCTTCGCGCACGGCGCACTCAAGACGCTCGCCGCCTCACTGATGAAGATCGCCAACGACGTCCGCTGGATGGCGTCCGGCCCGCGCAGTGGGCTGGGCGAAATCCTCATCCCCGAGAATGAGCCGGGTAGCTCGATCATGCCCGGAAAGGTCAACCCGACCCAGAGCGAGGCCATGACGATGGTCGCCTCCCAGGTCATGGGCAACGACGTCGCGATCAACATGGGCGGCGCGCTCGGCAACTTCGAGCTCAACGTCATGAAGCCGCTGATCATCCACAACTTCCTGGGGAGCGTCCGGCTGCTGGCCGATGCCTGCGTCAGCTTCAACGACCATTGCGCCGCCGGCATCGAACCCAACCGAGAACGAATCGACGACCTTCTCAACCGCTCGCTCATGCTCGTGACGGCGCTCAATCCGCACATCGGCTACGACAACGCCGCCAAGATCGCCAAGAACGCCCATGCCAAGGGGATCACCCTTCGCGAGTCGGCCGTCGAGTCGGGCCTGCTCACCGCCGAGCAGTTCGATCAGTGGGTGAAGGCAGAGGATATGGTGGGGCGGGCCGGGGGTTGACAATGGACTGACACGCGACCCATCGCCAGGTAGAGCGGTTCGATGCCGCCGAGATGCCATCACCTCGATCGTAGCCAGAAAACTCCTGCGATGCCCGTTCAGACCAGGAGCTTCATCTTGTAAACGATCATTCCCATACACCAGGAGAAAGCGTCGGTGACCGCATCCCGGGGGATGCGTTTCTTACTCAAGAACGAGGCAAACTCCTTGTGGAACGTCAGATGATCGGCCAGAGCCTCCAGACAGGATCGATATGCCCATGGCATCGGCTTGTCGATGCAATGGCAGAAATCGAGCAAGAGGTTGATGCAATCGAGCAGCTGAGCGTTCTCGGCTTCGTCCTTGAGATTCAAGGTGTGGATCGCATCGGCGAAGTCGAACACCGCGTACAGTTGCGAAGGGGCCGGTCCGAAGGCCGCGGCCCCACAATCGCATTTCTGTAGCGCCGCTCTCGCCAGGTCCGGCCGCACGAACAGGATCGGCTTGCCGCCGCACAGGATGGGACGATCGTCGTCGACGTAGATCGTGTAGAGTTGAGGCTCGGTGAGATCCGGCTCGATTCGGAATCCCAGGAGGTATAGCGTCGGTGGTTCCGCGTCGTTTGGCATCGCGCGATCCGGGCCGTTCCGGTCAATGGCCCGTTCCGGTCTCTTTCCAGCCCGGGCCGCCGCCGAAGACGCGGTTGGTCCCGGCCAGGGGAAGCCCGGTGATCATCGAGGCTTCGAGTGTCAAGGCGCGGAGGTCCTCGGGCTCGAGGTGGTGGACATCGCTCTTACCGCATGCGCGCGCCAGGATCTGGATCTCGGAGGTCAGCGCGTGGAAGAAGTTGGCCACCCGCTCGGCGGCAGGGTCGATCTCCAGCCGGGCGTTCAGCTCGGGGTCCTGGGTCGTGATTCCGACCGGGCATCGGCCGGTGTGACAATGGTGACACGAATAGGGAGCCGAACCGATCTTGTGATAATCCTCGACATAGATCGGCTTGTTGCAATTCAGGGCGATCAGGAGCGCCGTGCCGAGGTAGCAGGCGTCGGCCCCGAGGGCCAGGGCCTTGGCACAGTCCGAACCATGCCTCAGGCCGCCGGCAATAATGAGCTGGACCTGCCCGTACAGGCCGATGTCTTCGAGGGCCGCGCGGGCCTCGCATACGGCGGCCAGTGTGGGGATGCCGGTATGCTCCTGGAGCAGCTCGGGTGAGGCGGCCGTCCCGCCTTCCATGCCGTCGACGACGATCACGTCGGCTCCCGCCTTGGCGGCCAGCCGGACGTCGTCGAAGACGCGTGACGCGCCCATCTTGACGAAGATCGGCACCCGGTAATCGGTCGCCTCCCGAAGCTCCTCGATCTTGATGACGAGGTCGTCGGGGCCGAGGAAATCGGGATGCCGGCAGGGTGAGCGCTGGTCGACGCCGGGGGGCAGATCGCGGAGCCGGGCGATCTCATCGGAGACCTTGGAACCCAGCAACAAGCCGCCGGTACCCGGCTTGGCGCCCTGGCCGATGGTCAGCTCGATGGCGTCGGCCTGCCGGAGGTGCCGCACGTCGATCCCGTACCGGCTCGGCAGCACTTCGTAGACCATGACGCGCGACTCGGTGCGCTCGACGTCGAGCATACCCCCGTCGCCGGTCGTGGTCGACGTGCCCGCCATGCGCGCCCCGCGCGACAGGGCCGTCTTGGCGTTGCGGGAGAGCGCTCCATAGCTCATCCCGGTCACCATCAGGGGAATCTCCAGCTCGATCGGCCGGGACGCGAATCGGGTCCCGAGCACGGTCCGGGTCGAGCATGCTTCGCGGTAACCCTCGAGCGGGATGCGGGTGAGCGTCGCCGGGATGAACGTAAGGTCGTCGAACGTGGCCCAGGTCCGCGGCCGCAACGACCCGAACCCTCGGATCCGATACCGAGCCAGCTCGGCCTTGATCTGGATGTCTTCGATGACCGCCGGTGTGAACGTCCCCGAGGCCTCCGCGGGCGAGGGGTCGCCGCCAATCCGCTGGGCTTGCTCGGCTGCCGTTGAACATTGGTCCGTAATCCTTAATCCTTCATCCTTCCCTGGACCTGGGGTTGGGCAGGGCAGGGGACTCCAGCTCACCATTGGCGCCAGGCGCCGCGAGGGAAGGGCCCGATTCCGACTGAGGATCGAGCTGACGAAGATACTCTTTGGCAGGTTCGGAGAAGTCGGAATGATTCGTCAACTTGAGAACCCGATGGAAGTCGACGGCGGCCTCCTGGACTTGCCCTTTCTTGAACAGGCAGATCCCGCGATTGAGGTACACCTCGGGATCGGTGGCGCGGAGGTTCAACGCCTGACCGAAATCCTCGAGTGCTCCGTCGAGGTCGCCGGTCTCGATGCGGATCTTGGCGCGCTGGATGTAGGCCGCGACCAGCCGGGGATCGTGCTGGATCGCCCGGTCGAAATCGGCCACGGCGTTCCCGTGATCGCCGATCGCCTGATAGACGCTGCCACGCCCGAGGTAGGCTTCCGCCCGGTAGGGGGTGATCTGGATCGCCCGATTGAACTCCGCCAGGGCCGGCTCGTACTCCTTCTGAAAGAGGTGAGTGCGGCCAGCCTTGAGCAACTTCGGAATCCGCAGCCGGAGCCGGCGGCGCGACACGCCCCACACCGTCGCGGACACGAGTCCGATCGCCACGGGGATTCCGATCATGGAATTGCGGGCGATGGTCCGCAGGCGCTCGGGATACTTCGAGCGGGTCACCACCACGCTCTCGCTTTCCCGAGTGGTGACTGTCTGGAGCTGGACGAAGGAGAGCACGCCGAGGATCGTCACGACCGCGATGGTGCCGAGGACCAGGGAGATCCACTTCCCTCTCCCGGCGGCGAGCAAGCCGCAGGCGATCAGGAGCAGCACGATCGCCACGGCGCCGGCGCCGGCCAGACCCATCGGTCTGGGGCCGTTGATGATGCGCTGGAGTGTTTGGTCGGCTATCATGTCAGCGATCCCTCTCTCATCGGAGAACGTCGGTCGCCGGGGTGACTGTACCGCGTTGTACTGTCGTCCTCACGTCTCCGATGCCCACAACTGCTCGATCGTCCGTTGCCCAGACCCGGTGCTCAGGAATTCAGATTGTAGGTCGTTATGAGCTCGGAGAGGGATCGGTCGACGAGGCGGGGAGGGCTCTTAGAGTCCGTCCAATCTACGCAGGGCCGGGGCCGCTGTCAATCAACCATCCTTCCCATTCTGCGATTTCCGCCTCATTTTCGGTCATATCCTCATAACGCCGATTTCCAGAGGTGTCGGTCGCTACCCTGGAAGTTCCAGAGCCGGCGCCCCGCGACCAGTTTTCGGAACCCCGGCGCCGGGGCGGCGACCTTCCAACGCTCCAGGGCCGAGCCGAGAAGCTCGCGATCCTCGTCGGTGACGTCCTGAAAAATCGCATCGGCTCCCAGCTCGCCGTGCCGGCCGCCCAGGAATACCGTGCCGGCGTACAAACTATCCGCGACGCCATCGCCCGCGTTGCCGCAGACGATCATCGACCCCTTCTGCATCATGAACCCTGCCATCGGACCCACATCCCCGGCCACCAGGAGCAGACCGCCTTTCATCGCAATCCCCGCTCGTGTCAACGCATTCCCCCGCACCACCACCGTCCCTGACCGGATCGAAGCCGCCACTGCATTGCCCACATCGCCATCGACTATCACCACGCCATCACGCATGCTCTCGGCCGCTCCCCAGCCGGCTCCGCCGTGAACCCGCACCGTGGCGCCGTCGTTGAGGCCGGCGACATAGTAGCCCGCGCTCCCTTCGATGCTCAGCTCGATCCCTTCCGGCAGGGCCACGCCGAGGTTGTGGCGAGCGGCCGGTCGGAGCAGGCGGATCCGGGTTGCTCCCGAGTCGATCGCCGCGCGGACCGACCGGTTGATCTGACGTGTCGGCAGGTCGCCGCAGTCCAGGACGACGGGGTCCTGCTCTGTCGAGGTCATCGTTGCAACGTTGGAATCGACGTTTGACACGATCTTGTCCTCGAGCCTAGACCGACAATCCTCAATTGAGTGAGCATGAGCAAGGTGGCTTCTCCATCCTTGGTCGTTTGCCTCTTTTCACGCCACCTTCACCCGCAGCGGGCGACCGGTGTAGGTCCAGTGGAACGGCTTGGCAAACACCCGATTGAAATACGCGATGAAGTTCCACAGCTTGCTCTGCAGGTCGTCCACCGAACTGAACGAGCCGCGCCGAATCACCTTCCTCATGATTACTCCGAAGACCGTCTCGATCTGGTTCAGCCACGAACTGTGCTTCGGCGTGTACACGAACCGGATCCGGTGGCCCTTCTCCGACAGGAACGCTTGCCGGCTGGCCACCGACTTGAGGATCCCGCGCCACGTTCTTCCTCCCCAACGGCTCCGCGATCCCGCACGCCTTGGCCACCAACCGCACCAGCATCTCCGAGCCATGGATGTTCAAATTATCCACCACGAAGATCCACCCCGCCTCCGGGTCGGTCGCCACCGTGTGCGCGATGTGTTCGACGAAATCCAACTCCGTCCGCGTCGGGCCGATCGTGGGGGTGATCAACTCGCCGGTCGTCACGTCGAAGTTGCCGATCAGAGTCAGCGTCCCATGCCGCGTATATTCGGCCTCGATCCGCTCGGGCCTCCCGTAGGTCATCGGCTGATCGGGGGCACTCCGCTCCAGCGCTTGCAACCCGGTCATCTCATCGGTGCTGACGGTGTGCGTCCCCTGGTCCCTCGCCAGGGCCGGCGCCTCCTGGTAGGTGTCACAGACCGCCTGGACCCGCCCCGCAAAGACCACCGGATCTTTCTCGCGGGTGTTGAGCCAATACCGCTTCTTGTGCGGCTGCAAGGCGGCCTCGCGGAGATAGCGACCCACTTGAGTGACCGAGATCGAGGGCACGATGCCGCGCTTGATGGCCTCGTCGGCCAACTCCTTGGCCGTCCAGTGAGTGATCGGCCGGCCGGACTTCTCCGGGGGCTCGCAGGCCAGTGCCAGGATCGCCACGACCTGCTCGGGAGTGAACTTGCCGGAGGAGCCGGCGCGGGGCTCATCGCGGAGGACCTGCTCGACGGCCCGGCGCAACGCGGCGTGGGTCTGGGTGCACTCGATGCGGATGAGCCGCTCCCAGGCATCGGCCCAACGTCGTCGCCAGGTGCTGACCTGCCGCCGCGACAGCCCGACTGCGGCGGCGATCTCCGCGTTGTCCCGCTTCTGGAAGGCCCAGAGGATGATGGCCGCACGCTGGCGGAGTTGAGACGAGGCGGTGGGGGCCTTGTGGATCGTCTCCAGGAGATCGTGTTGACGTTCGGTGATGGTGACCTTGGCCGTCTTGCCCGGCATGGCGAGAGCCTCCCTGGTGGTTGCGAAGCTAGCGAATCCGGGTAATTCTAGCCGGGTCATCAAGCTGTTGGTGTCTCAATTGAGGATTGTCGGTCTAGTGAGGATAGAACAACACGGCTCCCGGGGGGGCTCGGCGACGCGGTACTCGAGCGGGAACGCGCGGCGTATCGCGATCTCCTCGGTCGCCACGGCGACGAAATCCGGGGTCTCGGTCAACATCAGCGGTTTGAAGCCGAAACGATCGCGGACGATGCCCAATCCTTCCGGTGCGGCGACCAGGTAGCTATAGGCCCCATCGAGATCCGCGACCGAATCGGCCATCGCCTCGACGAGGCTGCGGCCGTGCTCCAGTCGCGAGCGGAGATAGACTCCGATCACTTCGGAGTCATTGTCCGTGTAGAAGGTCACGCCCTTCTCCTCGAAGCGGCGGCGGAGCTGATGATAGTTGGTCACGTGTCCGTTGTGAACCGTCGCCATGTCGGGCACTCCGTGCACCCAGAAGGGTTGGGAGTGGCTCAGGTCGATCCGGCTCTCCGTCGACATCCGAGTATGGCCGATGGCCAGCGGGCCGCTCCACGTGGATAGCCCATACGCCGCTTCAAGTCCGGACGGCGCACCCACGCGCTTGATCAGGTCGAGCCTGCGTCCCAGGCTCAGCACCTCCAGACCACCCCGACGCGCGCCCATGGCTCGTTCCAGGTCGTCGACAGTCACTCCGGATGCCGGCCGGAAACCAAAGCGCATCGTACCCCCGCGTCGTTCCGACGACCCGACCACGTCGCCCAACCCGGTGAGCTGCGACAGCGGCCCCTCGGAATCGGCGGCGATCCGCACCGACCAGGAGCCGTCATCGGACGAACCGTTGGAGCGGATCACGGCCGCCCCGGCGCTGTCCGGCCCACGGCACGCCAGGGCCTCGAGCATCGTCATGACGGTCCGGCCCATCCCGTCCCCGCGAGAATCGCGCCTGGCCACAACTCCGAAAATGCCGCACATAACAGGTCCCTTGTCGATGGATCGCGAGCGGACTGAGAAGCCATCGTCCAGGGTCGAGGGCTCTCGAAATCTCGCGCGGATCAGAACTCGGGGCACCGCGCGATTCGACAAGGGACCAGGGACCCAGGACAAGAGAAGATTTTACTGGCTCAGACGGCACTTGTCCTCCACAATTATCCTTCAGGTCGAGGACAGAGTCACCATGAACGAAGAACCGACGACCAATGCGAAATGACGAATGACAAGACGGAGGAACCAGACGGCGCATGAACACCGAGAATACGCGGCTCGTGGAGCTGGAGTCCCGATTTCGCGAGGATGGGATCTCCTACTTGCTGATCCAGTTCGTGGATATCCACGGTGCGCCCAAGGTCAAGCTCGTACCGGCGACGACGATTCGCTCGGTCTCGGAAGCCGGCGCGGGCTTCGCGGGAGGTGCCGTCTGGGGGATGGGGCAGGGGCCCCACTCGCACGACATGTTCGCCCGGCCGGACCCGGACAGCTACACCCCACTCCCTTACGAGCCCGGCGTTGCGCGATTCGCCGCGGACCTCTACGTCAACGGCCGGCCTCACCCCTGCTGCCCCCGCGTGAACCTCAAGGGCGTCCTGGCCCAGCTCGCGCAGCGCGGGTATCGCTTCAACGTCGGCATCGAGCCGGAATTCTTCCTGGTGGTGAAGGGGAATGACGGCACCCTGCGCGGCTGGGACCCCCACGCCGTCGACGATCTGGTCAAGCCGTGCTACGACTTCAAGGGGATTTCGGGTGTCTTGGGGTTCCTGCGCGCCCTCAACGACGGCCTCAACCGGCTCGGCTGGGGCGTCTACCAGTCCGACCACGAGGACGCCAACTTCCAGTACGAGGTCAATTTCCAGTACGCCGAAGCGCTCGAGACGGCCGATCGCCTGATCGCCTTCCGGATGATCGCGACCCAGTTGGCCCAGCGGGCCGGCGCGATCGCCACGTTCATGGCCAAGCCGTTCTCGACCCGCACGGGCTCCGGCGCCCACATGCATTATCACTTGGCCGATGCCGCCAGCGGTGCCAACGTGTTTCGCGACGACTCCGATCCTCGCGGCCTGGGCCTCTCCGCCCTGGCGTATCGCTTCCTGGGCGGCATCGTCGAGCATGCGCCGGCCCTCTGCGCGGTGACGTCGCCGACGGTCAACTGCTACAAGCGACTCCAGATGGGGCCCGCCTTGACGGGCTCGCGCTCCGGCTACACCTGGACCCCGGCCTTCATCTCCTACGGCGACAACAACCGGACGCAGATGATTCGCATCCCCGAAGGCGGACACGTCGAGGATCGCTCGATCTCGAGCGCCTTCAATCCCTATCTCGGCATCGCCGCCTATCTCGCCGCGGGCCTCGACGGCATCGAGCGCCAGCTCGACCCCGGCGAGCCCAATCTCGGCAACCTCTACACCGCCGACCTCGAGACCATGGCCCGTCGCGGCATCCGCACGCTCCCCCAGAGCCTCCCTGAGGCCCTCGCTCACTTCGAGAAGGACACCGTCATCCGGGAGAGCCTCGGACCGATCGCCGACGAGTTCCTCCGGCTCAAGAGCGACGAGTGGCGCGAATACCACGCGCAAGTGGAGTCGTGGGAGTTGAAACGCTACTTGACGGCGCTCTAAGTAGACAGAAGAGGCTCACTCCCCTCCGCACAATGCGATTCTCCCAAGGATGGAACCGACCTGCCTACCATCCCGGAAATCACCCTCTCGTGTACGCCGCGCGGACGTGCCGATCCCGCGACGTCTCCTAGTTCATTCGTAGACATGCAGAATAATTTTGCCAAAAAGAGATCACCTTATTGCAATCTGTGGCAAGCAGTGGTACTAGGTGATGATTAATCTTTCGCTTCCAAATCCGCTGAAGGGATCCTCGAGCGGTTCGTGGAGGGACTCGTCGTCGCGATCCTATTCCCTTGAGACACGAGGAATAGAGACATGCCGCCACTCGATAGCATCGTCATGCATTCTCGGTATCACCAGGGCCGAGGCGGCCTTATCGGGATGTTTTCTCTGACCGGTCAAAGAAGGATCGTCTGGTGCGGATTGCTTAGCTTGGCGCTGGCGATCGTCAGCACCATGACGGGCTGCGGCGGGGGCGGGGGATCCAGCGTCACCCCCGAGCAAACGCAGAAGCAAGAGGTCGTGCAGGACAAGATGAAGGACTTCATGAAGCAGTCCAAGTTGCCCAACAGGCCTCGGTAAGGTTGTGGGCGATCACCGGCGGCCCAATGTCAAGGACTCCGGCAAGAAGGCAAAGCGACCGCAGAGGACCAGGGTTGAGGAGAATTGGGGCTAAGGCTGGCCCCGCGGATCTGGCCGGATGCCCTCATTGCCGAGAGATCGCGACAGCACGTACCAGTCGTCATCGATCAATCGTCTCAATGTTCGGATGGGGTTCTCAATCTCATTTCAGGAGTCGACGATGAAGACCAAGACGCGAGGTGGATTCACCCTGATCGAGTTATTGGTGGTCATCGCAATCATCGCGGTGCTCATCGCGCTGTTGCTCCCTGCCGTCCAGGCAGCCCGCGAGGCCGCCCGGCGTGCTCAATGTTCGAACAACCTGAAGCAGATTGGCCTGGCGCTGCACAATTACCACACCGCGACCAACGTGTTCCCGTTGTCCAACACGATTGCCTATTACCAAACTCCCGCCTCTCCGGCCAATCAGACCTCCTGGGGCACCTGGAGCGCTCAGGCCTTGTTGCTGGGGTACATCGAGGGCCAACCGCTCTACAATGCAATCAATTTCGATTGGACGAACTGGTACGGGACCGGCGCAAACATCAACGCGACCGTATTCAATACGGACCTCGCCGTCTTCATGTGCCCGTCCGATGGCATCGCGGGCGTGAGCCACAGCATCTCCACGAACGCCAATGGCAACAATAACTACGTCGGCTGCTACGGCACGACGACCGACGAGTGGTGCGGTGGCACTCCCAATTGCGACGGCTCGAGCACTGGAGTCTTTGCCCACTTCCAATCCTACGGCGTCCAGAACGTCACCGATGGGACCTCGAACACTCTTGCATTCTCGGAGACCCTCGTCTCTGATAACACGCATTTCACGGCTTATCGAGACGGCCTGGCGGCCTCGGCCGCCGGAGGCCCGGCCTCGAACATCAACAACGCCTTCTCGAACCCCCAGGCGATCATCGCCGATCTCCAGACCTGCTCAGCGTGGTTCCAGCAGCAGCAAAACCCGCCCTGGTCCGACGACAAGGGCTTTCGCTGGGGCACCGGTTCACCCGGGGTCACGCTGTTCAATTCGATCGTGCCACCCAACTCTCAGTTGTATAAGTGGGCCGGCTGCCGCTTTAGCTGCGGAGGCTGCGGTTTCGAGTTCGGCAGCTACGAGAACGTTTCCAGCAATCACCCCGGCGGTTGCAACTGCATGATGACAGACGGTAGCGTGCGCTTCGTCAAGAGCTCGATTGACATGATGACCTGGTGGAGACTGGGGACCAAGGCCGGCGGCGAGATCGTCTCCTCCGATTCCTACTGAGTAGGCTTCGCGGGCGGTCTGGCAGGGGGGGAGACCAACGCTCCAGCCCGGACCGCCCGACGGCTCCATGACCACGACGACTCCCGCGGAACGGATGGCTTTCTTGCCGGGACCAGCCCGAGGTCCGGCGTGCGCCGCGCCGTCTCGGTCCGCTCGGAGTCTGGGCTTTGTCGGCCTGGTGCGGCCTGGCCGCGGGCTGGCTCGAAGTGGGAACACGGCTGCTATGCCGGAGCTTTGACTCCACGAACCGGCTCTACCTGATGAGCCGGCATTTTGTCTGGCTGGCCCCGCTGGCGAACCTGCTCCTCTTTGCGTTCGTGGGAGTCCTGCTGGCGGCGGCCACGAAGCTCTGCCCTAGGACAGGAGGCTGGATCAGCCTCCGACTCCTCTTGGCCGCCACCATTATGCCGGCGCTTCTCGTGGCGAGCCGTCAGATCTACACGGTCGCTTGGGTGCTCCTGGCGCTGGGGATCGCCGTACTAGTGGCTCCGCGATTCGAGCGACCGACGACCCGGTGGAAGCGCGGGCTGATCGGCAGTTTTCCGGCTTTGCTGGGATTGGTCGGGATCGTGGCGGGTGTCATCCTCGCGGGAGACCGCTTCGCCCATTGGCGCGAAGCCGGCCGGCCCCTGCCTCCGGCCGATGCGCCGAACGTGCTCGTGATCGTGCTGGATACGGTGCGCGCGGATCACTTGAGTCTCTACGGCTATCCCCGCCCCACCAGCCCGACCCTGATGCGGCTCGCCGAACGCGGTATTCGCTTTGACGAGGCGCGCGCCACGGCACCCTGGACACTCCCGTCGCACGCCAGTATGTTCACCGGCCGGTGGCCCTATGAGCTGGGTGTCCAGTGGATGACACCGCTGCGCAATCACTTCCCGACTCTCGCCGAATACCTCGGGGCTCGGGGTTATGCCACTGCGGGCTTCGTCGCCAATACCATGTACTGTTCTTCCGAAACCGGGTTGGACCACGGCTTTACTCATTACGAAGACTATGTGCTGAATTGGGAGCGACTCCAGCCTCTGCGGACGGCGTTACTCGTGGACTGCGCTGGGCCGCGGCTGCCAGTTTCGGGCTGTCGGTGAGCCGGAATGTCAATGCAGGGCCCTTCCGCCCCTGGCTCGAATCAACGATGCGGTGGCTTCTGGATACGGGTCGCAAGAATGCCGACTCGATCAATCGCGCATTCCTGAACTGGCTATCCCACCGGCGAGAGCCGCGTCGTCCCTTCTTCGCCTTCCTCAATTACTTCGATGCCCATTCCCCCTATCTCCCACCGGCGGGGACGGCGTTCCGATTCGGACTCGAGCCCCGGACCGACGCGGATTTCATCCTGCTCAACGAACTTTGGACCACCGTCGACAAGATCCGTTTGGCCCCACACTACCGGCTCCTCGCTCGAGACTCCTATGACAACTGTCTCGCCTATCTGGACGAGCGGTTGGGCGAGTTGTTCGATGCCTTGCAGCGCAGCGGGGTGCTCGATCGAACCCTGGTCGTCGTCGTCGCCGACCATGGCGAGGAACTGGGGGAGCACGCTCTATTCGATCATGGTGAGAGTCTTTATCGCCCGGAAATCCGCGTGCCGCTCCTGGTTGTCCTGCCGGCAGGGACCCAAGTGTCGGGGGTCGTGAAAGAATGCGTTAGTCTACGCGATCTGCCCGCGACCATCGTCGACCTACTCAGCCTGGCCGACAGCTCGCCGTTTCCAGGCCGGTCGCTGGCCAAACTCTGGCGTCCCCATGTCAGGGAAGATACTCCGGCAGACGGGGCGATCTCCGAGCTTTCAGGGCCAAACCCCTCCTTACCCAGCCAAGGGCGGTCGCCCGCTGCTCGCGGTCCGCTGACCTCGGTGGCCGAAGGGGAATTCGTTTACATCCGCAACGAAGGGGATGGCACCGAAGAGTTGTTTCACGAGCGCGACGACCCGCTCGAGCTGCGCAACCGGGCCCGGGACGAGACGATGGAGCCCGTCCTGAAGCAACTGCGGCAACATCTCAACCGCGCGCGAGCCGGTTCTTCTCCAGCCGGCCGCTGAACCCGATTTCCGATTCTGGGCACCTGATGGACAGCCAAGAGGCACGAGCCGCGCCAGGTCGCGTCTTCAGAGTCGAAATGCGGCAGGACGGCTCTTTGAGCGGATGAGAGGACGTTCGAACGAACCAGACTTTGGTATGCTGGATCGAACAACCCAAAAGCCCGAGGAGCACATGCCATGGCTTATGCCGATTTCGACTTGAGGACGGTCATGGAGAAATTCGAGCTGACGAGAAACGAGGACGTCGCCCTCTTTGAAAAGATCGAGCCGCTCGAACCCAGCGATGTCCTGCGAGGTTGGCTCGACGAGTTCGCTCCCGTCGCGCTCGGGATCAACACGGAGCGGGCTCGTCGTGAGTACATCATCGCACCGATCATGGGCGAAGCAAAGCGACGCTCGCACAGGAAGATCAATGTCTTTCCCGGTGTGACCTTCAACGTTGATCAGGCGCGGGGACTGACCGGCGTTTGCGATTACTTGATCGCTCAGTCGCCGGAAGTCTTCTTCGTGGAGGCGCCCATCCTCGCGGTCGTCGAGGCCAAGAAGGAGGACATCCCGTCGGGACTCGGTCAATGTATCGCCGAGATGGTGGCGATCCAGATCTTCAACGAAAAGTACGGGAGGACCATACCAGTCGCTTACGGTTGCGTGACGAGCGGGAGCCACTGGCGATTCCTCAATTTGAAGGAAAAGGAACTTTTCATAGACCGCTGGGAGTATTATCTAGATGACGTGGCCAAGATCTTAGGGATCCTGGTCACCATCGCGCGCGGTGATTGAGAACAAGAACGAACCGGGTGATTCGGAACAGGACTCGAACCATGGATCGAATTCGTCATGGAAACGATTGAAGCCAAGAACGTGATCGTCGGCGCCGGCGCGATGGGTTCGGCGGCGGCGTACCATTTGGCGAAGCAGGGCGAGCCGGTCGTACTGATCGAGCAATTCGCCCTGGGTCACGACCGGGGCAGCTCGCACGGTGCGGCGCGAATCACTCGCCACTCGTACGCCGACGCGCGATACGCCCGGCTCATGCCGGCGGCGTTCCGCGCCTGGAGGGAGCTCGAAGCCGACGCGGGCGAGGCCCTTTATATTCGCACCGGCGGCGTCTCGTTCTCCCCGTCCGGCGTGGACTACGCGGCCCGGGTCGCGATGAGTCTCCGGGAGCTCGACGTGCCCCACTGGCGGACCTCCGGCCGGGAATGGAACCGGCGACGGCCGGCGTTCGGCCTGCCCGACGATTACGATGTGGTCTTCGAGCCCGACGCGGGGATGGTCGCAGCATCGCGCGCCCTCGCGGTCCAGGTCGAGCTCGCCCGATCACTCGGTGGCGAACGGACCCGGGTCATCGAGCGGACTCCCGTGCGGCGGATCGACCTCGATGGGCCCCAGCCGGTCGTGGTGACCGACCTGTCGCGGATCGTCGCCGAACGGCTGATCGTCTCGGCCGGCGCGTGGGTCAAGCGGCTACTGCCTGGCCTCCCGGTCCCGCTCACGTCCACTCGCCAGCAGGTCCTTTACTTCCGCCCCGGTGACCGAACACCCTTCCAGATCGGCCGCTTCCCGGTCTTCATCTTCATGCCGGCCGCTGATCAGGACGTGTACTACGGCATGCCCGAGTTTCTGGGCCTGGGCGTGAAGGTCGCGCGGCACGCCGGCCCCGAGATCGACCCCGATCTCGACGATCGGACCGTCGGCGAGGAGTACCGATCGATCGTCCGGCACTTCCTCCACGGCCACATCCCCCTCCTGGCTGACGCGCCGATCGACCTCACCGAGGTCTGCCTGTATACCGTGGCCCCCGAGGAGCAATTTCAGCTCGACTTCCTGCCGGGCCGGTCGGATGTCATCGTGGCCAGCCCGTGCAGCGGGCATGGCTTCAAGTTCTCATGCCTGATCGGCCGCGTCCTGGCCGACCTGGCCATCACAGGGACGAGCGGGCTGGCGATGGAAACCTGGCGGATCCGCGAGGCGCCACCCCTCTCCCCCGCGCCCTGCCTTGAACGGCGAGGGCTCGGTACCGTAGAACGATGGACCCATGACCGATGACGAGGAGGCCGGATGCCCTTACGCCTGTTGCGATTCGCGTTGAGCAAGACCTATCCCGAGCCGCGAATGTTCCGCCGGCCCGAGCGGCTCAAGGACCGTTACGACGCGGTGATCATCGGCGCTGGTGGGCACGGGCTGGCCGCGGCGTACCACCTGGCGGGCGACTACGGCATGACCGACGTCGCGGTGCTCGATCGGGGTTACATCGGCGGGGGCAACACCGGCCGGAACACGGCGATCGTCCGTTCCAACTACCTCACCGTCGAGGGCGTGAAATTCTACGACGAGAGCGTGCGGCTCTTCTCCAGGCTCTCGCAGGAGCTCGACTACAACCTGTTCTACTCGGAGCGTGGCCATTTCACGCTGGCCCACACGACGGCCACCCTGCGCACCATGCGGTGGCGGGCTGAAGTCAACAAGCACCTGGGCGTCAACAGCTCCGTGATCACGCCCGAGGAGATCCACCGGCTCTGTCCGACGATCGACCTGTCCTGCGGCGGCCACGCCCCGATCGTGGGCGCGTTGTACCACCCGCCGGGCGCGGTCGTGCGGCACGATGCCGTCGCCTGGTCCTATGCGCGGGCCGCCGATCGGCTCGGTGTCGAGATCCACCAGAAGACCGCCGTCACCGGCATCGACGTCCGGGATGGACAGGTCGTCGGCGTCCAGACCGACCGGGGTCCCATCAAGACCAGCCGGGTGCTCTCGGCCGTGGCCGGATACACCCCGCGAATCACCCGCATGGTCGGCCTGCGCACGCCGCTGGTCATCCATCCCCTCCAGGCCTGCGTCACCGAGCCGCTCAAGCCCTGGCTCGACCAGATCGTCGTCTCCGCGAACCTGCACATTTACGTGAGCCAATCCGCTCGGGGTGAGCTGGTCATGGGGGCCGCGCTGGACCCCTACGAGCTCCACTCCGAGCGCTCGACGCTCGACTTCGTCGAGGGCCTGGCCGATCACCTGCTCGACCTCTTCCCGTTCCTCTCGGATCTGAAGGTCAATCGCCAGTGGTCGGGCATGTCGGACATGACGCCCGACTTCTCGCCGATCCTGGGGACCACGCCGATCCGGGGCTTCTACCTCGACACCGGCTGGGGGACCTGGGGCTTCAAGGCCACCCCGGTCTGCGGCACCACCATGGCCTACACCCTGGCCAAGGACCAGGACCATGAGTTGATCCGCCCGTTCAACCTCGCGCGGTTCGGGAATTACGAGCTCGTCGGCGAGAAGGGCGCCGCCTCGGTGGGACACTGAATCCGATAATCCTCACTCTTTCACCTCCAGAACCCCGGTGGTAAGATGCAACGGTATTCTTGAGAATGAGGTCTGGAATGGTTACTAGGGGACAGGTCAAGAACGGCGTCGTCGTACTTGCCAACGGCGTGCGGCTGCCGGAAGGCCAAGAAGTGACCGTGTTGCGCCCGGTGTATGGCCAACCATCGCGCGGCCACATAGCATCCTGGACATCGCTCCGGTGAGCGTGGGCGCTGTTCTGCGCCCGTTGACAGCCGAGGACGACGTGCTCGGCGAAATGCTGGAAGGCCGGTCATGATTCATGGACTGGACACCGGCTTCCTGGTCGCGGCCGAGGTGAGAGAGCACGCCGAACACGCCGACGCCCGGGACACGCTGGCCCGGTTGCTATCGGCGGGCGACCTCATCGCAATGGCCCCACAAGTCCTGGCCGAGTTCATCCATATCGTCACCGACCCCCGTCGTTTCGCACAGCCGCTCGACATGACGGCCGCCCGGCAGCTCGCCGAGCAATGGTGGACGGCACGTGAGGTCGTGCGCGTGTTCCCCGACAACGCCGCGACCCGGCAGTTTCTCGCCTGGTTGCAACAATTCTCCCTGGGCGCAAGCGGCTGCTGGACACGCTGCTGGCCGCGACCTACCGACAGGCTAGCATCCAATCCCTCCTCACCACCAATCCCTCCGACTTCACCGTGCTCGGTGCCTTTACCTGCATCACGCCGAAGACATCCGCCACGAATCCTTGATCCTATGCGCGGGCCGCCGATCGGCTCGGTGTCGAGATCCACCAGAAGACCGCCGTTACCGGCATCGACGTCCGGGATGGACAGGTCGTCGGCATCCAGACCGACCGGCGTCCCATCAAGGAGAGTGACAGTCGTTCAGCAGCGAACCGGGTGCGGCAGCAGGAACGCCGATCCAGCCGCCATAGGGCCGGAGGTAACCCCCGAGGGGGCGTCCATGTCGTCGGACCGAAGTGCGCAATTGGATTGTACCCACGAGGCGGGAAGACTCGCGGGCCCCATGGCCCAGGTCGCAGGGCTCGGCTATGCTGGAGACTCCCGAAACCACCGCGAGATTCAGCGAGAGGAATGCCGTGCCATCCGCCAACCTGGACAAACTCAATCGGGAGCTGGATCGAATCGATCGACCCGGTACGTTCTGCGCCGCCGACAGCGTGCCCGCCGTCCTGCCCGGCCTGGAAGTCGAGGGCCTGGGGCCGGTCGGGCTGCCGCTCACCCCGAGGACAGCGAAAGAGCTGATCAAGCACTGTCATCAGGCCCCCTACGGCAAGGGCGAGGAGACCCTCGTCAACACGAAGGTCCGCCGCGTCTGGCGGATGGAGCCGGACCGCTTCAGCCTCAAGAACCCCGACTGGGACCGGGTCGTCAAGGAGATCGTCGGCAAGGTCCAGGAAGAGCTCGGGCTGGAGAGCCAGAAGCTCGAGAGCCACCTGTACGACCTGTTGCTCTACGAGAAAGGGAGCTTCTTCCTGCCCCATCGCGACGGCGAGAAGCTCGACCGGATGGTCGCGACGCTCGTCGTGGTGTTGCCCTCGACGTTTGAGGGGGGCGAGTTGGTCGTCCGCCACGAGGGGCAGGAGCGGACGATCGACTTCGGCGGGCCAGCCGGCGACCCGTTCCACATCCACTACGCCGCCTTCTACGCCGACTGCGAACACGAGGTCCGGCCGCTCGAGAAGGGGTATCGCCTCTGCCTGGTCTACAACCTCACGCTGGCGAAGTCGAAGAAGTCCCTGAGGGCGCCGCGCGACTCGGAGCACATCGCGGCGATCGTCCCGCTCATCCGGAAATGGGCGTCCGACGAGGAGTCAACCGAGAAGCTGGGCATCGCCCTGGACCATCAATACACCAAGGACGGCCTGACCTGGGACGCGCTCAAGGGCACGGACCGGGTCAAGGCGCGCGTCCTCGCCGAGGCGGCCCGACAGGCGGAGTGCCGGGCCTACCTGGCGCTCTTGACCCTCCATGACTCGGGCTCGGCGGAGTACGCCCGCGGGTCCGGCCGAGGATACGGCTATGGCCGGCGACGGAGCTGGTACGGCGACTACGATGACGAGGGCGACGCCAGCGACTACGAGATGGGGGAGATCTACGAGACCAGCCTCACCGCGGACCACTGGAGCGACGCCGAGGGCCACCGGCTGCCGATCGGCGAACTGGACATCGAGGAGGACGAGCTCCTCGATCCGGAGGCGCTCCGGGAGGGGGAGCCTTCCGAGGAGGATTTCGAAGGCTTCACCGGCAACGCCGGGATGACGCTGGACCGCTGGTATCGCCATGCCGCGGTCTTCCTCTGGCCCGCGAGCCGGCATTTCGAGGTCATCTGCGATCGCGACAGCCGCGCCGTCGTGCCGGAGCTGGTCCGGATGGTGGCGCGGTGGAAGAAGGGCCGCGGCGAGGAGGCGGCGGCCCTCGAGGCGCAGTGTCGCGAGCTCGCCGCCGCGATCGTCGCGAAATGGCCCGCCGGCGCCCAGGGCCGCATCAGGCCCGACGGCAAGGATGACTGGGCGGGCGAGCTGCTCGCCGCGCTCGCCGCGCTCGACGACCCCGGCCGCATCGGCGACTTCCTGGGAGGCGCCATGGCCAGGGACGCAACGGCCCAGCCCGGCAAGTCGATCGCCGCGATCGGCCAGAAGTACGGCTGGACGACCTTCCGGCCGCAGCTCGCCTCGGTGATGAAGGCGACTACGCCCGGGACGATGGAGCGGAACGTCCGGCTGCTGGAGTCGATCTGCACGGCCCGGCCGCGGAAGAAGGAGGGATGGAGCGAGCTGTGCGAGGCCCTCGCCTCGGAGCTCGTGTCGGCCATCGGGTCGATCGACCGGGCGCCCCCGTCCTCCGACGACTGGCGCTATCGGTCCGTCGATCGCGTGGAAGTCCTCGCGGGCCTGGCTCGCTCGCTGATCGCGACCGAGCAGGACAGGCTGCTGTCCCGATTCATCGACCATGCCCTCGCCTTGCCGCAGAAGTATCCGCTCACAGACGCCCACATCAAGGCGCTCGTGGGCCTCCGGACGTGGCTCTCGAAGAACGTCAAGAAGCCGTCGGCCGGCCTGGTGAAGTGGCTCGACGAGGTCCGGGACCAGCTCAGGTCGATCACCGCCGAGGTGCCGCAAGAACCGACCGACTTCCGCCGCGCGGCCCCGATCAAGTGCACCTGCTCCGATTGCGCCGAGCTGAAGCGGTTCCTCGCAGACCCGGGCGAACGGGTGCTTCGCCTCAAGATGGGCAAGGAGCGCCGCCGGCACCTCCATTCCCAGATCGACGTCAACAAGATCGACCTGACCCACGTCACCGAGCGGATCGGCTCGCCCCAGACCCTCGTCTGCACCAAGACGGCGGCGTCCTACCAGGCCAGCCTGAAGAAGTACCGCGAGGATCGGGAACACCTGGCGACGATCGAGGCCATCCGGGCGAGCCTGCCCGGGTGAGCTCGACCCCTACGAGCTCCACTCCGAGCGCCTCGACGCTCGACTTCGTCGAGGGCCTGGCCGATCACCTGCTCGACCTCTTCCCGTTCCTCTCGGATCTGAAGGTCAATCGCCAGTGGTCGGGAATGTCGGACATGACGCCCGACTTCTCGCCGATCCTGGGGACCACGCCGATCCGGGGCTTCTACCTCGACACCGGCTGGGGGACCTGGGGCTTCAAGGCCACCCCGGTCTGCGGCACCACCATGGCCTACACCCTGGCCAGGGACCAGGACCATGAGTTAATCCGCCCGTTCAACCTCCAGCGGTTCGCGAATTACGAGCTCGTCGGCGAGAAAGGCGCCGCCTCGGTGGGACACTGAATCCGCAAATCCTCACTCTGGAGAGGAGCGAGCCTGTGGCCGGTTTCTCAATCGGTATATAATTATAGATGAATAATTACAATTGTATAGATTTACGTGTACAGGAGGCATCCTCTCGATCGCCGCGGCATCCCTTCCCGACCAACGACCTCCCAGGTAATATGGAGGAGTGGGACGGTGAGAAAGGAGAGAGGGGCCGTGGAAGTTTCTGTCATCATCGAGCCGATTACCGGCAGCGGGTATCGCGCGACCGGGGCCGGCGGGCTCTCGGTCGGCCTGACCGCTGACGGAGCGACGGCCGCAGAAGCCATCGACCGACTGGCCGACCAGGTCCGGCTCCGCGTGAACGCCGGGGCCAGATTGGCCGAGTTGAACGTCGCTGGCGGCATCGCACCCTGGAAGCAGGATGCCGGATACTTGCACGACGATCCCCTCTATGAACCCTGGCGCGCCGCGATGGAGGAATACCGTCATCAACTCGACGAAGACCCCGAGGCGCTATGAGCCTCTTCGTCCTCGATACCGACCACCTGACTCTCTATTACCACGGCGACCCGATCGTCGTTCAGAGGGTCAACTCGAGGCTACACACGGAGTTGGCGATCTCGGTCTTGACGGTCGATGAGCAACTCACGGGTTGGTACACGCTGATGCGGCAAGCCCGCCGTCCGGAAGAAGTCGCACGGGCCTACGTGCATCTCGGCGAAGCCGTCGTGCGTCTGGGCCGCTGGCGCATCCTGCCCTACACGGAAGCGGCCATCGCGCGGGTCGCTCAGCTCAAGGCCCTCCGGTTGAACGTTCGGCTCATGGACCTGCGGATCGCCGCCGTTGCGATGGAGAATCAAGCTGTGGTCGTCACCCGCAACCGACGCGACTTCGGCCGTGTTCCCGGCCTGAGCGTCGAGGATTGGTCGGTTTGAGCCCCCCGTCCGGGGATTCCGGCGGGGCCCGCCACGGGCCGCCGTCGCTTCAGGCGGAGTCCCAGCCCGCCGACGCAAACCATCGCGGGCCAGGTCGGGTGTCGCTGCCGAATCTCTCGGAGAGGCCACGCCGAGGAACGGCCAGCCGGTCCGACGCCACCGAAGGCCATTGAGTCGCGGTGAATTCGGTCGATCCGACCGAAGCTCGCAAGGCGACCGTCCGACGGTTCGGTCGATCCGAATATGTGAGCCAATCCGCTCGGGGTGAGCTGGTCATGGGGGCCGCGCTGGACCCCTACGTGCTCCACTCCGAGCGGGGCGTGAAAAGGGGACGGGGGCGTGAAAAGACAGCCATGTGGGAATTGGCGTGATGCCGATTTGGGACCTATGTACGGACGATCCCTGTCCCCGCCGAACCGGCGGGTTTTACAGATGTCGTTTGATGGCCAATCCCGACCAGGGGCCACCTCGGTCTCGTCAGGGATCACGTCTCGCCATACTGGTTTATCAGGGGAGTGACCCCACACAGCCTTATCCGACGTTGGTGATCCGAGACAGAGCGCCACGCTTTTCCACGGCTTTGCGCCTTGGGGACAGATTCGACGTTGTTCGGCCCCTGGTCCGGATGGTCACTCTGTGGGATCAGCCTCCCCTGACTCCGGTGATCTTACCAGGTTCCCCTCCAGTTTGGCCAAGATGGCGGGGAGAATCGTGTCTAGCTGGCGCGGTCCCGTTCCCCGCGATTTCGGGACCCGAGCCAGCTCCTCCGCCACAGCGGCCGCTTCCTCACGATGCGCCGTGTGCGGGAGTTGGGCCACTGCGGCGTCGAGGTTTCGCGAGAGCTGATCAGGTGGAATGATATGCTCAAGAGAAAACCTGATCAGTTTATCGAGGATGGGATCCCGCTGCTGAGCGCAGGGGTGTTGGAAGGTCATCCGACCGGCTACCATCTGGTAGGCGATCCGGCAGAACCGACCGGCGACCTGGACACGGACGCTACGGGCGTCCTTGCCCCTGAGCCGCCATCCCGCGGCCAGGACCGCGAAGTGATCATTGCATTTGATCAAGTTATCTGCAATCGTGAGGATGGCGGATCGCAGGTCGCGATTGGCGTGTCGGACCAGCGCGCCGTCGCGACGATCGACCTGGTCGCTCTGGTACCGCGAGGGGAACAACCCGGCGCGGCCCGTAATCGCTCGGGCCTTGGTGTAGCGCTCGATCGGCCCCATCTCGCCGGCGAACTCGGCGGCCGAGACCACGTTGATCCCGACGATGCCCAGCAGGAGCAGGTAGGGCGTCCCGGCCAAGAGCCCGGCCAGGTCACCCTCGACCGCCTGGATGGCTTGAGCCTTGGCGACCTGGTCGGCGTCGAGCTCCAGGAAGATGCGGTGATGGAGCGACGCCGGTTCCTCGGCCGACGGTGCCGACCGGGCCCAAGCGACGATCTTTTCCAGGGTGGACCGATACACTCGGAGGCCGGCCTGTCGAACCTGTTGGCTCAAGCCGGCCAGGCCGATCTGGGCGATCGCCGCGGCCGAGCCGAGGTCCCTGGCCACCCAGAGGATGGCCGGAGAACCGAAGAGATCGCCGACGCACTTCGAGTATCCTGGCATGAACGATTGAAGATGCTCGAGCATCTGCTGTTGGAGGACGACTCGCTTTTGCACCGAGGTGCGGCGGTGCCTGGCCAGCAGTTGGAGTCGGGCATAGACCGGGTCGGGTTCGGGCTCCAGCAGGCCGAAGCCGTTGACGGCGGCGCGGTGGATGGCGGAGAGGTCGGTGTCGTCGGTCTTGTTGCCGGGGTCGGCGGGGAGTCGATACTGCTTGGTGGTGTAAGGATGAACGATGCGGACCTCGAACCCCGCCTTGCGGAAGCTGCGCTGGACCGGGCCGTGATAGCGACCGGTGCGCTCGACGACCACGATCACCTCCCGGATGCCGTGCCGGGCCATGGCCGCGCGAACCGACGTCACGGCGGTCTCGAAGTCGGATCGGTTGTGTTCGACGGTGGTCGGCTCGAGCAGGACTC
This sequence comes from uncultured Planctomycetota bacterium, assembly GCA_963845755.1. Lineage (GTDB taxonomy): Bacteria > Planctomycetota > Planctomycetia > Isosphaerales > Isosphaeraceae > CAWJTV01. The sequence continues at coordinate 286,147 of CAWJTV010000001.1, forward strand.
GGCCGTAGAAGTCGGCGAACATCATCCGGGAGCGTGCCTTGGCGCAATCGACGCACACCAAGCCGAAGTGCTCCGGTCCGACCGCTTGGACGCGCGGGTGAATGACCCCCCGAGGCTTATGAAGGGCATGCGGCTGCGACGGGCGACGGTTCTTCGACGGGGACTTGGTAGCCATGGAACAGGACCTCCGAATCGAGTTGAGAAGAGACCCAACTCCCATTCTGGAAGTCTGATCGGGCGTTCAGTAGAAAAGATCCTTGACCCCCCCAGGCCCCCCTGTTGTTGCTGGTCAAGAATCTTTAGTACCTCACTTCGCCACATACCAGGGGACGGAACGAATTATTGACGTCCATTCCGTCCCCTTTTCATCTGCTCCGTTCTGTCAACTTTTCCTCTGCATCCCCTTATCCTTTGCCTTGGCTGAGAAGACCGACCAGAACCAGCACCAGGACGGCGCGGTCGATGGCCGCATCCGCAAGGACTGACTACTCACGGGACAGCCGCAAGAGTAGAATCATGTCGGGGTTGTACCTGCTCATCGAGGAGCGTCCGCCTGCAGCATGGATATCGTCGGCAAGAGGGGAGAGGCGCTCTTCGGCGCGATCATCACCCGGTGGTGCGGGGGACAGCAGTGGTTCGATCGGCGCTTCCTGGGCGAGAAGGCCGAAGCGCTCGATTTCGAGGTGACGCTCCTCGGATCGTCCGTCTTTCAGTCGAATTTCTTCGTACAGGTGAAGGCGACGGCGAAGGCTAAGCGGTATGCGGGCACAGGAATGGGTCGTAAACTGCTCGTCCGGCTGACGGCCGCCGATGCCAAAAAGCTCGGCAGCATGAAAGTGCCGGCGTATGTCGTCGGAATCGACGTGCTCTCCGGGGTCGCATATATCCAGCACGTCCCGGCGGGAGCCAGGAAGGGGTTCGTGGGAATCTCTACCCGCCGCTCACTGAACTGCCGGGCCATCAGGAGGATTTGGAATGACGTCGAAGACTTCTGGAAGTCGCGGCCAGTAGGCATGACGAAGTCCAGCCTTTGAGGAGGGCACATGTCTCCAGCAAACCAGATGGTGGGTCACCGCTCAGAACTCCTCGCCAGGGTTGCCCTGACGCGGCGATTGAACGTCAACGTGTTCAACATGGATATGGGCGGCGAGATGGGAATCGACTTGCTCTGCTCGATCCGCGACCCGACCCTCCCCGGATTCCTCCCGTTCGGCGTGCTCGTATGGGGCACGTCTAACCCCCTGGACACGTCGGAGGATTTGGCGAAGCACGTCCGCGGCCGCAGGAAGAAGCTCGACAAGCGGACACGATACTTCATCCCGGTCATCGTCTTGCTGTTTTCCATGCACAACGACAGGGAGTTCTACGCCTGGCTCGTCGAGCCATCTGAAGACTCGACCCATCTTGTGGATGTGGCCGATCTGGATTTCAAGCCGTTTGATACCAGGCAACTAGACAGGGTCATTCGGCGCATCACGAATTGGTATAAGTTCCTTGCCGCAGACATCCGGCCTGAGACCACGGAAATCAATTCGTCTCGGTTTCCGAATGACGAGCGGGATGACTGATACAGTCCCCATGTGATCGAGGTTCCCTGCCCCTTCACGCGCAAGGTCAGGTATTGCTTGCTTCGGTCCGACGACACCGAAGTCGATCGACCTGAGGTGGCTTCGATCGATCCGGTCGAAGCCGGTTAAACCCGGCGACGGCATCACCTCCGAGGAATGCGGGTTTGGGGTCCGCGACGCGGCTCAGTTCGGCCCCGCCTTGGTCCCGGTCCTGGGTGAGGATTCTGGGCGAGGCAGAACCTCGGCTTGGCCGGACCACTCCTGCCTTCGGGCGGGACGTGACAGGCGGTTGAATCTAGCTCCGCTCCCCCGCTTCCGCTCCATCCCCCGCTTCCGCTCCATCCCCGTTTCCGGTCCTCGTCCCCGTTTCCGCTCCTCGTGTGCCAATAAAACCGGGATCGTCCCAAACGCCCATTTCCCAGCTTGACACTTCGGCGCCGAAGTGTCGCCAAACGAGCGAAACTGGCGGGTTTCAGCCCGGCCGTGTCTGCCCCAAGTGTCAAGTTGCCGAGGGACGAATTCAGCCGGTTTGGGACGATCCCATAAAACCCCCGTGATGTTCACGAGGTTTTTGCCCTTATCGTTCCGTCCGTGAGTCACCGTGTTACTTGCGCTTCCCGAGGAATAGCGCATCGACCAAGGTCAACTCGACAAAGTCCTCAAGAGTGTACGACACTCCCTGCGTGTCCATGATCGTGGTGCCATGGCCTCGTGTAGATCGGCTAGTCGCCAGCCTATCGACGATGCTCACGATCTCGTTGCGGAGCGTATCTTTTGATACATCAGGGTTCTCCTTGTAGAAGTCCTTGAGCGCCAGTACAACGGCGTCCCGGCTCACACCTTCGAGTTGCACATCTTTACTCATTGGTCTGCTATCTCCTCATGATAGAGTCTCTAATCACTTGGCATCGAAGTCGTCGATGCCACTAATAGTGTATTTTTGTATAGATTGCGGAGTCAATACCGGATTCGAGTTTTCGTCCAATTGCAACGTAAAACTTGATAACACGCATCATATTAATGTGGCGACCGGAATCTCTTGAGGGGGGACGGCAACGGAGACGCGGCTGGATTTGACCGCCTGCCACAGCCCGCTCGACGACAGCGGTGGTCGGGCCGGGCCAGGGTCCTGCTTGGCACGGAATCCAGATCCAGAGCCCGGACCAAGGCCGGTAGGACCGACCTGAGTCGCGCTACGCACCGTTGTCCCGCGTTCGGCAGGGCTGATTTCGTCGTGTGGTATTAACCTGCTTCGGTCCGACGACACCGACGCGCACACCGAGGTTGCCTCTGGGCCCATGTCGGGTGGATCGGCTTTCATCCCGCCGCACCTTGTTCGCTGCTGAACGACTGTCACCCTCGGTCCGCAGACGCGTACCTTGAACCGTCCACTGCTCGATCTCTGGTTGCCTGGGCGCGGTTCTTGCCCCATCTGAGACCACGGGTGATAATGCCCTCTGTCGATGATCGTTCCGGTGCCGCTCGCGGAGGGGAATCGCGATCTACCGACGGACCGGTCCTCACCGCGTACTGCCGCCCGCGTACTCTCAAGCGTGTTCCCACCGCGGGGGTTCTGATGAAGCTCTTGCGCTGCCCTCTCAACGGACCGCGGCCGCTCCAGGAATTCGTCTTCGGGGGCGAGGTCCGCACCATGCCCGACGCCGCGACGGCAACCGACGCCGAATGGGCCGATTATGTGTTCAACCGACAGGGCGAGCCAGGTGTGCGCCGGGAGTGGTGGTATCACCTGCCCAGTGGAACGTGGTTCATCGCCGAGCGCGACAACCTCAAGGATGAAATCCTCCGGACCTACCTCTACGAAGATCCGACTTCGGCAAACCCGTAGGTCGGGCTCTCAGCCTGTCGTCTCGTAGGTCGGGCTTCCCAGCCCAACCGGATTCTGAGCGTCTGTTCCGAAGGCGAACGGTGAATGAGGCGACCTGACCTGGAGAGTACGACCGTGGTTTTCCCGTTACGCCAACGGCGTTGCACAGCACAGCCCAGGGTCGCCGCAGGCGCACCCTGGGACACGACCGCCCGCACTCCCGCGCACCCCAACGGGGTTTCTCACGCCGCATTCCCAGGGTGCGCTGCGCGACCCTGGGCTGCGCTGTGTAACGCCGTTGGCGTACGAACCATCGGTGGTGGCGCGGTTGGTTCCCAGGGTGCGCTGCGCGACCCTGGGCTGGGTTGTGTAACGCCGTTGGCGTAGGGGGTTGCTCCTCTGACGCGGCGCTCTTCGAACAGACTGTGAGTGCTGTCTGGCAGGCGGGAAAGCCCCATCTCTATCAGGACGATGCACCATGACCGATCGTCTTCCCCCGCAGCCCGGCGAATGGATCGACCGGAGCCGTCAGCTCGGCTTTACCTTTGAAGGCCGGGCCTACACGGGTCTCGCCGGGGATACGGTCACCAGCGCACTCCTGGCCAACGGGGTACGCCTCCTGGGCCGAAGCTTCAAGTATCACCGCGCCAGGGGCGTCTACAGCCTGGCGAACCACGATGTCAACGCCTTGATGGAAGACCGCAAGCGAGGTCGGACCAACCTCCGCGCCGATGTCACGCCGCTGGTCGAGGGTATGGTCCTCTCGGCTGTGAACACCTTCGGCGGCCTGCGCCGGGACCGGGCACGGCTGCTCGACTGGTTCGGCCGGTTTCTGCCGGTGGGTTTCTACTACAAGACGTTTTACACACCTCGGCGCTGGTTCCCGTTCTACGAGCGTCGGATGCGCGCGCTGGCCGGCCTGGGCGCGGTCGACCCCAGACGGCCGCGGAAGTATACGCCCAAGGCGTATGACTTCTGCGACGTATTGGTCGTCGGCGCGGGGCCGTCGGGGCTCGCGGCCTCGATCGCGGCGGCCGAGGCGGGCGCCAGGGTCGTCGTCGTGGACGAGCACCCTCGACCCGGCGGCAGCTTGTTATACCAACGGGCGAATCCGCCGGACCTGCGCGCGCAGGCGACGGCACTCCTCGAGCGAGCGGCCGCGCTGCCGAACCTGGAGGTCCGCACCTCCACCGTCGCGGCCGGTGCCTACGCCGACTTCTGGATGGCCCTCGTGGACGAGTCCCGTCTGGTGAAGTTGCGCGCCCGGAGCGTGATCATCGCCACGGGCTGTATCGAACAGCCGGCCGTCTTCGGCAATAACGACCTGCCGGGTGTGATGCTCGCGACCGCGGCGCAGCGGCTGATCCATCTCTATGCGGTCATACCGTTCGACTGCGGCGTCGTGTTGGCCGCGAACGCCGAGGGCTACCAGGCCGCGCTCGACCTGCACCGGGCCGGTGTCTCCGTCGAGGCGGTGGTCGACCTACGTCCCGCGGGTGAACCGACCGCACTGGCCGAGGATGTCGGCGCCGCGGGGATCTCCATCTTCGCTGGCCATGCGGTCTCCCGCGCCCTTCCCGGCGCGGGCCGAGTCGGAATCCGCGGCGTCGCGGTCGCTCCCCTGGATGAGGTGGGCCGCGCTCGGCTGGACCGGGCGTTCGAAATCGCCTGCGATGGCCTCATCATGAGTGTGGGCTGGGCGCCGGCCGACGGGCTGTTCTACCAGGCTGGAGGGCGGATGGCCTGGTCCGAGTCGCTCCACCAATTCATCCCGCGCCCGAATCCGCGCCGCCGGGCCTATTCGCCGCGGGCCGACTCAACGGCGTGTACTCGCTCCTGGATCGGCTGGCCGACGGCCGCCGAGCCGGGCAGGCCGCCGCGGCGTACCTGGGGCTGGCCCACGGCGAGACCTCCCCGGGCCCTGCGCCGACGAACCTCGCCCCGAGCCATCCCTATCCGATCTTTCCCCACCCCACGGCCAAGAGCTTCGTCGACCTCGACGAGGACGTCCAGTATAAGGACATCGTCCACGCCGTTCAGGAGGGTTTCGACCACGTTGAGCTCTTGAAGCGCTACGCGACCCTGGGCATGGGCCCGACCCAGGGCAAGCTCGCCAACATCAATACCATCCGGGTCCTGAGCCGGGTCAAGGGTCAGACCGTCCCCGAGACCGGCGTCACCACGGCCCGGCCGTTTATTCATCCGGTCCCGCTGGGGCACCTGGCCGGCCTTGGGTTTCACCCACACCGGCTGACGGCCCTGCACGCCCGCCACCTGGCCGCCGGCGCCGTGCTGATGCCCGCCGGCGATTGGCAGCGACCGGCGTATTACGCGGCGCCAGGCCGGTCGCGGGAGGCGTCGATCGCCGAGGAAGTCCTGGCCGTCCGCCGAAGCGCCGGGCTCATCGACGTGAGCACCCTCGGCAAGCTGGAGATCAGCGGCCCGGACGCCGGGGCGTTCCTCGAGCGCGCGTACACGGGCCGGTTCGCCTCGATGCCGATCGGCACGATGCGCTACGGCTTGATGTGCGACGAGTCCGGCACGATCGTCGATGACGGCGTCGTGGCCCGCCTGGCCGAGGACCGCTACTACGTCACGACCACCACGACCGGCTCCGGCCCCGTCTACCGCGAGCTCCAGCGCTGGGCGATCCTCTGGGGCCTGCGGGTCGTCTTGACCAACGCAACCGGCCACCTCGCGGCGATCAACCTCGCCGGCCCGAAGGCCCGCGAGCTGCTGCGACCCCTTTGCGAGCCGGACCTGGACCTGGACGAGCCCGCGTTCCCGTATCTGGGCGTGCGCCGCCGGGCGCGTGCTGGGATTCCACGCCCGGCTCCTGCGAGTGGGCTTCGTCGGCGAGCTCGGCTATGAGATCCACCTCCCGTCGTACTCGGCTGGCCTGATCTGGGACAAACTCCTCGAGGCCGGCCGGGCGCATCACGTCCGTCCCTTCGGCGTTGAGGCCCAGCGCGTGCTGCGGCTCGAGAAAGGCCATGTGATCATCGGCCAGGACACCGACGGTCTGACTCATCCGCGCGAGGCCGGCCTGGAGTGGGCCGTGAAGATGAACAAGACGTTCTTTGTCGGTCAGCGCAGCCTGGCGATCCTCGCGCGCAAACCGCTCCAGCGACGGCTGGTCGGTTTCATCGGCCCCTCCACACGGGACCAGGGGAGGATCGAGGAATGCCACCTGATCATCGACCAGGGACAGATGATCGGCCGGGTCACTTCGGTCTCTTACAGTCCGGTCCTGGAGCGGGTGATCGGCCTGGCCTTCATCGCCACCGAGCGTGCCACGCCGGGGGCTAAGTTTCAGATCCGCCTGGACGACGGCCATTTGATCGCCGCAACCATTGCCGAGGTCCCGTTCTACGACCCCAAGAACCAACGTCAGACCCAGCCAGAGACCACGACCTGATGACCCCAATGCCAGAACCTCCCGCCCGCTCGAGCCCGGTCCACGACCTCCTCGACCATCTTCACCCCCGATGGGGCGCTGTCAACGGCATGCCCGTGGCGCTGGGCTTCGGAGGCCGGACCATCGCGCAGGAGCAGGGCGTGGCACGGACCCTGGGTCTCTGCGACGTCAGCGCCCTGCCCCGCCTGGTGATCAAGGGCCCGGGTGCCGAGTCCTTTCTCAGGGCGCACGAGGTCGCGCACGCCCTTCCCGCGGACGTCTGCCGAGTCCTGCCTTGGAGGTCCGGGGGGGTGATTGCCCGCACCGGCCGTGCCGAGTTCTTTCTCGAAGACGTGCCTCGTGACGGCGGGCCGCCGGACGTCGTCGAGCGGCTCACCGAGTCCTTGCTGAGGTCTCCACCGCCTGGTGTCTATCCGGCGCTGCGGCAGGACGCATCGTTCCTACTCAGCGGCGATCGTGCCCCAGCCCTGTTCGCCCAGACGTGCGGCTACGACTTTCGCCAGGTCGATGCCAGGCCGAATCCCGGTCCCGACCCGACGATGCTGCTGGTCATGACTCGTGTCGCGGGAGTGTCAACCTGGGTCCTGCATCGTGCCATCAACGAGCGCAGTGCTTACCAACTCTGGGTGGATGGGACCTATGGCCCGTACCTCTGGGAGATCCTGCTGAAGCTCGCGCGTGAGCTCGGCGGCGACGCCGTGGGCCTGTCGGTGTTCTTCCCCGAAGTGTAGGTGGGCCTGGTCGAAACGCGCGCGAAGTTGTCGATGGGATCGGCAACGCGTGCCATCGTGCTACGTCGAGCTTTTCGGAGGATCGGAGGTGGAACCGGGGGACTTCATTGCCCCGGCACCAACGTTCCGCATCCCTCACAATACTAGGTGGGCACTGATCGTCGGTGACCCGGCGATCCTCGTTTCGGCCTTGACCGCTTCCGCGTTTGCACGACAATCCCGGCTGAAGGACCGTGAAGACCGCGGCCGGTCTCGAACGAAGCGGTCCTTCCGCACAGGAGCGTGCGCCAGCGGCCGGTTGCTCGGGAAGAATCGGCGGCCCCGATCGGGACCAATCAAGGATGATGGAAGCGAAGTATACCGCAACGGCGGCAACTCGGACGACGCCCGCGCGTCGAACGGGGCCCTGGCGGGCTCCGTCGCGGTTGTTGTTGCGTGCGGGCCTTGTCGGATTGGGGATCCTCGGTTGCGCGCTATGGGCGATCGCCTGGTATCGCGAGGCTCCCAAGGTCGAGCCGCCGTTCGAGCGGATCGTGGGGCCGGTAGCGGGACCAGTCACGGTATTCGCGCTGAGGGACCTTGATGGCGGGATGCACACGTCGGCGGAGTGGGCCGGCCATCGGGCGATTGTCCTCTTCACGATCTCCCCGGAGTGCCCAATCTCGCAGGCGTATCTGCCCGAGTTGGCGCGACTCGCGCGCGAATACGGTCCCCGAGGAATCGCGTTCTTCGGAATCGATTCGGGAGCCGCAGCGAGCTCGGGCTCATCTCCATGGCGGACGTCGGGGTGGGACCTTCCCTTCCCGATCCTGCTCGACCCGACGCAGACGGTGGCCCGCCAGGCGGACCTCCGGGTCACGCCCGAGGCGGTCGTCCTGCTTCCTGACGGACAGGTGCTCTACCGCGGCCGGATCGACGATCGTTCTGCGGAGACACAAGGATCTCAGGAGCCGCGGGCACACGAACTGAAGGATGCACTCGACGCAATCCTGGCCGACGAGCTGCCGGTCGTCACCACTACGATCGCCCTGGGGACGCGACTCATCCCGAGTTCTCCGAGTGCCGACTCCGTCGAGACAATCACCTTCAACAAGCACGTCGCGCCGATCCTCTGGAAGAACTGTGCGAAGTGCCACCGCCCCGGCGAGGTTGGGCCATTCTCCTTGCTCACCTACCGGGACGCGGCCAAACGCGCCAGCTTCATCCGCGAGGTGACCGAGGCCGGCCAGATGCCGCCGTGGAAGGCGCGACCCGGGCGCCGGGGTGTTCATCGACGCCCCACGTCTGTCCGCGATCGAGAAGGAGACCCTCGCCCGATGGGCCGAGACCGGCTGCGAGCAAGGCGACCCGGCCGACCTGCCTCCGCCGCCGAGGTTCTCCGACAATTGGTCGCTCGGCCAGCCCGACCTGGTGCTGACGATGCCCGAGCCCCTGGAGCTTGCGCCGAAGGAGACGACCTCTATCGGGCCTTCGCCATCCCCTTCCCGCTGGATCGCGACGTGACGATCCGCGGCATCGAGTTTCGCCCCGGCGATCGCCGGATCGTCCACCACAGCCGCATCCATCTCGACACGACCGGCGACGCGCGCCGACGCGATCGGACCGATCCCGGTCCCGGCTTCTCGGCATGGGTCCGGAAGGTCAGCTTCGAGCTCCCCTATCCCGGCCTAGGCGGCTGGACACCCGGCCTGACGCCTCGCTTCGCTCCCGAAGGGGCCGGCCGGGTCATCCCGCGCGACTCCGACATCGTCTTTCAGATCCACTATCATCGCAGCGGGAAGGTCGAGAGAGACCAATCGAGCGTGGGACTCTACTTCGCCGAAGGGCCCGTGACCCGGAAGTTGACCGGCCTCACGCTCTCCACCGATCGGATCGATATCCCCGCCGGCGCGAAGCGTCATACGATTATCCAGTCCGCGCGGCTCAGGACCGACGTCCATCTCTACACCGTCGTGCCCCATGCCCATTACCTCTGTCGCGAGTTCCGCCTGGCCGCTACCCTGCCCGATGGCCGCTGTCAGCCCTTGCTCTGGATCGAAGACTGGAATATCGACTGGCAGGACCAGTACCGCTTCGCCATGCCTGTCCGGCTGCCCAAGGGAACCATCGTGACCCTGGCGGCCTACTTCGACAACTCCGAAGACAACCCGCGCAATCCCAACAAGCCTCCGCAGCGCGTCCGTTATGGCGTGGGCACCAAGGACGAGATGTGTGCCTGCCACCTCGAGATCCTCCCCGACGATCCGAGCGGCTATGATGCCTATCCGAACAAGTCCCCGTTCGGCCTCTGAGCGGCGAACGTGAGCGGGAATCCGCTCGTGATCGCAGTGAGCTCGCTCGGTCCGGTCGCGGGAGGAAACCGCCGTGAGAGGCGGCTCGGTTCCTGACCTCCGTCGTCGTCCCTGGTACAATCGCTACGGGTTCCCTGCGAACCGGTCGCGTGGGCAGGACGGTCGGGAGATCCGGATCGATGAACCGCATCCTACGTCATGGAGCACGATCGCAAGGTCGGTTCGCCATCGTCTTGCTGGCGATCGTCTGGGCATTCCCCGGGATTGCCGCCAGTCCGGACGACCCCGCCGCAGCCGAGTTCTTCGAGACGGAGATCCGTCCGCTCCTGGTCGAGAAATGCCAGAAGTGTCACGGGGGGAGCAAGCCGCGCGGCGGGCTGAGTCTGGTCGGGCGCACCCAGGTGCTCCAGGGCGGTGACAGTGGGCCGGCCGCCGTGCCCGGCAAGGCCCGGGAGAGTCTGATCGTCGAGGCGGTCGAGCAGCGCGGCGAGCGGAAGATGCCGCCGAAAGGGAAGCTGTCCGACAGCGAGATCGACCGCCTGAAACGGTGGATCGACCGCGGCCTGCCCTGGCCCGAGTCGCACGGTGAATCCTCCCTCAATCGCCGAGGCGCCCCGCCCGTCCGCGAGGCTACGCAAACCTGGTGGGCGTTTCAGCCCGTGAAAGCGGCGGCTCCTCCCGATGTCAGGAACACGGTGTGGCCGCGATCGGAGATCGACCGGTTCATCCTGGCCGGGCTCGAGGCCCGAGGCATCGCGCCAGCCCGGCCGGCCGATCGTTACACGCTGCTGCGTCGGGCGACGTTCGACCTCATCGGACTGCCGCCGACACCCAAGGAGCTCGACGACTTCCTCGCCGACCGGTCGCCGGATGCCTTCGCCCGGGTCGTGGATCGGCTGCTCGCCTCGCCGAGTTATGGCCAGCGCTGGGGCCGGCACTGGCTCGATGTGGTCCGCTACGCCGACGCCCGCGACCTGATCCAGTTGCCCGCGGAGAGCGACTTCCGCGAAGCCTGGCGCTATCGGGATTGGGTCGTCTCGGCATTCAATCGCGACCTGCCCTATGCGGAGTTCGTCCGCTATCAACTCGCCGGCGACCTGTTACCACCGACCCGGCCCGGCGGCATCAACGCAGAGGGGCTCGTCGCCACCGGCCTGCTGGCCATCGCGGACTTCGTGCCCGGCGACGTGGACAAGGACCAGATGATCGCCGACTACGTCAACGACGAGATCGACGTCGTCGGCCAGACGTTCCTCGGGCTGAGCCTCGCCTGCGCCCGCTGCCACGACCACAAGTTCGACCCGATCTCCACCGAGGACTATTACGCGCTGGCCGGAATCTTCTTCAGCACCAGCCTGATCCCCGGCACCGTGCCGGGCAACACCCCACTGGTCCGCGTACCGCTCCTGCCGCCGGACGAGCTGGCGAGGCTCCAGGCGCGCGATGCCGCCGACGCTCGCCGTCGCGCCGAGCTGGAGCAGCAAGTGCCCGACTCGGTCAACCGTGCGTACATCGCCCATCTGAAGCGACTCATCAGCGGACAGACCGCGCGGTACCTCGTGGCGGCCTGCGAATACCGGAACCGCCAAACGGACTCGGCAAAAGCTCCCCTGGGCGAACCGGCGCGCCGGCACGGGCTGCACGAGGGTCTGCTGGCCGCCTGGGTCGATTATCTCAGCAGGGTCGCGGAGCAAACGACGGCTGGCCGTCATCCGACCCTGCGCGACGCGGCGACGGGGAAACGGGTCGGGCCGGCTCTCAACCAGTCCGCGGCGGAGCTTCAGCAGGCGCTGGCCGCCCTCGCCACGCGGCGGGAGACCGAGTCGGCCGCGCCGTCGGAAGACGGGAGCCTGGCTCGTGACTGCGTGCTCCGCTTTCGGGCCGACGATCCGTATCTGCTCACCGATTCCGAGTCGCGGGCCCGGCTCTGGCCGAATCGTTCCGGCCTGCCGGCAGATGCCAGGCCGGTGGGTTCTGGTAAAGGCCCCCTCAAGACAACGGCCGCGATCGGCGGTCAGACCAAGGACGTGCTGCGATTTGACGGCCAGGCCCTGCTCGAAGCGCCGCGCCTCGTTCCCTCGATCGGGAGCCTGTTCGTCGTCTTCCAGTCCGCGAAGACAGCAACGGGCGGGCAACGCCTGCTGGGCTGGGAAGACTCCGACGTCGGGAAGCACGGCCTGAGCCTGATGCCGGAACCGGGAGGCGCCTTGCGAGCGATCCTGCGAAACCACGGTCAGGCGGGAGACCTGGTCGATTCACGAGCAGAGTCGGGCTTCGAGATTGTCTGTGTCACCTGGGGTCCGAACGGCACGACGTTGCACCGCAATGGGGTCGCGGCCGGTTCGAGCAAGGGCATCGTCGCCGTGTCCTCCGACCCGGGCATCACGGCGCTGCATCTGGGTGGACCGGGCTCCGGGAGCAGTCCTCGGTTTCGCGGAGATGTCGCGGAGATCCGCGTGTATCAACGCCAACTGGACGATGCCGCGCGCCAGCGGGTGGAGACCGACCTGCACCGGACCTGGTTCGAGGCGATCAACGCGACCGCGTTACCACGGGACCCAATCGCCGAGCTGTACGACGAGCTGCTGTCGGCCCGGGGACCGTTCTGGTTGCCGGCGGATGCACGCAAGGCACTGCTACCCCTCGAGGACCGATCGCGTCTGGCCAACCTGGGGCATGAGCTGGACGTGCTCAAGAGCAAGGCTCCGCTCGAGGTCCCGCAAGCGGTTGTCGTGCGAGAGGGCGGCCCCAAGGGCACGCGCCACGAGGGCTTCAAGGATGCCCCGGTCTTCCTGCGCGGGAATCACAAGAGACTCGGCAAGTCGGTGCCGAGAGGCTTTCCCAGGGTCCTGACGGGCGGACGCCCCACGCGCATCACCGAAGGCAGCGGCCGCCGGCAACTGGCCGACTGGCTGACACGCCCCGATCATCCCCTGACGGCGCGCGTCATGGTCAATCGGATCTGGCAGCATCACTTCGGCGAGGGCCTGGTCCGCACTGCCAACGATTTTGGCCGGCGCGGCGATCCGCCGTCGCACCCGGAATTGCTCGATTATCTGGCCCGCGGTTCGTCGAGTCGGGCTGGTCCGCGAAGGCGACGCACCGGCTGATCATGCTGTCGACGACCTACCAGCAGAGCAGTCAAGGCGATGCCGAGGGAGTTGCCGGTGACCCGGAAAACCGCCTGTTCGGTCGGACGAACCGCCGTCGGCTCGATGCGGAAGCCATCCGCGACGGCCTACTCGCCGTGGCCGGCCGGCTCGACGCCCGCGCGGAGGGCCCGCCTTCGCCGAGCTCACCGTGCCCCGTCGGACCTTGTACCTGATGTCGGTTCGCACCGGACCGAGCGCGTCCGACTTCGGCCGCCTGTTCGATCGCGCCGACCCCGGCTCGATCGTCGCCCGGCGCGGCCAGTCGATCGTGGCCCCGCAGGCCCTCTTCTTCCTCAACGACCCTTTCGTGAGCGATCTGGCCCGGTCCCTGGCCGCGCGGGTGGGTCGCGAGGAACCGGGTGACGTCGACGCGCCGCGTCCGGCGCCTCTACCTCCTCGCCCTGGGCCGGCCGCCGTCCGGTCCCGAGATCGAACTCGGTCGAAACCTACTGACGCCCGACCCGGACGTTAACCCGTGGGAACGCTATTGCCAGATTATCCTGAGCAGCAACGAGTTTATTTATATTGATTAATTGTATTTGTAGGGTGCTCTGTGAGCACCGATCCCGGGTATTCCGCCAAACCCGGTGCTTGCAGAGCACCGTACGAGAGAGGGCAGCATGATCGACCGCGATCTCCCCGGTACTTTGCCGAGTCGTCGCCAGGTGTTGCGGCGGGCCGGCGCCGGCTTCGGATCAATGGCCCTGGCGGCACTCTTGTCCGAAGAGGCATCCCCCGCTCCGACGCCCGAGAATCCCCTGTCGCCGCGCCTCTCCCATTTCCCGGCGCGGGCGAAGCGTGTGATCTTCCTGTTCATGCCGGGCGGCCCGTCGCAGGTCAACACGTTCGACCCCAAGCCCCGGCTGACCCGGGACCACGGCAAGCCCGCACCGAAGCTCTACCTGGGTCAGCAGAGGAACCTGCTGGCCTCGCCCTGGCGCTTCCACAAACGGGGCCAGTCCGGCCTCGAGGTGAGCGAGCTCTTTCCGCACGTCGGATCGTGCATCGACCAGTTGTGCGTGATCCGTTCGATGGTCGCCGACGACGTCAATCATCCCGGCGGCTGCCTTCAGATGAATACGGGCGAGCGGGTCGCCACGCGCCCCAGCCTCGGCGCCTGGGTGACGTTCGGCCTGGGCACCGAGAATCAAAACCTGCCGGGCTTCGTCGCGATCGGCCCGGGCCCCCTGATCGAAGGCGCCCGGCAATATGGCGCCGGCTTCTTGCCGGCCTCATACCAGGGGACGTTCGTCTCCGATCTGCGGAACCCGATCCGCAACCTGAAGAACGATCGGGTGGGCGCGGGCCGCCAGCGCCAGGACCTCGACGCCCTCCGGCGGCTCAACGACCTGCACCGAGCGAACCGCGACGAGGATAGCCGGCTGAGCGCGCGCATCGAATCCTTCGAGCTAGCGTATCGGATGCAATTGCAGGCCCCCGACGCCTTCGACCTGGCCGGGGAGACCGAGACCACGAAACGTCTCTACGGCATCGATCAGGACGTAACCGCGGTCTTCGGTCGCCAGTGCCTGCTGGCGCGGAGATTGGTCGAGCGCGGGGTGCGGTTCGTGCAACTCTATCACACGAGCGGCGGCTTCCAGCCGTGGGACCAGCACGCCGACCTCAAGGGCGGACATGCCCGGAACGCCCTGGCGACCGACCGGCCGATTGCCGGCCTGCTCCAGGACTTGCAGGCGCGCGGGCTCCTGGACGAGACGCTGGTGATCTGGGGCGGCGAATTCGGCCGGACCCCGACCGCCCAGGGACAGGACGGGCGCGACCATCATCCCTACGGCTTCAGCATGTGGCTGGCCGGCGGCGGGGTTCGGGGCGGCCTGGCATATGGTGCGACCGACGAGCTCGGCTGCGATGCCGTCGAGGACCGAGTCCACGTGCACGACCTGCACGCCACCATCCTCCACTTGCTGGGCCTCGATCACGAGAAGCTGACCTACCGCTACTCCGGCCGCGACTTTCGCCTCACCGATGTCTATGGGAATGTCATCAAGGACATCATCGTCTAGGCCCTCGTGCGCGGGTGCCCCTCGCCTCGTGAGATCTGATCGGATAATCTCTGTGAGTGGCAGACGAACAGGCCCCGTACTGAGGGTGAGACGTTGACAAGGAGGATTCGATGACGATCACCGTATCACCCGTACCGTTGGAGCAGGTTGTGCCTCTGCGGGAACTGTACCGGCAGGAGATGAACTGCCAGATCATCCACGACTCCCTGCCCAGGAGGGGCTTCGGCAATCTGTTCCTGCTCCTACTGAATGGGCGGGTCGCGGGATATGGATTCGTGATGGGCTATCACCTCGAACCGAAGGACATGATTCAGGAATTCTACGTCTTGCCCGCCCTGCGCGGCTCGGCGCTCTCGATATTCCGGCAACTGATCGAGGTGAGCGGGGCGCGGCGCATCGAAGCCCAGAGCAACGACGTCCTCCTCACGCTCATGCTCTACGACTGCGCCACCGAGATTACGAGCGACAGGATCCTATTTCACGACGCCCTGACCACGAGCCTCACCGTGCCCGGCGCCACGGTTCGCGACGTCACGGCCGCCGACAAGGAAAGGATCTTCGAGCACAAGGTCGAAGGCGTGGGCGATTGGTTGATCGAACACGACGGCGCCCTGGTCGCGACCGGCGGCATCGCCCTCCATTACAACCCGCCGTACGGCGACATTTTCATGGAAGTCGGCGAACCTTTCCGCCGGCGGGGGTACGGCAGTTACCTGGTCCAGGAGTTGAAGCGGATCTGCTACGAGATGGGTCGCAGACCGGCAGCACGCTGCAACGCCACGAACGCGGCCTCCCGGGCAACCGTGCAGAAGGCGGGGCTCTTGCCATGCGCCCGGATGTTGAGCGGTGTCCTGACGCCTCGTTGAGGAAGCCGTGTTCTCGTTCCGTTGAGTCGCTCTTTGGGACCGCATGGAGATCGGCCGGGGTGTGCACTTCAGCGTCGGAGCACAGACCGACCGGCCGAATTCGTACCGTTGAGACATCAAATCGTCAGAGAGGAATTCTTCGTCCCAGCGAGGGCGGCCAGCCGCCGTTTCCGGACCACGATCAGCTCGCGAGCCAGATCCTCCAGGACCGAATCGCTGACGACGCCTGCCTTGATCGCGGCGGACGCCTTCGCGGCGACCGACGGCCCGTCGATCGGGGCGATGGAACGAGGCGATGCAACAGGGCCCATCACCGTTGCCGCCGATACAGCCGCCGAGGTGTTGCTCGTGACCGTCACGTCCTGGGCGAACTCGGAGGTGTCACCGTTAGGATCCGTCGCCGTCGCGCTGATGAACTGGCCCGCGGAACCCGACGCCGAGAATTTGGCGGTGAACGACGCGTTGCCATTGGCATCCGTCGTCACCGTAATCTGGCCGAGGTAGGTCTGGCCCTGGCCGTAGCCGCTGGGATCGGGCGTGACGTTCGCGAAGAACTGGATCAGGTAACTCGTGCTGGCGGCGCTATTCAGCGTCCCCACAATGGCGATCTTCCCGCCGGAGCTGACCGCCGAGCTGAGCACCGGGAAGTTCTGGTAGTTATTGGGCCCGGGGATGGGTCCGCCGGGATGATTGGGCACGACCCCTTGGTTGTTGAAGTTGATCCCCAGGTTCTGGTTCGCGTAAATCGAGTTCGAGAGGATCGCCACGCCGGTCGTCGGACCGTTGAACCCGTCAATCACCGCCACACCGGCACCCCCGTTGTACGCAATGACGTTACCCGCACCCCGGACCGTCCCGCCGACCGTGTTGCCCGACACCTGCACGTCCACACCATCGCCGCCGTTGCCGAAGTCCTTCGTGCCGGTGATGTCCGTGCCGATGAAGTTCCCCTCCACCAGGTTGCCACTGGCGAATACGTCGCCGAACGCGATCGCGTCCCCCGCGTTGGCCGAGATCACGTTGGCCGCCGCCGCCGTCGTCCCGCCGATCGTGTTCGACGCTTCGTCGATCATGTCGATCCCGGCGCCCTCGTTGCCCATGGCCACGGTGCCCGTGATGTCGGTCCCGATCCGGTTCCCCTGGATCAGGTTCGCGCCGAAGATCTCCGACGTCCCGAAGATCCCGCTGCCCCCATTAGCGGCGATGACATTGCCGGCCCCGGACGCCGTCCCGCCGATCGTGTTGTCGCCCGAGTCCACCATCCCGATCCCATTGCCGCCATTGCCCAGCGGCCGGGTACCCGTGATATCCGTCCCGATCAGGTTCCCCTGGATCAGGTTATTCGTTCAACGTGATGAAGCCGATCCCGCCCCCGTTGGCCGAGACGACGTTCTTGAGGATCGAGTCATCGGTCGCGGTGAATTCGGGGTTGGGGGCGACGTCGATGCCGGCGCCACCGTTGCCCAGGGCCGCCGTGCCCGTGACGTCCGTGCCAATCAAGTTGTGCTCGATCAGGGCATCGACCGAATCGTTGAGTTGGATGCCGTCGTTGGGGCTGGCGGCGATGACGTTGCCGGCCGCAGCGGTGGCGCCACCGATGGTGGTCGAGGGAGAGTTTGTCAGGCTCACTCCCGTCCCGTTGCCGATCCCGATCGTGCCGCTGGGGTTGGTGCCAATGAAGTTCCCCTGGATCACCGCGCCGGTGGCGTTGCTGGCCGCGATGCCGGCGGCGCCGGTCTGGGCGCCGTTGCCGGAGATGATGTCGCGAGCCGCGGGCGTCGCCCCGCCCACGGTGACCGAGTTGACGCCGTCGATGAACACGCCATTGTCAGAGTTGGGCGCCGGTCCGACTTGGGGCGTCAGGCCGATCCAATCCCCCTTGATGAGGTCGCTACCGGTGCCCGTGAGATGAACGCCGTTGCCAAAATCGGTGATCGACAGCCCCTCGACCGTGCTGCCGCCTCCGGAGATTGCCAACCCGTCGGCGAGCGGGACGTTGCTGCCGTCGAGCTGGATCTCCAGCACCGCGTTGTCACCGTAGATGGCATTGTTGGTCAGGGCCCCCGGCTGGCTGTACCCGTTGATGATCGTGGCGTGGGTCAAGGTTGGCAAGGGAGTCAGGGGGGCGATGGTGAACGGTCCGGTGCCGCGGATCTTGAAGAGGATGGTGTCCGGCGGTGCGCTGGTGGCGAGGTTGGCGTCGAGCATGGCCTGGCGGAGCGAGCCGGGGCCGCTGTCGTTCGTGTTCGTCACCGTGAAGGACTTCGGGTTGACCATGATGGTCACCGTCGCCACGTTGGAGGTTGTCGATCCCTGGACATCCTCATAGGTGAAGCTATCGGTCCCCACGAAGTTCTTGTTGGGGGTATAGGTGAATGAGCCATCGGCGTTGAGAGTCAGCGTACCATCCGACGGGCCGGTAACGACGACCGACAAGAACGACTTATCGTTTGTGGCGAGGTCGTTCGTCTGGACGCCCGGCGCGGGTACGCTCAGCGTGGTGTTGAGATCGAGGTGGTACTGGTCGTTGCCGGCATAGATGGACTGTGCACTGGCGACGACCGGGATGTCCTGGGCAAACTCGGAGGTGTCACCGCTGGTATCGGTCGCCGTGGCGCTGATCACCTGGCCAGCCGGGACGACCGTCGGGAAGCTGACCTGGAAGCTGGCGTTCCCGTTGGCGTCGGTGGTCACCGTCGTCTGCCCGAGGTAGGTTTGGCCCTGCCCGTAACCGCTCGGATCGGGCGTGACATTCGAGAAGAGTTGGACGATGAAGGTGGCATCGGCGGCGCTATTGAGCGTTCCCTTGACGTAGGTTCGCCCGCCAAAGGTGACGCTGGCGAGCAGCACCGGGAAGTTCTGGTAATTATTGGGCCCGGGGGTCGGGCTGCTGGGATGATTGGGCACCACACCTTGGTTGTTGAAGTTGATCCCCAGGTTCTGGTTCGCGTAAATCGAGTTCGAGAGGATCGCCACGCCGGTCGTCGGACCGTTGAACCCGTCAATCACCGCCACACCGGCACCCCCGTTGTACGCAATGACGTTACCCGCACCCCGGACCGTCCCGCCGACCGTGTTGCCCGACACCTGCACGTCCACACCATCGCCGCCGTTGCCGAAGTCCTTCGTGCCGGTGATGTCCGTGCCGATGAAGTTCCCCTCCACCAGGTTGCCGCTGGCAAATACGTCGCCGAACGCGATCGCGTCCCCCGCGTTGGCCGAGATCACGTTGGCCGCCGCCGCCGTCGTCCCGCCGATCGTGTTCGACGCTTCGTCGATCATGTCGATCCCGGCGCCCCCGTTGCCCATGGCCACGGTGCCCGTGATGTCGGTCCCGATCCGGTTCCCCTGGATCAGGTTCGCGCCGAAGATCTCCGACGTCCCGAAGATCCCGCTGCCCCCATTAGCAGCGATGACATTGCCGGCCCCGGACGCCGTCCCGCCGATCGTGTTGTCGCCCGAGTCCACCATCCCGATCCCATCGCCGCCGTTGCCCAGCGGCCGGGTACCCGTGATATCCGTCCCGATCAGGTTCCCCTGGATCAGGTTATTCGTCAACGTGATGAAGCCGATCCCGCCCCCGTTGGCCGAGACGACGTTCTTGAGGATCGAGTCATCGGTCGCGGTGAATTCGGGGTTGGGGGCGACGTCGATGCCGGCGCCACCGTTGCCCAGCGCCACAGTGCCGGTGACGTCGGTGCCGATCAGGTTGCGCTCGATCAGCGCATCGACCGAGTCGTTGAGCTGGATACCGTCGTTGCCGTTGCCCGAGATCAGGTTGCCGGCGCCGGTGGCCGCGCCACCGATCGTGGCCGACGGCGAGGTCCCCAGACTGATGCCCGTCCCGTTGACAAGGGCGTGGGTGCCGGTTGGGTCGGTGCCGATGAAGTCCCCCTGGATCACGGCGGCGGTCGCGTTGCTGCCATTGACCCCGGCGCCGTTGGCCGAGAGGATGTCGCGCGCCGCCGTCGCCGCGCCGCCGATGGAAGCCGCCGTCACGCCATCGAGGAACACTCCGCTGCTGGAATTGCCGGCCGGGGCACCGCCGGGCGTCAGTCCGATCCAGTCTCCTTCGATCAGGTCGCCGCCGCCGCTGCCGGTGAGATGGATGCCGTTGGTGAAGCCGGTGATGGCCAGGCCCTCCACCGTGCTGCCGCCGGCGGCGATCGCCACACCATCCGCGCCGGGGATGTTGGCGCCGTTGAGCTGGATCTCGATGACGGCGTTGTCGCCGTAGACGAGGTTGTTCTTCAGGGCGCCCGACTGGCTATATCCGTTGATGACCGTGGCGTGGGTCAAGGTTGGCAAGGGAGTCAGGGGGGCGATGGTGAACGGTCCGGTGCCGGGGATCTTGAAGAGGATGGTATCCGGCGGCGCGCTGGTGGCGAGGTTGGCGTCGAGCATGGCCTGGCGGAGCGAGCCGGGGCCGCTGTCGTTCGTGTTCGTCACCGTGAGCGTCTTGGAATTCACGTCGATCGTGACCGTCGCCACGTTGGATTTGTTCGTCCCATCCGTGGCGTAGTAGGTGAAGGTATCGGCGCCCACGAAGTTCGTCTTGGGTGTGTAAGTGAATGCCCCATCTGATTGGAAGGCCAGGGTCCCGTGCGAGGTGCTGGTCACCAGGACCGCCGACAAGGATTTGCCGCTCAGGTCGTAGTCGTTGCCGAGAACGCCCGGCGCCGGCACCGGGAGCGTGTTGTTCTCGTCAATGTTGTAGGTGTCGTTGACGGCCACCACGGGCGAGCTGGCCGCGACCACCGCAACGTCCTGGGCGAATTCCGAGGTGTCGCCGCTCGGGTCAGTCGCCGTGGCGCTGACCGCCTGGCCGGTGAGGATGACGATGGGGAATGATGCCGAGAACGAGGCGTTGCCGCTCGAGTCGGTGGTCACCGTGGTCGTGCCGATGAGGTTCTGGCCCTGACCGTAGCCGCTGGGATCGGCCGTGGCATTGGCGAAGAACTGCAAGGTGAAGGTTGTGCTGGGCGCGCTGTTGAGCGTCCCGATGATGTACGTGCTGCCCTGGAACGTTGCGGCCTGAGACAACACGGGGAAGTTCTGGAGGTCATTGGGGCCGCTGTGGGGTCCGCCCGGGTATTCAGGGTGACGCCGTCATTGCCCAGGTCGATCCCCAGGGCGCCATTACCGGAGATCGCGTTCGAGAGGATGGCGTTCCCGATGGCCGGATCGCCGGAGTAACTGCCAACGACGACCCCGGCCCGGGAGTTGAAGGCGATCGTGTTGCCCGCGCCCGTGCCCGTGCCCCCGACCGAGTTGTTCGATGATCCGTTGACGATCTCGACGCCCGGACCGGTGTTTCCCAGGGGGCCGGTCCCGGAGAGGTTGGTGCCGATGAGGTTGCCGTCGATCAGATTATTATTGTCACCGTCGGGGAGAAGGATTCCCGTGCCGTTACCCGAGATGAGATTGCCAGCCGCCGGCGTCGTGCCGCCGATCGTATTGTCCGTCGAGCCGTAGCGGACGCCGATCCCCTCGCCGTTCGCAAGGGCGATGGTCCCGGTGGGGTCGGTCCCGACGAGATTGCCTTCGGCCAGGTTGTCGCCGGCCCCTCCGAACTGGATGCCGTCGATGACCAGACCACCGATCACGTTGCCGGCGCCGGCTGCGGTCCCGCCGACCGTATTGCCGGGGGCATAATTCGTGATCACCCCATTGCCGTCGGTGAACAGCGTCGAGGTCCCCGCGGCCGTCAGCCCGACGAAGTTGCCCTCGACCAGGTTGTCCGACGCACCGTTGGTCAGGAAGATGTCCTGGTTCCCGTTGCCCGAGACGACGTTGCGGGCCGCCGGAGCCGTCCCGCCGATCGTGTTGCCGGTGGCTCCGGCGATCAAAATGCCTTGAAAGTTCCCCTCGTTCGTGCTGCCGGTGACGTCCGTGCCGATGAAGTTTCCCTGGACCAGGTCGCCGCTGCTCCCGGCCTCCAACTGGATCCCATTGGAGAATTCGTTGATCGCCAGCCCCTGCACCGTGCTGTCGCTGGCGCTGAGATCCAGCCCATCCCCATTCGCGCGGCGCCGAACAGGTCGATCATGAGCACCGCGTTGTCGCTGGTCAGTTCGGTATTGGCGACCGCACCCGGCTGGCTATAGCCGTCGATCACGACCGAGTGCGTGATCGTCGGCAAGGGAGAAGCGGGTGCGATCGTGAATGGACCGGTCCCGGAGATATCGAAGTCGATCGTGTCCACGCCGGGACTCGTGTCGGAGTTGACCTGGCCGATGGCCCATCGGAGGGATCCCGGGTTCGTGTCGTCGAGGGTATCGGTCACCGTGAAGCTCGAAAGCATCATCCGCGCCTCGAGCTCCTGCACGGTCCAGAGCCTGCGAGTCCGCTTCCGCCGATCTCGATCCAGCCACGCGCGGCCGCGCCGCGAATCCGATCGATCAATGCCCAAGATACGAAGTCGATTTGCCAGTCCCATCGTCGTCCCTCCTCCGATTGGTGACCAATCCGAAATGTTGGAGAACCGTCCGATCTCGAAACCGCGCGCACGATACCGGATCCGACCCACATCGGGCCGCTGATCCGAGCCTGCGCACGACCCAGAATCCAATCTCCAAGGTCTGTTGCGGACCTGCCCGTCGGCGATTGATGTGTACTAAAGTACAGTATTACGCCGGGCATCACCGAAATCAATAGGGCGTTCACGAAAACGAGCCGGCAAGCTCGTCGGACGACCACACCCGTGATCGGATGATACGGACGAAGAACCGGCCGATACGCCATCTGACGAGTTCGCCGGATCGGCTTGGTGCACGGCGGGCCGAAGGATTTCTATCAGATGAGTTCACGTGCCAGTGTGACTGGCCATGGATCTCCAAAACGCCTCGCGAGCAGGAGATCCCGGAGATTTCTCGAAGTCCCTGACCCTCCGTAGGAGAAACCCCTTGATTCCGGGCACTATGGTAAACAATTCGGAAGTCATCTGCCAATAAATTTTTGATGTCATTCTACTCAAAGTCGGCTGGCGGGCTTACCTGCTCCGGCCTTGAGCCGATGCGGTCTGGGCGGGAATTGGCATCGGTTCGCCTCTCGCCGGCAGAATAGAACTCAGACTATTTATAATCGTATAACTATCACTCGTTCCCACGCTCCGCGTGGGAATGCCGTCTGCGACGCTCCGCGTCGTCTTCGTCCTTTGCATCCTCAATCCTGCATCCGCCGATGCGGTCCGAATCCGCTACTCGACGGTCGGCGCCGTTCCATCGTTGACGTCAGGCGATCTGTAGTCGGGCAAGCTCTCATATAGGTCCCGACCAGGGCTTCGTCGGAAGATGGCAAGCTCCCGCGCTTGCGGCGATAGAGCTCCGCGGCCAGCATGATGACGAGTTCACGGTATGCCCTGCGGTCCCCAACGCCCCTGGGTACGCAACACGATCCGGCGGCCAAGGCCATTCATCGCTCGCCCTTCGCAGCCTGGCGTCGAGGGGTGCGACCAGCCAGCGGGCCAGCTCCTGCGGTGGAGGCGGCGGGCTCCGGCCGGTGCCTGCGGACTGACAGGGTAAAGCGGCACGAGGAATCCGCCCTTCCTGGCCCAACGGCCGGTTTTCGCGGCGGCATCTCTTGGGCTTCCTGGAGTGCCAGGTATTGGGCACAGAGCAGCCGAGCACGCCGCCGGCTGCGTTCGGGCTCGCGCAAGAGGAAGCGGTGGCGCCGCCACGAGATAATCGATCATGGTCGGCGAAGTGGCATGTCGCCGAGCCCAAAAGTCCATTTCCCCTTCTATCTCCTGCGGGATGGAGGACAGCACTGGCCGCTCGATCTCGCGCATTAGATCAATATATCCATATTTAATTGCATATGTATCCCAATCGGGATTTGG
>CAWJTV010000002.1:0-73393 GCA_963845755.1 uncultured Planctomycetota bacterium
AGATCGCCGATCGTCAAAGTCGCGGCTCCGTTGATGTCATTCGTGGACGTCCCATCGGCCTCGGCCGTACCCACGTCAACGAATCCCTGGGTGGAAGAGCCAGCCTGGCCATAGGAGTCTGTGAAACGATTGCAGCCAGGGCGATCGCCAGGACGACAACCATTCTGCGACGCATCATTCCGTTCCTCCTCTCAAGTTGTCGATGATGCGCTTCATCCCGAAGTGCAGGAGCGATCCGCACCCTTTGGTGCGGATAACAGGGGGGTTTTCCCCAGAACCGATTCTTGCCGCGGCATTGTGCTCAGAGGCACCAGGTGAGTCAAGCTGAATTCGTCTGTGATGTTAAAAATAGATGTTATGTTATGCATGCATTGCTGGTCCGTACTTAACTACCATGCGACGTCCATGTTCGATTCTCGGCGCATGGCTTTTCGTTCGACACCCCGAGAGGGCGGGAAGTTGCAAACGCTTTCCTACCTTGTCATTGCGTACAAGCCTGCTCGGCTGGCGCCGGTCTCTCGACTCGATATCCAGAGATCACTCGGACCGATGGACATCCGTTATCCTTCGGGACGATTCGACGTGGTTTTGAAAGCCCAGAGAATCTGGTGAAGCTGTCGAATCTCTACATGTCTTCGGCCGCTTGAGCGAGCCCGCTTTCTTCCCGAGGGTGATGGATGCTCGCTATCGGGCCATGATGGTTCGCCTTGCAGATCCGTTCGTCGCGGCGGCACCTGTTCGGGCCGGCTCGAGATCATGACCGCGAATCGGTTGCTTCGTGCTGCGGCACGACAGGGGTCTCCCGACCCAACCCGAGCGCGGGAGGGAATGTCTTGCGACCGGGGGCATAGCCGCGGTGGCTTGAACGATCAGTTCAGCTCAGCATATAAACGGCCCGGTAGATGGGCCGCCCTTCCAGGCGATACTTCCGCTCGAAACTCGTGAGGCATTCCATGTCGTGCTCGGGGCCCTTGGCGACGGGGATCGGTTGCTCGTGGAAGCGATGGATCGCGGCGATCATGTCCCGGATAATCATGAAGTACTCTTCGACGTCGCTAGCGACATGGAGCTCGCCCCGCTCTTGCAGCGTGCCGCACGATCTGGTTGACCAGCACCCCGGTGAAGACGCGACGCTTCTTGTGCCGTTTTTTCCACCAGGGATCCGGGAAATAGACATGGATCGCGTGAAGGCTCTGATCCTGCAGCCGGCGCATCAGGACGTCGCGTGCATCGCCGGCCCAGACCTTGGCATTCGGAAGGCTGAGTTTCGCCAACCGTTCGGCCGCCAGTCGGGCAGACTTCGCGCGAGAGCCGACGCCGAGAAAGTTATGCCCGGTCTTGGCCCGGGCGGCATTGGCGAGGAACAGTCCCTTGCCTGAGCCGATCTCGAGCTCAACTGGTCGATCGTTGCCGAAGAGCGCCACCGCGTCGATGACGGCCGGATCGGTTGCCGGGCCGGGTTCGATCAGGTGGGACGAAACGTCGATGGGCAGGCGAGAGCGGGACATCGTGCGAAGGTCGGTCCGGACATCGCGGCGAGAAGATCGGTTGGAGGCCCCGGGATCTCGAATCCGAAATCTCGGTAGATCCGTAACGGCTGGGGAAGATCCGTTGGGAGTGTCTAGCTCAGCTCCCTCCAGGTCCCTCGTCCTGGCCGGAGATGGGTACGCCGATGATTCGACCATGGAAGACCATGTTGGTGCCGACGAACCCCTGACAATCGAAGATGGTATGCCGACGGTGAAGGCGCAGGGCTTTGCCGATGAGGACCAGCCGGTCGCCGGGTCGGACCTGGCCACGAAATCGCACCTCCTCCATTCCGCCGAAGGCGATGAATCCCTCGTCGTTGAGGTGGACCTGTTGGCAGAAGAAGCTCGAAAGCTGCGCGGCGGCCTCGCACATGAGGACCCCGGGAAGCAACGGGTAGCCAGGCATGTGGCCCCGCACCCAGAACTCGTCGGAACCAACATCCTTGTAGCCGATGACCAGGTTGTTCTCCAGGTCGAGGTCAATGATGGCCGTGATCTGTTCCATCTCGAACCGTTGCGGATTCGAGCGACGGATTCCCTCCCGGTTGACCAGGACGCGCGAGGTATCGATGGAGGCGGGGTCGACCAGGGGCGCTGGCGGCATTGCGCGCGGATCCTTTCTCGTTTCAATCCGCTCCCGAGCTGGGTTCGGGAGACGCCGCGATGGTGTCGCTTCGCGACGATCTTTATGATGACTTCCGCCGACAACTTCGACAAGGGGGATCATTACCTTGGCTAGCGGTTCCACTCGGACCGGACCACCGATTGGAGAAAGCATCGTGAGCGTACGAGCCCTAGGTACCATGGTGACTTACGGTTACCCGGACCTCGACCTGGACGACGAACTGGTGCTGGCAACCCGTTTCGGTGTTGAGGTCCTGGAGATCCTGCCGGACTGGAGTCGATTCCCAGATCCCGGTCTGGTCCGGCGCGGCGCAGCCGACCATGGGCTGGCGATTCGATACGCGCCCACGGATGCTGGGGGAGCCGAACCATCCGCGCCACGCGAGTCGACCTGGGTGCGACCGACCCGACCATCCACCGCAACTCGATCGACGACCTGATACGGTGCGCCGATTGGCTGAATGAGGCCGGAGGTACCTGCCTCGTCGTGCATCCCGGCGGGTTGTCGGACCCGGCCGAAGGGGAGGCCCGTCGCGCATTGCTGCGCGCGGGCTCATCGCACTGGCCGAGCACGCCACCGGGCTGCACGTCCGGATTTGCGTCGAGAACATGCCTCCGGGCGTCTATCCCGGCAGCCGGATGGCCGAACTCGCTCAGCTCCTGACCGAGCTGAACCACCCCAAGTTGGCCCTGGCGCTCGACACCGGGCACGCCAACCTCACCGCCTCGCCTCACGACGAGACATACGCCGCCGGTTCTCTCTTAATGACGACCCACGTCCACGACAATAACGGAAGGCAGGACTCCCACCTGCCGCCCGGTCATGGCACCATCGACTGGCTGGCCTGGGGCCGGGACCTCGATGCCATCGCCTACACCGGACCGATCATGCTGGAATGCATCCGCCATCTTCGACAGCGGCCGACCGACTACCGCCCTGAGGTCCTGCGGGGGCTCGTGCGGCCGTCGCGGGATGAGTGACAGGAGCCCCGGGGCTCCCACTTACGTCCTCGGAACCCGCCGAACAACCGGCATCGGACGGCGTGGTGATCGTCTGTGAAAAAAATCACCAAGTCTCTAGATCCCATATGATTTGGGATCTCATATGAGCAAAACGAATCCAGTAGTTCAAAAGGTCCTTGCATCTGCTTGACTTGGGAGGGAGAATCGGTGCATGATCATCGAAGTGTCAAGCGACGGAGAGCGGACAGAGCGTCTCCTTTGCACGGCGTCCACCGGCGCGCCATTGACTGGAAGCCCACGAATCGGTCCAGCCTCAGTGAGGTGGCAATGAGCACGGTGCAGGTCGAGATCGGCAAGGCCGGGCAGGCCCCGGTGGCAGTCGAACAACCCGTCTCGGAATCGTACGAGTATCCGGGTACGCCGACGACGTGCGACGGGGCAGAAGCCGTCGTCCACGTCGAAATCCACGTCGCCCAGGCGGCCGGCGCATACCCGATCACGAGCTCGACGACGATGGGAGGGGGGTTCAACGCGGCCGTGACCAACGGGTTGAAGAACCTCTGGGGCGACGAGCTGGTCTTCTTCGAGCCGGAGAGCGAGCACTCCGCGGCCACGGTCTGCGAGGGATTCGCCGTCGCCGGGGGTCGGGTCACCAATTTCACCTCCGGCCAGGGGCTGGTGTTGATGAAGGAGGTGCTGTACACGATCTCGGGCAAACGTCTACCGGTCGTGATGAACATCGGCGCCCGGGCCTTGACCAGCCAGGGACTCAACGTCCACGCCGGACATGACGATGTGATGGCGGTTGCCGACTGCGGCTGGGGCATGATATTCGCCCGTAACGCCCAGGAGGCGGGCGACTTCTGCCTGATCGCCCGCCGCACCGCCGAAGCCACTCAGACTCCGTTCTTCAGCGTCCAGGACGGCTTCCTCACCACGCATACCGTCGAGACGGTCCGGCTCCCCGAGCCGGCGTTCATGAAGGAGTTCATCGGCGACCCCAAGGAGAAACTGGTCAACCTGATGGACCCGGCCAACCCGTTGATGTCGGGCGTCGTCCAGAACCAGGACTCCTACATGAAGGGCAAGATCGCCCAGCGCCGGTACTACCAGAAGTGCGAGCCCGCCCTGGAGAACGCCTTTGCCGAGTTCGCCCGCAAGACCGGCCGGCAGTATGACTTTCTCGAACCCTACCGGTGCGAAGATGCCGACTACATCCTGATCGGCATGGGTTGCTACATGGAGACCGCCAAGGCGACCGTGGACTACTTGCGCAATGTTCACGGGATCGCGGCCGGCTGCCTGACCGTGTTCGTCTTCCGGCCGTTCCCGGCGCGCCAGCTTGTCAAGGCTCTGAGCGACTGCCGGGCGGTCACGGTCTTCGATCGGATGGACGACCCTCTCTCCACGACGGGCAACCACCTGGCCCGCGAGCTCAAGGCGGCCTTCTGCGACGCCGTCAATGGCCAGAACGGACAGGATCGGATCGACCAGATCCCGAGAATCTACGGCGCGGCGGCCGGGCTGGGCAGTCGCGACGTCCGGCCCGGAGACATCATCGCCGCGTTCCAGAACATGATCGACGACGGGCCT
The DNA here is from genome assembly GCA_963845755.1 of uncultured Planctomycetota bacterium. Classification (GTDB taxonomy): domain Bacteria; phylum Planctomycetota; class Planctomycetia; order Isosphaerales; family Isosphaeraceae; genus CAWJTV01. Next base: position 4,710 of record CAWJTV010000002.1, read on the forward strand.
GACTTCTATTGCCTCGGCATCGATCACCCCCTGGCGCTGAAGGTCACCGAGGACCCCGACCTGCGACCGCCGGGGGGCTTCTCGATGCGCGGGCACTCCGTCGGCGGATTCGGCTCGGTGACGACCAACAAGGTCATCGCCACGATCGCCGGCGACGTCTTCGGCAAGGACGTCCAGGCGTATCCCAAGTACGGCTCGGAGAAGAAGGGGCTTCCCACCACCTATTACCTGACCATCGCCGACTTGCACATCAACACCCACTGCGAGCTCGAGCAGGTTGACCTGATCTGCGTCAACGACCCGACCGCGATCCTCAGCGCGGAGCCATTCAAGGGCATGCTGCCCGGAGGGGCGGTCTTCTTGCAATCCCCCTATATGGATCCGATCGATGTCTGGAAGCGAATCCCCGAGTTCAACCGCCGGACCATCCGCGACAAGAAGCTCCGCGTCTACTACGCCGACATGGTCAAGATCTGCGCGAGGTCGCTTCGGTCGCCGATCTCCAGATGAGGATGCAGGGAATCGTGCTCCTGGGCGCATTCCTGCGACTCACCCCCTACGCGCGCCAGAGCGAGATGAGCGACGAGCAGGTCTACGCGGGGGTCGAGAGAGCCCTCCGCAAGTACTTCGGCAAGCGCGGCGATCGCATCGTCCAGGACAACCTGACCTGCGTCAAGCGGGGCTACAGTGAGATGAAAGAAGTTCCCGCGGACTTGATTCATTCCTGACAGTAAACCCGAAATTGAAAACGGAACACATACAAGGACTGACCCATGGCACAACTCGCCCCTCCCAAGCCCTCGATGAACGAAGCCAGTGAGCAGGATCCGTTTAACAACAATTCCTACGGCAGCCTGGTCGACAGCCCCTACAAGATGGTGAATCTCCCGGTCCTGGACGTGCTCGACTTCAACGAGCGGATCATCCGCGGCTACGAAGAGGGTACGGCCGAGAAGGAGATGCCGGCCGACTTGACCCTGGCCCGCTCGCTGGTCCCCTCCGGGACGGCCACGCTCCGCGACTTCAGCAACATCTCGCCGGAAATCCCGTTGTACATCACCGAGAATTGCACCGGCTGCATGGACTGCGTGACCGAGTGCCCCGACACGGCGATCCTGGGCAAGGTCCTGTCCGAGCCCCAACTTGAGGAGAAACTCCAGTCGATCGCCGACTCCGACGATCGGGCGATGTTTCAGTCGCAGTGGTCGCGGACCAAGAAGTACTACGACGCCCCGAAGAAGAAGGGGCTGGCCGGTGGCATGTTCAACATCATCATCGACCCGAGCAAGTGCAAGGGATGTCGCCGAGTGTGTCACCGTCTGCGATGACAACGCGCTGAAGATGATCGCCAAGACCGACGACGTGATGGTCAACTCACGCAAGAGTCACCGGTTCTTCAAGAACTTCGGGCCCAGCAACGACCAGTACATCAACGAGAGCCTGCTCATCGACATGATGCTCAAGGAGCAGACGCTGCTCTACACTGGCGGGGCCGGGTCGTGCGCCGGCTGCGGCGAGGGGACGGCCCTGCGGATGCTCTGTGCCGCGACCGGCTGGAAGTACAACGACCAGTGGGGCATCGTCGCGGCGACGGGGTGCAACACGGTCTACACCTCGACCTACCCGTATAACCCCTACCTGGTCCCCTGGACCAACTCGCTATTCGAGAACGCCCCGGCCGATGCCATCGGCGTCCGGTTGCGGTGGGATCAGATGGGTTGGGCCGATAAGCCGCTGTGGTGCATCGGCGGCGACGGCGCCATGTTTGACATCGGCTTCCAGTCGCTGTCGCGAATGTTGGCCAGTGGCATGAACATCAAGGTGTTTGTGCTCGATACCCAGGTGTACTCCAACACGGGCGGCCAGGCCTCGACCAGCAGCTACACCGGCCAGAACACCAAGATGAGCGTGCACGGCAAGTCCATAGGAGGCAAGCAGGAGCGCCGCAAGGAGATCGCCCAGATTGCCATGATGCACCCGCGCACTTTCGTCGCCCAGACCACTTGCGCCCACGTCAACCACTTCTACAAGTCGGTACTTGGTGCACTCGAATTCGACGGCCCCGCCGTCATCTCTTGTTATACGACCTGCCAGCCCGAACACGGCGTCGCCGATAACATGGCCGGCGAACAGGCACGCCTGGCCGTCGACACCCGGGCGTTTCCCCTGTTGATCTACGACCCTCGCAAGGGGAACACCATCCGGGAACGGCTCTCGCTCCAGGGCAACCCGTCCATGAAGGACGATTGGTACACCAACCCCAAGACCAAGGAGACGGTCAGCTTCATCGACTTTGCCCGTAGCGAAGGACGCTTCTCCAAGCACTTCGACCATGACGGCAACCCATCGGAAACCCTGAACCGCGTTAATGAGGATCGCCTTGACAACTGGCACACCCTCCAGGAGCTCGCCGGTCTGAGGTGAGGCCACGGAGTGTCAACCTCGCATGAGATGGGGCGGCTCAGCGCCGCCCCTCTCTTGCTGCGAGGTCGAGTCCTGATCGGCTTCTTTCCGGGAGAGGGCCAAAGGACGCTTACCCGACCCGGCGACGAGGCATTGGGCCGCAGGATGGACTCGCGGCGGAGGTCCAGGAGTTCGATGACAAAGATTGGTGGGATCGTGGGTAGCGGACCTGACGGCCTCCGATACGAGTAAACGGGCCGCCGGGTCTTCAATGTAAAATTCGGATATCACATCGGCACTCACGTTCGATGCATCCTTATCCCGGAAGCGGGTCAACGACTGTCGGCCTCATTCCTCCGCCGTCGCCTCGGCTCGAATTCGAAGGTTGACCTCGAGAATTTCGTGTCTGCTTCCGGCATACCTCTCACAACACACCGCCGAGGGCGTTCTCCCGCTTCGAGGATCGGAGCGTCCAGAGTATCTGGATCGTCGAAATCGGCGACGATGCGGATGCCGTCGAGACTCCAGGCTTTCTCCTGCCCACGATAGGTCTTTGACTCCTCCGCGGGAAACCGATTTCGGTTCTCGATCTGCTGTCCGTTTGCAATCTGATCGGCTGGCGATTGGTCGGTCGTCAGGATGACATCCAGGGATTTGAGGCCTTCCACAAGGTCCCCACGATTTGATGTTAACGGGAGCGGCCTCGTTCGTCAAAATGAGAGGCAGAGTAGCCCATGCCATCTCCAAGTATGATCTCGGGGAGTCAACCGATGACGACCGCACCGTTGGCCGTCCATGAGTATTGTGCCGGTGGGCTCGATCAGGCCATGGAGTTCCTCAAGCGCACGCGGTCCGAGCTGCGCATGCTCCGGATGGTCCGCGTGGCGAAGGATTCCCTGCGCATCTATGATGTCAATGGGGACCTCTTCGAGATCCGGGGCCTCGGCTATCCCGACCCCGACTTGATCCCGCTGTTGCAGAGCATCAACGCCGTTTACAATCCGAACACGATTCACGAGCCCACCGAGGCGGAATACAAGGAATTCAAGACCGGCCGGTGCCGGCCCTGGGCCGAGGATCGCGTGATGTGACGGGCGGGCGGCCGGGGAGGAGGGCCTGTACTCCATGGACATCGTCTACACGATCGAGTCCTATCCCGCGCTGAGTGTCGAGGAATTCCTCAGCGTCTTGCGACGATCCACGCTGGCGGAGCGCCGGCCGGTTGACGAGCCGGAGACGGTACGTGGAATGCTGGAAAACGCCGACCTGCTCGTGGCGGCCCGGTTGGAGGGGCTGCTGGTGGGGATCTCCCGGGCGATTACCGACTACCATTTTTGCACGTATCTCTCCGATCTCGCGGTCAACGAAGCGTATCAGCGCCAGGGAATCGGCCAGGAGCTGATCCGTCGGACCCACGAAGCGGCCGGACGAAAGACGCACTTGATCCTACTCGCCGCTCCCAAGGCGAGAGACTATTACCCGCATATCGGTATGGCCGCCCACGACTCGTGCTGGATGATTCCCCGCCTGTGACGACCTGGAGTCTTCCTCGCTGGGGAATGGTCAACCGCGGAGGATCATGGCATAATCCACAGGAAGGACATGAGTGGAGAAGTCCGAAGGGAAACCTACGGAACACCCTATTCGGAAAGCGGGCATCGACATGTCAGGGATCCACAGGACCACGCGAGTTGCCTCGGTGCTCGGCCTGCTTCTCGCCTCGGGCCAATGCTTCGAGTCCATAGCCTGGGGTCAGGGCGCTATCGCCTTCCAACCGGTTATCGGTTTCGTGCCCGATGGTGCCGCTGTTAACGTGATGCCAGTCGTCTCGGCCGACCGTCGTTATGTCCGCCTTAGCGTCAATCCCTATTTCACGACAGCCTTCGGCTTTACGACCTATCAGTCACAACTGGGCGCTGTCGGTGGCGTGGGCTTTGCCGGAATGAATGGCGCGATGGGTGGCGGTGGTGCTGGCGTGGGTGGCGGTGCGGGTGTTGGCGGCGTCGGTCTCGGGAATGGGGCAGGGGGGCCATTCGGCCAGTTCGGTCGGCCGGATACGGGCACTTATGTTGCCGGAGACTATCCTTTAACTTCCGTCGGCATCGCTCAGGGCTTCCCTCAGGGTGGCTTCCCCGCCAGCAGAGATGCTTTCGACCAGGCGAGCGACGAGTCGCAACCGGGAGTGGATGGTGGCCTTGGAGTGGCGAGCCCTCTTCGACCTGACCCGCCAGCAATATCCGGGACGGCTCAGGCTCGATCAGTTCGCACCGCGCCGCGGTCGAAAAGTGTCCGGAGGCCAGCCGCACGGAAACCGACTCGAAGCACGAGTAAGTCCAAGGCCTCCGCCCGCTGACCTGCAAGGCCGATTCGATCGCGGTCGTACGGATGGATAAAATCCCTCATGGGAGATATCAAACATCTCCCGACCGATTCTGGTCTCACAAGTTCGATTGCCGCATTGTCGGGTGATTACGCCGATCGGTGCTGGGGATCGAAGTGTTTGACGAGGGTGACCTCGTTACCGCGCTGATTGTACCGGAAGTCGTCAACCAGTCCACGGGCGAGCATGATCCCAAATCCGCCCTCGCGGAGCCCGAGCTCGTTGCGGATCTCCAGATGCCGGATGGGATCTTCATCCGAAGCGGCGTGCGGGAGGTCACGGGGATCGAAACCAGGGCCCTGGTCCTGAATGATGAGCGTCACTGACGCCGGGTCGATCCGGTAAGTGATCCGCAGGACCAGCTCGGCGTTCTTCCGATGGCCCCATTCGATGGCGTTGCCCCCCATCTCCATTACAGCCTGCTTCAGGTCCTTGATGTGGCGTTCGGTCAAGGGGGTATGGGCGAAGAGATCCGCTAACAGGTCGCTGGCTTGGGCCAGGTAGGTCAGCTCGCTTCGGATATCGAAATTGATCTCGCCGGTCGTCCCCTTCTGTAGGTGCTCGTCATGCCACGCGAGCACATCATCCATGATCTGATAGAGTTGCGCCGGTGTGAATGGTTTGATCAGGTAGCCATTGGCTCCGACCCGCACGCCGGCCGCTCGTTCCTTGGTGTCGTGGTGTGCGGTGACCATCACGATGGGGATGAGGTTCGTCTTGCGATCGCGCTTCAGCCGATCGCACAGCTCAAACCCGTTAATGTCGGGCAGGGCCAGGTCGATGAGGATCAGGTCGGGCTGGCGCCGGCTCACCTCGACGAGGGCCTCGTCTCCCGAGTAAACCTGGACCGGTTCGAAACCACGAGGCCGAACGAGAGTAGCCAGGAGATCATTTGTGTCGCGCTCATTGTGAACGACCAAAACAGTGCGCGGCATGGCAAGACCCGTAGAGCCTACGATAGTACGACCGCTCCCTGTGGCGGAGTCGGTCCAGGATTGGCTAGATTCATTCTCTCGCGCCGAACCCTGCGTGGCAAGGCTTTGCACCGACGGGACGTTCTGAACGATCGGATCGGCCCTTCTGGGGAGTGTGGGAGTAGCCCAGGAAGTCGAGATGCGCCTCCCTCTTGCGAGAGCCCCGGCCCCGACGGCACAATTGAGGAATGAGGTTGCATGTCCGACTGTGACTTTCTCCGCTTCCCCACCGCACCGCCGGCGCACTCGAACGACCGTCAACGGACGTCGCTTGTTGGAACGTAAACCCATGAACGTCACGCAGATCATCGACGCTTTCGGTTACGTGATTTATGGGGCACTGGCCGTCCTGGCCGTCTGGGGCACCTATAATGGAATCTTACTTTATCGCAGCCTTGCCAAGAAATCGCTGCGCAACCCTTCGGAGTTGATCGACCAGGTCCGCGAGTTAGGCCGTGCACGCCAGTGGGACAAGGCGGTCAACCTCTGTCAAACCCCTCAGTACTGGCACTCGGCGCTGGCGAAACTCATCGCGGTGGCGATCAAGAACCGCGAAAAGGGGCTGGCCAAGATCAGGCAACTGGTGGTCACGGAGTTCCACAGCGAGGTCGTCGCGGGTATGGAGAATCGACTGGGTTCGGTCTCGACGATCGTACGGATGGGGCCGCTCCTGGGTCTTCTGGGCACGGTGGCAAGCATGATTCGCGCGTTCGGCCGCATCGGCGGCTCCGAAAAGGTGAATCCGCAGGCCCTGGCTCAGGACATCAGCCTGGCGTTGTGGGCGACCGGCGCGGGACTGTTGATCGCCAACCCCATGATGCTGATAGGAAACGACGTCCATGCCCGGCTCAGGCGGCTCCGCGATCGCACGGAGCGACAACTCCAGGACGTCCTCGAAATTCTCGAGAAAGACCACGCGTAATCGATATCCCGGCCACCGAGAATCCAATCGTCCGGATCTGAGAAACCGACGAGGGAACCTGCCGCCATGCTACTCCGCCGCGACATCGATGAGGAACGGAACGAGCACATCGACATGACGCCGATGGTCAACGTGGTTTTCCAGCTCATGACCTTCATGCTCTTTTCCATCCAAATGAGCGGGGGCGAGAAAGTCAACGTGCCCCCGGCTCGGCACGGGGTCGGTGTGGAGGAATCGTCGGCGACATTCCTGACTCTGACCAAACCCCCGACCGCTGGGGGTGAGTCGCGATTGTTGCTGGGTCATGGAGAAGGGTCGCCGGCCACGCTGGAACAGGCGCGGCAGGCGGTCGTGAACGGCGCCAAAGCGGGTCGGCGCAAGGTGATCCTCCAGGCCGATGGAGACGTCCCGCATGGCGACGTCCTCAAGGTCGCCGCCGCCGTCGCCCAGGTCGAGGGGATTACGGTCCATGTCGGCGTCCAGGAACTGACTGGCACTCCATGGCGCGGCGCAGGGATCTCTCGTGAATTGGGACATCTTCCATGCGGACAGCCTGGAGTTGGAGCGCGGGCTGAGCACGGCCGCCGTCCGCCTGGCCCTGGCCAGCGGGTCGATGTGCGAGGACGACCTTGTCCGGCCCGCGGGCACGACGGCGGCCTGGGCGCGCCTTGCCGATATCCCCGAGCTATCTAATCCCGGGAACGGACCTGACACATCATCCCCATTACCGTCCTCGACGGCGGCCCCGGCCCCCCCCGGCGCCGAGCCAGCACCAAGGCCGTTGGCGAATCCGGTGCGCACGCCGCCGGCCGCGGTACCGCCGCAGCGCGACGAGCACAGCGACTTCGAGATCGAGGCCGATGATGACGGCGCTCCATCTCACACCGCCCCGTCCCCCGCGACCCCGCCACCTGCCTGGCTCCAGCTTGGCGGCGAACCCGAGGACGTGGCCTTTCCCGTCTTGCCCGATCGACCAGCCGCGGCACGGCCCATCGAGCCGAGCCAGCCAGTGGCCGAGTCGACCGCGGCCTCAGCGTGGACCTGGGCCGAAGTGGAGGACGAAGACGAGGACGAAGAGGCGGGCGAGTCTTATGCCGAATTCGACGAGCAGATCGAGATCCTCGACGACGACGGACCAGCCGGCCTGGAGATCCTGGACGAGGACCAACTCACGGTTCCGAGTCCGTATTCCCGGGAGTCGTTCGCCGAGACGAGCGGTAGTCGGGTGGCTCTGCCGGTGGTCGCCTCCCGCGATTGGAACGAGGATCGGCAACCGGTCGAGGGCGGGGAAGAGGAGGGCGACTTCACGCTGACTCGCAGCGGCCCCATGACCGTCGAAGAACTCGATTTGGCCCCGATGGTCGATGTCGCCTTTCAGCTTGTCCTGTTCTTCATGGTGACTGCGACGACTGTGCTCTTCAAGACGCTCGAGATCCCCAAGCCCAATTCGGACCCGCCTCCGGGCGCCGTCGCCCAGGGGACCTCGCGCGCGCTCGACGATTTCAAGGATGCTTACGTCATTGTCGAAATCGACGCCTCCGGTGCGATGAAAATCGATCAGGAGCCGGTCCAGGCGGAATTGAGTGTGCTGGTCGAACGGCTCCGGACCGCCCGGGAGAAGACGAACCGAAAGACGATGCTGCTCTCGGCCGAATTCGCCACCCCGCACCGCCATGCCGTGCTGGCCTATGATGCAGCCAACGAGATAGGCATGGGCATCGCGATTGCGAAACCGACGGGGCCTCAGGCGGCCGGCCCCGGACTATTGACCGGTTCCGGGCGGCCGGGTCTGGCCCCGGTCGCCCCGACTGCCGCCTCACCGACACCCCGCGCGGCGCCAGATCCGGCCCCGGCTCCCAGCGAACCCGCGCCGAGATCCACGCCCTTTGACTGAAATCCAACCCGATCGGACCGCTCATTGTAGTTTTCGACAACCATCCCCTCGCTCGGCGCTTCGCTCTCCTCAGAAGCAAGAATCCACGCCTTGCACGCGGCGTGTTGCCCGAGCGAGCCAGGGCTGTTAGAATGTGCTCGGCCCTGATGAAGGCCGCATGTGCATCGCGACTCTTCACCAGGCAGGTTGCTTGATCCGCCGCGGGCGTAATTCAGTGGTAGAATGCCAGCTTCCCAATCGAGAAGCTGGCTATTTTGATGCGCTCGACAGGATTGGACAAGTCTGGACAAATCACGTCACAGCAACGGTTTACAGCGATCCTCTCTGAAAGTCCACCTGGACAGGCTTAGCCCCATTTCGTCATCCTGAGCCAGAATCTTTGGCAACCATAGTGGCAACCAAAATCCGGTTGCCACACGCGGCGGTCGGATGGGTGTGGCAACCAAAACCCCATCCCGCATGCTTCAGAGCGTAGTATTTACATTTATCGATTTTTGCGCTACGCTCGCCTCGCTTATCGGTGAGTGAGGTTATTATGTCTGGATTTCATCGCGGCGCAAGCCCTTCCATTCGGTATACCCCTGGACCGTGGTCCCGCGGTGGCCGGACGGCAAGTACCACGCCATCCGCGTCAATGACTGGGAGCGAATCGGACTAGTCTTCGACCCGGGCGTTTGGGTGGCGATTCAAGAACATCCGATCGGCGAGGCGTCTGGCCTCGGCGACCATTTCGGATTCCGCCTCTCCGGGCCCCGGTTGCAGAAGGACGGTGACGATGCCATGTTTTTCGTCATGCTGGGCCTCGCCCTCCCAACGGCCGGCGGAGTAGGCGACGGCACCCTTCGCCTTCACCCCGTGGTACACACGTCCCCGCGTGAGAGTCGGCCGCCACACCGATGTCTCACCTCGGCGATCGTAGGTGACGGAGTATTCGACGCGCGTGCCCGGCTCCTTCTCGTTCTCACCGGCCTGCGAAGGTTCCTCCAAGTCGTCTTCCGGCACCTCGAACATTGTCGGCTCGTCCTGGCCGATCACGGGCTGGACGAGGTAGATCCGCCGGCCGTGCGCTGCTAGGGGGCCGCGGTCCTCGATCACCTTGCCGGAGACCCGGCGCGGCCCGTAGAGGAAGGAGACCGGGTCGCCCACTCGGAAACGCGGCTTCTTTTTCTTTTTCTTTTTCTTTTTGTCACTCATAAGCTAGCCCTCATGTGGGCCACGGCGGGCCCCCGATTAGGCTTCCCAGGTATGTCCGCATCACGCGATCGAACGTGCGTGCCAGGCGGTTGCACAGTCTCCGCCATCGGCGTACCTCGTTTAGCGTGAGGTTGGGTGGCGCTCCCGGGCTCACCGTCGTGAAATTCTGGTGGGCGATCGCGTTCCGCCAATCGTTGAGAATTCCCAGTTCCTTCATGGCCGCCTTGTTGTCCGCGAGAAGGCTATTGGCCTCGTCCCAGAACGCAACGCCAAACCAACCGAAGTCGGAACCGAGGCTGCCGGCCTGGGCATTCCTGCTCTCCAACTGGCGGCCCTCGACGAACCGATTGCGAACGATCTGCGTCACGAGGGCGGGCGGATTGAGATAATCGATGAGGATTGTGACGCTCTCCGTGTGGAGGTCCCGGCAGAATCCCTGGAACTGAGAGGCGACCATCACGGCATACGCCTGGTTGACCTGTTGGGTCGCGTAGCGCCTGCCCGGCCCCGTCCCGCCGATGGATGCGTGAGCGTTTGCCATCTCGTCCAAGGCTCGGGCACGGGTTGTCCGCCAGACGCGCAGGGAGTTCGACGGCATGTAACGTCCTCAGACCAATCGCACCGCGCACAGCCATTTTTCTAGTCTACCAGGCAACCACTCGCATCGGTAGATTCGCGGTGCCGTCGCCTTGTTCTCCGTATACCGTCAGCGCTAGCCGTCATACCTACGATGATGGGGCGTTGAATTTCCGGTCGAACCCAGCCAAACCGAAAGGAGACCTCCGTCTCCGAACCTCAAGACTTACGTGTGACGGACCACCAGCGCAATTAAGAACGCCGGCGCTTGGCCGGGGTGGTCGATCACTCGTTGGAACCTCATCCTTATCAGAACATTCTCAGGACACATCATATCGGCATCTGGCCGCGCTGAATGGCAAACCCGTTGAACCGGTCAAGTGGATCGATACCCCAGCCGTTCAGAAACGTCGTCAGATGCGCCGCCGTCACAACGAACACCGTGCGTTCACGAGCCCGGTTGGCCGCTCTGAGGTCTCGGAACCGGCTCTCTGGCATCGCCGTGGCCAAGCTCTTGCGAAAGCGGACAAAAGGGACGGTCTCGGTGACCGCATTGGCGGCGGCGAGCGTTCCGTCCTCAACTCGAATCGCCGCCGGATCGAAACGGCAGATTGTCAGCGCCGCATTCGTCACGACCACCGGCACGATGAACAGTCGCAGGTGCTGGGCGTATCCCTGGCTCATGACATTCACTTCCTCGTTACCCAGGCCCTCCACCGACTGTAGGCACTCTACCGCAAGCGATTCCAGAATCGGCGTGCGCCGCGGCTCATCGCTCGGCATCACGCAGAACTCGGACTGGTAGGACGCAGGGGAGATGCGCACGTCCTCCCAGACGCGCACATCGTGCCATTCCGGAGGAGACTTCGTGCGATCGCCGTTTCCCTCAATCTCCAGGCACGAGCAGACGTCGGTTTGTGTCGGAGCGTGTCCCGGCAGGAGGAAGAGCCAATTCAATTGTCGGGCGTCGTCCGCTCTGATCCGCTTGCATTCCACCACCAAGCGGCATGTTGTGAGATGGTGGTGCGTCAAGACCAAGTCGATGAATCCGGATGCTCCGTCCGGGATGGCCCAGGGCTGTTCGCGGCTCGCAACCGTCCATCCATGCTCTTGGACCGTAGCGTTGACCTCCTGCTCAACGCGGAGCTGGAATCCATAACCTGACCGGTTGAACTGCTTCAGGATCTCGTCATGCGTGGGCATAGGCGGTTTCTCGCAACCGGTGGACTTGAACTGTGAACAAAATCATAGCATATCAACCGGCTCGATGCCCGATCAACACGGACGTACACTATACCTGATCGTTATTCGTAGAAGGAAGTTGTCGGTCCTATTCTCGCCCTGGGTGGAAGACGCGGTTCGTTTTTCTGACGAGTTACGCGGCTTCCCCAGTCTTCCTGGCTTTGTAGCTGCGGAACGGGCTGCTGGGCCGCTCCTTGAGGTGGCGGTCCAGGCGGCCATCTTCGGAAAGGAAGGCCGCACGGAGTTGGAGGATCGCTTCGGCACCGGCCTCGCTCCAGAACTTCTCCGACCCCTTCACCCGGCGGTTGAATATCTTCACCGTCGACTCCACGTGGCTGGTCGTCCACGGGAGGCCCTCGCGACGATAGCGCGGATAGTCCATCCGCTCCCGGTTGTCTTCCAGGTAGCCCAGCACCCGCGCGACGATCCTCCGGGGGTCGTCGTCGGCTAGCCTTTCCAGCGGGCACCCGCACAAGGCGATCTGGGTATCACACCAGGTGCGAAGCTCCGCGATCACCCGATCGACCCGCCCGTTCCAGCAGGCCTCCGCCCAGGCCTGGAATGACTCCCAGCGGCCCTCGGTGTCGGCGACCATGACCCGGGCCGCCGTGAAGAGGTGGGCCAGGGCGTGGAGGAAGTTGACGATCGCCACGAAGGTCGGGAAAGAGCGGCGGTGCAGCCCCCAGATCCAGGCCGAGCCGTCCCCCAAGAACGCCCGGGCGGCGGCCGCGGCGAAGTTCCGCCGTCGGGCCTCGGCGGCGACCATCGGCCCGAAGCGATCGACCGGGGCGGTCGTGGCCACGTAGGTGCGCACCGATAGCTCCGGCGTACCGCGCGGCTCGGCGGCCTCGGCGACGGCCGGGATCGGCAGCACGGCGGGCTCCTGGATCTCGGGGGCCGGCGGGCCCATCGGTCCGGTCCCGCCGATGGCCCCGATGACCTTCTCGACGTAGGCCCGATCGCGGAAACAGGCGGGCAATTCCGGCTCGGGGTCGCACTCGGAGACGACAGGGGCCATCGTCGCCAGGATCGCGATCTTGTCCTCGTGCCAGGCGGCCTGGTGGGCTCCCGGCCCCTGGCCCGCGCCGCGGATCTGGAGCCGGCCGCCATCGACCTCGACGACCGCCAGGGCTGGCCGTGTCGCGACGCGCGGCTCGAGCGTGCCGGCCTGGAAGCGGTCCACCGGCTCATCCCGCTGGGACCGCAACTGCTCGCCGAGTTCGCGGGCGATGCGGTCGAGTTGCCGGCCGCTGATGTCCACCTCGGCCAATTCGGCGACGGCCTCGGCTGCCTCGCGGAAGGAGGGCTCGCGGGTGGCGGAACGGACGATCTTGCGGACTACCGAGGGGCTGTAGTCATGGGACGTCAGCCGTGCGCCGGGCGCGAGGGAAAAAAATCCCGGCGGCAGGCCGGGCAGTGGCACTGGGGCTCGGCGTAGGTGACCGCGCCGCCCCAGAAGTCGATGGCCCGCGGCTCGCGCTGTACGGCGCAAGGCCGCTGACACGTCGGGCAGGGTTGCTCGGGCCCCAGCAGCGCGGCCTTCCGCTCCAGCAGATCGGCGATGGTGCCCCGAGCGACGGCGCGGGCGGCGGTGATGGCCATCTGCTCGATGTCGTCGGCGTCGAGATCCAACTCGGGCCCGACCTCATCGTGGACTGCGCCGGGCCACGACTTTCCCCCACCCTTCGGCGAGCCGCTCGACGCCGTCTCGATCCATCGATGGTGACTTCTGGAAAGGCATCGGAGGTCCCTCCTTGGACTTCGGGTGATAGACAATCTGGGAAACTCACCTTGACAGCTTACCAGGGATCGAACGCCGCGCGAACCGCGTCTTCCACCCTCTCGCCCTGATCCCGCCGCTCCCCTCTTGGCCGGTAGGATGCCAGCCGTTAGAATCGATTTGAGCTCGAAAGACGGTGGCAACAGGTGTGGCAACCAAGCCGAGAAAAGCATCTGTGCATTTGACGTAAGTCCTTACAGATTAAGCACTTGCGGGCGTAATTCAGTGGTAGAATGCCAGCTTCCCAAGCTGGACGTCAGGGGTTCGAATCCCCTCGCCCGCTCTCGACATAACTCCTGCCGAAACCTCAACTTGAGGTTACCTATCCCGGTCGGATAGTGCGGCGCCAGACCCGCCGGAATGCAGAATAGTTCTGCATTCCCCAGCGACATGAGGTATTGGCGTGGCACGCACCCGTCGGGGAACTCCCCCCTCCTACCGCCGTCACTCTTCCGGTCAGGCCTGCGTCACCGTCCGCGATGGCCAGCGGACGACGCCGCGAGATCCTGCTTGGTAAGTGGGATTCGCCCGAGTCGAAGGCCGAGTACGCACGGATCATCGACGAACTGGCCGCCCACCAGGGCCGGCTCATGGAACAACAGAAGGACCGGGCCGCCTCCAGCGACCTCACGGTCAATGCCCTGGTCCTTGCCTTCTGGAAGCACGCCGAGCAGCATTACGGCCAGCCCAGGGAGAAGTCCGCCACGAGCGAGCTGCTCAACCTGCGCCACGCCTTACATCCACTCAGGGCGCTGTATGGCCACCTCCGGGCCTCCGAGTTTGGCCCGGTCGCCCTCCGGGCCGATCCGCGAGAAGATGATCGAGGCCGGCCTGAGCCGGACGACCATCAACGCTCGGATCAACCGGATCCGCCGGGTTTTTCGGTGGGCGGTCTCGGTCGAGCTGATCTCGGCGCCGGTCCTCCAGGCCCTGGAGACGGTTCCCGGGCTCCAGCGTGGCCGGTCGAATGCGAAGGAAACCGGCAGGGGTCAAGCCGGTCCCGATCGATCGCGTCGAGGCGACATTGCCCCACCTCAATCCCGTCGTCGCCGCCATGGTCCGGGTCCAGCTCCTGACCGGCTGCCGGGCCGAGGAAGTCATGATCATGCGTGGCTGCGACCTGACGCCGGGCGAGCCGAACTGGGAGTATCGCCCGGCCTGGCACAAGACCGCCTGGCGGGGCAAGGACCGCGTCATCATCGTGGGGCCGAAGGCCCAGGAGATCCTCAGGCCATTCCTCAAGGCCGATCCGCAGGCGTACCTCTTCGACCCGCGCGACGTGGTCGAGGCCCACCATGCGGAGCGGGCCCGGAACGCGGAAGTCGAAGCCCACGCCCTCGGAGGTCGCCAGGCGGTCCAAGGACCGACCGGGGCAGGGTCACGCCGATCACTACGACCGGCGGACCTACCGCCAGGCCGTCATCCGGGCCTGCAATCGGGCCTTCCCCCACCCTCAACTGTCGAAGATCAAGCCGAAGAAGCTGACGGCCGATCAGCGGCTCGACCTCAAGGAATGGCGGCGGAAGCAGCGGTGGTCGCCCTTGCAGCTCCGGCATACGGCCGCGACGACGATCCGGTCACGGTTTGGCCTGGAGGCGTCGCAGGTCGTCCTGGGCCACGCAAAGGCCGACGTGACGCAGATCTACGCGGAGACGGGACCTGGCCAAGGCACATGCAGTCATGGCCGAGATCGGTTGAGTTGCCTGCGACATCGGAGATCTGGCTCAATGCAATCTGGCGGTCGGAGCACACGGTTCCGGATCACCTTGGACGAGGAAAAATCGACTGCCACGCGATTCGTAGCATTGCGACGCAGATTGTAGCACCCCTTATTCGGAGGACGCGCGGTGTCGTCCTCTGCACGACGCGCTAAGGCGTCGTGAAGTCCCAGGATCGATGAAGGGGGGTGACGATGGTCGGCCTGGAAGGCGAATTGCCTGGCGGCGTAAGGGGTTGTAAGGGGTCTCACCAGGAGAGAGACGACGAACGCACGCCGAGGATCCTCGTGTGGAGGATCGAGCGGGGATCCCGGTGGAACTTCCGGCGACTCGGCCGGCGACTGTCGCGCCACGAAGACCTTTTTCGCGACGGCAGCAGGGGCCTCGGCCTGATCCAGGTGCTCGACGATGGAAAGACACGCCGGATCACGAGGGCGGCGGAACTGGCCCCACTCATCGCCGATCGCATCCCGATGCGTGTCGAGAAAGACGGCAAGGTCAAGTCCGAGATGCCCGGACGCCGCGATCCTGAACGCCGCCCTCCGGAGCGAGGTCTTCCTGGGCTGTTTCCGGCCGATTGACGGGATCATCCAGCGATCGACCTACTTCGAGGATTTCACGCCGGCCCAGCCCGGCTACCACGATCGGGGAGCGGGCGGTCGGATCCTCCACGTAGGTCCTGCCCCCGACGTGGTCGGATCGCTCGAGACGATCAACCAGTTCCTCGATGTCATGGATTTCGCGACGAATGCCGATCGGACGAACACCGTTGCAGCGGCCCTGACGGTCCTCCTGCGGAATCACTGGCCCGGCGAGAAGCCGATCGTGGTCATCACGGCGACGAGGAGTCACGCCGGCAAGGGGACGATCGCCGAGATGATCCGCGGGTGCACGGACAAGGCGGATATCCCCTACCAGAACGTGGACTGGCCGATGCAGTATCAGTTCCAGCGACAGGTCCGGATGAATCCCGACCTCAGCGTCGTCCTGTTCGACAACGTGCGACTGGACAGCGCCGGTGGACGGGGTAGGTTCATCCGCTCAGCTTTCATTGAGAGTTTCGTAATGAATCCGGAGCTCATCCTTGCATCGCCGGGCGCCGGGGATCCAATTGCGATGGTCAACCGGTTCGTGGCACTCCTGAACACCAATGATGGGAGCCTGAGCGAGGACCTCCACAACCGATCCCTGCCGATTCATCTGTCGCCCCGTGGGAGCATCCATGATCGCAAGTCGTCCATAGGTAACCCGAAGCTCGAATTCCTCCCCCAGAATCGGGATCGCATCGAGGCCGAACTCCGTGGCATGATCGAGCGGTGGCGACTGGCCGGGATGCCGCGGGACGAGACGGCCAATCATCCCATGACGCCTTGGGCTCGGACGGTCGGAGGCACCCTGATGGTCAACGGTTTCGCGGACTTCCTCGGCAACCGACAGCGTCGCAGGACGGCGGACAATCCGCTACACGAGGCCCTGGGCATCCTGGGGGCGTCCGCTGTGGGCAGCCCACTCCGGCCCTCGGAATGGGCTGCGAAGGCCGTCGAGCTGGGTCTCGCGAGGACCTTGTTCCTGGCCACGGAGCGAGACACCGAGAAGGGTCGAGAGCGGGCCATCGGCGTCACCCTGAGCCGATATCTCGAAGAGACGTTCGACGTACCGACCGAGACACAGGACCTCCGCCTGCGGCTGTCGGGCGGTAGCCGTCGCTGGACCCACGGTAGGAACCCGCATGTTCGCTATGTCTTTAGCCCGCTTGACGGGAACGAATCAGATACCAGTGTCAGAGAGTGCTCGTCCTGAGGGGAGGTCGCTGGAGACTGCCGATTCCGGGACAGCGCCGGCTCTGGAGGGCTCACCGGGCGGCGGTCGGGTGAGCCCCTCCCATCTTCCAAGCGAGCGATTCGGTATCTCCGGACTTCGGTCGGCTCCGCTTGTTCGTTGTTCGAGAGTTGAGATCCGAACGACTCAACGGAGGAATCCCGGGCCGCAGGTCGCCCGTCGATTTCGAAGAAGGCGCAGGGTGTCTACATGATCGAACTACGAGACTGTCCGTTCAATAGCCTTTGTCCGACCCGGTGATCCGCCTACCGGATAGTGTTCATTGATTCATTGACGAAATCAATCGCCATCTCTCTATCTAACGGTATTGCACAAGTCTTCGACATCGGAAATGGCGACGAGGCAGACCAAGGGCTCATCGCGAGAGTTCCTTTGAATCCCTCCGCGAGGTATCGCAGCTCCATCCAAGCACCTATCCTAACGACATCTCGACTTCGGCACTGCCGGGTATCGCATCATCGCGAGCCATAACCTGACTCCCGATGCACGGCTACCTCCAATGCAGCCCTCAAACCATCGCCGAACAGCGGGTACTTGCAACGGCCGTTCGCATCTATATAATCCTGTTCGTCCCTCCCGGATCTGCTGTCGGCGTCGTGGAACAATTGGCATGAGCGAGTTCTTCAATCCATCCCGCGATCAAAAGGCCGTGGCGGCTTATTTCCTGGGATACCGGAGTCGTACACTATGGATATGGCATGAATTATTCTGGACTGGTTACTTCATTGATGTAAAGACCATCGACTGTGACTCCGGACTCGAGGACGGTCCATGGCTCGCGGCTGAGGAGATCGATCGGGCGCGGATCGTCTGTGGGAATGCCATAGCTCCGCACAATTACGTCGACATCCTAGACATTCTTCATTCGTTTCAACTTCTTCCGGAGAGCACGATCGAATCCTGGTGGAAGATGGATCCGAGTCAGCAAAGACTCCTCTCACAGTCAGATCCCCCGTACAAAGAGAAGTGGGAGAGGCTTCAAAATCTAGTCGAAACAGCGTTCGAATCCGAGAACATACTCACTCGCTATTGTCGGGTCGGCCTGGCTATTGGCGATTACGAGCTGGCCATGGAAAGAATTCCGGACTTACCTAAATCCATTGATCAAAATACTAACATGCCATGCTTGGCGGAGGCCGCGAAGGGGCTTCCGGCCGACGTGCTTCGAGACATGCCATTGCTTAGTAGGATCGTCGAACTGGAGCCGGTTTGGATCGCGGAGGGGCCGCAGACCTTCTTCGTTGCACTATTCAATGAACTAGACAACATCAGGGGAGAGGTTCCGCGAGGGCTGGAACGATTCCCCCTCCAGTTCACTCTCTTACAGGCTCTCCAAGCAGAGATCTGTTCTGTCCTTGCAGGCACGCATGTGGAAGAGAATGGGGGAATGCCTCCGAAACAGAGACCGCCCACAGGACCCACCGGCAAAAGAGAGGCATCGACGAATCCCGAGGATTATGAATTCGCATTTTGCCTTCATCAGGACCAGTGGCTTGTCGTCTATAGCTCTTCCGCGGGCAAGGAAAAAGGTCATTTCCCTATCAGAAAATCGTTTAATGGATTCGCAATCATTAATTTCTTAATTAAAAATCAAGGGCAAGAGCAAGGGTTCTCTCCTGGGGAGATTGTCGAGGCCCTCGATCCGGGTCCCGATAGCTCGACAAGGCGACGGAACGAAATGATCGCAAGCGAAATCGGAGGCAAGCGCCGAGACTGGTCGAAATTGAAGGTATTTGATCGCACAGGAATTCGTAATATAATCAACGCGCTGCGACAACTCCAGGAGGGATATCGGGAATATCTACAAAACCCGTCAGAGAACACGGCGATCGACCATGAGAAAGACTGCATAGAGTTACTTCAATGTATTCGAGGATCCTTGACGTATGGGACTCATACAAAGGTAGCCATTATCGATGAACTGCTACAATCGCCACTGTTAGAGGCGGATTTCTCGCGTCTGAACGAGATCGGTCCCGATGATCTCAAAGATCTCAACGAGGGGAAGAATCCTGTGGGGTCGGTGAGGAGCAGGGTGGGAAAAGCGATCACGGACGCGATCGATCGCATCGCTAAGAAAAGCATGCGCGAGACAGCGAAATATTTGGAATCTACAATTGTGAATCCAAACGGATCTTCTGGCGTTTCCTATGTTCCAGTTGGAAACGCCCCTCCGAAGTGGGTACTCGATCTTAAGGTCTCCGGGGGATCGGAGGACGTGCAACAAGTGTAACGGGGGCCAAGCGCTCTCCCGAGACATTTTGACGTCCGCAGGAGTGAGCATCTTTCCTTGCAATCGAGAGGGTGGACACAGCACCCCCATATCGCACGCGGAGTCACCCTAGGTCGCCCTAACTGAACGGACGCGCAAGTCCCTGTCTGCGCGGACGTCCGTGTGGTTCTGTGGCATTCGCGGTGTGCGAGCTCACGCCGCGGCATAGATCACATCCGGTATCGCCACGACATACCCCCACGACGTCTTCGCTCCCCCGAACCGGCGCGGATTCGCCCGACCTATCATCATGTTGTCTCCCTGACCCTCGGTAACGTCGCCCATACCGTCGCCGTCCCCCCCTTGTCGCAGCCGGCGCGAGCCGGGCCGCCTTGGAAGGTTCCACATCTCCGCCAAACTCCGTTACACCAAGACGCTATCAAGGAAGGTAACAAAGCTACCCAGAATGTCGCACCGTGCTTGAGAGGAAGATCGTGGCGACGGGGGCCATCGAAAACTGGGACTGGACTAAAGCGGGTAGTACGAGCCTCACGAACAGGATTTCGGCAATTACCCGGCCAAATCATCGAGGGTAGCAAAGTGAGCCGAGAAGTTGCGCCTATTCCATAGACGGAGGTCGCGGCGATGGCCGCCGCCGCGAAGCAGGGCAAGTCAACGATCCGCAAGAGAGAGAGTTTTCGATTGCAGAGTTCCGTGGCGAGTCGTCCAGTTAATGGTGGAGGCGATGACGGTCACCGCCACGGGAAGCACCAACTGAACCTTCGGGAATATCCTCGCCACACCTTGCAGGAACTTTGCAATGAGATGTCGATCAGCAATGTGGCGATGGTGACGTCCACAACCTCGAGGGAGGGTAAATGATCCAGCAGCTCCCATCGCCATCTCCCGAAAAAAAATTTTCCGAGGGAATTTCGGCTCTGGGATGTCGATTCGTAGGGGCGATGATGACGGCCGCAACCATGAAGGAGGGGATATGAGCCAACAGCTCACAGTGACTGATGCCGCAGACGAACTCTCGGCCCAGGCCGGCGAGATGATCCGGCCTCGCGACATCAGTGACCTTCTCTACAAGAGGATCCTGGACGTCAATCGATGCCCGATTGTCGGGGATCGCCGCATGATTCCGCGCGACTACCTGCCCACGGTGCTGGAGGTCCTCCGGATGCGCGGGCTGATCACCCCCGGCGAGGAGGAGCCCAGTTGATTGATCCATTACTCGAAGAGCTGATTACGCCCAAGGAGGCGACGCGGTACTACCCGCGGAACTCGAAGGGGAGGAAGGTCCACGTGGCAAAAGTTTATCGCGACATGCAAGTCGGCCAGCGAGGGCTGAAACTTGAGTCGCTCCGTACGCCCCGTCTCGCGACCTCGAGACAAGCGATTGCGAGATTCTTCTCGCGCCTCAGCCTCGGGGCCGCACAGGAGTCGCCGACGTTGACCGAACGGGCTCGGTCTCGAAATGAAGAGACGATCGAGCGCGAACTCGATCGTCTCGGGATCTGATGTCAAGACGGTCGCCACCCCGCGAAGAGTGAACCGACCAACCTAACATGGAGATCAACGACTTGAACAGTCCAATTGTACACATGCAGGTCAACTCTGACAAGGTCCTCCGCATCCAGATCATGTCGCTACTTCGTCGGACCGGAACCATCGTCCGGGCCTGGCACGACGCAAGGACGTCGTCGGCTGAAGACGAGGACGACCTCCACGATACTCCCCACGTCGACAATCCATTGCTCGACATCATGACCCCCGCCCAGGTCAGCTCCTGGTACCGCAGCCAGATGAGCGTCTTCGAGCCGAGGGCGGCAGGTTGAGTCACCGCAATTGGTCCGATCATGGGCTGCCGGGACGGCCCCTGGGCAGGTTCCGGCAGCTCGTTGTAAATGTGTCGCCTGACAGACCGCATGGCCGTTGCATTCGCTTTCGGGTGGGGCGATCTCAATGCCTACCTTGGGCAAGATCACGACGTTCGACCATCAAGACGGAGCATCAAGGAGCATACCATGACGCGGCCGCTCATTTGTCGGGATCGTCTGACGCCGGCTGAACAGCGCGAGCTCGAGCGTTGCGCGCACTGGGGCATCAGCCTCCAGACGCTCGACGAGGACAGCAGAGACATGGTCAACGGCGTCGAGATCCCGATCCTCGGTCAGGATGTGGAGCTCGCGCTGGAGTATTCGATCAGAGCAGCCAGCCGGATGCTCGAGCATCCCGATCCCGCCCAGCGATGGCAACACGACGTAGCCTTTTTCGCTGTCGGCCGGCTGCTTGCCATCGTCCGCATCGGTCCCGACGGCCCAGTCGTGACGAGGTTCGACCCGATCACCCTGCCATCGATCGTGACCGGCATCCCGGGATCGCGACGAGGCCGAAGGCCCTGCATCTACTGGGTTGACGGATCACTCGAGGCGACCAGTTACGGCGTGGGTACACCGATCGCCGGCCGGGATCCGGCCATCCTGATCGATGAGCTGGTCGGGGCAATGTGCGAGAAGTTGCGTCATCCTGACGCGGACCATAGACAGACCGAGGACGTGATAATCACGCATCGTGGACAGATCCTCGCGGCGATCCGGTCGACGGCCTCGGGCCCCGTCGTCACGCGGTTCGATCAGACCGACTCGTCGGCCGGCAGCCTGGCCGATCCGCCAGATGGCCCCGAACCGTCCACTGTCCCCTTTGGTGCCGGCGGCCAGGACCGGATGCGCCGGTCCACCGTCGGACGATCCCCACCTTCCGACGATGAGGAACAGCGCATTGAACCCAACACCATTACGCGCCACCGGGCCGGAAGCTCGGCCTCGCGGACATCGAAACCGCCGGTAGTGGACTGCCCTCCCGTCTCGTGATCTTCGGGACGGAAGGCATCGGCAAATCTAGTTTCGGGGCCGCGGCCCCGAAACCCGTCTTTCTGATGACTCAGAACGAGACGGGGCTCTTGACGCTACTGGACGCCGGCCGCATCCCGCCGACGCCCCATTTTCCGGAGGTCACGACATGGTCCGAGTTGCTCGACGCCATCGCCGTGCTGAACGACCAGACGCACGACTACCGGACGCTGGTCATCGACACCGTGAACGGGGCCGAGCGACTCTGTCATCAGCATGTCTGCAGGCGAGACTACGGAGGTCGCTGGGGTCGGGATGGATTCACGTCGTTCAACCAGGGCTACGACGTGGCCCTGGCGGACTGGCAGGAGTTCCTCCATCGAGTCGATCGTCTGAGGGCCGTCAAGCGGATGGGCATCATCACGCTGGCCCACAGCCGGATCGCGACGTACCGGAACCCCGAGGGTGCCGACTACGACCGGTTCGTGCCCGACCTCCATGCCAAGACCTGGGCGCTGACACACAAGTGGGCCGACGCCGTCCTTTTTCTTAACTACGAGACCTTCGTCGACTCCGACCGCGCCGACCTCAAGGGCAAGGGCAAGGGCGGGAGCCGACGCAAGATCTACACGCAGCGGACCGCGGCGTTCGACGCGAAGAATCGCCATGGTCTGCCCGCAGAAATCGACGGCGGCCGCAGTGCCGCCGAGGCCTGGCTCCACCTGGCCACCGCGATGAAAACGGCCAAAATGGCCACCCCGACAACCTCCGATTCCGCGACCGTCGCGGACGTCCTCATCAACGACTCGAACCCTGTTACGGAGTGATCCCTTCCATGTCGATCGACCCTGGCAAGTACCGCGGCCGAATCCGCGACTACGGCGTGGAGCAGTCCCAGGCCGGCCAGCAGCATCCGACGGTGTTCCTCAACTTCGAGATCGTCGGTCAATACGACCCGACGACCGGCGAACTCCTGTCCTGTCCGACGGCCAGCCGAACCTATCGCAAGGCGATCACGCCGAAGACGATCGGCTGGCTGCTCGCCGACCTCAAGGCGATCGGCTACGACAAGCCGGGCCTGGAGTACCTCGATCCCGAGACTCCTGGTGCCATCGACCTCTTCGACCACGAAATCGATGTAGTCTGCGAGCACGATACCTACGAGGGCCAGACTCGCGAGCGGTGGTCGATCCATCGCGAGCGCACCCGCGAGCGGGTCCGCCGCGACGTCCTGGCCAGCCTGGACGCCCAGTACAGCGACCAGATCCGGCGAGTCCTGGGCGCCGACGCGGGTGATGTGAACCCGCCGCCGGTCGCTGAGATCAACAACGACAATCCCATCTGATCCTACTCATCGATGCAGATAGGTAATGCCAGGCCGGGCGACTCGTCCGGCCTGGCATCACTTGTCTGCACAACTCCTTGGAGCATTCTCCCTTGAGACGCCCAGCAAAGTACGTGACGCTCGTCAACAAGTTGAAGGAGCGTGACGAGGTTCGGTGGACCGGTAAAGAGTGGCGAACTCGCTGCCCAGCCCATGACGATTACGGACCGAGCCTTTGCGTCAAGCTCTTGCCCGACGACTCCAATACGCTGATCCACTGCAGCGCCGGCTGCAAGACTGAGTCCATCGTCGCCGAGGTCGGCCTGACGATGGCCTGCCTCTTCCATGACGACGACGAGCTCGTTGAGGTCGATGAGGACTTCGAGATCGTCAACCAGGCGCCGCGAGCCCCCAGAACCGTCGAACCGCCTCCGGAGACCAAATCTCGGGGCGACGGGCCCGACCGCGTTACGGAGCTCGCCAAGCCGGCGGATGCCGACCTGTGCGACCAGGTCTATGGCAAGCTGCTGGCTGGCCTGAGCCTCGCCGATGCCCATCGCCAGGATCTCCAGCGGCGTGGGCTGAGCGACGAACAGATCGGCCGCCGCTGCTATCGAAGCCTCGGAAAGTACGAGATCCGCCAGGCCATGGGCCGGCTCAAGCAGGAGCTCGATAACGCGAGCCTGGAGCGCGTGCCTGGGGTCCGGATCCGCAACGGTCGATTGCAGTTCTCCGACCGCGAGGGCCTGCTGGTGCCGGTCCGCGATGCCCAGAACCGGATCGTCGCCCTGAAGCTCCGCGCCGACGAGTCGAGCGGCGGGGCCAAGTACACCTGGATCTCCAGCTCCGATCAGGGCGGCCCCTCGCCCGGCTCGCCGCCGCACGTCCCGCTCGGCATGCCGGCCCGCGCCGAGGTCGTCCGGGTGACCGAGGGCGAGCTGAAGGCCGACATCGCCTTCGCGCGCTCGGGCATGCCGACGATCGGCGTCCCGGGCGTCGATCAGTGGAAGTCGTGTCTCCCGATCCTCGAGGCCATGGGCGCGAGGATCGTCCACGTCGCGTTCGACATGGACGCCCAGACCAAGCCGGGCGTGGCGGCGGCCCTCGCCGCGTGCGTGAGGGAGCTGATCCGTCTGAAGTACGAGGTCCGCCTCGAGACCTGGGAACAGGGAGATGGCAAGGGGATCGACGACCTGCTCGCCGCCGGCAAGCAGCCCGCGATCGTGACCGGCCAGGAGGTCCTCGCCAGGATCGAGGAGATCGGCACCTCGGCCGCGGGCCAGCCCGACGACGATGCCGACGACGGGTGGTTTCCTCAGGATCCCGCCGACGAGGTCGCCCCCTTCCCGGTTGATTGCCTGCCGGCCCCCCTTCGCCAGTTCGCTACCGAGGCGGCCCGGGCTCTGCAATGTCCGGTCAACTTCCTCGGCGTGACCATGCTGGCCGTGGCATCGGCGGCCATCGGCAACACCAGGCGGCTCAGGATTCGACGCGGCTACGAGGAGGGCGCGCGAATCTACGCCGCCATCGTGGCGGCGGCCGGCTCGGTCAAGTCGCCGGCCCTGCGCCTGGTCTGTGACCCGGTCTACGAGCAGCAGAGGCGCCTGATGGCGGGCTACCACGAGGCTCGTCTGCGGTACGTGGCCGACATGGAGGGGTTCGAGCACCGGCGGCGTCTTGCGTTGAAAACCAAGGACCCGTTGCCGCCGGGATTCGAAAGGCCGACCAAGCCGGTAATGGGCCACGTGTACGTCGAGAATGCGACCGTCGAATCGCTGGCCCAGGTCCTGTCCCAGGCTCCGCGGGTGTCCTGATGATCCGCGACGAGCTGACCGGCTGGGTGCTGTCGCTCAACCAGTACCGGTCCGGGCGAGGGGCGGACCGGCAAGTCTTCCTCTCGTTCTGGTCGGGCGAGCCGACGAAGATCGACCGCAAGGGCGAGCTCGACGAGCCGCTGATCGTCACCGACCCGTTCGTCTCCGTCATCGGCTGCATCCCCCCGGCCAAGCTCGCCGCCCTCGACGACGGCAATGACGGCGAGGACGGCTTCATGCATCGGATCCTCTCCTCGTTTCCCCGGCCGGTCAGGGGACGCTACTGGACCTGGGAGGGGATCAGGCCCGAGACCCGCAAGCTCTGGAGCAACGCCGTCGAGGCACTGTACGGCCTGGAGATGGATCGGGACGAGATGGACTTCCCGACGTCGCGGATTCTCGACCTGGCGCCCGAGGCCTGCCAGCCATGGGAGGCGTGGTACAACGAACACGTCGCGGAGACCGAGCAACCCGATTTTCCGGACTACCTCGTCGGCCCGTGGTCCAAGCTCGTGGCCTATGCGGCGCGTCTGGCCCTGATCGTCCACCTGCTGCGGGCCGCCTGCGGGGAGCGGCTCCGCGATGAGGTGGACACCGAGAGCCTCGATCGGGCCTTCCGGCTCATCGCCTACTTCAAGTCCCACGCCCGGGCCGTCTACGCCCACCTGCGGCTCCCGAAGAAGCTGGGCCCGATCCAGAAGGTGATCTCCTGGATCCGCGGGCACAACAAGACCGAGTTCCACACGAGCGAACTGGCCCGCAGCCAGGTGGCCGGCATCCGGAGCCGGAGCGAGGCCGAGGCGATCATGAAGGAGCTGGCCGACCTGGGCTATGGCCGGCTGGAGGAACGCCGAGCGAAGAACAACCGGAAGGTGACCTGGTTCGTCACCCGGCCGGTCCAGTTGGGTCGAGTTGGGTCCAGTTGGGCAGAGCCACCCAACTCGCCGAATTCCGCAAGTGCCTGAATTCCAATGGTTTAGAATTGACACCTCGGTCCAGTTGGGAAATTGGGTCGCTCCAGAAGGAAAGGAAGATGGGGAGCTACCGGGACGGCCTTACCGGCCCCCTCCTGGGTATGAAGGGTATATACCTGGGGAATAAGGTATATATAAGGGGTTTTGAGATAATATAAAGTATTATTTATATTATAAATAATATAATATACTATCTCTACCAGATTACACCCCTGCAGGCGGTCTACAAGTAGGGAACGAACTGCACGCTTTTTCCCTGCAATCGCCCAATTTCCCAACTGGACAAGGAGACAAGACGCAAGTCATTGAATTTATTGGACTTACGTAGTTCACTCCAGTTGGGTAGGCAGCCCAACTGGACCCAACTTGCCCGATTGGCGCCCGGAACCGCCGACCAGGGCGGACGATGCCTGGTTACCCCCTGCAGGCGGCGTACCGCCCCGGAACTGGACTCTTTTCCCCCTGGAATTACCCAATTTCCCAACTGGACACGGATTTACTGTGTAAACCATTGGCTCAATTGTAGTTGCGGGAATCGGTCCGGTTGGGTGGGTAGCCCAACTGGACCCGATTCGCCTGACTGGCAACCGGGACCGGCGACCGGGTCGGACGTGGCCTGTGGTCCTGGCCGCGGGCGAGATCTATCCTGTCCCATATCATTCGACGAGGAAGCTATCGTGAGCATCGCCACATCGACGAGGTGCATCGTGCCTATCGGGGATCGGGAGTTCCCCTTCGAGAAGCCATGGTCGGGCCGGACCCTTGCGAATCGCGGGTACCTGGCCTTCGACACCGAGACCGAGGTCCTCAAGGACAGCGACCGGCAAATCCCGCGGCTGGCCCTGGCCACCGTCTGTGCAGGCGACGAGGCGAGCGCCGTGATCCACCCCGATCAGGTCGGCCGGTTCATCCTGGCCCATCCGCGGGCCCGCTATGTCATCCACAACGTCGCCTTCGATTTCTGGGTCGTCGACCACCACCTGCAGGAACGCGGCGAGGAGGAAGCCAGGAAGGCCTGGTGGGACGCGTGCGAGGGGAACCGGATGCACGACACGATGATCATGGGCCAGTTGATCGAACTGGCCCGCCAGGATGCCGATCCCAGGCCCCGCAGCCTGGCCGACATGGCGCGGGCCTACGCGCGCATGGAGATCAGCAAGGAGGATCCCTTCCGGATGCGGTTCGGCGAGCTCATCGGCGTTGACTGGGACCAGGTCGAGGACGGATTCTTCGACTACGCGATCAAGGACGCGATCGTCACTCTCCACGCCTTCAGGCCGATGCTGCTCGAGGCCCAGCGTCTGATGATGGAGCTCGGGGGCGAGGGAACGGCGCTGGCCGACGACGTGCTCGCGCGGCACGGGGCACTCTCGGAATCCATCCAGGTCAAGGGCGCGGTCGCCCTGGCCTGCATCGAGCGCCACGGCATGCACCTGGACCTCGATCGCGTCCGATCGGCCGAAACATCGCTCCGGGTCGGGCTCGAAGCCGCGGTGACCGGACTGCGTGCGATCTGCCCCGAGTTGTTCAAGACCAGCCGGGATCCGGCCACGGGCGAGACGGGCCTCCGCCGCACCCAGAACGGCGTGCCTTCGATCTCGGAGGAGGTCTTGCAACGGCAGCTTCGCCGCGTGATCGACGAGATCCGCGAGGCGACCGGCCAGGAGCTCGAAATCCCTACGACCGAGCGGACTGGCAAGCTCCAGAGTTCAAGCAAGGTCTGGGCCGAGCATGCCCATCGGCACCCGTTCCTCGAGAACTGGCTCGCGATGAAGGACCTGGCCAAGCTCTGCCAGTTCTTCTCCGCCCTGCGCGAGCCGGTCGTGCACCCGCGGTATCGCCACCTGCTCCGCACCGGCCGGACGGGCTGCAGCAGGCCGAACGTCCAGCAGATCCCGCGTGATGACCAGTTCCGGCAGGCGTTCGTCCCGTCGCCTGGCCATTTCCTGCTGGCGGTCGACTTTTCCTTCATCGAGCTGCGGACCCTCGCGGCCCATTGCCTGAAAGTATACGGCCGCTCCGAACTGGCGAACGTGATCAGGACCGGGCGAGACCCGCACGCCTACACGGCCGCCATGATCGTGGGCGTGCCGTTCGAGGAATTCCTCGGCTGGAAGGATGATGAGACCGTGATCGAACTCAACGGCAAGACGCAGGCGCGAAGGCACCATTTCAAAGAGGCCCGCCAGCTCGCCAAGCCGATCAACTTCGGCGTGCCCGGTGGACTGGGCGCCGCGAGCCTCGTCGCCTACGCCCGTCACACCTACAAGGTGGACATGACGCTCGAGCAGGCGGGCGCATTCCGGACCCGTCTGATCGAGGAGATCTACCCCGAGCTCAGGATCTATCTCGATGAGGACGGCATGTCGCTCGTGGCCCACAATCTCGGCGTTCCGGTCGGCGAGGTCTGGAATGCCTTCGATCGTGAGGGTACGCGAGCCCCTTATATCCCCCTGGGGATCAGGAACATCGTCCGTGGCAGGACCCTGAACTCAAAGGGTAGGCCATACAACCCCTCATATCCCAGCGGGGTGTGGAGAGGGTTGATCCGGCTGTGTCGCAACCCCGAGATCAAACCGCTCCTCGAACAGCGCCGTGGGAATGCGAAGCTCTGCAATCGCCTGTTCGGTAATGCGGTCGTCACGCTGACCGGCCGGATCCGCGGCGGGGTCAGCTACTCGCAGTGCCGCAACACGCCGTTCCAGGGCCTGGCCGCCGACGGGGCCAAGCTGGGCCTCTTCCGGCTCATCCGTGAGGGTTTTCGCGTGATCGCCTTCGTCCATGACGAGGTCCTGATCGAGCTACCCGATGAGGGAGGGTTCGTGTCAAAGGCCGGGATCGATCAGATCGTCGAGATTCTCTGCTCGGAGATGCAGGCGGTCCTGGGATGCGACCTGCCGGTTGAAGTCGAGTACGCGCTTTCCACCTGCTGGTCAAAGGACGCAAAGTTGATCGAGGCGGATGGCAAGATCTATCCGTGGAGTCCGGAGACGACCGGGGCCGGAACCGCGTCCTGAGTTACCTGCAGGCGTCATATCCCGGCGCCCCGCCGGCACATGATGAGGCGGCCGTTGATTCGTTTACGCGGAACATTGTGCCGGCGGCCGGGACCCTGTATCGCGTCCGATACGCGGCTGATGGAACTCTACCGTCATCATCATGGGGAACCTGTGTTTATCTGCTGGATCCCGGCGAACCAGTCGAGTAGGTTTGGAGACTGGTCCGGCACGTAGGTCTTCCGCATGGAGTTCTGGCCAGATGACGGCGATGAGCAGCTCATCCTCATCATGAACGCAGAGAGAGGTTTGAAATCCGGAGATCCGGCTGATTTGAGGCGGGTAACATGTTTAGCATCTCGCCCTGCTCCCACAGATCATCGACAACGGCCAGGATCCCGAAGAATTGCCCGACCATACTCGCTGATGCGATCGCGGCGATGCTCACTCCGCTCCTGACGAGGATGGCGATGGCGTTACCGCCTGCCGTGCCGTTGTGGTCGCCGTCGATGAGTTCGACCGGACCAATCCTGAAGGCCCGAGGGGACAGGCCGTTGACCCGGGGCTGGACCTGGATGGACAAAGCAAACGGCTTTCTAGGTAGCCGGGAACGAGGAGGAAGCCGTCCGGAATACGAAGGACGTTGACCGAATGGTCCGCCGCGGGGATTTCCCCGCGTCGTCGACGTGCTCCAGTCCATCGGTTTTCTCCATCCGAATGTCTCGGGCATCGACTCTTCCTGGGCGGTCCGGAGGGGTCGGTTCGGAGCGCCGCCCAAAATCGTGTTCACCGGTGAGAAGGTGCGAGGAATACCTGCTGCCCACTCCCGATGTCGCGGAGGCCGAGGCAGGCCCGACTTTCCCGTGCCCACCCTGGATGCCCTGGCGCGCATGACTTTGACCTCCTTCCGGCTCAAGGACAAGGTCCATCTCTTGGACCTGCTCGACGTCGGGCTCATCGACGAAAACTGGTGCGGTCGCCTGCCTCCGGAGATCGCCTCCAGGCTTCAGGAACTCATCGACGAGCGACTTCGAGAAGGGTGATCGGATGGCGATCCCGATCCATTGCCCGACCTGGATCAGCCGACCGGTCCGACGCTCGCCGCCCCGGCCGCGAGGAGGCCGCTGTCGCAGATCCTGAAGCCCCTGAAACTCGACTCCCTGACCGTCGCCGATGACCCGGATTTCCTCAAGCTGATCAAGAAGGAGAAGAACCTGCCCGCCTTCCTCAAGACGGGCTTGCCGACGCTCTACTGAAAGCGTGTACGAGGAGCCCTTGTCGGGTGGGTCGAAGGCCGTATCGCGGCGTGACGGCCCACACTACGAACTTCGAACTTCGACATCCTGACAGTGTCCTGCTGTCCGAACTTCCCGAGACGAAAGAGACAAGTGACCGCTTCAGTTGAGCCAACCAACGGCCACGCCGACCGGCCGCCCTTGCTCGTAGTAGCGTGCCGAGCTCCATGGCCAATCACAAGGGGCTCGGACGAGCCCAGCCCGCACAGGATTCTGATGCATGTAAACGACCTTCTCCTCGATCTTCCGCTCGGAGTACAGGTTGAAGTCATAGAATCGGGCCTGCCAGACTTGGTCGTCCCGAGGGAATGTTGCGGCGTAGGCGGTGAGGCTGGTTCGAAGGAGCGCTTGATCACCACGGAGCTGCGCTGATTCCATTGCTTGAGGAAGTGGCTGAGCTGGTCGGGCATGGGGAACCAGATGATCGCGTGGACGTGGTCGGGTATGATGACGAACCCGACGCATCGCCCGCGTTGCCGGCCAAGCTGGTCGTTCAAGAGATCGACGACGACCTGCTTGGCGTCATCGTGGTCGAGTAGGCGACGACGATGATAGCAAGAGAATGTCACGAAATGGGCATCGCCGTCCCGATCGTAATCGCGCCTGGGGTTCATGAGAATTCACCCGAAGGAGAACACGTCCAGGCGAGGCAGATTCCAGCGTCAAGTCTGGGGAAGAGTAGCACACGAACCGATCAGGGGTCAAAGATGTGGCCTGGATCCACGACATGGCCGGGTCGGTGGCTCTCTCCGTATGACCGGCGGCATGACGTGTCCGGGTTGTGCAGCGACGAGGATCAAGAGAGATCGACCAGGTCCGGCGAACCTCGGATCCTCTTGTGCCTTCGGCACCCGGACACGTCGTGTGTCCGGGCCACCCGCGGCCAGGCAACTGTCGATGGCCGCTATGCCCGCTTCCCCGCCTTCGATCGGTTCGGCTCAGGGTCCGAAAACGATGAAGTAGCCACACCGGTTTCTACTCTCAGGTTCTCGTTCGATTCTTCATGACGAGAAGGCCGCTATAATCCACTACGACCACGTCGTCATCCCCATCCTTGTCCACGTCGCCGAGAGTGATTGGGCCGTTTACCTGGCCTGCATTGTAATCCACCTGTTCGCCGAAGGTTCCGTCGCCCTTGCCCAGGAAAACGGATATCGTAGAGCTGCCCAGGGTGATGATGTCGAGCCGACCGTCGCCGTTCAGGTCGCTCAGCGCCAGGTCAGAAACGCTGTCGCCAGCGGGAACTTGGACGGGGCTGTCGAACGTTCCATCACCGTGGCCCAGGAATATCGAAATGCTCGCTCCGCCGCTAATGTTGACGCCGGTAGGGACAGTGACGATGTCGAGCTTGCCGTCTCCATTAACATCTCCGACGGCAAGGGCTCCGGCGTGTGCGTCACCATCTGGTATCGCGATCGGGTTGCCGAACGTGCCGTCTCCATTGCCAAGCAGGATCAGACGAGAAGAAATGATGTCGAGCTTGCCGTCTTGATTGACGTCTCCAAGTGCCGAGTAAAGAAGACTCTGCGGTAACTTGATCGGCTTCCCAAAAGTGCCATCCCCGTTGTTCAGCATTGTTAGCGTCGTCGTACCTCCAAGGACGATGTCGAGCTTCCCGTCTCCATTGATATCGCCCAGAGACAAGGAGACCGCGCTGTCATCACTAACCGTGGAGTAGTCAGTGGGAGGACCGAAGGATCCATCTCCCTTGCCGATGAACACCGACAGCGACCCGGGGCCTTCGCCGACAATGTCCAACTTGCCGTCTCCATTGACATCCCCCAAGGTCACGGAGTCTACGATAGACCCTCCGAGGGAAAGGTGGGTTGGGTTGCCAAAACCTCCGTCCCCGGTCCCGAGGAGAATCGAAACAGCGGGGCTGGGCCCATTCACCGAATAGTCCTCGCTTACGCTGTCGAGGATGCCATCACCGTTCACGTCCCCCAGGGCGGAGTCAAGAGTGTCGTTCGCCACCGGGAACAGGGAAGGGCCACGTAAGGTTCCATCTCCGTTGCCCGAAATCACGGACACTTCGTTTGCATAAGATAGGGATGTGATGACGTCAAGATTTCCGTCCCCGTTCATGTCGTACAGCGCCAAGGCGCTAACCTCGGTCTCCTGGCTGGAAAACTCAGTTGGACTGGAAAAAGTCCCATCGCCTTTGCCCAAGAGTACACCCAAGGCAGTCCGAAATCCAACGTCAAACACGATGTCGGGTTTGCCATCTCCG
Organism: uncultured Planctomycetota bacterium; assembly: GCA_963845755.1. Classification (GTDB taxonomy): domain Bacteria; phylum Planctomycetota; class Planctomycetia; order Isosphaerales; family Isosphaeraceae; genus CAWJTV01. The sequence continues at coordinate 37,332 of CAWJTV010000002.1, forward strand.
TTCATATCCCCCAATGCGAATGAAGATCCCGAGACCGGGTATTGAGAAGCGATGCTGAAGGTCCCGTCGCCGCGACCCAATAGCACCGAGACATTGGAGATACCGTTTTGACTGGACGGAGCAACAATATCAAGCTTCCCGTCTCCGTTCACGTCACCCAAAGTGCCGTACAACAAACTAACACCGGTAGGCAGCGGAACGTCAATCGGGCTTCGGAACGTTCCGTCACCGTTGCCTAGGAGTACCGAGATGGTGAAGCCCGAGGCGCTTTCAGTGACGATGTCGAGCTTGCCGTCTCCATTCACGTCCCCCAAGAAGACCGCGGAGTCACCGGCTGTCGTTCCGGGGAGATCCTCGTGCCCGGCAAACGTACCATCGCCGTTACCCAGGAGGATCGAGAGAGAGTGGTCCACAAGATTCGAGGTGACTACGTCGAGCTTGCCGTCGGAGTTCAAGTCGCCCAACGTCAAAGCGTACGCACCCTTTCCAGCAGGAAAGTCCACTCGATTCCCGAAGCTTCCGTCTCCGTTTCCCAGGAGAACCGTTATACTGTTGTCGGTGTAATTCGCAGTTACGATGTCCAGCCTGCCATCCCTATTTACATCGCCAAGAGACACTGCGTCAGGCCCTTTACCGATCGTGTAATCAGTCCGTGACTTGATCGTGCCTGACGAGGTTCGAATCAAGACCGTTACGGTATCGGGACCGGATGAAATGAGGTCGGCCGCCGAGTTCGCAGTGACAATGTCGGGCACTCCATCCCCGTCTAGATCGCCGATGGCAATTGAGTTCGGTCCAGTACCGGTCTCGTAAGTTGGGGTATCGAACAGCAATCCTTGAGTCGGGGGTATTATGGAGAAATTAAAATCGATCGCCGAGCTTCCCAGAGAGTTGCCCGCTCGGTCGGTGACCTGAGAAGCATCGATCTGGAGTTGATAAGATCCAGATGCGAGCGGCGGGAAGAGAATTCGTAGCTCTTTGTCATCGTTTACAAGATCGAATTGCACTGGGTCTATCAAAGATCCGCCGTTCGCCCGAAGTCGGAAGATGCTCTCGGAGGCGATCGAGGTCGCCATCGGCTCCGAGAAGTCGAGCTTGACAACGCGCAGTCCAGGTCCGTGAATCGAGCCGTCGGCGGTATTGATGTTCGCGATCGAGGGAGGTGTCGTATCCGGTAGGAGATCGACGATGAGAGGGTCTGAAAGTGACGTGTTGCCGCCGGTATCTGTGGCGCGTACCTGGATCGTGAGCGACTCACCAGATCGGCTTGGCGGATTCAGTGCTATCGCCGAGAGGTCCCAGGGATAGGAGACTGCATTCTGAACGACCTGGCCGTTGACCAGGAGCTCTACGTTGCGTACTTGCACGTCATCGGACCCCTCAGCTCGGATTGGCACCGAGGAACCTTCGACGATCTGGATGCCGGGCGTGGCGGGGTCGACGTCCTGCAGAGTCGTGCTGATACTGACCGAGGGCGCCTGGCCCTTGTTGTCAAAGGGGAGATAATTGACGACCTCGAGGCTCGTGCCATCGGCGACGAATGCGATGCCCGACGCGATCGCGACATCCGTGGGCGCAGCTTCGAGGTTGATGCGTGTCAGGAAGGAGTTGGTATTGGTGGGATCGGTCCCATCCATGACGTCCAGCACGGGAGCCTCGGTGAGCTGCGGGGTCCGCACGGTGCCGGCCGCGAGCACAACCCCGGAGCCGTTCGCCGCGACGGCAGTTCCCCCAATCCGGTTGGACTGTTCTGGCCCGGCCAGCAGGGTGGGATTGTCGGGATTCGTCACATCGACCGTCGCATACCCGCCGAAGTCGTTGGTCGCACCGGCGAGGTACGCGATCCCGTTGCCCAGGAACACTTTGCCACCGGCGCCCGGGACGGCTACCGAACCCCGCACGACCATCTGCGGCCCGGAGATGTCCACGACCTGGAGAGTGTCGTCGCTCTCCATCACGTAGAGCATCCCGCCCTCTCGCGCCATCCCCGTGACGGGGTTGGCTGACAGGCGGAGGTTCTGGATCAGATCGCCCGTCAGGAGATCATAGGACTGGATCACGCCGCCGACCGACGTGTAAGCGACCCCGTCGACAACCTCAACTTGGCTCGCGTTCACGTGGACGGTCACTGAGACCAGCGGCTGCGTCGGGTCGGACACGTCCACGAGTTGCAGGCCACCCGAGTTTGTCGCGACGGCGGCGATTTGGAGATTAGGATCGACCGCAACGTCCGTCGCATTACCGGGTAGGTCGATCTGGCCCTGGAGTATGAGCTTCTGAAACTGAGACGCATCGACGATCGCCATCCCGTAGGAACCGGTGGCGACGTAGGCGGTCTGTCCGCCCTGGCTGGAGCTCGAGCCAGTGACGGCTACGCTCTGGGCTTCTCCTTGGAGCGGCAGGCTTGCGATGACGCCGGTCGGGAATGACACATTGGCAAGCGGGTTGAGGCCCTCCTGAATCGAGGAGAAGTCGTCGATACCATCGCCGTTAGTGTCGGACTTCGTGAGTGAGGTGCCGACCGCGAACTTGATGTCGTCGGGCAGGCCGTCACCGTTGGTGTCATTGGCAGTGCTGGCCCGGAATGTGGGTTGGCTCACAATCGTGTTTTGTCCGCTGGCGGCGGTTGTGCCGGCACCATGCGCGACCAAGCCGCTTATCGGGTCGAATTCCGTCACCTCGTACGCTTGATCGGGCGGCAGGAAGAAGTTGAAATCTCCGAAGGCGTCGGTCCGACCGCGAAGGGTGAAGTCCCCGGGGACATTGGGCAGCGCGATGGCGATATAGTCCATGTCTACCGACGCCGCGGGGCCTCCGGCCGGCATTCCTGTCGCATCAACATGGAGCTCGAAGTCTGGGGTTACGGGGTCATTCGAGAGGAACTGAATACCCCCACGCTGCAAGCCGGCGTCCTGGAGGTTGCAGACGAGTGAGAAGGACTGTGACGCTCCGGGGGAGAGCACCAACGGGTTGCTCGGGCCGAAGCCGGCAGGCATACCTGTGACGCTGAACTGCGGGTCCTGGATGATGTTAGTGATGGTCAAAGGCTGATCGCCGGTGTTGGTCACCGTGCCGAAGTTGGACACCGTTTGCGACCCCAAGGAGACGTTCACACCGCCGGCGTTGTTGTTCGGCACTTGAACGGAGATCCGCTGCTGGACGCTGGCGCCGGTGCCAACTAATGCGATGGTCACAGGGCTGTTCGAGTCGTTGGTCGCGATCGTGAGCGTGGCGGCGAAGGGACCGGGCTGGGACGGATCGAAGACGATCGAGAACGGGAGAGTGGAGGCGCCATCGGTCACGCCCGCCGGTTGCACGGTCGTCCCCGCCGACAGCCCGACCACCGAGAAGTCGCCGGTCGCGCCGGTGAATGTCAGGCTGGTGACTGTGAGCGGCTGGCCGCCAAAGTTCGCGAGGTCCAGGTCGAGTAGGCCCTGGGCTTGGCCCGGGCCGTCAGCCAGCACGGTGCCAAGGTCATGCTGGGTCTGCCGGTCGGGTTGGCCCGAGGTGGTGAGCACGATGGCCGCGGGCGGGCCGCCCGTCAATTGCGGGGTCACGACAAGGTTGACGCCGGTCGCGTACTGGTCGGCGGTCAGAGTGACCGATTGGTCCGGGGCCGGGGCCAGGCCGGATGGCGGCACGACGCCCACCGAGTACGAGCCCGCCAGGAGGTCGGTGAACGTGTACTGCCCATTGGCGTCGGTGACGGAGGTCGGCTCGCCCGGATCGAGCGCGCCGTTGCCGTTAGTGTCGAGGAACACCGTGACGCCGGGGAGGGGCGTGTCGGCGGTCCCTTCGTAGCTGGTGTCCTGCTCCACGACGCCGGTGATGCTCCCCTGGGCCGGGTGGCCGAAATTGACCGTCTTCGTCGCGCCGGCCTGCAACAACACTGTGTCGCTGCCCGGCTGGCGCGGGAAGTCCGAGGGCCTGGTCGGGTCGACGACCTCCTGCACGGTGTAGAGGCCGGGCGTCAGCGGCCCGAAAAAATACTGCCCCTGGCCGTCGGTGGTCGTCGATTGCATGATGGTGCCGTCGGACGCGTCGACGAGCTCGATCGTGACACCACTCAATCCGGCGTCGCCCGGTTGGAGGACGCCGGTGTGGCCGGGGTCGACGAACTTCTCGCCGGCCAGGTAGGAGACCGGGCCGACCGTCGGCGTGGGGCCGACGATGCCGGTCATCTGGCCGCCCGCCGTGCCGACGTTGTAGTTGCCGTTGGAGTCCACGCTGATCGCTTGGACCTGGAATGAGTAGACGTCCCCGGGGACCAGCGGCGTGCCAAGGTTGTCGTCCGACAGGACGATCGATGGGCCGGGCCCCAGCGCGTCCACGGTCTGTGCGGTGCCTCCCGCGGTCGTATCGGCCAATGTGACGAGGTAGTGGTCCGCCCCGCTGACCGGGTCCCACGTGAGCTCTTCCTCGTCGCTGCCATACCAGTAGGCCTGGACGTCCTGCACGGCTGGGAGGGCCGCCGGGTCGGTGATGCTGATGACGGCCGGGTCATAGGCGCTGAACACCGGCACGTTCTGGCCGTCGTCGATCAGGGCGTAGATGTGGTAATCGCCGGTGGCCAGGTCGAAGGTGCTGGTGTTAACGTCGATCGTGCTCCCGCCGTCGACCGCCGTGGTGGAGGCGATGGGTGTGCCGTCATAGCCGCTGGAGTTCGCGTCGAGGAACAATTCGACGGTGGTGCCCGCGGTGGGGACCGAGGCGGTGTAACTCACGTCGAGCATGCTGCCGGGCGCGACGTCGGTGTCGGAGTTGGGGCTGGTGAGCGACAGGGTCGGCGGCGCCGGGAGCGTCGGCTGGGCGATCCCGTCATAGCTGACGGTGCCCAGGCCCGTCGTGTCGGCGATCGCGATGCTCCAGGTCCCCGCAACCGGGTTTGCGATGGTCACCAAGGCGGACGTGCTGCTCGAGAGCGAGGGCACGTACAGGATCGGCCCGGAGGTGGGCGGGTTGGTCGTGTTAACGGTCGTCTGGTTGCCATTGGGATCGGTGAGCGCCAGCGTCACGCCGCCGCTCTGGAGCGGATCGGTCCACTCGGCGGCCACAAAGGCGGTACTCGTGCCGGAGGGGACCGTGAACGTGGGGTCGCCGAAGAAGGGGATCGGGATATGGCCGATCGTATCGATGGTCCCATTGAAGAACACCTTGAGGCCGATCGTGCCCAAGCTCCCCGCGCTCCCGGTGACTTGGACGTAATCCTGGGCCAGGCTGCCCGAGTTGAAGCCCGGGGCGATGTAGATCATCGCCGTAGCGCTGATGCTCCCCAGGTTGAGGTGCGACAGCAGGCTCAGACCCGGCACCTTGGCGAGCTGGCCTAGGTTCAGCGATGCCGTCTCGGTGCCTGTTAGCCCGCCGCTTACGGAGCCCATGATGTTACCATTGAGCGTGAAGAGCCCGCCGAGGCCCGACAACGAGCCAGAGAGGAGGATCGAGCCCTTCTGCCAGTCGGCATTGATGGACTCCATCCCCGACAGGAGACCGGGGGTGAGGAACACGACGTTATCAGTGCCCTCGAAGTGGTTGGCGTCCACCGTCGCGGTCCCATTGATCGAGACCAGCGACGAGATCGACAACGACGACAGTCCGGTCCAGTTCGGGAACGGGATTTCGATCGCCGGGCTGATCGCGGGCCCGATGGTAACGCCCAGCGTCCCGGTGAAGGTGAGCGGCTGGCTCGGATCGGCGATGTTGTTGGCGTGCAGGCCGGCCGTCTGGATCCAGACCGGGACCTCGCCCAGCGGCCCCTCGTTGATATTGTTGGCCGTCAGCCCGACCTCATTGACCGCCCCCTTCAGCAGGCCCAGGGTGCCGTCGAGGGTGATGCTGGTCCCCGGCAACTTCACCGTGATCATGCCCGTATACTTCTGGGCGACCGTGTTAACCGCCAGGCTCCCCGAGGGGATGCCGAAGCCCTTGGCCGGGAGCGGGGGGATGGTGAAATTGTCGGTGAAAGAGAACACGCCCTTCACGTCGATTGTGTAGGGGGTGTTGATGTTATTATTGGACGAAATCAGGATATAACTGTCCTTACTCGGGTCGTCGCTCGCCTGCAGGTTCGCGTCGATCGTGAGCTGGACGCCCTTGATGTCCGCGCTGAGCTTCACCTCGCCGCTGATCTTGAGGCTGGCCGGCGTGCCCGGCTGGCCGGGCTCCCCGGTCGTCTCGGCCACGTAGTGGATGTGCAGCGCCGTGGACTCGACGTCCACGCCGAACAGGCTGAACTTGGCGTCCGGGAAGTCGATGTCGGCCCCCGTGATCGACACCGAGCCGTCGGACTTGATCTGGAGGTAGTTGGGGTCGTCGACACTGAATGTCAGGTTTCCCCACTTGGTCGGCAACTTCACCGAGCCCTCGAGCTGCAGCATGCCGGGCACGAAGGTGATCTTCGTCAGGTCGAACTCCAGGCCGGCGATCTTGGCATTCGCGACCGAGTCGTCGCCCCCGTCCGCGTCGCCGCCGGACTGGCCGCGCGGGATGTCGATCTCGCCGTCGAAGAGCGTGACCGTCTGGCCGTACATGTCCACCGTGAGCGTGCCGTCGAGTTTGATCTCCGAATTGTCGGCATAGAAGTCCCCCTCGAAGGTCGTAAGCGATTGGAATGTGCCTCCGCGCAGGCCGATCTCCAGTTTGGCGTTCTCGATCTTGGTCACCTTGCCGTCGGACTCGATCTGGCCAACCGACAAACGAATCGCGAGCGGATCGAAGTTCAGCAAATCCTGGTTGACCGGGGCGTTGCCTTCGCTGGATCCGTCTGGAGCGGTCAAGCTGATCTGACCCTGTGGCACGGACGTGTTGTTGGGATCGGGAGTGTATCTCAGAGTGATGTTGCCGGCATCGCCAGCGCTTTGGCTGATGCGCGAATCGCCCTGGTAAGTTGGCGTGGGCTGGCTGGGCCCGGCCATGGTTATTGTCATCGATTGTGGATCGGTCGAGTCGACCTGGTCCGTCAGCGGGAAAGCCAGGCCGTTGGAATCCAAAGTGAAAAGCTCAGCATCGTAAAGCGTCTGGTCGAGGACCGTTTGAATACTGGTCGGCGGGACGGTGGCGACCATGTTGCCATTCGCGTCGCAGGTCACAGTGTTGGGCGGATAGATCGAGGCCGTGGCCGCGATGTGGATGCTGCCCGACAGCAGATTGCCGATCAGTCCGGCCTGTCTCATAATCGACCCTTCAGAGTCGAGGAGCGGCGCGCGGGGTCAGGGCGAAGGTGTTCGTACCTCCCGGTGCTAGTTGAAAGTGGTATTCATCCTGAGAGAAGCTCGTCTCGAAGGCGCGGATTCCCGACAGAGTGATATCGACCTCCACGCTCGTGTTCTTATCAGGGGTGCCCGTGTTCGTGATCGTGATCTTGCCCGAAGGGCTGGCCCCGCCAATCCAACCCGTGAAAAGTTGGCTACTTCCGTTCAGAGTAACTTTCGGCGCGGTGAGCTGCGTGTCTTTGGGGGGTGGGGTGCATGGTTGGGGTTTGGCAGGTGATCCCGGCGGCGTCAGCCCGTGCCATCCCGCAGCCGTGACGCCGGAGCCCGGGTCGCTCGTCGCCGTCAGGCCGTCGGCCGAGACGGTCGCAGTGCCATCGATGACCAGTCGGCCGGTCGTGTGGTCGAAGCTGAGAACGTCCAGCTTCGTCCCCGGCGCGGCGTTGAAGACATTCGGGAAGGTCAAGATCGCTGGCGTCGAGAATGTCGTGACACCCGGCGCCTGGATCGTGATGTCGAATGTGTGCTGCATCACACCTGCCGGCAGCATGTCCATGACCAATTGCGGCGGAACGGTGCTGATGCCGACGTGGCCGCTCGCCAGCTTCTGGCCGTCGGGCCCGACGAGGCTGCCGGGCTGGACGGTGAGGGTCAGTTCCTGTTGCTGCTGGGGCGTCAGGTCCGCAGCCGCGCCGGGCTGGACGGTCAGCGTGGTTGGCTCGGTGTTGCTGACGGTCTGGAGGATCGAGTTTGCGACGCGCGGCAGATAGACACCCTTTGCGTTGGCCTGGGCCGCCTCCTGTTCGAGGGTGCCCATGCTCCCCATGGCGGTATTGGCCTGGCCCGGCTGGATAGTCAGGTCCAGCACCATCTCAGGGAAGAAGTAGCCGGCCGGAGGATTGCTCGCTGTGCGACCGTCGACGACAAGTTTGACGTCGCCGGTGGGTACCGAGCTGAAGGAAAAGCTGCCGTCGGGGCCGGTGACGACCTTCTGGTCCTCTTGTCCAAGGATGTAGACCGTCACCCCGGCGATCGGGTCGAGGTAGACGTCGTCGCCGGTCATGAGGACGCCGTCGGGGCCGGCCTTGACGTCGTCGGTCGAGTCCGGTTTGAGATCTGGTCCGGGGTCGGCGACGATGCCCGAAAGGCTCGTCCCGGGCACGCTGGCTGTGCTGACCGTCGTGAAAGTCTCCGTGAGGAGACTGCCGGGCGTGCCGGTGCCGGCCGCGTCGAGGAGGGTGCCGTCCGACGCTTTGATCGTCGAACCATCGATCGTCAGCGTGACCCGCGAGGCGCCGGGCATCGGGTTCGTCGGGAAGAGCCAGGCGTATGTGCCGTCGTCGGACGGGACGATCGTGGTGAGGATCATGGAGCCAGAGGGGTCCTTCAAGTAAAAGTCGTCCGCCGTCAAGGTGGACGGATCGATCGGGCGCGAGAAAATGATCTTGGGTCGGAAGGTCACGCCGACGTCGACCGAGCCGTCAGTCGGCGCGACGCTGCTGAGCATCAGCGCGGGAGGCGCGGCCAGATTGACGTCCATCGAGTCGTGCGACACGTTACCGGCCGCATCGCGAGCCGTCACCGTCAGGGTGTGGTCGCCGAGAGACAAGTGGGACTGGTCGAGCACCTGGGAGAACGTGCCGTCTGAGGCGAAGGCGATCGAGGAGCTCGGTGCCGCCGTCGAAGTTGTACGACAGCGCCGTGATCGCCGAGCCGGTGGCGTCGGCGGTGCCGGCGAGCAACTCACCGTCGGTCAAGGTGCCGGGCAACGGGCTGGTGAGCGTCAGAGTTGCGCCTTGGTGTCGAGTGTCATGGAGGCGGGGACCAGGGACGTCGCGTTGCCGGCAAAGTCAGTAGCCTGGAAGTTGATCGTGTGCGCTCCGTCGGACGCGAAGGTCGTCGCGAAGGTCGTCGCCAGGGAGAAGTGACCCTGCGAGTCGAACGAGATCGGCGCGAAGTTACCGCCGTCGACCTGGGCTTGCAGCGAGGCGACGCCCGAGAGGTTGTCGAGTACGGTCCCGGTGATCGTGAGGTTGGATGAGGTGGTCACGCTCCCCGTGGACGGGTTGGTGAGTGTGATCGTCGGCGGGCTGTGGTCGCTCGAGGTGGAGAAGGTCTGGAGGACATAAGCACCGAGGTTGCCGCCCGCCGTCAAGCCGGCTTGATTTGAGAAATCGAAGTGGATGCCGCCGTCGATGCGGCTTTCGCCCGCGTCCGCAGCCGCTTGCTCGAAGCTGGAATACGAGCGAGTGACGCCGGGCAGGCCGACCGACGAAGTCGTGAAGGTGTAGGAACTGCCGAAGACTGACGTGAGGACTGCTGCCGCGGCGCCGCTGAAGGTGCTGTGGCCTGAGACGTACTCGGGAAAGGGGGGCGTTGTCAGCAGAGGCACCCAGTTGGCGATCGTCTGAACCTGGCTGTTGCCAGATGGGGAGGGGTCCGCGGCGATCGCGATCGGCCGCCAGGCATTGTATGTGTACTTGGCGTCCCAGGCGACGACGGCCGCGTCGCCCTCGGCGATGTTCAGCTCGGCGAAGAGTCGGGCGTCCTGCGCCAGGCTGTCCCCCTGTTGCTGGGCGACCTGCTCCGCGATCGCATTCCAGTGGCCCGGCGGAGTATAGGTGCCGGACTTGTCATTCCAGAAGAGGGCGATCTGTGTCTCGTCAGCGGTCCGGGTCGTACTGTTGACGGCGCCGAGGCTCAGAGTCTTGTTGACGTCGTCGGCCCACTCCTGGCTGTCCAGGGCGGGCGGCGCCCCGGTCGGAACTGGCTGTCGCTAGTCATCGCGAACGGCACGAGCGTCGCCCACTGGGGATTCTCGGCGGGGGCGTAGGCGGGAGCTGTCGGCTGCCAGTCACCGGGGGCCGTGCCCGGCGTGTAGTCGACGTAGTTGGTGGAACCGTCGTTCGCCCGCATCGCGATGATCGCGTTGGCGACCGACTGGCCCACCGACATCCCGTCGGTCTTCGACTGGCCATCGGGGACGGTCGCCATGGCGGTGGCCAGGAGCGAGTTGAAACTCGACACCTGTGCCGGGTAGAGATAGGCGAGGACCGTGTACGCCGCCGCCGAGACGGCCGCATCGGCCGACGCCCCAGCCGGCGCCTTCAGCGAGACGTAGTATCCGGGTGTCCCGTCGATGGCATTGACTGCATCGTAGACCGCCGCCGAGACCATCGCCAGGCCGCGCGAGGCGTACTCCGGCGTCGACGCGTCGTTCTCGATCGCCTGGAGCTGGACCTGGTTCCAGTAGATGACGGGGTTTACACCGCCGGTCGCTGCATCGCGGTGGATCGTCACCTGGTACTGGCTGGTGTTTCCCGCCGCGTCCGTCGCGACGACCGTCAACGCGTTGTCGCCAAGGGCCAGGCCCACGCCGGGGAACTGGAAGGCGCCGGTATTCGTTGACGACGCCGTCGCGCCCGTCTGGGCGATATTCAGGCTGACGTTGGCGTCAGTCTGCCCAGTCAGCGTTGCCTGGCCGTCGGTTGTGCTCAGCGCGAGGCCATTCTCCTGGTCAACGGTGGCTAGGCTGAACGCCGGCTGTACTGGCGGAATGGTATCCAGGGTGAAGCGGATGTCGGTCGGTCCGGACACGTTGCCGCGCACGTCGGTAGCCACCAGGCGGACCGTGTGAATTCCGTCGGCCGAGCCGTCGAGGGCAAGTCCGGTCGTGAACTGGAAATCTCCCGACGAATCGAACTCCAGGGGAACGACAGGGCCCGAGTTGACTTGCTCGGAAAGCGAGGCCACATCCGCCACGGTACCCGTGACCTCACCGGCGATCGTGACGTTGGAATGGGTCACGAGCCCCTGAGCCGGGCTCTGGATCGAGATGGTTGGCCCCTGTGTATCAAGAGTGAACGTGAAAGCGAAGGGCTGGGAAATGTTACCAGCCTTGTCGGTGGCCGCGAATTGAACGGTGTTCGAGCCATCGGCTGAACTGTCCAGGGCCAGGTTCGTCGTGAAGTGGAAGCTTCCCGAAGCGTCGAGAGCAACGTCGGTGTATGCACCGCCATCCACCGAGGCTCGCAGGACGGCGACACCGGTACGTTCATCACTGACCTGGCCCTTGATCGCGACATTCTGGGCCGTCACCAATCCGCTCGTCGGACTGCTCACCGTGACGACCGGTGGGACCGTGTCCAGCGTGAAGGAGTAATCCATCGGGCTGGAGACGTTCCTGGCCTGGTCGGTTGCCGTCAGTTGGACGGTATGAACCCCGTCGGCCGAACCGCCGAGCAGCAAGTTCGTGGCGTAATGGAAGTTGCCTGAGGAGTCGAAGGAAACATCGACCAATGGGCCCGAATCCACCTGTGCCTGAAGCTTGGCGACGCCCGAGAGGTCATCGGTCACCTGACCCGTGATTGTGACGTTTGAGTTGGTGAGCAAGTTCGGACCAGGAGTTTCGATCGAGATGATCGGCGGCTGGGAATCGATGATGTCGTTCTTTCGGGTGACAAACAGGTCGAAGGTTGCACGCTGGCCGAAGGTGTCGGAGGCAGCCACATGGAACGGGGTGACGCCAGTTCCGACCTGAATGGCAAAGTGAAAGAGACCATTGGCATCGGCTGACGTAACCTGGCTGGTGGTTCCCACATTCCCCTGATCGAGCGCGAGCGTGGCGCCGGGCTCGGTATGCCCCACGATCGTGATATCGGGCTGGGAGACGGTCTCACGGCCGGTCGGATCGAAGGTGCGATCCACCGCTGCGGAGAGCGAAAGAGGCCGCACGTGAGTTGAGGCTCCCAGGTTCTGCTGTGCCAGCCGCAAGTCCCAGTCGCCGATCCAGCCGTTGCCATTGATGTCCGCATTCGGCAGATAGCGCGGGTTCTCCATTGCGCCCCGGCATGCGAGCGGATGATTCGCAAGTCCTGGCGATTGACCTGGAAATCGCCGTTGACGTCGCCCACGAGGAATGTGTCGAGGCTATACGTACCGCCGGCGCCTCGTTCGCCGCCCTCCTTCACAACGAAAGAACCCGGAGTGAGACGAACCAGGGTCAAGCTCTCATTGGACCCCCGCGCACCGTTATGGTGAATCTCGCCCAAGACCTTTGCGCCGGCCAGGGGGATGATCCGAATCCGGCCAGGGTGTAAAGGATTCTTCCCTTCGCCTTTGACCTTTAACCCGAAGACCATCTGGTCCGAATGGAGGTGAAAACCGTCGAGTCCTACCTGAATCGTGATCGAATCCGCTTGGTGGCGCGCGACCATCCGATCAGAGAAACTCGCGAAGGGGTCGAGTCCCGGCGAGAGTAGCGGCCGGTCCTCGAGCACCTCGAGCCGGGGCCGCAGCGCAGCTGCATCTCCGGTTCCTGACCGCCGTGATGGGACGGATTCGCCTAAGGGAACGCGGAGAACCCATGATGAACCCCCTCTTCATAGAAGCTGCCGTCGCAAGAAGATATGAGGAAGTGCCGGATTCAATCTCGTGGTTGGCTTCCACCCAAGCGGTCCGCTACTGGCGATACACCAATAACGCACTCCACGACAAAGTGGATGCTTGAATCTGGTCGCGGGACAGTGCAGACTAGAGCCAGATCAACCTGTCTCTACCTACTAAGCACCATGACAGGTGTAAGACCGGCAAGCTTGATTTCGGAATTCTTCCGGATGCGCTCCCGGTGGCTGTTCTGGCTCTGAGCGGGGTGACGAGTCTCGGTCAGTGAGAACTCTGTTCACAACCTGGGTTTGGGGCAATGAATTCCATGGGCAGTGGCGAGACCACCCAGTACCAAGGTTGGATCGACCGACTTCAGGCGGGCGACGACTCGGCCCTCAACGAGATCTTGACCCACTTCGAGGGCCGCCTGATCCATCTCAGTCATCTCATGCTGTCCCAGTTCCCGCGGGTGCGGCGCTGGGAGGAGACCGGCGATGTCTTTCAGGAAGCGATGATTCGCCTCCATCAGTCGCTCCTGAAGGTGACTCCGGCGACATCCCCGCGATTTCCTCAACCTGGCGGCGACTCCAGGTCCGACGCGAGCTGCTCTCCCTGGCGAAGGCCCATCGAGCGGATGCTCGACGCAGCCAGGCAGCAGCCCCGGACACGGACGGGACGGACAGGTTCGATGAGCCCAGCAACGGCACCGACGGGCCTTGTGAGCTGGCCATCTGGACCGAGTTTCATGAGCAAGTCGGCGCCATGGATGAAACCTTGCGCGAAGTGTTTGGGCTGATCTGGTACCACGGTCTGACCCAGCGGGAGGCCGCCGCGGTCCTGGATGTGAGCGAGCGTACCGTTCGGGGGCGTTGGCAAGAGGCCCGGCTGGCGATGCGTAGAGCCCTCGGCGGACAGTTGCCGGGGCCATCCTGATCAGGGGAACCGCGATGTCGTCGATGACCCAGGATTCTCCTCACAAGCGGGTGGGCGAGCTTCTCATCGAATGGGAGGAACGGCGCGAGCGGGGAGAAGAGGTCGCGCCGGCGGTCCTGTGCGAGGACTGCCCGGAGTTGATCGAGGAACTCGAGAACCAGATTCGCGAACTCAAGGCCTGGGACCCGTTGTTGCCTCACATGGTCGGGGGGCGGAACGAGGACTCATCGTGCGAGGAACCCGTGGGGGATGACGTCCGGGCAAGCGCCGAGTTCCTGGCGCGGCTGAGCGACTTGACGTTCCACGCCAAGGGGGGACTTGGAATCGTCTACAAAGCCTGGCACGACGAGCTCCAACGGATCGTCGCCGTCAAGTTCCTTCAGCGGCACCACGCCGCTAACCCGTTCGTTCGCTCACGATTCCTCCGAGAAGCCGAGATTACGGCGAAGCTCGAGCACCCGGGGATCGTGCCGATCTACGGGATCGGGCGCGACTCGACCGGGGCTCCCTGCTACGTCATGCGGTTCATCGAGGGCCCCACTCTGGAAGAGTCCATCAAGTGCTTCCATGCGACGGTTTGGGCAAGTCCCGGCGGGCGGAACAAGGCTTTTCGCGACCTGATGGGCCATTACCTCGCAGCCAGCGCGGCGGTCGCCTATGCCCATGGCAAGGGAGTGCTGCACCGCGACATCAAGCCGAGTAACATGGTCCTCGGCCCATTGGGCCAGGTCGTCGTCCTCGACTGGGGGTTGGGGAAGTCCCCATCAACCTGCGAAGAGAAGACGCGGCGCGCCGAAGCCGCGAACGGTTCAAACTCTCCGCCCTGGGGTTCGGCCACCCTCGGCCGGATGGGGACGCTGGGCTACATGAGTCGCGAGCAGCAGGATGGTGACTGGCGCCGCGTCAACGCGCGCAGTGATGTCTTCAGCCTCGGCGTGACGCTGTATTTCTTGTTGACCGGGAAGCTCCCGTTTCCAGGTGGTTCCGCGGCTGAGGTTCTGAACAAGGTGGAGAACGGCAAGTTCCAACCTCCGCGACACCGCGCCGGCGATCCCTCGTCCCCTAGAAGCCATCTGTCTCAGGGCGATGAACGCTCGTCCCGAGGACCGCTATCCGACGGCGTTGGAGCTCGGTGGAGGACCTGAAGAGCTGGATGGCCGACGAGCCGGTCTCGGCCGTGCCGGAACGCTGGTACCACCGAGGGGCGCGGGCGGTCCGGCGACATCGGGCGGCGGCGAGTGTGGCCGTGCTCGGGTTGCTCGTCGTTGCGATTGTGGCCACGGGCGCCGCCTTCTGGATCGCCCACGCCCGAACGGGCGAGCATCGGGCCCGGAAACGGTCCGAGACTCGGCTCGATCTGGCCATGAGCGCGATCGGCCAGTTCCGAAAGGTGGTCGCGGAGAACCTGGACGTGCAGAACCAGCCCGAGTTGAAACCCCTCCGAATGAAACTGCTCGAAGAACCGTTGAGATTCTACCAGCAATTGCGCGAAGATCTGAGGCAAGGCGAGGACTCCGATACCGATGCCCGGGCCAAGCTCGTCCGGGCCACGCTCGATCTTGCCGTGATCGCGGCCGAGATCGGCCCGAATCGTCGAGCGATCCAGAATTTCGAAGAAGCGATCGCGAACCTCGAGGCCCTGACACGCCAGGACCCCAAGGACCAGGAGGGACAGCTCCTCCTGGCGCGGGGCCATGGAGAAGCTCGGCCTCCTCTTGCGCACCCAGGGGCGTGACGACCAGGCTCGCGGCCACCTGGAGCAAGCCCGCAACCTCCTTGAGAAACTCGCGGAGCAGAATCCGAATGGCACGGTCTATCGAGCCGACCAGGCCCGGGCCCTCGACCGGCTGGCGTTACTCGACCTCACCAGCCAACCCGATCGATCGCGCAACCTGTTCGAGCAAGCGATTGCGATCGACCGCAAACTGATCGAGCAAGGGCCACCTGAGGTAGCTTCCGTTCGGTCCGACCTGGCCCTGGTGCACAACCACCTCGGGATCCTGCACCGGGCCGAGAACCGACCCGATCAGGCGGAAGCGTGTTACAACGAAGCGATCGCAATCTTCGAGTCGCTCTTGAGAGAAAACCCTAACCAATCTCCCTATCGAGTCAGCCTGGCGACCGCCCATCACAATCTCGGCAACCTCCGCGTCCAGAAGGGTGGACTCGGCGCACTCGCAAGCTTCGAACGAGCTCGGGACTTGTTTGAAGCACTCTTACGCGAGCGGCCCGCGGTGTCCTCCTACCGCGCCCAGCTCGCGAGGACCTGGGGGAACATCGCGGCGCTGCATCGCATCAGGCACCGCCTCGTCGAGGCGCGAGCCGGCTTCGAGCGCGCCGGGACTTGTTCGAGGAACTCGCCCACGACAATCCCGGAGTCTCTCGCCATCGCCGAGAATTGCTCACGACCTATAACAACCTCAGGCTGCTCTGGATGGAAGCGAAGCGCCCGGAGAATGTCGTCGCCTGCGTGCAGAGGATCCGCACCCTGCTCGAAGGACTGTTGAAGGAAAACCCCACGGACGAGGGGCTCCAGGTCAACCTGATTTCCATGTGTACCATGCTCGGCGAAGCCTGCGAAGAACTCGGCCGCGACCGGGAGGCGCTGAACGCTTTCGAGCAAGCTGCCAGCCGGACACGAACTCTGATTGATCTGGGTGACGGATCCCCCCTGAAACGGAAAGACTTGCTCGCAATCCTCTCGCCGCTGTTGAAATCCTACAGGAAACTGGGGCGATCCGCAGATGTCGCCAAGATTACGGAAGAACTGCGTGGGTTGGACGCCGAAAATCCCGACCTTCTCAGCGGAGCCGCATTACCGGCTGATGTTTTCGCACCCGGATCGAGCAATTCTCACCATACCCCGCCGGCAGGTATCATGCCCTGATCGGCCGCGTGTAGACAGATGTTGTCGATCCTGGGCGCGGGTCTCCTCCCCTCGCCCGTCCCTCGACTTCTGGCCTCCCAGTGCTCGCCGTCCGGCGGACCCAGACATATGTCGTGCCTCTCGACAACACAAGCCCTGAATCAGAATATTAGAACATATGTAAATACAAGATAATAAGTCGATGGCGAGGCTCTGAGGGCGGTCTGAAGTTCCCATCTCAAACTTCTCGGGGTATCTGTCCCTCAGCTCCCGATATCACTGGTGAGGTCAACCAAGGTGACGATCAGAGTGCTTTGAACAAGTACTCGAGCCTTCAACTACTTGAGTAGCCCGGCGATGATGGTGTTTCTGGCATCCGGACCGTCGGCCACTCGAAAGGCGGATGCCGGGGGAGCTTCACGAACGATTCGTCGTAGACTTTTTCGAGCCGATTGCCGAGTTCGGCCGGCGCCGGGACGGCCGGCGCGACGCTCAGAGTGTTGGGCGTCTGGGTCGCTGGAACATGATGAGGGATATCGGACTCGCCGAGGTCTGCCCCATCCTCAACGCCACGAGTGATTCGGCAGTCTCCTCCTCGGGTTGGCGTTCCATCGGACTTTCCCAACGGCGACGGGATGACTGCAATCCCGATCCTGATTGATATCTGCACAAGCTTCCTCTACCGAGTCTTCCTGCTTAATTCCTCCGCGGTTCAAGTCATATATCAATGTGGATGGCATTAACGCTGCCATTCCACACATCGTGACCGAATTCTCACGTTCGGAGGAACCCGATCTTGAGCCACATCGTGACCGTCAAGACCGAGGTCCGCGACCATGCCGCGGTCGCGGCGGCCTGCCGCCGGCTCGCACTGCCCGAGCCAGTCCAGGGCACGGCCAGCCTCTACAACGGCAATGCCAGCGGGTTACTCGTCCACCTGCCCGACTGGCACTACCCGGTCGTGATCGACACGGCCAGCGGCAACATCCGCTATGACAACTATGAAGGCTGCTGGGGCGACGAGAAGCATCTCCATCGCTTCTTGCAAGCCTACGTCGTCGAGAGGTCTCGTATCGAGGCCCGCAAGAAGAGCTACGTGACCACCGAGCAGTCCCTGGCCGACGGTTCCATCATGGTGGAAATCGAATTGGGAGGCTCGGCATGAAGAAAGTCATACGCGTCATCGTCGGCCCGAAGGGCGAGACGAGAGTTGAGACGAAGGGCTTCACAGGCGGCGAGTGCTGCGAAGCCAGCCGGTTCATCGAGCAGGCCCTGGGCCAGCCGGTCAACGAGCGGCTCACGGCCGAGTTCTACCAGTCGCAGGCCACCGACCAGCAGATCCGGCAGTCGCAGTGATCTCGGCACCCGCCATCGTCCTATCTGAGGAGACATGCGATGCACGAGACCTGCGAACAAACCGCTGAGTTTGTCCTGATCGAGGCCATTGCCGCCGCGCTCCGTGACGAGCTGGGCATCGCGATCGAGGACCAACCCGGCTTCGATCACCCCTCCGAAGCCCGTCAGGTCAACCGGGCGTTTTGGGTCATGGCCCGGACCATCCTCCGGCCAAACGCACCGCCGGACGAGGACCTGCCGGCGTTCCTGAGTCGGGTCCTCGGCCAGCTCGCACGGCGACAGCTCGAAGCAGGTCTGCTCGACGCCCGTGAGATCGATCACCTGATTGGTCTGGAGCTGGACGGCCGCGACGACTGGCTCGTCTATCTGATCCTGACGGACTGGTCCAAGATCGAGTATCTCCTCCAGACCCGCGGCCCCTACCAGGGCTGATCCGGACCCGCCCTGATCGACTACGTCCCCAACCCGAACCATCACCATCGACAGGAGGACCTCATGACGCTCGCCGAGCGTTTGGCTGAGTTCGTGCGCGCCGCCTTCACCGGCCTGTGGATCCAGTCGTTCGAGCACGACGACGCGATCGCCGAGATTGCCCGGCTATGCCGTCAGCAGCGCTGGGCGTTGGCCACCTGGGATATCGACCGCGGCCTCTCCATCGCCGGACGGTCCGAAGATTCCGCCAGCGTCGTCAATGCCACCGATCCGCTGGCCGCCGTCCGCTCACTCAGTGTCATGGCGAATCCCGATGGCACGTCGTTACTCGTCCTTCGTAATTTCAACCGGTTCCTGAACAATATCGAGGTCGTCCAGGCCCTCGACTCGGCCATCTCCGCCGGCAAGACCGGGCGGACCTTCGTGGTCGTCCTTTCGGCCGTGGTGAATATTCCCGTCGAACTGGAGCGGCAGTTCGTCGTGATCGAGCATGACCTGCCCGGCCGCGACCAGCTCGAGCGCATCGCCCGCGGGATCGCCACGGATCCCGGCGAGCTGCCCGAGGGCGATGCACTCACGGCCGTGCTGGACGCCACGGCCGGCCTGACGCGGGTCGAGGCCGAGAATGCGCTGAGCCTGTCCCTGGTCCGGCACAACCGGGTCACTCCGGATGTGCTCTGGGAGCTCAAGGCCCAGACGCTCAAGAAGAGCGGACTGCTGACCTTGCATCGGGGCGGCGAGACCTTTGCCGACCTGGGCGGGCTGGAGGCCCTCAAGTCGTTCTGCACCCGGGCGCTGCGACCCGGTCGGCGGGCCGACGTCCAGGCCGCGGCGTCCTCTTGCTCGGACCGCCCGGCAGTGGAAAGTCGGCCGTCGCCAAATCGCTGGGCAACGAGACGGGCCGGCCCACGCTGCTGCTGGACGTCGGGGCCTTGATGGGTTCGCTTATCGGTCAAACCGAGGAGAGGACCCGCCAGGCGCTGAAGATCGCCGACGCGATGGCACCCTGCGTGATCATGATCGACGAGGTCGAGAAGGCGCTCTCCGGCGTCGGCAGCACGGGCGACAGCGGCGTGTCCACCCGGATGTTCGGCTCGTTGCTCACGTACCTCAGCGACCACGACTCGGACGTGTTCATCGTCGCGTCAGCCAACGACATCTCGAAGCTCCCGCCCGAGTTCACGAGGGCAGAACGCTTTGACGGCGTGTTTTTCCTCGACCTGCCGGGCCAGCCCGAGCGGCAGGCGATCTGGCAGATGTATCTCCGCAAGTTCGGGCTCGACCCCGCTCAGCGCCTGCCGCAAGACCGTGAGTGGACGGGCGCCGAGATCCGATCTTGCTGCCGGCTGGCGGCGTTACTGGACGTCCCGCTGAGCGAGGCGGCGTCGAACATCGTCCCGGTTGCGGTGACGGCCGGCGAGGCCGTGGAGAAGCTCAGGCAGTGGGCCAGCGGGCGGTGCCTGTCGGCCGAGCGGCCGGGGATCTACTCACGCGAGAACAATGGTATGCCCAGGTCGGGACGGAGCGTCCATCGCGGCGATCCGTCAACCAACTGACAACCACTCCGGCCGGCATCGCGATCGCCGGCCGAGATCGGGTGACGTAATCCCCTCGCCTCCTGGCTCACCGGCCCTGGAGAACGAGGGTGAGACCGGATATCGCCAAGCTCCTTGCATCTGTACCCCGGCCGGTCGCTCCCTTCGGGAGAGTCAGCCGGGCTCTCTCATTCATCCCGCTTCGAACGGTTCAACCACGGACCGTTCCCGGCGGGAGCGGTCCCCTCATCAGGAGACCGCCATGTCCATCGCATCGTTGAACGACGCCCAGGGCGAGTTCACAGCCCACCTGCCGGTGGTCGAGAACGCCACCCGCTTCGCCTTCCGCCGCCTGAAGCTGAGGCGACAGGACTACGAGGACGTCCTGGCCGAGACCATCGCCGCCTGCTGGAGCGCCTGGGTCGGACTGATTTCCCGCGGCCGGGACCCGCTGGAGGTCGGCGTCTCCGGCATCGCCAACTACGCCGTCCGCTACGTCCGGAACGGGCGCCGGATCGCAAACCGGTCGGGCGGCCGGGGGGCCATGGACGTCTACCATCGCAAGGCACAGAAGGCCCGGGGATTCCAGGTCATCAACTCCGGCGGAAGCGACGAGACCATCGACGCGGCCGAGGCTGGGGTCTGGAGCAACTGCTGCACCCCGGCAGACGAGGCGTGCTTCCGCGTTGACTACGCGGCCTGGTTGGAGGTCCTGGCACCGCGGCGTCGGCGGACGGCTGAATTGCTCGCCGCGGGGCACGGGACGCTCGAGGTGGCTCAGGAAGTGGGAGTGACGCCCGCCGCGATCAGCCAGGCGCGGTCCTGGTTGCACGAGAACTGGCGAAGGTTCCAGGGCGGCGAGCCGGCGGCATGCGGCTGACGGCCCGTACTTCGGGGCGGATGGCGTCGGAGTTATCTCCAATCCTGAAGCATCTCGGGAGATGACCACTTCCTGCGTCCTCCCTCCGGACTCTGGAAAACCGTCCGCGAAATCCGCAAAATTCGCGAAACTCGGTCCGAGAGGGGGATTTTCGCGAATAACGCGGATTCTGCGGACGATTCTCAATGCAGGTACGACCCGCCTGGAGTGCCATGATTGGCGTCTGCTGAGCCGTGGATGGCGCGCCAGCCGGGAGCCATGGGGGGCAAGCGAGCTGAAATGGCGGAGGACGTGCCGAGCCTGATAAACTCGATCACGGGGTCGGGATCGGTGGACAGCAAGGGTTTCGATGGGGCGACGGCAATGGACGAGGACCTGGTAGGCGATGACGTAAAGATCCTCAACTACACGATCGTCTTCACGAAACGCGACGCCGAGGCGGTCCTCCAGACCGATCGGGAGGAGATCGTAGACTATCCGACCGACGAGGCTTCGTTCGCCGGGCTCAAGGTAGCCGAGTTCCTCGAGCGCGTTGAGCGGGACGGCATCCCGTGGCCTGCGGACTGGATGGAGCCTCCGGGCGACGGATACCCGGCCGTGGGCCAGCCGATCAGGCAGATTCCGGAGGGTGACCGAAAGTTCCTCTTGGTCAGCCTGAGTGTGAAGTCGCGGCGGCCGAAAGCGGTAGCTGAGTTCGATAGGGACCGCACCGAAGTGCTTCGCCGGATCAGAGCGGTGAACACCGAGTGACTGTCGTCGTGGGCGAGGAGTGCGTGGACCAGAACGCAATCACACTCTGGAGTTGACCTGGGAAGTCGGGATGTCACTCCTTCCCGCGGCTGGTATCAATCGGCTCTGAATATGGTGCGTTCCTCTTCCTTGGAGACATCGTCCAAGAGCACGCCCCACGTGAGACTCCCGAGGAGGGAGAGCCAGTGTTCGTTCGGGTCAGTCCGCTCACAGTAACCTCAATTCAGACTCTGGAACCTGTCCGCAAGATTCGCAATATTCGCGAAATTCAGTCCGAAGGGCATTTTCGCGAATTACGCGGATTTTGCGGACACATCCTTATGATACCGATCGGCAACTCAGTGCCAATGCCGATCGTCAGGCGAGCGCCCAGAACAGAGTCTCCTTGGTTTCTTCCAACCCAGGGCGAACGAAACCGTCTTCTTCCTTGCCGCGTTCTCCCAAGGAGCGACGCAGTCCGGAATCTTGTTCCTCGTTGCGATCGAGCGAGGAACCTCGCGCAGGGTTTACCACCCTCGAACTCGGCTGTCTGACATGAGCCAGCTTTGAGGTGCTACCTGTCGGTTCGTTGCGCTCCTTGGCTGTGGCCCGCCTCGGTGTCGTCGGACGAATGGCACTAGCTTAAGCGTAACTCGTTTTCAGAAAACGAGTTGTGTCGCGACGGTTTGCCCATTCATAGTATTCAGGAGGATATGAGGTTGGGTCCATGTGGCTTGATTTGAGGCTAAACTCTCTATCAATATTACAAGCGAATATCTACAATCGTTGAAAACATGTCTGGAGATCCGCACTTAAGCTCAAATGGCATAAAGTGTTACGCTTAAGCTAGTGCCATTCGTGTCGTCGGACCGAAGCGCGAAGCGCTGATTCCACTGGCCCCATCCGCACATAGGGGAGAGAGAGTCAACGAACCCTCGATTTCCGGGTCCGTCTCGTGCCTCGGGAGAGCCAGCAGATCAGAAACAACGCTCGGCGATGGGCCCTGGTTCGAGTGCGGGCGAGCGGCTGCGAATGACGCGTCGGAGGGCGTCGCTGTCGAGGGCTGTGGGTCGCGACGCTGTCCGTTGCGATCCCCAGGCCGCTGCCGCTGACGACGAAGAGAGAGGCCCCGACATGAGGCGTCCCGGCTCGCGCACCGGGCCGTGGGCACCGACCTCCGTGACCCGGCTCGGGGAGGCGGAGCGGCGCTCGAACGGACGACGCGGCGGAGCCGTGTCGCCAACCGACCGCAAGGTGGACGCCGTGGGACTTCGGGGCGTCGTCGCCTTTGTCCGGGCTTCGCCGCCACTTTCCCTCCCCGATTACCCCGGCAACGAAGATCCGCGCCAACCGGATACGAGCCCGAAGCGCCGGCGAGTGAATCCCGGCAGCGACCATCGATTCACTCGCCGGCGCTTTGGGCTCGTATGGGATCTCCTTCCTTGCCGGGGTCATACCGGACGATGGGAAGACCATCGGCTCACCGCCCCGGGGCCGGGTCGGGACCGCGGGAGCGGCGACCGCTCAATTCAGGAGGTCCAGAAGTCCGTCGACTTCTTGTTCGAGGTCGTCGGGGCCTGGTAGAAGAACCAGTCGGTGCCGCTGCCGGCCGTCAGGGTGATGGCGTACTTCGCGTTGTAGTTGACCGTCAGCAGCGGCCGGATCTGGGCCTGGCCCGACGCGTTCGGGTTCTTCGACCAGATACTCAGGATGTCGCGGAACGAGGATCCGGAGCTGACGGCCGCCGAGCCGTCGATCAGGATGTTGTTGCCGTTACCGACCTTGATCGTGTGCCGCCCCAGGCCGCCGACGATCAGGTTGTTGCCGTTGCCGGCCGCGACGGTATCGTTGCCGTTGCCTTCGACCACGACGTTGCTCCCGTCGCCGGGCTGGATGGTGTCGTTGCCGTTGCCCACGGTGACGGTAGTGTTCCCGCCGCCGGCCGAGACCGAGCCTCGCGACGGCCTCGGGGTCAGAGGACCGTCTCGACCTCGCCCGACTTTTTCGTCACCTTGTCGTTGCTCCAGGCGAGGAACCAGTTGTTGTTCTGCGACTGGGTGCTCCCATCCTGGAGGGTGTTGGCCTTGCCATCCTGCGACACCGTGCTGCCGTTCAGCGCGTCGGCGCCGCCGGTCCCCACGCCCGCGAAGATCTTGCCGATCCGCGTCGCGTACGAGTCGCTCGAGGTCCACTCGGCCAGGATCGCGTCGAGGGCCGCGATGTTCGCGGCGGTGTCCGCGTCGTAGCTAGTCGTCCCGCTGACCAGGATGTCGTTGCCGCCGCCGGTCAGCGTATCGCCGCCGGGGCCACCGCCGATCAGGATGTTCATCCCGCTGCCGCTGTCGGTCAGCTTGTCGCCGCCGCCATTGCCGATGAGGATGTCGTCGCCGGAGCCGGACGCGGTCAGCGTGCTCTTGCCGGCGGTGCCGCCATAGACGATGGCGCCGCCACCGCCGTTGACCGTCAGGTTGGTCGGGCCGTTCGAGAACCCGCTGGCGTTGACAATCGCGGTGGGATTGCCGCTGGCCGTCGTCACCGTCAGGTTCGCCTTGGCGAACCCACCCAGGCTCAACGTCCCTCCGCCGGCCAGCGCCAGCGAGGTGTTCGTCAGCGTGACGCCGGCGGTCTCCGTCGCCTTCAAGGTCTCCGTATTGGACGTCAGGCTGCTGCTCAGGCTGCCGTTGCCGGTCCAGCCCGCCACGGTGAAGGTGTGGCCGGTGCCCGTGTCGGTGAGGTTCGCCGTGGTGATCCCGGAGAGGGTCAGCGACTGGTTGCCGACCGACAGCGCCGTGTTCGACAGCGCGAAGCTGCCCGAGGCGCTGTTGACGACCGTGTCGGACGTACCGCTGAGCGATCCGGCACCGGTCCAACCGGTCACGGTGAAGACATGACCGCCGCCGCTGGTGTCCTGGAGGTTCGCCGTCTTGAAGCCGGCCAGGGTCAAGGAACCGCCGGCCATCGAGGACAGCGCGGCGTTGCTCAGGGTGAAGCCGCCGGCCGCATGATCCACGATCGTCTCCGACTCGCCCTTGAGCGCCCCGCTCCCCGTCCAGCCGGTGACCGTGAAGGTGTCGCCGCCGGTCCCGGAATCGGTCAGCTTGGCCGTCGTGAACCCGTTCAGCGCCAGCGTCGTGTTCGGGGCCGTCAACTGGGTGTTGCTCAGGGCGAAGGAGCCGGCGGCGGAGTCGGTCACCGTATCCCCGGCCGAACCCTTGTCGGTCAGCGCGCCCCGCCGGTCCAGCCGGTGACCGTGAAGGTGTTGCCGCCCGCGGCGCTGCTGTCGGTCAGGTTGGCCGTCTTGAACCCACTGAGCGTCAACTTCGGCAGGCCGGTCACCGCCAGCGAGGTGTTGGTCAAGGTGACGCTCACCGCGACGCCGTCCGCCAGGGTCTCCGACGCGCCCGTGAGCGACCCGCCGCCGGTCCAGCCGGTGATGGTGAACGTGTTGCCGCCCGTGCTCGTATCGGTGAGGTTGGCGGTGGTGACCCCGCTGAGAGCCAGCGCCAGGCCGGTGGGCGATGACAGCGCCGTGTTGCTCAGCGTGAAGCCGCCGGATTCGCTCACCGTCGCGGTGGCCGTCGTCTTGCCGGTCAGCGAGCCCCCGCCGGTCCAGCCGTTGGCCGTGAATGTCTTGCCCGAGGCGGTGGCCGATAGGTTGGCCGTGGCGATCCCGCTCAGGCCCAGGCTCATTCCGTCGGTCGAGGACAGCGCGGTATTGGACAGGGTGAAGTTGGAGGCCTTGCTCGCCGCCACCATGCCCGTGCCCGCCGGGGCGGTCAGCGACCCGGTCCCCGTCCAGCCGCTGACCGTGAACGTGTCGGCGGTGGCGCTCGAGCCGGTCAGGGCCGCGACCGCGATCCCGCTGAGGTTGTCGGTGAAGGTCGATGAGGCGCCGGTCAGCTTGGCGTTGGTCAGGGTGTAGCTCGATGATAGCGACTCCACCACGCTGTCGCCGGCGCCGGTACCCGAGAGGCTGTTCGTGCCCGGCCCGCCCGTCAGGGCCACGCCCGGCACGCTGCCGGCGTTGAGCGCGTCATTGCCGCTGCCGCCGATGACCGCCGTGATCCCCGTCACCGTCCCGGTCACGCCCGTGGCCGTCCCGTTGGTCCCGTTGCCGAGGTTGACCGTCACGCCGGTGGTGTAGGCCGAATCGTTGAGCGTGCTCGAGCCGCCGCCCTGGATGCCGCCGGCGAGCGTCGCCGCCGGGGCGAAGACGAAGGCGTTGGTGCCCGAGTCGCCCACCAGGCTCCCCGGCGTGCCGCCACTGCCGGTGCCCACGATGTTGAAGGTGTTGGTCGCCCCCTGGACATCGACATTCCGCGTCAGGCCGGTGCCCGGGAAGTTGATCGTGCTGCCCATCAGACCGTCAGCGGCGCCGAACTGGACCGAGGTGCGGCCGACGGCGAAGACGTCGGTGCTGCCGGGGCCCGACTCGCCGTCGATCGTGATCGTCCCGCCGGTGCCGGCGAAGGCCAGCGTGTCGCCGCCGGGGATCGACCCCACGGAAGTCCCGCCCAGGGCGACGTTCAGGCCGGTGTCGCCGCCGTTGGGCGCGACCACATACTGGTTGCCGGCGGCGACGAGGAAGACCAGGCTATCGGGGGACCCGATGTTCGCATCGCCCAGCCAGGGGCTGAATGCGACGTTGCCGACGGCCTTCGCGCCCTGGCCGCCCGGATTGGCCGAGTTGGCCGGGCCGGTGCCGCTGCCCCACCAGTCGAACGTGGCCTCGACCGACCTCGCGGACTGGTTGTCCTGGACGCCCGTGGCGTCGCCGGCGAAGCTGTCGTCGGTGGCCGTCAGGGTCGCCGTGTCCGACGAGCCCGAGCCGACCGCGATGCCGGTCGCGTCGCTGGCGACGGTGCTGTCGACCACCGGTCGCCCGTCGCGCCGCCCGAAGAGACCGCGATGCCGCCGGCGAAATCGACGACCGTCGTGGCCGTCACGGTGAGCAGGCCGCCATGGTCCGTGATGCCCGTGCCGGTCGCCGAGCCCACGAGCGTCAGGCCGGATAGCGAGGCGGTGACGCCCGGATCGATCTGGATGACGCCGCTGGTGCCGCCGAAGATGTACAGGCCTCCGGCCGGCCCGGTGATCGAGGTGGCCAGCGCCGTGTCGCTCAGCTCGAGCGCGCCCTGGGTCAAGGTGATGAACGGTCCGGCGGGGAAGGCCGTCGGGTCGAACGAGATTGCGGTGCCGGGGAATTGATCGGCCAGGGCGACGGCACCGGGCAGGGTCAGGCCGGCCGCCGTCGTGTTCGACTGTCGGGGCCGTCGAGTTGACGACCAGCGAGGACTGGAAGGCGCCGATGTTGACGATGCCGCCGCGGATCAGGCCGCGCTGATCGGTGGTGACGCCGCCGATGGGTGTGCCGTGGCCGATGGCGGAGCTACCGGGCAGGAGCGCCATCGTCTCGGTCGGGCCGCCGTATTGGCCCAGGGTCGCCAGGCCGAGGGTCGTCAGGCTGGTCAGGACGATGTTGCCGCTCGAGCCGTTGCTGATCCCGCCCGAGCCGCCGGTGCCGATCAGGTTGAAGCGGCCGGTGACGGCGGAAGCGGCCACACCGCTGATGTCGTTGGGGCCGCCGTGGGCCGTGTTGCCGGCGACGATCGTGTCGGTCAGGTCCGACGTCCCGGAGGCGTTATACAGCCCGCCGCCGATGGTGCCGGCGCGGTTGCCGCTGATCGTGCAGTCCTCGAGCCTCGTGATCGAGAGGTTGTACAGCCCGGCGCCAAACGGGGCGTTGTTGTTCGCGAGGGTGCAGTTGTAGAGGTAGGCCGCGGCCGAGTGGTCGTTGTCCAGCCCCGCCCCGGCGATGGCCCCGTTGCCGCTGACGGTGCAGGCGGTCATCGACACGGTGCCGCGGTTGTACACCCCGCCGCCGGCTTCCACTGCCGTGTTGCCGCTGATCGTGGAGTCTGTGATCGTCGCCATCACGTCGTTCGACAACCCGGCGCCGCTGTGAGTCGCCCAGTTGCCGCTGATCGTGGTGCCGTTCTCGATCGTCACCGAGTGGTCACTGAACACGCCGCCGCCGTAGGTGGCCGTATTGCCGCTGATCGTGCAGCCGCTGAGGAGCGCCGTGCCGGCGTTGTTCAGCCCGCCGCCATCGTCGCGGGCGCGGTTGTCCATGAGGGTGCAATTGTAGAGGTAGGCCCGGGCCGAGGCGTCGTTGTCCAGCCCCGCGCCGGTGATGGCCCGGTTGCCGCTGAGGGTGCAATCGGTCAGCGTGGCCGTGCCGTCGTTTAACAGGCCGCCGCCGAAGCCGGCGGAGTTACCGCCGGTGATGGTCAGCCCTGAGATCGACGCGGTGACACCACCGTCGATCTGGAGCACCCGGCTGGCCTCGTTGCCGCTGACCGTCACGCCCGCCGCCGGGCCCGTGATCGTCTCCGTCCCGCTTTTCAGCTCGAGCTGCGTGCCATCCAGCACGATCGTCTTCGCGGCGGCGAAGACGGTCTTGTCGAACGTGATCGCCTCGGTGCCGCCCGTCCCGGCGGCGCCGGCCGCATTGGCCAGGTTGACGGCCTGGCGCAGGCTCAGGTCACCGGAGGGCGAGCCGGTGCCGTCGAGGGTGGTGTTGACGACCAGCGGGTTGGTCTGGAAGGCGCCGATGTCGGGGGGCGAGTCGAGCGCGAAGCCGCGCTGATCGGTGGTGACTCCGGCGATGGCGGTGCCCGTGCCGATGGCGGGGCTGCCGGGCAGAAGGGCCATGGTCTGGGTCGGCCCGCCGTAATCGCCCAGCGGGGCGAGCAGCGGGTTGCCGCCGATCAAGTTGTGGCTGCCCGAGTAGCCGCCCGCGATGTCATCGCCGCTATTGCCCGCGACAATCGTGTTCGTCAGCGTGGCCGTGCCGCCGTAGTTGTACAGGCCGCCGCCGTTGTTGCCGGCGGAGTTGCCGCTGAGGGTGCAATCGGTCAGCGTGGCCGTGCCGTCGTTTAACAGGCCGCCGCCGAAGGAGGCGGAGTTGCCGCTGAGGGTGCAATCGGTCAGCGTGGCCGTGCCGTCGTAGTTGTTCAGGCCGCCGCCGTTGCCAGCGGAGTTGCCGCTCACGATGCAAGCGGTCAATGTGGCCGTGCCGTGGTTGTTGTACACGCCGCCGCCGTTCCCGGAGGCCGAGTTGTCACTGACAGTGCAGTCGGTCAGCGTGGCCGTGCCGAAGAGAGCGTAGAGGCCGCCGCCGTTCCCGGAGGCCGAGTTGCCGCTGACGGTGCAATTCGTCAACGTGACCGTGCCGTTGTAAGCAAAGAGGCCGCCGCCACGGCCCGCGGAGTTGCCGGTGACGATGCAATTGGTCAGAGTGACTGTGCCGGCGTTGTCATACAGGCCGCCGCCGTAGACGGCGGCCTTGCCGCCCTGGATCGTCACTCCCGAGATCGACGCGTTGACGCCCCGGTCGAACACGAACACCCCGCTGTTCCCGCCGCCGCTGACCGTCACGCCGCCATCCGGGCCCGTGATCGTCTCGGTACCGGTGGTGTCGGTCAACTCGAGCGGGCCCAGTGCCAGCGTGATCGTCTGCGGCGCAGCGAAGATGTTCGGATCGAAGGTGATCTCGTGGCCCGGGAACGCGTTGGCCGCGAGGATCGCCTCGCGAAGGCTGGTCGTGTGCGCGGTGTAGTTGAGGTCATCGGCGGTTGTGTTCACCACGAAGCTGAGGGGGACGACGGTCAGGAGTTCGCCGAGGCTCGAAACGCCCGCCAGCGACGCCGAGATCACGCTCGTGCCGACGGCCACCGTCGTGGCCAGGCCGGACGAGTCGATCGTTGCCACCGACGGCAACGCCGACGCCCAGGTCACCGAGTCGGTGATATCGTGCGCCGCGTCGTCGAAATAGATGCCCGTGGCCGTGAACGGCTCCGTGAGGCCTGCGGCGACGGACGAGTTGCCGGGAGTGACGACGATCGCTAATAGTGTGGGCGAGCTGGTCAAGGTGACGCCGGGGCTCGAGACGCCCGCCAGCGACGCCGAGATCACGCTCGTGCCGACGGCCACCGTCGTGGCCAGGCCGGACGAGTCGATCGTCGCCACCGACGGCGTCGCCGACGCCCAATTCACCGAATTGGTGACGTCGCGCGTCGTGCCATCGGAGTAGGTGCCCGCGGCGGTGAGCCGCTGCGTGAGGCCCACGCCGACAGACGGATTGCCGGGAGTGACGGTGATCGACGTCAAGGCCGGACGGCTACTCATCCCGAAGGAGGCCAGGTCGGGGACGAGTTGGCTGCCGTTGGGCGTGCCCAGCCCCGTGACGAGATCGTAGCCCGGGCCGGCATTGAAGCGGTTGTAGCCGTGGAGGATGTCGTGGAAGTCGCCGGGCTCGCTGCTCGCGAGGCTGTAGAGCGCGGCGAGCAACTGGTCGGAGCTGAAGGTCTGGCCGCCGCCGAGGACACGGCCCTGGTCGGCCAGGGCGACCATGCCTGCCATCAGGGGCGAGGCGAGGCTGGTGCCGCCGTACACTCCCCACGTCGTGCCGAAGTCGTACGGATCGTAGATGGGCACGCCGGTGCTGGGGTCGGCGTCGGCGGAGATGTCGGGGATCGTCCGCTGGCCGGTGGACTGGAACGACGTCTGATAGCTCGGTTCAGGCTCATACCGACTGATGCCCCCGCCGCCGCCGATGCTGAGGTTGTACGAGTCGCTTCCTACGCTCCAGCCGACTTCGCCATCCGTTCCCGTCCCCGGGTAGTCGCCCTGGGAGTCGAGGTTGTACAGGCTGGTACCGCCGACGGCCACGACGTGCGGCGAGAAAGCGGGATAGCCACCGGGAGCCCCGTGGTCTCCCGTCGAGGCCAGGAAAGCGACTCCCGGTACCTGGAAGATCGGGTCTTCCTGGCTCACCTGTTCGGGATACTCGAACTCCCCGTAGCTCATCGAGACCACCGTGGCCAGTTTACCGGCCTCGGCCTCGGCCGCGAGGAAGCCCCCATACGTGCCATCGTTTTCGACGAGGACGATGTTGGCCGCGGGCGCCATCGCGTGGGCCCACTCGACGTCCAGCGCTTCCTCCGCCTCCCAATCGCCCGCACCGGGCCCATTCGGATCCAAGCCGGGCAGATTCGTGGTCTGGCCGTTCTGATTGACCTTGATGAAGCTCGGCGGATCGGGCAGGAGGAACTGCTGATCGAAGATGTGCAGTGCACTCGTCTCGAAGTTGGGATCGGTCGAGTTCACGAAGCTCGGGTTGTCGTAGGCATCGACCAGCGCGATGGTCTGGCCCGCCCCATCTCCCTTCTGCCCCGCGAAGCTGACTTGACTGAAACCGTAGGCGTTCTGAAGCTGTTGCGGCGTGTAGCCCGTCGGTGCCGACGTCGAGAGGGGGACCCACCCCCCGTTCGGGCCCATGACCTCGACGGGCACAGCGCCCGGGACCGCCGCCGAGGACGACAGGACCAATCTGAGTTCCAGGCGCTCGACCGTCGGTCGGAGCGAGTTCCGGGCTGTTCGCTTGACGACGGGACGTGGGAATCGCTGACGTGATGACATGGGTTGCTCCTCTGGGAGGTGTCTGAGATCGGTTCGGAAACGGCACTTACCGTCCGGGAAGGGCCCTCAAGCCTCGACCCCTGGTTTGATGGTCCCGCGCGGCGCCTCTGTGAATTCGGCCGGCGCCGCCACAGGCACGGACATCTCCCGTGATCGCCGAACCATCCGGGTCGCCGAGCCGCACCCGCGGCGGGGGCCGGTCGCGGGCCCGGTGTCCGTTCGACCCGCACGAGAGAGGAAAGCGGTGATCGCGGCCCGAACCTTACAGCACTTGGCCAAGAAAGCGGAAAAAAACTCGTCGCGAGCCGGGCGGGTCGGAGACCGGCCGGGGACGGGGCGTCGGGACGGGCGGGCGCGGCGCGACCCCACGGCCATTTCGTGCCCAGGAAGGATGCGATGGGGGTCGGCCCGGGTTATAATCGCTCGCCGTTGGGATGGATCACCGAGAGCGGTTCGCGTTGGGGTTGCACACGCGCGACCGAACCCCTCCTTGCGAAGGGGGGGAAAGGAAACCGAGCGCGCCCCTCCCGTTTAGCCCCCTTGCGAACGGGGGCCAAGGGGGGGTGACCCGAGGCGTTCGGCCGCCCGGGCTCGCGCGTGCTCCCCTGATTCGGGAGCCGCTCGAAGTCAATTCCAGCCGCCCCCGTGGCCGACGCGGTCGCCGGGATGAGCCCGGGCTGGCCGACGGCGGCGGCAGGTGGGCGGCCTGCCGGAGGTCGCGCGATGGCGGCGACAAGGGAAAGTCTCCTGATCCGGGCGCAGGGAGGCGATGAGGCGTCGTGGAAAGACCTCGCCGACCTGTACCGGCCGTTCCTCGTTAACTGGCTGAGCCGGCACGAGGTCCCGGCCCGGGATGTTGACGACCTGACGCAGGAGATCCTCGTCTCGGTCGTGCAGTACCTCCCCTCGTTCCGGCACCCGGGGCATCCCGGCGCCTTCCGATCGTGGCTCCGCGTCATCGCCGCCAACCGGGTCCATGACTACTGGCGGGCCCGCGAGCCCGAGGCCCCGGTCAGCGGCGGTAGCGGCGTGGCCGAGATCTTGAACCAGGTCGCCGACCCGGATAGCGCCCTGAACCGCCATTGGGATGAGGAGCACGATCGCTACGTGCTCCGCTGCCTGCTCGACCTGGTGGAGCAGGAGTTCGAGCCGAAGACCTTCCGGGCGTTCCGCCGGCTGGCCCTCGACGGCGCCACCGGCGCCGAGGTGGCGGCCGAGCTGGGGCTGAGCGTGGGGGCAGCCTACGTGGCCAAGACGCGGGTCTTGCAGCGGATCCGTGAGGAGGCGGCCGGGTTGATCGACTGATCGGCCCTGCCAGATGGTGTAAGGTTCCCGGCCCGATCGCCGCTATAAGAAGAAGTGGAGCCCGTTCTCCCCGACGTCCCTTGAGAGACCGCGATGCACGACTCCGACCCCGGCCACCTGACCGCCGAGCAACTGCGCGCCTTCTCCCACGGGCAGGTCGAGGCGGCCGAGCAGGAGCGCGTCGCCGCCCACCTGGCCGGATGTGCGGCCTGCTGCGCCGCGCTGGATGACCTCACCCCGCGGGACGCGCTGCGTGACTCGACTCCGGGACGCGGTCGGCGAGGACCAGGCCAGCCGCGAGGCGGACGCCGCTCGCCAGTCGGCCGTCCGGGCCTTGCGGCGGGGTCACTGGCGGGAGGGCCTGACGCCCCGGCCGCCCGAGCAGCACAGTGGCGGGATCGCGCGCGACCCCGCTCCGGGATCCGCCCCCGACGCCGCCGACCTGGCAGGTCGGGGCCTACGACCTCCTCGGCGAGGTGGGCCGTGGCGGCATGGGGGTGGTGTACAAGGCCCGACACCGCGAGCTCAACCGTGTGGTGGCGCTCAAGATGGTGCTAGCCGGCGAGTTCGCCTCCGCGTCTCAGCGGCTGCGGTTCCAGCGCGAGGCGGAGCTCACCGCCCGGGTCCGGCACACCCACATCGTCCAGGTCTATGAGGTCGGTCAGGTGGGGGACCGGCCGTACCTGGCGATGGAGTGGGTCGAGGGCGGCACGCTGGCCGACCGGCTCGACGGCACGCCGTGGCCGGCCCGTGCGGCGGCGCTCCTGGTCGGCACGCTCGCCCGGGCGATCGACGCGGCGCACCGGCAGGGGGTGATCCACCGCGACCTCAAGCCGGCGAATATCCTGGTGCAGCCGGCCGAGGAGGCCGACTCGGGCGGGGTGCGGTCGGGCCGCGACGGGGCCGACCCGCTCGGCGGGCTTGTGCCCAAGATCACCGACTTCGGCCTGGCCCGGACGGTGCAGGGCCAGGCCGGCCTGACGCGGACCGGGTTCACGGTGGGCACCCCCGAGTACATGGCTCCCGAGCAAGCCGGCGGCGACAGCGGTCAGGTGGGTCCGGCGGTCAACGTTTACGCCCTGGGAGTGATCCTCTATCAACTCCTGACCGGGCGGCCCCCGTTCCGGGGCGAGAGCCCGGCGGAGGTGCTCCGCGCGTCGGCCTCGGCCCCACCGATCGCGCCGCGGCGGCTCGAGCCGCGGGTGCCGCGCGACCTGGAGACGATCGTGCTCAAAGCCCTCGAGAAGGAGCCCGCGCACCGCTACCGGACGGCCGAGGCGCTGGCGGAGGATCTGCGGCGGCTCCTCGCCGATGAGCCGATCCTGGCGCGGCCGCCGTCGGCGCTGTACCACCTGCGCCAGTTCGCCCGCCGGCACACGGGCCTGGTGGGCGGGGTGCTGGGCGTCTTCACCGCCCTGCTGGCGGGGACCATCGTCTCGGTCGGCTTTGCCTCGCGCGCCGAGCATAACGCCCGACAGGCCATCGCCGAGAAGCGCAAGGCGCAGTTCCAGGAGTACCCGCCCGGCTGGCGGCCGCGGTCGCGGCCCTGTCGACGCACGACGTGGCCGACGCCGCGCACCAGCTCGAGGAGGCCCCGGAGGACCTGCGCGGCTGGGAATGGTGGCACCTGCACAGCCGGCTCGACGACAGCTCGTCGGTGATCCCGATGCCCGTCGGGGAGCGCCGAGTCCTGATCCCCGGCCCGGCCGGGATCCGGTTCGGGGTCCTGGACGGCGACCGCCTGCGCGTCGCGGATGTGGAGAGGGGCGAGCCGGCGACGGTACCGGTTCGCCTGGCGGTCCGGCGCGCCGTGACGGCCGCGGAGACGAGCCGGGGGCTACGGGTCGCCGTCTGGGACGGCGGGAACTTCGACCTGCTCGACGAGGCCGGCCGGCTCCTCGGTCGCACGGACATCCCCGAGGGAGCCATGTCCTTGTTCGCCTTCAGCCCGGACGGCACCCGGATCGCGTGGATCAAGCCCGAGCGCGATCGGTGGCGGCTCTACCTGGGCGACGCGACGTCCGGCCGGCCGACGACGATCTGCGACGGCCACCACGGCTTGATCTGGGGTTTGACCTTCAGCCCGGACGGCACCCGCCTTGCCTCGGTCAGCGAAGACCAGAGCGCGTGCCTGTGGGACACGGCCACCGGCGCCCTGCTCGCCACGTGTCGGGGGCACGCGAGCAAGCTCCTCAGCGCCGCGTTCCGGCCGGACGGCGCGCGCCTGGTGACGACCTCCGCGGACGGGACGGTGCGCCAGTGGGGACGTCGCGACGGGCCGGGAGGTCGAGCCGCCTTACGACCACCACACCGGCGAGGTCGCCGCCGCCGTGTACAGCCCGGACGGGCGATGGGTCGCCTCGGCGGGCACCGACCGCACCGTCCGGGTGTGGCGCGCGACGGGCCGGCAGGACGTGGCGGTCCTGCACGGCCACACCGGGAGCGTGACCGGGTTGGCGTTCGCCCCGGACGGCCGCCGGCTGGCCTCGCTCAGTATCGAACGGAATCTCGGCTGGGCAGGGGACGATACCGTGCGGGTCTGGGACGTGGACCCCCACGCGACCCTGCCGGTCCTGCGCGGCCACACCAGCTACGTCTACCCGGTGGCCTACAGCCCCGACGGCCGCTGGATCGCCTCGGGGGACTGGCACAGCACGGTGCGCCTGTGGGATGCGGCGACCGGCGCGCGTGCGCGAGGTTGCCTCACCCCGGGATCGTGCGGTGTCTGGCCTTCGGCCCCGACGGTCGATGGCTGGTGAGCGGGTGCGACGGAGGATCCCCGCTGCGGATCTGGGACGTGGCGACGGCTCGCGTCCGCCAGGAGATCCGGGTCCCTTCTCAACATTTCCAGTCGTTGACCGTCAGCCCGGACGGGAGGAGAGTGGCCGCAACGGCGCTCGACCCGCAGAGCAACACGCACCACCTGCACGTCTGCGACATCGCGTCCGGCGAGCGACTGTTCTCGGCCCAAGGCGGGGTCCTGGCCTACAGCCCCGACGGCCGCTGGCTGGCCGTCCAGGCCGCGGATATGAAGACCGTGCTCCTCCTGGATGCGCGGACGCACGCGACGTCCGCGCGATTCCCTGGCCACGAGAAGGACGTCGTGTCGGCCGCCTTCAGTCCCGACGGCCGCCTCCTGGCTTCGTGCGGCCTGGACCGTACCGTTCGCCTGTGGCCGCTCGACGGCGGCGCGTGCGTGGTGCTGCGCGGGCACACCGACGATGTCTTCGCGACGGCATTCCACCCCGACGGCACGCGCCTGGTGTCGGCCGGCCGTGACCGGGCGGTCTGGCTCTGGGACCTGGCCGGGGCGAGGAAGTGGCGCGGCTCCAGGGCCACACCAGCTACGTCTGGTCGCTGGCCTTCAGCCCCGACGGCACCACGCTGGCGTCCGGCTCGGGCGACTTCACGGTCCGCCTCTGGGATACGGAGCCGCTGAAGGTGCGCTACCGGGCGCAACGCGAGGCCGAGGCCCTGCGGCCCGAGGCCGAACGACTGGTGGAGTCGTTATGGCGGCAGAAGCACGACCCGGCCGGGGTCGTGGCCGCCCTCCGGGCCGACCGGGTGCTGAGCGCGTCGCTGCGTCAGGCGGCCCTGCGTGCTGTGCTGCGGAGGGCACAACCGCCGGAAGCCGTTACAGGCGACCGGCACGACACGCCCTGAGACGGAGGATGGCCGCCCGACCGGCCGGCCGCACCGGACGGCGCCCATCCTGTTCGAGTGAGTCCGCGAGACGTTCATCGCGATGCGCGAGCGGGATGACAAGCCCGGCGGCGCGGTCCGCCTCAACGTCATCGGGCGGTCGTGAAAGGACGACGGCCCGGGCAGCCCGATGATCCGGGGGATTGTCCCGCAGAACCAGAGGGACCCCTGCACGCTCAAGGCATTCCCCGGAGCACTGGATCACCCGGTTGATCTCGGCGAGGCTTGAGGAGCAAGGGCTCGGTGCCGGT
>CAWJTV010000003.1:0-227959 GCA_963845755.1 uncultured Planctomycetota bacterium
GGGTCGGGTGCATCGTCAACCCGCTTTCGGGCCGGCGACTACGATTCTCTCTTGTGCAACCCCGTTGGGGTAGGGGATCTTGTTGGCTCCGAGACCCAGGGTGCGCCTTCGGCGACCCTGGGCTCTGCTGTGGAACGCCTTCGGCGTAAGGAGCCGACGTGGCCGTGCCCCAACGGGGTCACACATCAAAACCCAGGGCCGCCGAAGGCGAGGTGGCAATGCTTGCGGAAGGCGGACCTATGCCCCAGTCGCTCGCTCAGATTTACCTCCACATCATCTTCTCCACGAAGGACCGCGAGCCCTTGCTGATGGACAAAGTCTTTCGTGACGGCTTCACGCCTACCTGGCTGGGACCTGCCAACAGTCCGAAAGCCCTGCTGTGATCATTGGCGGAGTCGCCGACCATGTCCATATTCTGAATCGCCTGGGACGGACGATCGACGTGGCGACCTTGATTCGCGAGCTGAACGCGACAGTTCGAAGTGGGTCAAGGACAATGAGCCGAAGTTGCGGGGATTCCATTGGCAAGCCGGGTATGGCGCGATTCTGTCAGTCCCTCCCATGTCGACGCGTTGGTGGAATACATCAAGAATCAAGACGAGCACCACCGGGCAGTCACGTTTCAACAGGAGTTCCGTCGCATTTGCAAGAAGTACGGGATTGCGATCGATGAGCGTTACGTTTGGGATTGAGCGTTGTGGAACCCCGTTGGGGTACGGGAGAAACCTGGCCAAGGATACCCAGGGTGCGCTGCGACCCTGGGCTCTGCTGTGGAACGCCGTTGGCGTAAATTCATTTCCCCGAAGGGGATACACATCAAAGCCCAGGGTCGCCGAAGGCGAGCCCTGGGTTCACAACCAACCCCCTTGGGATTCCTACGCTGAAAGCGTTGCACAACCCAACCCAGGCTCGGCAGGCAGGCCTGGGGGCGAGGTCGTCAGAAGCCCCGTCGCCTCCGAAGATGTTCATCGCAGTGGTCAGGAGACCCACGCCGAGCGCGTTCGAGGTTCAGGTTTCTGTGCAGCGCTCAGTGGTTCTCGGGGCGCGGAAGCGGCTCACCGAACGGTCGGGTTCCGCGATCGCCCCTCCGACGTGCCCGGGCTCGCCGGATCGCCCGGGGTGCAGCCGTCGCCGTGATCAGGACCGCCGCCGTCGCGATCGGCAGCGCGAGCCGCCCGCGACCCGCCGCGAGCCGCTCGCCCTGCGGTCCGCCGTCACCTCGGGGCCCCGCTACCGGCAAACCCTCGGCCACCAGCTCGGCGATGGCCGCATCAGCCGCGACGGCGGGACCACTCGGCGGGGAAGACGAGGACCGACGATCGGAGGACGGTGCCGAAACCGGTGGCGGCGCCGGCGGCGCCGTACGGTTCGGACGGGAGACCGGGCCAGCCCTGGCATCCTCCATCAATCCGGCCCGCTCCATCACGCCACGCGCACCTGCTCCCACGCCTGCTCCAGCCCCGTCGCGATCCGATCCCACACCGGAAGGCTCGTGGGCGCAGGGGCGGCAGCGACCGGTCCTGAGGCGGGACCCGGATCGTCGGCCCCCTCGACCGATGGCTCGGGGCGGTCGTTGCGGGCCGGCTGACCGAGCGAGCCCGGGCCGGTCCCCGGCAGGGTGTTGGCCAGAAGCGCCACGCCCCCCTCCACGTCCGCAAACCCCGCAAACTCGCCTGCGACGATCGAGACGGTGAACAGCGGCGCGATCAGGCTCAGCGTCGTCCCGTTGGCACTCAGGAGCTGCGCCACCTGCTGGAACGTGCCCACCGTCGCCGACGCCAGCGCCGAGCTTGACGATTCCCCCGCCCCGGCACCCAGCCCCGCGCCGGAGAGCGTCACGCCCGGGCTCAGCGCGAAGGCCATCTCCGTCGCCACCTCACGGCCCGACGTGCTGGCGTAGAAGCTCAGCGTGCCGTCGGAGACCCCGGCGAAGCTCAACCCGGTCGGCTCGGGCACCGCGGGGCTGGTCAACGTCTGGGACAGGCTCAGGCCGCCCGGGCCGCCCAGCAACAGCGCCAGATGGCCGTCGCCGTTGTTGCCCACCACCAGGTCGGTGAACCCGTCGCCGGTGAAGTTGCCGGCAAACCCGGAGGTCGGCGCGTCGCCGCCGGTCGCGAACGTCTGGGTGGGCGGGTGTAACGCACCCAGGTCGGTGATCAGCGTGCCGTCGTTCGACCCGGTGTTGAGCGTGGCCAGTCCCTGGCCCAGCCCGTTGAAATCCCCCAGGAACAGCGAGGACGGCGACTGGCCGACGGGGACCGTCGTGACCGCCTTCTTCTGATCGTTGAAGAACCCGCCGCCGACGCCGGGGAAGATCTGGACGTCATCGGCCCCGCTGTTGGCCACGGCCAGGTCGGTCTGACCGCTGCCCAGCAGGTCGCCCACGGCCACCGCGACCGGACCGGCGCCGGTCTGGACCCGCGGGCCTGGGATCATCGTCCAACTCGGCCCTTTGCCCTGGCCCAAAAGCACCGAGACGTCGTTGGAGCCGGTGTCGGCGACCAGCAGGTCGGGCTGTCCGTTGAGATCGGCTACGGCCAGGCCAGTCGGAT
Source organism: uncultured Planctomycetota bacterium (assembly GCA_963845755.1). Classification (GTDB taxonomy): domain Bacteria; phylum Planctomycetota; class Planctomycetia; order Isosphaerales; family Isosphaeraceae; genus CAWJTV01. Next base: position 2,553 of record CAWJTV010000003.1, read on the forward strand.
CCGTGCCGACGGGAAAGCCCTGCGTGCCGTTGATCGGCGGGCCGAACTGGCCGTTGCCCAGACCGGGATAGACCAGCACATTGTTGCCGCCACTATTGGCGACGATCAGGTCGGGGATGTCGTCCTCCGGATTCTCACTCGGAATGAGGTCGGCCAGCAAGACGGCACCCGGGGCGAGGATCCCCGTGGCCTGGTCGCCGACGACGTGGGAGTTGGTGGAACTCGGGTTCGGAGAGCCGTAGACGACCGTGATCTGATTGAGGGACTGGTCGGCGTAGACGAAGTCGCGGGCGCCGTTGCCGGTGAGGTCGGCGACGGCCAGGGCGATGTCGGCCTTCACCGGCTCAAACGGCCGGAAGGTGCCGTCACCGTCGCCGACCAGGATCAGGACGTCGCCATAGGCGTTGCCGACCAGGAGGTCGAGTTGGCCATTACCCAGGACATCAGCGACGGTCAATCCGCTGGGATCGACGCCGGCGTCGTAGGTCACCGGGGGCGAGAAACCGCCTTTGCCGTTGCCGAGATAGATGCTCGCGCCTTGGGCGGTGAGCACCGCCAGATCGGCGATGCCGTCCCCGTTGAAGTCGGCCATATGCACCACCTCGGCGGGGCTCGCGGTTTCGGTGGTTACGGGATTGGCGAAGGACCATCCTCCGCCGAGGTTCGCGAGCACGTCGAGTGTGTTCGCGCCGGGGTTGATCGTCACCAGGTCGTTCGGACCGTCGGGCGTCAGCGGCCCGCCGGCCACGCCGGCTGTCGCCTCCAGGCTGGTCACCTCGGGTGTGCTGCCGGGATCGATCGCAGATGCGCCCGTCCCGGCGCGATACGGGACCAGGGCCGCGAAGCGGTCGTCGCCGTCGTTGTACAGGACGCCCACCTGGCCGGTCAGCTTGTTGGTCACCACCAGGTCGAGGTGGCCATCGGCGTTGGTGCTGATCGCCTGGACGTCGGAGACGCCCAATCCCACCGGGATCGAGAGCGGCGGCAAGAAAGGCTGGTCGAAGCCAGTGAGGAAGCTGCCGAGCTGGTTGTTGAAGAAGACCGTCAGGGTGCCATCGCCGGCATTGCGGACGATCAGGTCGTCCCAACGGGACCCATTGAGGTCGGCCGCGATGATCTGGGCCGGGAGCTGGCCGGTGGTCAAGGATCCCACCGGGACGAAGCCGCCGTCGCGGTAGGCAAAGAACGAGATCGCATCGTCCTGGGCGTCGACGCTGGCCAGCAGCGGGCCGTCCATCGTGTTGGGTACCCAGGCGATGTCGCGCGAGGGGTATTCCACGGCTCCCGTTGAGGGATCGATCGGCTGGACCGTGACGGGTGGCTCGAAGCTGCCAGGCTGGCCAGGAATACCCTGGCGATAGAGGATATTTCCGGCCCCGTCGACCACCAGCACGTCGTCGGTGCCGTCGCCGGAGACGTCGGCCACCAGGGGCGTGGCATGAGGTGAGGTGGCGAGCTGGCCGGGGTCCGTAAACGTGCCGTCGCCGTTGCCCAGCAGCACCGACACGGTGTCGTCCAAGAGGTTTGGGGTGGCCAGGTCAAGACGGCCGTCGCCCGTGAAGTCCCCGGCCACGATGGTTCCTAGCAACGAGTCCGCGGCGTAGGAGACCGGCGGCTGGAAGGTGCTGTCCCCGTTGCCCAGGAGCACCGAGATTTCGCCCACATCAGTTTGGGTGACTGAGCTATAGTAGTAGCTTGTCACGGCCAGGTCGAGGTGGCCGTCGCCGGTGAAGTCGCCGGCCGCCAGATAACCGTTATAACCGTTGATCGCCGCCGCGACGGTCTTCGCAGGCTGAAACGTACCGTCGCCGTTGCCCAGCAGCATCTGGATGCCACCACTGTCCACGACCAGGTCAAGCTTGCCGTTGCCGGTGAAGTCGCCGGCCACCAGTTGACTGCTGCCCCCCGCCGCGTATTCCTTCGCGGGTTGGAAGGTTCCATCGCCGTTGCCCAGGAGCACTGAGACCTCACCCACAACGGTGTTGGTGGCGGGGTCCTGGTAGTCGTTACCTGCCACGGCGAGGTCGAGCCGACCATCGCTGTTGAAGTCACCAGCGACGATGGAGAATGGCGACTCCCCCGTGGCGTACCGTTGGGCGGGTTGGAAGGTCCCATCGCCGTTGCCCAGCAACACATACACGCCACCTGGGTCGGTTCCCGGAGGATACATGTCTTCATTGCCTTGACAGGCAACGGCGAGGTCGAGTATGCCGTCGCCGGTGAAGTCACCCGCCACGATCCCATCGGGGTTCTCCCCCACCGCGTAGGTGATCTGGCGCTGGAACGTGCCGTCGCCGTTGCCCAGCAGCACCGACACCGTGTTGTCACCGGAGTTGGCGACGGCTAAGTCGGTCCGCCCGTCGCCGTTGAAGTCGCCCGCAACGATGGCATCTGGAAGCAGCCCCACCGCATAGGTGACTTGGGGCTGGAACGTGCCGTCACCCTTGCCCAGAAACACCGACACGCTGTTTCCGAGGGCGTTCGTGACAACCAGGTCGGTGCGGCCGTCGCCGTTGAAATCGCCCGTAGCAATCGAAGTCGGCCCTCCATCCGCCGCGTTGGTGACCGTTGACTGGAAGGTGCCGTCACCGTTGGCCAGCAGAACCGAGACGCTCGGTCCGTTATCGAGGGCCAGGTCGGTGCGACCGTCTCCCGTGAAATCGCCCGCCACGATGGATTGGCCGCCCCCGAAACCATAAGCAATGGACCCGGCCTGCACCCCCCCCACCACGTCGGTGACCGGTGGCTGGAAGGTGCCGTCACCGTTGCCCAGCAACAGCGACACGGTCTCCTTTGAGCCAAAATAGTATGTGACAGCCAGGTCGGTGCGGCCGTCGCCGGTGAAGTCACCATCCGCCATGCCTTCGGGGGATACGTCGCTCTCCGCCACCGTGTCGGTGACCGGGGGCTGGAACGTCCCGTCGCCGTTGCCCAGGAGCACCGAGACTTCACCGTAGCCGGTGGAATTGTCGGTACCAGCAACGGCCAGGTCGAGGTGACCGTTGCCGGTGAAATTGCCCGCCACCATGGGCATGGGGAAGAATCCAGTGAACCCGAGCGCGTAGGTGACCGGCGGCTGGAACGTGCCGTCGTCGTTGGCCACGAGCACCGAGACTTCGCCCACATCGGCGTTGGTGCCGAAGTTGTAGCCTGCCACGGCGAGATCGGTGCGTCCGTCGCTGGTGAAGTCACCCGCCACGAGCGATCCTGGGGAAGACTCCTCCACGGCATATTGGCTTGCGGGCTGGAACGTGCCGTCGCCATTGCCCAGGAGCACCGAGACTTCGCCCACATTGGTCTGGGTGACGGAGTTGTAGTTGTAGCCTGCCACGGCCAGATCGATGCGGCCGTCGCCGTTGAAGTCGCCGGCCACGATGCAGCATACATTATTCTGATTCGTCGTCAACGCCAACCCATCCGCGTATGTCGCCGGTGGCTGAAAGGTGCCGTCGCCGTTGCCCAGCAGCACCGCAACTCCGTCCACCTCTGTGTTGGTGACGTAGTCGTATTCGAGACCTGCCACGGCCAGGTCGATGCGGCCGTCGCCGGTGAAATCACCGGCCACCATGTACTCGTAGCCCGACAACCCCGTGGAGTAAAAGATCGGTGGCTGGAAGGTGCCGTCGCCGTTGCCCAGCAGCACCTCCACAGCGTAAGAGTCGGCGATGGCCAGATCGAGGTGGCCGTCGCCGGTGAAGTTACCCGCAACCATGGACTCTCCAATGCCGACGGCAGGGCCGGGGTTGACTGGGATGGGTTGGAATGGGGCAGACGACAGCGTCATCGAGGCGGTCAAGGTGTAAGTCCCCGCACCGCCTGTGCTCTCGACAACCAGAGAATAACCCCCTGGGACGAGATCTTGATCGATCACGGGATCCGGATCACTGGGCGAGAGTCCGTCGCTCTGAACGAGCACCCGGCCATGCGAGTCCAGCAACATCAGTTGGGCCGTGAAACTCCGGGGACTGACGATCGCCAGCAACTGACCTTCCGTCTCCACATCCACATGGTAGACCACAGTCGAGCCGCCGTCGGTTTGCTGTTGTGGCAAGCTGGAGATATCGGACTGGAGGGTCAAGTCCCCCGAGGAGGGAACCGATGCGAAGTCGAAGCCGTGAAAGACGCCGGCGGAGGTGATCAGACCGCCGATCGTGTTGTTCGCTCCGTAAGAGCCGAAGCCGAACCCCACATAGCTGAGCGCGTTGCCGAGGGCCACCGTGCCGGTGATGTCAGTTCCGATCGTGTTGCCGGCGACGACATTGCCGTTGGCACCTTGCCCGTTGATCATGACGCCGTAGCCTGTCAAGGGTTCTTGAGGTGCGGGACCGTTCCCCGCGATCAAATTGCCGGCACCCGAGGTCGTGCCGCCGATCGTGTTACTGGCGGCGTACTCGATATCGATTCCGTTGGACCGGTTGACCAGGGCCACGCTCCCCGTTGCATCCGTCCCGATTTTGTTCCCAGCGACGACGTTGCCGTTCGCACCGGAGACGATCAAGACGCCGTCGTAGCCGTTGCCCGAGATCACGTTTCCTTCGTCGCTGACTGCCGCGCCGCCGTTCGGGTTCACTCCGATCCAGTTGGAAGACGCACCATTTATGAAAACGCCCGTGCCGGCATTACCCAGGGCGACTCCCCCCGTGAGATCGGTCCCGATCTTGTTCCCGGCGATGACGTTGCCGTCCGAGCCGTAGGAGATATCGACGCCGTCATCGCCGTTGCCGGAAATCAAATTCCCGAGGTCACCGATTGCCGCACTACCGTTGGGATTAACCCCGATCCAGTTAAGGGAAGCGCCGTGTGCTAGGAAGACACCGTTGTTGGCGATGCCCAGGGAAAGTGTCCCGGTCACGTCGGTCCCGATGAAGTTGCCGGCCACGATGTTGTCGTCGGTACCGGGACCGACGAGGTCGATGCCATCATTCGCGTTACCCGGCGATCACGTTGCGCTCGCCGACGTCATCAACACTTTGCCCGTCGGTGCCGATCCGATTGCCAGAGGCGCCCCCCTGGATCACGACACCGCCCCCGATGTTGAATCCGTAGGAGTTTCCGGAGATGCTGTATGGGTAGTAAGCCGGTGAAGTGCCATTATCCAGGGCGACATCCCCGCTGACGGTCGTGCCGATGAAGTTGCCCGCGACGGCATTGCCATCCGCCCCGTGGCCGTTGACCCAGATCCCCGCGAACTGGTTGCCGGAGATCACGTTCCGCTCGGCCGCGTCGCTGACGCCGTCTCCATTGGTCCCGATGAGATTGTTGGCAGCTCCCCCGTCGATCTCGACGCCGACGTTGTTCGGCTCGGCCTGCGTGCCGGTCGGATCGGTGCCGAGGAAGTTGCCATAGATCCAGTCCCCTGTGGCGCCAGTGCCCGTGAGGTGGATGCCGGCGCCTTGGATGAAGCTGTCGATATCCAGTCCGCGGACGGTGACCTTCGGCGCGGTGATCAGCAGCCCGTCGCCGGTGCCGACCTGGGTTCCGCTCAGCTCGATCAACGGCGTGCCCGAGTAGCCGGGTTGGGATTCGCCGTCGATCAGCACGGGAACGGTGATCGTCGGAAGGGAGGAGAGCGGGGCGATCGTTTGCACCGCGGTCGCCGGGATGGCGAAGTCGATGGTATTCGTCGTTCCCGTAGCGGCGTCGGAATCGAGGATGGCCTGTCGGAGCGAGCCGGGGCCGCTGTCGTCGGTGTTGGTGACCAGGAACGTCGAGAGCACGGTCCGGTCTTCCAGCCATTCGCAGCGAGGCCGGTTGCGGCGGGCCAGGACGGGCGACCGGAGCACGGCGACGCGTCGCTGATGGCGACGGCGGTTGCGGTGGGGCAGGATGGAGATCGCGAGGTTCATGGGATCGAATCCTCCCGACGTCGGAGGGGGTTGCTTGGTCGTTTCGCGGGTGAAGCTTTTCTCGAGCGCATAACCGTTGTGTTGCACATGCTCAAAGCCCTCTCCCGAAGAACCCCCCGAACCCCCCCTTCGCAAGGGGGGACAAGAACTGGACGATCTGCCTCAATTGTCCCCCCCTTGCGAAGGGGGGGTTCGGGGGGTTCTGATCCCTCAGGCCCGCTGATCGACACGTCGGCGATTGAATCCCGATCACCCCCCGAACCCCCCCTTCGCAAGGCAGTGAGTTCAGGGTCTTGGCGTTCCACCGCGGACCCGAGGTCCGTATCATAAATACCCATCGGATTGCACCTTCGGTCCTCTCAGGAGTCCTTCGGTTATGGAGGTCGCCGTCTTTTCCGCAGCCGTCCGGAGTCCTTCGGTCCTCAACGACACCCCGTTTGCCGCCGAGGTGCTGAGTCGGCTTCCTCTGGCCGACTCGGTGTGGCGGTTGCTGCACTACGCGATGGCGGATTCGTGGCTGGATGATCTCTGGGCGCAAATCGCGGGCCCTGCTTCGAGAAGCAGTTGAAGTTCCGCACGCTGGCCCATCTGATCACCGATGCCTTGATCGAGCACGAGGGGAGTGGCTACCAGGCCTTCACGCGGGCCCAGGAACAGGGCACGCTGCCGGTCTCGATCACCTCGTCCTATGACAAGTTGGGGAACCTGCCCCTGCCCCTCAGCGAGGCCCTGCTCGCCGAAGGCACCCAGCGGCTCAACGCGGTCCTGCCTGAGACCCTGGCCGTGGACCCGTTGCCGGCGTGTTGGGCCGGGTTCGAAGTCTTCGGGGCCGACGGCAAGGCGATCAAGCACGTTCGCCGGCTCCTCAAGCCGTTGCGCGGCTTGCAGGCGGGGATCCTGGTGCGCGGGCGTCGGTGGGCTTGGACCTGCGGACGGGCCTGGCCGTCGCGATGGTGGGCCACCTCGACGGCGAAGCCGGTGAAGCGGCTCTCACCGAGGGCCTGCTGCCGAAGTTGGCGGAGTTGGCCGGGGAGAAGTTGTGGTTGGTGGTCCTGGACCGACTCTACTGCAACCTGAGTTTTCCCCGGGAGGTGTTGAAGGCCGGCGGCCATTTCCTGATCCGCTACTGCAGCAACACGACGTTCGTTGCCGATGCGTCCCGGCCGGCGCAGGAGCTCCGCGACGCCGACGGGCGCCGGATCGTGCAGGAGTGGGGCTGGCTGGGCAAGGTCGCCAAGGCCGACCGCGTGTACGTGGCCGGATCACCAAGCATCTGGCCGACGGCAAGGAGTTGGGCGTGATCACCGACCTGTTGGACGAGGCGACGTATCCCGCCGAGGCGATGCTCACGACGTATCACAGTCGCTGGAGTTTGGAGACGGTCTTCCAGCAGATCACCGACGTGTTCTCGCTGAAGCACCTCATCGGCACGCAGCCGAAGGCGGTCCTGTTCCAGTTGTCGTTCTGCCTGCTGCTGTACAACGCCCTGCAAGTCGTGCGGACGCACCTGGCATCGCATCAAGAGTGTGAGGCCAAGGCGATCTCCAACGAGAAGCTCTTCGGTGACGTGGAGCGGCAAATGGTGTCGGTCAGCGAGTTGGTTGAGGTCAAGACGTTGCTGTCGTTGCTGGGCGCCGTGCCGACGGCGAGTGAGGTGCGCACGTACTTGCGGGAGCGGTTGCGCAGGCGCCTGGAGCGACCGTTGGTGGAAGGCGCCCAGCTCCGGCCGTGGCGGTCATCAGAAAGTCAAGAAGCGTGTGCTCGGCAACCATACGTCGACCTACCGGGTTCTCCAGCAAGCACATGAGCAAAAGACGGGGCCCCCTAGAGCCAGAGGAAAACCCTGAACTCACTGCCTTCGCAAGGGGGGGACGAAGGGCGGGGGCATACTCCGCCTGTCGAGGACCTCTCGTTCGATCGCTTCGAGCACACCATCGAGGTTCTCGTAAATGTCGAGGTTCAAGAATCTCACGATCTTGATCCCGAACGACTCGATGAACGCCTGGCACTTCTGGTCGTATTCGCCCGCCCCTTCCTGAAAATGGGTGTCTCCATCCAGCTCGATGCCCAGCTTGATCTCGGGTGAATAGAAATCCAGCACGAAGGCTCCGATACTGTATTGCCGGCGAAACTTGCATCCCAACATTTGACGCCCCTTGAGCCGTAGCCAGAGGAGCACTTCCGCCTTGGGCATCGAGTTGCGGAGCTCCTGGCGTTTGTCCTTTTCGGTTTCGCGGTTGAAGAATTCGTTCATGGTCGTGCTCCTAACGCTTTCTTGTCCCCCCTTACGAAGCGGGGTTCTGTGATTGAGGCTATTGCGTCTACATACCTCGAAGCTAGGCTCATCCACCCCCCCAACCCCCCCTTCGCAAGGGGGGGACAATTCAGGTGGGCCGGCCCCGGTCTTTTCCCCCCCTTGCGAAGGGGGGGTTCGGGGGGGGTGTATTCGCATCCCCACGGGGCGTACTCGATTCCATCGTTAGGCGCGTCAGCCGGTGGATTTCACCGACCCTCCAGGATTCCCCGTTATCCCGCCCCGCGGCCGGGGCGGAGCGGCCGGAGCGCGGGGTCGGCCAGGACGGCGGCGCGATCCGGCGCGGGCGTCTCATCGAGGACCTGACGAAGCAGATCGAGCGAGCGAGTGCGGTAGCTGCGGTAGAGCCGGACGGCGCGCTCGCCCTGGCGGCCGACGCCGGACGCGACGTACTCGGCGGCCTGGGCATAGATCCGCGCCGCGTTGAGGCGGGCCTGGCGGCGGGCGCGGGGCCGGACTCGTCGGTCGCACGGGCGCTCGCCAGGCGGACGGCGGCGTCGGCGTCGGCCACGGCTTTCTCCCAGTCGCCCAGCCGGACCCGGGCCAGCCCGCGGCCGGCGTGGGCCTCGGCCTGGTCTTCGATCTGCTTCAGCGACGCTTCAAAATCGGCCAGCGCCAGGCGGGGTGCATCGGCGAGGTGGTAGGCCCAGCCGCGATGGTTGAGCAGGCGGGCCCGGATCGTCGGCTCGGTGTCGGGCCGCAGCTCGATCGCCCGGGTGTAGTCGGCGATCGCGCCGGGGAGGTCGTCGCGGGCGACCCGGGCCAGGCCGCGGATCTCCAGGACCTCGACCGTGGGCTCCTCGCGGGCGAGGTAGGCGTCGCACGAGCCGAGCACCTCGTCGTGACGCTTCAGGGCCAGGAGTGACGAGATCCGCAGCCGGTGGGCCCCGGCATGGTCGGGGACGCGCCGCATCGCCTCGGCGCAGGCCGCCAGGGCCGCCTCGGGCTGGCCCCCGGCGAAGAGGAGCCGGGCGCGCTCGACATGGTCGTCGGCCACCCGCGATCGGTCGGCGGGATCCAGCCGGATCGCCTCGTCGAGGTCGCGCAGGGCGGCGGTGCGCTGCTCGGGCGTCGCATCGCGCCGGCCGGAACGCAGCCGGGCGCGCGTCCGGTGCAGCTCGGCGCGCTTCGACGGGTCGGGCGCGCGCTCGATGGCCTGCGCGAAGGCCCGCGACGATTCTTCTAGAGCGTCGAACGGTTGGGTCGCGCCCACCTCGGGTTGAGGCGAAGAACCCCCCCGAACCCCCCCTTCGTAAGGGGGGGACGATGGATGCGGGCCGGCCCGTTCTTGTCCCCCCCTTACGAAGGGGGGGCCAGGGGGGGTTCTTTGGGAGAGAGCTTCGCGCATGCGCAACCCAACCGATAGGCGCGTCTCAGCCGCCCCTGTTCCTGGTAGAGCTGGCCCAGCGTGGCGTACGCTTCCCAGGGCCTTGGATTAAGCCGAATCGCCGCCTCCAGGTCGGCGAGCGAATCGGCCGCCCGGCCCGCCTGGAGGTACATCCCCCCGCGGTTCACCAGCAGGAGATAACGCACCTTGTCGTCCGGGCGGCGCTCCATCGCGGCCCGGTAGTCGGCCAGGGAAGCGTCGAAGGACCGGGCGGCCTTCTCGCGGAGCGCCGGGGCCTCGGCGGGGTGCTCGCGGATCATCCCCATGAGGTGGTTCCCCTGCTCGCCGTGGATCAGGGCGCGCAGGAGGTACAGCCCGATCAGGTCGCGATGGGCCCGCAGGCAGGTGTTGACGCTGCCCAGCGCCTCCGCCAGCCGCCGGGGCTGCACCTGGTAGTGGCAGACGGCCAGCAGGAGGTGGGCCGCCGTCAGGTTGGCGTCGAGCTGGACGGCCTCCTCCAGCGCGTCGATGGCCTCGTCCCACCGGCGCCCGATGAGCCGCTCGCGGCCGATCAGGAAGTGGTCCAGGGCCGTGACCGGAGGCCGGCGGGCGGCCAGCCCCTCCTCCCGCGCCCGGGCGTCGGCGTCGCCGAGCCGGGCCAGGAGCGCGGCGCGTGCGCAGGTGGTAGGCGGCGGTCGGATCATCGGGCGCAGCCGCGCCGCACGATCGAGGATCTTCAGCCCCGCGGCCGGCTCGACGGCCCGGGAGAGGATCAGCAGCAGGTCGTAACACCCCTCGACGACCGTCTGCTTCTCGATGTCCTTCAGGGAATCGGGCAGTTTGCCGGCCAGGGCCCAGTCCTCGTCGGTCCATCGGCCGTCTCGCGCGTAGACCGACAGCGCCTCGCGGACTGCGTCCCGGAACCGCGCGTGGCCCTCGGCCGGGTTCAGCTCGTACTCGGCGGCGCCGAGCTGGGCCTGGGCCCGCAGGCCGACGAACCGGTCGAATTGCTCCCGCTCGGTGCGCACCAGCTCCTCGTGGGCCTGGCGATCCCTCGCCTCTCTGAGCTTCGCCTCGACCTCTTCGAGGGATGCGGTCATCCGGCCCTCCAGATCCGGGATCAGCGACTTGTCTTCATGCTTGAGAGTGCCGAGGAAGTTGGAGATCTCACCATGGACCCGGGTCAGGTCCTCGGTCGTGGACGCATCGCGAACGGCGTCCCGCAGGCGGTCCCTCTGGACGAGCCTCGTCACGGCCCGCTGGCTCCGCCCGACCAGATACAGGGCGCCTCCGATCGTCGTCCCCAGGAACCCGGCGACGCCCATGGCCCACAAGGCCGCGACGGCCGGCCGGCGGCGGGCCCACTTGGTTCCCCGCTCCAGCGCCGAGGCCCGGCGCGCGAGGATCGTCTCGCCGTCGCGGAACCGCGCCAGGTCCTCGGCCAGGGCCCGCGCCGAGGCGTAACGCCGCACCGGCTCCTTGCTCAGGCACTTCAGGCAGATGGTCTCCAGGTCGCGCGCGACCTTCGGGACGAGTCGGGACGGCGGCACGGCCTCGGTCTCGACGACCTGGCGGATCGTCTCGATCGGCGTCTCCCCCTTGAAGGGCGGGCGGCCGGTGAGCAGCTCGTAGAGGATGGCCCCCATCGCGTAGATGTCCGCCGCCGGGCCGACGTCCCGGACGTGCCCCCGGGCCTGCTCGGGGGCCATGTAGCTGGGCGTCCCCAGGATGGCGCCGCTCTCGGTCTGCTTGCTGTCCGACTCCATCCGCTTGGCCAGGCCGAAGTCGGTGACCTTGGGGATGCCGTCGCGGGTGAACAGGATGTTCGACGGCTTGAGGTCGCGGTGGACGATCCCCGCGTCGTGGGCGACCTGAAGGGCCTCGGCCAGTGGGATCATCAATTCGACCGCCTCGCCCCCCGGCCAGGGCGTGCCATTGAGGCGCGCATCAAGACCGCCGCCCTCGAGCAACTCGAGCGCCACATAGGGCAGGCCGCCGGCCTCGCCGATGTCGTAGATCTGGAGGATGTGGGGGTGGCGGATGCGGGCGACCACCTCGGCCTCGATCCGGAACCGGGCAAAGTGCTCGGGGCGCGCCTGGTCGCCGCCGCGGATCATCTTGATCGCGACGGCACGGTTCAGGCCGATCTGATGTGCCAGGTAGACGACGCCCATGCCGCCCTCGCCGATCTTCTCCCGGATCGCGTAGCCGGCGATCGCCGGCCAGCCGGAGCGGACCGGGGCCCGCGGACGGTCCTTCTGCGTGTCCGGGCCGAGGTTCGCCGTCGCGTCCGACCCCGCTGTGGCCTCATCGGGCGCGATCGTCTCGCCCAAATAGGCCGTCGGGGGCGGCCCATCGGTGCGGCCGTTCGACTCGCCCGCCTCTTGCGTGTCCCGATCCTCCCAGGCCCGGCGGGCCGTCAGCCTCTCGAGCTGGTCCTGGCAGGCCGGGCAGTCCTCGACGTGGGCCTCGATCTCGGACTCGCGGACCGGCCCGAGGCGATCCTCGATGAGTCGACGGAGTTCTTCGAGGGCCGGACAGGGCTCGATGATCATCGGCGCAGTCCCCGTTCGGGCGTCATCGCCGATGCTGGAATCCATTCACGATGTTTTACAATACGGACAAGCCCCCCGGAATATTACATCGAGATTTTTCATGGGTCGGAATTCGTCCGATGAGCCGGGACGCGACAATCCGCTGGATCGGCGAGGCGACCTCGTAGCCGTCCATCCGCGGGAGCTTGATGTCGAGGATGATGTGTTCGGAGAAGCCGTGCCTGGCGAGACGATGTCCTCCGGGCCGCGTCGTGGACGATCGCCGCGTCGTGGCCGAGGAGCCGGATCAGCCTGGTCATGCCGCGGGCCGTGTCCGCGTTGTCGTCCACGATTGAGGATGCGGCCCGGGCCGACCCGGCCACCAGGTGGATCCTGCACGTGCCTTCAGGTGCCCCATCGGCGGCGGCGTTGCCGAGGGTGGGAACGAAGCCGCCACTACTACCGGCGCAGACATGACCACCGGCAGAGTCGCGTTCAACTCCTAAACGATGTGCTGCGCAGAGTATTGCGCGCCTCGGTCCGACCACATGAATGGCACTCGCTTAAGAAACCGTCCGAGAAGAGGATCCGGGGTTTGTCGGGTGGGTGAAACCCACCAGAATCGGGACACTTCCTGATGGGTTTCACCCACCCTACAAGATTCTCGGATCGTTTCTAAGTAAGCTCAGAATCCTCGTGGCGCCGTCGGAGTCTCTCGAGCTTCTCGGCAAACCGATCGGGACTGTCATCCACCGGCTCCTCGGATGCCGTGAAACCTTCGATTCCATGGTACTTTTCAGGCTTTGCGACCGATGATCCGATCCAGCGCATCGGATGCCTGAACGATCAGCGCCTCGGGGTAATGTGAAAACGGGTGAAAGTATTCGAACGTGAGATAACCCTCGTAGCCGACTCCCTCCAGTGCCTCCATCACGGCCGGCCAGTTCGTGGTCCCGTCCAGGAGCGTCCGGAACGAGTCGAGGCTGTGATCGGACCCCTTCTTCGAGAACTCCTTGAAGTGGACGTTCTTGATCCGTCGGCCCAGGATCGGGATCCAGTGCTCGGGGAACTGGAAGAGCATGACGTTGCCGGTGTCGAAATGGACCTGGACGTGTTTGCTGCGAAAGCTGTCGATGAAGGCGTTCATCTCGGCGGGCGTGGTGAGATAGCCATTGAACCAGATGGTCTCGACGTTGAGCGAGACGCCCCGTTTCTCGGCGAGGGGGAGCAGTTGGCCGATGGCCTCGCGGGCGCGGCGGTCGCAGACGTCGATCGGCACCGGCTCGCGGTCGGGGAGCCAGGGAATATAGGTCGAGCCGGCGATGGTCAGGAGGTTGTCGGTGCCCAGCTCGTGGGCGGCGTCGATCATCAGCCGGGCCAGCTCCAGGCCCCGCGTCCGGCGGGTCGGGTCGTTGTCGGTCAGCGAGTAAGGCCAGTACAGGAACGAGCACAGGCCGCTGATCGCGATGCCAATCTCCTCGGCCGTCTTACGGATCGCCCGATACTGGTCGGGTGATGCCTTGGGTGAGAGGTCGTTGTCGAGGTCGTAGTTCAGCTCGATGCCGTCGAACCCCGCATTCTTGGCGAGCTGGAGGCAGTCGCGCAGGCTCATCCGCTGCGGGTAGGGGAACGCCCAGAGATTGATCGATTTCTTCATCCGATAGGTTCTGGGAGAGGCCCGCCGGGGGTCGGGCGCGGCCTGCGAAGGGGGCTGAGCCCCGGCCGAGGCTTCGCCGGGACCGACCGCCACGGCGCCGGCCGCGGCCAGGGTCGATTGCAGTGCCGTGCGGCGATTGATCTTCGACGGAACGGAGCCTTCGCCGTCGTGGGCGCCGGGGGTCATCGGGGAGCCTCCTGACCAGTATCGGGAAATTCGTCGCGGTTCGTGCCAGCGATCGTTTTACCCGAGACGGGCCGCGGGTCGAAAGCTTGCTCCCTTTTTTCTCGATGGGGCGACGGGCAGAACGTTCAGGGATCGTCGTGGACCGGCGCGGCGCGCGCGTGACTCCCGACCCGGAGAGGATGGTCCGGCGTTCGGGTTCTCTCGATGATCCGGCTGAGGATCCGGCGGCATTGCGCGAGGACCGGCGCGGCACTCGCTGACCCGCTCAGGTTTCGCGACTCGGACGGGTCAACGTCGAGATCGTACAACTCCTCCGGGGCGGCCTGATGACGGATATACACGGTACTCCCGGCGAGGATCGCCTGACTTGGACCCGGAGACGGAGCGTCTCCGGCCGCCTTCTCGATCGGAGCGTCCAGCTCCGAGAGCGGAGCGTCGTCCGATTGCGGTTCCTCGGCCGGCGACCCGTTCCAGGTCCGGGTGAGCGACCTGCCGGGAAAGGGTGACTCGTCCTTCCCACCGATCAGGTCGACCACGGTGGCGGGTATGTCGCGAAGGCTGACGGCCTCGCGGACGACCCGCCCGTCCGGTACCCGACCGGGAAAGCTGACGAGGAGCGGCACATGGACCTCGGGCTGATAGAGGCTCATGCCGTGGCCGTAGTCGCCGTGTTCGCCGAATTGCTCTCCATGGTCGGCGGTGAGGATCAGCAACGTCTGATCCAGGATGTTCCGGCGCTGGAGCTCGTCCATCAGGGCCCCCAGGTCCCGGTCGAGCGCGGCGATGCAATCGTCGTAGCTATCCTGTGCCAGCGATAACGACGCCGGGTCGAGTGATTTCTTGTTCATTTTTTGCCAATCGCGGAGCATCTGGAATTCGCGACGCGACTTCGGTACGGATCCCCAGGGACGGGCGGGTTGCTGGGACGGGAGGTACGGGTCGTGCGCGTCGAAGTAATTCAAGAAGGCGAAGAAGGGTTTCCGGCCCGTGCCCCCGAGCCAATCCAGGAGCTCGCGATTGACCATCGCCGCGGTCTTGCGCGGGAAGTCGAGGCTGATGCTGGTGGGGCCCCGGGTCGTGAGCAACCAGAGGAGCTCGTCACGGATGCGACTCCCCGTCCGCGCCAGGAACCAGCCGAGGCTCGAAGCGCGCACGACTTCACCCGGGTTGATCGGGTAATCCCGGTAGGTCTGGAAGCCGCGCGACAGGCCGGATTCATGGCCGCAGAAGAACTGGTTGGCCACGAAGCCCGCAGTCGTATATCCGCGGCTTCCCAGGAACTCGGCCAGGGTGGTGTAAGTGGCATCGAGCCAGCCGAGCCGCTCCACCCCGAGCTCGTGAGGCCAGCGACCGGTGAACAGGCTGGAGTGGGAGGGGAGCGTCCAGGGAGCCGCCGACCGCGCTCGGTCGAAACGGACTCCCCGATTCGCCAGCCGAGCGAGATGGGGCGTGGTGTCGCGTCCGTACCCATACAGACTGAGATGATCGGCGCGAACGGTGTCCAGGACGATCAACAGGATGTTCGGAGTCTGGCCGACAACGGCGGGGAGCGGATTTGGCGGGGGGCGCCGAAGATACGCCTCGCGCACGATCGACAGGATCACTAACAGGCCCAGCATGACCAACAACACTGCATACCCGCGACGGATCAGCCATCCAAGCCCCGTCAGTCGAGGCGTCATCCACAAGGCCGCCCGGTAGGCGATCCCGGCGGACAACAATGCGCACGTCACGGAATGCAGTCCGCGGACCAGCAGGAGCTGGCTGGCACAGGACAGGAACAAGAGACTGCCCAGCACCCACCGCGTCGGCAGCCGCCATCCCAGCCACGAGGCCAGGGCCAGCAGGAGACCCCAGCTCCCGAAGATCGCCAGGTCGGAGACGGGCACCATCCAGAGGAAGTGCGTGCTCCTCAGGAAAAAGCCCTTTTCGTACACCTGGACCCGGACAACCAGCAAAGCGAGCTCAAGCAGGCCGGCGGCGAGTCCGAACCATCCCGCCATAAGTAGGATGGAGAGCGGTTCGCTCCACGCCGTCGTTCTTCGTGACTCGGCTTCCGGGTCAATGGTTGCGGTAGCGACACCTGACGGATGAACCATCGGTCGGTTGTTCCCTCTGGATCGATCCTCGCAACCGGGAATAAGGCGCGGAGACCTGCCCTCACGGGCAAAAGCCAGAGATTCGACTCAAGGGAACGGGCGCGGGTACCCGTCGGTCATGGGGTCGCTTTCCGCGTGGCGAGCCGCGATTCAGGAAGCCCCTTTCCTCCAGGATACCTTGGCAAACCATCGCTTGACCAACCGGATCGGTGCACCGCCGACGAGCAGGACCACGCCGGAAATGGCCCCGATGGCCGAGATGAGCGGCAATTGCACTTCCGGCCCGAAGTAAGCTAAGAGGAAGGCACCCGATTGCATGTCGTGATTTCCCGTTTCGACGATATTGAACAAGGTCAACGTCGATCGCCGGGGCACTCGGCCCGGCGGTTGCCCTCAGAGCACGAGGTTGTGGACCAACAAGAACCTACCGGCTTCCCCATCCCACAGATCGCGAGATAACAGGGGAGGCACATCCCATGCGATGCAGATCCTCGGCGGTCGAGGCGATGAACCGGCTCCAAAGCCGACCCAGTTAGAGTCTTCCTCCATAGGATCCCTGCGCCGTGCGTGCATCTGGGGATTGCGAATTCCGGATTCGCGATTCCGGATTCCCGGATCATTCCCCTTCGGGAATCCGGAATCGCGAATCCCGATGGGGTTGCGGCCGAAGGCCGCGTTAGGGATGCACACAATCCTCATGCTTGGTTGTGGTAAATCCTACGCGATCGACTCGGTCGGAGTGAACTCAGGTAAGCCGAAGAACGCTGTCCTCTGCTGATTCTCACATTATGTCAGTGAGCGTCAATTGTGACTCGGTTGTCCCACAGAGTTCGCTCCATTCTCTATCAAGATGGTCGAGATTGCACGACTTTCGCGCCGACTTTGCCCCGGCTATCCCTCCGAGTTGACCCGCGAGTTATTCGCTTTGTTTTTCTGGCGCAAGCATTTGCGGAGAGACTGAGTACTTCGTCCTCGAGCAAGAGTCCGGTGTCAGCCAGACGACGCGTCGCAAGAATTGCAGCCGCCTTTTCGTGTTACAAATTGTAAAGAGGATGATTCCTGGATCAAGGTACGGGATAGACTCGGAGCCATCCGCTCATTGTGAAGCACGGTGAAGGTGGTAGATTGGTCGGGGCCGAGATTGGGCCTCGCTTCCGGCCGTCTCGGGAATGGATGTCGGCGTCATCGTGCGATCGCGCCGGGACTTCATCGGGCTTGATCGATTCCCAGGAGTGCACCTCATGACTCGTACGCTCTGGTTGCTGATCTTCGTGGCCGGCTTGATGCCGGCGGTCTCTCGTGGCGACGAGCCGGCGGCTTACGATCGCAAGGAAGACGTGATTTATGCCCGCAAGTTCGGCAGCGCGCTGACGCTGGATGTCTTCTCGCCCAAGGCCAACGCCAACGGCGCGGCGGTCATCTGGGTCGTCAGCGGCGGCTGGTTCTCGGCGCACGATTCGATCAACATGGTCTTGCTTGACGATCTGGTCAAGCGGGGCTACACGGTCTTCGCGGTCGTGCATGGCAGTCAGCCCAAGTACACGATCCCGGAGGTCCTCCAGGACATGCATCGCGCCGTGCGGTTCATCCGCCATCATGCGAAGGACTATCACATCGACCCGGACCGGATCGGGATCACCGGCGGCTCGGCCGGCGGCCACCTGTCGCTGATGCAAGGGACCGCGGGGGATCTGGGGAACAAGGATGCCAAGGACCCGATCGACCGGGAATCCAGCCGGGTCCAGGCGGTCGCCTGCTTCTTCCCGCCGACCGACTTCCTAAACTACGGCAAGCCGGGCGAGATTGCCCTGGGCTGCGGCATCCTCAAGGACTACAAGGCGCCGTTCGACTTCCACGAGTGGGACCCCGCCCGCAAGGCGTTCATGCCGATCACCGATGTGGGCAAGATCACCGCAATCGGGCGGCAAATCAGCCCGGCTTACCAGGTCTCGCCCGACGATCCGCCCACCCTGATCATCCACGGCGACAAGGATTTCCTGGTCCCGATCCAGCAGGCTGAGTTGTTCCTCGACAAGCTCAAGGCGACGGGCGTCGAGACGAAGCTGGTGGTCAAGCAAGGAGCAGGTCATGGTTGGAAGGATTTGCACAAGGACATGGCGACCATCGCCGACTGGTTCGATGCGCACCTGAAGGCGAAGAAGGAAGCGGCAAGCGTTGACCAAAGAGCGGTGCCATCATCAGATCGGTAGCCTCGCGGATCCCTCCCACCGGAGTGCTTCCTGGTATAATCCATGGGATCTCGGCGGCCTCCTGGCGTACCGCTCAACCGAGTCCCCGACCGTGTGATGACGGACGGTTCGTGGATCGTCACGATCCGAATCAACGCGATCACCATGGGAACGATCATCCGGGACGCTGGACTCACGGTGCCGGGGTTTCGCAAGCTGCTGTAACATCCTGGCGATCGATGTCGCGATGACTCACACCGGCCGCGACGGCACCCGGGTCCAGGCCTTCTTGAGCTGCAAGAACCGCCGCTCGTAACCGTAATACGAGGCCGCGGCCAGGCCGATCGTCAGGGCGAGGGTCGCGATCGCCAGCAGCTCCTCCTTGTTCGGGAACCAGCCGAGACGCGAGAGGTAGTGCTCCCGGACCCACAGCGCGATCTCGTGGTACATGTAGAGCCCGTAGCTGATCTTCCCCAACCAGACGATCCGGGGATACGAGAGTGCGGCGCGGAGCCATCCGTTCCCCCAGATGGCGACGATCACGACTCCCAGCCCGCACAGCCAGACCCAGACGAAGTCCCAGGTCCGATGGAAGGTCGTGCCATGTCCCAGGTGGGGCCATTCCGCGGGGCCGGCGCAGCGGGTCATCACCCAGGCGATCGCCAGGTACAGCGGCCACTGGAGCCATCGCAGCCATCGGGTCAAGGTCGGACGATTGCGGTCCCAGCCCATGACCAGGGCCAGCAGGACACCGCTCAACAACGTGTCGAACTGCGCGAACGTGTTGTACACGATCATCATCTGCGACTGGTAGCGAACAGCACACCACCATCGCACACCGATCGAGCCGAAGATCAGGCCGACGACGATGGGGCGTCGGAACCGCGGGGCGATCAAGGCGATGAACAGCGGCACGATCAGGTAGAACTGCTCCTCGACGCAGACGCTCCAGAGCACGCTGAGCCAGTCGGCGGCGGGACGAATCAACGCCATCGACCAGTTGCCCAGGAACGCCAGGAACGGGAGCAAGTGGATGCGCAGGGTCTCCCGATAGCCGGTCGTCCAGAGCTGTCCCTCGAGGCCGGGCAGCAGGAAGAACCCGATCACGACGACCAGGTAGTACAGCGGCCAGATGCGGAGGATCCGGCGGATCCAGAAGGCGCGGATCGCAATGCGACCATAGCGCGCCTCTTCGCGGAGCAACAGGGCCGTGATCAGGTAGCCGCTGAGGATGAAGAAGAGCTGGACGCCGTATCCGCCGTTGTCGCGGAACACGTCGGTGAGCGTCTTGCCGACGAGCGGCCTGAGCACCGGCCAGGGCACGCCTCCGTGGAAGAGGAAAACCATCAGGAAGGCGACGAATCGCAGGCCGTCGAGCTCGGGGAAGTAGACGCGCTCGGCGGGCTCGGGGACCGCGGCCGTCTCGGCGGCCACGGGCGCCGCGGGCAATTCGGAAGACTGCACGAGGGTCGTTGCGGGTTCGTTCATGGCGCGGCCTTGATGAGGAGACCTTCGATGGATTGCCCGGCCGGGTCAGGAGACTCGCGCCGAACGCCCTTTGGCGGCCCAGGTCATGATACGGTTGACCAGCCGCTCGGTCAGGTCGTCACCCGGCTCGAGAGTTTCCGGTTCCGCGCCGGGCCGGACCAGGTGGAGCGTATGCCGCCCCTGACGCAGGGTCTGGAGATCATTCGCCACGGTCAGGTCGGCGCGGTTGATCCGGCAGGCGGCCTCGGCGCGGCGGATCAGCTCCTCGCGGGTGGCGCCGGAGAGCAGCTTGAAGCCGACGAGGTAGACCGAGGGGGCCCAGTCGCGGACCGATCGGATCACCTTGGGCGTGGGCCGGCATCGCACGACCAGGGAGTCGGCGTCGGAGCTAACCTTCCCCGCGACCGGCTCCGGCTCGAAGTCGGAAACCGCCATCGCCAGGACCGCCGCGTCGATCGGCTGAGCGCCCAGGATCCTCCTCAAGGTCGCGGCGTAGTCGGAGACGGTGCCCTCCTTGAGCGGGACCAGGTGAAGGCGATCGCGCACGCCCAGCCAACGATCGCGGAGGCGCGCGAGCCGCTCCAGCTCCGCGGAGGGATCGGCCGTGTCCAGGGCGAAATGGGCCAAACGCTGGAGCGGAACCTGTGACGATGGAGCGTGGATGTGCCAGACCGACGCCCCACGATCCAGCAACGCCTCGCTGATCGACGCCGCGAACCGGCCCGAGGAGATGTTGGCGATCAGCCGCACATCGTCGATGGGTGCGATCGTCCCGCCGCCGGTCACAACCACATTCATCCTGGGTCCTCCAGGCAGTAGGCAGTAGGCAGTGGGCAGCAGGCAGATGTAAGGTTTATTCTGTTTTGACTGCCTACGGCCCACTGCCTACTGCCTACTGAAACCGATGACTACCTCAGCAGACCGAACGGCCCGCGAACTCTTCGAAGAGATGGCGCGATGGCCGATCTTCGACCCACATACTCATATCGACCCGCATCGCCCGGCGGCGCGGCACTTCGATGAGGTTCTGGGATACCATTACTATACCGAGCTCGCCCACTCGGCGGGGATGCCGACCGATCGGGTCGCGCCGAGCTCGACCCGACGGTCCGGGCGATGAACCTGGCCGAATATCTGGACCGCATCGATTCCACGGTCCAGTATTCCTGGCTGCTGGAGATTGCCCGGACATTCCATCGCTTCCCGCACGACCGGATCACGCCCCGGACGCTGGGCGAGCTGCTCGATCGTGCGGACCACCGGCAGGACGGCGAAGCCTGGGACCGGGAGGTCTGGGCGGCAAGCCGGCTGGATGCGGTGTTCCTGACCAACGAGTTCGACGATCCGCTGGAGGGTTGGGACACGTCGGCGTATATCCCGTGCCTGCGGACCGACGACCTGGTGCTGAAGCTGCACGAGCCGAGGACGATCGAGCGGCTGCGGGCAGCCTCGGGGGTTGACGTGCAGGATTACGCCGGGTTGCGAGCGGCGATCGGCCAGCGGTTCGAGGCGTTCGTCGGCAAGGGCGCGCGGGCCTGTGCCATCAGCCTGCCGCCGGATTTCGTCCCGCGGCGCGCCTCGCCCCGCCGCGCCGTGACGCCAATCCGCAAAGCCATTCATGGCATGGACCTCCGGCCCGACGAGCGCGAGGAGATCCGTTGTGCCGTCTTCTGGATGCTGGCCGAGTTCTGTGCCGAGTTCCGGCTCCCCTTCGACCTGATGATCGGCCCGGTGCGGAATGTCTATCCGGCGGGGGTCGCCGGGGGACGCGACCTGTTCGACCGCCGGGTGAGCCTCTACGACTACCGCGAGTTGTTCAATCACTTCGCCGGCGTGACCTTCCCCGTCTCGACCCTGGCACCCGACGCCGGCGCCGAGCTGGTCGCCTTTGCGTGGATCTTCCCCAACGTCCTGCCGATGGGTCATTGGTGGTATTCGAATATACCGACGTTCATCGCACAGGACCTCCGGGCGCGGCTCCAAGCCTTGCCGAAGGTCAAGGTCCTGGGATACTATTCAGATGCGTACAAGCTGGAGTTCATCGCACCGAAGTTCAACATGTACCGCCGGGTATTGTCGGAAGTCCTGGCGGAGGACGCCATTCGGGGCCGGGGCTGGTCGGCCGAACAGGCACTGGAGGTGGCGCGACTCGTCCTGATCGACAATCCGAGGCGCGTTTTTGGCGGGGCGAGTTCGACGCCGGCGATTTGACCCGGCCGCAATCGAGAGGCATGCTTGGCGTACGCGAGACGGTGAGAAGCGATCCGGGTTCGCCGTCCGGGAATGTCCAGTCGATCGGCCGTCGATTGTCTCGAGAACATCCCATCGGCATAACCGGCTCCCGAGCGCGAGATACGGGAGATCTTCCGTATAGGAGATCAGCCGCCATGCGAAGCACACACGATCACAGTCGGTCATCGGCGGCCCTGGCCCTGGGCCTGGCGCTGGGGGTGGGTTGCGCGGTTCAGGCCCAGGATATGTCGGGGTCTCCGGGCCTTTCCTCCGGTACCGGTGCGGGCACGGGCGCCGGCGGGTTCGCGGGGGTGGTCCGCAGCCGGTCGAGCTCGATATCCGGTAACGCCCCGGAAAGTATCGGCGGCACGCGCGGAGGGCTGGACGCCCTGCGTTTCGGCCCGCGCACCGGCACGGTCGCGTTCGGACCCGGCGTGGATGTGCAGTTTCCCAATGACCCCTACCTGGTGCCGTTCCTGCTCCCCGAGGAGGTCGGCAACCCGCTCCAGGGTCAGGGCAAGGTCCCGACACACATCACCTCCGACCTGCTGGAGAACGCCCGTCGGATCTCCGACCCGGCCGAGCGGAGCCTGGCCCTGCGACAGATCGCCAACGGCGCAATCGCCAGCAATCAACTGGTCCTGGCCCACCATACGCTGGAGGAGTCGATCTCCGCCTCCTCTCACGTGAATGTCCCGCTGGTTCGCGACCAACGGCTGATTGGACTGGTCACCTCGATGACGGCCCTGACGGACGCCCTGCTGCGGGTTGCCCGCGAGAATCAGTCCGCGATGGCGGCCGATCAGGAGACGGAGGCCGCGGGACTCGATCCCTTGCCGAAACGCCAGGAGGACACGGTGTTGATCCGTCTGGCGCGGCTCGAGTGGCGGCGGGCGGTCTACCTGGCCGAGATCATCGGCAACCCGACGTACCGCAATGAGATGCTCTACCGCGTCGCGGAAAGCGAGGCCTTGGGCAGTTCGTCCATGGCCAAGGACTTCGGCCAGGGTGACATCGAATCGCTGGGGAATCGGTCGGCTTCCCCAGCGGCGCCTGCGCCGGGGACCCCGCCACCACAACCGACTCCCGTGCCTCCGAGACCGGTTGCAACGGCTCCGCCGGCCACCGCGCCCCCACCCTCCAAGGCCAAGAGGCAGGCCGATTTCGACAAGCTGGCCGACGACGTCATGGTCGATGCCTGGCAGGTCGCCAACCGGATCGACCGGCTGATCTGGAAGAATCGGGCCATGGTGCGGATCACGCTGGCCGCCGCGGATTCCCGCCAGTTCCATCGAGGTGTGGAGCAGGCCCGAACAATCCCGAACGCCGAGGCGCGGACCGAGGCCTTGCTCCTGATCGCCGACGCGCAATGTCAGGTCAACGACCAGAAAGACCTGGCAACCGCCACCTACCAATCGGCCGCCGAGGCGGCCGGCGCGATCACCCAGGAAGGTCTTCGCGGGGTCATGGTCGGGTTCCTGGTCGACAGCCTGATCGCATCGGGCCGATTCGATGACGCCCGGGCCTGCACCGTACTATATCCCGAGGAATCCGAGAGATTTGTCGCGCTGGGGGCCGTCGCCGAGTCGATGGGCAAGCGCGGCCTGGGCGTGGAAGCTCGGCAATGGATCGCGGCCGAGGCCCCCCCAGGCTACCGCTCGGCCTTGTACCGTCGCGTCGCCGCCGGCGTGCTCTATACCGTCGAGCAGTCGCGGAGCAAGGATATGCCCCTGGCCCGCTAGGGCGCATAACAGGTGGGTTCCGCATACTCTGTCAGCCGATGTTCTGCGGCCCTTCGGGCCGTCGTTCAACGATGCAATCGTTACGCGCCCGTTGATCGCGCGGGCCCTTGGTTCGCTCACGGTCGGGGGAAGAACGCGCCGTAACGAGTCTTGACGTCCCGGATGCCGGCGTGCACGACGTGGAGGTCGGCGGCGATGACGAACAACCGGCAGCCGAGGTTCTTCATTCGGACTGCGTAATCGGGCCCGCGTGAGAAGACCCCCCAGGGTTTCCCGGCCGCGGCGCAGGCGCGGGCGATCGATTCGATGGCCTCGAGGCAGCGGGGGTTCTCGAAATCGCCGGTCACGCCCAGGACCTGGCTCAAGTCGGAGGGGCCGACGAACAGGAGGTTGACGTCGGGAATGGCGGCGATCTCGCCGGCCGCCGCGAGTGCGCCGGCGGTCTCGATCTGGACGCCGACGAACGTCTCGGCGTTGGCCCGGGCCGTGTATTCGGCCAGGGGGATCAGCCCGAACCGGCCGTCGCGGTTCCCGCCGTTGAGTCCGCGTTCGCCCCGCGGCCAGAACTTGGCCCAGCGCACGGCCTGCTCGACCTCCGCGGCCGATCGGACCATGCTGATCATCACCCCCCCTGCCCCAGCCTCGAGCGGGCGCATCACGGCGGCGTAGTCGGTCGCGGGCAGGCGGACGAAATGGTCCATGCCGTAGCTGCGGGCTGCCATGGTCGCTAGCTCGATCTCCCTCATGGTGAGTCCGGCATGCTCCTGGTCCAGCCAGAGCGCGTCGAATTCCCCGTGTTCGCCGAGGATTTCGATGAATTTCGGGCTCAGCAACTGGCCGCAACCGAAAACCCGGACCACTTTCCCCTCGGCGAGCATCGTTTTGATTCGTGGCATCCGTTGACTTCCCTCTCCCTGGCCAATCTTGGAGAATAAGACCGGGCTGGGGTCGCCCTGGACCCGCCGCCGCGCCGGGCTCTCGCTGCTCGCGATAGAAGAGCAGGCTAACCTGCCGGACGCCTCGAACCAAGAGGTCTGTCGCCCTCCGCCTTGATCGGGAGGGGCGTTGGAAGGATGAAGGCTGAGTCAACACCGGCTTTCAGTCGGCCTTCAGCCCTCCGACTTCAGCCTTGATTCCGCCTTCCGCCTTTCCAAGGGCAACTTCCCCGACAAGGGGGGAAGGAAAGCGACGCATCGCGCCCCAAGGAGCCTTCGATGCCTGATCGTTTCCACGTGCTGATCGCCGACTTCCTGGATGAGATCTCGATCGAGTCGGCCGTCCTGGGCGACATCGCCGACCTGGTGATGGCCCGAGCCAGCGACGAGTCGGAGTTGACCGGCTACCTGCCGCGAGCCAATGCGATCATGGTGTTCCACGACCTCTCCATCCTGGGCGAGCCGAGCTTCGCCCGGGCGTCGCGATGTCGCGGCGTCGTCCGGGCGGGCGTGGGATATAACAATATCGACCTCGCGGCCGCGACGCGCCACGGGGTCGTCGTCTGTAACGTGCCGGACTATGGTTCGGAGGAAGTGGCCGACCACGCGATCATGTTCCTGCTGGCCCTGGCGCGCGGCTGGTCCCGTCGCACCAGGCGATCCGGGGGGGGACGTGGGACTATCGATCGGCACTGGGCACGCCCCGCCTGCGCGGCAAGACGTTCGGCATCATCGGTTGCGGACGGATCGGCACGGCGACGGCCCTCCGCGCCAGGGCCCTGGGGCTCGACGTCGTCTTCTACGACCCGTATCTCCGCCAGGGGATGGACAAGGCTCTCGGCATCCGTCGCATCTATCATCTCGACGAACTGCTCGAGCAGAGCGATTTCGTCAGCCTGCATTGCTACCTCGATGCTTCGAATTGCCACCTGATCAACGCGCGAACGATCGCCCGCATGCGGCCGGGGGCGCTGCTGATCAACACGGCGCGCGGGCCGCTCATCGACGAGGATGCCCTGCTCGATGCCCTCGACTCGGGCCACATCGCCGCCGCCGGCCTGGACGTCGTCGAGCGCGAGCCGCTCGACAACGAGCGACTCCGCCAGCATCCGAATGTCCTGTTCACGCCCCACACGGCGTTCTACAGCGTCGAAGGCTACGACGAGCTGCGGACCAAGACCGCCGAGGAGGTCCGCCGCATCCTGCTGGGCGAGCCGCCGCGAAACCCGGTGAATGTCATCCCCGATCCGCTGGGATGAGCCCGGGGAGTGCATGCGTCAGCGTCGGGGTATGGCAGGGCGGCGGAGAGCCGAGGGCAGGTCTGCCGGGTGAAGGGTCATCGGGCGGTGCCCATACCCCCCAAGGCGCCGGAGGCCGTGGTCCGGGCCGACCATCTGGAATCGGGCGCGACGTTGCATGAGAATGGCCGGGAAATCCGCACTTGCGCACCTCGCACGGAGATGACGTCATGAAGACCCGACGATTCTCGACGACCGCAGCATCGATTGCCATCGGTGCCTTGTTCGGGTGGTTGGCGGCTAATTGCCGCCTGGGACCCTATCCAGCAGGCCGAGGCAGCCCCGTCGATCTCCCAATCGGAGGTGCGATCGGCGGTCGTCTCCGACGAGGCGGAGAAGCCGGGAGGGTGCTCCCAGGAGTTATCCAACGTCCGGTTACTGGCGATGGCGGCGCCGAGCGCACCGCGAGTACCCAGGAGGATCGGTCGGGCAAGAAGCCGAACATCCTGATGATCATGGCCGACGACATCGGGTGGTTCAACCCGAGTTGCTACCACCAGGGGATGATGGGCTACCAGACCCCGAATATCGACCGGATCGCCCACGAGGGCGCGCGGTTCACCGACTGGTACGGACAGCAAAGTTGCACCGCGGGCCGGGCCGCATTCATCACCGGCCAGTCGCCGATCCGCACCGGGCTGACCAAGGTCGGGGTGCCGGGGGCGGACATCGGCCTTCGGCCCGAGGACCCGACCGTCGCGGAATTCCTGAAGAACCTCGGCTATGCCACCGGACAGTTCGGGAAGAACCACCTGGGCGACAAGGACGAGTTCCTGCCGACCAATCATGGTTTCGACGAGTTCTTCGGCAATCTCTACCACCTCAATGCCGAGGAAGAACCGGAGAACCCCGACTATCCCAAGGACCCGGAGTTCAAGAAGCGGTTCGGACCTCGAGGCGTGCTCAAGTGTACGAGCGATGGTAAGATCACCGATACCGGCCCGCTCAGCCGCAAGCGGATGGAGACGATCGACGAGGAGACCCTCGCTGCATCGCTCGACTTCATCGACCGCCAGCACAAGGCCGGCAAGCCGTTCTTCTGCTACTTCAACAGCACCCGCATGCACGTCTTCACGCACCTCAAGAAAGAGTCGGCGGGCAAGACGGGCCTCGGCCTTTACCCGGACGGGATGGTCGAACACGACGGGCATGTCGGCCAACTGCTCAAGAAGCTCGAAGACCTCGGCATCGCGGACAACACCATCGTCGTCTACACGACGGACAATGGTGCCGAGGTGATGAGCTGGCCGGACGGCGGAACCACCCCGTTCCGGGGCGAGAAGGCCACGAACTGGGAAGGCGGGTACCGCGTGCCGATGTGCATTCGGTGGCCCGGCATTATCAAACCCGGCACGATCATCAACGACGTCTGTGCCCACGAGGACCTGATCCCGACGTTCGCGGCGGCCGCGGGCGAGCCGGACCTGGTGGAGAAGGTCAAGAAGGGTTACCAGGCCGGGGGCAAGACCTTCAAGGTCCACCTCGACGGCCACAACCTGATCCCCTTCTTCAAGGGCGAGGTGAAGGAATCGCCGCGGAAGGACTTCGTGTACTGGAACGACGACGGCCAGTTGGTCGGCATCCGCGTGGGGTTCTGGAAGATCGTCTTCTACGAGCAGCGGGCGACGGGGCTGGGGGTGTGGCGCGAGCCGTTCGTGGAACTCCGCCTTCCGAAGTTGTTCCACCTCCGGGCCGACCCGTTCGAGAAGGGCGACCAGTCTTTTGATTACGATTCGTGGTTCGTGGAACGTGCCTTCAACCTGATGGTCGGTCAGGCGGTCGCCACCCGCTGGCTCTCCAGCTTCAAGGAGTTCCCGCCCCGGCAGAAGCCCGCGAGCTTCAACCTCGACCGGGTGATGGAGAAGCTCACAGAGGGTGGAAAGAAGTAACCTGGAAGAAATAAACTTTCATGTCCGCACGCGATTCGTTGTTAGAGTTGAGGGAGCGCATGGGCGAGTCGATCATCGGCCA
The DNA here is from genome assembly GCA_963845755.1 of uncultured Planctomycetota bacterium. Lineage (GTDB taxonomy): Bacteria > Planctomycetota > Planctomycetia > Isosphaerales > Isosphaeraceae > CAWJTV01. The sequence continues at coordinate 30,371 of CAWJTV010000003.1, forward strand.
GCAAGCCGTGATCGACCGCCTGCTCATGGCGACTTCTGGCCGACGGGCACGTCCTGATGGAAGGGTTGCCCGGCCTCGCCAAGACGCGAACCATCAAGACGCTGGCGAAGAACCTCGATTCCGAATTCCGGCGCATCCAGTTCACCCCCGACCTGCTCCCGGCCGACGTGACCGGCTCGGAGGTCTACTACGACGAGGGCGGGAAGGGGTCGTTCCGGTTCCAGGCCGGCCCGATCTTCGGCAACCTGGTCCTGGCCGACGAGATCAACCGCGCACCCGCGAAGGCCCAGGCCGCGCTCCTCGAAGCCATGGAAGAGCGGCAGGTGACGGTGTCCGGCACCACGCACCCGCTGCCGTCGCTCTTCCTGGTGATGGCGACGCAGAACCCCATCGAGCAAGAGGGGACATACCCCCTGCCCGAGGCGCAAACCGACCGCTTCTTGATGAAGGTGCTGCTCGGGTACGGCAGCGATTCGGAGGAGGTTCAGGTTCTACGGCTCGTCCGCGGAGAGGAGAATGCGACCGTCGCGAAGGCAGAGGAGCGGAAGAGGCTATCTCAGCAGGCGATCCTCGACGCTCGCGGCGAAGTGCACAGCGTGTTCGTGTCCGACGCGCTGGAGAAGTACTTCGTCGCGGTGATCGCGGCGACGCGGCGACCGGGCGACTTCTCACCGGACCTGAAGACGTGGATTCAGATCGGTGCCAGCCCGCGCGGGACGCTCGCGCTGGACCGCTGCTCGCGGGCGCACGCGTGGCTCCAGGGTCGCGATCACGTCACGCCGGACGACGTGCGGGGCATCGCCCCGGACTGCCTGCGACACCGGCTGATCCTGACATACGAGGCCGCCGCGGACGGGATCACGCCGGACCAGGTCGTCGCCGAAATCCTCAAGAAGGTGGCCGTGCCGTGAACGCGATCCCTCCCGACGCGCGGGTGTACGTCACCCTGGAGCAGCTCGCCGCACTCCGCCACAAGGCGCGCGGCTTCAGCCTCTTGCCGCGTCAGCCGTTGACGAGCCTCCTCGCGGGGGGGCATGCGTCGAAACTCCGCGGGCGCGGGCTGGACTTCGAGGAGATCCGAAGGTACCTCCCCGGCGACGACCCGCGGACGATCGACTGGAAGGTGACCGCCCGGACGCGAATACCGCACAGCCGCGTCTTCACCGAGGAGCGCGAACGACCGGTGCTGCTGCTGGTCGATCAGCGGATCAGGATGTTCTTCGGCAGCGTGCTGATGATGAAGTCGGTGGCCGCGGCGGAGGCGGCGGCGCTCGCGGCGTGGCGCACCGTCGCGGTGAAGGATCGCATCGGAGCCATCGTGTTCAACGACGCGGAGGCCACGGAGATCCGACCACAGCGAACGCGTTCCACCGTGATGCGAATCCTGCGAACGATCGAGACGCAGAACCGGGCGCTGCGCGTCGATTCGCCGACGCAATCGAATCCGGTGATGCTGAACGAGGTCCTCCGGCGCGCGTCTCGCCTGGCGACTCACGACTTCCTCGTCGTGTTGATCTCCGACGCGTCAGGGGCCGACGCCGAGACGCAGCAGTGGCTCACGACGATCGCCCGGCACAACGACGTGTTGATTTCGTTCGTGCTCGACCCGCTCGAGACCGACCTCCCGGACGCGGGCAACCTCGTGGTCTCCGACGGAGAGCGGCAGATGGAGGTGGACACGGGGAGTGCGTCGTTGCGGGGCCGGTTCCGCACGGAGTTCGACGATCGCTTCGCGGCGGCGAAGCGGTTCCTGCTCACGCGCGAAGTGCCCGTGCTGCCGCTCCGCACCGACACCGATGTGGCCGATCAGATCCTGCACGCCCTCGGCGTCCGCTCGGGAGCCGGCCATGCCTGACACCGATCCGGGCAGCCTTGACCGGCTGCACGACATCGCGGTCCCGCCGCCAGTTCCGTGGTGGCCGCCGGCCCCGGGCTGGTACGTCGTCGGGGGAATCGCATTGGTTTTCCTCGGCCTGGTCGCGTGGGCCGCGGTCATTCGCTGGCGACGGGACCGCTACCGACGCGAGGCGATTCGAGCTCTCGACCGCATCCTGCGCGACTCGCGTGCATCCTCATCGATGTCCGCCATCGCCGAGCTGGTGAAGCGCATCGCGCTGGCGGCGTACCCGCGCGACCGGGTCGCTTCGCTCAACGGCGACGCGTGGCTCGCGTTCCTCGACGCGACCGGAGGAACCGATGCCTTCACCCGCGGCGCCGGGCAGGTGTTGAGGGATGTCGCCTATCGGAAGGACGCGACGTGTGAGCCTTCCGAACTTCTCAAGGTCATGGACGTCGTCCGGCACTGGATCACTCGCCACCGATGCTGACACTGGCGTATCCCTGGTTGCTCGCGATCCTACCGATACCGCTGGTGATGCGGTGGCTTGCGCCGCCGTATCGAGAGCGGCGTGAAGGGCTGCGCAGTGCCGTTCCTCCCTCGGCTCACGCGAGTCACCGGGCAGGAACCGACCGCCGGAGCGGTCGTGCTTCGCGGCGGCCGGGTGCGGTCGGTCGTGCTCGTCGCCGGCTGGTCGTGCGTCGTCGCGGCGCTCGTCCGCCCGCAGTGGCTCGAGCCGCCGATCAATCGCACCGTCCCCGTCCGCGATCTGATGCTGGCGGTGGACCTGTCCGGCTCGATGGAGACGCAAGACTTCACCGATTCATCCGGCAGGACGGTGGACCGGCTGACCGCGGTGAAGCAGGTGCTCGGCGACTTCCTCGTCCGTCGGAAGGGCGATCGCGTGGGACTGATCGTGTTCGGGAACGCACCGTTCGTGCAGGCCCCGTTCACGCAAGACCTCGATGTGTGTCGCGAGTTGTTGTCCGAGACGCGCGTCGGCATGGCGGGTCCGAAGACCGCGTTCGGCGATTCGATCGGACTGGCCATCACCGTATTCGACCGGAGCGACATGCCGGAGAAAGTGCTGATTGCCCTGACCGACGGCAATGACACCGGGAGCCAGGTCCCGCCGGAGAAGGCCGCCGCGGTCGCGAAGGACAAGGGCATTGTCATCCACACGGTCGCGGTCGGCGATCCCACGGCGGCGGGCGAGGACAAGCTCGACGAGGAAACGCTCCGGCGCGTCGCCTCGGTCACCGGCGGGACCTACTCACACGCCGGGAACCGTTCGGAGCTCGAGGCGATCTACGTGCGGCTGGACCAGCTCCCGACGCGCAAGGCGCGGACGACCACGCACCGGCCGCGACGCGACCTGTTCCACTGGCCGCTCGCCGTAGGGCTGGTGCTGAGCTTCCTGCCAACGGCGGTCGGGTTATTCGCGAACCGGATGCGGAATCCGGCGACCTCGCCGGCCCCCGCTCGAGCAGCGTGAGGTCATCATGTCCGAATTCCACTTCCTTCGCGCGTGGTGGCTGCTGGCGATCATCCCCGCTGGGATCCTGGCATGGCGGTTGTGGGCGACCGAGGACGCGGCCCGTCCTTGGCGCAGGCTGGTCGCCCCGCATCTCCTCCCGCACCTGCTCACCGGTGGCGAGGAACGGCGTGGGTTTCGCCCCGTGACGGTGCTTCCCGTCGTCTGGGTGCTGGGCGCCGTCGCGCTGGCCGGGCCGACCTGGGAACGCGAGCCGGCGCCGTTCGCCGAGGATCAGGCCGTGCTCGCGATCGTCGTGAAGGTCACGCCGTCGATGCAATCGCAGGACGTCCAGCCGACACGGCTGGCCCGCGCGACCGAAAAGATCCACGACTTGCTCGCGGTACGACCCGGGGCGAAGACCGCCCTCTTCGCCTATGCCGGCAGTGCGCATCGCGTGATGCCGCTGACTTCCGACGCCGGGATCATCGACGCGTTCGCGGCGGAACTGGCCCCCGACGTGATGCCGGTCGAGGGATCGCGTGCCGGCGACGCCCTGACCGCGGCCGACGAGACGGTGAAGAAGGCCGGACAAGCGGGGTGGGTGCTCTGGATCGCCGACGGCGCGTCGCCGGACGAGGTGCAGGCACTCCAGAAGTACCAGGGCGCGGGTCGTACGCCCGTGACCGTGCTCGCCGCGTCCGGTGAGGGGCCCGAGTTGGAATCCCTGAAGCAGGCGGCTTCGGTGCTCGACGCCCCGCTGGTGCGGCTGACGCCGGACGACGCGGACGTGCGGCAACTCGGCCGCAACACGCGGTTCTCGGCCGTATCGGAGCAAGCGGGCGGAGAGCGGTGGAAGGACTTCGGCTACTGGCTCGTCCCACCGCTCGCACTGGTGTCGCTCCTGTGGTTCCGCCGAGGTTGGATGATTCGATCCGCCGGAGGTGTTGCATGACGTCCCGCCGCCCGACGGTTCTGTTCGCGGCGTCCGTGCTGCTGGCCGGGGCCGCACTCGCGTTCGCTTCGAACCGAAACCCGAACTTCTGGTCGAAACCGGACCGACGGGGCGACCGGTTGCTCCGTGTTGGCCGGTTCGAGGATGCGGCGAAGGCATACAGCGACCCGTACCGCCGGGGTGTCGCCCTCTACCGCGCCGGCGAGTTCAAGGAAGCAGCCGCGGCGTTCGCCACGATCGGTACGCCGGAAGCCGCGTACGACCGCGGCAACAGTCTCGTGATGCTCGGCAAGTACGACGACGCGATCGCGAGCTACGACCGGGCGATGTCGCTCCGGGCGAACTGGCGCGAATGCGAGGAGAACCGGGCGGTCGCCGTGGTGCGCCGGGACCGGTTGAAGTTTGGCGGCGGTGACGCGACCGGCGGGCAGGTGAAGGCCGACAAGATCGTTTTCGAGAAGGGCAAGAAATCGAACACGGGTCAGGAGACCGAAGTCGCCGGCAGCGACCCCCTGAACGACGAGCAGTTGCGCGGGCTCTGGCTGCGTCGCGTGCAGACGAAGCCCGCGGACTTCCTGCGCTCCAAGTTCGCGTTCCAGGCCCAGTCGATGGAGGCAAATTCACCATGAGACGCTTCGTCCTGCTGCTACTGCTCTCCACGGCTCCGGCCATGGCCGACGATCCGCCCGCGCGGGTCAAGGTGGAACTATCCCCGAAAGACGGGGCGTGGGTCGGGCAGCGAGTCACGCTCGCGATCACGCTCGACACGCCGGACTTTTTCGCGGGCGTGCCGTCATTCGCCATCCCGACGATTCCGGGCACGGTCGTGCTACCGCCGGCGGGTTCCCCCGTCCTCGGCTCGGAGACGATTGGCGACACGACCTTCACCACGCAGCGGCATGAGTTCGCGATCTACGCGCAGCGGGCCGAAATCGTGCGAATCCCGGCGTTCGCCATCCGGTTCGAGTCGAACGCCGGATTCGGCAAGCCGATCATCAGGCGCCAGGTCACCACCGAAACGGTGTCGTTCACCGCGAAGACGCCTCCGGGCGCGGACGGACTGGGGACCGTCATCGCAGCGCGCAACCTCAAGGTGACCGACGCGTGGCAGCCGGAACCGAAGACCGCCAAGGTGGGCGATGCGTTCACGCGGACGCTGACCGTGACCGCGGACGACGTGCCGGGGATGGTGTTCCCATCGTTTCAGCTCGACGGGATCGAGGGTCTGGCGGCGTATCCGAAAGAACCGGCCGTCGAACGATCGCACGGAACGCGGCGCGCTGACCGGTCGTCGCGTCGAGACGATCACCTATGTCTGCGAAGCCGTGGGAACGGTGGCCGTCCCGGATCGCACGCTGACGTGGTACGACCTCGATGCCAACGAACTGGAGACAGCGAAGGTACCGGGGCGGAACTTCACAATCGGATCCGTGCCGAAACCCGATCCGACTCCCGATTCCGCCACACCCGCGCCAGGCGCGCGTTTCGGCGCGTGGGGGACCGTCGCCGCGATCGGGGTCGTCCTCGCGGTTTGCGGATGGCTGGCCGTCCGGCTCCGGCCGCGGTTTGTGCGAGCCTACGAGAACTGGACCGAGTCCGAGCCGGCGTATTTCGCGAGACTCCGCCGCGCCTGCCACTCCGACGACCCGCACACGGCGTTTGTGGCCCTGTTGCGGTGGCTCGATCGGTTCGGACCGATGTCCCTCGACGAGTTCGCGCACGGACCGACGATCCGGAACTGACCGGCACGATCGCGGCGCTTGCCGATCGCGTGTATGGTCAACCCGACGTCCACTCTGGGGCGTGGTCGGGAGGTCAACTGTTCGCCCGAATCGCGCTCGCCCGTCGCAGGCTGCGATCCTCGACGACTCGGCCGGGGGCGCACTCCCTTCCGCCGCTGAACCCGGTCGGGTGACGGCTCGCGTGACGCGTCGGCATATTGGCGTCATGCCTAGCTCAAGGCTCTGGAAACCGTGACCCGCGGGGTGAGATGGCCCCCGAAAACTGGACCACTCGGGATGTTAAACTGATCGAAGTTCCCTGCTCCATCCTGGGGGAGCGTCAAATACGAAGACATTTATATCAATGACTATGAAACGGTGCCGGAGCTGGAGTCGGGCTTGGCGGCCTACTTCCGGTTCTACGATGAAGAGCGTCCCCATCAGTCCCTGGGTTATCGGACTCCAGCCGAGTTCTATCGGGCTGCGGCTTGCACAGGCTGAGGGGGCGACATCCCGGGGCTTTTCCCGACCGGCCGAGGGTTCTCGTCCTCCGGCTTGAGCATCCTGAGCGTGGGCGCTCGGGGAGGCATCGTGGCGGGCAATCCAACAGGGCCCATCCTTCCCAAGAATAACGCCTGGGAGTATGACTTCGCGGTAAGGCGACGTCGGTTTCATCGGCTCCCCGGCCGAGAATACGCCTCGGAAGAGCGATCCGCAGCCCCAGCAATAGGGCCGGGATCTTGTTACAATGGCAGGCACGCATCGCTGCTTCTCTTCTCGGAATCCTCTTGCGGCTTTGCCAGGATGGTTCACCGAGCACAACTCGCTGGGAGCTGATGATCATGTCGCCTCCGATCGCCCCGTCGCGCGACCTGCTTTTCGGATTGCTCGCCCTCCAGAATGGTTTGATCAACCAGGTCCAGCTCGTGGCCGCCTTCCAGGCCTGGACGCTCGACAAGGCCCGCGCCCTGGCCGACCATCTCATCGCCCTCGGTCATCTTAACGGTGCGCAGAAGGCCGTCGTCGAAGCGATGGCGGACCTGCACGTCGCCAAGCACGGCGATGTCGAGCAGAGCCTGGCGGCCGTCTCGGCCGGCCGTTCCACTCAGGAGAGCCTGGCTCGACTCGGCGATCCCGACATCGAGGGCACACTGGGTCATATCCGATCCCGATCGACCCAGCAGAATGGCGAGGCCGACGCCGACCGCACCGCCACGTACTCGGTGGGCTCGGCCACCAGCGACGGCATGCGGTTCCGAGTTCTCCGCCTGCATGCGCGGGGCGGACTGGGCGCGGTCTTCGTGGCGCTGGACCAGGAACTCCATCGCGAGGTGGCGCTGAAGCAGATCCTGGACCAGCACGCCGACGACCCGACGAGCCGGCAGCGGTTCCTCCTCGAAGCCGAGGTCACCGGCTGCCTCGAGCATCCCGGCATCGTCCCGGTCTATGGCCTGGGCACCCACGCCGACGGACGGCCCTATTACGCCATGCGATTCATTCGCGGCGACTCGCTCAAGGAGGCGATCGAGCAATTCCACGCCGATAAGGGACTCGAGAAAGACTCGGGCCGGCGCTCGCTGGAGCTCCGCAACCTCCTGAAACGGTTCACCGACGTCTGCAACGCGATCGAGTACGCCCATAGCCGGGGCGTGCTGCACCGCGACATCAAGCCGGGCAACATCATCGTCGGCAAGCACGGCGAGACGCTGGTGGTCAACTGGGGCCTCGCCAAGGCCCAGGGACGAATCGAGCCGGGATTGGACTCGGGCGAGCGGACGCTCGTCCCCTCATCGGCCAGCGGCTCAGCCTCGACACTCCCCGGCTCGGCACTGGGGACGCCGGCCTACATGAGCCCGGAACAAGCGGAGGGCGACCTGGAGCGCCTCGGGCCGCGCAGCGACGTCTACAGCCTGGGCGCGACCCTTTACTGCCTCCTGGTCGGCAAGCCGCCCTTCGCGGGGGACCTGGCCGAGGTGATCCGCGGCGTGCAGAAGGGGGTATTCCCGCCGCCCCGCCAGATCGACCCCTCCATCGACCCGGCGCTGGAGGCGGTCTGCCTCAAGGCCATGGCCCTGAAGCCGGCCGATCGTTACGCCTCACCCCGGGCGCTGACCGATGATGTGGAGCGGTGTATGGCCGATGAGCCGGTGACTGCCTGGCGCGAACCGCTCGTGCGGCGGGCGCGGCGATGGGCACGGCAACGCCGGACGGGGGTCACGGCGGCAGCCATTGCGGTCCTGGTGGCCCTCATGGGGACAGCCGCCGTCCTGGCTGTTCAGACCCGGGCGAACCGCGAGTTGAAGCGAGCCAACACGGACCTCGCCGTCGCCAACGTCAAGGTGACCCGGGCCAACGCCGATCTGGCCGCCTCCAACCAGCGCGAGAGCGCCCGCTTCGCGCTGGCACAGGAGGCGATTCGGACGTTTCACTCCGGCGTCAGCGAAGACATCTTACTGAAGCAAGAGGAGTTCAAGGCGCTGCGGACGAGGCTCTTGCACGGGGCCCGCGAGTTCTACCGCAAACTGGAGGATCTGTTGCAGGGTTCGGCCGATCGCGACTCCCGCCTGGCCCTGGGCCGAGCCTATTATGAGGTCGGAAAACTTTCGAAGCAGCTCGACTCGATCGAGGAGGCCCAGGAGATTCTCCGTCGCGCTCAGGTCCTGTTCGAAGCCCTTTCCCGCGAGGACCCGGCTGATCCGGAACCGCGGCACGCGTTGGCGCGGGTCCTGTATTCTCTCGCTCCCAGCCTGAGCAGCGTTGGGCGGCAAAAGGAAGCCTTTGCGGCAACGGAACGGTCGAGGCAGCTACTCCGGGCGCTGTCTGAGGCTCAACCGGCCGACCGCCAGCTCCGGGCTGAATATACAGGTTGCGAGATGCTTTATGCGACGTTACTCCAGCATGTCGAACATCGCGACTCCGAGGCGCTGGAAGCGATCCGGCGGGCCCGGTCGACCCTCGAGACCTCGGTTCCGGTCGATCCGGCGGCCCACGAGTTCGCCGCTCAACTCCTGGATGTGTACGGCGTCCAGGCCGAGATCCTGAATCAGACCGGTCGGCGGGACGAGGCGATCACGTCCTGGCAGAAGGCCCGCGACATCGGCGAGGCGCTGTTCCGAGCGAAACCCGAGGACGCCACGACCAGTCATGATCTAGTCAGGACCCTTGGCAACATGGGGGTCGTCCTGCGCGACCGTCCCGTCGAGGCGCTGGCGGCCTTCGACCGAGCCCGGGTTGTGCTCAAGGCGGCGGGAGCCCTCAACCCGACCCTCATCCTCTTCGCCGCCGACTCGGCCTGGATCGAGGCCGCGGCCGCCGAAGTCCTCGTCTCGCTTGGCCGGGAGGAGGAGGCCCTCGCGGCGCTCGAGCGGGCGCGGGAGGCCCGCGAGGTCCTGATCACGGCGAACCCCTCCGTCACGCGAAACCGCGAGATGTTGGCCCGGGTCCTCCGCCAGACCGCTGACATCCATCGCCGAGCGGGGCGGTTGCCCGGGGCGCTGGCTGCGCTCGAGAGGGCGGCACAGGTCAGTGCGGGCCTGGCTAATGACCATCCACAGAACCGCGATTACCAGGTCCACCTCGCCTGGAACTATTTCGCCCTCGGCAACCATTGCGGCGAGATGGGCAAGTCCTCGGAGGCGTCGTCTTATTTCGACAAGGCGATCGCGATCCGCCGCAACATGATCGCGGCCGACCCGTCGACACCCTCGCATCGAACCGAGCTGGCATCCATGTTCCGCTACCGCGCGATCGTGATGCAGAAATGCGGCCGGCCCGCCGACGCGGTACGGGACTTCCGCCAATCGATCGCCATGTATCAGGAGCTGACGGACCCGACTCCAGGGAATCGTTACGATCTCGCGTGCCTCCAATCCTTACTCGCCGGCGTCGCCGCCGAAGCCGGCTCCGGCCTGACGCCTGATGAGGGCCGAGCCGCCGCCGAGCAGGCGATGACCACCCTACACCAGGCTTTCGACGCCGGCTGGAACAATCCGGCCTGGATGCGAATCGACACCGACCTCGACCCGATCCGGTCGCGACCCGACTTCCAGCTCCTGTTGATGAAGATGATGGACAGGCACTTTCCAGCCGAGCCATTCTCGAAGGACACATCCGCCGACCGCTGATGGCGTTCCGCCCTGCGGCCCGCTCGCGCCAATGACAATCCGATGGCCTTTATTCTCGGTTTCGGACCGTGTGGACAGGGTCCATCGAAGAATGTTCCCGGTGCGTCTTCTGCCAGCGAACTCGAATGCGCGCTCATCGACTCCATGAAGGACTCCTGAAGCCGATGACCGATTTGGTCGGTAATCGGTGCCCTACCATCGGTTGAAATGGGCAAGGGCGTTAACAAATACCCCTCGGTCGAGTGGTCCAGTATTTGGGGTCCACTTCAGGGAACCGTCTGGAACCGAGCGTATCGTTGCGTGAGAATGGTCGTAGGAACCGCCTCCCTTTTCCACTGCGAGAGGGACATTCTCCTTGAGTATCGCCCGGTCGAACGTCTCTTGTCCGGGGCGTGATCCAGCGGCCTTCTCCATCTCCCATCGAGAGGCGCCTCCTTGAGCCCGACCATCCTGAGCGATCCCGACCGAGCCGATGAGTCCGCTCTTCTCGGGGAGCCCCCCCCTGCCCGGCTAGGCTGGCTGGTCGTCGTGATGCTGACTGCCACGTTGACGGCCGTGTCCACCTATCAATCGTTGCGCGCTATGAAGAGCTGCGTAGCTGAATCGCCTGGACAGACGCCCCTGTGTTGTATTCCGGCCGCCGCCCCTTATAATTTCAGAGGCGTTTTGGGACTTTTTCTGCAAATCCCGCGACTTGTTGGGGGGGGTAACGTCGTGTTGGTCAACTTCGAGGTTGAGAACTTCCGCTCCTACCGCGAAGCCAAGCGGTTCAGCATGGTCGCTTCCTCGGCCAAGGAACTTCCTCAGAACCTGATCGACACCGATCTGGGTTTGAAGCTCGTCCGCTCGGCCGTGCTTTATGGGCCGAATGCATCGGGTAAGAGCAACTTGCTTCGAGCCATGGACTACGTGGTGAGATTGTTGGAATTCCCAGTCAATGAGGAAGCGCCGTCGGGAGGCACTCGGCCGCAGTTTGCTCTCGACCGGATATCGGTGAAGAAACCAAGTCGATTCCGAGTACAGTTCTTGACCGAAGGCGTCCTGTACGACTATTCGATCTCCGTCCGTCCGCAGGCTATCGTGGAGGAGCGTCTCGTTGCGTACCCGCGGGGCCGGCCGCAGGAGTGGTTCCACAGAAGAGGAGAGGAGTATGAATTCAACGCCACTCATTTGAAGGGACCGAAAAAAAAGCTTCTGAGCGACATCCGTCCGAAGGTCTCCTTGTTGGCCGCCTACGCAGCCAACGGGCACGATCAACTCTCGCCCCCTTATCGCTGGCTGCGCGCAACCTACAAGACCGTCTTGCCGATCCTCAATGGGGCTTCAATCCGACGGACCTTGCGGCGCGGCTCTGGCACGAGCTCGGCACTTTGCGCTCCTGGGGGGCTGCCTTCTTGCGCCATGCGGATCTGGGAATTCAACAACTCGAGTTCGACGTGACGAACGATGATTCGAGAATTCCCATCTCCCAGCGTCGTTTGGACAGGCCGTTGGAGAAACATCGACCCTATTTCGTCCACTCCGGAGAGCAAGGCCTCAGCGCACGGTTCGCGTACGGGGACGAGTCTCACGGGACCCAACGGTTGTTCGACATGTTGGTGCCATTGTACGTAGTCCTGCAAGATGGGGAATTGGCCGTTCTTGACGAGTTGAGTGCCAGTCTTCACCCGTCCCTCGTGAGGGAGATCATCCGCTACTTCCACGACCCGAAGCGCAACCCCAAGGGAGGCGCAGTTGGTATTCGCCACACACGACTCGTCGTTGTTGAGTGGAAGACTTTTCCGGCGGGACCAGGTCTGGTTCACGGAGAAGAATCAGCGTGGGGCCACGGACCTCTATTCTTTGCAGGATATCAAGGGGGTCCGCGAGGACGAACCGTTTGAAAAGAGCTATCTGCGAGGCCGCTATGGCGCGATCCCATTCTTCGGCCAGCTCGACTTCCCGCCGATCACCGAAGAACCCGCAGAAGCGGACACGTAAGACATTCGACTCGTCCGCACAGCGATCCGACATGCCATGCGGGTCTTCGCTGAACGGTGTGCGAATCTGAGCATCCACCCCTGCGATTGTCACCCGTGCACGGAGGTCTATCGGCTGGTCGAGAGTCTCTTGTCCCAAGCGTGATCCGGCCATCAACGTGGTCTCCCATCGAGAGGCGCCCCCTTGATCCCGACCATTCCGAACCATCCCGATCAAGCCGCCAGCAACGCCGCTCCCTCCGCCGAGGTCCCTCCTTCTCGGCTGGGCTGGTTGGTCGTCGTGATGCTGACCGCCACCTTGACGGCCGTGTCCACCTATCAATCGTTGCGGCGTTATGAGGAGTTGCGCAGCGGCTGGTCGTGGGACCTGGCCTATTACAACCAGTGGTTCTGGGCGCTGACCCAGGGCGACGGCACGCTGTCGGTCCGGCCGGTCTCCGCCTATGCCCAGGAAGGGCCGTCGATCTGGAAGATGAACTACCTCGCGCCGATCCGGCTGGCAATCGCCCCGATCTACCGGCTCTTCCCCGATCCGCGGACCTTGATCGTCCTCCAGAATGTCGTGTTCTGGTGGGTGGTCCCCGCGGCATACGGTCTGGTGCGTTCGGAGTCGCGCTCGCGGGGCGTGGCCTTGTCGGCGGCACTCCTGGTGCCGTTGACTCCCCTCTTCTGGCCCCTGGTGTGGAACGACTTCCGCGAGTTGCAGCTCGTGGCGCCGTTCATCTTGTGGGGGATTCAAGGAGTCCGTGGCCGGTCGGTCCGCCTGGCCGCGGTGGGGATCGGCGGGATGCTCGCCTGCCGTCAGGAGTTCGCCGTGATCGTCGCGACGCTCGCATTCCTGCCCCCGCGGCGGCCGGAATCGCTGGAGACGACCCTCCGCTGGCGGCGGGCGACCGTGTTGATCGGGCTTTGCTGGATGTTGTTCGGCTTCTTCGGCTATTTGAGATTCATGGTCGGCCGGGCGCGCCCGGATGCGTTCATCGACCAGTTCCTCGGGACGAAGGCACCGGTCTCGGAGACGCTCCGAACGTCCGCCGAGGCCCTGATCCTGGGGATGGGCGGCTGGGCCGTGCTGATGTGCCTGGTGCCCCGGGTGGCGATCCTCGCCGTGCCGTGGATCTGGAGCCTGTGCAGCGGTCGCTGGGCCATACGGTTCCTGTCTACGCCCGAGTGGCACCACGTGCGATATGCCATGCCGATGGCCGTGATGGTCCTGGCCGCCGGCCTGATCGGTTACGCGCGACTGGCGGCCTGGCTGCTGCCCCGTCCCGCCGGCCGGGTCTGGCTGGCGATGGCCTGGCTCGCCGCCGTCGCGATGGGTGCCGCCGGCCTGCGAGACGTCTCCAACCGAATGGCGGCCGTGCCTCGGGTGTTCGAGCCTCAGGAAGCCGGGGAGATCTGGGGGTGGATCCGCCAGGTCAGCCCCGACGACGCCGTGCTGGCCGACTATGAAGTCTCCGCGCCCCTCTCCTCGCGGCCGTGGCTCTACAGCTACATCATGGACACCAACCTGCCGGACGGGTTTCCCCGGCTCCGTCCGGAATTCCACTGGCTGTTCGTCCGGAGCGACTATCGGTTGCTCAAAGTCTTGCTGGAACAGGGGTTCGACGTCGTTCACCGCGGACCCTACCTGACAATCGCCCGCCGCGGGACGATCAACCTGGCGGAAAAAAACGATTTTTTCCGATTTGCGCGAACCCGAAGCCGCGATAAGATGTCTAGGAACTGTACGACCGCTCGATCGTCGTGTTCTTCGATCCCGCGCAGATGGGTGATGGTCTGTTCGACCGTCGCCATCCTCCGATCGCGATTCACGACAGGTTAACCGGGTGTGTTGCCCGGTCGAATCGAAGTCTCGTAACTCGAACGGACCCATGACTCGGTAACTTGAAAGGGACGATCGTAACGTCCCAATCCCCCGTGATGTGACGGCCCGGGGCTTTTTCTACCCGCCCCACTGTTGCCTCACTTCCAGATCCCGCCTTTTTTCGGCGGATGCGAGGGTTTCGCCATGATCAACCGCAAGAACCTGACGCTGTCGGCTCGGACGCTTTCCAACCGGCTGAATCTCGGGACGCGGTCGCTCGCCGCTAATGCGGGCGTCAATCATGGTGCTCTGACCTTGCGCACCCGCACCGCCTATCATGGCGTCATGCGCGAAGGGATGGTGTGGTATGACGTATTTCCGATTGATGATGCGAGATACGGAATTCCGACCATTCCCGGCTCACTGTTCCAGCCGCAGCAAAGCCTACCGAGTTGCTTAACCAGGCAACCCGGTCAACCCGCGGAAGGCGTTCGCGTCGAGCTCGATCCGAGGCCGGCAGACCTCGCCGATCGACTCGAACGCCGTGTGACAGTCGGAGATCCCCGGTTTCCATCGGTGGCCGTTACCGCTCCGGAGCGACGAATGGAGGAGCGCGTCAGCGGCTCCCTCTCGCGTTCCGGATGGAAATCGCAGGGGAAACCCGGCTTGAAGCACGCCCCCGGGCGAGCTGCCAAGGCTAAGGCTAAGGCCGTGGTCGCGATAGCGGCCGCGAACGTGGGAAAGTGAGTACCGACCGACCGCTCCTGTCCTGACGACTCCTGTGTCCGCGGCATCCCCTTGCGACCGGCGAGCGACCCGATTTCGGGACGTGAACGCCGGGTGAGGATCCGCGGTCCTGATGCCCGAGGCAAAAGCGGACAAATCGGTTGAGTTCGCGCGGTTGGACAGGCTGATCCACCGCGCACGCGCCGTCTTACTGGTCGCCGCGCCGGAGACCGTCCACGCGTTCGAACGAGGCTACCCACGCCCGGGATGGGAGATCCCGGGAGGCCTCGTCGCGGGGACGGGACGTTTCCTCCGGTGCCGAGCGTGAAGACGTCCATGATGGCGATGAGTTTCGGCCCGGTTTCGTCGCGCCGACACCCAGGCGGACCTCCCGAACAGGGCCGGGACTGGCAGGACCCCCGAAAATCGGGGAAGGCGGTTCACGTGTTGATCACGGAGAGGGATCTGGTTTCGGAGACTCGGGGCTGGGCCGACCTGGCGATCCTGGTGGGTCGCGCCGAGCGAGGGGACCGCGAGGCGTTCGGCGAGCTGGTCGAGCAGTTCCAGCCGACGGTCTACGCGATCGCGCTGCGGCGGCTGGCCAACGCCAGCGATGCGCTGGAGTTGACGCAGGAGGTGTTCCTGCACGTGTTGCGCCGGATCGGCCAGCTCCGGGAGCCGGAGCGGTTCGCCGGCTGGCTGCGGCAGGTCGCCGTGCGCATGGCGATCAACCGGGCGACGCGGCGGGTTGCTCCGCCGAGCGTCGAGTCGGGGATCCTCGAGGGGGCCTCGGAGTACTCCGATGAGCCGCTCGACCAGTTGATCAGCCGGGAGCGCGCCGAGCGGCTCTGGGAGGCCCTGGGCCGGCTCAAGTCCCTGGACCGCGAGGCCCTGGACGCCTTCTATATCCGCGGGCACTCCCTGCTCGAGATCGCCGAGATGCTCAACGTGCCCCTGGGCACGGTCAAGCGGCGGCTGCACACGGCGCGGAAGCGACTGAAGGTCGAGCTCGAGGCCTTGGTCGCCGACGCCCAGGAGTGGACCGACGGACCGGCCGACGACGACGTTGACGAGTTCGACGAGTCGGAGTCCGAGCTGGTCGGCGCCGGCGCCTGGTGATGATTGGCGAGTGGAGCGCTCGCTCCGCTTGCGGGGTGGCGGGGAGGTCGATCCTTCCCGCCGCCCGACGCCAGTCTCGGCTGAGATGCCTCGATTTACCTCAAGTGTCCCTCTAGAACGCCAGGCACTGGGTTGGGCACACATTGACGGCGGCCTGTAGGGCCGCCAGGAACCCAGCCCCGGGTGCAACCCGGGGACTCGTGCATCCCGCGCCTCCCGCGTGCACCCTGAAGGGGTGCCGGAAGCGTCACCTGCGGCCCTTCAGGTCGCCGGAGATGGGGCTGCCTTGCTGCGCACCCCGGGTTGCACCCGGGGCTGGGCTCCCGAGGCCCGTTGGGCCGCCGAAGATCCGCTGAAATCGTGTGCGCAACCCATCTGTTAAGCGCTCTAACGCACCCGAATCTGAGGAGGGAGTGCTCAATCTCACCGATCCGAGCACTCCGCCTCACGAGGCACCCGTCCGACTCGGCTGGACATGACGGGCTCAGCCCCCTTTGGACATGACGAGGTCAGACTCCTTTGGTCAGGGTCGCACCGCCTTGGATCGCACCGGTCTGCACGGTACAATCACGACAAAGGGAGCTGGTCATGCCGCTACGCGATCACTTTCGCCCACCGGTCGAAAACCGCCATTCCTGGGACGAGTTGCACGGCGGTTGGCCGATGATCATCGTCCAGAAGCTCTTCCCGCAATTACCGGACGGATTCGTCGCGGCGCCCGGCGTACATCTGGGTACCGCGTTTGAGATCGATGTTTCGACCTATGAGCAAGATGAACCGGTTGAGGCGCCGGTGCCGGGTAGTCGAGGCGGCGTGGCCGTGACTACCCACGCGCCACCGTATCCCACGCTGACGCTGGAAACCGAATTGCCCGACCAGGACGAATACGAGGTGCGGATCTACGACGATCGTCACGGCCGGCGGTTGGTCGCGGCGATCGAACTGATCAGCCCGTCCAACAAGGATCGTCCCGAGAGCCGGCGCGCCTTCGTCGGCAAGGTCGGGGCCCTCTTGCAACGCAATGTCTGCGTGTCGCTGGTCAACGTCGTTACGATTCGCGATTTCAATCTCTACGCGGACACCCTGGAATTCATCGGCGCCAACGATCCCGCGCTGGGAAGCAAGCCGCCCTCCCTGTATGCGGTGACGATGCGCGGCCGAAAGCGCCCTCGCCGACGGTCGCTGCTGGAGAGCTGGTTTTACCCAATGCATCTCGGACAATCGCTTCCGACTTTACCGATTTGGCTGGACGTCGATCTGAGCATCGACCTGGACCTGGAATCCAGCTATGAGGAAACCTGCCGCTTCCTGCGCATTTCCTGAGTGCGGGAACCGGGATCGCGGGGTACCACAAGCCGCGAACCTGCCCGCGATGCCGCGGATCCTGAACCCCGGTTGGCTCATGGGGCGAATTTGGTGGCGGCCAGCAAGTCGGGTCTGGCGGCCGGCCGCTCCTCGTCGCAACTTCTGACCACGGGGGGTGTTGTGCGCGAACGCCGCGCCAACCGACCCGCGGGTGAATTCCCCGGCACCGATCTGGCCACATGAGCCAAAGTGTTACCCTGGAGCCGAGCGATCTGAACCAGGCCCCTAAACAACAGGCTGAAAATTATTTTGGATTTCTTATCTGCCGCTCGGACTGAGAGTTGCGGCGACTCCCGGCCGAAATCCGCGATAGGTGCATTAACGTTTTTCCAAAGTTGAGGCATCCTGAGAGTATGACCCACGCGAGATCACTCCCAAGATTGACGCCTGGACCGCGCCACCCGATCCGGGTGGTCGTCGCAACCTGCTTTCAGCAAGAGAGATCGGGGATGGCGACTTTGAAAAAAGATGCCCCATTGTGCCACTTGGCGGCACGCTCATCGGTCGGTGCTGTCCCGGAGCGAAGCGGTCGAGTCTCCGGTGAGGCCAAGGTAGCCGCCTGGATGAACGCCGGGCGATCAACGGCCGGAGTCGCCACCGCGCGGATCATCCGGGAATCGCGACCATTGAGAACTCCCCGGAAGGGGGTTGGCCTGGCGTCATTCGGGACGACAAGAAGGTCACTGCGCAGAGGTGGAGAACGGACACAGATCGATCAGAAAAGATGAACATAAATTGGCCCATCACCGATCCAACATGCGTTTTCGATGCCATCGGCGCGAACGAAGTCCTGCGTCGCGGCGCATCTCCCTCGGTTCGAGGCTCGCTCGCCAACGATGGCCCGCCTATCACCCGCCGGCCCGGAGTCGCTCCCGCTCGCCGAGGTATTCGTCCGCCTCGCGGCGATAGCGCCGCGCCCGCGCGCTCATCCGCGAATAGTCCCACCAGGCCCCTACCACGATCGGCAGCAGGATGATCGCCACGAATTTCAGGCCAACGTCGGGGCGTCCGAAGGCGGTGAAGATGGCGAGGATCATCGCGCCCACGATGGAGGGCACCGCAGTCAGAGCCCAGGTCACGCGGCGGTACCGGGCGAGCTGATCCTCGATCGGCTCGACGCCGAGGCGCAGCCGGCCGAGTTTGCGCTTCCAATATGTCTCGCGGAGGCGCCATTGCGCCTCCAGCTCCGGAAGTGAGGTCGGGGTCGAAGTGTTCGTTTCCATGAATTCCATTCAACCGCGGGTGGGGGGTCATTTTGGCGGGAGCAGGCTGGGCACGCCGCCGTTTTCGAGGCGGACGTGACCGGGATTCTCGGAGTCTGGGACCTCGGTGCTTGCCAGTCGGGTCGAGGCGATCTAAGATAGCGCCTTCGTGCCGACGATCGATGATGATTGTATTCGTGCTCGGGGCTTCGGTCGAGGATCCGCCTCCATGTCCGCCCGACTTGTGGCCATCGATGAAGGGCCCGACATCCTGCTGAACCGCCCCATGGTGGTGGTGGGCCGCCATCCCGCCTGCGATGCGCGGCTGGATTCGCTCCGGGTCTCCCGGCATCACTGCTGCATGACGCTGGAGGACGGCGTCGTGATCGTTCGCGACCTGGGTAGTACCAACGGCATCCGGATCAACGGCTTGCGCGTGGAGATCGGCCGGCTGAATGCGGGTGACGAGTTATCAATCGCCCATTTCCGCTACCGGCTCGAGGATCCGCACGATCGCTTCCGGACGCCACCGCCGATCCCTCACTTCACGCCTCAGCCGGGGCCAGCTAATCCGTGGCTCTGGGTCCGGCCATCGGCCTGGGGCTTTGGGCCGCTGAACAAGGGTTGACCCCATCGTTCGTCGACGGTCGGCCACTTGGCGCTCCCGGCGGTCTGAAGGCCGCGGGGACAAGGCTTGCGCACGCCTTACAAGGTGCCAAGCGTTTAGGACGACCAAGACCCCGCAATCCGGGGTCCTCGGCACCACACATCCCCAGGCGCCCTGAAGGGCCGCGGGAAACCGATCCTCGGGCCCTTACGCAAAATCCGTGAACGTCAGAGAATTCTGTATGGCGCGGTCGGTTCGCTGCATTCTCAGGATGGAACGATCAAGACGGGGAGCCACGGCGATGATCCCAGGCAAGAGTCGTCCGATCACTCGGCAGCTCGAGGAGCTCTGGACCTCCGGGACCCTGACCGGCCTGAGCGACGCCGAACTTCTCGGCCGATTCGTGGGGGCCCAGGGCCGGGACGCATTGGCCGAGTCGGCGTTCCAGGAGCTGATCCATCGCCACGGGTCGATGGTGCTGGGCGTCTGCCGCCAGATCCTCCGACATCCGCACGACGCGGACGACGCGTTCCAGGCGACCTTCCTGGTCCTGGTGCGCAAGGCCCGCTCGATCCGGGTAGGCGATTCGCTGGCCCCCTGGCTCTATGGCGTGGCCTATCGCACCGCGCAACGGGCGCGGGCTACCGCCGCACGGTATCGCCCGGCCGGCGTCGAGCCGATGGAGGCCCATGGAGCTACGTCCGACGACATCTACCAACTCGACCTGCGCCCCTTGCTGCACGAGGAGCTGAATCGCCTACCCGGCAAGTACCGGGATCCGATCGTACTCTGCCACCTCGAGGGCAAGACGCATGAAGAGGCGGCCCGGCTGCTGTCGTGGCCGGTCGGCACGGTCAGCGGCCGGCTGTCGCGTGGCCGCCAGATCCTCAAATCGCGCCTGGAACGGCGCGGCGTGACCGTGTCATCGGCCATGCTCTCGGCCAACTGGCTGGCCGGGACGCCGGTTACCGTGACGCTCCCCTTGATCGAATCCACTCTGAATGCCGCGTTCCGCCTAGGAGCGGCCACCGCGGTCTCCACCTCCGTCCTGTCTCTGACCCAAGGAGTTCTCAGAACCATGCTGCTCGACAAGCTCAAGATGACCGCGGTCGCCGTCCTCATTGCGGGTGGAATTACGGGAGGTGTCGGCGTCTGGACCTATCGAGCCTTCGGATCGGCGAGCCCGCCCGCTCAAGACGGTCAGCCGGCACCACAGGTCGTTCAGAAGGCGGCATCCGCGCCCGCTCCGTTCCCGAAAGCCCTGACGAAAACATCCGACCTTCCTCAAGGGAAGGCCGCCCGGAGACCTCCCATGGAGATGGGCGGCCTGAATGCACCAGGGGGCATCGGATATGATTCTTCTCTGAACGTCCTCAGACACCAGTCGATCATCGTCGCTCAAGGTGAGGACGGCTCAAGCTGGGAGGCCATAAGCCTGGAGGCGGATCACCCGGACTGGCAGCGGCTGACGGTACCGCCTGAAATCACGGTGTCTCCGTCCTTCGGCCCGGACGCCGTGGGCCTGTGGCTCAAGGGAAAGTCGATCGACCATGTCGCAGCGTTCAGCAAGTCTCGGGGCACGTGGAGCAAACAGCATCTGCTCAAGCCCGTCGAGGGTGAGATGAGGCCACTCGTCGGCCCGGGGTATGTCTACTATCAGGCGGGGAACGACATCTATGCCTTCAGTGAAACGGTGGCGAAATGGGGTGTGCTGCACCTGGAAGGCGATGAGAAAGCCCGGGCCATTTGGTCTCCCAATGGTGTCGAGGTCCAGCAAGGCAACAAGTTGTACATCTTCAGCGTGAAGCACGGCGAGTGGTCGAAGGGGGTCGCCGTGAAGCGACTGCCACCCCAGGCTCGGAAAGGGACCGATGTTCGCAACGCGTTGCCGAAGGGGGCGACCCGAACGTCTCCCCGGCTCCGATCGGATTCGTCGAAAGGCGAGTCGGCGCTCCCGAAATGACACTCTCCTGGGTCCTTCCGAACTCGTCGCGATTCCCATCGACGGGTCGGCCATCGAGAGCCGGCCCGCTCGCGTTTCCCGATCCGCTCAATACATGCCGCTCATGGTGAAGTTGAAGTACTGGACCCGATCCCCGTAGGCATGCATCACCGGAAATGCCAGGTCGAACTCGAACGGCATGGGGCCGAACATCGGGATATTCACCTTCAAGCCGGTCCCGACCGAGATCCGCATGTCGTTGAGCTGGTAGTTGGGCGTGACGGTGCCGAAATCGGTGAAGATGATCTGGTTGAAGGTGTCCTTGGCGTTCCAGGGGATCTGGTACTCGACCGACCCGATGGCCATCATGACGCCGCCAGTGGAGACGCCGAAGGCGTGCGGGCTGACCGATCGATAATAGAAGCCCCTCAGGCTGCCGAAGTTGCCCGCGTAGAAGCGTTCGTAGACGGGGGTCGATTCGGTGGCGATCCCGAAGTGGCCGCGGATCGTGAAGAACTGCTTGCCCGTGCCGTCGGGCCGGCTGAAAGTGGGAATGTACATTCGCCCCTCGGCGTCGAACTTGGTGAACGTGAAGCTGCCGAATCCTTGCTCGACCGAGAAGTTCGCGTACTGGCCCTTGGTGGCCATGAAGGGGTTATTCCGATTGTCGAAGCGAAGGCTGGGCATGATCGCGTACAACTGGGTGAAGCCGCTGGCGGCCAGGTAATCGGCGGGGGCGGGCGTCTTGTAGCCGAAGAAGTCGACCGCCTCGGCCCAGGCGGCGATGTCGGCGTACATGCTGGTCCCGATCTGCTTCCCAATCGAGATGCGGCCGCCGCCGCGGCGTTCGTTCCACAGGTAGGGATAGTACCGGGAGAAGAGGTAGCCGGTGACGGCCGCACCGATATTCCTGTCGAAGAGGTAGGGCTCGCGGAGGCTCACCTGCATGCTGTTGACCCAGTTGCCCGCCATGAGATTGATCCGCAATTCCTGGCCGCCGCCGCGGAAGGCGATGCCGTTGGCGATGTCGCTGAACGACCTGGGAAAGTTGGTGATATCGAAGTTCTTCTCCCAGATGGAGGCGCTGCCGATGAGCCCCTGAAAGCTGTTGGCCCCGACGCCGATCATGAACCGGCCGGTGGGGCCCTCCTCGACCGAGGTGATAATGTCCGCGAAGGCCCGGTTGGGGTAGGGATCGTTCCGGTCGGGCCCGACGTTGGTCATGCCCGTGCCGGGGATGCTGGGGAAGCTGCCGGGTGGCTCGCCTTCACCGACGGGTGGCTGTCCCGATGGAGGAGCGCCGGCCCCGGGGCCGGCCGGCGGCCCGGGCAGTGGTGGTGGGACCGTGATCGCGGGCATCGTATCCGGCTGGGGATCGAAGGGATTCTGCGGGAGCAATCCTCCCGCCGCCCGATGCCGGCGCGTTGCCGGGCATCTGCGGCGGGAGCGGTCGCAAGGCGTCGGGCACCGGCAGCGGGTCGGGCAAGGGGTCGCTGCCCGGGCCGGGGTCTTGCATCCGCGCCTGCGTTGCTTCGCCGATGAGCGGCATCGGAAGTTCGCCGTACGGCTTGTCCTTGGGACGCCGGTTCACGATCTTGATCTCGATCGGCTGCTTCCCATTCGGCTGACCTCCCTGTCCCTGACTGTTCTGGAAATATCCCAGCGACATCAGGCGCCGCCGATAGATCTCGATCCGGTTCTTGTCCAGGACCTCACCCGGCAACAGCCCGGCCTGCACGGCCTCGCGCCGGATCACCTTGTCCCGGGTCCGCGCGTTCCCCTCGACCTTCAAGTCGGCCAGCAGGTACGGCTCTCCCTCCTCGATCTTGTAGACCAGATCGACGACGCCCGACTCGTTGGTGAACTTCGGCTCGTCGACGATCTGCGTGTCGATGCAGCCGATCTCGTTGTATTTGATCAGCATGCGATTCTTGTCGGCGTCGCGCACCGACTGGAGGAACGGCCGGCCCGAATGCAGCTCGAGGTCCTCCTTCAGGGCGGTCGCCTTGAGCTTGCTGTTCCCCTGGAGGAGCACATTGCGGACATAGTACCGGGGGCCTTCGTGAACGACGAAGGTCAACTCGAGCTCGCCGAGGTCTTTCCCGGCCTTGGTCACCGGCGTCACCTTGGCCTCGAAGAAGCCCTGGGACTGATAGTATTCGACGAGCTTCTGGCGGTCCTCATCGAGCATGTCGCGGTGATACTTGCCGAAGAGTCCCAGGATCGGCTTTCGGCTGGTGATGTGGGTCTGCAGGGTGGCCGGCGAGGCGAACTGGCTGCCGACGAAGCGGATGCTGCCGATCTTGACCTTGGGTCCCTCGAAGATCTGGATCACGACCTTGGTATCGCCCGGCTTGCCCCCTTCGAGCAGCTTGACCTCGGCCAGGTCGTAGCCCTTCTCGTGGTAGAGCCGGAGGATGTGGCCCAGCGCCATCTGGGTGCTCATGGAATCGGCGCGGGCATTGACCTTCAGTCCGGTGGTATCCTCGATCTCCTTCTGACGGATGGCTTTTCGCCCCCGAAACTCGACGGAGGTCAGGACGGGCATCTCGTGGACGATGAAGGTCACGATGAGCTTCCCGCTCTTGGGCTGGGATTCATCGCAGTAGATCTGGACATCGGAGAACCATTTGGTGTGCATCAGCGACTTGATATCGGCGTCGATCTTCTGCATCTCGAGCGGCTGGCCGACCCGGCTCAGGAGCTTGGGCCGGATTTTCTCGGCCGGGATCGTGGCGTTCCCCTCAAATCGGATCTCGGAGATGGTCCCCTCGGGGACTCGCTCGACCTGCGCGGAGGCGGGGGAAGTGCAGGCGGTCGCGAGCAGCAGGGCGATGATGCCGGTGAGGGCGGCCGTGCGGAGCGTCCTGGCCCCGCGGCACATTCGGGGCCGTGATGGCGACGGGGACGAGGGGACTCTCGTGCCCAGGGCCGGCATCGGCATAGCGGCACCGGCCCCGACACCGGTCGGCTTTCCCGGCGTCCGTCGGATTCGACCCACGGGAGCCATCCTGGCCGCCGGTGGGATCTGGCGTACGTCAGATCTCATGAGCGATCGTTTCCTGACCCAACCGATCGGGAGCCGCCCGGACGACGTCATCCGCGATACGGGCGTTGTCCTCGAAGCCGGGACGAGGATCCGCCGGCCATGAGCGCCGGCCCTCCTTGCCGTCCGTCAACCGCGCCGGAGCACCGTCCGCGCATCAATCCTAAGAGGATGGGAATGAATCGAATCGCAGAATCCAGATTCAGGACCCAATGAACGTAATACCCTGTTTAAACAGGGCTTATATCCATTTTCTGCCTTGAATTCTTGATTTGGAATCGATTCTTTCGCAGCCCCTGGGCCTATTCTTGACTGGCCGTCGCCGCCGCCATCCATGGCCCGGCGCCGCCTCGGCCCAATATGCCGCTGTCTGGGACATGACCTGCGCGGACCTTGTACCGAAGTCGAATCGATCTCGCAACCCCGGAAGCGACCAATTCCATTAAAGCCGACGGTAGGAATGAGCCGACCGCAGCCTGACGTGCCCGGTCGTCCGCGATCATCGTGAAGGCGCGTCCGCGTGACATCCTAAAGAAACGGCCGGTCGTGCTTAATTCGAGAGCAAATGAAGGCATGCACGATGGATTGTGCCGACTTGACGGAGAAGGTTGACCAAGGAGAATTGACGGGATCTACTCCAGGGAATCTCCCGAGCAACGCTCGGTTTTCGTCGCCAGGTCCAGATTGCTCGGCCCTTGATTATGAGGTTGGCATGAGGTTTGCGAAGAGCAAGTAAGATGCTTTGGTGATAGGGACAATAGCCCGTGATGTCCCGATAAGGGAGGAACGATGAAGACACCACAACCCATTCGAGAAATCGCTCCGCCCGCCTGGCAACTGCCCTTGATCGCCAGTGAACCTCGCGGACCGCGTCGCAGAGCTTGACGTGCCGGAACTCTCGGGTAACATGACCTTGACGGTTCCGTCCGTTCGGGGCGGAGGTCCCGGCTGACTTCGAGACACCGAGGGCGCGAGGCGCGGGCATGTCGTCGCTCGAACGACCCAAGCTTCGTCCGCTCACGGCTCGACGGATCGAGCACGAGGGACAGTCTTTCGTCATGCTTCAGGATCCGATCGGGGTTGTCCCGCAACCAATCCTGGTCCCGTGGGACGGTTATTCCCACGTCGTGCGACACTTTGACGGCCAATCGACGTTGATCGAGATCCAGGCGCGAGTGCTCCGCGAGACGGGGCAGTTCGTGGCGATGAAGGATCTCGAGGATCTGGTCCGGCGATTCGATGAGACGATGATCATCGAGGGACCGGCATTCGCGATGTTTCACCAGCAGTATCGGGAATCGGGCCGGCGCCCGGCGGCACTCGCGGGTCGCTCGTATGCGGCGACGTTGCGGGCGCTCCGCGCCCAGCTCGACCAGTTCTTCGTGGGTGCCCAGGGTGCCGGTGTGCCGGCCGCCGAGGGCGTTGAGCGCGCGGCGGGGTTCCGCGGCATCCTGAGCCCACATATCGACTTCCAGCGCGGCGGCCCGGTCTATACCTGGTCTTACCGGGAGCTCGTGGAACGTTCGGAGGCCGACACGTTCGTCATCCTGGGCGTCGCTCACCAATACTGCCGTCGCCGGTTCGTGCTGACACTTAAGGACTTCGAGACGCCGCTGGGCGTGGTTCCCACCGACCGATCCTACGTGGAGCGGATCGCCTCGCTGGCCGGTCGAGACCTGTTCGATGACGAATTGTCCCATCGGACCGAGCACTCGATCGAGTTCCAGGTCGTCTTCCTGCAGCACCTACTGGGCGGCCGGCGCCCCTTCACGATCGTTCCGATCCTGGTCGGCTCGTTCAATGACTTGATGGAACGGGCGATGGACCCGATCGCGAACCCGGAAGTGCACCGTTTCATCGAGGCGCTGCGAGTCGCCGAGTCGGCCAGCGGCAAGTCGGTGGCCTACATCGGCGGTATCGACTTGTGCCATGTGGGCCCGGAGTTCGGTGATCCGAGGCCGGTTGACCCGATCCTCCAGGAACAGGTGCGCCAGTTTGACGGCGCGATGCTGGACCGGGCCGCGGCCGGCGATCCCCAGGGTTGGTTTCGCACGGCGGGTGCAGTGGGGAACCGCTGGCGGGTCTGCGGCCTGGCGGCGACTTATACTTTCTTGCACGCCATCGGCCCGGCCCGGGGCCGGGTGCTCCGGTACAACCAGGCCCTCGATGACCGCAGGACCTGCTGCGTGAGCTTCGCGAGCATGGCGTTCCACGCCTCCGAGCCATCGGTGAATCCGCTTCATGCCAATCTCGTCATCCATGCCTGAGGATCACGCGGGCGGTGCGGTGACCGCAGCCGCTTCCGCAGTCGAGGCGACACCGGGTCCCGAGGCCCCCCGTCCGCCTTGCCCGGCCCCGGCCGATTTCCGCGCGGAAGTCGTGCGCTACGACCGAGATGTGGAGGTCGACCGCTGGGACGGCCCGCGGTACCGCTTGACCTATCGCATCCTGGGACAAGGGCCGACCCTGTTCCTGATCCCGGGAATCGCCTCGACCTATCGCGTCTATGCCCTGTTGCTCAACCGGCTGGCCGAGCACTTCCGGACGATCGTCTACGACTATCCCGGCGAGCATACTGGCGACGGCGCCCGGTTGAGGCGGGTCACTCACGACCATCTCGTGGACGACCTCTTCGGGTTGATCGATCACCTGAACGTCGGGCGGGCCTTCCTGGCCGGTTTGTCGTTCGGCTCGACGATCGCACTCGAGGCGCTGCGCCGGGAGCCTCGGCGGTTCCCGCGATCGGCTCTCCAGGGAGGGTTCGCGCACCGCCGGTTCTCGGCGGCGGAGCGTTGGGCGCTGCGGCTGGGCCGGCTCGTCCCGGGGACGGTCTCCCGGCTCCCCCTGCAGCCGCACGGTCCTGACCTACAACAGCCGGCTGGAGTTCCCCTCACTCCTGGACGACCGCTGGGACTTCTACATCGAGCAGAACGGATTGACGCCGATCCGGTCCCTGGCCCACCGCGTTCGACCTCCTCACGCGCCTGGACCTGCGCCCGATCCTCCCGATGATCCCCGCGGAAATCCTCCTGATCCAGGGCAATGAGGACCGGATCGTCCCCCGGCGCGACCACGAGACACTCAAGGCCGCGCTGCCCAAGGGCGAAGGTGTCATCATGCCGAACGTCGGCCACCAACCTCATATGACCCACGCCGAAGTCCTGGCCCAACTGATCCACCAATGGCTGCTCCCCTGCGCCGAGGGGCCGGGGGGCTGCACGGAGCACGCGGGCTGTCCGTGACCGCCGAAGAGGCGAACGATCGCACAAGGATACTGCTCAACGGGATTTTCGGCTGCGGAGCCGTCGCAACTCCTCTTCCATCGCTCGGACCCGGGCCTCGGCGTCCACCCGGCCTTGGGCCTCGGCGTCGGCGCGTCGGGCTTCGGCATCGGCGCGTTGGGCTTCGGCATCGGCGCGTCGAGCTTCGGCCGCCCGGGACTGGCTGACCTCCGTGTAATCACCGATCTCCTCGTTCGTCGCCGGGTCGATCAGCACGACGCGGTCGCCATCCGTATTCGGATCCTTCCTCACCCCCAGCAACAGGTTCACCGGCTCCAGCGAGACGCGCCGAGTTTGTCGGCTGGCACGGACTGGTACGCCTTGCCTTTCAATCGATAGGCGATCAAGGTGATTCGTCGCTTTTCGCCTTCCTCATGAGCATCGACGATGACGTAATGGGGCACCTTCGCCATCGCATATTGGTTGACCTTGGTCTTGACGTCCACGACCCGAGTGTCGTCCGAAGTGACCTCGACGATCAACGACGGCCGCACCTTCTCCGTTTTCACGCGGAAGGTCTTCCAGTCCTTGCGCCTCTTGACGCCGAAGATCACCGCCAGGTCGGGGCTATGATGGCGCAGGCCGGGAATATCCCAGTAGATGCCGCAATCGGAGAGCACGACAACCGAAAGGTCGTCCGCATTCTGGGCCTTGAGAACCGTTCGGAGATAGGTACAATCGTCGGTGTGAGGATCGCTGAGCAAATGGACGTCTCCTTGCCGGGGGTGGAGCACATCGTCCAGGGTCAAGGGGAGCCGGACCCAGCGAGAGCGGCCGTCAGGGAGCTTCTTGCACACCTCGCGATAACCATAGGCGAACGAGGCTTTCCCCTGGCGGCGATTCCGCGCGGGCCGCGTCTCGGACACATCAATGGCCGGCTTGTTGCGCCGATCGTGAACGGTGCTCATGCGACCCTCCGGGGATCGAGCCACTCGGCTCGCTCGTTCTCGAGACGAGCCTACCACAAATCGGGCTTACGGGCGAGGAGAACCGTTACCCCTCGGGCGGACGGGATCCCCCGGGCTTCCCGGGGATCCGTTTGCCGGCGTTGTCCTGTTGGCTTGTCGGCGGGAAGCGGATTACAATGTCGCAACTTGCGGCCACGGCCGTTTAGGATATTGGGGACATCGAGGCTGGCCCGTGCGACAGGAACGGTCACGTTGAGCGACGGCCAATCGAAGCTGGTGATCCTGGGGATCGGCGATGACGGGCTCGCCGGGTTGACCGATCCCGCGCGCCGGTTGCTGTCGACGGCCGACCTGATCCTCGGAGCATCGTCGATCCTGACGTTGCTGGAAGGCGTGGGGGCGCGAAAGCAGCCGCTAGAGGCGGACATGAGCCTGGCGCTGCGCCAGGTCCGCGAGGCGCTGGCGCACCATCACCCGGTGCTGGTCTGCGGCGGCGACCCGCTGTTCTACGGGGTGGCGCGGTACCTTTGCGATCGGCTCGGGAAGGACCACTTCGAGGTCGTACCGCACGTCAGCAGCATGCAACTGGCGTTTGCCCGGATCAAGGAGAGCTGGGAGGACGCCTACCTGACCAGCCTGGCGGGCCGGCCGATCGAGACCGTCATCGACCGGATCCGGACCGCGGAGAAGATCGGCCTGTTCTCCAGCGACGAATGCCCCCCATCTCGGCTGGGGCGGGAGTTGCTGGACCGAGGGATCGATTACTTCCGGGCGTATGTCTGCGAGAACCTGGGCTCGCCGGACGAGCGCGTCACGCAATGCGAGTTGGTGGACCTGGCGGTCATGGACTTCGACCCGCTCCACGTGCTGATCCTCATCCGCAAGCCCAACCGGCCGGATCGCGCGGGGCGAGCCGGCCGGCACCGGCTCTTCGGCAACCCCGACGATGCCTTCGCCCAATCGCTGCCCAAGCGGCGGGTTGATCACCCAGGCCGAGGTGCGCGCGATCGCGCTGGCGCAGCTCGATATCCGGCCCACGAGCGTCGTCTGGGACATCGGTGCCGGCTCGGGGTCCGTGACGATCGAGGCCGCCCAGCTCGCGCATCAGGGGATGGTCTACGCCATCGAGCCGGAGCCGGCCGACATCGCGCTGATCCAGGCCAACGCGGAGGTCTTCGGCGTGCCCAACATCCGCACGGTGGCCGGCCGCGCCCCCGAGGTCCTGGCAGCGCTGCCCCAGCCCGACGCCGTCTTCGTGGGAGGGACGGGCCGGCAGGTTGACCTGGTCCTCAGCACGGCGTACGATCGGCTCTGCCAGGGGGGGACCCTGGCGGTCAACGTCGCCACGATCGAGGGACTGGCAGCGGCCTATCAAACCCTCAAGGGCCTGGCCGGCCACGTGAGCGTCTGGAACGTCTCGATCGCTCGCGGGATCGAGCAGATGGACCGGCTTCGGTTCGAGGCGATCGCTCCCACATTCCTGTTGGCCGTCACCAAGCGGGAGCCATCCGATGATTGATCGACGATAGGCGGCCGCCACGGGCGGTGAGGGCGGTCGCCGAGCGAGAGCCGGCCTGGCTGACGGTTGTGAGATGCCGATGAGATGAATATATTGGATCGATGGCGGATCGCATCCGCGATCGGCGAGGTGGGCAATCGCAATGGCCGAGGTGCAGGAGCCTGAGCTGGACCTAATCGCCGTGGGCGCATCCCGACGACGTGGAGATCGCCTGTGGCGGGACCCTGGCCCGGCTCGCCCGCAAAGGGTACGCTGTGGGGATCGTCGATCTGACGGATGGCGAGCCGACGCCGAACTCGCCGGGACCGGACGTCCGCCTCGCCGAGGCGCGGCGGGCCGCCGAGATCCTGGGGGTCGCGACGCGGATCAACCTCAACCTGCCCAACCGCCGGCTGTTCGACGGATTCGAGGCCCGGATCGCACTGGCCAAGGAGTTCCGACGGTACAAGCCCAAAGTCGTCGTCGGGTTCGGCGGCAAGACCGTCCTGGCCTCCCCCGACCATTATCAGGCCATGTTGATCACCGACGCGGCGGTCTTCTACAGCCGCCTGACGAAGTGGGATGAGTATTTCGACGGGCTGCCGACCCACACGATCCACAACCAGTTGAGCTTCCCGATCGCGTTGCATGGGTTGGACTTGCCCGAGGCATCCGGTTACATTGTTGCCGACATCGGCCCAACCTTGGAGGTCAAGCTCGAGGCGATCCGTTGTTACCAGACGCAGTTTCCCGCCAGCAAGGCCGGAATCTTTCGAGCCGTCGAGACGATGAACCGATATCACGGCTTGACGGCGGGCTTCGAGGCGGGCGAGTTATTCATGACATATCGCTCCGTCGGCGTCGACGACCTGATGCGGTGGGCAAGCCCGGCGCATGCCCGAACCTGAACGGTTCGGTCCGATCCGCCGGGCAATCGTGCCGTCGTCGTTCCGGTGTCGGCTCGGCTCCCCTCCCAGGGCCAACGGAGGGAGAGTCGCAGCTCCCTGGACCCCCGACAGCCTGGAAGGCATAAAGGCGGTTGCGATGAGCACTCAAGCGGTGTTAGTCGGCTGGTTGAAGGGCCTGTTCCAGAAGGATGAACCTGAGGTGAGCTGGTTGTCGCGATTCAGGAACTGGCGGAAGCTCTTGTTCTTCGGGAAGGACCAGTCCAAGGACGACCCGGAGGCGACGGATGAATTCGCCACGCTCTCCTCGTTCACGCTCCTGCCAGGTCAGCTCAAGTTGCGGGTCGGGGTCGTCTCGGTGCGGGGGAACTACCGGGAGCACAACGAGGATAATTTCTACGTACCCGGACGGCGGTCGGTGCGGCATGATAGCGGCTCGGATAGTCACAGCGAGATGTCCACGATGACGCTGGAGCCATCCAACCTGTTCATCGTGGCCGACGGCATGGGAGGGCAGCAGGCGGGCGAGGAGGCCAGCCGGATGGCCGTCGAGCTGATCCCCAAGGCGGTCGCGCGCCGGCTGACTTCCGAGGAGCGCGAGCCGGGCCGGATCAAAGAGGCGATCCGCGACGCGGTCGCCGAGGTCAACCAGGAGATCCTGGGCAGCTCCGGCGCCGTGACCGAATTCACCAACATGGGCACGACTGTGGTCCTGGCCCAGTTCCGCTTCGATCGCGTCTTCGTGGCCGGCATCGGCGACTCGCGCGCCTACCGGCTCCGAGACGGCAAGCTCGAGCGGCTGACCAAGGATCACTCGCTGGCCGACGCCCTGCTCGAGGCGGGCACCATCTCCGCCGAGGAGCTGCCGACTCACAAGTTCAAGAACGTGCTATACCTCTATCTGGGCAGCAAGGACGCGCGCGGTGGCCCGGAGGATGTCCGGGTCCTCGACGTACGGCCAGGCGATCGGCTGCTGATGGCCAGCGATGGGCTCACCGGAGTCGTCCCCGATCACGAACTCCAGCGGATCCTGGCCACGATCGACGACCCCCAACGCGCCGCCGTGACCCTGAAGGACATGGCACTGGCCAACGATTCGCGGGATAACGTCACCTGCTTGATCATCCATGCCGTCGCCCAGCACGATGGCGCGGTTCCGCCCGCTTGAATTGCCTCAGACGCCTGAGAATCGATGCGATGCGGGATGGACCTTAATCCATCCTCGGCAGGTGTTTCCGTCGATTCCTTATTGGATTGAGAATCTTCGAGCCGAGCTTTTCCCAAACTCCGAGAGGCCGTGAGAGAATCGATTCAGAATCACAAATTCAGGATTCCGAATGGATGTTAAGCCCGATGAATCAGAGACTTAGTACCGCGCCACGCAGAAACGGCCCGGAAGTCCCTCGGGAAGACGAGCCTCCGTGCGAGCCGACCATGGGGAAGCGGCTCGCACGGAGCCTCGCCCTCCCGAAGTCCGATCCCCATTTCCAGGGAGCGGTACGTGGTGTCTTCCTCCGTAGGATCCCTGCGCCCTGCGCGCATCCTGGCGATTCCCGATTCGTGATTCCCCGTTCCCCATTCCCGAATCATTCCCCATGGGGAATCGGGAATCCCGATGGGGTTGCGGCCGAAGGCCGCGTGAGGATTCTGGAATCTTGAATTCGGGTCCTGGATCGAATGGCACGTCCTGAAGGCGTAACCTCCTTGCAACACGGCGATTCCGGAGCGCATCCATGAATTCCTTAGAGATCGCCGGCCCCGGCGGCCTCGCCGGCCGTCTCTCTGGCGGTGAAACGAGACCTCACTTGTCGGATGATGGGGGTGTCATCCACACCATCACTCGCAAGGAGGTCTCTCATGGCCCAGTCTACCACACCGCGGTTCCGCGCCCCATTCCATCGCCTCCGCAACCCCGGGACCGTCCCACCGGAACTGGGCGTCGAGGAGATCCTCCCCAAGGCCACCGTCGAGCAGGTGCTCAAGGAGGAAGGGGGGCGCTGGAGGGCGAAGCTTTACACCCCCTATGTGACCTTCTGGGCCTTCTTCTGGCAGCGGCTCGCGCCGATCGCTCGTGCCGGGCGGCGCTGAAGCGGCTGTCCGCCTGGATGGCCGCGCACGGTCAGAAGCTCGACGCCGCCGACACCGGTCCCTACTGCAAGGCTCGGGCCCGGCTGCCGGAATCGGCCCTTCATTGCTTGATGCGACAACTTGGTGCCCAGACCTCTCAAGGGGCGGCCGAGGTCTGGCTGTGGTGCCGCCGCCGGGTCAAGATGGTCAACGGCAGCACGGCGATCATGGCCGATACCCTGGCCAACCAGAAGGCGTATCCCCAGCTCTCGTCCCAGAAGCCCGGGTTGGGCTTTCCGATCGCCCGGTTCGTGGTGATCTTCTGCCTGGCCACCGGGTCGGTGCTGGAGGCGGCCATCGGCAAGTACCAGGGGAAGCAGACCGGGGAAAATGCCTTGTTTCGCGGCCTCCGGGACGAGTTGGAGCCGGGAGATGTGGTCCTGGGTGACCGTTATTATGGATCGTATTTTGATATCGTACTGTTGCAGCAGCGTGGAGTGGATAGCGTGTTCCGGCTCCATCAACGGCGGAAGAGCGACTTTCGCCGGGGTCGGCGGTTGGGCCAGGGCGATCAGATCGTCAGATGGGACCGGCCGGCGCGTCCGGAGTGGATGGACGAAGCGACCTATGAGAGCGTCGCCGCGACGGTGGAGGTGCGGATCATCCGGATTCACGTCGAGCAGCGTGGCTTCCGCACGCGGGTGCTGGAGGTGGTCACGACGCTCTTGAATGCGGAGATCTACACCAAAAAAGATGTTGGGATATTGTATCGCAAGCGGTGGCACGTGGAGTTGGATCTGCGGTCGCTGAAGGTGGTGCTGGGGATCGACATGCTGGGGAGCAAGACGCCGGAGATGGTGCGCAAGGAGATTTGGATGGCGTGTTGGGATACAATGTGATCCGGGCGTTGATGGCGAGAGCGTCATTGGCCCACCGGCGCGAGCCGCGCCGGCTGAGTTTCAAGGGGGCGTTGCAGACGGTGCAGGAGTTCGGACCAGCCCTGCGGGAAGCGTCGGCGCCGGCTGGGCCGTGGCTCTGGCCCGTCGTCCTGAATTCGATCGCCGACGACGAGGAGGGCTATCGCCCCGATCGAGTGGAACCGCGAGCCCGCAAACGCCGGCCCAAGCCGTACCCGTTGTTGACCGTGCCCCGGAAGCAAGCCAAAACTGCTTTGCTCAATGCAGGTTAGGGCTTCAGGACGTGCCATTCGATCCTGAATCCGTTTCGTTCCCAAACTCTGAGGCGTCCCGGTTGGGGCATCATCCCGTGGATGCCGCGGTCGAACCGAGGTAGATGGACCATGCTCGGCCTGGAGGACTTCGCCGCCCATGTTGTCACGTCGGGACTGGTCCCGCCCGAGGTGCTGGCGCGAGTCCGGTCGGAGATGCCGCCCCGCTCGGGGGAGGACGGAGCCGTCGTCCTGGCCCGCCGGCTGATCCAGGACAAGTTGTTGACGGCGTTCCAGGCCAAGAAGATCCTCTCAGGGCGGACGAGCGGGTTCATCCTGGGCGGCTATCGGTTGCTCCGGCCGCTGGGCGAGGGGGGCATGGGGAAGGTCTACCTGGCCGAGGACGATCGTCGGGAACGGGTGGCCATCAAGGTGCTCCCGCCGCGCAAGGCCATGGAGGATGAGAACGCGCTGTTGCGGTTCCGCCGCGAGATGGACCTTTCCCAACGCTGCTCGCACCCCAATCTCGCCCGGACGCTCTCCGTGGGGAGCGAGGGGGATGTCCATTTCATGGTGATGGAGTACATCCCGGGAGAGAGCCTCTTCGACATGGTCAAGAGCCAGCGCGTCGGGCCGCTGCGCGTCCCCGATGCGGCCCGGCTGTTCCTGAAGCTGATCGACGGCCTGGCCGCCGCCCACCGCGCGCGGGCTGATCCACCGCGACATCAAGCCCTCGAACGTCATGATCACCCCCGAGGGAGACGTGAAGCTCCTCGACCTCGGACTGGCCCGCGCCCTGGACGACGAGAAAGGATTGACGCGCGCCAACACCGTCCTCGGCACCCTGGACTACGCCAGCCCCGAACAACTCCGCGACGCCACCAAGGCCGACCGTCGGAGCGACCTCTACAGCCTGGGCTGCACCCTGTACTTCGCGATGGCCGGCCGGGCCCCGTTCGAGGGTGGGGACATGATCAACAAGATCTTCAAGCAGCGCATGGAGGACCCCGAGCCGCTGGAGAGCCTGGCGCGGGGCGTGCCGTCGGCGTTCGCCGCGATCGTCCGCAAGCTGATGAGCAAGAAGCCCGAAGAGCGCTACCAGGATTGTCCGGAGTTGAGGGCCGACCTGGTGCGGTGGACTGACCCCGAGCGCGTCCGCGCGATCCTCGGCGCCGAGGCCGAGGCCGCCCGGAGCTTCCGGCCTCCGCCCCCCGAACTCGACGAGGACGACCTCCGCCTCCTCGATATCGAGGATACCGAATCCCGGGATGGCATGTCCCTCCGCGGTCTGGGCGGCGCCGAGCCATCCGTGGCCCCGCGTCACCATCAACCTCCACAACCACTCCCCGCGATCTTCCGGTCCGCGCCTCCTCGCGATCCCCATTCCCCCGCCTTCCCGAACCGGGGGACCAGCGAAAACGCCTGGCTCGTCCAGTTTGCCCTGATCGCAATCGCCATCGGCCTGGTCGCCATCGTGATTATCTCGATCTGGTACCGCTCCTAGACGGTTGGCGCGCGGTTTGCCATCTATCGCAATTCCGCCGCAAACGTCAGAAATGGACCGTTTTTACCGAGGTTTTCTCATGCCCATCCTCGCCTCGAGCCCAACGACCGCCCCGATTGACGGCATGTTTGCCCCAGATACGGGCAACCGGGGCATCGATGGTGTTGTCGAAATCAACCTGCTGCTGCCATCTCAGTGGGCCGAGCATCTCATGGCGCTCTCCAGGGAGCGTCGGCAAAGTGTCGGCGAGATCCTTCGCTTAATAATCGGGCACGCCTTGCATGACCGTTCCGTGCAATCTTGACAACGCGGGCCTGCGACCAACACCGATCGTCAAACGCGCTGATTTTGCCGTTCGGTCGCACTTTCGCGCCGCGCTCACCCGAATTGTTTCTCTATGAGTCCATGCGCGCCAGCGAGGGTGTTTCCCATTACCTCGCAAGGATTTACGCTGACACTCGATGGCACTTGGGGCTGGTAAGGTCCCGGGCGGATCGCGGGTAAACCCATTCCTGCCGGTTGCGTAAACGATTGTATAGGAAAACTCTTGCGAGACCTCGATGCTCGGGAGAGAATCGAGTGGTGTGAACTTTCGCGGAACACCACTCGGCGCGACGGCTCTAACCCATGGATCAAACCAGCCATTGTGCGGATGACGTACTCGACCGATTTCATCCGTCGGTGTCATCGTGGTTCCGCGAGCAGTTCGGCGAGCCCACCCCGCGAAGCGGCTGGGCTGACCGCCCCCGAACTCCCGCGTGACGGTGAACTCGGTCCGCAGATCACCTGGCCGCGGAACAGGTCGCAGATCGATTCGATCGCAGCGAGCTGGGAGTCCAGATTGGATTCGAAGTGCAGTTTCATGGTGCGTCACCTATTCCAATGTGTCCGGCTTCTTCGGGGGCTGTTTCTTCTTCTTCCTGGGCGGGCGAGCCTCGGCGGTGTTTTCGAGCGACTTCAGGTTTATCCGCTCGCCTTCGGCCTCGAGCAGCGTCCTGCGGCGAGCGGCGAATCGCTCGTATTCGGCTTCAGCATGGACATCAGCGTCATTCTTGCTGATCGATCCAGCGTTGGCGAGCACGGCGCGCTGTTGAAGACGAGGAATTCATCCAGCTTCGTCTCCCAGTCCTTCAAGAACACCTGCTTGCGGCGGCGGGCCTGATCCTCGGCGAAGTCGAGCCACATCGTCACGATGCGGTTCAGCTCGCGGATTTCCTCTTCGCTCAGGTAGTTCTTGGCAATGGTCACATCGTGCTTGCGGACGGCATCGCCCTTCCAGGTCGTCAGCCCCATGTTCGGAAGGGCGTGATTGGCCCGTCGGGCGATCAGCTCCCGCGGCGGTCTGGCCGGTCGCGGCGAAATGCAGCTTGTTCTGGATGATCTTGAAGAATTCGATGGTCACTTTGGGCAGGGTCGTAATCGGCAGCCAGGGCAAAGATCTCCTTGACCCGCAGGTACATCCGGCGCTCGCTGCGCGGATGTCACGAATCCGCTCCAGCAACTCGTCGAAGTAATCCGGAACGCCGGTCCCCTCGACGGGCGGGTTCTTGAGCCGCTCGTCGTCCATCGTGAATCCCTTGACGAGATACTCCCGCAACCGCTCCGTCGCCCAGCGGCGGAACTGCGTCCCGCGCGATGAACGGACCCGGTAACCGACTGCCAGAATTACGTCCAAGCTATAGTGCTCGATCTCCCTGGCCACCTCCCGTTTGCCTTCCCGGCGAACTATCCGGAATTTCCGGACAGTTGCCGCCTCGGCCAACTCGTCTTCCTCGTAGATATTCTGCAAATGCTCGTTGATCGTCCGAACGTCCTTCTGGAAAAACTCGGCGATCTGTGCCTGCGTCAACCAGATCGTCTCATGCTCAAAACGGCAGTCGATGCGCGTTCGACCATCCTCGGTCTGATAGAGAAGAATCTCGCCTTCGGGCGGAAACAAGGGCATCGACATGGCGAGTGTCCTGATGCGTTCCTGGTTACGGCGTCGCGAGTGGGGTGCCACGCTGATTTTGCCGACGGTGTCGGCAGAATCTCCGGTGGGCCACTCGCAGGCATCTTACAGGCTCCTCACGGGGGAAAGCCGGTGTCAATGGGAAAGCTGGTGTCATAGCATCAGGTAAGCTCGAGGAAGGAGGAAGAGACTCGAACTCGGAAACCTTTCAATGCAACCCTTCGGGTTAACGAATCCCGCCCGGCAGAGCTTAGCCAGCAGCCGGAAGCGAGTCTTGCGTGGTGGCGGGTAACCTCCACTGCGAAGCGTAGTGGCTATAGAAATCTTTCCTTTGGTCTGACCCCGACTTTCCCTTTCGCCACGCTGGATCCCCGGGGCCAATCGGATGGCTTGGGCAATGCTATTCCCCACCGGCCTAGTGGGTCCAGATTACGAAATTGTCCGGCAACAATCGCAACTCCCTGGTTTTCCAGGTTTTTCGATGTGAGAAGGGACGTTCGCGGATGGTTTCTAAGCAGCTCTGAGGAATTGGGGAATTTGTCGCACCTTGACGGCAGCGTAAGTCCCGAGTAGAACCTCTGTTGAAGCGCCCGACAATCCTAGGCCCTCAATTTTTTTCTTCGCACCTCATGACTTTTCGGGCCTTTCCCGGTATAAGGTCCACTTACCGGAAGTTCCAGGGGCCCATCGATGCATGTGCCGAGCCACCCCACGCTGGTCCGTCGGATGCTCGACCGCCGCCTCAAGCAACTGGCTCCGGCTGGGCCGCTCCTGGCGGCCAGCCTGGCCCAGGTGCAGAAACGTTGCGGCCAGCCCCTCCTGCGCCTGCCACCACGGTGGCCCGTTGCACTCCGCCCACCACCTCACCTTCTCGGAGGGGGGTAAGACTCGCACGGTGTATGTGCCCCAGGACCTGCTCACGGAGGTCCAAGAATGGGTGCAAGAACACCAACGTCTCAAAGGCCTGATCCACGAAATCAGCCAGTTGACCCTGGCCTTGATCCAGGGCCACGTCTCGCACCGAAAGCGGCGGCGGGGACGACGCTAAACATCGGACCTATCCTGGTGCGAACCCTGGGTCACTTCTTCCCCGATCTCAACACCTGGATCGATGCGATCGATGACCCGCGGTTTGCCCCCTTGGTGATCTACCACAAGCGGTTCCTGCTGTGGTGGGGGCTGAGTTTGTTCCTGTGCAAGTTGAGCAGCCGGCGCCAACTGGACTACCAGTTGAACACCGACGGCCCGGAGGTCCTGCCCAATCTCAATCGTCTGGCGGGTACGGCGGAAGAGAGCCGGCCGGTGAACCAGACCTTGGAGTACTTCCTGGGGAAAATCGGCCCCGACCCCATCGCCGGGTTGCGGCAGCGGATGGTCCAGCGGTTGATCCGCATGAAGGCTCTGGACGCGGCGCGCTGCAGGGGCGGTTCGTCGTCTTGATAGACGGCTCGGGCTATCTGGTGTTTCACTCCCGGCATTGCGACGATTGCCTGACCCAGCCGCACGGTGCGACGACGCTATATATGCACGAGGTGCTGGAGGCCAAGGTGCTGGCCGGCCGGCACGGTCATCTCGATCGCCAGTGAGTTCATCGACAACCACGACGGCGCCAGTGCCCCAGCGGGTGCCAGCGCGGAACGGATCAAGCAGGATTGCGAGTTGAAGGCCTTGCGACGCCTGGTGGAGAAGTTGCGGATCGAGTTCCCGCAGTTGCGGATTTGCCTCGGCGGTGACGGCCTGTATGCCTGCGGAGAAGGATTCCAGGATCGCCAAAGATTATCGATGCGACTACATTTACACGTTTCAGCCTGGACAACTTCCCGCCCTCTGGGCGAAATTCCAGGGGTTGCTGCGGTTGTGTCCCGACCAGCGCGTGGAA
Organism: uncultured Planctomycetota bacterium; assembly: GCA_963845755.1. Classification (GTDB taxonomy): domain Bacteria; phylum Planctomycetota; class Planctomycetia; order Isosphaerales; family Isosphaeraceae; genus CAWJTV01. Next base: position 69,436 of record CAWJTV010000003.1, read on the forward strand.
CGGATGACGCCGCAAGGGGTCCGGCAGGTCTATCGCTGGATCAACGGCCTGCACTACAGGGACAGTGATGGTCGGGACTGGACCATCAACGCTCTGGAGTGCACCGAGACGGGCAAGGAGGGAAAGCAGACGGAATGGTCGTGGGTGACCTCTCTGGATTTGAGCCACGAGACTGTGGTGGAAGTAGCGACCAACGGAGGGAGGGCACGCTGGCGCGAGGAGAACGAGGAATTTAACAGCCAGAAGAACAGTGGCCTGAACCTGGAACATGCCTACAGCCACAGATGCTGGCCGGCCTACTATTTCCTGTTGCAGAACGCCCATCTGCTGCTGCAACTGGTGGAGAAGGGGAGCCTGTTGCGGCACCTGGCCCAAGAGCAGGGGAAGCGAACGGCCGTGGAGCTGTTCGGCTCGTTGAAGAACATGGCGCAACGATTGTTGGAGAGCCTGCGGTTTCGACACTGGCCGGACGAGGTCTTCGAGCCGGCCGGAGCCGGGCCGATCCAGATCCGACTGGACAGCAGTTAGCCGCCGGTGGCGGGTGGGCGTGTTCCAGGTTCAGCCGGGTTCTTCAGGGTCTGATAGCGGTCGCACTCGAAGCCGCCTTCAAGCCCGTCCCTTACGGCCATTGCCGGCCCTCGGTCGCCATCCACGCGGCTTCCGCGTGCCGGCCTACCGCCCGAGGGGCGGATTTCTCAGGCCTGGTTTCTAAGCCTCTCCATGGTCTAGCATTTCTCCAAATCTGTTATCATAAATGGTTCGGGGCTCGGTCACGGGATGAACGCGGACCACCCCGAGCCGGCCCTCGAGGTTGCGACATTTGACGTGAGGGTGTTTCGGGCAGGGCCCCTGGTCTTGGCCGTCAGTCTTGAGCGGCGTGGTCTGGCGGGCGCGTCGAGAGGGTCGCACCAGCGGTCTCCGCGCGGTCGCGCGAGGCGAGGTAGCCGGTGATTCGTTCGTGGGAGTCGGACATCAAGAAAGGCCCGGAAGGGGCAAGTGAGCGAGTCCAACAGGCCTTTCATTGCCGCTCGCAACACTCAAGTGCGGCACACTCGGATGACAGGTAAGTCCCGAAGGGGAGGCCTTGCTCGGCGCTCGTGCATACTAACCCAGGGAGTAGTCTCGTGAGCTCGTCTACCCGCTCCAGTGTCGGCGTGAGTCAGATCGGCGAGTACATCAAGCCGCAGCTCCTGCGAGCGTCGGCTCAAGCTCGATGTCGATGCGCGGCCGATCATGGAGAAGCTCCCCTACTACGCGAGCGTCTTCAACAACCTCGATCCCATCTTGCTAGAGAAAGGCCGGGAAAGCGAGGACGCCTGGGAGCAATCTCTAAAAGCGAGAAGCGTGAGTGACCTCACCGGCTTTGACACCCGATCAGACCGCGACAAAGCGACCCCTTGGGATCAGTTCCTCGTCTCGCTCGCTGCCGTCAGAGAGGGTCAGCAGGCGTACGGTCGCGAGATCGAGATCGCCGTCGATTTCGACGGTCTGCCACTCACGGGACGCATCGACTTCGTGCTGGTTCTCTGGCTGGACGGTAAACCGAGGCTTCGCCTCATCGAATGCAAATCGAGCCGCCGGGATCGGACCTATCACCGGCTTCAGGTGGCGATCTACGGGAGGATGGTGCGGCAGCTCCTTACCGCATCGCCCGCTGTGTGCTCCGGTATTCCTGTCGAGGTGGAGCACACGGAATGTGTCGTGGCCCGGCTCGACGAGGATACGAATGTGCGACAGGACATACTCTCGTTGCCGCGGTTGGACCTCTGGATGATGAACGCGGATCTCGACAGGCTTCTGGCTCCCGGCGGAGCAATTTCGCGCGTCTTATCGTCACGGCTAGAGGACTTGAGCTACTGCATCGAACAGAAGTGCGACGATTGCCGTTTCAATATTCATTGCCTGCCAGAGAGTGCACGGCTCCGCCGTCCCGAGCTGCTCGGCCTTGCATCCTCGACGGTGGAGGCACTGCAACGAGCTGGGATCAACACCCTAGACGATCTAGCGGACCTCGACCCCACGAGCGATCCGGCCTCCGCAGTTCGCAGAGACCACTCGTTTTACGAGAGCCTCGACATCCTGATCCAAAAGGCGAGAGCACGGAGATCGACGCTCCCGCGTGGCGACTCGCACCCCGATAATTACGAGGTTCAGTCTCTTTCATTCAACTCCCAGAGCCAGCCTCCCACCCCACCAGATTGCGCCCACCATCTCATCCGCGTCTACATGGGGGTTCATTACGATTACACCGAAAACCGAGTTGGCGCCTCAAGCGCCCACGTCTCCCGTGGTGAGTGGGAGGTCCATACGCCCGTGTCCTGGGACGGCGATCCGCCTCGCCCGACCTGGCACCACGATGTCGTCGAGATTCGTGAGCAGGGACGGGACCACGACAATCATCCGATCTTCGAGGAGAGAGCTTTACAGGGACGGGACGTCCTGCGCCTTCAGGCCTCACCGTGGGCGGTCAATTTCGACCGCGACAACGCATCCGAGGCCTCCCTGCTCACGGGGTTCTTCAATGACCTGGTGGCGGCGATCCGGAGTGTAGCCGGAACCGACACCGACGCTCCCATTCATTTCTACGTATGGTCCCGCGGGGAGGTCACGCACCTGATCGAGGCATTCACGCGCACCGGCATCCCCCTCCATGCGCTCAACCAACTCCTTGGCCTTCGCGAGGGCTCGGAGCAGCTAATCTTTTCTTGTCTGCACGACGAGGCGGATAGACGCTTCGGCCTCGGCTGGACCAGTCGCGGGCTAGTGGTCGCTGCCGGTCTGAAATGGTTCGGGAGGCGATTTCATTGGCATCGGCGCGTCGGCGGAGACGAGATCGACTTAGAGCTGCGATTTAGGCAGGACGTATTCGACTACAAGAGGAATTTGCCCTTGGATGCCGCCGGAAACTGGGCGAAGGACGAGGCAAGAGTCTCCCAGCATCCGTTCGAGATCCGGAGCCGTTTCGGTGATTCACTGCCCGCGCCTTACTGGCGGGCCTACTGGGGTACGCTTCATTTCCCGCCCAATGCGGACCACCTCGTGCGGGGCCAGATCAACCGATACCTCGAAGGCGGGCGGCCTGGGATCCTGGAAGCTTACCTCGGCGGCACGCACCCATGCCCTTCGTTGGGTCGAAGAGCGGGTGAAGCGCAAGAACCCCGAGATCCACAAGCCGCCCTTTGTTCTCGCGGACCTCCCGGCGTTCAACCTGGGTGTCAACGACGTCGGACGGGCGGCCATCGATTTCCTGCGCTTGGACCACAGAGTCAAGCTTAATGACTGGGTCGCCGCCCAGCTCATGCCCCCATCGCTCCGCGTGTTGCGCGGCCGAACGATCCCGATCACGAACCTCTCCTATCCTAGCAATAACGTCGTGATCGGCACGATTCATCTCGCCGGTTGCGAGGTCGATCTCAAGGGTCTGCGCGATCGCTGCGACCTCAAGGAGGGGGATTTCGTTCGCGTCTCTCCGTGCAGCGATACGGGCGATCTGGGTAGGGGGCAGACCATTAAACAACTGACGTCCGGCGTGGGCCACAACGGCTACATTGAGAGGATCGATTGGCAACGGGGTGAGGTCGAGATCCGGGTGATCCCCAGCTACCAAGGGGCCACCTTCTATATCCTCCAGTCTCGGAACGTCAGACCCACCGACCCGCCACTAGCGTTCGAAACGATTGACGCGGGCATCTCAGATTACGTCGCAGGGCGCGTGGAGGCGCGTTTCGGCGGGGGCCGGTACGCACGTGCTCGGGTGGCTCGACCCCCGCAAACCGGTCATCCCTCCTCATGCTCCCCTGCCAGCCGGCCAGCGGACGCTCTTCGAGGACGTCCTTACCCGACTGGTGGACGATCTCGCAAGCGGACCGAAGCAGTTGCTTAACGACGAGCAGAGCGCGGTGGCGTTGGACGGACTGTCCTCCCGCGTGCAGCCTGCTACAAGGCCCTCCCGGCACGGGCAAGACCCAGACGACCGCCTCCGCGCTCCTGCTGCGGATCCTTGCCAGGCGGCGACCTGGGACACCCCGGACAAATAGCCGACCGTCTTCGGCCGGTGACATCGTGCTGGTGGCCGCCCACACTCACAACGCCGTCAACCAGCTGCTCGTCAGACTTTGCCGTCTTCAAGCCCCCTTCCATAGGGCCGCGTCCGAAGCGGGTGCGATGTTGCCTACCACCGTGCTGGCCAAGGTCTTCACCAGCTCGGAGGGGATGGAGCCGCTCGAGATCTGCGTCGATGAGGTCACCGGGCGGATGATCCGTCTCCCCGTGCAGACGTTCGCCACCGACAAATGTACCAGTAAGATCAATGATTTCCGCAAAAACGCCGTGCTCGTCATCGCCGGGACGACGGGGCCATCTTGAAGATGGTGGAAGAGCTGAAGGGTAAAGCGGCCTTCCCGAACGGGCTCACTACTCCACTCCTCGTCGTCGATGAGGCCAGTATGCTTGCCTTCCCCCACTTCCTGGCCCTCGCCACCCTCATCGAGCCAAATGGCGAGATGTTGCTCGCCGGCGACCACCGGCAGCTCTCCCCGATCGTGGCACACGACTGGGAGAACGAGGACCGACCGACCGTTGAGATGTTCAAGCCGCACTTGAGCGCTTACGAGGCACTGGACGGGTTGAAGACCCATTCAGCCTTGCCCGATGAGGCCATCTTCCGGCGAGCTCGAGCACACATTTCGCCTTCCCGACATCATCCGCAGGCTGATCGAGCCGACTTACGCGAGAGACCGTATTGCACTTAAGGGCCGCCCGCACGTCCCGGAGCACGTTAATTTCGCGGCGGAGACGGACCCGTGGAGGAGGCCGTGGCTCTCGTCAAGCGGCCTCTTCCTGGTGTCTCATGACGACCGCCGGTCTCGAAGAGTGAACCCTGTCGAGCTTGAAGCGGTCGAGCGGCTGGTGCGATCCTGTCCCGGTGCAGGGGCGGGGACGATTGCGATCATCACCCCTCACCGCGCCAAAGGAACGAGCTGCAGCAGCACTTGAACGACGTATACGGGCCAGGGCGACAGATCAAGATCATCGACACCGTCGAGAAGCTACAGGGGGCCGAGGCCCCGACCATCATCGTGACAGCCACTGCGAGCGACCCATCGGCGATCGGCAGAAACGTCGATTTCATCCTCAGCCTGAATCGGGCAAACGTCGCCTTCTCGCACACCATGAAGCGGCTGGTCGTGGTTTGCGCGGACTCGCTCCTCGACCACATCCCTGTCGAGGTCGATCAGTATGACGACACGGTCTTGTGGAAGACGCTCAGGCTGCTCTGCTCTCGTGAGATCGCTTCGGTTCCCATCGACAGTTTCATCGCGAGAATCCGTACGACGCGGTGAGCCGAGTTCCTCGAGGGCGACGGGTCATGGGGCTAGCGAAACCGCCCCAACCCGGTGCTACACGCGGTCACAGAGCCTTAAGGAAGTCCTGCTGCTCGTCCCGATCTTTGACCTTTCTACCCTTTCGTCGTCCCGAGAGGCGACCCTCCCCGGGATGGTCCGGATGGTCGCCGATCTGGCTCCGGTACATGTCGGGGAGAGGCATCACCGGCTCTGGGGGCGGCGACTGTTGACGCACAGGTGGTATCAGAGCGAGGCCCCCGAGTCGGGCTCCGGGCTCGAGTAGCTGACGTCGGATCTCTCTAGCCAGGACTTCCGCGAGCAGCGAGGGAACGGCGTTGCCGACCAGCCTCTGAGCATCGGTCCTCGCGCAGTCGTAAGAGACGCCGTCCGGGAAGGTCTGGATGCGACCCATCTCGCGGGCCGTGAGCTTCCTGTTGCACCAATGGAATGGCCCGATCGCCGAGCCCGGCTGGGCCTGTATGGTCCAGGACGGCTGGGCCTTTGAAAGCTTCAGTAAGAAGCTCCAATACCGGGTACGCCACCCGAAGAGAGGCTCTCCTCCCCCCGGTTCGTGTGCCAGAGGTAATTCTGCCCCTCGGGAATGGATGGCAGTAGATCCCCCCATTTGCCGCCAACCTTTAGGCTCGGCTCGTCGGGTTCTCGCGGAAGGTCGCCAATCGCATCCCACGCCGTGCGGAAGGGCTCTGATGTGTCAAAGAGGCCCCGCTCCTCGTGTGCGATGTGCGTGGGCTTTGGGAACCCGAATTCTTTGCCATCGCGGCTCCCGACGAGGAACACCCGCTCCCGGACCTGCGGCACCCCAAAATGGGCTGCGTTCAGCATCTTCCAAGAGACGGAGTAACTCGTACCGGCTACGTTGTTGATCTGATCGATGCCTTCCAGGATGTGGCGGAGTCCCTCGTCCTTTCCCTTGTAGGCTAGTCCGTAAACGTTCTCGAGGAGGAACACCCTGGGATTAGTGTCTCGTAGCACTCGGAGATACTCGGTCAGGGTGTTGGCCCGATCGTCGCTCAAGCAGAGAGTCGCCCGACACCCAGTACGATGACTTCGAGAACGGCTGACAGGGGGGGCCGCCGATCAATACGTCCGCCTCCCCGGGCCCGAGCCCCGCCCTTTTCAGGATCGCCTCCGAGCTAATGTTGTGGATGTCGCCCTCGAGCACACCCCATGACGGGCGGTTGAGGCGGGCCATGCGGCACGCCGCCGGGTCTAGCTCCACGCCCGCGACAGTGTCGAACCCCGCCGCCTCGAAGCCGAAATCGAGGCCCCCGATCCCGGTGTATAGGCTAATGGCGGTGAGACGACGTCTAGACATGAGGAATGGTTCCTTATCAAGCACGGGGGCACTGGGTATACTCGCGGTACGCTCTACTGAAGTGTACACCATGTAACTTGTATCGTCAATACAAGACCGGCCAGCCGTGATCAGGGTCAAGCTCCGAGAGGCGATGGAGGAGTTCCGGAACCGCTCCGGAATGCGGATGACTTACGAGCGCCTCGCCGAGGTTACCGGCATCGCGCGGGCGACCCTCGAGTCGCTCGCGTCTCGGCCAAACTATAATACTCGGCTCAGCACGATCGAGAAGCTCTGCCGGGCCCTCGATTGCCAGCCGGCTGATCTGCTTGAGCTTGTCGTTTCGGAGGACAGCGATGCCCCTTCGGATTGACAAGACGAAAGCGATCGCCCTCCTGCACGTCGAGGCCGCCAAGGCGAAAGCCGGGGACGTCGATAAGACGTGGGTTGAAAAAATCGAGCGCCTCTCTCAACTGTGCGAGGACGGCGCCTCGATCACCCATATCGCCTTCCTCGGGACGGTCGTTCTCGCGAAGTCGATGGATCGCTCCGCCGATCTCTTCGCCATAAAGCCGCGTCACGCGGGGGGCAATCCCAAAGCCTTCTCCGCGAGGATACTGTGTGAAAACGCCCTCGTCCCGTGCGCCGCCGAACTCGGTATCAGTCTTGGGGTTACCGGGCGCCAGCCGCTGAACAATCAGCCTTACTTTCGCATGAATAGGCTCGGTGACGACACCCCGGTGCATCCCGGGGGGCGAGCAGCGTTCGAGTACATGGTGAGCCTGGTACGCGAGCTTCAAGCACTTCCTGATGAGAATTCGGCCCGAGCGGCTCTTCGGGCCTTCATTGACGTCCGCAGCCGATATCAAAGGCGATACGATGCTTACGAGGTCGGTGAGGTAAGCCCGGAGGCGCTTGTTCAGGCTATCAAGAAACTGGTGAGAGAGAACTCGGAAGGAGGACGCAGGGCCCAGGCTGTTGTCGCGGGCCTCATGGATACGTTCGCAGGTCCTGAGAGAGTCGAGAGCGGCCGAATCAACGACCCGAGCCGCAAGTATCCGGGGGACGTGTGCGTGCGACTGGCTTCGGATCCGGATGTCTGGGAGAAAGCCCTCGAGGTGAGGGACAAGCGAGTCAGCGCGACCGATGTCCAGGTATTCGCGAAGAAATGCGTCGATATGGACGTCCGCGAGGCGGCGATTGTCATGGTCTCCGAGAAGCAGCAACCCCTCGATGATGAAGCATTGCATCAATGGGCGCGTGGATTTGGTATCGGGTTGACTTTATTTAATGGTTGGGATGCGATTGTTGAACAAGCTCTATTCTGGTCCGAGCAGCCGAAGCCGGTTGCCGCAACGCAGGCGGCGCTTCACATCCACAAGAGACTGAAGGCAGTAGAGGTATCTCCCGAGGCGATCGCCTTATGGCAGTCGCTGATTCGCAAGTGATCATTGCTCAAAGTATTCCATCACCGTTTGGGCATAGTCCAGTATTTCGAGATGTTGGCCTTAAGCCACGTAACGTAATCAGCCGTTGTATGATGATGTGCTCAGTGAATCATGCAAAAGCTTGATCTTTTGGGCGATGCCGAGCGGGTCCTTCTTTATCTCGCTTTCCCAGATGCGGACAACGCGCCATCCCTGACTCTCAAGGATGGTAGAGTTCTCCGTATCTCGCTGTATGTTCCGAGCGATCTTAGCGAGCCAATACGGAGAGTTTGCGCCAAGGCTTAGCTTAGTTTGCAGCTTCTCCCACTCCCTGCCATGCCAAAAGTCGCCATCGCAGAAGATGGCCAATCGAAAGCGTGGGAACACGATATCAGGATTGCCTGGCAAAGTGGACATATGCTTCCGATAACGCAGCCCAAGACGCCAGAGGGCTTTTCGGAGAAGAACCTCGTGCTTCGTGTCCTTCTTCCGGTTGCCCTTCTTGGCCAAAGAAGCGCGATCGGACGCAGGACGGAGCCCCTTGAAACTAGGAGTCTTGCGGGCTGATTCGCAGTCGCTCAAGGATTGATCGCCGATGGGCCTGATCTCCCGTGTTGTGAAAAGCCAAGGCTTAGGTAGTGGACTCACTTCCAAATGGGATAGCTCGAGGGGATAGATTTGGAAGGCCAAGGTTATCCCAGTGCCTATCGCCGTCTCGATAGCGAGTCCCATTACGATCGTTTGGCAGAAATCCGGCAGGGTCAAGACCCATTGGAGGGAATGTAATGGGACATTCCTAAGTCCCGACGCAGACTGCGTGACATGGTGAGATTGCGACGACCCGGAAGGAGCGCAGCCAGAGGCCAGCCAACCAGGGGTGCCGCCTCCATGGTCCAAGCGGGGGAAAAGAAGGGCCGTCCCAAAGAGACGCGTTACGCTGGTCCTGGCCACGTTGGTGGCCGCCCGAGGCCAGCGAGACTGCGGGAACCGGCGGTATTTGATAAGATACCCTGCCAGGTCACAGTCACCTCGACGACTCGGAGCCAGGATCCCTCCGGCCAGGCGCTGTGAGAAGACTTGGCCGGCACCTGGCTGGCTGGTTACAAGAGGCGATCTGTGGTTCTCCCTCCCACGCGAGTACGATAAGGGGAATCCCCGGCGCACGATCCGTGTGAAACCGCGGCCGCGTTTCGGGAACGGCGGCGCGTCCGGGCCTCGTCCCTGCGGATCGACACGACAACCCGGGAGTCTCCATGAAGAAGAAGGCCGTCATGATCGAACTGACCGAACAACAGATGAACGCACTGGAGAATCCGGAGGAGACCCCACTCCGCATGGTTAATCCCCGCACCGGGGAGACGTTCGTCCTGCTCAGCGAGAAGGAATTCGGACGATCGAGCGAGGAGGGATATGATGATAGCCCCTGGACTCGCGAGGAACGGCAGGCCCTGGCCTGGCAGGCGGGCCGACATGCCGGCTGGGAAGACATGGACGAGTACGACGAGATCCCGGAGCGGCCATGAAACAGGGTGACGTCGTGCTCGTCCGATTCCCGCATCCCTCCGGCCAGCGCGGGAAGAAGCGGCCAGCGGTCGTGGTGCAGTCCGACGCCTACCTGGGGACCTTCGGCACCGTCATTGTCGCGGAGGTGACCAAGAACCCGAAGATGGCCGGCGATCCCGCCTGTTTGTTCATCGACTCGAGCACAGCCGAGGGCAAAGCCACCGGCCTGATCCGCGATTCCGTCGTCTCTTGGCTCTTGCTCGCTACGGTGGATGCGGACACCGTGGCAAACGTCCTGGGCACGCTGTCGCCGAACCTGATGCAACGGTTGAATGCGTGCCCGAGGGCCAGTTTCGACCTGCCCTGAACGCCGCGCCTGATTCGCTTGATGTTCGCTTCGAACACCGGCCGATGCCCCCGTCGATCGCTCCGGGTACGCATTCCCCCTCAAGCGGGCAACCGTTGAGCATGAGAAACCGGACAACGCCCGCACTCGCGGCGACGTTCGCCGCTCCATCCAACCCGATCATAACGGCGAGGTGGGACAGATCCCGTCCAACGTGACTGATGTTCACGTTGAACGAATCCCCGTCCCATCAGCGTCCACTCGGAGATCGGAGTGGAACGTCGTCGTCACAATCGCCACAACCCGACCCAGAAAATCCCGGATCCGAAAGGCTGGGCCCCAAAAAGGTGCGTATAGTTCCCAGTAACGGGATTTGCCGGTGCGTTCGGGGTGCGCAAAAGAGAGAAAGCAAACGGGCGAAGGTAGGGTGGCGGGGATGGGTGGCGGGGGATGGGTAGCGGGGGAAGACTGAGAGCCAATCGACGAGACGAAGCCACAATCATGACGAGAAAACATGAAGTATCGATTGCAACGAATGTGCGAACTATGACGACTCGCGCGGCCAGGCCGGTCGGGCCGGTTCCCCTCGCTCGGGATCGATCAACGACCCGCGTGAAATCGGCGGAACGAACCCACGGGGCCGCAGGGGCGGGAGAACACGTCGCGCGAAATCGTCGAAACGAAGCCAACCGCCCTGAAGCGCTGGTCCTGATCGCCATCGGGCTCGTCAGGGCGACGCGTGAAATCGTCGAAACGAAGCCATCGCCGCCCGCCCGCGCCCGGAATCGGGAAAAACGAAGCCATCGCCGCCGGCCGGCACCCAAGAACGCGAAATCGAACCCACGATTATCGGGGTGGAAGCGATCGTACGGCTGGCGCGGGTCCTGCAGCACGATCCCGAGATCGGCGTGGTAGCGATTGCGTGGCTGGCGCGGGCCTCTGCCGCGCGAATTCGGGAACGCGGCGGTCGGCGACACCTCGGGTCTTCTTCTGACTACGACCCTACGCCATGTAAACTTTTGTATAGAGAATCCCTTGCGGGCCGCCAATGCGTCGGGGACAATCGCGTGATGAGAGATCTTCTCCCGATGACCGACTGGCGTGAGAGGTGCCACCCACCCATGAATCAGCCCGACGATCGCGCCGATGACGTGCTCGACCGGTTTCATCCGGCGGTGTCATCGTGGTTCCGCGAGCAGTTTGGCGAGCCGACACCTGCGCAGCGGCTGGGCTGGCCGGCGATCGCCTCGGGACAGAATGCCCTGATCGTGGCGCCGACCGGTTCGGGAAAGACGCTGGCCGCGTTCCTGGCCGCACTCGATCACCTCTGGCGAGCTCCGCGCCAGGAAAAGGGCGTCCGCATCCTCTACATTTCCCCGCTGAAAGCGTTGAACCAGGATGTCTGGCGCAACCTGCAATTTCCCCTGGAAGGCATCCTGGTGCGGTCGAAGGCGATGGGCATGCCTCTGTCCGCACTGAGCGTCGCGGTGCGGAGCGGTGATACACCGAGCGCGGACCGAGCCAGGATGGTCCGCAAGCCGCCGGACATCCTCATCACCACGCCGGAATCGCTCCACCTGATGCTGACCAGCCAGGCCAGGAAGATCCTGCGCGGGGTCTCGCACGTGATCGTTGATGAGATCCATGCGGTCTGCGGCAACAAGCGGGGCGTGTTCCTGGCCTTGTTGCTGGAACGCCTGGAGGCGATCAATCCGGCGAGCTTCGTGCGGATCGGGCTGTCGGCGACCCAGCGCCCGCTGGAGGAAGTGGCGCGCTATCTGGGCGGACTCCGTCGGGTCGGGCCGTCGACCATCGAGCCCCGGCCGGTCGCCGTCATCGACGCCGGCCGGCGGCGCGACCTGGACCTGTCGGTCATCTGGCCGGCCGGCCCCGATCGGCTGCCGGGCGCCGGCATGATCTGGCCGGCAATCGAGGACAAGCTGGCGACATTGGTCCGCGCACATCGTTCGACGATCATCTTCACCAATAATCGGAGGACCGTCGAGAAGCTGACCGGCCGGCTCAACGAGGCGGCCATGGCCGACGCGGAGGACGAGGCGAGCCGCCCGTTCCGGGCCCATCATGGAAGCCTGAGCCTGGACGAGCGCCGGGCCACGGAAGACGCGCTCAAGAACGGCGAGCTCGCGGCGGTGGTGGCCACGGCCTCGTTAGAGTTGGGGATCGACATGGGAGCGGTCAACCTGGTCTGTCAGGTGGAATCGCCGGGGAACGTGTCGCGAGGGCTCCAGCGAGTGGGCCGCGCCGGGCACGTGGTGCACGGCGTGAGCCGGGGGCGACTGATCGCCAAGACTCCGGCCGACCTGCTCGAATCGGCGGCCCTGTGTCGTGCCATGATCCAGGGGGAGATCGAGCACCTGCGCGTGCCGCGGGGATGCCTGGATGTCCTGGCCCAGCAGATGGTCGCGTGCGTGGCCATGGAACCGTGGGACGTCCCCGCGCTGCTCGACCTGGTCCGGAGTGCCTACCCATTCCACGACCTCTCGGCCGAGGCGTTCGAGAGCGTCCTCCGGCTGATCTCGGGCCGGTTTCCAACCCCGGGGCTCCGCGACCTGCGCGCCGAATCGCCTGGGACCCGATCCACAACCGGCTGGCCGCATTGCCGGGGACCGCGCATCTGGCCCTCCTCGGCGGCGGGACGATCCCCGATACGGGCCAGTTCCCGGTGTATCTCGGTGACGGCGGGCCGCGCCTCGGCGAGCTGGACGAGGAATTCGTCTTCGAGCGTCGGGTGGGCGAGACGTTCATCCTCGGCAATTCGGCATGGCGGATCGATGCCATCGAGGCGCATCGCGTGGTGGTCGGCAAGGCGGAGGGTCATCCGGGGGTGATGCCCTTCTGGCATGGAGAAGCGGCGCCACGCTCGCCCGAGTTAGGCGAGGCGGTCGGGGCGCTGCGCGCGAGCTGACCGAGCGGCTCGACGACCCCGGTTTACTCCCCTGGCTGGAGCGCGAGTGCCGGCTCGAGGCAACGGCTGCGCGGATGATCCGGCAATTCCTCGCCCGTCAGCAACGGTTGGCGGGAGTCGTGCCCGACGATCGCACGATCCTGATCGAAGCGTTCCCCGACCAGACCGGTGAACTCGGCCTGGCCATCCTCACGCCGTTCGGCGGCACCCTGCACCTCGGGTTGAAGCTCGCGCTGCTCGGTCGGATCCGCCGACGGCTTGGCCTGACCCCCGCATGCCTCCACGGCGACGATGGCCTGCTGTTCCGCCTCCCGAACCTGGATGAGCCTCCCCTTGACCTCTTCGACGGCTTAACCGGCGAACTCGCCGAAAACCTGATCCGCGAGGAGCTCCCGGACACCGCCCTGTTCGGCTTGCGGTTCCGGCAGAACGCGTCCCGGGCCTTGCTCATGCCACGGCCCGACCCGGCCAAGCGCACGCCGCTCTGGCTCCAGCGACTCCGGGCCAAGGATCTGTTGCAAGTCGCGCGACAGTTCCCGGATTTCCCCATCGTGCTGGAGACCTTCCGCGAATGCCTCGACGATGACCTCGACCTGCCCCGACTCCGCGCGTTCCTCGACGCGATCCAGGAGGGATCCATCCGCGTGGTGCGCCGACGGGCCGAGGTCCCCTCGCCGCTGACCTCCGAGCTGATCTTCGCCTTCACGGCGGCTCACGTGTACGAGTGGGATCAGCCGAAGTCGAGCGCCCGGCAGCCGGCGGCGTCGGTGGTCGACGAGGACCTGCTCGGTCCGCTCCTCCGCGATGGAGCGTCATCCCGATGGCTGGATCCCCAGGCGATCGGGCGCGTGGACAACCGGCTCCGCCGTCTGGGCCATCCCCCGCGCACCGCGGAGGAGATGTCCGAGCACCTCCGCAGGCTGGGCGACCTGACGACGGCGGAACTCTCTGGTCCGATGGCCGCCTTCCTGGCGGAGTTGCAAGCCTCCGGCCGAGCCCTCACGATCGAGCTGACCGGGACCTCCGAACCCCTGCGATGGATCCTGACGGAGGACGTCTCGCTCTATCAGGAAGCGTTTCCCGGCGCACTCGGCGGTGCTGTGCCCCACGGCTCGGAAAGAGCCTCGCCCTCGTTGCCCGCAACGAACGCGCGCATGACGATCGTCGAGCGATTCTTGCGTACTCATGCGCTCATCGGCCTGGCCGATCTGACGGCCCGGTATCCGATCTCCCCGCCCGAGGCGACCGAGCTGCTGGAACATTGGGCCGAGGAAGGAAAAGCAATCCGGTTGGATGGGCGAGACGGGTCGGAGGAAGCACGATGGGCGGAGCGCGACAACCTGGCCGAAATCCGCCGCGCGACCGTCGCGGCCCGTCGGCGGGAGAGCCTGGCCGTCTCACCGGAAACCTTCGCCGACTTCCTGCTCCGATGGCAGCACGTCCATCCTTCCACCCGCGGGGAGGGCCCGGCGTTCGTCGAGACGGTGTTGCAACAGCTCCAGGGCTATGCCATGCCGGCACGGCTCTGGGAAAGCGAGGTCTTCCCCAGGCACGTCGAGGGCTATCGCCCGGCCTGGCTGGACGAGGTGCTCAACCGGGGGTCCTGGTTGTGGCGGTCTGCGCGGGGCCTTGAATCTTCGGATGAGCGGAAACCCGTCGATGGTGAGCCGCGCGTGGCCTTCTTCCTCCGCGATTTCCCGGGTCAGACCGAAGGAACGCGCGAACTCGGGGATCTCTCCGATGACGAGGCCCGGGTCCTGGGACTGCTGGATCGGGAGGGCGCAGCGGTTCGCGTCCGACCTGGCGCGGATCTCGGGCATCGAGCCGACGCGGGTGCGCCGCGCGCTGCCGGGCCTGTTGGTCCGGGGACTGGTGACGAACGACCGCTTCGATCCGGTGCGCCCGGCGCAGAGTCAGCCCTCCTGGCCTTGACCGAGGCGGCGTCGGATCGCCGCGGTGGGCACTTGTTGCGAATCCGCCCGCGGCGATCGATCGCCGGCCAGCCCGAGGGGCGCTGGTCGCGCCTGGCCGATTCCGCGAACGATCCCGAGGGCCAGCTCCTGGCCTGGGCCGGCGCACTGCTGGAGCGCTACGGTGTGCTGACGCGCGAAATCGCCGCCCTCGATCGATCGGCACCCACCTGGAGCGACATCGCTCCGATCCTGGCCCGTGCCGAGTGGCGCGACGAGGTCCGGCGTGGATACTTCGTCGAGGGCCTTTCCGGGGTCCAGTATGCGACGGAGGAAGCCGCCGCCGAGCTGGGCCGGCTATCGGCACAATCTCCAGCGGTTACACCGGTTATCCTGGTATCCACGATCGATCCGGCCAACCTCTACGGCGCGGGCGCACCCCTGGATGTGGAGCTGCTCGACGGCGGCGTCGCACGCCTGCCGCGCATTGCCGGCAATTTCCTGGCGATCCGCGACGGACGCCCCGTCCTGATCGTCGAAGCCTACGGTAAGCGCCTGACCGGACTCCCCTGGGCTTCCCAGACCGACATCGATTCCGCGCTGAAGCTTCTCACCACCTTAACCGGGCCCGCTCGACGGATCCTCAAGGTCGAATTGTATAATAGTGTGCCCGCCGCGGAGAGCCCGGCGGCCGCCCGACTCACCGAGGCGGGCTTCGTCCGCGATTATCCCGCGATGGCGTACTACGCGGGGTGGCCGACGATCCCTGCCGGGGCAACCTGACCGATTTTCGATTTTTTGGGATGCGGGTTCCATGAATCCAATAATCCAAGATCGAGAATCCACAATCCAGATAACGCCACCGGAGCCGACCGATGGAGACTCCCCCGAACCAATCCCAGCCCGCGGGCGAGCCCTACTACGACTGCATCGTGATCAGCGACCTGCACCTGGGAAGCGACGTCTGTCAGGCCAAGCTGCTCGAGGAATTCCTGACCTGGGCCGTCCAGCACTGCCACGAACTGGTGATCAACGGCGATATCTTCGACGACCTCAATTTCAAGCGATTGACGAAGCGGCACTTCGCCTGTCTGAAGATCATCCGGCGCAACTCGGATCGCGAGGATTTCCGCCTGGTCTGGGTCCGTGGCAACCACGACGGCCCGGCCGACATCATCAGCCACATCGTCGGAGTCGAGATCCTGGACGAATACATCTTCGACAACCAGCGGATCCGGCTCCTGATCCTCCACGGAGACCAGTTCGACATGTTTGCCACGGGCTACCCTTGGTTTACCGAAATCGCCTGCGGCATTTTCTACTATATCCAGAAGTACATGCCTCATCGCGCGGCCCGTTGGATCCGGCGGATCTCGAAGCAATTTCAGCGGAACAGCCAGCTCGTCGAGAGCCGGGCCATCGAATACGCCCGGGGCCGGGGATTCCGGTATGTCACCTGCGGCCACACCCATCTGCCCTTGGTCTCCGAGCGCGACGGCGTCCATTATGTCAACAGCGGCACCTGGACCGATTATCCGCCCTGTCCCTTCGTGGCGGTCCAGGGGAACGAGGTCCGACTGGAAGCTTGGCCGCTGGCCCAGGCAGAGACCGAAACCGAAACCGGGACCGCGGAAGATCCGGAGCGGCGGTCCCATCCTGCGATGCCTCCCCTGCCTGCCATGGGCTGATCGGCTTCCGAGCATTTGCAAAGAACGGGCGTGTTCCGTTTTAACCACTCAGGCCGATGATTGGGTCGAAGGACGTGTGGAATTCCCATCGTCCTGGTAGGATAATCTGGAATGGATCCGGAGATTGTCGTCGGACGCGCGCGCGTCGATCGATAGGGAACGCGGTCGGACTCGCCGGCAAATTGTGTGGAAGGACCGGTCCCTGTGTCGGCTACCCTCGTGTGAGTGAGCGAATTGCCATGAACCAAGACCCTGAGAGCCTGCTCGAAGTCAACCGGATCGACGAAGTGCTCGAGGCACCCGATCCGCCTCAATCGGTCGTGGTCGTCCAGTATCGCACGTCGCGGTTGCCCTGGGTGTTGTTGATCGGCGCGATCGTGCTCGTCCCGCTCATCTGCGGTGTGATTTATTACCGCATCAACGAAGGACTCCGCAACCAGGCCGCGCTGGTCGCCAGGGACATGGTGAAGCAATGGGAGGAGCAGAAGCGCCTCGAAGCCGATGCGCCGGTTCCGATCCGGACCGGGCTCCCCGTGGCACTGGCCTCGACTTCGGTACCGGCCGCCCCGACTCAAGGAGATGCCGCCCCTGCCCCAGCCTCCGGGATAAGGCAGTCGGAATCGGGTAAGCCGAACGGGCAAGACCTCGTGACGAAACCGGTCGAGTCCACGGCCGCGGTGCGTTCGTCGGTTGAAGGGCCCGCACCTCCGCCCCCCGGTGCCCCGGCCTCCGGTTCCGAAGCGTCTCCTCCGATGCCCGCCCCGCGTGATGGCGGTCTCGTTGCCGCGGTGAGGGCACCGGGGGATGCGGCGCGGTCCCCGTTTGGCGACCTGGGTCCGTCGACCGCGGAGCCGGCCGAGACACCCTTCGGAGCGAACGCTTCCCGGACAGCCGCGACCGCCCGGCAGTCGCCCGAGACGGCCCATCCGGTCGCGAACCCACCGCCGATCGCCAGCGCCCCGGCCGAGGCCCAGCCGGACGTTGCCACGGCGCCGTCGCCTGACCCGCCGTCGCCCTTCGCGCCGTCGCCCGACCCGCCGATTGCGGCCCCCACCGAGCCACCTCTGCCTTCCCGAGAGGAGACCGAACGCCAGATCCACGAGGAAGCCGCACAGAAGGAGGCTGACAGGGTCCGGGAGATCGAGCAGCAAAGGGCCGAAGATCGTCGCTTGCAATACGACGAACGGGCCCGGTTCCACCAGGAGCTCCGGGAGGCCCTCATCGAAAAAAACCGCAGTCAGGCTGCGATGGCCATCGACCAGCTATGCCAGAAGTTCAACTTCAAATTGAACCCCGTCAACTACGCGCTGGCGCGGGAGAAGTGGAACTCCGGTGGTTCCCTGGCGGTTCGGGCCAACTTGATCCGCCGGCTCGACCTACCCGAAGCGGTGATCCTCAACTTCCTCTCCGCCGACCTCGATCCGAAGATCCATACACGGAATGGGCCGCGCGACCGGGATGAGGTTCGTGTGTGGGCGGCCCGGGCGCTCCTCATGAAATGCAAGTTGCCCTCACCGGAGGAGGCGATGCGCCCGCCGGCCAGGACAGGCCGGAGTGCCCCCCCCGCGAATCGACGGGCCGAGCCCGCGGCGGCGCACGCAACCGCTCCTCTTCGATGAGATCCAACTCCTTTCCTGCTCCCCTTGAGTCGCCATGGATAAGGATATCGAAATGCGCCCTTTCCCGGCCTTCTCGCTCATCATCAGCCTGGTCCTGTTCACGGCCTCGGTCCGCACGGCGCTCGGCGACGACGCGGCGGACGCGCCCGTCCGTGCCGGTAGCAAACTGCTCGCCGAGGGCGATCGCCTGGCCGATCAGGGCCAGCTCACCGAGGCCGTCGTTCGCTACAAGCGTGGGTTCGAGCGGATCCTCCCCGCACTGCGCAAGATCCCCTTCCTGCACGAAGTCAAGCGCGATGTCACCAAGCGCGAGAACCTCAAGGCGCTGGTCATGAAGGAGTTCGAGGAGGACATGACGCCCGAGGAGTTCCGCGCCAACGAGATGGCCATGAAGGCGTTCGGCCTGCTGCCTCGCCATTTCGACCTCAAGGAGACCCTCGCGCAGGTCTTATCCGAAGAGATCGCGGCGTTTTACGACCCCAAGACCAAGACCATGCACCTGATCGAGGAGCCCAAGAAGCCCGAGTCCAGGAAAGCCCCCTCCTTCCTGGAGCGGCTCTTCGGCAAAACCGAAGCGTTCGACAAGGACGAGAACAAGACGGTCATCGCCCACGAGCTGACGCATGCGCTGGCCGACCAGCACTATGACCTCGATGCCCTGGACAAGTCCGTCAAGAAGGATGATGACCGTTCCCTGGCGCTCTCCGCGCTGATCGAGGGCGAAGCAACCCTGACCATGTTGGGGGCGGGCATGGAAGACTGGGAAGGCAGAGAGATCGTGAAAATGCCCGCCGAGAGCCTGGACTGGACGTTCAGCCTGGTGTCCTCTTTCCTTCCCATGCTGGGCGGCGGCAAGAGCCTGCGCCAGGCCCCGCCGATCATCTCGGAATCGATGTTGTTTCCCTACATGAAAGGCGTGGTCTTCTGCGCGAAGCTGGCCAACGACGGCGGCTGGAAGGCGATCGATGACGCCTATCGCAACTTGCCCCTCTCGACCGAGCAGATCCTCCACCCCGAGAAGTACCTGGCCCGGCCCGATCGGCCCATGTCGATCGATCTGGGGACCTTGAAGCCGGGCGCGGGCTGGAAGGAAGTGGGCCGCAACGTGCTGGGCGAGATGCAACTTCAGGTGCTCCTCCGCAAGCACGGCGGCAAATCGGCCGCGGCCGGCTGGGACGGCGACCGTTACGCCGTCTTCGAAGGGCCGAAAGACCGGCTGGGCCTCGTCTGGCTGTCAACCTGGGACAGCGAAGAGGACGCGCGGGAGTTTACCGCGGCCTACATCCGATACCAGACCTCCCGGGTCAACGACTTGCCGCGCCCTCGCCGAGGTACCCACGACACGATCTGGCGGAACGCCGGCGACCAGTTCTATGTCGTCCAGCGCCGCGGCATGGACGTCGCGGTCGTCGAGGGCTTCTCCGCCGAGACGACCCCCACGCTCCTCGAAGCCGCATTCCACGCCGGGAAGGTCGAGATGAAGCCGGATACGCAGGCGTTAACTCGCCCCAAGGCGGCTACTGCCGAGAGTCCTCGATGAGGATCGTCCGTCTCGAGCTCTACCACGTGGCGGTCCCCTTGAAGAAAGTGGTGAAGCACGCCTCGTTCGAGCGATCGGTCAGCGAGAACTTGGTGGTGCGGCTCGAGCTGGCCGACGGCCACGTCGGCTACGGGGAGGGAGTCCCTCGGCCCTATGTAACGGGTGAGACGGTGGCGTCCACGTTCGGCGTCTTGTCGGCGCACGACTGGGCGGGTGCGATCGGTCAACCGGTCGATTTTCGACAGGTGGTGGAGCGGCTCGAGGCGCTGCGGCTCCCGGAGTCCGAATCGGATCCGCGGGGCATGGCGGGCAATGCCGCGCATTGCGCCCTGGAGCTGGCGGTGCTGGACGCGTTCGGCCGGCGGTTCGGCGAGCCGGCGGGCCGGGCGGTCGAGCTGGCCACGGTTGAAGGACTTGAGCGGTTCTCGGCACCCCAACGCGTGCGGTACAGCGGGGCCATCACGGCCGAGTCCACCTTCGGCGAGTGGCGAACGGCCGTGAAGATTCGGATCTACGGCTTCCACCAGGTGAAGGTGAAGGTGGGTAGCCGGGGACAGGATGATCCGCGACGGCTCCGCGCTTCGAGGCGAATCCTCGGCCGCCGGATGGATATCCGGCTCGATGCCAACGAGGCATGGACCGCGTCCGAGCTAGTCGAGCGCATCGAACCCTTGAAGCGTTTCGCGCCACCGCGCTGGAGCAGCCTGTCGCCCATGCGGAGATTGATCGTCTCGCCGAGTTGCGCAGCCGCCTGGGAATCCCCGTGATGCTGGATGAATCACTCTGCGGCTTCCCCGACGCCGAGGCCTCGGTCGCGCGGAAGACGGCAGACCTGTTCAATGTCCGGCTGTCCAAGTGCGGTGGCATCTTGCCCTCGCTCCGGATCATCGCCCTGGCCCGGCGCTCGGGCCTTGGCGTGCAGCTTGGCTGTCACCCGGGCGAGACGGCGTTGCTCTCGGCCGCAGGGCGGCACGTTGCCAGCCGGGTGGCCGGCCTGCGCTATGTCGAGGGCTCCTACGATCGCCACATCCTCGCGGCGAATCTCTCCCGGCAGGATCTCACGTTCAGCTATGGCGGCTGGGCGCAACCGCTGAAGGGCCCGGGGCTCGGCGTCGCGGTCGATGCGGCCGCTCTTGAGGCGATGACCGTCGATCACCGGGAGATTCGGTATGACTGAGCCGGTCTGCGACGTCCGGACTCTTACCGCCTCCGATGGTTATCCCTTGCACGTCGCGATCTGGCCGACGACCCGGCCCGCACGGGGTCAGGTCGTTGTCATCCATGGTGTCCAGAGCCACTCCGGCTGGTATCACCGACTCGGGCAGAACCTGGCGACTTCCGGTTACTTCGCCGCGTTCCCCGATCGCCGCGGATCGGGAGCCAACACTCGAGATCGGGGCCACACGCGATCGGCCAGCCGTTTGATCAACGATCTCGTCGAGTGGCTCCGGGTCCTGCGCGCCGACCAGCCGACGGTCCCCATCGCGCTGGCTGGGATCAGTTGGGGCGGCAAGCTCGCAACGATTGTGGCGGCCCGGCACCCGGAGCTGGTCAACGCCATCGCCTTGATCTGCCCTGGCCTGCACCCTCGGGTCGGGGTTTCCCGCAAGGAGCGGCTCCAGATCGCGTGGGCTTTCTTCACGAACCGGCGCAAGACCTTCCCGATCCCCCTGTCCGGCCCGGCGCTGTTCACGGCCAGTCCGGAGGGTCAGTCCTTCATCGCCGCCGACCCGCTCAGCCTCCGCGAGGGGACCGCCGGCTTGCTGGCCGCCAGTTTTATCATCGATCGCCTGGTGAGTCGTTCCGCGTCGCGGATCCGTCAGCCGGCGCTGTTGATGCTGGCAGGCCGGGATCGGATCGTCGATAATGAAAGGACTCTGGACTACTTCCACAAGCTGGCCTCAGCGGACCGACAGGTCATCGAATACCCCGAGGGGCATCATACCCTGGAATTCGAACCTGACCCGTCGCAATACGCTCTAGATCTTGTCGCCTGGCTCGACCGACACTTCGCGTAGAGCCACCGGCGAACCGGAGGCTTGGACCATGGAACCCACCAAGCGTGAGCAGCGCCAGAACAAACGGGACATCAAGCGCGCCGGCACCCAACGTCGGCGCAGGCAATGGAAGCGCGACCTGCGCGAGAACCCCGAAGAGGCCCCTTACTCCGAGGAAGACTTCGGCCGCTATTCCACCGCCGAGCTCAACGGGTTGGACCACGACAAGACGCGGTGGCGCGGATGATCGTGGTCGCATTGCGCAGCCATCGGCGCAAGGCCGGCACTCCTCGGCGCTAGTCGAAGAACCCGCGATACCAGTCGGTCAGGAACAGTCTGAGAGACTTGTAGATGCGGAAACGCGTGTTTCCACCATCAATCGTCAGTTGGAGATCGTTTTCGACCAGGGCCATCAGGCCAAGCAAAGGCAGGCGTGGGTCCGGCTTGCCGATGGGAGTCATGACGCGCACTTGGCGGCTGGATCGCAGGTGAATGGGCGATTTGTTTCGTGACGTGCGCGATCCTGTGTAAGGCGCCCGATGAAGCCAGAGGTTTGCTCCGCGTAGATCGTACTTCCTTCCATCCTGGGACTTGTTCTCCTCCAACGATTTGAGATGCCCCTTGTGAAGTCCCGCCCAGTGAACCAGATGCCACTCATCGATCTCAAGAGTGCGATTGAAGCCGGTATCCAGAATCGCCGGCATTGTGATCACACCTTCGGGAAAGGTCGATTCGCCGATCAGACTCAGACTGATCCCAACAATCATCTTGGGCGGACGCACATCGACATGGCCCGATGGGACTTCGATCACCTGACTGCGGATGAATGAACTGCGGAGGATCGTCGTCACGATTGGTCGAACCGGTCGGAAGGATGTCAGCGATCAAGGTCATCGTCGTCGATCTGCAAGGGCGCGATGACGGTAATAAACAGCTCACCACCGTCGGTGAAGCCTTTCTTCGCAAGCCTCCGTCGAAGCTGGCGGTCGGAGACACCGAATGCGACCAGTTCGTTCCCCCGGTAGGCAACCAACTGCCGGTATCGATTCTCCGCGAGGAACCGCGGCAGATCGTGCTTGTAGGCTTCGATTCCCCGCTGGATGAGTTCGCGATTCTCTTGTGCAAGAATCCGCTCAACTTCGCCTCGGCGCTCTCTCAGAGGGGATTTGGAAAATTAAGCGGCCTGGGAAATCTCGACCCCCTCATTTTGTGAAACTAGGGAATATTGGTGCGTCGGTTCCAAACGTCGGAGCATAATATGAATCATTGCCATCTGAATCATAGCCTCACTCGTCTCGGTCAATCCCTCGTAGTCCTTACTCAGTCGGCGATATCGTCCCAGCCAGCCGAACGTCCGCTCCACCACCCACCGCTTCGGCAGCAGCTTGAACCCTTTGGTATCGTCCGTCCGCTTGATCACCTGCAACTCCCAACCGCATTCGCTCTCGACCCAGGCGATCAGCCATCCCTTCTCATAGATGCCATCGGCCCAGATGACCTTCAACCGCGGACAGCGACCCTTGACCTTCTCCAGCACCGGCTTGGCCCCGTGGTAGTCCTGCACCCCTGCGGACGTCACGACCACCGCGATCAGCAGGCCCAGGGTGTCCACCAAGATATGCCGCTTCCGGCCCTTCACCTTCTTCCCCGCATCGAAGCCCTGGATCCCGCCCACCTCGGTTGTCTTGACCGACTGGCTGTCCAGGCTGGCTGCCGACGGTTCGGGATCGCGTTCCGACGCCTCCCGTACCATCGGCCGCAACGCGTCATGAATCCGCGCGATCGTCCCGGTGCGCCGCCACTGACTGAAGTAGTCGTAGGCGGTCCCGGGCGGGGGAAAGTCATGAGGCAGCAGGTCCCAGGCACAGCCGGTGCGGAGCACGTAGAGGATGGCGTTGAGGACCTCTCGCATGTCGGTCGTGCGCGGTCGTCCGCCGCCCGGCGGCGGGGGCAACAGGAGCTGGATGATTTCCCATTGGGCATCGGTGAGGTCGGTCTCGTAGGGGGTTCGCGATTGCGTGGTCGGGGTCCGCGGAGGTCGCTGAGGCTTGTGGGCTCGTGGCATGGCGTCATCAGAGGAAAAGGATGTCGGAGTTCAAGGAGGCCAACGACCCGTTTCTACGTCAATGCACACCGAAGGTTCGCCTAATCCCTGTAAGTTCCCAGATCCCCTCTCAGTATTCGAGCCAGCTCGGGATCATACTTGTAATCAGCATAGTAGCCGGGTGGAATGGAGTCTGCGTCTCCGATCTCTGCGGCCATTTTCGGGGAATCGGTTGCCATGACGCCCTCCTCATCGATTGCTGTCCCCCACTGGCATCGATTCTAACGCGCTCCGCCGGAATCGCCAACTCGCAAGGCGGAGCGTCCGCGTGAGCTCAACGGGCGGCCAATTGTTGAGACAAAGTGCGGAAGGACACGATCCGCGCGGCCGGGACGTGAGGGAAACCCTCCCAGAGGAAGGCCTTGAAAGCGGCATCGCCTCGGTGATCGAAGAACTGGAACGAGTGCGTCGCGTTGTCGCTGTCGTGCCCGCGCTTCTCGACGGCATAGATTGTGGCGATCTCCTCGTGGAGGATGTGCATGTCGAGAGTGTCCGTCTGGACGTTGAAAAAAGGCCCCGTCTCGGAGAATCCGCCGAAGACCCCGACGGCCTCGATCACCGCGGCCCGGCTGCGGACGAAAACCCGCATCGTTCCCAGTCCGGGCAGCGCCTCCATCAGCTCGCGGAAGCAATCGTCGCGCAGGGGGACGATCGGCCATTGCCCGATCAAGGTCGCCACGACGACCTGCTCGGGAACCTCGAACTTGCGGGCCGCCATCATCGTCATCCGCGAGGAATCCTCGCGGAACCAGGCCCGAACGGCTTCGATGCGATCCGCGTCGAGGACGGAAGGGGCAACATCCATGAAAGGTACCTCTCTGTGACTTGAGCGTCGTGATGGTTGGTAGCGACAGCGAAGGACGAAAAGCAAGTGGGTCGGGCTTTCCAGCCGGAGACCCTAGCTCTCCGCTTCCTTACGGGGTCATCATCCATTCCGGGAATCGGGGCAGAGGGATCAGGAGCGCCGGCTGACCATCGAGCCCCGGCTGCATGTAAAGGTCGTACTCGGGGTTCTCGAGCCAGGGATGCTGGACGCGGATGACCTCGCCATAGCGCGGTCCCCTCTGAGCACGGAATGCCGGTCCGTCGTACTCCCCCTGAATCGGGGGAGGCCACGCCATCGGCGGGTGCCACGGGTCGCCTACTCCGCTCCTGAATAGCCCTGGTGATTTCGCCTGGTCCTGCAACCTCTTCAAAGCATCGAACTTCTCTTTCGACGTGTCGAGGAAATCGCCCAAGTCATCCATTCGCTTCTTGGACTGGAGGTCCGGGAATGGCAAGGGCGGCCTCACCTCGTTATTCGGCGGCGAGAACATTGGCGGGTTTCGGCGGGGATCGCGATTCGGAAGGTAGGGCCGCGTCGGGGCTGGGCGGACCGGCGGCCGAACAGGTCGATACACTCCCCCGCGGCTGGCGATCTCGGCTGATGAGCGGGATTTCCCAGCGCCGAGCGCGTCGGTGATGAGCCTTGCGTAATTCGGACCGCCATCGAGAGACGCGATCCGGGACGCTTTGGGTACTTCCAGAGCAGCCGACGGATTCAGGCTGTCCGCCATGGCGGCGGCGCTACCGGTGACATCTAGCCCTGCCGACTGCGCGACCTCGGCCCCGGAGAGCGCGCCTTCGGCTGGTCCCACGACCCCGCCCGACGTGGCCTCCGCGGCGACAGCATCGGCCGCGACCGATGAACCCGCCTCGGCGGCGACACCTCCCGCGACCTCGGCTCCCGCCATGGAGCCGAACATTGAGGAAAGGCCGCCCACGGCACCGAAGCCCATCGTGCAGACCGCGATCAGCATCTCGCCTTGCTTCTTGGCCTCGGCCATCCGCTGAGCTAGTTCGGCGCACATCCGGTCGCGGAACTCACGGTCGTCGCGAGCGTCCTCGGCGTCCCACTCGGCCTTGACCTGCTCATTCTTGAGTTCGTCCCGGTCGATGCGGCCTCTCAGGCTCCACGACATCTTGTCGAGCCGGTCTCGTAGCAAGAGTGCGGCATCGTCGCGCCGGGTTCGCCGCTCGTCCTTTCGCGCCTGGAACTCCACCTGCGCATCGCGGCGCCGCGACTCGATCTCGCGCCTCCGCTCCTTGAACGCTTGGTTCGCATCTTCGGCTAGGCGCTGCGCCACTATGGCCTGCTCCTCACTCTCCCCTTGGATCCGGCTGAGGATCGACTCGGGGATGATGGGGCTGGGAGCGGTCGGAGATTCGTCTGAAATCCCTGGCGGCGGCTTCACGAAGCCTTCTGGCGGGCCCGCGGACTGGGCACGGGCAGCCGGTAGGGGCAAGACGGCGATGGTCGCGGCCAGGAGAAGGGTGTACCGGCGATGGCCTCTCATCTTTGACTCAGCTCCTCGGTGGCTTGAATATCCGTGTGGTCATCTCGGCGCCTGAACTTTGGACGATGAAGGCGGCACGGGTGACGGTTTGTCACCCGCGCCACCCGATCGATCGCCGGAGCATCACTTACTTCCTCGCGGCGGCGAGGATCTTCTGATCGACCATGGCGATTTGCCTTCGGGTCTCGATAACCTCAGCCTGAGCGACCGCGATGGCCTTGTCGAGCTCGGCGACGGCCGTCACCGCCTTTTGGAACTTGCCGTTCTGGTCTTCCAACCGCTGATCCAGCTCGCCGAGCATGCCCTTGGCACTCGCGAGAATCTCTGCACGAGTCGTCCCAGCGAACTGTGGGTGCGTACTCTTGTCGCCAATAAACTCCTGCCAGTGATGGTCCCAGTTCCTATTATGAGCCCACGTGAAATTCTTGAGGCTCATCCATGCCTGGTACAGGCCATCCCAGGTGTGAACGAGGTCGAAAGGAGCACGATACTCATGGTGCGCCTTATTCACGGCTTCATGAAGCTCGGCCATGAGCTTTGTCTTCACCGCTCGGTCCAGCTCGAGGTTACCCATTTTTCTCAAGGACTCACTCAGCGAAGAATCGAGCGCGTGTTTCTCCGCAAGCAGGTCGCCGATGTTCGTCGAGGTCCCAATCGTGTCGTCCAAGGACTTCCCGACCACCGCCGCGGTGATCCGCTGCGAGATCGGCGTGTCCTTGAGGTAGTGTTTGCCGTTCTCGCCACCGATGGCGACTACCTTGGTCTGAGAGATGCGACGTGTCTCAACCCCTTTGGAAAAACGGTAGGACCGGATGCGATGCGGCAGGAACAAGTGCTCGGTCGCGCCCGATTGCAACTCGACCCCACTGCTCTCAGTCAGGATGTTGAGGTCCCGCTTGACCTCTTCATCGCTTCGCGAGAGACCGACGAATGGCAAGCTGAAACCCCATCCACCTCCGTCGCGCTTGACGGTGATTCGGCCGCTTGTCTTGCTGCGGTTGTCGCCTTCAACTCGACCTTTGGTCTGGACCTCTTCCTCCGCGCCCAGGTGTTCCTCGATCATCCGCTCGGCGTTCTCGCCATGTGCCCGTTTGAAGTCCTCCCAGGTCATCCAGTCGGCGGGCTGGAGAATGCCCATTTGCACGAGCATGTTGGTGGAGGTGAGCATCGGGAGGATCTCGACGCCGTCAATAACAACCGTTTCCTTGATCTCGCCGCTCACGTCCCGCGCGATCCGGTCAGCCGTGATCTGGTCGATCTTGGCACCTTTCTCACGTTGCTCACTGGTCAGCTCGTTAGAGACCTGGAGCCCGATGTCTAGACCCGCGTCAACTCGCTGCATCCCCAGGACATACTTCTTATTGCTGGCGCGCCAGATGGGCTGGAGTGAGAGTTCGCCCTCGCGGTACGCCTCAAGAAAAGCCCTGAAGGCGTCCCGATCCTCGAAGGGAAACACGAACTCGATCACATCGCCCGAACGGCGGATCGTCTGCTGGTCGAACGCCAACACGAGTTTCGTCTGGCTGTCGATTGCAGCGATGAAAAGATCGATCACTGGGGGGCGCTTCACGACAACCTCGAGACCCTGGAGATTGCGGGTCTGGCGCTCATGGTCCAGGAAGACGCGGTTGGCCGCGAGCCAGTGTTGCTTGCACGCGTCCTTGAACTTGTCGGACCACCACCCCACTTTGACCGTCGCATAGATCTTCCCTTTCTTGGGTGAGACCTTCCACAGGATGTCAGGCATCCCCGGATCCGGGTGCGGGTTCGGGATCAACCAGAAGAAGGGGAAGGGATACACGACGACCTTGGACGGATCGACATTGTCGACAGTCGAGCGACCCATCGTGAAATCGACGTAGAAGACTGGTGTCGTGTCCGGTAAGGCGCGGATCGGCATGGACTCGCCCTCCTTGACGAAAGCGAAATCGGGCGCGTCGTCGATGACCTGGGCCTTTACGGAGAGCCCGGCGTTGGCCAACCGTGTCGGGCCAGGCCGGGGGTTGGTCGCCGTTGGAGAGGGAGTGGTCTGCACGGATGTCGGCGGCTTTGCGTCGGTCTTGGGGACCGAATCGGAGGGGGGCTGTTCCTGCATGTTGACGGCGGCGAATGCCAGGAAGGCCCCGGCGAAGATCATCGCTGGGATGGTGACGGCGCGTCGTACCTGTCGGTTGTGGACCAGCATGGACAAGAAACTCCTCATCAAGTGGAAGGAACGACGGATCAGGGGAGGCTGTGAGGACGGGGCCGGGACGAGTTCACCTCTTGCACGTCCATTCGGGCTCTCGGGCCACACCGGGTGGTGTTTGCCTTTACTGCTACTGGGCTGGTTCGCCCGGCCAACGGGCACCAGGTCATTGGACTTCCCAGCGGGCGGGGTTGCGGGTTGGTAGCTGCCGTGGAGTGCGGGAACCGGATCGATGGCGCCCATCTCCAAGAGAAGCGCATCGAGCAGACGGATGTCCTCCACGAACAGCCGGCTCTGCTCGCAATCGGCCACCTCGGCGGCTACAGCATCTCGCTCGCCGGGCGGGAGGTCACCGAGCGCGAAGGCCGCGAGTGTCTGTTCATCGCGGATCGACATGGCCATCCCCCTTTCCGCGGCGAACGGAATCGACCAGGCCGCACTTTTCAAAATCGGCTCGGACGACGCAGAAAAAACGGGACACGATCCGTCGAACTCGGGCTTCATCAACCCCGATCGCAGCACTGATCTCGGGGTTCGTCAATCCGAGCGAACGCAACCGCAACACCTCGCGCATCGGCTCCGGAAGAGCGTCGATCATGCGATGAAGCCTGTCGATGTCTTCGCGGATGACGGCCTGATCGTGGACTGCGCGTCCTCGATCCACGAGCTTCTCCATCGTGTGGTCCCCGCACGCCTGGCGGTAACGATCCCGCCGAGAATGGTTCACGGATAGCTGCCGAACCACGTTGAGCAGCCAGTTGAGGAGATGACGGCCCGAGCCCTTCTTTCCGTGATCGTCAACGGTGGGAGCCTGGGATTCGTGGAGTCGGAGGAAGGCTTCCTGGGTGAGATCACTGGCGAGATGGCCATCACCATGCGCCACGCGCATGGCGTACCGCATGACCTCGGGAGCCAGATTCCGATACGCCGATTCGACCCACCCCAGGCCATCGGCGGAAGGATCTGCGTCCATGTTTCACCTCAACAGGGGTTATTGCCGCTGTTGAGTATTACGCTCGAGCCGCCAGGTTGACCTCGGAAATCACCTTTTTTCCGATCGGCGCCGATCTGGAACTTTGCCATCTCGCCCAGAATATCTCATCTCTGTCCGAGGAAACGCCCGCTTGCATTCATGCAGGCCGGTCCCACGAAGGGGCTTATCACGTCCTCTGTGGCCGACCAAGCATCCTAGCATGGTTCGATGTGAAAGAGAAACGACCGATCAATCGGGGATTCGGTCAATCAACTCGCCGTAGATATCCGGATTCTGCTGATTCCAGTTCTCGCCCAAATGTTCCCGGAGGACCACAAGCCCAAGCAGTTCCGGTCCCGAATAAGCGAGGAAGCTTTGTTCGCCCCTCCGGGCGCACCACAATGTCGATCCATCGTCTGCTTGTTCCAGCCAGAGGTCATATCCTTTGTTCCGAAGGACGATCAGGCTGGGATTATAGGTGTTCCCGGACGCGACAAGACTGGACCGCACGATCGTCTCCATGAGTCACTCTCCGTTCAGTCGTTCATGATTCTGAGGATCTCCGCTGGGATCTTCCCCTCGATCAAGATCTCGTGGTTCCTTCTCATTGCTGCGCGGACGTCAGCAGCTTGCTTCGCCAGTCTTCTGGGCCCGCTCATCATCGAATTGAAGACCTGATCGCGGTACCACATCTTGATCGTCCCTTGGGATTCCAAGGCCCTTAGTTTGGCCAGTTCCGCCTTACGGATGAACCGGACGTCAGACGCCGAGGTGAACTTCCTGGCGATCTTCAACTCCGTCGTGAACGACGCGAATCGGCTCGTGAGTCTCGACTCCTTGCGCAGAACGTGCTCGGCGAAGTCTTGGATGTCAGCCGAGTCACCTTCGGTCCCCCTTGCTTTGCCGACCGGACCACCGCGATAATTGTCGTCCGCGCAAAAAGATATCCCCCGGTGTCCCAACAACCAGTCGCGACCGGTCTCTGGATGTCCGTCGCCTCTGGCATGATTGAGGTTACCGTGTATCCCAATCCCTATGAGGTCGTCGATCGAACCTCGAGTCGGCTGGCCTCTCCACTGCTCTTATGCTATCCGTTACGACCTCGTCCTTCCAGTTCATCGAGTTCCGCCAGCAGCCGATCGCCGACCTCGGGCCGCGCCATCCGCACGAACGCGATCTTACCGCGGAGCCAGGCGCGGAAATCCGGCCGGTTCTCGCGGTTCTGGCGGTCGAGTCCCTCGGTCCTCGCGCGGTGGAGGATCGCCCGGAGGCGGCGGACTTCCTCTCTGCGAACGCCGGGCCGATCGTTGACCACGAGGCCCGTTACCATCTGCGCGGTGCTCTGGCGCAAGACCCGTGTTTTTGCTTCGTTGACCGTGAACCCTTCGTCCTGCGCGATGTGACGTACCCGCGCCATCACATAGCCGACCCGATTTGCCAGAGCCTCATCGCCCGAGAATGTGAGGTCGTCGGCATATCGGGTATACGCCAGCCCGAGCTTGGTGGCGAGTCCGGTCAGCCGGCGATCGAGCCGGCGCGCGACCTGGTTCGACAGGCCGGGACTGGTACATGCGCCCTGGGGCAATCCGCCGGGCCCGTGGCCACGTGATAGGTGGTGCCTTCGAGGATGACTGTCTTCCGCGGGCACTCGGTACAAAGGAGCGCCAGGATCGTGGCCACGGCCGGCGAGTAACCCACGCGCTCGAAGACCTTGCGGACCCGGAGAAAGCCGATGCTGGGGAAAAAGCCTTCGAGGTCCAGGTTCACGACGACCGCGTGGCCGGCGTGCGGCTGGGCGTTGGTCAGGATGCTGCGGTCGGGCAAGAACCCATGGGCCACGGGCTCGGCCGGAAGCCGCGAGACGATCCGTTCGAAGATCCAGGCGCTGGGCCAGGGCGAGCGAGCGATGCGGCGCGCTGAGCATCCGGGTCCCGCCGCTCTTCTTGGGGATGGTGAAGTGGACGTAATGCGTCCGCGTGGCGACTTCCGCGTGGAAGGCGAGCCAGCGCAAGCGAGAAACGGTGAGTCCCAATGCGCGCGCGCAGCTCGGCCGGCGTGCTCATCACCGGGAGCCCGGCGCCGAGGAGATCCTCGTCGCGGCTGGTCCGTTCGCCGAGCCGGCCCGAGACGCCGCGGCCCAGGAAAACGATATCGTTGGCCTTGCGCCAGGCGACGGCCTCGACGCGTTTCTGCTTGCGCTCGGCGGCCTCGGCCTTTTTCCGGGCCTTGATCCGCGCGCGCTCCTCCTTCTGGGCCTGCACGGCCGCCTCGCCAGTCAGGCCGGCCTGGTGCGCGATCGACGCCTCGGTCGGACGGACGCGGTCCATCTCGGCGCCGACGGAGTGGATCTCGACCAGTTGCTCGGCGCGATCAAGCCCTGGGTGACCATCGCCCGGTCGATGAGCTGGGTGCGCGGATCGTCGGCCGGCGGGATCAAATCGCGGCGGCCGAACCAGGGATTCGTGAACAGGTTCCGACCTTTGGCGGCCTCCTGGATCGCCTCGCGGGTGATCGGCAGATAATCGGCCGCATCGAGGCCGATGGTGCGCACGATCTTCTTCGGCGCGGACGCGGTCGGGACCTCCGGTTCGAACTCCGGCATCGCGGGCGGAGGCCCGGCCCCGGCCGCCGGTTCGATTCGGGGTGGTGAGATCCGCGGCGCAGGGGGTGGGCGAACCGAAGAGCCACGCTCGAAGCCGCTCCCACAGGGTCATCTTCATCGCACGCTTCAATCCATAGAAGTCTTGTAGAGTGCTCTGTGAGCACCATCACGCCTCGAGACGCGAATTCGGTGCTCACAGAGCACCTACGTAGGCCCTCATTTCCAGAGAGCCGCGTACCAGTCCGCGGCGGTCGAACGGTTCGAGACCGCGGCGTTGGCCGTATCCCGCAGGGCTTGCAGGTGCCGGCACGGGCCGCGGCGGAGTCCACCGGTGAAGTGGTACGAGCAAGAGCAGCGACCGCGCAGCATCCGGCCGTCGCCGTCCAGGAGCAGCGAGACCTCGGTCGTGTGCACACGGCCTTCGAGGACGCGGAGGCCGTTGGGCTGGGTCTCGTCGCGGCTGACCCTCACCGCCGATCCAGCGATCAGTTGCCGCGCTGCGACCGTCTCGGGATGCTCCGGACCGACCAGCTCGGCCGAGAGCGTCACGGGCATGATCTGCCGCCATCGGTAGAGGCCCGCGGGCAAATCGTGGATCACCTGGCCGAGCATCGCCAGCCGATTCAGGCCCACGGCCAGCGCCGGAGGCCGAGCATGGGTCAGCACCTGGAGCCGGTCGAACGACAGGGCCGGATCGGTGTGGAAGGCGCCGGCGATCGCCCTCATCGTGGCGGCATCAGGCTCGGCCGGCGGGGCGAGCTGATCGA
Source organism: uncultured Planctomycetota bacterium (assembly GCA_963845755.1). Taxonomy (GTDB): domain Bacteria; phylum Planctomycetota; class Planctomycetia; order Isosphaerales; family Isosphaeraceae; genus CAWJTV01. Next base: position 102,022 of record CAWJTV010000003.1, read on the forward strand.
GCGCCGCGGCCCCGGACCAGTCGTTGGCCGTCCAGCCGGAAAGGCCCAGGATCAACCGGAGCGGACCCATCTTGATCGTCCAGAAGCTCGGCAGGCCGCTGCCGAGCAGATAGATCTCCGCCGACTCCATCAGCGGCAGCAGGCGCCGAGGAGCTGGAGCCGGTCGCGGCCCCAGGTGCGGATGACCTCCGATCGCGGCCCGTGGTAAGGCGCATCGCCCAGACGGACCCGTTGACCCCACGGCTCGAGCACGGCCGAGGGCGGCCGGCCCGGTTCCAGTTCGAATCGGATGGCGCGCGGACTCTTCGCCGCGCGATGGCGTTTCAGATACGCGAGGATGTTGTAGAGCCCGCCGCGGCCGATCGGCACCCGGCGCATCGGCAGACTCATCGCGGCCTGGAGCTGCAAGAACCCGCGCAGCCAGCTCGACGGCAGATCGATCTTCTCCTCGCGATAACCGTCGCCTGGCCCGGACTGGACCTCGAACCCGGAGGGGTCGACCAGGAACCGCGTCTCGCGATAGCTCCGCATCTGCTGGAAGTGCTCGTAGAGCGTCCAGGAGTAGTCAACATTGGTCGTGCCCATCGCGACGTTGTGCTCGCGCTCGAAAGCCCCGCGATCGACCGTCAGGCAGCCGTAGCTGCTCTCATCGGCCGAGAAGCATTCGAAGAAGAGGCAGTCGGGCGCAACCGTGATCACCGGGTCGCAGGGGACCAACAGACGCCAGAGCTCGGGATCGTGTTTCAACAGGTAGTTGGAATACTCGATCCGTTTCTTCCAGTAGGTGGAGCAGAGCCGCTTGTAGCGATTCGTGAGGTCGGCCATGTAGGACTCGGGCAGCTCGGCCATCGACTCGCGAATCGCGGCGCTGGCCTGCTGCGTGACCCGCTTGCGCAGCTCGGACTCCCGACGCTTCTGCTCGGCATTGTAGGCTTCCAACGCCGATCTGTCGCGCGGCTTGTACCGCAGGTCGCTGACCACGACCTCGTGCAGCGCACCGACCGCCTCGCGGAAGCGCATCGGGTCGCGCAGCACGCCCTCGAAGCTGACGCGGTCGCGCCTCAGGTTCGGCGCCAGGGCGACGGCCAGGCCGGTCGGGCTCGAGGTCACCGCGCTGCGCCCGCGATAAGCCAGGTTTACGTTCATCGAGTCTGCCTCGGCCCGCGGGTTTCGTCGCTCGCTTCCGGCATCCGAACGATTCACCGTCACCGATCCGGGGGAAGGCGGGCTACTTTCAACTTCGAGGCGTCGACCAAGGGCGTTCACCGAGGCCCCGCGAATTCATGAAACGACGGGCGGCACGGGAACTCGTTGATCCAGCCCGGCCCACCCGTCGTTTCATGAATTCGCGGGGCCGACAAGAACAACGACCTTGGGGAAGCATTCTCCGGGTCAAGTCCGGCCACGGCGGATCGCCGCAGCATGGTGGTCTTGAAAGATAGCCCGACCGTCCTCCGGATCGGATCAGAAGTTCACTAATCTTCGCACACGCGCAGGCCCGTTGCAACAGGGTTACCGATCCGGGGGGTGGGCGGGCTGCTCTCGACTTCGAGGCGTCGACCAAGGGCGTTCACCGAAGGCCCCGCGACCGTCCGCGGACGCCGGGCGGACGGGGACCTCGTCGATTCAGCCCGGTCTCCCGGCGTCCGCGGACGGTCGCGGGGCCGGCAAGAACAACGGCCTTGGGGAAGCATTCTCCGGGTCAAGTCCGGCCACGGCGGAACGCCGCAGCATGGTGGTCTCGAGAGTCAGCCCGACCGCCCTCCGGATCGGAAGTCCGGTCATGATCGCAGATGCTCAGGCCCATTGCAACTCGGGAAGCGACTTCTGGACGTGTGGGGCGGCCTCGGGTCGATTCTCGACCAGTCTCACGACCGCTGCCAGAGCCGCGCGGCGTTCGGGCAGTCGGAGCGAGCGCAAGGCCACGCCCAGCAGGGGCAACAAGAGCTCAGCCTCCTCGGGCCGGCGCGCGGGCGCTGGGCTACCTGCTCGACGACGCGCGGCTTGACCCGCCCGCCCCGCTGCACGTTCAAGAGCACCGAGGCCCACAGGAGCCGCAGCCGATCAGGATCCAGCGCACGCGAGAGTTCGAGTGCCCCGTCCGCCTTCCCCAGCCGGAGTCTCTCATCAAGATCGGCCGCCAGCGCCAGGCGGACGTCGTCGTAAGGCGATTCCATCAAGCGTTGCCAGAGCGTGACATCGTCGTGCGCGCGGGGCTCGGCGCGGAACCAGTTCATCCCCTCGGCGCGGGCGTCGGTGTACCGGCTGTCGAGGAATTCGAGCACCCAGTCGGGATGGAACTCGGGCGACGCGGCGATTGCTGAGCGCAACCAGGCCAGGATCTCGATGCGGAGCGGCTCGGCCTGAGCTTCGAGGAGGATGAACAGGCTGCGCCGATCGTCGTCGGAGGCGGGTGACCTGGCCTTCAGCCAGTTCAGTCCCAGCCGGGCCAGCGGCAAGGGACGGCATGCGGCCAGCCTCGCGGCGTCCGCGAGCGAGACGCGATCGGCAGGGACATGCTGGCCCATGATCTCGGCCAGTATCTCCAGGGATTCCGGACTCGCCGTCTCGGCCACGGCCAGCCAGCGCTCGGGGCTCGCCGTTCCCAGGTCGGGCGACGCGCAGCCAATCGGCCGCGAACGCGACGATCTCTTGATCGACATGGCCGAGCAGCCCGATGCGGTCCTCGATGCCCACCGCCGCGCTCGCCGAGGTCAGGTCGCGCCTCAGCATCCTCAATGCCCATTGCCGCACCGGGCGAGACCGCGCACGGACCATCAGGTCGAAAAGTGCCCGCGCGGCCGATCGCCAGAGTTCCTCATAAATCGGCGCCGGCTCCAGCTCCGAAAGTGAGCGATCCTCCACCACGCGCCAGCCGCGGGGACGCGACTCCAGCACGGGGCTATGGTGGAACAACGCATGCACCAGGCCCCAGTTGTCGATGAACGCCAGGCCGCTGTCAACGTCGGCATCCTCATAGAGCCTCAGGGCTTCCGAGATCGCCGGGACATAGCGCTCGGGATACATCTTCCCCAGCTTCCGGAAATAGCGCCACGCCCGGCGCCTCAGATACTGTCGCGTGCGAAGCGAGAACATGCGGAACAGTGCGACCTTCTTGCGAAGGTTGCTCACCATGTCCCGGGGCATGGTGGTGCCGCCGGGGGTGATGATGTACGGCTCGGACCACGATCCGGTGACCTGGAATCGATTGGGACCCAACCCTCCCCCGATCCCAGGGATTCACCTGGTCGTATCCCTGGGACTTCCATTGACCGGCCAAACTCGCGGCTTCCTCCCAACTGTCACACTGCGCGGATTCGTAATGACGCCTGGTCCGCACGGCCCGACGGATCGAGCGATCGAAGGCGACGAGGAACCGGGCCATGACCGCGTCGTCGCCGGCGGCCTCGGCGTGCTTGAACAATCGCTTGACCAGCGCCTCGTGGCGGAACGCGTTGAGCGGCCGTTCCAGGTAGGCGAGCAGCAACCGGCGCGCATGCGCGGACGGGTTCGTATACCAACGCTCGGCGAAGGTGCCAAGCGCGTCGGCGTCGGCGATCGCTCGCAGCCGGTCGACGAACTCGGGATCGCCCCGGTCGAGCATTTCCTGCAAGAGCAGCCAGTCGCCGCCGGTTGTCATGATGTTGCCTTCCAGTGACTCCGGTCAATCCTGGGGAGATTCGGGCTTCTCGTCAACCGGCTCCTGGGGATCCGGGTTGGTCGTCTTCGATTTCGACGAGTTGCGCGTTGTCTTGGGGGCGTTCCTGGCCTTGGTCTTCGACGTCGTCTTGGCCTTCGCCTTCGGCTTGGTCCGGGAGCTGGCCGCGGTCGCCTTCGTCGTGGAACCTTCGGGCGCCTGGAGCTTGATGGCCAGGGAATTGATGCAGAAGCGCAGGCCCGTCGGCGCGGCGGGATTGTCGTTGAAGACGTGGCCCAGGTGGGCACCGCAGCGCCGGCACATGACCTCCATGCGCGGCTCGGCGGGATTGCTGTTGTCGACCGCGCTCGCCAGGGACTTCTCCGAGAACGGCCGCCAGAAGCTCGGCCAGCCCGTCCCGGAATCGAACTTGTGTTGCGCGTTGAACAACGGCGAGTAAGCGTCGGCGGCATCGCAGCAGGCGCACACGAAGACACCCCGGTAATGGCGGTCCGCGGGATACTTGCCGGAGAACGGTGGCTCCGTCGCCTTCTCTCGCGTGACCGCATAGACATAGCGAGGGAGGATCTTCCTCCACTGCTCATCGGTCTTGCGGATGAACTCGGGCTCGGCCTTCTTCTTCTCGGCTTCCTTTGCGCCGGCCTTGTCCGCGGCCGGCTGGGACGGGTCCTGAGACCCCGAACCCTTCGCCGAATTCTCGGTGGTCTGGGATGGGGCTTGCGCCGCCATGGCGATCGACGCAGCCAGCAGGGCGATCGTGACCGTCGCCGCGCACGTCCGGAAAAAGAACCGATGATTCCCCATGATGGATCATCCTCAAACGAGGGCCCGAGTTCGATCCGACAGCATACTCAAAGAGTGGACGAGAAGGTGGTGGGGTCGGCGTAGCGTAGGGTAGGTCGAGCCGCGATTCATCGCGGCGAGGCCCACCGAATGCGCCGCGGTGCTCGGTGGGCCCCACGACGCCGAGCGGCGTTCGACCCACGTGACAACGCGCTTCTCGCACACTTTCAGCCCTTGCGGACTGTTCCTTCATCATAGGAAATTCATCGGACCGAGCAAGACCTGGGCGATGACCCAGGGAATCAGCGGCCTCCTACTGGACGAACAGCCAGAGACCGATCGCTGCGAGGACCGCTCCGCAGAGGAGCCCGAGCCGTCGCTGCCAGGTTCGGCGCGCGGTCGAGTCCGATCGTGGCGGACTTGACCTTCCAGGCCAGGCAGCCGACCGCGACGAGGACCGCGGCCATCCCTGCGCTGAAGGCCAGCACGAGTCCCACGCCGGCGGCCAGGCGGCCCAGGGCCGCCGCCATCACCAGCAAGCCAACCGCGTCCCAGCAGGGAACCAGGCCGCCGGCCAGTCCCAGGCCGATGAGGCCCAGATTATCCCGGGTGACCGCGCCGACCGCCTCGATTTCGTGTTCGCCGTAGCCGCCCAGGTGCCGTCCGAGCCGCCAGAAGCCGGACGCCGCGATTACGAAGCCGGCGACCTGGGTCAGCCCATGATGGATCGTGCCCACCCGGCTGGTACCGGTGTACCAGAGCACGGCGGCGATGAGGAGCACGCTGCTGATATGAGCCAGGGTCGTGGCCAGGCCCAGGAGCGCCGGCTGGTAGAACCGCGCATCGGGCCCCAGCGCCACCGCCGTGACCAGGGTCTTGCCATGCCCCGGCTGGATCGCATGGGCCGCACCGAGACCCAGAGCGATCAGGGCCAGCATCACCCACGAGAGATGCGCGCGCTCGTCCAGCAAACGCGAAACGCCCCACGATCGGCCGTCGCGGCCGGCCGCCGGAACCGGCGGCTCCGTGGCGGCGATCTCCACGGTTGCCGGGCGCTTCGATTCCTCCTCCGAGGTGCGGTATGGGATCTCGATCTGCTTGGTCCGACGATCCTCGGCGTCGCTCAGTTCCCAGACGGCTCGGATCGGGACCTGATCCACATCCGTCGGACCATCGTTCCCCTCGAGGACCACCCCATCCCGGCCGCGAATGGCCAACCGACTCGTCCCCTCGCTCGACACGAAATTCCGGTCCCGGATCGAGAGCCGCCCCTGAACCGGGATCTTCGCCTCGAGATGAAAGCTGTAACGCGGATGTTCCTCGACCACGAGGCTATACCCGATCGAAGCGACCTCGATCGGTGATCCGTCCACCGCGACCAGGAACCCCTTGGCGTTCAGGGGGCCTGTCACCTGGCCGTAGAGGGCCAGCCACTCGGACCGCTCGGTGCCGGGCCGCGAGCCGATGAGCGAGCGGAGGTCCTGCGTCAGCGTCAGCTCGGTCAAGCTGATTTCATAATCGATCGTCAGCCGGCCGGGGGTCACCGTCGCCTGAATCGAGCGATCCACGCGCTGGTTGGGGATGTCATGAGCGCGCGACGAGGGCGTAGCAAGTCCCGCGACCGCAAGCACGCAGTACACAGAAAAGGCCCGAGACGCCCGCATTGTCCTCACTGCCTACTGCCGACCGCCTACTGCCCGTCAGTTGTAATACTTGGCGATCGCCTTGTGCACCACGTAAATCACCACGTGCTTGCTGACCGGTTTGGCCAGCACGCAGAAGGCATGCTCGGAAAGCGCCCGGCGCATCAGGTTGTCGTCCTGATCGGCCGTGATCAAGATCGCCGGGATCGTCCCCTTCATCTGTCGGACGAGTGCCAGGGTCTCCAGCCCGGAGAGGCGAGGGAGATGCATATCCATCAGGGCGAGATGCACCTCGTGCTCGCGCACCAGATCCAGGGCCTCTTCCCCGCTCTCGGCCATGAGCGTCCGGTAGCCTTGCGGTGCGACGATCTCGCGCAAGGTCTCGCGAGCGACCGGATCGTCGTCGGTGATCAGGATCGAGTAGGTTTGACCGAGGGTCATGAGACACGCGCTCACATCACCGAAGACTTGAAGCCACCATCACTTTGGTGATTCCTATGCACGCCTTGCGCCACTCTCGATACTTGGCACTCCTCCATCTGAAAGCAAACCGGCAACTCTCTGCAATACCTTAGTTTAGAATTCCCGCCTCAGCCCGTCCCTCGTGATGATTCCCGGGGACATTCACGGGTTTGAATGCCAGTTTGACAGTCATCGCGCCGTGGATTGACGGTTGTTCGGGCTATCCGTGCCGATGGCCGCGCGAGCAAATCGCGATAGCAAGCCGTTCGCTTCGCCCCACCGCTGATTCGGGTCGAACGCATCGGCCGCCGCCAGCTCCGTCGGATCCTCACGCACCGCGTGATAGACATAACGCTCGTTCAGCTCGCCTGAAGGATCTTTGGCAACAGTCAAGCATGGCAGCATGGTATTGACATCGAGGAAAACGGTCCACGTCTCTCCGGAGGGAGTACGGCGCGTGAAGACGTGGCTGGGGCGATTGAGGCCCGGTGGTTTCTCGACGCCGCGATAGTCGAGTCGGCCGAGAACTTTCTGCTGGGAGCCATCCTGGGCCTTCTGGAGGTTCTCGATGATGGTATCGAGGCCCGCTTCGGCGATCGAGTGCCGGCTGTTCTTCATGATCAGGGGGCTATCGACCGCGATCTTCATCGTGGGGAGGGGGATCGCGGTCTTCGGCATGTGGACGAAGAGCGAGCGCGCATCGATGCGGGTGGAGTAGATGACCTCTCGCCCCTGATTCGGACCGTCCGTCCATTCCAGACGGACCGCCTTGGGGTCGCGGCGGATGCTCAGGAGGATCTGTTCCTCGGGCTGAAGCTGACCGCCGACGCGCTCGATTCGCGCGATTTTGACCTGGTAGGTGGCGAGGGATCGCAACTTGGCCGCGCTCTGGGCGAGGATGGCCGCACCGTCGGGGGACGCGCGCGAGCCGGGCGCTTCGGCGGGGGAGCCGGGCGGGGCTCCGGAACGTCTCGCGGGTTGCGGGGATCCTCCACCGGCTGGTGGGCGAGCTGCTGCGCGGAGGCCGGATCGGCCTCCTCCGGCTCCAGGACCGTTTCGTTCATCGATATCGGAGCGAACTGGGCAGGCGAGACTCCTGCCGCGCCTTCGCGCCCGTCCCCGGTTAAGGAGGGCTCGGACGGAGCCTCGCCCTCCTCCCGGGCCAAACGAAACGGCGCTTCCTCGGGCTGGGGCGGGTCGGCGAGTGCGGGGAGGGGCTCCGGCGGCCCCAGAGTGACCTGGATCGCCTCGTCTCGAGCCGGATCGGTCCTCCGGCGCGCGCGGGCACGCATCTCGTCCCCGGCCAGGGACGCGAGCTGCGCCTCATCCTGCGGGTCCTGGGCTGTTGCACCATCGCCACGAATCCGACTTGCCGAATCGGCCGACCGTTTGGCCAGCGCATCGGCCCGCTCCTTGGCCGCGTGCATGTACCGGGCATAATAGTCGGCCGCCGGGTCGAGAGCGGGTTGGGAGTGGTCCCAGAGGCCTAGCCAACCAGGACGATCGCCTGTCCCGTCCGAGCGCAGGCCCGTCATCGTAGAGCAGCCGAACTCCATCGAGCTGAGAGCCAGCCCCAGGCATGCCAGGATCCGCGGCCACGGCGGGTGGGCGCCCTCCCTTGCTCTGAACATGGCTTCCTGCTCCCCTCCTTGGGGATCATCACTCCAGCCGGCACTCGTCCTCAACGTAGGTCAGGCTTTCCAGCCTGACTTCCCGGTTTCGTCAGCCTGGAAAGCCTGACCTACCTGGGATTCCTTTGTTCTCAGGCCGAAATGCCGAGCAGCCGCTTACAGTCTGTTCCATAAGTCCCTTCCCGAGCCCCCGAATGGGGGCGGAAACGCGTAGCCAGGCCGTGAGCCCTTGGACGAGGAGACTCCGTTGGAGGAAGATCGTCCAGGGGCTTATGCCCCTGCCTACGTCCGGTCACCCCTCCGGGGCTTTGGGAACAGACGCTTAGCCGGGAGGCAATACCAGATCCTCACGATCCCGGCAAGCCGAACTCGTCATCAGCCGACGGTCTCGGGGCGGAGGAAGCGGTCGATCTGGCCGAGGTCGGGAATCAGGTGCGGCTGTTTGTATTGTTCGACCGTACCTCCACTTTTAGCGAGTCGTCGCTTCTGGAATTCAGCCCAGGATCCAAGGGGAATCGCGAGGATGTGGACTGGGCCGAGTCTGCGGGTATCCTGCCGGTTCGCGTATTCGAGGTTTTGCCGGCGGAGTTCCTGTTCCACGGCTGCGGCGAGCCGTTCCACGGCCGCAGGGCCGGTCAGGTCGTCTTCTTCGACGAGCAGGGCGTAGTGGGGCGGGTCGGCCCAGGAGGGAAGGAGCAGGTATGACTTGAGCGTGAAGCCGGCGATCCGCTGGGCGGCCTGCACGGCGGCGATCACCTGATGCTCGGAGAGCTTCTCGCCGGTCAAGCTCGAGTAGTGCGCCCCTTTGTTCAGGAATTCGATCAGCGGCGTCGAGCCGCGGTAGCCGACGCAACGGACCAGGTCGGAGATGTTGTATCGGTAGAGTCCCCCGGCGGTGGTCAGGACGATGAAGTAATTGCGCCCCTCGATCAACTCGTGCGCCTCGACCGTCTCCGGCTCCGCACTCTCGGCCTGATCCTCCGGGATGAACTCGAAATAATGGTAGCGGATGTCCAGCAAGCCCGCGGGTGTCCCGTCTTCGATCGGGATCGTCATCCGCCCTTCCGACGCGATCAGCCCGACGTCGCGCACCGGCGTCTCGCCGAAGAACTCGGGATAACCGCGGAGGTACGCCTTCATCGTCCCGCCCATCCAGTTTGACAGGAAGTCGAGCCTGGGCCAGTAGTCTTTCGGCAGGAGCCGTCCGGTTCGTTCGACGATCCGTTCCAGCCTGCGGGCGGCACGCCGATGGCGGATCCGTGTCCTGAGCCGGAGCGCCCGCCGGATCTCCGGAGAGATGTCCCAGCGGGCGTCGATGGTGCCGTCGAACAGGTCGCGGATCAGCAAGGCTTTCTCGCGGTCGCCCAGCCGGGCCATGGACAGGATCGTGCTGGGATTGGCGGCGATGATCGTGCCCAGGTTGCGATACACCGAGAACCGCAGGGCCACGTAGTACTTCGACTCGATGTCCTTGATCCGCGACGCGACCGCCGGCATGCAATACGTCGTCCGGACCAGCAGGTTCTGGATATGGGCCGTCAGCCCCGTGATCGCGCCGCAGGGAATCCCCGCGGGCGTGACGCTCTCGCGCCAGTCGCTGGCCAACTGGAGGATCGGGCGGAGGCCATAGCGGAGGATCGCAGGATGGGCGTCGAAAGCCATGATGCCCCAGGTCGTCCATCCCTCACGATAATCGCGCAGCGACTCGCGGGTCACGGGGATCGTCTTGGGACGGTTGGTCGTCCCCGACGTCATGGCGAACATCAAGACCTCGGTCCCGGGACCGAACAGGGCGCCCAGGTCGCCATGACGTACCCGGTCGATGTACGGCTCCATGCGATCGTAAGAGCCGATGGGCACGCGACGGCGGAAGTCGGCCGGCGTACGGATCTCACCGAAATGATGGTCGCGGCCGAACTGGCTGTCGGCGTGCCGGGCGATCCGTCGCAGGAGCAGGTCGCGCTGCACCTCGGCGGCCCGATGGGTCTGGTCGAGGAACGCCCGCGCCAGCCGGCGCGCCCGGATCTCGACCGGCGCGCCGAGGAGTCGCATGATGGAAGTATTGATCACTCGTGACGACCTCGGTACAGACCTGGTATCCCCTGCACGCGATGATGGGCGACGTCGAACCTCATCTCGCGAAGGATATCACATTCGTCGGCGCCACGGGGAACAGGCATGAGTCAGGCAACCGAGTCGATCGCGGCCCGATGAAATCGGCCGGTTCCTGTACCCTGTGAAACGAATGGCGAATCCGGTGACCTTGGGAGGAAAAGGCACAGACCACAACAGACACATCCCAGCCGAGCGGATTCCGTAAGGCTTGCGCGATTTTCCGCCGATGACGGCGCCCGAGTTCACTACGGGTCTCAGTCCCGCTCATCTCCAGCATACTCGGGATCCGGGTCGAACGGTAATTTGTTCGATCACCGTAACGGGTCAGGTCAAACTGTCCCACTGAAACGAGGTGGCGCGCGATCACCAGCCTCCAACTCCCAGGCCCGCAGCACGGAGCCGCTCTCCCGCGACTCTTACTACGGCTTCGCGACCGCCCGGATGGTGCTCAGGGGAAGGAATAGCCGCATTGGGTTGTCCGTCAGCGACAAGAATCCGTATCGCTCATAGAACGCCTTGGCCTCAGCGTCGAGTGCATCGACGACCGCCGAATGGACGCCGAGCTTCTCCGAGATGTCGAGCGATCGTGTCAAGGCATCCCGGAGGAGGACGCCGCCCAAGCCTCTTCTTTGGACGCTTCGATCGACCGCCAGACGCGCGAGCAGAACGACCGGCACGGCGTGCCGAGGAAGCTTCTTGACCTGTTGCACGGGCAGGCTCGCTACGCCGATCCCCCCGCTCGCCAGGGTGTAGTAGCCCAGCACTCGCCGCTCACCTTCCTGGAGCGCGACATAGGTCCGTCCCAGGTTCCGCTTCTCGTATTGGCCGACGAGCGCGTGCAGGAACTCATTAAGCGAAGGCTTGCCGCAGTCGAAGCCCTCCCGCACATGCCCGCGATCGAGTCGCTCGATCCGCCACTCATCCACGCGTCTTGGCCTTCCCCACCATGAGGCGCCGCAGGGCGGCGTTGGGCTTCGGCGGATGATCGAGTGCGTGCAAGAACCGCTCGCGCTCCGGATCCGAAAGGACGATCGGCGCGTCCTCCGAGAAACGAATCTCGTCCTCGGGGATCACGCGCGCCTTGCGAATGCGCAGCTCATTCTCGCTCAACTGCTCGATGATGATCGTCGCATTGGCGAACGCTTTGGGCAGGCTGACCCGGCCCTTCGCATCCGTCGATCTCGTTTCCTGGCCCATCTCCATTCCTTTCTGTCCTGCACCACCGATTCCAGCATACGTTCACGGGGGATAGTGGTCAAGTGGGAATCTCCCACGAACTCCTTGTCGGGTTGTTGCGCAGCCGACGGTTTCATCGCTCCAAATCGGTACGCCGCCGCGTCGTTCGCGCCGCGCGGCTACGCCCGGCCAGTTCGAGCACCCGAGTCCGCGGGGCAGGTGTCCTCGACGTTGTGCCGCGACCAGTCGCGGCAGACCACGATGCCGTGAGGCGGCCGCACCCTGAGATCCTCCCCAGATCGCCAGAACCTGCCGGGCGGGCCTTCTTCTGCATGCGCTCCTTCTGGCGTTGGTTTTTCTCGAGAATTCGCAAATTGGTCACAATATATATAAATATATATATTATTATTTTTATGGCCAATTATGGCCCTCTCGAGAGCGAAGACCCTTCTCCAGCCGGGCTGTCCTGGGCCCTGAAGCGGGAGCCGCGGGGCTGCGGGCCGTCTCCACGCTCGGCGCGGAGGATCGTGGTCCATGGTGCCAGGGGCACGTGGCACGTGGCGGAGGATTCCAGCCTTCGGTTTACAACCCCCTGCCGCAAGGCTATGATCTTCGGTACTTTGCGTCCCAATCGCCCATCCTCGCCGAGCCGCCGATGAACGACAACCTTCCGGAAGACTCTGCCCTCGCGACCACGAACCTGGATGCCGACCTCGACGCGAGCCGACCGACGAAGGTCCGATACCAGGTGCTGGCCGCGGCGTGCAGCCTGGCCGTCATCACTTATATCCACCGGGTCGGATTCGGGACGGTCGTGGCCGAGCTCCAGACGACCCTGAAGTTGAGCGACGCCCGCATCGGCTGGCTGATGGCCGCGTTCATGGTCGGCTACGGCATCTTCGAGATGCCCTGGGGTTTCCTCGGCGATCGGTTCGGCGTGCGGAACGTCCTGGCGGCGATCATCGTGGGCGGCTCGACTACCACCGCCTTGCTGGCGCTGGCGGGCTTCCTGCCGAACGAGGCGATCGTGATCTTCGCCTTCCTCATGGTCCTCCGATTCCTCTTCGGAGCCCTCCAGGCAGGGACGTTCCCGGTGATCTCGCGGATGATCGCCGACTGGATGCCGACGACCGAACGGGGCTCGGCCCAGGGAGCGGTCTGGATGTCCAGCCGGGTCGGCGGCTTCCTGGCTCCGATCCTGATCGTCTGGCTGTTCCAGGCCATCAGCGACTGGAAGGTCGCCCTGGTGCTGGTAGCGAGCGTGGGACTCGTCTGGTGCCTGGCATTCTGGCCCTGGTTCCGGAACCAACCCGAGGAGATGTCGCAGGTCAATCGGCAGGAGCGAATGCTGATCGCTGCCGGGCGGTCGGCCCACGCCGCACATGGCCATGGCGCGGTGCCCTGGTCGCGAATGCTGCGGTCGCCGAGCGTCTGGCGCTCTGCTGGATGTATGGCTTTCTGGGCTTCAGCGGCAATTTCTACATCGCGCTGCTGCCCACCTACCTGAAGAACCACCGTCACCTCGATTCGACGACGATGAGCTGGCTGTCGGGGTTACCCTTCGCGTTCGGGGTGGTGGCTTGCTTCGTGGGCGGATGGTTCTCCGACGCCATCATCCGGCGTTGGGGAACGCAGTGGGGTCGTCGGATCGTCGGCGCGACCGGCCTGACTTTGGCCGGTCTCGCGATCGTCGCCGTTCCTTATGTGGACAACGTCCCGATGCTGGGTTTCCTGCTCGCTCTCGCGTTCTTCGGGAATGACCTTGCGATGGCGCCGGCCTGGGCGGCCGCCGCCGACATCGGCGAACGTTACACCGGCGTCCTCTCCGGCGCCATGAACATGATGGGCAGCTTCATGGCGGCCATCGAGGTCCTCATCATCGGCCAGCTCTTCCAGTGGGATTACCTCAAAGCACCTTTCATCATCCTCGGGGTCGCTTACGGCCTGGGTACCGTGTGCTGGATAGGGGTTGATGTCCGGAGGACGCTGGCGGGGACCGATTGACACCCGCCCGCGTCGGCATCTCCCCTGCCCTGGCTTCAGCGCGGCGCGACGGCGTCGAGCGTGGCAACCGGAGGCGCGGTCGTTCCCAATGGTGCGGCGTTCGCTGTTGGTTCGGTGCCTTTGACCGGCTCAGGCCGCACGTCCTGCGCCGGCTCGCTTCCGGGTGCCGGGGTGGCCGCGGTTCGGACCAGGTTGACGCGCATCCATCCCGATGGATCCAGCGGCGAGACGTCATGAATCGCGAACCCCGGCAGCTTGAGCTGGTCGAGTGCCACGTCGATCGTCTGGGTGCGGATCTTGGCGGCCATGGTGCCCATGACGAATGCGCTGGTGAACCGGGTCAACGGTGTCCCCTTGTTCTCGTCGTCGTTGATGGCGATGACCTCGTGATTGGTACCGGTGTTGAATTCCTCGATCTTGCCGCGGATCCTCGGGGCCGATGGCGTGGAGGTATCAAGCTGGTACGAGATGGCCACTTCGGTGACGGGCACCTTGATCCGGAGAACCTTGGCGGCGACGCCGAGCATGTTCTGGGCGGCCTGCTCAGCCGGGGCGGGGACCTCGACCTGGAGGTCGTGGACGACGACGACGAGGAACCCTCGCGCGTCGGAGCTGAGGACCGGAGGCTGTTGCGGGCGAAGGACCCGCATGGCCATCACGCGCGAGTCCTTGGCATTGCGGGCCGCGTCGACGGCCTTGAGGTAGGTCGCGAAGTCGACGTTCCGCGTGACGGTCGCGGCATCGCGGGGCGGCGTGCCGGGCGGAACGGCCTTGGTGACGATCATCAGGTTCTGCACGGACTTGACCCCGTCCTGCTGCCAGAATCCGCTGGCCGCGCTGGTCAAGAGCGAGCCGAGGTGGAGGTCGGCCGTGACGCCCTGGTCGATCGTCGTGGCGAGCTTTCGAGGCTGCGGGGTGTCGGCGCCCTGCTGGCCCGGCGCGCCACGCCACTCGAACAGACCTGCGACGAAGACGGCTTCGGGCCGCGACCGCATCGACACGTCCTTGATCAAGAATTCGCGGACGGCGACGGTGTTGTTACCGATCAGGTACTTGGACTGGAGGTCGGCATTGCGCTCCGCCATCTGCTGGGCGATCCGCTCCTGGGTCTCCTCGGCGGCCTCGGCCGGGATCTGCGACTGGAACTTGGGAAGTGCCCCCTCATAGACCTTGTTCGTGATCTTCTGCTGGTTCATGCCGATGAGCCCGGCGACGGTGCGACCGAACCCTCCCCCGCACTCCGGCGCCGAGCCGATCGACGCGTTGATGCCGTGGGTGGCCGAAGGGATCAGCGACAGGCCGGAGGGTCTCAGGACGGCGGTGATCGTCAGGTTGGACCAGTCATAGGTCGTAGCGTTGAACTCGTAGAGCTTCGTGGCCCGACGGCCGCGCGGGTCCTGGGCCATCTGCTGCTGGAAGTCCCAGATCGGAGTGACACTGACCATCGACTGGCTGTTGTAGAAGGCGATGCCGTCGTCGCTGGGCAGGAGGCCGAAGCCCGTCTTGGGACCGGCGGTCACCATCGACGTATAGCCCTTGCGCGTGACGGGACCGGTCTGGACCAGGGTTGCATCGAGCACCGGCGCGACCGTCGCCACGTCGGCGGCGATGTCCAGGTTGGGCCGAAGGAACAGGTCCTGGACCGCGGAGGAGAGCTCCAGCGACGGCTCCCAGCCCTGGCCCTGATTCCGCAGGTTGAGCTCATCCAGCAGCTCGTGGATCCGCCGCAGGGCGGACTGGCGCTGGGCGACGGAGTCGGCGGCGTCGTAGTCGCGCAAGGCACGACCCAGGTCGTCCTGGGTGAAGTCGATCCATCGCGAGCGGTTGGCGCGGATCTTCGGATCCGTCGCGGCGGGGAGGGCTTGCACCGTCTCGGTCAGTCGATGGCGCGCCTGCGCCAGGCGGAGCCGAGGCCGCAGCCATTGCTGCACGTCCTCCCGCAACTGCGCCGCGGGCTCCCAGGTCGCCGTCGTCAGCGTGTCCGCGATCTGAGATACCTGATTCAATGCGGTCAGACGGGTCGAATCCTGATCCGCCTTGGCATAAGCGTGCAGGTTCTGCATCAAGGCGTCGAGCTGCGCGTTCCATTGCTCCGCGTTGGGCACTCCCGGCGCGCCCGGCTTCGCCCATTCCTTGCGGATCGACTCGATCGTCCGCTCGATCCCCAGATAAGACGGCGCAGCCGGTGCGGCCAGTGCCCTGGCCCATCCCCATCCCAGACCCATCGCTCCCAGGATCCCCAGCGCCGATATCAGCCTTGTCATTCGAGGCATGTGTCGTCTCCGTCGTCAGGCTGTCGCTTCAGTTCACAAGCCCGTCAGAGCCCTCCCGTGGGCGAAGTCGATCTCCGTCAAGGAGACGAGATCCCATCCGGCCAGCACCGGGCTTGAAGTGGAGAGGCTCGGAGGGAGCCTCGCCCTTCCAGGAAAAAAGTGGTTGTTCACCTCGCAAAGGGCATACCTATCATCGTCCTGGCAGTCTCTTCAACTCTTTCCAGATTCCACGCGTCTTGCCGATTTCGACTTATTTTCTCCAGGCCACCCAAAACATCAATAGATCAGGCAGAGTCCGCAATCTGTACAGAATCGTATCACTGCACCCCTTCTCCAAGTCACCATCGGCCCTACGAGACAGAGGGCGGCTCCCCATGCTACAATCAGGAGCACTCCCGTGCCGGCCCATCTGTTCATCCCTTCCGGGCATGGATCACGTGCCGACGGCACGCGAACTCATCGATCTTTCGATCAATCAATCATCGAATCATTGTCTGCGGTAAGAAACCAGCTTAGGAGGAACTGCGATGTGCCAGAGGTGTCCGACGCGATGCGGGGCGTCGATCCGACGGTTGTGTGCGCTCGGGGTGATGGTGACGGTATTCACGGCTTCGGGTTGTGAGTCAAACATCTCGTCCGCGCCGAACAAAGGTGGGCCGTCCTCGAACGTCGAGGCGAACCCGAAGACCGGCGTGGGGGGCGTTGGCAATCCCGGCGATGGGACGGCGGGCAATCCGCTCGATGGGAAGAAAGGGGCGTCGATCGCGGGCGACCGGATGCAGTCGTTCGCACCGATCGTGATGAGCAAGCAGACGGAATCGAGCCCGTTCCGCTTCGCCGAGATCGCGCAGGAAGCGGGGCTGGATTTCGTGCACTTCTCGGGCATGACTGAGGACAAGCACTTCCCGACGGCCAACGGGTCGGGGGTTGCCGTGTTCGATTACGACAACGACGGGCGGCTCGACATCTATTTCGCCACCGCCACGCTATTGCCCCTGGGCACGGCCGAGAAGGGACCCAACCGGCTCTTCAAGAACCTGGGCAACGGCCACTTCCAGGACATGACCGAGGCATCGGGCCTGGGATATCGCGGCTTCTGCCATGGGATCATCGCCGGTGACATCGACAACGACGGCGACCAGGACGTCTTCCTCTGCGTCTACGGCAGCAACGTCCTGTACCTCAACAACGGCAACGGCACGTTCAAGGACATCAGCAAGTCGGCCGGCGTCGACGCGCCGAACTGGTCGTCCGGCGGCGCGATGCTCGATTACGATAACGATGGATATCTCGACATTTACGTGACCAACTACGGCATCTGGAAGTACCCCGACGACCATCAGCGCGTGGGCGATCCGCAGAAGAAGGTGTGGCTCTACTCGTCGCCGCGGACGATCAAAACGACTCGGCACCTCTTCTATCACAACAACCGCAACCTGACCTTCACCAATGTGCTGGATAAAGTCTTCACGACCGAGGAAGAGGTGGATGACCCGGCGACCAAGGCCAAGACGAAGAAGCGGGTACCCAAGCCCCGCGACGATGGGCACGGCTTCGGGGTGGTCGCCGCCGACGTCAACGACGACGGCCTGATCGATATCTACGTCGCCAACGACATGAACCCGAACTTCCTGTACCTCAACCGCGGCGACGGGACCTTCGACGACGCCACCGACTCGTCATCGGCCGCCTACGACGTCAACGGTCAGGCACAATCGGGGATGGGGGTGGACGCCGAGGACGTCAACGGCGACGGCCTGCCCGAGCTGTTCGTCACCAATTTCGCCAACGAGTACAACACCCTCTACCAGAACTTCGGCAACGGGGTGTTCTACGACAACACGGCCTTCTTCGGCCTGGCCGCCGACTCGATGCCATGGGTCGGCTGGGGCTGCGCGCTGGCGGACTTCGACAACGACGGCTGGCCCGATTGCTTCGTGGCCAATGGGCACGTGGACAACAACCGCAAGATGCTCGACCAGCCGGTCGATTACGAGGAGCTCCCGCTGTTGTTCCGCAACCTCAAGGGGAAGCGGTTCCGGCTGGCGACCCGGGACGCGGGAACCTACTTCGACACCAAGCACGTGGCCCGAGGCGCCACGTTCGGTGACCTGGACAACGACGGAGACATCGACATCGTCATCAACCACAAGGACGGCGCCCCGGCCCTGCTCCGCAACGACACCAAGTCCACCAACCATTGGATCCGCTTCAATCTCCAGGGAACGCGGAGCAACCGCGACGCCATCGGCACGAAGCTTCAGCTCACGACCGCCGAGCCGTCGCTCCACCGCGTGACCAAGCGAGAAGCGGATGGGAAGGAGACTACCGAGGAGGTGATGAAGCCCGAGCGGACGATCCATCGCCAGCGCAAGAGCGGTTACAGCCTCCAGGGCACGAACGACCCGCGCGTGCTGGTCGGCGTCGGGCCCGTGGACGTCGTCAAGAAGGTCGAGATCCGGTGGCCCTCGGGCATCGTGACCCGGCTGGAGAACCTCAAGGTCGACCAGGAGTACAAGGTCGTCGAGCCTAAGGACGGCAAGCCCGAACCGGTGAAGAAGCCGGCGGAGACCCCGTCGGCGAAGTGAGCGCGTACCTGCCTAGAACGGCCCGAGAAGGCTATCCGGCCTTTGTAGGGTGGGTGAAACCCACCAGTCTCGGGCTGATTCTTGGCGGGTCTTCACCCACCCTGTGAGTTTCTCGAACAGGGCACTGGAAATGATCCGCAAAGTTCGTGTCGAAAACTGTAAATCTATACCGAATCTCACCTTGGATCTAGGACGTCTCACCGTTCTCATCGGCGCGAATGGCAGCGGCAAGAGTAATATATTGGAGGCGATCGCCCTCGCCGCCGCCGCCGCCCAGAACAAATTGGAGAACGAGTTCCTGGTTTCGAGAGGCATCCGGGTGACCGAGACGCGTTTTATGCGCTCGGCCTTCGACGCTCTCCCGTCAGCTCGCGAAGCCAATCAGATCTCGTTCCAGAAAGACCAGAAGCCCACGATCGAGAAAATTGTTACGTCCAGCGAACCCATCAAGATCTCGCTCGAGGGAGACAAGAAGGTCGCATTCGAGTGCGAATTGGTCGCAGATGAGACGGCGTCCTATCCCAAATGGGAGCAGTTGCGCTCGATACTATTGCCAGAGATCATCGCTCGTCTAAGGACTTCGGATTTTGCGCAGAAAGCTCAACTACCGCCCGAAGTGCTAGATCGTGTAATTGCTCAAATCGCTGAACGTTTTCGCATTCAGCCGGCCGGAACACTTCCCGAATTCCTCGTGTATGCGCCCGAGAACTCCGCCCTCCGCACTTTCCAGGCTGAAGGACAGATCCTCCCCCTCGGAATCCGGGGAGAAGGTCTGTTCGCTCATCTGAAGGGGCTTGATTCGGAAATGCACAGAGACCGCCTGGAAAGAATCAGGGAGACGTTGAAGTTGATCGATTGGTTTGAGACCTTCGTGATCCCCGAGAATCTCAGTCCGGGCGAGCGAACCATCAGGATTCAGGACCGCTACCTCTCGGAGGGCGCCTTGTTCGACCAGCGGAGCGCAAACGAAGGATTCCTCTTTCTCCTCTTCTACCTCACGCTCGTGATCAGCCCGGAAACGCCAGCCTTTTTCGCGATCGATAACGTCGATACCTCCCTCAACCCCAAGTTGTGCATCGCCCTGTTACAACAGCTCGCACTGCTCGCGAAGGAGTTTGACAAGCAAGTCATCCTCACGACCCACAACCCGGCAGTCCTCGATGGCCTCAACCTTTATGACGAAGAGCAGCGGCTGTTCGTCGTGGATCGGAACAAGAACGGGCATACCCGCGTCCGTCGCGTGGATGCGCCGAAGCCAAGCGCGGGCCAACTCCCGGTGAGCCTGTCAGAAGCATTCCTGCGCGGTTACATCGGCGGGCTGCCGAAAAACTTCTGACCCCTCAACGATGAGGTGGAGAGTGCTCACATTCGCGATCATCGCCGAAGGTCCGACCGATCAGACGGTCATCGAGAACATCCTGCTCGACTTTCTTGAGGACCAGGACGACGAGCCGGAGATTCGGTTCATTCAGCCTCCTCGCCCCTTGACCGAGACGCCTGCCGGATGGGGGCATGTGTTCAAGAGCCTGAAGCGAAAGGATCCCGAAAACGCCCTTCAGTTCAACGATTATCTCGTCATCCACATCGATACTGACGTGCAAGAGGAACCTGGCTTCGACGTGCCGAGACGAGAAAAAGGGAAGGAGCTTTCGGTCTCGGACCGAGTTGATCGGGCCGTTACCCGACTCAAACAGGACATCGACGACAGCTTCTTCCAGGCCAACGCCCACCGAATCCTGTTCGCGATCGCAGTGGATTCGATCGAGTGCTGGCTCCTTCCGTTTCTCCACGATAAGAGAAAAGCCGCAAAGATCACCGGATGCCTCGAATCGGCGAACCAGGCGTTACGGAAAGCGAACCAAGATGCCCTTTCTGCCGGGGAGAACAAGTTCCCTCGCGCCTATGAAAAAGCGTCGAGTGGCTACCGGAAGCGAAAGACGTTGATTCAGCTTCAGAACCGGAATCCGAGCCTGGAACTCTTCATCAAGCAACTTGAGGCCTTGCAGAGCCGCCGAACCACAACCGATCCCGCCGTTGAGAGTCCCTAAGAGAAAGGGGATTGGCTCCGAGTCATCGAGGTGCCTGTCTCCCCGTTTTTCGAGGAGGGCAAAACGGACCGGGATTGGACCCCTGCCGCCTCGTGCGACAAGCGTCGAGGAGCAAGTTTCGAGGTTCTAAAGGATCGGGGGCAGCAGCCACCACGAGCGTCGCTTGTACTCCGCCCACTCGGGATAGCGCGACAGGCTGGCCTCGATGTTGATCATGTTGACCGCGAACAGCCCGGTCCAGACAAACGCCAGCACGACGACTGGCAGCCAGTGCCACACCATCATCGCAAAGCTGCCGTAGATCATCATCTCGCCGAGGTAGTTCGGGTGGCGGATGTATCGGTACATCCCGTCGGTGATCAGCCCTCGGCGGACGCGAAGCGTGAAGGACTTCTGCGCATCCGCGGCGATCATGATCACGGAGCCCAGGATGCAGAGGCTAATGCATAAGGCGAACCAGGCGTGATCCGGCAGCGGATAGGTCGGCTTCGAAGTGACCGAGATCAGCAGCCAGCCGAACACCCAGTACCAGATCAGCACGCCGAGGAAGGCGTAGAGGCCGGAGGCAATGGTGACGCGGCGCTGCCAGGTCGGGTCGGGGAACGCCAGGTCCTTGACCATCCAGACCAGCCCGTAGCTGCCGTGCATCGCCAGGTAGACCCAGGCCGCCGTACTGGTGTTGTGGTACCAGGCGATGAGCAGACCGAGGAGAGGGAATGTCCCGGTCTTCTGGAAGTCGATCACCCAGGCCAGCTTCCACGGGCGCGGCCCACCGCCCAGGTCGTACATCCCGTGCGCGTTGAGGCGGCCCAGGGTGACGGCCCAGGCCGGTGCTGGTCTGCGTGCTTGAGTCACGTCGGTGATCACGTTCAGTCTCGATGGCAAACCGCGCGTTGCAATGCCGTCCTGTTGCCTTGTATCGTATCGAGCCGGGGTTTCGGCAGCCACTGGCTCTTCTTGAGGAGAGAAAAGATGCCCGTCAAATGGACGACTTGGGCGATCGTGCTCGTGATGGTTTCGGCCGGAACCACGGACGCATCGGCCGACGACGATCCTTGGAAGCCGTACCGATTCCTCGTGGGCGACTGGGTGGGAGAGGGAAGTGGGGAACCGGGGAAAGGGTCGGGCGGATACTCATTCGCCTGGGACCTCCAGGAGAAAGTGCTCGTGCGGAGAAACCGTTCCGAGTATCCCGCGACGCCGGGCCGACCGGCATTTACGCACGAAGACCTCATGGTGATTTACCGGGGCGAGAGCGGCGGGCCGACTCGAGCGATTTACTTCGACAACGAAGGCCATGTCATCAATTACACGGCGACATTTTCGCAGGATCAACAGACGCTCACCTTCCTTGGCGATATCGCCCCGGCCAGCCCTCGTTTTCGCTTGTCGTACGCACGGGGAAAGGGTGAGATGGTCCGGATCAAGTTCGAGATCGCACCCCCGGGCAAAGCGGATGCGTTCAAGACGTATCTCGAAGGTAACGCCATTCGGCTGGACCCGAAGTCCAGGGGTGCCAATCACAAGGACGGACGTCCCGCGCCGGCTGTAAAGACGTCCGAGGAAGCCCGGCGGGCGAAGTAAGTTAACCTCTTCCTCGAAGGAGAAGCCTGATGCATGTCGGCCGGGATCTGGTGGTGGGCGTGGTCCTCGGAATCCTCCTCGCGCGATGCGTTGCCGGCGGCCCCGGCGGGGTGGCCTCGGCACGATCTTCGGGAGACGATTCGCAGGCGCCGCGAGACCTCGACGAGCTGGCCAGGATCTACGCGGAGGATCAAGGCGACCGGATGCCCGGCGGCGGCAAGCCGATCGACTGGTCCGTCGTCGGGCCGCGTGACAAGGCGCGCGCGGCCCGGGTCAAGAACCTCTACGAGACGGGCGGCGCTGCACACCGGCAAGGACTTCTACCGCGCTGCGATGGTTTTGCAACATTCCTCGCGCGCGGAGGACTACTTGCTGGCGCACGAGTTCTGCGTGGTGGCCTTGTCCAAGGGAGATTACGACGCTCGCTGGCTCGCGGCCGCCACCGAGGACCGTTTTCTGATGAACATCGGACGACCCCAACGGTTCGGAACCCAATACCGCTCCAACGGCCCGGATCAGCCGATGCGGCTCCACGAGGTCGGGCCGGGCGTCACCGACGCCCTACGCCGTGAGCTGAACGTCCCGACACTCGAGGAAGCCCGCAAGAGGGAAGCCGTGATGGAAGAGATGATCAAGGGCAAAAAACCGGAGGCGGCCAGGCCGTGATCCGCCCCAAGCCTCCGTCGCGGTGAACCTTGATGGCCGAATCGCAAGAGCGAACCGTAGAGAATGGCGGCGGTACCGAGAGGCGGCCCGAGTCACGCTCCGTGACCCTCGCGGACTGCCTGGCGATGGTCGCCGGATTCGGGTTCGCGTTCGCATCGCGCCAGAATCCACCGATGCCGCTCCCTTCGATGAACATCGTGATCCCCGTCTGGGTGGTTGTGGCCTGGTGGTCCATCGAGATTCTCCTGGCCATGGCACTGGCCACGGCCGTCGTGGTCCTGGTCCGCCAGACGACATTTCGCCGGCCTGCTCGTCCGGCGGAATGGGTCGCGATCCTGCTCGGTCTGCTGGTATTCCGCGAGGCCCTCCCGAATATCGATGATCTGGTCAACCGATGGTTGCCGAATTGGCCAGACCTGACATTTGGTGAAGGCCGATGGATCATCTGCGCCATCGGTACGGTGGTTTTCCTGGTCGGTCTCGCCGGACTCGGGCTGATGCGCCGGGCGTTGCCTCACGGGTTGAAGACAATGATCCTCGTAGCCTCGTTCCTCGCCCTGATGTGGGGGCCAAGTCGTGTGTTCGCGCTTGAGGGCCCTTGGCTGCTCCCTTCTCCGGCGATCGAGTCGACTTCCCCGCCCCTCTTTTGGGCCTGGCTGGAGATCCGCAAGTACCTATGGTTCTTACCATCGGGCCTGCTCTTCGGGATCCCTGCGACGGCGGCGCTCAAGGATTGGAGGGCTCGCGAGTCCAAGGGACGGCCCTGGACCGAATGGCCCGGGCCCGGTATCGGACTGGTCCTCACCCTTCTCTGGCTGGGCTATTTGTACCTGATGCGGTCCGAGTGGCCGGCGTATGATCTGAACGCCGAGCGGATCGTCGTGCCATTCTGGATCGCCGGGGTTTGGTGGCTCTCCCGATATATCGTTGACCGTCTCGGCGGTCCTTGGCACCGCTGGCTCACGCCTGCCGACCGTGGCGATTGACCGTCAGATTCGTGCGCCGACATCGTTTTCGAGCTCTGCCGCCATGCGCTCGAACATCTCGCCCCAGTCTCCCCAACGCTGCTGGCGGAACCGTTTCATCGTAAGAGACCACGGACTGTCGTGACGGGCCGACATCTATCGCAAGGAGGAACGGGGGCACATAAGGCGCTTTGACTTGGAGAAGATACACGTTCGGGCGAGTTCGCACGTCGGGACACAGAGCTCCTGGATTTAACTCTTATCGCCAAAGTCCCCAAGACTGAAGCGCATGAATAGATTCCCATTATGACTGGACCAAGAAATGGGGAACAGGCCAGTGGCCCTTCCCTCGGGATCCACAGTCGATCGGTCACGTTTTCGACCGAGTGCCAGAAGCGGAAGTGGTCACGCTTGATCCTCGCTGTGCCAATGATGCCGCGACGACGTCGGGATTTTCGGCCGCCACCTTGAGCAAGGCCCGCGCCGGTCCATCGGGCCGTCGCCGGCCTTGTTCCCAGTTCTGCAGGGTGGAAAGACTCACACCGATCATCAAGGCGAATTCCGATTGTGACTTGTCCAACTGCTTCCGGATCCCCTTGATATCTATCGGTGCAAACTCGGTCGTCCGACTCGGCTCTAGCTCACCTCTCCGAATGGCGCCGGCTTGTCGCACGCTGGCGACTAATCGATCAAAATCGTGTTTCTTCATCGGAATTCCTCTTGTACCAGTCGGTTCAGGATTCGCAGTTGCCCGATCGTGATGTTTTCTGCCTCGTTCTTACTATAGGCATATAACATGTAGAACGTCTCGGTCGGGCCATCCCAGTAGTAGATAATCCGGCATCCTCCCCGCTTGCCCCTGCCAGCAAGTGCCCACCGAATCTTACGCAAACCGCCGCTCTTCGGAATCACGGCACCTTCATCAGGACGGAGAATCAAAGCTTCTTGAAGCGCACGATAACGCTCGTGATCCAATAAGTTCTCAATCGCCTCGGAAAAAATCGGGGTTTCAAGGAATCGCATTAAGGGTGGTTGTACGTCATTGGCGGACACAACGCAAGCCCAAGTCGATCCATGCGTGACGATCTTTGGGCAGTGCCAACCCTACATCAAGTCACTCCCCAGCTCCCTCGCGATCCGCTCGAACACCTCGTCCCACTCTCCCCAGCGTCGCTGGCGGAAGAGTTTCATCGTAGGATACCACGGACTGTCATCCCGTCCGGACATCCATCGCCAGTCCGCGGCAAACGGCAGCGCAACCCAGACGGGCACGCCGAGCGCTCCGGCCAGGTGCGCTACGGCCGTGTCGGGGGCGATGACCAGATCGAGGTTCACGATCGCCGCCGCGGTATCCAGGAAGTCGACCAGGCCGCCGCTGAGGTCAGTCAATTCGAAGCGACCCCCGATCTCCCCGAGCTGTTCGCTCCCATGCCCTTTTTGCAGGCTGAAGAGACGGATTCCGGGCCGGAGCGCAATCGGCTCGAGCTGGGCCAATCGAAACGACCGCATGTGATCGCGCGTGTTCTGAGGATTTCCCTGCCAGACAATCCCGATCCTCAGCCCAACGGCGGTGTTCATCTGCCGGTGCCACGTTTCGACGAGTCCCTCATCGGGGGCCAGGTAGGGGACTTCGGCGGGGATGGTCGCCAGGGTGGTCCCGAAGATCCCGGGCAAGCTCATGAGCGGGGCGTACACCTCGAAATCGGGCAAACTGTCCCCCTCGCTCACGACGCGCTCGACGCCCGGACAGGTCGCCAGCAATCGGCCCAACGGCCGCCCGCAGGTGACGATCACCCGGCCGACCCGCCGTTGGACGAGCGGCGCGTATCGGATGAACTGCAAGGCATCGCCCACTCCATAGTCGGCATACAGGAGGATGGTCCGACCCTCGAGCGGGCTACCGTCCCAGGGCGGCCGGCGGAATGGCGGTATCGCGTATCGCTGGCACTTCAGCCGCCACTCGTACTCGGGCCATCCCCGCTCGAACTCTCCCCGCTCGAGCCAGGCCATCGCCCGGCTCAGGTGCACGTCGGCATGGTCCGGCTGGAGATCCAGCGCTTGGTCATAACACTCCAGCGCCTCGGCCATTCGCCCCTGGATGCGCAGCACGTTGCCAAGATTGTTCAGGGCCTCAATGTAGTCCGGCCTGAGCTGCACAGCCCGCCGATAATTCGTCTCGGCCTCGCCGAGCACCCCACGCTCATGATACGCGTTGCCCAGGTTGTTGTGGGCTTCGGCGTAATCCGGTTTGAGGGCCAGCGCCGCCGGAGCGAGGCGATGGCCTCGTCGCTCCGGCCCATCGCATGGAGCGCGACCCCCAGGTTATTGCAAGCTTCGGGGAACTCCGGCAACCACCGGATCGCCTCCTGATAGTTGACCACCGCCTCGACGAGCCGACCCTGAACCTGCTCGACCGCTCCGAGCATGTACCACGCGTGGGCAACCGCCGGGCTATGCTGGACGATCGTCCGATAGAGCCGTTCGGCTCGAACCAGGTCGCCGGCCTGAAAGGCGTCCCACGCGGCCGAGAGCACATCATTGATCGTTTCCATGAAGTCTTGGTCCCGAGTCATCGCACGGCGCCGGATTCTCGACGCCATGTCGCGAGGTTGCTCGTCTCGACGACTGATCCTGCATCCGGAGTTCGACCTCGATTCCCTACCCGTGACTTTACGGATTTCCTGGGCGGGAACCATGCGAAATCTGGTAAACTCAAGTCCAGAGTCCATACGGTTTCCAGGGTCGATGCTGGTCTGTGTGATTGCATAATCCAAATGTGCGGTTCGGTCCGACAGGAGACCCTCGCCCGGTCGGATGGAATTCGCTGAGCGGACTCGTCGGTTACGAGCACGAGGGCCTAACGAAGTGGTGAATTGGCACATCTGTTGCTAGTCACTGGTAACGCGACTGATGGCCGTGCTCGTCAGAGGCGGCCCGATCAGGCTGTCCGGTGGCGTGCGAGGCCGCCGGACCAGAGAGGTGGGCATGGTCCTTGAGGAAGTGGGGGCCGCTCAGTCACTTCGTCGAGAGCACCCGGGACGCGAAAAGAGACACGGATGAGATGGGATCCCCGTTTCCACGGCAATGGCTGGCCGACGCTCGGCGTGGAGGTCGAGCTGCAACTGGTTGAACGCCAGGTCGCTGGCGTTGCGGAGCGCCATCGCCGAGGTCCTTGCCGAGCTACCCCCCGAGTTGCACGATTCGGTCAAACCCGAGTTCATGCAGTGTTATGTGGAGATCAACACGGGTGTTTGCCGGACGGTCGACGAGGTCGAGGCCGATCTGACCCGGAAGATCCGGGCGGTCGAGTGGGCGGCCGATCGGCGCGGGGTCCGGCTGTTCTGGGCGGCGACCCACCCGTTCTCGCGCTGGCGGGACCAGCAGATCACACCCGACGAGCGGTACTACAAGCTGGCCGATTGGCTCCAGGAGACCGTGGTGCGTCCCGTGACGTTCGGGCTGCACGTCCACGTGGGGGTCGATTCGGGCGACAAGGCCATCCGGGTCGCACATCGGATTCAGCGGCACTTGCCGGTGCTGCTGGCCATGTCGGCGAATAGCCCGTTCTGGCATGGGAGGATTACCGGCCATCACGCCCACCGCATCGAGGTCCTGGAGGGATTCCCGACGGGCGGACTGATGCCGGCGCTGGGGTCGTGGGCCGAGTACCTCGATCTCGTCGCCCAGATGACCGAAGCGGGGTTCATCGACTCGCACCGGGAGCTGTGGTGGGACGTGCGGCCCAACGCCGAGCACGGCACGATCGAAGTCCGCATCTGCGACATGCCGGCCGACCTGCCCGACGTCCTGGGGCTCACCGCGATGATCCAGTGCCTGGTCCGCTGGCTCTCCGACGAGGTCAACCGCGGGACGACCGTGCCGGAGCCCCACCCGCTGATGGTCCGCCAGAACCGATGGCGGGCCTGCCGATTCGGCCTGGGAGCGGAACTGGTCAACCCCAACACGATGGAGTCGCTCCCCGCGCACCGCATCGCCGAAGAGCTGATTCGTCGACTTCGAAGGCTGTCCGGATTCCTGGGCTGCCGACGGCACCTCGACCACGCCCTCGACATGACGGCGAGCCCGACCGGCTCGCAACGTCAGATCGCGCTCTATGAGGAGGTTGGCGATCTCGCCGAGGTGGTTCGCCGGCTGACCCTGCGGAGCCGGCTCTCGGCGGGCCACGGTGAGTGGTCCCCCTCCGAGCCATTGGCCGGATTCAGCGGGAAAGTGGGAGGCTGGCTCGCCGCGCCCTGTTCGACCGCCGTTGCCCCCAAGCGTGCCGATGATTTGAATACCGGGATGCTCGAGCCGATCGGCCGCGAGTGAGCCGCTTCATGGCAAGATTCGCATGCCGACCGCGGTGTTCAGCGCGAGCGTGCTCCGCCGATGCTTGACCAGCGCCATGACGCATCCGCGATCGACGAATATAAATTTTTGCATGGCACTCAAGACTGCGTCGAGTCCGATCTCGCCAGCCTGGTAGCGGCGTAGCGCCGCGTCGCGATGCTGCGAGGCGGCCTGCATTTCTTTCTCCAGCGCGGCCGGTTCCACGAGAGTCGCGCGGCACTCCCGATAGCATCGCTCGACCCGCGACCTGATCTGTCTCTCTGCCGTGGCGAGCTGGAGTTGCGATTGCCGCACGTTGATCTTGGCCCGCTCAGTCCCACCCTGGTTTCGGTTGTAGATCGGCAGCGGGACGGTCACGCCCAGAGCCCAGGACGTCGCGCCCTTGACGCCATTCGGGCTGTTGTCCTGGAATGTATAGGGTTGGTAGAGGGTGTACACATCGGAACCGGCGAGCCGTTTTGTCTCCTCGTTCAAATCGGCTTGTGCCCGCTGCAGGCCGAGGCGCAACGCGACGAGGTCCGAACGTGACTCCAGGGCGAGCCGGATCAGATCGTCGAGGGGAGGAATCGACCGCACCGGGGGTAACTCCTCGACTTTGTAGAGGTACAGTACCTTTTCATCAGGAATCTCGATGAGCAAGCCGAGGCGGTGCCAGATTCGATACAAGGTCTCTTGCGTCATGAGGAACTGTGTCTTGGACTCCTCGTAAGCCGATTTGGTGGAGGTGAGGTCTTCCCGCGATCCGGTTCCCTGACTCAACCGGGTTTCGGTCGCTCTGACGACCCGTCCCCAGGTCTTGCGGTTCTCTCGGGCTTGCTGGGCCTTTTCCTGGGCCGCCTGAAGGTCAACGAATACCGTGCAAAGGCTGTCGATCTGCTCGCAAATGCTGTCCTGCAACTGGGCCTCGGCGACCGTCCTGGCCGCCGTCTCCGATCGCGGGCGGGTCCGCCGCTTGAAGGAGACGTCCGGGGGATAGCTGATGTTGGTGTCGAACTGAGGTCTGGCGCGGAAGTTAGCCGCGAGGACATCGGCACGCGCCATCGGGATCTCCAGGCGACCCGGCGCGACAGAGAGGTTCTTCTTGATCAAGAGGTCGATCGCGGTTTCCAGGGTCATCACGCTGGCGGGATGCGCCTTCTCGGGAATTGCAAGGGCATCACGCTTGTCTCCGAGAAGTTTCAACTCGAGATCCTCGGCCTCTGGTGCCGATGGCCGACCCTCGGAGATGCGAGCCGCGCCGATCTTGTCGTCAGGGTCCTTGGCGGCCAATGCGATGCCTCCGGCCGCGGCGAGCCCAAGCGTTGCGACCACCACCGCGCCGACCATCCATCGGGTCACGAGCATCATCGTCAGGACTCCTTCCATCAGCTCGGCGACGGCCGCCGAGATGCCCAGCGAGCTCACCCCACCCGGAGTGAGCGTCCTCGCGGAACGGATCGTCGCGGAGATCAAGGCGGGCGGCACCCCGATCGCGTGGAGCTGCGACTCCGATGCCTCTCGAGGTCTCGCCGGCGCGACTCCGGTCTTGCGGGATAGCCGTATTCGAAGGAGGCCGCGTGCTTTGGCCAGCCGTCCCCGAATCGTGCCTTCCGACACCCGCAGCAGCCGGGCCGCCGACCGGTAAGTCATCTCCTCGAGGTAGCAGAGGACCACCGGGCGCCGCAGGGACTCCGGCAGGCCATCGATCTCCTCGCGGAGGGCCGACGTGATGTCGTGCCGATCCTCGCAATCGCCGTCCAACCGACCGGCAAACTGCTGCTCGTGCCGTCGCCTTCGCGCTGCGGCGACGCGCGCCTTCCGCGCGACGCGCAGGGCGACCCCGTACAACCAGGAGCCCAGCGCTTCCGGATGTCCGATCGATCCCGAACCCGCGCGATGGGCCAGGATCAGGAAGGTCGCCTGGAAGGCGTCCTCGGCGTCGTTCGGGTCGGCCAGGACGCGGCGGCAGGCCCTCAGGACCGAAGGCCCATGGCGCATGACCAGGGCCTCGAATGCCTCTTCGCGGTCATCGCGCCGCGCGAAGAGGTCCAGCAGTTCGGCGTCCGTCTTGTGGCCGATCGCCCCGCGGGTGAAGAGTGTCCCGAGCTGCCGAAGTCCCCTGCCCGATTGAACGCCCACCATGGCTTTCGCTCCCCCGCGTCGACGTCCGTTCCTCCTCTACTGCCCGGCCGAGGGTGGATCCTCATGATTATCTCCGGAGATTCCGGAATCTGCTGGAGGCAACAAAAAACCCCGGCTCGAATTCCGGGGTTGCGTTCCGAGTTGACCTCCGCCCTAGTCGGGATGGCTCGGCTGGCCGTTGCCGGGCTCCGCGGCCCTCACTTCTTCTTCCGGGTCTTGTCGCACGATTCGGCTTCCAGGGCGTCCTTCTTCTCGTTGATCACCGGGCAGAGGGGCGACTGCTCGGCGTTGAGCGCCGTGAAGTCCTTCCATTCGTCGGGCAAGTTGTCTTCGTGGAAGATCGCCTCGACGGGACACTCGGGGACGCACGCCTCGCAGTCGATGCACTCGTCGGGGTGGATGTAGAGCATCTGAGCCCCTTCGTAGAAACAGTCGACCGGGCATACGACCACGCAATCAGTGTACTTGCAGTCGAAGCAGGGCTCGGCGACGATGTGAGCCATTCGCGACTCCTTAAGTCTGGCCGGTATGGGACAACAGGACAAGAACCCCAATCCTGCGGTCGGGAGACCGCGGCACTCCGAAGGTATCTCGCCGGAGATCTAGCCATCTTAGAGGCCGCCCACGGGGCGGTCAAGGTCCCGCCCCGGCGACCCATTTCGACCCGAAAGGCTACGAACTCTTGGCCTTCCGCCGAGCGCTCTTGATGATGATCGTCTTGACGGGAACGTCCTTCATTCTCCGGCCATTGGCATCCGGACGTACGCCGGTTTCCACGTTCGCGATGTTGTTGACCACATCCATCCCGCCGATCACCTTGCCGAAGACCGCATAGCCCCCCCTGAAGTCGTCGAGCTTGCGGTTGTCGCCATGATTGATGAAGAACTGGCAGGTCGCGGAGTTCGGATCATCCGTGCGTGCCATGGCGATCGTGCCTGGGGCGTTGCTCAGGCCGTTACTCGACTCGTTCACGATCGGCGCACGCTTGCCCTCTTCCTTCTCGCTCAACTTCGCGTCGAGCCCGCCGCCCTGGATCATGAACCCGCGGATCACGCGATGGAACGTCAAGTTGTCGTAAAACTTTTCGTTGACATACTTCAGGAAGTTCTCGACGGTCTTCGGCGCTTTCTCCGGGTCGAGTTGGATCGTGATCTCGCCCATGCTGGTGTCGAGGACCACCACGGGATGCTTGTCGTCGGCCTGGGCGGCCGCCGAGCCGGCAGCCAGGTTCAAGCCCACCGAGAAGCCGAGGACCCAGATGATGACAATCGCGCTGTTTCTCAAGATTCGTCCCACTGTCATGGCTGACAATCGCTCCCCAAAGAGACACTCTGCATCCGTCGTTGATCCCGCTTTTCAACCGTCCGGATCAGGGCGACTCTAACAAACTCAGCGTGGGGCTGTCGAGCAGTACGCAGTAGGCCGTGAAGATCTCGGATATCGGAATTCCGGACTGGGTTCGGGTCCCCTGAGTCCCACGGTAAAGTCTCTGGTAGCCGCATTCATGGACTGCCGACTGCCTACTATCGACTCCCTACTGCTCCGGGCTAATTCGCGCGGACACCTCCGCCGAGACTCTGGACGAGGTGTTCCGCCTCGTGGGCCATGGTGGGGCTGAGGCGTTCGCGCGCAGCAGGGCCTTGTTCAGGTGCACTTTCGCCTTGGTGGCGCGGCTGGAGTCGGCTGCGAGCAGCCTTCCGAAGTGGAAATTGAGGGTCGGGTTTTCCGGGGACTTCTTCAGGCCATCGAGGTAGGACTGTTCGGCGTCGAGGGTCTGTCCGATCGATTCCTGGATGGTACCGAGGGTATCGAAGAACTCGCCGGGTAGGTCGGTCGGGGCGACGTGTTTTTGCAGGTTGGTGGCGAGCTCGAGGGCTTCCTGGCTCCGTTCGAGGTAGGTGTGGAGGATCCACGCCTTGTTGTTGGCGGCCTCGATCGAGCCGGGCTGGACCTTGAGCACGCGGTCGTATTCCTGGACGGCACTCTTGAAGGTATCGCGGGCGACGGTGCGGTCGGAATGGCTCTCGGCGATGGCGAGCAGGAGGTCGCCGAGGTTGAGATGGGCGGCGGGGGTATCGAGCTTGTCCGCGGCCTGCCGGGCCAGGGGGAGGGCCAGTTCGAGCTGGCCGGCCCTGTGGAAACCGATGGCCAGTGCGAGGATCATGCGGCCCTTGTCATCGCGGCGACTGACGTCGTCGGCGATGCGGCGGGCCTCGGCCAGGTCGGCCGCAACGGGGGCCTGATCCCCGGGCCGCCGCTCCGCCAGCAGTTGGACGAGCTGGCCGGCCGCGACTCCGTCAGCCGGGTTGGCCTGAAGGTCGGCCTTCAGCACGGCGATCGCGGCGGCGCGATCCCCCTTCGAACCGTCGGTCGCCGTCGCGCCCCGTTTCGGCTTCAGGTAGATCTCGGCCAGCGTTTGGTAGGCCTCGGCGAACGTGGGATTGTCCTTGATGACCTGCTCGAGCCGGGCGATGGCTTCCCTCGCCGGGACTCGTTCTCGCTGGAGGTCGCGCCGGACTCGGTCATGGCGCGGGCCCAGAGCAACAGGGCATCGGGCCGGTTCTTCTCGTTGTCCAACACGAGGGTGGCCTGGCGGAGCGCCTCCTCGGGCTGGTCGTTCTTGAGCTGGGTCTGCCCGAGCAGGATCCGGAGTTCGAGCTGGCGGCGGGGCTCGCGCTCGCGATCGAGGGCCTCGGTATAAGCCTCGGCGACCTCGCGAAGCATATTCCGCGCGTTGAAGAGCCGGGCTCGGAAGAGCGGTCCCAGGGTCGAAGTGTTGGCCAGCTCATCGATCTCGTGGGTGAGGGCCATGGCCCGGGTGAAGTCGCCGTCCCGCGCCGCCATGTCGCATTCGGCCTGGAGGAAGGCCAGCGCCTTGGGATAACGGCTGCGGAATTCGCGGATCATGGCCACCGCCCGATCATTGAGCTGCCTCTGGCGGTCGGATTGGTTCCGAGCGCCGGCCTCGGCGGCCTTCAGCGACACGATCTGGACCAGCGCCGCCGCCAGGTTCGACTCGTCCGGGAACTCCTGATGGAGCTCGGTGAGGAGCTGTTCGGCCCGGTCGTACTGCCTTTGTTCGCGGCACTTCTCGACCAGAAGGCGGCGGAATGGCCCCTTGGGATCCGCCTTGGCCTTGTCCTCGACGAACTCCAGCGCGCCCTTCGGATCGCCGGCGGCGCCCAGGGCGAGATACTTGGCCTGGACCAGCTCGTAGGCCGTCGGCTGCGCTTCCAGGCCGGTATCGAGGACTTTCAGCGCGCGCTTCAAGGCATCGGTGGCCGGCGGGGTCTCGTTCTCGACGGCAGCCAACATCAGGTAGAAGACCGCCGGTGGCTTCTCCTTGGGATTCTGGAGCGTCACCTCGATCGCCTTGCGGAGGATGGCCGCGGCCTGGGCGTGCTCCTTGGCGCGCAGGAGGATCAAGGATCGCGTGACAACGGCGGACGGGTTGGCCGGCTGGACGCGAAGGACATAGTCGATCTGGGCCAGGGCGGCATCGAGCTCCCCCTGCTGGCGGTAGTAATTGGCGCCTCTGACGCGCTCCTCAGCGGTGGGCGGCTGCTTGGGATCATTGAGGATCGCGGCGATCTCGCGCTTGGCCAGCGTCCATTGCCCCTTGTTGACATAAGCCGAGATCAGCATCCAGCGGTCGCGTCGGCAGAGCGTGCCGGTCTGGCTGCTCTTCTTGAGCTCTTCGAATCGGCGAATGGCCGCGTCGAAGTCGCGGGATTGGAACGAGAGGTTCGCCAGGGCCGACTGGGCCGCGGACAGGAGCGTGATGCCCGTGTCGACCTCCTTGACCGGCTTGTCGCGGACGATCTCCTCGAGGGCCTGGGTGGCCTCGGCGACGGAGCCGTTGCGACCGACGAGCTGGGCTTTCTGGAGCTGGACAATCTTGTTCTCGGGGTCTTTCTTCAGGGCTTCGTTGAAGTGTTCGAGGGCCTCGCCGGCCTTGCCCCGCTTGATCGCGATCTGGGCGTCGATGATGTCGGAGACCGCGGCCTCCTTCCATCGCGTCCGGATCTGGGCGACGACCGTCGCGGCTTCGTCGAGCCGGTCTTGATCCAGTTCGAGGCTCGCGAGCTGGACCAGCGGTTCGGAGCTGTCGGACCGATCCGCGATCCCGCGAAGCAGCTCGCGGGCCTTGTCCAGGTTCTTGAGTTCTTCGGACTGGATCTGGGCACGCAGGATCACGAGCTTGACGCGGTCGGGCTGGTCGCGGAGGAACGCTTCGAGGACTTGATCGGCTTCCTGGGGCTTCTTGTCCTTGACCTTCAGGGAGGCCTCCAGACCAGCAAGTTCGGCGCTTCGCGGATACTTCGAACGCGCCGTGCGGAGAAGCTCCTTGGCCTCGGGCTTCTTCCCGGTCTCCTGGAGGATCAGGATGGCCAGTTGCTCGGCGGCTTCTCCCCCTTTGCCCTGGGCGCGCAACGGCTGGAGCCGCGCCATGGCCTGATCGTATCGGCCCAACTGGACGTCGATCTGGGCCAGCCGGATGATGGCCGAGGGCGTCGTGGCCTGTCCTGCGGCCACGGCCTTGTCGAACTCCTCGACGGCTTTCTTCAGGTCTTCCGGACTCCGCCGTGCCTGATAGAGCTCGCCCTGGAGAAGGTGGAGCGTCCCCTCCATCTCGCGCGGGAGGTTGCCCTGGTCAACCTGCTGGAGCAGCGAGCGAACGATGGGCTCGGCCTCCTCGGGATAGCCGGCCTGGAGGATCGTCCAGGCGGCCCACAACTGGTACTGCGGTTCGAGGCTGCCCAGGCGCACGGCGTTCTGGAGGTACTGGCGGCCGAGGTTCGGCTCCTGGGCCAGGACCAGCGCCACGCCATAACGCGCCTGGGCCTCGGCGAGGTTGGGTAGTGCGGTCGCTGCGGCCTTGAGGTGGACCAGGGCACTGGCACGGAACTTCGACAGTGCGGACGGCTCCGTCGGAGCGGCTGCACCGGACTCCGCCGCCTCACGGGCCATGCCCGAGCGGTCGAGATCGATCGAGCCGGCGAACAGGTGACCGAGCGCCTTGGAACGGCGGCTCCTGACCATTCAGGAGCGCCTGAATGTGCGGTTCGGCCTTGGTGAATCGCTCGGCGTCCTCGACACGAGCCAGGATCATTTCTGTGGCCACCGTGTGCAGTCCCAGCACCAATTGAGGGCCGGTTCGACGCGGCCCCTGGGCCTGGGCGGTCTTCAACGCCCGGTCGATGACCTCCAGGCAGCGATCTGCCTGCCGGCGGAACCGAAGGTGCTCGGCATAGGACAGGTAGGTCTGAAGGTCGGGCTGCCGGCCCTCGGCGAGGGCCTGCTGGAATACCGAGTCCAGATCGACCTCGATCGCAGCAACCAGTTTCTCGACCGCCTTCTGACCGTCGGGCGGGAGCTTCGCCGACTGGGCCGTGAGTGCCTTCTGGGTTTGCTCCAGCAGGATCTGAAGCCGGGCCACCCGTGTCGGCGGCATCTCCTCGGGCTTGCCCAGCCCCTTGACCTGCTCCAGGAGCCGGGCCACCTGGCCGGAGAGCTGCGGCCATCGGCGTTCACTCCGGATCTCGAGCGCCGTGAGCCGGAGCTGGGCAAACCGGTCAACCGGATCCGGATCGGCGGCCAACGTCGTCGCACCCGCCTCGGCGAAGGTCGCGCTGCGCGCCGCATCGTCCCCGGTCAGGTCGGCCAGCCTGGCGCGGATCCACAACCGACTCACGGGCGAAGCCTTGACCTTGTTCAGGACGTCGAGATGCCGTTTGATCTCCGGGACATTGGGAGTGTGCTCCTCGAGGGCCTCCGCGGCCAGGATGTAGTGCGCCTCGGCGTCCTCCGGCTCGACGGTCAAGAGTTCCTTGGCCCAATAGACCGAGTCCAGCGGCAGGTCCTGAGCCATCGCGTCCTGGAGGAGTGCCTTACGAGGCCCCTTCAGGGCCTTGCCGAACTTGACCGCATTGACCAGGTTCCCAAGCCATTCGCCACGCAGCACGGCGTGCTTCTCGGCGGGAGCATTCTGGGCCCATTCGCGGTAGAGGCCAGCGAACTCCTCATAGATCTGGCGCTCCGGCCATCGATCTGGAGTGCTTGCTTGTAATGAATCTCGGCATCCTCGAAGCGGCCGGCATCGCGGGCGGCCCGCGCGAGCTTCAAGGTACCCTGAGAGGAGCCGCGGGGCCAGCGTCATGATGATGGCGAAGACACCCACCAGGGCCACGACCACGAACAGCCCCGAAAGGATCAGCAAAGGTTTCCAGCGAACGGTCATCGGGCGTTCCTCCTTTGGCTCGAGACGCCGTACCGCGCGACGTGGCAGCCCAACCGCGGCAGTGACCTTCCGGGGCACGGCGCGGACCATCGGCATGCGGTGTTGGAAATCCAGGGGGAATGAGCATCACGGCGCCTGGCGGCGCCATGAGACAATGGGGTGCGCGGCGCAGTCCATCTTGCAAGGATCGGCGAGTCGCCGTCCCGGACCGGTTCGCGGGGGCCTGATTCAAGAGGGGCGATCCCATCTGCCCTGATACCTCAACGAGGTCGCAATCCATTGCCGTTTGATCCCGGCATCGGGCAGGCGACAGAATAGAGATTCTCCGCCCCGGCATCAAGCGGAGTTTTCCACCTTTCGCCTCTACGCCTCTACGGGTGGAAGACGCGGTTCGCGCGGCGTTCGATCCCTGGTAAGCTGTCAAGGTGAGTTTCCCAGATTGTCTATCACCCGAAGTCCAAGGAGGGACCTCCGATGCCTTTCCAGAAGTCACCATCGATGGATCGAGACGGCGTCGAGCGGCTCGCCGAAGGGTGGGGGAAAGTCGTGGCCCGGCGCGTCCACGATGAGGTCGGGCCCGAGTTGGATCTCGACGCCGACGACATCGAGCAGATGGCCATCACCGCCGCCCGCGCCGTCGCTCGGGGCACCATCGCCGATCTGCTGGAGCGGAAGGCCGCGCTGCTGGGGCCCGAGCAACCCTGCCCGACGTGTCAGCGGCCTTGCGCCGTACAGCGCGAGCCGCGGGCCATCGACTTCTGGGGCGGCGCGGTCACCTACGCCGAGCCCCAGTGCCACTGCCCGGCCTGCCGCCGGGATTTTTTTCCCTCAGCGCCCGGCGCTACGGCTGACGTCCCATGACTACAGCCCCTCGGTAGTCCGCAAGATCGTCCGTTCCGCCACCCGCGAGCCCTCCTTCCGCGAGGCAGCCGAGGCCGTCGCCGAATTGGCCGAGGTGGACATCAGCGGCCGGCAACTCGACCGCATCGCCCGCGAACTCGGCGAGCAGTTGCGGTCCCAGCGGGATGAGCAGGTGGACCGCTTCCAGGCCGGCACGCTCGAGCCGCGCGTCGCGACACGGCCAGCCCTGGCGGTCGTCGAGGTCGATGGCGGCCGGCTCCAGATCCGCGGCGCGGGCCAGGGGCCGGGAGCCCACCAGGCCGCCTGGCACGAGGACAAGATCGCGATCCTGGCGACGATGGCCCCTGTCGTCTCCGAGTGCGACCCCGAGCCGGAATTGCCCGCCTGTTTCCGCGATCGGGCCTACGTCGAGAAGGTCATCGGGGCCATCGGCGGGACCGGACCGATGGGCCCGCCGGCCCCCGAGATCCAGGAGCCCGCCGTGCTGCCGATCCCGGCCGTCGCCGAGGCCGCCGAGCCGCGCGGTACGCCGGAGCTATCGGTGCGCACCTACGTGGCCACGACCGCCCCGGTCGATCGCTTCGGGCCGATGGTCGCCGCCGAGGCCCGACGGCGGAACTTCGCCGCGGCCGCCGCCCGGGCGTTCTTGGGGGACGGCTCGGCCTGGATCTGGGGGCTGCACCGCCGCTCTTTCCCGACCTTCGTGGCGATCGTCGACTTCCTCCACGCCCTGGCCCACCTCTTCACGGCGGCCCGGGTCATGGTCGCCGACACCGAGGGCCGCTGGGAGTCATTCCAGGCCTGGGCGGAGGCCTGCTGGAACGGGCGGGTCGATCGGGTGATCGCGGAGCTTCGCACCTGGTGTGATACCCAGATCGCCTTGTGCGGGTGCCCGCTGGAAAGGCTAGCCGACGACGACCCCCGGAGGATCGTCGCGCGGGTGCTGGGCTACCTGGAAGACAACCGGGAGCGGATGGACTATCCGCGCTATCGTCGCGAGGGCCTCCCGTGGACGACCAGCCACGTGGAGTCGACGGTGAAGATATTCAACCGCCGGGTGAAGGGGTCGGAGAAGTTCTGGAGCGAGGCCGGTGCCGAAGCGATCCTCCAACTCCGTGCGGCCTTCCTTTCCGAAGATGGCCGCCTGGACCGCCACCTCAAGGAGCGGCCCAGCAGCCCGTTCCGCAGCTACAAAGCCAGGAAGACTGGGGAAGCCGCGTAACTCGTCAGAAAAACGAACCGCGTCTTCCACCCGCCTCTACGCCTCCACCTCTTCATCGTTCCGAAGGGATGCGCGGGACCTCTCCCGATGATCGATCGGATCCTCGCCTCGGCGATTCGGCGACTTGAGACCCTAAAAAAACCCAGTAATCGGCCCGTCAATTGCTCTCAATCTTGAGAGGAGTCCACTACCCCTTTGGCCTGTCGGAAAGGGTCTCATCATGGCCAAGCCTTTGCTCCCGGACAAACTCTGGGACTTGATCCAACCCCTGATCCCGCCTCATCCCCCTGGGCCCAAAGGCGGACGTCCCCCGCTGGACGATCGCAAAGTCCTCACCGGGATCATCTTCATCCTCAAGACCGGCCTGCCTTGGGAGGACTTGCCCCAGGAGATGGGCTGTGGCTGCGGCATGACCGGTTGGAATCGCTTGCGCGACTGGCAGGCCGCCGGCATCTGGGACCAGATCCACCCGATCTTGTTGGCCCACCTCCGTCAGGCCGACGGGATCGACTTCGAGCGGTTCATCGTGGACACGGGTCACGTCCGCGCCGTGGGTGGGGGTGAAGAAACCGGCCCCAGCCCCGTCGATCGCTCGAAATTGGGGAGCAAACACGCCATCGTCACCGACGGCCAAGGCGTGCCCTTGGTCACCGATACGATCCCGGCGAACACGCCGGATGCCAACTTGACCGTGCCGTTGGTGGATGCCGTTCCCCCCATCGCCGGCCAGCCGGGCCACCCCCGCCAACGACCGGACCATGCGATGGGCGACCGGGGTTTTGACGACGAAGAGCAACGGCAGGAGTTGCGCGACCGGGGGATCGACCCGGAGTTGGCCAAGCGGCGGACGCCCCACGGGAGTGGCCTGGGTGTGTATCGCTGGGTGGTTGAGCGAACCCTCAGTTGGTTTCACCAGTTTCGCCGCCTGCGTGTGCGTTATGATCGTCGCGGTGACATCCACCAAGGGCTCAGCAATCTGGCCCAGATCCTCATCACGTTCCGGTTCCTTGAGCGGTACGGGGTAACTTAGAGTACACCGATTGGCTGGGTTCATTTAGGCGCTCTTAGGACTCCTCGGAAGCCAGCAACTCATCCCAGGTGGCAACCTCCGTGAGGCGATCGCTGAGCTGAAGAAGTCGCTCCCGGTCGGTCATTGCCATGATCGCGACGGCGACCCGTTCATCGGGCGTGCCGAGCGTTTTTTGGCCGATGCGGAGCAAGGTCTCCGCGATTCCTTTGGTCTCGCCCAGGGCTTCGCCCTTGGCGATGCCCTGGGCCTCGCCCTTGGCGATACCTTCGGCGAGGATGTCCTGATAGACCCACGAGTCCTCGATTCCCCGAATTCCCAAGATCATGGTTGCCACCCCCCGAATCAGCGCCTCAACTTGCTCGCGTGGATAACGCGATCCCATCAAGATCGTGGTGGATGCCCACAGGATCTTCCGCAGCTCAACGGGTGCTTCCTGATTGAGCCGCTCCGCGACCACCGTCAGGACCTCCGGCAACCGATCGGGAGCCACGTTCGAGACCGGGGCCAGCGGCAAGATCGGCAAACCGGCCATCAGGAGTTTCTCCGGCGATTCGAGCCAGACCCGGACGACATCATACCGGAACCAGAGTTTCCTGCCTCGGCCGGGAAACGTTGTCTCGAAGATCCCGGTCAGCTCGGGCCCGTCGGCCGCGGGCCGGATCAGCACCAGGACGCTCCACACCGGCACCTGATGTCGTCGCTCCAGGATCGTATTATACCAATGACACTGCTCGGGCTGCGCCAGGTTGCGTCCGGAGAGGAACTCGGCGTGGACGATCAACGGCTCCTTGCCATCAACCCGCACGACCTTGTCGGCCTCGGCGGTGATCGTCGAGACGTTCGAATCGACAACCTTGACCAAGGTAGGATCGGGGACGGGGATGCCGAGGAACTCGAGCCAGGCGGCCGGCTCCAGCTCGAATAGCTCGCGCATCGTTGCATCGAACGGCTTGGACATCGCCGGAAGTTTCTCGGAGATTCGTGCGAGATGAACGTTCTGGTGCGACCCGTTCCTCAGCGGCTGGCCGTGCCCGACTTGGTATCGGTGGCGGCCAGGAAGGCCTGACGATGGCTGGGGTCGGGGAACCAGAACCGGCGGCCGTCGCGGGAGACTTCGTATTTCGGGTCGCCGCGCACCAGGAGGCCGGTCGCGCTCAGGCAATGCGAGCAGAACCCTTGTTCGGCCACGTCGACCATCGCATAACGTTCGGCGTCCTTGAGGAACTGGCGGCGAGCTTCCTCGGTAGAGCAGAGGTACAGGCGGCCCTGATAGAGCACACCCCACCTGGGATTTCCCGCGCGGACAGCCCCGCGATCCACCCGGGCGACCGGGCAATCCCCGTGGTTCACCGGGAGATAGCGGTCGGGATCCTTGCGGAACAGGCTGCTCATGACCGCGCTGGCGAAGCGGTAGACCCGCCCTTCATGCTGGACCGTGTATTCGGTCTGTCCCGGGACCAGCCGCCGGTCGGCGATCAGACTGACGGGGCAATATCCCGAGAGCGCAAACTGGACCTCCTTCTTCGGTTGGGCCGGTTCCGGACGCCCGACCTCCGCCTTGAGGGATCCCTCCCGCCCTCGCCACGTCGACACGACGTCGCTCAGCAGCGAGTCTAGCTCGTCGGGCCCGAGATAACCCTGGCGAACCGCCACGATCTCGCGGCTCGGTGACACGATGACCGTCGCCGGCAGTCCTGACAGATTGAAGGCCAACGCGAGTTGTTCGTGGACGTCCGATCGCAGTTTCAACGGCACGAAGGATTCGCGAGAATGCTGGATGATATCGGGGTCGGGGAACGCGTCGCGCTCCATGCGCGTGCAACTGGGACACCAGGGACCGGTGAACTGGATCCAGAGAAGCCGGTTGGCCGTCCTGGCTTCCTCGAGGGCCCCGGCATAATCGCCGCGCCACGAGATGGGTTCGGGTCGGCACCCGGGCCAAGCTCAGTCGGTCGGTGGCGCAGAGTACGGCAGCAGCGATGCCGAAAGCAACGGCGACGCGTTGGCGATGGTCGCGCGATGGGTGGAGAGTCATCGAGCATCTCCCTCGTTCGACGGCGAACACGTGTTGTTAGGATTGAAGGTGCGCGGCAGAACGCAGCGCACTCCATCCATGGAGATGCCACCCGGCAAGCTCGAGCGGGCCAGACCATTGGCGGTTGGGATCAAGGCGTCGATTTCAAGACTTCACATCGGCTCGCTCGAAGCCGCCTCTTCAGCCGAAAGTCGGGTCGAGCCGTCGGTCGCGGCATTGCGATCCGACCTCTCCGCAACCCCGGCGCGACCGCTCCACGCGTCAGCCGCGGAGCCGTTACCCACCGGCACGCGGGATTCCAGGACCGACGCGGCGTTCATCGCAGCCGCCGGGGAGCCGCGCAACGCCACGGGCGGCTGCAATAACTCGCCCAGGAGCGCGATCTCGCGGAGCTTGGCCGGGGAGGCGAGCATCGTGCGCAGGTCGCTGCTGGTGAGGGTCGGTCTCGGTTTGTTCGTCGTGGCGTGAGGCAGGTTCGGGGTCGTCTGCTGGGTCAGCGGGGAGCCTAGAGGCGTGATCGGCGTCGATAGGGGAACGATCTCCAGCGTGCGGCCTTTCTTCGGACCGAGCGGCTGGCTGACCAGTCCAGTCAGCACCCGGGGCCGCTCCGACTCGATCGACTTGGGCGAGGCAGCCTGAGGGGCACGCCCGCGAGCGGCCGACCGGCGACTGGCCGTCGATCGCGCTGCTCGTGCCGTCGCTGCGGAAGACGGTGAGAACGACGATGTCGATCCCTGGGAGGTCCGTGTTTCTGACTCGAGAATCACGATCCCTTCATCGGGACCACCCGACCGCCCGGCCTCCAGAGACCGCGCCTGAGCCGGAGGCGCGGCCCATCGAGCCGGTGCCGACCGCTCCGCCGCGGGCGCCGCCGGTCGAGACGCGCCCTGGGATCGCGACGATCCCGCCGGCTCGCCGCGGCCCACCAGGGGAGCACCCATCCCCGGGCGCGGCCCGCCGCCGGCTCCCGGAGCCCGACCCGGGCGCGGCGGCAGCGGCTGGGCATCTCGGTTCAAGAGGGATGTCAGCGCCCAGATCGCCAGGAAGGTTAGCGGCACGATGAACTGGAGCAGGAGCTCGGTTTTCATCTTCGTTTCGTCCTTAGTCCTTGGTCGTGGGTCATGGGTCTAACCGCGATAGCCGTGAGAGACTTCGGGGGCGCGGGGCCTTGAGATGACTTCTGAGTCCGCTTGCGAACCGATGACTCATCATTAATGACCAATGACTAACCTAAGAAGGACTGTTCTCACGTCGTGAATTACCGGTACCGGCGATCGCGTTCCGCATCTCGGTATCCGCCTGGACGTTCCGGAGGTGATAATAGTCGCCGATCCCCAGGTTCCCCGAACGGAACGCTTCGGCGATGGCCAGGGGGACCTCGGCCTCGGCCTCGACGACCTTGGCGCGGTTCTCCTGGACCTGGGCCTGCATCTCCTGCTCCTTGGCAACGGCGAACGCGCGGGCGCTCTTCCGCCTTGGCACGGGCGACGCGGGTG
This sequence comes from uncultured Planctomycetota bacterium, assembly GCA_963845755.1. GTDB lineage: Bacteria > Planctomycetota > Planctomycetia > Isosphaerales > Isosphaeraceae > CAWJTV01. Next base: position 144,974 of record CAWJTV010000003.1, read on the forward strand.
TCGGCCTCGGCTTGCAGGGCCTGGAGATTGGCCCCGATGTTGTCGCCGACATCGACGTCGGCGATGTCGATCGAAAGGATCTCATAAGCGGTGCCGGCGTCCAGCCCCTTCTCGAGGACCCGCTTGGAGATCGTGTCGGGCTTCTCGAGGACTTGCTCGTGCGTGTCCGCCGAACCGATGGCGTTGACGATCCCCTCGCCGACCCGCGCGATGATCGTCTCGTCGGTCGCGCCGCCGACCAGGCGATCGAGGTTGGTGCGGACGGTCACCTTCGCCTTGACCTTCAACTGGATGCCGTTCTTGGCGACGCCGTCGATGCTCTGCCGTCCGGAGCTGGGGTCGGGGCACGGGATGACCTTGGGATTGACGCTGGTCTGGACGGCCTCCAGGACGTTGCGCCCGGCGAGGTCGATCGCCGCGGCCCGCTTGTACGAGAGCGGGATGTCGGCCCGGTTGGCGGCGATCAGCGCCCGGACGACGTTCGGCACATTGCCGCCGGCCAGATAGTGGGCCTCCAGGGCCCGGGTGGTCATGCCGTCCTTCTCCGACAGGCCCGCCTGGTAGGCCATGATCTTCGAGCGGACGATGATGTTCGGATTCACCTTGCGGAACGACATCCCGACGAGCTCCAGGATGCTGATGCTGGCCGAAGTCATCTTCGCCTGGAGCCAGAGGTTGGCATACTTCGCCAGGAAGATGCAGAGGATGATCGCAAACAGCACCAGGACGAAGATCAAGAACAGGACGTAGGTCGGCCAGTGGGAGGGGTTAAGCTCAGCAAGCAGCGTGGCGATCATGGTGAATCCTCGAAAAGGGTGACCGCGCCGGCGAGATCATCCGCCCCGAGAGCGGACGGAGGGTTAGCCCGCATCAAGTCCCTGAGGGTGCACGGGCCAGGCGGTCGGCGCGCCGCCACCTGTTCCAACCTCCCAGTGTAATCGAACGCTCGGCTTGATCGCCAACCCCTTCCCCGTTCGTGGCGCCGCCAAGGTGAGGGTCTCAAGAGTCGATGGAAAACGTTTCGCGTTCAGTTGATATGCATGATCGTCTTGACACAAGTTGCGACAGGGGTTTCCTCGGGGACGCGGGTGGCCGGGTTGCACCTTCGGCGATCACCAGGGCGAGTCGGTTTTTCTGGCCTTGAGGACGTGGTCTGGGCATGGCACGAACTGGCACTGGAAGACAACATTTCGACGGGCCTCCAGTGCCACGTTCGCGCTCCTGAGCCTCGGGGCACGGCGTTGACTCGGGGGCGCGTCAGCAAGCGGCGTTGATCCAGGGCACTCCAACGGCGATGATGGACGGTCCAGGCATACCGGCGTGGTGTCGTCGGGCCGACCGTACGACACGGATGATACTCAGTCAATCTCTCTATTAATCAGTATGCCGCAACTTCGAAATTTCGTTAATGCACCTACGGCGGATTCTGGCCGTTTCCTCGGCGCAACTCTCGGCCCAATTATGAGATAAAAAAAACGAAAAAAATTCTGAGGCGGGAGACTGCGCAGCCGAAGTCCACCATGAAACCGGTCTTGTTTGACCATCCTGCTCGTATGGCGTCCGGCCGCTATTCTCGGCACTCGGCTCCTACGGGATAGGAGGGACGGCAGCCCGCTCCCGAGCGGAGGACGACGGCATCCTGGAGAGTTGGCTGAATGGATCGACATCGACTACTTTAGCAATGTCGTCGGAACCCGTTCACACCCTGCTCGACAGTTGTAAGACGCCTGTTTTCAAACATGAATTATAGTCAATAAGTGGGCTTTTCCCCAAAAAATCACAGCTTCGGAGCGTGGGAACGAGTGATAATCTCGGACAATCGTCAACCGAGGCGTGAACGCGTACCCATCTCCTTCACTCTCTGAATTTTTCATGCATTTCGTGTATTTCGTGGTTGAACTCTTCCAGGGAGAAGGGTCAAGAGCTGTGAGGGGCCGGGTCGTTTTAGGCGCCCTCAGGATCGGCGGCGCCGCCGGTCGGTGTTGTCCCCGCGCCACGCGGCCGGGTCAAACCCGCTTGACGATCACGCGCGTGCCCTGAACATCGACGACCTCGACGAGCGTGTCGGGCTCGACGTAGCCGCCGGATGCCATGACATCGATCTGGAGGTTGCCGAACCGGGCCTTCCCGGTGGGCCTCAGCGGGCAGGTGGTCCGCCCGGTCTCGCCGATCAGGAAGCTGAGCGACTCGTACCCTTCCACGACCGGCCGGCCCGCGGTCTCGTCGGTCTCGAAGCCGGTCCAGGGCTCCGGTTTGAGGATCAGGCGGTTGAACAGCGGCAGCGAGGGGAAGTATCGCGCCAGGACCGCGGCCCCGACTCCCACGAGCACGAGCATCCCGGTGACCTGCATGAGCGTGTATCCCAGCTCGCGGTACTCGTAGTCGTGCGTCGGCCAGATGAAGGTGTGGCTGGCCATCACGATGCTGCAGAGCATCAGCAGGATTCCGCTGATGCCGAAGATCCCCATCCCCGGGAACACGAACAGCTCCACGGCCAGACAGACCAGCCCGATGAGGAACAGGATGATCTCCAACTGGTCCGCGGTCCCGCTGAGATAATGGCTCCAGAAGAACAGGAGGAAGGCCAGGGCCGAGATGATCCCGGGCAGTCCGACGCCGGGGAGCTTCAGCTCGATGACCATCATGAAGACTCCGAGGAACAGCAGGAGCCAGCTCACGACGGGCTTGGTCAGGAAGGCGACCAGCGCATCCACCCAGCCCGGCCCCTCCTTGTGGATCTCCATGCCCTGCAAACCATAGAGCACCTTCAGCTCTTCATCGTCGTTGACGACGCGTCCCAGGCCGTAGGAGGCGGCCTCATCGGCCTTGATGGTGAGGACGGTTCCGGGCTCCTTGCGGGTCTCGATCACCTGGTATCGGCCCGGTTCGTTCGCCAGATCGCTCCGCAGGACCAGGCGCATGGCGCCGGTCTTGGAATCCTTGGCCTCCAGGACCTCGGCGGCGGGATCGACCATCGCCCGCGCCACGGCCTCGGGATGCATCCGCAACCGAGCCCAGTGCTCGGCCTTGCCGGCCAATCCGGCCATCAGCTCCGGGCTGAGGTCGCGGAGCCGGCCATCCGATCCGCTGATGACATGGCGGACGTCGCCGATCTGCGAATTCTTCTTGAAGACGATGTCCCGGCACGCCAGCGGCAGCAGGGCGGCCAGGCCCACCGCGCGGTCCTCGATGTAGGCCACCGTCTTCATGTCCTTGATTCCGGCGACCAGGTCGGCGAGGCTGTCGGTCACCGCGTCGTTTCCCCCGGGGCTGTTGATTTGCAGGATCAGCAGATTGGCCTTCTCCTGTCGCGCCTGGTCCACGCGCTTGGCGAGGTACGAGACCATGATGCTGTCCAGCGGACCTTCCAGGGGGATCCAGACGGGGAGGATCTTGTGCCCGAGGGTCGGGTCGTCGATGGCGGAACGGCCGGAGATGTGGTAGATACTCGTCACCTCGTCCCGAGATTCCGCCGTCCGTTTGCAGAAGCCCTCGTCGAAAGCCCGCTTGGCCTCTAGCACGCCGCGCTGGCCACCCTCCCAGGCCGGTCGTTCCTCGATCACCTGGTGCGTCGTCTGGAAGGAGGGCAGGTTCTCGGCCAGGACGTAGTGCACGGTCTTATTGGCCGTGCGGACCAGCCGCAAGTCGGCGTCCCGATCGAGCATCCCCAGCAGCAGGTCGGGGTCGCGGGTCTTCCGTTTGGCCAGGAACCCGACCAACTCCCGGTAGGCGGGATCGGGCGCCTGGTCCTCCGGAGTGATCGGGCCCAGGGTTGCCGAGGACCCCATCACGATCTCGGTGCATGCGACCGCCGGCAGGACGGCGTATCCCCGGAGCGGTTGCGGGATGTAGGCCACCGTCAGCTTCGCCCCGGCCAACTCCCGGGAGATCAGGTTGGCCAGGTCGTGAGAGACGCCGAACTCGCTGGTGCCCGGTGCCTTGTCGCCCGGCAGGAACTCGAAGACGAGGATCGGCCGCTTCCCCGCTTCGGCCGACGCGGAGGAATCGACCAGTTGCCGCGTCTGCGCACGGATCCGCGCGATCGTCTCGGACGTGATCGGCTCGACCACGGGGAAGAACTGGGCCGGGGTATCCTCGATGGCGGTGGGAGACGCGTCTTGAGCGATCGCCGGCAGACCGATCGTATTGACGAGGAGTGTCAGCAGCAGCGACCACAACCTCTCGTGGTGACGCGGAGCGCGGGAGCGAATCATAGCAGTCGGACTCCCTCCGAGAGTCGGACGCATCCGGGTCCTCGCCGTCGGCGGCGCAGCGGTCGGATCCGGCCATCGGATAGGGTCCGATACGACCGGTTGTGGCGACCCGCGCCGGTCCCAGCCAGTCGCCGTGCGCTCCGAACGCAGACACAGTCAATCGCGTGGCTCACCCGGGTGATTATAAGCGGATCACGGGGGTGGGTCAAACACCCCAGGACGCACCGGCGCCGCCACCGTCGGCTTCCCGGGATCGTCCCACTGCCCTGTCCGGCTGCCTTGTGCCCGAACTCTCGACCAGACTTTCGCTTCAGCGTTGCCGAAACAGGCCCTTCGCCGGCTGAGCCGGCTGGGCGCCGACATTCGCCGACGGCTGTCCTGGCGCCTGAGGGTTCCGCTCCAGCTTATAGTCCTTCGCAGGGTGTCCCTGGAACCAGGCGTTCTTGACCTCGGCGTTCGGGACGACATGCTCGAACCGAAAGTCTTTGGTACTCTTGTTGTCGGGTGAGGTCAGGTAGATCCGGACCGGCAAGAGCCATTTCTTGTCCAGGACAATCTGGGCCGTCCGGAACTCCTCCTTATCCGCCGGAAGCTTGGGGCGGACCAGCACATAATAGTATTGCTGGTCCTCTTTCACGAGCTTCATCTCGTAGCGCGCCTCGGCCTGTTGCGCCTTCATGTTGAAGAGGAATGGCAGGGGGCCTTCCTCGAGCGCCCGCTGACGCGATTCCTTGGCCAGCGGATAGACGAAGATCTGCTTGGTGGGGTGGAGATACTGCCAGACCTCTTTTTCGCCGCAGATGATGGTTTCGTGGGCCGTCGTGGATCGTTTCTTGGGATTCTTGGGATCCGCCACCGGGACCAACTTCCCCTTCGCATCGCGCATGGTCTTGATCTTCTTGAAGTCGAGTGCGCAAGCTGAGGGTTCTGGAAGATGGCCAGCCCCTCGTAATGAACCTCTTCATTCCAGTCTGGCAAACGATCGATGCGGTAGATCCAGACTTCGAGCGTCTTCAACTTGGCACTCTGACGCTCCCAGTCCTTGAGGAGCTTTTGCATCATGGCCGGATCCGGCGCCGCCTGGACCTGGCGGGCCGGGGCACCGGCTCCAGGCCGGGCCGCCGGGGCCCGATTGCCTGCACCGTCCTGGGGGAACGCCGTCGCGAGACTGCTCGCGGACACGGCGATGAGTGAGGACAACAAGATCCGTCTTGCTCGTGGCATGGGCCACCTTCCTCCCTGCGAACGGCTCGAGCCCAGTGGGTACCCGCGATGTGCGGAGCACGGCCGGTTCCCTCTGACCGACTCCTGCGCGGACCCTACCATAGTTCGCTGATGGCTGCCAGTGCAGCCCAGAAACACCCTGTAGATAGGGACGAACAGGCGGACTGGGATGATTGGTGAAAATAGGCGACATCCGGCTCTCGAGCCCGGACGCCGCCCATGCAACCATGCCACCTCGGACAGTTCGGACGCGATCCTGCTTCGTGTGCCGTGGTCCGCGGGGACCGTTCACCGCGGGATCGCGGTCTCGGGCATCATGAGCAGGACACCCTCGTGTTGGAGGAGTTGGAGGTGCTGGAGGGCCTCCTTGATCGCGGCGACTCGACGCGGGTCGAGGTGGCGGAGGTACGGCAGGGCCAGGTCCACCAGCGAGGCCGGCTCGCCCCGGTTCGGACGGAATGCGTGAACGGCGATCCCGGGCGCGTCGTCCTTGGCCCCTGACGCATCCTCGAGGAGTTGCTCGAGGAAGTTCTTGGGTGCGGGGACAATCCGGACGTCGTAGTCGGTGAGTTTCGCCTGTCCGGCGACATGAGCGATTGCGTCGCTGAGGCCGCCGATCTTGTCGACCAGGCCGAGCTCCAGGGCCTGCCGGCCGGTGAAGACGCGGCCGCCGGCCAGTTCATCGAGCGGCTTCTTGAGGCGGCTACCTCGGATCGAGCCGGCACGTGGCCTTTGAACACCTCGTAGACGTCGTCCATCCACGCCTGGACCCGCTGGCGCTCCGAATTCGTGAACGGGTCGCCGGAGGTCAACAAGCCGGCGTTCTCGCCCCGCTTGTAGGACTTGAACGTCACGCCGACCTTCTTCCACATGGCGCTGGTGGCCAGCTTGCCGCCCACGACGCCGATCGAGGCGGTGATCGTGGACTCGTCGGCGAAGATGACGTCCGAGGCGCAGGCGACGTAGTAGCCGCCGCTTCCGGCGACGTCGCCCATGGAGACGATGAAGGGCTTCTTGGCCTTCACGCGCTTGGTGGCGTCGAGGATGATCTCGCTGGCGACGGCCGACCCGCCGGGAGAATTGACGCGCAGGACTACGGCCTTGATGGAGGGATCCCGGGCCGCGTCGTCGAGCGCCTTGCGGACCTTCATGGAAGTGGCCCCGACCTCACCGAAGAGCGACGCCTGGCCGCCGCCCAGGGTGATCGGTCCCTCGACATGGACGATACCGACGGCGTTCTTGCTGGGGCCCTTCTTCTGACCCTGACCGAGGAGCTCACCCCAGAGCTTGAACATCGCGAAGGGTGAGGAGAGGTCGAGCGTGGGCTGCTGCTTCTGGCCGTACTTCTTGTCGAAGACGACGTCCGCGCCGTATTTCGATTTCAACATCGCCTCGAAGTCCTGGCGGTGCTCGATGTCGTCGATGAGCCCAGCCGTCCGGGCTTTCTCGGCGGTGTAGGGTCCGCCGTCGATCCACTTGCGGACCTGCGCCACCTCGACGTTCCGTCCGCGCGCGATCAGGGCGAGGGACGTCTCGAAAGTGCTGTCGAGCAGCCAGTTCTGCATCGCCTCGGCCTCGGGACTCGGGCCGTCGCGGAGGAACATCTCCGCGGCGCTCTTGTACGACCCGCAGGTGAGGAACTCCGGCCGGACGCCGAGCTTGTCGAGCAGGCCGCGCAGGTAGGGCGCCTCGCCGAAGAGCCCGACGATCCACAAGTCGGCGGTCGGGACCACGCTGAGCCGCGAGGCGCCGGAGAGGAGCACGTATTCTCGCATCGACAGGGAGTCGGCGTGGGCGTAGATCTCCTTGCCCGCGGCCCGGACCTTGGCCATGGCCTGGCGCAGCTCCTCGGCCTGGGCCATCCCGACCGAGCCCCCTTCGTGCAGGAACACCACGGCCTTGACGATCGGGTCCTCACCGGCTTTCTTGATCCGGTCGAGTAGCTCGCGGAGCGAGGTGCCGCCGATCGCGCCGAAGGAGAACGTCTCATCGGGGGGCAGTTCCGAGACATCCCCCGCGAGGCGGAAGACCGCGATCTTCGGCTTGGGAGGAGCCGGCTTCGCAGCCTCCTTATCCCCCTTGGCGGGAGTTCCCTTCGCCTGGACCGCCGGCTCGTCCCCGCGCACCGGGACGACTGGCCACGCAGCCAGATTCCCCATCAGGCCCGCCATCATCGCGAGTCGAAACGCCTTCCCCCGTCGCATCGTCATGATCCGCCTCCTGGACTTCGGAATCCCGTCGAGTTGAGTTCGCCGACCTCCTCATACGACCCGCCAGTATAACCGGCCGGCCCGCCGGTGGTTAATTGCTCTTAGCGTAAAGCTTCAGCGGCCCGCGCAGCGAGTCCGCTCCAACCGCAGGTTAAGCGTCAGTCCATCTCATCCCAATACACATGGACTACCTGCGAAGTCGGATCATAAGAGACGAACGCCTGCCCCTGCGTGAACCCAGCATGGAAAGCGCCCGACTCCAGGAAACCCGTCGGCGAACCGGCGAGGGGCGTCCACCAAACCGGGGTCGGGCCATAGATGCCCGCCCCAGATACTCTCAATCCGAACTCGCCCGGCGTCAACTTCGTGAAAGTGGCACCGAGCAGCCCATTGAGTTGCGGCTACAGTACCTGGAATTTGAGGTAGCAGGTCGAGGTGTCGGCGAAGGTCCGGCCATACGCCTGAAGGGCCCGTATCGATGGCACCGGCTTGACACCCAAGGTTGCCTCGAAGACTTCGACGGGCGAGCCGTATTCCTCGGGGTCGCTGCAACCCGAGGGAATTAACGCAAGCCAGACGATCACGGCCCTGGATATAGCCCTCATGGGATGGCCTCCCTGCTCTGTGAGCCGGCTAACGCCCAAATTCAGCGGCCCGCGCAGCGGGTCCGATGGATCGACTTGTTAGGCCTGATGCGGCCTATCTCCAGACCTCCCACCATTTCTTCTCGCGGCCACGCTTCTCAAGCCTCTCGTAAGGTTCGTCGGGCCCACCGGGGATATCCTCGTCATGTCGAAAACCCGTGAGCACCTGCGCAACCTCGACAGGAACGTCGAAGATGTAGTCCGCATGGTCCTGGCCGAGCTGCTCGGCTGTCAAGCGGTCGCGGATCGGGGCGAACACCGGTGGGAGATCGCCGTCGGTCTCGAGATGCCCGTACCCTCGCTGCAGATCGTGCGTGATGGACCACACGCGCCTACCGTCCTTCCAGCCGCTCGCCCTGCTGTACATGACGTGCTCTTCGACGAAGCACGTGACGACTTCTCCGCCCGAGGACAGTTCAGCCAGCGGCTGTGTCTCCTCGAGATCACAACGATTCGCGAGGACCAGATACCAGCCAGTCGGAAGATCGGCACCGAGCAGCGGGGATTCTGGGACCTCCTCGTGCCGGCCCGTCCCGCGGACTCCGAGCTCACTGCGTACGGTCGCCACGTCTTTGCCACGAATCGCCAGCCAGGACAAGGAGAACCCCATGGTGCACGCTGAACCGTACCCGCGGCCTAACGTAAAAGATCAGCCCCGCGCAGCGGGGTCCGCTGCATCGCCTCGTTAGACTGGTACAACTGTTGACATCCGCTAGGTCCCGTTTTCCGACCGTTCAGCGCGGCCTTCCCGGGGCACGCTCCGCTTTGCTCCAGCCGCCCGTCGACATCACTGATGGTCCTCTCTGACCGGGATTCCTTTCGCGGCGGCCCGTTCGAGAATCTCGCCGATGGCCTCCTGGAAGAGCGTACCGAGCTCGATGGTTTGGTCCTGCCCGCCCTTCCGCGTTACGTCGAGGTAGTGTTTTCGGCTTGAGCGGCGGCCGCTGCGCTCGACCTTGGAGTGGTAATGCAACGCGAGCACGTCGTCGAAGCGGAGCGACTGATTGTTCGATCCGGGCATCGCGCTCGAGCGCTCGAAGTGGTTCGAGTCGATGATGACGCGGTCTGTCCACATCATCGGAGCGGCGAGTATCGTGGCGATGGGTCCGACAATGAGCAAAGCGTAACCGAGTCGAGCAATCCGCTTGCGGAGGAACCAGCCAACCGGCGCGGCTACAACGCCGCCGACCGCAACGCCGAGCACAATCCATGTTTCGAATCCATATGTCGAAACATCTCCGCGCACGGTCCTCTGGATGCAGCCTGCACACGCGAGGAGGATTGGGATGGCGACGAACCACCGCCTGCTCGGCGGCGGGGAAAACCGTATGGAATCCACGTCTTGCCTCCTGACAAACCGGTGAAACACTCGAACGTCGAATCGTAGACTGGGTCGCGACCCCGCCCCCTAACGCCCCAGATCAGCGGCCCGCCGACAGGCGGGTCCGCTGCAACGCCGGGTTAGGCGGGCTTCTCCGGCAACACGCAGGCCAGCCGCCGAAGTTCCGCCTCACTGACGCGGAGGCCGTGGGGCGGGAGGCCGGACTCGCGGTTGACGACCCGGGCCTTTTCCAGCGCCACCTCGAGCGCCTCCGCTTCGCTTGCGGCGGTCACGGTCACGCTCCACAAGATGTCACTGATGCCGAGGGCGCACCCGTTGATGTTTGTGAACCCCACCCAGAACTGGCCCATCGCATCGCCTCCCGCCGCCTAACGAAAAGTTCAGCGGCCCGCCGCAGGCGGACCCGCTGCAATGACGGGTTAGGCCGGATTCCCCTCAACAGCCCGGAACCGCAACACGAACTCACCGACCTGGAGCTCATCCCCATCCACGAGGCTGAACGGCAGGACGACCTCCCGACCATTCAGCCGCGTCTGGTATCCCCGCTTCAGCCGACAGCACTGCAGATAGCGACCCTGGCGAGGAATGAACAGCGCGTGGTGTTTGCCGACCGTCGGGCTGTGGAGGAAGACGGTACACGCACTACAGCGACCGAGGCTCACGAAGTCGTACTCACTCCGGAGCGGGAATACTCGCCCGGTGTTGTTCCCTCCGATGACCTCAAGCCACAGCATAGCGACCACCTCGCTTGGCCTAACGAAAAAGCTCAGCGGCCCGCCGCAGGCGGGTCCGCTGGATCGACTTGTTAGCCGCGCCCCTCTCTTTCGGTGTGCCGAAGATCTCGTAAAGGACGCGGTTGTCCAGTCGCCGCTCATCGTTCAGTTGCACGAATTCGGACCATGGCACCCGACGGCTGGGCGGGTGTCGCGGCTTATTCGAATCGTCGCCCCACCACCAGAGCAATGCGACCGATCCGACCGGGAAGATCGAGAGGAAGTAACCGACGAAGCGAAGCGGCACCAACCGAGCGGGGCCATCCTCACTCCCGTCAATCGATCCGCAACCGCAGCAACCGTTCGTTATGGAATAGTTCGGGAATTCGCCCACGCACCAGAGGGTGCCTTCTCCATTCGGAAGTCGGTACGCCGACTGGACCGGGAGTGCCAGGAAATCGGTGCCGGCGTCTTCTCTGAGCTTGACGGTAAGCTCTATGCAGTCGCACATACGTCCTACGCCGGTCGGGTAAGGAGGTGAGGTTGCCCTCACCCCCTCCCCTCAGAACCGTACGTGCGCCTTGCGACGCATACGGCTCAAGCCTTCTCGAACGCCCCTCGCGGGACACAGCCCAGTCCGCCAGCCTTCCTCTTGCCGTGGATCTGCCGATGGCAGTGGGCGTGCAACAACTCCAAGTTGTCGTACGTCTCACCGCCGCCTCGATTGCGCCAGATCCGATGATGAATGTGCCAGGGTTCGTCTTCGGCCTGAAGAGGCTGCCCGCACATCACACATCGACCCCCTTGTCCCTTCCAGAGATACTCGATCCGGCCTCGACCTGCCAGGGTGTGCGTCAGCTTCCAGGCCGACCTCTCCTCCAGGTAGAGTTCCCACTCCGGATCGTAGGGGTTGGCCGCACTCCGGATCTTCCTCCACCGCAGGACCTTGACCCCGGCCGCTTTCATCAGCCGGATCCGTCGCGCCGAGCCCGTGCTGTCACGGATTGTGCCCGTGAAGACCCAGTCTCGGTGGCCCTCGCGCTGGAAGTATTTCCTCTTGATCCACTTCCAGTTCTTCTCGGGATGGCGTCGGCGACACCATCTCATCAGCTTCCGGAAGATCCGATCGTCCACCGCATGGAAGATGCGCTTACTGACCGCATAACGGTGGTACATGGTCCAGCCCTTGATCTGTTGATTCAGGCGCCGGATTAAGTCGCCCGCCGTCTTGCCGCCCGAGTCGTCGATCGTCGCCTGGATCTTGGCCAGGAACGTCTTGATGCTCCGCTTCGATGGCTTGATCAAGACCTTGCCATTAGGGAAGCGTCGCACCGCCTGTCCCAGGAAATCGAAGCCGTCCTCAAGATGGGTGATCCTGGTCTTCTCGTGGGAGAGTTCGAGACCCCGCTTTCGTAAGAAGTGTTCCACGAGGGGCTGGACTTCACCTCGCAGGAGGACCCTTGATGTGCCGGTAATGATGAAGTCATCCGCATATCGGACCAGATGGACCTTGCCTCCCGCACGCCGTCGGCGTGTGTTGCTGAAGCGCCGCTCCAGCAACTCTTGCAACCCATCCAGGGCCCGGTTCGCCAGCGCGGGGGAGATCACGCCCCCAACAATGTTGCAAAACTGTCCCTGATCCCTGACTCTGTCATTTCCAGATCGCGGCTCCGACCGAAGTATGGGCAAGGATGGCAGCCCGGGCTCGATCCCCGTCCAAGGCAGGCTGACAGCCGCGGTCTTGGAGAGGATGAGTCAACATGATTACATCTCAACGGAGGTCAGCCCTGAGCCCTCCCGTCACCCGCCATTTCGAGTTCACCCGGTTTCAGGATGAGGTGATCGCGCTGGCATACCAGGCCTTGATCCCGGTCGTTTCTCGCCACCTGGAACGGTCGCGATCGCGATCTCACGACAACGAGCAGGCCACCACAACGATGCAGGGACTCCGATCAAAGGCCAGAGGAGCTTGACCAGCCATGCTCAATCACGATCTCTGTGTGGGGACCTATGGCCGGGTCTCCGGGGACCAACAGTCCAAGGAGGACACGATCGCCAGCCAGCTTGAGGCGATCAGGCAGCGCGTCGCGAGCGACGGCTTGGTATGCTCCCCCGAGCTGTGCTTTGTGGACGATGGCTACACCGGGGATACCCTGGTCCGCCCGGGCCTCGAACGACTTCGGGACCAGGCCGCTGCTGGGACCATCGATCGCCTCTACATTCTCGATCCCGATCGACTTTCGCGCAAATATGCCTACCAGGTTTTGATACTCGAGGAACTGGCCCGGTGCGGCGTTGAGGTCGTCTTCCTGCGCAATCCCCTGGGTCACGGACCCGAAGAGAACCTGCTTGTGCAGGTCCAGGGCATGATCGCTGAATACGAGCGTGCCAAGATCATGGAGCGGTGTCGCCGAGGCAAGCAGTACGCCGCCCGCCACGGCTCGGTCAACGTGCTCAGCGGCGCGCCGTATGGCTACCGCTACATCGGCAAGCATGAGGGCGGCGGCGCGGCGCGTTATCAGGTCGTGGCCGACGAGGCGCGGATCGTGCGGAAGATCTTCGGGTGGGTCGGCCAGGAACGATGCTCGATCGGTGAGGTTTGCCGACGTCTGCAACGCGACGGCGTCCCCACGCGGACGGGCAAATCGGCCTGGGACCGCTCGGTGATCTGGTCGTATCTCAGGAACCCTGCCTACAAGGGGACGGCCGGTTTCGGCAAGACACCACGCGGGCGCCCTCAAGCCGAAGCGGCTGCGCGCGCAACGCGGCCGTCCTGAGCAGCCCCGGCGTCCTGTCTCTCGGGTCGATACATCCACGCAAGAACAAATCTTCATCGATGTCCCCGGTTTGGTGAGCGAGGAACTCTTCGGGATGGTTCAAGCTCAAATCGAGGAGAACCGGCAACGCCGGCGCGAACGGCTCCGTGGCGACCGCTATCTCCTCCAGGGGTTAGTTGTCTGCAAACGGTGCGGCTACGGCTGCTACGGCAAGCCGGTGAGCCGGGCCTCGGCCAAGGGGAAGGTCCCCTACGCCTACTACCGCTGCACCGGCTCCGACGCCTATCGTTTCGGTGGCCAGCGACTGTGTTGGAACAAGCAGGTCCGCACGGATGTCTTGGACGCCGCCGTCTGGGAAGATGTGCGTCATCTCTTGTCCGAGCCCGAACGGGTTCGAGTGGAGTACGAACGGCGGCTGCACGGGCCGGAGACAGGCCCAGACCGCGAGGTGAAGCATCTCAACAAATTGATTGCGAATCTAAAAAAGATGATCGCTCGATTGATCGATGCCTACGGCGAGGGATTACTTAACAAGTCGGAGTTCGAGCCAAGGATCTTGGCAGCGCACGAGCGCCTGGCCAAACTGGAGGATGAGTGTCGGCAGCAGATTGACGAGGCCAACCAGGAAGCCGAACTGCGGCTGGTGATCGGCCAGTTGGAGGAGTTCGCGAGACGCGTTTCCCACGAGTTGCAAGAGCCGGACTGGGCCACGCGACGGGCGATCGTTCGGGCTTTGGTGAAGAAGGTCGAGATCGACGAGCAGGAGGTCCGCATCGTGTATCGGATCAGTCCGTCCCCTTTTGAGGGAGGCCCCCAACAGGGTTCTTTGCAACATTGTTGGGGGCGTGACGATCCCCCCTTGAGGTGTGCCTTCCGTGGTGGCGAACAGGACGTGCTTCTCCAGGAACCCGGCCTTCAGCCACTTCCGGAGCACCTCCTTGTCCATGGGGATATGGTCGATCAACCAACGATGGCTGATCCGATCAAAGCAGGCTTTGATATCCCCCTCCAAGATCCAGCTCGGACCGGGCGGACCCCTGAGGATCTTGTGACACTCATCCAGGGCATCGGCACAGCAGCGTTCCAGTCGAAAGCCGTAGGAATGGCCGTCGGCGAGGGACTCTGCGATGGGATCGAGGCCCAGCAGGTAGAGGGCCTGCATGGCTCGATCGGCCATGGTAGGAATCCCTAAACCACGTCGCTGGCCGTTGCTCTTGGGAATGTAAACCCTGCGGAGCGGTTGCGGCCGATAGCCGTGCCGACGCAGGGTGCTGAAGGCCGCCGACTTGACCTCCGGCGTGTTCCAGAGGATTCCGTCCACGCCGGGGGTCCGCGCACCCGAATTACTGACGACTCGCAAGATGGCCAGAGCCCGGCCACTGTACGAGTGGGTGAGCAGGTAGACCAGGGCTTTGGCTTTGTTCCACCTGCCCTCCCGGACTGCCTTTACGATACGCGCTGGAGCCGACGGACCGTGCGCCAGACTTTCTTCCAGGAAATGGAATTCCAGTCGGGCGCATGGCCGGGGACCGCACCAACAGGCGTTGCCGCCTGTGCCTTATCTGCTTTGCCCCCTGAGTCAGTTGGCCGAGGTTCTCTCGTAACGGAAGACCCGGGGGAAGTCGGCTCCCTTTCGGGCGGGGTGATGTCGCCTGTCGGCTCAACCCCTATCCGACCGGTTAGTGGCCGGCGTTCGCTTCCTCCCTCGTCCTGTACCCGCCGCCCCATGGGCTCCTCTTGCGAGTCGCCTACCCTCGCGGGGAGGACGACGGGCTTACCACGTTCCGACGATGTGCCAAGGTGGGGAGGGTCGCCGCTCTTCGCCGGTGGTACGGCATCTGCGCCGGGGAGTTAGGAGCCCCCGGACCTGACCACGTGCCCTTTTGGCCCAAGCGTGACAGCATCTTCCGCTTGTTCTCAGTAACGACGTTTATCGCGGCTTCACTTTACGTTAACCCGTCCACCCGATCCTGGTCCCCGACCGCGTTGATGCTGGCAGTCGCGGCGTCGGCTGGCGCTCCGGCCGCCCTCCCGAGGGAGGAGGATACGTTGTGCCGGGGGCTTGGCACCCCTCCGTTGCCGGAGGCGCACTCCCCGGTGGGATACTGCTGGCAGAACAGCAGGTGCTGTCGCCCTCTCCGAGGTCGCAGCACAGTCACATCGGCGACTTCGTGTCGCACCCTAACGCCAAGATCAGCGGCCCGCCGCAGGCGGGTCCGCTGCATCGCATGGTTAGCCCACGCCACCCGATGGCGTCGATGTTGGCCGGCCTGAATTAAAGCGGGGCCATTCGTCTTCCGGGAGCAGGCTGTCGCCATCCTGCATACGGAACACACCCGGCCTTGACGCCGTCGGATTCCAGCCTCGACGCAGCCCTTCGAGTATCGCCAGGCGCACTACACACGGCAGTATGAGGCGGTGCCCGGCTGACGTAAAGGCCCCGCCGCCAACAGGCACCCAATCGTCGTGGTACTCGAAGCCGACCCAGAGCAATTGCCTCCGGGAACCTTCCGGCCTCGCGATGAGGGCGATGAAGCCATCGTCGGGCGATACGCGATAGCGGTAGACCACTCCATCGATGGTGATGCGGCGTCGGCTATCCTTACGGGAACGTCCCATCGGTGCCCTCGCCCTCGCCGGCTAACGCCCAAGATCAGCGGCCCGCGGAGCGGGTCCGCTGCATCGCTTTGTTAGACAAAGCTATCCCCTGAACGCGTTGCGTACGGCGACGATCCCGTAGATCCAGCCCCCGGCGACGAACGGTAGTGCGATGCCTTCGACGAACCAAGGCCACGGCCGCTTGGAGATCTTCTGGATCGACCAGAGCAAGGCTCCTCCGAGAACGAAGAACAGGCACGCCACCCGCAACTTCGTGGCCCACTGAGGATCACCGCGGTTCGCGTAGCGCGAGGCCAGCCCGACCGACCACGCGACCACGAATAGAGAAGATCGGGTAGCCGACCGCATAGCGTCGCCTCCGCACTGCCGCCTAACCATTGTTTCGAAGCCCACAGGGGCGTCTTTTTTTCCGCCCTCACGGGCGTATAATCCCGATCGTGAGATTGATTATGATCGAGAAAGACTGCATTTGCAACAAGAACGTCTATGGATTATCCCGACCAAACGCGATCAGGAAAGACGCCCAGGTTGCTCGATCGAGTCCGCGAAGCCATCCGGAGATTGCATTACAGCATTCGCACGGAGACGGCCTACGTCCAGTGGATCAAGCGGTTCATCCTCTTTCATGGCAAGCGGCATCCTCTCGAGATGGGCGAACGCGAGGTCGAAGCCTTCCTCAGCCATTTGGCGGTCGAGGGAAACGTCGCGGCCTCGACGCAGAATCAGGCGATGAGTGCCTTGCTGTTCCTCTACAAGATCGTGCTGGATCGCCCTCTGCGCGGTCGCATCGACGCCTTGAGGGCCAAGCGGCCGGAACGGCTCCCCGTCGTCCTCACACGTACCGAGGTCCGCGCGATCCTGGCCCAGCTCGATGGCGACAAGCATCTCATGGCGAGCTTGTTGTACGGCTCCGGGCTGAGGCTGATGGAGTGCCTCCGCCTCAGGATCAAGGACGTCGATTTCGGGCAAAATCACATCCTCGTCCGTGACGGCAAGGGGCAGAAAGACCGGGTGACCCTCCTTCCCCGCTCGCTGATCGAACCGTTGAAGAGCCGGATTGCGATCGTCCGCCGTCTGCATGAACGCGACCTTAGTGAGGGATTCGGCCGGGTCTATCTCCCGCACGCTCTGGCGGAGAAATACCCAAACGCCGATCGTGAGCCCGGCTGGCAATACCTGTTCCCCGCACCACAGCGATCGCTCGATCCTCGAACCGACATCCCGCGGCGACACCATCTGGCCGAGACCGCCTTGCAGAAGGCCATCCGTGGCGCCGTCCGCCGTGCCGGGATCGTCAAGCCGGCCAGTTGCCACACGTTTCGCCATAGCTTCGCCACACACTTGCTCGAGGCCGGTCAGGACATTCGCACGGTCCAGGTGCTTCTCGGTCACAAAGATGTCGCCACGACGATGATCTACACCCATGTCCTGAACCAAGGTCCCCTCGGCGTCCGCAGCCCCATCGACTTCCTCAACTAGGAAACGGTCCGAGACGCGGATCCGGGGTTTGTCGGGTGGGTGAAACCCACCAGAATCGGAACACTTCCTGGTGGGTTTCACCCACCCTACAAGATTCTCGGATCGTTTCTAAGCCGGCCGCGCGGTGAGAACCCCAACCCCCCCTTCGTGAGAGATGGTTGACGACGGATTCACGTCGTCCCGTGCCGCCGGCCCACACGCTGTGCCCCCTCGGAGAAAAACCGGCGGCTGGTTGACAGGAGGTTGGGCGATTATCATCTTGATCAATAAGACATATCAAATCTGGGCTTCAGGCCCAGGGAGACATCTCCGCGCAATCGTGTGGGTCGCCGTGGTCACCTCGGTGTTGTCGGCCTCGCTCCTGGCCGCCCGGGCGATGCAGGCCAAGCGGGATTACCGATTCGTGAACGTCGGCGGCTCGTCGAACCAGTGCCAGTGCACTCATCGGATCGAACGGTAAGGATGGCGATCAACGAAGAACCCCCATCGCCCTGCGGGTGAGCCGGGCGATGGGGGAACAAATGCCGTATCAAACAGACCTGGAATTGCCCGCTGCGACTCTTTGTCTTGCGGAACGGTAAGTCGAAGGTCTGACCCCGGCCTCACCGCCAGGATGCCGAATTCAACGACGACCCTCAGCCCCGGCCGGCCGCGGTGGTCCTGGCCGCATCCCGATGCGCACGGCCGGATCTGACCCGGGCAATCATCGGCATCACAGCTACATGCCCATGCTCATGCCCTTGAGTCCCGGCTTCGTCAGCTCGGCCGGAGTTGCGGTGCTGGACAGGTAATTGCTATCGCCGTTGTAGATGATCGTGAGCGGCATTTTCAGCACCATCTTGGGCTTGACGGTCAACATCGCCTCGCCGTTGGTGAGGGTCACGGTCCCGAGATTCCTTGTGGTTCCGGGCTTCATCTTGGCCATCGTCATCTTGCCCATCTTCATCTTGCCCGGCATCACCATCTCGAATGTCACCGTGCCGGTTGGTACGGCGCTGCCGGTGAGCGGTTTGACCGTCGCCATCATCTCGACCGACGTCAATTCATGCTTCTTGTTGTAGACCCCTTGATCCGTCACGATCACCTGAGAGGCGAACCTCGCGACCGACATGGCGGTCGCTCCCGAGAGCAGGACGCGCCCCTCGAGGGGGTTGAGGACGGGCGAGAGGGATCGTGGGCGATGGATGCTTCGCGTGATCGAGAAATCTCCACGAGGATCAACTGAAATCGCACTGTGTCATTGCGACTCCCAATTCAAACCGCTTGAACCGAGATTCTTGAGAGCATTTCGAAATGGGACATGCCACGTCTGTTCGACGCAACGGGCGACTCAGAGTCGGACGTCTGATAGCGACTCGCGCGTCTGACCCTGCCTCGCCCGTTTTTCTTTCGACCTCTCCGGGCACTCAAAGGCGACGGCTCGTTGCACTTGCGCTGGGCTTTGACTCGTTTCTGCACGGTCGTCAGGTCCGAGCCCTGGTGCCTTGGTATCCTTTATCCACACGACCGGCCGGCGTGTTGCGCGAGAATCCCATTTTCCTGACGATTTCCCGGCCAACCTCCCTCGCCGTGGGAGAGACGAAGGGACGCCGACGTTTCGAACAGGTCGCGAAACTTCTGCTTCATGCGATGGAGTCGGAATCGCACCTGCTCGGGTGTCAGGCCCAGGGCGTCTGCGACCTCGGCACTGGTTCGGCCGTCGAACAAGCGCTGAGTGAGCACCTGGAAATTGATCTCCGAGACCTGCGCGGAGAGTTCGCCGAGCACACGCTTCACCTGGGCCTGCCTCGCGAGACGCTCGCAGGCGGCGACCGGCCCGGGGCCGGGGTCCTCGAGAGCCGCCCCGTCCTCGATCAAGCCCGTGGAGAGGCGTCGGTGGCGCCGGAGCATGTTCAACGCCCGGTACCGAGCCACGGTGATCAGCCAGGTCGAGAGGCGGCCGCGCCTCGGATCGTAGGGGAGATCCGCAAGGTGGGCGACGACCTCGCTCCAGACCTCCTGGAGGCAATCCTCGCGGTCGGCCTCCGGCAGACCCTATCGGCTGAGAAACCCCCGGATCCGAGGTGTGTAGAAGTCGTAGAAGTGATCCCATGCCTCGGCGAGCGTGGGAGGAGGATCGACGTTCCGGGAACGACACCCCAGATAGGCCTGGAGCTTGTTGCACAAAGCGACGTCCCCATCCGGAGGAGATGCCGGATGCGCCCCCAAACGACCCGGTTCACAGGTCGTGTCAGCGGATCCTTCACGCTGTGTCATTGGGGTCTGCCTCCGTTGCAGGAGCTTGTGGGGATGCGTCCCAGAGGATGACCGTGCCGTCGTGACTGGACGAGACGAGGCGTCGTCCGCCCAGCGCGGCAAAGAAGATCGCTTCGACCTGCGGCGGGCTGATCATGGCATCGCTCCCCTTCCCACTGGCTCTGTGAACAATGCGACGAATCCACGGCGAACCCCGCAATCGCTCCGTTACCTGACGAGCGCGGGCCGTCCACCGCATCGAATGTGGTCGGCGAAGTCCTCCGCCAGTTGATCGAGCCGGTCGTCTTGTCCCGAATCCGAGATCGACATCGTTCACGGTCCTTCCAGGCCACCCGGCATCGCGGCCAGGATCGCCTTGAGCTTCTGGAGTGCCCGGATATAACGCTTGGCTCCGGCCTCCTCGGTGATGCCCAGCACGACTGCGGTCTCGGCTCGGGTGAGCTGCTCGAAGTGCCGCAGCGCCACGATCTCCCGATCGAGCGGTTCGAGCGAGTTGACCGCCTCCTGAATCTGGAGGATCTGCTCGGCCCGGATGACCGCATTGGAGGGAGTTGTCAGACGTCCCAGCAGCATCGCGGCCAGGGCCGCCGAGCTAACCTGGGGCAAAGGGTCGCGATAAAGCGAGACCTCCTGAGAGACGTCCCGCATCCGCGTCCCGAGGTGATGGCGGTGGATCGTCGCCAGCCGATCGCTGACGACCACGCGTAGCCAGAGAAACACCGGCAAGCTGGGATCGCTCAGATAGCTGTCCACCCGCTTCGCCAGGTCGAGGAAGCCGTCCTGAAGCACGTCGGAGGCATCAATCCGACCATGCAGTCGCGCGTCGATACGGAGCTCGACCATCCTGCGTAGGCGGTCGCGGTGCTGCTGGAACAGGTCGGCGAGCGCGCCGCGATCCCCGGCCCGAAGCCGATCGAGCAGGTGGACGGTTTCACTGGGTGGGTCGTTCCTGATCTTGCCCATACCTTAGGTCTGTGCGCCGCCGCAGGTTCGGGACAAGAAATATGGGATTCTCCCAGAATTATGATTTCAAAGTCGGGGGAAAACGAACCCGAATCGTCCTTCGACGAACCGAACGAGGCGACCAACCGTCCGTCCGAAATCCCGATCATGGATCGGGTTACGCTTGACCGTCGCATACGAGCGAGTCGCGGTCGGCTTGACGGTCGAGGACATGGAGAGGCTTCGGCCGCGGACATCGCCGCGACTCACCACGAATCAAGGTTGACGCGCCGGCTCGCAGACCGCGCTTGCCGCGAGCCAGATGGCACGAGGTCAGAAGGCCATCGCCTTGGCTGGAGGGAGCTGACTGCGAGACGCCTCGGGTTGAAGACCCATGCGGCCGGTGGGACCCGAACCATGATTCATGATCCGGATTCGGGCTCCACGCGGCCTCGGCGCTGGCGATGCGCCGAGAGACCACTCGGGAAGAACCCAAGCGAGCCCACGGCGAGGAGTGACTGGGTAAGGAGAGCCACGATTTCTTCGCGAGACACGATCTTGATCCTGTGTCCAAGAACCGCATGATCCGGTAAAAAACTGTCCGAGAACGGGGTCCGGCCTTTGTAGGGTGGGTGAAAGATCCACTACCCCTTCCAACATGCTGAGTTAATTATTATAACCTCTTTGGCTGGGATGGTTTTCGTTCCCGATCACGGAGGGCTACCTATGTCTCCCAGGCTGATTGATCTCGATGGGCCGACGAAGCGCTGCGGACGGACCTCCCAGCCGGTGGTGCCACCCCCGCGCCCCGCCGCCCGGCTGGATCTCCTCGACCCTGCCCCTCCACTCATCGCGGACCTCCCGGCCATCCTCAATCCCTGCATTCAGGAGTCCCCGGCCACCGTGATGACCCGTATCACCCTGGATTGGCTCCTCCAGGGCACCCCCTTCGACCTCCTCTTCGAGCAGTCCGCCGAGGGCGAATACTGCCGCGAGTTTACCCTCGAGCACCTCGTGTTGGTCAT
This sequence comes from uncultured Planctomycetota bacterium, assembly GCA_963845755.1. Lineage (GTDB taxonomy): Bacteria > Planctomycetota > Planctomycetia > Isosphaerales > Isosphaeraceae > CAWJTV01. Next base: position 166,419 of record CAWJTV010000003.1, read on the forward strand.
GCTCGACGTCGTCTGTGGGTTCAACCCCTCCACCCGCTCGGCGTTCCTGGGGCGCCAGCTCCCACTGATCGCCTCGCTCTCGGCCTTCTACGGCAAGCTCAATCGCCTGAGCCCGGCCATCACCGCCGCGGTCGTCCGCCACACGGCGATCCGCTGCCGCGCCCTGATCGAAGGCGGCGGGGGCCTGCTGCCGGAGCCGATCCCCGGCTACTGCGCCCGCATCCTCGACGGCAACGTCCTGGCCGGGACCGACCATCGCCTGACCCCGACGCGGACCACCTGGTCGGCCTGTCTGCCCGGCAAGTCGCTGGCGATCTACGAGCCGGCCAGCGGCTTGATCACCGATCTGATCCTGGAGGAGAACGCCCACACCCAGGAGCGCAACCTGCTCAAGGAAGTCCCCGTCTCGGCCGGCGAGCTGTGGATCCTCGACCGCAACTTGTGCGTCCGCACCTTCTTGTTCCGCATCGCGCGAGCCGGCGGGTCCTTCCTGGCACGGCGGCACCAAACGACGTTGCCCTACGAACCAGCCGGGCCGCGGCAGTCGCGGGGGCGCTGCCCGACCGGCAAGGTCCACGAGCAGCCGATCCTCGTGGACGATCCCGAGACGCCCGGGGCGGCGCATCGCCTGCGGCTGATCATCCTGGAATTGGACGAGCCGACGCGGGAGGGGGAGACGGAGATCATCCTGGTGACCAACCTGCCCGAGGATGTCTCGGCGATCGACTGCTGCGCCGCGTACCGGGGCCGCTGGGGGATCGAGGGCCATTTCCAGGTGCTGACCGACCTGCTGAATTGCGAGATCCCCACGCTGGGCTACCCGCGCGCGGCACTGTTCGGCTTCGGGATGTCGGCCGTGGCCGGCAACGCCCTGGCGGTGCTCAAGGGCGGCCTGCGGGCGGAGCACGGCCGGGAGATGGCCGCAGAAGTGTCGAATCATGCCGTGGTCACCGAGGTGGCGCGGATCTACCCGGGGATGATGACGGCGGTCCCGCCGCGACTGTGGCCGGAGCTGAGCGATCGCCCGGTGCAGGAGGTGGCGGATTTGCTCAACGAGTTGGCGGCTCGGATGTCGGTGGAGTGGATGCTCCGGGTACGACGCGGGCCGAAGAAGAAGAAACCGCATCGGAGCAAGGGGGACCGAAACCATCATTTGGCCACCAAGAAGCTACTGGACGAGGCCAAGGGGATGTGCCCGCCCAGAGCGGGGTGAGGCGCAACCCACATGGCATCAAGAGTTTGATTATAACGAGTTTGCATGTTGGAAGGGGTAGGTGGGTGAAACCCACCAAAAAGATGCTCGATCCTGGTGGGTTTCACCCACCCTACTCAGTTCTCGGATAGTCGTTAAGGGGATCTCGGGATTTCCGGCATCGCGGGGACATTCGGAGCCAGCTCGGGGACAATCGCCCTTCGACGCCGGATCGGTCGCGCGAGCACCGAGCGAAAACCTCGTTACCCCAACGTGATCTTGTGGAACAAGTCGTCGGGAAGGTTCTTGCAGAGGATCTCGTCGATCTTCGAGGCGCGCGGCATGTAGATGAACGGCCGATACGGGAAAATCCGATCGTTGATCCACGGCGTCTTCCAGTCCGTGCAGGTCTTGACGAACTTCTCGGCGAAGCCGGCGTCCCTGGCCAGCGGATACATCGCCTCGACCTCCAGGCAGCCGTCCATGCAAAGGTCCACATACGACTGTACGATGGGATGCTCGGCGTTGACCATCTTCTTCGATTTGCTGGCGTAGAAGTAGTACTCCCCCGGCGGTGGTGCCGGGCTACCATCCAGCATCGTGATGGCGGAACGGGGAAAAAGGGTTCGCGTGTAGTCGGACTCGCGCGCGTCGGTGGCGAGGAGCTCCTCGTCCGAGACGGGATAGATCACGCCATTAGTCGTGGCGTTCTCGTTGACCACCGCACCGAGGTAGGTCGGGTTCAAGCTGAAGCTGGCGGCCTGGTAATACCAGCCGCGCGAGATGCCCTTGACGATCGCGGGCGACGCGGCGAAGGCCTTCGGCACGGTCCGCATGCGGCTCTCGATCTGGATGAGTGAGCCGTAGCCGAAGATGTACTTCTGGGTCGGGGGCGACTTGGGCGGTTCCTGCGCGGCCGCAGGAGCAACCACGGCGGTTACGGCGACGCTGGTCGTGCCCATGAGGGCCAATGCCGATCGACGGGTCAGCTTGCCGGGTGCGTCAGACACGATCAATGCTCCTTGCGGTCTCGGGTTGGGGAATGAGGATAGCACGACAGCGGGTTACGACTTTTCGTTGCGCCATCGCTGGATCGACTCGGCGTCGAGGCGCGCATCATGATCGTATTGTTCGTTCATGATCTTCTGTTTGTCCGGCGGGGCAAGATCGAAGAAACGGCGGATTGTCAAAGGTGGATCGGTTCGTTCCAGTTGACCATCGACGACGGCAGCCAGGTAGACGGTGCGATCGCCGGAGTCCATGCGCGATTCGACTCGGCAGTCGAACCAGGCCAGCGCCTCGGGCAGCAGCGGGCTTCCGGTCGCCCCGGTACGACACACCAGACCGGCAAACTTGTTGAACGTCGCGGCCGGACTGGAGTCCAAACCGCCACACCAGATCGAGCTGTGTCTCGCCGATCAGGTGCATGGCAAAGGCACCGCTGTCTTCGATCAACGCGTGGGTGTTGTGCCGTTTGTCGATCGTGATGAGCTGTCGGGGCATTTCACTCACGATCGATGCCTGAGCCACCGTCGTGGCGATCAGTCCGCCACGCCGGTCGCCGGCTGCCGCGGTCACCAGCCACAACGGCGGGTTCAGTTGAGCATAGACTTTCCCAATTCTGCGCGATGTCCATTATCGGCTCCAATCTCGCACGACTTTCAACGCTTCCGCCGCCAGGATGCCGCCCGTTAGCTCGACGTTGATGAATGCGGTTCGAATGAGGGCTTCCGAGGACGTGTGGATTTGCGGCTGGCCGACGTCGGTTAATTGTTGAATCGAGGCGCCGAAGACCACTCGAGAAACTCCGGCCCAGATGATCGCACCCGTGCACATCGGACAGGACTCGCTGGATGTGTAGAGCGTATACCCTTTCAATGACAAATCGGGAATCGCCTTGATCGCCGCTCGGATCACGTTGACTTCGGCATGCGCCGTCGGATCCCGATCGCGAGTTGTGGTATTGAATCCCCTGACGACGATCGCGCCATCCTTGACGATGACCGCGCCGTAAGGCCAGTCACCCTTCTTCGATTCCTCGATGGCGATCTGCATAAACTCCGAGTCATTCATGCGATTCCTCGGTTCCCAGGTTGTCGGGCATTCGGTTCATCCAGGAGGGCGAACAGGGGCCATCACTCATCGTTGGGTCACGACCGTCGCTCTCCTCCATGGCTCAAGGTCTCGGTGCGAGATCATGTGGATCATTCTTTCGCCGTCAAGCATGGGGATGACATCCTGGGTCAAACCTCCCATCTTCTGGAAGTCGGGGTTATATTCCGAATCGCTCTGTGAACAATGCGACGAATCCACTACGAACCACTCAATCGCTCCGTCTCTTGACGACCCCGGGCCGTTCGCCGCACCGAATGCGGTCGGCGGAACGTCTTGAGTGCGCGAATGTAACACATTACTTCGGGACAGCAAACGAGGCCAGGCCTTGAGGCGGTTCATCTCAGCCTCGGATCCTGAAACGGATCGCTGGGAAACTCGGCATCGAAGAGCACTGCCTCGGCCTCGCTGCGGAGGAGGGCCAGCTCCTGGAGGTCCCAGAAGGTTATCGACGAAGCGGGACGTAAAGTGCGGAGGCGTTCGAGCCACCGGCGGGCTTCGGCCAAGTTTCCCTTGCGGCGTGGGCCAGGGCCAGGTAGGCCCAATCGGTGGGGTAATCCTGGAACTTCGCCTCCGTCGCGGCGGCCGTTCCCTCGTTCAGTCGGGTGATCGCCTCATCGATCCGGCCGGCCCGGATGAGCAGCGCCGCCAATGCGTTCGGAAAGTAGTAAGGGCGATAGATGGGGGGTGGCACGGGAACGTCGGCCCGCCGTTTCTCGAACCAGGCGATCGGGACGCGGTAATCGTCCAGGCCCTGGACGCCCAGGGCCAGGAGCGACCCTGCAAGCGTCGCGTCCCAGGCAACAATCGGGTCCGGCCACTGGCGGCTCCAGGACCGCCGCGCAGGCCTCGCGGTAGCCGGCGCGGTCGCCCGCCCTCAGGCAGGCGATGCCCCAGGCCTGGGCCAGCTCCCGGCTGAGTGGACCGACCCGGCCGCAGCGTGCCAGCAGGTCCGCGGCCTCGGCCCAGCGGCCGGCGCGGCCCATCTCCTCGGCCCGGGGAATGACGATTCCCTGATCGGCTCCCAGCTCGAAGGCGCGGGTGAGCTCGGCCTGTCGGTCGGCCTCGCGGCCGAGCTTGCCGTAGACCGCCGCACGTTCTTCATGCAGCGTCCAGTCATCGGGCCGGGCGGCGATCAGGCGGTCGAGGTACCAGAGGGCCTCGACCCACCGCTCGGCTGTGGTGCATTCGCTGGCGCAGTGAGCCTGGAAGTCCAGGACCTGCTCCCGCGAGCCCAGCCGCTCGGCCTGCTGGTAATCGGCGGCGGACTTGTCGAACTTGTCGGACAGGGACCACGCGCGGGCCCGGCGCGCGACCAGGAGCCAGTCGTCCGGCCCGGCGGCGATCAGGCGGTCGAGGTGCCAGATCGCCGCGAAGGCGTTGCCGTTCTGTTCGGCTTCGCGGATCATCGGCTCGTGCCAGGCGGGACCGTCATCGAGCTGCACGGCGGCGGGATCGAGGCGGCCGAGCTGCTCCAGCCGCTTGCGCCAGGCCGGGGCGTCGAGCCGCGAGATCGCCAGTCCCGACTCCATCCACAGGCCGGTCCGAGATTCGATTCGCAGGCCGATCCGGGCTTCGATTCGCAGGGTCAAGTCGTCGAGGTTCGAGTCCTGGAGCGGCTCGGGAATGGGCCAGGTGCGGGATTCCCCGAACTCGTCGATCGCGGCGACAGTCCGGCCATCGGCCGTGAATACGACCTGATGAACAGCATGTCTCATGAATCGCGGCGGGCCGACCGGCTGCGCCGTGGCCAGGTCGCAGAGCCGGACCGCGCCGTCGTCGAATCCCGCGGCGACGAGACCGCCATCGCGGCGAAACGCCGCACAGATGGCCGGCGACGAAGCGGTCAGGAGCCTGGCGAGAACTTCTCCGGTCGCGGCATCGCGGAGCTTGACCGTGCCGTCCTTACCCAGTGTGAGGAAGGCACGACCGTCGGGATGGAATCCTCCGGTGACCTCGTCAACCATCGGCTCTCCGAGCACCTGCCCTTTGGTCGTGTCCCACAGGCGCGTCAAGCGATTGCTGCCACTCGCAAGCAGGGCTCGACCATCCGGCCGGAATTCGAGTCGGGTGACATACTCCGTGCTGGGCAGTAGTTCTCCGAGGGGTTGACGCGTCCTGTTGTCCCAGAGCCGGGTACCAGTCTTGCCCTTCTCACTGGCGAGACCCACCGCGAGCATCGTGCCGTCCGGACTGTAAGCCAGGCACAGGACCATTTCTCCTTGAGGAAGCGGCCGGCCGATTTCCTTGCCGGTTGAGGTATCCCAGAACCGGACGAGTCCATCGTAGTCGCCCACGGCCACGACCTTGCCGTCGGGCTGGAAAGCCAGTGCCGCGACCCAGTTGGTGTGCGGTATCGGCGGGAGCAAGAGCCGCCCCGTGCTCGCGTCCCAGAGTCGGAGCTCGCCTCCGTAGCGAGTCTCCGGATTACTCCCGGTCGCGAAACATCGGCCGTCGGGGCTGAAGGCGACCGCACGCACGATCCAGCCGGGGTAGTGCGGCGCGGGCCTTCCGGAGGGGCGATCGGTTGCGGGATCCGATAGTCGGATCACTTCCTGTCCCCCCGCACCATCGGCCAGCGAGACGGCGATCTGGCCATCGGCCCGCAGTAAACCTGACCGGAAAGCATTGAACCCACGCCATCGGCGGTTGGCTACGCTCCCTGTCGGCGTTGCCTTCTTGTTGGTTCCTCCGTCGGCAAGCGGCTCCGCATCAACCGACACTTGCCACAACAGGGCGCTCTTGTCAAAGGTACTGCTAAGCACGGTACGACCGTCCGGATGCGAGGCGGTGAAAGCTCCAGCAAGAACCCTTGAGCCTCTCTCGCTCCCGGTGTCGGCATCACGAACGCAAGGCTTGAAGTCAATCTCTGACAGAAGACGATCACCCGCGGGTGTGTAAATGGCGCCATCGGGGACTGCCCCTGCCATGAGCGGACTGGTCGGTCTTCCGGTGGCAGGGTCCCAGAACTGTCCGAAGCCGGTACTCTTGGAGCCATCGCCGACGACTTCTGAGATTGACCCGAACAGTGACCTCCCATCGGGCCTAAAGACCAGGGTCCCCGGTGCTTGCAGGCCGGTTCGCCAGGATGCCTGCCGCCGTCCCGAGGGCAGGTCGTACACATCGACGTACGCCTCGCCATTCTCGAGACGGCCGGTGGCGAACTTCCCGCCGTCGGGAGCAACCGCCATCCATCCCTGGCCTCGCATCGGCTCTTCGCGCTGCCGGTCGGCCCCGAAGTCCAGTCGAATTAACCCATAGCTGTTTGACCCGTAATCGCGGTCCGCAAAGAGCGTGGACCCGTCAGGACTGAAGTGAATCGCCCTCCCCGGCTCTGCGGGTAAGTCCGCAGTCCTCCAGAGCACCCGCCGCGTAGGCAGGTCGACGGCCACCATGCGCCTCCAATTGTCCGCAATGCCGACGAGGACTTTGCCATCCGGTCGGAAGGCGAACGGAGCGAAGGCACCGGGCAACGAGGAGAGCTTTCGTCCCGAGGCGGTGTCCCAGAGGTCGATTGGTGTCGCGTTCGCACGATTATGAGGAACGTCACTCGTCGCAAATGATCTTCCGTCGGGGCTGAAGGCGAGGTGATTGCATGGACCGGTCTCGAAAATCCTGAGCGGCTTATGGACCTGCCCGAGCCACGCACCCAGGTTCCAGCGGACCGTCCGCCGGAATTCCTCCGCGCCGTCCGGAGCGGTCTTGAGGGCCTCGAGCATCCAGAGCAAGCCCCGGTCGGCGTGGCCCTCCTGAGCCAGGGCGAATCCCTTGTCGAGCGTCAGGTCGGCGGACTGCTGCCGTGAATGGTCGCGCTCGAGGGTGGCCTGTCGCTCAGCCTTGACGGCGACATCTGAGCCTACGGCGATCTGAGCCTCCTGCGATGCTGCTTGGGCGAGACATCCGGCAAGGTTCCGGAAGTACGTCGCGGCCAGCATCGAGCCCACGGTCGTCGCGATCAAGACCGCCGTGAGCACCCCGCCCAGGACCGCGATCACCGGATTACGCCGGGCCCACCGCCAGTATCGCTCGGCCGAACTGACCTGGCGGGCCCGGATCGGCTCATCGGCGAGGAACCGACGCGAGGTCTTCGCCCATCGCCTCGGCCGACTGGTACCGCGCCTTGGGGTCCTTCTCGATCGCCTTCAAGACGATCGTCTCCAGGTCCCGCGGAATCCGGGCATCGACGGCCCGGGGCCGCGGCGGCTCCTCGGTCTTGATCTGCTCGATCAGCTTGAGCCGGTCCGACGAGTCGAATCCCGAGCGGAGCGTGAGCAGCTCGTAGAGCGTCAACCCCAGCGCGTAGACGTCGGCCCGAGCATCCCCTTCGCCCCGGAACCGTTCGGGGGCCATGTAGCGGAGGGTGCCCAGGATGTCGCCGCTCTGGGTCAGGCCCTCGTCTTCCCCCTTGGCCAGGCCGAAATCGGCGATCCAGACCACGCCTTCGGTGTCCAGGAGCAAGTTCGACGGCTTGATGTCGCGGTGGACGATCCCGCGCGCGTGGGCGTAGGCGAGGCCCCCGGCGACCTGCCGGCCGATCTGAGCCAGGCTGCGGAAGAACGCGCGCCGGCCCGACTCGACGGACGAGAGCTGGGTGCCGCCGGGCAGGATCGCCGAGCTGGACGACGGCGAGGCCGACGGTGACAAGGCGGGTGCGGGCGGATGCGCCGGTTTTGGGCCGGTTGCCTCGCCCGCGGTCGGCACTCCCGGTCTCGGTGCTCGTCAGTGCGAGGTCGAATTCGAGTGCGCGACTCCTTCCGGTCCCGGTCGGTGTCGCGACTCCGCCGGCGAGGGCCTTGGCCCGCATCGATGATGAGGCTCCCGCCAGCTCCGGGCCCCGGCCGCCAGGGTCGAACCGACCGGTCAGAATGGACTGCAACACCGCGCTGACCTCGACCCCATCCGCGATTGTCGGGGCCTCGATGCCCTGGCCGGAGTGCCCACCGCGTTGCCGGGGCGACTGGCCCGGAGAGGCCGCCCTGATCTTGGGCTCGGATCCGGCCCGGTGGTCGCGGAGCCGCCGCAGCTCGGTCGATGACCAGGTCCAAGCCCTGGCCCTGGATGAACTGCATGGCGTAAAGCGGACATCCCCATCCTGGCCCACCTCGTAGACCGGCACGATGTTGGTGTGGTGCAGTCGGGCCGCGGCGCGGGCCTCGCGGCGGAACCGCTCCAGGACCATCCGGTCGCCGGCCCTCTGCCGCGGCAGGACCTTCAGCGCCACGCGGCGGCCCAGCGAGATCTGCTCAGCCTCGTACACCACACCCATGCCGCCCCGGCCGATCGTGCGGAGGATCCGGTAGTCGCCGACCTGGCTCAAGGGTGGATTCGTGGCCCAGGATTCCCGGGTCTCCTTCTCCTCCTCGCCCTGCCGCAAATCGTCGGCCTGCTCCACCTTGACCATCGCCGGGAACAGCTCGCGGATCTCGTCGGCCAGCTCCGGGTAGCGATCGGTGTATTCCTTGAGTGCGGGGTGCTCACCGTGCCGGAAGCGGTCGGCGAATTCCTCGGCCAGTCGATCGAGCAGGTCATACTGTTCCGATTCCGAGATCGACATCGTTCACGAACCTTTCAGGCCACCCGGCCCCCGCCCGCTGAACACCGTGGGCGGCACGCCGCGTTGACGACGGCGAGGAAGCCGGTGCGGCGCGAGGACGGCATCTTTCGTCGGGCGGAGATGAGTCATCATCGTGGATCGTCCGGCACGGACTTCCTTGAGGCTCAGTGATTCAAGCGACTCTCACGCGGAGTCTCAGAGTCGGTTCCGAAAGGTGTCTGCTCGCCGTGACCACGGGCGTGAGCCCGTGGTTCGGACGGGGAACCTCCAACCTCGCACTGACGTGCCTGGTCACGACCGGTCGTGCCACTCCTTCCAGAACCATTGGATAACTCCTTGCAAGCTGTTTCAAAACGGGGACTGGCTCCGAGTCTTCGAGGTGCCTGTCCCCCTTTTGAAACCACCTCTTAATGGAACAGACTCTCATTGGAGACGTATCGAGACCGAACGTCGTCGACGGATCTCTCTTCGGCCCAGCGTCCATCTCGTGCCCACTACCGCGGCTGACGCAACCATCGCAACCAGTGCTCGGGTCCGGTCCGGATCCTGGGCGTTGGCCAGATCGTCCCAGAATCCCCAACCTGGCCCATCGGCTTCCCGAACCGCACCCAGGTCCTCCAGCACGGCATCGACGGCTCGGTCGGTGCCATCGGGCCTCTGGATGGATGATACACCCACCGACAAGAGCGGAGCGACCATCGCGGCCTCGGACGGCGTGGTGGGTTTGACCTGGGCCCCGGTCCGGTCCTTGGTTGTGGGTCGGGCCGGCGGCGGGTTGTCGGCCAGCCGCGGGTGGAACCGTCGCCTTTCGGCTCTCCGCAGCCGGCGATCGGCCGTCGACCTCCAGGATCACGGCGCGCGCCCGTTCCCAGGACCGCTCCAGGCCGATCACCAGCCGCTCCCACGCCGTCGCCCGCTCGACGGTCGCCGGTGATTCCTGCTCGGCCTCATCACTCGGCTCGTCTCCCGAACCGCTGGAGCTGTCGTTGGCCTGGGTCGATCCCCGGCCCTGGCCGGGTCCGGTCGAACCGCCCGTAGCCGACGCGCCGCCGCCGGACTCGAACTCGACCACCGAGACGGTCAGCAACGTGGCCGCCAGGTCCAGCGTCGTGCCCGTGAGGCTCAGGAGCTGCGACACCTGCTGCACCGAACCGCTCGTCGCCTGCGACAAGACGCCGGCCGAGGACCCCTCCGTGGGGGTGACAACCGCCGAGGGTACGCCGCCGACTTCCTCGAGGCCGCCGGGTTCTGCGCTCAGGTTGAAGGCCAGATTCGTGGCCGCCTCGTGACCGGCCGTGCTCACATAGAAACTGAGCAGACCGTCGGAGACCCCGCCGAAGCTCAGGGCGGTGGGGTTGGGCACCTCGGCGCTCGAGAGGGTCTGAGACAGGCTCAGCCCGCCCGGGCCGCCCGTCAGCAGCGCCAGGTGACCGTCGCTGTTGTTGCCCACCACCAGGTCGGTGAAACCATTACCGGTGAAGTCCCCTGCAAAGCCGGCTGTCGGCGAGTCGCCGCCGGTCGGGAAGCTCTGGGTCACTGGGTTGATCGAGCCGATATCGGAGATCAGCGTGCCATTGTTCGAGCCCGAGTTGAGCGTGGCCAATCCCTGGCCGAGCCCGTTGAAATTGCCCAGGAACAGCGAGGACGGCGCCTGGCCGACGGCATACGTCTTGATCGCCGTCGTCTGGTCATTGAAGAACCCGCTGCCGACACCGGGGAAGACCTGGACGTTATTGGCCCCGCTGTTGGCCACGGCCAGGTCGGTCTGCGTGCCGCCCAGCAGGTGGCCCACGACCAGGGCGACCGGTCCGGCGTCGGTCTGGACCCGTGCACCCGGAATCATCGTCCAGCTCGACCCGCTGCCCTGACCCAGGAGCACCGAGATATCGTTGGAGCCGGTGTCGGCGACCAGCAGGTCGGGCTGGCCGTTGAGGTCGGCAACCGTCAATCCGGTGGGGTCGGTGCCGACCGGGAAACCCTTGGTGCCGTTGACCGGCGGTCCGAACTGGCCGTTGCCCAGCTCGGGATAGACCAGCACGTTGTTGCCACCGCTGTTGGCGACGATCAGGTCGGGGATGAGGTACTTGCCGTCCTGATTCGGAATGAGGTCCGCCAGCAGAACGGCGCCCGGCGCGAGCACGCCGGTGGCCTGGTTGCCGAGGACCTGGGGACTGGTGGATCTCTGACTCGTCGAGCCGTAGACGACCGTGACCTGGTTGAGCGACTGGTCGGCGAAGACGAAGTCCTTCACGCCGTTGCCGGTGAGGTCGGCGACGGCCAGGGCGATGGCCTGCTTCACCGGCTCGAAGGGCCGGAAGGTGCCGTCGCCGTTGCCGACGAGGATCAGCACGTCGCCATAGGCGTTGCCGACCAGGAGGTCGAGTTGGCCGTTGCCCAGGAGGTCGGCGACGGTCAGGCCGGTGGGATCGACGCCGGCATTGTCGGTCACCGGGGACGAGAAGCCGCCCTTGCCATTGCCCAGGTAAATGCTCACTCCATCGGCGGTGAGGACGGCCAGGTCATCGATGCCGTCGTCGTTGAAGTCGGCCACCCGGACCACCTGCGCGGGATTGCCCGTATAAAAGGTGACGGGATTGGCGAACCGTCCGTTCCCCAGTCCCGCGAGCACGCCGATGGTCTGCGTCCCCGAGTTGATCGTCACCAGGCCGGTCGAGCCGCCGGTGAGGAACGTTCCGGCCGCCACGGCCGAAGTCGCTTCGAGGCTCGTGACGACGGGTGAGCCGCCGGAGGTATCCACCGCGTAGAGGCCCGTCCCGGCGGGGTAGGGCTCGGGGGCCGCGAAGGACCCACCGCCCCGGTTGCGGAGGATGCTCACCTGTCCGGTCAGCGTGTTGGTGACGACCAGGTCGAGCACGCCGCTCCCCGTGGTGTTCGACCGCCTGGACGTCGGAGACGCCCAGGCCGACGGGTAGGATGAAGGCCGCCGTGAAAATCGGGGCGGCGAGCGTGCCCCTGGGGCCGACAAACCCGCTGTCGAACCAGCTACCGAGGTACACCGAAAGCGTACCGTCGCCGGCATTGCGGACGACCAGGTCGTCCAGGCCGTTGCCGTTGAGCTGGGCCGCGACGATCTGCGCCGGGAGCTGGCCGGTCGCGAGCGATCCGTCCAGCCGGACGAAACGGCCGTCGCGATAGGCGTAGAACGAGATGGCGTCGTCCTGGGCGTCGACGCTGGCGAGGACCGGTCCGACATTGGTGTCAGGCAGCCAGGCGATGTCGCGCGAGGGGTGATTCGGATTGACCGTGACCGGCGGCAGGAAGGAGCCGGGCTGGCCGGGGATGCCCTGGCGAGAGAGGATCTCCCCGGCGCCGTCGACGACCAGGACATCGTCGGTGCCATCGCCGGTGACGTCGGCCACCAGGGGCGTGGCATACGGAGTGGTGGCGAGCTGTCCGGGGCCCACGAAGGTGCCGTCGCCGGTGCCCAGCAACACCGACACGCTGTTCGAGAGAGAGCTAGAGACGGCCAGGTCGAGCGGGCCGTCGCCGGTGAAGTCGCCCGCCACGAGATCCGTCGTGAGATCCCCGACCGCGTACGTGACTTGAGGCTGGAAGGTACCGTCGCCGTTGCCTAGCAACACCGAGACCGTGATGTTCGCGAGGCCGTTGTCGCCCTCGTTGAGGACGGCCAGGTCGAGGTGGCCGTCGCCGCTGAAGTCACCCGCCACTATGGAGTCAGGGAACGTCCCGACTGCGTAAGTGACCTGGGGCTGGAACGTCCCGTCGCCGTTGCCCAGCAGCACTGACACCGTGTTGTCGCTGAAGTTGAGGACGGCCAGGTCGAGCCTGCCGTCGCCGGTGAAGTCCCCGACCGCCATATTCTGTGGTTGGCCTTCATTCACAAAGCCGAAGTTTCCGTTGGCGACCGTTTGCGCAGGCTGGAAGGTGCCGTCACCATTGCCGAGGAGCATCTGGATGCCCAGAGCGTCGGCCACGACGAGGTCGAGCTTGCCGTCGCCGGTGAAGTCACCCGTCGCGATGGCATTTAGGTGCGACCCCACCGCGTAGGTGACCTGGGGCTGGAACGTGCCGTCGCCGTTGCCCAGCAGCACCGAGACGGTACCGGCAAAGTCGGGGGATGTGCCGGCGTTGGCGACGGCCAGGTCGAGGATCCCATTCCCGGTGAAGTCACCCGCCACGATCGAGAACGGGCTCGTCCCGACCGCGTAGGTGACCTGGGGCTGGAACGTGCCGTCGCCGTTGCCCAGCAACACCGACACGGTGCTGCTGCCAGGGATCAGATTGAAGTTGCTATCGAAGGCGCCGTTGTTCACGACGGCCAGGTCGAGGTGGCCGTCGCCGTTGAAGTCACCCGCCACGATGGCGTCAGGGTCCGACCCGACCGCGTAGGTGACCTGGGGCTGGAACGTGCCGTCGCCGTTGCTTAGCAGCACCGACACCGTATCGGAGACCTCGTTGACGACGGCCAGGTCGGTCCGCCCGTTGCCGGTGAAGTCACCCGCCGCGATCGCGCCCGGGCCCGTCCCGACCGCGTTCCCCGTTCCGGGCTCTGGTTGGAACGTGCCGTCGCCGTTGCCCGACAGGACGGTCACGTCGGATGGGGTACCTCCTAGACCTTCTTCCAGGACGGCCAGGTCGAGGTGGCCATCACCGCTGAAGTCACCCGCCGCAATGGCGCAGGCGTCCTCGTCCGACACGACCGCGTAGTTGACCTGGGGCTGGAACGTGCCGTCGCCGTTGCCCAGCAGGATGTGGACACCAGATGTCCCGCCCGTGACGGCGAGGTCGAGCCGGCCGTCACCCCGGAAGTCACCCGCCACGATGGCACTTGGGCTCGCCCCCACCGCATAGGTGACCTGGGGCTGGAACGTCCCATCGCCGTTGCCCAGCAGCACCGACACCGTGCCGCCTCCAGTTCCATCGAGGTTTTCGTTGGCGACGGCCAGGTCGAGGTGGCCGTCGCCGGTGAAGTCACCCGCCACGATGGCGTCTGGGCCCGACCCGACCGCGTAAGTGACCTGGGGCTGGAACGTGCCGTCGCCGTTGCCCAGCAGCACAGAGACGTTATTACTGTTCTGATTGGCGACGGCCAGGTCGAGGATCCCGTTGCCGGTGAAGTCTCCCGCCACGATGCCGTCAGGGAACGTCCCGACTGCGTAAGTGACCGGGGGCTGGAACGTCCCGTCGCCGTTGCCCAGTAGCACCGATATCGTGTTGTCCCCTACGTTAGCGACGGCCAGGTCGAGCGGGCCGTCGCCGGTGAAGTCGCCGGCCACCAGAGCACCGTTGTTTAGCGGCGCAATGGTCTTCGCGGGCTGAAACGTCCCATCGCCGTTGCCCAGGAGGATCTGGGTGCCAGCCGCGGTCGAGACGACGAGGTCGGTCCGCCCGTCGCCGGTGAAGTCCCCCGCCACGATCGCGCCGGGAACGACCCGACCGCGTAAGTGACCTGGGGCTGGAACGTGCCGTCGCCGTTGCTTAGCAGCACCGACACTGTATCGGAGTCCTGGTTGGCGACGGCCAGGTCGATCCGGCCGTTGCCGGTGAAGTCTCCCGCTACGATGGCTACCGGTTGGTTCCCGACCGGCAAAGGCTGAAACGCGGCGGTGGTGGGCGCCACCGTCGTCGTCAAGGTGTAGGTGCCCGCGCCGCCGGTGCTGTCAACCTTCAGGAAGTAGGACCCACTCACGAGTTGCTGGGCGATCAGGTCCTCCGGATCGCTGGACGAGACGCCATCGCTCTGGACGAGGACCTGGCCTTGCGAGTCGAGCAGCGACAGTTGGGTCGTCAGGCCCTGGGGATCGACCTGCGCGACCAGGACCAGATCGCTGGTCGCGACGAAGGCGAATTGATCGACCGCCAGGCCGCGAACGGTGACGTTGGAGCCCGCGAGCGTCAGGCCGGCGGGGCCACCCGCCGGCGCGGCGCTCACCGCGATCCGCGGCGTTCCGGCAAAACCCGGCTGACTCGTACCGTCGACCAGCACGGAGGCCGTGATCGCAGGCAGGGGGGTCAGGGGTGCGATGGTCTGGACCCCGGCGCCGGGGATGGCGAAATCGATCGTAACCGTCAGGCCAGACACACGATTGGCGTCCAGGATCGCCTGGCGCAGCGAGCCGGGGCCGCTGTCGGCCGTCGTGTTGACCACGAAGACGCCGTCCGTGATCAGGAATTGCTCCGTCGGGACTGGCTGCGCGCCGAAGGACTGGGCACCGACAGTGAGGGTGGTCAAGACGTGCGCTCCCGCCGGCGGGTGGAAGATCAGGCCCTGGAGCGCCGCGTTGAGCGCCGCCAGCGGACCGCTGTACGACAGCGATCCGGTCCCATCGCCCGAGCCGGTCAGGCCGGCGGTATTCGACAAGGTCAGCGTCCCGTCGGAGACCGAAAGTGTCAGGCCCCAAACCGGGTTGGCCGGCTCGGCCTCGGGATCCTCGATCGCGATCCCGTCGCCCGACTGGGTCGCCAAAGCGACCGACTGGTTGACCACCGCGCGAACGCTCAGAGACGGTGCCTGCAAAGTGCCCGGACGAAGGGCCGTGAGTTCCGAGGTGTTGCCCTGGGGATCGGTGGCTGTGGCCGTGATGATGGGCAGCCCGGCCGGTGCGGTGAACGGGACGGCGAAACTCACTTGCCCACTCGCGTTGGTCGTCACGTCCAGCGAGCCCAGGTCGTCCTGCGCCTCGCCCGAGCCTCCCGGTCCGTAGCCGGCGCTGGCGAAGAAATCGACGCGAAAGGTCGTGTCGGGCGTGCTGCCCCCCAGCCAACCCTCGGTCTGGCCGTCGGCGGTCAGTACGAAGACCGGGAAGTTCTGGAGGTTGTTGGGTCCCTGGCGCGGTGAAGTGCCATTGTCCGTCACCCCGTCGTCGCCGAGATCGATCGCTTGTCCTGTGTTGCCGAAGATGCGATTGCCCGTAATCGGGTCGCCGATGCAGAGGTCGCCTGCGTTGTTGCCGACCTCGACCCCCGGCCCACCGTTGTTGGTGATGAGGTTGCCCGCATCAGCAGCCACTCCACCGATCGTATTGCTGGACGAGTCAAATTCGATCTGGACGCCGCCCGACTGGTTGCCGAGGGCCAAGGTCCCCGTGAGGTCGGTGCCGATCTGATTCCCAACGACGACGTTGCCATTCGACCCGGAGGGCGCGACAAAAAACCCGGCGAAGCCGGAGATAGCGACACCGAACCCGCCGTTGCCGGAGATCACGTTCCCCTCGTCGGCAACAGCCGTTCCGCCAGTGGGGTTGACCCCGACCCAGTTGCCTGACGCGCCTCCCGCGATGGCAACACCGTCGCCCCCCCCACCAGGGATGGCCAGGGCAATCGTCCCGGTCGCGTCGGTCCCGATGAAATTGCCCGCGACCACGTTGCCGTCCGTGCCGGTGCCGGAGATCAAGACATCATCGATCATCCCACCATAGGGGGCATTGCCCCCCTCGATGACGTTCCGCTGACCGACGTCATCGACGCTGTTACCATCGGTCCCGATCCGGTTGCCGGAGGCGCCTCCATCGATCACGACTCCGCCCTCGACAGGCTGGGGGTAGTAGAAAAAAGGGGTCACGGTTCCGTTGTTGAGGGCGACATCCCCGGTGACACTCGTGCCGATGAAGTTGCCCGCGACGGCATTGCCATCCGTGCCCGCGCCGTCGATCCAGACGCCACCGTACCGGTTGCCTGAGATCAGGTTCCGCTCGGCCGCGTCGTTGATGCCGTCGCCATTGCTTCCGATGAGGTTGCCGCTGGCCCCCCCGTCGATTTCGACGCCGTAGTCGTTGGGCGCGGCCAGCGTGCCGGTCGGATCGGTCCCCAGGAAGTTGCCATCGATCCAATCGCCCGTGGCGCCGGTGCCCGAGAGGTGGACGCCGGCACCCTGGCTGAAATCATTGATGTCCAGGCCGCGGACGGTGACGTTCGGCGCCGCGATCAGAAGCCCGTCGCCGCTGCCGGCCTGGCTGCCGTTGAGCTCGATCAAGGGCGTGCCCGAATAGCCGGGTTGGGATTCGCCATCGATCAGCACGGGATTGGTGATCGTGGGGAGGGGGCTGAGAGGCGCGATCGTCGGCACGCCGGAACCGGAGATGTTGAAGTCGATGGTGTTGGTTGATCCCGTCGCGGTGTTGGAATCGAGGATCGCCTGGCGGAGCGAGCCGGGGCCGCTGTCGCCGGTGTTGCTCACCACGAAGCTGGACAGGAGGGTACGGTCCTCCATGACCTCCAGGCGGGGGCGGAGCCGGAAGAGCGTCGCGCTGAATCCAGCGGGAGATGAGCTTCGTCGACGACCGCCATGGCGCGGGCGACGCGCGAGGATGCCGGATTTCGGAGGGCGGAGAAGCGTGATCATCGGAGATCGTCCTGCTCGGGCTTCCTCAAGGCTCAATGACTCAAGCGACTCACGTGGGGAATCTCAGTGGAGATGGATCGCGACCGAACGTCGTCGACGGATCGCTTTTCGGCCCAGCGTCCATCCCGCACCCACCACCACGGCTGACGCGACCACCGCAACCACTGGTCGGGTCCGGTCCGTATCCTGGGCCCTGGCCAGCTCGTCCCAGAATCCCCAACCCGGCCTATCGGCTTCCCGACCCGCACCCAGCTCCCCCAGCACGGTATCGATGACTCGGCCGGTGCCCTCGGGCCCCGGGATGGATGATGCGACCACCGGCAAGAGGGGAGCGACGATCGCGGCCTCGGACGACGCCGCGGGCCTGGCCTGCGCCCCGGTCCGGTCCCTGGTCGTGGGACGGGCGGGTGTCGGAACGGGCGGGGCGAGCGTTCGGCCAGTCGCGGGCGGCACCGTCGCCTTTCGGTTCTCCGCAGCCGGCGATCGGCCGTCGACCTCCAGGATCACGGCGCGCGCCCGTTCCCAGGACCGCTCCAGGCCGAGCACCAGCCGCTCCCACGCCGTCGCCCGCTCGACGATCGTTTGGGATACCCCGTCGTCTGGCTTGGCTTCATCGCTCGGCTCGTCTCCCGAATCGCTGGAGCTGTCGTTGGCCTGGCTCGATCCCTGGCCGGGTCCGGTCGAACCGCCCGCGCCCGACGTGCCGCCGCCGGACTCGATCTCGACCACCGAGACGCTCAGCAAGGTGGCCGCCAGGTCCAGCGTCGTGCCCGAGAGGCTCAGGAGCTGGGAGACCTGCTGCACCGAACCGCTGGTCGCCTGCGACAACACCCCGGCCGACGACCCCTCCGTGGGAGTGACAACCACCGAGGGTACGCCGCCCCCCGACTCGCCGCTTTCGGGGCCGCCGCTGAGGTTAAAGGTCAGATTCGTGGCCGCCTCGTGACCGGCCGTGCTCACATAGAAACTGAGCAGACCGTCGGAGACCCCGCCGAAGCTCAAGGCGGTCGGGTTGGGCACCTCGGCGCTCGAGAGGGTCTGAAACAGGCTCAGGCCACCCAGGCCGCCCGTCAGCAGCGCCAGGTGACCGTCGCCGTTGTTGCCTACCACCAGGTCGGTGAAGCCATTACCGGTGAAGTCCCCTGCAAAGCCGGTCGTTGGCGAGTCGCCGCCGGTCGGGAAGCTCTGGGTCACCGGGTTCGCGGAGCCGATCCCGGAGATCAGCGTGCCATCGTTCGAGCCGGAGTTGAGCGTGGCCAATCCCTGGCCGAGCCCGTTGAAATTGCCCAGGAACAGCGAGGACGGCGCCTGGCCGACCGCATACGTCTTTGTGGGCTGGTCGTTGAAGAACCCGCTGCCGACGCCGGGGAAGACCTGGACGTTATTGGCCCCGCTATTGGCCACGGCCAGGTCGGGCTGCGTGTCGCCCAGCAGGTTGCCCACGGCCATCGCGACCGGTCCAGCGTCGGTCTGGACCCGTGGCCCCGGAAACATCGTCCAGCTCGACCCGCTCCCCTGACCTAGGAGCACCGAGACGTCATTGGAGCCGGTGTCGGCGACCAGCAGGTCGGGCTGACCATTCAGGTTGGCGACCGTCAGTCCGGTCGGGTCGGTGCCGACGGGGAAGCCCTTGGTGCCGCCCACCGGCGGTCCGAACTGGCCGTTGCCCAGGCCGGGGTAGACCAGGACATTGTTGCCGCCGCTATTGGCGACGATCAGGTCGGGAATGCCGTCGCCGTTCAGGTCCTTCAGGAGAACGGCTCCTGGCGCCAGCACGCCGGTGGTCTGGTTGCCGATGACCGCCGGGCTATTGTCGTCCTGGCTGGTGGTGCCATAGACGACCGAGACCTGGTTGAGCGACTGGTCGGCGAAGACGAAATCGGGGACGCCGTTGCCGGTGAGGTCGGCGACGGCCAGGGCGATGGCCTGTTTCACCGGCTCGAAGGTCCGGAAGGTGCCGTCGCCATTGCCGACCAGGATCAGGACGTCGCCATAGATGTTGCCGATCAGGAGGTCGAGCTTGCCGTTGCCCAGCAGGTCGGTGACGGTCAAGCCGGTGGGATCGGTGCCGGCATTGTAAGTGACTGGAGACGAGAAGCCGCCTTGGCCGTCGCCCAGGAAGATGCTCACGCCATCGGCGGTGAGGACGGCGAGGTCCGCGACGCCGCTGCCGGTGAAGTTGGCCATGCGGACCACCTCAGCGGGAGCCTGTGTCCGGATCGTAACGGGATTGGCGAAGCGACCTCGCCCCAGGCCCGCGAGCAAGTCGATCGTGTATGTGCCCGGGTTGATCGTCACCAGGCTGGGTGGAGCGCCGGGCGTGAGCGGCCCGGATGCCACGCCCGCCGTCGCATCCTCGCCGGCCGACTCGGGCATGCTCCCGGGTTCGATCACCGAGAACCCGGTCCCGGCGCGATAGGGCTCGAGGGGCGCGAAGGCCCCACCGCCCAGGTTGCGGAGGAGGCTCACCTGGCCGGTTAGCTTGTTGGTGACGACGAGGTCGAGTACGCCGCTGCCCGTGGTATCGACTGCCTGGACGTCGGAGACACCCAGTCCGTCGGGGAGGATGAAAGCCGCCGTGAAAATGGGTGCAGCGAGCGTGCCGCTGGGGCCTACGAACCCGCTACGGAACCAGCTACCGAGGTACACCGAAACCGTACCGTCGCCGGCATTGCGGACGACCAGGTCGTCCAGGCCGTTGCCGTCGAGCTGGCCCGCGATGATCTGCGCCGGGAACTGGCCGGTCGGGAGCGACCCGCTCAGCCGGACGAATTGACCATCGCGGTAGGCGTAAAACGAGATGGCGTCGTCCTGGGCGTCGACGCTGGCGAGTACAGGGCCTACAGAGGTGTCGGGCAGCCAGGCGATGTCGCGCGAGGGGTTACCGGGGTTGACCGTCACGGGCGGCAGAAAGCTGCCGGGCTCGCCGGGGATGCCCTGGCGATAGAGGATGTTCCCGGCCGCGTCGACGACCAGGACATCGGCGGTGCCATCGCCATTGACGTCGGCCACCAGGGGCGTGGCATGAGGGGTGGCGGCAAGCTCGTCGGCGTCGGTGAACGTCCCGTCGCCATTGCCCAGCAGCACCGACGCTGTGCGGGCTTGAAAGTAGACGACGGCCAGGTCGAGGTGGCCGTCGCCGTTGAAGTCGGCCGCCGTGATCGCGAACAAATAGTCATTATTGTTGTTGCCGAAGGTAACCTCGGGCGCGAACGTGCCGTCGCCATGGCCCAGCAGCACCGATATGGGGTAGGCTTGCTCGATTCCGGGGGAAGAGGAGTAAACGAACTCGGTGAACAGGACCAGGTCGAGATGGCCATCGCCGTTGAAGTCCCCTGCCACCATTCTGATCGCATTTTCGCTCAGGTTGTCGGTGACCTGGGGCGCGAACGTGCCGTCGCCATGGCCCAGCAGCACGCTCACGCTGCCCGGGCTCGAGAAGAATAAACCTTCATTGGCGACGGCCAGGTCGAGCCGCCCATCACCATTGAAGTCGCCCGCCACGATGGCGTCTGGGTCCGTCCCAACCGCATAGGTGACCTGGGGCGCGAAGGTGCCGTCGCTGTGGCTCAGCAGCACCGACACGCTGTTGTTGCCGTGGTTGGCGACGGCGAGGTCGGTCCGGCCGTCGCCGGTGAAGTCACCCGCCACGATCGCGTTTGGGCTCGTTCCCACCGCATAGGTGGCCTGGGGCGCGAAGATGCCGTCGCCGTCGTTCAGCAGCACCGACACCGTGTTGTCGCCGTTGTTGATGAGGGCGAGGTCGGTCCGGCCGTCGCCGTTGAAGTCACCCGCCACGATCCCGGCCGGAGACTTCCCCACCGCATAGGTGACCTGGGGCGCGAAGGTCCCATCGCCATTGCCCAGCAGCACCGACACGGTGTTGTCGGCGTAGTTGGCGACGGCCAGATCGAGCCGCCCGTCGCCGTTGAAATCGCCCGCCACGATCCCGGCCGGAGACTCGCCGACCGCATAGGTGACCTGGGGTGCGAAGGTCCCATCGCCATTGCCCAGCAGCACCGACACGGTGTTGTCGCCAAGGTTCACGACGGCCAGATCGAGCCGCCCGTCGCCGCTGAAATCGCCCGCCACGACCGTCCCCGGCGACGTCCCCACCGTATTCCCGGTCGGTCCGCCCAGCGGAAGGAAGGTGCCGTCGCCATAGCCGAGCAACAGGCTCACGCCGCTAATCCGCGGGCCGCCGAGCACGTAGCTAAGGGCGACGGCCAGATCGAGCCGCCCATCACCGTTGAAGTCGCCCGCCACGATTTCCGTCAGAGTGTGCCCCAGCGAGTATCTGACCTCCGGCTGGAAGGTGCCGTCGCCGTTGCCCAGCAACACCGACACGAAGCCGTTGTAAGCGACGGCCAGGTCGATCCGCCCGTCGCCGATGAAGTCGCCCGCCACGAGCGCACCACTGTCTCCGTTCGCGACCGTCCTCGCAGGCAGGAATGTCCCGTCGCCGTGGCCCTGCAGGATCTGCACCCCGACGGAGTCGCTGACAGCCAGGTCAACGTGGCCGTCGCCATTGAAATCCCCGGCCGCGATCGACACGGGTAGAATCCCGACCGCGTAGGTGACCTGGGGCGCGAAGGTGCCGTCGCCGTCGCCCAGCAGCACCGACACCGTGCTTGTCAGTGCTGCTGGGGAGGTCCAGTTGGCGACGGCCAGATCGAGCCGCCCGTCGCCGCTGAAATCGCCCGCCACGATGGCGTCCGGTCTCTGCCCGACCGCGTAGGTGACCTGGGGCGCGAAGGTGCCGTCGCCGTCGCCCAGCAGCACCGACACCGTGCCGGAGACATAATTGGCGACGGCCAGGTCGAGGTGGCCGTCGCCGGTGAGATCGCCCGCCACGATCGCCCGCGGATTGCTCCCGACCGCGTAGTTGACCTGGGCCTTGAACGTGCCGTCGCCATTGCCCATGAGCACCGACACCGTGTTGTCGCCGTCGTTGGCCACGGCCAGATCGAGCCGCCCATCACCGTTGAAGTCGCCTGCCACGAGGGCCCATGGCTGCGACCCGACCGCGTAGTTGACCGGTGGCGCGAAGGTGCCGTCGCCGTTGCTCAACAGCACGGAGACGACATTGGTGCCATCGAATTGGCTAGAGCTAGTGAAGGCCAGGTCGAGGTGGCCGTCGCCGGTGAAGTCTCCCGCGACGATGGATTCAATATCTACGGGGGATTGCCCCATCGCAAGGGGCTGGAGAGGGCTGGTCGCCGCCAAGGCCGTGGCCGTTAAACTGAACGTGCCCGCGCCGCCGAAGTGTTGCACCTCAAGCGAATACGTCCCCGCGGGGACATAGGTGTTGATCAGGTCGTCGCCGCCTGCGGCGGACAGGCCGTCGCTCTGCATCAGAACATTGCCGGTGGCATCCAGGAGTAACAGTTGCGTCGTCACACCCTGGGCCTGGACCACCACAGTCAGGTCCTCGCCGATGATGGTCTCGAACCGGTAGGAATCGATCGAGCTGAGGGGGCCTGCTCCACTTCCGGAAAATGCCAGGGACGGGAGGGCCAGGACTTCCGGGATCGCCGAGGCACCGAAGCCGAAACCGCCGATCGCCACGCCGCGGACCGTGACCGCGGAGGCGATCGTCAGCGGGTCGGAGCCGGCGAGCGACTGGCCGCTCAGGTCGATCAACGGCGTGCCCGCGAAACCGGGCTGAGACGTGCCGTCGATGAGCACCGACGTGGTGGCGGCGGGAAGAGCCGAGGTCGGCGCGATCGTCTGGATGCCGGTGCCGGGGATGGCGAAGTCGATCGTGTTGGTCGCACCGAAGGCATTGTTGGAATCGATGATCGCCTGGCGGAGCGAGCCGGGGCCGCTATCCGCCGTGTTGGTCACCAGGAACGAACCGTTGCTCAGGAGGACTTGCGAATCGACCGACGCGGCGCCGTCCGACCGGGCGTCGAGGCTGAGCGTGACATAGCCGTAGGAGACCGCGGGCGGTGTAAAGGTCATGCCGGCGAGCGCCGCGTCCAGCGCCGAGAGGGGGCCGCTGTAGGATAACGTATTCGTGCCGTTGCCCGATCCCGTCAGGCCGGCGATGTTCGACAAGGTCAAAGTCCCGGTCGTGACCGATAACGTCAGATCCCACGTCAGGTCAAACGGTCCGACATCGGGGTCATTCAAGGCGATCGCATCGCCGGACGCGGCCGAGAAGACGAACGGCTGGCCGGCGGTGAATCGAACATAGTTCGCGGGGACCTGAAAGACGCCCGGGCGAAGGGCCGAGACTTCCGAGGTGTTGCCGCCGGGATCGGTCGCCGTGGCGGTGATGATCGGCAGCCCGTCGGGCGCCGTGAAGGGGACCGCGAAACTCACCCCGCCCGTTGCGTCGGTCGTCACTTCGATCGAGCCCAGGTCGTCCTGCGCGTCACCCGAGCCCCCCGGCCCGTAGGCGGCGCTGGCGAAGAAGTCGAGTCGAAAGAGAGTGTCGGGTGTGCTCCCGCCCAGCCAGCCTTCGAGCTGGCCGTTGGAGGTCATGAATAAGATCGGGAAGTTCTGGAGGTTGTTCGGGCCCTGGCTCGGAGCGGAGGCGTTGTCCGTCACCCCGTCGTCGCCGAGGTCGATGGCCTGTCCGATGTTGGCGAAGATGCGGTTGTCCGTGATCGGGTTGCCGATGGAGAGGTCGCTGGCCGAGGTACCGACCACGACACCCGGCCCGCCGTTGTTGGTGATCAGGTTGCCCGCGACGGCGGAGGTCCCACCGATCGTATTGCCGGTGGATCCCTCCGCGATCACGATTCCGCCGGATTGGTTGGGCAGGGATACGGAACCGGTCACGTCGGTGCCGATGAAATTGCCCGCCACCACGTTATCGGACGAGCCGCCGATCGCGACGCCCGCGTTATCATTGCCCGAGATGACGTTCCCCTGGCCGGCGGCATCGACGCTGACGCCGTCGGTCCCAATCACGTTGCCGGAGGCGCCTGCGACGATCATCACGCCGCCGGCAGTCCCCGGGCCAGAGTAGTTATAGTAAGGGTAAGATCCGTTGTAAGGGTAGGCTCCGTTGGCCAGAGCGACATCCCCGGTGACCGTCGTGCCGATGAGATTGCCCGCGACGACATTGCCATCGGTGCCCTGGCCCTTGATCAGGACGCCGACTCCGGAGTTGCCCGAGATCAGGTCTCGCTCGGCCGCATCGTTGATGCCGTCGCCATCGGTCCCGATCAGGTTGTCGCTGGCCCCCTCGTCGATCTCGACACCGAACTGGTTCGGTTCGGCCTGGGTGCCGGCGGGATCGGTCCCCAGGAAGTCACCGTAGATCCAATCGCCCGTGGCGCCCGAGCCCGTGAGGTGAATGCCGGCGCCCTGGCCGAAGCTGTCGATGTTCAGGCCCGCGACGGTGACGCCCGGGGAGGTGATCATCAGGCCGTCGCCGCCGCCGGCCTGGCTGCCGTTGAGCTCGATCAAAGGCGAGCCGGCGTAACCGGGTTGCGACGTGCCGTCGATCAGCACCGGGTTGGAGATCGCTGGCAAGGCCGAGAGTAAGAAGATCGTTTGCACGCCCGAGCCCGGGATATCGAAGTCGATCGTGTTGGTGGCGCCGGTGGCGCCGTTGGAATCGAGGATCGCCTGGCGGAGCGACCACGGGCCGCTGTCGGCCGTCGTGGTGACCACGAAGGGACCATAGGTGACGAACACCTGAGATTGGACCGGCGCCGCGCCCACGGACGTCGCATCCAGAGTGAGCGCGACGTCGAGAGCGGTGCCGGGGGGCGGTGTGTAAATCAACCCCTCGAGCCCCGCGTCGATCGCCGCGATCGAGCCCTGATACGATAACGACTCGGTGCCATCGCCCGAGCCGGCCAGGCCGGCGGTGGTCCCGAGAGTCAGCGTCCCGGCGGGGACCGACAGCGAGATGTTCCAGATCGCCACCAATGGCCCGGCACTCGGGTCTTGCAGGGCGATCTCCTGGCCCGATGCGGCCGAGAAGTCCACCGACTGACCGGGGGCCGGGCGGATGGAGCTTGCGGCGATCGCCCAGACGCCCTGGCGCGGCCGAGACCTCGGAGGTGTTGCCAGCCGGATCGGTCGCCGTGGCCGTGATGTCCGGCAACCCGGCGGGCGCCGTGAAGGGGACTGCGAAGGTCACCTGTCCGGTCGCGTCGGTGGTCACATCAAACGACCCCAGGTCGTCCTGGGCCTCTCCCGACCCGTCGGAATTGTAGCCGGTGTTGGCGTAGATATCGATGCGAAACGTCGTGTCGGGAGTGCTGCCCCCGAGCCAGCCCTGGAGCTGGCCATCGGCGGTGGCCACGATGATCGGGAAGTTCTGGAAATTGTTCGGGCCCTGGCTCGAAGAGGGGGCGTTGTACGTCACCCCGTCATCGCCGAGATCGATGGCCTGTCCGGTGTTGGCGAAGATGCTATTGGCTGTGATCGGGTTGCCGATGGAGAGGTCGCTCGAGGAGGTGCCGACCACGACTCCCGGCCCACCGTTGTTGGTGATCAGGTTGCCCGCGACGGCGGTCGTCCCACCGATCGTATTGCCGGTGGTCCCCCCCTCGATCACGATCCCGGCGGATTGGTTAGGCAGGGATACGGAACCGGTCACGTCGGTGCCGATGTCGTTGCCCGCCACCACGTTATCGGACGAGCCGCCGATCGCGATTCCCGCGTTATCATTGCCCGAGATGACGTTCCCCTGGCCGGCGGCATCGACGCTGACGCCGTCGGTCCCAATCACGTTGCCCGAGGCGCCTCCGACGACCATCACTCCGCCGGCATTGAGCAAGCCGGAGCCGTATCCATAGTAGTAGCCATAAGATCCGTTGGCCAGGGCGACATCCCCGCTGACGGTCGTGCCGATGAAGTTGCCCGCGACCACATTGCCATCGGTGCCCTGGCCCTGGATCAAGACGCCAACGCTGTTGTTGCCCGAGATCAGGTTCCGCTCGGCCGCATCGTCGATCCCGTCGCCATTGGTCCCGATGAGGTTGTCGCTGGCCCCCCCATCGATTTCGATGCCATACGTTTGGCCACCGTAGGTTTCACCCTGGGTGCCGGTGGGATCGGTCCCCAGGAAGTTGCCATAGATCCAATCGTCCGTGGCGCCGGGACCCGTGAGTTCAATGCCGACGCCTGTGCTGAAATCACCGATGTTGTCGATGTCCAGGCCGCGGACGGTCACGCCCGAGCCGGTGATCGTCAAACCGTCGAGATTGCCGGAGCCCTGGTTGTAGAGCTGGGTGCCGTTGATCTCGATCAAAGGCGTGCTGGCGTAGCCCGGCTGGGAGAAGCCGTCGATCAGCACCGGGCTGGAGATCGCGGGCAGAACCGAGAGCGGATCGATCGTCTGCACGCCGGAGCCGCCGATATCGAAGTCAATCGTGCTGGTCGTCCCTACGGCATCGTTCGAATCAAGAATAGCCTGGCGGAGCGAGCCGGGGCCGCTGTCGCCGGTGTTGGTCACCAGGAAGGTGGACAGCAGCGTCCGGTCCTCCATGACTTCCAGGCCGGGGCGGAGCCGGAAAAGCGTTGCGCTGAATCCAGCGGGAGATCGGCTTCGTCGACGACCGTGAAGGCGCCGGCGAGGGGCAAGGATGCCGGATTTCGTTGGGCGGAGAAGAGTGATCATCGTAGCTCGTCCGGTACGGGTTTCGTCGAGACTCAATGGTCGGTCGATACAGGATCGGGGCGGGCTCACGAAGTCGAATGCATGAGAGGATTACGGATCCCGACGCTCCCGAAGCGCATGCCCGGGCTCCGGCTCGATCCGCGGCGGATCGAGCGGAGGGCGGGATCATTCAGGATCGCGTCGCGGTCGTCCTGGTCGGGGGCGTACTTGAGGGCCTCATCGAGCAGGTTCATCGCGCGGCTACGATAGTTGCGGTAGAGGGCAATGGCCCGCTCGCCCTGGCGGCTGACGTCCTGGGCGGCGAACTCGACCGCCAGGGCGTAGACGCGGGCGGCGTTGAAGAGGGCCTGGGCTTTGGCTTTGCGCTCTTCGTCCGTGCGCGGGACCATGGCCGAGGCGAGTCGGGCCGCGGACTCGGCGTCGGTCACCGCAGGCCGCCAATCGCCCGTCCGGATACGGGCCAACCCTCGACCGCCCAGGGCCTCGCTCTGTTTCGCATCCAGCCGCAGCGACTCCTCGAAGTCGAGCAGGGCCAGCTTGGGTGCGTCGGCGAAGTAGTAGGCCATGCCGCGCAGGTTCAACAGCCGGGTGCGCGGGGCCTTTGCGGATTCCGGCGTGAGCTCGAGCGCCTCGTTGAAGTCGGCGACCGCCGCGGTGAATTGCCTGCGCCCCTCGCGGGCCAGGCCGCGGAGCTCGAAGATCTCGGCCGAGCGCTGGCCGCGCGCGATGAAGGCGTTGGCCGAGGCCAGCACCTCGTCGTACCGCTTCAGCTCCATCAGGGCCGAGATCCGCACGCGATGGGCCGCGGCGTCATCGGGGAGGATCGCCAGGGCCGCGTCGCAGGCGGCCAGCGTCTCCTGCGCCTGTCCGCCGGCGAAGAAGAGCTTGGCCCGGTCGACGTGGTCCCGGGCCTTGAGCAACTTGTCCGGCTCATGGCGGATCGCCTCGTCGAGGTCGCGGATCGCCGCCTTGCGCTGGTCCGGTGTGATGTCGCTCCGGTAGGCATACAGCAGGGCCCGGCTGCGATACAGCCCGGCCGTCACGATCGGTTCCGGATGGCAGGCGATGGCCCGTTCGAACGACGCGGCGGCGGCGTCCAGCCGACCCTGGCGCTGGTAGACCTGGGCCAACGTGGCGTGAGCCGGGTACAGGCTCGGCTTGAGCCGGATGGCCGCTTCGAGGTCGACGACCGCGTCATCGAGGCGGTTCGACTGGATTCCCATCAGGCCACGGTTGGTGAGCAGGACGTATCGCAGATCGTCGCTGGGCTTCAGCGTGAGGACCTGGCGGTAATCGGCCTCCGCGGACGCGATCGCCTCCTTCGCGTCTTGCCGGAGACGGGCGGCTTCCGCTTCATCGGGGTGCGATTGGGCGATCTTTTCCAGGGCCTGGTTGCCCTCCTCCCCGGCGACAAGGGCACGCATCAGATACAGGGCCACCAGGTCGCGATGGCTCCGGATGCACGTGGTCAAGCTGGTCCTGGCCTGGCTCAACGCCTTCGGTTGCATGTTGAGGTAGCAGACCGCGAGCAGGAGGTGGGCCGACGTGTTCTCGGGATCGGCTTGCAGGGCCGAGTTGAGCGGACGAACGGCGTCGGCGAACCGGCGGCGGAGGACCAGCTCGCGACCGTTGAGAAAGGAGTCCAGCGCCGTCACGGGATCGATCCGGCTGGCTTCTCGATTCTCGCGGTCCCGGCCCGCGAGGTCGCCCGTGCGCTCGAGGCACTCGGCGCGGCGGCGGTGGTACGCGGCGGTCGTCTTCGGGCGAAGCCGGACCGCCCGGTCCAGAATCCGCAGGCCCTCGGCAGGCTTGCCCGCCTGCGATAGGATCAAGAGCAGGTTGTAGCAGTCGTCGGCCACCCTGGCCTTCTCGGCATCCTGCAACCCGGCCGGCAACGACTCGATCAGGGTCCAGGCCTCGTCGGACGCCCCCGGATCCCGGGCGTAGATGGTCAGCGCCTTATGGGCCGAGGCCTGGAGCTTCTCGAATCGGTCCTTCTCGTTCAGCACTCCGAAGCCCGTCGCGGACAACTGGGCGTCCTGGCTCAGGTCCAGGAACTTCTGATAGCGTTGCTCTGTCCGCGCGGATGCGTTGCTCGGCCTCTGCGCTCAATCTCTCCGCATCAAGCCGCTTGCCCACCCACTTCAGCTTGTCTTCGACGCGGCGTGCAATCTGCTTGAGTCGCGGCTCGGCCTGGGCAACTTTCAAGTAAGTGGCCAGGTCGACCTGAGCCTCCTGATACTCCTTCTGGCTGTTGGCCCTGTCGGCCACCTCCAGCACCTCCATTCCATGATTCTGCTCCTGGAGGACCCAGGCGTTCTGCTGGCTCTCATAGTTCAGCTTGTAGCGCTGGTAGCCGATGACGCCTCCGGTCAGGCCGATGAGCAGCAGGACGCCCGCGGCCACGGACAAGGCAGCGACCGGGTGCCTCTTCGACCACTTGTACCCGCGCTCCCACACCGTGATTGGCCTGGCCTTGATCGGTCGGCCTTCCCGGTAACGATCCAGGTCGTCGGCCAGGTCCTCGGCCGTCGCGTATCGTCGTTGCGGGTCCTTGTTCAGGCACTTCAGGCAGATGGTCTCGAGATCGCGAGCCAGCCGCGGCACCAACCGTGATGGCGGCACCGGGTCCTCATGGATGACCAGGCGGACCGTCTCCATCACCGTCGCGCCCTTGAGGGGGGTACGACCGGTCAGGACCTCGTAAAGGATCGCGCCCAGCGCATAGATATCGGCCGCCGGGCCGACGTCCTTGGTACGTCCCAGGGCCTGCTCGGGAGCCATGTAGCTGGGCGTGCCCATGATGTCGCCGCTTTGGGTCTGGTGATCCTCCGATTCCAGCCGCTTGGCCAGCCCGAAGTCGGTGATCTTGGGTGTTCCGTCGCCGGCCAGGAGCACGTTGGCCGGCTTGAGGTCGCGGTGGACGATCCGGGCTTGATGCGCGGCGTGAATGGCCCGGGCCAGGGTCGCCATCAGCTCGGCGGCCGCAATGCCCGGCTGGGGTGTCCCCGCCAATCGAGTTGCGAGGTCTCCTCCGTCGAGAAACTCCAGCGAAACGAACGGCATGCCGTCCACTTCGCCGATGTCGTAGATCTGCACGATGTTCGGGTGCCGGAGCTGGGCGACCGCCTCGGCCTCGATCCGGAAGCGGGCCAGATGATTCGGCCCCGCCAGGCTCCCGCCAATGATCATCTTGAGCGCGACGAGGCGATTCAGCCCTGTCTGTCGGGCCTTGTAGACGACGCCCATCCCGCCACGGCCGAGCGTTCCCAGGATCTCGTAGCCGGGAACCTCGGGCGTGCCGGTCGTTGATTTCGCCGGGCTCACGACGGTTGAGGGACCTCGAGGCCGGATCACACTGGCCGTTCGGTTGGGGTCGGTGGCACTCAGGCTGGCCGTTCGGTTGGGGTCGATGTCGTGTTCATGGCCGGGAATCTCGTCCGTGTTCGCGACGGTCCGGTCAGGGATCACCGACCCGGTGGACGTCTGGGGAGTCAAATCGCCGGTCACCCCGAAATCACGAGGCGATTCCGCATCGAAGTGGCCGGCGACTCCGGAATCGGCGATCGGTTGCGCCTCCGGGGCGACGGTCGCCAGGGGATCGACCGACGGACCGAACTGGACTTCGGTCGGAGCCGGAGAGCGGCCGTTGTCTCCTCGTTCGGTTGGCGTAACCTCTGTGATGATTGAGCATTCGGCGATTCGAGGGATGTAAGTCGTAACATCGGACGAAGTGGTCGGTGCCGGTCCGGGACGGCTGCCTTGCCCGGGGATGTCCTCCCGCCGGCCGGGCTGGGGCGTCGGACCATCGTCGGCGATAGTCCGGTCTGGGTCGGGTCGTGATCCAGGCGGGTGGGGCTCACGGTCGAGTGGGTCGCCCCCAGGACGCTCGACGGCAGGCCGGGCCAGGAAATCCGCCGCCTGAGGATGGGCCTCCAGGAGCCGTTCCACCCGACGGCGCAGCTCGGCATCGTCACCGCAGGCCTGATCCAGATAACCGGCTCTCTCCGCGGTCGTTTTCTTGCCCAGCGCGGCAAAAAAGATCGATTCGACCTGCGACGGGGTGCTCATGGCATCACTCCCATTATGAATGACTCCAGGAACAATGCGACGAATTCACCCCGATCCCCTCAATCGCTCCCTTTTTTCAACCGCCTGGTGAATCGTCCCGAGCTTTCAGCTCGGCGTAGAGCCAGGTGCGTGCATAAGTCCAGTTGCGTTCGGCGGTTGCCAGCGAGATCTTCATCACCTGGGCAATCTCCGGCATGGTCAGACCCGCGAAAAAACGCAGCTTGACCAACTCGGCCTTGGCCGGCTCTTCCGCCGCAAGCTTGCTGACGGCTTCGTCCAGGACAACGAGGTCTTCGGAGGATTCCTCCACCAGCGGCGACGCCACGACTTCCCAGTTGACCCGATTGCGATCGCCACCGTGCTTGATCCGTTTCTTGCGGCGAGCGCTCTCGATCAGGATCCGGCGCATCGCCTCGGCGGCCGCGGCGAAGAAGTGCCCGCGGCTGTCCCAGTGCGGCCGAGCACCCGTACCGACCAGCCGCAGATAAGCCTCGTGCACCAGAGCCGTGGCGTCGAGTGTCTGTCCGCTCGCCTCGCCCTTGAGCCGATCCGCCGCCAGCCGGCGCAACTCGTCATAGACCAGCGGCAGCAACTCATCGGCGGCGCACGGGTCGCCGTCGACAATAGCGTCCAGGATTTGGGTCACTTCTCGCACGAGCCGTGCCTGAGGTATTCCCGAAAGTCCATGGGGGAGACGCCCTCGGACCCAGAAGTCACGCGAACGACGGGAGGCGTTTGACGTCGAGCCCCACATCAGGCTCGGATCGCAGCGAGAAGCGCCGGGAAGGCCCCAGATTGGTCATCTCATGCTATTACCAAGATGATAACCTCGACGCATGCTGATTTTGAAGCCCTCTCTGATCTTGGACTCGGGCCCGGCCCGGTCGAAGGCCCGCCGCGGCTCGGTGATGATCAGGTCCACGCCCTGACCGCGGATGAACAGCACGGCGTCGAAGCGGACATCGATCGACATCGTTCACGGTCCCTCCAGACCACCTGGTATCGTCGCCAGGATCGCCTTGAGCTTCTTGAGTGCCCGGATGTAACGCTTGGCTCCGGCCTCCTCGGTGATGCCCAGCACGACTGCGGTCTCGGCTCGCGTGAGCTGTTCGAAGTGCCGCAGCGCCACGATTTCCCGATCGTGCGGTTCGAGCGAGTTGACCGCCTCCTGGACCTGGAGGATCTGCTCGGCCCGGATCGCCGCATTCGAGGGCGAGGTCAGACGCCCCAGCAGCATCGCGGCCAGGGCCGCCGAGCTGGCCTGGGGCAAGGGATCGCGATAGAGCGAGACCTCCTGGGAGACGTCTCGCATCCGCGTCCCCAGGTGATGGCGGTGGACCATCGCCAGCCGATCGCCGACGACCAGTCGCAGCCAGAGGAACACCGGCAGGCGGGGATCGCTCAGATAGCTGTCCACCCGCTTCGCCAGGTCGAGGAAGCCGTCCTGAAGCACGTCGGAGGCGTCGATCCGACCCTGGAGCCGCGCATCCATGCGCAGCTCGACCATCCTGCGTAGGCGGTCGCGGTGCTGCTGGAACAGGTCGGCGAGCGCGCCGCGATCCCCGGCCCGGAGCCGCTCGAACAGGTGGACCGTTTCACTGGGTGGGTCGTTCTGGCTCTTCCCCATACTTGATGACTGGCGCGCCGCCGCGAGTTCAGGACAAAAAAATTGGAGGTTTTCCCAAAAATGTCGTCTCAAAGACCGGGAAATCGACCCCGAATCGCCCTTCGACGAGCCGAACACGGCGACCGAGGATCTGCCCGAAACCCCGATCGGCGATCGGGTTGCGTAGACAACGGCTATCCCTTGCCTCGCGTCATGACGTTTTCCAGGACGGCCTGAAAGGCATCGGCCGAGATGCTGAACTCGCCGCGGAACGGATTGTCCATCGCCGCGGTCAGGAAGACGAGAAGGCCGATGAAGATCGCCAGCATCCCGACCAGGATGGCGTGGACCCGGAGGTTGTCCACCCAGAAGAGATAGGTCAGGAGGACATTGAGCAGGGCGCCGACCAGAACGACCGACCAGAGGGCCGCCGGCAGGCCGGTGGGGACCGCCTGGAGTCGCAGCCGGCGCTGTTCTTGAACCGTGTCGAGCGATCGCAGCACTTCCGCCTGGACGATCTTCTCGCGCTCCTTGGTCGGTTCGAAGTTCATCACCTCGTCTTCGAGCTCGTCGAGCTTGGCATCGCCGTCCTCGAGGGCTTCGCCCTTCTTGTGGGCCGGCCATTCCTTCTCGATCACGAGCTGGGTGTAGTCGCGCATCATCGACTCCAACCGGCCACGCAGCGGTTGCGGGTATCCATCCAGGTCCCGGTACAGACTGGCCAGCGCCGCCGCCTCGGTCGAGACCACTCCGTCGATATCCGTGTAGTTCTCCCACGTCGCCACCGCGATCAGGCCCAGGGCCAATCCATAGAACACACCGATCCCCGCGAAGAAGTAGCTGACGACATCGTTGCAGTTCCCCGCGGGGCCCAGGAGCCTCCGTACCAGCGGACGGGTCGCGAACAGGCCGATCAGCGAGGCCACCACGAAAACCGAGAGGATCAGGGTGCAAAGCGCCCAGTTTTGCAGGTCGTAGATCCAGTACATCGTCATGGTCGGGACTTCCTTGATATTTGTTCCCAGAGCCCGGAGCGGGGATTTGCCGTTTCTCCTGGTCCTGACCCGAAGCGAAGATTCAAAGAATCGGATGTGACCGACGAATCAAGTGGGCCGGCGGGCCGGGTCCGCTGGAGCTCGCGGTCAGGCGGTTTGAATCGCAGGTGTAAAGAGCATCACAAAGATCGGTAGGGCAACAGCTGCCCAGAGCCAGGGCGACCCTCGGGCAACTGGAAAGCGGGCGATTATGCCAATGGCGAATAGGGCGTTAAGGATCGACAACAACATTGCGGAATCACTGGCCGCCTCGACGACGAGTGCGAATTCGTCATCCGACATTCCGAAGGCCTGTCGCGGGCCGACCCAGGCGAAGGCCACGGCAGCAACGCAGAGACACGAAGCGTAAATCGAACACCGTGTCGCGATAACATGCCATTTTTTCGCAAGGTGTTCGTCCACAGCACCGCCTAATGCATAGCTCAGCGGCCCGGTCCGCCGAGTGTGACCACCGAATGACCGGAATGCACTGCGGCGGGCCGGGTCCGCTGGAGAACTGGCTCAGGCGGTCACGCGTGCCCGAGCAGCCTGTTCGGAACCATCCTCGACCGCCAGCGCCCGATAATGCACGCCGACTTGGACCGACCAGAGGCGACCGACTTTCTTCAGGTGCAGCGAGGGATGCCATGAGTCCTGCCGAAGCAACTCTTAACCGGAGTCCGCCAACCTCTGGACCCCGACTGGCAATCGGCGGTAGCAGTGCCAGAACCTCGGGGTCGCTCGGTGGTTCACAGGTCCGTGCACCGCCCCTCGCGTAAGTCCCGCAGAGCCTCGTCGGCTAGAGACTCCAGCCGGCCCTCGATGACATCGTGCTCGAACTGGCGGTCCCAGGCCGCAGCATCAAAATCGGCGAACCAGGCGCGGAGGGCGACCAGATCTTCGTCGGGCAGCTTGCGAATGGCATCCTCGATCTCGTTGACGGTGCTCATCACGGTAGCGTATCGATCCTTTCAGTTTCGATGCAATGGCACTCCGCGGTCTGACCCTTGATGAGTCCGATCTTACCGCGTTGTTTCTCGGGTCCAAAAGGCCGTATAATCCCCAAACGGCCAGCGGGCCTGCGCATATCAATAACCGCCGGGTGCGGTCGGCCGCAAGTCAGGAGTAGGCGTTTGACGACCCCAATCGAGTCGGTTCCCTCGAGTCAACCGACGGCCAGCGAGGGCAGGATCACCCCCACGCGGAAGGCGAAGGAACGCCCGGTGGAGTCACACACCACACCGCAAAGCGCATCCCCTGCAATTTCACCCGTTGCCTCCTGGATCGCCGACGCCGGCTTGATCGTCCTGTTTCTGGCCCTCACTTTCCTCCTGGGGGTCTTTCCGCTCAAGGATACCGACATCTACTGGCACCTGCGGACGGGCGACTGGATTCGTGAGACCGGCCAGGTCCCGCGCACCGATCTATTCACGTTCACGAGAGTGGGGGTCCCCTGGATCGACCTCCACTGGCTCTTCCAGGTCGGGGTCAGTTGGCTGCACGAACGGGGCGGTGTCGTTGCGCTCAACCTGGCCAAGTGCGTCGTGACCTGCATCGCGGTCCTGCTGCTGGTAACCGCCCGGCGGCGCGACTGGCCGGTCTGGGTCATGCTCGTCGCCTGGCTTCCCGCGCTCCTGGTCCTGGGAGGCCGGATCTACGTCCGGCCCGAGACGCTGACGCTGCTGTATCTCTCGATCTTCCTGGCCGTGGTGATGCGCTGGGACCGTCATCCCGCCCTGGCCGCCCTCTTGCCGATCGTCCAGGTCGCGTGGGTCAACTCGCAAGGGCTCTTCGTGCTCGGGCCGATCATCCTGGTCTGCGCGCTGATCGATGCCGCGTTTCGACGAGGAGCCCTCGCGCCCGATCGGCGTCGATGGTGGCGAATCATCGGGATCGCCAGCCTGGCGACGTTCGCGGCCTGTCTGATGAACCCGTATGGTATCCACGGCGCCCTCTTTCCCTTCCAGATCGCCGGGACCATGAGCAACCCGGTATTTTCCCATCACATCGCGGAGCTGATGCCGATCCCCGAGTTCATTCGGCAGGCGGGGTTGCAGAATCTCCCGTTGCAGCTTCACCTCGGGACCATGGCCCTCGGAGCACTCAGCTTCCTGTTGCCGATGATCTGGCTGATCGGGATCAGCCTCTTCGGGGCTCGTCTGCCGATTCCCACCGCGCCGGTGGACGGGAAAGCCAGCGCGACCGGCCGGCGCAAAGGGAAGGGCGAGCGTCGTTCCAAGGGGGCCCGAAAGAAAGCCGCGGGGAGCCAGGGCTCGACGGTGGGACCGGCCGAGCCCGTCGCCGGCTGGCGGCTCAGCCCGTTTCGGCTCCTCCTGTTCACGGCATTCAGCCTGCTCAGCCTCCAGGCGACGTGCAATAGCCATCAGTTCGCCGCGGTGGTCGGTTCGATCACGGCGTGGAACTTCGGCGAGTGGGCCGCGGCGATCCGGCGCCGACGAGTGGCCCTGTCGACCCCGGAATCGGGATTCGCCCCACCCGCGAAGGCCATCAGCCTGACGCCGCGGATCGCGGCCGCGGCCGCCATCGCCTCGGTGCTGGTCTGGGTCGGCTCGGGATGGTTCTACCAGATGACCGGGGAGAAGCGCACGATCGGATTGGGCGAGGAGCCCCTCTGGTTCCCGCACGAAGCCGCAAAGTTCGCCGGACGGCCCGAGATGCCCGAACGATTCCTCAGCTTCCACAACGGCCACGCCTCGCTCTTCGAGTACTACCACGGGCCGGAGCGCAAGGTCTACACCGACCCCCGGCTGGAAGTCAACGGGCCCGAGCTCTTCGAGCGCTATCGGAAACTCGAGGAAGACATCACCCAGAATGCTTCGGGCTGGCAGGCCAGGCTGGATGACATCGGCCGGCCGGTTATCCTGGTTGACCACGAATACAACGGGCTCGTGGGCGCGGCCTTGCTTCGGGACGACCACTGGCGATGCGTCTGGTTCGACCCGATCTCCGCGGTGTTCGTCCACGACACGGCGACGGAAGCGATCCGGCGGCACGCCGTGAATTTCGCCGCGCGACACTTCCGTCCGGAGCCTTCGGCAAAGTCGAAAGGCATCCCGGAGCGGATGTCCTCCGCCAAGGGGCTGCGCGATTATGCCGGCGCGATGTCCTCGCATCGGGTTGATTTGATCCGCCCGCTCGTCTGGCTGGGCCTGGACGATCTCCGCGGCATCGTCCGCGACGTTCCCGACTCCGCCGAGGCCTGGAGGTTGCTCGGCCAGATCGAGTTCGCCCGCGAGCCCACGATCATCCCCAGCCCGCGGTTTCGGCTCCCCTACGACCCGGTCCTGGATCTGTCGATCGTCCGCTCGACCTACGCGCTCCGACACGCCCTCGACCTCGGTTCAGGCGCCTTCACCACCCTGATCAGTCTCAACAATTCGTATGGAAACCGGATGATGATCGAGGCCCAGTTGCCGATCTGGGACCGGATCCTGGAGATTGTGCCGATCAATCCCTACCAGCGCGCCCTGCAGAACGAGATCGTCGCGAAGCGAAACGAATACGTCGAGAACCTCAGGACGACGGCGCCGACGAAATGGCGCAACCTGAGCGAGCTCGAGCGGGTGGTCGAGGCGATGCTGAATGACGGCCGGGCCGAGAGCGCGGCGGATCTCCTCGAGGAAGGCTACCCGCCGGCACGAGCACCCTGGGAGGTACTCGACCGGCTCGCGACCTTGCGGCTGCACCTCGGCGAGCCGACGCGGGCGCGGGCGCTCTGGCAGCACGGGCTCTCGACCCCGAACGCGGCGGTCGCGAAGTCCCGCATCGGCGCGAGCTATCTCGCCGAGGCCGATTTCGAGTCGGCGCGCCGGGCCTATCGCGAGGCGCTCCAGGCCCAGCCCGACCTCTTCGAGGCGTGCTACAGCCTGGCCGTCCTCGAGGCGGACGCCGGCGACGCGACCACATCTTACGAGTACGCCCGGAAAGCCGTGGCGGCAGCCCCGAACGAGCGATCTCGGGAAGCCGCGGGTCGTCTCGTTGACGGAGTCCGGACCTTCGCGAGCCAGCCTCTCGTCGCAGTCCCCGCGGCCGATGCGCAACCGAGGCTTGCGACCTCACCATGAGGATCGGGCCAGGGTCACTTCCCGGAACTGTCGCGATCTCGAGCGCCTCACGAACGACAAGCTGTTTCTATACGGGGACTGGCTCCGAGTCTTCGAGGTGCCTGTCCCCCTATTGAAACACACACGCCGGGTCGCCGGACAGCCGTGCGCCTGAGAACCGGTGAAGGAACCGCATTCCGAGGCGCGCGGCGCGAAGATCGTCGGCGGGAGCTTCGCGCGTGGGTTCGGTGAAATCTGGAAGTGAGAGGGTGTCTGAAAAGCCCCGGACGAGTAGCATCGTATCGCCGGTTCGTGAGCGCCAGCTCACCGGCTGAGACACTTTCGAAGCGACGAGTCCCCTTCGGTTAGGAAGAACTCACGCATCTCGCGAGGACCGATTCATGAAATCGTCGTCCCTGATCGCCGCGGTCGCCGTTCTGGCTTCCCACCTGGCCCGCGGTGCGGAGCCGGTAGTTCCGCCGCCGGAAGCCGCCCAGGAGGCCCGCTATGCCATCCTCATGGCCGGTCGTCCCTGCGGGACCCAGACGGTCCGAAAGATCGCCCCAGATGAGTGGAGCATCGTCTTCGAATTCAACGACCGGGGACGCGGCCCGCATCTCACGGAGTGCGCGGTGCTCGATGCCGCCGGCATCCCGACGCAGATCGAGACGAACGGCCACGATTATCTGAAGAATCCGGTCCAGGAACGATTCGCCATCGACCATCAAAAGGCGACCTGGAAGAACGCGGGCGAGCAGGGAACCCGGGCTCTGTCCGCCCCGGCGTTCTACATGAGCTTCCATGGTGCATCGATCGAGGACGGCTGGCTCGCCAGGGCGCTGCTCGCCGCGCCAAACCATTCGCTCGCCCTCCTGCCCGACGGCGCGGCCAGGATCGAGCGAGTCGGTACGCTCTCGCTCCCGTCGAAGGGCAAGCCGCCGCAAACCGTGACGCACTATGAGATCGTGGGCCTCGACTTTACACCCTCGCCAATCTGGCTGGACGAGGCCGGGGACTACTTTGCCCAGGGTTCGGACTGGGCGATGGTCATCCGCTCCGGTTGGGAGGACGCTACGAAGGCGATTGTCGCCGAACAGTCCCGGCGCAGCGCGGATCGCCAGCAGGCGTTGGCATCGCAGCTCGCGCGGAGACCGAAAGGGCCGCTGGTCATCACCCACGCCCGACTCTTCGATCCCGAGTCGCTCCGAACCCTTCCGAACACCACCGTTGTCATATCGGGCAACCGGATTACCCAGGTCGGGCCGGACGGAACCATCCCGCTGCCCCCGAATGCGGAGGTCGTGGACGCAGCCGGCAAGACCGTCTTGCCCGGGCTCTGGGACATGCACGTCCACATCGACTTCGAGACCGGCGGTCTGCTGAACATCGCCGCGGGCGTGACCTCGGTCCGAGACCTGGCTAACGACACCGACCACCTGATCGAGATCCGGCGGCGGTACGACGAGGTGTCCGCGATCGGACCGCGCGTGATTCTGGCCGGCATCCTCGATGGCCCCGGACAATATGCCGGGCCCACGAAGGTGCTGGTGGACACACCCGCGGAGGCGATCCAGGCGATCGACCACTACAAGACAATGGGCTACGAGCAGATCAAGGTCTACAGCTCCATCAAGCCGGAACTGGTCCCGGCGATCATCGAACGAGCCCACGGCCAGGGGATGCGGGTCAGCGGCCATGTGCCCGCGTTCATGACGGCGGAGCAGGTTGTCAAGCTGGGGTTCGACGAGATCCAGCACATGAATTTCTTGTTCTTGAACTTCCTGGCGGACCAGGTCAAGGAGACACGTAGCCCGGCCCGTTTCACCGCGATTCCCGAACACCTCTCCGAGGTCGATCTGCGATCGGATCGAGTCCGGCGGTTCATCGCGTTCTTGAAGGAACATCAAACGGTCATCGACCCCACCCTCAACGTTTTTGAGAGGTTCTATACCGATCGCTTCGGCCAGATGGCCCAGGGTATGGCGGCCGTCGCCGATCGGTTACCGCCGATGGTGAGGCGGCGGTATCTGTCCGGTGGCCTGGCGGTCCCCCCAGGGATGGACCAGCGCTATCACCAGACGTTCGAGGCCATGCGTACCATGCTGGCCGCGCTCCATGGAGCGGGGATCACGCTCGTCGCGGGGACCGATGCGACGGCCGGCTTTTCCTTGCATCGCGAGCTCGAGCTGTACGTCGGGGCCGGACTCCCAACACCCGATGTCCTGCGGATCGCGACGCTCGGCGCAGCGAAGGTGATGAAACGCGAGAAGGAACTCGGCTCGATCGCCCCGGGGAAGCTCGCCGACCTGATCGTGGTGGCCGGCGATCCCAGCGTCCAGATCGGCGACATCCGCCGGGTCGAGCTGACGATCAAGGACGGGGTCATCTTCAACTCGGCGGATCTGTACCGGGCGCTGGGCGTCCGCGCGCGGCCCTGACATCCGATTCGCGATCGAGGCCAGCGATCTCAGCGTCCAACCGCGCGGCGCAGATGGCCTCGGCCAGCCCTTGCACGTCGTAGTTCGAATAGCTGTGGACGGACGCGATTGAGATCGCACATTGACATGATCGTCGAACACCGAACCGGCCGCGGCCTCTCCGTCGAGGACCGCGGCCGCATCGGTGTGCCTATCAGGCCCGCCGGCTCCTCCGGGCACACACCGCCAGCCCGGCCAGCGCCGCGACGCTGCCCATCATCAGAGAGGACGGCTCGGGGACGGCTCCGGCGGCGATAACCTCGCCCCCCGTGACGAGTCGCCTGGCGTTGACGGTGGTGCCCTGCTCGAAACTCACGTTATCACCGAGCGTGATCGGCGAGCCAGTCGCGGTCAGGTTGGTGAATGTCAGTTCCATTAAATGATCGAGAGACGCCGTTTCCAGCACGAGGATGAACGGCAGGTCGGTCGGAGTGCTGATGACAGTCGCCGAGGTATAGTGGAAACCGATGTCGGTCCCCGGTGACGTCGTGATGTCGAAATCGAGGAGGTTTTTGAGGGTGTCGTCGGTGGTGAACGTCCCGCTGGCCGTCCCGCCGTCATCGAACGTCACGCCCGACAGCGTGAAGACGTGGTCCGCCCGCGCTTCGACCGCCCCCAGGGCGAGGGCCAGCGCGGCGGCCGCCAGGAGACGCGCCCCCGTCCCCGCCATCCGCGTCATGTGCAAACTTCTCATGTGTAAGCCTCCTTGAAAAGTGTCTGTTCCGCGCACCGGTGGGGGACCACTCGGCCCCGTCGGCCGACGGCTGTGCGGGACATTCCAGCAGGCCACCCGCCGCGTTGCAACCGCCTGCCCGGAGGTTTGCGCCGGGCGTTGGATAAAGGCAACGTTACCCTCGCCGAGGCGGCATACTAGCCCGGATTCCGCTACTCGATTTTTGACCTGACGTCACGACATGAAAATGTGGATTTCCATAAACGGAAATCTTCTCACAATAAGACAACCTTCAGGCTACGCGTTCACACCTCGGTCGACAATTGACCGAGATGATCACTCGTTCCCACGCTCCCGCGTGGGAATGCCGTCTGCGACGCTCCGCGTCGTCTTCGTCTTGGATTTCCAGTGACCCGTCGGTTGTTGCCGAAACCCAGGACTCCCTCTCGGCAGGGTTGCGGGCGCCGGAGGATCTCCCAGGCGTCGGATCGAAGAGGAGCCTCGCTCCACCGGCTTCTCGGAGATGGCGCTCAACTTCTGGCTCATCATCGCGTCGGTCCCAAGGACTCTCGGAGGCCTGAGTTCGAATAGGAAACGGAGCCGTAGCTACATTTGGAGGAGGATACGTGGACGAACCGCCGCGACGATAGGCCGCGGGAAGGACCGTCGCCGAACCCACCCTGACTCCCATCAATTCATCCGCCCCGGCCGGGAGTGCGATCGGCGTTCGAGACGTGCCACGATCTTCGCTGCAATCTCCTTGACAGCCGCTCTCGCCGCACCAGACAATGCGGCTTGGCTGGCCGACGAAGGGGTCGCAGGCGAAGCCGCGGCGTCTCTCGACCCCCCCGAACACCGCGCCAGAGTGAGGCCGTGATGCTCGGCATTTGCTTGACGGTCGGGCTGGTCATCGCCGGACAGGCCCAAACGCCAGAAAAGGACGTCAAGACTCGCCCCTGGGCCGTGATCGCCAAGCGGCACGCGATGGCGGCGAAAGTGTACGCCACGGCCGATCCCGATCATCCGTTCGCTCCGCTGAAGGAACCGGTGTTGCATCGGATGCAGGAAGTCACGGGGAGCTCGAAGGGCTCGGTCTTCATCTGGGTCGAGCCCTCGGGGCGACCGGCGGCGATTTGTGACGTCTTCTTGTTCGAGGATGGGCCGGGACGGTATCGCCTGAACAACGAGTGGCATTCGCTGTCCGCGTCTCCGCTGCGGGCCCAATCGCCCCTTGGGGTGTTGTTCAACGCCACCGGCCCGGGGCTGGAATGGAAGCCGATCCCGAAGGCCCCGGCGCCCGCCGACAAGCCACCGGGGCGCGACCGGCAAGCCCGCCGGCTTGCCGAACGATTCAACGCCGACCTGGTCAACCGCAAGAATGAGCGCTTCCACTTGCGGCTGCTGACGACGCCGTTGCATCGTTACGACACGAGCGACTCGCCCGACTCACGCGGCGGCGCGCTGTTCGCGTTTTGCCAGCAGACCGACCCGGAACTCCTCCTGCTCATCGAGGCCCGCAAGTCGGGCGCGGGCTATCGCTGGGAGTATGCCGTCGCCGGGTTCTCGGACATGGATCTCTACCTGCGCCTCGACGGGCGTGAGGTGTGGCGCGACGTCCCGGCCTTCTCGAGCGGCATCGGAGTTCACAGCGGCGGTCGGGTTCGAATCG
This sequence comes from uncultured Planctomycetota bacterium, assembly GCA_963845755.1. Lineage (GTDB taxonomy): Bacteria > Planctomycetota > Planctomycetia > Isosphaerales > Isosphaeraceae > CAWJTV01. Next base: position 208,783 of record CAWJTV010000003.1, read on the forward strand.
TCGATATCGCCGCGGAACTCGAAGCGGCGAAACGCGAGAAACGCGAAGAGTGAGCGGGTGGAAATGGTGCCACCGCGGATTGCCGAGAAAGCATCGGCCCGCAGGCAGAGTTCAGGCAGAACCGGAACTGAGCGCTCGCGGCGAGCGAGTCTTCGACGGGCCAGTTGGTTGCGCAGCGTCGGCGTCGTCGGACCGACACGCGCAATATCATATCGCGTTCTCCATGGCGCCATGGACGTGATCGGCCTCGCCGGTGCGCAACGCCACGGGTTCTGCGAATCGGAACGCGCCTTCCGGTTGAACGCGCGCCACGTTGAGGTTCTAATATGGGGAGCCGCATCCGGCCTTTTTTCGCGCGCACGTCGAGGGGGTTGCCCCGGGATCCTTTCTCTCGAGGAGCGTCTCTATGAGCGACCAACCATCTCTTCAAGGCCCTGGCCCTTCGAGGAAGTTCCTCCCGGAGGTGAAGCCGCTGGAGAGCCGCTTGTTGTTGTCCCGTCAGGTGAGCTTCCCTGATGGAACCTCGTTCATTTTCCCGACCTTCATTCGTCTCCCCCGGACAGGAGGCGTCTCCGAGCAGAGTGGATCGATCGTGGGCATCGGCGTCGGCCAGCCGACGACCAACACCGTGCAGGTGACCGATGACGGCCAGGGGGGTATCCAGGCCGCGTGGAACGGCGGTCCCGTTCACTCGTTCACCAGCATCAAATCGACCGTCATCCAGGCGCAGAGGGCCAGGAACAACCAGATCACGTTCAACCTGACCAGTCCCCGGACGGGGCCAACGGCCGTCGCGGTCGGTTCGCACGTTCCGACGGACGCCGCTCTCCCGAGCGAGGGTGCACATCCACAGAAACTCCGAGTCGCTCGAACTAGCGGTGCCGCCGTTCAGTCCGGTTCCGTCCTGACCGTCACCGCGAACAAACGCACGACCAATACCGTGGCGATCAGCAACAGCGGCGGGGGCGCTGTCGCGGTGGAATGGAACGGTGGGGCCGTCCACTCCTTCACGGGGATCGCAACGGTCGTCGTGGACACCAAGAACGCCAGGAAAGACCTGGTCGCTCTCGATGAGGTTACCCATTGATCGGGTCTCGCGCGGCCAGCCAGTTCTCCCAGATGCCGACATAGGCCGCCTCCAGGTCGCGGGTCAACCGGCCTGCGTCCATCAGCGGCGAGCGATTCATTCGCTCCCGTAGTCCGGAGCGCAGATCGGCCAGGCGCGCGAGGTCGCCGGCCAGCTCGGTCGCGATCCGCAGGTAGTCTTCGAGCGTCTCCGCGAGCAGTTCGTCCAGGCCGACGGTCCGCAGGAACCGGACTCCCTGGCGCGAGACGTTCATACGGCCGGCCTGGCTGACCACGGGCACCCCCATCCATAGGGCATCACACGTGGTGATCACGCCATTGTAGGGAAACGGATCCAGGGCGATGTCCACGCCGTGGTACAGCTCGAGGTAGGCGAACCGGGTCGCCGTCGGTCCGGCGAAGCCCAGCCGCTCCGGGGCGATGCCGCAATCCGTGAGGAGGTCACGGATCCGTTCCTCAGCCGAGCGACCGGCCCCGGTGCGGAGCAAGAGGCGGGAGCCGGGAACAGCCGCCAGCCCACGCGACCAGACGGCCAGGACCTCGTCCGAGACCTTGGCCGGGTTGTTCAAGCAAGCGAAGGTGACCTGGCCGGACTGCCGGGCCGGCGGCTCGGGGCGGACCTCCGGCGCGGGGCCGGGTGCGTAACAGAACCCGCACTCGGGCAAGCGGATGAGCGACTCCTGGTAGTGCGCCTCCGACAGGCCCGGGGGGTCGGCATGAGCGTCCGTGATGGTGTAGTCCATGGCCGACAGTCCGGTCGTCCCCAGGTAGCCCAGGTAGGACACCTGGATGGGCGCCGGCTTGCGGGCGAACGCCCGTAGCCGGTTCCCGCCCGTATGACCGGCCAGGTCCACCAAGATCGCGATATCGTCCTGGCGGATCCGCTCGGCGGCCTGCGCGTCGGAGAGCCCGACCAGCGATCGCCAGCAGTCGGCGTAGCCCTGGAGGCGTCGCGTGATCGCATCGGGTCGCGGGACGTCGGCGTAGCAGACGATCTCGAAGCGATGACGGTCATGGGCGGCGAGGATCGGCTCCAGGAAGGAAACGACGGGATGCTCCCGGAAGTCGGCTGAGACGTAGCCGATCCGCAGCCGTCGCCCGGCCGCAGACCGGGCCGGGTGAGGCTCGATCGCTCCGGCCAAGGGTTCCGCGTGCTGACGAGCGTAGCGCCTGGCCTCGGCGAGGATCTTCCCAGGGTCGGCGCCGGACTGGTATTGCATGGCCAGGAGCAGGTTGCTGTGGACGGGCGCGTCATCTGGCCTCGAGGCCAGGGCCTTACGGTAGTAGGTGATGGCTTCGGCCGCGCGCCCCTGATCCATACAGGCATTCGCGAGATTGGAGAGCGCGCCGAAATGGTTGGGATCGGTCCGCACGGCGTGCTCGAAGGAAGCCAGGGCCTGATCGGGCTCACCCTGGGCGTTGCACGCCAGGCCCAGGTTGTTCTGGGCATCGACCAGGTCCGGCCGGAGTTGAATCGCCTGCTCGAAGCGCAGCCGCGCCTCCGCCACCCGGCCCTGATTCAAGAGCGCCAGGCCGAGGTTGTTGTGCGCCTCGGCCAGGTCTGGTTGGAGGTACAGCGCCAGTTCGAAACTGAGCCGCGCTTCCTCCAATCGGCCCAGGGCCATCAGGGCCAGCCCCATGTTCGAGTACGCCCCGACGCACTCCGGCCAGAGCCGCAGGGCCTGCTCGTAGCGGGCGACCGCCGCGGCCAGCTCGCCGCGATGCATCAGCAAGGCGGCCAGCTCGGCGAGCGGACCGGGATCCTCGGGCCGCAACCGCGCGGCACGCTCGTAGCAGGGCACCGCCTCATCGGGCTGGCCGAGGCCCCGCAGCGCGTCGCCCAGGTTGAGCCAGGCCTGGTCCAGGTCGGGCCGGAGCTGCACGGCCAGGCGATAGCAATCGACGGCCTGGTCGGGCTGGCCCAGCCCCGCCAAGGCGTCCCCCAGGTGGCAGTACGCCACCGGGTCGTCGGGCTCGAGTGCCAGGACGCGGCGGAAGCAGAGCGCGGCCCCATCGGGATCGCCCTGTCTCATTTGGACGATTCCCTGGTTGTGGTGCGCTTCCGGGTAGTCGGTGCGGAGTCGCGTGGCCGCGCCAAGGCATCGAGAGCCTCATCGAGCCGGCCCTGCTCCATCAGTGCGACTCCGAGATCGTTGGAGAGCACCCAGTCCGCGGGGCGCAGCTCGAGGGCGCGACGCAAGCTGGTCGCGGCCTCGTCGGGCTGGCCGAGGGCATAGCAGACACGCCCGAGCCCCGCCCAGAGCTCGGCGTCACGCGGTTGGTCCTGGATGGCCTGGCGGTAGAGCTGCTCGGCCTGGGCCAGGGCGCCGAAGCGTTGGAAACGGGCGGCGAGAGCAGGAATGTCGGCAGGAGGGATCATGACGGCGCCCGGCGCGGGCCTCCCGAGCAAAGCCCCGACCACGGGCCAGCCATCCGGTCCTCCGCCGGCTGGTCCGCCCGTGTGGTTGTCGTCTTCGCATGTTAGAGCGCTTCACAGCTTCATAGTGTACGACGCACGGGACCGGAACCATCCTGCGATTTCTTCGGGAGTCATGTCATGCAAAGCCGAAGCGAACGCCGCACAGACAGCCTATTGCCGGCGTCGGCCGTCTCTCCCGCCGCCCGCTATTCCATCCTCCCGAGCCGCGATCGCGAGTCAAGCGGTAAGCGGTGCGACCTCGTCTGCTTCCCTCTGTCAGACCGAAGTAAGGCCAGTTCCGACCGCTCCGAGCCACCCTTCAAACGGATGCGGGCCGCCTTGAGAAGTACGTCCCGACGACACACAAGCTGCTCCTCGACTTATCGAAGGATCGCATGTATGATCGGACGTAACAGCTCAGACCATCACGCTGATCGTCCGGGGAGGTCACCGAGATGCAGGAGATCCTCGTCGATCGAGTCCAGGTGTACGAGGGCTGGTACCACAGCCACTGGGAGATCGGTGCGATGTGGGTCGTGACGGACTACCGGGGCGAGGAGGCTGTCACCGAGACCTGGAGCACCGGCTTCCCTTCCGACTTCCAGTTCCCGACGACCGAGGGGTTTGATCGGGAAGCGCCAAGCTATTTCGATATGACGTTCCGGGCCATCGTGGGCGAACGGGCCGCGCCCTTCAGGGGATTCGGCCACATGGGAATGAACTGCCGCGAGGCGGTCATCACGGAGGTCCTTCGATGCGGCCCGGTCATCAACTCATTCTACGGGCGGCATGACCCGCCTTATGTCGGGCCGGCCGTGGCGCTCTCGAATCGACTCTGGCAAGCGGAGTTATCCTCTCGATCAGACGACTTTCGGGCACTCGTCGGGGGGTAGACGAACTGATCCGGAGGGTCGAGGCCGAGGCCGCCCCTTATGCGATCTCCCGTCCCCTCAAGAGGCTCCTTGGCCGGCTCGGCGAGGGCTCGGTCGCGGGGCCGCCAGGCGTCCCGGAGTTCGATCGACTCCGGTCACAGGCCCTGGTCGTCCTGCGCTGGCTCGCTCGGTCGAGCACCGATCTGCCGGCTTTCGCCGCCGCGGTCGAGTCGTATTTTGCAGTGCCGGGTTACGGCGACGAGGCACTCGGATGGATCCGATCGGCCATCGACGGTGCGACGCCGTCGCTCATCGAGGCGTTGCATCATCCGGACGCCCAGATGCGCCGGCGCTGTGCCGAGGCGCTGGGCTCGGGCCATCCGGGGAACGGCACGGCTGCCCGGGCGCTCGCCGCCGTGCTCGAGGATGGCGACCCCGCTGTCCGTGAGGCCGGCGCCGGATCCCTGGGTCGGATCGGTCCGGCAGCGGACCTGGCCACACCCGCGCTGATCGAGGCGTGCGGGGATGTGGAGTCGGCGGTCCGCAGGGCGAGCCTGTGGGCCTTATGGCAAATCCTGCCGGCACCCGAGCGTGCGGTCACGCCTCTGATCCGGGTGCTGGAACGCACCGCACGGAATCATCCGCAGGAGAAGTCGAAGCCGTCCGATCAGGACGACCTCCTGGACCGGTGCGCCAATCCGGAACGACTGGCGACCCTCATGGAAGAATGGGTGAGTAGCCGGACCGAGGACACCGAGCGGGAAGCCAAGAGGCAACTCGCCGAGAACGATTTACGTGAGGCCGCCGTGTCGCTGCTCGGCTGGTACGGACCGAAGGCGCGGGCAGCCGTCCCGTTGCTCCTCCATGCACTCCATGAGAACGCTTACGGCGTTCGCAAGGTCGCGGACTCCCTCGCGAGGATCGACCCTGATGCGCTGGTCGCCGCCCTTATCGAGGCCCTGAGAAGCAACGATGCGACCTGGCGAATGCATGTCGCCGGAGCCCTGGGGCAGCTCGGGTCGGCGGCCAAAGCGGCAATCCCGGCCCTCATCGACGCCCTCGAGCACGAGATGCCGGGGGCTCGGATGTCCGCGGCGCAGGCCCTCACGAAGATCGACCTCGACGCCAGCCTCTCGGCGCTCGTGGCGTTGCTGAGGTCCCCGGACGTGCCCACCCGGCGACGCGGCGCGCGGGCCCTCGCCGACATCGGACCGGAGGCCGAGGCGGTGAGGCCCGCCCTCGTTGAGGCGCTGGGTGACGAGGACGCGGAGGTCTTCATGTACGCCGCGTACGCCCTGGCGGCCATCGGCCCTGGGGTCGCCGCCGTCCCCGGACTGATCCGGGCCCTCGAAGGCCACCGAGGCTGGGCGCGAGACGCGGCCGCGCGTGCCCTGGGCCAGTTGGGTATCGAGGCGGTTGCCGCCGTGCCCGCGCTCGTCCGCGTGCTCGTAGCGGAGGACCCGGAGGACCGGGTGAGCGCCCTGCGGGCCCTCGGCAAGATCGGCCCCGGGGCCGAGGCCGCCGTCCCTGCTGTCGTCGAGGCGCTCGGTGACGAGGACGCCGAGGTTCGCGAGGCCGCGGCGGATGCCCTGGCGGGGATCGGGCCGGAGGCCGTCACGGCCGTCCCCGCGCTCATCCCCATGCTCGGAGACACAGGCCAGTTCGTCCGGAGCCGCATCGTGCAAGCCCTGGGGGCCATCGGCCCTGGAGCCGAGGCCGCCGTCCCCGCGTTGGTCGAGGCCCTCGGGGACAAAGGCTCGGCAGACCGGGGCTACATTGCCCGAGCCCTGGGCCAGATCGGACCCAGGGCGGCGTCCGCGGTCCCGGCCCTCATCGAGGCGCTCCAGGACGATGATTGGTACCTTCGCGTGCACAGCACCGAGGCCCTCGGCAAGATCGGCCCGGCGGCTGTGGCGGCCGTCCCGCGCATCGCCGAGGTGCTGAAGAGTCGTGGGGAGGACGAACGGAACACCAGTGTAAGGGCCCTGGCGGCGATTGGCCCGGCGGCCTCCGAGGCCGTCCCCGCCTTGATCGAGGCGCTCGGGAATTGGGACCCGCAGACCCGACGATTCGCGGCGTTGGCGATCGGCCAGGTCGCCGTGGGCGACCACTCCGCCATTCGAGCACTGATCGGCGCCTTGGGGGATCCGAACGAGGAGGTGAAATCGGCCGCCGAGGAGGCCCTCGCGAGCCTGCGGGGGCCGCGGAGTGATGGACCAGCCGAGGCTCGCGGGACGTGACGGAAGCGCCTCCGCGTCGGATCCCTCGCTAAGGGAGAGGTTGGCCGCCGAGCAAGCCTGGCGGGCATATCGCTAAACTAAGGCGGACCAACTCGTCGCCGTCGAAATAGCCGTCATGATCTCGGTCGAAAGTTCGAGCGAGGGGCAGGTCGACCTCCCGAAAGTAACAGCCGTAAGGTGCAAGTTCCCCCAGGTCGATCTTGCCGTCTCCATTGGCGTCGTAGCTCGCGATGAAGTCCTTTATACCTTTGGCGACGATCGCGCTGAGAGTCTTGTTTTCCCGCTGCTTCTGGAGCGATTCGTCAAAGCGATTCTGGTATTCCTGGAACTCGTGATTCGCGGGGAAGAGCGAACTGATCTCAAGAGCTCTGTCACCCTTCCCAGTCTCCTCTTGGAGGCGAAAACGCCGGACCTGTTTGAAATTATGGAAATGATAGATATAAATATCTTGATGTTTAAGATCAAAGACAACGGAATACTGGGTTCCAGTCTCGCGGTCGCGGCGAGGACATCGCGGCTCGACTCGATGGTCGGCTTCTCGTCGGCAGCCAGCATTCGAATCGCGGTGTTGTACCGCACGCAAGTAGCCGGGCCTGATCCATTCTCCGCGACCCGGAAATTTGTCAGCGCAAGAACGTCACGCTGTTTGGGAAGAACAACGTCGTCCCCCTCGTAGACCGCTGCATCTCCCGTCTGGTCACATAGCAGTAAGCTCGCCACGCTTGTGAACATGCGATCGGGCCCGTTGCAATCTCTGAGCATGCGGAGCGCTTCCCGGACGCTTCCGCATTCTTTCAGCACGCGATCCAGGAGATTGAGGCTGACCAGATCCAGAGTGCTCTTGCCCGGGCCTGCCGATGGGCGTCGGGCGAGGGTATTCTGGGCCGTGGCATCGATGAAGAGTCCTGCGTCGTTCATGCCTCCCTGGACACCGCCGAAGCGGAACCCGAAGACCACTCGACCATGTGCCGCCTGGGGCCGCGGGGACGAATCGAAGCCGGGAGTGGCTGTCAATCCAGTCCTCGTTGTTGCCCACGAGAACTTGCCCTCCACGGCATGTCATGAAGATCGTGCAGGCCCTTCCGGAACCCGTGCACGAAAAGAATAAGCTGAAGAAGATCATCAAGGTTCCAAGGGTACCGTACGGCATATTCCATCCCTTCGAATGTTTGACTTGATTACCAAAGCATCCTCTTGAGGATTCGTTCGGGACGGTGACTTATTCCCGGGAAAGGGGAAATGGGACGTCACCGATGCGGGGAGTCGGGGGCAGCCCTGGTTCTTTGTGTTATCTGAGCGACGACGGGGTCATCGCAAAATCTGTCCAAAATCGAAGGGGCGGAGAGGGTTAGAAGGGGCGGAGAGGGTCAGGGGGCGGAGAGGGTCAGACCCGAATGGCACGTCCTGAAGCCCTAACCTGCATTGAGCAAAGCAGTTTTGGCTTGCTTCCGGGGCACGGTCAACAACGGGTACGGCTTGGGCCGGCGTTTGCGGGCTCGCGGTTCCACTCGATCGGGGCGATAGCCCTCCTCGTCGTCGGCGATCGAATTCAGGACGACGCGCCAGAGCCACGGCCGAGCCGGCGCCGACGCTTCCCGCAGGGCTGGTCCGAACTCCTGCACCGTCTGCAACGCCCCCTTGAAACTCAGCCGGCGCGGCTCGCGCCGGTGGGCCAATGACGCTCTCGCCATCAACGCCCGGATCACATTGTATCCCAACAGCGCCATCCAAATCTCCTTGCGCACCATCTCCGGCGTCTTGCTCCCCAGCATGTCGATCCCCAGCACCACCTTCAGCGACCGCAGATCCAACTCCACGTGCCACCGCTTGCGATACAATATCCCAACATCTTTTTTGGTGTAGATCTCCGCATTCAAGAGCGTCGTGACCACCTCCAGCACCCGCGTGCGGAAGCCACGCTGCTCGACGTGAATCCGGATGATCCGCACCTCCACCGTCGCGGCGACGCTCTCATAGGTCGCTTCGTCCATCCACTCCGGACGCGCCGGCCGGTCCCATCTGACGATCTGATCGCCCTGGCCCAACCGCCGACCCCGGCGAAAGTCGCTCTTCCGCCGTTGATGGAGCCGGAACACGCTATCCACTCCACGCTGCTGCAACAGTACGATATCAAAATACGATCCATAATAACGGTCACCCAGGACCACATCTCCCGGCTCCAACTCGTCCCGGAGGCCGCGAAACAAGGCATTTTCCCCGGTCTGCTTCCCCTGGTACTTGCCGATGGCCGCCTCCAGCACCGACCCGGTGGCCAGGCAGAAGATCACCACGAACCGGGCGATCGGAAAGCCCAACCCGGGCTTCTGGGACGAGAGCTGGGGATACGCCTTCTGGTTGGCCAGGGTATCGGCCATGATCGCCGTGCTGCCGTCGACCATCTTGACCCGGCGGCGGCACCACAGCCAGACCTCGGCCGCCCCTTGAGAGGTCTGGGCACCAAGTTGTCGCATCAAGCGATGAAGGGCCGATTCCGGCAGCCGGGCCCGAGCCTTGCAGTAGGGACCGGTGTCGGCGGCGTCGAGCTTCTGACCGTGCGCGGCCATCCAGGCGGACAGCCGCTTCAGCGCCGCCCGGCACGAGCGATCGGCGCTGAGCCGCTGCCAGAAGAAGGCCCAGAAGGTCACATAGGGGGTGTAAAGCTTCGCCCTCCAGCGCCCCCCTTCCTCCTTGAGCACCTGCTCGACGGTGGCCTTGGGGAGGATCTCCTCGACGCCCAGTTCCGGTGGGACGGTCCCGGGGTTGCGGAGGCGATGGAATGGGGCGCGGAACCGCGGTGTGGTAGACTGGGCCATGAGAGACCTCCTTGCGAGTGATGGTGTGGATGACACCCCCATCATCCGACAAGTGAGGTCTCGTTTCACCGCCAGAGAGACGGCCGGCGAGGCCGCCGGGGCCGGCGATCTCTAAGGAATTCATGGATGCGCTCCGGAATCGCCGTGTTGCAAGGAGGTTACGCCTTCAGGACGTGCCATTCGGGTCAGACCCCTTTCCTTGCAGCCAGACCCCTTTCCTTCAGCACGCTAAGCGATCGTGCTTCACCGGAATGTCCAACAATTGGTGAACGCCCCCGCTCAGGTCGTAATCTCCGTCTGAACGGTCACGTCCTGCGAGATGGGTGTATAGATGTCCGTTTCGGGCGTCTCGATCGTCACGATGAGGCTGTATCGAGCCTTCCGGTCATGGCGCCCCAGGTGACGCCGCTCCTTCCACCAGCCGGTGACCGGATAGACCGCGATCAGGTTACAGCGTGCGAGGTCGATGGCCTGGCCCTCCCACCAATCCGAATGGAGGGAACCGTGCGTCCTGCCGTTGCTACCGATCACCCATTCGCGGGTCTCTTCGACGCTCTGCGGCCGGGCGTTGGGGTCATCCCACTCGGTTTTGGATATCCGCCCCGGGAACTCACTCACCGGTTCAAGCGGGCGGATGACGTCGAATCGGAGGCCGTGCGAGGCGTAGCGGTGGTTCTCTCCCCAGCCCACGTTGTTCGGGCTCGGCTCGATGAAATACGAGAGCGTCACGCGCATGCTCACCGAGGTCTCGCCGAGCTCTTCGAGAACTTCCTTCGGCCAGGGTAGCTCGTGCAGATGCATCTCGTACGTCTTGCACCCGGACGTCGTCCGGCAGAACGGCTGGATATCGCCCTCATAGATCAACGTGGCTGCGTTCTCGGCGCTGCTCAAGGCTTTGTCGAGGTTCGGGACGCCATACCCGTAGCATCGCAGGCAGTCCTGTGCCACGCTCTTCTGTTCGCCCGAATACCGCCTCCGCATCGCTGGCGTCCAGCTCGCCGAGTGGACCATGAGCCCGCGGACGGTCTCCGGGCGGAGCCGGGGGTAACGGCTCCAGACCGTCGCCGCGAAGCGGGCCGCCAGCGCGGTGGCGGGGCTTGTATCCCGCGTCACCTCGAGGAGCCGACCCGAGGGGTGGAGGATGGTGGTCATCAGCGACAGGTCGTCGAGGTTCGATCGTTCGCCGCCCCGCTCTGCGTAGTTGCCGCCCTCCATCACGATGTCGGGCTTGATCGGCCAGCCCTTGCGGTTCTTATCGGGCCACGGGAGGGAGGTGCGGCTGGTCGGAGCGAGATCGCCGCTCTGGGCGATCGGCTGCCAGCCGTGAAAGCTCCGATCTTCGATGAAGACCTTCTCTGTGTAGGCCCCGACGGTGAGCGCGTTCCACGCCTGACCGGGATCCTCGACTCCGGCCCGCGTCGTATTCCAGATGTGGTACGTGTATTCGGCGGAGTAGAAATGCTCGGGCAGTACGTTGCCGGTGGAAACGAACATGAGTTTAGGAATTTCGTCGAGTACGCCTGCGCACATGTCGTCAACTGCGGCCGACCAGGTGGTCGGCATCCCCATCTCCCGATCGTCGGTGGTCACCGCCATGCAGATGACGCGGTTCCGGCGGGGCGACTGGATCTGCGCGAGTGACACGGCGTCCTGCATCACCCGGCCGTAGACCGGGGGTTCGTTATGCCGCGGCGGCGGCGGGAGGATTTTCACCGATTCGAGGCGATGGCGCAGGACCACCGGCCCCGTGGCGGTCATCAGGCCCGTGAGGCAGCCGTAGAGGGCGATCCCGGCCATCCCCGTTCCGTGCTGCTCGCTGTCGTGGTCCGAGGTCCCCCAATCCGCCTCGACGGCCTGGACATCCTCGACGGCAAGGGCAGGCGTGAGCAGCGGGTGCGGCTGATTGACCCCGGCGTCGAGAATGCAAACGCTCGGCGCGTTCCTCCCCGGCGGGACGATGAGCCGGGCCGCGTCGTCAACGAAATCCCGCTGGTCACGAGCGGACATCGTCATGTAGGGGGTCGCGAGCTCCTTCGCCTTCCTGAGTTCGGCGATCATCGAGAGGAGATGGATCGACGATGAGAGCTGGCGGGCCGAAGCATAGGCATGAAGAACCAGCCGCTCGGGAAAGGAGACGTACCGGTCGCTCACGCGATTGATGCCGATTGCGCCCGCAAGGTCGGTGAAACGGTGAAAAACCTCGTTCGCATCCTGCCTGCTGCCGCGCAGCCAGACCTCCCACCAGAGCTCTTCGTCCAAGCGGGGGATAGGGCAGCGTGTCCTGCCAGAAGTCTTCGGTGATGGCGAGGCGGATCGTCGTGACGCTATCGATCAGCCTCTGATTCCTGCGGCTCGACAACACCAGCGTTCCCAGATTGCCGACGAGGCCGTTGAATCTCGGCACCGATGCCTCGGGAACCACGAATCTGAGCTTGCGCTTTCCGTCCTTCGTCTTGTAGACGGGCCCCCAGAACCGGAAGTTCTCGGTCTCGTCGTGCAGCGCCTTGAGCTTGTCCTCATTCGCGGGCTCGGCGATATAGGTCAGCACAATGCTCGACGCGTAGGCGTTGACGATGCGGAGGAAGGTGGCCAGCTTCTTTTCCGGCACGAAAACCCGGGCCGATTGCGTTCCGCCTCGTTCCGTCATGCCGAGGAGGTGGATTCCGCCGTGCCGTTCCAGGCCTTCGAGGCTGAGCGGATCGTTCGGCTCGCTCTCGAACGTGAGAACGAGACCTTCCGGCTTCCACTCGACCAGTTCCGGGTGCGCTGCCTCGTCCTCACCCAACCGCCGCTTGGCCTCGGCCCCGGCCGATTCGAGCGCGGCCCTGACATCCCTTGCGTGGACCGGCTGATTTCTGGCGGGCAGGTCGAACGTGACACCCTGAGGGGCTGGGCCGGCATAGGTATAGGGGGACGATTTCGGCTCGCCCTCCAGCCGGAGGTGAGGCAGATCGCTCATTTCCGCTATTTCTTTCTTGGCCTGGCCGTCCTCATGCCGTCGCGATTGCTCAGGACCGTAGCGAGATCCTTCGTATGGATCGCCTTCACGCCGGAGAGGACCGCGGTTCGGGCGGCATCATCGCAAGCCCTTGCCACCTCGGCATGGCTCAATCCACGAGCAGCGACGATGACATCCCTCCATTCTATCCCGCCCAGGTCGAACGCGGTGAGGCGATTCTCGATAAGTTCGCGGATCTGCTCGCCGTCGGGCAGCTCGTAGGCGATCACGTCGTCGAAGCGCCGGAACAGGGCATCGTCTAACATGTCCATGAAATTTGTGGCCGCGACGACGATGCTTTCTGAGTCGTCCCTCTCGAGGAATTGGAGGAAGGAGTTCAGGACGCGGCGGATCTCCCCGACGTCGTTGCCGGCCGATCGCATCGCCCCGATCGCGTCGAACTCATCGAAGAGATAGACGCCCCTGGTCTCGCCCATGGCGTCGAAAACGTGGTGGAGCTTCGCCGCCGTCTCGCCCATGTACTTCGAGATCAGGCTATGCAACTGGACGAAGAGGAGCGGCAGGCGGCACTCGGCGGCGAGGACCGAAACCGTCATCGTCTTGCCGCAACCGGGTGGCCCGACGAGCAGGAGCTTGCGCTTCGGCGCCAGCCCGTGCGCGCGCAGAACGTCACGTTGCCGCTGCTGCAGGATGATCTCCTCGATCCGCACTCGGACCGAATCCGACAGGACCATGTCGGCCAGTCGGGTCGAAGGATAGGATGCTAGCACGAGACCGGAAAGCTCGCCCGAAGGGCGGGCGATGGGCACCGCACGAGGGCTTCTTGCCGGCTGCTGGACTCGCCTGGCTTTGTCAACGAGATCGCGGATTTCTTTGGCCAGGCGTTCATGGCCTTTGCTCGCCTGGTGCGCGGCGATCTGTAGGGCGACGGAACGGAAGAGATCGTCATCCCCTTCTGAATGGCTCTTGAGTAGCGCCTTGATTTGCTCTGCGGTAGCCATCACCCACCTCGCCCGTCTTTTCTAGCAGGATTCCTCTATACATTTTACCCATTTTTCCTGATCGCCATTGAGAATCCGGGTAAAAGCTTTCTAGATATTTGTTCAGTATATCCCTACAGCGACCGCTTCCCAAGCAAGAAATCCATTCTCCGCTGGCGAAGATGCTTACGAAAGGGGGCAACGACGTGCAGACACAGGCGGCCATCCTGGCGGCTGAACCGGGAGTCGCCTTATCGTCAAGATCGTCGAAATCGGAAATCCCTACCCGCGTCGGTCGTGATTGCCTGAGGACGCGGACGGTTCGCTATCTCAATCTCGCATCTCCCACCCGGAGATGCCTTGGTTTCCGCCCGGTCTGAACATCCCGGTAAGACGGCAGCGCGCTTGGTGGCTGGACAGGGTACGGCGTGATTGGCGCGTACGCCCACACCGCTCGGCACGCTGTAAAATGCGCGGAGTGGTGCCGGACCCAAGATGTGGCATGGCGAAGTTCGCCGCGGACGGGCCGGGCAGGCTTTCGACTTCGGTGAGCCGGGCGTGCTGGACGGGGCCACCGCCAAGTCGCTCGCCGCGGGCCGCCACGGGCCACGACAGGTTGGCCAAATCGTCAAGACGAAGCCCCTCAGGCGGAGCTGCTGGCGGATTCTGGATCAGAGCCTGGAGCCCCGCGAGCCCGCTCTTCAAGCAATCGGCCACTTGAGCAGCCCGGTACGATCACTGGGCTTTCTCAAGGGTGGGCTAGACAATCCACTTCCCCAGGTGGGAGGTCTTTCACAGGGAGGCCGTGCGACGGGCGTTCCTCGGCATAACGGAGACTCTTGTCGCGAGATTCCCGAAATCGGACGGGGAATCAAGATCGAACAGCGCTGAAACCACCATGCATGGGTCCGGAGGTTCCGTTGAGAGGCGGGTGCATGATTGGAATCAGGTCGGTGCTTATTCGGTCAGGACGCCGAACCGGGTCCACGTCACGGCTGGCCAGTACCTGTACTGCACGTCGCCGAGCACGTCGCCAAGGGCCACGAAGCCCATCGTGCGGCTGTCGCGCGAATTGTTCCGGTTGTCGCCCAGCACGAAACACATCCCGTCCGGCACCTTCGCCTTGGGGTAGTCCGGTAACGGCTTCGTGTCGGTGGCGAAGAGAATCCGATAGCGGCGGCCGGCGTTGGTTTCCTCGAATAGTTCCCCCTTGACCACTTGCGCCGCGGCCCCGAGGCTCGCCCGCGGCGCCGGCTCGCGCGGCAACTGCTGCCCGTTGACGAACACCTCGTTGTCCTTCACCTCGACGGTATCGCCGGGCAGCGCGATGACACGCTTGGCCCAGTTCAGCCCCGGCTCCGACGACACGCGAAACACCACCTCGTCGCCGCGGCGCACGAATCGCCTCTGGTACGTCGTTTTGTTCACCAGAAACCGATCACCGGGGAGCAACGTCGGCACCTCGCTGGCCGTCGGAATCGCAAAGGCCTCGAAGACGCTGCTGCGGATGAAGTACAGCGCGCCGGCCGAGTACGTCAGTCCTACTAGGATGAATAGAGCGTAGACTAGCGGATGGTTGTAGTCCATTGACTGGAAGAGATCACGGCCGCGGCGGGCAAGGCGGAAGGCGTCCACGACCGCAAAGACATAGACCCCCAGCACTGTCAGCAACGCGAGGATCAGGCCGACCAGAACAACGGTCGCGGGTGGCAACAGGGCGGCCACCACGGTCGCCGGCGCGAACAGCAGCGAGCTGAGGAACATCACCAGGCCGCGGACGATACGGCCGCAGTAAATCTGGCCTAGTCCGGTGGCGGCAAGCGATAGAATCACGGCGATCAGCGGACTGCGGGCGGGAGCGTTTGGGGTGCTCAAGAGAAAACCTCATTATTCACGGAGTTCACTGGACGAAAAAGACCGCAACAACGGCCACCATGCGGTACAGGCAGGCGAGGCACGCCAGGATGCAGGCGGCGACGCGCACGGCGGGTGAGGACTGCAGCAGGACCAGGACGCCCTTCGAGGACGGCAGCGGTTCTCGGCGGACGGCGTCCATGACGCGGTCAGCGAAGTCAGCGGGCGCCTCGGCATCAGCCCGTTGTATCCACAGGTTGTAAAGTTCGTCGTTCATGAGTGCGGCTCGGCGGCGTGACGGAGGAGACAGCGAAGTTTCTCACGGGCCCTGGCGATTCGCGACTTCACAGTGCCCACGCCGACGCCCTCGATCCGACCGACCTCCTCGTAGGAAAGACCTTGCAGATGCGCGAGCACGAAGGCGGAACGCTGCTCGAACGGCAGGGCGTCGAGGGCCGCGTCGAGCTGGCGGAATAGTTCCGCTTCCGAGGCCGCCCGCTCGGGCGACCGCAGATCGACGACGTCCGGCAGTTCGGCGCCCACGACCGGCCGCCGGCGGGCGAGTTCGTTGCGGCAGCGGTTGCGGGCGATGGTGAACAGCCAGGTCGAGAATGCCGACCGCCTTGGGTCGAACGATGCCAGGCAGCGGAACGCGGCCAGGAACACCTCCTGGGCGACTCCCTCGTGGTCGGTGTCGGGCGGCGTCAGCTTGCGGACCAGTGTCAACAGCGGCCGCTGGTAGCGCTCCACGATGCGGCGGAACGACTCGACGTCTGCCGCCAGCACCCGCCGGATCGCATCGAGGTCATCGTTCATGGCGCCCTGCCCTGCGGCACTGAAATCACGCTGAGAGGTTATACAGCCGGGCCCGGAAAAAGTTCCCCCGGCCTCGAGGGGCCCCGAAGCATCCACAAATGACTTAACCACTCGGTCGTAGGAGGTTACGTTGCACGCGCTGGTTCGACACGCCACGGGCGTGGGAACAGACCAAGGACTCTGCCGGCGGCCCGGGATCATCGAAAGTGCGGCAGAACCGGATTCGGAGCCAGTTTCGATCGTGAAGCCGGAGCCACCTGTGGCGGCTGGACAAGGTTCAGGAAGCCAGGCGCGTACAACCACACCGCTCGGCACGCAGTGGAGTGGCGGAGTGACGTGGGGCGCGGGATGTGGCGTGGCGGCATGTCACCGATCGGTTCCGGGGCACGGACGAGGCCGGTGAAGGGTGTCGTCGTGGGCTGGGCCACCGCCGAGTCGCCCGCCGCAGGCTGCGGTGCTGGCCGCGACAGGATGACCCGCGTGCTCAGTCGAAGCTCGTAGGTAAGCCGCTGGCGGCGCTGGATCAGGGCCTGGGGCCGTGATGAGCCTGTTACGGACGATCCGGCCGCTTGAGCAGGCGACTATCCGCTCAAGGGTGGGCCGGACATCCCAGCCGTTCACGACGGCTGCTTTCACTGTGCTCGTTCGCGCGGGTGCCGGCTCGAGACCGGATCGACGACGCCACGTGCTGGGCGAGTCGGACGGCTCGCTTCACATCGCTGGCTCCTTTGAGAAGACGCGCTGCCCGTGGTTCCTCAGTCCATCGAACAAGGCCCTGGCCACAGCGCCGTTCCCTTCGGGATGGTCGGCCGTTTTCCTGAAGCCCCAGATTTCGTGCTCAAGCCGAAAGGTCGGGCTTTCCGACGGCTAAGGACCATGTTCAACGACGTCTGGGCCGCGCTTGTTGATGAGCCGATGTCCCAGCTCCACGGGTGCGCAACACGGCTCTTGAAGTTGCTCGGTCCAGAATAACACCCGGGCACATGGGCATAAGGCGTTGCCAGAGCAAAATGGCGCTTAGCGGAGCGTGATGATCGAAGACTGCGGTCACTACCTCGCCGAGGAGCGGCCGGACCGGCTTCTCGACGAGTTGTTGCGGTTCTTTAAGGAAGCGACCTGACCGACAAGAGCTGAGGCGTGCCGGCAAGAACCGCAGTCGGAATACAATGACGAAGAGATAGGACATGAAGACATCCTGCCATCCTTTCGCGCATGATTGGCAGATTGTCGCCATGCAACAGGCTGTTTTTCATTCCCGTCCCGTCTTTCTCCAAAGAAATGTCCCTAGACCGACAATCCTCAATTGAGACACCAACAGGTCTGATGACCCGGCTAGAATTACCCGGATTCGCTAGCTTCGCAACCACCAGGGAGGCTCTCGCCATGCCGGGCAAGACGGCCAAGGTCACCATCACCGAACGTCAACACGATCTCCTGGAGACGATCCACAAGGCCCCCACCGCCTCGTCTCAACTCCGCCAGCGTGCGGCCATCATCCTCTGGGCCTTCCAGAAGCGGGACAACGCGGAGATCGCCGCCGCAGATCGGGCTGTCGCGGCGGCAGGTCAGCACCTGGCGACGACGTTGGGCCGATGCCTGGGAGCGGCTCATCCGCATCGAGCGCACCGAGACCTACGCCGCGTTGCCGCCGGGCCGTCGAGCAGGTCCTCCGCGACGAGCCCCGCGCCGGCTCCTCCGGCAAGTTCACTCCCGAGCAGGTCGTGGCGATCCTGGCACTGGGCCTGCGAGCCCCCGGAGAAGTCCGGCCGGCCGATCACTCACTGGACGGCCAAGGAGTTGGCCGACGAGGCCATCAAGCGCGGCATCGTGCCCTCGATCTCGGTCACTCAAGTGGGTCGCTATCTCCGCGAGGCCGCCTTGCAGCCGCACAAGAAGCGGTATTGGCTCAACACCCGCGAGAAAGATCCGGTGGTCTTTGCGGGGCGGGTCCAGGCGGTCTGTGACACCTACCAGGAGGTGCCGGCCCTGGCGAGGGACCAGGGGACGCACACCGTCAGCACCGATGAGATGACCGGGTTGCAAGCGCTGGAGCGGAGTGCCCCCGATCAGCCGATGACCTACGGGAGGCCCGAGCGGATCGAGGCCGAATATACGCGGCATGGGACGCTGACTCTGATCGGCAACTTCGACGTGACGACCGGCGAGTTGATCACCCCCACGATCGGCCCGACGCGGACGGAGTTGGATTTCGTCGAACACATCGCGCACACGGTGGCGACCGACCCGGAGGCGGGGTGGATCTTCGTGGTGGATAATTTGAACATCCATGGCTCGGAGATGCTGGTGCGGTTGGTGGCCAAGGCGTGCGGGATCGCGGAGCCGTTGGGGAGGAAGAACGTGTCGCGGGATCCTCGAAGTCGGTGGCCAGCCGGCAAGCGTTCCTGTCGGAGAAGGGCCACCGGATCCGGTTCGTGTACACGCCGAAGCACAGTTCGTGGCTGAACCAGATCGAGACGGTCTTCGGAGTAATCATGAGGAAGGTGATTCGGCGCGGCTCGTTCAGTTCGGTGGACGACCTGCAGAGCAAGCTGTGGAACTTCATCGCGTATTTCAATCGGGTGTTTGCCAAGCCGTTCCACTGGACCTACACCGGTCGCCCGCTGCGGGTGAAGGTGGCGTGAAAAGAGGCAAAGGACCAAGGATGGAGAAGCCACCTTGCTCATGCTCACTCAATTGAGGATTGTCGGTCTAGCCTGGATTCCCATGGAGGCAGATTGGGCTAACATTTGTTGCCGCATGATTGGAAAAAAGCCCGCGATACTCAGCTTTTCGCCTCGGAACTGGTTATGCTCCTCCAAGAGTTAAAGGTGGGTCTCCCACTAAGTTAACTTGATCACCATGGATGATATGTTCGTCGATCGAATCTCACTTCCTCCTGGAAAACAAGGGGTTCTTGCGACAAATCTATCGAATTCACCACAGTGGATGCATTGAGTTGACACCGTGGATGCTCTTTTTTTCAGTTTACGGATCACCTAACATCGAGAGAGGCGTTTCGATGAGCCGTTTCAAGCCAGAACCACTTGAAATCCAGGGGAAAACCCACTTCGACGAATTTTGCTTCGTTTATGGATTGCGTCTTAGCCTACCCCGTTTTTGCCTCCATGGGAATCCAGG
>CAWJTV010000004.1:0-68424 GCA_963845755.1 uncultured Planctomycetota bacterium
CGCCGGTGACCGTCACCTCGTTGCAAATGGAAACGATCAAGGTCGGCAAGGGGAAGAAGGCGAAGAAAGAGACGGTGCTGGTCCTGTCGTTCAGTGGTGCCCTCAACTCCAGCGCGGCCGACAATGTCGGCGCCTACGCGCTCGCGCCGGTCATCAAGGTCAAGGCCAAGGGGAAGGGCAAGCACAAACAGCCGCCGGGGATCAAACTGGGCACGCCCGTGCCGCCGGTCTCGGCGGTCTACAACGCTTCGACCAATACCGTCACTCTCACACCGCGGGGCAAGCTCAATCCGGCGAAGCCGGAAGAGTTGATCGTCGACGCGGCGCTGCTGACCGATACGTTCGGCCGCCCGATCGACGGCAACGACGACGGCCAGCCCGGCGGCGACTACATCGCGACTATCAGCAAGAGTGGAGTGACGGTCGGTGGGGTGCCCCTGGCGCGAACCCAGGCGCGGCTGGCAACGATCGACGCCTTGCTCGCCCGGGGTGAACTGGCCTTCGATCGACTGCACCAGATGCTTGACAATCGAGAGGTTTAGGCCCGTCCTGCCCAGCGCTCGACTCCGGGCCTTCGACCCCGTAGAAGCGTTCGAGTGACCAGACCGGGATGTTACGGTTTCTGCCGGAGATTACAATCAAGGAAACGTCTGGGTTGAGGCCGCGGCGCCCTCGTCACGCCAGGATTGTCCCCGATGGGGCGAGGGTCATGAGAGGTCGGCAGGGCCTGGCACTGGGGCAAACGCTCTGGATCTGTCAACTTCGTCCCTTTGCGAGAGGTCGTCCGAAGGCCGGGTGAAGGGCGCAGAATCGCCAGAATTCATGGGCGCTCCCCGTTCGGCAGCGGGTGGTCCTCGGCGAGGAGCCTCAGAATGACCCGTGTGAGGAGGAGTCTCATGAATTCGGTCTCCGTGACCGTGGAAGGCGTCGTGAAGCCTGACGGCACACTCGAAGTACCCGGAAAGCTCGATTTACCCGCGGGGCGGGTCCAGGTCACGGTTCAGCCCGCGAGCGAACCCGTCCAGCCCGAGCGGTTCTGGACGATGATGGAATCCCTCTGGACGGATCTGCCGCCAGCGGCCGAACCCCCCGCACGCGCGAGGAAATCGATGCGGAGATCGACGCCTTGCGCAACGAAGCGGAAGAGGAGATGCAGGCTGTGGAACGCCTCCAGGAAGACTGTCGCCGGGCCAGGGAGCAAGCCGAGGGGGCAAAGGAGCAGCCTCACTGATGGTCTTTCTGGACGCAACCCAGTCATCTACCCGATCGAGCAGCCCGCCAACCTCGGCCCGAAGGCCAAGGTGCGAGTCTCCCAGTTGCTGGTGAATGGTGAGCGCCCGGCGGTCAGCGATCTGGTCCGGATGAAATGCCAGGTCGGCCCCCTGAACTCGAACGACGCCGTGCTGCCGGCGAAGTACGCCACCTTCTACGCATCGCCCGACCTGGACGTGCTGCATATGTCGCCGGCTGTATGCGACCGAGCGGCACGGATTCGGGCACAATATGGGTTCAAACCTCTGGACTCCCTGCACCTGGCTGCCGCCGTCGAGCATGGGTGTACGCGCTTTCTCACCAAGGACGCGCAATTGAAGAGTTTCCCTGACATTCTCGTAGAGATCCTCTCGTGAACTCGGGCCCCAGCGTCATCGACGCCCTGAGATTCGAGGGAGGGTTTGCGAGCGGATTCTCGTGGCTGTCTCTGAATTGGGGAACTGATGATTCTTGTAAACAGTCCTTCCCTCTCGACCACGAACGTGCAATCATGTTGTGTTCTCTGGCTGAACGACCGGCCTGTCGGCGCCGAAGGGATGGCTGCGGGCCTCATTCTCCGCGGGTGACGCTCTCTTCAATAACGATGACGGGGTCCCTCCCATGATGAGACGAATCGCGATCGGCTGCCTTGCGATGTTTCTGTCCAGCCTAGTCGCTCCGGCGCAGGCCGGGCTCGTCGTTTATGTACAGGATACATCAATACAATCAGGCCAGTACGGCCTGATGAACATCTATCTCGGAAGCACAAACCCCGCGACCGACGCTTTCGACACCTATACGGTCAACCTGCAGATCACGCCCGTAATCAACACGGGTGGTTCGCTCTATTTCGCGGCCAATGGATCCGCCCCATCCCCGGGCAATGAGGCCCTTGGTTTGCAGCCTTATAACTATCTGTCTGCCGGCAATTACATCTTCAGCGGCGACAGCACCGATGGCATCGCCGGGGTCAATGGAGGGAGTCCGCCGACCGGTGCCCCTTCCCCGGGTCCGACGTTTATCATCAACGACGGATCACTCTCAGGCAGTGAGTACGTACCTCCAGGCAATACCCCGGGGACGTGGGTTCTCCTGGCGAGCCTGTTGCTTGACGGCCTCTCCACCAATACCGGTGAGACGTATGCCGTGAGCGTCGTGACTTCCTTCCCCTCGGGGCCGACGACCGCTTTCACCAATAACGGTACTCCTGTTAACGACTCTCAGGACACCAGTCTGGCCGGTTTCAGCGGGACGATCACCATCGGCACCGCGTCGGTTCCCGAACCGGCCTCGATCATCTCCGGCATGGCCGCGTGCCTGATCCTGGCGGGCGTACACGGAGCGCGCCGCGTACGCCGTTGGGTGACCAGGCCGACCTGAAGCAGCCGGCCGAGAGGGCGCTTCCTCGACGAATTCGAGAGCGGCTCGGGGGCGACGGCGTCCGAAGGCGACTGGGCGGGCAACGATTCCCAGTCCGCATTCGCATTCAATCTGAACGAGGTCCTCGGCGACGGCCTGACCTACGACGGTCTGCAAATCGGCGCGTCGCAACAGCATTGGTTCCGCCTCACCACAGACGGCCCTGGGACGTCCAGCTCCTCCGTCACCCTCAACAGCGAGGCAACCGCCGGCGCGCTGACGTTCACGCTCTACAGCCCGGATTCCAGTCAGCCCAACGGATTGGAGCAAGTCGCTCAGTCAACGTTGAGTAACGGTTCCGCCCGGTTGAGCTTGAACGGCCTGGCCGCCGGATCATACTTCCTCGACGTCCAATCCGGCGCACTGGCGGCCGGGACCGCTTACGCACTCGAGTTCGATTCGCCGACTGCTAGCGGCGCGGTTGACAACTCGGCCCACCCCAACGATCGTGAATATCAAATCCCAGGATCTCGGGCTGATCGACGCCACCACAGAGTTCGCCGGGAACGTCATTCAGCCGGGGAGTCCCACCCGGTTCCAGTTTGAGACACCTCGCGAATCGACCGTTCCACGGGAGGTCGTCGTTTGGAGCCCCTTCTCCGGCACGATCACCGCGACGCTCTACCTGTACAATCCAACAACGGATACCGATCAAGTGGTCGGGACCTTCAGCGGCCAGGGGACGTTGTCGATCCCGTATGCCTCAACCGCGGCGGACACTTACCGGTTGGAATTAGCTCTCGGCGGAGCAACTTCCGCGATCGTGGCGGGATTACGCATGCAGACGGTGCCTCCGCCGGTCGCTAACGGCCAATCGGTAGTCACAGGGGAGAACGACCCGAAGGCCGTCACACTCTCGGCCAGCGATAGCGTCGGCGATCCCTTGACCTACCAGGTCGTCGGTGCTCCATCGCATGGCACCTTGAGCGGGACGGCACCCAACCTGACTTACACCCCGGCCAACGGTTACTCCGGCACTGACAGTTTCACGTTCGAAGCGATGGACGGATCGCTTATGAGCAACTTGGCGACGGTGAACATCGTCGTCGTTGCCCCACCCACCAGCACCGTCGCCCCGTTGCCCGCGGTGATCCAGAGCACGAGCTTCACCCTTTCCTGGGCCGGGACGGACTCTCCTCAAGGTGGAGGCATCGCGTCCTACGATATCGACGTTTCCACCGACCGCGGCCCATTCACTGTGCTGCTGACCAACACGACGACAACCTCGACGACCTACACGGGCGCCTTCGGCCATTCCTACGGCTTCTACAGTGTGGCGACCGACAACGCGGGGTTCACCCAGCCCACGCCGAAAGCCGAGCAGGCCTCAACGTCACTCCAAGCCCCGACGCCAACGCCTTCGCCCACTCCCAGCCCGACACCTTCGCCTACTCCGAGTCCGACACCCTCGCCTACGCCGAGTCCGACACCCACGCCTACTCCGAGTCCGACGCCCTCGCCTACTCCGACCCCGACCCCCACGCCCACGCCGACCCCAATACCACCAGTGATCATCGCCGAGCAGGCGTTGTTCCGCGCAAGACCAACAAGAAAGAAAAGCCGGTCGGAAAGCCGGTCCTCAAGGGTTACACCTTCGCATTCAGCAGCCCGCTCAATCCGTCGACCGCGTCGAATCCGGCCAATGACCAGGTCGATGCGCTGATCACCAAGAAGGTCAAGAAGAAGGTCGAGCACATCCTTCAACCGATCACGAACTTCACCGTCTCCTATGGCGAGGACGCGCTCACGATCGCGTTCGCTAGCACCGAGACGTTCAAGACAGGCGGCCAGATCACGGTCCTCAGCAGCGTGACCGGCGCCTCGGGCGCGCCGTCAGAGGAACCACGGTGTTCAACATCTCCAAGGGTGGAGGCAGCGTCACGCCTTCGTGATCGCGATCGCGGACACTGTCTCGGGCTGATCAGGCATCGCTCAGCTCGTGCCGCGTCCTTCGACCTTGCGGAGACGTTCATCCGCCGGAGTCGCGCCGGAGGGTTTGCCGCGGGGAAACAACACCGTAAACTTGGAACCGGAGCCCAGGCGGCTCGTCAATTCGAGCTGGCCGCCGATCGACTGCACCAGGTGCTTGACGATCGAGAGACCCAGACCGGTCCCGCCCAGCTCGCGGCTCCGCGCCTTATCGACGCGGTAGAAGCGCTCGAAGATCCGGGGCAGGTCGTCGCGGGGAATCCCGATGCCGGTGTCGGCAACCTCCACGGCGATCGCGTCCTTCTGGGTCCGGCAACTGACGCGCACCGAGCCGTCCTCGGGCGTGTACTTGATGGCGTTATCGATCAGGTTGTCGGCGATCTGCCGCACGGCCTCTTCATCGGCCTGGACGAGGGTCTCGTCGTCGAGACCGCCCGCGTCGAAGGTGAGGATCAGCTTCTTGGTCGTCGCCCGGCCGCGATGGGCTTCGACGCACGACTCGAGCACCGGGATGAGGATCAGCGGTTGATGGTCGAAGAACTCCTGGCCGCTCTCCAGCCTGGCCAGGCTGAGCAGGTCGAGGATCAACTGGTTGAGCCGCTCGGCCTGCTCGTCGATGCGCTCGAGGAACCGGACGTTGACCGTCTCGTCGTGGAGCGCCCAATCGAGGAGGGTCTCGGTATGCGCCTTGATCGAGGCCAGCGGTGTCTTCAGCTCGTGGGAGGCGTTGGCGACGAAATCCTGGCGCATCCGCTCCAGCCGGCGCAGCTCGGTCACATCGTGGAAGACCAGCACGGCACCCGGCGACGGATTGCCGGGCAGGGGAGTGCCGCGCACCGAGAGGGACCGGGCCGGAGACCGCGCCGGGCCGTCGCGGCTGGGAAGGGATAATTCCCCTTCATAGGGGGTCGGCTCGATCAACCGGAGAGTGGCCTCGACGGCCTCCTGGACCTGCGGGCTTCGGATCAACTCCTCCACCAGCCGGCCCACGGAGCTGGCATCCAGCGCGAAGAGGCGGTTCGCGCCCGCGTTGGCGAAGAGGAGATGATGTCGCGTGTCAACGGCGATCACCGCCTCGGCCATTGCTTCGAGAACCACGATCAACTGCTGACGGTCCTGTTCCAGTCGCGCGGCACGCGATTGGACATCCGTGGCGGCCGAGTTGAACGCGCGGACCAGGCGGCCGACCGGCCCCGCCGCGGTCGACCGCACGACGCGAGCCTTCCGGCCGCGCCGCAGGGCCTCGAGCCCGATCGCGACCGCCGCGAGCGCGCGCGACCACCGCCAGGCCACGATTGAGCCTGCCACCAACACGGCCGATGCCAGGCCGATGATGACCGCCTCCATTCCCCTCCCCATGCCGGCCGATCCGGAACCTTACCCGCGGTTGCTGGGGTCGGACCCGGCTCGATCTCAGTATCGGTGCGGTGCGAGGGACGGTCAACAGGCGTCGCGAATCGCATCGAGGGATGCAGCGCTCGCGGAATCCTCTGGAGTCAGGCCGGCGCTGCCTCCAGACAGGCCGAGGCGACAACGACGTTCACCGCAGTGGTGAGACCTTGCCACAACTCCTGCCTGGGTCGCGACGATTCCGGTCGTGATTCCCAGTCCGTTTCTCAGGGCGGGTTCTTCGGCGAACCCGCAGGTTGAGTGACGGGGGGATCATCCAGGAGATCCGGGTGGCAGCTTTCGCATGCTCGATATCCTTCTTCGGCGGCCTCCTTGGAATCCTTCAAGACAACACGGTTCTCGTCGTTCATGGTCCCCAGATTGTGACAGGTCGAAAGGTGGTAGACGTGTCTCATGCGATTTCCAATAAGCTGGATCTCACCAGTCGAGCTCGACCTGGACCGGTGTCGCGGGCCGGTCCCAACCTTCTTCGTGGACGCCGGAGTCCCTCCGACAGCCGTGCCTTGTGAGCCTTCCAGGGGTAGGATTCCCTGGCGGACGTCCGGTTGACCCGGCTTCCCTGGGCTTTCTGTCATCCCTCCGACTCGGACGGCCACGATCGCGAGGACCACGGCAGCCAGGACCATCAGCGCGGCCGGGATCAGCAGAAGGAGGGGTCTCCAGGACTGGTTCCTGCGCTGGAGCCATTGATCCAGGTCGTCGGCCAGCGCGCGGGCGGTCGCGAAACGGTCGGAAGGTCGGGGCGACATGGCCTTGTTGCAGATGGCTTCCAGGTCGCCGGGAATCGAGGGATCGCGCAATCTCCTGGTGACCGTGAGGGAAGGAGGCACCCGTACCGGCTTGCGGACCGGGGGCGAATCCGCGGATTGCGTCTGGTCATCCTGGGGCCGCTTGCCCCGGAGCAGCTCGTAGAGGATAACGCCGAGGCTATAGACGTCGCTCCGCTCGTCGGCCTTGCGACTCAAGCCGATGGCTTGCTCGGGGCTCATGTAGGCCGGCGTCCCCACCACGGCGCCGTCGCGGGTCAGGTCAGAATCCAGGTCGGATCGCCGAGCCAGTCCGAAATCGATGAGTCGCGGCCGACCCCGGTCATCGATGATGACGTTGGCCGGCTTGATGTCCCGGTGCACGACGCCCATGCGATGTGCATGGTCGAGCGCATCGGCCAGGTCGCGGACGATCCGCGCGGCCGTCACGGCATCCATCCGCTGGCGGTCGCGATACCACCAGAGGGGCCGCCCGCTCACCAACTGGTAGGCCACCCAGATCTGGCCCTCGTCCAGCCCCGCGTCGTGGACTGCCACGATGTTCGGGTGGTCGAGCCGTGCGACCGCCCGGGCCTCCCGGAAGAAGCGCTCCATCACGCGATCCGAAGCGTTGGGGTGCTTGAGGATCTTGATGGCCACGTCCCGATCGAGCCGCGGATCATAAGCCAGGAAGACCTGGCCGAACCCGCCGTCCCCCAACCGCTCCCGAAGTTGGAACCGGCTCAAGGAGCCCAATGTGCCCCTCTCCCATGTCGTGAACCAGTTGATGGGTTCCGCGGCCTCCGTGAGCTGCGACTCGGGTGGACCGGGGGTGTCCTCGGTCTCGGACTCGCTCGGCCCGATGCGGCTCGTCCGGCTCTCGACCAGCCGGCCGCAATAAGGACAGCGCGATTCCGCGGAATCCGGCCCCTCCATCGCGAGTTCCACGCTCCGGAGGCATCCGTCGCAGACGACCCGGACCGTTGCTCCCATCGTGGCTATTCCCCTCTACTCGATTCGGACACTGGATGCGGAACATCCTGCATCCATTCGCTTGGTCGCGCGCAACCGCCCTCAAAGTTCACCGTAGAACAGCGCGGGCGCAATGCAACTCAGTTCCGTCGAGAAGGCAGGAATTCGTCGGACCACGCCGGCCTGGGGATCGATCTCGCATGCGTTGCAGACCGCGGGAATCCCCACTAGAGTTGATTCCTCGAGGATCGACGCCGACCGCCGTTGACGAACCCGACTGGAGGCTAATCGCGATGAATCGTTCTCTGCTCATCACATGGCTGGTGGCTGCCGGCTGTCTGACTGGTCCGGCCGGCGGCTTGTTCCTGGGCGCCACCGAGTTGCGCGCGGCCGACGAGCGACTCCAGGGCGCCTACCGCTTCGAGCGCAATGGGTGGGTCTACGTTCACCTCGAAGGTTCGCCGGAGCGGCTGGGTTTCCAGCACGGTTATCTGCTGGCCGCCGAGATCGGCGACTTGCTCCGCGTCATCAAGCCTTACCTCAAGACGTCGTCCCACCGCGATTGGGGCTTCTACCGCGAGGCGGCGGAGCAGATGCTCTGGCCCCGGATCGACGAGGAGTACCGCCGGGAGATCGACGGGATCGTCGCCGGCATGAAGGCCAAGGGGGTCGAGGCAGATCGCTGGGACCTCGTCGCCCTCAACGCCAACCAGGAGCTGCCGTACTATTACGTCCCGTGGCTCGACCGCAAGGAAGGGAAGACGCCGACGACCCATGCGCCGGGGAATTGCAGCGCCTTCATCGCTACCGGCAGCTATACCAAGGACGGCCGGATCGTCATCGGCCACAACGCCTGGACGAACTACGTCGTCGGCAGCCGATGGAACATCCTCTTCGACCTCAAGCCCGAGGCCGGCGCGCGGTTGCTCATGGACGGGCTGCCCGGTGTGATCGTCAGCGACGACGATTTCGGCGTGACCTCGGCCGGCCTGCTCGTCACCGAGACGACGATCACCCAGTTCGAGGGGTGGGACCCCAAGGGCAAGCCGGAATTCGTCCGCGCCCGCAAGGCCATGCAATACAGCCGGTCGATCGACGACTACGTCCGGATCATGCTCGACGGCAACAACGGCGGGTATGCCAACGACTGGCTGGTGGGCGACAACAAGACCGGCGAGATCGCGCTGTTCGAGTTGGGGCTCAAGAATCATTCGGTTCGCCGCACCAAGGACGGCTGCTTCTTCGGCGCGAACTTCCCGGATTCTCCCAAGCTCCGGAAGGAAGAGACGAAGTTCGACGCCGAGAACACGTCGTCATCACCCAATGCCCGGAAAACCCGCTGGGAGCGGCTGATGGACAATCACAAGGGGAAGATCGACCTCGAGGCCGGCAAGCGATTCGAGACCGACGACTTCGACGTGATCGGCGTGCGAAAACTGGCCAGCGAGCGGACCCTCTGCGGCCAGGTCGAGACCTCGCCCCGTGGCGTCCCCGAGTGGGATTGGGGGCCTTTCTATCCCGGCGGCACAGTCCAGTCGAAGGTGACCGATGGCAACCTCGCCGACCAGATGGCCTTCTGGGGCCAGGTGGGACATCATGGCTCCGACTTCATCGCCGACGCGTTCCTCAAGAAACATCTGGAGTACGAATGGATGCGCGGGCTGCTCAAGGACATGAAGTACGGGCCGTGGAGCCGATTCGAAGCGGGGATGAAGTAATCGATCGCGAACACCGTCTACAATCGACGTCGCGATGTTCTGTTGACAGAATTGTCTACAAAAAAGTAGACTCTGAAGAAGAGTGAGCCCGTCGTTGACGAAGTGACAGAGGTGAAGCCTTTAGAAACGAGGGAGGACGGAGCCAGCATGGAAAGCCACACAATTCGCGTCAATAAGAAGACAATTGACGAGATCAGGATGCTTGCCGATCGGGCCGAGACGACCATGACGGCGATCGTCGAGGCGGCGATTCGGGAGTATCGCGCCGCCCGATTCTGGCAGGAACTCAATGCTGGGTATGCCGCACTCAGGGCGGATCCGGAAGCCTGGGCAGACTATCAGAAAGAGATCAGCGCCTGGGACTGCACGCTCTCCGACGGCTTGGAGGAGTTTCCGTATGAGGAAGGGAAAGAGTAATGTCACACCCATCCGGGGCGAGGTCTGGGCGCGGATCTGGACCCGATCGTCGGTCACGAACAAGGAGGCGTTCGACCCACGTTGATCGTGTCGGCGGATTTGTTCAACCGGAGTCAGGCTGGCCTGATCATGATCACTCCGATCACAACGACTGATCGCAAATTGATCGTCCACATTCCCGTTGACCCACCCGAAGGCGGGTTGACCAGGCCAAGTTTCATCATGACCGACCAGGTTCGAGCCATCTCGAAATTGAGACTCGGACGCCGAATGGGGACGATTTCCCCGGCAACAATGACCGAGGTCGAGGATCGCTTGCATTACCTTCTTGGGCTCTGACGTCGCTGCGTTCTCATCTCGCGGCCGCTCCCGCCGAAACCCCCAGCATCTTGACCAGGAACGCCCACCGGTCGGCGGCCTCTTCGATCAGTTTGGTCGTCGGCTTACCGGCGCCGTGGCCGGCCTTGGTTTCGATCCGGATCAACACGGGGTTATCGCACGCCTGGGCCGCCTGGAGTGCGGCGGCGAACTTGAAGCTGTGGGCCGGGACGACGCGGTCGTCGTGGTCGGCCGTCGTGATCAGGGTCGGCGGGTAGCAGGTGCCCGGCTTGAGGTTATGCAGCGGGCTGTAGGCGAGGAGTGTCCGGAACTGCTCGGGGTCGTCGGACGACCCGTAATCGTTGACCCAGGCCCAACCGATCGTGAACTTGTGGAATCGGAGCATATCCATCACGCCCACGGCCGGCATCGCGGCGCCATAGAGATCCGGGCGCTGGGTCATGCAGGCCCCGACCAGGAGGCCGCCATTGGACCCGCCCGCGATGGCCAGCCTGGTCCTCGTCGTGTACTGATTGGCGACCAGCCACTCCGCCGCGGCGATGAAGTCGTCGAAGACGTTCTGCTTCTTGAGCTTGGTGCCGGCCTGGTGCCAGTCCTCGCCGAATTCGCCCCCGCCGCGGAGGTTGGGCACGGCGTAGAGCCCGCCCAGCTCCATCCAGGCCAGGACGGACGGGCTGAAGCTCGGCGTCAATGAGACGTTGAATCCGCCGTAGCCGTAGAGCAAGGTCGGGTTCGAGCCGTCCCGCTTCAGCCCTTTCTTGTGGCTGAGGAACATCGGGATCCGGGTCCCGTCCTTGCTCGGGTAGAAGACTTGTGTCGTCTCATAATGAGCCGGGTCGAACTTCAGCCGGGGCTGCCGCCAGACCGAGCTCTGGCCGCTAGTCACGTCGTATCGGTAGATGGTCGAAGGCGTGGTGACGGACGTGAACGCATAGAACGTCTCCCGGTCCTTCCGCTTCCCAGCGAAGCCCGCCGCCGTGCCCAGGCCGGGGAAGGCGACGTCGCGCACGTGCTGCCCGTTCAGGTCGAACACCCGGACGACCGTGTGGGCATCCTTCAGGTAAACGGCGAGGAAATAGTCGGCGACGACGTGGACCTCCTCGAGCGTCTCGGTGGCTTCCGGGATCAAGACCCTCCAGTGCTCCGGTTCGGGGCGACGCGTGTCGATCGCGATGACCTTCCCACGCGCCGCGTCCTTGTTGGTCTTGAACCAGAAGACCGGCCCATCGTTGTCGATGAACTCGTACTCGGCGTCGAACTCGCCGACCAGATGAATCGGTTGGACGTCGGGCTGGTCGAGGGGCCGGTAGAGGATCCGGTATCTGGCATCGGTCCCCTTCTCGATGGTGAAGATCAGGAACCGGCCGTCATCCGAGACGTGGGGGTTGGCGCGCGAGTCCTTGTGCTCCGGATCCTCCCAGACCAGCCGATCCGCGGACTGGTCAGTCCCCATCCGGTGGTAGTACACCTTCTGATAGTAATTGGCCCCTTTGAGGTCCTCGCCGGCTTTCGGCTCGGGGAAGCGTCCGTAGAAGAAGCCTTTTCCGTCGGGAGTCCACTCGGTGCCGGAGAACTTGATCCACTTCAGATGATCGGGGTAATCCTGTCCGGTGGCGACGTCGCGGACCTTCCACTCATTCCAGTCCGATCCGGCGGCGGCCAGTCCGTACGCCAGCAGTCGTCCGTCGTCGCTCACGGCGGTCCCCGCCAGGGCCACGGTGCCGTCGGCCGAGAGGGTGTTGGGATCGAGGAGGATCCGCCCGGGACCGTCCAGGGAGTCGCTCGTGTAGAGGACGCCCTGGTTTTGAAGGCCCGTATTGAAGGCGTAGAAGTAGCGTCCTCCCTCCTGCCGGGTGCGCCGGTCTTCTCGTAGTCCCAGAGGGCGGTCAGACGCTCGCGGATCGCCACGCGAGCGGGGATCGATTCCAGGAAAGCGAAGGTGATCCGGTTCTCCGCCTCGACCCAGCTCCTTGTCGCCTCGGCGTCGGGATCTTCGAGCGGCCGATACGGGTCTTGGATCCGCCGGCCGTGGTAGTCGTCCGCCGTCTCCGAGCGGGGTGCTTCGGGATATCGGGACACTCGATGAATCTCGTCCCCACTCGACGGTGCGCCGCTCATGATCAAGATCGCTCCCAGGATCGCCGTGATTCGTCCGTTGTTTACCATGGTTCCCTCGTCGTTCTTTCGTATCAAGAGCCGCCCGGAGCGGCCCGCGGTCCGAATGCCGTATCGGGGTGCGTATGCCGATCACTCCGGAAGGGCGTTCCCCCGGGTTTCGGGCGCGAAGATCAAGAGGAGCAAGCCGACCATGAACAAGCTCGAGATGGCGACGACGGCCCAGCGCAGGCCGAACAGCTCGCCCAGCTTCCCGCGGATCACCAGGACGACAGCACCCAGGACCCGGCCGAGGTTGAAGCAGACGCTCGAGCCGGTGGCCCTCAGACGAGTCGGGAAGAGTTCGGGGAAATAGATCGCATAGCCCGCGTGCATCCCCAGGACGAAGAAGGCCATGATGGAGAGCAGCCCGAGGGCCTGGGGATAGGTCCGTGCGCCGAGGAAGGTCAGGGGGGCGAAGATCGCCGCTCCCACGTGATACACGGCGAAGGCGAATCGCCGGCCGCGCCAGTTGGCCAGGGGCGCGAACGCGAGCAAGCCGAGGATCCCTCCCGTAAAGTTCATTAACAAGTACGCCAAGTACGCCAGGCTCGACGCCGACTGGCGGGCCTCGGGCGAGGCGGACTCGCCCAGCGTTAACCGGGCCAGCTCCGGGCCCCAGGCGAAGGCGCCCCAGTAGGTCCCCAGCCCGACCGTGGCCAGCCCGAGACCTAGCAGCGCCCGGGATCGCCAGGGCCCCGGGCCGAACAACTCGGCGAGATCGGCGGTCTGTTTCGGGGGGATGTCCGCGACCTCCGGCCCGGCTCCGACGGCGGCGTCATCGGGGATCCCCGACTTCCCGCGGCGTCCCGGATCGTCCTCGGTTGACCAGGGCTTCGGCTCCCGGAGGCTGATCCGGATCCAGAGCACCATCAAGGCCGGCGCCAGTCCCACGACGAACGCCCATGCGCCACAAGTCCTCACGGGTGAAGACCAGGCCGGTCAGCGCGGCCAGCCCCACGCCGATGACGCTCGAGGCGTGGAACAGTCCGGAGGCCGTGGCCCGGGCGCGGGGCGGGAACGTCTCGGCCACCAGCGCCGCGGCGACCGCCCATTCGCCCCCGGTCCCCACCGCGACCAGGAACCGCAGCAGGTGGACTTGCCACAACGAATGGACCAGGGCCGTCAACGCGGAGAACACCGAGTACACCAGGATCGTCGCCGACATGATCCGCACCCGGCCGTAACGGTCGCCGAGCATGCCGAAGAACAGGCCCCCGGCCGCCCCGCCCAGCAAGAAGGCCGCGAACCCGATATTCGCCTGCCAGTCGATCGAAACCGCGTCGCCGCCGGTCAGCTCGGTCAGCATCGGCGTCTTGAAGATCGTGAAGAGCTGACCCTCGTAGACGTCGAAGACCCAGCCGGCCGAGGCCACCGCCAGGATGATCCACTGACCGGCGGCCAGGCCGTGATACCATCGCGGACCTTGATCGGATGTAAGCATGTGACGATTTCTCGGGAGCGGCGTTCTCAGGGTCGCTGGGCCATCTCGAGCGAGTCGGCGCGGAGGCTCGAATGACGGCGGGAGTAACCGAAGTAAATGAGAAGCCCCAGCACCAGCCAGATGAAGAGTCGCAGCCAGTTCTCGGGGCCGAGGAAGAACATCATGCCGCCGTTGACCAGGATTCCCAGGGTGGAGACGACGGGGACCATCGGCGTGCGAAAGGGGCGGGGCATGCCGGGATCGCTGACCCTGAGGATCCAGACGGCCGCCGAGACGACCACGAACGCGAACAGGGTGCCGATGCTGACCAGGTCGGCGAGGAATCCCAGGGGCGCCAGCGCGGCCGCGGTCGCGACGACCACGCCGACCAGGATCGTCGATTTCCACGGGGTCTTGAAGCGGGGATGGACCGCCGCGAAAAAGCCGTGGGGCAGCAGCCCATCCCGGGCCATCGCCAGGAGGATGCGCGGCTGGCTCAGGTTGCCGACCAGGAGCGAGCTGGTCATGCCCGCGAGGATACCCAGCGTGATCAGGCCGCCGGCAAAGTTGAGCCCCTTGGCATGCAGCGCCGCGGCGAGCGGTGCCTGGATATCGATCTCGCGATACGGGATCATCCCGGTCAAGACGGCCGCGACCGCCACGTAAAGGGTGGTGCAGACCGCCAGCGCGCCCATGATCCCGATCGCCAGGTCGCGTTGCGGATTGCGAGCCTCCTCGGCGTTGGTCGAGATCGAGTCGAACCCAATATAGGCGATGAAGATCCGGCCCGCCCCCTCCGCGACGCCATGCCACTGCTCCTTCTCGTGCAAGAACGGCCGCCAGTTCTTCGGGTCCACGTAGGTCGCGCCGATGCCGATCACCGTCACGATCACCACGATGTTCAGCAACACCATCACCGTGTTGAACCCCGCGCTCTCCCGGATCCCGATCACCAGGACCACGGTCACGGCCGCCGTGATCAAGATCGCCGGCAGGTCGAACCAGGCTTGCACGATCCGCCCGTCGGCCAGGGTCACCTTCTTCAGCAAGAACACCTTGTCTTCGATGTTGAAGTCCCAGGGAGCCGACTTGAGCCGAGGGTCGATCGCGATGTGGAAAACCCCGCGCAAGAACGAGTCGAGGTAGTTGGACCAGCCGGCGGCGACGAAGCTCGACCCGATGGCATATTCGAGGATGAGGTCCCAGCCGATGACCCAGGCGAGCAGCTCGCCGAGGGTCGCGTAGGCGTAGGTATACGCACTGCCGGCCACGGGCACCATGCTGGCCAGCTCCGAATAGCAGAGCGCCGCGAACCCGCAGCCGATGGCCGCCAGCAGGAACGAGAGGACCAGCGACGGCCCGGCGAACCCCTTGGCGACGACGCCGGTCTGGACGTAGAGCCCCGTACCGATCGTCGCTCCGATGCCGAGTCCCATCAGGGCCACCGGCCCGAGCCGCCGGCGCAACCGCTCCCCCTGGTTCATCTCACCAATCAACTGCGCGACATCTTTCCGACGAAACAGGCTGGACGAAAACCATCCCATCCGGATCTTCCCCTGGTGAGCGAATCGGATCGCGCGGGAGCCGCGGGCCGGGCCCGGACGGGAGAGGCCGGAACGGCGATGCGGGTTCCTTCCGCACACATCAACGACGGGCACTCGGACCGAACGCGACCCCAGCGTACGACACGCGAAGGCCGTACGTAAAGGGACTCGACCCGACGTATTCCGCAACCCAGTCGGTAGAGCGGACTCTTCCGCCGGCCTTGCGGAGCCGACTACAATCGGGACACCTCGTCTCCCTCCCAACACGCCTGGGGATCGACGACCATGGGAACCGACCTGAACGGCAAATCCTCGACTCGCCTCGGTTCGCTCGACGCCTACCGGGGATTCGTGATGCTGGCGATGGCCTCGGGAGGCGCCGGCGCGCTGGCCGGGCTCGCCGGCAGCGGCGAGACGTTCGCATCCAACCTGGTCCGGATCCTCCACCAGCTCGACCACGTCGCGTGGCGGGGCTGTGTCTTCTGGGACCTGATCCAGCCGTCGTTCATGTTCATGGTCGGCGTGGCGATGCCATTCTCCCACGCCAGCCGCGTCGGCCGGGGCGAGACCTGGGCGAAGATGTTCGGCCACGCTTTGCTGCGATCCGTGATCCTGGTCGTGCTGGCGGTCTTCCTGGCTTCGAACTGGAGCCGGCAGACGAACTACACGTTCGTCAACGTGCTGGGACAGATCGGGCTGGGCTACACGTTCGTCTTCCTGCTGCTCGGCCGGAGCCCGGCCGTCCAGTTCGGAGCCGCGGTCGCGATCCTCGCCGCCTTTTGGCTGCTCTTCGCCGCCTACCCGCTCCCGGACTCCGATTTTCCCTTCGCCAGATACGGCGCCGGCGAACCGGGCACCACCATGACGGGCTTCTTCGCCCACTGGAACAAGAACGCGAACGTCGCGGCCGCGTTCGACCGATGGTTCCTCAATCTCTTCCCCCACCCGCCCGGACAACCGTTCCTCTTCAGCGAGGGGGGTTATGCGACGTTGAACTTCATCCCATCGATGGCGACCATGATCTTCGGCGTGCTGGCCGGTGAATGGCTCCGATCCTGGCGCGAGCCGATGGCCAAGCTCCGGACCTTGCTCGTGGCCGGCGCCGCGTGCCTGGCGATTGGTCTGCTCATGGACGCGACGGTCTGCCCGATCGTCAAGCGGATCTGGACCCCTTCCTGGACCATCTACTCGACCGGCTGGACCCTCTGGATGCTCGCGGCGTTCTATGCCGTCATCGATCTGGCCGGATATCGTCGCTGGTCGTTCCCGCTGGTCGTCGTCGGCATGAACTCGATCGCCATTTACATGATGTCGCAGCTCTTGAAGCCGTACGTGGCGTCGACGCTCCGAATCCATTTCGGCCAGGACATCTTCGCCGGGCCTTATGGTCCGCTGGTCCGGGCGTCCTCGACACTGCTGGTATTCTGGCTGATCTGTTTCTGGATGTACCGGCAGAAGATCTTCGTCAAGATTTGAGGGAAGGCTCTCGCCGACTCGGACACGAATCCTCGGGCATCACTCCACTGCGAATCCCGTATATGGACGCATGTCGGCCGGGTGAAAACCCAGCACGATGTCTTCTTGGGGGATGCCCGCCGCGATCAGTTCATCGGCGACCGGCCGATTCGTGCCATCATGCTGGATCCAGACCTTCCCGTTGATGATGTCGATGTGCACGACCGATCCATGGACCCGGCGCTGGTCATCCCACCCCACGAGCATGACCTCATAGTGATCCCGGTCGCGATCCACGATCGCCTCGGTAGCGATCTGGCCATTCGACGGCTTCGCGTCCGCGTAGTCCTCGATCACTCGGCGGACGATCCCGCGGTATTGGTCGACTCGATCCATTGGACGATCCTCGGTTGGCGATGATCAAAAACCAGGAGTCGCAGGCCGAGACGTGTGACGATGCGGTGCCCGAACTTCTGCGAAAGCAAGCCCTCATAAACCCGGACCGGGACAGCCATGTAGATCTGACGGTCTGGCTTCGCCGCCGCCATGATCGTTTCATAGACCTTATACTGTCCCACCGCCTCCTCCAGGTCGCGCAAGGGGGACGGGTTGAGGAAACTCTGAATCTCCACGGCGATCTTTCGTCCGGCTTTCTCGGCGGCCAGCGTCTGACGCTCCGCGCCGAGGTTGACATAGATATTCTGATCGCCGTATTCAACCCGCAGCGGGTCATCGGTGATCGTCCAACCGTCCGCGATCAACGCTTGAACGACAGCGTCGTGATAGATGTTCCTGGCGGGCACGGCTCGCTCACGACTCTAAAGACCACGGATTGATCCCACGACGCCTTTCGTGATTCAACGATTATACCATCTCGCACCGACCTTCAAGGCGCCTTGGCCACTCAATTGACCGGGCCATGTGGGAAGGATATACCGCTTTATTGAGAATAACTTCGCGCGCCGACAAATCAGAGCTACTCCAAGTCAAGTCCGTCCTACACGAGGAATGCAGCCATGCTTCCATGCACCGTTTTCGTGCGGGGCCGATCCGCACGGGTCGTCGTACTGAGCCTGATCGTTCTGGCCGCGGCACGAACGGGCCTGGCCCAAGGGCAGCCGGCGGCTCAGCCCGCGTCGCGCGAGCAACAGATCAAGGACTTCGAGCGGCAGCTCGAGGATCTGAAGAAGAAGCTCGATGAGTTGAAGGCCCCGGCGACGACGAAGGCATCCACCGAGTTGCGACTGGCTCCGGAGTGGGTCAAGGCGATGCGATGGCGGTCGATCGGTCCGGCGAACATGGGGGGGCGGATCGTTGCCATCTCGGTGTTCGAGGCCGACCCCTGCACCTGGTGGGTGGCGACCGCGGGCGGCGGCCTGCTCAAGACCATGAACAATGGGATCACGTTCGAGCATCAATTCGACAAGGAAACGACCGTCGCCATCGGCGACGTCCGCGTGGCCCCGTCCGACGGCAAGATCGTCTGGGTCGGCACCGGCGAGAATAACCCGCGGAACTCGGTGTCTTATGGCGATGGCGTCTATAAGTCGACGGACGGCGGCAAGACCTGGAAGAACATGGGCCTGCAGGAGACCTTCCAGATCGGCCGGATCCTCGTTCATCCCAGGAACCCGGACGTGGTCTATGTCGGGGCGCTGGGACGGCTCTATGGGCCCAATCCCGATCGCGGGCTTTTCAAGACGACCGATGGCGGCAAGACCTGGAACAAGGTCCTCTTCGTGGACGACAAGACCGGTGTCATCGACATGCGGATGCATCCGTCCGACCCCGAGACGCTGCTGGTCGCGACCTACGAGCGTGAGCGGGATCTCTACGACACGAATGACCCCTCCAAGAAGTGGGGTCCGGGCGGCGGCCTCTACAAGACGACCGACGGCGGCAAGACGTTCAAGAAACTGAAGCAGGGGTTGCCCACGGCGCAGCTCGGCCGGATCGGGCTGGACTGGTACCGCAAGGACCCGAACGTGGTCTTCGCCATCATCGAGTCGGAGAAGATCGGCATGGGTCCCCCGGGTGCGAAGCCCGCGGGCAACGGCTACCTGGGCATCGCCGCTCGTACCGAGGAGGATAAGACCGAGATCACCACGGTCGCCCCGGACAGCCCGGGCGCCAAGGCCGGTCTCAAGGTCGGCGATGCCCTCCTGGCGGTCGGCGACCAGCCGGTCCGGGACTACCGGGAGTTCCTGATGGAGATGCAGGAACTTTCCGTCGGGGACAAGATCAAGCTCAAGGTCGGCCGGGGTTCGGAGACGCTCAACGTGGAGCTCACGGCCGCCGAGCGCCCGGCTGGCGGACGTGGCCCGGGTGGAGGAGGCGGAGGGTTTGGCGGTGGCGGCGGGCGGGGCGGAGCGGATCCGACCCATCCGTTCGGCGCCTCGCTGGGCGGCCAGCGGGAGAACGTCCAGAACCGCCAGACTCCCGATGGCCATCTCTACGGCGGCATCTATCGGTCGGCCGATGCCGGCGAGACCTGGACCCGGATCAACAGCCTCAACCCCCGGCCCATGTACTTCAGCCAGGTCCGCGTGGATCCGAGCGACGAGAAGTACCTCTACGTCCTGGGCGTCTCGCTCTACCGGTCGTCCAACGGCGGCAAGACGTTTCGCAGCGACGGCGGCCGGGGTGTCCACGCCGACCACCACGCGCTCTGGATCGACCCGCGCGACGGCCGGCACATGCGCCTCGGCGGCGACGGCGGCCTCTATGTGACCTGCGATCGGATGGAGCGCTGGGACCATCTCAACCACGCGGCCATCGGGCAGTTCTACCACGTGGCCATCGACACGACGCGCGACTACAAGGTCTACGGCGGACTCCAGGACAATGGAAGCTGGGGCGGTCCCAGCCGCACCCACAACGGCGCCGGCCCGATCAACGAGGACTGGGTCTCCGTCGGCGGCGGTGACGGCTTCAAATGCCAGGTCGATCCCAACGACCCCGACCAGATCTATTACACCAGCCAGAACGGCGCCATGGGACGCAGGAACTTCCGCACCGGAGAATCCGCCTCGATTCGCCCGCAAAATGCAGGCGGCCCGCAACGCCAGGGACAGAATCCCCCCGCGGGCGGGCCCGCGCAGGGCCCTCCGGGGCGGGGCCAGTCGCGTTACCGGTTCAACTGGAACACGCCGTTCATCCTCTCGCATCACAACTCGCGGATCTTCTATGCGGCGGGGAACGTCGTGTTCCGCTCGCTGGACCGCGGCAACGACCTGCGTGCGATCTCCCCGAACATCACCCGGACCGACAAGGGGAGCGCCACGGCGCTGGCCGAGTCGCCGCGAAATCCCAACATCGTCTACGTCGGCACCGACGATGGTGCCCTCTGGATGACCAAGGACGGTGGCGCGACCTGGACCGACATCGTCAAGAACGTCGGGCTCGCCAAGCCCTGCTACGTGGCGACGATCGAGGCCTCGCGCTATGCGGAAGGGCGGGCCTACGTCACCTTCGACGGGCATCGCTCCGACATCGACGACCCCCTGGTCTACGTGACCGAGGACCTGGGCAAGACCTGGAAGCCCTTGCGGGCGAACCTGCCGCGGGGTTCGTCGCGCTGCCTGCGCGAGGACATCAAGAACGGCGATTTGCTCTACCTCGGCACGGAGTTCGGGTTCTGGGTCTCGCTCGATCGCGGCGAGTCCTGGAGTTCCTTGAACACGAACCTGCCGACGGTCGCCGTCCTCGACGTGGCGAT
Organism: uncultured Planctomycetota bacterium; assembly: GCA_963845755.1. Taxonomy (GTDB): domain Bacteria; phylum Planctomycetota; class Planctomycetia; order Isosphaerales; family Isosphaeraceae; genus CAWJTV01. Next base: position 20,496 of record CAWJTV010000004.1, read on the forward strand.
CCACCCGACGGCCGGCGAGCTCGTCGCGGCGACGCACGGGCGCAGCCTTTGGGTCCTCGACGTGAGTCCGCTCCGCGAGACGACGCGCGAGGTGGCCAAGGCCGACGTCCACCTCTACAAGCCGACCTCCGCGGTCCGATGGCGGAGCGCCGCCAGTCACGGGGGTACGAACCGCCGGTTCGAGGGTCAGAATCCCTCCGCCGGCGCGATGATCGACTATACCCTGGCCAGGAAGGCGGCCAAGCTCAGCCTTAAGATCGTGGATGTGAACGGGGCCACCGTGAGCGAACTGAGGGCCGCGGGCGAACCCGGCCTGCACCGGGTCGTCTGGAACTTGACGCGTGGGGCCGCTCAAGGAGCCGGCCCGGGATTCCGCGGCGGTCTCGGGGGAGGCCAGGCCCGCGGCGGCGGCTGGCGGTGGTCGGGACACACGCCGCGGCTGCCACGGGAACCGGACCGCGTCAGGCCGGTACCCCGGCAACACCTGGTGGATCAGCTCGAGCGACCAGCGGCGCGGCGCTGCCGGCGCGGCCTCCGGCGAGAGCGAGTCGGGCGAGCCGGTGCCTCAGCTCCGCTTCGCCCGGCTTCAACCCGTTCCCCCCGGATCCTACCGCGTCGTGCTGACCGTCAACGGCAAGGACTTCACCCAGACCGTCCGCGTCGAGCCCGACCCGAACGCGCCCTACCTCGAACTCGCCGCGGACGATGATGAGGAGCAGGATGAGGACGAGGAGATGCCGGATGAAGAGGGTGAAGAAGAGAAAGAGAACGACCCGATCATCCGTTGATCGATGATGGGAGACCCAGGTTCTGCCGCTTGCGGGACGTGAGTCGCGATCCGGGAATCACCAGCTTCTGGTAGAATTGACACCCGTCTCGCCGGGAAAAGCCGCCGGGATGCGTGTCCTTGCGCCCCGCGGAGAGCTGCCGAGGAGCCGGCCGGAATATAGGAGTAACCGATGTCCACGATCACACGAACGCGACCCAGAGCGATTCCGAGATCCCCGGCGCCCCCCGAGGGAGTCGGTCCTTCTTCGTGCAGCGATCGACGGATCGTCTTCCGCGGGGTGGACTGGCACACCTACCGCCAGCTCTCGGAATCGCTCGGCGACGACCAGCACGTCCATCTGATCTACGATGGAAAGGATCTGGAGATCATGGTCATCGGCAACATCCACGATATTCTCAAAGATATCATCAGCAAGATCGTGAACGCCTTGGCCATGGGCCTGGACGTGGACTGTCTCGGTTCCGGCCAGGCGACCTGGAGAACGATGATTCGCGGCCTGGAGGCGGACCTGTCTTACTACTTCGATGCAGAGAAGATCCGCGTGGCACAGGAAGCCTGGGTCCGCGACTCGAGGGACTCGAACGACTTTCCCCACCCCGACATGGCGGTCGAGATCGACCTGTCTCCTCCTGAAGTCGATCGGCCGGCGATCTATCGAGATCTCCGAGTCGTCGAGGTCTGGAGGTTTGTCCGGGGCGAGACGCTCATTATCGAGCAGCTCCAGCCGGACGAGTCGTATGCTGCGGTCGAGGAAAGCCGGTTCCTGCGGGTCCGCTCCGGGGACGTCCTTCGGTGGGTGAAGGCGGCGGCCACGGAGCGCCCCTCGGTCTGGAACCGTCTCCTGAATCAATGGGCCATGGGGTTGAGGCGCCGGGCAGCGCCCGGCCGGCGTCGTGCGGGTAAGTCTCCCGCGAAGCGGAAGACCAAGGGCAACGGGAAGAAGGTAAACTAGCCGCCGTGAGGTGTGGTACGTCGGTGGGGTCTGAGGGCGGTTTCTCGGTTATTTTCCAGGATCTGTCGACGATGATCCGCGACGCGCTCAACCGGCCGCATCTCGTCAGCACGGGTCGGCCGATCGCGGCCCTGGTTGGTTGATGACGGCTGGAATGATTTTCGGGCTTACCACGGGAGCATCCGTCCCATGTCCTCCTCCGACACGAGCTGGCACGCAACGGCCTGGCGCAGTTTGGTGTTGTGCGTGGGGGCTTCCCCGATCCTCGCCCTCGCGATCGTTGTCGTGGCGGCCTGCATCTGGCCGGGGGCGATCGTTCCGGGGCCGCGATCCCGGGAATCGGTGCAGCCCTCCGATCCGACACCCGCCTCGTCGGCCTGGGTCGGCAAACGCGTCATCCGGAGGGCGGGCCGCGTTCCCATCGGCGACCGACGATCCGACCGCTGGGGCGCGGCTCCGTTGCTGATCGATCGCGTGGTGGAGGAGCGCGCGGAATCGAGGCTCCGGATCGAACCGGAGGGAGGTGGCCCGATCGGCTGGGCGAGAGTCGATGAGGTCGTCGCCATCGACCAGCCCTTCGAAACCTTCCATCAGCGAGTCCGCGACAACCCGAAGGACACCTTCGCGCTGGCCATCCGGGCCCTGGTCCTCCTCGATCGCGGGGAGTTCGACCGCGCCATCGCCGACTGCGACGCCGCCCTCAGGATCGATCCCAAACTGGCCTGGCCGTATTACCATCGCGGCATGGCGCGGTTCCACAAGCAGGAACTCGATGCGGCGCTCGCCGATTTCGACGTGGCCATCCAGCTCGATCCCGAACACGCGCGGGCCAGATGGGGGCGCGGCATCGTCCTGACCGCCAGGGAGGATCTGGACAATGCCCTCCTCGCGCTCAGCGAGGCCATCCAGCTCGATCCCGAGTTCGCCTGGGCCTACCGCGATCGGGGAGTTGTCTGGATGGCCAAGAAGGTCTTCGACGAGGCGCTCTCGGACCTGGACGAGGCCATCCGTCTTGATGACCGGTCGGCCGAGACCCATGTGTCACGCGGTCTGGCCTTGGTCGGCAAGCAGCGGTATGATCAGGCGATCGATGACTTCGACGCGGCGATCACGCTCGACCCGAAGCTCGCCCGGGCCTACTTCGACCGCGGCAATGCCTGGCTGGAGCTCAAGGAATACCCGAAGGCCCTCGACGATTACAAACAGGCGGTTCGCTTGAATCCCAACGTCGCCTTCGTCTACTCCTCGGCCGGGGTGACCTGGGCCTCCCCGAAGCCGCCCGAGGACGCGCAGGCCGACTTCGACGCGTTGCTCCGGCTCGACCCTCAGTTCGTCCTGGCTTATGACGGCCGCGGCTATGCTCGCCTCCAGACGAAGGCGTACGACGGGGCGATCCAGGATCTCGATGAAGCCATCCGGCTCGACCCACGGGATGCCTTTGCCTACTACAACCGGGGCGTGATCCGATGGCTGAGGCTGGACGACGATCGAGCGATCGCCGATTTCGAGCAGTCCTTCCGGCTCGATGGGCACCATGCCTTTCCCCATGCGGGTCGAGCTGCCGCGACCTACGACCGGCGCGGCAAAGCCCGCCTGGAACGGGAGGACTACGACGGGGCAATCGTGGACTTCACCCATGCGATCCGCCTCGTTCCAGCGGATGCGGCCGCCTTCCTCGGTCGAGGCGCCGCCTGGGCCGAGAAGCACATCCCTGACAAGGCCCTCGCCGATCTCACCAAATCGATCCAGTTGTGGCCGAACCCCCAGGCCTACTACGATCGCGGCTCAGTCTGGCTTGAGAAAGAGGAATATGAGAATGCCTTTGAAGATTTCGGGGAGGCGATACGGCTGAAGCCTCGACGCGCCAAGTACTACCTTGTTCGTGCACGAGCGTTGTCCGGCCTTGAGCGGTACGAGGAAGCCCTCGCGGATCTCAATACGGCGATTCGTCTCGCACCGGGCGACCCGGACTCCTATATCCAACGCGGAGACGTATTCGCGGAGCGGAAGGAGTACGACAAGGCCGGCGTCGATTACGATGCAGCCGTCAGGCTCGATCCGAAGTCGGATACGGGCTACCTCAGCCGTGCCAGGACCTGGACCTGGAATAAGGATTATGACAAGGCCCTCGCCGACATCGATGTGGCGATCCGGCTCGATCCGCGAGACGCCGACGCCCATTACCGCCGGGCGACCGCCTTGTTCTCGGCGTCTCATGATGATGTGCTGAAGAGTGTGCGCACAGCACTGGGAATCAAGGGATGGAAGTGGAAGAGATCGATCTTCGCGGCGCTCGTGGGCTACTTCGCCGAACTGCGAGCAGGGCGATCGGCGAGTGCTAAGGACCTGCTCAACGAAGCTTTGGCCAAGGCCAACCCCTCATCGTGGAGTTACGGCATTCTTAAATACCTCCACGGCGACATCGATGAGCAGTCCCTGCTTGCCTCGGCCGACAGCGTCTCAAGAATGACCCTGGTCCACTGCTATCTGGGACTCGACCTGGTACAGCGTGGCCGTCGAGAAACGGCCATCGCTCATTTCCGGTGGATCGAGCAGCATGGCGATCAGATCGACTTCGAATACGGCATCGCGATGGCCGAGCTGGACCGACTCCTCGGCAGGCGAACCGGCCCCCAGGGTCCCTGACCGACCTCACCCTTTATCAAACCGCGTGAGGATTCCCTCGATCCCCTCGGCGTGAATCCGCCAGGATTCGCTCGAATAGCCGCCCGAGAGCACCATGGCCATCGGGATCTTGCGTTCGCGCGCGAGCGTGGCGACCAGCAAGTCGCGTTCGGCCAGATCGTTGCGAGTCAGGCAGAGCCGGGTCAGCGGGTCGTCGACATAGGGATCGGACCCCGCGTTGTAGATCACCAGGTCGGGGCGGACCGTGTCGAGCGCGTGCGGGACGGCTTCGCGGACGATGTCCAGATACTCGACTCCGGTCAAGCCGGCCGGGACCGGGATGGGGAAATCCTCGGGCTGTTTCACCGACGGAAACAGATCCTCCTCGAACACATCGAGGATGAACGCCCAGGGCCAGGGATGGATCGTTGCGGCGGTGCCGTTTCCTTGGTGGGCATCGAGATCGATCACCAGCGTTTTGCCGACGCGCCCCTCGACGTGCAGGGTCGCCAGGGCGATGGGGATATCGGCGTAGACGCAGAACCCATCGCCCCAGGACGCGGCCGCGTGGTGATAACCGCCGCCGAGGTTGATCGCGACGCCGTGCTCGAGAGCCAGGCGAGCCGCCAGCAGGGTCCCACCGGTCGTGTAGCGCATGGGAAGCAAGACGCGCCAGTCCACGAACCGCCAGGGGAGCCGGGCGAGCAGCGGGACGCCCAGGATTCCCGCCAGGACGTTCGACTTTCGGAGCGATCGGAGGTACTCCGGCGTGTGGACGCGCTCCAGCTCCTCGCGACGGATGGGAGACGGCAGGATGAAGTCTCGGGCTTTTCTCAGACCTCCGGCGATCAGGGCATCGTGGATCCGGCGGTATTTTCGGCCGTCGAAGGGGTGGAGGCGTTCGAGTCCGAAGACCGTGATGTTGGACTTCGGGTGATAGATCACGGGAATCATTTCGGGAAGTTGACCGGGTAGGAGGTCGGAGGTTCGTCTCTCGGGGAGGCCGGTCTGCGACGGCCTGATCCATGATACTCGTCCCGTCTCCTCGGGAAGAGGGCGGATCCTCAGATCGCCCGACGTACCGTACAATGTATGCCGAGGATCGGTTCCCGAGACACGAGAGGCCATCGGCATGATCGAGCTGAAGGGAGTGTCGAAAATCTATGGAGGACAGCAAGTGGTTCCCAAGCTGGACCTGTCGATTGCACCGGGACGGACGACGGTCTTGATCGGGCCGAGCGGGTGCGGGAAGTCCACGCTGCTCCGCCTGATGATCGGCCTGGTTCAGCCGGACACGGGCACGATCGTGATCGAGGGAAATGAGCTGACCCCCGCGACGGCGCTGGAGGTTCGCCGAGGGCTGGGATACGTCACCCAGGACGGCGGCCTCTTCCCTCATTTGACCGCCCGGGACAACATCGTCCTGATGGCCCGATTCCTTCGATGGGACCGCCGCCGGATCGACGATCGGCTCGCGGAATTGACCGAATTGACCCGGTTCCCGGTCGAGGGACTCGACCGGTTCCCCGCCCAGATCTCGGGTGGTCAGCGGCAGCGGGCCAGCCTGATGCGTGCCCTGATGCTCGACGCGCCGATCATCTTGCTCGACGAGCCGATGGGGGCCCTCGACCCGATGGTCCGCGCCGACCTCCAGGCCGACCTCCGCGCCATCTTCCGCGCGCTGGAGAAAACGGTGGTGATGGTCACCCATGACCTCGGCGAGGCCGGCTGGTTCGGCGACGAGATTTTCCTGATCCGCGACGGCCGGATCGTCCAGCGCGGCACGATCCGCGCCCTGCTGGACGAACCGGCCGAGCCGTTCGTGTCCCAGTTCGTCCGTGCGCAACACCAGGTACATGAGAGTCCCTGAAACACGGGGACTGGCTCCGAGTCTTCGAGGTGCCGGTCCCCTGTGTTCAGAGACCCCGCGACCGCCAATGGAGACAACCCATGAATCCGGCCTTCCTCGTGGTGCTGGCCCTCGGACTCCTCGACGACGTGCCGGTGCGAACGGTCCGGGTCGGCTCGAAGGTCTTCACCGAGTCGGTGATCCTGGGCGAGATCGCCAAGCAGCTCATTGAGGAGACGGGAGTGCCGGTCGTCCACCGTCGCGAGCTGGGCGGGACCCAGCTCCTGTTCCACGCGCTCGAGGCCGACGAGCTGGACGTCTATGCCGAGTACACCGGGACGATCTCCGGCGAGGTCCTGGCGGGGAAGAACATCCGCGGCGAGGAGGCGCTGCGGCAGGCGCTGGCCGGGCGCGGCATCGGCATGAGCCGGCCTCTGGGCTTCAACAACACGTATGCGATCGGCATGCGCGAAGAGGTTGCGGCCCGGCTGGGCATCCGGACGATGTCCGACCTGCGGAATCATCCCGACCTGCGATTCGGCTTCAGCAACGAGTTCATGGAGCGCGCCGACGGCTGGCCCGGTCTGCGCGATCGCTATGGGCTCCCGCAGCGCGACGTCCGGGGGCTCGATCACGACCTGGCGTATCGCGCCATCGCCAGCGGGGAACTCCAGGCCACCGACCTCTATTCGACGGACGCCGAGATCAAGGCTTACAAACTTCGCGTGCTCGCCGACGACCTGAACTTCTTCCCATCGTATGAATGCGTGTGGCTCTACCGATCCGACTTCCCGGCGCGTTCGCCGGAGGCCTTCGCGGCGATCCGGCGGCTGGAAGGGCAGATCGGCGCCGACCTGATGGCCGGCATGAACGCCGCGGTGAAGATCGATCGTCTCTCGGAAGACCGGGTCGCGGCCGAATTCCTGGCCACGAAATTCGGGATCGACTCCAAGGTCGTGGCCGAGAGTCGCGTCGGACGTCTGCTCCGTCGACTGAAAGAGCACCTCACGCTGGTCGGCATCTCGCTCGCCGCGGCGATCCTGGTCGCGATCCCGCTGGGAATCGCGGCGGCCCGATATCCCCGCCTGGGCACGGTCATCCTCTCCGTAGCCGGCGTGATCCAGACGATCCCGTCGCTGGCGATCCTGGTGTTCATGATCCCCTGGCTCGGGATCGGGGCGAAGCCGGCCCTGGTCGCCCTGTTCCTCTACAGCCTGCTGCCGATCGTCCGGAACACGGCCACGGGGCTGCAAGACATCCCGCCGTCGCTGCGCGAGTCGGCCGAGGCCCTGGGCCTGCCGCCATTCGCGCGGCTGATCCGGATCGAGCTGCCGATGGCCTCGCGCGCCATCCTCGCCGGCATCAAGACGGCCGCGGTCATCAACGTGGGCACCGCCACGATCGGGGCCCTGATCGGCGCCGGCGGATTCGGCCAGCCGATCCTCACCGGACTTCGCCGCGACGACCGCGCCATGATCCTGTTCGAAGGCGCGATCCCCGCGGCGGTGCTGGCGCTGGCCGTCCAGGGTGCGTTCGACCTCGCCGAGCGGTTCCTCGTGCCGAAGGGGCTGCGACTCTAATTCGCCATCAAGTAGTGAATACAAATGGCAGGGAATGACAGCATTCAAGCCTCTAAGCGACCAATCCTGCGCGATCTTGATTCGCGCGGGGATTCATGGTAAATTCATGGTGTTTGAAGAGGCCCAGGTGGTCCTCGTACCCATCCCATCGCCTTTGTCTCCGGAGAGAGAGGCCACGACCGATGCACACGGGCCTTCGCCGACGCAGCCGTGTCAAACCCAAACTCCGACGAAGGATTCCCCGGCAGCGATTCGAACCGATGGTTGCGATCGCTCCCGAAACCTTGCGGCAGCTTGCCGGCAAATGGGTGGCCTGGCGCGTTCGGATGGGACCCATTACGAGATCGTCGCATCTGGCGACGATCTCGGCGATGTGCTGGACCAGGTGTTCCGGCGCGGGCTCCGCTACGGGGTGACGTATCAGCGGATCCCCGACCCGGTCGATCACCCAACCGGCTGACCATGCGATGCGATTTCGGTATACGCGATACGAGGTCACGCCCTCGCCCGTCGATCGTTCGACGGCGGTCCTCCGCCCCATGCTCCGGATTGTGATCGGCGAGATCGGCGATGAGACCAAGACGGTCGCGATCGCAGGACGGCTCGACACGGGGTCGGATGTGTGCGTCCTGCCGTTAGCCGTCACCGAGGCAGTCCGACCTGTATGGCGATCCGGTGTGGAAGTGCTCCGGGACTACACCGGCGGGTTGCGTACGGTCCGCTATGGGGCGGTCTATCTCCGGATCCGGCTCCTCCACAGGATGGTCCGCTGGGCGGCTGTTGTCGCGTTCGACGACAGGCGCCAGGACGAGGGTCTCTGGGGCATCGCCGGATTCCTCGAATACCTCAACGTGACCTTCGCCGGCCCGGCGCAGCATTTCACGGTTCGCCTCCGTGGTGCGACTCCGCCCGGGTTCGAGATTGAGCCCATCCCGAAGCGGCGGCGCGCCGCCCACGGAACTCGATCATCGACCCCGATGAACAAGAGACGTGACGCGAGCCTCAGGGTGCAAGGATGGAGTGCTCAATCCGGGAAGGAATGATCGTTCAGGGAGCACTCCATTACCTCGCATAGGAGAGACATGTCTACTCAACTCCATCGTAAAACGCTCTAATTTACGATCAAATATTGAATACAAAAATAGCGGTTGACATCGATCCATTGCCGGTCCAGCGCGAAGCCCGCTCGGGACGTCAGGCGGCCGAAGTGCTCGAGTGAATACTTGTAAGAATCCTCGGTATGGATCATCTCGCCGTCAGGGAATGAGAACGCTTCTCCGCCGACCCGGACGATCTGGTCGTCGAGGCTGACCAGGTGCATCACGACCCGTTCCCTGGCTCGATCATACTCGGCCCGATGCGCGAAGGCCCCGAGGTCGAAATCGCCGCCGAGCTCGCGGTTGATCCGTGCCAGCAGGTTGAGGTTGAACGCGGCGCTGATGCCCCGCCGGTCGTTGTACGCGGGCCAGACGATCGACTCGTCCTTGTCGAGGTCGAATCCGATCAGCAGGCCGCCCCCCTCGCCGACAAGCCGGGCGATCGAGTCGAGCAGACGCAAGGCCGCGCGCGGGCGGAAATTGCCGATCGTCGAACCCGGGAAGTAGACCACGCGCCGGGCTCTCGGAGAACCGGTGTCGGGGATCGCGACCGGGCCGGTGAAGTCGGCGCAGACCGGGATGATCTCGAGGCCGGGGAACCGCGCGGCCAGCTCATCGGCCGACCGGAGCAGGGGGGCGGACGAGATGTCGATCGGGAGGTACGCCCGAGGCGCGCGCAGATGATCGAGCAAGAGCCGGGTCTTCAGTCCGCTCCCGCTGCCCAGCTCGATTAACTCGACATCCTCGCCGAGGGCCTCGGCCATCTCCGCGACGTGCGCATCCAGGATGCTCAGCTCGGTCCGGGTCAAGTAGTATTCATCCAGGTCGCAGATCTCGTCGAAGAGCGCGGAGCCGCGATCGTCGTAGAGATATTTGCAGGGGATGGATTTGCGGGCAGCGGTCAGGCCCCGGATCACGTCTCTGCGGAATTGAGCAACTTCCGAGAATGCCCCGTGATGGCGGCCGATCGGTATCCGTGTTGAAGTCATCAGCTCCTCGCCAGCCGAATTCCACTGAATTGCCAGCGAGCCTCAGGAGGGAAGAAATTTCGGTAAGTCGCCCGGATGTGAGACCGGGGGGTCGCACACGATCCGCCGCGAAGGACCAGTTGATTGCACATGAACTTCGCGTTGTATTCGCCCAGCGCGCCGGCTGCCGGTCGCATCCCCGGATAGGCCGTATAGGGACTCTGCGTCCATTCCCAGACGTCGCCGAACCACTTCGCAAGTCCCGTGCCGACGCTCGCCGCGTGAGGATGGAACCGCTCGCTTTCGAGGAAGCTCCCGTTCGGCTCCGCGGCCCGGGCTGCGATCTCCCACTCGGCCTCGGTCGGCAGGCGGAATCCGGACCAGCGGGCATAGGCATCCGCTTCGTAGTAGCTCACGTGGCAGACCGGTTCCCATGCGCAGACGGGCCGAAACCCGCCCAGGGTCATCGTCCACCACGAGCTGTCGATGCGCTCCCAGTACATCGGGGCCTCCCATTGTTGGCCCGCGGCGTGGTTCCAGCCATCGGACAGCCAGAGCTCCGGGCGAGTATAGCCGCCATCCTCCATGAAGGCGAGGAACTCGCCGTTGGTGACCGGACGCGACCCAATCTCGAATCCATCAAGATAGACCCGGTGGCGCGGTCCTTCATTGTCGAAGGCAAATCCGGCCCCGTCGTGGCCGATCTCGAAGAGCCCGGCAAGAAGAGCCCGCCAACCCATCGGCGGCACCACGACGTCCACGACACGCGCGGCATCCGCGCGGTAGGCCGGATGTAACGGGTTCCGCGCCAGGGCGTGCTTGATGTCGGTGAGAATCAGCTCCTGATGCTGCTGCTCGTGGTTGAGCCCCAGCTCGATCACGGCGGTGATGGCCGATGGCAGCCCCTCATCGACGGACTCGAGGAACCGGCCGACGGCGGCGTCGACGGCCGCCCGGTAGGCGTAGACCTCATCAAGGCCCGGACGCGTGATCAGGCCCCGTTCCGGACGGGGAATCCGCCGGCCCACGGCATTATAATAAGAATTGAATAGATAACAAAATGAAGGATGAAACACATCGTAACCGGGAAGATATGGTACCAACAGGAAGGTTTCGAAGAACCAGGAGGTGTGGGCGAGGTGCCATTTCACCGGACTGGCGTCGGGCATCGACTGGACCTGGCAATCCTCCGGGCCCAGCGGTCGGGCCAGCCGTTCCGTCCTGCGCGCGGACCTCGCGGTATCGCCGTCCCAATAGCTCGACGGCGATCGTTTCCACCGGGGCATCGCCGTCGTGCAAGCGGACTGACATCACTGGTAGCCTTATATCTCGGGCTGAGCAAAGAGAAAAAAGACGACCCATTGTAGCAGGATCGCTGCCAACGTGCTGTCATTTTATCGGCGCGGCAAGCCCCCGCGCGGCCGACCATGTCCGCTACGACGGACGCAAGAATGGCGAAGGAGGCCGATCGCAAGTCGCAGCACGTTTCACGCCCGGTCCAGGCGCGCGGAAAAGGGGGACGGGTCGCGCGAGACCGAGGATGCCGCCCCGTGTTGTTTTCTGGAAACATCCACGCGATTCTTGTCCGCATACGCTGCCGTTGACCATTTCCTTGAGAGCTAACTCGCCCAAACGAGGTGATCGAACCACCGAAGGTAGAGCGATCCGACCTCGTTGTTATGGCCGGTTGCGTGACCGGCCGCGAGCATGATGGTAGAGCATCGCGAGGAGATGCTACGATGATCAGACCCATGCGCAGTATCGTCGTGCTGGCTGCCCTGGCAGTCGCCATGACGGCACCACCTCCGCTTCGTGCAGGTGGCATCACAATCATCAACACGGTCGTTTCAGACGGCTACCGGTTTGTCAATTTCGATGGGCCGGGCGCCGGCACCGCTGCGGCGGCCGGCACCAACATGAACGGAATTGCCAATAACGGCACGGTTGTCGGGTTCGGGATTGACAACAATGGGAACTTGACGAACTTCACGGCAAATCCTCTGACTTCCACGAATGCCAACGTGTTGTCCAGTTTAGCGACCAACGCGATGGCTCTGGGTGTCAATTCCGCGGGGAGCGTCGTCGGCGGCGATGGGGCGGGGAACGCATTCATCATCTCCGGCGGCGGCAGCCCGGTCTCCTTCCTGCCGGGGGCTAGCACGGCGGCCACGGCCTTCGGGATCAACGACGGCGGTGCGATCGTCGGCCAGATGACGACCGGGGCGGTGACGCCTGGCTTCGTACTGAATGGCGACAACCTCATCACCATCAACGCCCCATCGGGACCGAACATGGTCAACGCTCAGGGGATCAACAACAACGGCTTGGTGGTGGGCTTCTACATGGGGAACGACGGAAACGTCCACGGCTTCAACGGCAATATCAGTTCCGCCGTCGGCGGCGTCCTCACAGGCACGGCGGTGACCGACCCAACCATCCCCCCGGTTAACGGCGAGCCCGGAGCCACGTTCGTGTTCTCCCAGATGCTCGGCATCAACGACCACGGCCTCGCCGTGGGCTACTACGGCGACTCCACCCTCAGTCAGCATGGATACTTCTACAACACCGTGACCGGGAAGTATACCTTCCTGGACGATCCAAACGCCGCATTCAGCGGTGGCGTCGAGGTCACCCAGATCACGGGCATCAGCAACTCGGGCGAGATCACGGGGTTCTACTCCGACGCCAATGGGGTCTTTCACGGTTTTGTCGCGACCTCCGTGCCGGAGCCCGGTTCGCTCGCTCTGATGTGCCTTGGGGTCACGTCTCTCCTGTGCGTGGGTTACACGCGCCGGCGCCGGGTCCAGGCCGCATCGTGATCGTGCTCGGTCGAAAGCATCGCCCTGGAAAGTGCGAATGCCGCCCGTGGCTGTCCGGGGGTCGGACCGTCGCGGGTGGCTCTTGTCAAAGAATCACCATGTGATAATTTTGTCATCGATTCGATTGGCTCTTCAGCCACGCCAGCCATCCTTCGGTCACAACCCACGGTTCCCGGGGAAGTCGTGACGGCTCGAAACGTTCGATCGCTTCGCGCGGACAGGTAGGGACACCCTGCTCGCTCCAGCCACAGGAAGAGACCAGGCTGCCGATGAGGACGAGCGGATCGACCCCGGACTCGCGAAGTGTTCGACAGCTTGAGCGACCCATCGCGCTTGGCCAGGCGGCGGCCGTCGGCGGTCACGGCGAGCGGGACATGGCCGAACGCCGGCTCGGGCCATCCGAGGCTCCGATAGATCAGGATTTGACGGGGTGTGCTCGTCGCAAGGTCGGCGCCTCGGACGACCTGATTGATTCCCATGGCGGCATCGTCGACCACCACGGCAAGCTGGTACGACGGTCCGACCGTCTGGCGGGCGACGAGGAAATCGCCGCCGATCCGGCTCGGGTCGAGCTCCATCGGGCCCAGGAAGAGGTCATCCCAGACGATCGGCTCCCGGGGCACGCGGAATCGCCATGCGAACGGGCGATCTCCGAGCTGATCGGCATCGCCGGCACACCGGTTCGAGCACGTCCCGGGGTAGCTCGGCCCCTCCTCTTCCGGATGGGGTGCACCGGCGGCTCGCTCGATGTCGGCCCGCGTGCAGGTGCAGGGATACACCCGTTCCGCCGCCTTCAAACGATCGAGCGCGGCGCCGTACAGCGGCAGGCGCTCCGATTGGACATAGGAAGCGGAGGGGCCGCCGATGTCGGGCCCTTCGTCCCAGTCGAATCCCAGCCAGCGCAGATCCTGGAGGATGGACCGGCGGGCCTCGTCGCGAACCCGGGACACGTCGAGGTCCTCGATTTCGAAGGACGACCCGCCCACCACCCTGACGCGCAGCCAGCCAGGCGATCAGGAAGGTCCGGGCATGTCCCAGGTGCAGGCCGCCCGTCGGCGACGGCGCCAATCGCCCCACCGCGAGCTGGCTCCGTCCTTCGGGCGTCGCAGCTTGCGTCATCGCGGTCAGACTCCCACGGCGGCATGTGTGCGCGAGGTTCGACCGGTCCCCAACCGGATAATCGAGTCGAATGACCGAGACGCGCGGCATCGTCCTGTCGTATAATCAGGATAGATGAACGGTGCGACCTCGCGAGAGTGGAATTCCCGAGTTTTTCCGTCCCGAGTCAGGAGTGATGCCCGTGGACCCCGACCTGAAACGAACCGCCAAAGGCGTGATTGACCGGATCCTCCAACTTCGAGACTCTCTTTGACTTGGGCGAAAAGCAAGCACGTCGTGACGCTCTCGAGCAGGAGATGAACGGCCCCACGTTCTGGAACGACCAGGAGAAGGCCAAGGCGACCATCCAGGAGCTGAAGGGACTCAACTCGGTCCTCAAGCCATTCGAGGAACTGGTCCGCCAGGCGGATAACCTCGGGGCCTCGATCGAGCTGGCCGAGGAGGCCGGCACGCGCGAGTTCGACGACGAGGTCCAGACGGCCTGCCGGCGCCGCCGAGTCCGACTTCTCGGCCTTCGAGTTCCGCTCGATGCTCGGCGGGCCGAACGACCACTGCAACGCGTTCGTCACGATCCACGCGGGAGCCGGCGGGACCGAGGCCTGCGACTGGGCCGAGATGCTGCTCCGCATGTACCTGATGTGGGCCGAATCCAAGGGATTCAAGGCCGAGATCACCGATCGTGAGGATGGCGGCGCGGCCGGGGTCCAGGAGGCGAGCGTCCATATCAAGGGGGAGTACGCCTACGGCTACCTCCGCGGCGAGTCGGGTGTCCACCGGCTGGTCCGGATCAGTCCGTACGACTCCGCTTCGCGACGGCACACCTCGTTCGCTTCCGTGGACGTCCTTCCCGAAGTCGATGACACGATCGACATTGTTTTGAAGGATGATGACCTCAAGCGCGACGTGTTTCGATCCGGCGGGCCCGGCGGCCAGCATCAGAACAAGACCGAATCCGGAGTCCGCTACACGCACCTCCCGAGCGGCGTCGCCGCCGAATCCCGGAGCGAGCGATCCCAGCACAAGAACGACGCCAACGCCCTGGCGCTCCTCAAGGCCAAGCTCATCCGCCTGGAGGAAGAGAAACGCGAGGCCGAATTCGCCAAGAAGTACGACGAGAAGGGGGATGTCAGCTTCGGCAACCAGATCCGCTCGTACGTGCTCCAGCCGTATCAGATCGTGAAGGACCTCCGGACGAGCCACGAGGTCGGCAACCCCCGCGCCGTGCTCGACGGCGACATCGACGGCTTCATCGAGTCGTATCTGCGAATGAAGCTGGCCAAGGGGAGCGCCGACCTGGCGAAAGCCTGAGGCGGCCGCGCCGCAATCCCGCAATCCACAACCCGATTTCACGCGGAGCCGAGGAGGTCGCGGAGAAACGCCTGATCGACTCCGCGTTCTCCGCGGCTCCGCGTGAGACTCTTCAATCGGAACCCGCGCGCACGGCGGCGAGATTCTACGACGGAGGTAGCCTCCAAAACTGTGGCGGATCACGGCGAGCCAGGGATCTCCTGCCAGGTGGATGACGATCGCGCGGTCCTCTCCGCGCGAGGGCTGAGCCTCGGCTTCACGCGGGTCGGCGATCGCTGGAGTCATCGCCTGGACTCCACCGACGGGATCGTCGTGCAAGTGGCCAGGACCGAGGACCTCACGGCCAGCGAGGATGAACGCCACATCGTCAATCCGGTCTATCAGGAGGTGCAGCGGCACGAGCTGGCCGTTGGATCGGGCCTTTGCCTGCTCCTGACCGGCCTGTTCTTCCAGCATCACTTCTCGGCCGCCGTCACGCTGCGGAAGGACCCGGCGCAGCCGGGACTCCTCGAGCTCGACTTCGATGTCGCCGACCGCTGTCGGCGCCGATCGAGAGCCTGGCCGCCACCTACCGGGTCGGGCTCGATAGCGGCGCCCTGGTCGATGCGAGTCCCGGTCGGATCGCCTGGGGCGCGGTCGAGTCGGGTTTGGACCGGATCGAGCTGGTCGCCGAGCCGCCGTCCTCGCTCGTCCTGGCCGAGGCCGGCAGGCAGGCGATGCGCGTCCAGGTGCTCGCGCCGATCGTGCCCGGAACGTTCACCCATCGCCTGCGTTACCGATGGCGCTGGGTCCCTTCGGCCGATCGGACGCGATAGACGGCGAACCTTCCCTCGACGTGGACCAGCTCCAGGGGAGTTGCACACCGCGTCGAGTCGCAAGCGGACATGTCATCGCTCGGCGCCGCGGCCACGACGTACGACGCTCCCTGCCGGACGGCCAGTGCGGCCCGCTGGGCGTCGCCGAGCGCCTGGTACCGGGCCTCGAAGCGATGGCGGCCGGCCAGATAGGCGCGCACGAATTCGGCCGGCGGGCCGTGAAAGTCGACGTGCTCCTGGAACCGGGCGAACCAGTCCGCCAGTCCCGCGGCGTGGTACGGGCTGGCCGCCCGGTTGAAGGCCAGGCTCCGCCGCGACCAGAGCCGGAACGTCTTCGGTCCCGGCGGCCCGATGAATCGGGCCGTGCCCGGCGTGTGGTCGCGGCACCAGAGAGCCAGGCGCTCGATGTCATCCAGCGGTACGGGGATGAATCGGCATCGGTCGATCAAGCCCTTCACCAGGTGGTGGCCCGACTCCGGATGATCCCTCGTCGCCAATCCCGCGAGCAGTGCAGCCATCGGAATGAGCCAGGCTGCTGTCATCGCCCCTGCCAGAGACCAGGCCGGTCGCAACCGCGACCAGACCGCCCGAGGCGCCATCCGGCCTCTCCGGCGGCTGGAGCCCTTACCGATCGAGTCGCTCCGTCTCCCGGGCGCATCCGCATACCCCCCCGTGCCCCCCCTTCGTAAGGGGGGGAAAGGAAACCGGCCGGTCCTCATCAATTTCCCCCCCTTACGAAGGGGGGGCACGGAGGGGTTCTTCGGGAGAAGACCTCGAGAGTGGACAAGCCAATCGTTAAGCTCTCTAACCAACTCAGCCAACAGCCCGACCCCCAGTGCCATCATGAGGGGAATGTGGCCGGATTCGGTGTCATGATGCCCGAGGAAGTTGAGGCCCCATCCGATCGCCCCGACGAACACGATGACGTTGAGAATGTCGAATCGGTCCCGGGAACTGAGAGTCTGTTCCCGAAGGGTCAGGTTCGGGCGAGCGGGGGGCATCAGCCCCCTGTCCGGTGGGCGACGGCCCTCGAAGACAGGGGGCTGACGCCCCCCGCTCGCCCTTCCGGAACCGACCCTTAGCACTTCCACGATCGAGACGGCGACCTCGGCCAGTGTCACGACCACAAGCAGCCAATCTCCGAGGAAACCCGTGGCCAGCAGGATCGACCGGACGCGACCGAGCAGCCGGCCCGATCGCCAGAGCGCAACCAGCCGGCCGGAGATCATGATGATGGCCAGTCCCCTGACCATCGTGGCCATCCGGAACGGCTGGAAGATCGTCACCCGGACCTGATGCAGGACCTCGATGGCGAACCACGCGACCCCGAGCCCGGCGAGGATCACGACCAGCGACACAGCCAGCCGGCGACGAGCCGAGGGCCAGGAATTCGCAGGGATTTCCTCGCGGCCATCCGAGCCATGGCTCCGCTTTCTCGTGAAGCTGGTGCCGCCGAGCTGGAGCGCCGTCAGCGTCAGATAACAGGTCCAGGCAAGCCATTGCGGCATTCGCCACAGGTGTGGCAGCATGTGCTGCGGGCTTTGAAGCTCGACGCTCAGGAGCCAGAACACGTTTTCCGGCAACGCGCCCAGCAGCGTCGAGCCGCCGCGCGGCAGGTTGACCGCCATGCCGGGAAGCACCGCCATCGCCAGGAGCACCAGGGACCGGATCGCAACCCGGGCGCTCACCTGCATCGACCGACCCATGAGCGCCCAGGATACCCAGCTCGCCGCGAGCACCATCGCGAGCTGGAGGCCCGCCGAGGGATGAATCCATGTGGCGAGACCGATCGCGGCCGAGGACCGCCACCACGCCGATTCCGGACGGGTGACCGCCGCAGCAAGGGCCAGCCAGCCCAGGGCCAGTGCGATGAGACGATCCAGGACCATCGCTTCGAAAAGATGGTTGGTCCCGATGTTGCCGGCCTTGGCCGCCAGCAGCAGAGTCACCGCGACCCAGCCGACATTCGGCCCGGCATCGGGCCAGGCCGCACGCCCAAGCCGCTCCACCGCACAGCAGGTGACGACGAAGGTCATGACGAACAGGACGAAGAGACCCGCCGGCAAGCCGAGCCCCCGCGTGACGGCGTCCAGCACGATCAGCGAACCCCGGTGCGGGTTGAACGCGTCGAACGATCGGACGAAGGGATCGTCGCCATAAATCCGGGGATCCTGGAAGTGGAGCAAGAGCGGGAGCCGGTAGGCCTGATCTCCGTCGAAGCTGTGGTAACCGCGCACGCTCAGGTAAAAACCCAGCATGAGCGCGCAAACGATCCACGCCGGAACAGGACGCTCCGAACCCGATTCCCGCTCCCCCTCCGGAACCATCCGCACGGCCGCCCTCCTTGGCCAGTACGCCGTACGCATCGAGGGCGTGTCGACAGGCGATTAGCCGCCGTGCGCCGATGGGAGAGACCCACAAAGCCAGAACCACGGAAAGCACCGGAGGACACGGGAGGAGAACCAGAGGCGGATTCTTCCGTGTCGGTCCGTGATTTCCGTGGTCAAGATGCTTTCTTGCGGATCGACCGCCCCGAGTACGGCTAATCCGTACTTCCTACCGTGCCTGCGGTCAATCTCAGTTCGATCGTTTGCCCGTCGCTTCGAGGATTTCCTCAACCGCCTTGTCCACTTCGGGATCGGCGCCCGGTTTGGTGGTCGGCTTGGCTGCGGGTTTCGGCGGGGCGGTGGGAGACTTCGGTGCGCCGGCGAGATCCCACTCCGAACTCCGGCTCGCCGTTTGAACGACCGGATGTTCTTCCGACTTCTCATCCGGGTGGGCGGGACCATCCGCCGGATTCTGCAAGCCCATCCGCTGAATATGGTTGGCGAAATGCTGCACGGGGACCGAGGTCCAGATCTTCACGGCCGGCCGATACTGGTCGTTCCATCGGAGGGCCATCGAGGACTTGACCTGCTGGTCGGCCCACGCGATCGTCGCGATCTGACTCAGGGCGTACTTCTGAATCCCCGCCGTCATGAACGCCGCGACCAGCACGCCCTTGGCGATGCCCATGAGAAAGCCGGCAAACTGGTCATTGCGGCTCGATTGCGGCATCCCGGGAATCTCGGGACGTCGCGTCATCTTGATCACCAGAGTCGTGAGACCGACCACGATCACATACCCGATGGCGACCGAGACCCACCACAGGAGACGGTCGACCAGGTCGGGGTGAATCGAGGGCAAGTACGGCAGAACATAGGGCTTCGCCTGATCGCGGACCGGATCGGCCAGATAAACGCACGCAACCAAGCCCGCAATTCGGATGGCCTGATAGACGAAACCCTGAAGCCAGCCTCGGATAGCGGCGATCAGGACGATCACGCCCAACGCAACGTCCAGACCCATCGTCAGTTTCCTCCCCCTGCGTTGCGGCACGGTGCCTTTTTCGAAGATTCGTTGGCCGCCCCGATTTCTTCGCGGAAAATCCTCGACGTATCGCTGGATTCGGCTCTCCGCGTGTTGAAACTTGAGCCGGAGCCGGAGACGATGATTTGCGTCGACATTCCCCGGGAGTAACTGCCGTCGAGGAGAGAAAAACCCGTGCCCACCCCCAGTGGTTCTCGTCAACGATCGTCATCCGTCGGCATCGTCCTGATCGTCGGATTGGCCATGGCAGCGATGCTCCCTCTGAAAGCCGGGCGAGCCGATGAGTTCGGCCGGTTGCTCGGGCCGCCGCTGTTCGACGTCCCCAGGCGCCGGATGCGCACGGCCAGGACCGGCTGAGCGTCCGGGCACTTGAGGCTTTGCCCGAGGTGCTGCGCGGCGAGCGCTCCGCCCTGGTGATCGTGACCACCGACCAGGGCAACATGGCGAAGCTGCTCCTCTCGTCCGGCCTGCGCAAGCGCAGGGGGAAGGAGGCAAGGAGGTCCTGGCACCCGTGCTGATCCTGGACCGCTTCGAGACGATCGATGCCGGCGATCGGATCTCCTGGAAGGCACGCGGCCGCGACACCATGCTTTTCGACGGCTTCTCGTTCGACCTGGATTCCGGTCAGGTCGTGCCCGATGGGTTCGGCGGCGACATCCGGCTGACCAACCAGGGGGCGGATGGTCCGGAATTGTCGGCCGTCGGCGCGAGCAAGCTCTACACGTTCGAGAAGCCGCTGCCGGTGGCCCCGACATCTCCGGGTCGGCCCTCGAGCGGCCGGGCCGTCCTGCCGACGGATTTCAGCGGTCGCTACAACCTCATGGCCAACGGCCAGATGTCGGGGACCCTCGACCTCTCCGTCAACCCCGACGGCATGGTCTCCGGCCAGTTCCGGTCCGATCGCAACGGGTCCGTGTACCCGGTGACGGGCAAGGTCGCCGCGGATCTCGCCCGGAAGATCGAGTTCACCATCCAGTTCCCCCGGAGCGAGCAAGTCTACCAGGGCCTGCTCTGGACCGAGGAGAAAAGCGCCATTGCGGGCACCGTCCAGATCCTCGACCATCCCTTCAGCTTCTTCGCCATTCGCGAGGGAGCCGCGCTGGCCGGCGACGCCATCGACCTCGACCGGACGCTCCCCGCCGCCATCGCCCGCGGCACGACGAACCGGGTCGTCACCATCGAGGAGGCCGCCGATCGCTACACGCTCGACGGCGAGTCGAAGTCGGCGGCCGAGCTGAGCACGGCGCTGGCGGCGGTCGTGAAGGCCCAGCCGGAGTGTCGGAGTGGTTCTCCGCGTCCCGGAATCCGCTGCCCTTCGAACGGGTGCTGCGGGCGTCCCGGCTCATCCGCGAGGCCGGGATCACCTCGGTTCGCGTCGGGGGAAAGGCCGCGAGCGGGGCTCCCGACTAAGCGGCTGGTTTTGAAAGCGCCCGGTGACAACCAGCGCCTCCTTCCTTGGTCTCTTCCCATCCTCATGTGCAACACCGTCTTTTTCTTTGTCTCGTTCCACGGAAGAGCCATGCAGTCATGGATCTCATTCCTCGTTTCGATCGTGTGAGGAACCTCACGACGGGTTTACCACCGTCGTCCTTGGCGGTCTGAGTGCAACGCGAAGGTGTCGCAGGAACTGTGTTGCTCTTCTTCGAAAGGGGGGGTGACAACACTTGCTGTTCTGCCAGCAGTCTCCTACCGAAGCGTGCGTCCCTGACAACGGGGGGTGCGAAGCCCTCGGGACAACGTATCCTCATCCTTCGGGATGGCGACCAAAGCGCGAGCCGAAGTCGCGACTGCCAGCACCAAGGCGGTTGGGGACCAGGAGAGCGTGGTATGGTCAACCCAGGTGAACCGCCGTAAGCGTCGTGACCAAGAACAAGCCAAAGGTGCCGATAGGCTTGGACCAAAAGGTACGTGGCGAGGTCCGGGTCCTTCAGACACATCCGGCGCAGACGACGAGCCACCGGCGTCGAGGCGGGACCTAACAACAGACGCAACGGAGCCCGCGACGAGGCATGTTACGTATGATCCAGTGGATTTTGAGCCCGCCAGGTAGTTGGCGCGGACAATCGGGCGTGGGACGATGCGGTCGATGATGGCCATGGAACGCAGCAAAACAAGACTATGTTTTCTTTGCCTGGCGGTAAGGGGGTGACTCGGCCAAGGTCAGGATAACGAACGCTTCGCCGGTCACGGTGCTGATGTCGTGATGCAGGCTCACCACCTTGACCCCCGTGATCTCCTGTACCATCGCTTGTATGAGTGGCTTCGCCGTTTCGATCAGATGGCTCCGTACTTGCTTGAGCAAGTCTCTCGCCTTGTCTGAAGGGGACTTGGCAAGGTGTTTTTCAGCCGGTGTCAACAAGTCCTGGAGCCTGACGACGATGAAATCGCCGAGCAGGAAGGCGCGAATGTCTTTGGGTCCCCGGCCTCTGTATTCCAGCTCGAAGCGGCCGATCCCTTCGCAGATCTCGGCCTCGATTTCGCCCTGGGTCTTCATCGCGTTGGCAACTCCGAGGCCGTCGCCAGGATTTGCAGCAACTTTCCGAAGTCTCCCGGCTTGACCAAGTGGTGATCGAAGCCCGCCTCAAACGGGCGCTGTAGGTCGCTCACTCCTCCGTACCCGGTCATGGCAACGAGGACGACGTTCTGGAGTACAGGTTGCCGACGTAGCAGCTTGGCCACGTCAAATCCATTGAGCCCTGGCAAGCCGATGTCTAGCAGTACCACGTTCGGTCGGTAATCAAGGGCCATTTCCAGGACCGACGAGCCGTCATAAGCCGTCCTAACATCGTGGCCAGATTCTGTTACTAGCAGCGCCAGGGTCGTCACCGTATCCACGTTGTCATCCACTACCAGCACCCGCAAGGATGAATAGGTCGGTTGGGCCGTTTCGGTGGGCGGCGATGACGCCTGCGGCTGGTGCGGCGACACCAGCGGCAGACGCACGACAAACTCGCTGCCTTGCCCCAAAGCACTGGAAACCGCCACCATTCCCCCGTGCATTTCCACGAGGCGTTGGACCAAAGCGAGTCCGATGCCCAATCCACCTTGCGAGCGATCGAGGGACTGGTCCGCCTGCGTGAACAGGTCGAAGATGCGGGGCAGGACTTCGGGGGCGATGCCGACGCCCGTGTCCCGCACGCGCAGCACTGCCTCCTCGCCCTCCTTTTGGGCTGTCATCCAGATGCGACCGCCCTGGTCGGTGTACTTGGCGGCATTAGTGAGCAGGTTCACTACCACCTGTTCCAACCGGGCGGCGTCAGCGTGCACCCAGATCGCTTGAGGCGGCAGCGACACCGTCAGTTCATGCTTGCGCTGGTCGATCAGCGAGCGGACCGTCGCAACCGCATTTTCCACCACCATGCCCACGGCGATCGGTTCTTGGTGAAGTTGAATCCTGCCTGTGGTAATGCGAGAGACCTCAAGCAGTTCATCAACGATATGCGTCAGTTGACCCACCTGACGCTCAATGATGCTGGCGGATTGCTGAAGTATCGGGTTCTCGATGCCGTGCAGTCGATTCCGGTTGCTGTGCAGGCGCAGGAGGAGAGCGGCATTGAGGATGGGAGCGAGGGGGTTACGAAGTTCATGGCTGAGCATCGCCAGGAACTCATCCTTGCGGCGGTCCAGGTCGGCGAGCGCCGCCGCCTGCTCCTGCGTCAGTCGCTGGAGGCGGCTGCGTTCGGTGATGTCACGGATGTTGCATTGAACGACTTGGTGGTTGTTCTCTCCATAGACGTTGCTGACGAACTCGACCTCGACCTTGTGCCCCCTTGTGCTTTCCAGCGGCAGATTCTCGTAGCGGACGTAGCCCCTCTCTTGCAGTTCCCGGTAGACGGCGCGGCTCTCTTGGATGTCCCCGAACAGGCCAATCTCCCAAAGTTCCTTGCCTAGGAACTCATCGTGCGGGTAGCCCAGTAAGGCCGACATGAACGGGTTCGCGTCGATCACTTTTCCGGTGTCGGCGTCGAGGATCAAGATGCCGTCCTTGGCCATCTGGAATAGCCGACGATACCGGACTTCGGAGTGCTCCAACGCGGCTTCCGCCCGTCTGCGGATCGTAACGTCCTCGATGGCCAGAAGTACCAAATCCGGTTCGTTGGTCTCTGGAGGGAACCTTCGAGCATTGAGCAGCATGTTCCTTCGCCCGAGCGTCGGGAAGGCGTGCTCAACCTCGAAGTCTTCAACGGGATGGCTGTTCGAGAGGACTTGGGACAGAAGCGCCCGCAGTTGGGGAATATCCCACTGGCCGTTGCCCAAATCGTAGACGAAGCGACCCTCCGTTTCTTCTTTCGAGGCGTGAAAGTCCCGATAAAAGGCGGCGTTGGCCGTGCGGACCCGCAGGTTCTTGTCGAGAACCACGAATGGCACTCGCAACGTCGCGATGATGTTGTCGGCGTAGTTGAGGGCGTCCTGCACCTTCTGCTCTTGCCGCCTGCGTTCGCTGATGTCTCGGAACACCAGTACGACCCCGGCGACTTCCCCCTTGTCGTTGCGCATTGGTGCGGCACTGTCGTCGATGGGTCGTTCTGTGCCGTCCTTGGCGATGAGCACGCTGTGGTTCGCCAGCCCGACGTCCATGCCATCCCGCAAGGCTCGGACGGTGGGGCTCTCGACTGGCTGGTGGCTCTCTTCGTTGATGATGCGGAACACGCTGTTCAGCGGTTGGCCCGCTGCTTCCGCCAGCCCCAGCCCGTCAAGGACGTAGCGACCGAGTTGAGGAACGTGACCCGCCCCTCGATGTCCGAGGTGATCACCGCATCGGCAATGCTCGCGAGGGCGACACCAGCCCTGAGAAATCCGCCCCTCGGGCGGTAGGCCGGCACGCGGAAGCCGCGTGGATGGCGACCGAGGGCCGGCAAAGGCCGTAAGGGGACGGGCTCGAAGGCGGCTTCGAGTGCGACCGCTATCAGACCCTGAAGAACCCGGCTGAACCTGGAACACGCCCACCCGCCACCGGCGGCTAACTGCTGTCCAGTCGGATCTGGATCGGCCCGGCTCCGGCCGGCTCGAAGACCTCGTCCGGCCAGTGTCGAAACCGCAGGCTCTCCAACAATCGTTGCGCCATGTTCTTCAACGAGCCGAACAGCTCCACGGCCGTTCGCTTCCCCTGCTCTTGGGCCAGGTGCCGCAACAGGCTCCCCTTCTCCACCAGTTGCAACAGCAGATGGGCGATCTGCAACAGGAAATAGTAGGCCGGCCAGCATCTGTGGCTGTAGGCATGTTCCAGGTTCAGGCCACTGTTCTTCTGGGTGTTAAATCCCTCGTTCTCCTCGCGCCAGCGTGCCCTCCCTCCGTTGGTCGCTACTTCCACCACAGTCTCGTGGCTCAAATCCAGAGAGGTCACCCACGACCATTCCGTCTGCTTTCCCTCCTTGCCCGTCTCGGTGCACTCCAGAGCGTTGATGGTCCAGTCCCGACCATCACTGTCCCTGTAGTGCAGGCCGTTGATCCAGCGATAGACCTGCCGGACCCCTTGCGGCGTCATCCGTTCCACGCGCTGGTCGGGACACAACCGCAGCAACCCCTGGAAATCCTCCCAGAGGGCGGGAAGTCGTCCAGGCTGAAACGTGTAAATGTAGTC
This sequence comes from uncultured Planctomycetota bacterium, assembly GCA_963845755.1. Lineage (GTDB taxonomy): Bacteria > Planctomycetota > Planctomycetia > Isosphaerales > Isosphaeraceae > CAWJTV01. Next base: position 45,368 of record CAWJTV010000004.1, read on the forward strand.
GCATCGATAATCTTTGGCGACCTGGAATCCTTCTCCGCAGGCATACAGGCCGTCACCGCCGAGGCAAATCCGCAACTGCGGGAACTCGATCCGCAACTTCTCCACCAGGCGTCGCAAGGCCTTCAACTCGCAATCCTGCTTGATCCGTTCCGCGCTGGCACCCGCTGGGGCACTGGCGACGTCGTGGTTGTCGATGAACTCACTGGCGATCGAGATGACCGTGCCGGCCGGCCCCAGCACCTTGGCCTCCAGCACCTGGTGCATATATAGCGTCGTCTCACCGTGCCGCTGGGTCAGGCAATCGTCGCAATGCCGGGAGTGAAACACCAGATAGCCCGAGCCGTCAATCAAGACGACGAACCGCCCCTGCAGCCGCGCCGCGTCCAGAGCCTTCATGCGGATCAACCGCTGGACCATCCGCTGCCGCAACCCGGCGATGGGGTCGGGGCCGATTTTCCCCAGGAAGTACTCCAAGGTCTGGTTCACCGGCCGGCTCTCTTGCGCCGTACCCGCCAGACGATTGAGATTGGGCAGGACCTCCGGGCCGTCGGTGTTCAACTGGTAGTCCAGTTGGCGCCGGCTGCTCAACTTGCACAGGAACAAACTCAGCCCCCACCACAGCAGGAACCGCTTGTGGTAGATCACCAAGGGGGCAAACCGCGGGTCATCGATCGCATCGATCCAGGTGTTGAGATCGGGGAAGAAGTGACCCAGGGTTCGCACCAGGATAGGTCCGATGTTCAGCGTCGTCCCCGCCGCCGCTTTCGGTGCGAGACGTGGCCCTGGATCAAGGCCAGGGTCAACTGGCTGATTTCGTGGATCAGGCCTTTGAGACGTTGGTGTTCTTGCACCCATTCTTGGACCTCCGTGAGCAGGTCCTGGGGCACATACACCGTGCGAGTCTTACCCCCCTCCGAGAAGGTGAGGTGGTGGGCGGAGTGCAACGGGCCACCGTGGTGGCAGGCGCAGGAGGGCTGGCCGCAACGTTTCTGCACCTGGGCCAGGCTGGCCGCCAGGAGCGGCCCAGCCGGAGCCAGTTGCTTGAGGCGGCGGTCGAGCATCCGACGGACCAGCGTGGGGTGGCTCGGCACATGCATCGATGGGCCCCTGGAACTTCCGGTAAGTGGACCTTATACCGGGAAAGGCCCGAAAAGTCATGAGGTGCGAAGAAAAAAATTGAGGGCCTAGGATGGTCGGGCGCTTCAACAGAGGTTCTACTCGGGACTTACGCTGCCGTCAAGGTGCGACAAATTCCCCAATTCCTCAGAGCTGGGGCGACACGCCACCACTCCGGTTGGAAGTGCAATGCTTCGTCGCTTGCCAGTAAAGCGTCGGTCATACCCCGCCCAATCTGATATTGTGTTGACGGCCATCCGGTGCCTTTTCTGAGTCGGAAAGCCGCTTCATGAACGCCAAAACCCTCGTTCTGTCCACCAACTTATCGTGTAATGTCTTTTTACGACCTGTTTTCAAAGTCGTCCGTACGCTCTCCGACAGACAGGGCAGGCGCTTTTTGCTTCGTCCGTCGTGAGCCTTCCTTTCGTGTTCAACCGAACAATCGTACGAATTCATCGGTGATGCTCCGGTAGCACTCGCAAGAACCGGCCATCAAGCCATCCCGATCGAGGACAGTGAGTTTCCCCCGGCTGTAACGGATCAATCCTTTCTCCTGGAAGGGTTCGAGAACCTCGGAGACGGTAGAACGCCGCACGCCGAGCATCTCGGCCAGGAACTCGTGCGTTATTGGGAAGACATCCGAGTGCGCCCGGTCCTGGGTCATCAACAGCCATCGGCAACAGCGCTGGTGAACGGAGTGCAGGCCATTGCAAGCCACGGCCTGCGAAACCTCGGCAAGAAAGGCGGTGTGGTAGAGGACCAGCAACCGGCGCAAGGCGCTATCCTGGCTCACCTCTTCCCGCAGCGCTGCTTCTGGCATCCGCAGGGCGTCGCCTGGAACCTGGACGATCACCCTATTGGCCGTTATCTTGGCCCCGACGAGGAGTGGGAGGCCCACCATGCCATCGTCCCCTATCGTCGCTACCTCGATGGCCCTGCCGTCTTCCATCACGGTCAGAGCAGAGACGACACCGCGGTTCGGGAAGTAGGCGTAGTCGATGGACGATCGGGCCTCGTAGAGGACGTGTTTCAACGCCAGCGGGACGAGTTTTAGGCGGGGGAGAAGGCGCTGGTACTCGTCCGCGGGCAACCGGGCCAGGAGCCGGTTTCCCGGCGGCACAGCGAGCGGTTTGGTCTCCGACATGACTCCCCACCCTCCCAGCTCCCCCGCCAGCGTCCGTAGGACGAAGGCAAGGCGTATAGCGGCGGCGCAAGATCGACCTTCCTGGTCTGTCTGCCAGCAGACCATCCTATCCTTTTGTCTGCGGGCAGACATACAATGTCTGTACGGTTTCCGACATGACGGCAAGAATTCTTCTGCGACAATGGAGCGAGAAGCGCAAGGGCCGAGTCCGGGTGCAGCGCCCCCCAGCCCGGACCGCAGCCAGGAGGCGCAGAATGGCTAAGCTTCGGAGAGTCCATGTCCTCGGCGAGAACCGGCTGTTAGCTGCTTTGCCGAGGAAGGAATACGACCGCCTGCATCCCCATCTGGAGAAGGTGTCCTTACCCTTGAAGGACATTCTCTACGAACCGAACGGCCCGATTCCGCACGTCTATTTCCCGCTCGACGGGGTGGTTTCCCTGGTGATCATCATGGACGCCGGCTTCTCGCTCGAAGTGGGCATCATCGGCAACGAGGGCATGGTCGGCAGCCCTGTCTTCCTCGGGTGCCAGAGCAGCCTGACCAGGGCGATTTCGCAGGTTGCAGGCGATGCGCTCCGGATGGAAACCAAGGTCTTTCAGGAGGAGATGCTGCGGCGCGGCGCGTTGTACGGCTTGGTCCAGCGGAGCACCCAGGCAATGATTAACCAGATTTCCCAGTCCACCGTCTGCAACCACCGGCACTCTGTCAAGAAACGCCTGTGCCGCTGGCTGCTGATGAGCCACGACCGGGTGGGGACCGACGAATTCGCGCTCACGCATGAGTTCCTGTCCCAGATGCTCGGCGTGTGCCGCCCCACTTTAACCGCGGCGGCGGGCAGCCTCCAGACCGCCGGGCTGATCAGGTACCACCGGGGCAGGGTGACCATCCTCGACCGGAAGGGGATGGAAGCCGCTTCATGCGAATGCTACGGAGTGGTCGCAGAGGAGCTGGACCGCTTGCTCGGCTGACGCCGGAGCCTGCCGGCGTGCCCTCGAACCCTCAGTGCGCAGACATTTTCCTAGCGCCCGCCAGTTGGTGCGCACGTCTGAATAACTTGCTGCGAGTGGAGTTCGCAATATGGGCCATCCGATCGCCGTCCTGGCGCACCAACTGGCGGGCGCTAGCCTGGATTCCCATGGAGGCAAAAACGGGGTAGGCTACGACGCAATCCATAAACGAAGCAAAATTCGTCGAAGTGGGTTTTCCCCTGGATTTCAAGTGGTTCTGGCTTGAAACGGCTCATCGAAACGCCTCTCTCGATGTTAGGTGATCCGTAAACTGAAAAAAGAGCATCCACGGTGTCAACTCAATGCATCCACTGTGGTGAATTCGATAGATTTGTCGCAAGAACCCCTTGTTTTCCAGGAGGAAGTGAGATTCGATCGACGAACATATCATCCATGGTGATCAAGTTAACTTAGTGGGAGACCCACCTTTAACTCTTGGAGGAGCATAACCAGTTCCGAGGCGAAAAGCTGAGTATCGCGGGCTTTTTTCCAATCATGCGGCAACAAATGTTAGCCCAATCTGCCTCCATGGGAATCCAGGCTAGGGACATTTCTTTGGAGAAAGACGGGACGGGAATGAAAAACAGCCTGTTGCATGGCGACAATCTGCCAATCATGCCGCGAAAGGATGGCAGGATGTCTTCATGTCCTATCTCTTCGTCATTGTATTCCGACTGCGGTTCTTGCCGGCACGCCTCAGCTCTTGTCGGTCAGGTCGCTTCCTTAAAGAACCGCAACAACTCGTCGAGAAGCCGGTCCGGCCGCTCCTCGGCGAGGTAGTGACCGCAGTCTTCGATCATCACGCTCCGCTAAGCGCCATTCTGCTCTGGCAACGCCTTGTGCCCACGTGCCCGGGCGTTATTCTGGACCGAGCAACTTCAAGAGCCGTGTTGCACACCCGTGGAGCTGGGACATCGGCTCATCAACAAGCGCGGCCCAGACGTCGTTGAACATGGTCCGTAGCCGTCGGAAAGCCCGACCTTTCGGCTTGAACACGAATCTGGGGCTTCAGGAAAACGGCCGACCATCCCCGAAGGGAACGGCGCTGTGGCCAGGGCCTTGTTCGATGGACTGAGCAACCACGAGCAGCGCGTCTTCCCGAAGGAGCGAGCGATGCGAAGTGAGCAGTCCGACTCGCCCAGCGCGTGGCGTCGTCGATACGCTCTCGAGCCGGCAGCCGCGCGAACGAGCACAGTGAAAGTAGCCGTCGTGAACGGCTGGGATGTCCGGCCCACCCTTGAGCGGATCGTCGCCGGCTCAAGCGGCCGGATCGTCCGTAACAGGCTCATCACTGCCCCAGGCCCTGATCCAGCGCCGCCAGCGGCTTACCTACGAGCTTCGACTGAGCACGCTAGTCATCCTGTCGCGGCCAGCACCGCAGCCTGCGGCGGGCGACTCGGCGGTGGCCCAGTCCACGACGACACCCTTCACGGGCCGCGTCCGTGCCCCGGAACCGATCGGTGACACGCCGCCACGCCACATCCCGCGCCCGACGTCACTCCGCGCACTCCACTGCGCGCCGAGCCGTATGGTTGTGCGCGCCTGGTTTCCTGAACCTTGTCCAGCCGCCACAGGTGGCTCCGGCTTCCCGATCGAAACTGGCTCCGAATCCGGTTCTGCCGCACTTTCGATGATCCCGGGCCGCCGGCAGAGTCCTTGGTCTGTTCCCACGCCCGTGGCGTGTCGAACCAGCGCGTGCAACGTAACCTCCTACGACCGAGTGGTTAAGTCATTTGTGGATGCTTCGGGGCCCCTCGAGGCCGGGGGAACTTTTTCCGGGCCCGGCTGTATAACCTCTCAGCGGGAGTTCAGTGCCGTAGGGCAGGGCGCCATGAACGATGACCTCGATGCGATCCGGCGGGTGCTGGCGGCAGACGTCGAGTCGTTCCGCCGCCTCGTGGAGCGCTACCAGCGGCCGCTGTTGACACTGATCCGCAACCTGACGCCGCCCGACACCGACCACGAGGGAGTCGCCCAGGAGGTGTTCCTGGCCGCGTTCCGCGGCCTGGCGTCGTTCGACCCAAAGCGGTCGGCGTTCTCGACCTGGCTGTTCACCATCGCCCGCAACCGCTGCCGCAACGAACTCGCCCGCCGGCGGCCGGTCGCGGGCGCCGAACTGCCGGACGTCGTCGATCTGCGGTCGCCCGAGCGGGCGGCTTCGGAAGCGGAACTATTCCGCCAGCTCGACGCGGCCCTGGATGCCCTGCCGTTCGAGCAGCGTTCCGCGTTCGTGCTCGCGCATCTGCAAGGTCTTTCCTACGAGGAGGTCGGTCGGATCGAGGGCGTCGGCGTGGGCACCGTGAGGTCGCGAATCGCCAGGGCCCGTGAGAAACTTCGCTGTCTCCTCCTCCACGCCGCCGAGCCACACTCATGAACGACGAACTTTACAACCTGTGGATCCAACGGGCTGATGCCGAGGCGCCCGCTGACTTCGCTGACCGCGTCATGGACGCCGTCCGCCGCGAACCGCTGCCGTCCTCGAAGGTCGTCCTGGTCCTGCTGCTGTCCTCACCCGCCGTGCGCGTTGCCGCCTGCATCCTGGCGTGCCTCGCCTGCCTGTACCGCATGGTGGCCGTTGTTGCGGTCTTTTTCGTCCAGTGAACTCCATGAATAATGAGGTTTTCTCTTGAGCACCCCAAACGCTCTCGCCCGCAGTCCGCTGATCGCCGTGATTCTATCGCTTTCCGCCACCGGACTAGGCCAGATTTACTGCGGCCGTATCGTCCGCGGCCTGGTGATGTTCCTCGGCTCGCTGCTGTTCGCGCCGGCGACCGTGGTGGCCGCCCTGTTGCCACCAGCGACCGTTGTTCTGGTCGGCCTGATCCTCGCGTTGCTGACAGTGCTGGGGGTCTATGTCTTTGCGGTCGTGGACGCCTTCCGCCTTGCCCGCCGCGGCCGTGATCTCTTCCAGTCAATGGACTACAACCATCCGCTAGTCTACGCTCTATTCATCCTAGTAGGACTGACGTACTCGGCCGGCGCACTGTACTTCATCCGCAGCAGCGTCTTCGAGGCCTTTGCGATTCCGTCGGCCAACGAGGTGCCGACGTTGCTCCCCGGTGATCGGTTTCTGGTGAACAAAACGACGTACCAGAGGCGATTCGTGCGCCGCGGCGACGAGGTGGTGTTTCGCGTGCGGTCGGAGCCGGGGCTGAACTGGGTCAGGCGTGTCATCGCGAAGCCCGGCGATACCGTCGAGGTGAAGGACAACGAGGTGTTCGTCAACGGGCAGCAGTTGCCGCGCGAGCCGGCGCCGCGGGCGAGCCTCGGGGCCGCGGCGCAAGTGGTCAAGGGGGAACTATTCGAGGAAACCAACGCCGGCCGCCGCTATCGGATTCTCCTCGCCACCGACACGAAGCCGTTACCGGACTACTCCAAGGCGAAGGTGCCGGATGGGATGTGTTTCGTGCTGGGCGACAACCGGAACAATTCGCGCGACAGCCGCACGATCGGCTTCGTGGCCCTTGGCGACGTGCTCGGCGACGTACAGTACAGGTACTGGCCAGTCGCGACGTGGACCCGGTTCGGCGTCCTGACCGAATAAGCACCGACCTGATTCCAATCATGCAGCCGCCTCTCAACGGAACCTCCGGACCCATGCATGGTGGTTTCAGCGCTGTTCGATCTTGATTCCCCGTCCGATTTCGGGAATCTCGCGACAAGAGTCTCCGTTATGCCGAGGAGCGCCCGTCGCACGGCCTCCCTGTGAAAGACCTCCCACCTGGGGAAGTGGTTTGTCTAGCCCACCCTTGAGAAAGCCCGGTGATCGTACCGGGCTGCTCAAGCGGCCGGTTGCTTGAAGAGCGGGCTCGCGTGGCTCCAGGCTCTGATCCAGAATCCGCCAGCAGCTCCGCCTGAGGGGCTTGGTCTTGACGATTTGGCCAACCTGTCGTGGCTCGTGGCGGCCCGCGGCGAGCGACTTGGCGGTGGCCCCGTCCAGCACGCCCGGCTCACCGAAGTCGAAAGCCGGCCCGGCCCGGCCGCGGCGAACTTCGCCATGCCACATCTTGGGTCCGGCACCACTCCGCGCATTTTACAGCGTGCCGAGCGGTGTGGGCGTACGCGCCGATCACACCGTACCCTGTCCAGCCACCAAGCGCGCTGCCGTCTTGTTGATCGAAACTGACTCCAAGTCGGGGTCACTCTCTCCGACCCGCCCGCTTCGGTCCTCACCCTTGCCGGTAAAGAACCCTGAGTCAGCGTGCTTCGCATGGCCCCACGGCGTCATGCCATCCGTCGGTCAACGCCTGCCCGGGGTTTCCCGATGCGTTCATCCCATCAGCCGAAGGCGCAGGATTAGTCGACCACGGCTTTGACGACTTCGGCCAACACTTCCCCGATCTCCGTCAAGGCATAGAACGTGTTCTTGCCCTGACGGCGACGGAATATCACCCCGCCGTGGCGGAGCAGAGCGAGGTGATGGCTGACGGCAGGCTGGGATACATTGAATTCCTCGCTAAACGCCCCGGCATGCTTTTCCCCGGCGGCCAGGGTCCGGATCATCTGCAACCGGGTTGGGTCGCTGATCTGCTTCAAGAGGCTCGCCGCACGTTGCACGACCTTGAGGAGCCGCACGCCCTCGATCTGGGCTTTGGTCTTTCCGGTCGTGGCCTCCGCTTTCGGTGTCACGACCATTGACCCGTTGTTGCCTGTCGTAACCATCGGAATCCCCCAAATCCTGAGAAATGGGTCGAAGGCCCCGGACGCCCCCTTGATTTCCATGACCACTTGTGAATAGTTGACCACATAAATCCTATTAGTGATCATCTTAGACCAGATGAATTCATTATCTCCATTGACTTACAAATTTGCAACATATTTTTAGATTTTTATTACGATTTTTTCCGTATTCCCTTCTCGACTTGAAGACGCTTGTTTCGAAGTAAACATCCGACGACGAACATCCTGACATGCGGTCTGGGCTCCCTCCCACGGATCGCCAGACTTCCCGACGTCATTTTTATCGCCCCGGCCGCGACGATCTCAGGAGGAGGCGTTTGCGGCCGACAGAATCCCCCAGAAAGCCGCGGAGCTTCGGAAAGTCATTCCGATCGAGGCCCGGCCGTAGAGCCCCACGACGGAACTGTTGGACCGGGTCACGCAGCTCGATCGCGATTGGGTCCTCCGGACCCCGGATTCCGTCCCCGTCCGAATCCGCTGAAACCCGTCCCGATGGGCGATCAATCCACGCCCGCCCAGCATTCGCGGCGGAGTTTCTTATTGACCTGCCAGGCCGGTTTTGCCCGCCAACTCATGGTTGCCCGGCAATCGGGGCGGTTGCCCCGAGGAATCATTTTGGCTCCGGCGGGTCGGGCTCGACCGGGAGCCAAGGTCGATACGATGCCAGTTCGTATTTCCGCTTCAGCGCCTCATGGTAAGTGATGAGCCGACGCTCTCGATCGATGAGCACTTCAATCGACCACCGGCCGCTATAGCCAACCCGGCCGGCCTTGTAGTCCTCGACAATCCACCTGATCTTAGCCTCTCGCGTGCCGTGATAGTTGGAATGAATCGCGTAAGAGCGAGACCTGGCGACGAGAATCCACAGTGCGAAACCGATCGCTACGACCGCCACGGCCACCATCCAACGCCGCGTCGTCATCTGCGGGATCAGTCGCATGGCCCGAACCTCCACGAGGGACTGGCAAGCATCGGCACGGGATCACCCTTGCCACGTCCCCCCATCGCCTGACGTCCACCTGTCCGGATCATCGATGGATCACGGATTACCGTTCTTGAGGCCGCGGCGGAGGAGGGGGATCGGGGGCGGCGATCTGCCAAGGTCTCCATGCAGCCCGAGAATACTTCCCACCGAGTTCGGTATGGATGCTACCCACGCGACCTATCCAATCCGCCAATAAACGGCACCGGACGGCTCGCGCCCTCTCGCCGAACCCCTCATCCATCGATGCTTTCCAGATGGCCATCCTTTGGGCAGCGGCCGCTTTCTCGGCCTCGATCCGGTGGTGTTCCGCGATCGTTCGATACTGATGCCATCGATGGAGCATCCCGCCGATACCGAGAAGGATCGCGATCACCGCCACCACGATCATCATCCGGCGGAGGGTAAACCGCACGCGACGCCGTTGCATTCCCCAGCCTCGAAGGTCCTGATTGGAACGAGTCATCTCGGGATCACCCGTTCCACGTCCCCCATCGTCCCAAACCCGCCTGTGCGCGCACAACTATAGTTCACACGAGGCGCAGAACTCAGGTAGTCCCGCCTGTGTTGGCCGTCCCGATTCGATGAGGTCCGTCCGGCACATCCGGGCTTCTCTGGGTCTTGACACACCAGCCGCCCGCCCGTCACAAAGAATCAGCAGCCACGATTTCGTTAAAGCTCCGTGTCGCGAGCTTCTGCCAGACGCCTAACTGCGTACCGGGTGCGATCGAATATGTGCCCGAGGTCGAATCGCGTAGAAAGGCGGGGATAGTCCCTGATGAAGGGTCGTATGGCAAAGACTGGATAGAATCCTTGACGAAACGGACCGAGCCATCGCAAAAGCCGACGTTGGCCCCGCCAGGGTGGAAGCTCCCGACGGTCGAGAGCCAGTTGTCGTAGTTGCCACTGAGATACGGTACGCCCTTGAGTGCCCCATTTAAAGGGTAATAGGCGCTAATCATCGAGTCGGCGACGACGCCAACGTTCCACCAGCGGGCCGACGCAAGGTCACTGGCGTTCGGCATTCTCCCGTAGGAAGTCTCGGCGAACAGAATCGTTGTCCCGGTGCCGTCAGAGATATCGGCGAGCCGAACCGAGGAGCAAGAGAAGATCGTGCCGTTCATGTTTGCCATCTGCGCGGCGAAGTATGGGTTCTGAGGCAGGATTTCGATGCTCCAGGTACCCTGGCAACCGCCGTAACTGGTGTGGTGCTGCATGATGCCGGTGCCGACTGGAGCCCCGTAATTGAAGTCTTCCAGGTTGCCCGCGGAGACGTACGGGTCGCTCGGACACCAGAGGCCGGCGAGTCCGGTCGAGGCGACCGTCCCGTTCGCCGGGGTGATCGCCTGGCGCGAGAAGTTCGCCGAGTTGTAAAGCGGGCTGGCATCGAGGAACGGCAGGATCCGTACGAAGGTGCTAAGGCCCCAGGTCAAGACGGGAGCCTGGTCGGAGACTGCCGGCAGCATGCCCGACGGCAGTACCGTGTTGGCCGACTCGTAGTTCATCGCGGCCAGGCCGAGCTGCTTGAGGTTGTTGACGCATTGGGCGCGTCGAGCGGCTTCTCGGGCAGCCTGGATGGCAGGGAGAAGCAGGGCGATGAGCAGGCTGATGACCGTGATGACCACCAGCAGCTCGATCACGGTGAACCCACGGCCTTTTGGAGCGGAATCGGTATGCGTCACGGCCAAACCCGGCAACTTGCCGGCCTCCCTATCAGTTCTCGTCTCGAATCGACCCTCAACGCTCCAGGATCGACGTATGGCCGGATGCGAAAGATCAGCGATCACTTGTGCGATCCCGATATTTACGCTTAACAGTTCGTACAGTCGTAAGACCGGGATGTCCTACGGTTGTCAGAATGCCTCGCGAACGTGCACTCCCCCTCGAAAGATACCGCGCCCCGGGGTTCCGGATGAAGGCCGTTCTATCATCCCGGCCGACCAGAATCCCCGCCCTGGCATTGCTCGCGAGGCCGTGGCTGGCCGACAGGCCCAAAGGCCAGCCGATCTTCCCGGTTGATCGTTGGGCGATCCTGGAAGCCCTGAAGGCGGATCTGAAAGTCGCCGGCATCGCCGACGAGAACGACGAGGGGTTCGCTGATTTCCACGCCCTCCGCCACACCGACATCACGGCCCTGGCCAAGAGCAACGCACCGGTCAAGATCGTCCAGACCCTGGCCAGGCATTCGACTCCGGTCCTGACCCTCGGAGTCCATGCCCACGTCGGCCTGAACGATCAGGCCCCGGCCCTGGATGCCCTCCCCGACTTGACCCGGACCGCCCCGACCCGGGAGCCGTCGGCACTGGCCGCCACGGGGACCGATGAATCCCATAAGCAAACGCGTGCTCTATTTTGCATCCAAAACGAGCACGGTCCGGTGCGGCCTGGTTCGGCTCAAGACGTGATAACGGTGTCGGATGTTCAGAAAACGATGGGCGTTTCCCACTTGAAAAATGGGGGTCCAGGCGGTTACATTCGGTCCTGTCCGGTTCCCGACGCTGAGGGGAGCGCGTCCGTAGCTGGTGCTCGGCCCGGTCTTCAAAACCGGTGAGGGGTCTGGAAACAGGCTCCTGGTGGGTTCGATTCCCATGCGCTCCCGCTAGGATCACAACGACTTTCACCATCCCATTGAGATCTACATTCGTTGATCGTATTGCGGTCATCGCCTCGAATCTTCGATGGTTCGGGACGAATCACCTTCAGGAACAAGGACCTATCATGGGCGACGTTGACTCGAACACGCTGGCCGAGGCCGCGCGGCGGTACACCGCCTTGCGGCGGCGATACTGGCGGTTCTTCGTCGGCCTCTGGGCTCTGGGTGCCTTGGCAGGGGCAATCGGCCTCGCCGTCGGACAGAAACCCGGTCCGTTTATCGGTGGCGTTCTGATCTTGCCGCTGGTCCTCGGGTTTGTCACCTGCTGGGCCGTCTGTCTCGTCACGGACATCGCGCTCAAACAATTCCGCTGCCCACGGTGCGGAAAACGATTCACCCTGACGTGGTGGATCTCCTGGCCATCCGACCGGTGCAAGCATTGCGACCTGGATCTCGGCCCAGCGGAGAAGGCCGTCGCAAAACCAACGGCGGTCGTGGACCGGGACTTCAACGATCCGACCTGGTAGGCTACTGGTCCTCACCAGACGGCTTCTCAGCCTCGGCCAGAGCAGACCGTTTTTCGTTCAATTCGGTGAGCATCCGGGCGAAGTGCTGCTTCTTCTGTTCGAGGAGGGTCTGGAGCTCGTCCCGGTGTTTGGCTCGAATCTCGGTGCTCTTTTTCTCCGCGGCTTCGAGTGCCTTCTTCTCGGCCTCATAGCCCTTCTTAGCCTGATCATCTGCCTTCGTCGATCGGGGAGCCTGGGTTGGCTCTCCCCTGATGCGAGAGAAGGCCGAAACCGTCGCCCCATCGTTACCCTTGTTCGCAATCTGGTTGTACGCTCCCATGAAGGCCGTATAGATCTCCTCGGCGACGTGGTCACCCGCTTCCGCCTTACTTGCGAGGTCTGTTAACCAAAGTTCAAGTCGAGAGGTTTGAGCGAGGGCCGATGGGTCGCCCGAGTCGGCCTTCGAGAGGATTTCCACCACTTCCTCAGCCGTCATCGGCGGTTCGATGCTGTCGTCGACCGCTCGCAATACTGTCCGGGTCTCTGCCTTTCTCACGGCTCGCATCAATTCCACGAGTTGGGCCTTGTCCGCCGCGACTTCAAGCTGGAGCAGCTCGATTTCAGTCCGGAGCTTGGCGACCGCCGCGCACCGCTTCGCCCCGTCCGGCTCAGCCTTGGCAGGTTGGGGCTGTTCCCGGACCAGCCGTTCCTCGAGATCGGCCAACCGCTTCTTGGCCTTCCTCAGTTCTCGACTCGCTCCCAGGCGATCGGCACGCGCCTTCTGGTAATCCGGTTTGGATGTCTTGACGGATTCCGAAGGGTTTACTGGCGGGACGGATCCCGGAGCATACAAACTGGAAGGATCATATCCCGGAAATCCTGGGGTTGCTGGCCCGCCTGTGATGGCTTGCATCGCTTCCCGCACCGCCATCTCGCTCCGCTGGAGTTTCAGCTCCAGGAGTTGAACATCCAACCGCATCTCCTCGACCTGTTCGAGCAATCCCTCCGGTTGCGTTTGCTGGCCGCTCGCCTGATGAGAATTGAGGCCCACCTGGCCCAGACCGATAACGATCGCAATCCACGCAGACGATGTACGCACTCTCATGGTCGTCTCCTTCCGACGTCGGCAATAACGTCCGGTCTCCTCCGAACGCGCGCCGTAAGGTAGTCGAACGATCCGGAAAAGTCGATGGGAATGTTCGACACCGATGCCTTGGTGGAGCGATCTTGATGAGACGCGAGTGGTCAGTCGAGGTAACCGCACGCGCGCAGATGCTCGACGCTCCGCCGGACGCGTTCGTGCCGGCCTTCGAGGCCCGGCTCGGGCTCGCCGCCGATGCCTTCGATCTCGATCGTATAACTACCGTTGAAACCCACTCCATCGAGGATCTCGCGGACGCGGCGGAAGTCCACGCTCCCGCCGTCACCGAGGGCGGGGAAATACCAGTCCTCGAATCCGCCGCGGTTGTCTTTCAGGTGGACATTCCGGACGAGGTGCTTGACGTGTTCCAGCTCCGCGCACGGATCGGCGCCCGGATTGTAATACGCGATGTTTCCCGTATCGAAGTTCAGCCGGACGTTGGGGTGGTTCACGTCGTCCATCAACGCGAGCATGGCCGCGGCGTTCTGGGTCGGCCCCTTGTGGGTCTCCAGGGCGAGGGTGATCCCAACCTCACTTGCGGTATCCCCCAAGAGTCGCAGGTGTTCGACGACCGTGCGCCGTTCGGCGGCATCCTCCGGCTGGCCGGCCCCCGAGATGCAAACGGCCACCCCGAACCATCGCGCGGCGAAGCGGATCCGCCGCTCGGTCAACTCGAGGCCGTCGCGTGTGCGAATATCGGCACCGCCCACGTTGCAGCCGCTGATCGCGACGCCGTGATGAGCCAGGTGATCCACGAACGACTGCGCCTCGGAATCAATGGCTTTCTCCGTGATCACGGCCGATTCGGGGATCACGAGCCCGCCGAAGTTGTGACCCCGCAAGGCCAGCTCGAGATGGTCGATACCCGCCATTCGGATGCGCTCGACCGCGATCCGGACGCCCGACGCTCCATAACTGTTCGTGAAACAGCTCACGATCCGCTTCATCATCGGTCCCTTTTCTGCTGAAGGTCCCTCAAGAAACGAGGACTGGCTCCGAGTCTTCGAGGTACCTATCCCCGTTTCCGAGGGGCACTGGGCACGGGTCAAGGATTCCCCGGGCCGTCGGGCGGTTTCACCGGCTCGCAGGCCACGGGGAATTCACTGCCGGCATCGGTGACGCGGAGGGCCACGCGGCCTTCGAGCACGTCGAGCAACACGGTCCCGAAGAGTTCCTTCCGCCACCCTTCGAGCAGCGCGGGACGGTGAGCCTCTGGGGTCCCGTCGAGATGCCAGCGGACGAGATTCTTGACATCGGCGACGTTCGCCACCAGGGAGCCCGCGATCTGGTTCTGCGTGCAGCATTGCGCCAGCGCCGAGGACAGCAGGTTCGCGACGATCGCAAGTCCGGGTGGTTCGTCGCGGCGATCCGGCAGTTCCGGGAGCTGGTCCTCGGGAAGGCGACGGGCTTCGTCCAGGGCTTGCAGGATCTCGTCGCTGCGATTCAAGAGTGCGGGCCGGTTGAAATCGCGGAGGGCTTCGAGGCCGCGCCGGTTCGTCGGCTGCCGCTTGGCGATGGCCACGAGCAGGTCGTCCCGCATGACCTGGCGCAACGGCCGGTTCTGACGGCGGGCTTCGGCCTCGCGCCACTCCGCCAGACGACGGGCCATCTCCAGGCCGCGCCGGCCCATTTGATTGAGCCCCGGGAGCCGTCGCCACCGATCTTCGTCGCCGCGGCGTGCGATCGATTCGACGAAATCCACGAACTCCTCTTCGGCCCAGGCCGTTCGCCCGAGCTCCGCCAGCCGCGCGATGAAATCATCGGCGAGATCCAGCAAATGCCGCACGTCCTCCAGGGCGTAGTCGAGTTGTGCGGAAGTCAGTGGGCGACGCCGCCAATCGGTGCGCGTCTCGCCCCCGCCGAGGCTCACCCCCAGGACCTGGCCGACGAGGTTCCCCAGCGAGAGCGGGTAGCTCAGTCCCACCAGTCCCGCCGCCAGTTGGACGTCGAAGACCCGGCGCGGGAGTTTCCCGGTCTTGATCAAGCCGATCCTCAGGTCCTCGCCGGCCGCGTGCATCACGACCTCGACCGCCGGGTCGCAGACGACCTCCCAGAAGGCCGACACGTCGCGGACCGCCAGGGGGTCGACCAGCGCCAGCCGCTCGCGCGTCGCCACCTGGATCAGACAGAGGACCGGTTCAAACGTCTCCTCGGAGACGAATTCCGTATCAAACGCGAAGCGGCCGATCGACCGCAAGTGGTCGATCAGCCCCTGGAGTTGCTGCGATGTCGTGATGAGTGAGTCGCCTGTCCCAAGCGCCATCGGTTGTAGATCTCCTTCGATCGAACCATTTCGGGAACCTCTTCCTTTCGTCCCACGAGGACGAGTTCTCTCCATTGGCGAGACTTCCGGATCGCGACAGCGTCGTTTCGACCGTCTTCGCCCCGATCGACGCCCTAGCCTGGATTCCCATGGAGGCAGATTGGGCTAACATTTGTTGCCGCATGATTGGAAAAAAGCCCGCGATACTCAGCTTTTCGCCTCGGAACTGGTTATGCTCCTCCAAGAGTTAAAGGTGGGTCTCCCACTAAGTTAACTTGATCACCATGGATGATATGTTCGTCGATCGAATCTCACTTCCTCCTGGAAAACAAGGGGTTCTTGCGACAAATCTATCGAATTCACCACAGTGGATGCATTGAGTTGACACCGTGGATGCTCTTTTTTCAGTTTACGGATCACCTAACATCGAGAGAGGCGTTTCGATGAGCCGTTTCAAGCCAGAACCACTTGAAATCCAGGGGAAAACCCACTTCGACGAATTTTGCTTCGTTTATGGATTGCGTCGTAGCCTACCCCGTTTTTGCCTCCATGGGAATCCAGGCTAGCGATCCAGGCCTTCCAGGAACCTCAAGATCACCGCGTTGGCCACCGCGGGATTCTCATAGGGGGCCATGTGCCCGGCGTTGGCGATGACTTCAAGGCGAGCCCCTTCGATCGCATCGGTAAGCGCCAGCGCCTCGGTCGGAGGCGTGATGACATCGTCCTCCCCGACCAGGACGATAGTCGGAACCTGGATCCTGGCCAGATCGTCGCGGCGATCCGGTCGGATCGCCATGCCCCGCAGCGCCCCGGCGATCCCCCGCGGCGTGTTCTTTTCCATCGCCTCGCGCAGGAAAGCCACCCGCTCCGCGCGTTCATCGATCGTCTTCTTCGAGAAGAGTTTCGGGACCATCGACTCGACCACCGCCGTGACGTTCCCCGCGGCGAGGACCGCCTGCGCCGTCTCCTCGCGCTTCTCGGCCGCATCCGGAGTGTCCGCGCCGGCGCGGGTATCCATCAACATCAAGCCGCGGACCCGCGTGGGATAGCGCACCACCAGCGATAACGCAACGTACCCGCCCATCGACAACCCGCCGACCACCACGGGGACACTCAGGCCCAACCGATCGAGGAGCTCGATCACGTCATCCGCCATCTCGTCTATCGTGTAGACGCCGTCCGGTGCCGGCGAATCGCCATGCCCGCGCAAGTCCGGTGCGATGATCCGGTACATCGAGCCGACCCCGGTCAGTTGCTCCTTCCACATCGCATTACTGAGGGGGAAGCCATGGAGCAAGACGACGGCCGGGCCGGGCCCCTCATCCAGAAACGACAGTCGCATCGGAGTTCTCCCAAACGATCGGCGCAGCTCACGATTCGATCTCGTCCCGCGGCCAGCCCCGTCGAGCCAACAACATTGGCTCGATCCCTTCTCGCCCTGATGCATAATCACGAACGGAAGCTCTCGACCGCAATCCTGCTGTGTCTCGCAGCCGATGACCCGACACATTCGGATCAAGAACCTTCGAGCTCGATCCCACAGCATTATAGAGGAACCCAGGCTCGCAATCGAGCCTGGACCCGCGCACGACCGACTCAAGAGAACGAACCGCAAACTCCATGCCGACTTCCGGCTCGCGGCCGGTTCCGGCCGGACGTGACCGGCCGCCCCGCCGTCGTCCCAGGGGCATCGCAGCCCGGAAGACGATGCCGCGGAGACTGGCGGACCGGGAAACCAACCTCTAGAATGGTTCCCGATGGTTACGACCTCTTTTGAAGACAGGACCCGTCGCGATGTCAACTCCCAACCAACTTTATGACGAGGCCACCGATCGGCGCGATCAGGGCGACAAGCCGGGCGCCATCGCGAAGCTCGAGGAGGCGATCGCCCTGGATCCCGGGTTTGCCCTGGGCCACGGCCTGCTCGCCAAACTCTACGCCGATCTGGCCGAGGCCGACAAGGCGATCGAACACGCCAAGAAAGTCGTCGAGCTGGAGCCGGAAGACACGTTCAGCTACACGGCGCTCTCGGTCATCTACCAGCGTTGCGGCCGGATTCCCGAGGCCGAGCACGCTAAGGCCATGGCCTGGCAGAAGCAGATGGGCTTCGAGTGATCGCTTCGCGTCGTCGAATGGACGAAACCTTCCTGTCTGAGGACCGATCATGCGCAGTTGGCTCCATCGCGGACAGTTCCCGACGGTCGCCCCTTCCCCGGTCGCGATCCTCCTCCTGACCCTGAGTGTGGCTTCGCTCGCCGGGCCGACGCGGGCCGGTGCCGAGCCACCGCCGGACGATCCCTGGATCGCGCAACACCGACAGGGCCTGCTCGGCCTGTACACGCACCTGCATACGCATCCCGAGCTATCGTTCCAGGAGCACGAGACCGCGAAGCGAATCGCCGACGAGTTGAGTCAGGCCGGCGCCGAGGTGACCCCGGGAGTCGGGAAGCTCGGAGTGGTCGGCATCCTGAAGAACGGTCCCGGGCCGGTGGTCCTGGTCCGGACCGATATGGACGCGCTGCCCGTCGTGGAGGAAACCGGCCTGCCGTACGCGAGCAAGGCCCAGACGACCGACAAGGCCGGGCGGTCCGTCGGCGTCATGCACGCCTGCGGCCACGACGTCCACATGACCTCGTTCATCGGTACGGCACGATGGCTGACGGATCACAAGGATCGCTGGTCGGGGACGGTCGTGATGGTGGCGCAGCCCGCCGAGGAGGCCGTCGGCGGCGCCCGCATCATGCTCGACGACGGCCTGTATTCGCGCTTCCCCAAGCCGGATTATGCCCTGGCGCTCCACTGTAACGCCCAGGAACCCGTCGGCAGCGTGTTCTACTGTCCGGGCCCCATGCTCGCGAGCTCGACGTCGGTCGCGATCACCATCCGCGGCAAAGGCGGCCACGGTGCCTGGCCACATCGGACCGTCGACCCGATCGTCCTGGCCGCGATGGTGGTCGTCGACCTCCAGACGATCGTCAGCCGGGAAGTCGAGCCCACCCAGCCGGCCGTGGTGACTGTCGGCTCGATCCACGGCGGGACCAAGCACAACATCATCCCCGACGAGGTCAAGCTTCAATTGACCCTACGAACCTTCTCCGAACTCGTCCGCCAGCAGCTCATCACCGGGATCCAGCGGCGCGTCGCTGCGCTGGCCCAGGCGGCACCAGGCGCCGAACCGACCGTCGTGGTCGAAGAGTCGACCATGCCGACGATCAACACGCCGGAACTGGTCGAACGCGTGGTGCCGGCCTTCGTCGAGACCCTCGGTGCGGCGAACGTCAAGAAAGCGGCGCCCGTCATGGGCGCCGAGGACTTCGCCCTCTACAGCGAAGGCGGCGTACCCATCTGCATGTTCTGGATCGGCACGATCGACGCGGCGCGCCTCGACGCGTCGCGGGCGAAGCACGAGGACCTGCCCGCCCTGCACTCGTCCCGGTACCACCCCGACCCAAGCCCCAGCATCGCCACCGGAATCCGCGCCATGACCGCCGCGGTCGTCAAGCTCCTGCCACCAAAACGTTGAGGCTTGTCTTCCCGAAGCGCGTGCACGAGTCTGTCAAACCAGGACGGTGCTATAGAAGACATCATGCCAGTCGCTGACCGGGCGCACGATATCATCAAGACCCGGTCAGTCCGAATCGGCTCGTCGTCGCCGCCCGCTCGAAAACCGGCAACACGCGAAAGCCGAGAAAACCCGGGCGAGAAAACCGGGGCCATCGCGCGTTTCGCAGCCACTCTCTCTCCGCTCGGAGCAACAAGCAGAGCACTGTGGCTCTGTTTCACTCCCGTCGAGGTTGTCGCCACAGGACGCGGTCGGTGTGGTACGATACGCAGTGGGGTCAGATCAGTGGCGAGGAGTCACGGCCGAGCGGCAAGGAGGCGGATCGGTGATAACGAGGCAACATCGTCAGGAACTGCTGTGCCGGGCTTATGTCCATGCCATCGCCGCACAGGCTGGTTTACTCAGCAGCAGGCCTGACCCGGACTATGGCATCGATCTGTCCTTGAGAAGTGTTGCGGTTCTAGGTCGCCGGCATCGCGACACCAGCATACAAGTGGATCTCCAGTTGCGCAGTACGACTCGGGCGAGCGTGACCGAGACCGAGGTCAAGATGGATCTGGACGTGGAGACTTACAATGACCTGCGAACCACGGAGACGTTCTGTCCGCGCATCCTCGTGGTGCTCATCATGCCAGAAGAGGAAGCCGAGTGGGTGATCCAGTCCCCCGATGAACTGGCGATCCGGCATTGTGCCTACTGGTTATCACTGCATGGTTACGCCGAGACGTCGGCGCGGAGCACGATCCGCGTCGGGATCCCGCTTGTGAACGTGTTCTCGGTGGAGTCGGTACGCACGATCATGCAACGCCTCCAAGAAAGGAAAATGCCATGAAGTTTCGTAACCCCTGGATCGATCCGCGCATCGTGCAGCTCGGGCCGGCGGAGGCGAGGGCCTACCTGACACGTCGCGGCTGGAACTCCCTGGGCCCCGCCAACAACCCGATACTCGAAGTGTTCGAAGGACCGGGTGAGCGAGACGACATGCCGACCCTCCTCGTGCCTCTAAAGACCGATCAAGGGCCGATGCTCCAACGCATGATCGACCTGGTGAGCGAGCTAGCTCACTTCGAAGACCGCTCCGCAGTTGACGTACTCAACGACATGTTACAGCCATCAGGCGAAGCGGCGATTAATGGTTCACCCGTGCAGCAGTCCGAGAAGTCCGGCGTCCCATAACGCTGATCCCTCAACATCCCCGGCCTCCTCTCGACTCGTCGTCGCCGTCGGTCTTTTGTAAGCTATCCGGAACCGACCGGCGTGTCCCACAATGGAGTCTGCATCCCATGATGCATTCGCGCTATACGCTTCGTGACGCTTCCGAACTGCTGAGCCCGGGGCTGTTGATCTATCGCGACCGGTTGCGACAGAACCTCCTGGACATGATCGCGATGGCCCGGGGTGCAGAGCGGCTCCGTCCGCACGTCAAGACCCACAAGATGGCCGAGATCGTCCGGCTGGCCGAATCGCTGGGCATCCGCAAGCACAAGTGCGCGACCATCGCCGAGGCGGAGATGGTCGCGGCGGCCGGCGGGACGGATATCCTGCTGTCCTATCCGCTCGTCGGGCCCAACCTGAAACGGTTCGCCCACCTGGTCCGGGGCTATCGCCATACGACGTTTCGCGCGACCGTCGATCATCCCGACTCGGCGCGGCGCTCTCGGCGGCCGCCGAGGGACTCGACCGCTCCATCCCGGTCCTGATCGACCTGGAGATCGGGATGGGCCGGACCGGTATCGAGCCGGGTGAGCCGGCGGCCGAGCTCTACGCGCTGGTCAACCGGCTCCCCAACCTGGTCGCGGACGGCCTGCACGCCTACGACGGACAGGTCCACGACAGCGATCGGGAGGAACGACGAAACTCGGCCCAGCCCGGCATGGAACGCGCCCTGGCGCTCCGCGAGCGGCTCCTCAAACGGGGCCTGGCCGTCCCCAGGATGGTCGTCGGCGGGACGCCGACGTTCCCGATCTACGCCGAGCTCGACATTCCCGGCATCGAATGCTCACCCGGCACGTGTATCCTGAACGACCATGGTTACTCGACGAAATATCCGGACCTCGCCTTCACACCCGCCGCCTTGCTCCTGACCCGCGTGATCAGCCATCCCCAACCCGGTCGGCTCTGCCTCGATCTCGGCCACAAGGCCGTGGCCGCCGACCCGGCCGGCCCGCGCGTCCGGCTGCTGGATCTCGACGACGCCCGGCCCGTCAACCACAGCGAAGAGCACCTGGTGGTCGAGACGTCGCGGGCCGAGGCCTTCCCGATCGGGACCCCGATGCTGGCCATGCCCACGCATATCTGCCCGACCATGGCGCTCCATCGACGCGCGTCCGTCATCGAGGACGGCGCGCTCGTCGATGAATGGGAGGTCACCGCCCGCGATCGCGTGCTGGGGATCTGAGCAGTCGCTTCGCTCCAGTAGTCCGTAGTCAGTGGTCAGTGGTCCGAAAAGGCAAATGCGACCCCATCCGATCGGCTTACTCACTGACCATCGACTACCGACTACCGACGACTAATGTCGATAGCTCCGAAATTGGGGCGGCGGCTTGCGTCCGATGGGGAATTCCAGCTTGAGGGCGCCGGCCAGCGGGTCGATGAGATCCTCACCGTACTCGTGCTGCTCGTCCTTGGGCCGGTCGAGGAGCACGGTCCCGCGCTTGGCCCGCTGGTACGTCTGGAGCGCCCGGATCAAGGCCTTGCAGCGAGGATGGATGGTCAGCCGCACCTTGTTGTCGGCCGATCGCAGCAGCGCCTCCACCAGGGCCAGCTCATCCACCTTGAGCGTCACGGGCCACATCTCGATGCCGGTCCGGCCCTGGCATCCCACGCGCTCGTACTCGCCCAGCACGACCACGCCGACGGCCGTGCGTTGCTTGGACGAGGAGTCCATCGAGAACCGGCACGTGGGCAGCCCGACCCCGCACAGCGACTGGGTCTGCCGCATCACGGCGCGGGCATTGGCCTCCGGTCCGGCATCGAACGAGTAGAAGTCGCCGAAGACGTTGATCGCGTGCGGCGTGCCATCGAGCGCGCGCTGGACCTGGAGCCACACGGCTCCGGTATGGACGCCCGGATCGACCGCCACGTGGACGGGGAGGTCCCGCCGATACTCGGCCTTCTCGGTCACGTGGACCGCCTCGTCGAACATGGTGAACCACACCCCGGCCGCCTTGGGCCTGAGGCAGAGGTAGTCGCTCTCGAACACCGGCAGGCTGACCGCGGCCGTCTTGGCGATCAGGTCATCGATGGTGTAATGCCCCCGGGAGCGCTTGGCCTTCGGCAGCCCGGACGGGTGGCTGCCGAGGTCGGCGTGGCACCATTTCCGGATCGGGCATTCCGGGCACCGTTCCAGGTTCGGGCCGCTCCGCTCTTCCGGACAGCGTTCGAGCACTTCGAAGACGCAGAACTGGTGCGTCGGGAAGGCGCCGGCCTGCCCCCGATCGACCAGCTCGGCCATGGGCTCGGCGACGCGATGCCACGTGGAGGTCATCGTGATGGAGGAGGGGACACCCTGCCGCTGAAGGGCCATGCCGACGGCCGCCTCGCGGATCTCCGGGTCGATCTCGTCAACTTCATCCAGCCGCAAGGTCGGCACGTGCGGACCGCGCACGCGCTTCGCGCTGGCCGGGATGTACGACACGTCGGAGCCGGTCTCATACCGGGCCGACGTGGCGTTGAAGTCCGTGAACGGATCATAGCCGCCCAGCGCCTCGCAGTGGCGGAAGTCCTGAAGTGCGTGGAAGACCTGCGCCGCCTGGGCCTCCGAGCCGCCCAGGATCTTGGTCCCGTGCCCGTCGTGCAGGATCGAGGCCAGATGGGTGGCGAAGGCCACGAGATAGCTCTTGCCGCCGCCGCGCGGACCGTGGACCAGCGACAGCGGCGGCCGATCGAAGACCCACGACTCGAGGAAGTCGGCCGGCGCCGAGTGGCCCCGGCAAACCCCGGCGCCGGCGATCTGGACGCCATAGGCTTCAGCCAGTCGGATCAGCCGCGTCCGTCGCGCCGAACAAGAAGTTTCTGAGGAATTCGGTGGTGTCATGGGTATCGATCGTAAT
Source organism: uncultured Planctomycetota bacterium (assembly GCA_963845755.1). GTDB lineage: Bacteria > Planctomycetota > Planctomycetia > Isosphaerales > Isosphaeraceae > CAWJTV01. Next base: position 68,414 of record CAWJTV010000004.1, read on the forward strand.
CGGGTTGGGGA
>CAWJTV010000005.1:0-847860 GCA_963845755.1 uncultured Planctomycetota bacterium
GGTCGAGCCGTCGGGCCGCACCTCGAGGAGCCCGGCCGAGACGCGGAACGTGCCCTCCAGCACCGGGAGCCGCTGCCGGATCGTCGATTCCACCGGCCTGTGGGCCGGGCTTGAGCAGGATCTCATTGTCCGGATAGACCACCCGGTCCACGGTCTTGCGGGCCTTCAGGTCGTAGATCGCGACGAACCACCGGAGGCGAAACGCGGCGGGTTCGATGGAAGGGTTTGGCCTTGGCGATCGCGATCCCGTCCTTCACCGAGAGATCGATCTTGTAATCGTTATTGACCACAATCTTCCGCGTGGGCTTGGCCTTCGCCTTGGGCTTTTGCTGCCGCGGCATCGCGGCCCGCGTCATCCAGTGGGTAGTCGGCACCAGCGCCGCACAGATGAGCAGGCCGATCATGTTCTGGAAACGTTTGGTTGGCACGATTGACCTTCGCCTTTCTGGAGGATTCTTTAAGGCTCGGCCTTGACCACGTTGCCCCGGGTCACCCATCCTTCGCGGCCGAACATCTCTTCTCCTTTGATCATAACATGGAACGACGTGAATCCCGAGTCGATGACGACAGCCGGCGTTCCGTGCGGGACCAGGATTAATTTCCCTTGCATGACGAACTGGCCAGCAGGTCCGCCGAATTGGCGGACTCGGCCGAGACGAACTCATCCCACGCCGAAGTCGCGACAAGGACCGCCTGCCGAGTCGTGCGGATGAGCGTAACCTGATCACCCGTGATAATGACGGCGGAATGGTTCTCGCGAGAGCGCCACCTTGCCGATGACGGCCAGGGTCCCGAAGGCGATCGCAACCCAGTGCCAGCGCCTCAGCTTGATGGAGCGAGCTTGCCGGGCAGGAGTGGTTTTCTTTCCGTCCATCGATAGGCCATGAAGAGGCCAAGGCCGACGAATAGCAGCATCAGGACCGCAAGGGCTTTCTCATCCGCCGGGCCGACGCCATTCATCGCGAATATCCCATAGTTATGCGGGGCTATTCATCCTTCTTGCCGGCATCCAGGATGCAAAGGATGTGGACTACAAAGCCCGGTATGATCAAGAAAACATAACCAAGAAACGTTCCGAGCATCCAGCAAATCCCCTTCGGCACATCACCCCGCATCACCTGCCCTAGTCCGGGGATGAACAAACTCATGATCGCCGCGGTCGACGGGGTGACCGACGACTCCTTGGCAGCCGTCCGCGTGGCCTCCTGGATCGATCGCAGAATGGGATCCAAGGTCTCACCGCAGTAGCGACACTTCTTCGCACTGACCTTGATCTCCTCGCCGCAGAAGGGACACTCCTTATCCCGAGACGGAACCATCGGCGAGGCAGGCTGCGAGACCGCCGGAGCTCGGCCCGGCTGGAGTCCAGGATAGCAGAAACCCTGATAGCAATGCTGACAACGAATCAAATCGCCGTTGTTGGCAGGACGCTGGAGTATAAACCCCATCCGGCATAGCGGACAGAAGACCTGCATGATCCCGACCCTGTCTCTCTCGTTTAACCCTTCGGCCCCTCCATCTTGCGCAACATCTGGGCAAACATCCGATCAACCGGAACCTGCGCGACGCTCGTGAGTAATTCTGCCACGGAAATATTGCGGTAGTCGGCGATGGCTTTCAATCTCCGTGCCACCCCGCGATCGATCGCACCGTGACGTCGTCGTGCTCGGAAGTCTTCGGCCTGCCCCTACGCTTTGCCATCATTGCGGTTCCGGTCATGGGCCAGTGCTCCATTTCGATCACAGGCTAGTAGTTTAACAGGCCAGAATCCCGATCGCACTCTGCACAATGATACACCAAATCCGAATTGAGTAAAGAGGACAGGAATATTTTCTGTGATTCATATTGACTCGATCACCAGAAAAGTTATCATACCACTGTCGGCCGGTCGTTCCGGTCCGACGCCCGGGGCGGCGGTCAGCCACCATGCGCCGTCCCCGGGTAGAGGGCACGAAAAAAGGCCCGTGCAGCGTGATTCAGACGCCGCATGGGCCGGGATTCGCCCCTTGTCGGAAGGAGAATCTAGTGAGTAGTCTAACCCAGGCCCGTACCCCTGTCCAGCAGGTCTTGCGGAGCCGGCCCTACCTCCAGGACAACCTGATCCCCCTCGCCGTTTTCCTGTGCGAGGAGGGCTACAGCGATGGAGCCCGCAACGTGATCCTCTCCTCGGTCCGCTACGGCACGGCGCTGGCCGACCTGGTCCGCACGGCCGACCTCGAGCCGGCCGATCTCCGCGGCGCACGGGCGGCCCTCCGGAAGGGACGCCGCGAGTCCCGCGAACGGAAGCTCGCCCGGGTCTACCTGCCCCCGGAGGCCGACGACGACGCCGACATCTTCGACGGGGAGGAGATGATCCCCTCGGTCGGTCAGGACCGGGATGAAGCCTATGAGGCCGAGTATCAGCGGTCGATCGAGGAGATGGACCGACAGCCCGGGACCGACCCGCGCACCGCAGCCGACCGGCCCCGATGTGCTGGCGGAGCGGGTCACCTTCGAGGCCGGGCTGATGCGGCATCGCCAGACGGCCCTCGGCGACTGGCTGGCGGGTCAGCTCGACCGGCTGGCCCAGCTCGTGCGGTTCAGCGTGCGCCTCGACCCCGGCCGAGTTCGAGGATCGCTTCGAGGCGATGGAAACGGAGTGGCGGGCGGCGGAGTACGACCGGGGCCATGCCGATGCGCTGGCCGGGACCTTCTCGGCGCGGTGAGGAGGGGTGATGTTCTACGCATGCTGGGAAGTGGATCGGCTGGTCTCCTCAAGCGCGAGCCGAAGCGGTTGACCGCATTCCGCACCCGCTCTGATGCTGTCGCCTGGATGGGCGGGCATCGGCGGCGGAAGCGATACGCCCTCGTCGTGCTCCTACTCCAGACCTCGGTCTATCCGGACGGCCGGACCGAGGTGGTCCCGGAATTCCCGATCAAGGCCCTCGGCGATCGCTGGAGCCTTCCGGCGATGGAGCATGAGGACCATCTGGCGATCAGCGGCGTCATCCCCGAAGTGCTCTATTACTTCGAGAGGTGATGACCATGAGCCACTGGACAGGAACGCGCGACGCCCCGGAGCCATTCCGGGGCGTCCTCGACAGGAAAGAGGAAAAACATATCCTCTTCCGTGAGACCTTTATCACGACCAGGGAGGGGATGGATTACATGGACCGCTGCGAGCGATGCGGGGAGCTGGCGTCGCTCGGCGGTCTGAGTTATGTACGGGCTGTCCGCCAGCGGATCGCGGCGGTCCGGGCCGCGAAGTACGCCAGCGGGTCGGGAGATTTGCGACTGGACGAGTGGACTATATTGCCGCCGGTGTCGTGCCGACGGACGCGGGACCGGCAGCGCCGGAAGCGCAGAAAGAACGGAAAGCAAAGGCCCATTGAAAGATGGCGCTGACGACATTGAGATCTATGATGTCGCAGATGATCCTTATCGCGATGGGGATTGGGAACCATTTGCGACTGCGCCGTCATTGTGGGGACTTCGCCAGATCCTTCGGACCTTGTACGGATACAGCTATTCTGCAGTATCGATCTACGTGAGGAGGGAAGACAGTTGAAAATCACAATCACCATCGACGACGACGAGCTGATTGCCCTCTGGCATCGGCTCTGCCAGTCCAGCCCCGGGCCCGGGCCCGGACCGCCGCCGCGCCGGCCGCCGGATAGTGCCCCGGAGGACCCGGACCGTCGGCCGCCACCGCGGCGGGAACCCGAGCCGGCCAGGAATGGTAACGGCAACGGCAACGGCCGGTCGGATGGCCGGTACCAGGATCCGCGCCCGGAATGGCAAGCAATTCGCGGGCTGGCTGTACAAGAAGCCGCGGGCCGTCCAGCAGGTCGCCAAGGAACTCGCGAAGAGTCGAGGCTACCCGACGATGTGGACCCAGCTCCAGGACGAGGAGGTCCAGGACCTCTACCACGAGCTGACCGCCCTCCAGCCCGAGCCGGTCGGTCGCGACTGGGGAGGGAACCGTAATGGTGACTAGGCGACGTGCGCCGAAAAAGGAGCCAGCCTGCCGTATTTGTGGCTGCACGGAGAACCATGCCTGTGCCGGCGGTTGCTACTGGGTCGAGCCCGACGTGTGTTCCGAATGCCAGCCCATGGCCTTGCTTACCCAGCTCTGGAAGGCGATCCGTGGGTACGACCACATCGGCCACGAAGGGAGCGAGTTGCTGGAGGTGATGTGCGAGGTCAGGGTATATCTCGATGAATTTTATCCGTCAACCTCATGGAGGGAGAAACACGATGGCAAGGGCCAAAGTTGACGACCGCATCGAGACATGGGGCGATGAGATGGACCGTCAGGGTGCCAGGCCGATCCTCCTGGCCGGGTTCACCCGTGCGCGGGCGGCTGGTCATCTGCACTCCGGAGGACGTCCCGCCGGAGCACATCATCGGTATGCTCCAGGACGCGATCCTGCTCATCAAGAAACGGAGCAAGCTATGACGCCCCAGAAAATCAAGGAGTGTATCGCCGATCGATTCGATCGCTGGGGCACGTTCCTGGCGAGCCAGGATGCAACCCCGTCGGTCGTCCTCGGACTGGGTTGGCCGGGCAACCATCGGCAGGATTACGAGATCGTGGTAACGTGCCCGGAAGAAGTGGATGAGGCCCAGATCATCGTGCAACTGGAGGCCGCCCTGACCCTCCTCAGACACGGAAGGGTTCACAAGCTATGAAGCATTCCGAATTCACCGCCGGCGACCCCTGTCCCGGCAACCTGATCGAGTCCGGCCAGGGGAAGGCCAGCAGTCCGGACGGGATCGTTCGGACCCGGCAGTTCTACCGGTGTGACGTCTGCCATGAGATCCTCTCGGGGGAGGCGACCGAGGCCGTCGATCCGACCCGGCTGATCGCGGATCTCGCCCGATCTTTCCGAGTGCCGAGGAAGTAAGCTCTGGCGGACTTGCGCAGATGTGATTAAGGTTGGGTGGTCCGGCCGTGCCGGGCCGGACAAGGTTCCCGTTAATCTGGCTGAGATGGGGAACCTAAAAAGGCATGCTAAACTATGACGGTCGGGCATCGTGCCCGTCCGCGAACTCCTGGAGACATGTTCCGTGAAGTGATCGACTTCTTTCACCAGCCTTAATCGGGTCACATTCTGCCAAGAAGCCCCGATTCCGGCGTCACACAGGATCGAGAGATGACCTCTTCGACCCGCCCACGGGGCTCGACCGTCCCCCGTGCGCATTGTGCTTCCGAAGTATATCCGCCCGTCCAGCCAATCGCAAGCGACGGTAGCCGGATTTCCCTTGAAACCTGCGAGGCTCGCGTCCTCGCATACCTGGCCAGCATCGGCCGTTGGATCGAGTTGAGGGAGTTCCGCCAGTGCGGCGGGGCTCCGCTCGGTCAGCGCGACCCTGCTCTGCGACACCCTCCGGATCCTGATCGTCGCGGGATGCGTTGAGCCTCTCGAGCAATCGGAGATCATCGAGAAGGACGGCATCCGGTGCCGTCGCGATTTCACCCTTTACGGCCTGGCCTATCCGGGGGGTGAGGGGTGACCACTTCCTATCTCCCCGGCTTTCAACCGGCCGCCCTACCTCCCGAGACTTCCGCTCCGACCCTGGCATTCTGGACGGGCGTTCCGCAGCCCCTCATCTTCGAGGGGACGATGGTCCCTGGCTGGCTCAAGGTGTACTGCTACCTGGTCAACCACTCGGCGCCCGGCAATCCCTTCCGCGGGACGAATGAGGAGATCGCCGAGGCGACCCACCTCCATGTGGGCTCGGTCAACCGTCTGCTCCACTGGCTGAAGACCGAGAACCCGCCCGGCATCGACCATCCTTATATCCGGGTCGAGGGCCACGCCCGGAAACGGACGATCCGGCTCCTCTACATCGGATTCGTGCCCGGTTCGCGGGGCCAGGCGGCTGGCGAGGCAAGGCGGCGCCCGGTGCGCGCGATTGCATGCAAAGGCGCGTGCCCGGCGTGCGCCTTCCGAAAACGGAGAACGCTCCTGGTCAAGGGGTTGCGTCCGAGGCCCCTTTTAATACAGGAATTCCAGAGAGATTTAACGTTAACGTTGGATCTTTCACAGCATCGGAGGATCGCACGCGAGGGCCGGACCCTCCGTCCTGCGAAGCCCCTCCCCCAATCCCAATGCCTCCAGCCTCGGTGGTCGATGGAGTCGACGCGGAGCTGGCCGGACTCTCGGCGGAGCAGCTCCGCCAGAAGATTGCCGACCTCGAGCGCCTGCCAGGATCCCCGGGCCGCGATCCGGATTCCGGCCTCCTGCCAACGGCTGCATGCTCTCGGGTTGCTGGCCTCGCTCGAATCGCCCGAGCTGCCGCCCGAGACTCCGCGCGTGGAATCGATCGCCCCCAAGGTCGCCGCCGCGCCGGCGCCTCCTGACCGGCCGTCCATCCAGGGCCTGGCCGATCGTTGCCGGCGCATCGCCGGGCCGGGACCGATCGAGACGCTGGCCCGTCGCCTGAGCGAGGAACTGAAGGACCCGGGATCGCTCGATTTCTACCGCAAGATCGGCCGCCGGGTCCGGGCCGGCGAGATTGACCCGAAGCGGGTCTGGGACGGGTGCGCCGCGCCCGCTGCCCCGGGGTCGAGAATCCAGGCCGTATCTTCAACGCGTACGTGCGGCGGCTCGAGTGAGGAGAGGAACCGGCTGCCGGGTCACATTCTGCCAAGAAGCCCCGACAGCCGGCCCACAGGACGACCCCATCCATCAGCACGGGACGAATCCAATGCTCATGAAACTGAGATCCTGCTCCCATTCGAACGAGGATGACGGGGCTCGAACCCGCAACCTCCGGCGTGACAGGCCGGTGCTCTAACCAATTGAGCTACATCCCCAGGACTGATTAGTTAACGACTTGCGGCGAACCCGAGTGTGACAGGGTCCCCGGGTATTCCCTGGTTTTCTGACCATATCACGCGGTTTCTCTGACAAGTCTGACCAACCACAAGTTTGATTCTATCGGCTGTCGGCGGTGGCATCAAGTCGGGGATCGGCTCCGCGCGGGAGATTCAGCCGGGTGAACTCGCTGCCTGGAGGATCAACGTTCCTCGGTCCTGAACTTGTCAAGTTCTTGCTCTGCGGGGAGTCAGAACCGACGCTGTTCTTTTGCCCTCGAGCCGTATCGGATCTGGCTGACTCGAGCCAATCCGGGAAGTTCGGCATCCCGCGCGTGATCGTCTGGCGCCTTCCTCTCTGACTTCACCGCTGATCCCGATCCCCTTTGAATACCCACTGATCCGGTGTGAGGAATCGTTACTGGGCGGAGCTTCCCTCGTCTTAGCCTGGACCACCCAGAACCCGGATCAACTTGGCGAAGAAACGATCCCACTCGATCGGTTTGCTGATGAAGTCGTCACAGCCCAGCCTCAGGCACTCTTCCCGATCGTCGCTCATCGCGTACGCGGTGACCGCAATGATCGGGGTGGTGAAGCCTCCGGCGCGGAGCCGGCGCACGACCTCATAGCCGTCGAGCACCGGCATCTGCATGTCCATGATCAGGACATCGAAGGGCCGGTCCTCCTCGATGGACTCGCGGACCCGATCGAGGGCTTCCTGGCCATTGAGGGCTGTCACGACCTCGGCTCCGGCACGGATCAGGCGAATGCCAATCAGTTGCTGATTCGCCTCGTTATCGTCGGTCACCAGGATTCGGGCATCGAGGCGGGGTGAGGGCGTTGGAGCCGATGTCAGGGGAGACGTCCTCGAGGAATCTGCCCGTTGTCGCGAACCGCCGTGCTCGTCGAGCGGGCCAGCCGGGATGGAGAGAGTGAAGATCGAACCCGAACCCGGAGTGCTCTGCACGTCGATATCGCCTCCGAGCCGCCGGGCCAGGCGCTCGCAGATTGCCAGTCCCAGCCCCGTACCGGCCGGCCGATCCACGGCCGCGGAGCCGGCCCGGTAGAAGGGCTCGAACAGGCGAGCCAGCTCGGCCGACGTCACACCGATGCCGGTGTCGGCCACCACGAATTGAAGCGAAGGATCGGAGTCAGGCTGATCGATCAACTGGACCGTCAGCCGCACCGCACCGTGCTCGGTGAACTTGATCGCGTTGTCCAGCAGGTTGACGAGAATCTGCCGGAGTCGCAGGCGATCGGAGGCGATGGCCGGGGGGATCGCGCCGACGAATTGCACATCGAGCTGCACATTCTTGGATTCTGCCTTGCCACGGAGCGATCCGACCACCTCCGCGACGATCGCCTCCGGCGAGCAGGGCTCACGCTCCACGCGGAGCTCGCCCGCCTCGATCCGCGAGATGTCGAGGAGGTCGTCGATCAGCGCGAGCATTAATCGACTATTCTGGTGGATGGTGGCGAGGTGTCCCGGGATGTCGTCGGGGCCAGCTTGCAAGTAGGGATGTTCATCCAGCAATTCGATGAATCCCAGGATCGCGGTCAGGGGTGTCCGGATCTCATGGCTGACGCTGGAGAGGAATTCGCTCTTGGCCCGATTGGCCTGTTCGGCGGCCTCCTTGGCCTGGCGCAGGGCCTCTGCCTCCTGAGCGGCCCGGGAGATCCGCTTCTCTTCCGTAATGTCGCGGATGACCTCCAGGACGCGATCGGCGGCGCCCTCCCGGATCCGGCTGACCAGCAGCGACTCGCAGTCCAGGATACCGCCGGACCTGGTCTGAAGCCTCAGTTCATAGCGGGGGACCGTCTCGCTCTGCAAGGTACGCTCGTGCATTCGGGTCGAGGCGTCGCGATCATCGGGGTGGAGCAGCCCCTCGAGTCGCCGACTGATCCAATCACCCGGCGACCAGCCCGTGATGTCCTCGAATCCTGGGCTGATCGAGAGCAGGACGCCGCTGGCGTCGACCTCCCAGACCATCACGCCGGTCGATGCGATCAGGCTCTTGTAGCGGGTCTCGACCTGCTTGAGCGATTCCTCGGCACGTATGCGCTCGCTGATGTCGCGCGCCACGACGAGCCCGACGGCCTCGGGCTCGGTGTGGATCCGGCTCACACTGAGGTTGACCGGCAAATCCTCCTTCGACGACCTCCGGAGGAAGTATCCTTCTCGCGAATGGAAAAAGCCGGTCTGGTCCAGGGCCTGGGTGAGTCGCTCCAGGCCATTAGCACCCGAGCTCGAGAAGAGGTCTTCCAGGCGCATCGAGCAGGCCACGTCCTTCTTCAGTCCCGTCAGCCGCTGGGCAACGGGATTGAGGTCTACGATGGCCCGGGTCCGGGGATCGAACAGGAAGAAGGCATCGTTCGATTCGCGAAACAGGCCACGAGCGAACGCAAGCTGACGATCTACCGGCTTCATGAGTCGTACTTCGACCCTCTCTTTGGGTGTTCCATCGGCGAGTTGCTATAGATGGGACGGATCGACTCGATCCTAGGGTCTTCCTCCGAAGGATCCCTCGCCGTCCGCGCCTCTGGGGATTCCGAATTCCGGATTCGAGATTCCCGATTCCCGGATCATTCCCCTTCGGGAATCCGGAATCTCGAATCCGGAATCCCGATTGGGTTGCGGCCGAAGGCCGCGTTAGGGAATTGGGTGTCGACGCAGATCATCTTCGGTCTCCTGCAGGAGCTCGGCCACGGCAGCTTGAAAATTCTCCTCCTTGACGGCCTCGCCGGCGGCTCCCGTCGGACGACCCTGCTTGACCCAGATTTGGTAGGCCCGGTCCTCGATGTCCGCCTGGCTCTGACGTTCGGCTGCCAACCAGTTCTTTTCCTTGACCGCCTGGCCCGCCAGACCCTCGGGGCGGCCACTCCGATCCCAGATGATATAGGCGCGCAGTTCCACCAATCGGGTGAATTCTGGAGACCGCTCGGGCATCTTCTCCTGGGGCTCGTCGGGGGCCTTTGCGGAGGTTGCCGGGACCGGATTCGCCCCCGGGCGATTCCCGACGGGATCGGGCTGGGCGGACTTTGGCTCGTTCCTGCCGTCCTCCTTCGATCCGACGCCCAGGATCCAGGCCAACACCGCGGCCGAGAACAGGACCGCAAATGAGACGACCAACGCGATGGACAGCCTGCGGGCCCTCCGCGATGGCGAAGATAAGCCTCGATCGAGCCCCGCCACGAAATCCCGGACGCTGGGAAACCGATCCTCGGGATCCTCCGACAGGCCCCGAAGGATCACCGCGTCCAGTCCACGGGACAATCGGGGATTCAATCGAGAGGGAGGCGGGAACACGCCGAGTGGTCGTCGCCCCGTCAAGAGCTCGTAACTCAGCGCCGCCAGCGAATACTGGTCGGTGCGCTCGTTGACATCCAGGGCATATTGCTGCTCGGGGGATACATATCCAATCGTCCCCATGCCGCGAAGGGTTCCCGTCAAGACGCCGGCCTCTTCGCGCGCGACCGCAATTCCCAGATCGCCCACCTTCACCTGCGACTCGGTGGGCATCAGGATGTTCTCGGGCTTCAGGTCGCGGTGGAGGATCCCCTTGGTGTGCAAGTACGTTAAGGCTTCGCCGACCTGAAGCAAGATTGAACGGGCCTGGCCGACCGCCATGGGTTTCCCCGGTGTCATGAACCGGCGTAGATCGCCCCCCTCGATGTACTCGGTCACCAGGAACGGCAAGCCGGAGTCGCTCGTCGTGCCGAAATCGAAGATCGAGAGGATGTGGGGGTGGGAGACGCTCGCCAGGAGTCCGACCTCTCGGTGGAAGCGGGACCGGCAGACCTCAGCATCCTCCCTGTCCGGAATCGAGAGGACCTTCACACAGACAAGTCGTTTCAGGGCCTGCTGCTTTGCGAGATAGACCCTTCCCATTCCCCCTTCGTTGAGCGCCTGTAAGATCTCACAGCCGGGGATCAGCAACGCCTCGATTCCGGAGGTTTCGTGCGGCGCAGACATGGCATGCCTGGCTTCCGTACAGTTCCCTCGACACGAAGTCGCACGCGGATAGCTAACCCGCGAGCGATCTCCGATGTTCCGGGCGAATGGATGAACGGAGTAGCTCAAGAACTAACCAAACATGATGGCCAATCATTCGACTGGGACGCAAGAGCAGCTCGGTTGACGCCGGCGGGGAGACCGGTCATTCGCGGGGTCCGAGTGAGCCAGCGAGGCGAAGGACGCGACGGTCCCCGAAGATGGGAATCCCGGACCGAGCCTCGGCCGCAACCGACTGGCTTGGGTTGATGTATCGGTGAGTTCACATCGTCAACGCGAAACGCAGGTGGACTAACGAATTGATGGAGGTACAAAGGAGGCGTATTGATCGTCGCGACGGCCATCCAGACGCGGCTGACGGCTGCAACCCAGGGAGGATTCCCGATTCCCGATTCGAGATTCCGGAAAACGGATTCTAGAGCGACTATCGGTTGGATTGCGCACGTCCCAGGATGACGCGAAGACCCCGATAGACCAGGCCTGGTTCACGTCGCTCGAAGCCAGTTTAACACTTTTCGCCCTGTACGGCCGTGCCATTCCGGCCACAAACGATTTCAGGGCAAAGTGTTCCGGCCAAGTTACCGAGTGTTTGAACCAGGTCCTAAACCCAATACCGTTTAAGGAAGCATAACCACTGTCTCTGCAAAGGTTTTCTTCAAGGGCGGAATGTGTCGATGTTTGGATCGTTTCTTTTTCCACTTGGACATTTTACGCTTGATCACTCGCGGATTGATCCGGTTCCTCCGCATTTCGTCATCGGTGCGCTCCCCCTGCATCTCCCACAACAATCCCTGGTACCACTCCTCGAACGCCTCGGGGGTCGAGCTGTTGCATTCTGGCAACCGGCACTTGAGGATCTGGAAGCACCCCAGAAACGACAGCCGATCCGGGTCCAGCCCCACGGTCCCGGCGGCCGCAACCATCAAGGCTCGGATCACGAAATGACCCAGCGACAGCGCATAGATCTCCTGGATCACCCCCGCCGGGGTCTCGCTTCGCATCTGTGCCGGCTTGGTCGCCCGCCGCGGATCATGATGGGTCTTTTGCTCATCATAGACCAACTCCTGTTCCCATCTCTCGTGATAAAGAATAATCAATTCTTCAGCAGGATAAAGCTCCGCGTCAAGGAGATTCGTGATCAGCACATGAGTTTCACCGTGTCCGACTCGTTGCGGGTCGTCCAGTGTATAGCGGATCACCCGGACGACGATCCCATCCCGATCGATCTGACGGTCGTAGCAACCCCGATAAATCTTGGCCAGGTACGAGCCATCCGCCAGGTTTTGGATCGACTTGAGGATCAAGCCGCTTTTCACGCGTGCCAACAGCTGGACGCCCCGCAACATCGCCGTTTTCCAGTGGTCATAGCTGAAAAACCCGCGATCCTCCAACAGGAGCATCTCCGGAGTCAGATGGCGGAGCAAGCCGCCGACCATCGACGGTTCGCCGTGGGCGATCGACCGGACCACGAAGGCCAGTTCGATGTGGGTCCCCAATTCGACCAGGCTCAGCTTGCGGACTTGGGGGAACGCGCCGTCGCCGCGCGGCCCGGCCGAGGGGCGCGAAGGCCGCGGCGTTGGCCTCCGAGTCGGGGACATCGTAGACGGTCCCATCGATGCCGACCAGGCGGAACCCGCGGTAGAAGGCTCCGGGCGTATCGGGCCGGGCCAGAGGATGAACGACGTGCTCGAACAGGTGGCGGACCGGCGCGATGCCCAGGCGTTGCCGGGCCACACACAGGCTGGATCGATGGGGACTCTCCTCGCCGACTCGGAGCCGGCGTGCATGCTTGAAGACTTGGCGGATCGGCAAGTCGGTCAACAGCCCCATGGCCAGGACCACCCAGCAAACAATCTCGTGGGTCAGTGTGCAACGTCGTTGATTGGTTTTACCGGTGGCCGCGAGGACTTGGCGAACGGCCTCGGGCGAGATAATCTGTTCCAGTCCCGCCAAGCGATCCAAGATCCGGCCCGACCCATCGGGCGGCAGCGTGCAATGTCCGTGCGGCATGCGAGTCATGGCCTCCGTGTTGCTTGGGTCGTGAGTAAACCCAAAGTAACAGGAGGCTGTGGCTTGCGCCTATTTCAACGGTATTGGTCCTAAACCACAGGCCGAAATTTTTTTGGGATTTTTTATCTGCTGCTAGGGCCGAGAGTTGGGGCGACTCTTGGCCGAAATCACCTCTAAGTGCATTAACGTTTTCCCAAAGTTGCGGCATCCTGAGAGTATGGCCCACATGCGATCAATCCCGAGACGGGCAGCCGAACCGCGCCTCCCGGTTCAGGTCGTCGTCACAACCGGTTTTCAGCCAAAGAGATCGGGGAGAGCGTCCTTCGAAAAAGATGTCCCATTGTGCCACTCAATGACACCCCCATCGGTCGCTGAGTCCCAGAAGGGGGGCCGCGTGGCCAGGTCGGGAGACCGTGCCACAGAGCGTGCCGCGTGCCACGCAAGTGGGATGTGCTCTAGAATTCCCCGGATGCGCGCATGGCGCGGAAGTTCTACGGAGCAAGGCTCTAATCATCCCTGCTCCCTCCCACGCGACGAGAGTCGGGGTTGCCCCCCGGCATTGCCGGAGGTTAATCTAACCTCCGACGGGGGAATGGTCAGTATCCAGGCGCGGGATGCTTGACCGACGGAAGCTGAGAACCTCACTGAGGATGCTCCAACAAGGGCGACGCAACTTGCAGATTTCCAAGGCGGTGATCACGGCGGCGGGTCGGGGGGCGCGGCAGGATCCGCGTCCGACACCGTGCAGAGGGCGATGCTCCCCCTCGTTGACCGCGACGGCGTAACTAAGCCCGTGCTTCAGATCATCGCCGAAGAGGCGATCTCCAGCGGTATCGAGGAGATCTGCGTCGTCTGCGCACCGGGCGATGAAACGGTCTATCGCGACCATTTCCGCAACTATGCCGCGAACGTGCAATCGGCCAAGGGAATCGACTGGGCCGAGGAACAGGCGCGGCGCCTTGCGGACCTGGAGCAGCGACTGCAGTTCGCAGTCCAGCCCGAGCCCGAGGGATACGGACACGCGGTCTGGTGCGCGGTCGTTCGTCGGTACAGAAGCATTCCTCTTGCTCCTGGGCGACCATCTCTACATCTCGGCGGAGTCGCGGCGTTGTGCGCGGCAGTTGATCGACCTGGCAACGGCCGAGGACTGCGCGGTTTCCGCCGTCCAGGCCACCCGCGAGCACTTGATCCATCTGTATGGGACCCTGTCCGGCCGGCGGTTGCCCGAGCACCCGGAGATCTACGTCATCGACGAGATCGTGGAAAAGCCCAACCCGACCCAGGCAGAATTGCGGCTCCATGTCCCCGGCCTCCGCGCTGGGCATTATCTGTGCTTCTTCGGCATGCACGTCCTGACCCCCACGGTCTTCGAACTGCTCGACGAACTCGTCCACAAGAATGTCCGCGAACTGGGATCGATCCAACTGACGACGGCCTTGAACCGTCTGGCTCAGCGCGAACGCTACCTTGCCCTCGAAACAAGAGGTTCCCGCTACAATCTCGAGGCCAAGCTCGGCGCCCTCGAAGCCCAGATCGCCCTGGGACTGGCCGGCTCGGACCGGGAACGGATTCTCGCCTTACTGCTGGAATCGGTCGTACGGGTGGCACAGAACGCGCCGGGTTGACTTTGTGTTCCGTGTTAGGCAAAGGGTACACGATCTGGTCGGAATTCGCTGAACATCGAATGCTGAACACCGAACACTGAACACCTATGACGACCATCGGTCAGCTTCTCATCCAGACGATCACCCACGTGGATCCCACGATCCGCGACCGTTCGATCCGCGAGATCGTCGCATCGGTCAGCCTGTCCGAAAAGCTTGAGGCTTGCGTGGACCTCGAGCGTTTCCGGCGGGGCCGGAGCAACCTCTACGAGCGTGTACGGGCCTCACTGTTCCTGCACGCTTTGTATCGGTACGAGATCCAGGACTCACGCCAGATCCGCGGCTCGGGGTTAATCCCATTCGCCGGTTTTCAGGACCTGATGGAGCGTCGCTACGAGCAGGCGATCGCGGCCTTTCTGGAGACATTGCGTAGCGAGGGGCCCAATGGTGCCATCTGCAGTGCCCTCGCTCAGGCGTACGAGCAGATCGCATTTCAGAACCTGGCGGATCAAGTGCGGCGGTCGGTCCGGAGCTGTCAGGGCAACCGATGGATGTTTCGGGTTGGTGATGCGGACGAGCACCCCTTGCGGATTCGCCCGGAGCTCCTCCGTCGCGAATCGGAGGACGGGCTCTTCCCCATCCTGGTGGAACGGACTCCCGTCCGCCTGGATCTCTCGCACAGCGGCTGGTCGGATATCTTCTTCCTCGGAATGGATTACCCCGATGGCGCACGCGTCCTGAATATTTCGGTCAACCTCGGGGTCCATGGGCGGGATGACGCCCCCTGCCCTCCAATCGAGAGCCGTCTCCGGGTCATCACGGAGCCGATCCTGCGACTGACGAGCGTCAACCTGAAGGCTTGCAAGGATATCGATCAACTCGAGGAGGTGTACAATTTCGGCAATGACTATCTGGGCCTGATCAAGGCTGGCATCGTGGCCTCGGGCCTGATCCCTCCGAGTCTGGAAGGGACGAGGGTCCGACTCGAAGACCTCTTGTCGCGGATCGTCGGGAGGGGGCATGGCCTGGAGATCGTCATCAAGGTTAACGACATTCCCAAAGGCTCGCGATTGGCCGTGTCGACGAACCTGCTGGCCTCGCTGATTGCACTCCTGATGCGGGCGACAGGACAGGCGCGCGAACTCACCGGGCCTCTCGCGCTGGAAGAGGCCAAGGTGGTGGTGGCCCGGGCGATTCTCGGCGAGTGGCTGGGCGGCTCCGGGGGCGGCTGGCAGGATTCGGGGGGGATCTTCCCTGGCATCAAGCTGATTCAGGGTGTCTCGGCCTCCGAGGTCGATCCGGAATGGGGCGTCAGTCGAGGTCGCCTGCTTCCCGACCATCAATTACTCGACAGAAGGCCGGCCGGACTGCCTCGGCTCCAGGACACGGGGGACGCCGAGTCCTTTTCATCGGCCCTGGCCAGGAGCCTGGTCCTGGTCCACGGCGGCATGGCTCAGAATGTCGGTCCGATCTTGAACATGGTGACCGCCAAGTATCTTCTCCGCGGCCGCGCGGAGTGGCTGGCGCGCCAGGAGGCGCTCGAAATCTTCCAGGAGATCGTCTCGTGCGTCGAGCGCTCGGACGTCCGGGGCCTGGGAGGTGCGACAACCCGGAACTGGGACCGTCCGCTCAAGGGGATCATCCCCTGGGTGACCAACGAGTTCACCGAGACGATCATTCGCGAGGCCCGTTCGGCCCTGGGTGACGACTTCTGGGGATTCTTGATGCTGGGCGGCATGGCCGGAGGCGGCATGGCGTTCTTCGTGGCCCCGGAGCGCCACGATGAATTCCAGGAGCAGATTGCCGCGATCATGCGGCGCGTCAAGGCGGACCTCGACGACGCGCTGCCCTTCGCCATGGAGCCGGTGGTGTACGACTTCCGGATCAACCCGCACGGCACGTTCGCCACGCTGGAAGCCGGCACGCGCACCGTGATGCCGCCAGCCTATTACGCGCTCCAGGTTCCCCGGATGCTCGCGACCTCGTCCACGAGTCTCACCCAACAGCGCCGCGCGGACGTCGATCACTTCGCCAATACATATCCCGAAGACCGCGAGCTCCTCGGGCTTTTCCGGACGATGGTCAACCACCTCTTCCCGGTCACACGATCGGCCGCCGATGGCTCGGCCGCGGATTGGGACGAGGAGGCCGCGCGAATCCGTCGCGAGAATGGATTCGACTCCGTGCAGCACGAGCAGCTCCGCGACGACCTTCAGCGAGGACGGATCGGACTGGCGCGGAACCGGCTTCCGGTCGATCTCGACATCCGCGACATCGACGACTCCGAACTGATCGCGGCGCAAGCACCCTGGCCATCGCGGGCCGTCGAGAAGGGCATGACGGCACTGGCGCGGGGCGAGGCCGCCATCGTGACGCTCGCCGCCGGCGTTGGCAGCCGATGGACCACCGGCGCCGGAGTCGTTAAGGCCGTCAACCCGTTCGTCCAGCTCGCCGGTCCCCACCGTAGTTTTCTCGAGATCCACCTGGCCAAGACGAACAAGCTCCGGCACTCCCTGGGCGTCGCCGTCCCGCACGTCGTCACGACCAGCTACCTGACGCATGCGGCCATCGATCACCACTTGCGCACCGCGGGGAATTACGGATATGACGGTCCGGTCTACCTGTCGCGCGGCCAGTCGATCGGCCAGCGCCTGATCCCGATGACTCGCGACCTCAGCTTCCTCTGGGAAGAGACGAGCCACGAGACTCTCGACGAGAACAAGCAGAAGGTCCGCGAGGCCAGCCGGCGCGCGATCCTCGAATGGGCCAGGAGTCTTCGCGAGGGTTCCGATTACACGGACAACCTGCCGATCCAGCGGTTCAATCCCCCTGGCCATTTCTACGAGGTTCCCAACCTTCTCCGCAACGGTGTCCTGGCTCGGCTCCTGGATCGGTATCCCCGCCTGAACTGGCTCCTGGTCCACAACATCGACACGCTCGGTGTGAGTCTGGAACCCGGCGTCCTGGGCCAGGCCATCGAATCCGGCGCCACGCTGAGCTTCGAGGTGATCCCCCGGCGCATCGAGGACCGCGGCGGCGGACTGGCCAGGGTCGGGGGCCGCGTCCGGTTGCTCGAGGGGCTGGCTCAGCCGCGCGAGGACACCGAGTTCCGGCTGCGCTACTACAACACGCTGACGACCTGGGTCCGGATCGATGGACTGCTCGAGGCCTTGGGGCTGTTTCGCGAGGACCTCAAGCGAGCGCCGGAGAAAGTCGCTGCCGCTGTCCGATCCATGGCGGCCCGCGTCCCGACTTATGTGACCATCAAGGACGTCAAGAAGCGCTGGGGACATGGGCAGGAGGATGTCTATCCGGTCGCCCAGTTCGAAAAGCTCTGGGGCGACCTGAGCTCGCTCCCTGACATGAGCTGCGCGTTCCTGGCCGTCGACCGTCTCCGCGGCCAGCAGCTCAAGGACATGGCCCAGCTCGACGGCTGGGCCAACGACGGTAGCATGGAGCACGTGGGTTCTCTCTGTGAATTCGCGCCTGAGGAATCGGCTGGAGCGGTTCCGAGCCGCATCGACGAGGGCTTTTCGGTATGGCTTCAAGCGATCGGGTTCTCGTTACGGGAGGGGCCGGGTTCATCGGGTCGCACCTGGTCGAACGCGCTGCTCGCCGAGGGATTCGCGGTCCGGGTGGTCGATAACCTCGCCACGGGGCATCGCTCAAATCTGGCTCACCAGGAAGGGCGCTGACGATTGGATCCCGGGGGACCTCGCCGATTACGACGTCTGCCGGCGCGCCGTCGAGGGCGTGAATTATGTCCTCCACCACGCGGCGATCCCGAGCGTCCCGCGTTCGGTCCGAGAGCCCCTCGAGTCGCACGCCAGCGGGCCGACGGCGACACTGAACATCCTGGAGGCGTCGCGCCTGGCCGGCGTCCGGCGGCTGGTCTTCGCCGCATCCAGCAGCGCCTATGGCGAGACGATCGAGCTCCCCAAGCACGAGGCCATCCTCCCCCAGCCGCTCAGCCCGTATGCGGCCGGGAAACTGGCCGGCGAGCATTACGTCGCGGTCTACGCGCGGACCATGGGCCTGGACGCTGTGAGCCTTCGTTATTTCAATATCTTCGGGCCGCGGCAGGATCCGTCGAGTCCCTATAGCGGCGTGATCTCGATCTTCGTGAAGTGCATGTCCCAGGGCCTGCGCCCGACGATCCACGGCGATGGGTCCCAGACGCGCGATTTCACCTACGTCGCAAACGTTGTGGCCGCGAACCTCGCCGCGCTGCGGTGCCCGCAGCCGCTCGGAGGGGCCGTCCTCAACGTCGGCACGGGCTTGCGGATCAGCCTGCTTGACCTGGTCGCGACCATCAACGCGGTGCTCGGCACCCACCTCGAGCCCGAGTTCCTGCCCGTCCGCGCCGGTGACGTCCGAGACTCCCAGGCCAGCCTCGACCGGATCCGAGAGGTCCTGGGCTACCAGCCCGTCGTTTCGTTCGAGGAGGGCCTGCGGAAGACGATTGAATCCCTCACTGCGAACGGAACCGGCACGACCGGCCCTTCGTGATTTGAGCGCTCGACGACTGTGTGGCCCGGATCGCAACGATGTGGCGCGTGCACCATCCGATCGTGACGCGCCCGAGTGCCGTCCACCTGATAACAGGTGGAGTATCCGTGCACTAATTTCATCGGCGTTAATGTTATATATAAAATATTATGATATTTATATTTATAATGATCAACGTGTAGTCCGTAAATGAACTGCTTGAGGGAGCAGGGGTTCAGCGCCAGCCCTCGACGCGAACAAGGGCACCATTCCATTCCGAATCTCGTAACTGATCCGCACGATCGGTGATCGCAATTCCGCTCACAAACCCAGCTCATCGCGCACGCTGGTGAAGGCGTTTATGGCGAATTCGAGATCCTCGCGAGAGTGTGCCGCCGAGACCTGGACGCGAACGCGAGCCTTTCCTTGCGGGACGACGGGGTAGGAGAACCCGATCGCGTAGACGCCTTTTTCGAGCAATCGTTCGGCCAACCGGCCGGCCAGGGCGGCGTCGCCGATCATGATCGGGACGATCGGATGCTCGCCCGGGACGATGTGGAACTTCCGCTCGGTCATCGCCGCGCGGAAGAACTTCGTGTTGGCCTCGAGACGGTCGCGGAGCTCGGTCGATCGTCGGCAGATTTCGATCGCCTTGAGCGATGCGCCCAGGATCGGCGGCGCGACCGAGTTCGAGAACAAATAAGGCCGCGACCGCTGGCGGAGTATCGCCACGATCTCGGATCGACCGCTGGTGTAACCGCCGCTGGCGCCTCCCAGGGCCTTGCCGAGCGTGCCGGTAAGGATATCCACGCGACCCATCACGTCGCGATACTCGTGCGTGCCGCGGCCGTGCTTGCCCATGAAGCCGACGGCGTGCGAGTCGTCGACCATCACGAGGGCATCGTGCTTCTCCGCGAGGTCGCAGATCGCCTTCAGGTCGGCGATGATCCCGTCCATCGAGAAAACGCCGTCGGTGGCGATCAGCCGAAACTGGGCGTCGCGTGCCTCCTGGAGTTTCGCTTCCAGGTCGGCCATGTCATTGTTCTTGAAGCGGAGCCGCTTCGCCTTGCACAGACGGATCCCGTCGATGATCGAGGCGTGATTGAGCTCGTCGGAGATCACGGCGTCCTCGTCGCCCAGGATGGTCTCGAACAGGCCGCCGTTGGCGTCCCAGCAGGAGGAATAGAGAATCGTGTCCTCGGTTCCCAGGAACTCGCTGATTGCCTGCTCGAGCTCCTTGTGCGGTTCTTGCGTCCCACAGATGAACCGCACCGAGGCCATACCGTTGCCCCAGTGCTCGAGGGCTTCACGTGCCGCGCCCACGACCTCGGGGTGATCGGCCAGCCCCAGGTAGTTGTTTGCGCACATGTTCAGCACGTCGGCCCGGCCTCGCACACCCACGTGCGCGCGCTGAGGGGAACTCAGAATGCGTTCGCCCTTGAACAGTCCGGCCCCGCGAATCTCGTCGAGCTGGGTGGCCAGGTGCTGCTGGATTGCTCCGTACATCGTCGGAAGTCCCTCGTTCGCTGTGTAAGCCGGGCGCGGACGGAGCCTCGCCCTCCCGAGTCCTCATCCTTCGTGCCACGTCAAGA
This sequence comes from uncultured Planctomycetota bacterium, assembly GCA_963845755.1. Lineage (GTDB taxonomy): Bacteria > Planctomycetota > Planctomycetia > Isosphaerales > Isosphaeraceae > CAWJTV01. The sequence continues at coordinate 20,509 of CAWJTV010000005.1, forward strand.
TGACCTTACCAGACTCGCCGGACTTCATGGCCGCGAAGCCTTTCTCGAAGTCGCGGAAGTTGTAGCGGTGGGTGATGACCGGGCTGATATCCATGCCGGACTGGAGCATGACGGTCATCTTGTACCAGGTCTCGTACATCTCGCGGCCGTAGATCCCTTTGATGGTGATCATGTTGAAGACGACGGTGTTCCAGTCGATGGCGATTTCGCGAGTGGGGATGCCGAGCATGGCGATCTTGCCGCCGTGGCACATGCTGGCCAGCATGTCGCGGAACGCCTCGGGATTGCCGGACATTTCCAGTCCGATGTCGAACCCCTCCTTCATACCGAGCTCGTTCTGGACGCTCTCGATCGACCGCTCGCGGACGTCGACGGCGCAGCGTGGCTCCCATCTTGAGTGCCAGCTCGAGGCGGTACGGATTGACGTCGGTGATGACGACGTGCCGCGCCCCGGCGTGGCGGACGACCTTCACCGCCATGATCCCGATCGGCCCGGCACCGGTGATCAAGACGTCCTCGCCGAGCACGTCGAACTGGAGGGCCGTGTGCACCGCGTTGCCGAACGGGTCGAAGATCGCCTGGACGTCCCGGGCAATGTGCGAGTCGTGGACCCAGACATTCGTCATCGGCAGGGACAGGTACTCGGCAAACGCCCCGGGTCGGTTCACGCCGATCCCCTTGGTGTCCTTGCAAAGGTGTCGCCGACCTGCCAGGCAGTTCCGGCAACGGCCGCAGACCACGTGCCCCTCTCCGCTGACGATCTCGCCGACATGAAAGTCCTTGACATTCGAGCCGACCTCGACTATCTCCCCCACGAACTCGTGGCCGACCACCATCGGCACCGGAATCGTCCGCTTCGCCCACGCATCCCAGGTCTCGATGTGCACGTCCGTTCCGCAAATACCCGTGCGCAGGACCTTGATGAGCACGTCGTTGATGCCGATCCGCGGGACGGGTACTTCGTCGAGCCACAAACCGGGCTTGGCCTCTTTCTTGACAAGGGCCAGCATCGTCTCCATGTTGGAACTTCCTCCAAAACTTGTTGGATCGCGGGTGATCGCGAATCGGGCGATCGGGACTTCATGGATAGAACCAAACGCGAGCTTCGGCCGCAACCCTACAGGGATTCAAGATTCGAGATTCCGCATTCAAGAAGCCGCATTACTCCCCTCGGGAATCTTGAGTCGTGAAAGGGGAATAGCAAGTCGTCCCGATGAGACCGCGGCGCGGGGATTCTACGTAGACAGTCTCTCTTGAAGGCTTACCGAGGCCAGGCTGCTGCTGGAGACCTGGAGCGTGTATCCGACCCCGAGCTGATCGAGCGTGAGGTCGGAGAAGGTGGCCACGCCGTCCTGGGCGGTCACCGTCAGCGTCCCGCCGAGTGTAGCACTCCCGGGGTTGTTCGAGAGGGCCACGGTGACCGTCCCGTTGAACGCGGTGTCCACGTTGCCCGAGCCATCCTCCGCGGTGACGGTCAGGCCGAAATCGGACCCGACGGTGACGCTACCGGGCGGCTGCGCCGTCACGACCAGTTGCGGAACGGTCACATCGATGGCGCTGGTCGTCGCCGAGGTCACACCGCTACTGGAGACCTCCAGCGTGTATCCGTTGCCGGGTTGATCGAGAGTCAGGCCGGAGAAGGTGGCCACGCCGTCCTGGGCGGTCACCGTCAGCGTGCCACCCAAGGCGGCGCCGCCGGGGGTATTCGAGAGGGCCACCGTGACCGTCCCGTTGAAGGAGGTATCCACGTTGCCCGAGCTATCCTCCGCCGTGACGGTCAGGCCGAAACCGGAGCCGGCGGCGACGCTTGCCGGAGGCTGGGTCGTCACCACCAATCCCGGAGCCGAGGAGGGCGGCAGCGTCGTGCCGATGAGGGCGCGCACTTCGTTGTAGTCGGTGACGTTGACCACGCCGTCGCCGTTGATGTCGCCGAAGATCGTGTAGCCCGCTCCATTGACTTGCAGCCACTCGTTGCGGACCCCGATCAGGTCCTGGCTGTTGACGGCGCCGTCGTCGTTGAAGTCGCCGGGCAGGACATCGATCCGCTGGTTGAAGAGAGATATTCCCGGGTTGACGATGGTGATGGTCACCCGGTCCGCCACGTTGATGGGTTGTGCCAGGTCGATCGTGTAGGTCGTTCCCGAGCCAGAGACCGTGACCGGCCCGTAGTTGATGCCGAGGTTTGCGCTGCTGACAAAGACGTCAGCGGAAGTCAGCGCCTGGGCCTGGCCGAGTGTGATCTGCAACTGGTCGATTGCCAGCCAGGGCAAGTCGGTGTTTCGACCAGCCGGGAGAAGGCGGAGTCCATCGGCGGCTGTTTGGAGCTCCGCGATCTGGGATCCCCACTCGACGGAGACGGCGTTATTCGCGGCGGGGAGATACTCGTAGGCGCCGACGTCGACCGTGCCATTGTAGATGCGGACGAATCCGGGACCTCGCTGGTCCGTGGTCAAGGGTTAACCGGTGCTCGGATCTACGGCGAGTACGTTGCTGCCCTTGTCGATGGCGGGGATGCTGGGCAGGAGGTCGATGGTCTGGGTCGGACCGCCGTAGTAAGCGAGCGGGCCGAGGCCGGGGCTGGCAACGCCGACCTGGTTGCCATTGACGCCATTAACTAAGCCGCCAGATCCCCCGATGCCGATGAGGTTATACGCGCCTTCAACCTCGGCTCCGACCCCGACACCGATGTCGGCAGCCTGCGCACTGCTGGTACCGATTGAGTTAAGTGCGACGATCGTATTGTCCAACGTCGCCGTGCCAACGCCGTTATATAGGCCGCCTCCGCCGTTTGAAGAATCGCCGCTCGCGACGGTATTGTAGGCGATAGTATCGTTGATGGCCGTAAGGGTGCATGGGATCGGAGGGTAATCAGATAATCCGTTGCAGATCCCGCCACCGTTATTGCCGGCCGTGTTGTCGGCGATGGTGGAATTGAAAATGCTAAGCGAGGAACCAGAGAGGTTGAAGATACCGCCGCCTTCGCTAGCCGAGTTGTCGGCCAACGTGGATTGGGAGATCGTCGCGGTGCCGCTCGCGAAGTTAGCGATGCCGCCCCCGAAGACGGCCGAAGCGCCAACTATGGTGGAGTCTGAAATGGTCAGGTCACCTCCCGGGGTGTACGGACCCCCAGGATAACTCGGTGTAGTGCCACCACCGTTTTGGATTGCCCCGCCGTTGGAGTAGGCCAAGTCGCCGACGAACGTCGAATTAGAGATGGCTACTGTGCTGCCGATGCCGTCGCCCAAGTTGTCGCCATCCCATATACCGCCACCGCCAGCGGCCGCCAGGTCGTCTACGATTTGCGAATTCGAGACGGTCAGGGCGGAGCCTTGCGAATTGTAAATGCCGCCACCCTCGATGGCCGTATCGTTGGCGAGCAAGCTATTCGACACCGTGAGCGTGCCGTCATTATACACACCGCCTCCAGCATCGGCAAAGTTATCGGAGATAGTAGCGCTGGATATAACCAACGTACCCTCGTTGGCGATGCCTGCGCCATGGCCGGCTGGATTTACGTTGCCGTTCGACACGGTCAGGCCTTCCAGCATGGCAGTTACATCACTGGAGACCGAGAACACCTCGACCGCATTGTTCCCACTGACCGTCACGAGGTTCGCGCCGGGGCCGTCGATCACCTCCGGCCCGGCCGTCTCGGAGAGCGTAAGTGTATTAGACAGCGTGATCGTCTGCGCCGTGCCGAAGACCGTCGGGTCGAACTGGATCACGCTGCCGGCCGTGTTCGGGTTGGCGTTGGCCTGGTCAACGCAATAGAGAAGGTCGCCGGTGGTCCCTTAGCCGGCGCCGGTGTCGGTCGTCGCGTTGACCGTGTAGACCGTCGCTGCCAGCAGGCGCCGGCTCTCCAGGCCCTCGATGGCACGGAGGCGGCGGCGCTGGGGGCGTGTGCGTGTGCGCTTGCGAGCGCTCCACGGCGTGACAGTCGAGAACAGTGCCGAAAACGGTCGAGACCTGTGGCGCAACATGGTGTAGCCCCTTCCAATAGGACCAAGACCAGAGATTTCCAGTGGAAATCCAGGCGTGAAGCGACTCACGATCGACGATCTTCGATGCCAACGTCAGAAATACGAGGAGATCGGGCGGGAATCGTCTGGTAACCGGCCCATCCGCATCGGGAGGCCGTATCGTCCGAGAAGGCGCGCAAAGTCCAGCGTCGCACGATGAAACCGGTTCGCGCGGTCACCCAAGACGGACGTTCGAAAACGCTGTGGTGGTCGTGTGCTGCTCTTACGTCCCCAAAAATAAGTTGTGACTGCCGTTTCTTCAAGAAGTGTGGCGAAAGATCAACTTAATTGGTCCTGTTTAACTTTTGTTTACAATGCGAAGCCCACCGAGGCGATCGTCTCGGATTCGAAAGTCCCTGTGCGGGAAGAAAAGGACCGGATATGGTGCAAACTTCCTGGCAATGTGCCCTGTCCGTGTTCTTGTCGCGTTACTAAGGCGGTCGGCAGGAAATAAGTTACGCAGGGTCGGAAAGTCGTCGGCCCCTGTCGAAGGGTAATCGGGGGTGCCGGATTGAACCCCGAATGGGGCGGGATTCACCCGACCCATCGTCGCCATCTTGGCTTGCACTCACCAACGAACGGACTGCGTTGGGCGGTGGACAGTCTTCGGCATTGATCATCGGCGGCCCGCATGGTTCGAATAACAGGCTTGTCATTAACAGGGATCCCCGACGCGGCGCGACCGCAATCGGCGATTATCGAGCGTACTCGAGCGGTTCACGGTCGGGTCGAGTTCGCACGGGGAGCCCCCGGACTCCATCGCCGTGAGAGGGGGAGCGGCCGTCCTTTCCCCGTTCACGGCGAGGGAGTCGGGGAGTCCTTCCCCGGCTCGCGGCCGGCGGCGACGGGAGACGTCTCGGGCCCTCTCAGGGCGCGGAGCTCGCCTGGCCGAGCGACCGGTCTTTCCTCACTCCGACGACCGACCGACGCCGAGGGCTCCCCTCCCAGACCTGTTCCAGGGCCAGGTCATGCACCCGCTCGCGCGCCAAGATGGAGTGATGCGGCCCCGGCCACGGGGCGACGGTGGTCCCGCTGGGGGAGTCGAGCGCGTTGATCGCGCGGGTCGTCGGCGTGCCGGGGGTGGTCATCCCGACGGCCTGCGCCACGGAGTCTCGCCCGGCGACGAGGGCGGTTGGGGTCGCGGTGGGCGAGACGGTGGCCGGGTCGAGGAAGAGGCCGCTGAGGACGGCGTTGACGCCGGCCTGGCGCGTGATGGTGATCATCAGGTCCCCCTTGACCACCCAGTTCAAATACACGCCGTTCTGGAACGACGCGATCGTCTCGGTGCTCAGGACTGCCCCAGTAGCCGCGTCGCTGATCTGGATTTGCTCGACGCGGCTGGGCGAGCTCTGGAGGTCCAGAAAGTACAGCTCGAGGTCGTGGGCCTGGCCATCGGTCAGGTCCAGGTTGACGGTGAAGCTGGTGGTCGAGTACCACGCGGCCTCGATCCGACCGGTGCCGCCGGGATTCTGGAGCGCCGCGGGAGCCGTGGATTTGGCGGCCCAGACGTAGGTCGTGGCGCCGGTGGTGGTGAGGGCGGCGTAGGCGGGCAGGCCGGACGTGTCGCCGACGACGTCGTCGCCCTGGGCGCCGTAGGTCCCGATCCAACTCCCCTGCGTCGTCGCATCCGTCTTGAGGAACGACGCCGAGGCCGGCGTCGCCGGGTCGAGGAAGAGGCCGCTGAGGACGGCGTTGACGCCGGCCTGGCGCGTGATGGTGATCATCAGGTCCCCCTTGACCACCCAGTTCAGATACACGCCGTTCTGGAACGACGCGATCGTCTCGGTGCTCAGGACTGCCCCGCTGACCGCGTCGCTGATCTGGATTTGCTCGACGCGGCTGGGCGAGCTCTGGAGGTCGAGGAAGTACAGCTCGAGGTCATGGGCCTGGCCGTCGTTCAGGTCCAGGTTGACGCTGAAGCTGGTGGCCGAGTACCAGGCGGCCTCGATCCGGCCCGAGCCGCCGGGATTCTGGAGGGCCGCGGCCGCCGTGGAGCTGGCGGCCCAGATGTGGGTCGCGGCGCCGGTGGTGGTGAGGGCGGCGTAGGCGGGCAGGACGGCCGTGTCGCCGACGACGTCCTCGCCCTGGGCGCCGTAGGTCCCGATCCAACTCCCCTTCGTCGTCGCATCCGTCTTGAGCAACGACGCCGAGGCCGGCGTCGCCGGGTCGAGGAAGAGGCCGCTGAGGACGGCGTTGACGCCGGCCTGGCGCGTGATGGTGATCACCAGGTCCCCCTTGACCGCCCAGTTCAGATACACGCCGTTCTGGAACGACGCGATCGTCTCGGTGCTCAGGACTGCCCCGGTGATCGCGTCGCTGATCTGGACCTGCTCGACCCGGCTGGGCGAGCTCTGCAGGTCGAGGAAGTAGAGCTCGAGGTCGTGGGCCTGGCCGTCGGTGACGTCCAGGTTGACGGTGAAACTGGTGGTCGAGTACCAGGCGGCCTCGATCCGGCCCGAGCCGCCGGGATTCTGGAGGGCCGCGGCCGCCGTGGAGCTGGTGGACCAGATGTGGGTCGCGGCGCCGGTGGTGGTGAGGGTGGCATAGGCGGGCAGGCCGGACGTGTCGCCGACGACGTCCTCGCCCTGGGCGCCGTAGGTCCCGATCCAACTCCCCTTCGTCGTCGCATCCGTCTTGAGGAACGCGGCCGTGGCCGCCGGCTTCGCCGGGCCGAGGAAGAGGCCGCTGAGCACCGCGTTGACGCCGGCCTGGCGCGTGATGGTGATCACCAGGTCCCCCTTGACCGCCCAGTTCAGATACACGCCGTTCTGGAACGACGCGATCGTCTCGGTGCTCAGGACCGCCCCGGTGACCGCGTCGCTGATCTGGACCTGCTCGACGCGGCTGGGCGAGCTCTGCAGGTCGAGGAAGTAAAGCTCGAGGTCGTGGGTCTGGCCGTCGGTGAGGTCCAGGTCGACGGTGAAGCTGGTGGTCGAGTACCAGGCGGCCTCGATCCGGCCCGAGCCGCCGGGATTCTGGAGGGCCGCGGCGGCCGTGGAGCTGGCGGCCCAGATGTGGGTCGCGGCGCCGGTGGTGGTGAAGGCGGCGTAGGCGGGCAGGCCGGACGTGTCGCCGACGACCTCGGCGCCCTCGGCGCCGTAGGTCCCGATCCAACTCCCCTGCGTCGTCGCATCCGGCATGAGGAACGAGGCCGAGGCCGAGGCCAAGGCCGGCGTGACGTCGAAGGCGTCGGTCGTCGCGCCGACGACATCGCTGGCCGACACGAGAAGCGTGTAGCCGCTTCCGACTTTATTGAGCGTGAGTTCGGAGAAGGTGGCCACGCCGGCCTGGGCCGTTGTGGTCAGCGTACCGACGAGGGTCGAGCCGCCGGGGTTGTTCAGCAGCGCCACGGTGACCGTGCCGTTGTAGGAAGTATCCACGCTGCCCGATGCGTCCTCGACGGTGACGGTCAGGCCGAACTCGGAGCCGGCGGCGACACTCGCCGGAGGTTGTGTCGTCACCACGGCGGAGGGAGGATTGTATTCAAATGCACCGATGTCAACCGTGTTGCCGACAATCCGCGGGAATCCGGGGCCGCGCTGGTCGTATATCAGCGGCTGGCCGGTGGTGGGATCGACAGCCAGATCATTACTGCCGGCGTCGATGGCGGGGCTGCCGGGCAAGAGGGCGATAGTCTGGGTCGGACCGCCGTTGTCGGCCAGCGAGCCGAGCCCCGGGCTGGCGATGCCGACCTGGTTGCCGTTGACGCCATTGGTGAGTCCGCCGGAGCCACCGGTGCCGATCAGGTTGTACGGCGCTGGCCGAGGCGAGAGCACCGTCGATATTGCCGTCCTGGGCGTTGTTCTCGGCGACGATCGTGTTGTACAAAGTGACCCGCCTTGGGCAACATACAGCCCGCCTCCGTCGGCAGGGGCAGTAAAACCTCCATGGCCCGAGAAGCGGGAGGACCCGGATTGCGTAAATCTACTCTGGTCCCTCCCCCCGAACCTGCATGAGCGGAGTTGCTGGCGAACGTGTCGTTCACCAGGATCGCGGTACCTGCGTCATCGAGGCCTCCTCCGTATATGCGCCGGCCCCGTCCCCAAATTGTATTACAAAATCAGGGGGGGGGAGGTAAGGAGGGCCGCCTCCGGATCCGCCGATAGCCGTGTTGCCGGTCATCGTGCAATTCTCCAGCGTAAGTGAGGAACCATTGGCGATCCCGCCACCGTACGCCGCGCCCCCGTTGCCGCCGAAGAAATATGTAACATTCCGATCTTGAGTCGCTTCGATAGCTTCCATTACCACCAAACGCAGCCGTTCCCGGAGATGGTCACATCAGCAAGGGTCGTGCTCACGCCACCGAGAGAGAGTCCACCTCCGGATGCTGGCAATCCGTCGATTTCGTACGGCCCGTCGTAGCCGTTCGCACCCTGGACGGTATTATTAGCGATCGTGCTACTCGTGATCTCGACCGATTGGTTCGAAAAGCTAAAGGCCAGAATGCCCCCGCCGCTGGAGTTGGCCGAATTGTTGTCGATGGTGGAGTCAGAGATGGTCAGCGTACCATTGCTGTCGATGCCGCCGCCGGAGTATGCCGAGTTGTTCTCGATGGCGGAACCAGTGATCGTCAGCATGCCTTCATTCTGAATGCCGCCGCCCCGCAACTGGTTGGGGATGGAACCCGAGTTGTTGTCGATCGTGGAGTCGGTGATCGTCAGCATGCCGTTGCTGGAGATGCCGCCGCCGTACACACTGGCTGAGTTGTTTTCGATGGTCGAATCGGAAACGATCAGCGTGCCGGCGTTGTAGATGCCTCCGCCGTGATTAGCCGAGCCCCCCAGGACCGTCTGGCCCGTGATTGTAGCGGTTACGCTACCGGAGATAGCGAACACCCCGACGCGGTTGTCGCCGCTGACCGTCAGGAGCTTCGCACCGGGGCCGTCGATCACCTCCGGCCCGGCGGTTTCCGAGAGCGTCAGCGTACTCGACAGCGTGATCGACTGCGGCGTACCGAAGACCGTCGGGTCGAACTCGATCACGCTGCCGTCGGTGTTCGGGTTGGCGTTGGCCTGATCGATGCAATACAGCAGGTCGCCCGTGGTCCCCGATCCGACTCCGGTGTCGGTCGTCGCGTTGACCGTATATAGCGTGGCTTCGTTGGACCACACGTTGATGGGGTCGGTCGTCGCACAGAACAGCCCATTCGACGACACGATGAGCGTGTAACCATTGGCGACCTCGTCGAGAGTCAGGCCGGAAAAGGTGGCCACGCCATTTTGGGCCGTCACTGTCAGCGTCCCGCCGAGGGTGGCGCCGCCGGGGTTATTTGATATGGCGACGGTCACGCTACCGCTGAAGGTGGTGGCGATGTGGCCCGAGCTGTCCTCGGCCTTGACGATCAGGCCGAACCCGCTGCCCGCAATGATGCCAGCCGGGGGCTGGGTCGTCACCACCAGTTGGGTAGGCATGACCGGCGTCACGTCGAAGGCGCTGGTGGTCGCCCCAGTCAGGCCGCTGCTGGAGAGCGAGAGCGTGTATCCGGTCCCGGGTTGATCGAGGGTCAGGTCGGAGAAGCTGGCGGAGCCATTTTGGGCCGTCACGGTCAGCGTCCCGCCGAGGGTGGCTCCTCCGGGGTTGTTCAAGAGCGCGACGGTCACGCTGCCGCCGAAGTTGGTATCGACATTTCCGAAGGGATCTAGAGCCGCGACGCCCAGGTCGAAGGGGATTCCGGTTAAGACCGGGTTGGGCGGCTCGCGGTCACGACCAGTTGGGTGGCGGCCGCGGGCGCGACATTGAACCCGGAGGTCGTCCCGTCGGCCACACCACTGGCCGACACGATGAGGCTGTAGTTGTTTCCCACCTTATTCAGCGTAAGGTCGGAGAAGGTGGCCACGCCATTTTGGGCTGTCACAGTCAGCGTGCCGCCCAGACTGCTGCCGCCGGGGTTATTTGATATGGCGACGGTCACGCTGTCGCTGAAGGTGGTGGCGATGTAGCCCGAGCTGTCCTCGGCGGCGACGACCAGGCTGAACCCGCTCCCCGCTGTGACGGGTCTCGGCGGCTCGGTCGTCACCACCAGTTGGGTGGGCACGACTGGCACCACGTCGATGGCGCTGGTGGTCGCCCCGGTCAGGCCGCTGCTAGACACCTGGAGCGTGTATCCGTTCCCGGGTTGATCGAGGGTCAGGTTGGAGAAGTTCGCCTCGCCGTCCTGGGCCGTCACAGTCAGGGTCCCACCGAGGGTCGCACCTCCGGGGTTGTTCAAGAGCGTGACGGTCACGCTGCCGCCGAAGTTGGTATCGACATTTCCGAAGGGATCAAGAGGCGTGACGCCCAGGAAGAAGGGGTTTCCGACTCGGACAGGGTTGGGCACAGCGCGGTCACGACCAGTTGGGAGGCGGTCGCGGGGGTGACATCGAAGGCGTCAGTCGGCCTGGTGCCCGCATCGCTGGCCGACACGATGAGCGTGTAACCGCTTCCGACGGTATCCAGAGTGAGGTCGGAGAAGTTGGCCACGCCGTCCTGGGCTGTCACGGTCAGTGTGCCGCCGAGGGTCGTGCCAGTGGGATTGTTCAACAGCGCTACCGTGATGGTGCCGTTGAAGGAAGTGTCCACGTTGCCCGAGGCGTCCTCTGCGGTGACGGTCAGGCCGAAATCGGTCCCGGCCGTGATGCTCGAATGGGGCTGGGTCGTCACCGCGAGTCCGACCCCCGAGAATTCGAACGCGCCGATGTCGACGGTGTTGTCGACGATCCGCGGGAATCCGGCGCCGCGCTGGTCATAGACCAGAGGCTGGCCGGTGGTGGGATCGACAGCCAGATTGTTACTGCCGGCGTCGATGGCCGGGCTGCCGGGTAAGAGGGCGATGGTCTGGGTCGGACCACCGTTGTCGGCCAGCGAGCCGAGCCCCGGGTCGGCGACGCCCTCCTGGTTGCCATTGACCCCATTCGTCAGGCCGCCGGACGAGCCAGCCTGGCCGATAAGATTGTACGAACTGGATAGGCTTACCGTTCCGAAAATGTCGGTCCCATTAAGGGCGACGATCGTGTTATTCAAGGTGAGCGTAGCGTTGTCATCATTCCGCAGACCGCCCTGTGGGTTATCCGCGATCGTAGAGTCTGTGACAGTTGCCGCGCCGTCGTTAACGACTCCTTCTGAACCACCGAAAGGTGCGTCGAGGCCGAAGATGGTGGAGTTCGTGAGGCTCAGTGTACCTGAGTTGGTCACATTGACGGAATCGTTATTGGCCAGGGTGGATCCGATGATGCTAAACGTGCCAAAGTTGTCGACGCCAGCACCTCCGCCGTTATTGTCATCGATCGATGAATTGTTGATTGTGAATGTGCTGTTTTGATTATTGAAAATACCACCGCCGAAGTTTGACCCGTTGCCGGCGATGGTGGAGCCGGAGACCGTGACCGTGCCGCCGTCGTTGTTGATGCCGCCGCCATAGCCGTGATACTGGAATGGCTCGACCTCCGACACGGACCCATTTCCGTAAATGGTACAGTCTGTTACCGTCAACGAAGAATTGGCAGCGTTGAAGATGCCGCCGCCAAAGCCGTAGTCGAGATTGGAGCTCGTGGCGATGTTGCCCGAAATGGTGCAGTCGGTCAGCGTCAGCGTTCCGTTGTTGTCGATCCCGCCGCCATATTCAGTCATACCACTCGCGATGGTAAGACCCGAGATCGAGGCGGTCGCGCCTGGGAGCCCGGGCGTCGGTCCGAAGACCGAGAACACCCCAACGGCATTATTTCCGCTGATCGTCACGAGGCTGGCGCCGGGGCCGTCGATCTCCTCCGGACCGGCGGTTTCCGAGAGCGACAGCGTACTGGACAGCGTGATGGTCTGCGGCGTGCCGAAGACCGTCGGGTCGAACTGGATCACACTGCCGTCGGTGTTCGGGTTGGCGTTGGCCTGGTCGATGCAATACAGCAGGTCGCCCGTGGTCCCCGAGCCGGCGCCGGTGTCGGTGGTCGCGTTGACCGTGTAGATCGTCGCCGCCAGCAGGCGCCGGTTCTCCAGGCTCTCCAGTGCACGGAGGCGGCGGCGCTGGGGGCGCGTGCGTGTGCGCTTGCGAGCGCTCGACGGCGTGACAATCGAGAACAAAGCCGAAAACGGTCGAGACCTGTGGCGCAACATGGTGTAGCCCCTTCCAATAGGACCAAAACCAGAGATTTCCCGTGGAAACCCAGGCGTGAAGCGACTCACGATCGACGATCTTCGATGCCAACGTCAGAAACACGAGGAGAGTGGGCGGGAATCGTCTTGTAACCGGCCCATCCGCATCGGGAGGCCGTATCGTCCGTGAAGGCGCGCGAAGCCCAGCGTCGCACGATGAAACCGGTTCGCGCGGTCACCAAAGACGGACGTTCGAAAACGCTGTGGTGGTTGTGTGCTCCTCTTACGTCCCCAAAAATAAGTTGTGACTCCATTTCTTCAATAAGTGTGGCGAAAAATCAACTAAGTTGGTCCTGTTTTACATTTCTTTACAATGCTGAGCCCTGCGGGGCGATCATCTCGGGTTCGAAAATCCCCTGTGCGGGAAGAAAATGACCGAATATGATGCAAACTTCTTGGCAATGTGCTCTGTCAGGTTTCTCGCCGCGTTGCTAAGGGGCCGCAGGAGCAAAGCCCCGGGTGAAACCCGGGGTCCGCGGCAAGGCAGCCCCATCCCGGCGGCCTGCAGGGCCGCAGGAGACTTCCGGCACCCCGTCGGGGTGCACGAGGAAGGTGCAGGGTGCACGAGTCCCAGGGTTTCACTCTGGGCGGGGCTCCCGCGGCCCGTCAGGCCGCAGAACCTCGGTTGACAGTGTATGCGCAACCCATCTGTTTTGCGCTCTGAGGCGGCGTTCGGCCGCAACCAAAAGAGGGATTCCGGATTCGAGATTCCGGATTCCAGAACGGAATGATTCGGGAATGCCGAGTCGGGAATTCGCAATCCTCAGATGCGTGCAGGGTGCAGGGATCCTACCGAAAAAGTCTCTAGAAGCCCGACTCGCCCGCGAGTGGATTCCGGCAGGGAAGATCGCTTCACTCGCTGGCACTTCGGGCTCGTATCCGATCGCGGCAGTGGCCACGCCTATTGGCCCATGAGCCAAAAAGTCAACGATGTGTTGCCGGTCCGCATCGAACCCTTGATTTTCCCGTCGCGGCGAGTTTAGCCTGGTGAAGTTTGTATCGCTTCGGGTACCGGGGCACTGCCGCCCTTCTCGCCCATCACCCTGACTTCGCCTTAGAAAGGTCCAAAGGTGCGCCTAAAATATTATTTAACTGGCATAGTATTGTTTGTTTCCGCCATGATTTGCATGCCCGGTGTTCCGGTTCGCGGAGAAGTCATCCTGAACTTCAACGATGTGCCACCTGGCACGCTCGTCGTCCCCTCCCCTTACGTCAGCCAGGGGTTTACCCTGACCAGTAGCAGCAGCGGCTGGGTCTTCAATAGCCCTGACACAGGCAATGGGAGTTCGCAACCGGTAGGCGCCAATGACTTCTATGCCGGAGAGAACGCCCTGGCCGCATTTGCACCGGCGACCATGACCCTGAGTCAAACCAACGGTGATCCGTTCTCACTCCTGTCGATCGACCTGGCCCGGAATTTCGCATTCGACCCGGCCCCGTCGGTCACCTTCACGGGGACGCAGGTCGGCGGGGGACAGGTGGTCGATACGGTTACGGTGACCGAACCCGCGGGATTCCCCCAGACCTTCACCACGTTCGACCTCCCGGGCTTCACGAATCTCGTCTCGGTGAGCTGGGACCAGCCCGACCCTTCGGCTGGCCTTAACCAGTTCACCAACATCGTGCTTACCGCCGGGGCCGTACCCGAACCCTCCACGCTGATCATGCTGGGCCTGGGGCTTCCGCTGGTGCTGGCCTATACGCAGCCGCGCCAGGAGGCGACGGGCGTGAGTCGTCGCATTCGGGATTCGTCACCCGACCCGGGACGAGTATCTTGACACACGCCGCCATGGAGTGGAATCGAGAGTCTGTTCCCTAAGTCCCTTCCTGAGCCCCTGGATGGGGGCGGAAGCACGTAGCCAGGGGCGTGAGCCCCTGGACGAGGGGGGTTCCCCCGATTCGGGGAGCCCCGGAGGGGCGACAGAAACCCTGTGGCCCTGAGGACGTCTGTCGCCCCTCCGGGGCTCGAAGGACGGTCGAGGGGGTCGCGGTCGATCGTCCAGGGGCTCACGCCCTCGTTGTTCTACACAAGTCATAGATCCATAGGGAACAATGGGTTCCGTCAAGTTGCCGTGGCCAAATCGATCATTTTATACTAATAATGCTATATGTGCACTAGATAATTTATCGGTTTTTCGCGGGAAATCTCAATATCGGCGAAATCCTGATAAAAATATGCGTCGCAGGTGTATATACTGTACATGTAGTGTACACTGCCCGCGCGTGGCCCTGTTTCCCATTGCAACTCATTACTTCAAAATGGGTTACGACTTGTGTAGATGACCGAGGGCTCACGCCCCTGGCTACGTCCGGTCGCCCCTCTGGGGCTTTTGGAACAGACTCTCGAGTCCCGGATCGCTGTCCGGGGCCGATTCCGCCCCTCGGGATCCTCATTCTGGGCCCGAGAGGACCGCACGGGGCTTGGCCGCGAATGTCTTGAAACGCGGGCGGCTTTTCGAGTTCGGCGCGCCCGCCTCGTCATGCTGGATGATTTCACCCCGTTCTCCCCGGCCCACCTGGACCGACGCCTGATCCGTTCACTCATCCCAACGTCCCCCACAGGTGCTCGCCACAGCGGTCGCGTGTATGATGTTGCCATGGGATCACTTTCACGTGGCGAGAACCTGGATCGGCTCCGCGCTGGTGGCACCTGGGACGTCGTGGTGATCGGTGGGGGCGCCACCGGGTTGGGTTCCGCGGTCGATGCCGCGGTGCGCGGGTATCGCACGGTCTTGCTCGAGGCGCGCGACTTCGCCCAGGGGACTTCGAGCCGAAGCACCAAACTCATCCATGGCGGTGTCCGCTATCTGGCACAGGGAGATATCCCGCTGGTCCGCGAGGCGCTTCACGAGCGAGGTGTCCTGTTTCGCAATGCGCCGCATCTGGTCCATTCGCGCGAATTCGTCGTGCCGGCCTACCGATGGAGAGAGATCCCCTTTTACGGGATCGGCTTGAAAGTCTATGACCTGCTGGCGGGACGTTACAACCTCAGGCGTTCGCGGTGGATCGGCCCGGCCGACGTGGTGGTGCGCATCCCGAGCCTCGTCCGAACCGGATTACGCGGGGGGATTGTCTATACTGACGGCCAGTTCGACGATGCGCGGCTGGCGATCGCCCTGGCCCGCACGCTGGTTGACCTCGGTGGCACCGCTCTCAATGGGGCGCCAGTCACGGGCTTTACCAAGCGCGGAGGACGGATCACCGGAGTCACAGCCCGCGATGCGGAGACCGGCGAGGAGTTCGCCCTCGAGGCGCGCGGGGTGATCAACGCGACGGGCGTGTATGCCGACGCGGTCCGGACGATGGATGATCCGGCGGCCGAGACCGCACCGTTGCTGAGCCCCAGCCAGGGGACACACCTGGTGCTCGACCGCGACTTCTTTCGCGGTTCGAGCGCGCTCCTCGTCCCGCACACCAAGGACGGCCGCGTCCTGTTCATGATCCCCTGGCATAACCGGATACTCGTCGGCACGACGGATACGCCGGTCACCGAGATCGCGCTCGAACCCCGGCCGCGTCGGGAAGAGATCGCGTACCTTCTCGATCACGTGGCCCGGTACCTGGAACCGAGCCCGACCGCGGGGGATGTCCAGAGCACATTTGCCGGGCTTCGGCCGCTGCTCCGGGGCCAGAACGGCAAGGTCGCCGGCTCGACGGCGAAACTGTCGCGCGAACATGCCGTGGTGGTTTCCGACTCGCGCCTGGTCACGATCACGGGCGGGAAGTGGACGACCTACCGACGGATGGCAATCGATGCCGTGGACCACGCGGCGCAGATCGGCGGTCTCCCCGATCGTCCGTTGACCACGCATCAGCTCCGGCTTCATGGCTGGGAGGTTGACCCCGACGAACGAGACGAAGCGCTCCTCATGTACGGGTCGGACGCCTCGCAATTGCGAACGCTCGGCTCAGAACGCCCCGAGTGGGGCCAACCGTTGCATCGGAGGCTCCCCTACTGGACGATGGAAGTCGTCTGGGCCGCCCGACACGAGGCGGCGCGGACCGTCGAGGACGTCCTGGCGCGGCGGACGCGGGCCCTCTTCCTCGATGCCCACGCGAGCATCGAGATCGCTCCTCAGGTCGCGGCAATGCTGGCGTTCGAGCTAGGGCGAGACCCTGCCTGGCAGGGAGATCAGGTCGCGCGGTTCCGCGAGCTGGCGGAGCGCTATCTGGTCCCGCCGCAGTGATCCTCGCTCTCGCGAGCGAACTCATTGTGTGGACGCTCTGCCGCGAGTCGCCCCCTTATCGCCAGAAGCAGTCCATGGGATCCTCGGCGATAAACTCCAGGGCATCATCCAGGGAGAGAGCCGTGCCAAAGTCACCGACGGGTCGCCAGCGATCTTGATAGGGGTTCCAGTAGAGGACCTCGAACAGTCCCTCTTTTCCGGGGCGGAGCCGCGCGACAGGAACCCCGTCGTCTTCCCGGATCAGGGTATAACCCCGCGCGTCCTTGCGGACGAAGATGCCGCCGCCGTGTTGCTCGTCGAACGCCTCGATCTGGCCCTGCACGAAATCGAGGATGACGGCACGCCTCCGGCGACCCGGGGTCTCGACTGCGGCGGTATTGTCCTGTCGGACGCGTCGGTCAGGCGGACTCTTGAATTTCATAAACCCCTCCTTCGCTACGCCTCAGACCCGGACGCATCGATCCAATCACTCCTTCGAATCTCTTCTCAGCAGTCCCGACGCCTGTCATCATACCCGAATCGGGAGCCAAAAGTGAGAAGTCAGCGGTCGGATCCCCTAATGCGGCTCGGCCGCAACCCAATCGGGATTCCCGATTCGAGATTCCGGATTCCCGAAGGAGAATAATCCGGGAATCGGGAATCTCGAATCCGGAATTCGGAATCCCCAGAGGCGCGCAGGGCGCAGGGATCCTACGGAGGAAGACTCTACGCTTGTTCCGGGACTGCGCCGGAACAAGTGGCCCCGGCGGGGCAGTTGAATTAAAAGTCAACCATCGACAACAAATTGTCGATGCGCGGCCCATAAGGGCCTAGTGGGCTCCTGTCCGGTGGGTGCGGTCTGGTAGAATCCCCGGGGTCGAATCCGTTGACGAAGGAACCCAGGAACGATGCCGAACGGCGCGGATGTACTCGTTGAGGGATTGGTTCGATGGGGAGTGCGGCACCTCTTCGGGATGCCGGGTTCCCATTCCACGACCATCTACGATGCACTCGCCCGGTCGGGTTCGATCCGTACGATCCTGATCCGCAACGAGCAGGCCGGCGCCTTCGCGGCGGACGGCTCGGCGCGCGTCACGGGTGAGCCCGGGGTGGTGTGTACTACCGCGGGGCCCGGCGCGACCAACGCTTTGAGCGGGGTCGCCGAATGCTGGGCCGACTCGATCCCCATCCTTCTGCTAGCGGGCCAGGTTAATTCCGATGCGATGGATCGGGAATGCGGCAATTATCATGAGATCGACCTCGAGGGGATCTTTCGTCCGGCGACGGCCTGGTGCGGGACGGTCCGGCGAGTCGATCGAATTCCCGCCATGCTGGGCCGGGCGTTTCAGGCGATGACATGGGGACGGCCTCGGCCCGCCGCGCTGTTCCTCCCTCAAGACCTGATGCGCGCGCCGTGGGAGGATTCTGCGGGGTGGCCTTCGTTTCCACCAGCGCCGCGACCCGACGTGCCGGACGATGCGATCGAACAGGCCGCCGAGCTCCTGGCGAACGCGAGTCAACCGGTCATCCTGGCGGGTGGCGGAGCGCTCTGGTCGGGCGCGGCCGAGGCGATCGAAGATCTGGCCCGGCGGCTCGGTGCGCCGGTGATCACCACGCTCAACGCCAAGGGCCTTCTGGACGAGCGCCACCCACTCTCACTCGGTCATGCGCGGTCGGTCCGAGCGAAGGCCGTCCTTCCGCACGCCGACGTCATGCTGGCCGTCGGCTGCCGATTCACCGAGGTGCTCACGGACTGGAGGCGGATGCCGGTCCCGAGCCGTCTGATCCAGATCGACATCGAACCGGACCAGATCGGCATGAATCACCCGGTGGTCGTGGGGATCGTGGCCGACGCGGAGGCCGCCTGCCGCGCCCTCGTTGCGGCGCTGGCAGACCTACCAGTTCCCCAAGGCTCAGGTTGGGGTACTCTCTGGGACGAGGCACGCACTGCGCGGCATCCCCGACCCGAGTGGCTGATCGAGACCCTTCGCAGTGCTCTCCCCGACGATGTCCCGGTCTTCACCGACGCCTGCGAGATCGGCTATCGCATGCATGCGGACTGGCCGTCCTACGGCCCTCGACGGTTCTTCTACCCGTCCAATTACATCACCCTGGGCTGGGCCTACCCGGCGGCCATCGGAGCGGCCGTCGGGCTGGGCGACCGTCCGGTCGTCTCCGTCAGCGGCGACGGCGGCTTTGTCATGACGGCTCAGGAACTGGCAACCGCGGCGCGATACCGGCTCCGCGTGATTGCCCTGGTCCACAACGACTCCACTTATGGGGCGATCAAGAACATCCAGGACCGGGCCCATGAGGGCCGCCATCTCGATACCGATCTCAACAACCCGGACTTCCCTCGCCTCGCCGAGGCTTACGGCGTCGCCGGTCGCCAGGCCCGCAAGCCCGACGAGCTACTCGCCGCGATCCGCGAGGCGCTCGACCGGGATGGGCCAACTCTGATCGAAGTCCCGGATCAGTGGCGATTCCTCCGGGACCTCGCGACGCCGGTCCGCAAGAATGGATGACTAACGCCGCGTGTAGGCCAGTGCCAGGAGGGCATACGCGGTCACCAGGTTGGCGTCTCCTTCAAGGAACCGATCGGCCGAGTTGACCCAGCTCCCGTCGGCCTGCTGGCGCTTGGCCAGGGCCGCGATCAGCTCCGGCTTCCAGGTATGCGAGGCACCCGCGGCGTCGGTGAGGGTCGGCTCGCCGAGCACGGCCATGGTCTTGGCGAACGTGTGGTAATAGTAGTAGAGCCCCTGTTGCCCGAGTCCCGGGTTTTCGTCGAGCGTGTAATGCCCTGTGATGTAGGTCAGGGCCGCCTTGACTCGGGGGTCGTTCTTATCGAGCCCGGCGTAGATCATGCTCTTGAGCCCGGCGTACGTCATGCTGGCGTACGATCGAAGTCCGCCATCAGGAGTCTTGCCGGCCATGGTCTCGCCGCCGTTCGCGGCCGTGTAGACGAACCCGCCGTCGTTGACCTTGGCGGACCACGCCTGATCGTTGAACTCGCCCTTGAGATTCTGGCACCTCGACACGAAGACGAGGGCCTTCGTCAAGTTCGGGTCGTCCGGGGGCAGGCCGGTCTCGCGTAAGGCTTCCATGAAGAAGGCCGTATTGGAGAGGTCGGGCCGGCTGTTTCGGCCGCCATATCCGGCTCCGCCGTAGAAGGCATCCTCGCGCGTCTTCCCCTCGGTCTCGTCCCATTGCATCGTCTTGAGGAAGTTCTGGCCGGCCTTGATCGTGCGGTCATAGCGGCCCTTCCGATTGGCTTCCTGAAAGGCGATCAGGGTGATCGACGTCGAGTAATTGGCATGGGGTGCCTCGGAAAGCCCTCCCTTGGGCCCGATGAAGCCTTCCAGGTAGGTCAAGGCCCGGGTGACCGCGGGATCGTCGGGAGTGACCTGTCCGGATCGCAGCAGCGCCGTGACCACCAGGGCCGTGATCCCCGGCTCGCGCTGGGTGGACCAGCCGCCCTTGGCGTCTTGCCGGGGTCGCAGAAAGGCGATTCCGCGTTCGGTCAGCTTCGCCGCCGAGGTCGCGTCAGCCGCCGTACCCTTGGACGGCTCGTCGGCGGCGCCGGCGCGATTCGACAGGCCTTGCGACCACGCCAGCAAGCCGAGGGTTTGCGCGCCACGGTCGAGGAACTGCCGGCGGGAAGTCGTTCTGGACGTCATGCGTTCGTTGTCCTTTCGCCTGGAGTCTGGTTTCGCCCAACCTTCGCCCGGGATGGCGCGACGGCCCGTGCCTGCTGGTGGATTCCCCTGCCCATAGACGGTAGCCGTCCTCCATGTCGTATTATAGCGACGATTCCCGCCACACGTCCCGGGGGCTGCGCCGTTATCTTGCGTCCGTTAGGCTCGCGCGGTGAAACTGGATCCGAGCGGGACCCGGACTTTCAAGAGGTCGGAGGGAATGGCTCGATGCGAGCACGGATCGTTGCGTACCTGCTGCTGGCCGTCGCCGTGACCGGATGCGGAGGGACGGTCAGCCAGGAGTATACGTCTCCGGAAGGGAAGTTCCGCGCCCTGTTTCCCGGGAGACCGAACCTGAGTGAACAGACGGTCTCGACCCCGATCGGACCGATCGTCTTGAAAATCGCATCCAGTTCGGACTGGTCGCGAACCGAACGTTTCGTGTCTTATGCCGATTATCCCGTCGGGCTGATTCACACCGGCAACCGGGACTCCATGCTCGACGACGCCTGCCAGGGGATGGCGACCGAGGCGCGGCTGGTCATCCTGAGCAAGATGCCGATCACCATCAAGGGTCATCCGGGCCGCGAGGTAAGCTTTGAAGCCCAGCCCGGGCACCCAGCCGGGAAGATCTCGGGTCGGGCACGCGTCTATCTGGTGGGCGCGCGACTTTACCGGGTCTTCATGGACGGACCTAGTGGGACGATGACCCCGGAGAAAATCGACGGGTTCCTCGACTCTTTCGCCCTGGTGGATCAGGATCCGCAGCCGACGGTGGTCGCGTCCGGACCGCCGTCGAAGTTGGTCCGGCATCCGGCCCCGCCCCGGGGAGCCGACCGATCGCCGCTGGGGTTCTACGCGATCCCGGAACCGGCGACCGAGCCGATCGTGGCGGATCCGTCGCCGCCCGAATCCGAAGGAGGAGATCGACCAGGGGATTCCCTTCCGCATGATCTCGATGCCGACTCGGAAGGGCGCGCCTCGACCGATGGGGCCAGGATCCGGGGCTTCACATGGATCGACGGGGATATGGACGTTGTCAGTGGCGCCGGCGGCCGCGGAAAGTCCGACGGAACGCCGGATCACCACTTCCGGCTGTCGGTCGAGCTGCCGCCGAACACGATCGTCGAGGCGCTCGTCATCACCAGCACCGGCTCTCACCGTTGGGTAACCCAGCCGAGCGATCGCGATGGCCCGATCGCGATCTCCCAGAACGGCCGGCCAGTCGCCCGGACGTATGCCGCCCAGGTCGGGGCGTACTCCGGGCCGCAGGACTTCGACCTTTACGTCAACACCGTCGATGGCGACGGGCCGGGAGCGTCCTTCGACGTTCAGCTCGTTCTGTCAGTCGACGGCAAACCGATCACGCTGAACTCTCGATGCCGGCGGCCTGGTTAACCGGCCGGAGGTCGGGTTTCAGGGCGGATACCGGAGTCGATCTCTTTCCCGAGGGGCGCACCATCAGGCCAGTTTCGCCCCGCACTCCGGGCAGAACCTGGCGGCGCCGGTAAGCCCATGGCCGCAGCTCGTGCAGCGCTTGCCGTTCGTCTGGGACTGGGGCGTGGGCGCGGCGACGCTCGCGACCGTGGTCCGGGAGCGCGCCGATAGATTGCGTTCCACGACCGACAGGGCCTTCCATGAATCGCGGTCCTGGATGCGTGAGGGGTGCCGTTCGTCGGTAAAGTCTCGTCTTGACGACACCTGGGCGTTAACATTGGATGAAGAGCGTCTCACTTGACCCCGGTCTTACGACACGAAGGCTCGGGCCGAAGCGGTCGGGTATGGCGTTGCCCGCGCACGATGCTGCCGATGGGACATTCGCAGGCGCTATGGGTCTTGCGGACAGTCCCGTCGGGACCAATCTCTCGCGGAGAGACGGGGGAAGCATGAGCGGGTCGAGTAGCGAGGGCCAAGCCTTGGAGCAACAGGGGACGGTGGCGGTCATCGGCGTCGGACTGATCGGAGGCTCGATCGGCCTGGCGCTCCGGTCGCGGAAGATCGCTTCCGAGGTCATCGGAGTGGGACGCGATCCGGCGACCCTCGAGCAGGCGGTCCGGCTCGGTGCCATCGACCGGGGCACGACCGAGGTTCGAGAAGGCGTGGCTGCCGCGAATATTGTACTGATCTGCACGCCGGTTAACCGGGTAGCGGACGATGTTCGGCGCGCTTCCGAGGGCGCACGGGCCGACGTGCTGATCATGGACGTGGGCAGCACGAAGCGGCAGATCGTCGAGGCCGTGGAGCGCCAGGCGCGGGCGGCGTCGATGTTCGTGGGTGCCCACCCGATCGCCGGTTCGGAACGCCGAGGCGTGGCCAACGCCCGCGCCGAGCTGTTCGAGGGTCGCCCTTGCGTCTTGACGTCCACGCCGCACACCCGCGCCGAACGGTTCGGCGCGCCCGGACCTTCTGGACGGCCGTCGGCTGCCGGGTACTGGAAATGGGGCCTGCCGAGCACGACGAGATCCTCGCTTATACCAGCCACCTTCCACACGCGATCGCCGCCGCGCTTGCGTCGTCCGTGCCGTCCGACTGGCTCCCCCTGGCCGCGGGCGCATTCCGTGACGGCACGCGGGTCGCCGCCGCCGACACTGGGCTGTGGACCGCCATCTTTCGGGAGAACCGGGGGTCCTTGTTGAAAGCCCTCGATTCGCTCCAGGATCGACTGGCCCACTTCAAGTATGCCTTGATGACGGATGACGAGGAGGCCATCCGACATTGGTGGGACCAGGCCAAACAGCGTCGCGATGTGTTTGACTCCTTGAGTCTCGAAAGAGATTCTCCGAGAACCAAGTCGGGTGGGTGAGACCGCCCGAGAAGCCGACCGTTCCCGGTGGGTTTCACGCAGACTACCAATACAAAGACTCGAGGACCCGAGAGTCAATCTCCATGCTCTGGCACATCGAGATCGAACCGGTCGATCGGCATTCCGATCATGTCGGCGAACGACTGGCTACCGAGGCCGAAGAACTCGGCCTGGCCGGGCCCTGGACGATCCGGGCCAGCCGGGGCTTCCTGGTCGAGGGGGACCTCTCGGAGGCGGCACTCGGGCGCACGGCGACGGAGATCCTGAGCGATCCGGTCGTCGAGACCGCCACGCTCCGCCCAGTGCCATCGCGCATCGACGGAGCGTCCGCCGCCGTGTACGTGCTGCCGAAGCCCGGAGTGACCGATCCCGAGGCGGAGAGTGCCTGGGCGCTCTTGAGAGACCTGGGTCACGCGGTGACCAACGTCCGCACGATCCGGACCTATCGGATTGATGGGCCCGCGGATCGCCTGCCCCGCCTGATCGATCGACTGCTGGCCAATGACGCCGTCGATCAGGCCGTCGTTGGCGACCTGGCGATCGATCATCTCGGCCAGGGCCACTCCTACCGCTTCCGCCGGGAAGAAGTGCCAATGCGCGGGCTCGACGACGACGCACTTCGGGAGCTGAGCCGATCGGGACAGCTCTCGTTGAGCCTCGCCGAGATGAGAGCGATCCAGCAACACTTCGCGGCGATCGGCCGTGACCCCACCGACTGCGAGCTCGAGACCCTCGCCCAGACCTGGAGCGAGCATTGTTCTCACAAGACCCTGAAGGGGCGAATCGCGTTCGAGGGCCGGACGATCGACAACCTCCTGAAGGAGACGATCTTCCGCGCCACGCGGGAACTGGCCTGCGACTGGCTGGTGAGCGTCTTCAGCGATAACGCCGGGATCATCCGATTCGATGAGGAACACGACGTCTGCTTCAAGGTCGAGACCCACAACCACCCTTCGGCCATCGATCCTTACGGCGGTTCGAACACTGGCCTGGGCGGCGTGATCCGCGACGCGTTGGGGACCGGACTCGGGGCGAAGCCGATCTGCAACACGGATGTCTTTTGCGTGGCCTCGCCCGGATGGAATCCGGAACAGCTCCCGGCCGGGGTGCTTCACCCGAAGCGCGTCCTCAAAGGGGTGGTTGCCGGCGTGCGCGACTACGGCAACCGCATGGGAATCCCCACGGTGAACGGGGCGCTCGCGGTGGATCCCGGCTACCTTTCCAACCCGCTGGTCTTCTGCGGGACCGTCGGGGTCCTGCCCCGTGGCATGTCGAGTAAGCACGTCAAGCCGGGCGACCGGATCATCGCCGTGGGCGGGCGTACGGGGCGAGATGGGATCCACGGAGCCACCTTCAGCTCGGCCGAGCTGACCGCCGAGAGTGAGAGCGTTTCGGGCGGAGCGGTCCAGATCGGCAACGCCATCACCGAGAAGATGGTCCTGGACGTGATCGTCCAGGCGCGCGATCAGGGCCTGTTCCACGCGATCACCGACTGCGGTGCCGGCGGCTTCAGCTCGGCCATCGGCGAGATGGGGGCCGACCTCGGAGCCGATGTCGAGCTGAGCCGGGCCCCGCTCAAGTACGCGGGACTGTCTTACACGGAGATCTGGATCTCCGAAGCCCAGGAACGCATGGTCCTGGCCGTCCCGGACGACCGATGGCCGGCGCTCGAGGCGTTGTGCCGGCAGGAAGGGGTGGAGGCGACCGACCTCGGCCGGTTCGTCGAGACCGGCCGGCTGACCCTTCGCTATCAGGGTGAGGTCGTCGGTGACCTGTCGATGCAATTCCTTCACGATGGACGGCCCACCGTCGTCCGCGAGGCGACCTGGTCGCCGGTCGAGGAGCGGGCATCGAGCCAACCGGCCAGGATGAATTCACGGCCGACCTGATCGCCATCCTCCAGCATGGGGACGTCTGTAGCAAGGAATGGATCGTCCGGCAGTATGACCACGAGGTCCAGGCGCGGACGGTCGTCAAGCCGCTCGTGGGCTCGTGCGATGACGGGCCCGGCGACGCGGCCGTCGTCCTGCCCATGCGCAGGTTAACGCGCGGTCTGGCGGTCGCCTGCGGGATCAATCCGCGCTTCGGCAAGATCGACCCCTACGCCATGGCCGGCTGCGTGATCGATGAGGCCGTCCGCAACTGCGTGGCGGTGGGCGCCGATCCGTCGCGCATCGCGATCCTGGACAACTTCTGCTGGGGGAACACCGAGCGGCCTGAGACGCTCGGCTCCCTGGTCCGCGCCGCGCAAGCCTGCCACGACATCTCGCTGGCCTATGGAACCCCCTTCATCTCGGGCAAGGACAGTCTCAACAATGAATTCACTCACGACGGGCGGAGCCTGTCAATTCCCCCGACGCTGCTGATCAGCGCCATCGGGATCGTGCCCGACATTCGCACTTGCGTGACGATGGACCTCAAGGAAGAAGGAAACCTGTTGTACGTCCTGGGGACGACCCACCGCGAGCTCGGCGGCTCGCTCTGGTCGGAGGTTCGTCGACGGCCCGGGGGCCGCGTACCTCGGGTCGATCCCGATCGAGGACCGCGCCTCTTCCGGGCCCTCCATGCGGCGATCTCGGACGGCCTCGTCCGGAGCTGCCACGACCTGAGCGAGGGAGGTCTGGCGGTCGCCCTGGCGGAGATGGCGCTGGCCGGGGGTCTCGGGGCCTGGATCTCGCTGGGTCCGGCACCCCGCGAGGACGACGCCTCCGAGGATCACGTCCTCCTCTTCTCGGAATCCGCCACCCGCTTCCTGCTGGAGGTGCGGCCCGGGAATGCCGGAGTGCTCGAGCGCGACCTCGCCGGGCTCCCGCTCGGCCGGCTCGGCACGGTCACGCACGTGGATTCCGGCGCGGGCATGCCCGCGCCCGTTTGATCATCGAGGGACTCGACGGGAAGACGATCGTCAACGCCCTGGTGGATGACCTGAAGACCGCCTGGCAGATGCCTTTACGATGGCCCTGACCCGGCGCCGGTCGGGGACCGCGTAAATGGCCCGGCCGGAGGAAGGAGATCGCATGGAACTATGGATTTTGGAGACCTACGTACATTTTCATTGAAGGACCCGATGATGCTTCGTTTCGTGACATTCGTGGATGGTTCGAATCTGGATGGTGTACTTAAACATTTAAATTTACGGGTTGATGATTATGGCGCGTTTTATCGCCATGTCTTCGAACAGAGCGTCCATTACTGGGGCCGGACGTTCGCGGAGGGTGCGCGATGGCCCACCGCCCAGCATTCCCGGATCTACTGGTACGTTGTGGGCAAGATGGACGAGTGGGACCTGAACGACCCCAAGGCGGAGGCGCGGCTACGGGCTCGGTTCGAGATGAACCCGCGGTTGCGCGATGCCTATATCGAGGACGCGAGCCGCCGCAATCCCGACCTGTCCATGGACCGGCGCATCGACGAGGCCTGGAACCTCTGCTTCAACGAGACGCGCGAGTGGTATGAGGGGAAGCGGCGCGCCCTCGAGCGGAAGAAGCGGTTCTACCACGGCGTCCAGGCCGCGACCGACTTCGTCGAGATCCGTCAAGAAGGACACTGGAAGGTCGATCTGCTGCATCATACCGTCAACGAGAAGGGGCTCGACACCAGCCTGGCGGTCAACATGGTCGCGCTCCAGGAGACCTACGACATCGCCTTGCTGATTTCCGGGGACGCCGACGGAATCCCCGGTATCAATTACGTCAAGAGCCGCTCGAAGCATGTCGGAGTGGCCGAGTTCCGCCGTGGCTCGCCGGCCGACTTCCCCGCCAAGGGAACGTCGTCGCGGCTCAAAATCGCGGCGGACTTCGTCGTCCAGGTCTACGAGTCGGAACTGCTGAGGCGGAACCTCGCCTATCGTTCCGAGTCGGACTTTGGATCCCAGTTCGGTCCCACCGAGGCGCCTTACTAACGCTTCTCGTAGCGGTCAGTAGTCGGTGGTCAGTGGTCAGGAACGAAGAGTCATCGAGTCGCTTTCTTCATTCTTCCTCATCCCCACCGACCACCGACCACCGACCCATGACCACAGGGGCAAACATGGCACGACCACGTGCGATCGTCCTGCGAGCACCAGGCACCAATTGCGACGAGGAGACAGCCGCCGCGTGGGATCGGGCGGGTGCCGATGTCGAGACCTGGCATGTCGGCCGATTGATCGAGTCGCCGAGCGGTCTCGATCGCTTCCAGATCCTGACGATCCCGGGGGGGTTCTCCTACGGAGACGACCTCGGCGCCGGCCGGATCCTGGCTACCCGGCTGGGCACGGTCCTGAGCGACGCGCTGCGGCGGTTTCACGACCGCGGCAGCTTGATCCTGGGAATCTGTAACGGGTTCCAGGTGCTGGTCCGCAGCGGTCTCCTGCCCGGAGGGAGTGCACCGTGCCCGGCGACGCTCGCCCGGAATGAGTCGGGACGGTTCGAGGCCCGTTGGGTGTGCCTTGCTACGCGCCGGGGATCTCCCCGTTTGTCTCATCCCGGCTCTCCACGACGATCGAGCTCCCTGTGGCTCACGGCGAGGGGCGCTTCGTGACCCGTCATCGTGCCGACCTCGACGCGATGGATGATGCCGGGCAGATCGTCCTGGTGTATGCCGACCAGGCGGGCCGCCCCACCGACGAGTATCCGGCGAACCCTAACGGCTCGGTCCGGGCCATTGCCGGCATTTGTGATCCCACGGGACGGATCTTCGGATTGATGCCCCATCCGGAACGATTCATCGATCCCTGGCACCATCCTCGATGGACGAGGCGCGATGGCCCGCTACCCGACCACGGCGACGGTCTGGGCATCTTCGCCGGTGCCGTTGAAGCCCTGCGCGGATGAGCGAAGATCGCGCTCGAACGGATTCTCATCCGCCAGCCGGCCGATTCTTGGAAAATTTGGACTTGGAAGAGTCGGCCAATCCGGGTTTACTTCGGGCATTCTGCCAGGAGTACCGGAGGGTGACCCATGGAAGGCGTCTTGGACGGTGCGAGGACCGCTGCGGTGTCGAGCCGTGGGGGGTCGCAAGTCGCGAATCAGAATCTGGCGACAACCTACTATCAGCACGCCGAGCTGTTCCTGCGGCGTCAACAGTTTGCCGAGGCGGAATCGCTCTTGCAGGAGGCGTTTCGACTCCGGCCGAACGATCCGGACATCATGAATAAGCTGGGCTCAGCCTTCTGGGAACTCGGCCGGCCCACGGAGGCCGAGCCGTTGTTCAGCCGTGCGCATGGGCTCCGACCCGAGGATGCGGAGATCCTGAACAACCTGGGACTGGCGCGCTGGGACCTGGGGCGGCCCGGCGACGCGGCCGAGTGTTATCGGCAAGCACTGGAGATCCACCCGGACTCGATCGATGCCCGGATGAACCTTGGCGTTGTCCTGTCCGACCTGGGGCAATTCGACGAGGCCCTGGAATGGCTTCGTGGCGTGGTTCGGCTACGGCCTGACCTCGCCGATGGATTGCAGAACCTCGGTATGACCCTCGCCCGGCTGGGGAGGTGGGACGAGGCGTTGGAGTACTACGATCGCGCCTTGAGTTTCAGTCCGCAGTATGCCGAAATCCACCGCAATCGGGCTTATGCCCGGCTCTATCTCGGAGATTTCGAGCGCGGCTGGCCGGAGCACGAGTGGCGACTGAAATGCCGCAGGCATCTCGGTTTTCGGGTCGATCGGCCGTGCTGGAACGGTGAGAGCCTGCCGGGTAAGATCATCGTCCTGCATTTCGAGCAAGGCTACGGGGATACCCTCCAGTTCATCCGGTTCGCTCCGCTGGTCAAGGAGCGAGTCGGCCTGGTCGTGGTGCTCTGCCAGACACGGTTGCTCCGGATCATCTCTCGCGTCCCGGGAGTCAACCTGGCCTTCGATGGTTCGACCGAGTCACCGAACTGCCACGTACATGCGTCGCTCATGAGCCTGCCGGCCATCTTTCGGACCACGATGGCGACGGTTCCGTGCCGCATTCCTTACCTCTCCAACGATCCAATCCTGTTGCAGCGCTGGGAATCGTCACTGGCCGAAGCGATCGGGATCGGGGAGACCCGTGCGGAAGGTACGTGGGAGCCGTCCGGCGGCGGACGGCGGAGAAAGCCCTTCCTGATCGGCGTCGCCTGGCAAGGGAGTCCAACCCACCTGAACGATCACTGGCGATCGTTCCCGCTCGCGAAGCTGGCTCCCCTGGCAAATCTACCGGGGGTCCGGCTGGTCAGCCTCCAAGCCGATCACGGCCTGGATCAGATTCCTTCGTTTCCAGGGCGGCTGCCGGTTATCGAACTCAAGAGCAACCGTCCCCGCGACTTCCTCGATACGGCGGCGATCGTGAGTCAACTTGATCTCGTCGTCACTCCCGATACGGCGGTCGCGCACCTCGCGGGCGGCCTTGGTGTTCCCGTCTGGAATGCGCTCTCCACGGTGGCCGAATGGCGCTGGATGCTCGACCGGGCGGACAGTCCGTGGTATCCCACGATGCGGCTGTTCCGTCAGACCCAGCTCGGCGACTGGGACGACGTCTTCAATCGCATGGCGAGAGCCCTCGAAGTGGAGTTGGAGCGGCGTGCGGCGTCCGCAGCCTGATCGGAGAATTGCACACGGGCCAGTAGCGTGGTCTGCGAGGACCGATCCGCGTCGCGGGCCCTACACAGTGCTCACGGTGCGCCCTACTTTACCGTCTTGAGGCTGGTGTGCCGCGTTGGGTCAGAACTACGGTACCGCCGGCAGGAATTCGTCGATGAACTTCACCACGGCCTTGTCGATCTCGTTCCCTCCGACATGATATATGTCGTTGTGATCGGCCTCGTCGATCCAGAGGATCGTGACCGGGCCTTTGGCTGCCGCGGCCAATCGCTGCCCCATCTCGAAGGGGACGATCCGGTCGCGTCGGCCGTGGCCGATCAAGATCGGGCATTGAATCCGGGAGATCTTGCGCAGGTTGTCGAAGCGATGCCGCAGGAGCAGTGACACGGGCAGGAAAGGGGTCATGCGACGGCCCATGTCGACCCCGCTGGTGAACGCGGAGAGTACGACGAGGCCGGCGACCGGCTTGCGGTCGGCCAGGTCGATGGCCACGGCGCCGCCGAGCGACCATCCGCCCGCCACGATTCGTGAAGGCGGGACGCCGCGTTTCGAGACCAGGTAATCATAGGCGGCATCGGCCGTCGCTTGACAGCCCCGCTCCGAAGGACTGCCCCCGCTCATGCCGTATCCGACATAGTCGGGGATCAGGACGTTGAGACCCAGACGCCGAAATCGATCGAAGTCCTCCATGGCGTACTTCAAACACATGGCATTGCCATAGAAATAGATCAGCGTGGGACGTGCGACGGCCTCGGGATCCGGCCGGCCCTCGGCCGTGAGTGCCGGACCGAACAGGGCGACGATGGGCTCACCTTGTTGGGACTCGAGGCGAAGCAATTCTGTACCCGGCCGTGGGCGGATCCGGGCGAACTCCTGACCCTGGGTCTCGTGGCCCGGGAAGATCAACCGTGTCTGGAAGGAGAAGAGCAATGTGAGATAACCCAGGTAAGACAGGGAGGCAATTCGTACCATCCTCATGATCCGTTTCCTCCATCGAGAAAGGAGGGGGCGCGATCGTGTGGGGGCGTGCGGCTCGGTTCCGGGCGAATCGGGATGGGATCGTTCCTGCACGACGTCGCTCATGGCGGGGCTTTCGCAGGGGGCGCAGGCGATCGACCCGTGCGCGGGTGAGGTCCCTCGTGCGCCGGGTCGGATCGGAGTGAAACCCATGCACTTACAGTCGATGCCTCGGGATGAGATGACTCCGGATGCGTTCAGATCAAGAAGCAGCTCGGGAAGACGGGAACCTGTAAGGAACGGCTGAGGACAGCCGCCGCATCAAAGACCGCTGCCGAAGGGTGATGAATCGCCGCGATGATGGTGGTCGGATCCGACGCTTTCCGACGCTGGCTCCTTGCGAGCGGAGAGATGGGGCCCCCGAAGCACGGACTGGCCGCCGCGGGCATGATGAGTGTGGCCCCGAAGGGGCCCGCGACGCAGGGGCGGCTCGCTGGAGGCCGAGATCGGTGGGGCGGCATGCGGGTCGTACTGCAGGTCGAACTCGTCGCTCTCGTATTCGTCGTACCTCGAGACGTAGCCGGGCATCTTGGATCGTTCGAGCTCTTCGGCGTAGGAGGCCAGGACGGCCCCCTGGATCTTCTCGCGACACATCGAGTTGATCGGATGGGCGATGTCGGCATGGAGCTTGGCGCGCCCGTCGGCGTCACGCAGGGCACGATTCTCGTCCAGTCGGCAACCGCACTGGTTGCAGAAGCGGCTGCGAAGGTGATTCTTCGTGCCACAGTTGTGGCAGCGATCGGTCAGCTTTCGCGACGGCATCGCCACGAAGAATCCCTTGGCGCCTTCGATGATTTTCAAGTCGCGGATGACGAACATGTCGTCAAACGTGATACTGCAAAAGGCTTGCAACCGTTCGTTGCTGCCCGAGTTGTCTTCCATGAGCTTGATGCGGACTTCAGTGATCTCCACAGCCGTACTCCTTTACGAGGCGTTCGCTGCTCAGGGGCCGCAGGTCACGACCCGGACCCATCCTAGTCCGAGAGGTTGAAGGATCTTCGCGGCTTGTTGGGCCGCGACCGAACTGCGGCACAGCCCGAAATAGGCCGAGCCACTGCCACTCATCGAGGACCCGTCGAGCAACGGGCCCAGGTCCGCCAGGGCGTTTCGAACCCGAAGCAATTCGGGCCGCATCGCCTCGGCAAACGGTTGGAGGCGGTTGAACAGGCGTGGTCCCAGGTCGGGTGGTCCACCGTTCGCCAGCGCCTCCAGAACGGATCTGGCCGACTGGGGCGAGTTGGGGGGAACCACGCGACGATAGACGTCGGCCGTGCTCATGCCGACTGCCGGACAAACCAGGACAAAGTGATAGTGATCGTTAAGCGGCACCGCCTCCACCTGCTCGCCCCGACCGCGACAGACCGCGGCGGGGACATGATTGAAGAAGGAGACATCGCTGCCGATCTCCGCCGCCAGGGCATCCAACCGCGGACCGGAGATCTTCAGATCCCAGACCCGATCGAGTCCGGCCAGGGTTGCCGCGGCATCGCTCGAGCCTCCGGCCAGCCCGGCCTGGGCCGGGATCGCCTTGATTAACTCGATCTCCGCTCCGCGCCGACACCCGGTCGCCACCCTCAGCCGATCGGCCGCCTGGATCACCAGATTGTCGCTGCCGACCGGTAAGGTCGGATCGTTGCACCTCAGGCGGATCTCGCCCGACGGCTCGTCCCGGATCGTCAGGGTATCGTACAGGTTCACGGCGACCATCACACTCTCGATCTGGTGATAGCCATCCGGCCTACGTCCCACGACCTCCAGAAACAGGTTTAACTTCGCCGGTGCGAGGATCTCCACGCCGCCAGCGATCGAACGAATGATCATAAGACCCAGCCCTCGAGCCGGCTCGGGCGTGGTGGGAACCCCATCTCACCACGAAACGACTCGAGAATAACACGAACACTTCCCTCATGAAACCGGTGCTGATCGACGATCCGCTTCCTTGCGTCGGCACAAGGATAACGGACGTGAGTGACGGCACATTCCTCGGGTTTGTGGGCCTCATTCTGCGGTGGTTCTATCCCGATCAGCCGATCCCTGCAAGGCCGAAAAATCTTCAAAATCGAAAAAGCTTCCCAGGTCCCGCCAGTGTTCTTCCCCGGCACGCAACGTGTTCTTTCCCAACCCGTCGCGTCCGTTCAGGACGGCGCCGACGAGAGTCGATCGCGGAGTGCACCCAGGCATCGACGATCCTCGATCCGGCCGAGGGCTTCCAGGCATCGCATTAACCCATCAACGGCGTCGTAGAAAGGCCGATTTGCCGGTCGTTCGGGGGGCAATCGCCCCGAGAATGGTCGCGGCAGCGCCTTCCGGCCGAGTTCGACCGCGTAGCCGAAATGCCCGCTGGCGAGACTGGGGTCGCGGAATTCCTCGAGGGCGATCCGCCCGAGCGCGTTGTGAACCCAGAGATTGTCGTGGCAGGCGGAGAGTGCGTAGCGCAGGGCGTCGCGTGCGGCCTCCGGGTCTCCGGCCTTCCAGATCTCCAGACCTTCCTCGTAGTCGAGCTCGGTCTCCTGGACCCCCCTGGGATGAACCAACTCGAAGTCATTCCCTCCAACCCGCGCCAGGCGAATCGATCCGGGCTTCTGCCGCGGTCGCCGGGACGGTGGCCGGCCCTCTTGCCGCGCCGGTCGTCCGTCGGCGCGGTTTGTCGTCATCCCGCCGTCCCATCCCGTTCATCGCGAAGCCGCCTCTCCTCGGGGATGAATCTCAGTTGCAAGAACCACGCTATCCCAATGACGCTAATCGGCTTCGTCCCGGCTTGCAAGCGATCTCCAGGACGTCATTGGAGATTGGGCCTCCACCGCGAGCGTCGAGGGGCGGCGCGAGGACGTCCCTTCGGCGTAACCTTAATCATCTGGAGGGCCGAACGCCCGAGCGGGGCTCAAGGCCTAGTTTCCGAGGGCCGGCGGCCTTATTCGATTCCAAACGTCGCCTTGCCGAGAATCTTGGTATTACTCACCTGGGTCACCTTGAGGATCTCGGCCCCGCCCTTGCGGAACGTGATGCCATCGGCGAACTGATGGGTCCCTCCATCGGCCGGCGTGAAGGTGTACTTCTTGACCGGGAACTTGGCCGCGTGATCTGTAGGACTGTACAGTTGAATGGTGCCCGCGTAGTCGGTGACAGGCTGACCTGCGCGATCGAGGGCGGTCACCGAGAAAGTCACGGGAGTCCCCGGGCGCCGAAGTGTTGGGGTGCGGTAATCCGGAACGATGTTGCCCTGGCGGGTGCTACGGAGACGCTGACGCTGGCCTCGCTCCGCCCGACGACTCGCTCGGCGGGAATGAACTCGGCCTGGATTTCATAGGTGTCTCCACCCTGGAGCCGGCCGGTGCCGAGCTGCGCGACGCCCCGCGGGTTCAGATGGGAGGAGCCCAGCACCTCCGTTGTGGGGGAAACGATGGAGAATCGCACTCGTCCGGTGGTCACAAGCCGGCCATGCGGGAAGGCATTCACCGTCGCAACCAGGATTACCCGCGATCCGGTCGCCGTCGTATTGGTCGAGGCCTGGAGCGAGGTGACCGTCGGCCGCTTTCCGGCAACGGTTTCGATCTGGGCGGAGGGCGATGAAGTGGTTGGGTGGGTCACACCGCTGAGCAAGACCCGCCCCTCCAAGGTCTCCACCGACCAATTCCCGATCATCCGGCGCTCGGTTGCGCACGGGCCTGCACTCCTCTCGATTCCTATGCGACATCCTGGCCTCCCCGGCCGAATCGCAACTCGTCCCAGAATGAGTGTCGGTCAGAGAACCCGCAGCGCTTTCGCGCTCGCCGATTTCTCGTCAATCGAGCACCGGAACCCATCGCGAATTGTCGCACCAGGCTGAAGTGAGATTAGGAAGACGGGGCAGAATTGAACGGAGGACCACCCCATCAAGGTACGGACAGTACCACGAAACCGCGACACCTGGCAAGATCCATCGGATCGGAGCAAAGGGGATCGCAACAATCATCGGCGCCCTTGAGTGCGCCACGGACGCGTCGATAACATGCTTTGACTCGGTCCCGGCACCTTGTGTTGACTTCGCAAGTTCCTCGAGGGCAGACTTTCAGCCATGGCGAACGATTACGATGCGATCCTGGTCGTCGGTTTCGGAGGCCCGGAACGACCCGAGGACGTCATGCCGTTTCTCGAGAACGTCACGCGAGGTCGGAACGTTCCCCGGGAGCGACTGCTCGAGGTGGCCGAGCATTATCGTCATTTCGGTGGAGTCAGTCCGATCAATGCTCAGGTCCAAGAGTTGATCGGTGTCTTGAGGACGGAACTCGACCAATCCGGCCTCTCGCAGCCGATTTACTGGGGAAACCGGAACTGGCACCCGATGCTCGCCGACACGCTCAGCGCGATGGCTGCGTCGAGCGTAAAGCGGGCGCTGGCGGTTGTGCTGGCGGCGTATAGCTCGTACTCCAGTTGCCGCCAGTATCGAGAGGACATCGAGCGCGCGCGGGAAGTGGCCGGGCCGCACGCGCCTCCCGTTAACAAGGTGCGGGTGTTCTACAATCATCCCGGCTTTGTCCTGGCAAACGGGGAGCGTGTTCGGGAGGCGCTGGGCTCGATCCCTGCCGAACGGCAGAGATCGGTCCACGTCGTCTTCACGGCGCACAGCATCCCGCTCTCCATGGCCCGGACTTGCGACTACGAACAACAGCTTCTTGAGACGTGCCGCCTGGTTGCGGAAGAAGTTGGGATCAGCGCGGATCGTTGGGCGACGGTCTACCAGAGTCGAAGCGGCCGGCCCGGAGATCCCTGGCTGGAACCGGATATCCTGGATTATCTCAGGGACTTACATCGATCGGGTGTCCAGGATGTCCTGATTCATCCCGTCGGATTTCTGTCCGATCACGTCGAGGTTCTCTACGACCTGGACGAGGAGGCTCGCCACATCTGTGAAGAACTCGGTATGGGGATGGTCCGAAGCCGGAGCGTCGGCTCTCATCCCCTTTTCGTGGCGATGCTTCGCGAGCTCATCGAGGAGCGAATCCGAGGCGTCCCCGAACGGACTCGCCGGGCGATCGGTCAGTTCGGACCCAGCCACGATCTGTGTCCGGAGATGTGTTGCCTCCCACCCTCCCGGCCGCGCTGAGAGTCTCGAGCGCATGTCCCCCGGGTTGCGGCTAGACTTCCAGGTCCACGGGTTTCGGTTTCTCCGTGTTGGCGCACCAGGAACTGGCTCCGACACCGCGAGCCGGGTCGGTCCAATGCCAAGGCGTGCCGCAGGATTTCCTCGAAGATTCCGCGAACCGGATCCGCTCGACAGAGACCCATTCGTTCTCTGACATCTCACCACCCACGTAGTGGACGAAATATCGGTCGCCGTCGCGTTTCAGGACGAAGCCAGGATGCCACTCTTCATCCCTCTCGATCACGATCTCGCTGGCACAAGGGTGGTCAACGACGCTGGTGGCCGAACCGGGCGGACCCAGAAGACTCAAAATCTCTTCGGCAGACATCCCGCGCTCGAGCATCTGTTGCTTGAGGGCCGTCTCCATCCGGACTTTGCTCACGCTTGCCCAGGCTGGGACGATGATCCCTGCCAGACTGATAATGACGCAAAGGCCTACACCCATCCCCACGATGGCCAGGGCTAGAATCTGTGCGGAGCTGAAGTCGGCGGGGACCGGGACGAGATGATTGACCATCAGCTATCTCCTTGCGGCAGAGGATACGAGGTATTCGAGGTGGGGATCGAATCGCGAGTTATCTGGAATTCGGAGGATACGGGTTTTTATTGTGGATCGGAGCCGATTGATTGACATGCGAGCAGTAGGAGACCTCTCGACGGCCCTAGACAGCCAACCCAGCCAGCACGTATCGTGATACGTGGTCCATAGAAACGAATGGGGAGACGTGGCGTTCTCGGTGCCAACCGCGGCCGCGGAGAAAAACCCCGTAGGGAGCCGCTTCCCGGAGGATTCGGTCAGGTCCCGGTGGGACGGCGTCCCACGCGGCGAATGTCAAAGAGGAGAAAGGGTTGATGGCTCCGCGTCGTATCTTGCTGGTCGAAGATAGCTCCACCATGCGTCGAATGCTCTCGATGAAGCTCGTCGCGGAGGGGTACGACGTCTCCACCGCCAATGACGGTGTTGAGGGCCTGGGCAAAGCCCGCGAGGAGCCACGGCCGGAGTTGATCCTGACGGACTACGAGATGCCCGAGATGGACGGAGCGGGATTGTGCAAGGCCCTCAAAGCGGACAAGGAAGTACGCTCGATCCCGGTCCTCATGCTGACGACGCTCGCCGAGACGGACAACAAGGTCGCAGGGCTGGAGGCCGGGGCGGACGATTATATCGTGAAGCCGAAGAGCCCCGATGATTTCCGTGAGCTGTTCGCGAAGATCCGAGCCCACTTTCGGATCGCCGACCTCAGTCGGGAACTCGCCGATCGGAATCGGTTGTTGGAGGCCGCCCACAAGAAGTTGATGTTCGAGCTGGTTCTGGCCCAAAAGGTCCAGCTTGCCCTGATGCCCCGTCCACCCAAGCCCCGAGGCGTGCTGCGACTGGCGGTCCGATACAAGCCGGCGAATCAGTTGGGTGGAGATGTCTACGACATCTATCGCCTGGACAACGACCGCCTGGGAATCCTGGTGGCCGACGTCTCGGGCCATGGCGTCAACTCGGCGATGCTATCGGGCATGGTCAAGGCCCTGGCAGCTCCGCTGTCGATCGCGGTACTTGAACCCGGCGAGCTGCTGGCAGGGCTCGACGTGGCGACCGAGCAGTATTTCCCCGAGGGCTATTTCTGTACGGGGTTCTATCTGATCGCCGATGAGGAGACGGGATTGGTGCGGTACGCCGGGGTCGGCCATCCTCCCGCCATCATCGTCGGACCCAACGGGCCGCGCACGCTCCCGTCGAATCCGGGGATGCTGGGAATCGGCATGGTCAACGGCACTGCCGGAGATGCGGATCGCATCGATCCGGGCGAATCCCTCGTCATCTACACCGACGGCCTGACGGACGCCATGGACCCATCGGACGCGCTCTTCGGCGAGGAACGCCTCAAGACCGTCCTCCAGTCCCACTACGGCGCCGATCCCAACGAGATTCTCAACCAGGTCAACGCGGCACTCGAGCGCCATACGTCTCCCGGCACTCCGTCTGACGATATCAATATCATCGTGCTCCAGCATCCCTCGGAGTAGCTCCGCACAAGGAATGCCAATACGCTGCGACCCAACGTTCCGCCGGT
Organism: uncultured Planctomycetota bacterium; assembly: GCA_963845755.1. Lineage (GTDB taxonomy): Bacteria > Planctomycetota > Planctomycetia > Isosphaerales > Isosphaeraceae > CAWJTV01. The sequence continues at coordinate 58,063 of CAWJTV010000005.1, forward strand.
TTCCCTTCGACGTTTTTCTGGACGCTCCCCAAGCCCCTAGGGGCATGTTAAACTAATGGGGTAGCGGGGATTGTCTCCGAGCTCGAATCCCGCTTCTCCGGCTCGCCAGAAGATGCGTTCCGATCCAGGCATGATAAGCTAACTCGACTGCACCACTCGACGAGTGGGTGAGCGTATGGTGCGCCATACCGAGAGCAAGTGCACGTAGAGCCTGGCCATGAAAGACTTTCGGGAGAATGAGCTGTTAGGGTTCCAGGTCCGGAATTGGAATGAGGGGCCGAATTCGGCCTCGCCGGTTCCTGTCAGGCCGCCTGCCGGTGGGGGGCGAGCGAGTGGTTGAACCGATCGACGCGACGATTCTGGTAACCGGACCGGTCACGGTCTACGAGGTCGGAACGATCCGCGAGACATTTCGGGCCGCTCTGTCGGAAAGGACGGCGGTTCGAATCGATCTATCGGATTCGGGTCCATGGGACGTCGCTGGTCTCCAGCTCCTGATTTCCTGCGTGAAGTCCGGATGGGAACGGGGGCAGTCGGTGCTGTTGGTGAATCCTCCGCGAGTTTGTGCTGATCTGGCCGATCGATCCGGCTTGTTGGATTGGCTGCGTTCCGTGGAAGGCTGAGAGGACGTGAAGGATTCGGATGGATGATCCCAAATTCAAAACTCAATGAACGCAATTCCCTATGCGGGAATGACTTGCTTCCCCTTTGAATCTTGAATTTGTGATTTTGGATCGATCTTTTACGGCCACAGAATCATCCCGCAACTGGAAGAGGTCCGTGAATCGCTGTCCTTCGAGGCGATCGGTAGGCTCCTCAGAAACCGTGAACGTATCGATTTTAGGGCACACGATAAAGACAGACTATGGGTGTAACTCCTGTCAACACAGAGCGTTAAGCTCGTAGAATCCGAGATTCTCTGGTCGATTTCTTCACGTGTTGTTAGCGGAGAGCCGGGGCACACGAAGAACGCCTGGGACAAAGGAGCTGGCTCTGGGCCACACGACATCGGACGGCGGACGTTGGACAACGGACTATGAGCAAGACCATCGTTCATGCGGATGATAGCGCCTCGGTGCGTCGGTGGGTGGCCGAGCAACTCAGCGACATGGACGTCAAGGTCGTCTCGGTCGCCGATGGAGAAGCAGCGCTTCGAGTCCTGAAGGAATCGCCCTGCGATCTCCTTCTGACCGATCTCGAGATGCCCAACCTCGACGGCCTTCAACTGGTTGCGGCCGTTCGTGATCTCCCCATGCATCGCTTCCTGCCGGTCCTCGTCTTGTCGTGCCGACTGCCCGAAGAATTCGAATCCCAAGACCGCCAGGGTGTCACCGGTTGGCTGGTCAAGCCGGTCGCCCCGGACAACCTGCGACGCTGGGTCCGGCGGGCCCTGCCACGATGAAGGTCTCGCGAGGAGTTTGTGTTCGATTTCGGGAATCACGGTAGAATTAGGATGATCAAGACAAAACGTTACCGGCCCCTGAACTCACCGGCACACTCGGAATCGGAGCCGCGTTCGGGCGGAACGGAGGCGTAGGTGTTGCCGCAGGCTCGATCGAGTCAGAGGCACTAGACGGGCCGCCTCAAAGTTACAGATTCCGACTAGTGGATGGATATTACGCCTTTTCCAATTGGCACTTGCATTCGTTGAGACTTGACCTGGAAGAGCTTCGATCCGCTGGTCTTCCCAGGCGTTGGGCGATGCTACTTAGGGCTTCTGGGACCATTCTCGAGGACAGACGCCATTGACTGAAAGTGCGGATGATCGATTCCGCGAGATGTTTTTCGAGGAAGCGCGTGAACTCCTGATCGGCCTCGAAGAAGGCCTGATGGATCTGGAGCGGCGTCAAGGGGATCGTGCGCATCTGGATAAAACGTTCCGTGCGGCCCACAGTCTCAAGGGTGCTGCCGGTATGGTGGGCTTGATGGCCCTCGCCGAGTTCACGCATGGTATCGAAGCCGTGCTGGATCGGATCCGCGCCGGCGCACTGACGGTGGATTCCGACATCATCACGACCCTGCTCGAAGCGCGCGATCACCTGGCGGCGATGGTGGAAGCCGAGTCGGCCAAGTCGCCCATTCCCCCCTCGACCGAGCTCTCCCAGCGGCTCGGCGCGCTGCTGCGCGGGATGTCCCAAACCCCGAAACCGCCAGGAAAAGGCGGTGGTCCCTCATCGCCACCACCAGCTCCCGACGTTCCGCCTGCCGCTCCACCTCGTTCAACATCCCCGGCGGAATCGAATACGTCCCGAGCGACCCCGGAAGAGCCTCGGCGTCAAGCGAGTGCCTCATCAGGTCCACCCGAGCCGAATCCGGCGGAGGCGAGAGCTCCCGAAGATCCTGGCAAACCGAGCCGTCGGAAGGCTCCGAAGGGGAGTGGTGGGGACTCGGCCTCGAAGTCACGACCGTCCCGCGGGAAGACCCAGAAGATGGGCCGGTCCGCCAATTCACCGACATCCCCACCTTCAGGAGTGGGCTCGGGGGCCAAGGGTGAGGGGTCGGAGTTCCATGACTACCGCATCACCCTCTCTCCAGGCCCCGACATTCTCCGCCGCGGGATCAATCCGCTCGGCGTCTTCGACGAGCTGCGCGAGCTCGGCACGGCGACGGTCTCCACGGATGTTGAGCAGGTTCCCTCGCTCGACGTGATCGACCCGGAGCGCTGTTATCTGAACTGGACTATCCACGTCCACACCGACGCGGAACCCGATCGGCTCAACGAGGTGTTCCTGTTCTTTACGGAGGATAGTTCCGTCATCATCGAACGTCGAGCCGATGATGGCCGTTGGGTGCGCGTAGATACGGACGAGAGGGCTGCACCGCCGCCAGTCACTCTCCCGGGGAATGGGGCCGCGAGCGTCGTGCTCCCGGACGAATCTCCCGCTGTGACCGAAGTGGCGATCCCGCAGTTGCCACCGGCGCCCGTCTCAGTCCCGACTTCACTCTCGGTTTTGCCACCTGCCGCGGCGGGAAATGGCGCACCGCACACGCGTGTCACGCCGCGCCCGCACTCTCGAATCCGGGTCAACGCCACCCAACTCGACGAACTGGTCGGGCTCGCCGGGGAACTCGCCGTCCTGTCGGACAACCTCATGGGCTTGCGTGAAGTCCATGGCGTGGAATCCTGGTTGCATGCGCTTGAGTCGCTCCAGCGGGTGAGTCGTGAAATCCGAGATACGACGCTCGACTTGCGGATGGTGCCCGTCGACGAGCTGTTCTCGCGGTTTCCGCGAGTGGTCCGAGACCTGGCCGATCGCTCGGGCAAAGAGATCGACCTGCGGATCGTCGGCCAGGAGACGCGCCTGGACCGGACGATTGTCGAGCGGCTGAGCGATCCGATGGTGCACCTGATCCGCAACGCCGTGGACCATGCGTTGGAACATCCGAAGGACCGCCTCGAGCGGGGAAAGCCGCGCGTCGGCCGGATCACGCTCTCGGCCGGGCACGAGGGAGATCGGGTCGCCATCCGGGTCGAGGACGATGGTCGGGGGCTGGACCGCGAGAAGATCGTCCGCAAGGGAATCGCTCTGAAGATGATCGCGCCGGGGACCGCCGCGGAAGACCCTCGGGTCGTCAGCCTCATCTTCGAGCCGGGTTTTTCGACGCGCGACACGGTCAACGAGCTCTCCGGCCGCGGAGTCGGCCTGGACGTGGTCCGCGACGCGGTCCGGGCTCTGCGGGGCACCGTGACGGTCGAGAGTACGCCCGGCAAGGGGACCGCCTTCATCTTCCGATTGCCCCTGACCCTGGCCTTGATCGACGGACTGCTGATCGAGACGGCCGGTGGGAAATACGTCGTCCCTCTGGCCCAGGTCGAGGAATGTGTGGCGCTCAATGGGACGCGTTCGGCCCTGGCGGAAGATCGGCCCTGCGTGTCGGTGCGCGGCGACCTGGTCCCGATGGTCTCGCTCCGCAAACTGTTCCAGACCGACGGCCCTTTGCCGGCGCGACAAGAGCTACTCCTCACGCGACATGCCGGTCAACGGGTCGGAATCGCGGTCGATCGGCTGCTGGGACGCGTCCAGGCGGTCATCCAGTCCCTGGGCGAGGGACTCCATGGCATCAACCGCTTCTCCGGAGCCACCATCTTGGGCGATGGCTCCGTCTCCCTTATCCTCGATTTGTCGGCCCTGGTGTCGGAATCACGATTCGCCGAGCAGAGCGCACGTTTCACGCCCTCGGCCGGTGGCAGGGCGGAGGGTTTTCGATGAGACTCACTCTGAGAAAAAAGCTGACAACTGCCCTCGTTCTCTTCGGCGTGGTGCCCGCGGCTTGCGTCGCCGCGTTCGCGTTCCGGGCCATGGACGATTACAAGGACAAACAAAGGATCCTCATCCGCCAGGCGGCGGCCTCCATCGCCACTCACCTTCGGCCGGAATTGGAGACCCATCTCAAGGACCTCAAGGCGGGGGCGAGCCTGACCTTTGACGATAATGAGCGGCTCGTGATCGAACAGCGGATCCGAGCAATCCTCGACAACTACAAGCTCGAGACGGCCAAGGTCTATCTGGTCGATCCCCGCAGCAAGGTCCTCCTCAAGCGGCAGGATACCGGCTTCTTCGACTTCAACCAGCAGAATCCCTCCAATTACCTCGGCCGATACGACAGGGTCGTCAACAACGCCAAGAACCGCCCTCATTTCGAGGAGGTCGAGGCGTCCGAGAACCCCCTGGAGAAGATACCGGCCGAGGTCGTGGGTACCTCGCCCGTTCCGCTGACCACATTCGATCCGAAGCAGGATAATCAGGGCTACAATGTGCTGACCATCGTCCCTCGCAAGGACGCTTACCAGATGATGTATAACAACCAGATTCTCATCGGCTGGATCCTGGGTTTATCATTGACCCTGACGCTGGTCCTGGGCTGGTTCATGGGGCTCTGGTTCGTCCGTCCGCTACACCAGATCATCGACGTCACGCGGAAGCTCCAGGAGGGCCAACTTTACAACCGTACCGAGGTCCGACGCGACGACGAACTCGGCGAGCTGGCGACCCAGGTGAACTCGGTCGTGGACAAGTGGGCCGAGCTGATCAGCCAGATCCGGACCATGACGGCTTCGGTGTCAACGGCCAGTAACGAGCTGAATTCGAGCGCACATCAGTTGGCTCAAGGTTCCTCGGAGCAGGCGGCCACCCTCCAAGAGATTGCCGGCAGTCTCCAATCGGTGGACGCTTCGGTCGGCCGGAACGCCCAGCACGCCCGAGAGACCGCGCGCATGGCCAACGAGGCGAGTGGTCAGGCGGAGAAAGGCGGCGAAGCGGTCCGCGAGACCGTCGTGGCGATGCGCGAGATTACCCAGAAAATCCTTATTGTGGATGATATCGCCTATCAGACCAATCTCCTGGCACTGAATGCGGCCATCGAAGCGGCTCGTGCCGGGGCGCATGGCAAGGGATTCGCCGTCGTTGCGGGCGAGGTTCGAAAACTCGCCGAACGGAGTCAGGCCGCCGCTCAGCAAATCAGCGACCTTGCCAAGAAAAGCGTCGCCGTGGCCGAGAATGCCGGCATGCTCTTGGATAAAACCGTACCCCAAATCCGGGATACCTCCCACCTCATTCAGGAGATCGCCGCGGCATCCCAAGAGCAAATGTCGGCCATTCGCGAAATCAACCTGGGCGTCAGCCAGTTGGAGGAAGTCGTGCAACAGAATGCCGCGGCCAGTCATGAACTGTCGGGGACGTCCAATGACCTGGCAGCGCATTCCACCAGCCTGCAGCAGAAAGTCAACTTTTTTCAGCTTGATACGACGGGTAACGGATACTTCGGGGGGGGATCGACGAGCCGGCCCTCGCTGAGTTCCGGCCTGCGCCGACCCGCTCCGGCGCCCCGGCGGCTCACCGCGCCTCGACAGCGACCCAATCACGGCGGTGTGGTTGATGGCCAGCACGGGAGCATCCATGCATCCGCTCCAATGCAGGCACCTGCGTCCGCCTTGTCGCAGAATACAGGGTCCTCAGCCGGCACCGGGGGTGCATCCAATAACCTGGGGACGCCGCAAAGGGGAGGCGTGGTCGTAAACCTTCTTGACGATGACGACAACTTCGAACGATTCTCATAAGAAGTGGCCTCATTACGCCGTCAAAGTCGCTTATCAATTGCGGGCGGCTTTCCATCGGCAACCGGAATAACAGAGGAGGCGCGGAAATCCCGTCTCTGGGTGGACGTCAAGGTGAAGGTGGGATGATGGTTGATGTCGTCATGGAAACTAGCGTGGACACCGAGCGGGATCACACGCAATCGTTCGTGGTCTTTCGGCTGGGAGGGGAAGGCTATGCTTTGGAAGTCATGCGCGTCCAGGAAGTCCTGGACATGCAGTCCTTGACGGAGGTCCCCGGCGGCCCAAGATTCATGCTGGGAGTGATCAATCTCCGGGGTCGCGTGGTTCCAGTCTATGATCTACGGATGCCTTTTGGATTGGCGAGAGATTCCAAGTTGACACGGGCCCCTTGCGTCCTGATCGTTGAATCCTCGTCGAACGGCGTCGACCAGATCACGGGTTTGTTGGTGGACAGGGTATCCGACGTCCTTGAGTTCTCGCCGGACGAGGTGCAACCCCCTCCTCAATTAGGACTTGGGAAAGCGACTCCATTTGTTCGCGGTCTGATACGTCACCAGGACGGCTTCCTGCTCGTATTGGATGTAGATCGTGTCTTTTCGACCCTCGGGTCGTTGAACGGTGAGGGAGTGTGACGTGGCAACATCGGGCACGCCGTCACTCCCGCCGGAGATTGAAGCCTGGTCCGAAAAGGACTTCGCTCCGATCATGACCTTCCTGCGCAACCAGATCGGGATTACGCTGGAAAGTCATCGAATGGGGTTGATGCAGGCTCGATTGCGATCACGCCTTCAAGTCAAGAATCTCCATAGCTTCACACAATTTCACGAACAGGTCCTCAGGGTCGAGCCGACGGGGTGGGGCACCCAGTTGTTGATCGACCTGAGCACGGTGAATCACACCGCGTTCTTTCGCGAGCCGGCCCATTTCACCTTCATGGCCGAGAAAGTCGCGGCATGGCTCAGGGAGTCGCCGAGCACGCCGATCCGGATCTGGTCGGCCGGGTGTTCCTCCGGCCAGGAGCCTTACAGCATGGCCATGGTCCTGGCGGAGAGCGTCCCCGCCCCAGCGTTACAGAAGATGGAGATTTGGGCCAGCGACCTTTCCCTGGAGATGCTCAAGGTGGCCGCCGGCGCCATCTACACGACCCGGGACGTCCAGGGAGTCTCACCGCAACGATTGCGTCGGTTTTTTCTCCTGGGGCGAGGCCCGCGTGAAGGCTCATTTCGGATCGTCCCCGAGATCCGGGACCTCGTGAAGTTCCGACACGTCGACTTGCGGAACCCGGCCTGGCCGGTGCCCACGGATTTTCCCTTGATCTTCTGCCGGAATGTATCCATCTATTTTGCCGAAGACGAGCGGATGGCACTCATGAATCACCTGTCACAGCACCTCCGACCCGGCGGGTGGCTGGCGATGGGCAACGGGGAGATCCTTCCGGGGGTCACTACGTCGCTCCGCAAGCACTCTCCGTCGTTGTTCCAGAAGGAGGGATGACCTTCCATGGGTCCTCGCGAACGCCCCGGTCCGGTGCCGCCTTCGGGGGAGCCCGACCCGATCGAGGTCCTGATCGTCGACGATAGCGCCGTGATCCGGCAACGACTCAAGTCGATCGTCGAATCCGACGCGCGATTCCGCGTGGTCCTCGCGGCCGATCCGTTCGAGGCCGTGGAGCGGCTCAAGCGATCGGTTCCCGGCGTGATCGTGCTGGACGTCGAGATGCCGCGAATGGACGGATTAACCTTCCTCCGCAAACTAATGCGCCAGCATCCCATGCCGGTCGTCCTCTGCACGACGCAGGCGGAGCGGGCCGTCACCGCACTGGAGATGGGCGCCCTCGAGGTGATCGCCAAGCCCGACTGGAACAACGCAGGCCGGATGACGGAATGGTCGCAAAACCTGCTGGAGAGCATCCGCAACGCCGCTCACGCCGGTCATCTGCCGCTTCGTGAGGATCGTCCGTCGGGGATGGTCGAACGTCGCTATACAGCCGATGCGATCCTGCGCAGCACCCGTACTCGCGCCACGCCGGGATCAGCGAGCAGATCATCGTCGTGGGCGTCAGCACCGGCGGCGTCCAGGCGCTCCACCAGTTGCTCCCCGGTTTTCCGGCGAACAGCCCCGGAATCGTCATCGTGCAGCACATGCCGTCGGATTTCATCCCCGCGTTCGCCCAGCGACTGGATAGAGATCCGACGATCGAAATGGAAGTCGTCGTGGCGCGACAGCATGAACCGATCCGCGCGGGACGGGCACTCGTGATTCCCGGCGACCAACACGGTCTGATTCGACGGGCGGGCGGCGGCTACCGCGTCGAGTTAGTGGATGGTCCTCCGGTCAGTTGGCACCGTCCCAGCGTGGATGTGCTTTTCCGTTCGGCCGCGCAGGCTGCCGGGCCGTTTGCTGCCGGCGCAATCATGACCGGAATGCGGGACGACGGAGCCGAAGGGCTCGTCGAGATGCGCGAGGCCGGCTCGTTCACGATCGCCCAGAACGCGGCGACCTGCATCGCCTTTGGTATGCCCCGCGAGGCCATCCGCCGTGGGGCCGCGAAAGTGGTGGTGCCCCTCGACTCCATCGCCGCCACCATCATGGCCTGGGTTGCCAGCACTGCGTAGCAGTGTTCAGTCGTCTCTTGAACGGGCTGAGTTCGAGAGAAACTGAACACTGAAAAACGAACGCTGATCAGTACGAATCCGAGCTGATGACCTCGCCACCACTGATCGACCCGAGTTGGACCCAGGTCAGCGGAGAGATCGTATTCTTCATGAAGTGGACCGAGCCGTCGCCGAAGAGGGTGTTGACCCCGCCGGGATGTTAACTTCGGGTACCGGCCCATTCAGTTCCCTCATTTCCCTGGTTGTTGCAGAGTAGCCCGTTCCCTTGACTGTCGCAAAGTGAGCCGGGACTCGGAGGGCTGGTGCCTAGTCCCGAACTGCCGAACGACGCGATGTTGTCCGCGGAATTATACTGCACCGCGTTGGTAGGAGGCGACGTCGCCCAGGGTTGAATCAGCGGCACATAGTCCTGGTAGCCGTTGGGCCGGAACCGCGTCATGTACGAACCCGCGCCGGGATTGTCGACCCACATGGTTCCGCGGAGGTCATCCGCCGCCCCTTGCAAGAGCTCCGAGACGAACTGAGTATTGCTGGTCCCGTCCGTGATCGAGGCGATTCGGATCGTGATCGGGCCACTGCCGGACGTATTCACTCCGAAGGGAGATTGCAGGAATAAGCTTCGACCGTTGGTAACGGAACCCCAAGCCCCGAAGACCCCCTGGCCGTAATCGAGGTTGCCCCAATTCACACCGTAATTCCCTTTGGACGGCGACCACGGAAGGGCGGGAAACTGGCCGAAGGTAGCGGCGGAGAGTGCGGCAAAGCTGAAGATCTGCGGGTTATCGCTCGGGCACTGAAAGGAATTGATACGTGCGGTGAACACTGTGCTGTTGATGACGAACCCTAACACGGCAGGCCCCTCCATCCCAATCGAGAAATTGAAGGAGTTCGAAAGGGGTCCCTGATCGATATACGGAAGCATCAACGTGAACCACGGAGTGTTCTGGCAGTTGTTATTGAAGCCGGGACTCGAACACATGGCTCCCGGCATACCACCGGCGCCAACCCCAAAGATGGAACCGCAGGGCAAACAATTATTGGCCGATTCGTAGTTTGCAATGGCCAGCCCAAGCTGTTTGAGGTTGTTGGTGCACTGGGCCCGTCGGGCCGCCTCGCGCCGGCTTGAACGGCGGGTAAAAGCAAGGCGATCAACACGGCGATGATCGCGATCACGACCAGAAGCTCGATCAACGTGAAACCGCGGCGTCGTTCTGACATGGTTTAACCCACCCCTGAAGTCAATCGGTGAATTCTGGATGAGAACGGGCGTACTCCCGCCCAGGGAACGAGAAGGGCAGCGACGTTCAGTCGGTCTCCCATCGACCAATCCGTCGCCACCATCACACTAACATGACTCTACGCAGTTTGCGAGAGGTTCCCTCGGAAAAACCAGGATTCCTCCTCGATCCCAGGAATTAAGATGAATCCCCGCGTCGTCGAATTCAAGGACCGACTCGAAATATGGACAAACTTCATGTGTAGGACCGTACTTTGAGGCCAGCGAGGCCTTGTTTTCGAAGGGTCTATCCGGCCGCAGGACCGCTCTCGGAGTGACGAAGTTGTTCGGCGAGGATCTGGATCGGGTGCCACGCCGGAATGTCCGCCAGGCCGTGGAGTTGGCTACGGCACGAGAATCCTGGTGCGATCAGCCGGGCTGTGGGATCGGCCCGGGCGGCCGGGATCAAGACGCGATTGGCCAGCGCCTCGCTGACCTCATAATGGCCCACCTCGTACCCGAACGAGCCGGCCATACCGCAGCATCCCGAGTCGAGTTCCTTGACTTCGAGTTCAGGGATCCGGCGCAAGGCCGCCAGGGTACTGGCGGTGCCGAGCAATGCTTTCTGCTGACAGTGGCCGTGGACGAGCACGCGCCCCGGCCGTGGGGCCATCGGCAGTTCGGGTACGCACGCCGGGTCGGCGACGAACGCCTCGACGAGCTGTGCCGCCGCGGCGACCTCGACCGCCTCGGCACCGAGGTGAAACTCGCGGTACTCGTCGATCAGCGTCACCAGGCAGCTCGGCTCACAGCCGAGGATGGGCATCCCCGAACGGACCGAGGAGAGCAACTTCCGGACATTCGCCGCGGCCAGACCGCGCGCCAGGGGCAGCAGTCCCTTCGAGATCGCGGGGCGGCCACAACACGCCAGACCCGCTAGCTCCACGCGGTATCCCGATGCCTCCAGTACCTCCACCGCCGCAGTGCCCACTTCGGGATTATTGTAGGTCGTGAAGCAGTCGTCGAGCAGCAGGATCGTACCGCGCGTTCCGGCGCGCGCGTTGGGCCGATGGCGCCGGAACCACTTGCGGAAATGGTCTCTGGCGAACGTCGGCAGTGTCCGCCGCCGGTCGATGCCGGCTGCTTTCTCCAGCACCCATTTAAAACCCGCGTTACGGAGCATCGCGTTGGCCAGCGGAGCGGTCGCGGCGGCGAGCGGGTTGAGCCGGAAGATCTGGCCGAGCAGGAGATGGCCCAGGGGACGCGCCCGGCCCTGATAATGCTGATGGAGTACCTCGGCCTTGAGCTTGGCCATGTTGACTTTCGAGGGGCACTCGGTCTTGCACGCCTTGCACTGGAGGCACAGGTCGAGCGCTTCGTGCAGGCTTTCGTCGTCGAGCCCGCGATTTTGGCTTTGCAACTCGCCGGTCATGGCCAGGCGGAGCAGGTTGGCGCGCCCCCGGGTCGAGTGCATCTCGTCGCGGGTGACCATGTAACTCGGGCACATCGTGCCGCTCGAGGTCTTGCGGCAGGCACCGACGCCCGAGCACATCTCCACCGCACCGGCGAATCCCCCCTGCCCCGAGAAATCCAGCATCGTGGGATCGGGCTCGTGAGGGAGATAGTTCGGACCGATGCGGAGGTTATCGCCAGGGTCCGCATCGCCCAGGACCTTGCCCGGATTGAGCCGGTTTTCCGGGTCGAATGCGTGCTTGATCGTCTCGAATGCGGAATACACCTCGGGCCCGAACAGTTTGCGGTTCCAGAGGCTGCGGGCCAGGCCATCGCCGTGCTCGCCACTCATCGACCCGCCATACTCGACCACCAGGTCGGAGACCTCTCGGGCGATCAGTCGAAGCGTCTCGAGGCCTTCCCAGGTCTTCACGTTGATGATCGGCCGGATGTGCAAGCAACCGACATCAGCGTGTCCATAGCATGCGGCCGCAACCCCTCGGCGCGATACGATGGCACGGAAACGGCTGTAGAATTCGGGCAGCCGAACGGGGTCGACGGCCGTGTCCTCGACGAAGGCGATTGGCTTGGCATCACCGACCATTCCCATGAGCAGCGAGAACCCGGCCTTGCGGATCTTCCAGAAGTCGTCCTTGTCGGCGTTGACGAGGCTGGTCCGAACCCCCAGCACGTCCGGCCGCCCTTCGAACCGCCGAACGAGGTCTTCGGTCCGGGCGGAGAGGACGTCGGTCGAATCGGCGTAGAACTGGGCGGCCAGGACGGCTGCGGGTCGTCCCTCGGTGAAGTTCAGGTGCCTGGCAAATAGGGGATTCTCCGCGGCCAGGTCGAGGATCATGCGGTCGAGCATCTCGACGGCCACCGGTCCGGTTTCGACGATCTCGGCCAGGCGAGCGAGTGCAGCGGGGATCGTGGCGAACGAGATGACGACGAGCCCCTGCGCGGCCGGCAGCGGGACCAGTTTCAGCTCGGCGGCCGAGACGACCGCGAGAGTCCCTTCCGCGCCGACGATCAGTCGCGCCAGGTTGAACTGCCAGGGCTCCTCCTGCCACCCCATGGGCCGGACCGGCAGTCCGGGCACGAACTCGTCGAGGTTATAGCCGCTGACCCTCCGCAAGATGTGGGGGAACCGTGCTCGGATCGCCGGCTCATGCTGGGCGACCACCTCGCGCACCACGCGGTGCAGGGCGCCGACCCTGTCTGTTCGCTGGCAGATCCCATCGAGCTGATCGCCCGCAATGGGGCCAAAGCGTGTGGTTGTCCCGTCGGCGAGAACGACCTCGACGGCCCCGACGTGGTCCACCGTCTTGCCGTAACGTAGCGAGCGCGCACCTGCCGAGTTGTTGCCGATCATCCCGCCGATGGTGGCCCGGTCGCTCGTCGAGACGTCCGGCCCGAACATCAGTCCCATCGGCTTGAGGTGGCTGTTGAGTTGATCCAGAACCACGCCCGACTCGACGCGAACCGTCAGAGCATCGCGGTCCACGATGCCGATCCGATTCAAGTATTTCGAGAAATCGATGACGAGGCCAGCCCCCACAGTCTGGCCCGAGAGGCTGGTTGCGGCCCCGCGGGCGACGATCGGGACGTGCTCCTCGGCGGCGATCGACACGGCGGCCCTCACGTCGTCGGCCGTCCTCGGCACGACGACGCCGATCGGTTCGATCTGGTAGAGGCTGGCGTCAGTCGCGTAGAGGCCGCGTCGTCCCGTGTCGAAATACACCTCGGCGCGGGTCTCGCGGCGCAGACGATCGGCGAGATGGTTCAGTGCGAGAGAAGGAATCGGGCTCGGCTTGGGGTTCGGCATCGCGCTCGCTCCGCCTCAGTGGTCGACTTCGAAGTGCGCGGCGAGAGGCCGTCGAAAGCCTGGTGATCGATCGCCGCCGGCTAGCCTGGTCGGCGATCGTTGACGATGCGGGCAAACGGGTAGCGGGACTCATCGTTTCCTCCCCTCGCCGCGGGCTCGGCCGCCGGTCCGACGGCGCGTCCGATTGTACCATAACGCATTCGATCATCGACTTCGTCCAATTGCATGAGGCCATTCCAGGCCATCGCTTTCACAGCCTCTCAATAATCGGACTCCCGACGCGAATACGGGATAGTGCGAACTCTGCTCGGCGATAGATCACCGACTTACAAGCCAACGCCTGCGTGCGAGGAGCGGCCCGATGGCATTGCATTATCAAACCGAATATCGGCTCGGGAATCGCGGACGAATCTGTCGCTCATACACCGGGTTCCAGGCGTTGATTGCCATCGTCCTGGACCTGGTCTTCGGTCTCGCCTTCGAGCTGATCACGATGGTGTTTGCCCTCGCAGTTCGCCTGGTGATTCTGACCACTCGTCTTGCTGTTCGCGTCTTGACGGTCAACTGGCAGCTCCTGGTTGCTGCAATGACCCTGCTCGTGTATCTCCTCACCCTTCCCTTTGCTCTGTTGCACAACGCCGTTCATCGATTCCGGTCGCGGGGCGAGAACGAGCCGCACGATCGCGACGCCTATCCCGCCGCAATCCTCAAACCGACCTGGGCACTTAGCCGCGAGGTTTGAGAGGAGCGATCCGATGGAGGTTTTCGCCTTCGCGGGGTTCATCCTTCTCGATCTGCTCGCCTTCGCGTTTCTCCGCTTGAGGCTCGCCTCGAACGGTTCGGAGAAGCGACTGGCCAAGGGCTCGCCGAGTGTTATCGACTACCGGAAGATCATCCGGATTGCGTCCTTCTTGACGCTCGGAATCGCGAACGCGTGTCTCCTGATCGGTCTCTCGTTCCTTATCGGCTCGAAAACGGACGCCTCGCCCCTCCCGAGATCCGACCCCTTCCCCATCATGACGATCACAGGGATTGGCTTTTTGCTGACCCTCGCCACCTGGGTCGGTGCGCTCGTCGTCGCCGCACTCGTCGCAACGATCCGAGCCGTCGGGGAATTCATCGACGCGGCGCTTGGCTTGTTACTCCTGCACATGCAGCGAGATGGACGACGAGCCTCACCAAAGCCGCCTCGAATCACGTGTCGGAGCGGCGGCGTTGTGGACGAGTGGCTCGATGGTCCATGACGGACCATCGTCACGTCACGGCATCGGCCCTCTGCCTCGACTGGTTGAACAAAATTCTCAGCAGATGCATCGAGCATGCGGCCAGGGCGTCCCCGCGCCGGATGGATGTAAATCGACCTCGGGTCGATCACGTCGATCGGAGGCGGGGGAGGTGCCATCTCGTAGCGGACGGGTTGCTGGTGGTCGGAGATCTGGAGCTGGGGGTTATAGACGCTGTTGAATTTCCAGAGCATCTTGAGAGTGTTGGTCTGGCCGCGGGCGAGGTTGCCGGCCAGGATGCCGGCCAGTGCCTTGACGGCCGACCAGCCCAGGTGCTTGCGGTTGAGCACTTGCTGGGTGCGGACAAGCTCCCCGTAGAACTCGGCAAGCGGGAGTCGCGTCGGCAAGACCGCGTGCTGGATGTCGAAGAGCCGATAGTCGCGCGAGGTGATTCGCCGCGACTCGGTCAGCCAGCTCTCGGTTCCGGGATACGGGGTGTTCACGCTGATATTGACGATCTCGGGGATCTCCAGGCACCATTGCCGGATCACCTCGAACTGACGGTGGTCCCAATCCGGGTCGGCGATGATATTGAGCGCGACCATGATGCCCAGTGAGCGGGCGAACTCGATCGCCTCGAAGTTCTTCGAGAGTGTCACCCGCTTGCGGAACCGCTTCAGGCCCTCCTCGTCGATGGCCTCGACGCCCAGGAACATGTACTGGAGGCCCAGGGTCTTCCAGAATCGGAAAACGTCCTTGTTTCGCAGGAGGACATCGCCGCGGGTCTCGAGGTAATACTGCTTGCGGATCCCCCGGCGGGCGATGGCCTCGCCGATGGCCATGCCATGTTCGCCCTGGATGAAGGCCACGTCGTCGACGATGAAGACGCCGGGCTCTCGGATCCGGGCCAGCTCGTCGGCGGCCGCCTCAGCGTTCTTGATGCGGTAGCTCCGCCCATAGAAGGTCCAGGCGCGTACAGAACGAGCAATCCCACGGACAACCGCGGCTGAACTCGATCGAGGCACAAGGGTCGAGGACCCCGATGAAGTACTTGCGGCGATGGCGCAAGAGATCGCGCGCGGGGAGCAGGTCCTCGAGTCGTTTGATGAAGCCTGGCGCCGGCCCCTGGCCTTCCGGCGTCACCACGCCGGGCACTTCGAGCAAACTGGGGCCGTCGCCGTGGGCGGCCGCATCCAGCAGCGGGACGATCGAAGCTTCGCCCTCGCCCTTGAGAACGCAATCGATGGCCCCTCCAGCGTGATCGAGCAAATCCGGCGCGACGAACGATGCACTATGACCGCCGACGAACACGAAGGTTTCCGGTCGAATCGATTTCGCCGACTTCGCCAGGTCGATGACTTCGGGCACGTTGGCGAGGTAGTTGTTCGAGATCGCGACGGCATCCGGCCGCCATTCCCGCACCATTCGCGCATAATTCTCGACCGGTTCCACCTGGAGGTCGATCAACCGCACGTCATGCCCCGCGCGCCGCGCCGATGCAGCGATCAGCTCGATCCCCAGCGGCTCCAGCCGCAGGAAGATCTTGGTGTACATCAACGGACTGGGATGAACGGCGAGGATTCTCATTGTGATTCGTGGCAAGTGGTTGGTGGCTCGGGAATGCGTGGCCACGAACGCTCTCCGGCCATTCCCTGGCCGGAGACCAAGAACGCGATCCTTCCGGAAGCGAGCTTGTATCAGGAAATCGTCAGGCCGGCTATAAGAAGGCAGCGGCTTTCGCTGAATTCCCCGTGGTTTTGACGGTACTCGCAAAGCAAACGCCGTCAAAGTCTTCTCATCTTTCGAGAGTTCTCACCGACCGGCTCCTGTGCTCGAGGGCGGTGCGGTGACCCGCTCCGGACCGCGGGGATTCTCCGGGACGATCCGCGCACTCGTCTCGTTCGTCGCCGAGCGGTCGCATCCACCCCGGATCTCGGCACGGGTTGGCACTCATGGACTGTTATTTGACAGGCCGCCCTCGCCGATCTCAGTGGCCCGAACCGATTTCGGGATATGTGCGTCCTGGCGCGGTCCGGTCCGGTTTTTGACCCGCGGCTTTCAAAGGTCGAAAGGTGGATTGTTCAGGTTTGTGCACTTGATCTGTCTCGGAAGGCCGAAGGCGGAGAGTGGGGATCGTGCAGAATAGCGCCCTATGAGATAGGATGCCTCAACTTGGGAAAAACGTTAATGCACCTAGTCCCGAAATCGAGGATTTCGACTTCCGAACTCTCAATCGCAGAAGGAGTTACGAAAAGTGAAAAAATATTTTTGATGGGGGATTGCGCATCGGCTACTTCTGCACAAATGAATAGAGAATTGAGGCAGGTAAGGAGCACACCGACGGACCCACGTCACTTCCCATCCCGCCACCGCGAACGGCGCGGTCATCGGTGTTTCCGCTTTGGCGAGTAAGAACCTCTGGTTGTCCAGGGGAGGTCCGGGTTCAGACCCACAGGAACCAGCGTTCACACCCCTTGAGGAGGCACCTTCGGCAGCCAGGATGCCCTCGTCGAGAACCGGATGGTTGACCCGGTAGCAACGCCCGAGGAGACTGGAGACGGCCCACGAAAGGTCGCGCTCCCGAGCGGTCCGGCGGCGGGAACGTGAGATTCCCCGACGCCCCTCTGCGCCGACAACTTGGATCAGGATCGTCGGCAACCGATTAGCGCGCATCAGTCGAATGACTTGCCCAGACTCATGCGTGCCAAGGTGGGAGGGACTGGAAGAAGAGCGAGCCAGGACCGCGATCGACCGATCACGGAATGGCTCAACTGGCTCTCCGACAATGACTCGCTTCCTGACCGCTGCCGACAACTTGATCGCAAGGAGTTTGCCCATGTCGAACAGTCCGGTCCAGAGACTGTCGGCCAGTCCCGGGAATCGATGTCGGAGCCGGGTCATCCCGGCTGCACTCCTCCTCTTGATCCCCGGCGTGTTCGTCGTGAGGGGCGACGAGGAGGCCAACTCGGTTTGGCCGAACACCCTTCGGTTGCAGCCGCTCGCCCCGGGGAGCCAGGGCCGCGACATCATCAAACTTCGGGCCTATGACCATATCGGCTCCCCCTCATGCTCTCATGACGGCCGCTGGGCGGCCTTCGATGCGTTCAAGATTGTTTCCCCGGAAAAGGTGAGTTCACCGGAATGCTTCATTGTGCGGTTGGACGGTACAGGGTTGAGCAAGCTGGCGGAGGGGACAACCCCGCGGTGGTCCCCTGATGGAAAGCGATTATTGTTCATGCGTGAGGGCCAAGGCGACCCCGATAAGGACCTGGGCGTCTTCGTGATCGACCGCGACGGCACTGGCAAGCGGCGGATCGGTCCGGGACGCTGGCCCGACTGGTCGCCCGACGCATCGCAAGTCGCCTATTCACGAGGTGGTCCGGATGGCGGCGGTGCGCGACCTGGGGCCCGGATCTATATCGCCAAGATTGACGGATCCCGCCCCAGACAGCTCTGCGATGGAGATTGCCCAAGCTGGTCGCCCGACGGTCGGAGGATCGCCTGTTGCCGCGTTGATCCAGGCCGTCCGGCGCCCGAGATCCGAGTCGTCAACGTCGAGACCGGCAAGGGATCGACCGTGGGAACCGGATGGTACCGCCCCGACTGGTCGCCCGACGGGAAGAGCCTGATCTGTAACGGGCAGGTGGATCGGGATCAGGTCATGGTCAAGCTCTCGCCAGACGATCCCGGAATGCCACCTGTAGCACTCCCAGCAGGCAAAGGACACGGAACGTCCCCCTGTTATGCCGGCGAGGCGAGCGCCTGGGTCTTCGTCGATGAGCGCTCGCGGGCCGGGAATGCCGATCCACCGCATACCTTCGACGGGAGATATGATATTACGACGATCGATTTGACGGTTGTTTACCTCGTGCCCAAGGACCGGCGGGCGTTGGTTGACTGGCGCGAGCGAGTTCGACTACTTCACGAGGCGCATCGCGGCGTTCCACCATCGAGAGTCGGGGGGCCGATCGACGCTGCGGATCCATGTTCATCCCGATCCGCTGGTCGCTCCACGGACCGCGCGGGAAATCCGCGGCGACGACCCCGACCAGACCTTTGATCACTCGCTCCATGAGGCGCGATCGGCTCTCGGCTGGCCGCGAAAACGGGATGGATTTCCCATCCTGTTCGTCCTGAGTGACATCAACTGGCGCGAACTCGACGATTTCCATCGGACGATACTCGTCGATCGTGTTCCGCAGTTCGAGGGATCGGTCGATGCGGAAGGACGCCATTTTCCTGGTGCGCCGTCAGGTGGCTCTCGGGCGATGTACCTTCCGGATGAGGGGATTGGGCTCGGTCTGATCAGCGGCGACGGCTGGCGCGTGCCGTACAGCGGTTCGGACAGTGCGGTCTATCACGAGGCCATCGGCCACCCGATCGGCCTGCCACACCCAGAGCCGATCGATGATTCGGTGATGGGCGTGGCCCAATACCGGTACTGGATCAACCAGACCTGGCTCAATGATTCGCAGAAGCGGGCTCTGGGCTTCTTGGTCCGCGAGGAGCCCGGCGCCGCGAAAGCGGCCCGGCCAACGGTGCGCGACGACCTCTTCACGGCCTTCACGGCGTTGCAGAACCCAGTCGTCCCGAGGACCAACGAGCCCGTGACGCTTCGGCTCCGTTGGCCCGAGGGCGTGAAGGTGCGAGAGCTGAAAGCTGCGCGTGCAAACCGAGCTGTCAGGGCCGTGGCTGGCCCTCCCCATCGGTTCTCCGGATCGACTTCCGTCCACTTTGGATGTGGGACAATTCGACCGTCCCACGCCAGTGAGCTATCGCCTTGATGCGACCCTTGAGGACGGACAGTCGGTTGAGCTTTGGGGTTATTTCCAGGTCGTGTCACCCAAATGACACACAACCGGGGTTACGCCCAAGCTCGGCGGCCCGCGCAGCCGGTCCGCTGCATCGCCTCGTTAGAGACGATGTCCGGAGCGACCGGGCAGAAAACTGTGAGCTGCTGATGGCCGGCTCCTGAGAAGAGGTCGTTCACCAAATCCCTCTCGACCAGGAGTCTCACCCTGTCAGCGACCCACGACCTTCATCCTACCACCACCGGCTCGAACCCGTTCTACCTCGCGTTCGACCTCGGCTGGATTACCTGGAGCCTCGCTCTCACCACCGCCATGGCCCAGAAGCCTCGGCTCCGGACCATCCCCGCTCTCGAACTCGACGGACTGGAGCGGGAGATCCTCTGCGCCCGGCACCGTTTCGCCCTCCCCGGGGACGCCGCCGTCCTCTCCTGCTACGAGGCCGACAATACCAGGGGAGCCACTTCCCGATCTCCGTTGCTGAATGCCGGTCGATCGACAACCACTCTCACCAAGGTCTCTCCAACAGTGAGAGGCTCCGTCCCGGCCGACCATAAACTGGGAGGGATGAAGAGGCTCGGAAGGAGCCTCGCCCTCGCATTCACGGACGAGGTCGAGGATCAAAGGTCCCGTTAATGATCTCCAGGCGCGGTTTTCAGACGGATGGGTGCTCTGGTAAGATGGATCTCTCATGGGGATGAGGGAGCCGGCAGCTTGGCTCGACCGAGCGGACAATGGTCCGGGTCGGGTTCGATGGATTGCCGACGGATGGGATGCTCCATCCCCAGGGCCATCGCCTGCCAGGGAACCGCAATAATGTCCGCCGATGCTCCCTCACCCACTACCAAGAAAAAGCTCTATATCGAGACGGTGGGCTGCCAGATGAACTTGCTGGACAGCGAGCTCGTGGTCGCCAAGCTGCGCCAGGAGGGTTACGAGCTGACGGACGACATCAAGCAGGCCGATGCCATCCTTTATAATACCTGCTCGGTCCGACAGCACGCCGAGGACAAGATCTACAGCGCTCTGGGACGGATCAAGCGGATCAAGGAGAACAAGCCCGAGGTCGCTATCGGTGTGCTCGGTTGCATGGCGCAGAAGGATCAGGAAGACATCTTCCGGCGCGCTCCCCATGTAGACATCGTCGTGGGACCCGGTCAGCTCGCCCGTGTGCCGGAACTGCTGGCAACGGCGCGGGACGAAGGTGCGACAAGACTGGCGGTGAGCCGGGCGCGGCATGATGGCTCCCTGGAAGTGGTCACGGCGAGCTTTGAGAGCTACGACGCTGATCGCGAGCCGGCGATGCGCCCGACCCCGTTCCAGGCGTTTGTTCGGGTCATGATGGGCTGCGACAAGTTCTGCACCTACTGCATCGTCCCCTCGGTTCGGGGGCCGGAACAGGGGCGATCGCCCGCTGCGATCCTGGCCGAAGCTCGGCTGCTGGCCGACCAGGGCGTCAAGGAAATCACGCTGCTCGGTCAAACGGTCAACAGCTACCGGTTCCGTCATCCCGACGGCCGGACCTGGCGCCTCTCCGACCTGCTGGCGGAGATTCACGACGTTCGACGGCATCGAGCGGATCAAGTTCATCACGAACTTCCCCAACGACATGACCGACGACCTGCTCCAGGCGGTTCGGGACCTCTCGAAGGTCTCGCGATACCTTCATGTCCCCGCCCAGAGTGGCTGCGACGAGGTCCTCAAGCGGATGAAGCGCATGTACACAGTGGCATCCTACGAGGAGATGCTCGCTCGGACTCGCGAGACGATTCCGGACGTGGCCGTCTCGAGCGACTTCATCGTCGGTTTCTGCGGCGAGACCGAGCCCTCCTTCGAGCGGACCGCCGAGCTGGTGAAACGGTCCCGGTTCAAGAACAGCTTCATCTTCAAGTACAGCGCGCGGCAGGGGACCAAGGCCGATCAGTTGTACGCGGACGATGTGCCCGAGCCGGTCAAGAAGCGGCGGAACAACGAGCTACTTGCGCTCCAGACGGCGATCAGCCTGGAGGACAACCGGTACTGGATCGGCCGGACGGTCGAGATCCTCGTCGAGGGTGCGAGCCGATCGACGACCCGCCGGGAGGGCTGGGACGGCATCGATCAGCTCATCGGCCGGACGGCCTGCGACCGGATCGCGGTCTTCGCCGGTGCTGAGCGGTTGATCGGCCAGGTGGTGCGGGTGGTTGTGGAGGATGCCAGTGCGGTCACACTGTTCGGTCGGGTGGAAACGACCGAGTGTGTTGCCACCCCGGCTTGAAGGGGAGAGCCGATGGCCGTCTCGCTCGGGGATCTGGTGAGGTGCTGGATGGCCTGGGGAGGGATCGACGCCCGCCTGGCGCCCGACCCGGCCGTGCTCGCATCGGGATTTCCGGACGACGGCAACCCCTGCCGTCCCGGAGCCGAGCCCCAGTCGATCGCCGCCTGGGAGGAGCGGCATGGCTACGCCCTGCCCGCCGGTCTTCGGGCCTGGCTCATGCTCTCCAACGGCCTCTATCGTAACAGTCCGCTCATTCATCCCATCTCGGCGATCGGGCCCATGATCCCGTTCGCGCGCGTGCCCGGGATGATCGTGCAGCCCGAGAGCTGGTTCGAGCTGGGCAATCCCAATCTCCAAACGGTCTGTATCGATCTGGCCTATCAACTCCCCGGGGCCGGGAACCCGATCTTCACGTCGGGTGACGATGCCCGCGGCAGCACCCCTCGGATCATCGCGCAAAGCTTCGCGGAATGGTTCCTCGAGCTGCTGAGGAATGGGGGCCGCGAATACTGGTTCGATCCCGATTTCGAGGACTTCGGTGACCCCTGGGCGTCGCATCGGCGGCATGCCCCGAGTCCCGAGTTGTGCGATTGGCTTCGGCCATTCGCCGACCGGGTCGGGCCCTTGCTCGACAAAGGAGCCGATGAGCGGGACATCGCGACCCGACTGGGACTCAGCCGGCCAGACGTCGAGTTGATCTTCCGCCATCTTCAGCATGTCGGGGAGGTGCCGGCGTCTCCGGTGGAGCGGGCCCAGGACTGACGCTGTAGCGTAAGGACCTCTGTGGAGTGGGTGAAACGCACCAAGAAGTGACCCGATCCGGGTGGGTTTCATCCACCTTACACAGGCACCTGGAATAGGACTGACGTTGCGGCGTACGGGTCTCCGTGGATTGGGTGAAACCGAACAAGACGTGCTCCGATCCTGGTGGGTTTCACCCACCCGACACGGGAAACTTGGACTGACGCCTGCAAGGCCAGCATGAGGGTGGGGATGAACGCGGGTTGGTTCTCGACCTATCACGAGATCCCCGAGCTGGTCCAGAACTGGCTGGCCGGGCTAGGCGTTCGCGACCCGGAGCGGGGCGCGCGCGATCTTGCCGACCTCACCCGGAGGGCTGGCCTGGCGCATCGGGATCAGGTGGACCGGATCGCCGTTCAGCTCGACACGGTCCTTCCGGGATGTCCCGACCCGAGCATGGCGCTGACCAATCTCGAGCGGTTCCTCGCCGCCGTTCCCCGGCTCGATCGGACGCTCGCGGAGCTGGCCGGCGATCCACGGACGACCGAGATCCTGCTCCAGGTCTTCAGCACCAGCCAGTATTACAGCGAGGTCCTGATCCGCGATCCGGAGCTATTCGACTGGCTCCAGACCGGCGCCGACCTTCGCGACCGGACCATGCTCGTCGATCAGCTCTGGGAAACGCTGTCCGCCCTGACGGCCGAGGAGGAACAGAAACTGGCCTTGCGCCGGTTCCGACAGCGCGAGAGTCTCCGCATCGGCTATAACGACATCGTTCGCGGGCTTCCCCCTCGAGTTGATCACGCAGGACCTCTCCCACCTGGCCGATGCCTGCGTGGAAGGCGCCGTGCGTCTAGCCCGGGCGCGGGCTGAGGCGCGGTTCGGCGAACCGACGACATCGCGGGGCTCGCCCGCTCGGTTCGTCGTCCTGGGCCTGGGAAAGCTCGGGGGCATCGAGCTGAACTACAGCTCGGACATCGACCTCGTCTTCCTCTACGATGAGGACGGCCAGACCACCGGGCCCAAGGTCATTTCCAACGCCGAACTTTTCGCGCGGATGGGGAGCGAGGTGGTCCGCCTGCTGGCCGAGCACACCGCGCTGGGGATGGCCTACCGGGTCGACATGCGCCTCCGTCCGGACGGGGAACAGGGGGCGATGGCCCGCTCGCTCAATGCGACGGTCGACTATTACGTGACCCGAGGGCGGACCTGGGAACGCCAGGCGCTGCTCAAGTGCCGGCCCATGGCCGGCGATCTGACGCTGGGCGGGACGTTCCAGGAGGCGATCACCCCGTTCGTTTATCGCCGATACCTTGCCGCGGCCGAGATCGCCGAGATCAAGGCCCTCAAGCGCCGGATTGAGCAGCGCACCGTCTCGGCCGGCACGGCGGAGGTCGAGGTCAAGACGGGGCGGGGCGGCATCCGCGACGTCGAGTTCGTCGTCCAGTTCCTCCAGCTCCTCCATGGCGGCGAATACCCCGAGGTACGAGGCGGCAACACGCTCCACGCCATCGCGCAGCTCGAGCGGGTCGGCTGCCTCAGCGCCGAGGAGCGGTACATCATGGACGACACATACCGGTTCCTGCGGAGGGTCGAACACCGGCTCCAGATCGTCTTCGACCGGCAGACACACGAGATGCCCCGTGAGATGGAGTCCGTGCGCACACTGGCCCTCCGGATGGGCTACGCGCCGGCCAGTGCCTGGGAGGAGCGGACCGGACCCGCGGTCCGCTTCCTTGGCGACTACAAGAGCAAGACCGAGCTGAACCGGCGGATCCTCAATCATCTGTTGCACGATGCCTTCAGCGGCGACGATGGCGCGGCCGCCGACCCGATCGTCAACCTCGTACTCGACCCCGATCCCGATCCCGAGCTGATCGTGGAGGTCCTGGCCCGATACCCGTTTCGCGACCAGTCGACGGCTCATCAGAACCTCCTGGCCCTCGCCCGCGAGGACATTCCGTTCCTGTCCCAGGCGCGTTGCCGGCACTTCCTGGCCGCGATCGCGCCCCGGCTGCTCGACGCCGTCGGCCGCACACCCGACCCCGACATGACGCTGACGAACCTGGAGAAGGTGTCGGCATCGCTGGGCGCCAAGGCGGTGCTCTGGGAGCTATTCAACTTCAATCCGCCGAGCCTGCGTCTGTATGTCGAGCTGTGCGCAACCAGCCAGTTCCTCTCCGAGATCCTGATTAACAACCCCGGCATGATCGACGACCTGGTGGACTCGCTGGTCGTGGACCGGCCCTCGCCGGGAACGGCGATCGCGGCGGAACTGCAGGAACTTTCCGCGGGGGCGGAGGATCCGGCCCCGATTTTATGGAGCTTCCGGAACAAGGAATGGGTGCGAATCGGGACCCGCGACATCCTGGGTCGGGAACCGGTCCGCGAGGTGACGCGCGAGCTGGCCGACGTCGCCGAGGCCGTGGTGACCCAGGTGGCGCGCGACCAATGGGAGCGACGCGGAGCGCTACGGGACGCCACGAGGATCGACCGGCGGCCGCCCCGACCGCTGGGCGATCGTCGGTCTGGGAAAATTCGGCGGGCGCGAGCTAAACTATCACAGCGACCTGGACCTCGTCTTCCTCCACGAGTCCGACGGAATGACCGCCGGTGGACCTACGTCGATCTCGAACGACCAGTTCGTCACCGAGGTCGTGCAACGGGTACTCAAGGCCCTGGGGAGCGGCTCGGACTCCGGCCCGTTATATGTCGTCAACGCCCGGATGCGGCCTCACGGTGCCTCCGGGCCGCTGGTCTTGACCCTCGATGCCTTTCGCGATTACCTCGAGCGTTCGACGCAGCCCTGGGAGCGGATGGCATTCAACCGGGCGCGCGTGGTCTTCGCGACGGGCGGATTCGGGCGAAAGGTGACCGAGGTCATCCGTTCCATGTTGTCGGCCCCGGCCGATCCCGTGCAACTGGCTGCGCAGGCGCTGGCGATGCGCCGGAGACTCGAGTCCTCGCGCCCCCGACGGCATCTGAAGCGCGGGTTCGGCGGTGTGGCGGACATCGAGTTCATCGTCCAGTACCTCCAGCTTGCCCATGCCGCCACGCTACCGGATCTGCTCCTTCCCAATCTCTGGGACGCACTCGACGCACTGAGGCGCCACGGCCTGATCGGCGACCAGATCCACGCGGATCTCCGCGATGCCTACGACTTCCTGCGCGCCGTCGAGGGCCGGCTCAGGCTCATCCAGAATCGCAACGTCGGATCACTCCCCGAGCTCCCCGATGACCTGGAGCGCCTGGCTCGCCGGTTCAACGACGAGGACCCGGCCTGCTCCGTCGCGTCGTTCCTGGACGACGTCGATCGCACGACCCATCGCACGCGAGCGATCTTCGATCAGATTATTACGGCGCAGGCTCAGCAGGCAGTTCGAGCCGTTCCTGGTCAAATGTCCGCCGCGAACCCCTGAGCGAACGACTTGCCTCTTCAGGAGCAGCCCGTTGATGAACGAATCCGGCGATCAGCGCAGCCTCATCGATCTACTCGCGGAGGAGTTCCTCGAGCGGAAGCGTCGCGGAGAAGAGCCCTCGGTCGCCGAGTACGCCGTACGTTTTCCGGAGCTTGGGGACGATATTCGGAAGGTTTTTCGCGCGATCGCCATGATCGAATCGCTCAAGCCGGGGTCGAAGGAGTCGATCGACGCGATCTCTCCCGTCATACCGGGGGGCCGCGGAGCCATCCCCGAGCGTCTGGGCGATTTCCGCATCCTGCGATTCGTGGCCGAAGGAGGAATGGGTTATGTCTTCGAGGCCGAGCAGGAGTCGATGAACCGTCATGTTGCGCCTCAAGGTCCTGAAACCCCAGGCCCATAGTCCGAAGATGCTGGCCCGGTTTCTCCGCGAGTCGAAGGCGCCGGGCCGTCTGCATCATACGAACATCATTCCGGTTTTCGGCATCGGCGAGTGCGACGGTCTCCACTTCTACGCGATGCAGTTCATTCACGGCAAATCCCTCGAACGAGTCATCTCCGACCTTCGTCGCCTCCAGAATCGCGACGATGAGACGGTGGCACGAAGCGCCACGGGCTCGGGAGCCGAGAGATCGTCAACCCTGGCTTCAATCTCTCAAGGACTGAGGACCGGGGTCTTCGGTGGCACCGTGCTGATCGAGGCGTGGCGGCAGAACGGGACTGGCGCGGACGACTCCGGGTCGGCGGGCCTATCGCCGACTCAGCTTTCCGACGGCGCGATCGCTCGACCAACTGAGGCGGAGAATCACGCCGACCCATCAACAGCCACGGACCAGTCGGGCTTGAGTTCCTCCGCCCGTGACACGTTTTACAAGAGCGCCGCGCGAATCGGCGAGCAGGCAGCCCGCGCGCTGGGAAGCGCCCACCGCAACGGCATCCTCCACCGAGATATCAAGCCATCCAATCTTCTGATCGACCTCCAAGGCAATGTCTGGGTCGCTGACTTCGGACTGGCGTATGAAGAAGACGCCGAAGACATCTCCCACGGCGACGTTGTCGGAACCCTCCGGTTCATCCCACCCGAGCGGTTCAGGCAAATGTCGTTGCCGCAGGGCGACGTGTATTCGCTCGGTCTGACCCTCTACGAGCTCGTCACGCTTGAGCCGGCGTTCCGGAGCAGCCATGCGCGTCACCTGCTGCGGTCGCTGGAGTACGAGCAGCCCAAACCTCCGCGGGCGATCGATGGGAGAATCCCGAAAGACTTCGAGACGATCATCCTGAAGGCGATCGATAAGGACCCCGCTCGTCGTTACGAGACGGCCGACGCGATGGCCGACGATCTGCTCGCGTTCCGTGAGGACCGGGAGATTCGGGGCCGGCGCGTCCGATGGGATGAGAGGCTTGCGCGATGGTGCCGGCGCAATCCCGTCATGGCCGTCCTCGCCGCCTCGGTCTTGTTGCTGTTGTCGACGATCGCCGCGGGCATGTCGCTCTCGGTGGTCTGGCTCAGGAAGGAGCGCCAGGCCACACTCCAGCAGCTCAGCCTGACCCGCGAGGCTGAGGACCTCGGCCACCGCCGCCTGTTGGACTCGCTTCTGGCGCAGGCGCAAGCACGTCGGCGGGGAGTCGAGGTCGGCCGCAGGTCCCAGAGTCTGGATGCGGTCGCTCGAGCCGGCCGACTCATGCGGGATCTTGGCCTGACCACCGAGAAACAGCTCCTCTTGCGTAATGAGGCGATCGCCTGCATCGCGCTGGTCGATCTCTTGCCCATTCGAACCCTTCCCGAGCTGCCGGGAGCGGATCGCGGCCCTGGCGGGGAGCTGTCCGATATCTATCTCCCGTTTGATGCCGATTTCAGTCGCTGCGCCCGCATGATCGAAGATCGATGTCTCGCGATCCTCGACACGACACAGGGGACAGTCTTGAGGCGGCTGGCAGCACCCCCAGGGATTTTCGCCGGTGGATTCAGTCAAGATGGCCGATATGTCCTGGCTACGGCCTCGGAACCGACCGCGGGACCGACCCTTGCCGTGTGGGATCTGACCCGGGACGGGTCGGCGCCGACGATCCTCATGGAGCGTTCCGTGATCTCCTGGGCATTTCACCCAGACGGCCATCGGCTGGCGATCGGCCGGCCACAAGACGGAGTGATTACTCTGCTCGAACTCTCCTCCGGACGCCAGTTGGGCCTGATCGGATCGGGCCCGGCCCCGACGCAAAATGAGCAGGCGATGGCCTTCTCGCCGGACGGGACGCGTCTCGCCGTGGGGACCGATGAGGGGGAATCCGTTCGGATCTACGACCTCGCGAGCGGCGCCCTCGCGGACGAGTGGCACGTCGGAACCTCGGTCTCCTCCCTGGCCTGGAGCGACGACGGCCGACTGCTGGCCGCGGGCTGCGACGACCTGCAAATCTATCTCAGAGACATGGCCCCCCTGCACGGTGCCCCTCCGGTTGTCGTCTCCACCTTGTCGGGACACAAGAACAACGTGTTCAAGGTGGCGTTCGTCGGCGGGCTCCTCGTATCGACGTCACATGACGAGACCGTGCGCATTTGGGATCCGATCCGTGGGGCCGAATTGACCTCTTGTCCGGGTCAGTACTTCCATCGGGGGCCCGACAAGACGGTCCTGATCGAAGCACCCTCCTTGAGGTTGAAGTACGAGGTGATGTCGATTGTCGGAGGCGAGTTCCGATGGATTCCGCAGGGGTTGTTCGGCAACCGGATGGCCCGGCCTTCGGGCATAACGTCCGCAGTGAGCTTCCATCCGAGTGGCGGTTGGCTAGCAACAGCCAACTCGGATGGGGCCAGGCTCTACGACACCGAGAAGGGCATCGAAGTCGCCTGCCTGACTGGTAGTGATCCGAAGTTCAGTAGTGTGGCGTTTCACCCCGAGGGCCGTGAATTATTGACCCACGGCGGTGCCGGGGTTCAGCTCTGGCCGATCCGCATGGAATCCGGTCCGGCGGCAGGCTTACGGGTCGGAGTACCAAGTCTCGTGGCGTCAACAGGTTTTCAGGGTCCTTGCAAAGCACCCTACCGCGCCGATGGTCAGGCGCTGGCCTTTGCCGTACCCAGCGAGGGCTGGGTCGGCGTGATTCCCGATGGCAAACCGGATCGTTTGGTGCGCCTCGGTCCCCATCCGAGGGTCCGGCACGTCAGCCTCAGTACCGATGGGCGTTATGCGGCCACCAGCACCTGGAAGGGTTCCGGTGTCAAGATATGGGACCCGCTCGGAGGCTCCCTGCTCCATGAGATCACCAGCCATTCCGCGCGCTGCGAATTCAGCCCGGACGGCCGTTGGCTGGGCACCTCGTTTCATGGCAAGTACCAGCTATGGCAGGTGGGATCCTGGCGGTCGGGTCCCGTCATCCACAGCGAGGATAGCGACAGCCACGGACCACTGGCGTTTTCACGCGACGGAACCCTCGTGGCGGTGAGCGTCGATTTTAGCCGCCTGATCAAGCTCGTCCGCCTCGATACGGCCTCCGAGATCGCCACGCTCGAGCCGCCCGACCAGGCCACGATTCACGATCTCGCGTTCAGCCCCGATGGCGCCCTGCTCGCCGCAGCGACCAGCGACCACGCCACTCATCTCTGGGACCTTCGTGCCGTTCGTCTCGAACTGGCACGAATCGGCCTCGACTGGGACCTGCCCCCACACTCCTCCCCGCGCTCGGCCATGACCCTCGGCCCGCGCCGGGTGACGTTCAATCTCAACGATTGATCGGAGGATCGTCCGACACCCTTGCCGAGCCCGATTCCGGTTTGACGGTCCTCAATGCGCGGTAAAGGACATGGCGTCGGAGTGGATGGCCTTCGGGAAGGAGCGGATGATCGTAATCGTCGGCGGGCGAGTGGGTCATGCCGATCCGCTCCATGACACGCCTCGATCGCAGGTTTGCCGGCACGGTGAATGAGACGATCTCATCGAGGGCGAGGTCCTGGAATCCGAATTCGAGAACGGCACGGGCCGCCTCCGTGGCGTAGCCGCGCCCCCAGTGCTCGCGGGCCAACCGCCAGCCGATCTCCACACACGGCGTGAAGTG
The DNA here is from genome assembly GCA_963845755.1 of uncultured Planctomycetota bacterium. GTDB lineage: Bacteria > Planctomycetota > Planctomycetia > Isosphaerales > Isosphaeraceae > CAWJTV01. Next base: position 87,727 of record CAWJTV010000005.1, read on the forward strand.
CGCCTCGAAGGCCGGCACCGAGAGTCCGACGAAGCCGATGAAGCCGGCGACACCCGGCACTTCCACGGCCCAGAGTCCGAAACCCCGACGCGCCAAGCCGTCGCGGATTCGGGTTGCCAGGGCATCGCTCTCCGAGCGGTCGAGCGTCTTCGGGAAGAACTCCATCACGTTCGGGTCGGCATTCATCGCTGCGAAGACCGGTAGGTCCTCATCGCGCCAGGTGCGAAGGTGGAGACGGGTTGTGCGGGGCGTCGAGTCATCTGTCATCGGTCGCGATCTCCCGTTTCCTGGCGGAGGGCGTCTTTCGTCAGGGGAACCTGGCGCGGCCTTCGGTCGCTACCAAGAAGGGATTCGGGATTCCGGATTCGAGATTCGAGATTCCGGATTCGAGATTCGAGATTCGGGATTCGGGATTCGAGAATCGGGATTCGAGAATTCGGGATTCCGGACTCGAGATTCGAGATTCGAGATTCGAGATTTGGGACTCGAGATTCGGGATTCCGGACTCGAGATTCGGGATTCGAGATTTGGGATTCGAGATTCGGGATTCGAGATTCGGGATTCCGGACTCGAGATTCGGGATTCGGGATTCGAGATTCGGGATTCGGGATTCGAGATTCGGGATTCCGGAATTCGGAATTCGGAATTCGGAATCCGGAATTCGGGTTCCGGATGAAAAAGGAATAGGGAATCCGGAATCAAGGATTCCCAGTTGTGCGCACGGCGCAGGGATCGTACGGAGATCGGCTCTAATGCGGCGATCGGGCCGAAGAGAATCCGGATTCGCCATTCGCGATTCCAGATGAGCGATGACTCGGGAATCTGGAATCGCGAATCTTGAATCTCCAGGATACGCGCACCGCGCAGGCATCCTTCGGAGGAATACTCTATCCAAAGTGGCCTGAGAACGCCTCAGGACAGCTCGAACAACAAGACTTCGGAAGGTCCTTCGGCCCGGAACCTGGACACCGGGCTCGTCACTGATCGCCGCGCCATCCCCGCTCGCGAGAGTTTTCCCACTCAGTGCGACCGCTCCGCGCAAGACTTGCAGCCAGCCATGGCGTTGTCGATCCAGACGGTGCGTGATCTCGGTGCCCGCGTCGATCGAAGCCAGGAACAGTCGCGCATCCTGCCGGATGATCAACGAACCGTCCTCCCCATCCGGCGAAGCGACCACGCGAAGTCGATTCCGTCGTTCCGCTTCGGGGAACGTCTTCTGTTCGTAAGACGGATTCAGTCCCTCCCGCTCCGGCAGCAGCCAGATCTGGTAGAGGTGGATCGGCTCGGTCTCGGACGCGTTGAACTCGCTGTGAGTGATGCCCGTGCCGGCCGTCATCCGCTGGAGCTCACCCGGCCCCAGGACTCCGCCGGAGCCCAAACTGTCCCGATGCGCCAGGGCACCCTCGAGCACGTACGTCACGATCTCCATGTCGCGATGCCCATGCGTCCCAAATCCCTGCCCCGGTGCGATCCGATCTTCATTGATCACACGGAGGGCGCGGAAACCCATCTGCTCCGCATCGAAATAACGGCTGAACGAAAACGTGTGGTACGTGTCGAGCCAGCCGTGGTCGAAATGGCCCCGCTCGACTCCCCTGCGAACCCGGATCACTGCCGACTCCTTGGTTTTTCCCTAAACCGTTGAGATCCCACGAATCCGGCCAGGCAAACTCCTCGATCGCTGCCTGGTCCGTGCACCGGCGAACGACTCGTCAACACCCTGATAGTTTACATCTAAACCAAATTCTGTCAAGGGATCGAGGCGCTGAAATCGAGAGGCGTCGAACCGGAGTGAGTGGACCACCCGTTTTCCTGATAAGCGAGTCGGGCTATAATCTCCTTGCATGCGCGTCAGGATGTAAGTGGCCGAGGTCAGATTGGCCGAGAATTGTTGCATCAATGGAGTCCGCTAACTCATGGCAGCCCTGCGGATGATCGAAGGCGATCGGCCTGGCACGGTGTACCGGCTGGAGAAAGACGAGACAGTGATCGGGAAAGCCGCGGAGTGCGACATCCCGCTGTGCGACGTGCACGTTTCGAAGTCGCACGCGAAGATCGTCCGCCAAGCCGACGGCTTCTACCTCGTAGACCTCGACAGCACGAACCATACGAAGCTCGAGGGGGAGCGTCTGCCGGCGATGCAGCCCCGCCGCCTGCTCGACGGCGACACAATCAAAATATGCAGATTCACATTTGTCTATAGTGGGGGCGATCTGGCCCAGGAAGGGGCGCCCGACGATCCTCGACTCGATCGAGGTGCTATCGTCCGGCGGCCGGCCGCGTGCCGGGGCCAAGGCGGAAGAAAAACTCCGGGTCGTCATGGATATCGTCAGGGAGCTGGTCGGGGTCCTGGAGCTTTCGGCCGTGCTCGAGAAGGTGCTGGAGGCATTATTCCAGATTTTCCCCCAGGCCGAGCGCGGGTTCGTGCTGTTCCAGGAGTCGCGGACGAATCAGTTGCAGGTCCGCGCCAGCAAGTTCCGGCATCGCGGGACGGAGCGATCGGCGCCCAGCCGCACGGTTTACGATCACGTCACGAAGGAGGGCCTGGCGATCCTCTGCGAGGACGTCCCCGCCGACAGCCGGTTCGGCTTGATCCATAGCCTCGAGATGAACCAGGTTCGGACGATGATGTGCGTACCGCTCTGGGATCACCAGCACCGGGCGATCGGTGCCCTCCACGTGGATACTCGCGATGGACGGAGCCGGTTTACCCAGGACGACCTCGATTTCGTCGTCGCGCTGGCCGGCACGATCAGCATGGGCGTCGAGAACGCGCAACTGCATGAATGGGACGTCATCATGGAGCGCCGCAAGCAAGAGGCGCGAGATGCTCGTGCGGTGCAGTTGTCCCTGATCCCGGTACGATCCCCGGACCTACCCGGGTATGCATTCTGGCACGACTACGAACCGGCGGAATTCGTCGGCGGCGATTACTTCGACTATCATCCGCTGCCAGGGGCGGATGCTTCGGCGCCGTCGAGACGATGGGCCGCCGCCGTGGGTGATGTCGCCGGCAAGGGGATGCCGGCCGCGCTGATGATGGCCCGTCTTTCCGCCGAGGTGCGACTCCTCGTCCAGGTGGAGCCCGACCCGGTCCGGTTGGTCCGTCGCCTGAATCGCAACCTGTGTGAGGTCGGTGGCGAGAAGTTTGTCACGTTCCTGCTCGTGATCGTCAACGCGGACCGTCACAGCCTGACGGTGATCAATGCGGGTCATCCGTCGCCGATGATCCGTCGGGCGGACGGACGCCTCGATCTCGTCACGGCGACCAGGGCCTCGATGCCCCTCGGGGTGAAGGACGACGAGACCTACCATGCCTCAACGACCCCGCTGGCGCCCGGTGATGTTGTCGTGCTCTTCACCGATGGGGTCGAGACCATGAGTCGAGAGGGCGAACTTCTGGGAATGGAACGACTGAAGCGGATCATCGCCGAGGCACCTCCGGTTGTTGCGTCGGTCGGCGAGGCCATCCGCGACGCGGTTCGACTCCATTCTGCGGGGCGAAGCCAGTTCGACGATATCACCATCCTCTGCTTCGGGCCGGTGTGACCCGCGCTCGCCTGTGATCACCCCGGGAGCCCCGGTCGTGATTCGAGCGCTTAACGCTTGAATGACGATCGCCGGACGGAGCCGGCTCCTACAAAACGACGTTGGTCCGGCTTGCGGTCCGGGTGTAGGAGGGGGCTCTGTCCCCCGACCCTCAGCTCCAGCCGATCCCCCTCCCGGACCATTACCCGTTTAACATGAGAAACTCAGCCGGGTAAAATGCAAGGAAATCGCGCCCGAGCGTCGATCGCGATTGGAGAAGTGAGGAAGGCTTCCTGTCGCTGAGTGCTCGCATGGATCAGCGAGGAGTACGACTCCATGCCGACGTTGCAGATGATCAAGGGAGAGTGGCCACAGAAGCTGTATCGACTCGCTCAGGAGGAGACGGTCATCGGCAAAGGGCCTCATTGCGACATCATCCTTCCGGATGAACATGTTTCGACGCTGCACGCCAAGGTCGTTCGTCGCCAGGACGGCCTCTACATCGAAGACCTCAACAGCAAGAATGAAACGAAGGTCGGTCGAGACCTCCTGGAAAAGGTCACGGAACCGCGGCGTCTGACACATGGCGATGAGATCAAGATCTGTAAGTATCGGTTCATTTATCTCGAGGGCGAGCCGATCCCGGGTGAAACGCTGACGGTGCTGGAAACGATCGGCGTGTTGACGGCCGACGTGCGCAGCCCCGGTGAGTTCGAGTTCCGAGGAGAAGCTTCGGGTTGTCGAGGAGATGTGCGGCGAGTTGATGGGGGTGCTCGACCTCGACGCGGTGCTGGGGAAGGTCCTTGAGGCGTTATTGCGCATCTTCCCGCAGGCCGAGAGGGTCCTGCTCGTGTCGCAGGATGGGGATACGCGAGAGCTCCGAGTCCGGGCGAGCCGTATCCGGCACGCCGATCGGGACCGAGCGGCACCCAGTCGTACAGTCTTCGATCTGGTCACTCGCGAGGGCCACGCAATCCTCTGTGCGGACATCAGCGCGGACGTTCGACTCTCCGAGAGTGACAGTCTCGGCAAAGCCCGGGTCCGGACGATCATGTGCGTTCCAATCTGGGACACCGAACGTCGCCCGGTCGGCGTACTGGAACTCGACGCGGAACATCGGCAGGGCCGGTTCACCCAGGAGGATCTCGACTTCCTCGTCGCCCTGGCGACCACGATCAGCATGGCGCTCGAGAACGCTCGGCTGCACGACCTGGCCCTGAGGCTTAGAGAGTGGGATCGGGAGGGGCAGGATGCCAGGGTGGTGCAAGACTGCCTGATCCCGGCGCGACCTCCGGAATTGCGAGGCTATGAATTCTGGCATTACTACCAGCCGGCTCGCTTCGTCGGCGGAGATTATTTCGACTATCGTCCGCTGCGCCGGCAGCGCGCTCTCGCGGCGGCCGCGACGGCGAGACGATGGGCCATCGCGGTCGGTGACGTCTCGGGCAAGGGGATGCCTGCGGCCTTGCTCATGGCCGGGCTCTCGAGCGAGGTTCGACTCCTGCTCGACACCGAGGCTCGGGCGATTGGTGTGATGGGACGACTCAATCGAAGCCTCTGCGAGACAAACGTGAGCGGGAGGTTCGTCACCTTCCTGCTGGCCATGCTGGATGGAAAACGTCACGAGCTGACGGTGCTCAACGCCGGCCATCCCTGGGCGATGATCCGTCGCGCCGATAAGACCGTCGAGCTGATCGGTGAGGGGCTACAGTCGATGCCCCTGGGTATCCAGGATGATGACGATTACCAGACGGTCCCGACCGCGATCAAGCCGGGCGATGTGGTGGTCCTCTGCACGGATGGCGTCACGGAGGCGATGAACTCTGACCTCGAAACGTTCGGCATCTCGGGCCTGAAGCGGTCGCTCTCGGAGGCACCCGCCGGGGCGGCCGCGGTCGGGGCGGCGATCCTCTCCGACGTCCGCCGCCATGCCGCCGGCCAGGATCCGAACGACGATATTACCCTCCTCTGCTTCGGACGGCCATGATCCTGGACAGGCACGAACTTGAATCGACACCCCCCTGGCACTCGTCCGGTGAAACAACCACGGATTCCCCGTCGCTCGACCCCGGCCGGGGGATCGGCTGGTATCACCTGGAGAGCGTCTTGGGCGAGGGTACGTTCGGACGGGTCTACCTGGCCCAGCATGAAGTCCTGGGCCGGCGAGTGGCGATCAAGGTGTTGAATCGACGGCATGGGTCCGGGCGACAGGAAATCCGTGCCTTTCTCAACGAGGCCCTCATTCTGGCCGAATTCAACCATCCGGGCATCGTGCCGGTCTTCGACGCCGGCTGGACGGAAGATGGTTTGTACTACATCGTGTCGCGTTATGTGGAAGGGGGCGACCTGCGTGGCGTTCTTGCGCGAGGCCGGCAGCCCGCCCGGCGCACCGCCGAGATCACGATCGCGGTCGCGGAGGCGCTGGCCTACGCCCATGCTCACGGCCTGGTCCACCGCGATATCAAGCCGGCTAATATCCTCATGGATCTCGACGGCAAGCCGCTGGTGGCCGACTTCGGGGTGGCCCTCCGAGACAAGGATTTCGGCCGAGGGACCAGGCTTGCCGGCACACCCGCGTATATGAGTCCCGAGCAAGCTCGGGGCCAGGGGCACCGGGTGGATGTCCGATCGGACATCTTCAGCCTGGGCGTCGTCTTGTATGAGATGCTGACGGGCCGACGTCCTTTCCGGGGCGCGGACCCGCGCGAGCTCTCGGAGCAGATCATTCGCGGGCCGGCCGTTCCTCCCCGTGAAATCGACGGGACCATCTCCGAGGCCGTGGAGCGGGTTTGTCTCAAGGCCATCGAGAAGCGGCCCGGAGATCGTTACACGACGGCGCTCGATCTGGCGAGGGATCTCCGGGAATACCTCGATACCGATGAGGTCCACCTCGGGACGAGCGTCGCGGTCGAACCCGACCCGGATGATCCCGACACCGTCTCACCCTCGCGGCCGAGCCCCACGTCGTCGGCCGCGAGCCGAGAGATCGTGTTGATCTCGACGAGGACGGGATACTCGACTACGGACTTGCACGCGCTCAAACTTCGACCGCGCGGATTGCGGCCTTTCGGGCGAAAAGACGCCGGTTTTTTCCAGGACCTGCTCCCCGGGCCTCGCGACCAGAACGGGTCGCCCGAGATCCTGGGCTTCTGGCGATCTCGGATCGAGGGCTCAGACGGCCGAGAACCCCTCCGGCTCGGTCTCGTGTTCGGCCCCTCTGGCTCCGGCAAGTCCTCGATGGTCACGGCTGGCCTCCTGCCGCTCCTGTCCGAGCGCATTTCCGTGGTTTCCATCGAGGCGACAGCCGCCGATACCGAGGGCATCCTCCTGACGAAGCTGCGGTCTCGATATCCCCGCCTGCTCGCCGGATTCAACCTCGCTGCCTCGTTCATCGCGGCCCGGAAGGGCCTTATCCTCCCGCTCGGAAGACGTCTGCTCATCGTCATCGATCAGTTCGAGCGCTGGCTGCGTACCGCGCGACCCCGAGACGAGCAGGGATTGCTGGCCGCATTGCGACAGTGTGACGGCGAGCACGTTCAGGCCCTCCTCGTGGTCCGGGACGACTCCTGGCTCGCCGCCAGCCGGCTCCTGAGAGATCTGGGGGATCGCCTGATCGAAGGGGAGAATATTACACCTATTGATCCGTTTGATCCGAGACATGCCCGGGCGGTCCTGTCGGCCTACGGCAGGGCCTTCGGGGGCTTGCCCGAGGATGCGACACTCCTCACGGAAGAGCATGAGAAGTTCCTCGACGATGCGATCTCGGCGTTGTCGAGGGACGGTCCGCTTATCCCCATTCGACTGGTCCTCTTCGCAGGGCTGCTCGGACATCGGGTCTGGAACACGTCGAGATGGGAGGCCATCTCACGATTGGGAAACGACGATGCGGCCTATCTCGAAGCAGCCTTCGACACGGAAACTGCGCCCGCCGATCGCCGTGCACATCGACAGGCCGCCCGCTCGGTGCTAAAGGCACTCTTGCCGGCAAACGAGGAGAGGGCCCCGTTGCCAATCCTCTCGTATCGCGACATCGTCGAGGCATCCGGTCGTGCAACTCAGCCCTTCGAATGCCAGGCCCTCTTTCGCATCCTCGAGGAGGAGCTACGGCTCATCACGCGAGTCGATGTCGCGAGTCGAGCCGAATCCGAAGGGCCGCCCGCGGAGAGGGAGAGTTTCACCTACCGCCTGGGTCACGACTATCTCGTCGGACCCCTCTCCCTCTGGCTAGCCCGTGATCGAACCTCGCCATCATGCCATGTTCGAGGAGAGCATCATCCCCGACAAGAACTTACGGATCCCGGCAGGACGCGGAACCAGCCGATCGATCTGAATACGGCCAGCGAGTCGGAATTGAGGAGCCTGCCGGGCGTCGGACCGGTAATCGCTCACCGAATCATCGAGGCTAGACCTTGGCGGTCGGCCGCCGATTTGTTGAGGATCAAGGGTATCGACGAGAAGCGTCTCGAAAGGCTTCAACCCCTGATCCGGCTGTAATGGCGGCGCGATCGACCATCACGCCCGCTCATTCGAGCCTGTTCCCATCCGGGATCCCGTCAGGGAATCCTCGAGCCTCGACGTTACGTGGGGCCCTGGGGCCGAACTGGTCCCGAGAGTGATCCATGGGGGGATTCTGGAGACATCAGGTTGGCGCGAAGGTATTCTCGATGGGGTGGCGAAGGATTGCAAATTCGAGGGACACGAAGGTGGTCGACGTCATCGAGGATGGTGTGGCGACCTGGGTGGACACTCGGCCAGAGACTGAGCGGATTGATGATAGGATATGCGACTTCGGTTCACGTCCTGGCCGTGCTCTTCGTCGCGACGTTGATCCGGTCGGCGTTCGGATTTGGCGAAGCCTTGGTGGCCGTGCCGCTGCTCGCCTTGGTGATTCCGGTCGAAGTGGCCGCACCACTGGCGACTCTGGTCTCGGTCACCGTCGCCGCTGCGATCATCGTCCAGGACTGGCGCGAGATCCATGCGCGCAGCGCCTGGAGGCTGGTCTGCTCGACCTTTCTCGGCATCCCGCTTGGCTTGTTGATATTGAAGACGGTCCCCGAACCGATCGTTAAGATGCTCCTGGCCATCGTGATCATGGCGTTTTCGATGGATCGCCTGATTCGTCGTCGGCATGCGGAATTGACGGACGATCGATGGGCGTGGTTCTTCGGCTTCGGCGCAGGGATCCTGGGGGGTGCCTACGGCATGAATGGGCCGCCGTTGGTGGTCTACGGGACCCTGCGACGCTGGTCGCCCCAGCACTTTCGCGCCACGCTCCAGGGTTACTTCCTGCCCGCCAGCCTGGCCGGACTCGGCGGCTACTGGTTGGCCGGCTTCTGGGCCCCGGCAGTGACGAACTATTTCCTGTTGTCGTTGCCGATCGTGCTGGCCGCCATCATCCTGGGCCGCCAGGTCAACCAGCGGTTGAAGGGGTCCTCGTTCATCTTCCTCATTCATCTCGGACTGGTCGTCATCGGAGTCGTGTTGTTGGGACAGTCGTTGGTCGGCTTTCTGTAAGATGTTCTCAGCGTGTTACGGCCGATCGAGCGGGATTACTTTCCCCGCACGGCCGGATTCTCAGGTTGAACTCGAGAGGTCAATCCCGTGAAGTTTGTTTCTTCAACCGTCCTGATGGTCGTTTTGACTCTGATCCCAATCTCATCTGTCGCGCAGGGCCCTGCCCCGCTGCCCAAGCTGGCGACGCGCGTGGCATTCCCGAATCTGTCCTTCGACCGGCCGGTGGCGATGGCGTATCCGGATGACGGCAGTCGTCGACTGTTCGTCGTCGAGCAGCACGCTGGCAGGATCTGGTCGTTCCTCGACCGCCGCGAGATGCGTTCCAAGCGATTGTTCCTCCAGCTTCGCGCTCCGATCCACAAGGGGAACGAGGAAGGTCTGCTCGGGCTGGCGTTTCACCCGAAGTTCAAGGTGAACAAGCAGTTCTTCGTCTACTATTCGGCCAACGATCGAGGAGACAGGCGATCCGTTGTCTCACGGTTCTCGCTGGCTCGCTCGGATGACCGGATCGCCGACCCGTCGAGCGAGCAGCGGATCTGGGTCTCCGATAAGGATCCGTTCGAGAACCATAACGGCGGCACCATCGCGTTCGGTCCGGACGGGTATCTCTACATCACGCTCGGGGATAGCGGAGCCGCGGATGATCCGCTCCTGAGCGGCCAGAATCCCCGCGACTGGTTTGCCTCGATCCTGCGAATCGACGTCGATCACCCGGAGGGAGGCAAGGCCTATGGCATCCCCCGCGACAATCCGGCGCGGCGCGATTCCAAGTTCGTCCACTGGGCGCCCGAAGTGTATTGCATCGGGCTGAGGAACGTCTGGAAATTCAGCTTCGATCGGCAGACCGGGGAGTTGTGGGCCGGCGACGTCGGACAGAACCTCTGGGAGATGGTCCATCGGATCGAGAATGGCGGGAACTACGGCTGGAGTATCAAGGAGGCCTCTCACTCGTTCCATCCCGAACGGAGGCATGCGCCGGATCCGGCTGCACCCATCCAGCCGCCGATCGTCGAATATCCCCACTCACCGACGCGCGAGCGGCCCGATAGCGGCCTGAGCATCACGGGGGGCTATGTTTACCGTGGCAAGAAGATCCCCGACCTGGTGGGTGTCTACGTCTACGGCGACTTCGACAGCGGACGGATCTGGGGACTCCGCTATCAGGACGGCAAGGTCGTCGCCAAGGACGAGCTGATCGACGTCAGGCGCGGCAAGCTCAACATCGCCTCATTCGGCGAGGATGCGGACGGAGAGCTTTACATCCTGGCGTTCGACGGCAAGATCCATGAGCTGGTGCGACGCCAGGGGCGTTGAATCCGCGGGTGCCCTGGCCAAAAGAGTGCTGGCTCCGGGTCTTCGAGGTGCCTGAATTATGTTGTAGGGTGCCCTGTGACGACCGGCGAGGGGTTTCTACGGGAATTGGTGCTCGCAGGGCACCCTACAGACCCGCGTTCAACCCGACCGTGAGCCATTCTCAATTCGATCGAGGGTATCGAGGGCCCCCAGGAATTCCCGCCAAAGGTCGTCCGGATCCTCGAGGCCCACCGAGATGCGAACCGTGCCTTCGGTGAGGCCCTGGCGCGCCAGGAGTTCTGCGTCCTGACCGCGATGACTGGTGGTTGCCGGATGGCTGAGCGTCGTCTGGACGTCACCCAGGCTCGGGGCGAACGGGATCGATGCGGACAGGCCACGAATCAACGCCTCGGCCTTCGGGCGGGTGCTCAGGTCGATCGTCACCATCGTGCCCCCGCCGTCCTTGAGCAAATGCGAGGCTAGACCCGAATTCGGATGCGATGGGAGGAGCGGGTAGTAGACGCGATCGACCTGAGCGTGCGATTCGAACCGTCGTGCCAGCTCGATGCGCCGTGGCGCACGCCCGGCTCATCCGCAGCGTGAGCGTTGAGAGTCCGCGGAGCGCCAGCCAGCTCTCAAACGGATTGCCCGTCTGGCCCAGCGTGGAAGCCACGGTCCGGACCTCTTCCACGAATCGGCTTTGACCAATGAGCGCTCCCAGAGTCAGGTCGCTATGGCCGCCGATCATCTTCGTCACCGAGTGGGCCACCACGCTTGCCCCGTGCTCGAGCGGGCGACAGATCACGGGCGCGAACGTATTGTCGACAACCAGCGGGATCCCGGCCTCATTGGCGACCGACCCCAGCCCCGAAAGGTCGGCGACGCGGAGCAACGGGTTCGAGATCGTCTCGACGAAGATCAGCCGCGTTTTCGGATTCAGCAGCGACTTCGCCTCGTGGGGCCTGGCCGAGTCGAAGATGCTGTGCGTGATCCCCCACCGCGTGAGTTGTCGCGTCACCAGCGCGTTCGTCTTGCCATAGAGCCCCTCGGCGATCAGCGCATGATCGCCCTGATCGAGAAGTGTCAGCATGCATGAAGCCATCGCGCCCATGCCGGAGGCGCAGATCAAGGCCGCCTCACCGCCCTCGAGCTGCGCCAGCTTCGCGGCGAGCTGAGCAGCGTTGGGGTGGCCATCACGTGCGTAGATGAAGCCCTTGGCGGAGCCGTTGTACAGTGCGTTGACGTGATCCAGATCCTCCGGGCAGTAAACGACGCTCAGGTCGATGGGGGGGACCAGAGGCCGGCTGGTTGACGCTGCGGATCCGGGACCGTGCGCACAGAGGGTCGAGGCGTGGGGACGGGAAGGATTCGTAGACATCGTGAGCACGCTCCGGTCCATGGTTGCGACGGGCTCAGGTTGGCAAACTCTTTCGGTGGAACCGTGCCCCAAGACCCAGTAGAGAGATGATCTCGCCGAGTTTGCGAAGCGACATCCACGGGTTCTTCGCGGTACGAGCATCGGCTTCCTGGCGACGAAGTGTGGCCAGGAGAGTCCAGTCGATTGACCAGGCTTGTTCGATCGCCTGCTCCTGTGCGGTCCGGGTCAGATCGTGAAGCCGGCCGATCAGGTCCTCGTCGATCGGGCAAGCGGCCGTCCGGTAAGGATGGTCCTCGACGACCGGTGTCGTGCTGGAGCGCCGATTCTTGAAGAGGCCCGTGAAGTGCTTCCGCCATCCCACGGAATCGCCGCCGTCATGTCGAGTGATCTGACCGGGCTGTTGCTGAACCTCGGTGGAATCGGGATCGATCCACGCGCCAATCCGGACGATCAGGACCGTGATGTTGTCCATCCCTCCTCGCAGGTTGGCCAGATTGATGAGGTAACGACAGGCATCGCGCGGATGGAAGTTCGCGGCAAAAGCACCGAGCTCGCCGTCCTCGACGGGGCCGGAGAGGCCGTCCGAACAGAGGAGAAAGACGTCCCCAAGTTCGATGGCCAGCGGGCCCTCGATATCGACCTCGATATCGACCTCCGGGCCGAGGCTGCGCGTGATGACGTTCTTGGGGACCGAGATGTTGGCCTGTTCCGACGTCAGGTGATTGCGGCGAACCAACTCCCAGACCAGGCTGTGATCGAACGAGAGTTGGTCAATCCGCTCGCCACGGGTGCGATAGACCCGGGAATCGCCGACATGGGCGATCAGTGCGCCTTCCGGCAGCAGGAGCAGCGCCGACGACGTCGTCCCCATCCCCTGGAACTCGCGATTGGCCGAGGCACGGCTGTGGATCAGGGCGCTGACGTCGCGAAAGGTCTTGACGATCGCGTCCGACGGCGTCCCCGACCGCGTTTTCATGTAGTTGTGCGGGATCAAGTCGCAGGCCATCTTGCTGGCCAGCTCCCCGACGGCATGAGCCCCCATCCCATCGGCGACCAGGAAGACATGCCCGCGCTGCCGCCAAGCCTCCCCGTGCGGGGCCCGTACGATCGTGTAGCTATCCTGATTATTCGAGCGACGCATCCCGGTGTCCGTCGCGGCTGCGTCGATGATCACGTCGTCCCAGTTCACGATCCGACCCTGCTCTGAGGTGTCAGCGGCTGCACGATCCCCGAGGCCCCCCGCACCCACACGCCGACCTTACCACGGAATCCCATGATCGGACCTGACCCGTCCCGACTCAAGAGCCTTCCCCGATTCTCGTGGTCTTGGTCGATCGCCGTCTCTGACCGCGGGCCAGGATCCTTCGCCATTGTCATCATTAAATTGTATCGTCCGTCCGCGTCAAACAAGAGTGCCCCTGAAGATTGTTCGCGGGTTCGACGGGCAACCGACCGATTCCTCGATCGCCCCGATCGATAGCGAAGTCCTCCATCGCCCGTGTACGCGTGCGTCTACAAAAATAGAAATTGGGCTCGCGAATTCCCCGGCCACCTCATAATACTGAAAAGCCTGAACTCCTGTGACGAGGACTGCGTCAACGACAACCCTATTCCTGCCGGTTCTCCCATGATCGACTCGACGTCCCTGGACTCCTTGCGATTTACCAAGACGACCCTGAAGAATGGCCTCGACGTCATCGTACGACATCAGCCACAGCTCCCGATCGTGGCCATAAACTTGTGGTATCACGTGGGTTCCAAGAACGAGGAACGCAGCCAGCGCGGATTCACACATCTATTCGAGCACTTGATGTTCGAGGGATCCGAACACTACCCGGGCGATTTTTTCAAGCACTTGCAGCCGCTGGGGGGAAATATCAACGGCTCGACCTCCTCCGACCGCACCAATTACTTCGTTGACCTTCCGACCGCCCATGCCGAACTCGCGATGGCGATGGAATCGGATCGTATGGCGCATCTCCTGGCGCTCTCGACGAGGAGAAATTAAGAATCCAGAAGGGTGTCGTCAAGAATGAGTACCGCCAGAACTACGCCAACCGTCCCTACGGGATGGTCTGGTCGATCGTGGCAGAGGCACTCTATCCACCCCAGCACCCTTATAGTTGGTTGACCATCGGCGTCATGGAAGACATTGAGCGTGCGACCATGGACGATGTTTCCGCATTCTTCCAGAAGTATTATGTTCCGAGCAATGCGAGCCTGGCGGTTGTTGGCGATCTGGAGGAATCCCGAGCGATCGAGCTGGCGGAACGTTACTTCGGCTCGATTGCGGGAGGAATGCCGGCCCTTCGGCCGTGGGTGCCGGCACCGAGCCTTCAGGAAAGCTCGCGCGATTGTCGTGCACGATCGCGTCGAGCTGGACCGACTGTACCTGACCTGGCCGACAGTCCCTCATTTTCACGACGACGACGCCCCCTTGATCCTTCTTGGCGACATCCTGGCTCGCGGACGAGCGAGCCGGCTGTATCGGAAGTTCGTGATCGAGGAACAGATCGCGCAGGATGTCAGCGCCTATCAATCAGGCCGAGAGCTGGCCGGCTCGTTCGGCATTGTGGTGACCCTCCGGCCATCGAGATCGACCCACCATGCGCTCGACCTGATCGATGCCGAGCTGGGTCGCCTGGAGTCTTCGGAGGTCGGCGAGGACGAGCTGCGCCGCGTGCAGAATCTGCGAATCGCGAGCTTTTATTTCGCGCTGGAGCACATGGGTGGCTTCGGTGGGGTCGCCGATCGCCTCAACGCCTATAACGTCTTCCGGGGGGATCCCAGTCTGATCGGGAGCGATGTCCGACGGTTTCAGGCGGTCACGGCGGGTCGGTTGCAGGAGGTCGCCGTGCGTTATGTCTCGGGACGACCGCGAGTGTGTCTCTCGGTACTCGGCCGGAAGGAAACGGCCAAGGTCACACCGCTGGACCGCTCGACGGCGCCGACCAGTTCGATCACGACCGGCTACCGCGCACCAGAGCCGCAGATCCTGCGGCTGCAATGCGGGCTCCCGCTCTGGGTCTTTCCACAGAAAGACCTGCCCACGGTCGCGGGATCGATCGTCATCGCCGGAGGAGCCAGCCTTCAGCCTCCGGAACTCCCCGGCTTGAGCCAACTGACCACCGACATGCTCGACGAGGGGACCACGACGCGGACGGCAGCCCAGATCGCCGTGACCGTCGAGGAGATGGGAGCCTCGCTGTCGGCGAGCTGCGGGTGGGACGGGGCTTACGTCGGGTTCAGGTGCCTGACGAACAACCTGGCGACAACTCTGGACCTGGCCGCCGACATCTTGCTCAATCCGACTTTTCCTGAGGCGGAATGGCAACGGTTGCACGGACAGACCCTCGCGGCACTTCGTGCCGAGCGAGACAGTGCCGAGTCCCGAGCCTACCGCGCACTTCTCCGGGCGCTGTATGGCTCGGACCATCTTTACAGGTTCCCCCTGGCGGGTACCGAGGAGAGCGTCCGCGCGATCGCGGTGGAGGACTTGAGGGCGTTTCACGCGCGCAGCATGGCACCGACTCGAGCCGCGATCGTCGTCGCCGGTGACGTCGCGCCTGAGGCTCTGGCCGAAGAACTGGACAGGCGCCTATCCAGTTGGCGAGGCCCGACCACGTCGCTCCCGCAAATCCCCACCGCGGTCCGGTCTGCACAGCCCCGGATCCTGGTTCTGGACCGCCCGGGTGCGCCTCAAGCGGTGGTTCGTGCGGGGCATCCCGGCATCGATCGACGTGATCCGAGTTTCGACGGCATGCTGCTCTTCAACCAGGTCCTGGGCGGACAATTCACGTCCCGACTCAATTGCAAACTGAGGGAGGAGCGCGGCTTCACCTACGGAGTGCGAAGCTCTTTCGAGTGCCGCCGAGGTGCCGGGCCGTTCTCGATCAGCACGTCCTTGCAGAGCGACCGGCTTGCCGAGGCACTCGAGGATCTCCGACATGAGGTCACGGCATTCGTGACCGGCCGCCCTCCGACCCAGGATGAGCTGGATGACGCGCGGCGCGCACTTGTCGAAGGCCAGCCCCGATACTTCGAGACGCCCTCGGCGCTGGTGAGCCGGTTTGCCAACCTCCTGATCCACGGCCTACCCGCGGATTACGAGAGCCAGTTTCCCGACCGGCTCCATCGGCTCGACCGCGACGCGGTCATCCACGCCGCTCGTACCCTGATCCATCCCGAAGCCCTGGTCCTCGTGGTCGTCGCCTCCGCGGCGCACGTCCTCGAGAGCCTGAAGCAACTGGATTGGGCCGAGCCGGAGATCATCGAGGAATAGCGGCGACTCGTTGCCGGTCGGAAAACCAAGCAGGTACGCTCAGTCGGTGAAAAATCTCGATCGCTGCGTTCGACTTCGCAAGTTTCAGAGGGCTCGCATACGCCGGGTTTCGCCGCGTTGAGCTTGGCTATTATCTGATCCAAGGTCTCATCAGGGAAGTGTACGCCTCGTTCCGGATGCCCGTGCCTCGTCACCACGCTCTCGCGACCCATTGCGATTGACGATTCGATGATCCGCCGTAAATCTTACTCCGTTGATGACGAACTCTCGAATAGCTGACGAGTTGCTCGAGGCATGCCCGATCGGCGGATGGCCTTGTGGGCCAGCCGGCTGCGCGAAGTCGCGCGCGAGTGTGAGTCGGGGAGCGACCCACACGATTCCGAGCACATCCTTTTGCGCGAGCGAATCGCCCGCCGAGGCGACCGACGAGAGAGGAACCACATGCTGTCCATTCGCAACCTGGTGAAGATCTATCCGGGTCCCGTTGCGGCGCTGGTCGGGGTCGACCTGGATGTATCCAATGGGATGTTCGGCCTGCTCGGTCCCAACGGCGCGGGCAAGACGACCTTGATGCGCATCCTGGCCGGGGTGCTGGAGCCCACTTCGGGCACGGCCACGCTGGACGGCCAATCGATGCTCGATCGGCCCGAGCGGATCCGAGAGCGGCTCGGTTATCTGCCGCAGGAATTCGGGTTCTTCCCTCACCTCACGGGCGAGGGGATGCTTCGCTACTTGCTCCGCTTGAAGGGCATCCGGGCGCCGGTCGGTGAGAAGGCTTTGTGCCGGGAGCTTCTGGAACGAGTTCATCTCTCTTTCGCGGCGCGTCGCAAGGTCAAGACGTATTCGGGAGGGATGCGGCAGCGGTTGGGGATCGCCCAGGCCATCGCCGGGAACCCGCGACTGATCATCGTCGACGAACCGACGGCCGGGCTCGATCCGGAGGAACGCTTGCGCTTCTATCGGCTGCTCTCGGAGCTGGCCGAGGATCGGATCGTCGTGCTGTCCACTCATATCGTCGAGGATGTGGCGGTGCTCTGCCCGAGGTTTGCCGTCATCCGCAACGGCCGTCTTATCGCCGACACCTCACCCAGCCGGGCACGCAGTGCCATCGAAGGGACGATCTACGAGGGGACGATCCCCGCCGAGTCTTACGATCGCCTGCTCGTGGATCCCGATCGGTGCGTCACGCAGGCTTATCTCGTCGAAGGCCAGAACCGCGTCCGACTCTACCAACCCGACGGGAACTCTCCGCAAGGCTTCTCCGCGGTCGCGCCGACCCTGGAAGACGCTTACCTCGTCGCGATCAAGGCCGACGGTATTCGGGGGCTCTCCGACAGCGCGATCGAGCGTCTGTCCATCGCCGACGGTTCGATTGATGGGTTCCCCGCTGAACCGGCCGCCGCCGAGCGAGGTGCGCGATGAACGCAATACTGAGTCCTGGCTTGAGGCGGGTGTGGACGGTCTTCAGCGGTGACCTGGGCACGTATGCCCGACGCCCACTGTTCGCCGTCTGGGCCTTGATCCTGGTCTTCTGCGCATTGGGGTTCTCCACCGGTTCGGTGCGGATCCAGAGCGGCGACGCGACGGTCGGGGGGACCAAGTCCCACATCACCTCCGAATTCGCCGTGGCGATGCAATTCGCGATCGTCACGACGCTCTTCTACGGCTTTTTCGTTGCCGTGGCGGCCGGGATGGCGATCATCCAGGACGATGAGTGGCGGATCGGCGAGTTATTGCATGCCACACCACTTCGTGCCTGGGAGTACGTCTGGGCGAAGTTCGCCGCCGTGATCACGGTAAGCTCCGTCATGCTGGGCCTGCATCTGGCGGCGATGCTGTTCTTCTACCATGTCCTGCCGAATGCCGATGCCCAGGAATTCCGCGGAACGTTCCATCTCTCGAACTATCTCCTGCCCGCTCTCTGGTTCTGGGTGCCGACGATCGTCTTTCTCGCGGGCCTATCGTTCCTGTTCGGCGAGTGGACGCGACGGCCTGTCGCGGTCTTTCTGCTGCCTCTGGCGATCGTACTCCTCGATGCATTCTTCCTCTGGGAGTGGTCGCCGAACTGGCTCGACCCGCGGATCAACCGCGCGCTCATGCTGCTCGACCCGGCCGGTTTCCGTTGGCTTAATGAGACGTGGCTCAAGGTTAACCGGGGCGTCCGGTTCTACAACACCGCGTCGATCCCACCGGACCCGGGATTCCTGGTCAGCCGAGTGGTGATGGTGGTGCTGGGTCTGGGAGCCGCAGTCCTCGGCCAACGTCACTTCGCCGCGACCTCTCGCGGCTCGTCCTCGCGATCGGCACGCCGAGCGGCGGCGGCTAGCCTGCTAGCCGGGCCGCCTTCGATCGCGAAGGTCAACTCGGGGGCCGAGTCCGTCAGCAAGGCTCCACTGGCCTCGCTTCAGATGACCCTGTCCCAGCCGAGCTTGCTCCGGGGTGCCTGGCACGTGGCGCGGAGCGAGCTGGCCGAGCTGCGCTCAAGTCCCGGGCTGTACCTGTTCATCCCGCTGCTATTGCTCCAGACGATCGTCACGGCGCTGATCGACGTCGGCCCCTTCGACACGCCGCTCCTGGTTACACCTGTCGGCTTCGCGGTGCACGCGATGGGGACATTGACCACCTGCTCATGCCTGCTCCTCCTGTTCTACACCGTGGAATCGCTGGAACGCGAGCGATCGACCGGGCTGGCGGCGATCGCCTTCGCCACGCCGATCCGGACCGGCTCGCTCCTTCTCGGCAAGCTCGTCGCGCTGGGGGCACTGGCGCTGGCGATCGTCGCGGCTGTCGCCGTGGGAGGCATCATCGTTATCCTGATTCAAGGGCAAGTTGGTGTGAGCCTGCCACCGATGTTACTCCACTGGGGACTGCTCCTGCTGCCGACCATCCTGTGTTGGATCGCCTTCGTGACGGCAGCTCATCGGCTCACACAGAGCCGCTATGCGACCTACGCGCTAGCCCTGGGAGTGATCTACTTCACGGGATACCGGCTCGGAACAAACCAGATCAACTGGGTCGGCAACTGGCCGTTGTGGCAAGCGGTCAGGGATAGCGACATGAGCGTGCTGGAGCTCGATCGTCGCGCCCTGGTCCTGAACCGCGTGATGGCCGTGGGTCTGTCGGTCTTCTTCACCGTCCTGACGGTGCGATTCTATCGACGCCGAGAGGTCAACGCGACCCAACTCGTGCATCGGCTGCGACCTCGGGCCGTCCTCTCAATGGCCTTGCGGCTGGCGCCCTGGGCCGTGGTCCCCCTGGTCGCAGGCATCTGGCTGGCGTTGGAAGTCGGCTGGGGGCGAGAGGGCGGCGCGGCCCAGAAGGAGGAGAAGGACTACTGGCGCAAGAACCTGGCCACGTACCGCGACGCCAGGATCCCGGACCTCCGTCTGGTGACGTTGCATCTCGACCTGTTCCCCGAGCGGTCGGCCTATCGCGCGCGCGGGACGTTCGACCTGGTCAACGGCACCGACCGACCGCTCCGCGAAGTCCTCCTGACGGGCGGTCCGCACTGGGAGAAGCTCGCCTGGACGATGGACGGCGAGCCCTTCTCGCCCGCCGACCGGGCGCACCTCTTTGTCTTCACGCCCCCTGGAGGTACCCTCGCGCCGGGTGGAACGGTTCAGATTGGTTTCGAGCACGAAGGAAGGTTTCCGAGGGGTGTCAGCAAGAGGACGGCTGGAGCATCCGAGTTCATCCTCCCATCGGCCGTGGTCCTGACGAGTTTTCGGCCCGCCATCGTGCCAGTGTTGGGCTTCCTCGATTCCATCGGCATCGACGACGACAATCGCCAGGACTCGAGGGAGTATCCCGACGACTTCTACCTGGGCCAGACGGACTCGTTCATGGGTTACCGCACGCCATTCTCGACGAAGATCACGATCACCGGCCCGGCCGAATTCACAATCAACTCGGTGGGGATCAAGACGTCGGATGACGTCCAGGACGGCCGGCGCACGGTCGTCTGGGAGAGCGACCATCCGGTGAGCTTCTTCAACGTGATCGCGGGCCGTTGGGCGGTCGAGCATGGCGACGGGACCGCCGTGTTCTACCATCCCGGCCATCGTTACAACGTCGCCGAGATGCGCGAGGCGCTCGACGCGGCGCACCGCCATTTCTCTCGATGGTTCTTCCCCTACCCCTGGCGCGAACTCAAGCTGAGCGAGTTTCCCAACCTGGCGAGCTACGCTCAGGGTTTCCCCACGAATATCACCTTCTCGGAAGGGGTCGGCTTCCTCGCACACAACACCCCGGAGATCCACGCCCCGTTCGAGATCACCGCCCACGAGGCGGCACACCAGTGGTGGGGCAACATCTTGTCGGCGGGTAAAGCTCCCGGCGGCATCTTACTCACCGAGGGTACGGCTGATTTCTCTGCGATCCTCCTGGTCGAGCAGGTCAAAGGGATCAATGCCCGGATCGACTTCTGCAAGCGGCTCGAAGCGACCTATGGGAAGTCGCGTCAGGCCGATACGGAGCGGCCCCTGGTCAAGCTCGACCAGGAGGATCGGAGGCCCGGCGATACCACGGCGATCTACGACAAGGGGGGTTGGGTCTTCTGGATGCTGCTGAACCACCTGGGGCGAGACCAGGCCCTCGCCGGCATCCAGTCGTTCTTCAAGACCTATCACGGCAACCCCGACCACCCCGTGATCCAGGACTTCGTGGCCGCGATGCGGCCGTTCGCCCGCGATTCGGCGGCCTTCGATGCGTTCGTCCGCCAGTGGTTCTTCGAAGTCGTCGTGCCCGAATTTCAACTCTCGGAGCCTCGAAAGATTAAACGGGGATCGAACTGGGAAGCGACGGTGCGAATCCAGAATGTCGGGACAGGGACGGTGCCCGTCGAGGTCGTCGCCGCGCGGGGAGAGCGGTTCGCCAAGGATGGATCATCTTCGTCCGATTACCGTGAGGCGCGCACTACGATCCACCTCGGTCCGGGTGCATCGCACGACGTTTCCCTCATCTGCCCATTCGAGGCGGATCGGATCGTTGTAGACCCCGACGCCAAGCTCCTCCAGCTCCAGCGGAAGAACGCCGTGGCCAAGTTCTGATCGAGGATGATTCGAGGGATTTGGGATCGGGATCGAAGGCGAAGAAAGGATCGATTCAAAATACAAAATTGGGATTGAAAATACATTAACTTCTTATTACTATAATATAAATAATTTATTTAATCTTGAACCTTCTATCACTCGTTCCCACGCTCGGCGTGGGAATGCCGTCTGCGACGCTCCGCGTCGTCTTCGTCTTGGATTTCCAGTGACCCGTCGGTTGTCACCGAAACCCAGGACTCCGTCTCGGCAGGGTTGCGGGCGTCGGAGGATCTCCCAGGCGTCGGATCGAAGGGGAGACCCGCTCCACCGGCTTCTCGGAGATGTCGCTCAACTTCTGGCTCATCATCGCGTCGGTCCCAAGGATTCTCGGAGGCCTGACTTCGAAGGGGACGACGCCGAGCGTCGCAGACGGCATTCCCACGCGGAGCGTGGGAACGAGTCATCGCGTTCTGACGGGGTAATCGGCGGCTTCGATGCCGAATGTCACATAAGCTGGCATTAATATTTCCTGATGCCTGAAAACCAGGCATCTTACAACTGTTGACCAGGGTGTGAACGGGTACAAAAAAAATTAAATTATTATTACTATAATATAAATAATTTGTTTGATCTTGAACCTTCTATCCGGTGTCTTGAGGTAGGGTCATGCAGGCAATCCTCCGTCTGCGCGTGGGAGCGCGCCCCATCCGAGCTTGGCGCGGAGGGTCCTGTAGAAGCTGTGGCCCGGCAGTCGGACCATGGGGAAGGGGGTCTTGCCCCGGCGGATGGTCACGCGGTCGCCGCACCGCAAAGGCACCTGGACCTGGCCGTCGATCACCAGCACTGTGGAGATTCCGACCCCCAGCGGGGTGGCCTCGTAGACCTTGTGCGCGCTGTTCAACCAAGGGGCGCTGGGTCAGCGTGTGCGGGCAGATGGGCGTAACGACGAACATGTGGGCATCAGGGGGGAGGATCGGACCGCCCGACGAGAGGCTGTGCGCCGTCGAGCCGACCGGCGTGGCGATGATCAGCCCGTCGCCTCGGTAGGTCATCACGCTCTCGCCGTCGATAGACAGGCCGATCTCCACCAGGTGGAAGAACGGGGCGGCGCGGATCACCGCATCGTTCAGACCCCGGAAGATGCGCGTCGGTCCCTCTCTTGGCGAGAGGGTACATTCCAGGGTCATCAGGTTGTCGATCGTGTACTGGCGTGCGGACAGGTCGATCAGCCGGTCGCGGAACTCGGCCGGGGTCAGGTCGGCGAGGAACCCGAGTCGTCCGAGATTGACTCCCAGGGCTGGCTTGGGCCGGTCCCCCATCCGACGCGCCGTGTGGAGCACGGTGCCGTCGCCTCCGAGTACCACGGCCACCTCAGCCGGCAGGTCGGAGAGGTTCGAGTCGGCCGAGAGGTCGACTCCCACCAGCTCCAGCCCGGGAGTCTGCGATAGGGCTTCGGTCAGCGTTCTGGCGGCCGAGTGGACCTCGGCCTTGGTCCCGTTCCCCAGCAACACCAGTCTCAGAGCTTTCGGTGCCGGCGCCTGGGGACGCGAGGCTGGCGGGTGCGGATCGGATCCAGGATCGGGGGTGGAGTCCGCGGGTCCCATTCGTCCTTTTGTCCTTGGTGCGTGCGGCTTCGTCCGCAGGCCGCCTTATGGTGACTGGTGACGGATCATGGGCTGGTCCGGACCACGGTCAAAGGACCCCGGACCAACTCGGGGATGGACATCCCGACGGTTCTGGCGAGTTCCAGGGCCGCACGGGTGACGCCTTCGACGTCCAGGCCAACCTCGACAAGCTGCTCATCGCGTTCGGCATGCAGGACATACCGGTCGGGGAGGCCGAGCCGGCGGAGATGGGACGTTGTGATCCCCGCATCGTTGGCCGCCTCGAGCACCGCGGAACCGAAGCCGCCCATCAAGCTGCTCTCCTCGACCGTCAGCACGAATCCACATTCCTCGATTGCCTTGCCGATGGTTTCTCGATCCAGCGGCTTGACGAATCGGGCGTTGATCACGCCAACCCGCAAGCCGTAAAGGTTGCGCAGCCGCTCGGCCACCCGCAGGCACGTCCCGACCGTGGCGCCGCAGGCCAGCAGCATGCCGTCGGTCTCCCATTCGAGGATCTCGGCTTGGCCCAGCTCGACGGGCTGGACGTCGCGTTCGATCGTGTCGAGGTTGGCCCGGGGATAACGGAGTGCGACGGGCGCGTTCTGCGCCAGGGCGAATTCGAACATCGGGGCGATGTCGTTCTCGTCGCCCGGCGCCATGACGACCATATTCGGGAAGACACGAAGGTAGGCCAGGTCATACGATCCGTGGTGAGTGGGGCCATCGGCGCCGACGAGCCCGGCGCGGTCGAGGCAGAACACGACCGGCAGATTCTGGAGGGCCACTTCCTGGAAGATCTGGTCGTAGGACCGCTGCAAGAACGTACTATAGATGTCGACGATCGGTCTCACGCCGGTCTTGGCCATACCTGCGGCGAACGCGACAGCGTGGCTCTCGCAGATCCCGACATCGAAGAACTGTTCCGGGAAGGAGTCGCGGATTCGCTGGAGTTTGTTCCCCTCGCACATGGCGGCGGTGATCACCGCGACCTTGGGGTCGCGGCCACACGCCTTGAAAAGGACGTCGCTGACGACGTCCGTGAACGTGCGATTCGACGAGGTCTTGAGAGGGATGATGCCGTCGCCCCCCTGCTGGAACGGGGCGGGTGCGTGGAACTTGACCGGGTCCTTCATCGCCGGTTCGAAGCCGTGTCCCTTGTTGGTCAGGACGTGGAGCAGGACCGGACCTTCCATCGCCTTGACCCGTTCGAAATAGCTGCGGAGCATCTTGAGGTCGTGGCCGTCGATCGGCCCGAGGTAGACAAAACCCAGCTCTTCGAAGAGCATCCCGTGGTGGAGCGAAGCCTTGATGCCGTCCTTCACTTGCTGGTACCAGCGGTCCACGTGCTCCCCGACCACAGGGATATTCGGCAACAGCCACTTGACTCGCTTGTTCCAGTCGTTGAAGGTCCCGGACATGCGTGCGCGGTCGAGGTATTCGGCCAGTCCGCCGACCCGCGGGCAAATCGACATCTTGTTGTCGTTGAGGATCACCAGCATCTTCTTCTTCAGCCCGCTGGCATGATTGAACGCCTCGAAGACGATGCCGGAGGGGAGGGCGCCGTCGCCGATGACGGCGACCGAATGGCGATCGGGTCTGCCGGCCATCTCGTCGCCGACTTTCAGTCCCAGCGCCGTCGAGGGCGCACAACCCGCGTGCCCGGTCATGAACAGGTCGAATGCGCTCTCCGTCGGATTCGGGTAGCCCATCAGGCCCCCCTTGGTCCGGATCGAGTGCAGCCGATCGGCGCGTCCGGTGATCAACTTGTGAGGGTAGATCTGATGGCCGGTGTCCCAGATCAAGCGGTCCTTCGTGAAGTCGAAGGTGAGGTGGAGCGCCAGACAGAGCTCGACTACCCCAAGATTGCTGGCGAAGTGAGCGGAGCGGCGACCGAGTACGCCGATCAGCTCGGAGCGCATCTCCTCGGCGAGCCGTTGGAGCTCGAGGTCCGTCAGCGCGTTCAAGTCGGCCGGCGATTTGATCCGATCGAGCACCGCGTCCGAAACGTCCATCAACGATCCCTTTCCAAAAGTGCCAGGGCCAGCTCGCGAAGCGGATTGCCGCGCGCTCCCAATGGCTCCAGCGCAACGACGGCCTCCTCGGCCAACTGTCGGGCGCGGTGCCGGCTGCCGTTGACGCCCACGAATCTGGGGTACGTCCATTTGCCCAGCTCGGAATCCTTGCCGACGCGTTTGCCTAGCTTGGATTCGTCCCCTTCGACGTCCAGGAGGTCGTCGACGATCTGGAAGGCCAGGCCAACCGACCGGCCGTAGTGATCCAGGGCCGAAGCACACGTCTCCGAGGCCTCGGCAATGGCGGCGCCCATGGTCAGAGGTGCGCGAAGCAAGGCGCCGGTCTTGCGGCGGTGGATGGCTTCCAGTGCGGCCAGGGTCCCGGCCGCCGGACGTCCCTGGGCCTCGGTGCGACCCTCCGCTTGGAGGTCGGCCATCTGGCCGGCCACCATTCCCCACGGGCCGGCCGCCTCGGCCAGGATCCGCACGCAACGGATCGCCGACGTCGCGGGGCGGACCTCGCGCGCCAGAACCTCGAATGCCATCGTCAGGAGACCGTCACCGGCCAGGATCGCCGTCGCCTCGTCAAAGGCTTTGTGGCAGGTCGGACGCCCTCGCCGCAGGTCATCGTCGTCCATCGCCGGAAGGTCGTCATGGATCAACGAATAGGTGTGCACCATCTCCAGAGCGCAAGCGGCGGGCAGCGCCGCTTCGATCTCGCCTCCGCATGCCTCGGCCGCCATCACGCAGAGCACTGGACGCAGCCGCTTCCCGCCGCCGAGCAGGCTGTATTGCATCGCCATCGCCAGCCGTGCCGGACACGACGATTCGGCGTCGGCCTCGACGTCCGGGAGGTACGTGGCCAAGGCCCCCTCGACCCGGCGCCGGATCCGTTCCAGATTCGCGCCCAATCCCGCGAATTCGGTCGTTCTCGTCTCAGAACTCGTCATGGTCCTCGTCGTGATCATGGACTGGCCGCGAGCCGATGGCCGGACGCCGCGATCCCCAACAAGCCTTGGGACGCACGCCCCAATCAGGTCCTCCTCCCCGGACCACCCAGTCGCCAAGCTATTGTGGACTTTCACCCTCCGAATGTCCACATGAGACCCCTCTAAACTTTGGATCACAAAGTTGAGACAGGCACTCTATATAGGACTCTTACGCATAATCCTACCCTCCGTCCCTGGTTTCCCAGCAAGTCCGAGGGAATTCGTCGAGAAGAATCGCGAGATCGGGATCGCCGAACGGCGATCCGCCACTCCGGATCAATGTCGCGAGGACATTCGGTAACGCGAAAAGATCGATCGGCCTGAGAGTCTGCGAATCGGCGAAGGACGAGGCCAGGGCGGGGCTCAGAACGGCGGGTCGGACCGGACGTCCAGGCGAACGTGCTGGATTCGTGAGGGGTCGCTTCGCTCGGACGATGCCGGTTTCGTCTCCAGGTCGATCGGACTCGGGGACGCCACGGACTGTCGGGCGAGCGTCGCCGTCGCGTCGAACGGCGTGGTGTGAGGATTCCCCTGGTCGTCGATGCCGGTGAGGAGTGAGACCGAATGTTCGGCTTGCTCAAGGAGTTGATAGCAGCGCCGCAGGAGTTTGACGCCAGTCTCGTAGCCAGTCAGTGCAGCACTCAGGGTAGAATCGCCACGCTCCAGGCTCGCCACGATCCGCTCGATCTCGGTCAACGCGACCTCAAAGGTGGGCTCGGTGTCATCCACCATGATTCGATCCGGACTCCATCATGGCCATCGCCTTACCGAGGTCCCGGTCTCTTGCCCGGGGTGAACGCCACACCAAGACCCTAACGCGGCATTCGGCCGCAACCCAATCGGGATTCCCGATTCAAGATTCCGGATTGCCGAAGGAAAATGATCCGGGAATCCGGAATCTCGAATCCGGAATTCGGAATCCCCAGATGTGCGCGATGCGGAGGGATCCTACGGAGGACGACTCTAACGTCTCGGAGCCACTCTGGCCAGTCGTTCGCTGATTTCTCAGTTTTCCTTTTTCGATTATCCGTGTTCAGTCCGACCGCTGCCACCAGTGGACCAGACGTTCCTCACCGGAACGGCAGAAGTATGTACGATGACCCTGGCAGCCACCTGCTTCGCGAACCTCCTGGCCGCGTCCATGACGGAGTGCTTGGGCAGCTTGCTCGGGTTGTTGGTGACAGGTAAGTCGATCTTGCCCGGGGTTCGCCGCGTGCCGGGAGGGCTGACCGAGGGCCCTCGCCCGACCACGGACGAGGGAGCGTTGGTGATATCATGGGTCGCGGTGAGCTGTGCGACAAAAATATCGGGGCCGGCATGAGTACCCGCCCCGATTACTTATGTCAGGAGGTTCGATCATCGTCCCCGGTCAGCGGCGACGGCGGTGGGTTCCGACTTCCCCGATGAAGAAGGCAAGCGCCGCGTCGTGAGCAGCGTGGTGTGGGGTCGAACCCGATTGCTTCACCACGTGGTGCACCGTGTGCACGACGTGAACGGCCTTGCTCGCATGTCGGATCTTCACGTGCTTGCCGGTCTTCAGGTGGGGATGTCCTGGCGCGGGAGGATCGATGACGGCGGCAGACGGCGGAACAAATCCGGCCGGGACAGGCAGGAACGGCTTCACGATGTTGTGAAAGGTCGTGATCCATGCCTGGAAGTCTCCGCCCGGCCGGCCGTTACCGGTCGGGAAGACGCCGTAGAACGTCCCGGAGAGGGGATTCTCCGCGTTGTCCTCGATACCTTTGTTCCCGCTCCCTGAGTTGATGTCGATCATGTAGATTCCACCACGCAACTCTCTGCCATGGTGAAAGACTACGTTGACCGTTACCGGAGAAGTCGGCGTTGCTCCGGGTGTGACCGTGACGCCGGTGACCAGGATCACCGATGGGATGTGCACGTTATGGACGAGCTGCTTGCCCATCAGATGATAAAACGCGCCGTCCGAGATACTGGCCATGTCCATGCCGCTGAGGTTGTCCTGGTACGTGATCGTCAAGGTCGCGTCGAGCCGATTGAATGCCGCCGCGGTGATCACCGGCCCGACCGTGTCGATTTCCAGGTTGGCTGCGATCGTCACCGGAGCCGTGGTCGTGGTCATGCCGAACTGATCGACCGCAGTCGCCGTGATCGCGTAGGTGTTATCGGGGAGTGCCACGTTGGAACTGATGTTCCAGGCCCCGTTGTTCTGGGCCTGCCCCGTGCCGATCACCATGGGCAAACCGCCGGTCGGAGTCGCGTACAGGGTGACCGATGAGTAAGGTTCCGAGGTTCCCGAGAAGTCGGGCTGGGGGTTATTGGTCACATCAAGCGTGCCCGTGGACACGCCGCTGACGGTTGCCAGATTCACGGACCCGGTCACCACGATGGGCCGATCCGCCACCGAGGCTGTGTTGGTCACGGTCAGTACGGAACCGCCGGCGTCGTGGATGTACACGGTGATCGGATAGCTTCCCGTGCCACCGTTGACGCCCGCGTCCGCGTAAGTATGCGAGCCGGTGACGTCGAAAGGAGTACCGACCCCGCCGGGTTGCTTAACCGTTCCGGCCGACTGCGGCGAGCCATCACCCCAGTCGATCGTCACCTCGAAGTCGCTGATCGCCGCCGTGGGATTCGTGTCGTTGAACGATGCGACTGGACCGGTGAATACCGGGGCGCCGAACTCCGGAACCGGGTAGACGGCCGATTCAGTGGTGCTCACGATGGGTTGGATCAACCCGGTCGCGTTCAGGCGCTGCGTCGGCGATCACGGCCGACCCGGAGATGATGGTCACCGACCCGCCGTCATCGGTCACGGTGACGGTGTAGGCATAGGTCCCTTCCTCGGCATAGGTGTGGGGAGCCGTGATGGTGTAGATCACGCCGTTGGGAGAGCCGACGGCGGTGATGTTCGATGTCGTCAAAGTCTGAACCGCGCTGCCGTCTCCCCACTTAACCTTGATCGAGCCGGGGGCGGTGGTGAAGTCGGCGACGGTCGAGCCCTGATTGGCATCGGTGAAGCTGCCCAGCAGGGTGGTAGTCGCCGTCGCGATGCCCTCGATCCCAGTGATCACGGTGCCATTGGAGCTCGTCAGGGGTGCATCGAGGACGGTGACTCCGCCGGGAGGACTGGTCAGCGTGGTGCTCACTCCGCCGAGGGTCGTGATCACAACGCTGAGGATGTCGGGTGAGCCGGCGGGCGTCTCGTCGGCATAGGTGTGGCTGCCGAGGACCTCGAAGATCGGCGCTCCGGGATCGGTTGCCGACGTCAGCGGTGTGACGCCGATTTGCTGGACTACCAGGGTGACCCCCGCAGCCGTCGGCGTACCGTCACCCCAGCCGCCGATCGCGAGCGCCGCGTTCACGTCGGCGACAGTAGCCAGTGTATTGGGGTCCACGAAGGTTGCCAGCACGAACAGGCCCGTGTTCGTGCCTTCAACTGCGGTGAAGCTCTTGGTCGAGCCGGTAACCGCCAGGTCGGTGACGGTGGCAGAGCCGGTGAGCGTAACGGTCGACCCGCCGGCGTCAACCACGTGGATCGTTAGTGCGTACGTGCCCGGCTTGGCGTAGAGATGCCCTCCCTCGACATTGAAGCCGCCTCCTCCGGTGGATACCAAAGTGCCGAGGCTATTCGCGGTGCTGTCGCCCCAGTCGATGACCGCCGTGTAGTCGCTGGCCGATGCCGCCGTGTTGGCATCGGTGAAAGTACCGACAACGGTGCTGGCGGGCAGTGCCACGCCCGTATGAGGCGTCAACGCGACGGCGGGGCCTGCGGTCAAGGCCGCATCGGCGATAACGGCAGTCGCGGTCCCGTCGACGGTGATTGGTGGCGTGCCGGCGCTGTCGGTGACGGACACCACGACCTTGTAGGTGCCCTCTTCCGGGAGCGTGAACGCCGGGGCATTGACCGTGTACTGGGCCGCGTTGCCATTCTGGGTGATGCTGGCAGCGGCAACCGATACGACGGTCGCGCCGGCCGAGTTGATGACGGAAATGTTCGCCGAGTAGTCCGCGATCGGGTCGGCTCCTCCGGCATCAATGAAGGTGGCGATCGGGCCGGCCGCGATGGCAATCCCCTCGGTTCCGACTATCGGTACGACCGAAACGGCCAGAGGGCCCTGGGTCACGGTGGCGGTGGCCGTCGAGGTGGCCGTCGCGCCCGGGGTAATCGGGACGGTTACCGGGGCACCGTTCACGAGAGTACCCGTGACCGGTCCGCTTTGCGTAATGATGGTCAAACTGATCGGGTACGAGCCCGCAGTGGCGTAGGTGTGCGTTCCCGTGATTTCGTAGACGCTCGGGTTGCTCGCGTCTTGAGTAATCGTACCGGCCGTCGTGGTACCGTCGCCCCAGGCGATCGTCGCGCTGAAATCGCTCGCCGGGGCTCCCGGCGGAAGCGTCGTACCTGCGGGGAAAAGGCTGGCCAGCGGGAAGGTGAACGTCCCCACCGTCGCATTGACAAGCTGGAAGCCTTCGACGCTGTTTATAGTGACGGTCGGTCCGGGCACCGGCGGCACGGAGGGTGAGTTCAGAATGTTGATATTCGAGTAGTTGATCGCGTCGACGATACCCGCTCCTGGCAAGGAGATGAGGACTTCGCCGGGGCGCGGACCGGGCGTGATCGTCGGGGTTAGCCCGCCGGCGTTATAGTTCAATGTGTTAAGGCCAGGGCCGCCGTTGAGCGACAAGGTCGTCCCCGTCGCGACGCCCGTGCCGGTCACGTTGGTGGTATCGGCGACCGAACTGCCGGTGTACGTGGTGGCCACGGCCGGTGGCGTGGCGAGGAAAGAGACCAGGTCGTCGGCGACGTTCGGCATGTCGAACGCGAGCGTGGCCAGACCGGTCGATGCCGTCGGGATGTTGACCACGCCGTTGATGCCGCTCGGAGGGGTAGCGGGCTGCACGACGAACGTGACGTTCGTCTTGTTGGCGATTGTCGTCGTCTCGAAGTTCAGAGGCGTCAACGGCGTTGGCGTGTTCGTGAACTGGATCGTGTTGAAGCCACCAACGACCAGGCCGTCGCTTGCACTGAACGACTGGTCCGGGAAGCCGAAGTTGTTGAATGTGTAGTTCGACGCGCCGGCCGTGTCGTTGATGGGTTGGAGGCCGGTGTAATCGAGGCCCGTGCTCGTTCCGACCGAGTCGACGAGGTCGATCGAGCCGTACTGACCGACCTGGGGGAAGACAGTCTGGTCATTGGCATTGTGAATCTCGCTAGCGAACGGGCCCGAGGGGAGCGTGCCCATCAGGTTCAAGGCATGGCTGCCTGATGCACTGGTCGCGTTGGCGCCGGCATTGAAGACCAGGCCCGGCACCGTGCCCGACGGGATCGGATTGCCATTGGAGAAATCGATATTCATCACCTGGGTGCCGGATGGTCCGGTGTCGATGGTCAGCGGACTGATCTCGGACGTCGTATAGGTGATGGCCCCTGGGGAGAGATTGGTGAACGTGCTCTGGGTCATGCCCCCGGTCAGGGTGAACGTATGGCTCGCGGTCGCGGCGGAGGCGTCGAGTGTCAAGGCTGTCAACCCATCCACGTTGTCGATCGTGATCGGGTCGAGGATGCCCGACATGTCGCCGGCCTTGCCGAGGTCAACCGTGTCCGATCCGGCCTGGCCGTGGAGGTTGAGTGCACCGCGGGTCGCCTGGACATCGACCGTGTCGTCGCCGGTGCCACTGTTAAGTGTGGTCGTGCTGCCGACGGGAAGCGTGTTGAGTACCGTGAATGTGTTGCCGCCCTGGGGGCTGCCGCCTCCGTCGATGGTCAGACTGGTCACGGCGTCGGTGTAGTTGATGGCGGCGGGGGCCAGTCCGCCGATGAAGTCCGAGTTGACTATGACCGTGCGTCCCGTCGTATCGGCCGAATCGTCCACCGTGATCGTCGTCGGGCTGAAGAGTTCCAGAGTCCCAGCGATGCCCTGGACGCTGCCGGCGTTACCGATGTTGGCCGTACTCGGTGCCCCTCCGACGTCCAGGATGCTGTTGGCGGTGGTGGCCAGGACGTTGAACGTGTCGCCGCCAGTACCGGCGCTAATTCCGGTCGTGGCGCCGCCTGACGGAGTACCGTCGATGGTGATGGTATCACTGTTCGAACCGGCGTCCACCACCAGGCCGGTCAGACTCGCAGACGTCCAGGATATTTCTCCGATCGTACCGGGCGTCGTAGTTGTGAAGGAGGTCGGATCGAGCGTTGATGTCAAGGCAGGGCCGCCCGCATTATCGATCGTCAAGTTCGTGGACGAACCAGCAGCCGAATTGTTGAGCGTAACGGATGCCGCGATGCCCGAGAGACCGGTAGCCGCGTCGCCGACCGTCACGATATCGGCCAAACCGGCCGCGTTCGTGATGGTCGTTGCGTTGCCCAGGGAGTTGAGATCATAGGAAATCGAGGTTACCGTCGGAGTTAAGTCCAGGGTGGCAAAATCCCGAACGACCTTGTTGACGGGTACAAGAGTCGCCTCGTCGGCGGTGACCTGCGTGTAGGTGAATGCGGCGTCCACCGCCCCGGGAGTGACCCCGGTGCTGTCGTCGAAAGTGTACGTGTCTGTCGATGGATTGAAAGCGAGCCCCACCGTTGCGGTCGCACCGGAAGAACCAGTCACGGCGCCGCCCGACGTCACTGAGATGGACGATGCCAGCAATGTGCGGTCTTCGAGGCGCTCAAGTGAGTTGATCGTTCGGCGTCGGCGGGAATCAACGCGGCACTTTCGCATTTTCTTGCGAGACGCAACCGTGCGATCCGGGCCAACAGCAACGAGCCGGAAGTCCACCATGGTTGTACTCCAGGTTGATAACGATTGTGAGGAAAAGCGAAAGATTGAAGGCTCATGCAACCGACGCGCGCACTGTGCACCAGGCCTGCTAAAGCGGAGATTCCCCTACGCTGGCGCCGCACCACCAAGGCGCCCTCTGAATCAGCAGAGCCACTCAACTCTGCAATGCTCGCCCAGTTTCCCGCCCGAGATCGCTACGGAGGCCCTAAAACTAAGACCGTACGTCTTTTGGATTTCACGAGAGTGACATCCTCCCGAGTTTATCGCCCCAGTTGCCGATCCGATCGGTTGACTCAGGCTCGGGCCGCAACCTCGTCTTTCATCCTACAGCATGTCTGGTGAACGCCAGGCTCCGAGCGGACCGGCTGTGTCACACGACCGACGACAGCACCGACCGACGAGAGCCCTCAAATGATGCAACCCGACGGAGACCTTCCTGGAAGCTTCTCCACCAGGATTCCTCGCCCTACCGCGAGGAATCCACATGGTTAATGCTCTGCCAAGAGGATGGACTCCGCTCCGCGGGATTCATCCTGACTGCCGAACACCCACGGAATCTGACGCGGGAATGTGGATCGACGTCCGCCCTCCGAAATCCCTGGCGACCATGTCTTGCCAAGTCGAGCGGAGTCCGACTCTCACCAGACTGACCACCCCATCAATTCGAGACGGTGCAGAATCGCACGCCACAAGTCCCTCGGGGTTGTTGCACCTCATTCCCATTCCGGACTCGTGAGTATCGGGGTCCTCCCGCGGCTCTCTCCAACTCAAAGACGCTTATTCATGATTCAAAAGGCCATGAAAAGCGTTAAAGCGCATCTTGCAAAGGCACTCTATTTTGATGAGTCGATTCATCCCGTGCAGCTATCCTAGCATGCCCAAGCTGGATAGTTAGTCTAGCGACGTCACAAGATAAGGCAAGAAAAAAACCCCCGAAAACCCCCAAATACTTCCAGTACTAGCCGTTTGTATTGCTTGTGCGTCGAAACACGGCCTACGAAACTGCTTCAACATTGAATAATCCGCAGTCTCGAAGCACAGATATCCGCGCATGCTTGCTGTGTTGATTGATTTCCTGATGGGCTTCACGGCTTTGGTCCGATAAGCCATTGAGCAGTTTATTGATTCTATAATAATATTAATGATTGATAAATTGTGGAGTTTGAAACGATTCGGCACGATCGTGTGTTCCGCGGAACGCCGAGCCTCGTCTCGCTACGGAAGGCGCTCCGAATCCTGACTGTCCGCACTCGAGTGGGCGAGTGGGACTATGGTTGGTGTATGACTCGGCTGGCGATCTCGCCATCCGAAAGGCGGGTGACGAGGATCTGTCCCGGTGCGACCTCGTCGGCGGAACGGATCAAGGTCTGGCCGTCCTGATGGAATGTGAGGCTATATCCACGGCCCAGGACGGCCAGCGGGCTGAGGGCTTCGAGGCTGGCGGCGATCCGGGCCAGTCGGTGTCGACGATCCTGGAACCCTTGATGCACTGCGTGTTGCGCTCGCTCCGCGAGGCGGTTCAGTTGGAGGCGGGCGTCGACGAGTCGAGCTCGTCCGACCAGCCGAAGACGGTCGGCCAGCCGGTCGAGGTGGAGGGTGACTTCGCGGCAATCCGGGACAGAGACCTCGCCGGCCTCGCTGGGCGTCAGCGCGCGGCGGTCGGCAGCGAGATCGGCGAGTGTCACGTCGATCTCATGACCGATCCCCGTAACCACGGGCACGCGAGAGCCCGCGATGGCCCGGGCCACGGCTTCTTCGTTGAAGGTCCAGAGGTCCTCCAGGCTGCCACCGCCGCGGGCCACCACGATCAAATCGGCGCCGGCGACTCGGTTGGCTAATTCCAGGGCCGCAACAACTTCGCGGTCTGCCCCATCTCCCTGGACCCGAGTCGGAGCGATCAGGATCTCGGCCGTACGCCAACGCCGGCCTGTCACCTGGAGCAGATCGCGGATCGCCGCGCCGGTCGGGCTGGTTACGATCACAATCCGTCGGGGGAAACGCGGCAGCCGTCGCTTCCGATCCGGATCGAACAACCCTTCGGCTGCCAGTCGGGAGAGCCGCTGCCGGAATGCCAGTTCCAGCGCCTCCGATCCCCTCGGGCTCGATCTGACGGACCGTGATTTGATAGTCGCCGCGCGGTTCGTAGAGCGTCAGGGATCCGATTGCCCGAACCGCCAGTCCGTCCGTCAAGTCGAAGGGCAGCAACCGCGCCTCGCTCTTCCAGATGACGGCCCGGATCGATGCCGATTCATCCTTGAGCGTGAGATACACATGCCCCGACTTCGGTCGCGCAACGTTCGAAACCTCCCCATGCAAAGCGACTTCTGCAAATTGCTCCTTCAACGCCTGCTTGATGCGCGCCGTCAACTCGGAGACCGACTCAAAGATCGTACTGAAGGGATGGGGCATCCTTCGGTTTTCCTTGTTGAACAGAACGAATCAGGGCACCGAATCGGCAAGAGAACCTTCGGACGAGGCGGGAAACCGGCGCGATGTTGACATCTTGGACACGCAGGCGTCTCTTGTGGGGAGCTATTCTACAGTCAACCTCGAAAACCGAACACCATAGACCGAATGCCGAATAATATGCCAACTCCCGTCCACCGCTCCTGGTTGTCGAGGATCGCTCGGGTCGCCATCCTGGCTGGTGTCGGGAGTCTGGCCGTCGTGGCGTGGCTACTCGGTCCCGCCTGGTTCCGCATGTTTCAGAATCAGGTTTCTCCCGAGGTCGGCCGCAAGATCGCCATCATTTATCTGAATGGATTGCTCGTCGGCTATG
Source organism: uncultured Planctomycetota bacterium (assembly GCA_963845755.1). Taxonomy (GTDB): domain Bacteria; phylum Planctomycetota; class Planctomycetia; order Isosphaerales; family Isosphaeraceae; genus CAWJTV01. The sequence continues at coordinate 122,891 of CAWJTV010000005.1, forward strand.
CGCTGGGGCTGACCGGGTCCGTCGGAGTAATCGGGTCCGTTCTGGTCATTCGCATGAGGACGCGGAGAGAGACGGCCCCGCGGCGTCGCCGACAGGCCCGACTCCTGGCCCTCGGAGCAACGATCTTGATCAGCCTTCTTGTCCTTGACGCGGGTGCTGCGGCGTGGCGGGCCTGGTTGAGTCGCCGACCCCGGCTGCCCGAGATCAACGGCAGTCACGCCCCCGCCTCGACGGAGGTACCCATGCATCCGTTCGACGCTGTGGTCCCCGAGCTACCGAGCCAGTTCGCCGCCGGAAAGGTCGGGAGCGCTGCTGCCTCCGGACCGCTACGAATCCTGGTGATCGGAGAGTCTAGCGCGCGGGGCGTCCCTTATGATCCCTGGTTATCCGTCGGACAGATCGTCGGCTGGAAGCTCGAGTCGGTCTTCCCCGACCGGCCGATCCAGGTCGAGACCTGGGCCAAGGGTGGGGCCAATCTGGCTCAGATGCACAATCGCCTGGCCGACTTGACATATCGTCCCGATGTCCTGATCGTGTATGTCGGCCACAACGAATTCCAATCGCGATACCCCTGGATGCGGGATCCGGACTCCTACTACCTGGACGAGATACGCTCGCTGTATGCGCCGAAATCCCTGACGGGGATACTGCGGTATTCGGCATTTTGCCGACTGGTGATGGAAACATCCGAACGGCAGAGAGTCAGCTTGCGTCCGCCGCGGCGAGTGACGCGCAGACTGGTCGACCGGCCCGTATGTACGGCGGCGGAAGCCGCGCGAATCCTTGCGGATTTCCGCGCGCGGCTCGACGCGATCGCGGCCTATTGCGAGACGATCGAGACTCTGGGGATCTTCATCATTCCGGCGTCGAACGACGGTGATTACGACCCGAGCCGTTCGTATCTGTCCCCCGATACGCCCGTGGCCGAGCGGATGGCCCTTGCGCGGTCGGTCGCGATGGCACGCGCCCGCGAAACGAACGACCCGGCCGCGGCGATGCAGATCGACCGCGAAGTCGTGGCACGACATCCCGAATTCGCCGAGACGCATTTCCGTCTGGCCCGGCTTCTCGAGCAGCGCGGCGAGTGGGACGAGGCGCGCCGGCATTATGTCGAAGCGCGCGATCGCGACGGCATGCCCATGCGTTGCCCGGAGGGCTTCCGCCAGGCGTACCGGGACGTGGCCGACAAGCACCCGGCCGTATTACTGGTTGACGGACCACGCGTCCTCGAAGCGGCCAGCCCGCACGACATCCTGAACGACGGGTTGTTCCACGATGGGCAGCATCCCAACTTGCGCGGCTATGTCGCGCTGGCTCAAGACCTCCTCGATCAGCTTTGTCGCCGACACGCCCTGGGCTGGCCTGCGGCGGTAGAGGCTCCCCGAGTTGATGCTGAAGCCTGTGCCCGTCACTTCGCGCTCGACGCGACCCGCTGGGCGTCGGTCTGCCGTCGCGAATGGTCCTTCTACCACGTGGCCGCCTATACGCGGTACGATCCGAAGTACCGCAACGAGAGGGCGGTCGACTACCTCCACGCCGCCGAGGCCATCGAAGCGGGACGGCCACCGGCTGAAGCGGGGATACCCAGCGGCGCCCTGCCTCCACGGCCCGCACGTCCGCCCCGTGTCATCCCATCGATGCCGGCCGATCAATCCTCCCGGTAAGAGCCACCCGGGCCCGGTCCGGATCTGCTCAGTCACACGGAAATTCAATTCGAGTTTCAAGACTTCAAGATTCAACAGACTTTATCAGAAACGAGGATTACCCTGCGATCTCTCAAGTTTTTCGGGGCAAGTCTCTTTTATCTGATAAAGTCTAATCGAGAGGATCCCGATACGCTCGTTCCGCCTCGGGCCTTGCGTTCGTTGAATACTGAGTATCGAGTTTTCTCGCTCATTCCTTCACATCGACCCTCAGCGGAACAGCTTCGGCGCAAACTCGTTCAAGTAATGGCGCCAGTTGATCCAGGTGTGTCCGCCTCCGCTGATGTGGAGGTCGTGCCGGATGCCGTGCTTTTGCAACAGCGCCGACAGGCCCTTGGAGCCGTTCAGCAGAAAGTCCTTGTCGCCGACACTGATCGAGAGCAGCTTGTTGGACTCCTTGAGCTGGGCGGATCCGTTGAAGAAGGATTCATGCTGCTTCTCGAATTCCTCCGGGTTCCCTCGAAAGGTGGCCGCACTCCAGAGGCCGACATAGGCGAACTTGTCTGGGTGGGTCGTGAGGACTCGTAAGGTCTGGCCCCCCCCCATCGACAGCCCCGCGATCGCCCGGTGCTCGCTTCCGCTCAGCACGCGGTAATGCTTCTCGATCGAGGGAACGACCTCCTTGAGCAGCTCGTCGATGAATCGATTCTGGGCGGCTTCCATCGCGGCCCGAGCCTCCGGGGACGGGGTTGATCCGGGCGTGATTCGCGGGAAGTTCGCGGGACGCGGCAGGCTGCCATTGGGCATCACGACGATCATCGGGACCGCTTTGTTGTCGGCGATCAAATTGTCGAGTATAAATCCGGCGCGGCCGATCGTGCTCCAGCCTGCATCGTCGTCGCCGGCGCCGTGCAGCAAGTAGAAAACCGGGTACTTGTCGCTACTGCCCTCGTAACCTGGTGGCGTATAAATGTGCATGCTCCGTAACGAGTTGAGCGTGCCTGAGTGATACCACCTGATGTGGATCTCGCCGTGAGGGACGTCCCGCGTGGCTTCGAATTCTGCGTCGTCTCCGGGGACCAGGAACATGCTGGACACGCTGGCGATCCCCGGCTTGACCACCGCGTTTTTCGGGTCGAGGGTCCTGACGCCATCGACGACGAAAGAATAGCTATAGAAGTCGGGTGTGAGCGGGCCGACGGTGATCGACCATACGCCCTTGTCATCCTTCGACAGCTTGCCGCCCCCGAAGTCGCCGGAAACCGAGACCTCGGTGGCCTTCGGAGCGTAGATTCGGAAGGTCACCTTGTGGTCGTCGGCAACCTCCGTCAACTTCAGGGTAGCATTGGGGGTGCGATCTCCCCGACCGAACTGGGCCTCGGCCGGGGTGTTCCCAGGCCCGACAGTGCCAGCAGGGCGATCGAACCGATCGAAGACATGCGCGACAGCATCATGGATGCATCTCCTGGAAGAGGGACAGACGCGACTCGTTCTTGCCGCGAAGGCAAGAGACGTGCGTCGGCCGGAGGGTGAGCCTGACCCCGAAGAGATTGACGACTCCGTTCTATCTGAGCGTCATTCGTAGCACGATGCACCAAGAAAACGCAAAAACGTGTGTAGCGCATCGTGCATCGGAAAGACATGGCCCCGGAAACCAGCTCTCCAGGGTCATCTCGGCTCGTGACGACGGCTTTTTCAAGCGAGTCGGTTTACCGTCCGGATGGACTTGCGTCGGCGTCTGCGGAACGTCTGTGCGCCTGGGGTCGTAGTCGCGGGCCGCGGCTCGTAGCAGGGCCAGATCAGGTGGGCCACGGCGTCAGCAGGGGCATTGGCAATTCGGCTTTCAAGCTGCCTGAGATAATCGGCGACGGCGATGGACTCGTCTCCGGCTTTGAGCCATCCGAGCGGTTCGATCTCGAGAGCGAACCGGCCTCCCGGTGCATGAGTGCAGAAGACCAGAAAGACTGGTGAATGGGTCAAGACAGCGAGCTCGGTCCAGATGGCCAGCAGCCGTTGGGGCCGGCCCAGCAGCCGGCCGGGACAGGTATTCGGCCCGTTCCAAGGGATGTCGCCGTTCATGTAAATGGCCATACCATCGCGGAGGGCGGCCCGCGCGCGAAGGAGGCGCTCGACGGCCCCGCACGGGGTCAGGTCTCGCCGCAGGAACAGCTCGGATTGCGGATGTGGGCCGCCCATGTCAAACCGGCGATTCAGCTCGTGCGAGACGTGCCGAGGGCGTTGGACCAGCAGCCGTAGGGGAACACCACGTCGATAGAGCCAGTGAACCCCCGCGATATGGGCCCCAAGGTGGCTACCCACCAGGATCGCACCACGGCCACCATCCAGCGCCGACTGAAGCCGTCCATAACCGTGCACGTCGAAGCGGGCCAGAACCTCCGCGTCCGGCTGGCGATCTAGCGGGTAGTCGCGAGCCAGGAACCGGGCGGTGTTCGCCGCAAGGGCCGGCCAGGTCGCCTCGAGCGGCCAGTCCGCCTCGAGCGCATCCCCGGCGCGCCGCAACGCCGTGCGCAACCGCGCCCGACGTTTCGGCTGCATCGCCAGTCCGATGCGACCCAGCAGGCCCAGAATCCGGTCGCCGCGCGATGGCCCTAGCCATCTTCAGCGCGGGCAGGAGCAGGTCGTAAAAGACGAACTTCCAGCTCCAGAGCCGGCGTAGTCGTCGCCTCACGTGCACGCTCCCCCCCCGGCGGCCAGGGATTTCAGGCGTTGATAATCGACCTTATCGGTCGAGGTCATCGGCAGACCGTCCACAAACCTGATCGTGTCGGGGACCATGTAATGGGGCAAGTACATCGTGCAATGTCGCTTCATGGCGATGATCGACCGCTTCTGGCCTGGCTTCAGTGCGACGAATGCCTCGATCGAGACTCCGGTCTCCTCCGATCGTGCCACGACTCCGGCTCGGTCCACCCCCTCGTGGCGATAGAATGTTCAACTCGATCTCGCCCAGCTCAATCCGATAGCCCCGACGCTTGATCATTCGGTCGCGCCGGCCGTGGAACACATAGCAGCCCGAGCCGTCATCGCACACGAGATCTCCGGTGCGATACCAGCGCGTGCCGTCTTCGCGCTGGAGGAACGCTGCGTTGCTCAACTCGGGCTGGCCGAAATAACCGCGCATCACGCCGGGCCCGGCGACCACCAACTCGCCAATTGTCCCGGGCGCGACGAATTCGCCCTGCGAGTCGACGACTCGAGCGCAGAGCGGCGGACAGACCCGGCCGATGGGGTAAGGCTCGTTCCGGTCGTCGGGGATCGAGTCCGGGATCGGATAGGCCGTGCAGACGTTCGTCTCGGTCGGGCCGTAGAGGTTCCACATCCTGGTCCGCGGCCAGGCCGCTCGGAGTCGCCGCAGCGAGGCGATGGGAAAGACCTCGCCGGCAAAGAGGAGGAGCCGCGGCGCTGGGAAACCCGGTAGGTCCACGCGTCCGTGATCGAGCAAAAGCGCCAGGATCGACGGTGCCGAGTACCAGACGTCTAGCTGTCGATCGGCCATGAACTCGCCTAGCCGACAAGGGTCCTTGCCTAAAGTCTCGCCGACCAACACCAGGGTCGCTGCGCTCTGGCAAGACCCAAAGAGGTCGAACACCGAGAGGTCGAAATGCAAGGGAGCGTGCGAGCCGAACCGGTCACCGTCGCGCCAGGGCCCGAGTGCGCCTCGACACCACTCGAGAAAGGTCAAGGCATTGGCGTGGGAGAGCATGACGCCTTTGGGTTGGCCGGTCGAGCCCGAGGTGAAGAGGATGTACGCCAGGTCGTCCTCGGTATGCGGAGTAGGAAGCGGCGAGGGGGCGTCGTCCATCATGACCTCTTTCCAGAGTGCATCGCGATGTGCGCTCAGGTCCGTCGTCATGGTCTCCTCACCGGCGACGATCAAGCGAGGCAGTGGGCCATCGTCCGGCCATGCCCCGCGGAGTGCGGGTGCCAGATGAGCAGCGACGACCACCGCCTTGACGCCCGCTGAGGCCAGGATTCGCGCGGCCCTTGGGGCCGGGCTCGCGGGGTCGACCGGCACATAGGCCGCGCCCGCGCGGAGGATCCCGTGCACGGCGGCCACGGCCTCGAGCCCCTTGGGCAGCCACAGGCCAACGCGATCTCCGCGACCGGCACCCCAGCGGACCAGTCGCGTTGACACTCGATCCGCCGCCCAGAGCAATTCTCCGTAACTGAGTACGGCGCCCCGTTCGTCCTCCACAGCCGGACGATCCGGCCGTCGCGCGGCGGCCTCGTCGAGAAGTTGACTTAAATGGCGTCCATCCATGAGCACCCTACCTGCCGCGGCCCTGCCGCAACCGAATGGAAGATTCGAGATTTCAGATCTCTCCAGACTTCAAAAACGATCACTCTTGCAATCTAAAGGCCAGAGTTCGCGACCCCGCCCGATCCACTGCGAGCGGATGTTACGGGCTCAGAATCGGTCCGCCGCTCTCGGAGAGCCGTGAATCGCCCTCGTTACTACGCTCGGCAGCCTCCGTATCGGAGTGTACGGGGCCGATCGGTCCGTGTCTTGTTGCCTCGCCAGCCGCGGCCTGGCTTTCGGGTCTCAACTCCTGGAGACCGGAGGTCTCCGGCGGGAACAGCAGCCGGGACAATGACGCGTCCGCAGCGACGGCCTGGGCCAGGGCAACGAAAAGTCGCTCGTGTCCCACCGCGTTGGGATGGTCGTCCCAGGCGGCGATCTCGAGCTTCGCCGGGTCATAGGGGTCGAATGTATTTGAAAGGTCGAAGACGGAGATCGCATGGTGGGCCGCCAGGGCCTTCAGGCGCGAGACCGGTTCGGCCCGGATCTCCGGCGCGTTTCTTTGCCCACTCGCGGAATGATCACCATGACGAGGGGTATGCCCGCCGAGCGGCATTCCGCTGAGAGCATACCGATCGTCCGATCGTACAAGCCCCAGTAATAGGGCCTTAACATCGCCTTGATCCGATCCTTGTGGATCAACTCCCGTTGGTCATTCAGTCGAAGGTCACCGGCGGTCACGCCGGCCTCGCTGATCGCCTGCCTCAGGAAAGGGTACCGCAGGTTGACGCCATTTCGGAGCATTTCGAGCAGGTGGATCTCCATCAGACGGACATCGAGCGTCGTGGCCGAGTAGATGACCAGGTCGGGACAGAACGCGAGTCCGTTGCGGTGAAGTGTCTCGAACCTCTGGAGTGGGCTGTAAGCCGCGACGGCGAAATTCAAAACCTCGAATCGGCGCGACCGGAGCGATCCTCGGCCGGTCGAGACGGCATCCAGCCAGTCCTGCAGCCGATTGGCGTAGGTATCCTGGTATCTCACACCCCATCCCATATCCATCGACGCGCCCAGCACGGCGATCCGGAATGTGCCCTCGGGCTTCTCGAGCGTAACCTCGCCGTCGTGCATTCCGAACGAATTCGTCACGAACGGCTGACCGCAGAGCGTCCGTTGGACTCGGGGCTTGAGCTCGAATTGGAGGAAGTCGTCATCGAGGTAACGGACGACGCCGGCTTCCTGAAAGCCGATCCAGCCCTCCGGCCTGCCGACGTTGGACCCGCCGAGGATCTCCTCGTAGTAGCCGACCACGTGGGCCTCTCGTTCGCCGAGTCGCGGTCCAGTGGATCGCGCGTATCGAGGAGGGCGTGGATTCCGGACCAGTCGGCCGGCCAGGAGACCAGGCCCACGATCAGTAGCACCAGGGGATGAAGTAGTCCGGCCCGGGCTGCTGAGCAGATCTGTTGATAAATCATCGTGACTTGACTCCTGGGAGGGCGATCGAGATGTTAAGGGCCGTGTTTCGGGTTGCCTTGGCAACGGGGCCTTCGCCACAGAGATGCCGCAACTCAGGTAGCTCGCTCAGGGCTGTGTCGAGGCGGGCGGCGAGGCAGCGATGGCCCGAGAGATTCGGGTGGAAGTCGTCGGGCTCGACGGCCAGCGCGGACGGTTCGAAGCCATTGAAGGCATCACTCGCGTCGACGATGTGAGTGAATCCAGCGGCCTGCGCCGCCTCCTGGAGTGCTCGATGGCCGGCCGGCTCGCTGGGACGCCCGACGCGGGGGATCAGAACCCAGATGATCGGTACATTTCGAGCTCGGCAGTCATCCGCTATGGCGCGATAGACGCCTGCCAGGATTTCCTGATGGCGCGGTTGCAGCACGCGCTTGTAACGCTCTGGATTCCAGAGAGGCTCGACTCCAGCCGATGTCAAGACCCCCCGGTACAGAGGCGAGTCGAACCCGAGTCCCCGGGCCAAGACATAGCGGAGCCTCCGCTCGTCCCAGCCGATGTCGGCCTCCGTCGATTCGCAGATCACCAGGTCGGGCTGCATCGGCCAGCCGACCTGGCTGAAGTGATGCCAACGCTGGCCGGGCGCATGCCCGGGAACGGAAGTGTTAATGATTTCGATTGCCGGGCCGCCCGCTCGTCGCGAACGGGCGTCCCATTCGCGCTCGAGGATCGACTCAAACCGCTGCTCGACGTTGACTCCCCAGCCCACGCCGATTGAGTCGCCCACTAGGGCAATGCGGAACGTTCCGGCCGGCTTTTCGATCGCGTAGTCTCGATCGCGCATCCCCTGCGCGTTGGAGCGCCACTCCACGCCCCATCGCTGGACCGTATCGCCCGTCCTCAAGACGACCTCACGCAGATCGTCGACTCGCACGACCAGGGGCGCCGAGTCCACCGGGACCGAGAAGGTGCCGCGAGAACCGGGTTGTCGGCGAAGGGCCGGAAGGTCGCCCAGCTCATTGAGCCGGCGACCGGCATTAATCACTTGCTCATAGTATCCGCGCTCGATTCGTGAGGCGTCAGCCCGGTTGAACAGGCCGCTTCTGAGGCTGGACCGTAGCCGCGCGGGCCCGCGCCCGGCGAGATCGTCCGGGATCAATCCGAACGCCAGGATCGCGAGCGTCGCGAACAATTGGCGGCCCATCATCCCGTCATGATCCATAGAAACCTCGGTGAAGCATGTCCAGCCATGCCGACAGGCTGGGGCTCGACCAGAGCGACCAGAGGACGGCGATGGTCATGAAGATCCCGGCGACCCTCACGACACGCACGGCCAGTTCGCGCGGCGCCACGATGTCGTGCCCGTGTCTCCGGAGGCGCGCCCCGTTCCTGCACGGCTGCGCCGGGCGTCGAACTGGACATTCAGCATTACCAGGATGCCGAGTGTGCCCCAGAAGAGGGCGTCGGGCACCGTGAAGCCCCAGCTCCCGACCAGCCAGTACCTCTGGTAGGCGTGCAATATCCATGTGGCCAGGAATACCGTGACGATACCCATTGCGAGTGCCGCCGGTTGCGGCCATCGCTTCAGCCGGAACACCACCGGATTGAAGAACACCCTCACCATGAAATCCTTCCAGTAGATGTTGATTCGCCGCCAATAGTCGGTGAAGCTCGTCGCCAGCAGGTAGTGGTGGTGGGTCGCCGGGAGGCGGTATCCGAAGAGGTGGAGCATCCCACAGGCCATGTGAAACTGGCCTGAGACCTGCAAATAAAGCAGGTAATTGCCGACGATATGGCCCGCCAGTCCGACGAGATCGTGCACATCGCCGGACTGGATCGAATATCGGTTATAGAGCAGGCGATAGCCCAGAAGATGCACCGTCCCCTGGAACATCATCGCCAGCCCACGCCGCTGGATCGCATGGATGTCGTCAACAAAGTACCCTCGCTGCATCGTCCGGTAATCGATTACGGGAAAGAGCTGGAAGCAGAAGTTTGGCAGGATGAAGAAATAGCCCAGCGTGTCGGCCAGCGGTTCGGGCGCCGTCGAGTGCTTGAGTTCATAGAGATAAATAATTATCCGAAACATGAACATGGATGCCACAATGGGCCAGACATTGTCGGGGATGCCGAAGGAGGAAGCTCCGGGTCGGGCCAGGATCGTGACCGCCGCGATCGCGGCGCAGGCTGACGCGCGAGCTGCCCACGGGATGCGAAGGTAGCAGACGCCGATCAGGACCGCGGCCATCGCCAGTACGATGGCGGTGGTCCACGTGCCGCCGACCGAGATCAGGCCGACGATCGAGACCGCGACGAGACAGGGCTTCTTCCAGCGGAATGGAGCTAGGTAGTGTACCGGAAATGCCAGGAGCGCGATGAGGGCCAGGTTCTGAAAGGTCCGACCCTGATAGGGGCGTTCCTCGAGATGATAAACCTTGAATACCGCCACGAGCAGCGCGAGGTGAATCAGGTTACGCAGGAACGGGCGGAGGCTCCGACGGCATGACTCGGGCTCATCCGGGTACAGGGCCGAGAAACGCCGGCGCCGGCGAGGCTTCGATACGGGCACGTACTGATGGTGCGGCGCCCGCTTCGTTGCGACCGTCGTTCGAAATCCTGGCCCCATGCGCCGGTCTCCCTCGGCTCATCTGCAACGGCAAGGGCGTCGACTTCCTCCGCGTCCTTAGCCCGATCGCGCCGGCCCCGATACTCGCGCCGGCCCCATACGCCCTCGCGCCGGCCCCCGCCGTTTTGTAGACTGATCACGCTGGGAGCCGGTCCCGGCCGATGGACCTGATCCTCACCTTGTCTACGTGCTCACACCGACGTGTGATCTTCAGGAGCAGCGGTCATACGGGACGACGGGATCGCAGAAGGTGGGAAGGTCGGGGTGCCTGGAAACGGCGGGGACCGGTTCCTCCGTGAACCGGTGAGTTCCCCGCTGCGGCCGCGCCATCCGTGTTTCGCCTGATATCAATCCTTGTATCGGTTTGCCGCCAGGGAACTGCGGGGACCGGCTCCTCCGTGAACCGGTGAGATTCCCCGCTGCGGCCGCGCCATCCTTGATACGCATTTATTTCTTTCTTTCAATCTTTGTTTTCGCGGATGTCGCTCGCCGGTTGTCCTCCTTCAGCAACGATCGCGATTTAACCGAGATCCCCCGGCGCTGTCAACCCGACTGGCGCTCCCATCGACGGCCCTTCGAGCGAACCCGATGAAGTGACTTGAGGTTCGGTCGATTCTCAACCGTCGTTTTTTTGAGAGGACGTAAGAGCGACCCGGCCGTTGCTCGCGGGACGCCGACAAAAACTGCGTTTTCTTTCCCTTCTGGCCGTGTTGGCCGACGCATGGCACGGGCTTACGCAGCCCTCCGCGCCGGTAATCCTGTTCCTAGTTTCTCGCGACATGTGCAAACCACCGCGGCGATCCTTAGAGCGCTCGGAAAAAATGAATCCACTGGCACGCTGTCTGCTCTTGAGTCCTTCGGCGAGTGATCTCCCGAACCAAGGAGGACCACCATGAAACCCCTTGTCTCCGATGCGCCTGTGGAACTCCGCCCTGGAGCCCTTGCTGCCACCCCCGCCTCCGCGCCGCTTCCGCTTCCCGGGACGCAAATCCCTGGACTACCGCAAGATCCTCACCGGCATCTTGTTCGTGCTCAAGACCGGCATCGCCTGGGACGACTTGCCCGCCGACCTCGGCTGCGGCTGCGGCAAGACCTGCCGGTCCTACCTGCAGGCGTGGCAGCAGGCCGGTGTCTGGCGCCAGTTGCACGCCGTCTTGCTGGCCGAGCTCAACGGCGATGACGCGATCGACTGGGAGCGGGCGCTGATCGACGCCTCCTTCGCCAAGGCCCCGGAAGGGGGCGAGGATACCGGCCCGAATCCGACGGACCGGAGCAAATCCGGCAGCAAGCACCACGTGATGACCGACGCCCAAGGCGTGCCGCTGGCGGCGACGGTGACCGCCGCCAACGTCCCCGAGATCACCCAGGTCTTCACGACGCTCGACGACATGCCGCCGGTGGGCGGCAAGCCGGGGCCGAAGCGGCAGAAGCCCGACCGCTTGCAGGGGGATCGGGGCTACGACTCGGAACCGGTGCGGCAGGGTTTGCGCGGCCGGGGGACCACGCCGGTGCTGGCGGCCCGCAATACGGAGCACGGCAGCGGTTTGGGCAAGTCCCGCTGGTACGTAGAGCGGACCATCGCGTGGCTGCACTCCTTCGGCCGGCTGCGCCGCCGTTTGGATCGGCTCACCGAGATTCAAGACGCGTTCCTCAAGTTAGCATGTTCCTTGATCTGTTTGAGGCTCCTGGGCCAGTGAACTCATTTTTTCCGAGCGCTCTTAAGCAGTGCAGGCGGCCCAAACCCACATGACTGGGACTGACCATCGCGTCTTACCGAGTCGGACTGGGTTGAAGTCCTGATGTCATCCCAACCGAAGAGAACATGATAAGGCTCATTGTGCGCGCGAGCGCCGTCACGGGGAATTGCAACGAGTGGGAGAATTCCAATATGGTCGTGCCGCTAAGAGGGAAGGTCGGGGGCGTTGTCGTCCGCGGGCTAGGTTGCCTTGTGGTGTTGTTGGGGGCGATCGGTACTGGGAACGCACGTGGGCAATCACTCGTGTCGGATGGCACGCTCGATCAATTGCTGCGAATGAGCCCAGGGGACCTGGAGGCGCTCTATCAACGAGGGGTCGTGGCAGCGATCCCGCCGGGCCGCGCCCGAGGGACGGCCCTGTTCGCGCCCGGGACATGGCGCACTCAGCTTCTCGCCCGGAGCACTCGGCTCGTTTGGCAGGGGAAGATCATCGAGCCGGGACAGAGCACGGCGGTCAACCGTTTCTTCGGGATACGGATGATCCGGGGGCGACTCTCTGAGGGACCAAGTTGGCTCGACGGGGCCCCGACGCTGGTGCTCGACTACAGCGAAACCTCGCGCATCTATGCGCGCAATCGCGACGAGATCCGCCAGGTCGCGCCCGGCCTGTTTCTCGGCCTGATGTACGATCGAACGACCACTCCGCCGAGACTCTCGATGTACTTCGCGCTTCAGACCTCCGAATAACCCGAATGCCGACGAAGCGACGCGGCGCCAGGCCGGTTTCCATCTGGACACGCGCGTCGATCGGCGGTATCGTTCGGCCCACACGTCTCAACTACCAACCTAAGGGTTGACGCGATACAAGACAAACGCGGCGGCTGGATGGCCGTCGCGCCGGGGTGGGCGTCTGGCATGGAAGCTGGGCGTGCCACCGACCGGCACGTCGCGATCCGGCGCGTTCGCAGTCCGGTTCTCTCCGGTCCGTCGCTTTTCATGGGACTTTGTGGAGGAGCAAGGATGCCTCCCACGCCGTCGAGCCCGCTGGGATACCTCCGGGGATTGTTCCTGCCGATCACGATCATCGGTGCGATCCTCGTGTTCGTGGTGCCCATTCCTGCGCCTTTGCTCGACGTGCTGCTCTCGGCCAACCTGACCGTGGCCGTCGTGGTGCTCTTGACGACCCTCTCGATCCAGTCGCCTCAGGAGTTTAGTGCATTTCCCACCATCTTGTTGACGACCACGCTGACTCGACTGGTCTTGAACGTCGCAACGACCCGGCTTGTGCTGACCCGGGCCGGCGTGGACCAGCTCGATGCGGCGGGTGGTGTGATCAGAGCGTTCGGGGAATTCGTGGCGGGAGACCAGGTGATCGTCGGTGTGATCCTGTTTTCGATCCTGGTTGTGATCCAGTTCGTCGTGATCACTCGGGGGGCGACCCGTATCAGCGAAGTCGCGGCGCGATTCATGCTCGATGGGCTGCCGGGCCGTCAGATGGCGATTGACTCCGATCTGCACGCCGGCCTAATCGACCAACACGAGGCCCACCGGCGTCGCGAGGAAGTCTATCGTCAGTCGGATTTCTTCGGCGCGATGGACGGAGCCGGCAAGTTCGTGCGCGGCGACGCCGTGGCCGGGGTGGTGATTCTGCTGGTAAACATCGCCGCTGGGCTCTACCTGGGGATGGTCAACTACGGGATGAGTGCGAGCGACGCGGTCAACGTCTTCACGAAGTTGACGATCGGCGATGGGCTGGTCAGTCAAGTACCGGCTTTCTTGATCTCGCTGGCCTCCGGCCTGATCGTCACCCGATCTTCGTCCTCGACCGACCTGAATCGCGACGTGATCGAACAATTGTTCACGCGGCCCGGAGTGCTGGGAGTGGCGGCCGTATTCGTGGGACTAATGGCCTTGACTCCGCTGCCCAAGCTACCACTACTGGCTCTCGGCGGTGGCCTCGGTGCCGCCGCGCTGTACCTGGGTTCTCGTCGGGCCGATGATACGGTCGAACGGCCGCACGGGGATGCCGGTGTGAGTCCGGGAGCGGAGACGAGTTCGCCCCGATTCCGTCCCGACGAGAAGGCGGGTGCGACTCTCTCGACTCGGGGCAAGTCGGCCTTGCCGGCGATGAGAGCCGACGGGGAGTCGGCCGAGAGCGCCTCGGAACGGATGGAGGACTTGCTCCACGTCAATCCACTTGAAATGGAGATCGGGTTCAGGCTCATCGGCCTGGCCGACCCGACTCGAGGCGGCGACCTGCTCGGCCGGCTCAAGACGGTGCGCCAGCGCGTTGCGCGGGAAATGGGCTTGATCGTGCCCCAGGTGAGGATTCACGACGAGATTGGCTTGCCTCCCAACGAATACCGGGTGAAGATCCGAGGAAATCAGGTCGGGCAAGGAATTGCCTACGCCGGGCGACTGTTGGCGGTACCTCCGGCCGGACTCGTGACGCGGCCTGACGGTCGCGATGGCGTGGACCCGGTCACGGGTCAACCGGCGGTCTGGATTCACGCCGACGGACGCGAGGTGGCCGAGCTTGCAGGCTGCCGCGTCCTGGATGCCGCGACGGTCGTCGCCGGCCATTTCGGCGAGATCGTCGCCAATCACGCCGACGAGCTCCTCACCCGCGAGCAAGTCGAGCGGCTGCTCGAGCGGGTCCGAACCACTGCCCCGACGTTGGTCGGAGAAGTTGTGCCCGGTCTGCTCCGCGCCGGCGAGCTTCAGCGGGTCTTGCAGAACCTGTTAAGGGAGCGAGTCAGCATTCGCGACCTCGAGACAATCCTCGAGACATTGGCCGTTCATGCCGGCAGGACCAAGGATGTCGACGTCCTGACCGAGGAAGTTCGCCGCAGTCTGGCCCGTCAGATCACTGAGACGTATCGCGGTCCGGACGGGAGACTCCGGATCGTCTCCCTGGATGGTCCGCTGGAGGCGCGATTGGAAGCGGCAGGGCGCCAGGCCGAGACTCGTCCGGCCGAGGCCTTGGGTGAGGATACGGTCCGGAGCATCATCCGCGCCGTCGCATTGGCTGTTGAAGCCCTCGTCGACAACGGCTATCCCCCCGTGATCGTCACTGCACCTGCCGCCCGCGCCGTCCTCAAGGATTTGACTCGCGCCGACTTGCCGCGGCTGGTCGTCCTGGGCCAACGCGAGATCCCCCGCGATACGTCGGTCGAGATCCTCGGCAGTGTCGTGGAGGAGGAACCCGAAGTCGTGACCACTTACACCACGTCTTCGTCCCTGAATCCTCTCGTCCTCGAGTCCTCAAGTCCGTGAGTCTTTGGTCGGAATGCGGGACAGCCAGGTATCCGGCGGCTAATGAGTCGGAATCCGGTCCCTGAAATAAGTCGTGAAGTTTCGTGACGAGGCTCAAGGTGTCAAGAACTCGAGTGTCAAAAGGACTTAATGAATCAAATGCGGTCAAAAACGTACCGGGCGAAGACTATGAAGGAGGCTTTGACGCGAGTGCGTCGGGACCTCGGCGGTGACGCCGTGATCCTCGCGGCGCGGGAAGTTCGGCGCCGCCGGCTCTTCGGCCTGGGGCCTCGCGCCGAGGTGGAGGTCACGGCGGCGGATCGCATGCCCGAGGACGTGACAGTCGAAGGCATGGCGATGCGTACCGGCACCATAACGAGGGTCAAGGAGGTGTCGGGGGTTTCGGCCCCGGCCGCCCCCTCACCGGCCTTGCAGGCGCGGTTCGGGGAGCAGCTCAGCCGACTGCACGCCATGGTGGAAACCCTGAGCCGGCAGGGGCGGATCGACCACTTGCTACCTGATCTCCCGGGCGAGCTGGTCCCCATTTACTCCCAGTTGATTGAGGCTGACATCCCGGAGGTGCTGACGCGGCGGCTCGTGCGACATGTGGCCGAGAACCTCGAGCCCGATCAGTTCCGGTACGCCGAGTCTATCCGCGGATCCCTGGGCGAGGCGGTGGCGCAGTGCATTCCGGTCGCGCCGCCGATCCAGTCGGTCGTCGGCACCCGCCGCATCGTGGCCCTCGTCGGCCCCACCGGTGTGGGAAAGACCACGACCGTGGCGAAACTGGCTGCCAATTTCAAATTGGCCCACGGCGTCCGCGTGGGACTGATCACCGTTGACACCTACCGAATCGCCGCGGTCGAGCAGCTCAAGACGTATGCCGAGATCATTGACCTGCCGCTGGCGGTCGTCAACGACCCGTCGGAGATGACTCGTGCACTCGACGAGCTCGGCAGCGTGGATCTGGTCTTTATCGACACCGCCGGACGGAGCCCGCGCGATGAGGTCAAGATCCGCGAGCTCTCCGAGTTCCTCCTCCGGGCTCGACCGGACGAGGTCCACCTGGTCTTGAGCGCCGTCGCTGGCCACAGGAGCCTCCAGGCTGCCGTCGAGCGATTCGCCCTGGTCCAGGTCGATCGCTTGATCCTGACCAAGCTCGACGAAGCCGACAGCCTGGGAGGCGTTTTAGCCGTCCTGGCTCTGTCCAGTTAACCCGTAAGCTATTTGACCACGGGCCAGGCTGTCCCCGATGACATCGAGCCGGCCGACCGAATGCGTCTCGCCCGGCTCATCCTCAAACAGGAAGATCTGGCATGAACGAGCGGGTTCCATGGAAATCCTGTCATGGAGAATAGTTTCTATGGGGGTCGGGCCCTCTTGGCAGAGAGAACCAGGTCACAATTCGGCATTCGAGGTTTCAGGAGATGCTCATGTCCGACCAGGCAGATAGGCTCAGGCAGCTCGTGGTGGCGAGTCGGGCGGCCCCGGAGTTGTCGCCAGTGACCACGCTGGACGAGGAGGAGCCGCAGGGGGGCGTGATCTCGCTCGCGGAGGCTCCCGTTTCGATTAGCTCGTCTCGCTCCCTGCTGTTCACCAGCGGCAAAGGGGGCGTGGGGACCTCGAACCTGGTCTTGAACCTGGCAATCGCGATGGGTGAAATGGGGCAGCGTGTCCTGCTGATCGATGCCGACCTGGGGTTGGCCAACCTGGATCTCCTGTGCGGACTGGCGCCGCGATACGACCTCGGCGACGTGCTGGCCGGACGTTGCCCACTCGGTGATGCGGTGATGACGGGTCCTGGCGGGATCCGGATCGTGCCGGGTGCCCACGCGATCCGGACCGGTGCGGAGGTTCTGGAGGACGGCCCGGCGCGGTTAGTGGCGGAGTTGGGAGAGCTCGAGTCGGAGTCCGACTTCGTCCTGGTGGACGCCGGGTCGGGACTGGGACCGGGTGTGCTGTTGCTTGCTGGGGCGGCCGACCAGGCGGTGATCGTGACCACGCCCGAGCCGACATCGATCGCCGATGCACACGCGGCGATCGGCCGGTTCCGCCGCGTTGCGTCCCGCCCGAAGATCCGGGTCGTGGTCAATCAGGTCAGGTCGAGTCTGGAAGGGTCCGAGGTGCTCGACCGACTCGTTGCCTCGAGCCGTCAGTTCCTGGGCGCGGTGGTATCTCCGCTGGGACCGGGCGCGGTACACGCCGATCCTCACGTCCCGCTGGCCGTCCGCAACCGTCGGCCTTTCCTCATCGTGCACCCTGGTTCGCCCGCTTCGCGCGGGGTCCGACGACTGGGACGCGCCTTGGTTCGAGAACACCAGAGTCTGCATCGTCGCCGTCGCTCCGGATTCTTCGCGGCGCTGGCCGCCCGCTGGGCACTGAGTCTCGTGGCCACAGGGTAAGACGTTTCCCTAACAGGAATCGTGGCGTATCAGGATGCGGGATGGCAGGGTGGATCGGATTTTTCGGGTTGTTGTGATGGTATCATTCAAGCCGGATGAACGGCTGGGCCGATACAGGACTGGGTGGAAGTTCCTTGGATGGCGAGGGGAGAAGGGGCCGGACGCGGCTCTCGTCGTTGCTAGTCGCTAGTTCCTAGTTGCTAGCGCAGACGAGACGGATCCATCGGATCTGTTCACAGGCTAGCAACTCGCAACCGGCAACTCGCAACTCGGAGTGGCCCTGAGCACAGGATGTGCGTCCCTCTCGCGCAGCCGACATGGAGGTCAGGAATGTCAACTAAGGTGGATGTGGATGTAACCGAACTCTGGCGGGAGTTCAAGGAACACCCCACCACGGAATTACGCAACCAGTTGGTCGAACGCTACTTACCCTTGGTCAAGTACAATGCCGAACGCATCTGGCAACGCCTCCCCGAGGGGGTCGATCTCGACGACCTGATCTCCGCCGGGGTCTTCGGGCTAATGGATGCGATCGACGCCTTCGACCTGACCCGAGGTGTTAAGTTCGAGACCTACTGTGTGCCTCGCATCCGCGGCGCGATGCTCGACGAGCTGCGCACGATGGACTGGGTCCCCAGGCTGGTCCGCTCCAAGGCCACCAAGATGGACGAGGCGCGTAAAGAGCTCGAGGCCCGACACGGCCGGCCTCCCACGGACATCGAGCTCGCCGATCACCTCGGCCTGCCGATGGAAGAATACGAGAAGATGGCGATGGACGCCAATGCCGTCGGCTTGATCAGCCTGAACAAGAAATGGTACGAAACCGACAGCTACAAGGATGTCCGCGAGATCGACATCCTCGAGGACAAGAAGGGCGAGGATCCCACCCGACGGCTCCAGCGCAAGGACCTAATGCGCATGGTCACCAAGGGGCTGAGCCGAAACGAACGCCTCATCATTATCCTCTACTATTATGAAGAATTGACGATGAAGGAGATCGGCGCGACCCTCGACCTGAGCGAGTCGCGGGTATCCCAGATGCACTCGTCGATCATCCAGCGTCTCCAATCGCAGCTCGCTTCCCGCCGTCCCGAATTCGGGACCTGAGTCGGTTTGCCTGTGTTTCCCTCCGGAGCGGCTGGACCATCGGCCGCCTCGTCGTTGCGGATTTCTAAAGGTCAATCCCGGCGTAGATAACGGCGAGAGGCGCAAGCGAAACCATACGATCGAATCCGTCCCAGAGCTGGCGTAAACCATTACGCAAGAACTCGGACGGATTCTTGTTTTCCTAAGAAGGTACTGTTCCTTGAGCGATCGCCGTGTAGAATTGATCTAAGGCAGCGGCGGGACTACCGATCGGACGCCGAGGCGTACTCGCTGCTGGGCCGACGCTCCCACGAGAGGTACCGGCGATGATGTCCACTGCGAAACGGGGGAAAGTCCTGGTGACGGCCTTTGTCGCCGTGTTGGCATCGGGCTTGGGCTCGGGCCGAGCCCAGCGCAATGGGGCATGGGCGGCATGGGAGTCGGCTTCTTCGGTGGTGGACTTGTCCCGTATGTCCAGCAGCCCGGCAACTTCTTGAATCAGGTTGCGATTTCCCAGATGGGGCACGTCAAGGGGCCCCCGGGAAGCAACCCATATACCAGCGGCTCCAATCCCTATTCGGGCAACTCCAACGCGTACTTCAATCACGTCCGGGACAACGGCTTCGTTGACCAGTACAACGTGTATCGTTGACAGCCGGCCTATTACCGGTCAGCGGCGCCCGCGGTTGGTCGCGGCGCGACTCCCATCGCCATGACTGTCGCCCAGTCCCAGCCGATCGTACCACTGACGAGTTTTTACAATGCGCAAGGTCAACTCGTCTGGCCCGGCGACGCACCCACGGCCGACTTCCTGAAGGACAAGCGCGCGGACGTTGACCAGTTCGACCAAGGCGGTCCTGGATGAGCTCAAGAAGAACGGCGTCGCGTCGATCGCCTCGGTCACGGACGCTCGCCAGAGACTGCTCGACTACGGACGACCTGCCTTGAAGTACGTCCGAACTCATGAGACGGCCCGGATCGCGGATGGTTTCCATGGATTTCTGCTCGAGCTTTATGACTCGCTGGCTCAAGCGGCAAATCCTCCGGTCGCGACGGCCGCCGCGGGAACCCCGGCTTCTCCATCCTCGTGATGGTCGGCGGGCGAAATAGGTTGACCTTTATGGCTTCACAACCGCCCGGGAAATGACCTGGTCCAGGTTCTTCCGCGACAGGTCGATGTGGATCACGGTGCCCTCGGGACCCACCAGGACGTTGGTTGGAATATCGGTCACTCCATAGGCTTTCGCGAAGTCGTGACCGTCCTGCCCATTGATCACGTTCGGCCAGCGGACATTGTGATCCACGACGAACCGGCGGATGTTGGGCATGACTAACTCCGGATTCGGGTTGCCGCTCTGCAGGGTGTCCAGATTGATGCCCAGGATCCGGAATCCCCGGTTACCATAGGCCTCGTAGACCTGATCGAGCCAGACGGTCTCATCGGCGTTGGGGAGGCACCAGCTTGCCCAAAACACGATCAGGACGACCTTACCCTTGAGTTCTTCTAAACTCACGGGTTTGCCGTCAAGATCAGTGCCCCGGATGGCGGGAGCAGGCTTTCCGAGCAGATTGAGGTGGTAAAGTCGGGCGACGCAGAACTCCTTCACGGCTGTATTAATCGTCTCGTCGGCAATCAGTTGGAACGCCTTGCCGCGATGTCGAATCGGCCGCCCTGGACGAGACGCTGGTAGTAGGCACCGCAAATACCGAGCATCGAAGGGGTATCCAGCTTCGAGGGAGCCTGGTTCTTCTCGGGGTGTTGGAGGATGGCACTCCGGAGGTCGGCCAGTGACTCGTCATACGCGCCACGATCCGCGGTGGCGATGATGTTGATCGTCTGGGCGAGGAACAGGACAACCGGCGACTCGTTGTTCCCGGCTCTCAGGACCCGGTCGGCGGCCGGTTCAGCCTCAGCGAACAAGTTGTTCGCTATGGCGAGTCGGAAGAGGATCTCGAAGGTCTCGTTCGCATCCTTCGGCGCCTGGAGGGCGGCCAGTTGGCCAAGCCGCTCCAGCCGCCGTCGTTCGATCTGGAGGAGTTGCCGGTTGTAGTCTTCGTTGATCGACTGGAGGGTCTCAGCGGCTCCGACTTGAGGACGAGGGGTCGGTTGTGCCGAGGCGAGCTCTTCACGGGTCCTTTGCTGACCAACCGCCACTCCCCAGCAGAGCAAGAGACTTGCGCCAACGATCAGGCCGATCAGAGGAAGCCGGGATGAGATCATCGTCGATGGAACCCTCGAGGTGAGATGGTCATAGACTAAAACCTATGCCGAGCCGGATCCACACGAGCTCGAACCTCAACGGATAGGTCCGGCCACATACGGTACGGGATAGGCTCGGCGGTGAAGTTGGCGTCCACTTCTTTTCTTGGCTCGCTTGGATCAGGGTGATGACAGCTTACTCGGAACGCGTGAAACATCGCAAGTCGCCCTTTCCGGGTCACATGCCGAGCGCGCGAGCGAAGTGCTCGTGGTGAAGCAGAAAACCGATTCCGACCTCGGGCCTCGCACGCTTGGCGAACCGAAGACTTGCACGTATACTCGGGCTGAATTCGTTGTCAAACACTCCCGAATCTCACACCCGCTCGCGAGCCTGGCCATGCAACTGCTTCTCTTGCTGCCTCTCGTAATACTCTCTCCCGTACAGAGCGAGCCAAGCACGGGCGTTGCCTCCACGGCAACCTCGCCTTATTCCCAGTGGAGTCGCGGCCTTCCGGCCGACCCGAGCTTTTTCCCGATCGCTGTCTGGCTTCAGGATCCCGCGAATGCCAGCCGTTACAAACAGGCGGGAATCAACCTGTATGTGGGGCTCTGGAGAGGTCCCACCGAGAAGCAGCTCGCCGCCCTGAAAGCTGCGGATATGCGGGTGATCTGCCATCAGAACATGCTTGCGCTGAGCAACAAGGACGACTCGACGATCGTGGGATGGATGCATGGCGACGAGCCTGACAACGCACAGGAGATTCGCGATCCACAAACGGGACGTCGCCGTTACGGTCCCCCGATCGCACCAGCGCGAATCGTGGCCGATTACCAGCGGATCCGCGATGCCGACCCGAGCAGGCCAGTGATGCTTAACCTGGGCCAAGGCGTCGCGAACGACGCGTGGGTCGGCCGAGGTCCCGGAGTCAGCCTGGACGACTATCCCAAGTATGTCCAGGGCGCCGACCTGATCTCGTTCGACGTCTACCCGGTCGCGGACCTCGATCGGCCGGACGGTGCTGACTACCTCTGGTACGTCCCCAAGGGGGTGGATCGAATGGTCAAATGGACGGCGGGCCGCAAGCCCATCTGGAACTGCATCGAGTGCACTCACATCCACAATGCCAAGCTCAAGGCCACGCCGGATCAGGTCAAGGCGGAAGTGTGGATGGCCCTCATCCACGGCTCTCGTGGGATGATCTACTTCGTGCATCAGTTCGCGCCTCGATTCAACGAGCATGCCTTGCTCGACGATCCCGAGATGCTCGCCGCGGTGACGGCAGTCAACCGGCAGATCCGCGAACTGGCCCCGGTCTTGAACAGTCCCACAGTGGCTGAGGGTGCCACGGTCGGTTTGTCCAACCCGCAGGCTCCGATCGACGTCATGGTCAAGAAGATGCCCGATGCTGTGTATCTGTTCGCGGTCGGAATGCGGAACAAGCCGGCCGACGGCTCATTCAAGGTTCGGGGTCTGCCCGCCGAGGCGACGGCCCGTGTGATTGGTGAAGACCGGGAGGTTGTCGTCCGGAATGGACAGTTCGCCGACCGGTTTTCGGCTTACGGCGTCCATTTGTACCGCATCATTCCCGGCGGCTCCGCTTCGCGAAGGTAGGCGGGACCGGTAATGCTTCGTCCCGAGAGTCCATCAAGACGAACTCGGGTTGAACTCTCGACTTCGTCCCAAGGTTCGGCCCTGACGGTCTTCGTGACGGCCCGTCGGTTGGGCCCCCGCGGCCTTTGATGGTGCCCGATCCGCCAGACGGCGGCCAGGAACAGCAGACCCACGATGATCCCGAGAAACCAGAAGAGCACCTTGGTGAAGGCTGACATCGGCCGGGCGGGTGTCTCGCGCAGGTAGACGGGGAACGGCTTCGTCTTGGTCCTCATACCCGCCGGGTCCTGCTCGACGAACAGCTCGTGCGAACGCGCCTTGATCGAGTGTTCCTGCTCGGGCATGTTGCGCGGGTGGGACGGCATAGCACCATTTCCTTACAGACCGTGGGAGGAAGAGCCGGAAGAGTGCGGTGCATGCATCGTCCCGCGCAGCTTTTCGGGTCTGTCAAAGTTTTTCGAGACCGCCTCCGGGCACCAGCGGTCTTTCCGGATGCTTTCATCCTATCTCACGAATCTTCCGCCGTCACCAAGGTTTGGTAGCGGGCCGGGCTCTGGAAGGCCAGCCGACCATGCGGTTCCGTTCGATTCCTAGTCGGCCAGGAAAAGAACACCCAAGGTGATGGGAAGGAATGGGATCGAAGATTCCAGATTCCGCAAACGTGGTGACCTTTCCCGACAGACCTTACACTTAGTGTATCTCTTGAATCTGTGATTATGAATCGATGCTATGACTACTTCGGCAACTGGCCATTGGGAGGGTTCGCAGTGCTCCTGCCGATTGACGCCCTCGCTCAAAGGATGCTCTGGACAGGTGATCCACGCTCCAGATTCGATCTCGTTAGGGACTTGCCTGGAAGAACCAATCCCAACTGTGGGGGCGATCACCCAGCTCGATGCTGCCGGCCAGGTTCTCATCCCAGGGATAAAAAACCTTCCGGTGGACGATTTCGCGAAATCCGGCCTTGGAGAAACGATGCTCGATTTCGAACGGCTGCCAGAATTTTTGGCGCAGACCTTGGAAGCGAAAGTGTCCGGAGGCGAAGTCGTAATACTGGCGTTCAATCTGGATAGCGGAGCGTCGTTCGGCCTGTCTGGGCGTCATGCCACGGTCCAAAGCGTTGTCCGTGAGAAGCATCATGTGATAGGCAATGGCGTCGATGGACGGGACGATGCCCAGGAACTGGCCACTCGGTTTGAGGCTGGCGCGGACGGCACGAAGTGTCCGATCGATGACGCGGACATCGGGCATGACGAGAGAATTCACCGCTACGGCCAAGTCGATCTGCCCGACAAGGTCGTCGAGCTCATGCATGGGCGCTCGAGGAAAACGACGCGCTCCGCCACTTCGCATCCGACCCGTACCTTGGCCCGCTCGATCATTCCGGGGGCGAAGTCGATGCGCAATGACCCGTTCGAACCTCTCGATGAGCCGGGGGAGCAACGGCCCGGTGCCGCAACCGAGATCGGCCACGGTCTTGTGCTTAGCATCGGGTATGGAATCCAGCACGGCCCATAGTGGATTCTCGACGCCGGGTGCGTACGGGTCGAGGAATACCTCGTCGTACCGCTCGGCGTGCTGGCTCCATTGACGATCCTGATGTTGAAGCTCGCTCTTGGCCAAGGTCCTGCCCACGCTCTGCACGACGGGTCCGGGCTCTCTTCGGATCGACGGCACTTGAATCCCTCGAATCCTACTTAAGCATAGGACAGGTTCCTCTCTCAAGCCAGTCGAGACGAGCCGTTCATCTCGCCGATCGGAATCCGTTCGAGTTGTTGACTGCGTCGGGGCTTCATGGGCTTCGGGGCTTCGAGCCGGCCGGGACGGGTGTCATACTATTGACCTCGATCGCGATACTCAGCGCCGTACCCAGCACATCGCGGTGGTACCAATGCGGATAGCCCAGCTTCTCGTCCGCCTGGAATCGCATCACGACGCGGGTCCCCTTCGGCTGGCCGAATGGGCGGTCGGACTTCACGATGGCGACCTCTTCATCGATGGTACGGATGAGCCCATCCACACCGAAGGTGTCCGGCTTGGCGGAATGCAACTCAACCTTGCTGCCATCGGGCTGGAGCATTTCGATTCTGCGGACTTCGCCCCCGCGAACGGTCACCAGGTAATGGGCGTTGTTGGGTCCTCGGATGCTCCAATCCAGGTCATAATCCGGGATGCTGGCCTGTGTCCAGATTCTCCTGGACCGAGCGATCGCCTCGGGCGTGACGTTCTCTCCGCCCCCACAACCGGTAGACAGAATCAGCGTCGCCGTGATCCCGAATACCGCGTGCCACCGCGATCGTCGTTGCAGCGAAGCGTTCATGGCGGTGTGAGCTCTCCAGAGATCCAAATCCGGCCCGCAGAATATGACGTCCGCGGGTTTAGCATGACAGAAGATACATGGGTTGAACAGATCACCTTGCGAAAGGATGGAACGGGATGGCTTAGGCGATGAAGAACCAGCATCAACGATGCGGATCGGCCGGACCGACGATGAGGTCCGTTGGCTCTCTCCGGATTCCCGCGAGCTTGGGAAAGGCGGCCAGGTCGAATCGGTTCATGTTGTCGAAAGCCCAGGTTGCGACCGTGGCCCGAAGGCGGACTTGCCACGGGAGGGTCCGCCACACCAACCTTGCCAGGCTTTCGATCGGCCGGTCCGACTGGACCAGGACCTTGCGGCGCTGAACGAGGGCATCGACGATCGACTTGAACTGCATGTCGTCATCGGACCAAACCAAGCCACCAGTTCGTCGGAATCTTGCACGACGAATGGTCCGCGGGATGTTGGACAGGATTGCATCCTGGTCGGCTGGGCTCCAGTCGCGCCGGAGGAGATCGGAGAAGGCAAACGGGTCAGCGCCGGACCTGGCGTAGGTCCAGTGGTTGATGAAGAGCCCGTGGAACGCCAGGGCACCCGGTCGGCCCTGATCGTCGCAACCTTGGGGAGAAACGCCTACGATCATCCACGGACCGCGATCGATCCTCATCGCAAAAAGTGCATCCGACTCGATCGTGCCCGATGGCCGTTCCCCGTACCGCTGACAGGCCTCCTTGAGCGTCGTAACCCAGTCCGGTCGGCATCCCGACGAATGGGCCAGTACGCCGTATCCCCGTTGCCAGAATGGAAAACTGCCGTAGACGGCTTGCTCGAATGGGACTTTGACGGCACTCGGGACCATCAGGAATCCGAGCCCCCTCGATGGGAACGATCGAGTCCAATCCACTTGTCCTCTCGCCGTTGGTCCCCGTCCTCTCGGACTTCCGGCCCCGCAGGGCTCAACATCGCAACTCAGTCGGCGCAACGTCTCATTCCGGCTCGCTGAGCTTGGGCATGACGAAGTCGGAGGCAAACACAAGGGTCGTCTTGCCGCCTTTAGAGGGCTTGACCGTTCCGGAAAGGAGCCGGATCCCCAGAGGGTCGCGCTCACGGCTGTGAAGTGTATAGACCTCGCTTGCCGACCAGTCATAGTCGATCAGGCGAATGGTAACGGGGTCTCCCAGTTTCCAGGTGATCGGCTGGGTATACGTATAATCCCAGATCGGATGGTAGGAGTCGCGGATCACCGACGAGGGACCATACACGTTGCCAGCCACTTCAATGGTCACGCCCAGGTCCGGACCAGAGCCGGCGAGGTACTTGCCGACGGACGGCTCGACCTCGCCGCGACGAAGCGTGACGCGGTACTGTCCGGGGACGGAAACCTTATCCCACCATTCCAGGTAGCCGCGCGCGTCGGCGGCATAGTGCCCGTCGGGTTGCTCGCGCAGATATTCGCGCAGCCGTCGAGCCACCTCAGCCACGTCCTCCGGATGCGAGATGAGGTGGTCGTACGCCTGCCGGTAGGTAGCGAAGTCCCATTCGCGGAGGATGCGGTCCTTGGCCTCCATCGCCTCGCTGATGAACCGTCCGCCGGCTTGGTGGGCTCTCAGATACTCCTGGTAGCGTTCGATGCGGGCCGCGAAGTGGGAGGGGAACTGGCGCGAGTAGTCGCGGGCCTTTGCGATATCGCCGTCGTCCAGCCGTTGCAGGTAGACGTCCAGGTGGCGCTGGACCTCTCCGCGCGATGGGCTGTCAGAATGCTCGACGAGGAACTGACGGGCGCGCTCGATCTGGTCGGCCGGAGAGACATTGGGCAGCGATTCGGAACGGATCAGGTCCTCGACGAATTGGCGATCGAGGGCGAACCGCTTGGCGTCTCGCTCCGTCTTGAGCGACTGGGCCAGCCTCAGGGCGTGTGTTCGATGAGGGGTGTCGGGGAACTCGCGCAGGAAGGTGTCGATGGCGGCCAAACCGGTCTGCGGATCCTCGATGGCCGCCAGCGAGCGGGCCTCACCCTGGACGGCCTTCCAACGCTGGTCGTGCCGGACCTGTTCCTGGGCATCCTCGACCTTCCGGATCGCCGACGTCAGTTGCGGGGCTTGGTCCTTGAGACCGTCAAGCCGAGCGGGGAGATCGGCGGGCGCGGTGCCGTTGGCCACCTGAATATCGGCGGCCTTGACCATCCATTCAGCCCGCTTCGAAACGCGCCCGGCGCGCGAGTCGGGGCCAGAAGACTCCGAGTGATGGGTGCCATTCCAGGAACTCCGACCATCGCCGCGCGATCGCCGGCGCGGCGCGATCTCCCTCGTGCTCGAAAGCGGTCGCACGCTGGTATCCTAAGATGTCGTAACCGGCCAGCGCCCCGATCATGAACAGGCCACAGGCGGCCAGTCGCACCATCGATCTCCGTCGCCGTTTCTGTGCGAGTGTCTTGAGCTGCGCGAAACTCGTACGACCGATTCGATCGCGGATACCTGTGCTCGTAGGCCTGGACGGATCGCTCGAGCCGGGGACGGTCGTGAGGCGCCAGCTCCCACAGCCGGGTCATCACGGCGCGATCCCGGGCCTCGAGTTGATCGGCCAGCCAGGAGAGAGGGCCTTCGAGACCCATCGGGTGCAGTTCCGACGGCGGTCGGTTGCCGACAGCCCCCGGGCCGAACGAGCTGACGGCGAAGATCGCCCCGTCCGGGGCGTGCGCCGCCAGAGCGTGACGGGTCATTCCATAACGCTCGTCGACTAACTTCTCGACTAGGCCTCCGGAGAGATCGATTGGGGAATCCGGACTCCCTTCCTGCCTCGTTGCGGACGTGCCGCCGTGCACGCGATCGAATTTCGTTAAGAGCAAGGCGACCGGCCGGTCGGTCGTCGCGTTCTCAGATCGATCGATATAGCGCTCTAAGAGGATCTCCACTTCCTGCTGCCGGCGCCGGCGCTCGGCCGGATCGGTCGAACCTTCCGGGTCGAGGCAGAGGAGTACCGCGTCACAGTCGGCGAAGAATTCCTGGATCGGCTCTTCCGAACCGAGCGTCACATGCTCGCCCTGATAATCCTTGATGATCAGGTCGAGTCGGGCGGGGCCATGGTAGAGGCGCAGCTTCAGCTCGGTCTCTGCGAGCGAGCCGGCCATCGGCTGCCCTGACTCGATTTGCGCGATCTTTTCCGCAAGGTACTCGGCCGTCCGTGCATCCGCCGCGGCCATTCGCAGGCCGGGCACCTGGCCGCTCGACGCTTGGCGGTAAAACATCGCCAGGAGCGTCGTCTTGCCCACGTTGCGATGGCCGAATAGCGCGACACGGTTCGGCCGGCTCAGTCGCGCCTCCAGCTCATCCAGTCGAATCGTCCGGCGGTTCGTCATCCTGCGCCTCGGTCCTGCACATTCCTCAACCCGAGAACTGGTACATCACGTAGGTGTCCCGGTACTTGTCAATCCTTCATTGTACGATCGTCAATAGTCGGGCCTTTAATCGAGACGAATCCTCACTGCCGAGGAGTTTCCACAAACGGACCGCGCCTCGTGCTGTGCCGGTAGGCGAGCCCCATCGGCCGGAGAATCCATCCGACTGGTCTGAACATCCACCGAACCGGCAGTCCGACGATGACGAGGAAGGATCCAACGACGACCAATCCCGCCAGACCCATCCCACCGTATCGGAGGATCGGGACATTGAGTCCATACGAGGAGAGGGCCTGGCCGATGGTGTCCTCGATCCCTCGCATGGCACCACCGCCGATGGTCAACACGAGGTGGATTCCGGCCTTGCCGAATTCGCGAACGGCGTATTCGGTCGCCCGACCGGCATAGTCGACAAACTTCTCCGGGTCGGCGAGGAAGGCGGTAAGGACACCGGCAGCGGCGAGCTTCTTCTTGTGAGGAAGCACCTGCTTGGTAAAGAACGACCAACCGGTTCGACCGGTCTTGCGCAGGACGCTCAGGCTCTCGGGTCCTTCCTTCACCAAAACCTCGGCCACGTCATCACCGAAGACTCGGATGGCGCTCAGACCCTCGGGGCCAAGTCGGCGGACCATCGCCTCCGCCTCGGCCGGATAACGACGCGCCAGACGCTGGGCGGTCTCGCCCAGCTCGACGACCAGGCGCTTCTCCGCGGGTTCGAGTGCCGCGAAGGTACGTAGGCTCTGAGGGTCATGCCGGAGCAGCCGGGAAAACCGGCTCTGGAGCAACGTCTCGGCTGGACGATCGATCCGTCGGCCTGCCTGCGCCAACTCGTCAGACCGCCGGATTAGATGTTCCAACCCCTCGTCGGCCTCGTGTGTCAGGAAGAGCCGGCCGGATCGTCGGATCTCCGCGCAAGCGCCATCCGCCCCAACCTCGCGGACCAATCCCTTGCTGCCGGCCTTGGCCTCAACGATCACTTCTTGCACGACGTCGTCGAGCCACGAGAGTTTCCCCGCCCGGACCGCGCTGGGCGAGCCCAGCAGGGTTACCAGGCTCAGGACCATTACGCCCGCCCAACGCGTCATGCGAGCCATCGCCATCGAAACGACCCCGTTGTTCTGGAGATCCGAGTTCATCGTTACTGGCTCCCGAACCTTCGTTAACACTATTTCGTTGTTCGTAGTTCATGGTCCGTTGTTGAACTAGTGCCTTGGGCGCTGGCAGGGGATCACAACGCGCTCGAGCAGCCGATCGCTTCAACCGTGGTTATTTCACAGACCACGGCCCATGGCTTCCCAACAGGTCGTCCAACTGCCTCCATGGCCTTCGACGTAAGTCGTGATGATTCCTTAACGATTATACCCTGTGCCGGGTGAACCGGAGTGCATTTCGCGGGAGAACGTAGGTGGCGCGGTGAAAAGATTACGGCGATCGAACCAATCGACGAGGGAGGTTAGCGATTCGTTAACGTCAGTTGGGACAATTACTCCCAACGATTCGGTGTGAGCAAGGCTTCCTGGGACACGCACAAACGCAATTTCCCGATGGTCCGTGAGACGCTGCTTCCGAATTTCGGGCCTCGTTCAGATCGCTCGGCTCCAGAGTAACACATTCTTGCGAAGTGTGGCCGGATCTTCCCGGTACAAACTGTTGTAGGGTATTCATTTACGGCGAGTGGCCCACGGGCTTTGCGCCGCCAAGTGATTGGCTGGTTTGAACCACGCCGGTTTCGACCAGACCTACTCGGGCTTCCTCGCGGACAGGGACGCCCGCGGGTTGCTCGAGGAGACTCTGGTCGTGACGATGGGTGAGTTGGGCCGCACGCCGAAGATCAATGCGAAAGGGGGTCGCGACCACTGGATGTACTGTTATTCGGTCCTCTTGTGCGGGCGCCGGGATTCAAGGAGGTATCACGTTCGGCGCCTC
This sequence comes from uncultured Planctomycetota bacterium, assembly GCA_963845755.1. Taxonomy (GTDB): domain Bacteria; phylum Planctomycetota; class Planctomycetia; order Isosphaerales; family Isosphaeraceae; genus CAWJTV01. The sequence goes on from CAWJTV010000005.1 coordinate 152,758, forward strand.
GGACGAGCACGCGGCTTTCATCCGAGACCATCCGGTCCACATCCGCGACATCTGCGTAACGATCTACCACATGCTGGGCATCGACCCCGAGATACTAATCTACGACCGTACCGACCGTGCCATTACCATCGCCCACGGCGGACATCCCATCCAGGTGATCCTGGAGTAAACCCAAGATTACGATTGATGAAGCGCGAGGTAGGCCGGCAACGTCGATGGCGTCGCGTGAGGTCGGAGTCGGACAAGGCGGAAAGCCGTTTGGGGGTTGCAGGATGGCTGATGGTAGTGCCGGGCAAGCCGTGGTAGGATCATCCTGACCATCTTCGCGGTGAATCCCCGGTGCTTGAGGGACAGTTCGCCATCTCAACGACGAAGACTGTTCCGGCAATCGACGAGATCTATAAAGACAACGATCGGGTGGTGCTACAGAACGTGCGCTGGAAATCCTATGGATGGCGGGCGACGCGGCCATGAGCGTGCTCCTGGAAATGCATGAAGTCAGCAAGACGTTCGGGGCGACCCGGCGCTGGAGCGCGTCTCAATGACCGTCGATACGGGCGAGGTGCGCGCGCTGATCGGCGAGAACGGGGCGGGGAAGAGCACCCTGATGAAGATCTTGAGCGGCGCCTATCGGCCCGACTCGGGGTTCATGACGCTCGCGGGGGATCCATATGCCCCACGGGGACCGCGGGCGGCTCTGGCGGCGGGGTGGCCATGATCTACCAGGAGCTGGCCCTGGCGCCTCATCTCAGCGTGGAGGCGAATGTCCTGCTTGGCCAGGAGCGAGTGCAGGCCGGGTTGATCCGTCGTCGCGAGCATCGTCGAATCGTGGGAGAGGCGCTCGAACTGCTCGAACATCCCGACATCCGGCCCGATGCGAAGGTCGGCGATCTGGGCGTGGGGGCTCGGCAACTGGTCGAGGTTGCCCGAGCCCTGATCTCGCAGGCGCGTGTGATCGTCTTCGACGAACCGACCAGCTCACTGTCGGAACGCGACGCCGAACGACTCTTCGCGATCATCGACCGGCTGCGGCGGCGTGGGCTGGCGATCGTCTATATCAGCCATTTCCTCGAAGAAGTCCGGCGGGTCGCAGAGACGTATACCGTCCTGCGGGATGGCCGCGCGATCGCCGAGGGCCGACTGGCGGATACCGAGCTGCGGGCGATCATCGGGCACATGGTCGGTCGCGACCTTGACGATCTTTTCCCGCACGTGCCCCATGAGCCGGGCGGGACGATCCTGGAATTGGAGGACGTCCGTTCGAAGGGAAGAAGCCGTCCGGCGAGCCTGTCAGTCCGCAGGGGTGAGATCCTCGGCCTTGCCGGTCTCGTCGGAGCCGGACGAACGCGCCTGATCCGGTCGATCTTCGGTCTCCAGGCGGTTGTCGCGGGGACAGTTCGCGTTGCGCAGGTTTCGGGCGGCTACCAGACGCCCTGGCATCGGATCGCCCAGGGGGTGGGATTCCTGAGCGAGGATCGTAAAGGCGAGGGGCTCGCCTTGGGCCTATCCATCGAGGACAACATGACTTATCCGGGCCTGCGGCGGCACGCGAAAGGAGGCTGGCTGCGGTTGAAGGAGCGTCGAACCGAGGCATCCGCGTGGATGTCCCGATTGCGAATTGCAGCGACCGGCCCACTCCAACCGGTCGGTAGCCTCTCCGGCGGAAACCAGCAGAAAGTCGCCCTGTCGCGACTCCTCCATCAACAGGCCGATGTCCTCCTGCTCGACGAGCCCACACGCGGGATCGACGTCGGATCCAAGGCCGAGATCTATCGCCTCCTCGGTGAGCTCGCCGCACAAGGCAAGGCGATCCTCGTCGTGAGCTCGTATCTACCCGAACTCTTCGGCATCTGCGATCGAATCGCCGTTATGTCGCGCGGGATCTTGAGCGAGGCCCTGCCCGTCGATCGATGGACTGAGCACAAGGTCATGGAAGTGGCCACCCGTGGCGGTTGAGTGGGTGACGGGTGGAAACCGGAGTATGGAGAGATCGGAACGCCTCCGATCGCGAATTCCAAATCGCAACGACTGAGGGGACATCGCGGTGTCCATTGATTTCGACGACGACTTCCCCTTGAAGCGTTCGATTGCGTTCCGGCAGACGCTCACCTGGGTCTGGACGGTCTTCGGTCCGTTCCTGGGACTCATGCTGATCACTGGCCTATTTACCCTAATGACCCGCGAGTCGGGCCAGTTCCTCACCGCCTATAACTGGCGGACGATCGCCGTGCAGACGGTCATCGTCGCAACCGCTGCCCTGGGAATGACGCTCATCATGATCGCCGGAGGGATCGATCTCTCGGTCGGCTCGACGGTGGCCTTGGTGACGGTATGCATGGCGCTGTTCATCAAAAGAGTTGACCCCTTGCTGCCGGAGTTGTTGAGGACATGGAAGATGACAGTTCCGATTGCCCTGATCCTGGGGATCGTCCTCGGTGGATTGTGTGGCGCGATCAATGGATCCTTGATCGCGGGCCTACGCGTAGTTCCATTCATCATCACGCTGGGTAGCTACCAGGTTTATCGCGGTTTGGCTACATGGCTGGCTTCGAGCACGACCGTATACTTCCCCGGCGAGGCCAAGCCCGGATGGTTCTCGCAGATCATGGCAGTCGAGCCCGAACCTCGATGGCTCCAAGTGGCGCCCGGGGTCTGGGCTCTGGCAGTTCTTAGCCTCCTGCTGGCGTTTACCTTGCGCTACAGTCTCCTGGGGCGCTATACCTACGCGATCGGCTCGAATGAGGCAACGGCGCGGCTCTGCGGGATCAACGTCTCCGGCTTGAAGATTGTCGTCTATGCGCTCGGCGGCCTGGCGACCGGCCTCGCCGGGGTCCTCCAGTTCGCGTACCTTGGTGGGATCGGTGACCCGACCACGGCCGGAGGTCTCGAACTCCGGGTGATCGCCGCCGTGGTGATCGGCGGGGGCAGCCTCAACGGCGGAGAAGGGACCGTTGTGGGCACGCTCATCGGCTGCCTCATCATGTCCGTTCTATATAACGGCTGTGTCCACGCGGGGATCCCCAACGCCAGCCAGGATATCATGATCGGCATCATCATCGTTGCGGCTGTCGCCCTCGACCGGCTCCGAAGCCGTAACGTAAGCTGAACTGAGTCTGGTTCGATGTACCCATGTTCGCATCGTGTAGACTGATGCGAGGTTCGATTGACACCGTCGGCATCCCCTACTACCATGCGGGCCGAAGACTTCGAGGACATTGACAGTTGTTCCGGAATTCTCGCTCCTTTGTTCACCAGACAGACCGTCCCGGGAGCAAGCGGGGCTCGTTTATGGCTCATTCGGATGCCAGGATACTCTTCGCATCCGGCAAACCCGGCACGGCGAAAAGGAGGGCAGTAAGACCAATCTCATTGATCTCGAAGGAGTTTGGCTTCAAAGCCCTGGGCTCAGCGGCCTGCGATCGGGTAAGTTCCCATTAAGGTAGACAAGAGGGGCTGTCCGATTAACTTGGGAAGAATGTCAGCGAGCTGGTGATGCTCGTTGTGCTGCGAGCCTTGAACTACGCACAAGGAAGTGCCTTCGCGAATGGTCAGCACATCCGCCAAAGCCCGATCGCTTCGATTTCGGGACAAGAGCCGACGCGCATCTCGGCCAGTGACGAGGCCGGGGAGGCATGACCGCGTCGATGGTCCCGCCAAGCGAAGGATTGCCTCGAACTTTGCCTGGTTAAGTTTCGCCGAGCTGATCTGCCGGACGACTTCCGTGGGGGTGACTCTGTGGCTAGCCAGCCGACTGGGAGGCGATGGCTACGGACGGGTCGAGTTCGCCTTCGGCATCGTCTTCTGGCTGGTCTTGCTGCTCCGCGACAGTAGCGACGTGATCGTCTCGCGCGAACTGTCTCGCCACCCCCGGTTGATCCGTCCCCTGGTCGATCAGGTCCTGGCTTACAAGACACTCTTTGCCCTATTGCTGTACACCGGCCTGTCGATTATTGGGTTACTGACGCTGTCGGACCGCTCAGACGGTTTCATCCTTTCTCTGTACGGCTTGATGCTATTCACGACCGCGATCGGGTTGGACTACGTCTATCGCGGTACCGAGCGAATGGGTCTGGTGGCGATCTCGCTCTGCGTGCGGACCGCGATTTACGCCGGGGGTGTCCTTTATTGGGTCCGAGGTCCGGAGCGGATCGTCTGGGTGCCGATCTGGCTCACGCTGGGCGAGTTGATCGGCATCGCCCTGGTCTGGGGCCATTATCTGTGGAATTATCGCCTGCCGCGACCCCGGCTCAGTTTTCGCTTCCTTTCCGTGATCGTGCAACGAGGGCGGAACGTTTGTCTGATCCAGCTCTCCCAAGCGATGATCAACTCGGCGGACCTCCTGGTCGTTGGTATGTTGATGCCTTCGTGGAGCCAGGTCGGACGCTACGGTGCTCCCTACCGGATGGCAACCGCTTTATTGACGTTCGGCTTGATCCTCCAGCAGGCGTCGTTCCCGACCCTGTCGCGACTCTGGCGACAAACGGCTTGCGCCGGCCGCGAGGCGCTCGATTCCCTCGTGGAAGTCCTGATGACCGGCCTCGTGCCCGTGTCGGTCGGCGTTACGGTGCTGGCGGATCCCCTGGTTCACTTCCTGCTCCCGGCCAAGGACTACCACGGGTCGGGTTTCCTGCTGGCCCTGGTAATCTGGCGGGCGCCCCTCTTGATTCTGGCGTATCTTTACCAGACGACTTTGATCGCGATGAACCGGGAACGTGTTGGAGTCCGGTCGCTGGTAATCGCCGCAGTAGTGATCGGACCGCTCGTAGCCGTGTTGCAATTGCGATTCGGTTGGCCCGGAGCGGCAATGGCCGTGCTGCTGGTCGGTCTAGGACTCGTTGTAGCGGGGTACGGCTGCCTGGCGCCGTGAGGGTCAACAACCAGCTTGGCACCATCACCTGGCACGGCCACTGATTGCCTCCATGGTCATGGTACCGGTTTGCCTTGCCCTTCAGCGATTCCACGTGCACGTAGTTCTGACTGTTGGCGCGGGCGCTCTGGCTTACTCGGCCATGTGGGTGGCGCTTGGGGGCTTGAGACACACACGAATGTGGCAAACGGTCTTGCGTCCACCGGACCAGGCGGCCGCGACTTGATGCGAGGATAGCGATCGGAGCAACCGGGATGGAACGTCTCGCGACAGGAGGTCGCCGATGAAGTTCTGCATGATCACGACGTTCTTCGGGGCACACAGCTTCGGCGGAGACGCGGCCTACGTCGATCGACTCAGCCAGGCACTCTGCCGGCGGGGGCATGAAGTCCACGTCTACTACTGTGTCGATGCCTTCAATGCCGTACGCGGGGATCACCCCCTGCGTGAGTATACGCCACCTCGGGGCCTGCACCTACATCCCCTGAAGAGTCCTTATGGCATCCTCTCGCCACTGGCGACCCAGATGAGCGGCCGCCCCTGGTTCAAGGCCGAGGTCCTCCGAAAAATGATGGACGACGTCGAGACCGACGTCGTTCATTTCCACAACATCTCGTTGGCCGGCGGCCCGGGAGTCCTCGGCCTGGGCGCCAACCGGAGGGCCGTGCGAATCATGACGGCGCACGAGCACTGGCTGATTTGCCCGATGCACCTGCTCTGGAAATACGACCAGCGGATCTGTGACGCGCCTCATTGTATCCGTTGCAGTCTTGCCGGGGGCCGGCCACCTCAAGCTTGGCGATGGACGAAGGCCATCGAGCGCGGCTTGCGACACCTCGACGCGCTGGTTTTCCCCAGTCGTCACGCCATGGAAGAGCACCGCGTCCGCGGACTCGGAGCGTTCGTCCCGATGGTCCAACTTCCCTACTTCCTCCCGGACGGCTGGTCGCGACGTATCGAGGACGAACCACCGGGGCCTTGCGATCGACCGTACCTCGCGGCCGCAGGGCGGCTGGTCAAGATGAAGGGGTTTCAGCGTCTTATCCCCATGATGCGCTACCTCCCCGAAGCCGACTTGCGGATCGCGGGTGCCGGCCCATACGAGCCCGAGCTACGTGCGCTGGCACAGGACCTGCCGAATGTGCGCTTCGAGGGGCTACTCGGAAGTTCCGCGTTGGCCGGGGTCTTCCGAGGCGCCCGCGCCGTGGTCGTCCCCTCTCTGTTCCCCGAAACGTTCGGGTACGTCGTGCTCGAGGCATTTGCGGTACGGACACCGGTCGTCGTTCACGAGGAGGCTGGCGCCTTGTGGGAGACCGGCGTGCAAAGTGGTGGTGGGCTCGGCTATCGTTCAGACGTCGAGCTGCTCACCGCCCTGCGCCGGATCATCCACAATCCCGATCTGCGCGATGAGCTGGCCGACCGCGGTTTCGCCAGGCGGATGGGAGAATGGTCCGAAACCTGGCACCTCGACCAGTACCTGGCCCTGATCGACCAGGCTCGCACGGCGCGGCCGGGCCGGCCGCTCTATCGTCCCGCACTGCCACGTCTGGCCCGGTGGTCCGAGGCGACGGCCAACCGACTGACTCCCGATTGATCGTAACTCGGATTGCAGCGAGAGGACGTGAAAAAGCAAGTCAAATTAATAAATAAATTTTCTTAAAATTAATTAATTATAAAATATATATTAAATATTTTTTCTCTTTTTTTAAAATATTTAAATTAAGTATGTGTTAACTGAACACCAAACAAGGAGCTGACAACCGTGATGCTCGGGCGACGTCGATTGGCAGGTCCGCTGATCCCCGCGGCAACCTTGCTGGCCCTTGCCGCAATGTGCTTCGCTCGACTGATCGTCGAGCCCGGGGGCCTGATCGCCGATGGCCATCGGCCCAGCGTTGACTATGCCAATCGAGGCGATCCGCGTCCCATCGGCAACGACCTGGTTTTCTTGTTCCTCCCGCATCACTGGGCGATCGGCCAACGTTTCGCCCAGTTCGGCCACTGGCCGGTCTGGGACGCGCACGGATTCGGGGGCCGTCCCTTCAGTGGCAACCCGCAAGGCGGAATGTTCTATCCTCCGGTCTGGGCGGCATGGCTACTGCAAACCCCTTCTGCGCTCGGCTGGCTGACCGTCGCCCATCTCCTCGGGGGGGGAGCAGGAGTATACGTGCTCGTCCGGGCAATGGGCCAAGGCCGATGGGCGGCGACGGTTGCTGCCGGCGTCTATCAGGCATCGCCGCTCTTGATGGCCCACACTCTCGAGGGACATTACCCACATATCTGGGCCGCCTGCTGGTATCCCTGGGCGTTCTGGGCGTTCCACGACTGGCGCTATGGCCGTGTTCGGGGACTACTGCTCTTACCGCCGATCCTGACTTTGACATATCTGACCGGCCATCCGCAGGAGTGGTTGCTCCTGGTCCTGGCCTTGTCGATCTACTCGATTGTTGGTTTTGGGTCCTGGATTATGAACTTGGAGGTTGTTCGAAGGTGTCTCTGTCGTTCCACTGCCGTGATCCTGATTCCAGCATCCAGAGAGCGGTCACCTTTTCGACAGCTCGCGGGCTGGTTCGCGATCCTGGCTCTCTCGATCGGCATGGCGGCGGTGGAAGTCGTACCTCAGGTGGCGGTTCGCCCCTGGCTGCGCCGGAATCATGATCCCGCGCTGGAGGCCGGCATTCCTCATCGCTACCACGTGGGCGGCCTGAACCTCTTTCAGTTGGTCAGCCCGACTGCGCTAGGGGGGCCATCCGACTACTTCGGCGACGACAATTACTGGGAGACAATCTTCTCGATCGGGCTCGTGGCCCTGACGCTCGTGGTGATCGCAGTGGCTCGCCATCCCGATCGTCACCTTGTCCGGGGTTGGCTCATCCTGGCCGGCCTGACCATCGCGTTTGCCGCCGGGAGATCCCTGGGTCTGTATCCGTTGTTTTATTCCTCGATTCCTGGGATGGCCTGGTTCCGCGTGCCGGCCCGTTCCTTATTTCTTGCGAACTTGGCCGCCGCGGTGCTCGCCGGGCTCGGAATCGAGACGCTCCGTGTAAGGATAGCCGACACCGCCTCCTGGCGGCGATTCGCCATCCGAATCGCGCTGGCGTCGGTCATCCTGGTGAGTCTTCTCATGCTCATCCGGTACGGGCGTGTGCCCAGCCAGGATGCCGGTCCTCGCTCCCATCGGATCGATCTCACGATCGAATCCTCATCACGTTTGAATTTGCTGTCTGCACCAGCCGTGCCGCCTCCATCACAGCGAACGGCACTTGCATCGGCTCGCGTGCTTCAGGATGGAGGCTTCTGGTTTGCGATGTTGAGCATGGGAACACTGGCCGTCTTGGGATGCCAGCCCTTATGCGACCGCGATCGACAGCATCTCGGCGGCCTGTTCGGCCTGGTCGCGCTGATCGAGCTGGGCTGGTCGGGATTTGCGCTGATCCCGGTCACGCCGGCGGCGAGGTTTGTGGGTCCGGATCCGATCAGTGCAAAGCTCACCGACGATAATCCGAACGTCAACGGTTCCTCGAAGTGTTCCCCTGCCCGCTACCCTCCCGCACGGATCAAGGCGCGCGATTCGTACTTCGGCGATCTGCCCGCGGTCGTTCACGGCATCGAGAAGACGAACGTGGACGACGCCTTTCAGCTCGACCATGCTTCGGTTCTCTACGAGACCCTCTACCCTATCGCATCACGGGTCCGTCCGATGTCGGAACGGTTGCTGAGCCCTTCGGCCAAGGGCGCCTGGCAACGAATACGCCAGGCGGTCTTCGACCGGCTGAGCGTCACGCACATCGTCTCGGATCGGGTTGAGCTGGACCCGGGCTGGCCGGTCGTCGATGAGGGCACATGGAACGATTCGCAATTCGTGATCCAGCGTAATCCGACAGCCATGCCGCGCGCCTATGTCGTCCCCCGCGCGACGTTCCTCCCCGATCACCCGGGCGTCGTGCTGACTTCTTTCAGCGATCTCGACCCGCATGCCTCGGTCGTGATGAGTGCGGACCCACTGGATTCTCTGCCGACCTGGCCTCGTCAGCCGTTCACTCCGGCAGAATGGACCTCAGACGATCCCGACCACCCTGCCCTGCGAGTGACGACCCTCGCCCCCGGTCTGCTGGTCGTGGCGGATACCTGGATGCCCGGCTGGACGTCGACTGTCGACGGCCACGAGGCCACCGTTCTGCGCGGCAACCAGTCCCAGCGCGTGATCCCCCTGCCCGGGCCCGGCCGTCACACGATTGTCATGGAATACAAGCCTCCTGGCTGGATCTCCGGTTGTGTGATTACGGTCCTTAGTTTCATGGGCTGGGTCGTGATCGCGGGATTCCTCGTGAGCCGCGATCGAACAGCTTGCCAGAGCCGGTCTACGCCCCTTCTGCGCAGGCGACGAGCGTTGAAGCATGGCGTGCTTCATGGACGTTCCATCTCGAACAAGTCAATACTGCGGCAGTAGTCGCTCCCGCCGAGGCGGGCGATCGTCTTGAGCTTGCGGGGATCGACTCGACCGGATGGGTCGAGCACAGCGTCGTCGATGTGGAGGAGCAGGACCTCGCCAATCACGAGGTTGGCCGCGATTGGTCCGTCTCCAATTGAGATGAGCTGACGCATGCGACATTCCAGGTGGACGGGCGACTCGGCCACGCGCGGTGGGCAGACCTTGATCGATGGCTGGATCGTTAGCCCAGCAAATTCGGCCTCACTCTGACCACGAGGTAGTTCCTTCGCGGTCGCGTTCATCTGAGTGGCGAGGTCTTCCACAGCCGCGTTCAGGACGAACTCCGGCACGATCTCCAAGTTGATCAGCGTGTCCTTCTTCGAGCCATCACGTCGCAGCGTGGGGGAGAAGACGACAATCGGCGGATTGGCGCCAAACGCGTTGAAGAAGCTGAACGGTGCGAGATTCACCCGGCCCTCGTTGTCGATCGTAGTCACCCATGCGATCGGGCGAGGCGTTACCACTCCGACCAACGCCTGGTAGACTGTCACGACATCCGTGGAGGCGACATCGATCTGCATCTAATCGATCCAACTCAAAGGGTAGGAGGGGTCGTCGAGTTGCATGGCCTCCTGCGTCAGCCGGAGCGGACGGACGGTATCAACCATGACGGCCAGCTCGTCGGTTCGCACCAGTTCCCGACTGGCGTCGATGGTGCCGGGGTGTGGCCCGTGAGGGATGCCGCGGGGATGGAGCGTGATCGACGACGCCTCGATGCCCCGCCGGCTGCCGAACCGCCCACGGACGTAATACAACACCTCATCGGCCTGGACGTTGGAATGGGCATAGGGGACCTTGATCGCCTCGGGATGCGTATCGAGCATCCGCGGCGCGAAAGTGCAGAGCACGAAGCCCCGTGACTCGAACGTCTGGTGCACGGGAGGAGGTTGGTGAACCGTGCCGGTGATCGGCTCGAAGTTCTCGGCGTTGAACGTGTAAGGGTAGACCATCCCGTCCCAGCCGACGACATCGAATGGGTGGCTGGCCAAAGTGTAGTGAGTTAGTCGCCGTCCGTCCTTGATGAGAACGGGCGTCTCTTCCTCCCGGTCAACGACGCCGAGCTCGCGCGGGCCGTGCAAGTCGCGCTCGCTATAGGGTGCACCCAGTCGAATCTGCCCGTCCGAGTTGAGATATCGGGCCGGGATCGAGATGTTCCCAGCCGCTTCGATGACGAGGAGATCCGGTTCGGAACTTGAGTCGAACTCGAGCCGATAAGTCGTACATCGAGGGATGACAATATAATCGAGCGCGCGGAACGCCAACGGCCCGAATAGCGTCTGTAACGTACCACGACCGGCGTGGACGAAGACAACCTCGTCGGCGTCGGCGTTGCGGAATAACAGGTCCTGCGGCTTCTCGGGGCGACATCGCGCGAGGATCACGTCATCGTTGCCGAGGAGGGGGACGCGGCCGGTGATCGGGTCGCCGGCGCGGGGGATGGACCCGGTCTTCAGATGATGATGACGCAGCGCGGGCTCCTCGCCGAGGTCCAAAGCAACGTTACCGGCCGGCTCGAGCCGGAGCACCGCGGGTCGGTGGGCGAAGGTGGTAGACCAAGCTATAGGCCCGCGAAAACCCGGCAAGCGTCACGACCTCTTCATAGTAGATCCCCTCACTCCGGAAGCCTGGTAACTGAGGATGGGCAATGTGCCGCTTGCGCGGGATCGATCCGAGTCGCAAATAGGGCGGCATGGGACTCTCTCCTTCCAGGTGCTGCCGGTGCGCGTCGGGAAGTTTCGGATCACCCGGTTTTTCCCACACCCACCGCACGCCACCCGTCAACATCAGGGATGCGCGACGACACGATTCCGCAAGGTCCCGAGTCGCTCGATCGTCAGCTCGACAAGATCGCCGGGCTTGAGCCACCCCCCTGCCCGTTCGGGCGTCAACTCGAGGATGCAGCCCGTGCCGACGGTTCCGGAGCCGATCACGTCGCCGGATCGGAGCGTTGTATCCCGGCTGGCGTGTGCGAGCAACTGGGGCCAGGTCCAGTACATGGTCCCGGAGTCGCCCGTTGAGAGCAAGTGTCCGTTGACGCTCGCCTTCATTTCCAGGTGGAACCGGCCGTCGCGGTATCGATCGGCCAACTCGTCGAAAGTCACGAGCTCGGGACCGAGCGAGGTCGCGAAGTCTTTCCCTTTACTGGGGCCAAGGCCGACGGCCATCTCGATGCGCTGAAGGTCGCGGGCACTCCAGTCGTTCATGATCGTCCAGCCAGCGACGACGTCGAGTGCATGGTCATCGTCCGGAAGGTCTCGGACTTCGCGGCCGATCACGCAGGCCAACTCCAGTTCGTAATCCAATGCCTGGCTACCCCGGGGCGCATGAACCTCCGCCTCGTGGCCGATCAGCCCCGCCGGGTTGGAGAAATAGAACACCGGCACCTGATACCACTGAGGGACCATATCGAGCCCGCGGTGGCGCCGGCACGTCGCCACATGCTGCTCGAATGCGTAGAAGTCTCGAATGCCCGTAATTGGGGGAAGTGGTTGTCGCATGGGTGCGCCCCAGTATTCAGCGTTCAGTATTTCGAGTCACTTTGCAGACTGAACACCGAAAACTGTTACAGCGTTCCCCGCCGTGCCTGCTCGCGCTCGATGGCCTCGAATAGCGCCTTGAAGTTTCCTTTGCCGAAGCTCTTCGCTCCGCGGCGCTGGATGATCTCGAAGAACAGGGTCGGCCGGTCTTCGACCGGTTTGGTGAAGATCTGGAGCAAATAGCCCTCGTCATCGCGATCCACGAGGATGCCGAGGTCGGCGAGCTCTCTCAAGTCCTCGCGGATCGTGCCGACACGTTCCGGCAGCAACTCATAGTACGCGGGGGGTACCCTGAGGAACGAGACGTCGTTGGCGGCCATGGCGCGGACGCTAGCGATGATGTCTCCAGTCGCCAGCGCGATGTGCTGCACGCCAGGTCCGCCGTAGTAGTCGAGGAACTCCTCGATCTGGGACCGGCGGCGGCCGTGTGCGGGCTCGTTGATCGGGAACTTGATCCGACCCCGGCCGTCGGCGACGACCTTCGACATCAGGGCCGAGTAGTCGGTGGAGATGTCTTTATCGTCGAAGCTCACGAGCAGCGAGAAACCCATGACCTTGCTGTAGTAATCGACCCAGTCCCCCATCCTGCCTTCTTCCACGTTTGCGACGACGTGGTCGATCGCCTTGAGCCCGACCGGGTGGAACGTGCGAGGGCTGTAACGGTCCGGGTCGAGTGGCTGGAAACCAGGTGCGAAGACGCCGTGATACCGCGAGCGGTCCATCAGCGTGTGCGTGGTGTCTCCATAGGCATGGATCTCGGCAAATTCATAGGCACCGAACTCGTCTTCGATCGTTTGGGGCGGCGTGGCGGCCTTGGCCCCGCGCGCCACGGCGGCCTCGAATGCCGCCGGCACATCGTTGACTTCTAGGGCGATCGACTGTACTCCGTCACCGTGATCGATCAGACGAGAGGCGTCGGGATGATCGGCACGCAACGGCGAGGCTAATACAAATGTAATATGCCCCTGGCGGAGCACGTAACACGCCTCATGCCGCACGCCGGTCTCGAGCCCCGAATATCCGATGACGTCGAACCCGAACGCGTTCCTGTAGAAGTACGCGGATTGACGCGCATTGCCCACGAACATTCGTACGTGATCGATACACTTCAATGTCAGAGCATCGGTACTCATGGAAGGGGCCTCCCGACGCATGTCCTGTGGGCTTCACTCACCGAGTAAGAGCGTGGTCTTCCAGCGTCGCCTGGATGACCCCCGCCAGCACTCGCAGCAAGTCGGTGAGTCGCCCTCATTGTACGATCGATTCGTCAACCGACCACACCGTGGATCCGGTCGTCTTCCAGGCCTTCCCAGAACGTCGCGATTGTGTCGAGGACCTCCTGGGCACCTTGGAAAAACTTGGCGTCGTCGAAGCGAGGATCGAAGAAGACGGATTCAAGCTCTTCCATGGTGTGGCCGGCATGTTGGGCTTCGACTCGGTTGTGCCAGGTGAAGAATGCGACTTTCAACCCGCGGAGCCGCGTCGCCTTGATGTGCAGCAGGCCATCTTCCAGCTCCTGCCAGAAACCGGCGGCGGCCCAGTTCTCCACCGCGAAGCTGGCTCCCTCGGCGATCCGGTCGTCCTCGCTGCCGTAGAGGCGCTGGAGCTCGTCGCAGAAGTGAAGCGTATAGTCCCGACCATGGCGCCGCTTGCCCAGGTCGTCGAAACCCAGCCCGAGTGCCTCTCCGACGGCCAGCAGCCACTCGAAGTGCGCGGCTCGAAACCGGAAGAGGCCACCGTCCACCGTCCCTTCGGTACTGACCAGGTCCGGATCACCCTCACGGTCCCTCGAGTCCTCATCGTCAGCCGATCGTGCAGCACCCGAGGCACCCTCGGTCCGTCGATAGATCACGCCTAGCTCGTTCATCAGGATCTCTTTGGCCGCCCGCGCCTGCTGGAGTGTCGGAGCATTGACCACACGCAAGAGCGCAGCAACCAGGAACTGATTTGAAAAGACGGAGAACTGGCGTACAAAATGGGCCAGCTCCGCGTCTGTCGCCTCTCCCTCGCGGAACCATCGGGTGTAGGAGTTGTCCGTGATGATGCGGTGGTGGAGCAGGTCTCGTTCGACGTGATCGAGGAACTCACGGAAATCGTCAACTTGTTCCTTGGTCAATCCACCCTGATTGAGCCGCTGTTCGATGCGAGGCGAAACCAAGTCGTGATGCATTGCCGTCGTCATGAGACATCCCCTGGAGTTGTGAGTTGGTATGGGGGACTTGTCTCTCAATTCTAAGAGGCTGGCGCGATCGGGGTAGACCCATTCCGCAAAGATACTGTGATGTTACGAAGTCATTGGCTGCAAGCATCAATGGTAGCCTGATTCACTGCGCGTTCGCCTTTCAAGGCGATCCGGACCGTTTGACGTGTATCGTATCCGTCTCTGATCTCGGCTGGAGTCTGGTTTCGGAACGTCAAGTTCAAAGCGCGAAGTCTCCGGTCAGTTCGCCGATGGGCAATGGCTGCACGGATCGGTTGGGACCGCAAAGCGTCCAAACGCCACCGATGAAGAAAGAATAATCACGGCGGGGCAAGAATGGTGAGCCGTGCCGCGAGCCGAGGATCATGAAACTGAATACAAAGGCGGCCATGACGGCCTGCACCAGTAGGATCAGTAGGAAGCCGACAGTGAAAGTTGCCCACCCCGGCATGATCAGATCGGTCGCGAGTCGCACGATGACTGCAGCCAGAATCCCCCCCATGGTCAACAGGGCCAGAACCGCCGAGATGACCAAGAGCCTGACGCCGACGACGTCGCTATATACCGAGATCGCGCTTAAACCGTGCGTGACAAGAGCGACGAAATTCATGGACGACTCACCGCAAAGGCGCGTGCGAGCGGCTAGTCGGGATCAGGCAATGGGGCTGGCGGGATCGGATGACCGCAGCCGCATAGTGGTTCCAGAGCTCGGCCACGACGACCAGGCTGGAGAGACGCCGGCGCGGGATCGCGCTGAAGTTGCCGACCCGAACCTTCTGGCCGGTGAGGAAGTAGTGGAGTAGCTTGTACAGGGCATAAAAGATCTGGAAGAAGAGGGATTCTGACCGACGCGTCCGCTCGGCGAAGACGATCCTGGTCTGACCGGACCCCTCGAGTTGATTCAACAGCCGGGGGACATCAGCCGGATCATCCTCGCCATCACCGTCCATGATCACGACGGCATCGGATCGGAGACAGTCCTCGATATATGCCAGGCCAATCGCGATCGCCCTCTGGTGCCCCAGGTTGCGCCTCAGGCGGAGGACATCCACCCGCCGCACGGCGTGGAACGTCGGTTGCGCCGCAGGCGTTTCCGATTCGATGGTCGAACCATCGTCCACGACGAGCACCTCGGCCTCAAGACCTCGATCGGCCAGGGCCGAATCTAGCCGGGGCATCAGTTGCGCCAGCGAGGCCCAATCGTTGAAAACCGGGATCAGGATGATGATCGACCCCGCTTCGCTGCGGAGCCAACTCGGTGAGTGCACTCGTTCCGTTTCGTCCCCGAGCAGGGGAGGCATCTCCTCGCGCTCGGCTCCCTCGTGCGGGCCGGCCTCTGTCTCAGGATGATCCATCCTGGCGATCCTTCGGCGACGTTCCATGTCGGCCTCCCTTATTTCTCTGGGCCCGCTGCGATCATCGCGGCGGAATTCGAGGATGAGGAACAACGGATCTAATAGCGTAGAATTATTATATATAAATTTTAATGTATTTTATTGAAAGGTCGGTCTCTCTCGCCACCATGTCGTCCTCGATTCAATTCATGGACGTAGCGGGCCACTGTGTCCACTACAGTCGAAGTTTCGCTCCAGGTTCGAGGGGACAGTTGCTGATGGGCGACGAGATGAGGCGCACCGCCGGAAGCAGTCGAGCCTCGTTGATGCAGCGGGATAGCTCCCCGGGGCACCTCGAATCGGTCTTGGAAATCGGCCAGGGATTCCGGGTGCATCGCAACGACTCTCAGCGAGGGGACGTCTCGGGAGATGGGCGTTCATGTTGAAGCTCAATTCATCCGTGAAGGAGAGTGTCGAAGCATCCCATCCTGGAGTCACTCCTATACCGGTTCAGCCGCGAACAGACAAGCGGAACTCGACGATCTTGGAGTGCCCTGAGTGCACGTCAACCTGGGACGTCTCCAGCCGCGTTTCATCAACGTCGAGAGGAATCAGGGTCGATCGAGCAGCGAAGAGGCCCATGCATCCTGCGGAATGAGTCTGGATACATCATTACCTCGAGTTGGGCTTGGGATCGCGCTCGCCCAGTGCCGTGTCAAGGGTCCTTCGCCTCCAGACCCGGTAACACTTCGGATCGAGCGGGAGATCCCCCACCTCTACAAATCCGAGTTCACCGAGATTGCTCTCTCCGAGCTCGGGCGGTAAGGAAAGATCCACGATGTGATCGGCGTTGAGGATCTCGGTCAGGAGTGGCTCGGGCGGGCGGTTTGGCCAATAACCGTTGACCAGGTGGGTGTCATATTCTGCGCTGAGATTGAGACCAACATACCCCTTGGCGTAGAACGCGATCGTTGGGTCTTCCGGAGAAATGACCTTGCCCGGCAAGGCTTTGGCGATGGCTACGGCATTCAGGTATTCACGATCCCATTCGGGTCGGGACGCGATTGGATTGTGGCCACGGGTCATGTGAGGGACGGCAGTCATCAGCATCAGGAGTGACAGAAAGGATCCCAGGGCCAGGCAGGAGCTCCGGCATGAGGAAGGTTGTTCCATTCGGTCCAGGAGTCGGGGCAAACGGAGAACGCAAAACGTCATCATGGCCAACAGTGCGGGCAGCAAGCTATTGGACGCGCCCCCAACTTTCCCGGCCGCTACCGCGCTGAAGGGGATCGTCACCACCAAAACGGCGACCACCCACAAGACGCGCGGATCCTTCCGGAGCGATCCTCCATCCAGAACCAGCCATTCCCCGAGCAGGACCAAGAACAGAGGCGAATCGAGCAACAAATCCCAGAGGCATCGCACGGACCGTACCATGTCGAGAGGAAACGACCGGGGCACGTCGATCATGTAGTGATAGATCGTGGGATTCATCGACCGGAGACCCAGGACCACTCCGATCGATACAGCCAGAGGGATAACGCCAGACGGAACTCGGATGCAGTCGGCCGCCGCCAGCGCAGGATCAAGGCCAGCAGTGGGACCACTGCGAAGATGAAGGCCGTCTGCTTGAAAAAGAAGCCAACGACCAGGGAAGCCGTTCCCACGACGACCCAGTGTCCTCGGCGATTCTCCTGGCCATATCCGAGCAATAGTATACCTGCGGAGGCGAACATCAGGGCCGTCATATCAGGCCGATTCTCGGCGAAGTATTGGCCGGAACGGTAGTTCACTCCCAGAATTGCCGCCTCGGCGATCAGGAGAAACCAGGCAGAACGCCGGCCGCGCATCGTCACCGCGAGGATCGTCACCGCCGTCAATGCCGAGATGAGTGAGAGGATACGTCCCGAAATGTTATTCGGCCCGACCCAACGGAAAATCGCCCCCTGGACCCACGGTACCAAGGCCCCGTACATGTGCGTGGAGTGGCCGTTCGGCGAAAGCTCGTAAACTGGCAATCCCCGGAGGCTCCGCCAGGCATCCAGGACTTCGGTTGCTTCCCATGGGTCCCTTGGCGAGTTCGCGGTCGCCAGGCGGCTGACGCTGTATGCACTCAGCAGCACAATCAAGGCCGATGCGAGGAGCAGCGGTGCTCGGGACAGCCAGATCCAGCGTACCAACGTCGGGTTTTCGACAGGATGATCCTTCATCATGGTGCGACTCAACTCGTCCGTGAGCGAGCTTATCGGGAAACTGCAACGTTGCGCGTCTTCCTATAACCGGATCCTTCCATTCCCGCAAGGGCAGTTGCTTGGAGAGTGACAGTCGAAATGAAACCTCTCCTGGTATTGCGACGCCCGTCCGAGGTCTACGATCTCCTGAGTCGTCGCCCACTTCCTCCACAAGACACGAGCCCATTCTCAGACCCATCCATGGCGCTTTCGAAGCCACCACTCGATGACCAGGAGGGCAGTAAATATCAGGAGGAACGGCCAGTTGTCATAGACGACGTATTCCGAGAGGCTGACGTTCTCGGTGTAAGCCGACCGGTCTAGACCCTTGAGGTAGTTGGTGAGCCGCTCCGGGGCGAGGGCCTCGCCATCGGTAATTGTTGCGATCTGCTGGGCAAGAGAGCGGTCGGCGGAGGGATTCTCGAGTTCGCGGTCATCCTGGTAGACGAGGAAACGGCCGCTGTCACTGCCGATCTGCTGCCCGTCCCGACGAGCCACGACCGTGACCGTGTAAGTACCGGGCACACCCACCTGCTCGGTGGCATAAACCGCGCCCTTGCCTTCCTCTCCTTGGTTGTAGATCTCGACCGGTCTGGAGACGGGCGGATCGGCCTTGTCGCGCTGGACCTTGGCTTCATAAACGACGTTGGGGATCGACGCCCCCTTGGAGTCGCGGGCTGTGACTGTCAATTCGACCTTCTCCCCGACGGCGACCCGGCGGGGGTCGAGGGTCAGCTTGACCTGATTATCCCCCTCGTTCTCCTTGTGTGAAAGCCAGAAAACGACCTGCCTCCAGAACTTGCGATGGGCGAGCCGGCTCTCCTCCGAGAATCGGTACCAGACCCATGTGTCGCCGCCGTATGCGATGACACGACCGCCGCCGACTTCCATATCCACCATCAAGGGCTCGGGATTGGGACCCGGCGTCTCGGCGATGATGTTGGCGCCGATCTTCGGCTCGAACCGGTTCGTCCCGAGGATCGGAGGCATCATGTCCCAGATCCGAGCGGTCTCGGTCTTGTTGGCGCCGACCTGAAGGACGTAGCTATTGAGACCTTTCGTGTTGGGGACGAACTTGAGGCCGACTTCCGGCTCGTCCTGCCCGTCGCCGCGATGAATTTGAACGGGGAGGATTGCCGCCAAGGGGGTATCAGCCCATTCGCCGGCTCCGAAGCTGGAGTGTCCGCCGAGCATCATCAGCCCGGCCCCTTTCTTTACGGCCTCGACCAGCAATCGGTGCTGTGTCGGGGTCAGGTAGTCCGCAGGCAGATCGCTCAGGACGAAAAGATTGTAGCGGCCGGGTGCGAACTCGGCGTCGTTGACCGAGCCGGCTTGGCCCTGTACGGGCGCCCGGATCAGCACTCCCTCGACCTGAATGTCTCGCGATCCGGCGAGCGAGCCGCATCATGTACTTGTAATCCCAGGACCAGTTCGAACCTTGGAGGAACAGGACGTTCAGGCCGCCACTCAGGACCGTTACGAACGTGCTGATCTCGTTGTTCGTCTTGACGAGTTCGCCGTCCTGAACGGCCACCTTGAGCGTGACCTTCTTCTCGCCGGGTGTCTCGGGTATGAACTCCAGACCGGTTATGGGAATGACATCGCCGGTCTCGGGGACCTTCACGCGCTTCTTCGCCACGGCCACCGATTTGTCCTCTACCCATAGCTCGACGTCGAGGGTTCGGTTGGTGAACCCGTGTGCCTGGAGCGTGCCCCGGACCTCGATCTTGTTCTTGACGAACCCGGTCGAGCTGCTGGCGATGTCGCGCATGCGGAGATCGCGCGAGCCGGCGCCGGCGGCTCTCGGTTCCCAGGGCGACCGTGACCACGGGAACCCCGTTCCTCTTCATCTGGCGCGCGGCCACCATGGGGTTGACGCCGTTGTTGGAAGCGAAGTCCGAAAAGACGATCATCCGGGCAACCTTCCGGCCTGTCCCCTCCTGGCGTTTGAAAGCTTCCAGCATCGCCGCGCCAGCGCGCTCGAGCGCCCCTTGGGCTCGGACTTGGCCATCAAGTCAGCTTCCTTGGGCTCGCCGAGGCTCGCATCGAAAATGTAGACCCTGGCGTCGAGGTCCGGCGAGAGGGGCTTGGCGGCCTCCATCGCCTTCCCCAGGATCTCGGTCGCGACCATCCACCGCGTCTGGCTCCGGACCTCGTCGGTGAAATTCATGCTGCTGCTGTCGTCCAGGAGGAAGATCAGTGAGGAGGCTTGCTTCTTCTTCTCCTGGAGGGTGACGGAAGGGCGCAAGGCCGCCAGCAGGCAGAGGAAGATCGCGAGGAGCCGTAGCGTCAGGGCCACCCATCGCCACCCGCCGCTCGTGCCCCGAAGTCGGCGACGATAGGCCCACAGGGTCATCAACGTCACCGTCCCAATGACTCCGACCAAGACCGGCCAGGGGACGATCGGACTCACGCTGACGCTGAATTTCGGAATCATGGTGCACTTCCTCCTCGCTTCGCTTCGGAGAGGATGGAGGCTGAAGGATGGAGGCTGAAAAGGAAAAGTATAGAGTGATCAGTTGTTTAGCATGCTGAAAATCAATTGTTTTTCATGCTTCATTGCTGATCCTTTGCCGAAGGAGGATCAAGCGACCGCACGAGCCGTGGTCGGCTGCGGGGCTTCCTTGTAAAAGGTGTTGGCCAGGAAGTTCTCCAGGGTGACCACGATCAGGATCAGGAACATGAGCCAGGGGAATGCCTCGTAACCGTACCGCGCGAGCGTCTCCTCTTGGACGAACGCCTGTGCGTTCTCGGCCAGGACATAACCATCCTTGCCGAAGATTGTGTCGAGGTCGGTCTTCTGCAGGAGGGCGAACTGGCTCTCCTGGTGCGGCGAGTTGAGGCTGAAGCCGAGCGCGACGTTTCGTTTGTCGTCGGTCATCCCGCTCACGGCCCACTGGCCCGGGAGCTGTGCGTTCGGGATCTCCAGGTACTCATGGCCCGAGGGAACCAGAGAGTCGGTGATCTTCTTGTCCGGAGCGGTGACGGAAAACCGCGCGATACGCAGGTTGGGATCGAGCTTCAGGAACACGCTCTCGCCGGCCTCGAAGTTGAGCTGTTCGGATCCGGTCCCGGCCATGTAAGGGACGGTCAGATTCATCAACGCGGTGAAGCACCAGAAGGAGGAACTGGGAAGCTCGTTCCAGGCCTCGGGGTCGGTTCGATACTCTCTGCGCGAGAGCGGGGTGGTCCAGAGCAGTACGCGCCCGGTCCTGGGGCCCTTGAACGCCCGCTCGATCAGGGCGGGTGCTCCGTCGGCGAAGGTCATCAGCGTGCGCGTGCCTTCGATCGGCTGAGTCGTCGGCTTGATGGTCCAGTAGCGGAACACCGGGATCTGGGAGAGTTGACTGTCCAGGTCTTTGCCATACCTCGAGAACAGCGGATGTTCGACGTCGGTGAGCTTGCCGAAGGAAATATCCGGGTTGATGGTCTTTCGCTTCTCGACCTGCGCCGGCAGGAGTTGGGCGGGAGTCTGGCCGTTGTAATTCGCGGGATCGCATCGGTTCCCCATTCCCACGACGAGTCCGCCCCCCTGGCGGACATAACCGTTGAGCGCCCCCCAGTCGAAGTCGTTGAGTTGATTCACGTTCAGCAGGAACACGCATGAGTAGCCGTCCAGTTTCTCCTTGTCGAGGCGGCTGAAGGCCGAGGACAAGACCAGATCCACCTGGTTCGATCGTGAGGTCAACGGCGAGGAATCCGGGTCGATCGCGGCGATCACGAACTCGGCGTCGGCCGGGCGATCGTAGATGACCAGGACTTTCAAGGGCGGGCGGATCTTGAACGAGAAGTACCGGCGATCATCGTCCTCGAGCGGGTCAGGGGTTCCGCTGAGCACGACGTAACCGCGATGAAGGACGTCCTGGGTGAGCTGTGCTGGAGCGGGAAAGCTGACCTCGACCTGACCGTGAGGCGGGATCGGAATGGTCTTCTCGCCCTTTTTCACATCGTCGAGGTAGAACTCGACCGTCCGGGTTGCCGGTGGCGCCTGCGAGGCTTCGCTGGACGTGTAATATTGAATGCGAGAACGAATCTCGATCGATTCACCTTGAATGGCCACGCTGTGGGACGGCTCGGCCAGGTCAACGGAGACGTTATGGATCTCCTCGGGCGTCAGCCGGTATATGAGTGTGGCCATCTTGGCACCTTTGGCCGCCTTGATCTTGGCGACCTTGTCGAGCCCCTCGGCCGGCTTGTCGGGGTTCCACGCCGTCCGGGCGAGGTCGGTCAGGACATAGACGAGGTGGACCGGCTTGTCGGAGTCGGCGACCGCGCCATAAGCCTCCCCCACTGCGACGTTCAGCTTCCGGCTGGTGGCATGCGCGGTCAGGCCGTCGATTCGCTTCAGGGCGGCCGCCGGCGATAACCCGGTCACTCCCGGCTCGAATGAGTCCACGACGAACACCAGGCTCGAATCCGGGAGCTTTTCCACGATTTCGCGCGGCGCTCCTTGGCCTCGTCCAGCCTCGTCTTATCCTTGTCCTTGTACTTCATGGACAGGCTGGTGTCGAAGACCAGTCCCAGCGCCGTCGGGACCGACTGGTCTCCCAGCGGGACCTGGGAATAGATCCGGGGCCTGGCCAATGCCAGCGCCATCAACGCCAGCACGGCCATCCTGGCCAGCAGCAACAGCCAGTTCTTTACCCGCATTCGCTTCTTCGACCGGCGCTGACGCTCTCGGATCAGGCGTATGGCCGGGAAAATCACATGCTTGGGCGTCTGCCGCATGAACAAGTGGAGGATCACTGGCAGAGCGGCCAGGGCCGCACCCGCCGCCAGGCCCGCATGCATCAACGACATTTCCATGGCCGGTGGCTCCGTGATCAATCAAGCGCGGCCTTGCCGCGTCAACAAATAGCTCATCAGCGCCTTGTCGAACGGCATCCCGGTGTGCAGCGGGACGTAGTCGATACGTGCCCGAACGAAGTCGGTTCGATAGGTCGAGCGGAACCGCTCCACCTCCTCGAGGTAATCGACCTTGATCGCATCAGCGTCAACCTCGAGGACCTCGTGTGTTTCGTTGTCTTCCAGCCGCATCATCCCTTGGAAAGGGAACTTGGCTTCGGCTTCATCCAGGATGTGGAAGATGATGATGTCGTGACCGGAGAAACGTAACCGATGCACTGCCCTGAGGATCGAATCCGTGTCACCCAACAGGTCGCTGAAGATCATGACGAGGCTGCGATGCCGTAGCATGCCGGCGACCTGATGCAGGCTCGCCTCGATCTCGGTCGTGCCCTCGGGCTTGAGCTTGGCCAGTAGCGAGAGGATGTTGCCGAGCTGCGAACGCTTGCTCCCGGGCGCCAGGCTCTGGGAGACCTTTCGGTCGAAGGCGATCAGACCGACCGGGTCCTGCTGGTGGATCATCAGGTAGCACAAGGCCGCCGCCAGACTGATGCTGTATTCGAACTTCGTCAGTTCCTGCCGATAAGTGTAACCCATCGAACCGGATAGGTCCATCACCAGATATCCGGTCAAGTTCGTCTCAGCCTGGAACTTCTTGATGTAGAACCGATCGGTCTTCGCGAATACGTTCCAGTCGATGTCCGAGATGTTGTCTCCCGCGGTGTACTTACGATGCTCCGAGAACTCGACCGAGAACCCGTGGAACGGGCTGGCATGCAGACCGGCGATGAAGCCCTCGACGATGAACTTGGCGCAAGTCCAGCCGAGAGACCTGGCGGATCACTTCGGGTTTTAGGTATTTTTCGGCGTTACCGGCCATGATCAACCCTTCAAGGTTGCGAATTCGGGGCAGATGGTCCACGGATCGAATCGGAGAGTCAATTCCCGGATCACGCGATGGTTCTGGATATTTCGCAACCCACGATCAATACGCGTTTTTCGCAGATCCGGATCATTCTGTTTAATCCTTCCGAACTTGTGGACCGACGATCAGTATTCATATCGAGAAGGCTTGCATGCGCGCCACCATTGTTATCGATCAGGGAGTCAGATTGGCTCGTCAGGCTCATTCAGCAGATTCGGCGCCCGGTGCTCAGGCTCACTTTTCGGTAAACTCATGCTAATTTGCCCAGTCTGACCAAGATTGGGTTCGTTTTCGCATTTCTGACTCAAACCAGTCCGATTCTGGGTTCGTTTTCGATTGGGGCCGTCGTCGAATGTAGGTTCGCTTTCTCAATCAGCAATAGCCAAAGCCCGCGGTTGGGTTCGTTCAGCGCATTTCGGATTCGATGATCGCAGGATTCTACAACTCGGGATTCTCCATGCCTCCACACCTGCTTCCATTCGGTTTCTCATCTGGTATCACCCCGTACTTCAGTTGCTTGCGCACCCCGATCGCTCAACGGAAGGTCCGACATTCTTAGATTATACGGACTTCCGATGAATCTGGCACCGAGATCCTGTGATTCCGATGAGATGAATCCGATTTGCGGCGCGGATCCCTTCCCGTGGTCGGGACGTTCGATCGATCGGAACCGCAAGGATCAAGTGAACTTGAGTCAACCTAGTCGCGAAGTGGTTTTCGATTGAGTCGCCGTCGAGTGACAACCTTGCCCGGGTGAGCGTTCCTCACATCATCCATGGTACACAATAGACCCGCTGGTGCTTCGTTGCTCTTGTCCGGAGCTGGCCTCCTGAACGAAGGCGACAGCACGAGGGACGCAATCATGCTGGCCATCGACTTGGAAGATAACGCGGCTCAGGGAGCGCATGAGACCGCTGAGGAACGAGCGATCATCGAGCCCTGAAGACCGGCAAGCCTCAAGGGCCGCCAGTGTTCAGGGTGGGGTTTCGACGCCCGTCAGTCGGCTCGAGAATGCGGCCTCGGTCAGGACATAGACTTTCGAGCTCAACTCAACAGCCGATCGACCTCGGGGAGCAGAGCGGAGAAGTTGATCTTGTGATGACACGCCTCGCGCGCGGCGACAAGATCGGCATCCTTCCAGTCCCGTTCTTCTTCGGCCAGCTCGGCGTAGGACTCGCGGGCGACGCCTCGCATCCCATGCGATTCGTAGTAGGTGTAGAACCGGGCGAGATCTCCGAGCCGGGCCTTGGTCCCTCCGGCGAGCGAGCACCGGCCGTCACAGCCGGGACACATCGTCGGGTTCGAGGCCAGGACGGCATCGCGAAGCTCATCGATCTCCGCCTGCTTGAGCGGCTCGAAGCGCCGGACTGCATCGGCATTCTCGCGGATCTGCTCGGTGTTCCGGAGGGTCACGCAAGAGGCCGAGAATCGTTCGTCGGTCCAGATCGCCTGGAGCAAGCCCTGGGCCGGGGTCAGCCCTTTGACCTTGATCGAAGGGACATGGTCCGCCGTGAATTTGGTCTGGCCGGCGAGCTGTTTCATCGAGACCAGGCCGATATTCTTCGCATGGCAGGCGTCGAGGGCCTTGTTGAGCGGGGCATCCTTGTCGAGCCACGGCGTGTACTTGAGCATGATCACGTCAATAAACCCACCCTCTGCGGCGTTCTGGATCTGCTGGGCGATCTTCTGGTCATGGGTCGAGAAGCCGACGAATTTGACCTTGCCGGTCTTCTTGAGGGCCTCGGCCGCTTCTTTCAATTCCTTGCTCTTGGGCCAGTCGGTCTCGGTGGACTTGAGGCCGTGGAAGAAGAGGAGGTCGATATAGTCAGTCTTGAGGGCGGCGAGCCGCTGATCCAGCTTCTTGAGCATGTCAGACGGGGTATTCACATGGCTCTTGGTCGCCAGGAATATCGATTTGCGGACCTCCGGCATGGCCGTCAGCCAATCGCCAATGACTTTCTCGGAATTCTTGTACCCTTCGGCGGTGTCGAAGTACCGGACACCTTCGAGGTAGGAAGCACGGAGCAGGCGGTTGAGCCCGGCGGGTTCGCCGACGGTCCCGTGGTTGAGCAGAGTCACCTCGACGCCCGTGTTGCCTAACTTCCGCTTCGGCAAGATGGGGTTGTGATTTCCCGCCTTGGGCTCCTGCGCGGCCGCGTTGCCGGCGACCAGACCGGTGGTCGCCGCCGTTGCCACCATGCCCGCCTGGAGGAACACCCGGCGATCCATGGGACTGGAATGCGGTTCGTTCATGTCTCGGTTCTCCTCGACGCCTGGAACGGAACTTGACAAAACACCCGTCTCCCCCGCAGAAATATGGAGGTGCCGCAATCTTAAACGATTAGAGTTAACAATTCACTCGAGTGCCGCCCTGATTCATCGCAGTTAAGGGCGCACTCGGTTCCCTGCCGGACGGCGCTGAATTACGTCACGCCGCTACGCGGTTCGGTTCAAGACCGTGGTGGTCACCAGCGTGGAGGTCACCCTCGAAGAAGGACGATGGAAGGAGGATCCATGGCGGTCATGCGTGTCGCTCAGGTCTCCCGCGCAAAGGGGCCCTTTGAGATTGTGGAGCGGCCGATACCGGAGCCCGGTGCCGGCTCGGTACGGATCAAGGTGCAAGCGTGCGGCGTCTGCCACAGCGATTCACTTACGAAGGAGGGGGGCTTCCCGGGTCTTCAATACCCGCGGGTTCCCGGCCACGAGGTGACCGGGGTGATCGATTCCGTCGGTCCTGGTGTCGCCGGGTGGCAGGCGGGCCAGAAGGTGGGCGTGGGTTGGAATGGCGGCTATTGCGGGTATTGTGACCCGTGCCGCCGCGGTGAATTCTTCGCCTGCGTGCGAGGGCAGGTTACCGGCGTCACCTATGACGGCGGCTACGGTGAGTACCTGGTCGCACCGGCCAGCGCGGTCGCGCTCATGCCCGCAAACTTGTCACCGGTCGAGGCGGCACCGCTGATGTGTGCCGGTCTCACCACGTTCAACGCGCTGCGGAACAGCGGGGCGCGGCCGGGCGATGTCGTCGCCGTACTCGGGTTGGGCGGTCTCGGCCACCTGGGCGTCCAGTACGCCGCGAGAATGGGTTTTCATACCGTCGGCATCGCTCGAGGGACGGACAAAGAGCCGCTCGCCCGCCAGCTCGGGGCCTCGGTCTACATCGATAGCCAGGTGCAGGACCCGGCGGCGGAACTCATCAAGCTGGGAGGTGCCAGGGTGATCCTGGCAACGGCGACCAGCGGGGACGCGATGAGCGCCGTCCAGGGCGGCCTGGCTGTCAACGGCACGCTGCTGATCGTCGGGGCAGCCGAGTCGATGCAAATCTCTCCCCTGCCGATGATCATGGGGTGCCGCTCGGTCAAGGGTTGGTATTCCGGGACCTCGATCGACTCGCAGGACACGCTCGCGTTCAGCCAGCGGACCGGCGTTCGATCGATGAACGAGATCTATCCGCTCGACCGGGTCTCCGAGGCTTACGATCGGATGATGAGCGGAAAGGCGCGGTTTCGAGTGGTCCTGACGATCGGGGAGTAGTCAAGAGAAGGCGGAAACGGCCCGATCGACTCAGTAGAGGAACGGCAGCAGCCGCCAGGTGCGCCGACGATAGTCGGCGTATCGCTCTCCGAACTCGGACTCGAGCAGGGCCTCCTCGGAGTTCATGCGCACGACGAGCGGCGGGATCAGCAGGAGTGAGACGAGGACGCCGATCGCGCTGCGGAAGACCAGTGCCCACCCGAAGAGGCCCAGCAGCAGCCCGAGGTAGCTGGGATGGCGGATCATGCGATAAAGTCCGCCGGTCACGAGCTCGTGGCCTTCCTGGATCGCCACCAGACCGCTGAACCGACGACCCAGAACGAAGACGGGCACCAGCCGAAGGACGCACCCGACAACGAACAGTGCCAGGCCGAGATAGCGCACCCGATCGCCATCGATCGCCCAGATTTCGCGGCGGTCGGTGTAAGCCGGCAGCCACGCGAGGAGAAAGCCGAGGACCAGGAAGGGCAGGAAGATCCAACGATTCCGAGTGTCTTCGCGCCGGCCGCTCGAGATATTGCCACGGGTGAACAACGCCGCGATCGAGGCGACCACGATCGCAACGACGGCCCCGGCCCGCGCGGGGTGTGCCATGAAAGCGGCCCAGCCGCCCCAGCCCCAGACCGCCAGACCGGTATAGAGCGCCAGGTTCGCCGCAGTGATGAGCATCATGCCCCACTTCGGCAAGGGTTTCATCGTTCCGGATCTCCATAGGTTGTAAAATCGCCCCACGAACTCGGGACGTATCCCGAGTCGATTCGCCCGCGGATCGTCGTTATTTGGGGAGAGAGCCAGGATGCACCTAACGCGGCCTTCGGCCGCAACCGAAGAGGAATTCCTGATTCGAGATTCCCGATTCCGGAACGGTCTCCATCGGAAATCTGGAATGTGGAATTGGGAATTCTCAAGATGCGCGGCATGGCGCAGGGGATCCTACGGAGGAAGACTCGAACGGCTCGCACGTCCTCGACCGACCGTTCGCTGCTTCTCGCCCGATCGCTCCGGTCGTATACTGCCGTTTCATCGATCGCCGTCCATCCCGGGAGATTCCGAATGCGTGGCACTCTGATCGCTATGGCGTGTCTGCTGGTATCCGCCGGTCACGCGGCCGGACAGTCCCGGCTTACGGTTGACTGGCCGCGCGTGGGGAATGATCACGGTTGCATGCGATATTCCGAACTGGAACAGATCAGCCGTCAGAACGTGACCCGGCTCGAGCCGGTCTGGACGTACCACACGGGAGAACTCAAGGGTCGTGAAGGAAAGACCATCGAGTGCACGCCGATCGTGATCGGCGGTGTGATGTACGTCACGACGGGATATCTCCGTCTCGTGGCGCTCGACGGCGCGACCGGCAAGGAACTCTGGCAGTTCGATCCCCTCAAGGATCATCCGTTCAAACACCGGCCGGCGTCCGGGGGCGTCAATCGCGGCTGCGCCTACTGGTCCGACGGCAAATCCGACGGTGATCGGCGCATCATTCACGGCACGTCGGACGGACGATTATTCTCGCTGGACGCGAAGACCGGCAAGCTCGATCCGAAGTTCGGCGACGAAGGCATCCGGAATCTCCGCAAGGAACTCGATCCGAGGGTCGCCGGGCTAAGCTATGGACCGACGTCGGCGCCGGCCATCTGGAAGGATTCGATCATTGTCGGAGTCTCCTGTGATGAGGGGCCCGGCATCGCCGCGCCCGGAGATATCCGGGCGTTTGACGTCCGCACCGGCGCGGAGGTTTGGCGATTTCGGACCGTGCCCCGTCGGGGAGAATTCGGATTCGAGACGTGGGACGACGATTCCGGTAAAGTCCGAGGCGCGGCGAACGCCTGGGGTGGGCTCAGCGTTCAACGCGGAACGCGGATTGGTCTTCGCGGGACTGGGCTCGGCCGCCTTCGACTTCTACGGAGGCGACAGGCAAGGCGACAATCTCTTCGCCAACTGCACCATCGCGCTCGACGCCAGGACGGGAAAGCGCGTCTGGCACTTCCAGACGCTCCATCATGACCTGTGGGACCACGACCTGCCGGTCTATCCGAACCTGGTCACGGTTACCCACGACGGCAAGTCGGTCGACGCCGTCGCGCAAGTGACGAAGACCGGCTACGTCTTCCTGTTCGACCGCATGACCGGCAAGCCCCTTTTCGACATCAAGGAGCAACCGGTGCCGGCCTCCGACATCCCCGGCGAGCGGGCAGCGCCGACGCAGCCCATCCCCGTCAAGCCGCCGCCGTTTTCCGCCCAGTTCCTCGACGAGACGAACGTCACCAACATCGGCGAAGCGAATCGCGCCTCGGTTCTGGTTCAACTGCGGAGGATCCGGGGCGGGCCGGCCTTCAACCCGCCCAGCCGGCAAGGAACCGTGGTGGTCCCGGGATTCCACGGAGGCGCGAACTGGTCCGGGGCCTCGTTCGATCCGACGACCGGCTGGCTCTACGTCAACTCGAACAATGTTGCGAACATCCTCACACTCGTCGAATCCCGGTCGAGCGAGAAGACGAAAAACGGGCCCTACCGAACCACGGGCTATCTTCCGTTCCACGACCAGGAGGGTTATTCCGCGATGAAACCACCCTGGGGGATATTGAACGCGATCAACCTGAACACGGGCGAGTTTGCCTGCGCGTTCCACTCGGGGAACATGTCGAATTGACCGCCCGCGGAATCCCGCGAACGGGCACGGAAAACTTCGGCGGCTCGATCGTGACGGCCGGCGGCCTGGTGTTCATTGCCGGTACCAAGGACGAACGAATCCACGCCTTCGATAAGACGACCGGACGACTGCTCTGGGAACACTCTCTCCCGGCCGGTGGGTACGCGACCCCTTCGACCTACCAGATAAACGGTGCGCCAGTACGTCGTCATCGCCGCCGGAGGCGCCGGCAAACTGCGAACGAAGGCCGGGGATGCGTTCGTGTCGTTCAGTCTGCGAAGGGACGAGTAGGTTTCTTCCGATCCTAACACAAGTTCTGAGCCCGTCGCAAAGCACCTGGGCAGCGTTTTCCTGCACTGGGTCCCGGGCGAGCGGGGGCGTCAGCCCCCTGTCAGGTCGATCGGACAGGGGGCTGACGCCCCCCGCTCGCCTCTGGGAACCGCCTCCGAATCCCGAAGAGTGCAAGGAAACCCCGGCCGACTGCTCAGGCCGGAGACAGATCTCCCGGTAGACCGTTGACTTGACTCCCGCCGAACATCAAACTCGGGGCATTGTTAGACAAGCCTCCAAACAATGTTCAGCAACCGGGAGATCTCGTCGATGCCCGATCCCCGCGTCGAGGACTCGTCCGCGATACCGATGACGAGGCGCGAGGCGCTCGCCACGGTCCCCGCCGTCCTGGCCGCCGGAGCCGCTGTCGGTCGGGATGCGCCGTCCAAGGCCCCCCCACGCATCGCCGCGATCGTCACCGAGTACCGCAAGGGGTCGCACGCCCAGGGCATCGTCGATCGCTTTCTCGACGGTTACGGCTGGAACGGCCGGCACCATCGGCCGGGCGTGGAGATCGTCTCGCTCTATGTTGACCAGAAGCCCAGCAACGACCTGAGCGAAGAGGCGCGCGAAGCGCCACTCGGGGCTGAAGGTCTATCCGACAATTGCGGCGACACTGACTCGCGGCGGAGATCGGCTGGCCGTTCACGGAGTGCTCGTGATCGGCGAGCACGGGCGATACCCGCGGAATGAGAAAGGACAGCGTCTTTATCCGCGTTACGAGTTCTTTCAGAAGATCGTGGAGGTCTTCCGCCGCAGCGGCCGCAGCGTGCCGGTGTTCAACGACAAGCATCTCTCGTGGAACTGGGCGTGGGCCAAGGAGATGGTCGAGACGGCTCGGAGCTTCGGATTCCCGCTCATGGCGGGCTCATCGCTCCCTGTCACCTGGCGCCTCCCCGCCGTGGAGGTCCCGCACGGCGCGGCGGTCTCCGAGATTGTTTGCGTCGGTTACGGCGGGCTGGACAGCTACGACTTTCACGGACTGGAGACGCTCCAGTGCATGGCCGAGCGCCGCAAAGGGGGCGAAGCCGGGGTTGTCGCGGTCCGCGCGCTGCGGGTGCGCCGGTGTGGCGGGCCCTGGCGACCGGTTCCTGGGAAGGCGGCGGCTGCGACCTCGAGCTCTTCGAAGCGTGCCTCTGCCGTAGCTTCCGGCTGAGTTCACCCCGGCCCGGATATGGCAACGCCTATCCGGAACTGGGTCAGATGCCGGCGCTCGCCCGCAACCCGGCGCTCTATCGCATCGAGTATGCCGATGGTTTAAGGGGGACCTTGTTGATGCTCTCGGGCTTGGTTCAGGACTTCACGGTCGCCCTGCGGGTCGCCGGTCAGGCCAGACCGCTCTCGACGCAGATGTACCTTCCGGGCCTCTCTCCGGGGCAGACGCTTCCGGATTTCTTCAACCCTCTGTCCCGCCATATCGAAACCCTCTTCCTCACCGGAAAGGCGCCATACCCTGTCGAGCGTACCTTGTTGACGACCGGAATCCTCGCCACCGCCATGGACTCGCTCCACCGCGGTCAGGAGCGGATCGAGACGCCCGACCTGCGCCGGGTCCGGTATGAGTCGCCTCCTGTGTTGACCTACTGGCAGATGGCGGAGGGCGGATCGCACGAGGGGAGTTGATGCGATGATTTTATCGAAGGCGAGACGGGAAACCGAGGTCGCACAGGCTCAAACTGAGCGGCCGAGGAAGAAGCTCGCGATCGTCACCAATGTCTGGCATTACCTGTCGCACGCGCAGCACATGGGTGATCGATTCCTGGTCGGCTACCCGTGGGAAGGTCGCTGGCACAAGCCCGCGATTGACGTCGTGTCGCTTTATGTCGATCAGAAGCCGGCGAACGACCAGAGCGCGGAGCGGGCCAAGAGCTTCGGGTTCACGGTGTATCCGACGGTTGCCGAGGCCCTGCGGTGCGGGGGTGCGACGCTGGCGGTCGATGCGGTGCTGATCATCGGCGAGCACGGGAAATATCCCCGGAACGAGAAGGGGCAGATCCTCTATCCCCGGTATGAGTTCTTCCGCGAGGCGGCCCAAGTGTTCGAGAAGGACGGTCGCGCGGTCCCGGTTTTCAACGACAAGCACCTGTCCTACAGCTTCGCCAAGGCCAAGGAGATGGTCGAAACCTCGCGCCGGCTGAGGTTCCCGTTCCTGGCCGGGTCATCGCTGCCTGTAACCTGGCGGCTGCCGCCTGTCGAGGTGCCGCTCGGCAGTATCATCGACGACGCCTTGATGGTCGGCGTTGGGGAGTCGGACCCGATGGACTTCCATGCACTCGAGGCCATGCAATGCATGATCGAGCGTCGAAAGGGGTGGGAGACGGGGGTCAAGGCCGTCCAGCTCGTCACTGGTGAGGCGGTCTGGAAGGCCGGCGACGAGGGCCGGTGGTCCCGCGACCTACTGGAAGCCGCGCTCTCGCGGTCCGACACCCTCCAGGGGTTGACCGTAACCGACGGGCGGACTCAGAACCTCGCGGCAGGTCATGAGCTCGTCCGACTCGTCCAGAGGCCGGCCGCCTACTTCATCGAGTACGTTGACGGCACCCGCGCGACCTTGCTCATGCTCAACGGGGCGCTCCGCGACTACAACTTCGCCGCGAGAGTCCGTGGCATGCCCGAACTCCTCTCGACCCAGTTCCTCCTTCCACCCAATCCCAACGTCGCCTATTCCGCGTGCCTCATGAACAAGGTCGAGGAGATGTTCGAATCGGGTCAGGCCCCCTACCCCGTCGAACGAACCCTCCTCGTCAGCGGCATCCTCGAAAGCTGTCTCGACTCGAAAGCTCAAGGCGGCCGCCGACTCGACACCCCCCACCTGGACGTCCGCTATCGGCCTCCACGGATCTCCCAATTCGGTCAGGCCTGAGCACCACGCCACGGAGATGGGGATCGGAGTTCGGGAGTCCGAGGCTCCGTCCGAGCCTGTTGCTAATGCCGGCTCGCACGGAGGCTCGCGCTCCCGAGGGAATTCCAGGTCGTTTCTCGGTCGTGCGGTACTGAGGGACGGACCGTAAGATGAGGAGGAGAGATTCGTTCGCGACCGCGATGCGCCAATCAGGCGGGTTCATGCGTTGACCACAGGACGGAATGAGGGATTTCGCGCAAAGTGGCTCCTCGGAAACCATGATTTGACACGTCGGGCCTGCGACCTACACTAGCGATGTCAGCGGTTCCGATTGTGCCGTCTCGATTGGTAACGCCGGGAGTCATCCTTGAGAGGGCCTGGCGGATACCGAGTTGCCCAAGGTTTCAGAGACGTAACCGGAACGGCCCGGCTCTATGCCCCGTCGTTCCGCGCCAGTCCCAGAATTCCCGGCTCGGACCCACCGATGCATACCATGGACGCGAAAGCCAACACGCATCTCTGCGACAGCCCCTTCAAAGATGCCCTGGGCGAGGAGCAGGCCGCACTCGCGCCGGCGGCCTTCCTGATCGTCCTCCGCGGCGGGATGCCGGGGACGATGCTCCGGGTCTCGGAGGAGGGCACAACGGTGGGGCGTTCGTCCGACAACACGTTTCAGTTCCATGACGTCACGATCTCGCGCGCGCCATGCGCTATTGCGGATTGAGTCCGGCGGTACCGTGTCAATGACGGACGAAGGGAGCACCAACGGTTCGTTCGTCAATGGGCAACGCGTCGAGCTGCGTCGTGCGATCCGTCTGGAACATGGGGACCGGATTCAACTCGGCACGGGCGTGATTTTGAAGCTCGTCCACCTCGACTCGTCCGACGAGCGGTTCCAGCATGAGATGTTCGAGCGGACGGTGCGCGACGCGATGACCGGCCTGTACAACCGAGCGTATTTCCTCAATCAAGTCGGCGGGCTCGGGGCGCGGCACGAGACTCAGGGAAACGGCCTGGCGATCCTGATGATGGACGTGGACCATTTCAAGCGGATCAACGACCGATATGGCCATATCGCCGGTGACTGTGTCTTGCGGGAGATCGCGCTGGTGATCCGGGAATCGACCCGGAGTGAGGACCTGGTGGCCCGGTACGGCGGCGAGGAGTTCGTGGTGGCGCTGCCGGTCTCCGCGCCGGACCTCGCGACCGAGCGGGCCGAGCGGATCCGGTCGGGCGTGGAAAGCCGGACGATCCGGGCTGGCCGCGAGGAGATCCATATCACGATCAGCGTCGGCCTGGCATTCGGCTCCCACGGACGTCCCCGGAACGACCTGGCCTTGATCGAGGCGGCCGACCAGGCCCTCTACCAGGCCAAGGCGGACGGACGAAATCGCGTCGTACTCGGCCGGTATCTCCATCCCGTCGAATTCCCCAAGACCCAATCGGCTGAGTTCGTTGCCACCCCGTAGCCGCTGTCTCGTCTGCGCGCTTCACGGGGCCTCTTCACGTCGAGTCGCGTTTCGAAGCCACCCGGGAAGATTGACGGAACACCAGTGGCCGGTGGCGAACGGGTCGTGTAATGTGAGGAAGCGTCGCTGGTCCACCGTCGTGCCCCTCGGGGACGAAGGATCGGGACGAGCCGCCCGTCACTCGACTCAACGATTGGAATGATTCCCAAGGGAGGTTCCCGTGTCCGAATCGTCCGCCGCGCAGAGCGGCCTGGCGCCCTGGTCCGTCGGCGTCTGCAGTTGGAGCCTCCAGGTCAAGAGCGTCGCGGAGTTGAAAGGGTTCCTCGATCAGCTCGGGATCAACGTCGTGCAGATCGCGTGCGGCGACCCGCACCACGCGAGCTGGGAGGAAGGCGATGCTCTGCCGGCGGCCGCGCGGGCTTCGGGCATCGCAATGACCGGCGCCATGCTGGGCTTCCCCGGCGAGGACTACACAACGCCCCAGACCATCAAGGAGACCGGCGGATTCGGCAACCCGGCGACGCGCGTCGAGCGGATCGAGCGACTCCAGTGGGCACTCGACCGCACGATTGCCCTCGGCCTGAACGACCTCACGCTCCACGCCGGATTCCTGCCCGAGCACGACGACCCGGACCGCAAGGCGATGCTCGACACACTCGCCAAGGCGGCCCAGCTCGCCGCCGACAAAGGAATCACGCTCGCATTCGAGACTGGTCAGGAGACCGCCGATTTGCTGCGCCAGACGCTCGACGACCTGAAGTCGCCGAATCTCAAGGTCAACTTCGACCCGGCGAACATGATCCTCTACGACATGGGGGACCCGATCCGTGCCGTCGAGATCCTCGGTCCGGACATTCGATCCGTGCATTTGAAGGACGGGCGGCGGACCCGTGTCCGTGGTCAGTGGGGAGACGAAGTGCCCCTGGGTGAAGGGGAAGTCGGGTATCCCGAGGTTCCTTCAGGCATTGAAGAGCGTCGGCTACACGGGGCCCCTGGTGATCGAGCGCGAAGTCGGCGACCAGGCCGGTCGACTGCGGGATGTAGCCGTGGGGCTGGCGCGGGTCCGCGAATGGCTGGGCCGTTGATTCCTGGTCCTCGGACCTGAGCCGAACCATCCTCGATTGCTTCACTCTCGGGTTGCGCAACAGATACCAAGCCGAAGCGTCAGCGAGGGGAATGTCGTCGGACACTCGTTGACGCCTCGGGTGAGTCGGGGTGTCCTTCATGTCGAGCTGTGCGCTATCCCTGCGTGAAGCGCTCTAACCCTTCCGCCTGACCGGTCCGGTCTCCACGCTTTCCTGGATAATCCGCTCGCGCCAGAAGGCGGGGTCAGCGTTTGAGGAACGCTGCTGATTTGACGCCCAGCACTTCTCGTGGTCCCTGATGCACGTTCGCCTCAAGGGTCTGATGTCGATCGAACGATCGCCGGCAGCCGTCAACTCCGATCGAACGTCAGGCTTACTGGACTTGCGAAGTCCTTGGTCGATTCTTGGTAGGCTGAAGTTCCATGGTTCGTGTTGCCAGGCCGGCGGCGTGGGCCGTTGCGTAATCCGGATTCGACGAAGTTCTTCGCCTGGCGCGTTTGGGGCGACCACGCGCGACCAGGGTGATTTCCTGCTCCGGTTCGACCGTGAACTCCTCTTCATAGATCATGAGTCGCTCTCGATGCAAGCGGAGGACATGCTTGCCGGCCTCCAGATCGCAGATCAACAACTTCTCGAAGGATTTGTACGGGTACTCCTGATTGTCGATAGTCAGGACGAGATCCTGTTGAGGGAGGAACACGATCGCTTTGCCATGCGACGCACTGCCGATGTGAGTGACGTGCCAGACGATCAGACAAAGCACGCAGAAGACGATCGCACGTTGCGCCAGGTTGGCGAGTAACCTCATAATCATTTCGATCTCCCCCATGGAATCGGGCGGTGCGAGCGTCGCTCTGGCGGGACACCGTCCGAGATCAGTCGCCACGAACTGCCATCCACTTCGGCTCAAACGTGAGTTTGAGAGACCGGATGGACAGAGGGAAAAGCTCAGGTAGGATTGGAGGAAGGCGACGGGGAATGCAGAAAAGTCCGATCGGCTGGAACATCCCGTCTCCAAGGCTCCTGGTGATTATATGCCTGGATACACCACCGGGTTCAAGGCCGAGACACCCCGAATGACTTCGGATTCGCCGATCTCCTTGTGGCAACTGGATTTCGCGTCGGGCAATTCCTGGGGAACGGCGATGGTGACGACGACTTGACACCCGAGTCAATCCGCGTCTTCCCCTTGACTGAACCCTTCGTGGGTCGGGAGAATCCAGATTAGAGCGCTTAACTTTTGCATTGCGCACGCCCTGAGGCGCTGCGAATTCACCCCCCCGAACCCCCCCTTGGCAAGGGGGGGACAGGAAACGGGCTTTTCCCGATCAATATCCCTCCCTTGCGAAGGGGGGGTTCGGGGGGGTTCTTCGGGAGCAGGCTTCACGTGTGGGCCACCCAACTGTGAGGCTCTAGGGACGCCTTCCTCATAGCAACGCTTGATCGTCTCGACGAATCCGACCCGACGAAGGACTGCCTGCCGATGTCCATGTCCTCTCCGAGTGCGACGGAAACCCATCCCGAGGACTCACCTGCGACCATCCCGCTCAATCGTCTCGTCCCGGGGCCCGACCCGCTGGGCCGGTTCGGATCGTTCGGCGGCCGGTTCGTGCCCGAGACGTTGATGGACGCGCTCAATCAACTTGGGGAGGCGTACGAGCAGGCCAAGGCGGACCCGGAGTTCCAGTCGCGGCTGGATTATTATCTGGGCCACTATGTCGGGCGCCCGTCACCTTTGTTCCACGCCGAACGACTGACGAAGCTCGCCGGGGGGGCTGAGATCTATCTGAAGCGCGAGGACCTGAACCACACCGGCGCGCACAAGATCAACAACGCGATCGGCCAGGTGATGCTGGCCCAGCGGATGAACAAGACTCGGGTCATTGCCGAGACCGGTGCCGGTCAGCACGGTGTGGCCACGGCGACCGCCTGTGCGCTCTTCGGCATCGATTGCACGGTTTACATGGGTGAGGAAGATATCCGCCGTCAGAAGTTGAACGTGTTCAACATGAAGACGTTGGGTGCAACGGTGGTGGCCGTCGGGACGGGCTCGCGGACCTTGAGGGACGCGACCAACGAGGCGATGCGCGACTGGATGGGCTCGTCACGGTCGACCCATTACACGATCGGAAGCGTGGTCGGGCCGCATCCGTTCCCGATGATCGTGCGCGACTTCCAATCGGTGATCGGCCGCGAGGCGCGGGACCAGATTCTCGCCCAGGTCGGACGGTTGCCCGATGCGATCGTGGCGTGTGTCGGCGGTGGTTTCGAACGCCGCCGGGATCTTCGCCCCGTTCATCGCGGACTCCGAGGTCGAGCTGATCGGAGCCGAGGCCGGAGGCCGGGGTCTCAGGGCGGGCGAGCATGCCGCCAGCCTGACGCAGGGGCGTCCTGGTGTCCTGCATGGCAGCTTCAGCTATGTCCTCCAGGACGATGATGGCCAGACCTTGCGAGTTCACTCGATCTCCGCAGGGCTGGATTACCCGGGGGTTGGACCGGAGCATAGCTACTGGAAGGACGTGGGGCGCGTCCGTTACGAGAACATCACCGACGGCGAAGCCCTTGACGCCTATCACGCGACAGCCAGACAGGAAGGGATCCTTCCGGCCCTCGAATCGAGCCATGCGCTGGCCCAGGCGTTCAAGGAAGCCCGACGATTGGGGCCCGGCAAGGTCCTGGTGGTTTGTCTCTCAGGCCGAGGCGACAAGGACGCCTACGAAGTCGCCCGGCTTCGCGGTGAACCGATCTAGTTCCGGTCGGTTCACCGGGAGCAGCCGGGTCCGCGGAGTGCTCCGTGAGCACATGGGTCGTGATGATCGACTGGCATTCCGGATCGGTGCTCGCCGAGCACCTTACATTCTCCCATGAATCGCATTGATCGCCTTTTTTCCAGGCTGCGAACCGAGAAACGCCGCGCGTTCATGCCGTTCGTGACCGCCGGCGATCCCGACCTCTCCACGACCGGGATGCTCATCAGCGAGCTGGTGAGCCGGGTGGCGCATCTGATCGAAGTGGGAATTCCCTATTCCGACCCGATCGCCGACGGTCCCGTGATCGCGGCGAGCTATCACCGTGCACTCGAGCGCGGGGTCAAGGTCGCTCATATCTTCCAGACCATACGGACCCTACGCGCCGAGGGCTCGGCGCGTTTCAACGATGCGCCCATGGTCGCGATGGTCTCCTACGCGATCATCCACCGCATGGGTATCGAGCGCTTCCTCAACGACGCGGCGACCGCCGGGTTCGACGGGCTGATCGTCCCGGATTTACCCATCGAGGAATCGCTGTCGTTGATCGAGAAGGCGACCCGGCGTAACCTCAAGCTGATCCAGCTCATCACGCCGACGACCCCGCGTGACCGAGCCGTCGCGATCGCGCGATCGACGACCGGCTTCATCTACTACGTCACGGTGGCCGGGATCACCGGCGAGCGGAAAACCCTCCCCTCCGAACTGGTGGAGACCGTCGGCTGGCTGCGGACCGAGACGGACCTCCCCATCTGCATCGGTTTCGGAATTAGCGGACCCGATCAGGTGCGGCACCTGGCCCCGGTCGCGGACGGCCTCATCATCGGCAGTGCGATCGTACGTTGACTGGCCGAGGCGATCAATCGGCCCCGTCCCGAGGTTGTCCGCGAGATCGGCCAGTTCGTGGGCGAACTGGCCAAGGTGCTGGAGAATACCGCACTCTGACATCGGACCGGCCTCAACGATCGCGAACCGAAGACGTTGCCGACCGTTGGACTCACTCGCGTGGAGGACCTGCTCTCGTCCGGTTCTTCGACTGGACCTGCATTTGAGGTGCGCCGGAATTCGATGGCGATTCGTGGATCGCGATGGGGATTTCCACCGGATTGGGGACCTCCTGCTTCTGGGCCAGAGCGACCGCCACGGAGATCGCCCTTCGGATCAGGCGAGCCGGGATATAGTGGCCGAGGGCCGCAAACTCGCCCGCCACGGCCAGCCTGAGGAGATTGTCTTCCGAGGTATACCCGGCCTGGATAAAGGGCCGCTCGACCGCGATTTCACTGGCTACGGAGTTGCTCCCCGTGGTGCTGGCGAAATCGAATGAGAACACCAGCGACGGCTTCGGATCCGCCTTGAGGCGCTCGGTCAGGAGTTTCCCCGCGACCTGGCTCTCCTGGGCGAAGCGGATCTCCTGGATCGAGGTCACTCCTGCCTCCTTGAGGGCATCGCGGACTGCCGCGATTCGGTCGGGAAGCAAGGCATCCCCCGCTGTATTGATCAGGAAAACTTCGCCTCCCTCGGGTTTGAGCTTGGCATTCTTGGCATTGCGGATCGAGGCGGTGACCAGGTGCCGGGCGGAAACGATGAACGGCGGAGGCGTCACGAGGATCGGGACTGGTCCGGTCGCAGCCCCCGGCGAGTCAGCGCCGCCGGACAACGGGCGGCCCACCAGTACGACGGGCACTTTCGCGGTACGTGCTTCCTGAATGGCCAGGGCGAGGTCCTTGTCCGCAGGGTTGGCTGGCTCGACGATCACGACCTGGGGACGCGGCTGCCGCGCGAGGGCCTCGCGAATCAGCGCGGCCTGACTCTTGGGCGTGGAGCCTGGCTTTCCCGAGCTTTCTGAGGCGACTTCCTCTGCCGGGATCGGGAGGTGGATTCGAGCCTTGTCGTAGCCGGCCTGGACCCTCGCCGAGTTGGCCTCCACATCGAGCTCGCTGCGATCCAGGTCGGGGTTCAGTATCACTTCGATACTTTTCACGCCCGACCCCGCGGACCCCAGCAAGTTGGGATTTGTCGGCGTGGATCCCGAAACCAAGCCCGGAGAATTGCCACGCTCGGCCGCCCTCAGCTCCGGCGGTGGCGGAGGCGCGAAGTCGACCGAGTCGCACCCGATCGAAGGAAGCCCCATCAGGGCGGCCGCGAGTCCAAACCACACTCTGGAATTCGAAATCCGAAACCACAACGGCATGAAGATCTCCCTGGTGGCTACTGGCTAGTGGCGAGTGACTAGCAGGTCGTTTATAAGGATGATATGACGTTCATTTCCGCTTGAGCCCGCCTCGCTTCAGAGCCGACGCTCCGAGGTCCCAAGCTTCCTCATCATACTCGCCCATCGCCCTTCGACACCAGTGAGCCGTCAACCCCTTGATGGACACGGTGGGGTGCGATCCTCATGAGGAAAAGGCCGGCTGAAGGTAACGCCAACCACTAACGACGTCGCCCGGACCTGGTCTTGGCACGGGATCGGGCTCCCTCCGCCTGCGGGGTTGCGGCGGGACGTCGAGGACCGTCACCCTGGGACGAACGAAGCTCGAGGATCTTGTCCCGGAGGGCCGCGGCGCGTTCGAATTCTAGCTTTTCGGCCGCCTCGAGCATCTCGGCCTCGAGGGCGGTGAGGTACTCTTCGGTAGCGTCAGTGGCCTCGTCGCGGCCGGCGGCCTTGCGCACGATGGTCCTGGCCTGGATCTGCTCCTCGATGCCCCGACGGATCGCTTTCTTGATCGACTCGGGCGTGATGCCGTGCTCCTGGTTGTAGGCGAGTTGCAGGGTGCGCCGGCGGTTGGTCTCGTCGATGGTGCGCTGCATCGAGGCCGTGATCTTGTCGGCGTAAAGTACGACCTCGGCGTTGACGTGGCGGGCCGAGCGACCGATGGTCTGGATGAGCGAGGTCTCGCTGCGGAGGAAGCCCTCCTTGTCGGCGTCGAGGATACAAACCATCGACACCTCGGGCAGGTCGAGCCCCTCGCGCAGCAGGTTGACGCCCACGAGGGCATCGAAGGCCCCTTCGCGCAGCTCGCGGAGGATACTGACCCGCTCGAAGGCATCGAGCTCCGAGTGCAGCCACTTGCAGCGCAGGCCCTGCTCCTTGAGGTAGCGCGACAAATCCTCGGCCAGGCGTTTGGTGAGGGTCGTAATCAGGACCCGCTCGCTCCTGGCCGCTCGGGCCCTGATCTCGTTGAGGAGCGCCGGGACCTGCCCGCGCGCGGCTCCACGCGCACGATCGGGTTGACCAACCCCGTCGGCCGGATCACCTGCTCGACGACCTCGCCGCCGGACATCGCGACCTCGTAGTCGCCCGGCGTGGCCGAGACGTACAGCCGCCGCTCGAATTTCTTCTCCCACTCGTCGAACCGCAAGGGTCGGTTGTCCAGTGCACTGGGGAGCCGGAACCCGTGGTTCGACCAGCGTGCTCTTGCGGCTGAAGTCGCCGGCGAACATCCCCCGGATCTGTGGGACGGTCACATGCGATTCGTCCAGGAAGATCAGGCTATCGGCGGGGAAGAAGTCGAGTAGCGTACTGGGGGTCTCACCCGGCTTGCGTCCCGAGAGGGGCCGGGAGTAATTCTCGATGCCCGAGCAATATCCGACCTCGAGGAGCATCTCCATGTCGTATCGGGTCCGAGCACCCAGTCGCTGGGCCTCCAGGAGTTTTCCTTGCTCCTTCAGTTCCTTGAGCCGCTGCTCCAGCTCCTCGTTGATGGCCTCCACGGCCCCCTTGATCCGCTCTTCGGGTAGGACGAAGTGCTTGGCCGGGTAGACGTACATCTCCTGGTGCGTCTCCAGGACGGAGCCGGAGACGGGCTCGATCGTCGCCAGCCGCTCGACCTCGTCGCCAAACAGCTCGATCCGGTAGCCGAACTCCTCATAAGCCGGCCAGAGCTCGACGACATCGCCGCGCACGCGGAATTTACCCCGTTCGAACGACACGTCATTCCGGTCGTACTGGATATCCACGAACTTCCGAAGCATCTCGTCGCGGTCGATCATATCTCCCAACTTAAGCCGAACCATCATCTTGCGGTAGTCGTCCGGCGAACCTAACCCGTAAATGCACGACACGCTGGCCACGACAATCACATCGTCGCGACTGACCAGCGCGCTGGTGCAGGCCAGACGGAGGCGCTCGATCTCGTCGTTGATCGCGGCATCCTTCTCGATATAGATGTCGCGCTGAGGGATATACGCCTCGGGCTGGTAATAGTCGTAGTAGCTGACGAAGTATCGCACGGCGTTGTGCGGGAAGAAGTCCTTGAATTCGGCATAGAGCTGGGCGGCCAGGGTCTTGTTGTGCGACATGACCAGCGCGGGACGCCCATACTGGGCGATCACGTTGGCCATGGTGAACGTCTTTCCAGAGCCGGTGACCCCCAATAGCGTTTGATTGGATCGCCCCTTGCTCAGTCCATCCACCAGGCTCTCGATCGCCTGAGGTTGATCGCCGGCCGGCGGGAACGGGCTCACAAGCTGGAATTTGGACATGGATGAGAGATCCCGAATCGCGATGGGAGGCGTTGCAATCCCGTCATTATTCGTTTCCGACCCCCGGCTGCCAACTACAATCGTGGGTGTCGTCTCTTGACCGGCTCGATCGACTCAATCAAGGTCACTGCACGCACGCATTCATGCCGAGTGTGGGTTTATTTCATGAGTCGGGGCCAGTTTGCTGGGTTCGTTCCTTGAGTTTCGGGGTCGCGCTGGCTTCGTTTCGCGAGATAGGGCTGGGCGGTTGGGTTCGTTCTTGGGGTTCGAGTGATCCTTTGGGTCCGTTCTTCGAGTTTTGTAATTGTTGCGAACCTGGATCATCCATCGTCACAAGCTTTCTGCCAAAGGCTGGATCCTGATGGTTCTATTCTAATGTATAGCGAGTCGGATTCCATCCGAGGATTCCGTTTTGGGACATGGACCCAAGTTGGTGAGGACCTATGGTTTTGGGTGAGTGCAATCGATCACAGGCGCAGGCTCGATGGAGGGTTGCAATCATCCAGTAAGTCCGCCAGCCAACGATCGAAGTCCTCGGCGATCCCCACGGGGACAGCGCGGTAGTGGGATTGCCGGTCCCCAGGACCCCCTCAACGCCGCGAAGTACGGGGACTACCCGGCGCCCGGCTCGTTCGACTCCCAGGGACCGGCCTGAGGCGCGGATCGTGGCACAACGTGGCACGCTCAGTCATAAAAGGAGAACGCGCCCCTCCCTGATCTTGTTGGCCGGAACCGAGTTCGGTACGAACGCCTGCCGGGTCAATC
Source organism: uncultured Planctomycetota bacterium (assembly GCA_963845755.1). Lineage (GTDB taxonomy): Bacteria > Planctomycetota > Planctomycetia > Isosphaerales > Isosphaeraceae > CAWJTV01. Next base: position 196,090 of record CAWJTV010000005.1, read on the forward strand.
CGGTCGAGTTTGGCGACCGGTCGCCGACGGGTTATGGTATCCCCGGACATGAGTTTTTGGCGCCTCGGAGACGGCGGGAAAGTGATTGTGCGCACCTCTACTTTTCAGTATGCCTCAACTTTGGAAAACCGTTAATGCACCTAGTCACGGATGCACGATTTTTGCGCCCGAACGATAAACAGCGGTAAGAGATAGAGATTTTCGCAAAAAAAAATTGATAGGAGACTGCGCGGCTGCGTCGGCCTCTTGACGGCAGAGGAAGGAATGGAGGACTGGTGTGAACCGAGCGGAGGGCCTCCTCGCGGCCAGCTCGGCGCCAGCGCTGACGGGCACGGGGACGGATGGTTTTCGGCGAGGACTCTCTACATTCGTCGCGTTTTTCCAGGACCATGATGACTGCGCGGCTGCATTCTGCTCGAGGCTCGCGGTCGTGGTTCGTCCGACGGTTGAAACGTCTGACCCTCGTCGTGGAAGATACGATCACACGATCGCCCAGAAGGGGCGCCCATCGGGGGTTCGCTTCGGGTGAAGTCGAATGCGCGATCGGGGATCGGTGTTCTGCCCCAGCAGGTGATACATGTCGTAGAGGACGCCGTGAGCCTCGGCGAAGTAACCGTGCCCGAGGATGGAGAGGTCCAACCCGGTGACCTCGACCGTATCGATGCCATCGACGACCGTGACCGGCGGGGCATACCCCACGCGATCGAACTGGTGAATCCAGTGCGAGGCTTCCAGGGCGCGGTCGCGAGCGGAGACATAGAGCGTTGTCCGCTCCGAAATCTTGGGATAGAGGGTTGCCAGGTCGCGGAAAAGGCCGACGTCGAGATCGGGAGCTGCGAGGAACATCTGGCCGAAGCGAATTCCCGCCGTTGAGGCTGCCTGGGCTGTGATCCGCTGGATCGCCCGCAATAGGCCGCGGTTGCCCATGCTGTGGGCGATCACGTGAAGGCGGGCCGCGCCGCTGTCGGTCGCGAGGTGGACGAGGAAATCAGTGATCGCGGCCTCGCTGGCCTCGATGCTGGCTTCATCGGAAGCATAGCCTTTGAGTGCGCCCCGCGACGGCCAACTGAAGAACGACATCGCGCCCGGGACTTTCAGGTCGAAGCCGATCTGGGCCGCGCGGATGGCTGCCTCGTCGAACGAGACGTTGTATCCGTGCAGATAGACAAGGACCTGCGGCTCATCAGCATCGTCCGGGGTCAGCTCGCGCCGGATGGCCTTCCAGAATGCGTCCCTGGCGATCTCATCCCGCTGGACGATGCGGAGCCGATCATCTTTCCAGATGAGCCAGCGCTTCCACCAGGCGGAGCCGACCGAACCGAACTGGTGCGACTTGGGGATCGCGACCAGACATTTCCCGTAATGAACGACGTTCTGACTCTCGCGATCGCCGGAATACCCCGCGGACGTATCGGACGAATCGCGATAACTCCGATTGGTACCGTACCAGACCGGGTAGACGCGAGGGAGACTCGCATCGGCGCTGTATTTCGCGACGCTGGTTCCTCCGGCCTCAAGCCCTTTCGACGACCCGCCGCCACCCTTCTTGGGACGATGGCCACCCATCCCAACGAACTCCAAGCCCTCCGAGTCAATCTCACGGGTGATCTCATTCCGATCGCCCAGGATGATGATGTTGCCGGAGACATCTCCGCCGGCGGCGAATGACCGTTCCCCGATGGCCTGGACGATCCGCCCGATGGTCACATGGGCTTGCTTTTCGTAGGCCGACCACCCACCCGCCGGGAGTCCCTTACCACCGCGGAGGAGCGCCACGGGGAAGTCCGTCGTGGCGTTGTAATCGAAGTGCGGCTCTTGCTCGGCGTTGCAAAGTTTCCGAGCACTCTCGGGCACGGCCTTGCCCAGGTAATTCATCAGGTCGGAGAGTTTGACGGTCGTTTCGCCCGGCCGATTGTTGGCACCTTGCAGGGCCTCGATGAGGTGGTAGGTGTAGACGCTCATCGTCCCATCGGGCCGCACCCACGACTTTTGTTGGCCACCCGATGAGGTGAAGACGGCTCGCCCCGCGCCCTGTTTGAGCACATCAACCACCGCCTTGGGTGGGGGCGCCGGGACAAGATCCTTGGGGAACTTGATGGCGGCTTGACCCCCTTTGGCCGTGGCCATACCCTCGGCGTGGCAGCAATCCAGGATTGCCAGCAGCCGCTCTGCCTTGATCCGGCGCAGTAGCTTGATGAACTCCGGTGCCGGAATGGCCGAGCGGGGAACGTCGAGCGGATCGGCGTCATGAGGGATCAGGAAGTAGCGGCTGGTCCCCTTATTGAGCCAGCCATGGCCGGAAAAGTAGACGACCGCGGTCGCGTGCGGGTCGGCGGCGACTTGCTGGGCCAGCCAGTCCAGTCCCTCAAGGATCGCGTCGCGAGTGGCCTGTCGATCGTGAAGCAGCCGCACATGGTCTTCGGGATAGGCGCAGAGGCTCTGGTCGATGAGCACGGCCTGGATCGCCTGGGCGTCCTTCACGGTCACTGGGAGTGACCACTTATCGTACTGGGCCTGCCCGACGCCGATGAGCAGGGCGTATCCTTGATCGAAGGTCTCGGCCATGAACACCTCGCGATTGGGGTGGTTCGCTCCGTCCGTGGCTCACGGCCACCAGCGGCCGACTTCTTCGATTGCAGTACAGGTCTCGGCGATCGCTTCTGAACCGCCCAGGCGCGGGATCAGCGGCGCGAGCGACGCGAGGTCGGAAAGGAGGTCGCTGCGCGATCGCGTCGCGAGAAGTCGGAGCGTTTCTGACCAAAGTAGGGACAGCCGTGTGTGTGGCAGCGCCGCCAGCCGGGGTGCCACTGCCGTCAGGGCAGCAGCCCGGGACTCGTTGTGCTGAATATCCCGCGCCACCGCCGACGCCTCATCCACTCGACCCAGCGCCGCTAGTGTACGAGCCAGCACCCAGTCGTCGCCGATCCGCCTCGCGTTTGCCAGTGCGTCATCGGTCTGGCCCAACTCCGCCAGGCGGGGTAACAGCGCTGCCAGGGCGTGTACGCGGCCTAACTCGTCGCCGGTGCTCCGTGCTATCGCCATCGCCGCCTCCACTTGACTCAGCTCCGTCAGGCGCGGCGCCACCGACGCCAAGGCGGCGACCCGGGCCCACGGGTCGCCTGACTCTCGTGCGATCCCTAGCGCCTCATCCACTTCACCGATCGTAGCCAGGCCCTGGCCCGAGCCCACTCCCGCTCGATCCCCCGCGCCAGCAACAGTGCCTCCTCAAGCCGACCCACATCCGCCAATCGAGGCGCCAACTCCGCGAGAGCGAAGGCCCGGGCAGACTCATCGGCGACCCCATGCGCCAGACTCAACGCTTGCTCGAACCGGCCCGCATCCGCCAGCCGGGCGCCAACTCTGCGAGGGCGAAAGCCCGGGCCGACTCGTCGCTGATCCCCCGGGCCAATGCCAACGCGTCATCGACCTGACCGAGCTCCCCAAGGGCGCGGGCCCGGGCCGACTCGTCGCCGATCCTCCGTGCCATCACGAGCGCATCATTGGTCCGACCCAACCTCGCCAGGTGGGGTGCAAACTTCGCCAGGACATTGTCGCGGGTTCGTTCGTCACCGATCCCCCGGACCACCGTGAGCGCCTCCTTCACCCGATCCGCATCCGCCAGGCGGGGCCAATGCTCCCAGGTCCCGGGCACGCTGCCACTCGTTTTTGATCTCCCGCACTGCTCGTATCGCTTCATCGACTCGGCCTGCGTCCGCCAGCCGGGCGCCAGGTTCGCTCGTGCAGCAGCCCGAGCCTGCACGGGTTCGATCTCCATCACTACTCCAATGCCCTATCCAACTGTCCGAGTTCCGCCAGGCGAGGCATCAGCGCCACAAGCGGCAAGGATTTGAGCGCCCATCGTCCTCGATCGTCGAGTGCCACCGCGAGCGACCGCCTGACCCGATCCGCATCCGGCAGAAGGCGCCATCTTCACCAGGGCGAGGGCCCGGGACCCCTCGTTCGGATCTCCCGGGCCACCGCCAGCGCCTCATCCGCCTGACCAATCGCCGCCAGGCGCAGGCCCGAGCCCACTCAGGCCCGATTCCGGCGTAAGCGCCATCGCGACATCGACCCCGACCAGTGCCGCGAGTCGTGGCGCCAGCGCCGCCAGGGCACCGGCCCGGCACCCTTCGTCATCGATTCGCCGCGCCGCCGCCAGCGCCCGGTTCGACATGGGCGGGCTCCGCCAAGTGAGGAGCCATCTCCTCAATAGCGATGGCCCGGGTGCTTTCGGCGGCGATTCCGCCTGCCACCGCCAGCCGCCTCATCCACGTGACCGAGCTTTGCCAAGGCGACGGCCCGCATCCTGCTCACCCCCGATTCTCCGCGCCGCCGCCAACGCCTTTTGCAGCACCGTCCGCCTCTCGTGGTGATCGTAGATGGGGGGTGATCCCGATGATGGCATCGACTCCTTCTTCCGGTGGCAAAGACCGGCGTAGGCAAGGCCCTGCGAAGCGGACCAGATCCCTTTCTCAACAAAGGCGGCGAGCAGGGCCGGAGGGATCTTCCGAGCCAGGCTATTGAGGGACGTGGACATCAAGGCATAACGAATCTCCAGTCCGATGCATGCCTTGTGCTGGCTCGGCTCGGCGCCCGGCCGATCGACGACTTGCACCAGTCGTGCGGCCCGATCAAGTCGTTCATGTACCCCGACGCGGGCTGGTCCAGACGTGCTCGCGGGACTGTGTACCAGACATTCTCAGTACGGACCGAACCACAGTCCTCGGCCCCGTCGACCCGCCTCTCTAGTCGGAGCAAGCGGTGGAGGTCGTCGAAGCGGCCGGCCCGTTCGAGGTGCTCGGCCATATGCCGCAGGCCGTAGCCATCGAGATCCACTCTTCTGCGGGGTCGAACAAGGCGGGAAGGCCCGCGTCCAGGCCACCCCAGGCGAGACAGGTAGAGGGTCGCGACCCGATCGTGCGTCGCGCCGAGGTGGACCATGTCTTCCTCGTCCAAGAAATCGACAAACGACTGGTGAACGACGCGCCATCGCTTGCGGTCGGCCTCTGGCATCATGGCTCAGGAATCGTCGCCATCGTCTCAGCGCCGCGTTCCTCGATCTCTGCGGGCGAGCGGTTGACCCACGAAGGCCAGCCAGGATGCCGACACCGCCTCGCGGGCCGCGGCCAGGAATGCGATCACGGGTTTATAGAGACTCTCCCACTCGGCCCAGCCCTCCTGGCCCCGCACCTGCTCCATCTGCTTCCAGAACTGCTGATAGTAGCCCCGCAGGCCGAGCGGGAGTGACTCGAGGTCGAGCGGGTCGAAACCCGGCTCGCGCGCGGCGATGTCGGCCAGGACGTAGTCGAGATACTTGAAATTGCCCTCGCTCTTGTCCTTCAGGAACGCAACGAATTGCTCGATCGAGATCGGCGGTTTCGCTGCCTCCCGCGCCTGGAGGATCTCAGGCTGGTCTGCCTCCTGGTTGAGATAGGCGACGAGATCCTCCTGCTGGGCGGCGTCGTCGGAGGTGATGAGGTAGTCCTCGTCGGCCGTGCCCGCATCGGTCGTGAGAGAGATCTCGCCGGGGCGATGGGTCAGGAGCATGTAGACGCCGCGCAGGGAGCCGAGTCGGGAGCAGCAGCGTGTTGCGGCCCGGCTCGAGGGGATCGGCCTCATCGAGGGCGTCAACGACGATCCAGACCGGCCCCTCTGCCTTGGCGGCGGCCTCGGAGAGCACCTTGCCCAGGAACGACGAGTCCTCGCCCGCGCGGGCCGGCAGGTGGTCGTGGGCCAGGCCGAAGCGGGCAATCAATTCAACGGCGAGGTGGTTGAGGCACTGGTCGGGACGGGTCAGGCCGCCGACTGGCAATGGTGAAGAAGGCGGGCGCTTTCAGCCGCTTGGATGCTTCCGCGGCGATCGCCGTCTTGCCCAGGCCGGCGTCGGCCACGACCCGGAAATAACCGCAGGGATGCCGCTTGGCGAAGGCGTCCAGGCGTCGGAAAAGTTCAGCCCGGCCGACGAATCGCTCTGACACCTTCTTGATCAGGTCATCGAAGTCGATGGCATAGTCTTTGAGCGAAGGGTAGAGTTTGACGATGGTCTGGTAGACGTCGCCGATCTGAAAGACGTTATCCCGAGCATCGCCGCCGATCGCGAAAGCTCGTTCCCCGATGGCTTTCGCCACGTGGGCTGGAGAAGGAAGTTCTTCGATCTCGGTCCGAGCCATTTCCTCGGTCGCCCCCCCAGTGTCGTGCTCGGAAAGCCACTGGCCCAGATCGGTTGCGACCTTGGCTTGCAGATCATCGGGATCGCAAAAACGCGTGGCGTTGCCGCTCTGGATCAGCTCGGACGCAAGGCCGGATCGCGCTGCCGATGACTTGGACTTTCCCCTCCCGCGCTTGGCGGCCGTCTTTGGCTCATCCTTGACATAGATCAGACAGCGTAACTCGTGCTGATTCGCGCGGCGGTACTCCGGTTCGAAATGGATTGCGGACGCCTGACCGCCAAGGAAGCCGATGTAGAGCTGGCCCCGGGACGGTTCGAACGGCCTTGTGCCCGTCCCCTCATCGTCGTCGAAGGCGACCCACTCCAATCCGGGGAAAGTCGTCTCGCGGAGCCGCATCAGGGTTCGCTCGACCGCCGCGCGCTCCGGCGCCAGTTTGGACGGCACGGAGCCGAGCACGATTCGGATGAGTCTCGGTCGGTCCGTTCCGGCTTCCATCGGTCTCCTTCGGACTCGCGGTGCGTCGCGGCCCTCTCGACCATCACATGCGCAATCCGATTATCCAGTCTCAATCGACCTGCGGCAACGACCAAGTCGAGAGCAGCTCCGAGGTGTCTTCGGTTGACGAGGGCCACATCGTCAATGGGAGCGCTGCGCGGAAACCTTGCCGGGAAGTGGCCGAGACAGATGAGCCCGGGGCAACGCCCCGGAACCGCGTCGCCGACCCCAAGCCCAGCCCTGAAAGGGCGAGACAAGCCGGGCCGGCGGCCTTCATCTGTGCCGCCCTTTCAGGGCCTCCTCGGAGGACGACCCTGGTTCCCGGGGCGTTGCCCCGGGCTAGTATGTTGCGGCCCCTTCGGGGCGGGGAGAACGATTCTCCGATCTGTGTGTCTCAGTTATCACTTTCCCCCTTGCGTGGACCTATTTGGGCCGGAAGAAGTTCAGGAGCATCTCGTTCCAAGTTGGGATCGAGGTAGCGGAGGGCGTCGCCGGAATGGACCTCCGGCACGAACCACTTGATCACGATGCTGGAATCGACGACAAGCCGGCTCACCGGAGGCGATCCTCGGCCACCAGGAGAGCGCTGTCGCTTTGTGGCCGGCCCGCGAGGCTATGAAGGCTGGCCTCGGCGCGCTCGCGGGTTGCGATTGCCTCGCCGCGCCGCCTCGTCACGTCGTGCCGGTGCCGGAACCCATTCGAGGTTCGTCCGTTCGCAATTCAGACGGTTGCCGTCTTTGAATCGGACGACATGGCCCGGTGGCCGTGGGCCGACCAACGCCTCCAGGACCAGCTCGGCCAGTAGCCGCGTCTGTGGTCGTCCTTGATCATGATAGAGGGAGATGATCTTGTTGCCCTCGACGTCTACGATGGCCGGAACCTGAACCCACTCGTCCCGGCGATCAGAATCGTGTCCCGGTGGATCGGTCCTGTGCTGAGGCTGGGTGGACATGCGAATGAACTCCGTACGTGGGGCAATCGTGCCACGCACCATGATGACGCCGGATCGGTCGGCTTGAAAGGCTGCCTCCAGGGGAAACGTCATGTCGCTTTCCCATCGCCTCCGGGTCAACAACCTATTAGAATCGTGGGGAAATGGTGCGAGAGCTAGGGCGATCCTCGGGGGGGCGACGCCGATGAGCGAAGTGAGTGGACTCCTGGAGGCGATCGGCCGGGGTGAGCCGCAACGGGCGCGCGAGCTGTTGCCCATCGTTTATGAGGAGCTGCGAAAGCTCGCCGAGGCCAGGCTCGCCCGTGAGCCGACGGACAGACCCTCCAGGCGACCGCGCTGGTCCACGAGGCCTTCCTCCGGCTGGTCGGCGACGGGGACGGCCCGGCCTGGGAGAATCGCGGCCACTTCTTCGCCGCCGCAGCCGAGGCGATGCGGCGCATCCTCGTCGAGAAGGCCCGGCATAAGCGTCGAAGACGCCATGGCGGCGGGCTCCAACGTGTCAACCTCGACCAGGTCGCTCTCGGCGACGACGACGCGGCCGGCGATCTGCTGGCACTCCACGAGGCCCTCGATCAGCTCGCCGCCGAGGAGCCGGTCGCCGCCGAGGTCGTCAAGCTCCGCTATTTCGCCGGCCTGACCACCGAGCAGGCTGCCTCGGCCCTCGACATATCCCTGCGCACTGCCAACCGCCACTGGGCCTACGCCCGCGCCTGGCTCCACCAGCGTCTCAACTCTGCGGGCGACACGCCGGCTTGAAATCCGGGAAAAAACCCACACTTCTCGCAGAAGACCACCATGCCGCCTGCATAACTCGTTCCGACCGTCCTCTGTGGAAACGAGTTTTTCTCATTGCGGCGTCAATAGTTACGTCGAGAGCCGGTGGTCTTCGGCGAGAAGTCTCAAAAGAATCTCGGTCGTCGTGGCACGTTCCCGGCGCGCACGTCGCATTGTGTCCCGGATCGATCGCCGGATGGTAGACGCCCTCGCCGAGGGCGAAGAGGCTCTGTAGACGGGCAAACATCGGAGTGCGATCGGTCCCAGGGTCTCGGGTGATGGTCGCCCGACGCCGCCGCTCGAAAAACTTCGGAAACAGGAGACGACAGTGATGTTCATCTTCCCGATCTCCCGTCGCCAGACTGACCGTCCCCACGTCCGACTACCTCGGGCCCGCCGCCCACTCGTCGAGAACCTCGAAGGCCGGCGACTCCTCTCGGGCATCCAGGGCAACCACATCGGTGTGATGAGTGTCGCGCCGGCGATCGTGGGCCAACACATCGGCACCGCGGCCATCCAGGGCAACCACATCGGCACCCCGGCGATCGTGGGCCAACACATCGGCAGAGCGCACCGAGGTCGTCCAGGGCAAGCACATCGGCACGGACGTCGCCCCGGCCATCCTGGGCAACCACATCGGCACCCCGGCGATCGTGGGCCAACACATCGGCACCGCGGCCATCCAGGGCAACCACATCGGCACCCCGGCGATCGTGGGCCAACACATCGGCATGGGCGTCACCCAGGTCGTCCAGCGCAAGCACGTCGGCGAGGATGTCGTCCCGGCCGTCCAGGCGCCCCCCGCTCCTGGTAACTTCTCAATGACCGTAGGAAACCACCTCGGCAGGGGCGTCACCCCGGCCATCGTGGGCGACGACATCGGCCATAATCTCATGTGAGGGACGCCCCGTGTCGCGACTCGTCGGGCCACCGGATGAGGATTCCGGGTCGGGAAGGCGAGTCGCGATGCCGAGGGCGGCTCGCCACCTGACGCGTCGTCAGCGAGGTGTGTAACGACCGCCGTCACGCCCGCTTGCAAGCGGCTGTCTCGGGAGGGACAATATGCCACGACTCTCTGGGACTCATGCGGGATACCAGTCGGACGATGGAGTAAGGCCCGGATCGTGGCTCGCGATCAGCACAACGTGAAACTGATCTTCGACGAGGCCGCCGAGATCGCCTCGCCCGAGGGCCGCGCCGCCTACCTCGAGGGTGCCTGCGGCGGCGACGCCGACCTCCGCAAGAAGGTCGAGGCCCTGCTCCTGGCCCTCGATGAAGCCGGCAGTTTCCTGGAGGCATTCCCGGACCTCGACACGACGGGGGCGGCGGATACCCCCACTCCTCGCGCGGGGCCTGGAGCCTCTCCAGAGCCGATTTCCACGGGCTCGGGATCGGCGGTCGCCGATTCGTCCGGGGCGACCGTATCTCTGACCTTGCCGCCGCTGTCCGAGGGTCCGGGGACGACGATCGGTCCGTACAAGCTTGTCCAATTGATCGGCGAGGGCGGCATGGGCGCCGTCTTCATGGCCGAGCAGGAGAAGCCGGTCCGGCGCCAGGTGGCGCTGAAGGTCATCAAGCCCGGCATGGACACGCGTCAGGTCGTCGCCCGGTTCAAGGCCAAGCGCCAGGCCCTGGCCATGATGGACCACCCCAACATCGCCCGCGTCCTCGACGGGGGGACGACGAAGTCGGGGCGTCTCTTCTTCGTCATGGAGCTGGTCAAGGGGACCCCAATCACCACTTTCTGCGACGAGCGCCGGCTCAGCCTGCGTCAACGATTGGAGCTGTTCGTCCCCGTCTGCCAGGCGATCCAGCACGCGCACCAGAAGGGGATCATCCACTGCGACATCAAGCCGTCGAACGTCCTGATCGCCCTCTACGACGATCGCGCCGTGCCCAAGGTCATCGACTTCGGCATCGCCAAGGCCACCGGGTCACAGCTCACCGAGCAGACGCTGATGACCGGCCTCGGCGCCGTGGTCGGGACGCCCGAATACATGAGCCCCGAGCAGGCGAGCCTCAACAACCTGGACATCGACACGCGAAGCGACATCTATGCGCTGGGCGTGCTCCTCTACGAGCTGCTGACCGGCACCACGCCGGTGGACCAAGCCGATCCCTTGAACTTGACGTCCATGAGCACGAGCCACTACGACCTGCTGACCGGCACCACGCTCGCGGATAGCCGGAGCCTGGACCGCGCCGCGGTGCTGGAGGTCCTGCGGATCGTCCGTGAGGTCGAGCCGCCGCGCCCGAGCACGCGGCTGAGCTCGCTCGAGACGCTGCCGAGCATCGCCGCCCACCGCGGCACGGAGCCGGCGCGACTGGCCGGCCTGCTACGGGGCGAGCTGGACTGGATCGTCATGAAGGCCCTGGAGAAGGACCGGTCGCAGCGATACGAGACGGCCAACGCGCTGGTGCGCGACGTCCAGCGCTACCTGGCCGACGAGGTGGTCGAAGCGCGGCCGCCGTCGGCCGGCTACCGGCTGCGGAAGTTCGTGCGGCGGCACAAGGGCCGGGTGGTTGCGTCGGCCCTGGTGCTGCTGGCCCTGGTGGCGGGAATCATCGGCACGAGCTGGGGCCTCGTCCGGGCGAAGGCGGCCAACGCGCGAGCGCAACGGCGGCTGGAGCAGATCGGGAAGGGCAACGAGATCCTCGCGGGCATCTTCGCCGACCTGGATATGGACGAGGTGAAGCAGGGAGACAAGCCGTTGGAGGCGATCCTCGCCGATCGGCTGGTGAAGGCCGCTGGCCAGTTGGAGGGAGGATCGGTGGGCGACCCGCTGGCCGTGGCGGCCCTTCAGGGCCGGCTAGGGGCATCGCTGCGGAGCCTGGGCTTCGCGGCCGAGGCGATCCCGCCGCTGGAGAAGGCCCGGACCACCCGGCAGGCGGAGTTGGGCCCCGACCATCCCGATACCCTCGACACCCTGCTCCATCTGGCGGGGGCCTACTTCTACGCCGGCCGGCTGAACGACGCCCTGCCCCTGGCTGAGGAACACCTTCGGCTGGCGAGGGCCAGGCTCGGGCCCGAAAGCATAGAAACGATCGATAGCATGAATCATCTCGGATTCTATTACCGGTCCGTCGGGAATCTGGACCGGGCCATCTCGCTACTCGAGGAGGCGGTGAGGCTGGCGAGGTCCGCGCTCGGGCCGACCCATCGCCTGACGATCGCCGCAGTGAACAACCTGGCGCTGTGCTACAAGACCGCCGGCCGGAGGGACGACGCTCTGCCCCTGATCGAAGAGGCCCATTGACTCGCGGTCGCACAACCGGTCCCTGCTAGGCGGGGCGCCGCTGGGTCCCATACACGGGCACCCATGATGGACCCTCATCGGTGCGGTTGCATCGCGACGCCCGGAGGATCGATTGATGTGACGATGGAGGACCTATGTCTGCTACCTCCATCGGCAACGAGATCAGCTAGGGTCCGGCGTCGCTCCGCGACCCTTGCTGGAACCGGGTTCAGTCGTGCGAGTTCGCGCTTCAGAGTCGTCGCGCTCGGGGGCTTCCGAGACGGCGAGTGTAAGGAAGACCCGGGCCTCGAAAATGCGGCCGAGTTGCTCGGCCAGGTGGGCCATTTCCACCGCGTCGCGGATGGGCTGTTTGCGATCGTGCCGTTTCTCGTAACGCGCTCGAAGCCGATCGATCTCGACCTTTTTGTGGCCGATCTCGGCGGCTTGGGCTTCCTGGCCGGCCTGCTCCGCCAACTGGGCGAGCCGGTCCAGCGCCGAGCGATCGCTCGGATCGACCGCCAGCAGGCGTTCCAATGCCTGGCGTTCGGCGGCGACATGCACCCCGACTGGCCGCAAGCCAAGCTTCGAGCCGATGAACCTGGGCCGGGGTCGATTCCGCGTCCGGTAGGTGGGTCAGGGCCTGTCGCACGATGTCGTCGCGGTTGGTCGCGATGCCCCACTTCAGCCGGGTGTGCCAGATCGGAAGATCATCCGGCCGACGACGCTCGCAGGCATCGAGCCAACGCCCGGCCTCGTCGTAGTCGCCGGTCCGGATCGCCAGGTTCGCTCGACCCAGCCAGACCCGGTCGTCCTCGGGTGCCGATCGAGCCGCCTGGTCCAGGAAGGCGCGGAGGGTGTCCGTCGGGGTTGGCTTCAGGGTCAGCTCGATGTGCAGCCGTAGAAGCTTGATCGCGTCCTCGAGTGCCCCTTCTCCCGATGCGTTCAAGTGTTCCCAGCGGGCCTCGATGAGCCGCTCGGCTTCATCGATGCGGCCAACCTCCGTGAACAACGGCACGAGCAACACGAGCAGGGCCGTCCGATCGTTGCGGCGATCTTCCGCGGCGTCGAGGATGAGCCGCTCCGCCTCGGCGAGTCGCCCGGATTGATGGAGGAGACGCATGCGCCCCCGGATCGCTCTCTCCGAGAACGCCGAACCGGGCACGACCCGCTCCCATGCTTCGCTGGCCGCCGGGACTCGCCCCCGGGCCAGCTCGCAGGATCCCAGGAGGTAAATGATCCCCCCGGTCGAATCCGTCTTCCAGGACAAGAGCTGTTGCAGATTTCGGCAGGCGATGGCGTATCGGCCGGCCATGATCTCCGATTCGATCTCCGCCATCGCGCTCTGATAAGCGCGATCTCTCCACCAGGCCCGGCCACTCAAAACAAGTCCCACGACGCCGAGCAAGGCGATCAGCAGTCTCCGTCTTCGCCGTCGCTCGGCCATGAGTTCGTCCCCTCCCACGTTGCCGACGGTCGTCTCCTGCCCAGGACTACCGCTCGGGTCCCATTCCCCTCAACCCTCCGTACGGGCAGGTGCGGGCGATGATGCGGATCGCGTAGTACTGCCGGACGTGAAGGCCCAGTATACTGCACATGGCGACTCATGGGAGAGGTCGGTCAAGATCGAGATTCACCTACACCCCTGGAAGCTGATGATCGTTTCTACCGCTGACTTCAAAGAATCCGGAACGGTCGGCTCGTCGTTGCCGGGGCCCGCGACGAAACCGCTGGGGTTCGTCGGCGCTCCTTTTCCTGTCGGCCTGGTGCGGGCTGGTGGCGGGCTTGCTGGAAGTGGGCACGATCGTGCTCCGCAAGCAGGCGTTCGACCCGGATCAACTTTACAAGATGAGCCGACACTTTGTCTGGCTGATCCCGCTTTCGAACCTCGGAGTTTTCCTGGCTCTGGGGGTGATAGGGTGTGGCGTCATCCGGTTCTGGCCACGTCGCGGCGGCTGGCTCTTCACGCGCGTGCCTGTGTGCGATTGGGCTCTTACCCGCCCCCCTGGTCGCCTTTCCACGGATCTACACGATGGCCTGGTTGGTCGTGGCGCTGGGCGTGGCCGCGCACCTCGTGCCGCGCTTGGAGCGAGATCGGGCGATTTTCCGACGATTGGTCCGGGGCAGTTTTCCGGCCTGCATCGCGATCGTGGTGATCCTCGCGGCATGGCTCTGGGTCGGCGATCGGATCGATCGACTGCGCGAGCGTGCCCGGCCGTTGCCGCAGCCGGGGTCGCCGAACGTCCTCCTGATCGTGATGGACACCGTCGCGGCGGGCCACCTGAATCTGCATGGCTACGACCGTGCCACCAGTACGACTCTCGTCGAGCTCGCCGAGCGCGGGATCCAATTCGATTCCGCTCGCGCAGCCTCGTCATGGACCCTGCCGTCTCATGCGACCATGTTTACAGGACGATGGTTACATGAGCTATCGGTCGGCTGGCTCACCCCGCTGAACCGGGCCCGTCCCACGTTGGCGGAGTTCCTCCGGGACCGCGGTTACGCGACGGCGGGCTTCGTCGGCAATACGTTTTATTGTGCGACCGATTCGGGACTGGCCCGCGGCTTCACTCATTACCAGGATTTCATCTTTCCCGAGCTCACCGCACTCAAGACGAGCGTCCTGGTCGGTCGAGCCCTGGACGGGTTCCAGATGATCGTCTATTTCACGGAGGATTGGCTGGAGTCCGCCGGGCTGCTGCCCATCGTTCAGCGCCTCTGGAGGTCGCTGGACACCGATCGCAAGGGGGCGGCGGTGGTCAATCGCGAGCTCCTCGACTGGCTCTCGCGACGCACGCAGTCGGAGCGGCCGTTCTTCGCATTTCTGAACTACTTCGATGCCCATTATCCCTATCAATTGCCGCCGGGGAGGCTCCATCGTTTCGGGGTCGAACCGAGCAACAATTATCAGCGCACCCTGATCCAACGTTGGTGGGAACTCGACAAGAGGACCCTCTCACGCGAGGGTGTGGCGTTTGCCGCCGACGCCTATGATGATTGCGTCGCGGATCTCGACGAACAGCTCGGGAAGCTGATCGATGAGCTGGACCGGCGCGGGGTGCTGGCCCAAACGTGGCTGATCATCACCTCGGACCACGGCGAAAGTTTCGGTGAGCACGACGGCATTTTCTGCCACGGGAAGAGTCTGTACGAGACCGAAGTGCATGTTCCGCTCCTCGTCATTCCACCAGGGGGTCGCGCGACAAAGCAGACTGTACAGGAGCCGGTCAGTCTGCGGGACCTGGCAGCGACGATCGTCGACCTGACCGGTCTGGAGGCCGAGGCGCCGTTTCCCGGGACATCTCTGGCGCGGTTCTGGGAGCATCCCGCGAAGGTGGCAGCGCTCCAGCCGCGATCCGCTTCACCCGCACTCGCCGAGGTCGTTCCGAATAACCCGTTCAAGCGAGATGCCTGGGGCGTTCCCGAACAACTCCCTCCCCTGGGAGCCGTCAAGGCGCCAGACTGGTCGTACATACGCCGAGAGGGCGACGTTCGCGAGGAGTTGTTCGACTTGCGCGAAGATCCCAAGGAGCAGCGCAATCTGGCCGCCGATCCCACCGCCCAGACGACACTTCGACAGATGCGAGCTGCGCTGAACCGTCTCACGGGAGGGCCGCTCTTGCCCAACCGTTTCCCTTATTGATGACGAGGTCCGTCGCGTTGGCTCGTCGCTGAGGCAGCATGCCTCTCGACGGAGAGACGCGGGGTTATCGCGCCTTGAGCATGGCGGACAGGCTGGTTCGGAATCGCTGGAGGGACGCCGAGGCGAATGAATAATCGGCCAGGTTCGACCGTTCGGCCGGGTCGGATTTCAGGTCGTACAGCTCTTCTCGCCCATCGGCCGTGCGAATGTAGTGCATCCCTTCGGCAATCAGCGATTTCATGGGCCCTCTCGCGACCGGCTCGCGTCCCTGATTCGTGAGCCCAAGCGGTTTACTCGTCTCCATGAGTAAAGGTTCGCCCGAGGTGCCGACCACGGACTCGTTCCTCCCCCAGAACCGAGCAAGCGACCGCCCCGGGAACGGGGCGGTGGCGCGAACCCAAGGTGGTCTACCACGGTTGCGGGAATGTCGCGAAGCTCACCGGCTCGACCACGACTCGTCGCGCGGGCACCCGCTTCGGATCGACGATCACCAGTGGTACACCGACCAGTTGCCGGTACAGACTGCACCCGTGCGAAAACAGGAGGTGATCGCCGAGATGCTCGCCGTGATCCGAGGCGACAATGATCAGTGTGTCGTCGAGCACTCCGCCGCGCCTCCAGTTTATCGAGGAGCTCGCCCAACTGGCGATCGAGATAGGAAATGCAATCGTCATAGACATCGTTTGCCATCTGGACGTGACCTATCGAAATGCGTGACTTATCGAGGGTGTCCCAGCTCCTCAGGGTCAGTCGGTCCACGTAGGAGGTAGGCCGCAGGCCAAAGGCCGGTAACGACCGATCGGGGACGTCGTAGGGTGAGTGGGCGTCATTGTAGTTCAAGAACGCGAAGAACGGCCGGTCGCGCGTCCGCTGCCAGGAGAGCCAGGCGAAAAACGACCGGTTGACCGACGCGGCATCCTTGGCGTGCTCCTTCGAGCGCGGGATCACGTCATACCTATCGCCAAAATAGGTCTTCAGCAGCCGGTTAATGACGGAGGCGGGTGTGAGTAAGTCGAGCCGGCTACCAAGGGCGGTGGATCGGGTCAAGACATCGAAGAGTCCGATCGGGTAATCCTCGTAATGCGCGAATCCCCGACTCAGTCCGGTTTCCCGGCTGCAGTAGTCCAGGTTGGCGACGAATCCGGCCGTATCATAGCCATGCGCGCCGAGAAACCCGGCGAGTGTGGGGTAGGTTGCATCGAGCGGCACCGACCAGTCGGCGGTCAGCTCATGGGGCCACCGCCCAGTCAAGAGGCTGCTATGCGAAGGGAGAGTCCATGGTGCGGTCGCGAAAGCCTGGTCGAACCGCACTCCCCGGCCGGCCAATCGCTCGAGGTTGGGCGAAGTCCGGCGGCCGTAGCCGTGAAGACTCAGGTTCCCGGCCCGCACGGTGTCCCAGACGATCAGGAGCACGTTCCGGCCATTGGCAGGACGGGGCGGCAAGCTGGCCACGGCCCGGTACTCCGACCAGGCCGATCCGCCGAACGTCAGCAGCATGATGACCAGCAACAATCCGATGAGCATCGGAAATGTGCGGCAGACGAGTCGGAGGAACGGCCCGCTGCGCGGGCCGACCAGCCAGGCGGATTGAACGCCAAGCCCCCCCGACAGCAGCAGCGACGCCCACGAGTTCCAGGGGTAGCCTGCGCGCACAGGTCGAGGAATCCCACGAATGAGAGCAGTCCCACGACCGAGCCCATGCGGACCCTCCCGCGCCGCACCCAGGCCATCAGGGCGAGTGCCATCCCCGGCAGCAGTTCGAGGACAACGACTCCAACCGGGATGAGCCAGAGATAATGGTGGCCAAGGCGAATAAACGCGTCGCCGGTCAAGTGCTTCTTGAGGATCATGAGGCCGAGGTCGAGAAAGCCCGCGGTCAAGCCAATCCAGCTCGCGACCAGAAGAATCGTCGCCGGAGCCGTACGTACGGTCTGCGTCACCCGGCCGGCTGAACAGGCGACCGGCCAGGGCGCAGCCACCCTCTCGATGTTTGGTGGAGGACCCCTGAAAAAAATCGGAATCCGCATACCTTTCACTTCCCTTCGCGCGTCCGTTTGGGTAATGTTAGCGGAAGTCTCATTATCACGCAAAGGAGTCGTTCGACTCGAATCCGCATAGTGCGTTCTGTTTCGCTCTACCTCGTTCTCAGAGACGTCGCCATGAGAAGAGCGTGTTTTCGGTCCGCTCGCATCGTTCTGCTCATTCTATTCATTGGCTCACATCTCTCCTTGGTCGGTTGCAATGACGAGTCAAGGACATCGGGTACGATGGTTCAGGTCAGCGAAGAAGCTACAGCCCACAGGAAGTCCAAGATCGAGTCGTACAAGGGGGGACGTCCCAAGAGCAAGACCAAGGCCGCTACTGAGAAGAACTAGCTGGTCGCGGACACGTCCTCGGGAAAAGTCGCGGGAAATCGGCCGTGAGCGATCTTTTCGACGGCCACATTCATTCGTCCGACACCGGTCCCGGATGTCGGGCGGAGATCATTTCATGATCGCGTTGCCTTCGTCCCTCCGATGGAGATCCGTCCCATGAGAGTACGTCGAGGCTTCACCCTCATTGAGCTTCTCGTCGTCATCGCCATCATCGCCGTCCTGATCGCGCTCTTGCTGCCGGCAGTCCAGGCAGCACGAGAAGCGGCGCGGCGCATCCAATGCACCAATAATATGAAGCAACTTGCCCTGGCGTTGCACAACTACATTTCGGCGACTGGGGCCGTGCCGCCGGGGATCGACAACACGGTGACCTACATCGGGAACACGCCGCCGAGCCAGCTCGCGACCTGGACGGCCTGGAGCGCTCAGTCCTTGCTCCTGCCCTATGTCGAGCAGGGGCCGCTTTACAACGCGGCGAACTTCAACTGGAACTGTTGCTATGTCAGCTCCCAGGGCAACGCGACCAACTTCACGATCTACAACACGAGGATCGCGAGCTTCCTCTGCCCTTCCGATGCGCTCGCGGGTCAACAGAACATCAACAGCTATCACGGAAGTATCGGGACGTCCACCATCCAATACCCGGCGGACGGTAACACGACCGGGGTCTTCCGCGTGTATAACAATGTAAACTCATGTGCATCAGTCACTCTGGCCGCCATCACCGACGGAACTTCGAACACGATCGCCTTCGGCGAGGGTCTCGTGGGGGATTTCGGCAAGAATGATAGCTACCGGGGAAACGGCATGTCGGGGGCGTCCGATCCGACGGGGGGGATTGTCCCCGGGACGATCCCCGGGAATAACGCGGAGGCCAATCCGGCCGCCGTCCTCCAGGCTCTCAATGCTTGCAACGCCTTCTGGAAGAGCAGCGCACTCGCCACGTGCTCGGGGTATTCGGCTTGTGACGGCGTCGGCCTGAAGCAGTACAACGGTCAGCTCTGGGCACTGGGTGAACGCGGTTATACGTTGTTCAACACGGTCGTCCCTCCGAACTCGAAGCAATACCCCTGGCGCAGTTGCCGCCTCGGAGCGTCCTGTCCGAGCTGTGCGCCGGAGGGGTCGAGTTTCATCAATTCCAGCAGCTTTCATCCTGGAGGATGTAATTTCGCGTTCGCCGACGGGAGCGTCAGGTTCATCAAGGATTCGATCAATATGCTGACGTATCAGTCTCTGGGCACCCGCAACGGTGGCGAGGTGATCAGTTCCGACAGCTATTGAGTGCGGGTTTGCGGCCTCCTCGATGAGGCACTCAGCCGCGTCGGAGATCTCCCCGGCGCGGCCTGTCTTGGCTCGGTAGCCCGCGTGGACCTCAAGAGGGCAAGGGCGAGGCGGGCTCGCGCTTCGGGGATTGGCGCAAGGCCAGGACCACACCGACCGCTGCCAGGATGGCGACCAGCAATTGGGCCATCGCTCGTGTCGTGATCGAGGATGACACGGGTAGGTCTGTCTTGCTGGTCGCGAAGGCGAGGGCACCGACAAGTTCGTAGATAATCGTCGCCGCGCCCCCCCCGACGAGCCCCCCCGCAACCGTGTAGGATCCAGCGGTGCTTGCCCCCGAGCCCCAGCCCGAAGGCGAGGCCGCCGATCGCACCCAACGTCGACCAGATCGCACCATGAGTGAGCAAGGGGAGCACCAGATCGTTCGATTGAGGGTCGTGTATCTTGTAGAAATTCGACACGAGGACCAGCGCCAGGGAAGCCCCGGTAGCCGTGCCGAGTACGAGTCCCGCCATGGCGGCCGAGGCACTCGCGAGGACCGAACGCCGAGCCAATCCGCCCGCCAGGCCCATCGTCAGTCCCAAGAAGCTCCCCATCGTCATGAAGGTCAGCGTGGCGCTGTAAAGTCGGGCATCCCTCCAGTGTTGTAGGTCTTCGGCGGTCGGATGGGCTTTGACCGTGGGAACCAGGTCGCTCTGGTAGCGACCCAGGATCACCTCCCCGACGAGCGAGGAGGCCACGCCGGCCATGAGTCCCGCGGCAATTCCGAGGATCAGGATCCGACCCTGTTGGTCTGGAGATCGCTTCGGAACAATCGGGACGGGGTGCGGCGCGATTCCCGTGGACGTGGGGTCGGGTCGGTCGGGATGGGTCGGTTCGGGTTCGGAGGAATCCATCGAGTCGGCTCCGGATCTGCCGTTGGAGTGAGCGACCTCGGGCTGTAGCGATCGCCCCGACGTCATGGACCACCACGACGGTCTGTCCCACTCGTTGCGAACCATGATGACAACCGATCCAACATCCGACAACTCGGCAATGGTTGAGGCGCCTCGGAGATTCCTGGGCCGCCGACGAGTTCTACGGACTCCCGGCGGATGGTCCGGCTCGATTGAGGAAGGTCTTGACCGGGTCCTCAGTATGGGACACGCTAAACAGGGGAGGTCCAAGCATGACTCCGAGTGAACTGGAGAGGCTCTGGGAGGAGCATCTTGCCGGCGAGTTCTCCACCAAGGACGTTGAGGCCACTCTGGCGACGATGGTCGATGACGCCTCCGTCGACCACGTCCCGGTTCACAGCGGCGGACGGGGCAAGGAGGCGCTTCGTGCCTTCTACCGGGACGTCTTCATCCCCTCATGGCCCGACGACCTCGTGCAAACGCCTCTCAATCGCGTCGTCGGCGACGGCCAGCTCGTAGACGAGATCCGCACGAGGTTCACCCACGATCGGCCGATGGAGTGGTTCCTCCCCGGCGTGCCGCCGACGCATAAAACGGTCGACATCGACATCATCGTGGTCGTGCAATTCCGCGGCGACAAAATCGCCTGCGAACGGATCTACTGGGACCAGGCCACGGTGCTACGGCAAGTAGGGCTGTTGGCAGATTAACCCACCGCATGTGAGCCCCTGCCGAACCACTTCAGACAACCTCAGCCATGCGTGATATCGCGAACGGTCGGCAGGACTTGCCGAGCCGCTCGTCGAGAATTCCGGGAATCCTGGATGAATCCAGCCCTCGAGCGGCTTTATTGGGTATAGACGGCATGCATCACCAGGGGGCTGTTCCATGGCACGCCACGCGACCGGGGTTTCGCTGCTCCCTGTTCTCTCGCTTATCGATGTCGGAGGCGACTGTCGGCCTGACGGACGCGCAGTTGCTGGAGCGGGTTGCGACCCAACAGGGAGAGGACGCCGAGGTGGCGTTCGCGGCGCTGGTCGAGCGGCATGGCCTGTTGGTGTTCCGCGCCTGCCGGGGGATCCTCCGGCACGATCACGACGCGATGGACGCGTTTCAGATGACTCTGGACCCGAGGAGTTCCTGATCTAACGGGTCAGCAGAGACGGCTCGGACCGGGTGCGTCTCGGGGACCCGAAGACCGCCAACGGTTCGAGTCGCTTCTCACCCGACGGGAAGAAGATCGTGTTCTGGACCGGAGCTCTCCGCCGAGGAGAAGGACCAGGGCCATGGGTCCGCGTCATGGATCGCGATGGCGGCCAGGTCCGGACCGTCCTGGAGGGAGAGGCGGGCGCGATGAATGGCTACGTCACGCCGTGCTGGTCGCCCGATGGCAAACGGATCGCGGTGGTCGCCCAGGAGATCATGGGTTGCGTGATCATCGTCGTCGATGCGGAAGGTAAGTCGCCGCCTCGACGGCTCCCCAACGCCCATCGGAACCTCTCGACGATCGATTGGCCGTGACGTCTGTCTGGCCGGTCGCTACCTTGCAGGCACGGCATGCTTGCGGATGTAATCTTCGACGGGCATCGGCGTCGCCGGCCCGATGTAGTGGAACACCTCGGCGTATTCGACGCCGTACTTCCGCCCGAGCTCCCGGTTGCGCGCCAGGACGAACTCCTTGACGTAATTGCGGTCGGCCGTCGCGTCGTCGTCGCCCAGGAGCGGCAGACGCTGGTTCTTCCTGGCCAGCTCGGCGCGGAGCTGCGACCCGTGATGACCGGCCGGTCCCTTGGCCTGGTTGGCCCGATTGGCCTCCACCTTGGTATCGATGACACCGCTGATGTCCACCACAC
Organism: uncultured Planctomycetota bacterium; assembly: GCA_963845755.1. Classification (GTDB taxonomy): domain Bacteria; phylum Planctomycetota; class Planctomycetia; order Isosphaerales; family Isosphaeraceae; genus CAWJTV01. The sequence goes on from CAWJTV010000005.1 coordinate 217,762, forward strand.
GGCGTGATCTCTGGCCGCCGCGCGTAATAGTACTTTTCCTTGACCGCTTGGGGCTGGAGACCGGCCGCGAATTGCTCGGGATAATCGTGAGCCCGGCCGGCCATCCAGCACGCCGCTTCCACCCCTTTGGCGATCATGGCGTGGTCGGGGTTCTCCTCGTCGTGCGCCCACGGGTCCCAGCAAACCACCGTGTCGACCTTCAATAACCGGATCAGGAAGATCAAGCGGCATTGCAACTCGTTCTGCGAGACGTCGCCCATGCGGTGGTTGCCGTAGTTGAGGTTGAAGACCCGTTTGAGCCCGAGGATCCGCGCGACTTCGTCGTTGTCGCGCTCGTTGCCAAGTACGTGCTGGCCGATGGTTCCGGGCGTCCCCAGTCCGGCACGTCGCCCATGTCGTCGTTGGTCGCCCGGACCAGATAGCCCGTGTAACCTTCCTTGACGAGCTTGGCCACCGTCCCGGCGGAGGTGAGCGGGATGTCGTCGGAATGGGCCTGGATCGCCAGGAGCACCTTGCCCTGGTGAGGCGTGCCCGTGGCCGCTCGTTCCAGGAAAACCTCACGGTTCACTTCCTGGGCCTTCACCGATCGGGAGCGCAGTAAGGCCGTGCCGACCAGCATCGTGGTGAGGAAATCGCGTCTTTGCATCGTGGTGTCCTTGTTCGGGTCGTGGTGGGGTCGAACGAGTTCTTGGGGCGAAACGCCATCAGGCGCATCGCCCGCTACCATTCGCACGTGTACCAGGCCCCGGGGTCATCGTCAAATGCCCTTGGTCCGATACCGCCATCGGCGAAAGCCCGGTGGCTTGTCGGTGATCCAACCGTAGGCGGTTCGCGAGGTGGAACCAGTCACGGACCGATCGGCGCATGAGGTAGGCGACGGTCGAGACCGCGAGCGCAGTTTGTACGGCCTGGAAGCCGAGCTCGAATTGAACGCGGCCCTGGAGAAGGTCCGGGATTATCGCGCCAAAGAGCATCCAGGCGGCCAGCAATGAGGATACGCCGATCGAGACCCAACGGGCCCAGCGGTTGGCGGCGAGGAGGCCGAACCCGACCCAGAGGAAATAGGCGGATGCGAGGAAGAGCCAGGGGACTCCCTTGGCGAGGTAGTAGCGAACTTCCGGCGAGGTGATCACATGCGCTCCACGACCGCCCCCGGAGTCGATCGGCAGCTCATAATAGACTCTAGTAATCAGTATAAACATTGACAAGAGAACGAACGCGGAGCCCATGAAGGCCAGGAAGTGGGCGAAGGCGAGGACCAGGATGCCGGCCGGCCGCTCCGCCTTGATCTCGCGCAGGTCGAGGCGGTAGCGGTAGGGTGGCGCGGTGACCGACTTGCCATCGAGCCAGTTCTTCAGGTCGGCGGCGAATTCGGCGGCTGTCTGGTAGCGGTCGTCGGGGTCTTTGGCCGTGGCCTTGTGGAGGACAGCCTCGAGGTCGCGCGGGAGTGCCGGGTTCCGCCACGATGCGGGGGGCATGGCCTTGGTCACGATCTGCCGCAGGACAGCCTCCCGCGTCGGTGCGGAGATCGGGCGGCCCAGCGTCAGGGTTTCGTAGAGGACCATGCCGAGCGAGTAGATGTCGGTCCGGAGGTCGAGGTCGAACCGCCCCGTGACTTGCTCGGGCGACATGTACATCGGCGTTCCAACCAGGGCCCCTGTGTTCGTCAAGCTGACGTCTTCGAAGAAACGGGCGACGCCGAAGTCGATCAAGTGGACATGTCCTTGCCGGTCGAGCAGGATGTTCTCCGGCTTGACGTCGCGATGGACGACGCCGCGCTCGTGGGCGTGCCCGAGTGCGAGCGCAGCCTCGATCCCCAACTCGCAGCAACGCTTCCAGTAGGACCGTGACGCGAAGACCTGCCGCGCCTCCGGAGTCAGGGCCCGCTCATCGTCTGGCACATCATCGGCAGGGTGGTCTGCGGTGCGGACAAAGTCCGCTGTCGGTTCGTCGAAGCGCACCTCCCGTGGTACGGCCTCCCGCGGCTGCACTTCCCCGAGCGCACGGTCGATCGTCAGGCCGACGTCGTGCCCGGCCGCGAGACGGTCGATGACGTCGCGGAGCGGAAGGCCGTCGATGAACTCCATGGCCATGTAGCAGACGTGTCGATCCTGACCGATGAAGTGCACGCCTGCGATACTGGGGTGGTGGAGCTTCGCCACCGCCTGCGCCTCGCGATGGAACCGCATCCGGTCCGCATCCCGGTTCAACGCCGTTCCCAGGACCTTGAGCGCAACGATGCGGTCGAGCGAGATTTGGCGAGCTCGGTAGACGATCCCCATGCCACCCGCCCCGAGGCGGCTCTCGATCCGGAAATCGCCGATTTCGACGCCTGACTCGAGATCGTGTTGGTCCATAGGTCTTGGGTGGCATCATGTTGATGCGATCGCCCCTCTGCGATTACGCAGCCCGAAGCGGGCGCCGAGCCTCCGAGCAATCTCTCTGGCAACAGACAGATTACCACAGACAAGGCGCAGGAAAGGGCCACCATTCGTCACGCATGAACCGAGCGTCGTTCCAGCAGTGGACACGATCGTGTTATAATCCAGCCGATTCGCCGGCCGGCTTGTCATTCGGATCGGCATGCGGCGACCGAGTCATGCCATTCGGGCGGTTTCGCGACGCGATGGAACGTTTGCGGGACTGAGGCGTCCAGGACGCCGAACACGACGGGATGCCGTGATTCCCTCGGACCCGCCGGATCAAAATCGGGGGCAGACCAGACTGATGAGCCAACACCTCGTGCTCCTGGGCGACTCCATCTTCGACAACGCCCGTTACGTGACTGGCGGACGTCCTGCAGTCATCGATCAGGTGCGGAACCGGTTGCCCCAGGGCTGGTTGGCGACGCTGCTGGCGATCGATGGAAATGTCATCAGTTACGTTCATCAGCAGCTCAACGTGTTGCCCGCCGACGCGAGCCACCTGGTCCTCAGTATCGGCGGGAACGACGTGCTGAATCAAATCACGATTCTGCGGGAACGGGTGTCGACGGTCGGCGAGGCGCTTCGCGTGCTCCTCGAAAGCCGCCGCACATTTCCAGGAGGACTATCTCCGACTCATGGCAGCGATCCGGGATCGCGGTCTGCCGACGATCATTTGCACGATCTACAATCCGTGTTCGGACGACGATGAATTTCAGCGCGCGGCGGTCGCGGCACTCTGCCTGTTCAACGATGCCATCATCGACAGTGCTCGCCGATTTGGGTTCCCCGTCATCGATCTACGCGTCGTCTGCTCGCAGATCGCCGACTATGCCAATGAAATTGAGCCCTCGGCGGCCGGCGGCGCGAAGATCGCGGAGGCGATCTGCCAGGTCGTGACGGGGCATGATTTCGCGACGAGGCGGAGTGTCATCGTTCCGTGATTTGACAATTCGGACTTGAATGCGGGACTTACGAGCACGATGAGGGGATCGCCTCCGAAATCACCGACGACACCCTCGCGCAGCCAGGACGGGCGGTACCTCCTGGCGTGGTGGACTCTCACGTTGGCCTTGATCTGGGGAGGAATCCTGCGTTCGGTCTGGATCGAGGACATGGAGTGGAAAGAAGACGAGCAATGGTCCTACCGGATGAGCCAGGAGGTGGGCCGGACGCGGCCCTGGTCATGGGTGGGGATGCCGACGAGTCTGGGATTCCCGAATCCCGGGATGAGCGAGTGGGTGTTCATCGCCATCGGTCGAGTGGCGACGACGCCGACGTCGATGGCTCGCGTGGTCGTCTTGCTGAACATGATCGGCCTGATCGGCTTCGCCGGCGCGGTCCGCGCCTTCCTCCCTGACAGGGAGCGAGAGGCCTGGCTCTGGGGGCTGGCGCTCCAAGCGGTCAGTCCCTTCGCCATCCGCATGTCGCGGAAGTTGTGGCCGCCGTCGCTGTTGACACCCTTGCTGCTGGTGCTTTGGATCAGTCATCGACACCGTCAGGACCGCTGGGGAGCTTTTGCGTGGGGACTGGTTGGTGCCTTGATCGGTCAGGTACACCTGAGCGGTTGGTTCGTGGCGGCGGGGCTGGTCGTCGGCACCGCGGTCGCCGAATTCCGAGGCAGCCTGCCCAGATCGCGCCACTGGCACTTCTGGCTCCTCGGCAGTGCACTGGGCCTGATCAGCGCCATCCCCTGGGCACGAGTTCTTCTCACGCCACCCTTCGCTCCGCCCACGGGGTTCTTCGAGAACGATCTCTTCCATCGGTTTATGGGATATCTTTATGGAATCGTGGCGACCACGTCGAGCTTGCTTCCTTTCGTGGTCCTGGGCTTGGGTCGTGATTCCGTTGCGTATGACGTCGGCCCGATCATTTATGGCTTCCCGATGCACGTCCCCGACCTGCTTCGGCTGTTCATCACGCTGGCAGTGGTCTTGAGGATCGCGGTAAGGCTGATCGACGCATTCATCGCTCCCTGCCTCCGATGGACATTGAGAATGATCTCGCGGTACCGGCAGGCCCGGGAATGGGGATGCTTCCGCATCGAGTGAGCCAGCCCATGCCGGCGGCGCATGTGCGTCCACAGCGTTCTACCTCTGGTCCACCGTCGCCCTTCCGAGTGCCATCTTTGTTCTGACCACAAACGTCTACTTCTACCACTACTACTTCGTGCTGTGTCCTTTGGTATTCGTCCTGGTCGCGGTGTCCCTGCTTCCGTGGCGGCGCTTTCTCCTGAGTCTGGTGATCGCACAGGCCCTCTTGAGCTATCTCTTCCTCAGCTACGTCCACCAGCAGGCGCGGGCCTATTCGCGGGGAGTATGGCTTGAGCTACTCTCGCCAAGGGAACGAGTGAAGCCGGCCGCGGAGATCCTCCCGGATCGTCTCTCAACGACCGCCTCTGTCCGATTTCGGCGCAAACTGCGATTTCATGAGGACCCAGCAGTTCGGGTCGAGCGCGACCGAAGTGGGAGCTTTGTCGGCCTTGATCGAGAATCGTTGCTGTCGCTCGGTCATCTCGAACTTCTCGATACGAGGCTGGGCAGATCCCTCGATCGTTATGCCGATCTCGATCGGGAGCCGAAAGGGATCTCCGGGCTGGTCCTGGGTCAGGGCGATCTCGATGAGATGATCTGCCGCGCGGTGTTGCCACGAGCCGTTCACCTCGGGAGAGCCGGGGCGCTTGAGCCACTGCTGAAAGAACCAGCCGAGGTCCTGGCCGGACTTCTCCTCCATGACGCGTCGGAAGTCGTCGGTGCCGACATTCCCGTCTCGATAACGGTGGTAGTAATCACGAATGCCAGCCCAGAAGACCTCGGTGCCGAGCCGGCCACGGAGCATGTGGAGCGTCCAGCCGCCTTTCTGGTAAACCAGTCCGTTCAAGACCTGGCGCATGTCAGCCAGGTTGTCATGAATGACGGCGAGGCGAGGGTTGCGCTTCTCGATCCCGAATACGATGTCTCGACTCCGCTTCAATCCGCCGACGAACGCATCTCGTCCGGAGTCGTGTTCGAGGAATAGGAGAGCGAAGTAGGTTGCGAACCCCTCGCTGAGCCAGACATCGTCCCAGTCGCGTTCGGTGACGGCGTCGCCGAACCACTGGTGCGCGACCTCATGCGCGACGATGCTGTCCAGGCCGCGGCCTGAGACCGAGCGCTCTCCGTAGAAGATCGCGCTGGCGACCTCCATCCCGCCGCTGATCCCCGCGGCCTGGACCCCGCCGAGCTTCTCGTAGGGGAAAGGGCCGATGTGCTCGGAGAAGAACTCGAGAACCCGGCGCCCGGGTTCTCCAGGGCCGGCATGACCGCATCACGATCCTGACGATAGACCCAGCTCTCGAGCGGGACACCTTTGACCAGGCCGGCGTGGTGCGAGGTGAACTGGGCCACGCCCAGGGCATTGAGCCAGGAGGCGATCGGGACCGATTGCTTCCAGTGCGTGAGGCGCCGGCCGTCGCCCAGGTCGGTCTCTTCCTGTAAGAGACCATTGGACACCACCTGGTAGCGTGCGGGGGCCGTGACGTGGAATTCGCTGGTCGCCTTGTCGTACGGGTGATCGATCATCGGCAGCCACCGCCGCGCCTTGTCGGGCCAGTTGTCGCTGAAGAAGGTGCGTTCGCCGTGCCGGTTCTTGCCGATGCGGAGCCCGGCGGATGGGATGCCGTGATAAGCCACGGTGAACGTACGGCGCTCGCCCGCAGTGGTCGTCGAATCCAGGATAATGCGGAGCCGGTCGTCCTTGTGCTCGAAGGATCGCGGGAGCTCCTCGAGACGTCACGGCGGAGACCGTCATTCCCTTGCTCGAAGCCGGCGACGTCAGGTCAAGCCGGAAATCTTTCAGGCCGTCCTGGAGGAACCGCAGGTCGACGGTTGCTTCGCCTTCGATGTCGTCTGACTCGTCGCGGAGCGTGATTCGGAACGCATAGTGCAGGGCATCGATCCCGGCCTGGCGCGGATAGGTGTCGGCAGGGCAAGGTGGCGCGAGGAGAGCGATGCCGAGGAGTATGGGCAGTCCTGGGACCAACGTGGCCCGCACCAGGAAAACCGATCGTGAGGAGTCTGGACTCATGGACGCTGTGCCTCGATTCCATCGGGCTCAGACTTCGGCGGGAATGCCTGGAGCATCCCTCCCTTGCCGACGAGCTTCTCGATCTCATCGAGCTCGCTGGGCAGGAAGTCGGTGAAGTTCTCATAGCCCTTGTCGGTTATCACAATCACGTCTTCATATCGGAGGTAGATCTGCTCCTCAGGGACGCGGAGTTGGGGGTCGATCGAGAAGACATGGCCCGGTTTCAGGACACCGCGCGAGTAGCTACCATCGTCGTGAACGGCCATGCCGACGGGGTGGGAAAAGACGCCGCCTCCCGTGTCGACCAGCCGGTGCGCCGCGCGCTCGTAGATCGGCTTCGAGAACCGCGTACGGCCGAAGACGTCGACCATGGCGGCTTTGGCCTCGTCGCGGATCGTTCGCGGCGTGACACCAGGGCGAATCCGCGTCATGACGGCGTTGCGGTAGTCCAGCACGAACTGGAGAAGCTCTCGTTGCGGCGCACTGTACTTGCCGTTGACCGGCCAGACGCGCGCGATGTCGCTGGTATAATAGCGGTACTCGGGTGCGAAATCCATCAGGACGAGGTCGCCGTCTTTCAACTGCGCCGTGTTCCGGTAATAGTGCATGTTCCAGATGTTGTCCGTGCCCGAGGCGGTGATCGAGCGATAACCTTCGAGACGTGCCCCGCCCGCGAGGAAGACATAGCGCGCCGCAGGCGTCGAGCTGGTATTCGAAGACGCCCGGCCGGGTGCTCTTCATGGCCTCGATGAGGCCCCGACCGGCAAGCTGCGAGGCGCGACGGATCAGTGCGATTTCTCGGGGACTCTTCACCGCGCGGATTTCATCCAGGATCGGAGTGAGGTCGCGGACCGCGTCCTTCGCGAATCGCGAGCGAAGCAATTGCACAAACTGAGTCTCGCGCGATGGCCGGCCGTCCCAGGGGTCCGCAGCGATCGCGGAATTGGCCGAACGAAGCTCGCCCCGGCATTCGGCGTTGCGCTCGCCGGGCGCGAACGGAGTATAAAGTACGACGTTGGATGTCCCGAGCCACTTCTGCAATCCTTCCCCCGCCAGCTCCCGAGTGCTAGCGACCGACGCGACTCCGGTCAACTGTTTCACAAGGTCGGCGTCATTGGCAGAAAGGACCTTCCCCTCCGCACTCTCGAGGCGAGCGTTGCGCGGGGGCAAGAAGAGGCTGGCCTTACGTGTCCGGCTGTCGAGGATGAGATAAGCGTGCGGGGTCTCGATCCCGCAGAGGTGGTAGAACTCGTTCGTTTGCCGGGGGACCAGGAAGCCCGTCGTGCTCGATGCCCCCACAACGATCGCGACGCCCTGATCGCCGATCCGGTCGAAGACCGTGTTCCAGCGCGCCCGAAATTCCTCGGGCGGAAAATCCGTCTGATACGGCGTCGGCGCCTGAGCGAACAGGGTCGCCGGGAAGGCGACGATCAGGATGGCCGGCCAGAATGAACGCAGATTCATCTCGGGCTCCTCAATGGGTCAATTCGCGAGATCGACACACCTGATCGAACAGCGATTCCGCGGTCCAGGCGCCCTCAGGGGACCCAGTAGAGACAGATTACCACGATAAGGGCCGCGCCGAGGAGGCTCACGATCACGCCAGGCTTGCGTCGGAGCTTCAAGTAGAAGAGAAGCGTCAGGCCGGTCAGCGAGATGACCGTCAAGACGACGGCGGAGATGTCGATGACCGCCGACCAGACGGGACCGGTATCGCGGCCCTTGTGCAGGTCGTTGATCACGGCGATGAAGCCGTGTTCGGTCTGGGTCAGATTGTAGTGGCCCGACTCGCGGTCGATGAACGCGTCGGCGGCGTAGCCGGCACCCTTGAAGCTGACCATGCACTCGCGTTCGTCGACGCGAAAGTCCGCGAGCGCTCCGCGGACCCCGTGAGTTTTCCGCAGATGCTCGACGATATCGAGCTTCGCGACCTGCCCGGCGGGGTCGGGCGGGTTGGCGGGGTCCGACGAGGGGGTGGCCGCTTTCAGCCATTTCTGGTCGATCTGACCCTCGGCCTGGACCTGGCGCTCGGAATCACCGAAGAACCAATCCGGGTGATTCAGCGTGATCCCCGTCACGCTGAAGAACAGCACGGCCGCCAGCCCGAACATCGAGACGTAGATGTGCAGCCAGAGGATGAGCTTGGCGAACCGAATATTGAGCCTGCGCCGCCAGGAACGGCCGCGCACCGAGGGATGCATCGCCGGCGGGCTACTTCTTCTGAGCCTTTCGACGATACTCGATCGAGGCGGATCGGATCTCGACATTGCCCTTGAGTTCCTCGGTGAACGGCTTGTCGGAAAGAGTCACTTGCTTGCGGATGTTCTGATAAGTTCCGTGCTCGCGCGCGGCCTCGATGGAGATGCTGTATTCTCCCGATGGGAGCTGCTTGCCGCGGTCGTCCGTGCCGTCCCAGATGATCTTGTACTTGCCCGCCTGGCGGGTTGGTCGCGCGACGGTGAAGAGGAGCTCCTTCTTGTCGTGGCGTTTCCGGTCGATATCCGCGGCATACCAGCGCTTCAGGTCGGGCAGCCACTGAAACGGCCCGGCGCCGCCCATCGAGACCCACAATGAAAGTGTCCGCACCGAATTGCCGTCCTTGTCCTCGACCCAGACCGCGACATAAGGGCGCCGGTAGCGGCCCGCCTGGGCATCGGGGTGGTTGATTTCGAGATTGACGACGACCTCGAACTCCTTGTTCCAGGGTGTCGAGGCTTTGCCCTTCGCCTCGGCCTTCGACTTGTCACTGGTGCCACTCCTGGATTCCGGGTCGGCAGGTTTGGGATCGTCCGCGAAGGCTAGCCATTCAGGTCGAGGAAACTCGTAGCGGCGCCAGCCGTCGCTCCGCGTCGTCCGCCCATCCTTCGTGATGATCAGGCATTCGACGCCCGGCAACGATCGGGCCATCCGGACGCTCTCCTCGGGATCGAGTACGTTGCAGACCTTGGCAAACGCGTCGGCGTCAACCGACCGCTCGGCGATGACCGTCGCGGCGACGATTCGATCGACCGGCGAGCTCGACCGGGGGTCGAAGATGTGCGAATACCACCGGCCACCGATCTGAAACCCGCGCTGAGAATTGCCGCTGGTGGCGACCGAGCGATCCTTGACCGCGATGAACGCGAGCGGTTCGGACGATTCCGAATCGGCCCATGGGGCGGCGATCCCAATCGTGCCCTCGATCTCTCCGCGAACGCGGAGGTCGCCGCCGACATTGAGCATGACCCCGGTCACCCCCAATCCCGAATCCAGCGCGACTTCACAAGCCCGTTCGACGATGAACCCCTTGGCGATACCATTGAGACTCAGCGGACACGCCGACATCCTCTCCGCCGTACGGAGCGTGGAATCCAACCGCCACGCGGTCCGGCCCATCAGAGCCTTCGCGCCGGCGGACTCCTCGACGGTTGGCAATCGAGTCCGACGGGCACAGTCCGACCAGAGCCGCGAAAGGACCTCGACTCGTGGATCGAAAGCACCTCCGCTCCGCGTATGCCACGCGTCGGACGCCTGGAGGACCTCGAACAGCTCAGGGGAAACCTTCGCGGGTGTCCCGGTATGGGCTTGCCATCGGCTGAACTCGCTAGCCGCGTCGTAGCCGCTGAAGATCGCGCTCAGGCGATCGATCTCGGCGAGCACGCGATCCTCGGCCCGTCTGGCGGCGTTCTCGTTCACCGCCCGGACCCGTAGCTCCAACGACGTGCCCATCACGTTCTCTTGGTAGAACGCGTAATCCTCGGCGAGACCCAGTCGCGGACATAGGCCCCAGAGGAGCGCACTCACGAGGTAAACCGCGATCCTTGAGGAAGAGGTCATGATGGATCTTGGATCTCCCGGATAGAGTCTGATCGGCGGTCCCAGCGATCGGATCGGAGCAGCCCGGCGCGGAGGGTGGGGTGGGAGAAGTCCGTCCGGCGGTCGCCGATCGCTCAGAGCGTATTATGCCGTAACGGAGTGCAGGGCGGGAAGACACGGGCGAGACTTGAGTGTTCACGAAGTCGATGATGGGAGAAACTTGTTTCGGGTCGATCTCGGGGCGTTGCGACGGAGCCGGATGTTGATCGGGGGCCGCACGTTGAAGTTCGTTGGATTCTTGCAGGAAGTGCCTGGGCCGACCTCTTTTGGGAGAATGGGTCATACCCTTGGGATGATCCAAACGGAAAAAGGAGGATGATGCGTCCAGAGCATAGGCGATTCTTGAAGGCCGGCTGAGAGAGGAGACCAACGGTGCCAATGGCCGAGCAGATCCATAGTCCAGCCCCTCGAGACCTCCGGTTTCTGGCGACTATCCGGAAAACCAGAACCGCCGACACTCCTCGTAACATTATGCTGAGGAGGCCGATAACTGATCGGCGAGGGATCAAGAGCCTCTCGGCTGAAGGGCGGATAGCATGGTGGTCAAACGACCGGGTGATGCCGTCCTGCGGCAAATCGGGACCATCTTCAATCTGGGGACGATCGGGGACTTAACCGACGGTCAGCTCCTCGAGCGATTCGCTACCGAACCGGATGAGGTGGCCGAGCTGGCGTTCTCGGCGCTCGTCGAACGTCACGGTACCCTCGTCTGGCGCGTCTGCCTGGCGATCCTCCGCGACGAGCACGATGCTCAGGATGCCTTCCAGGCGACGTTTCTCGTGCTGGTCCGCAAGGCACGGTCGCTCTGGGTGCGCGATTCGCTGGGACCCTGGCTCCATCAGGTCGCCTGCCGGACGGCGTCCTGTTGCCGAGCCAGTCTCATCCGTCGTCGCAGGCTCGAGCAGCGTTACGGGGAGTTGTCTTCAACACGCTCGGTCGACACCGGCACTCCACGAGATCCCGATCGCGATTCCGTGATTCATGAGGAACTGAACGGTCTCCCCGCCAAGTACCGCCTGCCGGTCGTGCTGTGCGACCTGGAGGGACATACGCACCAGGAGGCGGCGAGGTTCCTCGGCTGGCCGATCGGGACGGTCAAGAGCCGGCAGTCGCAGGGACGGACACGGCTCCGCGAGCGTTTGTCGCGCCGTGGGTTGGGACTCACGGTCATCGGGGGCGCCGTCGAATCTCTGAACCAGACCGCCATCGCGGGGATGCCGATTGAGCTCGCGCGGATGACCGTCGATGCTGCGATGAAGCAGGCGGGCCGGCTGCTGACGGGATCAGTGGTTTCGACGTCCGTCCTGACACTGACTCGAGGAGTCCTCAAGGCCATGTTCTGGGTCCGGTTCCGATTCCTCGCGGTGGTTTTTCTCGGAGTTGGGATCGCCTCCGGCGGGGCGATGATGTCCGTGCCCGGCTCTCAAGATCCGTCGAAGAACGACCGGCCGATCGCGAATCGGCCCTCGACCGTCATAGCCCAGGCCCCGACCGGGCCCTCCTCGAAAACGGTAGCATCCGACGACGTTCCGCTCCGGCTCACTCTGGAGGAGGCCGTGAAGGCCGCCGAGGCGATCGAGGATCCCTCGGCCAGACGATCCGTCCTGGTCCGGATTGCCAACGCCCAGGCATACCTGAACGACGTCGCTGCGGCCCGGGCCACCGCCAGGCTGGCGCAGCAGAGCGCCGGACAGATCGCGTCGGAGATGCAACGCCACTTCGGCCTCCGGCGCGTGGCCAAGCTCCAGGCGAAGTTGGGAGATCTCGAGCCGGCCCGGAAGACCTTCGATCAGCTCATTCGTGACGCCGCGGCGAAGGGGCCCTGGGATCGGATCTCCCTACTCGGAGACGTCGCAATCGATCAGGACGGAGGCGGCCTGCGCGGACGCACTCGAGACGTTGAAGCGGGCCACCGACGAGGCCAAGGAGATCGTCGCCAAGACCGCCAAGGGCGACATCTATTATCGCATCGTGTTCGCGGAGTGTCAGATCGGCGAATTCGACGGCGTGCTCCGGATCGTCGAGAGCCTTCAAGGGAAGCTGGCGAACGACCGGCAAAGATACCTCCAGTATCTCGCCCGGGATTGCGATAAGTCAGGCCCCGCCGAGGCTCGGAGAATCCTGGCGACGGCGCTGGAGCTCTCGAAGGCGATCCCACACGTCTATCCGCGCGGTCTCACGCAGAAGATGATCGCCCAGGCCATGGCGCGGAACGGCGACGTCCCCGGCGCTCTGGCGGCCTCGAAATTGATCGGCCAAATCGATGAGGCCCCGGAACCGAAAGGCATCTTCTCCATCTTCGAAAGCCGCCAGGCAAGGGCAAATCGGATGGGTGAGCAGATGAACGCACAGATGACGCGTCACGAGGCTGCAGACGTACTCATTGCGGTCGCCTCAGCGCAGGCCAAGGCGGGCGACCGCGCCGCGGCCAAGAAGTCATTTCGCGAGGCAATGGAGAGGGTCCAGGAGGAGGAGGATGGGGTCATCAAGACCCAGCGATTACGAGGGTTCGTCGAGGCACTCACAGCCGTTGGTGAGCTCGACGCGTCCAAGGTGGCGATCGAGGCGATCGAGCGCGACGAGCACAACAAGGCCCTCGCCCTGGTGGCACTGGCCAACGCCCAGGCCAAGGCCGGAGATAAGACCGGAGCCAGGGCGAGCTTGCTTGCGGCCTTCGATGCATCCAAGGGGATCAAGCCGCTTCCGAACATGATCAACGACAACGTTGACCATCGGAAGAACGAAGCCTTCCGCGCGATCGCCAGGGTCCAGGTCGCGGTAGGCGACATCCCAGCGGCGCTGGCGACCGTTTCCGTTCATAACAACGCTGATCTCAAGGCAGAGATCCAGGCTGAGGTTGCGGGATTTCAGGCTCGTCACGGCGATATCGCTGAGGCGTTGAAGTTGGCGGAGAGCATCGCGAACTCCGGGTCGAAGTCCGAGGCCCTGTTGCGAATCGCCCATTTCCAGTCGAATCGCGGTCGGCGCGACGTCGCGCATGACTGGGCCGCCAAGCGCGGAGCGCCCCAGGAACGTGCGATGGCATTGCTCGGAGTGGTAGAGGGCGTGTTCGCCCATCGGAGGGGCGAGTAGGAGTCGGGGACGACATCAGGCGATCGAAGTCTCGCCCAGGGCGACTCACCACTTGGGCGATCACCGATGACCGCACGACCGCGGGCATTGCCTACCGGCATGTGGGGAGATTATCCTGTCACGGACCTGGTTGCCGTGACCGCTTCCTCCTCACCCGCCCGGAAAGGATCGCATCTGATGGAGGTCTTGGCGTGTCTCAATGGGGAGACGATGCCCGTCGAGCATGCCCGGGTCCCGGTCTGGGACCGCGGGTTCCTCTTCGGCGACTCGGTCTATGAGGTCTTCCGTATGTACCAGGGGCGATGCTGGCTCGAGACCGAGCATTTCGCCCGGTTGCGCCGGAGCCTCAAGGAGCTCGATTTCCCGCCCTACGATCTTGACGCGCTGGCCAGCAGGATTTATCGCACGATCGCGGCGAGCGGCATCCTGGAGGGGACTGTCTATGTCCAGATCACGAGGGGCGTCGTGCCGAGGTCGCATGCCTTCCCGGATCCGCCGGTGACTCCGACCGAGCTCATCGTTGTCCGTCCTTACGACGACGGTCCGACGGCCCGGCTTCGCGAGGCCGGCGTCAAGGTGATCAGCCATCCCGATCTGCGATGGAAGCGCTGCGATATCAAGTCGACCAACCTGCTGGCCAACTGCATGGCGACGGAGGCAGCCCGTTGCGCAGGAGGGTATGAAGCGATCCTGGTCGACTCCGCGGGATTTGTGACCGAGGCGACGCATACTTCGGTCCTCTGGGTCCGACAGGGCCGGCTCGAAGGGACTCCCGACGGGAACGAGATTCTACCCGGGATGACGCGCCAGTTAATCCTTCGCCTGGTGAAGTTGTTGGCGATCCCCTTCGTCGGCACGCACGTCACCCTGCCGGAATTGAAGGCAGCCGACGAGGTCATCCTGGTCGGGACGACGACCGAGGTCGTCCCGATCGTCCAGATCGACGAGGAACGGATCGGCACCGGCTCTCCTGGCCCGGTGGCGCAGCGGCTGTGGGATGCCTATCGTCAAGAGGTCGAGCGCCGGCTGGCTGCGCGGTAGGCAGTGGGCAGCAGATAGTGAAGTCAAGACCCAGATCGCGGCCGGGCGCAATCGGCAGTAAGTGGAGGGCTGTGGGAAGTACGCCGAGGAGAAGGGGTAGTGGCGTCCAGGGCGTACGCCTGACGCGTTGGTCATACGTCTGACCGCTGCCTACTGCCTACTGCCTACTGCCTACTCGAGTGAGAATGAGCACGACCGAGGAGATCGACGACCCCTACCTCCAGCATTTCCATCGCGACCCGCTCCCCGATGCGGGGATTCGCATCATCCTGCTCACCGAGTTGCCACTCGAGCGTGCCGAGGCGATTATCGCGCCGTTGGCCGGTCAGATCGAGGTGATGGGGCGGCCCGTGGAATCTCGAGTCGTTCCGATCGCCGGGTTGGACCTGGGCTGCGCACTCTCCCTTGGCCTGGAGGGGCGCACCTCCCGCTCGTGCTGGTGACTACCGCCGAGGAGCCGTGGAGCCAGGCCCATCTGGAGCCGCTTCTGAAGGCGATCGTTCACTGCGACCATGTCGTGGGGTGCCGTCCAGCCCTTCCCCGCGAGAGCTGGAAGCGATGGCTTGCGACGATACCTCGACGCCTCGTCTTCGCGGTACCCTTGCGAGATGTTTATTCACCGTGCCATCTCCATCGGTTGGAGAAGCTGGCGACGATCCCCGTGCAGTCGACCTCGTCGTTCCTGGACGTCGAGATCCTCGCCAAGGCGACGTTTTTCGGCCACCTTATCGACGAGGTGGAAATCCCGCCGCTGAAGGGCCTAGTCCGCTCGCGGGGTCGCTGGAGTGACTGTCGACAGATTCTTAGCGACCCGCGATTCGAGTCCACATCAGCTCCAGCGGAAGAACCTCAGCGCGAGGGAAAATGTGAGGATGGCCCAGGCGACGAGGATCACCAGCGCGGGGGCGACGTCGATCAGGCCGGCCCCCTCGAGCAGGACGCGCCTCAACGCACCGACCAGTTGGGTCAGCGGGAGGGCCTGGATGAACCACTGGGCGGAATCCCCGAAACGATCCGAGGAGAAGAACACTCCCGAGAACAGCCACTGCGGCAACATCACCAGGTTCATGAGCCCCTGGACGGCCTCGGTGGTGGTGGCTCGACAGGCGACCAGCAGGCCGATCCCGGCAAATGCCAGGGCACCGAGGACGTTGACCAGGATGACCACGCCCAGGTTGCCCCGGATCGGCATATGGAACACCAGGGTCCCCATCAACAACAACACGGTCAGGTCGGGGATGAGGAACGTCAGGCGGGCGCCGAGGATCGCCAGGAGGAAGTCGCGCCGCGGCATCGGCGTGGCGATCAATCGCTTGAGCAGCTTGGCAATGCGGAAGTTCACGAGCAGGAAGCCGATGCCCCAGAGCCCACCGCCCATGGCATTGAGCCCGATCAGACCGGGGATGAAGAAGTCAATATAACGTGATCCAGGCTCTGTGATGTAGGCATCCCTTGCGTCCCGCGGATCCGTGCGTCCGGCGGCCCGCTGCAAGATGTCGTCGATCGCCTGGTGCGCCGCGACCGCCTCGGGACGCGTCGGATCGTAGCGATAGACCCATGCCTCCGAATTCTGGGGCTCGATAACCAGCGGCGTCTTCCCGGTATTGAGCCGCTTCAGGGCTTCGTCTCGCTCGCCGAGGTGCACCATGACGGCCGGGATGTAAACCCGGGCCTGGCTGGCGGCCGTCTCGTGCTCGAGGGTCGTGTTGTGAGCCGCCAAAGCCGCCTGGATCGTGGGAGAGTCGGACCCACGGATCAGGTCCACGAGGATCGGCGCCGGTGGGCGGTTCTGGAAGGCCAGTCCCAGGACAATGGCGAGTAACGTCGGGAATCCGTAGACCCAGAAGATCCGGGCCGGCTTTCGGTAGAAGTCGCGTAGCCGCGTGAGGTAGAGCTGGAAGAGGGGATTCATCGATCTTTCAGTGTTCGGTGTTCGGTGTTCGGTATCCCGCGGCCGGGGGGTCGCTTCATCGACGCCAACGATTCCTTCGTCCCCGATCCGGGGCGGCTGCATCGTGGTTCTCGTCGTCGCGTAGATAGCGTCCTGTGAGCGATACGAAGACATCCTCCAGGCTGACATGCCGGGTCGTTAGCCGAGCCAGTGGCTGTCCGAGTCGCTCCAGCTCGTCGAGTAGAGCCGGGATGGCGCGGTGAGGTTCGGCGACGGTCAGCGAATACCCGTCGCCATCGGCCCGCGCAGCGAGGACCGAGGCGATCCCGGCGAACGAATCCGCCGCGATCGGCGGATCGTTCGCCTCCAGGGCAAACTCGACAACATGATCGCCGCCCAACCGGGCGATCAGCTCGCTCGGCGATCCCATAGCGATGATCTTGCCCTGATCGATGATGGCGACACGGTCGCAGAGCCGCTCGGCCTCGTCCATGTAATGGGTCGTGAGCACCACGGTGCGCCCGCGCTCGCCGAGGTCGCGGATCACGTCCCAGAGCTGGCGACGGGATTGCGGGTCCAGTCCGGTCGTGGGCTCGTCGAGGAACAAAAGCTCGGGGTCGCCGACCAGGGATAGCGCGACCGCCAATCGCTGCTGCTGGCCCCCGGAGAGCTGCTCGACATACGAGTTCGTCTTACTTTCCAGCGCAACTCGGGCGATCACGTCCTCGGGATTCACACCATGCTTGTAGAAGCTCCGGAAGACCGTGACGATCTCGTGAACCGTCTCCTTGTCGGGCAGTCGTGTCTCCTGGAGGGTCACCCCGATCCGTTCGCGGATCGCCCGCTCGTCGGTCTTCCACTGCAGTCCTAGGACCTCCACTTCGCCCGACGTTGGTTGATTCAACCCTTCCAGGATCTCCACAGTCGTCGTTTTTCCCGCCCCATTGGGGCCGAGCAATCCAAAACACTCTCCGTGTTGGATTTCCAGGTCGATCCCATTGACCGCATGCACGGGACCACTGCGCCCCCGATACTCCTTCCGGAGGTCCCTCACGCGAATCGCCCATTCCTGATCATTAGTCATTGTTCATTATTGCAGTAATATCCCCGTTGAGTTCGCGTCGAGCCGGCATGATCTGCCCGACGAACGGATCCCGGCGCTCGATTTTAGGCCGCCGTGCTCGAGAATACCAGGCCGGTAGCTCGCCCTGTAGCCGGTGCCGGCTCAACCCGCCCATGACGAACGCCCAACCGCTCATGACGAATCAGATCGCCGTGCCGTCCGGCAAGGTGATGTTCTTGTGGGTCACGACGATACCATCACGGATCACGTGGGTCGCCGATTCTTCCGTGCTGTCGGCGTCCCCTTTACTGATGATCCTCACGTTCCGGCCGACGCGCACGTTCTTGTCGATGATGGCCCGTTCGATGACGGAGTTCGCCCCGATTCCCAATGCTGGTCGGTTGAGCCGGTGGTTCTCGGTATGATGCTTGGGAAACTCGGGGAAATCGATGCCCATGATGTACGTATCGCGGATCGTGACATTCTCGCCGATCCGGGATCGAACCCCGATCACCGAGTTCTCGATCACGGTTCCGTGGCCGATGACCGAGCCGTCGCAGATCAGGCTGTTCTTGACCGTTGCGCCCTGGATTCTCGAGCAGGGGAGGAACCGGGTCCTGGTGAAGATCGGCCCTTCCTCCGCGGCGAAGTCGAACGGAGGCTGTTCGCGCGTCAGCTCGATATTGGCGTTGTGGAAGGCACCGACGGTGCCGATGTCCTCCCAGTAACCATCGAACAGATGGGCCTGGACGCGGTGAGCGGGGATCGCGCTAGGGAGCACCTCGTGGCCGAAATCGGCCGCGCCGCTCGAGCGAAGCAGGTCGACGAGGGTCGTCCGGTTGAACAGGTAGATCCCCATGCTCGCCAGGTAGGGTTGACCGGACGCGTTCAGGCCGAGCTTCTCCAGCCAGGCCGGATCGGTCCGGACCCGTTCCAGCTTCTCGGTTGTCTTGGGCTTCTCCTCGAACTCGATGACGCGCCCGTCGGCCTGGATCTTCATGATCCCGCAGGACCTGGCCTCCTGTTCGGCCACCGGAAGCGCCGCGATCGTGACCGCCGCCTTGTTCTCCAGATGGGTGCGGATCATGTCCTGGAAATCCATCCGGTAGAGCTGGTCGCCGGACAGGATCAGCACCAGATCATACGTGCTCTCCGTGAAGTAGGGGATGTTGCGTCGGACGGCGTCGGCGGTCCCCTGATACCAGGACTCGTGCTCCATGGTCTGCTGCGCGGCCAGGATCTCGACGAATCCGCCTCCGTAAGGATCGAATTTATATGTGTTATAAATGTGTCGGTGCAAGCTTACTGAATTGAACTGGGTCAGGACGAAGATCCGGTTCAATCGCGAGTTGATGCAGTTCGACACGGGAATGTCGATCAGCCGATACTTGCCGGCGATCGGGACCGCCGGCTTGCTCCGCGACTTGGTCAGCGGGAACAGCCGGGTGCCTCGACCTCCACCCAGAATCAGCGAGATCACCCGAGGCGTCATAACGCTCCCTCCTGCTCGTGGTGCGGACTCTCTTCAGGCAGTCGTCATGAGACGGCGGACGGCCGGCACGATCGGAGTGAGACCTTCGAATCTGGGATCGTCTCACGAACCAGCCGTCCCTCGGTCTCGCCCTATCGGACCACCGACGACTACCACCCGCGGACCATGTTCGATTCGATGACCTTCCGAGCGCCGTCGAGGTCTGTCCCCGTCGCTTGCATGTACAGGCGGACTGCATGCAGCTTGTCCCCCTGGGCCTTCGACAGGCAGTCGCGGGCGACCGCACAGGGGTCGGCCTCGGTCGCGATCCCGAGCAACCGCTTTGAGATCACCCAGGCATCCCGCGGACGGTGGCTGACCCGGATGATCTCCTCACTCGGATAATGCGACACCGCGAACGCGCGCGCGGATTCATCGTCTTCCACGCACGCAATCATGATATGTGACGTTGTCTCGACCTCGAACAGGGGCATGGGCGATCCCTTTCCGGAAATGGAGGGTTTCCCGTGAGACAGGTGTGTCGGGAACAATTCTGGTCAAGGAGAGCTCCGATACAAGGGATGGTAACCGTCGGAATGCGTCGGGTCAAACCTCTGGCTGCGTTCGTCTCGGTCTCGATTCGGATCGTTATGAGGGTAACGACCGTCGGCGTGGACCTTGCCGGCGGGCGGCCGGCTTGCGACAATCCAAATGTAAGGACGAGAGGAGAGGTTCGCGGGGCGAGGGAAGTTGAGACGCGACTCGGTGCACTCCCGAGGCAGCGATCGGACCCAAGAGCGTCGAGCGCAACCTCGAAATGTACATCGCACCTCTCGCCAGTATCACGTAACCCCTCGCAAGAGGTCGATTGAAAGATGCCAGAGACCTTGTTCGATAAGGTCTGGGATCGCCATGTGGTGGTCGCGACGGAGGAGGCGACGCTCCTTTACATCGACCGGCACCTGGTCCATGAGGTGACCAGTCCGCAGGCATTCGATGGACTCAGGCTGGCCAGGCGCGGGGTGCGCCGAGTGGACCTGACGTACGCCACGGTCGATCACAACGTCCCGACCGATAACCAGTTCGACATCCGCGACCCCTTGTCGCGCCGGCAGGTCGAAACGCTAAGGACCAACTGCCGGGAGTTCGGCATCACGCTCTACGACATCCAGAGCGGTCACCAGGGGATCGTTCACGTGATCGGCCCGGAACTGGGCCTGACGCTCCCCGGAGCGACGATCGTTTGCGGCGACAGCCATACAAGCACGCATGGTGCCTTCGGTGCCCTGGCTTTCGGGATCGGGACGAGCGAGGTCGAGCACGTCCTGGCCACCCAGACGCTCTGGCAGGGCGTGCGGCCTCACTCGCTGGGGGTGGAAGTGACCGGCCAACTCGACACCGGGCTGGAGCCGAAGGATATCATCCTGGCCATTATCCGTAAAATCGGCACGGGAGGGGCGACCGGCCACGTGATCGAATATTACGGACCGGCGATCACGGCACTGTCGATGGAAGGCAGGATGACGATCTGCAACATGTCGATCGAAGGCGGAGCTCGGGCCGGAATGATTGCGCCGGACGATGTGACGATGGAATACATCGCGCGCGGAGAGCGTCGTTTCGCGCCGAAGGGCGCCGCGCTCGACGCAGCGATCCGGGACTGGCGAGGGCTTCGGACCGACGACCCCTCGGCGTTCGATCGCCACGTTTCGATCGATGCCTCAGCGCTGGTTCCTCAGGTCACCTGGGGCACCAACCCGGCGATGACGGTCGATGTCACGGGTGTGGTCCCTCAACCCGAGGAGGTCCCCTTCACCGCCCCCGACGACGCCCGACGCGCCCTGTCTTACATGGGCCTGTCGCCCGGTACCCCGATCAGCCAGATCCCGATCGACGTCGTCTTCATCGGATCCTGCACCAATGGAAGGATCGAGGATCTCCGCGCCGCGGCACGCGTCTTTCGCGGCCGAAAGACGGCCCCTGGCGTCCGAGCGTTGGTGGTCCCCGGCAGTGAAGAAGTCCGTTATCAGGCCGAAGCCGAGGGTCTCGACCGCATCTTCCGGGACGCAGGCGCCGAATGGCGACAATCAGGTTGCAGCATGTGCCTGGCCATGAACCCCGATAAGCTCACGCCGGGTCAGCGCTCCGCCAGCACCAGCAACCGGAATTTCGAAGGCCGCCAGGGACCCGGGGGACGAACCCATCTCGTCAGCCCAGCGATGGCGGCCGCCGCGGCCGTCACCGGGCGTTTCGCGGATGTACGGGAGCTTCTGGCGTGAGGGTGGTGGGCGACAGGAGCGAAGGACACGGAGGGCGCAGAGCACTCGATGCCCTGGGCAGACCCTCGATCTCGAATCGGGAATCTCAAGCATGCAGCCTTTCGTAACGCATCGAGGCCGACTGGCCCTACTCGACTGGACCGACGTCAACACGGATCTGATCATCCCCGCGCGATACTTGAAGCGGATCGAGCGGACGGGGTTCGGCCCGCTACTATTCGCCGACAAGCGATATGTCCCAGGCGGCGCCCCCGAGATCGATGACCCCGATCGGCATGGTCTGGAGAATCCTGATTTTCCCCTCAACAACCCCGCACTGCGGGGAGCAACCGTTCTCGTGGTCGGGCGGAACTTCGGCTGCGGCTCCAGTCGGGAACATGCCGTCTGGGCCGTCATGCAAGGCGGTTACCGGGCGATCATCGCCCCGGTCAAGGGGGAAGGGTTTGCCGACATCTTCGAATCGAATGCCCTCCATAACGGATTGCTCGTCATCGAGTTAGGTCTGGACGCATGGCAGTCGATCGCCACGGCCGTGCGCGAACGTCCGGAGTCCACCGAAGTAACCATCGACCTCCGCGATCAGTCGGTCATTCTTCATCGCGTCGCGAACGATCCTGCCAGCGAAAGGCAACTGCGCTTCGCCTTCGAGATTCCCGAATCCCACCGCAAGCGATTGCTCAAGGGACTGGACGCGATTGCCGAAACTCTGCTCCACGATGCTGAGATTCGACGACACGAGCAGCACGCCCCCGCCTGGCTCTCGAGTCCAGCACGTTCTTCGTAGCAATGCCTTTCTCGGAAAGAGCTTGTAACTTCCATGGGCTGAGGATGCGCCCATGCCTTATCGACATACCATGAGACTCAGTATTCGCGTAAGGTCTCGCTGTTGCCGAGAGCAAATTCATCTTTCGGCTCGTCGTACGAGACCGATCCAGGCGAAGCAGGACTCGTCGAAGCGACGACACCTCGCGAGACTCGGATCCCTTAACTCGACCGCGCACCCATCGCCCGAATCTTGACCTTGATCAGCAAGATACGTAAGATTGGCGATGTCCACGGCAGATCGCCGGAATTATGTCGGCGATCGATGGTTCCTGCGCGAGAGGAGAACCCACATCATGTCAGCTATCGAAATGCTGGCTCAGGAGGAATGGACAGAGGTCAATGCAGCAACTGGCAGGGGCGACGCCGCATGATATCATCCAGTGGGCAGTCGATCGGTTCTACCCGCGTCTGACGATGGCGACGGCGTTCGGGGCGGAAGGGTGTATCCTGTTGCACCTCCTGGCGGAGATCGAGCCGAAGGTGCGGGTGTTCAACCTGGACACGGGTTACCAGTTCCCGGAGACGCTGGACCTGCGGGATCGGCTGGCGGAACGCTATGGGATCGAGGTGGAGCTGATCCGTGCGGAGACGACGGTCGCCGAGTACGAACGGCAGCACGGCGGCCCCTTGTATGTATCCCATTCGGATCAATGTTGCTATGATCGAAAGATCGTTCCGTTGCGGCGGGCACTGGTTGGCTACGATGCATGGATCACGGCGATCCGAGCCGAGCAGTCCTCACACCGCGCGGCGGCCCAGATCGTGGGACCAGATCCGAAGTTCGGCCTGGTCAAGATCAACCCGCTCCTGAACTGGACGCGACGGGATGTCTGGGCCTTCGTCGTCACGCACAATGTGCCATATAACCCATTGTACGACCGGGGTTATTCTTCGATCGGCTGCTGGCCGTGCACGCGCGCCGTATCCGCGGGGCAGGATGAGAGGGCCGGCCGGTGGGCTGGCCAGGCCAAGACCGAGTGTGGCCTTGCACTCGCTAGATAGCAGCCAGCTCTGAGACGGGGACGGTCAACCGGCCGGGAGGCCGCGACTCGATGAAGATCTCGGCGAAGGCGGAATATGCGTGTCTGGCCGTCCTGGCCCTGGCTCGGCACGGTCCCGCCGGGCCGCCGATGCGGATTCGCGAAATCTCCGAGTCGTCGGCGATCCCGGAGCGCTACCTCGTGCAGATCCTGCTTCAACTGAAGGCGGCCGGTCTGGTCGTGAGCACGCGCGGGGCGTCGGGCGGTTACCACCTGGCACGCCCCGCCTCGGCCATCTCGCTCAGCGAGGTCCTCACGGCGATCGAGGGCCCCGATGTGTCGTCCCACGAGCAGGCAGGGTCGAGGCGAACGACGTCGAGGGTGCTCGACCTCGTCTGGGAGAGCGTTCGAGCCGCCGAGCGGGCCGTTCTCGACCGCACCACGATCGCCCAGCTTGCCGAACAATCCTCTCCCCGCGAATGGATCATCTAGTCAAGTTAACCCACGTGGACCAAAGTTGGTACAATGAACTCTCGTGCCGGCGGCGGAGAACCGATCGGGAATCCGAGCCGGCACATTGTGTTTTTGTCGTATGGTAAACAGGGATGATCGCCTCGTCCGTGGGCGTGCGATTCTTTCGGGATATCGACGGCATCTTTGAGAGAAAGGAGCCTGGCCATTTCAGCCTCGACATCGACAGCAAGCTCCGCCGCTACGAACGGCAAGCTGAATCCACCTTACGCCGGCTCGCTGACCGACCTGATCGTCGGGAATGAGCGTGCGGCCGAAATGAAAGCGACTTCCAAGGACCATGCCAGTGTGACCCTCAACGAGCGCGGGCTCTGCGACCTGGAGCTGCTGGCCGTCGGCGGGTTCTCGCCACTGAAAAGCTTCCTGGGGAAGGCCGACTACGAGCGGGTCGTCGGCGAGATGCGGTTGGCCAACGGGACGCTCTGGCCGTTGCCGGTCGTCCTGCCGGTCACGCCGGGAGATGGCGTTGCCGAGGGGAAGCCGCTGGCCCTGCGGGACGTCTACGGCAACCTGCTGGCGTTCCTCCATGTCGAGGAAATCTACGCGTACGACAAGTCCAACGAGGCGCGCCACGCCTATGGTTCGCTCGACGAGAAACACCCAGCGGTCGCCCACCTGAACCGGCAGCCCGGGCATAACGCCTCGGGGCGGCTGGAGGTGATTCGCGTCCCGCCACATTATGACTTCGTCGAGCTCCGCCGCACTCCGACCGAGCTGCGCCGCGCACTTCCAATCGCTGGGATGGAGCAAGATCGTCGCCTTCCAGACACGCAACCCCTTGCATCGGGCCCACGAGGAGCTGACCAAGCGCGCCGCGCAGCAGATCGGTGGCGGCCTGCTGATCCATCCGGTCGTCGGCGTGACCAAGCCCGGCGACGTGGATCATTACACCCGGGTGCGCTGCTACCGTGCCCTGGTCGATAACTACTACGAGCCGGGGACCGTCGTGCTCAGCCTCCTGCCCCTGGCGATGCGCATGGGCGGCCCGCGCGAGGTGCTTCTGCACGCGATCATCCGCCGCAACTACGGCTGCACCCACTTCATCGTCGGCCGCGACCACGCCGGACCAGGCAACGACTCGACCGGCAAGCCATTCTATTCGCCCTATGCCGCGCAGGAATCGATGGGCAAACATGCTGCCGAGATCGGCATGCAAATGGTTGACTTCAAGCAAATGGTCTTCTTGCCGGACGAGAACCGTTACAGCCCCGTTGACGAGGTCCCGACCGGGGTCAAGACGGCGGATATCTCCGGCACCCAGGTCCGCGATAACTACCTGGCCAAGGGCCTTCAGCTCCCCGAGTGGTTCAGCCGGCCGGCTGTGGCCGAGATTCTCGGCGAGATGAATCCGCCCAGGTTCCGCCAGGGTGTGACGCTCTGGTTCACCGGTCTCTCGGGCTCGGGCAAGAGCACCATCGCCCACGCGACCATCGAGCGGATGGCCGAGTACGGCCGGAACTGCTCGCTCCTCGACGGCGACGAGATTCGTACCCATCTCTCCAAGGGACTGGGTTTCAGCAAGGAAGACCGAGACACCAACATCCGCCGCGTCGGCTACGTCGCCGGCATGGTCACTCAGCACGGCGGGACGACGCTCTGCTCGGTGATCAGCCCCTATCGCGCCATCCGGGACGAGGCCCGGAAGATGTCCAAGGGCAACTTTGTCGAGGTCTACTGCGACACACCGATCGAGGTCTGCGAGCAGCGCGACGTCAAGGGCATGTACTCCAAGGCCCGCGCAGCCGTCGCCGAGGGCAAGCCCATGGGCTTCACCGGCGTCGATGATCCCTATGAGCCCCCGATCAATCCCGAGGTCACCCTCGACACCAGCAAGCTCTCGGTCCAGGAGTGCGTTGACACCATCATCGACAAGCTCCTGGAGCTAGGGTAC
Organism: uncultured Planctomycetota bacterium; assembly: GCA_963845755.1. Lineage (GTDB taxonomy): Bacteria > Planctomycetota > Planctomycetia > Isosphaerales > Isosphaeraceae > CAWJTV01. Next base: position 243,170 of record CAWJTV010000005.1, read on the forward strand.
GTCCTGCCCCACGGGCATATCGTCGAGTAACGAATCTTTCGATTTTCTGCGAGTCGAATGCAACTTCAAGCAGTCCGGCCGCTAGGAACCTTTCCAAGCAGCCGGACTGCTTGTTTCTAGGGATAGACGATACATCCTGCTAAACAGCCAACTCATCCCAGCACGAGGATTGACGAACTGCGAAGACGACCGTCCGACAACTTTCCATGTCGTCTTGTGCCTCGAATCCGAGGGCGAGCCGATCGCCTCCTATCTCGCCGCGGTTGATTCGCTACAATAGTCCGCATGAACGTCATCGTCGTGGTTTGCAACAGCTTGCACCTGGGCTTTCTGGGTGCTTACGGAAATGCCTGGATCGAGACGCCCAGCCTGGACCGGCTCGCGTCCGAGGGGATCGTCTTCGACCATCATTTTCCCGAGAACCTGACCACCCTGCCGACCCGTCGGAGCTGGTGGACCGGCCGTTATGGGTTCGCCGATCCGGATCAGGGCTGGACTCCGCTGCGCCCGGACGAGCGCATCCTGCCCGACCTGCTCTGGAACCAGGGAGTCCGCACGGCTTTCATCTCCGACGTCCCCCTGCTCCGCGAGACCGGCATGGGCTACGGCCGCGGGTTCGACGAGGTGATCTGGGTGCGTGGGCAGGGTTACGACCCGCTCGTCCATCCCTCGGATCCCCGCGCCCGGCACGTGCGGCTCGAGGATGAACCGGGTCTGAGGCTCCCTCCGGAAGATGACCCGGATTTCGCTCTCTGGAAATCCCGATGGGAGCAGTACTTACGCAACCGGGCCGTCTTGCGGACCGACATCGATGAGAACACGGGCGTCGCGCGGATGGTAAAGACGGCCATCGACTGGCTCGAACGTCGCGGAGGCGAGAAGGCGCCCTTCCTTCTCTGGCTCGACATCTTCAGTCCGCACGGGCCGTGGGACCCGCCCCAGCCGTATCGCGACCAGTACGTGATGGCCGAGCCCGACGAGTTCGAGGCTGGTGAGGAAGGAGACCTCGTCGAGGATGTCGGCGAGGCTGAGGATCTGGATTTCGATATCCAGGAGGTCGCGGCCCTGATCGACGTACCGGGAGGGGCGGTCGGCGACGTGCTCAGTGAGGCCGAACTCTTCCGATTGAGGCGGACTTACGCCGGCACCGTGACCCTGGTCAACCGCTGGCTAGGCGTCCTCTTCGAGTCTTTGGGCCGCATGGGCCGGCTGGATGATACCGTCGTGATCTTCACCAGCGATCAGGGCGAGCCGCTCGGCGAACATGGCTTCGTCCGCCGGTTCCGTCCCTGGCTGCACGAGGAGCTGATCCACACGCCCTTGATCGTGAGGATGCCACGCGGGAGGCACGGCGGGATTCGGCACCGGGGCCTCGTGCAGACCGTCAACCTGCTGCCGACGGTCGTCTCGGCCCTGGGCCTTCCTCCGCTGGACGACCAGGCCGCCCCGATCCACGGTCACGACCTGCTTCCCTTGATCCGCGGCGAGCAGACCAAGGTCCGAGACTACGCCTGTCTCGGGATGGATGTCGCGGAGTTCGCCATCCGGACGCATCTCTGGCACCTGATCGTCCCAATGGAGAACGACCCGGAGGAGCCGCGGTCCCCGGAACTCTTTCGCAAGCCCGAGGACCGCTGGGACCAGAACAACGTAATCGAGCAGCATCCCGAAGTTGCCGATCACCTGGAGCTCACACTCCGCCGGTTTATCGACGTCATCGGCCGAGACAGCCTGGACGAGCTTCCGTCTCTGCGCGAGATTGCCCGATTCGGCAGCGGCTGAGCGTGAACAGGACAGGCCTGGTGGGTCTACCACCCGAACGAACGTTCCAAACAAACAGGGGGACTGGCACCTCGAAGATTCGGAGCCAGTCCCCTTCGGATTCGAGGCTCGGATCAGTGGGACACGGTCACGATGTCCTGGGGACTCGCGATCGCGCCATGCGTGTCGCAGCCGCCTGCCACGCATCCGCAGCCATTGCCCGGGCAGGTCTTCTTGTGGAGGAAAGTCTTCAGGAAGCAGGGCTTCTTCACCTTGGCCGGGACCGTGCTTCCGCAGGACTCATAGGTGACCGCGCACTGTGCCGACGGCAGCGGAGAGTGCTTCTTGAATGGGCAGAGTTTGTTCAGAAGGTTGCACTTCTTGCCGCCGCTTTCCACCATCATCGGGGAGGCATAGCCTACCTGCTCGGACGTGGTGACGATCACCTGGGCGGAGCCGAGGGATGAGGGCGACGTCGTGCTCCAGCCGTTCTGAGTCGCGGGTTTCGGAAGGCTCGAGGTCGTCCCGCCTTCCTGGCCGACCACGGCAGCGGTCGGTCGTTCCGATTCTGACGTCATCGATGGCAGACTCGGCCGGGGTGGCGACGTGGCCGGAGCAGTCAGTCCAGAGCCAGCGGGACTACTCGTAGGTGGGCTCGGAGGGGTCAGGGCGTCCTGATCGGCCGCTGGGGCCGTCGCGGGACTTGCGTCCGGCGGAGGCTGACTCGCGGGATCCGGCGCCATCGTGGCCGGAGCCGGTTCCTCGGACTCGCCGGGAGGGTCGGCTGTCGTGTCCCGATTCCGAGCCGGGATGGTATCCGTGTCGACCTGCGGCGATCTGGGCTGCAGGTTCAGCGCGACCTCACTCGTGGGGGCCTGCGCCGGCTTGAACCACGTCGCTTTCGCACTAGATGCCGGTGCGGCGAATGCCGTAGCTCCGGCGCTGGAAATGGGCGTTGAGGGCTTCCATTCCGTGCGATCGTTGTCGATGCTCCCGGAGCGTGCCGGATTGTTCCACAGCCGGCCCAGCAACGGGAAGTGGCGTAACAACTTCGGCCTGTCGCTCGAAGCCTCCGACGGCGAGGCCGTCTCGCCGGCCAACAACTCGGACCGGCTCGAATTCGGGGGCAACGGCGCGGCGGCTGGGGATGCCTCGGCATCGACCTTGGGCCGGCGCCACCACGCAAGCCGGGAGAGCGGACGCTCCTCCGTTCCGAAGGCACTGACCGCCTCGGGCGAAGCCAAGCTCCCCTTCTGCTGAATGCTGGCGGCACCCGGATAGGCCCACCAGCAACATCACGACAATCCCTGTCTCCCGCGGCCGTCTCATGGCGGTTCCTCCCACCAGATCTTCGCCAGTCACGCGGATCCGAGAAGCTCGAGCTCCTCTCGATCCGCCTCGTCGGTCTTTCCATCGGCAGGCCAGGCATCGCCAACCGACCCATTCGACGGCTTCTCCCGCCGTGACCTCGACAGGACTCCCCAGTTCAAAAAACACTCCCTAATTGCCGCCCTCGACACAATGTGAACAATAAGGACAACGGCTATGGGATGTCCCTCTCCACCTATCGGGTCATTCGGACCGGAGCGCCTCGGGTCGATCGTTCGATCGAGACGTCGCACGGAAACGGGTGGCTTGCTCGACGGTTAGCGAGGTTGCCTGATGATCGATGTCGAAGTCACTGAACGCTTTATGTCCGCGCCCTGGCTGCAGGAAGTCGATCCGGACACCAAGATGACGATCCTGGGCGCCCTGGTCGAGGCGCGGGCGCCGGACGGAGCGACCTTGCTCGAACAGGATCAACCCAACGATCACCTCTCGTTCCTGATCGAAGGGAGTGCCCGGATCGAGCGATCCTTCGGCAACGGCCGTCGTGAGATCATCACGACAATCGCGGCTCCCTCGGTTTTCGGTACGACATCATTCTTCAGGCCGGAACCTCCGGCCGTTGCCGTCCGCGCCACGTCTGATGTCTGGATGCTCTCGTTGTATCATCCCGCTCATGAGGCACTGCGTGTCGCGAATCCCCGGGCCGCCGAGGCGCTGGCACTGGCGGTCCTCCGCGCGTTGTCCGAGCGGTTCGATCTGATGGACAGGCTCTTTTCCGAGTACATGGCCCGTCATCCCCACGAATCCTCGAGGATGTCCGAATGGGCGGGGTTCCGCTCCCGGCTCTTCGATGAGAGCGGAGTGTAGAGCGGTTGGTTCTCGACGAACACCCCACCCCAAGCACCTGGCCAGGATTATCCTGCACTGGGTCCCAGGCGAGCGGGGGCGTCAGCCCCCTATCAGGTCGATCGGACAGGGGGCTGACGCCCCCGCTCGCCTCTCGGAACCGCCTCCGAACCCCAAAGTGTGCAAGGAATCCACGGCCGGCTGCTTAGACGAGGCGCGATGCCTTTTCCGGGGCGGGCGAGGTGCCGGGCCAACCGGCAGCGATGGCGCATGGCCTCGCTTCCGAGGAACGGATCCACTTTGTCCCTCGTGATGGATAATCCGGACTGACCAACCTTTCGGAACGGCACCGATCGTCTCGGGAGTTGACTCTCGCGAAATTGCATCGGACAATGACGCTGGGGATTGCGAGTTGACCTTCAGCAACTTTGCGCACCAACCGGATTCTTCGCGGACGACGCGGGGGCGGGATCGTTGCACCACTCGGAGCCATCGTTTTGGCGAACGAGCCCCGTCAAGTAGCAATTCTGTCTAGGAACGCGATGCGGAGCGATTCCCACCTGGTTGCCAGCGTGGGACGACGGGCCTTTCAGAGGAAGGGCAAGCTTCACGCGCTCCAGCCGGTCCCGATTCTCGTCAGGGCCAGCTCGGGCTGTCGCATCCTGCACCCCTACCGGCGAGATCGCTAACTCCATGAATACAACACCGTTAACAACGGTCCTCCACCGCAGACCGCGTGCGTTCGATGAACTCCTGGCGACGGTGAGAGACTGCGGACCGCATGGACACCTCGTGGACGTCCGCGAGTCGCTCCGCTACCTCCTGAGCCCGACTCGTCCGCTCGTGATGCTCTGCCCCCACGCCGACGACGGCGCGATCACTGCGGCCTGCCTGCTCCATGAGTACGCTGTCCGGCGCGGTCTGCCCGTCATCGAGGTGCTGGTCTTTGCCGGAGAACGGAATGTGGCCGCACCCTGGCTCAATGATGAGAAGAAGGTCACCGTGCGCGAGGGGGAGTTCCGGCTGGAATGCAATGTCCTCGGTGCGGAAGGGATCTGCTGGAACCTGGAAGGCTACAATCGGCCCGGATACCAGCCGACCGACTCGGACATTGGCAAAGTCGTCAACTGGTTCATCAAGCGACGCCCCGGCGCGGTGATCGTCCCGCCGGCCAACGACGCCCATGTGGCCCATCGCGTGACCCGCGCCCTGGCCGCCATCGGCTTGGTGGGCGCCGAGCTGTCCGATACCCTGGTGCTCAGCGGCTGGACTCCCTGGGGCCCACTACCTCAGCCCAATGCCTATTTTACGTATGATGGTGAAGCCGAACGCACCAAGGAGTGGGCCATTCATTGCCATGCCTCGCAAGTCCTCTTGACCGATTACACGCAGTACTGCTCCCACCTCGGACGCGCCTACGCCGCACTGACGCGCGAGTGGGCCGAGGGGCACAGCCTGGCCGGCCGGGCGCACCGGACGGACGATCGGTTCGTGGGTGTTGAGCTCTTCCAGATCGAATCGTACGATTCCTCGCGGTGCAATGCTTATCCTCCCGACCCGATCCAGCTCGCACTCGGCCTTTTGTGCGGTAAGATCGCCGCGGATCCCGACGACCGCGCGGAGCACGACACCGGCCTTGAGCCGATCTCGTCCGTCAAGCCGCCCGCCGTTGCACCCTACTGACCCGCCGCCCGAGCCGATCGAGGAGCCTCGTGCCGATGCTAGTTCAGGCTCGTCCTCTGCAAGTCTCCGGCATGGCCGTCCTGATCTGGCCCGATGCGGAACGGGCTTGCCTGATGGCGGCCGAGTCCATCGCCAGGACCGTGCAAGAGGCCGTGACCGCGCGTGGACGTGCGGTCGTGGGGCTGGCTACGGGTTCGACACCCGAGCGGGTCTATGCTCATTTGGTGGATCAATACAGATCGGGCAACCTTTCCTTCCGCAGCGTGACAACGTACAACCTGGACGAGTATTACCCGATCAGCCCCCTCGACCCCAACAGCTATCGGGCCTACATGCATCAGCACCTTTTTGGCCGGGTGGATCTTGCTCCAAACCGCGGCCACATGCTCGACGGGACTGTGCCGGAGGCGTTCGCGGCCGCCCATGCCGCGGATTACGACCGATGGATCGAGGCGGACGGTGGATTGGATCTGCAACTCCTGGGCATCGGCCGGAACGGACACATCGGATTCAACGAGCCGAGTGATCTCAGCGTTGCCGAGGCACTCCGGCTCCCCACCCGAATGGTCGAGCTGCACCCGGTCACCCGCGTGGACGCGGCTCGGGACTTCGGCGGAGTGGAACGGGTCATTCCCCGCGCCCTGACCATGGGTATCGCCCCGATCCTGGCCTCACGCACGATCCTGATCGTGGCCACCGGTGCGCACAAGGCCGAGCCTGTCGCCGACGCCCTGACCGGCCCGATCACTGCGACCCTCCCCGCCTCGCTCCTTCAAACGGTCGCCGCCAAGGTCACCTGGCTGCTCGACGAGCCTGCGGCTCGCGGGCTCGGTGATCGGCAGGCGAAGTGAGCAGTCGATCCCCATTTCTGTCCGACCTGACGCGGCCATTCAAGAGCGCGCACGGGGCAGGGATCTGCGCGAAGAAATCACTGACGCGGCCCTTGGCCGCGACTCAGGAGGCATTCCCGATTCGCGATTCAGGATTCCACAAGTACAGAATCGTCTCCCCGAATGGAATCGGAAATCGGGAATTCGGAATCCAGGGATCCCCCAGATGCGCGCATTGCGCAGGCATCGTACGGAGAAAGACTTCTGACGGCCCGTCGGCCACTGAGCTTGATTCGGCGGCCCCTGTCTGATCGAATGATTTGGCCAGGGTCGCCGGAGAATCCAGGGTTCGACCGGGACCGGCATCTCCAACCATAATGTTCTGAGGTCAGGCGGATGATTGTCGGGGTGCCGCGGGAGATCAAATCGGACGAGTATCGCGTGGCGATGCTGCCGGTCGGCGTGGAGGAATTGAGCCAGGCTGGTCATCGGGTCCTCGTCGAGGCCGGCGCCGGTCAGGGTAGCGGTATCGCCGACGGACAGTATGAAGCGGCTGGCGGTTCGATCGTGGCAGAGGCCGGCGAGATTTGGGCCGAGGCCGAGCTGGTGGTGAAAGTCAAGGAGCCTCAGGAGTCGGAGTGGCTCGCCTTGCGGCCCGGTCAGACGGTGTTCACTTACTTTCATTTCGCCGCCGACGAACGGTTGACGAGGGCGATCCTCGACAGCGGGGTCACGGCGATCGCTTACGAGACGCTCCGCGACGCGCGTGGGGGCCTACCGCTACTGACGCCGATGAGCGAGGTTGCCGGGCGGATGAGTATCCAGGAAGGAGCGAAATACCTGGAGCGCCCCCAAGAGGGCGCGGGATCTTGCTCTCCGGCGTGCCGGGAGTCGCACCGGCTGACATCGTCATCGTGGGCGGCGGCGTCGTCGGCTCGAATGCGGCCAAGGTCGCCGCCGGACTGGGTGCCAACGTCCGGATCCTCGACATCAATCACGACCGTTTGCGATACCTCGATGATATCATGCCCCCGAACGTCACAACGCTCTATTCGGACCGGCACACGATACTCGAGTCGATCGAACGGGCCGACCTCGTCATCGGCGCTGTCTTGATCACCGGGGCACGTGCACCCCACCTCCTACGCCTCGAGGACCTGGGGCGGATGAAGAACGGGGCCGTGATCGTGGATGTTGCCATCGATCAAGGGGGATGTGTGGCGACCAGCCGTCCCACGACCCACCGCCAGCCCACCTATGTGGTCGAGGGCGTGGTTCATTACTGCGTTACGAACATGCCCGGCGCAGTCGGGCGCACCAGCACTTATGCCCTGTGCAACGTCACATTGACTTATGTCCTTCAACTGGCCAAGCTGGGCTGGCAGGGTCTGGCCGCGGCCGATCCCGGCGTCGCTGAAGGCGTGAACATCTCCCGCGGGCGGGTGACGAATCGGGCCGTCGCCCAGACGTTTGGACTGCCCCTTCACCCGCTCGACGCCAAGCTGGCCAGCGTGTCCATCACCGCGCCGGCGGCACCGTCCTGATCGAGAAACCAACCTCACCGCGCGCCGGATTCCTACCTCGTTTGCGGAACCCGGCCGCGCAGGTCCAGAACGGGCGTGGCCACCCCCGAACTCCGGGATCCGCCACGCGAAACACTCCTCGCTCATCCCAAGGACACCTCCCATGGACCCAAACGACTTTGACGAAGACCAGGGCCACAACGATCATCATGATCACAACCACGGCCATGAGCACGAACACGAAGCGGAGGAAGTTCTCGAGCAAGCCCTCGAGCTCGATACGCAAAGCCAGATCTTCCTGGAGATGCGTTGACAGAATCTCGACCTGCTCCGACTGGCCACCGAGGTCGCGGGATTCGGCGAACACCATCCGGTTCTGAAAGCGGATGACCTCAAGAGCGCCCTGGGGACCATCTGGGAGGTCTTCTCCGAGTTCTATACCTGGATCGATCCCGAAGAGGCGGAGGACGACGATGACGAGGATCTTGAAGATTAGGGCGCTTCACCGTTGATTTGCGCCACTCCGCCGGCGCTGTCTGCCATATCCATGCGACGCGCCAGCGAGGGCGAGTGGTCGGAGGAACTTCGCTAATCCGTCGCGTTGGTTGGATTCGTGCGCAACCCGAGTCTGAAGTGCAGCAGCGATCGGCGATGCACTTGAGATTCGGAAAGGATCGAAAGGTCGTCCTGGTCGCGACTCTGGCCGCAGCGAGTGAATCGGGTGCTTCGTGAGCGATGGGACGGTGTTCCGACGACGTCGCCCGGTTGGTGGCCGTCACGATTCAACGAGCGTCTTGTTGAAGGTTTCCTCAAAAGCTGCCTGACCCATCCTCGCCTCTGACTCTCCATTTTGTCTTTCGATTTTCTATCGAATCCGGGTTGCGGACGTCCTGAAGGATTTACTAAGCTATTAATTCGAGGGTGGATTGGAGCACGCGGTCGTCCCGGCTACTTGGTTACGATCGACATTATGAGCCCGCAACGCGAGGTGACGGGTTATCCGGCGGAACCTGTCACGCGAGGAACACTGCGACAGCAGGTGACCTCGCGGCTGATGACGGGGATCTTTCTCGGTCACTTCCGATCGGGCCAGCGTCTCGTCGTGCAGAATCTGTCGGAATATTATCAGGCGAGCCCCACTCCGGTGCGCGAGGCGCTGGTGGAGCTGGCGAGCTTCGGTTTGGTCGAGCTGATGCCGAACCGCGGCGCCGTCGTGCAACCGTTCGGTCCTCAGGAGATCCGCGAGATCAGCCAGGTCCGGCGATTGTTGGAGGCGGAGGCGACCCGATGCGCATGTGGGCGTCTGCCATCCGCCGACCTGTCGGCCGTGGAAGAGCAATTACGACGACTGGAGGTGCTGCCCCGAGACCAAGCATGGGACCAGAGTGCTCGGGCCGTCGACACCCAACTTCACGGCCTGATCGCCGATCATTGCGGGAGCCGACGACTGGCGGCCGAGATCGGCCGCTACCTCCTCTTGTTCCGGGCCCTACGCGACGTTTCCCACCAGCGCGATGCCTGGACCAACTACTCCCGTTCTAATGACGTTCCGGAACATTTGGCGATCGTCTTGCCGCTCGGGCAGTGCGACCCCGATGCGGCCGTCCTGGCGATGGAGCGCCATGTCCGATCGGCCGCGATGACGCTGGAGGAAATCATCTTCTCCGGCTCTGTCCAACCCGACGGCGATCCACAATCGAAGAAATCGCCAGAGTCACCCCGGAGTGCTACAGAATGACCGGGTGCCCCCCGAATTCGTGAGGAGAGGTCGTGTCCGCCTTGTGTGCCAGCCCGGTCGATCCGAATCGATTCCTCTGTGAGCTTGACGATGGCGTCGGCCCGTACGATGGTCGTCGCCTGGCGTGAGGTCCATCGGAGTCCTCCAGCCGCTGGACCAGTGATTCTCCAACCTTTGTCCGCGCGTTCCCACGAAACTCCCATTACCATTCTTCATCCTCGGTACCCCGAGAGGGGGTCGTCTCCATGCGTAATCGTCGTGCGTTCACTCTGATCGAGCTCCTCGTCGTGATCGCCATCATCGCGGTCCTCATCGCCTTGTTATTACCCGCGGTCCAGGCCGCTCGCGAGGCGGCCCGCCGGGCACAGTGCACCAACAATCTCAAGCAGTTGGGCTTGGCCGTCCATAACTATCATCAGGTCAACAACGCGTTTCCGCCGCTCTTCGGCAACTTCGGGAACCCCAGTCCTCCGAGTGGTCCCAGTTCTCCCCTCGGAGAATGGCCACTTGGCTGGGGCGTGGCCATCTTGCCGTTCATCGAACAGCAACCCATGTTCAACGCGTCGAACTACTCCGGTGGCGCCACGAGCGTGCTGAACCAGTCCACGGTGAGCTCCATGAAGATCTCGGCCTATGTCTGCCCATCGGAGAGCGTCAAGGTCGGGCCGTGGATCGGCCAGACGTGGATCAATTATCATGCGAACATCGGCGGTCCGGAATGCATCTCAGCCTGGACAGGTCCCATCGTCCCCTTCCTGGGCGATCCCAGCACATTCCCGGGCATTTCCAACGTCTATCCCTATGGCGTCGGGAATCTCGGCGCAATTGGCATGGAGTCGGTCACGGACGGCACGAGCAACTCGGCCCTGTTCAGCGAGGCCCTGATGGGCTACAACGGCAATATCACGATCTTGCCGGGCCAGATTCCCAACTCCTGGCGGGTCGCCTACCCGACGAGTTTCACGACGGACGTCACCGGGTCCCCTTCAACTCCACCGGGTACCGGCGGCTACGCCATGGCCCTGGCGTTCCTCAAGACCTGTCAGTCCATCCCCGGAACGACCGTACCCACGTTCCCGACCCAATGGTCGGGGGCCTGCTGGAACGGCAGTCATGCCGGAACCTTGCACTTCAACGCGTACAACCACTGGAATACGCCCAACCAGCTCTCGTGCGTCGCCGGGAATTCGTGGGGCGGGGCCCCGGGCGGGTTCAACGACATCATCACGGCGAATAGTGCCCATCCCGGCGGTGTGAATGTGTGCTTCCTTGACGGCTCGGTCCATTTCCTCAAGAACAGTATCACGCCCAATATCTGGTGGGCGATCGGCAGCCGGAACCAAGGGGAGACCATCAGCTCCGATTCGTATTGATTGCTCCCGCCCGCGCCCCCTACCGAGGGCGCGGGCCTCCTTTTCTCGCCCATTACGTTGACTGACTCGAAACCGACGGCTGCGAGAGGCAGGCGTTTGTCCTCGGGCTCGCCGGGTGGATGGACGATCCATCACCCCGCTATGCACCTTTCTTACTGGATCCGGATGGAGGCGATTTCCATGAAGCGATTCCGATTTGTCGTGTTCACCGCATTCCTGGCAGGAATCCTCTCCGGTTGCGGCGAAGACCAGCCGAATCAACCGGCCAAACCCTCGGATCTCGGGGCGGATTTTGGAAACAGCGCCCAGGATCAGATGAAGGCCGCCAATGCCGGGATGGACCTCAAGGCGCAAAAAGCCCGGCGAAATGAAGCGGCACGGTGACGGGCCGACTCGGGTCATTCCGCTCGTCTTCGGCCGACGCGTGGGTGACGGAGAACGAGCGTTTGGGGATCGCGTCGTCGTGCATGCAACGACCGGGCATCAAGTACCTACCACTCGTCCCGTGACCTCGAGCACTCCATCGAGCCGGCGTTGGCCGATGTTGATCTGCCTGGGCATTACGGTCGGCCTGCTGGGCTGGGGCGGATGGTTCGTCTTCCGGGAACAACGATTCGCCTCCCGGCTGACGCAGGTCCGGCGGCTGATGGACGCCGACCGTTTCCAAGAGGCGCGGCCCTTGCTCATCAGCCTGTTGTCTCGAGGGGCTAACGGCGCCGAAGTTGCCTATCGTCTAGGAGTTTGTGCTCACGCTGGCGGGGACATCCCGGCGGCGTTGGCGGCCTGGTCGCGCGTCGCCCCTCGGACCGAGTGGAGCGTACGTGCCGGGCTGGCTCGTGCCCGGACGCTCGTCGGCGATCTGGGTCGCTTCCGCGAGGCCGAAGAGGTCCTCGAAGGCTTGCGTCTCCAGGGTGGCCGTTCGCGCGATGAAGTCCGCCACACGCTGGCCGAGCTGCTCTTCTGGGAAGGGCGTCGCGATGAGGTCTGCCGTCTCATCGAGCAGGACTGGCCGGACGTGACGGATCCGATCATCGAGCTGCGCGATCATTGGCGTGCTACGAGTTCGCCGACCTTGATCGAACAGGTTCGATGGGAGGTCGACCAGGCCGGTCAGCGGGCGCCGGACGACGATCGCGTCTGGTTGGCGAAAGCCAGCCTCGCCATGCAAACCGGCCGGATGGATGAAGCGGCCTCCTGGCTGGACCGTTGTTTGCAACGGTTCCCGGAGGATTCCGCTGTCTGGCGCGCACGACTCGCGCACGCGCGGAGCGTCGGCAACGTGGCCGAAGCGCGACGCGCGCTGGCTCATCTTGCGGCCGACGGATTCACCGAGGCGGAACAACTCTCGCTCCGCGCGTGGCTCGCATCGCGGCGGGGAGACTCCGCGTCGGAATACCGCACTCTGGAACACCTCATCGCGATTGTGCCCGGTGAGACAGAAGCTCTCGAACGGCTGGCGTCGCTGGACTGGGAATCCGGTCAGCAGGATCGCGCCCGGGAGTACCGCCGCCGCAAGGCTCAACACGATGCCGCCAAGGATCGTTATCGGCTCTTGCTGGATGGCACGATCACCCCGGAACTGTTCGTCAACCTTGGAAGTCTGGCCGAATCCTTGGGCCGCCGGTTCGAAGCCAAGGGGTGGTGGATGCTCCGGGCTCGTTTCGCGCCGTCGGATCGTTCCGCCGAGGAGGCCCGGACCCGGGTCAAGGAGCCAGCCATCCCGCGGACCTCGTCGCGCGATCTCACCCTAGCCGACCGGCTTGCGGATACGGATCCTGAGCTCCGGGCCGCTGCGAAGGGGAACGGGTTGTCCCGACCCGTGGCGGTGGAGCGGATCCCTCGCTTCACCGACCGCGCCGAGGCCAGCGGTCTCCATTTCGTGTTCGAGAATGGCCGTTCTCCGCTTCGTCAGATCCCCGAGACCACATCCGGCGGGGTCGGGCTGCTCGATTACGATGGAGACGGTTGGCTCGACGTCTATGTCGTTCAGGGCGGAGTCTTTCCTCCCGATCCCGCCCTGCCCTCCGGCGGCGATCGACTCTACCGCAACCGAGGGGATGGGACCTTCGAGGACGTCTCCGGCCCCTCGGGTATCGCCAGGCTGTCGCGGGGCTACGGCCACGGCGTCGCCGTCGGCGACATCGACAACGATGGTGATCCGGACCTGTTCCTCACCCGATGGCACCGGTATGCGCTCTACCGCAATCGCGGTGATGGGACCTTCGAGGACATCACGGAGCCCACGGGCTTCGGCGGCGACCGCGACTGGCCCACTTCGGCCGCCTTCGCCGACCTGGACAACGACGGGGACCTCGACCTGTATGTATGCCACTACCTGGTCTGGGACGCCCAGCATCCGATGCTCTGCAAGCGGGTCACCGTGGCCGCGCCGAGCGAGCGCGTCGAGCCCGGCCAGGAATACAACTATTGTACACCCCGCCCGATTCCCGCCCTGGCCGATCACCTCTTCCGCAACGACGGAGGCCGATTCGTGGATGTGACCGCGAAGGCGGGGATCATCGATCAGAATGGACGCGGGCTGGGAATCGTCGCGGCGGACGTCGATGAAGATGGGCAAACCGACCTCTTCGTCGCCAACGACACGACGGCCAACTATCTCTGGCACAACCAGGGCGGCCTGCGGTTCGAGGAGGTCGCGCTCACCGCCGGCGTCGCTTGCAACGCGAGCGGCGCGTTCCAGGCGGGCATGGGGACCGCTCTGGGTGATCTCGATGGTGACGGGCACCCCGACCTGTTCGTCACGAATTTCTATGGCGAGTCGACGACGTACTTCCGGAACCTGGGCACCGGGATGTTCAGCGACCAGACGGGTTCGATCGGCCTGGCCGGCCCGACCCGCTTCCTCCTGGGATTCGGGATCGCGACGCTGGATGCCAACAACGATGGGCGGCTCGATCTGGCCACGGCCAACGGCCACGTCAATGATGATCGCCCCGACTACCCCTATGCGATGCCTACCCTGCTCATGATCGGCGGCACGGACGGACGCCTGACCGACGCGACCCAGACCGCCGGCGATCCCTGGGGCGTCCCGCGCGTCGGCCGTGGGCTCGCCGTCGGCGATCTCGATAACGACGGCCGAGTCGATGCCCTGATCCTTTCCCAGCAAAATCCGCTCGCCTACCTCCACAATGAGACGACGGGCGGCCACGCGTTGACGATCCTCCTGGAGGGAGTCCGATCCAATCGCGACGCTATCGGCGCGGTCGTCACCGTCACGGCCGGGGGTCGCCGCCGTCATGCCTGGCGTTACGGAGGAGGCAGCTACCAGTCTGCTTCCGACCCTCGCGTGCATTTCGGCCTGGAGTTGGACCGGATCGAGGACATCGAGGTGCGCTGGCCTTCGGGCCACGTCGAACGCTTCGGCCCGGCGGAGGTCGACCACGGTTACCGGCTTCGAGAAGGCGACCCAGCCCCAACGCCACTGGCCGGCTTCCGCCGTCGCTGACGCTCGGGAGATCCGAGAAGGAGGATTTGCCGTGAGTTCCCTCGAACCCAAATCGGCCCCGGAGAATCCCGCCATTGGACAGCCTCCGCTCGCAGGGCCGGAGCCGATGGCCGTCGCGCCTCGCACGCGTTCGGCCGCCTCCGAGTCCACGGGGTTCTGGCAGGCGTGGTCGCCGGCCTGGCCTCCTTCGGACTCGGCGAAGCGACTTACAAGTTCATCCCTCCCGAACGGGTCATGCTCAACACCATGGGCACGATCGCGCCGGCCGTCACGGGGGCGACCCAGCTCGTAGCAAACGCGCGGAACGCGGCCCTGGCCTTCGGGCTCCTCGGCGCATGCCTGGCCGGCTGCCTGGGGATTGCTGGCGGCCTGGCACGGCGGTCCCGATTTGGGATCCTTGCGGCCGGATTGCTGGGCGCAACGATCGGCGCTGCGTTGCCCGCCTCCGTTTCCCTGATTTCGATCAAGTACCTCCCCTACGCACAATTCCATTATCCGGATTATGAACTTATAATTTCTATGCTGATGCATGGATCGATCTGGGGCCTGGCGGGAGCGGCGGCCGGGATGGCCTTCGCGGTGGGACTGGGCCAGCCTCGTCTCCTCATTCGGAGCACCCTCGCCGGCCTCGCCGGAGCGATTTTCGGGGCGATCGTTTTCGACCTGATCGGCGGGATTCTCTTCCCGCTCGCCGAAACCGGAGAGGCGATCTCGACGAACTGGCCATCCCGGCTGACGGCCCGGGTCCTGGTCTGCATCGCGACCGCCGCCCTCGTCGTCCTCAGCCTTCCCACGCCGCGCCCCTCTGGAGCCCAGGGACAATCCTCTCCGACCAGCGCGGGCGAAACCAATCCGACGACCTCGTGATTGGGCTCCCAGGGCTTACGCACCAGCCTGGGATATCTGAGTGTTCTGGGAAAGAGCATCTCGCCTCGATCCTACAGTCCGGCTGGTCGGGAAACGGACGTCTTTTGTACCATCGATCGCCAGGATAACTCGATCTTTTCAGGGACGTCCACACCATGACCGTCAGCTCGGATTCGGCCTCCGCTACTCCCGCCCAAGACCCGATCTCACTCCTCGATCATTTCGCCGACTTGCCCGATCCCCGCCGCGAACAGGGGCGAATCCACCGACTCGATGAGATCATTTTCATCGCCACCTGCGCCGTGTTCTGCGGCGCCGACAACTGGGTGCAGATCGCCGATTATGCCCACTCCAAGAGCGACTGGCTCGAGACCTTCCTCGAATTGCCCGGCGGCATCCCCTCGCACGACACCTTTCGACGGGTCTTCTGCCTGCTCGACCCGCTGGCCTTTCAGAAGGGCTTCTCCTCCTGGATGACGGCGCTGATGGAGCGAACGGGATTGACCCCCGTCGCCACCGATTCGCCCGAGCTGACGCCGATCGCCATCGACGGTAAGGCCCAACGCGGCGCGGCGCGGCGCACCGTCGGCCGCTCGGCCCTGCATGTCGTCAGCGCCTGGGCGGTCGTGAACCATTTGACCTTGGGGCAAGTGGCCACCGACGCCAAATCCAACGAAATTACGGCCATTCCCGACTTGCTCGCGATGCTGGACCTCAACGGGGCCGTGGTGACCATCGACGCCATGGGTTGTCAGAAAGACATCGCCGCCAAGATCATCGACGGGGGTGGCCATTACGAGCTCGCGGTCAAGGAGAACCAGCCGCACCTCTACGAGGACATCGCGCGGGCGTTCGACGAGGCATTGGATCAGGGCGAGCCCGGGGTGGACTTCACTGAATGTCAGACGGAAGAGATCCGCAGCGGTCGCCAGGAGACCCGGAGTTGCTGTGTGATCACCGAGCCGAAGGGGATCCGCAACCTGGGCCTTTGGGCCGGGCTGACGGCGATCGTGATGGTGATCAGCCATCGGGTGATCCATGGTGAGGCCAGCAGTGAGACCCGCTACTTCATCAGCAGCGCGTCCCAGCCGGCGACAGAGCACCTGCGTTGGGTGCGGGGTCATTGGGGGATCGAGAACTCGCTGCACTGGGTTCTGGACGTCTGTTTCTCTGAGGATGATCAACGGCACTGGGCCGGGAACAGCGCGGAGAACTTGGGATGGCTCCGCAAGATGGCTTTGTGCTTGCTCAAGGCGGAGAAGAACAGCAAGGGCAAGAGTATCGCGACGCGCCGCCTGGTTGCGGGCTGGAAGAATGACTATCTCTTGGATGTACTGGCCCAAATCCCCGAGAAATCAACTGTACTGGCCGAAAACCCCGAGAAATCTGGTGCGTAAGCCCTGATTGGGCTCCCCGTCGCAGTACGGTAAGCCGGAGTCCAAGGCCCTTTCGTTGGCAGGTCGCGCCGGTTACGATGAAAACGCCTGATAGACGGCCATGATCCATCTGAGGAGTGGTCAGAGGCTTGTTCTTCAGTCAGGAGAGATTCGGTCCGATCCGGGGCGAGGTCGGGAGACCCGCGCCCCACGTCGCGTTTTCACCAGGGAGTTGCTCTTGCCATGTCACGGTCACGATGTTTCCCGTTCCGGCTAGCGTTCGTGATGGTCGCGACCTTCGGCATTGCGTCGGTCGTTTCTTCGTCGTTGGCCCAGACGGGGGCCACTCGCATCGAGGATGGCCGGGTGATTCGTGCCGTCAAGTTCAAGGAGCCACTGGCCTCGCGGGTCTATCAGCGCGACGTCAACGGGCGGGCCGAGATCCCGATCGTCCTGGAAGAAACGTCGAAGGACGTCAAGCTCATCGACGCGCGGCTCAATGGTCCGAACCCCGGCTTGATGGGAGTCAAGTTCGTGGACGAGAAGCTGGTCGGCGTTCCGGTCGGTGGCCCGTACATGATCAGTTGCCGGATCGAGGTTGACAAGCACATCATCATCAACGCGATCGCCGGCCCGGTCTTCGTCGGCGATCTCTGGGTGCTGGCCGGTCAGTCCAACATGGAGGGGGTTGGCGACCTTGTGGACGTGACTCCGCCGCATCCCCAGATCCTGCTGCTCGGCATGGACGGCAAGTGGGGGCAGGCCGAGGAACCACTCCATTGGCTGGTGGATTCGCCCGACCCGGTCCATTCGGGCGACCCCAAGACGCGCGTGGAGCGTTCGGCTCTGACCCACAGGAACCGGAACAAAGGTGCAGGCCTGGGACTGCCGTTCGCCGCGGCGATGGTTGAGGCGACGAAAGTGCCTATCGGCCTGCTCGCCACCGCCCACGGCGGCACGAGCATGGAGCAGTGGAATCCCGACAAGAAGAAAGAGGGCGGAAACAGCCTCTATGGCTCGATGCTCCGACAATTCCAGCTCGCCGGGGGCAAGGTGAAAGGCGTGCTCTGGTATCAGGGCGAGAGCGATGCCATGGGTGGAGACGCCTGGAAATCGTACTCGCAGGTATTTTCCCGCTTCATCACGTCGGTCCGCTCCGACTTCGGCCAGCCCGAGCTGCCATTCTACTTCGTCCAGATCGGCCGGTTCATCTCCTCCAGCGATCCCAAAGGATGGAACGCGGTCCAGGAAGCGCAGCGATTGATTCCCGAACGAGTCCCTAACACGGCCGTAATCTCAGTCATCGACCTGGAGCTGGACGACCTCATTCATGTCGGCACGCAGGGACTGAAGCGGGCCGGCCATCGTCTGGCCCGGATCGCCCAGCGCGAGCTCTTCGGCGACGTCGGGGCGACCACGCCGACGCTCGACCGCGTCAGCAAAGGGCCGCACAACACGCTCGTCGTCCGATTCAAGGGTGTCAACATGGGGACGCCAGGCCCCAATTCGTCTCGGCCCATGATGAGCATGTCCGGAGGCATGAGTGGTGGCGGGATGCGAGGGACTTTGAACCCCGGTGCCTCCTTCAGCCTAGGAGAGCCGACCGGCATCGGCCTGAAGCCGGACCGCCACATCGCCGGGTTCTCGATCCGCAAGGAAGACGGCACCGCGATACCGCTGATCTTCGAGACCTGCGTCGGCAGGGCTCGTGACACGGTCATCCTCAAACTCGCCGGCGCAGTTCCCGCAAAATCGGTTCTCTGGTATGGCTACGGCATGGACCCCTACTGCAACCTGGTCGATGGCATGGACATGGCCGTACCGGTCTTCGGGCCCGTCGCGCTCGACGACATTGCCGGCAACGAACCCGCGACGCCGGTAACTACCGCACCCGGAAAGCCTCGGAACGGGCCGCAAGGTAATCCGCAAGCGAGTGGACCGGCGAGCCAGCCTGGTCCGATCCAGGCCCTCATCATCACCGGCGACAACGTCGGGGCACACAAGTGGAAGGAAACCAGCCAGGCGCTGAAAGACCTGCTCGAGAAAGATGGCCGAATCAAAGTTGACATCACCAGCGCCACCTTCCAAGGACCTGAACTCCGAGAAGCTTACTCGATACAATGTACTCATCCTGAACTATCGGGATACGCCCGGTGGCCCTCCTGAGAGCCGGTGGTCGGATGCCAACAAGGAGGCGTTCCTCAAGGCTGTGCAGGACGGCAAGGGTCTGGTCTCCTACCATTTCGGTTCGGCCGCATTCGTCAAGCCGAACTGGGAAGAGTTTGAGAAAGCCGTTGCCGGCGGCTGGAGGACCCAGGGCTTCCACGGGCCCGCACACGCCTTCACGGTGAAGAAGAAGGCCGACGCCAAGCACCCGATCTCCGAGGGGCTGCCGGCGCAGTTCGACCACGTCACCGATGAGCTCTATCAGAACTCGATGCTAACTCCCGGCAGCGAAGTCCTGGCGACGGCCTATTCCGATCCCAAGAAGCCCCGGGGCACGGGCAAGGATGAGCCGGTCATCTGGGTGAATCACTATGGGAAAGGGCGGGTCTACGAGAACGTGCTAGGACACGATACCAGCGCGATGGCCGACCCCAACTACCAGGAGTGGATGCGCCGAGGCGTGATCTGGGCGGCGACCGGGAACGCAAACTGAGCGGAGAGACGCACTGCGGTGACACCTCCCGGACAGCGCGATTACAGCAGTGTCCGGCTCTCTCGGCACGCCGTTGAGCGCTTCGTCGAACGGTTCGAGGTCCAGCCCGAACTGGCGTCTGAAGAGCTCCGCCAGGTGCTAACCCGGACGCGACGCCTGGGCCGCAACTCCGAGACCGGCGCCATCGCCGTACTGGCGATACACCGAGGGCGGACGCTTGTGGCCATCCTCCAGGGGGACACCTGCCTGACCGTACTGACCTGGAACCAGTTCGTCCCCCGCCTCGCGGAGTTCGGCCGCAAGAAACTCCCGCGCAAGTGGGGACGCACCCTCCGCCGGCTCACGGACAATTTGAACCACCAGGAGGAGTAGTTCTACGGAATAGGGGGTCGGCAGTCTCACCGGTTCTTCCAACAGTTCCGAGGTGCTCGGCTCTCCGGTAATTCGGGCTCAAATCGTGCACGCACCACGCCGACGCCGCGGGGGGCGCAACGGATTCGTGAAGCGTCCTCTCTTCGGCGTACCGCCGATCAGGATCCATTGGCCTGGCCGTTGGGTGCCGATGTGGGGATGGACTTGGGCGCGAAGCCGAGGATGACGCGGCAGGGCGCGTTCTCCAGGACGTATCGGGTGTTGGAGGCGAAGGCCGTGGTATCGCCGCGCCGATAGACGCCGCGGAGGCTCATGAAGATCGCGTCGAACTTGCCGTCCACGGCGGCGCGGACGATCTCGGGACCGGCCTCTCCATGCGTGACGCGCCACTCGACGATCCGTCCGAGCTCGCGGGCGCGCTCGAGTCCCCGCTCGACGATCTGCTTGGCCTCCTCGGTGGTATCGGTCCCGCCCTCGGATTCTCCCTCCTCGACGACATCGATCAGCGTCACCGCGATGGCCGGGTCGAGGAAGCTCATGACGGTGTCGAGGAAGTCGGCGCTCAACGGGCTGCCGTCGTAGGCCAGGAGCAGGCGCTCGACGCCGTGCCAGCTCTTGCGGAGTTCGGCGAGCATTCGCGCCGATTCGGCGGCGGCGGCACCGGGCTTGGGAATCTGGCTTCCGCCGGCGATGTCCAGCCGCGCGTCGCGGTCCTTCCCGAGCACGCGGATCGACAGCGGCTCCGGTTTGGCGCCGCAGAGGTTGAACCAGTAGAGCGCCGCCAGGTCGAGCTGGTCCTCGGGGCGATACTTGTTCGACTGCCCCATGATCAATTCCTGGGCGCCAATGGTCTTTGCCGTCTGGGCCAGCGCGAAGAATGGCTCATTGGTCGGCACGATGACCGGCTTGACCGGCTTACCGGCATGCTCGGCCAGGTTGACCACGGCGGTAAGGAGCTGCCGGTCCTGCTCGGTGATGACCGGCTCGAGATCTCCGGAACCCTGCGGCAGCACGCTGGCGGTCATCACCACGACCTCGGTCGTCTCCGGATCCGTCTCGGCCAGGCAGCGCTCGAGCATGCCCAGATTGTAAGGCGAGCGGATCGCCACCAACTTGCGATAAGGCTTGCTGAGGTTCAGCGATTGGACGCTGAGCTGGTCGGTCTGCTTCTGGTTGAATTGCTCCAGATGCTCGTGGTGCTCCATCGCGGCGCCTCTGCGACGGCGATGAGTGTGCTCACTGAGCCAGAAGACCAGATAGAATCCCGCAGTGAACGCGACGCCCGTGATCGTCGCCACCTCCTTGGTGAGCAAATTGCAGATGGCGGCCAGGGCCAGGACGAGGAAAATCAGGCCCATGCCGATCGGCCAGTCGACCTGGCCGA
Source organism: uncultured Planctomycetota bacterium (assembly GCA_963845755.1). Classification (GTDB taxonomy): domain Bacteria; phylum Planctomycetota; class Planctomycetia; order Isosphaerales; family Isosphaeraceae; genus CAWJTV01. The sequence continues at coordinate 264,380 of CAWJTV010000005.1, forward strand.
CGCGGATATTCAGCGGCACCTCGTACTCGCGCGGCTGACGACGCGTGAAGCGCAGGACCAGCATCGACAGCGACATGAAGACGAAGCTCCAGACGACGCCGAAAGCATACGCCTCGCCCAGGGTCAACACATTGCCGCGGCTGGCCACGATCGTGACGATCTGGAGGATGACCACCAGGTTGATCAGCCGGGACGACGTCCCGAACCGCGGATGCGGCCTGAGGAACCAATCGGGGAGGACGCCGTCCTCCGAGACTCGGTTGAGCACGCCGTTGGAGCCGACGATCGCCGTGTTGACGGCGCCGGAGAGGATGAGAAAGCCGACGACCACGACGACTCCATTGAGGATCAGACGCGCCCATTGCGGACCCACCACGCTCATCGCCAGGCCGCCGATGAGGTTACCGCTGTACTGCGACATCCGGATATTGTCCGGGATGATCATCACCGCGAAGAAGCTGATCATCGAGGTGAACAGCAAGCTGTAGAGGAACACGACGAGCGCGGCACGTTTGAAATTCTTGAGCTTCGGACTTTCCACCTCGCGATAGACTTGCGCCAGGGTTTCCTCCCCACTCATGGCCAGGATCGAGTGTCCGAAAGCCATGAGCAGTCCCACCACGCCGATCAAATTCCACCAGTGGCCGGTAGTCGGCTTCACCCGCAGTGCCTCGCCGACTCGGGTCTCGCCGAGGAAGCCGAGCGGATCGACCTGCTTACCGAACGGGTCGAGCATCGGCTTGCCTCCGGCGTCCACTTTCTTGCTAAGGTCGGGCATCGGCGAGGGGAGGTTATGCAGGGTCTCGGGCCGGACCGCGAGCGTTACCAGGCACCAGACCACCATGATGACCCCCATGATCGTCGTGGCCATCATGATCTTCAGCGCCCGATCGCTCGACTCGTGGATCCCCTGAATGTTGACTCGCCAGAAGTAGACGGTCACTCCGATGGCGATCGCCGCCGACAGCGCATTCTGATGCTGGAGCATGAAACTGTCAGGACCGAGCGCGAACACTTCGTTGAGCAACCCGATGATGTATTGTCCGGCTGTGACTGAGCTGCAAGGGCCGGTCAGGATGTAATCGAACAACAATGCCGAGACCGCCAGCCGCGCGAACTGACTTCCCATGGCCTCCTTGACGATGCGGTACACCCCGCCGCGGACGAACATCGAGCAGCTCTCGATGTAGACACTCCGCACGGCATAGCTGAATACCATCACCGCCAGGATGAACCACGGGGCCGCCTTGCCGATTTGCGACTCGACGATGCCGCCGATGTAATACGCCGTGCTCGCCAGGTCGCAGAGGACGATTGCCGCGGTTCGCCAGTAGGAGATGAACGTGAACATCACGCTCGTGACGACCAGCACCTGGCCGGACGTCGGTCCGCGCCGTTTGGGACGCGGCACGGTGGTTGTCGTGGATGATAAAGGGTCCGATGGGTTCGAGGAGGGGTCGCCGTCAGCCATCAGGATTGCGTTCCGGGAGACTCGATCGGATTGAATCGAACAAGTGGCTGATTACAGCGGAGTTGCAGCGCGATCGTCAAGAGGAAGGGGAGCCTCGGGCGTTTCCCGACGTCGGGAGCTTGCCTGCAAGATCCGCGCCGCGCCGCCACAGGCGGCGATCGCGATCAGACCGAGTGCATCGCTCACGCCGTAGCCCAGCCAGTACAACCAGTCAACCGGGACCTTGAGAGGCCCGCTCGCGTAAATCTGGGCCGGCAGGGCCTCGAGCGCCGGATTGATGGCGGATTCAACCAGGAAGAGACCGACCCTGCCGAATGGGCCCCAATAGTATAATCCGGCATCCCCGAACCCCGAGGCGTCCATGCCGGTGTACTTGAGGATCGCCAGAGTGGCGGTGAGCCCGCCCAGCATCATCCCGATCAGTGTCTTATTCAAGGTTCCGGAATACACCATGACCGCGTAAAGACCCAGGTTGAGCGTGACGATGTTCAGAAACACAAACGGATGGAGCACGAAATCCCGGCCGCCGAGCAGCCTGTACAACAGCAAGTTAAGCGATGCCAGGATGGTCAACCGCATCATCGCGGCCGTGGAGAGTTTGTTGAAGAAGTGCATGGTCAAGTCCCTCGATGAGTCAAGGCGGGTTTCGCGGCGGCGGCTCCAGTCGTCGAGAGACTTCCGTCGCCACGACTTCCGTGAAACTGTCGGTCGATTCCTCTCCGCCCAGGTCGCGGGTGCGGACTCCCTGGCGCAAGAGGTCCAACGTCGCGTTCTTGACGGCCTGCCCGGCGCTGATCTCGCCGAGCTGGTAGAGCAACAGCGACAGGGCCAGGAAGATCGCCGTGGGGTTGGCCAGGTTCTTGCCGGCGATGTCGGGAGCCGTGCCATGGGCGGCGTCGAAGAGGGCGACACGGACGACGGTGGCCGCGTCGAAGCCGAGATTGGCGCGGCGCCAATGCCCAGCGAGCCGGCCAGTCCGCAGGCCATATCCGAGAGGAAATCGCCGTACTCGTTCAGCACGAGGACGATCTGGAACTTCTCGGGCGCCATGATCACCTTGCCGAGCAGGGCGTCGAACAACTCGACCGAGTGCGGTACCTCGTGGAACTGCTCGGCAACTTCCCGGGTGACGCGTTCGAACAGGCCGTCGGTCGCCTTCTGGATGGTGTATTTCGACGAGCTGGTGACTTTCTTGCCGGTCTTGCGCGCAGGTTGAAGGCATAGCGGGCCGCCTCGCTGACCGGTCGCCGCTCGACGATTCGAAGGCTGACCGCCCCATCCTCGCCGATCATCCGCCCGGGATCGTCGTAGGTGCCACCGGTGGCGATCCGGACGATGTCCAGGTCAAGCTCCCGACGGAAGTTGGTCGGTACCCCGGGGATCGTGTATACCGGCCGGTGGATGACCGAGAGGTCCAACCGGCGCCTGAGGATCGCATTCGGGCTCTCCTCGGCGGTGGTTGTCGGATGCTTCAGCGCCACTCGCGTGGATGTGATGGCTTCGACGGCCTCGTCGTAGACGGCCTTGCCGCGAGCCCGGCGATTCTCGAGACGAAAATCCACGGGGATGAACTCGAGCCGAATCGGTAGCACTTCGGCCAGCCGGTGGATTGCTCGGGACAGCTCCGCGCCGATGCCATCGCCCAGGAGCTCCGTGACGGGGTAGGTCGGACGCATCAGTCGGCAGGTCTCCATGGCCATCGCAGCGCCGCGGACGCGTCCCGGCACCGTTGGGAGACACCCATGAGCCCAGGTCTTAGAGTCGGTCCCAGAAGGGCGAGCGGGGGCGTCAGCCCCCTGTCCGGTGAGCGACGGACCTCCAAGACAGGGGGCTGACGCCCCCCGCTCGACCGGACCGGCCCCTTCTGGCACAGACTCTTACCGCGACCGCGACTTCCGATTGTATGAGCCGGTCGGCAAAAGCGTCAAATCCGACTCCGGCCGCCGCGAACTTGGCCGGTCCACTTGGCAGCACCTCTCGGCGGGGGGTATATTAAGAGTGAAGGGGTCGTCCCGGGCTCCGCGGAACGACTTCCTGAGTTCTTCGTCGGTTTCCCCTCGTCTCTTATCAGCTCGGCGAGTGGATCGAAGAGGCTGGCGCCGAATTCCTGCGGCGAGGATGGCGAGGTCTCCGACCACGGGCGGGAGAGGTCTGATGTCCACCGCGGGTAAGGTTCTTGTCGTCTTCGTCATGTTGACCACGATGCTCTGGATGATCCTGGCAGGCGGGGTCGCCCAGCTCAATCGCAATGGCAACGCGGCCCTGCAGAAACTCGCGGACGATATCGAAAAAATGGATGCGGAACTGATAAGCGCCAAGCACGAGATCCTGGACCTTCGAGATCAGACGGCCTTCAGCCAGGAATCCATCGACCGAGAGGTTGCGGTCCTGCGATCCCGGCAGGCGGACCTGGAGGATGCGCACTCCCAGATTTCGGAGAGCCTCTCGCGATTGCGATATCAACAGGCGACCGTGGAAGAGACGATCAAGACCGCACAAACCTCGCTCCAGAACCGCAATAAAGAACACCAGGACGAAGAGAAAGCAATCGACGATCTGAGGACGGAAGTCCGGGGCCTCAAGACCGACAACACTCAACTCATGGCCCGACTCCAGTCGCTACGCGACAAGTTCCAGGAGACGTACGGCTCCAACCTAAAGATGCTCAACCAGCGACAGTGACCGGATCACACGACGGCGAGAGGATGGACAGCGGCCGGCGCTCCGAGGTGTGCCATCATTCGGACTTCAGGGCCGTGGAGGTCGGATCGGCTGTCTCAACGGCGAGCGATCGGGGTGCCCTCTCCGCGGACTGGGTCGGAATCGTGGCGAATCGGGGTTCGGGGCTGGGACGGGGTCGCCGGCTGGTCGAGGAGCTAATCTCACAGTTACGACGATTAGGGCTGCGGGCAGAAGTCGCCTGGACCCCCGAAGAACGTTCGTCCCTGGTCAGCCAGGCGACGCGCGACGGCACATGCCGATGCCTCGTGGCCGTTGGAGGCGATGGGACCGTCTCGGCCCTCTTGAACGAACGGCCACACCGGCCGGTTACGGTGCTGCCGGCGGGTACGGAGAACCTCGTTGCCCGCCATTTCGGCCTCCCGCGGAACCCCCGAATCCTGGCCAGGACGATCGCTGCCGGGCGGTCCCTTTCGGTTGACGTCGGCCAGTCGGACGACCGCCGCTTTCTCCTGATGGCCGGCTTCGGGTTCGACGCCGACGTCGTGACCCGGCATCATCGAGGACGGCTCTCACGATCGGGCCGCATTCGGCCCACTCATCGGATGGCCTACGTCGAGCCGATCCTGCGGTCAAGCTTTTCTTATCGGTTCCCCAGGATCTCGGTCCGAATCGCCGACCCGGGTCTCGAGGAAGTCTTGCGCGGAACGACCGTGTTCGTGTTCAACCTGCCCCGGTACGCGCTGGGGCTGCCGTTCGTCCCCGTCGCTCGCGAGGACGATGGTTGGCTCGATCTGGTCGTCTTCCGGGAGCCGGGACCGTTCCAGGCCCTCTTCTACTTGTGGAAAGTCTTCTGCGGTATCCACCTCGGTGATCCCGGCGTCTTCCATCGCCGGATCCGGAAAGTGATTGTGACCGCAGAGGAACCGATCCCGGTCCAGCTCGATGGCGATCCCGGCGGCTACCTGCTACCTCACGGCGCTGAATCTCCGGACGCAGGCCACCGACCTGTCCCTCATGCCGAAAACCTACCGGCGAATGGTCGCGACCACCTCGCCGAGTGGACCATCGAGATCCTCCCCTCCGCGCTGAAGGTCCTCGTTCCCCCCGGGCGCTTCAAACGGGCGGAACGGCCTCCGCTCGCCCTCGATGGCGCCTCGTGATATCCTCAACGGCTGTTGGCGGGTCCCTCGTCGACTTTCCTGGAACGGACGGCCCGCCCAGGTCAACATGGCTGGAAGGATCAAGGAGGCAAGGATGGCGACTTCCAACCCCGTTCGAATCGGACCGGTCGAGATCGGCACGGACCGCCCACTGGCCTTGATCGCCGGCCCGTGTGTCATGGAGCCAGGCGGTATGACACTGCGAATCGCGCGGTTCCTGAGCGAACTGTGCGATTCCTTGAGGATTCCTCTCGTCTTCAAAGCCTCGTTCGACAAGGCAAATCGGACGTCCGGGTCGAGTTTTCGCGGTCCGGGCCTCGACGAAGGCATGAAGGTCTTTGAACGCGTCAAGGCCGAGACGGGCTTGCCGGTGACGACCGACGTGCACGAGACGATCCAGGCCGGGCCGATCGCCGAGGTGGTGGATTTGCTCCAGGTGCCCGCATTCCTCGCGCGGCAGACCGACTTGCTGGAAGCGGTGGCGGCCACCGGCCGGCCGGTCAACGTCAAGAAGGGGCAATTCATGGCCCCGTGGGACATGACTCAGGTCGCGATCAAGTTGACAGCCGCGGGGGCCGCGGGTGTGCTCTTGACGGAGCGAGGGACGACCTTCGGCTACGGCCGGCTGGTCAACGACTTCCGCGCCATACCGCAGATGCAAACGACCGGCGCACCCGTCGTCTTCGACGCCACGCATTCGGTCCAACTCCCCGGCGCGGGTCCTGGCGGGACGGCTTCGGCCGGCCAGCGCGAGATGATTCCCACGCTGGCTAAGGCGGCCGTCGCCGCCGGTTGCGACGCCCTGTTCCTGGAGGTCCACCCCGACCCGGACCACGCCCTATCCGACGGACCGAACTCCTTGCAGATAGATGATTTACGAAGCCTGCTCCAGACCTGCCTCCGGATCCGAGCCGCACTGGCGGGCTAACCGCGTGGTCCCGACGGATGGGTCTTCCAAAGCTCCCGAACCCCGGAACATGCCCGGGCTCGATGAACCTTCTCTCTCGTTTGTGCGTAGAGTGAGAAAATGACGACGCGATGAGCGGGGTCTCGCCGTGCGCGGTGAGATATCGGACAATCGGATGGGTCGGAGATCGCATGCGACTCTGGATCGATCCGAACCTCGTCGCGATCCCGAAGGATCCGGCCGAGCCAGGCCGGAGTGCACTTGATAGTCCGCTTGGATCGATCATCCAGCAACCCCAGACACAACAAGCCGTTTTCGCCGGGACCGTCCCCGTACGGCCAGCCAGTCTGCCCCAACCGGAGCGGTCGGTTCGGCTCGTGCAGGAAACTGGCGACGACGATAATTCACAGGAGTCTTCCGGCCTTGAATCGTCGTAATGGTCTCCGAAATCGGATGTTGACCGCCGGACTCGTACTGATCCTAATGGCCGGATGCGATTACTCCTCTCCGGCGCCCGTGACACGAAGCGGTGGCATCTATCGGGAGGGGGCGGTTCCCAAATCCCCCAGTACTTTCGATGGGAACGTCGCCAGGAATAGCGCGGTCCGCCGGTCGCCGGAGGAGCGCAAGGCAATCCTCGATAGCGCGATTACTCTGATCAAAGGTGCAGCACTCCAGCCCGGTGGCCCGCACTTCGAGCAGGCGGTGAAGAAGCTCAATCAGTACTTCGAGGGGACGGATCCCACTGAATATCAACTCGACTCCGCCGCTCGGGAGTATCTCGGAACGCAATTGCCGCCGGCATTCATGAAGAATCTCCAGAGCCGGGAATGGGACTTCCGCAAGGACACGCGCCATATCGAAGATTGCATGATGTATTACCGGATCGCCAACCGAGTGGCAGGAACCGGTCACAACCTGGATCGGGTACGAAGGGTCTTCGATTGGGTCGTGCGACAGGTCCAGCTCGTGCCGCCCGGTGCGCTCGGTGCTGGCCAGTTGGGACAGGCCTACGCCCGCCCTTATGACGTGCTGCTCCGAGGGATGGCCACGGAGGCTGACGGAGCCTGGGCCGAGCGCGCCTGGTTGTTCATGGCGATGTGCCGCCAACTGGAGATCGATTCCGGCCTGCTCACCTACACCAGGGGTAACGCGATCGAGCCGATCGTGGCGACCGTCGGTGTCGAAGGCGACGCGAGTAGCCTTGCACCGAGTTCGCGCCGGAGTCAAAAGCCGGTCGTCATCTGGATCTGTGCGGTCCTGATCGACGATCGGGCTTATCTGTTCGACGCCCGTCTGGGTGTGGAGATCCCCGGACCCGGCGGTCAGGGCGTGGCGACCCTCGCCGATGTGCTGGCCGACCCCAGCCTCCTCGAGCGGATGAATCTCCCCGGTAAGGTCCCCTACTCGACCAGCCGGGCCTCGCTCCTGACCAGCCCGAGCAAGATCGGCGTCCTGCTCGACTCCAGCTCCAGCTACTTCGCGCCGAAGATGAGTATGCTCCAACGTGAGCTGGCCGGTGAGAACCGGACGATCCTTTATCGCCACCCCGCCGAGCAGCGCGACCACTTCACGCGCGTGCTGGCCCCATATAACGGGAATGTGACCCTCTGGCCACTCCCGCTGGAGGTCGAGAACCGCCTCTTCACGGACTCTCGTTTCGTCGAGTCGGTCCAATATTCACTCGGCTTCTTCAGCGCCGACTATCCACTGGTCTATGCCCGTGTCAAGCAACTCCGGGGCGACCTGGATGTAGCGATCGACGAATATGGCAAATTCCGGTTAAGGGAGAACATACCCCTGGTCACCGACAAGACGAAGAAGAAGCTGATCGCCCCGGAGGTCCAGGAGGGACTCGATATCTACGCGACGTATTATATGGGACTTGCCCAACTCGAGCGGAACAATCTCGAACTGGCCGAGCTGATGTTTCGCAAGACGCTCGACCTCCTGCCCGCGCCGGCTCCGATGCAGCCCTATTACAGCATGTTCCGCTGGGGTGCCAACGCTAACCTGGGCCGCATTCTAGAGGCCCGGAATAGCCTACGCGAGGCGGTCGCCTACTACACTCAGGACGACCCGACGTTCCAGCACGCCGGCAACCTGCTCCGCGCCCGGGATCTGGTGTGGACCGATCCCATGGTCCCGGTCCCCGACCCGCTCCCCCCTGCGCCCGAGCCGAAAAGCCATCGTGTGCACCGTCCGTGATCCGAGAGTACGTGGCGCCGTCCCGGCCGGCCCTCCAGACCTCGCCGTTCGGAGAGTGCCGGCAATGCGCCGCAACCATCGCGGCGCCATCGTTCCGTCGTCGATCCGCGCCCACCTCGACCGATGAGTGCCTCTCCATGAAGAGGGACCGGTAATATCGCGTCCCGAAAATAATCTGCAAGTCTTTAAATCATCAATAGTTCGGTGGCGTTCCTCCCTGTCTGCAGCCGACGCAGATCTCAGGTAGGACGCCTCCCCTGTCGCCTCTCGCGGAAGAAAAGGGCGGTAATTCGGATTCACGTCTGATTCAGGTCACTTCATCTGATTCATGCACGTCCTGGATCGTCCGCTGCGCCCGTCCTACGACGCGATCGAAGGACGTTCCGCTGCTTAGCAGGACGATTCTTTGGGAATTACCGGATTTGAGGAGATTACCGAATCCATTGATGGAACCGAAAGAACTTGTTGAGAAGGCTAGACAAGGACGCCATTTTTTCTTATGAAGTAGGGGCGGAATCCCGTTGCAATTGTCCGGCGACAGCGGCAAACTGAAAATCTTGTTCATCCTTCGTAATCAGATGGTCTGTCAGGGGTCGTGTGACGGTGGGAGCGTCTTTGCGACCTCTGAGCGTTCTTCCGAAGGAGGAAGGCGGTACTGGTAGAGGCTACCCGGGACGCGGAGTTGCTGATGTGCGGAGACGTATGTTCCGGGAGAGGTGACCTCTGACACCCAATCCACCGCCTGCTGACAGGCGGCCGTAGTCGAGGATCCAGGGCAGCCCACGGGCGTTTGTCCTAGGCTGTAGACGAGCTTCTGACGGATCGGGACGCCCCGTCCGTCGGGTGACACCCATGCAGGGTGGAGGCAACTGATCGAGCAACCGCCCGACCGCTGAACCGGTCGAACGGGACGATAGATGCGCGGAACTTTGCCGATGCGGGTGGCGGCGTCACGGCACGCCCGACTCGGCCCGGGAACAGAGAGCCAAGTTACCACCATACGCTAACGGGAATTCGGGTCCACGTCTGATCCAGGATCCGTCGTCTGATTCATACAACACGGAGAATCCTCATGTCCACTCGCAAGCGGTCCCTGCGCGTCCCGGTTGCCGCTGAGACGATCGGCGCGACCGATCCTGGAAGGCCTGGAAATCCGATTGACGCTCTCGACACTACCGGTCCCCGTCGGCGCAAACCCCTCGCCAGTAGGGCCGGTGGGTACTCCATCGCCCAATCCTGGCACCTCCACGCTCACCCCCAATCCGAATCAGACGGACGCCATCAAGCCGACGGTCTTGGTGTACCATGCGCCGGGGTCTTATCCCGCGGGGGACGTTCCGGGCCCCGCCGGAATCTTGCCCTACGATAACGGCGACGCAACGCCGGCCGGGGTCGGCTACTCACCCCAGCAGATTCGTGCCGCCTACGGGGTCAACAATATCTTCTTCGGATCGACGCAGGGTGAAGGTCAGGGAATGACCATCGCCATTGTTGACGCGTTCGACAACCCCGACATTGTGAACACGGGTTCAGCGACATTCGCTACTAGCGATCTGGGCGTCTACGATTCGACGTTCGGGTTGCCGGATCCGCCCAGCCTCACCAAGGTGGGCCAGACCGGCGGGGCACCGCCGACTGCGACCGATCCGACGGGCAGTTGGGAGGTCGAGGAGGCGCTGGACGTGGAGATGGTGCACACCATCGCGCCGCTGGCCAATATCGTCCTGGTCGAGGCGAATGACTCGACCCAATTATACACGGCGGATGCGTATGCGGCGACGATCGCCCCGGTGGTTTCCAATAGTTGGGGCGGCGGTGAATTCACGGGCGAACAGACGAACGATGCGACCTTCACCGTCCCGAATGTGACGTTCCTCTTCTCGACGGGCGATAGCGGTGCTCCGGGCGGATACCCGGCCTATTCGCCCGACGTGGTCGCTGTCGGCGGCACCAGCCTGTACGAGAACGCGTCCAACAACGTGACGTACGAATCGGCTTGGTCGTCGTTCGCCGCTCTGGGCGGGACCATTGGGGGCGCCGGCGGCGGTGGAACCAGCCAGCTCGAACCCGAGCCGTCGTTCCAGCAGGGTGTCCAGAACACAGGATCCCGTCAGATCCCCGACGTTTCATCGAACGCCGACCCGGCCACAGGCGTCGCGGAGTACGACCTCTATAACGGCGGCTGGTTCCAGGTCGGCGGCACCAGCGAGGCTTGTCCGGTGTGGGCGGGCTACGTTGCGATCGCCGACCAGGGACGAGCGTTGATGGGTGGTTCTCCGCTCACCGGCTACACCCAGACCTTGCCGGCCCTGTACAGTCTACCGTATTCCGATTTCAACGACGTCACGGTCGGTGACGACCAATCCACGAACTACTCGTTCGACCAGTTCGCATTCGGCGTAGACGCCCCGAACCCTCCGGCCAAGCCGGGTTACGATTTGGACACCGGCCTGGGTACGGCGAGAGCCGATCTGCTCGTGCCCGACCTGGCGGCGTTCGGTCTGGCCACGAAGATCGCCGTGACCACGCAGGCCCCCGCCAACGTCATCTCCGGCGACAGCTTCGGCCTGACCGCGACCGTGGAGGATCAAGATGGACAGGTCGACTCGAACTTCAACGGCAACGTGACGTTGTCCCTCGCGGCCAATCCCGGCGGCACGACTTTCAACCCCGTCACCGTCGCGGCCGTCAATGGTGTGGCCGTTTTCGACGGCCTGACCTTGAACCCGACCGACTCGGGTTACCAGTTCAAAGTCAGCGCGACCGTCAATGGTTCCGCGACCTCGGCGTCCTCGAGCCTGTTCGCGGTCGTATCGAACCCGACGATGTCGGCCGGCTCGTACTATCCGGCGACGAGCGACGCGAGTCTGCGCAGCGCCATCAGTCAGCGCCGACAGCGACAACTTCTCAAGCAGCACCATCTACCTGGAGGCGGGGACGTATGGGCTGACCAACTCCGTGCTGGGGCAGTTGATCCTCCAGGATACGTCGGGGAGTGAAGCGAGTAAGACGATCACGATCGTCGGCCAGGGGGCGGGCGTGACGGTCATCGAACCATCCACCGACAAGGGATTTGGCGAACGCGTCTTCGAGATCATCAGCCAGTCGGGGGCGAGCCTGACGGTGAACTTCCAGAACTTGACGATCGCCGGGGGCTACGCTGCCAACGGCGGCATCCTCGGCGGCAACACCGCTCTGGGTGGCGGCCTGTTGATCGATGGCGGCACGGTCTCGATGACGAATGTGGATCTCGTTCGACAACCGCGCCTCAAGGCACCCTTGGAGCAGCCGGCGCTAAGGGTCAAAAGGGCCAACCCGGTCCAACGGGCCAAGCGGGAGGCGCCGCGGCCGGTGGCGCGTTCTACCTGGCCGGTGGTACGCTGCACCTGAACAACACGGTGATCAGCCAGAATATCGCCTGGGGAGGCCACGGCGGCACCGGCGGCTTCGGGGGAGCTGGCTTCCAGCGCGGCGGCAACGGAGGTGCGGGCGGAAACGCATCCGGCGGCGCCGGTTATGTGCTCAGTGGCTCGGTTTCCGGCAGTAGCAACCAGTTCGTTTCGAATGCCGTCCTCGGAGGCCGCGGCGGTTCGGGCGGGACCGGAGGGACTGGTGCTCCGTCGATTCCGGGCGGCCGCGGCGGTAGCGGTGGGACGGGAGGATTGGCCTATGGCGCCGGACTGTTCGTTTCCGGCGGCAGCGTCGACCTGGGGACCACCAGTTTCAAGGGCAGCGTGGCCCTCGGAGGAGCGGGTGGATATGGGGCCGTCGAAGGTCACAGCAAGGCCCTGACTTCCAACGTGCGCAGTGTCCTGGTCTTCCTCACCAGCGGCGGGGCCGGTGGGAATGGTGGCGACGCTGCCGGTGGTGGTGTCTATCTCTCCAGTGGCACCGTGAACGTGACCGGCGGCAACGCGGGTTCGGATATGGCCCAGGGCGGGTCGTTCGGGTACAGCGGTAATCTTGCATGGTATTACCTGGGCTTCACCTCCGGAGTCGGGCGTGGCGTGGCCGGCATCGCCGACGGTGGCGGCATGTTCGTCAACAGTGGATCGTTGACGTTGGGGAGCTATTCCTTGTCGGGTGACGTCGCGACTTTTGGCGGCGCGATCGCCAATGCGGCGGGTGGATCGGTAAAGGGCAGTTCCGTCCAACTCTCCGGCAACGTGGCCGATACCGGCGGAGCCGTGTTGAACTTCGGTACGTTTACTCTCAATGACGGAGACATCGGGGGCAATTCCGCCTCTGGCGGCGCTGGTGGCGTCTACAATGCCTCGAACGGCTCGCTCGATTTCACTTCAGTCGGCGTCTTCAACAACATTGCGAATTCGAGGTCCGGTGGCGGCATCGAGAACATTTCCGGGTCCGTGAAAATCAGCAATGGCGTCTTCTCGGGTAACACGGCGGAGCGGAGGGGCGGCGGCATCTACAGCTCCGGGGGCTCGTTGACCATCACCGGAGTCAACGAAGTCACCGACAACGCGGTGGAAGCGACAGGGCCCGCTTCCTCGGTAACCGTCGGCTTCGGAGGTGGTATCGATGTGCAGGCCGGCAATGCCACGATCAGCGGCGCCACCATCTCCGGCAACTCTTCCGAGCTTGGCGGCGGCATTTACATCTCAGACGGTTCGGTGACGATCAGCAATGACACGATCTCGAGCAACAGCGCGCTCCTCGGCGGCGGCATCCAAAACCTGGGGACGCTGACGATCAGCAATGTGACCATCACGGGAAACTCGGCGGGCACCATTGGCGGCGGGATCAACAATCCCGGACAGCTTACGATCAACGGCTCGACGATCTCGGACAACGTGGCGGGGTCCTCCGGCGGCGGTATCTACAATGCCGGCACGATCTCCGCCGATACCATTCAGGTCTCGGGCAACACCGCTGATGATGGCGGCGGCGGCCTCTACAACGCGGGAACGGTCACGGTCAACACCGGCACGTTCTCGAACAACGTGTCACCCGGCGTCGGGACCGGCCGATCGGCTACGCCGGGACGAGGAGGCGGCATCCTCAACACGTCCACGCTCACCTTGGATGACGTCAACCTCACTCAGAACACCGCCGGCGCGGGCGGCGGCCTCTATAATACCGGAGGCCAGGTGAAAGCCTCCAGGATCACCGTCTCCGACAATTCCGCGAATCTGGGCGACGGCGGCGGTATCTATTTCCACAACGGCACGCTCACGTTCAAGCTGGGGCGTCTGGACGGCAACCAGGCCGCGGGGAGTGCCGTCAACGGATCGTACGGCCGCGGCGGTGGACTCTATCAGAACGGCGGCAAGATCACGATCGCGGGGAGCACGTCCGCCGCGAGCAATACGTTGGGCGTTGGGAGCATCGTGGATAATTCCGCGGGGCAAGGCGGCGGCATCTACCTCTTCGGCGGCTCGCTGACGCTCAGCTTCGCACATCTCGCGAAGAACTCCGCAGTCCAGTCCGGCGGCGCCATCGACAACGGCGGCACCTTGCTGCTCGCGAACTCCTTTGTCTTCAGCAACACGGCGAGCATCGATGGCGGCGGCATCGAGAACGCGATCTCGCTGAGCGTGTTGACGATCAATAACTCGACACTCTGGAACAATGACGCCGGTAGCGAAGGGGGTACTCTTCGCAACCTCGGCCAGGCCACAGCGACCATTAACACCAGCACGATCAAGGACAGCTCCGCGAGCTTGGGTGGCGCCATCGCGAATACGGGGACGTTGACGGTCAGCGGCAGCACGATCGCCTCCAGTTCGGCGTCCCAGTTCGGCGGCGGCATCTACGACGACCTCACCGGAGTGATGAATCTGACGAACTCCACCATCGCTGCGAATACCGCCCAGGCCGGCGGCGGCGGAGTCTACTCCCAGGGCACGTTGCAGGCCGTGAACGTCACGATCGCCGAGAACCTCATCAATGGAGGTGACGGAGGCGGGTTGAACGTCGCAGGTGGATCGGCCAAGGTCTACAACTCGATCATCGATTCCAACACATCTGGCGGGGGGACGGACCTCGCCGGCAATCTGGCCAACGCCAGCAGGAACAACCTGATCGGGGTCCCCAACGCGGACCTGGGTCCCCTGGCGAATAACGGTGGCCCGACTCAGACGATCGCCCTGCTGGCAGGCAGTCCGGCCATCGACGGGGGATCGAGCTCCATCGCCGGTGTGATCGTGCCGACTAGCGACCAGCGTGGTGCCGTCCGTGGAGGACAGGCCAATGCCGTCAACGCCGGGTCGATTGTGGACATCGGTGCCTACGAGGCCAGCTCGGCCTTCTTGATCACCTCCGCAGCCGATTCGTTCCAGATTTCCGGCACGCTACGCCTGGGCATGAACTGGGCGGCGATCAGCGACAACTTCAATCCCGAGAACCTGTCCCCGTCTCCGACCGCCAACGCTCCCAATACCCTCGTTTTCGCCACCAACGGGACGTTCTCCACAGCCCAGACGATCACGCTGACGCTCGGTACTCTGACAATCCCCACGACTCACGCGGTGGCGATCGATGGCCCCGGTAGCGGTCTGGTCACGATCAGCGGCGGGTGGGCGGTCCAGGTCGTCAACGTTCCCACGGGAGCGACGGCCACACTCGAAGGTATCACCATCACGGGCGGGAACGCGACCGCCGGCGGTGGCGTCGGGAATGCCGGCACCTTGACCCTGATCAACACGAATCTTCAGGGCAACTCGGCCAGCGAGTCCGGCGGCGGGGTGGACAGCGTCGGCACCATCCACATCACCGGTGGCACGATCTCAGGCAACTCGGCGGGGACCGGTGGCGGCGTGCATAGCGTCGGCAGCCTCTACCTCGTCAACGCGAACATGAACAACAACTCGGCCTCTCTCGACGGCGGTGGCGTCGCGTATTCGGCCAGCAGCAGTGGCAGCGGAAGCCTGGTGATGTCGGGCACGACATTCTCGGACAACATGGCCAATGAGGGCGGCGGGCTTTACATAGGCTCTGGTGCGGTAACGATCGCCGGAGGCACCCTCACCGGCAACTCAGCCACCTTCTCGGATGGCGGCGCTGTGTATGTCTTTGGGGGCAACCTGGCGATCACGGGTGTAACCTTCTCGTCTAACGCGGCCGTGAATGGATCCGGCGGGGCGATCTACAATGCCGGTGGATCGCTGATCGCAACGAACCTCATCCTCGAGAACAACTCGGCAGGGGCCGGCGGGGCGTTAGCCAACACGGCACAGGTCACGCTCGCCACCAGCACCATTGCCTCGAACTCGGCGAGCGTCAACGGTGGCGGCATCCTGAATACGGGATCGCTCCAAGTCTCCACGGTGAGCATTTCTCAGAACACGGCCAGCGGTGGACCAGGCGGTGGCATCGACAACTTCGGGACCCTCTCGGTCGAAGACAGCACGATCGCCTACAATTCGGCCAGCACGATTGGTGGTGGCATCTCCGACATCGGCACGGCCGTGGACAACTTGAGCAACTCCACGATCGCGGGCAATTTCGGCCAGGGCGGCGGCGGCGGCATCTATACACAGGGCACGCTGACGTCAGTCAACGTTACGATCGCCAACAATACGATCAACCAGGGTCAGGGCGGCGGGGTCTATGTTGACCCGAGCGCCACGGCCGCACTCTACAACACGATCGTCGATTCGAACACGCCCAGTGGGTCCGACCTCTCCGGCACGTTGTCAGGCACGAGCTCGAACAACCTGATCGGCGACCCCAATGCGGACCTCGGTCCCTTGACGAACAACGGCGGCACGACCCTGACCATCGCCCTCGGGCAAGGCAGCGACGCCATTGACACGGGAGCCAACACGATCGCCGGCGTGACCGTGCCGACTACCGACCAGCGCGGCGCCCTGCGCGGCGCGTTGGGGATCAACGCCGGATCGTTGGTAGACATCGGAGCCTATGAGGCCAGCTCTTCTTACCAGGTCGCCACCGCGGCCGACACCACCGAAACCGGGACCCTGCGTACCGGCGTCGGCTGGGCCAATGTCAGCTTCAACGACAATCCCGAGAACATCGCCAGCCCGGCCCCCAACACAGTCCAGATCATCACGAGCCTACCGATCACCCTGTCGCCGGCCCTCGGCACTCTGCAGTTCTCGAATACCGGTACGGCGGAGGAGATCGACAACGTGGGTAGGGGCCTGGCCGTGATCAGCGGCAATGGCGCGGTCGGGGTCTTGCAGGTGAACCAGGGTGTGACCGTGACCCTCACCGACCTGGAGATTACAGCCGGCATGGCCACTACGGGCGGCGGGATCGAGAATGACGGCTCGCTCACGCTCAACTCGACGACTGTCACCGGCAACTCGGCCACCGAGGGTGGTGGCGGGGTGAACAACACGGGCTCGCTCACCCTCACCGGGGCGACGATCTCGGGGAATACGGCCACGTCGGGCGGAGGTGTCAACAACACGGGCACGCTGATGCTCAGTGACTCCGCCGCGATCACGGGCAATTCGGCCAGCGGAGCCGGCGGCGGCGTCCTCGACAACGGTACGCTCACCATTGACGGCTCTACGATCTCGCAGAACTCCGCCGGCTCAGGGGGTGGAGTCGACGTCGGCGGTTCCTTGACCGCGACCAACTCGACCATCTCGGGTAACTCGGCCGCCCTCAGTGGTGGCGGGGTGGGCGTCGCATTTACGGGCACGTTCATCGTTTCCAATTCGACCATTTCGGGCAATTCCGCCGCAGCCGACGGCGGCGGGATCGATAGCGCGGGTCTTGTGACACTGGGACACTCGACCGCGATCACGAACAAT
This sequence comes from uncultured Planctomycetota bacterium, assembly GCA_963845755.1. Taxonomy (GTDB): domain Bacteria; phylum Planctomycetota; class Planctomycetia; order Isosphaerales; family Isosphaeraceae; genus CAWJTV01. The sequence goes on from CAWJTV010000005.1 coordinate 281,552, forward strand.
TCAGCCGGCGGAGTCGGTGGCGGCCTGAACATCGAGCCGGGCGGTTCGGGTACGGCGTCCTACTCGACCCTGTCAGGGAATACCGCGACGACAGGCGGCGGAATCGACAACAGCGGCGGGCTCACGATCTCGATCTCGAATATTCAATCGAATGTGGCCACGGGCTCCGGTGGTGGCCTCAATGTTGAGGTTGGCGGCACGGTGACGCTCACCGATTTGACCGTGAGCGGGAATCAGGCGGGCGGTTCCGGCGGCGGGCTCTCCAACGCCGGCACTGCGACCGTTACCAATGCAACCATCGCCGGCAATTCGGGCAGCAGCGCGGGCGGGATCCTCAACACAGGAACGCTCACGGCGATCAACGCGACGATCGCCGAGAATACCATTTCGAGCAGCGGCACCGGCGGTGGCCTCTATGCCCAACTGGGGACTGCCACCTTGTACAACACGATCGTCGCCACGAACACCGCCGGCACCAGCACGGCCAGTAATGCCGCCGGCTCGCTGTCGCAAATCAGTGCAGACAACTTGTTCGGCAAGGGAGGCGCCGGCGGGCTGACGACATTCGATAACAATCAAATCAATGTCGCGAACCCGCTCCTGGGTACGCTGTCGAATAACGGCGGGCCATCTCCTCTCGCAGGACAGCCGATCCTGAGCCTCGCTCTACTCGCCGGAAGCCCCGCGATCGACGCCGGAAGCAGCACCATCCCCGGAGTGAGCATCCCGAATACGGACCAGCGCGGGGCGCTGCGCGGCCCGGCAGGGCTCGACGCCGGGTCGGCGGTCGACATCGGGGCGTACGAGGCCAGTTCCTCATACCTCGTCACCACCACCAGCGACTCGACCGATATGGGGACCATCCGCGCGGGTCTTGGTGGATGGGCCGGCGCCAGTACCAACAACAATCCGGAGGCGCTCGCGGCCGCCCAGGCCAACAATGGGATCGCCCCGGCGAACACGATGGTCTTCGACGAAACTGGAGCCTTCGCGACACCTCAGACGATCACGCTCTCATCCACTCTCGGCCCTCTCATTCTGTCGAATTCCGCTACGCCGGAAGCGATCGACGGCACGGCCTCGAACGGTCTGACGATCAGTGGTGGTGGAGCGGTCGGCGTGATCACGGTCGACGCGAATACGACGGCGAACCTGATTGGCCTGACGATCACCGGCGGCAACTCGACGACCGGAGGCGCCATCAACAATCAGGGCCATTTGCTCACGATCATCAATTCGACCGTCAGCGGCAACTCGGCGACCATGGGCGGAGCCATCGATAATTCGGGCACATTAGCCCTCAGCAGCTCCACCTTCTATAACAATGCCGCCAATCAGGATGGTGGCGCCATCGACAATGAATCCACCGGCGTACTCACCGCCACGAATGTGACGATCGCCGACAATACGGCCTCCGAGGGTGGCGGCATCTTCAACAACCCCGGCGGTACGATGACGGTTAACACCACGACGATCGCCATTAACAGCTCCGGTGACCGCGGGACTGGCGGCGGCCTGAATGCATCCGCGGGCGCTAGCACCACCTTGTACAACACAATCGTCGCGCAGAACACCGATAGTGGCGGTTCGGCCGACGACGTGGCCGGCACGCTCAAGTCGAGCAGCTCAGGGAACATGTTCGGCACCGGCGGCAGCGGCGGGCTGACCGCCAGCGCGAATCTGATTAATGTTGCAAACCCCGGACTTAGTACATTGTCGAACAATGGCGGGGTGACCGAGACCATCCCGTTGATGACGGGCAGCCCAGCCATCGGCGCCGGCAGCTCGAGCCTTCCCGGAACACCCAACGTTGACCAGCGTGGGGCGGTCCGCGGAGTCGGCGATGTCTCACCCGTCACGGCCATCGATGCGGGGGCCTACGAGGTCAGCTCGTCCTATTTGGTCACGAGTCCTGCCGACTCTCTCGTTCCCGGGACGCTTCGAGCCGCCGTCGCCTGGGCCGATACCAACGCCGGAACGACGCCGATCAACATCCTCTTCGATACGGCAGGATTGTTCAGCCGGGCGCAGACCATCACTCTGACTCTCGGGACGTTGAGCCTGACCAACACCACGGCCGCGATCCACATCGACGGGACCGGCGTGAGCCTGTTGACCGTCAGCGGCAACGGCGCCTCCGGGATCTTCTCAATCGCGCCAGGTGTGACGGCCGATTTCACGGAGCTATCGATGATCGATGGCTCGGCCGCAGCCTCCGGCGGCGCCATCAGCAACGCGGGGAACCTGACGGTCACCAACGCGACACTGGCGGACAACGTGGCCCTGGCGGGCTCCGGCGCCGGCATCTACAACACCGGGTCGCTCGTCGTCACCGACAGCGCGTTCTCGAAGAATGCCGCCGACTACTATGGCGGTGCGATCTACAACAATGGAGGCACGACATCCATCTCCGGATCGACCTTCGACGGGAATTCGACCCTCTACGGACTGGGTGGCGCCCTCGATAACCAGGGCGGTGCGCTGGCGGTCACAGGATCGACGTTCCAGGACAATTCCAGCTTCGAGGGTGGGGCCATCTTCAATCGGTCCGGCACGACGTCGATCACCGACACGACCATCATGAGCAACTCGGCCTACCAGGGCGGGGGCTTATTCAACGACGGTTCCGGAACGACCCTCGGAAGTATGACGGTCACGGACAGCACGCTTGCCGGGAACTCGGCGTTCCAGGGTGGCGCGATATCCAACAATTTCGGCGGCACGATGTTGCTGACCGACAGCACCCTGGCGAGTAACTTGGCCAACCAGTACGGCGGCGCCATCGATAATGTCGGCAACTTGACGATCATCAGCGCCACGATCGCCTACAACGTCGTGGCACCCGGCGGCATCGCCGGTGGGATCGATGTCTATGCCGGCTCGACGGCGATATACGACTCCATTGTCGTCCTCAACACCGTCGGCAGTGTTGCCAGCGCACCCGCCAGCGACATTGTCGGCTCCGTCGTCGCCACGAGCTCGTACAACCTGATCGGCAGCGGGGGTCTGACTAACAAGATCAACAACAATCTGGTCGGCGTTCTCCTCCCCGGTCTCGCTCCCAGCCTGGCCAATAACGGCGGACCCACGGAAACCCTCGCGCTGCTCCCGAGTAGCCCCGCCATCGGCGCCGGGAGTGCGACGATCCCCGGTGTGATCGTGCCGTCTACCGATCAACGTGGCCAGACCCTGGACTCTCCGCCCGACCTCGGGGCGTACCAGACCGTGCCGATCCCCATCTCTCTCCGGGTATCAACGAAGAGTCCGGCCAGCGGCGCTGCCCAGGTCCTCACGACCATCGTGGCAGCCAACACGACGCCTACCGCCGTATCGACCACCCCGATCGTGAGCTCCCCCAACCCGTTCACGGCGAGGAAGCTCGGCGGCGAGCCCGCCGCCACAAGGTGGCCGCCGCGCCGCACACGACCGTCCATAAGTCCGAACATGCCGTCCCGGTCGCCCGGAAGACGCCGAAGGTCCGCATCGCCAAGCATCATGGGTAAGACCCGCGGACGGGAGGGGAACTGGCACCGCGCTATTCAGGTGCCTCTTTCCCCTCTCGTCGGCCGATCTTTGCGGCCGCACACACCGTTAATCGCACGAGCCCAACATTCCGCGTTCGTCGCGAGTTGGCTTGCCTCTCAGGACCAAAAACTCGACCTCGAACCGCGAGTCTTGAGATGCTGCGGCACCGATAATCCTCATCTCGATCCCGATCGCTTCCGTTCGAGGATTCTCACTATCGGCCGGAACTGCCTGAGTAGAGACCTGCCTCGATATCGCGGACGGTTCGCGCATCGGGATCGTGCCCGAGGACAAAGCTCCAGAGGGTCGAACGCCAACCATTGCAACCGGTATAATCCGGAGAGTCCCCGTACGTGCCATAGCCGGCATTGCCTACCGGTCGGCTCCAGGACGTGAGTGCGCCCGAAGAATCGTGGGCTAAATACTGGGCATGGGCTTGGGGCATCGACTGCGGGGCCGGGAACACGGTGCAACTTTTGTTATCACAGCCGACTCCGCTGAGGGCCATCAATATAATCACGGCTCCCTGCATGGCATCTCTCCGCATCCGTATGAGATGAAGTCGGATTCCTCCGCGCCCGCCCCACGAAGCTGGGATACGCTGAATTCGTATCAAGATCATACCCCATCTTTGACCCAGGATTTGCTAAACCTGTAAGCCGGCGGAGGAGGGCGTTCGCGCATTCTTGCATGTCTCGACGCGCGACGATCCGGGAGTCTAGCCCAGGATCGATGGGATCGAGCTTGTCCCGCACTTCTCGGTCGGCCACCCGAACCTTATGATTCGTCCCTTCGAGACCTCCCGCTCATCGAAGTGATCTGGAGAGCACATCCGACATGTCAATGACCTATCTGGCGCTCCTTCGCGGTATCAACGTCGGCGGCAAGAATAAACTACGGATGAAGGAGCTGGCCGAGCTGTTCGGCCTCGCGGGATGCGTCGATGTCCGGACGTATATCCAGAGCGGAAACGTGGTCTTCCGCGGCGAACCTCGCATCGTGGAACGAATCCCGGATCTGATCTCCGCAGAGATCGGGACGCGGTACGGCTATCAAATCCCTGTGGTCCTGCGCACGACCGAACAGATTCGCGACGTCATCGCGAATAATCCTTATCTCAAGGCAGGTGTCGCGGAAGACGAGCTGCATGTCCTGTTCCTTGCGAACCTACCGGCGCGGCATCGTATCGATGATCTCGATCCTGCTCGTTCTCCGTCGGATTCCTTCGCCGTGCAAGGTCAGGAGGTTTATTTGCGCCTACCCAACGGAGCCGCATCGAGCAAACTCACCAATCAATACTTCGACTCGAAATTGGCGACGATCAGCACAGGGAGAAACTGGTGGACAGTGCAGCAACTCTTGGAAATGATGAAGGCTTGACCTTGAGCGCTCGACTATTGTGTCGCGGATTCCCCAGGGTCACGCGAAGACCCCGCTAAACTACAGGCCAAAATTTATTTTGGATTTTTTATCTGCCGCTGAGGCTGAGAGTTGGGGCGACTCCCGGCCGAAATCCCCGCTAGGTGCATTAACGTTTTCCCAAAGTTGCGGCATCCTAAGAGTATGGCCCACGCACGATCACTCCCGAGACGGGCGCCTGGACCGCGCCGCCCGGTTCACGCCGTCGTCGCAACCGGATATCAGCCAAGGAGATCGGGGAGGGCGACTCGGGAAAAAGATGTCCCATTGTGCCACTTCATGACACCCGCATCGGTCAGTGAGTCCCGGAGGGGACCTGCGGTCGGCATGGTGGCCAGGTCGGGAGACCGTGCCACAGCCCGGGGCACGGGCCACACAAATGGGAGGCGCTCTAGCCCACGACCGCAATCGAAAACAGGCGAGAGCCAGTGGAATTGCTTGGTAATCCGCATGCTTGCTGGATTGACCTCCGGCAATAGACTCGGTGAGTGCGGACCGTGCGTGGTGGTGCGCGGAACTTGGCATTGAACTGGCAGAGATCCATCATGCCGTCTTGCATGGAGAGACGGACCAAGATCGTCTTCCCGGGCGAGACAGCAGATGCTAAACTGAGTGGTTCATCCCTGAAGCGAGCGGTTGATTTCGACAGAATTTGAGCGATGATGGTCGGCTGGTGATGATGCCACTCGCGGATGTCAAGGATGCCAATTATCATTGCCGACTATCGACTTCGATTGAGGACCCCGAATGATCATTGTTCTGAAGCCGCATCCGGCGCCGGAGGTCGTCGAGCACGTCCTCGAGCGGATCGCGGCGCTGGGATTGACCCCTCACCTCAGCCAGGGAGTATCGCGGACGATCATCGGGGTCATCGGTGATGAGGAGAAGTTGCAAGTCGAGCCCTTGCAGGCGATACCCGGTGTAGAGCAGGTTGTGCCCATCCTCAAGCCGTTCAAGCTCGCCAGCCGGGAGTTCCATGCCGAGGCGTCGGTCTTCACGATCAAGGGGGTCAAGATTGGCGGAGGTCATCTCGCGGTGATCGCCGGACCGTGCGCGATCGAGGGGGAATCGCTGCTCTTCGAGGTTGCGGCCCGAGTGCGCCAGGCCGGGGCGAACATTCTCCGAGGGGGTGCATTCAAGCCGCGGACCAGTCCCTACAGCTTCCAGGGACTCGGCCAGGACGGCCTGAAGATCTTGCGGCTGGCCGGCGATCAGTTTGAAATGCCGGTCGTTACGGAAGTCATGGACCCACGGCAGGTTGAGATCGTCGAACGTTACGCGGACATCCTCCAGATCGGCGCAGCAACATGCAGAACTTCGATCTGCTGAAGGAATGCGGTCGAACGCGAATTCCGGTCCTCTTGAAGCGAGGGCTCAGCGCAACGGTCAAGGACCTGCTTATGTCTGCCGAGTATGTCCTGGCGGAAGGAAACCGCCAGGTGATCCTCTGTGAGCGCGGGATCCGGACCTTTGAGGACTCGACTCGGAACACGCTCGACCTGTCGGTCGTGCCCAACATCCAGGGGCTGAGTCATCTGCCGATCATCGTTGACCCGAGCCATGCCACCGGCCGGCCGGACCTGATTCCCGCGATGGCCCGAGCGGCGATCGCGGCGGGCGCCGACGGAATCCACGTCGAGGTCCATAGTTGTCCCGAAAAGGCTCTGTCCGACGGGCCGCAGGCGCTGGTTCCCGACCAGTTCGACCAGCTCATGGACGAAATCCGACCCCTCGCGGACCTGCTCGGCAGGTCGATCGACAGCCTCGTTGGAGAACCGAGCACATGCGCAGCTTGCTGATCGCGGGGAATTGGAAGATGAATCCAACGGCGCGGTCCGAGGCTGTCGCCCTGGCCGAGTCGATCAAGGCGGGCGTGGGGACGGCCGTTGACGTCCATGTCGTCCTCTGCCCCCCATCGGTTTATCTCGGTGCGGTCGATGCGGTCCTGGACGGCTCGCCCATCGGCCTGGGCGGTCAGAACATGCACTGGGAATCGGCTGGGGCCTACACTGGCGAGGTCTCCGGCGCCATGCTGGTCGATGCGGGGTGCACCCATGTCATCCTGGGACACAGCGAGCGCCGCCATGGCCTGGGCGAGACCGACGCCCAGGTCAACGCCAAACTCCTCGCGGCGCTGGCCAGCCATCTGATTCCAATCGTCTGCCTGGGCGAGACCAAGGATCAGCGTTTGCGCGATGAAACCGAGGCGGTCCTCGCGACGCAGTTAAGTGGCTCGCTGGCCGGTCTCTCTTCTGAGCAGATGGCTGGCACCGTATTGGCTTATGAACCAGTCTGGGCGATCGGGACCGGCCTGACCGCGAGCCCGGAGCAAGCCCAGTCGGCCCACGCGTTCATCCGGGGTCGGCTGGCGGACCAGTTCGGCGAAGCGACCGCGGCTCGCGTTATCGTCCAGTATGGAGGGAGCGTCAAGCCGGAGAACGCTGCGGAACTTCTGGCATGCCCCGACATCGACGGTTCACTCGTGGGGGGAGCCAGCCTGAAGGCCAAGGATTTCCTGGAAATCTTCCGCGCAGCTCGGGACGCTCGGAACAACAGCGGCGTTACAGGTGGCTAGAGGACACACAAGTCTATCGCCGTGTGGCAGAAGCTCGATCGTTCCCGATGGAGGCCCATGAGGTCTCAAATCTTGATCGACTCGCCACTTGTCGCTCACGACGACAACCGCCAGTCACGACGCTACTGACCCCTTACCAGAAGGATCATTCTCGTGGTGAACTTCATCATCGGCATTCTGAATGCCTTGATGGTCCTGGGCTCGCTCTTCATGATTTGCATCGTCCTGATCCAGGCGCGGAAAGGGTGGCGGGCTGGCTGGCGCATTCGGCGGAGTCGGGGGCTCGAGCGCCTTCGGAACCAAGGCCGGCGACGTCTTCACCCGAATCACCATCGGCGTCGCCGTCGGCTGGATCCTTTCGGCCATGCTGCTGGTCGTCCTGACCAACCGCTATACGTCCTCCGCGTTTGACGTGGACGCACCCGCCTCGGAATCCAAGGACCTCGATGCGTTGTCAACGAAGGAGAAGTCCAAGGTCCCGGCGCCGGACCTCGGGCTGGATCAGCTTCCTCCGCAGATCCCCATGCTTCCGCCGGACTCGCCGCTGCCGACTCCCCCTGTGGATATCCCGGCAATTCCCGAACTTCCACCCAGCACGCCGGCAACGACGCCGAGCCAATCGGCCCCCGCCCCGCCTTCAACGACGCCGAGTAAGGCGGCCTCGGCCCCGGCACCGAAGTAGGCGGCGTTAGGCCATAGCGCGCCGAATATCGGGAATCGGTCGTGGAATCGGCGCGGGACTCCGGGCACTGTCGGCAGACGTTCCCACAAAGTGAGTAGTCATGGGTCATTCGGAAAAGTTGAATCAAGAACCAGCGAGGCTCCTTTGCTATTGAGTATGACCGGCTTCGGAGAGGCGCGTCGCCAGGAATCGCGCTGGACGATCGAGGTCGAGATCCGGACGGTGAACAACCGGCACTTCAAGCTCACTGCCAAGCTGAGTGATGAGTTCTCGGCGCTCGAGTCGGCGCTGGAGCACCTGGTTCGCGAGCAGGTGAAGCGCGGGTCAGTCCAGGCAAACGTGAGGATCGAACGACCCCGTCGAACCGGAGGACTATCGACTGAATCTCGTGGCTCTGGCCAGTTATCGCGACCAGCTTCGTGGGATGGCGTGGCCCGACTCGGAGGCGCCAAACGTCGATGTCTCGCAACTCCTGGTCTTACCAGGAGTCGTTGAGGAAGTCTGTCCGACCGGCCGAGATCCTCACCAGGAGTGGCCTGAGGTTGCTCAGGTGATCTCGCAGGCACTGAAGGCGTTGCAGGCTGCACGGGCGAAAGAAGGCCGGGCCATGGCGGCGGAGTTAATCGCGCTGGGCCGTTCCATCAGCGATAATCTCGGCCGGATCGTCGATCGTGCACCGATGGTCGTCCAGGCCTACCAAAAGCGGCTAACGGATCGGATCCAGGCGCTGGTGCTGGACCAAGGCGTGACCATCGAAGCCGGTGACCTCGTCCGGGAAATCGCGATCCTCGCCGATCGTTCTGATATCAGCGAGGAAATCGTTCGTCTTCGCGCGCGACTTGGCGCAGTACGTGGCGATCATCGAGGAGCCCGAGAGTTCGGGCCGGAAGCTCGAGTTCCTTTTGCAGGAGATGGGCAGGGAGATCAACACGATCGGTTCGAAGGCTAACGACACCGAGATCAGCCGCACGGCGGTGGAGGTCAAGGCGCTCCTGGAAAAGATTCGTGAGCTCGTTCAAAATGTGGAATGACGATCAGAAACGCTTGGGGCCGGAACCTTCCGGGCGGTTGGTGGTGATCAGCGGCCCTGCGGGTTCGGGGAAGACGACCCTGGTCCGGCGACTGCTCGCTCGCTCCGATCTGCGTCTGACCGTGTCGGTCTCCGCGACCACTCGGAGCCCGCGCCCGGGCGAGATCCCGGGTCGCGATTATGACTTCGTTACGCCCGAGCAATTCGAGAAAATGCGAATCCACGGGGAATTACTCGAGCATGCCTCAGTTCATGGCCACCTCTATGGCACGCCGGCCGGGCCGGTCCGCACGGCGATGGAGCGGGGCCTCTGCGTGCTCCTGGTCATCGATGTCCAGGGGGGGTTCCAGGTGCGAGAGAAGGTCCCCGACGCCCTCCTCGTCTTCATCAAGGTGCCCAGCCCCGAGGTGCTGGAGAGTCGGCTGCGAGCCCGTGGTACGGATGATGCGGCCGCCATCGGCCGCCGACTAGCCGCTGCAAGTCGAGAGTTGGAAGCGGCCGCGTCTTATAATGTTCTTGTGATCAATGATGAATTGGACCGCGCCGTCGGTGAACTTACATCGATCCTGATCCAGAACGGCTGTGGAGCGAAGGAACCGTTCTCGAATCCGGGAACGAGCGACCTCTTTGAGGGATACCCATGATTGATGAGTTGAAAGAAGAGGAGATCGTCAACAAAGTCGGGGGGCGCTTCAAGCTCTCGACCTTGATCCAGAAACGGATGATCGCGCTGAACCAAGGCGCACGTCCTCTGGTCAACATGCGTGGCGCAGACAAGATGTCGATCGTGATCCAGGAGATCATGCAGGAAAAGATCTACCTGGACATGTCGGGCAAGCTCCAGACGGTCGAGCCGACCGAGGAGTTGGAGATGGGAGGCGAGACGATCGATCTTACGCAACCGCGAGAATAACTAGAGCCTGCCTTGCTCGCGCACGACTTCGCGGGGAAACCGCAAGCCTTCGAACTTCCAGGCCGATCAGTGGTGACTGGACGACCAGACGACCGACGTGCCTTTCCCACCGGGTTGGGGGGGAGAGGCCGGTCGTCCTCAGGCGTCCCTTCGATCTAGAAACAGACCGGCTTCATTCGACAGGGAAGTCGAACTGGTTTGCGCGGCGCGGTGAGGGGGATTCATGTCCGTGCGACAGCGTGCGTTGCGATCCACTCCGCTCATCGCATTCGGGCTGGCGATCGTGTTCCTGGGATTGAGCCTGCTCGGCTATGACCCGGCGGATCCGCCGGGCCGAGGTGGCGAGCCATCCAATCATCCGCCCTCCAATCCGTGTGGCCCCGTCGGTGCCGCCCTGGCGCACGTGATGTTCACCATCCTGGGATGGTCCTGCTGGCTCATACCGCCCGCGCTGTTGGTCGTGAACCTGCTTCTACTCCGAAACCGTCCTGTGTCTGACCGGCTCAAGCAAACTGTGGGTTTTTTGCTGGTTCTTCTGGCCGCAGCGGGATCGATCCATAAGCTGGCGCCTATGCTCCAGCCTAGTCCTCCGGTCGGCAGTGGTGGCTACTTGGGTGCGCTCGTCGCGGTCTTCCTGGAGCTTTATTTCGGGATCGCTGGTTTGGTCATCATTCTGGCAGCGTCGGGCCTTTTTGGTCTGCTCCTCTGCCAGGAAGTGCTGATCGCCTGTCCCGTGAGAGAGTTACGCAGTTGGCTTCGCGGAGGGGTGGGACGCAGTAAAGCCGGCAAGTCGGAGTGTTACTCCGGCGTTGCAGCGGCGACAGGTCGGAGTGAGACTGGCCACTGGGAACATCCCATGCTCCTGGCCGATCACGTGGCACCTCCAGAGGCACGGGTTCACGCCCCGATCCCAGTTATCGGATCCGCAGCGCCTGTGGGGTCGACGTTCGCGACTGCACAGGCGATTGCCGGCCCGCGCGGGCCGGCCGTTTCGTCTCCAACGCGAGAACTCTCACACCTGGCGCCGCGCAGCCCGGTTCACTCTTTCAGCTCCCCTCTCGAGACCTGCTCGAGCCACCCGCGGCCTTCCCAATCCAGGAACATGAGGCGAAGATCCACTCCCGTGCCATGTTGCTGGAGCGGACACTCCTGGATTTCGGTTATCAGGTCCGGGTCGTGCAGATCGACACGGGGCCGGTGATCACGCAGTTCGAAATCGAGCTCGAGGCCGGCCTGCGCGTGTCGCGGATCATGAGCCTTGCCGACGACCTGGCGATTGCCCTGGCTGTGCAGAGCGTCCGAATCGTCGCGCCGATACCTGGCAAGACGACAGTCGGCATTGAAGTACCTAATGATCACCGGCACATGGTGCGGTTGAGCGATGTCATGAGGGGTGTGGAAGGGCGATTCCAGGAATGCCGGATTCCGATGTTCCTGGGCAAGGACGCCAAGGGGCAACCGCTCGTCTTCGACCTGGCTGAGATGCCACACCTGCTGATGGCCGGCCGTACCGGCACGGGCAAGTCCGTTTGCCTCAACGCGATGATCCTCTCGATCCTGATGACCCGGCGTCCCGACGAAGTGAAGATGATCCTCATCGATCCCAAGAAGGTCGAGCTCACGCTTTACAAGCGAATCCCTCACTTGATGCATCCGGTCGTCCTCGACATGAAGAAAGCGGAATCGCTCCTGGCCTGGGCGTGCGAGAAGATGGACGAACGCTACGAGTTCCTGCGTCGGGCTGAGGTACGGAACATCCAGGACTACAACCGGCTCGGCGCGGAGGAGATCTTTGCGCGGCTGGCACCCGAGGACGAGGCCGATCGGCAGCGGATCCCTACCTACATGCCGTATATCGTGATCGTAATCGACGAGCTGGCCGATATGCTGATGACCGCCGATAACAGCAAGGAGCTCGAGCAGCACATTGTCAGGCTGGCCCAGCTCGCGCGGGCGGTCGGGATGCACCTGATCCTGGCGACGCAGAGACCGACGGTGGACGTGGTCACGGGATTGATCAAAGCGAATTTGCCGGCGCGGATCGCGTTCCAAGTGACCAACCGCGGCGATTCCCGCGTCGTCCTCGACGAGATGGGCGCAGAGCGGCTGCTGGGTAACGGCGACATGCTCTTCCTCATTCCCGGGACCTCGCAGATCATACGGGCCCAGGGAACGTATGTCTCGGAGAACGAGGTCAAGGGGCTCAGCAAGTATCTCGAGCGCTACCCGGTCGAGTTCAGTCGAGAGTTATTGCAGCTTCAGGTCGGCGGCGCCGCCGGCGGTAAGGAACGGGGCGCCGCGTTGAAGGAGCGCGATGAACTCTACGAGCCGGCCATCGAGATCGTCATCCGCGAGGGCCGGGGATCCTGTTCGCTGCTCCAGCGCGCATTGGGGATCGGCTACGGTCGCGCCGCCCGCCTCATCGATTTCATGGCTGAGGACGGCATCGTCGGCGAATTCAAGAGCGGCTCCGCCCGCGAGGTCCTCTACTCGTGGGAAGAATGGGAAGCTCTCAAGAACGGCGGCGCAGTCAAGGATGAAGCGGTTGTGTGAGTAAAGGATTCTTTCGAAAGACAGGTATTCTCTCCAGAAGAGAAACGTACGTCTCTACTGGGGCCGAGTCAGAGTCAACTTGTCGGGGCGGGACTATCCTGGTCGATTTCACATTCCTCGGGGTCGCCGGGGTAAAAGTCGAAGAACCGCTGGCCAGCGAAGTAATCAGCCATAGCCTTTCGAACAGCCCGCAATTGCTTCACAAACCGCGCATATTGCCGGATCAATCGCTTCCGTTGCTCCTCGGGCATCTCGAGGATGTCGGCATAGAACCGACGGCCTCGCGATTCGTCGTGAAAGCTCCAGAGCCGCTTGATTCGCTGGCCCGACTCCTCATCCTCGTATTCGAGCAGCCGAGCATATTGCCGCGCCTTCATTTTCTTTGCGTAGGCGATGAGTTCGGAGTCGGACTCGAAGCCGCCGACGTCCTCGATCCACGCGACGATTTCTTCGGTCGTCAGTCGTGGGCCCTTCTCGGCACAAAGTTCCCTCAGGCTGGCAACGATTTCGGCGGGTCCCATGGCTTATGCCCTCGATCGGTCGGGTTGATGGTTTCCCATGTCCCCTCTCTATGGAAACGTCATATTCTTAATCTCGGGGATTTTAACGAAACTGTCCAGGCGTGTCGATGCACTACCGTACAATTGGTAGGATTTTTTCGGGTCAGGGCGTCGTGCCTCCTCCCTCCCTCGAGGGACGATGGTCTCTGGAAAGGCTGAAGGAGGTGATCTGAAGGAAGAGCCTGAACCAGGCCGGTCTTAAGTCAGCCTCAGGCCTTCAGCCTTCCGATCCCGTTCCCCCATTCCCCATCGGGCTCGGGGCGCCTATAAAGGTAGATAGGAGGCGATTCGGAAGCGGAATCCTGTGGACCCGCACAACGATTGAGGTGGAACCATGCGGTTGCGATCGATAAGAGTGGCGGGGGCTCTGGGCGGGTTCCTGATCGCGATGGCCGGCGCGTCGGAGCCCGAGGAGTCTCGGAGCATCGTGACGAATCGGTCGGCCGCCGAACGCGGTCGGATTGCATTGACCCTCACTGGCTTCCTCAAACCCGAGTGGTCCGAATCCGCTTATCGAAGCGCCGGCCGCCTCTGGGACCAACCCGCGCCCGATCCGGACCGGGACCCGGCGGCCTATGCAGCGGCGTTCCGGCACCGTTACGGATTGCATCCGGCACCGTATCCGAACGACGGCCTGCCCATGGGACTACGGCGTGGCCTCAGCCCGGACGGGACAAAGTCCGCCGGTTTTCAGATCGACTGCATGTTGTGTCACGGCGGATCAATCGGCGGCAAGAGCTATGTCGGGCTGGGCAATACGCAACTCGATCTCAAGGCTGTTCTCCACGAGTTGACGATCGCCGACGGCCGTCGCCCGCCCCCGTCCACGTTCGTCTTGAACTCGTCCCGCGGGACGAATAACGCCGGCATGGTCGCCGCGGTGCTGCTGAGCCTGCGTAATCCCGACCTCTCATCTCGAATCATCCCCGTGCCTCTGGCTGTCAACCTTCCGGAGATGGACACCCCTCCGTGGTGGCACCTCAGGCGGAAGGCGACGATGTATTACGACGGTCGCACCGATGCCCGATCGGTCCGTACCAACATGCAGTTTCTCCTGGGTGAGAAGTCGCTCGATCAACTCAAGGCCCTGGAGTCAACGTTCCGCGATGTCCAGGCCTTCCTGAATAGCCTCGAACCTCCGAAATACCCGTTCCCGATCGACGAGGACAAGGCCGCGCGCGGAAAAGTCGTCTTCGAGGAGACGTGCGTCCGCTGCCATGGCTCCTATGGTGCCGGCGGCAGGTACCCGAATAAGATCGTCCCTCTCGATGTGATCGGCACCGATCCGGCGCGGGCACAAGGGCTCTCCGATCGTCTCGTCAGCCACTACAACTCGACCTGGCTAGGTGAGGAGCACCCGGTGAACACGGAGCGCGGCGGTTACCAGGCCCCGCCGCTCGACGGCATCTGGGCCACAGCCCCGTACCTTCACAACGGCTCGGTTCCGACACTCCATGCACTCCTCCGGTCCTCGTCCCGACCTCGCCGCTTCACCCGCCCGCCATCGACCGAGTTCGAGCATTATGACTCAATCCACGTCGGATGGAGGTTTACCGAGGTCCTGGCCGAAGCGCCAGCGTCGCCAGGACGCCGCTCCGCGTTCCAGTCTAAGTTCATCGTGGATACGGCGCGATTCGGCATGGGCAACCGCGGTCATACCTTCGGAGATCGCCTCTTGGAGGAGCAACGGATGGACCTGATCGAGTACCTCAAGACACTCTAAACTCCACTCAATAGCCGCGGCGTTCGGGCTTGATCTCATCGACTTCCGGCGGCGAGGTCGCTCGGAGCCGCTTAGCGACCTGCGCCGCTTGTCGAAAGGCCCGTAGGACGTTACCGCCGAGGATCTTGTGGACGTCCGCCTCAGAGTAGCCGCGACGGAGTAGCTCGTCAGTCAGACGGGGGTAGGAGGAGACGTCATCCAGGCCGATTGGCCACTGGGAGATCCCGTCGAAGTCCGAGCCGATGCCGACGTGATCGATTCCTGCGACCTTGACGATGTGATCAATATGGTCTGCAACGTCGCGGTAGGTTCCTCGCGCGAACTTGGCCTCTGCGGAATTCATCCAGACTTCCATCGCCTTCGTCCGCTCTGCACGATTGGGGTACTTGGCTAGCATCTCCCGGCGGACCGCCTGCATCTTCTTGCCTGCCTCGGGGACGATGAACCCTGAGAAGAAGTTGACCATGACCACGCCGCCGTTCTGCTTCACGCCCTGGAGGATTTCGTCCGGGACATTGCGAGGCGACGGACAAAGTGCATAAGCGCTGGAGTGGCTTGCGATGAGAGGTGCCTGCGCAATGCGCAGTGCGTCGGACATCGTGGCAGGAGACACATGCGAAATGTCCACCAGCATACCCAGACGGTTCATTTCCTTGACCACACGCTCGCCGAACCGACTCAGGCCGTCGTTCTTGGGGTCGTCGTTGGCCGCATCGGCCCAGTCCAGCGTGGTGTTGTGCGTCAGCGTGATGTAACGCGCCCCCAGTTGATAAAAGGCACGGAGTTGAGCCAGGCTGTTCTCGATCGCCACACCTCCCTCGATCCCGATCAGCGAGGCGATCTTGCCCGAGCGAGCGATGCGCTCGACGTCGTCGGCGGTGAATGCCATCTCGAACGCATCAGGGTAGCGCTCGACCATGCGACGGACCAAGTCGATCTGCTCGGTGACGGTGCGGGCTGGATTCGGGTGCTCGCTGGGGATGTACACCGACCAGAACTGGGCCTTGACGCCTCCCTCCCTAAGGCGTGGGATGTCGGTTTGACCGGAGTCCAGCCGGCGCGACAGGTCGAACTTCGTCAAGGAGAAGTCGCCATCCGTGCGCAGCGCGCCACGGTAGATCGTTGTGGCCGTCGAATAGCATGCCCCCGGCATGGACCTTGCGCACCCGTTCGGAAATCGGCGGTAAACGGCCCTCTCTACTCGGGTCCTCTTGACCGTAGCTTACCGCGATGCGTGACAGGGCCAGGACGGACAGGCATCCCCCGATCCAAGCGGCACGACGTACATGGCGGATCACGGCCCTATTCGAATTCATGGCAACACCTGTTAGTCGAGATTTCGTTCCCCGGCGGTTCTATTCTGATTCGGAACGCGCCATGGGACAATGGCGCGGCGTCGGCGATTCCATTGCTGACGGAGGTCGTGTGAGTATACACTCGATTCCAGGACGATCGATCGGGCGCCACCGCCGGAGATTCCGGATTCGCATGGAAGATAAGGACCTATCCGAGGAGAGGGTGCGATATGATCGATCAGGCTCTCTCGACCGGTCCCGACTTGACAGAGGCTTCAGGAGTGGTACGAGTGACGGGAGCATCGACGCGATCGATCGCGTCTGCCGGCGACGTGATCCCGATTGTTCCAAACCTCGTAGCGACGATCTCGACATTTCTCTTCACGATGGCGCTTCCGTGGGGCTGCTACTGGTTGATTGCCTCGGTGATTGGTGATGATGGCTTGGCCGGCGATATCGCGTCGATGTTCATGGCGGCGACTCTGCTTGAAGACGCAGGCATCGCGCTGGCGACCGCCCTCGTGTTCCTCGTGTTCGGGATGATCCTTCAGTTCTGGCAGCACCAGAAGCCGTTCGGGAACTGGTGGCCGGTCGTGCTGGCCTTCCCGGTCTTCTGGGTGATCCTCCTACCCGAATTCCTACTCCGCCAGAGCCCTCTGGTCGTCTGGATCATCTTCGGGACGGCCATCCCCTTCGTGTTCTCCGTCCACTGGTGGGTCCTGGTGTCCGCACGCGAGGCTGCCGAGTAGCATGTCGAGGGGCGCTGGTCGAGTTCATCGAGACCGACCCGCCTGCCGAAATGAACCCGGCCAGTCGGGGTGGAAGACGCGGTTCGTTTTTCTGACGAGTTACGCGGCTTCCCCAGTCTTCCTGGCTTTGTAGCTGCGGAACGGGCTGCTGGGCCGCTCCTTGAGGTGGCGGTCCAGGCGGCCATCTTCGGAAAGGAAGGCCGCACGGAGTTGGAGGATCGCTTCGGCACCGGCCTCGCTCCAGAACTTCTCCGACCCCTTCACCCGGCGGTTGAATATCTTCACCGTTGACTCCACGTGGCTGGTCGTCCACGGGAGGCCCTCGCGACGATAGCGCGGATAGTCCATCCGCTCCCGGTTGTCTTCCAGGTAGCCCAGCACCCGCGCGACGATCCTCCGGGGGTCGTCGTCGGCTAGCCTTTCCAGCGGGCACCCGCACAAGGCGATCTGGGTATCACACCAGGTGCGAAGCTCCGCGATCACCCGATCGACCCGCCCGTTCCAGCAGGCCTCCGCCCAGGCCTGGAATGACTCCCAGCGGCCCTCGGTGTCGGCGACCATGACCCGGGCCGCCGTGAAGAGGTGGGCCAGGGCGTGGAGGAAGTTGACGATCGCCACGAAGGTCGGGAAAGAGCGGCGGTGCAGCCCCCAGATCCAGGCCGAGCCGTCCCCCAAGAACGCCCGGGCGGCGGCCGCGGCGAAGTTCCGCCGTCGGGCCTCGGCGGCGACCATCGGCCCGAAGCGATCGACCGGGGCGGTCGTGGCCACGTAGGTGCGCACCGATAGCTCCGGCGTACCGCGCGGCTCGGCGGCCTCGGCGACGGCCGGGATCGGCAGCACGGCGGGCTCCTGGATCTCGGGGGCCGGCGGGCCCATCGGTCCGGTCCCGCCGATGGCCCCGATGACCTTCTCGACGTAGGCCCGATCGCGGAAACAGGCGGGCAATTCCGGCTCGGGGTCGCACTCGGAGACGACAGGGGCCATCGTCGCCAGGATCGCGATCTTGTCCTCGTGCCAGGCGGCCTGGTGGGCTCCCGGCCCCTGGCCCGCGCCGCGGATCTGGAGCCGGCCGCCATCGACCTCGACGACCGCCAGGGCTGGCCGTGTCGCGACGCGCGGCTCGAGCGTGCCGGCCTGGAAGCGGTCCACCGGCTCATCCCGCTGGGACCGCAACTGCTCGCCGAGTTCGCGGGCGATGCGGTCGAGTTGCCGGCCGCTGATGTCCACCTCGGCCAATTCGGCGACGGCCTCGGCTGCCTCGCGGAAGGAGGGCTCGCGGGTGGCGGAACGGACGATCTTGCGGACTACCGAGGGGCTGTAGTCATGGGACGTCAGCCGTAGCGCCGGCGCCGAGGGAAAAAAATCCCGGCGGCAGGCCGGGCAGTGGCACTGGGGCTCGGCGTAGGTGACCGCGCCGCCCCAGAAGTCGATGGCCCGCGGCTCGCGCTGTACGGCGCAAGGCCGCTGACACGTCGGGCAGGGTTGCTCGGGCCCCAGCAGCGCGGCCTTCCGCTCCAGCAGATCGGCGATGGTGCCCCGAGCGACGGCGCGGGCGGCGGTGATGGCCATCTGCTCGATGTCGTCGGCGTCGAGATCCAACTCGGGCCCGACCTCATCGTGGACGCGCCGGGCCACGACTTTCCCCCACCCTTCGGCGAGCCGCTCGACGCCGTCTCGATCCATCGATGGTGACTTCTGGAAAGGCATCGGAGGTCCCTCCTTGGACTTCGGGTGATAGACAATCTGGGAAACTCACCTTGACAGCTTACCAGGGATCGAACGCCGCGCGAACCGCGTCTTCCACCCGGCCAGTCGTTCCCTTTCCAAACCCTCTGGCCAGATCGCCGTACGATGGATTAAACTACCAGGCGTCAATCCGGCGAGATGTGCCGGATGCAGGGAAAACCGGGGCTGCCCTCGGGCGGTTCCCCAGCATCTTCAAACCGAATCACGCTCCGAGGTGTCCTGTGCCGTTCCGTCCCCGGAAGAAGAAAACACGTCAGGCGAAGTTCCACCGCTGCTCCTGGTGCGGAGCTCAAGTCCGTCGCCGCTCGGCGCTGCAAGCGCTGCTCCGAGTTACAGAAGCGCAAGTAACCTCGACGTGTTAGGATGCCGGATCCGACGAAGACGACTTCGCGATGGTCGGTCCGGCCGCCGCGCTCTTGCCAATGGGTTTCGAACAGACCGAGTGTGGCGTCTGTTTAATCCATGGGCCTTGGCCCGGGAGGCATGCCTGCTTGCTCTGATCGATTAATGACGCGAACTTCCAGGTCGGAGTTAACGCGGATCTGGCAAGAAAGCCGCGTATTCGGGGCGAGATCGGACTCGCGCGAGTCGCTCCTGCTCAGCATTTCCCATTGGCGGGGCTTCACCGGCAAGAACCACGACCCGGCAGGTCGTGCACCGCGCGTTGCCACCGCAGCGATGGAGGATGTCGATCCCGGCATCCTCGATTGCCAGGACCAACTTCTTCCCTTCCTCGACCTCAAACGCCTTCTCTCCCTCAACCGTTACGGTGGACATTAATCGAGATCTCTCGGGCTCAGGATTGACCTGGAAGGGGCGCCGGGCCGAAAGGTCCGGGTAAGCGCCCATGTTGAGTGTGGCCCCGGTCAGAGCCAAGCGAATGCCTCACGAGGAGGCGGAAGCGCGGCAGAGACGTGGGCGGCCCACAACCCTATCAGGGTAAGTCGCTGCGGATGAGAGGTCAAGCCCAGGCCGACTCATGCCCCGACCCGTTGAACCGATGGCTCCGCTGGCGCATTCGATGAAAGCGGTAGAACGAATCGGCCATGAAGCCTCATCCCGTTCGACAGACAATCGAATTCGACCTAAAGTTCCTCTAGGCGCGGATAGGCTCGTAGTCGGACTTACGGGAGTTCGGACGATCCGCTCGCAACCGTCGAATCCCCGCGAATTGATGGTGGTCGGGGCACCGTTCTCGGCGCGGCCGCGCCGGCACTTCGCGGCACCGGAGAAGCGGAACGGGAGCCGTGGACACCCTACGGTCTGGAGGTTGTGGAACATGCATTTCCGTCGATGGGTACTCGCCCTGGTGATCACCTTGATGCTGATCGATTCCTGGGTGAAGAGCGCGGAAGCGACCTCGACCGAGCCCGACCAGGTCACGTCGGGCATCGCCTGCGTGGCCCTCCGGCTCGCCCGACCGGCGCGGTGAGGGTGCGCGACGATGTCCTGGCATCCTCCCTCGCGGCGAGGTAGAGTACGAGACGATTGATCGGCGGTTCCTGTCCACTTCCTAGCGACCGCCCGATCGGGGATTGAAGTCGTCTCCCCCGAGGATGCCATGCCCATCAAGGTGATCGGAGCCGGCTTGGGTCGGACGGGGACTCTCTCGCTGAAGGTGGCACTCGAGGAACTCGGGTTCGCCAACTGCTACCATATGAGCGAGGTCATCGCACATATCGAGGACGCGCGGGTCTGGGATACCGCCGCTCGCGGAGAGCAGGTCGATTGGGAGACTCTCTTCCGCGGCTACCAGGCGACGGTCGATTGGCCCAGTTGTTCATTCTATGAAGACCTGATGCGGTACTATCCCGACGCAAAGATCGTACTCACCGTGCGCGAGCCCGAACGCTGGTATGACAGCGCATACCACACGATCTATTATGTCAGGCAGACGTTCCCGAGCTGGATCATGCCATTGTACCCACGGATGCGCATTTTCCGCCGCATACTCGATCGTTTCATCTGGGAGGGGACGTTTCGCGGGCGGTTCGACGACAGGAAGTTCGCGATCGAGGTCTTCAACCGTCACAACGAGCGGGTGCGCGAGGTTGTCCCACCCGACCGCCTCCTCATCTTTGAAGTCCGAGAAGGCTGGGAACCACTTTGTTCGTTCCTGGGCGTTCCGATCCCGGCAGGCAAGCCGTTTCCCCACCTTAATGATACTGCCGAATTCCGGTCGGGGGTCGTTCGCGGTGTCTGGATCATGCGCACCGTCTTGTTTACGATTGTCGCGCTGGCGGTCTTCTTCCTCGTATGGGTGGCAACTCGAATCCTGCGGTAAGACGATCCGCGATCTGACCGGCTATACCGAAAACACAGACACGACCCGGCACTCAGGTTGGACTTCGTGAGTAGTTCAAACTCTCCGATTCGTAGAGATCCTTGCGAAGACCCAGCAAGGCGAGAACCTCCACGGCGAGAAACAACGGGGCATTGAATACCTGGAAGAGGTTGTCGATCAGCGCCGGCCGTCTCCCTTCAATCGCATGGCCGATGAGCTGGATGATCCATCCCAGGACGAACGCGGCCAGGAAGATCGAGAACGACCAGCCGAATGGGAGGTGCGCAGTCCAGTCCGCGACCACTAGAAGCGTCAATGTGACCGGTAGCTGCATCAGTGCGACGGCCCAGTCCAGCCTGAAGTAGTAGCCCAGAACAACCACGTAGAATATCGTCGCCAGCGAGATCGGGACCCGGGGGTACAAGACGAAAGGAAACCAGCTCTGCGCAAGGAAGAGGGAGAAGGTGACCAGTGGAACGCCGAAGAAGTGCGTCAATTTGTTCCGCGAATCCTTATGATACGCCCCGTAGGTCTGCATCTGCTCCTTCAAGGACATCATGGTCGAGACTCCCTGGCCAGCCTGTCATCACGTGACGCCGCGACCCCGCTATCCGGGAGTCCTGAGATCATAACATCTCCGTGCGGCCCGCGCACCATGGTGGGCCGAGATTGGCGGGGCCATCTCAGCGATGGTTGGGCTCTGCAGCCAACCGCCCTGCTCGTTCGACGACGCGCCGCTCCTGGAGGTCGCGATAGAAGCGGATCTCCAATCGGTTGGTCCGAATGCGCTGGAGTGCCTCGAGCATGAGGTTGACGCTGGCGAACAGAAGCAGTCCAACGCCCGTCACGGCCAGGATGACCGGCAGGGCGATTAGCCGGTTGCTGACCAGAACATCGATCGCCAGGGCCAGGCTCGTCCCCACGAACGACGCGAACGCGATGTAGAGCGTCGTCAACGCGTAGCGGATGCGCTCGTTCCGCCATTCAAGCCGTCGCAGTTGATCCTGGATATGCTCCAGGCGTTCGTCCGTGAAGTCGAGATCGGTCGCCCCGCGGCCGAGTTTGTCAACCACGTCGTTTAGGACGCGGATACGGTCCACGACTCGCGCCATCCGGTTCGAGGTCGAGATGATCAGTGAGGCGTTGGCGGTCAGGAAGATCGCGGGTGTGATCATGGCCGTCAGCGCTTCATACTGCGACGGGGCGGCTATTGGCATCGGAGCGAATCTCCCACGAGACCTGTCGAAGCAGTCACACGTCGATTGGATCCGAGGCGCCAGGCATCTCCCAGGTCCTCGACTCCTCCGACGAGTCCGGCGGCGGGACCCTGTACATGGTTTTGTGATACCCTCTTCAGGGGACGTCACGGACCGATCGTTCGGTGGATTCGAGTCGCCCGACCTGCGCTGGAGTGAGGTAACTGTACATGGCCGGCAGTGCATGGCCGAAGATTGCTGTTGCTCGATCTGGATGGACGACGATTCAGGCTCGCCTCAGCCTCATCGGCCGATATTGGGGGCACCACGTCGTCTCATCGACCAGCCGCTCGAGCTCGTCGAATCGGGAGGTCTCGGCGAGCCCTTCTCGTCGGGCCGCGTCGGCAACGGCCAAGGCGATCGTACGACCGACCCTGCGCGACTCCGATAGGGGCGGCAGAAGGGCGCCGGACGGATCGTGCCGAGCTGGTGCGACGTCGGCCAGGGCCCGCGCCGCCGCCATGAACATCCCGTCGCTGACGCGCCTGGCCTTCACAGCCCGGACGCCCAGACCGATCCCGGGGAAAACATAGCTATTATTACACTGGGCGATCGGGAACTGCTGGCCGCGATACGAAACGTCCTCGAATGGGCTGCCAGTGGCGATCAAGGCGCGCCCCTCCCGTCCAGGAGATCAGATCGGACGGCGTGGCCTCGACGCGCGACGTCGGATTCGAGAGCGGAAAGATGATCGGCCGAGGTGTCTGTAGGGCCAGGGTGCTAATGGCCTCCTCGGTAAACGTGTGCGGCTGGCCCGAGACGCCGATCAGAATCGTTGGGCGGGCATTCTTGATGACATCAATCAGGCCGATCGGCTGATCCTCGGCCGGTCGCCAGCCCATCACAAAGTCTTTCGGCTGTGCGAGTTTCCGCTGGAACGGCCGCAGGCCGTCCATTCCATCGTGGAGCAAGCCCAGCTTGTCGATGAGGAAGAACCGTCCGCGTGCTTCGGACTCGGAAAGTCCTTCCAGGCCCATCGCGGCCACGAGCTGCTCGGCGATTCCGCAGCCCGCCGAGCCGGCACCCAGGATCGCGACCCGATGATCTCGCAGTCGCTCTGCCGTGACGCTCACGGCGGCCAGAAGAGCCCCGGTGGTCACCGCGGCCGTCCCCTGGATGTCGTCGTTGAACGTGCACATCTGGTCGCGATAGCGCACCAGAAGTCGATTGGCGTTGTTCTGAGAAAAGTCTTCCCACTGGAGCAAGACGCCAGGAAACCTTCGCTGGACGCCCTTCACGAATCCGTCCACGAACTCGTCGTACTCGGCGCCGGTGATCCGTTCATGCCTCCAGCCGACATAAAGCGGGTCGTCGAGATGAGCGGGATTGTTCGTGCCGACGTCAAGCAAGATCGGCAAGGTCGTGGCGGGGTGGATTCCCCCACAGGCCGAGTAGAGCGAAAGCTTGCCGATCGGGATTCCCATCCCACCAGCCCCCTGGTCACCCAGGCCCAAGATTCGCTCGCCGTCGGTCACTACGATCACTTCAACCTTCGACGGCGTGGCATTGTCGAGGATCGCCTCGATTTCGTCGCGTTCGGGGTAGGCGATGAACAGTCCGCGAGGGCGCCGGATGATGTGACTGAACCGCTCGCAGGCCAGGCCCACGGTCGGCGTGTAGATGATCGGCATCAGCTCGGCCAGGTGATCCAGGAGCAGGCGATAGAACAGCGTCTCGTTGTTGTCCTGGAGCTGCCGCAGATAGATATGCCGCTCCAGGTCCGTCGCCTTGTCCTGGTAGGCTTCATACGATCGCAATACCTGGTCTTCGAGTGTGTCCTCGTGTGGTGGCAAGAGGCCCAGCAAGCCCAGCTCCCGACGCTCGCTTGCCGTGAATGCCGTCCCCTTGTTCAGCAGCGGACACTCAAGAAGGAGATGGCCATTGAACGGCACTTCCAGGACCTCGTCCATCAATGGGACTCCGGCATGACATCGCCGTGACGGATCACGGCCTATTCCTTGCTTCCCGAGCCACTTGCCCGCGGTCGTGGAGCGTGTCAATCTTAGGGGATGGCCACGCGTCGTGTTAACGGGCAATGGACGGTTGGAGGCTCTTGGCGTAGGATGATTACGATCTAGGAGATCGGCCATGGGCCCGCGAGATTCGGGCCTGGGCCTTGCCAAACAGGAGTCGGTCAACCCTCGCGTCATGGCTCTTGCTCGTTATCGCATGCTGGCGCTCGATGTGGATGGGACGCTGCTGGACCTCGATGGTACGCTGCGCCCTCGGACGGCGGATGCCGTCGCTCGCGCGGCGCGGGCGGGCATCCAGCCCGTCCTCTGCACGGGCCGACGCTACCGGCGCGCCCGACCGATCGCCGAGCAACTTGGCCTGGAGGTGCCGCTGATTTGCAACTCGGGAGCCATCGTCAAGGTCCCAGGCGATCATCGCACGCTCTGGCGCGCCGACTTCGACCCGGAGCTGGCTGCGGACGTCCTCGATCTCTTCCATGGTCACGATGAGCCTGCCGTCCTCTTCACAGATCGAGGTCCCGACGACTTCGACTTCGTGGTCCCGGCCTTCCCCACCGGCCGGGCGCCGTTCGACGATTACGTCGGCAAGAACCTTGAGCATGCCGAGATCGACGCCACCTGGAGGCGACGGAGAGGCGCCGAGCTTCCGCCTCGCGCTCGTGGCGGCGAGCCGTTGTTCCACGTCTGCGCCGTGGGCACTCGGGCTGAGATGCTGGCGTTCGAGAGGGTGGCTCTCGACCGGATCGGGGGCCGCGTCCAAACCTTCGTGCTCCGGACGTCGCGGTATCTCGGCACGATGTGCGAGATCCTGCGCATCGACGCCAGTAAGTGGACCGCCGTTCTCAATCTGGCCGAGATGTGGGGCGTCGAGCCCGGAGAGATCTGCGCCGTGGGCGACGATGCCAACGACATTCCGATGATCCGTAATGCTGGCCTGGGGGTGGCCATGGGACACGCGCATCCCGATGTCCAGTCGATCGCCGACCATGTCACCGGCGGCCATGACGAGGATGGCGTGGCCATGCTCGTCGAACGAGATCCTGCTGGGTTAGAACAAATGCCAACGTTCGCTGCGTCCGTACTCGAGTCGTCCCGTCAGTTCGTGGATGGCCACCGGCCGATGCTCCTCACCACGGTTTGACCCGTCGGTGCGACCTGGCTTTCGCGCCGGATGGAGGTCTTTATATCCTGAAGCCGGATGCCTACGTCATCGACGATCGAAGGTGGATTCAAAAAGGGGACCGGCACCTCGAAGACTCGGAGCCAGTCCCCGTCTTGAAACAGCTTGTAAGCTCCATCACCACGCGGGTACGTTTCTCAAAATCACCAATGCCCCGAGGTTCTCCCGTCTCGAGGTACAGCGTCGCCATGAGAGCGACCGTGACTTCGTTCGAGCAAGTTGAAACCGCGGTTTGAAGCCGTCCCGTGGGATTGGAGAGTGTCGCGGCGACTACGTATTCGAGAGAATCGTCAGCAGGGCGCTGTGGTTGAACCGGCTTGACGAGATGATAGTCGAACCCTGTCCGCCGGCCGGGTGTGTCGTCCTCCTCCTGGCTGTACCCCGAAACCGCCACGATCACCGATTCCCGGCATCCCTCCTCCTGGCGTAGCCGCCGCGCCACCTCGTAGCCGTCCATCTCGGGTAGACCGATATCGAGTAGCACGACTTCGGGGCATTGTTCTCTGGCCATTCGGATAGCCTCTACGCCGTGATGGGCCGTTTGGACCTGATGACCGAGGAGCTTGAGCAGGCGAGTCAAACCCGCGGCCATGTCCACGTTGTCATCGACGACAAGGATTCGCGACGATCGACGCGGAGGCGCCTCAGGGCATGACTCGGAGGCAGACCGGGCTTCGGCCGGGCGCTCGGCGGCCGGGAGCCGCAGCGTGAATTCGCATCCCCGGCCAGGCCCCTCGCTCCCAGCCGCAACGCTGCCGCCGTGCAATTCGACCAGCTTCTTGACCACGGTCAACCCGATGCCGAGCCCACCTTCGGAGCGGGCCTGCGAGCGATCACCTTGGGCGAACAGCTCGAACATCTCGGGAAGGTTCTCGGGAGGCATGCCAATCCCGAAATCGCGCAGACTGATCACGACCTTGTCACCTACCCGCGAGGCGACGAGTCGGATGAGGCCGGCGTTCTCGCTATACTTCGCGGCGTTGTGCAGGAGATTGACTATCACCTGCTCCAGGCGGGTTGGGTCAGCGTCAAGCCACAGGTTTCCTCGGTCTAAGGACACCTCGAGCCGGTGGTGCCGCTCCTCGATGAAAGGCCGCGCGGTCTCGATCGCACACTCGAGAACCTTCGTGGCATCGAGGACCTTGCGCCGCAACTCGATCTTGCCCCGTGTGATCCGCGAAACATCGAGAAGGTCGTCGATCAGTCTCGTCAGATGCTGAGTCTGCCGGCTGATGACGTCCATGCTCCAATCGATATGCTCCTTGAGTCCCGAGACGGTTGACAGTGAGATGGCGTTTGCTATGGCCGCCAGCGGGTTCCTGAGCTCGTGGGCGAGCATGGCGAGGAACTCGTCCTTCCGTTTGTCCTTCTCCCGCAGGTCGTGGTTAAGCTCTTCCCGCTCGCGCTCGTTTTCACGTTGCTGGGTCACGTCGTGGAACACCAGGACCAAGCCGCGAATCTTCCCCTCGTCGTCCTTGATGGGCGCGGCCGAGTCGCTGATGGGCAATGCCGTGCAATTCTTCGTCACCAGAACCGCATGCTCGGCCAGGTCCACGACCAGGCCCTTGCCGAGGACCGTCGCGACCGGGCTCTCGATGGGCTCGCCCGTCTGTTCGTTGGCGATCCGGAAGATCTCACCGAGCGGCTTGCCCTGGGCTTCGGTCTGGACCCAGCCAGTCAGCATTTCGGACGTCGGGTTCATGAAGGTCACGCGGCCGGCCTCATCCGTGGCGATGACCGCGTCACCGATGCTTGCCAGAGTCGTCGAGAACCAGCGGGCGCTGGTTCTCACGTCGGCGCTGCGCCGCTGGTTCAGATAGTGGACAGCGAACAGGAGGGACAGGGCGAGGACCGAAACGAAGGAGAATGTCACAATCGTCCGGGTGATGGCCGTCTGAAATCCGGCCCGCCGAGCGGCTCGGATGACATTTTCGGTATCCGTCAACTCGCCTATCCGCTTTCGCAACTCGCTCATCAGCGAGAGGCCCGTACCAGACTTGACGACGGCAACGGCGGCTTCAAATCCCTGATCTCGCCGAAGCTCGATGGTTTTCTCGAGTTGGTCGAACTTCGCCGTGATCGCCTTCTCGATGCGGACGATGTGCTCACGGCGGATGCCATTGTTCACCGCGAGCCGCTTTAGCGAGCTGATCGAACGAGCCACCCTCGAGCGAGACTCGGAATAAGGGCCGAGGTAGCGCTCGTCGCCGGTGAGTAGATACCCGCGCTGACCGGTCTCGGCATCCCGCAGGTTCGAGAGAACTGCCTCGAGTCCTACGAGCATTTCGTGGGTCTGGGCGACGTGCCGAGAATTCCCAGCGATCGTCTCCAGGTTCCAGAACGTCACTACGGTGTTGACGATGAGGAGGCCGAACGCCAGGGCATATCCGGCCACCAACCGATTCGAGGATGGCCACCTCATCTCACACGGATACATCGGCATCGCTTCACCAACTTCTCGGGATCTGACCAGGTGGTTGTCAACGGCATGTCGCGCGGACGGCGGGGTGGGAAGGCGGCCGATGCTCGCGGATCGGCCCAAAATCTCATCGCGCGCGGAAAAGCCTCAGCGCTCTTGGTCCCGTTCATCTAAGTCGCTGCACTTCGCCATCTCCAGACAGGATGGCAGAGGACCGACGTTGGCCCTTAACATCCCCTTCACACGGGGAATACGCGATCTCGCTGCGGTGGGTGGACGGCCTGGAATCGGTCTGGAACCGCCCCGGATCCCACACCTCCCTCGCATCCGACCAAGCCTATTCCCGAATTCTCGAACGCCTTTATAGGCATACCTATAATCAGGAGACGCGTCAAGTCTTCTTTCGGTGCAGTTCAGTTTATCAACCTCGCCCCGGCGCACCGAATTGAAGACAACTTTTGTTTGGACTTCCAGTATTGAGGGGTCGTATCCCATTGCCCGGGGTCAAGAGCAACGCTTTCCACGAGAGGTCGAGGTTTCGTCGGAGCCTTGTGGGGGTCCGGTGCCGACTTGCACGGAGCCTCGGCCTGCCAACAGCGATCAATTGCGCCCGCGGGACAGATATTCCGGGTTAGGCCTGGGCATCTGGCTCCCGACCGATCGCCGCCAGCCGTCCAGCAATTCGCTCAGACGCGCTGCGTCACCGGGCCGTTCGATCACGAGGTTGTGCCGTTCGCCGAGGTCTCGCCGCAGGTCGTACAACTCTCGGTGGCCGTCCTCGTAGTTTTCGATCAGCTTGAGATCACCTTGGCGGACGGCACCCCCCGGCCGGCCCCCCTGGTTACTGTAGTGCGGGTAGTGCCAGAACAGGGCGGTTCGTTTCAGTTCCCCGCGTCCGTGGAGCAGGGGTGTCAGGCTCACACCGTCGATCTCCTGGTTCGGAGCCGACTTCACTCCGGCAACGTCGAGGATGGTCGGGTAGAGGTCCTGCCCGCTCACGGGTACATCGCAGACCGAACCGGGCCGGGTCGCAGCCGGCCAGCGGACGATCAGCGGCACTCGGATGCCGCCCTCGTAGAGGTAGCCCTTGCCTGCTCGCAGCGGGGCGTTCGATGTGGACGGCGTGTTCGGTCCCTCCTTGACCGATAGCCCACCGTTGTCGGACGTGAAGACGACCAGGGTCCGATCGGCGATCGCGAGTCGATCCAGGGTCGCGAGGACCCGCCCCACGGCATGGTCCAGGCTTTCCATCATCGCCCCATAGATCGGGTTGGATTGCGGCGACGATCCCGCCGGCTTCACCTTGTATCTGGCCAGCATTCCCGGCTTGGCCTGGAGCGGAATGTGGACCGCATAGTGCGGCAGATAGGCGACGAACGGACGAGCCCGGTTCTGCTCGATGAAGGTCACGGCCTCGTCGGCGAGGCGATCCGTCAGGTACTCATCGGCCGAGCGGGCCTTCATGGTCGGGGTCTCGAAGCCGAAGTAGCCGCCTGGGGGGGAGCCGGTCTCGGTGCCGCCTACGTTGACGTCGAATCCCTGGTGCTCTGCCCAGAACGGACGCCCGCCCAAGTGCCACTTGCCGATGCTCGCCGCGGCATAACCGGCGGGCTTTAGCGCCTCGGCGATCGTGGTTTCTGCCAAGGGGAGCTGCTGAAGGATCTCTGGACGCACTAGCATCTGCGAGGGCCGGTCCGGCCGGCCCGGCAGCCAGTCGGTGAGATGCAACCGCGCAGGAGACTTTCCGGTCATGATGGCGGCTCGCGACGGGGAACAGACCGGGCAGGCGGCGTAGGCATTGGTGAACCGCATCCCGGTTCGTGCGAGGCGGTCGAGGTTGGGCGTCGCATGGTACGTACTGCCGTAACAGCTAAGGTCGGCCCAGCCGAGGTCGTCGGCGATGATGACAATGACGTTCGGCCGCGGAACATCGGCCGCCGGCAAGCTCGAACTCCATGCCAGGCCGACGAAGGCGAGCGATGCAGGAAAGTGACGGAACATCGGGGAATCCTTTGCCGTAGTCAATCTGGGGGCGAGTCGGCGAGAAAATCACAACCGAGCCCCGGTCTGGCGATATTATGGCGCTGAACCTACGCAAACGCAGCTCATTGCTCGGGAAAGTTGCGGGACTCGTGGCGGCCAGGAAATCCGGACGGAGGTTCTGACCTGTGTCATGGGTTGACCGGGCCTCTCCGCTCGCCAATGGTGATCTTGGAGGAGTTGCCCATTCAAGGTAGACTCGCCACCAGCGACCAAGGGGACCGGAGGCTCAGCGATGGCAGGGATGCAAGCGGGCTTGGCGGGAGTTGGAGTTACGGCACAGACCGAGGCGCTGGGCGACGCGTTCAATTCGCCCACATCGCTCCGAGCGCGGACGATCAACTTCTCGCTGGAAAACCGATACGCGGAGTCCGAGGCCTGTGCGCGCGAGGCGCTACGACTCTGGCCGGATGATATCGATATGCTGAACGCGCTCGGCGTAGCCGTCTGGCGCCAGGGCCGGCCCGACGAGGCTGTCGAGATCTGCGAAAGTGCCCATCGGATCAAGCCGGATGACTTCCGGGTCTTGACCAATCTCGGGCTGGTCCACCTTGAGCAGCAGCGCAATGTCGAGGCTGCCGACTGCTTCCGGGCTGCGCTCCGGGTTCAACCCAAAGCCTTCGACCCACAGATGAACCTGGGTATCGCGCTATCAAATCAGGGAAACTTCGACGAGGCAATGGGCTGGCTCGATTCGGCGCTAAGGATTCGGCCCGACTCGTTCGATGCCCTTCAAAACGTCGGGATGAACTTCGGTCGGATGGGACGGATCGACGAGGCGATCGATTTTTTTGAGAGGGCCCTCCAGCAGCGTCCTGATTTCGCCGAAATCCATCGCAATCTGGGCTATATGCTACTCCAACTCGGTGATTATCAGCGCGGCTGGGCGGAGCACGAATGGCGCTTGACCTGCAAACCCCATCACGGCTGCCGCGTCAACCGCACTTTCTGGAATGGCGATGATTTCCGCGATCAGACGATTCTGCTCCACTTCGAGCAGGGGTATGGGGATACCTTGCAATTCATCCGCTTTGCACCGATGGTCAAGCGGCGAGGGGGCCAAGTCCTGGTGATCTGCCAGGCCCCGCTACTCCGGCTGGTTGCTCGCTGCCCGGGGGTCAACCTGGCGTTCGACGGCTCGGTTTATGAACCCGCATGTCACATCCAGGCGCCGTTGATGAGCCTCCCGTCGATCTTCGGCACGACCCTTGACACGATCCCCGCCACGGTGCCCTATCTCACTGTCAACCCGGTGCTCTTGGATCACTGGGGATCGATCGTGTCGCGGACGCTGGGTTCGGAAGGGGCCACGGAGCCGGGTGCACCCGTAGGATCCCGCTCTTCACGACCGGGTCGGCCCATGTTGATCGGGATCGCCTGGCGAGGCAACCCCGGCAACCAGTTGGACCAATGGCGTTCGTTCCCGCTAACTCAGTTCGCTCCCCTGGCCGAATTACCCGGTGTCCGGTTCATAAGCTTGCAGGTCGCCCATGGCTCGGAGGAGCTGGCGAACCTGAATGGCCGGTTTCCGGTCATCGAACTACCCGGCCGTCGCGGGCTCGACTTCAGCGAGACCGCGGCGATCATGTCCCACCTCGACCTGGTGATCGCGCCGTGTACAGCCGTGGCGCACCTGGCCGGAGCGCTGGGCGTGCCCACGTGGGTCCCCCTCTGCCACATCGGTGATTGGCGGTGGTTGAGAGGACGCGACGATAGCCCGTGGTATCCCACCATGCGATTGTTCCGCCAGTCCAGACTCGACGAGTGGGAGAGTGTCTTCCGTCGCATGGCCGACGCCCTGAAGCTCGAGCTGGAGCGCACGGGCCGCGGGCCGCGCGTGACCTTATCAGCGGGTTAGTGGATACAGGTTGAGGTGCTCCATCGCATCCAGGATCCAGGGGTGGCTCCAGGGGTTACGGATCGCATATCCGACCGAGAGGCAAGAGATCGCCAGGGCCAGCAGGGCCAGGTTGCGTACCCAGCCACGCGTCTGGCCACCTTCTACACCTCGGGGAAGCATTAGCAGCCAGAATGGGATCAGCCACATGACCCACCGCAGTCCCTGGGCCGATCCGCCATAATTGCGCACCTTGGGAGTCCAGGTGTAGAAGCCCAGAAGGACGACCGTGAGCACGACCGTCATCCCGGCGACCATCATCATCGGTTCCCGCCAGCCCGTCCCGGATCGTCCACGACCGAGGAGCAGCCGGACCGCGCCCCAGGCCGAGAAGAGGAAGAGCGGTGTCAGCGAGAAGATCCCGTGGTGCCCGAACGTCATGTGGAACAGGTAGACGCCTTTCGGCTCGGGGTACTTGTTGAACGCGTCCAGTTCCAGCGGGGTCAGCCAGAAGCTGCCTTCGTAGCTATATTCTTTCGAACCGAACGACTCGTAAGGCAGGTAGAACTCGCCGAATTCGATGTACTGCAGAGCTACGAAGGCGGCCAGTGGAACGATCGCCGCGGGCAAGAAAAACCGGAGCGTTTGCCTGGGAAAACGGACCAACAGCAGCGGGCCCAGCAGCGCCGGGAACGCCAGCGCGGGCAGCTCGGTCGAACGCTGTGAACCCGGCGAAAAAGCCGGCTGTCGCAAATCGCCATCCGGAGAGTCCATCGTCGTCCCAGATTCGCAGGAACTGGTAAAGTGCGAAGAAGGCGCTGAAGGCTCCGACCGTATGATTATTCAGGGTCTGAGTATACGGCAGGAGATATGTGCCGAAGGCCGCGGCGAGCATGCAGAAGAACCAGGTCCAGTCGTTTACCTGGTGCTGATCGAGTACGCGCGCGAAGAGGATCAGGAAGATGCCGAATGGGATTACGTTTAAGAGGATGAGGATCGGCTTGAAGTAGAAGATGTAGGCCGGCCAAATCACAGGATCCTTGGGCGTCTCGAGCACGCCCGTGAACTTGCCCGGGTGGTCAGGGTCGGGCTTTTGGGTCCAGCGCTCAGCCCTCTCCTGGAGTACAACGTGATTGAGCGGGACAGCCGTCATCCGCCGCACTGGATAGAGGATCCCCGCGATCAGGGTCGAGATCAGGGCAGGCTTGCTTGAATAGAAGTGTTTGGTAGCCGGATTCTCTCCGCCGCCCTTCGGTGCGCCGCTCGACCTTGTCCTGAGTCTGGGTCTGCCAGGGACACTCGTCGATGGCATAAGTGCCGCGCTCGAGCAGGCTCCAGACGGTGCACCACCGGGAGATGTCATTGGCCGTCATGAAAGCTGGCTGACGTAGCGTATGGCCAATCGCGAACGCGGTCGCCACCGTGATGACGATCAGGGCCGCGAACCGCCGTGCGTCCGAACGCCGCGGTGTCCCTTCGTCTTCGACCTTCATACCTCATCCTCGCGAGTTCGCTGGGGGAGTGCGGCTCCCTCCGCGACGGCGGAGAGGGGTTCGGACGGAGCCGCGCTCTCCCGGGTCGGGATCTTGTCAACCACGCTGTAGGTATCCTCGGGCCGGATATTGTAGGCGGTGACCAGCTCTGCGAGGATACCCAGGCTCAAGAGCTGCATGCCGACACTCACGAAGGCCCCGGAATAATACAGGAGCGGACGCGTACCGATGGGCTCGTGTTTCGGATCGAGCCAGATGATGGCCAGGTAGAGCATCCCCAGGCCCCCGATTCCCAGGAGGGCCAGGCCGAAACCACCCAACACGTGGAGGGGTCGCTGGCTGAAGCGGGTCAAGAAGCGAACGGTCAAGAGGTCGAGAAATCCCTTGACCAACCGCGAGACGCCATATTTCGACGTCCCATGCTGACGGGGTCGGTGCTGGACCACGACCTCGCCGACCCGGAAGCCGCGGGCGTGCGCCAGCACCGGAATGAATCGGTGTAGCTCGCCATAGATGCCAATCTCGTCAAGCACGGCTCGGCGATAGACCTTGAACCCGCAGTTGTGGTCGTGCAGATAACAGCCGGTCAGGCGGCTGACCATCCAGTTGAAGACCCGGCTCGGATAGACCTTGTGCCAGGGATCGTACCGGGTCTTCTTCCAGCCACTGATCACGTCGTAGCCGCGGTCGAGTTCGGCCAGGAACCGGGGGATCTCGACAGGGTCGTCCTGGAGGTCGCCATCAAGTGTAAACACAACCTCACCCCGAGCAGCCTGGAATCCGGCCACCAGTGCCGCCGCCTTGCCGAAGTTGCGGCGGAACCGGATCGCACCGACCCTTGGATCACTTCGAGCCAGCTTGGTCAGGATGCTCCAGGAACCGTCGCGACTTCCATCATCCACGAAGAGAAACTCCGCCGGGCCGTTCGCGGCACCAGCGAACACCGTCGCCAGCTCCTCGTGGAGCGCGGTCAGACTTCCCTCCTCATTGTGGACTGGTATAACGACGCTGATCATGACGAGCTCGACCCTACCTCCAGAGACTTCGTGGCGGGTTTGCTCCCATGGCGGAAAAACGGAACCAGGATCAGTGCGGCGGCCAGTTCGGCGCCCACCCAGACCAGTCGTAGCATGAGCGCAGCGACGACCGAACGCTCTGAGCCCAGTACCGGGGCCAGGGCCGACATCAACACCCCCTCGCGCACGCCCAGTCCGCCGGGCAAAACGGCCACCACGAACCCGGCGACTGTCGCCAGCGCCACGCTGGCGATCAAGATGGGTATCATGCCCAGCGAGACGAGGTCCCTAGCACCCTCGGGATCGAATGCCCGTACCACCGCGAGCTGGCTCAGACCGAGCAAGACCCAGCCGGCCGTCAACCACAATAGCCCGTGGACAAGCAATCGCATCGAGAGCCGCGGTAGTGCCTCCGGGCCCACTCCCGCGAGGGGAGCGCTCACCAAACCGGCGATCCGGACGAACACTCCCGGCAAGACCACCACCAGGAAACCCGCGCCCAGCCCAAGGCCAGCCAGTGCCGCTAACCGAAAGACGGGAAAGTCCAAGGTTCCCACGCCCGGCAATGCGAGGTGGGTTCGATCCGTTCCGGTCGCCGAGGCAAATCCAGCCGCCGCGATCAAACCGCCCGACGCCATCATCACCAGCGTCTCATAGAATGTCGCGATCGCTGCTGTCAACGCCCGAGAACCGAACGGGACCACCATCCCCGTCCTTACGACCACGACCATCGCCTTGCCCGGGACGTACTTTCCCAGGTGGCTCACCAGGTAAGCCCGCAGTGCCGGGACCAGTCTCACGGGCGCCGGGCCGGCATGGAGGATCCGCTCGAAGAACCGTCCATATGCCGATAGACCGGCGAGGTACAGGACGCCGGATCCCACCAACCAGAGCGGATCGAACCGGATCGCAAATCGCCGATCGCCCAGGTCGTTCCACGTGCGCAGCACATGGCGCCCGACGGACCACAGCACCACGACCGCCACGATCAATTTCACGACCGCGATCGTCCAGCGCTTCCAGCGGGGCCGAGCCATGCACGAATCTCCGGTTCGACCTCGCGGCAATTGGGGCGTGGTGTCAGCCGAGGAACCCGACGGCCTCGAACGCGCAGCCGGGCGGTCACGCTAACCTTCTTCATTCCATCGGGATGCGATCCCAAAGTAACGCCCCAACCGCGAGCGAGCAAGAGGAGCCACCGAAGCCTATCTCATGCCGCGTCTCTCTCGTTTCTTCTTTGACAAACGTCGTTGACCGGTATGTCTCCGGCGATTACGCTAAAGTCTCCGATCGGGAGGCGAGTTGAAACCTGGGTCCGAATGAGAGGCACAAGGATGACGCGTCTGGCGGGTGTGCGCCGCAGCTTTCCCACACTGACCATGCCGTTTCGATGGATCGCGAAGAGCCGGCGGCGGATCTGGATCGCGGGTTTCATGGTGCTGGCGATGATCGTGGGGCCGCCCGTGTGGTGGACGATGCAGCTCCTGGGCTTGCCGGATGTCGGCGCCCCTTTCGACATCCCGGAGTTCCGGGCATTCACCATTCCGGATGACCGCAATGCCTACGTCCTGTATCAACAGGCGGCGACTTTGCTCAAGCCGTGGGATCAGTTCGGCAAAACCGCGGGCAATTCGGTCACTCCCAGCTCGACGCGTCGGATGACTCTGGCTCGCTGGTCAACGGCGATCCCGGAGCTCCGCGAATGGGCCGAGCAGAATCGCAAGGCGCTGACCGTATATCGCCAGGGCAGTGAACGGCCAGATGCGCTGGACACAATGCCCAAGTTCCAGGGATACCACACGGATCTCTGGAACATGGATGGGTCGCTCAGGTCTTTCGAGTTGCTGGCGCTGTTCGAGGCTTCGCGTCTCGAGGAACGAGGCGACATGGCCGGCGCCTGGGGCTGGTATCGCGCGGTCCTGCGCTCCATTCACCACGTCGGAATGCACGGTACAGTGTTTCGGCGCAACATTGCCCAGGGCTGGCACAACGATCTCCGGAACCGGTTGATCGCCTGGTCCGGCGATCCACGAACGACCCCCGCTCTGATCCGCCAGGCCGTGGATGACGTCGTCGCGTGCGAGTCGCTCGCTCCTTCGGAGTCGTATCTGCTCAAAGCAGAATACCTGGATGTGGACCCCTTGCTCGACCTCCCGAACGGACCGACGCGCGCACCGCCAGCCTCATGGTCGGTCCTCATTACGGCTTTCGACATCGGATTGACTCCCGAGTGGACGGAGACGATCTACGGCGCGTGGCGATCCTGGCGCCGCGAGCCCGAGCGAAGCCGGCGTGTGATGCGGCTGGCGTTCGCCAACTGGCTGGCGTATTACGAGACGCCTCCCGAGAAACGACCAAAGGCCGACCCCAATGGCTGGTTCACTTTCGTCTTCTATCATTTCGGTCGTGAAGCGCCGGCGAACGCCCGCGCACTGTCGCCCCGGTCGCTAACCGGCTGGCTCGGTTCCACGATCGACGCCAACTTCCTGTTCGGGAGCTGGGGCTGGACTGTAGTCCGCGCCACCGAACGGGCCAACTATCGGGCGTTGCTGATCCTGCTGGGTGAGGAACTCTACGTCCGCGACCATGGCGCCGGTCCTCCCACGCCCAATGCACTTGTCGGTCCCTACCTCAAAATCCTGCCGCACGACGTGGACGATGGGCTCGACCAGACCCTCCCGGTGTCTGGAAAGGCCGTGGACGAAGACTCCACTCCTGAAAGGGATTGATGGCAATGACACATCTCGCGAATCTTCGTCGCAGCTTTCCAACCGTCTGGTTGATCGTGGCCCCGGTCCGATGGATCGGCAAGAGCCGACGGAGGATATGGTGCAGCATATTGACCCTGCTGGTGATTATAGCGGCCCCCCCGATCTGGTGGGCGACGCAGCTCTCGGGCCTGCCCGATATCGGCGATCCGTTCGACGTCAACGCGTTCCGCGAGATGACCATCCCGGACGACCGCAATGCCTTTGTTCTCTACCGCCAAGCGGCCGCAGTGCTCAAGCTGTTGCGAACGCCCGAAGGGTCCGAGCACAGGCCGATCAACTATTCTGCCCGCTGGTCAGAGGCGAAGCCGGAGGACCGCCGCTGGCTCGAGGAGAACCGTGAGACATTGGCCTTGTACCGCCAGGGTGCCGAACGGCCCGATGCACTCGACACATCCACCGCGCCCGATCGCTTCGAACCCGGCGAGATGACCGAGAGCCTCCGGTCTTTTCAGTCCCTGGCTCTGCTCGAGGCGTCGCGCCTGGAAGAGCAAGGCGACATGGCCGGGGCCTGGGTCTGGCATCGAACGACGCTGCGTTCCATCCTCCAGTCGGCACTTCACGGAACCATCTATAGGCGACAGTGGGCCAGAGACTGGCGCAGGCAGCTTCTCCGTCAAGTGACGACCTGGGGCGCCGACTCGCGAACAACCCCCGCGATGCTCCGTCAGGCGATCTACGACGTGGTCGCCTGCGATTCGCTCGCCTCCTCGGAATCGTATTCGCTCAAAGCCCAATACCTGTTTCTGGACCGGGGGTTAGCCGATTCGGAGAACGCGCGCCGCCGCGTTCCTCCTTCGTGGCGACGGTTCCTTGGGTCTGCGGATTTCGAAATCGGTCCCGAGTTGTTAAAGGGCGTTTACCACGCCTGGCGAGCTTGGCGACGCGAACGTGAGCGAAACCAGCGGGAACTCCGGCTGGTAACGGCCAACTGGCTGGCGTATCTCGAGCTGCCCCCGAATCGACGACCAAGTCCCAATCCCAACGTCGTCAATTATGAACTCTATTCCTTCGGGCCCGAGGCGTCGGCGAAGGCTCGGATGTTGTCACCCCAGGCCCTGGACCGCTGGATTGAAACATCCTATGACGCCCTGGATCTTCTCCGCTTCCTCGACTGGAGAGGACTGCAACAAATGCAGCGCGCAGACCATCAGGCGCTGTTGATCCTCCTGGGAACGCAGCTCTACCGCCGCGATCACGGGACCGATCCCCCGAGCCCCGAGGCGCTCGTTGGTCCGTATCTCGAGAGCCTGCCCGGCTTAGTCCCGGAAGGCGAGGAGGGTCAGACCACGCCGAAAGCTGGAAAAGCGTTAGAACGAGAGTGAGGCGAGGAGTCACGAAGGAACTTATGGCGTGGGCTCCCATCGTAGAGCATATACGTGCTCTACCGGGACTATATGATTCGAGCCATGTCGAAGGACTTCGATACCGAGCCTGAATCGTGGACCATCGTCCATGGCCCGGATTCCTTGTTCTTGATATGAGGGCAGACCGGGCGCGAGCTGGGACGGAGCGACGGTACCCATGGAGAAACTCGATCAGGATCGGAACTCGACCGAGAGACCCACTCACCCCGCAGCCCTCGATCCCGCGGTGCTGGCCGGGGAATGTGAGTTCCGGGCCACGCGCCGATCGGGGCCCGGCGGCCAGAATCGGAACAAGGTCGAGACGGCGGTAATCCTGACCCATCGGCCGACGGGCATCCGCGCCGAGGCGTCGGAACGGCGAACTCAGGGCGAGAATCGTGCAGCAGCCTTGTTTCGCCTGCGGATCGAATTGGCCCTGAGCATCCGCCGGCCCATCGCCGAAGTGAAGTTTCGCCCGAGCAAACTCTGGCAAGGACGCTGTCGGAGCGGACGCATCGTCGTGAATCCCGAGCACGAGGACTTTCCTGCACTTCTGGCAGAGGCGCTCGATGTCCTGCAGGCCGTCGTGGATGAGCCACGTGATGCGGCCGCGGTGCTAGGCTGCTCGCCGTCTCAGTTGATCAAACTGTTGAAAGAAGAACCCCGCGCGTGGGTTCACCTCAACACACGACGCCGACACGCCGGACGGCATCCTCTCCATTAATCGAAGGAGCTGCGAGTTGCGAGTGGAAACCTTGCTGGTGGCATCCGTTAACTGACTCGCAACTCGCCGTTCGCCGTGCGGTGACAGGCTCGCGCCCGGCGCTGGTTTTACACGGGCTCGTTAGTGGCCGGAGCCGACAGCGCAGTCAGCTCCTCGGCGCTCAGATCTTCGAAGGCGCAGTCCTTGTCGCTCCAAACCATCCTTGAGTCGCAGGGCGATTTCTCCAAGTTCGGGCGAATCGATCACGGCGGCCAGCTCGGCGAGCTCGGCCGGATCGAGGTCTCCCAGTTGCCGCCCCCACCGTGTGAGCTGCTGTTCCATCCGCAAGGCGGTTTCTTGGAGCTCGGCGTGAGTTTCGGCGGATCCGCCGAAGATCAGGCACTGGTCTCCGCGAGTCAAGCGGTTGTGGTCGTCGGCGTTGTCGAGGCCAAAACCGATCAGCGCGGCTCGGAGTCGGCGCGGCCGCGGGGTGGATTGCTGCGTCAGCGTCATCGCGCAGTGGGCCTTTCTCTTGGGAGGTGCCGGAATCAACTGGCGTGCGAGCCGACCCTCGACCCGGACCACCGGCTCGGCCGGCTCGCCACGCGATTGTCTTATCGGATTCTCCCCGGCCCTCGAACAGCGCAGGTCGCGAGAATACCCTCTCGGCGAGGGTGGCGACCGGCAACGGTCTTACGATCCGCCCAGGCATTCCTTCGCGACGTTGCGGGCGACGCGATAAGCGGCCTTGATCGTGATCCCGCGGGCCTCGATCTGTTCCTCGCCGAAGAGCCGGCCCTCACTGGTGGGCAGCCCGGCAAGTGAAATGGTTAGTGGAAGTAAGTCGAGAAATTGCCGATACTTCTGTTGCAGATCAGCGGCGACTTGTTGATCGGCCACGGGTTTGGCTCCTCATTCCGTCGGTTCCAGGGAACGGGTTTTCTCGGGGAGGTCATTCGATCGGATCGACTCGCGCCTGCAGCGGTAGGGCTCTCCGAGGACGGGATGAAACCTTATCGCTCAACGAGCCGTCTCAACCGACCGAATCCTCCTGTTAGACAGTCAGCGCGCCGGCCGGCATCGGAGCAAGACTCCGGGGCATTTTCGCGGCGATGTGAGCCGACTGACGTCTCTCCTACTCCCAAGGTCCCTCAAGTCAGTTCACGAGTCAGAAAAAGTGAACCAACCCAAGAATCGGCCATATTCGCTTTGACGAACCCGGGTTAAACGGATAGGATGAGATGAGCTATTACGTTGTTGCCAAAATCAGGATGGGCCAACGCGACGGGTTCCGCTCCAAGACGGGCGCTACCCGAGGTACGGCCCCCCGATGATCCCGGTTGGAAGGATCGAACCGCACATCCGCGGTTCTCCTCACAGGCCCGATCGGCTCCAACCGGTCCAGGACGGGATGACCACCCGGCACCGTTTCATCGGGCTCACGGCCTGATCCACGCTCATCACACAGTCGGTCAGACGGATTCTCAGACAATGTTCTCGGAGGGTTGATTGATTCGTCGAGTTGAAGCGGAACCCGCGACGGGGTTCCTGTCAATGGACCTGAGCCCGGCCACACTCCGGGCTCTCAAAGACGCCCGATACCTGCAGCCTACTCCCATCCAAGCGGCTTTTATTCCCAAAGCGCTCGATGGCCTTGACGTCATCGGCCAAGCCAAGACGGGTACGGGCAAGACCGCGGCCTTCGGCATCCCGATCCTTGAGATGCTCGAGACGCGAGGGCGCGGGCCCCAGGCCATCATCCTGGCCCCAACCCGCGAGCTAACTCAGCAGATTGTAGGCGAGCTGAAGAAGCTCGCTATCGGCCGGCCGATCGCCGTGTGCGGCGTATTCGGCGGCGAACCGATAGAGCGGCAGATTCGGGCTCTCCACCAAGGTGTCAACCTGGTTGTTGGCACGCCCGGCCGCGTCCTCGATCACATGCAGCGGCGGACGCTCTATCTCAAAGATATAGTCCACGTGGTTCTTGACGAGGCCGATCGGATGCTCGACATTGGATTCCGGCCCGACATCGAGCGAATCCTCCGCCAGCTTCCGACTCCTCGCCAGACGATGCTCTTGTCGGCCACGATCAACGCCGACGTGCTCCGGCTGTCCCAACGCTACATGTACGATCCACTCGAGCTCAACCTGTCACGTGACGAGCCCTCGGTGGAGACGATCAAGCAATTCTATGTCTCGGTGAACGCGGATCGGAAGATGGATCTGCTATTTCACCTCCTCAAACGGGACCGCCCGCGGCAGTGCATCATCTTCACGCGCACCAAGCGCGGCGCCGATCGGCTCGCCGATCGTCTGCGCCGGTCATTCTCCGGCGTTGCGGCGATCCACGGCGATCTCCCGCAGACCAACCGTGACCGCGTGATGCGCGGGTTCCGCACCGGCGAGATCACGGTGCTGGTGGCGACCGACGTCGTCGGAAGGGGCATCGATGTCGAAGGCATCAGCCATGTAATTAACTACGATATCCCTGACGACCCGGAGAACTACGTCCATCGGATCGGCCGGACAGGCCGCATGGGTAAGGACGGCATCGCTTATCTCTTCGTCTGCCCCGACCAGGGGGAGCCGCTCACGGCGATCGAGAACCTCACGAACAAGATCATCACGCCCTTGCAACTGGAAGGCTTCGAGACCGCCCGGCCGAGAGTGCAGCCGGCGGCCCGCGAGCTGTTCAATACGGCGGTGACCCGGATGCCCGCTCTGGCGATGCGCTAGCAGCCAACAGGGAAATCGGAAGACGACGCGACATTCGGCTTCGCCCGAGGGCTGAGAACAACCCTCGGGCGTCGTCGCGCAATCGGTTCGGGTCGTCCTCCGGAGGAGCAGGCGCATCACGATAAAGCATCCCATCGCACCGATCGGCAAGCTGTGCCGCCTGTAGAGCGAGCTCGTCGGAGCCTGTGCAACTCGCGACACCCAGCCGCGCTTCCTCCGGCGTGAGTGCACCTGGGGGGCGTCCCACGCCGATCTCCAGGTACCGGATCAGGCCCGAGTTGAGATCTTGCGCGAGTGTCACTCCTGGCGGCGTCGCATCGCGGTTTGCGATCAGGGGGATCGAACGGAGTCGAACGGGCCAACCTGGCGGCATATCGCCGGGCCGCAGCCGGGCCATGGAGTCGACGATCCTTGGTGCGACGACGTACACGCACCAGACCTATCGCCACGCCTATCAGCAGGACCGTGGAACCAATCCAAGCTGTCCACATGCTAACATTCGTATTGCGCGAAGTGGCACCGGGCTCACCGGGATCGAAACCCGCCTGATCGAATGTCGGCACCGCGACGACCCGGACCGCCACGCCTGGCGTGACCTGGGTGATGTAGCGCGAGGAAGCCGGGTCGAACGACGCGATCGCGACTGGAGGGAGCACCGCCTCGCCTGGCCGGGACGGCCGGAGCCGGTAGAAGAATCTCCGCGCCGGCGGATTCGTGGCCAGATCAGTGGGCTTCGGCTCGATACGCAAACCGATCGGGAGACCGTCGAACCGCTTCAACTTCGGGCGATCGACCATGCCCCAGGCCGCCTGCCCGCTGACCGTGATTCGATACTCCAGTTCCTGGCCCACTCGGAGGACCTTCGGCTCAGCGGTTGCCTCGAGTGCAAATCGGCCGACGCCGCCAAGAAACTCTGCCGGGCGCCCTTCCACGGGCACTGGACGGATCGTGAGCCTGAAAGGCCGACTACGCCCCGACTGTTCCCGGAGCCGTGCACGAATTGCGGGGATTTCCAGAGGCCCCGATCGCCGGGGCACCACGCAAAACCGGCTGACGAACAAGTTCGACTCGGACATCGTCCCGCCGATCCCGCTAATGCTGAGAGGTTTCAAGCCGTTGTCGATCGGCCATATTTCCGCGCCTGCGATCGACGGCGGATCCACTTCGGGCCTCTGATCGGCGCCAACCACTCCGACGATAACCTCCATGGCCTGCCCGACAAAATGGATCCCCGGCGCGACCTCCACGCGAATGCGCAAGTCATCCGACTCTCGCCCCCCGACAGTACCGACGAGAAGAACCCAGATGCCCAAGAGACTTATCCAGTTGACGCCGCGTCTCGGCAATCTGGACGCAGAACACTTCACCGTTTCTCTGTTGCCAAGGTGGGAATTGTGGTCAACTTGGACGAAGATCCCTCCCTGCAAAGCCTCGCCTTCCCCACAGCGATCAGTGTCTT
The DNA here is from genome assembly GCA_963845755.1 of uncultured Planctomycetota bacterium. GTDB lineage: Bacteria > Planctomycetota > Planctomycetia > Isosphaerales > Isosphaeraceae > CAWJTV01. The sequence goes on from CAWJTV010000005.1 coordinate 324,832, forward strand.
CCACCGGCCGTCTCATGATTGATCCCGAACAACGGGAAAGAATTCACGACACTTTGATAGACCCCCCATCCGAGCGGCATGGTCACGATGAACCAGGCCAGCACAACCACAAGGGGCGACGTCTTCTTCGCGGGGCTCTCCATGGATTGTCTCGATTCCAGATCGAGTCGATTCTTGATCAAACCTTGGCGGGCTGGCGATCGGCGATAGTCGGCTCACGATGATGATGACGCTCGGCGACGGGGCCGACCAGGAGGTTGCAGATGAATCCGGCCAGTAGGAAGCCCGACATCAGGTACATCGTCGAATGATACGCCTCGGACCTCGGCACTCCGTGGTCGATCTGGTACGTCGAGATGTAGTTGATCGACTGGGGGCCGAGGACCGCCGCCACCGACCAGGCGGTGATTAACCGGCCGTGGATCGCGCCCAGGTGCATGGTGCCGAACAGGTCGCGCAGATACGCAGGTATGGTCGCGAAGCCGCCGCCATACATCGAGATGATGACTGCGGTAACCAGGACGAACGACGTCACATTCTGCAATTTCTGGGCCAGCGGGATGAGTGCGTAGAGCGCGGCTCCGAGAAGAAAGAAGACGCAATAGATTGACTTGCGTCCGGTCAGGTCCGACGACGAGGCCCAGAAAAAGCGCCCACCCATGTTGAAGAGGCTGAGCAGGCCGGCGAATCCGGCGCCGACGGCCGCCGTCGTGCCGAACATGTGCTGGCACATCAGTGACGCCTGGCCGAGGATGCCGATCCCGGCCGTGACGTTCAGGCACAGGACGGCCCAAAGGAGCCAGAACTGGGGGGTCTTCCAGGCCACATCGACCGCGACCTCGGCATGAGTGACCAACTTCCTGGGCCGGGATGGGGGCGTGTAACCCTCGGGTCGCCATCCCGGCGCCGGCACACGGACGAGAAACGCGCCGAAGATCATGAAGGCAAAGTAGACGAAGCCCATCACCAGGAACGCCTCTTTCACTCCGACCGACGTGGACGACTGGAACCGGCTCATGAGCTCCATGCCCAGCGGTGAGCCGACCAGGGCGCCGCCGCCGAATCCCATGATGGCCATGCCGGTCGCCATGCCCGGACGGTCGGGGAACCACTTGACCAGCGTCGACACCGGCGCGATGTAGCCGAGGCCCAGGCCGATGCCGCCGATAACGCCGTAACCCAGGTAGATGACCGAGAGCTTGTGCACTGCCACACCCAGGCTGGCGATCGCCAGTCCGCCGCAGAAGCAGCAGGCGCTGACGAACATCGTCTTTCGTGGCCCAACGCGTTCGACCCATCGGCCGAATAAGGCCGCCGAGAGTCCGAGCATGATCAGTGCGATCGAGTAGATCCAGCCGACCTGGGGAATAGTCCAGTCCTGCCCCTTGATGGATCGGGTGATGCCGACGATACGCGTCAGCGGACCGTTAAACACGCTGAACCCGTAGATTTCACCGATGCAGAGGTGGACGGCCAGCGCGGCGGGCGGGATTAGCCATCGGCTGAAACTCGGCAGTGCGATGGTTCGGTCGCGATCGAGGATATTCAGGTGTCGCATGGCCATCCACCGGCGATGGGGACGAAGCCTTTCAAAGGGCGAGGTCGTCGAGGGTCGGAATTTCCGCCGCGTGACGGATTCGTCCAGCCCCCGTGTAAATGTTGAAGCGGTCCTGGCGGACGAAGCCAACCACGGTCATCCCGTACTCGCGCGCCAGGTCAACCGCCAGGGTTGAACGGCGCGCCGACGGCCGCCAGGATTGGTATACCGGCGACGGCTGCCTTCTGCACCAGTTCGAAGCTTGCGCGACCGCTCACAAGCAGGACGTTCTGAGACAGTTGCGTCTGTCCCCTCAGGAACTGGGAACCAATGAGCTTATCCAGGGCATTGTGCCGGCCGACGTCCTCGCGCATATCCAGCAGCTTGCCACGGATATCAAAGAGCGCCGAGGCATGCAGACCGCCGGTCCGCTCGAATACGGCCTGAGTCGAGCGCAATGTCTCCGGCAATCCGTGGATCACCGACGATTCGAGGATCGGTTGGCAGTCGGCAATCCGGACCGGGCAGGTGACCCGCACCGCAGCCAGGGAGACTTTGCCGCAGACGCCGCAACTTGAGGACGTATAAAAATGGCGCTCCAACCGGCCGAGATCCACGGCGATTCCGGGCTGAAGTTCCACACACACTGCGTTCTGCTGACGGTCCTCGCCGATACTGGTGACCTGCTCCGTGGCCTGAAGTATCCCCTCCGTAAACAAGAAACCGGCGGCCAGGTCCCGGTCGTGACCGGGCGTGCGCATTGTGATCGACACGCTGCGCGCTCGACGTGCCGGCCGTCCAGCTCGAAGCCGAGGCGGATCTCCAGCGGCTCCTCCACGGCCAACTCGTCCGATTGAACAGCCACTCCCGAACCGTGAATCCTGCATACGGCCACGGTGGCGACGCCAGGGTCGGAGAGCCGATTGAGCGTGTCAGGCTGATCCACGACGCTTTGCTCGCAAGGCATTGGAGTAAACGCCATGGCCCATGTTAACGATTAGCGACGCACCGATCCAGTTGGTCCCGTCCAGTCTATCTGGGCCTCTGGGCCGGCCTTGAGGAAGGGCCATTGGTAATTCCTGAATGAACCATCAGGTTTGAGCCGACTACGCCGGGCTTGTGAAGCCGATCCGAACCGAGCCGTTTAGATCCGCCCTGAAAGACCCTCGGCATGTCGGCGGTTCCTCTCCGGATGCCAGAGCCGAGAGACGCATACCATTGGACAATCGGGCTGTTCTCAAACACCGCGCCAGAATCTGAATTCCCGTCACCAATCTCTGCGGTCAGCCGTCGCTGAGGCCGGTGGGGGCTCATCGGGTAGCCGTCGGCTCTGGGCGGCGCGGACAGACTCGAGCGCGGCGTTAAGCCGATCCTCGGGCGACTCGCCGGATGAATTTGGAGGCGTCGTGCGACCGCCCCCAGCCCCGCCGAAACGTCGGCGGCTCCGTGGCGGTCGGTCGCGGCCGACCGCTTTGTCGGAGTCTTCCTCCCCGCCGGCCCCGTTGGTTGGCGGACCGGTTTCCGGCTCGTCCCCTTCGCCAGGTGTCTCGCCGCCATCGCGCCGATCGGGGGCGTTTCGACGGTCGGATTTGTGAGAGGCGGTGGGGTCGTCCGAGCCCTGCCCTTGGGGAATCGAGGGAGACTGAGCTTGTCGGTTCGCAAAGTCGCGGTTGATCGCAGCGTCATGGCGGACAGAGTCCAGCTCTGCGCCGCGGGCCGTCGAGGCGATGCATTCATCGTAAGAATGGATCGCGCCAGGGATGTCGCCCAGGGCCAGCGACGTGTTGCCAAGGGTATAGTCGATCTTGGTTTTCAAGGAGGAATCGGCGAGCTGGCGGGCCTCACGATACCGCTGGAGGGCCTCGTCGTAGCGCCCAAGCCGGAAGAGCACGGCAGCGGCATCGTAGGGTGGTACAGCCTCCTTGGGTGCCAGCCGCGCCGCCGATTCGAAGTGTGTCAGGGACTCGTCTAGCTTGCCGGCCTCATAAGCCGTCCGGCCCAACGCCACCAGTTCGGCCGCCGACTTCGATCGTTCGGCGTGGCCGGATGCCGGTGGTATCTGGAGGGTGAACATGGCCCTGAATTCTCGCCATTGACCGGGCGGCTGACCCGATCCAGTAACAGGTCCTACCAGGGCGATCATGAGCGAGACATGTCCCACGGACTTGGCTGACCTCCGCCACGGCCAGGTCCCCGGCCACAACCAGGCACCGCGCCACGACCACCCGCGGCCGGGCGGCCAGCACCCGGCGATCAAGCACGTGAGAGCGAGGGCCAGGAGTACAGGGAACCCTTCGGCGAGTTCGGAGATCCTCGGGATCTGCGCTCGCCGGCGCTCGGCCGGCTCGATCCGTGTCCGGTACAATTTGCCCAGGTCTCCCGAGGTCAATCCGAGGCGTATCATCGCTCCACCCGTCTCATGGGCGAGCGCCTCGAGCGGGGTATCGTTCCGCTTGGAGATGACCGGCTCACCGCGATAGACCAGTGGCTTGTCGCCCGCCCCCGAGGGCACCGGATGGCCATGGTCGGCATCGCCGATGCTGACCGCGTGGACCACGATGTTCTGTTCGCGGAGCCGGTCCAGCCGGGAACGCCAACGATCATCGGCGAGGTCTTCGCCGTCGGAGAACACCACGATGGACTGCCCCTGCGCGTGCTCGTCCGGTCCGATGGCCTCGAGTGCTGCGTCCAGCCCGGTGCCGAGGTCGGTACCGCCGGGCCGGACTGCCCCCGGCTTCAGGCGGCGAAGTGTGTCAATCACGTGACCGAGGTTCTCCGTCAACGGGCAGAGGAGCAGCCCGCGGCCCGCGAAGCCCACGACGGCCGCCCGATCGTCCTGCGACCAACCCAGGGCGTTGACTAGTCCCTCGGCCGCTTCGACCGCCACCACTAACCGGTTCGGCACGGCGTCTTCCGTTCCCATACTCCGGCTTACGTCCATAACGAGAATCGCGTCGTGCCCCGGCGGACGCGGCGAACCGATGCGGCCCCACTTCGGTTGCGCCATGGCCACCGCCAGAAACGCGATCGCACTGAGCCACCACAATGCGCCTCTCGCGGAGCACGGCCGCGCTGCGCCAGCGATTCCCAGGCGCACCGTCGCCTCAGCCGCGCCCGAATCGCCCACAGGAGGAGGATCGGCAGGACCGTCAAGAGCCAGAGTCTTTCGGGATGTACGAAGGTCACTTGTGGTGGTGAGTCGTCAGTGGTCGGTGGTCGATCACTCGGTGTCGAATGGAGAACCAAACTCGGCGCCGCGACGGTAGCCCTTCGGTCTACCGAGTGGCGGGGTCGCGAGATCTCGTCACAACCTGCGAGATTCAGGTTTCTATTCGGTTCTGCCTATGGCAAGCGCCGCAATCGCCCCTGCGACAAAAGCCGGTCCAGAATGAGCAGCGCCAGTGCGAACCCAGCCATCGGAGCAAAGTGTTCATCATAACGGGTCAAGATGCGGCCGTGTATCGGACTCTTTTCCAGCTCGTCGATCCGGTTGAACACATCGGCGAGAGCATCGGCGTTAGCGGCGAGGAAGTCACTTCCGCCGGTGGTCTCGGCCAGTTGCTTCAACAGTGGGAGATCCGGCCCGGCGACTTCGGCGACGGCCGGCTGCTGAGTCTCGCGGTCGATGCCATGAAGGACGCCGCCGATCCTGCCGATCGCGATCGTGTGTAGGACTACGCCCCAGTCACGGGCGATGCTGGCGGCCACGACCGGATCCACGGGTTTGGGATCGGAGACCGCAGGCTCGTTCTTACCGTCGGTCAAGAGGACCAGAACTTTTTTCCGGGGTTCTGTGTGGAGGACTGCATTGAGACCCTCGATGATCGCGCTGCCAATATCGGTCCCGTCACCACCCGGCCGCGCCGGTCGCAGCGCGAGGATGTGGCCAAGCACCGGTTCATGATCGGGCTTCGGCGGCCAGATCAGGTCGGGAAGTCCCGCGAAGGCGACCAGTCCAATCAGATCGTCGGGTCGGCCCTGGACGAACTTCGCGACCGTCCTCTTCGCCGCCTCGAGTCGCGAGATCAACCGGGTGTCGTGGTCGGACGGGAAGTCCACCGCCTTCATGCTCGAACTCTGGTCCACCATCACGACGATCGCGACTCCCTGCCCCGCGATCCGGGTCACGCCGCCCACGGTCTGCGGCCGTGCCAGCGCCACAGCCAGCCCGGCGATCGCCAGTCCTCGAAGGTATGCCGGCAACGCCCGGAGCGAGACGCAGCCGACCCGCAGCCGCTTCGGGAACCCCTCGAAGCCCGGCCAGTTGATCCTCGGACGCGATCGCTCCAGGATCCAGGGAAGTGGCATCACAGCCATCAACCAGAGCCAGGCGGGATGGACGAATTGCATGTCGCTCGCTCAGTAATCGTTGGTGAGTAATCAGAAAGGACAAGCCGAGGGACCCGCACGGAATCTAGAGCGATGCTCACGTCGAAATACTGCTATCACAAAGATAGCCACGCTCATTTCTTCTGACCACTGGCCACCGTCCGCTGACCGCTGAGACGAAGGCGGGCCTCCAGAGCGCGATCGAGTGCGGTCTGGGGATCTCGGTCGAGCACGGTCAGGTGGCCCATCTTTCGTCCTGGTGCGGGCGTTCGTTTGCCATAGAGGTGCAGGGAAATGTCCGGGTCCGCTCCCAACGCGGCGTCCCATCGCGGCTGGCCCCCCGACTGGCCCCAGAGGTCGCCCAGCAGGTTGACCATCGCAGCCGGCATGATCAGGTCCGATGCACCGAGCGGCAGGCCGCAAAGTGTGCGGACTTGCTGTTCGAACTGGCTCGTGTAAGCCGCCTCGATGGTGAGATGCCCGGAATTGTGGGGTCGCGGGGCGAACTCGTTGACGAGCAAGCGACCGTCGGCAGTCAGGAAGAACTCGACCGTGAGCACGCCAACGGTGCCCAGCGCCTGGGCCGCGCCCAGGGCCAGGTTGCGGGCCTCCAGGGCAACAATCGGACCGACCGGCGCCGGCATCATCGTGCTATCGAGGATGTGTCGCTCATGCCTGTTCAGCCCGACGGGATAGCACACGGCTAGGCCTTCGTGGGTGCGGACCACCACGACCGAGACCTCAACATTGAAGTCGACCCAGGCTTCGGCGACGCATCTGGCCCGGCCCAGACTCAACCACGCACTGGATGCCTGATCAGCCCGGTCAACGCGGATCTGCCCCTTGCCGTCATAACCCGAGACGGCAGTCTTGAGGATCATCGGCAATCCGAGCGACCGAACTGCCTCATCGAGATCGGACTGGGCCTGAACCGGACACCAAGGAGCAAGGGGGATGCCATGCCGGGCCAGGAATCTCTTCTCGCGGAGTCGGTTCTGCGCAACCCAAAGCGTACGCCACCCGGGGCGAACCGGGCGGCGCCTTGCCAGCCATCGAAGCGACGGGGCCGAGACATTCTCGAACTCCACCGTGATCGCCTCGGCTCGATCGGCGAACGCCCGTAGGGCATGGGCATCGTCGTCGCGGCCGATGACGGTCCAGTGTGCGACTTGGGCGGCAGGCGTGTCTTCGGCTTCGCTCAAGACGCCGGCGCGATAACCCATGCTTTGGGCCGCCTGGATGAACATCCGGCCCAGTTGGCCGCTGCCGATCACTCCCAACGATGCCGGGGGGAACAGAGGGGCAGCCTCGTCGAGAAACGATCGGTCCGGACCCATGCTCATACCGGCGATTCTCCCACGGCCTCGGTCTGCGCCTGGCGGAGCTGCGCCAAGGCCGCCCGAATCGCCGGATATTTGCGTGCCAGGATGGACGCCGCCAGGACGGCTGCATTCGCCGCACCCGAGCTGCCGATGGCCAGCGTGCCGACCGGCACGCCCCGCGGCATCTGCACAATCGACAGAAGCGAGTCGACCCCGCGCAGCATCTTACTCTCGACAGGAACGCCGAGCACCGGCAAGATCGAGATCGCTGCCAGCATCCCCGGCAGATGCGCCGCGCCTCCGGCTCCGGCTATCAACACTTCCAGGCCGCGCCCTTCCGCCTCGCGACCGTAGCGGAATAGCCGTTCCGGAGTCCGGTGCGCCGAGACCACTTTCGCCTCGAACGGGATGGCCAGCTCGGTCAAGACTTCGCAGGCATGGCGCATTGTATCCCAGTCCGACTTGCTGCCCATCAGTACGCCCACCAGCGGTGTTTCGGGGATCTCGTTCACCATGTCGTTTCCGGGGACGCTCCCTCGCGGTTCGCCTGCCCGAGGCCGGCTCATACGAATGAATTCGACGGTACAGGTTTCTTCGACGTTCGCCGTTTCTTCGCCCCCGGTTCGGCGAATGACAGAATCCACGAGACCTCAAGATCGGAGTCAGGACACGGTGCCGTAGTGGCCATGTCGTCCCCCACCACGGGGCCATTCATATTCGTAGGAGGAGCGCAGCCTCACTCTATTCTACCCCAAACCCGGCATCAGGACGACCCGAGTTGTAGAGGGCGAATTGACCGGAGGGGGATCAGGGACGACAATGATGCAGTCCACCTCTGAACCCTCGGAGCCAGCCGAGGCGTCGCCGGTTCCCGAGCGGTTGGAGCATCAGTGGCGGGACGATCTTCGAATCGGCCAATCCGGGCGGTGTCTGAACCTACGGACCATTCGGCCTGATCGGGAAGAGACCCGCGAGGTGAATGACAAAGGGAGTCTCCATGGACCAGTCCGAAATCCGAGTGGGCGTCATCGGCTGCGGAGGCTTCGGGCTTTATGCTCTCCAGCAATTCGCCCAGGTGCCCGGCGTCAAGCTGACCGGCATGGCCGGTACGCACCGTCAGGCCGCCATCGCTGCCGCGAAGCGGTTCGGCATCCCCGATATCGAAGAGATCGACAAACTCCTGGCTCGCGACGACGTTAACCTGGTCTACATCGCGACGCCACCGTTCCTCCACCATTCCCAGGCCATCGCAGCCCTCGAAGCCGGCAAGCACGTCATTTGCGAGAAGCCGCTGGCGATGACCCTCGAGCAGGCCGACGCGATCATCGCCGCGGCCCGGAAGCACGACCGATTGGTCGTCGCGAACCTCATGCAGCGGTATAACCCCGTCTACGAGGCAGTCGATCACCTGGTTCAATCACAGGTGCTGGGTGAAGTCCTTCACGGCTACTTCGAGAATTATGCTTCCGATGAAAACCTGCCGCCCGAGCACTGGTTCTGGGACCGTTCCAAGAGCGGCGGGATATTCATCGAGCACGGGGTGCATTTCTTCGACCTCTTCGCCGGCTGGCTGGGCCCTGGGACCGTCGTCGCCGCACAACGCGGCATCCGGCCAGATTCCTCGCCGCCGATCGAGGAGCACGTGCAATGCACGGTACGCTACCAGCCGGATATCCTCGTGAACTTCTACCACGGCTTCCATCAGACCGGGCGCATGGACCGCCAGGAGCTGCGACTGGTCTTCGAACGCGGTGATGTCACGCTCTATGACTGGGTCCCGACCAGAGCCCAGATCCACGCGATCGCCGACGAAGCCCAGACCCGCACTCTCTGCAAGCTCTTCCCGGACGCGCGGCTCGATGTCTCTGCCTCCTATTCTCCCAAGGACCGGGCTTGCCAGGGACGCCACAAGACCCTTGACGTCTACCAGATGATCGAAGTCTCTGCCGGCGAGGGGACGAACAAGTCGCACCGCTATGGTGAGCTCTTGCGAGCCATGATGGCCGACCAGATCGCCTGGATCCGGGACCATTCTCATCGCCGACGAATCAACGACGAAAACGGCCGTGAATCGTTGGCCTTTGCGATCGAGGCGGATCGGCTGGCACCGGCTTGACTTACTCGCGTCGCGGTTCGCCGACCCTGCCTTCATTCGGCCGAATCTCATCGGAAAGCCATTCACTCTTCCGGGTAAGTCGAAGCCGTCCGACACATTCTATCGAGTTGAGTTCGACTCCCACCGGCGTCTTACTCGAAGACCACGGTGCGGACTCCATCCACCAGGACGCGATCGTCCAGGTGCCAGCGTACCGCCTGCGCAAGCACGCGGCGCTCGACCTCCCGGCCGATCCTGATCATGTCATCGACCCCATCCCGGTGTGAGATGTGCGCGACGTCCTGGTTGAGGATCGGCCCGGCATCGAGGTCCGCCGTGACATAGTGGGCCGTGGCCCCAATGATCTTCACGCCACGGGCGTGAGCCTGGTGATATGGGCTCGCGCCGATGAATGCCGGCAGAAACGAGTGATGAATGTTGATGATCGGACGCGTGTACGCCTCCAGGAGCTCCGGCGATAGGATCTGCATGTAGCGAGCCAGTACGACCACATCGATCTGATGCTCGTTCAAGAGCGTCAAGACCCGCGCCTCCTGGTCGGCCTTGGCCCCTTTCGTCACGTGTAAGTGGTGAAAGGGAATGTCGTGCGACAGCACTTTATCGGCCAGATCGGCATGGTTGGAGATCACCAGCGGTATCTCGACTTCCAGCTCGCCGGCCTCCCATCGCCAGAGCAGGTCGAGCAGGCAGTGCGCATACTTCGAGACGAGGATGGCCATGCGCCGCGGACGGTCGGTGAAACTCACCCGCCAGTTCATCCCGTGTTGACGTGCCAGCGGGGCAAACGCGGCGGAAAACTCGTCCCGACCCAGGCCGAATCCAAGGCTCTCGATCTCCATCCTCATGAAGAATTTGCCGTTGGGCGGCTCGCCCACATACTGATCAGACGCGAGGATGTTCCCCTGATGCAAGGCAATGAAGCTGGAAACCGCCGCGATGATGCCTCGGTGATCAGGACAGTCGATCAGCAGGCGGATGTTGTAGCTCATGGAGAGGGCCTCGTTCGAGTCCTGGGTCATTCCCAGGTCCGTTATACACGACCCAGCCGTTCGAAACGTAGCGCAGCATCGCGGCTCTCGGGTTGGTAGTGAGAGCAAGGCGTCCGAGTCTGCGCGTCGAAGATTCGAGCGTTCCCGGACTGATTCTTCTCATTTCTTGGGTTTCTCCGTTGTATCGGGATGGATGGAGAAGATCCTCAGCTCCGGCATGCCGAACGTGATCCGCTCGCATTCCAGGGTCCGTTCGTCGGTTGTCACACGCAGTTTTTCCCCTTCACGGACTACCGTTGCTTCTTTGCCATGACCGGAGAGCTTCGCCCGTTCATGGCGGCCATCGAGTTCAAGGACGCCGGTCATCAGCCGTGAGGCGGTGAGCAAGATGCCGGACGAAATGGTTGGTCCGGCCATGACGCGGACCTGCCCTTGACCGATCTCGGTCCGTTCCAGGCAACCCGGTTGTTTCAGGACGATCTTGCCCGTGTCCACAACGACGATGAGGAACCCTCCGAAATCACCCAGGATGGCCGGCTCTGCAATCGTTAAACCTCCCCCGTTCCGAGCGATCCCTCCGAATCGCAAATCGAGTCCGCGCTCGATCTGGTAATTGAGGCGGATACTGTCGTCGGTGTGACCCTTGATGACGAGGAAATTCTGCATCAGATGAAGGAAGCCGAGGCCTCCTTGACGCGTCAGGAACGGCAGGTGGAAATGCGGACGGTCCACGGTCTCGAAGGTGCGAACCAACCGGGGCCATTTCTTCGACTCCTTGTCGCGGAGTCGCTGTAGGTAAGCTTGGTTGACGCCTTCCAGGGCCCTGGCGGGGGTCAGAGTCGAATGCTCAGTTGATTCCGGCAAGGGCTCCCCATCTTCCATCTCCAGGCCCAGTAGAGTGATGGTCCGGCCGTCGGTCTGAACGGCCGCATCGATTCCCTGCCCGAGGACCCAGCTCTTGAGCCGGTCCGGAAACGCCAGGTTGGCCAGGGAGATGGGACGTCCACGGTCAGAGGGTTCCAGCGCGAACGGTGGCGTCATGAAACGCCCCGTGTCAAGATCGACGAACAGCGGCTCCTCTCGACCTCCGCTCAAGATCCGTTCGAAGGTGACGCCATCGAAATTGGAATGAAGCAAACCGCCGTCGCGAGGGAGCAGCGGCTTGGCGTCAGGCGGATGGGCCGCCGCCGCTTTCCCAGGATCACGTTGGGCAAGCTCATTCATGCGCTTCATCACGAACAGCGTGGGGGACGTCCCCCGCGGCGCTGATTTGATGTCGAAGCCGTGGGGCGGCTCGGGTGGCCGGAGGGCTTTGCCTTTTTGGCCGAGGCAGATCTTCAAGCTGTCTCCATCGAGCTCATAAACCGCGATCGCGACCACTCCTCCACGAGGATCATCGGTCTCACTCCAGAGCATCCTCCTGGGTGTTCTTGTCGTGTCCAGGCGATAGCTCATCGCACTCTTGTTGACGTCGAAGGTGAGCCGATCGGCCGTGATGGTTATGGTGCACTGGCCCGACTTGCGGTAGGCTTTCTCGTCCTCGGACAATTCATGGCTGACCTGCTCGATCACCGTGACCATCCAAGTACCCTGGATCGCTTCGGCATCGTTGCGAGGTGGCGTCTTGTCAGCCATCGCGACCATGCCGGCCGGGCTCCCCCCGACCAGGAAGAATGCACCGACCGACAGGCCGATCAACACGGTGATGGCCACTGCCGTCTTGAGAGAGTTCAATGTCATGGCTCGGAGCGTGACGGAAACAGCCCGGCGGCCATCGTGGAGACGACTGCGGTCGAGATTCCTTCGCCGGCCGCGAGGTTGAGCGCGGATTGGACGGTCGCGCTCCGCAATGCTTGCGGTACCGCCGCCAACGATCCACTGGCGTTCAGTGCACCGGTCGCCAGTCCGGCCGGTAAGACGAATCCCCGACGGATCAGCCGGCGCCGGAGCAAGTCACGAGCTCGGGACAGTCGTCCGTGAACCGTACCGATGGGACAACGCAGTACCTTCGCGGCCTCTTCGTGCGTCAGCCTTTCGAGGTGGCAAAGGATCACCGGCGCGCGGTACCTCTCGGGAAGCCGGTCGATCTCCTGGTGAAGAATCGGAATCAGGTCCGGCTCGAGACACCCCGCGGGTCTGTCATCTCGTACCCGAGCATGTGAAGCCCGGCGCTCGAGCCGACGTCTGGTGCTCGGCGTCGACCTTGAACTGGACGGCGATTCGGATCGCGATCTGGTAAAGCCAGCTCGCGAGCGAGCCCTTGACCCAGAGCGATCGAGGTTTACGGGCGAGCACGAGGAAGGTTGCCTGGAAGGAGTCCTCGGCATCGTGGGAGTTATGGAGTACGCCCCGGCAGGAACCCAGAACCATCGGGCCATGCCGCGCCACCAATGCATCGAACGCCGCTTGATCGCGATCGCCCGCGAACCGCTCCAGAAGTTGGGAATCCGACAGCCCGGCGGCCGTCCCCTCGACAAAGACACGTTCGATTTGCCGCAGGGCAGCCGACTGGAAGAGCTTGAGCATGGAACAGGTCCCTCGGGAATTCGTCGTGTGACTACCCGATATAAAGGGGCCTCGCGGGGATACGCATACACGTTTTTCTCGAATCCTGTGGCCGAGACCAAGAAGGTCCTCGTTGGCAGAACGCGTCTGGACCTGCCTTTGTTCTTCGATAAATCCGCAGCAATAGCCTGCTTGATTTCCTCGCCCTGCAGGTCCTTGGCGACGATCCGACCATCGGGGTCGATGAGGAAGACTTGGTCCGGATAGCGCACGCCGAAGGCTGTAGCGATCAGGTTGGGCTCGTTCAGGTCGCCGAGATACCGCGGCTCCCAAGTCAGGCCATGGAGGGAAACACACCGCGGCATGACTTCGGCTGACGCATCCCCGTTCAGTCCGATCATCACAAAACCTTTCCACTCCACACCACTCATACGGTTATCAGTGTCCTCGGTTGTTCCCGGTTTCTTCTCACGTTCTATTGGATCCCTCATGTTGATTCAGAGCAGCGTCTCAGTCCCTTCGGACGGTACGACTCCACCACCTCTCTAGTGGTCGGCCGGAAATGTTTGAGGTTTTTCGTTCACAGTCTTGAAAATTGGGGGGTTTCGGGGGATGATCAACAAGATCGTGTGGCTCGTGCGGCACAACGATTCGAGGGAGTGCCAGCGCGTATTCTTCACGGCTCCAGGGTGACCAATGATGAGAATCTTCACAATCTTCGGCGCAATAGCAATCATCAGTGGGTTTACCGGCGCGACCGTGAGCGCTCAATCCCAGAGCAAAGGTGTGATCCCCAAGTCTTCAGCAAAGGCTGTTGCGGAGAGCCGCTTCGACAAGAACGCCTTGACCTCCAAGGCTGTGGTGGGGAGTGGCTTGGCACGTAAACCGCCTCCATCAATTCCGGGCCTGAAGCGCGGGGCGATCAGCTCGCGAAAAGGAACAACTCGGCGAATCCCGCCTCCGCCGGTGCCCAGAGCCGGCGGGTCAGCGGCCCGCAAGGCAGGATCTGCCACCCCGATGTTCGCAGCGGATCCTACCGGAAGGAAAGATCTGGTGGGTCGGACTGTTGGATTCTATCCAACAGTCCGCGGCTCGCTCACGACGCCCGGACAGCATCACTCCGCAGAGAGATCACACAAACTCGGTGAGCTCAAGGAAAACGCGCGTGAAGCAGAAGTCTCAATAGTCCTCCGATGGATCTGAAACTCGAGGTACCGGCGAGGGATCCGTTGACAAGTCCGTCGCTGCCGTGTTCCGAGGTTACCTTGGTGGGATTCCGCTGCCAAGCGGCCAGACGCTTCGGCTCAGGGCAATGCCTGGGGACTGTTGTTCATTCAGATTTCTCGTATGTGGGTCGTGGCGCGGCTTTCATCCCTCCGAGATGGTGCTCTCGTTGATCGCGAAGGCGCTTTCGATCTACCGCTCGGCGTGTCAGAACTGAAGCTTCCCGATCCGCTCCACGGCCTCGACCAGTCGCCGAGTCTCGACTGTCAAGGTGGCGCGGATGAAGCCGTCCGCTGTCCGGCCGAAACCGATACCCGGTGTGGTCACGACGTTGGCCTCCTCCAGCAGTCGGGTGCAGAGTTCGGCCGACCGGTAGCCCTCTGGACAAGGGATCCAAACGTAGAACGTGGCCTGGGGCGTGGGCACGTCCCAACCGATCCGGCCCAGAGCCGACACGAAAGCGTCGCGACGCTCCTTGTACATGGCACGGATGGGTGGGGTGAGCTGGAGATAGTCGTCCAGGGCTGTCGTACCGGCGAATTGGATGGCCGTGAAAATACCCGAGTCCACATTGGCCTTAACCTGCCCGAGGGCGGCGATGATCGGCGCCCCGCCGATCGCGAAGCCGATGCGCCAACCCGTCATGTTGAACGTCTTGGAGAGGCTGTGGAACTCGATCGCAAGCTCCTTGGCCCCCAGAACTTCGAGGATGCTGGGAGGAGCCTCTTCGTAATACATCTCGTTGTAGGCAGCGTCTTGCGCGATCACGAAGTTGTGCATCCGGGCCAGTTGGACGACCCTCTCAAAGAAAGTCCGGTCGGCCGTGCCACCCGTGGGGTTGTTGGGGTAGTTCAGGAACATGAGCCGGGCCAACGCGAACACATCGGCCGGGATGGCATCGAGTTCGGGGCGGAAGCCCAGCCTTGGCTCCAGGGGCATGCTATATACGTCCGCGCCGGCGAACATGCTGCTGGAACGATAGACCGGATAACAGGGGTCGGGAACAAGGCTGATATCGCCCGGGTTGAGCACGGCCAGTGGCAGATGGGCGATCCCTTCCTTCGAGCCGATCAGGGGCAGGATCTCGGTCTCGGGGTCGAGGTCCAGTCCATAGCGCCGCTTGCAGAAGGCCGCAATCGAACGCCTCAGTTCGGGAGCACCTTGGTCGAGCGCGTACTGATGGAACGCCGGGTTCTCCGCGTGATGCTGGAGGCTTTTTATGATTGATGTCGGCGTTGGCCGGTCCGGGTCGCCGACGCCGAGATTGATCACGTCGCGACCGGCGGCGATGGCGGCCTTCTTCTTCCTATCGATTTCCGCGAACAGGTATGGAGGAAGCTTCCTCAGACGCTCCGATTTCACAAAAACTTGGTCGTTGGTCATCCGTCATTAGTCCTTAGTCATGGAAGCGTGGCGCGGAGCCCTGCTGAGTCATCTCGGGATCGAGGAGCGATCATTCTGTCGTCGGTGGCATGAGGAAGCCGACCAGCCCGGCGCGAGGTTAACCACATCCGTCCGATCGCCATTGACCGATGACCAATCGATCAAGAGGCCATGGCCTCCTCGGGGATGTTGTCGTTGGCGTAAACGTTCTGAACATCCTCGTTCTCCTCGAGCAGGTCCTTGAGTTTGAGCATCTTCTTGCCGTTCTCAACGTCGAGGTCGACCGAGGTCGTCGGGATGTAGCTGGTCTCGGCGCTCTCCGCGGGAACGTCGCGCATCTTCCAGCGCCTTGCGGACGGTCTCGAAGAGTTTCGGGTCGCAAGTGACTTCGTAGAGGCCATCGATCATCTGCACGTCATCGGCGCCGGCCTCGAGGGCGACCTCCATCAGTCGGTCCTCCTCGACGTGACTGGCACCGATTACGAATAGCCCTTTGAAGTTGAACAAGTAGCTGACGCAGCCGCTGGCTCCCAGATTCCCGCCGGCCGCCTCGAACAAACGCCGCAGGTCGCCGGCGGTGCGGTTGCGATTATCGGTCAGGACTTCGCAGAGCACGGCCACGCCCCCGGGGCCATAACCCTCATAGACCACCTCTTCGTAGTTCTCAGCGCCCAGTTCTCCCGTCGCCTTTTTGATCGACCGTTCGATGTTGTCCTTGGGGACGCTGAACGAGCGTGCCTTGTCGATCGCGTAACGGAGACGCATGTTCGCCGCAGGGTCGCCGCCGCCGGTGTGCGCCGCGACGTATATCGCGCGACAGAGCTTCGTGAACAACTTACCCCGCTTGGCGTTGACCAACCCCTTGCGATGGGCGATGTTGGCTGAGTGGGAATGTCCGGCCATCTCTTACTTCTCCAGTAGGCAGTGGGCGGTAGGCAGCGTAGACGAGGATACGATCGAGAATCCGAACCATTTCGAATGGGACAGCGGGCTGGCAGGGAAACCTACGAACGTCTCCCCCATCGGAGGGGACCAATTCTCCCTGCCTACTGCCTATTGCTTACTGCCTACGGATCACGGCGATTGACTCGAAGACGGCTTGGCCGTCGGGTCGAGTTTTCGCAAGGAATCGAGCTTCTTCTTGATCTCGGCCACCCGTTTGTCGGGCGGGACCGTCTCCTCCGCGGCCTTGATTGCTTTGCGCCAGGACTCTTCGGCCCTGTCGATCTCGTGAAGCTGGAAATACACGTCGCCCAGGTGCTCGAAGACGGTGGGGTCATCGCCACGCCCGAGCTCTTCCATCTTGGGCTTCATCAACTCCGCGGCTTTGGTAAGGACCTCGAGTGCCTCCCGGACCTTGCCTCTCTTGAAGAGGACCCAGCCCATGCTGTCAAGATAGGCATAATTCTCGGACTCTGCCTGGAGCGCCCTGCGAATCATCGTTTCGGCCTTCTCGAGGTTCTTGCCCTGCTCAGCGTAGAGATAGCCCAGGTCGTTGTTAGTCCCCGGCTCGTCGGGGTTGCTCTCGAGGACCAGCTCGAGCTCAGACTCTCCCTTGGCATAATTGCCCAGGTTCACGTAGGCCACCGAGAGATAGGACCGGATCTTGGAGAGCTGCTCCTCGTTATCGCTGTAGCGTTTCAGCATGCCTTCCAGGACCTTGATGGCCTCGTCGTTGCGATTGAAGCGGCTCAGCATGTGTGCCAGCGTCAATTCGAAGTCCGGGATGTTCGGGTCTTTCCGAGTCAGGTCGCGGAGGATGCGGACAGTATCGTCCGCCCGGCCGAGATCCGCGAGAACCCAGGCGAGCTGGTACTGGGAGACTTCGTCGTTCGCGTCGAGCTTCATCGCCTCGGTGACGGTCGCCTTGGCGACGTCGACGCGGCCTGCGCGGCGCTGGTGTCCTGCGAGGATGGCCAGCGAGCGCACCGACTTTTGAGCAGGATATTTCGCCAACATCTTCTCGACGGTGGCCGCGGCCTCAGCATGCTGACCCATGCGCCCCTGGGTGTCGGCGATTTCCGAGTAGATCAGGGGACTCGGATCCTGTTCCAACTGGATGCGGTGGATTTTCAGGAGTTTCTCGAGTCGGCGGACCTTACTGGGGGTGGGGCGATTGGCATTGGCGATGGACCGAAGGACGAGGAAGGCGCTCTCTGGCAAGGTCGGGGGACGAGCCGAGAGGTCTTTGAATCCTGCGTCGAGCATCGCCTCGGAAATCGTGTCATCGGCGGCGGCCGCGTACATCTGCGGCTCAATCACCGCCTTGGTAACAGGTCGGGCGTAGGCCTCGCAGAACAGCTTTAGCAGTTCATCGGCCTTCTTCCGCTTGAGGAGCGAGGAGGCCAGCGCCCGGTAGTTCTGTGGCGTCGGTTGAGCGGTCAAGAGAGTTTGGTAGAGGGCATTGGCCTTCTCGTCCAGTCCCGACTCGCGATAGCGATCGGCCAGGACGTATTGGAGCGGAATATTCTTGCTATCGCGCGTGCGCAGCCGCTTCGAGCCGGGGCGTGATCTCCTTCTGGCGACCCAGGGCGGTCAGCACCTTCGCCAGCAGCTCGTAGACCTCCACTTCCTGCGGCTGACGCTTGATGATTCCCTCGACGAAACCAAGGGCCTGATCGGCCTTGTGCAAGCGAACCAGGGTGTCCGCAAGGAGCAGTGCGATCCGGGGATTCGTTTCGTCGTAGACTAGTGCGCGCTCAAGAGCTTTGGCCGCCTGCTCGTCCCGACCGGCGGTGATGAATGTTAGCGCAAAACTGAGATAGCCCCGCGAGGGGTCGTTGCCCAGGACGCGTGTCAGATCCGCGGGAGAGAGACCGTTTGCGGAATTGTCGTCGAGGGCGTCGAGGACCTTGGCGTAGGCATCGGCGGCCTTCTCGGGCTGCTTGAGCCGGTCGGCGTACAGTTGACCGAGCTCGAATTCGGCCAGGAGCCGGCCCGGCGAGTGGGCGCCGAGATTGGGGTTGGCAAGTACCTCCTTCAACAACGATTCCGCTGCACCCGAATTGCTCTTATCCGGCTGCACGTAGTAATCGATGAGCCTTCCGAGCGTTTCCGTATCACCCGGCTCGATGGCAAGGACTTTACGGCCGTACTCGATGGCCAGGTCAGGTCGGGCCATCGCGCCAATATAAATCCTGCTAAGGCGACGTGCGATAGCGACCGATTCGGGATCGAGTTTCGATGCCTCCCGGAGCAACACTACCGCGTCGGACCACCGGTGCTGGTCTTCGAGGGCCCGGGCTGCACTATACAGGCGGACTGCTTCGGACCGACGCCTGTCCTCGACCGTTGCCGGCCTCAGGGGCACAAAGGGACGTGGGGGGTCTTCTCCCGGCTGGTTGAAGAATGCGGATACGCGCCGATCGCCAATCCGATGAGCGCCCTCCTCCGGGAACCGACACCCCCGTCTTGCCCGAGTCGGCACCACCGGCGCGATCCGACGGCGGCTGGTCTTGGTCGTCGCCCATCGTGAACGGCGTACAAACCAGGCCGAGGCAGGTCGCCAACAGCAGGGATGTCAGGGTCACTCGAACCAGTCGAATCGACCCGGCCATGTCTCGTCTCCTCTTCTGAGCCTCATTCGCCTCGCGGCGCAACACTCGTGGCAATCTCTGACCATCGAGATGAAGGCTGCGATTGTTGTCCTCGGCGGGTTGACGTTCCGTCATCGGTATCGTATGTCATCGTACTCTTAGGCTCGATCTCCCACGAACTTATGGTATCACGCCGCAACAAGGGCTGCCAAGCCCACGTCGTGGGTCCGTGCTAGACCAACGGCCTCCTGCATGAGGCTGTGTGGTTCGAGCGATCCTATGGTTCCTCAGAATCCCCATGGATCGACAGTCAACGGTCGATTCTCCCTCAATTCCTCTCCGCCATCCGATTGACAATGACTTCCGTTGCCGTTAAATTGGTCCCTCATTGAGACTGAATCTCAGTTTCAACAGACACCTCTACCTGTTCGGCCCTGGTCCCGTCGGCCCGGATGAACGCGATAGCGCGAGGGAACTTCCGTGCCGAGCACTCCCTGGGACCGGTCCGATGTCATTCCTGCCTGTTCGCCAAGACCGGCGGCATAAATCCCGTTTTCACAGGCGATTACGACTGGCAATTGGGCAATAGCTCGTGTCCGACCTTGCCCGCTGATGTCGCGTCCGCCGGAGAGCGCACCTGGTCGATCGTATCGCCCGGAGTGCGGGACCACTCTCCGGCGGCGCGGCGCCCATCCGATACTTGATGAGCGGGCGGCGCCCTCCGAATAATCAGCAGGAAGCTCGCGATCCTGATCGTGGGGTTCTGGTTTCCACTCGGTACAATGGAAACGAGAAGACCTGCGGAGCGCAAGGGACTCCGCAAGAACGGGACCGGCAACTCGAATTCTCAGTGCCGATCCCCGAATCGTGAGGGACTGTCAATACGTCCATTTCGCGGAAAGACCGCCTCAATGGATCGAGTAGCCGCGGCGATAATCACGTCGTATGAACTGGTCGGCATACGAACAGTTCTTGGCCCTCATCCCGGGGGCATCCCATTCGATCTTCTGGCCGGCCTTGAGCGCGACGACGCCCAGGAGGACGGTCTCGGTGAGCTGGGCGGAGTAATCGAAATTGGAGAGGGCCCTGTGGGGATCGTTGGCCTTGATCCCTTCGACCCACTCGGTGAAGTGGCCAGGCGAGCGCGGGAGTTTCGATTCCGGTTTCGTAACGTCCTTGAACTGCTCCCGCGGCAGAAGGATGTGTTCGGCGCCGTAGTCGTTCTTCGAGAAGAACGAGCCCTTCTCGCCGACGAGGAGGAGCCCGCTACCAGGGACCTTCTCTCCGTAGATACGGTCCGTGAAACTTCGCTTGTCCTTGGGCAGCTTGTTGCCGCCGTCGTACCAGGTCATCGTCAGCGGTCCCCGGCCGTTACGCGGGCCGAAGTGGGTGCGGATGATCGACCAGACCGGATAGCTCGCGTTGTCCACGATTCCGGAGGTGTCCACGACCTCGATCGCCTCGGGGTCGAAGAGCTCCAGGGCCATTGCGGCGATGTTGATCGTATGGCAGGCCATGTCGCCCAGGGCCCCGGTGCCGAAGTCGAGCCAACCGCGCCAGTTGAACGGCTGGTAACTAGGATGAAACGGCCGATCGGGGGCCGCGGCCAGGAACTCGGACCAGCGGACCTTGTTCGGGATCCCGGGCGTTGTCTTGGGGATCCCCATCCCCTGAGGCCAGATCGGACGGTTGGTCCAGACCAGGATCTCCTTGATCTGCCCCAGCATTCCCGATCGGATCAGCTCGACACCCGATCGGAATCCCTGCTCGGCCGTCCCCTGGTTGCCCATCTGCGTGCAGAGCTTCTTCTCGGCGGCGAGTCCGCGCATCAATCGCGCCTCTTCCACCGACCAGGCCAGCGGTTTCTGGCAGAAACAGTGCTTGCCCATGCGCATCGCCATCACGCTCGCCGGCGCATGAGTGTGGTCGGGAGTGCTGACGGTCACCGCGTCGATCTTGTCGCCAAGCGCCTCGAGCATGGCGCGATAGTCGTAAAAGGTCTTGGCATCGGGGTGCTTTGCCTTCAGGCGATTGGCCATCTTGGCGAGGGTTTCCTCGTCAACGTCGCACAAGCCGACGATCTCGCCGTGAGTGGCGGCGTCCATGGTATCGCTTTGGCCCTTGCCACCGACGCCGATACAGGCGAATCGAACCCGCTCGTTCGGAGAGGGACGGAGCGACCGGGCGTAACCGGGGGCACCGCCGGCCAGGAACGAGCCCGCGCCGGCCGCCGTCGTCTGCTTCAAGAAATTGCGACGATCCATGTTTCAAACTCCCTGGAAGGGTACGTGGTGATTCGCAACGTCCAGACGGACCGCCGCGGCATGAGTCAGGTCATTTGTGGTTCCGTGCTCACGGTGGCGGGTCGGATCCGACGAAATCCTGGCGGGACGGTCCGGGGCGCTTCCAACAGCAACAAGAACCCACTCAGCATGACCGACGGCGAGGCCATTCGCAACCGGGTAACTCTCGTGGAAAGGATGGACGATGAGGGATGAAGGATGAATCCGAACCGGAGAAACCGTGACAGCGATCTGAGAGCTCAACCGGTCTTGCCTTGATTCATCTCTCATCCTGCATCTTTTCGCTGGAGCCTTTCCCCGCGCTGACGGACTGGAGCAGAGCAGCCATGCCTTCGAACAGGCGCACTGAGCGCTCCGGCGGCTTCGGCCGGCGCTTCGATGACGACCTTGCCGGTCGCAGGCTCGCGACGGACCTGGAGCTGCGAGAATAGCTCGCGAACGCCAACCGTGGGCGGATGCGCCGCTCCGACTTCGCGCGGACCCACGAACGATCCGGCACCGTTGCGTTGCGTTGCGGTTTCCGAAGATCGGGGTGAGGTCGCCGATTCGACGCCGGTGATCGAGGTCGGTGTCGTGGCCAGCGCGGCGGTCGCCAGCGGCCCGCCGAAATGTCCGCCAGCCGAAGTCGAGAAGGAGGGCTCGGATTCCGGGATGGGTTCGTGCGCAGGTCCAGGCTCGCGTTCGCGTTCGGGTGATGGCGGAGTGGTGTCTTCGGCCTCGTCGGCGGCCTCGATCAGCTCCTCGAGAGGGTCGGACACCTCGTCGTCGATGCCGATGTCGACGTCTCCCGTATCGGCCTCTGCTTCCGCCTGGTCGCCACGGGCCGCCACCACCGCGATCGCGGACGGGTCGATCAACTTCTGGATGCGCGACAGGAAATTCGACGATTCGCCGAACTGGATCGTGTCGGTGTCGCCGTCGAACAATCCCTTGAAGAATGCATGCTTCGAGTTCAACCAGCACGGCGATCCGCGATTCGATCCCCTCTTCGGAGACCACGTTATAAACGTCGATCGGATGCTTCTGGCCCAGTCGGTAGATCCGGCCGATTCTCTGTTCCAGGACAGCCGGGTTCCAGGGGAGATCCATGTTGATCACGCAGTTGGCGGCGTGCTGGAGATTCAATCCCACTCCGCCGGCATCGCTCGCGAACAGGACGCGAAAGGTCGGGTCGTCGTGAAATTCGACGATGTTCTGGGTCCGGCGTTTGCGCCCCTCGGCCCCGGTGAAGAAGCCGGCATGCAACCCCTTCTCGGCGAGCAAGTCCCGGGTCGCCCAGTGAGCCAGAGTGAGCATGCGTCGCCACTGGCTGAAAACGACGACCTTTCGTCCCTGTTCCAGGACGAGCTGACGGATCAGTTGACGCAGCTCAATCAGTTTGGGAGTCGAGAGGCCCAGCAAGACCCCCTCATCCGGCTGTCGGTCCTTGATCGTCGGCCATGTGTCTACGAATGTGTACTGGGCCATCCCGTTGCAGATGATCCGCTGGAGCGTCAGCAGGCTCATCAACCTCAGGAACTCGGCCTGGGTCAGCGGGCGGACCATGGCCTTCTGCATCAGGATTACGATCGGCTGGTCCAGTTCGGAGTGCGCGGCCTCCTGGACCTCCGTCAAGTTGACGGGTACTCGCGTATCGGTCCGGGGCGGGAGCTGGTCGAGCACGTCCTTCCGAATTCGCCGGACCATGCAGTGCTGGATCCGTTCGCGAATCGTCCCCAGGTTTCGGACACCAATCATCTCCTTGCGGCCGTCGGCTCGGATCGCATGCAGCGCACCCAGTCGCCACTTGGGCTCCAGTGCCATGTCGTCGACCCACTCGACCACCGAGGCCAGCTCATCGATCCGGTTCTCCATCGGTGTGCCCGTCAGCACCAGCCGGTAGGTCGGCGCCAGGCCCTTCACCGACAGCGCCGTCTTCGTCTGCCAGTTCTTGATCCGTTGCGCCTCGTCGAGCACCACCAGATCGGGCCCCCATCCGCGGACAATCTCCAGGTCTCGGATCAATTGCTCATAATTAATGATCAGAAAACCTTCTTTACGAGAGGCGTAGAGGGCCTTGCGCGCGTCCGGTGGCGCGTTCGACGATCTCGACGGGAAGGTCGGAGAAGACGCTCCATTCCCGGGCCCACTGGGGCTTGAGGCTGGCCGGGGCGATGATCAGACCGCGACGGACCCGGCCGCTCCGCCACAGGATCTCGCAGGCGGCGATCGCCTGAGCGGTCTTTCCCAATCCCATGTCGTCGGCCAGGAGGAGGCGACCGTTGGCCAGGAAGCGCTGGACACCGTCGCGTTGATAGGGGTAGAGCGAGCGCTTCAGTCCCCGGAATCCGTCACGGATCTCGGTGGAACCCAGCGCCTCCTCGACGATCGTCTTGAGCCGATTGCGCTCGTGAACCAGCAAGGCGCGCAGCGCGGGGTCGTGGCGTATCCCGGCGGCGCCGGCGGGAATCGCCCTGAGCAGGTCCTCTACCAGATCCATCCGTCGTGACGGCTTATCCGAGAAGGCGTTCTTGAGAATTCCGCCGCCGTTGGTCGCGCGGAACCATCGCAGGGCCTGCGCCGCGCGGGTCGAGCGCGCCGCGGCCGACTCGACATCGCCGTGCCAGGCGACCCGCTCCAGCCAGTCGCCGAGGCCCGTCAGGGGCCGGATCGGGTCCCACCACAGGCCCGCCCGTTCGTTGCCGTTAGCCCATTCCTGCTCCTTCGCCGCCTGCTGCAAGACGCGAGGACGCGCGTGAAGATGATCGAGTACGGTGAGTACGTGCTTGCAGACCCCCAGCGAGTTCTTGAGGAAGTCGGGGCAATCGCAACGAGCTGCGATCGGGTCCACGCCCAGCAGCATGGTGCGATATGGTCGAGCGCCGGATCCCGGTCGTCGCGTCGCGTAGCTTCCCAGCAGCCGTCCCTCCGCGGGCCGCGACTCGACGCGCAATTTTTCCTGTTTGATCGACTCGATCCGACGAATCAAGGCGTCCATGGCCTCGACGCGCACTGGCCACTCCGGGGCCGGCACGATCCCCAGCACGTGCCGGACCAGCACTTCCG
This sequence comes from uncultured Planctomycetota bacterium, assembly GCA_963845755.1. Taxonomy (GTDB): domain Bacteria; phylum Planctomycetota; class Planctomycetia; order Isosphaerales; family Isosphaeraceae; genus CAWJTV01. The sequence goes on from CAWJTV010000005.1 coordinate 349,121, forward strand.
GCCGGATCTTCCCCGTCCGCTTGAAGGCGTGCGAGAGCAACTCCTGATAGGCCTCCATCTCCTCAATGGCGGTATCGAACTCGGCGACACTGGTTGACATGGGGGCGGCTCGCGTTCGAGAGTCCGTGGAGCGATCACCTTGCTTACGAGTCGTCCCATTATTCTCGCCATGCGCACCAATTGCCAGCGCATCGCGGCGAGCATCGCGGATCGGGAGTCCGGTTGTACCGATCCCGCGCGGCTCTGGAATCTTCGATTTCGAGTCCAGCCGCGCGAGCTGAAAACCGGTCATCAGTTTCCGCGAATCCAAGCCGGGCATCTCGCTCGATGTTGAGTAAAACCACCGAGCAACCGGACTGCATGGCGGATTGCACGCTCTGTATGGATCTACGTGCCGGTCAGCGACTTCTCTCCAGAAGATCTTCCCACTCGTCTTGGATCACCTGCCAACAATTCCACGATTCTGTGGCACACTAAGGTTGCATTTCGCCATCAGAGGTTTGCACGCATCCCGGCGAGACGGGACACTGCGGCGGGGAGAGGTCGAGTGGCGATCAGCCCTGCTTCGGCGTGTTCTCTGGCGGGACCCCAGTTCCCACCCTACTTTCCCGACTCCCTTCTCTGACTCGACGTGATTGACACCTGGAACCAGAAGGGCGAATTGAAAGAAAGTGCAAAGGTTTTCTGGGGACTTGCCGATCCAACTCAATCGAACGTCCTCTCTCGCCGGGGTGTTCGTCAGCTGGTCAGGATGACCGGCACTAGATCACGCTCAGGATGAGGGCGATTCGTCCCAGGGAGGGGCCATGTCAGGGCAGGATGTCTCCAGTCGAATCAGTCGTGAATCTTCGAGGCGTCGCGTCAAGTTTCAGGTCTCGGTGGAAGACCTGGAAGGCCGGGTCTTGTTATCCATGGGGCATCATCGGCATGAGGTGGCCCATCGTGTGGCCCACGTCCAGAGCGAAACCGCCCAGGGCACGACGACTCAGAATCAGCCGACGGGCCACCACGCCTCGAGGGGGCACGAACACGCTACGGTCAACCGTCGTGGCCATGCCCGCGCGATGACGATGAGAGCTGCGAACAACGCGACCATAACCGTCGCGCCGGCAATCCTGGTCCAGCCGATGATCAACGTCGAGCCTTCGGTCAGCGGCGGTACTTCGAGTACGCAAAGCACCTCGAGCACCTCCGCGAGCACGACGCCCACGCCGACCGCCACCGCTAACGTGACCGTCACGCCTCCCGTCTCCGTCCACGGAACCAAGAGGACAGGGAACACGACCACCACATTCACGACGAACTGGAATACCTCTTCCTCGGCCACACCGACACCGAGCCCGACCTCCACCACGACCGGGTCGAACACGCACTCGACGACGAGCTCGCAGACGACCAATCCGCAGACCCCGACTCCCACCAGTACGTCCGCAAATGGCGGGGCCAGTGCTACGACGAGCACGACGTCCTCGACTTCGACTACATCGCCCACTTCGACCTCGACTGGCGGCTCCTCCGCGGGCGCCTCGACCGGAAGCTCGTCCTCCACTTCGGCTGGTGGTTCGTCGTGCACACAACCTTCTTCGGGGACCTCGAACTCTCAGACCTCTACGACCACAAGTCCGACCCCCACCCCGACCCCATCACCGACCAGCACGGCGGGTTCGGGTTCGTCATCCACGACCACCTCCAGCGGCTCGACGGCCACTACGGGCAACTCCTCATCGGGCCAGCCTTCTTCGAGCAGTACGAACACGCAAACGGGTGCAACGACGACCGGCTCGACGGGCTCGGGCTCGTCCTCCGCGACGACGTCCGCTTCCGGATCGTCCAGTTCGGGCGGGGCGGGATCCGGGGGATCCGCCCAGACCGGTACCTCGACAGGTTCTTCGACGACTACCGGGGCCAATGGTTCGAACTCCTCCTCCACTCAGACTTCGACTTCCTCGTCGGCCAGCAACGGCGGCTCTTCGAACACGAGCACCACAACTTCCGCAAACGCGACAAGTTGACGCGCCTTTGACGCCAGCACCGTCGGTCATTCCAGGACGCTGGCGGACGCCCGGCTCGAGGGCGTCCGCCGATCGTTCGAAATGGCCATGGGCGGGTTTTCTGTCGGGTGCGGACCCTTGGGCTCCGAGCTGATCGGCCGGTCGCGCTCCCCGATGACGGACTGTGGAACGGAGAACAGGTTGCCCGCCAGATCGCGCGAGTTGGCCGTCCGCCAGTGGGTTGGAACCCGCCTGATCGGCGCTGAAAGGCCATGACGGGTGAACCGACAAAACGCGAGATCGAAGTCGCCGCGCCAGCCCGAAGGCGAGACATCGGTTGGGTAGAACCAGAAGGCCGCAGCCATGAGGGCCGCGGACCCGATCAATCGAGGAACGGCACGGTCCCCGAGAAACCAACCCGCGGTGATCCGTGATGCGTCCGCAGGCCTCTCAACCGTCGGATAGCGGCCGATGCCGACGGCCACCAGTCCCATCAATGCCGGTAGGTAATGGAATCCGTAGCCGGGTACGCCAAAATGGATCAGGAGATGGAACCCGAGTGCCGGCAGGGCACTGATCCCGATCAGGAAAGTCAGGAACCCGCCGTCTTCGAGGCGTCCCAGCCTCGAAACGCCGCGAGGAACGAAGACCAGCGCAGGCCCAAGCGTCCAGACAAGGGCCATGCCGATCTTGACGGCGTATCGCACGGTGCCATCGAGGAGTCCCAGATTCCAGACGGAGTTCAGGGTCCCGGCCTGGTAGCCGAATTCCGCGACGGATGCGCGGTAATTCGCCCACCCTCCGGCATCGTGGAGCATCGCGCCGATCCAGGTCAGATTCAGGATCGCGAAGAGGATGACGGCGAGAGCGGAACTCCTCCAACCGTGCTGCGTGAGGATGATCAGGAAGACGGGGAGCCAGAACAGGCCGATATCCGTGCGGTACCCGGTGCCGATGGCCAGGACGACCGCAGCTACTATCGGCTGCCACGGCCGCGGGCACTTCAATCCACGGATGGCGACACCCAGGAGAAACGACCCGACGAGCACGATCGCGGTATAGTTGCCCGCCATCGCTCCATAACCCCAGAAGACCGGACCGACGCCGAGTAGAAGCGTTGTTCCAAGCGCGGTCGCCGGACGAACCAGGGCGCAGCCACCACCAGACGCTCACGAGTGCCAGCGTGCTGCACAGCATGTCGAGTAAGATGAAACCCCGATAGAGATCTCCCGTCACTTCGCCCAGCAGGCGCGCTAAAGTCTGGAACAGCGTGTGGCTGATCGGAAACCAGTGGGCCGAGACTTGCCGCAGATATCCGAATTCGTCGGGGTCCAACGGTGCGTCCCGCGCCACAGGCCACCGCGTGAGAAGTACGAATACCAGCGCGATCCCGATCGCCGCCACGATCGCCTGCGACTGGGGCTCGATCGGCTCCTGAAGGTCAGGAAGGGCTGGGTTTTGTTCCGGCATCCCGATTGCCATGAGATCGAAGACTCCTTCTCAGAGAATCACAGTCGCAAGCGGGTCGCGAACGTTGCCGAGGTCATCGCCTTGAGGCGCCGCGAAGTAGTTCGCGCTGAAGCCCATCGCCGGGAAGCATCGGATTCGTTCGGCCACGCGACCTTGAGGGGTGATTCGGTACAGGACATAGTCGTGAGACTCGAGCTCTGACAGGATCTCCAGCGGATCGACTCGGGCGTTGGCGATGGTCAGATCGCCGATCTCGACCAGGATTCGCGCAATTCGTTTGGTCCGGAGCAGCTCACGGGCCCCACGGAGCACGCCTAGCTCAAACCCCTCGACGTCGATCTTGAGGAAGTCGATCCGATTCAGGCCCTCGGCTTCGGTGTGGGCATCGAGCGTCGTGATCGGCACCTCGACGATTTCGTCCGCGGCCAGCACCCTTCGGTTCCAGGTAACGTCGCGATCTGCGAGGGTGTTCAGTCCGCTCATCTCCCTGTGAACGCGAAGCCGTGCCGTACCGACCGTCTCACCCAGTGCAAATGGGAAGATTTTCACCGTCGTGAGATCGTTGGCGGCCACATTATTCGCAAGCAGCGCGCGCGTGGCGGGCGCGGGTTCGAACGCGTGGACGATGTCGTCGCGCCCGATCAGGTGGGCCGCCTCCATACTGAATAGCCCGTGATTCGCCCCTACATCCACCACAGTCATTCCGGGACCGAGGATGCGCTCGATGAGGGCGCTCTCATACGTCTCGGGATTTCCGTTGCGAAGATAGTGGTACTCAGATAGACTAATTGCTTGATAACACTGACCCCAGCGATTGTGCAACCACGGGGCTTCATGGCGCAGGGCCTGCGCCGCGCGCGACTCGATCATGTTGCGCATCTGCTCGCATCGTCGGGTCGCGCCTTGCAATGCCCGGGAGATCACACCGTACGAATCCTGGCTCAAGGCAAGCTCCTCCTCTGAAGGGACAATTGACATTTCATCCATTCGCGATTCCATTGGTTTGGACCAAACGGCGATCACAACGAGGCGGATTGCACCCGACACTGCCGTTCACGGAAGAAGAGCGCGTCGGCGACACCGCCGGAGCAGGCAGTCCGATCGAGGAGACGGGATCAGGCGCCTCGGTCTTCGCGATCCGCTGCTCGTAACGGTTGGCCGATGCGAGGAAGTCATAGAAGGCCAGTAGCCCGCAGAAGATCAAACCGGGACGGCCATCGAGGAACCCACGCCGCAGGACGTAGGCGTACAGGAACCGGATGAGGGGGCGCATCGGGAGACGAGCGGCGAGCTTCCTGAGCCGCCGACGGAAACGCTGGGCGCCGACGATCGTCTTGGGGATAGGCTCGTTGACGATTCGGTCGTACAGTGCGGCCTCCCAGATCGCATACCGATTGTGCTTCTCGACCCAGGAGGCAATCGTCGGATAGGCATGGTGGTCCAGCTCGTTTTCGAGTCGAAGGGCGCGTCCTTCCAGTTCCACCTGCTCGTGAGCTTCGTTATCTCCCGCGCGCCCGCCGGTGGAGTCGGCCATCCGTTCATAACGGCCCAATCGGTGCTTGAACAGGCGGAGGTTCCAACATTCGGAGTAGCCGCAGTGGCGGATGCGACGACCGAGGAAGTAATAGCGAGCGTTCAGGTAGTAGCCCTCCGCCTCGTCCCGCGCGATGCGCCGCGCGATTTCTTCCGCCAGTTCGGGTACGACGACCTCGTCGGCATCGATGATTAGCACCCATTCGTTGCGGAACAACAGGCTCTCGAGTGCCCAGTTCTTTTTCTTGGGATACGTCCCGTTGAACTCGAATTGCACCACTGTTGCGCCGTATTCGGACGCTACATCAGGCGTTCCATCAGCGCCTCTGGCTATCGACCACAAAGACCTCGTCAGCCCACGCAAGTGCCGGTAGGCAGCGCCTCAGATTCTCCTCCTCGTTCTTCACGGGTACGATCACGCTGACCGGAACACTTCGATCGATCGGGATACCGGAAGGGCGTGGCGAGCCCTGGAGGACAGATCGAAACGGAGCTTGGAGTGGCATGTTGGTTCTCGATAGAATCAAAGTTTCGGGTTCAAGGTTTCGGAAGTTGATTTCCTATTAAATGATTGAATCTTGAGTCTTAAATCTGTGATCCGACTCCGTCGTCTCACGGCGATCAGACGATCAGGAGATCACGATTTCCGGTGCGGGCCCTCCACCACTGAGCCATCGGTAGACGGCGGCCAGTCGGTCAGCCTGCCGGTCCCAGGTATAGCACTGTTCGACGAGTCGGCGTCCGTTGCAGCCGAGCTGCGCTGCGCTGGGCGAGGCTCCGTCCCAGCAGGTCCCGGAGTCCCTGTGTGATCGAGTCTGCGTCCGGATTCACCGCGATCGCTCCTTGGGCCGCGGCAAGCTCGGGGAAATGGCAGGCCGTGGTGATCAGGCAGGGGAGCCGGCAGGCCAGCGCCTCGAGCACGGCCATGCTGAAACCTTCGCTGTAACTGGGCAGGACGAAGGCGTCAGCCGCGGCCCAGACCTGTCGGGCACGCTCACCCGCCACATGGCCGACGTAGCTCATCCGCCCACCCAGGCCGAGTTGTTCCATCCGATCTCGGAACGGCGCCCAGGCACCGCCATCGTTGCCGGCGAGCAGGAGATGAAGGTCCGGATGGTCGGCTGCGATCCGTCCGAGGGCCTCGGCCAGCAGATCGAGTCCCTTCTTGACGTGCAGCCTCGCGAAGAAGAGCAGCACGAACTTGCCGCGCAATTCGGGATGTTCCAGTTCCAGTTTCGATCGGGGCGGCAGGTTCTCGGCGAACGCGAGATCGACTCCGTTGGGGATGAAGCAAATTGGCGTCCAGGGAGCGATGGCCCGCAAGTGCTCGATCTCGGGGCGGGATAGGGCATGCAGACACGACGCCCGGCGGAGGTTCCTCGCCTCGATGAAGGCCAGGTAGATCCGCTTCTTCCAGAACTTGTGACGGAGTGCCCAGGGTTCGGCCATTCCATGCGCCGCGACCAGATACGGAACTCGGGCCGACCGGGCTGCGGAGGCTCCCCGACGTGTCTGGGCTTGCCACAGACCGTGCAGGTGCACAACCTCGGCAGAACGGACGGCCTCCTCCAGGTTCGCTTCCGGGCCACGGAGCGTCACCTTTGAAGCGACGTGCTCTGGCGCGAGTCGGGACGGTGTGGGCGTTACGATGGTAACCGCGTCTCGTAGCCGGCTCAGCGCCGCCGTCATGCCCAGGATGCTTGGTACCATTCCACCGTCACGGCGCGGGTCCAGTCCGTTGCAGAGATGGACCCATCCTCGTTGATTCGCGGACCATGCGGCCTGATGGCGACGTTGCGGCGGATCGGCCATCAGCGTTTCGCGTTGCGACTCGAACATAGGTTCACCTCGTTCCGAAGGCCGGCAGGGGCATGGAAACGTGAGGGCGACGACGGTGCTTGGCCAGCTCGATCGCTTCAACGACGCCTTGCGCGAACCGCCCAGGCCCCCACTGGGCGACCGTCTCCGCGGCGCAGCGGCCCATGGCATTCAACGTCTCAGCGGGCATCGTCGCGATCCAGGAGAGCTTGGCAGCAATCTCCTCGACGTCGAGCGGGTCGAACCGGGCTCCCGTGGTCGTCCCGGATTCGGGCACCAAGGTGGCGGCACAACCGGCGCGACCCGAGACTAGGAGCGGCAAGCCACTGGCCGCCGCCTCGTTCACGACGAGTCCCCAGGGCTCGATCAGGCTTGGCAGGACGAACGCCCCGGCGTGGGCATACCAGCGCGGAAGTTCACCGACCTGGAGGAAGCCGGGCCGATGAATGGCGTGGGCGAATCCGCTGGAATTCACGGCCCGCTCGACCTCAGCCTTCCGCGGGCCGTCGCCGCAGAGTACCAGGTCCCAGGCCGACTGCGCTGCGGCACCGCGTCGATACCGCACAAACGCCGAGATCAGTCGATCCAAGTTCTTCTCCGGCGCGAATCGGCAGACGGAGAGGAAATAAGGCGCTCGAGGCAATCCCTCACGACCACGGGGATCCGAGCGCCAACGGCGGGCGCCGACTGCGAAATAGTCGTTGTCGACCGCGTTGTACCCCACGGTGATACGGTCCGAAGGCATCCCTAGATTGACCAGGTAGTCGCGGTGCGATGGGCCGCCGACAACCGCCGCATCGAACCATTGAATCCGACGACGCTTAACCATCTCTTTCCACCAGGTGCGTGGTCGGTCGACCTGCTGGCTCTCGGACATCAGGATCGTCGGGGCGCGTCGTCGCCCGGCCCAACGCGCCGCGGCCATCGACTCGGGACGCACATAGCCGACCACGCCCACGATGTCGGGTCGGTCGTGGTCGAGTGCCTCGATCATCGCCCAACGGCAGGACTCCGTGTCGATCGATTCGAGCGCCCGGTCCGGGAACAGGGTAATCCTCTCGAACGGCTGATCATGCCGATCCCGCGTCCAGGGATAAGTTCGTTCGCTCCCCGCGACCTCGTAGGCGAGGAGCCGATCTCCGCGTTCGGCAAGCCGGTCCGCCAAGGCCCGCAACCGGGCCAGATGGTACGGTCCCAAATTCGTGAAAGTGACGGCGAGGATCATGCGACCAACTCCCAGGCACACAGGTCAAGGGGCTAAGCGGGAGCCGTGGTGAGCTCCTCATGCGAAGACGAAGCAGACTTGTTCAGTTTGATGATCCACCACACGAGCACGACCAGGGGGAACGCCGAAACCCCCCAATTGTAGTAGAACCAGACGAAGGGATCGTCAGCCGCGACCATGAACCAGGCGTTGTAAAAAGTGATCGACCACCAGAACTGGACCCAGGGAACATCTTCATACAAGCGTAAGTAGTCATAGGCCGTGCGCATGAGGAGGGCGAGAGCGGCCATGACGATCAAGGTGCCGATCGCACCGCCGTTGAGCTGGGTCGCTCCCAGGATACCGATGGCGGGGCCGGTAAAGTCTTCCTCTCGTTCCATCTCCGAGCCGGCGATCCAGGCACCGATCCAGGCGCTGCGGCCGAAGAGCGGCTTGTTCGGCCAGATGGATCGCGGAATAAAGGTCGAGAATAGGCGGAGGTAGTTTTCCCCATAGTCGTAAGGGGACTTGGCGGGAACCGTGTCCATCATGAGGAGGAACCCGCCGTATTCGAAGGTCTCGTAGGTGATGATCTCCTCATCGCCGTCGGTGACGTTGAGGCTTTCCAGGACCCGGGAGACCTGGAAGTCGCCGAGGAAGTTGGCGAACCCGGCGAAGGATCGCTCGTGTTCCCGGTCGTTCCTCCAACCGATGGCGATCGCGACGACCAGGGAGCCCGCGAAGGCCGTCGTGAACAGTACCGGCCACGAGGGGCGCTTCAGTCGCGTGATATAGAGCGCGCAGATCGTCGCGAGCACGCCGATGAGCGAATGTGAGCGTTTGCCGTTGAACATCCAGATCAGCACATAGGCGGCGGAAACGGCGAGCCCCGTCATCAAGTAACCCGGTCGGGAAGGGACCTGGCTTCGGCCCGTCACGACCAGCAAGATCGCGGCCACCAGCATCACGAACGGAAAACTGCTGAAGATCGATCCTTCGCTCGTCGCGGATTCGACGGCGTCCCCGCCTCCCCGGATCAACATCCCTGCGCAGAAGAGGCCCCAGAGGATCAGCGGTGGCGAGAGGATCGCCACCCACGACGGCGACCAGGTCTTCGGGGGCCTCGGGAGCAGGGTCGCGATCCGCCTCCCCAGCCCTGCGTGATAGACGAACAATAGCCAGGCCACCGCCCACAACGCCCGCAAGTTGGCCGCCGAGACCAGGTCCTTGCCGCGTACCGACACTCCCCATTCGTGGTATCGGACACCCTGGATCACATAGATCTGAAGATAGCCAACCAGGAAGAGCCAGATGGGCGCAAACGGATCGAACCGCCGCCTAACGACCTGCGCCAGGAAGTAGGCGACGATCAACGCGCCCGTCGCATAGATTGCAAACAAGTCTTCCATGACGTTCAAGTCGCCTCCGCCGCCCAGGTTTCGGCGGGCCCGGCACCCGGCACAACCTCCGGCTTCCTCCCAGCCTGGTATCGGAATCGATCCTTGAGGGAGAGGATCGGCCGCTCCACGCAGTGCCAGGAGAGCGACGCGAGGGCCAGGGCGATGCCGAGCTTCACGAGGTCGACGAGCATCGATCCGCTCCACCCGTAGTGCGATGACAGATCATCCCAAACTTTAAATAATATGTGGTGATATAGATAAATTCCGTAGCTGATCGTTCCCAGGTAGACCAGCCACCGGCTCCGAAGCCAGCCGAGCCGGGGATGGCCCCCGTGAAGGACCAGGCCGAGGACCAGGGCGAGGCAGAGCAGATTGGCGGCCAGCAACTTCAGGCTGTTGATCGACGCCGGAGCGAGCAGGCCAGGCCACCGGGCTCGCGACCCGACAGCCAAGGCGAAGATTCCCATGGCGAGAATCGCGATGGCGAGCGAGAAGGCGGTAAATCGCCGGCGGGCCGGTTGTGTCATTCCGTTCGACCGGCGCGGCCCCGTCGATGATGAAGGCGAGCCACCCGCCCAGTGCCAGCGCGTCGATGTTGGTGATCAGGATGAAATGAGAGACGCCGGACGACCGCGCCAGGACCGCCATTCCTACCAGGACTGCGGCGACAACCGGCAGCCCGCCGACCCACAAGCCCGATCAGCATCGGCCAGAACAGATAGAATTGCTCCTCGATCGCAAGGCTCCACGTGTGCTGGAACGCTAGCGGAAACGTCGGCTCACGGCCGGACCAGTAATGGCTAAGACCCTGGATATAGGTCAGGTAGGACGGCCATTCGGAGAGGTCTCCGGATAGGGGAAGGAGTTGAAAGAGGAGCACGAGTCCGGCGAGCGAGAGATAATAGATCGGCCAGATCCTGAGGCCACGGCGTGCATAAAATGATATCAAGAATCGAGGATTCAGCGTGTGGCCGAGGATGATCGTGGTGATCAGGTAACCCGAAAGTACGAAGAAGAGATTCACGCCGAGGCCGAGCACCACGACTTGCGGAAACCAGAGGTGGAAGAAGACGATCGCCAGCGCCGCCAGACCGCGAACGGAATCCAGTTCCTTAATGCGAGGCATGCTGGCTTCTCCCTCGGAGTGATCGGATCGAGATTCTCAAGACTGGGGATACGCGCATGCGTATTCCTCCGGCGAAAGATCCAGGGCCGGCCCTGTCGTGCGACTCACCATCTCCCCGAGCAGCTCGATTAGTGCAGCGTGGTAGCGCGGCCAATCGTAGGCCAGGGCTCGGCTACGGGCAGCCGAACCCATCTGGTCCCGCTGAGCCGGATCGTTCCCGAGCTGTTCCATCCGGCATGCCAGGGCATCGATATCGCCCGGGCCGACGAGGTACCCTTCGATGCCATCGCGGACCACGGAGCCGGCATTCGGCGTGACGATGCTGGGCAGCCCGCAGGCCAGGGCCTCGTAAGTGACGACAGCCGAGCCCTCGAAGAGTGAGGGGAACACGAAGACATCCGCCCGAGCCATTTGCCCCGGCATCTCGGCATGCGCGACCTGGCCCAGGAGCTCCACCGACTCGAGGTAGGGGCGTAGCGGAGCGATGTTCTTCGGGAGCGATCCCAAGAGCTGAAGCCTCCAGCCCGGACGTCGGATCGTCGCGCCAGGCCTCCAGCAGATACTTGATCCCCTTGCGTTGATGGATACCGCCGGCAAACAGGAAGGTACACTCGGTCCCCTGGGTCTTTCCGGGGAGTGGCCGGAACCGTCGGCAGTCGGCCGCGTAGGGGATCACGCGGACCCGCTCGCGCGGCGTGCCGTGGCCCACGATCGACTCGGCGATATGCTCCGAGGGAACCACAACGCGATCGGCGAGGGCGAGGTCGCGGAGCCTTCGCGCATGCAACCATTCCAGCTCCTCGAGGTCCAATCGCCCACTGCCTAGATAGATTGGGAGGAACTCGGGAGACGTCTCGGACTCGCGCCGGAGGATTTGCTGCTCTTCGCGCACGTCACCGTGGACCATGCTCAGGATCGTCGGAATGCCAAGCCTTCGACAGGTGGGGAGGGTGAGAGCCGAGCCGACATCGCTGAAGACCAGGAGTTGCCCAGGCCGGTCACGGGCGACGACTCGCGCGAGCCGTGTATCGAACCGCTCGGTCCGCCAGCGCGCCAGCGCGCGCCTGAGCTGAGGGTGACCCACGGCCAACCGGGCCTCGAGCCGGACAGCCAGGTCGACATCAGGATTCGCGCGAACGCGCTCCGCCGGGATCTCAGGATCGTGGCGACGGAGCAGGAATCGCTCGCATCGCGTCAATCGATCCGGGGCAAGATTCCGCGCCCAGGCAGCCAGCCGACCATCGGGGTTGTAGTAGGTCGCCGTGACGAACCGATCCAGCAGTCCGGCTCGGCTGAGCCCGATCACCGCCTGGTAGGCCGGCGGTCGCGCGTCCGGGCAGGCGACGAGCACCGGCGGGAGCTGATAAGACGTCTCCATCTCGACCTCGATCTTCCGTGATCCTCGCGCGGCGACACCGCGAATGAAGAGGCATCCTTTGGATTCCGGATTTCCGATTCCGGAATCCACCCCACCGTTCCCGGCCCTCGAACGTTCCTAATCTCGAATCGGGATTCGGGCAACGCGAATCAACGATGCGGATAAGTCTCCGCGAATCGCTCCCGACGCGCGAGCTCCAGGTCGCTTTCGATCATCATCTTGATCAGGCCGTGGAAATCAACCCGCGGTTTCCACCCGAGGACCTCGCGAGCCTTGGTCGCGTCGCCGAGGAGAACCTCGACTTCAGACGGCCGAGTGTATCTCGGGTCGAACTCGACGAAATCGCGATAATCGAGATCGAGCGTGGAGAAGGCCACTTCGAGAAGTTCGCGTACCGAATACGTCTCGCCGGTAGCGACGATATAGTCGTCGGCCGTCCCATGCTGGAGCATCATCCACATCGCCTCGACATAATCGCCGGCAAAGCCCCAGTCCCTTTTGGCCTCGAGGTTGCCCATGACGAGCTTTTTCTGTAAACCCTCCTTGATGCGGGTAGCGCCCAGGGTCACTTTGCGGGTCACGAACGACTCGCCCCGACGTGGGCTCTCGTGGTTAAACAGGATACCCGAGCACGCGAACAGGCCATAGGCTTCCCGATAATTGATCGTCTGCCAGTGAGCATAAACCTTGGCGCAGGCGTACGGGCTGCGCGGGTGGAATTGCGTCCCCGGCCCCTGCGGCGGTGGCGCCGACCCGAACATCTCGGAACTGGACGCCTGGTAAAACTTCACCGGCTTTTGTTCGTTAAGATGCCGGACGGACTCCAGCAACCTCAGTGTACCGATGCCGACCACGTCGGCGGTATACTCGGGCTGGTCAAATGAGACGCGCACATGGCTCTGTGCACCGAGGTTGTAGACCTCGTCCGGACGAACTTTCTGGACGATCATTGCGAGACTCGATGCATCGGCGAGATCGGCGTAGTGGAGGTGGAACCGCTCGGCGATTTCGCGGTCGCGAGACAACAAGGGGTCGATTCGCTGGCGATTCAGGCTGCTCGAACGCCTCACCAGCCCGTGAACTTCATATTCGGGCTTGTTCAGGAGGAATTCGGCCAGGTAAGACCCGTCCTGGCCGGTGATTCCCGTGATCAGTGCACGTCTCATAGAGGTAGGCATCGATTCTCTCGCGGAGTCGTCTCGTCAGGGAATATGGTAAGTGGCGAGTTCGCGCGGCAGGATCGGCTCCAACGCGCCGCTCAATTCATGTGCAAACTCACGCAACGCCGCGGCCCTCGGGGTCCATGTCCCCGGGGTAGAATACTTCGACGGTCATCGACGAGCCCCGCGTCGTCCGGCCGTGGCTGCTCCGACTGGTGATCGGCAACCGCCGAATATAATTCTCGAGCCTCCCTTCTCCAAAGATATAGTACCAGAAGGCGACATGCTCGACCACTTCGGCTTCAGGCCGGCTGTACCCGAGCCGCGTGATCCGCAGCATGGCGTGCTCGCCAGTCGGGATCTCGAACTCCCGCGTCTCGGCCTCGTTCTTGGTCCAACCGCTCGAGGGCAGGCATATTTCCGGCGTATGTCGCAGGTTCGCCCCATAAAGCGAGTAGTTCATCCAGAGCTCGAGCTTCAAACCGGGATGTTCGGGGCTCTCATAGACCCGGCTGAGGTACTCGGTGGTCTGGGAGCGCTCGATCAGCTCGCGATGGACGGGCCGGTCGGAGCCGACCCAGTTGCCGAAGGCCATCGGGATCGAGACAAGGGGTCGCCGCAACGCGGGCCGCTCGGTGTCATTGAACCCTTCCAGGGCGGCCTGGGCTCCCAGACCGGAAGTCAGCAACGCGAGGCAGAGAATCGTCCGTTTTCCCTGTGACATGCTTGCTCCTTGATGGATAGCCTCCATCGCGTTTCGTGATCTCACGGCCGCGTCGCCCGTTCCTCACGGCGTCCTCACGAAACTCCCAGAGAAACGGCGCGGGGTGGCGCGGGTGGAGGCGGTCCTGGGACGATCCGGTCGAGGGACCAGCACACTCCTTGGAGCAACAGCAGGCCGAAACCCATCATGAGCAGGCCCTCGACCGTGTGGAACGCACCGGACGCGTACTCCGGATTGACAAAATGCATGATGTAACCCGTCAGGATCACGCGCGCGATATTGGCGCTCAGCGCGATCGGCAGAGCGAATATGACGATCATCGCACGATACCAGCCGGGCCGGCCGATCAGCCACGCCACAGCCGTGCTCAGCGCCAAGAAGCCCGTCAATTGTCTCATGCCGCTGCACGCCTCGGCCACGAACATCTGGATCCCGCCGGGGAGCGTCATCCGATTCCCTTCGCACAGGACGGGGACGCCGGTTGCATTCATGACCGTCGAGGCCACTCGGCTCGCCAGGAGCTGGAGCGGCGAGGCGATCTTCGAATAGAGAGCGATCGGCAATGGGATCATGAACACCAGAAAGAAGAATGCGAACCAATAACGCTTCAAGGCCGCGTCACCCAGGAGAAGCGTGACCAGCCCCGCCAGGCCGACCAGGAAAGCGAGGTCCCCGAGGAATGGGATCGGCAGTGGAATGGTGATTAGTCGAACGGCCATCGCGCCGACTAGCATCATCGCGCCAAGACGAGTTCCACCGCGGATCGAGAGCGGTCCCCGACGCGCCGCCTGGTTGGCGAAGTACAGGCTGATCAGCGGGACGAGGAATCCATGGCTGTAGTTCTCGTCCGTTGACCAGGCGTAGTAGAAATGGACCAGCGAGTCGGCGAAGAGCAGGCCGAACAATCCCAGGCAGAGCAGGCCGCCGAGCCATTGCGGGCGTCGCTCGGCGTCACGAGCCGGACGAGTGAGCAGGCCGAACAGGGCCCAGGTCTCCGCGTCATGTGAGGAAGAGGAATCAGGCGCCCGGGAGAGTGCCGCCATGGTGGATCGTCCTTCAGTTCGACTGGGGGAATCGGTCGCTCGTCGAGAACTCCGGGTTACGGGATGACCGCCTGGACGAATTGGCCAGGCGGTCGGGTCGGCGATCAACGTTAGTTGGCCCTGGCCGATGGGACGGACACCGGGGCCCGCGGGCCCGCCGCTCGCTGGATTGAGATCACACGGCGGGAAATGTCATCGCTCGTTGTGACGGCCATCGCGGCCCGGAGCGCGGTCTGTCGCTGGCTCTCGTCGTTCAGTCGGCGAGCAATCTCGGCCAGGTTGAACCACCACGAACGGCGGATCAGGTCGTTATCGACCAGGTCGATCGCTTGCCGGTATTCCTGTTCGGCGTCCTTCAATCGCGAGACCAGGGCGAGAGCCTCCGCACGTGCGGCGATCTCGCGGGGATCGGCCGATCCGCCATCTGACCGGGAGACCTCCCTCTTCAAGATCAAATCGAGGAATGTGTCGGCCTCATTGAGGCGCGACTCGCGGAGGAGACGGGCCGCCGCGATCCAGACCGTCGGATTCCGTGGAAGGGCCTTTGACCACTCGCGGAATGTCCACTCGGCCCGAGTGGACATCTCAGCGATGATGTCGCGCACCGCGTCTTCACCCGGAAGGAGATAGCGTTGCGCGGCCAACTCGCCATGGAAGCGCGGCGTGGCGGTCCGAGTAAACCCGCTCGACGCCGCGACCTTGAGAGCCTGCTCATAGAGTCGGAGCGCCGCGTCCTTCTTTCCTTCAACCAGGAGCCGGCGAGCACTCCACGCCAGACTCACGGAATCCCGGCTAAGGACCAGGGTGCGGGACGACGCCGGACCCCGGCCACCGGGAGGCTCGGCCTGCGCCAGAGCCAGACGTGCCGTCGGGTTCAGGGGCGAGATCTCCAGAGCACGCATCAAGATGGGCTTGACGTCCGCAGAGGGACGTTCCGCACCGCCTTCTCGCAGAAAGATCGCCCAGTGGGCGAGATGCTGAGCGGTCGTCGTCAACCATCGTCCGTCCGGCAGGACAACCGAAGGCGGCAAGGCTTTGCGCTGGCCGGACCCGTCGGGCGCCATCAGCCTCTGGGCTACGATGGCCGCCGAGGAGGCATCGGACGTCCAGAACGCGGAAAGCACGCACGCCCCAAGGCCGGCGAGCAGGACGGCGACCGCCAGCGGAGGCCAGGCCAGCCAGACGGGAAGCAGCCACTGACCCGGCTCTCGAGGCACGGTCGGAATCGGCTGTGCACCACGCCGGGCTCGCATCACGGCCGGCTTCGGACCTGAGCTGGCCCGGTGATTCGCCAGGATGTCCCTGACCGAGGGCCAGACGAGCTCATCGGACCTCGGACCTGTGCCGCGATAGTCCGTTTCGGAGCCCGTCAGCTCGCCCGACCCGTTTCCTCGACTTTCTTCGAGGAGACCCTGCGAGCCGATTCGAGTCCGTTCCGCGCGCCGATTCCGAGGATCACCCGTCGCTGTGTCGGCTCGAGTCGTCGAGTCCGGCATCCGAGACACCGAGTTCTCGCTGGCCATCGACGCGATCGCTCGGGTCCGACTCGCCGAGGCTTTCTTGTGGCACGCTGGAGATCGCTTCCTCAACTCGACCGATTTCCACCGGCTGGGGATCGGACTCGAGTTCTTCTCCCACGATCGCGGGACCGGGAACGTCGTTGTCACGATGGGATTCCACAGTCCCGATTTCCGATTCCCTAATCGGCTCTCGGATCTCGCCAATTTGGTATTCGTGCGAATCCCCGAGTTCGACCGCAACCTCGATCGGGTATCGGATATCGAGAATCAAGGGGTCGGGATGATCGATTACGGCTCCGTCCCTCTGAGACGATTCCGAGGCCGTTTCGGGCCCGGACGCCGAGGTTGACTTTTCCCGCAGATCGGAGTCGGAACGGACCTCAATCGGCGCCTCGTGCTGAGCGAACCCGCGACGCGCTTCCCTTTCCGTCGGTCGCTCGCGGGCCATCCAGTCGGCCCATGAGGGTGAAGGTGCAACTGGCAACGGCGGTGATGGTTCGACAGGTCTGTTCCAGGTTGACTCGAAACGGGCTGCAACCGACTTCGGCGCTGACCGGACAGCCCGATCGAGATCCGGTTGCGGGCGTCCCGCCGTGTCGAGCGCGACAGGGGGCTCTTGTGTCCGGAGTGGAGTCCGAGCTGGCTCGAACCTGGGAACGCTCGACGTGGGGACTTGCCGCGATTTCGTATCGATCAGCGGCGTGGATGCGGTTGACGGGCGAGGCGCGGCGGATGGCCGCTCTTGCATCGGAATGGCGTCGAACCTCGATGGCGAGGGCCCCACAGGCCCCTCCCCTCCGACCCGAGATCCCGATGCACGTGACTTGAGATGAGATTCAGCCGCCTTCCACCTTGCTTCCCACCGGCTCCGGTCAGGATCCGATCGAGACGCACCGCCGAGGGCCCCGGAACGTGGCGGCACCGAGACGCTGGACCGGTCTCGATCCTCGATGGCGCTGACTGACGAGCTCGACTGGAAATTCAGGAATGGGAATGGCGAGAGCGTACGATGGGGACGACGGATAGATCTCCCAGACGGGTTCGGCGGCGACATCGTGCTTCACCGTCAAGCAGTACTGGCCGATCAGGAACGGGACATCAAACGGCAACGGACAGGGACTCTTGACCGGCCGGCCCTCCAGAACCACGAGATTTCGCCCACCGGTCGGTACCAGGCTCCAGGTCCGTCCTCGTCGCGTGAGCCGGCAGGTCTCCTCGGGGAGATCCTCGCCGGAGAGCCGTACCTCGCAGTACGCGGCCCGGCCGATCCGGACCGAAATCCAGGGCAGCTCCACGACGCGAATCGGACCCGATTCACGATCCTGGATGTGGAGACAGGCGGATTCCGGCATGATGGGATCGACTCCTCCTTGAGCCCAGGCAGCGGGGGATCCTTCACCCTCGCGCGACGAACAGGTCCGTGCCTCCGGCCAGCCATCGGTTCCACGTCCCGCCGAGTGCGCTGGCCGAGATGGCCACGGCGGGCAGTTCGACCGTCCAGTGCAGGACGGACCATAGACTAAACCCCAAGGCCGCTCCAATCAAGCCGTAAGCCAGCGCACGATCGGCGGACCCAACCCGTCTCAGCGAACCGAACACCCGGCAGATCGACCAGATTCCGGCTGCCGCGATGAGCGACAGACCAGCCCATCCCGCTTCGACCCCACATCGCAACACACTGCTCATGACGAGTCCGGAAGAGACGTCCTGCGTCTTGAAGTAGGCATGGATCGTGCGGAAGGTGCCGAATCCGGTGCCGAGTACGGGGAAGTCCCGGAGGATCGGCAAGCTCTCGGTCCAGAAGAGTCGGATCGCTTCCCAGGAGACCGACGCGACCGGGGGCTGTCCACCGAACGAGACGGACCAGGTCGCGGTCAACGTCGCCCCGAAGCCGATCGCACCCAGGAGAAACATGGTGAGGCCGATCGCCGACCAACGGTTTCCCGGTACGGCCGCGGTCGGCAAGCCCACCACCGCTACGGCAAGCGCGAACGGCAGGCAGAGCCAGGGACCCGCGATCAGCCCCCCGAGGAACGCGCCAGCCGCCAGGAGAGTGACCAGCAACACGGCCAGCCCTCCCAGGCCCGAGTGCCGAAGTCGC
The DNA here is from genome assembly GCA_963845755.1 of uncultured Planctomycetota bacterium. Classification (GTDB taxonomy): domain Bacteria; phylum Planctomycetota; class Planctomycetia; order Isosphaerales; family Isosphaeraceae; genus CAWJTV01. The sequence goes on from CAWJTV010000005.1 coordinate 367,589, forward strand.
TCGCCAAGACCCTCGCGACTCCCGCGCGGGGCCAGTAAGTGAAGCACGATCGCCATCGCCAGAGGAAGGGCCATCGATCCCATCGCCAGCATCGCGACCGGCCCGCCCATCACGGTCCCGAAAAGGAACGGTCGATCGGGAATCAGAAGGACCTTCTCGAGTTCGCCTTTCTCCGCGCGTTCGGGCGACACCAGCCGGTGCAAGGCGGCCGGGACCGGGGACTCGAGTAAGTCGTCCACAGTGGGGCCCCACGCGTTCGCACGCTCTGGCAGGACGAAACCGAACAGCCCTTCGGTCTGACCGCTGATCTGAACGACGCCAAGCGCCACGTTTAGCAGGAATCCCGCGGCCACGGTCCCCCAGACCCAGTAGAGCCGGCCCAATCGATCGACATAATGCGAAACCGTCCAGAAGATTGCCAGGCACATCGCGGCGCCCACGAGCCAGTGCAGGGTCGCGCCCCGATCGAGCGTGGCAGGTGATCGAACCTCGGCGGGCGTCGGAAGAACGGCCGTGGGATCATCCGCCAGAACCAGGCGCGACCAGGTCCCGGTCCCATAGACTTCATGTGCGACCGGCGAGACCCACCGCGCCAGCCGCGCCGGAAGCGAAACCAACTGAACCATCCCCAGCGCCAGGACGAGGAGCCCGAGAAAGGTCAGGGGGCTCTTCAACATCGGCATTCGACCTTGCACGAGGAGTTGCACGAGTCGAGCCACGACCATCAGGAACGTCAACCCCGTCACCGCCGACGGAAACCACCATACCGCCCCACCGAAGCATAACACGCTGCCGAGCACCAGCGCCGTGAGGGCGACGGCGATCACGCCATCGGTCATCGCTACGATTCTTTGACGCACGTCCATGTTGCATTTCTCCGGAGAGGCTTCGCGACGTCTCCTGGAATCGTCCTGTGCAGGGTGCCCGTTCCGTGCTCGTGCCTGGCAAGTTCGCGTTTGAAGGCTCTAAGCCCGAGTTTTCAATCCTCGACTAGCATGATTCACGTATGTTGAATTTTCAATCTGGAATTCAGAGTCTTGAATTCGGAATCCGGAATCTCGAATTCCTCCTGGGCCGCCTCAACTCTGGCCGGCAAAGGCCAGGGCGTTCTCGACCCTCATCGGAACCTCGAACCGATCGGCCGGAGCCAGGGCATCACCGTAACCGTAGCTGGACCAGTTCTCCAGGTCCTCGGTCAGTCCATTGAAGACGACTCCCGCGATGGCCACGTGCGACTGTTCGAGCATGGCCTTGGCCCGGTGCAATGTCATCAGGTGGTGCGAGCCGGACCGAACGACCAGCAGCGAGGAATCGACGATGCGGCCGAGGAAACGGCAGTCGGCGAGCCCGAGCACCGCGGGACCGTCGAGGATCACCCGGTCGTAATGGTGCGAGAGGGCCAGCAGCAACTGTCGCAACTCGAGTGTGCCGAGGATCTCGATCGGTGTCTCGCGCGTGTCTCCGGTCGAGATGAAGTCGAGATTGGGGATTCGGGTATGGTGCAGCGTACGCTGCCAGGGCAGCTCGCCGCGAAGGACGTTGACCACCCCGGGGGCAGCCTTCGCATCCTCGTCCTCGATGAAGACCTCCGCCAGGGTGGGCCGCCGGAAATCGATGTCCATGAGCAAGGTCCGCTCCCCGGCGAGTGCGCAGGTGGCCGCGAGGTTCAGGGCGGTCGTGCTCTTCCCCTCACCGGCCTTGGCGCTGGTCACGAGGAGCGTCACGATCGGGCCTCGCCGATCGGAGATGCCCAGCAGGCTCGCCCGGACGTTCCGGTACGCATCGGACGCCAGCGAGTCGGACGCCCCGGGCGTCCAGAGATGCCGGCCCCGCTGGGTCAAGGCCGTCCGGCGGATCCGAGGAACCACTCCCAGCAACGGCAGCGTCAGACCGTGGCTGACGTGTTCGGGCACCTTGACCGAGTGGTCGATGTGTTCGAGCAGGCACACCAGGCCGATCCCCATTCCCACACTCAGGACCAGGGCCACGACAATCAGGAGCGGGCGGTTGGGCTTGATCGGCTCCCTCGGTTCGTTCACGCTCGGCTGGAGCTTGACGAAGTCTTTTTCCGTCAGGGAATGCGAGAGGATGTCGAACTCCGCCAGCCGCAGCTCCATGGCGCCGACCTGTCGTTGTTTTTCCCGGCGATCTTCCATCATCGTCAGCACCCGCTGGTGGATCGGCAGCGTCTCCTGCATCTTCTTCAGCAGTTCCTGGTGCGTTTCCTTGTCCGACTCGAGTTCCTTGCGATACTGCTCCATGATCGTCTCGGTCGCATTCGCAGCGGGCCGATTCCCGATCTTGCGAATTTCCTCCATCTCGTCCATCACTTCGCTGAGGTAGTCCGACCAGGCGATCGCGGACGGATCGTTGTCGAATTTGCGCGTGACTCGCCGGATGCCCTTGAGCACGCGAATGCCCTTCCGCCGTTCCATCTCGAGCTGCGCCAACCGCGACGCGCGCGCCCCCGACTCTCCGCTCACGTCCAGCTTCGGAAACATCTCGGCGAGCATCATCTGCTGGCTCAGCTCGCCGATCCGAATCTGCTTCTGATTCATGAGCGTACTCTGATTCACGTATTGTTCTTCGATGATGCTCTTGCCTCCGGCCCCGATCGTACTCTGGCTATCCTTGAGCGCGGTTTCGATGGCGAGGTCTAGCTGTTTGAGCTCCTTAACGAGCTGGGCCACGTTCTGCTGCGCGTAGACCTTCGTGGCCGCGATCCGGTCGGCATTCTCCTCCTTGGTCTCCTTCTGGAACTCGTTGAGTAGCGCCTCCAGGAGCTTCTTGGTCTGCGCGGCGTCCCCGCCTTCGAGGCTGACGATGAAGGTATTCCCATTCTTGTACACCGGAAGGATATTCAGGCTACGGAAGAGCTCGGCGGCAGGGTCATCGTACTGGCTAAGCTGCGGTGCCAGGGATCGCTCGCGGACGACCCGCTCGTGGAGCGCGGTACTCTTGAGCATGGCGGCCCGGGCGGGGATATAGCGGTCCTCGCTCCCGCCGTCGCGACGACCAATATCGTGCGAGACCAGCGTCGAGAGCGTCGGATCGTAGTCGGGCGCATTGATCTCGATCTCGGTCTTGAGGAGGTAGACCCGAGGAAGGCGGAGGATGTAGATGCAAGCGAGGCTCGCGATCGGCACGGCAATCGCCAGGACCATCCACACGCGCCTCCTCAGGGCACGCAAGTAGTTCGAAGGTGTCTTGACGACGGCCGGGTTGATGGTCAACGGCGCGGTCGAGGTTCGAGGTGGACTCGGGGTCGAGGGATAGGCTGGATAGCTCGGCATACCGTCCATGATCGCCTCCGTGACGATTTCGTGGGCTCACCAGCGTGCGGGAGCATTCGAGCCGGTCAAAGGGTTGACGGCCGTCCGTGACCTCGACGTCGCCGGGAAAACCCGAGACCCGATCCGACCGAGGGCCCGGCCCAGGCGTCGTCGTATCGCGGGTACCGCCGTCTCCCCCCGGTCAGTCGGCCGATCGCCATTCGCGGTATCCGCCGCCGAGTTCGGCTCGTGCCGATCCTCGGCCGGGGCCGCTTCTTCGATCCGCTCCAGCCGGTCGGACAGTGCCTGTCCCAGCCGCTGCATATAGCGGAAAACGATGTCGGCAGCGAGCGGCGCCTCCGCTCCCAGCCCGAGGCTCACTGTGATCCAGGGGCTGCGACTTCCGGAGAGTCGAAAGACCGCTGAGGGCCGCGACAACGGCTCATCTTCGACCGCGGGCCCTTCCCACTCGGATGGCCCCGGTGGCCCCGTGGGTAGTCTTTCAATCCGGACTTGCTCACACCCCAGTCCATAGCCGGCCTGCTCCATGATCTCGCAGGCCGAGGTCGCCGTCGGGCATAGCTCGATCCGCTGGATCGCTTCCCACGTCAGTTTGGCGGCTTCCCGCTGCTGGCGGCGACGCGATAATCGGTCCTGGAAGTCGTCGCACAGGTTTGCCAGCTCATCCCGGCGGCTGGTCACGATCAGGAGGAATGCGAGACAACCAAAGACCCCCAGGACCAGCGTCAGGTATTCATTGCGCCGCGCCACGCCGAGCATGACCACCCCACAGAGGAACGCCGAGAAGCAATAGAGCATCAGTGCGGCCTGGCGGGGATTCAGTCCCAACCCGATGAGGATATGATGGACATGCCGGCGGTCCGCGGCGCTGAGTGGCAGATTTCGGACCCACCGCCGGAAGATCGCCATTGCGGTGTCCGAGATCGGCAGTCCCATCGCGACGATTGGAAAGAGGATGGACATGGCCGAAGGGCCTTCCATCGAACCTTGCACCCCGATCACACCGATGAGCAGCCCGATCAGCAGGCTGCCGCTGTCCCCGAGGAAGATGCAGGCGGGGTGCCAGTTGTACAGCAGGAACCCGGCCAGGCTCCCGGCCAGCGCGACCGCGAGCACGGCCGCGTCGACGTTCCCGCTGTGGATCGCCACCAGGGTCAATGTCCCGCTGACGAGAAGGCCCACGCCGGCCGCCAGCCCGTCCATGCCGTCGATGAGGTTCCAGATGTTCATACACCCCAGGAACCAGAACAGGGTGACGAGCAGACTCGGGAGGGCCAGGTTGACCGGGAAACCCAGGAGGCTGAAGCGGATCGCGGGAAAACCCAGGTCGAGGTTGAGATTGAGAAACTCGACCGAGTGGATGCGAATCCCCCCGAGGTAGAGGGTGAGCACGGCCAGCGCCTGGCCCAGCAGCTTCATCCGCGGCCCGAGCGAACGCGTGTCGTCGATGAACCCGAGGATCAGGATCACCATCGCCGCGATCAAGAGCGAACCATGATACGGGATCTCGAAGCCGCCGGCCGCGCGGAAGCCCATCGATTCGTCGAGGTGCGTCAGCACCGTCGCCGCCCCCACGCCAAAGGCCAGCGCCAGACCGCCCAATCGGGGAATGGCACCCTGGTGGATCCGCCGGAAGTGATCCGGCCGGTCGACCGCACCCACGCGGTTGGCCACCCACGTGACCAGCGGCGTGGCGAGCACGCACCCCAGCATGGCGAAGGCGAAGATCGTCAGGTAGATGTTGGAGATCATCATGGACCCGATCATCTCCACGAGAATCGATCGATTGCAAGATACCACGGGCGAGACACCGGATCCGCGCAGCGGGCTCGGTCGCGGTCGATCCGGTCGGGCTGGTCCCCATCACGGTGCGACCTGTTCCGCCCGGTCGGACGTGCCCTCCACGGGGCGGCTTTGTCGCACTGGCAAGACCACCGGCTATCGGGAAGCCTCGTGCCTCGGTCGGCTCGTCGACGGGGCGCCCGGGTCAACCGGCAGCGGCACGCTGGTCGGAAGCGGCGTGTGGTGCAATCCGATGCATAGGGGATGAAGCAGACCACGATTAGGCTCGTCTTCCGTGACTCGTGCGGGTGCGGCCCATTCCTGAGCATCCGTCTCAGGCGGCGGGCATCTGGGTGGTCGCAGTATCCCCGCTGGCTCCCTGCCGGTCAAGGTGGATTCCCCATGCAGTCGTAAGTCATTACCCTCCCTTGATTCGCAACGTGTCCAGCCTCCGAATTCCCGACAATGTGAGCGGAAATGGGGATACCAGGTGGTCCTGAGATGTCTCGTCCGACCCTTGCTTGGTGAGAGCAACCCACGAGCCAGTGATCGGTCGATCAACCGGGTCGGAAACGAGAATGTCGTCCTCCGGACGGTCTCCGTCAGCATGCTCGCGTTCGTCAAGTCCTGACGCGGGAATCCTCCGTTGAGAGGGGAAGCAAGAAGCAAGTGGGTTGATCCCAGACGGGCGGGCCGATGGGTGGCAGGCTCGGCCGCTTCAGGGGTGGGAGAGGACTGGTCCGGACCTGAGTCCATGCATCGAAATACTCCTGGTTGTTGATCGTGCTGCCCGCACCACCGGGTAAGTCCCAGCATTGCCGTAACGGCGATCGTAGGCGGACCGAGCTGAAGCGGAACAGCCGCTCGATTGAGGTGCATCCCATCGGTGCTTCGGGGATCGCAGTATACCTCGCGAATCCGACTACTCAACTCGACGTGCCTTTCTGTAATCATCCCGAGGGATTCGGAACATGTAATCGGTCACATGAATCCTGCGATCAACACGTTTTCGGTTCTGCTTCACAAAGCCCGCCGTGTCGCGTCTAGTCTTGAGATTGGAAGAGTGTGAGCGAGAGCCTCGGCGCTCGATGGGATTGCCATGGAGCGTTCCTGGATTGATTCGCTGATATTCAACCGGCCCAATGCGCGTTGGGCAAGCTTGATCAATGAAGCACACACATTTCCACAACGAGAGACCCACATCTATGGCTCACAAGCTTCTCCGTACCTCTGTGGCGACCGGCGTGCTATCGCTCCTCTTCCTGGGTATGAGTCCCGCCGCACGAGCGGGCATCATCATCAGTGCCTCGGTAGGCGGTGCCCCGACGGGAGTCAACTATGCAAATTTCGATAACCTGCCGCTAAACAATACGGGTGGCGTCAGTAACGGAGTCACTGTGTCTTTCGGCGGGGATGCCCAGGCGGTGCAGGGCTCATCATCGGGAGTGTTTGCCGCTCCCTATCTCTCCAGCGGCAACGGTACACTGTTCGGTGATCCCAATAACGGGCCCGACACGACGACCTACCTCACGACCGGCATCGGCTCGGTTACTCTCAATCTACCGGGCGAGGAGATGTATATCGGCCTTCTTTGGGGTTCCGTGGACGCCTACAACACGCTGAGTCTCTACGATGGTGCCAACCTGGTCGGGACGATCACGGGGACCGACGTGACGTCCAATGCCAACGGCGATCAAGGCGAATTTGGGACGTACTATGTGAATATCAATTCCACGACGGATTCCTTTGACAGAGTCGTGGCCACGAGTTCGTCATACGCCTTCGAGTTCGACAACGTCGCATTCAACCCGACAGCGGTTCCAGAGCCCTCCTCGTTCATCCTGATGTTCGTCGGGGCGATGGGTTTGGTCACCTATAAGCAACTACGTCGGAAGGCTTTGGCGACCGCGGGCAATGTCTGATGCCGCCAGACCTTCCAGGACCGGGGATGCAGTGATTCATGGCAGTGCAGAGGGCGTCGGGAGTCGAGGTCAAATCCCTCGGTTCTCACGCCTTCTCTCTGCTCATTCGATATCTTCGACGGCGGATATTCGATGAAGCCCTAAGGTTCGAAGTGTCAGGCGACACGGAATTCACCCCTTCGACGTGCACTGGACCTCGGGCCGATCCTGATCGATGCTGCTCTGGACTCCACCAACCATCGTGGCCGGGAGAAAAGTCTCACGATCCTCCCACCTTTTCCAGCAACTTGGCATTGCGATCGATCGGAAGAATCCGGTCCAACCTGCGCCCCTCACGCAATTGCCACTTATCTCGCACGATCATCTGCGTCCGGATGTGATGGAACAGGCAATCACGGATCGCCGTGGCTCGCCGTCGGCGACGGCCTGCTCTCATCGGAGTCGGGGCGTGATGTGTAGGATCTCGGGCATCGAGCTTATTCCTTGTCCTTGGTGATCCTGACGACCCTGGCGTCCACGACCCGAATGGAACCGTGATCGCCTTTCGTGATGGCAAGGAGGTTGACCGTCTCGTCGGACTTCGACCTGAAGGGGCCTACCGGAAGCTCCTCGTGGAAGCCGGCGTCTCCTGAGGCAGCAGAAGAGGCCGGTCCGGGCGAGCGGGGGGCGACAGACCCCTGTCTTGGAGGTCCGTCGCTCACCGGACAGGGGGCTGACGCCCCGCGCTCGCCCTTCTGGGACAGACTCGAAGAATCCGAGACGTCGAGCGATAACTCACGTAGAGTTCCCTGTGTAAAGCCTGGTTTAGAGATCGGAGTTTACACTCAAGCTGCGTCGTTTCAGTGTTGTCGACTATGGGCGCACTGGTGATCATCTTGGGCGTTCGAGTAACCGACGAGGCTTCGCGATGAACTCCAAGTTGGTGAGCAAGTTGGCACCCTGGTGCGTCGTCATATTCGTGATCGGCGGCTGTGGGAGTATTCTCTACCCGCACATTCAAGGAAGCTTGGAGTACCGCCGAGAGGTGGCTCCGTTCCACGCCGTAGGCGGATACGTGACCGCCACCGGGGGAGGCGATATGGGCCTCACGGCAGGGAGGGCGGGCATCGCATCAATTCGCTTGCCTGAGAGTGTGGGCGATGGGGAACTTGCGGGCTTTGCCGAGCGAATGCAACGTTTCCCCAATCTTCGTGCGCTCTCCCTGTCGGGGCCAATGGTGACTGATGCAGGTCTTGCACATCTCGTGGGGCTGGGGCAACTCCAGGAGCTCGTCCTGGATGGAACTCGCGTTACACAGAAGGGGAGGATAAATCTGGAGCGAGCGCTGCCCAAGCTGAAAATCGATGTGTACGGTCAATAGACCGTTAAACCATAAATCTAGATTTACATTCGCTCGCCTACGCCGCATCGCCAATTTATCAAGCCGCCGCTGCATCCGGTAGATGATAGGTGCATCCAGAGAGATTACGCGGAAGAGCTGCGACACGTTGTACTCCAGATCAGCGGCCATCACTCGTCTTGATGCAGGTTTTTGTGATCCTCGAGCGCTTTACGGTTGGCTCGCCCACGAAGAATGGGTCAGGCACGCGGCGGGCGAATGCGATGGCCGACTTCATGGGCCGGGCGGGCCAGGAGCCAGTCCCCTTTCTCCTCTGGGGGAATGCCGGCACTCCGTACGCGATCCCGTCCGGGAGGTGTGATGCCCCGATCGGTGGGAGGGATCTCGTTCCCACGGTCTCCGTGGGAATGCCGTCTGGGACGCTTTGCGTCCCTCGCGCCTGAGTCCATCTCGCCTCCGCCGGTCGGGTCGGACGACGCGGAGCGTCGAGGACGGCATTCCCACGGGGACCGTGGGAACGAGGGACTCCGGACCCGGGGGTGGTCTCGCACGCAACGTCCCGAAAATCCAGTGGATTTCACAGGGTCCTATCGTGAAGTTGACGACTATGCCCTTTCTCCTCCGCCCCTCCTCATGCGAATGCAAAGCGCTCTATTGAGCCGCCATTGAGCCGCTGACGCCATTGAGTCGCTGTCATGTCAGTGGAGAGCGGGCGGTACGTAGCCAGGCGGTCCGCCTCGCCAGCATTCCTGGCGTCACCAAATTTGACGAATACCTCGTTCACCTGGTGCTACCTGCTTGTGACCGTGTTGAGTGCCTGCCCGATGCCGGATCCGGGTCCGGACGTTCGATCTCCGCCGCGTCGTTGCCCGTGTGGTTCGGCGGCGTTATGATGAGGATACGGACTGGGTACAGGAGAGAGCACTGCGGCCGCCTCTGCACAAGGGTAGTGGGCATTGGAACACAGGAGGGCGAGCCTCGGTCCGAGCCGCAGTGTGGCGAACGCTAGCCGCAACGCGTCCACTTCCGAGCGAAATCTGGCCTTCTCTCCTCGGCAGAATACTCAGTTCGCCGCCTGGCGGGGACTTGGGAGTCCCCGGGAGACTCGATGATGAGCCGTGATGACGCCGGACCGGACCGCGACGCGACTCAACCCACCGTCCCGCAGGGTCCGAGCACCAGTTGCCTCATGGGGGACGCCCCAGCCCACGCGAAGGCCGACGGCCTTGTGGCCGGCGCCGTGCCAACCGCATTCGTCGAGCCAGCGCCCGCATCGGTCACGAAGGTAACCGGGGGACGAGACTCGCTGGCCGAGACACTCGGCGTCCGTGCGCCGGTCCTGCTGCAAGAGACCGAGGGCGCCGATGAGGCCGATCCGCCACCTCGGCTGACCTCGAGTGCGGTGCCCGATCTGGCCCAGCGCTCGTCCCGACTGCAACTCTTCGACGAGATCGCCCGCGGCGGTATGGGGGCCGTCCTCAGGGGCCGTGACATGGATCTGGGGCGGGACCTGGCCGTCAAGGTCCTGCTGGAGAAGCACAGCGGAAGCCCCGACCTGGTACGTCGATTCCTCGACGAGGCGCAGATCGCCGGCCAGCTCCAGCACCCGGGCGTCGTGCCGGTTTATGAGATGGGCGTCTTAGCCGACCGGCGGCCTTACTTCGCCATGAAACTGATCAAGGGCGCACTCTGGCCGATCTCCTGGCCGCTCGTCGGTCACCGGGCGACGATCGGGCGCGCCTCCTCGGGATCTTCCAGCAGGTGGCCCAGACGGTCGCCTATGCGCACAGCCGTGGGGTGATCCACAGGGACCTGAAGCCTTCCAACATCATGGTCGGCGGTTTCGGTGAGGTCCAGGTCATGGACTGGGGCCTGGCCAAGGTCCTGGCGCACGGCGTCATCACCGACGAGCGCCGCGACGGCGCGCGCGATGCGGCCTCGGACACCGTGATCACCACGGCTCGGACAGGCTCGGAGGCCGATGCCTCGCTCGCCGGCTCGATCCTGGGCACGCCGGCCTACATGGCGCCCGAGCAGGCCCGTGGCGAGGTTGACCGGCTGGACGAGCGATGCGACGTGTTCGCGTTGGGTTCGATACTCTGCGAGGTGCTGACCGGCCAGCCGGCCTACACTGGCCGCCATCTCGCCGAAGTCCAGCGCCGAGCGGCCCTCGGCGACACGGCCGAGGCATTGGCCCTCCTGGCCGCCAGCGGGACTGACGACGGCCTGATCGGCCTGGCCCGCGACTGCCTGGCTCCCGAGGCCGAGGACCGGCCGAGGGACGCGGCGGCGGTCGCCGACCGACTGGCGGCCCACCTGTCCGGCGTGCAGGATCGGCTGCGGGCGGCCGAGCTGGACCGGGTCGCAGCGCTGGGCCGGGCCCGCCTGACCGTCACCCTGGCCGCCTCGGTGCTCACCATCGCCCTGATCGGCGGGGGCGGCTGGGAATGGTTGCGCCGGCAGCGGGCCGCCGGCCAGGAGCGGACGGCGCGCGAGGTCAATGCCGCACTGGCTGAAGCCTTGGTGCTCCGGGGCCGCGCTCACATCGGGGCGGACGGAGACCCGGCAGGGCTGGACCTGGCCCTGGCCGAGGCGCAGTCGGGGCGCGTCGCTGTTGGCCCAAGGGGGTGGTGACGCTGAGCTGCGCGGCCGCGTTCAGTCCCTGGTGGACGGCCTCGTGCGAGAGCGCGACGAGGCCAAGGCACGGGCCGCCGCGGCGGAGCGGGACCGCCGCATGGCCGACCGACTCGTCGAGATCGAGGCCGACTTCAGTAACCATACGGACCGGGCGCGGTTGCACTCGGAACTCGAATCGGCCTTTCGCGAATATGGGCTCGACTTCGTCGCCCTCACCGTCGCCGAGGCCAGGGCAAGGATCGCCGGCAGTTCGATCGAAGACTCCCTGATCGATGGCCTTGACCGATGGATTTTCAATGCGAGGGCCACCGGGGATAAGGCCCGAGTGGATCAACTGGTTGCCGTCGCCGACGTCGCGGATCGCGATCCCTGGCGGAAGTGGCTGCGCACCGCGCTCGGCCGCGGACAGCTCGAGGAACTGCGTCGGCTCGCCGCGACGGCGGATCTCGAGCGACTGCCCAAGGTGAGCGCCAGTCGCCTCGCATTCGCCTTGAGGTTCAACGACGATGCCGCGTCTGCTGTCGCCCTGTTGCGGAAGGTCCAGCGACGCAACCGGGGGGACTTCTGGGCAAATTTTGACATGGCCGAGAGCCTGCTCATGATGAGACCGCCATCGATCGAGGAGGCCATCCAGTATTTCCGGGCCGCGGTCGCCCTCCGACCCCGAGGTGCCATCGGCCTGGAGTTCCTCGGAAGGGCACTGGCAGAGAGTGGGAAGACGGACGAGGGGATCGAGACCTGCCGTGAGGCAATCCGACTCCAGCCGACCTACTACCTTGCCCGCATGACCCTCGCCAACGTCCTCCGCGGCGCCGGGCAGTTGGAGGATGCGATCGCGGAATACAAGGAAGTGGTCCGCATGCGGCCCGACGATGCTTGGGTCCACAGGAATCTGGCAGATTTGCTGTACTCGATGCGTCGATACGACGAGGGGATTGACGCCTATCGCGAAGTGATCCGCCTCGATCCCCGCTTGTCGGTCCTGGATCGCCGGCTGACAGCGGTCTTCCGCGGCGACGATCGGCCCACTGGAGACGCCGAACGACTCGAGTTCGCCCATCTCTGCATGATGAAGGGCCTGCACGCGGCGTCCGCCCGTCTCCGCGAGTCCGCCTTCGTGTCCTCGCCGGGACTCGCCAACGACTTGAAGACCTATGCCCGCTATAACGGGGCCTGCTCGGCATCCCTGGCCGCCACCGGCCAGGGTCGGGACGACCCGCCGCCCGACAAGGCGGAGCGGGCCCGGCTGAGGCACCTCGCCCTCGACTGGCTCCGCGCCGACTTATCCGAATGGCAGAGACGGCTTGAGACAAACCCGAAGACCGCCCCGGCGGTTGCGGGCAATCTTCGGCACTGGCGCTCCGACCCCGACCTAGACGGCGTCCGAGACGCCCAGGCCCTGACCGGCCTGGCCGAGTCCGAGCGCCGTGACTGGCGGGCCCTCTGGACCGACGTTAACCGCACGCTGTTGCGAACAGCGAAGAGCCCATAAGCGACGTCCCATTTCGGGCTCCCCTCTTCTTCTCATCAGGATTACTCGCGCGGCGGTTTTCCGGTCCCGGCCTTTCTGATGTGCCGCCAACCCATCGCGACCGCGGTGACGAGATGGCCCGACTTGGGGTGCTCCGGCTCAATGTCGACCGGCAAGCCGTGCGCGCGGAGGGTGGCCGAAGTCGTCGGCCCGATCGAGCCAATAACGACATGCTCCGCCATCGCGGCGCGAACGCCGTCCTCGATCCCCTCGGCCGCCGAGACCTGGAGCACGTGCTCGACCTGCTGGGCCGACGTGAACAGGGCGGCGCCGATGCGGCGTTCGGCGATCTCCGTCAAGGCGGCACGGAGGGGGCCAGTGTCCTCGGGTAACGCCCATCGGTAGACCGGGACGCGGGTCACCACGGCGCCGCGACGTTCCAGACCCTCGGTCAGCTCGGGGACCGGCTGACCGTATTCCTGAACGGCGACCCGCAAGCCCGCCACCGGCAGCCGGGCGTCGAGCAAGGCGAGCGTCTCGTGCCAGGTGTTGGGCTCGGGAACCTGGAAGTCGAGCGAGGCGCCGAGCTCGCGGAGCGCCGCCGCCGGCTTGGGCCCGCGGGCGATCACCTTCGTCTGGCTCAGGGCCTTGGCCCATTCCGCTCTGGGAAGTCGAGGGCCCAGCGCCTCGGCGAGATACCGCACGCCCACGCCGGTCTCGAAGATCACGACATCGAAGCGACCGGCCAGAAGGCCGTCGGCGAACGATCGGGCCTCCACATTATCCCCGAGGGGGACCTCCCGGAGCGCGGGGGCCGCGACGGGGATTCCGCCTTGCCGGGCCACCAGGTCGGCCAGGGCTCCCGCCATCCGGGCCTCGAAGATCGCCACGCGCAGACCATCGAACGGGGTCAACGAAGCGGTGCTCATGATCGGCAAGCTCACCTCGGTGCATGAGTCGCTCAGCAAGGAAGGCTCTTGCGACGGCATCGGCATCGCCCAGAGCGGAGCGCGGGACGCGAACGACTGCCACAGCTCGCCCGCCCTCTGACACAAAGATACCCTGCCACCCTCGGCTTACGAAAGCCAGCGTTCGGCCCTTATGGGGTGCGCATCGACAATGCGTTGTCGATATCACGGTCGAGTCTAGGAGGGGGCTCTGTCCCCCGACCGCAGATCGCCGGACGGAGCCGGCTCCTCGGGGACTGCCCCGCAAAGGTCACTTTTTCGGACGCAGTCGGTCCCGACCACCCACATTGCTATTTCGCCGCCAGTTTGCTCAGGCGGACCAGGCGATTCTTGACGAGATTGCGCGCCACGGCGTTTTCGGGATCACGGGTCGCGGCTTCGCCCGCGGCCTCGAGCGACTTTCGCTCCCACCCGATCACGGGTTCACCGTCCACGCGATAGGCATATTTCGCTCTTTGAAGATATCCTTCGCTCAGAAGCATGTACGGAGCGGCTTGACCGGGGTAGGATCGCCTGAGCCGTTCCGCCAGCGCGACCAGACGATCGGCAATCCGGAGGGTCTCGCTGAGTTTGTCGACCTGCCTTTGCCTCGCGAGCGTGTCCACGTAAGGGATCCACATCTGCCAGACGATTGCGGGAATCTGGGTGTGATCGAGATGAAACGTCGCCGCATCGGTCTTGATCAAGACGATGACACGATCCACCCAGGCCTCGTTGGACCGGTCCTCGGGTATGAGCCAATGTGGCCTGACAATCGACGGCAGCCAGCCAATCCGCCTCGCCGCCAATTCAGCGAGGTTCCATTCCAGATCGGGGATCGGGCCGTTCGCCTGCTGCTGGTAGGCCCCGGATACAGGGCGCTTGAACTCGCCATGCCATTGACCGAGCGCCGCAAGTGTCAACGCTTCGCTCAGGACGAATCCGGGAAACGCGGTTTCCGCATCCGGTGCGGACCTGAGGAAATCGAGGTCTTTTTCGAACTCCTTCCGCGCGCGCTCAGAGTCCCCCGCCAACATAAGGCGATTCGCGTACCGACGTTGCCAGCGGCTGACTTCAAACATCCCCCAAACATGGACGTCAGGGGGTGATTTCAATCGGCCCAGCGTCGCGATCGCTCGGGCGTGCCATTGTTGATAAAGCTGGTCGTTCTTGGAGTCGCTATGATAGGCCATCGCCATCCAGTTGACGTCCGAGAACAATCGACTTTGGATCTGCACGTCGTCGGGATTGCGGGCGAGGTATGCCTCGCAATAGCTGATAGATTCCTCCATGAGCGACTTGCCCTCGTCCGGCTTCCCATCGCCGAAATAGACTGCAGCGAGATAACCATCGATCGTGGCGAGTCGCTTCAGGTCGCTGGCGTCGGGAGTGGATCGTTTCGAGAGCTCGATTCCCTGCGAGCGGGCGAGTTCCAGGGTTTTCTCGAGTTCCTGGCCCGAATGGATCGACGAAACATAAATTCGTGAATCGGACATGATCCTGACGATCTCATCCAGCGATCGCGCGGCCACTTGGTAATTCGCCTCGGATCGCAACCGCATCGCCTCGGATCGCAACCGCATCGCCTCGGATCGCCGCCACAGCGCGAACAACCCCAGCAGCCCTCCGAGCACCGTCAACAACAGAGTCGCCGTCAGTGCGGCAACCACGGGTTGACGCCGGCACCAGCGCCAGGCGTGCTCGACCGGGGAAACGGGCCTCGCCTCGAGCGGTCGGCCTTCGAGGAAGCGGTCCAGGTCGTCCGCCATGGCTTCGGCTGCGGCGTAGCGGCGCGAGGGGTGCTTCTCCAGGCACTTGAGGGCGATGGTTTCCAGGTCGCGGGGAATCTTCGGATTGAGTCGCCGTGGGGACACGGGATTCTGGCCCCGGACTTGATCCAGCGTTTCCAGCGTTGACGTCCCCTGGAACGGTGGGCGGCCGGTCAGCAGCTCGTAGAGGATGGCTCCCAGGGCATGAATATCGGCCGCCGCGCCGATGCCGGCTCGGGATGCGGTGGTCTGCTCGGGCGCCATGTACGAGGGCGTCCCCCGGAGGCCCGCCAGGCTGATCTCCGATGCGTCGAAGTCGCCATGAGAGCGAGCGAGGCTGAAATCCGAGATCCGGGGAGTCACCCGCTCCCATGGGTCATCGTCCTTGCAGTCCAGGAGGATGTTGGAGGGCTTGAGGTCGAGATGGAGCAGGCCGCAGCCGTGGAGGTGACCGACTGCGCGCGCGATGGTCTCCATCAGTCCGGCCGCCACGCGGGGCGGCAGGGGATCGGCGAGTCTTTGCTTGAGTGTGCCGCCGGGGATGTATTCGAGCACGAGGAAGAAACACCCGTCCGCCTCGCCGTAGTCATAGAGGGGCACGACGTCGGGGTGCCGGATCCTCGATACCGCACGCGCCTCGCGCAGCCAGCGGCGGCGCGGGCCCGCACTCGCGTCCGGGCCCAGGGCGCCCGGCAGGATCTTGAGGGCGACCAGCCGATCGAGGCCGGTTTCCATCGCCAGGTAGACCACACCCATCGCACCGCGGCCCAGCCTGGACTGGATCTCGAAGCCCGGAATGTGCGGCCATCCCTCCGGACCGGGCGCGGCGAGTGTGGCATTGGGGCGCCGATGGGCGAGCCGTTCCAGGACCGCCTTGCATTCCGGACAGCCCTCGACGTGTGATTCGATCGCGGCGTACGTGGCATCACCGAGGGCATCGGTACCGAGGAATCGCAAGGTTGCCTCGCCGGGGCAGGACGTCATGGTCATCAGCCCTCCTCGATCGAATGGCCATCACGAACCGGCCGGCCAGCACTCCGACGCGAGCCGGCCTTCGTCTCGGAGCATCCGGGCCACCCGCTCCCGGGCGGCGTACACCGCGGCGTGGGTCATCCTCAGGGCCTGGGCAGTCTCTTCCACCGTCCAGTCGCAGACGGCGACCAGGCGGAACGCGTCCCACGTCCAGGGCTTGACCTTCGCTCTCACCGCCGCCTGGACCTTCTCGGCCTCGTCGAGCAGGAAGCGCCGAAACCGGTCAGTGGCCCCGTCCTCCTGATCCCTCTCGGCGGAATCGATGTCCGCCTCACGCACGATTGACCCGGCTTCGTCATCGCGATCGTCGAGGGTGAAGTGACCGCCGGCGTGCCGTTGACGTAAGAAGTCGACGACCCGCGATTCGCACATTCGCCTGAGCCAGCCGCGGAACGTGCGGCGCGGGTCGTATTCGAATGTCCTCATCCGGTCCGCCAGCTCGATCCAGACGCGCTGGCAGACCTCGTCGATGGAATTCTCGTCCAGGCCATAGCCGCGGCACCAGGTCCGCAGGTAGGGATCGTAACGGTCCCGGAACTTGATCCAGGCCGGATGATCTCGCCAGTCCGAGACCTCGCGAAGCAGCATCGGGCTTGTGGAGGCGTCTGCGACCAGACTCATCGCTGTGTGCTCCCTGCACGGAAAGAGCCACGATTAAACGAGTTGGGGACGCTGAGGTCGTTCTTTTCGAGATCCGTGTCGAAACGATTCGTAAACCAGATAGAGGAAGATCCTTCGAGCGCAGTCTCCCTGAATTGCATTCATGTGAAATCCTAATGCCTGGCCGGGAGCAACGCAACGGGAAGGACTTCGATTCCGCGCTGTCCGACGATCGACCAGACCAAGAGTTGCCGCCTGTTGGCGTCTGGAAGCGAGTAGAACTTTCGTTCGATTGTGGTTTGTGCGTTCTGGAGCAGAGTCGCTAATCCTTCCATGGGCGAGGTACGCCGTGAGTCGCAACACAGTGGGTTTCCGGTGGCGGAGCCGTTCCGGCGCGGGCTGGATCGTGGGATGGCGATCCCGGCGGGGGGATCGGCACCGGCTCCGGCCGGGATTGCTGGAGCTGGAGGAGCGCCGGCTGCTCGCGACGTTCCCCGTCACCAGCACGGCCGACGACAACAGCCCCGGCACCTTGCGGTATGAGATCAACGAAGCCAACGCGGCCACGGGTCCCACCACGATTGAATTCAGTGCCACGGTCTTCAGCACGCTGAAGACGATCGCGCTGATCGGGAGCCAGCTCGAACTGAGCAACACCGATGGGCTGATCACGATTACTGGCCCGGCGGCGGGCGTGAACATCAGCGCCGGCGGCCTCAGCCGCGTCTTCCAGGTCAACAAGGGGGTGACGGCGTCGATCTCGGGCCTGACCATGACCGGGGGCAAGGTGAGTGGTAACGGAGGAGCCCTGGACAACCTCGGCACGGTCACCCTGACCAAATGCACGATCAGCGGCAGCACCGCCACGAGCAGCAGCGGCGGCGGCCTGTTCAGTACGGGAACCGCCTACCTGATCAACTGCACCGTGAGCGGCAACTCCGCCACATATGGCGGCGGCCTGTTCAATGACAAAGGCACGATGACCCTGACCGATGATTGCACGGTCAGCGTGAACAAGGCCGGGTACGATGGCGGCGGCCTGGGCAATTCCGGCACAGTCAACCTGACCAACTGCAACCTCAGCAGCAACAAGGTCTACCCTGGCGGTGGCGGCGGCCTGGACAATCAGGGCACGGCCTACTTGACCGACTGCACCCTCGAGTCCAACTCTGGCAAGGGTTACGGCGGCCTGTACAATTCCGGCACAGCCAAACTGACAGACTGCACGGTCAGCAGCAACTTGGCCAATTTCGGCGGCGGCGTGGGGAATTTCGGCACAGCCAACCTGACCAACTGCATCCTCAGCGAAAACATGGCGGGCATCGCCGGCGGCGGCCTGGACGAGGGGAAGGGCCAGGCCACCCTGACCGACTGCACCATCAGCGGTAACGTGGCTCAACTCGGAGGAGGGGTGAGGATTGGCGGTGCGGGTAAGGCAACCCTGACCGACTGCACCCTTAGCGGCAACTCGGCGACGGCAGGCAGCGGTGGCGGCCTGCGCAGTAGTAGCTATGAAGCGAACGCAGCAATCCTGACCGACTGCACCATCAGCGGCAACTCCGCGTCAAATCAGGGCGGCGGCCTGTATAAGGAGAGTAATGGCACGATGGATCTGACCGCATGCACGGTCAGCGGCAACTCGGCCAGTAACGGCGGCGGGCTGTATAACACCAGCTACTTCAGCTCCAACTCCCAGGCGACGCTCACCGACACGATCGTCGCCGGCAATACTCTTCCGAACGGATCTACTCCCAACGACATCCAGGGTCCGGTCAGTGTCTCTGGCAGCGATAACTTGATCGGCCCCGGTGGTGCGGGTGGGCTTCAGAATGGGAGCGCCGGCAACATCGTGTTGGGCGACCTGAGCACCCTGGGCCTGGCCCCACTAGGATTCTACGGCGGCCCGACCCAGACCATGGCGCTCCTCCCCGGCAGCGCGGCCATCCACAACGGCACGATGGTCAGCGGCGTAACAACCGACCAGCGTGGCGAGTCGCTCGACTCACCCCCCGACATCGGGGCCTTCCAGGTTCAGACCGGGCTGGTCGTCAACACCATCAGCGACGGCTCGGTCTCGGTCTCCGGCGACCTGAACCTGCGCCAGGCCGTCAACCTGGCCAGTGCGCTCGACGCCTCCGAGACGATCACCTTCGACGCATCGGTCTTCGCTACTGCACAAACAATCACGTTGATGCAGGGACCGCTCGCGCTGAGCGACACCGGTGGGACGGAGACGATCACAGGCACTTCAGCGGGGTTGACCATCAGCGGCGGGGGCGACAGCCGCGTGTTCGACGTCGCCGCCGGCGTGACCGCCGTCATCTCGGAACTCACCATCACCGGCGGCTCGGCCAGTACTAACGGCGGCGGCCTGTATAACCAGGGCACGACGACGATCGCCGACTGCACCATCACCGGAAACTTGGCGAAAGACAACGGTGGCGGGCTGGCAAGTGTTGGCACACTGGTCGTCACCAACTGCACGATCCGCGGCAACTCGGCCAGCGGCGGCGGCGGCCTAGCGATCAGCGGCACGGCGAGCCTGACCGACTGTACGATCAGCGGCAACTCCGCCGGCGGAACCGGCGGCGGCCTGTATAACCAGGGTGCGGCGACGTTGGAGGACACAATCGTCGCCGGGAATACCGGGAGCGGCGGCACCGCGAGCGACATCCACGGCAGCGTCGCGGGCTCCAGCTCGTTTAACCTGGTTGGCACCGGGGGCTCGGGTGGACTGAGCGTTTCCGACCACAACCTGCTCAACGTCGCCGATCCCGATCTGGCTCCACTCGGCGAGTACGGTGGACCGACGGAAACCCTGGCACTCTTGCCCGGGAGCGCGGCTATCGGCGCGGGCACGGCCGTGAGTGGTATCACCACCGACCAGCGAGGAGCATCCCGACCGAGTTCCGGCGGTGTCAACATCGGGGCCTTCCAGGATCAGGGTTACACCCTGGCCGTCTCCTCGGGAAGCTCTCAGAGCACGTTCGTCAGCCAGGCCTTCGCGTCTCCGCTGGTGGCCGAGTTGACCGAGAACGATACAAGCGCACCGCTCCCGGGCGTGACGATCGGCTTCAGTGCGCCGTCATCGGGGGCCAGCGCCACACTCGGTGCCAGCTCGGCGGTCACCGACTCGAGCGGGCGCGCGAGCATCACGGCCACGGCCAATGCGACCGCCGGCACCTACGTCGTGACAGCCTCCGTATCCGAGCTGACTTCCTCAGCTTCATTCACCCTGACCAACCAGGTTCAGCCGACCTTTTCGGGGCTGAGCAGCCAGACGATCAGTTATGGCAGTACGGTGACGTTCTCGGGCACGCTCGCAGCCGGTTCGCAGGTCCCGGTTGGCGAGGACGTTGCCGTCACGGTCGATAGCGTCACGCAAGACGCCACGATCGCCTCCGACGGTTCGTTCTCGATCCAATTCACTCGTTCGAACGTGGTGCTGAACGCGAGCTTGACGGCCTACAGCGTCACCTACGTCTACGCCGGCGATCGTGTTTTCCTCGCGGTCGACGGATCGAGCCAACTGACGGTCAACCCGGCGGCGCTGACGATCGCCGCCAAGAATGCCGGCAAGACCTACGGCCAGACGTTGACCTTCGCCGGGACCGAGTTCACCACCTCCGGACTCGTCAACGGCGACACGGTCACCTCCGTCACACTGAGTAGCCCCGGCACGGCGGCGACGGCCACAGTCGCCGCCTCCCCCTACGCGATCACCGCCACCGCGGCCGTCGGCACGGGCCTGGGCAACTACACCATCACCTACGCCCCGGGTCAGCTCACCGTCAACCCGTCGGCGCTGACGATCACCGCCAAGAATGCCGGCAAGACCTACGGCCAGACGTTGACCTTCGCCGGGACCGAGTTCACCACCTCCGGTCTCGTCAACGGCGACGGGGTCGGCAGCGTGACGCTGAACAGTCCGGGGGCGGCGGCGACGGCCACGGTCGCCGGCTCGCCTTATGCCATCAAAGCCTCCAACGCCGTCGGCACCGGCCTGGGCAACTACACGATCACCTATGTCAATGGCCAGCTCACGGTGAACCCGGCGCCGCTGACAATCGCGGCGAAGGACCTCAGCAAGACCTATGGGCAGACGTTGACTCTCGCCGGGACTGAGTTCACCGCCTCCGGCCTCGTCAACGGCGACGCGGTCAGCTCCGTCACGTTGTCAAGCCCCGGCGCGGCGGCGACGGCCACAGTCGCCGGCTCTCCCTACGCGATCACCGCCTCCGCGGCCATCGGCACCGGCCTGGGCAATTACACCATTAGCTATGTCCCGGGTCAGCTCACCGTCAACCCGGCGGCGCTCACGATCGCGGCGGTGGCCGACACCAAGACATACGACGGCACGACGAACGCGACGGTGGTCCCGAAGATCACCTCGGGAAGTTTGGCCAATGGTGACATGCCCGAGTTCACCGAGACCTACAGCGCCCGGAATGTCGGCACGGGGCTGACGCTGACGCCGAGCGGGACGGTCAACGACGGCAACGGCGGCCACAACTACACATACACATTCGTGGCGGTGTCGACGGGCACGATCACTCCGGCCCTGCTGACCGTCACCGCCAAGAATGACGGCAAGGCCTACGGCCAGACGTTGACCTTCGCCGGGACCGAGTTCACCACCTCCGGACTCGTCAACGGCGACACGGTCAGCAGCGTGACGCTGAACAGCCCGGGAGCGGCGGCGACTGTCACGGTCGCCGGCTCGCCCTATTCCATCACCGTCTCCTCCGCCGCCGGCACGGGCCTGGGCAATTACACCATCACCTATATCAATGGTCAGCTCACGGTGAACCCGGCGGCGCTGACGATCACCGCCAAGAATGCCGGCAAGACCTACGGCCAGACGTTGACCCTCGCCGGGACCGAGTTCACCACCTCCGGACTCGTCAACGGCGACACGGTCAGCACCGTCACGCTGACTAGCCCCGGCGCCGCCGCGACCGCCGGCGCCGCCGGCTCGCCTTACGCGATCGCGGTCTCCAACGCTGGCGGCACGGGCCTGGGCAATTACACCATCACCTACGCGCCGGGAACGTTGACGGTTACCCCGGCCACGCTGACCATCACGGCGGGCGACGCGACGAAGGTCTACGGTGCGGCGCTGCCGGCCTTAACGGCGAGCTACAGCGGCTTCGTCAACGGCGACACGGCGGCCAGCCTTGCCACCCCGCCGTCGCTGTCAACGACCGCGACCGCGACGAGCCCGGTCGTGTCCGGCGGTTATCCGATCACGGCCTCAGGTGCCGTGGATCCCAACTATGCGATCACCTACGTGGCCGGGACGCTCACGGTCACCCTGGCACCAGCGGCGATCTCGGTTTCCGCGCCCGGCGGCACGTTCAATGCCAGCCCCTTCTCGGCGTCCGTCACACTGAGCGGGACGGGCAACCCGCCCGCCGCCACCCTGGAAAACGTCAGTCCCCGATTGACCTACTACGCCGGGTCGGGGACCTCGGGCACCAAACTCGGGTCGACGCCGCCGGCCCCCACGGGGACCTACACCGTCGTTGCCGCGTTCCCCGGCAGCACCGACTTCGCCGCGACCCAGTCCTCGCCGATCTCCTTCACGATCGCCCAGGCTCCCTCGACGGTCGTGCTCACATCCTCCGGCAACTTGGCCGTTTTCGGCCAACCGATCATTCTCATGGCGACCGTCACGGGCCCCGGGACCCCGGCCGGGTCCGTCCTGTTCACCGACGGCGGCACGACGCTTGCCACCGTTCCTCTTGACGCCTCGGGTCGAGCTTCGATCACCACCTCGGCCCTCGGCATGGGCTCGAACCCCATCGTCGCCACCTACAGCGGCAATAACAACCTTCTCGCCGCGACGTCCAGCTCTACCTTGGTATCAGTTACTAAGGCCGATACCCGGGTGATCCTGGTGCCGCGGGCCGTCAACAAGAGGAAGAAAGTCGCGTCACTGAGCCTCGATGCGGAGGTCCAGCCTTTACCGCCCGGGGCTGGTGTGCCCTCCGGCACCGTCACCTTCGAGGTCAGGCAGAAGAAGAAACTCAAGGTCATCAGCATCGTCCCGCTCAACAGCGGGTCGGCGACCGTGTCCGTCAAGCCCAGCACGGTGCGGAAGAAGTCGGTCACGATCGTGTACGGGGGCGACAGCGCATTCCAGTCGAGCAGTTCGTCCGCCACAGTGTCGGTCAGGCCGGCGACGGCCCTCGCGCGAGTCACGATCCGATCGTGAAGCGATCTCGCGTAGACGTGTCGCTCGGTCGTGCCGGTGCGGCGAACGAGGCTCAGGCGACGACCTCGGCCTTGGTCAGGGCGGAGTGCGGGACCCGAGCGCCTTCCACAGCCCGTCCGCCCTCTCCCAAGAAGAGACCCTGCCAGCCCCGGCTCACGGAAGCCAGTGTCAACGCCCCGCCGAGCCCGCCGGCCAGCGCGAACGCGAGAAAGCCCCCGCCGAAGCTGCCCAACGTCTGTTTCAATACGCCCAGGACGATCGGCAGCACGAAGCCGCCGAGCCCGCCGGCCGCCCCGACGATCCCGGTCACCACGCCGATCTCCCTGGGAAACCGCTGCGAGACGATCTGGAACACGCACCCGTTGCCCATACCCAGCGCCGTCATGACCGCGAACAACAGGACCGTCCCGGCGAACAGCGACGGCAGGGCCGACATGCCCAGCATCGTGGCGCCGACGACCAGATAAAGTGCAGTCAGCACCCGGACGCCCCCGAACCGATCGGCGAGATAACCACCCAGGGGCCGCAGCAGAGAGCCGGCGATCACGCAGAGCGTGGCGAAGCCGCCCGCCTCGACCTTCGAGAGTCCGTACTGGCTGAGGAAGAAGACGTTCAGGAAACTCGCCAGCCCGACGAACCCACCGAAAGTGATCGCGTAAAAGAAGCAAAACCACCAGGTGTCGGCGAGCTTGAGCACGGCGGCATAGTCGGTAAAGGGCCGAGGCGGCGGCTGATCGGGACTGTCCTTGGCGATGATCAGGAGCACAGTGAGCGTCGCCAGGAGTGGGATCAGCGCCAGGCCGAACACGGCGTGCCAGCCCCAGGTCGCGGCGAGCCGCGGACCGAAGAACGTGGCCAGGGCTGTACCGCAGTTGCCGGCGCCGGCGATCCCCATCACCAGCCCCTGAAAACGCGGCGGATACCAGCGGCCTGCCAGCGGCAACGCCGCGGCGAAGCTCGCCCCCGCCACGCCCAGCAGCAGGCCGACCAGCAGCAGCGTGGCGAAGCTGTCCGCCCAGAGCCAGCCGAGCAGCAAGGGCAGCGTCGACAGCGACATCCCCAGAATGGTCGTCCGCCGTGCGCCGATCCGGTCGGTCAAGAGTCCCATCACCAGTCGCAGCACGGCCCCGCCGAGAAGCGGCACCGCCACCATCAAGCCCTTCTGCATGTCCGATAGGCCATACTCCGACGCGATCGAGTTCGCCAGCGCCGCGGGGATAAGCCAAACCATGCAGCTCACACCGAAATACAGGAAGGCACTCAGCAAGGTTGGCACATGGCCGGCACGGCGGAATTCGCTCAAGTTCATTGCTTCGAGGCTCCGGGTTTCGGGATATCGGAGTCGGATCGTTGCGAGCAGCTCGCGATGAGGTTGCATAAATTAAATCTATATATATAAATATTAAAATAATTTATTTATTTTATTGACGCCGATGAATATAGTGTACGGGTGCTTCACCTGTTATTCCACCTGTTCTCAGGTAGACAGCTTTCAGGCGGTTGACGCTCGGATCATGCGCGCGACACGCGCCGTGGGGTGCGCCACTCATTCGTACGGCGGCCTAGACGCAGGCCACCGCGCATGGCTTGGAGGCTCGGGCACGGCGTTGCATCTCCTTCACGGGCGGCAGCTCGACGTACACGTCTTCCCCTTCGATCCGCATTGGGAAGACTTCAACCCGGTACGACTCGCCGGTCAGGCACTCCCCCGTCTCGAGCGAGAACGTCTTCTTGTGCATCGGGCAGGCGACTTTGGGAACGCCTTGATGATCACCGAGGATGCCGCGAGAGAGGACGGCTTCGAGCTTGTGAGGGCAGGTATTCTGGCTGGCGTACCACTCGCCCCGGGAATCGAATCGGTAGACGGCGATCTCGGCATCGCCGTGCTTGATCGCGCGGCCGCCGTCGCGGGGGAAGTCGCTGACCGACCCGACGCGGACCCAGCGGGGAGTGTGCCCGAACTCGTGCGATCCGTCCTTCCGTTCGAGCGGCTGCCGGATCCCGAGCTGCTCGATGGGGACGAAGTCGCTAGGCCAATCGGCGGGGTGCTTCTGGCCTCGCTCCGACACGAACTCCACGCCCGAGGTCGCCTCGTCGGTGTTGGCGAACTGCTTGAAGAACCGCCGCTTTTCCGGGTCGTTGACAACGGCCTTCCATTCGCACTGGTAAGAATCCACGAGCCCTTGCATCTGCTCTTCGAGCTCATCCGCGATGCCGAGACGATCGTTGACGATCACGTCGCGGAGGTACTCGATCCCGCCCTCCAGGTTCTCGAGCCAGACCGACGTCCGGGTCAGCCGGTCCGCGGTCCGGATGTAGTACATCAGGAACCGGTCGAGATACTGAAGCGCCGTCTCTTCGTCGAGGTCGGCAGCGAGTAGGTCGGCATGCCGCGGCCGCACGCCGCCGTTACCGCAGACGTAGAGGTTGTAACCCTTTTCTGTGGCGATCAGTCCGAAGTCCTTGCCCTGGGCCTCGGCGCACTCCCGGACGCAGCCTGAAACAGCCCCCTTGAGCTTGTGCGGGGCGCGGAGCCCCCGGTAGCGCATCTCGACCCGGATGGCGAACCCGACCGAGTCCTGGACGCCGTACCGGCACCAGGTCGAGCCGACGCAGCTCTTAACAGTTCGGACCGCCTTGCCATACGCATGGCCGCTCTCGAAGCCGGCCGCGACCAGCTCGGCCCAGATCTCCGGAAGGCGGTTGACCGGCGCCCCGAAGAGGTCGATGCGCTGACCTCCCGTGATCTTGGTGTAGAGGCCGTATTTCCGCGCAACCGTGCCCAAGACGATGAGCTTCTCCGGCGTGATCTCGCCGCCGGGAACTGCGCGGGACCACCGAGTACAGACCGCCACGCTGGATGTTGGCCAGGAAGCGGTCGTTGGTGTCTTGCAGCGTCGCGTGGGCCGCGTCGAGGACGTTCTCGTTCCAGATCGTCGCCATGATTGAAGCGACTGCCGGCTTGCAGATCTCGCAGCCCTGCCCGCGGCCGTGCGACGCGATCAGGTCGTCGAACGTCCGGATCTGCTTGATCATCGCGATCTGATAGAGTTCCTGCCGGCTGTACGCGAAGTGATCGCAGAGCCGGTTGTCGACCCGTGCGCCCGCTGCCTTAAGCTCCGCCTTGAGGAGTTCAGTAACCCGCGGCAGGCAGCCGCCGCAGCCGGTGCCGGCTTGCGTGCACTCCTTGACCTGCACGACGGTCGTGATCTTCCCGTCCCGGATCACGTCGCGGATCTGACCTTCGCTGACGTTGTTGCACGAGCAGACCTGGGCGTCGCTGTCGTTACTGCAAGCGGCGCCCTTGCCCGCGGAGAGCATGTCGCCCGGTGAGATCGGGAGCGGCTTCTCGCTCTTGAACAGGCCGAGCAACGCGCCGAAGTCCGAGGCGTCGCCAACCAGGATGCCGCCCAGCAGACGGGTGCCCTCGCGATTGAAGACCAGCTTCTTGTAAACGCCTCCGAACGGATCGTGGTACGTCAGCGCCCGCGCCCCCTCGGTCTCGTTAAACGGGTTGCCGAAGCTGGCGACGTCTACACCCATGAGCTTCAATTTGGTTGACATATCGAATCCGGAAAAGGCCCTAGGCGCCCCCGTAAGGTTCGCCGCGGCGACTTCGGCCATCGCGTACCCGGGCGCGACCAGGCCGTAGACCATATCCCGGTGTGCGGCGACCTCGCCGATGGCGAAGATGTCGGGATCTGAGGTCCGCATATTGTCATCCACGACGACCCCGCCGCGCCGGCCAGTTGCGAGTCCGCAGTCGTGGGCCAGCTCGTCGCGGGGCCGGATGCCGGCCGAGATGACCACCATGTTGACCTCGAGCCGCCCGCCGTCTGCAAACGCCAGACCCTCAACCTTGCCGTTGCCCAGGAACTCCTGCGTGGCCTTCCCCAGATGGACTCGGACATTCATCCCCTCGATTTTCTCGAGCAGCGTCCGCGCGCGGCGTCGTCGACCTGGCGGGGCATCAACCGCGGGGCGAACTCGACGACGTGGGTCTCCAGCCCGAGCTCGCGGACCGCCTTCGCGGCCTCGAGTCCGAGCAGGCCGCCGCCAATCACCGCCGCGGACGCCGCCTCCCCGGCGTAGGCGAGGATTCCTTCGAGGTCTTCAATAGTTCGATAAACGAACACTCCCCTCTTATCAACACCGGGGACTTTCGGCACGAACGGCGAAGAGCCGGTCGCCAGGACGACGGTGTCGTATTTGATCTCGCGGCCCGTTGACGAGATGACGATCCGACGCTCGCGGTCGATAGCCGTGGCGCGCTCGCCGACGTGGAGTGTGATCTCCTTCTTGGCGTACCACGTCGTGCAGGCCAGCTTCAGATGCTCGGCCTCGCGCCGCTCGAAGTATTTCGACAGGTTGACGCGATCATAAGCAGGCCGAGGCTCCTCGCAGAATGTCACGATCTGGTAGTTCTGGTCGACGTCGTACTCCACCAGCCGCTCACAAAACCGGTGACCGACCATCCCATTACCGATCACCACCACGGTTTTCTGCGGGCGATTCCGGGCGATCATTGGAGTAGGCTCCCCATGGTGGTTGTTTGTGGGAACACTGTGCCGAGCGGCGTCCCCGGTACGAGCTCATCGGGCCGGATCGCCCGGACCCGCGCCGCGCAGGCCTTGTAGGCGGGCTGCCGGGACTCGGGATCGAAGACGGCGTCGGTCAGTCGGTTGGTGGATCCGTCGTGCATGGGCAAGAAGAGATGTCGAATCGGGACGGTCGGAGTCAGGAACGCTCGGACGCGAGCCTGCCCCCGGCGTGACTCGACGATCACCCACTGGCCGGGCCGCAAGCCGAGACCCTCGGCGTCGGCAGGGTTGATCTCGACGTAGGGGTCCTGGGGATACAACTTCCGCAGGATATCGGACTTGCCCGTACGTGTCTGGGTATGCCACTGTGCGGCACTACCTCGGCCGGTCAGGAGCTGGAGAGGAAACTCGCCGCCCGGTGGCTCGGGCGTCGGGCGCGGCTCCTCGAAGACGAACCGGGCGCGGCCGTCCTTGTGGTAGAAACGGCCGTCGACGAAGAGACGCCGTTGCGGAGCGAGATCCGCGCCCTCGGTCGGGAACGGCCACTGGATACCGCCGGTCTCGTCGAGCATGTGGTAGTCCGTGATGCCGGAGATGTCGCAGGGCATCTCCGTCGTGAGCGTCTTTAGGGACCGGAAGACCGCCTCGGGCGATTCCCACAGGGCGAACATCGAGCCGCAACCGTAGTAATGAGCGACGAGCTTGAAGATGTGGAAGTCGGACAGGGCCTGGCCCGGGGCGCGGCGCACTTTCTTGATCAGCCCGATCCGCCGCTCGGAGTTAATGAATGTACCCTCCTTCTCACCCCAGGCGGCCGCCGGCAACACTAGGTCGGCAAGTCGGGCCGTCTCGGTCGAGTGGTACATGTCCTGCACCACCAAGAAGTCCAGCCGGTCGAGGATGGCGCGGAGACGGTCCTGGTCGATCCAGGAGTGGGCCGGGTTAGTGCCGATCACCCACAGGCCACGGATCTTGCCATCTCGAATGCCATCGAGGATCTGATCGTAGGCCCAGCTCGCGCTCCTGGGGATCCGTTCCTCAGGGATCCCGAGCAGTCCGGCGACCTTGGCGCGGTGCAAGGGGTTGGCGAAGTCGTGTCCCCCAAGAAGATTGGTGGTGTTCGAGAACAGTCGGGAGCCCATCGCGTTGCACTGGCCGGTGATCGAGTTGGCCCCGGTCCCCGGCCGTCCGATCTGACCCGTCATGAGCGCCAGGTTGATGATCGCCTGCGCCGTGCGCACACCCTGATGGCTCTGGTTGACGCCCATCGTCCACCAGAAGGAGACGCGTGAGCGCTCGTGGATTCGCCGTGCTGCATCGTGGATCGTTTCGGCGCTCAGACCAGTCTCGCCGGCCACCCGCTCATCATCGAAGGGGCGGACGAAGGCGGCGAATTCGTCGAATCCGGTCGTATGGGCCTCGATGAACGGCCGGTCGATCCAACGGTTACGGATCAGCACGTTTGCCAGGCTATAGAGAAGCACGAGGTCGGTCTTGGCCCGCACCGGAAGGTGGAGCGAGGCGGCCATCGCCGTCTCGGTCCTCCGGGGATCGACGACGATGATCTCTGGCGAGTTGCGGTTACGCATCACCCGCTCCCAGAGGATCGGGTGGGCGATGCAGACATTTGCGCCGATCAGGACGATGCAATCCGACTCCTCAAGATCCTCGTAGGAGTAAGGCGGGGCATCGAACCCGAACGCCTGCTTGTAGGCCACGACGGCCGTCGCCATGCATTGGCGCGTGTTGCCGTCGCCGTGAACCACACCCATGCCGAACTTGGTCAAGGCCCCGAGCATCGCCATTTCTTCGGTGGCGATCTGACCCGTGCTCAGGAAGGCGATGGACTCGTCGCCGTGGGCCGCCTGGATCGCTCGGAACCGGTCTGTCATCGCCGTCAGCGCAGTGTGCCAGTCGACCGGCGACTGCTGGCCATCCGCGCCCTCAGGAGTGGCACCGTGGCGCGGTCGGGGGCATCCAGGACGCTCAGCGCTTCCCAGCCCTTGGGACAGGCCAGGCCGCGATTCACGGGGTAGTTGGTCGTCGGGGTGAGATTAACCGCCTCGCCATTGCGGATGTGGATGGTGAGGCCGCAGCCCGTGGAACAGAAGCCACAGACCATCCCCGTCGTCGCGTCGGGTGTCTTGCCGGCGGGGACTTGCCCCAGCCCAAACCCGCCCTGAGCCCTGAGCAGTTCGCGAGTCAATCGGCCGTCGCGGGCACGGACGAAGTTGAGTGCGCGGTCGAGCAGTGTCGGGCTCCCGCTGGCGATCGTCACGGCAGCAGCCCTCCCGGCATCTTCGGCCTGACAACCGCGGCGAAGAACAGGTACCGCTCGGCAGTCTCCGCTCCGATCGATGTCGCCAGCGCGAGGATCGCAATTGCCGCCGTCGTTCCGGGACGCGCCCCAGGCCGCTGCCGAGATGGCCAGCGCCGGCAAGACGACGCCGCCCGCCAGGCCAAGCGATTGTCGTAGCCTGGACTGTCGATTCAGCGCCCCGCGAAGCAGGAGTGCCGTTCTTTGCAATGTTCTCACATCGGACCGGGAGAAGTCGCGAACGAGCTTCGCCTCGAACCCGAGTTTGGCGAACGAAGAGGCGATCAAGCCCATTGCCACGAGCCACAAAGGAAACGACGAGATCGCGTCAAGTGCGTCGGCGCCGCCGACCTGAGCGATGCCCAGCGCCGCCAGTGCAGTGGCCAGGCCGAGTACAACCGCGGTTCCCGCGAACTTGATCCCGACGTAACACGCGCGCCAGAACTCCCGTCGAACGGCGTGGTAGACCATCACCGAGCTAGCAAGGCCCGCCACTCCCGACGCGACAACGGCCCCGAGCAGAGCCAATCGCAACCCCGCCGAAACGGGCACCCAGACCGGTCGAAAGAGATCCAGCGCCACGGAGACAGTCGCGAGTGCCGCGAAGAACCCGAAGGCGAGCACCTCGCGACTGAGCCACGAATGCCTCAGGCCGATGATCGCTCGGTAAGCATAGAGTGGCCGGCCCAGATGGAGGACGCTCGCTATCAGCCCCGCCCATCCCATGCCGAGGCAGAGGGCGGTGTGGAGGACCGTGCCGACGCCGTGGGTCGCCCCGCCTGCGACGGCGGCCAGTTCTACCACGAAGCCGCCGACCGCCAGTTGAGTCAGCACGAGCATGACGACCAGTGGCCAGTGAGCGTGCTCGGGCTCGAGGCGGTGGTCATCCGCCGGCAACACGTCCCCGGGTCCCCGCAGGTGGCTCGACCGGTAAAAGGTTGTTGGTAGAGTGGATCCCGGATCCGGCACACCGGGCAGGAACACACCAGCCTCGGCCCGCGCGATGACCTCTTTGCGATCTACGATCCGAATAACGATCGCCTCGTGCGGGCAGGCCTGGATGCAAGCCGGGGCCTCACCGGCCGCGAGTCGATCGCTGCACATGTCGCATTTGCGGACGATTCCCTTGCCCGCGTGAAACCTGGGCGCATCGTACGGGCAGGCCAAGGTACAGTACTGGCAACCGAAGCACTGGTCGTCGAGATGCCGGACGATCCCCGTGACTGGGTCCTTCTCGTAGGCGTCGACCGGGCAGGCGGTCAGGCAGGCCGGTTCCAGACAATGATGGCACGCGGTTGTTATATGCTGAAGGATCGGCAGCCCCGGCTGTCCACCAAGGACCAGGCCCACCTCGCGCCAGGACTCGCCTTCGTCTAACCCGTTGAGGTTGTGGCAAGCTGCCACGCATGCCTTGCAGCCGGAACATCGGTCAAGGTCAACCTCGAACGCATACTGCTGCCCAGGACCCGGGGGTTGGGCCGGCATCAGGGCCGAGTAGTACCGGCCCTGGAGCGGCGCATCCGCGTCTTCGTGGATCTGTGCGAACCGCTCCACGGCGCTGAGGTCCCACTGCTCCTCCAGGAAGGAACCGATCAGGCCGGCGTTCGGCAGGATCGCCCCGAACGCTGGCTCTCGGTCCAGCACCGGCATCGTAACCTGCGATCCAGCGAAGTTCATAAAAACAAAGCTCCGGTCGAATGTCCGGCGTCAGGACGAGGAATCGCCGCTCGGGCTTCACTCGAATGGCTGTGCAGGTGTGGCCGCCAAGCACTGCCGGTGAGGAGAGGAACCAGATGGCGATCAGCGGATGAGGCAAGAAGCAGAGCTCGTGCCGAGCTATGGGCCAGCCGTCACATCTAAGGTGAATCGCTTCGGAACGACGAAAGCCAGTTTCGGATGGCTTCGGTTTCCCTTCAAGGGCTTGCGCAAAACCGAAGGGTCAACCGCATGGACCCGAGATCGAGGCCCGCCCAGGCTTTGGGCGCGATTGCTAAAGATCAAGGCACGCTCGCGGTGCCAGAGCTGGCCAGACTCGCTCGTGCGCAAGGACCAGTCGGGTTGTCTGGGAGCACTAATCCTCGTCGCTCTCCCGCCCCAGCGCGCTCAATGGAACTGGTCCCGGGACGACGTCTCAACTCGGGTCGCGGACGCCTTCTAACCCGACCTCGTGGACGACGGTCAGCCGCAGGAGTTCGATCAGTGAGCGGACCCCGAGCTTGCGCATAAGGCTCGATCGCCTCAGCTCGACGGCTCGGGGCGTGATCTGGAGCGAGCTCGCGATTTCCTTATTCGGCCGCCCCTCCTTGATCAATTCGAGGACCTCGCGCTCCTTGTCGGTCAGCCGGTCGAATCTCAGTGCCAGCTTCTCGCGATTGGCGATCCGGCCGCGGCGCTCGGTGTCGTTCTTGATCGCGCGCTGGACCTTGTCCAGGAGAGTCTGGCGATTGAACGGCTTCTCGACGAATTCGACGGCACCGGACTTCATGGCCCGAACCGCCATCGTGACATCGGCATATGCCGTGATGAAGATGACGGGCATGCCTTCGCCACGCGCGACCAATTCTTCGAAGAGGTCGAGACCGCTTGTTCCCGGCATCCGCACGTCGAGGATCACGCAACCAGGCCCGTCCGGGGTGAAATCGCGGAGGAATTCGGCGGCTGAGGCGAATGTCTGCGGGGCGGAGCCCGACGGTCTTCATCAGCCAGCGCAGCGAGTCCCGCATGTCGGGGTCGTCATCCACGATGTAAACTGCTGACTGATCCATCGTCGATACTGCCGGACGGAAGCCTGAAGTGGAAGCTTGTTCTGGCGCCGGGACAGGATGTGACGCTGATCCGCCCCTGGTGGGCCTCGATGAGGGTTCGGCAGATCGCCAGGCCCATGCCCAGCCCACCGGCACGCGTGCTGAAGTACGCATCAAAAACCCGGTCCAGTGACTCGGGATCGATCCCCTCTCCATTGTCGATGACGGCGAATTCGACACCCCCGGACTCGGCTCGCTGTGTCTGCATAACTAACATGGGCTGAAGCGGTTGCGCCGCGAGAGCCTCGAAAGCATTTCGAACCAGATTCACGAGGACCTGCTGAATCTGAATGGGATCGCCCCACAGATAAGGCAAATCGGGTGCCAGCTCTACCCGGACGGCAATCCCCCGCTGTTCGGCCTCTCCGCGGAGGATCTCCTGGACCTCCTCGACGACTCGGTTCGGCTCGAATCTCTCGCGCCTCAGTTCATGGCGGGTTACAAACTTGCGGATCCGGTCGATGATCTGGCCGGCGCGGAGCGTCGTGGCCAGCAGTCGCTCCACCGCAGTACGGACTTCATCCAGGGCCGGCTGTGGCGCCGCGAGTTCGACCAGACAGCCCTCGGCGTAGTTGGCGATGGCACCCAACGGCTGGTTGAGCTCGTGGGCCAAGCCGCAGGCCATTTCGCCGATCGTCGTCGTGCGTGCGACGTGACTGAATTGCTCGACGAGCGCACGGTGCCGCTCGCCGGCGAACTCCAACTCGCGGGTCCGCAAGAGGACTCCGGCCTCCAGATCGTCACGCGCCTGCTTCAACTCGGAGATCCGGCGCCGGATCAGTGCAGCCGCCGGTCGGAGGATGAACAGGCCGATCGCCGCGAGGGTCACCAGGATCAAGCCCGTGACGATCCATCCGATACGACGAAGGTCGGCGACCCGACCTCGTGCTTCTCTCTCGTAAAGTCCGACGACTTGATCCATTCGTCGGAGGTATTCGGCCTCGTTGTCGAGGATGATTCCCACTTCCTCCCGTACCCTGGCGATGCCGTGCCGGAATTCGTTGTCGTCTTGCGTCATCTGCCGCGCCGCGTCGCGCATCTTCACATAGTAGGGATAGAGGCCCTGCAGCCTGTCCCGCACGATCTCACTACTCCGGCCGACTCGTGATGGAGCCTCTTCGTCGCGAAGGAGTTGTTCCTGGGAGACGGACCAGATTCCGAGCACCTGTCTCATCTCTTCGAGATAAGCCTGCGCCCCTCCGCCCCGCCCGCCTTCGATGGCCAGGGCAGCCTTGACCAGGCGCTGACTGAGCATACGCTGCCGACCGGCAACATTGATCAAGGGGGCATCGGTCATCAGTTGGATCAAATACGGCTGGACCAACACCTGATTGCCCAGGACCAGGATCGCTACAACGGCTAGAGCGATCCAGTACCTCTGGCCGAAGATTTCCACAATCTGCTCATTCATAATTGTGTCTCGATGACATGGCTGCCTCAGCGCTTTGTGGCGATACGCTTGTCGATCGCCACCATGGCCCTGCAGACTCTGGGCATCAGGGCGGTCATCCGGGTCGTGCCCCTCCACGATCCGTTCGAGATCCGTGTCCCGACACTCCTCGTTCCGATCACTCGGGGCTCGCTGTGTTCATTCTGCCGGTTCTGCCGGCAAGCTTGAAGAGGATGACCGGCAGGTTTTCCGGAGCTGGTCTGATCTTCGCACCATCGGCTTCGACCTGTAACGTCATCCTGGTCGGTATCAGCCATGGCTCGAAGAGCCCGGCGCGCCCTCATCATACGGAATCGGCCTCCCAGGACTTGCGGGCCTTCAGTATGATTGGCAGGTTCCGATACGGAGCGGGCAGGTCATCGCATCGAAAGGAGTCATCGATGGTCACGATTCCTGCATCTGTCCCGGTGCTCTTCCTGGTTCTTGCGATTTCAACTTGTGCGGCCGGGACGCCAGGGTCCGCACTAGCCGGCACGGGAACGAAACCCCGTATCCTGAATCTCCGCGTTGTCGAGCGCGACGGGGAAAAGCCCATTGGGGGCGTGGCGATCCAATCCTTGCCGGGTCGCGAGGACAAACCGGAATTCCAGGGCACCTCGGATGCACAGGGTCGCTGCGCCATCCCGATCCCGTCCAACGCCGGGAAATCGCATCACTTCGCCGTCCTCGCGTGGAAAGATGGTTTTGTTCCCGTCCGTGTCATGTGGGGTCATAACCGGGAGTTCGAGTTCGAGGGAATCCCCGCGACCTACAATGTGATCCTCGATCGAGGCACCCCGATCGGCGGAGTCCTGCGCGACGATCGGGGCCGGCCCGTTGCCGGTGCCCGGGTCTTCCCGATGCTCAGCGATCGACGGAGTGAGATCGAATACCTGGATCTCCCAAGGGACACGAGCTTCACCACCGATTCCGAGGGCCGATGGCGATCCACGATCCTCCCGGCCTCGCGGGAAACCGGCGAGATGCGCTTTCGTGTCGAGCACCCTCGCTTCCTCAGCAGCCGTCGAGACTTCGATCGGCGCCTGCCGATCAAAGAACTCCGCGCCCTGACCGCGACGATGGTGATGGAAACCGGCTTCACCCTGCACGGCACGGTCACCGATCGGAAAGGCAAGCCGATCGAAGCGGCCGCGGTCGTCTGTTGGGGCGCCACTCAGGAGGACGACCAGGTCCGTGTGAAATCCGGGGCCGATGGCCGGTTTCAATTCGCGAACCGCCCGCCTGGGATCTCCCTGATCACGGCCGAAGTGCCGGGTCTGGCGAGGGACGTGAAACAGGTCTGGCTCGGTCCGCCCGACTCGAATCCAGGTCCGCCTTTGATGGCGGTGGTCCCGTTCGCCCCCAACGACGCAAAGACACCCGCCCGCGACCTGTCGATCGAACCGGAGCCCTTTGCCTCCATGCCCGCAAACTTCTTCGCCAGCGACGCAACGCAGATCGCCCGGGACGGGCCTTGCAAGCCGCCGCTGATATTTTGCCTGGGGCCGGGACGGACGATCCGGGGGCGTGTCCTCGACGCCAAGGGACGGCCCATTGCCGGGACGAGGGTCACGCCCGAGTTCAAGGGGCATCTGGACCTGCTCGGCTGGCGAGCCGATACCGACACCGATGGACGCTTCCGGTGGACGAACGCGCCGCAACCGACTTGGTTAGCCATCCGCCCTGTGAGACAGATGCCTGATGGCCAATTCCAGGCGACGAGCGCGCCCCTCGAGGTCATGGTCCTGAACGTGGAAAACCCGGCAGATGGCCAGAGGTTCCGCCGGTTCGGTCCGGGCGCGCAGGACGGCGAGTTCGTCGTCACGATGCCGCCCCCATTCCGCTTGCGTGGAAAGGTTGTTGACGCCGAGACGGGCCGGCCGATCGACCAATTCCGACTGATCGAGGGTGTCGTCTGGACCCACGATTTCGCTCCCGAGGATGACGAGGACCCGCCGGACTGGTCTCTCGGTCGAGGCGCCACGATCGTCGGCGGCCACTACGAAGTCCGCTTTCCCAGATTGAGCCCTCCGGACGAGATGCCGGATTTCTATTACACAATGCTGGTTATCCGCGTCGAGGCCGAGGGATATGCTCCGGCGATCTCGTGGAGATACGATGTCAAGGAGGGCGAACAGACCTGCGACTTCGCCTTGCACAAGCATCCCTGGATCAAAGGAGTGGTGCGCGCGCCTGATAATTCGCCGGTCGTCGGAGCCGAGGTCGCAGTCGCCGTCCCGGGCCGGCCTGCGCCGATCATCTACAACGGACGGCTGGCGCGAGGCTGGCCAGGAGATGTCGTCCGGACGGGGCCCGACGGGAGGTTCTCTATTGCGATCCCCGACCAGGGCGGCCGGATCGTCGTGGTGAGCGATCGGGGTCTCGCCCAGCGTACGCTCGAGGAGCTGATCGCTGAACCGATAGTGACCCTCGAGCCCTGGGGCGGAATCCGCGGACAACTCCGAGTCGGGACGAACGTCGGGGTGGGCCGGCTCGTCGGCGCGGTGGTCTCGCAGTCCGACCATCGCGGGGAGCCTGCGGTATCCTTGACCTCGCGGGCTCTGACCGACGCCGATGGTCGGTTCTTGATGGATCGGGTCGCGCCGGGCCACGCGATGATCTTCCGGCCGCACTGGTTTGCCGACGGCACGTCGTATCACTCGCATCGCCGAGGGGTGGACATCGCATCGGGTCAGCAGGTCGAACTCACGCTAGGGGGCGCGGGTCGGCCGGTCATCGGCCGCATCACTCGGGCCGCAGGGCTGCCATCGTTCGACCTCGACTCCGTCACGGGCCGGCTCCGGTTCGTGCAGCCAACACCGCGGTTCCCCGAAGGCTTCCAGGAATGGGTCACTGAGAAGCAGCAGAGGTGGTGGCGTGCGTACTTCCAGACCGAGGAAGGACGGAGGTACTACGAGCGGGCCAACGCCTACGTTGTGAAGGTCGAGCCGGACGGCTCATTCCGCCTCGACGACGTTCCGGGGGGCCGCTACCGGCTGAACTTCGAGTTCGAGACCGTTGCCCTCGACTCGTCTAAGGACCCGAACAACGTTCCGACCAGGATCGCCGTGCTGGAGATATACTTCGTCACGCCCTCCGGCCCCGACCACAAACCGATGGATCTCGGCACGTTGACCCTGACGCCGCCCGCGCCGGATGTGGTCGACCAATAACGAGGCGGCCGTGAGTCGTATCGCCTACCCGAACCATGGGCGGGAAGGCCATGAGGACGCGAGAGAAGGAGATCCCGTATCCCTCAGGTCCCGCGATGGCGTGGCTCGTTGCCTCGAGAGGAAGGCTTCGAGGTGGACACCTTCTTGGCCTGGGGCCTTTCGGGATCCGCGGGAATCAATGAAGTGGGCAGGACCTCGTCCTCGCTCGTCAGGTCGGGAAAGCCCGGTGCAAAAGTTGGCGGGACGACCGTCATGAGTTGCTTGGCCGACCAGATACCATGCCGTTCATTCCCGGGGAAGTAGACCGGGGTGTCGAACGTCAAGGGCTTGTCCATCGTGTATTGTGAGGCAAACCGCAGACCGAACATGCAAACGGGGAACTCGGGGGCGCGCTCCATGTCGCCCACCCTGATGGCTTTGGACAGCTCGATCCCGGCGGCCATGAAAGCTTTCTGGGTCATCTCGACGCAAGAAAGCGCCTTGTCGTCGAGGGAGAGCTCGTAGTCGAACGGCACTTGCTCCTGATACACCCTGTGACAGTAGGCCATGACCTCGGGGATGGCCCGGCGATACTCCGGACGCAACCGCTTGACGCCGATCCAGCCGACGTTGTCGAGGATCCAGACGCAGAACGGCTGCCGGGCCACGCCCGTGGCGGCGTGGTATCGTAAACCACCGGCCCCTCTTCCTCCATAGACACGACACCAGTATGCGAGAACGGGCTATTGCTGCAATTGGCCAGGAATCGGCTCATCGGGAAATAGCCGTGCAGGAGGCGGGCATCACCCCGGCGGAAAACGATGTCGCCATCGCGCAGCACCTGACGGCCCCATCGGTCCCAGCGCGCCATATGAGGGGTCATGACGATCGGAGGCATCCTCCCCTCGCGCCGGGCTTCCGTGGCCGTTGGACCATAAAAATTGCCCACGTAGCCCGAAGCCAACTGCTCGCTCATCTCACGCTCTTCGGGATGGAATAACACGATGGAGAGGAACCAAGCGAGGATTCCGGTCATGACAAGTATGCCTCAATCCTTGTGTGCGCAGTCCTTGCATTGGGGAAGGCCCGTTCCCGCGGGCCAGCTAGTCAAGCAAGCCACGATATTGATCGGCCGAGAATTGTCGGAAAATCACCAGCCGGCGGGGGTATTCTTGCCGGCGGCATGTTGGGGTCCTGACAATCGGCCAAACCCCGGCTCTAGACTCTTCGAAGGATTTCGCCGGTAAAGTGTAACCAGCAACTGCCGCGTTTTCGAGCAAATTCAATGGTGCCCAGATGATTCCAATGTGAGCCATCGGAGAAATCGATAGCTTCGATTCCTCAGGCACAACAAGACCAGGACATCCAGGCCAGGCTCGCCCCCGAGTTCTGCTCCCCTCGATCGCCACGTCCAGTTGACGTGCCCCGATCGTGCGCAATCCACCGTGGGCGGTACGAGGAGCATCGGGTTGGGCGGATCCCTCGTCAGGGTTTAGACGTTCTCGGAATCTCGTCGGCTTCCGACACGGGAATGGTCAGTTCATCGATGACCTTCGTGACGCCCACAGTCTCAGCGGCCAGTGTCACGGCCTTGGTCTTCGCGGCCTTGCTCGGCACCGCACCCCGCAGCGTCACGACCCCGTCTTCGACCTTCAATGTCAGGGTGCTGGAGTGGAGCGCCTTGTCCCAGTGGAGTCGCCCGTACACACGCGAAATGACTCCCATGCTGTGGACCGAATCGCGTGTCTTGTGAAATCCCTCGCGAACGGCGTCCTCGGCCTTCTCTAGACCCCTCCTGATCTTTCGGCCGACCTCGTCGAGTTTCTCCCCGGCACGTGCGGCAGCTCCGTCCTGCTGGGCACCGGCCATCCCGACCCAGGTTGCCAGCCCGAGTGCAAGCGACGCCACAACAGCGATCCCATAAACTCTTCGCATGGCACCAAATCCTCCGTTCTTGGTCCCGGATGCCAATCTCCCCATCCAGATCTTCTCCCAGTCTACCCACTGCAGAAGCCGAATCCGAGCCCCAAACGCGCGATGCTACTGTACTTGTGAATTCACTCAGGCAATGATTCTCGCTGACTGTCTTTATAACGACACTCACTGCAAATTCGGGTCCAAGTAGATCCTGACCACCTATCTCCCCGACCAAGCCTATCAGACAGAATGTCTGAGAGCCTCACGATGACACAGTCTTGTTGGGATGTTCCGTGCGATTCATGCCTCCGCGTTCGATTTGCGATCGTGGACCTGGGAGCATCAGCACGATTCTGAACAGACGTTTAGAATGTGATGCATTCGAGATTTGTTGCTTGGATGCACTAGGCGCTGCTGCCCAGGATCTGTTATTTTTTAATGCAGTGATCCAAGGACGTGTAGAGGGAACCCACGGGGTTCGAACGTCTGATGTCGCCGGCTGCGGCGTCTACACGACCATCGCATCAGCCATCCAGGAGAACTCCATGTTACCATCCGTCAGTCCGACGCCCGATGGCCGGCCAACCGAGACCTCTGAAGTGAGGCCGGCGCGGACTTCCCATCAGAAGGGCGGCTACACCGATCACGCAACTCGCCGAATCACCGTACATCTTCGGCCCGATGACGAACGGAACCTGGAAAACATCCGCCATGCGCTCTCGCCGCTGATGCCAGTCGCCGTATCGGACGCCGACGCAGTCCGGTACGCGATTCAACAGACGGCCGATCGTCTGACGGGCCGGTTACACATTGCCCGCACCGACCGAGACAAAGAGCCACTCGACATCCAGGGATGACGGACTACCACGGAGCCACCCGGCCGTTGACACGCAGCCTCTGGGCCAACCGGCCTGTCCCTAATGATGATCCGCCTACGGGCCGCCTTGGAATCGTACCTCCGGTCGCTCGAGGCGAGCGTGGCGGATGGACGCCCGTACGCTCGTCGGCGGGAACGGGAGCGACTCCCTGGCACGGGGCCGCGTCATGAGAGAGAATATCCCGGTCGTCTCGATCAGGATTGAACCGACCGGGAGTCCCAGCATGATGAAGCGGTTGCCTCTCTTGATTCTCGTCGCCGAATGCCTTCTTGTCCCGATGGCGATGGCGGCAGACAACACTGCGCCCCAGGGTTTTGTCTCCCTCTTCAACGGCAGAGACCTGGCCGGATGGAAGGCGCCCGATGGCGATCATGGTCACTGGAAGGTCGTCGAGGGCGCGATTGACTACGACGCCCAGAGCGAGGCGACGGGCGAGAAGTCATTGTGGAGCGATCACGAGTATCGCGACTTCGTCTTGCAAGTCGATTGGCGAATCAAGGAAGCGCCATATATCAATAGAAATGTTGCCTACATCCTGCCGGATGGCACACACGCCAAGGACATCCGGGGCAAGGAAATGCGGTTGGCGTTGCCGGACGCGGATTCCGGCGTCTTCCTCCGAGGAGATGGGTGGTTTCAGGCCAACATCTGGTGCTGGCCCATCGGGTCGGGGGAGATGTACAGCGTTCGAATGGACCCCAAGACGCCTCCCGACGTTCGAGCCGCCGTCACCCCGCGAACTCGGGCCGACAAGCCGGTCGGTGAGTGGAACCATTTCGAGATCACGGTCAAGGGCAAGACCGTCAAGATAACGCTGAACGGAATCACCGTCATCCCCGGTGCCACGATTCCTGATCTTCCTCCCCATGGGCGCCTCGCTCTGCAACACCACGGAGGAAAGAGCAAAGCCGGCGACTGGACCGGACCGCCCAGCCTTGTCCAGTTCAAGAACATTTATATCAAAGAACTTCCCACTGCCGACGCGTCCGTTGGGCCGATCGACCGCGACCGTTCCGGGCCCGGGTCCGACGGGGTTCGCGGCCTGTTGATCACCGGCGGTCACGAACACGAGACCTCGTTCTACTCGCTCTTTGACGGGTACCACGATCTGGCCCGTTTGCCCGTGATGGGCAGCGACTCGGCGTTTCAGAACGATTTGCGAAGCAAGTACGACGTTCTGATCCTCTACGACTTCTCCCGCGATTTGAATGAGACCGGCAAGAAGAACCTGCGCGATTTCGTTGCGAGTGGAAAAGGGATCGTCGTCCTGCATCACGCGCTGCTCGACTACCCGGATTGGTCCTGGTGGTCGGACGACGTGGTCGGCGGTCGTTATCGCCTGAAGCGGGAGGGAAAGATCCCCTCTTCCACCGTCAAGAACGACCAGCCGATCGATGTCACACCCGGCGCAGAACACCCGATCACAGCCGGGATCGGTTCCTTTCACGTGGTCAACGAGACGTACAAGGGGATGTATCTCTCGCCCCGAATCCGGCCCCTCCTGACCACTGACAATCCCAGTAGCGACCGTTTCGTGGCATGGATCGGTCCCTGTGCGACCTCGCGTGTGGTCGCCATTCAGTTGGGCCACGGACCTTCGATCTTCGCCCATCCCTCTTACCGGGCACTGGTACACAAGGCCATCCTGTGGTCAGCGGGCCGAATCCCTTGACTCCATGAGTTCAACCCGAGCTGGGAGGCGATCGTGAGAGTATTCAAGTACATCCTGGTCGTGTCCGTGAGCCTAGTCATGGCGAACACGACCTTCGCGCAGGAAAAGCCGCGGCGCCTGCTGATCGTCGGCCAGAGCAAGGGCTATCAGCACGAGTCGATTTCCACGGCGATGGCCACTCTTTACCACCTGGGGCGGGCCACAGGCCGTTGGGATACCGTGTTCCGGACCGACTGCACCGCAATCACCAAGAAGCCCCTGAAGTGGGGGGCCAAGAATCTGGATGCCTTCGACGCGGTTGTCTTCTTCACCGACGGCAACCTGGATATGGACGACTCACAGAAGGCCGACCTGGTGTCGTTCATCCGCGATGATGGCAAGGGGTTCATCGGCATCCATAGCGCGGCCATCACGTTCCTCGCCTGGCCGGAATATGGCCGGATGCTCGGTGGCTACTTCGATGGCCACCCCTGGGGCGAGTTCGATGCACCGCTGATCGTGGAGGATCCTCGGTTCCCCGGCATGGCACACTTGCCCGGGACATTTACTCTCAAGGACGAGATTTATCAGATCAAGGATTTCTCGCGAGATCACGTCCGTGTACTGATGCGCCTCGATGCCAGCAAGATCGACCTGTCCCGACGAGGAGTGCATCGCAAGGATGAGGACTTCGCGGTGATCTGGGCGCGAAACTACGGCAAGGGCCGAGTCCTCTACAACGGACTGGGACATAGCCGCGAGGTTTGGGAACGATCCGATATCCAGAAGATGTGGGTCGAGATGGTGGAGTGGTCCATGGGCATCATCGCGGGAGACGCCACGCCGAGACCTGCACCAGCGAGGTCGCAGTCGCAGGCTTCCACACCGGCCCAGGTGGAACGGATCAATAAAGCTCGTCCCTGAGCAGGAAGGCCAGTGGACGAACTCGGACATGACTCGTCGGGAACTCGAGGCGGTCGAACGTAGCACGATCCTCTGCGATTCTGCCGAAACCGGGATTATGTCGAATGGCTCGGATTGGCGGC
This sequence comes from uncultured Planctomycetota bacterium, assembly GCA_963845755.1. Classification (GTDB taxonomy): domain Bacteria; phylum Planctomycetota; class Planctomycetia; order Isosphaerales; family Isosphaeraceae; genus CAWJTV01. Next base: position 410,333 of record CAWJTV010000005.1, read on the forward strand.
TGAACCGCGGTGCTCCGGCCATGCGGTGTTCGCCATAAGCCTGATGGATTATGGCATCAGCCTGGACATCCGACAGTAGTTCAGGTTGAGTTCCCGCTCCCGACCTCATTGCGGACCACCCCGCGTCATGTTTCGTAAAGCAGGTCTTTGTCCAGGGGAAGATACTTCGGATGGTTCAGTTCGGAATCGATCGCAGTTTTGGCCGCAGAGCATTCGGATCCGATCCCGCGAGCTACCATTCTGTTCGACCGCAGTATCCGGACTGGGTTTATACGACATTGGTCGAACGATGCGGTCTAGCCGACGGAAAGACTCTGTTCGAAATTGGGCCAGGGACCGGAACCGCCACCGGCCGACTGCTTGACCTTGGTGCGAGACCTTTAATCGCCATCGAACCAGACCCGAGCCTGTCTGCATACCTTCGCAAGAATAACTGGGACGCAGGCGCTCCAGGTGATGGTTTCGACCTTCGAGGAAGCGGCGCTGGACGAATCGGCCTTCGACCTCGGTTTCTGCGCCACGGCCTTTCATTGGCTTGAGGAAGATTCTGCCCTCGCGAAAGATGCACGCCTTCTTCGGTCCGGGGGCTGGTGGGCGATGGTCTGGAACGTGTTCGGCGACAGCAGACGTCCAGATCCGTTTCACGAGGCGACAAAGCTGCTCCTTGCTGGGCCACGCGGGCCTTCAGCCGGGATTCATGGCATCCCATTCGCATTGGACTGCACGGCGCGTGTCGAGGCGCTCAGGCGAACCGGCGCCTTTGATCTCATCGAGCATCGAAGCCACGCCTGGATGCTGGAGCTCGATGCCGACCAGACGGTGGCCCTGTACGCGACGTTCTCAGAGATCAACGCTCGCCAAGATCGGCAGACGGTTCTCACCGAATTGAGGCGCATTGCCCACGATGAATTCCAGGATCGCGTCACTCGAAATATGACGACTAGCCTTTATATCGCGCGGCGTTGTGCATAATTACAAATCTGGATGCTAAAATTCCATCCATTGAGGAAACTCAAGTCGAGACGTTTCCCATACCGCGCGGCAGCCTTGGCTTCCCAACGACCCGGTTCTTCCGCCTGGCTCGCGGGTTGCGGCGTCAAAGGAGTGCAGGCATATGGAGCGACTGACGACTTCGGTTATGAGGCCGTCGAGAACCCGGTGCACGTCGATGATTTGCACGCCGCCATCCTGCACCTGATGGGATTCGATCATACCCTCTTGACGTTCTTCCACGGCGGTCGGAAGATGCGACTCACCGAACTTCACGGCCGAGTTGTACGGGACCTCCTGGCCTGATCCGGCGGATCAACAAAATAAGGTTTGAAATTGTGATCATCTCCCACAATCGGCTCGAACAAATCGTCAACGATGTCTTTGCCGCGGCGGGATCCGGACCGGCGGAGCACCGGCGAATCGCGCACTACCTCGTCGAATCCAACCTCGTCGGGCACGACTCGCACGGCGTGATTCGGGTTCCAACCTACATTGAGTGGCTACGCACGGGGAAGGTCCTGGCGAACCAGTCGCTCGAGACCGTGTTCGAGAACGAGACAATCCTTGTGGCGGACGGCCGGTTCGGCTTCGGCCAGGTGATGGGTGAGGAGGCGATGCGACTGGGCATCAACAAAGTCGGGCGTCAAGGCGTGGCCGTGGTGGCACTACGGAACTCGGGCCACCTGGGCCGGATCGGCGACTGGGCTGAGATGGCAGCTAGGGCCGACAAGGTCTCGCTACACTTCGTCAATACGAGCGGCGGAGGGATTCTCGTCGCCCCGTTCGGGGGAACGCAGCGCCGGCTGTCGGCCAATCCGATCGCGGCGGGTATCCCCGTTCCGAATGGGGCTCCGATCATCGTAGACATCTCGACGTGCACAATCGCGGAGGGGAAGATCAAGGTGGCCTTCAATAAAGGAGCGACCGTCCCCGAAGGCTGCATCCTCGACGGCCAGGGGCAGCCAACCAACGATCCCAAGTCATTTTATGCGTCTCCCCCGGGCGCGATTCTTCCCTTCGGCGGTCACAAGGGCTTTGGCCTGAGCATCCTCGCCGAGGTGTTCGCCGGAGCTCTCACCGGCGGTGCGTGCAGCCACTTCGGCGTCGACCGTGTCTCCAACAACATGTTGAGCATCCTCCTCGACCCCGCCGTCTTCCCGACGTTCGATGGCTATTCGAAGGAGCTTCTGGACTTCATCCATCATGTCAAGAATTCGAGAACCGTGACGCCCGACGGCGAGGTCCTCATGCCTGGTGAGCCCGAGACGCGCAGCCGTGCCCAGAGGCTACGCGACGGAATCGACCTCGACGACACCACCTGGGGACAGATCACGGCCACGGCTCGGTCGCTTGGTGTCGCGGTTGAGCCTACTTCATAATGGTTATCATATTTGTATACATAAATCTGTAAATCTATTTTATCGAGGGATTCATGTCAGACGCTTTTGAAGATCGCGTGGCCCTGGTCACCGGCGGATCTCGCGGCATCGGCCGATCGACGGCGATACGACTGGCCCGCGAGGGTGCGGACGTGGCCATCAGCTTCGCTTCTCGATCACGCGAGGCTGAGCAAGTAGTCAACGAGATCATCTCCCTGGGTCGCAAGGCGATCTGCGTCCCCTGCAAGGTGGCGAAGCCCGACGAGGTGGCTCGCCTAGTCTCGCAAGTCCGAGAGCATCTGGGACCGATCGACCTGCTCGCCCATTGCGGAGCGATCAGCAACCTCTGCGACCATACTACACTGACCTACGATCTCTGGCTCGAGACGATCGACGTGAATCTCAACGGAGCGTTTCTGATCGTCTTCGCGGTCAAAGACGAGATGATCGCGCGCCAATTCGGTCGAATCGTGATGGTCTCGTCCGTTGCGGCGCTGAGGCCAAGAAAGATGCAGATCCATTATGCCTCGTCCAAGGCGGGTGTCATTGCCCTGACGCGCTGCTGTGGTGAGGCATTTGCGTTGCATAACGTCCGAATCAACTGCGTGGCTCCCGGCCTGATCGAGACCGAGATGGCCCGAGTAGTCCCCGACGAGGCGATGCAGCGCATCGTGGCCGATACACCCATGCGCCGGATCGGTCAGCCGGAGGAAATCGCATCCGTCATCCGCTTCCTTCTGAGCGAAGAATCCAGCTTCATGACCGGTGAAACCATCGCCGCTAGCGGAGGACGGGTGACGCTGCCTTGATTGTGGAAGTCGATCGAGCGTCCGGCGGCTCAGGACTCGGGTACGGCCAGTCCTTCTGGATCGAGTTCGTTCCGACGGATCCGAAGTCTCTTGCGGTCCTTACACGATGGAACATCAGACAGGGGTCCTTGTGTGGTCTACACCCCATTTCTGCTGGAGTTCATTCCAGGCACTAGCCGGTTGTGAAACGTGAGGATGAGATCGACAGTGCATCCCGCCTGGGCGGCAAGGTCCGCGTCGATGCCGCAGATGGCAAGAACGAAGGAATCGAAGGTCAGCCCGCTGGACGCTGCCGGACATTTGCTGGGTTTGCTCAGGAGCGGGACCGAGGATCCAGCACGGGCCACGATCGACGCGATCAGTCGTCATTTGGGAGTATCATCCTTCTTCGTTCGTTTGGAGATAAAGACGAGGAATCGACCATCCGACGATGGACAGGGTGAGGAAGCGTCTTCGAACTGGGAGAACAACTGGGCCGGAGGCTCATCCGGCCTCGCCGCCGAGAGCTTTACCATGACGTCGTCTGCGATGAAGCCGTTTGCGACCACGGCCTTCCCGTCGGGCATCCAGTTCGCACGATACCATCCGATTCCCAGCCTCTTCGTTTCGTCCGTTTGCAGGTCCAACACGCGGATTTCGGGAGGATTGTCCCCTTCGCGGAAGCAACAGGCGATCTTCTTCCCATCGGGCGACCAGCTCGGACAATCCCCTTGAGCAATGCCCTTGTCGCCCTTCCCATCCGCATTGCAAATGAAGACGACAGCCCCCACCTTCGCACCCCCGCCGGCTAATCCGCCACGGGAAAAGGCAATTTGCTTGCCATCCGGGGACCACTCCGGCCAGCGTCCAGGCCGAAGCTTCTGCTCGCCGGTCCCGTCCGACTTGATGACGTAGATGTCGGCCTCCTGGTTCGGCTCGTTCTCGCTGCCCCGGATAAAGAGGAGCCGTTTCCCATCCGGCGACCAGCGAGGCGTCGCCCCATTCGTCAGCTTCTTCAACCCCGTCCCGTCACGGCGGGTGATCCAGACCTCAGGGCGGCTATTATTATATCCCTCCTTGTAGGCATCGAAGGCGACCCAGAGGCCGTCGCGAGAGAAGCAGGGCGACCCGAGCTCGCTGTAGCCCGGCATCACGATCCAGTACCCCTTCTCGTCCGGATCCATCGGCTGGACCCGGATGGTGTGCGGTGTGATCGCCAGTTCCTGAGCACAAGTCATCCCGGTGGACAGCATGCTAATCAGGATGATGGGGAGACATCGAATTCGCGTCATGGAATAGGCTCCGAGTTCAAGAGAGAACCGTCGTCGTTTAGCCAGTCTCAAACATGCGAGATCCGGGGGCAGCGCGGGCAGGGACGTCCGGTGGCGCCGCCCTTTGCCTCGATTCTCGGTCGATCAGTGACCGCTTCGCATGCTCGACGATTTTCGCGATGGCTTCGGACTTCCGACTCTCCTGCCACCGTGCGTCGAGTTGCGTCCGGGGGTTCGTCAGGTTGAACGAGCCATTTTCATGGACGTATACTCCTGACCTGATCTATAGTGCGTGCAACGATCGTAACTAGCGAGTCGCCTGCGAAGTGCCCTACCGCTTCGATTGGTCCTGGGATTCGACGAGTTCTTGCACTGTTCGCCGTAGCAACACCTCGCCGCCGAAGGTCATGCCCAATGCCCGGATCTTACCCGTCTCGATCTGATTCTTCGGCCCGCGGTTGAGGTCGGCGACCTCGCTCCGGCTCCCAGTCAACTCCTTCGCAATCCTCGCCACCTCCTGCTCGGCAACATAGCAGTCGTAGCAGTTGAATGCCTGGCCGGCGATCTTCTTCGCGTCGGCATTCAACAGCAATTCGATGGCTTGGGCGACGTCGGCGGCGTGGACCTCCTTGCCGCCCTTCTGCGAGGTCACCGGCTCGCCACGTACGACCTGGCCTACGAGGTCATACCAGCGGCTGGCCTGGGCCGGATGAGCCAGGCCGTAGATGCCGGTCGGCCGTAGGGCACAAATGGGCCAGCCCTGTCCAAGGCCATAGCTGTGGACGAATGCCTCCAGCGCAGCCTTGTGCGCCCCGTAGTGGCTGGTCGGCCAGAGCGGATGAGTCTCGTCCAGCGGCCGATTGTCCATAATCACCTCATGGACGGCGCAGGTGGAGAGGAACACGAATCGTGGCACTCTGGCCTCGAAGGCAGTCTGGAAAAGTTGCAGTGAGCCGGTCAGATTGACGCCTAAGAACACGCCGGGTGCACCGTGACTGCCGCGGACCCGAGTGCGCCGGCCTTCCCACTCGACGGCCGCGTGGACGATAGAGTCTACACCCTGGACCAGCTCGCTGACCGACGACTCATCGCCGAGCGAGCCCGGCAGCCACTCGATGGCTTCAGCCTGCGACTCGAAACCGCTGCGATCGCTGCCCGGCCGATACCAGCAGCGAAGGTGATGGCCTCCGCCCGCCAGGCGACGCACCAGGTAGCGACCAAGGAGGCCCGTTGCACCGGTGATGGCGACGCGCATGCTGGCCTCCGCAATACAGACGGGAATCCAAAGACTCCCCGACTCATTATAAAATGATTGAAGGGGAAGCGGCTCGATAGCGGTCTCCAAAGACCATCCTGTCCGATTCAGTCGTCTCCTGTGATCAGTGCGGTCGGAAGACACCGCACGGTTCGCGGTCCGTCCTCGATGTATTCGAGTCCGCGTATCATCGCATAAGGATCGATGTGGCGACCGTCCTCCCGCTAGATTCTGTCCCCTCTTAACGTTAGGATATTCTGGCATTCGCCGTCCGGCAATCCCATGAAGGACACGGTCTCATCTCGGGCTCGATTTCAGGAGAGTTCACCATGCGGAATCTGCTTTTGGGTGTGGCTGGGTTAATCGCCTTGCTCATCACCACTCGAACCGGGAGCGGTGGAGATTGCCCCGCCGGTTCCTGCGGCACCAAGGAGAACCCAGCCAGGGTCATCCGCATCGGTGCCGTCGCCTACGCTCCAGGTGCCGTGACGGTCTTCGAAGGCATGCGCCGCTACTTCGATCGCAATGGTCTGCCCGTCGATTATGTCCTTTATTCCAACTACGACGTACTGGTCACGGCCCTGGACAAGGGGCAGGTGGACATCGCCTGGAACACACCGCTGGCTCATGCTCGCTACCATCTTAAGGCCGGCAATGCCAGTCAGACTCTCGTGATGCGGGACGTGGACTGCAATTTCCGCTCCTTGCTGGTCGTACGGGCCGATGCGAAGATCGGATCTCTCGACGACTTGAAGGGAAAAACGCTGATCCTGGGAAGCTGGCAGGCTGCCGAGGCGACGGTCCTGCCGATCCATTTCTTGAAGGAAAAGGGACTGAAACTGAGCCAGCTCAAGTTTCTTAACCTCGACGCTCAGGTGGACCTGCGGGGGAATCCCTGTTCGAGCGAGATCCACGTTCTCAGCGCGCTCCAGGAAGGACGCGGGCAGTCGGGCATCATCGGCGAGAGGCTCTGGAACCGGCTGTCGAAGGAACAGCCCGACCAGGTCAGCCAATTGAAAGTCCTCTGGGTCTCCCCCTCGTTCAGCCATTGCGTGTTCACGGCGAACAAAGGATTCGATAAGGGGCTGGCGAGCCGATTCACCAGTCTGATGCTGCAGATGGACCCGAGTGATCCCCTGACTTCCGAAGTGATGCGGCTGGAAGGGACCAGGAAGTGGGTCGCAGGCAGCCCGGAGGGGTTTCAGGAATTGGTCAAGGCGCTGCGTGAGGAGCCAGGATGCTGTTCGTCAGAGTCTTGTCCATGAGAGCGATCCTCATCGACGGTTATGGCGGGGTGAGCGGCTCCGGCTCGACGCGCGGCCGGATTGCGGCGCAGGCCTCGTCCATGACCGCGCGGCAGGATTCAACCCCGTGGAGTGGAAGATCCGCGGTTTCGTCCTCCTACTGCATTGTGTCGAACGTTCGCCTTTCCATCTCTCGGGTCCGCGCCTCATCGAAGCGGTGCTTTTTCAGGAACTCGTCGGTGATCCGGACTCCGAGTCCCGGGCCGCCAGGTGGAGCGACCGCCGCCTTGTCCCGACGCAGTCCCCCGTCGATAATTTCGCGGAAGACGGGCTCGTCCGGCTCGAAGAACTCGAGGACGAGGAAGTTCGGGATTGAGAGACACGCGTGGATCGAGGCGATGGTGCAGATCGGTCCGTTCGGGTTGTGCGGGGCGACCGAGACGTAGTACGTGTCGGCCATGGCCGCGATCTTCTTGAACTCGGTGATTCCGCCGGTGCGGGCGATGTCCGGCTGGATGATGCGCACAGCCTGGCGCTCCAGGAGTTCCCGGAAGCCATGCCGTCCGAAGAGGCGTTCCCCCGTGGCCAGGGGGACGCTTGCCGATCGCTGCACTTCCGCCATGGCCGCGATGTTCTCGGGCGGCACCGCCTCTTCGAGAAAGAACAGGCGGTAGGGCTCCGAGCGCTCGAATGATCTTGAGCGCGGAGTTGGTATTCCACCGGCCATGGACGTCGATGGCAATCTCATAATCCGCCCCGCCAGCCGCCCGCACCGCCTCGACTTGAGCCACGGCGCCTCGTAGTTCCTGGGGCGTGACCTCCCGATTGAAGGGCGAAGTGATGAACGGGTCGAACTTGCAACCGGTGAATCCCTTGGCTACCAGCTCCTTGGTCCGTCTGGCCAGAGCCTCGGGCGTGTGGGGGATCCCCTCGGTCCAACCATTGGCGTAGATCCGCAGCGTCTCGCGGACCCTACCCCCGAGGAGGTTGTAGACCGGCACACCGAGCTTCTTGCCCACGATGTCGTACAGGGCCGTGTCGATGGCACTGATCGCGGCCATGACCACGCCGCCCATCCCGTTGTAGTAGAGGAAGCGATACATCCGGTTCCACAACTGTTCGATGTCCCAGGCCCTGGCGCCGACAACAACGTCGCTGAGTCTCTGGATGGCAGCCGCGATCGGCTGGACACCGGGGAAGTTCGTGCCTTCGCCCCAGCCGACGAAGCCGTCGGCCGTCTCGACCCGCACGAGGAGCCACGGCCCGTAACCCCTCACCCCGGTGAGCAGGTGGGGCTCGACCTTGACGACCCGGAGCGAGTCACCTGACTCCTCGGCACCACGAGCCCAGAGGCGTCGCGAGGGGATACCGGACGCCAGAAGTCCACCGGTGATCCCCCGGGAGGCCTGCCGCAGGAACGATCGCCGTGAACCGAAGCCGACACCAGTACCCATCTTCATCGGATGCCCTCTCTGCCTCGCCGGTGATTCGATGATGTCCCGCCCACAAAGGTAAGCCAGAGCGATTTGGCGGTAGACGGACGCTCGTCGCCGCATGATTGCGTATCTTGAGCCGCTCGAACAGGGGTCTCCCACCAGGAACTTCCGATCCCCGACGCTCCGGGCATGAACCCGTCGCTATTCCGCTCCTAACAGCGCGAGACGGTGGTGTCGGAGAAGCTGGAGGCGCTGTTGAAGCTGGTAATCGGGTTCGCCAAGTCTTCACCGACCACGAGATGCGGTTGAATGGCGGTCAGTTTGCTGATCGGCGTGTTGGGGCGCGATCGATCTGCATGCCTCAATGCAGAGTCCTTCACCGCGACGAATCCGGTACAGGATATCGCCCAGGTTCGCGCAGTGATTATGCTCTCAGTGGCGCTAACAAGAAGGGGGACAGGCACGAATGCCACGAAGTTAGTGCACAAATCCTGCCTTCTAAACAAGTTGTAGCATCTTGAGCAAAGGAGGGGCTCCGGGCAATCTGGTGGTAGGTCCCAGCCACCCTGACCCCGAAGGAGCCCTCCCGTGCCGGTACGGATTGTCACCATCTTGGGCCGTCTCAAGCAAGACCTCGCCGACGGGCTTTCTCGCGAGGCCATCGAGCAGGCATGCAAGCAGGAGAAATACTCGTGGCGCGCAGCGGATGCTCGATCCGGTCACGACCGTCTATCTGTTTATCCTCCAGATCCTTCACGGCAACACCGCCTGTTCGCACGTGGTCCACTTCGGCCGATGGAACTTCACCGATGCCGCCTACTGTGCCGCGCGGAAGCGGCTCCCCCTGGCGGTCCTCCGCCGCCTTGCTGCGCGGATCGCCGCGAGTGTCCGGACGGCGACGACGGCCCAATCGACCTGGCACGGCCACCGGGTCTGGCTCCTCGACGGGTCGAGCTTCTCGATGCCCGACACCCGCGAGCTGCAGGAGGCATTCGGCCAGCCCAGCGGCCAGCGGCGGGGATGCGGCTTCCCGGTCGCCAAGTTTCTGGCACTCTTCGACCTGGCCACCGGCATGCTCCTGCGGGTCGAGCCGGCGCCGCTCCGCTCGCACGAGATGGCGCAATGCGCCGTGGCCACCTCCGCTCTGAACCCCGGCGACATCGCGCTGGGTGACCGCGCCTTTTGCTCATACGCTCACCTGGCCATCCTCCTGAACCGCAAGCAGCACGGGGTCTTCCGCGCATCAGCGCCAGATCATCGACTTCACTCCGGGTCGGCCGCAGGCGGTGCGGGGCAAGGGGAAGAAGCCGCACGAGGCAAAGATCCGTCCGCATTCGCGGTGGGTGCTCTCGCAGGGCGAATCCGATCAAGTAGTCATCTGGTCCAAGCCCAAGTCTCATCCGAGATGGATCACCAAGGATGAGTATGCGTCACTGCAAGAAGAGATCGCGGTGCGTGAGCTGCGATATAAGGTCTCGACGCCGGGATACCGTGTCGGCGAGGTGACGCTGGTGACGACGCTCCTGGACGCGTCGGTGTACCCGGCGGAGGCGCTGGCGGATCTGTACTTCCGGCGATGGCAGGTGAAAGTTTATCTGAGAGACTTGAAGATCACGTTGAAGATGGATGTGCTGAAGTGCAAGACAGTGGATGGCGTGTTGAAGGAGCTGGCGGTCTTCGCCCTGGTGTACAACCTGGTGCGATCGGTGGCGTGCCAGGCGGCGCAGGCTCAGGGCGTGGCTGCGGGCCGGGTGAGCGTGACCGACGCAGTGCGATGGCTGGTGGGCGCCGAAGGGGACGAGGATCTGTCGGTGATCTTGACCGTCCCCAAGCGGAAGGGTCGATTCGAGCCGCGCGTCAAGAAGCACCGCCCGAAACAGTACGATCTGATGACCAAACCCCGCAGAGAACTACGTAAAGAGCTTCTGGACAACAAGGTTGCAGCTTAAATTCGCGGCATTCGGGACAGGCACCTCAAGAGACTGGGAGCCGTTCCCCTTTCTGTTAGCACCCGTGATGGTTTCGCGGGCAGCTTGGCTCGGCTGTGAACAGGTACCGGTCTTCCCGACCTAGCCCCTTGATTGCGATCCATCGGGCCGAGGGGGATAAGTGCCGGTGACCGGAAGGAGACTCATACCATGAACGCCGCGTTCTCTCGAAGGAAGCTCATCCAGGCCGCGGGCGCGGTGGCCTTGCCGTTTCCCGCCACGGCGGCGGCAAAGTCGTCCGGATCCCGGCATGAAGTCACAGACACACCCAAGATCTGCCTCGAACTCGGTGCAGGCGGCCTTGCAGGAGCCGCGCCGAACCATGCCGGGGCGCGGCGGGTGAAGCAGCTCGGGGTGGATCATGTGATTGCCAGGTACCCGGGCGCATCCCGTGGCAGGAGGCCCCGCTCCGGGAGCTGATCGACCGCCTGAAAAGCGAGGGTCTGACGGTGGGGAACATCATGATCAGCGGATTCCCCAAGACCCTCTATGGACGGCCCGGACGTGACGAGGAGATCGACAAGGTCATCCAGTCGATCCGCGCGGCCGGCAAGGTCGGTCTACCGGTCATCGAACGCCGATTTCCGCGGAGGGGAAACCGACTGACATTCTGATCGGTCTGCACCGAGATCTGTAGGGGATCGCCCCGGTCGTTGTCAGTTCCTTCCTCGCCCTCGGTTCCGTCGCCCGTCAGGTACAGAGCCGGCGATGTCGTGATGGCAGGGGCCGATTCTTCCGCGATTTCACCGCGATTGCCTTCGAATGACCGCCGGCCGCGAGTAACCTGGCCCTCGGCTCGTCTCTGAAAACCGACTGACAACCCGAGGGAGCACCGGTTATGGATGACACCCAGTACCGGGAGTTCTTCGCCCGGCCCACGCAGCCGTATCACCGCCGTTACGAGGCCCTCCGTGCCGTGTTCCTCGACGGCCGTTCGCAGAAGGAGGTCGCCGAGCAGTTCGGCTACCGCTACAGCGCGCTGCGGCAGTTGGTCTATGAGTTCCGACGGCACGGCCGAGACCCTGGTGATGCCTCCCCCTTTTTCGAGAGCGGAAGTGCGGGCGCCCAGCCGCGTCGAGCACCGTGGCGCCGTCGCGAGTGAACGAGGATACCGAGCCCGAGACGGCCGAGGTGGCGGACCGCCAGCAACTGGTCTTATCCGGCACCGATCCCTTGCGGCTGAAGACACGCGTCGCGGGCTTGTTCCTCTTCCTCCCGCTGTTGGCACGCCTGAGGTTCGACGAGTTGGTCCATCAGGCTGGCTACGCGGGGTCGCGCATGGTCCCCGCCGACGCCGCCCTGCTGAGTCTCCTGACGCTGAAGCTCCTGGACAAGGAGCGGCGCAGCCACATCGACGACTTCAACTTCGAGGGGGCGCTGGGCCTATTCGCCGGGCTGAACATCCTGCCCAAGAAGAGCTTCGCCACCGATTACTCTTATCGCGCGGGGCCCGAGCAGCAGCGGCGGCTCTTGGCGGGCTGGGTGAAGTGTCTGGCGCCGGTGCTGCTGCCCGGGGCGAACGCCTTCGCGCTGGATTTCCATCCCATCCCCTACCGCGGCGACGAGGCCGTGTTGGAGAACCATTACATCCCCGGCCGGGGCACGGCCCACGCCAGCGTCCAGTCATTCTTCGCCCAGGAGCACGAGAGCCGGGTGCTCTGCTATGCCAACGCCAACCTGACGCGCGACGAGCAGTCGGCCGAGGTCCTGCGGTTCGTCGAGTTCTGGCACGAGTTGACGGGGCACGACCCGGAATGGTTGTACTTCGACTCGAAGCTGACGACCTATGCGGAGCTGTCGAGCCTGAACCGGCGGGGCGTCCACTTCGTCACCATCCGCCGTCGCGGGGCACGGCTGGTCCAGAAGATCCTCCAGCGGCCGGCGGGCGATTGGACGGGCGCCGTCATCGACATCCCCAAGCGCCGTCAGAAGCGCGTTCGGTACCTGGAACAGCCGGTCCGGCTACGTGACTACGAAGGCGCGGTGCGACAGATCGCCGTGACCGGCCTGGGACGGGAGGAACCCACCCTGTTCCTGACGAATCACTTCGAGGCGCGGCCGCGCGACCTGATCATCAACTACGCGCGGCGGAACCGGATCGAGGACGGCCTGGGCACGAGTGTGGACTTCTTCCATCTCGACTGCCTGTCCAGCGAGGTACGCTTGAATGTCGATTTGGATGTGGCGTTGACGGTGATCGCCCACGGCTGTTACCGCTGGTTGGCCAGCGGACTGAAGGGCTTCGAGAAGGCGAAGCCGAAGCAACTATATCGCAAGTTCGTAGAGACGGGCGGAGCGATCGAGGTGGCAGCGGACCGCACGCTACGGGTCCACTTCGACCGCCGCAGCCATAACCCCATCCTGCGCGAAGCCGCCCTCGACCGCGACTGCCCGCCGGTCTCCTGGTTGAGTGGCTACCGCATCGAGTTCCACTACCGGTGATCCCTTCGGTGTCGCCCGGAGACTCGAGAAATGTCAGTCGGTTTCCCTCCGCGGAAATCGGCGTCGAATACAACTTCTATGCGCACCGGCTGACGGAAGGCTACTACGAAGAGACCGGCCGGGCCGGCGCGGGCATGACGGCCTTCGACTACGACAAGGTCAAAGACCTGCCTCCGTTGGAGCGGGAAGGCGCCCACTCGCTCGATGAGATGTGGGCCAACGTCACGTACTTCCTCAAGGCGGTGGTTCCCGTGGCCGAGCAGTCGGGAGTGCGCCTGGCCCTGCATCCCAACGATCCACCGGCTCCCATCAGCCGGGGATCGGGCCAGATCATGAGCACCCTGGCGGGTTGGAAGCGGCTGATCGACATCGTCAAGAGCCCCTCGAACGGCCTCACCTTCGATTGCGGCGTGACCCGCGAACTGGGGGAGGATCCGGTCGAGGTTTGCCGCTTTCTCGGAGCGCGCGACTGCATCAACCATGTCCATTACCGCAACGTGACCGTACGAAAGCCCTACGAGAAGTACACCGAGGTGTTCCTCGACGAGGGCGACAACAATATGTTCCTGGTGATGAAGGAGCTGGTCAGGCAGAAATACCCGCGCCTGATCTACCCCGAGCATCCTCGCGCCCTCGATTACGACCGCGAACGGCCGAACTTCCGATCGGGGTACCCGGGCGGCGGGGGCTATGCGGCATACGCGTTCAACGTGGGTTACACACGGGCCATGTTGCAGGCCGCCCTGTCGTCATCATGAGCCGGCTTGCCCTGTCCGCCTCGGGCTGCCTTCGGACACGGAAGGGTTTCCTGCCATTCCACGAGTGCAGAGTTACCACGCGCCTTCAGCCCTCGGGGTTCAGCTCCAGAGACGGTCGTTGGAGCGATCCCGATTCCACTCGTCCGTGGGTGCGAAGTACGGCTGGCCGGGCGCCAGATGGGCTCGGATCACCTCTTCGTTCAGCTCGATGCCGAGACCGGGTCGATCAGGGACGTGGACGAAGCCGGCCTTGACCAACGGTTTCTCGGGGCCGATCACGAGGTCTTCCCACCAGGGCACATCAATGCTATGGTGCTCGAGAACGATGACGTTTTGGGTCGCGGCCGCGCAATGGACGTTGGCCATGAACGAGATCGGCGAGCCGGCGAAGTGCATGGCCATACCGACGCCGCGTTCCTCGGCGTAATCGCCGATCTTCTTGGTCTCGAGGATCCCGCCGGCGCTGGCCAGATCGGGATGGATGAGGTTGACGGCATGCGCGTCGATGAGTTTGATAAAATCTTCTTTCAGATAGATATCTTCACCCGTGAGGGTGGGCACCTCGATGGCGTTCGTGATCTGCTTCCAGAGCTCGGGGTACTGCCAGGGGACCAGGTCCTCGAGCCAGGCGAGCTGGTAGGGCATGAGCGCCCTACCGAGGCGAATCGCGTCGTTGACGGAAAAGTGGCCGAGGTGGTCGGCGGCGAGCGGGACCGAGTAGCCGATGGTCTCGCGGACGGTCGCCACGTACTCGACGAGTCGCGCGATCGCCCGGTCGGTCAGCTGGATCGCGGTGAAAGGATGGGGGGTCATCCGGTCGGCCGACCAGTTGAAACCCAGCGGGGCGGTGATCAGGCCCGGCTGCCCCGCGAGGAGGTTGATGCCCAGGTCCATCTTGAGGAACGTGAAGCCCAGGTCGAGGCGGGCTTTGAGTCGGCGCGCGTAGGTGGCACGGTCGCGCGAGATGACCGTATCGGCATAGAGGCGGACCCGCTCGCGGTAGCGACCGCCGAGCATCTGGTACACGGGGACCTCGTAGGCCTTGCCGGCAAGATCCCAGAGGGCCATCTCCACGCCGCTGACGCCGCCTCCCTGCCGGCCGTGGGAACCGAACTGCTTGAGTCGCTTGAACAGGCGTTCGACGTTGCAGGGATTCTGACCCAGGAGACGGCTCTTGAGCATGAGTGCGTAACGGGGACTGCCCCCGTCCCGAACCTCGCCGTAGCCCGTCAGGCCCTGGTTCGTATCGATCCGGATGATCGGCACCTGAAATGGAGCGCCTCGGATCTGGGCGATCCGGAGATCGGTGATTCGGAGGTCGGAGGGTTTGGAGCTTCGATTGACGTCTTGTGAGGCGTAGGCAATCTGCTCTTCGACGGAGGCACTCATCATCGCGGCCAGGGAAAGGCCTCCCAGGCCTGCTGATTTGAGCAAGCCGCGGCGGGTGAGCGAGGCGCCCTCGGGAGAGCATTGAGGGGTGTTACGCGTCGTCATGGTGGTCATCGCCGATAGACTCCCAGGCTCCAGAGACGGCTCGACCGTGAGCGGGGCAGGTTCCGTCCGCGATAGCGGATGAGGCTCGGTTTTGTCACTTACCGCGGGGCGACCGTTCGCGAATCAGGGCCTCGATCGTGGTGCGCGGCACGTCCAATCGGTCCTTGTTCTGCATGAGCCAGCCGGTGAAATCCTCCTCGATCTCCCTGGTCCACCTGGTGTCGATCTGGCCCGGCGTGTAGGTCCCCTCGCGGAGGCGCTGATGGCCGAACCGGTCGCGAAGCATGATCCGCTCTGCCTGCTCGACGACCGCCTCGGCGAGTTGGGCGGGGATGAAGATGACCCCCTCGCGCTTGGCCAGGATGACATCGCCGGGGAGTACGGTCACATGTCCGATACGAACCGGGGTGTTCAGCCCCATGAGCATCATGTCGCGGATGGCCGTCGGATCCCATCCCCGGACGAACGCGTTGAAGCCCTTGATCTCAGACAGTCCTTGGAGGTCGCGGACCGAGCCGTCGAATACGACACCGTTGCCGGACTTGGCGAAGATGGAGTTTCCCAGATTGTCCCCGATGAGGGTCCCGTCGTGGATCTTCCCGAAGCCGTCGGCAACGTAGACGTCACCCGGCTGGAGGGCGTCGATGGGCCAGGAGTTCATGGCACCGACACGGCCTTCCTGATGGCCGCGGTCGAGCATGCGCCTGGCCAGCTCGGGGCGCGCGGGCATGTATTGAGCCGTGAGGGCGCGGCCCACCACGGGCACGTCATTGTGAATCATTTTCCAGTCGCCCTCGAATTGGGATGGGTAGCCGTGCGAGCGTAAATAACCCCATGCCTCTTCGATCGAGACCCTCCGCATCCGGGCCAAGACCCCATCGGGGACCTTGGGACGGCCGTCGGAGAAACGTTCGCCTTTCCATTCCGCCGTGAGGAAAACCAACTGCTCGCGGGAGATGGTCTGAGCCGGAACGACGTCGCCGAAACTCACGACGAAGCAGGCCATGAGCGACGTCGTCAGCAACATGACGCGCTGCTCTCGCCGGTTGTGGGACGATGCGATCTGGGTTGTCTTGAGCATGTCTGGCACCTCCTGAGGACGGTTACCGCGGGACGACCTTTTCGGGGCGTGATTCGGAGACCCCGCGCAGAACGCCACTGCGTCCCCCCTCACCCTATACATCGCCCCGCTGGCAGTGCTTTTTCCGGGGCCATTGATTCTCACCGGTCCCGGTGCCGTCGTCCAGGGTATGGTGAAGCCGGACGGCGCCGGCCTTCTCAATACGCGTTATGGACAGATGACGATGGCCTCGATCGCGCAGGCAGCGATCGATCGGCTTCGCCAGCGGCTGGCCCCACCGGTTGGCTGCCCGGGTGTTCGAACTCCGATGAAATGACCGACGGCGCTGTCGGGCCGTCGATGATGTGATACACTCGGCGGATGGTCGACCCGCGTCCGGGAAGACAGGGGCGCGGGTCCAGGCAACGGTCGTCCTTCATCTCGCGAAGTCGCTACCGGAGACAACCTATGCGAACGACCTGCCTCAGCATGCTGGTGGTCGTCCTGTCGGATCTCGGCGCGCCGGCCTATGCGTCCGACTACGCGGTCGGGGCCGACTTGTCGTTCCTGAAGCAGGCCGAGGACCGCGGCACCGTCTTCAAGGACGAGGGGAAGGCCCGGCCTGCCCTCCAGATCTTCAAGGATCACGGATACAACTGGGTGCGCCTGCGGCTGTTCCACTCGCCGAAGTCGCTTCCCAACAACCGCGACTACACGATCGCGCTGGCCAGGGCCGCCCGGGAGCAGGGGTTCCGGTTCTTGCTCGACTTCCATTACTCCGACACCTGGGCCGACCCGGGGAAGCAGTTCACACCCGCGGCCTGGAAGGGCAAGTCGCACGAGGAGCTGGTGCGAGCGGTCTTCGAGTACACACGCGACACCATCGCCGCGTTCCGCGCGGCGGGCGTGCCGCCCGACATGGTGCAGGTCGGCAACGAGGTCATCAATGGCATGCTCTGGCCCGACGGCGGACTTCCCGCGCGCTGGGACAATTTCGCCGACCTGGTGAAGGCCGGGATCCGGGGAGTCGAGGCGGGCCGTGGTGACGGCCCGCGCCCGAGGATCATGATCCACATCGACCGCGGCGCCGATCGGCGCGGCACCAAGGCGTTCTTCGACCGGCTGAATTCGTACCACGTCGACTACGACGTGATCGGCCAGTCGTACTACCCCTGGTGGCACGGCAGCCTGCTTGACCTGCGCGAGAACCTCGCCTTCATGTCCAGCGCGTACCAGAAGGAGATCCTCCTCGTGGAAGTGGCCTACTGCTGGCGTCCCACCGAGTATCGCAAGCGGCCCGGCCCGTTCCCCGAAACCCCCGAAGGCCAGCGTGCGTTCCTCGACGAGGTGAACCGGCTGGTGCTCGCTACGCCTGGAGGCCGCGGCATCGGCGTCTTCTGGTGGGAACCGGCCGTCGTCGGCCCGTTGCGGAGCCGCGGCTACTTCGACGACGACGGCGACGCCCTGCCGGTTCACCAGGTATTCGATCGCTTCACCCGGAGGTGAGCGGCAGATGCCGGATCGTCGGGAGGAGCCGCCATTGCAGGCAGTGTGGTAAGCGCGGCTCGCCTGCACGTTCCCCATGGGGTCGCGCCGACGGCTGTCGGGTCGAACATAATCGGCGTTATCAATCGGTTGTGGCATTGGACTGGTAGCCGCATACTCTCACAGTTGCATCGCGCTTCATGACATCCCAAGCTCCTTTCGGGACGTCGCGAGGAATCAAGACTTCTGAGTTTTCGCTACCGGGCGGGCTAGCGCGAATCCTCCGTGGCTCCATTCCCCGGGTTTTCCCTGGTTCTCGACGGCTCGCAGGAGAGGCGTGCTCCCGGAACCGAACGATCGGGCCGGTCGATACGGAGACTGTCGTGATGATTCAAGAGTGGCACGAGCATGTCAAGGAGGCGTATTCGTCCAGCCTCGGGCGGCCCCGAGGCGAGCTGGCCACGCCGGCCCTGATCCTGGATCTCGATCTGGCCCGGCGCAACCTCCAGTTCATGGCCGAGAGGATGAAGACGTTCCCTGCGGGGCTCCGCCCTCATATCAAGGTTCATAAATGCGCCGAGCTCTCCCGGATGCAGGTCCAGGCCGGGGCCATCGGCGTCTGCACGGCCACGGTCTGGGAGGCGATCGTCATGAGCCGTGCCGGCATCGAGGACGTCTTGATTGCCAACCAGGTCGTCGGCGGCGACAAGATTCGGGCCCTGGCCAGCCGGCAGGGCCGCCTGACCGTGGCCGTGGATGATCCGCGCAACTGCGACGAGCTCGACCGCGCGGTCCAGGCGGCCGGGAGCCGGCTCGAGGTCCTGATCGAGGTGGACGTGGGCATGAAGAGAGGCGGCGTGCGCTCGGCAGGCGAGGCTGTGGCGCTGGCGCATCACCTGACCCGGCTCCCGGGCCTCCGTTTCCGCGGCGTCCAGGGATATGAAGGGCATTGCATGCTGGAACCGGACCGGGACGTGCGGATCGCCAAGACCCGGCAGGCTATCGACGACCTGGACGCCGTCGTGGAGACCTTGCGCCGGGCGGGCTTCCCGAGTGAGGTCGTCTCCATGGGCGGCACCGGGACCTACGACATCACGGGCGCCGATCCTCGCGTCACCGAGATTCAAGCCGGTTCCTATATCTTCATGGATATGTTCCACGGGAACCTCGTACCCGGGTTCTCCCGCGCACTGACCGTGCTCGGCACGGTGGTCGCCCAGCACGACCGCACGATCGTGCTCGACGCCGGACGCAAGTCCATCGGCATCGACCTCGCCCTCCCGACCATGGTCCCCTATCCCTTCTACCAGGCCCGCTACTTCGCCGAAGAGCACGCGCTGTTTGATGTGGATGAACGCTGCCGGCTCGAGCTCGGCGGGACCGTCGAGCTGGTGCCGGGATATGCCCCGAGCACGGTCAACCTGTACGACGCGTATCATGTCGTGGAGGGCGGCGTGGTGACGGAGATCTGGCCCGTGATCCCGCGAGGACCCGGGCACGTGGGAATTCTTGCCGGAGCATCCCGATGAAGACGTTGACATTGCCGAAGCCGGTTTCCGCCCGGGAGTTCGAGCAGCTCTTCCGGGAACTCTCCAACTGGGGCCGCTGGGGCGAGGACGACGAGCGCGGCACGCTCAATTACATCAGGCCGGAGCACGTCAAGACTGCGGCCGGGCTCGTCCGCACCGGACGCAGCGTCTCCCTCTCGCTGCCGATCAACACGGTTGCAGGCCCCGACAACCCCCGCCCGGCGCTCCATTACATGATCCACCGTCATGAGTCGGACCTGTCCGACGGTCCCCCGCGGTTCGCCACCGACTTCCTCGCCAGCGAGTTCCACGGCGACAGCTTCACGCACATCGATGCGCTCTGCCACGTCAGCTATCAGGGGACCCTCTACAATGGCAAGCCAATCTCGAGCGTGACCGGGCGGGGGGCGCAGTTGCAGGATATCACTGCCTTCGCACACGGGATCGCGGGCCGCGGCGTGCTCCTGGACTTCCCTCGCCTGCGCGGGGTCCCCTGGCTGGAACCGGGCGAGGCCGTGACGCCACAAGAACTCGAAGCCGCCGAGAAGGCCCAGGGCGTCACGCTGGGCGAGGGGGATATCCTCCTCTTCCGCACCGGCCATCACCGGCGGCGCCTGGAATTGGGCCCCTGGAACAACGGTTATGGCGGCGAAGGAAAAGCGGGCCTTCACGTCTCGGCGCTGCGAACGCTCCACGAACGCGAGGTGGCGGTGTTCCTCCCCGATGGCGATGGGGAGACCGTCCCGTCCCGGGTCGAGGGGATCGCGTATCCCATCCACATCCTCCAGATCGTGGCCATGGGGATGGTCTGTGCGGATAGCCTCCAGTTCGAGGAGCTGGTCACGGTCTGCGAGCAGGAGCAGCGCTGGGAGTTCATGGTCGTGGCCTGTCCGCTCCGCTTGCCCGGGGGCACGGGGTCGCTCTTCAACCCCATCGCGATCTTCTGAGCCGCTCGGCCCGAGGGATCGCCTGAGAGAGGATCGATCGGCGATATCCGACTCCGGGCCGCCGGTCATTGGCTCATGATGTCGCCGCCGGTGACGAGCAAGTGCTCGCCGGTGAGGAAATCCGACAAATGGGAGGCCAGGAACAGGGCGACTCGGGCCACATCCTCGGGCTCCCCGACCCTCTTCAAAGCGGCCATCTCGGCCCAGGCCTCCAGGCTGTTCTCCTTCTGCCGGGTCGCCTTGAGGAAGCGTTCGGTCATGGGCGTCTTGATGGCGCCGGGGCAGATCGCGTTGCAATAGACCCCATGTCGCCCCAGCTCCTTGGCGATGACCCGGGTTAACCCAATGATCGCCGACTTGGACGCGCAATAGGCGGCCGCGCCCTCGGGTGTCGGCGCCACGCCGGAGTCCGAGGCGATGTTGATGATCTTCCCGCCGCCTTGCCGCACCATGATCCGGGCCACGGCCTGTGAGAGCAGGAACGTCCCTTTGACGTTGACGGTCTGGTGCCGGTCCCACATCTCCTCGCTGGTCTCGAGGAACGGCACCCATTCCTGCACCCCGGCATTATTCACCAGGACGTCGATCCGGTCGAACTCCTCCTCGATAACCGCGACGACGGCCCGGATCTCCGCTCCGTCCGCCACATCCAACCGGTAGGACCGCGTCGTCCCACCCGTCTTCTGGTGGATCTCCGCGGCGGTTTCGCCCACCTTCTGCTCCTGGATGTCCGTGAGGACGACGACGGCCCCTTCCACGGCAAGAGTCGTGGCGATTCCCTCGCCGATCCCTTGGGCCGCGCCCGTGACGAGCGCGACCTTTCCTTCGAGCAACATGAGTCACCTCCTGAGTCTCGGGACCCCTCTCGCGCCGCGGTGTGTCCCCCACATCTCGGCCGCTGACTCCGAGTTTAGGGCCTGCAACCGCAAGAGACAAATCGGATCGTTCCATTCGTCCTTGAATGCCAGTGCTCTGGGATCTCCCCGTGACGGACATCCACCCCAGCGGCTGCGAGCTGGGATGGGGCCTCACCGGAGGAAGAAACCGTCTTGTCGTCGGCTCGGACACTTGACATCGGATCGAAATCGCCTCTAAGATCACGTCCCGACTCTCGCGGCGGAGCCTCTCAGCAGGGATCATGCGGGAGCCTTCTGTAGACTCCTCTCGCATCGTTCAGCCGCGAGCATCCGTGGCGAATCAGCCGGCCCATCCGGGCCCATGGTCGCACAGGCATCCCGCACCGAAATCCTTGTCCTGGCAGCCATCCCATGGACCCCCCGACCGCCCGATGCCAAACCCGAAGCGACCGGTCCAGAGACGCTAACGATAGCCTCTCAGGTTGGACTCCACCTCGGCGCCCTCAGGCTCCCCGAGATCGTGATGCAAGGCATCGCCCATACGGCGCCTGCGACGGCCGTCCTGCTCACCCTGCCGTTCATCGCGTCCCACGCCGGCCTGGCCGCTCCCCTGGCCTACCTCATCGCCCTCCTGATCGTGCTGATGCTCGGCTTCGGGCTCTCGCAACTGGCCGGAGAAATGCCCTCCGCTGGGGGCTACTACACCTACGTGAGCCGGACCGTGGGCCCCCGCGCCGGTTTCCTGACCGCCTGGCTGTTCTTCCTCTATGCACCGACAACCCCGGCGTTCAGCCTGGCGATGATGGGCTGGGTGCTCGAGTCGGCCCTGAAGGCCGAGTATGGAATGTCGTTCCCGTGGTGGCTGTTCCTCATCCTCGGGGCGTCATTTACAACCTGGGCGACCTACCGCCGGATCGAGGTCTCGGCCGCGGCGCTGATGGCCCTTGGCTTTCTGGAAACGGGCATCGTCGTCCTGCTGGCCGGTTGGGGCCTGATCGCTCCCGGCCTGGGAGGCATCAGCCTCGCCTCGTTCAGCCCGGCGAGCGCGCCGAGCGGCAACGGACTCTACCTGGGCGTCATCTTCTCGCTCTTCGCCCTGACCGGCTGGGAGGGGGTCGTCCCGCTGGCCGAGGAGAGTGAGAACCCCCGCCTCCTGCTGCCGCGAGCGATCGTGAGCACGATCGTAATCATGGGGGCTTACCTGGTCTTCACCTCGTGGGGAATCCTGATCGGCTGGGGTACGGACGACCTCGGGGCTCTGGTCGCGTCCAAGGAGCTGCCCCCCTTCGTTCTGGCGCGGCGATTCTGGGGAGCCGGTTGGGTCGTCTTGTTGTTCGCTCTGCTCAACTCGATGATTGCGGTCTCCATCGCCAGCAGCCTCGTCTCGACCCGGATGTGGTACGCGATGGCGAGGTCCG
The DNA here is from genome assembly GCA_963845755.1 of uncultured Planctomycetota bacterium. Lineage (GTDB taxonomy): Bacteria > Planctomycetota > Planctomycetia > Isosphaerales > Isosphaeraceae > CAWJTV01. The sequence goes on from CAWJTV010000005.1 coordinate 432,677, forward strand.
GGGCGCGTACCGAAGTCGCTGGCGGCAATTCATCCCTGGCACAAGACGCCGGTCAACGCCGTGTCGTTCCAGGCGCTCGTGACCCTCATAGGCGGACTGGGGCTCGGCTACTGGGTCGGCCCGGACCAAGTCTTCTACCTGATGGGAACAGTCTTGACCCTCGCACTGGCTCTCATCTACAGCGTCGGAAACCTCGGCGTGTTCCTCCATTATCGGAGGCATCGGGCCAGTTTTCGCGGGATCCCGCATGCGCTCTTCCCACTGATCTCAACACTCGCGGTCCTCTGGGTCGCCTACAAGTCGATCGTCCCACTCCCGCCTGGACCACTGGCATATGCCCCCGCAATCGTCACCGTCTGGCTGCTCGCCGGTGTCACCGTCCTGATCGTCTCCAAGGGACTCGGTCGAGAGGATTGGCTGCTCGCAGCCGGGGCAGCCGCCCGTCAGACGGCGGAGTAGTCGCACGGCTGATCCTGTTCAGCTCGGCCCCTACAGGTGTTGACGATGGGCTAGGGCGGAGGCCGTCCATCCGACGTGGTAATCCAGAACTCCGGAGGAGAAATCCAGGAAGTGGCTCGCCCTTGTCCGGCTCATCGAAAGCGGGCGGACGAGATTTCACTGCCCCGCCATCCAGGACAGTCCGAGGAAACGTCTTTCACACAGGTCCTGACCCAACATTCGTGTACCGAGCGGCAAAGCAGCGAGCCCAAAGCTGTGCAGGTCAGACACCGTCACGGGCGGCACAGCCGCTGCGTTTGAACGCGGTTGAAACATAATCAAACGCATTATCGGACTCGCCGATGTCTGCCCAATACCCAACGCCATGAGTGATCCGGCAGTCTCCTCCTCAGCCTGGCGTTCCACCGGACTTGCCCAAGGGCGATGGGATGACCGCTATCCCGATCCTGGCTGGTGTCTGCGCAAGCGACACTCCGCCGAGTCCTCCTGCTTAATTCCTCCGAAATTCAAGTTATAAATCAATGTGGATGGCATTAACCCTGCCAGGCCACACATCGCGATCCTTTTCTCACCATCGGAGGAATCATTTTGTCTCACATCGTGACCGTCAAGACCGAGGTCCGCGACCATGCCGCGGTCGCGGCGGCCTGCCGCCGGCTCGCACTGCCCGGGCCGGTCCAGGGCACCGCCCATCTTTACAGCGTCCATGTCGGCGGGCTGCTCGTCCACCTGCCCGACTGGCTCTACCCGGTCGTGATCGACACGGCCACGGGCAGCATCCGCTATGACAACTATGAAGGCTGCTGGGGCGACAAGAAGCATCTCCATCACTTTCTGCAAGCCTACGTCGTCGAGAGGTCTCTCATCGAGGCCCGCAAGAAGAGCTACGTGACCACCGAGCAGTCCCTGGCCGACGGTTCCATCATGGTCGAGATCAAGGTGGGAGGCTCGGCATGAAGAAGATCATCCGCGTGATCGTCGGCCCCAAGGGCGAGACGAGAGTTGAGACGAAGGGCTTCACGGGTGGTGAGTGCCGCGAGGCCAGCCGGTTCATCGAACAGGCCCTGGGTCAGCCGGTCAATGAGCAGCTCACGGCCGAGTTCTACCAGTCACAGGCCACCGACCAGCAGATCCAGCAGTCGCAGTGATCTCGGCATCCCCCATGGTCTCGTTCGAGGAGATGCGCGATGTTCGACACCTGCGAACAGACCCCCGAGTTTGCGCTGATCGAGGCCATTGCCGCGGCCCTGCGTGAGGAGTTGGGCATTGAGATCGAGGACCAGCCCGGCTTCCACGATCCCTCCGAGGCCGGCGAGGTCAACAGGGCATTCCGGGTCATGGTCAAGACCATCCTCCGGAAATGCCTCCCACCGGGCGAGGATCTGCCGGTGTTCCCGAGCCGGGTCCTCGGGCGCCTCGCACGGCGACGGCTTGAAGCAGGTCTGCTCGACGCCCGCGAGGTCGAGCACCTGATCGGCCTGGAACTGGATGGCCGCGATGACTGGCTCGCCTCTCTGATCCTGACCGACTGGACTGAAATCGAGCATCTCCTGCAAACCCGCGGGCCCGACCATGATTGATCCGGCCCCCTGACTGACCTCTTCCCCAACCCGATCCGACACCATCACGAGGAGGACCTCATGACGCTTGCCGAGCGTTTGGCTGAGTTCGTGCGCACCGCCTTCACCGGCCTGTGGATCCAGTCGTTCGAGCACGACGACGCGATCGCCGAGATCGCCCGGCTCTGCCGCCAGCAACGCTGGGCGTTGGCGACCTGGGACATCGATCGCGGCCTTTCCATGGCCGGTCGGTCCGAGGATTCCGCCAGCGTCATCAATGCCACCGATCCGCTGGCCGCCATCCGCTCGCTGGGGGCGATGGCCAATCCCGACGGCACGTCGTTGCTCGTCCTTCGGAACTTCAACCGGTTCCTCAACAACATCGAGGTCGTCCAGGCCCTCGACTCGGCGATCTCCGCCGGCAAGACCGGGCGGACGTTCGTCGTCGTCCTCTCGCCCGTGGTCAACATCCCCGTCGAGCTAGAGCGGCAGTTCGTCGTGATCGAGCACGACCTGCCCGGCTGCGACCAGCTCGAGCGGATTGCCAGTGGCATCGCCACCGATCCCGGCGAGCTGCCCGAGGGCGATGCACTCACGGCCGTGCTGGATGCAGCGGCGGGCCTGACCCGCGTCGAGGCCGAGAATGCGCTCAGTCTGTCCCTGGTTCGGCATAACCGGATCACGCCGGATGTGCTCTGGGAGCTCAAGGGCCAGACGCTCAAGAAGAGCGGACTGCTGGCCTTGCATCGGGGCGGCGAAACCTTCGCCGACCTGAGCGGGCTGCAGGCCCTCAAGTCGTTCTGCACTCGCCGCCCTGCGGCCGGGCCGACGCGCCGACGTCCAGGCTCGGGGCGTGCTCCTCCTGGGCCCTCCAGGGTCCGGCAAATCGGCCTGTGCCAAGGCTCTTGGCAACGAAACCGGCCGTCCCACCCTCTTGATGGACGTCGGCACGCTCATGGGTTCCTTGATCGGCCAGACCGAGGAACGGACGCGACAGGCCCTGAAGATTGCCGACGCGATGGCGCCGTGCGTCATCATGATCGACGAGCTGGACAAGGCGCTCTCCGGCGTCGGCAGCACCGGCGACAGCGGCGTGTCCACCCGGATGTTCGGGACGCTCCTGACCTACCTGAGCGACCACGACTCCGACGTCTTCATCGTCGCCTCGGCCAATGATATCTCGAAGCTGCCGCCCGAGTTCGCGCGCCGAGCGGTTCGACGGCGTCTTCTTCCTGGACCTGCCGGGCCAGAGCGAGCGGCAGACGATCTGGCAGATGTACATTCGCAAGTTCGGGCTCGATCCCGGCCAGCGCCTTCCCCAGGATCGCGAGTGGACCGGCGCGGAGATCCGATCGTGCTGTCGCCTGGCGGCCCAGCTGGACGTCCCATTGACCGAGGCCGCCTCGAACATCGTCCCGGTTGCGGTGACGGCCGGCGAGGCCGTGGAGAAGCTCCGGCAGTGGGCCAGCGGGCGGTGCCTGTCGGCCGAGCGGCCGGGGATCTACGCGCGCGAGGGCAACGGGATTCCCCAATCGGGGCGCAGCGTTCATCGCGGCGATCCCCGCGATAACTGAAGGGGAACGCCGGACGGGCGGATCGGTTCTGGGCACTGCCATGTGTCGTGCCTGGGATCGGTCGCTACGCGGCCACTCTGGAAGATGAAGCACTCGATCACCATCCCCTACCCACCACCGAACCACCGGAGAACCTCGCTTGAGTATCCCCTACCGGATCGCCCTGGAGATCCCGGGTGAACCCCGGGAGGCCCCGACCACCGTCACGAGCTTCGAACAGGGCGTGGCGGCCTGCGTTGCTTATGCCCGTCAGCATCCGGGCGTCCCGGTGCGCATGTTCGTGCAGGTCGATGAGACGACCCTGTTCGATCATCATTACGCCGTGTTCGAGGTCAAGGTGCCGACGCTGGAGCCGTTCACGCGGGCCGGGATCCGGCGCCGGTTCGGCGAGGAGCCGCCGGTCTGAGCCGGGATGCCGGTCCCCGTGGTCCGGCGGGAGAATTCCACTCCCGACCCGGACCGGCTCGACTTTCAGGAAACCCTCATGAGAAACCCATCCGAGCTGTCGCGTGCGGAGCTCGAATCGATCGCCGAGCAGATCCGGGACATCCTCTGGCGCGACCACCGCACCAACGAGCTTGATCCGGACAAGGAATGGAACATCGAGACGATCGAGTACGTCTCGGGCGTGCTCGAGGATGCCGGGCTCAAGCCTGGGGCCCCGGCGGTACTCCAGGCCGATTCCGGACCTGTTGCGGCCGATGCTTCCGCCGAATCGACCAGTCATGAGCCGGCCCGTGATGATCACGAGACATCGCCGGTGGCCGCGATGCGGTCTGCCCTGGACGCCATCATCGACACGATCGAGGCCAGTGGTGGCGGCATCCGCGGCGAGGACGGACTGCTGTCGCCGGAGGGTGATCCCGACTGGATCGACCTGGGCGAAGCCTACGTCCTGGCCTGCACCGCGATCGGCCGAACTCCCCTGATCATCGAGACAGGGGAGAGCGAACAAGCCTGATGTCTTGCGGCGTGCGGAAGGAAGCGTTTCGGCATTCGAATCACCGACTCTCTTGAAGGAGAACCATGCTCGTCATCCATCCCGAGAGCCACGTCAACCACGTCTCGGCGTGCCTCATCGAGGCCGCGACGTTGAGGTTCGCTGAGGTGACCAACCCCGACCGGCGGATCATCATCGAGACCTTCGAACTGCCGGAAGAGGCAGGGACGGTCGCGTGTGCCTTGTACGGCCCGGCCCTGGGCGATCCGTCGCTGTGCGAGGACGAGGTCCAGTACCGGGTCCGCCCCGGACGCTCCTGGCCCAGCCGGACGGTGGCTCGCCCGGTCCGCCAGACCCGGACCCTGACCGTAATCGCCGGACCGAACAGCGGCGAGGACCTGGTCCTGTTCACCTGCCATGGCGGGCCGGCGGCCCCGCCGGAAGTCAATGATCCCAACCTCGAGCCGGCCGATCGGGCGGCGTCGCTCGCGTTCTGGAACGACCACGCCCTGGCCCTGGAGGCATGATCGCGATGAAGACCGCGGCGGAACTCTGCGAGGGCTTGCTCTCCTGCGCCGGGCAACACGGCGACGCCGAGGGCAGCGAGGTGCAGCTCGGCGATATCGAGGACTTCTTCCGCGCCGCGTTCGATCGGCTCACACCGGAGCAACTCGGCCGGTTCTGGGACGATCCTCGAGTCGCCGGGACCGTCCGGGAGATCCCGGAATACGAGGAACTGGCAGGAGAGGTCTATTACCGTGACCGGCCATCGGAGCCGACGGTCCGGGAGGCCAGCGATTTCCTGCCCCACACCAGGCCCGAGGCCGATCGGTCCACCGATCCAGTCGCGGATGATCAGAGGATCCCCGTGACCTTCACTCACGTCGAACAGGATGGCGACAAGACCTACCGGGCCGGCGGCCTCTATCTGAGCCTGGGAGGCGGCCCGGGCATCGGCCACGTGGCCATGCGCAGTCGATCCCGGCGGCCGGAAATGGGCGACCACTTACTATGCAGCCGCGGGCTGGCTCGTCGCCCAGGGCCTGCCGCACGACCGCGCCGCCTACCTGGTCGCCTGCGCGATCCAGACGCGCGACCAAACCTGACCCTCGCCACGAAAGGGAAACCTGATGGCCAGACGCCCGCAACTCCGCTGCTCGCGCTGCGGGGAGCGGGAGGACTTCTTCGTCCGGATCAGCTCGCTGGTCACGCTGATCCGCGACGCCAATTCGGCCGATGGCCTCTCGATCGACATCTCCGAGAAGACGCCGCCGATTTCGACTGGATCGCGCTCCATTGCGGGCGATGCGGCCACGAAGGGCCGCAGGAGGAGTTCGAGATCAGGCCAGTCGCGAGAGTGGCCACAGGGTCTTGAGACGATCGCGACGCGGGTCCAGGAAATCATCGGCCCTGAGTCGTCCTGGCCACGGCGGGGCGCGCGATCTCGTGCGGGGATTCACCGGTGTTTCCCACGGCACCGAGGCGCCGGCCCCGGCCCTGGCCGAAGTTGATTAACGTTAATGGATCTCGAGGACCGGAGACACCTCGCCGCGAGGATCGCCTCGATGCTGCCCGAGCAATGGCGTGCACGGGTCCACCCGGTGTCGTCAGACTCACTCTTCCGGGGCCGTTCCCGCGACCAGAGAAAGTTCCAGGACGATCGCATCGCTGTGGCCATCCGACCCGACGCACCGGCCTGGACCGAGGACAACCGCGGCGACGTCCTTGGGACGTCGTGCGCTCGGCGCATCCGAGACGGTCGCCCTTCGCTCCGTTCTGAAATGCATTCGAGAGAGGAGGTGAGACTTGGCCGCTGTCTGGCTCAAGGTGCGGATCGACGTCGTCTTGGTCGGGCCGGAACGCGAAGTATCGGGGCCGGAAGCGACGGCGGCGGCCCGGGAGGCGGTCTGCAATGCCCTCCAGGCCGCCCAGGAAGCGGGCTTCGATCACGATCGGGCCGATGATCTTTCCCTGACGGTCAACTACGTCGAGGTAGCCGACTTCGATGCGACGGTCTGATTGCCCGATCCCGATTTACCCCGAGTCGAACAGGAGGCCGAAGTTGACCGATTGGTATTCGCTGTCCGGCCGCGTCCTGCTCCGCCAGTGTCCCGAGGCCGGCGCGATCGTCGCGCAGCTCCGGGACCTCTGCCAGGACGGGCTCGGCATCATCACGAAGGAGTTGAGCAGCAATCAGATGGAATTGACCGTCCAGGGCCACGCCGAGCTGGCCGAGGCCACCGTGCGGGAGATCGAGCGGCTGCTCGAATCGCTCGGCCCCTTCGCGCTGGACGCGGAGGTCTTCGAGAAGCAGTTCAATCACCTCCCGCGCGCGGTGGTCGTGGTCCGGCCGGGCGATGACGGGCGGGTCCTGCTGAGCGGTTATCGGATGGGGCAGATCCAGGATCTGATCGCGGACCTGGTCCCGGATCACCGCGCCTGGCTCATCGACCTGCTCCGGGAGCCGAAAGACCAGAGGGCCTGAGCACCCGCCGTGGGCCGGCCGGCACCGCACGCCTCGCCTGCCGATGGCGTGCTGGCTTGCCGGCCGCTCCTGGCAGGACCGGCTCACGAGTCGGAGAACCCCCATGATCGACGTGCCTTACGTGCTGGTGGGAAAGCAGATCCCCCGTCACGCGGTCCCCGAGGGTCGTGAAGTCCATCCGGCTCCGTGCATCTTCTGCGGCGCGCCGATCGAGCACGTGGATGACGGCGGGATCGGCCGGCTGCTCGGTGCACGGGTCGACGGCGAATCGTGGGTTTACCTGTACTGCAATTCGGGTCCGTGCGCCCAGAGATCGGCGCCGTGGATCTGGCGGTGCGGGTGCGTCCCGGATTACGCCGAGAACGTCCGCGGTCATTGCTACCAGTGCCGGAAACCCCGGCATGAGGCGGAGCCGTACGATCGGGTCGAGTGCCCCGTCTGCGGCGAGGCGCACCGCCTCGACGACCGCCTGGGGATCGGCAACGGGAGGTGCCGGTCGTGCACCGCCGGGCCGGCCTACCTGCCGGTCCTTCACGAGACTCCCGAGTGGACGCCGTTGCGGGCGCTGCGGGGCGGTGTCCATGGCGAATGAGATCGAGCGAGCGTGGTCCGGTCCTGGAGGACCAGGCCGGGCTGTCGGAGGAATCCCGCCAATTCCGCGAAGGTGAGAAATCGAGCGCATTCTACGAGGTCTACGGCACGATCCGCGTTCGAACCGGCGCGAAAGCGAAAGCGATCGTCGCCCGGCTCAGGGACTTTCCCCAGTACGGCATCGAGATCGACAGCGACGAGTGCGAGCCGGGTGTCGTGTCCATCTCGCTCGAGGGCGGGAGTTCCTTTGCGGCCGGTGAAGTCCTCGACTTCGACAAGCTGCTCCAGTCGCTCGGCTCCCATGTCGTGGAGCCGGCGGTCCTGGACACCGAGTACGAAGGCGAAGACGGGGAGCTGGTCGTCGCCCGCTCCGACGCCGAGTCGGCAGAGACGCTCAGCCGGCATCGATTGGAGCAGATCGACATCCTGCTGCGCGATGTCACGCCGGAGGATCGGACGAAGCTGGCCGATAAGCTCCGATCTCTCCCGGCTCAGTAAACCATCCCTGTTGACCATGATCCCTCGGGCTTGAGTAACGATTGCTCATGGTTCCGGGGCGGATTCCTGCGGTCCGTTCCACGTAGTCCATCCGACCAGACCCCTGATCGGCCCATCCATTCGGCAGGGCCGGTCGAGGTCCGCATTCATCCCGCTTACGAACGGTTCTATCACGGACCGTTCCCGGCGGGGGCGGTCCCAGCATCAAGGAGACCGCCATGTCCATCGCATCATTGAACGACGCCCGGCGCGAGTTCACGGCCCACCTCCCGGCCGTCGAGAACGCCACCCGCTTCGCCTTCCGGCGCCGGCGGCTGAGGCGCCAGGATTACGAGGACGTCCTGGCCGAGGCCGTCGCCGCCTGCTGGAGCGCCTGGGTCGGACTGATCTCCCGCGGCCGGGACCCGCTGTAGGTCGGCGTCTCCGGCATCGCCAACTACGCCATCCGCTACGTCCGGAACGGCCGCCGGATCGCCAACCGGTCAGGCGGCCGGGGGGCCATGGACGTCTATCACAAGAAGGCCCAGAAGGTTCTTGGTTTCCGGGTCATCAACTCCGGCGGCGACGAGACTGTCAACGAGGAGGACGCGGGGATTTGGACCAACTGCTGCACCCCGGCAGACGAGGCGTGCTTTCGCGTCAACTACGCGGCGTGGCTCGAGGCCCTGGCCCCGCGACGACGGACGACGGCCGAGCTGCTGGCGGCGGGGCACGGGACGCTCGAGGTGGCGCAGCAAGTGGGCGTGACCCCGGCCGCGATCAGCCAGGCGCGGTCCTGGTTACACCAGAACTGGCGACGGTTCCAGGGCGACGGGCCGGCGGCGTGCGGGTGAAGAGTTGCTGGGTTCTCGCAGCAGTCCGCATCCCTGTTCGTACCCTTGTCTCAGCACTCGCGAGCGGCCGGACCCTGGTCGCCCGGAAAGCGTGATTCGTTGTCTTGATCCCGTTCCCTCGGAGGTGAAATGCCCACCTTGCTTGACCACCTTGATACCGATCCCGTTTCGAGCCACGGCGTCGCCGTCACGACCAGTGCGGCCCAGCGGCTGCGCACGACCATGGCCGCCTGCCGCGTCTCGTTTACCTGGTGGGGCGTCCAACGCACGCTGACGTCCGAGCAGAAGGCCCAGGCCGCGCAGGCGTTCGACGCCGAGGGCGAGTTCCTCTCCGCCGGCAAGAAGTTGCTCGACACGAAACACACGGCGTTCCGAGCCGTGACGGCCATCCGCATCAGGATCGGCGATTACTGGAAGGGCCTCTCGCTCCCATTCCCGGAGTCCGGAGTCCGACTCATCAAACTGGAAAGCGTGGAGGAGTTCGACCGCCAGATGGCCGACTATCGCGCCGAACTGGACGACGCGGTCGCCAATCTCGATCGCCATTTCGAGGAGCTGAAGCAGGCGGCGGCCCGCCGGTTGGGCTCGCTCTACAATCCGTCGGATTACCCGGAGACGCTGATCGGCCTCTTCGGCGTCTCCTACGACTTCCCCTCGATCGAGCCGCCGGATTACCTGGTCCAGCTCTCGCCCGGGCTCTACGAACGCGAGCAGGAGCGGGTCCGGGCCCGGTTCGAAGAGGCGGTTCGGCTGGCCGAGCAGGCGTTCGTCAACGAGTTCGCCCGCCTGGTCAACCATCTCACGGAGCGAATCTCGGGCACCAACGAAGACGGGACGCCGAAGGTGTTTCGCGACACCGTCGTGGGCAATCTCGACGACTTCTTCGAGCGTTTTCGCTCGTTGAACGTCCGGTCCAATCAGCAGCTCGACGACCTGGTGGCCCAGGCCCAGCGGGCCGTACGAAATGTCGGCGCGCAGGACCTGCGCGACAGCGAGGCAATCCGGAGCCAGGTGGCCACCCAGCTCTCTCGGGTTCAGTCGTCGCTCGACGCCATGCTGGTTGACCGGCCGCGGCGGCGGATCCTCCGCAACACGCCGAACTCGGAGTCTGAATCGTGAAACTGCTCGTCAAACCCGACGGGACGGTCCTGGCGATCTACGACGAGATGATCGATCTCAGCGTGCTGGGCCGTCCTACGATCACCCGGGCCAGCCAGGTCGAGCCCGACGAGCAGGGGCGCTGGCGGGCCGACCTGACGCCGGTGGGTGGACCCGTGCTCGGTCCATTCGATCGCCGCAGCCAGGCCCTGGACGCCGAGCACGACTGGCTGGAACGCAACTGGCTGAACGGCTCCGTCTGAAACCCTGCTCTTCTTCGTTCGACCTTCCCGCGGCCGGCATCCGGCCGTCTTTTCCTTCACTACCCTCGACATCACCCCGCGCCCGGACCCGCAGTGCTCCTCATCCCGGCGCACCCTGGCCGCGAGGTGGGTGCGCCGCCGAGATGCGGGGCACCAGGCCGGCTCGGGAGGAGTAACACCATGACCCGGACCCAGCTTAATTGTTCGATCGCCGCGCGTACCGGCGAACCGCTTTCCGTCATCCGCCGCCTCGGATTTCGCCTCCTGGTCGAGCCGAGTGAGGAGCCCGTCGCCGAGGAGATCCGCCTGGTCGTCCACTGCCCGTTCTGCAGCGGCCAGGTGCCGTATCCCGGCCAATCCCGCGACGGCTCGAACGCCCTGGCCGAGTGCCACGGCTGCGATGTCTATTTCGAGTTCGAGGACCGCGACGTCTTCCCGGCCAGCTCGCGGGCGGCCGTGACCTCGCTGTCTCGTCGCCGTTACATCCCCGCCTGACCGCCAACGCATCCGCTCCTTGGCCGTAGCCCGAATCGTTCACTGGCCCGATTCACCGAAACAGGAGTCTTCCTGAATGATCACCTTGACCCGAAACCAGGTCCGGCGGCTCCGTGTCGCCTTCCGCCGGGCGGCCCTGGGCATCACCCATCGGGGGACCGTCTCCGAGCTTGTGCTCCGCGCCGAAGGGAGTCAACTACGGGCGCAATATCGGTACTGCGACCTGGCAATCGAGCACGTCGAGCCGGGTAGCTACCGGCCGGCCATGAGCCTCGCCATCCCGCTCGATGCCCTGGCCGACTTCGAGGGCTCAGCCGACTCGCCCGTCGTCCTCGAGTCGGTCGGCCCCGATCGGACCGTCGTCCGCTGGGAAGATCGGGGCATTCCCCAGAGCCGCGAGTACAACCTCGTGACGCCCGTCGATCGCGTGGAGCCGATGCCGGCGTCACCCGCGACCTGGGCATCGAATCCGGCCGACTTGCTGGACGCCCTGGCGGTGGCGACCGAGATCGGCCTCCCCGACTCGCCGCGCTACTCCTTGGAGTGTATCCAGCTTCAGGGGAACCACGGCAAGCTCCTGGCCACGGACGGCCGGCAGGGCCTGGTTCGCTCGGGCTATACGTTCCCCTGGTCTGACAACCTCCTGATCAAGGGTCGCCCAATCTTCGGCTGCCGGGCGATCCCTCACGATCAGCCGGTCGAGGTCGGAAAGACCGACACCCATGTCGTGATCCGCGCCGGGGCCTGGACGATCTACTCCGAGATCCAGAAGGAAGCGCGGTTCCCCGACCTGCAGCGGGTGATTCCCACCGACGGTGAGGTCTCGACCCGGCTGCGGCTGGACCCGGCGGACGCGCGGTTCCTCGAATCCGCCCTGGACCGCCTGCCCGGCGGCGACGAACTGAACAGCCCGGTAACCCTGGAATTGAACGGCCGGATTGCCGTCCGGGCCAGCGCTGCCGACCAGACCGAGCAGGTGATGGAGCTGATCCTCAGCCGGTCGAGTTATTCCGGCTCGCCGCTCTGTATCGCGACGAATCGCGTCTTGCTCGATCGGGCTCTCCGGTTGGGCTTCACGGAAGTCGGCTTCGCGGGAGTCGATTCGCCGTTCGTCTGCCGCGCTGAAGGGAAGATGTTCACGGTCCAACCCCTGAGCGGCGGGTCGCCGCTCGACGGGAACGCGCACGTGACGCGGATCGAGTCGAGCGCGGCGACCGGCGCCGCGAGTCGTGTCCCAACCCGCAACGAGAGCACGAGGAGACCGATGTCGGAATCCGCCGGGAGAAATGGCCACGCGACACGGGCCGCCGAAACCCATGGCCACATGGCGGCGACACGGGCCGAGACGACGAGTCCCTCCGGCGCCGAGCCGCCCGGCACCAACCTGGCCGCCCTGATCCAGGAGGCCGAGTCCCTGCACGCTGCACTGGCCGACGCGAAATCCCGAACGAGCCACCTGATCGCCGGCCTGCGGCGCCAGCGCAACCAGTCTCGGCTGGTCAGCGAAACCCTCAGATCGCTCCGCGAGCTGAAGCTCCAGGATGTCGTCGCCTGACCAGACATCTCGAGACACCAGGCCGGCGTGCCACGGGCTCGATTAACGTTAGGCCGAATCGCCGGCCCGGTCCCATCCCTGTCATGAAGGAGGCCCACACCGTGTCCTTGAAGTTGAACGTCGGGGTCTCGCGCAAGGTCGGCCAGCCGGATTACGGCTCGGTCGGCGCCTCGTGCCACCTCGAGCTGGAGATCGACACCGGCCTGCTGGATCGCGACCTGGATGCCTTCCATGCCCGGGTCCGTTGCGCATACGTCGCCGCCCATCAGGCCGTCCACGACGAACTGGCCCGCTTGAACTCGCCGGTTGCGGCGCCGCAAAACGCGCCGGCTTCACCGCCCCGCCAGACGACCCATGGCCACGCCAACGGCAACGGTCGCACCGACCCTCCGCCGGCCGGGCGATCCCGAACTCGCAAGCCGGCGACCGAGAACCAAATCCGGGCGATTCGCTCCATCGCGACCCGGCAGCATGCCGACCTTGAGGGCTTGCTGCAGGAGTTCGGAGTCGATCGGCCGGAGGATCTGAGCCTGCCCCAGGCCAGCCGGCTGATCGACACCCTCAAGGCGGCAAGCCAGATCTGAGCAGCCGTCGGTAAGCGTCGAGGACAACCCGGAATGACCATCCATCGAATGGAGGACCTGACATGGGCTTGACGGTCGCCGAGAAGACCCACTGGCGAGACCGGATCGAGGCCAAGATCAACCGTCGGATCGAGGGGATCCTGACTGGCGATCCCGGCCTGCTGGACCGGATCAAGCTCTCGGCTCGAGGGCGCACCCTGGCCTCGCTGGGACTGGCCGAGTTCCAATCGGAACTGGACCAGATCGCCGCCCAGAAGGAGGTGCTCGCCCGGCGCGAGCGGCGTGCCCAGCGCGCCATGCTCGCTCGGGTGCGCGGCGTCGAGATCGACCAGATCGAAGAAGTCTATTACGGCCGACACGAGACCGAGGTCACCAGGGCGGTTTCCCAGCGGCAGGCGGTTCACGAGGACGAGTTGCTGGCCGAACACGAGGTCGGCCGCCGGATTCTCCAGCTCCGCGCCGAGAAGGATCGTTTGCTCGACACGGTCTGGCTGGCCTGTTCTCCGGCCCAGATCCGCCAGCTCTGGAGCAAGGTCGGCGAGTTGCTCGGCGACGAGCCGACCCAGCTCGAGCGCGAGGCGCTGGGTCGGCGACGAGCCGACCCAGCTCGAGCGCGAGGCGCTGGCGATCCCGCCGGCCGGCGAGGAGGGCGGATGAGCCGACCCTATCCGAATCGTCGTCGGAAGCGTCCGGGCCGGCGTCCGCCGCATCGCTATCGTGGTGGCAAGCCGCCGGTCCGGCCGAACAGCTTCATGGACTTCGGCCTGAGACAAGTCTACGACCTGATATTCCCGACCATTCGCGGACGAGATCGGAAGACGTTTTTCAATCAGGCCAGTACGGGGTCTGTCGTGGCCATGGGATTCATAGCCGCGTTCATGGGGTACGAGGGAGCCGGTCTCCCCGGTGCGATCCTCGGCGGCGTCGCGGCGATGGCGCTGTCGGACCACGCGCTCCGCAAGCATCGTTTCTACCGTCCCTGAGGCGACTCCCATCAACCAGACTGGCTGGCCACGGCTACGGCCGTGGCCAGCCTGCTCTCTTTCTTAGCCCTCGAGGAAAACTTCGAACCGGACGAGCGATCGGAGCCCTGTCCATGTTGGCCAACCGGCCTGTCCCGTGCCTCGCGTCAGCCTGCGTAGACGTCCCGGTGCCCGTGAGGACTCCAAAGCTGCCGGGTTCATAACTCATCGTCGATTGCTGGGGGTCATCTGGACCGAGAGAATCCGTGCCACTGGCCTGCAGGCGGTAGCTCCCGAGCACCGAGTCATCCTCGAACGACGAAGGGAAGAACGGCGACATGCTAGTCGGCCCATGAATTGCGAGGATTGCTTTCGAAAGACCTCGAAGAGAAAGGGTTGATCGATGAGAGCACTCTGCTGGCACGGCAAGTCGGACGTCCGCGTCGATACCGTCCCCGATCCCAAGATCGAGGACCCGCGCGACGTCATCGTGAAGATCACCTCCACCGCGATTTGCGGCTCCGATCTCCATCTATATGACGGCTACATGCCGACGATGGAGCCCGGGGATGTCCTCGGGCATGAACCGATGGGAGAGGTGGTCGAGGTCGGCTCCGCGATCACAGAATTCCGGAACGGCGATCGGATCGTCGTCCCGTTCACGATCTCCTGCGGGGCCTGCTGGTTCTACGAGAATCAACTTTTCTCGTTGTGCGATAACTCGAACCCCAACGACGAGATGGCCCGCAAGGTGATGGGCCAGTCCCCCGCCGGCCTGCTCGGCTATTCGCACTTGCTCGGCGGATTCGCCGGAGGCCAGGCGGAGTACCTCCGCGTCCCGTACGCCGACGTGGGTCCGATCAAGATCCCCGACGGCATTCCCGACGAGAAGGTCCTGTTCCTTTCCGATATCTTCCCGACCGGATACATGGGGGCCGAGAACGCCGGCATCGAAAAAGGTGATACCGTGGCCGTCTGGGGCTGCGGGCCGGTAGGCCAGTTCGCCATCCTCGAGCGCCTGGATGCTCGGGGCCGGGCGGGTCGTTGCCATCGACCGCGTCACGGAACGACTGGCGATGGCCGAGAAATATGGCAAGGTCGAGACGATCCACTTCGACAAGGAGAAGGTCTACGACCGACTGATGGAAATGACCAAGGGCCGCGGCCCCGATCGCTGCATCGACGCCGTCGGTGCCGAGGCCCACGGCACCGGTTCATGGGATGCCATGCTCGACAAGGCGAAGACCTCGGTCGGGCTGGCCACCGACCGCGCGCACGTGCTCCGCGAAGCGATCCTGTGCTGCCGGAAGGGTGGGACCATCTCCATCCCCGGCGTTTACATCGGCTTTCCCGACAAGCTCCCGATGGGGGCCGCGATGAACAAGGGGCTGGCTTTCAAGATGGGCCAGACCCACGTTCCCAAGTATCACCAGTTGCTGCTCAAGAAGATCGAGGCCGGTGAAATCGACCCGTCCTTCGTCATCACGCATCGCATCCCGCTCAAGGATGGACCGGCGGCCTACCGCACATTCCGCGACAAGAAGGACGATTGTATCAAGGTTGTTCTCAAGCCTTGATTCATCCGGGACCTGGCACGCGAGTTGCTAAAGAATCGGGCGTTGTGAACGCACCGACAGATGCCGTGTTGAATTTCGACGAATTTATCTCGGCGATGCGTGCATCGCCGGCCAGCGAGCCAAGACCCCGTCCCCTCTTTCCGACGAGGTATGAGTGATGGCGCCAATCCGTTCGATCGACGAGTTAACGCGCTGCAATGTGGCAATTATCGCGGAAATGGAGAGAGCGGCTGCCCACGTTCGGTCCCGAGGCGATCGCATCGCCGATCTCATCGCGGCGTGGGTCGGTAGTTGGGCCTTCATCATCACCCAGACAGTGATCCTGATTATATGGATCGCCTTGAATCTTATCGCGTTAGTCAATCATTGGGACCCCTATCCATTCATCCTCTTGAATCTTGCTCTCTCGTTTCAGTCGGCCTATGCCGCGCCGATCCTCATGATCAGCCAGAACCGTCAGGCGAAGCTCAGTGAGCGTCGCAATCATCTCGACTTGCAGATCAACATGCTGGCGGAGCAGGAGACTACGGAAATCCTTCGTCTCCTGCGGCTCCTCTGCGAGCACACCGGTGTCCGCCTCGACAAGGACCACAACGGTCGGGCCTTCGAGGAAGAGACGAAGCCTGCCGAGATCGTGCGGCAGATCCAGGGGGAGCTGGAAGCACGAGCCATCGATGTCCTGGAGGAAGTCGTCGAGGCTGGCGTCGAAACGTCCCCGCTCGTTCCTCACAAGTTCGACCGCCGTATCCATCCAAATTAGAGGAAAGGCTCATCCCTCGGTGCCGGGGCCGAGGAAGGCGACCGTCGAAGATGGGGCGGGGGAGGGAACCTTGGTGGCTTCTCATAATGAAAATCTGCATGGCAACGCTCCGGACAAGGCCAATGCCGCCTTGCTCCTGATCGATGTGATCAACGACCTGGAATTCCCCGAGGGTGAGCAGTTGCTGCGGCACGCCCTGCCGATGGCCGAACGCCTCGTGGCGCTGAAACGCCGGGCGAAGGCGGCGGCCATCCCGGTGGTCTACGTCAATGACAACTTCGGACGATGGCGGTCGAACTTCACCAGCCAGGTCGAGCACTGCTTGAACGATGGTGTGCGAGGCCGGCCGCTGGTGGAGTTGCTCCTCCCCGATCCCGTCGATTACTTCGTGCTGAAGCCCAAACATTCCGGCTTCTTCTCCACGACCCTCGATCTCTGGCTCGAATACCTGGGCATCAAGACGGTGATCCTCAACGGGGATCGCGGGGAATCACTGCGTGCCCTTCACGGCGAACGACGCCTACATGCGCGACTTCTCCCTGATCGTACCGCGCGACTGCGTGGCGTCCAACACCGAGGAGGACAACGGCAACGCCCTGGAGCAGATGCGGAAAGTCCTCAAGGCGGACATTCGCCCGTCGACCGAATTGGTTCTCACTCCGGCCGACGGGGGACCGGGGAGGCCCAACCCCATGCGGAAGCGATCGAAGTGAAGTGCCATCCCGCATGGCTCGGTCCGCTCGACCCGCCTTGCTTCTTTTCCTGCCTCTCCCGGAGTTCCGGGGCCAGGAGCTTCGGTTCGATGCCGGAAGCGCCGTGATAGACGACGTCACCGCCTTCGTAGCTGGCAAACACGAGCACCCCGGCGGCGATCAGGCCCGTGATGCGCGCCCAGGCCGGCGGCGGTGAGGGCTGAAGGCGCCGGCGCACCACGGCGATGACTGTAAAAAGGAGGAACTCGACCACCGCCGCGCCGATGGCCACCAGATGACCTGGCCGGCCTCCTCGGTGTGCGAGGCCGGCCCGATGTAGAAGGCGAGGACCCCGGCGGCGGCCAGCACCCCGGTCGCAGCGCCAGCCAGGAGCAGCCCTGTCGCACCCCGCGCCGGGGCCGGGTCGTTGCGACGCCAGGCGGAGAGTTCGAGCAGCACGGCGCCCGCAAGGGAGGCGATCGGGAAATGAGTCAGTGCCGGATGGAATTCCCCAGGTTCCATGGTCGCATCTCTTCTCAGATCACCGCTGTCGGGGGCAAGATCTCGTAGTCGATCGGTTTAAACTTGTAATTATTGGACATCTCGGCCGAGCACGCCGTCAGACCCACGATCAGGTCCATCTCCGCTCGGAGCTCGATCGCATCGCCGGGCTTCGATCGGGGCGGGCCGATTCTCAGCTCGCCCGTGGGTAGGATGGCGACATTCATGAAGATGTTGAAAGTTGTGGGAATCTCATTCGGCCCGATGCCAAAGGAGGCGAGGCTCCCGCAAAGGTTGCCGAAGCAGCTCGGATGATCCCCCTCGTCTCGATAGATGATCGCGAACGTCTCGAGGCTGCACGGCGTCAAGAGGAAGTCGTGCCGGCCGACGTCGTCGGCAAGGATTGTGAACATCGGCCGACTGCGGTTGGAGTAGAGAACATGGCCGGTGCTCAGGTAGATCGTGTTGGCATAGTCGATGCTGCGCCCGGAGGAGAGCCACTCGCCTTTGTCCTCGCGCGAATGCGACGAGGTCGGAGACCTGCTCGCCGAGCGGATCGACGACACGGAGCCGCTGACCCCGATCCAGCAGGAAAGCCGTGCCGGTCTGTGGTTCCAGGCGACAACGCGCGCTCGAAGCAGATGGCTTGCTCATCGGTTGATCCTCGTCGTCCGCGGGGACTTGTTGAAGATGAGAGATCTCGGAGGCTTGTGTGCGGCCTGCGGCGCCAGAGCACAGGCGGACGCCGCCTCGATCGGCTCGCCAGTTTGCGGGAAGAACGCCGGGGGTAAGTCGGGCTCGACAGTCTGCCCGGCGTACTGCTTGACCTCGGCCTCCGCGCCGAAGTCGGCCGAGACCGGGTTAACGCTTCTCTCCCGTTCTTCCTCAAATTGCTGGACCAATTCGTTTTCTTCTCGAACCTGTCCTTCCCCTGATTGTTTCCCTCGGGGCAAAACGCCCGTGTCGGTCAACCCCGAGCGACCTACGAATCGCTGGAGCCGCGCGGCCAAACGGTCAGGTTCCACGACCGACTCGCCGGTGTCGTCGAGTGGATCCCTCGCGGCTCCGACCTGGTGAGGAATACCGGGATTGGCCAAGCGGGATGGCCACCCCGGCCGGGTGGTTGGATGGTGTTCTGGCGCGGTTCGAAGTTGCAAGATGCGCGCGCAGCAAGCCGGCCCGGCCGACACTCTCGCCTTGCCGTCGCCGGACGCGTCCAGTTTGCCACGTCCGACAAATGGTTGCTACGGCCCGCTCCGTTCAGCCGACCAACCGGTCATGGCAGACCCGCTCGACCTCCTTCCCCTACGGATCCTTGGCGTACGGCGAGCGTCGGTGAGCCCAGGCGTGCTCGGCGATCGTGACCCGCCGCGCGAGCCCTTCCAGCCGTCCCCACTCGGCCTCATACTCGGCCAGGTCGATCTCGAAATGGATAGCTGACCCTGGCGGGATCACCCGGAACGAAGCGAGAATCGGAACCAGGCCGACTCCGAGATCCTGGAGGTTCTGTACCATCAACGTGGATCCTCCCCGCGGCGTCGGCTGGCCTCGAGCTCCCCGATGAGGTTGATCATGTTCCTCCGGCCATATCGGATTTCTGTCGTCGTTGCTGTCTGCGGCATCCTGACCCTTGCGCCCGGCGGCTGACGGCCACCTCGCCAAATAACCTTCGTCGCGAGAACAACGCGATGCCCCCGGACGGCTCGCAGGAGAATGCCCAACCTGGGCCAGTGCCCTCGGATCAGGAACCGCAGATCGCGGAGCTGCGGCGCATCGGCGGCACGATCTTCGAGCGCGAGGGCTCGGTCGTGGAAGTGAACCTCAATCGGACCAAGGTCCAGGACGATGATCTCGGTCGAACTCTCCGGCTTCACCGCGATGTCCGACCTCTCGCTCGAAGAGACGGCGATCGGCGACAACGGCCTCCGGCGGCTATCCGGGCTGAAGAAACTCGTCTGGCTGAATCTCTACCGGACTCGTGTCGGCGACGACGGCCTGGCCCATCTCAAAGTGCTGACCACCTTCGAGCGCCTGCCCCTCGGTGAAACGAGGGTCACCGATGCCGGACTCGGTCATCTCGCTGTGCTGAGCCGGCTCACGTATCTCGGACTGAGGGGCGACCGGATTACCGACGCGGGCCTCCGGCAGATCGAGAAACTGACGAGCCTGACCGAACTGAATCTCGGGCAGACCGCGGTCAGCGACCGGGGCCTGGCACATCTGAGGCCCCTGGTCCGACTCAGGCGGCTCTGGCTGAACGACACGCACATCACGGACGCGGCCGTCGAGACACTGGCCAAGCTCGATACACTGGAAGACCTGTATGTCTACCGAACGGACATGTCGATCGAGGAGGTCAAGAAGCTCAAACGGCTCCGGCCGGGATGCCGGATTTACTTTCGCTCGGACAGGGATCCCGAATGAGTGTCGCAGCTCTCGCTCTCGATGAGCACGCGTCTGCCGAAAACTCCAGTCGGACCGAATCTGTACCTGGCCCCGGGGCAACGTCAGCGGCTAGAACCCGCCGCCGCTGGTCGCCGGGATAATAACCGGGGCGCCCTTCCTCGTCGGCCGGGGACCAATCGCCACTTCACCGTCGAGATCGATTGCCTCGAAGCTCGGACCGATCGCGTCGGAGCGATCCCGATTGATCTAACGTTAGATCAGATGGAATGTCTGCACCCGTATTTGCCGAGATCGAAATCGACGTCAACAGGACCCTTGCGGTTGTTCACGATGATTCCGCCGACTTCGTGTTACCGCGATGTATGCCGGCAGCGGGATGGCGCAGCTCCTTGACGACCGCATTGCTACGCCCGGCAGCCATGGCATCCGGCAAATCCTCCCCGATGCTGATCGCCAGGGCGCTACCCGTCGGGTTGTATCGATGACGAAGACGAACCTCGGTCACGATCGCCCGACCTGTCGCCGAAACACCGTAGAACACCGGGTCGAAACGGGACCACTTCGCGATCCACAGATGCGCCCGCACGCAACCCAGCCGCCCTCATGGCGGGTCTCTATCTCATCCCCGAGACGGCCTGATTGCGGTTGGGAATCACCATCTCAATGTCGTGCGCCACCAGATTCCATCTGCCAGGCCACGTGTGGGCCGCCGCGTGGAAAGCCACGAAGAAGATCTTCAGGCCGCGGCCGAAATGGGTGCAACCTCATTTCTGGCCGTTCCCCCTGGCGCGGCCAACCCTACCCCAGGTCAATTCCATACGGTGGGAACGCAAGTCGCCCCGGCGGTCCTGCCCGGTGCGCAATCTCTGTCAGGATGGACCGAGGGGCGATTTCTCCTCAGCGATTCTCATCAGCGGAGGGTATGGCCGCAGACTCCTGGCCGTTGGGGGCATCTAGCTGGAGGCAAGGAGAATCCTGGGGGTATCGTGACCCCAACCGTATCCATCCTTGTCGGAAGGCGGATTCCTCCACGGGTAGCCCCTTGTCGGGATCGCGCAGATCACGTCCGGAGAGTGTCTGCGCGATGAGGGTCAGGTCGCCCAGCGGCCGCTCGTCCGCCGAGACATCCCAGGTGCGGGCCGTGGCATCGCCGCTGGCGGTGAGCACGCGTCGGCCGTCGGGGCTGAACTCGGCGTGCCAGACCGGCCCGTCGTGCCGGAGCGGCGGAGTGACCGGGCAGCCGGTGGCGGCCTCCCAGACCCTCGCCGTGCCGTCGAGGCTGGCCGTCAGGATCAGGATCCCGTCGGGGCTGAACTCGGCCCGCTCCAGGCGTCCCTCGTGTCTCATAGGTGGCGTGAGGAGCCGGCCGGTGGCAGCCTCCCAGACCAGCGCCCGATCGTCCGTGCCGGCCGTGATGACCCGCCGGGCATCGGGGCTGAATCCCACGCAGGTGATGGCCCCTTGATGTTTCATCGCCGCGCCGCAGGGAGCCCCGCTCGCGGTGTCCCAGACCTGCACGAACCATCCACGCGGGTGACGAGCGACCGCCCATCTGGGCTGAACGAGGCCTGGAAGGGGATGGCCGGGTGATCCAGGACCAGGAGCGGCCGGCCCGTCTCGGCGTCCCAGACGAGGGTCCGGAGATCTTCGGCCGCGGTCGCGATGCGACGGCCGTCGGGGCTGAACTCGGCATGCTTCAGGGTGGCCCCGTGCACCAGCTCGCGAAGGGGCGTCCCGGTGTCCGCATCCCAGATGCGGGCGACGGGACCGTTGGCGGATGTCAGTAACCGGCGGCCGTCGGGGCTGAAGGAGACCTCCGATAGGGAGCCGGCGTGAGTCATCCAGTCGGGTGTCAGCGGAGTCCCCGTGTCGGCGTCCCAGACCCGGGCCAGCCCATCCTCGGTGATGGTGGCGACCCGACGGCCGTCGGGGCTATAGCGGGCCCGGCGCACGAACCGGCCCCCCGGCTGGGAGGCCGTCCACCGGAGGCGGCCGGTGGACGCGTCCCAGGCCCGCGCGGTGCCGTCGAAGCTCGCGGTGACGAAGCCCGTGCCGTCGGGGCTGAACGCGGCGTGGTAGATCCGGTCCCGGTGCCGGACGAGGGTCAGGTACGGCTGCGGAGGGGCCCAGAGTCGCGCCGTGCCGTCCTCGCTGGCCGTCAGCAGGGTGCCGCCGGCGCCCGAGGACGCCATCAACACGCGCCCGTTGTGCTTGCAGGCCGGGAATACCTGCCGGCCGCTGGCCGGGTCCCAGACGCGGGCGGTGCCGTCCCAACTGGCCGTCAGGACGTGCTGCCCGCCCGTTGTGAACGAGGCGTGGGTGACGAAGTCGTCGTGCCGGAGCCGGGCGATCGACCGTCCGGTGTCGGCCTCCCAGACCGCCGCGGTGTTATCGATGCTGGCGGTGACGATCCGGCCCCCATCCGAGCTGAACGCCGCGTCCGTGACCGTGGTCACGTGCTCGAGCCGGGCACATAAGCGGGCCGTCTCGAGGTCCCAGACTCGCGCGTCCGGGTAGGCGCCGGTGACCAACCGACCATTGCCGCCAAAGGCGGCGCGGTAGACCGGTCCGTCGTGGCGCAACTCGCCGAGCAATTCCGCGGTCGACGTCCGGAAGATCCGCGCAAGCCGTCCCGGGACGTCGTCACGATGCGTCGACCGTCCGGGCTGAAGGAGGTGGAGTTGAATCCGATTTCGGGGCCGACGGCGCGGGCGGCGATCGGCTCAGCGGTGCGGATGTCCCGGACCCGCACCGTGCCGTCGCGCCCCGCGGTCGCGACCAGGCGGCCGTCGGGGCTGATCGCCGCGCCGAGGGCCCCCTCCTCTTGCCAGAGGCGATCCACCCGGCCGTCCTCCAGCCGCCAGAGGTTCGCGCGGTAAGCCCCGATGGTGAGGACGTGACGGCCGTCGGGCCCGATCGCGGCGCGCGAGAGCGGGGCTGGGTGGCGGAACGGCGGGTACGCGGGCCGGCCGGTGTTGAACGGCGCAGACCCAGACTGTGCCCGCCCGGTCGGCGAGCAGCACGAGGCGGCCGTCGTCGCAGAACGCGGCGCAGACGACCGGCGCATCGCACAGCCAGACGCGCGCCAGGCGGGGCGAATGGAGCCGCGCGGCGGCGAAGCGACGGCGATGGACCTCCTCGCGCGCCGGGGCGTCGCGTGCTAGCTTGATCGCCTCGAGGATCCAGGGGAATGCGTCGTGCAGGTCGGCTCCGTCCGAGGAATGGGCGGCCCGCCGGACGTACTCCCGCTCGAGGAGGTCCTCGGCGCGCCGTCGCTGCTCCCGCTCGCAGTTACGTGCGGCCTCCTCCCGCTCGCGGGCCCGGTCGGCGGTGCGGGCCAGCTCGCGCTGGCGGAAGGAGCTGAGCGTGGAGCCGAGGGAGACGATGACGAGCAAGACCGCAACCGCGGCGATCAGGCCGGCCTGCGCGGGGCGTCGCCGGCACCAGCGCCATCCCCTCGCGAACGGGCCCACGGGCCGGGCCCGGATCGGACGGCGATCGAGGTAGCGTCGCAGGTCCAGGGCCAGGTCGCCGGAGCTGGGGTAGCGCCTCCCGGGCTCCTTCTCGAGGCAGCGGAGACAGATGGTCTCCAGGTCGCGCGGCAGCCTCGGCCGGAGGCGTGTCGGCGCCATCGGCTCGTCGGATTGGACGTGGAGCAAGACCTCCAGGTCCGACTCGCCTTGGAAGGGAGGGCGACCGGTCAGGACCTCGTAGAGGATCGCCCCGAGGGCGTAGAGGTCGGCGAGCGGGCCGACATCCTTGCTCTTCCCCGCGGCCTGCTCAGGCGCCATGTAGCTGGCGGTCCCCATCACGGCGCCGGTGATGGTCCGCCCCGGGCCTGGCTCCTCGAACAGGAGCTTGGCCAGGCCGAAGTCGGTCACCCTCGGGATGAAGCCCAGGCCAGCCGCGAGGGAGGATTTCGGCTCGAGCAGGATGTTGGTAGGCTTGAGGTCGCGGTGGATGACGCCGCGGTCGTGGGCGTGCTGGACGGCCTCGGCCAGCGTGGCCAGCGTCGCCGCCGCGGTCTCGAAGGGCACCGGCTCGTCGCGACGCCTCAGCCAGGAGGCGAGCGTCTCACCGGGACAGTAGGCGGAGACGAGGAAGCGGATCGCCCCGTCCGAGCCGACCTCGTAGACCGGCACGAGGTTGGGATGGTCCAGGCCCGCCGCCGCGCGGGCCTCGCGCGCGAACCGCGCGGCGAATTCCGGGGCGACGGCGACCTCCGGCCGGGGGACTTTCAGCGCCACCTCGCGGCCCAGCAGGGGGTCGAAGGCGCGGAAGACGACGCCCCAGCCGCCGCGGCCCAGCTCCTGGAGGACCTCGAACCGCCCGAGGCGGCCCCCGGGCGGTCCCGGGCCCGGTCCGCCATCCCCGACCGGCCAGGGAAGCGTGGCCGGGTCGCGGCGGGCGCGGAGGCGTCGCAGGCAGTTCACGCCCCGCTCGAGGCGCTGCCGCAACTCCGGAGGGACAGCGGCCGGCGGGGGGCCATCCCCGCCGCCGGCCGCTAGGCTCTCGTCGCAACCCGCCAGCAGGGCGGCGAACAGGTCCTCGGGACCCGATCCCTCATCGGCGATCATGTCGAGATGTCCAGTTCATGCTTGAGCCGTTCGACGGCGCGAGCCCAGAGCTTCCGCGCCGCGTTCGCCGACCGGCCGGTCGCCCGGCCGATCTCCTCGAAGGTATGGCCCTCGACGTGACGCAACGTCAGGACGTGCCGGTAATCCTCGGGGAGTTGCCCGAGGGCGCGCTGCAGTGCCTCGTCGCGCTCGTGGCCCATGGCCTGCTCGCTGGGCGAGGGTGTATCCGCGCTCAACTCCCGAGCGGGCCAGGCCGAATCTCCGCCTTCCAGCGCCTCCTCTCGCCCCGCGCGCCGCTTCTCCGCCACGAAGAGCCGCCTGAAACTGGCGAGGTTATTGAGCAAGAGCCGGCGGAGCCAGGCCAGCAATTCCTCCTCGGTCTCGCCGCGGAAGCGGCCGAAGTGGCGATGAGCCTTCAGGAAGGTCTCCTGCACCATGTCGGAGGCCCCCCCTTTGGCCTTCAGGTCCTCGCCGAACTCCTCGCGGGCCACCAGAAGCAGGTACCTCCGGCATGATTGCAACGCCTGACCGAAGGCATCCGCCGAGCCGGCCCGAGCGGCCGAGAGGCGTTCCGCGACGTCATCGGCGTGACGGGCCATTTCCACTCTCCTGACATCGGACAGGCCGATAATGTCGATCAGAGACGATCGATGTGACGGAGCAGCGGGCCGTCATTCCATCGGACGACGTTCGTTCGACCGCAGCGATCCGACGAGGTCTCGCGCCTCGGCGGTCGAAGGACCCCGGAGCTGAATGGACGCACAGCCTCGCGATCGAGGCTTTGGCTATCGAGCCTCGGAGCGGCCATATATCCCGATCCGTTAGATCTGAATTCTACCGTCCTGGCTCGACCCTGGTCAACCCACGCCGGCCGTCGATTGGGGGATTCTGACCGGATCTCGCGGCCGATTCCAGCATCCTTCGCGTTTGGGGGCTCAGAAGGTCGCCGCGTTTCCCAACCACTCATGAGGGGAAACCTCGATGAGCCGCACCGGATCGGATCGTCCTCACATCTTGCGAAGACGTTTGCGACGGCGCTGCCGGGCGCGGTTGGAGTGGCTGGAGGAGCGGTTGTTGCTCTCTACGGTCGACTGGACCAACCCGGCGGGCGGCGATTGGGACGTCCCGGCGAACTGGAGTACGGGCAAGGTCCCCGGCGCCTCCGACGATGTCGTCATCGATATCCCCAGGATCACGATCACGCATTCGAGTTCCGCGTCCGACGCCATCGATAGCCTGACGAGCCAGGATGCTCTCGCGATCACCGCGGGGTCACTGTCCCTCGCGAGCACATCGGTGATCCAGAATGATCTGCACCTCCAGGGAGGCACCCTGACCGGCAGCGGTTCGATCACCGTCACGGGCCTGCTGACCTGGGCCGGCGGGACGCTCGGTGGTACGGGCACGGCCACGGCGCAGGGGGGCCTGACCCTCGGCGGGGGGGCTCACGTCCTCGACGGCCGCACGCTGATCAACCCGGGCGCCGCCACCTGGACGGCCGGGACGCTGTACCTCTCCGACGGCGCCGTGCTGGAGAATACCGGGACGCTCGACGACCAGGCCGGGGCCTCCCTCACCTCCTACCTCGGCGAATCGCCGTCGTTCCAGAACGCCGGCACCTTCCGGGTCGAGGCTACTGGTACGACATCGCTGATCCTGCCCGTCACCAATACGGGCACGATCGACGTTGGGGGCGGCGTGCTGGCCCTCTCCGGCGGCGGGGAGCTGGGCGGGACCGTCGCGGGCGCCGCCGGTACCGAGTTCCGGTTCGACTCCGGCTACTTCCTCGTGCCGGCCGGCGCCGTCCTGTCGGTCCCCACCGTGAACTTCGCCGGCGCCAGCGTCAGTGTGCAGGGGACGGATGCCGCCGCGTCCACGGTTGTCGGCAACGGGACGGTCAGCTTCGGCTCCGCCGCGACCCTCGACAGCCTGAAGGTCGCGGGCGGAACCCTGCAGACCGGCGACCTGACGGTGACCGGGATGCTGACCTGGACGGGCGGGACGATGGTGGGAGCGGGGACAACGACGGCGCAGGGGGGCCTGGCACTGGGCGGGGGCAGCCATGTCCTCGACGGCCGCACGCTGATCAACCCGGGCGCCGCCACCTGGACGGCCGGGACGCTGTACCTCTCCGACGGCGCCGTGCTGGAGAATACCGGGACGCTCGACGACCAGGCCGGGGCCGACATGGTCGCGTACCTCGGCGCGGCGCCCTCGTTGGTCAACTCCGGCCTCTTCCAGGTGGAGGCCGGCAGCGGCACCTACCTCAGCCTGCCCGTGACCAACACCGGCACGATCGACCTCGTCACGGGGCGCTCGCGGCTCGAGGACGGGCTGTCGAACCTCGCCGCGGACACATTGACGGGCGGCACCTACCAGATCGCCGGGAGGCTGCTCCTCCCTGAGGCCGACATCCGCACCAACGCGGCCGACATCATCCTCGACGGATCGGACGCGGGGATTCTCGATACATCGACAAACGGCAATGCCCTGACCTTGCTGGCCGTCAATGCCTCCGGGGCCGACCTGACGCTCCAGGACGGTCAGCACCTGGCCACGAGCAGCGCGCTCGCCAATGCCGGCGCGCTGGCGATCGATCCCGTCAGCAGCCTGACGGTCGGCGGCGCCTACACCCAATCGGCCGGGGCGTCACTCAGCCTGGGCCTCGGCGGCACGACGCCCGGCCAGGGCTTCGGCCAGCTCACGGCGACGGGCCTGGTCACCCTCGACGGCACGCTCGACATCAACCCGGTTGCCGGCTACTTCCCCGGCGACGGCGATGAATTCGCGGTCGTGACGGGCCAGGCGCTGGCGGGCACATTCGCCACGATCGACGGCTTGCAATTGTCGACGACTCTCCAGCTGGTCCCGACCTATGGCTCGTCCAGCCTCGTGCTGGTCGCGCAGGGCGTGGCAGTCAACCATTCGCCGGTGGCCGTCGATGTCACGTCCACGACCCTGGCCAACGAGCCGGTGACCATCGCCGTCCTGGCCAACGACTCGGACCCGGACGGCGACCCTCTCTCCGTCCAGAGCGTGTCAACTTCGGGGACGGCCGGCATCGTGGCGATCAACGCCGCCCGGCAGACGGTCACCTACACGCCGGCCTCCGGCTTCGCGGGCACCGATACGTTCCGCTACACCGTCACCGACGGCCGCGGCGGCAGCGCCTCGGCCACTGTCACCGTCACCGTCCAGGCAGCCCAGCTCCAGGTGACGACATTCACCGTGCCGGCGGCCCTGCTCGTCGCCGATCCGGCCCAGGTCCCGATCACCTGGACGGTCACCAACTCGGGGGCCGCTGCCACCATCGCCGCGACGTGGACCGACCAGCTCATCCTCAGCACGAATGCCACGCTGGGAGACGCCGACGACATGGTCGTCGGCCAGTTCACCCACAGCGGGGCCCTGGGTCCGGCCGGCAGCTCGACCGACAGTTATACGGCCACGCAGACCGTCACGCTCCCGGCCCACCTGAGCGGCTCGTTCAACCTGTTCGTCGTGGTCGACGCGACGCACGCCGTGACCGACGAGGCCGGCACGAGCACGATCGGCGCGGGGCCGGCGCCCATCACGGTCACGGCGCCGTATGCCGGCCTGACGGTCGAGGCCGTAGGCGCGCCGGCCACCGCGGGCAGCGGCGATCCCATCATCGTGAGCTGGCGGGTGCGCAACGACGGGGTGGCCGCCACGGTCGCCGGGAGCTGGACCGACCGCGTGCTGCTCTCGGCCAGCACGAACCTCGACGCCACGGCGGTCGAGCTGGCTGACGTCCTTCATCAGGGGGACTTGACCAGCGGCGGCGCGGGCGATAGCTACACGGCCCAGGCGACCGTGACCCTCCCCAGCGGGATCGCCGGGACCTATTACCTCTTCGTGGTCGCCGACGCGAACGACCAGGTCTACGAGTACAACCTGCGGGCCAGCAGCACCGGGCGCACCCTGACGCCCTTGACCATCCAGGTCAAGCCGGCGCCCGACCTGACGGTCACGAGCGTATCCGGTCCATCGGCCGGCCAGACGGGCCAGGCGATCGCGGTCCAGTGGACCGAGTCCAACCCCGCCTCGGTCGCCGCGCCGGGGCCCTGGAATGATGGAGTCTACCTCTCCACCACTGGCACGCTCAACGGCGCGACGCTGCTGGAGACCGTGCCGCATGCCGGCAGCCTCGCGGTGGGGGCCATCGAGACCGATTCGGCCACGGTGACGCTCCCGACCCTCCCCGACGGCGCCTATCGCCTGGTGGTCGCCGCCGATGCCGGCGACGTGGTCTACCAGGTCCACCCGGCCGACAAGGTCGGCGTCGCCGCCGGGACCTTGCAGCTCGGCCATCCGGCGCTGAGCGCCAGCGTCGTGACGTCGCCGTCAACGGCCACGTCCGGGGACGTCGTACCGATTGCCTGGTCGGTGACGGACTCCGGCACCGCCGCCGCCCTGGGGACCTGGACCGACCGCGTCTACCTCTCGACCAGGAACACGCTCGACGCCGGCGCCCGCTTGGTGGCCACGGTCCCGGAGAGCGGGCCCCTGGCCGCCGGCTCGTCATACATGGCCCAGGCCTCGCTGACGCTGCCGATCGACTCCTCGGGATCGCTCTACTTGCTGGTCCGCGCCGACGCCGCCGACCTTGTCGGCCCGGCCGCCCCTGGCAAGCTCGCCGCGGCACCCGTTCAGGTCCAGATCGCCCCCTACGCCGTCCTGGTCACTTCGGCCGTCACGGCGGGCCCGTCGCCGGCCATCGGCGACCCGGCGAGCCTCACGGTCGGCTGGACCGTGACCAACCACGGGACCGGCGCGGGCACGGCCACCCAGTGGACCGACGAAATCATCGCGTCGAAGGACGACACCCTTGGCGACGCCGACGACGTGGTGCTGGCCAGTTACCCGCACATCGGTGCGCTGCCCATCGGCGGGAG
This sequence comes from uncultured Planctomycetota bacterium, assembly GCA_963845755.1. Taxonomy (GTDB): domain Bacteria; phylum Planctomycetota; class Planctomycetia; order Isosphaerales; family Isosphaeraceae; genus CAWJTV01. Next base: position 462,002 of record CAWJTV010000005.1, read on the forward strand.
TTACTCGCAGAGCCGGACCATCCTTCTGCCGCCGGCCTTCGAGGGCCGTTACCACATCTTCGTCGAGGCCGACGGCGGCAACCAGGTCTTCGAGAACGGGCAGCGGGCGAACAAAGCCGCCGAGGCCCCGAACCCCGTCGACGTCATGCCGATCCCCTACGCCGACCTGGTCGTCTCCCAGCTCGCCGTGCCCTCGGCCGACCTGACCGGCCAGTCGCTGCACGTCGCCTGGCAGGTGACCAACCAGGGGATCGGCCCGACCAATGTGAACTCCTGGTCGGACGCGGTCTCCTTGGCCAGCGACGCCGCCGGGCAAGACATCGTCGCCCCGCTCGGCGAGTTCGAATACACCGGTGGGCTGGACAAAGGGGGAACTTACGGGGCCTCTCTCGATGCGTCGCTGCCCAACCTCGCCGCCGGCACGTATTACGTCGTCGTCCAGACCAACGCGGTTGGCGGGGGCCCGTTCGAATTCCTCTATGGCACGAACAACACGCGCGTCTCCGGCCCGGTCGTGGTGACGGTCGCCCCGGCCCCCGAGCTGGTGCCGGGCCCCGTCACTCTGCCGACCCTCCCGGTCCTCTCGGGCAGCCGGGTCAATCTCTCCTGGACCGTCCGCAACGGCGGATCGGCGGCCGCGCCCGGCGGGTGGGACGACGTGGTCGCCCTGACCCAGGATGGCGGCAGCAAGGTCATCCCGGTCGGCACGTTCCATGACACCGACCCCCTGCCGGCCAATCAGGCGTACACGCGCACCGTGTCCTTCGCCCTTCCGCACGACATCCAGGGCATCTATCAACTGACCGTGACGACCGGGCTGCACGCCTCGTTCGTGGAGCAAGGCCCGTCCGGCCACGACACGTACGTCAGCCCGAACACGATGGAGATCGACCTCGAGCCCCATTCCAACCTGGAGGTCACGAAGGTGATCGCTCCCACCACGGTCGCGGCCGGCGGCACCGTGGCGGTCGATTTCACCGTCGTCAACTTCGGCTCGGTGGCGACGGCCGCGTCCCACTGGACGGACGCCGTCTACCTATCTCTGACCGACACGGTCAGCGCCACCTCGGTCAAGCTGGGCGAGTACGCCAACCAGTCGGCGCTCGGTCCGGCCGGCTCGCCGGACGACAGCTATCACACCACGACCGGCCCGCTGACCATCCCCCTCACCTTCGGCGGGCCGGCTTACCTGATCGTCCAGGCCAACGCGGACCGGGCCGAGGACACGTTCCCCAACGACAGCGACAACATGTATGCCCTGCCGATCACCGTGACGCCGATCGCGCCGGCCGACCTGGTGACCGGCCAGGTCGCCGCCGCCGACCAGGCCTTCGCCGGCACGACCATCTCCGTGCAGTACACCGTCACCAACCTGGGCCTGGGCCCGACGGATATCTCCATCTGGACCGATACGATCTGGCTGGCCCACGGCAAGGACCGGCCCGACCCGCGCAACCCGCGCGACGACATCCTGCTGGGCACGTTCATCCACCAAGGTGGGCTCGCCATCGGCGACAGCTACACCGAGAAGGTGCAGGTCACCCTGCCGTCGGGGGTCCCCTCGGGCCAGTACGACATCACGGCCTGGACCGACACCGACCAGAACGTGGTGAAGCAGACCCGCAACGAGAACATCAACCCGGACGCCCCGACCGACATCGACGGCGACAACTTCAAGGCTCGGCCGATCACCGTGCTGGGGGGCGCCGGCTCGCCCGACCTCGCCGTGACCTCGGTCCAGCCCGACGCGCAGGCTGCGGCCGGCAACCCGATCCACGTGTCATGGACGGTGCAAAACATCGGCTTCGGCGCGACGACCGCGCCGTGGACGGACCAGGTCTACCTCTCGAGTGCCCCCGTGCTCGGCACGCCCGGCGATCGGGAGATCCTCCTCGGCAATGTCACCCAATCCGGTCCACTCGACTCGGGCGACAGCTATACGGAGTCCCAGACCTTCGCCACCAGCCCCGACGCGGCCGGGTTGTACGTGATCGTGAAGGCCAACGCGCCCAACCAGACCGACCCGATCCACGACTCCCTGGCCGCGCCGACCGACGTGACCAATGCCCCGTCGAACCTGCGGGTCAACTCGGTGCAGACGCAGCCGACCAGCTTTTCCGGCGAGGCGATCACAGTGACCTGGAACGTGACCAACGCCGGGGCCGCGATCTGGTCCGGCACCGGCTACTGGAGGGATTACGTCTTCCTCTCGAACGACCCGACCTTCCTGCCCGCGCGGGCGACCTTGCTCGGCACGGTGCTCCACAACAACGCGACGCCGCTCGGAGCCGGCCAGAGCTGCACCGAGAGCATGACGGCCGACCTCCCCGCCGGTATCGACGGGACCAAGTACATCTACGTCGTCCTCAACCGCAACCTCGCCGACCCTTACGACCCCCTCAGCCTCGACTACACCACCCACGTCTTCCAGGGCCCGAACGATGACCCGATGCAGCACGTCGGCTCGACGACGATCGGCGTCATCTACCGCGAGGCCGACCTGGTGCCGTCGGGCCTGACCGCCAGCACCGCGGACCCCCACGCCGGAGACACGATTGCAGTCAACTGGTCGGTGACCAACCAGGGTACGCGCGACACCCGCACGAACTCCTGGGCCGACGGCATCTACCTCTCGAGCTCCCCATCCCTGAGCCTGAACAGCCCCCTGCTCGGCAAGGTGGCGCACACGGGCGTCCTGGCCGTGGGCGCCTCCTATCCGGGCAGCCTGAGCGTGCAGCTCCCCCAGGGAATCCAGGGCGATTTCTACCTGGTCCTCTTCACCGACAACCCGGGGACCCTGTCCTTGCCGGGCTCGGACCGTGTCAAGGAATACCGCGGCGAGGACAACAACCTCATCGCCATCCCGCTGCACGTGCAGCCGGCGCCCTGGCCGACCTGGAGGTCACCTCGGTCACCCCGCAGGTGCCGCACGTCACCGCGGGCCAGCCGTTTAAAGTGACCTGGACCGTGACCAACCAGGGCGGCGCCGATGCCACGGGGAGCTGGTATGAAGACATCTACCTGGCGAGCGACCGGCTCCTCGACCCGCAGCACGATCTCTACATGGACCGGGTGACCTATACCGGCGGCCTCAAGGCCGGGGCCAGCTACGCGGAGACGGCGACGATCACGGCACCGAGCAACGTCAACGGGCCTTACTACATCCTCGTCCAGACGGGTCCCAGCCTGGTGCCCAACCCGCCCCAGATCCTCGCGACGCTGGCGACGGTCCGCCACAGCGGGGCGAGCGTTCAGCCGGTGCTCATCGACCAGCCGCCGCCCAGCGACTTGCAAGTGGCTTCGGTCGAGATCCTGCAATCCTCCGGCCGGGCGAACGGGACGGTCACCATCCAGTGGACGGTCACCAACGACAGCGCCAACCCCGCGCAGGGAATCTGGAGCGACGCCGTCTACCTCTCGCAGAACACCTCCTGGGACTTGACCGCCATCCCGCTGGGCCACCCGCAGCACCCCGGCTCCGACCCGGCTTACGTTCTTGCGGGCGGCCAGTCGTATACCACCTCGCTGACCACGACCATCCCGCCGCTGGCGCCGGGGGACTACCGGGCCATCGTCCGCACTGACGTCTACGACGAGGTTCCCGAGGCGACCGACGAGAACAAATCCGTCGCCTCGCTCGGCACCTTCCAGATCAACGTGGACCAGCTCAGCCTGGGCGTGCCCCAGCCGGTCGACCTCGGCACGGATCAAGACCAGCTCTTCCAGGTGACCGTGGCGGCTGGCCAGACGATGAGCGTCAGCCTGAGCGGCCTGGACGACAGCGGCACGCAGGAGGTGCTGATCCGGAGCGGGGGCGTCCCCAGCGACCTGGGCTACGACGCGATCTCCCAGCCGGGCACGCAGGGGAGCGTCGCCGCGCTCGTCCCCACAACGGTCGCCGGCACCTACTACATCCTCGTCCGCGGCACGACCACCAACGTCAGCGCGCAGCCCGAGCTCCTGGCCCGGGTGCTCCCCTTCGAGATTACCAACGTGACCAGCGACGCCGGCGGCGACGGCAAGTACGTCACGACTACCATCAGCGGCGCCCAGTTCCAGCCGGGCGCCCTCGTGAAGCTGATCCGGCCGGGCTTCGCCGAATACCAGCCGGTGAATTATCAGGTCGTCAACGGCACGGAGATCATCGCCGCGTTCGACCTGACCGGCGCCCCGCACGGGCTCTACGACGTCGCGGTGATCAACCCCGACGGCGCCGAGGCGATCGTCCCCTACCGCTACCTGGTCGAGCAAGCCATCGCGCCCGATGTGACCGTCGCCCTGGGCGGGCCTCGGGTCATCACGGCCGGCTCGACCGTCCAGTACGGCGTCACGGTCAGCAGCGTCACCAACCTCGACACGCCCTATGTCTACTTCCAGTTCGGCATCCCGGCGCTGGGCACCAACTCGGACGCCTTCAACTTCAGCTATGCCGATTTCGCGTCGAATCTCGGGGGCCAGCCGCCGGCGGCCGGCACCCCCGGCTCGACGCTGGCGGACGTCCCCTGGGCCAGCCTCGATTCGACTCTCGACACCAGCGGCGACGATCTGGCCCCCGGCTATGTCTTCGACCTGGAGACCGGCGGCACCGCCTCGCAGACCTTCAGCGCCGCGGTCTACCCCGGTCTGCTGGCCCTGGAGGCCGCCGGCTCCGTCGCCGCCCAGTCCGGCCCCCAGGCCGCGTTCGACCAGCTCGCCGAGGAGCTCAATAATGCCTATCCGAATGTCAATATCACCAAGGAGAGCGACCTCGACACGTACTTCCCTGGCCTCGACGCCGCCTTCCAGACGGCCCTCCAGCCGGACGGCAACCCGCTGGATGGCCTCGATCCCGATCAGGTGGCCTTCAAGTTCCAGGTCGTCGTCTCGGCGACGGTCCTGACCCGCGACGAGTTTATCCAGATGCAGACCGCCGACGCGCTGCAACTGCGCACGGCGGTGCTGGCCGACCCGACGGCGTCGCCGGCCCTGGTGCAGCTCGCGGCCGACAGCGACACCTGGGTCCAGGGCTACCTGGCGGCCCTGGAGCAAGCGGGGCTGCTGCCGCCCGACGGCCAGGCGCCGCCGATCAACGAGGATCCCAAGGTCGTCAGCCTGGCGGCCGTCCTGGCCACCGGCGTGCTCGCCGGCCCGGCGGGCGACACGATCATCACCGACGGCAACCTCGTCGATTTCTTCAACCAGGTGCGCCAGTGGTATGGCGACAATCCGAACGATCTCGGTAGTCCCGAGTTCGACCCCAGCCAGTTCAACCTGGGCCTCTCGCACTCGACCCACACCGAGACCTTCGACGCCTTCGTGCCGTTCGCCAACGACCAGGGCGCGGCCAACCCCGACATCCCGCCCGGCGTGCAGTTGCCGCCCGATTTCAGCCGCTTCTTCCAGCCGTCGGGCACGGTCAGCCAACTGGCGACCCTCAACGGCCCGACCGGCTACGGCGCGCAGCAGTTCCTACCCGCCGGCCAGCCGTTGCCCTACACGATCTCGTTCGCGAACGACCCGCATGCGACGACGACGGTCGGCCAGGTGCAGGTCGTCACCCAGGTCGATCCCAACCTCGACCTGCGCACCTTCCAACTGGGCGACATCCAGCTCGGCGACATTCAGATCCACATCCCGGCCGGCCGCACCAGCTTCCAGGGCGACTTCGATTTCACCCAGAGCCGGGGCTTCATCCTCCGCGTCAGCGCCGGCCTGGATGAGACCACCAGGACGGTGAGCTGGCTGTTCCAGGCGATCGACCCCAACACGGGCGAGGTCATCCAGGAATCGACCAGGGGGCTGCTGTCCCCGGATAATGCCCAGGGTGCCGGCAGTGGGTTCGTCAGCTTCGAGGTCGAGCCGCAAAGCGGCCTGGCCACCGGCACGACGATCTCGGCCCAGGGTCACGTGCAGTTCAACACATCGGCCCCGATGGACACGGCCCTGCTCACCCAGGTCCTCGACGCCACGCCTCCGACGACCACCCTCACGGCGACCCCGCTCGCGCCGGGGAGCCCGAATTACCAGGTCCAGTGGACGGCCGAGGACGATCCAGACGGCTCCGGGGTCCAGGACGTGACGGTTTACGTCGCGGAGGACGGCGGCGATTACCAGGCCTGGCTGGACCAGACGACCGAGACCTCGGCGGTCTACCAGGGTCAGCCCGGCCACACCTACCAGTTCCTGGCCCTGGCGCGCGACAACGCCGGCAACCAGGAGCAGCCGCCGCCCGATGTGCTGGGCGCGTTGATCCAGTCGAGTGCCAACCTCGGGTCGCTGCCCACCGTGCCCCAAAGCACGGCCCCCGACCTGCCCCCGCCCCCGCCGCCGTCGACCCAGCCGTCGAGCAACCCGCTGTTCCTCGAGGCCGGCAAGGACGTGCCCAGCACGCCCTCGCCGTCGCGGCCGTCCGAGTTCACCACGGTCCTCCAGCCCTTCGAGGCCGAGTCGTTCGCCACCGGCATCACGCCCAGCGAGGCTGGCATCGGGCCGATGGCCCTGGTGGCCCTGCCGGATGGCTCCATCCTGGCCAGCGGCGGCCCGACCCGCGGTAAGCTCTGGCATTTCGACATCGAGGGCGGGGCCGCCGGCATGCCGCTGGCCGAGCTGTCCAAGCCCATCTTCGACATGGCGCTCGACCCGGCCGGCAACCTCTGGGCGACCACCGGCGGCGGCCCGCTCGTCCAGCTCGACCCGGCGACCGGCCAGGTCATCAATGCCTTCAGCGACGGCCTGACCCAGTCCCTGGCCATCCAGCCCGGCACCGGGTTGATCTACGTCTCCTCCGGCAAGGGCATCGAGTTCTTCGACCCCAAGGCCGATGCTTTCCAGCACTTCAGTGACGTGCGCGTCAACAGCCTGGCCTTCGCCCCGGACGGCTCCCTCTGGGCGACCACCTGGCCCGATCGCGGCGACGTGATCCGGTTCGACCTGACGAAGTATCAACCCGGCAAGAACCCGCAGGTCATGCTCCAGTTCGACGACGACGTCGATTCGATCGCGTTCGGGCAGGACGGGACCAGCCTCGCCGGTCTGCTCTTCATCACCCACAACGAGGATGCCGCCAGCCGGGCGGCCGGCGGCCAGCCGCCGCTGGACAGCGAGCTGACCCTGGTCGACCTGGCCACGATGCAATCGGTCGCCGTGGCGACCGGCGGCACGCGAGGCGGGAGCATCCTCACCACGGCCGACGGCCGCGTCTTGATCTGCCAGTCGAGCCAGGTCAACGTGCTCAGCCCGATCGTGCCCCCGCGCGTCGCGGCGACGAACCCGCCCTCGACCGCCGTGGCAGCCCTGCCCCTCCAGGGGATCAGCATCACGTTTAACCGCGACATGCTCGACACCGACGCCAGCGACCCGCACTCGGTGCTCAACCCGGCCAACTACCAGTTGACCGGCGATGACACCGGGCCGGTACCGATCCTCGGCGTCACCTACGACGCCGACAGCCGCACCGCCGTGTTGACCGTCAACGCGATGGCGCCGGACCACTACACGCTCCAGGTCCTCACCGGCGTGCAGAGCAGCGACGGCCTCGACCTCGCCGCGACGTATTCCACCCAGTTCACCGCCGTCGGCGACATCTCGGCCTTGACTACCTATCAGTTCAGCGACTCGCGGTCGGACCTCGGCAATCAGACGGTGTCCTACGACGTCGCCGTGACCAACATCACAGCCCGGCCGCTACTGCTGCCCCTGGTCCTCGAGCTCGACCCGGTGCAGCACTATGCCGGCGTGCCCCAGGGCAACCTGGGCGTTTCAGACACCGGCGCCTGGCTGATCGACCTGAGCCAGAGCCTGCCCGGCGGCGTGCTGGCCCCGGGGCAATCGACGGCCGGGCAGACGATCACCATCCAGGACTACGACGCGCCTCGCGTGAGCTACGGATACCGCGTGTCGGCCGTGCCGCAGCCCCTGGCCGCGCCGATCCTCGACAGTTCCTCGCCGCAAGTCGCCGTCGCCGGCCAGCCGTACCGGTACGCCGTCGCCGCCGAGGACCCGGCCGGGCAGGCGCTCAGCTATCTGCTCGCGATGGCCCCGCCGGGGATGACGATCAACCCTTCAACCGGTCTCATCTCCTGGCTGCCCGGCGCGGGCAGCCCGGCCCGGGCGCAGGTGGTACTCCAGGTCTACAACGCCCCGGGCCGCCCACGTCACGCAGGCGTTCACCATCCAGGTCGCCGGCGTGGACCTGCCGCCGGCCTTCGACGTCCTGCCCCAGCAGGTCGAGGGCCAGGAAGGCCAGCCCTTGACGGTGGCCGTCCACGCCAACGACCCCGAGGGCGACCGGCTCGTCTACTGGGCCGACGGTCTCCCCGGCGGGGCGATCTTCGACCCCGACCGGCAGACCCTGACCTGGACGCCCGACTTCCACGCGGCCGGCACGTATACGATCACCTTCACGGTCAGCGACGGCCTGCACCAGGTGAGTGGCCGGACCACCTTGCTGATCGCCCGCGGGAACGCGCCGCCGACGCTGGTCCGGCCCGCCGACGTCACGGTCGGCCAGGGCGACCCGGTGCGGATCCCGCTCCAGGCCAGCACGCACCGACGGCGACACACTCACTTTCTCCAGCCCGAACCTGCCCGAGGGTGCGTTCTTGAACCCGGCGACCGGCCTGTTCACCTGGACGCCGGGCTTCGCCCAGCAGGGGACGTTCGCCGTGCCGATCGCCGTCAACGACGGCACGACCACGGTGTCGCAGACGATGGACATCACCGTGCTCCACGTCGACGCGCCCCCGGAGTTCGCCCAGCTCGGCACGGTCCAGGTCGAGGAGGGCCAGGCGGTGCGCTTCAGCACGTTTGCCTTCGACCCGCACAACCCCGGCTTCATCCCCCAGGAGCGCGAGAGCGACGGCTCGCTGACCCCGCTCGAGGGGGGCGCCCCACCGTCAGCTACAGCGCCACCGGCGTGCCCTCGTGGGCGACGTTCGACACGACCACCGCGGAGCTGAGTGGCACGCCCCCGCTCGGCTCCGCCGGCACGTATCACCTGACGGTCACGGCCTCGATCGCGGACGGCTCGCATTCGTCGGCGACGCTCACGGTGCCGATCATTGTCCGCCACCACGATGCTACGCCGCAGCTGACGGGCATCGCCAACCAGACGCTCGAACCGGGTCAGGTCGTGGACGTGCCGGTCCAGGCCTCGGTCAACAGCACCGATCGGCTGGTCCTCACCGCGGCCGGCCTCAACGGCTACCTGCTGCCGGCTTTCGCCAGCCTCACCGACAACCACGATGGGACCGGTCGGATCCACCTGGCGCCGGGTGCCGGCGACGGCGGCGACTACATCATCACCGTCACGGCAACGGCCCAGGCCGGCCCGGGCGTGGCCGAAGCGGCCCTGACGGCCACCACCGAGTTCGTGGTGACCGTCAACATGAACGGCCCGTCGCCGCCGCCGTCCGCCAATCCGAACCAGACGCCCCCGGTACTCCTGCCCGTGGGCGACCAGACCGTGGCCGTCGGGCAGCCGTTCACGCTCCGGCTCTCGGCGGTGGCCCCGGACGGCGACGCGATCGCCTATCGCGCGACCAACCTGCCGCCGAACGCCACGCTCGACCCTGGGACGGGCCTGTTGCGGTTCACGCCCGACCTGACGATGAGCGGGACCACGTTCACGGGCATCGTGCTGACGGCCAGCGACGGGAGCCTGACCAGCTCGGAGACGATCCAGATCACGGTCCCGGCCGCCGAGCTGCCGCCGGTCTTCGTCCACGTGGCGCCGCAGACCGAGAGCGAGGGAACCCCACTCCAGTTCACGCTCACGGCCGCCGACCCCCAGGGAAACTCGCTCGCGTTCAGCCCGGCCGCTCCCCTGCCGGCGGGCGCCGACGTCGATCCATTCTCCGGCCTGGTCCAGTGGACGCCCGCCTATGGCCAGGCGGGCGACTACGTCCTGCACTTCAAGGTGCAGGACCCCAACGGACTCAGCGACACCACCGACGTCACGGTCCACATCGACAAGGTCAACCGGCCGCCGAGCTTGCAAGTGACCAACCACTCGGCCGCCATCGGCAAGTTGCTGGCCTTCACGCTCCAGGGCGTCAACCCCGACGCCGGCACGACCTTGACCTATTCCGGCCAGGACCTGCCTGCTGGCATGACGCTCGCCCCCAGCACCGGCGCGGTCGGCGCTGGACACCCGGCCCCGGCCAGCAGGGCGATTACCTCATCCCTTTCTCGGTCAGCGACGGCGAGCTGGTCACGAGCGAGACCGTCCTGATCCGTGAGGCCCTGTCGCCGGCACCCCCCACCGTGGTCATCACGCTGACGCCCAGCTTCCCGGCCGTACCCGGCCAGCGCGTGCAGATCCACGCGGCCGCGCAGAGCCTGGCCGACATCACGATGCTCCAGCTCACCGTCGGCGGTCAGACGATCACCCTGGACGCCCAGGGCCAGGCCAGCCTCGTCGCGGGCGCACCGGGCCGGACCGAGCTCGACGCCACGGCCACCGACGCCGACGGCCTGGTCGGCCATGCCAGCATCATTCTGAAGGTGCGCGACCCCAACGACACAACGCCCCCGGCCGTCTCGTTCGACCCGCTGCTCGACGGCACCACGATGACCGCGGCCACGGCGATCGTTGGCACGGTCCAGGACAGCAACCTCGATTCCTGGGTACTCGCGGAGGCCCCGATCGGCTCCAGCTCGTTCGTGCCGATCGCCAGCGGCAACAGCCCGGTCAGCTCATCCGCAATGGTCGTCCTCGACGCGGCCACGATGGTCAACGGCTTCTACCGCCTGCGTCTCTCGGCGACCGACATCGCCGGCCGGACCAGCACGGCTGAGGTCGTGGTCGAGGCCGACACATCCACCAAGTCCGACGAGTACCAGCGGGCGGAGACCGACCTGGTCGTGCAGCTCGGCGGCGCAGACCATCGACCTGGTCCGCGCCTACGACTCGCTCGACAGCGGCCAGTCCGGTTCCTTCGGCTATGGCTGGCGGCTGGCCAACCGCGACATGCAGCTCCAGACCGACGTGCCGCCGACCGGCAGCGAGGCCCTGGGGATCTACAACGCCTTCGCCGACGGCACGCGGCTGTACCTGAGCTTGCCGGACGGCCGGCGCATCGGCTTCACCTTCGCCCCGCAGGCGCACGCCCAGACGGGCCTCACCTGGTACACCCCGGCCTACGTGGCCGACCCGGGCGTGTCTTACACCTTGACCTCGGCGGCCGGCGTACTCACGCGCGGCGGCAGCTCGTATTACGACGTGACGACCGGCCGCGCCTACAACCCGGCGAGCTCCGTGTTCAGCGGCCCGGCCTACACCCTGACGGCTCCCGACGGCACGACCTACGACCTGGACGCCACCGGCAAGGTCGTGGAGCAGATCACGCCGGCGGGCGAGCACCTGGATTACAGCGACAGCGGCATCACCGACGCCAGCGGGGACGCGGTCCACTTCCAGGAGGATGACCTGGGCCGGCTGTCGCGCATCACAGGGCCTGACGGCAGGCAGGTCGTCTACGGTTACGACGCGCTTGGCAACCTGATCTCGGTCCAGAACCTCGCGGCCGGCACGCAAGAGCGCTATGGTTACACCTCCGGTGGTGCCCACTTGCTGACCCTGGCCCTGAACGCGGCGGGCCAGCCGGGGTCGCTGATCCAGTACGGGGCCAGCCCGTCCGTCGCGCCGGTGACGGCCGATCTCGGCGGCGCCAGCCGCTTCCTCGAGCAGGACCAGGTCGGCACGGTCGCCGCCGGCGCGACCGACCGTTATACGTTCGCCCTCCGCCCGGACGAGCTCGGGTCAACGGCTTCCGGCACGGTGCTCCTGGAGGTGAACGTGTCGTCCGCCGCGGGGAGCGAGCTCAACCCGGCAGTGCCGGTCATCGACGGCCTGACGCCGCTGGTCGAGCGGACGGCGCCCGGCGGCGCATTCGCCCTCTTCGCGATCGACGCCCCCGGGCTCCAGCTTCTGGAAATCGCCGGCGCCGGCGCGAACACCTCCGGCCCCTACACGCTGCACATGGCCGTGGCCGGAGACGTGGACGGCAACGGCTCCGTGGACGGCCTGGATTCGGCCGTCATGACGGCCGCGCTGGGGACGCGTGCCGGCCAGCCCGGTTACATGGCCGACGCCGACGCCAACGACGACGGCGTCATCGACGCTTCGGACCTCCAGATCCTGGCCGGCAACTTCGGCTTCCATGCCAACCAGCCGCCGGCCGCCATCTCGGGCTCGGCGACGACGCACGAGGATCTCCCGGTCAGCGTCCCGCTCGCCAGCCTGGCCACCGACCCCGAGGACGATCCGCTCACCTTCCGGATCACGGGCGTCATCCACGGCACGGCTGTGCTGAGCGGCGACGGCCAGTCGGTCATCTTCACGCCATCGCCGAGCTTCAGCGGCACCGGCGGCTTCACGGTCGTCGCGGACGACGGACTGAACGTCTCCGGCCCGGCGACGGTCACCGTCGCGGTCAGCTCGGCCCCGCTGGAGCAGATCGATGTCGCCACCCGCAACCCGCGCCTCCAGCCGGGCGATCACCTGGTGCTGGGGTTCACCGGCGACTTCGCCGACGCGCAGGGCGTGCCGTTGCCTGCCTCGTACCTGACGTTCGTCAATGGCAGCCCGGGCATCGCCGACCTGTCGGCCGCCGGATCGGTAACCGCCCTGGCCGTCGGGACAACGATCGTCCAGGTGTCGAGCCACGGCATCCTCGCCGCGACGGCCGTCAACGTCGGCACTCCGCTCCAGCGCGAATTCCAGCTCCTCCAGGCCTCCGGCCTGACCGTCGGGCCGGCGAACCAGTTCTTGCTCCCCGGCCCCGGGGCTAACCGCCAGTTGAGCGTCCAGTCACCGGACGGCCTCGACCTCACGGCCGGCTCGTCGGGCACGCGGTATTTCGTCAGCAATCCGGCGGTGCTCCAGGTCAGCCCCGATGGCCTGATCACGGCGATGGGCATCGGCAGCGCAACGGTCACGGTCATCGACGGGCCCGGGGAGACGGTCGTCCCGGTCCAGGTGGAGGCCCCGCAGCCCGGCCCGTTGTCGGTGGGACCGGCGGGATCCGTGGTCCAGGGCAGCGACAGCTCGCTGGTCGTCGTGCCACCGGGCGCCGTCGCGACCAGCACGCCGATCACCATCACGCCGCTGCAGCGGAGCGACCTGACGCTCCCCCTGGCCCAGCCGTTCCTCTTCGCCGCCGCCTTCCACCTGGACGTGGGCACCCAACCGCTGGCCAGTGCCGCCGAGCTCGTCATTCCCGTCCTCCCGGGCCTGTCGGCGGGGACCTCCGTCGTGTTCTTCCGCGCCGGCACCAGCCCGGACGCAACCGGCGCCGAGCGACCCGCCTGGTTCGAGGACGAGACCGGCGTCATCGGCTCCGACGGCTTCGCCCGAACCGATGACGCCGCCTACATGACCGGAATCCGCGTCTCGGGTGATTACCTCGTCGCCTACGCGCCCGCCGGGTCAACGGGCCAGGTCGTCGCCCACTTCTCGCTCGACAATCCGGTGGCCGTCACCACGACCGGCTTTACCCTGGGCACCGCACTGCCGATCCAGGCAGATTCCGGCGCCGCGCTGCTGGCCGCCGGTCCGGTCGTGTCACAGGCGAGCCCGCCCAATGAGACCATCGCCATCCTGCAAGAACTGGACGCGGGATTGCAGCCGTTCGGATTCGGCGGGATCTTGTTCATCCCGACCTTCAGCATGGTCGTGCCCGTTGGGAACCAGATCCTCACGATGCAAGAATTGTCCGTCAACAATCTGCCTCGGACGACCCCGACGAACGTCCGGATCACCGCCGCCGGCCCGGCCACGATCAGCGCCTCTTTCAATAACGCCGTCGTGGCCCCCGGCAGCCCGAGCGATCCTCCCCTGATCCAGTCGGTCAGCTTTCAGCTCGCGACCATCGCCGGCGTCCCCAATCAGCCGGTCGTCCAGCTCACGGGCCAGCGGTTCCAGTTCATCAACGAGGTGCCCGACGCGGTCATCTTCACCGAGGACAGCCCCAACGGCCAACCGCGCACCGTCGTCCAGACCCAGATCGAGTTCGACCCGGTCAATGGGGTGATCCTGGCCGTGGTGCCGAATCAGGTCGCCTTGGGCCTCTGCGACATCCAGGTACGTCGGCCGCGACTCCATCGCCGTGGGCAGCGGCGACGATCTGAGCAGCCCCGTACGGCTGCCCGCGACCGACCAGTACGTCTTCGGGGCATCGACGGACGATAACACGGTCCTCGTCATCAATCAGCAGACCCAGGCCTTGACGGCCAAGATCCCCGTGCCAGGCCAGCCGATGAGCACCGCGACGACCCCGGACGGGACGCGGGTCTACGTCACTCTCGTCACCAAGACTGGCCCCGCGGTCGCCGAGATCGATGCCCTGGCGCTGCAGCTCGTCGCCTTCATCCCGCTCGCCTTCTCAGGGGACGGTAGCAGCACACTCCCCTACCAGATCGCCGCGGATCACGGGGGGAATGACGCGTATATCTCGGACTCGCAGAGTGACACGATCTGGCAAGTCGATATCAATCCGAAGTCGCCGACCTACAACCACAATGTGGCGGCCTTCTCGGTCGGCCCGGCCAATCAGGGCCTGCGCGGTCTGGCCGTCAACTTAGCCGACACGCGCCTCTTCGTGGCCGCACCGGAACGCAACCTGAACGGGGATCTCCACATCGACAGCCCGGAAGGCGTCCTGGTTCTCAACATCGATCCCAAGAGTCCGCAGTATGGCCAGCAGTTGCCGGGGATGATCGCCGACCCGGTGAGCAGCTCGGGTGACCTCGAACCGTTCGGTATGACGGCCGCCATCGACCCGAACAGCCCGACCCCCGACCATGACGTGATCGTCGTCACCGACCGGCAAGCGAACGCCTTCGGGCTGGCCGTCATCCACAATGCCGGTGAGAACAGCATCGACCAGATGACCGTCACCTACGTCCCCCTGGGCCTGGTCGATCCCGAGACCCAGCAGCCCGCGGGCCTGATCGATCCCACGACCAGGCAAGCCCTCCCGAATGCCGTCAACACGCTGGGTTTCAACAACGCCCAGGCCGTCGCGATCCTGCCGGCCAACGCACTGGCCGATCATCCCGGCAGCCCGGCCTATGCCTTCGTGACGGGAGAAAACTTCCTGGGAACGAGCCCGTCCACGACCCCCGACAACGGGCTGGCCCAGGGGGTTCCCACGGGTCCCGACATCGCCATAGTGCGCAACCCCTTCGGCGACCCGAACGATCCCGACCTCACCAAGCGCGCCATGGTGGTGGCGGTCACGCGACCGATCCCCAACGACTCCCCCGATAACCTGGTCCTTTCCGCCGACGGTCAGTACCTCTACGTCGCCTACCAGAATACGGGGGCTGTCTTCGTCTACGATGTGGACGCCATGCTGGACGAGATCGAGAATCCGCTGAATTCCCCCTTCCTCACCGAGATGTCCGGCTCGCCGAGCTACAACCCGACCAACCTGCTGAACACGCCCATCGATAACCTGCACGATGGTCAGCTCACCGACAATTCCGCCATCGACGTGAAAGCCGACTACCGGCTGGACATCCCGTTCTATGGCCCACCTCTCTACCCCGAGGGCACGAAGGACCAGCCGGGCTACGTGGCAGCCTCTTCCACCGTATTCCGGAACATCAACGCCGGCGAGGCGCCCATCGCCACCGGCATCGCCGTCCCCGACCCGAAGAATCCCGGCGAGTACCTCAACCAGAGCACGGACAACCGCGGCCTGTCGATCCAGGTCGTGAAGGTCCAGCCGGCGCTCACCAGCAACAACGTCCGCATCACCAGCACAGTCAACCGCGTCACGAACAAGGTCAGCGTCCAGCCCGGCCTGTTCACCTTCGACATCAATGTCCCCGCGCTGCTCACGCTGAAGATCTTCGATCAGGGCGTGGACGAAGGACCGGCCCGCAACATCCTCGACCCGCTGGACCAGACCATGACGCTCCCGCAGTTCGCGGACCTCGCGGTCGCCCGGGGGCAGTACCAGACCTACCTCTTCCCTGCCGACCTGTTCGCTCTGCCCGGCGTCTACACCTACGTCCTCACGGCCAAGGACAACGACGGCAATGTCCTCGCGACCAGCAGCGGCGAGATCGACCACGAGCTGAACGTAGTCGGCTCCTATCCGATCGGACACACGATCGTCAACGGCGTGGACATCTGGGACGGCCACCTGACCATGTCCACCCAGGACGTCTTGATCCCCGGCCGCGGGCTCGACCTCGATTTCACCCGCAGCTACAGCAGTGCCGGCGATTCCAGCCAGGGACCCCTCGGCGCCGGCTGGACCGACAGCTACAACGTCCAGCTCATCCACGACGTCGCCGGCGGTACTCTCACCGTCGTGGGCGGCGAGGGGAGCGGCAACGAATTCGACACCGAGACAATCCACCCGGCGCAAACCGCCCAGGAACTCGCCGTGGAGCAAGAATTGGCGCTGGAGTCGGGTGGATTCAGTGCGGGTTCCACCCCCGTTTTCTTCGACCCCCAGGTGGGGTACCATTCCCTGCTGGCCCAGTCCACGACCCCGCAGGGTCTGGCCTACGACTTCTTCACCAAGGCCGACATCCAGTACCACTTCGAGCTGGATCCCACCAACCCGAAGGGCAATACCTACCGGCTGCTCTGGATCCGCGACCCCAACGGCAACGAGATCAACCTGATCTACGACCCGAACGATCCCCGGATCGCCGGCCTGCCGGGCCTCGCGCTGAGGATCGAGGCCCAGGGTAACGAGGGCCCGGGGCTGCTGGACGCCGTCGTGGACTCGTCCGGCCGCGCCCTGGTGTTCCAGTACCGGCCCGCGGTGGCGGTCCAGCCCCAGTCCATCGCCAGCACCTACCGCATCGTCAGGCTGACGGGCTACGACAACGACCCCACTTCGGGCTCCAACGACCTCCTGGGCCTCGAGGTCGATTATGGCTACGACCAATACGGCAACCTGACAAGCGTCACCAAGCTCCAGGTCCAGCCCGGCGGGGGAATCCTGCACAGCGACGTGGAGCACCAGGAGTACACCTACACCGATGGCAACGGCCCGCTCGGCCACAACATGACATCCTACACAGACCCCGACGGCTTCCAGGTCATCGCCGCCCTAGTCCCCGGCCAGATCAGCGACAACGATTTCCAGAAGGACCCCTCTCACACCACGACCTACGTCTACTACCCCGGCCCAGGCCAACCTGGCGGCGGCTACGACCTGCCCATCCCGGGGATCAACCCCAGCACCGGCCTCCAGTACGATCCGCGCTTCGGCGTCGCGTCCAACGAGTTCGTCAAGGAGGTCATCCAGGGGACGGGAGCCACCGGTTCCAACCAGCCGGCAATCACCGATTTCTCCTACTACTTCAGCTCCGGTCTGAATCTCGACACCAGCAGTACCACGCCGACGACGCCCAACACCCGCGTGGTCACCGACCCGCGTCCCGGCGTCGCGCCGACCACCTACACCCTGGACATCTACGGGGCGACGACCAAGATCGACGAGCCGAACCTTTCCGACCCGACGCATCCCAAGGTCACAACAATGGTGTGGGCCATGGATCAGCCTGATGCCCAGGCCGTGCCCTCGCATGGGGGGCGCGATGTCGAGATGCTCTCCCAGACCGACGCCCTGGGTCGCACCACTTCGTACCGCTACGACGCGCTGGGCAACGTCATCCAGGAAACGATCGATACCAGCACCATCACGGACCCGACCATCCAGCCAGTGCGGGCCGTCAACGAAACGGACGCGCCCGTCACCGGCGGGTCGAGCGCATCGCAGATCATCACCCGCTACACCTACGACCCGCTCTTCAGCAAGATGACGAGCCAGACGGACGCCGATGGGAACACGACCTTCTACATCCTCGACTCCCCCATCCCGCTCTCGGACGACACGGGCCTGATTCCCCAGTTCCCCAGGGGGGCTCAGCCGCCGAGCCCTACGGGCCGCATTACCGGCAACCTGCTGGCCACTATCGACGCCCGCGGTGAGATGGCTTCGTACACGTACGACAGCCTCGGCGACCTGCTGACCGTGACCGACCCGCGCGGGAACACGACCGTCTACGCGTCCTACGACGCCTACGGAAACGCGACGGAGATCGACAGCCCGCAGGGTTTGAACGTGACCCATCAGACCTTCGACGTCCGCAGCCGCCTGCTGACCACGATCGACACCTTCGGCCATCACGTCGAGTACCAGTACGACGGCCTCGACCGCAGGATCCGCGAGACCCAGTATGACGGCGCCAACCCATCGGGTAGCGCGGAGAACGCCTACACGCTCCCCGGCGACGGTTCCACCTTCCACTGGGCCGAGGAGACGCAGTACACCTACACCCCCAGCGGCCTGGTGGTGACCATGACCGACAGCCTCGGGCAGGTCACCCGCTACACCTACGACGGCCGGGACCGGCTCATCAGCCAGCAGGAGACCAACGTCCGCCAGGTGAACCCGAGCGGCCCTGGATTCATCTACGTCAATCTGCTCGCCACGCTGTACGTCTATGACGAGGACAGCAACCTCGTGCAGGAGACCGATTCGCGCGAGATCGTGACGACCTACACTTACGACGCCCTGAACCGGCGGATCAAGACCGAGGTGAGCGGTCCGTACAACTCGCCCGGCGCCCCGGCGTCGGAGGTCATCAGCACGGACACCTACGACCTGGTGAACAACAAGCTCTCCGAGACAGACGTGCACGGCGACACAACCGACTACACCTATGACGGGCTGTACCGCGTGGTGCAGACCGATGCCGAACGGGCCTACTCTCTGAGTCAAGTCACCCTCCCCGGGCCCTTGGGAACGGTTGGTCTCAGCCCGGCCCACATCACCACGGAGACGACCTACGACCTCGTCGGCAACACGCTCACCTCGACCGACGCCGACCACCACATGACGATCTACACCTACGACGCCGTCTATCGCCTGAAATCCACAACCGACGCCGCGGGTAACACGGTCCAGGACACTTACGACTCGGCGGGCAACATAATCGATGAGCAGCATCGGAGCAACGGTACGTTAACCTATGAAATCATCACCCTCGAGTCCCAGATCGACGGCCTGAACCGGCCTGAAGAGACGGACCAGGTCGTCTACCTCGGCGATCCGACTCCGACGGACCCGACCACTCAAATGGTGACTTACAAGACCTTCTATTCCTACGACGACGCCACCAACAGCGTCACGACCACCGACCCGCGCAGAATCGAGACCCTGGTCCATCGCGACGGCCTCGACCGCGTGGAATCCCAGGTCGTGGACGTCACCGGACTCGCACTCACGACGACCTACGCCTACGACGCCGACGGCAACCAGTCCATCGTCACGGACCCCATGGGGAACCAGGTCCACACGACCTACGACGGCCTGGACCGGATGATCCGCGTCGATTACGAACTCGGCCTGTTCGAGACGTACATCTACGACGGCGACAACAACCTCGTCACGTACACCGACAAGCGGGGCATCGTCTTCACCTACGCCTACGACAATCTCAATCGCGAGGTCAGCGAGCAGGTCGCCGAGACGATCACCAACGCCGGCGCACCCCTCGCCTTGACGTCCTACGCCTACGACGACGCCGATAACCGCGTGACCGTGACCGACGCCAACGGCAATGCGACGACCAACCAGTACGACCAGCTCGGCCGGCTGGTGATCGCGACCGATCCCTACGGCCACTCGATCGTGTCCACGTACGACGGGGCCAATAAGACGAGCGACACCGACAAGAAGGACCAGACCACCGAGTACACCTACGACGCCATCAACCGCCTCACCGTGACAAGACAGTACGACGCTGCCGGTACGCTCCAGACGACCGACACGCTCACCTACGACGATGCCCGGCTCCAGGTCATCGAGACCGGCCCGCGCTCCGTGAGCGGTGCTCCCATCAAGACCATTACGCAGAACGACTCGCTGGGCCGGCTGATCAGCACGAGCATGCAGAATCCCAGCCTCACCGCCGCCTACGGGACCGACACCGTCACCCTCGAGCAATACGCCTACGACGGAGACAATAACACGATCCTCTTCACCGATGCCGACGGCAACGAGACGAAGTACATATACGACGGCGCCAACCGGATGACCGCGGAGATCGACGGCTTCGGCTCTCCACTCGCGGCGACGACCTATTACGGCTACGACAAGGCCGGCAACCTCATCTGGGTCAAGGACAGCCGGCCCCACGGAACACCGACCCAACTCTTCCCGGTGGATCCCAACAGTCCGCCGCCCACCTCGGACTTCTTCCCCGCGGCTTCCAACAACGCGCCGCCCGGCAAATTCGAGTTCGACGCGTATTACACCTACGATGCCCTCTACCGCAAGATCACCGAGACCGATGGCGACGGCGATACCACGACGTACACCTACGACGGCAACGGCAACGTCCTGTCCATGACCGAGCCCGACGGACCGGCCTACGTGACCTTCTACACCTACGACGAGCTGAACCAACTGCTCTCGGTGACCACGCCCGGCGGAACCGGCGGCACCACGCGATACTTCTACGACGGCAACCGCAACCTGATCGCCCAGCAGGACGCTAACGGCAACCTCGTCACCTACAAGTTCGACGCGCTCAACCGAATGACCGATATGTACCAGCACCTGGTCGCAGGCAAGCTCTCCGCTGCCACCGTGCGGGGCCTCGACCCGAAGGGCAGCGATTTCTATGAGACCGAGGCCGGCGGTGACGAGGCAACTGCCTTGCACACCCAGTACGGCTACGACTATAACGGCAACCAGAACCTGGTCATCGACCCGATGGGCCAGCAGACCTCCATGACTTATGACTACCTCGACCGCCTGGTCACCACGAAATACTCGAACTATGCCAGCCCGACTCTGGCCAACCTGGCCTACCAGATGCAGTCGGTGGCTTATGCGTATGACAACGACAACAATATGACTTCTGCCATTGAGGTCAAGACCGTCGGCGGCAAGCCCGTGACCGAAGCCTATACCTACGTCTACGATGCGCTGGACCGCCTGACGAGCACGACGAACTACGACGGCAAGACGATCTATTACACGTATGATCGCCAGGGAAATCGAACGAGCATCACGGATTCCGACGCGCCGGGTCCAGTTGCCAATCCGACCGCGCCCACTCCCAGCGCATTCACGACGGTCTACCAATACGATCAACGCAACCGCCTCAAATCGGTGACGACGAATGCCGGCACGACGACTTACTCGTACTGGGAGGACAGCCTGGTCAAGACGATCATCGACCCCAACGGAGCGATCGCCGATTCCAGTTATGCCGACTCCTTCGACAACGCCAACCGCCTCAAGGATCTGGTCAACCACTTCGGCACGCCGGGCGCAGTGCCCACGCCCCCCAGCTCATTTCCAGCTACCGGTACACCTACGACGCCAACGGCAACCGAACAACTCAGACCGAGGCCCAGCACGACTTCGCCGGCGGCCAGGCGGAGGTCACGAGCTACGACTACGATTTGTTGAACCGTCTGACCCATGTCACCTACGGGAGCGGACTCGGCAGCGTCAACGTGGCCTACACCTACGCCGCCCAACGGCAATCGCCTGACCGAAGCCGGCACGGACCCGGTCACCGGCCAGCGGGTCAACGAGACCTACGGCTACGACCGCATCAACCGCCTCTTGTGCATCACGAACAATGACGATTCCACGCACAGCATCGCCTACGCCTACGACGCCGACGGTAACCGCACCGACGAGATCGTCGGCACGATCCATGTCTCGACCGACTCCAGCGGCAACCCCGTCTACATCGACGCCAACGGCAACTCTCTCGTCACGGTGGTCACGGCGATCAGCAACACGCCGTACCTCTACGGCATCCGCAACGAGCTGCTTGAGACGGCTGACTCGAGCGGTGGTTTCATCATCTTCGACTACGACCACAACCTCATGCGGGTCAAGGAGATCATCAGCACCGGCGAGGGCAACAGTCAGGAGACGCGTTACCTGTACGACGGGAACGTGACGGTACTCGAGTACACCTCCAACGGCCAGACGACGACGAAATACAACTACGGCAACAACCTGGTCTCGATGGTCGATGCCACTCAGCCAGGACGTCCCACTCAGTTCTACCTGCTCGACGGCCTGGGGAGCACGGTCAACATGACCGACCAGACCGGGAACATCCTCGACAGCTACGAATACGACGCCTGGGGCAACATCCGGGCCTCGGCCGGCAGCTCGCAGAGCGGGAAGCTGTACAAGGGCAATACTTCAATGTCGCCGGAACCGGGCTGGATTATTTCGGGGCACGCTTTTACGATCCCTCGATCGGTGAATTCATCACACAAGATACGTACTCGGGTCAGAGCGAGCAACCCGCTGAGCATCAATCGATACATCCTATTCTTACGACAATCCACTCAGGTACATCGACCCAACCGGGCATTCCCCCAGCCTGCACGGCGATGCAAGCGGGTCAGGCCAAGGGTCGCGGGGACCAGACCGAGGGCCCAACGATCGAGAGCTTCCGGCAAAGCTGGGAGTACTACTGAAGAGGCTCCGTCCAAGACTACAAGCAAGCTGTCGTCGTCGAGAACCCGAAAGGGCCCTCGACTATTCTACAACGACGACTACGCAAACATTCAACGACAATGACGTTGTGGCAACTCCTGCAACAGGAGAAACAATGGTACCAGACGTTCTCCGTGATGTCGCTCCTAGCCTCGTCGCCGGGAACAGTGCAAGGCAAGAAGCCATGTGGAAGCAGGTCCAGTTACAACTCATCAATCATCCGGGTTCGGAAAGTATTGGGGATTGCAGTCGGGCGTCACCGTGCAGTCGGCCTTGGAGGGCTCCTATGGCACAGTCGATGTGGATTTGCTCTCGGGGCGCGTAGACCCTCGCCTGTGGCCACACCGGCGTCCGAGTGAGGTCCGTGCTGGGGCACATCGCATGGGAGTCGGAGCGGAAAGTCAATATCATTTTATAACCGATGACGGCCAATCAACGCTCAACACAGATGCTGCACCGCTATTGAAGGTGCCCCGCTCCCGGACAACATTGCTACATATCTGACCGCCGAACATGCACCCGTGGCAGGATCCATCGAGCGAGGCGAGTGTGATCCGTGGAATCCACAACCGATGATCCAATGAACACTAGTGGAACCTGCTCGCCTCTGTACCAGGGTCAGGGTTCTCAGGAGGCAGAGAGCGCAGTGTCACTGGGGCTAACCACCCGGAACGGGGTGGGAGAGTACCCAATGACTGAGGGCAGAATGGAAAATTTGGTAACTACGATAGCATCGATCAGCTCTCCTAGTGGATCTTGCCATGAAGGAGAGGAACTTGGGAATCTGCCGAGCGGTCCGAAGGGGGAAGGGCAATCCTTTGGGTGGCGGAGTCCTCGCAAGCCTCAGGGCGGAAAGGGAACCCGACTGGGTCAATTACGGCATGAGCTCGGGAGCAGCGAATGGTCTCGCGGGCTCGGGGAACGTCGAGGAGAGCGTATTGGCTCTTGAGAACTACCTTGGATTCAACGGTATATCCAGTAAACATGCCGAAGGGATGCTTGGAAACCTCGCGTTTGAAGAAGGTATCGTCACGGTACGGCGTGTGGGGATTCTGACGGTCAACCGCTCGTGTCATCGTGTGCCAGTTCGAGCGAGGCGGTGGACGCCCCTCCTTCGTGGAATCCTGGAGGGATTGGGCTTCGATCAACGAGGATCGTCACTCCAGGAGGCGTGATGACCTATGACGCAGAATCGGGATTGCAGCCGCTTTATTCAATCGACCCGGTGACCGGCGCACGCATCGATGCGTGCGCTGCCTTGCGCACTCAGCACGGGGCTCATCTCGAGAGTGCGACCTCCGTTGACGATGGACTTCGACCCGATCTTGTCGTGGCTGCGGTTACACAAATGCTCCCCATGCTGAGGAGACTTGGCAGTCTGCCTTAGGGGCACCATTGCCGTTCACCATCCAACTGGCGGTCGAACCGCTGCCACAGGGGGTACTAGGTGAAACGCTCGTCACCCAGTACGGTCCGAATGAACTTCCCTCCGCCGGCACGATCCTGATCAGTCCGGATGCCGATGGCGTCGGTTGGTTCGTCGATTCCACGCCGCTGGACCATCAGGAGTTCGGCGACGTCCTCAGCCCGACCGCGTTCCAGGCCCTGCCCGGCTCGCCCGCCGCGGGCCAGTACGACCTGTACACGACCATCCTGCACGAGATCGGCCATCTCCTCGGCTTCTACGCCGCTGACCCCGTGATGGCCAGTCACGTGCAGACCATTGCGGGCTCGGAGCTCTTCATCGGTCCCGGCTTCAACGCCACCGTCGCGGCCGGGGGCAGCGAACTCGACCCGGTCGTTTATCCCTTTGACGTCATGGGCGAGACACTCTCGCCGGGGATCCGGAAGCTCCCCTCCGCCCTGGACGTCCAGATCATCGACGCCCTGCGGGCCGACGCCGCCAGCATCGCCGCCTCGCGCAGCAATTGGCTGCTGAACTTTGTGCCGGCCAATGGATCCGCACCGGCCGCAACCTATGCCGCAGCCGGATCGCCAACCAGCGCGGGGATGACCCTGACGACTCAAGGCACAGCTCACCCGCTGCCCGTGGTCGTCGCTGGATTCACCACCGCCGCGCCGCTTTCCGGCCCGGCCGCCGGAACGGCTGCGACCGGCACCGCCGCAGCGGCTCTCCAGGCCCAAGATCCCAACGGCTGGACCATCCGCGGCTCCGGCACGGTCAACGGCGATCAGCTCACGATCCAGGAAGATGCGCGGCTCATCACCGTCTTCTCGAAGCCGTTCGTCGTGCCGGTCAACCCGGCCGCGCTCCAGTTCACCATCACCGGCGACGCGCTCGCTTCCAATGGTCCCGGCGCTCCGCCCGACGCCTTCGAGGCGGCGATCCTCGATGCCCAGACCATGGCTCCGCTGGCCGACACCGCGACCGGCTTGACCCACACCGACTCCCTCCTCAACATCCAGGCGAATGGCCAGGTCTTCTTCAGCCCGCGCGTGACGGTCTCCGGCGTGTCCGCCTCCGGCCAGGCCGCCGCGCTCGACCACGCCCTGACGGTCACCATCGACCTGCACGGTCTCACCCCCGGCACCCAGGCCACCCTCGACCTCGACCTGCTCGGCTTCGGCCCGGCCACTAGCTCCGTCACCCTCCTCATGGGCAGCCCCAATGGACACGGCGGGGGAGGTGGGGCGGGTGGAGGCGGCGGGGGCGGATCGGGCGGCGGCAGCGGCGGATCGGGCGGCGGTAACGGAGACGGGACCGGCCAGGGCGGCGGGACAGGTCAGGGTAGCGGCGGCGGTTCGGGACAAGGGCAAGGCGGCGGAACCGGCCGGGGCCAGGGCGACGGGACGGGCCAGGGCAACGGCGGGTCCGGCGGAGGCAACGCCGGTGGCGGCAACTCCTCCGGCGGAGGTGGGGCGACGGGCGGCATCGGCACGGGTTCGGCCGGCGAAGGCAGGTCGGGCGGTGGCTTCGGAAACAACACCGGCACCGGACCGGGCGAACCGGGTGCGAGCAACGGCCTGTCTCTCGGAGGGCTCCTCGCCGGTGATGCATTCGTCGCGGGGCCGTCGATGATGGCCCTGAATGGGCTCTTTTTCACGGGCGCCGAGGCCCCCGAGCCGGCCGTCGCCTATGCCGCAGCCTCGATCCCCTCCTCGTCCGCGATCGTCGCGGGCCTCCCGGCCCAGGGGCCGTTGGACCGGCTCGGCGACGATTTCCGGACTGACGACGAGGTCCCCGAATCGGGCGAGGACATCGATCGCTTCTGGCCCTGGCTCGACGGTGACCTGGAGGACAGGAAAGACCGCGACGGCAGGGAGCCCGCGCAGGACGGGATGATCGAATGGCGGCTCCCGGCAGTCGAGCCGGTTGTCCGGGACGTCGTGACCATCGCCCCCCGCCGGAGCCCAGCCGCACCCGGTGAGACGCCCGGAGCGATCCTGGATCAATTCGCCGCCCTGGCCCCGCCAGTACACGGCCGTCCTGGCCGACGCAGTTTTCCTCGGCGCGGGCGACGAGCCGCTCACCGCCCCGGACGCCGATGAGCTGGCGCAGGCGCTGCTGACACCGCATCGGCGCAAGGCGCAACGCGCCCATCCCGTCAGCCGGCTGACCTGGCTGGGGGCACTGGCGATGCTGCAGGGGCCGGGGTTGCCGCACCGCCATCCCGAGCCATCCCGGCCTGGACGGCGAGTCTCCACGAGGCCCAGCCATCGCCCGGGGGCCGTCCCGCGTGGGGCCGCCGGGCCCTGAAGGAGAATGGAACATGCGCCGTTCTTATTTGGTCGCCGGGCCGTTGATCTTGATCACTCGGCTCGCTGATCCCGCCGATCTGCCCGCGCAGACCCGGGCCGCCCCGTTGTATGCCCTTCCGGCTGACAAGTCCTGGGTCGAGTACAACTGGGAGGCGACCAGTCCCGGCGGAGTCCGACGGGTCGGAACCCTGCGTATCAGCTCGGTTGGGACCTCTAGGCTCAATGGCGTCCCTCACCGCTGGGTCGAGATCACCAAGGAGGTTCGCGACGGCAGCCGAGTCCAGCGGCGTACGCGCACGCTGCTCGTCGACGAATTTGCGATGGCGGCCGGCAGGCCGTTGTACGAGGTTGTGGCCCGGGGATACGAACAGGCCAGCGGAGGCCGCGACGTCCCCCTGTCCAAGGACCGGATGCGCGTGTTCGCCGGGCTGGGGATCCAGTGGGACCGGGAGGCCCTGCGTGAGGTTGCCACCGGCGAGGAGGTTCGAACGTCGCTGGGGACCTTCCGCACCCGGCACGTTACGTCCAGCGGGAGCACGGCGGGCCGCATCCTGGTGTATCACGGCTGGCTGTGCCCGGACCTGCCGTTCGGTTGGGCACGGATGGAGATCCGTCAGCCGGACGGCGACGGCCCACCTCGAATCGTTTTTCGTGCCAGTGCATCCCGGACGGGCCGATCGGCTCCGACGGGCGGGTGAGGGCCCTGCGGGCGATCAGACCCTCGGTCGGTGTGCGAGGGGACGCCAGCCCGATGCCGGGCCACGGTCAATCCCGTCGCCTCGTCGCCGCCGATGACCTCGGATCATTCGCCCCGGGGCCTGGCAGTGTCGCCGGTGACTCCCGGCATTCCCCTGACTACGGCCTTAATGGCCGCACGACAGGCGCGGCGCCAGCGGTGAACTTCGCCCACGCTCGGGTCCGTGATCACTCTCGGGCTTGGTGGCGATGGCGACTTGATCATCAGGTCCGAGGGCAGGTGGCCATACCATGACCACGTCATCCGCACCCTTGACGAGGAAAAGCTCGCAGAGAAGCGAGCCGAAAGCCCACGCCCTTGTGGGGGCAGGATGATGAGCGCGTCCGGTCGGAATGCGACCGGTGAGTTCTGGTGCGTTGGACCATGCTGCCTCGAGGACCGCTTCTTGGGAACGGAAGGTTCGGCGGGTTGCCGGGAGAAAGTCCCTCCCCGGCATCAAACCCTTTCAGGGCCGGGAAACGATGGCGTGGCAATAGCCAAGCAAGCCCCTGAATACGGTCCGGATTGTCGCAAGGCGGCTGGGACCGATCGTACAACTGAGCGGGCTCGAACGAGGCGGCCATGACCACCGAAGGCTCGGGGAAAGCCGGCATACAGAACGTGTAACCCGGTGAACTCAACGGATCAAAGGTTTCGGACCACCGAATCCTGTCCCATCGGGGCTGCGGTGCGCCCATCTCTTGTGGGTCGCATAACGCTATCGCGAATACGACCGGCCTTGCTAACCTTCGCGTGCGTCGGTGCGACGACACCGAAGCGTTCTTGAGCTCTGCATGACTGGTTCGCGCAGGTACCTCGAAGGGGCCTTCCTCGTGGAATCGAGCAGCCGCAACAGTTAGAGCCCGACCCCGCTCGAGGTCTCAGCTCGACCCGTTCCGCAGCGATCAGGGCACCGCTCCTCAGCTCTCGACGTACGAGCATCGGCTGGGAGTCCAATCTCTGCGACGTCCGCGATAATCAGCGTAGGCGCCACGCGAGGGCCCCTACACGGGCACCCACGATGGACCCTCATCGGTCCGGTTGCACCGCGATGCCGGACGATAGATTCCTGTGACGACGGAGGCACTACGTCTGCTACTTCCAGCCGCCGCAATGGCGGGTCTCTGGGATCGTTCCCTATGGAGACCCACCCGATCCGGTCTGCGGCGGGAGCGGCGACGGGACCCACCGGCGGCGGCCAGCGGTCAGTCGGCCGCAAAGCCGGCACATGCCTTCCGGCCCGCGCTGCCGTGGAGATGGATGGCGCCGGATGCCAACGAGGAGGACGACCTGATCGTCAATTCGGATGACGTAGCGTTCCCTTGGAGGTGAATAGCGCAGGATACCCGTGACGGGCGCAGGCGGGAGAAAGAAGGTAACCGTCAGGATGGTCGCCCGGGGCCCGAAGGCGAAAGTGGCAGCCCGCCGTGTGCCGGCTACGCGGGCGTGCGACGGATCGGGTCGTCTTGTGGGGAACCTCAAGATCCCGATCACCGGTGTCGAGCAGGACGACGAGGGACGGAGCGGCGACAGACGGAGCGGCGGCACGCGAGGGGGCCGCCGCCAGCGGTCTCGAGGGGCACCGTCGGCGGAAACACGATCTGGTGGGTTTCCCGTGTCGGTGGTGAGTGCAGACCGCCCTGGGCGACCCCGGCCCGGCACGCCCCGAAACCCAGGCCAACAAGTCGTCGTGCGTCTCAAGCGGGTCGTGGCGGCGGGAAGACCACACGGCCGAAACCCGTCGTCAATCCCAGGTGTGGATGCGGTGTGCATTGAACTCGAGGTCGCCGCGATCGGGTCTTCCCAATGGCCGCGCCCCAAGGGAACACGAGCGACGGCTGGTCCCCGATCGCCGCGGCGAGGAAAGACCTCAAGGCGGCGGCCCGGTCCTGGGTTTAGGTAACGGCGATTCCTGGTGCGTCGCCGGCTCGAATGGTGTCGTTCGGGTGGGTCGATGAAGCGAAGCAAGCCGCGATCGGGACATCCCGGCCTGCGGCTCTGACGACCGCCGCTCTGGCGAACATCCCCAGGATATCGTTGGGATGGTGTTCGCGTCCGGCACCCTGCCAGGTCCAGTCGCCGTAGACGCGATCCGATAAAGGAGGATTCTGCCGGCCCTTTGGAGGAGCCACGACGGCTGGACCTGCCGCTCCACTCTGGCCGGCCCAGAAGATGACCATCGCAGGCATCGTAGGTCGCCGTACAAGTCGTCAAACGGGCTTCGACTTCAACGCGGCCGACAAGTGATCGGATCGGTCATAATCGCCGATGGCAAAACGATCGGTGCCGCCCTCCCGATGCGCCAGCCGGAACACCAGGACCGGAACCGACTAACGTTAGGCAGACGGAAGATCATAGCCGGTCCATGATCGAGGCGGTCAGTCCGTCGAATGCGGGCGATGCTCAGGCCCAGTGGACCCGTTATTTTCTTCCGTTCGCCTAACGTTAATCCGATTCGGTGCGGATCCGCTGGCATCACCCGGCGTCGCCCGAAGATCCATACAGTCCTCGAAGGATTACGACATCGGGTCACCGTCCGAGGTCGTCGAGCAGGCCGGCAGCAGGAAGCTTGAGATCGTCGCCATGACGCGATCGAGTGGCACCACGGCCATACCGTCCCTCTTGTCGGCGATGTCAACGATCATCCTCTCGACCGCGAGAGATCATGGGCAGGATTTGCGAATGCCCGGACCTCGTCCACCCGTTGTGCTCTCGTCGGTTTGTGTGCCCTTACGAGGTCGCTCAGTGGCCCGGCTCGCCGAGCCGATGCACTGAACTTTCCCGAAACCGCCGCGACGAGCCCGGACCGCTGGCGCGTCGGGTTAGACCGAGTTCCCCCGCAACTGGAACGGCGGTGGCTGACGTCCGTCGAGGTCCTGGAAGCCATACTCGAGTGCCAGGTCGCCGACGGTGAACACGCCGCCGGACTTCTGCATGATCACGGGGTCCGAGGCCAGAGCCCGCACGGCCCGCCCCAGGTACTCCGGCGTCTCGGTCGCGCCCAGGTCAAAAGGATGGGCGGCATGGGCCGCCATGACCCGTTCCGTCCGCATGAAGCCGGGGGCCAGCGCCAGGGCCGACACGCCGTGGGGCCGGAGGTCCTTCGCCATCCCGGAAATCATCCGAATGATGGCCGCCTTGGATACGTCGTAGAAGAGGTTCCCCAGGTACTCGCCGTCGGCCCAGGCGATCGTGCTGACGACCAGCCCTCCCCGCCGGTGGAGCATCAGCGGGGCGGCGAATTGGCTGGCCACCAGGTGCGCCCGCAGGCCGGCGACGAACATCCCCTGCCACTGGGACCGGGGCTGCTCCCAGAACGGGGCCATGGTGATCCCCGTCGGTTGGCCCTCATAGCCGCCCCAGGCTTTGTTCACGAGCAGATCGAGTCGCCCCTGTTCGGCCCGGACGCGCTCGAAGAGTGCCTCGACCTCGACATCGACGGTGTGATCGCAGCGGACGGGCACCCCGATGCCGCCGCGTGCCACCACCTCGTCGGCGGTGTCCTCGATCGTGCCCGGCAACCGGTCGGTGGTCGGGTGGCCGCGGACGCTGCGTCCGGTGACATACACCGTCGCCCCGGCCTCGCCGAGTACCACCGCGATGGCCCGCCCGGCTCCACGGACTGGCCCCGGTGACAACGGCGATCCGATCGCTGAGAGTTTGCAACGCTTGACCTCCACGCCGCCTGATCGAAGAACTCAGCGGCCCGGGCCGCCGAGTCGAGGCGTCAATTCTCCGAGGAGCCGCCCCGGCTGACCGAGGCCGATACGGCGCGCCTCGTCAGGCCGAATTCCGCGGGGGCCTCGGGACCTAATGCACGACCCCGACGACCGTACCAACCAGCCAGCCGATCGTACAGTCCGCAACGACCACGAACCAGTCCGGGTCCGACCACGGCTGGCCGAACAGGCCGCTCGCCAGGGCAACCAGCGGGCCGCTTCCTCGACGGCGCGCCGGATTCCCGGCCCTTCCAGCCTGCCTGGACCGTGCCCCGTTTGCAATCAGATTCACCGTCAGCGCTCGGTGGGCGTCTTGAAAGTTGGTGGATTTTTTGTACACAAGAGGGATTGCGGACGTTGTTGAGGAGAATTGCGCCCAGGAAATGGAGTCTGTCATGCCAGCCGCTCCCTTGTCAGCCGAGAAGCAGGCCGAGATCGATGACCTCGCCCGAGCCATCCATGAGGCCGTCGACGCCGAGATCGGCGAACTCGCTGCCACCCTCGCCACCACCGACGATGCCCACGTCTTCGGCGACAACGAATTCCGGATTCGCGCCCTCGCCCACAAGATTGCCGCCAAGGCCCTCGCACAGCGACTGGCGCAAAAAAAAATGGATACCACGGCTCCAGTGTGACCTGCCCCCACTGTGGGATGACCGCCGAATTCCACTCGCACCGCGCCCCTACCCCTCTGAGCCTTGTCGGTCCTGTCCCCTACCAGCGCCTATTATCTCTGCCGGTGCTGTGGCCAGGGGAGCTTCCCGTTCGATGAGGCGGCGGGCTTGACGGCACGGAAGCTGACACCCGCTTTGGAGCGGGTCACGACCTTGGCCGGGACGGTCGCCGACAGTTTCGAGAAGGGGGGCGAACTGCTCGAAGAGATGGCCGGCGTTCGGCTCGGGGAATCCACGGTCGAACGAACCACCGAAGGCGCGGGTCAACGGCTAGCGGACGTCGTGCAGGCCGGTGTGGCGCTGGGTCCCAAGGGGGATTGGCCCTGGCACAAGGACTACGACGGCCGCCGATGTGCCTACGTCGAACTCGACGCCACTGGCGTCCGGCAGCAAGGCCAGGCCGGCGGCGCCGCCGAGGGCCGGATGGCCTACGTGGGGATGGTCTGCAACCCCAGTCCCGAATGGCCGTGGCCGGACGAGAAGCCGTTGCCGATGCAGGCGCGTTACCTCTCGGGGATGTACTCCTTGGAAGACTTCGGTCCGCTGCTCCGCACGCCGGCCGGGCACGTCGGCATGGATCGGGCCGATCGTTGGATCGGGCTCTCCGACGGCGGCAATGGGCTGGAGGACCGGCTGCGGGAGAACTTCCCGCGAGTGGAAGTGATCATCCTTGACTTCTTTCACCCCGCGGAGAAGCTCACCGGACTGGCACGGCTGCTTTACCCTCAGGACGAGGACCAATCCGAGGATCAAGCGCGGCAATGGTGTCATCTCCTGAAGGAGGAAGGGGGCGCGGTTCTGGCGGCGGTCCTGCGCGAAGGGGACTGGCCGCGCCGGGTGGGCCTGAGCGAGGCCGTCGACGAACTGGTCGGTTACCTCCAGCGGAACGCGCATCGGATGGAGTACCCCGAATACTTGGCCCACGGCTGGTGCATCGGCAGTGGCGCGGTGGAGCGCGCGTGCAAAACGGTCGTGGGCCAACGACTGAAGTTGGCCGGCATGTGGCCTGCTCCCCATTTCTTGGTCCAGTGATAATGGGAATCACCTGTTCGTTGATTCAGTAGACGAGGGATCGGGCGGGTCTTCATCGATAGGCACATACCTCACACAAGTGGCCGCGAATTCGGCCGGTGTCTGATATCCCAGGGAACTGTGCGGGCGTTCGGTATTGTACTCCTCCATCCAGAGCGCGCCCAACGCCCTGGCCTGCGGTTCGCTCTCGAATTCCTCGCGGTTCAGGAACTCGTCACGGACCTTGCTATGAAACGACTCCGCATAACCGTTCTGCCAGGGGCTCCCCGGCGCCACGGGCCAGGTCCCGGAGCCGGTGTCCTCCAGCCACGACCGCACCACCTCGGCAACGAACTCCGGCCCGTTGTCGCTTCGCATCCGGCACGGCGGGCCGCCGCGACCGGCCGCGACTTCGGCCAGGATGACCCGGATGTCCTCGGCCGTCATACCCCGGCGCGGCTCCAAGGCCAAGCATTCTCGAGTATATTCATCAACAATACTCAGCCATTTGAGACTTCGACCGTCACTGGTACGGTCGAAGATAAAGTCCCATGTCCATACGTCGTTTTTCCCGCGCGCGGGCCGGAGGTGGCAGGCATTCTCGTCCTGCCCATGAGCCCGGCGCGGCTTGGGATTGGCCCGCGGTTGGGCCACTTTCAGCCCCAGCTCGCGATAGAGTTGACGCACGGCCTTCTTGTTGACCGTCCAGCCCTCGCGATCCAGCAAGGCCCAGATCCGCCGGTAGCCGAACCGCGGTCGGGCCCCGGCCAGTTCCTCGATGCGTCGAGCCAGCGCCACCTGCTCATCGCGAACGACCGGCGCGTAGCGAAGGCCGGACCGGGCCAGGTCCAGCGCCCGCGACGCGCGGCGTTGAGATACGTGGAATTCTTCACATAATTCTTTGACGATCATGCGGCGTCTGGGGGCAGTCATGGCTTTTTTTTCAAGGCCTCCTGGAGCATGCGGCGGTCCAGCGCCAGCTCGGCGACCAGGAGCTTGAGGCGATCGATTTCGGCTTCGAGTTCTGAAATGTGAAATTGTTCACGCGATATAGGTTCCTCCTGGAGAGCCTTCCAGCGGTAGTAGGTCGTCGGTCCGATGCCGGCCTTGCGGCAGGCCTGGTGGAGGGTCAAGCCGGCGTCGAGGTCGGCTTGGAAGTCTCGAAGGATGGATGCAATCTGGTCCGGACTCGGTCGTTTTCGCATGGGTCGCTCCCTGGCTCTGTGCCAGTTGTACGATCCCCATTAAGACTGGACCAGGTTTTGGGGGGCAGGCCAATGCGTTGGGGCGAGGACGGAGCCAATGCCGTTTGCCACCTCCGCGCGCTCTACCGCAGCGAAAAAGGCCAATGGGAAGCCTTCTGGAGCCGCGATTTCTCGCACAACTGATCGCCTGTACCACCAACTAATGTGACGCACACCGCTCGACGGATCCGTCGCGAACGGCGGCCCGTCCGCGATCGGCATCCCGTCTTCGACCGGCGACACCCCTTCTTCATCGGCCTCGCCGGACGGATGGGCCTTGGGGAACGAGGCCGGCGCACGGGAAGCCGCAATGATTGTCGTGACAGGCGGCAACCTCCTGCGCCAACAACACCGGAGGGCGGCGCCACGAAGCCAGACCGGGCCTTTGTCTCTGCATCGCGGCCCACCCCTTGCCAACTCGCTACGACGTTCGGCCGTTCTCTCATCAGGTCGTTGACTCCGCCGAACGACGACGGAACGGAGTCGTTGAGGAGGTACGCCCGATCGCTGCGATACCTGGTGAAGCCGATATTGCCTTCAACTCGTGGAACCTCGGCCGCCGTCGACGCGCCCGCCGCCAGACTTGCCGGGCGCCGCCCGTGGCGGGTCTCAAAGGTCGCTCTCTCTGGAGACCCAGCCGGCCAGGTCTGCGACGGGAGCGCCCATGGGACCTCCCAGGCGGCGGCCCGCGGTGGCTACCTGACTGCGGACCCGGCGCAGGCGTCGTTTCCGGTCTCGCCATCTCGTCGCGTCCAGGCCGAAGGTTCCTCACTCCGTCACGCGGCTCGGTGCCTTCGGCGACATCACGAGGGCAAGGCGCGGGATGCAAGCCCGGGCGCAAGTGGGACGGCCGCGGAAACCACCCGCCTGGTCCCTCTGCGTCCCTGGCGGATTCACCGAGCCACGGGGGTCGGCCACGAGCGCAAGCGAAGGCTCGGGTCGTGCTGCGCGGCGAGCCCAGAGATGAAGGAAGTTGCCCGGGACGACGCAGGCCCGGAGCAGCAAAGTTCAGGGGGCCGCCGCAACCAGTCCTGAAGACGCTGCCGACGGAAACCCGAGCTGAAGGGGTTTCGGCAGCAGCGGCCAAGCGACTGCCCGGGCGGCCCCCGGCTCAGAACCCTCGGGTATCCAGGCCACCCGGTCTGTGAATCGTCGCTAGTCTGGCAATCGAACCCACACATTCATCGGTCACAAATCGCACGTGAATTGCGCCATGGTCAGCCCCGATAACCAACGCATCATCTCGGGTCTTCGACGAGGAGCTGATCGCCAAGATGTTCGCCAACCTGGCGGCCCACGGCATGACGCTCCAAGACCGGGCCGGGTGATTGATGAACTCGCCCCAGGGATGGGGCATCGCTTTCGGCGAATGCCCCCGTTTCGGCTCCCTGTGGCGATGCCCGCCCTCCGGGAATCAATGGGCGATCCACACGGCACCCCTACTCCCGCCGCTCCAAGGCATCGATGACCCGGTCGAGCTTCCGCTCGACCTCGCCCAGGCGACGCTCCAGGTCGCGGAGCGGCGCGCGGTCCTTGGCCCCCTCCTCTCCCCGCGGGGCACCGTCATCGGAGGGCTGGGCCCGGACGACGGATGGGTGCTGCCCCGTACCTCGGGATCCCTCCGATGGTTCTCGTGGTGCCATCGGTCCCCGAACTGAGCCGTCAGGGGCGACCTCTCGCTTGGCATGAACAACGAGGCGGTCACCGGGCATGAGTTGATAATTGTTGGTGGGGTCGCCGCTGTCGGTGATGGCGGCCAGGTAGACCGGCAGGACTTGCTCGCAGCAGGCGCCGGGGCGCCGGCCGGACCAGGCGGATGTCCTGGAGCGGGGCCGCGGGCAGCAACACGCCGGCAGCTTTCAGCGCGTCGAGCACGGTGTCGTTGCCGGCGAACGGGAACCGGCCCGGGTGCCGGACATCACCGAGGACGTAGTAGTTC
The DNA here is from genome assembly GCA_963845755.1 of uncultured Planctomycetota bacterium. Classification (GTDB taxonomy): domain Bacteria; phylum Planctomycetota; class Planctomycetia; order Isosphaerales; family Isosphaeraceae; genus CAWJTV01. The sequence goes on from CAWJTV010000005.1 coordinate 497,538, forward strand.
TTGCTGTTGTGGCCAGTCACGTCCACGATCACCCGATCGGACTCTCTGGGCTGCTTGCGGAGCAGCTGGCTGGTCTTATCCCGCTTGTAGTCGCCGGTCGCGCGATCGCGCTCCAGCAACCCCAGGACTTCGTCGTTGAGGTACTTGCGCAGGTGAAGGATGATCTTCTCCTTGACCTCGGGGATCGTGAGCCCGGTGACATAGACCTCGCCGTAGAAGCCCAGAGAGATCTTCCCGTCGGGTCGGACGAGGCGCTCTCCCGAGATCGGCCGACCGGGCAATGCTTCGAGGACATCGACCCGAATCAGGTCGGGCGGCTCGATCACGTAACCGTCCCGGGATGAGAGCGGCGGTCGTGTTTTCCGGTGGGCGTCGAGGGTCCCCGTGGCGGAGGCCGATGCCCTTCTCGGCTCAGCTTGCGGCTCGCGGGTTGTGACCGCTGCGGGCCGGTCCGAGCCGGCTTGTGGCGCCGCCACGATCGCCCCGAAGGTACCCATCCCGATCAGCGACAGGTAAAGCGCCGTCGTCTTCAACTTCGTCATCACCATCCTCCCGAACACATCCTGGACCAGATTGGCGACGGACACCGACACGGCGCCGGCCGTCGCGGGACCTCCACCCGCCGCACTGCACGACACGGCCTTGACCGTCGCGGCCACCCATGAGTCGGGCACGGCGGCCGGACGCGGCACGAGCGACGCGACATCGAAGCCCGATGCCGCGAGGCTGGCCATCGGGCCGACCCCGCGGCGTGTCAATCGCTCCCGCAATCGGTCGCGCGCCCGAGCCAGCCGGCTGCGCACCGTCCCCAGCGGCCAGCCGAGCTGCGCCGCGGCCTGCTCCTGCGTCAATCCTTCCCAGTAGCAGAGCACCAGGGCCGAACGGTACGTCTCCGGCAGCCGTCGCACCTCCTCCTGTATGATCAAGCCGAGCTCCGGCAGATCGGTCTCGGCGTCCTCGTGCGCGCCGAGGGTCGATTCGGCCGCCGCGGCCCCGCGGCGCTCGACGGCCCGCCGCCGGGCGGCCGCGACTCGCGCCCGCGCCGCCACCCGGCAGGCCACACCGAAGAGCCAGCCCTCGACCGAGTCGCGCCGGCGGATCGAGCCGCATCGCCGGGCCAGGACCAGGAAGGTCGCCTGGAAGGCGTCCTCGGCGTCGTTCCAGTCCTTGAGCACGTTGCGGCAAACGCGCAACACCATCGGCCCGTGCCGACGCACCAGGGCCTCGAACGCCGCCTCAGACGATCGGTCGCGTGCCACGGCGAACCGATCGAGCAGTTGCCCGTCGGTCAGGCCGGCCACGGTCCCCGCATCGAACAGCGTCTGGATGTCTCGTAAGAGCCTAGTCGAAGGGCCACCGACCATCTCCCGCTCCTCCCTGACTGGGATCCGGCCACCGAGAGTCCAATGTAGTGCCGCGAACCCGCACGGACTATCCCGGATTCTGGAGAAAAAACCGGAGGGGGACCCGATCGGGACATAGGACCAGGCCAGGACATTACGCATATCGTGGGGCCAAACCAGCAGATACGCGCGTATCGAGGGGACGAAACGGGGACAAGGGACCACGGGGAGATGGGAAATATCAGCCAATCGAACGCTGTGTCTCTCTCCGGTCCCCATCGTGTTCACCGAGGAGCTGATCGCCAGGATGTTCGCCAATCTGGCGGCCCACGGCATGACGCTCCAAGACCGGGCCGGGTGATTGGATGGACTCGGCCATAGGGATGGGATATGGTCAACAGAATTATTATGTGTAAATTCGACGAACCGCGACCTTCTCGGCCGGTTCGTTGCCCGTCGTCCTGAGCCGGGACGGATTGGCCTCCTGCCTTCGCCCGGTGGCCCGTTCGGTGCGATGCCCGACCGGCCTGAGATGACGGGGGCCCCGGGGACGTGCTCTTCACGGCAGGTCACCGAGGCTACACGACGGATACGGCGACGTAGGACCACTCAGTCCTGAGCGGGGGCCGACTCGGCAGGGGTCGCTGCTGCAGGATCGGCTGCCGGCGGCGGCCAACGATTCGGGAGGAGCTCCGCCAAACGCTCTTTCGGAAGGCCCGGCAACCGTCCGGGCACGTCGCGTAGCTCGACGAACGGGTCGTGGCCGTGACGCCGGCAACTCGACACCATGCTGAAGCGGATCGCCATCGTCTTTCCGCCCTCCTCGCTCCCCGTGAACAGCCGGTTCTTGCTTAATGCCGAGCTCGGTATTGCAGGAGGGATTTGTCGGTTGGCTAGCGCAGTCAAACAGGCGCCCGCCGTTGGCGGGCGAGGCGGGTCAAGCGGACGCGAGTCATGGTTCAAGCCGATGCGTTCTCCCCATCGCCGCCCAACTCAGAAAGTGGGCCTGCGTATCCGTTCCCCTCGGGTCCCGCATCGACTAGCGAATCCCATCCCCGCCTCACGCGGCGCTGCTACCGCGCCCATCGGGTGCGTACGTTCGACGTGCGGTGGCCGGACGTATAACGGCCGACAGCGATGGGAGGCCCGCTGTCCGGTCCGATCGGGCTCGGGTGTGGCGAAATGGTGTCAGATGACAGGGCGCCGCTCGGACGAGTGACGGCCGGGCTGAAGTGCCTAGCGCCCACGCGACCCCTACTTCACGTGATCCTCGCGGAAGTCCGATAGCTCCGCCCTCGGTTCTACCCCCAGCACGACCCGGACCGGGCAAGATTAACGTTAGGCGGGCCGGCCGGAATCAATCGGGCCAAGTCGAAGCCCAATGCCGCCTTCGAGGCGTTGTTACTTCGGCCATCGCTCGCCTGCGCGATGGCCGACGGGCGACGAGGTGAATCGCTCGCACCAGGCCGAGGCTCACAGGTCTTCAACGTCGCTCGAGTAGTAACACCAGCCCCGCTGGTACCAGACCGCCCAGACCAGGTGTTCGATATCGTCGGTTTCCAAGTCGACCTCGAACCTCGCGACGAACGGCCACTTCGTGGGCCTGTCTGGATCACTGGGCAACGACTCGATCTCCGGATCGCCGAAGAGCAGCCAGCATCGATCGTCCTTCGCAGCATCGACGGCGTAGATGACGTCGGCGATATTCACCTCGATCTGAGTCGAGCCCTGCTTCAAGTGATCCGCCATCTTGCCGCGCGGCTTCGAGCCGGGTCGGACCCCGGGCGATCGACTCGCCGGATCCTGGCCGGGAGCCTGGGACTTCGCCGCTGCGTGACCCCCGGGTTTGGATACCGGCCGACAGGCTGCCAAGAGAATCCGCTGATGCGGCGTCAACATCGATCATCTCCTCCGGCTTACTTTGGTTTCACCAGGACATTCGGAAGGAATCGGACGCTCCGAGTGCGTCGTCGAGCGCGCATTGAAGTCCGGGCGACCACTCTCACCACCCACGCGACTCGACCCTGGCCATCCTTCGGAAACCGCACATCTGCTACAAGCGGAGTTTGTGAAAAAGTCATCGCACTCGCCTTGCCGGTCGACGGCATCCGTGAAGTGAGGAGGCCGATCGGCGAAATCCAACCGGTCGACCACGACGAACCGCTGGTCGCCGCGTTCGCGCGATCGAAATCCTGCGCTTGCCCTCGACTTCGCTGACGATGACCCGCTTCGATTGGCCGTCGAGGTGAAACAGGGCGAGGCCGCCGAGTGTTGGCCAGGACGACCGTCGCCGGGGCGGCAGCCGGAGAGGGGCCGGCGAGGGCGGTCACGATCGTCGCTGCCGGCAGAAACCCGACTTCGTGGGTTTCCAGGGCCAGCGGCGGCTGGGACCGCCCCAGGCGGCCCCCGCGTTGCACGGGATTGGGGTCCCTTCAATCTACGGTAGTATGCCGGCCCATCGCTTGAGTGACTCGAGGGCCGCCCGGACCTGGGCCCGGGCTGAACGGAGCCGATCGTCGTGGTCCCGGCCCATGCCCATCCGGAAGGCCGGGAAGGCGACCGGCAGCTTGGCCGCTGGACCTGGCTTTTCCCGAAGGCGAGGCACCGCGGTATCGACGGCGGCACGGACGGCGATCCTCGCCTTGTCGTCGCCGGTTCCGGGGTCCGCCGGCCGATACGACCGCGACGATGCCGCGCGGCCCGGCCGATGGGTCGAGCGACGGCCAGAATGTCTCGCCGACAAAGCAATCTCCGCCGCGAGTCCGCGTGAGCCCGCCGGACCAGGCGGCGACGGCCGGCACGTGATCCCGGAAGGAGGCGTACGGGGCACCGTCTCCGGAGAGATGGGTGCTGGTCGAGTAGGCGTCGGCATGGGCGGTTAGCAGGGCGATGTCGCCGCGCGCGATGAAGCGAAGACCATCCAATCCAGGGCCTCGACCGTGGAAAGTTGATGGCATCTCCATCGAGTGAGTCGAGTTCGCCCCAGTCTGGTCGATCGGCACGCGACGGTCGAGGGTCGGGGCGGCCCACCTAAAAATTGCCGAAGCCGCGTCACGGATCGCCTCCCGGGTTGTATTTCCGAATGCGTCCGTAACCCGATCCTTACGAGGTCGCTGACTTTGTGCTCAAGCGAGGCGAGAACCAGCCCTTTGACACGAAGCTGAAGGCGTCCATAACTTCCGGAGGGGCGAGCGATTTGCACTCTGCACCTGAGATAGGACATGCCCGAGCCGATCCCACGGTTTGCGGCCGAAGAGATGGGCTGACCGGGGCTGAGCGTCAAGCCCACCGTCCGGAGATTAGCTCTCCGGGCGCCCCGACGTCGATCTGACGAAGTCATTGCATACTCGAGCAACGCGGCCGCCAGGATCATCCGATCTTGAAGGCCAACGAAGTCGCCGGCGCAATGCCGTGGCGGCTCCGGTGCGGTCCGGGCTATCCGAGAATCCGTACCGGCAGACTCGAGCCGACCCTGCTCCGCAGGAGCTCCGGCTATCCCTTATCGGGCGGGCCACGACGGATCCGCCGAGCCGCCGACAGGAAGGTCACCTCTGCGGCTTTTCTCAGTTTCTCGGTTTTTCGAACGTGAGAATGTGAGAAAGAAAGGGCAACCAGGCTATGACTTTCGATCAGGTACACTACGACGATCTGATGAGCAAGCTCTCGGTGATCCGGGACCGCGTACGGGCCGTCCATTACCGCCAGAGCACCGGCCTCTACCTCTATGGACGACCCGGAACCAGCAAGACCCACACGGTCAGGACGACCCTGGAAGACATGGCCGCTCCGCACAGATGGCACTCCGGCCACCTCACTCCGATCGGCCTGTTCGAGATGATCGCTGAGAATCGGGACCGTGTGATCGTCCTGGACGATGTGACCAGCATCTTCAACCAGCCGGCCGCCCTGGAGATCTTGCTGTCGGCCCTCGCGCGCCGTCCCAAAGTGTCCGGCGCCCGCGTCATCCCCTACAAGACCGCCCGCCACGAACGTACGGTCCATTTCACCGGCGGGATCATCGCGATCTCGAACCTGGCCCTCGTCGGGCATCAGGCCCAGATCCTGGCGGCAGTCCGGGACCGGGTCAATGTGATCCATTACGAGCCGACCGACGAACATATCCTCGCGTTCATCGAAAGGATCGCCGACGAAGGGACCGCCGACATCTCGCGCGGGGAGTGCTGCATGGTGGCGAATTACCTCCGGCAGGAGTGCCTGCGGCGCGAGATCCGGCCCTCCGTCCGGCTCTTCGTGGACAAGGCGATCCCGGATTACGCCTTGTGGAAGTCGGGAAGGTCCGAGACCCACTGGCGCGACCTGATCGCCTCGGAGCTCGAGCAGCGGCTGGTCGAGATCCAGCATCCGCAGCGCGACCTGACCCGGACCGAGCGGACCGAGGCCGAGCGCCGGGTCGCCCTGGATATCATCCTGAGCTACCCGACCCGGAAGGAGCGCATGGAGCAATGGCAGGACGCCACCCGAACTCGGTTCGGGCGAGCGAAGTCGCAGGCGGCGTTCTACCGCCGGATGTCTGAGTTGAGAGAATCGGGGCAACTCTCCGGAGTGGCCTCCTGACAATCCGAAGCGACGTGGGCGAGTCGGGAAGACGCCCGACTCGTTCGCCGTCGCAACGGTGATGTTGATCGTCGACGCGCTTTCGGCGCGGCGTCCGGACGGCCGGGGATGGTGGCCTGCCGCCGGACCTTCGCCGAATGCGCGACGATCAGGTCTGCGCAACCGGGGAGGGAGGCCCTCGGGTAGCGGCCCCGGATCGGCCAAGACCGGCCAGGCGAGGCGACTACCCCATTTCGTCTTACGGGGCGGCCAGCATAGACGGGAACAGGACGGCTGCAATCCGCAGCAGGGACTGGAATGCCGGCACGGTTGAGGAACTTGGTGGGAAGTGCGGAGTCGGTACCGGCCGACACCGTCGAACGTTGGGGGAGACAGCCCGGTCTTTCCAGCAATGACGATTTCGTTCCTCAGCGATCGGCCCGATATCATCCGGACGCCGGCCGAGCACGTCCCGAGACTTGTTGAGCGATGTCACGGCCTGAGCGAGTTTTCCCTTTCCCGGAGGCCGGGCTGGCTTTCCGAGTCGAATTGGGCCGGCAACGTCCCGTAGGCATGACGATCACGTCGCGCGACCAGACAGGTTCCAGGCATGGTCGGTTTCGCCAACCGTCCGGAAGTTCGCCGTCCCGTTTAGCGGACGCCGCCTGAGGTGGATCATCGGGGCGGCCCCATCGAGCCACACCGCCCGGTCGGCGAGAGCTACCCTGGGACCCTCAGGCGGCGGCCGCGGTGCATAGCTGGTCGCGGCCCAGCACGGACGTCGCAGCTCGGATTGGCGTCCCGTCGGTTCCAGGCCGATGTTCCTGCACCCCACCACCCGGCTGGATGCCCTCGACTACACATCCCGACGGCAAGGCGCGGAACTCAAGCCCAATCCACAGATGGGACGTCTGGGGAAACCACCCGGATGGTCGCCCGGCGCGCCCTGTGAATCCGCCGAGTCACGGTGCCGGCCACGAGCACCAGCGACGGCCCAGGAGTCGGGTGACTGACGCGTAAAGATCGGGACCGCTGCGGTTGGGGCCAGGAAGAGAATGTGTTGAACACCGAACCGCCGCCAGAGAGTCGTCAAAGGCCGCCCAAGGGAGAGGTCGACCATATCGTGGTCTCTCCGCAGCGGTCGAAACGACTCCTGGGCGGCGGCCCTGGGAGTCCTGTGCGATGGGTTGGCACAGGCCGGTTGACGAGCCTCCTCGCAAGGCGCACGTGGATTGACGGGTCAGCGGGCCAGGCCGGACCAGCCCGGAACAAAACGGTGCGGGACGCCCGGAACTGGCTTCGGCACCGTCAGGCCGATCGGCGGCTTCACGGCCTGGCGAATCGAGCGTTCGATCGGAGGGCCGGCCACATGACCTCGAGGGACCTGGGAGCACTCGCCGCGCCTGGCCTTGCCACGAGACTCCAGTGGCCTCTGGAGGATGCCGATCCCGGTCAACCCGTGGCCGGTGAGATCGTCGGACCGGGTCTCGACCCCGACGACCCGCCGACGCCAGGGTCGGATCGTCGCCTTTCGGTGGTTGGAAGTCCGATAGCTCGGCCCTCGACTCCACACCCAGGACGACCCGGAGCGGTGCCGATTAACGTTAATCGAGCTCGAGGCGGGCTGGCTTCCTGTGCTTTCGGTCCACGCGACCATGATTCCGGAGTGCCGATTAGCGTTAATCGCCGTCGAGGCGGGCCGGCCGGAATCAACCGAGCCACGTCGAAGCCCAAGGCCATCTTCGAGGCGTCGTTACGTCGGCCAACGCTCGCCCGTGCGATGGCCGACGGGACCTCGAATATCCGGCCGATTCGCCCTGAGTCCGCACATTCCTTGGCCCCGTCGAATCACGTCGGTGCCCCTCCGCCGCCGCGTCGGTGCGCGTGCAGTTGGGTTACCAACGGGGCAACAGGCTGTGGTCGCGCCGAGTTGGCCGTTGATTTACCGCCACGGCACTCGAGCGCTCCGCACATCTCTATTTTGTCTCGTTAGATCGCGTGAGGGCTGCCGCAAATTCGAGTTGGGCACCGTCCCGCGGCCAACCCATCGTCGACGCTGCTTTGCGACCACCCGGCCATGCAGCCAAATTATCGCTCCGGGAGAGAGGAAACCGGGATCGGGCCGCGACACAACGCGCGTAGGCCGCGGCGCCGGCGGTTGGCCCTCAACCGATGTGGAATCCGGGACTCCCCGGAATTGAGGTCGCGGCTGCAGGCCGGGTCCCTATGAAGGCCGGCCCGACGCCGACCTCAACGGCTCGCGTGGGCCTCACTCGGACCGCGGAGCCGCCGGCAATCCGGCGAGTCCGGGGTGGCGGCCGACGGCGTCGCCGCCGAACCGGTGGCCCGCAAGCCGATCGCGACCCTGACGGAGCTGTTCCGGGGAATTGCTGGCGCGGCGGGAGGCCTTCCACGGTTGGAACCCGTGAATCCTGCCCGCCGCGACCTGAAGTCAGCGCGACAGCATGCGATGACTACCCAGTCCGACTCCGAACAGGATGAGAACTCGCCGACGGACGGGTCTACACGCGTGGCCGGGTCTGGCTCGGCTGACCCCGCCTCGCCGGGCATGGCCGATGCGACCCGGCTGGCCCTGCCGCGAAGAAGCCGGCGGCTGTCGTTACCAACGTCCGTCCCCATGGTGCTCCCTGTTCCCACGGTCCCTCAGGTGGTCCGACCCGGCAGTGCATCGAGGTGGTCCTGGTCGGCATAGATCCAAAGGTAAAGCGGCGTGTTGATGTCAACCAGCGTCGGATCGTAATACGGCTCGCCCGGCGCGGCCAACCGGCCGACGAGGCGAACCAATCCCTGGTCCGGCGGCACCGCGTACCGAGCGCCGATCTCGCGGAAGTGGGATGCCCGCGGTTGTCGCATTCGTGTCGCTGCCCAAATGCTATGGGCCGACTCTCGAACCGGAGGAGTTACCGGCGCGCCGAGCCGCCAGATCTTCGTATCGCGCTCGGCCGAGGATGGGCTACCCTGGATTCCCACGGAGGCAGGTTGGATTAACCTTAATACTTTCTAAATCCACGGCCAGAGGCCGTGGATTTAGAAAGTATTAAATGTTTCGAGGCCTGCTCAACGTTCACTCGCGTTACGCCCTGCCTGATCGCCGGACCACCTTGTGGCCCGTTGTCTCGAAGGCTCCGACGGTTTCGTTACCTCCACCGCCGCTCCGATAGCTTCCGGCTGGAGCGACCCAGTTGCCGGGGGGCATGGTTACCCCTGGAAATCCGAAACCTTTTCACGGCGCACACTGACACCCGTTGATCGCACGGCGTCGGTGGATTCATCGAGCTTGCCGGCGATGTCGATCCGGCGCATGGCCGGCCGCACCATGGGTGCCCGTCACGACCGGGAGCGGCGTCGCGGCCCCCTGGCCGTGCTTCGATCGGATCCTCTACGTTAGGGGAACTTTCCAAACTCTGGGCCCTGGATTCCGGCCCGAGACGTCGAACCCCGGCACGTCCAATCCGCCGGCCGTCTTGGGCTCCATCGGTGGTTCCTGGATCCCGGCACCCCCTGGGTCTACATCGACCGGACCCCAGTTCGGGTCGTGCGGCGGATGGCCGGCGGCCCGATTCGGCGGCGTCCATCGAGCTCGTCCTGGGCACCGTCCGCCTAAATGCCGCGTGCCGCCGTCGATCCTGGTCGCATTCGAGACAGGTTTCGGGGTCCGATTCGGCCGGCGCGAGCACCGCGGGACAAGGCGTGACGTCGAGGAATCCTGCCCGATCCACAATGCTCAAATCGGCCGGCGACGGCCGGGGCACACGACACGTGTCACCGATCGCCGCCATCGGCCGCGATCTCATCGGCTTGGCCCATTACCCCGGCCCCTGGCTCAAACCGAATCCTCGGTCCGGGGTTCCCAGATCCGCAACGTGACGAACTTTATCGGTGGGAGCCGTCGCCGAAGATCCCGAATGAATTCCTCGCCGAAGAGCTCCTGGAGGTTGGTGAGCGTCGGCCGGCACTGGTCCGTTTCCCGGCGCGTCGCCTTCAATCGTCCAGGTTCGATTTCGCCCCCCTTCTCGAGGCGATCGAGGATGCTGCGTCGAAGTTCTGCGCGTTCCCTGTCAATCTGCTCGAGCCGTTGATTCAATTCGTCCAGCACCTTCAGTTCTTCCTGACTGATCTCGTAAGTCTCGGCCGCGGCCTCATGCAGGGAAAGAGACGCTGTGCCGTCCGGTTGCCATTGCTGAGCTGATCGCGTGGCGGAATTGTCCACATTCTCGGCCCCGACCGACGGCCATTTGGCGGGTCGATTCGCTTTTGTAAGTGCCCTGGCCCCGATATTGGCAGCCCGAACCGGCGCCGCGATCGTCGTGGTGTCGGTTCTTGTTGGCGGCGGGCCCTGCCGCCCCGATTCGGCGGTCGGGACCCTCGCCGAATTGGCCGGCGGAACGACGAGACCGGGCCGGCCTACATTCGAAATGCGCGACGACGTCACGCGATCTGTCCATGGCTCGATCCTCTCTCAAGCTGTTCTCCGATTCGAAGTCAACCTTACGCGGTCAAGACCGGTTGGAGGCCCACCGACCCCGCCCACCGTTGGACGATCCAGATCGCGCGGTTGGGAATCCCGAAACGAGACCTGGCCAGGATAACCAGGTTCGCAATTTGGCAATAATCTGCCTCGGCGAGTCCCGATGACGGACGGGCGGCGAGCGTGATCCAGCCGGCAGGTTCTCGCGATCGGCTCGAGGACTCGGTCGACACGATCGCAAACCAGCTCCTCGGCCTCGTGGCCGGGCAGGCGGGCCGAAGGGGTTATCCTGACCCGGCTTCCTCACCCGACTGTCCGCGTTCCGGGCGTCATCCCGATCCGGTAATCACCTCTTGTGTGGCTTCGGCCAAGGCACCAACTTGGTCTTGTCCCGTTCGTTCGGCGAGTCGACGTGGAGCGCCGACAGACGCCCGAGCGTCTCCATCGCCTTGTGGGCCTTCGATTCCTCGTGTCGCTTGTAGCCGCCGGATCCGGTTCGTCGGCCGCATTCGGGATTGGGATGAATCTCGCGGCGGTCGATGACGGCGGCGGTCGACTCCGATGGTTTGCCGGTGGCGAATCGTGGAGCGGTGCCGTGGTCGCGGTCGAAAACTTCGAGGCGCTCGCCGTCATCCAGGGGCGGCTTGGCCGAGAGGCCATCTCCCAAGTTGGGACGTCCTCGGGCCTGGAGCGCCACGGCAAACCGGATCCACCGCACCGTCGCAGCCGTCAAGACGCCTGGAGGCGGGCCGGCCGGCTTATACCGGGAGCAAACCGGGGTTCCGAGCTACAAGAACCCATTCCGCGTCAGGAACGTCGCTGGGAGGGCCTCGCGAGTGGTCGTTGTCCCGAGCCAGGCTCGATGCGAGGCAGCGCTCGTGAAGTCCTCTCACGATAGAGAAATGCAACCTGCACGCGGGCCCCGCGGCTCGCGGTCATCCGATCCGCCCTCGCTACGACACTCGGCTTATTTCGCTCGCTCACCTCGATCGTCACGGGTCCCAGGGGCCACTCTCGGTTGCCCAATATCGCCGTACTCGATGCTTCTACTCGTCGCTCCGAGCCGTTCCCGTCGTGATCCTGGCCGAACGCGATTTTGTCCAGATGCCGCAGGAGGCTATGCTCGTCACTGCCGTGGAGGCTAGTCGTGCCGCAGGCGCCCGGAGCAATCTGCGACCTGTCGGGTGAACGTCCGCAGAGTGCGCCGCAGCCGTCAAGAATGTCGTGAAAACTAGAGAGGCGGTCGATGGAACCTGAGTTGGCCACGAGGTTGGAGCGGATCGAAGAAATGCTCGCCGCCCTGATGGAGCGGGAGGTCGTCAAGGATTGGTACAACACAGAGGAATTCGCCCGGATCGTCGGCAAGGCGGATTTCACGGTCCGTGAGTGGTGCCGGCACGGCCGCATCCGGGCCCAGAAGAAGGCGAGTGGACGCGGCAAGCATGCGTCCTGGGTCATCCCGCACGAGGAATTGCTCCGGTTTCAGCGGGGGGGCTGCTGCCCGACCGTCGGTCCTCGCCGAAGACTGCAAGGACCGCCTGACTCTTGACCTGCGGCGTCAGGTGGCGGTAGCGCCGCCGCATTTCTTCCGAAACATGGCCGAGCATGTCGTCGATGATCCGCTGATCGACGCCCGCCGCCGCCAGGCACGATGCAACCGAATGGCGGAGCGTATGGAGGCCGCGTACCACCTCCCATTTCGAGCCGGCCAGCGTCCGCTTGAAATGGTCGTGGCACTCGCCGACCGTGAGCGGGCCCGGACCCGGCAGGTCCTTGCGGACCTTCACCGTGGTCAGGCGGCCCTTGAGCGTCGTCGGCCGGCCCGCGCCGTGCTGATGGCCGGTCGTGCGACCCCGCTTCTTGCTACGGGCCACTGCGCCGGATTGGCAGAAGAGCGACGGGCCGCCGGGGTGGACGTCAAGCCATGATTGAAGGGCGTCCTTGAGCAGCGGCGTCAGCGGTGCCCGCCGGGTCGAGCGTTTGCCCTTCAGCCGTTTCTTCTCGCGGATGACGATGCTGCCGCCCGCGAAATCCACGTCGGACGGCAGCATGCGGATCAGCTCACTTCGCCTGGCCCCGGTATGCCCGGCCATGCAGACGAGCGGATAGATCCACTCGTGCCTGGCGTGGGTGCGGACGTGCTCCAGCAATTCGGCGATCTCGTGTGGCTGGAGATACAGCGCATCCCACAGCTCGTCGATCTCCTCCGGTTTCAGGCCGCCCGCCGCCACTTGCCGCTCAATCTCCTCGCGGGTCTGGTAAGGGGGCAACTCGTCGCCTTTGGGATAGACCAGCCCCCTGTTCGGGTAATTCCCCGACAGCAGGCCGGAGTTGACGGCCCAATGCCAGGCTGTCCGCAACGTCGAGATTTCTTTCTTGATGGTGACGGCGGAGATGCCGAGGCTGGCCCGGCGTTCGACGTGCCTCTGCAGGTCGGCCTGGCCCAACCCTGTAAGGGGGAACTTATCGCCGAGGGTGTCAACCAAATGGTTGAAATGGATGCCGGCGGTGTAAAGCGTGCTCTTCTCACGGCCGGTCGCCCGCGTCGCCAGGAAGCGGTCGCGAAGCGTCGCCAGCGTCAGAACCTTGCGGCTGGCGCTGGCCGGGGTCGCGGCGGCGGGCGGTTTGCCGTCGTGCACCACGAACTCGACGATGTCGACGCCGAGGGGCAGCTCGATTAGCCCCTGCTTGATCCGCATGAGCAAGTAATTGACCTGGGAGGCCTTGGCTTCGGCCTCCTCCGGCGAGACCTTGCCGATCATCACGAAATGCTGCTTGCTGTGGAACCGGAAGATGACCCGATAAGTGCCGGCACGATACTGAACGCTGGCCATTGGGCGACTCCAATGCCACCGCAATGGTGTTGCCAAATTGTTGCCAAACGCTCCAGAATTACAAGGATAAGGGGTCGCGCCTCTCGACGCAACCCCTTATGCTGCTTAGTGCCGAAGACAGGACTTGAACCTGCACGGGGTAGTTAACCCCACTAGTGCTTTGTCACAGCTTAATCTTAGGGTAGACCGACGTGAGTTTACCGCGAGCATCGTCGATCTTCATTTGCCAATCCACGCCGCGCTGGGTGCTGTTGACATCGGATGACCAAGCGCCGGTCTCCGCTCGCAGGGTGGGAACATCGCCGAAGCGGCGACCGGACACGCACTGGCGTGTCAGGGAGCTCAGCTCATTCTCGGCGATGTTCAGCCAGCTACCGTGCTTGGGCGTGTAACAGAACTCGATGCGGCAGACCAACTCGCGCGCGCCGGGCGGGTGCAAAACTCTCGTAGAATGCGCCTTTGGTGTGCGTGTTCAAGTTGTCGCACACGACGATCACGTGCTCGGCGTCGGCGTAACGGCCTTCCATCAGTCGAGCCATCTCGATCGCCCAGTCCACCTTGGTTTTCGTCTCGCGAACGGCCACCTCGCGCCAACCCGCCAGTGGTTCGGTGAACATGAAGATGTTCGCTGTCCCGCGCGCTCGTACTCATAGTCCACGCGCCGGCCGTGTCGGCGGGTGGCGGGGATGGGCACGCGGGTCTCCTTCAGCAACTGCACCGGTTGCTCGTCCATGCCCAGCACCGGACGGGCGGGATTATAAGGTATCGCGTAGGTCTCCAGCACTTCCTCCATGTTGGCTACGAACTCGCCGTCGGCCTTGGGCGGGATGACCCAGTACTCAAGCTTACGGTTGGTCATGCCGTTTTTTTCTAGGCTGGCAAAGTTAGCTGGAGGCAGCGTTGCTCCAAGTCCTTGAGATAGGCCTCGGGATTGTGACGGAACCGGCGTTGCTTCCGCCGCGATTCCCGTCGCACCTCCAACTCCGCGCGCCATTCCTGCCAGTCCTCAACATAGCCCGGGCTCAACACCAAGCCTTCGTCCGGCCGCAGCCGCGTCGCCAGCCCCGAGATCACCCGCGCCGAGCCCATCACCACCAGGCCCGGCGACCCCCGACGCCGACCGCTGGCCCGGCGCTCGTGGTAGCGATGACTGCCGAAGGTGTGCTCCAGGTCGTTATTCGTCCGCGGCAGATCCGACGACTCGTAGCAGGCAAACAAGCCCGGCCAGTAGCTCCGGGTCACCTTCACGAACTGCTTCAAACCCGCCCGCACCGCGGGCTCGTCCGTCGTCGCCACCGCCCGGCGCATTCGCGCCAGCAGTTGCACCATCCGCCGTCGCACCTTCTTCGCCGGCAGCCCCTCCTCGTTCTTGAGGATCCGGGCGGCGCGCTTGACCCATTGGTACGACTCGCGCACCGCCGGGAACAGCGCGGCCGTCTCCTCCAGCCCGCGCCGCAGCAATTGCCTCAGCCGTTTCAAACCCCCGGGCAGGTCGCCCGCCTTGGCGACGACATCGTCCAAGCTGGCGGCAATCCGGCTCAATCGATCCTGCCGCTTCAGCCCGGAGGCCGAAAGCGGTGGCAGTCCGTCGTCGGTCAAGGCCCCGCGCACCGCGGCGCAGTAGTCCCGCACCACCTCCGCCTCCGCGTCCTCCGCGTCGTCCTCCAGCTCCTTCTCCGCCTGGCGCTCGATCTTCCGGATGCCCCGCACCCGCTTCTTCAACTCCTTCTTGGCGTGGCGATCCGCCTCGTAGATCGGCTTGGCCGCCTCGCGGAAGTAGTGGAAATGGCAGAGCTGATGGGGGACACCTTTGAGGGCGATAGCCACGGCGTTGCGGATGCTCTCCTGACCGTCGGAGACCACGCCGGTGATCGGCACCGGCAGGACCTTCCGCACCTGGTCGATCAGGCCGGCCAGGTCCTGGGCGGTGGACGACAGCAGGCTCTTGGCCAGGAGGATCTCGCCGGAGAGGCAGTCGCGCAGCACCCAGAGGACCTCGTGGCCGACATCCGGCTGCAGGCCGTCGATGGCCAGGATGACGCGGCCCTGCGGGCGCAACAGCGGACCGAGTCGCTGGGGATCGGCCGTGGCCAGGGACCGCAGCTCGTCGTAGCGGTCCAACAGGTTGGTGACGGTGCGTTCGGCCAGGATGAGCCCGCGGTGCGTGAGCTCGCGGTGGATCTCGGGGATGCTGCGGTGCTCGGCATAGCGGAGCCGGCCGACCAGCGCCATGACGTCGAGTCCGAACTCATGATAAGGCAAGGCGAAGTGGGGCTCGGCCTCGGGCCGATAGGGGCGGAGGAAGCGGGGGCAGGTGGGATTGGGGCAGCGTCGGATGGTCAGGGTCAGTCGGAAGACGCCGTCGAGAGTACTGATGGTGCGATAGTTATTGTAGTCGGCATAGGTCCGGTGCTGGCATTCGGGGCAGTCAAGAAGGACCGGCGTCAGGGTCAGGGCCCGGTCCGGTTGCGGGCGTGGTCGTTGTCGTCGTTTGCGCATGGGTGGATTCCTCCCGGGGTTCGATCTCCTCTTTCTACGCTCCCGGAGGGCTTTCCAGCCACTTTTGCCAGCCTAGTTTTTTTTAGCGTACGCCGCACGGTTTCGTAACTCACGGACTCGACGATCCCCAACTCCACGACCTTGCGCGCGAGCAGGCGCAATGTCCAGTTGGCATAGCCCGGGGGAGGCGATCCCAGTCGCGTGGCAATGATCCGAGCTTCCTGCTCCCCGCTGAGCAACTTCTCGACCGGTGGTGTCTCACGCTTACTGCGGTCCAGCGCTTCGCCAAAGCCTCGCTCCACGAGACGCTGACGGATGTTCTCCACGCTCTTGGTTCGGCATCCGAATGCCTCGGCGATCCGCTGGTCGGTCCAGTTTGGGCCGTCCGCGTCCGCCTTGAGCAAGATCTGGGCACGCCGTACCTTCTCGCTTGTCCCCTTCAACTTCTTGATCACGGCCGCCAACTCGGTCCGTTCCTGATCCGTCAGCCGAACGATATACTTTTTGTTCACGGGGAACCTCCTTTGTCCCCGACATCATCTTCTTTTTGGGGAAAGCCCCCAACCCTAACTTTTAGCTGTGACAGAGCACTAGGACCTCAGGGCTTACGCACCAGCCTGGGATGACTGGGTGCTCTGGGGATGAGCAGCTCGACTCTGTTGTGTAGTCCGGCTGGCTGGGGATCGGGCGTCTCTTGTACCATCGATCTCCAGGACCCGTTAACACCTTCAGGGACGTCCACACCATGACCGCCATCCCCGAGCCGCTCTCCACTCCCCCGGCCCACGACCCGGCCTCGATCCTCGAGCATTTCGCTGACCTCCCCGACCCGCGCCGCGAGCAGGGGCGAATCCATCGACTCGATGAGATCGTCTTCATGGCCACCTGCGCCATGTTCTGCGGCGCCGAGACCTGGGAGCAGATCGCCGGCTACGCCCACTCCAAGATCGACTGGCTCCAGACCATCCTCACCTTGCCCGGCGGCATCCCCTCGCACGATACCTTCCGCCGCGTCTTCTGCCTGCTCGACCCGCTCGCCTTCCAGAGATGCTTCTACGCCTGGATGACGGCGCTGATGGAGCGGCGCGGATTGATCCCGCTCGCCGCGGATCCGCCCGCATTGAGACCGATCGCCATCGACGGCAAGGCCCAACGCGGCGCGGCGCGGCGCACCGTCGGTCGCTCGGCCTTGCACGTGGTCAGCGCCTGGGCCGTCGAGAATCGTTTGACCCTGGGGCAAGTGGCCACCGACGCCAAATCCAACGAGATTACGGCCATCCCCGAGTTGTTGGCGCTGTTGGACCTGAAGGGGGCCGTGGTGACCATCGACGCCATGGGCTGCCAGAAGGACATCGCCGCCGACATCATCGAAGGGGAGGGCCAGTATGTGCTGGCGGTCAAGGAGAATCAGCCGCATCTCTACCAGGACATCGAGCGGGCATTCGAGGAGGTCTTGGAACGTGGCGAGCCCGATGTGGACTTCACCGAGTGTCAGACCGAAGGGGTCCGTAGCGGTCGCCAGGAGACCCGCAGTTGCTGCGTGATCACCGAGCCGAAGGGCATCCGGGACGCGGGCCTGTGGGCCGGGCTGACGGCGATCGTGATGGTGATCAGCCAGCGGATGGTCAACGGTGTCGTCGGGAGCGAGACCCGCTACTTCATCGGCAGCGCGGCCGGGACGGCGGAGGAGTATCTGGGGTGGGTGCGCGGCCATTGGGGGATCGAGAACTCGCTGCACTGGGTCTTGGACGTCTGTTTCCACGAGGATGACCAGAGGCACTGGGCCGGCAACAGTGCCGAGAACCTGGCATGGCTCCGCAAGCTGGCGCTCTGTCTGCTCAAGGCGGAGAAGAACAGTAAGGGCAAGAGTATCGCGACTCGCCGCCTGCTGGCGGGGTGGAAGAACGACTATCTATTGAGTGTACTGGCCCAAATCCCAGAGAAATCTGGTGCGTAAGCCCTGCATTCCACGACCGCCTCCTCCGGGTGACGTTGTGGCCGCATTCGGCTCGCGTGGCCAACGTTGTTACCAACTTGCTACCGAAGCACTGAGTTGGGTGTCGTATCGCCAAACCTGCCAAACCGTCAGAGTTCATTATGGGCTCCCCGGCGTCCAGACGCGGAGCGAATGCCCCATGAATGCCCCGGCCATCCTCCGCAGGTCATTGCAATAGAGAAGGCGACCCAGCGCGGCCTCGTCGCCTGAGCGCACTGCTTCAGCAAAATGTCGGGGAATGCGTTGAATGTTGACATCGATGACCTGTTTCAGATCATGATTGTCGAACTTCATTAGGTGGGAGACGAAGACCTGCGACTTTGGGGCGGGCGACGCGTGGCGATTGAGAAGCCGCGTCGTCAAGCGAGGAACGGGGAACTCAGGCGAGTCGTAACCAGGGGCGGCGAAGAAGAGGGTTAACCACTTGTTGAGCACCTTGTTCGCGGGAAGCGACGCCATCGCGATGCCGTTCTCGGCGAGCGCGATCCCGATGACTTTCGGCCGGCTGGGCCCCCGTCGCGCGGGCCCAAGCTCAATGTTGACCAAGCCGGACGGCGCAGCCGCGCCGTAGACAGGTGATTGGACCTTCACGGTAAGAACGACGGAGGTCAGTCGCTTCTTCTTATTGAAGACGCCTTGAAGCTGGAGAGCGGTGAAGTTGACTGGGGCCGCAGTGATCGAGATCCCAGCGGATGTCGCCGAGGCCGAAGCGAGGTCGCCGTCACCGCTGTACTTGGCCACGATCGGGTAGAAGCCCGTGGTGGGGAATGCCGAGGTCGTCAGCGTGGCCTGGCCCGAGGCATCGACGGGAACAGTCGCCAGCGCTTGTTTGAGATTAGTGAAGGAGAAGAAACTGACGGTACCGCCGGGGATGGTGCCGGCGCCGGCGCCGGTCAGGGTCGCGACAACGGTGACGGACTGCCCGAAGATGATCGACGTGGTCGAGAGGTTGAGCGAGAGGGACGAAACGGCAGGACTTACGGTCAGCTTTGCTGCCGATGTGGTAACGGTGCCCGTGGGATTCGTGAAGACAACGCGGTATTCGTAATCATTCTGGTCAAGGGTCGCCGCGAAACTCAGAGTGCGCGAGGTTGCGCCCGGTATGTCGCTGAACACAGTCCCACCGTCCGAGCTCAACTGCCACTGCGCATTCGGGGCAGGCTCGCCACTCGCCGAGGCCGCGAAAGTCACGACCTGACCGGAAGCGATCGCCAGATCGACGGGCCCGGAGGGGACGCCGGGAGCCACAGGCGGCCCCAGATAACCGTCGGATTGGATATTCACGGCGCCCAGCGGTTGATAGGTCGCGTTCGCCTCGAGAACGGCTGCTCCAGAAATATCCAGCGAGCCCGTCTTGGCGATATCGAGCGTACCCACGACGTCCAGCGCGGCCCCCGCTTCGACCATGGCGGCACCATCGTCGTCGAGCAAACCCCCAACAGCCACGCCAGCAGCGCTGAAAACGTCCAGGACTCCGCCAGGTTCGATCGCAACTCGTCCGAGTGTGTCGAGGGAACTACCCAGGTCCTCGGTGACTTGTCCGAAGACATCCAATGTTGCGCCGGGTGCCACGGTGATCGTATCCTGATCGAACCAGTCGCCGGCTCTCTGCACGGTGACTGAACCCATGTCGTTTAGGCTACCGCCCGGGCCGCTGTCGGCACTTGTCCCTCCTCCACTCGGATTGCTGAATAATTGCTTGAGGATGCTGTACCATCCCATGCCTTGAGCGGTGACTCCTTCGGCCAGGTATTTGTCATAATACAGACCAGACACGTAGCTGCCGCCGACAGCGCCCAGCAGCGCCGCGATGGGTGCCGCGGCAAATCCTGCCCCCAAATTGACGACAGACGATGAGGCTGCGATGCCGGCGAGGATTCCTGCAGTCGCGGTCCCTTCAACGGTTGTGAATGCATCTCGTTCGAGTGTGTTATATGCTTGTGCGAACGCCTGTTGATCATTATTCTGATAAGCAGTGTACAGAATGGAAAGGTCGGCCTCGAACTTGATACTCATTGCGATATATCCGACATTCTGCAGTGATGAGGCCATCGCCTTGGCAGCCTGAGCTACGGCAATCTCCGCCGGAAGACCTTTTTCCACGACTTCGGCGATTGTTCGGGTCCTCTCCATCACGAGGTTGGCAACTTCGATAACTTGCTTTGCTGTTTCTTGCGCTGCCGTTCCAGCAGGCGTGGTCGGCGTGACTGGAATCGATCCCAAATTGCCGGCGTCGGTCCCTTCGCCCACCGGCGTCCCGCCGTTGTATCCGCTGCCACCGACAGTGAAGGCTCCGCCGTTGGCAACGGTCACGTTGCCCAGGTTGTCCAGGACTCCGTTCTGACCTTCCGTTGCACTACCACCGCTATCAATACTAAACGTCGCACCTTCACCCACATCCGCCAAACCCGACAGCTCAAAAAGGCCGTCGCCATTCACTGTGCATGTACCGTAGTCGGCAAGAGAGGCGTCATTACTCACCGTCAAGGTTCCATTCACAGACAAGGCGGCGTTAGATCCCACAAGCAGGAGGCCTTGGCTCACAGTCAATTCGGAGGTACCCACAGCGCTCGCTTGGCTTATATTCGAGGTACCCGTATCTCCCAGATTCATCTGGCCAAATTCATCGAATGAGCCCTCATCGCTGACCGTGAGTCTGCCTTCTATATCCAGTGAAGCAGACGTACCGACGATCAGCCGACCCTCGACAGCCAGCGAGGCGTTCTCGGTGACGCTCATATTGCCTTCGTCGTCGAGAGTGCCAGTCGCGTCGATCGTGATCGCACCCTCATCATTCATAGTGGCGCCTGTCCCGACTGTTAACGTGGCTCCCGACGACACGGTAACCAGTCCCGTCACCGTGGCCGAGTCGTCGAGTTGAACGGAACCCTGCTGGACTGTCAGATTGTTCGTGCCGAGCGAGCTTGAAGCGGAAAAGTCGTAATTGTCGCTGGTCGTAATTGAGTTAAGAGTGACCCCGAGATCGTCTTCGCTCTTGAGCTGCTCTGCACCGCTGGGAAAGTTCAGGTCGGCTCCTGCCCCAGGTGCTACACCGCTGTCCCAGTTGTCGCCGTCGCTCCACAAATCGTCTGGGCCAGCACCGGTCCACGTAATGCTACCGGGAACGGTGGTCAGGGAAACGTCTAGCTCGTAGCTGCCCGAAATCGTCGGATTCAAGTAATCGACAGTGAAAAAATTCTCATTGCCGAGCGTGCCGGAGGCATCGAATGTCGTTTGAAGCTGAAACTCCTGGCCGATGTAACATGTAAATTCGGTATCGGCCGCGGCGTGATGATAGATCGAGGCCGGGTTCGACGATGCGGGGTCCGACGAAGCGCTCAGAGGAGTGAGTGATTCGGAAGCTGTCTTATAAGTGTAGCTCGTATCCAGCGAGAAAATAACGTCCCCGACGTCGTCAGCGCCCCAGTTTCCGTAGGCGAAACTCGTCCCCTCGACGTTGAGATATTCAGAGAGGCTGATGCTGACCTCCTCACCGACGAACTCGTTCATGCCAGGCGAGGGCATGATCTCGAAAGTGATGGGATTGTTCGCACCAGACGCCATCGTGCCTCCGGAAACCGAGATGGGTTGAGGGTATCCCCCCTCGATATCGGCGTTGACGCTGGACGAAATATCAGCGGTCACTCCGGATGAAAGGTCGTTGTCCAATGCCGACTCGAGACTGGCGTCGTCGTCATAATACTGACCGTTCAAAGGGATGTAATAATCGTCGAGGTTGTCTTCATGGCTCTCAGCCGCATAGGGGCTTGGGTTTGCGCTCGTTGCGAGAGTACTCTGGACATCGCCCATGAACGAAATCTGACCGCCGACACCGCTCGTCGGATCTACGATCTGCAGGGTCGCCATCAGCGATCGTTGTTCGAGTGGCTCGAAACTCGGGTATTTGCGCGGCCCGCGCTTGGGCCGCCTTCGAGCTCTGCAAGCCTCAGAAGATCGCTTCGCGTCGATATGTTGACTTTTCATCGCATTCGTTCCCACGTGCCAGTGCTTGATGGGCGTCACGGACGATGTCGCGCGTGCTTGCCTGTCGGCCGTGCATCGATGCGGTTTCCCCAGCTCCTCGACCATCTTGATTGCGGCGCAGACAGGAGCGGAGTTGATCGGCGACCGCGGAGTGCTCGGCAGCTAAACGATCAAGGTCGATCGGACGCCCCACCTCTACCGCCCCCAGGTAAGACTCCAACGCGCCAGCAAGCTCCGAGTCCGCCGATTCGTCGTCTTCGACTCGGCTTGAGACCTAGGCCCAATTGGTCGTCATGGCTCTTCCCCCAGCAACTGGGTAAGCCGCTTTACCGCTCGTGCCCACAACGTTCGGACCGCGCCGACCGAACGACCCATGTCCGTGGCGATCGTCTGGAACGGGACATGCTCTAGCATACGCCGGATCAACGCCTCGCGATAGTCGTCAGGCAAATGATCGAGCGCATCCGCCAAGAGCACGGACTGCTCGCGCCGGCTTGCCTGCTCGCTGGGGAGCTGATCGACGAAGCCAGTGCCTGCTGAATCGTGAGGCTGGAGCGATCGAGGAGTCGTTCCAGTGACTCCTGGCGCTGGTGGTCGTCGCGCCTGGCGGCGGTGGTGCTTGACCTGGTTGGCCAGACTCCAAACCAGAATCCGCCTCAGCCAGGCCACCAGCTCGGGCTCGCTTCGGCCTGCGAATTCCGTGAATTCGCGGTGTGCCTTCAAGAACGTTTCCTGAACCAGGTCCGACGGCTCAAGCTTGACCTGCAGCGCGCCACTGATGAGCGAACGGGCCACCAGCCTCAAGTAGTTGCGGTATAGCTCAAGAAGCTCTCCGCGTGCCGACGCGTCTCCCCTGCGGGCCTTCTCAAGCAGCCGTTCGGGTATCATGTCGTCACGCACGACGGAACCCCCCAGTAGGCGATCAAGTGGTTGGCAGACGAACTGGATTTTGAGTCCGGTACGTCTGCCATACTCGTGGTATTGGAAACACGTCGGAGCGACACTTAAAGCCAGTGGTTTAGATGCAGTTAGGATGCAATATTCACCCGCGTACCCTATAGCCGCATTGGGCTGATATTGCCAATCCTGTTGCCAAATTGTTGCCAAATCGGCCTCGCTGGTAGGCTTCCCGCTTGGTTGGGATGGTCGGCCGAACGGGGCCGCACCTATTCAGCCGCTTCATCGTGCGTCCTGTTATGATTCTGCTGCTGCGGGGCGATTGTATTTCCCAACCGCGAGGCAGAGTTACGTGGGAGCTGTCCGATGCGTGGAAACATGTTTCACTAGATGAACATAGAAGGTTACATAATAAGTATCCGCAATGAGATGGTCGATGAAATTAAGCGGTTGTCGGACGACGAAATCCTTAGCGGATGGGCCGCAATAGCGGACCCTACTTGGTCGCGGGACGGTCCGCAATGGCGGACCGTACACGTTATGAATTGCCGCGCACAAAGTCCAGCGGCTACTCCCTCACGCTTCGACGCCGAAGCCGCGTGACGCTGTTCGGGAACACTTACCGGAGCTATCTTGCGCGTCCCTGTCTGAATCGGGCCACTCGCCGGTTCACTTCGGCTCGGCGAACGTGCCGGTCTCGACCTTATCCAGGACCTTGAACTCGGTGATCTCCATCTCCGAAGACGGCTCGCCGTTGGTTTTCACTTCGATCTTGGTCGCCTTCTTGATTCCGCCCATGTCCTTGTAGTCGAGGAACGTCGATTCCACGGAGAATTCCCGTCCGGCGGGGCCGGTCATCGTGGCGACCTCCTTGACCGGGAGGCCGCTTTCCTTGTCGAAAAAGAGTATGAAATCCTTGCCGTCGGGCGCCGTGACTTTGAGGACGACGGCCGGTTTATCGCCGACCTTTTCCGCGCCGGCTGCCTCTAACTTGAAGCCTTTGTCCTTCAGAGGCATGAGGGTGACTGGGATGAGTTGCAGGTAGGCGCTTCGTTTCTCGTTGGCAAGGCTGCCAGCGTCGAGCTCGGTGGTTTCGTCTCTGCGCTTTCGCCAGCCTTTTTCGCCGTCGATGACCAGGATGCCGGTGAACTCAGGTAAGTTGATCTCGCGGCGAAAATGGTCGAGGCCGCTCGCCGTCACGTGGCTCTCCAAGTCGCGCTCCCCGCCGCCGGTGTGCAGTGTGACCTTGGCTTTCCAGGACTGCGCGGCGGCTTTCGTGAGCTTCTCCTCGCCGCCCAAAGCCCTGATGGCTTTGTCGAGGATAGACTTCGTGCCCTGGTCGTCGGCTCGGGCTGGGCCGAGTGCTGCGAATGAGAGGGCCGTCACGAGCAGGATGGTGGTGTGCCGCTTCATGGAATCACCTCAATTTGTAACTGTAAGAAGAACCGATTGCTACCAAGAGGAATCCGATCTGCTTGAAGTTGTTGATGCACTGACAAGTGCGCGCCGCTTCGCGCGAATCGGAGACGGTGCGCACCAGCCACGTTATCGGTGCGCAGGCGAGCGCGACGACTGCAACGTAGGCCATGGAGCGACGCACGGTCATTCGAGCCCTCCCATCGCCCCTCTGGTGCTCAACCTCACGGCTTGGCAGGCGGAACCGCTCGTTCGGCCGTTCCAGGTCCCGGCATCGTCCAGCGCCCACCTGTCCGGCTCAACTATGGATCACCTGTTACAGATTCTGGAATCGCGCCGCGCCCGCAAAACAGGGTCAACAATGATTCAGAATTGCCACTCTTGGCCCTCGATGCGGGTTAGTTCAGTAGATAATAGTCCAGACAGAAATACTTGTCGTAAGATTCGCTACACAGCTCCAGAAAACCGGAGAACGAAGGGGCTAATGCAGTGATCCGATGTTCCTCATGGAGAATCCACGCCGTTTGGTCATCGGCTTTGCGAAGCACCATGTCGCCTCCCAACGTCGTGTGGAGAATCAACGCATCGAACCATTCTCTAATCATAGGTCTGAATTCCGGTTCAAAGTCGTCTTCTTCCCAGCCAAGCGCCCGGAACGATTGCCACTCTTCAGGCCGCTCGAAGTTGCCAGCGGATACCGGGCGCTCCCTCACCCCGTGAAAGTGGTTGTAGAACTCTCGGATCAGATCGAATCCAGCGAGGTCCTGATTTGCCAGGCATTTCTCCAAGACCACCGGATGCAAGGGAGCTTCGATGTAGACCGTTCCATCACGATCTTCATCTTCATCCCGACGATTGAGTCCCAAGTACCATTGCGTGCCGTCCTGGGCCAAGGCGAACGGGCGAAACTTCAGAAGAACGTCACGGAAACGCGCCACGCTGGGATAGCGGATGCTAGCCCATTCCATCGAGAGGGTCCGGATGATCTCAGCAGCGTTCCGCCCGATCCAACGCTTCATCCACGGTGTGAGTCCTTCGGTGGATGGCAGATCGGTGAATTTGCACGGCAGCGCATACTCATCCCACGCCCACTGTCCTGAAGGGTCGATCTGAACTCGCATCTGACCTGCTCCTTGTGACCTCCAAACTGACCGACGTCCGCCGCGGGCACAATCAACCATGGAAAGAGTCGAGCAAAAGCCCCAGCATCGCCGAGTGGGCCGTGGCCACCCTACCACGATGGTCCCTTGGCCCTCCGTTTGACTCTGCCACTGATCGCCATCCGCCGAGCAACTGACAAGCCTCAATAATAGTTCAGCCGTACCACGTCTAGTCCACGCACCCGCACCCGTTTTGGTTCACGAATCGATCCACCAAGATAGCGACCTCGAGGCCAGCGGCGGGCCGCTACAGGTGTCAGGCGTTCAGCCTGGTAAGAGGGGCTCGGTATCGTTCGGCGACATCGCCGTAGATCGCGATATCTGGCTCGTACCGGTCGAAGTTCTCCAAAATTTTGATGATCCCTTCGCGGATGAGTTGCCCGACCGGGGCGACCTCGGCGGGCTCGTGATCCAGGCGGAACTCGATGACGCTGCAGAACGAACTGACTGCATCGGTGTCTTTGTCGGCCTGCTCGCTTAATAGATAATCGATGGCGGCTGGTACGTAGAATCGAAAAGCGATGGGGCCCATCCACATCAAGTCTTCCTGGGATACCAGGAAGTTTTCGCGAAACAACGCCTCGGCTTGCTTCAACTCCTTGCCGAGGAAATGCTCGACTGCAGTTCGCTCATCGAGAGAGTCAAAGAGGTTGATCTCCGCCGCATTCGGCAGATGCGCGTCAGTCCGTAACATGGATTGCTTTCGAGGCCGCCGCATTGATCACCCCTGACAAGTCTCATGGCTTGATCATCCGTTCCACCTTCACCCATCGTTCCACGCCGCGGTGTCCGCGCCAACTATAGTTCAGGCGTTGCAAACTACGCGGCGGGCCTCGGTTTGCTCCACGCCAGATAAGTTCCGGCGCCGATAAGTAGGATGCCCCAGGCGGCGAGCCCGTTCACATCGTTGAACATCCTGCGGCCATCAGGATCGGCAACCGATGAGAGCAAGTACCAGAGGAGGACCAAGGCGCCACCGACGACCACCGATATGATGCCCGCGATCTTGTAGACCCACTGCATTGAGCCCTCCTGACGACTGTAGCCCATTCCTTGTCATCCGGGGCAGTCGCATGGCCCGGACCTCCGCGATGACAGACTCGCAAGCCTCGTTTCTGGACCGGCCGTCCCAGCTTTCTGCATCGTCCCGCGCCCGACTGTCCGCGTCAACTATAGATGAACGGATGCGTTCCCGGACGGTCATTTTGGCCCCAGCGAGTCGGGTGGGACGGAAAGCCAGCGAAGTGGTCCGCAGTAATCGTACCCGGCCCCGCTCCTTCGGACCGAGATCCGATACTGATGGTCTAATTCCACGCCCTCCTGGGAGGGGCTGTGGATCGCGAGTTGGAATGTCTCCATCGGCAGGCGGCCCTGGATCACCTTGTCGATCTTGAGGGTCACGACCCACCCTAGGCGTGGATCGAGTGTGGCGCCGCCCACGTTGTCGATCCTCGTGACGGTACCGAGGAAAACCGTCTCCTCCAGACTCTTGAAGGATGAATAAATAAATTCACTATGGAATTTAAACTCATAATGCCACCAAATATGGGCGACCGTCGGCGGCGGATTCGGGCCACTCAATGCATCATCCCGGACTTCGCGAGGAGTGCCGCGGAAGCCCCCCGACTCGCAGCCACGCATCTCCCAGACTGGCCCTTCCTCTGCTGGTATATCCTTGGCGCCCCAGGTTTTGGAGAAGAAGTCGAACTTGACGGGTGTCTCTAATCTCTTGCCATTGACGCTCGTGACAGAAAAGTACGGCGTATCATCCTTAGGCGGCTGGTTGGGGAGCCCACGAGGTCGAATCCACGAACCCTGGATCGTGACAAGTTCCCCCAGGGGATATCCGAGGCGACCGATGATCTGGACTCGCGTCCCGATGTCGGACGCGAGCACCTTCTGCACCGGGGGCTGGACTTCGATCGGTCCCGCGGGGGCTGCACCCGAGGAATCGCGGGGGAAGTTTTCGGCCCTCTTCCGCGAGGTCTTTTCCACTTGTCCCTCTGCCATCAATCCTGCGAGCATCAGGACCCCGATCGCCGCGCCGGCGAACGCCCAATTCTGTGCCTTCATCACAGGCCCCTCCGTCCGAAACGGCTCAATCAGATGCTGTCTCCGGTCCACCCGTTGCAGATTCCCGCATCCTCCCGCGCCCTCCCGTCCGCGCCAACTATAGTTGACCGTGTCCACTTTCTGCCACCGTCCCGCGCCAACTATAACTCGCTCGTCACGTTCTTGATTGGGTGGGCAGGCCGGGTAATGGCCGGAGATTAAGGCCCAGCCCACACCAACCAAGCCGATAAGGAGGGGAGAAAGGACGCCAAGGGGAGTGAAACAGGGTCGCAGCTAGTTTTGGGGGGTGAAACAGGGTCGCAGCTAGTTTTGTACTCGAAGATGGAGTTGGGAGTGAAACAGGGTCGCAGCTAGTTTTGTACTCGAAGATGGAGTTGTGGCCAAGCGACCGAACGAGCAGCACCGATCGTTCGTCGGCGACGCATAGGTCATCTGCTCGGGCTGCGGATGCGCTGCTTTTAGGGCGTCACTCGCCCCCGACTCGACCAACGACAACCCCGCGAGCCAAAGCAACGAATCACCGCAAGCGGATAGCACTGGGGACATTCTGTCCTTCCCCACCGATCGTCTGTTGCGCCGGAGATTCGAGGTGGCGGGAAACTAACCCGCGTCCTTATTAGACGCAAATATTTGCAAACAAATGACTTATAGCATAAAACGGAGGCGGCGGCAATTGCACCTGCCGCCCCGGTTTATCGAGTCGTTCTTACCATCGCCTCTGTGGAGTCGCCGGTGTCAGATCTGTATTCGGTTACCCAGACACCACCTGTTCCTGCGAATCTTGCTCGCGTCGGTCCCACGATACGAATGGCGCTAGCTTGGGCCCAAGTCGTTTCTTGTAAAGGATTTGGACCTAAAGCGTGCGGATTTCTTGCAGGAAATATTATGATATATTAGTATCCCAATTAGATGACTAGACGGGAAATATAGGGCGTGAAATGAAGTTGGTTCGCCTTTCACGATTGGTATCACACGACGGGCGAGTTTCAGGATTCCGCCGGGTCGCCTTGGGGAATCGCTCCCCCAAAGCGACCCGGCGACATCCGTTAGCGACTCCCCCGCCGCAGGTGGGGATGCTCGAGTGAGCACAAGCCGGTTTCACACACGGATCCAACGCCCCGCCACCGATGAGTACTCCCATGATGGCGTCGGTCCGCAACTCTCGGCCGGCGTCACCACTGACGATGCCTTGCGCAGTCGATCCGCTTGCATAAGGCGATCCTCGCGGGCGGTTCCACAAAGAACCGGACCGCGAACGTCGAGACCACACATGCCGAGCCGCGGTGTGCGTGCTGGCGGTCGCTCGACTGGGCCGCCGTCGCATTTTGTCGCGTTGACACCGTCAGGAGTCTCGGCAAAGATCTCCGCCTCTGTAGCGGGCACACAAATCGATCCGGAGCCGGCATCGACAAGAGAAGGGGGACAACGATGTCCAATGATCCGCGTCACAGGTCACGCCGTCGCAGGCAAATCCAGGTCGAGCTGCTCGAGAGCCGCGCGCTTCTGAGCGCGAGTTCGGTGTCCTCTGCGGAAAGGTCTCTGCTCATCACCCCATCGAGTGAGTATTGTGAACCAGCAAGAGAGTGCGTTCACGGTTACCCTGACTCTGGAGAAAGCGCAGGCCCAAGCGAAAGTGGTGGCCGCAGGGGGGTACACGGCTGCTGCGCTGGATGAGCCGGTGACCGTCGACTTCAGTGCGTCGCTCGAATCGACGAGCGGCGGGCCCACGACGGCGGCGAGTCCAATTTTCGCGCCCTTTAACGAGTCGGTCACATTCCCGGCCGGCGTATCGACCGAAACGGTCACTGTCCCGATCATCTCGACTGCGGCCACGCCTGGCCCGGTGGTGATCTCGCTCTCGGCGACGACGACGTCCTCGTCTGTGCAAACCACATCGTGCCGATGATCTCCCAGGCTACTTGCCGGCGGTACCCCCAGATTGGGTGGAGCTCTACAGCAGCCCGAACGCCGTCCCACCGACGATCACAAGCGTTCAACTGGTGACACAGGGCAAGCTCGCGTCGGCCGTCGTGCTCGGCTTCAGCAAACCGATGGTGCCGGCGACTGTGGAGAATATCCACAATTATCGGATCCTGTCGCGGCCCACTACGACCGACCACAGCAGTTTTACATTTTCGGGCTTCGTCTGCAAGAGTCGGATAACCACAGAATACCAATCCTTTCCCATCGCGGCGGCGACCTACGATCCCTCGACCTCGACGGTCACGTTGACGCTGAAGCGGCCTGCCAAGGCGTCGAGACTGTACCAGATTTCCAGCGCGTACCCACTCAGAGGACATAAGCTTACCGATCTGCAGGGTCAGCCGCTGAGTCCAGATTCGACCCCCGGCACGGGGACGTTTACTATCGGAGTTCGCGGGTTTAGTGCGGAGGCGACCTCATGGGCGCCGCGTTCGCTCAAGTCCACCTTGGGTTAGGTTCGCTTGTTTCTGAAAGATAGGATTTCGGACAAAAAGTGGGTGGGGCGATTGTCGCCGGCATCGAGCGTTCGCTCTAGCTCCGACGATCCACCCCCGCCATCGGAGTGAATTGGCTCACTCCGGATTTTGAGTCCGGTACGTCTGCCGTAGCCGTGGCATTGGAAACAGGTTGCGGTGATGCTTAAAGTCTGTCAATCCAAGGCTCGCACGTCGCCACCTTGGGTGTTTTCGCATTGTGGCCGCATGGGGCTGACGTTGCCAATACTGTTCCCAATTTGTTCCCAACTCGCGCCCGAATAGAGGCCGTTACAGGCTTGATCATGGGTGATGGGCTGACGCGGGCAGTGGCCGATGTCGGATCAAGCGTGTAAACCCCGTCCCCGGTGATCCGTGGGCGATGCCGGAACGGCCTTCCGAGCGAGAGGCACAAAACCGCGTGGAGGAGCGGCCCTCGGTCGTGCCAGCCGGGGGTTTCTCGTTGGCCTCGGCTTTCGGCGTCGGTTCAAATCCAGTCGCCCCGACTATTTTTCGAATCGAGCCCTTCGGCGAGAACGTCGAAGGGCTTTCTTACTGCGAAGACGAGATTTGCGACGTAAAAATTGAGTTCAATGATCATAGCGGGAAGCTCTGCGGTTCCGGATGAGTTGATGCAAGTTCTTTCGCATCAATATGATCATTTGTTCAAATTCTGTCACTCGTTTCGGCGGTCAATTTACAAGCCGCTCAACTCCATTTACACGTCGAGGAGGCTGCGGCAGACATGCGGAGAATGGACGCTGGCATACATGCGGAACGAGGAGTTAGAGATGTTGGGGTGCGACGTCTTTAAGATTCGATGGAAAAAGACCGCGTCCTCGTGTAACGCGCCGGCGTTATTTCTTGCGGGCTTGGTTCGTCCGCTGCAATCGGCCGTTCACCGAACCGTGGCACACACACTCCAACGGGGCTGGTTCCATGACACGTTCAGACGCGATCATCAGGCGGCAACTCCTCAAGGCCGGGCTCATCGTCGCCGGGGTGCCGTTCTGTCCCGAAGCCCTGTTCGACCGGCGCGCCGCCGCGGACGACGAGAAGCCGGCGGAGACGCCCCGATCGGGCGGCGCGAGATCGTCAAGGGGCTCGACGGCATGAGCCGGGTCGCCGACAAGGGGAACACATTCGGCCTCGGGCACAACGCCGCCGCCGTCATCTCGTCCGCGTTCTTCTGCCGCGAGCAGAAGCTCGACGCCGACACGCAGAAGGAGATTCTGGCCTTTCTCGACGCCCGGCTGTTGAAGAACCCGATCTACGCGGCGGCCCGGCCGAAGGAGACCGCCGACCCGAAGCTCGTCGAGGGGCTGCTCGAAGACCTCGACGCCGGCATCGCCACGCTGCGTGGGAAAGGCCACAACATCATCTTCGCGGTCACCTGCCTCAAGGCCCTCCGCGAAGTGCCCGAGGCCGCGACGCCCGAGCGGATCGGCGGCCTGCGGAAGATGGTCCAGAGCTTCGGGAAGACGAAGGGCGCGGCCGCGAAGGATCCCGATCCGCTCGTGGGCCTCGACGACGAGCAGAAGTTCATCCACTTCATTTTCGAGGAGTTCCTGAAGGCGACGGGCGACGGGTTCGACGGGCACGTGGTGACGATCGGTCACGCCCTGGTCGAGCTGCACCGCATGGGGCACAAGGAACTGGCCCGCAAGGGTGTCCCGGCCTACTGGCAGTGGGTCCGGGGGGCACGCGCGGGGAACGAGGGCGAGGGCGAAGCCGCGCCGCCCCGCCCCAGGCACCGACCCCGCTCACCCGCGAGTACTGGGCCGCTCAGGCGAAGCGCCGCGTCGGCGAGATCGTCAGCAGCCACATGGTCAAGTACCCGTACAGCTTCTACGCCCTGGCCAAGGACGTGAAGGACGAGGACCTGAAGAAGCGGATTCTGGCGAAGGTGTACCGCTTGACCGCGACTAACTGACCTCGGAAGCTCATCGTCCTTTCGCCGCGTCCCCGCGCGAGCAGTCGACCGGTGAATGCCGCGACTAATCGGTGTAGTATTTGTTTTCGTCGGGGAACTCTTCGCCCGCGAGAATCTCGTCCTTTTGCGCCAGGAATCGTTCCAGCGGCGGACGTTGCGTGAGCCCAATGGCCCGCTGGCAAGCGTGGGCGAGCGCAAGCAGGGTGCTTTCGTCGTAAACGCGGCCAATCATCATTTGCGGTTTTGGCAACGGGAAACCGTCCTTCGCTTCGAACTTCTTCGGGAACACGATCATCGGATGCCCCGTCAAATTGCCGTACCAATCCCATCGGTCATCCGGAGCGACGCCCGTAATCCATTCGTCACACAGAAAGACATCGACGGCCTGCATCATTTTGTCATGTCGCTGCATGATGATGGCCCGCAGCCGATTGAGCTTCAGATAGTCGACAGCCGTTTGAAAATGGCCAAGCAAAAACCACTGAGGCCAACCTTTCACGCCCTTGGGCTCTCCACGACGCGTGAGGTCTTCGAACGCGGCGGCCGACTCGCTGGCAACAAGCCCTGCCGAGAGCTCATTCTTCGCCAGTCCGTAGTCCTTTTTCAAATTGGGCGGTTCGACGGGGACGAGTTTCACGCCCAGTTCGCGCAGGACTCGAAAATCATCGCTTTGCTCATCTTCGCCCCCTTTTGCGACGTACCCCACTCGAATCGTGGAAAGCTCCCGCGACGAAGGCCAGACGTACGGCCGGTCGACAGATGCCGCGTCGCGCGGATCGGCGCCGTGAATCGCGGCGAGAACCAAACCGCAGTCGTCAGCGTTGCGGCAGATTGGCCCGATCTTGTCGAGCGACCAACAGAGTTGCATGCAGCCATATCGGCTGACGCGTCCATACGTCGGTCTCAGTCCCACGGCACCGCAGACGATGGAAGGGCCGATGAGGCTGAACGTGGTTTCGGTGCCGATGGAAAAGCCGACGAGTCCGGCGGCGGCGGCCACTGCCGACCCAGACGACGAACCCGCTGCATCTTGGCGGGGATTCCAGGGATTCCGGGTTATGCCGCGATACCACAAAACCGATCCGCCGGCCAATGTATTGGTGGCCAATTTCGCTACGAGCACCGCACCGGCATTTTCAAGCCGTTCGGCGACGGCCGCTTTCACGTCGATCACGCGGTCGCGATATTGCCCCACGCCCCATGTCGTGGGATAGCCGGGATAGGAAAGGATGTCCTTGATGCCCCAGGGGATTCCGTGAAGCGGTCCTCGATCGTTTTTGGCCCGCAGATCCTGATCGGCGCGCTCCGCTTGTTTCAGTGCCAGCTCGTCCATGTAGGTCACGACACATTTGAGCAGCGGGTCGTAGCGCCGGAGCCGTTCCAGATACAACTTCGTCAATTCCACCGACGAAATCTGTCGATTGCGCAACAGTTTCCCGAGCTGCCGAATGGAACTGAACGCCAGATCCTCGTCGGAGTCAGGCCGTGAAACCGGATCAGGGGCCGGTGCCGGCGATGTCATGACCTCGTAACCGCGCGGATCAGGAAGTGACGCGGGACTGGCGAACGGAACGAACCGGAGCCCCGGAAGCAGCGAATTGTCGACCTCGATCGCTCGAACATGTTCCAAGTCCTCTGGCGCCCACTTGAAGGCCTTGACGACCGCTTCCCGCTGCGGCTCGGTGAGCTTGATGCCCGCCACCCATTCTGCGTCCGCAACCATTTGTGGCGAAACAGGTCCGCCTCCCGCCGTCGCCGCCAACGCCCGTTGAAAAACGGCCGTTCCTATCCCGGCCGTCCCAAGAACCGCCAGCGCACTTCGCCGACTGAGCATGATTCAACTCCCTCGAGTGTTTGACGACGACCGGACCGGAGTCGCGTCGGCCCCACGCCAGCCGCCAGTCTATCTTAACTCCGAGTCGCCAAACGCAACCTCTTTGGCTGCGTGACCACAATTTTTCCCGGAAATAGGAGCGACCGCCAGGCGAGCTCCAAGGTCGGAGAAGGATGGCCGAAGTGATGGCAAGGCATCAACCAACCACGTCAAGTGCAGGATGCGAAACTGCATCGGTCGCGTCAACTGAATGCGTCGAACGGCACGCAGGCGTCAAAAATACATATTACAGGTCGCAGACGTTCATTCCGTCATTCCGGGGACACCATACCGATCTCCGGCATAGCATCATTCCGGGACACCATACCGATCTCCGGCATAGCATGAATTCGGGCGACACCATGCCTGCCACCAGCCGTCAACTGGCCAAGTGGCCCATGCGCTGGCCAAGACTCGAATAGTGGGGCGTCCCCATGACCGAGGTACAGCTCAAGAAGCACGGCCGCAACGCAGGGAGTCGTCAACATCAGCACCAGGCGGTAACGTTCCTGACGCACAGACGAAGACTGCGATGTGCCTCAAGCCGCTAATACCGAAGGTGGGACTTGAACCCACACCCTCTTGCGAGGACCGGATTTTGAGTCCGGCGCGTCTGCCATCGCCGTCGCATTGGAAACAGGTTGCGGTGGTGCTTAAAGTCTGCGAATCCAAGGCTCGCACGTCGCCACCTTGGTGTTTTCGCATTGTGGCCGCATGGGGCTGACGTTGCCAATACTGTTCCCAATTTGTTCCCAACTCGCGTCCGAATGGAGGCCCGTACAGGCTTGTTCGTGGGTGATGGGCTGACGGGGCGGTTTCCTCGCGGCCCTCGTCGTCGGAATCGTGGGTAACTTCGTCTTCTCGCTTATTATTCGGATACCGTCATGAGCGAATGGGAGAGGCCGATCTCGGCGATGAAGGCGAAGTCGTTGAAGTCGGTCATCGTGTCATAGGCGCCGCTTGCGGTGAAGCCGAGGAGGAGGCGATCGTTGCGGTCGGGGAGAGAGGAATGCAGGCGGTTGGCGTAGGCGATGTCGTCGCGAAACCAGCAGACGCCGGGGGCGGAGCGGCTGTCGAAGTCGCCGGGCGCGTAGTACCTGCGATGGAGCCAGCCGTACCGGGGGCCGTTGCGCACGTTGATCGAGACCGTCTGTTCGGCCCACGGGGTATCGACGGCCTGGACACGGTCTCGACTCAGAGTACCGTCCGCCCGCGAAAAGGTAGATTCGCCCCGTGGCATCGAGCCCGTGTTCGGGTCGCCAGAGCAGGGCCAATCGGCGGCGGGCGAACGAGGCCGTCGACCACGTTCCGACCCGATCTCGAGGAACCGCGCGCGGCCGCCGCCCTCGGAGACGTAATGGTGAACGCTCACCCGGGGATGGCGTGGGTCGGGCCCGCCGATCGACGCGACCCAGACGGTCGGGAGTCCGCCGCGATTGGGGCCGGCGGCCGCGGCGACGGGTACGACACTGTCGATCGGCAGCTCGAGCTCCGGGCCCGTCTCGAGCCCGGTCGCCGTGGGCGCGAGTCGGCGGACGCCGACGGGCCGGCCCGGCCCGCGCCACAGAAAGAGGGCCAGGCCATCGCCAAGGGCGGAAAGTGAGGGGTCCGCCCCATCGCTTTGCTCGATCGGCACTGCCTCTCCGACTCGCGGGGTCGCGTCTGCCGCTGTCCGAGCGTCACCCGCCGCAGGCGAACCCCGGCCGCCGTGGGGTAAGCGACCCAGATCGCGCTGCGCCAAAGGAGACGGCAGTCGGGTCGCCGATGACGCCGTTCGCCTCAACCACCGTCTCGGCTGACCACCGCTTACCGTCGCGGTCGCGGTCGTCACCCAGCCACGCTTGGACGACGAGTGCACCTGGACGTTCGGGGCCGAGGCTCGCGGCAGCGGCGGGGGCGTCCGGGGCAGGGCGGGGCGAATTGCCACGCACGCTGCCGGAGAAGAGCAGCAGTCGCTCCGCTGGCCCGTCGCCCACGGTCGCCAGCGCGGGCGCCGACTCGCTCGCTCCGACCTCGTATCTACGGCGACCGATATCGGTGAAATGGCTGTAATTGATGTCAGCGACCACACCCTCCTCCCCGAAGATTCCGTTCCAGTTCCAGTCGACCAGGGTCGATCCGCCCGCAGGCCGCAACTGGTAGAAGTACGGGTCGTTGGCCAGAAACCGAACCCGCTCGATCGGCACCGGCAGGCGCTCCGAGAGTCGTCGCTCGTCAGAGCAAGATCGACCCCAGCGCTCCGCTCGAAAGCTGCTTCAACTCGGCCCGACCGTTGAGTTTATCTTGGTAGGTATAGCTCATCAGGCTGGGATAGATCGGACAATTGTGCGGCTGATAGCCGTCGTGGTTGAGGCCAAGCTCGTGGCCGAACTCGTGCGTCATGACGTCCATGAATCACGTCGTTGGTCGTGAAGCTACCGACGGCGCTCATCATCATCGCGGTGCCGAATCCCTGGTCGGCGGATCGACGCAAAACATCGTGTGCACGACGCCCCGGTGGGCTCCGTGTGGGGATCAATCGTTGAAGATCGCCGTCGGACGTCGTCAACTCGGCTATGAGGCGTCGGCTCACGGTAGATCACGTGCAGAGCGATCCCGCGGCTGCCGTCCGGGTTTGGCACATGCGCCTGGGCGAAGGCGCGAACCGTAATATCGACCTCGGCCTTGAGCCGATCGAAGTTGATCGAATCGATCCGCTCGACCTCGACGATCACGTCGCGGCGCCCGACCCGGCAGCCGATGGACTTCAGATCAAGGCCACCCGGCCGCACGCGGCCAGTCTTCCAGTCATCGAGCAGGCCGTCGCCGGACGAGGAAATATAGCCCTTGTGCTCGTCACCCTCAAGCGAGGAGAAGTGGATCAGCGTATCGTGGGCGAGGAACGGGTCGGTCCATCGCGAATAGTGACTTGACCACCAAGGGGGCTCGGGGGCGACCCAGCCGGCGAACGGCGGGCCCGACTCTCGCTGACGGAGCAGGTCGTCGCGGCCGTTGCCGTCGAAGTCGCCGACGATCCAGCGGCGGTCGCCGCTTCATCTCCGCGGGCGTTGGGAGGGTCGCCACCTCGAAGGCACGCGACGGATCGCCCCCGGGAAGCAGACGACGGCCGATGAGCACGTCGCAGGTCGCCCCGCCGCGAAACCGGCCGACCATGACCCGTTCGGCTGGCGCCGCGGTCAGGAGCCGGGTTGCCGGGTCGAGGCGGGGGCGTCGGCCAGCCGAGAACGTCAGGCCTGCCCGGAAGACTATGTTCGCGCCGTCCTTCCAGACAAGCTCGGCCCGACCGCCGGCGACAAAGTGGCCGGCGGCTAGCTGGGCAACCTTCGGCGGCAAGGTCCCTTCGATCTCCTCGCACTGGAACCTGGGCGACGAGGCTCCGGCCGTTTCGTTGCGCAGGAGCAGCAGCCTTCCGGAATCGTCTACAACGACGGCATCAGTCCAGGCCGTCGCCGTCGAATTCGCCCGCCACCAGGCGAATCGGCAGACGCGGCCTCATGCCGGGCGCGATCGTCGCGGCGAGGTCGTCTCGCTCGTAGGCCGCATCTCCCCGACGCGTGCCCCAGGCGATGCGCACCGAGCCGTCGGCGAAGACCGCAAGCACATCCTCGCCCGCGCCCTTTGTGAACCGTCCGGCGATCGCCGCCATGCCGTCGCGGCCGAATCCCTTGCGGGCCGCCACCTGCGGGGTCGGCTTGCCAAGGATCGACGTGCGATAGACCCAGAGCGATGCGTCCCCCCTGGGATCGAAGGCAACCAAATCGGCCCGCCCATCGCCGTCAACGTCGGCCACGAGCGAGTTTACTGGCCTGGCCGCCCAGTCGGTCAGCCAGTACTGGCCACGGCTCAGGGCATACCCCTCGCTTGCGCAGGCCGAAGCGGCGGCAAGCCATGCCGTAACGATCCCAGAGAATCCTCCGACGCCCAGTCGTAACGCGCTTCGCCCCATCATCGTGGGACCTCCTCGGTGGCGACCCGTCGGTAATGTCGCAACAGACGAGTATGAAGTCAAGGTGGGAGAGCTAACGCTACGAAGCGGGGCCGACATCGACGCGAAAGCGACGTTTTATGGCTTGTTGATCGTGACGCCTCTCGAGATGCTCGCACACACGGGAGGGAACCTCTGCTCATGCCGATTTCTGATCGAGTTCCGGGGACAGAGTGGAATGCCATTAAGTTAAGCGTAAAGACAGATTCTAATTGCACTTAGGATCGATCTCCCCGGGCCCCAATCATAAATAGTTTAGATATGTTAATTCGATTATCAGAGCGAAAACACCCTGGATCCAAGCCGTATGGAACGAGCCAGATATCAACATGCCGACCAAATCGCCGAAAACATGCTCGACGCAAGCCATTTGGAGATCAGGAGTTAAACTTAACTTAATGCCATTCGGGACAGAGTGAGTTCCGGGGACACCATACGTATCTCCGACGTTGGAGTTCCGGGGACACCATACGTATCTCCGACGTTGGAGTTCCGGGGCATCACCCCCTGTCTCCCGACTTTGCCTGCCGGAACGGTCACGAGCACGGCGGGGGCCGGCTTCAGCGGCATCCCGAACACAGAATGTCACTCGAGGGTCGCTGTGCCGCGCGGTGCGGGTCGTCATCTTCGAGACCGGCCGGGTGCTGGCGTTCGTGATGTTCGAAGCCGGGCGGGCGATTAACGACGGTGCGATTCACCCCGAGTTGTTAATACCGAACGTGGGACACGAACCCACACCCTCTTGCGAGGGCCGGATTTTGAGTCCGGCGCGTCTGCCATTGGCCTGTGCTTGCAATGTGTCGCGCGGGTGAAGGCGTGGCTTCGCGAGGTGCTTGACGAGGCGAAAGGCTCGAAATAGTGAGGAGAGTGAGGGCGGAACGGGCCAGCGAGGCACTTTCCCAGGATGAAGACGCGGTGGTGGATGATCGCCGCGTTAAGGACAATACCGTTGAAATAGCGCAAGCCACAGCCTCCTGTTACTTTGGGTTTACTCACGACCCAAGCAACACGGAGGCCATGACTCGCATGCCGCACGGACATTGCACGCTGCCGCCCGATGCGTCGGGCCGGATCTTGGATCGCTTGGCGGGACTGGAACAGATTATCTCGCCCGAGGCCGTTCGCCAAGTCCTCGCGGCCACCGGTAAAACCAATCAACGACGTTGCACACTGACCCACGAGATTGTTTGCTGGGTGGTCCTGGCCATGGGGCTGTTGACCGACTTGCCGATCCGCCAAGTCTTCAAGCATGCACGCCGGCTCCGAGTCGGCGAGGAGAGTCCCCATCGATCCAGCCTGTGTGTGGCCCGGCAACGCCTGGGCATCGCGCCGGTCCGCCACCTGTTCGAGCACGTCGTTCATCCTCTGGCCCGGCCCGATACGCCCGGAGCCTTCTACCGCGGGTTCCGCCTGGTCGGCATCGATGGGACCGTCTACGATGTCCCCGACTCGGAGGCCAACGCCGTGGCCTTCGCGCGCCCTCGGCCGGGCCGCGCGGCGACGGCGCGTTCCCCCAAGTCCGCAAGCTGAGCCTGGTCGAATTGGGGACCCACATCGAACTGGCCTTCGTGGTCCGGTCGATCGCCCACGGCGAACCGTCGATGGTCGGCGGCTTGCTCCGCCATCTGACTCCGGAGATGCTCCTGTTGGAGGATCGCGGGTTTTTCAGCTATGACCACTGGAAAACGGCGATGTTGCGGGGCGTCCAGCTGTTGGCACGCGTGAAAAGCGGCTTGATCCTCAAGTCGATCCAAAACCTGGCGGATGGCTCGTATCTGGCCAAGATTTATCGGGGTTGCTACGACCGTCAGATCGATCGGGATGGGATCGTCGTCCGGGTGATCCGCTATACACTGGACGACCCGCAACGAGTCGGACACGGTGAAATTCATGTGCTGATCACGAATCTCCTTGACGCGGAGCTTTATCCTGCTGAAGAATTGATTATTCTTTATCACGAGAGATGGGAACAGGAGTTGGTCTATGATGAGCAAAAGACCCATCATGATCCGCGGCGGGCGACCAAGCCGGCACAGATGCGAAGCGAGACCCCGGCGGGGGTGATCCAGGAGATCTATGCGCTGTCGCTGGGTCATTTCGTGATCCGAGCCTTGATGGTTGCGGCCGCCGGGACCGTGGGGCTGGACCCGGATCGGCTGTCGTTTCTGGGGTGCTTCCAGATCCTCAAGTGCCGGTTGCCAGAATGCAACAGCTCGACCCCCGAGGCGTTCGAGGAGTGGTACCAGGGATTATTGTGGGAGATGCAGGGGGAGCGCACCGATGACGAAATGCGGAGGAACCGGATCAATCCGCGAGTGATCAAGCGTAAAATGTCCAAGTGGAAAAAGAAACGATCCAAACATCGACACATTCCGCCCTTGAAGAAAACCTTTGCAGAGACAGTGGTTATGCTTCCTTAAACGGTATTGGCGTTAAGGACGGGCGGCCTACCCGAACACACTCTTTAGTGCCTCGGCCTGGACGCTCGGATACAAATGCCGATAACGCTTCCGTTGCTGCTCGGTGCTGTGACCGACCCACTCGTCGATGAGACGCTGGTCGATGCCCTTCGAGGCGCAGGCGGAGATGAACGAGTGCCGGAAATTGTGCCAGCCTCGCACTACCGACCATTCCGATCCAGTCAGCGCGCGCTTCAAGTGGTCGCCGGCCTCATCTTCAGTCAGCGGCAGGATGCCTGGCCGCGTTCGCTCCGTGACGCCGACCAGCCTTTCCTTCACGGTGCCGGGCCGGCCGTTCCACAGATGGCCGGTCGTGCGGCTGCGCTTCTTGCTTCGTTCGACATGCTCGGCCTGGGCGAACAGGTACGCGCCGCCTGGGTGGATCTTCAGCCAGTCGGTCAGGATCGCCGCCAGCGTGCTCGATAGCGGCATGCGGCGCGTCGTCCTGCGGCCATGCGCCCGCTTCTTTTCCTGGATGCTGACGACGCCCGCCGCGAAGTCCACGTCGCCGATCCGCATCCTCAGCAGCTCGCCCTTGCGCGCACCGGTGTGAGCTGCCGTCGCCACAAGCGGATAGATCCACGGATAGCCGGCCCGCTCCTTGACGTGGGCCAGCAGCCTCTCCACCTCGGGCAGCGTCAGGTAGAGCGCTTCCCACAATTCGGCGGCCTTCTTCGGCGGCAGGCCGGGAAGTTGCCGTTCAATCTCGGCGCGCGTCTGGAACAGCGGCTTCTCGTCTGATTTCGGGTA
Source organism: uncultured Planctomycetota bacterium (assembly GCA_963845755.1). GTDB lineage: Bacteria > Planctomycetota > Planctomycetia > Isosphaerales > Isosphaeraceae > CAWJTV01. Next base: position 538,239 of record CAWJTV010000005.1, read on the forward strand.
GCGCAGGCCGTCGTAGGGATAACGGCCCGATACGATCTTCATCCGCACCCCCCAGTTCCAGGCGGTGCGGAGCGTGACGATCTCCTTTTCGATCGTCAACGGATTCAGCGTGCCGCGCCTCCCCTTGGCTTTGGCCCGCTTATCCACATAGCCCTGCAAATCGGCCAGGGACAGTTTGCGAACTGGAAACCCCTCTCCGAGCAACCGGCCCAGGTGCCGGAAGTGCCGCCGGATGCCCCGCAACGTGTGATGCTCGAGGGTGCCGTTGCCATGCGTTTCCAGGTAGCGGTCTCGGAGGTCGGCCAGCGTCGGTTCGCCGTGAACGGCGGGCGTACCCTGTGCGGCGGGTATGAGGCCATCGTGCCGGACGAAGGCTACGACATCGACCCCTTGCTGGAGCGTGAGCAGGCCCTGCGATAACCGCATGAGCAGGTAATCGACTTGATCCGCTTTGGCCTTCGCCTCGGCCTCGGTGACGCGGCCGATGGTGAAAACCCGCTGTTTCCGTTGGTACGCGAAGAAGATTCGGTAGCTGCCGTTCCTGTTCTGTAGCGACGCCATCTGGCTTGCCTTTCGGTCAATGCCACCCCAATGCGATGGGGTAGGTCTTACCAATTCCTTACCAAAGCTATTGGTAATCCTATCCTGGAATCGCCATAAGTCCAATACCGGCGGTGGGATTCGAACCCACACGGGGGTTCCCCCCCAGAGGATTTTAAGTCCTCAGCGTCTGCCATTCCGCCACGCCGGCGAGCGTTGCAAAGCGAATGACCATGCGGCATTGCGAAGCACAAGCATACTGAGCCTTGCATGTCCGAAGCAATCGGTGGGGTCCAACTCCATCTCGCGTCTTTCGTCGATGCAAATCACCCTCCGATTCGGCGAAACCGGCAGGATCCTTCCCGTCTTGAGTCGTACGCCTCGCTAGCGATGATCGCTTCCGTGCTCATTCCTTGCATCTGTCAAAGCATCACGATGGGCCAATTTGGGGGACGAAGCCTTCGAACCGGAAACTGGGCTGGCCCCTCGAATCGAAGATCAATCGTCATTCAATCCGCCAACGGGCGTATCCGCCGACTGGATTAGCCGCCGAATGGCACAGTACTTGCTCGACTTTAGGTCCTGAATGGGATCGGTTGTGTGATTCGTTCCCGATAAGGACCACATCCATGAGCATGAAGAAGAGAAGACAGAGCAAGACTCACACAGTCAGCGAAGCCCTGAGAGAAGCGATCAGCGAGCGCGGATTGACGGCTTACGCCGCGGCGAAGCAGTCTGGCGTATCGGTCGATGCGATCCAGCGGTTCCTGAACGCACAGCGCGGCTTGACGCTATCGACCGTCGATAAACTTGCCGATTCACTCGGTTTGACCCTTTGCCCGAGCGATCCGCCGTCGAACAGCCATTGAAGTGAATATCCTCCGCCTCGTGAGTCTCCCCATCGTCGGGAACACGCAATGCAAGATGCGACCGAATTGCTCAATGTCTGGATGGAAACGGTCAGGGATTATGCGATCTTCCTGGTCGATCCCACCGGCTGCATCGCCACCTGGAATGTCGGTGCCGAACGCATCCTCGGTTTTCTGGAAGCCGAGGTCGTCGGGTTGCCGCTGGCGATCCTTTTCACGCCCGAAGATCGCAATCAGGGGACCCCCGAATGGGAGCTCCAAACCGCGAAGGACCACGGCCGAGCCTCTGACGACCGCTGGCATGTCCGTAAGGACGGATCGCGTTTCTGGTGCAGTGGGATGCTCATGGCGGTCCGCGACGGTCAAGGCTCGGTCCGCAGCTACGTAAAGGTGATGCGGGACCTCACCGAACGAAAGATGAACGAAGATGAACTCCGGGCTCGGGCCGAGGCCTTGTTGGAGGCGGACCGCCGGAAGAACGAGTTTCTGGCCATGCTCTCCCACGAACTCCGAAATCCCCTGGCCCCGATCCTCATGTCTCTTCACCTTCTCAAGAGGCAGGACTCGATCGATGACCCAATCCTGCAAGAGTCTCGAGCGATGATCGAGCGCCAGGTCTTGAATTTGAAGCGGCTAATTGACGATTTGCTGGACGTCTCGCGGATGGCACTGAACAAGATCGAGCTTCAGTGTAAGACGATGGATCTCACGACGATCGCCGCGCGGGCCGCAGAGGACGTTCGGCCGATCATGCAGGAGCGCGGCCATGAGCTGACTGTGTCGTCAGAGTCGGGCCAGGTTTGGATTCTTGGCGACTCTGTCCGGCTCGAACAGGTGATCGAGAGCCTCCTGACCAACGCGGCCAAGTTCACCGACCCGGGCGGACATATCTGGCTTACGATCGGACGTGAAGGCAATCAAGCTGCGATAAGTGTGCGCGACACGGGCATCGGAATCGGCGCGGAGATGCTGGATCGCGCCTTCGAGCTATTCGCCCAAGCCGAGCAGGGCCTGGCCCGAACTCGAGGCGGCCTCGGCATCGGTCTTACCCTGGCGCGGAACGTCGTCACGCTTCACGGTGGCACGATCGAGGCGAGGAGCGAGGGGCTTGGGAAGGGAAGCGAGTTTCTGGTGAGGCTACCCCTCGACTTGTCCAACGAGCGAACTCTTGCTGATCCCGCGTGTCCTGCTACGGACGGATTTGTCACGGTCTCGAGAGGCGAGAGTCGTCGCGTCTTGATCGTCGACGACAACCAAGATGCGGCGCGGAGTATCGAACACTTCTTGCGGAACTGGGGCTACGAAGTCCAGGTGACTCACGACGGGGCCACGGCCCTGGAGATGGTCCGTCACTACCAGCCGCACGTGGCGCTCCTGGACATCGGCTTGCCGAATCTGGACGGATATGACGTCGCCCGGCATCTCAGCCACGAAAAATCTGTCTCGCTCATCGCCCTGACTGCATACATCCCGGACCCGGGCACTCGCTCGCTCTTCGACCGCCATCTCGTCAAGCCGGTTCAGCCGGAGGAGTTGCTCAAGGTTCTCGGTGAACTGGCTCGGTAACCGAATTCATCCTGTTCGTTACGCGGGTCGTTGCCTGATCGACGAGGACCCCACCTTCGCAGTTCTCAAGATTAAGCCGGCAATGCGGGCCGCGATGCCTTATACTCTCCTGAAGGAATGATGCGTCCCAATCGCGCGGAGGGGTGGGCCGATTGGCCTACCAAAGTTGTGATCCAGGTTGTCGGACTGAGGAAGTCCTTCCTCGACTATCAGCGCGGATGGATCAACGCGGTCACGGATCTCTCGTTCGAGTGTCAGCCGGGAGCGGTTTTCGGACTACTCGGACCCAATGGCGCGGGGAAGACCACGACGCTACGGATCCTCAGCACAGTTCTGAAACCGACGGGCGGCCGCGCGGTCGTGGCCGGCCACGATGTGGTAACCGATCCCCAGGCGGTCCGATCGAACATCGGTTACATGTCCGCGAGCACTGGGATTTATGATCGCATGACCGCCTGGGAGCTGGTGGAGTATTTCGGCCGCCTCTATGGAATGCCGCGCGACCGGCTGGCCGAGAGGATGGAGACGATCTTCGGCTGGCTGAAAATGAACGACTTTCGGGACGTGCTCGGCTCGAAGATGTCCACGGGGATGAAGCAGAAGGTCTCGATCGCCCGGACGATCGTCCATGATCCCCCAGTTCTGATTTTCGACGAGCCGACGTCGGGGCTTGATGTCCTCGTAGCTCGGGCGGTCCTTCAGAAGATTCTCGAATTGCGTGATCTGGGCAAGACGATCGTCTTTTCGACACACGCAATGCATGAGGTCCAGAAGCTCTGCGCCCGTGTGGGCATCATCTACAGGGGCCGGCTCCAGGCCGAAGGTCCTCCCGACGAGTTGTTGCAACGATTTGACCAGCCGGATCTGGAGGAGCTATTCTTTTACCTGGTCGAGCGCGCCGAAGCCGACGTTGACGAGAAGATTCCGTGGACAGGAGACCTCGACTTGCGCCCGAAGGACGATTACCAACGGTCCGCTCGCCTTGACTAATCCGATGGCGGGATCTCTCATGCACTGGTCGAATGTCGCCGTGATCTTCCGCCGAGAGGTACTGGACCAGATCCGCGACCGCCGTACGTTGTTCATGATCTTCGTACTGCCCATCCTCCTCTACCCCATTCTCGGGATCGGCGTCATCTTCTTCGCCTCGGCGCTCGAGGACAAGCCAAGGGTCGTTGTGGTCGTGGGCGCGGAGCACCTGCCAAAGGTCCCTCACCTACTGAATCCGCAACGCGACGGTTTCTCTGCCGATCTCTTCGAGACGCCAGGGGATGCGGAACGGCTAGTCGTCCAGGTCCAGCCGGCGTCGGGCCCGTGGGGTGACCCCGCTCGGCGCGAAGAGGAGATCCGACAGGGCAACGCGTCCGCAGTTCTGGTCATCCCTCCCGATTTGCCTGAACAGCTCCGGCGCGAACATGACGTGGATATTCCGATCAAGTACAAGAGCGTGGCTGAGCCCAGCCAGATCACCTACTACAGGGTCAAAGACCTCCTGGATCGGTGGAAGCATCGCATCGTCGAAGCGCGGCTGTTGCGCGATCAGAAGACAGAGAGTTACGCCGAACCCATCCGGGTCAAGGCCGAAGATGTGGCCACGGCCCGAGAAGTGAGTGGCGTCGTCTGGGGCCGGCTGTTCCCTTTTCTGCTGGTTATGATGTCGCTCACCGGGGCGTTCTATCCGGCGATCGACCTCTGTGCCGGTGAGAAGGAACGAGGGACGATGGAGACCCTACTCATCAGCCCCGCGAGCCGTTCCGAGATCGTCCTGGGTAAGTTCCTCACGGTACTCTTGGCCAGCGCAATGACCGCGCTCTTGAACCTGGTCACGATGGGCTTGACCGGATTGCGAATGGCCGGCTGGATTGGAGCGATCGGTGCCGTGCCTGGCAGGAAAGCCATTGCCTCGGGGCTCGCTCCGCCGACGTTTCAGGCCGCGTTCTGGATCATCCTGCTGCTGATTCCCCTGGCGGCATTCTTCAGCGCGGTGTCCCTATCGCTGGCGGTTCTGGCGCGGAGCATGAAGGAAGGGCAGTATTACATGACGCCCCTGTACCTCGTGTGCCTGCCCCTGGTCTTGCTGACGCTCATGCCGGGTGTGGAACTGAACCTCTTCTACAGCCTGGTGCCAATCACGGGGGTCGCCTTGCTCCTCCGCGCCTTGATCCTCGGTCAGTACGACCTGGCTTTCCCCTATTTCCTGCCGGTCATGGTGCCAACTGTGGTTTACGCGGCCGTCGCGCTGCGATGGGCCATTGACCAGTTCCAGCGCGAGGACGTCCTGTTCCGCGAGGCCGAGCGATTCAGCCTTTCTCGCTGGCTCCGGCATCTGTACCGGGATCGCGAGCCCACTCCGACCAGTGGTGAAGCGATCTTGTCATTCGCCCTGATCCTGACCGCTTCCTGGTTCCTGATGCAATACCTGGCGACGCGAGGAGAGCACCGACTCTGGCCAGCGTGGCGGCCGGGCAGTTCATGATCGCAATTCCGCCGCTCTTCATGGCGGTCCTCCTGACCGCCTCACCGCGGCAAACCTTGCGACTTTACTGGCCAAACGCCCGTTTTCTCCTGTTGGGACTGATCCTGCCGATCACATTGAACCCACTGGTCAACGAGATGCAGCCGATCGTCGAACGGCTCTTCCCGATCTCGTCGACGATCAAAGCCGCGCTCGGACAGTTGATGGGCCAAACGCCGCGCCTCGGACTTGCCATCGTCGTCCTCGCGCTCATACCGGCGGTCTGCGAGGAGCTTGCATTTCGCGGGTTCATCCTGTCTGGTCTGGAACGACAGCACCGGACCCGATCGGCCATCCTCCTTTCCGCCCTGATGTTCGGATTCCTCCACGTCTTGCTCAGCCTTTTCCAGCAATTGTTCAATGCGACGCTTCTTGGCATCATCCTGGGGCTACTGGCGGTACGGAGCCGGAGCATTTTACCGGGAATCCTCTTTCACTTAGTGAACAATACGATCGGCGTTGCGCGGGGCTATTTGATCGTCAACTCGGCGGAGGGATCCGTCGCCAGTTGGATCTATCGCAAGCCGTCGGAAGGGCTCTATCATGGAGGGTGGATCGTGGCGGGCGCGCTTCTCTCGGCCGGACTTCTATATCTCCTGTACAAGTCGAAGTCGGCCCCTCCGGCCAACCTGCTAGAAGACGGTGCGCGCCCCGCCCACTCGGCGTACTGACGAGGTCTCGGTACCCGACGCGTCGAAGATCTCTCCTGACGGACTCACGCCGCTCCGCCTCCAGTGCGATAGCTCGGGGAAACGCGCGATGAGACGAGACACGCTCACCATTCAGGCGCGATACGTCTTTCCGGTGGAGGGTTTGCCGATTGAGAATGGTTCCATGACGATTCAGGGGCCGCGGATCGGCTGGTTGGGCTCCGCGGACGAACGCGGGGGAGATATCGATCTGGGCAATGTGGCGATCATCCCTGGATTCGTCAATGCGCACACGCACCTCGAACTGTCCCCAATTGCGAGCAACGGAGCTCCGCAGGGAACGATCGATGAACTGGCCTGGCTGAGGCAGGTGATCCAGCAGCGCCGAGATCAGAGCGATGAGTCCCTCATCCAAAGGGCCTCGGAAAATGTGCGCGCGTCGATCGAGGCGGGCACGACCTTCGTTGCCGACACGACGACTGGTGGCCTGACCTGGGGGCCGGTCGCGGAGGCGCCGTTGCGTGCCGTGGTCTTCGCGGAGGTGATCGGACTGCAACGCAACCGGGGTCTCGTGACCGATGCCGAGGCCTGGAGATGGCTGGGTTCAATCCGGCCGGAGTCCCAGGTTGCCGCCTGTGCCCGGGTGGGTCTGAGTCCTCACGCACCCTACAGCACCTCCGGCTGGCTCTATTACAAAGCGGCAAGCAGCCGGCTCCCCCTGTCAACCCACCTCGCCGAGATGCCCGAGGAACTGCGTCTGCTGGAGTATCGCGACGGTCCGTTACGGCATTTCCTCGAAGAGATCGGAGCCTGGGACGACGAATGGGAGCCGATTGGCCCGCGACCGGCGGACTATGTCCGACGGGGCGAGCTGCGTAAGGCCGACTGGCTTATCGCACATGGGACTTACCTCGAGCCAGACGACTTCTGGCAACTTCGGCCCGAGGCTGCGCCCGAGGGCCACCGCGTGGCGATTGCCTACTGCCCCAGGACCCATGCCCGCTTCGGCCATACCGCGCATCCTTATCGCTCGATGCTGGAAAGAGGAGCCATCGTCTGCCTGGGCACCGACAGCCTGGCGTCCAGCGATAGCCTGAGCATCCTCGACGAGCTTCGCTTCCTTCACAGACGCGACGAGTCACTTTCCGGCCCCCTGCTCCTCACCATGGCCACGCTCTTCGGCGCCTGGGCTCTCCGCGCCGATACCACGACCGGCAGCCTCAAGACCGGCAAGTCGGCCGATCTCGCCATCGTGGCCCTTCCGGATCGCGACGATGCCGATCCCTTCAAGCTTCTGCTGGAGTCCGATCTTCCTGTCATCAGCACCGTTTTCGAAGGGGATTTTGTCGCCGGGCGATGGTCAGGAACGTGATTCCGCATGCGGCATGGACGAAGTCTCGGTCGCCGAAGTTGGATCAATCCGGCTTCGGGGAGGTCGAGGAAACCTCTGGTACAATCGGCACCTTCGTGGCGAGAACGTCGGGTACGGACGTAGATCGAGCCGCGGCGACAGGCGGGTCAATCACAGTCCGAGATGTTCCATCCACGTCTTCCCGGAGCCAGAGAAAGAGGAAGGCTGTCGCCGTCCAGAAGAAGCTATAAATCCAAGTCTGAACGATGAACCTGACCACGACGAGCCAGAAATTGTGGACCGCGACAGTGGCCGGTACGCCCTCCAGACGGCGTTGCCGAAACAGTGATTCGATCAACACGGGATCTCCCGTCAGCGAGAGATTCCATTGAGTCAGGCGGAGCACGCCCCCAGCCAGCAGGTCCATGGCGAGCAGCCCCAGGAGCCCGACCACCAAGGCCAGGGTCGCTCCGACGAGATACATACCCAATTTCTGATTCAAATAGCTGTATGTGCGGCTGAGCGCGTCGAGCGCATCGTCGGCGCCGGCGGCCATCGCGGCGTGGAGCAACGGCCAACCCGCAACGAGGCCGGCGAGCAGGAGCGTCATGATGAGCCCAAACGCCAGGGGGATAACGAGCCCGACACCAGCGACCATGGCTCCTGACGGCAGCCGGTATAGCAGGCCAAATACCATACCAATAGGTGTACAAAATATCAGAGCAAACAGGGGGAGGAAGGGAGCGAGGATCAAGGCACTCCCGGATCGCAGCGCGAATCCGATTCCCTCGCCGATTCGGGGCTGTCGCATCTGAGCTTCCTGAATCACGGCAAGGCGTGCGATCGCTCCCCCGCACATCCCCCAGACCGCGAATAGCCAGAATAGGGCGAGAAGTGCGTGCACCATCGTCCCCCATCCGCTCGCGGGGTCGAGGAGTGCTTGAAGTGGGGTCGTCAGAATGCGGATAGGTTCGAGGATTCGGCGCGTGAGCATGGTGCCCCAGTCGGCTAACCATGTCGGTCCGTCATCGGGAGCGATCGGTCTCACGGGCGGTTCCAAGAGGGACGGCGTGACGGCAGACGATGCGGGCAGTGCGACGTCTAACACGGACCATCCGGCGTGGAGGAGAATCAATCCGAGGGCCGCGATTGCCAGCTTCCTCGGGTCGAATGCCATGCGGGTCGCAGCGAGCAGTCGCAGCTCACCGAAGCGGTGATAGGGGAAACGCTGGCCGATCATCGTGGAATCCTCGATCACCGGCTCCTCTCGCGATCTCGACGATCCGTGGGGCGAGCGACGCCTGCCGGCTGCGAGCGTCGGTAGTCAAGCGTCGGCTCATTGGCTCAGGGCACGACACAGGTCAGAACCACGCTCTCGTTGCGCGGAACGATCTCGCAAGGTCCTACAACCGCAGGCAACAGCAGAGTCTGGCCGAATTCGAGCCGGACATGCTGTCCGCTTTGGACCAGGTCGGAGCTCCCTTGCAGTCCGATGAGAATCGTGAATCGGTCGTGGCTCCCGATCATGGTGGGCCGCGCAAGGTTCAATCTCACGAGGTCGAAGTAGGGCGATCGGGCCAGATGCTCCCGTGTTCCGACGCCAGCGATCACGTCTTTCTCGGGAGCGATCGGATCGACCGGTCCGCGATGAAAGTCGATCGACTCCATGGCCTCGCGAATGTGGAGTTGTCTGGGATTGCCGTCGGGCCCAACCCGATTCCAATCGTAGATGCGAAATGTGGCATCCGACATTTGCTGAATCTCTGCCAGGAGCACCCCGGACCCAATCGCGTGAACCGTCCCGGCCTCGATCAGAATCGAGTCGCCAGGCCGGGCCTCGAATCGGTGGAGCAGCGGCTCGACGTTACTCGATCGGATTGCGGCCTCGAGATCGCTGGGGGTGACACCGGCCTTCAAACCGGCATAGATCCAACTTCCCGGCTTTGAGGCCAGGATCACCCAGGCTTCGGTCTTGCCGTGGTCACCGGCCAGGCGACGACCCTTCTCGTCGTCCGGGTGGACCTGGACTGACAGGTCTTGATTCGCGTCGATGAACTTGACGAGGAGCGGGAACTGGTCGAGCGGTCCGACGGCGGCGCCCAGCAGTTCGCTCGACCGGCTCTGGACCAGTTCGCGCAGCGTGGTTCCGGCGAGCGGTCCTTCGGCGACCACGCTGACTTGCTCGTGGTAATCCGAGACCTCCCAACTCTCCGCGTAATCCGACGCCTCGCCGATTGATTTGTGCAGGACCGTCCCGAGTCGGCGTCCTCCCCAGATGAGTTCGCGGAGGATCGGCTCGAAACGCAGGGGATACAGCGGAATCGTGGGCATGTTGCGTTGAGGATGCTACCTGATTGATGGGGGCGATTCGACTTCAAGGTCAGGAGGACGCCCTATTTGTAACTCTCGGAAGGCCAGGATGTCCACAGCGCGGATAAGTAACCGCGTTCAAGTAGAACCGTGACTGCGAAAAAGCCGATCACAATCATCGAGTCTGGGTCGCCTCACGATGGCGAGTTGATCGATCCAACCTCTGCCTCAACAATGACTTGTCGAGAGATCGCCTCGCAGAATCCTATCCTGGTCACAAGACCGAGAATCCGCGACGATGAGCCAGGAATCCGTTGCCAATTCTGCAGAACCGCGTAGTTTCGATATTGCAGTGTGCTGGCGTGACGAGTGACTTCATCCGGACCGCGCGTGATATAATGTCAACCGGGAAGCCATGGACGTGGAGAACCTTGGGGAATGCCAGCCGACAACGTGATTCTTGAGGCGGTGAAACAAGACTTGCTCGAGCACGACCGGACGCGTTCAGTCGATCCGAACATCGTCCAATTCGATGGAATCTCGAGCACCATGAGACCGAGGAAAGCATCGCCAACCAGCTGGTCGCAGCCGGAGTGCCATACCAGGACACCACTCTCGCATTCTAATCCTAGATCAAACGAGAGTTCACCGACTTCGCCCTGGAATAGGTGCGAAATCCTCCTCTCAGACCGTTAGGCCCGGGGACTTTGTTGCGTTGATCGTTCCGCCGACATCCTCGTCACGACGACAGCAAGAGGCAGCCATGGCCCGACGTCTCGACCGAAGCCTCTCGCACGGCGTGGGCGGCGAACTCCCGGTGTCCGAGCGACGACTGGAGAATGGGCTGAAGGCCCTGGTCTTGCCGCGTCGCGGTGCGCCCGTTGTGGTCTCGGATCTCTACTATCCCGTGGGCTCGTACGATGAGCCTCCCGGGTTGACGGGATTGTCCCACTTCGTCGAGCACATGCTCTTCAAAGGGACCGAACAGTTCCCCAAGGGTCAGATCGACCGCGTCGTCTCGTCGGCCGCGGGCCAGTGCAATGCGGAGACGGGCGAGGACAGCACCCATTACTGGTTTGCGTTCCCGTCGGATCGTTGGGAGCTGGCGCTGACGATCGAGGCGGACCGGATGTGTGGAATGCGGTTTGATCCGGCCGAGGTTGATCTCGAACGCCGGGTGATCGGCGAGGAGCGTGCCCGCGAACTCAATTCTCCCCAGGGGCGGCTCGACCAGAACCACCTGGCCCTCGCCTACCTGAGGCATCCCTATCGCAACCCGATCCTGGGTTGGCCGGATGACATTGCGCGAATTGGCGTCGAGGATTTGATCCAGTTCTACCGGGAGCACTATCGGCCCAACGGAGCGGTGCTTGTCGTGGTCGGCGACGTCGATCCCGACCGCGCACTGGACCGGATCGCCGTCGCATTTGAACGGATCCCCGCGGGCGATGTGCCCGCGTCGCGTCCGACGATCGTCGAACCACGGCAATCGGGGCGGCGCGACTTCATGATGGCCGAGACGGATGGAGTGGCTCGAGGACTCTTCGGCTGGCGAACCGTGTCGCGTGGGCACGCCGACGTCCCGGCTCTTGAGGTCCTGGCCGATTTGCTCTGCTTCGGGCGACGGTCGCGGCTCTGGCAGTCGTTGGTCGAGAAAGACGGCCCAGCGACCTGGGTGGAGGCCTCCCACGCGGCGGCACAACGCGCCGGGCAACTCTTCATCCAGCTTGAGGCGGACTCCGGTATCGACCCGTCCGACATCGAGAAACGTGTCCGCGACGAGCTGGTTCGCCTCGCCGATCCCGGTCCTTCGCCCGAGGAGCTGGCGCGGTCGCAACAACGCCTTGAGGCGGCGTGGCGATGGGAACGAGAGGACCTTGCAGCACTTGCCTCTGGTTTGGGCAACGCGGCGCTCTGGGGTAACTGGCAGATGTGGCCCGCCGAACATCGCGCGGCGATGGCGGTCGGCTCCGACGAGATCCGCCGCGCCGCCGCGAGGTACCTGAATGACGAGGCTCTCACCGTCGGATGGTCATTGCCCCGCGTCGTCGTCGAGCCGGCGGCTCTTGTGGAGGGGCCCGTACCACTCGCCCCGGCGGCAGTCCTGGGCGACGTTCCGGCGAGGGGAAAACGGATGACGAGCCAGCCGACCATCGGGCCAGACCGTCCGATCGCGTCTTCGGCACGAGCCCTGTCGGTCCCGGGCGGGATCTCGCGCCTCGCGGATTACCGGCCGCGCCGGGTCGTGCTGGATAATGGACTGAAACTGGTCTTCGAAAGGCGGCCGGGGTCGGGAGTCGTCGCGCTGGAGCTGTATGTCAACGCGGGGAGCGTTCGCGAGGCCAAGCCGGGCCTCGCCGCGCTCACTGGGCGGCTGCTGGAAGAAGGAACTGCGACTCGGTCGGCCGAGAAGGTTGCCGAATCCATCGAGGATGCCGGAGCTTCGCTCGAAGTGGGCTCGACGGGAGGTTCGGTCCGGGCTCGCGCCGAAGACCTGGCACTGGGTCTGGAGATCCTGGCTGACGTGACGATCCATCCGGCGTTTCCCCCGGAAGCGATCCGAAGGGTTGCACGTCGGATCGGTGCTGAGCTTTGCGGCGACCTGGATGATCCAGCATTCCGAGCTGATCTGAGCTTCCGCGGCCTGGTCTACGGCGCGCACCCCTTGAGCCGGGACGCGCGTGCCGGGAACCGCGAGCTGGCCCGTTTGACCCGACAGGATGTCGTCGACCACCACCGGCGCTATTTCGCGCCGGAAGGGACGATCCTCATCGCCACGGGAGATTTCGACCCTCGGCGTTTGATACGGCTGGTTGCGGCTCGGTTCGGCGGCTGGCCCGCTCGTGGCCGCGGGCTACCTCCGCTGCCGTCGGTGCCCCGACCCGGCCGCCCGCGCGTCCGCCGCATCCAGCAGCCGGGGGATCAGGTTCATATCCTCCTCGGCCACCTTGGCGTCACCCGCAACCATCCGGACTACGACGCGCTCGTCATTCTCGACCATATCTTCGGGAGTGGCCCGGGTTTCAGCGACCGACTCGGCCGGATCGTCCGCGACGAGCTGGGGCTGGTTTATGCGATCGGCGGTGGCATGACCGACTCGGCCGACATCCTCCCGGGACTCTTCCGCGTGTATGCCGGTACCACGCCCGAGGAGGCCGATCGAGTCGTCGCCACGATCACGGACCAGATCCGCGCCATGCGCTCAGGAGCCTTCTCTGATGATGAGGTCGATCGCGTTCGTCGATACCTCACCGGCGCCTGGGTCTTCGACTTCCAGACCGTCGAGCAGCGAGCCGAGCGCCTGCTCGAGTTGGAGCGCTTCGGGCTCCCGCTCGATGATCCCAAGGACTGGCCGGATCGGATCGCGGCGATCACCCCCTCCCAGGTCCGGAAAGCCGCGAGGAAACACCTTCGTCCCGAAGCCCTCTGCCGCGTCGAGCTTGGACCACTCCGTCAGCGTGGCCATCGCACCCAGGCCGAATGTGCTTGAGGGCACGTCCGCCGCCTATTATGAGCGAAGTTGCAATACAAGGGTCGAAGGACGATCGAGCATAAGGTCCACCTCGTCGAATTCGACGTCTCGCTGGGTGGCCGTCGGCTCCCGATTCACCGGCCCCCTGCCCCGTGGTGACTATCATGCATTGGCCGCGCGCGACGCGGCGCCCCGATTGCGACGTCCATGCCTGGACGATCCGCGATCCTTCGCCACGGATCCTCATCCCACGCTTGCCCCCGGATCCCAACGTCATCCTTGACCTTAGCCCTGTCTTCGCTGCACCCTTCGAGAAAGGGCGATACACCCGCTCGATTAAGAGTCTGTTCCCAAAGCCCCAGAGGGGCGACCGGACGTAGCCAGGGGCGTGAGCCCCTGGACGATCGACCGCGATCCCCTCAACCGTCGTTCGAGCCCCGGAGGGGCGACAGACGTCCTCAGGGCCACAGGGTGTCTGTCGCCCCTCCGGGGCTTCCCGGTTCGGAGGAACTCGCCTCGTCCAGGGGCTCACGCCCTCGTTGTTCTACACAAGTCATAGATCCATAGGGAACAATGGGTTCCGTCAAGTTGCCGTGGCCAAATCGATCATTTTATACTAATAATGTTATATGTGCACTAGATAATTTATCGGTTTTTCGCGGGAAATCTCAATATCGGCGAAATCCTGATAAAAATATGCGTCGCAGGTGTATATACTGTACATGTAGTGTACACTGCCCGCGCGTGGCCCTGTTTCCCATTGCAACTCATTACTTCAAAATGGGTTACGACTTGTGTAGATGACCAGGGCTCACGCCCCTGGCTACGTGCTTCCGCCCCCATCCGGGGGCTCAGGAGGGGACTTAGGGAACAGACTCTAACAACTCTGCTCCGATGACCATCGTGCGGAAGTCCGCAGACCGCGTCGGCGCCGAACGGGTTGCGCGAAGGGCGCGAAGTTGAGTCGGGAAGCTCTGGCAACGATCGAGCCGCCTGTGGTAAGCTCGGATGACAGGAACGCTCCCGCCTGATCGGCCGTCCCCGCGAGGCCGACACGCGGTGCCGCCAGAAAGGGTTCCGGCCTCGGGACTGGCCGTTGCAACCCGCGTCTCCTCCCCAACCCGCCGTTCTCGGCGATTTCCATCCTGGCCCCAATCGGATGGTCCCTTTCCATGAATAGCGAACAAGATCTCTTCACGGAAGAGCAGTCCATGGTCACGATGAGCTTCGGCGAGCACATCGAGGAGCTCCGCCTCCGCCTGATCCTGGCCCTGCTTGGATTACTGGCCGGCGTTGTGGTGGTTTTCATCCCGCCGCTCGACATCGCCTCGCATGTGATGAGGAGCATGGAAGCCCCAGCCAAGGCGGCGCTGGATGCGTTCTACAAGCAGGAGTACGAAAAGAAGCGAGAGAAGGCGGAACTCGAGAAGACCGTGACTCAGCCGATCCTGGCGGAGATCCCCGCGGATTCGTTCGTCGCCGAACTCAAGAAGATTGCACCGGATCTCAAGCTGCCGGAGTCCGGTGTGCTAACAGGGCAGACAATGAGTCTGCCGCTGACCTTCTTCACATCGGGCTTCATCTCGGCGACGCGAGACGCAGTCGTCCAGATCGATCAAAGCCTCGTCTCGCTGGCACCGCTAGAGACGCTCACCATCTTCTTCATGGTTGCGCTCGTGAGCGGACTGATCCTCGCAAGTCCTTGGGTCTTCTACCAGGGGTGGGCCTTTGTCGCCGCCGGGCTCTATCGCCACGAGCGGCGTTATGTCACGAAGTACTTGCCGTTCTCACTCGGCCTGTTCCTGGCTGGGGTCTTCCTCTGCTTCTTCTTCGTTCTGCCGATCACCTTGACGTTTCTCCTCCAGTTCAACGTCTACCTCGGGGTCGCCCCGACGCTCCGCCTGAGCGAGTGGATGGGCTTCGCGACGCTCCTTCCCCTGATCTTTGGCCTGGCGTTTCAGACTCCATTAATCATGCTGCTTCTGGAGCGAATCAACATCTTCACGGTCGAGGACTATAGATCGAAGCGGAAGATGGCGATCATGGTCATCGCGGTCGCCGCCGCGGTCCTCACGCCGGGACAGGACCCGTTCAGCATGATGCTTCTGGCCGGTCCGATGATCCTGCTGTACGAACTGGGTATTCTCATGATCAGTGGCTGGAAACGAGAAGGATTGCCGGGCGTGAAGAGTTGAGAGGTCATTCGACGCGTGTGCTCAGGATCGGTTGGTGTTGACGGCCGGAGGGTGCTCAACGAGCACGGGGTGTGTGCTGGAATCCCCCGACTCCCAAACCATGAATCGCAGGGGCAAGGTCTACCTCGTCGGCGCCGGACCGGGCGATCCCGGATTGCTAACCCGGCGCGGCGCGGCGGTCCTTGCGCGCGGATGTTGTGGTATATGACCATCTCGCCAGTGCACGGCTGCTCGATCTCGCTCCGCGAGAGGCCCTGCGGATCTGCGCCGGCAAGTCGGTCGGTCACTGCACAATGACGCAGGACCGGATCCACGATTTGTTGATCGAGCACGCGAAGGCGGGCGACTCCGTAGTTCGTCTCAAGGGAGGCGATCCACTGATCTTTGGGCGTGGGGCCGAAGAGGCTTCGAGCTCTCCGGGCCGCGGGCATCCCGTTCGAAATCGTTCCGGGTGTGACGGCGGGGGTCGGTGCCACCGCCTTTGCCGGGATCCCCGTGACACATCGTGACTGCGCTTCGGCAGTGGCCTTCGTCACGGGTCATACCGACCCGGAATCGGCAGAGCCGGGCGCCGGCCTCGACTGGCCGGCCCTCGCCCATTTCCCGGGCACGCTCGTGGTCTACATGGGTGTGACACACCTCTCGTCGATTTGCCGCACGCTCATCCGGGAGGGAAAGCCCGCCGAGACGCCGGCCGCGGTCATCGAGTCCGGGACCCTGTCCGCACAACGTACACACGTGGCCACGCTGGCGACCATCGGCGGAGGCCGCGCGCGACGCAGGCGTTCAGCCCCCGGCGCTTCTGGTCGTTGGTCCAGTCGTCGCCCTCAGAGACCGGCTCGATTGGTACGAAAGTCTGCCGCTCTTCGGCCAGAGAATAATTATCACGCGGCCCGCGGACGAGGCCAGTCATGCCGCGGCCATCCTGGAGGCACTCGGTGCGGAGGCCATCCTGGCACCGACCGTGGAAATCCGCCCGATCGCCGATCCCGCGCCGCTCGATCGTGCGATCGAGGAATTGCGCGACTACGAGTGGTTGGTCTTCACTTCCTCGAACGGCGTCCGATTTTTCATGGAGCGCCTGGAAGGATCGGGCCGGGACATGCGGGCTCTCGGCCACCTCCAGATCGCCGCCATCGGACCGGTCACGGCGGAGACGCTGGGCGAATTCCACCTCCGTGCCGACCTCGTCCCGGAATCGTACCGATCGGAGTCTCTGGCCGCGGCACTCCTGCAGAAGGCCAAGGGACGCAAAGTCCTCCTCGCCCGAGCCGACCGCGGTCGAACTCTGCTGAAGGACGAACTCCAGCAGGTGGCCGAAGTCGCTCAGGTGGCCGTTTACCATCATGCCGATGTCGAGTCGTTGCCGGATGATCTCGTCGGCCGAATCGTTTCGGGTACCGTCGATTGGATCACGATAACCAGTTCCGCCATCGTGATGCAGCTCCACGCGCTACTGCCGCCTGCTGCACGACAGCGGGTTGGCCGCGACGTTCGCCTTGCGAGCCTCAGCCCGGTCACTTCGGAGACAGCCTCCCGCCTCGGCTGGGACGTCGCCGTCGAAGCCAGGGAATATACCTGGGAGGGCTTGGTCCACTCGCTCGTGGAGCGGGTCACGGCCGATCGTCAACGGTCTCGATGATCAAGGACCTCACCGGTCGATCTCCGACGGTGAGGTCCCGTCGAACCCCCGGGCGCTGTCGTCTCACGCAACTCCAACACGGTCTCGATGCCCTGCCATAACAGGAACGCCGCTGCCAGGATGAAGAGTACATCCATCGCGATGTAGCGACCGAAGATCCCCGCGGCCAGGTCGAGCCCGAATATGAGCAGAACCAATCCGGCGACCCCGATCGCCGAGTAGGTGATGATCTTGTCAATCTCCATGTGATGGAGCTCCGCTGATTGTGACAAAGGACGTAACAAGTCCAATTTACCACAAAGCTGTGACTCTGGGAGTAAGGAATCGGCCCGACTGCTCAAGTCGCGCGGCCGGCTATTACGACGGTCGAATCGGAATCGTTCGAGGCTTGACGGCCGTTTGTTTCGGGAGCCGGATTTTCAAGACTCCATGGCTCGCTTCGGCTTCGGCGCGTTCCAGATCGACTTGATTCGGGAGCGTGATCTGGCGAGAGAAGAGGCCGAAGACGCGTTCACGGACCGGGAACACGGCTTCCGGCAGTTCCGCTTCCTCTTTGACTCCGCGAAGCGTGAGAGTATTGCCTGTGACGGCCAGGTCGATCGACGCGGGATCGACGCCCGGTACTTCGGCGTGGATGAAGATCGCATCGGGTGTCTCGAACACGTCGACCGTCGGAATCCAGGCCGTCGGCTCCAGATCGGTTGCCGGTGACGCGGCGCTGCGGAATCCGGGCGGTTGCAAATAATCCTCCAGCAGGCGGTTCAATTCCTGCTGGAGGACTTGAAACGCATTGGTCGCCTCACGACGCCATTGACTCGGTCGAGACACGTTCGGGCTCCGTAGAAGGTCCACCGTGGGAGCGTGGCTCCATACACCAATCCGGGAATCTCCCGGTGGGTGCGACAGGGTAGATTTACGACTTGATCTCGATTCGGCGCGTACGGGTTCCTTCAGACTTGGGGAGGACTAGCCGCAGGACTCCGTTCTTGAGTTCCGCGACGATCCGGTCTTTGTCAACCTCGTCGCTGAGAATAAAGGAGCGCCGGTAATCACCTAGACAGTATTCCTCGTGTAACAGCCGCGCCCCTGAGGGCGCCGGGGAATCGATCCGCGCCTGGAGACTCAGGACGTTGTCCTCCAACTGGATCGTCAGGTTTTGCTCGTTGGCACCGGGCAAGTCGGCCTCGAGGATCAGACCGTCCGGCCCTTCGTGAATGTCGATCGGCGGTGTAAAGGATCGGAGCACCTGGGGAATATCCTCGCGGGCCTGGCTCGGCGAGACCTCCTCGGGCGGAGGCGACCCCACGCGTACTCGGATCGTCGGATTTTCCGCGCTCATGGATCTTCTTGGCTCCCGACCTAAGTTAGGGAATCGGCTATCCCGAATCTCGCCGGGAATCGACTCATGGCACTCGCATCGAGGCGATACCGCGGCTGGCGAACCGGCGGACTCCAAGAACGGCCGAACGAGGGTCGTCGAGGAACCGGCTTGTGAGCCACCTCTGCCGTCAGACCGCCTCGGAGACACCGATGACCGCGATGTGACGGGGCTTGGCTCCCTCCGCCTTGGGGAGGTTGACCGTGAGAATTCCATTGGTGAAGGAGGCCGAAACCTGGCCGTTTTCCACTCGGTCCGGCAATGTGACAGTCCGGGACCAACGGCCCATGGGGCGCTCCTGTCGTCGGTAATTGTCGTCTCGGACTCCTTCGGCCCGTCTCCGCTCGCCCCGCATCGTCAGCGTCTCGCCCGTGATGGTCAGCTCGATGTCACCGGGCGCGATCCCCGGCAACTGTGCCGAGAGAATATAGTGATCGCCCGCATCATAGAGGTTGAGGGGTGGATAGACCTCTGCGCGACGCGTGGCCTGAAAAGGATCCAGTGATTCGAGAAGACGGCCGACCTCACGTTGCAATTCGCGAAATGGATCCCAACGTCTCTGCCAGTGCAGCCCACCCATGGTATTCCCTCGCCTGCCCTGTCTCAGCTCCGACCGGAACCACCAGACCACTCAGAGTCGTTTCCACAGAGCCCCGGAGGGGCGACCGGCCGTAGCCAGGGGCGTGAGCCCCTGGACGATCGACCGCGACCCCCTCGACCGTCGTTCGAGCCCCGGAGGGGCGACAGAAGTCCTCAGGGCCACAGGGTTTCTGTCGCCCCTCCGGGGCTTCCCGGATCGGAGGAACTCCCCTCGTCCAGGGGCTCACGCCCCTGGCTACGTGCTTCCTCCCCCTTCCGGGGGCTCAGGAGGGGACTTAGGGAACAGATTCTAAGATCGATCCGAAGACTTTCTGTTCACCTTCACTAAGCAGCCTTCGTACCATCTCTGGGTGCGGAATGATAATTCCTGCGATCTCAACGTAATTCTAGAATTGATAAAGAACTGTGACAAGCCAGTTGGAAGGAGGCCTGTCTGCGGCAGTCGCCAGGTGATACGAGAACCCGCCAAAATGGCAGATTTCAGACTTGGGATTGTCACTGAGTCGGATAGGCTGCCGAACTGGCAGCTAGAATTGAGATGGACGCGGAACGATCTGATGCAGCGGGACCGATTACCACGAGACGGTCAGTTCTCGGAACTCGGCCGCACTCTGGGAACCAGGCTCGATCGTCAGCCGATCGGACGAAGGTTCGGAAAACGGCTCATCGGACACGGGTTGTCCGTCAACTTCCACGATCACGTTGCGATGATCCCGATGAAGATGGACTCGGCGCCAGGAATTACCAACAATCGATCCACGTGGTGGGGTTCGCCGGGGAAGATGCTGCCTTCTTCAAAAGGTAGCCGGCGATACGGATTTGCTCCAGGTCGTTCGCCGTGGAAAGCACCTCAACATCGAGATCGAATGATGAAGGCAGGGCCAAGGGCATCTCGTAGGCGACCGACCGACCGTTCGGTCAACCGGGCAGCGGCTTCGCTACGAAGTATTTGACATGAAATCGGCGTGAGACCGGAATTGGTCGCGTATTCGAGGGCGAACCAACGGCTTCGACGTTCGGCCAGCGGATGACCAGGCAGGCCGCGAGCACCGATGCTCCGACTACCGCGAGGTTCAAGGCCCATGACCAGAAGCGGGGCGTACGGGTCTCGATCGGGAACGGACAATGGAGCAACATCAGGATTCGCTGGAACAGAGCGGACGGCACGACCGCTATTTCACTGGAAGTCGAGGTCGGAGCCGACTCGCTGGTACCGGCCGGGCCCTCGAGCGAGCCGTTAGCCGCCATGAGTAGTAGCGATGAGGCGTATTCCGACGATGCCCCGTATTCCCTGGCTGCGGACTGGTCCGCGAGAAACTCCTGATCGATCATAAGCTGCGATCGGAGCCACCAGGTGTGCGGAAGGAAGAACCAAACGGTCTGAGCCAGGTTGGCCACAGCATTGAACCCGTAGTCGTACCTTTCGACGTGAGCCAGCTCGTGGAGAAGGCTCAGTCGCAACGACTCCAGATCGCCGGACGGGAGATCCAATGAGAACGGGATCAGAATGGTCGGGTGGATCAAACCGACCACGACCGGGCGATGGACACGCGTTGACACGCGTAACGCCGACCGTCTCCAGAGATGCGAGCCGAGTGTGACGAGTTGTTCATGGAGTAGGCGAGAGGCCGTTGAGGGCGGATGCGACCGTCGAATCAGCCACTGAACGCCTCCGAAACCCAGGAGGAGCCAGGCAAAGCCAGCACTCATCCCGGCCAGAACGAGCACGACCACGAAATGTGCGACCCACCTCCAGTACCATGACCTCGGGCGCAGCCGCATGGCTCGAAATGTCGGGATCGGACCCGAGCCCGGAGAAGCCGAAACTGCTGACGGTTGAGGAGGTTCGTCAGACGAGGCAGACGGGAAAAAGGGGCGGGGAATCAACTCGGAGGAGAGAACAACCTTCACCAGGTTGAGTCGAGGTAACGAATTCAGACGGGTCAGGGGGATGATCGCCAGCGATGCTAGCAGCGCCACCCGTGCGATGAGGATTCGTCGCGCGGGTTGGCGACACGCCAGCATCGCCAGCACGACCACACTGAAGAAAAGACTAGCCGACAAGGCGGCATCGAAGGTTTCCGTCTCCACCCACTCCCAAGCGCTCATGGTCGAGTCCGCTCCGGTCACTCACGCCGGGAGAAAGGTGACATCACGTTTCCTCGACTGCACACAGCTCGCTGACCTCCGTTCCGAGGCTCGACTGACGCTGCGCTTCGTCAATCATAACGCGCAGCCGGTCCAATTCCTCGGCGGTCGGAGACTTTGAGCCTAGCAGAGCGACCATGACGCGGTCCAGAGCCCCGTCGAAGACTCGATCCACAAATCGGCGTGTCAACTCGCCGATCGTGCGTTCCGACGACTTCTTGGGGATGTAGACGAACGTACGGCCTTCGACGACGTGTCGAACCAGTCCTTTCTTATCTTCCATGATGTTGAGTAGAGTCTGCACGGTGCTGTAAGCGACCGGACCCGCTGTCCGGTTCAAGTCCTCCTGCACCTCGCGCACGCTGGCCCGCCCGCGAACCCACAAGACCTTCATGATCTCCAGCTCGCGATCGGTCACCATCTGAGTCTTCCGCATAGCCTCCTCCTCTGATAACGGGAAAAACGAGAATAATCAAACTCGTAACCTAACGAGCACCTTCACAATACGCAACCCGAAGCAACTCGGAATTCGGGCGACTCCATCGGGATGTACCGCCCGTGCCGGAGTGAGACATGAGGATGGTCGTGACGCCCGTTCTGATCGATCCGAGCACGGAAGTCATGGCTCGGCAAGGGATTCCGACAAGGACTCCGAAACGGCGAACGGTCGATCCACCGGCGAACCTCCTGACCGTGCGCGTGTCATCTGTCGAGGAGGCGGCTGCATTTGCTAGAATCCCAGGATGTCCTTACTTATCGCCCTTACGGAAGAAGGGATGGAATCCCCGAGGTTCTGAGCACGTTAGAGTCGGTCCCAGAAGGGCGAGCGGGGGGCGTCAGCCCCCTGTCCGGTGAGCGACGGACCTCCAAGACAGGGGGCTGACGCCCCCCGCTCGCCCGGACCGGCCCCTTCGGGGACAGACTCTGAGTGCAGAGGATGACCGAACGCCTGGGGCCGGACCCGTATCACCAGCCACGAAGGACCGCGGATCGAGGATCAATGACACGCATCTTCATGTACGATACCACGTTACGCGACGGCAGCCAGGGCGAGGGAGTCAATTTTTCGCTCCAGGATAAGCTATTGATCACGGCGCGGCTGGATGCGGTGGGATTCGACTACATCGAGGGAGGCTATCCCCTTTCCAACCCCAAGGACGCCGCCTATTTCCGCGCCGTTGGCGATCTCGATCTGACTCATGCCAAAGTGACGGCGTTCGGCATGACCCGTCGCCGGGATATTGCCGCTGAGGACGACACGGGGATGAAGGCACTGGTCGAAGCCCGAACTCCGGCGATCACGATTGTTGGCAAGAGTTGGGACCTGCACGTCCACGAAGTTCTCGGCGTGTCGCTCGAGGAGAATCTTCGGATGATCGGCGACTCGGTAGCCTTCTGCGCCGCATCCGCGCCCGAGGTCATCTACGATGCGGAACATTTCTTCGACGGGTTCAAGCGTAATCCGGATTATACCCTGCGAACCATCCAGTCGGCCGCGGATGCCGGCGCGGCCTGGATCGTTCTCTGCGACACCAACGGAGGGGCATTGCCGGAGGAGGTAGCCGCCGCCATCGATCAGGTCGTTCGCGAAGTGAAGGTCCCCCTGGGTATCCACACACACAACGATGGTGACCTCGCCGTCGCTAACGCCCTGATGGCGGTCCGCCATGGTGCGCGACAGGTCCAGGGGACGATCAACGGCCTGGGCGAACGTTGCGGCAACGTCAACCTTTGCAGTGTGGCGGCCAACCTGGCATTGAAATACCCTGGATCCTCGGTCCTGCTTCCCGGTCAACTCGCGCATCTAACCGAGGTCTCGCGCTACGTCTACGAGACGGCCAATATGAACTTCCGGCCGGGCCAGCCGTTCGTCGGCGCCAGTGCCTTCGCCCATAAAGGAGGTATGCACGTCCACGGGATCCGCAAGAACGCGATCAGTTACGAGCATATCGACCCGGCGACCGTCGGCAATGAGCGCCGGGTGCTCGTCAGCGAGTTGTCGGGGAAGTCGAATATCGCCGAGAAACTCAGCGAGCACGGGCTAGAGCAGGACGATGCCTTGCTCGCGCAGGTCCTGGACTCGGTGCAGGACCTGGAGAATGAAGGCTACCAGTTCGAGGCCGCCGAGGCGTCGTTCGTCCTCCTGGTCGAGCGGCTGGCGGGCCGGCACCGCACGGGTTTCGAGGTGCTCGGCTACCATGTGAGCGTCAGCGGCGATTTCGGCGCGAAGTCTCGACCTCGACCGAGGCCACCATCAAGCTCCGGGTCAACGATACGATCGAGCACACGGTGAGCGAAGGCGACGGCCCGGTCAATGCCCTGGACGGCGCCTTGCGGAAGGCGCTGGAAGGGCATTTCCCCCGCCTCAAGGAGATGCACCTCGTCGATTACAAGGTCCGCGTCATCAATGAGCGAGCCGGTACCGCGGCGAGGGTCCGGGTCGTCATTGAAAGCAAGGACAACGATGACGTCTGGGGGACCGTAGGTGTGTCCGAGAACGTCATCGAAGCCAGTTGGCGGGCACTCGCAGACGCATTCGAATATAAGCTTTCGAAAGATGGACGCGCCGCGCCCGCGGTTTCGCGGACGAGGGGCGAGCGGCCCGTTGCGATCCGGTAATCTCGGGAACCTGGTCCCGTTGAGTGCCGAGACTCTTCTCGCCGCTCGCCACCATGACCAAGGAGACTGCCATGGTACAGAACAACGACCCTGGAACTCTGGCCCAGATCACGTCCGAGGAGTTCGCTCGCTATTTCCGCCATCTGGCCGGGCGCGCCGAACGCGCCGTGCTGGCCGTCCCGGAAGATAGGCTCTGGACCAAGCCATTCGCGTTCGGCAACAGCATCGGCCACCTGGTGCTGCATCTCACCGGTAACTTGAACCATTATATCGGGGCGATCGTCGCTGGTACCGGCTATGTCCGGCACCGCGAACACGAGTTTACAGACACCGAGAAACACCCTCGCGACCAGCTCCTGGCGAACTTCCGGAAGGCCGTGGATCAGGTCGTGCAGACCCTCGAATTCCAGGATGAGGCGGGATTCGCCACTCCGGTCTCCGAGCAGATGCCGATCCAGACCCGGTTCGGCTTGTTTCTGGTGTGTGCGGCTCACCTGAATAATCATATCGGCCAGATGAGTTACCTGGTCCAGGCCCTCCAGTCCTCGACCCAGGAGCCGCCGGTCTGGTGACCTCCTCGGCTGAATCAATCCCGGGCTCGATCCCTTGCCCCTGCGAACCGGGACAAAGGCCCGGAGTGTCCTTCCGGTGTGCCGTGACGGACCGCTATAGTGATGATGAACGGACGCTCTGGACCGATCACGGCGATCGGATGTTCGGCGACCTGAGCGGTATGCAGCCGGCGTGTCCTCTGCAAGTAGACCCTACTCACAGAATCCGAGCATGACTCTTAACGACCTCCCCAAGCAATACGATCCCCAGGATGCCCAGCGGCGCTATTACGATCTCTGGGTCAATAGTCGCTATTTCCACGCCGATGCCGATCCGTCCGGCGCGAAGCCACCTTACTGCATCGTGATCCCGCCGCCGAATGTGACCGGGGCACTGCACCTGGGCCACGCGTTGAACAATACATTGCAAGATGTGCTCATCCGTTGGCGTCGGATGCAGGGTTACGACGTGCTCTGGATGCCCGGCACCGATCATGCGGGCATCGCCACCCAGGCCGTGGTGGAGCGTCGTCTGTTCGAGGAGGAGAAGAAGACCCGGCATGATCTGGGACGGGAGGCCCTCGTAAAGCGGATCTGGGCCTGGAAGGACGAGTACGAGGCCCGCATCCTCAGCCAACTCCGGCTGATGGGCTGCTCGTGCGACTGGGAGCGGACGAGGTTCACGCTCGATGAGGTCTGCTCGCGCGCCGTGCGCAGGACGTTCTTCAACCTGTTCCGCGCCGGCAAAATCTTCCGCGGCAAGCGGCTGGTCAACTGGGACGCTCAACTCCGCACCGCCGTGGCCGACGACGAGATCTATTCGGAGGACGTCCAGGGCCATCTCTGGACCATCAAGTACCCGATCGCCGATTCGACGACCGGCGAGGTCCTGCACATCGCCACGACCCGGCCCGAGACGATGCTGGGCGATACGGCCGTCGCGGTCCATCCCGACGACTCGCGCTACCAGCACCTCATCGGTAAGGCTGCCGAGCTGCCCTTGACGGGCCGCCAGATCCCCATCATCGCCGATGGCATCCTGGTTGACCCGTCGTTCGGCACGGGCGTCGTCAAGGTCACGCCGGCGCACGACCCGAACGATTACGCCGCCGGAGTCCGCAACGCCCTGCCGATGATCAACCTGCTCAACGCCGATGGCACGTACAACGAGAATGCCGGCAAGTACACGGGTCTCGACCGGATCGTTGTGCGCAAACGCGTCGTCGAGGATCTCAAGGAACAGGGCCTGCTCGAGCGGATCGATGCGCACCTGGTGCCGCTCAAGCATTCGGATCGCAGCAAGACCCCGATCGAGCCGTACCTGTCGGATCAGTGGTTCGTCCGGATGGCGGACGATCCGGACGGCTCGCCCGGTTTCGCCCAGCAGGCGATGGACGCCGTGACCTCTGGCCGGATCAAGATCCATCCGGAGCGATACGCCAAGAGCTACCTCGACTGGCTCGCCGAGAAGCGCGACTGGTGCATCAGCCGACAACTCTGGTGGGGGCATCGGATTCCGATCTGGCATTGTGCCAGTTGCACCGAGGACGATCTGAAGCTCGCATTCGTCGGACGCTCGGACGTGACCTGGAAGCCCGGCGAGTCTGGAGGCTGGCTCATCTGTAGCGAGTCGGAACTGGCCGGCAACGAGTTAGGACCGGGCCATCGCCTGGAACAGGATCCCGACGTTCTCGACACCTGGTTCAGCTCGGCTTTGTGGCCGCATTCGACGCTCGGCTGGCCGGAGGAGACTCCGGAGCTGTCGAAGTTCTACCCGACCAGCGTCCTCTCGACGGCCCGCGACATCATCACGCTCTGGGTGGCACGGATGGTGATCTTCGGTCTCTTCAATCGCAAGGATGTGCCGTTCCACGACGTCTACATCCATCCGGTGATCCAGGACGGTAAGGGCAAGCGGATGTCGAAGTCGGCCGGTAACGGCGTTGATCCGGTCAACATCATCGAGATTCACGGTGCCGATGCGCTCCGATACACGCTGGCCGCCGGTGCCACGGAGACTCAGGACTTGCGGATTCCGGTCGAGAAACTGAAGCTCTCCGACGGCCGTACGATCAACACCTCGGAGCGATTCGAGCAGGGGCGGAACTTCGCAAACAAGTTCTGGAACGCCGCCCGGTTCGCCCTGATGAACCTGGAAGGCTATGAGGCCGCCGAGATCGCATTAGAGACATTGCCGGTCGAGGACCGTTGGATCCTCGACGGCCTGGACCAGACAATCGCTGGTGTCACATCGGACCTGGAGCAGTTTCAATTTGCCGAGGCAGCGCGACGGCTCCGGGACTTCACCTGGGGTGGTTTCTGCGATTGGTACGTCGAGTTCGTGAAGGCTCGGCTCCGCGATCCTTCGGCCCGTCCGACGGCACAGCGCGTGTTGGCCGCGCTCCTGGATGCACTTTGCCGGTTGCTCCACCCCATCATGCCCTTCGTGACCGAGCAGGTCTGGCAGGGCCTGGCCAGTCTGGCTCCAGTTCGCGGACTCCCCGCGCCGAGGATCGCCGAAGAGAGCGTTTGCGTGGCCGCCTGGCCGAATCCGCTGGGCTGGTCGGATGCGACGGCGCGGCAGACTGTCGAGCAATGGTGCGAGGCGATCAAGGCGATCCGCAACCTGCGCGCCGAGCGGAACGTCCCGAAGGAAGCCAAGATTGCCCCGGTCCTCGTCGCGAAGGGGACCGTGGCCGATTGGCTAAGACAGGGCGAGCCCTACCTGCGGAGCCTGCCGCCGGCCGAATCGGTATCGATCGTGGAATCGGTCGAGCGCCCAGCGGAGTGCGCGGTGGCCGTGCTGCCCGAGGTCGAGATCATCCTGCCGCTCACGGGCCTGATCGATAGGGAGGCAGAGTTAGCCAAGATACGAAAGAACCTGTCCGACCTTGAACGCCAGATCGGCGGTCATCGCGCGAAGCTGGGCAATGAATCGTTCGTGGCGCGGGCTCCCGCCGAGGTCGTCGAGCAGGCGCGCGCCAAACTCGCCGAGCTCGAGGCGCAGCGCGAGGCGGTCCTGAAACTCCTTTAGTTTTGTCCGTTGTCCGTGGTCCGTCGTCCGTGGTACGTTGTCGATCGGGCATCGGCCGTGAATCCGGGCGAACTGACCTATTGCTTATTGACCGAGGTGAGATTGCCGTGGCTGTTCAGATGGACCTCACGCGGATCATCATCAACGAGACCAGCGACTCGCACATCATCTTCCTCAAGGAAGTGGATGGGGATCGGATGTTCCCGATCGTGATCGGATTCTTCGAGGCGTCGAGTATCGAGCGGCGAGTCAAGAACCAGTCAACCCAACGCCCGTTGACCCACGACCTGCTGGCCAGCACGATCGACCTGCTGGGGGGCGATTTACAGGACATCTATATCAACGAACTGCGCGAGCATACCTATTACGCCAAGCTCAGAATTCGGCATGAGGGCGAGCTCGTCGAGGTCGAACTCCCGACCCAGCGACGCCATTGCGCTGGCCGTGACCGTCGATGTGCCAATCTACGTGGCCGATGATATCCTGGAGGAGGTCGGCCAGTAACGGATCTTCGGTTCTCGATTTGGGATCACACACGCGGGTCACCGTCGTCGGTTATCCGGAATCTCGAATCTCGAATCCGGAGTCCCACGAGGAGGGGTGCCAGAGTGGTTGATCGGGACGGTCTTGAAAACCGTTGACAGGTTCCGCCTGTCCGTGGGTTCGAATCCCACCCCCTCCGCTGACAAGGTCCGACTGATCGCGACAGCAAGCGTCAAACCCATCATTATCCGGGGTTCCCTCTCCATCGACTTGCAAAAATCTGATCTTACAATCATATCAGAATTAAATTGAATGTAACTTGGAAGCGCGGTGCCCATGGCCGACCGATCCAGCATGACGCAATCGAAGCCGGCCAGTTGGCGGCTTCCAACTCGGCACGCCGGCCCAACTCCTCCGTCACCCGGCAGTCAGGGCATCCCTTAAGTGCCCGTTCGACGCCACCAGTATCGGCATTTCCGATGAGAGCTAGCAACCACGAGTGAATCAGTGCACCTGAAGGTTTACTCGCTGCCCGAGAGCGACAACGCATGCGTGCTCCGAATCGCACTTTGAGCTCCGTTCTCAACTCCTGAATCTTCAGGACGAAGAATTCCTTGCCAGGCTGATCCCCGGCCCCGGTCGTCATATCCGGATTTGTCGAGCGGACCATCTACGTTGTGCCCGAGGGCCGACCCTGGCACCTCCGGAGGGTACTCATCGGCCCAGGTCAGTCAGACGGCCCGCGACTTGCTGAGTTCGAGCAGGGGCTAGAGTCGTTACTCCTTCGAGGCCTGAATTTACGTTTATTAACTTACACGGTATCCAAGGAGGCTTGACGGGCGCAGTAGAATAGTTCGGTTTCGCTTGACCTACCTGTTGGAGCACGTGTCAAAACCGAGATTCCACCTTATCTCGGCTCCTTGCACGTCTTCGAGTTTGGCAGGACCGGTCTTCGACGCGGTCCGGCGAAGATCCAGTCCCAGAGATCCCGCTCTTCTGTGCTCGCTGGCACGCTCTCCCACCGGCGATCCTCAGGGCTCATGATGATGGGCCGAAGACTTCCTCGGGAGCCATCCGGATGCATATGCACTTACACCTTGCACGAAGGTTGATGACGTTGGGGTTGGTCATGCTGATCTTGGCCCCATTTATCCTCTATTTCGAAGCCCCGGCTGCAACACGAACCTCGGCAGATCTGCCCTCCGTCGCAGGCCGAGTGAACTACCACGGTCATCCAGTCACCGATATGTATATTTGTTTGGACTCAGGCCATGCACACTGCGCACTCGGCTGGATTAAACCCGATGGATCGTTCGATATCGACGAGGTGAACTCTAACAGGCCCGGCGCCTTGTGCGGCCATTATCACGCGCATATTTCGTCGCAAATGAACGGACCGTCCCTCCCCGCCCGTTATCAAGACTCTCAGACCTCGGGCCTGGAGATGGACGTCGAATTGGATTGGAATTACTTCGACATCGACCTGCCTTAGAGCGCTTTACGGTTGCGTTGCGCACCTCTCCGGCGAGAGCGATCGAGCCCCGCCCGAAGGCTGGGGGACGTCCGCCGGCGGCCTGAAGGGCCGCAGGAACCCAGCCTGGGGTGAAACCCCAGGTCTCGTGTGCCCCGCGCCCTTCTTGTGCACCCTGAAGGGGTGCCGGAGGAATCTCCTGCGGCCCTTCAGGCCGCCCGCGACGTGGTAGCCGTGGACCCCGGGTTTCACCCGGGGCTGGGCTGCCGCGGCCCTTCAGGCCTCCGGAGATCGGCTGTTCTTGGGCGCAACCCATCTGTTAAGCGCTCGAGGGGCCTCTCGATCAAGTCAATAGTTGAGAATCAAAGACGGCGGCGATGACAGAGCGCGACATGTGCGCTCCCAGAAGGCGGGGTTCCGACCAGCAAGAGCCCCTTTGCGGATATACCCACATCCCCGGCCGATCGCCGCCAGTCCCGAATTCCGGTACGAGCCGTGCGAGGAGCCGTCTAGCCGGCCATCGCCTCAACGGGTGCCGCCACCGGCGCCTGGTCGAGATACTGATAGAAGACATTCCGCTGCCGAGGAATGTAGCCACTCTCGCGAATCGCCCGACGGATCTCCTCCAGCGAGAGGTGATATACGGTCCCGGCCGAGGAAACGACGTTCTCTTCGATCATGAGGCTCCCCATGTCGTTGGCCCCGAAGTGGAGCGCGATCTGACCGATCTTGGGACCTTGGGTGACCCAGGACGATTGGATGTTCGGCACGTTATCCAGGTAGAGCCGGGAGATGGCCTGCGTCTTGAGGTATTCGAACGCCCCGGCTGGTGGCGTGCCGGCCATGTCGGTGTGCTCCGGCTGGAACGTCCAGGAGATGAAGGCCGTCAATCCGCCGGTCTCATCCTGCAACTGCCGGACGCGCTCGAAATGCTCCACTCGCTCCTCGATCGTCTCGATGTGGCCGAACATCATGGTGGCCGTTGACCGGCCGCCCAGGTCATGCCAGACTCGATGAACGTCCAGCCAGTTGTCGGTCATCACCTTGCCCCGCGTGATCGCCTTGCGGACGCGATCGACCAGGATCTCGGCTCCGCCCCCCGGCAGGCTGCCGAGCCCCGCCGCCTTCAGTCGCTCCAGCACGGTCCGGAGGGGTAACTTTTCCACCTTGGTGAAGTGATAGATCTCCGGCGCACTGAAGCCATGCACGTTGACGCCAGGAAAGTGGTCTTTGATGTTGACCAGCAGTTCCTCGTACCACTCCAGTTTCAGGTGCGGATGCAGGCCGCCTTGCATCAGGATCTGATCGCCACCGAGATCCACCGTCTCGCGGATCTTTTGCAGCAGAACGTCGCGGTCGAGGACGTAAGCGTCGCTGTCGCCCACCCGACGGTAGAAGGTGCAGAAGTCGCAGACCGCCGCACACACGTTCGTGTAGTTGATATTCCGGTCGATGTTGTAGGTCCGGAACGGCTCGGGATGGAGGCGACGACAGACCGCATCGGCCGCGCGGCCGAGCTCGAGCAGCGAGGCCGAACGGAACAGCTCGACTCCGTCCTCGAATCCTAGCCGGTCGCCATCAACGGCGCGGTGCAAGATCGCGGCCACGGTAGAAGACAAGGTTCACTCCTTCCGGCGCCAGGCCGTGCCGTGCCGCCTGTCGGGCGAAACAGGTCAGGCCGGCGATCTCCGGCTCGCCGAGGTCGTAGGACAAGACGCGAGTGAGATAATCGTAACACGTCGTGAAATCGAGTCCTAGACGGGGACCATGGATCTCGGCGAGGTCGGAAGCATGGGCCAGGCCGGCAGACCGGCTGCGCGCCAGGGCTTCGGGCAGGTCGCCCAGGTCAACTCCCCCGCGCGCCACCCAGAGGGCGAACACGAACGGAAGCCCGGTCATCTCCCGCCAGGCGGCGGCCAGATCAACGACGTCGTGGAACGGCTGGTGCGGGACCTTCATGGCCCGGTCGCCGATCAGCAGAACGGCGTCGGCCGTGCTTTCGAGTACCGAGACGCCCAGTGGCAATTGCTCGATCTGCGCGGGCCTGATTCCATGCCGCCATTCGAGCCAGATCCGCGCCAGCGCCTGGCTGGTCCGAGACCCGGCGTCCAGCGCCAGCCGTTGAACTTGGTCCCAGGGCACCCTTGTAAACAGCTTCACGCTCCGCACCGGGCCGTTCGCCGCGATGGCGAAATCGGGAACGATCTCATAGCCACGGTCCACACCGCGTAGATATTCGATAGAGGGGATCAACGCGACGTCCAACGAGCCTTCGGCTAATTGCTCGGCCAGTCTGCTGGGCACATCCATCGACAGGACGATCTCAGGCGCATGGTCGCAAAGCTCATAATAGAGCGGCTTTGCGTTGAGGTAACTCACGGCACCGATCCGGATAGGAGGGTTCATGGTCTGGAGCCTCCTCTCTTGTAGGTGGGGGGGATTCCCGCCTGAGTCACGTTCCGCCTTCGGTTTGTCTCGACCTTTCAGAATCCTTTGAAATTTTAGGCGCCGCGCTGGAAATCGCAAGCCCGCTTCTGTGAGGCCCACTTCGCGAGTTCGGCCGCCGCCTGGCCGAAGACCTCAGCCCAATCGTCCAGCCGGGACTGGCGGAACAGTCGGATGGTTGGATACCACGGACTATCCTCGCGATCGATCAGCCAACGCCAATCACTTCGCGCCGACAGCATTCCCCAGGCTGGCCGGCCCAAGGCACCCGCGAGGTGGAGGACCGAGGTGTCCACGCTGATCGTCAGATCGAGCTGTTCGATGGCCGAGGCCGTATCGGCGAAGTCGCCCAGACTCTCGCTCAGGTCGGCCACGATACCGCTCCGACCTGCGAGTTGGTGAACCTCGCCGGCGCGGGGACCGACCTGGAGGCTGTAAAATGCGACGTCGGAGACATCCAGTAGTGGCGCGAAGTCGAGCAGGCGGCACGATCGGTGCCGATCGTTGAGGTGGGTCGGGCTGCCGGACCAGGCGAGTCCCACCTTCAGGCGCGGGTTCGGGATCGGCCCGGGTCGCAGATCGAGCGATCGATGGTCTGGTTGCAAGTAAGGAACTCGCGCCGGGACGGTCTCCAGGGTCGTGCCCAGGACGCGCGGCAAACTCATCAGCGGGAGATAGGCGTGGAACTCGGAGACCTGCACGTTCCCAGGTCCGCGCAGTTCGGCCACACCGGGGAGCGATCGGAAGAGCGAGAACAGATTCTCGGGACAGAAAAAGATGAGGCGATCGCAACGCTCGGCCGCGATGGGGAGATAACGGACGAACTGTACCGCGTCCCCTGCGCCCTGCTCGCTGTGGACCAGCAGGGTCCCGTTCAGTCGTCGGCCATCCCACAGCGGATGCGGGACCCGGAACGGCGTGAACCGGCTGGTCTGCCAACGCCATTCACACTCCGAGAACCCTTCGCGGAACCGACCGAGACGGAGCAATAGCATTCCCAGGTTGAAGTGGGCGTCGGGGAACTGGTTGTTCAATGTGATCGCTTTGCGATAATGCGTCTCGGCCGCGTCGCGGAGTCCCAGTCGTTCCTCGAGGATTGCCAGGTTGTTATAGGCACCAGCCATCCGGCCGTCGCGCGACAGGACATCGATGAACTCAACCCAGGCCAGCTCGGACAGCTCCAGGTCGCGATAGACCACGCCCAGGTTGTAACGGGCCTGGACCGAGCCGGGAACCAGTCTCAGGGCTTGCTCGAAGTGCCCCCGTGCCCGTTCCAACTCCCCCTTCTCATAGCTCTCGTTACCCGCGGCAAGTTGGTCCGCGAAAGCGTCC
Source organism: uncultured Planctomycetota bacterium (assembly GCA_963845755.1). Classification (GTDB taxonomy): domain Bacteria; phylum Planctomycetota; class Planctomycetia; order Isosphaerales; family Isosphaeraceae; genus CAWJTV01. The sequence continues at coordinate 571,410 of CAWJTV010000005.1, forward strand.
GGCATCAGCCTGTCCCCAGGGAGGCCGCGAGATGACCCGCCTTGACAACACCACCTTGCATCACCGCGATGAAGCGCGAACGATCCTCCAGTAATTCGATGTTCGCGAGCACGTCGCCGTTGACGACCAGGATGTCGGCGAATTTGCCCGCCTCGACCGTACCGAATTCGTGATCGCGTCCCATGATCTCGGCGCCGGTCTTGGTCGCGCAGACGATCGTCTCCATCGGAGTGAACCCCACCGAGCGGACGAAGAACGTCAGCTCCTTGGCATAATCGCCGTGCGGGTTCCAGGCGAAACCGTAATCGCCGCCCATTCCGAGCCGCCCGCCGGCCTTGAGGATCATCCGGCGCTCTTCGGCGCCCCCTTCGAGCGTTTCCTTATGACCATTGACCACCGTCTGCGACATCCCGAAGCTTGGTCCCTTCACGATGCTGGCATGCTCGAACTGGAGGGCTGGCACGACGGGCGTGTTCCGTTCCAGAAGCATGTCGAGCGCCTCCGCGTCCATGAAGGTGCCGTGCTCCAGCGTGTCGAAGCCGGAGCGGATGGCGTTCTTGATCCCCTGATTCGCGCGGCAATGACCGGTCACCTTGCGATGATAGTTGTGCGCCTCGGCAACCACGGCCGTCATCTCTTCGAGCGTCATGCAGAGCGTGTGATGGTCGGCCGTATCGGGTGCAGCGGCGTCGCCGGTCGGATAGGTCTTGATCCATTCGACTCCGTCCTTGACCAACTTACGCACGGCCTTTCGGCCCTCGTCCGGCCCATTGATGAGCAGGATCAAGCCCTCCATGCCGAGTTTGAGATGCTCGGGATTCCAGTCCATCAATCCCCCGGCGCCACAGATCTCCCGACCACTTGCGGCCAACCGCGGGCCGGGGATCAGGTCCTCCTCGATCGCCTTCTTCAGCCAGACGTCGATGTTGTGCAAGCTGCCGCCACTGCGGGCGGCCGTGTAGCCGCATTCGAGGGCCAGCCTCGCGTTGCACGCGGCCAGGATCGTCACGTATTCGACGGGATACTTGATGTCCAGATCGGCAAGTTCGGCGACGTTGAAATACGTCGGATGGAAATGCGCCTCGACCAGTCCCGGAAGGATCGTCCCGCCGCGTGCGTCGATCCGGCGTACGTCGGGCGGGACTTCCGGGACGCCTCGCGCCGGCCCTGAGTAGGCGATCCTTCCGTCCTTCACCAGCACGGCCGCGTCCGCAACGACCGGCCCGCCCGTCCCATCCACGAGCCGGCCATTAGCGATCAGCGTCACCCCCTGATCGGACTTCATGCTGGAAGCCTCCTCATCCCCGTGGTTGACGACGCGGCCGATCCGCCCTAACCTGCCTTGCAGGATGCAGTTTGACTCTAGAAGTCCCCATGTCGGCTGTCAAGAACCGCGGCGATCGAGGGAAACGGTGAACAAGGCGGAACCCCTACGAGCGACCATGCAAGCCAAGCCGCTGATGGAGATGGCGGCAACAGCGTTGACGCTCGCGATCGCGCACCATGTCGTTCCGCTCGGCAAACTCGAGGTGTCCCGGTTCGGCGAACGTACGGATTACCGTTCGAGCCGGTTCTCATGTATGCTGGAATTGAGCGGGACCGAGTCCCGGGATGAATTGGGACGCCGCTATCGACAAAGAATCGCGCAAGCCTTGAGCAATCCGATCGGCTGGGATTCGTACGTTATGGTCTGTGAGTTCTCGTCCCAGGGTCACCGGATACGCTTTTGTTTCACCGATTGCAGGAACCGGCCGATGACGAAACGCCAAGTTCGAGCGCATTAACCGTTGTGTCGCGGATCCCCCAGGGCGACGCGAAGAGCCCCGCTAAACCACAGGCCAAAAATTATTTTGGATTTTTTATCTGCTGCTGGGGCTGAAAGTTGGGGCGGCTCTCAGCCGAAATCCCCGCTAGGTGCATTAAAGCTTTTCCAAAGTTGCGGCATCCTGAGAGTATGGCCCACGTGCGATCACTCTCGAGACGGGCGCCTGGACCGCGCCGCCCGGTTCAGGTCGTCGTCGCAACCGGATATCAGCCAAAGAGATCGGGGAGGGCGACCTGGGAAAAAGATGTCCCATTGTGCCACTTCATGACACCCACATCGGTCAGTGAGCGGCTCGTGCGGATGTCGAACGTATGTTCTCGGCCTGCTTCAAGCACCTACATCAGGCCGTCGTTCACTCGTTGGCCTGAATCAGGCTTAGGTTCTCGCGACAAAGCACAATCGCTACCAGGATGAACAATGATGATGAACTTTTCCCTGCAAGGCAAACCTACCCGCAAGCCGTCTACGATCCTCCTGTGTGCGTTCCTGATCATTCTGATGGCCTGGACGAGGCTTGGATTCGCACAATCCCTGGAGGGTGCGCGTCAGTCCATTCCAGCGGAGAAGACGGCACAACAAGCGACCGATCAGCTCTTCGCACGCGACAACCTCATCGCCTGGTGCATCGTCCCGTTCGACAGCAAGAAGCGTGCCCCCGAAGCTGCGCGCAGCGATGCTGGAGCGGCTGGGGTTCAAGCACTTCGCCTACGATTGGCGGGCCGAACATATCCCGACGTTCGACGCCGAGATCGAGGCGTTGAAGAAGCATCATGTCTCGCTCGATGCCTTCTGGGTCGCGCCGGGCGAGCTGAACCGCGAGTCCCGGATCATCCTCGACGTGCTGAAGCGACATGGGGCCAAGGCTGAGCTGTGGGTGCTCCTCGATTTCGGTGGCGATCGTGCGACGGGCGCCGAGCAGGAACGACGGATCGATGCCGCCGTGGCCAAGCTTCGTCCTCTGGCTGAGGAGGCCGGCAAGATCGGCTGCTCGCTGGCGCTGTATAACCACGGCGGCTGGTTTGGCGAGCCAGAGAACCAGATCGCAATCATCGAGCGGCTCAAGGGCAAGGGCGTCGCGAACGTCGGGATGGTCTACAACCTTCACCACGGTCACGAGCACCTCGGCCGATTCCCCGAGCTACTCGTGAAGATGAAGCCCTATCTCAAGGCGGTGAACCTCAATGGAATGGATCCCGGCGGCGATCGCGTTGGACGGAAGATCCTCCCGCTCGGGCAAGGTGAGCGGGACCTCGAGCTTCTGCGGATCATCCGCGATAGCGGCTACCGCGGGCCGATCGGCATCCTTGGCCACACTATGGACGACGCCGAGGAACGGCTGAGCGATAACCTCGATGGCCTGGACTGGCTGTTGCCCCAGCTCGAAGGCAAGGCTCCTGGCCCTCGTCCCAGGCCTGCGCACGCCTGTCCCTCCTCGTCCGGCCGCGAGCGGCTCGACGACGAGTTCGAGTGCAAACCCGGTCGCGGCACTGATCCAGGACGCCCAGAAGTCCGGTGACCCCCAGCACGGAGCCGCGGTCTTCGCCTCGCCGAAGTTCGCATGCCTCTCCTGCCACCGCGTCGGCGATCAGGGCGGCTCGGTCGGCCCCGACCTGACGACCGCCGGGGCCTGCATCAAGCCCGAGGAGCTCGTGGAATCGGTCCTGTTGCCCCGCAAACAGGTCAAGGAGGGATACGTGGCCATCTCGGTGGCGACCATCGACGGCAAGGTCCGCCAGGGTTACGAGCAATCCCAATCCGAGAAAGAGCTCACGCTCCGCGATCCGGCGACAGGCGACGTGATCCGGATCGATCGCACCGACATCGAAGCCGTCCGCAACGAAGGCTCGCTGATGCCCGAGCGCCTCACCGACGCGATGACACCCGCCGAGCGCCGCGACCTCGTCCGCTTCCTGCTGGACCTCGGGCGTCCGGGGCTGGGAACCGCCGGCCACCTGCTCCGCCATTCTCACGTTCCGGCCGAGTTCACGTTCGATCGCGCCCCGATGCACCCGACGCAATGGCCGAACTGGCAACATCCGGTCAACCGCGACCGCGTTTATGACTTCTACGCCAAGGAAGCCGAGTTTTTCTCGAGGCAGAGCACCGTCCCGGTCTTGTTACCCCAGTACCCCGGGCTGGATGGTGGAAAATTGGGACACTGGGGAAATCAGAGCGATGACACCTGGGTCGATGGACGCTGGAACCAGACCGATCTGGGCAACCTGCTTTGCGGAGTATTCCGAGGCGCGGGGGTCGTGGTGCCCAAGGGCGTCTGTGTCCGGCTCGGCGATCGGGGCGAACTGGCCGCATGCTTCAATCCCCAGACCCTCTGCTATGAGGCCCTCTGGAGCGGCGGCTTCATTCGATTCTCGCCCACACGACACGGGATACTCGACGGCCTCATCATGGACGGGACCGCCCTCTCTCGACCGGAAGGGAAGTCGCCGGGCAAACCGTTTACATATCACGGATTTTATCGATCGGGGCGCCGGGTCATTTTCGCTTATCGCATCGGCGATGTCGAATGGCTCGACGCTCCCTGGGTCGAGGACGGTCGATTCACTCGGGTCGTCGCGCCGGCCGACAAGCACCCGCTCGCCCACATGACACGAGGCGGCGTTCCACGACGTTGGCCGCAGGTCTTGACGACCCGCGGCAGGGTCGGCCGCAATGGACCCTATGCGATCGATACGATCGATCCGCCGTTCGAGAATCCTTGGAAGGCGCTGCAATTCTTCGGGGACCACGACTTCCTCCCCGACGGCAGCGCGATGCTCTGCACCATCCAGGGAGACGTCTGGCACGTTGACGGGCTGGATGACACGCTCCAGAACGTGCGATGGCGGCGGTACGCCTCGGGGCTGCATCAGGCCCTGGGACTGGTCGTCGCCGAGGGGAAGGTCTATGTCCTGGGCCGGGACCAGATCACCCGGCTGGTTGACCTCGACGGCGACGGCGAGGCCGATTTCCACGAGTGCTTCAGCAACGCGTTCGACACCTCACCAGCCGGACACGATTTCATCTGTGGCCTGCAACGCGACACGGCGGGACGGTTCTATACCGCATCGGGCAAGCAAGGGCTGCTACGGATCTCGGCCGACGGTCGATCGATCGAGGTGATCGCGACCGGTTTTCGCAATCCGGATGGGTTGGGGCTGGCACCCGACGGTACGGTGACCGTACCGGCCTCCGAGGGCGACTGGTCCCCCGCCTCGATGGTCTGCGAGATTCGCCCTGGCGGCCATTACGGCTACCTCGGCCCCCGCGGCGGCGCTCCGCCAGACCTTCCGCTGGTGTATCTTCCTCGGGGTCTGGATAACTCCAGCTCGGCCCAGGTCACGGTTCCCGACGACCGGTTTGGTCCGCTCCGGGGCCAGATGCTCCACTTTTCCTTCGGTGCGGGCACGTACTTCCTGCTGCTACGGGAAAACGTTGCCGGCCAATCGCAAGGCGCGGCCGTGCCGATGCCGGGCGAGTTCCTCTCGGGCGTGCACCGTGGCCGTTTCAACCCAAAGGATGGGCACCTCTATGTCACCGGGATGACCGGGTGGGGCACCTACACGCCGCTCGATGGATGTTTTCAGCGCGTGCGCTACACCGGCGATCCGGTTCAGCTTCCCGTGGAGTACCACGCTCACGAGAACGGGGTCGTCCTGCGGTTCTCCCGGCCGCTGGATCGGGCCATCGCCGAACGGCCCGATCGACACTTCGCCCAGGCCTGGAACTACCGATACAGCTCGGGATACGGCTCTCCCGAGTTGTCCCCGGGCCATCCTGGCCAACCCGGGCATGACGCGTTGGCGATTCGCTCGGCCCACATCATGGCGGACGGACACACCCTGTTCCTGGAGATGCCAGACCTCCAACCGGTGAATCAACTCCACTTGCACGTGCGCCCGGATGCCGGCTCGCCACTCGACATGTTCGCCACTGTCAATCGTCTGGCGCCGCCCTTCACCGGGTTCTCGGGGTACCTTCCCGTCGCCAAGACGGTCGCCTCACACCCGATCCTGGGCGACATGGTGGCGCTGTCTCAGCGGCCGAAGCCGAATCCCTGGCATCGTAAACTCCGAGGCGAACGGACGGTCACCATCGAGGCCGGCAAGAACTTGAGTTACAGCACGCGATCGTTCACAGTCCGGGCGGGCGAGGCCATCCGGCTGTCCTTCCTCAACCCGGACGTCGTGCCGCACAACTGGGCGCTCATCAAGCCCGGGACCCTAAACCGCGTGGGCGACCTCGTGAACAAGATCGTCGCCGAGCCCGACGCCGCGACTCGCCATTACATCCCCAGAACCGACGACGTGCTGGTCTACACCGACATTGTCGGCCCGCAGGATCAGTACGCCATCTCCTTCCGGGCGCCGACCACCCCGGGACGATATCCATACCTGTGCACTTTTCCCGGTCACTGGATGGTGATGAACGGGGAGATGATCGTCAAATAGCCCGGCTCAAGTGGATTCGAGCCGCGGAGAACCGCGTTGGGCCACGTGATCCAGCACGCCTCGGTAAAGTTCGAGGAGTCGGTCCGCCTCAACCTCGGGGTCGAAATCGCTCTGGACGTATTTCCGCGCATTCCGGCCGAGCCGGCGCACCTCATCGGGGTAATCGAGCAGTTCGGCGATCGCGATCTGGAGCGCTTCCGGATCATCGGGCGCGGTCATCAGACCGCTAGAGCCTGCCTGGATGAGCCCGCGTAGTCCGTCGACGCTCGTCGCAATGCAAGCGACCCCATGGGCCATCGCCTGAAGGAGCGGAACCCCCGCGTTGGGGACGATGGAGGGTTGACAATAGATATCCAGCACCGTCCAGTATTCCGTGCCCACCGAGGGGAATTCGGCCACTGTGACCCGCTCTCCGATCCGGAGCTGCTGGGCGCGGCGGCGTAGTTCGAGCTGATTGGCGCCTTGACCAGCGATCACGAACTCGACATCCCGATCGGCATCCAAGATGCGTCGAGCAGCCTCGAGAAACACCATCAGACCCGAGCCCTCATCGAGTGGACCACCTGTGCCGATGACGGGAACTCTCCCCGTTCCGTTTATCCGAAGCGGCTCGTGCGGCAGGACGATCCCTGGCGGGATCACAGTCACTCGCTGGGCCGGCACTCCTAACTCTTCAATGAGGTCATCCGCGAGATCCGGGTTGGTGGCGACCACGTGGTGACACCACTGGCGGCTCAGACGGAGGCCCTTCTCGATGGTCCGGAAGTCGGCGATCGTCTGAATGTAGGGGAGTCGGGCAGACTCGGTAAGGGTCAAGGCCGCTTCAATCATTTCGTCATGCACGACGTGGACGAGGTCGGGGCGTTCCAGTCGGACGTCGTCCCAAAGCGCGCGCGCCGCCAGGCCTTTGAGCCAGCGCCGGCCCAGCGCCGGCAACTCGAAAACGCGCGGGTCGCCCGGCAACACATTCCCTTTGGAGACGCAGAGCACCTGGAGGCGGCAACCCCGTCGCTCGAGCCTGTCCAGCCATGGTGCCAGCGGCCAGCGCACATCGTACCGGCTCAAGCGTCCGGCCAGGATCCATATGTTGAGAACCCGATCCGTCATGTATTCCCGCCGCTCAAGCAAGACCTTAAAGGCCGTCCCTCAGATCGATCGCGCCCCCATCCGGCCGTTGGAATCGATGCGTCCATGGTTTATACTGGTGAGGCTCGGCAAGCAATGACTGGCCAGACGTTCCGTAGTTCGAGTCACCGCATGAATTCAACGACCGTGGAAACTCCGACAACCTCACTGGACGAACTGCTGTCCCTTTGCAATCGGCTGATGGAGAACGTCGGCCTTGTCGTGCTCGGCAAGGAAGAAGTCATCCGGCTCGCCGTCGTTGCCCTGCTCGCCGAGGGCCACGTGCTGATCGAGGATGTGCCCGGTGTGGGAAAGACGCTGTTGGCGCGGCGCTGGCCGCGAGTATCGATTGTTCCTTCCGGAGAATCCAGTTCACTCCCGACTTGCTGCCTTCAGATGTCCTGGGGTCGAGCATCTATCATGCTCCTTCGGGCGATTTCGTGTTCAAACCCGGTCCCCTGTTCGCGAACGTGATTCTCGCGGACGAGATCAACCGCACCACGCCGCGGACCCAGAGTGCCCTCCTGGAAGCGATGAGCGATCGCCAGGTCTCGGTCGAAGGAAAGACCCATACTCTGCCACCCCCGTTCATCGTGCTCGCCACGCAGAACCCCTATGAATTCGAAGGCACCTACATCCTGCCGGAGAGTCAACTGGACCGATTCATGATCCGGCTCCGGATGGGCTACCCGATTCGCTCGGAGGAACGAAAGGTCTTCGCCAGCCATCGCAACGGCGAGCCCGTCAACACCCTGGCCCCGATACTCTCCTCCGAAGATGTCCTGATGCTCCAGCGTGGTGTACGAACCATCCAGGTTGACGACGCAATCGGTGAATACTTGCTGGATATCGTGCATGCGACTCGACGAAGTGAGGATCTCCATGTGGGTGTGAGTACGCGGGGCGCGCTGACGCTCTATCGTGCGGCGCAAAGTTTGGCCTTGGTCTCGGGTCGCAACTACGTGATCCCGGATGACATCAAGGCCCTGGTGGTCCCGGTCCTGGCGCACCGGGTCGTCGGCAAGTCATTCCTCCAGGCGGGCGAGTTCGGCGCGGCTGAGGCGATCATCCGCGACATTGTGGATCGTATCCGCGTCCCCACGTGAGCACCTGTGGTGAATCCACAATTCACGAGAGCGAGTCACGAATGGCGAGTGGAATTTAACCCGTTTTCGATCGTTCTTTACGCTCAGTCGTACGCGTAGCCTGGCGGCTGTCATCCAATCGCCTGATCGAGTCTGGGTCGGTGCATCCTAGAGGAGTGGGAGAGCGTGCCGCTTTCCTTGACGTGGAGAAGAGATCCATGAAAGCGGACGACAGAATTCGCCAGCGCGCGCCTCGTGGTCGCCTCCGGCGGCTGGCGGCGGGCGTTCTCGGTGCCCTGGGCCCTGCGGAACGCTCGATCCTGACCCGCGAAGGGTTCTTTTACTTCCTGGTCAGCCTGACGCTCCTGGTCGCGGGGTTGATCCAGCAGGTCAATCTGATCCTTCTCGTCTTCACTCTGGCAGCCGGCCCCTTCCTCGCGTCGATCTTCGGGAGCCGCACGATGTTGCGCCGGCTGATCGTGCAGCGCCGGATTCCCGTTTATGTCTTTTCGGGCGATCCGCTGATGATCGATTATGCCGTGGAGAATGGGCGCCGGTATTATCCGGCACTCGCTTTATTCATCGACGATTCGGTGATCCCCGTCGATCGTGCAGTCTCCGGGTCGGGGAGCCTGTCTCCTCGAGTGTTCTTCGCGCGCATCCCCGGGCGGGAACGGGCGCGGCTCCAGTGGAAGTGTGTCAGTCCGAAGCGCGGAAGATATGAGTTCCGGGACCTCGACGTCGGCACCCGTGCTCCTTTCGGAATCGTCGAGCATCGTGTTACGATCTCGCTGCCGGGCGAAATCCTCGTTTATCCGAGGATCGGCCAGTTGACCCGGCGATGGTTCCTGATCCAACGCCAGGCGATCGAGAACCGTCGTGGTCAGCGCCATGACCAGTCGGCGCAGCAGATGGAATATCACGGGTTGCGTGATTATCGGTCGGGCGACAGCCCGCGCTGGATCCACTGGCGGACGTCGGCCCGTCGAGGCGAGCTGATGGTCAAGGAGTTCGAGCAGCAGAGCGAGCAAGATCTTGCCATCCTGGTCGACCCCTGGCTTCCGAGGACCAAGGCCGTGGCCGAGCAGCGCGAGGCGGTCGAGCAGGCCGTCTCGTTCGCCGCAACCGTATGCCTGGAGACCTGCCGGCATCAGGGACGGCGGCTGATCCTGGGCTGGACCGGAGCGGCACCGGGTGCCCGGCATGGACCGGCCTCCGTGAAGTTGCTTCACGAACTGCTCGAACAACTGGCCATCTTGCGACCGGCCAGTGAGGGGGGACTGGCGGAATTGCTGGATGTCTTGCCCCCGGTCGTCCTCCGCGAGGCGATCTTGATCATCATCTCGACCCGGCCCCTTAACCTCCTCGAAGAAGCCGAGCGCTCCTCGAGGCTATCGGGCGCCGCGGCTCGAAGCTTGATGGGTCGGGTCATCCTGCTCAACGCCACTCAGGGCGACCTGATTCCCCTGTTCAACGTCGGAGCGGACGCGACACAGAACATCCTTCAATACCGACTCAGCAGCGCGATCCAGGAGCGACTCTCGACCCAGGATCAACGCCGCCGAGCGCCCGAGACCGACGACCACGAAGACGCCCCCACCCGCGGCGATTCGACGCGGGATGGAGAGACCCGGCCATGAACAGCTATCTGATCTATCGCGCAACCTTCTACCTGATGCTCACCGTGGCCACCATGGCCTTGAGCGGCGACGCCGTGGAGAAGGGATTCGCGCAACTCTACCCCCTCGCCGTGGCGGTCGCGGGGTTCGCGGCCTTCCTCAGCGTGGATCGTCACTCGCGATGGGCGATGTCCCGTCCGATCGCCAATGTCCTGGGCGTCATGACGCTCGGCGTCCTGTATTTCGAGTATCGGCTCGATGATACTCAGTTGATCCGCGCACTCGGACACTGGCTCGTTTACCTCCAGTTGATCAAGTATTTCCTCCCCAAGACTCCCGCCGATGACTGGTTCCTCTTTCTACTCGGGCTGATGGAGGTGCTCATCGGGGCCGTGATCAGTCAGGGCGAGGGGTTGGGGATCTGGCTTTTCGCCTGGGCGATGCTGGCGATCTGGGTGCTGGGCCAGTTCTTTCTTCAACGTGAGGCCGTCCGGTTCCAGCAGGGCGGCGACCTGAGCAGCGGACATATTCTGCCGCACGGCGAGGTCGACCCGTATGAAGGTCTCTTCGACCTCCCCTACGTTGTGGCGACGGCCCGCGTGCTGCTCACAACCCTCGCGTTGGGAGGCCTCATCTTCCTGACTCTCCCGCGCCAGACGGGCGCGACCCGTTCGCAGGCCGGCTCCCCGATGCCTCGGCATTTGACCGGCTTCGACGAGGAAGTGGCACTCGGTCAATTCGGCGAGATCCTGGAGAATGACTCGGTCGTAATGACCGTCGATTTTACCGATGCGGAAGGCAAGTCGGTCGACCCGCCGAACGAGCCCTTGTGGCGCGGCGTGACCATGCTCCGCTATGTGAAAGGGCGATGGCGGCGCCAGGCCCATGGGCCCACACAGATGTACGTCGGCTTCGCGGAGCGGGGACGACCCACCAAGCTGCTTCGCCAGCGTATTAAGCTCGAAGGGAACGATTCGCCCACCCTGTTCGGCATCAGACCGATCCGGGATGCCAACTCGGGGCCCCGGCTACCTCCTTACCTGAATCCGATGGATGGGACGCTGCTTCGCCAGGATACTCGGGGCGGCTCCTATGATTACGAGGTCTCTTCCGACCCGTCCCCCGGCGGCCTCCAGCCCGGCGAGGAACCACCAAGTCCGGCACAAAGGGAGTTACTCCTCTCCATCGAATCCGAGGCCCTCAAGGCGCGACTCCGACAGCTTGCCGAGCCGGTGATCGCATCCGTCACGAAGAAACATCCGGGAGTGACCATCGAACAGGCCCTCGTGATGACTGAAGAGGAGAGAGCCCCGATCGAACAGGCTCGACTAGCCTGGACTGAGGCCTGTGCCCGAGCCCTCGAATCCTACCTACGCGACTCCGGTCTTTTCTCGTATACGCTCCACATGCAGGTCATCGACGACACTCTCGATCCGGTTGAGGACTTCCTGGTTAATCGTCGAATGGGACATTGTGAATACTTCGCCAGTGCGCGTGGCGCTGCTACTTCGTTCGATCGACATCCCGGCCCGAATGGTCAACGGCTTCAAGGGAGGCGACTGGAACGACCTGACCCAGACGATGAACGTCCGCGAGAAGCACGCTCATAGCTGGGTCGAGGCTTACGGCGGGCTCGGGCCCGCCCATCGACCGGTCTGGATCAGCCTCGACCCGACGCCCTCCTTCGCACGCGAGGAGTCGATCGCCCAGGTCGGCGGTATCGCCGGCAACTTCCGTCCCATGACCGACCTGATTCGACACATCTGGGTGTTCTACGTCGTCGGATACGACCGCGACCGTCAGAATCGACTGCTATACGCGCCGATGCGACTGATGATCAGTTGGGTGCGAGAAAACTACAACAAGCTTGTTGCGCTGGCGTGGAAGGGATTCGCCATCCTGTTCCATTTTCAGAACCTCAGCGCCTTCATCAGTTGGAGAGGCGGCGCCGTCGCATTCCTGGCCGGGCTACTCCTCGTCGGCATGGCCCACGTGGCGTACCGGTTGGGTCGTCGGATTCTCAAGTGGTTTCGCGGTCCGGGAGTCAACTCCACCTCGCTCTCGGCCGGCATCCTCTTTTACCGCCGATTGACGCAACTGCTCGCCCACCTCGAGTTGGAACGGACTCCGGCGGAAACCCAGGGGGAGTTCGCCATCCGCGCCGGCAAGATGCTCACGGGCCAGGGCCTGCCGGCACAGGCCGTTGCCGACGTTCCCAAAGAAGTGGTTGACGCATTCTACCGCGTGCGATTCGGCCACCTGGAACTGCCGTCAACCTCGCTCGCCGAGCTCGATTCGCGACTGGACGAGCTCGAGGCCAGTCTGAATCACAATCGTTAGTCATCAGGTTGCGACGGCCCCACCGGATAGCTCGGACCGCGCCCGTGACCTTCGGATCGGCTCCGCCGACGAACGACCAAGGACCAAGGAACAAAGAAGATGCGAGTTGGAATCGTCGGTTTCGCCGGAAGTGGCAAGAGCACGCTGTTTCAACTCTTGACTGGAGCACGTCCTGATCCGGGGAAGATCCACTCGGGACAGATCGGGGTCGCGACGCTGACCGACCCGAGGCTGGACTACCTGGCGTCGTTACATCAACCCAAGAAGGTGACTCCGGCCACGGTCGAGTTCCTGGATACACCCGGCCTTCTCGCCGGTTCGCACGCCGACAATCCCCAGCGATTGGCGTTGATCCGTGAAGGCGATGCCTTGCTGATCGTCTTGAACGGATTCGGCGGCGGCGACCCCGCCTCGGAGCTGACCAGGTTCCGCGAGGAGATGCTCTTCGCCGACCTCACGGTCGTCACCAACCGGACCGAGCGTCTTGAGGCCAGCGTCAAGAAGCCGCGACCGGACCGCGAGGCTCTGATCAAGGAGCTGGAAGTGGTCAAGATCGTCCAGGCCGCGCTCGAACAGGGCCAGAGCGTCGACATGCTTGGTCTGTCCGCGGACGACAAGAAGCCCCTCCGGTCGTTCGGTCTCTTGACGGACAAGCCGCAGGTTGCGGTCTTGAACGCCCCCCAGGGGTCGGGGGTGTCCGACTCGCTCCGCGACATCGCACCGGAAGCTCTGACCATCGACGCCCAGCTCGAGCTGGAGCTCACCCACCTCGATCCCGAGGAACGTGCCGCCTTCATGGCCGACCTGGAGATCCAGGAGCTTGGTCACGATCGAATCATCCGCCGGGCTTACGACGCGGTCGGGATCATCACCTTCTTCACGGCCGGGGATCCCGAGGTCCGCGGCTGGAACCTCGAGAGAGGCGCCACCGCCGTCGAGGCCGCCGGCAAGATCCACACCGACCTCGCCAAGGGATTCATTCGCGCGGAGGTGACGCCGTACGACGAGCTCCATCAAGCCGGCTCGCTCAAGGAAGCCAAGCTAAAGCACCTCCAGCGGCTCGAAGGCAAGGAGTACATCGTGAAGGATGGTGACGTCGTGTATTTCCGGAGCGCGCTCTAACGGTCGAGGCCAACCGGACCTCCGCGTGCGTCAACGAACTGTCGGGGTGCGAAGCAAGGTTCCCGGTACGAGTGGTGAATCGCGCCTCGGCAACGCATCGCGATTGGCACGCCACAGGGCATCTGCCCGGGTGGCCGTTCCATAAACGCGCAGGGCCACGTCTGCGATCGTCTCCTCGGCGCCGACAACGGTGACGGCCTGCGCGGGTTGGTGGGCCTCGCGGGGGCGCACCGGCAACGCCGTAACGGCACCGGCCAGCTGTGACTCCGGACCAGGGCGAATGGAGGACTTTGACGCCTGACGGATGACCGCACGCCCGGAAGTCGGTGCCGCCGAGATTGACGGATTCACGACGAGCCGAGGCGCTTCGTCTCCGATGGGAGCTCCTGTCTTGACGGCATTCTTAGCGGGAGCCGGCGCATGACCGGCACTCGGCTCCGAGTGAGGCGGGGTCAACCTGGCAAGATCGGCCCCAGGTTGCGAGGACGGGACAGTCTCCGCCGTCTGAGCCGCTTCCGCTGAGCCCCGGGTCCGAGACGGCCCTCTCGGAAACAAGGCCACGCCAAAAAAGCCAACGATGAGCACGCTGAGGATGATACTGGGCCCGGCTTGTTGATTCATGATCGATCATCGCGCAATGTTACATCAAGGGTGCGAAACCTGGTGCACTATATCCGGTTATCGGTCGGGGTGACCTGTTACTTGAACCTAAGTTCAAGGAATCGCCGATCGATCTCTGGGACCTCCGGGATCGTATTAGTGGTTGGCCGGACCTCTCAGTTGCCGATATGACACAAGAAGTTGTGGCTGCCCTTGTCCCTCGAAGGGCTTCCGGTTAGGATGTCAGTGATGGAGTCGGTCGTTTTCCCACGAACCAATTCGGTTTCAGATCAGGAACAGAAGCCCATGCCCCGGATAGCCTTCCGTCCGTTGGTGCTGATCGCGGTCCTGGCGTTGATGGCCGTGATCGTCGGGGCTCAGGCCCCCGTTCCTCAGGCTGAGGATCAGGAAACCGCGCGGGAGGTCGTCGAGCTCGTCGAACGGAATCACATGGCACGTCCGGTCATTGATGATGAGATCGCGGTCAAGTGGTGCGACAATTTCATCAAGGACCTCGACCCTCAGAAGTACTATTTCTTGAAGGCGGACGTCGAGGATTTCAAGAAGGACGCGAAGAGCCTGGACGACCAGATTCGCGAGGGCAATATCGACTTCGCCCGGAAGGTCTTCGCCCGATTCCTACAACGTAGCGATGAGCGGTTCAAGTCGTCGATGGAGCTATTGAAACAGAAATTCGACTTCAGTCAGGACGAGTACCTGAGCGACGACGCCGAGAAGATCGATTATCCCGCGGACAAGGCCGAGGCGGATGCCCGCTGGCGCAAGAAAGTGAAGCTGGATCTCCTGATCAGCAAGGTCGTCGAAGACCTGAGCGACGCCGAAGCCGTCCACAAGTGGGAAATCCGCTACAAAGATCGCAACCGATTCTGGCACCAGACGGATTCTAATGAGCTCCTCCAGATCTATCTCACCAGCTTGACCAAGACGTTCGATCCCCATACGTCCTACCTGGGTCAGAAGGACCTGGAGGATATGCTCAACCAGCAACTCCACCTCTCGCTGGAGGGGATCGGCGCATCGCTCCGTTCCGAGGACGGGTATGCCGTCGTCCAGGAGGTCGTGCCCGGAATGGCCGCGGACAAGGATGGCCGGCTCCAGCCCGAGGACAAGATCATCGGCATCCAGAAGGAAAACGGTGAAGAGGTCAACCTGGTCGAGAAAAAGCTGAGTGACGTCGTTCGCTACATTCGGGGCCCGCCGGGACCAAGGTCCGGTTGATCGTTCAGCCCGATGGGACGAAGGAGCGGCGCACCTACGAGTTGACGCGGGAAAAGATCGAGCTCAAGGAGCAACACGCCAAGTCCAAGGTGCTCGATGTGAAGGCAACCGATGGCAAGAACCTCAAGGTCGGAATCATCAACTTGCCGGCCTTCTACGGCGACACCGCCGCAATTATCCGTGGCGATCCCAACGCCGTCAGCGCGACCTCCGATTGCCGTAGGTTCCTGGAAGGGTTCAAGAAGGACGGCGTCGAGGCGGTCGTGATGGACCTTCGGGGAAACGGCGGCGGGCTGCTTGACGAGGCCAAGACTCTCTCGGGTCTGTTCATCGACACGGGCCCCGTCGTCCAGGTGAAGGAAGTCTTCGGGGTCAGGCACTACGATGACGAGGACGTGGGAACGGCCTGGGATGGGCCGCTCGTCGTCCTCATCGACAAGGCGAGTGCGAGCGCCTCCGAGATCTTCGCGGGAGTGATCAAGGACTACGGCCGCGGGCTGATCATCGGCGACTCGAGCACGTTTGGCAAAGGGACGGTCCAGAGCATCATGCTCATCCAGGACCGTTCGCGCCGACACGAGGCCAAGAATCCCAACCGCGGTGCACTGAAATTGACCATCCAGCAGTTCTTCCGGGCCAATGGCGACAGCACCCAGATCAATGGCGTCGCGCCTCACATCCATCTCCCCTCGATGAACGATCATCGGGACTTTGGTGAGGGCAAGATGGATAACGCTGTCAAATTCGAGAAGGTCCCTCCCTTGGTCCACGACCAATACCACCGCGTACCCTCAAATCTCCTTTCCCAATTGAACGAACGATCCACGGAGCGGAGGAAGTCCGAACCCAAGTTCCAGAAACTCGATGACCAGATCAAGAAGTACCTGGATCGCAAGGCTCGGCACTCGATCTCGTTGAACGAAAAGAAGTTCCGAGCCGAGTATGTTCCCGAGGATCCCGAGGAGAAGTTGCTTGAGGAGAAGGCCAAGAAGGAGCGAAAGAAGAAGAAGTACGTGGAACGGGAGATCTGGAGCTCGGACTTCTACAACGATGAGGTCATTCGGATCGTGGCGGATTATTTGACGTTGGGTTCGAAAGTCCTGGCCGCCGCCCCCGAACGGGCCAAGTTCGTGGGACAGTGAGTCCGGGATTCCCCAAGAGACCTGGATGCAGAAAAGGCCGGACGCGAGTCCGGCCTTTTTCATGATCTCGACTTCAACGCCCCCCCGAGTCTCCTGGAACAGTCGCCGACTTCTCCGCACGGATGGAACGGAGGAACGCGATCAAGTCGGCCAGGTTTTGAGGGGAGAGGTCCTTCTCCACCCCTTCCGGCATGAGCGAAATACCGGTTGAGGCAAGGCTCTCAATCTGGTTTCTCGGAACGACGTCCGACGCCCCCTCCGCGCGCTTGAGCACCAGAGCAGCCGCCGACTCCTCGACGATGATGCCGGAGAGCACGCGGCCAGTGACGGTTGCCAGCGAATAGTTCACGTAGTTGGACGCCACCTCTCGGTTCGGGTCGAGGATATGGACGAGCAGGTCCTCCCCAGATCGGTTCGCGACCGTGGCCAGGTTGGGCCCGACGTCAACACCTTGCCCCTCGGCTTGGTGGCAGGTGGCACAGACTTTCTTGAAGACTTCGCGACCAGGGTCCCGACTTCCGGTCAATGACAACGACGGCTGGAACGCTGCGATGACCTCGGCCCGACTTCGCGCCCTCACGGCTCCGGATGCGAGGACCTTCTGGGCGGATGCTCGGACGGCGGGATCCGCATGGTTGCGCAATGGCATCAGTCGGCTCGGGTCAATCTCGGAGGCGGGAAGTTCGCGCCTTCCGATGGCCTCGATGAGCACGAGCGTCGCCTCCCGGCGACTCAGAAGTACCTCGATTGCCTCGCGGCGCACCGCGGGACTCATCGATTTCCAGCGCCCGATCAGTTGTTGAGCCACGGAGGAGTCCAGGATTCCGCCCAGGGCTTGGATCACGCCGAGCTGGACGTCGGCTGGATGTCGGGCGTCGAGGAGTTCAGAGAGGCACTCCCGGGCCATCTTCGGATCCGCGGCGGCGAGGAATCGAACGGCCACAAGCCGGCTATCAGACGCGGCATCCGACCGGATGAGCTGGCGCACTGCGCCGACGAGCGCCGTGAGACGCCTGGAGAAGTCACCCCCTCGGCCAATCACAACCGGCAGAGAGCCGCCGGCCCGCTGGAGTCCGCGCAAAAGCGCCAGCGCAGCCTCCATCGTCCTCACAGGGGTCAGGCCGGCATCGTCGAGCAGTTCCGCCAACGTGTTAAGTCGCTCGGTGTTTTGCTCGACACCAATGAGGTACGCCAACTGGTCGAACCAGACCGACCCTCCAGGCTTGGCCAAGAATCCGGGAACACGCGCGAGGGAGCGGAGAAATTCCGTGGCCCGCCCAGCAATCGAGCTGAGGACCGCGGCCCGGGTCCAGGGACTCGTCGCATCACGCTCGGCGATCGATGCGAAGGCAGCGAGCACTCTCGGGTCGCTTGCGACTTCTCCAAGGCGAAGCGCGACCTCAAAGCGAACCATCGGATCGGGATCTTGGGTCATCGAAAGCAGCGTCGAAACGAGCGAAGGCGTACCTCGGAGCCGGCCCTCCGTCAGGCACACGCTCCGCTCGCGGACGCGTGGCTCGGGATCGGCCAATCCCATGGCGAGAGTCTTCAGGTCCATCGCATCGAGGACTTGCAGGGTCCAGAGGGCGTGCAGCCGGCCCAGGGCGCTTGGGCGGCGGACAGCCAGTTCGCGCAGAAGCGGAGCTACGGATCGATCGCGACGCTCAATCAGCAGACGCTGCGACGTTTCCCGCCACCACGAGTCGGGATCGGCCAGGGACTTGACCAGTACGGCCGAGGACGCCCTGCTCAAACGCGGCCCGCGGTGGCGAGCGGCTCCGGTGTACACCAATTGATAGAGACGTCCCCGCTCGTGGCCGCTGGTCAGGTCCAGGTGCTTCTTGATCGGCTCCGGGATCGACAGGGGATGTTCGATGGTCTCCCGATACATGTCCAGGATCAGAAGAGTCCCGTCGGGAGTGTTGGCGAAATTGACCGGACGGAACCAGTTGTCCGTCGATGCCAGGAACTCGATTCCTTCGTCCGCCCGCACGGCGCGGTACGTTGCGCCATCGATTTTCAGCCGCTTCCGATGGACCAGGTTGCCGCCAACGTCTCCGACGAAAAGGTTCCCGCGGAATTCCTCCGGGTAGGCCGAGCCCCGGTAAATGGTGGTCCCGGTCGCGGAGGTGAAGAAGCCGGTAGCGACCAGCTCGGTGGGCGGCAACCTCCTGGCCATGACCGGATCCGCGGCCCGCTGACGTGTCCGGACGAGACGCCACGGCTCGGGCGGACTGATCCGAAACACCGGCGCCGCGGGTCCCTCAGCCGCGATATCGAGGATCACCGGAGGCGGAATCAACGCCGGGTTGCGCTCGAGATCCCCGGACGGCAGCACGATCTGCCGGACATGATTGCTGTTGTTGCAGGTAAAGCGATGTCCCCAGTCGTCGAATGAGTGGCCGAACTGGCCGCCCCCGGA
Organism: uncultured Planctomycetota bacterium; assembly: GCA_963845755.1. Lineage (GTDB taxonomy): Bacteria > Planctomycetota > Planctomycetia > Isosphaerales > Isosphaeraceae > CAWJTV01. The sequence goes on from CAWJTV010000005.1 coordinate 590,377, forward strand.
GATCGCCTCGAACGCGGAGCCATCTGGCCTGAAACGAAAGTCGCGGCCGCGGACCGAGACCGGCTTCTCGCCGGGTCGCGACAGATTCCGGATCATGCCGCCGTTGCTGCTCGTCACCCCGTAGATCCAGCCGTCCGGTCCCCACAGCAGGCCGTTGACCAAGCCCTGGACGTTTTCCGTCCCGAACCCTGTGAACACGACTTTCCTGACATCGGCGAGGCCGTCACCGTTGGTATCCTTGGCGAAGAGGATGTCCGGCGCGGCCGCGATGAATACTCCATCGTCGTAGGGAACGACCCCTGTCGGCCATGCCAGCCCGTCGAGGAAAAGCGTTCGCGATTCGTATCGGCCGTCGCCGTCGTGGTCCTCGAGCCGAGTGATGCTGCCGGCGGATTTTTTCCCGGGAAACGGATAGTCGCGCATTTCGACCACGTACAGTCGGCCATCGGCGTCGTAGACGACGCTAACCGGATCCGCGACCAGGGGTTCGACCGCGATCGGCTCGAGATGAAACCCCTGGTGGATGCGAAAGGATTTCAGGGCGGTCGCTGGATCCATCGCCTGGATTCGCGGCAGCTCTCGGGCCAGGTCGACCTCCTGGGAACCGCCACGGAAACCGGCCATCACGAGGATTGAGGTGGACAGGATGACGAGGAGCGCGGATCGCCTCACGGATTGACCCTTACCCCTGGATGGCGTTGGTTCGGCCCAGGGCAATGTCGAAGTCGCCCACGGCCGGCACCAGCATGGAGAGGATCGCGAAGCCGTAGATTCCGGCACTCACCAGGAACGCGGCCATGAGATCGCCGTTGACCAGGCTGATGATGCAGTAGAACGTCCAGAACGGCGTCAAGAGTGCGACCAGCGCGATGGCATTCGACGGATTCTTCGCACCCAGCGAGCCGAATAGCGCCACGCTGCCGGCCCCGATGAAGATCATGAAGCTGAGCATCTGCCGGCCAAACTCCCGGTCGCTGAGGGCGATCAAGAACGAGCACAATAGGATGCCGACCATTAGGAAGAAGATGGTGCCCAGGCTGTTGGCGACCGCAGTCCGGCTACTGGTGTAAGTGATCGCGGAATGGAGCCCAAGCATGCCGGCGAAGTGACACAAAAGGAGGAAATCGAGCAGGAAGAAGACGAGGTTTTCCCCGGAGAGCATACCCATCACCGCCATCGCGATCGCCGTCGCCACCGGCAAGACGATCATCTCCTTGCTGTTGTAAAGCGCCCCGTAGAGTTTCCCGTAGATGAACTCCTTGGGGCTGAGTTCCGTCACCAGGAGGAGGTCGAGTGCCCCGGTGTCGCGCTCGCTGGTCAGGGCCGTGACGCCCTGCGCGTTGACGAGGACCAGGCTGAGGATCGTCAGGCCGACCGGGATCATGACCAGGCCGGACGCCAAGGGGTTTTCCATCCCCTGGCCTAGATTGAAGAACAGCCCCATGCCGAGCGCGAAGAGAAGGATGTAGCAGCCCTTGACGATCAGGGGCCGAGCTCCGTAGGCGCGTGTCATCAGCTCGCGCCAGAGGATGGGATTGGTCCAGGCCTCGCGATAGGCTCTTGGCGCCGCGGCGATCCGGCGATGAGTCCTTCGCGGAACGTGCAAGCCGGTCGTCGGGCCTGGTTCGTCACCCTTGGTCGGCAGCCGTGAGGTGCTCGAGGCTTCGGCGACTCCCGCCGGCTTGTCCGGAAGATGGGAACCTCCGGATTCGCCATTCGCGTGCGCTGTCCGTTCCTTTGTCGCCGTCCAGGTCGTGCCCACGGCGGCCGGTTCGTAGGCCAACTCCTCTTCGATCTCGACCAGTTTCTCGACGACCTCGACCTCGCCTTCCTCTCTCAGTTCGCGCGGTTCGTTATGGCCGGGGTTCCACTTGCGAAGCATCCAGGTCCCCAACCCCACCAGGATCGCGGCGAACGTCAGGCGACACGCGATATAGACCAGGCTTGAAGCCCGGACCACGCCGGTCAATTCGCCCGATCGGGGATAGAGCACCGCCAGCATGGCGCGGTAGGGATTCAAGACCTCGACCAGCGGGACGCCCATTAACTCGAGCGTCGGAAACGCCAGTGCGAACGCTTCCACGCCGGCAACCGAAAAGACCACCATCAGGATGGTGAGCGAGATCGACTGGAATGTCCGATCACGCCACAGGGCGATCACGAGCCCCAGGGCTCCCCCCGCCACGCCCGATGCCGCCGTGACCAGGAATAAGTTCGCCACCTGACCGAAAGAGATCCCACCGAGCAATGTGCAGAGAAACAGAAGTGCGACGCTAGCCGCGAGGATGGTCAGCACATTGAGGAGGCCGGCGACCAGCTTGCCCAGCACGATCTCCAGGTCGCTCAGGTCGGTCATCAGCAAGAGCGTAAAGGTGCGCCGGTCCTTCTCGTACGACACCGTCGCGGCCGTGAACAACGGCGCGAAAAACAGCATCAAGGTTAATTGGAGCATGGCGAACATCCAGTACAGGATGCCGCCGAATCGCGCCACCACACCCAGCTCGGAGACCGTCTGCCAACCGATGATCGATTGCCAGGCCGTCCACATCAAGATGAACAAGAAGCAAGAGAACGACGAACGTCCCAGGTAGTAGCGCGCCGGCCGGGGAGCCGTCAGAACTTCTCGCGCGATGATGGGTCCAGCAAACAAGGACGAACCTCCAGGATCGGCAATCATTGGGGCGGGATGAGTTGGATTCAGGATGAACGCAGCCGTCGGTCCCCGCGCGTCGCCCGAGGCGGTTCCGCGCTGAGGGATTGCTTTGGCCTCGCGAGCAAGATCGGTCAGGTCTTCAGCCGACGTACGTTCCAGCAGGCCGATTTGTTCGGACTTACCCGGCCTGTTGCCCATCTCGAGTTTACCAGAACACGAATCCGGTCTCAAACCGGACCGGTCGATCTTCGGTGTCGATAGGGGATCCCTACGTCTCAGCGAATGGACTCTCGAGTTGGTCTTCGATTGCGTGCTGTCACGCAGGAAGGTCAAAGTCATGCAGAACAGCATTTTCGGTTGGGCTTCACACCGAAGCGAGTTCGATTCGACCATTGACAATGGGAGTCGCAACACCCTACGATCAAGTACACTTTCCTCCATCACTCTTGCGAACCCAGGAGCAGGTTGGGCGTGTCCCGGTCCGGACGGAAATCCCTGAAACGGGAGACGTACCTCCTCATCGCAGGGGCTCTCCTGGTACTGGTCGAGGCGATACCCGCCGACGCTGCGGGTTGCCATGTGCCGGACCGTCCCGTGCTGGGTACTCGACTCTCCCTGGAGACCGAACTGGCTCTGAGCCCGAGAGGGACGCAGGAAACACTACCGCCACCGGTGTTCACCCATCCCCCCTGCTCCGGCGAGGTTCCGCATCTCCTCGGTGCCTCTGGCCTCAATGCTGGGCTCGCGAACCGGGATCAGTCGCCGCTCGAACTTTCGCCACTTTCGGAATTCCTCGGGATCCCGGATACTGGGGGGCAGCTTGAGCCACGGCGATCCCGCATCGATCGTCCCCCGCGGGCACAGATCTCATCTCTTCTCTTCGCGTGATCGGCCCGAATGATCCTGGGCCGGTGCCATGGTGGTCCAGGAGTCGAATCGACGAGGGAATTAACGCGTGATCCGCGCGATTGTCAGTATTGCGCCCGTGAAGGTCGCGGGGCTAGTTGCAATGATCGCGTGCGTGGGATGTCAGCCGGCCGGATCCTCGGGGATTCCCGGCATAGAGCTCACGCCGCCGATGACCTGGCATCGGATTGAGTCAACCGGGGTGATGGTCCCAGGGGTCTCCCTGGCGGCCTGGTCGGGTCCGGAGGGCTCGACGCTGGTCATTTACCGGACGTTACCCGCCCCGGGGGATTCGGCGTCGACAATCGCCGACGGTCTGGCGAATCGGCTCGAGAACCTCCCCGGGCTGACGATCCGCGACAGGCGAACTGAGACCCTGGCCGGCACGACCGCGGCGCGGATTGAAGTGACCGCTCCGGGGATTGGTGATGCCCTGGCACCCAGCGGTGTCGGGACGCCGATCGCGCCGGAGGGGAAGTCGCTGGTCCCGACCCGGCAGGTCACGATCGGATTCGTCCGAAACGATGCGACGCTCTACCTGCGCTGGCACGCTCCCGAATCGTCCTATGACCGGATCGCACCGGATATCCGCACCACGCTCGATTCGCTCCGCCTGACGGACCGGGGATCGTCGCCGGCCAACTGACCGGCGAAACCCCACCGACTAATCCGTGTTTCCCGAGTGTGTCGGTACGACAAAGCGGGATATCGCCGCGCTGGATGCGTCGGATCGATCGACGTCATCAATCACACCAATACGGTTTCGATCATTCTCGAGGTCTTATCGAGCGAGGGTTCGGTTCATGACTGTGCAGGTCAATCCGATGCGAGACCGGAAGGGTCGGGCTTACACGCCCGCCGTCGGTCCGCGATTGCGGCCGCTCCTCTGGATCATCCTCATCAGCTTCGCCGTGCTCGGCGCCAACGGCTTCTATCTGGCCAGCGTCACGGCGCTGACCTGGTACCTCGGCACCACCCAGCAGACGTTCTTCTACATGCTCATGATCGCGCTGCACCTGTTACTGGGCTTTCTGCTGGTCGTACCGTTCCTGATCTTCGGATTCGTGCACCTGGCGACTTCGTGGAAGCGGCCGAACCGGGGGGCGGTGCGCTATGGCCTGGCGCTCCTCGCCGTCGCGCTGGTCATCCTCATATCGGGCTTGATCCTGGTGCGGATCGGCGATTTCCAGGTCCGAGATCTGAGGGTGCGCGAAGTCGGTTACTGGCTGCACGTCCTGACCCCTCTTCTCGCGATTGCGCTGTACGTCAAGCATCGGCTGGCCGGCCCGATGATCCGTTGGCATTGGGCACGACGATTCGGTGTGGCCGTGGCCGGCTTCGTGGTGCTGATGGGGGTACTGCATCGGGCGGATCCCCTCGCGTTCGGCGTCAAGGGGCCCAAGGAAGGCAAGCGCTACTTCTATCCGTCGGAGGCGATGACGGCCAATGGGAAATTCATCTCCGCTCGGGCCTTGATGATGGACGAATACTGCCTCAAATGCCATGAGGACGCCTACAATGGCTGGTTTCACTCCGCGCACCATTTCAGTTCGTTCAACAACAAGGCGTATCTCAGTAGCGTCCGCGAGACGCGCAAGGTCGCCCTGGAGCGAGACGGTTCGACCCAGGCGGCGCGGTGGTGCGCCGGCTGCCATGACCCGGTACCGTTCTTCTCCGGCGAGTTCGACGATCCGAATTACGATGACGTGAACAACCCGACCAGCCAGGCCGGGATCACGTGCACCTCCTGCCACGCGATCACCAACGTGAACAACACGCGAGGGAACGCCCCTTACACCATCGAGGAGCCGGAGCACTATCCCTTCGCTTACAGCGACGACCCGATCCTCCAGTGGATCAACAACGCGCTGGTGAAGGCCAAGCCCGAGATGCACAAGAAGACGTTCCTCAAGCCTGTCATCAAGGACGCGAAGTTCTGCTCGACCTGCCACAAGGTCGGGCTTCCCTACGGCGTGAACCACTACCGCGACTTCGTTCGTGGTCAGAACCATTACGATCCATTCCTCCTCTCGGGTGTCTCGGGGCATGGAGCCAGGAGCTTTTACTATCCGCCGGTCGCCAAATCAGACTGCGTCGAATGTCACATGGAGCTGAAGCCGTCGGCGGACTTTGCAGCCCGCGACTTCGACGGCAAGGGCGGTCGCGAGATCCACGACCACCTGTTCATTGGGGCCAATACGGGACTCGCCACCATTCTTGGGGATCAGAAGACTGCCGATAAGCACGCTCGATTCCTCGCCGATAAAAAGTTGCGGATCGATATTTTTGGCCTCCGAGACGGCGGTGCGATCGAGGGGAACCTGCTCGGCCCGATCCGGCCGGAGGTACCGACTCTGAAGCCAGGCGGGAAGTATCTCGTCGAGGTCGTCGTCCGGACGCTCAACATCGGCCATCTCTTCAGCCAGGGGACCGTCGACTCCAACGAAATCTGGGTCGAGTTGGCCGCACGAGCCGGCGGCCGGATCATCGGCCACTCCGGCGGCAAGGGCCCCGATGATTCGGTGGACCCTTACTCGCATTTCATAAACGTCTACATGCTCGACCAGAAGGGCAATCGCATCGATCGCCGCAATCCCCAGGATATTTTCGTCCCTCTCTACAACAAGCAGATCCCCCCGGGTGCGGGGCAGGTCGTCCACTTCGCGCTGGAAGTGCCTCCCACGGAGCCCGGACCGATCACCCTCGAGGCCAGGGTCAACTACCGCAAGTTCGACCGTACCTATCTGAACTACATCTTCGGCGAGGGAAAGGGCCCCAAGCTCCCGGTGGTCGTCATGGCGAGCGATACAGTCCAACTTCCGGTCGAGGGGGGTGCGTCGGCGAAGAACGAACCATCGCCGATCGAACTCGTCTGGCAGCGCTGGAACGACTACGGGATCGGCCTCTTGCTGGAAGGTGGTAACACCGGCGGACAGAAAGGCGAGCTAAAGCAGGCGGAAGGTGTCTTCCGCAAAGTCGCCGACCTTGGGCCGGCGGACGGTTGGGTCAACCTGGCACGCGTCTACCAGAAGGAAGGTCGCATCCCCGAAGCCCTCGGCGCCCTGGAAAAGGCCGCCCGGCACGAGAAGCCCGCGGCTCCATGGGTCATCAACTGGCTCACTGGCGAGATCAACGAGCGCAATGCCATGCTCGACGAGGCGATCGAGAACTACGAGTCGGTCCTGAACACGAAGGTACCCGACCGCAAGCTGGACTTCAGCCTCGATTACGTGGTGATCAACGAGCTGGCCTCTACGTTGTACGCTCGAAGCCGCATCGAGCCGGTCAAGAGTCCGGAACGGCTCGAGTACCTGAAGAAGACGATTGCCGCCTATCGCCGGACGCTCGCGATCGACTCCGAGGACTTCACCGCGCACTATGGACTCGGGCTGGCTTACGGCGATCCGGCCTGGGGAGATCGATCCACCGGAGGGCCGGCCAGTGAAGCCGGCGAGAAGGCGGCTGAGGTCTCCTCGGATGCGATCTTGAAGTCCGCTTCCGCGCTCGCCGATCCGAAGACTCGCGGCAACGCGTCGGCACGCCGAGATGCCGGGCTACGATTGGCCCGCGATGTCGCGAGGTTCATGGATGGGCCTCGGCCGGCCTACGAATCGCGGCTCGAGCCGCTGCACGACATGGTCGTGATCCTGGAACCGGCCTGGAACAACGAGACGGACCCCGCCGCGAGGGCCGGCCTCGCCCGTGCGCTCGAGATGATCCACAAGCGGCTGCACGAACGACTCAAACCCGACGAGACGGCGGAGGGCCAGGCGTTCGCCGCAGCTCGCAAGCGCGATCCCGCGGCCAATCACAATGCTCAATCGATCGTCATTCATTCGCTGCATCGTCCCGGAGCTCCCGGCATCGATCCGACCGCGGCCAAGGTCGGATCGTCCCGATCACCGGCGGCTCCAAAGGTTCCAGGTACGTCGTCGCCATCATCGATATCGGAGAGCGGACAATGAGAAGCGGATCAATCGTAAGAATTGCGACGTTTGTTGGACTGGCGATCTCTCTCGAGGGACTGGCCGGCTGCGGACCGCCGATTGTGGCGCCCGTCATCGCCACGCCCGTGGCTCCAATCCGTCCCCCCGCAGTGAACGCCGAGACCCTGCCTAACGTGAGGTTCGTGGACGTCACGAAGGAGGCGGGAATCCACTTCGTACACTACAATGGGGCGTTCGGCGAGAAGCTCTTGCCGGAGACCATGGGGGCGGGAGTCGCCTTCCTCGATTACGACCAGGACGGCGACCAGGACCTGTTCTTCGTGAACTCGTCCGCCTGGCCGAATCACGAGGTCAAGCCCGCCCCGACGCAGGCGCTCTATCGCAACGACGGCAAGGGGCATTTTGAGGACGTCACCCAGGCAGCCGGCCTGAATAAGACCTTCTACGGGCAGGGAGTTACGGTCGGCGACTACGACAACGATGGCGATCCCGACCTCTATGTCACGGCAATTGGCGGCGGACATCTCTTTCGCAACGATGGCAAGGGGCATTTCGAGTACGTCACTGAGCAGGCCAACGCCAGGGCCGTCAATGGCTGGCTCACCGGCGCGGCGTTCCTGGACATCGACAATGACGGTGATCTGGATTTGTTCATTGCCAATTACATCACGTGGACGCCCGAGATCGACAAGCTGCAGGGGTTCCAGCTCACCGGACTGGGACGGGCCTATGGCCCTCCCACGTCGTTCAGCGGCTCGTTTTGCGTGCTCTTGCGAAACGATGGAGGCCTGTTCACCGACATCAGCGAGTCATCGGGCGTTCAGGTTCGAACGCCCGACTTAAAGGTACCGGTCGGCAAGTCGCTGGGCGTGGCCCCTTATGACATCGACGGCGACGGACTGGTCAACATCGCCGTGGCCAACGATACGGTCCAGAATTTCCTGTTCCACAATAAAGGAGGCTGTAAGTTCGAGGAGATCGCTTATGTCTCGGGGGTCGCGTTCGACAAGTCGGGCTCGCCCCGGGGCGGAATGGGGGCCGACTGGGCGCCGATCCTTAATGATGAGCGCCTGGGACTGGCGATCGGCAACTTTGCAAACGAGATGATCGCGCTCTATGTCTGCGACGAGCCGGCGACCCTGGCATTCGCCGACCTGGCCAACCTGTACGGCCTGGGGGCGCCAACGCAACCGCCCCTGAAATTCGGCCTCTTCTTCTTCGATTACGACCTGGACGGTCGGGCCGATCTGCTCTCGGCCAACGGCCACCTCGAACCCGAGATCTCCAAGGTCCAGGCCAGCGAGACCTATGAACAGCCGATGCAACTGTTCTGGAACTCGGGCAAGCCCGGCCGCACGCTCTACCTGGAAGTAAAGTCGCAGAATGCCGGTCCCGACCTCTTCAAGCCGATCGTCGGTCGCGGCAGTGCCTACGCGGACATCGATGGCGACGGCGACCTGGACGTGGTGGTCACCGTCAATAACGGATCGCCGCGGCTCTTCCGCAACGACGGCGGCAACAAGAATCATTGGATCCGGTTCAAGCTGATTGGCGATGGCAAGGCGTCCAATCGGGACGCCATCGGCGCGAAAGTCGAGCTTAAGTCTGGCGGAATCACTTGCACTCGCCAGCTCTTCCCGGCCAAAAGTTATTTGTCGTCCGTGGAATCGCCGATGACCTTCGGCCTGGGCAAAACCGACCACGTGGATGAGCTAACGATCCGATGGCCATCCGGCAAGGTCTCGACACGGACCGACCTCAAGGTCGAACAGGACGCATCGCATCGAGGAAGGCAAGAATGCCCAGTGATTTCGCATTTCTGATCGGTCGTGTCGAGAGTTCATCCCCTGCGAACCCACACGGGAGGCGATGAGGACATCATGGCCGCCAAAGAGAAACTGCACCGAGAGACCCTCAGGGCCGCGCTCCGAGTGATCCAGACCGCAGAGACCTTGGAGCAGGCGAGAATCCAGTTGGCTCGCATGCTGAACGTCTTCGACAAACTTGAGAAACAGGGCCTCAAGAGCGACGCCGCGGTCCGTGAGGCCGAGGCTCGTCTGAATATGAGCCCACCACCCAAGACGTCCATCGCCGACCAGCAGCCGATCCGCCGCCGCGTCCCTGATAAGGACGCTCCGGCCTGAGTCCACTCGATTCGAGGCATGCCAGCCGGACGCTTAGACCCCACCAAGGGCAAGCTTTCGCGCACCGTAGCGGAAAAGGGAAGGGAGTGATCGTCTAGGCCCAAACTGGCAGAAGTTTGTCAGGTGCATCTCGAGATCGGACAGACCATCTGGCTCTTTGGTTCAAGCCGAAATCAACGAATTTCCCGCGCCTCGGCATTCACCCGTTGGATCGAGACTTTATGAATAATCCGCAAGTCCGGTATTCTCCTGACGATTCGATCGAAAGACGCAGAAAAGTCGATCAGATGGCCCGGTCGAGCACGATAAGACGTATAGATAGAAGAAGAGCCCGTTGCGGCCGGTGACGGAAGTGCATTCTCGTGCGGTCGATCAGTGGCTCGTTGCCCTTTGTCAACATCCATTTCCAGGGGGGTTGTCTTCTCGTACGCGCGTGCAATAATTGTTTGATGGTTGCACAACTTCGAGATGATCTCGACGAACAAGGGGATGGCGATGTTGAACATCCTCGGGCCGAAACGAAAAGGCTATTGTGATGGCGTGACGCGGCGCGACTTCCTGAAGCTCGGGGGGCTGGCGCTCGGAGGCTTGTCACTGCCGGGTTTGCTGCGTGCCGAGGAGCAGGCGGGAATCCGCCGGTCGCACAAGGCGGTCATCATGATCTTCCTGGCTGGAGGTCCGCCTCACCAGGACATGTTCGACCTCAAGCCCGATGCGGCCGAGGGCATCCGCGGCGAGTATCGGCCGATCCCGACGAACGTGCCGGGACTGGAAATCTGCGAACACATGCCCCGCCTGGCTCGGATCATGGATAAACTTGTGGTGATCCGTTCGATCGTCGGAGCCGGCGGCGACCATTCGGCCGGCCAATGCCTGACCGGGTACAAGGACCTCGTGAGCAAGATGCAAGGAGGTCGCCCGAGTCTTGGTGCATTGGTCTCGCGGCTCGAGGGGCCGGTCCATCCGGATATTCCCCCGTTCGTCGGGCTATCGCCGCGGACAGGGGAGCCGAGATGGGGCAATCCTGGCGACCCCGGCTACCTGGGGCTGGCGCACGCGCCATTCACGCCGTTCCGCACCGAGACTAGACGGGGCAAGGCGGGTCCCGGCGGGGCCGGACTGAGCCTGGATCCCAACGCAATCACCTCGACGCGACTCTCCGTCCGGCGTTCGCTCCTGGGTCAGCTCGACGGGTTTCGCCGGGCTTTCGACCACGACGATGCCGTCCGGGGACTCGACAGCTTCACTCAGAGAGCCTTCGAAGTTCTGGCTTCGCGAAAGGTCTATGATGCGCTCGACACGACCAAGGAAGATCAACGAGTCCGTACTCGATATGGCGTCGGGGATATGACCAACGAGCAGGACGGTCCGCCCTGTTGCATGGACCACTTCCTCATGGCTCGGCGATTGGTCGAGGCGGGTGCTCGCGTCGTGACGATCTCATTCGGTCGCTGGGACACGCACAGCAACAATTTCAAGACCAATCGCGTGCGCATCCCCAAGCTCGACATGGCCCTATCGGCCCTGGTCGAAGACCTCCACGACCGCGGTCTGGATAAGGACGTCTCGGTCGTCGTCTGGGGCGAGTTCGGCCGCACGCCGACGATCAACAATCGCGCGGGCCGAGATCACTGGCCCCCGGTCAATTTCGCCCTGCTGGCCGGCGGCGGGATGCGGACCGGCCAGGTCATCGGCTCGACGGACAAGGAAGCCGCCTACGTCAAGGACCGGCCCGTTTCCTTCCAGAATGTGTTCGCGACGCTGTACCATAACCTCGGCATCGACCCCGAGACCACCGTCTCCGATCGCGGAGGGCGCCCGATGACGCTTCTCGACCACCGTGAGCCGATCCGGGAAATCGTCTGAACCCAGAGATGGCACGAACCGAGCGGGGATGGCATTCTTGACCGTAAGCCCCGGGAGTCGCGGATGGGCCATCAAGAACTACTCATGCGACTGAGTACCGCAGCCTTGCTGGGAAGCTTGATCGGCCTGGAACGCCAGCGCCTGGATAAGTCGGCGGGACTACGGACGCACATGCTCGTGAGCGTCGGATCGGCGCTCGTGATGATCGTCTCGACGTATGGTTTCGGCGCCGTCCTGGCGCCGGGGAGAGTGGTCCTGGATCCCTCGCGGGTCGCGGCCCAGGTGGTCAGCGGGATCGGATTCCTCGGCGCCGGCGCCATCCTGAGGAAGAACGAGACGGTGCACGGCCTGACCACGGCGGCCAGCATCTGGACGGTCGCGGGAGTTGGCCTGGCGGCCGGAGGGGGCCTCTACCTGGCCGCGGCATCGGCGACCGGCCTCATCCTCCTCATCCTCGCGGCCATCAAGCCCCTCGAGGATCGTCTCCTCGGCCACGATCGAAAGCGGATCCTCACCATCATCGCCAGCGATCGGATCACCATGGCCGAACTCGAGACGTGCGCCCGGACGAACGGAGTCGACCTGCTCGGGATTCGTCTCCGGCGCGTCAAGAAGTCCGATATTCGTCAGATTGAGATCGCATGTACGCATGTTAATGAACCGGATATGGCACGACTCTTCGACGCGATCCAGAGCGTCGAGGGCGTGCATCAGGTCCGTCTCGGCTACGACTGACGCACCATCCGAAGGCGGCATTCCAGAGCCGTTCGCGGTGGTCCCACCTGTTCTCTAGAGAAAGGTCCTCGAGTGCACCACGCAAGGGTGGCGCACTCGACATGCCTGCGCCGCGGCACGCGCAGCCCCTTGGTGGAGCGCTCTCGAGCGGAATCCGGCAATGCGAAATCGGGATCGCCGTTCGATGGCGGCCGGAGCCACCTCAGGTTGAGGAGCCCGGCGTACCGGGTCGTGCGGCCGTACCTCCGGCGGGTCTTGACGCGGGCTGGTATCGCCGAATGCCCATCTCCTCGAGCGGACTGAGCCGATGACACGGCTTCCCGGCGCGGTATCGTTCGAGGCAAGACTGGTAATATCGCTTCACGGAATCCTGGCTTGAACCGAGCTCGATGGCCTTCTGCTGCCAACGTACCGCGCCGGAGAAGTCCGCACATTCCGCATAGGCCGCGGCCAGGGCGGCCAGCGGACGCGCCTCCTTCCATTGCGTCAATTCGCAGGCCCGAGTCGCGGATGTCACGGCCTTCGGCCCGTCCCGCAGTTTCTCATCCGGGCACGTGGCGAGCATCCAGGCGCGTTCCAGATGGGCGTCCTTATCGTTGGGCGTGATCCGCAGCGCCGTCTCCACGTCGGCCAGGGCCTGATTCCAGTCGCCCATCTGAGAATGAACGGCACCGCGATTCCGGAGATACTCCGTCTGTGCCGGGTCGATTCGGATCGCGTTGTTCAGATCCTCCAGTGCCATTTTGGGTTCGCCCATGGCGAGATAAGCGGTGGCTCGCCCGCCATAGGCCGGCCCTTTCTCCGGATCGATCTCGAGGGCCTTCTTGAAGCTCGACACCGCATCGATGAGTCGAGATCGCATCAACTGAATCGAGCCTATCGCGATATAGGCATCCGCGTTCTTGGGGTTGACCTTCAGGGCGCTATTGAACTCGGCCTCGGCCTCGGCCAGTTCCTTTTGCTTCAAGAGAATCATGCCCTTGGAAATGGGAACGTAAACCGATCGGGACCCCAGCTCGGCCGCGCGCTCGAAATCGTTGAGGGCCTGCCGGTACTCCTTCAAGCAATAGCGGAAGACTCCGCGTTCCACGAATGCTTCGCTCGAGCGCGGGTCGGTCTGGATCGCCTTGTTGACGTCCGCGAGGGCCAGATCCATTCGGTTCCGAAGTTGCCACAGGAACGCGCGTTCGATCCAGGCTGAGACGTTGCGCGGATCCAGCCGGATGGCCTGATCCAGATCGGCGAAGGCTTGGGTCAGGCGGTCATTATCCTGACAAACGATGGCCCTCATGAGATACGCGAAGGAATTCGCCGGCTCGAGATCGATCCGCGTCGTGAAGTAACCTTCCGCCAGATTGTATTCGATCACGGCGTCACGTGGAACCCATCCGAGCATGCCCTGGCTTGCCAGGGAGATCAGGAAGAAGTCTCCTTCCGCGCGCTCGATCCGATAGACGAAACCGGCTCGGCACGGAACCAACGTGGCAGTCCCGTTCCTGAGAAAGAAGTTCGGAGTCCTCTGCACCACGTCTCGGGGATGGACCAGTAGGTTCTTGGACTTCGGCCGGGCCCGGTAGGTGACCTTGATCTCGTCGATGGGCTCCGAAGCGCGAAGGGGCACGCAGTGCGCGAGGCCGACGACCACGGCCATGAACCAGAACCGGGAACAGGATCGCATCTCGTGACTCCTTTTCCGAAAAAGGCGGGCCGCAGGATCGACGGCCGCACGAGGCCCTTCCAACCCAAGTCATCCGGGTGTTCATTCGGTCGATAAACTCATCGGGAGATGAGTCTTCCATCCCATCTCTTCGCGCGGATTCGGCGAATGGTACGGTTTCTTCGCGGGTAGCGGGATAAGTCTCGTGCGATCTGCGCACGCTCGGGGCATTCTCCGCGAGGAGCGAGAGAGCTCGCTCCTGCCACTGGATGGCGGCTACGAAATCCTCGGTCTGGGATGTCCCAGCCTTGGGGCAGGATCTTTTCCTTGGCATCCCACAGCGCGAAATCCGGCGTCATCTGGACCACGACCGACCCGGGCTTGAGATCGCTCGCCCGTCGTGCCGGTACTATGAGTTCGAGATGGTCTCCCTCGCCGGCTGGTAGTGCCCGGACACCCTCCGCGAGGAGAACGACCGCGCGCACGAATGCGACGAGACGCATTCTGGAGATCGATACCATGTCCGGAATCCTTTCCGGGGAATCGGATCCATCGACTTGCCGGTCAATATCGCGAGGAAGGTCGGATTGGGCAAGGTGAAAATCTTCGGGGCCCTCGGCGGATTGTTACGAGGCACCGCTACGGGCGCCGAGTACTTCAGTCTCCCAACGTCAGAGTAGCTCCGCTGCCGAGAGGGGATCGTCGAGGATCTCATCAACCGGCGGCTTCCCGGCGAGAATTCGGCTCTCGGGTTTCGCCGGACGGACGAGACCAGCCAACCAGAGACTGAGGAGCGTCGCGGCGACGGCGATCATGCCGACCTTGTCGAAATTCTCGAGCGTCCCATCGGGGGCCTTCACGAGTATGATTCCTCCGAGTGCCGAGCCCAGACCCGTGGACAGATGTTGCATGGCCGAGTTCGCACTCATGAACCCACCTCTGCGCCGCGCCTCGACGCTGCCGGTGACCATCGCCATCGCTGCGACCATCCGCCCGGCGTTGCTGAGCATCAGGAGTCCGACCACAGCCACGGCAACGAACATGGAAACGTGTGGCAGGTTCGTCACGACGATCATCAAGAGGGCGGAGATGATCGCCACGACGCGATAGACCCGCAACTTGCCATAGTGATCGGCCAGCCGGCCGATGACCGGCGCCCCCACGAGGGTCAAGATACCGCCGGTGACATACACCCACGGCAGGTTCTTCTCCGGCACGACGTCGTTCGCGACCAGGTAGGCGGCGATATAAGGGATCACGGCGAAACCTCCCAGCATCAGCGTCACGATCAAGGCGAACGCCCTCAGATGGTTGGGGTGGCTGAACGTCTCGCGGATCTGGCGCAGCGGGTGGACATGAGGACCATGGTGAAGGTGATCGCGCAGGGGTGGCAGGACACGGAGTCCGGCGAGCAAGACCGGAAGTCCCAATGCGGCGAGGATCACGAAGGGGACGTTCCAGCCATACGACGTACCCAGGTAGAGCCCGATCGGCACTCCGACCACCGAGGCGATGGCGAACGCCGACATCAAGATGCCCGTCGCCCTTCCCCGGCGTTCCTCCGGGAAGACGTCACCGATGATTGCCAGGGACATCCCGCCCAGAATGCCGCCGAACGCGCCCGTGAGCACCCGCGCCGCCAGGAGCGCGGGATACGTGCTGACGAGTCCGCACAACAGGGTCCCGACCAGGAAGCCCGTATAAAGCGTCAAGAATGCAGACTTGCGGCTGAACCGATCGAGGAACGAAGAGGCCAGGAACCCGGCGATGCCGGCACTGATTGTGTACGAGGAAACGATCAGGCCGAACTGGGCTGGCTTGATGCCCAGCGTTCGCATCAACTGCGGACCTAGCGGCATCACCACCATGAAATCGACGATGCTGGTGAACTGAACCGAGGCGAGCATGAGCAGCACGATCACCTCGCCGCGCCGGCCGATGGGCGCGGTCTTGGGTTCCGACGGGGGATGGTACGCTGAATCGAGGTTGCTGTCCCAGAGATCGTCCATGGATTTCCTTTATTCAAACTCGGAGGAATTAGCCGACTTTCTCACCCATTTTATGCGTTTGGGCAACTACGGCATTCTCGGTCGCCGGAGGGACTTGTCTCCGACAAATGCCGTTCCTGATCGGAGAATCCGTCGGTGTACTGGCTGTCCTGCGTCAGGGGTATGTTATAATTCGTGGTGAACGGGGAGCCCCACTCGGCCGCTCCCGGTTTCGGACCGGCGAGAGCAGACTCGATCGAGCCTGTGATTCGTCGAGCCCGCTTTGAATGGATGTAGCTACCTGGAATAGCAACGACGGAGCGGCGCGCGAGATTTTTTGTGGTCGCAACCATGAGCCAGCCTCTCCGGATACACGACAGACGCCCGATTCCCTCGACCTGAGCGGGGATCGCCTCGTCTCGACCCACGTAACGATCCGGATTCAGCTCAGCCGGCACCGCGACGACAGACTATCACGCGACGCTCCGAAGCGGGAGGAAGTCGTCCATGCGTCGGCTGCTGTCATCCGGCTTGGCGTTCATCTTCCTGGCCTGGACGAGCGGATCGTCCGGAGTTGCGGCATGGCGCGAGCCGCCCACGACTCCCCCCGCCGACTCGCCCTCATCCACAACGCCGGCTCCAAACGATGCCCCGGCACTCCAGCTCGAACGCGGCCTTGACAAGGAGCGGTCCCGGAACTGGTCCGGGGCCATGGAGATCTACCGCGGCGCCCTCGAGCAATGGCCCAGTCGCGTCGAATTCAGCCGCCGCCTCAGGCTATGCGAGATCCACTTCAAACTGATACGCCGATACGCGGATACCAGCTTTCGACATGTCCTGCTCCCTCTACCCCAGGAACAAGCGACTACGCTCTACGACGAGGTGCTCGAGCGTATCGAGAATCACTATGTCGAACTCGGTGCCATTTGAGCCGTTGGTTCGTCACGGGCTGGACAACCTCGAGGTGGCACTCCGAGATCCGGTCTTCCTGAAGGCGAACGCTCCGGATGCCGCGGCGGAGCGTGTGAACCGGCTTCGTGAGATCCTCCGCCAGTATCGGGCGAATCTCGTCGTGCCGGACCGGACCGCCGCAGTCCGCATGGCCCAGACATGCGGTGAACTGGGTCGCCAGGCGATCGGTCTGGCGTCCACGGCCGTCCTGCTGGAATTCACCTACGGCGCCTGCGACGCGCTCGACGACTTCACCAGCTATCTGACGCCCGACAAGCTCGAAGACCTCTACGCCATGATCGACGGTAACTTCGTGGGACTGGGGATCGAACTCAAACTTGACAAGGAGGGTCTGCGAATCATCGGGGTGATCCGGGGCGGACCGGCGTGGGAGGCCGGCATAAAACCGGGCGATCAGATCGTCAAAGTCGGCAGTACGTCCCTCAAAGGACTGGCACTCGATGAGGCCGCCAACCGGCTTCAGGGTACGGAGGGGAGCACTGTCGAACTGGGCGTCCGGAGACGCGACGGGCGCCTTCAAGTCTATCGACTGGTCCGCCGCCATGTGGAAGTCGAGAGCGTTGCCAATGCCAAGATCGTTGACCCCGGCGCAAAGATCGGCTACCTCCGACTGTCGGGGTTCCAGAAGACCTCGGTGGAGGAACTGGATCGGGCCGTCGCCGCGCTTAACCAGCAGGGGATGAGAATCCTGGTGCTGGATCTCCGAGGCAATCCCGGTGGACTTCTCAACGTCGCCGTCGACATGGCTGGCCGGTTCGTCGACTCGGGTTTGATCGTATCCACTCGAGGGCGCGCCGACGGCCAGACCCAGATGCTGACCGCCAGTGGACAGTCCCGCTGGCGGATGCCGCTCTATATCCTCGTGGATCACGACAGTGCCAGCGCCAGTGAGATCCTCGCCGGTGCGATGCAGGAT
This sequence comes from uncultured Planctomycetota bacterium, assembly GCA_963845755.1. GTDB lineage: Bacteria > Planctomycetota > Planctomycetia > Isosphaerales > Isosphaeraceae > CAWJTV01. The sequence goes on from CAWJTV010000005.1 coordinate 608,161, forward strand.
CACCAACGAGCGACCATTGTCGGCTCGCGAACCTACGGCAAGGGTTCTGTCCAGAGCATCTTCTCGCTACGATCCGCCCCCGCCGGACTCAAACTCACAACTGCCAAGTTCTACTCTCCCAAGAATCGCCCTTATAGCGAGCAAGGGGTCCAGCCGGACATCCCGATCGTCACGCGCACGGCGGCCAAGCCGGTCGACGATGCCGCTCTCTTGCGAGAAGAGGCGGATCGCGGCGACCCTGCCCTCGATCCCGTGCTCGCCGCGGCGATCCGCACGGCCCTGGATCGTGATCATCCGGAAGACAAACGATGAAGTCGTTTCATCGTAAGTCGATCGGAGGTAATGAGCCCCGGGCCCTCCCGACGACTCTCCGAACGGCCTAAGACCGTGCCAGCCGTGACTCGTGAAGGGTGCGGCGTCGATTCCCATGATCGCTTGTGGTACGATCCGGCGTGCATGACTTGGTGCCACTTGGGATGATCGAGCAAACGACCTCCACTGACGATTGGTGCTGCGCGATGGTCAAAGGCTGGCCATCGGCACCTCCCCCAATCGTCACGAAGCTCGGCAATCGTTGATGCTGACATCGAGATTGGACGATCGATGAGTGATAACGCCGGTCGCGCGTTGAACACGCATCGACCCCGAGGTTGCCTGGACGGTGGTGACCGACTCCCCGCTTAAAGGACTCGTTCTGGCCCGAGAGGCCGGCACGATCCTGGCATGGGACGAGGGAAATCAGCTCTATCTCCTGGACCTCCAGGGAGAGTCCCTCTCGTCGTCGCGCGTGCCGAATAAGATCCTCGCTGGTGCGATCAGTGACGAGGGAAGCCTGATCGCCCTGATTGTCGAAGCCGATGATGCTGGACTCCTGCTGCTCAACGCGGACTTCGGCGTGGAGCTAGAGCGTCCTGCTCCATCGGAGGCCACATTCGTCTCGATCGACTCGCACGGCCGTTACGTCGCGATCGGGACGCGCCAGTCCGTTCTGCACCTGGTCAATCGTTACGGCAGGCCCGCCGGTCGAACTGGAGACCATTGAGCCCCTTTCCCACTTTCAGTTCCTGGCCGACCGGCCGATGGCGGTCGGTGCTGCCGCCTTCGGAATGCTGGTGGGCGTGGATCTGGAGTTCTCGCGAAGTGGAGATCGCCTCGAGACCGAGATCCTCTGGCACGATCGCTTGATGTCCAACGTGGGTCGGTTGGCCATTACGGGCGACGGCGCCATGATTCTGGCCAGTTGTTACACCCTCGGAATCCAGCGATTCGATCTGCAAGGCCGGAACGAGGGATCGTACCACCTGGGCGGAACGGTTACGCATGCCGTTCCTGACTTTCCCGGTCGAACGATTGCGGCAGCGACCCTTGAGGGTGAATTGGCGCTGATGAACTCAGCGGGGAACGTGCCGCTGGCGCACCCAACTGCTGCGTCCCATCATCGCCCTGGGGATTGATCCCCTGGGCCGCTACTTGATCTACGGTCATGCCACAGGCGAAATCACACGCCTTGACCTGTTCGCAAGCGGCTCGAGCCGGGCGACGGCCCGCACTGTGCGGCGATCTTCTTCCGCGATGGGTTCGGCGACCCGCACGACATCGGGGTCGGTAAGGACTCCAGACTGGCTCGTTCCCGTCGTCGAGAACGATTCACACGCCGAAACCGCCGTGGTCGCCGTCGTGGATGACCCATCACTCATCGCCCTATTCACCAGCCCGCGCCGTCTCCAATTCTTCGACCCGACCGGCCGGCTGCTCGGTCAGGGTCCCGATCTCGTCGGAGTGGGGCGTATGTTGCAGACGGCTCCCGGTTGGCTTGCCGCCGCGACCGATCGCCAGATACTCCTCACCGACCTGCGCCACATGACGCATCGCATCCTCGATGTGAGCCTGGTCCAACTCACGCACCTCGCCATCCGTCCGGATGAGTTCGGTCTCGCGTTGGTGGAGGAGCGCGATCGAATCGGGCGGCTGACACCAGCCAGCCGCTGGGTCTGGAAGCGGGAGCTCCGGGAACCGATCGAAGAGCTGGCCATCGGGCCTTACGGATTCCTGGCGGTGACCTCTCACAACGGTCAACTGCTGATTTTCGACCCCGCTGGCGAGATGACAAGTTCCTTTACCTTCGATCCCAGCGACCCGCCCATAGTGATCGAAGCGCCCGAGGAATCCCCTCCTCAAGTGGCCTGGGTCACCCTGTCCCGACGATCGCAAGTGTTACGCGGGCATGACTTGCGCGGTAAGGTCCTTTGGGAGCGGCCCCTTCCCTGGGAAGGGTGGGCGCTCCACCGCCTGGGCCGCCTCGTCCTGGCGACCGCGGCCGACGGTCGCGCACTGGCATGCGACGGATCGGGCGAGATCCATGCGCCGTCGGGAGCCGCGAGCGATCCAAAAGATATGTTCGTCGTCGATCCGTCCGGTGTCCTACTCCGGCTCTCCCGGAGGGGAGCCCATCTCATCTGCTCGACGCTCGACAGCCGCGTGCGCTGGCGATGTGTCGTTGACCATGCGATCGGGCCACTGGCTGCGGGAATGTCAGGAGTGGCGGTCATGATCGGCCGCTCTCTCGCCTGGTTCCAGAACCAAACGACTGTGGTTAATTAGGGGATTTACCAGTTCTGCGTAAGAAATGGGGTGCGGAGTGGCTAGCCGGCTTTCCATCTTCCTCTCATCCAATCGCGGATGCTTTTTACGCAATGAACTTGAAATAATCGTTGCTCTGAGCTACACTGAACAAATTGCAGATATACGTAATGCAACCGAGAGCACGTTGTCGTCATTCTTCGATCAACCCCGATGAGTCACAGGCGATGCCCTCGCATCGCTCGAGCTGAGTTCCTGGAGGCGTGATCGCAACTCGCGTTTCATCGCGTCCGAGATCCTCTCCATGAACCAAAGGAGTGGTTCCGCATCTCAGCTTGGAGGTCTCGATGGTTGAGTGTAACTCCATACCGTTGTTCCAGCTCGGCTCCGAAAGTCGCATGAGTTTGCATAAATGTGGCGAAGAGGAAGCCCAGCGATTCAAGTGGATCGAGAGCGAGAAGGCCGGCCGGGATCTGGGCGAGACAGCGATCCGAACCTGGATTGGCCGGCACTGGAACGGATTCTTGCGGCATCGGTGGCTGGAGCATCTCCAGGGCATGACGTTCTGGATCGAATTGGATCAAGGCGATTTTGGGCTGTTGCGCACGGCGTTCCGTGAATCCGCCCTCATCGATCCGATTTTGGACCACTTCAAGCACGGTCGGGAGAATCTCGACATCATCTTGTGGGCGATCAAGGATCGGCTCCCGCTAAACGAGGTCATCGAGATTCTCGAGGCGCTGGACGTCAACAGCCGGCGCATCGAGTGCCGATTCGATCCGCGAGGCAACCGAGTCTGAGTTCCGTGGCCGGTCGCGTTCACTTCGAGGGTCTTCAGCCGCCCGATTCAAGCGTCCGGGTCGGAAGACGGTCTCGTCGAGAGGTTCTCGACGAATTGAACGATCGTCCTCACGAAACACCCCGTGGATCCGATGTCGCAACCAGAGCTGTCCATGTCCGCCCAGCTCGGTCCGGCGATGTCGAGATGAATCCATGGCGTCGAACTCACGAACTGTTCCAAGAACTTGGCAGCGGTGATGGCGCCTCCCCATTTTCCACCGACATTTTTCAGATCAGCGACATGGCTCTTGAGTGATTCCTTGTAATCGTCGTCGAGGGGGAGACGCCAGACCCGTTCGCCTGTTTGACGGCTGGCCGCGAGGAAATCCTGGTAGAACGGTTCATCGTTTGTAAAGAGTCCAGCGACCTTGGTTCCCAGCGCGACAATGCACGATCCTGTCAGGGTGGCGAGATCGATTACACGATGCGGCCGTTGCTCCACCGCGTAACTGAGGGCATCGGCGAGGATTAGGCGGCCCTCGGCATCCGGTATTTAAGATCTCCACGGTCGTGCCATTACGGATAGTCAGTACATCGCCGAGTTTCATGGCCCGACCGCCGGTCATGTTCTCTGTCAGTGCGACGTAGCCCGTAATATTCACACGCAAGTCCAGCCTCGCGATAGCTTGCATGGCGGCGACTACGACGGCGGCGCCGGTCATGTCGGACTTCATGTCTTCCATCGAGGCGGCGGGCTTGAGACACAGGCCGCCTGAGTCGAACGTGACGCCCTTACCCACTAGCGCTAACGTTGGTGTCTGGTCCCCGCGCCGGTAGTCAAGGATCAGGAAGCGTGGCGGCTCTTCGGAGCCGGCGGCGACCCCTAGCAGTCCGCCGAACCGCTCCCCTTTGATCCGATGCTCGTCCCAGGAGTCGACAGCAACGCCAGCCTCGGCGGCGACGAGCCCAATGCGCTCGGCCAGCGCTGTCGGCGATTTCTCTGCGGGCGGTGTATTGACCAGGTCGTGCGCGCAGGTTAACCGCTGCGCCGACAATCTCGCCACGGCGTGTACTATATACGAGATCGTCGGTCTCGAGGCCGCCGGGCGGTATGATGAGATAGAGTGTACCGAACGCGTGACGATTCGGCTCGGTCTTGCGAAGACCCGGACTCCGCGTGCCAACCAAAGCCCCTTCAATCATCGCAGACGCCACACTCCGCGGGTCTTCCGAGCGCGGGACGACGAAAGCGACGCTCTCTCGGCGCTTTCCTGCGATCCGTTTGGAGGCGGTGAACGCTGCTGAGAACGCGACCCCTGCGTCGAACCGTGCCCAAGGCCCCAGGCCGACGAGAACGAGCGAACCGGCTTCGAGTCCCTGTGGCTCGTGCTGCACAGTCAGTTCGCCAAGCGAGCCAGTGACCTCTTTCTCGGCGCGGAGACGTTCCACCAGCCGGCCCGCGGCGGTTCCTTCCAGCTCCGGGGCAGGGTTTGCGTCGTTCTCGAAGACGCCCAGGACGAGCCACTGGGACTTGACGGTGACGATCGGCTGTCGGAGTTGTGTGATGTTCATTCTGTTCTGAAGATCCCCAGTGACAGACCCGCGAAAAGCTGGCTTGGAGGCGATCACCGCAACGGCAGGACGTTGGTCGCAGAACCGCGCCTCCATCATAATCCACGATGGATCATGATGGCAGAGGGTTTGACGCTGCGCCAACCCGGCTTGCCCTGTGTTCGTATGGTCGATACAATCCCCGCCGTTCCCGTCGAGCCGAATCTCATTGAGGGGTTTCGTATCCCTCGTCGCTAGCACGCCCAGGTGCTGGGAGAACCAAGGATGGTGAATTCCCACCGCGCCCGCCGCCTGGCGGCCTTCCTCCTTTTGTCGAGCATCGCCCTGTTCTCCGGCTGTGTGGTTCGTCGATACACCGTTCGCACTGATCCGCCTGGTGCGCTTGTCATCGTCAACGACGAGGCACTCGGACCCGCACCAGCCTCACGAAGTTTCGAGTACTATGGAGATCGCAGGGTCACGTTGTTGCTCGACGGATACGAGCCGCAGACCATCATCCAGCCGATCAACGCTCCCTGGTGGGACAATTATGCGACCGAGTTCTTTACGGAGAACTTGATCCCATGGGTGATTCGAGATGATCGAGAGTACACATATAAGCTCGGTCCCGCCAAGTATGCGACAGAAGAGGCAGTGAGAGATCGTGCTGACTCGATGCGCAGCGAAGCTCAGATCCTTCCCGAACCCCGGCGGGGGGGATCCTCGGGTGGCTTGGATTCTAGGCTCGCGATTCCTTTGCGAAGATGTCATCACGCACAGGTTGTCAATCGCAGCCGGTTCGGTCTGGTGCGAGGTGAGGCGAGAAAACTGGGATCTCTGCCTGATTTGGAACGAGCGCAAAGCCGATGGATGTGATACGGGTCTCCGAAGGGATCGGTCAACCGAACGAGGTAAGCCGACGTGAAGATCGTGGTGGCTGCCGTCCAGATGACCTCGGATCCGCTCGACGTCTCGGTAAACTTGCACCGAGCCGACGACTTGCTGCGCTCGGCGCACGGTGACGGGGTGGAGCTGGCAGTCCTGCCCGAGCTGTTCAACACCGGATATAGTCTTCGCCCCGATTATGGACCGTTCAGTGAGTCCGTTGAGGGCCCCACGATTACACATCTCAGTCGCCGGTGCCGGCGGTGGAGAATGGGGATCGTCGCGGGCTTCGTCGAGTGCGCGGACCGGCACCTTTATGACTCGGTTGTCTACTGCGGACCCGACGGCGAGATTCAGGTCTATCGCAAGCGCAACCTGGTCTTCTGGGAGAGGTTTCGATTCCGACCCGGTCGATCGCCCCTGGTCGTATCGACGCCCTGGGGACGCGTCGGCTTCGCGATTTGCGCCGACATGATCTATCGAAAAGTCTGGAATGACTATCGAGGCCGGATCGACCTGGCGATCGTTTCGGCGGCATGGCCGGAGTTCGCTGATCGGGATTCCGGCCGGCGGCATTGGCTGCTCGGCCACGTCGGGCCGCTGTCGGAGGCGATTCCCGCGAAGGTCGCGTCCGACCTGGGAGTACCGGTGATCTTCGCCAATCAGTGCGGCGAGACACACACCGCAATCCCCGTGTTGGGCACCCGGATCAAAGATCAGTTCGCCGGCCAGAGCAGTATCTGCGACGGCCATCACGGGGCACCGGTGCGAGCCGGTAAGGAGCCGTCGCTTCTCGTCGCCCCGATTACACTCCACCATCAGCGAGGGCTGAAATCGTGGCGTTCTATGTCCCCCTTGGTCCCCGCGGCGTCCTGCTCCGGATCGGTACTTTCGTGATTGGTATCTGGGGCGGTCTGGTCTATGGATGGGCCTGCCGACACCGCACGATGTCCGTTCCCAACCCTCTGCCCTTGACCATTCCCCTGCCCGACTGATACCAAAAGCGAGATCAGTCCACGGACGAATCGAAGCGACGGGTCGGCTGAACCACGCGAGCGGCATTCTCGGTTTGCAGTCGTCTTGACGACCCGCATGACGCCGTCGATCGAAGTCGGTCAATCGTCCAGTTCTGCGTCTCTCAACAGGGGATTCCGCATGTGTGGCATCGCCGGTGCTCTGGACTTGCGCGGAAGGCGGGAGTTTCCCTGGCAGCGCCTGGAGTCGATGACAGGGGCGATCGCCCATCGAGGACCGGACGACGAGCAATTTCACCTCGAGCCGGGTATCGCCTTGGGAGCCCGCCGGCTTTCAATCATCGACCTGGCCGGCGGCCGGCAACCGCTCAGCAACGAAGACGGATCGATCTGGGTTGCCTTCAACGGCGAACTCTTCGACTATCCTGAGTTGCGCGGGGTCCTGCTGGCTCGCGGTCATCGCCTGTTCGACCCGCTGCGACACCGAAGCCTGGGTCCATCTCTACGAGGAATTCGGCGAGAGGATGTTCGACTCCGCCGGCGGGCAATTCGCGGTCTCGCTCTGGGATCGGAACACGCGAACATTGATCCTCGGCCGCGATCGGGTCGGCATCTGCCCTTTGTACTACACCGAGGTTGACGGCTGGCTGCTCTGGGGCTCGGAGATCAAGGCGCTCCTGGCATCGGGCATGGTCGCGGCGCGTCCCGATCCTCGCGGAATCGACCACCTGTTCACATTCTTCTGCGCCGGGACCTCGCGGACTTTCTTCGAAGGGATTTCCTCGCTGCCGCCGGGGCATTATCTGAAGGTCCGCGACGGGCAGGCCGTCAAGCACTGCTACTGGGACCTCGACTTCCCCGATGCGGGCGACGAACTCCGGCCTGCCGATCCGGCCCCCCTGATCGAAGATCTCGAGTCTCACCTGCATCGCGCGGTAGAACGCCGGCTCCGTAGCGACGTACCGGTGGTCAGCTATATCAGTGGGGGGCTGGATTCGACCGTCGTCCTGGGAATCTGCAGCCGGCAGCGTGGAGGAACGATTCCCTCGTTCACGATCGGGTTCGACAAGGCTGGTCCGGATGAGCGAGCCCATGCGACGGAAGCGGCCGCGGTCCTCGGATCTCCACTGACCACAGTCACGATGGATCGCGAGGGGCTGGCCCAAACCTTCCCCGAACTGATCCAAGCCGCTGAGGGCCCGGTTCTCGACACCTCTTGCGCGGCGCTCTTGCGGCTGGCCCAGGCGGTGCACACACAAGGCTATAAGGTCGCGTTGACCGGGGAAGGGGCCGACGAGGCACTCGCCGGCTACGTCTGGTACAAGACCCAGGTGGTCCGTGATCGGGTGGAGCGCTTGATTGGTCCCGCCGTACCGCGCATGTTTCGCAAGGTTCTCATGGGCGTCGTGGCCGGTGGCCGTCCGCACTTGCCACCCCAGATGGCGATGGCCGGCGTGCGGCCGGCCCAGCAGGACCTCTATGAGTTGATCTCCCAGGCCAAGCCGTCGGTCTACTCGGAGGGCATGTGGCAGAGATTGGGCGACCACAGCCCGTACGACGACCTGGATCTCACGAATGACCGTATCGGCCGATGGCATCCGCTGAACCAGTCGCTGTACGTGGGTTACAAGGTCATGCTGGCGGGCCTCTTGATGATCTGCAAGGGGGACCGCATCGCCATGAACGCCTCGGTGGAGACGCGCTATCCCTTCCTCGACGAGAACGTCATCGCGTTCTGTGCGGGGATTGCGCCAGAATACAAGCTCCGCGGTCGGACCGAGAAGTGGATCCTCCGCCAGGTGGCCGCTCGCATCCTCCCCGAGCGGATTGCGCGGAGGCCGAAGACGATGTTCCGCGCCTGCATGTCCGGGACCTTCCTGGGCCCGAACCGGCCTTCGTGGGTTGACCAGTTGCTCAGCCCCGATTCGTTGCGCTCCACGGGTTATTTCGACGTCGATGCCGTGGTTCGTCAACGAGCCTGGCAGGTCCGGATGCCGACGGATCACGCCCACGAGGTTCGTCTTCGACGTGGCGCTGACCTGCGTTGTCTCGACGCAACTCTGGCACCACCTGTTCTGCGGCGGGAATCTTTGCGACCTCCCGACCTGGCAGCCGCCGGCGCGGCGGTCCGTCGTCGAGACCTCGGCCCCGGTCGGGGTCTGATGACGGGTGAGACCTTGAACCTGTCGCTCCGCCGCGGCTACCATGATCCCGGTTCGGCTTCTCGGCCCAGGGAATGACGCTTCCACCGCGCTGCCTGGTAGGCACGCGCGCCGGAGGGTGCTCCGCGAGCACCGATTCCGGGCAATCTCGACCGATCGATGGCGGGAGCCGACGGGGAGAATTCGCCATGGCACTTGTCAGCTACATCTCGGACCAGGACGCCGCGGAGAAGGTCAAGCCGGTCTTCCAGGGCATGGAGAAAAAGCTCGGCGTGGTCCCCAACGTCTTCCGGGCTATGGCCCATAACCCGGAGATGTTCGAGGCATTCCTGGCACTCAACGCCACGCTGCCGAAGACCCAGCTCGTGGGCAAGCTCCGCGAGCTGGCCTACATCAAGACATCCGAGCTCAACGGCTGCGACTACTGTCTGCATCATCACCGCGCCCTCGGCAAGAAGGCTGGCCTCAACGACCGTCAGGTCGCCGAGACCGCCGACTTTGAATCCAACGACGCGTACGATGACCTCCAGCGGGACGTAATGCGATACGCCGAGCAGGTGACACGGCACATCAACGTCGATGACGTGCTCTTCGCTCGCTTGAAGCAGGCTCTCAACGATCGCCAGATCGTCGAGCTGGCCATGACCGTCGGAATCGCCAACTTCACCAACCGCGTTACGGAGACCCTGAGGCTGGAGTTGCCCTGACACCGCAGGTGTCGAGACGAACTCAGGAATCGCGATTTCGGATTCCAGATTCGCGATTCTGGATTCTCGACTTCGGGCGTCTCCGAGATCCTCGTCCGGTAATAGGGAAACCCCATGGATTTTGTTTGAGGGATTATACGAATATGAGTGAGAGTCAGAATGTGGCCGGCGCGGGGCCGTCCTGGGTCCCTCTTTCGCCTCGCGAACGCCGTGTCCTGGGGGTGATGGTCGAGAAGGCCAAGACGACGCCGGAAAACTACCCGATGACGCTGGCGGCGATCGTCACGGCGTGCAACCAGAAGACCAACCGCGACCCGATCACGAACTACGATCAGGACGACGTCGAGGACACCCTTCACAACTTGCGGAAAAAGGGAGCCGTGATCCTGGTGGAAGGAAGCGGCCGGGTCGCGCGTCTGGAAGTATACGCTGTACGAGTGGCTGAAGGTGAGCAAGGCCGAGTTGGCGGTCCTGGCCGAGCTACTGATGAGAGGTCCCCAGACCGAGGGGGACCTCCGGGCTCGTGCCAGCAGGATGGAGCCACTACCGGACCTGCCGGCGCTCCAGGCCCTCCTGGAGGCGCTGGTCCCGCGGGGCCTGGTGCAGTACCTCTCGCCTCCGGGCCAGAAACGGGGCGTATTCGTCGCGCACGGCCTGTATCCTCCCGAGGAGCTGGAACGAGTTCGCCAGGCCTTCGCAGGCCGGGTCGTCGCTGAGGACGAGTCGCCTTCACGGTTATCGCCGGCGCGGGTCGAGCTGGCCGCCACGTCGGCCGCCCCGGGATGGGTGCCCGAGATCGCCGCGCTTCGCGCCGAGGTTCAGCACCTCCGGAGCTCCCTGGAAGCCCTCGCCACCGAAGTCCGCGAACTGAAATCTGCGCGCTCGGAGCGTGATCGCATGAGCATGCCGTCCCTCGACCCAGACGAATCCCCATCCGACGATTCGGAGACGACGGCGCCTCCGGAATCGGTCCCGACCACGATTATCGAACAGCCCAGTCAAACCTCGGAACACGATTCTGAGTCGTCGAGAGCTGGCTGGGTTCTGATCGCTCTCATCCCTTATGAAGGGGTCGAGCCGCCCGCGGACATCCGAGACGATCTGGCGCGGTCGGTCTGGTGCACGGTTTCGTCGATCTGGCACCCTGCGTTGATCGGATCCGCGAAGGAGTTGCCTCGCATCGAACCGATTGAGTCCCCGTCCCCGCCCGGCCCTCGAGAAGTGCGCGTCATTCCCGACGGTGCGGGCGACAGGCTTCCTTCGGGCTATCGAACGCAAGCCGAGGATTCCGGTGCGGTGCTCCTGGATTCGGGCACGGATCGCGCCGAGTTGATCGGACGGATTCAGGCGAGGATGGGAATCCTGGCTGAGGCGGACACCGCAGAGGACGAACCGAAGAGAGCCGTGGCCCGCGATTACCTCGCGCTCGGCACGGTCTTCTGGATGCTTCGCAACCTGACCGTCGCGATGGGTCACTCGGATAACCTGGACCGGGAGAGCGTCTGGCGTGAGTTGCTGGCTGGATCCCACGGGTGGAAGGTGGGGGATTCCCCGGCGGCGGTGAATCGCCTCCGTGCCGCCTTTGAGGTGCTGACCCAGGCGCGGGAGCGATTCTATCCGGTCAACTCTTACTTGCTCGACCTCTGCCTCCTGGATCCGGCCATGCCGTCGGGAGTGCTCGCCGGCCCCTTGGCGACGGCGGTGCCCATGACGTTCATCGCACCCGCCCGGGCGATCGAAAACCAGGCCTCCGCCGACCCCGAGGCGTTGGCCGCACTGTGCCAGGCAATCACCGAGGGATGGGCCGACGTGGCGGGTGGGACCTACGCCGAGTCCGACGATGCCTTGTTCCCCCTGGAGTCGATCTTCTGGCAATTCCAGCACGGGGCGGAGGTCTATCGTGCCCACCTCGAGGGTCGCAACGTCGAGACGTATGCCCGCCGCCGCTTCGGACTCTTCGTCCAGTTGCCCCAAGTCGCCAAGCGGTTCGGGATCCGATACGCGGTTCACTTGTCCTTCGACACGGGTCGATTCCCGGTTCGACCGGAAACGAAGCGGCTCTGGGAGGGTCCCGAGGGGAGCAGCCTGGAGAGCCTGTTGCGTCCGCCGTTGGCCGCCGATCGCGATTCTCAGGGTTGGCTGCTCCCCTGGCGAATCGGGGCGACTATGCGCGACGACCATGTCGCCGCAGTACCGGTGGTCCACTGGCCGAGGCCGGTGGCATCCTGGTATGAGGACCTGCGCCGGGTCGCGACATACTCTCCGGTCCTGGGGCGTTGGACCACCCTCAATGACTTCTTCCACCTGACCGACCGCCCTTACGAGACGTTCCGCCCCGACCCTGACGCGTACGCGACGCCGTACCTCGTCCAGGCGGTTGCGAAACGCCAGGCGACACCCGTATCGGGGCTGGCCCGGCATCACCGACTTCGCGCGCGACTGGAGACATCTCGGACCATCCAGGGGCTGAGCCGTGCCCTGGCTTCGGCCGCCGGAAACGTGATCGGCCAGTGCGGAACTCGTTCGAGACGTCTCCTCTCTCGAGGCGATTGAAGAGCAGATCGAATGCGAACGTTCGGAGGAGGCCGCCTCCGCGCTGGAGCGGCACGTTCCCGCCTGGGCGGAAGCCTTGACGCGCCTCATCGTTGGGGCCGGATCGACGAACCGAACGAAGCGGCGCGGCTTCCTTGTGTTGAACCCACTGGGCGTACCGCGACGTGTGGCCGTGGTCCTGCCGGGAGCGGCGCTGGACCTGCGGCCCGAGGGTCCGCTCCGCACGGCCCAGTTCACGGACGAGGGCGTGTTCGCGGTGGTGGACCTCCCCGCGTTTGGCTTCGCCTGGGTCCCGGCTGAGTCCGAGCCGGGGCGCTCGCCGGCCGCAGCGAGCGGACTGTCGGCCAAAGGGCGACAACTCCGCAATGAGTCTGTCGAGATCCAGGTTGACTCGACGACCGGCGGCCTCCGGAGCATCGCCAACGTCGGAGAGGCAACGGCCCGATTGGGGCAGCAACTTGTCATAGCCGGTCTGGTCAACACTGCGGGAAAGCCGGTCAACTCGCAGATGCGGTGTGATCGGTTCGAGATCGATTACGCCGGCCCCGCACTGGTGCAGGGGATGGCTTCCGGCTTCCTGATCGATCCCCGTCAGGGGAATCGGCTGGCCTCGTTCGACCAACGATATCGTCTCTGGGCCGGGCGGCCGATCCTCGAAATCGAAGTGCGACTGAAGGATCTCGATCCGGCCTGGGTTGAACAAGCTGCCCGGTCCGATCCGTGGTCGGTCTACCTGGCCTGCCGCTGGGCCTGGCCGGATTCGAATGCGATGCTCCGCCGCACGGTGCTCTGGTCGCCCGAACTCACGGAGGTCGAGCGGCCAGAAACCCCCGACGCGCTGGATATCTCGACCCGGACTCAGCGAACGGCGCTCCTCTTCGGCGGACTCGCCCATCATCGCAAACAGGGTGGTCGAATGCTCGACACGCTGCTCGTGGCCGGGGCCGAGACCTGTCGTGTCTTCACGCTGGGCGTCGTACTGGATCTGGAATACCCCTTCCATGCCGCGCAGGACTTCATCACACCGGCGGTCGTCGTCGCCACGGAAGATGGTCCCCCGTCGCTGGGCGTCACAGGCTGGCTGGTGCTCCTGGACCAGAAGAAGGTGGCTATCTCGCGGGTTGAGTTCGCCGAGAACGCCGGTGATCGCGGCTGGGGCCTGGTGATCCACCTGCTCGAGACCGCCGGGCAATCGGGCCGCTGCCGCTTGAGGTTGTTCCGCAACCCGACCTGGGCGCGACAGGTCAACTTCCTCGGCGAAACGATCATCGACCTCTCCGTGGAAGGCGATGCCGTGCATGTAGATCTAACTCCGCACGAGCTGGCTCGGGTCGAAGTAACGTTGGGATAATGATGTCTCGAATTCAAGCAAGAATCGTTTTGACGACCTTGCCATGGACGTCGGTCAGGCGGAAATCTCGGCCCTGAAAGCGATAGGTCAGCTTGGTGTGCTCGATACCGAGGAGATGGAGGATCGTGGCATTGAGGTCATAGACTTCGACCGGGTCCTTGACGATGTTGTAGGAAAAGTCGTCGGTCTCGCCGTGGACGATGCCAGGCCTGACGCCGCCGCCGGCCAGCCAGATGGTGAAGCATCGTGGGTGGTGATCGCGGCCGTAGTTCGTTGCGGTCAGCGTGCCCTGCGAGTAGATCGTCCGGCCGAACTCGCCGCCCCAGATGACCAAGGTGTCGTCGAGGAGCCCGCGCTGCTTCAGGTCCTTGATGAGGGCGGCGGAAGGCTGGTCCGTGTCGTGGCACTGGGCGCGGATTTGATTCGGCAGGTCGGAGTGCTGGTCCCAGCCCATGTGGTAGAGCTGGATGAAGCGGACTCCCCGCTCGGCGAGGCGACGGGCGAGCAAGCAGTTCGCGGCGTAGCTGCCGGGCTTGTGGACGTCGGGGCCATACAGATCGAGCACCGATTGAGGCTCGCGCGTGAGGTCCGTCAGCTCGGGCACCGATTGCTGCATCCGGTAGGCCAGCTCGTATTGCGAGACGCGCGTGAGGATTTCGGGATCGCCTGTTTCCGCGTGATGGAGGTCGTCCAGGGCACCGATCTCGTCGAGCATCTGGCGGCGCAACGGCTGAGAGCAACCGGCCGGGTTCGCGAGGTAGAGCACCGGCTCCTTGCCCCCACGGAGCTTCACGCCCTGATAACGTGTCGGCAGGAATCCGCTGCCCCAGAGGCGGTCATACAACGGCTGGTCGGTCCGTCCGCGCGAAAGCAGGACGACGAAGGCCGGAAGGTCCTGGTTCATGCTTCCGAGGCCGTAGGCGACCCAGGAGCCCATGCTCGGCCGTCCAGCTAGTTGGGAACCAGTCTGCACGAACGTAATCGCCGGGTCGTGGTTGATCGCCTCTGTCTGCATCGATCGGACGATCGCGATGTCGTCCACGATCTTCGCGGTGTAGGGCAGGAGGTCGCTGAGCCACGCGCCACTCTGACCGTGCTGTGCGAACTTGAAGACCGATGGGGCCACGGGGAAGCTCTTCTGCCCCGAGGTCATGGTCGTGATCCGCTGTCCCATCCGCACCGAGTCGGGAAGCTCGATGCCCCGACGCTCGCGGATCGCTGGCTTGTGATCGAACAGGTCCAGTTGCGACGGCGCACCGGACTGTAACAGGTAGATGACTCGCTTGGCCTTGGGTGCAAAGTGAGGAAGTCCCGGCAGGCCGCCGATCGCGGGCGATCGGCGCGCGCCGTGACCCGGCTCTATCGGCGTCGGGACATCGGCGCAGGCGCGAACGCCGTCGCCGTCGAGCAACGCGCCCAGCGCCATCGAGCCCAATCCTATCCCCGAGCGCACAGGAAGAGCCGGCGATTCACCTGCTGGGCGATCTTTAGATTATTCATGGGTGCACCTCTATCTATTCTAGTGTGATCGTTTCGTCCAGATTCAGGATGACGCCGGCGGTGGCCATGTGGGCCGCCAGGTCGATCGGATCGAGCTTCGGGTCGGACGGGCTCTCGCCATGGCGGATGAGTTGGAGCGCAGCCTGTCGGTCGGAGGCATACGCGGCGCGGTAGCGTTCGAGCCCGCGGCTCAAGACGGCCAACTCGGCGGACGTCGGTCTGCGGGAAGTGGCCCTGCGGAACGCAAAGGCGATACGTTCTTCATCGTTGCATCCGCCTTCGGCAAGCATGATCTGGGCCAGTCCCCGCGCGGCCTCGACATACGCCACGTCGTTCAGCAGCTCGAGGGCCTGGAGGGGGGTATTCGTACGGGAACGCTTCACCTGGCAAGTCTCGCGACTGGGTGCGTCGAATGTCGCCAGGGCGGGATGCGGCACGGTCCGCTTGCGGTATACGTAGAGGCTGCGGCGGTAGAGGTTCGCCCCTTGGTCCTGGATATAAGGTCCCTCTCCGGCGCCACCGGCCAGCTCTTCCCAGAGACCGGCGGGTTGATACGGCTTGACCGACGGACCGCCGAGCCGCGTCGTCAAGAGCCCGGCGATGGCCAGCGCGTTATCGCGGACCACCTCGGCCGAAAGGCGAAACCGCGGTCCGCGCCGAGCAAGCGGTTTTCCGGGTCGTGGGCCAGCAGTGCCGGACGCACGCGCGACGCCTGGCGATAGGTCGCGCTCGTGACGATCAGGCGGTGCATCGCTTTGATGTCCCACCCCGTTCGGATCAGCTCGGTGGCCAGCCAATCCAGCAATTCCGGATGGGAAGGCAGCTCACCCTGGACTCCGAAGTTCTCGGCCGTCTTCACCAATCCCAGGCCGAAGTGGTGCTGCCAGATCCGGTTCACGACAACTCGGGCCGTCAGCGGGTTCTCCGGCGACACCAGCCAGCGGGCCAGGCCCAGACGGTTCCTCGGCGCGCCGGCAGGGGGTTCCGACAGGCAGGACGGAGTGCCCGGCTGGAGCCTCTTTTTCTTGTCGGGCTGGTCGTACTGGCCGCGCTTGAGGACATAGGTCGGCCGAGGCGTTGCCAGATCCTCCATGACCATGACCGAAGGAATCGTCTTCTCGTACTCCTCCTTGGCTTTTCTGAGCTTCTCCGCGTGGGGCTTGCTCCCGTGGGCCTTGGCGACGGCGACCGCGAGGTCGAACTCGCGCAGTCGGGCTGGGTCCTCCGGCCTGGACAGGACGACCAAGGGCGGCACATTGCCTCGAGTCTCGGTATACACGCCCTTCTCGTTGACGCCGTCGAAGAACCCGAAGAACTGGTAGAACTCGGTCTGTGCGATCGGATCGAACTTGTGGTCGTGACAGCGAGCACAACCCATGGTGAGACCCAGGAACACCATCGAGGTCGTCTCGACGCGATCCACATTGTTCTCGACCCGCCATTCCTCCTCGATCGAACCGGCCTCGGTCACGGTGCGATTGTTGCGATTAAATCCGGTGGCGATGCGCTGGGCCAAACTGGCCCCGGGACGCAGGTCGCCCGCAATCTGGTCGATCGTGAACTGATCGAATGGCTGGTTCGCATTGAAGGCATTGATGACCCAGTCGCGCCAAGGCCACATGGTGCGAGCGAAGTCGTTCTGATAGCCATTGGTATCCGCGTATCGGGCTCCATCGAGCCAGTCCATCGCCACGCGCTCGCCGTAAGCCGGCGAGGCCAGCAGGCGGTCAACGAGCCGTTCGTAGGCATTTGGCGAGCAGTCGGAGAGGAAGGTGTCGATCTCGGCCGGAAAGGGCGGCAGCCCGGTCAGGTCGAGGGAGACACGCCGAACCAACATAGTGTGCTCCGCTTCCGGCGAGGGAGATAGCTTCTCGGCTTCGAGTCGGGCGAGGATAAACGCATCGATCGGATTCTTCGCCCAATTTTGGTCCCGAACCAACGGCGGATTCTTCCGATACGGCGGCTCGAACGCCCAGTGATTACTCCATGATGCGCCCTGGTCGATCCAGTTCTTCAGCCGCGCGATCTGTTGAGGGGTCAGCGTTTTCCCCGACTTCCGGGGCGGCATGAGCTGCTCGGGATCGTCGCTCGTGATGCGCTGGATCAGCTCGCTGCTCTTGCTCTTGCCGGGCACGATCACCGGTTCGGCCTTGCGCAGGGCGCTCTCCTTGACATCGAGCCGCAGATCGGCCTTGCGCAGTCCTGGAGTCGGGGCCGTGGCAGCGGAAGCAGTTGTCCGAGAGGATCGGCAAGATCTCGCGTCGGAAATCGACCGGATCGGGCGTTCCTGCCCGAGCGAATCCCGGGAGTAGAATCACGGCGACAATTGTTACGAGGAGGACGCCGATCCAGCGATGGGCTCGCGCAGTGATATCCGGCTGACGATCGCAACGAAAGGCGGGCGAGTCGGGGCGCATACGTAGTTCGTGCTCGATAAGGAAGGCAGGCTGGATGAGGAGGGATGTCGCTTCACCGTTCATTATCGCGGTCCCCGACGCTCTGAGGCAAGGTCACGAGATGAGATGGGAGCGCCTCCCGATCCAAGTCTTATAGCACCCACCCCTTGCGATACTCGATGTGAAGATACTGATTCAGCTCCGGTGCGTTCGTGACCTTTATCTTCTCACTATCCCATTCCAGCCTCCGACCGGGCGCCCGGAGCGCGAGGACGCCCAGGAGGACGATCTCAGTCATGGGGCCGGCATAGTCGAAGTTCGACACAGGACGCGGGCCACCTTTGCAGGCTTCCACCCATTCCTCGTAATGCCCCGGCGAGCGCTTCATCGTCCTGGGGACCGTGTTGGCCTTTTCATGAAGGGCGTGGGGTAAGAGTTCCGGCGTGCCGCCGTGGGAACTGTGGTACATCTTCCCCTCTGTGCCGATGTAGAGCACGCCGTTATCGGGAAGGCCCTGGCCTGGCGCCATTTCCGATGGCGTCGGCGGCATGAGACCACCTTCGTACCACGTCATCCGGACGGGTGGTTTGTCGCCGGCGCCGGAAAGTCGAAGTAGATGACGGCGGCGATGGGGTAAGTCTCGAAGTTCGGTTTGTCGCCATCGAGGAAGGAACCGTCGAGGGTCGTTCGGGCCTCAACTGCCGTCGGCGCGCCGAGTCCGAGCGCCCAGACGGGATGATCGATGATGTGGCAACCCATGTCTCCGAGCGCCCCCGTTCCGAAGTCCCGCCATCCGCGCCAACTGACGGGAGCGTACGCCGGGTGATAAGGCCGGGGGTGGACAGGCCCCAACCAGAGATCCCAGTCGAGGGTTTGGGGTATAGGCGGCGTGTCCTTGGGACGGCCGATACCTTGCTTCCAGAGGCGGCCGGCCCGGTCCGACCAGACGTGGACCTCCCGAACAGCTCCGATGACCCCGGACTGGATCCACTCGTTGGTCAGCCGGGCTCCTTCCGTGGCGTGTCCCTGGTTACCCATCTGTGTCGCGACCCCGGCCCGTCGAGCGGCCTTCGTGACCTCTCGGCACTCGACCAGCGTGTGAGTGAGCGGTTTCTGGCAATACACCGGCTTCCCCGCACGGATCGCCGCCATTGTCGCGATGGCGTGGATGTGGTCCGGTGTCCCCACCGTGATTGCGTCAATGCGACCTGCCTCCTGGTCGATCATTTTGCGGAAGTCTTTGTATCGCCGTGCCTTGGGAAAGGCATTAAAGGAGCCGGAAGCCCGTTCCTCATCCACGTCGCACAGGGCGACGATGTTGGCACCCAGACGGCTGATGGTGGCGATGTCTCCGCCTCCCATGCCGCCGGCCCCGATGCTGGCGACGTCGAGGCGGTCGCTCGGCGCGACGAACCCGGCGCCTCCCAGGACGTGACGCGGAACGATCGTGAAGCCGAGCGCCAGTGCGCCGCCGGTGCCCAGGAAGACCCGTCGCGATCGATCGACTGGACTCTGTTCATCATGAGGAGTTTGCATCGTGAATCGTTCCTCGATGGTCCAGGGAAACCTCGCGCCTCGTCAGAAGGGATGATGACCCGGATTCAG
Organism: uncultured Planctomycetota bacterium; assembly: GCA_963845755.1. Classification (GTDB taxonomy): domain Bacteria; phylum Planctomycetota; class Planctomycetia; order Isosphaerales; family Isosphaeraceae; genus CAWJTV01. The sequence continues at coordinate 627,205 of CAWJTV010000005.1, forward strand.
TTCTTCACTGGGTCCGTTCGACCCGCCACCACCCAGTCCATTCCTTGTACGATCAGGCGCATCAGGTTCGGGTCGCGGAGCGGCTCATAATCGGGGTGGTCCTTCCATCCGGTATGGCCGAGGTTGGTGTGGAAGACCCGGCCCTTGCCGAAGGTCCGCGTCCATGCGACGGGCCAGGCAACTCCCTGATGCTCGATCGTAGCCAGAGGCTGGACGTCGGCCATCATCTGCATCTGGTAGTAGAGCTCGTCTGTCAGTTCGAAGTCCTTGAGACCCTGAGTGATCGGGCTCGCCGTATCGGCGATCTTGACCATGTAGGTGCCTTTCCGCGTCTTGCCATCGGGCTGTCCGACGTGAGAGAAGATACCGCCCAGCATGTCTTTCCATTCGGGGAGCCAGTCGGCCGCGGCATTATCGGCGCCATGGATCGAGACATAGCCGTGTCCGGAGCGGACGAACTCGAAAATGGCCTGTTGCTGGCTCCGGGTGAACTTCGATTCCGGGTCGCGGCGATCGGCGGCGACGATGAGCAGGTCGTACTTGCGGATGGCTGGGGTTTCGAGGATTGCGGCGTCCTCGCCGATGGTCACCTGGAACCGGCCCGTGTTCTCCAGGGTACGGGAAAGGTAGAATGCCTGGTCGCGGTAGCCGTGGTGTTCGCGCTGGCCGCCCGAGAGCAGGAAGACCTTGGCGCCGCTGGGCACCTTCTTCTGGGCCTGCGCGGGCTGGATGAGACAGACGGAGAACACCAGGCTCAGTCCGATGATGGGAAGTTTGGTCAAGGAAGTCGCTCCTGCCCGGGGGGCCCTCTTGGTAGGATCAGGCAACAGTGGATCGACCGGGATGCACTCTTGAGACCTCAATGGAGAAGACGAGTCGTAGCGTAAACCGGTCCGGGCTTGGTCGCAAGTCTCGGCCCGGCAATCGCCACGATCGAGGAGTTCGCAACCGATGAGACAATCGAACCGGCTTCGCCAAAGCGTGTGCGGTCTTCTGGGGATGGCGGCCATGACGCTGCTTCTGGCCGGGGCCGACAAGCCCAAGCAAACCATCGACACAGGAGGCCTGAAATTCGACGTGCCGAAGTCCTGGACGTCGAGCCCTCCGCCCGGCGGTGGCATGCGAGTGGCTCAGTTGAAGGTCGAACCGATCGAGGGCGAGGACTACGCGGCCGAGATGCTCGTTTACGTTTTCCGTCCCAGTGCAGGGACGGTTGAAGCCAATCTGAAGCGTTGGCAGGGTTGGTTCAAGGACAAGGATGGGAATCAACCCACGATCGAGAGCAAGAAAGTCAAGGGGAAGAACGTCGAGGTGACCCGAGCCGAGACCCACGGTGAATTCCAACCGCCGCAGCTCCCCGGGCGCCCCGCGGAGCCGAAGCGATCGAATGCCCGGTTCCTGGGCGCCATCGTGCCCGGCGAAGGGGCCACGTACTACATCCGCATGGTCGGTCCCGACAAGACGATGACCAAACTCAAACCGGAGTTCGACGCCGTCTTGAGTTCGATGGAAGTTGGGGCGAAGTAAAGGAGACTGGCCGGCGTATTGGATCCGCGCGGCAGGCAGATCATGCTTCCTGCCGCGGCTTCGTATCGACCGAGCCGGGTCATGAGGAAGTGTGCCGCCCGCGACCTGACGCCGAGGAGCCGCTGAGCGATGGTGAGCATCACGATCATTTGCGCACGCTGCACGCTGACGAATCACGTCTCGGACCGCTACTGCTCGAGTTGCGGGCTTCCACTGGGCGCGGTCGAGGCCGACGCCGGCGCCGGCTCCGACGCGCTCGGCCCTTATGAGATCCCCGAGCCGGCGGACCCCGACGTCGCCTGTCTGCTCCTGGAATTCGTCCGGCGCGGCGGCTACGACGCGAACCCCTCGGGCCAGGGCTGGCAAGTCGTCGTCCCGCTCCGGCTGGATCGGAAGCAGGCCGTCTATGTCGGACCGGCTGGCATCGACTCCGAGGGCCGCACAATCCTCGGACTGGTCTCCGTGTGCGGACCGGTCAACGAGCGCGATTGCCGCAGCCTGCTCAAACTCAATGCACGCATCGTCGAGGGGCATTTCGCGATCCGCGTCCTTCGCGGCGAAGAATACTTCGTCGTCATCGAAAACGTTCCCGCCGATACGATGCGAACTATCGACGCCAACGGATTGATCCGGCGCATCGCCAACCTCGCCGACGGCCTGGAAGAACGGCTCTCCCGAGGTGCCGACATCTATTGATGCGGGTGTGTTGCAGGATGACAGATTATCGATCGTAGTCAATCGCAGATTGCAATGCATCGTGCAGGCTTTCGTGATTGTGTGACTGGCTGCGAAACTTGTGGTTGGCTTTGTTTTTATCAAGTGAAACGGTCAAGCGTGCTATACAATCGGAATAAATTTCCTATTTTTCCTATCTTTGGCTTCGTTTTGACGGTTCTTGAAGACGTATGAGTCTCAAACGCCCCTGCAATTCCACTTTTTCGATAAATTCGATTTATTCTTCTCATTTTGCTCATTCTGTTCTTGGCTTCGTTTCTTGAATTTGAGACGACCTTTCCCCCATCGGACGACTCGGACAACCTGAGCGGAACATTCAGGCGATAACTCCTCACGGGATATGATCCGAAGATCGGCGTCTCGAGTTGCATAAATTTTTATGGATCTTTGGGTTTTCTTGAGGCGAGCGCGTAAGGCAAGCAGTATTGATTGCATCAGAGAGTGCGCGATCGACGATCGCCGCGATAACTCGATTTCCAGTGTGGCGGACCGACCGAGCCGAGGAGTTGGACGGATCGCACTGACGTGCGAGGTTGGAGGTCCCCCCGTTCGAACCGCGAGCTTGCGCCCCTGGTCACGACGAGGCAGCCGTTGCACCCGGGCGAGCGGGCCTTATTGGAATCGATTCTGAAACGCGGTTCATTTCGATCTGATCGAGAGCACCCGACGAGTCCCAACGAGGGTGTTGCGATCCGTCGGTACAAAGGCGCCCCTCTTGACTCTTCTTCGATGGCTGTCTATATTGATAGACATCGAAGGAAGACGTGTGCAGTGGCAAACATGACACCGAAGCAGTTTCAGCAGATTGCGAGGGCACTGGCCGATCCTCAACGCTTCGCGATTCTCGAACGCATTGCGGGCAAGCTGGACGAGCTGCCGTGTAAGAGGCTCGTGGAAGAGTTGCCGATCTCCCAGGCAACCATCTCGCATCACATCAAGGAGCTGGCGGAGGCCGGCCTGATCGCCTTGCGCCGCGAGGCGCAGTGTGCGTATCTGAGTTTGAACCGCGAGACGTTGGACGCGTATCGTCGGGAACTCGGCCAGCGGCTGGTGCTGGATCGCTGAGGTCTGTCGGCGATCGTCCGCGATGCAATGGATCGCGTTGCGCACGGAAGTTGCCACAACGATCGCGGTCGTTCTGGCCCATCGGGTCAGATCGGCGTTCTGGTCGCCCAACCGCGAGGTCGTGAGACCCGCGCCGCGCCGTGATTCGGTTTTCGTGAAGGACGATTGTCTGAGATTGAAAGGGAGGAGTCGATCATGGCAGAACCGCTTGCACTCTCGGGGAAAGTCGCGCTGGTGACGGGGGCATCGCGGGGCATCGGTGCGGCGATCTCCGCCCACCTCGCCCGCGCGGGAGCGACGGTCCTGATCAACTACGGCAGGAGCGAGGACGCAGCCCAGGCCCTCGCCAAGGAGATCCAGCAGGCCGGAGGCAAGGCCCACCTGCTCCAGGCCGACGTCAGCGTGTCGAAGCAGGTCAACGCCTTGTTCGACCGGATCGACAAGTCCCACGGAGGGAAGATCGACATTCTGGTCAACAATGCCGGCGTTTACCTGACAGGGCCCCTCGCGGGGTACAGCGAAGCGGACTTCGATCGGACGTTCGACGTGAACGTGAAGTCGATGTTCCTGGTCACCCAGCGAGCGTTGAGCCGATTGACGGATGGCGGCCGAGTGATCAATATCGGCAGCATTGTCGGCGAGCGTGTCCCCATGGCCGGAGCCAGTGTATACGCGGCGAGCAAGTTTGCCGTCGCAGGGTTCACTCGGGCGTGGGCCAGGGAACTGGCGCCGCGGAAGATCACGGTCAATGATGTGCAACCGGGCCCGATCGATACGGATATGAACCCGGCGGACTCCGCCAAGAATCCGGCCGCCGAGATCCTGCGCGGTGTGATCCCTCTCGGGCGATACGGTCGGGCGGACGAAGTTGCGGCCGTGGTCGCGTTCCTCGCTACGCCGCAAGCTTCGTTCGTCACCGGCGCGACCATCAACGTGGACGGGGGCGTGATCGCCTGATAGGCTCATCCCGCTGTCCGTTGCCATGCAATGGATAAGAAACCCGGCCGGGGATTCCAGAATCCAGGGTCCTCATTCCATGACATTACCATTCCCAGGAATTTGACAGGGACAAGACATGCACAGGCGTCAGGTCTTACGGATGGGCTTGGGGATCACAGGTGCGATGATCGCGAACGTGAGCTCGCGGGGCGATGAACCCCCCGATGATTCCGACCCCGCCCCGCTCCTTGCGAAGATCGGTCCGACACTCAGCAAGATTCCGATCCAGGTCGCCCACATCGCCGACGGCCTCGACCTGATCCAGGGTCCTGGCGGCAACATCGCCGTGCTGCGCGGTGCGGACAGTCTCTTGTTGGTCAACGCAGGGATCCCCGCGGGGACCGGAAGTTCTGGAGAAGGCCAAGGAGATCGGCGGCAAGCCGGTGTCGGTGCTCGTCAATACGCACTGGCACTTCGACCACGCGGGCGGCAACGAGGTCTTCGGCCATGCCGGGGCCGTCATCATCGCGACCGACGCGACACGCAAGCGCCTGTCAACCGATCAGTATACCGAGGTGTTCAAGATGACGACCCCGGCATCGCCCGCGGTTGCCCTTCCCTCGTTGACGTTCGACGAGGCCACGCTGCACGTTGGCGACGAGACGATCCATCTGTTTGCCGTCCCTCCTGCGCATACGGATGGCGACCTTGTCGTCCACTTCACGTCGCGCGACGTGATCCATACCGGCGATCTCTTCTCCAATGGCTTCTATCCCAACATCGACGCTTCGAGTCGTGGGTGGATCGGTGGCATGATCGCCGCGGCGGATCGCGTGCTCAAGCTCGCCGGGCCGGATACGAAGATCATTCCCGGGCACGGGCCGGTTGGCAACAGGGAGAACCTTGCAGCCTTTCGCAAGATGCTCGTCACGATCCACGATCGACTCTCGCCGATGCTCGATGCCGGCAAGACCATCATAGAGGCCATCGACGCCAAGCCGACAAAAGATCTTGACGCCACATGGGCCAAGGGCTTCTTCAACGGAGGGATCTTCACTCGGATCGCCTACGACGGGATGTTGAAGCACCGCGTGCTCGGCCCGAAGTGATCGCGCGCCTTGATTGCGCGGGACCAAGATTTCCGAGTAACTTGAGATTGGGTGACGTCGTATCCAGCGATCGGCCCCATAATGCCGGGCACTGGACGACGCCACCCGATTTTCGTCCGTTGTCTCGGGACCTCGCGAGCGACCGGCCCATGGCGGTTCGATCCCGGCCGTCCTTCGGGCCAGGCCGGTCGGTCGCGTTGGCAGGATTACGCGGTCACGGAGGAGGAGCGGGAAGATTACCGCGTCGTGTTTCGCTGGCGCATGCGTAGCAGCAGTTCCTGGATGGCCTTGGGCGAGCTGATCACCACCAAGCCGTCCTTGATCGTGTAGGTCAGGCGAAGCTGCCTGAGGAGCAAACGGAGCGTCGTCTTGAGTGGCACGCCCTCGAGGTCGATCGAGATCGTCGAGGCGAGAGTCATTCCGACCTCCTGGAGCCCGAAGGCGTCGACCACGAAGGCGATGCCGGGATCGGTGGGGTTTGTGGTCGCCTGGGTGACGTACTTCAGAAGATCCTCCAGCGGCGTCTCGTTGGCGAACGACATCGAGATCGGCTCGTCGAGCCTGGCCAATACCGACTTCGTACTCGGTGTGTGCAGCCTGGGCAAGGTCACCGCGTCCTCCTGCTCCCTTACGATCCCAGAGGGCGAGCTGATGATCAGCACGCCATCCTTCACGGCGTACTCCAGGCCGAGCTGGGCGAGCACCTGGGCCAGGGCATCCTTCAACGGAATGCTCTCCGCGTTGATCGTGATGGTCAACAGCAGCGTCTTCTCGGCATCCTGCAGTCCGACCGGATCGAGGTAGATCGGAACCCCATTGGGGAACGGATCGTTGCTGGTGACCTGTTTGATGGATTTCAACACGTCATCGAGCGCGGTCGGTTTGCGAAATACGATGGAGACGGGCTTCTCGAGAGCAGCCTTGAGAGCGCGGATCCGGGGCAAGTCGGGGGTCGTAGGCGAAGTGTCTGCCCGTCTCTCCTGCGTCAACCCAACGGTACAGGTCGCGAGCGCGAGGGCTGCCCCGATTACAAACGTGGCCGCGGCCGACATCTTCAGCTTGATGAGGATCATGGCTTTCGATGCCTCTTTCCAGAGAGTCGAGATCACGCCCTGGAATGCCCCGGGCCGGACGACCACGCTCGCCGCGAGTGGAACTGCCCCCAAAGCGACTGTCGAACCCCTCCGCGGATCGCGGAGGATCCGCGGGGTTCGCCGCGAAAGCGTCTTCGATCTGACTGATTATAGGTGGTTGGCGAAACCTGGACAAGCGCACCGCGCATGGAACAGGAGTGTTACGCCGCAGCGAGTCATCGGCCTCCTGCGACGCCTCGCGATCATCATGGTCGTCGCCGCCACTCACGAATGTGGGGTGTCGCTCCGGAGTCGAGGCCGGTTCACGAGCGATTCGAAGTTCGGCGCGGACTCCTCGAAGCGATGGAATACGGTCCGGTGCGGGTAGGGGATCTCGATGCCGAGATCGTCGAACTTGGCTTTGATTCGGCGGAGCAGCTCGCGCTTGACCGTCCATTGCTGCAAAGGGCGGGTCTTGATGTAGAACTTGATGATCACCGCCGAGTCGGCCAGCGCATCGACGCCGAGCATCGTGAGCGGTTCGAGGATCACCGCCGAATAGGGGGGCTCTTTGCGAATCTGCTCTCCGAGCTCGTTGATGACCGCCATCACGCGATCGACGTCCTCCTTGTAGGCCACGCCCACGTCGAACAAGGCGCACGACCAGCCGTGCGTCATGTTCGTCACGGTCGTCACCTGTCCATTAGGAACGAAATGGACGTTCCCTTCCAGGTCCCGCAGTACCGTCATGCGCAATGTGATCTGCTCGACCTGGCCCGAGATGTCGCCGATCTTGACCACGTCATTGAGCTTGTACTGGTTCTCCAGGAGGATGACGAATCCGTAGAAATAGTCGCGGATCAGATTCTGTGCGCCGAACGCGACCGCCAAGCCGAAGACCGCCGCACCGCCGAGCAACGGAGCGATTGGAATGCCCGCCTCCTGGAGAACCATCAAGATTCCCCCGCCGGTGATGGCGACCGACAGCGCATTGTGGAAGACACTGACGAGCGTATTCGCGCGGGCCTCGCGCTCCTCGCTCGTACCCGTGCCGCGGTGGCCGGCACGCACCATCACATGAACGAAGCGGTGACTGAGCTGCCTGGTCATCCAATGCAAGGAAAGCATCGCCAGGATCACTGCCAAAATCTTGGGTCCGTGGTCGATCGTCCAGATGACCACGTTGCGCGGCGCGAACGGGTTCTGAAGGTCACGGACCTTCGCCAGGGCGGCTTCCGACTCGTGCTCTTTCGTCTCCGCCGTCTTCCTGGCTTCCCGCTCCTGGGTCAAGAGTGATGCGCGCTGGGATTGCAGCCGGTCGAGCTCATCGGTGCGCTTGCGGACTTCGGCGCGATGCTTGAGGAACTCGGTCTCGGCCTCGCGCATCTTCTTGACCAGCGGCTCGAGCTTCTCAGGGGGAGTCCCCGCAATCGTTCGCGCCTGGAGGAGATCGGCGAGCGTCTTGTGCGTCTCGTTCGCGTTATCGGAGAGCTTGTGAGTGGTTTCGAGCGCCTTCTGTTGCAAGGCGATGCTCCTGTTCAGGACCTCCAGACGCTCGGCGAGGGACAGGTCCTCTTTCTCGGCCTCCCTGGCGGCCTGGGCCTTCGCGTCCGCTTCTTCTTCGGCCTTCAGGAGTTCCTTGTTTCCGGTCTTCATCTCGGGAGCCGGCGAGGATGTTACAAGGTCCGATTTCGGGTGAACGGTTGCGGACGATTGAGGCGCAGGCAGTCCCACGGCGGGCGACTTCGCCGGGAGACCTTCCGCCGGCTTCGAGGTAACTGGCAGTGCGAGAACCCCCGATGGCTGAACGGACGCGGGCAGGGCCGAAGTTACTGGCATCGTACTCGCTCCGGCTCTGCCTGGCTCGGGCTTCGCTGTGAGGACGGTCCGGCCGGTCAGGATGTCGAGCGCGGCACGGTCGCGACCGACCTTGTCTTCCAGAGTCGCGACTTGAAGGTTGAGCGTCTTCCGCTCGTCGATCTCGAGCTCGGAGCGATTCTTGGCGAGCGTCCACATCTTCTTCAGGTTGACGACCTTGCTCTCGAGGACCTTGGCCTCTGCTGTCCTTCCGAGTCGGTCCAGTGCCGCTTTCGCTTTCTTCCGTTCTTCCAGGAGCTTGTCGATCCGATCGAACTCCGCGAGCGCCCTGGCGTACTCGCTCTCAGGATCCTTCAACTCGGTCCTCAGGTCCGCGAGCTCCTGTTCCTCCGATTGAATCGTCCGTTCCAACTGGGCGATCTGCTGGGCTACTGAGAGCGGAGAGACCTCTTGATCGCCGAGCTGGACCTGCTTCACGGCGTCGTTCGAGCTCGATCGACTCTGTTCGGCCTGCGGTACCGCCGGAAACTGTTCCTCCAGCGTCACTTCCCATTCCGCGGATCCATCATCCGCCCGCATCGGGACTGACGGAACTCCCAGCGCCAACGCCAGGAGGAGGGCCGAATTGAGGTTCAACATGGTAACCTCCTTTCTCAGAATGAGTTCGCGGAAGATGCCAGCTCGACCTCAAGGGCAACACCGGCGTCCTCTCGCAAGAGCCACGTTCGCCTCTCGCGAAGACCGTGCCGATCCTCGATGATCGGGAGACCGGTGTCTCGAAGACGTTGTGCGTTAATGGGATCGTGGCGGTTATCTCGGGGACCGATCCGCCGATCTGTGGACATCGACAAGATGTCCTGTGTGCCGATCGTCGAGGGATGAGGTCAGCGATCCTCCGGTGTTCTCTAACTGAAGGAGATCGGCCGTACGGTAGATGGCGATCGTCGCATCGTCGGTGAAGCGGACTGGCTCGACGCCGTTCAACGGGAGGAATAACCCGCGCGGACCATAAGGACCCCACTGGAGCGACGCCGAGACGGCGAGATAGTTCGTCCGAGGGGCGAGGTCGATGGGGAGATGTACATTCGCGTTCGCCGCGCGCACCGTGTAGCTTTGGCCGGCGACTCCGTAAAGGGCCGGATCATTGTCTCCGAAGTAGTAGAACGTCAGGTCACGGTACTCGGGGTATGTCTGCTGAAGGCGAGCCATCGATTTCAGACCTTGTCCCCAGTCCAGGTTCGAGTCGGAGAGGATGTGACGGCCGCCGATCGGGCCACCGGCAAGTGCGTTGAAATAGGACAGCTCGTACGGATGGATCGATGCGATGGCCACCGCCTGGGCGACCACGCCCGCATACGCCAGTCGACGGGGCCACTTCGTGCTTTCCGCGAGCCCGGAGATCCAGACGATCGCCAACGGTGCAATCGGCAGCAGGTAGCGGAACCCGAGGTTGCGCGTCGAGCCGAACGAGGCGACGATGAGGTACGCGACTGCCGCCACCGGTAGGACCCAATCGCGTCCCGAGGATCGGACACGTCGGGCGAATGCCGCACGCGCGGCGAGGACCAGCCAGAACGTCAGCGGGACCTTCACCGCCAGTGCCACGAGGAAGTAATAGCGCCAGCCCGTATCGCGCAGCTCGCCGAGCAGGTAGCCCGTCGCACCGGAACGTTGCATGATCGCCTGCCGGCCGAAACCGACCCAGTCTTGCGGGAACGATGACTCGGCAATGCGCTCGAGCAGGCCGCCGATCGTCGGGCCAAACTTGCCGTCGAAACTCGGATGGGCGCCGGTCCGAGGGCTCATCGGCAACATGGCGCCACCCGTAATGAGGACATCCGACATGGCCATGACCGCGGTGAAACTCAGGATGCCCGCAGCCACGGTCATAACCAGACGAACGGGGCGACGGTCGCCGTCTCGCCAGCGGGCGAGGCACCAGAGCATTGCGAAGATCGGAGGGGCGACGACTGCGGTGAACTTGCAGGAGAACGCCAGACCGCCCAGGATCGCCGAGGCGACGAAGGCGCGGCGATCACCGGTCCGAAGGAAGACCCAGAACAGGAGCGTCATGCCGGTCATCGCCGCGATGATCGGGGTCTCCATGGTGATCAGGGGGCCGTGCGCCAGGATGTTTGGGCTCAGGGCGAACCACCATGCCGCCAGGACCATCGCGCAGGGGACCGTACAGCCGCCGGCTCCAGTAAACCACCAGGGCCAATGCCACCAGCCAGACCCAGAGTGCCGCCAGTCGTGCCAGCGGCAACAAGATCACCTCGAATTTCTCGGGATGGTCGATCCACTCGCCGAATCCGATCTGGTCCAGCGTCCAGAGCATCGGAGCCTGCTGGAGCTTCCAGAACGTGAGCGGCGAGCCGGCGCGCGTGATCCGGACCTGATCGCCGGTCCGCCACCAGTGCGAGGCGACCGAGAGATACATCACCTCGTCGTAGGTCGCCGAGCTCTTCATGAGCGAGTCGGCCATCAGGACCAGGCCCGTCGCGGCCGCCAGGACGACCAGAATGGCTCGGGACAGTCGGCCGGTTTGTGAGGCGGGAGTGGAGGGAGGTGGAGGTGGCGAATTGAGATGTCCGGATTGATCGATCACGTTCGGCTGCGGATCCGTCCGCGTCATGGTTGCACTCCTTTTGATGGTGGCTCGGTTTCCACGGGGCGATTGGCCGAAAGCGAACCGGGATTCTCGATCCCGAGTTAAGGGTCAGGGGTTTGGAGCTCCGAATTCAGAATACCATGATCCAAGATTCCGTGATTCACGATTCAAGAATCCGAGGGTCCGGATTTGAAGACTCCGACGTCGTCACGAGGGCGAAGGATCGTCAAACCTTCGGATTGACTCCGTCTCAAATCGTTCACGATCCGGGCGATTGTAAGTGCGTCGCGGATCGTCGGGGCGAGCGCATGATCGCCGCGGACCAGCCGGTGGAACTGATCGTTGAGCACGTCGCCGACGGTGGGCTCCAAGGGGAGTCGCTCGTCGTGGATTCCGCCTGCACCGGACCACTGGATGCGCTCCGGCATCTCGAGAAAAGCCGCCCCGCGCTCGGCAAAGACCTGAAAGCCGGGAGCCGGCAAGAACCGGCTGGCCTCACCCCAGCAGATCCGGTGATATCGCGCGAAGGAGACATGAGCCGTCGCACCTTCGGAAAACGTTGCGGTGAAACTCTCGAAGTCCGATTCCGGATCGGCGGGTCCGTCCGTCCGGATGACCTGACGCCGAAAGCCCTGCACCGATTCGGGCAATCCCTGAAAGATAAACCCGCACCAGTCGAGCAAATAGCTGCCCGGGTCGATCAGCAACGGTGCCGGAGTGATCTGGGTGGTCGGACCGGGAACTGCATATCGGTCGAAACCATAAAGGCGCGAGTGACCCAGGACCAGGCGAGGGGGTCCCAGTTGCGTCGCCAGCAACTCTTTGAGCCGGAGACTCGCAGGATAGCAACGCCGGGCGAACTCCGGCATGAAGACAATCCCGCTGGATTCCACCAGCTTGACCAGCCCTTCCAGCTCCGTCAGGTCGTCGGAGAGCGGCAGGGCACAATACACCGGCTTCCCCGAGGCACACACCAACCGGATCGGATGCAGTCCGAACCACTGGCGCGAGAGGAGGTAGATCACATCGACGTCGGGTCGCTCGACCAGTCCCGAGAGCCCCTCACAGGCCGCACAATCGATCTGTTCCGCCTCGATCTCGGCGCGGCGGAAGACATGGTCGTAGACCGCCGTGACCCGGAATCGATCCGAGAGGCGTGCTAATGACGGCTTGTGCCGTGTCTCCCAGAGTCGAACCCAAGCCGATGACACCGACCCGGAGCCGAACATGACTCGCCCCGACCAAGCCATCCTCCTCGCGATCCTCGCTTCCGTCTCGCCCCTCATGGCTGCCTCCAGAAGCTTAACAACTGGTCGCATTTTGAGCTACCCAAAACGTGTTTCGTCAGTAGTCATTGGGGGGAGAAGCGGTGGTTGCGAAAGGAACGACCCCGGATCCGCACCGACTGGGACGTTCCGGTATTCACGGAAGGGCCGGGCTTTCCGACAATTCCCCGGGTATGATAAACCCCAGACCACCGCAGATTCATCGTGTTGGAGCCCATCAATGCGTGCCGTCTTGCAACGAGTGAGTCGGTCGTCGGTGGAGGTGGATGGCGCCTGTGTGGGTCGGATCGAGCACGGCTGGCTGGTGCTGCTCGGCGTCGAACGGGGCGATGGTGACGCGGATGCGGCGTGGATTGCCGACAAGGTGCTGAACGTCCGCGCGTTCGAGGACGATCAGGGGAAGATGAACCGGAGCGTCGGTGATGTGGGTGGGGGCATCCTGGTAGTCAGCCAGTTCACGTTGCTGGGTGATTGCCGGGGCGGCCGACGCCCCAGCTTCACGGCGGCGGCCGAGCCGGGAGTAGCGGAGCGGTTGTATCGGCATTGTGCGGAGGTGCTGGCACACTCGGGGCTGAACGTTGCGACCGGGGTCTTTCGCGCGATGATGAAGGTTGAGCTGGTCAACGACGGACCGGTCACGCTCCTTCTCGATAGTCGCAAACCGTGAGGACGGCCCGAGGCTGCGTCTCGGGTAGGGAGGGACTCTTCCATGGGTACGACCGAGGGGCGGCGCTTGCTCTTGGGCCTGGATGTCGGGACGCAAAGTGTCCGGGCGGTCCTGGTCGATCTCAGCGGCCGCACCGTCGCCACGGGAGTCGAGCCGATCGAGACGACCCATCGCAAGCCGGGCTGGGCGGAGCAAGAGCCGTTGGATTGGTGGCGGGCATCGGGTCATGCGGTCAATAAGGCCCTGTGCCGGGGCGGTGTGCCATCCGAGTTCGTGGTGGCGATGGGACTCGATTGCACGGCGTGCACGGTGGTCGCCTGCGGTGCCGATGGGAAGACCCTGGCCCGCGCCCTGCTCTGGATGGATCAGCGGGCCCACGTCGAGGCCGCCGACATCAGCGCGACAGGCGATCCGGTCCTTCGGTACGTTTCGGGTCGCGTCTCACCGGAATGGATGCTGCCGAAGGCCCTCTGGCTCAAGCGGAACGAGCCCGACACCTACCATTCGGCGGATCACATTGTCGAGTGCACAGACTGGATGATGCATCAACTCACAGGCGAGTGGACCTTGTCGCTGAATCACGTGGCCGTCAAATGGAACTACGCGCGGCCGGACGGTGGATGGCCGATCCGACTCCTCGAAACCGTGGGGCTGGCGGACCTGCCGGCAAAATGGCCGGAGCGGATCGTCCCCCTGGGTCGAGGCGAAGGGCGTCTCTGTCAGGACGCAGCTCTTGAGCTTGGCTTGAAGCCGGGGATCCCGGTCGCCCAGGGCGGCATCGACGCGTATCTCGGAATGCTCGGTCTTGGCGCGACCCAGGACGGGGACGTCGCGGTGATCATCGGGTCCAGCACATGTCACCTCGCGCAGACGCGAGACGGCATCTTCGGCTCGGGAGCCGGGGGCTGCTATCCCGACGCGACGGTCGAAGGACACTACACGCTGGAGGCCGGGCAGACGTCCACCGGTTCGATCCTCGACTGGTACAGCCGCCGCTTCGCCGGACACGAGCAGCGCGAGGCCGAGCAGCGGAACGTCCACCCCTTCCTCGTGCTGGACGAACGCGCCGCCGCGGTACCGCCGGGCTCCGACGGTGTGGTCGTTCGCGACGACTGGCAAGGGAATCGCTCTCCTTACAAGAATCCACAGGCGCGCGGCGCGATCACCGGACTGACGCTGGCCCACGGTCCCGGCCACGTGTACCGCGCGATCTACGAGGCCACGGCCTGCGGCACTCGTCACATCCTCGAAGATGCGTCGGCGCATGGCCTCGGCGTGGAACGGATCTTCATCGGGGGTGGCGGGGCGAAATCCGCCTTGTGGTTGCAGATCCACGCCGACATCCTCAAGAAACCCGTCCATCTGGCTCGAGAACCCGAGGCATGCGCGCTGGGGTCGGCAATGGCCGCGGCCGTCGCCGCCGGCATCTATGTGGATTTCGACGAGGCTGCACGTGCCATGGTGGCGATCGAGAAGATCGTCGAGCCCAACCCGGCGAACGAAAGCGTCTACGACGAACTGTTCGGACGGTACGTCAACCTCTATCGGCGGCTCCACGGAACTTGACGTCCGGCACGACCAATCGGCCTTCCAATTCTTTCACGCACGCAATGTTTCGAAATATTGACGCTGCTCTTGAAGATTCGCGTCCGGTTCGGTCGAGAAAACGGATCTAGTGAGCGAAGGATCGACGACGTGGGTCGTTCCGTCCGAATCCGACGAGGGGTCCGCGACTCCATCCTGATGGACCTCGATTTCGAATCCTGACGGTTTCTTTGTGCTGGATCCTCGGTCGGCCTCGTTCATGAGATGGTTCGACTCGGATCAAAGGAACTCGTGCCATGGAGCGGCCGATCCGGGGTGAAAAGCCATCCGATGCCGGCTCGCCACCACGGGGGACCACGATGCAACGCGTCCCTCTTTCGGCTTCGGCATCCCGGGGACTCCGAGTCGACCAGGCCCGGATGAATCCGAAGCGGTTCCGGACTCGTCGCGGCGTGGCGACTCTGGTGGGACTGGGAGTCATCATCGCCTGTCTCCTCTGGGTGCCCGGGCTCCGAAACCGGCGGCTCGACCGAGCCCCCGGGCAGGTCATCGGTGAGTTCGCGCTTCGGTGAAGTGAATACGGGGCGGCTGCATCGACTCTCGGATCATCGGGGCCGGATTCTCGTCATCGTCTTCGTGGGCACGAGCTGTCCGGTCGGGGACCTCTACATGGGTTGACTGGCCGAACTCGCGAGCACGTATCGAAACCGAGGCGTCGATTTCGTGGCGATCAATTCCAACGCGAGCGAGACGGTCGAAGAGGTCGCCGAACATGCCCGCGAGTCCGCCGCAACCTTTCCGGTCCTCAAGGATCCCGAGAACCGGGTCGCCGACCGACTCCTGGCGGAGCGCACCTGCGAGACCCTGGTGATCGACGGACTCGGCCGGCTCCGTTATCGCGGCGCCATCGATAACCAGTATGGACGGGGAACACGGCGTGCCGAGCCGACCCACAACTACCTCATCGACGCGATTTCGGCCCTTCTCGAGGGCCGGGATGTCTCGCCGAAGATCACGCAGGTCGTGGGTTGCCCCATCGAGCGGACCGCTCCTCCGAGAAACCTCAGCCCGAAGTCGAGTCTTCTGCGCGGTCGCTCGAAGCAAGAGCCCGAATCGGAATCCGCGACCGTGGCCCTTCGCCGAGAGGTCACATACGACCAGGTCGCACCGATCCTCCATGCACGTTGTGTTCCGTGCCATCGCCCGACTCAGGTCGCTCCGTTTTCGCTCCTGACCTTCGATCAGGCCCGGCGCTGGGCGGTCTCGATCGGCGAGGTCGTCGGCGAGGGGCGTATGCCGCCCTGGCATGCCGATCGGCGATTCGGTCGGTTCGCCAACGACCGGAGCCTAACCGACGAGGAACGCTTGTCGCTCCTGTCGTGGGTGGAACATGGCGCTCTGCGCGGTGATGCGTCCCGGGCGCCCGCCCCTCCCAAATTCCAGGATCTCTGGTCGATCGGAACGCCGGATCTCGTCTTCGAGATGGCCGAGCCCTTCGCGATCCCCGCCGAGGGCGTGGTACCGATCCAACGAATTTATGTGTCAACGGATCTTGATGAAGATGTTTTCGTTCAGGCGGCAGAGGCCAGGCCTGGAGATCGGGCGGTCGTCCATCACATCTGCGTCTTTGTCGAGGTTCGATCGGGCTCCAAAGTTTCCGCGCCCGCCTGGCAGAACCTGCTGGTGGTCTATACTCCCGGTGATATGCCGTCGATCTTTCCTTCCGGTGTCGCCAAGCGCATTCCTCGCGGAGCCAGGCTGTTGTTCGAGGTCCACTACACTCCGATTGGCAAACCCCGGGCCGATCGTTCGTCGGTCGGTCTGATCCTCACGCGCGAGCCTCCGCGGCACGTGGCGATGACGCGGGGAATCCCCCAACGAAACTTCCGGATTCCGGCCGGCGAGGCGGATTACGTGGCCCGTTCCGTGTTTACGCTCAAGAACGATATTCATCTCCTCAGCCTGACCCCGCACATGCACATGCGCGGCAAGAGCTTTCACGTACTCCGCCCACTATCCCGACGGCCGAGAGGAGGTCCTCCTCTCGGTACCGAGATTCGATTTCAACTGGCAGAGCACCTACCGACTGCTCGAGCCGAAGTCGTTGCCGAAAGGGACGGTCATCCATTGCGAGGCCCACTTCGACAACTCCCCTGAGAATCCGTCGAATCCGGACCCGACGCGCACGGTGACCTGGGGGGAGCAGAGCTGGGATGAAATGATGATTGGTTTCCTGGATTACTATTAGAATCGCGTTCCTCGTGGAAACACGCGATCCAGGGGTTCGATCCAGGATGGCGGTTCGAGACATTCCGATCGCTCGCCGGAACCGTGCGGCCCCGCGCGGAACGGTGCTCAATCGGGATTCCGATCCGTCTTCAGAGGTTGCGCGGGCATCCCGACCACGGTCTGGCCGTCGCCGACATCGCGACCCTTGGTGACGACCGCGTTGGCACCGACGACCGCATCCCGGCCGATGTTGACCGGCGCCACCAGGATCGAGCCGGCCCCGAGGCGGCTGCCGTCGCCGATCCGGGTCGGATGCTTGCGATCGCCGTCAAAGTTGGCCGTGACGGCCGTCGCGCCTACATTGACGGCCACTCCCACCTCGGCGTCACCCAAATAGGCCAGGTGCCGGACGATCGTCCGGGCGCCCAGACGCGATTGCTTAATCTCGACGAACGCGCCGACCTCAACATCATCACCCAGGACGGTCCCCTCGCGGAGGTGCGTATGGGGACCGATCCGGCAATTCGACCCGATTCGGACAATGCCGTCGATCACCGTCGACGGGTAGATGATCGTCTCGTTACCGATCGAACATCGCGGGTCGATGTACGTTGTCCGCGGGTCGACGATCGTGACCCCTTCGGTCATCCAGTGATCGTGGATACGCGCCTGCATGATCGCTGTCGCCTGGGCCAAATGTTGGCGTGTGTTCACGCCGAGGACGTCATCCGGTTGCAGGACATCGAGTGCCAGGACTTTACGTCCCATGGCCTTGAGATGTTCGGGAGCGTCTGTGAGGTAGTACTCGCCCTGGGCATTGCTGGTCCCGATCTGGTCGAGGGCGTCCCAGAGGCCCGGCAATTCGAAGACGTAGCAGCTCGGGTTCACCTCGGTGATGGCACGTTCCTCGGGCGTGCAATCGCGTTCCTCGACGATGCGGAGGAACCGTCCGGCTGAGTCGCGGAGGATGCGGCCGAATCCGGTCGGATCGGGCAGGTGGACCGTGCCGAGCAAGCACGCGACCTGGTCGGACTCCTGGCGCACGAGGAGATCGGCCAGCGGCTTGGGCCTGAGTAAGGGCTCATCGCCGACGAGGATGAGGACGGGGCCTTGATAATCGGCGAGGCAGGGCCGGCAGACCCGGGCGGCATGGCCCGTACCGAGCTGCTCGGTCTGCGTCGCGAATACAATGTCGGGCTCGTTGTGAAGGTATTCGCGGACCTGGTCGGACGCGTAGCCGACCACCACGACGATGGTCCGTGCGCCGGCACCTCGCGCGGCGTCAACCACGTACCGGATCATCGGCTGGCCGCAGACCTCATGGAGGACCTTGGCCCGATCCGATTTCATCCGCTTGCCTTGACCGGCAGCCAGAATAATCGCGACGGGTCCATTCATTTTCAATCGTGGTGAGAACGTAGTCGGTGGTGTTCGGAAAGACTCGAGTCCGGAAGTCCCATTGCGACCGAGGATCGCCGGACTCGGCGGCTCTGCTTGAGCGAATATCATAAAGAGTCATTGTGCAACCCGTCAAACGCCCTTATCGCTGGTTATGGGCCGAGAAGGCGAACCTTGAACGGCGGAATCGAATCTGTCAGACTGAGTCCGACGGGGGCCGGAGCGGGTTGGAGCCGCTGGTAGGTCGGACCCTCGACTCGCATCTCTTCCGGGGGAATGACGCGCATGTCACTCTCGAACGCGGACGTGGCCAAGGTCGCGTTGCTGGCGCGGCTGAGGATCCGGCCGGACGAACTGGAGACGTTTACCGGCCAGCTCAATGCGATCGTCGATTATGTCGCGCAACTCCAGGAAGTGGACACGACCGGCGTCGAGCCGCTGGCCCACGGTATCGATGTCCGCAACGTGTTTCGCGACGATATCCGCGGCGAGCCGCTGACTCGCGAGCAGGCGCTGGTCAACGCCCCCAAGCGAAACGCGACGAGCTTCCTGGTCCCCGCCGTCCTGGAATGATGGATCCCTTGCCTGAAGCCCGGAATACCGCCGCCCGCCGCGGCCGGGCGGCTCGAGCCGAGGACGCCGATCGATGACTCATGATACCGCCGTCGCGATGTTGGCCCGAATGAACGCGGGTGAGACGACCTCCGAGGAGATTGTCGGCTCGCTGCTGGAACGGGCCAGGAGCTGCCAGCGACTCAACGTATTCGTCCACCTCGAAGAGGAGTCGATCCTCGCCCGCGCCCGCGACATCGACCGGAAACGCCGCGCCGGCGAGGTGCTCGGGCCACTGGCCGGCGTCCCGGTGGCGATCAAGGACGTGCTATGCGTGGACGGCGAGCCGACGACGTGCGGCAGCCGGATGCTCCGCACGTTCCGCCCGCCGTTCGATGCGACGGCAATCGCCCGGCTCAAGGCGGCCGATGCGGTCCTGTTCGGCAAGACCAACATGGACGAGTTCGCGATGGGCTCCTCCACCGAGAACAGTGCCTACGGACCGAACGCGCAACCCGTGGGATGAATCGCGCGTGCCGGGCGGCTCCTCGGGCGGCTCGGCCGCCGCCGTCGCCGCCGGGCTGGCGCCTCTGGCGCTCGGGACCGATACCGGCGGCTCGATCCGCCAGCCCGCGGCCTTGTGTGGCGTCGTCGGGCTCAAGCCGACCTATGGCCGGGTCAGCCGATTCGGCCTTATCGCCTACGCGAGCTCGCTCGACCAGATCGGCCCGTTCTCTCACGACCTCGCGGATACCGCGCTGCTCCTGGGCGTGATCGCCGGCCGCGATCCCAAGGACTCGACCAGCGTCACGGAGCCCATTCCGGATTATCTCGCTCGCCTGGACATGCCTCCTGAATCGTTGCGTGTTGGCGTCGTCAAGGAGTTCTTCAGCGAGGGACTCGACCCCGAGGTTGCCGCCGCCGTGCAGGAGGCTGCCCTCGTCTACCAGAACGCCGGCGCGACGATCAAGGACGTCTCATTGCCTCACTCGAAGCACGGCATCCCGGCCTATTACATCGTCGCACCGGCCGAGTGCTCCAGCAATCTGGCCCGATACGACGGCACAACCTACGGCCATCGCGCCGAGGACTTCTCGCCCAGCTTCCCGGGCGAGGAAGATCTGGCGCCGATGGTCCGGATGATGATGGTCAGCCGCGCCGAGGGCTTCGGCGCCGAGGTGAAGCGGAGGATCATGCTCGGGACGTTCGCGCTCTCCGCCGGTTACGCCGACCAGTATTACAACAAGGCCCTCCAGGTCCGTCGCAAGATCCGCGGCGACTTCGATGCGGCGTTCCAGGAGGTCGACGTCCTGCTCGGCCCGACGTCGCCAACGCCCGCGTTCCAGATCGGCGAACGGACCGCCGATCCTCTGGCAATGTACCTGTCGGATATCTACACGATCACGGCCAACCTTGCCGGTATCCCGGGAATCAGCATCCCGTGTGGTCTGACCAGGTCAGGTCTGCCGATTGGACTGCAACTGCTGGCCGCGCCGTTCGCCGAGGAGACGCTGCTACGAACCGCCCGAGTCTTCGAGCGTGCGACGGATTGGCACACCAAGCGGGCGATCTTGAACAAATGGCAGGTGAGCGATCGTTGGCGAGACTCGGCGAGTTCCGTGAGCGATCTTGAGAAGGCTTCGATTGGAGGTGAGTTCATGGGGTCGCCTCGCGATTGCGAAATCATCATCGGCCTGGAGATCCACGTGCAGCTCCAGACCGAGAGCAAGATGTTCTCCTGGAGCGGGACAGACTTCGGCCTGCCGCCGAATACGCAGACCGACCCGGTCTCGCTGGGCCTGCCCGGGACACTGCCGGTGATGAACCGCAAAGCGTTCGACCTGGCGCTGAAGACGGCGATCGCGCTGCATGCCCAGATCGCACCTTTCACCAAATGGGACCGGAAGAATTACTATTACCCCGATCTGCCCAAGAACTATCAGATCAGCCAGTATGACCTGCCATTCTCGAAAGGCGGGCACCTGGAGATCCCGGTTCGAAAGGACGGCGGCGGGGGCGGGCGTTGCGGCTTGACGAGGATCCACCTCGAGGAGGACACGGGAAAACTGACACACGACACCGGGGGTTTATCCGAGGTCGACCTGAATCGCGCGGGAATCCCCCTCCTGGAAATCGTCACGGAACCCGAGATCCGCAGCCCGGCCGACGCGCGGGGATGCCTCGAGGAACTCAGGCTGACCCTCCGCTACCTCGAAGTCTCCGACTGCGAGATGCAGGAAGGCTCGCTGCGCTGCGATGCGAACGTCAATCTTCATATCGCCAGGGATGGGAAGACGATCGCCACGCCGATCGTGGAGATCAAGAACCTCAACAGCTTCCGTGCCGTCGAGAAGGCGTTGATCCATGAGGTGGGACGTCAGTATCAGAAATGGCTCGAGGATGGCAAGACGATCAAGGACGCGCCGAAGACAACTCGGGGCTGGAACGACGTCGAAGAGGTCACCAAGCCTCAGCGCGAGAAGGAGACGGCCGCGGATTACCGATACTTCCCCGAGCCCGACCTGGTCCCTGTGATGGTCGACGCCCCCTGGCTGGATCGCATTCGCACCTCGATCGGCGAACTTCCCTTCGCGCGCCGTCAGCGATTCGAAACGGAGTACGGCCTCTCCTCCTACGACGCCAACGTCCTGGTCGAGCAGGGGCAGGACGTCGCGGATTACTATGATGCTGTCGCCAGGTCGACCGGCGAGTTCAAGCTGGCGAGCAACTGGATCCAGCAGGACGTCCTGCGGACCATCAAAGAGAAGAAGTTGACCATTGCGGAATTCCCCGTTCGTCCCGAAGGGCTCGCCAACCTGATCAACCGGGTCAAGCGATCCGAGGTGAATACCAACCAGGGCCGCGAGATCCTGGGGCGGATGATCGATACCGGCGATCCGGCCGAGGTCATCATCGCGCAGGGCGGTTACCAGATGGTCTCCGACCGGGACGCGATCGCCGCGGCGGTCGTGGCCGCCATCGCGGCCAATCCCCAAGCCCTCGACGAGCTGAAGAAGGGAAAGAAGAAGCCCGAGGCCGTCAAGGGCTTCCTCCGCGGTCAGGTGATGAAACAGACCGGAGGCAAGGCGAATCCGGTCCTGGTCGGCGAGCTGCTCGAGGCCAAACTGGCCGAGTTGCAAGAGTAGGATTCAGGGTTCTGTGATCAAATCGGCGCTCTACCATCTCTGCGGGCGTCTCTCCAGAGACGGTGCAGTTCGTCGAGGTCGTGAACCCTCAGATCGACACTTGTTGGCACGATCTCGTCCGGGTCGGCGTTCAACCAGATCGTGAACATCCCCGCGGCGCGTCCGCCGATCATGTCGGAGGCCGTGCTGTCGCCGACCATGGCCGCCTGCTGGGGTGAGCAGCCTAGCCGTTCGATGGCGACCCGAAAGAACGGCGACTCCGGCTTGCCGATGGCGATCGGACGGACCCCGCTCGCCGTGGCGATCGCCTCGGCCAGCGAGCCGCAGCCGGGGTCGAATTCACCCGGCCCGACGGGAAACCGCGCGTCCATGTTGACCGCGAAGAACGCCGCCCCGGAGGCGACGGCCCGCGCGGCCAGTCGCAGCCGGTCATAGCTGAATTCCGGATCAATGCCAACCACGACCGCTTCCGCTTTCATCCCGTCCTCGTCGCGAACGATCGTGTGTCCGCAAGATCTCAGGATCTCGTCCAGCTCATCGGTGCCGATTGAGTGGACGCGGACTGGTCCCAGGTGCTGACGCACTTCTGTACCGGCCAGGTCCAGGGCTGCGAGCATCTCCTCCGTGGTCGCAATAATGCCGAGGTCCGCGAGCCGACGTCGCAAGGCCGCCGATCCGTGCCTCGATGAGTTTGATGCGAAGACGAGGCGGATCCCCGCAACGCGCAGGTGCTCGACCAATTCGATTGCGCCGGGGAGCAACCGAGGGCCTTCCCAGATCGTCCCGTCCAGATCGAGGGCAAAGCCCCGCAGATCCTGGAGTCCTCGCAAGGTCGAATCCTCCGGGCGGTGATTCATCTCGAAACTCTCCAGGCGTCTGTCGCGGCGAAATCCGTCTGCCCCCTCGGTGAGAGACACATCATCCTGTTCCGAAGAGCCTTCGCCGCGTTGACTCCAGGAGAGTTTACCATCTTCTCCGATCTTGCCGACACCGGGTAAATCGGCGCTGGAATTGCATGATAGGACATTCGGGCGCCACACCGGAACGAGTAGCCAACGAGGTGCGCGGCGCGGTAGAATCCCGTGAGTGAATCCATGAGGACGGCACGGCGATAATCAGCCTGCGGCCATCCGACCATCGCGTGGGAGGAGCCTTCGATGAACTTGCTGGACCAGTTGCGCACGATGACCGTGGTGGTGGCCGATACGGGCGACTTCGAGTCCATCGCCCAGTACAAGCCGCGAGACGCGACCACCAATCCCTCCCTCTTGTTGAAAGCGGCACAGATGCCGGCGTATCGCAAGCTGCTCGACGAGGTCATGGACTCTGCGCAGAGTGAGGGGAACGATCACGCCTCGCAAGTTGAGGCAACAATTGACCGTCTGTTCGTCGCGTTCGGCAAGGAAATCCTGAAGATTATCCCCGGGCGCGTGTCAACCGAGGTCGATGCCCGCCTCTCGTTCGATACCCAGGCCACGATGGAAAAGGCGCGTCGGTTGATCTCCCTCTATGAGGGCGACGGGATCGACCGCAAGCGCATCCTGATCAAGATCGCCTCCACCTGGGAGGGCATCCGGGCGGCCGAGAAGCTGGAGAAAGAAGGCATCCACTGCAACATGACGCTTCTCTTCAGCTTCGCGCAAGCCGTGGCATGCGCCGAGGCGGGCGTCACCTTGATCTCTCCCTTCGTTGGCCGGATCCACGACTGGTATTGCAAGAAGCAGGGCGTCAAGACCATTGCTCCTACTGAGGATCCTGGCGTCCATTCGGTCACTCAGATCCATCACTACTTCAAGAAATTCGGCTATCCTACCGAGATCATGGGGGCGAGCTTCCGCAATATCGGCGAGATCACCGAGCTGGCCGGTTGCGATCTGTTGACGATCTCGCCAGAACTGCTTGGAGAGCTGAAGAAGACCGAGGGCACGGTCGAGCGCAAGTTGACCGTCGAAAAGGCCAAGGCCGAGGATATCGAGCGGATTCATCTCGACGAGAAGACGTTCCGCTGGATGCACAATGAGGACGCCATGGCCACCGAGCAGTTGGCCGACGGCATCCGTCGTTTCTACGCCGATCTGACCAAGCTCAAGGAGCATCTGGCCAAGCTCGTTCGCCAGCCGGTCGGGGTCTGAACGGGCCGATCAGAGGATCCGTGAATCCGCCTCAGCCAAAGATTCACGGATCGTTTCGAGGCCCTGGCGAAGGGCCTTCTGATAGATCCAGAGATCGGCCAGGTACACGAGCATTCGGAATCCCTCCGAAGGCCCGCGGGCGAGTGTCTCCGCGTCTAATGCCCCAAGCACGGCGGTCTTTCCTTCACGGCGACACGCCTCGACCACGCGTCGCGTTGCGTCCTGGAAGTCGCGGTGGCCGAACTCGCCAGGAATCCCCAAGGATGCCGTGAGGTCATACTGCCCGATCCAGAGTGCATCGATGCCCTGGACCGCGGCGATCGCTTCGACGTTCTCAACTCCCGAGACGTTCTCGATCTGCGCGAAGAGCATGACCTCGTCGTTCGCCCGGTTAAACTTGGCGGTGAGATCGCCTCCCCGATAGTCATCATGGGCGACGCCAAAGGCCACTCCGCGCCGGCCCGCGGGGGGGTACTTCGCGGAGTCGACAATCATCTGGGCCTGGGCCGCATCGGCGACCATCGGGACCACGATCCCCATCGCGCCGACGTCCAGCACGCGGGCGATGAAGTGATACTGGAGCGCCGGCACGCGCACCATCGGCACGAGGTCCGCGGCGCGCGACGTGGCCATCAGCACCCGGATGGTCTCCATGCTCCATCCGGTGTGCTCCATGTCGAAGACGGCGAACTCGGCCCCCGCCTCGGCCGCAATCCGCGCGATGCCGGTCGTGCTGAACTCCATCATCATCGTCCCGATGGACACGCCGCCTTCGGCGAGTGCCCGCTTGACCCGGTTCGTCCTCATGCACTCTCCTTTCCATTTACCGTCAGGCCGGATCGCTCAATCGACGTCGCTCTCACGGGAAGGTGGAGGACGGATTGGTACGCCCCCTCGAGACGGCGATTCCAATGCCGGAACCCTCGCGGGTGATCATCGTGGCGGCGGAGGGGACATGAGCGCGGCTGCCGTCCGTCTGATTACTTCTGGGATCGATTCGATTTCAGCTCCTCCATGCAGGCTTTCAGCGAGTCGACGATCGCGCGGGCCCCCGCGCCGGGATTTCGTCTTGGGCTTGGGCTCGTCGGGCGCTTGATCGTCGAGCAAGGCGCGACAGATGGCCTCGCTGCCGGACCACGTCGTGCAGAGGTGGCCGATCATCCGCTCGGTCCCTTTGGCGCCGCCTCCCGGAGCATCGCCAGCGCATTGTCCTTGTTCCACCAGGTCGCCGGCATCACCCGGAACCCCTTCTCCTGGAGGTAGCCGACCGAGGGATATCCGTCCTTCCGTGTTTCATAGTGCCAGTCGCACATGATAATATCCTTGGGAATCCGGTCGATCGCCGGACCGGTCCCGTTCTGACTGGCCTCCCACTTGCCGTACTGGAAGCCCAACTTCTTGTCATCCAGGAGCCGATCGGCCCACATCAGCATCGTGAGTTTTCGCTCACCCACGATATGCCCGTGCAGGTCGTTGACCGCCTTGGCGAAAAGCTCCCCGGGGTCTTTCCCCTTGCACCGAGAACAACCCTTGTCCGCAACCAGGAAGACCTCGTCCATGCCGACGTGGAATGCATCGGCACTGAACGCATCGATCAACTCGTCGATCAAGGCGAAGACGACCTTGTTGACATCGGGGTGCAGCGGGCACCAGCTCCGGCAATAGATCCCCTGGTTGCTCTTGGGGACTTCGGGCGACTCGTCGAATTCGGGATGCTTGGTCAGCAAGGGACCGGTGTTCCTCTGCCACGACTGATGCCCCAGGCAATTGAACATGGGGATCAGGCGAACATGGTGCTGCCGGCAAGTCGCGGCCAGTTCATGCGCGTCTTCGAGGGTCAGGCTGCCGCCTCTGAGGTCCGGATGAGAGGTGAACGGGAAGTTGTAATTGACCTCGAGAATCACGACGTTGACGCCCATGGGAGCGAGCTTTTCGGCGATCGCCTGCTTCAACAAGGGCACGCCAGCGTGTCCCGGGGCCATCAAGTGCAACCCCCGCCATTGGTGGCCGGATGGGGAAGAAGTCTTGCTCGGCTCGTCCTGGCTCGCCACGGGAATTACGCCGAGGCACAGGCTACAAACGACCGCCAAGAATCCCGGAATGACGCCGTGCCGGACTCGGGCCAAACTCGGAATCGACATAACCGGCTCCTTTCTCATCTTGAATCTGCGCGACGAATTGGGTTACCCATTACAATCGGACACGTCGCAGAACGCGCAGTGTACCGTCGCGACAGCCCCCGGGATAAGGGACTCGATCCTGTTGCGAGAGAAAAGTGGATCGCTCGTCGCGATGTCGGTTCTTGTCGATCGGGCGATCCGGCACGACGGCGGCCAGGCTTTCGGGGAAATCCACTATGCCCGACTCAGACTCGATCCGACTCACCCAGTTTGCCAAGCGGGCAGGTTGCGCGGCCAAGCAGCCCCCGGACTACTTGCTTTCGCTACTGGCCGGCTTACCTCCGATCACCGACCCGAACGTGCTGGTTGGCCACTCCACGGCCGACGATGCCGCGGTCTACCAGATCAGCGACGACCTGGCCCTGATCCTGACCACGGACTTCTTCACGCCGATCGTCGATCGGCCCTATGACTTCGGTGCCGTGGCGGCGGCCAACGCGCTGAGCGATGTCTACGCGATGGCCGGAACTCCACTCTCTGCGCTCAGCATCGTCGGCTTCCCGAGCAGGGCGCTTCCACCCGACGTCCTCATCGAGATCCTCCGAGGCGCGATCGACAAGGCGCACGAGGCGGGCATCGCCATCGTGGGCGGTCATACGATCCAGGCGGATGAGCCGATCTTCGGACTCGCGGTGGTCGGCCGGGTGAATCCGCGCGAGGTGATCACCAACGCCGGCGCTCAGCCCGGCGATTTCCTCGTTTTGAGCAAACCGCTGGGGCTGGGGATCATCACGACGGCCGCGAAGCGAGACGAGGATTCGCGTGGCGCGGTAGGCGAGGCGCTCGCCGTGATGACCACACTGAACCGGGACGCCGCTCTCGTGATGGCCCGGGCCGGCGCGCACGCGCTCACCGATGTCACCGGATTCGGTCTCCTCGGACATCTCCGCAACCTGGCCGCGGCCAGTAACGCCCGTGCCACGATCTGGAACGATCTTGTGCCTGTCCTGCCGGCGGCCTGCGAGTACGTTCAGAATGGGATCGCACCCGGAGGCACTCATGCCAACCGCCGGTTCCTCGCCCAGTGGGTCGAGTATGAACCCGCGATCGCGGAATGGGAGCAGCTCGTGCTCTGCGACGCCCAGACCTCGGGCGGCCTGCTGGCGGCGATACCCGGACGGCGCGCCTCCGAGGTTGTCCGTGAGCTGCGCGCACTGGGCCTGTCCTGGGCGGCGGTGGTCGGCTCCATCGATCCCGGATCACCTGGACACATCCGCGTCCATCGTGCTCCCGAATCCGAACACGGCGACGTCGCGCAACCCACGTCATAGTCGATCGTAACGGACGGGCCAGGAATCTCTTCGATCGACGGGCGAGGATCGGGGAAATCGAAGTCTCGGGTGATCATGTCCAAGGACGGATTGGCATACTCCTTTCCGATCATCCCGCGAGTAATCAACCCTGGCAGCCAGAGCATTGCGTTAGTTGGACGCGTCAAACGCAATGACCCTGGCATCGAGGGGTCCGTCCGAGGAACGAACGTCAGTGCTCGGATGACGCGGCCTTCTGGTCTGCGGGTGAAGCCTTTTCGGCGGGCCTGGCTGCGTCGCGGGCCCGGTCGGTTCCCCAGATCGGCTTTGCGAGCTGGGTATCCCAGGACTTCCAGTCACTCAACAATTCCTTGACCTTGTCGGGATGCTCGGCCGCAAGGTCCTGGCTCTCGCCGTCGTCCTTCGCCAGGTTGTAGAGGCGAGGAGGAGTTACTTTCACGTCCGAGGCCACCGAGCGAACGTCGGAGTGATCGGCCGCCTCATCGTACTGGACGAGCTTCCAATCACCCCGGCGAATCGCCCACTGTTCGCCGAGCCTCCAGTAGAGTCGCTCATGGGGAGCGCCCGCGGTCTCACCATACAGATGGGGCAAGAGATTGACTCCGTCGAGCCGCCATTCGGGTTGGGCGGTGATGCCCGCAGCCGCCAGTGCGGTCGGCAGGACATCGAGCTGGATTACTGGCTGATCGAATACGGCCCCGGCCGGCAACTTCCCCTTCCATTGCACGACGAACGGGACGTGAATCCCGCCTTCCAGCGTGGTCCGCTTCGAGCCGCGCAGCGGGTTGTTTCGCGACGCATTGATGGTCGTGCCCAGCATCGTCGGTCCGCCGTTGTCGCTGAAGAAGACGATGAGCGTGTTCTCCTCCAGTTGTGCCGTTCGGAGGGTATCGAGGACCTTGCCCACACCCTCGTCCATCGCCGCGAGCATCGCGGCGTAGGTACGCCGCTTCTTATCGGCGATCGTGGCGAATCGTTTGAGCCGTTCATCGGTCGCGTGCATGGGCGTGTGGACTGCATTGAAAGCCAGGTAGAGGAAGAAAGGCTGCCCCTTGTGGCGTTTGACGAATGCGACCGCTTCCCGTGCGAAGGCATCCGTCAGGTACTCCTTCTCTTCAACAACTCGGGTTCCGCGGTAGATCGGCGACACCCTGACCGGGGAAGTAGGGATGTCCACCGGCCAGGAACCCGAAGAACTCGTCAAACCCGCGCTTCTGAGGCTGGAACCGGGCAGCCTCTCCCAGATGCCATTTGCCGACCAGCCCGGTGACGTAACCCTCGGCCTTGAGCCGATCGGCCAGGGTTGTCTCGGTCAGAGGAAGTCCGAAGTTGTCCGCTTTCGCCCCCGCGGGGCCCGGGTTGAACTCGTGTCCAAACCGCTGTTGATACCGGCCCGTCAGCAGCCCGGCTCGCGTCGGGCTGCAATAAGGGCAGGAGACATAACCATTCGAGCAGCGAATTCCCTGTTTCGCCAACGAATCGATATGAGGCGTGGGGATGTCGCGACATCCCTGGAACCCGAGATCCGCATGACCGAGATCGTCGGCCAGGATGATGACAATGTTCGGCTTCGCGGGATCGGCCGCGATCCCCATGGTGGGGAGCGCAGCGATTCCAAGGACCCAGCCGGCGATCATCTGCCAGGAACGCGTTCGCTTCGAGTTCGCTTTCATCAGGATTTGCTCCATAGGTTCTTGGGATGGCTCAATAGCCGTCCGAGGAGATGACCTCGCCGTTGGCGCGAGTGCCCAGGGCCCACCAGGTCGGCTGGTTGATCGAGTTCTTGACGAACCGGACGCTGCCGTCGGCCATCAGCACGTTCACACCGCCCGCGTGGTTACTATTAGCCGTGCAGAACTCCGAATCGCCGATGGCGGAACTGGAGCAGTACCCCCACGGGTAATTCTGCGCGTTGGGCGTCAAGACGGTGTTGAACATTGTCTGCGCCTCCGTGCCATGGAACCAGAAGTTGCCCCGGCCCGTGTTGAGCGTTCCTGAGCGAGTGTTCCACGCCGTGTTGCAGGCCTGAGCCCCTGCCAGGACCGCGGTCCAGTTTGCGGAGGCGTCGATGACCTGGGCGGCGGCCGGAAACGATGCGAGCTGGACGATCCCTGCCGCTCGGGTCCAGTAGGTCGTGCCGTCGCCAACCAGGGCTTCGGAGAATGCGATCGTATTGGAAGTCCCGTCGATGCAGCTCGGGATGCCGTAGGACTGCCAGAAAGTGAACAGCCCGGTGCTTCCGATGGTCGTCTGGGCCGGGGCCGTGATCGTGGTCGTGCCGATGCTGTTGACGTAACTGTTCAGGTTCGCGATGCCAGCATTGGGATCGGAGGGACAGATGAACTCGTTGACTTTCGTCGTGTACACGGTGCTCTGGATGGGACCGCACGTCGCGTTCACGTTCATCCCCCAGTTGAAATTGATCGCGTTGTAAAGCGGGATTTCCCCGAGGTAGCCGAGGATCTGGGCATGGGCGCTGGCCCCATGCTCCGCCGCGTACACGCCCAGGTTCATCATGTTCTTCGACGAACCCATCGGGAAGACGTTGTTGACGGTGTGATAGTTGTGGAGTGCCAACCCGATCTGTTTGAGGTTGTTGGTGCATTGGATCCGCCGCGCCGCCTCCCGTGCCGCCTGAACGGCAGGCAGAAGCAATGCGATGAGGACCGCGATAATGGCGATGACCACCAATAGCTCGATCAGCGTGAACCCGGCCCTCACGCGTCGGCCATGGGCGATCGTTGTCCTCCCTCCTTCTCGGTCTTCGGCGTGGGGGCGAGAGATCGTGCGAGCCAGGGACCCAGGGTCCTGACGATGCGACGTCGACATGCTAGACTTCCTCAGTCTGCGCGTGCCTCTGGTCGGTCCAGTCAGCGTTCCGCGGGGATGGGACTGGCACCTCTCGATGTCGAGTCGGCGATATGTAGAACCGGAGTGTTGGCAGTGTCGCGGCTGTGCCTGGGGATCGCAGAATGCTGCTGGAGCACTCGTCGATTTTGAAACACAGGTAGGCTCACTTACCGGTTCTCGGTTTCGTCCTGCTTTGCAGATACCATGCCGAACGCAAAAACATGCCGAGTCGTGACAGATTCACATTCCATCAGGGACGAAACGAGCCTTCGGTCCCGAGAAACCGTGGTATTTGTCGGGATACCTGTGATATTTGCTCGACTACCAGGACATTTGACAGGAATTGCGATGGGTTTCATCGTATCCCTTCCCTGGTGAGCACGATCACCGTTCCGACCCAATTGTTGATCGGCCTGACCGGCGGCTTGCCGGCCTGGGGCCTCAGATCGGCTCCACGCGCCGACGGATGGTTGCCAGGACCTTGACCAGCTCTTCGAGGTTGACGGGCTTGACGAAGTGAAAGTCGAATCCGGCCTGGATCGCCCGGGATCGGACCTCATCACCGCCGTATCCCGTCAGGGCGATCAGCTTCAAACGATCGAATGTGCAGCCTTCTCTCAACTTCCTGGCGACCTGGTAGCCGTCCATTCCTGGAAGGCCAATGTCGAGTAAGACGACGTCTGGCGCCCATGTCGAGACGAGCTGGATCGCGCTGAGTCCATCGTTCGCCGTGGCGATTTCGTGACCCTGAAGTTCGAGGATGACGCCCAACGTCAGCGCGCTATCCGAACTATCGTCCACGACGAGGATGCGGAGAGCGCCGAACGATTCGGCCCTGACGGCATTCCCCGATTCGCGGGGCATTACGGTCGTACCCGAGAGGATGGGAAGGCGTACGGTGAACTCGCTTCCGCAGCCGGGTCCTTCGCTCTCGATCGAGATCGTGCCCCCATGCAGCTCGACCAGGCTACGGACCAGCGTCAGACCGATCCCCAACCCGCCCTGCGCCGATCGAGCGACTGATCGGCTTGAACGAAGAGGTCAAAAATGTGCGCCTGCATCTCCCGCGAGATCCCGATCCCGGTGTCGCGCACCTTGAGCACGGCTCGATCAGCCTCACGGGCCAGGCTGACGCTGATCCGACCCTGAGCTTCCGTGTACTTCGCCGCGTTGTTGAGAAGGTTGGCAATGACCTGTTCGAGGCGAGTCGGATCACCCTCGACGGGGATCGGCTCGGAGGGGATCGATACGGTCAACAGATGCTGGTTGGCCTCGATCATCGGCCGGGACGTCTCCACGGCGTGTGCGACGATCGATTCGAACCCTACCACCTGCTTGCGAAGCTCGACCTTACCCCGGGTGATCCGCGAGACGTCCAGCAGGTCCTCGAGGAGCCGGGCCATATGTTGGATCTGCCGGCGAGCGATCTTGAGCGCATCGGTGATCTCGGCGGGCTCCGCCTGCGGCAATGCGAGGATTTCGAGGGCATTCGAGAGCGGTGCCAGTGGACTGCGCAGCTCGTGCGCCAGCATCGCGAGGAACTCGTCCTTGCGCCGGTCGGCTTCCTGAAGTCGCTTCGCCTGGCGAATGAGCTGGACTTCCAGCCGTTTCTGATTCGTGATGTCCGATACCAGGCAGAGTGCACCTTTGATGACATGGTGAGAGTCGTGGATCGGGTTGACGCTAACACGCAGCCAGTTCTCGCCCAGCGAGACCTCGCGGGTTTCACGCGAGCCGGAGTCGAGCATCATGGCAAACAGCGTTCGCTGGGCGTCGCTCGGCGCGCCGAGCAGGGCCGGCAGGTCCTTGCCCAGCAGATCGGTCCACGGCTGTCCAACCATCCGCTCGAGGATCCGATTGACCTGTACGATCTTACCCTGGCTATCGAGGAGCATGACACCGTCGCTGATCGCGTCGAAGGTCGTTTGCCATTGCCGGGACGTGAGGTGTGCGGCATCCTCGGCGCGCCGGGCACGGAGCAGTGCGCGAACCGTGGCGACCAGCTCCAGGGGCTCGGCTACGCTGGTCAGGTATCCATCGGCGCCGCTCTCCAGACCCTGGATCTTGTCCTCGATGTCGACGAACGTGCTCGAGACGTGCAGGACCGGGATCGCACGGGTGGCGGGGTCGGACTTAATCCGACGACAGACCTCGAAGCCGTCCAGGTCGGGAAGCCGGACATCGAGTATCACCAGATCCGGCCTCAGCGCCGCGAGTTGCAGGGCCTCGCTTCCGGTGGCCGCCTCCTTCACAGAGAAGCCCGCTCGGAGAAGGATCTTCGCCACGGAGTAGCGCTTGGCTTCATCATCGTCGACGAGCAGGATTAAGACCTCAGGTCGATCGATCATCTCAGGGGACTCCGGCGGCCGGCAAGGATGGATCCAGACCCGCCTTGCACAGCGAGTCCCTCAATTGGGCCACGGCTTCCTCACGCGTCCCCATGGCCTTGTCGAGGACGGAGACCGCCTGCTCGTGCAGGCGCCGGCTCGCCGTTGGGTCGAGTTTCATCGAGGAGTTAACGATGACGGGTATGTCTCGGGTCGCATCGTCCGCCTTGAGCCGATCCAGGATCTGAAAACCGCTTGCGTCGGGTAGTCGCAGGTCGAGGACGATCAGATGAGGTCGATCATCGTGGGCCCGCCGCAGCGCTTCGTCCCCGTTGACAGCCTCGAGGATCTCGAAGCGGCCACATGCCGCGAGCAACCCCTTCATAAGATAGCGATCCTCCTCATGATCGTCCACGATCAACGCGCGATGGGGAGAGGTCTGACGAGACGACGGGCCTTGGCCCGACGCGACGGGCGATTGAGGGTCGAATTCCCCGGCTGGGCGATAAACCCGCGGTATGGTGAGCGAGAACGTCGAGCCGATCCCGACCTGGCTCCGGGCCGAGACGCTGCCACCCAGCAACTCGCCCAACTTCCGGGCCAGTGAGAGCCCAAGGCCGGTCCCCTTGAGTCGCTCCTGGAGCGGATTTTCGATCTGGTTGAACTCCTCGAAAACCC
Source organism: uncultured Planctomycetota bacterium (assembly GCA_963845755.1). Taxonomy (GTDB): domain Bacteria; phylum Planctomycetota; class Planctomycetia; order Isosphaerales; family Isosphaeraceae; genus CAWJTV01. The sequence continues at coordinate 660,343 of CAWJTV010000005.1, forward strand.
GAGGCAGGTCCTCGGCCGCGATCCCGATCCCGGTGTCCTCGACCGAGAAGACCACGGTGTCTCCCGGCCCCGGGCTCGCGGCGATTCGTATCTCGCCTCGAGGCGTGAATTTCACGGCGTTCGACAAGAAATTCCGCAGGACCTGGGTCAGCTTCGCCTCGTCCGTCTGCAAGGTCGGAAGTCGGGCGGGATCCTCGAAGGTCAGACGGATCGCCGATGGGTCGATGATCGGTAGGATCGTTCCTTGAAGGTTGTCGAAGACCTCCGCCACTTGAAAGGTCGTCAGCCGGATTGTCGCCTTGCCGGCCTCGACCTTCGCCAGGTCCAGCAGGTCGTCGACCAGCGCGGATAGGCCCACGGCTGCCTTGCGGATTAATCGCACCTGCTTCTCTTGCTCGGCCGACAGATCGCCGTCCATGCGCGCGAGCAGGAATCCGCTCAGACTCCGGATCGAGTTGAGCGGCGATCGGAACTCGTGACTCATCTCGGAGAGGAACCGCGACTTGAGGTCCGACAGCCGTTTCAGGGTCTTGGTCGTCTCGTCCAGCTCGGCATAGAGTGCGACGACCCCGCGATTGGTCTCGTCGAGCTCGCGGCTGTGCATCTGGGTCACCTCGGCCTGCCGCTCGCGCAATTCCTGGAGCGCATTGAGCAACTCTTGATTCTGCTGCTGGAGTTCTTGCAGGAATCCCTGGGGAGTATTCTTAGCCAACTCGGAGGAAATCCTGGCGAATTCCCGAGGTCCTGGGGATCCGAATCGCCGGGGTAGATCCTTGGTCATGGACACCGTCGCGCCCACACCTTTCTCCGACTCGATCGTGAACGCGTCCATCAACCGCTTGGCGCCGGTGATCCCCGGATCCACCCCCATCGGGAAAAATGCTCGCCCGTCGAGGATCGCATGGAAGTCGCTGACGCCGCTCCCGCGCTCGCGAATGCGGATCTGGAGCGACGGGTTGGATCCGGTCTCGACCAGGAATTCCACGCGCCCGCCGCCGGCGTACAGCATGGCGTTGCGTGCGATCTCCGAGGTGGCCGTTGCGATTCGAGTCTGGTCGAGGTGGGCGAATCCCAAGAGGTGCGCGATCTGTCGGGCACGCTGCCGGGCGAGGACAACGTCGAGTTCTCGCTGAACCTCGATTTTCAGCAGCGTCATGTGACTCACGGGGGAGCCTCTCCTTCCCTGGCGACGACGACGGTGATATCGTCACGGCCGCGTCTGTGATCCCGGTAGAGGATGCCTGCGATGAGGCCCGGGTGCCTCAGGGATAGCCCTGGGTAACGCGCCAGGTCCCAACGGGTCGTCAACCCGTCCGAATGCAGGATCATGAGGGAATCCTGGGTCCAGGGGTAGTCGAAGGCCTGGATCTTGTGGATGACGTGCCCCACGGTGCCATTCTGCGAGATCATGGTAGTGGTCCGGCCCGTTCGGCCGTCGAGGATGACGGCCGAGATATTCCCCACCCCCGCGAAGCGGACCCGGCCGAGAGCGGGGTCGATCCGCACGATGGACATGGCCGCTCCGCGGGTGCCGGCCAAGTGCCGATGGGCCGCCTCGATCAACTCGATGGGCTCCTCGGCCGGGTATTCGCGGATGGAACGGACCGCGGCCGCCGCGGCTTGCGCCGCGAAGGGTCCATGCCCCAACCCATCAACGACCATGAGGAACGTCCGTCCTGCCTTGCGAATCAGGGTCCAGTCGTCGCCGCACTCGACTTCGCCAGGCGCCGGAAGACTCACGGCTCCCAGATCGAACCGACAATCACTTCTGACCTTGGAGCGAGGATTCGCATCGAGGCGAGCCCAGATGGCGGTACCTTGACCGCGGTGAGAGTCGATCTCGTAGGCGTCGGCAAGCCGCGCAATCGCGCCGAGCCCGTTCCCCAGGGACCCTGCTGTCGAGTAGCCGTCGGCGAGGCAGCGGCCGATGTCGGTCATCCCTGGCCCGCGGTCCAGGGCCAGGACTTCTACCCAGGGGTCTCCCTCATCCCAGCCTCGCCCCTGCACGATCAGCTCGCCACCACCCGTGTGCTTGACCAGGTTGCTCGCCGCCTCCGACACGACGAGTGCAACCGTGCCCTGCCGGGTCTCATCGAAGCCGAGCCGAGCGGCCAGATCCGACGCGCTCCGTCGTGCTTCGCCGACACTCGTGAGAGCATCGATGGTCATGGCCAGGTAACGGCCCTGAATACCAATCATTTATTTCCACCTTACGATCATGATGCGCGTGCCTTCACCGACCTGTGATCGGATATCGAACTCATTCACTAACCGCTTGGCTCCTCCCAGTCCCAGGCCCATCCCGTGGCCGGTCGTATAACCGTCGTTCATCGCCAGGGCGATATCGGGGATCCCCGGACCGTGGTCTTCGAAAGTGAGCCGGAGACCTCGTCGATTTCCCTCCTGAAGAGATTCAAAGAGAACCGTCCCTCCTCCTCCGTAGTTGAGCGAATTGCGCACCAATTCGCTCGCCGCCGTGATCATCTTGGTCTGGTCGACCAGGCTGAATCCCAGCTCCGCGGTCCAGTTTCTCACCGCCTGGCGAATCAGCACGATGTCGGTGGAAGATCGAACCTCCATGGTGTCAGTCTTCGACACCGTCATCGTTGGCCTCCCCGGGGCGTAACCCCATCGCAGCGCGTAAGAGGCCCATTCCCTTCTCGGCATCCAGCGCGGTCCGCACGCCCGGCAAGGACAGTCCCAGTTCGACGAGCGTGATGGCTACAGCCGGCCGGATTCCCACCACGACCGTCTCGGCGTCGAGGACGCGCGACATGCTCGCAATGTTGCCGATCATTCGACCGATGAACGAGTCCACCATGTCGAGCGCCGAGATGTCGATCAGAACTCCGCGGGCTCCCGTCTCGACGATGCGATTCGTGAGGTCCTCCTGGAGTGCCATCACCAGGCGGTCATGCATGTCCACCTGGATGGTAACGAGGAGGATTTCTCCTAATCGGAGGATCGGTATGTTTTCCATGGTGGTCTTGCGATGTTCTCCTGGGAACGAGGCGAGAGAGAAGGCGAAGGACGATTCGATGCGGAAGTGGAGTTGGGCTCGGTCGAGGTACCTCGCCGCGTGAAGTAGGTCTCGAGCTGTGCGGCTCGCCCGCAACCCGATTTCCCGGGTTCGTCCGCGAGTCTCGGCGTCGGTCAGCTCGGTCCCGGCTTGATCCGGGTCACGGTTCGTCCCGTACGATCGAGGGCCACCGCGAAGGCGTCGGCGAGCGTGGCCTTGGTCGTGATATTTCCGAGGTCAACACCGAGGTGGACGATCGTCTGGGCAATCTGTGGGCGGATGCCGCTGATGATGCACTCCGCGCCCATGAGCCGGGCCGCGGTTACCGTCTTCATCAGATGCTGTGCGGTGAGCGTATCGACCGTGGGTACGCCGGTGATGTCGATGATGGCGATCACCGAGCCGGTCTCCAGGATCCTCTGCAGCAGGCTTTCCATCACCAGTTGGGTCCGGGCGGTATCCAGCGTTCCGATCATCGGAAGGGCGAGGATTCCCTCCCACAGCTTCACGACGGGTGTCAACAGCTCCAGCATGTCCTGTTGCTGCCGGTTGATCACCTCCTCGCGGCCTCTCTGATAGACTTCGGCCGTATAGAGTCCCAGGTTGTCCAGCAACTCGGTTGTCACCCAGGTGACATCGGCAAGCGACTGGGCATCACCGGCCAGTTCGCGGCGCAGGGACTCAAAGATCGGCTTCTTGAGCGAGAAGACGAACGAGGCGGTCTGCGAGGGACTGAAGCCCAGGGCCACCCTCGACCTGGAGAGATTCTCCAACAGCTCGCGCACTCCCTTCCACGGGGGAGTTTCAATGTCGGCGTCCTTCGATTGCACCAGGGTCGACTTGAGCAGTTCAATGAACTCGGCGCTCTGATCGCGGATCTCCGATTCTTTCAGGGAAGTCCCCCGAGAACCCTGAGCCGACGATTGTTCCTTCATCCAATCGGATAACAGAGTGGCCCCATGTCTGTTGAGGATCGTGGAGAGGCGATTGAGACTCTCACCGTTCTGGCTCATTTCATGTTCCTAACGCGGCCTTCGGCCGCAACACAATCGGGATTCACGATTCGCGATTCCCCATGGACACTGGTTCGGGAATCGAGAACGTTGAATCACGAATCTTAATCTGGGCACTCAGGGAAAGCAGGGATCCGCGGATTGCCGTTTCAAGCCGGCTCGTGCGTCGGAATCTCGTCCTGTCGGGGCGTCATCGTCAGGAGCAACCTCCCATTGTCCGTCTCGGTTTCGGACGTCACTCTTCCTCCGACGGCGAAGTCAGATATTCTAAGAGAATCCTCGACGTTTTGTTCAGGACTTCTCGGAAAATCTCGGGAGTCGGTGTCTGATGGGACTACCCGCGTCCCTGCCGAAAGACTTGGATGAGAGCGGGACTCCCATTCGGAGACCGCAATCTTCGATGCACGCACGCACCCATAGATACCATTTCTTCGACTCGTTGTCGATAATACCAGCGGTAATTGTGTTAGCAACCTTGGCGTGGGGAACGATTATCTACCCCGCCGGCGCAACGGAGCCGATCGGGGAGCCACAGCTCGAGCGGCCGACGCTCCACTCGCTGGGAGTCACGTGGATGGTGCGCGGCGATCTCGATCGAAAGGCGTCGATACGGCTGGAATCCCGCAAGGCCGGGGCGACGCCATGGCGGAGCGGGGCACCCCTGTTTCGTGTGGAGCGTGGTGCGCACAGGAGGGAGCGATTCGGTAGCCGTCTGGAGGTCCCGGAGGATAGCTGGCTGTTCTCGGGGAGCGTCCTTTTCCTCGAGCCGGCGACTTCGTACGAGATCCGACTGACGCTGGTCGATCCGCCGCTCGGAACACGCGGGGACGAGCGGCGACGACGAGCCGAGTCTTGCGCGCCGCGACGCGCGCGGAGCCGCGGATTCCCGCCGGGGCGCGGCGACGGCACGTCGTCCCGGGCTCCGGCGGCGGCAGCGGTTCGCAGGACGATCCCTATCGCGGCCTGGCTGCCGCCCATTCGGCGTCGATCCCTGGCGAGGTCTACCTGCTCCACGCTGGGGTCTATCCCGGACCCTGGGTCATCCGTCACAGTGGCACACCGGAGAAGCCCATCGTCTGGGCTGCGGCCGGCGACGGTCCGGCGGTCATCGACGGTCGGGGAGACTCTTCCCAGCGACCCACTCACGCCATCGAGGCTTCGGGAGCCCATGACGTCTGGTTTGAAGGACTCACGGTCCGCAACGCCATGCACGGCGTGACTTTTCACGATGCCGCGCGCATCGTCGTCCGGCGCTGTCACATCTCGCAGGTCGATTACGGGATGAATGCGGCGCACAACACCCAGGGAAATGCCCAGGACCACTTCCTCGCGGATAACGTGATCGAGGGCCCCTCGACCTGGCCGCGCACGAAAGGAATTGAGGAAGCTCGCGGCATCCAGATCACCGGCGAAGGACATGTGATTTGTTACAACCGCATCAAGGGCTTCGCCGACGCGATCGATACCTTTCCTTCGCCCCGCTGTGCCGGCATCGACATCCAGAACAACGAGCTGAGCGAACTCACGGACGACGGGATCGAGATGGATTACTCCGAGCGGAACAACCGATGCTTCTTCAATCGCATGACGAACGTCTTTCAGGGGATCTCGATGCAACCGGTCCATGGCGGACCGGTTTACGTGTTCCGCAACGTGATGTATAACGTGGCGGTCGAGCCGTTCAAGTTGCACAACAGCCCCTCCGGCTGTCTGATCTTCCACAACACTTCGCTAAAGCCAGGGATGCCCGCTTTGCTCTATACCTCCGAGAAAGTCCGGAACTGCTGGACGCGGAACAACGTGTTCGTCGGTGCAACGGCCGATTATGCCTTCGATTGCACGGCCCCAATGGTCGATTGCGACTTCGACTACGACGGCTTCGGCGGCGGCCCGTTCCGGCTATTCCTCCGCTGGAACGGCGTGCGGTATTCGACATTGGACGACGTGCGAAAGCGTGCGCCGGTTCTGAACCATGCGATCCTGGTCGATTCGTCGAGGGCATTCGCTTCGAAGGCTCGGGCGCCGGAGAATGTGGCGCAGGCGCAGGCCATCCCCATCGATCTACGGCTCGCGCCTGGCTCGACGGCCATCGATGCCGGGCAGCCATTGCCGGGCCTCAACGATGGCTTCCGAGGTCGTGCGCCGGACCTCGGCGCGTACGAGCTGGGCGACCCACTGCCGCAGTACGGACCGCGCGAGGCCGTCAATCGGAACCGGCCGTAAGGGCTGGTCCGTCGCCGCGGCAGCGGATCTGACAACTTGGCGAGTTCTTTCCCGTCGTCCCCCTATGGACGTCGGTCCTTCCAAGAGTCGCAACGGACGAGACTCGGGAATTCAGCGCACCCGCGGATAAGAAAGCGACGGGCGTCCCGGCCGTTCCCTGATGGAGACGCTGGCCTTCTCCGCTACAATGGAGGGTCGGATGTAATGTGTTCAACTCGGCTGGACGAATCGCGAGGCTCGGAATGCAGGCGACGGTCGGTGTGGAAGGGAACACGATGGGAGTGGCCGGCGAGGCCGAGATGGCCCCTGTGCCCGCACGCCCGCGCGTCAAGCCGGAGTTGCTGGCACCGGCCGGCGATCGGACTTGCTTGATCGCCGCGGTCGAGAACGGGGCCGACGCCGTCTACTTCGGCCTTCAGCGCCATAATGCCCGGATCCGAGCCCATAACTTCGATGGTGCGGATCTGCCCGAGGTCATGGGCTTGCTCCATCGACGGGGCGTGAGAGGTTACGTGACGCTGAACACGCTCGCCTTCACGAGCGAACTTCCCGACCTGGAGGCCACGGTACGTGAGCTGGTTTCGGGCGGCGTTCAACGCGCTGATCGTCCAGGACATGGGCCTGGCGCGGCTGATTCGGGCAATCTCGCCGGACATCGAGATCCACGCCTCGACGCAGATGTCGATCACCAGCGCGGAGGGAGTTGAGCTGGCTCGCGACCTCGGCTGCTCGCGCGTGATCCTCGCCCGAGAGCTCTCACTCAACGAGATCGACCGCATCCATAAGGAGACCGACCTGCCGCTCGAAGTCTTCGTCCATGGTGCGCTGTGCGTGGCCTACTCCGGGCAATGTCTCACCAGCGAGGCTCTCGGGGGCCGGTCGGCCAATCGGGGCGAGTGTGCCCAGGCGTGCCGCATGCCCTATCAGATCGTTTGCGATGGCCGGCTCGTCAACCTCGATAACATCCAGTACCTCCTGAGCCCACAGGATCTCGCCGCCTACGACCTGATCCCCCGGCTGATCGACCTGGGCGTCTCCAGCTTGAAGATCGAGGGCCGGCTCAAGACGGCCGAATACGTGGCGAACATCACGCGGCACTACCGTATGGCCATCGACGCGGCCTGGGCCGGACGGCCGATCGCTTTTTCACCTCGTGACGTCGAGGAGATGCAACTCTCATTCTCCCGCGGCTTTTCCCACGGATTCCTCGACGGCAACGACCACAAGGTCCTTGTGCGGGGCGACTATTCCAAGAAGCGGGGGATTCTCCTGGGAGTGGTGGAATCGATCACGGCGGCCGGAGTGCTCCTGATGCTGGAAACCTCCGTCAAGCCCGGCGACGGCCTGGTGTTCGATGGTGACGAATCGATCGGCCGCGATGAACAGGGCGGCCGGGTTTTCGAGGTCATTCCGGTGGGGGCGAGGCGAACAACGCCCGCGACTGCCCGGGAAGCAGGCCGACGCATTGGGCCGTGTCGAGCTGCGGTTCGGGCGCCAGGCGATCGATTTGCGCCGGCTGGCACCCGGGCAGCGGGTCTGGAAGACCGATGACCCCGAGCTGACGCGCCGGCTGCGCCGATCCTTCGAAGGCGCGCCGGGCCGCAAGGTGGACCTCGACATCACGGTCGTCGCCATCACCGGGGAGCCGCTTCGTGTCTCTGGGACAACGGCGACCGGCTACCGCGCAACCGCCGAATCGACCGAGCCCCTGGCGCACGCCGAGTCGCTGCCGGCCGATGAAGCACTCTTCACGGCACAGCTCGGCCGCATGGGCGGGACGATTTACCAGCTTCGCCGAGTGGAAGCCACGATCGAAGGTCAGCCGATGGTGCCGATGAGCCTGCTCAACCGGTTGCGCCGGCATCTCATCGAGCGGCTGGATACAGAAGCGACGAGCCCACTGACCCGCGCGATCACGGCCGAGCCCGTACTGCCTAACCTGATCGAGTCCATCGCGGTCCGGCGCCAGCAACCAGCAGATGCGGTCGAGGTGTCCGTCCTATGCCGGCGGACCGACCAGATCGAGGCGGCCGTCTCGCTGGGCATCGAGACCATCTATGCCGATTATCAGGACATCAAGGAGTATGATGGGGCGGTCACTGCGGCCCGTCGGGCGAACGCCGCCATCTACCTGGCGACACCGCGCATCGAGAAGCCTGGCGAAGGCAACATTTTCCACTACCTCGCCAAGCGCGGCGCCGATGGCATCCTAGTGCGCAATGCCGGCGGGATGCACTACTGCGCCGAACGCGGGATCCCGTTCGTGGCGGATTTCTCGATGAACGCGGCCAACCCGCTCACGGTCGAGGTGCTTAAGACTCGGGGTGCTGTGCGGGTCACCGCGTCGTACGACTTGAATGTCGATCAGCTCCTGAACCTGCTCGACGCGACGCCGACTTCATGGCTCGAGGTCGTGATTCATCAGCAGATCCCAATGTTTCACATGGAGCACTGTGTCTACTGTGCGTTCCTGTCGCCTGGCACGGACGCGACCAACTGCGGCCGACCGTGCGACCATCACGATGTCAAGCTCCGCGATCGCGTCGGAACCGAGCACCCGCTGACGGCCGACGTGGGCTGTCGCAATACGCTTTTCAACGCCGTACCGCAGACCGCGGCTGAGTATCTGCCGCGGATTCTCGAGCACGGTGCGCGCCGCCCTCCGCATCGAGTTCCTCGACGACGCGCCGGGCGCGGTTGAGCGGACGATTCGTCTCTATCGGGAGGCGATCTCCGGTCAGCGTGACGGCAAGACCCTCTGGCGCGAACTGAAGGCTTCGAACCAGTACGGCGTCACGCGCGGGCCATTGGCTGTCCTCTGAGGCCGCCGATCGGTGGGGCACTTGGCGCCTGAGGATCACGCGTAGCTCCTCGGAGTCATCCCCGACAATCGCCCCGACCGCGGTCAATCTGTCTTCAGCTCGATCACGTAGTTGCGATGACGCTTGGTCCCGACGTTGGTGAGAAGATTGTCGATCTTGCCCTCGCCGACGACTCGAAACTCGACCTGGTCGTCGCGGAACTCGATGTCGCGGTCGTTCTCCGGATTGTCCGGGTCGGAGCTTCGGAGCTGGCCGCCCGACTCGACGAGGATCACGTAGTCGAGTCGATGGAGGTGTTTCTCCAGCGACTCACCCGGTGCCAGCGATACGTCCCAGACGCGCACGCGATCATTCTCGAAGAGCAACCGGGACCCCACCCATTCGGATGGCTCGGCCATCGTCAGATCCTCCTCGTCCTGCCCGAGCTGCTTCGTGCCGCGCACCCGCACAGCTCGCTCCAGCCACTCCGCAGCACCCGTCGAAGCGGTCCACGCCCCCTCGGTCAGTCGAACTCAGCATGAGCCAACCTGCCAGTCACTGCAAGAACAATGTCCTGGCAAGGCGACTTTCTCGAGGCGAAACGGGTCGTCATTTCACGGCCGAATCACGACGGTTGCGGCTTGCGATCGCGGAACGCCATCGGTCTCAGCACCGCGTGTCGAGGGAATAAGCGCCCGTCTGGGTGCGGTCGTCGAAATGTCCCCATGGTCTTCGCGGATCGCAGCGATGGTCGGTGTCACGCGGCAATTGCGGCGATTCGCCGGATGGGCTGACGCCGGCGCGGTCGGCCGGCGATGTGGTTTCCATCGTTGAGAGCCGCGTGATCTCGACCCACCGAGGAAATCGGGAGCTAACCCGGACGGATCGATTAAAACCGACGGTGCCGATCGACAGCCCCAGGGCGGACAGCGCCATCGCGGTGTCCGGCCCGAATTTCAACGTCAGCCAACCGGGGCCGTCAACATGTCCCTGGTAGGGTGTGATGGAATAATTCGCCGGAAGGCGAAAGCTCGCCGTACAGGCTCCATCCGGCGTGATCAAGCCGAGTACATACCCCTTGTAGCTGATCGACCAGCGGGTGTGCGCGGGCATGTGGAGCGAAGTTGTGCCCGGTTGACGATGTGCGTCCATGTCGTTGCTTCCATGCTGCGGATGAGATTCAGACTCTGCGGAGGTCCATCGAGATCCCACCGAAGAAACCCCGATCATCACATGTTAGGCAATTCGGCGCCTTGATTGCAAGACCAAAGGCACAAAAAGGGGTTGGGAGAAAGGCGCGGCGCCGGACCATCCGCCCATGTGTCGCGGCGCATGCGCGCCTCTGTATATGGTCGAATGTCCACAATGGCGTGACGCCGCCCTGGTTGCTAGTCTAGGTTAGACACGAATTGGACCACCGCCCATTGGAACCAGTCATGGAGGGCTGAACATGGCTCGACGCACCTCATCCGCACCGCCGCGCAATGGGGCCGAACCCACGCCCGGGAGCAACCCCAGGCGGATCGAGAAAGCCACCATCAACCTCCGCCTCCCCCTGGAAGCCCTGATGCGATTGAAGGTCCATTGTGCGCCTCGAGCGGCGAACGGCGTCCGACGTGGTGACCGATCTGATCGAGCAGAATCTGACCAAACACAAGGTCGTTACGCTCGAGGATGAGGAGTAGACCCCGGCGGGCTCAACACGGCCGAGAGGCGCAACGCCACCCGGTCGATGAAGGTCCGGCGCGGCGGGGGAGTTCCGGACTCACAACCTCTCGGCACTCGCTCGTGTTCGTCGATCGGCTCTCAAATCGCTCGAGGCTTCAACCCTTCGATCCGGTGGCTTCTGCCTTGGCCTCGTCGGGTGGGATCCAGTCGGGACCGAGCCCGGCTTGCTGGCGAAGCCAACCCATCCAGTGCTCGATCAGCTCACCTTCTGCCTGGGCACGGGCGACCATCTTGTATCGGAACTCGTCGCCATTGGGCGCGTACAATGCAGCGAAGGAGGCCGGCTCGCGATGATCGAGGGCCAGGACATAGAATATCGTTTCGGGTTGGTTGGGTGCGACCGCGGCCGAGCCGGTCTGGAGCGAGAAGTAGGCGTTTCGAAACGCATCGCCCGGATGGGGGACTTCGGGGATCGGCGACTCCTCGGGTTGCTCGATTTCAAATCGACCGGTGAGCAGGGTCGACTGTCGCCGCGCGATCGGAGGGATCGTCAGGACTCGGTATCCTTCGATCGTATTCTCCTTGATGGTACCCCCCTTGCTCTTGATCTGCTCGGCCATTCGATCGGCGGCCTTTTGTGCAAGGGGACGCGCCTGCTTCATCTTCCAGGCCAGCGAGACCTGCGAACGAACTTCGTCCAGGGTTGGGATGCGGGGTGGTACGTCCTTCAACTTGCGGACGAGGTATCGCGTCCCCATGATGTCGGTCAGCTCCTCCGGTTCGAAGAGAGTTGAACTTGGGGTCGAAGAATTCGTCGGCGAACTTGCGACCGCCACTGAGCCGCGTCAGGCCGATCTCGGCGCCAGAGACCTGTCCATACGCGCTCGGCTTCCTCCCGGGAGAGCATCGGCGTGATCTCGTAGCCGAGCCCCTCTTTCTTGGCGAGGTCTCGGAGATCGGACGGCTCGGGAAGCGTTTCCTTGCTAATGGACCCCTGGCTCTTGCTTTCCTCCATCTCCGTCAGCGCGGAATGGTACCGGTCGGCGAAGGGGAACAGCTCGTTCTTCTTGATCGCCTCGAACTGCTCGATGATCTTCGACTGGGCCTTCTCCTCGGCCAGCGCGGCGGCCAGGCTGGCTCGCACATCCTCGAAGGACATGAGGACCGGAGGGGTGAGGTCCGGCTGACCGGCGAAGAGGTCCGTCGGCAACTCGCTCTTGACCTGGTACTCGACCTTATGATTCTCGTACGCCGTGCGGAGCTCGGCCTCGCTCAATCGATCCTTGATGCCTCGGCTCAGGGCATTGCCGTCGATCGAGAGGATCTCAACCTGCACCTGGCGGGGGATCTTGAAGCCGGGGGTCGGGCGCGACGGGTCGGAGATGACGGCCTTGTACTGATCGTAGAAGGACTGGATCTCCTGCGGCGAGGGCTCGGGGACCTGGGCGAGGAACTTGTCCGCCGGGATCTCCACGACCTTGGCGGCGACGCGCTCGTTCTGATCGCGATAGGCGCGGAAGACATCGTACGGGGTAATAATGGGGGCACCGAGGAGCTGACGGACGTTCGCCAGTCGCACTTGATTGGCGATATCGACCAGGATCTGGTCGCCGCTAACCTGGTTGTTGAACCGGGCAAGGATCGCCTCGAACAGCTCGCGGGTCATCCGCATCCGGCCCTGGCCCACCTGTTTGAGCCAGAGCCGCCCCATCTCGGCATTGGCCGGGATGCCCAGCCGATCGGCCTCGTGCTCGAGGATCAGTGCATCGACGATGTCCCGGTTCTTGAGACCGCCGAACGGGGTCTGCCCCAGGTACGGGTTCCACATCGACACGAACTGGTTCGCGTTGCTTCGTTGCATCGCCATCTGGTTGAGGGCGCGTATGGTAAATCGTCTTCCCATACAGCGTGACGACCGGCTGATCGCGCCCGGCGTAGCTGGGACTCAGCAGTTTCGGCAGGCTGTCGGAGACCACGAAACCGAACATGGCCAGGATGGCGAAGACGGCGAGCAGCTTGCGCTGATGGCGACGAAAGACCTCAAACGACATGGAGTTCCTCGAGTTTCGATCGTGGCGTCCGAGTGGGCCCGCGACCGGGACCAACGACAGACCCGAACCGCCGGCCGCGGGGGTGTTTCCGGAGCCCCCCTCTTGACAGGCGCCGATACCCTAGCTTATGCCGCTTAGAGATCGGGATTCGGCGTCTGAACCGCGGAGGACCATGCTTCATCGTACCAAGATCTGACGTCAGGACAATCTCAATCGTCGTTCGACGGCCTCGAATACCGTCGAGTAGGATCGTCCAAAGTCGTTAATGGAAAACAGGATAGGTGGGAACGCATCGTGGCAAGCAAGACCAAATCTACGACTCCACGGGATGAAGGCACGGAACCCAAGGCATCGTCGCGGAAGCGTCCGGCGACCCGGAAGGCGTCTCCGAAGAAGGCTGCGGCGCCTCGCTCGGCTGGAAAGAGCGTGGAGCCTTCGGAAAATGGAACCGGACCGGACCTGGTGATCGTCGAGAGTCCGAAGAAGGCCAAATCGATCCACAAATTCCTGGGCTCGGGCTATGTCGTGAAGGCGAGCATGGGGCATGTGCGCGACCTCCCTCAGCGCAAGCTCGGCCTGGACGTCAGCCACGGCTATGCGCCCGACTACGAGGTCGTGCCGGCCAAGAAGGAGACGATCGGCGACCTCAAGAAGGCCGCAGCCCGGGCCGAGATCGTCTTTCTCGCGACCGACCCCGACCGCGAAGGCGAGGCGATCGCCTGGCACCTCCAGCAGGCCTTGGATATCCCCGATGAACGGGTGCGACGGGTCACGTTCCATGAGATCACCGAGCGGGCCGTCAAGGAGGCGTTCGGCCACACGGCTCCGATCAATATGGACATGGTCAACGCCCAGCAGGCCCGAAGGTTCCTGGACCGATTCGTGGGCTATCAGCTCAGCCCCCTGCTCTGGAAGAAGATCGCGCGAAACCTCAGTGCAGGGCGCGTCCAGTCGGTCGCCGTCCGGTTGATCGTGGATCGCGAGCGGGATATCCGTGCGTTCGTCACGGAGGAATACTGGAAGATCACCGCGACGGTCGGCCCGGCCGGATCGACGGCCGAGGCCGATCGATTTCGGGCGCTGCTGGCCGAGTATGCCGGGGCGAAGTTCGAGGCCAGGACCGAGGCCGAGGCCCATGCGATTCGCGATGCACTCCAATCGGTGCCTTACGTCGTGCACAAGGTCGATGAGGCCGAGAAGCTGGACAAGGCCGACCCTCCATTCAAGACCAGCACGCTCCAGCAGCAAGCGGCGATCCGTTTGAGGTTTTCGGGCAAGCGGACCATGAAGATCGCCCAGGAGCTCTACGAAGGGATCGACGTGGACGGTAGCGGTCCCGTCGGATTGATCACCTACATGCGGACCGACAGTCTTCGCATCTCCGACGAGGCGATGACCGCACTACGGGAACGGATCAAGTCCGAGTACGGCGACCGCTACCTGCCCGCCAAGCCGATCCGCTATGCGGCGGGCAAGATGGCCCAGGAAGCTCACGAGGCGATTCGCCCCACCGATCTCAACTTCTCGCCGGATCGGATCAAGGGCCACCTTTCCCACGACCAGTTCCGGCTCTACCAGCTCATCTACGCCCGATTCCTCGCCAGCCAGATGTCGCCTGCCATCTTCACGGTGACCGACGTGGCGATCGCCGCGGGCCAGGGAGTATTCAAGGCCCAGGGCAAGGTCCTCAAGTTCGACGGCCATCGTCGCGTCTGGCCGCCGGGCGGCAAAATGGAGGACGAGCTCCTGCCGGCCATGGTCGTCGGCCAGAACCTCGACCTGCATGCCCTCGATGCTACCCAGCACTTCACCCAGCCGGCTCCCCGCTACAGCGAGGCCACCCTCATCAAGGCCCTGGAAAAGGAGGCCATCGGCCGTCCCAGCACCTATGCGCCGATCATCCAGACGATTCAGGACCGCGCTTATGTCGAGCAGAAGGAACGACGGTTCTACGCCACCGACCTGGGAATGGTCGTCACCGATTTCCTGGTCGAGCGCTTCCCCAAGATTCTGGACCTGAAATTCACGGCGCACATGGAAGACGAACTCGACTCGATCGCCTCGGCCAAGGAGGACATGGTCAAGGTTCTCGACGAGTTCTATTACCCGTTCCAGGATGCCCTGAAGACGGCCGAAACGCAGGCGGAGCGGGTCCAGATCCCGACCGACGAGATCTGCCACGTCTGCGGGGCGCCGATGGTGATGAAGTTCGGCCGGACCGGCCCGTTCCTGGGCTGCTCGAAGTACACCGGGACCGACGAGGGATGCAATGCGACCCGGCCGATGGGCGGTACCGCCCGCGCCGAGGCCGTCGAGAGCCAGCACGCCTGCCCCAAGTGCGGCAAGCCGCTGATGATCCGCGAAAACAAGAAGCGCGGCGAGAAGTTCCTCTCCTGCTCCGGCTACCCCGACTGCAAGGAGTCGTTCAACATCGACAAGGATGGCAACCCGGTCCCCTCGGTGGTCGAGACGGAATACACCTGCGAGAAGTGTGGCAAGCCGATGGCGTTGCGGCAGAGTGCGCGCGGGTCGTTCCTGGGCTGCACCGGATATCCCAAGTGTCGCAATGCCATGCCGGTCGACGACCAGGGGCGTCCGATCCCGCCGGTCAAGGTCGAGATCGCCTGCGAGAAGTGCGGCAAGCCGATGGCCGTGCGCAGCGGTCGGCGCGGGTCGTTCCTGGGCTGCACGGGGTATCCCAAATGCCGGGGGACTGCGCCGGTTCCGGACGAATTGAAGGAGCAGCTCGCCGAGCAACAGGCCGCAGCCGCACCCGCCGAATCGGGCGTCGATCTGAAGACGATCGTCGTCGAGGAGACCTGCGAGGACTGCGGCAGCGCGATGGTGGTCCGACGCGGCAAACGCGGGTTCTTCCTGGGCTGCTCCAAGTATCCCAAGTGCAAGGGGACGCGCCAGCCCAGCGACCCCACGCTCGAGAAGATCAACGCGGTCGTCGGCGTCTGAATCGTTTACCTGTTCGCAGATACGGTCTGAGCACGTGTACGCATCATGCGGGCTCGCTTGCAACGGAAGACACCGGTGTCGGTGAGGGTCGGCCCAGCGCGATCGCGTAAGCGGTGGCATACGTCCGGCAGTGCGAGATCGAGATCAGGATCTCGCCGATCCCGCGCTCGCGAGCGATCTCGCGAGCTGCCCCGCAGACCAGCACGCGCGGCCGGCCGTTCTGGCAATTGCGAACTTCGACATGAGTCCAGGCGATGCCTTGACTCCGGCCGGTACCCATCGCCTTGAGGATCGCCTCTTTGGCCGCCCATCGACCGGCGAAATGCTCGATGGCATGTTTCCTCGCCTGGCAATACCGGATCTCGCGATCGGTGTAGACTCGGCGAAGGAACAACTCTCCGTGTTGCTCGATCATCTTGCCGATGCGCGGGCACTCGATGATGTCGGTGCCGATTCCGAAGATCTCCATCGCCAGTCCTTCTCTACAATCCTCGGGATCGAGACGACTAGCCCGATTGCCCGGCGTCGCGGCGACGCGATCGATCCGGATTCCAGTCTAATCTGCCGACGCTCCAGGCACGAGCCCCATTCCTCACTCGTGCGGATCCCGCACTCGGGGCGTCGCATCAATCGAGCGAATCTTCCTCGCCGATCGCGATCACTCGTTGGATTTCGTCCGTCTTGAAGCCCAGGGCCATGGGCCGCGAAACCTGGGGAAGCGCGGCCACGTCGTAGAGCTCGCGAACCATTCCCTCCACGCGCAGCCAGTGTGCCACGTCGCCGCTGCGCAAGTCGATGACCAGCAGGCCGCACCGGTCTTCCGCGTCGCGCTTGGCGAGCTCCTCTTGCAAGACCAGGCCGCCGAACGTCTTGTCGTGGCGGGGGCGAGACAGTCCCACCACGGCGAAGTTTCCGACGAACGCGAGGCCGCGCAAGTAGCCCGGGCAGAAGGTCAGCGGCTCGAATTCCCCGCCGGCAGGATCGATACTGCCGAACTGGCCGGTCCCGGAGTTGTGCAGCCAGAGCCGGCCTCGATACAGTCGTGGCGAGTGGGGCATGGATAGCCCGGAGGCAATCACGCGGCCTCCGGGGATCTCCAGCACGACCCCGCCCCCCTGGCGCCGGTCGCGCCAGCCGTCGACCACATCGCTGGTGCTGACCGCGGTCGCAAAGCGCGGGCGACCCTCCGCCAGCGCCAGGCCGTTGAGGTGACAGCGATCCTCAGCGGCCAGCCTGCTGAGGAACGACGGCCGCCAGAGCGGCTTGAAGCTCCATCGCTCCGAAAGCGTGGCGATGCATCCAAATGCCGTGGCGACGAACAACGGCCGACCGTCGGCGTCGATGGCGATGTCGTGGATGTCGAGGTCGCCGGTCGTGCTGGCCGTCTTGGGAACATAGAGACGATCGTAGCCCTGGTAGCCCTCGCCAGGCCGAAGCAGGTTCTCGAAGCGCCAGAGCTGGTAGAGGGTACTGAGCCAGAGTGTCTGGCCGTCGGCCCAGAGGCCCATGGCACGGTTGAATGAACGCTCGAAGACCGCAAGCCGGCCATCCGGGTGACGGCCAAGCAGGAAGAGTTTCCCCGTCTGGTAGGTGGTGAACGCCAGGCTGACCTGGTGCTCGGCCAGCCAGGACGACAGGTGAGGCGAGCCGGTCACCTCCACCCACGGCTCGCTCGAGACGTTGCTTGCAGAAGATGTCGCGCCGTTCATCAATCGGGCTCTCGCGTGGACCAACCGGGCTGACTATGAACGAACGCGCCATCGTTTGGCGGGGTACCGGTCATCAGGCTCACTGGGGTTCTTCGGCACGTTTCGCGCCATCCTCGTCGTCAGCACGATGCCGGCGAGCACACCTCCGGACAAGATCCTGAATCGTGCGTCGAATCGACCCGGGAGTTCAGGACCGCGAGCCCTCGGTTCCTCGCGTCCGGAATTCCCCCGAGATGCCGGTAACGCCCGATGGTCCGGAAGCGACGCGGGCCGCTCGGTCCGAGGACGGCCGAAATCCATCGGCTTGTTGGATTCCAGGCCGCGACCCGGCGGCAGCACCGGCAAGTGCGGAAAGAAGAGATCATCATTCCAGGGATCCCCAGAGGGTCGCTGGCTCCCCGTTGAACGGGTCGTCCGCCATGCCGGGATAATCCTTCAATGCTTCGTCGAGGCCGATCACGAACCGCACCAACGGCGAGCTGGCGCCAATCGGGTGCCTGGCCGACAACCACGGCATGCGTTCCGGTTCGTCTCCGGCCGCGCCGTCATTCTCGGACCCGAAGTCGAGGATGGGGACATTCATATACGTGTTGCCCTCGACCGCAACCAGGACGGCGCCCCCGTTGCCCCTCAGCGACCCTCCGCTTAGCGAGGAGAACGTGCCCAGAGATAAGCCGACCGTCGGCGCGGCGGACACGGACACCGAGCTCGAGCTGGTCGAGGCCGCCGTACTCGCCGTGCTCACCGCCGTCTGAGAGGAGCTCGCGTTCACGACGCTCGCCGTCAGGACGAACGCCGAGCTCGTTGCGCTCGAGGATTCCTGGAACGAGTTGAGGGCCGACGACGGCGAGACCGACCCGGGTGATGAGATCGTGCCTGCGGCGCCACCTGCCGCGAACACGAAAATGGTGTCGGAACCCTCGCTGCTAACCAGAACATCAAAATTCCCACTGGATCGGCTCACGACCTGAATCGCGCTCGGCGAAGTGGGAATGCCTCCTTGAGCCTGGAGCTCCGACTCCACGTCAAGGCCGTTGCCCTGCGCGTCCAGGAGGCTGACGGCGCCATCGGCGAACGCCACGACGAGCTGGCCGTTTGCGAGGGCCTGCGCAGCCACGACGGGCCGTGCGGAGTATACGCCCGTGGCGCCGGAGGCGGGATCGTTCAAGTTGAACCGCACGAGATCGCCGCCGGCGGTCACGACATAGCCCACGCCGGTGTCGCCGATGAACGTGGGCGGTTGGGTCACTGCGCCGCCCAGGTTGAAGAGCGTCTGCGGGTTCTGGTCATCAAAGAAGCCACGACCGACACCGGGCAGCCGGGTCACCGTCCCGCTGCCGCCATTGAAGACGATGAGATCGGGAATCTGGTCGCCATTCCCATCGCTCACGGTCACGTCAATCGGCCCATCACCGCCAGACTTCAGTCGCGGTCCGGGGATCCCCACCCATTCGCCGTCGGCCGTATACGAGCCGAATAACACGGAGACGTCATTGCTGCCCTGATCGGCGATCAGCATGTCCGGAATGTCATCGCCGTTGATGTCGGCCACGGTGACACTCGCCGGTGCGGTACCGACGAAGTACGTCTGCGGTGCCGAAGTGAAGGAAGGCACTCCGTTGGAGATCGAGGTCGTGTGATACACCAGAACGGCGTTACTCCCCGTGCTCACCACGATGGCATCGGGCAAGGTCAACCCTCGGTCCAGGACCGCCCACTGGACGTCTCCCGGCGCCAACTGCTCCGACGAGGCCGCCGTACCCAGTGTCTGCACTGGAGTATAACGGTTCCCGCCGGCCGAAGGTGCCTGGACGGTGACACGGTTGTTCTGCTGGTCGCCGACCAGCACACCCGCCTCACCGGGACCGAGCAAGTTGGGGATCACCGACAGCGACACGCGGCTCCCCTGGATCTGGAAGGTGCCGTCGCCTTTGCCTTCCAGGATCAGGACGTCACCGTAGCCATTTCCCACCAGCAAGTTCAAGAGGCCGTGACCGTCGCCTGACACCACAGAGAGCCCCGTGGCCTCGGTTCCTACGGCAATGCTGGACGTGTGCTGGAAAGTGCCGTTCCCGTTTCCGGAGTAGATCCAGACCTGACCCGTGTCTTCCATCAGAACGGCCAGGTCCGTGTGCCCGTCCCGGTTGAAGTCGCCCGCCACGATCGCGACGGGGCGATCATTGATAATCAGGTCGCCGCTGATCGATTGGGTGAGACCGAGCTGGGGGCTAGCGTAGCCGCCGGCGCCGTCAGCAGCCAGGATCGTGAAGCTGTGGGTCCCCTGGTTGAGGACAGCGAGATCGTTCCGGCCGTCCCCGGTGAAGTCGCCCGCGACCAGGCTGACCGGCTCCGCGAATGAGCTGACCGTGGGACTCGCCAGGGTTATGTCCAGGCCGTAAAGGCCCGTGCTGGCGGGAAAGACCAGGGATTGGAGGAAGGTGTGCTGAGGATTGTTGAGCAGGACGGTCAATTCACCCGAAGACTGGTCGGTCACGATGATGTCGGGCCGTCCATCACCATTGACGTCGGCCACGGTAAGATCCGACGGCGCGCTGCCTGCGGACACTGTGATCGGGGTACTGAACTGTCCGGAGACGCTCTGCATGGTGATGGTGACGCTGTTGTCCAGGGCGTTCGCGGTGATCAGGTCGTCGAGCCCGTTGCCTGTCAGGTCGGTGGCGGTGAGGCTGGTGGGGAGGGCCGTCGTGGAGAACGCGGTCCGGCGAGAGATCGAGCCGTTCGCGCTGACCGTGTAGATCGAGACGGTGAAGACGAATTGATCAGTTGACAAACTGGGGTCGTAGTGGGCGTCAGCGGCCGCGATTGCGAATTGAGCCCCGATCTGCAGGACCGTGATGGCGCGTGCGGGGCGGCCGGGGTTTAGGATCACGGGCGGGGCAAACGCGTTCGAGGAGCCGGGAACTCCTGCCCGATAGAGGATGTTGCCCGACTGATCCAGGACGACGCTGTCGAGGAGGCCGTTTCCGGTCAGGTCAGCCAGGAGGGGCGTGTCGCTGACACCGACGCCACTGCCGGCCGGCGCCGGCTCGAAGGCGCCCTTGCCGTTGCCCAGAAGTACCCCGAAGGCGCTGTCGTGGTTGTTGATCGTGACCAGGTCGGGCCGGCCGTCGCCGTTCACGTCCGCCACGACGGTCTCCACCGGCGCGGTGTCGGTGGCGAACGTCTGCGGCGGCAAGAAGGACCCGTCGCCGTTGTTCAACAGGACGCTCACCGTGTTCCCGCCGTAGTCGGTAGTGACGATGTCGGCCCGGCCGTCGCCGGTCAACTCGGCCACGGCGACCGAGTAGGGCCTCGAACCGACCGCGAAGGTTTGGCGGGACTGGAACGTGCCGTTGCCGTTGCCGAGGAACACGCTCACCGTGTCGTCGAACCGGTTGGCGGTGATGATGTCCGGGACGCCGTCACCGTTGAGGTCGCCCACTGCCAACGACATCGGGCGGCGACCGACCGGCAATGTGAACTGGGACGCAAACGCGACAAAGGTCTGGTCTCCCCCCAGATTCATCAGCACGCTCACCGTGTCGCTCGCCGAGTTAGCGACGATGACGTCGGGCCGGCCGTCGCCGTTGAGGTCGGCCACCGCCACCGAGTAGGGTTTCTCTCCGACGGGGAAGACTTCCTGCGGCTCAAAGGTGCCGTCCCCCTTGCCCAGGAGCACGCTCACGGTGTCGCTGTTGTAGTTGGCGACGACCAGGTCGGGGACGCCGTCGCCGGTCAGGTCCGCTACCACAACATCGCGCGGGCTGGAGCCCACGGCAATCGTCTGGTTCACGCTGAAGGTGCCGTCGCCGTTGCCCAGGAGCACGCTGATCGAATCGCCGTTCGAGTTGGTGGTGACGAGGTCAGGTCGGCCGTCGCCGTTGAGGTCGCCCACGGCGACGGAGGTGGGCCCAGGGCCGACCGAGACGATCTGAGCCGGCTGGAAAGTGCCGTCCCCATTGCCGAGGTGCACGGTCACCGTGTCCTGAAGCTCGTTCGTGGTGAGGACGTCGAGCTTGCCGTCGCCGGTCAGGTCGGCCACGGCCACCGAATACGTGTCCTTGCCCGCGCCGAAGGGGATAGGAGACTGGAACGTGCCGTCGCCGTTGCCCATCAAGACCGTCACGGTGTCGGCGTTTCGGTTGCCAACGACCAGGTCGAGCTTGTCGTTGCCGGTCAGGTCGGCCACGGCCACCGAGGCCGGACCAGTCCCCGCGAGGAAGGTCTGCTGGGGCCGGAACGTGCCATTGCCGTTGCCCAGAAGCACACTGACGCTGTCGCTGCCGTAGTTGGCCGTGACGATGTCGGGAATGCCGTCGCCATTGAGGTCCGCGACTTGCACCTCGTTGGGCGCCTTTCCTGCCTGATAAATCTGCGGAGGCGCGAACTCGCCGTCCCCCTCGTTCATGAGGACGCTGACGTCGTTGTCGCGATAGTTGGACGTGATGATGTCGGGCTTCCCATCGCCGTTCACGTCGGCCACCGCGAGCCCGTATGGCCGAGAGCCGACGGGGAATTCCCGCGTCGCTTGGAACGTACCGTCGCCGTTACCCATCAGCACGTCGACCACGGTCGCGCTGAAGTGGCTGACGACCAGGTCGGGGATGCCATTGCCGGTCAAGTCCGAGACGACGACTTCGTAAGGACCGGAGGCGACGGGGTAGGTGACCATGGGCTGGAACGTGCCGTGGCCGTTGCCCATCAGCACTCCCACCGTGTTGTCGTTCTTGTTGGTGACGACGATGTCCGCCTTGCCATCGCCGGCGAGATCGGCCACCTTGACGTCGTACGGATCGCTGCCTGCCGGGAGGTTAAAGTAAGGCTGGAAGGTGCCGTCTCCCTTGCCCAGGAGCACGCTCACGTCGGCACCGTCGTAGTTCGCCGTGACGATGTCGGGGATGCCGTCGCCGTTGACATCGGCGACCGCCACCGAAAACGGGCTCCGATCCGTGGCGTAGGTCTGCTTCGTCTGGAACGATCCGTCGCGGTTGCCCAGGAGCACACTCACGCTGTTGTCGGGTCGATTGGCGGTGATGATATCCGGGATGCCGTCGCCGTTGACGTCGGCGACGACGACCTGAAATGGTGCCAAGGGGGGAGCGGGAACGGACTGCTGAGTTCCGAAGGAGAACGTGCCGTCGCCGTTGCCGAGCAAGACGCTCGCAGTGTCATCACCCAGGTTGGCCGTGACGATGTCAACCTGACCGTTGCCGGTCAGGTCGCCCACTGCTACCCATCGCGGCGTCTTTCCCGTGGGGAAGGTCTCCTGGGGTTCGAACGTACCGTCGCCGTTGCCCAGGAGCACACTGACCGTGTTGTCGCCGCGATTGGACGTGACGATGTCCGGGACGCCGTCGCCGTTGAAATCCGCAACCGCCAGCGAGTAGGGATTCAAGCCGACCTTGTAGGTCTTCTCGGGTTGGAGGGTGCCGTCGCCGTTGCCCAGGAGCACGCTCACATCGTCGCCGACGGCGTTGACGACGACGAGGTCGGGCTTGCCGTCGCCGTTTACGTCCGCCACGGAGACCGCGTGGGCGCCCACCCCGGTGGGGTACGTCTCTTCCGGGCCGAAGCTGCCGTCGCCATTGCCCAGGCGTACCGCCACGTTCGCGCTCACGTAGTCTGCATAGATCAGATCTGGGACGCCGTCGCCGTTGAGGTCCGCAACCGCCACCCCACTCGGGCCGGCGAAGCCCGGCCCTTGGTTGGTGGGGTAGATGATTGGAGGCCGGAATGTGCCATTGCCGTTGCCCAGCATCACGGAGATCGTGTCGGCGGCGTAGTTCGAGAAGATCAGGTCGGGTTTACCGTCCCCATTGACGTCCACCGCGGCCACATCGCTGGGGCGGGATCCGGCAGGGATGACGATCTGAGGCTGGAACGATCCGTCTCCATTACCTAGCAGCACGCTGATCGAGTTCGCACCCTTGTTGACGGTCAGGATGTCAAGCCTGCCGTCGTTGTTCACGTCCGCCAGCGTGACGTGCCAGACCCGCGCACCAATGGTGTAGTTCTTGGGAGGCTGAAAGGTGCCGTCGCCGTTGCCGAGGAACACGCTGACCGTGTCGTCGATGCGGTTGGCCGTGACAATGTCGGGGATGCCGTCGCCGTTCAGGTCTCCTACAGCAACCGCGGCCGTGCCGGCTCCGGAGGCGAGTGGAGCGTCGGGCACGCTCGTCTGAGTGAACGCCGTGGTCAGCCGGAAGGCTCCGGCGCCCTGAACCTGGGCGACCGACAGCACGTACGTCCCCGGTTGCAGGAACTGGACGATCGGATTGTCATCGGACTGCACCAACACCTGGCCGGACGCGCCGGAAAGCGTCAGTCGGGGCAGGAGCGTGCCCCGAGTGGTGGCGATCTCCACCTTCAGCTCGCCATCGCCCATCGAGCTGCTGACCGTGAACGACCAGGCGTCCACCTGGCCGACACCCAGCGTGCTCAGAGTTTCGGTGTCAAGCCCGGGATCGACCTGCGACAGATCGGTCGCTCCGACCGAAACGTGGGTGACGACCGTGAGCGGTTCCCAGTCCGAACCGCGATGGACGCCGGACTTGTCGTACAGGCCGGCCTCGGGCACGGCGGGATCCGCGACGATGCGCAGGCCGATGTAGGCCGGCCCCGACGGCTGTCCCGACGGCACGGTCACGCTGAAGCCGGGCGGGGAAGAGAAGGCCAGGCCAGTCGCTCCTGCGATTAGCTCCGACCTGGTGAAGGTCGCCAGGACGTGCGAGGAGCTGTCGAAGAGGTTGCTATCGGCCAGGAGTATCTGGACCTGGAAATCGCCGGGGTCGGCTCCGCCATGGTTCTGGACGGTGAAGCTGACCGGGATCGAGTCGCCGGCCGCGGCCATGTCCAGGCCGGTCCGGAAGGAGCTGCCGGTCAAATCCGGCATCAGCGGCGTCAACGTCGAGAGCGAGACATCGAGGGTATACAACCCCGTCGTGCCGCCGGGGACGCCGCTCTCCGCGACCGTCGGATTGTAATTGTTGTTCGGTGCGCTGCTGACGCCGATGTAGTAGGTCCCGGCGGTCGCCGCCTGAAAGGTCAGATGGGGGTCCCCCCCCTGCTGATCATCGAGCGCCAACGGCGTGCCGTTCGCGTTGAAGACGCGCAAGAGGCTCTCCAGGCCGGAGCCGGAAGATTGAGCATTAATGTTGGCCTTGAGCGTCTCGCCGGTTTGCAGCGCGACCGAGTAGAGATCGAACTCGTCGGGGATCGAGAGGAAATGTGATACCTCCGCATCATTCAAGATGCCGAAGTGGAGCGGAACCGCCGAGGCCAGCGGGGTGAGCGCGCACAGCGCCGCGCCTCGGCAGTCGCTCCACGAGCATCGACCGGAACGGCCGCCGGAACGGCACGACGAGTTTCCTGGACTGCCCGCGCTTTGCCATGAGTTTACTTTCCGCGGGACAGATCCGCCTCGATCTGCTGGAACGAATGTCGCCTCCGGAGCGAGGCCATGGCCGAATCGTTTCGCACGTAGGTGGACCAGAAGGCTCGCCGCTGATCTCCGGGGAGTAACCTCAGGGCCTGCGCGATCAGACCCAGCGCGCGCTGCTCGCCGGCTCCCGTGGACTGGGCATGAACGCGCGCGGCATTGTAGAGCAACCGCGGCGAGGTCGGACCCAGACGCAGGGCTTTCTCGGCGTCCTCGAGGGCCTCGCGGTGACGGCCCAGGCGTGCCAGCGAGAGGCCCCGGCCATTGTAAGCATCGCTGTTCTTCGTATCGAGCTCGATCGCCAGCTCGAAGTCACGCAGGGCCAACTTCGGCGCATCAACTGTCAAGTGCATCCAACCCCGATATGCCTGGACGATCGAGGTTGGGTGCAGTTCGAGGGCCTTGGTAAAATCCTCGATCGCTCCGGGATACTGGCCCAGCTCGGCGCGGGCCAGGCCGCGGCCGCGATAGACCGATTCGAGCGGCTTTCCCGTCTCCAGATATCGATCGAACGCCGCGATGACGTCCTGGAACCGGCCCAGTCGGAAGAGGGCTTCCGCACGAAGGCGCTGTCCGGCGGAATGGTCCTGCTGGATCGCGAGGGCCTCGTCGATCGAGGACAGCGCCTCGGCAGGTTTCCCGCTGAGCAGTAACAGCCGCCCGCGATCGATGTGGTCGTCCACCTGGTACGGGCTGTTCGTGTCCTCGCGCTGGATCGCGCGCTCCAGGTCCGATAAGGCCAGGGCCGGTTCGCGACGTTCCTCGTGGAGTCGCGCTCGCAGTCGATAGAGGTGGGCGAGCCCGGGATCGACCTGGACCGCGCGATTCAACTGGTCGAGGGCCAGGTCCAGCTTGTCGAGCCGGCGGTACGCCTGCGCCAGGTTGACGTACGCCTGATACGCGTTCGGCTTCAGCGTGATTGCGGCTTTCAGATCCGTGACGGCGTCCGCGAACCGGCCGGTCCGAACGCGCAAGACGCCGCGATAGACGAAGAGCACGTAGCGGGCGTTGTCATCGAGGGACATCTGCGAGACCTTCGCGAAGTCGGCCTCCGCAGCGGACCACGCCTGGAGTTCCTCGTGGGCGAAGCCCCGCAGCAGGTATAGCCAGAGGAAATCGGATCGTTGCGCGAGACAGGAGCTGAGAAAGGCCCGCGCCTCGGCCGGCCGGTGCTGTCTCAGGAGGCAGAGTGCATCGAGGTACTGGGCCCAGAAATGGCCGGGCTTGCGCTCGAGCACACGATCAAACTCCTGGATCGCCTGGTCGAATTGCTCGCGACGATACAACTCATCCGCGAGCAGGAAATGATCCAGAACGCCATCTAGCGGAGCTCCCCGGGCTGCACGCTCGGCTCCGGCCGCCGCCGCCCGATCGCCGAGCCGATTCAGGTAGCGCCGCCTGACGCAGGTGGAACGCCCGGGACGGGGCACCGAGCCGCTGAGCCTGGCGTAGGAGGTCGAGGGCCCGGCGCAGGAATCGGTCGTTCTCGGCCGGCTGCTGGCTGGTTGAGGACTGGGCTTCGGTCTCGGCGAGGATCAACAGGAGTTGATAGCAATCCGCAGTGACGTCGGCTTTTTGAGCATCGTCGAGATAGGCATCGAATTGCGGCCGGCCTCCCGAACCCTCGAGGACGTGATAAACCCCCAATGCACCGTGGACAGCGGCGCGCGCAGCCTCCAGGTTGGCGGCCAGATCCATCCCCGTATAGAGGGTGCCGAGGAACTGGGCCTCGTCCCGGCGCCTGGCGAAATCCAGGGAGCGGGCCTGAGATGCGCGGCGATCGGTCTCGATGCGCAGCTCCTGCTCCACACGGCCGAGCAGCGTTTGAGCGGACGCCTTCAAGGTGTCGAGGCGTGCCTCTGCCGCCCATGGTCGTCAGGGACTTCTCCAGGTCGATCCGCGCCGTCGACCAGTCACTCGCGGCCACGGCAACGCGGGCGCTATCGAAGAGCCTCCGCGCCTCCTGTTCCACCAGGGTGCGATGATGCTCCATCAGAGTCTCTTGCTCGCGGCTCCGGGCCAGTCGCTCTTCGGACAAGGCCAGGTCCAGCTTGCGTTGCAAGGAGACATTGTGCCAGACGATGAACAGGGCGATGCTGAAGACAGCCAGCATGCTGACGCCCAGCAGCGCGACGATCGCCGGGCGGCGTTTGCCCCATTTCCAGGCACGCTCCCATGCCGGGGTCGGCCGGGCGAGGATCGGGTCTCCTTCCGCGAATCGGCGCAGGTCTTCTGCCAGATCCAGGGCGCTGGAAAACCGACGCGCGGCGTCCTTCTCCAGGCACTTCAAGCAGATCGTCTCCAGGTCCGGCGGGACGCGCGGCTCCAATTGTCGCGGCGGGATGGGCTCCTGCTCGAGGACCTGGCGGATGGTGTCCATCGGGTTGCCGGCCCGGAACGGCGGCCGGCCGACGAGGAGCTCGTAGAAGATCGCACCGAGCGAATAGATGTCGGCGGCCGGGCCCACCTCCCGGTTCTTTCCGCCCGCCTGCTCCGGCGCCATGTAACTGGGAGTGCCCAGGATCGTGCCGCTCCGCGTCTGACTCGAGTCGTCGTTGACTTTCTTGGCAAGTCCGAAATCCGCGATCTTGGGCACGGTGTTCCGCGACCAATGGTCGGCGGGCAGCAGATTCGAATCGGAATCCCGGCTGCGTACGATCGACGATTGGCTGCCCACTTTGGCCAGGAGGATGTTCGCCGGTTTCAAATCGCGGTGGACGATCCCGGCCTGGTGAGCCACCTGAATGGTCCGCGCCAGCGTCTCGATGAGCTGTGCGGCGACACGCGGACTTGTCGAACTTTCATTGATGCGTTGATCGAGGCTACCTCCATCCACATACTCCAACGAAAAGAAGGGGCGGCCTTCGTGTTCGCCGGATTCGTAGAGTTGCACGATATTGGCGTGGGGCAGCTTGGCGACCGCCTCGGCCTCGGCGCGAAACCGCGCCAGGCCGACCGCTCCCACGTGGGCGCCGGCGAGGACCATCTTCAGGGCGACCAGTCGCTTCAGGCGGCGGTGCCTTGCCTTGTAGACGACGCCCATGCCGCCCCGCCCGAGTTCCTCCAGGATGTCGTAACCGGGCACGGTGATGTTTTCCATCGTGCCGAGGCCGGTAGCCGATTCTTCCCTCGAGTCGCGAAGGCTGAACGAGGCCGATAAGTCGGATGAATCCACCTGGCTCGATTCCGCATCGGACGGAACGTAGCAGGTTTGGTTCGAGTCCTTGCCGTCGCCTTGGATCGGCTTGGGCGGCGAGGCCACGAACTGAACGGTCCGGTCGCTCTCGACGCTGTCGAGGACCGAGATCGTCATCGTGGAGAGGGTTGTCTCAGCCACGCCACCGGCTTTCCCACTAAAGAGCTCGCACGTCGCCAACGACGAGATGTCCTGGTGTGCCGGGGACATCCCCGCATCACCCAGAGTGATCCGCACGGAGTCCTCGACGTCAAGCCCCGCGGCAATCGCGCGGCAATCCGCACATTGATCGAGATGAGCTCGCAACCTCTCGGTGTCGCGCGACGGGGCCTTCGCGCGCAGAACGCGGCGCAACTGTGCCGGTTGCGGGCAAGGGGATCGTGGGTTCATGAGATCGAGTTCCGAGCGAGGCCCTGTCCCGAAAAGGCCAGAGAGGCGCTTCCATCTTGCTTGATCGTCTCAGGGGCTCTCAATCATATCACCGAAGGGATCCGCTCGTAGAGGTATCGGAAATGATACCCGGTGTGATGGTGAATCAACAAGAGTGCGATGTTAAACAGGCGCAACGGAGCGTGCATCCTCGTTCGTGAGACGCTGTGAGCGCCGAAAGTGACCATTTGTGGCCGGAGATGAGGGCCGATCACGGAGCAGGCACACCAAGGACTCCCGCGATCGGAAGTCGCATCGCGGTTTGCGGCCGGCGCGGCTATACTATTTATGGTAAGGTGTCCACTCCCGACCGACCCCGCACCGACGCGCAGGATCCCGGCTCGAATGGAGCGACGGCCCCACCGTCCTCGAAGCCCCAGGGTGAACTCATCGATGGACTTGCTCGCTGATCTGACGGTTGCCCAGCGCGAGGCGGTGACGCACATCGACGGCCCGATCCTGGTCCTTGCCGGGGCCGGTTCCGGCAAGACGCGGGTCATCACCCGCCGAGTGGCCCATCTCCTCGACGCCGGCATCCCGTCGGAATCCGTCCTCGCCCTGACATTCACCAACAAGGCGGCCGGCGAGATGCGCGAACGGATCGAGGCCCTTGTGCCACGATCGCGCGTCTGGGTCGGGACGTTCCACGGGTTCTGCGCCGACTCCTGCGCAAATATGCCCCTCTGGTCGGCATCGAGCCGGGTTTCTCCATTTATGACCAGAACGACCGCCATCGCGCCATCAAGGACGTTATGGAGCAGGTCGCATGGGACATTCCCGGCTGGACCCCCGAGCGCATCGAGTCGGCGATCAGCCGTGCCAAGAACGACCTCATCCATCCCGATGTGTGGAAACGGCGGGCGGCAGACCGGAAGGATGCCCAGTTGGCCTGCGTTTACCAGGCGTATGAGGCGCGACTTCGCGCGGCGTCCGCCGTCGATTTCGACGATTTGCTCGTTCATATCGTGGCGATCCTCAAGGACCATCCGGACGTGCGGGCGGACCTCGACCGTCGCTTCAAGTATGTGCTGGTTGACGAGTATCAGGACACCAACCTGGCCCAGTACGCCATCGTCCGCGCGTTTTCCGTGGACAACCCCCATCTCTGCGTCACGGGGGACCCCGACCAATCGATCTATGGCTGGCGCGGGGCGAACCTCTCGAACATCCTCGAGTTCGAGCGCGATTATCCCGGCTGCCGGGTCGTCACGCTCGACCGCAACTATCGCAGCACGAAGAACATCCTCAGCGTGGCCGACCACCTGATCCGCAATAACCGCCAGCGCAAGCCGAAGTCGCTCCTAACGGAAAACCCGCAGGGTTCGCCGGTCGAGTTGACCATCTATCCTCGGGAGAGCGACGAGGCCGAGGGCGTCGCCGGCAGGATCGCCGGACTGGTCCGCGAAGGCGAGTACAACCACTCCGACATCGCCGTGTTCTGCCGCATGACCGCCCTGACTCGCCCATTCGAACAGGCCTTCAGGGCGGCCCGCATCCCCTACCAGATCGTGGGGGGCGTCGCATTCTATGAGCGGCTCGAGGTCAAGGACGTTCTGGCCTTTCTGAATTTGATGGTGAACCCGAAGGATGACCTGGCCTTCGTGCGTGTGGCGAACGTACCGCCCCGGGGCCTGGGAAAAGCCTCGATCGACGCGCTGGTTGCCGAGGCGCGCGGTCAGGGCGTACCCCTGCTGGCAATGGCGCGCCGGGCCTGGACCATCCCCGGGCTCAAGGAGAAGGCGGCTCGCGCCTTCGACGACTTCGCCCGGCTGATCGATGAGCTGGCCGCACTGCGCGACCTGTCGGCCGAGGAAGTCATCCGCCGCCTCCTGACCCAGACGGGCTACCGCGAGCACCTGGCGGCCGAGGCCCGCGGCAACGGAGAAGACCGTCTGGCCAACCTCGATGAACTGATCACGGCGGCCCGAGAATTCGACCAGACTCATCCCGACGCATCCATCCAGGAATTCCTGGCTGAGATCACGCTTGCTTCACCGATCGATCGATGGGATCAGGATACGGGAGCGGTCACCCTGATGACCCTTCACGCAGCCAAGGGTCTGGAGTTTCCGGCCGTTTTTATCGTGGCGCTGGAGGAGGGACTCTTGCCGCATGCGCGCGCCAACGACCAGACCAGCGAGCTGGAGGAGGAACGACGGCTCCTGTTCGTTGGCATCACGCAAGCGCGCCGGGAACTCTTCTTGAGTCGGTGCTGCGTCCGTTCGTTTCGCGGGCAGCAGCAAGCGACGTTCCCTTCGCGGTTTCTGGGCGAGATGCCGGAGGAGCCCATGGTCTTCCGAGACCTCTCGGGCCTGGGCCATTCGGACACTCGGTCCAGGGCCGGGAGCGGGACCGGTCTGTCCCGACGCGCCGAAATTCGACCGTCCCCACCCGGGTCGTTTCGCCTGACGACGGCCGCCGAACTGGCCGGAGCCGAGACGCCGAATTCTCGGCCCGATGTCTTCAGTCCGCCGGATCTGGAAGCCCTCAAGCCCGGAATCTCAGTGATTCATCCCGAGTACGGGCTCGGCCGGATTGTGTCGATTGAAGGTGCGGGTCCGAACCGGAAAGGGCGCGTGGCATTTGCCGTCGGGCCGCAGCGTACTTTCGTGCTGGCCAAGGCTCCACTGCGGCCGGTGGTCAGGACCTCACCCGATGGGCCGACGGCCCGCCGTATCCTCGATGGGCGATCTTGATCGCCCACGACATCGCGACCCCTCCGGAGAGCCGCCAACATGTCGCGCCTGGGTGTCAACATCGATCATATCGCCACCCTGAGGCAGGCGCGCGGCGGCCGCGAGCCGGATCCGGTCTGGTCCGCGGTGCTGGCTGAGCTTGGTGGGGCTGATGGGATCACCGTTCATCTGCGAGAAGACCGCCGACATATTCAGGACCGGGACCTTCGTCTCCTGCGTCAGACCGTGCAGGTCGGTCTCAACCTGGAGTTGGCCGTCGCCCCGGAGATGCTCGCGATCGCACTGCAAGTGCAGCCCGACCAGGTAACATTTGTCCCTGAGCGTCGTGAAGAAGTGACTACGGAGGGTGGGCTCGATCTGGCCAGTCAGACCGCCCGAGTTGCCGATGTGGTGAAGCAATGCCGGGATTCCGGTATCGCCACGGCGCTTTTCTTGGATCCCGACCCCCGCCAAATCGAGGCGGCCCTGTCACTGGGCGTGACCGCCGTGGAACTGCACACGGGGCGCTATGCCAATGCCCTCGAAGGGCCTGCAAGGGCTCGCGAACTGGCCGTACTGCGGTCCGCTGCGGCCACTCTGGTCGCCGGGGGACTGAGGGTTCACGCCGGCCATGGCCTCAATTACCATAACGTGGGGCCCGTCGCCCGGCTTCCGCGGATGGAGGAGCTGAATATCGGGCATAGTATCATCTGTCGCGCCGTCTTCGTGGGCCTGAGCCAGGCGGTCCGGGAGATGAAAGAATGCATGAAATCGGCCGTCGGAGATCCGCGATTACAGGAGTGATATCTCATGGCAAATGACTCCTAATTTGGCTTGACTTCCTTATCCCATGTTCGTTAACGTGATTGCTCACATTGGGGGGGTCAACGATTTCCTGGGATCGAAGCGCCTGGTCGCACGAATTTTTTAGAAATTCACGCGGATCAGTCCTAATTCGCCTTCCCTTCCGGAGAGAATGACCCTAAGATTTCTCTACATTCAAACCATGGTGCTATGAGCCTTATGTCTTGGCGATCTCTAGTCGTGCGTGCTCACAGCCGTACCGATCGTCAATCGACCATAACATCGCACGAGCGAGCGTTTGTACGAGCACGACCCTCGTCGCACGGCTAACCTCCCGGGATTGCGCATGCCAACCAAAGGTCGGAACTTTGCCGGATGTACCGTGGCGCTGGTGACCCCGTTTCGGGATGGTTCGGTCAACGAAGCGGGTCTGAGGCGGCAGGTGGAATGGCAAATCCAGCAGGGGACGCCGATTCTGAGCCCGGTCGGGACGACCGGCGAATCACCGACGCTGTCGCACGAGGAACATGAGCGAGTGATCGCCGTGGTCATCGAGGCCGCGGCGGGTCGCGCGCGGGTCGTACCGGGCACGGGATCGAATGCGACATCCGAGGCAATCCGGCTGACGCGGTTTGCGGCCCGATCCGGGGCGGATGGTGCACTGATGGTGGCCCCGTATTACAATCGACCGAACCAGGAAGGGATGTACCGCCACTTCGCCGCGATCGCCGAATGCGTCGATCTGCCGATGATCCTCTACAACATCCCGGCGCGCACGGGCCGGAATGTCGAGCCGGAGACCGTAGAGCGGCTCGCAGAGCTGGGACCGATCGTGGCGGTCAAGGAAGCCTCGGGTTCGCTCGATCAGGTCAGCGAGCTCCTGGAACGTACCAACCTGACGATCCTCTCGGGAGATGACTCACTGACGCTCCCCATGCTGTCGGTGGGGGCCGAGGGAGTCGTCTCCGTCGTGGGGAACCTGGTGCCTCGCGACGTAAAGTCGCTGATCGAATCCTTCCAGGAAGGCCGGAACGCCGAGGCCCGCCGGTGGCATGCCCGGCTGGTCACGCTCTGCCGGGATCTGATGGGCCTGGCCCCCAACCCGATCCCGGTCAAGGCGGCCCTGGCACTCCTGGGGCGCGGAACCGGCGAGGTCAGGCTGCCGCTGTGCCCGCTCGAGGAACGCTCGCTGGCGATCCTCCGCAATGCCTTGATCCGCTACGGGCTCTTGACGGGCCCGGCATAATATTGATGACTCATACTGTCCACACATTACTTTGAGACATCTGTATCATCGTTTTCGCTTGCCGCGGTCGTTTTTTTGACCCCGGATCGGGATGTGTCGAAATCCCGGACTCCTCGCCGCGGCGCGGCCCGAGCGAACCCGTACCTGCAACGGTTCGCACGATGATCGAGATGGACGTGCGACCGATGCGAGGCGGACTTGGTTCACTCCAAATTTGTGTACACGAAAGATCGAGCCTGCCTCCGTCGCGCACGTAATGTGCTCGCCCGTTTCCCGCATGCCGATGGCAAGTCTGGGTTCCCCGGGGGGACCTTCGTCGGGATGACCGTAGGCCGGTCAGTCCCGTGCCATCCGGCTGCGGGCCGTCTCCCTGTGAGCACGGCGTGGATCGGTTCCTGAACCGGCATCGCTGAACGCTTTTTCCAGAAAGGCAAGGAATACTCCCCATGGCACGCAAAGACACCAAGCGCGGCGCGGAAACCAATGGTCAGGTCGCGACGATGGGTCCGGAAGTCTCCGATCAATCCGTCCGCGAACTGGCTCAGGTCTTCAAGTTGCTGAGCGATGAGACTCGGCTGCGCATCCTCTTTTATTTGGCGTTATCGCCACATGGCGAGCTGCACGTCACCGATCTCTGCCATCGGCTTGGACAGAGCCAGCCCGCAGTGAGCCATCACCTGGCGTTGCTCCGCGTTTCGGGTCTGATCGAGTCGCGGCGCGAGGGCAAGCACAACTTCTACTGCGTCCGTACCGACCATTTCGGCGAGCTGCTGATGAGCCTGTTTTCGGCGGCGGGCGAGGTCCCCCGGAACAAGAAGTATCGCTTCCACGATTTTACTCTGAGCTACACCGGCGACTGATCCACGCTCCCGGACTCGGTGACCCTTCGACCGGTTCCCGGGACCGCAATCGCGCCGCGGGCCCCTCTCGACGGGCGAAACGAGATGCGTCGAGGGAGTCCGTTGCCTCCGATCGCCGAAGGGTTCTCATGAGTTGAATGCAATCGTCTGTTGTCAAACCGCAGAAGACCCCCGATGACATCCTGGGTTGATCGACAGTCTAGTCGATGATCTCCAGTTTGGGCATCTTGGGGGTCTTGATGTTTTGGATGCTGATCTGCGCGGCGAGTTGTTCCACGACGCCGAGCAACGCGGGACGGGATGGCGAACCGGGAAGTAGGGCTTGTGCCATCTGTCCGGCATCGCCGGTCTCCCGGAGGAAGACGTTCAAGGGGACCTCGCCAAGGAACGGTACGCCGAGCTGTTCGGCCTTACGCCGGGCGCCGCTGCGACCGAAGATGTAGACGCGTTCGTCGCCGGGTGTGTCGAAGTAGCTCCGAGCCTCAGTGAGTTTTTGGGCCGCAGGTCCGCCGCGATCGCGCAGGTAGGCCACGACGTCGAAGTACGCCATATTCTCGATCATGCCTAGCACAGGGACCTTGAGTTGCCGGAACATCGTAATGGCGCGGGTTGCGTCGAGCAGAGCAACTTCCTGTGGCGTGCAGACCACGACGGCCCCCGTCAACGGCAGCGACTGCGATAAGGTAAGCGGGACATCTCCCGTCCCGGGTGGCAGGTCGATGACCAGGTAGTCGAGCGGGCCCCAGTCGACCTGACGGAGGAATTGCTGCATGATGCCGTGGAGCATGGGTCCACGCATGATCACGGCTCGTTCCGGCTCGAGCAGGAAGCCCATGGACATGAGTTTGAGGCCGTTGGTCTCGATCGGCTGGATGCGTTCACCCCTGGCCATAGGGCGGCCGTTGGCACCGACGAGGTGGGGGATCGACGGTCCGTAGACGTCGGCGTCCATGAGACCGACCCGAGCGCCGTAGGAGTGAAGGCCGAAGGCGATGGCGGCCGCCATCGTCGACTTTCCGACTCCGCCCTTGCCCGAGCCGACGGCGATCACATTCTTGATGCCGGGTATGTCGCCGGTCTCGGCGATACCCTTGCCCCGAACCTCCGCACTCATGTTGATCTGAAAGGCCCAGTCGCCGGGCAAACGCCCCTGGAGGGCGGTCCGCACATCGCGCTCGATCTGCGCTTTCAAGGGGCATGCGGGGGTGGTCAGGTTGACGGTCAGGGCCACCGTGCCGTCAGCGATCCGGATGTCCTTGATCATCCCGAGATCGACGAGGTCGCGACCGAGGTCCGGGTCCTTGACACCCTTGAGAGCGTCGAGTACGTCCCGCTCGGTGAGCGACGTGTTGGTCTTGCCGAACATAAGTCCTTATCCTTCAATTGAGTGGCATCAGGGGAGCCGTGAGGTAGATCGGGCGCCGGGGATTACGTCAGGCTCGCCCAGATGGTTGGAGAGCCAGCTCCAGGGATCGGTCTCGGAATCGGGAAACGTGGTCTGGGACCAGCCGGTGCGTCCGATGTCCCGCCGGGAGATCACGACCCAACGAGAAAGAACTTCGGCAACAACCGGTGGGGGCACGAATCCCGAGAACACGTGGGTTGCGCCAGGTCGCGGGCCAGGACCGCGAAACCTTCAACGGCCTTCGAGTCGAGGACCAGGGCCCGCGCACTGGGTGCGTTGAGCGAGATCAGTCCGAGATCCCGCAACGCCGATTCGGGTTGTCGCCCAAGGTCGATCAGCACTACAGGAAAAGCCAGGCCGATGAGGAGCACTCCGAGATCTTCGGGCGAGCGTGACTCGAACCAGCGAATCGGTTGATCGTGCATCCTGGGTCGCAACTGGCGGAACCAGTCGCCCAACCGCCCGTGGAGGATCACCGGCACGCGCGTCAAGGTTCCGATTCTCCCACAAGACTGCAACTTCCGTCACACCGATCTCCGGTCGATCCGACCGCGGTGGGCTCGCCACCGATTCGTGGATTATAGCCAGGAAATCCCGACCGTTCGAGGGCGCTCGCGCCGCGAAACGGTTTCCAGGATCGCCCGCTCGGGGCGCGGATGCCGGCCGATCGATGACCGGCGTAACGGGCTCCGAAGCATTCCACGCGCGCACGACCCCATTGTCTTTGGAGCGAGACCGTGCACCAAATATCGGAGAACGACGGGCGAAGGACTCCTGATTGCGAGGGGTACTTCGTCGAGGACGGATCGCCCCGGCGGGGGTCGGGCGTGCTCGTTCGAGCCGATCTCGCAAGGATTCGGTCACACTTCGTGATTCATCTGGAGCCAGCGACCATGGAAAACCAGCCGAAGCCGCAATGGGTCGTCCCCAATCCCCAGGTCCCTCGCACCTTCGGTCTCCTGAACATCATCTTCGGCGTCATCATGCTCCTCGTGGGAGCCGGTTATGCGGTCTGGTTCGTGATGGCACCGACATTCACGAAGGCCATGCAAGTGGAAATGGAGAAGCAGCAGGCGAATATCACGGCGCAGCACGAGGCCAAGCTCGCCGACCTGAAGCGCCGCGAGGAGGCCGCGAAGTCGGAGGAGGAGAAGGTGACCCTGAAAAGTGAGCGGGAAACCCTGGCCGCCACGCCGCCTCCCGACATGTCGTCGTTTCAGGACCTCACCGGCTGGAACATCATGAGCGATACGCGCCTGGCGATCTACTACTTCTCCGAGGTCGGTTCCGGGATCCTGCTCAACATCCTGATGATCGTCGCGGGCGGGGGATTGCTGGCCCTGACCAATTGGGGGCGCCGGCTTGCGCTCGGAGTCGCCTGGTTGAAAATCCTCCGGTGGGCGGCCATGATCGTCGTGACGTTGGTCCTCGTCGTGCCGATCACGACCGAGCGGATGCAAAAGGCGTTCGCCAAGATCGACGCGCAGGCCCAGGCCAAGGGCGGACCCGCCCCGTTCAAGATGACGGACTTCGCGCGGATGTCGGCGATGATGGGTGCCGTATTCGCTACGATCGGCGGCATTGTGGCTTCGATCTACCCGGCGCTCACCTTATGGTTCCTGACGCGACCCCGCGCCGTGGCTGCGTGCTTGCCCCTCAAGTCAGAACCCGAGGAACCAAAGGAAACGATGGAGTGGACATGAACGTGGTCATGGCCATTTTCGGGCCGTTGGCAGGCCCCGAATGCCGCCGCGCGCTCGCGCGCGGCTGGGTGATTGTGGTCCGATCCCTCGTCGCGGTGGCACTGGCCATCGTCGTACTCGCCATGGCGTGGACCTGGTGGATCAGTGCCCGCCTGGACCCGTGGTATTCACCGTCGATCGAGCTCCGGACCGCGATGGCGGCGGGGGCCATGTTCTTGCTGACGATCGTGGTGGTGATGGCACCGGCGGTCCTGGCCGGCTCGCTCGCCGGTGAGCGGGAACGCGGGATCCTTCAGCACCTCCTGATCACCGCCGTCAGCCCGCGCGAGATCGTCTGGGGGCGGCTGATCGGGAAGTTGAGCCAGGTGGGGATGATGATGCTAGCCGCCCTCCCGGCACTGGTGATCCTGGCTGGACTGATGGGCCTGGATCTGGCTCGAATCGGGACCTTGTTGCTGCTGCTGACGGCGGTCCTCGTCGGTGGCGGCGGGATGGCCGTGGGGGCTTCGGTGATGGCACGCCGCGGCCGTGACGCCCTGCTCGGCGTGTACCTCGTGATCCTGATGCTCCTGCTGGCTCCGATGGCGGAGCGGCTGGCGTGGTGGGCCGGACCGATCGGCTGGCTCGAGTTTTCCAACCCGTATCTGAGTTTGGCACGACTCGTATGGCAGGGAGAGATCAGTCCGGCACTGGCGACCTCAGGCATCTGGCTGGTGCTGGGATTCCTGGGCACGGCTCTCGCAGCATGGCGGTTGCAGCCCAACTGTCTCGCGCCGGAAGACCGGGTCAAGCGGGCCCGGCACCGGCGATGGGTTCCCGCGCTGGGCGAGCGACCCATGCTCTGGAAAGAACTGTTCATCGAGCGCGCCGGCACTCTCGGCCGGCTCGGCCATGGATGGGACTGCTCATCGTCATCCCTCTCGGTGGCGGGAGCCTGATCATGGCCGGGACCGTGGCCTGGGCCTTGCTCTGGAGTGGCAACACCGAGTTGTCAGACTGGGCGACCGATGTCCTGGCGCAGATTCTCAGGACACCCATCTGTACCTGGGCTGGATGATTCAATTGGCCATCGGGTTACGGGCCGCCGTGTCGATCGCATCAGAACGGGAGAGCGGGACATGGGACGCGCTCCTGACCAGCCAGCTCGAGCCGGGCGAGATCGTCTACGCCAAGGTCTACGGCAGCCTCTACGCCCTGCGATGGTTCCTCGGCGCGATCGTCCTGGCCTGGACTCTGGGTGTGGGCGTGGGGGCGATCCCGTGGAGCGAGTACGCTAACTGGACGGTAAGCAATCTTGCGGCCGGCATCTTGATGGCCGCGATCGGGGTTCGATGTTCGCTGTCGCTTGCTACGGCAACCAAATCGATGACCTGGACCGTTGCGCTTTGGTTGGGCTCGACTCTGGTGGTCTACGCGGGGGCACTTGCGATCCTATGCCTTGGATATCTGACCTTGATGGCGTTCATGCTCACGTTGATTCAACTCGGATTCGTGAGTCCCCAAACGATCCCCCTGTTCGGGTTCGCTCCCGTTCGCCTCTCGACTGCCTGGATCGTGTCAACCAATGCGGTGACTCTACTGATCGCCCTCCTACTGATCCTCGACACGCGGCTGCGGTTCGATCGGATCGCGGGACGGATTACCGGCGGTGCCGTCGAGGCCACGGTCGATGCGTGGATCCACGGCGAACCGGGACGACCGGTCCTGATGGACCGTCACTCGTCCAAGCCACTCGAACAGGCCTCAATCTCGGCCGATACCATGCAAGCGCCCGAGCCTGTCGGTTGATTCACACGCCGAATCGAATCGAGTCTCGGCCGACGATCCGCCGCCGCTCGCCCGGCTCATGCCGGGCGGATGTGCAATTCCTTGAGTTGTCGGGGCTCGACCGTGCCGGGTGCACCGGTCATGAGGTCGGTCCCCTTGGCGGTCTTGGGAAATGCGATGCAGTCCCGGATATTGGTCAGGCCCGAGTAGAGCATCGTCAGCCGGTCGAACCCGAGTGCGATGCCACCATGGGGCGGTGCACCATTGCGCAAGGCACTGAGGAGGAACCCGAACTTCTCCTGGGCCTGCTCGGGGGTGAGCCCTAAAAGTGCGAAAATCTTCGACTGGATCTCCGGGTCATGGCAGCGGATCGTCCCGCCGCCGGCCTCCTCGCCGTTGATGACAAGGTCATACGCCTGACCCCGCACCTTACCCGGTTCGGAATCCAGCAGCGGCAGGTCCTCGGCCAGCGGCATCGTGAACGGGTGATGCTCGGCGGCGAACCGTTTTTCCTCGGCATCCCAGGCAAAGAGGGGAAAGCGCACGATCCATGAGTAATGGAAGGACTTCGCGTCGTAGAGCGATAGCTCGGCGGCGAGTCGTCCGCGCAGGCTCGACAACGCCAGGCTGGTGACTGCCTGGGTATCGGCCACGATCAGGATCAAGTCGCCGGTCTTGGCCTCGAACCGCGCGCGGAGCCGCTGCTGGGCCTCGGTAGGAAAGAACTTCGCGGTCGGACCGGTCAGGCTCTCGCCCTCGACCCTGAGCCAGATTAGACCCTTGGCTCCCATCCCACCGATGAATTCGGCCAGGCCATCGAGGTCCTTGCGACTATACCGCGAGCCACCGCCAGGCGCGCACAGGCCCCGGATTCGATGTCCGACCTCCTTCGCCTGCTGGAACACCTTGAACTCGGTCTCTCCGGCGATGTCGGCCACGTCTTTCAGCTCCAGCCCGTAGCGCAGGTCGGGCCGGTCGCTGCCGAATCGCTCCATCACGTCGTGGTATTCGAGGCGGGGCAGCGGGAGGCGCGACCTCCTGGCCGGTGAACTCCCTGGCCATCTCGGCGACGAGGATCTCCATGGTGGAGTTGACGTCCGCGTCGTCCACGAATGACATCTCGACGTCGAGCTGGGTGAACTCGGGCTGCCGGTTGGCGCGGAGGTCTTCGTCTCGGAAGCATCGGGCGATCTGGAAGTATCGGTCGAAGCCCGCGACCATCAGGAGCTGCTTGTAGAGCTGGGGCGACTGGGGCAAGGCGTAGCAATGACCGGCATGCACCCGGCTGGGAACGAGGAAGTCGCGGGCGCCTTCCGGAGTACTGCGGCCGAGGATCGGCGTCTCGACTTCGAGGAAGCCCAGATCCGTCATGACCCTTCGCATGAGCTGCGCCAGGCGGTGCCGGACGATGAAGACCTCCTGCATCTGCCTCCGGCGCAGGTCGAGATAGCGATACGTCAGCCGGAGCTCCTCGTTCGGCTCGGGGCCGTGCATCTCGAAAGGCGGGGTCGGAGTGGCGTTGTAGAGCACCAGTTCCTGGACCCGGACCTCGATCGCGCCGGTCTTGAGCTTGGTGTTCTCCTTGCCCGCCAGCCGGGGAGCGACCGTCCCCTTGACGCCGATGACGTACTCGTTCCTCAACTCGTGGGCGCGCCCCTGGAGTTCCTGGCCGGCCTCGGGCTCGAAGACAACCTGCGTGACGCCGTACCGGTCGCGGAGATCGATGAAGACTAGCCCGCCGAAATCGCGCCAGGCGTCCACCCAGCCGTTCAAGGCGACGGAGTGGCCGACGTGATCGATCGTCAACTCGCCGCAGGTATGCGTTCGTTTCAGGAGCATGGGATATCCATTGTGTCCGAGGAAACCGCGCCGGGAGCCGAGGCGACTGGCGTGATCCCCCCGCCACAGGATCGGCGAAACCCCGGAAAACTCAGCTCTCCGCCCGGTTCGTTACGATACTCCCATTGTTCGAAAACCGTCAAGTCGTCCAGGATTCCGACACAACGGCAACGGACTGGGTTCATCCCCGGTCCGGTGACGGGCTCGACCTCGGGTTCAGACGCAGGAATGACGAAAGCACCCGCGAGGGGTCCGGTGGCCGGTCCCCTCGCAGGTGCTTCGTGATTTCGCAATTCAGCCAGATGACATTCGTCTCGGTCTGGTTCAACGCCCGAAGAAGGCGCGGCGGATGAATCCACCCAGACGGGTGCCCGACGTCGAGCTGGAACTCTCGGCGATCATGGATGCACGGCCAGCCTCATACTGGTCAACCGGACGAAACACGGGGGGCCTCGAGGCGAATCGTCCGAGCGATCCACCGCCGTTGGCCATGTCCAGGGAGCGGACGTTCGCCTCCGTCACGTTCGGGTTGTGTCCACCCCACTGCGACTGGACGAGCTCCAGGACATTCAGCGGGGCGAACATCGCCTCGCCACCCACCGAGATCCAGTCGGCCACGTTCGGATTGCTCTCATCCACCCGCCCGTCCATACCGTAGACGAGGCTGTATTCGTAGTTGACGACGCGATCGTGGTCTTCCTGGCCGTTGAGCATCGAGCCCGAGTTGGCGTGCACTTCGAGCACGATCCGCATGGCGCGAGGACCGCGGCCGGGGATAGCGTGATACGTCGCTATATACTTGTAGACACCGTGATTCCAGACCTCGGTGATGGTACCGCGCGGCGGGAAGGCCCGGAGGTTGGCCAGCAACGGCTTGCGTTCGCCGCGAATGTGCGTCTCGAGCATGGCGTGGACGCGTGGGGCCTTGTAATCGGTCGGATCGGGACCGGGTCGCGGTGGGCCCGCCGGAATCTCATTCGCATAGTCGCCGATCCGGTGATTGTAGTGATTCTCCCCGAGTTCAGCCCAGAGCGCCTTGAGCTCGTCCTGGGTCAAGCCCGATGCCGGCACCGGGACGGGCTCGTTCAGGAGGATCGAGGCGACGGCACCGCCCAGGCAATGGCCGGGCCACCGGGAGATACCGTTCGTCTGGCTGTAGGCCGCCTCCCATTGCCGTGCGAACGAGCGAAAGTTCTGGTCGTACTTGAGCAGGGGCGATTGCGTCTGAAACCGCGTGAGCTCGCCGCCGTGCTGGTTGTCCGGCCCCAGCCACGTCAGGTCGTCATAGAGGTTCGGGAACCAGGTAGCGCCGTCGCCGGCGGCCGGTTGCGTCTCGAGCAGGCCATTGGGGCCGGCCACGATGATATCCTGTCCCGGAGCGATATAGCCGCCCGGGGTCGCGATCAACTGATCGTCGCCGTTGACCGAAGAAGTGTCAACACGGCCGTTGCCTCCGGCCCAGGGCTCGTGGATCGAGTCGGCCTTTGTCGGCCAGTAGTAGAAGTTCCAGGGTCGTTTCAGGCTCTGCCCGACCTGGACGAACGTCGTTCCGACGTTGTACCTCTCCTTGGCACCCTCAACCTTGAACGTGCACCAACCCTGGTGATCGATACCGACGTCCTGGCCGTTGGTCAGGACCGTTCCATCGGCTCGCTTCAGCTCGACCACTTGTCCGGAGCTCGTCGTGATCTTCAGCTCACCGCCGAATCGCGTCGGCACGTACACTCCGTAGTAATGATCGCCGGTCAGCCCGTCCAGGGTTCCCCCCAAAGGCACGGTCTGGGCACGCTCCCCCGCGTGCGCCCCACTGGTCACGCCGATCGTCATCGTCAGCGCCCAGAGGACCGAACCACCCAGCCGGTTACCGCTGCGCATGCTACCTCCCTGTATTCGATCTCGAGTTCCACATCACGCGATTGCGCCGTCTCTCCGGTCCGATGCCCACAACGAATCCCTCATCGCTTGCGGACCGGTGTCTCACTTCAGGAACGGGACGCCAATCGAAATTCCCTCCTGTTGGTTCGGCTAAGGGCGCGTGGCGGATGGACATCAATTCGCCCTCACGCACAACCTCTCTCTAGAAACTCGTCAGAGCCCCTAGAATGCGCGAGAGTGACATATCCGCCGCGCCCTGGAGATCCGTCAGGAGAAGTGTGAAAGGACGCGTCATGGACATTCAGCGCGCACGAGATCTCCCGTTTCCGAGGAGATCGCGAACGACCCGGCGATCGCCGGGTCGCAAATCTCGAAAGGCTTTGCGCTACGACACGACCTTCATGGCCACCGGGTCCCAGTCGATCTCCCGTTTTTGCCGATAGCTCTCATTGCAGAGGAGTGCGGGAGCCGCCGCCCGGTAGCCAAAGGTTGCATCCTCATAGACCGGCTTGCCATGACGGACCGACTTGAAGAAATTCACGAAATGATCGAACCGCTCATCGTAGCCCTCGGGGACGACGTACTTCTCGGTCTGCTTCGACCGGCGTTTCTCCGAAGAGCGAGGATGCTCGGCGAGATACTTTTCCGCGAACGCCTTCTGCTGGGCCTTGGAGAAGGTCGTCACCGAGTTGTAGCCTTCCAGAACCTGATTGGCCGAGGCGCGTTCGATCCCGACACGGGTGAGCGTCAGCTCACGGAAGCTGACATCGATGACGCCTTCCGTGCCGACGAAGCGGAACGCGGTCGCACCGCCGCCGCCGTCCTCGAAGTCGGTGACGAGTGACAGCGTGAAGCTCCCATGGGCGTCGGTCTCGGGATAATCGAGCAGGCCCATGATCACATCGTAGACATCCCGTCCATCGTGCCAGAAACGCTGGCCGCCCATCGCCGCCACGCGGGTCGGTCCGATTGCGCCGGTTGCGTGATGGATTCCGGTGAGGAGGTGGATGAATAGATCGCCAGCAACCGCCGTGCCATAGTCCCAGTAGTTCCGCCATCGGAAGAACCGGACGGGATCGAACGGTCGCTGGGGTGCGTCGCCCAGGAAGCGGGTCCAGTCGATCGTCTCGGGCGAGGCGTCGGTGGGGATCGAATATTGCCAGGCACCGACGTCCGAGTTCCGATTGTAACGGGCCTCGATCGCGTGGACCTTGCCCAGAGCGCCGCTGTGGATCAGATCTTTGACCTTGTCGTAGAGGATCGAGCTGGCGTACTGGCTGCCCACCTGGAAGACGGACCGGGTCTCCTTGTTGGCGGCGATGACGGCCGGCCCCTCCTCGACCGCGCGGATCATCGGCTTCTCGCAATAGACCGCCTTTCCCGCCTTCATCGCCTCGATCGACATCTTCGCGTGCCAGTGATCGGGCACGCAGATGAGCACGGCATCGACGTCCTTGCGTGCGAGGATCTCGCGATAGTCAACATACGTCTCGACGTGGCTGCCGAAGACTTCTTTGGCGTGGGTCCTCCGGCCCTCGTAGAGGTCGGAGGCAGCGACAAGCTCCACCCCTGGGACCTTGCAAGCCGTCGTCGTGTCGATAAAGCCGATGATGCCCATGCCGATCGTGGCGATCCGGATCCGGTCATTGGGTCCGCTCGGTTGGGGCGATTGGACCGTGGGCTTGAGCTCGTGAACGCCGTCCGCCAGCGCATTGTAGCCGACGGTCATGGCGGCCGAGGCGGCAGTCATGGACGTCA
Source organism: uncultured Planctomycetota bacterium (assembly GCA_963845755.1). Lineage (GTDB taxonomy): Bacteria > Planctomycetota > Planctomycetia > Isosphaerales > Isosphaeraceae > CAWJTV01. The sequence goes on from CAWJTV010000005.1 coordinate 704,786, forward strand.
GGAATGACCGTCGAGTGCCTCCGGTAAAGTCTTGCATAAGTTCCTCCATCGTGCAGGAATCGGTCCCGAAGGCCGTAGCCCCGCCCATCCGCGAGGCCGGTCCGGCCTGGATGGATCCTAGCATAGGAGCCGCGGGACCCGAGAGGAAGACTCCGCACGTCGGACTTTGCAAGCTTTTTGCAAGAGTCGCGGGCCCCGCGTTTTCGCGCACAACCACCGGTCCCCCCAGTCGAGATCGTCTCGGCAGGCCCACGCGGGCTGAGAGACGTGATCTCGTCGGTCGTGTCGAGAAGAGGGCGGTGACTCGTGGACGTCGGCAATGGGTCGACACCACAACTCACGGCCCACTCTCCTGCGAACCGAAAGAGCATCGGAGCCGCTCCCGTAGCGTGGATCGAAGGCCGCAACTCATGATGAGGCCCAACGATTTCCCCGGTAAATCCGGGGGGTCGCGCCTCGATGTATCGAGGCGCGACCCGCCCGACGACGGTTCGTTGACCTTCTTGAACACCCTCTGAATTCGCTAGCACCCTCCGTCGCCCCCTCCGAAGCCTTGGCCCGGTCCGCCCCTCGTCTGACCGGTGACGAGGTTGAAGTACGGATAGGTCGCCGTGCTCGAGCTTCCCTCGGCGGCCAGTACGGCCGCCCAATCGGTATTGATCGTCGTAAAGTCCGCCGATGTGATGTTCGATGAGGTCACGGCCGCCGCAAGCGCGTTGTACGCCGTGGTGAGGTCCGTGGTTTCCTGCGTCGTCGGGGAACTCGTGTAAAGGGCTTCGAACTGGCTCAGGAGCGTCGAATCGCCGGCCAGGGTCGTTCCGGATGCATAAGCCGTCACCAGGCTGTTCTCGAACGACTTGAGCGCCGACTCGCTGGTCGGCGTAAGGCCGTCACTGGAAAGCGTCTGGAAGGCCGCCATGATCGCGGTCAATTGGCCGACCGTTGTTCCCGAGCCGAGCTCGATGGCCTGGATGTCGTTTCGGAGCGTCTGAAGCTGCGCTGGAAAGCGTGGAGGTCGATGAGGAACTCGATGCGGTGGTCGTGGTGTCGGACGAGTCGCTCGTCGTGGTCGAAGTGCTCGACGTGCTGTCCGTCGTGCTCGTTGATTCGCTCGCGGTACTCGTCGCGTGGTGTGCGTGATGAGCCGCGGCGTGCAGGTGCGCGAGCGCGTGATGGGCGAGGCCACCGTGAGCAGGAGTCACGCGCCCCTCGAGGCTCTCGCAGGAAAGGACCGTTTTCCTGGGGCGTCTCGTCCCGCTCGCACGCGTCTTGCCATGGCCGAAGATCAGTTCTCGTAGGAGATTCCTTCGTGGTTGCATCGTGATGCTCCTCAAAAACGGTATCGTTTGTCAACGCAAGTGAGAGGCGTCCCGTGCTGAGGCGAGGTCCCTGAAGTCGTTGCGGCGCGCACGACTGTCGGATCCCTCGACGGTCTTCGCGACTCGATGAGGACATACCGACATTCACCGATCACGTTGAGCGCTTATCAGCCCGATGTCACGGCGCGGCACGTTCCCGCGTCTCCGACGGGCATGAGGCTCGCACCGCATGGACTCACGCGATCAGGGAGAAGAGCCGTCTTCCTGAGTCTCGATCCGAGAAACGCTTCTTTCCATCGACAACTCAGGAAGGCCGGCCTTAGATTCAAACGTAGTTTTGCCAGTTGAGCGCGCGCACGGCGTTTGGAAAGTCCGTACGCGACGTGCCCCACGTATCAGACAGGCTCCTATCGCTGGCCGTCGGCTTCGGAGACACCGCGAGAGATCGCCGTGTCCGAGCCTTCGAGACGGAGGCACCAGCGTACGGCATTGCGGAGGAGCCGCTGGTACATGGGATGGAGCAAAGCCTCGCGGGTGTGTCCGTTGGCGAGGTGGCAGAGCCGGCCGCGGCCGGGCTCGCGGACCCAGCCGGCGGCGGCCGTCTTCCCGTCGTCGGAGCGATTGCGCAACAGCAAGTGGACGCGTCCTTCCTCGTAAGCCGGCGCGTGCTGTTCATCGGCAACGAAGAAAGCTCGGACGCCCCGCGTGACCGCATGATCCGGATCGGTGATTTCGACTCGGAACCGTTCCAGCGGGCCGTGACCCGTATAACGGCCGCCGACCAGATTGAGATAAGGACCGTTGGGTGGATACAGCCCCATGGAGTTGTGCAGGTTGAGGAACGCGCCTCCGTTCTCAACGTATGACGACACCGCGCGCTCCTGCTCGGGCGTCATCCAGATGTGATTCCGATGAGGATCGCGTTCCGGGCGCTGGAGGCCGTCGCGGAGGATCACCAGGAGCGGGACTCTCTCCAGGTTCTTCGCCGTCAGCGCATTCACGTCGACCGTGAAGTGGGGCACGACCCCCGTGGCCTCGAATACGGGTCGTAGTCCCTCCTCGATGTGGGCGGGCTCGTGGGGCTGGTCGCCGATCAGGACCAGGGCATGGGGCGGTCGATCGCTCGCGCTCGGGGCGCGGCCATGAAATGGGGCGTTCGGGACGGTTAGCTCCCGGTAGACCGACTCGATGTCTTCGGCGGTCGGCGTGTCGTAGGGCATCCAGACCAGGTCGGCGGCGGGAATGTGAACCTGGTCGAAAAGGCCGGCAAGCGGCCGGCCCTGAGCGATGTGGAAGCCGACTTGCTGACGGATCTCCGCCAGGAACCGGTGGTTTCGGGTGAGGATCTCGGGGCCTCCCCACGAGCCGAGCGCGGGGACGACGCGATCCGGCCCGAGATCCTCCAGACGCCTCAGGGCCGCGATCCACGATTCCGTGTCCCGGCCCTTCAGTGCGGCCCGCGGACCATTGATGACGAGCGGGCCGGCGAACAGGACCGACTTCCCAGGAAGATGGACGGCTCCGCCCGATCCGCCCGCCACCTCATCCATGGGGAGGAATTCGACCGGCACCGCGGCGTCACCGATCTCGCTGCGCGCCGGGACCACATGCACGACCGTCGGCTCGAGGGATGGGTCCGCGGCGATCAGCCGGTCGCGCGTCCCTTGCGACGCGATGATGCGGGTGATCCCTCGTTCGAGCATGGCGCGGAGGATTGCAGGATCCCCGTCCTGAAAGTGGGTCAACACCAGGGTCCGGATCGGCTTGCCGGTCGAGGTCCTGACACGGTCCAGGTACTCCGGCACGGGCAGACCGCGGGGGAGGTCGATCATCAGGGTCGACTGGCCCATCGAGACCCAACCACAGTTGGCGTCTCGGTAACGATCAGAGAACCCGACTGCAATCACTCCCGGTCCAAGTCGCTCTTGATGCGGTAGCATCGTGGAAGGGTTCGTCTTCGCAGGTACCTCGGGATCAGACGGTGCTTTCGCGAACGACGCCGGGACCAGCAGTCGTGTCGTGACCTCGCCGGCGAACTCGGCGACTTTCTCGCTATAGGTCCGCCCGTCCGCGGTCGCGGAGAATTTGGTGATGAGCCGTTCGCGCTCGGCCAGGCTCTCGAACCGGAAGAGATAGGTGACCTCCGACCACCGCCCCACGTCGACGACCCAGGGGCCGGCGGGACGAAAACCGTGGGCCTTGAGCAGCGCGAGGCCTCGCCCCGTCATGAACGCAAGGTATTCGGCGCGGCGTGCCAGGGGCACCCGGTGAACTTCATGGATAACGAACGAGGCCGGCTCGGGCAAGCTAGGAGGCTGCGCGTGCGGCGCAAGACGCAGGAATCGGCTCTCCTCACCGGCCAGGAGTGGGTCGCGCGTCGCGACGAACCTGGCGAACGCGGGTTCCTTCGAGAGGAATTGGATCGCCCGCTCGAAGGCCGCCATATCGTCGTATTCCCAGATTGTCACTTGTTCGTAAAGGTCGCCGATCAGCGTCGTCCACCAGCCGACCATCCGGCCCCCCGCTTTCCGGAACAGCGGCAGACCCGATTGCTCGATCAGCCGATTGTAGGCCGGTCCCTGGTCGGGACGGATCCGGATCCGCCACTCACCATAAACTCGGGATCCATCGCGACCCGGCGGCGCATCGCGATCGTCGCCATACGAGATCGCCGTGGCAGCGATCACTATTAGGAAAGCCCACGAGGCTCGGTGGAGTTGGGACATGGTCGGACACCCCGGATGGTAGGCGAAAGAACGAGATCGAAGGGATTCCATCGATACCCTTGGTCGCCGCCATCATACGGCCCGCGAAAAGGCCCCGCAAAGGGTCGATCCAGCCGGCCGAGCGAGACGTCGCACCGGATTGCAGTCGGAATGGAGGGCGATGGTACAATCGAGCCGCGTAACGAGAAAGGCCCGGACGTAATGGCCGTTTCATCGATTTACAAGGTACATCTAGATGATCGATCTTGCCTGGTTCTCGCTCGCGGCCCTGGTCGTGGTGATCGTTCTGAGCTGTACGACGACCGTGAATCCGGGGTTTCTCTCGCTGGCGTTGGCCTGGGTGATCGGAATCTACCTGGCTCCACGCTGGGGGCAGGTATTCACGACGAGCCAGCTTCTGAGTGGCTTCCCCACCGACTTGTTCCTGACGCTGGTCGGTGTGACCCTCCTCTTCTCCCTGGCCCGGGGCAATGGCACGCTCGATCGAGTCGTGCGCGCGGCCGTACGATGCTGCCGGGGGAACGCCGGCTTGATCCCGTTCCTCTTCTTCGGGTTATCGTGTGGCATCGCATCGATCGGGGCGGGGAACGTCGCGGCGGCCGCGATGATCGCACCCCTGGCCATGGCGGTTGCGGATCGAGCGCGGATCCCTCCGCTCCTGATGACGATCATGGTCGCGCACGGCTGCATCGCCGGTGCGCTCTCGCCGATCGCTCCGACGGGGATCATCGCCAGCGGACTGATGGACCGCATGGGACTGTCGGGATTCGAGCGCCAGACCTACCTCTCGAACCTTCTGGCCAACGCCGCGGTCGCCGCCTTGGGTTACCTGGCGTTCGGCGGCTTGCGGCTGTTCGGCCAGACCTATCGTGAGCGGCCGAGCGAGATCAACTCTCCCGAGACCTCCGAAACGATGACGCCTCGTCACTGGCTCACGTTGGCGACGATCGCAATCCTGGTCGTCGGAGTCATTCTCTTCCAAGTGCACGTCGGGATGGGGGCGTTCGTCGCGGCGGTGCTGCTCACGTTGCTGAAAGTCGCCGATGAACGCACGGTGGTGCCCTCGTTACCGTGGAGCGTCATCATGATGGTCTGCGGCGTGACCGTCCTGACCTCACTCCTCGAGAAGACCGGCGGGATCGACCTGTTCACGACCATCCTGGCGCGGTTCGCGACTCATCGAACGATCACCGGCTTGATCGCCTTTGTCACCGGGTTGGTCTCGGTCTATAGCAGCACTTCGGGCGTGGTGCTGCCGGCAATCCTGCCGAGCGTTCCGGGCCTGGTTTCCAAGCTGGGTGGCGGCGATCCGCTGGCGATCGCGTCATCGATCTTGATCGGCGGCCATCTGGTCGATGTCTCACCCCTGTCGACGATCGGTGCCCTCTGCATCGCCTCGGTACCGATCACGGCCGACCGCAGGCTCCTGTTCAACCAGGTACTCGCCTGGGGATTGTCGATGTCGATCGTTGGTGCGGTGGGCTGCTATGTGGTTTATGGATCATGGTAGAGTGGTCGAAGCGGCTGATCCGAATCTCCCTCTATGTGAGCGATTGTCATGCCAGTCGTGTCGTTGGCCGGTCGTGTTTCCCAGTTGCGGCCGACGGCCGTCAATCGGGTCTTGCAACAGGTTCGACAGCTCGAGGCCGAAGGACGGTCGCTCATCTCCCTGATGCGCGGACAACCCGATACGCCGACGCCCGCGCACATCGTCGAGGCGGCGATGCGATCGCTGCGCGACGGCCGCACGGGATATCCCGATAATCGAGGCGAACCGGCCCTGCGGCGGGCCGTCGCCGAGAAGCTCCGGCGCGATCAGGGACTCTCCTACGATCCCGACTGCGAAATCCTGATCACCGACGGAGCCACCTTGGGGCTCTACTCGGCACTCGGTGCGCTGGTGCAGCCGAACGATCCGGTCCTGATCCCCGATCCGATCTACGACGCCTATTCCTCACCAATCTCGATCTGGGGTGGCTGTCCAAGGCCCGTTCCCGCGACGATCCGCGACGGACGGTTCACGATCGATCGCGATGCGATCGAGAATGCCCGGGTCTCCAACCGAGGCATCATCCTGCTCAACACACCGTGGAACCCCGTCGGCACGGTCCTCACATCGGAGGAGGTCGTGAACGTCCTCCAGTTTGCCGAAAAGCGGGATTATCCCGTCATCAGCGACGAGATCTATGAGTCGTTGGTCTACGACGGTCGCCGGCACGTCTCGCCCGCCGCCGCATCGGCCGATGCACAGGCCCGGACCGTCGTGATCAACAGTCTCTCGAAGACTTACTCGATGACGGGTTGGCGCGTGGGTTATCCGCCGGTCCCGAAGCGGTCATCAAGGCCATGTTCCTGGTCTTGCAGCAGTCGAGTCGTGGGCCGGCGACGTTCGTGCAGGATGCCGCGGCCTGCGCGCTCGTGTCCGATCAAGATTGTGTCCGCCGAATGGCGGAAGAATTCCAGGCTCGGCGCGATCGAGTGGTCGAACGGTTAAGCGAGGTCCCGGGTGTCGTACCAATCGTCCCGGAAGGCGGCCTGTTCGTGATGGTCAACATCCGCGGATTGGGAAAGTCCTCCGAGGAGGTTGCACGGTTCCTCCTGCACGATGTGGGGGTCGTCGTCGTACCGGGATCGGCATACGGCCCGGGTGGCGAAGGGACCTTGCGCGTCTCGTTCGCGGCGGGTGGCCAGACCCTCGAATGGGGGCTCGAACGGCTCCGCGAGGGTCTGAGGCGATTGGCGCCGTGAGCCGAGCGATGCGGTGCCGGGGCGCTCCAGTCAGGATTCGTCGGTTCGAAAGTCGCGATCGTACACGGCTTGCAGGGTCCGGTTGCTCTTCTTCGCCAGGACCTGCGCGAGACGTTCGCGGAGCCGCGGGTCGTAATTGTGGATCTTGAGTGCCGCCATGGCCGCGATCGCGTTCGTTTCTGGATCGGCCGCGACAATGTCGAGCAAGTAGTCGATCGCGGCAGGCAGCCGGAGCATGGCCATGGCCAGCAGGACCTGCCGTCCGGTCTCGGATGCGCCGCAACGTTGCCAGCACGCCCCTAGCGGGGCCATCGCGTCGGTCAGGCGCGACCTTCCCAGCGCGAGGGCCGCCGCTTCGCAACGAGAGGCATCGTGGGGTTCAAGGTGGCTGGAGACGAACGAGACGTTCTCCTTGGGATCGACCACGAGCAGACCAGAGAAGCATTCGGAGAGGACGTCGGGATCACGGTCGCCAATGCGTGCCTTCAGGCGTAGGACCAGCCCTGCGGCCTCGTTGCCGACATATCCCAGCGCCTGGGCCGCCGCCATCCGAACGTCCCTCGCCGGGTCGACCATCGCGTCGACGAGCCGGGGCAAGGAACGCGAGCCCTCGATCCGCGCCAGGGCGATGATCGCCGCGGCGCGGAGCAGCGTGGCCGAGTCCTCCGACCCGCCCCAGACCGGCTCGAGCTGCACGTAGGTGGCCGCCCGATCGAAAACGTCCGGCCGCTGATGTTCCATCTTGTCGAGCGCCTGTACGACCGCGATCTTGGCGCGGCAGAGCTTGTCGTCTTTGAGGGGGTTGGCAAGGAAGTCGCTCGAAGGCCGATTCCAGGTCCGCCGCCATCTCGAGGAGCGTGTTTTCACCGGCGATCCCCGCGGCAGCGGCGACGACCAGGTTCGATCGATCACCTAGGGATTTTTTCAGCCGTGCCTTCTGTTCCGGAGAGAGCGTCTGACCGCGCAGCTCGCGAAGCGTCGCCAGTTTTTCTTCGAGACTTGGGTGGGCTGCCATGCTCCGCTCCGGTCGCGGGAAGGACGGTCTTTGGCGGCATCAACGTGAGTGGATTCTCCATCACTTCGATGTACCTGCGTAATGGCTTGCGTGCGAACAAAACTCGGTACACCTGGACGCCGCCAGGCCCCAGTGGCCCTCGTAGCTCAACGATCGATCCCTTCCACTCCGAATGGAGGATCTTGACGCGATCCCCGAGATTAAAGAGAAGCTTTTCCGGCTTCCAATCGGCCATCAACCGGCCCTCTCTCGCTTCGGTGTCCAGGGAGCTCGCCTGAGGACATTCCGTAACTTATTGTACATGATCCAGTCAAGGATTTGACCAGACCGTTGCAGGAACTGGGAGTCTGTCCCAGAAGGAGCCGGTCCGGGCGAGCGGGGGGCGTCAGCCCCCCTGTCTTGGAGGTCCGTCGCTCACCGGACAGGGGGCTGACGTCCCCCGCTCGACCTGCTGGGACAGACTCTGAGCCGGTTTTTCCAGGCTTTGCTCGTTGACCTGGAGTCAAGTGGCGCCAAAAGCGGTAGAATCCCGGTCGAAGCCTCACCCGTCCACAAAGTTTGAACACGAGACCGGGTTTCTGTTGGAGTCTCGATGCTGCCATGAGCGAGACCGAATTGCCGGTGATCGATTTGCCACGGCCCGCGAAGGTCAACCTGAGAGCGCTCCATCAAGCGCTGGCCCAGTCCATGAGCGCACACGACGTACGATGCGATCGCCTCACCCGGGCGCTCTACGCGACGGATGCCAGCGTCTACCAGATCGTACCGCTGTTGGTCGCCTTCCCGGCCGATACGGCCGATGTCGTGGCGGCGGTCAAGGTTTGTGCGCAATACGGTGTGCCGATCACGGCACGAGGCGGCGGGACGTCGCAAGCCGGCCAGTCGATCGGGCCGGGAGTGATCCTGGATTGCTCGAAGCACTTCGACCGCGTGCTGGAGATCAACGCCGCCGAGCGCTGGGTTCGCGTCGAGCCGGGCTGTGTCCTCGATGAGTTGAATCGGGTGCTCAAGCCGCACGGGCTTCTCTTCGCCCCGGACATCTCCACCTCGAATCGCGCGACGATCGGCGGGATGATCGCCAATAATTCCTCGGGGGCCCGGTCCGTTGTTTATGGGAAAACGATCGATCATGTGCTCGCGTTGAAGGTCGTACTATCCGACGGCAGCGTCATCGAACTCGGACCGCTGTCGGATCGGGAGGTCGAGGAGCGTTGCGCCCGCGAGACTCTCGAAGGGGCCTGTTATCGTGTTACCCGAAGCTTGGCTGGAGAGCATGCCGAGGAGATCGAACGCCGGTTTCCGAAGATCCTCCGGCGCGTGGGAGGCTATAATCTCGACGCATTCGTCGCACGAGAGGTCGAAAGCGCCCACACCGACGAACGACCATCCCCGTTCAATCTGGCCCGGTTGTTCATCGGCTCGGAAGGGACGCTCGGCCTGACGGTCGAGGCCAAGCTCCGATTGGTGGAGCTGCCTCAAGCCCGGGGCACTCTGGTGGTCGAGTTCACCGGTTTGCTCGAGGCCCTGGCCGCGACGCCGCTCATTCTGCGGCATCATCCCGCGGCGGTCGAAGTCGTGGATAAGTACGTCCTCGATAGCACCCGTTTGAATCCTGAAGCGAACCGGCTCCGCGACTTCCTCGAAGGTGATCCGGCTGCAATCCTCCTGATCGAACTCTATGGATCCAGTACCGACGAAATAGTTCCCCGACTCGCCACTCTCGAAGACGACCTCCGGAAGCGCAAACAGGGCTATCACCACCTGGCTGTCACGAGTCCCGCGGCTCAGGCGCGCGTCTGGAAGCTCCGCACGATGGCGCTCGGGCTCTCGATGGCCGAGAAAGGAGATGCCAAGGCCATCTCGTTCGTCGAGGATACGGCCGTTGCCCCCGAACACCTCTGCAACTACATCGGCGAATTCCTTGAGATCATCGCGCGACACGACACCTGTGCTGGCGTGTATGCGCACGCCTCGGTAGGGTGCCTGCACGTCCGGCCCGTGATCAACCTCAAGACCGGAGAAGGAGTTCGGAGGTTCGAATCGATCGCGGAAGAGGTTTCCGATCTCGTGCTCAAGTACGGCGGCGCACTTTCGGGCGAGCACGGCGACGGTCTGGTCCGAAGCCCCTTCCAGGAGAAGATGTACGGGAGCATCCTGTACAACGCGTTTCGCGAGCTGAAACGCACTTTCGACCCGCACAACTTTCTGAACCCCGGCAAGATCGTCGAACGCGCCGCCACTTTCGACGAACCTGCGTTACGGGCCGAGCTATGTCACGCCCGAGGTGCCGACCACGTTCGACTTCACGACTGATGGTGGCCTGGTCCAGGCCGCCGAGCTGTGCGCGGGCGTCGGCGCGTGCCGTAAGAAGCTCGAAGGGACGATGTGCCCATCGTTCCAGGCAACCCGCGAAGAGAAAGACTGCACTCGCGGCCGCGCCAACTTGCTGCGCATGGCGATCACCGGGCAACTCGGGTTCCAGGGCTTGACGGATCCGGCCGTCCACGAAGTCCTCGACCTCTGCCTCGAATGCAAAGCCTGCAAGGGCGAGTGTCCGACGAACGTCGACATGGCCCGACTCAAGGCCGAATTCCTCCACCAATACTATCGGAAGCATGGCCTCCCCTGGCGCAATCGGGTATTCGGCCATGTGGCCGAGCTGGGGCGAATTGGAAGTGCCCTGGCGCCCTTGTTGACCAGGCTGGTACAAAGCCGTCTCTCACGATGGTTCAACGAGAAACTGCTTCGGATCGACGGCCGACGCGTGCCCCCGGCATTTGCACGCCAAACGCTCGTTCAACGGTATCGAGAACCCCCGATCGCAAAGGACGATCCGGGATATTCCGTATTGCTGTTCCCCGACACATTCACCAATTATTTCGAGCCCGCGATCGGCGAGGCGGCAATCGAGCTCCTCCGGCGTACCGGGTGCTCCGTCACGCTCGGCCCGCCGGGATTGCGATGTTGCGGACGTCCGCTGATCTCCAACGGGTTGCTCGATCAGGCCGTCGCCAACGCCCGGCACAATGTCGAGCGGCTCTACCCATGGTCGCGCCAGGGCGGACGGATCATCGCCTGTGAGCCGAGCTGCATCTTGACCATCAAGGACGACTACCCCGCGCTGCTCCGGGGCGACCTGCGCTCCCGTGCCGAGGCGGTTGCCGAAGCCTGTGCGACCCTCGAGGAAGTGATCCAGTCAAGATTGGCCGCGACGGTCGGTCGCGGGTCTCACGAGCCCGCCTCTCGGCCACACCAGGGACTCCGCGTAGACGGCTCCCGGCTTGCTGGGAAGGCTGGGATACGGCGCATTCTGGTGCACTCGCACTGCCACCAGCGGTCCTTGGTCGGCGCCCTACCGACGCTGGAGTTGCTCCGTGCAATTCCGGATGCGGAGGTGATCGACCTCGACGCCGGTTGCTGCGGGATGGCTGGTTCGTTCGGCTATGAGTTCGAGCATTACGAGATCTCGCATCGGGTCGGCGAACAGCGGTTGTTGCCCGCCGTGCGCCAGGCCGATCCGGAGACCGTTATTGTCGCTCCGGGGTTCTCGTGCCGGCTCCAGATACGGCACTTCACAGGCCGAACGGCCGTCCATCCCGCCGAAGTGCTATACTCCCGACTCGTCTGAGATACCATATAAAAATTATGTGACTATATATTGAATTATATGGTTATAACTTACCGTTTACATTACGATCGACAATTGCCCGAGGTTATCACTCGTTCCCACGCTCCCGCGTGGGAATGCCGTCCTCGACGCTCCGCGTCGTCTTCGTCTTCGATTCCCAAGGACCCATCGGTTGTCACCCACATCCATGACTCCCTCTCGGCAGAATTCCGAACGTGGAGGATCTCCCAGGTGGTGGCTGGACTCGCTGCCGGCTTCATGCGGCGTGAGAAAACCCGATTGAAGGAGTTCGTCGCAAGAGAACCGCGTTTCCCTCAATGGCGGTCTCGTTGGGCACAGGGGATCCTCGTGCACAAGCAGGAGCACAGGCACGAGATCAGTTTGAATTTTGAATCTATCATCTTGAACTAATGTTTTCATAGCCTCTCGCGCAAGCGGAGCCCCAGGACTGCCGGCGCATCGAGGCCGCGCGGGATTCCACCCGGTTTTCATGCGACAGACTCAATTCCGTTGCTCTTTTCAGTCGGGCGCGAGACAATTCGGTTATTCAACGGTTCGAGCGACGGAGCGCCGAAGCATTGCGACATCCGGTCGTCGTTCGGGCCTGATCAGCAAGACTGCTTCCGACGGGGCCTCTGGTCATTCGCCGATGAACATGAGAGATGAGGAGCCGGAAAGTGCGTTGCCGCCTCCCAGACCCTCGGATGAGATGGATGGAGAGCTGGACGATGCGCTGACGCCTCCCGTACCCTCGACGTTCGATTTTCCGCCAGGAGGTCTGAAACGGGAACCGGTCCCGGCCGCCGAACCCGATTTGTTCGCCATGTTCGCCCCGCCGCGCAGTCCAGTCGAACGGGGCCGGTTCGCAGGCTATCGGATTCTCGGTTTCCTGGGTGGCGGTGGGATGGGACTGGTCTTCGAGGCAGAGGACCCGATCCTCAGTCGCCGGGTGGCCTTGAAAGTCCTGCGGCCGGAGATGGCCGGCCCGGTGATCCGGGTACGCTTCCTGCGCGAGGCGCAGATGGCCGCGTCGCTCAAGGACGATCACGTGGTCACGATCTACCAGGTCGGAGAGAGTGCCGGCCGACCATACCTGGTGATGGAGTTGCTGCATGGCGAAAGCCTGGAGCAGCGCCTGAAGCGCGAGCGCTGGCTGCCGGTGCCGGTGGCACTGGAGTTTGCGCGGCAGATCGCCCAGGGGCTGAAGGCGGCCCATACCGTCGGCCTGGTGCATCGGGACATCAAACCCGCCAACATCTGGCTCGAAACTCGGGCCGACGGCCAGGGACCGATACGGGTCAAGATCCTCGATTTCGGCCTGGCCAAGCCGATCCGCGACGACGCGGGGCTGACTCAGGATGGGGTCTCGGTCGGCACGCCCGCCTACATGGCGCCGAGCAACTGGAGGCCCTCCCCGTGGATGCCCGGGCGGACCTCTATGCACTCGGGGTCGTACTGTACCGCATGATCTCGGGCGTCCCGCCGTTCGAGGCTCCCAGTGTCCCGAGGTTGATGGCCGCGATCCTCGAGGAGGAACCGCGGCCGTTGTCGTCGATCCGCTTCCAGGTGCCCAGGCCGGTTGAGGACCTCCTCGACACCCTCCTCGCAAAGAAGCCCGACCGACGTCCTCCCGACGCACAGTCTGTGCTGGACCGACTCCGCGCGCTCGAGAACCAGATGTCCCTCGGCGCCCCGGGTGAGTCGACACCCGTACCAGGCGAGCCGTCTGCTCACGGACGCCGGCGTATCAGCCTGGGCGTCTGGGCCGGCGTCTGCGCGATCGCCGTATCGGCCGTCATCGGTCTGGCCGCGCTCTGGTCCAACCTCTTCATGGCAACGGAAGCCGCGAGGGACAGGCTAAACGGGCCGCAAGGTCTCGTCGCGGAGACGCGGAAGGAAAGGGTTGCCGGTGACACTCCCGCTCGGAGTAATCCGCTCCCCATCACCTCGGGCGTTCCGATCAAGGTCGGCCTGCTGCACTCCCTCACGGGCCCGCTTTCGGTGATGGAACGGCCGATGGTCGAGGCGGAATCCCTTGCGATCGAGGAGATCAATGAGAACGGCGGCGTGCTCGGCCGCCCGGTCGAAAAGGTCATCGGAGACGGTCGATCCGACGAATTCGCTTTCGCCGAGAGCGCCCGCAAACTGATCGAGCGCGACGGAGTGAATGTCCTGGTCGGCTGTCTCAGCTCGGCCTCGCGGAAGCGCGTCAAGGACGTTTGCGAGCAGAAAGGCATCCTGCTGTTCTACCCGATGATCTTCGAAGCGCTCGAGCAATCGCCGGCGGTCGTGTATGTCGGTGGCGGGCCCAACCAGCAGCTCTTGCCGATGGTCCGGTGGGCCATCGGATTCTTCGATCCCCCGCGACGACGCTTCTTCCTGCTGGGTAGCGAGTCCCTCTACTCGAGGGCCGGTCAGGAGGCGTTCCGGGGAGAGCTCGAGAAACACGGCCTCGAGCCGGTGGGTGTCCGGTCGCTCCCGAGCCGCCAGCTCTCCGGCTTCGATGCAATCATCGGCGAAATCCGCAGCAAGCGAGCCGATATCGTGCTCGACACGCTCGATCTGGAGTCGGATCTGATGTTCTTCAAGGCCCTGGGCCGTTCTCGCATCACGGCGAAGGAGCTGCCGGTCGTCTCGATCTGCCTGGGCGAGGACCAGCTCCGCACGCTGGACCATCCGCTCATCGCGGGGCACTATTCGGCTCTGAACTACTTCGAGGCGATCGATACGCCGGAGAACGCCCAGTTCCTGAAACGGCTCCGCGCCAGGCACGCCGTACCGTCGGTCAACGCCTCGACCGAGTCATCGTATCTCGCCGTCCATTTCTGGAAGCGTGCCGTCGAGAAAGCCGGAAGCCTGGAGATGGCCAAGGTGCGCGCCGCCGTGGCCGGCCAGGAACTGAAGGCACCCGAGGGACCGGTTCGGATCGACCCGGCCAGTTTCTACGGGCGCGGATCGCGCGGATCGGCCGGATGAGCGACCATGGCACGTTCGAGATCGTCTACGCCTCACACGGCCCGATGCCCACCATCGTGTACCCGCCCCCCTATGATCAAGCGGGCTGGGAGAAGTTCCTGTCGCGGCTGTCGGAGAGTTGGGGCGGCCGATGGTCCGGTGCGATCGCGCCGGAGTGAGCCCTATGAGGAGCCGGGATTGATTTCCTACGACCGCACCCGCTGGTGGCGAACGGCGATCTCGTTCCACGGCACCGTGCTGCCCCATACCCTGGGCCGCGTCGGTTTGTTCACACTGTCCTGCCTGGCCCTCTGCATTCTGAACGACCACTTCCTCGTGAATCACGGCCTGGCGCTGCCGGCGCTCGATCAGTTGGGCCACACGGTGCTAGGCGTGACGATGAGCCTGCTGATCGTCCATCGTACGACCTCGTCGAACATGCGGTTCTGGGAGGGCCGAACGGCCTGGGGCGCGATCGTCAACGCCTCGCGGAACATCGCAAGACAAGCGGGAACCTACGCCCCTCCCGCCGACGAGGTCGCCCGTCTCCTGGCCGCCTTCTCCATTGCCTTGCGCGAGCGACTGCGCGATCGAGACCCGACCGAAGCCCTTCGTCCGTGGCTGTCGGGCCGGTTGCTCGAAGAAGTCGTGACTGCGGCCAGTCCGCCTGCGCGCCTGGCGCGATCGCTCAGCCAGTGGGTGCAGGCTCGTAAGGCACAAGGCCTTCTCGAACCGATCACGGCAGCCGAGATCGAGCGGCAGATTGGCGCCCTCACCGACGCCCAGGGGGCAGCCGAACGGATTCAGCGCACCCCCCTACCCTTCATCTACGCCTCGCTCATCAAGCAGTTGCTGGTCCTCTACCTCGCGTCGCTGCCGTTCGTCCTGGTCGCGCGAATGGGCTACGCCGCCCCCCTGGTCGTGGCCGTGGTCGCCTTGGGAATGCTGGGGATCGAGGACGCGGGCGTGGAGATCGAGAACCCGTTCGGCCTGGCCACCAACTGCCTCCCTCTCGATAGCATCTGCGCCTCCATCGCCCGCGACTGTGCCGAACTCGCCAGGTCCGAGACCTGAGGGCCGCCCGATCGCGGGCCCGACCGGCTCCTGCGGTCCTTCCAGTGGTTTCTTGACTCGCGACGTTCGGCGCAAGGCAGAAAAACCGGTTCCCCACGCGGTCGAGGTCTCCCCGCTCGCTGACCTCGAGCACGTCGCGGCCGTCGAAATCCTCGTTTGGACCATCGAACCCACTCGGAAGAATGTCGCGAACACGACCCTGGCGAGTCGGTCACACCGCGATTCCCTGATTCGCCGCGGAGAACTCGAGGCGGCGAGCGAATGACGTAGTGATGTCCAGGTCGTCGGAATCGGGGCCGGTCAACGTGTTCGAGCACGCGCTCCGGCGGCGCAACCTTTCGACTCAAATTTTTTTTGGAGATTTTTATCTCGTTATTGGACAAGGGTTTGCGCCGAAAAAATCGGCCAATTCCGCCGTAGGTGCATTCACCGAATTCCAATCTTGCGGCATCCTAAAGATAGGGGGATGATGCGCTCGTGAGCGGTCCGCGTGAATCGAGGTGGTTGATTGGAGTCAACTCCGCTCGTCTCGGTGTTTCCTGAGCAATGACCACAAACGACGGGACCAGCGGCCTGCGGGGCAAAAAGCTGCCATCCAGTGACAACAATCGTTACCACTCTCTGGCCCGAAGTTCCGAGACCAACTAGGGTTACTTCAATCAAGCGGGTATGACCCCGTTTGTGGCTCGATGGCAACCTTTGAGAGCACCTTTGTGAAGTTCCGACACCGAACCTTGAGCTTCAGACTTGCGTATCAGAGAACGACTCGTCTTATCTATTAAGATACAGAGTCGAATCGCAGGCGGTGTCGTTCTCGGAAACCGAGTACGCTGGCTCGCCTGTCAATCACGGATCAATCTATCGGAGAAGGCACGAAGGCAGGAGGATCGATCGGAGAACATGGGCGTCAACATCCAGAAGATCAAGGATCAGGTACTCCAGTACTCAGACCAGCTCGAACGGGTGAAAACAGAGGTTCGCAAGGCCCTGATCGGGCAGGACCAGATGCTCTCGCGTCTGTTGATTGCGCTGCTGACCGGAGGGCACGTCTTGCTCGAAGGCGTCCCCGGCCTGGCGAAGACCACCGCCATCAAGGCGTTGGCGGCGGCGATCCATTGCAAGTTTAATCGCATCCAGTTCACACCGGACTTGCTACCGGCCGACCTGATCGGCACCCTTATCTATAATCCGCGCGAAGGGGCTTTCAGTACCCGAAAGGGCCCGATCTTCGCGAACCTCATCCTGGCCGATGAAATCAACCGTGCACCATCCAAGGTGCAATCGGCGTTGCTGGAAGCCATGCAGGAGCATCAAGTCACAATCGGGGACGAAACGTTCGTACTCGACGAGCCGTTCCTGGTCCTGGCCACGCAGAACCCGATCGAGCAGGAAGGCACGTATCCCTTGCCCGAGGCCCAGGTCAACCGCTTCATGCTCAAGGTGGTGGTGGGCTATCCCAGCAGCAGCGATGAGCGCAAGGTCGTCGATGTCGCCCTCGATGGCCTGAGGCGCGAGGTCCACCCCGTCCTGGATCCGGTGCAACTTGCCGAGATGAAGCAGACCGCTGCCTCCATCTACCTGGATGACAAGGTGAAAGACTACGTTCTGGACATCGTCTCGGCCACGCGGCATCCCGAAAAGTACAAGCTCACGGACTTGAAGCCGCTGATCGAGTATGGCGCGTCTCCACGGGCATCAATCAACCTCTGCCTGGCGGCCCGCGCCCATGCGTTTCTCGTCGGTCGTGCCTATGTCACGCCGCAGGACGTGAAGGACGTGGCCCTCGACATCTTGCGGCACCGCGTGCTCCTGACATACGAGGCCGAGGCCGAAGAGACCACGTCCGACGATGTCATCCGTAAGGTGCTTGAATCGGTTCCCGTCCCCTGAAGCGATGGTCCATGGCGACACGACAACTGGAAGATGTCCTGAAGGAAGTCCGGCGCATTCAGATCGTCGCTCGGCGGCAGGTGAATGACCTGCTGGCGGGGGAGTATCTGAGTGTGTTCAAAGGTCGCGGCATGGAATTCGACGCCGTTCGCGAGTACGTCCCCGGCGATGAAATCCGCAGCATCGACTGGAACGTCACCGCCCGGACGGGAGCGCCCTTCGTCAAGACGTTCTGCGAGGAACGCGAGCTCACCGTGATCCTGGCCGTGGACATCTCGGCGTCCGGCTCGTTCGGATCGTTCCGCCTGAGCAAGATGGAGACGGCCGTGGAAGTGGCGGCCGTATTGATGTTCACGGCGGCTGCGAAACCACGACAAGGTTGGCCTCCTCTTCTTCACCGACGACGTGGTGAAATACATTCCACCCCGCAAGGGACGGGCGAATGTCTTGCGGCTGATCCGGGAGCTGCTGGCCACCGAGCCGGTCAAGGCGCCGACCGACATTTCGAAGGCCCTCGACTTCCTCGGGCGCGTTCAGCGCCGGCGTTGCGTCGTGTTTGTGATGAGCGACTTCCTGGGACCGGATTGCTCACGCGCCCTGGCGATCGCCAACCAACGTCACGATTGCGTCGCCGTGACCATGGAGGACCCGCGCGAATCGAGCCTACCCGACGTAGGATTCCTGACCCTCCGCGATGCCGAGACGGATGAACTCCTGGAACTTGACACCCGCCATCCGCGGGTGCGTGCCCTGTTTGCGAAAACGGCTCAGGAACGAGAAAGACGGCTGGAGGGCTGGCTCCGCCGGGCGAACGTCGATCGCCTCGAGATTCGCACGGATCAGCCCTACGCGTTAAGCCTGCAGAAGTTCTTTCGGATGCGAGAGCGGCAACGATGACCGTCACGGCGCGAACGATGGCCGGCCCCGTCTTCCCCGTTGGCGGTGGAGGAGAGTGGCATTCGTCTGCGCGATGGGAGGCATCGTCCTGGTGGCTGGTTGCGGCGGCCTGCGAACAAACGAGAGCGAATCCCCGTCGTCTTCGGGGACCTCGATCGAGCGCAGTGCGGAGAAAGGGCCGGTGAAACTGTCCGTGACCGTCTCGCCGCGCGAACCGCGGTTATCGGATCTCGTGGACATGCAGGTCCGCGTCGCGTTTCCTCCCGGAGTCGAGATCAAACCACCGGCGTTCGGACAGGCTGTGGGAGACTTCCTCGTTCGCGATTACAGCGAACGACCCGCTGAAACGACGGGTGAGAGGAACTTGCGCCGGTTCCACTATCAATTGGAGCCGGCGCACGCCGGTAAGCACTTGATCCGGTCGGTGTCGATCGAATTCATCGACAAACGCCCGAACTCGGAACGGCGGGGTGAACCGGCGCTGATCGAGACCGATCCTCTGGAGGTGAATATCACGTCGGAGCTAGGCGAGGAAGCCCCGAATCTAGCAAATCTCGAACCGATGCTGCCACCGCAACCGGTGCCCCAGACTGCGGCGATCGGCTGGCTCGCCGCTTTAGGTCTGGGAATCCTGCTCGTCCTCGTGCTCGTGGCCGTCCTGCGGAGACGGCGGCGCCGACCGATCGAATCCCGACGGAAGAGTCCCGAGGAGATCGCGCAAGCCGCCCTGGCGCAACTGCTGGCGGAGAACCTCCCGGCTCGCGGTCTGGTCAAGGAGTTCTATTTGCGGCTCACCGGCATCGTCCGACAGTATGTCGAGGATACGACGGGGATCCGTGCCCCCGAGCAGACGACCGAGGAATTCCTGCGCGATATGCGATCGCATGCCGAGTTTCCGCCGGAGCGGTCCGTCCGGCTCGCGGAATTCCTGGAGGCCGCCGACCTCGTCAAGTACGCCGGTCAGCAGCCAGCGGAGGGTCAGATCGAGCAGTCCATCGCACGGGCGCACGAGTTTGTCAACCTGGAGCCTTCGACGGGTGCCATGGTGGCAGGCACCGTTGCGAAGTGAGAAGTGATCGCGAGGAGCAACGTCGTTTCCGTGAACGCATTTCGATTCTATTCCCTGTTCTGGCTGAGCCTCGCGCCCCTCGCATTGGGCCGCGCTCTGGTGGCGCTTCCGACCGCAGACACGACCCGCGGCGATTTTCTCGAGCGTCAGCGACCTCAAGGCCCTTCCCGTCACCCGGGCACAGCGGGTGCGACGCAGCTTGCCGTACCTTTACGGATTGGGCGTGTGCCTGGTCATTGCCGGATTGGCTCGACCGCAGGCGGGGAAGGCGGAATCACTGTTAAGTGGCGAGGGGATCGCCATCGAGATCGTGCTCGACGTGTCCGGCTCGATGGAAGCCATCGACTTTCAGCTCGAAGGGCGGGATGTCAGCCGGCTGGAGGCCGTCAAGCACGTCATCAAGGAATTCGTGGTCGGCTCGCGCGAGCGGGCTGTCGGGCCGCCGCGATGATCTCGTTGGACTCGTCGCATTCGGGGGATTCGCCGACAGCAAGTGTCCCTTGACCCTCGATCACGGCGCCCTGGTCGATATCGTCCAGGGATTGGAAACCCCCAAGCCGATCCGCGATAGTCAGGGGCGGGTGATCAACGCTCAAGCGTTGCAGGAGGAACTGGCGACGGCGATCGGCGATGGCGTCGCGGTGGCGGTCAACCGACTGCACGGGGCGAAAGCCAGGAGCAAGGTGATCGTCCTGCTCACCGACGGCGATAGCAATGCCGGGGTCGTCGACCCGCGCGAAGCGGCCCGGATCGCGGAGGAATCGGGGATCCGGCTGTATACGATCGGCATCGGCAGGAGCGGGGTGGTTCCCATCCCCCAGGAAGACGAATTCGGGAACCGCGTCCTCGTACCGGCTCAATTTCGGATCGACGAGGACTTGCTTCGAGAGATGGCGCAGACCGGGCGAGGCCAGTATTATCACGCCTCGGATTCCGAGGGACTGGCACAGGTCTACGCCGCGATCGACAAGCTGGAAAAGTCCAATTTCGAGGAGACCAAGTACTCGGAATACACGGAATGGTTCCGCGGGTTTGCCGGGTCGGGCTTGGCTGTGATTCTTCTCGTTGGTGTCCTGATGGAAACCCGGTTTCGTTCGTTGCCGTAAGGAGTCCGGTCTCAGATGGAATGGCAGCAACCGGAATGGCTGTACCTGATCTTGCCGCTGGCCGCAACCTGGCTGGCGCTATCACTATACTCCCGTCACAAGCGCCGACGTGCGGCCGAGGCGTTCGTGGCGCAGGCGATGTGGCCGCGGATCCTGCCGGCGGAATCCCCGGCCCGATTCTGGTTCAAACTCCTGTTGCGTGAAACGGCCATCGTGACAGGACTCGTCGCCCTCGCCGGTCCGCGGTTCGGGACGCAGTATGAAGACGTCATTCCGCGCGGCAGCGATCTCTATGTGCTGATCGACGTCTCGCGGTCGATGCTCGCGCAGGACGTCCCGCCGAGCCGACTCGGGCGCGCCAAGGCCGACGTGGCGGCCCTCGTCAACCGGCTGGAGGGGGAACGAGTGGGCTTGATCGCCTTCGCGGGGCAGGCGGTGGTGAAGTGTCCCCTCACCGTCGATTACGACGCCTTCCGCCGATCGCTCGACGAGCTGGAACCGGGGAGCGCGCCACGCGGCGGCACCGCCATCGGCGACGCGGTTCGAAAGGCCCTCGAGGTTTTTCAGGCCCGATCCAACCGCGACCAGGCCATCCTGCTGATCACCGACGGCGACGACCAGCAGTCGTATCCCCTTGAGGCGGCAGCGGTCGCCGCCGAGCGCCATGTCACGATCTTCACCGTCGGCCTCGGGGACGCCGATCATGGCGCAGCGGATTCCGCAAGGGGCAGAGTCCAAGACGTACGTCGAGTACCAGGGACAGCAGGTGTGGAGCAAACTGGACGGCTCGCTCCTCAAGGAGATCGCGCTCAAGACGTCCGGTGTCTATGTCCCCGTGGGAACCCGCGCCTACGATCTGGGGGAACTGTATGCCAAGTACCTTCAGGGGCGGCGCGGCAGCGAGGAACAAAGCGGCAAACGGATTCGACCGGCGGACCAGTTCCAGGTCTTCCTCGCAATGGCGCTCCTGGCCCTGCTGGCTGATGCCTTCTTGCGTCCCTACCGCCGCGCCGGCGCATCTCTGGAGGCAGGGCTCGACTCAAGAGCCGGCGCTCGGGGAAATGCCGGCGCCCGTGTCCGTCCTCCAGCCCTGCCGGTATCGACAGCTTTGGTTCTTTTCGCGTCGCTGCCTGGAATCGGCCGGGCCGACAATCCGGCGGAAGCGGTTCGCGACGGATTGCGCTGGTATGGCCAGGGTGAGTTCGAAAAGGCGCGTGAACGGTTTGCTGCTGCCCGCGAGGAACTCGACAAGGCAGATGCCGACAAGGCCGCGATCGCCGCGTTCGACCAGGCCTGCGCCGCACATCGCAAGGGTGACGTGGGGCAAGCCCGCGAATGGTATCTGAAGGCGGGACTTGCACCCGATAAGCAACTGGCGGCCTCGGCTCACTTCAATCTCGGTTCACTGTCAGCGGAGGAAGCCAGACGACTGGCGGGTGAGCATCCCGAACTCGTGGCCCCCGACAAGCGACAGGAGATTCTCGATCAGTTGAAGGCGGCGGTCGCTTCGTTCCGTCATTGCCTCGACTTGCAGCCGGACAATTCCCACGCCCGACGAGACATCGAGCTCGTTCGACAGTGGCTCAAGTATTACACGGACAGGTGGCTCACACAGGATCGCGAGAAACGACGCAAGGAAACGAACCTGGTCGCATTCCTGGAGTTCCTGATCGAGACTCAGAGAGCCTTGCGAGAATCGGTCAAAGTCCTTGGCGCGACCGCTCCAGCGGATGCTTACGCCGAGCCGAAACGACTTCAAGATGAGCTCCTCGAGGAGATCACTCCGCTGAAGGAGAAGATCCAGGCGGAGCTGACTCCCAACCCATCCGGGAGCGGAAGCACTCCACCAGCCAACCCCGGTGAACTTCAACAAGGAATCGCGATGTTACAGGGCTGGGCGAGCACCGTCGGTGAGAAGATGGGCTCCGCCTCGCATCACCTTGACGGCCGACAGGCGGGACCGGCGGCCGTGGACCAGCAATCCGCGATCGACGAGCTGGAGAAGATCTGGGAGGCCGTGATCCCATTTCATGCCTTGCTCGCTCGTGATCTCGCAGACCAGACGCTTATCGCCCGATCCCTCGCACCGGATGCTTCCGCCACTCCGAAACCAGGGACTGAGCAGTCTTCCAGCAGCCCGGATCCGAATCGAATGGGTGCCCGATCCGCGTCGCAGGGCCCGTTGTCGGCGACCAGTCCTTCCGAGTCGCTCGGGACTCAGAGCGAAGACCTGGCACCTGTCACGGACAGCCAGGAACGAACGCTCCGCCGGACCAAACCGCTCAAGATCAAGGCCGAGGCCGAGTTGGCTCGAATGGAAGCGCAGCGAACGCCTGCTCCCGTGCCGAAGAAAGATGATCCAACCTCCGGAAAAGACGCGTCCCAGGATGGTTCGGCTACTAAGCCCAGGCCCGTCGATCCCAAGCTGATCAAGGCCGGTTATCAAAAGGCGATCGAATTGGCTCCTAAGGCCGTCTCGCAGATGGAACAAGCGGTTAGATTGCTCAAACAGAAGAATCCTCAATCGGCCTACGCGCCGGCCGAGGAGGCGCGTAAGATTCTCGAAGAGCTTCAGAAGGCGCAACCCCGGAACGACCAGCCGGATCAGAAACCCGAGGATCAGAAAAAGAAGAACGAGGACCAGCAGAAAAAGGATAAGAAGGATCAACAAGACAAGGACCAGCAGAAGAAGGATCAGGAAAAGCAAGAGCCGCAGAAGAAGGATCAAGAACAGAAGAAGCAAGAGGAATCCAAGAAGTCCGACGAACCGAAAACGGAGAAGCCAGAGTCGCAGCCTAAGGTCTCGCGCGATCGGATCGAAGAGGCCCTGCGCAAGGTCCGCGAACGGCAAGAGGAGAAGCGCGAACGAGACCGCAAGATGAAGGCCCGCATCCTCGGCAGGGTTCCAGTGGAGAAAGATTGGTGATGCGACTGACCAGCCGTACGATCACCGGCCTACCGGCGTGGCGCTCTGCCTCATGGCCGCGATCGCTGGCGCTGACGAACCGGAGATCGTGGTCGAGGCGAGTGCCGGCGAGATCTTCATCGGCGAAAGCGTCAACTACGTCGTCGAGATTCGCAACGTGAAGAGTCCGTCGAGCCCGGACCTATCCGCCCTTCGCCAGGATTTCGACGTCGTCTCCAATGGAGACGAGTCGCATAATCAATCGTCCACGTTCATTATAGGAGGCAGGGTCACCCAGCAGAACACGTTTGGTCACGCCTATCGGTTCCGTCTGACACCCAAGCGAACGGGCCGATTGGTGATTCCGTCGCCGTCCGCGACGATCGAAGACAAGACCGTGGCGGGTCACACATTGACTTTGAACGTCATCGCGCCCGAGCCGCAAGACCTTGTCGTGCCCGAGATGAAGGGCGACCGCGAAAAGGTCTATCCCACGCAGCCGTTCGAGGTGACTCTCCGCGTGCTTGTCCGCCCCTTGCCGGACGATCCCGCTCGTGACCCCCTGGTCCCACTTCGCCGCCGCCCTCCACACCTCGATGTCAACTGGGTTGATCTGCCAGGCGGATTATCCGGCGAGGACAAAGGGCGATGGCTCCAGAAGCTGCTGTCTGAAGACGGTAGCGGGTTCACGATCAACGACGTCACGATGAGAAGCAGTGCGTTCTCCTTGTTCGAAGGTCCTCGGGCGGCGGTCTTCAACCTTTACAAAGGACGCGAAAGTCGGAAGGGGCTTGATGGTCGGCCGGTCAATTACTTCGTGTACGAGCTCCAGCGCAAGCTCACGGCCGAGAAGTCTGGGACCTACTCACTCGGTCCGGTCGTCGTGAAAGGGTCTTTCGTGGAAAGGGCGGAGGGGAACGGTTATTCCGGCCGTCGGGTTGTCGCGATCGCTCCGTCAGTAGCCGTAGTCGTGCGCGAAGTCCCGGTCCCGCGACCCGCGACATTCTGCGGCGGTATCGGGGGTTACCGTCTGGCGGCCTCCGCCAGTCCCAAGTCACTCCGAGTCGGTGATCCGCTGACCTTGACCCTGGACATCGAACGCGGGACAGGCAGCGGATCGCTGGACCTGATCTCGGCGCCGGATCTCACGGCAAATCCTCGGATCGCCGCTGATTTCGAGATTCTGGACAAGAGTCCCACGGGACGCAGTGCGGGTGAAGCGAAGCGATTCGAGTATGCCTTGCGACCGAAGCGGGCCGGAGTGGAGATTCCTGCGCTGGCAATCACGGTCTTTAATCCCGATACCGAATCGTTTTCGGAACTCGAGACCACTCCAATCGCCCTGGACGTATCGTCCTCAAGTCGTCTGGATGCAGGCGACCTTGTCGGGTCGCTCGCCGCAACCGGGACCCCGGAGATCAAATCGCGGGCACAGGGAATCTTTCAAAACGTGACGGATCCGTCGGAGCTGAACGATCAGCGAGTAAACGTCGTCGCGCTGGCCGAATTGACAGCCGGTTTGTGGTGCGGAGTGGGATGCCTGATCGCCGTGCTCACGGCCTATCGCCGCAAGTCGGGAGACGCGATCTGGCAACGAAGACGTCAGGCACGACGAACGGCCGCACGCAAGTTGGCTGAGGCACGCACAGTCCTCGTTGCGGGTCGGCCGAGGGACGCACTCCGAGCGATTCGATCGGCCATCGTCGGACTGATCGCCGACATGCGGAACATCGTCGGCGAAGGGCTGACGGCCTCGGAAGCCGACGCGACCCTCGCCCAGACGGCGGTTCCCGCCGTCGAGCGAGAGGACGTGCGGCAATTGCTGGATGCCATCGAATCGGCGGAGTACGGGTCGGGAATGGTCTCTGAGGTCGAGGCGCTGCTCGAAGTGGCGGAGGGACTCATCCCTCGCCTTTCGCGCCACCTGGAACGGGGGTCGTGAGCGTTGTATAGGATCGCCCCGTTTTTGATCTTACTGATCCACGTCCTGTCGGCACAGGCTTTCGCAGTGGAAGCCGGAGCGCGCCAACGCTCGTTCCTCCGCGCACTCGAGATCTTCGATGCGGCGAAGACTCCGGCGGACTACCGCGAGTCGGCGGCCGTTTTGGAGTCCCTGCTCGTCGATGGCTTCCGCAACGGAGCCGTCTACTACAACCTGGGGAATGCCTACTATCGTGCGGGAGATTACGGCCGGTCGATCGCCGCGTACCGCAAGGCCAAGCCGTATCGCCCGCGCGATCCCTATCTCGAGGCGAATCTCCATCAGGCGCTCTCGGTCGCACCCGGCCGATTGCCCGAATCGCCGCCGCCTTGGTGGAAGCACGTGCTGTTCTGGAGCGGCTGGTTGTCGCTCCCCGAGAAAGTCTATATGGCTTTCGGAGGCTTCGTGCTGGCAGCCCTCACCACCTGCGCGACCCTGTTTCTTCGACGGCCGCGCGCGTACTGGATGAGCGCAAGTCTCCTGATCATCGCCGCCGTGTTGAGCCTCGATGCCGGTCTGGCCTATACCGACGTTGTCTGGTCGCGGAATGGCGTCGTCACCCACGAAACGATCGCCCGCAAGGGGATCGGCAAGGACTACGAACCGGCCTTCAGCCAGCCGCTCAAAGACGGCGCCGAATTCACGGTCCTCTCCGTAAACGGGGACTGGGTTTTCGGCCATTTCGAAGGCATCGGTGACGGCTGGCTGCGCCGCGAGCACATCGTACTCTGACGCTCCCTCATCCTGGCCAGCACGTCACGTAGGATCGACGGCTCGCAGGCCCGGCGCAAGGTCGCGGGAATCCGCCGTAGTTCCCAACGAATCGACATTCGAGTCGTCCGATCGGGCAGTGGACCGCGGAGCGCATGGTTTTCGCATCAAGCGGCAGGTAACCTTGCGGATCTTCCACTTCATGTAAGTGCAGAATTCCAAGAAGTAGAACATGAACATTCGATACAGGCCCTTGATAGAAGCCGTCGCGGGCACGACCTTCTCGGTACTCACTCATGTGCAATCCGGAACGGCCAGGCTGTAGCGGCCCCGATGATCCCGAAACGAAATCATCCGGTACGCCGGCTCGACCGAGTCCGGTCCTCGCGGGCGAGCCGATTCTGCAGCAAGGCGAGGACGGCGGCTTCCTCGGGCTTGAGATCGCCAAGGGATTCTTCCATCTCCAGATCCGCCCGCTGGCGCAGCGCTTCGACCATCGAACCGTCGTGATAGGCATCCAGCAGCGCGGGGTGGATATAGCACTTGCGGCAAACCGTTGGGGTGTTACCCAGGCGCTCCGCGACCCGTTCGATGGCCCGCACTACGTTCTTCTTGGCCTGGGCTTTCGAGTCAAACGACTCGAACTCCTGCAGCGCCATGGCTGCCAGGACCGTCCCAGCCCACGTGCGAAAATCCTTGGCGGTAAACTCACTGCCCGTGATCTCGCGGATGTAATCGTTCACGTCGGCCGAGTCAACGTCATGAATCTCGTCGTCGGCGTCTACGTACTGGAACAGCTCCTGGCCTGGCAGCTCCTGGCAGCGACGGACGATACGGGCCAGCCGTCGATCATGTAGGTCGATCGTGTGGTGAATGCCGCTCTTACCCCGGAACTGAAACTCAATCGAGGCCTCCTTGAGGACGACATGCTTGTCGCGCATGGTGGTCAGTCCGAAGGAATCATTCTCCCTGGCGTACTCATCGTTGCCGACGCGGATGAGCGATCGTTCCAGGAGTTGGACTACCGCGGCGAGTACCTTGCGCCGGGGTAGGCCCGGCAATCTCAGGTCATGCCCGATGTGAGCACGGACCTTGGGCAAACTCCTGCCGAACGCCATCATCCGATCGTATTTGGCGGAATCGCGAACCTCCCGCCATCGGGCGTGGTATCGGTATTGTTTGCGCCCTTTCTCATCACGACCCGTGGCCTGAAGATGCCCCCGTGGCGACGGACAGATCCAGACCTCCTCCCACGCTGGCGGGATAGCGATTCTTTTGATCCTGCCAAGCGTCTCTTGATCACGGATCGGCTGGCCATCGGGACCGAGATATTGGAACCCCTTACCGGCGCGTCGGCGCTCTATACCGGGACGTTGGTCGGTCGTATAGCGCAACCCCGCTGCCTTCGCCGCGAGGGCCGGATCGGTCGGGCTGGCAGGGTGTGATCGACGAACGATCATTTTGCTCATGCATCCTCTGATGATGCAATCGCGATGCCAGTAATCGTAGGCCGGTCGTATCGCAGGTTGATCGGCTTGATATCATGGGCTCTCGATCAGAGATCATCGAGATGATGTCGCCTTGTCGCTTTCTCGTCCCATTCGCGTCCCCCGACAAGCCGACGACCGAGACGCGTGCCGTGCTGCCGAATCGCCAAGAAAACTTGTCGTTCCACCAATGATCCCTCAGAGAGGATCGATCTTACCTCGACTTGACGTGGCCGGCGACGCCCGTGGCACCGTGACCTATCCGGCCATGCGACGGTCGGTCCGCCTTCGCTATAGCCGTCGGAACGTCACCTTCGAGAGACGCGCGTACAGGTCGCCACTTTCGAACCGATCCAGACGGTTGCCCCGAACTGAGGCTGTGAATGTGTACGGCAAGACAGGAGGAGTGCCGATTTGTGAGGAGGTTTTTGGTCGAACTTCCGGCCGTAGGAAGGCACATTAAGTCGCGTTCGGAGAAGGATTTGGGGAAAATCGGGGCGACAGGATTTGAACCTGCGACCTCACGGACCCGAATGGAGGCGCTCGTCGTTGCCTGAAGTCATTGCCTGGAATGGGTTTAAACTCCGCCCTACGGCCGCAAGTGGTTTCCAGGAGTTCTAACGGTTTCCGAGGGTTTTCTATGGTTTACTGCCGTTTCGCTGCCGCGGCAGTGAAACTCTTCTCCCGGGCCGATGACCGGGTCGCCAAAGCAGTCCGACGAATTCAATATCAGTCCGAATTTCCCGAATTGGTGGTGTCAGCGGATTAGGCCTAGCCGTCCGGAAAGGCGGTGAGATTATGAAGTCGCGTAGTGGGTTTCTGTAGAGACCACTCCTTGGAGCACCGACTCCTCTTGCCTGATGAGGAACTTTCGTGGATACCCCGATCAAGTCGGAACAGCCAAGGGTTCTGATCGTTGGCGCAGGTCCCACTGGCCTCACCCTAGCTTGCGACTTGGCGAGGCAGCGCATCCCACTCCGGATTGTGGATTCAGCCCCCGAACCGTTCATGGGGTCGCGGGCGAAAGGCCTGCAACCGCGTACGCTGGAAGTGTTCGAGGATTTAGGCATACTCGAAAATGTCCTGGCTTGTGGCGGTGACTATCCCCGGTTTTGCACCCACGTTGGGCCTTTCTCGGTGCGAGGAGGTGGATTGAACCGAATCGTCGCACCGAGTCCAGCGGTCCCATACCCAAATCTCTGGATGCTGCCACAATGGCGCACGTGCGAGCTGCTTCGTGAACGTTTGGCACAATTGGGATTTCGCGTCGAGCATGGTGTGGCTCTCCACTGTTTCGAGCAGGATGATCGCTGCGTCACCGCGACCGTGCTCGGTCCGACCGGCGAAGAGCAAATCCGAAGCGAGTTTCTCGTGGGGTGTGACGGGGGGCACAGCCTCGTTCGCAAGACGCTCGAGATTCCACTCGTCGGGGACGACCTGGAAGGACCTCCGGCTGTCATGGCCGACGTAGAGAATGAGGAGTTGGATCGGACGCACTGGCACACTTGGCCGTTCGCCAAGAATTGCCTCCTGACGCTCTGTCCTCTTCCAAGCACTTCCTCCTTCCAACTCGCGGCGCCTCTGCGCTCGGGTGTCGAACCGCCGGAGCTGACCGAAGCCGGCATTCGTCGTTTCATCGATGGCGCTCTCGTCACGGGTAAGCTCCGCGTCGGACGGGTTCAATGGGTGGGACTGTATCGATCCGTGCACGCACGTATGGTGGAACGCTACCGTGTGGGGCGAGCTTTCCTGGCCGGTGACGCAGCACATGTGCACCCACCCTCCGGTGGCCAAGGGCTCAACACTGGAGCTCAGGATGCTTACAACCTGGGCTGGAAACTCGCCAGCGTCCTGGGCGGTGCCTCGGATTCTCTGCTGGATACCTATGAAGCGGAACGGCGTCCCATCGCGGCGTCGGTGCTCGGCCTGAGTAAGAAACTCTTTCTCAAACGGAGTCTTCGCAGGGGTAAGGAGACCCACCAACTCGATCTCCACTACCGCGGCGGTGCACTGGCGACCGATACTCGCGCACGACCCGGCCGAGTGTGTGCTGGTGATCGTGCTCCGGATGCTCGAGGACAGGATTTCGCTGCTCAGCCACGCCGCCTGTTCGAGATGTTTAGAGGAGTGCACTGGACGCTCCTATGCTTCGGCGGAGCTCAAGATGCCGCGCTCGCTAAATTCCGTGACCGGTGGACACCGCTCATCCTCATGGTTGGAGTGCTGGGGCAACCGGAAAACGCCGGAGCGGACGATTTCGTGGACGTGCATGGATACGCCCGCGGGAATTACGACGTGCATTCGAATGCATTGGTGTTGGTGCGTCCGGACGGATACGTGGCGTACTTCTCTGAACGGGAATCGTGGCCCGAACTTGAAGCTTATCTGATGCGCGTACTCTGCGCTAGAAACTAATCCTCTTCCCTCCCTGCTCGAACGATGGGCGTCTGGAACCCCCTGACCGAACCGCGGGGTTCGATCGGTCCAATGCGCCGCCGTGCTGATTTATGGCTGTTGATCGCTATCGCTTGTTCAAGGTGTTCATGGCTGTTCTTGGTCGAATTCTGCTTTGCTCATGTCTGCCTCGATCTTCGTGGGCACATCGACGTTGTGCCGTCCTGTCAACCAGGGCGACAGGAGTTGAAGCTGCGACCTCACGGCCCTCGACCGTGCGCTCCTACTCTCGGAAATGCCTGGAGCTTAACGAGTTACGCCGATAACATAGGATGTGGCAGGGTCGCCTCGCGAACCCGGACCGTGCGCTCGTGTCGTCGCAACTGCTTGTCAGACAGCGAGTTAAATCGGGGCGACAGGATTTGAACCTGCGACCTCACGGACCCGAACCGTGCCGTCTCAGCCAGGCTGAGCTACGCCCCGCGTTGGGATGGACCATTCGATCTTAGCGAACTGGCGGGTTCTGTCAATTGCATCAGTTCGCGGATCGAGGATTGTGGGCTGAGTGGGATCCGGGTTTGGAATCGGGAAGGCTGGTTTTGGAATCCCGTCTCGATGACGGCGCGTTTCGTTCCAGTGGCGTCTGCACGCCGTCCATGAAGTGGTTCCAGCCGCGGGCGAGGCCATCGAGATCACGTCCAAAGGCTCGCTGGAAGGTGTTGAAGAAGCGATCTCCACGGGCGCGCTGAGGCACGGCACCTCCGTCGGCCTGAGCATCAGGATTGCGAAGCAGGTCGATGAACGTCAGGAACTGCCCAGGGTGTTCGGTGCGCAGGTAATAGACCAAAGCCCAGGCTTGAGCATAGAGTTCTTGCTGGTAGCCACGGCCGAAGCCGGCGTCGCGGACTAGTTGCTCCAGTCTCGCTGGGGATCGGATGTTACGCCAGTCGGTAAGTCGCAGGTCGTGGGCGCGGCCGATGCCTGCCCATCGGCCGCCCCGGATCACCTCGAACTGTGCGGCGAAACCCTCATGTAGCCAGTAGGGGAATGCGTCGTGATGCGGCAATAACCCACTGTCGGCCGCCAGTTGGTGGATCATCTCGTGGGCCGCCGTTCCGAGGTCGATCGATCGCCAGTCCAGATCCAGAAGTGCCGTTCGGAAGACAGCCTCGCGCTCCAGTCGGTCGATGATCGCTCGACCCTCGGCGCGCCCGACGTTCTTCGCCGGCTCGTCAGCCAGCTTGACACGGATCCGTCCTCGTCCCGGCATTTGTTCGATTGCCTCGGTCAGTTGTCGCAGCTCAACTCGACGTGCAGAAAGGTTGCGCGCGCGGCACGTTGTTTCTCGCTACTGCGAGAGTCGTACGCAACCACTGCGTCCCAGGTTGGGTGGAAGTATCCGCTCGTCGTGACGAACGCGTCGGCTCCTTGCTGGTGGAGGAAGGCCAGGTAGTCCTTCCGTTCCGCAAACCAGGCCGACACCAGCCGCTGTCGAGGCACACTCAACTCAATACCCTGGGCGCCGAAGAGGAGATGAAAGCCCGCGATCACCCGCTCCAGGAGGGCAATGCGCTCATTCGCTTCCGTCTCCGAGTGCTGGTGGAGCAAGACCACGTGCGGACCATGCGCCACCTGAAACTTGATCTTCAATGCGTGACGGAAGGCCAACAGGTCGGGATCTGCGCAGGGCCGTTCGAGCCGATCCAGGGCCGCAACCATGCGAGCCGTCGGGCCGTGCTTCGGGTCCATCGCGTGGAGCTCGCGCAGTTCGGCCGGGACTTCTGCCGTCAGTCCGTTTTCGATAGCCCACCAGACCGCTGCATATCGTGCCGGGAATCCCTTGTCCCGTGCCTCCCGCCTTCGCGCTTCCCACTCCGTTGCCGGCCAGAACCCCGGGACTCGCTTGATGAGGTCTTCGCTCAAGAGCGCGACCTTGCCGTCTGGCATTCCTAGTACGATCCGGCTCCCGTTGACAGTTGTTGGGAGTTGTGCCTCTCCCCCTTTACGAAAGTAGAGGAGGTCGCCTCTGGCGACCAGCTCGATCAATCCGGCCTCATGACCGATGACCATGATCAGGCCGAGAACTATCGCAGATCTGAGCCGTCCCGTGGCAATTATGGATTTCACGCTCTCAACCCCGACGGGCGACCACCGGCCAGACCGCCTCAACGGCCTCGCCGCGCACGACGAAAATGCGGTCGTAAAGGTTAACGGTGGGATCGCAGTGCGTCACGAAGAATTCGATTCGGTCGCCGAGCTTCGGAAGCGATGCGCCGGGCTGGGCCGTGACCAGGCCGAATTCGTCGCCGCCGAATTGGTAAGTCAAACCCTCACGATTCTTGGCCAGTGGCTTGCCTCCCGAGTCGGTCGCGAATGCCTTGATGCCGGCGTTGACGGTCACTCGATGGGAGTCGCTCAGGCTAACGACCGTGGTCAGCACCGTGAGGCTGTATGCGAAGTCGTGATAGTGCTGGTCGCCATCGCTGCCGCCGATGTCGCGGTAGCCATTGTCCATGAAGACGTAAGAGCCAGCCTGGAGTTCGATGCCTCCCGGCAGTTCGGAGTCGATATTGTAGGTTCCCGTACTACCGCCCGAAAGGAGAGCTGAGTCTAACCCCTTGGCTTGGAAGAGGTTGCGAGTATCTATCGCCAGTGTCATCGCTTCCCGCGACCCCCTTTTCCGTTCCGAGAAGCCGATGATATGGGAAGAGCGCCCCGAATACGCCTGGAGACCTCGAAGTCGAAGCCATTTGCTGCCGTCGATCCGTTCAGCGAGTTCCACCGCCGGCTGGCCGGGAGGAGAGCCGGTCCGATGGTCGCCGACATCGAGATCCACCAGGACGTTCACGCAGACCTGTCGTGCAGAGGCGGCTTCCGCCAGCAGGTCGGCTTCGAATGCGTGACCTACCGCCAACATAACCGTTTGATCCTTGCGTGCCAGTTCCACCATGCGGGCAACCTTGCCGACCTCCACGATGGGTGAGGTCAGCAGCACGCCGCTGATTCCGGCCGCAACCATCGCCTCCGCTTCGGCGACCGTTGCCACGGAGATTCCTCGCGCACCGGAAGCCACCTGGCGCCGGGCGACTTCCGGACACTTGTGCGTCTTGGCATGTGGCCGAAAGGTACTGCTACTGGCCCGGCAATGCGCCGCCATTTTTTCAATGTTGGTCTGAAACCGGTCGAGGTCCACGAGCAAAGCGGGCGTGGGCAAGTCATCCTTGGTGCGGACCTCCAGCACAGCCGGCCGAGCTTCCACTCCGGGGCCAACCGGATCGGACGCAGCGACCAACCCCACGGCGCCAAGTCCCATCGTGCCTGAGGCCAGGAACCGGCGCCGCCTCCAGGACGTTGTCGTCGCGCCTGTTGGTTGAGTTTCCATCGAAGGCTTTACCTCGAAAACGAGGGACAGGAGAATGATCGCAAGATCGATGTTAGCCGCGAAAGGGCTCGGCGGCAACCTGTGGTCATCAACACTCGATCCACGTAACGGTGGACGACTCGCGACAGTCGTGCAAACTCGCGAGACATCCTCCGCGATGGTGTTCTAGCATTGAGTTGCTGCACCATGAAATGCCTGCTCGAACCGTGCAGGTCCTCGAAGCAGAGACCGGACGAAACACGACGAGCACGTTGACCAGCCACCCTGGTGCGTGATCCACGCGAGACGCGTCATGCCCAATAGTTGCGCCGAATTTCGGGACGAGGATCCCGGGGACCTCGTGCCCCGTTTTTCGGTGATCTCACCATCCAACATCGTTGTTGTGACACCGAGCGATTCAGGGCCGGATGGGACGGCCGGCATCGAAGAGCGTGGTGTACATACACCCACAATCGATCCGAGTCCGGCGAGGGTCAAGGTTCGGCCCGAAGGAGCGACGGCGCGATACGAGGTACTTTGGCCCCATGCCTGTGGGGGCTTGGGTCGAGTCTACGTGGCCTGTGACAACGAGCTCCATCGCCGAGTCGCACTCAAGGAGATCCAGCCCGTCCATGCGGAAGATCCGGTCAGCCGCGAGCGTTTTGTGTTCGAGGCGCAAGTCACGGGGAATCTGGAGCATCCGGGAATCGTGCCGGTCTACGGCATGGGATGGCGGCCGGACGGTCGCCCGTACTACGCGATGCGGTTCATCGAAGGGGAGGATCTCGCGGCGGCGACCCGTCGGTTTCACGCGAATGGTGCCCCTGATTTCTACGGTCGAGAGTTCCGCTGGCTATTGCGTCGTTTCGTTAACGTCTGCAATACGATCGGCTACGCTCACAGCCGTGGCGTTTTACACCGAGACATCAAGCCTGGCAACATCATGCTTGGCCCGTTCGGCGAGACGATGGTCATGGATTGGGGCGTCGCCAAGACGCTTGACGGTCACGAGCCGAATGCGGGTTCGATGGACGCCGCGATACCAAACCGTGCCTCGAAGTTCCGCCCTCGAACGCGTAGTGGCTCGGTAACGATCACGGGCCAGGCCATAGGTACTCCAGCATATATGAGCCCGGAACAAGCCGCAGGTCAGCCCGAACTCCTGGGACCAGCCAGCGACGTCTATAGTCTGGGTGTCACGCTGTATGTCATGCTAACCGACCGGCCGGCGTTCTCGGGCGAGGCCGAAGACGTGCTCCGAGACGTCCGGAAAGGGTCTTTCCAACCTCCAAGAGTGATCTCACCGCGCGTGCCGCAGGACCTCAATGCCGTTTGCCTCAAAGCCATGGCCGTGGATCCGTCACAGCGATACGATTCGACGCTGGCGTTGGCCGAAGAGATCGAGATGTGGCTCGCGGATGAGCCGGTGATGGCCTGCCGGGAACCTCGGTCGGCCCGAGCACGACGTTGGGTCAAGCGACATCTGCCGATTGTCTCGGGCATGGCTGCTTCCCTCCTCGTGGCCATGGGAGCACTGGCTTTGGCCGTGCCGATTCTCTCGCTGGCCTGTGCGAACGAGACCGAGGCACGACGGGATGAATCGAGACAACGGGTGATCGCCCTCCAGAAAGCGGCGGAGGCGGATGAGCATCGAGTTCGTGCCGAGGAGTCGTTGAAGTTTCTGGTGGAGGCCTTCCGAAAACCCGATCCGTCGGTTGACGGCCGTTCCGTCAAGGTGATCGACCTGCTCGGTCGCGCCGTCAAGGATCTCGCCGGATCGCTGGCCGGTCAACCGCTGATGCAGGCCACGCTTTACAACGCCATCGGTGAGACGTTCGCCGGACTCGGCCTGTCGCGCGAAGCCTTGTCTGCCTTCGAGCGGGCCCTCGAGATTCGCCATCAACAGCTCGGTCAAGACCATCCAGAAACACTGAAATCTTGCCAGAACCTGGCAATGGTCTACCAGGATGACGGGCGGCTCGACCGTGCAATCCCGATTCTCGAGGACACATTGTCGCGGCGCCGGGCCAGCCTGGGCGAGGATCATGTCGATACCCTCGAGTCCATGAATGACCTGGCCGTCGCTTACTGGCAAGTCGGCCGGCCCAACGAGGCGATCCCCCTATTTGTCAAGGTTCTGCCTGCCGTCGAGGCCCGACTCGGCCCCGATCACCCTGATGCACTCACTATCATGGACAATCTGGCAGTCGCCTATACCGCGACAGGCCAGCCCGACCGAGCGATCCCGCTTCACACGTCGGTGCTCGCCGGCTTCCGGGCGAAGTTGGGCGACGATCATCCTGCCACGCTGGTGGCCATGAACAACCTGGCCAAGACGGACCAGGTCAGTGGCCGGCTCGGCGAGGCAATTCGCCTGCTGGAGAGAACCTCGGACCGGTTGACGGTAAAACTGGGTGACGATCACCCGACCACTCTTACCGTCGTACACAGCCTGGCGGGTGCCTATCAGAAGGACGGCCAACTCCAACGCGCTGTCCGTCTGTCGCGCGAGGTCCTGGCGAAACGGCGAACCAAGCTGGGCGACGATCACCCCGATACCTTGCTCTCGATCCTGGCACTCGCGAATCAGTGGCTCGATCTACGAAATGACGATCTGGCCGCCCCTCTGCTACGCGAGTTCCTGGACCGCGCCAAGAAGGGCCATTCACAACTGGCAGCGACGATTCGCGACGCGATCCCTCAGGCAGCACGTCGTCTGGACGACCTCGACCGTTTCAGCGGTCGAAATCACCCAGCCGATTCGTCACGGATACCCCCGGACCCACGACAGGACATGCGGCCATAACAACCTTAAGCAGGATTGGCATCTCCAGCGAAGGCTTGGCTTCCCAATCGCTATTGATCCTAGATCACGGGAAGGCCCGAAGAACCCATGTCGCCCAGAGACTCGAGCCTTCGAAACTATTGGCAGTAACGACGCCTTTGACCTGTCAAGCGTTTCGAATGGCTACTCGGTGGTCGGGAGGAATGGATGCTGGTCTTGAGCCGAAAATCATCGCAACAAATCATGATCGGGCGTGACATCGTGATCACGGTCGTGAAGATCGACCGGAACCAGGTTCGACTGGGGATCCAGGCACCCTCGGGCGTCCCAATCCTGCGCCAAGAACTTGTCGCCCATCGAACTCCGAGTGAAAGTCGAACACTCATCGAGGCCCGGAAGCCAATTGTTGATTGACGCCTGATCCCTGGACTCAGTCCCCTCCTTAACGACTGGTCGCAACCCACGGCCTCTCCTCATGATCCTTCGCGATCACGGCGCCCGACGGCACCGAGGAAACGCAAAGTCGTCCCTTCAAAAGACGCCGGCTGGCGCCGGCGCTTCGCCGAACTCCTCATCCTGGCCGGAATAGAGGCGGCGCGCTGCTTCTCCGACCTGGAACGACCCCAAACAGAGGTCGATTTTCGACGAGTGGTTCTTGAGTTCGCCTTCAGGGTATTCGAAGATCAACGCCACCTGTGTCGGGCTGGTCTTCTCGCCGAACACGTACACCTTGACCTCTTTCGACGCCGGGTGCAGATCGATCGTCTTGAAAGAGTTGGACTTTCCGTCGAAGCTCTTCGACTCTGGTTTCGGCTTGGATTCGATATCGATCCCGTAGGCATTCTTGAGCATGTCGAGGACATCGGCCGTGAAATCGCCCCGTACGACTTTGGGAGGTGCGGCCTTGCCTCCCTTCTTGGAGGGCGTTCCCTTCGGTTTGTCGTAACGGGCCACAATGTGCAGGCTTCCCTTCTCACCGAAGAAGGTATCCTTGATGTCGAACTTCTCGGGCTCGGCCAAGGTGAACCCGAACTCCTGGGCCGGCTTGAGACCAAGGGGCGGGCGGACGAAGATGGACGAGGTGGCAAGATTCGACTTGGCATCCGCGGGCTTCTCCAGATTCTCATCGAGCCGCTTCTGATTGCGCAGATGTATGTAGGTCTTGTCGAGGCGAATGTCGTATTGACGAGCGCAGCCAACGACCAGGAGAAAGAGCGTCGCGCTGACCAAGTGTGCAGAGACCCGTTTCATCGTTCACCTCGTTCATGCGAGAGCGGTTGCCGGTCGGGTTGTCTCGTTACCAATCCAATTTCGGTGCGGGACGATGAGATGTCAAGCTGTCCGCGCCGAGGTTTCCTCCAGGAGCACGCATGTCAATTATTGATTCCCAGACCGCGAGGGCGCCGGAGTCGGGCGAGAGTGCGTCGCCGCTCATGCGCATGAAGGGGGTTGTCCAGATCATTGCGACAGTGAAGCCGTTCCGCGCCAGGCGGTACTGGACGCCCTCGGATCCATTGACATCCTTGGTGGGACGGTGCGCGAAGCGATGGGCTATGGACGGCAGAAGAACCGGCTCCAGCAATACCTGGGCAGCGAGTACAATTCATCGTTCGTGCCCAAGGTCGAGTTGACCGTCTTCGTGGAGGAAGCGCTCGCACCGACCGCGATCAAGGCGATCG
This sequence comes from uncultured Planctomycetota bacterium, assembly GCA_963845755.1. Taxonomy (GTDB): domain Bacteria; phylum Planctomycetota; class Planctomycetia; order Isosphaerales; family Isosphaeraceae; genus CAWJTV01. The sequence goes on from CAWJTV010000005.1 coordinate 742,516, forward strand.
TCGGCCAGGCCAGGACAGGACGGATCGGAGACGGTAAAATCCTGGTGCTCCCCTGTGCGGGAGAGTTCCTGAGGTGGTAGGGGTTGCCGACCCCCTGGAGGATAAGGCAAGAATGGGCGGTTCGAGAGGCTTCGAAAGAATAACCTTAAAATGGCAAATATAGAATTCAAAATGAATGCAAGTCCTCGCAGATCGGGGCTTTGCGTTCATTGAATCTTGCATGCTGAAAGATCTACCCGACCCTTTCAAGAACTCCGAGGTCTGAAGGCTGGATCACGATCAGGCCTGTTCGGATTCCGCCGACTCCCGTGAGGCTGAGGGATCAAGGTTGAATCGATCGGGTTCGACTCATCATTCATCCCTCAGCCTTCCCGGAAGCTCAGTGGGGCGTGTTGATCCATAAGACACGTCGAAGTCGTGGCGGATCGCGATGGTCTTCGAGATCGAGGAGCACGTCTGCAGATACGGCATCCGGGTTCTCGGCCTTGAGCAAAGCGTATCGTCGATCACATTGCTCGAACCAACGGACGACGGGTTCCCCGTTCAACCAGACGACTACGAGTTTCTTGTGGAGCAGGCTCACGTCTTCGTCATGTGCCGAGTAGGCGACCGACGCGCCATCCGCCAGGATGGGAGCCATCGCGTTTCCCACGATGCAAACGCAACGGTTTTCGCGCTGGGCAGCAAGCAATTCCTTGCGTCGGTTCGAAGCGACTTCGTGGGGAACGAATTCGCCGTTCTCGGCCTCAGGATCATCATCGAGATCGAGGGCTGGAGCCGACGTTCCTACCTGAGAGGACGATGCCTCTGCGACCTCGAAGGCCAGCGGCGCGCCGAGAACCTGATCGCCGCCCGATCCAGGATCCGACCCGCCTTCACTCTCGAGGATCTGCAATGCGGTCCTCAGCAATGCGCCCACGGTCATCGCCGGCGGCGATGCATCCGTTCGAACGGGAGAAGTGTGGCGGAACTTCGGCCCCTTGCCGTGAAGCAGCCAGGCGGGCTCGACGGAGGTCAACTCGATGATCTTCAAGACGACCTCAGCCGGAACCGTCACTCCCCCTTCATAGTTGTACCAGGTGCGTACCGGGATACCCAACCGACGGGCCATCTCCGGTCCACCGCGATCTCCGAACAACTCCGAGCGCAAGGTCCCCAGCCGCTCGGCCAGGGACAACTTGGCACGCACCGACTCAGGAAGCGTTTTGCGACGAGCCATGACGGATTTCCATGGATTTGTGCACGAAGAGGTTTCAGCTCGCAACGAGAGGCAATTCGCCACATCAGTTCGGGCACTGCAAGCTATTTAAAGCGTTTCTCCGAAGAAATCAACGACCTGCCAGGAAAAACGACAATTTTCTCCGCACGCAAGCTTGAAGTGGCCCTCCCAATCAACACGAGGCTCGCTCCCTTGGTGAGAATGGTGATTTATATCACCAACGATTGTCTACCATCAGACACGTCTGACTCGCGAACAGAGTTGCAATTGAACGCCGAGTTCATCGTTCTGCTTGATGGTTGACGATGTCGCGATCATCGAAGCAACAATCGAGACGCGCATGAATTTGAACGCGGATTCGGCGGATCCGAAGGTGTCCGGCATGGATCTTCAAAGCAGCCGTGAATCAACGTCGAGAGTAGGGCGAGTTCGCACCCACAGCGTTCCGAGCCTCTCCTCCATCATTGACGAGTTTCGAGTCTTCTGGGCAGCGACGGTCAAGTCAAAGAGTGCGATTCGCGTCTCCCCGCAGGTCGAGGAGGAATCCGTTGATCATTCCTCGTCGATATCGAGATCTAAGAGGAATTGGGCCACCGCCTCATCTTCCTGTTTGGGTTTAGCCGCTGGTTCCGGTCCGGTCATCCTCGCGGGCGGTGGGACGACCGGCTTCCGATTTCCGTCGCCCTTGGCAACGGGAGTCGCGGCCGGCGGCGGGCCCTCGGCCTCTGCAAGGGGAATCGTCTCGAATTCCGCCTCGGGTTCGCCTTCATCGAATTCAATCTCGAATTCGTCTTCGTCACCGATGGCAACGGCCTCGACGACGGCGGTATCTCCCGGCTTGGACTCGGGGGCAGCGTGGGACGCCGCGACCGGCTGGCCAAGCGTCGCCACACGAAGCGTCACCGCACCGACCGTCAGCTCATCCCCGACCTTGAGGGTCTGCTGGCCGGTAACTCGCTTGCCATTGACGAATGTACCGTTCGAACTACCGAGGTCCCGGACCGTCAGTTTGCCCCCGACATCGAAGACCTCACAATGTCAACGACTGACCTGGGATGATTTGATGCGGACAACGCAATCGTCGTGGCGGCCAAGGCTGGTGACGCCGTCGGCCAGCTTGAGCGTCGTGGTGGCGCTGCGGCCGCGAACCACCTGAAGTACGTAATTCATCGTGGCTTCGTCCCGATGGAATGCCCTGGAGTTTTGCAGCGATGCGGCGAAGATGGGCTCTCCTCATAAATTATCGTCTGGCGGCCGAATACGCAAATGGAAAGGTTCCCAGAACTTTCGCGAACCCTGGTTTTTTCGGAGCCCTCAGTCGGTCTCGCTCACCGTCGATGGCGGCTGCCCCAAGGGACTGACCGATCGACGTGGTACCCCGGCTTTTGCCGGAAGATGGCTTGCAATCCGGGGCAACGGCGCTATACTGAAATCGGTCGTGGTCTGGACTGCGACCGAGAGGGTTCTCGGTGCGTTCGCTCCATGTCGAGACCCTGTGGAACAAGCGGGAGTAGCTCAGGGGTAGAGCACCACGTTGCCAACGTGGGTGTCGAGGGTTCAAATCCCTTCTCCCGCTCTTGATCGATGCCATCCTGGGTTGGCGGCTCTCGCTCGAGCGCTTTGGTTGCGTGATGGCGGACCAGGCCATCCCGACCTGTTGTCACCCCGAGGGAACGCCTCTGATGAGCACCGATGACCTGGATCGTGAGAGCGGCTCGGCCGTTTCGGTCGGAGACGAGCCGGAAGCTGGCGCGATCGTAAAGCCGAAATTAGGCATGTCCGTCGAGATCACGGACGCCGGGCCGTGCAAGAAGCATATCAAGGTCTCGATCCCTCGATCCGAGATCGAACTGCAGTATACCGAATCGTTGGAAAACCTCCGCAAGGAAGCCGTTGTGCCGGGGTTCCGGCCGGGGAAAGCTCCCCGTCAATTGGTCGTCAAGCGGTTCCGCAAGGAGGTCTCCGATCAGGTCAAGTCCAAGCTTCTCATGTCGTCGCTAGAACAGCTCGACCAGGATTATCAACTCGAACCGATCACCCAGCCCGCAGCTCGATGTCGCGGCCATCGAATTGCCGGATGACGGACCGATGAACTTCGAGATGGATGTCGAAGTTCGGCCGCAGTTCACTCTCCCGAATTACAAGGGTCTGTCACTGAAGCGACCCGTCAAGACGATCACCGACTCGGACATCGAGACCCAGCTCCGAATCCACCTCGAGCGCCACGGTCAAATCGTTCCGAAGCTCAGCGGCGGCGCCGAACTCGGCGATTACCTCACGGCCGATCTCGTCTTTGTCAACACGGCCGGTCAAGTCTTGACCGAGATCAAGGAATCCCAGTTTCGACTCGAGCCCGAGATGCGTTTTGACGAGGGCACATTCCCGAGGATCGGTGCTCAGGTGGCCGGCGTCAAGCCGGGCGAGAGTCGTCAGGTGGATGTGGAGATGGGGACTGCGGCTCGTGATCCCAAGATCAGGGGTGCGCGTCTTCGTGCGGACATACGCGTCCACGACTTGAAGCAAATGCGCCTCCCTGAGCTCAACGAGGCGTTCTTGACCTCCATCGGGTTCGACTCGCTCGATAACCTCCGCGAGGCCGTTCACGAAGCGCTCAAACGCCGACTCTACTCCCTGCAGCGGCAGGCGCTGCGACGGCAAATCCTGGATCTGCTGCTCCCGCAATCTCCATTCGAACTCCCCGCCGATCTGGTCTCTCGAGAGGAGGCAAACACGGTCCGTCGGCTGGTCCGGGAGCTCCGCCAGGAGGGTTTGACGGAAGACGACATCCGGGCCCGCGAGGCCGAGATCAAAGCCAATGCCCACGAGACGACCCTTCAGTCGCTCAAGGAGTTCTTGCTCCTGGCCAAGATCGCCGAAGCCGAACAGATCAAACCCGACGAGTCTGACGTCGAACAGGAGATTGAAGCGATCGCCGAGCGGTCCGGCGAGAGCGTGCGTCGGGTTCGTGCCCGGCTGGAGAAGGAGGGTGTGACCGACGACCTGACGACCCAGATCCTCGAACGCAAGGTCCTCGACCACATCCTGGAGTCCAGTACGATCGAGGACATCGTCGTGGACACGGACCAGCCCCAGGGGCGCGTCGAGACCGTCAACATCACCGTGGAGCCCGAGGCCCACGGCGTCGAAGCTCCCAAGAACGCCACTGATGAAGCAAACCCCCGATCGTCCGATGGATCGTGAATCCGCCCGCGGACTGATGCCCGGTGCGATCGCGTTGGTCCGATTCGAATCGGCCGGGAAGCCACCGGAAGGCCTCCTTGATTCATCCGATCGGCCTGTTCCGATTTACAAGAAGACGTCCGACTCAACCCGATCCGCTTCAACCCGAGTGATGTCGCCGACGAGTCACGCCGTCTCGCCGGCCGGCCCTTGATTGCGAAGGATCCATTCATGCCTCGCGAACATCCTCTCGCCGATCCATCGCTACAGCGTTATCGCGACTACGCGCGACAACGCCAGATGACCCTCGGCGATCTACTGCTCGAGAATCGCATCGTTTTCCTCGAAGGCGTGATCAACGACGCCGTGGCCAACCTGACCGTGATGAAGTTCTTGTTCCTCCAGTACGAGAACCGGACGCAGGGCATAAGCTTCTACATCAACAGTCCGGGGGGGAGCGTCACGAGCACCCTGGCGATTTACGACACCATGCAGTTCATCGACAGTCCGATCGCCACATACTGCATCGGCCTGGCCGCTTCGGGAGCGGCGGTCCTACTGGCCGGGGGTACCAAAGGGAAGCGGTTCGCCCTGCCGCATTCCAAGATCATGATTCACCAGCCGTACGGCCAGGTCGGCGGCCAGGTCTCGGACATCGAGATCCAGGCCGAGGAGATCGTGCGGAGCAAGCAGGTAATCAACGAGATCCTCGCGAAGCACACCGGCCAGCCCATCGAGCGCGTCGCCAAGGATACCGAACGCGACCGCTACCTCACCGCCATCCAGGCCAAGGAATATGGCCTGGTCGATGAAGTCGTCGGTCGGATGACCGGCGAGAAAGGCACGCCGGTATCCGTCACCTGAAAGGCTGCGAACGAATCAAATTCAACCGTTCTCGCATGCCGTCACGTTCGTTCCACGGGGTACAGGGAATCCTCCATCCGCGACTTTTCAGATCCGCACGGCCCGCGGCCGACGGCTCCTATTGCAGAAGGGCTCAACCACCATGCCACTTGTCCCGATCGTGATCGAACGAAGCGGTCGTGAAGAGCGGGCGATGGATATTTATTCCCGCCTGCTCCAGGATCGCATCATCATCCTGGGCTCGGCCATCGATGACACTGTGGCAAACCTGGTCGTTGCCCAGATGCTCGTCCTGGCCCACCAGGATTCCAAGGCGGACATCCATCTCTACGTCAACAGTCCCGGCGGAAGCGTGACCGCTGGCCTGGCCATCTACGACACCATGCAATGGGTCTCGTGTGACGTGGCCACTTACTGCATCGGACAGTGCGCCAGCATGGGGTCGCTGCTTCTGTCCGCGGGAGCCAAGGGGAAGCGCAACGCCCTGCCCCACAGCCGGATCATGATCCACCAGCCGCTGGCTGGGATGGAGGGAACGGCCACCGAGATCATGATCCATGCCGAGGAATTCATCCGGATGAAGAAGCAACTCAACCAGATCTACCAGAAGCACACCGGGCAAACGCTCGAGCGACTCCAGGACGATACCGACCGTGATCGCTTCATGTCGCCCGAAGAGGCCCGCGAGTACGGGCTGATCGACAACGTCGTGGACCGCGAGCCTCCGATCCCATTGAACCTGAACCCCGTCCCTTGAACGCGGAACGCGCCGCCTCCCATCGAATCGATCCAAGATAGAATTTAAGTGGAAATTTTGATGATTAGACACTTGCAACCATGACATCCCTCGGGCTCACGGGCCCCGCGTGGGCCCGAGCCCATCTCAGGTTCCAGGTCCTGCTGAGGCACTTCGGTCCAATGACGTTCGCGGGCCTTGTTGTTCGAGGTCTCGTAGCACCGCCTCATTCGCCTCCGGGAAACGAAGCGACCCAAGCCGCCCGACCGGGATCCACAGGAAGCCCGACTCGTGGGCGGGATCTTCGGCGGGATCTTCGGTGGTGCAGTCGTAAAAGTGCAGTTTAACGAGACCGTGGGGATACCGGTGGGTCGCGGTACAGCGGAGCGCACCCACGACGATGCGCAGGCCGATTTCCTCGTAACATTCGCGGGCCGTGGCCTGGTCGGGAGTCTCCTCTGGCTCGCACTTGCCTCCGGGAAATTCCCAGTACCCCGCATAGACGGTCCCGGCAGGGCGACGTCGCACGAGGAAGGCGTCGCCACGCCGGACCAGCCCGATCCCGACCCTTATGGGCCGCTCGGCGGACTCGTCGTTCATAGTTGTTTCAGCTCTTCGTCATCCTGCAGCGCAGCGGCAAGTTCGGGGTGGGCCGCCTGGACCTTGGCCAGTATGAGGCGCTTGACCTTCTCGATCGCCCGGCCAGGTGACCCCATGACGTTGTAGCCACAGTTGACGTGGAGGATTTCTCCGGTGATCCCGGCGGCATGATCGGAGAGCAAGAACATTCCCGCGGCGCCGACCTCCTCGCGAGTGATGTTGCGGTCCATCGGCGCCGACATCTCATACAGGCTGGCCAGCTTATCGAAATCGCCGACGGCCGAGGCGGCCAGGGTCTTGACCGGACCCGCCGAAACGGCATTGACCCGGATCTTCCTTGGCCCCAGGTCGTATGCCAGGTACTTGACCGAGGCATCGAGCGCCGCCTTGCATACGCCCATCAGGTTATATCCCGGCACGACCCGCTCGCCGCCGAAATAGGTCAATGTGACGATCGCCCCTCCATCGGGCATCGCCTCGATGGCCTGACGCGCCACAATCGCAAGTGAGTACACGCTGATGTCCATCGCCACCTTGAATCCATCACGGCTGGCATTGACGAATGGGCACTTCAAGTCATCCACAGGCGCAAAGGCGATCGAATGCAGCACGAAGTCGATCGTGCCGAAGGTCTCGCGCGCCTGGCCAAACACACGGGCCACGTCCTCGTCCTTCTGAACGTCGCACGATGTGATCAGCTTGGCCCCGATCGGCTCGGCCACCTTGCGGACGCGCCTTTCCATCTTATCGCCCGGGAGATGAGTGAAACCCAGCTCGGCCCCTTCTTCGTGGAGTTTCTTGGCAATCGCCCAGGCGATGCTAAAATCATTCGCAACACCCAGAATCAGTCCTTTTTTCCCCGTGAATAGTCCCATCCATCCCGCCCCTTTCGCCTGGATTGCGCCTCACAACCAACTTCACTGATCAACTTACTCGGGTCGGCGACAACTCGGATGACCTGCCCCGCCCCGAGGGTTCCTCAATGCTTTCCTTCCACGATCGTGCTGAGTTACGATACCCGGACTCGCGGGCTGGCTCAACAGGTACGTTTTACGTGGAGGTTGTAGGGGGAGAGACTGTCGGATACTGTATCGTAGATCGCGCACCAGCCGTCCCGGACTGCCGCGACGACCACGAGATAGCGGTGGTTGGCCTCGAAGCGAATCGGCCGATTTCCTCGCCAATCCATGGGTCCCTCAGGGGTCACGGCCAACCATCGGTGGAAATGGCCGACGAACATCCTGCGGTTAGGAAAGGCCGCGAAGTTCCGGGCGGCCGCCTCAACGGTTTCCGGGGCTCGCTCAACGTACCACGGCTGCTCGATGTCGGTAGGATCCAGGCAGGGCAGTACGTGACTCAGGAGCACTCCTTCGACCTCCATGCGGGCTTTGAGTCGATGCATGTAATCGAGGGTCGTCCAGGCAAACGGGCGTTCGACCGAATCGCCGCGGCCCGCGAAGAGGCCGAATTCGTGATTGCCCCAGACTCCGGCTACGTCGGCCTCACGCAGCAGGTCCACGGCCTCGGCAAACCGTACTCCGTTCTCGAAGATGTCGCCGAGCGTGAACAGTTGGTCAGCGCCCTCGCAGCGACAGCGCGCGATGGCCATCGCGAGCCGATCGACGTCCTCGTGGATATCCGCCAGAAGTCCCATTCGCATCGCGATACCTCCTCTCAGGGGTCCGTCGTGTCGAGCCCAAACAAATAACGGGCAATCGATGGGTTTGTGACATCCGGGGCGCCTCGTGGGGGATCCATTTCGGGGGGTCCGGAGCGAACCCTTCGGGGAGCCTTCCAAGAGCAATTGACGATTGGAATGGGCGTTCGTAAAACACGGTCGGCCGGGAAGTTCAGACACTCCAAGGCGCTCCCAGGAATTCTATGGCTGACCGCGCGATCATGGCGAGGTGGTCGGATGATTCGTAGACGAGTAAGCACCGTCCATTGGCGGTGCGTCTGGGGCTGGCTGACTGCATCGAGGCAACTCCAGGTTACGAGTGACACCTGGACATGGCTGGCGGTCGCGGTGGGAGTGGCCCTTCGCCTCGTCGACTTCGCCGATTTCCGCAGGCTTTACCAGGACGAGCAATCTCTGCTCGACAATCTCGTGTCGCTCGGGGTCTTCGATTTCCAGACGACCCTCTCCGAGTATCAACTGGCACCGCCGGGGTTTCTCGTGCTCGCGCGATTGCTGGTCCGACTGCCGGGAGATGACGCGCAGCAAGCCAGGCTGATCTCGCTGGTATGCGGCGTTGCATCGATGTTCCTTTTCCGCTCGGCGGCCCGACGTTACGTGATGGGCCGGGCTGCCCCGATCGCCACGGGCCTCTTCGCCTTGTGTGACTGGCTGATCTATTACTCTTCGGAACTCAAGCAATACTCGTCCGACCTAGCGCTGACCCTGATCGCGCTGCTCCTGGCGGCCGGCCCGACGCCGGCGTCGACGGCAACCGAGTCGTCGCAGTCCGCTCCCACATACTTGACGACCCGAAGGCTGCTGGCGGTCGCCGCGTTTGGTCTGGTCGGAGTCTGGTTTTCCTATCCTCTGGCTCTGGTGCTGGCGGGTGTCGGAACGTACTCGATCGGGGTGGCGGCCCTACGCAAAGACTGGCGGCAATGCCTCTTGCTGGGGGCTACTGGGCTGACCTGGCTCGCGAGTTTCGCCGCGTGCTTCGCCGTCTCGCACCGGATCTTGAGCAAGGAACGGTTCATCTGGGATTGGTGGGACTTCGCGTTTCTGCCGATCCCACGCACGTTCGACGAATTGAGTCGGGACTTCTGGCAGATCATCAATGCGTTCGACAGTCCGGCCGACCTCCTTACTCCACTCGGCGTGCTCCCCTCGGCATTCCTCGCGCTGGGATTGTTCGTCCTCGGGGCATTCTCGCTCTCACGGCGTTGGCCCGGAGGGCTCTATCTTCTCGTCTCCCCGATCCTCTTCGCGCTGATGGCCTCTGTTCTACACCAGTACCCCTTCCATGGCCGGCTACTGATCTTCCTCGTTCCCTCGATCCACCTGCTGGTCGGTGAGGGCGGCGCGATGCTTTCGCGGCGAGGCGGCCCATTGTTGACTCTCGCCGTGGCCGCCTTTCTGATCTTCCAGCCGGCTTATGACGAATACCGGCTCCGTTTCATCGAGAGGTCGACTCAGCAGCACAGCGGATACGACTCTCACGGCGACCTTCGCCCGGACCTGCTGGACTATCTCGACTCCGATCGCCCCAGGCGAAGACTCTCGCCTCGTGCCGACGCTCCTTGATAGTTCGCTCGGCCCGAGGTGTTTCGGACTTAGCGATCGGGAGGGCCGAGCACGGATCGGCGCCGAGAAGCCGGGATCGTAGCAGGATCGGCTGCGGGCTGGGCTGCCGCCTTAGCGGACTTTTCCTGGGCCGGTTCCAGGACCGGAAGCATCATCGCGTTTAGATCCTGATCGAAGGCGGATCGAGACATGCTGAGCGCCCGCTGTGTTGCGGCGCCGACGCGCAGGCTTTGATCCTTGTACTCCTGAGGAATCGCGCCCAGGCCAAGCGTCTCGACCATGCGGAAAGCACTCTTGATCTGGGGGTCCTCGGCGAGGTCACGACCGGCCTCAGGTCGGAGCTCTTCGGGCCGGACGGTGGCGGTTCGTGATCCGAACGGGATCCAGCGCACGCCCCCGGTGCGGATCCACAAGGTCGACTCGACCGTAACACTGGCGGGCCCAATCGCCAGGCGAGTCACAACGGCCCCGCTCCGTCCCCGGGCCGCGATGGCTTGAAGCTTCTCCAGCACCGGATCCGGTTGGCCCTGGGCCGCAGCCGGATCAAGGAGTTGCTTCAGTCCGGAGACGGCGGTCGAGAGTCCCATGGCGTTGAATGGAGGATCGCCAGGCTGAGGTTCGGGCAGGACGAAGTCCTGGTAGCGAAGGAAGCGGAGGCCCGGATCAATCGCCACTTCGGTCGCGGCTCGACGTCCTTGCCAGACCGCTTCGGACTCGGAGGCCGGCGGCAAGAGCCGATCGAGCGGGGCGGGCGGCCTCTTGCCGGCAGCGTCGGGGTTATATCCCCGGGCTTCGAGGGCATTCTTCAGCTCGTCCACTGGCATCGTCTCGGGATTCGGTAGCTCGCTCAGCCAGGCGAGCCGGAACAATCGCTGGACGGAGACCGGCCGCTGCGTTAATTTGCGGACCTCGCTTCGCGGCAACCGCACGCTGACCAGGGTGGATCGAGCCAGGTCTTCGGGATTCCCCAGGCGATTCAGCTCGCGATCGATCCATTGGACGATGCGATCGTCCGGGCCGACGCCTGGTGACGCCATCCGTTCCTTTCGCCAGGCGGACAGTCGTTTCGCGCGTTGAGTCGCTGCGCGGCGAACCCCCGTCAGCATCGACTGATCCCAGAGAGCCAGGTGATCCTCGACGTTCTTCCCCGCCCAGTCCCGACGCACCAGGAACTCGACAGAGCCTCGTGCGCCCGATGTGGCAGAGGTGACCAATCCCAGAATGACCGAGCCGTCCCGCAGCGTGATGTGGTCGGCGGCGGCTGATGACTTCGCGGCGTCGCCGGGCGGTCCCTCCGCGCCGGTCAGAATGAGAACCAAGATCAGCACGTGTGCGATCATTTGGCGATGACCCTTCTAGCAAGAGTAGGGTAGACTGGGCCCTGTGTGATACCTGGACAATCGAGCCCGGCCTGGTCCTCACCAACGGAAATCGTCAACTTTTAGGATACCAATCGGCGTCAAGGAATTCCTATGGCAATGATCGCGTTCGGTCCGCTGGGTGACCGCGCCTACCTCGCTCATTTTGCGACTGAGCGCGATGCTGCCGGCTGGGCCGCCGCCGTGCGGGACCGCGCCTGGCGGGGGGTCCTCGATGTGGTCCTTGCCTATCAAGAGGTCGCCGTCTTCGCCGACCCGGATCGGGTCGACCTCTCGGACCTCGAAACCCAACTCCGAGCGGTCGAACCCGGTGCATCTTCAGTCCGGGACGGAGCGCTATGGGTCATCCCGGTTCTTTACGACGGGGCCGACCTGGAGGCGGTGTCCCATTGTCTGAATCTGAGCAAAGGCGACGTGATCTCCTTGCATGCTGGTAAAGAGTACGACGTCTTCGCGATCGGATTCAAGCCAGGTTACCCTTACGCGGGCTATTTGCCGCCAGCGATCAGCGGATTGCCGCGTCGCGAATCACCCCGTCCTCGTGTCCCGGCCGGATCGGTCGCGATAGCCGGCCGTCAAACGGGGATCTATCCCGAGGAGTCGCCGGGCGGATGGCAACTGCTCGGTCGAACGCCGCTCTGCATTGTGGACTTGACTGATGAGTATTTCCCGATTCGGCCGGGCGACCGGATCCGGTTCCAGCCGATCGAGGCTGCGGAATTCGAGGCTCGACACCATGAACGCCTTGAAGAAATCACCACCGGTTCGTCGGTTTCCGACGATTGACCTCAATGCCGACTTGGGCGAAGACTGTCCCAACGATCGAGCGCTACTCGAGACGGTGACCTCGGCGAGCATAAGCTGTGGTGCCCATGCCGGCAGTCTGGAGGGGATGCGGCGGACGTTACGCGACGCCCGGGATTGCGGAATCGTGATCGGTGCCCATCCCGGCTACCCCGACCGCGAGCATTTCGGCCGCCTCGAGCGCGAGATGACGTCGGAGGCCGTTCAGAACTTGATCGTGGAGCAATTCTCAACCTTGAACGAACTCGGGGACGAGGCCAGCATTCCGGTCCGATTCCTCAAACCGCACGGAGCGCTTTACAACCAGGCCCAGCGACAACCGGAGATCGCCCGAGGGGTTGTCGCAGCGGTCGTCCGGCTGGGTGTCTCGCTCCTGGGACAACCGGATACGCTGCTCGAGCACCTGGCCGCAGCCGCAGGCGTCCACTACATCGCGGAAGGCTTCCCCGACCGACGATACCGCGTTGATGGCTCGCTCGTCCCACGCAGCTCGCCGGGTGCTGTACTCCAGGATCCCGACGAGATGGAAGCCCACCTGCTTCGATTGGCAGCGGACGAGCGGGTCGCGACGCTCTGCATTCACGGCGACGACCTGCGCCGTGTCAACAACGCTCGGCTCGTCCGCCGGCTCCTCGAGGCGCACGGAATCCGGATCCAGAGTTTTCTGAGCGAAGGGGGATCGTTTGTTGAGGGGATGCATGGGAATCCCGGACCATGACCGGTCTTCGCGTCATCGATCCCGGTTTGAGCACGACGGTGCAAGACGCGGGGCGTCCCGGCTATCGCGAGCGCGGAGTGAGCCCCGGTGGTGCGTTCGACCGTGGATCGGCGGATCTGGCCAATGCCCTCCTTGGCAATTTCGCCGACTGTGCGGTCCTAGAACTGACGCTCAACGGCGGCGTCTATGAGGCCGCCGGGCCACTTGCGCTGGCGATGGCCGGTGCACCGATGGAGGCGAAGGTCGTGGGGCCGGAAGGGATCGAGCAATCGCTCCGCATTCCCTTGTGCTGGTCGCTCTTGGAGGGAGAGAGACTCATCCTGGGCCGGACCCGAGAAGGAGCACGGACCTATCTCGCCGTCAGAGGCGGATGGCAGACGCCGCGCTGTCTCGGCAGTCGCTCGTCGGAATCTCGCCTCCGGACCGGCGATGTCCTGCCGGCCGAACGCGGATCCACGCTGAGGCGATGGCCTATCGGGCCGATTTGGGAGTCCCCTGATGCCGAGCCTTTCCGCGTGATCGATGGTCCAGACGTCGGTGGGATTCCGGGGCTCGAGGACACGTTCTGGGCGGTTCGCCGGTTCCGCGTCGGTTCGCGCAGCGATCGCATGGGCTTGCGCCTCGAGGGTGTTCCGGTAGTCGTCGCCTCCAATCCGGAACGGCTCTCGACCCCGGTGGCCCCCGGCGCCATCCAGGTAGCCGGCGGTCAACTCATCGTGCTGGGCGTAAACTGCGGAACTTTGGGAGGTTATCCCCATGTCGCACATGTGATCTCTGCCGATCTTGACCGCCTGGGCCAGCTCAGTCCGGGCGACGAGATCGACTTCCGGCGCGTGACAATCCAGGACGCCCGTCGACTCGATCAGACAGCCCATCAGGATCGCGCGAGCTTCCTCGGCCAGATCTCCGATGTGGTGAAATGAGCCTGATGCGGCGTCCGTCCAGAGATCGAGCGCAATCCCCGATTCCTGATTCCGAGGACCGCGAGCGTCGCCAACCAGGATCGTGAATCCGGAAGAAAGAATGGGGAATCGAGAGTGCCCCGCTACGCGCTCGACGCAGGGACGCAGGGGGGTGGAAGACGCGGTTCGTTTTTCTGACGAGTTACGCGGCTTCCCCAGTCTTCCTGGCTTTGTAGCTGCGGAACGGGCTGCTGGGCCGCTCCTTGAGGTGGCGGTCCAGGCGGCCATCTTCGGAAAGGAAGGCCGCACGGAGTTGGAGGATCGCTTCGGCACCGGCCTCGCTCCAGAACTTCTCCGACCCCTTCACCCGGCGGTTGAATATCTTCACCGTCGAACTCCACGTGGCTGGTCGTCCACGGGAGGCCCTCGCGACGATAGGCGCGGATAGTCCATCCGCTCCCGGTTGTCTTCCAGGTAGCCCAGCACCCGCGCGACGATCCTCCGGGGGTCGTCGTCGGCTAGCCTTTCCAGCGGGCACCCGCACAAGGCGATCTGGGTATCACACCAGGTGCGAAGCTCCGCGATCACCCGATCGACCCGCCCGTTCCAGCAGGCCTCCGCCCAGGCCTGGAATGACTCCCAGCGGCCCTCGGTGTCGGCGACCATGACCCGGGCCGCCGTGAAGAGGTGGGCCAGGGCGTGGAGGAAGTCAACGATCGCCACGAAGGTCGGGAAAGAGCGGCGGTGCAGCCCCCAGATCCAGGCCGAGCCGTCCCCCAAGAACGCCCGGGCGGCGGCCGCGGCGAAGTTCCGCCGTCGGGCCTCGGCGGCGACCATCGGCCCGAAGCGATCGACCGGGGCGGTCGTGGCCACGTAGGTGCGCACCGATAGCTCCGGCGTACCGCGCGGCTCGGCGGCCTCGGCGACGGCCGGGATCGGCAGCACGGCGGGCTCCTGGATCTCGGGGGCCGGCGGGCCCATCGGTCCGGTCCCGCCGATGGCCCCGATGACCTTCTCGACGTAGGCCCGATCGCGGAAACAGGCGGGCAATTCCGGCTCGGGGTCGCACTCGGAGACGACAGGGGCCATCGTCGCCAGGATCGCGATCTTGTCCTCGTGCCAGGCGGCCTGGTGGGCTCCCGGCCCCTGGCCCGCGCCGCGGATCTGGAGCCGGCCGCCATCGACCTCGACGACCGCCAGGGCTGGCCGTGTCGCGACGCGCGGCTCGAGCGTGCCGGCCTGGAAGCGGTCCACCTGCTCATCCCGCTGGGACCGCAACTGCTCGCCGAGTTCGCGGGCGATGCGGTCGAGTTGCCGGCCGCTGATGTCCACCTCGGCCAATTCGGCGACGGCCTCGGCTGCCTCGCGGAAGGAGGGCTCGCGGGTGGCGGAACGGACGATCTTGCGGACTACCGAGGGGCTGTAGTCATGGGACGTCAGCCGTACGCGCCGGGCGCTGAGGGAAAAAAATCCCGGCGGCAGGCCGGGCAGTGGCACTGGGGCTCGGCGTAGGTGACCGCGCCGCCCCAGAAGTCGATGGCCCGCGGCTCGCGCTGTACGGCGCAAGGCCGCTGACACGTCGGGCAGGGTTGCTCGGGCCCCAGCAGCGCGGCCTTCCGCTCCAGCAGATCGGCGATGGTGCCCCGAGCGACGGCGCGGGCGGCGGTGATGGCCATCTGCTCGATGTCGTCGGCGTCGAGATCCAACTCGGGCCCGACCTCATCGTGGACGCGCCGGGCCACGACTTTCCCCCACCCTTCGGCGAGCCGCTCGACGCCGTCTCGATCCATCGATGGTGACTTCTGGAAAGGCATCGGAGGTCCCTCCTTGGACTTCGGGTGATAGACAATCTGGGAAACTCACCTTGACAGCTTACCAGGGATCGAACGCCGCGCGAACCGCGTCTTCCACCCGACGCAGGGATCTTATGGAGGTTGACCTTGCCAGATTCCTGCGGTTCCGGTAAATCGACCGCGTATCCCTGATGCTTGAGTCAGGGGCATGTCTCCCCGCGTTTCAGCGGGTCAGTCAACATCGGAATGCTGAAAGCAGAAGAAAGAGAACCGACTACTCATCCTTCGGCCTTCAGCCTTCTCGAGACCTTCAGGCTTCCCGAAAACCAGAGGTCGTCCGAATGCCGCACGATCGCCGGACCCGGCGGACCAGCCTGATCCTGATTGGCGTGGTCTGTTCGGCCGTTCCGATAGGTTGTCTCAGGTCGTCGAACCTCCGCCCGTCCCCGAGTCCACTACCGGACCTCACGCCGGCGGGCGAGTTGCAAGCCGACGGGCGTTCGAATAACCTCTCGACTCCCGGCCGGGAGACGGGAATTGCGGTGCGCACGGATGAGCAGGCGACCTCCTTGCTTTCCGTGCAGCCGCCACCCCCAACCGTATCGACCGGGTTGAAGCCCTCGCGGAGGGATCCCACAGCCCTTCAGACTGGTTCGCCGCCACTGGTCACGCCGACCGCCGCCGGTGCCGAGGCAGTGATCGAGCCGACCGCGCTTCCCACGAGTCCGATGCCACTACCGTCCGGCGATACTCCCCGACCTGCCACGCCTCCCGCATCGACACCCCTCCTTGACGCCGATATCCGCCGAGTCGAGGACGTGATTCGCCAGCATTCCGAGTCTTTGCGTTTGGGCGACGCGACCGAGCCGCTCCCTGGGGCATTCATGGTCTTGCCGACCCCTTCGATCCCCGATTGGGAGGGATCGAAGCCTTCGGGGCCCATGACCGAACCTGCCAAGAATCCGGTCCTCGTCGCTCCACCCCAACAGCATCCCGAGGAACCTTCGCCTCTACCCATTTCGCTCTTGCATGGGCAGGACGAATCGTCAATCATCACAACACGCGTCTCCGTGCCGATCCCTAGCAATGATCAAGTCACGAATCCAGCTAGGACAGCAGCCCCTGAGAGGTCCAGCAATGCGCGGCCCGAGCCTCCGCGCGACCCTGAGTCCGAATCGAAGCAGGACGTTGCCATCGAGCGAGCCGAGGACCCGGTTCAGCCCAATCCGGTTGACGTTGCCGGTCCTACTCAGGACCAACGGCCACCGATGCGTATCACCGAGTTGAAGCTTTGCAGGAAGGTGGAAAGATTCGGGTCGTTCGAACCTCTGGACTCAACCGCAATCAAACCCGGACGACCGATACTCGTCTATTGCGAGATGGCCGGTCTCGAGTACGAGGCTCGCGGCGATCAGTTCGTGTCGCGGCTCTCGTCACATCTCGAGCTACGATCCGACGGCGAAGGCCCGATCGTCTGGGAGCAGGCTCTACAGACGGCTGAGGATGTCTGCCGTCGCCCTCGTCATGACTACTTCGTGTGGTACCGAATCAACCTGCCGATTCCACTCGAACCGGGCTCCTATCGCCTCCGTATGGTCGAGACCGACCTCATCGCCGAACGAACCACCTCGGCTGAGATTCCAATGACGATCACGCCGTGACCATCATCGAGCCGTTTTCCGGAGGCCGATCGGCAATTCACCGCGAGTTCTCGGGAAAATCCGCATGGAAGGTACGGGACTTCGCAGGGGAAGGCGCCGCAACGGTCACCTCGTTACCCGCCGATGGAAGCCCATTGGTCAAGCACGGTGCTTGAATCGGCTGCTTGTCGGAGCCGAACCACTGAATGACGTAATAGAACACCGGCGTGAGGAAGATGCCGAACGCGGTGACGCCAAGCATGCCCCCGAACACGGCCGTCCCCAACGACCGTCGCATTTCGGCGCCGGCTCCCTCGGCGACCACCAGCGGCAGGACGCCGAAGATGAAGGCGAAAGAAGTCATCAAGATCGGTCGCAATCTTAGCCGGCAAGCCTGAAGCGTGGCTTCGCGCCGCGAGACGCCCGCTTCCTGGCTCTGCTTGGCGAACTCGACGATCAAGATGGCATTCTTGCTCGCCAGCCCGACCAGCACGACAAACCCAATTTGGGTGAAGAGACTCACGTCCATGCCGGCGAGATTCACGCCAACCAGCGAGCAGAGCAGGCACATCGGTACGACCAAGATCACCGCCAACGGCAGTTTCCAGCTCTCATACTGGGCCGCCAGCACCAAGAAGACGAACACCACCGCCAGTGCGAAGACTCCAGTGGCCGTATTCCCGGCCTGGAGCTGCATGAAGGCCAGCTCCGTCCAGTCGGAAGCCATCGACCGCGGTAGTTCCTGGTCGGCAATCTCTTGCATCAGCGCGATAGCTTGACCAGAGCTCGTCCCCGGAGCCGGATTGCCGGTGATCGCGGTGGACGAGTACATGTTGTACCGCATTACTGAGACCGGCCCGCTGGTGTTGCTCACGTCCAGCAACGTGGCCAGGCGGATCATCTGTCCCTTGTTGTTCCGCACCTGGAGCTGCCGGATGTCCTGGGCGTCTCCGCGGAACCGCTGGTCGGCCTGAACGTTCACCTGCCACGACCGGCCGAAGTTGTTGAAGTTGTTGACGTAGTAGGAGCCCAGATAGACCTGCAACGTGTTGAATACCTCATTGACCGGAACGCCCAAGGCCATGCACTTGGTCCGATCGATATTGAGGTACAACCAAGGTGTATTCGCCCTCGAGCTATTGAACAGGCCCTGGAGACCGGGCGTCCGCTTGCCCCGCTCCACGATCTGATCGCTAATACGCTGCAAAGTATCCACGCCGAGATTGCCGCGATCCTCGATGATCAGCTTGAATCCGCCCGTCGTGCCCAGGCCGTCGATTGGCGGTGCCCCGAACGTCGTGACGATCGCCCCGCGCACCTCGCGTTGACAGCGTTCTTGCAATGCCTCGGCGATCGAGTCGCTGTCTAATAATGGGACCTTCTTGATGCCGAACATCCTGCGTAGCCGGGCCTCGAGGTCGGGATTCTCGAGCCATCGCAAGAAGTGATTCGTCGGCGATATCGAGCGATGAGAGAATTCCTCGAGCATCACGTATAGCGAGCCGAGATTGGGCACGTTGGCATTCAGCAGCAGCGACTGGCCCGAGACGCCGACTGTGTGTGCAACACCGGGCGTCTGCGCGCCAGGGCTTCGATGCGCGCCATGACGCGCTGGGTGCGTTCTGTGGAGGCCGAATCCGGCAATTGCACATTGAGCAGCAGATAACCCTTGTCTTGCTGAGGGACGAACCCCGTGGGCGTTCGGATGAATTCCCAGTAGGTCAGGAACAGCAACCCGCCGTAAAGCAGCAGTACGATCGCGCTGATCCGCAACACGCCGCCGACGATCCGGCCGTAAACCTCGGTCATCCGATCAAACAGCCGGTTAAAGCCCCGGAACAACCATCCAAGCACGGCGTTCACCGGCCGGATAATCGCCAGGCCGACCACCAGACCGATCACCAGTCCAGGGGCGAACGCGGCTGCGGAGTGGATCCAGGGCATCCACCCCGAGGCAGACTCCGGCTCGGATCCGCTCGATTCCGCGAGCAGTCCCAGATGAACGAATTGACCGACGATGTAGTCCTGGGCCAGCCAGACGGTCAGCATCCCACCCAACACGCCGAAGATCCACCAGGGCAGTGCCTCACGCTTCAATTCGTGGCCGTGCTTGCCTTCCTCCGTCTTGAAGATCATGACCGCACGCGACGGCGTCATCGTCAGGGCGTTGATGGCCGAGATGATCGTCGAGACCGCGATCGTCACGGCGAACTGCCGGAAGAATTGTCCCGTGATGCCACCCAGGAAGCAGCACGGCACGAACACCGAACTGAGCACCAGCGTGATCGCCAGCACCGGGCCGGTGATCTCCTCCATCGCCTTGATCGTCGCCGTCCTCGAGTCCAGGCCGGTCGCAATCAGCCGCTCGATGTTCTCCAGCACGACGATCGCGTCATCCACGACGATGCCGATCGCAAGCACCAGGCCAAAAAGGGTCAGGTTATTCAGGCTGAAACCCATGGCGGCCATGATCGCGAATGTACCGATGAGGGAGACCGGCACGTCGATCATCGGCAGGATCATGGCCTTCCAATCCTGGAGGAACACCAGCACCACAATGCCGACGAGGATTACGGCGTCGCGGAGGGTCTTGAATACCTCGGCGACAGACTCGTGGATGAACGGTGTGGTGTCGTAAACGATCCGGTAGTCCAGGCCGTCGGGGAAACGGGTCTTCAACTCCCGCATCTTGTCGTAGACACCGCTGGCGGTTTCCAGTGCATTGGATCCCGGCAACTGGTAGATGGACACCGCCACCGACGGCTTGCCGTCGAGCGTGCAGGACTGGTCGTACTGACGCGATCCGAGCTCGACGCGCGCCACGTCCCGGAGCCGAACGATCCCCGTGGCCTGGGCCATCGGGCCGCCTTCACTGTTGGATCCCCCTTGATCGGTGGGTCCACCCTGGAAGTTCGCCCCATCCTGACCGCCCGCCCCGCCCTGACCGCCCGCCCCCACTATGCCCGCCCGCCCTGCCCGCCCCCACTTGGGCTGGCCATGAAGTTATCCTGACCGGCCTTGATGATGATGTCGCCGAACTGCTCCGGCTCGACGAGTCGGCCCAGAGTGTTGATCGTGAGCTGGAATTGCTGGCCCATGGGGACGGGCTGCTGGCCGATCTGCCCTGCGGCCACCTGAAGGTTCTGCTGGCTGATGGCGTTGACGACATCCGTGGCGTTGAGGTTCAGTGCCGCCATCTTGGCGGGGTCGAGCCAAGCTCTCAGGCTGTAATCGCGTTGCCCGAGATACGTAATCCCCGCGACGCCGGGCAGCCGTCCCAGCTCATCCTTGATGTAAATGGTCGCGTAGTTGCTGAGAAACGTGCTGTCATAGCGACCGTCCGGCGAGACCAGATTGACGATCATCATGGTGTTCGGGGACATCTTCTTGACGCTGATGCCCTCGAACTGGACCAGTTGGGGGATGACCGGAAGTGCCAGAGAGACGCGGTTCTGGACGAGCACCTGAGCCATGTCGGTGTCCATGCCCAGCCGAAAGGTCACGGTCAGTATGTAGGTGCCGTCATTGGTGCATTGCGACGACATGTACATCATGTTCTCCACGCCGCTGACCTGCTCCTCGATCGGCGCCGCGACGGTGTTCCGCACCGTCATCGCGTTGGCCCCGGGATAGATGGCCGTGACCAGCACCGTGGGAGGCGTCACCTCGGGGTATTGCGCCACCGGCAGTGTGAACACCGCCACAGCGCCCGCCAGCACGATGACGAGTGAGAGCACGATGGCGAAGACCGGACGGTCGATGAAGAAGCGCGAAATCACGGCTGATGATCTCCGGTCGATACGACGGCGTTCTGTCGGGGATGAGAATCTCGGTCAGGAGCCGCGGATCGTGGGCGGAGTCTCCGATGGATGTCCAGTATCGCGAGGGCGGCGAGGGCTCCCGTAGGACCTCCGACCCGTAGTCCCCAGGGCAATCCCACGATGTCGAGCCTCGCGAGCAAGAACGCGATCCCTAGCCCTGCCAGTCCACCAAGGAGGGTCGATCCGATCCATCGCGTGGCGTCCGACACGAAGGGCCGCGTTTCACCGAGCGTCTGAATCACGGAGAAGAAGACCGGTGTCAGGAAGATGCCGAATAGTGTCACGCCGACCATGCCGTAGAACACGGTGATCCCCAGCGACCGGCGCATCTCCGCCCCGGCCCCGGAGGCCACGGCCAACGGGATCACTCCGATGATGAACGCGATCGAGGTCATCAGGATCGGCCGCAGCCGCAGCTTGCAGGCCTCCAGGGTCGCCTCATACCGCGACAGACCCTCCTGATGCTTCTGCTTGGCGTACTCGACGATCAGGATGGCATTCTTGCACGCCAGCCCGACCAGGACCACCAGGCCGATCTGCACGAAGATGTTGACGTCCCGTCCCGTGCCCAGCACTCCGGCGAGCGAACAGAGCAGGCACATCGGCACGACCAGGATCACCGCCAGCGGCAACGCCCAGCTCTCGTACAAGGCCGCGAGGGCCAGGAACACACTGACGACTGAAAGCGCAAAAATATACATCGGTGGAGACTTCTCCGCCGCCCGGATCTGAAGGAACATCACTTCGGTCCACTCGGCCTTCATGGACAGCGGAAGGGTCCCGGCGGTCCGGCGGTCGATGGCTTGGATGGTCTCTCCGGAGCTGATTCCCGGCGCGAGGCTCCCCGTGATTTGCGAGGCCGTGTAGAGATTATAGCGGGTCACCGAGATCGGGCCGCCGACCTCGCGCACCTGGACCAGTGTGCCCAGCGGGACCATCTGTCCCCATTTGTTCCGGACCTGAAGTAAGTTGATGTCCTCGACTCGGTTGCGGTAAGCACCCTCGAGTTGGACTGTCACTTGCCAGTGCCGGCCGAACTGGTTGTAGCTGTTGACGTAGAGCGACCCCAGATACATCGACAACGTTTGATTCACGTCGTCGAACGACAGGCCCAGCGACTGGGACTTGGTCCGGTCAATTTCCAGGTAGAGTTGTGGTGTATGGGATCGGAACTGGCTGGACGCCTTGGCCAGCCCACGCTCGTGCTTCATTGCATCCACAAGGGTGTCCGTCTCCCGCTGCAAGTCCTTCAGTCCGCGGCCGCCCCGATCTTCCACGATTAACTTGTAACCGCCGGCGACGCCGAGTCCGGGGATCGCTGAAGAGTTTCGAACGAGCACCTCCGCATCCTTGACCCCTCGGGCATACGCTTTTCGCAGGCGGGCCATGATGTCGTCGGCATGCAGGCCGGGGGCCTGCCGCTCGTCGAACGGCTTAAGGACGATGAACATCGATCCAAAATTGGAGGCGTTAGCCTGCAACAAGAACGACATCCCCGAGAGGGCGACCGTATGTGCCACGCCCGGGTCCTCCCGGGTGATCTTCTCCACTTTCGCCATCGCTTGCTGAGTCCTCTGGAGCGAGGCGGAGTCGGGCAGTTGGACACTCAAGATCAGGCGTCCCTGGTCCTGCTCAGGGATGAAGCCCAAGGGGGCGCGGCGGAAGACGTCGTAGGTCAGCGCCACCAATCCGCCGTAGATCAGCAGCACGATGACGCTGATCCGAAGCGACTTGCCAACCGTCCAGCCGTACACATCCGTCATCCGGTCAAACAGCCGGTTGAAGTTGCGGAACAGCCAGCCGAGCACGGCGTTCACCGGCCGGATGATCAGCCTCCCAACGATCAGGCCGAGCGACAGACCGGGGGCGAAATAGATCGCGGTCGCGGTCCAGGACAGCTCACTCGCGAGCCCCTCTTCGCCGCCCCCGATCGATCCACCGTCGAGGCCGAACCAGCCGGCCAGATACGCCGGTCCGAACCGGACCGTCAACAGCCCGCCCAGGATGCCGAAGATCCACCACGGCAACGCCTCTCGCTTGAACTCGTGGCCGTGGATTCCTTCCTCCGTCTTGAAAACCAGCACCGCCCGTGACGGCGTCATCGTCAACGCATTGACCGCCGAGATGATCGTCGAGACCGCGATCGTCACCGCGAACTGGCGGAAGAATTGGCCGGTGATGCCTCCAAGGAAACAACATGGCACGAACACCGAACTCAGGGCCAGCGTGATGGCGATGATCGGCCCAGTAATCTCCTCCATGGCCTTGATCGTCGCCGTCCGCGCGTCGTATCCCCTGGCGATCATCCGCTCCGTATTCTCCAGGACCACGATGGCATCGTCCACCACGATTCCGATGGCGAGCACCAAGCCGAAGAGCGTCAGGTTATTCAGGGTGAACCCCAGCGCGGCCATCGCCCCGAAAGTGCCGATCAAGGAAACGGGGATATCGATCATCGGCAATATCATGGTCCTCCAATCCTGGAGGAAGACCAACACCACGAGGCCGACGAGAAGTACGGCATCGCGGAGGGTCTTGAACACCTCGCGAATCGACTCTCGAATGAACGGTGTCGTGTCGTAGGCGATGCTATACTCCACCCCGTCGGGGAAGCGCTTCTTCAGCTCTTCCATCTTGGCACGAACGCGATCGGCGACATCGAGCGCATTGGTCCCCGGGAGCTGGTAGATGTTCAGCCCGACCGAGGGGCGGCCATCAAAAGTACACGACTGGTTGTAATTCTGGGCACCCAGCTCGACACGGGCCACATCGCGGAGCCGGACGATGCCGGTCGCCGGCTCTTCAGTACTACTCCGGCCGACCTTGACCACGATGTTTTCAAATTCCTCGGGCTTGGTGAGTCGGCCTAGCGTATCGAGCGGCAACTGAAAATACTGTCCCCGGCCGGCCGGGAGTTGACCGAGTTGCCCCGCCGGAGCATCCACGTTCTCGCGGCGGATCGCGGCGGCCACATCCATGGCGGTCATGTTCCGTGCCGCCAACTTCTGCGGATCGAGCCAGGTGCGGATGCTGTAATCGCGCTGGCCCATATAGTTAATGTCCGAGACGCCGTACACCCGCAGTAACTCGTCCTTCACATAGATCGTCGCGAAGTTGCTGAGATAGATGTCGTCGTAACGGCCGTCCGGGGAGTAGAAGCTGACGATCATGAGATTGTCGGGCGTTCGTTTCCGGATCGTGATCCCCTGGTTTTGAACCTGGCTCGGCAACTGCGGCATGGCCAGCGCCACCCGGTTCTGCACCATGACGAGGGCCGAGTTGACGTCCGTTCCGATATCGAAGGTGACCGTAAGGGTATAGGTACCGTCGTTGCCCATCTGCGACGACATGTAGAGCATGCCGTCGATGCCATTGACTTGCTGTTCGATCGGGGCCGCCACCGTGTCCGCGACCACCGCTGCATTCGCCCCGGGGTAACTGATCGACACGGAAATGCCGGGTGGCGTGATCCTGGGATACTGCGCCATCGGCAGATAATAGAGAGAGATCCCACCAATCAGGGTAATCACGACGGACAAGACCGTCGCAAAGATCGGCCGATCGATGAAAAACCGTGAGATCATGACCGGCCACCTGAGCGTTGCGGCTTCTCGGAGAGGGGTGATCCTGACGCTGGTTTAGCAGCTCCGGGCAGCAACGGCTTGCCCAGCGCCGGCGGCGGAACCGACGATTTGCCCAGCACCGGAGGCGGGGCGAGCTTGCCGGACTTCCCCGGCCCCGCGGATGGCCTTGCGGATTTGGCGGACGAAGGCTGATGCGATTCGACCTGGGATGGCACAGGCTCGACGGGTTTGGGTCGTAACCCGGGCTTGGGCGACTCTGGGGTAGGCTCGGTCCCGGCCGGTGGACCGAGTGTCGGCATGGAGACCCGATCCGCCTTCGCCAGCGTGCGCGGGCGGACCTGCTGTAGAGCGCCGACAACGACCCATTCATCCCCTTTGAGTCCCTGCTCGATCACGCGCAAACCGTCGTCCTGCGAGCGCCCGGTCGTGACCCGTTGGTACTGGACTTTGTTTTCAGTATCCAGCACGTAGACGTATTTCAATCCCTGGTCGGATGCCACGGCCCGATCGATGACCAGGTGAGCCGGGTGGGGTTCGCCGATCGGTAGACGGATGCGCACGAACATCCCGGGCGTGAGCAGACGTTGACCGCCTTTGGGGGCATGGTTGGGAAAGATTCCCCGCACCAGGATGCTGCCCGTCGTCGGGTTGACCTGGTTATTGATGAAGTTGATCGTCCCCTGATGCGGGAAGCCATCCTCACCCTGCAAGCCCATCAGGACGGGCATGTTCGCGCCGTCCTGGGTATACTTGATCCGCCCCTCGTTGCTCGCCCGACGGATCCGGAGCAGGGTGGGCTCGTCCATCTCGAAATAGGCATACATCGGGTTGACCGACACGATGGTGGTCAGCAGCGTCGTGTCCTGATTCACCAGGTTGCCCAAAGTGAGATAATAGCGGCTGATCTGGCCGTCAATCGGGGCGGTCACCAGAGTGAATTCCATGCTCAGCCTGTAGAGCTCCATGGCCATTTCGTTCGCCTTCACGCGGGCATCCGCCTCGTCGACCTGCGCCTGTTCCTGGTCGAATTGCTGCTGGCTGATCGAGCCCCGCGACAATGCGTTGATCGCCCGGTCCCGCGCGAGTGTCGTCTTGGCCAGTTTAAGCGACGCCTTGTAGAGTTCGACCTGGCCTTTGGCCTGATCGAGCTGGGCCTGGTAAGGCCTGGGATCGACCTCGAACAGCAGTTCCCCTGCCTTGACTTCCGCCCCCTCCTTGAAGGGCATCCGTTTCAAGTAGCCCGTGACTCGCGGGCGTATGTCCACCGAATGGACCGCCTCGGTGCGTCCCGTAAAGTCTACGTAATCGGTGACTTCCCGCCGGACGGGGTGACTGACCGGGACCACCGGTGTCTCGGCCGGAGCAACGCGCGGTCGATTCGCCTGGCAACCGCCGGCTGTGGCCACGAAGGTCAAAGCAAATAAGCCTGGGAAGTACACACGCAAACGCATCGACGCCTCACTCGGGATGGTTTCGGAATAATCGTGCAATTGTCATTTCACTTCCAGGTGGATCTGGTTCCCACGCTTCGTGGAGATTGGCCATGAGTTCGGACGTCCGGGCAAGGTGATCACAAACGTTCGTTCACGGTGATTGAACTCCCGTGGAAGACCTAGGACCACTTGAGGGCACCGACCGGTTCGCGTCACCGACACTACCATTGTATCTAAAGCGATAGTTTCGCGGCCAACGGCCGAGGAAGGCATCAAATCGGGAATTCTCGGATGACTCAACTCCTTCTGATTCCGATCGCGGAGACTGCCCTGGCAACTCGGCAGGGAGACTCTGGGGCGAATGATCGCCGAATGGGGATCCGGTCTAGCTTGCTGGTTGCAAGTTCCCATTGAATAATACAATGGAGTCTGTCGAGGCTTCGAGGCTCTTGTGACCCGGCGGGATGATGCGGGAGAAGGAACCAGGAGACTGAACGCGGATGATCTGGCCGTTCCGGCGGCGCGAGAAGCGCCGCGCCCTGCACCGTTGGATGCTGCCGCGATCGTACGGCGTGCGCGGAGGTTACGGTTCCGAGTGCGACCCGACGCGGTCTCCCAACTTGCAGGAGCGTATCACGGGGCTCGGCCTGGGATCGGCCTGACTTTCGCGGAACTGCGTGCGTACGAGCCGGGTGACGACGTGCGGCACCTGGACTGGAACGTGACGGCGCGACAGGGGCGGCCGTTCGTCCGTCGGTTCGTCGAAGAGCGTGCCCTGTGCTTGTGGCTGGTGGTGGACGTTTCGGCAAGCATGCGGTTCGGCCCCGAGCGGAAGACCAAGGCGGACCGAGCGGCCCAAGCCGCCGCACTGCTGGCTACGGCCGCCGTTCAGAACGGCGACCGGGCCGGACTGATCCTCGTCAGCGATCGCATCGAGGTTGAGCTCGCACCGGCGGGGGGGGTTCGCCATCTCTCTCAACTGGTCCGCGCCTTGGTGGCGACGCCGACAACTTCGCCCAAGACGAAGTTGAGCGTCGGCCTGGCACGGGTGCGACGCACCGCCCGGCGGGCGATGGTCGTGGTGATCAGCGATTTCATAACCGAGGAGCCGGTCGCAACCTGGCGCCGCGCGCGCGCCGACACGACACGATCGCGTTGCGGGTGGTCGATCCCCGAGAGGACCAACTTCCGGACGCAGGACTTCTGGCGCTGGAGGATGCCGAACGAGGCGTCACTCGCACCGTCGACGCGTCTTCCAGCCGGGTGCGCAAGCGTTACGCCGAGATCTCCGCCGGTCGCTCGGCGGCCTTCCAGCGCCGGTGCGCCAATTCGGGCATCCAGGCGTTCACGATGACGACCGACACCGATCCGATCGTACCGCTGATCGAGCTCTTCTCCAGGCGAGCGACCCACCGAGGCCCCTCGTGAATGATGCCACCTCCCAGCGTTTGGTTCCCCCTCAACCCAATCTCGGACCGGAGCCGTGGCAAGATCCACATCCGTTGACTCGTATGCTGCCATGGTTTCTGCTCCTCACTTTCTTGGCACTTGCCTTCTTCATAGGGCGTCGGTACTGGGAGGCGTCGGCCCGCTCCAGGCGGGACCGACCTGCGCCGGGAGATCTCACCGATTCCAATCCCTCGCCACGCGACCGCCTGGTCGGACTCTCCGCATCGATCCGCGAGGCACTGACCGTCCCGTTCGGGACGGCAGGTCTGCGCCATGACCACGGAGGAGCTGGCGGCCGACTGTCGACTCGAGAAGTTGCTCGGTGACCAGGACCTCCACGAACTCATTCGTTTCCTCGATCGCGTCGATCACTTGAAGTTCGCCCCCGAGAGGTCCAACCACAAGCAGGAGGTACTCCAGGAAGCACTGACAACCTGGGAGCCTCGAGTCGAGGTCCTCCGCGAACGGATTCGAGCCAAACCCCGAGAACGGGCCAAACTCCGAGGAGTGCGGAAGCCACCTGTCAGCCGAGGGGTCACGCGGTGAGCCCAGCGAATATCGGGCGATCGCTCTGCTATGGAAAGCCGTCGAGATCTCGTGCCGCGGAGTCAGCAGGATGGATCTCAGCCTTGGAGAAGGGCACGGCCAGCATGTCGGTGCGATAGACACCGGTCTGGATCCGGACGCGCCAGGTCATTTCGTCCGTAACGTTCAGGGCCGAACTTGGCTCGGCAGCCACGAAGGTCTCCGTGGTGTCTGCGGGCTGGAGGATGTTGAATTCCTGCCCGACGATGGCCCACTCACTATCGACGGCCAGGGGGAATAGGCGGATGCTCGGGCCCTGCGACGTGGAGATATAAGGCTCCGACGGTCGAAGGCCGCGATCACGGGTCAGCTCGGGTCCCAGGGGGGTGATGGCGTGTTCCTTGGAGAGGTTTCGCATTCGCAGTCGGAGGACCAAGCATTCCTGCTCGCGGCGGCGCTTGTGGGGCTCGATGGAGCGGACGAGCTCTATGGGCGCGGAGATTACGGTCAAGGGTGTGATTTCCAGATCGCCGAGCTGGATGGTCTGACCGAGTCTGGCGCGGTTCTCGGGGGGTATGGGCCGCGGCGCAGTCGCTGGTATGGCGTCGAGGGTCCGTGATGAGGAATCAATGACCGGCAGGTCGATGCTCGGGGAAACCGGCGCCGACGTACTCGACCATCGCCCGGTCCACAGCATCCAGATCAGCGCGAGTGTGATCGCACTGGCGTAGCTCATCAAGAGGACCTGGCTCCAGGCTATCGTGGGCTCGGAGAGGTGGTCCTCTTCTTCCGATGCCAGTTGCTCATCGTGCCGGTCTCGGTCCTCGACCACGAGATCGATCCCTGGCTGTTCGCCTTCCGGGCCGAGTCCGGGAGTGGGCGCCGGCGGAGGTGGCGATTGTCCAGGTCGGTGAACCGTTGCTCCCGATTGATCCTCCCTGCCCGCGAGATTCAATGACGCGGCAATGACCGACCGAAAGATCTCCGATGTGCGTGGTGCTTTGCCCCGGTCTTGCTTGAGCAAAGGGGCATCCTCGTCCTGAGCTAATTTCACGGTCGGACCGGAGGATTCCAGATTCGGATCGGGGTCCGGTTGCTGGATGGACTGGGACAGGATGACATTGAGATCGTCGAAGCAGGAGTCGTAAGTCGGCTCGTCGGTGGCCGGGACCTCGACCGAGGGCGATTCGTGCCCGGGCGGGCGATGCGTGGAGGGCGAAGGCCGCTTGGCAGACGCAGCGTCTACGACCTTATCGGTAGGCCCGGTCGCGTGAGGCTTGTCGGGATTCGGGGTCGGATGCGGTTTGTTCGCGATGTTTCGAGGCATGATGAAGAACCCGCGAGTATCGGCCCGGATCATGCGAAGGTCTTTATGCGATTTCGACCGCGGCCTACAGATAGTTTAACAATCAAGTTGTGTGCTTGGCGATACGCTTGATCCCATTTCACGAACCTTTCAGTCGCAAAGTGATGGCTCAGGAAGCGCGTCGGAGTCGGACGGTCGTGCCCGCACCCGCGGTCAATTGTCGGGCGGCATCACCGTTGACGACTGCGACCTCGACCCAGCCCGAACTTCCGACCACGGCGACGAGGGTTCCGGACGGGCGTTCCCCGTAAGTGTTTCGGATGCCCCGGATCCGTTCTCCCGCGATCTCGACGACCCAGGCATCGTGGGCCGTGCCGACGAGTTGATCGGCGTTCACATTAGTAATCAAGTTACCGAATGCGTCTCGGAAGATCACCTCACCGACGATCCCAAGGTCATCGGCCGTCGGTTCGAAGTTCCGTAGCGTGATGACCTTGGTTCGCGGAGGGCCGAGCTCCTCGGGTCTACCGCCGCGGATCAGGTGGGCGGCGGCGGGGGCCATGATATCACGCCCGTGAAACGTGGCGGAGACGACCTCCCGACGGAGGGCCGGGCTGGTGATCTCCCATACGCCCTCGGGCGTTCGGCTCCGTATCACCCCCGTGATGAGGCCGTTATCGGGGAGCACGAACCACTGGCCGGCGACCCGGACCGCGATCAATCGTCGATCCGTACCCACGCCGGGGTCCACCACGGCGAGGTGGACCGATCCTTTCGGAAATGCGTCCACGATCGCCGCCAGGACGAAGCCGCCTTCGAGGATGTTCTGCGGCGAGATCGTGTGGCAGACGTCCACGATCTGGATCCCTGGCGCCATGTCGAGGAGGACGCCTTCGAGCGCGGCCACGTAGGGACCGCCGAGGCCGAAATCGGTGGTCAACGTGACGATGCCCGATCTCATCGTGCCTTCCAGCCGGTCCGGTACGTCCGTCGGATCGCCGTCACCGGTTCAACCCATCAGCCCCGTCCGATTCGTTCGATGTTCGGTTCACGATTGGCGCGCCTCGTAGACCGCCGTGATTCGAGAGGTCATCCCACCTCGCGGGTTGAAATGACCGGCGACGCTCATCCTCCTCGGATGACACGATTCCACCAAATCGTCAAGAATCGTGTTGATCGCATGTTCGTAGAAGATTCCTCGATCCCGATAGCTGAACAGGTATAGCTTCATACTTTTCAGTTCGAGACAAGTCGCGCCAGGGATGTACTGGATGACGATTGTCCCGAAATCGGGTTGACCCGTCTTGGGGCAAACCGCCGTGAATTCCGGGCACGTGATCTCGATCTCGTAATCGCGGTGCGGGAACTGGTTCGGGAAGGTATCCACCACGGAAGGCATGTCGGTCGAGTCCTCGCAAGGGTAAGGCGATCGACGCTCCGGAACGCACCAGCAAATCGGCCTGTCCCCCGACCCTGTGGGCTGGCCGGGGGGCGAGCCGATGCTCGCGAACGCTCGGCGTCTCGATCACCACTATTGTAGACGATGCGATCACGGGCCAGGTAGTTCGTCCGGATGGATTCTTGAGGAATTGGAAACACGGATGGCACGACGGCGACTGGCTCCTCGGGAAATCTCCGTCTCCCGGAACGGTCGATTTGCGATATCAACGAATGCCGTCTCACAGAATCGATCAAGGTTGCGGTCCTCGAAGGCCGGGTCGATGCGGTGTCGACCGAGGCGAAATGCTCGAGCTGTTCTGCTCGCATGATCGGCCCCACGGCGAGAGAGAATCACGCCAGCAGTCCCTTGACGACCTGGCCGAAGACGTCGGTCAGCCGGAAGTCGCGGCCCTGGAACCGGTAAGTCAGCCTGGTATGGTCGAAGCCGAGGAGGTGGAGGATCGTGGCGTGCAGGTCGTGTACATGGACCCGATCCTTCACGACGTCGAATCCGAACTCGTCGGTCTCGCCATAGCTGATACCCGGCTTGGTGCCGCCGCCGGCCATCCACATCGAGAACGCGTTGGGATGATGGTCACGGCCGTCGTTGCCCCCGCCCTGTACCATCGGCGTGCGGCCGAACTCTCCACCCCAGACGACGAGGGTATCCTCGAGCATCCCCCGTTGCTTCAGGTCCTTGATCAACGCGGCGCAGGCCCGGTCGGTGACCTGGCAGTTCTTCGTGATGTCGTGCACCAGGTTCCCGTGTTGATCCCACGATTCGTGGAAGATCTGCACGAACCGGACGCCGCGCTCGAGCAACCGCCGTGCGAGGAGGCAGGTGTTGGCGAACGACGGCTTTCCGGGCTCGGCGCCGTACATCTCGAGGATATGTTTCGGCTCGTGATCGATCTGCATCACGTCCGGCGCGGTGAGCTGCATCCGGAAGGCCATCTCGAACGAGTTGATGCGCGTTGCGATCTCGGGATCACCCACCTGTTCGAGCCGGAGCTGGTTGAGCTTCCGGACCGCGTCGAGGCTGTCGCGCTGAACGTGGTCGTCCACACCACGGGGGTTGGAGAGATACAGCACCGGGTCGCCGCTGCTGCGGAACTGGACGCCCTGGTAGACGGTGGGTAAGAAGCCGCTGCCCCAGTTCGAGTTGCCGCCGCTGGGTCCTTTATTCCCCGTACTGAACACGACGAACCCCGGAAGATCCTGAGACTCGCTCCCCAGGCCGTAGCAGACCCAGGCGCCCATGCTCGGCCGGCCGAAGATCTGGGCTCCGGTGCTCATCATAATCTGGCCTGGTGCGTGATTGAACGCGTCGGTGACCATCCCTTTGACGACAGCAATGTCATCCACGACGGTCGCGAGCTGGGGCAATAGCGACGAGAGCTCCCTGCCACTCTGGCCGTGCCTGGCGAAAGGGAACTTGGGACCGAGCAGCTTGGAGTCGGGCCTGATGAACGCGGCGCGATAGCCCTTGATCAACTCGGCAGGCGGCAGGGTCCCGTCGAATTTGGCAAGCTGGGGCTTGTTATCGAACATCTCGAGATGGCTCGGTGCGCCGGCCATGAACAGGAAAAGCACCCGCTTTGCCTTGGGGGCATAATGGGGAGCCCTTGGCGCCATGGGATTGAGGGCCAGTGGGTTGGCTGTGTCGACCTCGGCGGCGTAGCCATGCTGTTGGAGCAAATGCCCCAGCGCCATGGCTCCGAGCCCGACGCCACATTGCTCGAAGAACCATCGCCGTGTGACTTCGCGCGGGTCAGCATTCTGATACAGATAATCCTGGCAGTTCATGGCGTGGTCTCCCCATTGGCGGGTCGTTCGCTCGAGTCGCTCGCGGACCGGGCCAGGAAGGGCGCGGCCCATTTCTTTTCTTCAGGCTGCAAACGCGGGCTAGTCGGTTGGTGGTAGTCAATCACCATGTCGTAACCCGCTCTATCCATGAGACTATGAAGTATGGAATTGAGATCGAGGATCTGTTCCGTATCCGCGGGAAGAAGTGGGATGGGGATCGCTGGGATCGGAGTGGTCCAGCGAAACGAGTACAGGAGGGCTCTCCTACGCGGCCTGGCATGGCAGACGAGGATCCGATAATCCTCACGGGGGGGCGGATTAAGCAGAGGCATCGGCCTGCCACCTCGCAGCAGGTCGACCTCGACGTAGTTAACCTTCGAGAGGACCAGATCGCGCCGCTTCTCGAGGTATTCAGCTCGACCGTCCTTCGTTTTCTTATTCGTTGGAGAGAGGACATCGATCACCGTCACGAGTTTGAGCCCTGGCAGCTCCTTGATCGTCACATAAGTCTCCTCGATCTCCTCGACGGGGAGAACCACTTCGACCGGCTGCACTCCGGTGTGCTCCAGAACGGCGACACGCGGAGTTCCCCTTGCGGTGAGTCGTCTTCTGGCGCGGACGACGACGTCGGGCTCGTAGACACTGTCCACGTCCATGCCGGATAAGAGTGTTGTCCGTGACTCCACACCCACGAAGTACCGCGGTCGGAGCCGCGGCGCGAGGTCGTCGCGTATTGAGTTAATCAGGCCGCTGTGCAAGTCCGGCCAGAGGACGGAACTCTCGAGCCAGGGGTCCATGCCGGGAAATTGGGGACGCATGGCAGGAAATCACTCCTTGGTGATCGTCTCGTCCAGGTTTAACAGGACACGGGCCACGGCGGTCCAGGCGGCGAGCTGCGGCGGCGTCGCGCCCTCGGGGATATGGGGCGGCTTCGTCGGGTCGTCGGCGGCCAGGGCCCATGGATCGGCGCCGGGCTTCTCGAAATGGCGCACCTGGCGATGCAGCAGGTCGAGGAGCGTGGCCAGTTCCGCGTCGGCCGGTTTTCGCGAGAGACAACGGCGGAAGGCATGCTGGACGCGGTCTCGATCCGAGCCGCCTCCGTCGCGCAGCGTCCTCATCGCCAGCGCACGCGCACATTCCAGGAAGATCGGCTCGTTGAGAGTTGTCAGCGCCTGGAGCGGCGTATTGGATCGGGAGCGGCGAACGCAGGCGAAGTCGCCGTTGGGTGCGTCGAACGACTGGAGCATCGGGTACGGGACCGAGCGGTATCGGAAGGTATAGAGCGCCCGTCGATAGCGAGTAGGGCCGGCCGCCTCGTGCCAGACTTTCGGGCCATAGCTGGTCGGCGGCTGGAACAGGAAGGCCGGCGCCGGCGGGAAGGCGCTGGGGCCTCCGATCTCGGGCTCGAGCAGGCCACTGGCCGAGAGGGCGATGTCCCGGACAACCTCGGCGTCCACGCGGAACCTTGGTCCGCGGGCCAGGAGGCGGTTGAATGGGTCGCGCGCGAGGAGCGCGGGAGTCGCTCGGGACGATTGCCGGTATGTGGACGAGTTGACGATCGATCGATGCAGGTCCTTGAGCCTCCAGCCGCGTTCCATGAGGTCGACCGCCATCCAGTCCAGCAGCTCCGGATGTGACGGTAGGTCGCACTGCAAGCCGAGGTCCTCGCTGGTCGCGACGATACCGGTCCCGAAATCGGCCTGCCAGATCCGGTTGACGATCGACCGCGCGGTGGTCGGCGCCTGGCGGTTGACGAGCCACCTGGCGAACGCCAGCCGATCCGCGGGCTGGCCGGCGGGCAGTGGGTTCAGGAAGGCGGGAACGCCCGGCTCGACCGGCCGGACCGGTTTGAGGAAATCGCCACGCATCAGCACCCGGGTGGGCCGTCGCTTCTGGCGCTCGTCGAGTACCAGTTGCGAAGCACCCTCCGGGTGCTGGCGCCAGAGGGCCTCGATTCGGGCATTGGCCTCGACCCACTCCGACACGGTCGTGCGCCAGTAGCTAAAGACCGTGGCGGCCTGGTCGGGGGAGCGTTGCGATCGAGGAATGGCCAGGATCTCCCGGACGGCGGCCGGGACCGGGTCGGCGACCGGCGACGGCGCGCTCGTGATCGAGAGCCGGAACCGGCCGAGGTTGTGGCTCTGATTGTCGTCGCTGTTCCAGCCGCCGTGATTCTGGGTGAGATGGAACGTCAGGATCATACCTCGGGGAAATGCGACGGGCTTCTCCGCGGTGAAGACCGCCTTGCGTGGCTGGTTCCGTCGGCCCGGCCCGGCGTCGGTCCCCCAGGCCGTCTCGTCCTTCCCGTCGATCGCGAAACCGACCGGCCCGGTCACGCGCTTCTTGCCGCTCTTGTCGTCGAAGATCGGGTCGAGTGGCGTCTCGGACATGTTGAGGTCCGACGTCGCCCAGGCGAACTTGACCTGGGTGCTCCGATTCGGTGCGTCGACCGGAGCGGCATCCACCTTGAATTCGGTCAAGGCTGCGGTCCCTTTGATCGATCGGCCCGGACCTCCGAGCGGCAGGTTCGGATCGTTGAGCAACTCTAACCGAAACCCCGTGATCGGCGACTGATCGATCTTCACCGACATCTTTACCGTGTGGTGCGTCGGCGCATAGCCCTGGACCAGGATTGAGCCATCCTCCATGAGGTGGTTTTTCTCCCCGCCGGTGGATTCCTCCTCGGTCTCCGGACGGACGACGGTCCAGTCCGGCTGGCCGGCGGACGCCTGTTTCTCCCACGCGGCCGTCCGGCGATCCCAGTCGGGATTCTGCTTCTTGATCGTCGCCTCGATGGCTTCGATTTCGCGAAGGATCGCCGTCCGCCTGACTTGCTCCTCGGGCGCGTAGACCGCCACGTTGGCTTCGTGGCTGTTATTCAGGAAGGCGAGGACCCGGTAGTATTCCTCCTGAGTCAGGGGATCGTACTTATGATCGTGGCATTGCGCACACTGGATGGTCAGGCCCAGGATCCCCTTGCCGACGCAATCCATGCGGTCGAACATGGCCTCCATGCGGAACTGCTCGGGATCCACGCCCCCTTCCTCGTTGATCATCGAATTGCGCAGGAAGCCGGTGGCGACGAGCTGATCCTGGCCAGCACCGGGGAGCAGGTCGCCCGCGATCTGCTCGATGATGAACTGACTATAGGGGAGATCGCGGTTCAGCGCGTGAATGACCCAGTCGCGGTAGGCGAACACCTGTCGGGACTTGTCTTTCTCGTAGCCGTCGGAATCGGCATAGCGAGCGGCGTCGAGCCAGATCCGCCCCCATCGCTCGCCATATTGCGGCGAGTCGAGTAGCCGGTCGACCAGCCGTGCATAGGCGTCTTCTCGGGTGTCGGCAACGAAAGCATCGACGTCCGCGATGGATGGCGGCAAGCCGATCAGATCGAGGTTGAGGCGGCGGATGAGGGTGATTCGGTCGGCCTCCGGCGCTGGCGAGAGTCCCTCGGCCTCGAGTCGGCTGAGGATGAAGAAGTCGAGCGGGTTTCGACACCAGCCGGGAGTCTTGACCGCCGGAAGCGCCGGTCGGACCGGTGGGACGAACGCCCAGTGACCTTGATACTCGGCTCCCTGCTCGATCCAGGTTTTGAGGAGGGTGATCTCGGCCGGAGTGAGCGTTTTCCCGGTCTTGGCCGGTGGCATCCGCTCCTCCGGGTCATCCGAGGTGATCCGATGGAAGAGCTCGCTCTCGTCCAAATTGCCCGGAACGATTGCCGGGCCGCCGGACTCGGCCGGTATCGTCGCATCGCGGCGATTGTCCAGCCGGAGCTTCCCCTTGCGTTGCTTGATATCCGGACCGTGGCATTTGAAGCACTTGTCGGCCAGGATCGGGCGGATGTCCCGCGCAAATGCAACCTTCCTCGCTCCGTTTGCGGATGGGGAACCTTTCGCATCCTCGCCGACGGCCGACGGCGGGGTCTGGAGACCCATTCCGAGGCCAAGGGACAGTCCCAACAGAAGTCCGCGGGCGATCCTCAACGGTCTCATCGGCATTGGGGTGTTCTGGCCTAGCCGGATCATAATTCGATGCCTCTCCGAAGAACACCCGCCTCGCCAGGCCGAGCCGACTTCGGCCCGCCTCGAATTGGGGTGGCACTCTCGTCACCATTGCCAGGAGGTTGCGGCACCCGGAAGTCCCGGGATCAAGGTGGGACTCGACACGGGCATGCCGAGCATTTCCATTGTACGCCGCGGCGCGCCGTATCTCCACGGGGTTCATCCAAAACGCCGGCATGCACTCGTGACCACGATGGATTCACGGACCTGGGTTCGTTTGCCGACTCTCCATGACTTCGGAGTGCTACACCAAAGAGAAGCATTAGCGTGATGGCGAAGAACAGGGCACGGAGAATCGGCAGCCGATGACGCGCCATCGTTGCGACTGGCGGCCTGGCTTCGTTTTGCTCATTCCCGCGATCGAGGAGTGGCGGCGTGGCCTGGTCGTTCTCCTCTCCGCGATCCTGCGGTGTAACCGAAGGTTGCTCTTGCCTATCCTGGTCCTCGAACCGCAGAGCGGTGGTTGCCTCTCGCGCTTCCTTCTGATCGACCGGTGGGTTTGCCGAAGACGGACCAGCCACCGCGGAATCCGGCTCCGCTCCCGGGCCGGATCGGCGGACTTTGAGCAGGGTGTCGAGGCTGCGGAACAGCGACCGGCTGCACGAGAACTGGTAGCGACGCAGCCGCTCTCCCTCGGTGCTGGTGTCGAACGACAGGAGGTCCGCTTGCCGGGCCACATCCGCCTCGGCGCGACGGCGATGCTCGGCGGTCAGCGGCTCCAGCCGCGCGATCGCCCGGTCCGCGACGCTCCGCAGCTCCTCGATCGTCGCCGCCTGGTCCTGCGCCAGTCCCTCGACCAACTGTCGGTCCAGCTTGCGCGCCAGGTACCCGTCGATCTCCGGGTGCGGGTTGGCCCGCCGGCGCTCGCAGTGGTTCTCCCACTCCTCGGCCGTCAGGTTCAGCGGCGGTTTCCCCAGCAGGCGGATCGCCCTGGACTTTTCGGTCGATGGCCAGGCCTGGCCCTGGTCGAGGATCGCGCGGAGCTCGATCCAGCGGTCGAGCATCCACTGGCAGCCGGGACCGGTGGATTCGAGGCGGCGGAAGATGGCCCCGGCGTGATCGAGGACGTCGAGGGGCCGGGAGGTCTGGGACTTGCGGCCCGGGAGCAGGGCTTCGAGGATCTGGCTCTGAAGCTTGATCTCCCCCGACACGTTGCGATCGCTGAAGAGCCGACGGCCCAGCGCGGCGGCCTCTTCCTGCTGACGATTCGCCTCCAGGACCGGCAGCGTTTCGATGATATGGGACAATCGGGCGACCTCGGCGCGATCGGCCCGATCCAATTTCCAGGAGGACTGCACCGCCTGCTCGACCAGGAACTGCTCGACGTCGTTTTGGGGCTGGAGGTTGCCGATCCAGGAGTCGAGCCGCTCTTGAAGCGCGTCGGGATCCTCGCCGGGCAAGACGAGAGTCCTGGCGGTCATGCCGTGCTTGACGGCGTTGAACCGGGAGCGGTTCTTGCCCTCGGGTGTCCGGGGTCCGGTGCTCTTCTGGGCATTGCGGCGGTTGATCTCGGCCCGATCGGGCCTGGTCTCGGTGCAGGTTGTGGTCATGGTGCTCTTCCTCTGGTGCGATGGCAATGGCAGTCGTTCTCGTCGAGTTCTCGTGAGGTTCTTCAAGAGACCAAGGGTTTCTCCGGAAGGCAGAGAGTTGAAGGCGGTATAGAGCGGTGACAAACCCGGCCAGGTTGAGAATGTGTTGCTCGGCTCGAGGGTGCGATACTCGCGGCCGTTTACTGATATGATCCGATCGAGCGCTCTCTCAGTTGCATAAAAATTGCCGCATATCAAGTTTTTTCGCGCAGGGCAGCAGGAACAGTTTCACAACCATTTATCCAATCGACAGTTACGTCGAAAGTTGCCGAATCTCGGGAAGAGCCGGAAACTTCGGTTTGATGGTTTTGCCGTGATCTAAGCACCTGGCCAGGGTTATCCAGCACTGGGTCCCGGGCGAGCGGGGGGCGTCAGCCCCCAGTCAGGTCGATCGGACAGGGGGCTGACGCCCCCCGCTCGCCTCTCGGAACCGCCTTCGAACCCCAAAGAGTGCAAGGAAACCACGGCCGGCTGCTCAGCGAGCCCGAGTTGGGAACGAAACCCGACTGGTGACGCTGAACGAGCCTCTTTCCGATGGGGACCCGCAAAGGGAGGGGCCCCATGGAGATGTCGAGGGGACCCAGGTGATCGGCGATCCCTCGATAGACGGGGTGAAGTCCCGCCGTCAGGCGCGAAGAGCCACGGAAGCCAAGGATTCAACCCGTCGATCCCAGTCGGAGGCGACATGGGAGCGGCTTCCGTTTCTCCCTCAGAAGCCGGGCTCCTCGTAAACACCGGGCACGGGGCCATCCGGCAAGGGCGGCGAAGGTGGGAGATTGGACGAATCCTGGCACGATGTGGACTGAACGGAGTATTCCTCCGCGTGCCCGACGATCAGTTCCGTCGTGACATACTGCTCCAAGAACGCCGGCATTGAATCGGTTACGCCGGGATCCGGAGCGACCGTTTCCAAGGATGCGTTGGCGGCCTGGTGGGCGATCGAGGCCGGTCGGCGACGATCGAGGAGGTGGCCGACGTCGAACCGTTCGCCGATGTAGTGGCGACGGACGTCGGGGTTCTTGAGGATCTGCTCGCGGTTGCCGTAGGCGAAGACGCGTCCCTCGCGGATCAGGTAGCAGCGATCGGTGACCTCGAGCGTCTCGCGGAACTGGTGATCGGTCAGGAGGATCCCCATGTTGTAGGCGCTCGGCCAGCTCGCGGATCGAGTCCTGGATTTCCGCGACCGTCTTGGGATCAATGCCGGCGAACGGCTCGTCGAGCAGGATCAACTTCGGCTCGGTGATGAGCGAGCGGGCAATCTCGAGCCTACGGCGACTCACCGCCCGAAACGCGATTGGCCTTCGTCTTGCGGATCTTGGTCAGCCCGAACTGGTCGAGAAGCTCGTTCTGTCGCTCGACACGCTGCTTGCGATTGAGATGCTTGCGCGTCTCCAGGATCGCCATCAGGTTGTCTTCCACGGACAACTGTTTGAAGACGCTGGAGTCTTGTGCAAGATAACCCATGCCGGCCCGCGCATGGAGGTACATCGGCAATCGCGTGATGTCGCGGCCGTCGAAGATGACCTGGCCGCCATCGGCGGGGATCAGGCCAATCGTCATCCGGAAGCTGGTGGTCTTGCCCGCGCCGTTGGGACCGAGTAGCCCGACCACCTCCCCCTGCTCCACATCATAATCAACGCCGTTGACAACCTGTCGGCGTCCGTACCACTTTTCCAGACCACGGACCTGTAGCAGGGGCATACCTCGATCCTCCTTGATCGTTCTGGTCCTTGAGTCTTTAAGTTCTTGAGTCCTTGTCTTTGATAGCGTTCGGCCGTCTTCACTTGGCTGTCCGGGGACACGCACCGGGATGCCTGATGGCTGGCGAGGGATTGATAAGAGGCCCGGGACTGTCGAGGAACAGAGCCCAAGGACTTAAGGACACAAGATCCCAGGACCCAAATTAGCGAATCCACTTCATTCGTTCGAGGTAGGGGCGGAAGATCAAACGGGTGTCGCGGTTGAGCCGGATGTCGGGACCGAACGGGACCCCATGTGGCCAGTAGACGTAGAAGGCCTTGCCCGTCAGGAGCTCGCGAGGGACCTCCCAGGGCTGTCGCCCGGACTCATCCCACATGGCGTCCTCCGTCGTCCAGGCGCGGCTGTCCTTGCTCCGGGGACTGTTGTCTCCCATCATGAAGAAGGAATCGGGTCCGATGCGGAATTCCCGAGGTCGAATCTTCGACAGATTCGGGAAACGCTCCGGGTCGGCCAGGAAGTTGAAGACTTCGGTTGGGCCGACGGGCCGGTCTGCCTCCCAGACATCCTCATAATCGGACCCGGTGGGGGATTGGGTATAATAGATATCCCGTTTCAGGACAAGGTCGCTCGCCTCGAGTGCGACATTGCTCACGGCGAGTGCCGCGGGAGCCAGGTCGGCGGCCGTTGGCGCGAGAAGCGACTCGTCGCGGTCGTAGACAAATCCCGGCGCACTCGCGGGCTTTCCGTTGATGGTCAGGGTAATGCGGTCATCGACGTTGGCAAACTCCACCTGATAGCGGCCCGGCCCCTTCATCGTGGAGGTCCCCTTGCCGAGAACCTCATCGCCGCGCGTGAAAGTGGCCTCTCCTGACTCCAGTTCGATCGCGCAGCGGTAAGGGATCCCCGCCTTGACCAGCTCGAACCGAACCGTCCCATGCGGGGAAACCTTGGTGACCTCGATGCTCGATTCCAGCGTCAGGTCGCCAACCCAGTGAAGTTGCTTCCACGAGTTGTCATTCCGCCGGGACCCGATGGCCCGGCTGCGGGGATCCTCCAACTGATTGGTGTTGTACGAGTAGAAGTCGGTGACCAGGGTGGCTCGGGGCGGTCGAGGCAGTTCCTGATCCGTGATAAGGGCCTCCCACTGATCCGGTTCCGGGACGAGGTGGTGGTATCGCAGCTCGGACCAGGCCTCGTTCGGCTCGGCCGAGAATCGATAACGGCTCTCCGTCTTGTTGACCGGCTTCCAACCGTCCTTCCCTCGCCATCGCAACCACTCGGGTCGATCGGCGAGCGCGCCGGGGCCGATATCGATCATCGTACACCATGATCTGCATGGCGGATTGATGACGCAGCGGCTTCCGGGCCAAATGGAAGGTATCCTCTCCCTGAGCTTTGACATAAACGTCGCCATGCGCGATGCGGAGGGTCTCGCCGGGAAGTCCGATCAGGCGTTTGATGTAGCTGAGCTCGGGCTCCTCGGGATAACGGAAGACGACGACATCCCAGCGTTCCGGCGGCCCGCTGCCCGGCAGGAATGGCAAGTCGTAAGGGAACATCATCACGAGGATCCGGTCGCCCTTGAAACTCGGCTGCTCGCGCAACTGATCATCTTGATAGCGGCAGTTCACGCAGATGCCCGAGTAGACCTCGCCGGCGAACGATCGCGTGTCAACCTCGTCGGAGGCGTTCACCGTATAGGTGAATCCACATTGCGGACAGGCGACCTCTTTGTGCCGGCCCATCAAGGTCGGGGCCATGGATCCGGTCGGGATCACGAATGCCTGGGCTTCGAATCCCCGAACGACCAGCGCCAGGATAAAGGCCACCACGACGGCCTCGATCGTGTCACGATAGCCTTCCTTGGTGCGAAGTTCAGTAGGGAGGGTGGATGGCCGGATGGTGCCGGCCGGTTTGGGCTGAATGGCGGTTGACCGTCCCATCGTCGCGTGTTCCCTTTCCTCGATCTCGCGGGGGCGAGTGGAGCATCGGTCCGTTGCGGTTCCGACGCACCTGGCTGCGACTGCGGTTGAGCGGCCGGTTCCGCAGCTTCCCCGCGAGTCTGACGATCATCCGGACCCGAGGCGATAGCGAAGGATCGGGTGTGATCCTCTCCCGGAATGCGTCGGGTTCGGAAGACGCGCAGACCGAGCGAGCGCAAACTGCCCTATCGAATGTAACGAATCCGACGAGGATCGGGAACCCAGCAAACCGATCGCCCGAACACTTGGAGCGGGACCACCTCCCCCGGCAGATGGACGAGGAACGGCTTGCCCAGAAACATCGAGCCGGGAACCACCGGCTTTCCCTCCCAGAAACGCGAATCATTCGAAACCGGGCTATTGTCACCCAGGACGAAGTATTCATCCGGGCCAAGCTCGACGGGCGATCGCAGCCCGTTACCCTGGCGCGGGGTATTCGCCAGGGTGCCGGTGTAATGCAGGTCGCGGTAGATCTTCAAATCGCTCACGGTCAGCTCGCCCCCATCCACGCCTAGCCCGATCGGGCTTTCACCGACAATGGGGATGGCCCGTCGGCTCTCATAGTCGAACGGATCGAACAGAAGCCGACCATCGACGGCCAACAGCACTCGCTGGTCGAACGCCGATGCCTCCAGGGTGACGGTGCGAGG
The DNA here is from genome assembly GCA_963845755.1 of uncultured Planctomycetota bacterium. Taxonomy (GTDB): domain Bacteria; phylum Planctomycetota; class Planctomycetia; order Isosphaerales; family Isosphaeraceae; genus CAWJTV01. Next base: position 784,957 of record CAWJTV010000005.1, read on the forward strand.
CCAGTGCCCCTTCTCTCGGAAGGGATTCCAGCAGTTCGATAGGGCGACGTGTTTGCCGTTATGCACCAGCTCGATCTCGCCGCCCAGCCGGACCGGGACACGCACTTCGAACTGGTCGGAGCCGGAGCGGAGCGCCGCCGAGATCGCGTCAACCGACTCCGTGACCGTCAGTCGGGCTGTCAGACCGAGGTCAACCACCTCGTTCTCGGCCGGGAAACCGCCACCATTGTACGCGTAGAAATCGCGAACCGGTCCGTAACGTCGGCGCCACGGGTCCCAATGCCGATAGAGGATCCAGTCGCCAGGCCCGACTCCGGGTGTAGCCTGGTGCACGAATCCCTGTCAACCTCGAACCCATCCCGTCTTCGACGAGCGATAACCCCAGCCCGACCGGAAGATCCAACGGGGAAATCGGTCCGAATCCCGGGGCTGATAACCGGAGTCATGCACCAGGATGCGCATGGCCCTCTGTTCCTCGAGCGTCTTCCGGACGATCTGGCCGTCAACATAGATGTCGCCGTCGAGGATGCGGACCGATTCGCCCGGGAGTCCGACGACCCGTTTGACATAAGCCTGTGACGGTTCCCCAGGGAAGTGGAACACGGCGACCTCCCAGCGCTTCGGGCGCCGGAAGTCGTACAGGAACTTCTGGACGAGTACGCGATCGCCACCACACTCGACGGCCGGCGCCCGATCCATGTCACCCTGACCGCAATTCGGACAGACCGCCATCCCCGAATGACCTTCCTCATCGATGCCGACCAGGAAGACGAATTCGCAGTTCGAGCAGACCAGCTCCCGATGCCAGCCCAGCAGTGTCGGAGCCATCGAGCCCGTCGGCACCACGTAAGCTTCGGCTGAGAAGGTCCGAGCCAGGATCACGCAGAGACACAGGAAGACTAGCAGCTCGACGGTCTGGCGCACCACGCCCGCACCCCGTTTGATCGGTTGGAGCTGTCGGCGATCGGGAATTGGCGGCGATTCAGTCATTTTCGTGATACGGAATCGGCTGCGATCGTGTTAAGAAACTGTCCGAGAAGCGGACCGGGGTTTGTAGGGTGGGTGAAACCCACCAGAATCGGGACACTTCCTGGTGGGTTTCACCCACCCTACAAGATTCTCGGATAGTTCTTAGGCCGGAGCCCCCGTGTCGGTCTCGGCCACTATTCAGAGAGAACCATCGGTCGTCCCTCGGCGGGGTCCAATCGGCCACGCCAAACCACAGCGGCATCCGTTATTCCCGACGGTCAACTGCGCCATCAATCATCACTGTCATCAAGCACTGAGAGGAAGGCGTCCTGAGAGATCTCGACGCTCCCTACCTGTTTCATACGTTTCTTCCCCTCCTTTTGCTTTTCCAGGAGTTTCCGTTTTCGGGAGATGTCACCTCCATAACATTTCGCGGTGACATTCTTGCGCAAGGCGGAGATGGTCTCGCGGGCGATCACCCGGCTGCCAATCGCAGCCTGGATGGCCACCTCGAATTGATGACGTTCGATCTCGCCGCGCAGTTTGCGAACCAGCTTCCGGCCCCGGCGATCCGCATGGCGCACGATGTACGACCGTCGAAAGAGCATCAACCCGCTGACCGGCGACCAGGATATCCAACCGGCAGAGTTCCCCGGCGCGATAGCCGATGACCTCGTAGTCCATGGTGCCGTAACCCCGGGTCGCACTCTTCAATTTGTCGTAAAGATCGTAAATCATTTCCGCCAAAGGCAATTCATAGCTCAAGATCGCCCGCGTCAGCGACAGATACTCCGTTTTCAAATAGACACCCCGACGATCCTCACAAAGCTGCATGATGGCGCCTATGCAATCAGACGGGATGATGAAATTCAGTCGAGCGATGGGCTCTCGGAATTCCTCGATCTCGCCGGAATCGGGAATTCGGGTGGGGTTCGAGATATAGCTGATCTCACCGCTCCGTGTAACGATCTCGTACGTTACGGTGGGGGCGGTCTGGACGAGCGAGAGGTTGCTCTCGCGTTCCAGCCGCTGCTGGACGATTTCCATGTGGAGCATACCCAGGAAACCGCAACGGAAGCCGAATCCAAGTGCGTCGGAGGTTTCCGGCTCAAACGTAAAGCTAGAATCATTAAGCGCCAATTTTTGAAGGGCTGTCCTCAGATCGTCGAACTGCGTATGAGTTGCGGGGAACAAGCCGCAAAAGACAACAGGGACGGGCTCAAGGTAGCCGGGCAAGGCAACCTGCGCCGGGCCGGGGACCTGGGTGATAGTGTCGCCGATCCGGATATCGGAGAGCCGTTTGATGTTGGCGATGACGTAACCGACCTGTCCGACGCCCAGCTCGTCGCAAGCGACTTCACGTGGCCGAAACCGGCCAAGACCCGTCACCTCGTAGTCCGTTTCGCCGGCCATGAGGCGGATTCTCTGTCCGACGCGTAGTATGCCGTCGACAACCCGGACGTAGGTGATCACCCCCTGATAATCATCGAACTTGGAATCGAAGATCAAGGCGCGGAGAGGCGCCTTCGGGTCACCCGCGGGAGCCGGAACCCGTTCGATGATGGCTCGAAACACATCGGGAACCCCCTGCCCTGACTTGGCACTGACGGCCAGGACATCACTCGGCTCGATCCCCAGGCTGGTCATCATCTCTTCCTTGACGACCTCGGGCCGGGACGCCTGCATGTCGATCTTGTTGAGCACGGGTACGATCGCCAGGTCATTTCCCGCAGCCAGGTAGGCGTTGGCCACCGTCTGGGCCTGAACCCCCTGCGTCGCGTCCACGAGCAAGATCGCCCCTTCGCAGGCCGCGAGGCTGCGCGACACCTCGTAATGGAAGTCAACGTGGCCGGGCGTGTCGATGAGGTTCAGCTCGTAAACCTGGCCGTCCAGCGTGTAATTGATCGCGACGGCCCGTGCCTTGATCGTGATTCCGCGCTCGCGTTCCAGATCCATGTCGTCGAGCAATTGCTCGCGGAATTCGCGCTGGGTGATCGCTCCGGATTGAAGCAGGAGTTGGTCCGCGAGCGTGCTTTTGCCGTGATCGATGTGCGCGACGATCGAGAAATTCCGGATGAATCGAGGATCAAAAGCCATGGTCAGGTCCAGCACCTTGGTTTCGGCCATTTCGGACCGAGAAGTTGATTCCGAACTTCGATGTTTGGAAGCATGATTGAAGCAATTACAGGAAGGACTTTATCGAGGGGCTCCGACCCGTCGCGCCGGAACGGGCGGAGGGGAAAGGTCGTCGAGGCGAGGAGGCAAGCCGACGGGTCTTCAAGCTTTGTGTTCCATAAATCCTGGTTTCACCAGACCATCGGAATTCCGACGTCCGCCTTCGAGGCGAAGTTTCGGCTCTCTGCACTCAGATTGCATGATTATATTGGGTCAGGTCAATGACGAGAAGGCGGGTTATGGTCGGCAACGCGGCAGAGCCGGCCGATCGCGATCGAGGGCTGCACCCGTGCAGGCGAGTTTTCCGGAACTCGTCACGTCCCTCTCCAATGATCCAGCCATCGGATCCAGGCTGGTCACGCCCGCTTCTTCTCGGGGTTCCGCCAGTGGAATGCGGCCGGCGAAGGAGGGCAAGGCACGTTGCGATCATGGCGTTACTCAAGACGAACTCGATGAAGATTCTCCAGAAGACTTCCTCCATTTCACTGAGTTTCTTGACGCTACAAATCCTTACAATATAGGGATTTGCGGAAATTCAGATTGTCGAGGGGCTCACGCCACTGGCCACGTGCGGTCACCCCCCGGGGCTTTGGGAACCGACTCTCCGTGCGATTAATGAATATATTCTATTTGTTCATATCTTAGTATATTTGTCCGTAGGCTCCCCGCGCCGTGCGTGCATCTGGGGATTCCGAATTCCGGATTCGAGATTCCGGAGTCCCGAATCCTTCCCCTTCGGGAATCCGGAATCTCGAATCCGGAATCCCAATTGATTCCCCTTCGGGACTCGGGCATCTCGAATCCGGAATCCCGATTGGGTTGCGGCCGAGGAACACCGACGAAATAACTTCCCGACTTCACACATTGGGTAAAATGCGGTAGTTCCAGCGTGGCAGGATGGCGTCCCGGAGCAGCTTCACGGCATCCTTGGCGGTTTCGCTGACCTTTCGGCCGAGTTGATAGACCTTGTCCAGGATGTCGACTTGAACCGTCAGGCCCGTCCGCGTCGTGGCTTTCCTCATCAGTTCGGCGACCCAGTCGATGTTGTGCAGGATGACGCCCTTGCAGACCCGCGTCAGGTGGGGGAACAGGCGATGTTCGATCGGGTTGAACTTCGAGGCGTACGGCGGATAGTGCGCCACCCGGATCTCCAACTCCAGGTCGTTGGCCAGGCGTTGCAAGTCGGCCCGGAACAAGTGCTGCTGGTAGCGGTCGTTGTCCGCCGGGTTGCTCCCGCCGCCATCGCAGAGCAGCAGCAGCGACGTCGCCTGCGGGTAGACCGCGTTGCCGAATCGGTCCCACCAGTCCTTGACGCAGTCGCATGCGAATTCGCTGGTATCATGACTCGTGCCTAGGTGGATGTATCCGCGATTCTGCTTGAGGTCGTAGATCCCGTGGGGCAACACGAATCCCTCGGCGAACTCGTCGAAGTCGTGGTCGAACACCCGGATCGTCTGTCGCGTCTGGAGCGTGCCGGCGCGGAAGAAGTTGCCGAGCCGTTCTCGGGATTTCAGGTCCATGCTCAGGACCGGGTGGGGGGAGTCGAGGTATTCCCCCTTGAGCCGGCCGATCGTCTGGAATTGGTGGTCTCGCTCGGGGTGGCGGCTCAGCGGTTCCATGCGCAGGGCTTTGCGTTCATGGAAACCTTCCTGATCGAGCAGTTGGCTGACGATATGCACACTGACAAAGCTTCCACACTCTCGCATGCCACCTGCGATTTCGATCTTGGTCAAGTTGGTCCAGATCAGGGACTCCGCGGTTGGGCTGCCGGCGGTGCGATCGAGGAGGACCTTGTGGAAGTTGTTGGTGATCTCGGGGTCTTGATCGAGCCGCCGTCTCCGCCCCCCGCCGGGCTGGCGGACCTGCGGAGCGGGTTCGGCGGGGAGATCCTCGAGGTCGCGCTGGCCGTGACGAATGGTCTTGGGATCGACGCCCAAGACCTTGGCGATGTACTCGACCCCGCCGTGACCCAACTTGGCCGCCTCGACCGCCGCATACCGTCGCCGATCATTCTCGCGCAAGGAATGGTAGAATGCTCTCATGGTCCGCTCGACGTCCGGGGAATAAGGCGACATGATTGGCCTCCGGCTAAAGACCCAGATACGGAACAATCCTCGCTATACCACCGCACGCCCCCCCGGGACCAGAAGGGCCCTCCGAAAACCGACATCGCGGGGAGGCAGACGGGTCTGCGCCCGAGGAACAGCCTGGATCTTCCTATCTTACCTAGGTTCTCATGGCGAACAGCAGTTTGGCACCATGAAATGGGGATGTTATTTCGTCGGCGTTCCAAGGCCGCGTTAGAGTCGTCCTCCGTAGGATCCCTGCGCCGTGCGCGAAACTGGGGATTCCGAATTCCGGATTCGAGATTCCGGAGTCCCGAATCCTTCCCCTTCGGGACTCCGGAATCTCGAATCGGGATCCCAATTGATTCCCCTTCGGGAATCCGGAATCTCGAATCCGGAATCCCGATTGGGTTGCGGCCGAAGGCCGCGTTAGGGAAATGTCCTGGAAGTCAACTATGGACTCGGGTGCCAGTTGTCGCCGATTTCAGCTCGAAGATATACCTCGCGGCGGGTCGGTGAAGTCGCCAGGATTTGCGCCATCTTGATGAACCCAAGGGGCCGGAGGTCCACGTCGCGGCGGTCTGCGAGCGCGGTCAGCTCGGCGACTAACAACGATTCGGCGTGTTCGGGATCAACCAATGCCCAGGCCATGAGCCATCGGTCGCCCGCGAGTCCGGCCGACGGGGCGAAGTCGAGGCTACTCCGGGATTCGATGTCCCAGAGAATCTGTCGCGCTGCGACCGTGTCGGTCAGGGCCAGGACGGCGGCGGCGGCGATCTCCGAGCGAACCTGAGTTGCGGCGTCGCGGTGCGGGCCCGCGCCTCGGGTCGCCAACACATGGGCAATCACACTATCCATGTCCGGATAGCCGGCATTCCGTGAGTGTGCGGCGATCCAGGCGGCCGAGAGAGTCGCGCCGCCAAATCCGTTGAATTGCTCTGGATGGTCGAGCGGCCTGAGGGCAGAGTCGATCAGGCTGATAGCCCAGGCTCGGCCCTGATCGCCTGAGGAGGCCGCTTCCGCCAGCCACGCGAACGCCTCGGCAGTAATTCCGACAGTGGCTCCTCCTGTCTGCCCTACGGTGTCCCGCGCAAGGTTGGGGTTCCTGGAGGCGACCTTGAAGGCAATCTCCGCCCTGGTCCGCGGCCTGGCGTCTGATACCGTTTTCATCGCATCGGCCATGGCGAGGGCACGCACCGGGTTGGTCACGGCGATCGCCCGGGCGACATGGGAGACGGCAACCTCTCGCTCGTTCGGTTGCTGGATGGGCTCGATCAGCCGCATTGCGCGGTTCAGATCGATTGGTGCGAGCGAACCGGCGACCAGGCCGCGGATCGCGGCTCCCTTGCCGTCGATCGCGATTCGGGAGGCCATCGCGACGGACTCCTCGATCAGCGCACGACCGTCATCCTGGCGGCCAAGGCGGACGAGTAGAGAACCGGCCCGCGCCATCGCGGCGGTCCGTTCGGGGCTCGGATCCAAAGCGCGGGCTCGGATGGCCGCTTCCTCGGCGAATCGCAGGGCCTTGGCCCGATCCGAGTTCGCGAACCGATCCGCCAGGTCTTGCAGGAGATTCTGGCCAGGCGCGTCTCGGTCAGTCCGGAGTAGATCGAGCGCCGCCCCACCATCGGTCTCGGCCAACTGCTCGGCGGCGATGCGCCGGATTGCGTCGTCGTAGCGACCACCGTGCACGGCCGACCACGCCAGGGCCCGCTTCAGATCCAGGCGAGCCATGACGAGTATACAGCCGGATGCGCCGTTATTGTCGGCGTCCTGACCGTATCGTTCCCAGAGTCGCGTCACGATTCGATCCGCTATGGTCCGCTGCACCTCGTATCGGGGCGGCTCGACGGGCTTCCAGGGTGCGAGCGGCGGTTCGTTGTCGCGGACGAGCCGGATCTTGACGTCGCCTGCATTCCCGTCGATCCGAACCCCCGCGAGCCGGTACGTGGGCACGCTAGCGAAGACGTACTTCCCACCAGGGTAGAGCCCTTCGAGCCGGAACCGGCCCTTCTCGTCGGTCCAGGTGCTGGCAAGGTCGGGTGCGTCGCCGCGGTTGAATACGGATGCTCTCGCAAAGGGTCGACCGGCGGCGTCCACCACGGTTCCCGACACATAACCGCTCGTATCTTCGAGCACGATCCGACCGAGGTCCCGCTCCTCCCCGGCCCGGCCGGTGCCCTCGGGCGTTTCGGCTTTACCATAGCCTTCGGCCTCGACCGTCACCTTGAATCGTTCGCCCGTCCAGAGGGCACGGGTCACGAATCGGCCGGAGGCGTCGGTCGTGTAGACATCCAGCGTCCCTCGCGCTCCGCTGGGCTGGCCCCAGTTGAAAGCGGGATAGCGGCCCCACCAGAGGGACACCTTGGCACCTTCGATCGGCCCTCCGACCCGGTTCGTCACCATCCCGCGGATGCGCCATGATCGTGCCGGCTCGATCGTCAGCGTGAGTCGTCCCCTTTGTTCTCGAGGCCGGATTGAGACGTCTGGGTTCGTCGCTGCGGTGTCGGTTCGTGACAGCACGGTGATGTTGTCGTCGGGGATGAGTTGTTCGAGGCGGAAAGTTCCATCGGGCTGAGTTACGGTCGTTGGGCCTTTCAGCGCCTGCGGAAGATCGTGGGGACTGATTACGAAAACATTCGCGCCAGGGACCGGACGACCCTGTCCATCCACGGCGATTCCGTCCACCGTCAGGGACCGGGCCAGCTTGAGATCCGGCCATTTCTGATCGCCGCCAACATTCAGCTTGGGCCAAATGTCGGAGTGGAGGCCGGTATTGGTCTTCGTGTGTCCAGGGACGACCTGGACGAGCCTCGGCGGATGCGGAATGGAGACGCGATAACGGCCCTGGGCGTCCGTGCTGGCCCTCGGATGCCATGCACTGTTGTAGGGGTTCTGACCCAGGAGGACGCCAAGGTTCACACCGGCGAGACCCTGGCCATTCTCCGCGTCGATGACTCGGCCCTCGATCACGGGAAGGCGGCGGACCTTGACTGCCAGGCCGGCGACCGCCGAGCCAGGTGCGACCGTGACTCCGTAGACGCCCTGGGAATCGTAGGGCCCGTCGAATGGCGTGTCGGCCTGGATGGAATACCGGCCCGGTGGCACGTTGTCGAATTGGAATGATCCGTCCGCTTCGACGCGGGTCTCTTTGTAGACCCGCAGGGCGTACGAGTTCACCCGCACGTATCCGCCGGAATCCTCGCTGAGGAACACGCGCATTCGACCCTGTGGGCTGGGCTCGACATTCGGCTCGATTCGCCCGCGGACGCGGCCCAACCTGCTGTCCAGGACGATCTTCATCGGTGCCGTCGTATGCCATCGGAGGGAGGGAGAGGCGAAGGCAGGCGCCTCGATCGTGACCGTGATCATCGCGTCCTTGGGGATGTGACGAAGCGTGAAGGATCCCTCGCGATCCGTCCTCGCCGCGTGCCTCCGAGCGACGTCGCGGCTGAGCGAGATCGTGCCCGACGAGAAGTACGAGTGGCTGAGGGACGTCGGAAGAACCTCGACCCCGACGATCGGACGGCCCATCTGGTCGGTCAGGCGACCACCGACCTCTGTGCCCTCCACGACCTCGATCGGATCGGGCGGCGGGCTGTTCCAGTACACGACGGATTGCCAGCCGGTCCAGCCGGACCGGTCGCGCACGAACAGGCTGACCGAGTAGGGCAACTGCCGCCCCGGACGGTTCCAGAACGCATTGAAGGAGTACCGTCCGTCTGCGTCGGCGACCGTCTCGGCGACCGTCTTGCACGTCTCCCCGTCGCCATGGAGGACCCAGACGCGTGCGCCGGCGACTCCCTGGGACTTGTAGACGACCCGTCCGGCGAGGTCGCCCGGATCCGCGGCCGCGAACGGGATGCCTCCCACGGCCACCAGCCACGATACGCCCAGGAGGGCGAGGGCCTTGGTGGATCGTCGCCGATCCTCGGAGCGACGCCAGCCGAACGCGGCCCAGATCAGAAGGGCAAGGCCCGTCGCGGTCACGGCGTTGCTGACGACGGAATCGACGAACATCCTCCAGAGGACGTCCTCCAGGTTCCTGGCCTCTTGACGCACGGTCAGGTAGGGCATGATTCGCAATCCGACCACCGCGGTCAGAATAAGGCCGAGCGCCGTGGCCGTCACCTTGGAGACCTGGGGATGCCGGCTTCGACCGACCCAGGAGACGTAGAATCCCACGAGTATTACCGAAATGGTCGGTAATTGGGAGAGGATGTTCTGGAACATCACGATGCGATCGGTGTTGCGCATTCAATCGCCGCCCTTCTCAGGATGGATGCCTCGCTCACGTAACGAGGACTGCGGCCGCAATTGCAGAGGGATTCCCGATTCGAGATTCCGGATTCCAGATGAACAAGGATTCAGGAATCTGGAGTCCGAAATCCGGAATCAAGGTTCCCCCAGATGCGCGCACGGCGCAGGAATCCTACCAAGGAAGACTCTGACTTGCCTTGCGGCCGCAATCAAGGACAGATTCCCGATTCGAGATTCCGGATTCCAGAAGGGGAAGGAATCGGGAATCCTCGGTCGTGCGCACGGCGCAGGGATCCTGCGAAGAAAGACGCGATGACGCCGGCAAGGAGAATTTGCAGGCTTGCACATACTAACCCGAAGCGTCGGGGAGGCTCTGCGGCCGTTCCCCTCGCTGAAGCTTCGGGTTAGCATGTGGGCCTCCTTCGTCCCGGGGGATACCGCATGGACCGCATCTTTCCATACCTTCACTTGATCGTATCCAGGTAGGCGAGCAGATCCGCCATTGCCGGCACGTCGATCTGCTTCTCCAGGCCCTCGGGCATGTAGGAGAGACCCGTATTGCGCAGCTCCTCGATCTGGAGGCGAAGGATGGTCTCCTCGTGACCGTCGGGCTGGCGGATGGTCAGGCTGTTGGCCGTCTCGACAGTGATCATGCCGGTGAGGACGCGCACCGTTTGTGGTGGCGAGGACGTAGTTGAGGAACTGGGGCAGGACTTCGCGGTTGGGGTCGAGGATGTTGAGCAGCACGGCTTCCAGGCCGCGGTTGCGGATGGCCGAGAGCTCCGCACCGACCTGCTGGCCGACTCCCTCGAGGCGGTGGCAGGTGGAACACTGCTGCGTGAAGACGGCCTTGCCGCGCGCGGGGTCTCCCTTCAGAGTGAGCGCTTTCTGGTAGGCGGCGACGACGTCCTGGCGCCGGGCCTGGGCCCCGGCGAAGAGGCGGGCGGCGCGTTCCCGGATCGCCGCGTCAGGGTAGGACTTCAGCAGATCCAGCCGGGCGGGCTCGACGTCGGCCCGGCCGATCGTGCCCTTCTCAACAGCGTCCAGGAAGGCGACCACCCAAGCCGGCCTCGAGAAGAAAGCTTCCGCGGCCGTCGCTCGCAACTTGGGGCTCATCTGCCGCCATCCGCGGATCAAGATGTCGGGAACCTGGAGAACGTCAAACTGAGCCAGGGTCGACACGGCCTCCGTCTGCACGATCAGTGGCTCGCTGGGGGCCAGGAGAGCGGTCAGGATTTCTTGCGCATCAGTCCATGAGGTAAACCGCAACGATCTCACGGCAGTCGTTCGTGTTACCGCGGATTTCCTGGCATCAACTGCGGTGGCGCGAGCCTCGGCCAGGACTTCATGCAGCAGCGCCTGGACGCGGTCGTTTCGCTTCTCGGAGAGCCGGGCACGGAATCTGACCGAGTCGGTGTTCAACATCGCCATCACGATCTTGCGGGAGAGGACCTTGTCCGCCGCCAACGGCCCGTCGAGGACTCGGAGAATCCTGGTCAGGTCGGCCGGCCGGTCGGTGGCGCCGGTCTGCCCGGCCAGCTCGGCCAGGAACGTGCGTCCGTGCCGCGAAGCACGGAACCCGGCGTCCTCGGCCAGCCGCTCGAAGACCGCGCCGGTGCAGCCGGTCACGGAGCTGAGGATGGCGAGCCGCATCCAGGGATCGGCCCCATCGCGAACGGCCAGTGCGATCAATGCCGAGGATGCCCGGGCGGCCGGCAAGGCGCCGAGCGAGAAGGCCAACTGGTAGCGGACCATCGGGTCGGTTTCGTCCACCATCTGCAACATCCGCCCCTGAATCGGTTCCGAATCGCGGGCGAACGGCTCGCCCAGTATCAGGGCATGCTCGCGGACGCGCGAGTCGGGGTCGTTCAGCGCGGCCAGGACATCCGCCGGCTCGATCGCGCGGAGCCCCGCGAGAGACCCGAGTGCGTGAACGCGCGCGATGGGCCGCTTCGACTCGGCGACCAGCCGACGCAGGGGAACGATCGCCGACCGGTCCTGCCGCTGATAGATGAGGCGCGATGCCGTATCGCGGTGCCAGCCATTGGCGTGCTCCAGCAAGGCGACCAGCTCGGCCGTCGTCGCCTTGGCGAGCCTGGGAATTCGCGGCGCGTATCCTTCCGGCGCAATGCGCCAGAGCCGTCCCCGATCGGCGCCGCTGGAGACGTCCATGTGCTTGAGGATCTGCGGAGGCAGGAAGGCCGCGCCCTCGATCAGCTCGCGATACATATCCACGACCCAGAGGCATCCGTCCGGCGCGTTGGCCAACTGCACGGGGCGGACGTAGCCGTCGCGCGAGGCGAGGAATTCGCGGCCGACCTCCACGCTCCGGGCCGTCACGAGCACGCCGTGCGGTTCCGGGATGGCACGATGGACCAGGTTGTTGGAGACCTCGCCGAGGAACAGGTTCCCGTGGCACTCGGCCGGGAAGGCGTCACCACGATAGACGGTGACCCCGGTCGCGCCGGTGAAGAATCCGGCGGGAGAGCCCCCCTCGTCGGAGCCGGGGACGAGGCCCTGACTGCGCAGCCGGGTCCGCAGCGACCTCCAGGGCTCGATCGGGCTGATGCGGTGCAGCTTCGTGTACTTGCCGGCCGGCGCGACGTTTATCGCGGCCGCCGGTGCGTGGAGATGCGGATTGCGGGCAATGTAGCGACTATCGTACATCACCAGGTGGAACGGATCACTGTTGCCGCAGACATAAGTCCGACCCCAGTCATCCAGACACATTCCATGCTGGCCGACGCCGCCACTGAGCTCGAAGGTCTCGTCCCGCGGGTTGAAGAGCAAGCCATATCCCCGGACCGAGACCGACCTGGCCGCTTCGTGATCGGCGCGTCGCACGGAACCGCCGTCGAGGCTGGTCGAGACGTGGAATCGGTTGTCTAGCCCCCAATGGAACGAATTGAGCATCCCCTCCTGGCCCCGGTCCGTGCCGAACCCGGTGAGCACCACCCGGCGCACGTCGGCCTTGCCGTCGGCGTTAGTATCCTTCAAGTAAAGGAGATCCGGCGGCGAGCCCACATAGACGCCGCCATCCCAGCAGGCGAGAGAGGTCGCCATCGGCACGTTCTCGGCGAAGAGCGTGCTCTTGTCGTAGACGCCGCCGCCTCGCGTATCTTCCAGGAGACGGACGCAACCCCGGAGAGTTTGATTCGGGTTGGCACCGGCGTACTGGTTGTACTCGGGAAATTCGGCGACGTAGAGCCGGCCATCCTCGTCGAACTCGATGGCCACGGGGCTACGGATGAGCGGTTCGGCGGCGACCAGATCGACGCGGAAGCCCGGTCGCGGAACGAGTGCCCGATGCGATTCCGCTGGATCCTTCAATGGGAACCGTGGCAGCTCGCTGCCGTAATCCCTGTCAACGGTGTCCCGACCTGCTGAGGACTTCTGACCCGGACCGGATTGTCCCTCCGCACAGGCTGCTAGCGCGACGAGGAGAGCCAAGACCAGGGGACTGGCAACGAACATCATTCGACGGCGGACAGTCATGAGGACCTGCCTCTTGGCTCGACAAACCGCGTTGGTATGAGGGCGGGGCGACCGCAAAGGTCGCGATCCGATGATGCCGGGATCGGGTGACCGGATCAAGAGAGTCGTTCGGGGCGGGACTCCGTCGGAGACCTATTCATAGAGACACCTCTTTCCTGTCACGCATCCGGCGTGTCGAGGATGCCTTGGAGCCGTTCGGCGAGTACCGGCGGCAACTCGGCGAGCCAACTTCGATCGATGAGGCCCACGCCGACCAGATCCCGGAGATGCGTTCGATCCTTGTCGCGATTCGACAACAACTTCATGTGGACCAAAGCCTTCAGGGTGATGACGAGAAAGCCGGCGGGATCGTCGATCGTGGACAGGTCGGGAGCCGGAAAGGGGTGCTCGGCGCGGAACCTTTTCCCCAGCAAAGAGCAAGTGGATCGACTCGCTGGGCTTGGCGTCTGGGCCATCGAGGAAAATCGTTACGTCGAGGACTTCCCCGCGCACGAAGCCCACATGTTCGAGAACCGCGGTGATCCGCGGTAGGTCTTCGCGCCGAACGAGCAAGTCGATATCGCGCGTATTGCGAACCGCCCCTTCATCGACGGTCGTCACCCACGAGGCGACGGCATGGCCGCCCACCACCGCGTAGGGGAGGCCGGCCTGATTCAGAGCCGCCGTAGCTCGCAACAATCGATCGCGCACCTTGGCCACGGCTCGCTCCATGCGGTCCAGGATTTCCCAGCCCATCGTCACGGTCGAGTTCATGATCCTCCTTGCGATTCCCGAGGGATGGGGATGCCTATGCAATACCGCTTATCAGGGTATGGTATCACCCGCGGCACCCACCGCCAACTCAGTCTCGCCTCGGCCGGAAATGGATCAGAACTCGGCGTTGCCCGGGGTTCGCGGGAATGGGATCACGTCGCGGATGTTACTCATTCCCGTGACGTAAACGATCGTCCGCTCGAAACCGAGTCCGAAACCGGCGTGAGGGACGGTGCCATAGCGCCGCAAGTCGCGATACCAGTTGTACTGTTCCTTCGAGAGTCCGACCTCATCAAGTCGGGCGTCGAGCACGTCGAGCCGTTCCTCGCGCTGGGAACCGCCGATGATCTCGCCGATGCCCGGGGCCAGTACGTCCATGGCGGCGACCGTCTTGCCGTCATCATTCACCCTCATATAGAACGCCTTGATCTGCTTGGGGTAATTCATGACGACGACCGGCCGCCCGACCAGGGTTTCGGTCAGATAGTGTTCGTGCTCCGATTGAAGGTCCACGCCCCATTTCACGGGGAACTCGAATTTGTGCCCCTTGGCAACCGCGGCCTCAAGTGCCTTGATGGCCTCACCGTACTCCATGCGTTCGAACGTCGCGTTCACGAACGCCTCGAGCCGGTTGATGCAATTCTTGTCGATGTGTTGCGCAAAGAAGGCCATGTCGTCGGCCCGCTCCTCCAGCACGGTGCGGATGAGACTCTTGAGGAAATCTTCGGCAAGATCGGCGTTGTCGTTCAGATCGGCGAAGGCGATCTCGGGCTCGATCATCCAGAACTCGGCGAGGTGGCGGGTCGTGTTGGAATTCTCTGCGCGGAATGTAGGCCCGAACGTATACACTCGACTCAGCGCAAGGCAGTAGGCCTCGACGTTGAGCTGGCCGGAGACCGTCAGGCTGGCCGGTCTGCCGAAGAAGTCGGCTGAGAAGTCAATGCTTCCCCGCTCATCGCGCGGCAGGTTGGCGAGGTCGAGCGTCGAGACGCGAAACATCGCCCCGGCACCCTCGGCGTCGCTGGTCGTGATGATCGGAGTGTGCACCCAGAAGAAACCGTGATCGTGGAAGTAGCGATGCACGGCCATCGACAGGCAATCGCGGACCCGCGCGACCGCGCCGAAGGTGTTGGTCCGCGGGCGCAGGTGGGCCACCGATCGCAGGTGCTCCATCGTGTGTCGCTTGGAGGAGACCGCGTAACTGTCCGGATTCTCGACCCAGCCGATCACGTCAACCCGATCTGCTTTGACTTCGAACCGCTGTCCCTTGCCCTGCGACTCGATCAGCGTTCCGGCGACGCGAACCGCACAGTGCGTGGTCAGATGCAAGATCTCGGCCTGGTAATTCGGCAGGCTCGCTTCGGCGACAACCTGGATCGGCTCGAAGCACGAGCCGTCGTGGACGTGAAGGAACGAGAGTCCGGCCTTGGAGTCGCGACGCGTGCGCAGCCAGCCCTCGACGATGACCGGTGCGCCGACGTCCACGAGGCCGGCCAGGATCTCCTTGATCGTGCGCTGAGTCATGAGGACCTCCGATTGCCAGGCGCGTTTCCGACCGCAAAGCCCCCGATGATCATGCCGCATGGCGAGCGCCGCCTCAAGTGGGGACGACTGGAGCGATTTCCGGCTTCCCGCGGCTCTCGAAGCCAACATTTCACAATTGTCAGAAGATTCTCGTTGACAGAAGTAGTCGAGCGGCGATACTCATTGATTAAGATCGACCGAGATCGTGTCACTCTCGGGACGCCGCCGAGACCCGGGATCAGGGGAGCCGATGGGGGAAGTCAGATCGGGCGATTCGGACTGAACGCCTCAGCTCGATGAGGGCTAAGCGGAACTGAGAGGATCACAACCATGCACCCCGTAAGGCCTTGGATCGCCGTCGTCTTGATGGTCGCTGCGGCCCGGGCTGATGGGACGGTTGATACCCGCCGCGCGGGAACAACCAACGTCCCCCCCGCGAGGGACTGCGCAAGCACTGACAGCCCGCATCGACGCGGTGCTCGCAGCCCGCTGGGCGGAGGGCAAGATCCGTCCTGCCACGGTCGCCGACGACGGCGAGTTTCTCCGGCGCGTCAGTCTCGACCTGATCGGCAAGATCCCGACCGCCGCCGAGACACGGGATTTCCTCGACGACCCGAGCAAGGATAAGCGTCGCACCCTGGTCGAACGCCTGCTCGACAGCCCGGCCTACACGACGCGTGCGCGACCGAAATGTGGCGTCAGCTCCTGCTGCCCGAGGCTGATACCGAGGATCTGGCCCGGCAGGTCGCGGGCGGCTTCGAGTCGTGGTTGCGGAAGAAGGTCATCGAGGACGCGGGCTACGATCGGATCGTCCGCGAGATCCTCACGGCCAGATTGAACGAACGCAATACCGACTCGTCCATGAGTCGGATCGATGCCTCTCCCGTGGCCTATTACGTGGCCAAGGAGCGGAAGCCCGAGAACCTCGCGGCCGGGGTCTCACGCGTTTTCCTGGGAATCCGCCTGGAATGTGCCCAGTGCCACAATCATCCGTTCGCTCGCTGGAAGCGGGAACAGTTCTGGAGCCTCGCCGCCTTCTTCGCGGAAGTGCCGTCCGGGGACCCCGACAACCCGCGCGCCGTGCGCGGGAACGCGATGCCCCTCCGCGCCGGGAGTTGAGCATCCCCGGGACGAATAAAGTCGTCAAGGCGTCCCACCTCGACGGTTCCAAGCCGGCATGGCGTCCTCGTGCGGAGACCCGGGAGATCCTGGCCGAATGGGTGACCGCCCCCGAGAATCCGTATTTCGCCAGAGCGATTGTGAACCGTGTCTGGGCACGATTCTTCGGAATCGGCCTGATCGAACCGGTGGATGACCTGGAGGGCGAGGCCGGTTCGGAGTTGAGCGGCCTGCTCGACGAGTTGGCAGGACAATTCCAGGCACATGGCTATAAGCTGAAGTTCTTGATCCGCGTCATCACGGGGACCCGCGCCTACAACCTCTCGAGCGTCTCAAACCAGACAGAGTCGACGACGCCGATCTTCGCGTCGATGCCGGTCCGCGGCCTCTCGCCCGGCCAGCTCTTCGACAGCCTCACCCGGGCGACCGGAGCCGAGGCACCCGACGCTCGAGCCCGCTTTCTCGAGCTGTTCGCAAGTCGCCAGGAGCGGCCAGCCGAGGCCGAGACGACGATCATCCAGGCACTGACGATGATGAACGGCACGTACATCGACGGTGCCACGAACCCGGAGACCGGCCAGGTGCTCGGCGCGATCGTCAAGGCCCCATTCCTGGACACGCCGGGTCGGATCGAAACCCTCTACCTCGCGACCCTGACCCGCCGCCCGAGGCCCGACGAGTTGGCGGTCCTGGTTCAATTTGTCGAGCGGCGAAAAACGTCCGATGAGCAAGAGAAAGCCCTCGCCGACATCTTCTGGGCCATCCTCAACGGACCGGAATTCCACCTGAACCATTGACCCGGCTCGAGCGGTTCACCGACATCGAGCGCACTTCTTTCGTTTGACCCGACACGCGCCCGATGAGGCGCGAAGGGAGCGTCGCCATGAGTCGCCCAATCCGGCATGTCCCGCAACTGAACCGACGACAGGTGATGCGGCTCGCTGCCGCGGGAGCCCTGGGTGCATCCGCATCCGGCTGGATCGAGGCGCTCGCGGCGGATACGGCCGCACACCCGAGGCGGCACAAGTCGTGCATTCTCCTCTGGATGTCGGGAGGCCCGAGCCAGACCGACACATTCGACCCAAAGCCCGGCCACGCCAACAGCGGGCCGTTCAAGCCGATCGCGACGGCGGTCCCCGGGCTGATGCTCGGGCCGCACCTGCCGAAGCTCGCCCGACAGGCCAAGGATCTCGCCATCGTCCGCTCGATGAGTACCAAGGAAGGGGATCATGGGCGAGCGACCTACTACCTGCGAACGGGTTACTTGCCCCAGGGCCCGGTCCGATACCCGGCGCTCGGCTCGCTGATCGCCAACGAGTTCGATGACGAAGCGGCCGAACTGCCTGGGTTCGTCAGTATCTCCCCGGCCCGGGGGATTAATGCGGCCGCGTTCACCTCGGGTTTCCTCGGGCCGAAGTGCGCGCCCTTGAACGTCGGCGAGCGGACCCTGGGAAGCGGTGCGGACGCGGGCAGTCCTTCGTTGCGCGTTGAGGATCTCGACATCCCGCGCGGCATCGGCCGCCCAAGAGCCGACGATCGGCTCGAGCTTATGCGAACTCTGGGCGACGAGTTCCTGGCGAACCGTCCCGGAGTTCCGACGTCCAGCCACCAGAGTGCCTATCTTCGCGCCGTGAAGATGATGAAGTCGGCGGCTGCCAAGGCGTTTGACCTGGATGAGGAACCGGCCGCCGTACACGACGCATACGGTCGAACTCCGTTTGGACAAGGTTGCCTGCTGGCCCGCCGCCTGGTCGAGCGAGGAGTCCCCTTCGTCGAGGTCACTCTCTCTTCGGTTGACGGCAACGCCGCCCTGGGATGGGACACTCACGCGCAGAATTTCGACACCGTCGAGAAACTTTGCGGCGTTCTCGACGCGGGTTGGTCTACCCTGATGACCGACCTTCGTTCGCGCGGGCTACTCGAGAACACGTTGATCGTCTGGATGGGCGAGTTCGGACGGACGCCCAAGATCAACGAGTCCGCCGGCCGCGACCATTTCCCGAACGCCTGGTCAACCGTCCTCGCCGGCGGAGGAATTCGTGGTGGCCAGGCAATCGGCGACACCGGAGCCGATGGCGAACAGGTCAAGGACCGGCCCGTCCTGGTCCCCGACCTGCTCGCGACCGTCGTCAAGGCCCTGGGGATCGACCCGGCCAAGCAGAACATCGAGAGCAACGGCCGGCCGATTCGCATCGTCGATCCGAAGGCCAATCTCATCAAGGGAATTCTGGGATGATCGGCTCAACGGCTTTCGTCCTCCTCACTCTGGCCGCGGCGCCCTCCCAGGAACACGCGCCGGCCGAACCGGGGAGTGATGGAGCGCGCCACTTGATCTTCCTCGCGGATCACCGACCCGTCTTCGTACGCCTGCGGGTTACGTCCCAAGGCCGGCCTTTCGAGGCGTCCTGGATCAACTCGGTCCGGACGCTTCACGCCAGCCTCGACCGTAATGCTGACGGTAAACTGACCACCAAGGAAGCCGACCCAAAAGTCCTCGGTGCACTCGTGCGTCTGGCGACGGGAACGGCTGCGGTCTTCACGCTCGAAGGGCTGGATGCCCACCCGAAAGATGGTGTCGTCTCGATCGACGAGTTGGCCGAAGCTCTCCTGCCGATCCTGGGGCCATTCCGTCTCCAGGTCGGCCGGCAGGCGATCAGCCGCACCGACTGCGCTCTTCGATCAGCTCGACCGCGATAAGGACGGCGCGCTCACCCGGCCCGAGTTGGGGGCGATTGCCGGATCACTTCGGCCGCTCGATCTCGACGATAACGAAATGATCACCCCCGACGAACTTGAGCCGTTCAACAGCCCGGCGCTGACCGCAATGCTCGACGAATCATCCGACCGGCGAGCCCGCTTCACCGCACTCCCGCCGGTCGTCGAGCTTGTTGCCGAGGAGTCGTCGCTTCGTCCGGCCCGGCTCCTGCTCAAGAAGTATGACAAGGCGCCGGCCGACCGTCCGGGGAGGCTCGACAACAAGCTGTCGATCGAGGAATTCGCCCTCGAGCCCGACGTCTTTGCCAGGGCCGATACCAACAAGGACGAGGCATTGAACACGCAGGAGCTTCGAGAGTTCCTCACACGAATGCCGATCGATCTGACGCTCGATGTCAGCATGAGTTCCGAAGGTTCGGGCAAGGCGACGGCCCGCGTGGCAGACGGCGGCGCCCTGCCGAAGGGAGTTCAGGTCCGACAGCTCGCCGACGGTGATCTCGAGATCGCGATCGGTCAGGTACGGCTCGATATTCTCGTGGAAGAGGCAAACGTCGCGGCTCGCTGAGACTCGTCGAGTGCTCGACCAGCGATTCAAGGTCACCGACAGCAACAAGAATGGATACCTCGAAGGCAAGGAACGAACTTCGATCGATGCTCCTCAATCGCCGCTCGCCGGTCTGTCGGATGTCATCGACCGGGATGGCGACGGCAAGATCTACCTGAAAGAACTGCTTGCCTTCGGAGAGCGCCAGGCCGACGCTGCGCGAAGCCGATTGGTCGTGACGACGGCCGACCAGGGCCGCGCGATTTTCGGCATTGTGGACCTGGACCGAGACCGTCGTCTCGGTGCTCGAGAGGTGATGCGCACCGTCGACCGGGTCATGTCGTGGGATGGCGACAGTGATGGACACGTCTCAGCGGACGAGATCCCCTATCACTTCCGGGTCACCATCGCCCGAAGTGGGCTTCCCGGTCTGACGGGTGATCTCGGCGCCACGGCCACGCCACGGTCGATGGGCGCGAAGCAATCCACCGGTCCCACGGCCGGTCCGGACTGGTTTCAGAAGATGGACCGAAACCACGACGGTGACGTCTCTCATCGCGAGTTCCTGGGTCCCCGCGACGAATTCGACCGTCTCGACCGGGACAAGGACGGCCTGGTCGACCCCGAGGAAGCCCGGGAGCCTACGGCGCCGAAGACGAAGGACGCCCCACGGAACACGAGCCGCCCGTAGGTCGAGGGGGACCTCCTCGAAAAAGGGCGGATGAAGAAGGGAGGGGATAGAATCCGCGGACCTGGCGTTCTCGACCAGAAATGATGACTGACCTAATGGGCGTCATGGCTGGATCGATGAGCTGGAGTCCCGGCGTCAGCCGTTCTTCTCTCGCCTGATGGCGGGACTCCAGACTGCGTATCGAGGATTGACTGATCGCTCGTCGGGCCCTGGCTGCCCGCTGTGGGTAAACCATGGGTCTCTCGGAGATCTTGACGGGATCGAGAGGCTCAGGACGACTTGCCCGCGGCTTTCGGGCTCTCCGCCGGTTTCGCGGCCGGTGCGACCTCGGTCGCCGGGCTGCGCTTTCTCTTCCGCGAGGCGGCGATAGTAACGCTCCAGGACGGTGCGGTACTCGGGCGGGAATCCCTCGGACATCGACTGGAGGATGCGGTCCCGCTCGCGGTCAGAAAGCTTGGCCCAGTCCTTGTTGTTCTCCCTGGGGTCCACGAGGGCGCCAATGCCGCCCGTGCCCCGGCGGATCCGCGAGTCGTCCATCCCACGAGTGGGATTGTTGGCCTTCATGCCACGGCACTCATCACACTTCTTTTCCAGAGAAGAGATGAGTTTGTCCAGTTCGCCGAGGATCACCTTCTGCTCGGTCTGCACTGGCTTGCCGGTCTCCTTCCGATTGAGTTCGTCCGTTACGCCGGCCATCTTCGCGGTGATCGCCTCGGCCGGCGGCTCGGCCCGAAGGGCGGGTTGGAGCAGGAACGACATCAAACCGGTCGCAACCAGCATGGGAAGTTTGCGTCTCATCATCACCTCGTAGTCTCGGGGTCAGAGAAAACAGCTCGAATCGCTTTCCCACTCGAGCCCACCTCGTCCAGGTCGCCCTGAACGATTGGCTCGGTAAACGTCGTCGATGATTCACTGAGAGTTGTCATCGGGGAACGGCAGACGCTCCGCGATCTTCGCGAGCGACTCGCGAATCTCGTCTTGCGTGACTTCCAGCGTCTCGACCTCGTGCCGGACGGCCGGAGGCAGCGTGGATGCGGCGGGGCGGGACTTGTCGACCCCGACTGTGTCGTCATTGAGCCGCGCCTGGATCATCCGCACCATCTTGAGCTCGGCGATCAGACGATTCAGCTCGCGCTCGCGTTCCCTCGGGTCCGAGGAGAGGGGCGAGCCCGGCGTCGGTGGCGTGGTTGACGGGAGCCTGCGGATCGACTGGGCCAGACCGAGCAAGTCTTCCTCGATTCGGGTCTCCATCGCGACCGTGCGAAGCGAACCGTCGCCTTCCTTGAGCCAACCCTCGATGCGACGCATCTCGCGCGAAAGGATGCGAAGCGTCATCGGCAGGGCGATCCCATACTCGGTCTCCTCGACCAGGGCGAGCAAGTGCTCGGTGCGCTCGCCAAACTCGGCCTCGTTCTTCGATAGGCCGGCCAAGGTGATCAGGGCCGTCCGCGATTTCTGCAGGACGCGTGGCGCCTGGGCCTGGGTGGTCTCGCGGACCGACAACTGAAGCTCGTGCATCTCGGTCAAGTCGATGATGAGGCGGGACCGGAGTTCGGAGCGAAGCTCGACCAGCAGCCGCTCGATCGACTGGAGGAACTCATCGCGCGACTTCACCAGAATTTCCAGCGCGGCCGACTGGTCTTCGGCCGCCGTCCCGGCCGTCGTCTTGCCGAGCCTCTGCTCGGCCGACCGCATCGTGGCGCTGGCGCGGATCAGGTCTTTTCGCAAGGCAATGCCGACGTCGCCCAGCCGCACCGAGGTGGCATCGAGCCGTTCCGCCGCGCCACGGTTCTTGGCTTGATCGTCCTCGCGGCGCCGGAACTCGGCCTCAGCGATCGTTCGCCTGGTCTGCCCTACCTGCTCGTCGAGACGAGCGAATTCCTGACGAAGGAGGCCGAGTGCCTGATCCTCGGCCGCGATGGCGGCTGGGACGTCGGCTTTTGCCAGGGCAGTCACCGCCTCGCCCAGGTGGGTGTCGGCGCGCCGCAGGTGAGGCGGCTGGAGGTCGGCGAACAACGGGTCGTTGGCGAGGGCGGTCGCCGCCGAGCGAAGTTTGACCTGGCGCTCCCGGATCGCCGCGCAGGCTTGCTTGGCCGGCTCATCTGCGGTCTTCGACGCCTTCCTGGTGTCATCGATCACGGCTTGCTGGTCGCGGACGAGCGTCTCCAACTCGGGCCGGCGCGTTGCGAACCGCTCGAGACGATTGCGTTGCTCCAGAGCGAATCGGGACCAGCCCAACTCGCGACGCTCTTCCTTGACGATCCGTTCGAGCTGGCCGAGTGTCTCGCGCATCTGGCGGAGCCGCGCCAACTTGAGCTGAAAGTCGAGGTCCTCGGCGAGCAGCAGAGTGCGGAGGTGTTCCAGCTTGGCGATCAGCTCCTTCACCTCCGTCTCCGCCTTGCTGAGCTGAGCGTCCTTCAAGAGCTTGTGCGTTTCCCGCATCTGGTCGAGAATCTGCTCCTCGCGCGAGAATTTCAGGGCCAGACGGAGCCGCGAGGAGTTCTCCGGCTCGAGACCCAGCAGGGCCTCGGAGAGCCGGAACATCCGTTCCTCGAGCTCGTTCATCTGGGCCGCAACGTTCTCCTGATTGAATCCAATCGTGTCGCGATCGGACGTGGCGGGAGCCTTCTTCTCGGCAGCCTTCTTGTCATCGGTCTTCCTCTCGTCATCGAAGACCGAGGCCGCTTTGCCCGATGACTTCGTCGTCTGGGCCAATCCTGCCGACGAGATTACGGCGCCCGTCATGATGATCATGAGAGCCAACCGTGCGATCGTTCTCAAGCAGCGATGAGTGCTATGGCTTGCCATCGAAAAACCTCGTGCCTGCGAGTCTTCCGAGACTTCTTGGCGACCTCGAGGACATTCTGCTCGATTCTGAGAACTCTGGCCATCGAATTCTCGACGACGCCAACCGTCTTACTTTCGTCGAAGGTAGGAGTTGATTGCAAGGGAAATCTTGACGATTTGTTGGAATGCGTCCAGGAATTCCGAGGGCCAGGGCGCAACCCATTTCAGGGCTCCGGGGGAAGCCCCAAAACCGCGACTCGTCGGATGCCCCCGAGGCGGGCATCGATGCGCGATCTCGAAGCAGGAAGGCCGATGAGTTCCGGAATGACCTCGGGCGGGGCGCGGCAATCGGGATCGCCCAGGCCTGACGGATTCGCACTGTCGCTCCTCTCGGCCTTGACTCGGGCTGCACTGCACGATAACTTCCGTCGCGGCTCGCCCGGACATATCGGGCAGGTCGCCCCACGTCATAGAGGGAACGATGCGATGCCAGACTTTCTCGACCTGCGTCGGCGTTTCCCGTCTCAGTTGGAAGTGACTCGACTTGTGGAGGAAGCCATCGATCCGCTAGAGATCGAGCTCAGCCGTGCTGAACTCCAGCGATTACGCGGCAAGCTCAAGAGCGAGATGCTCAGGCGCTACCTGGAGATCGCCGAAGAGAAAATCATGGCTCTCACCGAGGTTACATCGCCATCAGGGATCGATGAACCGTTAACCATGCGGACGGCCGGTTAGTGGCATCTCCTTCTCATCCGGCTCGCGATACGTCTTTTTGAGTTTCCGCGCCGTCGCGAGGAACACGCACCCCACGTACGCGCTGCGGTCCACGACTTTGACTTCCTGGAAGCCCGCTTCTTCCAAGAATGACACAGCCTGCACTTCCGTGTAGCGTCTGATGAGGGGTACCATCTCCCGGTTTCTCGCGCGGGCACGCTCGAAGAGTTCCTTCTTCCTCTCCCATTCGCCCTTCTGTTCCAGGCTGCTCTGGATCTGCCGGAACAGCCTTTCCACGTCGGTCGTCTCGTCGGACGTTGACAGGGAAAGGATGCCATCGTACTTCAAGACCCGTCGGATCTCCTTGAGGCATTCCACCGGCTCGTCCAGGGCAAAGAGCACATTCATCATCACGCAGGCGTCGTAAGTCTCGTCCGCGACACCCGTGAAATCGCCGTTCCCACTCTGGTCATTCGACGATTCCCTCCCACTTAACGCACTGACGCAGTCGCAATGGCTGATGAATGTCCGGGTCAGGTAATCTTCCCGGCTCGACAGTTTGTCGTGGAGTTTCCGGAGCATGTGGTAGTTGATATCGATGGCGTCTACTCGCCGGGTCGGCGAGGTTTCGAGGAGCCGGATTGTGGTGCTACCCGTGCCCGCACCGACGTCGAGACAATACTGGGCATCACCAACCAGGTCGGCGACCCGCTTAACGAGCTCTCGGTTCTTCTCGAAATCGGCGATGATCTCGTCGTAGCAGTCGGCGTAGCGGGACCACAATTCCTCGCGCTGCATTCCGTCCTTGAGCCGCGCCCAAAGCGCAGCCGGTCGCTCGGCGTAAGTCATGTTTAGAGTCACACACCAATTCCCGCTATCGTCACGTAGCAGTGACGCGAGTTTGACGAACTCGACCAAGCCCAGTCGTCGGGTTCTTAACACCAATCGCTCCGAGTGGACACGAGGAACCTTGTCGGGCGGCGCACTCGGCGGGAAGTCACGCACCGATGTGGGTCGTACTTCATCTTCCCAGTTCTCGAGTTGGGTTAGAAAGGTCTGGACATGACTGCCGCGCCGCAGCTTGAGAGGCTCGCCGATGAGGCTTTGAAACGCGGAGTTCCAATGCAGGAACCGAAACTTACGGTCGAGGATATACGTTGGGGCGAGGTTGTCCAGCAGCGGGCTTTCTTCCCAGATGCAGAACTCGGCCGGATGGTGTTCGCCCTCAAGATCGGTGATCGGTGCGACTACCATGTCAGGCGACGTCGCGTTCTTCACGAAAAGCCGCGGTGTCTGCAGGCAGCCATCTTCCTGCACGCTCTTGTGGATGTGCCGGAACAGGTTGTTCACGGTGATCAGGCCGAGGACGTTTGAATCGGGAACGGCCCTGGTCATCGCCACTCTTCCCTCGAGTCCGGTGACGAGGTGCTTCGTGAAGACTCCGAGGCCGGCCTTGGTGTCACCGAAGGCCCGCTCGCCCGCCGAGCACGCCGTCATCAGATAGACGCCTTCTTCTACCGATTTGGACTCCAGCTTCTCGGCGAGCACTGCACGCTGGATCGCTGTGGCGGTTTGTTCCTCGAAGCGCTGGTCCGAGAAATCCATGGTCCCCTTCGGTTCAAGGCAGTTGCCCACGGCGCCGCTGTAGCAACAATCCAGCAGCATCAGCACGCGCCGGCACCGAGAGTGTTCGACGGTTTCCAGCACATCGTCGAACGAGACCCGACGATGGTGGTTAATCTCGTCGGTATCATTGGCGGCAAAGTGGAGGCGAAGCCTGTCATCCAGAAGGCCGTGGCCGGAAAAATAGATGAGGATGAACTCGGGAGCCGTGCTGAGCGTGGCGAGCGCTGCGATCCGATCCAGGATGGCTGTGCTCGAGTTATCGATCATCGGGTCCCCGACCTGGAACGCCCCACGTTGCTTGCTTTCCAGGACGACTTTGAGACGGCGAACGTCGTTGACCGGCGTCTCCAGGTTGCGGAGGCTCGGGTAATGGGGAAAATGTCCGTTGGCGATGAGGATGGCATGTCTGCCCATGGTTGATCCAGGTCGGCGGCTTTGCCGGGTTATTCAGCCAACGTGACGAGACCGCTGACGCTATGAACCAGAGCGGCCCAGTTTTCGAGGGCCGATGTTGCCTGGTCACGGGTTAGCCCCGCGCGGTGAACGTCAAACATTTTGTGTCATCATCGACGTGTAAGTTATAGTGAATCTCGGCATTATCGGCGTTCGGCTGGACCGCGCGGATCGCCTCGATCAGGGACACCAGAGCACCGCCCGATGCAACGATGGCGAGAGCGGTCAGGGAGACTGATTCGGCCTTACTCTCGACGAACTCCGCGACAGGTGGCGTCTCACTGGGGGGGGCGACTTGTTGGATGCCTGCCGCATCTCGTAGCAAGTTCCGGAGGTTTGACGCCTGCCGAATCAAGACATCGCGCGAAGTGTGCGCGACTGAAGTTCGAGCGTGATATGCTGCATGATAACGCCCTTGATCATGCGGTGAAAGGAGATGGCATCTTCTTCACTCACCATCGAGACTGCCATCCTGCGCCGCGATCGGTATCTGCGGGGTCGATAACCTGCGACGGCTAGATCGAGCGACGCCGACCAGCGAATGCGGCCGCGCCGCCGGCATATCGTGACCCCAGCACACGAATCGAAGTTTGCGGGGCGGCACATGTTACTTCTTGATTTGAAACCAAAGCGGCTGCGCGGGTCAAGCTACTGCCCGTTTTTTCCCGCTCTGCATGACCACCCCGTCCGCTTGTGCAGTCACCTGGAACCCATCGCGGCGACGCAAGCAGATGGAGTTTCCACGGTCACGCGATGTGACAATCTGGAGACGTGGAAGTCGTTCGTTGTTCCTCATCTCGGCTCTGACTCGTCGGGCGCGACGGGGACCAGGGGTGGTCGGCGCCATACTGGTACTTCTTCGCCAGGTTCTCGTGATGGTCCGCGAGCCCTGGGTCCTCCGAAGGCGAGGACCGGATCATCTCAGCCATCTGACCGTGAGACGCGGCCAGCCGCATGAAATGGGCCGTCCGCTGCCAGAATGTGAGAGCCCCGAGCACCAGGGCGACGAACAGCACCACGATCATCCTCCGCCGCGTCGTCATCCGGGCGAGTCGCATGGGTGCTCTCCGGTTCCATGCGGTCATCCTCCGCCGTGGGCGAGGTACGCCTCGACCATCAGGACGTTCGGCCCCGCCCGCTTGATCACCGCCAGCCGCGTCTCGGCGCTGGAGACCTCTTCCAGTTGCTCGTTGACGAACCACTGGAGGAAGTTCTTGGCGATGTGGTTCTTCTCCGTCGTCGCCAGCTCCACCAGGTCGTAGATCTGCCGGGTCGTCCGCAGTTCCGAGTCGAGAGCCAGTTGGACAGCATCCTCGGCGGATCGGAACTCGTTTCGTGGTGCAGCGACCTCGGGGATCACGACCCTCCCCCCCGCGTCGAGCACGAAACGGACGAACTTCATCGCGTGGTCGCGCTCCTCGTCCGCCTGCTTGAAGAAGATCTTGGCCAACCCGAACAGACATTCGCGCTCGAAGAACGACGCGATGGCGAGATACTGGTTCGAGTTGCCCAGCTCGTGGCCGACCTGGGCGTTGATGGCTTCATTGAACTTTTCGCTGATCAGCATGGCTCGCCTTTCTTGGACGCGAGTCGTTACGGGATGACGAGGGGTCGGGACCGGACCGGATCGCCATGATGGTCTAAACTGCGGACGATGCTCTTGGGTAGCGTTGCACGGGTCTGAGTTCACTTTACTGACGTCAGAAAAAAAAACCAGTGATGGCAACCGTGACTCGGATTTGAGGTAGGTCGAGATTTCCCGGTCGGACCGCCGACTATCGCCAAAGGGCTCCTGGTTCAGAAGCAAGAACCCGAACTCATACTCAGACACCTCATTATGAAAACAATGCTTGCGTGCATTGACGTGAAAGGGTTCCCGGTGGTTCGCGGTCAAGTCGAAACGATCGGCGATCATGAGACGGGATTTCCGGTTGCCAGCAACCTTGACAGAGGTCGCCAACAGCGTTCAAATAACAAACCGACTACTCTGTTTTTTGGAGCGGGCGATGAGGACCGTCAGGCAGCCGAGGGCGGTGGAGACGCGGGAGAAGATCCTGGGGGAGGCATCGCGCTTGTTCGCCCTGAAGGGCTACCACGATACCAAGCTGGAGGAGGTCCTGAAGGCGGCGCAGGTCACGACGGGGGCATTTTTCCACCATTTCGGCAGCAAGGAGGAGCTGGGCTTCGCCGTGATCGACCGCCACATGGAGAAGCGTCGACAACTACTGGAGGACATCGAGAGACGCCTGCCGCCACCGGACCAGGATGACCCGTTGCAGCCGGTGTTCCGGCGACTGGACGCGATTCAGGAGATGATTCGCCGCCGCGAGCAGCGCAAGGGCGGCTGCATCATCGGCAATCTCAGCACGGCGCTCAGCGATACCCACGACGCCTTCCGGCGGCGGCTGGCGGAGTGCTTCGAAGAGATGGACCTGGAGTTCAGGCCACACCTGGCCGCCGCCGCGGTCAAGTATTGCCCAGGGCGGTCCGTGGACGCCGGTGCGTTGGCGCGCTATATCGTGGCCATCGTCGAGGGCTCGATCATGCTCACGCGCACCCAGCAAGACCGGCACATGATGGCGCGCCACTTCGACTACCTGAAGGAGCACCTGAAGCAATCGCTCTGCGTTCACGGCTCATGAGGGAAGGAATGTTCGGCCCGGCTCGCCGCTCGTCGAACGCGCGTCGTGCTGGCGGAGGTGTCGCCCGACCGTACATGGCCATGTCAATCCTGGGTAGCGAGGACTCGGGACCCATGACGAAGCTGAGCGTGTTCGCGATGTCGTACGAGACAGGATCGACACATGTTGGTACGCCATTTCGATGACCTGAAAGAACGGCTACGGCAGGCTTGCCAGATCCGGGTCGCTCGAGCCCACTACTCGGGTATGCCGTTTGTTCATGCGGATGGGTTGCCTACGAGACGAACTCCAACTGAAGGATAGAACCCGATGAAGAGTCGCATTCGCTTCCGTGTCGGCGTGATGGCTTTGGCCGTGGTCGCGGTCGCGGGCCAGTCCTCCCAAAGAGCCGCCGCCCAGGTGCCGGATGAGAACCGCAAGCAGCTCGTGGAGGCCCTGGGCGCTCCCTTCATCGTTTTCCGCGAAAAAGTCCTGGACGAACTCAAGGTCTCCGACGAGCAGAGGGAGAAGCTGATGCAGTACATGATGGAGCAGATCATGGAAACCGGCCCATTCCTCGACGCGTTGACCGAGACCGGGCAGGAACGTGAAAAAAAGCTCAACGAGCACCGGAAGCATGCCAAGGAGAAGCTCGACAAGCAACTGAAGGACGTGCTCCAGCCCGGACAACGGAGTCGGTTGCGCCAGGTGACGCTCCAGCGAGAGGGCAGCTTTTGCCCTCGGCCAGGAGGACGTCCGGAAAGAGCTGAAGATCACGCAGGAGCAACTGAACCAATTCATGGCCGTGGTGCATGACTTGCAAAAGAAGGTCGAGCCTCTGGTCAAGGAGGCGCACTCGGGCGGCAATCCGGAAGAGATTCGACCGAAAATCGAGCAGCTCCGCAGGGACCACGCCAAGAAGCTCGAAGCCGTCCTCACCGACGCCCAGAAAAAGCAGTGGCAAGAGCTGCTTGGCCCACCGTTCGAGCTGGGTGATTGATCGGGGTCGTCCCCTCACGATGTTGGCTAGAATACTCGGGGGTCCTGCGATGAATGATGGAACAACGCGACGCCGTTTTCTCGAGGGTTCCGCCAGCACCGGGGCGGGGCATATCGCTTTGACTACCTTGAGCGCCAGTCCCTTCGCAGACGTTGTAGGGGCCAATGATCGGGTGCAGATCGGCGTGATTGGGACAGGCGGCCGAGCTTTGCAGTTGATGGACCATTTGATCCCCAAACCGAGGGATCCTGTTCAAGCCGGAATTCCGCAATGGAAGACAAAGCACGTGGACGGGGCCGACCTGGTGGCCGTGGCAGACGTCTACGAGCCCCATCGCAACCAGGCCGCCGCCAGGGCCGGTCCGAACACGACCAAGTTCCACGACTACCGCATGCTCCTGGATCGAAAGGATGTCCAGGCCGTGATCATCGCGGCCCCCGACCACTGGCACAAACAAATGCTCCTCGATGCAGTCGCGGCGGGAAAGGACGTCTACCTCGAGAAACCGGTGACCCACACGCTCGAGGAAGGTCCCGACGAGATCCAGGCCGTGGAGAATAGCGACCGGATCGTGCAGACCGGTACCCAACAACGCAGTTGGCCTCACTACGTCCAGGGCCAACAAATCCTCGCATCGGGGGACCTGGGCGTCGTGCGGCTTGTGGAAGCCTTCTGGTTCATGAATTACGGCGTGAGAGGAGTCAATTCGCTTCCAAGAAGTCAGGTGCCTCCGGCCAATCTCGACTGGAAGGCCTGGCTGGGCTCGGCGCCCGCCCAGCCTTTCAATCCGATGAAATTCCGGACATGGCGGCAGTTCTGGGATTTTGGCGGCGGCAATCTTGCCGACTTGATGACCCATGCGATCGAGACTGTTCACTGGTACATGGAGTGCGACACGCCAACCAGCGCGGTTGGCATCGGCCACACTTACGACTGGCCCTTTGAGTGTCCGGATAACCTGAGTTGTACGCTGGAGTATCCCAAGGGATTCCTGGTGACTTATGCGGGCTGCCACACGATGGGAATGGATTTCGGCAGCATCGTCTTCCACGGCTCCAAGGCGACCCTGGAAATCAGCCGGGCCGCTCTGGCTCTCTACGAAGAGGATCGCGGCCGAGGCTGGCCGAAGTTCAACCGGGCCGAACGGCGCTGGCGGCCGGAGCCCAAGATCTATGTCGAATCCGAGCACGAGGGGACCTCTGACCATCTGCGCAACTGGCTGGAATGCATCCGCAGCCGGAAGCAGCCCAATGCTCCCATCCGGGTCGGCGTGGCCGCCGCGCGGGCGGCCCATATTGGTAACGCGGCCCTGCGCAGTGGAAAAAAAGTCAAGTGGGACGAGAAGCAGCAGAAGTTGGTCTTCGCCGAATAGAAGAACGGCGCACGAGAGGAGCAACTCCATGAGTCGGGGCAGGGTTATCATACTGTCGCTGGCAATCGGAATCGTCGTGGCTGGCATCAGCATGCTCGCGCCAATTCGCGCCGACGACACGGCGGCTTTCAAGCCGCTCTTCAATGGCAGGGATCTCGAAGGCTGGGAGGCGACCAGGCCGGAGTTGTGGAGCGTCAGGGACGGCATGATCATCGGCAAACAGGGCAAGAATCAGCTCAAGAAAAACACATTCTTGGCAACCAAGGAAAAATACGCGGACTTCGTTCTGAAGGCCTCGGTTCGACTGGTAAGAGATGAAGGCAACAGTGGCATCCAGTTCCGGACAAGAATCCTGCCCGATGGCACAGCCAGGGGCTATCAGGCCGACGTCGCCAAGGGATACTGGGGCCTGCTTCTGGAGGAAGGCAGCCCGAAGCGACTCATCATCGAGCGGCCTGCTCCCGAGGCCGTGAAGAAACTGAAGCCCGACGAGTGGAACGAATATGAGATCACCGCCAAAGACCACCACATCACACTGGTATTGAACGGAATCAAGTCCGTCGATCTGGAAGACACGTCGGGAGACCTCAACGGTGTCGTCGCGCTCCAGCTCCACGTAGGGCCGGTGATGGAGGTGCAATTCAAGGACATCAAGATCAAGGAATTGGAATAGTGAGCTCTGATGTGGGACGAAACAGGGAGGCGCCTGGTTTTTCAGGACGGCGGAGGCGGCTTGGAGGAAGCCCCTGAAACCGCCCGACCTTCACACGGAAGTCGGCACGAGATGGCGGCGTGCCGATCATGGCGGGGATCGGCTCAGCAACGCCCCAGAGGTAAAACTTGAGGGCGAGCCCTTTCGCCACTGCAGCGGTGCGGCTGATGATCCGAGGCCATCTTCGTGATGCGCTCATACGTCATGCATAGCAGGCATTCCGTGATCGAGCAAGAGATCGGTGGGAATGCGAGGTCATGGAAACGGGGGGGGAAACCTCAGGGCCAGAGCTCGGGATCCTGGGGAAGTCCTCAATTGGAGGCCAAGAACGGATCCCGACCCTTTTGTGCCTTTTCTCGCCGCGTGGCTGATGGGCGGCTCCGTCGCCGGCCCGGCGATCAGCCCGAGCTCATGGTCTCCGCCGTACTCGTGCTCGGCAAGTTCGTGGGCGACCATCTCCTCCGCCCGGTCCGCGATCCGGGTGCGCCGCCACATCCTCCGGGTGTCCTCCTCGTAGTTCGCCAGAAACTCGGGATTCATCAGCCCCGAATCCAACGTGATCTATTACGAGTGCGACACGGTACCCCTTCACTGGACGCCGGGGAAGATGATGTGAATCTCGCCGCGGCGGCTGTTCTCGTTCAGCCATCGCAGAAAAAGCTCTCTCCTGCTTTCCCTGGTCCTATTGCTCGACTTTGTCATCATCCTCTTTCTGAAGGCGGTACTATCAAATTCGCCCTTGTAAGTGGGGTAGCTGGGCACGATTTGCGTCAAGGACTCCAATGAGAAGTGCCCGTTCAGATAGCCATCCGCCAGTAGATCCGTTGTCTCCTCGGGAGTGAAAAACTCGCTCAGCAGGATCAGAGGGCAACTCGACTCCCTGCAACGATCAATTCTTCCCAGCAATGCTTCTCTAAAGTACTGCCTAAGTTCTTTACTTACCTTTTTATAAGTTATATTATTTGATATATAGATATGAGAATATTTTAAGGAAAGAGATGGATCGCTCGTAAAGTCATGGGCGGCGATGAGGTCGGGGGCAAGCTCACTCCATCTGGCGTTGGATGGATCCAAGTCGATCAGCACATCGGCAGCGAAGTATCTCTGCCAGATTGCCCGCCCCTTGTCAGCGGCTATCTCCCACATCCGGGCTGAGAACCCTGGGTCATGTTTCTGCAGGATCGACGAAGCGAAGTCGGCTCCGGGTTCGGTTGGATAAGAAGCACCGAACCCTGGTCGTTTCGATCCCTTCTTGATGGGAAGAATCTGAAGGTAGAGGCTGTCCCGGATGTCGGGATGCGTGGGCATGAGTGCAGCACTGTAACGCATAATTTTATATGCATTATTATCCCTCTTTGCGTCGGCAAGCTCGCTCTCCAGCATGGGGTCGATCCAGAAGCGGAAGGATTTCATGTTGTCGATCGCCTCCATGGAGGCGAGTCCCATCCGGAATTGATCGGCTAACAACGTCGCCCTGACATACTGACTCACGACGACCGGGAATACGCATGATAATGCGATGATGAACAGGGCGGAAATCAAGCCGGCTCTGTGCTTCCTTGAGGCGGCTCGCAACATGCGACGCTCCAATGGGCTCCACTTCGCTTTCCTAGTCAGCGCGAGAATGCCGAGCCACTCCGAGAAGCTGGGCAGGCTTTGCCTCCTCGGATTTGCGCCCCATACTCTCGCCGCTTCGGCGAGCCGGATCTCTGCCTTTCCCCTGCGGGTCTGCCGCTGTTTGCGGCTCAGCCACTCGCGCAGGGAGTGGACCAGATAATCGTGGCTCAACTGGTAATAACGCTCTCCAGTCCTCAGACTTGATTGATCGTCGTCTGAACCTTCCGGGTCCGTCGGCGTGATCAGTCGAAGATCCTGGTCGAGGATTCGGATCAAGTCTTCGAAGTCCCTGGGACGGTTTGCATAGCCCGATGCGTCGAGCAACTCGTGGCGTGATCGCATCTCCCCTTTGATGTCGGTGCCGGTCTCGGGCAACAGGGTTTTCAACACCGCCTGCGCCGGCTTCTGGTGGAAGCGGTGCTTGGGGTTGGCCTGGGGGGAACTGAACGCCTCGTCGAGGAACGTGGCGCCCACGCCCTCGGTGCCACCGACCTCCCTCAAGGTCGCCGGAGTCCAGGGCTTCCCCTTGACCATCTCGGCGAACAGGGCGAGCCGCACCGAGACCACCTTACCGTCCTGGGCCAGCTCGTCGATCGTCTGGTCCAGGAAGGCGTGCTGATCCCTGGAGAGGTCGGCCGTACGATCAGGCAGATTCCCATAGGCGGTCCCGAAGGCGGAAAGCACCTTGCGTGCATGGCGACGGTCGAAAAGATCGACGGCAGCCGTGTTCTGCCCCTTGAGGAGTTCGACTTCCAGGGCATCCATGAACCGGGTCGCCGCCATCCAGAAATCATCCCGCACCATCACGATGGCCTGGACATGCTCGCCGTCGCATTGCCTCAAGGCAGCGACCAGTTCCGTGTTCCCCTCCCCACGGCTGGCATGGAGCCACTGCTCGAATTGGTCCAGAACCAGGAGCACTTTCCGACCGGAGCGGAGCAGCCGTCCCGAGCGGATCGCCGCCAGGGAACCGACCAGACTGACCTCCGCCGGCAAGTCCGGACTGACCTTCCGGAGCCCTCTCAGCAGCCGATTCTCCGTGTCCTCCGGGGTCGCCTCGATGTACACGGGCGAGACGTACTTCGCCAGACGAGGGAGCAGACCAGCCTTGACCATCGAGGACTTCCCGCACCCCGAGGGACCGTAGATCAGCCCGACGCGGAATGTACGGTCAGGATCGGTCGTCTCGATGCGGGCTTTCCAGAAGCGGATGCTGTCGGGCAGACCGTCGCGGTCTCTCGGTCCCGGGAGCAATTCCAGGAAGAAGTCGGCGTCTTGATCGTCAAACGATCGCAGCCCCTTCGGGACAATCCTGATCGGGTGCAAGTCCGAGTCGGGAGCCTGGGGAGTGATCGGTGGCGGGGTGACCTCCCGGGGCGAGCCAGTGGGCAGATTGGCGGCGGCGCCGGGCGACACCGGGAGCGCGGGACTGACCTCATGATCCAGGAAGTAGCGAAGGTCTTCCGCCATGTCCCTGGCGGTCGTGTACCGCTCGGACGCCCGCTTCGCCAGCGCCTTCAAGCAGATCCGTTCCAGTTCCCTGGGGATCGTATCGTCGATCTGGCGAGGTGGGCGAGCCTCAGCCTGAGTCACCTGCTCGATGATCTCCCGCAACGAATCGCCCCGGAATGGTCTTCTCCCCGTCAGCATCTCGTACAACACGACTCCCAGGCTAAAGATGTCCGAACGCCCATCGACCCGGTGACCCTCGCCTCGTGCCTGCTCGGGACTCATGTAGGATGGCGTGCCAGCCAGTCTCCCGCTTCTGCCGGAATCCTCGTCTTTGAGCGCCAACCCGAAGTCAGCGACACAGGGCTTGCCCGAGGCATCGATGAGGATGTTGGCGGGCTTGATGTCCCGGTGTACGAGTCCCTGGGTGTGCGGCGTAATGGAGCGCCTCGGCGACGATGGCGACGAGTTCCGCCGATTCGCGGAATCCGGGGCGAGCCTGTCCCATTCTGACCGCCAGATCGCTGCCTTCGACGAGCTTCGAGACCACGAAGCAGAGCCCGTCTTCCGTGCGACCCACGTCATGAACTGGCACGATATGGGGATGGTCCAGCTTGGCGAGGATGCGAGCTTCGTTCAGATACGACTCCATATCCTCGGGATGGGCGATACATCCGGGGTTCGGAACCTTGATCGCGACCGGACGATCGAGGTCGTCGTCGTGCGCGAGGTAGACCCGTCCGAATCCGCCCTGACCGAGGAGCCGGGCGATCCGGTAGCGCCCCAATCTTGATGGGATTGCCTGTCGCTGTTGCTCCGGTGCCGTCGCCAGGCGTCTTCGGAACCTCTGTTCCCGACACGTCTCTTGTCTCGTCCGAGGTGTAACTGGAGACCTCGACGTGCGGTCGCAGGTCCTCGGTTATAGACGGGTTCTTCGTCTCATCCATCGCCCGGTCCTCGACGACGACCGATCGCACACAGGACGACCCGTTAGGATACCGCGCGGCACGGTTGGTTGCACCTGGTCGAGGACTCGCAGTCTTCCACTCCCGGGGCTCGCGAGTTCGACCCAAGCGCGGCTTCGCCCGTCGCAGACCACCTACCCGGGGGAAAAGCGGGGGAAAGGGGACGCGGCTGAATGCCATTAAGTTAAGCGTAAAGACAGATTCTAATTGCACTTAGGGTCGATCTCCCCGGCTCCAATCAGAAATAGTTTAGATATGTTAATTTGATTCTCAGAGCGAAAACACCCTGGATCCAAGCCGCATGGAATGATCTAGATATCAACATACTTATAAAATCGCCGAAAACATGCTCGACGCAAGCCGTTTGGAGATCAGGAGTTAAACTTAACTTAATGCCATTCGGGACGCGGCTCGTTTTTCGGGAAGGGGGGCGTGGCTTGGTCGAATCATCTAAAACTCATTGACCATCTCACCGACTAAAACTCATTGACTATCTCACCGAGGCGCGATTCAGAGTCCGATCCGGTGTCAGGGGATATGCAGCCGCCCCGTACCGCGGACGTCGTCAATCCGCGAGAGGTAGTCGAAGTGTTGCTTTCACGGCGTCCTTGCTCCAGGAGCTGTCTTAATTGAGCCAGGCGTTCGTTGCGGTCTCGTCACCGCTCGGGGAGTCGAAGCCTCTGCGACCGAATTTGCTCCGCGCGGTGTTCTCGGACACGGCGCTCGTAATTGTGAAGTTCGTCGCGCTCTTGCCGGTAGTAGCCCTCGACGATCTCGATCTCCTCGTGGTCAGACTCGGAAGCCAGCGGATGATCTCAACGCAGGTGCAGTCTAGACCGACAATCCTCAATTGAGTGAGCATGAGCAAGGTGGCTTCTCCATCCTTGGTCGTTTGCCTCTTTTCACGCCACCTTCACCCGCAGCGGGCGACCGGTGTAGGTCCAGTGGAACGGCTTGGCAAACACCCGATTGAAATACGCGATGAAGTTCCACAGCTTGCTCTGCAGGTCGTCCACCGAACTGAACGAGCCGCGCCGAATCACCTTCCTCATGATTACTCCGAAGACCGTCTCGATCTGGTTCAGCCACGAACTGTGCTTCGGCGTGTACACGAACCGGATCCGGTGGCCCTTCTCCGACAGGAACGCTTGCCGGCTGGCCACCGACTTGAGGATCCCGCGCACGTTCTTCCTCCCCAACGGCTCCGCGATCCCGCACGCCTTGGCCACCAACCGCACCAGCATCTCCGAGCCATGGATGTTCAAATTATCCACCACGAAGATCCACCCCGCCTCCGGGTCGGTCGCCACCGTGTGCGCGATGTGTTCGACGAAATCCAACTCCGTCCGCGTCGGGCCGATCGTGGGGGTGATCAACTCGCCGGTCGTCACGTCGAAGTTGCCGATCAGAGTCAGCGTCCCATGCCGCGTATATTCGGCCTCGATCCGCTCGGGCCTCCCGTAGGTCATCGGCTGATCGGGGGCACTCCGCTCCAGCGCTTGCAACCCGGTCATCTCATCGGTGCTGACGGTGTGCGTCCCCTGGTCCCTCGCCAGGGCCGGCGCCTCCTGGTAGGTGTCACAGACCGCCTGGACCCGCCCCGCAAAGACCACCGGATCTTTCTCGCGGGTGTTGAGCCAATACCGCTTCTTGTGCGGCTGCAAGGCGGCCTCGCGGAGATAGCGACCCACTTGAGTGACCGAGATCGAGGGCACGATGCCGCGCTTGATGGCCTCGTCGGCCAACTCCTTGGCCGTCCAGTGAGTGATCGGCCGGCCGGACTTCTCCGGGGGCTCGCAGGCCAGTGCCAGGATCGCCACGACCTGCTCGGGAGTGAACTTGCCGGAGGAGCCGGCGCGGGGCTCATCGCGGAGGACCTGCTCGACGGCCCGGCGCAACGCGGCGTGGGTCTGGGTGCACTCGATGCGGATGAGCCGCTCCCAGGCGTCGGCCCAACGTCGTCGCCAGGTGCTGACCTGCCGCCGCGACAGCCCGACTGCGGCGGCGATCTCCGCGTTGTCCCGCTTCTGGAAGGCCCAGAGAATGATGGCCGCACGTTGGCGGAGTTGAGACGAGGCGGTGGGTGCGTTGTGGATCGTTTCCAGGAGATCGTGTTGACGTTCGGTGATGGTGACCTTGGCCGTCTTGCCCGGCATAGCGAGAGCCTCCCTGGTGGTTGCGAAGCTAGCGAATCCAGGTAATTCTAGCCGGGTCATCAAGCTGTTGGTGCCTCAATCAGGATTGTCGGTCTAGTCAGCCTTTGCGAACGAATTTGGCGTCGTCGATTGAGTCGGACCAGAATTGAGGAAGGAGGACTAAAACGAATCAACTCACTGACGCAAATGCTTGAAAA
This sequence comes from uncultured Planctomycetota bacterium, assembly GCA_963845755.1. Classification (GTDB taxonomy): domain Bacteria; phylum Planctomycetota; class Planctomycetia; order Isosphaerales; family Isosphaeraceae; genus CAWJTV01. The sequence goes on from CAWJTV010000005.1 coordinate 822,937, forward strand.
ACAAGCATTTAGTGGAGACGACCGGGATCGAACCGGCAACCTCCTGGTTGCAAAGCGATCTATCCCGAGCAGCCTTCCGTGAGAAAACCCCTGGAATTATCGCTATTATGCACCTCGGGCGGTCAATGTGCAACGGTAAGTCATCATGCTCGTAAATCGCCGAATAACCACGGTATTACCGGGTTCTACCGAGTTCGGTCATTACCGGAATCGCAGATCCGAGGCCTTGCACGCTAGGCGGGAACTCGATCCTCGGTTTGAGCATCCTGGAGCGGAGAAATGGGACCTTTCCTCCGGCGGCCTTGATGGACCTTGCAGCTTAAGTTAAGTTCATCCGGCCTCCGACACGTCGGCGTTCGGTGGAAGAAATCACCTCGATACGGGCCCATCGACCGTACTTAGTGTTGGCAAGGCACCGAGCCACGGCGCAGTGGACAGCATTCTATGCTCACAGAATTTATCGAATCGATCGCTTCGCTTGATGATTCAAATCGGCGTGCACTTCAGGTCAACCGAGGACGTTGACCAGATTCTCGACCAAGGAGACCGCTCCATTCCAGCCAAAGTCAAGGGAAGGGTATGTTCGTCAAGGAGATGCTCAACGATAATCCACTCGCCAACGCCGCGATCGTCAACGATGCCTGGCGGGCGGCCGTCATGTTGGGCGGCATCAGCGTCACCTTCGTCAGCAAGATACGGTCCCGGATGGGGCTGTCGGGGAACCTGGGCCGCGGGCGAGGGAGCAGGACGAGGACGACCCGCGTGAGACCAGGTCGGAACGGACCACGCCGGTCCAGACCGGATCGAAGGGGACAGGCCCGGTCAAGGCGGGGAAAAAGGAGCGGTCTCAGTGATCTGGAGGTCGAGATTGACCGGCTGCTGATGAAAGTCGTGGAGAACGGCACGCTCCCCGAGGTCGAGAACGCGTTGAGAAATGCCCGGCGTCAGCTTTACTAAAGCCTGGCCGCCCGCTCTTGAAACTAGGTTCGAGCGGGTACCGGTCTCATCCAACGCATGGCGGACCGACAAATCCGAATTAGAGGACATCGCTTCGGCGGTTCGTGGCACTTCCGTGACAGGATTCTAAGAGGCGGTTAGAGTGGCACCGGCAAGAAAGGGGGTTAATGAACACAGGTACGATATTCCCTTACTGGACGGCGACGATGAGTCATCCGACGATTGACTGCCCCATCGCCCTTCCTAGCCTACACGCAACCCCTACTTTTCCGGCCCGATCCCAAGTCGAGAGGGTAACAGGGGATGAACCCCAAAACGAGAGGATGGCCAGAGATATGACATTCTTGAGCGAGACGTTGGGGCGATTGGAGGCCCGGAACCTTACCCGCAAGCGGCGGATATCGCAGCACGCCTGGAACCACGCGATCCAGGTCTTGACAGAGCGCATCCAGGAACTTGACCGGCAGGCGGCGGAAGCGACCGGTCGCGTGGAAGCGTCTCGGAGCGCAGAGGAACATAGGGCGGCGCAGCACGAGAGAAACGTGGCGGTCTGGTTGAGATCGCGGCTCCTCACTGCGAAGGAGAGGATTCAGGAGCTAACGAATGGCCTCAAGGAAGTCGGGAAAGGCCCAGAGCGAAAGTCGCTTGCCGATCCATATATCAGGCAGATTCGTGCGGCGCGGGCCGCGGAGACAGAAGCGGAACAGCGGTGGAGATCCGCAATGGCCAAGACGACATCCTCCGCATCGTCGGGGACAGCGGCGGCTGCAACCTGACCTTCGGGGGCTGGGATCCGGCGTGTCTCCCGGTGCGGTAAGTCGAACACGCGGAAGTGCATCGCGCTGGCGGGGAACCTCTCGGATTCCCTAACTGAGATGGTGGACTCGAAGTGACTGGGGCACAGGCGATCGAGGGTCAAGCTCTCCGTCGTTGCGGGAGCCTCCGCCTCCGCCGCAGTGCCTACGAAACCGTACCAGCGGGAGACAGCCTCTGCAGTTGGTGGCGCAGAGGAGGCCGGCTCGCGGCATCTTGTTCGGCGTCCAATTAACCCGGATAATCCGAGCTGTCGATCGGACCGTCAAAGCGTGCTAAACCCTCGTGCAGAAGCCCAATGCCGCAGTCGATCCCCAAGGGCCTGACCCGGGAATGCGTCCTCCAGGCGCTCGCCGACCTAGACGCCGGGATCGAGCACCCCTTCGGGCCTCCGACCGGCTACGAGCTGGTGCACGACGGCATGAGGTACGCCCCCAAGGCGGTCATCGGGCTCGCCTGCCGGTCCCTGCTCGGCCGGGTCCTGCTACCGGACGAGTTCAGCGGCGGCGAGGCGCCGGGGCAGGCGAATTATGTTCTCCGGGAACTGGGCTTCACGGTGGCGAGGAAAGCCGAACTGTCCGACGTCGGAGGAATCGGAGGAGGTCCTCGAGCGGGGGCAGTCCTGGACTGCCTACGAGGTCGAGCTGATCGTCGCCGACTACTTCGAGATGCTCCGGGCCGAACTGTCCGGAGAGGGGTTCAGCAAGGCCGACCACAACCGGGAGTTGCGATCGATGCTCGACAACCGCTCGAAGAGCTCGGTCGAGTACAAGCACCAGAACATCAGCGCCGTCCTGATCGGGATGGGCCTGCCCTACATCGACGGGTACAAGCCGGCCAGGAACATCCAGAAGACGCTGCCGCAGGCGGTCGGCGAGTATCTGATCCGGCATCCCGAGTTCTTCGAGAAACTGGCCGATGGGCCGGTGCTCAACCCGACCCACGTACCCGTGATCGGGGACCGCCCGATCGAGGATTACTTCGAGAGCCGTCCCGACGCGATCATCGTCCCCGGGAACGACGACAAGCCCTGGCTCTCGCGGCGCGGCCGAAAGATCGACTTCGCACGCCGGGATGCCTTCAACCGCCACCTGGGTCAACTGGGCGAGCAGTTCGCCATCGAGATCGAGAGACAGCGGTTGATATCGGCCGGGACGGGACGATCTCGCGGCCAAGATCGAATGGGTGGCTCAGACATGCGGGGACGGCGTTGGGTTCGATGTGCTGTCGTTCGACCCGAACGACGACACCGAGCAGTTCATCGAGGTCAAGACGACGGGACTGGGCAAGCACTTCCCGTTCTACATGACCGCGAACGAGGTGCGATGCTCCGAGGATCGGCCGGCGCAGTTCCGGCTCTACCGCGTGTTCGATTTCGGCCGGAGTCCCAGGGTCTACGTGGTATCCGGGGCCGTGTCGCGGGAATTCCGACTGGAGCCAGTCGAATACCGCGCATCGATTTGAAGCAGGCGACTATCCATCGCCTTTCTCGTGGTTATGGGCGACTTGGCCCGGCGGTAGGGCAAACTCAACGAGTGAATCGTACGTGTTAGATTTCACTCTCGTCGAAGAAGTCGTTTGAGACCTCTTTCAATGAATAGGTCTTCGTCGTCGTCACACCGAGGTTGTGCTCGATCATCAGAGACGCCAACTGGTCGCCGTCGATCAACACGACCTTCTTCCCCTCGATCCGGTCCACGAAATCCATAGCATCCTTCGTGAAGACCGAGGTCGTCATGATCACTCCTTTCCTTGCCCGGATGTAATCCATGCTGCCGACGAAGCCCTGGACGACCGGCCTGCCCACGGGTCCATCCCATCGCTTCGCCTGGATACACACCACGTCCAGCCCGAGCTTGTCCTGCTTGATCACTCCGTCAATTCCAGCATCACCTGACCTGCCGGTGACGGAACCGTGCCCCGTCACCCCGCCATAGCCCATCGCCATGAGGAGCTTGACCACGACACCTTCGAAAAACGTCGGCGAGCACAATCTGAGCCGCGATAGGAGTTCTTCGGCGGTGGCCTGGGTAAGCGACTTATGGGCTGCGTCGATCAATTCGAGTGGGGTCCGCCTCTCCTCAATGACGGTCGTCGCTTCCGACGAGCCGATGATCTCGTCTTTGGGCTGCGACTTGCCGACGAACTCACAGTACGCGGGAAACCGCTTCAGGAACCTGACATTGATCGCTTGGGGCCTCTCGGCCAGTACCTTGCGGCCCAGGTCGGAGATACGGACTCGGCCGCGTATCGGGTTCTCCAACAGCCCTGCGGCCTTGAGGTGTGACTTGGCCCAGGCCACTCGGTTACTGAAGATCGTTTGCTGTCCGCTGGGCAGAATCTCCTCTCGCTCTTCATGTGTCAGTTGGAACCGGTCAGCAAGCTTGGTAGTCAAATCCCGCATGATCTGCTCGTGTCCATCGGCCAAAGCCTCGACCAGAGGGAGCATCACAGATTGAAAGTCGGGGATTGGCATGACTTCACCTCGCTGCTTCGCTCAACTCGGCGGAGTGACCTGCGACGATGGCTCGGACGACCTCTCGCTCCGCTTCCAATTCTGCTCGCAACATCACCGGTGAGGAATAAGGAGGTCGTTGAACTAAATCTGGAACGACTGAGTATGGCGACTCGCTACTTTTCCCAAGGTGACACGAGTGTTGCGAGTGGTGGCGAATTCCCGTCGAGGGCCGCCGAGCCGGAGTCTGGGAAGAATCGGATCTCAATCGTAGGCGATGCCCCGGTTCCTGACGCTTCGGTCGAATTCGCTACCAGACTCAGTGTTGGGTCAAGGCCCTCCTATTAGAAGGCGGTCTGGCTCTCGCCGAGCCACCGCTCCGCGCCGGGCACATCGAGGAGATACCGAGCGACGACTTCCCTCTCGACCCAGGGCGGCATGAGCGGCTGGAACTTGCTGAGGCGATAGCCCGGGAGTGAATCGAAGATGCCCGTTCCACATAGCTTCGTCGTCCCAGACCGCGGGAGAGCGGAGGGTCGCGACGGCATCCTGGAAGCGGGGGAAGGTCAGGTCGTCTGCCGCGGAGTCTCAGCGAGGAAGTTGTCGGGGACGATCTGCACACCGGCGAGCAGCGTTCCCAAGGCCGTAGCGGAGCGTGGTGTTGATTCGGCCTCCAGCGAAGGTCCACCAGCGGATCTCGTTGTCGTCGATCTCGACGCCGGGACTGACCGGGGGCAACGACTCGCGCCCAGGGCGTCGCGCCGCTCGGCGAGGAGGGCGGCGGCTTCGGGGGTGAGGTAGCTGTAGGTGTCATCGGACGCGAGCACGTCGCGGATCTTCCGGCAGATGGCCTCGCTGAGGAACTGGGGGATGAACCCGCCCCACGTGGGCTGCTTGCCGCGCGGGGCGGGGCCGACCACGACCCGGCGGTCGTCGTGACGCACTTCGAGCACGGCCCACGCGCGGCCGCCGAGGAGGAAGCAGCTCACGCCCTCGACGAGGCGGTCGACGAACTCCTGGTTGAGCGTGCCGAGCGGCTGACCGGTCGCCAGTCTGCACGGTGTAGCTCTGCGGGCTCGAGAAGACGGCGAAGAGCTCCATGAAGTTCCGCCGGCCGAAGCGACGCTCCGCCTTCGGCCCGAAAACGAGCCGGCCGCCCGTTAGCAACGAACGACTCGTCGTCGATCATCCAATCGACGAGGCGGTCGAACTCCTCGCGGCGAATGCCCTTGAAGTCGGGGACGCGCGACAGGTGATCCCATGCCGGTTGCGGGGCGACGCCGTCATCCGCGAGCGACATGGCGAGCAAGCTGGTGGATGAGGACCGGCCAGCATCGATCGTTCACCGACGACGTGCTCGACCCAGCCCGACTTCGCGAGCTCGATGAGGGCGATCGCCTGGAGCACGCCGTCGGTCGTCTCGCAGAAAAACGTCGTGTTCGCGACCTGGCCCTGCGCGACGCCCGGTGCGGCCCATGCGCTGGAGGAAGGAACTCACCGTGTCCGGGGCCTCGGACTGGAGCACTCGGTCGAGGTCGCCCACGTCGATGCCCAGCTCGAGCGTCGACGTGCAGACGATGCAGGCGTCCGAGCCATGGTGGAACTGCTCCTCGGCGATCACGCGCTCCTCGCGCGAGACCGCGCTGTGGTGCACGAAGACCGTCGTCCCCGTCTGTCGCATGTGGCTGGCTACGGCCTCGGCGGTCGCGCGGGACTGGCAGAAGAACAGGCTCTTCACTCCACGTGCTGAACGGGCAGCCTCCTCGGCGATCAGGGCCGAGCTCCGGACGGTGGACGACGAGGAGTTGCTTGCGGCTCGGCGGCTTCGGCGGGTCGACGACCACGCCCGGTCTCGTGCGACGTCCCCTGGAGCCAGCGGAGGATCTCTTCGCGGGTTGCCCACCGTCGCGCTGAGCCCGACGCGCTGGACGTCGTGACGCGACAGGGGTGCGGATCCGCTCGAGCACGCTCATCAGGTGCGCACCGCGGTCGGTCCCCGCGACGGCGTGAATCTCGTCGATGACGACGAGTTCGAGGTCGGTGAAGAGCCTGGCCGCGTCGACCCGCTGCGAGACAGCATCACCTCCAGCGACTCGGGCGTCGTCATCAAGAGCTCGGCCGGCTCGCGGAGGAAGCGGCGACGGTCGTGAGTCGGGGGTGTCCCCGTGCCAGACGAAGCGGTGGAGGCCGACCATCTCGGTGTAGAGTCCCAAGCCGATCGGCCTGGTTATTGAGCAGGGCCTTGATCGGCGCGACGTAGAGCACCCCACGGCGTCGGTCGGCTCGTCGATGAGCCGGGAGATCGCCGGGAACATCGACGCTTCCGTCTTGCCCCCGGCCGTCGGGGCGAGGACGACACGTTGTTCCCCGTCGAGGATCGCTTCGCCCGCCTCCTCCTGCACGGGGCGAAGGCTCGTCCACCCGAGCCGGGCGACGATCGCCTCCTGGAGCCGCGGCGCGAATCGAGCGAAGACGCTCACCAGACGTCCTCCGTCGCCACGAGGGCCTCGTCATCATCGGGCGGCCCGATCGGGGCGCCCGCGATCGCGTACTGCTCTTCGACGTTCAGGCTCGGCGGGCGAGAAGCCGTACTCGTTCATCGGGTACGTAATCGTCGTTCTCGTCGACGAGATCCATCTGCGTGACGAACTCGCGGAGGAACTGCCGCGGGACGACCCCGACGTCTCCGCGGAAGCCGTTCGTGATCTCGTCGACGAGCCGGTCGATGAACTCCGTGCTGACCCGAGACTCGAGGCGAACTCGATCCCGGGTCGGATAGATCTCACGCAGCCTGAGCGCGACCGAACGCAGCCGCTCCGCGTCGAACGGGGTGAGCTCGAGCTGCGCCTGCCTCGGGCTCGCGAACTTGCCCTGCTTGAGGAAGCGAATCCGCTCGTGGAGCGGGGCGAGCCCGGCGACCCCGTGACGGCTGTCGAAGAACTCGGGCGTGCCGGTGAAGACCCAGAGCAGTCCGGGGTACGACCCCGCGGCGTCGGCGATCTGGCGGATGCCGTTCAAGCGACTTGTGGCGGGAGTCGCTCCGCATCCGGAGGATCGTCTCCGCCTCGTCGATGACGATGAGCAGGCCCTTGTACCCGGCGGCCTTCACGATCTCGAGCACGCCGCGAAGATAGTCGAGGGCGTCCCGGCTCGGGATCTCCCCCTTGATGCCGGCGGCCGACTTCGCCGACGCGGCGACGTTGCCGCTCCCGCAGAGCCAGGAGAGGAGGGCTCCGGCCTCCGAAGCCTCGCCGCGCTGCTTCAGTTCGAAGACGGTCTGGATGACCCGCACGAAGTCCTGCGGAGCGCTGCCGCCGGTGCAGCGAGGCGAGATCCTCGTCGAGCCGCCCGCGGACCTTCTCGTCGAAGTCGTGTCGCGTCCTCGTCAGCGCCCGCCGGCGATGAGCGAATCCTCGACCCGGCCGATCCAGCGGTCGAGGATGTCGCCGAGGGCGCCGCGAGGGCATGACGGCCGTCCCCAGCTCGGTCATGACCTTGCGGTAAACGTCGTCGAAGCGGTGGAAGCGGAGGTCATTGTCGGAGACGACGACGAAGCTCGTGGCGAACCCGCGGGACTGGGCGTCGAGGATCGCCAGCCGGGCCATGAACGTCTTCCCACAGCCGTACCCGCCGCGGAGGAACTTGATCGTCCCCTCGCCGCTCTCCGCGAGCTCGAACTGCCGATGCGAGCTCGCCCCGTTGCTTCTCGATCCCGACCGCGAAGGCCTCGATGCCCCGCTCGGGCACGAGCCCCTTCCGGAGTGCCTCGAAGATGTGCTCGACGTCGCGCGTCGTCAGTGTGCTCATGTTGTCGTCCCCTCCCGCACGTACCGCTTCACGCCGCCGATCACGTCGATCCGCACGTCGAACGGGAGCCTTCGCCGCAAACTCCTCGAACCGGTTCGCGAACCGCCGGAGCTCCCGCGGCCCGCCGAGCATCGCCGACGCCTCGACCTCCGTCACCGCGCCGTGCACCGCGAGGTGCTCGAACAGTTGGCGGACTCCCCCCTCGGGGAGGTATCGACAGCCAGCTCCGATTCGATTCGACCGTCGTGAGCACGGGGAGCCAGCATCCTGTGTACCACGCGGAGCGGTCACCGCGAAACGCCCGTCCACCACGCAGGGAACGACCTCCGCCTCGGCCCCCTGGTGGTAGATTTCGACCAGCACCCTCGCGTCGGCCGGGCCGGAGAGGCGGAAGAAGAGCTCGAACGGCTCGCCCACGGTCGCGACGATCGAGCCGGCGGCGATCCTGGCCCCGCCGCGTGCCTGGCACGGCTCGACGTGGACCTCGGGAAGCTCGGGCACGCGGAGGGCGAGCTCGATCTCGGGCACTCCGCCGAAGCCGAGTTCCCCCTGCGGCGGTGCCAGCACCGTCGCCTCGATGCAGTGCATGCCGCCGACGCCTTCCTTCGCCGTGGCGCGGACGACGTAGCGGGTGTTGCTGCCGCCGACCGCCGCCCGGTGGACGAGCGTGAGGACCGGGATGACCCGCTCCTGAAGGCTGTTCCCGCCGTGCACGAAGCCGGTCGGTCGCCGGCCGGTGTCGAACAACGCCGTCGTCTCGGGGAACATCAACTGGTCGGTCGAGTCGTAACCCAGGTCCGAGAGCGGGACCCTCACCTCGCCCTGGTGGTCCGCGGCGACGGCCGAGAAGACGTGACGGCGCTTCGGGTCGACCTTGCGGCCGTGCGGCTGCGCCGTGCGGGCGCCCTCGTCGATGAGCAGGAACCCGTGGTCGGCCGTGAAGACGAAGCGGCGGACGCCCACGTCTCGGAGGAGCTTCCACGCCGCGCGGAGTTTCTGGAGCACCTGGTCGAAGACGGCGGGGCCGACACCACGCTCACCCGCCCGGTCGATCTCGTCGCTGTGGACGATGACGAGCCGGGCGCGGGCGATCGATTGCTTGAGGCTCGTCGATTCCCGCGTCACCACGTCTTCCAGCGTGAGCAGCGGGCAGGTCGTGCCACCGACCCGGCCTTGCATGGCCCGCTTGCGGCTCTCCGGGTCGGAGACGCGGAACTCGCCCGTCGAAAACCCGAGCACGACCCCGTCCGAGATGACCGGGCGGAGCCGACCCCGGTCGGCGACGGGCGCGAGCACGTTCATGCCGACCTCCGTCGCGGTCGGCAGCTCGGCGAGCCGGGCCCAGAGCATCGGCGTCGTCGCGGGCGTGTCGGAGAGCGTCGCAAAGAGCTCCTCACCCATCTCGTAGCGAAGGGCGTCGACGACGAAGAGGGCCGTCGTCCCCGACTCCTGGGCGAGCGGCTTCACGACCTCGTCGAAGATCGTCCGCTGCTGGAGCCTCGCGTCCGGGAGGAATCCTCGCGTCTTGCAGAGGGCATTGAAGTCCACCGCCCAGCGGTCGGCCCAGTCGCGCCAGAGCGACCGGACCCGGTCGAGACTCGCACGGAGCGATTCGAACTCCGGCAGTGGCGGGTACAGGAGGGCCGCCCGCCGCTGTTCCATGTGGCGGTGGGCACGGTCGACCGGGGCACCGAGCGAGGTGTAGCGTTCGATCGCACGGTCCATGTCGCCGCGCGCGTCGAGCGAGTCGCCGGCGGCTTTGATCGCCAGGCCGAGTCGGGCCGCGTCGGCGACAAGGAGCCAGGCCGACCGCCGCGACGGGTCGTCGCGGAGCCAGAAGGACGCGCCGGCGTCGCGGGCCGACGCCCAGGCCGAGGCGGACTCCCAGTCGCCGCGTCCGAGGGCCTCGATGGCGCCGCAGAGGACCTTGTCCTCCTCAAAGCGGAACGTGTCGATCTTCCCGAGGTCCTCGGCCTTCGCCACCTCAACCTCGTCGGGGAGGATCGCCTCCGTCTCGTCCGCCGTCCTGCGATAGAACCCCCGGTGCCGCTCGCGCAAGTGCGCAGCGAGGGTGCGGCACGCCTCGACGACCGGGCGGGGTAGATCGCGCGCGGCCTGGAGCCTCGCGGCGACCGGAGGACGTTTGAGGTCTTCGACGTACTCGACCGCAAGGGCCCAGCCCGCGGCGGCGAACGCCACGTCCTCCGCGCGTGGCATACCGGGCGGGAGCACATCCCCGCGCCAGCTTTCGGGAAGGCCCGTCCACGCGGTGAGACGCTCCCACAAGACGGTCAGGTCCTCGACCGAGCCGATCCGGCTTGCGACGAAGCCACCGCCGAGCAGGTCGTCGATGACGGCGGGCAGCGAGAGCGCTCTCAGGTGGGAACCGAGCCCGCCTTCGCGGGCGGCGAGCAGGTCCGTGAGCCAGGCGTCGGCCTCTTCGAGCGTGAACGCACCGCGGTCGCGGAACGCCTTGATCTGCTCCGGACGGACGTTGGCCCCCGCCGCCTCGTTGAGCAGAGTGTCCAGTGCCTTCCGGTAGCGCACTCCCGCGAAGTAGAACTCGAGGAGCGGGGTCTCTCGGATCGTCTCCTCGTTGAATCCGGGCAGGTGGATGACCAGCGGCGTTTTCTCGACGCCGCTTTCGAGCGACTCCATGTCGAGGAGGAGTTCGAGGTGACTGCCGCGGAAGGCGCGGATCTCGTAGGGGATCGCCCCCTCGTCCTTCATCCGGATCAGCCGGTCGACGAAGCCGGAGTAGTGGTTGTCGAGATCGAGCCAGAGCACGATCCCGTTCCGCCGGACCGAGTCTGCGCAGGTCCGCTTCGAGCGTCGCCGAGACGGGACCGAGATCGGAGGGCGTCATGTCGTGACCTCCACTTCGTCAACGTCGTCCATGGCCTCGTCGCCGAAATCTTCGTCGTCACCGGCTTCCTCGTCCTCGTCATCCGCCGGGAACATCTCGTGCACCGTCACGCTTTCGAGCAGCTTGCGACGACGGTCGACCTGCTCCGGGTGGTCGGCTTCGTAAGCGGCCCGCGCGTCGGGCTCGTCGGGCGAGAGCAGGTGGAAGTCCGCACCTTGTTTCTCGATCAGCCGGAGTTCGAGAGCGTAACACGCCTCGGGGTGACGCGACCACAGCCCCGGTTCGAGGATCCGGAACTCCGCCAGCGGTCGCCTTCCGCTTCTTGCGGCGGCGCAGGGCCTCCTTCTCGATCGCGGCGAGTGCCTCTTCGGCATGGTCGACGAGATACGCGGCGCGATGGGCCTCGTGGCCGCCGTCGCCCCGGTAGGAGGCTTCTTCGATCCGGAACTCCGGACCGATTTCATCTTGCAGGCGGAGTTCCCAGGCCCAGGCGCGGGCGGGGTGATACTTCCAGAAGCAGCCGTGGGCGACGCCGAGTGACGGATCGGCCTGGCACTTCGCGTCCACCCGCGTCGGCCAGTAACGCATCGCGAGGTGCGACCAGTCGTAGTCCTTCTTGCCCTGTGGCCGAGGCGAGTTCCTTCCACCACTTCTTGGGCTCCTTCCACTGTGGGAGCAGGAGCGGCCAGAGGGCGGCGCTGTTGATCATCACGCCGTCGTCGAGGTCGGGATCGTAGCGGGCGTTTACCTCGCGCAACGGGCAGGCTTTGTCGGTCGGCGGCGGGCCTTGCTCGGCGCACTGCTCGACGGCGGCGATGAACGCGACCAGCTCTTCCCGCCACTTCTGGAACCTTGGCATATCGCTTCTCTGCCTCTCGGGCCGCCTTCTTGTCGGCCCCGTCGCGGACGGCACGGAGGTCGTCGATCTCGCCGTCCAACCGCTTTAGGGACTCGTTGAGATGGTCGGCAAGGAGCACGCGAAGCGTGTTCTCGTTCCAGCGATGGATCGTTATCCAGGCGACGAAGGTTTTCTTCTCCGAGGAGAGCGGCCAGTGGATCGGGCGGCTCTCGTACATCTTGCGGTGGACGTCTTCGAAGAACTTCGTGCGTAGGTAGTCGCGGAGGTCCGACCGTTCGTCGATCACGCGGCCGTGCTCGGACCATGTGGCGTGGAGCCGCTTTGCCGCGTCGTGGCCAAGGCCGTCGCGCAGGTCGTTCGCTTCGAGCGTGCCGTCGAGGAAGAGGATGCCGGTGGGGAGCGCATACTTGAGGTCGTCCTTCGACGGATCACGGATGCCCTCGCCGTTCGGTCCAAAGCGGCCGAGGGCGACGCCGAGGGCGTAGCTCAAGTGATCGGTGGGAGGCTCGGAGTCGTACGCGGGTACGTAAGATGGGAGAGGTGAGTCTGTGGGCCGGTCAACGGCAATCTGCGCCCACTCTTGAGAGTGCGCGCCAGGGGACGGGCCAGGCAGAATATATTCGACCGAGACCTCGCGATGCGATTCGTGCTCGACGAACTCGGACTCCAAGATCTCGAATATCTCGGAAGTCCCTTCGATCTGTAAGACTGGTAATCGGTTCACATCTCCGACCTGGAAATTCATACCTGGGTTTAGACTCGAAAGTATTCGCTTTGGAACAGAGGAGTTGAGAAGGGCACAAATCGCTGGCGGGTCGTCCGTGATGACGCATGAACCCCTGACATCAAAACATGATGGATATCTGACCGTTCTTGCCGCAAATGAATTGCCAATTGTCGTGAACGAGATTGACGGACGGAAATAGCATCTCTCGTTTTTTATGGTTCGACTGAAGCTACCATAGAGAAGTTCGTTAAATAGCTTCACTTCAAATCCTAACGTTAACCAATTAATAACGTGATCGCATGGTTCAAACCAAGCTCGGCCTTCGGCGCCTTTTACGAAAGGACACCATCTCATGTGAGAATTTGATATCTGATGTACTCTCTTAGCAAAACCAACTTCATAACGGCTAGGAACTTCCCACGGACGACGGAGAAACCGAGTGTTGTCGGATGTCGCAAGCCCCTGTCGTACCGGTGCCTGGGTGCCGAGCAAAGGCTCGTCAAAAAGCGCAAATGTTTCTTTTGTCCACCAGTATACAAGCGGTTCATCAGGAACTTTCTTTCTGTCACTCGTCCGGAAGGGAATTACTGTCTGACCGCAGACAGTAGCTGATCGCTTTCTCTTCGTTCGCTCACGATCGTAGGACTTATCGTCGAGGGCTGTCGGCTGCAAAGCAATGCTCATAACTTCGCTCGGCGAACAGCGACGAAAGATGCTTACGACCACCGAAAGCAAATCATTCGGAACCTCGTCGAACGCACCGACAGCAAAATCACCTATGGCTCGCAGATCATCATTCTCGAGGAGATAGGAGCGGAGGTCTGCGTACTGTCCGTAGAACATCCAATTCCGCATTGTAAGCAGGGAAGAAGTGCCACCGACGGAGGCAAACTGCAATCCTCGCTCAAGAAATGCGGCGTATAGGTCGGCTTTACCCCTCGGGTAATTCCTGGCGACGTAAGCGGGATCCTGCATCTTGGAGGTTCCCTGGTACGGAGGGTTGCCAACCACCAGGTTGTAGGTCCCCTCGCGAAGCAGCCGAACGAACCGAACCCCTGCCGCGAGTTGTTCACCGCGCAACCTCAGTCCGAGATCATCACCCGAAGAGTGCCCCGCGAGAAACCCTTCCAGTCGCCCAAGGACATTCGCCCGCGCCGCGTCGCGGTCCAGCGTCAATCGCTGTTGGGCAGGAGGCGTCCCGCCGAAGAGTCGCCCTTGAACTGGCTGCTCCACACGCCCGAATGCTGCCTCATGTTTCCGGATCGCCTCATCCACCGCCGTGTCGATCTTGAGTAGGCTCCCCAGGTGATCCGCCCCTTGGAGGGCGTGCACAATCGTGTCGGTAAGCTGCGACGGAATGCCGGTCTCGCGCTCGACTTCGCGCCTCAGCTCGACGAGCGCGGGGTCGTCGTCGGCGAGGCTCGCGAGCCGAAGGTTCGAGGCGACGAGATTCAGCCGCGCGGGCTCCGCCTCGGGGCAAGTCTGCTTCGCCTTCAGCCAGAGGGCCGCCGCCGCGATCTGCACGGCTCTCGGGTCGAGATCGATGCCGTGGAGGTTGTTCTCAAGGATGCTCTCGACGATGGCGCGGGTGGACCAGCGTTCCTGGCCCGTCTTCCCCGCGGTGCTTCGCTTCCTCGCGGTAGAGGGCCAGCAACAGGTCGAAGAGCACGACGAGAAAGTGGCCCGAACCGACCGCCGGGTCCAGGGCCTTCAGGTCCCGGATGCTCTCCAGGGCGTGCTCGACGGCATCGTCGGGGATCGGCTGCGGGAGGTAGTACGCCCAGCGGCGTTCGGCGTCGGTGTGGAGCGGCATCAGCTCGGTGAGCGAGACTTCGCCCGACTTCGCGCTTCGCCCGCCATGTCAACCCGCCGTTCTTCCAGCCGTGCGAGCGTGCCGTCGGCCTCGACCTCTGGCGTCCAGCCGTGCTTCTTGCACATGGCCAGCCACATCGGGCCGAGGCTGTTCTGGAGCAGCCAGTCGACCATGTAGCGCTCGGTGAACATCTGCGTCTTGCTGGCGATCTCGTGCGGCGCGAGCTTGCCGCCGGCATTCAGCTTGGCGTCGAGGGCCTCCCGCTCGGGGTCGTTCCAGTACTGGTAGACCCAGCCGAGCGTCATGTCGTCGGTCCAGCAGGACGCGAGCGACAGCCGCGTCGAGCGATTCGACGACGTATCGGAGCGTTGATGCCGGAACCGGGATCAGTTCGGCGACGCCCGCGTGCCCGTACAATCCCGGCAGCTCGAGCGCGAGGTCCTCGAACACGAGCCGCAGCAGGAACTCGTAGCCTTCGGTCTCGTCGCCGCGGACGAGGGCGGGCGCGAGCGACCGGAAGTCCTTGTATGCCCGGACTCTCCCAGCCGCCGGTGACGACCGCGGGCTTCCGGAGCCCGGACGCCTCCAGGAGCCGAAGGAAGAGGAGCCGGTTGAGCAGCGTGTACGCGGCCTGCTTCTCCGCGTCGCGGCGGATGTCGTCCTTCGTCCGCTTGACCTTTCCGCGTCCGGCCTCGGCGCGTTCCTGCTCCTTGATCCAGTCGTCGAGCCGTTTCCGCTTGGCCCGCGCCGCCTCGGAGAGCCCGGCGTTGCGCTCGTGCACGGCGAGGCGATAGGCCGACTCGGTGGCGTCGTGCAGGTCGGAGAGCAGGCGCGTCCGGATGGCCCGGATGGTGCTGGAGAGCTCGCGCTTCGCTTCGGGGGTCATCGCCATCGTGCTCGCACTCCGCGGCTAGACAATCCGGACCCGCTGCCCGGCCCGGACCTGCTCCAGGAGGCGTTCCCGGATGCTCGCGACGAGCGACTCGACCTCGGCCTCGGTCGCGACCTCGCGATTGCGGATGCCCAGATCGACCTTCACGATGATCGGACGCGTCCCTCGCTGAGGATCCCGTCGAGCCGCTCGTTCGCCTCGTCCTCGGCCCGCTTGAGCGCGACCTCGAACGGTTCTTTCAACGAGGTCAACGACGGAGCGACGGCCTCGGCGGTCGTACTCGTGACCGCGTCCGTTAACGGGCGGAGCACCTTGTGAGCCTGATCGGCCGTGAGCGTGCCGAACCCGTCGCGAGCCTTCACCCGGCCGCGTGCTTGCTCGACGAGCTGCTCCTGCCACCGGAGCAGCCTGGCCCGCTCGGCGACGTACGCGGCGCGGACCGCTTCCAGGTCGGACGCGATCGCGCCGATCTCGCGCCACGGGCGATCGAGCTTGAGCTGGGCCTCGATCCTTGAGCCGCCTGCGCGGCCTCGCCATCGAGCGCCCGACGGCGCGGAGCTGGGCGAGCGTGGTGCTCGCTGACCGTCGCCGCGTCACGCACAGCCCGGACCGCCTCGTCGGTGAGCTCGGCGTCGAAGACGTTCAGGAGCTTCACGCCGTCCTGGAGTGGCTCGAGGTGCTTCTTCACCAGCATGACCGTCGGCTTCGTCTGGCGGCAGCTCCGGACGCACTGCTCGAACGCGTCGTTCAGCTTCGTGAGCTCGGTCGGGGTGTGCTCGGGAGCCGGGAAGCTTGTCGAGCTGGGACAGTACCGTGCGCAGCCGCTGGGCCTGGGCGGGGAAGAGCTGCGCGACGGCGTCGGCGATCGCGTTGTCCTCGCGCTCCATCGGATGCTTGAGCTCGCGCTCGAAGAACTTGCAGATCTTCGCCCGGGCCGGGACGCCCACGTCGTCATCGCCCGCGGGGAAGATAGGAGGCCCGGCGGAAGTCGCGGTCCTTCTCGAACAGGTCGCGTACGCCCGCGTCGCGGACCGCCGTGATCTCGCCTCCACCCTCGGGCTGGATGCGGATCTTCCCGCCACGGAGGAGCCCCGCGACGCAGGCCTTCACCACGTTGGGAGTGTAGCCGTACGGCGGGCCTCCGAAGTGCGCGAGCAGTGCCGTACCGCTGACTCCGCCCTCGGATTCGACGTGCTCGAGAACGCGACGCGGGACCACCCCGCCGCACGCCGCGACGTAACGCCCTGAGTCGAGCTCGAGGATGCCGAGCTCGCCCGTGAGGAACTTGGGCGACGGGCCGGAGAGCTCGTGTTCGACGAGCTGCAGCAGCTCGGTCGGCACGACGGCCGTCGCCACGAAGTGCGGGTAGAGCTCGGGCAGCGCCCGGTTGCCGGCGGCGAGCAGGGCCTTGGCGAACGAGTCGCCGTGATCCTGCGGCGCGATCGAGCGGCCGCGGAAGTAGAAACGCCCGTCCAGCCAGGCGGCGGCCACGGCGTCGCGGAGCTCGCCCTGAAGGTCCTCGGCGCGGTTCTCCTCCTGCTGCAAGAGCAGCTTTCGCGCCGGCACGAGCGACTCCCGTCGCGGCCGATACTTCGCGACCATGGCACGGGACCGCTGGAGCTCGCGCGCCTGCTGCTCGACCTGGTCGGTGTCGCCACACACCCAGACGAGCCGGTCGTGGAGCGCCGTCTCCGCACTCTTCCGCACCCAGGAACTCTCGGTGCGCTCGTCGAGGATGAGGAAACGGAAATCGACCCGGACGGTCGCCTCGTCTCGCGGGTCGGCAAGGGTTGCGTCCTCGACCCGGCGGCCGTCGGAGAAGACGCCGGCCCAGGGGAAGGATCGCCCCTCGAGCCGCGGGCGTTCCGGGGACGGCGAGCAGGAACTTGAGCGACTCCTGCAGAAGCTCGCCGATCTCCTCGCGCGGGACGCCGATGTCCCGCCGCTCGCGCTCCCACTCCTCGCCGGCCGTCGATTGGATCTTGTAGCCCTGCTTCTCGGAGTAGCCGAGGAGGTTCCGGCGGCGGAGGTCTTCGAGCGCCTCGGTGATCTCGTTCACCCGGCTGCCGCGGTCGACCTTGTCATAGAGGCATTGCGCGACGAGCTTCGCGTCGGTCGGCACGACGCTCCTGGATGAGCTCGAGGAGCGCCACGGTCTTCGCCACCTTCCGGGTGAGGTCGGTCGGGTCGTTCGCGCACTGGTTGAGGATCCGGGCCATGCTCGCCTGGACGTCCGAGTCGAGCGCGGTGTGCTGCACTTCGTAGACCTGGTCGAGCGTCACGAGCGAGCCGACCTCCATGTCGGCGAGCTTGCGGTCGCGGAAGAGTTCGCCGAGGAGCTGGAGCAGACCGCGGATCGCCTGGTCGTCCCCCTGTGCCCGTGCCGACCGGGTGCGGAGCGCGGTCGTGATCTGGAGGAGCAGGTCGACGTGCCCCGGGAGCATCGGGTACACCTCGACGAACTCGTCCGCGGTGATCTGGTCGCAGCCGTAGGCATAGAGCTTGAGGTCGGCCCGGTGCTTCTCGAACATTGCGCGGAGCTGCGCGTCGACTTCCGGCCGCTTCTGGAGGAGCCGCCGGTGGACGACGTCGCGGATATTCGTCGGCGGCGAGGTGCACGCGGAGCTTGGGCGGAAAACGGTCCTTCGCCCAGACAAGGAAGGAGTCGTCGGCCTCCTCGTCGAGCTTCTGCTGCCCGAGGGCGACGAGCCAGGCCTTGCCCTTGAGCCCGGAGCCGAGGGCCGTCGCGAACGCTCGGAGCCGATCGACGCGATCCTTGTTCGACAGGACGTACTGCGAAACCTCATCGACGACGAGGAAGAGCGTCGCCCCGGGCCTCCGGAACTTGAGCATATCGCGGATGGCGGCAACCGCGTCTTCCGGCGACTCGCCCTTGGGATTCGTCCCGGCGCGGCTCATGTACCAGCTCATCGGGTCGGTGTACTTCTCCGGATAAAGCTCGGAGAGCACGAGCGAGAAGTCCTCCTCGGCGAGCTGCTTGTCCTTGTGCTCGGACCAGGGTCTGCCGAGCACCCTGGCGGCGGTTTCCTCGAACCGCTTCCACTCGTTGTCGCGTTCGAGCTTCAGCTCGAAGTCGGCGACGAGCGGCTCGGTCGAGCAATAGCCGAGCCGCTTCTGGACCTGGCGGACGGCGGCGGCGTGGATCTGCTCGTTGTCGCGGGCGATGCCCCCGATGTCGAAGACGACGGCGAGCGGCTCGACCTTCCTCCGCAGTTCGTTCCAGGCTTTCCTGAGTTCCTCCGCGCGCGGGGTCAGGTCGCGGCGGAGCAGAGCCTCCGCGAGCGAGTTGCCGTCAGGGAGGGCAACGCCATCGAGCGCGAGCCCGAAGAGCTTGGCGAAGCTCGACTTTCCCGAGCCGTAGAACCCGGAGATCCAGGCGTTCGGTAACTCGGGCCCGCCCGGCTTCCCCAGTTCCGCGGTGATCGCCTGCAGCAGCTTCACATATTGCTCGTGGATGCCGTCGGGCACCCGGCGATGATTCGGATGGTCCTCCGGCCAGCCCCCCGTGATGATGTATTCCGAGACCTCGCTCGCGAGCTTCTCCGGCGTCTGCTCGTGGAAATAGACGACGGGCGGGATGTCGCGCGTCACGTCGGAGAGGAAGAGGTCGCGGATGATCACGGGGTGCCTCACGGATAGATGCGTGGCCGATAGTCGTTGTCGGGGTTCAGCATCCCCATGAAGGAGAGCCCCGTCGTCCTGGCGGCGCTTGCCCGGGTAGAGCAGGACCACCGGCACGTTCCGCGTCCGGCCGTCCAGGTGGCGGAGCAAGGCCGAGGTGCGGAAGAACGGGTAGATCGCCCCGGCCCGACCGATCAGGGCGAGCGTGCGGTCGACGAGATCCGGATTGCGGTCGGCGTACTCGCAGATGACGCGGCTGCAATCGGCCGCGATGCCGTCGGGCCCTTCGATGAGCGGGGTGAGCTTGTTCTTCAGGTAGTTCAGCCCCCGCTCCGGCGCGACGCCGGCGGTCTTTCGCTCCATCTCGATGACGCGGCGAACCCACTCGTCGCCCTGCGCGCGGACGCGGTCGAGCAGGAGCTTCTGCAGGTTGATCGAGAACACGACCCAGCCGTTCGCGATGAGCTCCGTGCTCAGCTTCCGGACTTCGGCACGGAGGTCGAACTCGTCGCGCGGCGCGTACTGCACGATCGCGAATCGGTAGTTCCGCATCGTGCTGATCCGCGGCCCGTCTTCCTGGATGAGGTCGCGCCGCAGCGCGGAGAAGGCTTCCTGGAGCGGCGTGCGGTCGAAGAGCGGCGTATTGCTGCTCATCGCATCCCTCCCGCTCGCGCGCGAGGCGGCAGGGACAAGGACGACGCCCACTCTTCGAGTCCTCCGAATCGCCCAGCCGAAGTCCACGAGGTCTCCCTGGCGACGGAAACCGGAGCGACGGAGAGTCCGCGGAGTCGGTCCTCGAGATGGCCCCCCTGGAGACCCACGGACGCGAGGTACGGGTTCTCGAGGAGCGTGCCCTCGAAACTGCACGCCCCGGAGGAGGTACATGAGGTAGGTGAGTGCCGGTTCGCTCGACCCGGGGGAACTGCGAGCGGCCGCGGGTCGCGGTTCGAGACGATGAGGCCGGCTCCGTGGGCCGACGAGAGGAGCTTGCTCGCGAACTGGATCCGCGTCGCCATGTTCCACCGCCCGGACGTCCTGCTCGCCGACCCAGGCGACGGCGAGGTCGTGCGTGACGGTCGGGCGCGAGCCCGCGTGGCGGGCCACGAGGAACGAGCCGGTGAAGGCGCGGTAGAGCGGGTCGGAGAGCTGGACGTGCCAGTGGCAGATGAGCCGCCGCGTGTCCGGGTCCATCTCCTCCCACTCCGGAGAGGGCCCGGAGTGCCGCGGGGTAGGCGTCGTAGCGGGCGCGGAGGTTCGCCATCAGCACCTCGATCCGGCCAAGGCTGCGGGCGCCGAACCAGTACTCCTCGAACGCCCGGCGGGCGGTCGTCTCCTCCGACGGCACCCGGCGTGGGCCCAGTAGGCGCGCGAGAGTCTCGACCTCGAGCGTGCACTTGAGGAGCCGGGTGTGCATCACTGTCGCTTCGCGAGGGTCGGTCCGTCATGTCCCCCTCCTGTAGTGCGGGAGCGGGTACTCGTCGCCGAGCGGCGGCGAGGGCCGCGACGAGCTTCTGGACAAGGAGCCCGAGCGATTCCGGCGGCTCGCCCTTGAGCCGGCGGCCGACCGGGGCCGTGACGAAGTCGGCCTCGCCGTGCGCGCGGACCCAGTCCAGCGAACCGCTCTCGGCTGCCATCGATCGGAGACGACCTTGCCGAGGCCGGGCAGCGCCTGGAGCGGATCTTTCCCCGACGCCTTCAGCTCCTGGAGCCGTTCGTCGAGTCGCTCGTCCACCTCGAAGCCGAGCCGGAAGAGCGAAAGGATCCGGTCCGGGTCGTGGTCCTTCGCCCGCGCCTCGGCGTCTCGTCCGCCGGGCGGCCTCGCGTGCGCCCTGGAGGGTCGCCCACCGCCAGGTTCGGGGAAGGAGGCGCTGGAACAGGTCCTCGCCGCCGAACTCGCTCGTCAGGTCCGACCGCCACCAGCCGAGCCGGCGGCTCCTCTCCCGACTCGCCGGCCCAGGCGATCGCGAGCTGCGCCATCGAGGACCCGGTCGAGCTCCGAGCGCGGGATCGGCGAACGTCTGGGACGGGAGCGTCTTCTCTAGTCTCCGCCATGGCCAATCCGCCTCCTGCTCGCTGGCGGCGGACCGCTGTCACGCCGTCAGTCCGGAGCCTGAGATCTCTTCGTGCCGCGGAGCCGTCCCACTTGAGGACAGGGCATCATTCGGCCGCTGAACCAGGACCTGAGATCTTCCTCGATGACGCCGGAGTAGCTCCCGATTTCTTCCACTGATATTCTAAGAACCAGCCACCGCGCCCGTTCAACGCATGCAGACGCGTGTGCCACACATTGCTTGTAGTCGTTTGTACAAGGGCTGGCGTTCGTGGTCAATCTCGATGATCGCTGCTGAATAGGGTTTATCGAATCCCGGGGTGATCGCCAGCGGTAACGGAGCCTGTTCCGAGCCGGGTTCCCGCCGTTCGCCGGACCGTTTGGACGTCAGAAGAAGACGAAGTCCCTCATGGTTCGACTCGAAGGGTAGCGACCTGGCCTTTCTCGGCCAGCTCGCCGATCAGGGCGCTTCCGGCGAACGCTGGATCGGACCTACCCGCTTGAATGGGCACGGGAGGCGGCCAGGATGAGAACCATCGCAGCCACGTGCGAGGCGAGATCGTGTTGGAGGCCGGGTCCTGAAGGTCTCATTCACGGTGGTTTCGAAAGTTCAGGAACCAGCGGGCTGATCGGGATCCTTCCACCACCCAGTCGCAGGTCGAACTCAGATCTCGACGTTCCGCGAGCAAACGATGCCGTCCAGGAGGAGCACGCTGAAAGCCAGCACGGCTATCGTGATGCGTTCCGGCGTCCAGATACGGGGCTGGGATTCCGGCATTCTATTCCGTCCTTCGATTACCAATGCCGCCCGCCATGGGAAACGGCGACCCGTTTGAGGTGATTGATGGCATCGAGCCACTCCCGCAGAGCCTTATCCATCCGGACCTTGCCACCGTCCCTCTCGCCGAATACGGCCTCGGAGATGCCAGTGGCGATTCATCGTCCGGCCCCTGCGGGCCCTCGGACATCTGATAACACAACTTGTTCGTGAGGACCTCGCCAATTGCTCATAGGCATCGCGGAAATTGGGAGGGCAGTCCGCTATCGATGGCGTCCGCAAGATCGCCTGCTTGAGCCTCGTGGCGAGGCGTGCCGGCTTTTCGCCGAATTGCAATTGAGAGTTCGACTGTATCGCCATGATGAGTTGTTCCAGATCACGGCGTCGACCTTCGGGGCCGCGTCGTTGCGGAACGGGTTGTGGAAGATGAGAATCGCCGCAACGGTCGCGACGATCCAGCCCCAGTCTTTGATCGCGGCCTTATGGTTACTTCCCTCGCGGGGTGTAGCACCCGGTCGCGTGGCGCCGCCCGAATACGGCCGGGGCTTGCGCCGCGTCTGGGTTTGCAGCGGCGGCGAACCACTTGGTTGAGTCTCACGACGATTTTTCTTGTCGGTGGATCTGCGGTCGCGATGGATCGGCCGCGATCCTGGATCGTCTAGCCGGACATGCCCTGTCCTCGGCGAGAAGGCGCCGCAGACAGGGCCGATCCTGGATGAGATCATAGATCAATCCGTCCGTGTAAACAATAGGTTACCGACAGGATCTCACCGGATCGGCTACGTTCCGGCCCATGATGGGCCGGGAGCTAAGAAAAGCGCGGGAACGTGCCGGGATCACCCAGGAAGAACTCTCGTTCCGGGCCGGCCTCTCACGTCCCTATATCAGCCAGCTCGAGCGGGACCTGAAGTCGCCGACGATCGACACCCTGTTCCGGATCTGCGACGCGCTCAACGTCCGGGCGGCGGATGTGGTCCGGCGGGTCGATGCCGCGCAGGAAGCGGAAGGCGGGTCCGTGAGAACCGGCCGGTAGTTCCAGTCGGAGAAGGCCATGCGCATGCCGATTGCTTCCGCCTCGGGGAACTGCCCTGCGGGCAGCATGCGGGAGCATCGAGAGCCGGCTCGTCGATCACAAGGCTGTTCGACAGGCGGGTGAGGCTAACCGATCCGAGCCCTGGCCTTTTCGTCCTTCTCGCCCCTCCCCTGGTTCCGCGCGTCCGCGGTTGCCGGCCCCTCGTTCCCGGGCGAGGAGCCGGGCGAGGGATGAGCCGCCGGGGAGGCCCCTTAGGCCCTTGACGAGGGCGTTCTCGATCCCCTGCCAATTCTCTCCGGGCGCCTCCAGGATCGGGCCCGATCGGCAGTTCGGCCATCGTCCCTGACGGCCGAAATGGGCGTCAGCCCAGGCGAGGATCCGGCCTACGGTGATCGGCGGAAGGTCATGGATGTTTCGGACCCCGCGACGCTCGGCCAGCAGGCGGGCCAGCGAGGAGCCTCCCCGCAGACCGCGACCTCCCTGGTACAGGGCGTGGTGGACCCGACTCCACGTCTCCCCCGGGGCCTCGGCGATCGGGCCTGACTGGCTCGTCGGCCACGCGCCATGTCGAACGTGGTACGCGTCGGCCCAGGACAGGATGTCCCCGACCCGGAGCAGCGGGAGGGCCTTCTCGTTGGGCACGCCCCGCTCCTTCGCCAGCAGCCGGGCCAGCGACGAGCCGCCGGGGAGCCCCCGCAGTCCGTGGTAGAGGGCGAGCCGGACCGCCTGCCAGGTCTCGCCCGACGCCCCGACGACCGGGCCGGACGTGATCGTCGGCCATCGGCCGGTCCGCTCGTGATGGGCGTCGGCCCAGGCCAGGATCTGCGTGATGGTCAGCGGCGGTGGCGAGTTCCGGTTCCTGACGTGACGCCTCTCGACGAGAAGATTCGCCAGCGACGAACCGCCCGGCAGACCCGAGGCCCGTCCGCAGGGCCGACTGCACACCCAGCCACGTCTCGCCGGGGGCCTCGGGGATCGGTCCGGACTGTGCCGTCGGCCACCGGCCGTGCCGGGCATGATAGGCGTCAGCCCAGGCGAGGATCTTCTTCTCACTCAGGGGTTTGAGGTGGCCCTTGCTCCGCACGCCGCGCCGCGTGACCAGCAGGTGGGGTAGCGAGGAGCCACCCGGCAAGCCACGCGACCCGTGGTTCAGGGCGGCATCCACACGCTTCCAGGTCTCGCCCGGGCGAATTCCCCGATCGGCCCCATTTCAGGCTGGGGCCAGCTCCCGGTCCGCCGTCGGTATTCGTCGGCCCAGGCCAGGATCCGCCGGAGCGTCAGCCGGGGCTGGGCCAGGTGATGGAAGACGCCGCGCCGGGCCGAGAGGAGGCGGGACAGCGAGGAGCCGCCCGGCAGGCCGCACCGACCCTCGTGCACGCGCGTTGTCCACTGCGGCCCAGTTGATACCCCCGAGCCCGGGGATCTCGCCGGAGGTCTGCGTCGGCCAGCGCCCCGACCGCTCATGCCAGTCATCGGCCCAGGCCAGGACCTGCTCCTCGTTGAGAGTGAGCCGTGTGATGACCGGCAGGACCCCGCGCTCGGCGGTCAGGAGCCGGGAGAGCGACGAACCGCGGACGAGGCCGCCACGGCCGCGTCGCAGGGCGTTGTCCACGATGGCCCAGTTCAATCCCTCGATGCCGGGGATATCGCCGGAGTCGGATGTCGGCCACTCGCCGGTCCGCTCGCGCCACTGGTCGGCCCAGGCGAGGATCTGCGCGACGGTGAAACGGGCACTCCTGGGATTGTATCGCCCGCGATGCTCGGCGAAGAAGCGGGGGAGCGTCCCGCCCGGTTCGAGGCCCCGACCGCCAAGGGCCATCGCCGCCTCGACGGCCATCCAGGTCTCCCCCGGCGACTCGGGGATGGGCCCCGATCGCCAGGTCGGCCACCGGCCGGTCCGCTCTTGGTGGGCGTCGGCCCAGGCCAGGACTCATCCTCGTCGAGCGGGGGCGGATCACGCCGCTCCCGGAGATCTTGGGCGACGAAGTCGTGCAGGAACGCGAACCAGCCGTTGGGCCTCTCGAGGTGCCGTCTCGCCCGGGCCGGTCTGGCCTTGCTCCTGGCAGCTTTCCGGCGAGCCGGGACTTGCGGATCGATCGCTCGGCGGTTTGCCAT
Source organism: uncultured Planctomycetota bacterium (assembly GCA_963845755.1). Taxonomy (GTDB): domain Bacteria; phylum Planctomycetota; class Planctomycetia; order Isosphaerales; family Isosphaeraceae; genus CAWJTV01. Next base: position 847,744 of record CAWJTV010000005.1, read on the forward strand.
GATTGAACCCCTCGTGAACTCGCTCCGACGACGACCCCTCGATGCCCGACACCCGATCGTTGCCCTTCCTCTCGAAGCAACCCGAAGGATCACCGCCTGAAGAACGGGCGATTGACA
>CAWJTV010000006.1:0-138264 GCA_963845755.1 uncultured Planctomycetota bacterium
TTTGCGTTTTATCTCCAGGCGCGACGGCTTGCAAGAGGGTTGTTCCCGAAAATACGAATTTTTTGCACACGCCTCGCTTATCATCGCCACGATTCGACGCAAGGCGCTTCCGAAACCATCAGTATGGACTCAACTTGAGGCGTCTGCCGTCTACGGCGAAACGTCTTTTTGCGTCGGCAACAGGCCGCCAGGTGATGACGTGTCCCGCGGGCCGCGGTTCACACGAGGCTGGTTACCGAAGACGGCGAGGAGCCCAAAGCGGGTGCTGGGCCGCCTCGTCCGGCGCAGGTCGCCGCCTCCGATGGCGGCGATCTCCTCGATGGTGCAAGCAGACGGGATGTCGAGGACGGGCCGATCATGCTCGTTGGGGCGTCGCTCAGGTCCGAGCGACTCGCCCCACGTACCCACCGGTCTTTGTCGTGAAAAGCCCACATGGCAGGATGCCACGTAGATAGCGATAAGGTGCGATTAGCGAATAGCTTGTAGCGTCTTGAGCGATCGAGGGACTTCCGGCACCCCGGTGGTTGGAAACGATCCCACACGGCAAGCGATGAGAAGCCTCCTCTGCGACCGCGTCTCTTGTACATGCTGGAATGGCTGCGAGAAGACCAGTCCGCTCATCCGGCCCTGGAAGCCATCAACGACGCCTGTCGCAAGCCGAATGAGACCCGGCGGCGCCGCTTCCTCGAGCCCGTCACAACCATCGATCTCTTCTAACTCCAGATCCTCCACGGCAACACTGCCCCACAGTTCGTCGTCCAGTTCGGTCGCTGGAGCGTCACCGACAGCGCCTACCGCCGGGCTCGCGGGCGTTTACCGTTGCGCGTCTACCACCACCTGCTGGAGCAGACGGTCGCCGCGGTTCGTCGGGCGACCGACCAGGAGTGGCGATCGTTCGGCCATCGGGCCCGGGTCGTCGAAGGCCCGAGCTTCTCGATGCTCGACACGCCCCGAGTTGCAAGCGGCGTTAGCGGCCTGGCTGCGGGTTCCCGGTGGCCAGGTGGCTGGCCCCGGCACCGGCAAGCTGCTCCGATCCGCGACGGCCCCGCTGCGGTCCCACGAGATGTCGCGGCGCGGCGCCATCGCCGATGACGACGAACCCGGCGATGCCGTGAGTGGGGACGGGGGGTCAGCTCGTATGCACACCTGGCGATCCTCGTGGCCCGCCGCCCGCACGGTTTGCTCTGCGTGCTTCAGGAGCATGTGGTCGACTTGCCGCCGGGCGCCTCGGGAGTCGGCGCGGGAGTTCGACAACGCCCCGGCCCTGCCGCATTCGCGGCGGGTGCGGGCGCGGCGCGAGTCGGGCCAGGTCGTCGCACGGTACAAGCCGAAGGGTAATCCGGTGTGGACATCGGATCAGGAGTAGGCGGCGGTGCCGTCGGAGATCACGTTGCGCGGCCTGCAATACCCGGCGGAGTCGCCGGGATTCCGCGTCGGCGCGGTGACGGTGGCGACGACGCTGCTGGACGCGGCGGCCTACCCGGACGACGAGATGGCAGCGTTGTACTTCCGGCGCCGGCTGGTGGAAGTAAATAAATGTAATAATATTATCAATATTAATAAATTTATCTATCAGATGACCCAGGGCGTGCTCGAGGAGTTGACGACGTTCGCGCCACCCTGCGAACCTGGCGTGATCGGTGGCGACCGAGTCGGCGCGGGCCCAGAGGGGCCGTAGGGAATCAGCCTGGTCGATACGATCCGCTGGTTGATCGGGACGTAGGGAGACAGCGATATGGCCGTGCTTGGTGGTCAACCCGGCTCGTCCGGAGACGTATCTCTGGATTACCGAACCGCGAGCGTTCCTCCGGAAGAAGTTGCCCATGAAAGGTTTGTGACGATCTTTTCGGCATCCCGCCATGTCGCCGTTCTTCCCTTCGTCGTTCGAGGATGACTCGGTGCTCGGGAGCTACCGCCTGCAGGCCAGTGGCACGGATTCTCTCGGTCCAGATGATCCCCAGCAATCGACGATGAGTTATGAACCCGGCCGCTTTGGAGTCCTCACGGGCACCGGGACGTCAACGCAGGCTGACGCGAGGCACGGGACAGGCCGGTTGGCCGACATGGACAGGCCTCCCATCGCTCGTCCGGGTCGAAGTTCTCCTCGAGGGCTAAGAAAGAGAGCAGGCTGGCCACGGCCGTAGCCGTGGCCAGCCCGTCTCGTCGATGGGGGTCGCCTCAGGGGCGGTAGAAGCGATGCTTGCGGAGCGCGTGGTCCGACAGCGCCATCGCCGCGACGCCGCCGAGGATCGCACCGGGGAGACCGGCTCCCTCGTACCCCATGAACGCGGCTATGAATCCCATGGCCACGACAGACCCCGTACTGGCCTGATTGAAAAACGTCTTCCGATCTCGTCCGCGAATGGTCGGGAATATCAGGTCGTAGACTTGTCTCAGGCCGAAGTCCATGAAGCTGTTCGGCCGGACCGGCGGCTTGCCACCACGATAGCGATGCGGCGGACGCCGGCCCGGACGCTTCCGACGACGATTCGGATAGGGTCGGCTCATCCGCCCTCCTCGCCGGCCGGCGGGATCGCCAGCGCCTCGCGCTCGAGCTGGGTCGGCTCGTCGCCGAGCAACTCTCCGACCTTGGTCCAGAGCTGGCGGACCTGGGCCGGAGAACAGGCCAGCCAGACGGTGTCGAGCAAACGATCCTTCTCGGCACGGAGCTGGAGAATCCGGCGGCCGACCTCGTGTTCGGCCAGCAGCTCGTCCTCGTGAACCGCCTGCCGCTGGGAAACCGCCCTGGTGACCTCGGTCTCGTGTCGGCCGTAATAGACTTCTTCGATCTGGTCGATCTCGACGCCGCGCACCCGGGCGAGCATGGCGCGCTGGGCACGCCGCTCGCGCCGGGCGAGCACCTCCTTCTGGGCGGCGATCTGGTCCAGTTCCGATTGGAACTCGGCCAGTCCCAGCGAGGCCAGGGCGCGCCCTCGAGCCGAGAGCTTGATCCGGTCCAGCAGGCCGGGATCGCCAGTCAGGATCCCCTCGATCCGACGGTTGATCTTGGCCTCGATCCGGTCTCGCCAGTGGGTCTTCTCGGCGACCGTCAAGCCCATGTCAGGTCCTCCATTCGATGGATGGTCATTCCGGGTTGTCCTCGACGCTTACCGACGGCTGCTCAGATCTGGCTGGCCGCCTTGAGGGTGTCGATGAGCCGGCTGGCCTGGGGCAGGCTCAGATCCTCCGGCCGATCGACTCCGAACTCCTGCAGCAAGCCCTCAAGGTCGGCATGCTGCCGGGTCGCGATGGAGCGAATCGCCCGGATTTGGTTCTCGGTCGCCGGCTTGCGAGTTCGGGATCGCCCGGCCGGCGGAGGGTCGGTGCGACCGTTGCCGTTGGCGTGGCCATGGGTCGTCTGGCGGGGCGGTGAGGGCGGCGGGTCTTGCGGCGCCGCGACCTGGACCTGCAAGCGGGCCAGTTCGTCGTGGACGGCCTGATGGGCGGCGACGTATGCGCAACGGACCCGGGCATGGAAGGCATCCAGGTCGCGATCCAGCAGGCCGGTGTCGATCTCCAGCTCGAGGTGGCACGAGGCGCCGACCGAGCCGTAATCCGGCTGGCCGACCTTGCGCGAGACCCCGACGTTCAACTTCAAGGACACGGTGTGGACCTCCTTCATGACAGGGCATGGGACCGGGCCGGCGATTCGGCCTAACGTTAGTCGAGCCCGGTGGCACGCCGGCCTGGTGTCGCGGGATGTCTCGTCAGGCGACGACATCCTGGAGCTTCAGCTCGCGGAGCGATCTGAGGGTTTCGCTGACCAGCCGCGACTGCTTGCGCTGGCGCCGCAGGCCGGCGATCAGGCGGGCCGTTCGGGACTTGGCGTCGGCCAGGGCCGCGTGCAGGGACTCGGCTTCCTCGAGCAGGGCGGCCAGGTTGGTGCCGGGCGGCTCGGCGCCGGCGGGACTCGTCGTCTCGGCCCGTGTCGCCGCCATGTGGCCATGGGTTTCGGCCGCCCGCGTCGCGTGGCCATTTCTCCCGGCGGATTCCGACATCGGTCTCCTCGTGGTCTCGTTGCGGGTTCGGACACGACTTTCGGGGCCGGCCGCCGCGCTCGATTCGATGCGCGTCACGTGCGCGTTCCCGTCGAGCGGCGACCCGCCGCTCAGGGGTTGGACCGTGAACATCTTCCCTTCAGCGCGGCAGACGAACGGCGAATCGACTCCCGCAAAGCCGACTTCCGTGAAGCCCAACCGGAGAGCCCGATCGAGCAAGACGCGATTCGTCGCGATACAGAGCGGCGAGCCGGTATAACTCGACCGGCTGAGGATCAGCTCCGTCACCTGCTCGGTCTGGTCGGCAGCGCTGGCCCGGACGGAAATCCGGCCGTTCAATTCCAGGGTCACCGGGCTGTTCGGTTCGTCGCCGCCAGGCAGTCGTTCCAGGGCCGATTCGAGGAACCGCGCGTCGGCCGGGTCCAGCCGCAGCCGGGTCGAGACCTCACCGTCGGTGGGAATCACCCGCTGCAGGTCGGGGAACCGCGCTTCCTTCTGGATCTCGGAGTAGATCGTCCAGGCCCCGGCGCGGATCACGACATGGGTGTCGGTCTTTCCGACCTCGACCGGCTGATCGTGAGGGATCGCCCGGCAGCCGAAGATTGGGCGACCCTTGATCAGGAGGTTGTCAGACCAGGGGAACGTATAGCCCGAGCGAACCAGGCCCTGCCGGCCGTCCGTGGCCAGGATCTTGCCGTGGTTCCCCTGGAGCTGGATACACTCCAAGGAGTAGCGCGGCGAGTCGGGGAGGCCGATCTCGGTCGCCACGGCCAGGGCGCCCAGCAAGTCGCCCGGATTCGATGCCCAGTTCGCGGGTAACGCCGGCATCGGCTCCACGCGATCGACGGGCGTCACGAGGTTGTACTCGCGGCTCTGGGGAATGCCGCGATCTTCCCATCGGACGACGGTCCGATCGGGGCCGACCGACTCGAGGACGACGGGCGAGTCGGCCGAGCCCTCGAAGTCGGCCAGGGCGTCGAGCGGGATGGCAATACTCGTTGCAGGCCGGTCGCTACCCGGCTCGACGTGCTCGATTGCCAGGTCGCAGTACCGATATTGCGCCCGTAGTTGACCCCCTTCGGCGCGGAGCACGAGCTCGGAGACGATCCCCCGATGGCTGATGCCCAGGGCCGCGCGGCGGAAGGCGACACGGAGCCGACGGACCTGGTTTCGGGTCAAGGTGATCATTCAGGAAGACTCCTGGTGGGGTGTATCGTGGTCGATGAATGAAACGAGCTACGGTGACAGGGCTGGTGCTTTGGCGGTCAGGTGGGGATGTAGCGGCGCCGGGCCGGGGTCGGGCTCACGGCCGCCCGCGAGCTGGCCGGGAAGACGTCGCGGTCCTCGAACTCGAAATAGACATCGCAGCCGTGGCACTCGGCCAGGGCGTTCGAGCCGTTGCGGGATCGGCCGGGATACGGCACCTGGCCGCTGCAGAACGGGCAGTGGACGACCAGGCGGATCTCCTCGGTTACCGGCTCCTCGCAGGGCTGCGACTTCAACTGGAAGCCGAGTCGGCGGATCACGGACACCGACTCGCCGGTCCTGGCGGCGATCCGCGAGTTGAGCTGGGTGCGGGTCATGATGGCCTCCTGCCGCGCCGGCCCGGTGCCCCGCATCCCGGCGCGCACCCGCCTCCCGGCCAGGGCGCACCGGGAGGGAGCACTGCGGGGCCGGACGCGGGGTGATGTCGAGGGTAGTGAAGGAAAAGACGGCCGGATGCCGGCCGCGGGAAGGTCGAACGAAGAAGAGCAGGGTTTCAGACGGAGCCGTTCAGCCAGTGGCATTCCAGCCAGTCGTGCTCGGCGTCCAGGGCCTGGCTGCGGCGATCAAACGGACCGAGCACCGGGCCTCCCACCGGCGTCAGGTCGGCCCGCCAGCGGCCTTGCTCGTCGGGCTCGACCTGGCTGGCCCGGGTGATCGTGGGACGGCCCAGCACGGTGAGGTCGATCATCTCGTTGTAGATCGCCAGGACCGTCCCGTCGGGCTTGACGAGCAGTTTCACGATTCAGACTCCGCGGCCGGGGTGTTGCGGAGGATCCGCCGTCGCGGCCGGTCCACCAGCATCGCGTCGAGTGACGACTGGACCCGAGAGAGCTGGGTGGCCACCTGGCTCCGGATCGCCTCGCTGTCGCGCAGGTCCTGCGCACCACATTTCGTACGGCCCGCTGGGCCTGGGCCACCAGGTCGTCGAGCTGCTGATTGGACCGGACGTTCAACGAGCGGAAACGCTCGAAGAAGTCGTCGAGATTGCCCACGACGGTGTCGCGAAACACCTTGGGCGTCCCGTCCTCGTTGGTACCCGAGATTCGCTCCGTGAGATGGTTGACCAGGCGGCCGAACTCGTCGACGAACGCCTGCTCGGCCAGCCGAACGGCCTCCTCGAACCGGGCCCGGACCCGCTCCTGCTCGCGCTCGTAGAGCCCGGGCGCGAGCTGGACCAGGTAATCCGGCGGCTCGATCGAGGGGAAGTCGTAGGAGACGCCAAAGAGGCCGATCAACGTATCCGGGTAATCCGACGGATTGTAGAGCGAGCCCAACCGGCGGGCCGCCGCCTGCTTCAGCTCGTCGAAATGGCGATCGAGGTTGGCGACCGCGTCGTCCAATTCGACGCGATAGTCGGCCATCTGGCGGTCGAACTCCTCCACGCTTTCCAGTTTGATGAGTCGGACTCCCGCCTCCGGGAATGGGAGCGAGAGGCCCTTCCAGTAATCGCCGATCTTGGTGCGGATGGCCGTCACGGCGCGGAACGCCGTGTGCTTCGTGTCGAGCAGTTTCTTGCCGGCGGACAGGAACTCGCCCTCGGCGTCGAACGCCTGGGCAGCCTGGGCCTTCTGCTCGGACGTCAAGGTGCGTTGCACGCCCCACCACGTGAACGAGACGCGGCAGGCGGCCATGGTCGTCCGGAGCCGCTGGGCCGCACCGGTCGTGACGGCGATGCCGTGGCTCGAAACGGGATCGGTATCAAGGTGGTCAAGCAAGGTCGGCATTTCACCTCCGGGGGAACGGGATCAAGACAACGAATCACGCTTTCCGGGCGACCAGGGTCCGGCCGCTCGCGAGTGCTGAGACTGGGGTTCAGACAGGGATGCGGACGGATACGAGAACCCAGCAACTCCTCACCCGCACGCCGCCGGCCCGTCGTCCTGGAATCTTCGCCAGCTCTCGTGCAACCAGGACCGAGCCTGGCTGATCGCGGCCGGAGTCACGCCCACTTGCTGCGCCACCTCGAGCGTCCCGTGCCCCGCGGCCAGCAGCTCGGCCGTCGTCCGTCGCCGCGGTGCCAGGGCCTCGAGCCACGCCGCGTAGTCGACGCGAAAGCACGCCTCGTCTGCCGGAGTGCAGCAATTGGTCCAAATTCCCGCGTCTTCCTCGTCAACGGTCTCGTCGCCGCTGGCGTTGATGACCCGGAATCCACGAGCCTTCTGTGCCTTGCGATGGTAAATGTCCATCGCCCCCCGGCCGCCCGACCGATTGGCGATCCGGCGGCCGTTCCGGACGTAGCGGACGGCGTAGTTGGCGATGCCGCAGACGCCGACCTCCAGCGGGTCCCGGCCGCGGGAGATCAGGCCGACCCAGGCGCTCCAGCAGGCGGCGATGGCCTCGGCCAGGACGTCCTCGTAATCCTGTCGCTTCAGCCGCAGGCGCCGGAAGGCGAAGCGGGTGGTCTTCTCGACGACCGGGAGGTGGGCCGTGAACTCGCGGTGGGCGTCGTTCAACGATGCGATGGACATGGCGGTCTCCTTGATGCTGGGACCGCCCCCGCCGGGAACGGTCCGTGGTTGAACCGTTCGAAGCGAGAATAGACGAAGGATCTCGACCGATCCTGCCGAAAGGATGGGCCGATGGGGGTAGGTGCTCCGAGAGATTGCGTGAAATGGAACCTCGCCTTCGACATTCCAGGTCCGATGAACCGAGGGACGAGGGGATCACATTCGCTGAGATCAGGCTGCCATCGCAATGCAGCCGGAAGACGAATCCATTGCCGGGACGGACTCTACGCCGAGGAAGCCGCTGTGCTCGGCCGCCTGGGGCGCATTGACGACCGCCGCCTGGATCACCGCCGTCGCCTGAAGCTCGAAGCTCAACCTGGCGGCCATGATCGAGGACCGGTGCTCGGACCGTCGCGTACTGGACCGGCCGATCCCGTCGCGCGGGCTCGAGATGAAGCGACTGGCGTTCCTGGCGGCGCTCGACCGGATCGCGCCCGTGCCGCGCTCGAAGAAGCCGGCTGAGTGGCGCGTCGAGCTGCGCCAGCTCTTCGAGGTATCGCCGGGCGCGGGGCTGGACATCCCAGGGACGCGCCAACGCCGTCTCGCCACCCGCGGCAAACCACGGTCGCCGGCGCCGCGGCGGGGTTGTGGCGGTATCCGAGGGGGTTTGTTATCGCCAACCGGGAGCCACCCTCCTCGATCGTGGTGGCCAGATGCCTGGAGGCCAGAAAGGGCCGGCGGCTGTTCGCGGGCTAGCGACGGTTCGGGCGCGGTGCAGCCTGGCGGGTGCCGCCTAACGTTAATGCGACTCCAGGATCCTGAGGGGCGGCGAGGAGTCTTCTCGATTGACCGTGGCGGATTGCTGGGAAGGTTGCCATGTTGGGCCTCTGGTCCTGGTGGACGCGATCGGCGACGACGAAGCTGACCACGATCCGGGCGGCGTCGGCGCACGGCACGTCCCAGACAATGAGACTTTGAGGCGGGACGGATGCAGCGGGATGGGTCCACCACTCGGAAAGCGAGAGCTCAAGTTCTCGGCACGGGCCACAACGCCGGGACTGGCGAGCCCTCGAAATCCCCTCGAGGACCCTCGTGGCCGCATCGTCCGCAGTGCATGGCGATCCACTCGTAATCGGCCGGCGTCTTCTCGGAAATATCGATCGAGAGCCCATCGGCCGAAGTGGCATCGCGGATCAGTGTGGCCAGGGAGCTGATCCTGACGAAAAAGTCCTCCCGCTCCCCGCAGCGCCGGCAGCGAAGTTGGACGAGATTGGACATCGGTCTTCCTCCTTCGTGGCAAGGATCACGTGCCGTCGCGCGCCGGATGGCGCCGGCGACCAGGTGGGCGGCGCGGTCGGGCGGCAAACCCTGGGCGACGAGCCAGTTCGCCGCTGCGTTGTCCGTGGTCGCCCACTTCTGGCCGCCGGGATCAACACGCATGGCCAAGTGGCCGATGCCCGGGCTGACTGCCAGGCTCAGATCGAGGCCGCCGGCCCGGTAGGTCTTGCGGCCATGCCGCTCGACGTACGGGAACGTCACGGGGAATTCACGGCTCGTCTTCGGAGGCGGCGATCAGCGGAGTGCGACCAATCGCGGTGCAGTCGCGGACATAGGCATCAGCCAGGTCGGTCCAATCGGGATCGCCCGCCGGCGCGACGATCTGGTAGTCGTCGCGGATGCAACCGCCGGTCACCTCGATCGTCTGGATGAAGGTGTCCAGGGCCGACCGGATCGCAGCCACCGGCGCCTCGTCGAAATCATCCCGGGCCGACTCGTATCGGCACAGTACTGTTGAACGCGTCGGCCAGATCAGCTCCGGACTCTTCGGAAGGTGACGGAGGGGCTGGCGGCTTGAGCCCGGCATCCTCAAGCACTCCCGAGACGTACTCGATCGTCTCGATGTTCCATTGCTTGTCCGGATCAAGCTCGTTGGTGCGGTGGTCGCGCCAGAGGATGTCTCGAATCTGATCCGCGATGGACTCCAACTCCTCACGCGACAGCTCGGAAGGGTTCTTCATGGTGGACTCCGGGGTAGACGACCCTGCCGGGCTCTTGAACGGAATTCTCACGCCCGATTGAGACGACTGGTGGCCCAGTTCAGACCGGCGGCTCCTCGCCGTACTGGCGCCGGATCCCGGCCCGCATGAACGGCTCCAGCGTCGGCACCTTGACCTCGAACACGGCGTAATGATGATCGAAGAGGGGCGTCTCATCGACCTGCACGAACATGCGCACCGGGACGCCCGGATGCTGCCGGGCATAAGCGACGCAGGCCGTCACGCCCTGTTCGAAGCTCGTGAAGGTGGCCGGGGCCTCCCGGGGTTCACCCGGGATCTCCAGGGCGATCCGGTAGGGAATACTCAAGAGCGGTTCTCCGGTGGTTCGGTGGTGGGTAGGGGATGGTGACCGAGCGCTTCATCTTCACGAGTGGCCGCGTGGCGACCGATCCCGGGCACGACACATGGCAGTGCCCGGAACCGATCCGCCCGTCCAGCGTTCCCGATCAGTTATCGCGGGGATCGCCGCGATGAATGCTTCGCCCCGAGTTGGGCATTCCGTTGCCCTCGCGCGCGTAGATCCCCGGCCGCTCGGCCGACAGGCACCGCCCGCTGGCCCATTGCCGGAGCTTCTCCACGGCCTCGCCGGCCGTCACGGCGACCGGGACGATGTTCGAGGCGGCCTCGGTTAACGGGACGTCCAGGAGGGCCGCCAGGCGACAGCACGATCGGATCTCCGCGCCGGTCCACTCGCGATCCTGGGGCAATCGCTGGGCAGGGTCGAGCCCGAATTTGCGAATGTACATCTGCCAGATCGTCTGCCGCTCGCCCTGGCCCGGCAGGTCCAGGAAGAAGACGCCGTCGAACCGCTCGGCTCGCGCGAACTCGGGCGGCAGCTTCGAGATGTCATTGGCCGAGGCCACGATAAAGACGTCGGAGTCGTGGTCGCTCAGGTAGGTCAGGAGCGTCCCGAACATCCGGGAGGACACGCCGCTGTCGCCGGTGCTGCCGACGCCGGAGAGCGCCTTGTCCAGCTCGTCGATCATGATGACGCAGGGCGCCATCGCGTCGGCGATCTTCAGGGCCTGTCGCGTCCGTTCCTCGGTCTGGCCAATCAGCGAGCCCATCAGGGCGCCGACGTCCAGCAGCAGTGTGGGGCGGCCGGTCTCGTTGCCAAGGGCTTTCGCACAAGCGGATTTCCCACTACCTGGAGGACCCAGAAGCAAGACCCCACGAGCCTGGACGTCGGCCCTCCGGCCGGGCCGAAGGGCACGCGTGCAAAACGACTTGAGGGCCTCCAGGCCGCCCAGGTCGGCGAAGGTCTCGCCACCTCGATGCAGCGTGAGCAGGCCACTTTTCTTGAGCGTCTGGGCCTTGAGCTCCCAGAGCACGTCGGGCGTGACCCGGTTGTGCCGGACCAGGGACAGGCTCAGCGCATTCTCGGCCTCGACGCGAGTCAGGCCCGCCGCGGCGTCCAGCACGGCCGTGAGGGCATCGCCCTCGGGCAGCTCGCCGGGATCCGTGGCGATGCCCCTGGCGATGCGCTGGAGCTGGTCGCGGCCGGGCAGGTCATGCTCGATCACGACGAACTGGCGCTCCAGCTCGACCGGGATGTTGACCACGGCCGAAAGGACGACCACGAAGGTCCGCCCGGTCTTGCCGGCGGAGATCGCCGAGTCGAGGGCCTGGACGATCTCGACGTTGTTGAGAAAGCGGTTGAAATTGCGCAGGACGAGTAACGACGTGCCATCGGGATTCGCCATGGCACCGAGTGAGCGGACGGCGGCCAGCGGATCGGTGGCATTGACAACGCTGGCGGAATCCTCGGACCGACCGGCGATGGTGAGACCACGGTCGATGTCCCAGGTCGCCAACGCCCAGCGCTGCTGGCGGCAGAGCCGGGCGATCTCGGCGATCGCGTCGTCGTGCTCGAACGACTGGATCCACAAACCGGTAAAGGCGGCGCGCACAAACTCAGCCAAACGCTCGGCGAGCGCCATGAAGTCCTCCTGTTGTTGGTGATGGAGCGGGTTGGTGGGGGAAGTGGTCGATCGGAGCAGGTCCAGGTCAATCACGGTCGGGACCGCGGGTTTGGAGCAGAAACTCGATCTCGGACCGGTCCGTCAGGATCAGGTAGACGAGCCAATCGTCGCGGCCGTCCAGCTCCAGTCCGATCAGGTGATCGATCTCGCGGGCGTCGAGCAAGCCGGCCTCGAGCCGTCGCCGTGCCAGCCTCCCGAGGACCCGGCTCAGGAGCGCCGACAGATCCTCGTCCGGCGATGCGATTGGCCGGAGGATGGTCCGGGCCATGACCCGGAACGCCCGGTTGACCTGACCGGCTTCGGAGGTGTCATGGAACCCGGGCTGGTCCTCGAGCGCGACGCCGAACTCCTGGCGGAGCGCGGCGGCAATCGCCTCGATCAGGACAAACTCGTGGGTCTGTTCGCAGGCGTCGAACATCGCGCGTCTCCTCGAATCGGACCAGGGCGGATGCCGAGATCACTGCGACTGCTGGATCTGCTGGTCGGTGGCCTGCGACTGGTAGAACTCGGCCGTGAGTTGCTCGTTGACCGGCTGGCCCAGGGCCTGTTCGATGAACCGGCTGGCCTCACGGCACTCACCACCCGTGAAGCCCTTCGTCTCAATCTTCGTCTCGCCCTTCGGGCCGACGATCACGCGAATGATCTTCTTCATGTCGAGCCTCCTACCTCGATCTCGACAAGGATCGAACCGTCGGCCAGGGACTGCTCGGTGGTCACATAGCTCTTCTTGCGGGCCTCGATGCGGGACCGCTCGACGACGTAGGCTTGCACGAAGCGGTGGAGATGCTGCTCGTCGCCCCAGCAGCCCTCGAAGTTGTCATAGCGGATGTTGCCGGTGGCCGTGTCGATGACGACCGGGTAGAGCCAGTCGGGCAGTTGGACGAGCAGCCCGCCGACATTGCCGCTGTAGAGCTGGGCTGTGCCCTGGAGCGGCCCGGGCAGTGAGAGCCGGCGGCAGGCCGCCGCGACCGCGGACTGGTCGCGGACCTCGGTCTTGACGGTCACGATGTGGCTCAAGATGGTTCCTCCGTCGGTGAGAACAGGATCGCGATGTGTGAACTGGCAGTGTTAATGCTATCCACATTGATTTATGACGTGAATCTCGGAGGATTTAAGCGTCGAGAGGTGGAGCGAGTGGGTTGTGATAGCCGGTTCGGAGAGGAGGGTGGTTATCGAACGACCATTCGCGGGAACGTGGGTTCCTCTGGTTACGGCGAGACGATCGAGAAACGATCGACTGGCGGGCGATCGAATGATCCGGGGGAGCAGAGCGGCGACCGGTTGCCCGATCCTTCGCGGCGAAGCCAGCCGTCCGCGCTCGTCGCTCGGAAGAGTCCTGAGTATTCCACCATCGCAAAAAGTTAGTACGTCGCGATGAAGACGACGAGGGCGAGGTAACCCAGCGCGAAGACTCGGAAGCAGAGCCGATCGACTCGGGCAGCCACCGCCACCCTGCCCTGGGTGGCGAATTTGTAGACCAGAATGGATTCCGCCAGAGCGATAAAGCCTACTTTCCGCACATCACGAGCGGAGTATCTTCGAATTTCCGTGGGTGCCCCGAATCCGGGGTCAGGCGTCGTAGGCCCTCCTCATCTTCAGGAGCCGGAGGATTCGGCGTTGCAACCGACTCAACTTCGTCGTGAAGACCACGGCCGGGCGGCGGCCCGCTGACAACTCATGCCGTTGCACGTCCTCGAACAGGTCGATCACCTTCCGAGCCGTCGGCCGGCGGCATGCCCGTCCCTCCGGGTACAACGGCAGGCTCTCGATGCCCTCGCGCTCCATCGCTCGCCTCAGCTCTCGCTCCAGCAGCGACTCGACGAGCAATGCCAAGAAGTACACACAGAGCAAGGCCTGAATCCGACTCACCTCCTTCAAGAAGACCGGCGCCACGACGAAGTCGGTCTTGAGCTGCGCGAACCGCTTCTCGATCATCGGCTGCTGTTTGTAGGCCAAGAGCAGATCCGTCGCCGACATCGTCATCTCGTTGGTGATCAGCGGGAAGATCCCGTCGCACCGCGCCGCCTCGGCCAGCCGGGCGGCATCCACACGGCAGGTCAGCTCGAACCGCTTTCGCTCGCTCTTGACGTACAGGGTCTCGGCATTGGGCCGCCCGCGCCGTTGCTGGCGAAACGTCTCCTCGGTTCGTTCCTCGATCGTGACCTCGATCTCCCCCTCGGTCCCGGTGTCGCCCAGGATCGCCTCGACCGCCTCGGCCACCTTGGCCCGCTCGCGATGCCGCGTCCGCGGCGAGGCCAGTTTCTCGCGCAGTTCGGCCAGGCGCCCCAGCGCTCGCTCAATCCGTTGCTGCCGGGCCACGGCATCCAGCTCGGCCTTGCGCGTGCTGTAATACCAGATGAGGCGATATCCCTCTACGCTGGTGACCTCCGGCTCGTGGATCGAGAAGCGATCGACCAGCTCCCCCTCGTCATCGTACTTGTCGTGAATCCGTCGCCAATGGACCCGACCTCCCAGGATTTCCGCGCGGAAGGCGGCATCCTCACCGCGCGTGCGGGGCAAGACGCTCAAGAACCGGCCGCCGTGCTCATGGATGTAGGCCATGTTCCCGGCGGTGGCGAGCTTGCAGTCGGCCACATACAAGAAGTCGCGGCGCCCCGTCAGCTTGCAGAGCAGATCCCAGGTGTCGCGGTGCGAGCGGTCGTCGGTGGCGTTGCCGCTCTGGACGCGGAACTGCACCGGCACGGCGCCGTCGCGCGTGACCGTGAGGATGTAGAGGAGTTGCTTGAGGTCGGGGCGATGGTCCTTGTCGTGGCCCCAGGTGACGGCCAGCCGCAGCCGGCCCCGCAGGGTCCGCTCCCGATCGGCCGTCTCATAATCGCCGTGGAAGGTGATGGTGGTGGAGTCGTTGTGCAGCTCGTCGAGCTCGACGGCGAATTCACGGACGGCATGGACGACGATGGCCAGTGTCAGGGTGGGGATGTCGGCGTCGAAGAGGCGATCGAGGCAGCGGCCGACGCGATCGTCATTGAGCGCGGGCAATTGGTCAGGTCCCAGGCCCAGGAGCTCCGGGACGTGCCGCGCCGCCCACTCGCCGATGCCGTAGAGGGGCTCGCGGGAGACGAGGAGGTTCTTGAGCAGGAGTAACAGCCCGGTGGGCGTGGCGATGCGGCAGCGGCGGTCCTCGGGCGGGAGGTGGTCGCGGAGGATGGGCTGGAGTCGGAGCCGGTCGAAGAAGCGGTCGAGGATCGGCAGGACCCCGATGGAGTACGAGTTGAGGGTCCGACCTGCGGCGCGAGCGACCCGGCCGGGCCGCAGCGGTGAAGGAGACGGCTGGCGGGAGCGATCGGGTTTCTGATCCACGAGAGGTCCCCCCGGATGCTTCTGGCCTCGAGAGTGGGGTCGGCCTGACGGTCTGCCGGCCCCGCCGCCATGATCGCAAGGGAGGGAGAAAGGTCAAGCGGGCAAAATTCGGGAAATTACTTATGTCGATCTTGTTGACGTAAGTCGAGCGGCAGCTGACTTACGTCGAGGCGATTGTCGTAAGTCGTCGAATGCCTGGGGTCGGGGCGGGGTCGGACATTGCCCTGCGGTAGGACAAAGCGAAGAATGGGGCATCAGGAGGTGGCCCGGCCGGGCCGGGTCGGCAACAGCCCCGGCGCGTCCCACAGAGCAAGCCATTCTCAGTTTCGATTGATGGGCCGATCGGTGTGTTAACGACGCTCACTGTAAGTAGAATTCGCATGAGCGGTTCAAGGCGGTTCGGGCGGGGATGGGTGTCCACCGAGGCATCCAGGGAGGTTCTGCCATGACAACCAAACCGCAGTTCAGGTTGCGGAAACTCCTCTGGGCGATCGCCATCCTCGCCATCGGCTTTGGGATCGGTCGCTATCCCTACTTTTATATCCGGTCCAACGCACGTTTTCAGTCACGATCCCAGCAGGCGACGGCTCTCATTTCGTCCTATCGCTCGAGTCGTCCGCCGGAGCTCGTCAACCTGGACTGGCAGACTGCGATTGATGTGGTCCAGGACGCGTGGGCCAAGACCATCGCGGGACGGGAGTACATCGCCGACGGCGAGCTCGAGGACATCCTGAGTCGAATGCGCGGGCTCGCCGGCCGGTCTGACCCGGCCCAAGCCGAGGGTGATCTCTACGCGATCATGGATCTCTTGGGGCATTTCACCACACAAGTGCCGAGTACCAACTATCTTTACTCCATGCGCTCCGCTCTCAAGGAGAAACTGCAAGGTAAGACGGGGACCAGTACGGGCGTGATCCATTACGCCAGGATGATGGTCGGTGTGAAGTCCCCTGACGTTTTCACCGAGTTGTCCGCGGGACTGACACACGCGGACTGGTTGACCCGCGCCATGGCGTGCCGCGCGCTCAAGGAACTGGGACTGGCGCGCCGCCGTAACGAGGCGATCGAAGCGGAGGCCCGTGCACTCAAGGACGACGACGCCCTTGTGCGACAGATCGCCCTCGAATCGCTTGCGGAGCTAGGACCGGAGGCCGCGTCAACCTTCCCGGCGATCGACAATCTGCTCCGTCGAGACCCCTCGTCGCAAGTCCGAGTCACTGCCGCTCACGTGCTAGCCCAGCTTGATCCATCCGGGAAGCTGTCCGTCCCCTTGCTCGCGGCGATGCTCGGCGACCCCGATTATGGGCTCCGTCGCGCTTTGCTCCGGGACCTGGACAGTTTTGGGCCCAAGGGCGAAGCGGCAACTCACGGTCTGACCGAAGTCATCGAGCAGGATGACGATGACTCGGAATATGACAGGTCCGTCCGTCAGAAGGCCGTCCAGACACTGTCCCGGGTCAGTCCCGCGTCGATTTCCGTCCCGATCCTGCTCAAAGCGCTTCGTCGCGAGCAGAGCCGGAAAGATCGGGGAGTCGCTGGCTCGATCCTTCAGACGGTGGGACAGATCGGTCCCGGCGCGGCGCCCGCCATCCCCATGCTGGTCGAGGCGTACAACACGTCACCGAACGAGCACGAGCGCGGGTCGGCCATGATCGCACTCGGTGGCATCGGACTGAGTGCTCGCGTGGCCCTGCCAACGATCCTGAAGGCAACGAAGGACCCGCAGTGGTTCCCGCGAGGTTTGGCCCTCGAGGCATTGATCAAGCTCCAGGTCGAACCCGACGTCGTCATTCCCCCACTGATCTCCGCCCTGCAAGATAAACAGGGGCCGTTCAGAGAATCGCGGCGAAGAGTCTGGGGCAGCTTGGTCCGTCGGCGAAATCGGCGGTACCTGCTCTCGAGGCGGTGGTCGCCGATAGCTCGTTTCCGGCACGCCTTGAGGCTGCCTCCGCTCTGAAGTTGATCCGGGATGAGTGATGGATCGTCTCTGCACGTTCGATGATCGCGGCGCGATTCGATTGAATCACAGGCCCGGCACGGCCGCGGTGGAAACGGTGCCGGCCTGTTGCCCACAGAGCAGGTATTCGCTCAACCATACATGTGCTCAGACGAGAGGAAATTCCGCGAAATTGCGAGTGTGATGTGCGGAAAGTCGGCTTGATGAAGTCAGTGTGCGTGTTTTGTAGGTCGAATTTCGGCGACAAGTAGGCCGTCGCCAGCGGCTGGTTCAGCTTCAGCGCCTCCTCCAGCCGATGCTTCTCGTCCTTCCCCTCGTCGAGCTTCTCCGGGTTCTTCAGCAGCAGCCACCGCGTCCCCTTGAGCACCTCCTTGTGCTGCACGTAGGTCGCCTCGCGGTACAGCGCCCGTCGCAACTCCGAGGGCTTCTCGTTGAAGAGCTGGACCACGTGGAAGTGGTCGAAGACGATCTTAGCCTTGGGCAGGTAGACCCGGACCGCCGCTTGGTAGGCCCCCGACATGTCCATGGCCACCGCCTCAATCTTCGCCCCGCTGGGCCGCAGCCGCTTCCAGGAGGGCTTCAAGGCATCGGCCCCCTTCCCATCGCCGACGAACTTGACCACGCCGCTGTCGAGGTCCATGACGAGCGTCAGGTAACGATGACCCTCGGCGACAGCGATCTCGTCGATGGCCATGACGGAGATGTCCTTGAGCCTGGGCTTGGCGAAGCGGCGCATCAGGTCGCGCTTCTGGATGTCCTTGATCACGTCCCAGCCGACACCCAATT
This sequence comes from uncultured Planctomycetota bacterium, assembly GCA_963845755.1. Lineage (GTDB taxonomy): Bacteria > Planctomycetota > Planctomycetia > Isosphaerales > Isosphaeraceae > CAWJTV01. The sequence continues at coordinate 17,815 of CAWJTV010000006.1, forward strand.
GCGAGACCACGTCGCGGATCGTCATGCGGCGGGACAACTCCAGCGTGTAGCGTTCGAAGGATCGAGTGTAGCCGCGCCGCGGATCGGCGAAGGTGATCTCGACGTGCCGCACGACCCCACAGACGAGGCATTGCACGCGCGGGACGAGGAGGATAATCGTGGTCGGCCGGCTGCCGATGGGCAGCGCTCGGAAGCGGCGCTCGACCCCGCCGCGCGGCCGCACCGCGCCGGCGTCACAGGCCGAACAGCGGCAAGTCTCGAGGTCTTGGCTGATCGTGAAGAACACTTCACCGCCCCGGTAATCGGTGCGGACGTAACGGTAGCCACGGATGCCGAAGGCATGATACAACAGGCTGGTGGACATGCTGACCGCCCCTCTTGGAGCAACTCCAAGTGGAATCAACATGTCTACCTTTTTCAAGACCGGCGCGCAGGATCCGGATGAACCCTAACTTTGCCCCCTCACGCTCTCCCCAGAGTTAGTGCGTATTTTGGACAGGATACTGCGCTTTCGGTCATAAGTATACGCTGGTCATCGAGTGAATGGGTCTGCCGGAAGGGTCAAGTCCAACAATAAGAGGTTGAAGTCCGAGCGCGAACGTATCGGATCTAGGGCATAGTCTGACTTCATGCGTGCGATGTCCATGAAGCCGCAGTGAACCGCACGTCGGATTAACTCGAATGCGCGGTCGGAGTATCTTCGTCGTTCCGACTGCTGCTCCAGCGTAAGGTCGACTCGCCCTCTGCCTACGAGAGGTATGCAGGAAGATAGACTTCGTGCGACATCGTACAGCTCCGAAGGATCAGAGGGCCAGAGTTCTACACGATCCAGAGTGGCTCGTGAGGCTTCGGCAGGCCGCCCAAGCGTCCTGAGAATCTCCGCGATCGTGGCGTAATTGTCGCTCAGGAACCGGCGGTGCTGTATTACCTGCGGTTTCTTTTCAAACGCTATCCGCGCGTGTGGCAGAGCAAGCTCGGCTTTGGCAAGTGCCTCATTCGGACGACCGTCCTTGGCGAGCCAAATTGCCGTGTTGTTCAGAACAGTTCCAAGGCGGCTATGGGCGTCGATATGATCTGGATCCTCGCGGAGAACCCGCTCCAAGAGACCTCTCGCCTTTTCGTACTTCTCCAGAGGATCGCCCTTACCTATGCCTCTTGCGAGGACATCGCCGATCTCGTAATAAATCCCGGCGAGCCCACCGAGATGGTCCAGGGAATTGGGGTTGTTCCTCAACAAGCCCTCGCGGATCTGCCCGGCTTTCTCCAAGTCGTTGAGCGCCTGGGCAGACCGACCCACCTTGTCCTCGATACCTCCCATAACAGAGTAGCACGTTGAGAGCTGGCGGCGGTAGAAATCGACCGACGGGTTCTCGACTGCTAGCTTCTCGAACAGCACTCTTGCTTGGTCGAGCGACCGGAGGGCATCAGCATCCCGACCCTCTGCTCTTTGGAGAAGGCCGACCGAACCGAGGTGCGCTGCCAAATCACTCTGGTAACTAGCGACGTCGGGATGTTGAGAGACGAGGTTTCCGAGGATGACCCGAGACCGTTCGAGGTAGCGGAATGCCTCCGGATACCGTCCCTTGGCTCGTTCGAGATCGGCTATCCTCTCGTAGATGTTGCCCGTTTGGGCTAGGGTTTCGACCTCGCCCGGGAATTCCCGCATCAATCGCTCATGTTCGTTGAGGGCCTCATGATATGCGTGAGCCGCGTCATCGGCGGTTCCGATACGCTGATATGCAAGGGCGATTCGGTACAGTGTGTCTGCATAGTCTTTTCGCAAACGAACGTCGAGGGGGTTAGCCCGAAGGATTTCACGCCGCAGTTCCATGGCTTGCCGATAAGCCTGAATCGCATCTGCCCCACTCCCGACGTCCAGCATGATCTTGCCGATTCCTTCGTAGGCTTCGACTAGAGTAGCTCTAGAATCAATATATATATTATTTGAATATTTATGAATATCATGAATTTTTTCATAGAATGAAAGCGAAGAACCCAGTAGTCTCTTCCTCAAAGATTCGAACTTGGGCTCGCGGAAGAGGATCTCCTCGCTGACTCCGGAGTGATAGCTCTTGACCACATCGAGGGCGAGGCGAAATTGGGCCTGTGCGAGTTCTTTTGCGTCACGCTCGCGCCGCCGCGAGAACGCCAACTTTTGGTTCGCATCCGCTTGTACCGCGAGGATGACCATCAACCCAGCCAGGGTGACCGTCATCGCGGTGAACGCGATGCCAACGGTCGTTCGGTTATGCCTTGACCAACGGGCCAGACGAGTTAGCCACGGTTCTGGACAGGCGGCTACGGGCTCGTCGGCCATCCATTTTGCGATATCATCGGCCAGGGCGCGCGGGGAGGAATATCGGTCCTCGGGCCGTGCCGCCAGGGCCTTAAGGCAAATTGCCTGCAGCGCACCGGGCAGGCCCGGATTCTGCCGGCGCGGCGGGACGACCGCGGCTTCGCGCACCGCTCTCTGAAAGTTACCCCCCTGGAGCACCGCGTCGGCATAGGGCGACTTCCCGGTCAGGATCGCGTAGAGGATCAGCCCCAGATTGAAGACATCGCTGGCCGGGCTGGTGGGCTCGCCCCGGGCCTGCTCCGGGCTCATGTAGTGCGGGGTCCCCAGCACGGCGCCGGTGGCGGTCAGGGCCTCGGGCGACGGGCTCGGCGAGGGTGCGTCCCCATCGACCTCGACGCCGGCGTCGTCCGTCCCGACCCGCTTGGCCAGGCCCCAGTCCATCACCAGCGTCTCGCCGTAGGGGCCGAGCATGATGTTCGACGGCTTCAGGTCGCGATGGATGACCCCCTGGTCGTGGGCATAGGCCATCGTGTTGCACACTGCGATGAACTGCTGGAGCAGGCCGCGAAAACTCAGGGCTCGCCGCCCGGAGTCGCGTCCCAAGGCTTCGTCTCCATGGAAGGCATCGATGGCCTCCTGGAGAGTCTGGCCTTCGATGAACGGCATGGTGTAGAAGGGTCCATCCTTGTCGTGCCCCAGGCCGTAGATCGGCACGATGCCGGGGTGTTGCAGCCTGGCGGTGATGGCGGCCTCGCGGAGGAACCGCCGCCGCGCCGTGTCGTGCAGTCGGTCGGGCCGGATCCGCTTGAGGGCCACCGTGCGGTCGAGTTCCTCCTGATGGGCGGCGAGCACTTCCCCCAGGCCGCCTCGCGCGTGGTAGCGTTGAGGCCGATAGACCGCCGCGGCATGCAGGTCATCCGGCAGCCGGCGATCGGGCCCCAAGCCGTCAGCACCCACGTCCCGCGGCGTTGCGGCCAAATGAGTCGGCTCGACATCGAGGACCGGCTCCAGGTCCCGGACGACTTCGATCCGACGCCGCAACTCGTCCACGAGTTCCGGGCAATCGGCGCACAACTCCCCGGCGGACACATCGCGTCCCTGCCGGCGAAGCTCGTCCCACTGGAGCAGCAACTCGCCCAGCCGGTCCTCGGTCGGCACGATCGACATCGGCGTCAGCCTCCTGGATCTCGCGGTCAGATGGGGAGTTGGCCGCCGAGGGCGTCGCCCAGCCGGACCCGCGCCGCCAGCCAGCGGCTGTTGACGGTCCGCTCGGTGACGCCCAGGATGGCGGCGGCCTCGACCTGGGTCAGCCCCTGGTACCACAGCAGGTCGAACAATTCACGGTCGGCCTCGCCCAAGGCGGCGACTGCGGCGTGGAACTCGGCCCACGCCGCCAGCCGCCCCGGGTCGTAGGTCGTCTCGGGTGCCTCCGCGGCCATCGCCACCCCGTCCGCGGAGTCGCCCCGGTCGCCGCGCGTGGCGTGGTGTGCCCCGAGCCCCCGCGGGCCCTGGTAGTGCCGGGCCAGGTCGATCAGCTCGCGGCGTACCTCGGCGGCGGCCAGGCGGAAGAAATCGCGGGCCGTAGGCGGGGTGACCGCCCGCAGGGCGCGGTCCAGGCGGATCAGGGCGTTCTGAGCCACGTCGTCGCCCTGCTCCCAGCGGGCGACGCCGGGGTAACCCTTGAGCATCTTGCGGGCCAGCCGCGCCAGCCGGTCGGCGGCGCAGTCCAGCAGCGCCGCGCGGGCCGATTCGTCGCCGGTGCGGAGGCGGTCGATGCAGCCCTGGATGACGGTGGTGTGGTCCTCGTGGGCCATGGCCCGGTCCCCTCGCTCGGTCGCGCCAGCCTCGGCGATGCCGCCTGACCATACTCGTCGGCCGATTATAGCCCGATGCGTGGCGGAACGCACGCATGGCGAGGAATTCTTTTGAATTCGGTTTCTGCCTCAAGGCGGGGCTCTCGCTCAACCAAGTAGAGGCACTCGACGGCCGTCAGGCGACGATGAGAGATCATCTCTCGGTGCCTGGACATCTTTCGGCATCCTGTCCCCGGATCCGAACTGGTTGAGGAATGACCCCCATGAATCGGCGCCAACGCTTCGTGCCCTCGCTCCCCGAATCCCTGGAGCATCGTGTGGTGCTGAGTGGAACGCCCGCGGGAGTGGCCACCTGGATGACGGCCCACCCGGGGACGATCTCCCTGGCTAAGCGGCAGACTGGCATCGTCGTGGCCCCGCTGTCAACCTTGACGCTTCACGGGAACTTCAGGCCGGGCAGCGAGATCGAGTTCGTCGCCAAGGCGGCTGGCAAGCACAAGTTCAAGGTCGTGATACAACCCATTTCAGTGGGGCCGAATTCGATCACTGTGCCGGTGCCGATCTACATCAACCCGAAGAATGGCGTGGCGGGACAGGGTCTGGTCAAGGTTGACGTACTGAGCCCATCCGGGCACAGAACAAGGCCGACCGTCAACATCAACAGCCTCTCGATCCAGAGCCTCCCAACAACCGGCCTCCCCCCAGGCACGCTCGTGAACGAAGTCCTTGGCGACATGAAGTCGGTGCTAGCAGATCAGGGAGCTGAGGCGCTCCAGATCGCCCAGGCTTCGGGCAACCAGCTGAACGCATTGCCCTTTGTCGCGGACGTCATCACCCTCGGGCAATCGCTGAGCGAGGAGCAGCAGGACATTCAATCGGTGATGGACGGCCAGACCGGCCAGATGGTCCTTGGAACGGTCGGCGGCCAACCCGTGATCATCAATTCCTCTTCGCTGGCGCTGATGGACCAGATGATCGCCTCATCCCCGATCGGGTCGTACCTCCAAGGTCCGGGAGATGGCTCGGAGCTGCTAAACGTCGTCACGCAGAACATCACGGGTATGGAGAGCCAGTTCGTCGCCCAGGCCAATACCGAGGTCGGCACGTTCCGGGACGTGATGAACGAACTGGCGAGTCCCGCCGCCGCAATCGTCGGTTCGGTGGCCCTGGGACTAGGCACGCCCGAGGCCCTTGCCCTCGGCGCGGCGGCCGGGGCGCTGATCTGGGGCGTGACCACGTTCGCCGATCTGGGAATCATGACCAGCATCAGCGGAGGCTTCAACGAGCTGGTGAGCGGCAAGGCTTCGCCCAGCGACTTCTCATCCACAGTGATCGCGGCGGCTGGAGCGGCCGAGTCGGCCACCCTTTCACAGGCCCTGGGAGTACTGGGGGACGAGAGCTCTACGGGAGCCGGCAACATCCTCGCCAAGATGATCGACGAAACCCAGAGCGTGTCCCAGACCGTCTACGGCGACCACGACATCCTCGGATTCGAGTCCGCTGCCTCTGGCATCCTGAACGCCATCGAGAGCGCGATCAACAATCCCTCGACCGGCGGTTCGGGAGGGGGTGGCAGCGGTTCGGGAGGGGGTGGCGGCGGTTCGGGAGGGGGCGGCGGCGGTTCGGGAGGAGGCGGCGGTTCGGGAGGAGGCGGCGGCGGTTCGGGAGGGGGCGGCGGCTCCGGCGGCGATTCTTACGTCTACTATGCGCTCTACCGATTCCCGGACACCGGCTTTGATTTCGAGACCCCCGACGAATCGACCCTCGACGCCGTGATGCAAGATATTCAGCAAACCATGCAACTCGGGGAGGCGACTGGGGACCCGAACGAGATCCCCGCTGAATTCAAGATCTATAAACAGGATACTTCGACCGGCTCCAGCACGGAAATCGAAGATATCATGGAATGATCTTATTACAACTGCGGAGGGATGGTCGGCCAATCGGATTCAGGGACTGGCCGCAGGCAAGTCCATCGCAAACCCGCTCCCGGGTGGGGAACGCAAACGATCTCGCGGAGTAGACAGATTGATGCCCGGGCCGCTCGCGGCCGGGCGAACACGTCGTCGGTCAGGTCGGCGAGCCCCGGTTTTCTCTTCCAAGCACTCGCCAGTGCCGTCCTGCCCCAGCCTTCATGGAGCCGCACCACCCACCCCGCCACCGCGGCGAGTCGTTCCATAACGACCGCGGAGAATATCGGCGGCGAGGTCAAGGGTTGCTCACGAAACGGATGACGAACTCGGCCGATACGGTCAACGTCCCGATGGGGAGAGTCCTGCCATGAGACCCATTCCGCGAATACGAACGCGTCACGAGAGACGAATCCGATTCCTTCGGCCCCGGGGAGAGGTCCTGGAGGCTCGGACCCTGCTGTCTCTCCCGGCCCTCTCGCCTGTCATCGCGCTCGACCCGTCGTTCGGTCAGGTCGATCTCAACGGGGTGGCGGTCGACTCCTCCGGTGATATCTTCATCACCGGGACCATCTATGGAAGTTCGATCAACCTTGATCCCGACGGGAGTTCCATCGTAGCGAGCGACCTCGTCAAAGGGTTCGTCGCCAAGTATTCTCCGCAGGGCGAGATCCTCTGGGATCAATCGTTCTCCGGCCCGTTTGGCCTCGGGGTGGGTAACGCCATCACGCTAGATGCCGAGGGTGACCCGATCGTCACTGGCAGCGAGGACTCGAGCATCTACATCGCCGAATTCAACGGGCAGACCGGACAGAACTCTTGGACCGACGTTTTCGGAGATTCGGCGCCCGACAGTGGGAACGCCATCACCGTCAGCCCGTTCGGTTCGATTTTTATCACGGGTACGTTCAGCGACGCCTCGATCAGCTACCCGACGTCCGGCGTCCCGGCGCTCGTGAGGAAGGGAACGCAGGATGGCTTCATCATGGAGCTGAATACCGTTGGCGACCTGATCGCGGCGACCGACATCGGGGAACCGGGGTACTCGGGCGCAGGTCGCGGGATCGCGGTCGATTCGTCAGTTGACATCTACATCACAGGATACTACAGTTCGGCATCATCCGTGGGATCGCTCTTCGTCAGCAAATTCAACAGCTCCGGTACACAGCTCTGGGTGGCAAACGACGCGTCCGGCTCATCCGCGGATAGTGGCAACGGGATCGCGCTGGACGGCCTCGGCGACGCCTACGTTGTGGGTACGGTGGCCGGGACCACCTCGTTCGGCGGGAACGTCGGCAGTCCGACGATCACCGACCCATCCGACCTCTTCCTCCTGAAGCTGAATGCTTCCGATGGAGAATCCCTCCAATTGCAGACCTTCGGCAGTTCGAAAGGTCCCAGTGAGGGGAATGCACTCGCGATCAGTGGCGGCACAGTCTACGTGACGGGATCGATTGATAGCCTTTTCAGTGGGGTCGAGTGGCTGGCCTTCGACGCCGCGACAGGGGCCGAGATTGCTAATCTGATTGAAGTGGCGGGGCCCAACTCCGCAGGAAGCTCGATCGCGGTGAACAGCTCCGGCAAGGTCGCATTGGCCGGAGAGTACACGGGGAACCTGACGCTCGGCGGCGACGACGGCATACTGCCGGCTCCTCCGTCGGGCCGCATCGGCGCCTTCGTTGCCGCGAGCGGACTCGTTCCCCCGGTCGCGCAGGATGATTCATACTCGGTGGTCGGCGGTCAGACTCTGACGGTCACAGCGGCCGAGGGCGTCCTGTCGAACGACACAGCCCCAAATGGACTCACCCTCAGCGTGTCTTCTCACACAAATCCGTCGCGCGGCACCCTGGACCTGAACGCCGACGGGTCGTTCACCTACACCCCGTCCGGCGGTTTCAGCGGCCAGGATACGTTCACGTACACCATCGCCGACGGAACGGACCTGACCGCGACCGGCACCATCACCGTTCAACTGCCCCAGACGTCGACCCCCACGCTGACTTGGCCCGCCCCCGCGCCCATCACCTACGGAACCGCACTGAGCGGCACTCAACTCGATGCCACCGCCACATTCAACGGCGCGACGGTGCCCGGGTCATACGCCTACTCACCGCCGGAGGGCACGGTCCTGGATCCGGGCTCGCATACGCTCTCGGTGAAGTTCACGCCGACGGACACGACCGATTATCAATCCGTCTCCGCTCAAACCACGATCATCGTCAGCGCGGCTCAGCCGACGGTCGCGACGGAGGCCGCCACGGCCGTCGCCCTCACGACCGCCACTCTCGAGGCAAGCGTCGAACCGGACGGGGAGGCGACGAACGTCACGTTCCTCTACGGCACCAGCCCGACCTTGTACACCGCCATCCAGACCCCTGCGCAAGCCGTCGTCGGCGCCGCCGCCGTAGCTGTCGACGCGGAGCTGACCGGCCTCCAGGCCGGCACCACCTACTACTACGAGGCCGTCGCGACCACGTCAAACGGGACGTACGATGGGGCGATCCTCAGTTTCACCACCCCCGCCGTCCCCCCCGCCACGACGACCATGCTAGAGGTTTCTGTCAACCCATCCACCGTCGGGCAGCCGGTCACATTCGCTGCCGTCGTCGGGACCTCGGCCAACCTCATCCCCACCGGAACGGTCACCCTGCTGATGGGAGGCGTCGCCCTCGCGACCGCCGGCCTCGGCGCCGGCGGGCAGGCCATTTTTTCCGTCTCGTCCCTCCCGCCGGGTATCGACGTAATCGCCGCGCGCTACTCTGGAGACAGCAGCCTACAGGGCAGTACTTCCGATGCCGTGGCCGAGGTCATCCAACGCCCCACGCCGCCGCCCTCGCCGCCGCGCGTCGTGCAGGTGGAACCCCTCGTCGTCAACGTAATCAAAGGCAAAGGACGTCGCGCAAGGAGCGTCCCCGAGTTCGCCGGTTTCGAGATCATCTTCAACGAGGCCTTGAGCGTATCCAGCGCCCTGAGCCCGTCCAACTACCTGGTGAAACAGGCCGTGAGACGCGGCCGGAAGACGATCAACAAGCCGGTCGCGATCAACTTGCAATACAATCCCGCGGGCAGCGCCGTGGACCTGTTCGTCGTCGGTAAGCCCCGGTTCGCCAACGGCGGCCAGCTGAGCCTCAACGCTGCGGGAATCCTCGACCCCGCGGGCGAGGCCGTTGTCGGCCAGACCGTGTTCACGATCCTGGCCGGTGCCCGGGGGGTCGCTTGATGACCGGTCGTGTCCCTTCTTGCTGCCACGCTTCCACGGAGGTCGCCCCATACTCATTCGGCTTCCGGCCCTCCAGCCACCGTCTTCGTTCGTCCGCCACCGCCTCCGGCGGGGCAGGCCGAGGACCCCGTAGGTGGGGATGGAGCCGCTCGAATCGAGGGCGTACCGGCCCGTCTCTGCACGTTCGTGCAAGCCGACGCCGCGGCCGACGGGGCTGCCGGACCGCGCTTCGATGCGCACGTGGCGGGCCTAGCGACGCAAGCGTCGGCACGGCCCAACTGCCCAACGCCTCGTTCTCGCCGGGCGGAGGGGAGTCGAAGGCTCGGCTCAGTTCATCAGACCAGTTCAGCCGTAGCCCACCAGTCCATCGCCGCCATCGTAGTGAGGACGTCCATCCTGCCTGCGTGCTTCGGTCCTTTCGGCGAGGTCTCTCCCCATCCGGTACGCACTCGGGGCCGTTGAGAGTTGCGTCCCCAGGTACGCCGATCCCGGCAGGAAGGATTCCCGGAGCCGTGACGCAGGGGTTCACTGGCCCCTGGACCCAGTCAGCCGGATCTGGATGCGGCGCACCGCTACCTCGGCATCCTCCTCGCGCCGGTCGAAGTAGACCTCGGTGGTGCGAATGTCGCTGTGGCCCGCGAATTCGCGAACCTCGTGCATCGAAGCGCCGTTTCGGATGGCGTCGTTAATGGCGGTCTTGCGGAGCGAGTGGATGCCGATACCGCGCCCGCCCAGCCGATCGGGGTCGATCCCGGCGGCCCGGCAGTATTTCTTGACCAAGGTGCTGCGCCGCATCGCGGCATGAATGATCCCCGAGCAACTCGGGAGGGGTTGAGCGTGATGCCCCTGGGTCACCAGACCTACCCGGACGCGAAAACGAAAGGGGACAACAGCATGTCTGGAAAGGCGGGATGCACTGAAACCATCAAGGTGCATGCCCGTCGAGACCCGGATGACAAGGTGAAAGCTGAATTGCCTGAACCCGAGTGACCATTCAGTAAAAAGAACTGATCGGAGACGATGGTTTACCTCCGAGGTCTCCTTGAACGCGGATTTCCGCGGGCCGAGAATTTAGTTAACCGTTTTACAGTTGTAGGGGAGAGTCAACAGCCTTGAACAAGCGGGAAAAGCCCCTTGCCACCCCTCGATTCGGCCTGAGAAGTTAATTATTTTCGAGCCGTTCGAGCCGTTCGGCCGCCGACTCAAAACGCGTTGTTGGAGCATCATACTCCTATGCTTCACGTGGCTGGGCTCACTTTTTCGCGATATTTTGGCCATCGAGCGCGGCAAGACGCATACCGATCGACCCACATAAATTCGTTGATGTTCGCCAAAAGGCGCGCGAAAATAGTTAACCTTTCACCGCCTCGAAAGGCCGTTTTTCCCGTGTTTCTGGGAGCTCGAGAGCCCGAAACATTAATTATTTTCCGCCCCGCGGAAATCCGCGTTGAAATCAGCTCCGGCTGGTGGCTGATCTGAAGGAAGGCTGCGACAGGGCTGCGTTCCTCAAACGCTCCGGGAGACAAGGTTGAAATGATCAACCGCAAGGTCACGAACAGGGCACCTAAATCATCCTGAACGTCATTCATGCACGAAATGCGGGTGATTAGCGACAATTAGAATTCCCGCCCAGCGACAATCAGAATTCCCGCCTCCTCTCGCTTGGTTGTTCACTACGTGGTTTCCTCCTCGGTCAGGAGGCAACCACCATGACCAAGGACATCCAGGTTCTCAAGCTTCGCCAGCTTCTCGGCGAGGGAATGCCGCTCTACCGTGCGGCTTGGAAGGTGGGTATGGACGCCAAGACCGCTCAAAAGTACCGAGACTCGGATCGCCTGCCCAGTGAATCGTGGACTCCCAAGACCTGGCGGACCCGGGAGGATCCGTTCCAGGAAGTCTGGCCGGAACTCCACGATCGGCTGGTGCTCAACCCGGGGCTCCAAGCCAAGACCCTGTTTGAGGATCTTCAGCATCGCTTCCCGGGCCGGTTCCCCGACGGCCAGCTCCGGACCTTGCAACGGAAGATCAAAGCGTGGCGGGCCACCGACGGTCCACCCAAGGAGGTTTTCTTCGATCAGATCCACACGCCCGGCGCGTTGGCGCCTCCGACTTCACTTCCCTGAACGATTTGCAGGTCACACTCGCTGGCCAATCGTTCGATCACCTGGTCTATCACTTCGTTCTGACCTACTCCAACTGGGAGACCGGCACCGTCTGTTTCTCCGAAAGTTTCGAGAGCCTCAGCCAGGGGCTCCAGAACGCCCTTTGGGAACTGGGAGGGGTTCCCCAGACTCATCGCACCGATCGGCTCACGGCCGCGGTCAACAACCTCGGCGATCGGGACTTGTTCCAGCAACGATACCGCGCCTTGATGGCCCACTATGGCATGGCACCTCAAGCCATCCAGGCTGGTAAGGCCAACCAGAACGGAGACGCCGAACAGAGTCATAACCGGTTCAAACAAGCGATGGATCAGGCCCTGATGTTGCGCAGCGGCCGCGATTTCGCCGACCGAGCAGCCTACGAGCTGTTCCTTCGCCAGGTCTTCGCTCAGCGCAACAGCGGACGGATCCCGCGGTTCACCGAGGAACGACTGTTGCTGAAGGACCTCCCCTCGCGGCGGGTGGACGCCTGGCACCGGCGCCGGGTGCGGGTCACCCAGGGGAGTACGATCCGGGTTGGCTCCAACACCTACTCGGTGCCGAGCCGACTCATCGGTGAACAGGTCGATGTCCATGTGATGGCGGAATGCCTGGAGGTGTGGCACGGCGCGGTGCTGATTGAAAAGGTCCCTCGGCAGCGCGGCCACAACAAACACGTGATTAACTATCGGCACGTGATCGACTGGTTGGTGCGCAAGCCGGGGGCGTTCGCGGCCTATCGGCACCGGGACGCGATGTTCCCAACCGGCCGGTTTCGCCGAGCCTACGACGTCTTGCTGGCACAAAGCCCGGCCCGCGCCACCAAGGATTATCTCCGGATCCTGGAGTTGGCGGCGAAGGAGTCGGAAGTCGGGGTTGACGCCGTCCTGGGCCGGCTCTTGGACGGGAACATGCCGATCACCCCGACCGTCGTCACGGAGCACCTGGGTCACGACCTGGGCCTGCCTCGCGCGATGGAGGTGGTCGTCACGACGGTGGATTTGTCGATGTACGACCTGTTACTCGAGACCAGGGAGGATATTCCATCAGTAAGCCAATCGATGTGCATGAGTCTCTGACGGACTGCCTTCGCGAGCTCCACCTGCCGACGATCCGGCAGGCGTACGAATCGGCGGCGGCACGAGCCCGTCAGGAGTTGACCAGTTACGAACGTTACCTCCTGGATCTGGCGGAGCGCGAGTGCGAGTCGCGGCGTTCCCACCGGGTCGAGCGGTTGTTGCGAGAATCGAGGCTGTTCATGGAAAAGAACCTGTCAAGCCTGGACCTGAAGCGACTGCCGTCCAAGGCGGCGCAGCAGGTCAGAACTCTGCTCGAAGGCGATTTTGTTGGACGAAATGACAATGTGCTCATATTCGGGAATCCCGGCAGTGGCAAGAGCCACGTGGCGTGCGCGATCGGGCAGGAACTGATCCGCTCGGGGCGGAAGGTGATGTTCGCGACGTGCGCCTTGATGGTTCAAGATCTGTTGGCCGCGAAGCGCGACCTGAAGCTGCGCGGTTTTCTCAAGAAGATTTCCCGATATGAGGTGCTGATCCTTGACGATATTGGATACGTACAATACAGCCGGGACGAGATGGAGGTGCTCTTCAACCTGCTGGCGGAACGGTACGAGCGCGGGAGCGTGATGCTGACGAGCAACCTGCCGTTTTCGGGATGGGAGGCGATCTTCAAGGATCCGATGACGACCGCCGCCGCCATCGACCGGCTGGTGCACCATAGCGTGATCGTGGAGTTGAACGTTCCGAGCTACCGAGCCGAGCAGGCCAAGAAGTCGCGTCAAAAGCCGGTGGAACCGACAGACGCACGAGAGGAGGGATGAACGAGCGCAGGAATGGTTGATCCCAGAGGCGAGAGGGATGGTCAATTGGCCAGAATCCCAGGGGCTTGTACACTATGGCCGAGTAGGGAATTCTAATTGTCGTTGACAGGGAAATCTAATTGTCGCTAATCAGGCGGGATCGCCTAAAGGGGGAGACCCCCATGGCGACGGAGCCCCCGTAGTAGTCCGAGACCGGGAAAGCCGGCCACATGGCGAAGGGGGGCAGGTGAGACGGATGGGAGCCTGTGGAGACACGTGAGATGCGTACCATCGACACAGTGCTGGCCATCCACGGAGATCGAGGGTTCCGAGGTGTTCCTCTGGAACGAGTCTACAAACACCTGTTCGACCCCGAACTCATGCTCCGAGCCTACGGTAAGATCTACCGGAACGCCGGGGCCATGACCAAGGGCGCCACACCTGAAACAGTGGATGGTATGTGTCTCCAGAAGATCCAGAACATCATCGGACTGCTTCGGCGGAACCAATATGTCTGGACGCCCGTTCGCCGAACGGAGATTCCCAAGGCAAACGGAAAGAGACGCCCGCTCGGCATTACTGCGTGGAGCGACAAACTCCTCCAGGAAGCCCTGCGAACACTCCTGGAACCATACTACGAACGGCGGTTCAGTTCTCACTCCCATGGCTTCCGGCCCGAACAGGGATGCCACACGGCTCTCCGCGAAATCCAGAGGACGTGGAAGGGAACGACCTGGTTCATCGAAGGTGACATCAAAGGTTGTTTTGACAATATTGATCATGAAATCATGATGTCTATCGTCCAACGAGATATCCACGACGACCGGCTCGTCCAACTGATCCGTGGTCTGCTCAAAGCAGGATATATGGAGGACTGGCGATATAATGAGACGCTCAGCGGTACACCGCAGGGCGGTATCACCACGCCCCCAACAATGTTGCAAAACTGTCCCTGATCCCCGACTCTGTCATTTCCCGATCGCGGCTCCGACCGAAGTATGGGCAAGGATGGCAGCCCGGGCTCGATCCCCGTCCAAGGCAGGCTGACAGCCGCGGTCTTGGAGAGGATGAGTCAACATGATTACATCTCAACGGAGGTCAGCCCTGAGCCCTCCCGTCACCCGCCATTTCGAGTTCACCCGGTTTCAGGATGAGGCGATCGCGCTGGCATACCAGGCCTTGATCCCGGTCGTTTCTCGCCACCGGGAACGGTCGCGATCGCGATCTCACGACAACGAGCAGGCCACCACAACGATGCAGGGACTCCGATCAAAGGCCAGAGGAGCTTGACCCGTCATGCTCAATTGCGATCTCTGTGTGGGGACCTATGGCCGGGTCTCCGGGGACCAACAGTCCAAGGAGGACACGATCGCCAGCCAGCTTGAGGCGATCAGGCAGCGCGTCGCGAGCGACGGCTTGGTATGCTCCCCCGAGCTGTGCTTCGTGGACGATGGCTACACCGGGGATACCCTGGTCCACCCGGGCCTCGAACGACTTCGGGACCAGGCCGCTGCTGGGACCATCGATCGCCTCTACATTCTCGATCCCGATCGACTTTCACGCAAATATGCCTATCAGGTTTTGATACTCGAGGAACTGGCCCGGTGCGGCGTTGAGGTCGTCTTCCTGCACTCCCCTGGGCCACGGACCCGAAGAGAACCTGCTTGTGCAGGTCCAGGGCATGATCGCCGAATACGAGCGTGCCAAGATCATGGAGCGGTGTCGCCGAGGCAAGCAGTACGCCGCCCGCCACGGCTCGGTCAACGTGCTCAGCGGCGCGCCGTATGGCTACCGCTACATCGGCAAGCATGAGGGCGGCGGCGCGGCGCGTTATCAGGTCGTGGCCGACAAGGCGCGGATCGTGCGGAAGATCTTCGGGTGGGTCGGCCAGGAACGATGCTCGATCGGTGAGGTTTGCCGACGTCTGCAACGCGACGGCGTCCCCACGCGGACGGGCAAATCGGCCTGGGACCGCTCGGTGATCTGGTCGTATCTCAGGAACCCTGCCTACAAGGGGACGGCCGGCTTCGGCAAGACGCCGCGCGGCGCCCTCAAGCCGAAGCGGCTGCGAGCGCAACGCGGCCGTCCTGAGCAGCCCCGGCGTCCTGTCTCTCGGGTCGATACATCCGCGCAAGAACAAATCTTCATCGATGTCCCCGGTTTGGTGAGCGAGGAACTCTTCGGGACGGTTCAAGCTCAACTCGAGGAGAACCGGCAACGCCGGCGCGAACGGCTCCGTGGCGACCGCTATCTCCTCCAGGGGTTAGTTGTCTGCAAACGGTGCGGCTACGGCTGCTACGGCAAGCCGGTGAGCCGGGCCTCGGCCAAGGGGAAGGTCCCCTACGCCTACTACCGCTGCACCGGCTCCGACGCCTATCGTTTCGGTGGCCAGCGACTGTGTTGGAACAAGCAGGTCCGCACGGATGTCTTGGACGCCGCCGTCTGGGAAGATGTGCGTCATCTCTTGTCCGAGCCCGAACGGGTTCGAGTGGAGTACGAACGGCGGCGGCACGGGCCGGAGACAGGCCCAGACCGCGAGGTGAAGCATCTCAACAAATTGATTGCGAATCTAAAAAAGATGATCGCTCGATTGATCGATGCCTACGGCGAGGGATTACTTAACAAGTCGGAGTTCGAGCCGAGGATCTTGGCAGCGCGCGAGCGCCTGGCCAAACTAGAGGATGAGTGTCGGCAGCAGATTGACGAGGCCAACCAGGAAGCCGAACTGCGGCTGGTGATCGGCCAGTTGGAGGAGTTCGCGAGACGCGTTTCCCAGGAGTTGCACGAGCCGGACTGGGCCACGCGACGGGCGATCGTTCGGGCTTTGGTGAAGCAGGTCGAGATCGACGAGCAGGAGGTCCGCATCGTGTATCGGATCAGTCCGTCCCCTTTTGAGGGAGGCCCCCAACAGGGTTCTTTGCAACATTGTTGGGGGCGTGATCGGCGAGCCCTGGGGGCTCCCTCTCCCCTCGTCCTTGTTCCGGGTGGTCCGATGACGATGGCCCCGCGCGTCGGTCTCTTCCACCGGTGCCTCCAGCCACATCTTGATCAGCTTCAGGACGAAGCGGTCGCTGATGCGCCGGGACAGCGATTTCATCAACTCGGCATGGGGTATCGCGTCGAACGAAACCCTACCTTGATACCTCATTCAACAAGCCACTCGCGTCCACGCCCGAGGAGATCGAGGTAACCGACCCGACTCATCCCCTCTTCGGTCGCCACTTCCCCGTCCTCTCGGTCTGCCGGCCACCCCACGGCACCCCGTTCGTGCTCGTGGCCTATCGCGACGCGATGCGGCTGCGCATCCCACTGTCTTCGACCAGCCTGGCACCGAGCCCGATCCACCCTCCTCGGACAAGATGGACCGCGGAAGCCATCCAGGAACTTCTTTCCTTGGTCACGGAGGGTGACACGTCATGCCCCAAGCCCAAGACGTCTGGTCAGTGCTCCCGTCAGCCCTGAGACAGCAGGTGATCGACGACATCACGGCCATCTACGCGGAGGTTATCCATGAGCATTTCCGAACACATTACCCCGTTCCATCTCGGCCGCAAGGCCCTGATCTATGTCCGCCAGTCCAACCCACATCAGGTCCTCACCCACCAGGAGAGCCGTCGTCTTCAGTACGCCCTCCAGCAGCGGGCTCGTGAGTGTGGCTGGGCGGCCCGAGGACATCGAGATCATCGACGCCGACCTCGGCCAGACGGCCAGCACCACTCAAGGCCGGCAGGGATTCCAGGAGATCGTCACTCGGGTCACCCTCGACCAGGTCGGCATCATCTTCTCTTATGATGTCACCCGACTGTCACGCAACTGCACCGAATGGTACCCAGTCCTCGACCTCTGTGGATTCCGCCGTTGCCTCATCGGCGACCGAGACGGGATCTACGACCCCGCTACAATCAACGGTCGCCTCTTGCTCGGGCTGAAGGGCCAGATCTCCGAGCTGGAGCTTCATACGATCAAGGCTCGCTTGACGGCCGGCCTGCTCAACAAGGCACAGCGCGGCGAGCTGGCCCTGTCCCTCCCCGTGGGACTAACACGCGACCCACTGGGCCGCGTCGTGAAGCGACCGGATCGCGAAGTCCAGGACCGCCTCGACCTCGTCTTCGCCACCTTTCTCCGCATCCGCACCCTCAGTGGGGTCGTCCGTGCATTTCGAGATGAGGACTTGTTGCTACCTCGACATGACGACTTCGGCGAAGTCGTCTGGCGCCGCCCAACCGTCCCCTCCGTCCGCTCCATCCTGAAGAACCCGGCGTACGCCGGGTCATTCGTCTACGGCCGCACCCGGACCGTGAGAGACGGCCCGGGCCGTCGGCCGGTCCAGAAGCCGTTGCCGATGTCCGAGTGGCGAATCCATATCCGGGATATCTATCCCCCCTACATCGATTGGGCCACTTATGAGAAGATCCAGGGCATGATCCGCGACAACCACAGCGAATACGATCGGAACCAGACCCGGGGTGTCCCCCGGCCGGGGAAGGCCCTGCTCCACGGGCTCGTCGCCTGCGGCGAGTGCGGCCACAAGCTGACAGTGCAGTACAAGTTCAAGACGCAATATATTTGCAACTCGATGTGGAAACAGCACCGCGCTCCGGTCTGCCAGCGGCTCCCTGCGGACCCGATCGATGACCACGTCGTCCGCCGCTTCTTCGAGGCGTTAGCCCCCGCGGAGTTGGACGTCTACGACCGGGTCCGGGCCTCGCTCTCGGAAGAACAAGAGCAGATCGGGCGGGCGCGACGGCAGCAACTCGATCGGCTCCGCTACCAGGCTCGACTCGCCGAGCATCAGTACCAAAAGGCCGACCCCGACAACCGCCTCGTGGCCGCCGAGCTGGAGCGCCGATGGGAGGTGGCTCTGCGGGAGTTGAAAGAGGCCGAAGAGGCATGGGAACGCGAGCAACACGAACAAGCGACACTGGAGCGTCTCGACCCCGAGACACGGCGGGCACTTACCGAAGCCGGGGAACGAATCCCGGAATGGTGGCGGGCCGACCGTTTCTCGCAGGAACAGAAGAAGGCGCTACTCCGGAGCCTGATCGACAAGGTCGTCGTCCAACGTACGGCGCCGGACATCGTGCGCTGCCGGGTTGTCTGGAAGGGAGGTGAGACGACGGACGCCGACCTCGCGGTCACAGTCGGTGCCTGGTCACGCCTGTCAGGCGGCCAAGTGATGGAGCAGACGATCCTGGAACTGGCCCGGCAAGGAAAGACCGACCAGGAGATCGCCCGGAGATTGACCGAGGAAGGCCACCGTTCGCCACGGCATGCAATCGTCCTGCCGAGTACGGTCCAGGCCATCCGTCTGCACCATCGCCTGTACCGCGACCGGAGACGAGCACATCCGCGGCGGATCGCGGGGTTCCTGACCGTGCCGCAACTCGCCTCGAAGTTGAAGCTTCCCCGAAGCTGGATCTACGACCGCATCCACAATTGCAAGATTCAAGTTGATCTCGATGCCACATGGAAGCTCTATCTGTTCCCCGACAACCCTGAGACTCTCACCCGGTTTCGGCAACTCGTGGCTGGGAAGCTCAACACCTTACGTTTTTAGGAGGGCATCAAGATGCCGTCTCGAAGTAACCGGAAAGATCGCCGTCGACCACCTCGGTATGCCCGTTCCGGACCAGCCGTTCGACTTGCCTCACGGCGTCGAGGGCGCTCCGTCCTGGGCGATACCCGTATTGCTCCGGCTCCAGGTCGGCCTCGAAGATCGGCTCCAAGACCAGCACCGCGGCCATCTGCGCTACGCGGTCCTTGATGCAGGGAATCCCCAGCGGCCTTTGCTTGCCATCCGGTTTAGGGATGTACACGCGTCGGATCGGCTGGGGTGAGTACGTCCGCTTCTTGAGGTCGTCCGCCAATTCGTCCAGCCATCGGTCCAGTCCGTATGCTTCGATGTCGTCGAACGTCTGGCCATCGACCCCGGCGGCGCCACCGTTGGCACGGCAGCGGGCGTAGGCTTCCTCCAGGACGTCGCGGCGATAGACCTTGTCATACAGCGCATAGAACCGATAGTCAGGCGACCCCTTCGCTTTGGTGTGCAACGCCGTCTGGAGTTTCTGAACCGTCGGTGGAGGTGCTAGGCTCATTGCCAATCTCCTGGCTCTCATGCCCCTTGTGACGCTGACCTTGAACTGAGGCCCCTTTGCTCCGCCGGCGTTACCCGGCTTCCTCGCTCATACGGGCCTCTCCGCCACCTCGGGCGGCCCGACCTGGCCCTCGCGGGTTGTCGGTTGAGGGTCACGCGCCCTCACCGCCGAGGCTTCCCGTGTTGCGTCGGATCTCCTCTGCAGGCATGCCACCGCCAATACCCCGGTGGAACCCTGGGAGCGTGTCGCGTCGTGAGGGGTAACCCCCTCTGTCTCCCAGGACGGCGGCCTTCCCCGTATAGCAACCGGGTCGGCTTCCACATCGGGTTGTTTCGGGGCTTGCACGGCGTTCACTGTCGTTGCGGCCTGCCTGCTCGCCGAACCGCCACAGCGGCCCGTTGTCTCGAAGGCTTCGACGGCTTTGTCACCTCCGCCGCCGCTCCGATCGCTACCGGATGGAGCGACCAGTTTTCCGGGCGGGATTCGCACCCGCTGAAGATCCGAGCCTTTTCACGGCGCACTGCTATCGGAACCCCAGCCCGCGTTCGGTGAGTTGGTCCAACAAGGTATCCAGGAGGAGCTGTCCGGCTTGGCCATTGACCAGGCGAGCGCGGAACTCGCTGAGCACGGTGTGGTTGAACCCAGGATCGTCCAGTTCTAGTACTACTCCGTTAAAATTTCCATTTGTTGGGTGTAGAGATGAGCACAAGGGTGGCAATACGGACAATCCGGTCGCGCCCGTGGGCTCAGCAACCGCTGCAAGGCGCGACGGATCGCCGGCAAGGTGATCCGTCGCGCCTTATCCCCTTTTTTTCTCGGCACGGCCGGGTGCTCTTTCTCTCGAAGTTGTTCCAGGACCAGGAAACCGAACGCCAACATCACCAGGCAGACATGGTGATGGAAGCCGCGCCACGAACGGCCCTCGAAATGATCCAGACCCAACTCCTCCTTCATCTGTTGGTAGCCTTGCTCGACCGGCCATCGGCTCTTCCACAATCGGACCGCCCGCAGCCGCGGGGTGTCGGCCGGCAGGTTGCTGAAGGCGTACTTCAACGTGCCGTCGGCCTGCCGCTCGATCAACAGCCAAATCGGCTCGGCCCCGGCACAGTCGCCCGTGGCCCAGCCGCCGCCGGGCCAGACCCGCAACCAGGCGAAGTGGCCCGACAGCTTCCCTTTGGTCCCCTCGCGCCAGGTCACCTTGTGCAGGGTCGTCCGTGCCGCCAGGTCCTTCAGGCTCACGGGCCGGGGGGTACCCTCGGCCAACCGGGGCCGCCGCCGCGGCCGTCCGCCCGTCCCCTCAGGCCGCGCCGCTGGCCCGGGTGGCTCCCACTGAGGCTCGGCGGTGAAGACGACCATCTCGTCGGTGACACCCACGATGTACGCCAGCCCACGAGCGGCCAACCCCTTGCGAAAGTCCTCCGAGACCCCGTAACCGGCGTCGGCCACGGCGAGCCACCCCGGCAGCCCTTCGCCGCGCACCATGTCCAGCAATCCCAAGGCGATCTCGCCTTTGGTCTGGGCTCGACGGACGGCCTCCGGAACACCCGCCGCGCCCAGTCGCTTCGGATCCTGGATCCAGGAGTCGGGCAAGAACAGCCGCATTGCCAACGGATAATGGCCCTTGGGGCTAACGTAGTGGACCGAGGGGGCCACCTGGCAATTGGCCTTCTTGCCCAAGGCCCCGCAATATTGCCTCTGGACACCGACGGAGTGCTTCCCCTGCTTGGGGAAACCCGTGTCGTCGAAGACGAAGATCCCTTGGGGGCTGGCGAAGGTCTGGGCCAGGTGCTTTCGATAGTCGCGTGCGAGCTCCTGGTCGTCCCAGGGGCTCTGGTTGACGAACTGCTGGAGGGCCTGCTCCTTGTCCTTGACGTCCAGGTCCGGCGGGAGCGTGACGCGACCGGAGAGGGGCTCGATGCTCTTGCGTTCGCCGTCCTGGAGCAGCCCTTGGAGAGAGACCCCGCTCCAGGCGGCCTGCGCCTTGTGGGAGAAGCCATCGCGGAACACGTCCGCATAATCCCGAAGTCGCTCGAGGACTTCGGGCGTCAGTTCGGGGGTGTAAGTCTTGCTCATAATGATCATACGAACAAAGGCCCCGAGAAGTTCGTAGGATCTAACGGAGTAGTACTAGAGTCGCCTTACGTTTGCATTGCATACGCCGCACGGTGTCCGAACCAGCCCGCGATATCCTCGGGGAGTCACGTCATGCAAGGCCGAGACGAACGCCGCATAGACCGCCTCCTTCGTCCGCGCCGCCATCGATCGCATCGCACCTTTAATCTTCGAGGCCATCTCCTCATAGGGCGTCAGGTCCGGACTCCACGGCGGCAACGGCACCAAGTCGGCCCCGGCCCCCGCGACAGCCTCGGCCGCCTCCTCCGACTGGTGCGACGACAGGTTGTCCCAGATGACCACGTCGCCGGGCTTCAACTCCGGGACCAGGACATCCTCCACGTAGTTCTCGAACATGGCCTGATTGGTGGCGCCGGGAAGGCCAACGCCGCCGTCACCCCGGAGAGGCGAACCCCGCAGGTGAGCGTGATCGAATCCCAGTGGCCGGGGGTATCGGTGTAGACGCGCTGGCCCACCGGGGCACGGCCGTAGGTCCTCGTCATGGACGTGTTGGCCCCGCATTCGTCCACGAAAACCAGCCGGTGCGGGTCGATGCCGGAGAGGGCCTCACAGAAATCCCGCCGTTTCTCCTGGACCTCCGGGCGATCCTGCTCGTTGCGCGCGGGACCTTCTTCTTGCGCGGCAACCCCAGCTTGTCCAGGGCGCGACAGATGGCGGCGGTGCTGCAAGCGACGCCGAGGCGCTTTTGCAACTCTTCGAGGGTGGCGTCGGGCTGCTGGCGGACCAACTCGCGGAGCCGCTCGTAATCCTCCGGTCCCAGCGCCGGCGGATGACCGCCGCGGTGGGGCTTGGGCGCGATCGAGCCGGTCCGGCGGTGGATCTGCAACAAGCGAACGACGAACGAG
This sequence comes from uncultured Planctomycetota bacterium, assembly GCA_963845755.1. Taxonomy (GTDB): domain Bacteria; phylum Planctomycetota; class Planctomycetia; order Isosphaerales; family Isosphaeraceae; genus CAWJTV01. The sequence continues at coordinate 40,088 of CAWJTV010000006.1, forward strand.
AGGCTGACGACGAAGCGGCGAGCGATCTGACGGATCGAGCCCTCGCCGCGCTCGACCGCGTCCAGGACGCGTTGTCGGAGATCGTGGGAATACGGGGACATGGGTCACCTCCTCACGAGAATCTCCGTTCAAATCGTATGCCATCCAACCGTTCGGCGCTCTAAGGCCAGGGCGTACTTCCAGTCGATGCGGCCGCGGACGGCATCGGCGGCCTGGCGGTCGGAGAGGCCCTCGAGGTATTGGAGGACACAGACCCAAGCCAGGCGTGCGGGTGAGGCGGCCGGCTGACCACGAGTGGGGAACAGCGCGGCGAAGCGGTACGTCGCCGGCTCGATCCACTGGCGGACCGGGACGGTCTTCGCCACCTGTGGGCCGAAGCGAGATGCGAAGCTCTTCCTGGCCCATCTGGAGGACCTGCGGCATCGGCTGAGGCGCTATCGGAAGGTCCATGTGATCTGCGACTGCGCCAAGTTCCATCACATCGACGAGGTGCGGGTCTACCTTTGGGAGCACCGCGATCGGATCGAACTGGTGATGCTGCCGGCGTACAGCCCGGACGCTAATCCGATGGAGCGGGTCTGGTGGCTGGTGCGGGAGCATGTCACGCGGAACCATCGGTGGCACGACTCGGCGAAATTGGTGGGGATGGTCATGCGGTATCTGGAGTCGGAAGCGCCCTTCCGGCTTGAGGATGAGGAATACAAGATCCCCAGGGCCGCGTAATTACTTGCCCTCTTGCGAGGACCTATTTAGAATGATGCCACACCTCGACGTTCAGCCGCCGGGTCACGGCCGTTCCCAGGTCATCGGCAAGATTCGCGCCCCGGCCGACCGGAGACGAGATGACTCTTTTGTCAGCTTGCGCACATGTCAGGCCGCCCGTTCTCCGCTCCGGTCGGTGAATGGATCGGCCGGATCGAGGGGCGATGAATCGCGTAGGACCGTCGGCCCACGAGGCCAACAACCCTAAGGACCTTCATCAGGGCGAGTCAGGATGAAGACGATCCCCACCGAGCCGATCGGCAGCATTCCCAGGCCCCTGAGCCTGATCGGGGCGCTCGCGGAGACCGACGGCACAGACCCGGCGCTCGATCCGCTCTACGACGAGGCGATCCGCGACACGATCGAGCGATTCGAAGCCACCGGCTCGCCGGTGATCACCGACGGCGAGCAGCGGAAGTACCACAATTTCTGGACGTACTGCGTGCAGGGGCTGCCGAACACCGCCCCGGACGGTTTCAAGATCCCGTTCTCGGCCGGCCATACGCGCCGGATGCTGCGGCTGACCGCCGGGCCGTTCCGCTACCGCCGGCACGCCGACAGCTACCTCGAGGCGGCGCTGAAATACGCCAGCAGGCCGGTGAAGCAGGCGGTCATCTCGCCCTCGGCCCTGAGCCTGATGTACCCGCCCGATGAGATCCCCGGCTATCCGCGCCAGCGATTCATCGAGGACCTGTTGCGCGAGCACGAGACCGAGGTCCGCAACTGCCTGCGCAAGGGCGCCCACTCGGTCCAGGTCGACTTCACCGAGGGGCGGCTGGCCGTCAAGATCGACCCGTCCGGGGAGCTCCTCCACCGCTTCATCGACCTGAACAACCTGGCGCTCACGCGGTTTTCCGCCGAGGACCGCCGGCGGATCGGCGTCCACACGTGCCCGGGCAGCGACCGCGACTCCACGCACAGCGGCGACGTGGACTACGCGCTGCTGCTGCCCAGCCTGTTCCAGCTCCGGGTGGGGAACTTCTACGTCGCCCTAGCGGGCGAAACGGACCGCGGCCGCGTCCTGGAGATCATCCGTCGGCACGTCAAGCCGGGGCACCGGATCTTCGTCGGAGTCATCGACCCGATCGACCCGCGGGTCGAGACGCCGGAGGAAGTCCGCGACCGCGTGCTGGAGGCGGCGCGGTACATCCCGGTCGATCAGCTCGTCACGTGCGACGACTGCGGCTTCTCGCCTTTCTGCGACGACACGACGACCACACGCGAGACGGCGTTCGAGAAGATCCGGGCGCGGGTCGTCGGCACCGCGCTCGCTGCGGAACGGCTCGGGGGGGATGATGGCGAACCAGGACGACGAGGAGGAGCAACTCCGGACGGTCGCACTTCAGAACGCTCAGAGCATCCTCGCCGCCCGCCTGGAGGCCGAGGAGGCGCTCCGGCGGCAGTCCGAGTGGCTGCGGGTGACGCTCGCCAGCATCGGCGACGCGGTGATCAGCACCGACGCCGAGGGCAGGGTCACGTTCCTGAACGGCGTCGCCGAGGCCCTAACCGGCTGGACGAAGGAGGAGGCCGAGGGCCGCCCGCTGCCCGAGGTCTTCCGGATCGTCAACGAAGAGACCCGCCGGCCGGCCGAGAATCCGGCGCTGCGCGCCCTGCGGGAGGGGACGATCGTCGGGCTGGCCAACCACACCGTCCTCATCGCCCGCGACGGGACGGAGCGGCCGATCGACGACAGCGCCGCGCCGATCCGGGACGACGCCGGGGCCAGGACGGGGCGGTCCTGGTCGTCCGCGACGTCACCGAGAGGAGGAAGGCCGAGAACGAGACCCGTCGCAAGGAAGCCGAGCTGATGGACTTCCTCGAGAACGCGAACGTCGGCCTCCACTGGGTGGGCCCCGACGGCATCCTCCTCTGGGCCAACCGGGCGGAGCTGGAACTCCTCGGCTATACCCGCGAGGAGTACTTCGGCCGGCACATCGCCGAGTTCCACGCCGACCGGCCGGTGATCGACGACATCCTCCGCAGGCTCCTGGACAAGGAGGATCTGCGCGAGAACGAGGCGAGGCTGATCTGCAAGGACGGCTCGATCAGGCACGTCCTGATCAACTCCAGCGGGCTGTGGGAGGGCGGCGTCTTCCTCCACAGCCGCTGCTTCACCCATGACATCACCGATCGGAAGCAGGCCGAGGAGGCCCGTGCGCGGCTGGCGGCGATCGTCGAGTCGTCCGAGGATGCCATCGTCGGCAAGACGCTCGAAGGCATCATCACGAGCTGGAACCGGGGGGCCGAGCGCCTGTTCGGCTACGCGGCCGCGGAGGCCGTCGGCAATCCGATCACGCTGATCATCCCGCCCGAGCGGCTGGATGAAGAGCCGGCGATCCTGGAGCGGCTCCGCCGCGGGGAGTCGCGTCGATCACTTCGACACCGTCCGCGTCGCCAAGGACGGCCGGCGCATCGACATCTCGCTCAGCATCTCTCCCGTGCGCGATGGCAAGGGCCGGGTGATCGGGGCATCGAAAGTTGCCCGCGACATCACCCAGAGGAAGCGGGCCGAGAACTTCCTCCGGGAGCAGGGACGGCTGCTCAAGCAGGTGGCCGACGCCTCGCTGACGATCCACTCGGCGGGGTCGCTCGACAGCGTCATGAGGGTCATCGCGGGGGAGGCCAGGCGCATCCTCGGCGCCCACCGGGCGGTCTCCAGCGTGACCGTCGGGGAGGATGGGGCCCAGGCGATCAGCGCCGTGTCCGTATCCGAAGAGTACGAGCAGTGGCGCGAGCCGCGCATCCCGCCGGCCGTGGAGGGCGTCCGCGGCGAGGTCAGCCGGACCAACCGGCCCATGCGGCTGACGCCGCGCCGAGCTGGAGGCCCAGCCGACGTGGCGAGGAGAAGGCGTGGGAGCGGCGCCCTTCCCTCCGCTGCATTGCTGGATGGCGGCCCCGCTGGTCAGCCGCGGCGGGAGGAACCTGGGGATCATCCAGGTCGCGGACAAGAAAGATGGAGCGTTTTCCGAGAGCGACGAGGCGATCCTCGTCCAGCTCGCGTCGGTCGCGTCCGTGGCCGTCGAGAACGCCCGGCTCAACGGCGAGCTGCGGGATCAGGACCGGCGCAAGGATGAGTTCCTGGCGCTGCTGGCCCACGAGCTCCGCAACCCCCTGGCCCCGCTCCGCAACGGGCTCCAGATGATCCGCCTCGCCGCCCACGACGCGGGCGTCGTCGCCCAGGCCCGCGCGATGATGGACCGGCAGCTAGGCCACATGGTCCGCCTGATCGACGACCTGCTCGACATCTCGCGCATCAACCAGAACAAGATGGAGCTGCGGCGGGAGCTGCGTCCTCCTGGAGGACATCGTGGCCAGCGCCGTCGAGACGGCTCGCCCGCTCATCGAGATGGCCGGGCACGAGCTGACGGTGTCGCTGCCGGCCGATCCGGTGCCGCTCGACGCCGACCTGACGCGGCTCGCCCAGGTCTTCAGCAACCTGCTGACCAACAGCGCCAAGTACACCCAGCGCGGCGGCCGGATCTGGCTCTCCGCCGAGCTCCGCGGGGACGAGCTCCTGGTCACGATCCGGGACACCGGGATCGGCATCCCGCCCGAGGCCCTGCCGGGGCTCTTCGACATGTTCTCCCAGGTGGACCGCAGCATCGAACGCGCCACCGGCGGGCTCGGGATCGGGCTGGCGCTGGTCAAGGGCCTGACCGAGATGCACGGCGGGAGGGTCGAGGCGGCCAGCCCGGGACTCGGCCGGGGGAGCACCTTCATCGTGCGGCTGCCGGTGGCGGAGCCCCTCCAGCCAACGCCGGTGCACACCGGTGAGGAACCGACGGCGGCCGCGGCCGGGCACCGGATCCTTGTCGTGGACGACAGCGTCGACTCGGCCGTATCGCTGGGCAGGATTCTCAAGATGTTCGGCCACGAGGTCCGCACGGCGCACGACGGGATCGAGGCGGTGGAGGCGGCGCAGGAGTTCGGCCCCGAACTGATCCTGATGGACGTTGGCATGCCGCGACTGAACGGCTACGAGGCGTCGCGGCGAATCCGGCAGCAGCCGTGGGGGCGAGAGGTCACGATCATCGCGTTGACCGGCTGGGGGCAGGAGGGAGACCGCGTGCAGTCGAGGGAAGCCGGCTGCGACGGGCACCTGGTCAAGCCGGTCGATTTCGCCGAGCTCCAGAAGCTGCTCGCCGAGCTGGATAGACGCTGAGCCGGCGCCGCGACCCACCGTGGAATCGACCCGGTTCGGAGGCCCAGGCAAGGAACTATGACCGCTGCACCCCTGGACCGTCTGACCCACCACTTCGCCATCTTCGAGATGGATGGCGAGAGGTGCCGGTTCCGGGAGTCGATGAAGATGAAGAAGAGTCGAAAGGCCGAGTGACACCGGTTCGTCGCGATCCCGAGAGTCAAGGTGAGGTCGTCGAACTCGGTGCGGACCAGGCGACTGCCGGCGTGAGCGCGCAGAAGCTGGGACAGGAGCAAGGAACGCCTCCATAGGGGTAGAAACAGGGAACCCACGCAAAGAGGGGACAACCTATCTATGTTCTTGGATCATCAAAAGTGCGGAAGAGCCCCTTTTATGCGCTCATTTCCAGACGTACTCGGCCGGTGCGCTGTACTTCATCCGCAGCAGCGTCTTCGAGGCCTTTGCGATTCCGTCGGCCAGCGCGGTGCCGACGTTGCTCCCCGGTGATCGGTTCCTGGTGAACAAAACGACGTACCAGAGGCGATTCGTGCGCCGCGGCGACGAGGTGGTGTTTCGCGTGTCGTTGGAGCTGGGGCTGAACTGGGTCAGGCGTCTCATCGCGCTGCCCGGCGATACCGTCGAGGTGAAGGACAACGAGGTGTTCGTCAACGGGCGGCAGTTGCCGCACGAGCCGGCGCCGCGGGCGAGCCTCGGGGCCGCGGCGCAAGTGGTCAAGGGGGAACTCTTCGAGGAAACCAACGCCGGCCGCCGCTATCGGATTCTCCTCGCCACCGACACGAAGCCGTTACCGGACTACCCCAAGGCGAAGGTGCCGGACGGGATGTGCTTCGTGCTGGGCGACAACCGGAACAATTCGCGCGACAGCCGCACGATCGGCTTCGTGGCCCTTGGCGACGTGCTCGGCGACGTACAGTACAGGTACTGGCCAGCCGCGACGTGGACCCGGTTCGGCGTCCTGACCGAATAAGCAACTACCTGATTCCAATCATGAACCCGCCTCTCAACGGAACCTCCGGACCCATGCATGGTGGTTTCAGTGCTGTTCGATCTGGGCTATCTACGATCCGCCGCCAACGCCCTCACGTCGCCCCCTCGGCTTGCCTGAGATAAGCATAAAGCGTCGGCCTGGAAATGCCGACCACCTGGCAGATTTCGCCCACCGTCTGTTTTTTCTGCCGGTACAGCTCGACGGCCAGGGCACGCTGCTTGTCGCCGAGCTTCGGCCTTCTGCCGCCCTTCCTCCCCCTCGCTCTGGCCGCCGCCAGCCCGGCATGCGTCCGTTCGCGGATCAGATTCCGCTCGAATTCCGCCAGGGCGGCGAAGATGTGGAACACCAGCTTGCCGCCCGGCCTCGTCGTGTCGATGGCCTCCGTCGTGCTCTGGAAACCGATCCCCTGCTCCTCCAGCTCGCCCATCAGCTCGATCAGATGCTTGAGCGACCGCCCCAGCCGGTCGAGCCGCCACACCGCCAGCGAATCACCCGGCCGCAGCATCTCCAGCACACGCTCCAGCCCGTCGCGTTTCACCTTGCCACCGCTGGAATTGTCCTCGATGATCTTCCCGCACCCCGCCGCCTTGAGGGCATCGCGTTGCAGGCTCAGATTCTGCTCGATGGTCGATACGCGGGCATAACCGATCTTCATCCCCTTCGCCTTTGCCATCCCTTGCCCCCTTACCGCCGTGAGTTACGAAACCCGTCGCAAGCCATCGAATATTTACCTTGATTTCTTTATGCAATTCCTTTACACGGAAAGCAAGGGAAATCCGATCCAGCGGCGAACGTCGCCCGCCTGTAAAGAAAACCCACGTTTGATTTACCACCGAGCAGAGGTGGTCATGCGGATAGGAGCTACGCGGGGGTGTCAGCTCGTCAACCTCAGCGCGGCCGAGTCGCCGCCGGGAATGGAAAGGGTGACCTATGGTTCATCGTTTACGGCTAGACCCTAACCAAGCGTGATTTATGGTCCGCCTGGCCCGATTCTGAAGAAAACGCTCGAAAACCCCGCAAGTTCTTGGAATAATGGAGGTAGGAACACATCCTCACCATTCCAAGACAAGGGGGCCTTCGAGTGAGCGCTACTCTCCGAAAAAAGCAGGCGGCACGCAAGAAGAGATTCTTCCAACAGGGGCGGCGGCGGATCCAGAAACGGCTCGCCAATACGCCTGGACCGGAGCGGCCGATACCCATGATGACCGCCTCCAATATCCACTACGAACCGGCTCAGCGCACCCGCGGGCTCAGTGCCGGCGGCATCGGGGCCATCTTCCTCCTGGCTCAGAAGGTCGGACTTATCCAGGAGATCGATTCCAGGCTCCACCTCCTCAAGCGGCATCTGCCGTATCACGAATCCGACCACGTCCTGAACATCGCCTTCAACATCCTCGCCGGCGGCCTGTGCATCGAGCACCTCGAATTGCGGCGCAACGACGAGGTCTACCTCGACGCGCTGGGAGCCCAACGCATCCCCGACCCAACCACGGCTGGCGACTTCTGTCGCCGCTTTTCCGAGGCCGACGTCCTGACCCTGATGGACGCGATCCATGAGGCGCGGCTGCGGGTCTGGGCCCAGCAGCCACCCGAGTTCTTCGCCGAGGCGATCCTCGAGGCCGATGGCAGTCTCGTTCCCAGTGACGCCGAGTGCAAACAGGGGATGGATTTCGCCTATGACGGGCAGTATGGCTACCATCCGCTGGTGATCTCGCTGGCCAATACGGCCGAACCGCTTTACCTGGACAATCGCAGTGGCAACCGTCCTTCCCAGGAACGGGCTGACGAGTTCCTGGATAAGGGCGTCGCCTTGGTCCGTCGGGCGGGCTTCCGCGCGATCCTGATGCGGGGCGACACCCGCATCGCCCAGACCAAGCACCTGGATGGATGGGACGCCGCCGGCGACATCCGGTTCCTCTTCGGCTACGAGGCCTCCCCGTCCCTCCAAGCCCGAGCCGACCAACTGCCGGCCGGCTCGTATCGTCTCCTGGACCGACCACCGCGGTACCAAATCCAGACCGCCCCGCGGCAGAAGCCGGAACGGGTCAAACCCGAGATCGTCCGCCGTCGCGGCTACGAGAACCTCGAACTGATCGAGGAGATGGTCGCGGAGTTTCAATACCGGCCCTTGGCTTGCCGGAAGCGTTATCGGATGATCGTCCTCCGCAAGCGGATCGGGGTCGCCAAGGGACAGCTCCGCTTGTTCGAGGAATACCGGTACTTCTTTTACATCACCAATGACGGCCGAGGAGGTCGTGTTCTCGGCCAACGATCGTTGCGACCAGGAGAATCTGATCGCCCAGCTCAAGAGCGGAGTCCACGCGTTGACGACCCCCGTGGACGACCTGGTGAGCAACTGGGCGTACATGGTGATGGCCTCGTTGGCGTGGAGCCTCAAGGCCTGGAGCCGCGTTGCTGGTCCCCGTGGCGCCACGTCACCGTGCCCAACACGAGTCGGAGCGGCGCACGTTGTTGCGGATGGAGTTCGCGACCTATCGCGAGGCGTTCCTGCGGATGCCGTGCCAGCTCGTGCGGGCGGGCCGCCGGTTGATCTACCGGTTCCTGTCGTGGAATCCGTGGCAAGCGGTGTTGCTGCGGCTGGTCGAGCGGCTGCACGCATGCCGGCTGTGTTGACCGGTTCGCCCCTGAAGTCGGGGTCCGGATGCCCCGATCCGCATGGGCCATCGAACGAAGAAAGGGGGTGGGTGATGTCAACGAGCAATTCGGGTCAGCAGGACGGGGCCAGCCTACCCCCGAGTTGTAGAGAGTACGTCTTGAGATAATATAAATACTCACATAAATGATACATGGCCGCTTTTTTTTCTCACGCTTGTTTTGGGGCTAGATCGGCCGGTCGGGTCCGCTGTGATGACAGGCTCGGCTGGACCTCTACTCGCATGGGAACACCTCCGTGAGGGTCCTGGGCCGCCCATGTCGGCCCGCCGCCACGTCCCGGACGAGGTCCAGAACCGTGACCGAGACGATGTCGTCCGGGTCAAGCTGGACCGCCTGTGCCGCACACCGCCCGGCCTCCATGTCCTCGCCCGCCAGGCAGTGGGCCAGCGCCAGGTTGCGGACCAGCACGGGATCATCTGGCCCGAAAGCCACCGCCGCCCGACACAGCGCCAGCGCCTCTTCGGTGCGCCCGATGTCCATTGCAGCTCTACCGGCGTCCCGCACCAGGTCCGGGTGATTGGGCCTCTCCGCATTGGCCTTGGCGAACCACAGGAACGCCATGTCCAGGTCACCGAGAAGTTGGTAGATCTTGCCCAGCGCCCACATCGACGGCCAACCCTCCGGGTGGATCTCCAGCGCTCGCTCGAAGCAGCGAGCGGCCCACCTGAGGTGCCATTGGCCATACCCTCCTGGTCGCCTCGACGGCTCCTGGCCGTAGGGGAGGAGGTGGACGCTCGTTAGTTCCCATCCCCTGGCGGTGAGGTCCTTGTGCTTTTCTGCATCAGCCTTGGTGAACGCCTTCGCCATCTCGAAGCCCTCGGCCGCTCGGAATTCACGCGTTCCAGGTCTTGCCATCATCCCCGCCCGAGATCGCCAGCCAAGAACGGTCGGTGATAGCGTCGCCGGACCCTAGCCATCCAGCGCCCTATCCCAGAGTGGATGAGACAGATCGGCACGCGGGGATGAGACCAGTGACTTGCCGGGCTCGCCGGGAATGAGGCCAAGACGAGAGACGCTGGATGTTAGGTAGCGTTCGACGAAGTCGCTGAAGGAACTGGCTGCCTGGCCCACCCGGTACTCCCCTCGGTCCGAGAAGATCGCCAGGACGACATTCCCCGACGTCACTTCGGGGGTCAGTCGAATAGCGAAGGTGGGGAGACTGATGGAGTGGTCAGCGAACGCGAAATACGACGCCTGGTCGGCGAGGAACAGGTCGGGATGAAACCGCTCGGTGGCCGGCTCGACCTGGTGGAGCGGGAAGAAGCGGAAGAGATCGTCGTCCCAGCCGAAGGGCGGGTTCAAGTCCTCGGGTCCCATCCCGTCGATCGCAAGGAAGTAGCCTCGCAAATCGTTGGGGAGCCGAACAGCGTATCGGGACTCGAATTCCTCCAGCCGCCCGGCGGGGACGCCGGTGGCAGCTTCACGCCTCGAGCTGACCAGGAGGTCCTTAGCCTCTCACCCAGGCTGCTCATCGCGTCCACATCCTACCACGAGTAGCGGCTCGGCTCGCCGAGTCATCTGCCTAGACCGACAATCCTCAATTGAGACACCAACAGCTTGATGACCCGGCTAGAATTACCCGGATTCGCTAGCTTCGCAACCACCAGGGAGGCTCTCGCCATGCCGGGCAAGACGGCCAAGGTCACCATCACCGAACGTCAACACGATCTCCTGGAGACGATCCACAAGGCCCCCACCGCCTCGTCTCAACTCCGCCAGCGTGCGGCCATCATCCTCTGGGCCTTCCAGAAGCGGGACAACGCGGAGATCGCCGCCGCAGTCGGGCTGTCGCGGCGGCAGGTCAGCACCTGGCGACGACGTTGGGCCGATGCCTGGGAGCGGCTCATCCGCATCGAGTGCACCCAGACCCACGCCGCGTTGCGCCGGGCCGTCGAGCAGGTCCTCCGCGATGAGCCCCGCGCCGGCTCCTCCGGCAAGTTCACTCCCGAGCAGGTCGTGGCGATCCTGGCACTGGCCTGCGAGCCCCCGGAGAAGTCCGGCCGGCCGATCACTCACTGGACGGCCAAGGAGTTGGCCGACGAGGCCATCAAGCGCGGCATCGTGCCCTCGATCTCGGTCACTCAAGTGGGTCGCTATCTCCGCGAGGCCGCCTTGCAGCCGCACAAGAAGCGGTATTGGCTCAACACCCGCGAGAAAGATCCGGTGGTCTTTGCGGGGCGGGTCCAGGCGGTCTGTGACACCTACCAGGAGGCGCCGGCCCTGGCGAGGGACCAGGGGACGCACACCGTCAGCACCGATGAGATGACCGGGTTGCAAGCGCTGGAGCGGAGTGCCCCCGATCAGCCGATGACCTACGGGAGGCCCGAGCGGATCGAGGCCGAATATACGCGGCATGGGACGCTGACTCTGATCGGCAACTTCGACGTGACGACCGGCGAGTTGATCACCCCCACGATCGGCCCGACGCGGACGGAGTTGGATTTCGTCGAACACATCGCGCACACGGTGGCGACCGACCCGGAGGCGGGGTGGATCTTCGTGGTGGATAATTTGAACATCCATGGCTCGGAGATGCTGGTGCGGTTGGTGGCCAAGGCGTGCGGGATCGCGGAGCCGTTGGGGAGGAAGAACGTGCGCGGGATCCTCGAAGTCGGTGGCCAGCCGGCAAGCGTTCCTGTCGGAGAAGGGCCACCGGATCCGGTTCGTGTACACGCCGAAGCACAGTTCGTGGCTGAACCAGATCGAGACGGTCTTCGGAGTAATCATGAGGAAGGTGATTCGGCGCGGCTCGTTCAGTTCGGTGGACGACCTGCAGAGCAAGCTGTGGAACTTCATCGCGTATTTCAATCGGGTGTTTGCCAAGCCGTTCCACTGGACCTACACCGGTCGCCCGCTGCGGGTGAAGGTGGCGTGAAAAGAGGCAAACGACGAAGGATGGAGAAGCCACCTTGCTCATGCTCACTCAATTGAGGATTGTCGGTCTAGTCTCAACACTAAATGAGGCTTTACACCAGGGATTCGACGTAAGTCCCAAAACGACGCCTCAGAGTCCGGGTGATCCTCATCCGCACATGATACCGCGCCACGACGAATCCCGCACCAGGCCCGAGACGTCCATTCGCTGCCAACTGACCGGATCGGTAAGGCATAGCCGCTACTGAACATCGACACCCCAATTGACAGCGATCAGCGAGTAAAGTTACCCCCTTTGCGGACGAGTTATTTTACTGTACTAATGTGCGCAAAGGAAACGAACGTTCGTTTCATCGCTGATTGACCGCTGTCCGGCAACCGAAAAGAGAAGGACGAAACCAATGAAATCTATCGACAGCCGCCATTCCCATCCGGGGCTCTTCGCATGACCCCATGGCTGCTGCATCAATCGCTGGCACCGGATGAAGAAGCCCACATCCGCCAACTCCCTGCGCTGGAATTGCCGCTGGGCGACGCGCCCGACCTTACAGGGATCACCAGCATCGCCGCCTGCCGCAGGCGACTGGCGGCGCTCTATCCCGAGGAGCCGCCGGAAGCGCTGGCGCGGCGGCTGGAGCGCCTGTGGAGACTCTACGGTGGCGTGCAGAAGGAAGACATCCTCGCCGTCCCGCTGCGAAACCACAAAGCGCTGGCGCTGGCCGAGGTCAGCGGGCCATACCGCTATGAAACCGGTGGAGATGGTCGTCCCCGGCACCTCATTCCGGTCACCTGGCACGACAAGACCCTGCGCATCACCGGCTCGTTGAAGGACGCCATCGACCGCAGCGGCCAAGCCATGGCGGAGATTGAACACCTCGACGCGCGCCTCGCCATCCGCGACCGGCTGCCGCATGCCCACAACCGCTTCGCCAGGTGGAAATGGCTGATGGCCATGTTTACGGTGCTGGGTGCCCTGGGCATTGTCCAGCAGTTCGCGTGGCGGCACTAAAGATGAAACCGGATGCACCACATCAATTCGCGAGCGTAGCCATGGATAATCTTCTGACGGTCGCCTTCGAGGCCTTATGCTGAGCTCAGCATAAGGCTTCTAATGCCCAGTCCCCTATTATGCGGAGTCCGCCCCCGCCGGCCCCTGGCTTCTGGGGCTGGCGAGTGCGACCGCTTTGCATAATCTGATCACAGGCCCTCCAGGAACTTCAGCACCTCATCGTGCGCCCGATAACGCAGCGGAAGGCTCGGCATCTCCTCGATCCGCGACAGCGCCTGCTCCTTCAAGGCCAGATTTGCCTCGATGTACCGGTGTGTCGTTGCCGTCCCCTCGTGCCCCAGCCACAACGCGATCACCGTGATATCGACCCCCGACTGCAGGAGGTGCATCGCCGTCGTATGTCGGAGGGTGTGCGGAGAGATCCGCCGCCCCTTCAACGTCGGGCACTGGGCACCTGCGATCTTTACCGCTTTCTGAAGGCGTTCTTCCACTCCCGAGCGGGAGAGCGCGCCGCCATGGGTGTTGGGGAACAAGGGCGACGAGGGCTCTGGGCCGATCCGCGGCAGCCACTCCTTCAGGCGGGCCGCCGTGCTGGGCCACAGCGGAATAACCCGCTGCTTCCGGCCCTTGCCTTCGATCCGCACGGTCCGCGATGGGCTCAGCTCCACGTCCGACCGCCGCAAGCCGATCGCTTCGGAGACCCGAATGCCGGCGTTGTACATCACCGCCCAGAGGACCCGGTCCCGCTGGCCGCTTCAGGTCGATTCGGCCGGAGCGGCGAGGATCGCCGCCATCTCCTCCCGGGACAAGTAACCCAAGAGGCGATGCTGGAACCGCTTGGTCGGGATGGCCAGGACGCGATGCACGGCGAGCAGACAGGTCGGGTCGCGGGCAGACGCGTACTTTAGGAACGAGCGCAGCGCCGCCAGGCGCACATTCCGTGTGGCGATGGAATTGCCGCGCCCACGCTCCAGATGGTCCAGGAACGCGAGGACCGCCGGGGCATCCAGGTCGGCCAGCGTGAGCGCCGTCGGGGCCCGGCCCCGGTGATCGGCGAAGTAGCGTAGCAAGAGGCGGAACATGTCGCGGTAGGACGCCACGGTGCGGGCGCTGGCATTCTGCTGGGTGATTAGTCGCTGGCAGAAGAACTCCCGGACGAGCGTGGCGAAGTCGGAGGCGGTTGCCGTCGTGCTCATGAGGGGACTCCTTGATCGGGGGCGGCGAACTGCTCGAACCGGGCCGCGGCCAGGGCGAGCAGTTCGGGGATGGCGGTAAGGTACCAGTAGGTGTGCTTGACCTGGGCGTGACCGAGGTAGGTCGCCAGTGTGAGGACGGCATGGTCGAGATCCACGCCTTCGGCATACCAGCGCAGGAGGCGCCTGCAGGCAAACGTGTGACGAATGTCATGGATCCGCGGCGCGCGCCCATCGGGACACGCGGGGCCGGGCAGGTGCGCGCGGAGACACCGAAACGTGTACTCAACGGCCCGGTAGGAAAGGGGAGCGCCACCTTCGGAGACGAAGAACGCAACGGTTGCCGGGAGGGGATGGCAGCCGTCCCGGAAGCGCGCGTAGGTGTCCAGGGCCTGCACGGTCGTGGGATGCAGCGCGATCAGCCGCGATTTGTGGAACTTCGTATCGCGAATCAACAGCGTCCCCTGGCCCCGATCGATGTTGTCACGGGTCAACCCCAAGGCCTCCGAGATCCGCAATCCGGTGCAGCTCAGCAGGCCGATCAGCGTCGCATAAGTCCTCTGGCGCAGGCCGGTCGGCGACCTCAACCGGCGGGCGGCGGCCAGCAAGGCTCCCAGCTCGGACTCCGTGTAGATGTGGGGGGTGGGCCGGCGCGGGGCCGGGCCCAGCAGGCCCTCGGCTGGGATCTCGGTGCCGGGGTCGAAGATGGCGCGGTAGCGGGCAAAGACGGGGACCACGCCGAGCCGCCGGGCCTGGTAGATCGGCGTGGCGTCGGCCGGGAGCCGGGCCCAGCGCACGGCCAGTTCCGTCGTCAAGGGTCCGCGATGACCCGAGTCGTCGGCATAGCGGGCGAACGACCGGAGCGCCCAGCCCTCGAAGTGGAGCTGCGCGCCGAGCCGATGCCGGGACTCGAGATACGCTTCAACCAGTTCGGTCATCGAGCGGGATTCGCTCATAGCTGCTCCTCCGGCCAGGGCAATGCGACCGCGGCGAGGGCCGGCAGGTCGACCTTGGTGTAGATGGCGGTGGTATCGAGCGAGAGGTGTCCGAGGAGGTCGGCCACCTCCTTGAGGCTGGCGCCATGGCGGTGCAAGCGGGTGGCCGCGGTGTGCCGCAGAACGTGGGTGCCGGCCCACTGGGCGCACCCGTTCAACCTGAGCATAAGCACGATGCATCGCGGCACAGATCGAATGTCGGCTAATGGCCGTCCCGACCGGCAGGGTGTGGCGGACGAAGACCCGACGGCAGGCTGTCACGGGTCGGCCCGGCCGGAGGTACTCCGCGATCGCGCAGCCGACCCCCTCCGATAGGGGCAATTCTCTCACCCGACCCCCCTTTCCGCTCACGACGCGCAGGATGCCCCCGCGCCAGTCCAGTTCCTCGAGGCACAGCGCCGCGACCTCGCCGCCGCGTAAGCCAAGGTCAACCTGGCAGCGGGCCATGGCATAGTCGCGGCAACCCGCAGGGGTCGAACGGTCGAATGCGTCCAGGAACCGGCGAAGCTGGTCATCGGACATCGTCCGGGGGAGACGATCCAGCGACCGGCGCGGGATGCGCGGGACGGCGGCCACCAACGTCGGGGCACAATAGCCGTGGAGTTGGAGGAACCGGAGGAGGCTGCGCAAGGAGCTGGCCACCACTTGGGCTTTACCGGGTCGACAGCGGGCAGCGTATCCCTCGACGAAGGTGATCGGGTCCGCGGGACGGAGGTCTACCCAGTCGAGCGGCCCGTCGCCGAACTTGCCGCCCAGGAACTCGCGGGCGTACTGGAGTCGATAGGAGCACGTCACCTCAGTCAAGCCGCAGATATCGCGGAGGTGCTTTCGATAGCTATCGAGCACCACATCGACCGGGGACGGAGGTGAGGCGGGCCGCGGTCGCTGCATCGGCCCACCGGGGAGCCGCATCAGGTGGTTTAGCGCGGCGAGGACGAAGCGGAGTGTGGTCGGCGCCGGGCCGGGGCAACGGCATGCGGGAAGATGATCGGTCAGGAACGAGCGGATGGTTACCCGGCTGAGTTCCCCAATGGCCAGGTGCTCGGACGCGAGCCAGCAGCCGAAGTGCTCGACGGATCGAACATATTCCTGGATGAGGTGCGGGGGATGCCCGCGCGCGATGAGGTAAGCGACGTACTCCGGGACCCACCCTCCCAGAGGATTGGCCCGGATGCGATCCCGGACGCTGGGGCGACGGAAGACGTGGTCGAGCATGGATGCCCTCCTTTCGGGTTGCAAGACCGTCGGAGAGCATCGCGGATTTTGGGGGCCATCTCAAAGAACTAGAGCCGCCTTACGTTTGCATTGCATACGCCGCACGGTGTCCGAACCAGCCCGCGATATCCTCGGGAGTCACGTCATGCAAGGCCGAGACGAACGCCGCATAGACCGCCTCCTTCGTCCGCGCCGCCATCGATCGCATCGCACCTTTAATCTTCGAGGCCATCTCCTCATAGGGCGTCAGGTCCGGACTCCACGGCGGCAACGGCACCAAGTCGGCCCCGGCCCCCGCGACAGCCTCGGCCGCCTCCTCCGACTGGTGCGACGACAGGTTGTCCCAGATGACCACGTCGCCGGGCTTCAACTCCGGGACCAGGACATCCTCCACGTAGTTCTCGAACATGGCCTGATTGGTGGCGCCCGGGAAGGCCAACGCCGCCGTCACCCCGGAGAGGCGAACCCCGCAGGTGAGCGTGATCGAATCCCAGTGGCCGGGGGTATCGGTGTAGACGCGCTGGCCCACCGGGGCACGGCCGTAGGTCCTCGTCATGGACGTGTTGGCCCCGCATTCGTCCACGAAAACCAGCCGGTGCGGGTCGATGCCGGAGAGGGCCTCACAGAAATCCCGCCGTTTCTCCTGGACCTCCGGGCGATCCTGCTCGTTCGGCGCGGGACCTTCTTCTTGCGCGGCAACCCCAGCTTGTCCAGGGCGCGACAGATGGCGGCGGTGCTGCAAGCGACGCCGAGGCGCTTTTGCAACTCTTCGAGGGTGGCGTCGGGCTGCTGGCGGACCAACTCGCGGAGCCGCTCGTAATCCTCCGGTCCCAGCGCCGGCGGATGACCGCCGCGGTGGGGCTTGGGCGCGATCGAGCCGGTCCGGCGGTGGATCTGCAACAAGCGAACGACGAACGAGAGGCTGACGACGAAGCGGCGAGCGATCTGACGGATCGAGCCCTCGCCGCGCTCGACCGCGTCCAGGACGCGTTGTCGGAGATCGTGGGAATACGGGGACATGGGTCACCTCCTCACGAGAATCTCCGTTCAAATCGTATGCCATCCAACCGTTCGGCGCTCTAACAGGGCGAAATCCGGCTCAAAGGCGTCGATCTCGGCATTCGGCCGCTCTGAACTCCACATAATCTCATCCCAGCCCCTCCAGGTTCGGACGCGTCTGAGGCTTCATCCCAAATTGCTTCGGTGTCGTCGGACCGACGCGCGCAGAGCTCCGTTCCGCAAAACGCCCGTGAATCCAAAACTAACCGCGTCCCCGTTCCCGTCCCAAAACTGACCGCGCCTCCGTTCCCGTCCCCCGCGTTTTTTATGACACTCCTCGCTGAACACCACCGCGAGATTTGCCGACGATAAGCCGTTTTGCTCTTGAAAGTTAGGGCCTGCGTCCCCGTGAATGAGGATTGGAGACCCCTCACCACGGAGGACGCAAGCATGGGCACCGAAGCACCCACCATCGTCACTATACCGGTCCACTGCGCACCCAAGAAGGCCCCGTGTCCCCAGTGTGGCAAACACGGCCGCCGCAAACGGAAGCTGCCACCGCGCCGGGTCCGCACCGTCATGTACAAGGCGATCGCCTACCTGGAGATCACCTGCGGCGAGTATCAGGCCCGGTGTGCCTGCTGCACCACGTTCCGCAATACCCTCGATGATGTCCTCCCCAGGGCCCTCTACGACAACAAGGTCCGCGACTTGGTCCTGGACCGCATCCTCAAGGATGGAATGAACATCGAACAGACCTTGGAGTCGTTGCGCCGCGAGTTCGTCCTCGAGCTCTCCACGGGCTTCGTCTACGACGTGCTCCGCCAGCGGGTCGAACAACTCAATTTGGCAGCGCATCGTCGGATGGTCCTGGAGCAGTTCAGCGGCACGCTCTGCGTCGATGAGTTGCACCTGGGGCGATTCACGTTGCTGCTGGCCACCGACCCGATCCGCGACCTGCCGGTGGCCTTCGCCTTGGTCGGCGCCAATGATCAGGAGCACATGCGGCGGTTCCTTCAGAACCTCAAGACCTGGGGCCTGATGCCCCAGGTCGTCATCACCGACGGCTCGAATCTCTACCCGGCTGTGCTCGAGGGACTGTGGTCCGGGGCCGACCATCAGTTGTGCGTCTTTCACATCCTCAAGGAGATCAATAAGCTGGTCCTCGATGCCGTGCGGCGGCTGCGGATGGCGATGAGCGGCCGCGGCCGGGCCGGGCGAAAGAAGAAGCGGGGCCGCAAGCCGGCCCGGGGCCGCAAGCCGGCCCGGCGCCGCGCCGCGGCCCGGCGGGGCCTGACGCTGAAAGAGAAGTCGGCCTTCGTGTTCCGGCACCGGCATCTGATCGTCAAGCGCCGGGAGAAGCTGACCGAGTCCGAGCGGGACGATCTGGCGCGGATGGTCTCGTACCTGCCGGAATTGGTGACCCTGCGCCGCTTCGTCGATCGGATCTATTGGCTCTTCGACACGCCCAAGGACTACCATCAGGCGAGCTGCCGCCGGGCCGTGATCGTGAAGGATCCCGCCTTCCAGGGTGTCCCCGAGTTGGTCAAGGCGCTGGAGCAATTGAGCCTGGAGAAGTTCCCCAAGATCATGGCGTACTTGAACAATCCGGTGAGCCAGCGGGTGCGAACCAACAATCACGTGGAGCGGACCAACCGGATGGTTCGGTCGTGGGAGAAGGTGCGGTACAAATGGCGGCGGCGGAAGACGCTGGTCCGGTTCGTGGTCTTGCGGCTGGACGCGATCTGGAGCCAGGAGAGTTCGAGGGAGGCCCAGGAACCGAAGGCGCACAAGCTTCTGTCAGGACGAAGGACACAGCATCCTTCGGGTAAAGAATCACGTCGAGCGGCGTGAGAATACGGTGGTGTTCGGCGAGGAGTGTCCTTTTTATACCCTTTTTATACTCGTGGCTCGGTTCACGAGTAATACGCGACACTCCCAGGAGCAGACCCACCTCTTGATCGAGGTCACGAGTGAGGCTAGCAAACATGCAGGGCTACTCACGGATTCGGTCATCTCCTGCGTAAATCTCGCGACCATCCACGAGACTCGGATCGATCGAACGATCGGAAGCCTGCCTGCATCGGTCATGGCCCTGGTCGATGCCTGCCTGAGGGTAGCCTTGGCGTTGCCGTGATGCGGTCATAATGGTGGTCCCTTCGCGAATCACTTCGGTCGCCATCCGCCCGAGGCGGAGGTGTCGGTCACGACCGGCGTCTTTCCCGTGTCCAGATCGGCCGAGCCGTCATCGGGCAGGGTTTGCAGATAGGTCCCCACCAGGGCTTGATCAGAAGACGGATCTGTCCCATGCTCTCGTCGGTACGTTTCTTCGGCCAGCGTCAGGATCAGGTCGTGATACCCCCTTCGTTCTCGATTACGACCGGATGGCGAATACCAATCGTTCAGGAACGGGTCGGTGTCCCAGGTCGTGAGGAGCCAGCCCGCGAGTTCCTGAGGGGTGAGCGCGCGGCGCCGGCCGGCGCCTGGGGACTGACGGGGTAGAGTAGCAAACCAATTCTCCCGGATCTCGCGTAGACTCGAACGGCCGGGGGCTTTGTCCGCATTGCCGGGTCTTCGACATGCCCAAGCCAATTGGCGAAGACCAGCCGGGTGGCCCGCCGGCTTCGTTCGGGCTCTCGCGATGCGAAGTGGTGCGCGATGAAAACGTAGACGGCCAGGTCGGGAGGGAGTTGATAGCTCCCCAGGCGATAATCGAAGTCGTCCCTCATCGAATTGGCGACCTCGTCATGACGTGGCTGTTCCAGCATTCTCATGATGAACAAGTAATCCAGCTTAAGCGAGAAGGCATCCCACTCGGGCCTTGGCTGAGTCGTGATGGCCTCGTCCAGGGCCTGCCGAAGCAGCGGGACCGCGGTCCGCCGATCGGCGGACCAGCTCTCGAGGCGGGGCTTTACCTGGGCAAATAGTCGGTTGGCGATCGTTCGTTCGATCATGCTCCCCCGGCGTCGAAAGTGCGTCAACACGCGGAGCATCGCACGATAGCAGTCCCAGGCGCCGGCCTGATCACCGCGTTCCTCCCGCCGCGAGCCTTCCAGGAACGCCAACCAAGCCAGCTTGTCGGGCTCGACATACCGGTATTCAGGAAAGTAACCCCCGCCGACCCGCGATACGAGCCCATCCGATTGATTGGCAGCATCCTGAAACAGTGCGAGCGCTGGTCCATTCGCCTCGACCCATGCGCGGAGCCTCGGAGCGGCCTTCGACCAGCCGACCGTCGCTGCGCTGTCTCGCACCTTCTGCGGCAAGTCGGGCAGCGGTGTCAGCTTCTGATTCGCCCGCCGGAGAAACGTGAAGGCATTCTGCTCGTCGGGGATCTGGAATCGCTGAAACGCTGCGACATCGAACGGATCGCCGATGTCCGGGAGCCCATTGAGGCTGTTCAGCCACCAGATCCCGAAGATCCCGGCGACCAGTGCCAGGAGGAGAGTCAGGACCAGAGTGATCCACGCGAGCTGTCGCAGCCGCTTACGCAGCAATTGAAGCATCTTCTGCGAACCGCGACTCGGCACTGCCGGAGGAGCTACGGTCACTTCATCCGAACTCGACATGCGACTGCCCTCTCCAGGTGTCACCGGGTGTCCGCGGGAATGCAGACGTCATTCCGATGGCAGTTTCCCGACAATTGTAAGATCAGGAGGAGATCCGATCAACCGGCATCATCCATCCGGGTGCAGTCGCGTTCCTGTGGGTGCCGATCCAGGGGCAAGGCGACCCGTCCCCGGACGCTCGAGAGCGACCCCGCCGCCGATACCCAGAACGCCCCGCTCGACCGTCTCCGCTGACGAATGCCCCTGGCCGTTGCGACCCGGCCTCCGCTGGCCCTCCTGCCCGTACGGCCTCATCCCTTCCACGGGACGGCTCATCGGCGCGATCGGTCTCTCGACCGCCACGCTGCCGGTGCGCGTGGCGAATGAGTGCAGACCGAGGCTCGGCTGACCGCCCTCCGGCACAGGATCTTCGACGGCAAACTGGACCGGGCTCGGCCCGATTTCCTAAGGGAGGTGCGGTGGTCGGACGTTGCGGCCGCAGCCCGACAAAGTGGCCCTGGTACCCCTCCGAGCCTGGCGAGTGGCCCCGATCGGCGGTCCCAGCGAGCGCAAGCCGCGTGCCACCCTGTCGGCTCCGTGGCAGCCCTGAGGGTTGCGCGCTTCGGTGTCGTCGGACGAATGGGTGCGCCGTGGCCAAGGTTTGTCTGGTCTTGTCGGGAGTGCCCCGACCCCGCTGGAAGAAGGCGGGTCAAACGTTCCGCCTACCTTCAACCGAAAGGATCGAGGGGACCACAGCATGCGGAAGAAGCGACGTGAGGCCCAGCGTCAAAGGGCCAAGAGTCGTTCGCGAGTTAGGCCACGCAGGGGTAAGGCTGGATTGCTTGAACTCCAGTCCCAGGGGGTGTGACCGACCGCCGCCGGGAAAGACGCGGAAACCCGGATTCCTGTCTCCCGGGGATCGGCCATTCGCCCCCGTGATCTTCCGGCAGGACACACCCTGCAATGAGCAGGGGCAAGGGATCAACGGAGGCCCTCAACGTGGAACGGACCTGACAGACAACCACGGGATCGCCTAAAGGTCGCAAGGCCCAGGGCGACAGAGTCCCCGTAGTAGGCATCGGCCCAAGGGGGACAGGACACAGGGCTTCACCAAGAACGGGGTGACTCGGATGAGTCATTCAGCCCTGCTCAGGCTTGAAGCGCTGCGGAAGTGGTTGGACCGTGACACCAATGTAGATCCTGTGTCTGGAGAGCCGGATGCACGAAAACGGTGCGCCGCGGAACGCGGTGTTGAATCCCTGACTCAGACAGGAGGAGCTCGGAGGGTTGCTCCTGGGTCATCCGATTGACCTGAAGGCGAAAGCCGGAGGGGAAAGGAGCATGTCGGAAAAGCGGGGGCCACTGGAAGACGCTGAAGGTGTCGTCCCGCAAGACCCGCGTGATAGGGCGAAAGCTGCATTGCCTGAATCCCAATCCCCAGCGGTGGAAGACGCACACCCGCTGCTACAGCGTCTGGAATGCAGCGCCACCAGGGGCGGATCGTTCGCGTTTTGCGATCGGCCACCTCCGACTGGCGGGGCGATGAAGAACGACTTCATTGAAGGGGATGAGTGGGGCGCCTCAGTCACGCTCGATACGTTCAACACCAACGGAACGTGGGATGGCCTAACGGGCGCGAGCCCCAGGGTCACGGAGTCTCCGTAGTAGTCCGAGGTGGGGAAAGCCCACCACATGGCGAAGGGAGACAGGTAGTCTGACGACCGAGACGTCAAGGTACGCGAGATGCGGTACGCCGAAACGATCTTGGGAGTTATCAGCGAACGTGGCGGCACACGTTCAAAGCATAGACCACTGGCGAGCTGCTTGAGATCGAAAGACTCACGAGCGGTTCTGAGGGGGGCGGACGGAAAAGGACACAGCCGGTTACCCGTCACTGCCGCGGCATGACGAGCCCATAAACGAACTCCGGCATAAGCCGCACCTCGCCGGCCGCCTACCCTACCCCGTCCGGTTCGATGAGCGGGGTGAGGAAACGGGGCATGGTCGAGATGGTGGGACACCCGCAGACGAAAGGGCGGGCTAACAGGGGAAAACAAACTTCGACCTAAACCACCGCGCCTCACCTCGACTCTACACGGAGAAAAAACCAACGGACTTGGCTCGTAGCCCCAGATCCACCGGGTTTTTCCTTCTCGAAACCCGTCTCTGGGGCCCTGATTCGAGAAATCGCATTCGAGAACGGTTATCGAGAACCCAGAACTCGGGGAATTACGCGGGATCGGCCGAAACCCTTAAGGCTTCTCGATTACCATCGTTTGCAAGAGAGGCTCTGAACACCTGTTATCCGGAAGATCGTTGTTTTTTTCGCGATTACTATCGGAACCCCATGTCCGTCGCGCGGGCGCTCAAGAGTGGGCCTGCACCGGGCCGAACCCCAGGAATCGCGGGAGAAAGGGTACCGCCTCAAGCATGGCGGCGATCGGACGGACGAGAGGCCTGGCGCGTGTCGCATCGCGAAGGGATTCCGTTGCTGCTCGATCGCCACGTCCGACCATCCGGATTGCTCGCCAAATTGTCATGCAATAGTATGATATATTCTCTGGTGCCACTGTAATCGCGCAAGTCGCTGGGGCCGTTCGATCACGGGCATTTCATGGGGCGGCAAAAGGTGGGGCGACGCAACGCCATTTTGGCTCGATTTTTGCGACATGTTGAAGATGGATCGTGCCGATATGAGGCCCGCCTGGCAATGCCTTTCACCCGACAGGATTGCATCAAGAAAGGAGGTCCGCCATGACCGAGCCGCCCGACCCGAATGAGTCGACCGAACTGCCTGTCGCCGATCCCAATGCCGAGTTGCCGGCCCCTGACGAGGCCCCGGAGCGGATCTCGCTGGCTGTGCGACTGGCGGTCCTCGTCGTCATCATCGTCCCACTCCTCGGTGTGGTGGCCGCCCCGTTCATCGTCTGGGGCTGGGGATTCCGCTGGACCGATCTGGGCCTCCTGTTGAGCCTGTACGTCTTGACCGCCCTGGGGATCACCGTCGGCTACCACCGGCTGTTCGTCCACCGCTCCTTCGAGACGAACATCGTGGTCAAGTTCGTCTTCGCCGTCCTCGGCTCGATGGCCGTCCAGGGGCCGCTCCTGATGTGGGTCGCCAAGCACCGCCGACACCACCAGCACGCCGACACGGCGGGCGACCCACATTCGCCCCACGGCCACGGCGCAGGCGTCCTCGGCGTCTTGCGAGGCGTCTGGCACGCCCATATCGGCTGGCTGTTCGATCCCGACCCGCCGGACCTCGACCGCTACGTCCGGGACTTGAGACGGAGTCGTGCCCTGCGGGTGGCGAACGTACTATTCCCCGTGTGGATCGCCCTCGGCCTGCTGATCCCGGCAGCCCTCGGGGGGCTGATGACGAGGACGTGGGCGGGCGCCTGGACGGGCCTCATCTGGGGTGGGGTGGTCCGCATCTTCCTCGTCCATCACGTGACGTGGAGCATCAATTCGGCCTGCCACCTCTGGGGCCTGCGGCCCTATCGGAGCGACGACGAGAGCCGGAATAACGCGGTGTTCGGAGTCCTGGCGATGGGCGAGGGGTGGCACAACACCCACCACGCCTTCCCGACCTCGGCGCGTCACGGGCTGCGGTGGTGGCAGATCGACGTGAGTTACTGGGTGATCTGGGCGCTTGCCCGCCTGGGGCTCGCCTGGGACGTGAAACTCCCGACCATGCAGGCCCAACGTCAGCGGCAACGGACCGCTTGAGCGGCGGGGGTCGAGGACAGCTCCCATCGTAAGGGGGAAAGGAAACGGGTCGCTCCGTCTCAATCCTCCCCCTGACGAAGGGGGGATCCAGGAGGGTGAATTCGCAGCGACCCAAGGGCCTGCGCAAAGCAATCGTTACGCGCTCTCGGCGGGTGACTCCGCGGAAAAACCTGGCCGATCGCAACGCGGCTTTTCCATCGGGCAGCCGGCGGCCCCATTACTGACTATTTCAAAACGGGGACTGGCTCCGGGTCTCCGAGGTGCCAGTCCCCGTTTTGAAATAGCCTCTTAACCAGAGTCGCGGCGAGTTCAGGAAGCCGATTGGTCGATGCGATCCCAGGCATCGCGAGTGGCGACCTTGGCCTTGTCCCAGGTGAGTCTTGAACGAGACTTGCCCGACTCCCAGTCCCTTCGAAGCTGGGGCTCCGCTTCATCGAACGACAAGTCCGCATACTTGGCCCGGGATTCCCAACCGTGCTGGTAGGCCGGCCGGTATTCCTCGTAGGAAGCCGCCTTGTCGTAGTAGGGACGATGCGGATAGTTTTCTCGCCAGTAGGTGTCCTCGACGGTCGGATCGATCGACTCAGCGACGCCCTTGCCGGCCAGTCCGCCCGCCACCCCACCGATCACCGCGCCCGCGACGGCACCCACGGGTCCGGCCATCGCGCCCCCCGCGGCCCCGGCCGCCGCGCCGGCTGCCGCCGCGCCCAGTCCGGCTCCCACCGGATGCGCACCCGGCTGGCCCGTGATGGGATCGGGATTGCTGTCAGTGCCCCGCGCACCCGAGTCGTCCCCGTTCTTTCTCTCTCGCGCCATCGTAATCTCCTTGTTGAGAAAGTGTGAACATTTTCCAGGGAGGAGAGTTGGCAAACGCTGTGCCAGGTCGTGGAACCACCTCGAGATCATCGGGATCGACGACCACACGAGAAACGGGCGCCCTTCGGCGATGGTCTCCTCCAGGACCACTTTCGCGTATCCCAGGTCATCAGCCGCGATGCTGCCGGAGACGTTCGAGGTCATCCTGCACGTCGCCCCGCGGCCGAGGGCCTTCTCGGCGAATGGGCAGGCCCGGTTGCCGAAGACACTCTTCTCCTCGTCCGCCTCGATGATGGAGAAGTCGCCTTGGATGCGACGTTTCGGGTGACGGGCGGAAATGAGCCGATGTGAGAGGTTGGCTACGGCTCGCGCACTCGGCATGCCATATGCGTCGCTTGTTCGAAGGTTTCCCATTCACAAGGATCGAACCGCGAACCGAGCGGCTAGGGGATGACGATGTTGGGGAAAAGATTCCATACAGGATCGATCGTGGTCGTGATCGCGTGCCTTGCGATCGCGACGGAGAGGTCGGGGACCGCCCTCGGCCAGCAGGGGACAGCCACGAAGCGGGCGCGAACGAAACGGGCCCCTACGAGGAAGTCGGTCACCAAGTCTAAATCGCGACCGAAGACGGGAACCGAGGAGAAGTCCGTCGCCGACCGCATCGTGCTTCGCGACCGCAAGGAACTGTTCGGGCAGGTCGATGATTCCTCCACCGACACGGTCCTGACGGTCCTTGCCCGGCGGGAAATGGTCCGGAAGACGCTCCCCGACTGGTCGAAGAAGTGGGAGGACGCCGAGAGAGGGATGATCGTTGCCGCCCTGCGTCAACGTCGAGATCGGCTGGCGATCTGGAGACGAGAACGTCCCCCGCAGCCGGCGCCGGACGATCGAATTACCGCCTGGCTCGATCGCGAGCTGTCCGAGACCCCCGGATCAGTCGCCCCATCGCCGCTCATCGCAATTCGGCTCGGCCGGAGCGACGTGTCGGCTGTGGAGCGTCGGAGCCAGTCGGCGGCTCAGGCCTTGAAGTCGGCCTGGCTGCTCGGGCTTGCCGAACCGGAATTGATGCCATCTGCTCGGCTGAAAGACTTGATAGCGGATCGTGGCTTCAGCCGCGAGGGTGACGAATCGATCGCGCTGGATCGCATGCTGCCGCCGACCTTGGAGCCCGAGGACCGTTGGCTCCTGCGTCGTGCCGCGACCGAGGTTCTCCACGATGAAAACCTCCGATATATCCGATTCGGCAGTTCTGTCCTGCCCGAACCGGTGCCGGGACAGCCCATCGATCCAGCGACGGCCGCCACGCTCGTTGAAGGTACGATCCGGGACGTGCTCGGAGTGGGGGCTGGTGATGCGTTGCCATTGCGGTTCCGCGCCGCCGCCGCTCGCGATCGAGTTGGCTTGGTGGTCACGAGCATCGAAATCGCGCCCGACCTCGGAAGCGCGGCTGCCGAATCGATTCTCTACTACCGCAGGGGAAGCGACTGGGGTCGGAGCATCTGGAGATCCCAAAGGCTCGAGGTCGGCGCCGTCCCGCCTGTGGTTGTCTCCCTCGTCGCCCATGATCCACAAGTCAAAGCCGTGATGAACCTGATCGATGCGATCGGAGCGGGGTTTGTGTCGCCCCAGATGAAGGAACGGGGCTTGATCGTGGGTGCGACGGTGGGCGGGGCTGTGGTGTTGGCCCGAACCGCCCTCGTTCGATCTCTGATGGGGCTTGCGTTCAATGTCGAAAGCAAGTCGCCCTGTCCTTGTACCTCAGCTTGGGCGCCCGAGCATAAAATGAATCATCGTCCCGTTAGAGCCCCTAAAAGAACGGGGACTAGCTCCGAGTCTTCGAGGTGCCCGTCCTGCTTTTCTTAGGCGCCCCCCCATGAGGGCCGGCGATTGAGAACGGGAGTCCCTGGACTGATTCGGCGCGTTCGCATCTGCGGGCCCGACGCTTTCCAATTGCCTCCGGCTCAGCGGGCCGCCGCAGATGCCTTCGGAGCGGCCTTGCTCGCATCAGCCCCCCGTGCATGCTGCTCGACCACCCGGTTGAGTCCTTGCTGGAGGGCATCCCGGTGCGCCTGCTCCTCCAACAGGACGGCCGATAGGTCCTCGACACTCTCGGTGTCGCCCAAGGCCCCGAAGGCGTGGACCCAGGCGGCGTGCCAATGAACCGACTGGTCCTTGGCCGTCAGGTCCTGCCTCAATTGGTCCAGGGCATCGGAGCCCAGCTCCACAAGCTTATCCTTGAACTGGCCAAACGCCCGGCCGATCCCGCCGACCGCGGACGGCACCGGGGTATGGCCATACCGGGTGGCAATCGTCTCGATGATGGTCGCGTGGCGTTCGTCGGCTGCGGCGATCTCGTGGTAGAGCACGCTGAGCGCGGCATCCGGTGGGGAATCGGCCCTGGCCTCGGCACCAGCCGCCAGCGATCGCTCCGTGTCGATGCCCTTCACCAGTTCTGAGGCGATCCAGGCACGGTCGCTTGTGGCTTGAGCCATTGCTATCATACACTCCCCGGGATAGACAGACGCCGACTGCTCCGAGAACCCCTTGATCACCCAGTGAGGGTTAGCTCGCAAAAGGGATACCATTTCCCGGTCGCCACCAGGTTTCTCGACGGAGTGTTCCGCAGCGGACACCCAGGCTTCACCCTGGCGATCGAACTCAACCTCCGGGTGCGCGGACCCGTTCCCGGTCTCGGCTCTCGTCCCCGCCGCGCGCGACGTGATGGCGAACATCCAGGGGAGGACCGATCCGGTTCCCGTACGATTCGTTCAGTCGCCCGGTCGCCCTCCGAAGGTTCCTGCGTCAAGTGATTGAGATTGACATGGCATGCAGCGTCCCGGCATGGGACTTGCCTCGTAGCAAAGCCCGGAGGATCCTCTACCCGATCCGCGCCGAGTCCTGACCCGGAGCCTTCATCGATGGACAACTCGAATCGAACGACCCTGACGGCCGTCGATGTGATGACGGCCAACCCGCGCACCTGCTCCGCCTACAGTACGATCCTGGAGGCCAGCGTACTTTTCCAGGACGCCGACTGCGGCGCCGTGCCCGTCGTCGACGGAGGTCGGCCGATCGGAATGCTGACCGACCGTGACGTGGCCTTGGCCGTGGCCAACAACCCGGACCTGGCCAATCGGCCCGTGGCCGACTTCATGAGCAAGGATGTCATCTCGGTCGAGCCGGACGCCTCGATCGAGGAGGTCGCAACGATCTTTGGTCAGCACGGGGTCCACCGCCTGCTGGTCATCGACGCTGCCGGTCAGCTCCAGGGCATCGTTGCCTGGGGCGACTTGGCCCCCCACATGTCCCAGGCGAGACTCGGCCGCCTCGTGGATGAGGTGAGCGAAGGGACGTGAACTCCGGCGATGTCAGGGACGATTCCTCGGCGCCGCCCGGGCGGCGACACGCCCGGGATGTCTGGCCCCTATCTTATGCGGGCAGGGCCTGCGCCACGGCATCCTTTTTCTGATCCGAAAGCACCGCGCTCAGGATGCGGGCCTGCGCGTCGGCCAGCGTGAAGACGACGCGCGAAGCCCCGATACTCACCAGCTGCTCGGCGGCGCTGGCGGCGCCGTCGTCCTGACCCCACCGGCCCACAACGATCGGCAGTTCGGCGAACTGGGCTCGCAGTCGCCGGACCAGATAACGGGCCAAGGTCAATCCCTCCGGCGGGAGGTGGGAGATGACGACGAGCGTGGGAGCCTGCTCGACCACCCACTCGATGACCTGCAAGGACGAGTCGGTGTCCGCGATCAGCTCCATGCTGCAACCCGCGGGGGCCAGGAGCTGCCCCAGCATCCGCAGCACCAGCGCGTCGGACGTGTCGTCCGCCACCAGGCCCACGATCGGCATCGGCACGGCGGCCGGTTCCCGATCATCCGATCCGGTCCCCCCATCGGCCGAAAGGGCCAGGGACGCCAGGCTGAAATCGGGTGTCCCTTCCAGTCCGTCCAGGATCTCGCCAACCACTCCCCAAACGAACGCCTGCATCGTCTCATCCAGCTCGTCGCGTTCCGCTCGGGATAAGGCCGGCACCAGCACGTCATCGAAGACCTCGACGCGCGGTCGCTTCTTGAGCTGCGCCTCGACCACTTCGATGGCTCCCTCCCGGTCCAGCGCCACGAGCCGTTGGTAGAATCGCACGTTCGGCTCGAGCTCGGCATCCTCGCGGAGCAGGATCCCGAAGAACCACATGGCGGGTACATATTTTCCCAACACGGCCAGACAGACCGTCAAGGGGGTCGACAGGAGCAGACCCAAGGTCCCCCACAGCCAGGTCCAGAACATGGCGGCGACGAGCAGGCCCAGGGCCGAGATCCCGGTCGTCTTGCCGTAGATGACCGGCTCCAGGAAGCTGGTGAGTACCGCCTCGACCACCCCGAAGAGGGCGACGACTTCCAGCGGCTTCGCCCAGCCCGGGAATTGTGCGAAGGAAAAGACCAGCGGCAAGATGAACGCCACCGCCGGCCCAACGTAGGGGATGAACCGCAACATCGCTGCCAGACAACCCCAGAGCACTGCAAAGGGCACGCCGATCAGCCCCAGCCCCGCCCCAATGACTAGCCCGAAGCCCGAATTGACCAACGCGAAGGTCGCCAGATAGCGGCTGATCCGCTGGCCGATCTCCTGCATCGTCCGGGTCGTCAGGCTGACCTGGCGGTGCCCGAAAAGCCCGACGATCCGGTCGCTGAGCTCCTCGCGGCCCATGAGCAGGAACAAGACCAGGATGAGCACGAAGCTGCCGACCCCGAGGAATTCCAGATAGGGACCCGTGGCCCCCCGGAGCTGCTCCTGGATGGACGGCCGGTCGATCACCTCAACTTTCTGAATCGGCGTCTCCCCCCCCGGCTGGGGAGCGGGCGGCTTCTCCATCTTGGCCGTCACACGATCGGCCAGATCCTTCAGCCGGTTGGCCGCCGTCTGCTCCCCCGGTTTGATCACCCGGTTGAGCTTGACCTCGATGTTCTCCTGGTAATCGGGCAGGCGGATGGCCAATGAGGTCAATTGTTGCGCGACGACGTAGCCGATACCGCCCAGGAGACCCAGGCTGAGGACGACCGTCAGGACGACCGCTGCAACCCGGGGCAAGCCGAATCGCTCCCCGAGGCGAGCCGCCGGTGCCAGGGCGAAGCTCAGGAGCACCGAAAGCGCCAGCGGTTTGAGGACCTCGCCCGTGAAGTACAGGAAGGCGATGGTGGCGAAGATCAGCAGCGTCATCTGGAACGGGTCAGTCCGCAGGGAATTTGAAGTCTTGGAGGGCGCGGTCACAGCAGTGTACCTCGTGGTCGCTCGGGCGGCTGGAGAGAGACGGATCGATGCAGGGCGAGCCAAATGCACGTCGATCAGGACAAGCGATCCCCGTGCCGTTGCCTGATCGGGGGCGCACTTTCCCGGCGGCCGAGGGCCGCATGGGGATGCCGCAGGCCGAGCCGGCGAGATAATACGAACCCGAGACCATCCACGACGATCCAAACTCCGGACTTCCCCGCGGATGGCGAGCGAGTGGTCAAGGGTGACGTCGTGTGCTCGAAGTCGGCCGGGGACAGGTAGACCGGGGCCGAGTGTTGTCGCTCGCTGATCGTCGATGGGTTCACCGAGCGGCGACACCCTTTTTGCTGAGACGCTCTCCCGTGAAGGCGAAGCTCCCCGAGGTCCACGTGTAAGTCCAGTGAACATCCCCGCGGATCGTGTCGCCTTCGGGTTTTCCCTTGTACGTGAGCTTGTATCCGGAACCGGCGAATGTCCCGTCAACCGCGACGCTCAAGATCCCGCGGTCGAACACGACGCTCCTGGCCGCCCGCGTCACGCCGTCGGTCTTGTAGGTCGCTCTCAGGGCCTGACCTTCCCGGATCACGTTAACAACGCAGTCGCGCGATTTCCCGTCCGGGCACACGCACGTCACTTTCCATCGGCCGACCGCGTCTTCCGGGGGTGCGGCTTCGCAGGCCGGAACGAAAGAACAGGCCGCCATCAAGACGACGGCGCAGCCGCCGGTGTTACGCGTCAAATCCAGCATCGCTGGTGCTCCTCATCTCTTAAGGGCGGTTGCCCTTCGCTGTTCCTGCGTGTCGCCGTGGCAACTCCTCAGCCGCGGTCGCCGCATCGGTAGAGAGCAAGTGCCGTACCGGAGGAGGACGAAGAGTGCCCCGCCACTCTCCGGTGGCGGAGCAACTCTACCTCCAAGCTCGCGCGAGCTTGGTCAAGGCCGCGCGTTCGTCAGTCCGATCCGTGCTGCTTGACGAGTTTGTTGTAGAGGCCAAGGAGCAAGATCGTCGGCACCCAGTGGCCGACGAACTGGGCACCTTTGTCGTTGCCCGTGAATTTCAGGGCGGCCGAGAGCCCGATGGCGCCGATCGCCAGGCCCAGGTAAGTCCCGGAAGGGACCGCGCTCGTATATTCCTCGATGGCCTTCGTGATCGTGCCTTCCCTGTGCTCATGCGGGGCGACGCCCCGGTCCGGGCGATCGATCTTGGCTGTCTGCGTCATGTCGGTACTCCTGGGTATCCCCTGATAGGTGTGCAAGACCGCGAGCAGGCGGAAACGCAATCCGATTCCGCTCACGGCTCGGTTGAAACGATGGAACCATGATTTCTGGCAAACTCCGTACCGCCACCATCGAAATTGCTTGAGTGTTTTATATAATATGAAATATATGAACTTTTAGATTATGCGTTTTTTCAATCGCAAATGCCGTCGGCGTAACGGCATGAGCCGAGGATGGAGCCACGAGGATGTCAGTGTCACCGGGGGAAAGGGCGACGGATCCTCCCCTTCTCCCCGCCGGGGAGAAGGTGTCCGAAGGGCGGATGAGGGGGTCGCCCGATCGGTATCGACCGCCTGCGCAACCCGGGTGTTTGCCGCTCTAGCCATGGAGGTTGGCGCCTATAGAGCACCCTACGGACCGTGTGCAACTCGACCGTGAAGCGCCCTAGAAGGCCGACGGCGTAATGCGACGAATATGTTTTATATATTTTGATATAAATATATTAACTCAATCCCTTGTAGGACTTCGTGGCAGCTCCACTCGGTCCCAATAATCGGCGGGCGGAGGCCTGGTCGGCATGGGGATCGACCGCCGACGCCCAGGGCGGAGGCGGTTTATCAGCAAGTGACCGCAAGGGACCAGCAGGGGGCGGACGAGTAGAGCGTCGATCGTGATTCCGACGACCAGCGCGAAGCCGAGTTGGCGAAGCGACGCGAGCGGGCTGAACAAGAACGACGCGAAACTACACGCGGTGATCGCCGCGGCCGAGGTGATCAGCCCGCCGGTCTGGCCGACCGCGCGGGTGAGCCTCGCATGGAGGTCCCGCAGGTGCGACTCCTCGCGGACGCGGGCCATCAGGAACACGTTGTAATCCACGCCGACCGCCACCAGGAGGACGAACGTGAAGTAGGGCACTTTCCAGTCGATCCCGGCGGCGCCCAAGATCGAGACGAACAGGAGATGCGTCGCCCCCAGGGCGAAGGCGTAAGTCAGGACCATCGTGGCGACCAGATTGAGGCAAGCCAGGGGATCGCGAAGGGTCAGGATGAGGACGAAGAAGACACCGATCGGCACCACATACCAGCTCTGGACCTGGTCCGCGTGGATCAGGCCCCGGATGTCGGCCGACTCGGAGTTCTCTCCGGTAAGCCGGGCCGTCACGCGCAGGCCCTCGACGTCGCCGAGGAACTCGTTGGTGCGGCGCCGGATGGTCTCCACTTGATCCATGGCGGCGGCCGAGTAGATCCGGTCGGCCTGGATCAGGTCAATCCGCGAGCGTAGGCCGTCGGGTGTGATGTAGGCGGCGAAGCTTCGGCACAGCTCGGGATGCTCGCGAACGGTTTCCGGGGTGATCAGGAGCCGGTCCAGGGCCCGGCGACCGACAGGATCCCCGAGGATCGAGGAGACCTCGTGGCGTGCGTGTGCGGCCCCCGCGGCGAGTTGCCCTGCGCCGGCGGCGGCGCGGGTCAATTCGAGGAGCATGACGGCGCGCGGGTCGTTCGCTCGGTCCCGGCCCTCCGATTGGGCCGCCTGCGGGCCCGCCGGTCTGGCCGACACGCCAGGCGGGGCCAGCAGGGGCACCTCCGCCTGCTTCGGATTCGCCGGGAGAACCTCGCGTCTCGCGACAGACCCGCCAGTCAGCAGCCCCCGGATCCGTGCCTCAATCCAGAGCACCGCGCGGAGTTTGGCCGCCCCCTCGTTCAACCCGTCCTGGAGTTGGCGCGAACCGGACTCCATCCGTGCATAGCCCGCGTTCACCGCGCGGAGCCGCTCCGAGAGTCTCGCGGGATCCAGGGCCCTGGTGGTCCCGAGCGGCTGCGTCGCCGACCGTACTTCCCGGAGCCGGGGCTGTCGGGCCAAGAACCGGCTGACGTCATCGATGAGCGCCAGGCCCTCCGAGCTTCTCAGGTCGGAGTCCGAATCCAGCACCAGGGTTAGCGGTGATAGCGCCCCCACATCGAAAAGGGTGGCGAGCCAACGGAGATTCCTTACCGAACTCGTACTTCCCGGCATCTCCGTCATCACATCCTGGACGAAGCCCGATTTGAAACCCAGGACCGCCAAGGGTGTCATCACCAGGACGGTGGCCAGCCAGGTCGCGATCGGACGCCTTAGCGATGCGCGGGCGACGCGCTCCCACACCCCCAACGAGGGGGCTGTCAGGCCCGCGAAGGCAGCGGGACGGTGTCGAGCCAGGATGATCAGCAGCGCGGGCGTCATCGTCAGGGACGCCGCGAGGGTGACCGCCAGTCCCAGCGCGACGCTCGGGCCGGTGCTCGAGAATAGCTTGAACTGCGTCGTCCCCATCAGCGACAGCCCGACGATCACCGTCCCGGCGCTGGTCAAGAGCGCAGGCGACGAACGTTCGAGGGCAACCCGCATCGCGCGGGCGGGGTCTCTGGCGTCCCAATGCTCGCCGAAACGCCACGAGACGAACAGACAGAAATCCGTCCCGCTGCCGAACAGGAGTGCCACCAGGAATAGCTCGACGAGCGGCGAGAGTTCCCACCCGGCCAGGTTCATCCAGGCCAGGATGCTCCGAGAAATTACCAGGCTGGTACCGATCGTCGCCAGAGGGATGAGAGCGAGCCAGGCGGAGCGGTAGACGGCGAGCAGGACGCCGAGGAGCAGCACGACGGTCGCCACTGCGGCGCGGTTGAGCGAGGCCTGGACGCCGGCCATGTAATCGCGCCCGATCATGGCGTCGCCCGTCCAGCGCACTTCCAGCCCCTCCGGCAGCACGAGCCGGTCTGCTCGGGCCTGTGCCTGGAGCCAGGCGACCGCTTCGTGGGTCACCGGAGCGACGATCGACGTGGACAGCTCCACCACGACGAGCGCGGCCGCCCCGTCCTTGCTGAGAAGCCGCCCGGCGACGTCCGGTGGCGAGTCCGGCCCGAGTACGCGTAGTACGGCCTTCGGACGACCTTGCACCTCGATCCGCTCCATCAGGCGTCTCGCATAGCTGATGTCGGTCTCCACCAGACCGCCCGTCCGATGAAGGGCGGCGACCGCGAGCGACTCATAGGCCTGGTCGGGCCACGCCAGGCGCAATGCCTCGCCGGCGCGGAGGCTCTCGGCGTCCCTCCCCAGAAGATTCCCCTGACCCTCGGCCGCGAGCCTCGTCAGGTCGGGGGCGCAAAGGCCCACCCCGACGGCGGACGCGACCCAGAGCGCGACGACCCAGCCGGGTCGGCTTGTCACCAGAAACCGCAGGAACACCAACGGCATGAACGGGAACTCCACCGACCGGGAGTCGCCACCCGATCGCGTCGGATCGGAGAGGGAGTAGAGGGTCAGGCCGACAGGCGGTCGAGATGTCCCGGAGTCGCGGCTGCTCGAGAACGTCGGTCGGGCTCGTATTCTCTCGCATTTAATAAACAAACAATCACATTAATAATAAGTTTTATTTATTATAATTTGTATAATACAGAAGATTCTTTGGAACCGGATTTCCTTCCCGTTTCGGCCGGGATCTTGTCGTGATAGCCCGATGTTCTCCGGGGGCAGGGCCTGAGGCTCGCACCTCCCGGAGTCCATCGGGTCCCGAGCTTCAATCACGCGCGATGGGAACCCTACGGACCCCCAGGATCGGCACGGGCTGGAGCAACTCACCCGATCCAACGAGCGACCCGAAGATCGCCGTCGCCATCGAGATGACCACACCGATCAGCGTCCACCAGGACGCTTCCCGCACCCTCTCGGCGGCCTGGGCGGCGGCTCGTTGGACCTCCGGCTGGCTGGCGACGTCGCGCGTCATTTCGGGCAACGATGAGGGATCGGCCCAGACGCGGTCGATCCGGCCCTTGATCTCGACTTCCGCCTTGCGGGCCTGCTCCTCGCTGAAACCCGCCTTCTTCAGATCCGCGACGAATCGATCCCCACCCAACTCGTTGGAATACCTTTGATGAAGGGCCTGTGCCAGGCCCGGCGAGGGCGATGATTCGTTGGCATCGGGGCGGAATGCGGCATCCGTTGCCGAGGCCATCCCGATCATGGCACCGAACCCGGTCCGGATGCCGGCGCCTAGCAACCAGACCATCCCGATGAACAGTGTCCCCCAGAGGATCATCCCGTAGAGGACGGCTTCGAGCTTGCTCTCGCCGACGGCCAGCCGGCTGGTCGTCCAGCCGCCGAAGAACATCGCCAGCAGGAGCGTCAGGATCGAATAGATCGCAGCCCCGGCGCCGAAGTGCTCGGATGCACCTCGTACGGCCGCCTCGATCCCGAGGGCCACGCCGAGCATCGACAGGACAACGTAAACCGACAGGGCAATCATCGCGCCGGCGGCGATGGCCCCCCAACTGATCCGACTTCGTACCGACAACAGGTCGGCGGCCTTTGGTGAATCCATCGTCTTCGTCATCTGCAAAACCTCGCTCTCCAGTGGGGCCACACCCGCGCCCGTCCCACCTCGGGACGCGACCGCCAGGCGACGTCCGTACCGACGGGTTAATTATGAGGGCAAATTATGCGCCGAAAGATGATAATGCGTGTTTTTCCCTGTGTCAGATAGGGCGTCGGGGTTCCGACCGAGGCTAGAGCGCCTCACAGTTGGGTTGCACACGCTCGAAGCCTGCTCTCGAAGAACCCCCCGGAACCCCCCCCTTCGCAAGGCAGTGAGTTCAGGGTCTTCGTAGGTGCAGTGCCACTGTTAAGGTGGCGACGAGCGGGTGGTTTGGGTAAGGCCATTTTTTACCCAATACACCCAGATTGACAACCGAATTCAATTTGTGAGCAGAGTAATGGTATGTTCGATTTCATGAAATTCCCATATTATAAATTGATAATCGCCAGATTCGATTTGAGGCGAAAGAGTTTACGGCAATTCCGAAGACCCTGAACTCACTGCCTTCGCAAGGGGGGGATATTGATCGGGAAAAGCCCGTTTCCTGTCCCCCCCCTTGCGAAGGCAGTGAGTTCAGGGTTTTCCTCTGGCTCTAGGGGGCCCCGTCTTTTGCTCATGTGTTTGCTGGAGAACCCGGTAGGTCAACGTATGGTTGCCGAGCACACGCTTCTTGACTTTCTGATGACCGCCACGGCCGGAGCTCGGCGCTTTCCACCAACGGTCGCTCCAGGCGCCGCGCAACCGCTCCCGCAAGTACGTGCGCACCTCACTCGCCGTCGGCACGGCGCCCAGCAACGACAGCAACGTCTTGACCTCAACCAACTCGCTGACCGACACCATTTGCCGCTCCACGTCACCGAAGAGCTTCTCGTTGGAGATCGCCTTCGCCTCGCACTCTTGATGCGAGGCCAGGTGCGTACGCACGACTTGCAGGGCGTTGTACAGGAGCAGGCAGAACGACAACTGGAACAGGACCGCCTTCGGCTGCGTGCCGATGAGGTGCTTCAGCGCGAACACGTCGGTGATCTGCTGGAAGACCGTCTCCAAACCCCAGCGACTGTGATACGTCGCGAGCATCGCCGCTGCGGGATACATCGTCTCGTCCCACAGGTCCGTGATCACGCCGAGCTCCTTGCCGTCGGCCAGATGCTTGGTGATCCGGCGCACGTACACGCGGTCCTCCCTCGGGACCTTGCCCAGCCAGCCCCACTCCTGCACGATCCGTCGCCCGTCGGCGTCGCGGAGCTCCTGCGCCGGCCGGGACGCATCGGCAACGAACGTCGTATTGCTGCAGTAGCGGATCAGGAAATGGCCGCCGGCCTTCAACACCTCCCGGGGAAAACTCAGGTTGCAGTAGAGGCGGTCCAGGACGACCAACCACGGCTTCTCCAGGCCGCCGGCCAGCGCCGCGAGCTTCGGCAGCAGGCCCTCGGTGAGAGCCGCTTCACCGGCTTCGCCGTCGAGGTGGCCCACCATCGCGACGGCCAGGCCCGTCCGCAGGTCCAAGCCCACCGACGCCCGCGCACCGAGGATCCCCGCCTGCAAGCCGCGCAACGGCTTGAGGAGCCGGCGAACGTGCTTGATCGCCTTGCCGTCGGCCCCGAAGACTTCGAACCCGGCCCAACACGCCGGCAACGGCTCCACGGCCAGGGTCTCAGGCAGGACCGCGTTGAGCCGCTGGGTGCCTTCGGCGAGCAGGGCCTCGCTGAGGGGCCGGGGCAGGTTCCCCAACTTGTCATAGGACGAGGTGATCGAGACCGGCAGCGTGCCCTGTTCCTGGGCCCGCGTGAAGGCCTGGTAGCCACTCCCCTCGTGCTCGATCAAGGCATCGGTGATCAGAGGGGCCAGCGTGCGGAACTTCAACTGCTTCTCGAAGCAGGGCCCGCGATGTCGCGCCGAGAGATCATCCAGCCACGAATCCGCCATCGCGTAGTGCAGCAACCGCCACACCGAGTCGGCCAGAGGAAGCCGACTGAGCACCTCGGCGGCAAACGGGGTGTCGTTGAGAACCGAAGGACTCCGGACAGCTGCGGAAAAGACGGCGACCTCCATAACCGAAGGACTCCTGAGAGGACCGAAGGTGCAATCCGATGGGTATTTATGATACGGACCTCGGATCCGCGGTGGAACGCCAAGACCCTGAACTCACTGCCTTGCGAAGGGGGGGTTCCGGGGGGTGAACTCGCGGGGCCATAGGGCGTGCGCCATGCAAAAGTTAAGCGCTCCAGAACCCAGGCTCTCGACAGGCCGCTCAAACCTGGCGGCCGTGGACCCAGGAGAAATGGGCGGGTCCGGCGCGACCCAGGCTAGGGGGGCCGACCCGTGCCACGGTCGTTACGCTCAAGGATTTGCCGGAGTGGAAGTCGTGGCTCGACGGCTTTTTTCACTCGATTGCCGACTGGGGCTGTCCGATACGATCGAGCAGTCGCTGTTCCGTTACGCCAATGAACGGGGTTACCGGGAGCCGCCCAAACGCTGAGGTTATATCATCCTGTCGGCCTTGGTTCGGCGTGGAAGGCAAGGATGGTCGGCTCGTCGCACGGGTCGGCGAGGATCGCCTCCCAGATCGCAATCTTGTGACGGACATACCCGACCAGATCGCCACCGTCGGCCACCATGATATCCAGGAGACTGCGATCATGACGGTGCGATGCCAGGACAAGGGCGGTCATTTCTTCATCGCATTCAAGGGCCTCGCACGCTTTGCGAATACGACGGATCTCCCCTGCAGTTGCTCTATTGGAGGTCATCGCAAAGCCCCACATCGTTCGTCCGCATTTTCAAGGACCGACAGGGAGAAAGTCGGCCCTCGATCGGTCGGCGGCAAATCGGAGTGACCTGGAACGGCCGCCGGTGCCTCGGGCGAGGAACAAGGCGGCAGGACTGCGGGGCGCCTGCGGCAAGCCCACCAGTAGGTCAACGAGCCCATGACGCCGGTCAGGAGCATGCCGGCCCGGAAGAGGAACAAGCGAGGACCGACGGCGACGTAGAAAGCCATTAATGGGGACCTCCGGGATCGAGAAGGACGACGTCGGATAGGACGAGCCGCGGTCCGGCTTCGGCGATGACCGGGGGGCAGTTCCGACCGCCGCAGATACTGCTCCGGCCGGCAAACCGATCGGCGATCTCCTCGACCAGGCGCAGGCCGAATAGGGGGATCGTCGTCCGCGTGGCTCCACACTGGTTGGCGAAGACGACGGGCACGTCGAGGTCGCGCGCGACCTTGGCCGGGATTTCGGCCGAGAGGGGGCCAAGGCCGCCGAAGAGCCAATGTCCACGGCTGCCGGGCCCGGAGGCGAAATCCGGCCAGGCGGCGGCGATCACCGCCAGGTCGATCCGGCCGCGATAGTCGTCCCACACCGGGCGCCGAATCATGTCGGCGCAAACCGCCAGGCCAATCCCTCCCCAGGGCGTCGGGACGACCAGCGGCGAACATCCGCGTCGGAATCGGAACGGTTCCCAGAAGACCAGATGCCGCTTGCGATAGACGTGAACCGAGCCATCGGGCAGGCAGAGGGCCAGCGCGTCATAGAGGTGACGGCCATCGCGCTCGGCGAAACCGCCTGCGATCCCCATCCGCCACTGACAGCTACGTCGGGACAGGTGCCGCAACGTCGGCCCGTCGAACCCCTCGGAATACGGGGCGAAGTCGGGAATCAGGCCATATCCCGTATTGAACAGCTCGGGCAAGACCGCCAGGGCCGCATGCGACAGGTGGGCTTCGGCGAGCAGGAGGTCGGCCTGCTCGACGTTGGCGGCGACTTGTCGGGACTCTGACTGCATCTGCACCGCGGCGATCGTGATCTTCAAGGGACCCTCGCTCCGACGGATAGTCCGGATCCTTGGGCGGGGCCCGGGCAAAGAACGAGACCGACGGGTCTGCGAGGGCGGGCGTTCGACGGCAGGCCGGGCCACCCCCTCGGTCAACAGGAAGGGCGCGAGGCCGTGATGGACTTCCTGGGAGGTGCCGACGAATCCGCCACGGGCGAACAGCTCGCGGACCCGGCGTGCCGAAGCGTGTAAGACGTCACCTTCTACCCCCGCGACACAGACATCGTAAATGAGCCATCCCCATGGACTATCGCGACTCCCGTCGACCAGGATCAACCGCCCGCCGGGCTTCAGGACGCGATGCATCTCCTCGATCGCACGTTGTTGATGCGGATAGTGATGGAAGCTATTGGCGCACGTGACCACGTCGAAGGCACCGTCGGGGAAAGGCAGCCGCTCGCTATCACCCTGGACCGGCGCGACCTGCCCCCGATGGGCCCGCCAGCGCGCGCGTCCTTTGGACAGCATCGCCGCGACCAGATCGACACCCCAGACTTTCGCATGGGGCAAGGCTTCCCGGATACGCGACGCGAAGACCCCGGTGCCGCACCCGACGTCGAGGATCATCGATGGCCGATCGCCGATCCCGTCCCGGATCCGAGTGATGATGGCCCGATGCGCGGGGCGGAACAACAACCACTGGAGGATACTCCGATCATAGTTCTCACTCCAGCGCCCAAACTCTCGGGTCGCCTGATCCTTGTCGTAGGACATCGCAACTCCCTTCGCCCGGCCGGGGCCGGAGTGAGCTCTCAGGGAATCATTGTAGAGCAAATTGCATGCCGATATTTACGAATTGTTGATTGAGCAAAAATATATTTGGATAGGCTCTTCAATGTCGAGAATGGGTCCCGCACCTTCGAAACTCGACACGGCATGTCAATCCTGGTCGGACTGTTTGGCATGGAGGGATTCGGCCGTTATTCCATCGACCCCCAGGTGATCAGCCGGTGAGTAGGAGCGATCCTCCCACCACGGCATCCTGTCCCATCGCCTTCGGCTTGAGAAGCCGGGTTCGTGTCGCCCGTTGTTGGGATCTGGCTCAAGAGCCCAGCCGGAATCGCCGGAGACGATGAAGCTACCCGAGGGTTCCTCGTCGCCATCATCGTCCCGCTTCTCGGCGTGGTGGCCGCCCCGTTCATCGTCTGAGGCTGGGGATTCCGCTGGACCGATCTGGGCCTCCTTTAGAGCCTGTAAGTCTTGACCGCCCTGGGGATCACGGTCGGCTACCACTCGCTGTTCGTCCACCGCTCCATTGAGACGAACATCGTGGTGAAGTTCGTCTTCGCCGTCCTCGGCTCGATGGCCGTCCAGGGGCCGCACTTGATGTGGGTCGCCAAGCACCGCCGACACCACCAGCACGCCGACACGGCGGGCGACCCGCATTCGCCCCATGGCCACGGCGCAGGCGTGCTCGGCGTCCTGCGAGGTGTCTGGCAACCTCGAGCACCTAGAGCGCGTAACATTCGGGTTGCGCACACAAGGACGGCCGATTTCCGGCGGCCTGAAGGGCCGCAGAAACCTAGCCCCGGGTGAAACCCGGGGTCCTCGGCACCCACCCAACTCCGGCGGCCTGAAGGGCCGCAGGACGACCCTCCGGCACCCTTTCAGGGTGCATGAGGAGGGCGCGTGCACCCGATTCCCGGGGTTTCACCCCGGGCTGGGTTGCTGCGGCCCTGCGGGCCGCTTCCGTGGGGAACCTGCCGTTGAACGCGTCCGACACAGCCGAGTTGAATCCGGTGCTGCCGAACGGGAAGTTCTGGAGCGCCGAGGCCAGGCTGGTCGAGCCGAGCCCGGAGCCGAAGAGGATCGGTCGGAGCCGCGAGGACGCCTGGGACGCCCCGGGGAGGATCGACAGCCCGTTGCCGAGCCGGAACGCCGCGGTCTGCTGGGCGTTCCTGGCCTGCAAGTTGAACGCACTCAGGGCGTCCTGCGACGCGGCGATCGGCAGGCCGTTCCCATCGGTCGTACCGTTCGGGAAGACGGCGGAAGTGGACACGATCGGGAAGTTTTGCGCGAACAAACCGAGCAGATTGCCGACCTGGCTGAGAAGCTGGTTGCCCATGAACTGCCGCAACAGAGGGCCTCTTCATGGGATCCCGGGATGTCGTTCATCAACGTCGGGAGGCGGACCGTGTCTGTGCGGGATCCTTCTCGCAATCGATCCTACGGCACCAGGCGTGCCACCAGGCAGGCATCGAAACGATAATGTCTCAAATTAACAATTTGCTCGCGGACATGGTGTTTGTGGCTTCCAATCCCTACAGAGGTACGAGGCCCCCTGCGCCCAATCTGCGACGGGAGGATGACCGGCGGACCTGACCAGGCGGGGGCTGAGCGCGGAGACCGACGAAAAAAGGGGATGCCGAAGCACCCCCGTTTGATCGATTGGCCGTTAATGTCTGTTCGAGCCCGGCTCGACCGAATCAGGTCGCAACCACGGCCGCTTCCCGGGTGCTCATGTCATAGCCGCCGCACCGTCGCAGGATGGCGGTCCCCTCGTCCGAGCGGCTGCCGGCATTGACGGTGACGATGGCCCGCCCGGCCTCGAATTCGCCGTGATAATACTTGGCTTCATGCTCGGGAATCCCGGCACCGACCAGGGCACCGACGAGTCCGGCGATCCCGGCTCCGGCGGCGGCGTTGGAGAGGATGACCCCCAAGGTCCCGGCCGCGATGGCGGGGCCGACGACGGGGATCACGCCCGCCAGGACTCCGAGGCCCGCCAGGGCACCCAATCCCAGGCCGGTCAAGGCCCCGGCCACGGCGCCCGATCCGGCATGCGAATTGTAGTCGGTGGCCGTGAGATCCCCTTCACCTTCGGCATGGCGCATCGCGACGCCGATTTGGCTCTGATCGAACCCGGCTTGGTGAAGCTCGGTGATGGCTTGGTTGGCGTGGAGTCGGTCCTCGAACACGCCGACGACGGTAGAAGCTTTTGGAGTTTTCATGACCGATTTAAGGAGCAAATCTCGGGCCGCCGAATCGAGAAACGGCCATTAAATCTCGGTATTAGGTTGATTTTTTGATATCCACAAGCGGAATTCACGAAGTGATCGAGCTACGGCGGATCAGATATTAACCGGAAGCCGTCCAGGTTGCTGGACGGCCACCGGGCCGATGCTTTAGATTGGAGGAATGGATACCAACGCCGAGTTCCCTGAACCGCTCCGGCATCAAGAGCGGTTCGCCGCGCGGCTCCGCCGCGCCACGGAAGGACTGGAAGAAGCCCGGCGCGAGCGGATCCGGGCCATTGTCGAAGCCTATCAGTCGGGGTTGTCCGTCGGTCAGATTGCGGCCGCCACCGGTCTCAGCTCGAGCCGGGCCCACCAGCTCCTCGGCTCGGCCGAGGCCCGCGAGATCCTCCGCCACCGCCAACGGTTGAAGGAGCCGGAGCCGCCGTCGAAGCGGCCGAGCAAGCGTGAAGAACGAGCGGCGGCGCGGGCCTTGCGGGATCTTCCGCCGTCGGAGCGGGACTGAACGAGCGCGGTTCCTGCTCCGTCTTGTCGCGAGTGAATCGATGCCTTCGCTTAAATTCTCAATCACCCTAACGCGGCGGAGCCGCAACCAAAGAGGGAAGCGGATCACGCGCAGATCAGATCCGGATCAGAATGGACCACGGATCACACGGAACTGAAAATCCATCGCGACATCGCTCACATCGCTAGGGTCCGTCGCAACCGGGGTCCATTCGCCGCAACCAAGAAGAATGGGAAGAACGGCGTTCTCCCGTCAGAATGGGATTGGAAACGGCCCTATCCCGAAGGAGAACGCCATGAAGACGCTGTCGCGCTTCGTCACCAAGTTTACCAGCTTGATCGTCGCCGTGCTCTCGTGTTTTGATCGCGTCCTCTTCAAGGGCTATCTGCCCTTCACCAACGGGCCGGCCCTCGAAGGCTTCGTCAACCACGTCCTCAAGATCAAGCGTTGCGACTTCATGGCCTTCGCCGAGAAGCAGTCCGAGGCCCTGGTCAACTTCGCCAAGCGGATGGCCCAGGAGGCCGGCGCCGAATACCGCTATCTTCAGGGCTTCCACCGCAAGGACAAACTGGTCGATGACATCCTCCGACAACGACCGATCTTCGAAGGCTTGGTCTGCGTCTTCTGTTGCATGGAATGCTGCACCAGCTTTCGGTTGGTTCACGGCAAGGATCGCCCCC
Source organism: uncultured Planctomycetota bacterium (assembly GCA_963845755.1). GTDB lineage: Bacteria > Planctomycetota > Planctomycetia > Isosphaerales > Isosphaeraceae > CAWJTV01. The sequence goes on from CAWJTV010000006.1 coordinate 83,877, forward strand.
GCCTGGTCAATGCACGCCGGCAACAGCGCGTCTTGTACTTCTACTTCCTCGATCCGGACTTGGGCCTGATCTACATCCGGCTGACGACCTGGTTCCCGTTCACTGCCCAGGTCTACGTCAACGGCCACTCCTGGCTGGAAAAGCAGCTACTCCAACAGCGGCTGGGATTCGATCTGAAAGACAATGCCTTCACGGCCCTGGACGATCCCACGGCCGCCCAGGAGTTGGCCGATTCGTTCGCCCAGTTGAACTGGGCCAAGATCCTCAACCGCCTGGTGCGCCAGGTCAATCCTTTGATGAACGAGCGGTGGTTTCGCAGCTACAGCTATTATGGGGTCGTCAACCAAGCCGAGTATGCCACCGACTTGATCTTCACCGGCCGCGAGGCGTTGGCTGGTCTTTATCCGCGGCTGCTGGACCACGCCGCGGTCAACTTCTCGGCGAAAGAGATCTTGAGTTTCCTGGGGCGGAGATTCCATCCGCGGTTCGAGGGGGAGGTGCTGACGGATTGCCAGAAGGGTCGTTGGCCCGGGGCGCGAATCAAGCACCGGATGAAGAACAATTGGCTGAAGATGTACGACAAATTCGGCTGGGTGCTGCGGATCGAGACGGTGATCAATAACCCGTCCGAGTTTCGGGTGCGGCGGCTACGGCCCCGTCAAGGGCGCCGGGAGATGGTCTGGTGCCCGATGAACAAAGGGGTGATCAACCTGTATCGCTACCGCGAGGTGGCATTGGCGTCGAACCGCCGCTACCTGGACGCGTTGGCGGTGGTGGACGATCCGGCGCCGGCTTATCGACAGGTCGAGGAGCTGACCGAACCGGTGGTGGTCTCCGGGCGAAGTCATGCCGGGTTCAACCCGGCCAGCGCCGGAGACGTGAAGTGGTTCCAGGCGGTGCTCCGGGGCGAGAACTTGCTGCGTGGCTTCCGCAACGCCGACATCCGAGAGGCGGTGTACGGCTCGACCGAGGATGCCGGGGAGCGGCGTCGCCAAAGCCACGCGGTAGGTCGCCTGCTGAAGCGATTGCACGTGCGCGGGTTGATTGTGAAGGTGCCTCACAGCCATCGGTGGCACGTCAGCCCGAAGGGGCATCAGATGCTCGGTGCCATCGTGCGGTTGTACCATGATGGAGTCCCGGCAGCGGTCGGTCGAGCGGCGTAAACCGCCGAAACATGCGCGCACGGCGCAGAGATCCTACGGAGGTAGACTCTACGCTTTTTCGGGACTGCGCCGAAAAAGTGGCCCCTGCGGGGCAGTTGTCCGGCTATCATGACGCGCTGCACCTTGTGACGCAGGAGCCCTCCGATGATCCTTCCTCCGCCGGGGCACCAATCGGTTCCCAAGCCCAAACCCAGGCGTCTTCCTCCACAGGGACCCAAGCGACCCAACCCCAAGTCCCATCGTCGGCGTCGGCCCAAGCCGGACCCGACTCTCTTCGGTCCCGATCCCTTGAGTCGGCATTATGCCTCCCGGCTCGAAGGCGTCTACGATTGCATCGATCGGCTGACCATCAACGCCTACTTCCCGATCGCGCAGACTCCGGGAGGTTTTCGCACCTGGTGGCGCGACCTGTTCGACTCGGACGACCATCTCGACAATACCCACCTGATGCGCCTGGCAGGCCGGTTCAGCCGCCGCATGCGGGGCTGGGCCAAGAAGCACGGGATTCCGGTGATCGACTGTCGCGCCGGCGAACGGAAGCATGAGATCGGCGAACAGTACCTGCCCACCGATCCCACGCGCACGGGGATCTTCTGTGTCTTGGTCAACCGCGCCCCGGCCCCCATCTGGGACGTGCAACGCTACGGCAACGACGGGATCAACCTCCGCCGCAAGGAGCCGTTCCCTTACGTCAATCACTACTTCTTTCATATCTGGGATGCCGACTGGGGACATCTGACCGTCCGCATGTGCGGCCACCCTCCCTTCGGCGCCCTGGTCATCCTCAACGGCCATGAATACGTGGCCAACCAGGCGACGCGGCAAGGAATCCGCTTCACCAAGGAAGGTAACTGCTTCACCGATTGGGACAATGCCGCAGACCTGAACCAGCTCGCAGATACCTTGCGCCAAGCTGGCGCGATAGGGCGGCTGGAACAGGTCCTGCGGTATTGGCTGTCTCAGTGCCTCTGTCTGGCCTTGGATGTGGCCGAACAGAAGAAGATGCACTGCCAGTACGCGTTCTCGATCTATCAGGTCGAGTACAGCCGCAACCTGCTGTTCCGGGGTGGTCGGGATCTGGAAACGGCCTTTCAGGGCCTGATCGATCGCACCCGAGCCCAGTTGGATCTCAAGAGGGTGATCACGATCTTCGGTTACAAGCACCGCCCCAACACCCGGGAACGGACCAAGCGCGACCCTCGTTTGCAAGTCGTGACCGAGAGACCTACGTATGATCTGACGGTGTTCAAGATCCACTGCGGGAGCTTGACCCTGAAGATGTATACCAAAGGCGGCCGCGTCTGGCGGACGGAGGTGATCGTGCACAACCTTCGAGATCAACAGCATTGGCATCGCTCGCTGTGGGCGTTGCCGGAGATCGCGGGGCACTTGAGGGACATCCTGGAGCGGTTCCTGGCGGTGGTCCGGTGCGTGGACGCCGCCACGCTGGATGATGGGACGTTGGAAGCGTTGCTCTTGCCCTCGCAGGTGGGTCGCAGCCGCGTGGCGGGGATCGATGTGAATCGCCCGCGGATGGTGGCCGTGTTGCAGGCGGTGGTGATGTTGTCGAGTCGTCCCGGTGGCCTGGTCAGCCGAGAGCTGGCGGCCCAAGTTCGGGATCTGACGGGTCAGAGCGAGGCGGAGTACGGTCCACGACAGGCGTCGTACGACCTGAAGAAGCTGCGGGCCAAGGGGTTGGTGGAGCGTGTGCAGAAGTCGCGGCGTTACGCGGCCACGGAGTCGGGTCTTCGGACGATGGCCGCGGTGGGAATCGTGCGTGAGCAGGTGCTCAAACCGATTCTGGCCAAGGCGTGTCAGCCCGAATCCGATCCCCCGCTCCCCCTCGAGAATCGCGGCCCGTTGGAGAATCATTATCAAGCCATCCAAGACGAAGTCCGCAAGCTGTTGCAGACCCTCAAAGTACCGGCGTAGAAACATCGACAACAAATTGTCGATGCCCGGCCCATAAGGGCCTAGCGAGGCTTCGCCTCTAACCAACTGACGCATGAAGACCGGGCTCTGGGCAAAGGGCTCCGGGGAGTCGAAAACAGAGGCAATGCCCCCGTTCCTGAAACCGCTGAGCGGTTGGTGGTCCTTCGGACCCAACCCCCGGAGCCCGTTATGAGTTTACAACACGTCGCCTCCGACGTCACTGGCCGCAAGTCGGCCATGAGCTGGCCGCGCACCATCGCCGAAGTCATCGACCACCACGTGACGCTCGAACTGGAATCCCTGGATCGGGTCTATCTCAACATTTACCAGCCTCAGCTCCAAACGCCTCGGGCCGTGTTCTACTTCCTCCGCGACCATTATGGGCAGGGTGCGATCTCATCCCATCAGATGAAGGAAATCACCGAGCGATTCCTCGACGCGATCGACCAATTTGCGGAGGACGATCAGATCCCGATCATCAGCTTCGAGAAGGGTCGGCGCAAAGAAGACCTGGCGGCCGAGTACCTGGCTCAATTCTCCGAGACCGAGGGCGTGCTCTTCATCGGAAAGGCTCAGGAGAAGGCCAGGACCTTCCGCACCGAAGGTCGGCGCAATGCCCGTGGGGAGACCTACCCTTGGATCGTCGAATCCACCGCGATGATCAATCAATATGACTTCTATGCCGTTGACGCCGACTTCGGGCTGTTCTTCCTCAAGTACAGCTCGTACTTCCCCTACGGGGCCAAGCTGTGTTTCAACGGCCATGAATATCTCAAACGTCAACTCGCCAAGGAGGGGATCGGCTACGAGGAATTGGCCAACGGGATCTTGAGCTGCGCCAACCCCCAGCGGATGCAGGAGTTGGCCGACAGTTTGACGCCGGCGCGGATCCTCTTGTTCTTGAGCAAATGGCAGAACCATCTCCCCGGTCCGTTCACCGTGGACCAGCAGCGGGCCGGGTATCGTTATCAGGCCTCGATGAGTCAGGTGGAGTTTGCCCGCACTCAGGTCTTTGATCGACCGGTGCATGGCCGGATCTTCTTCGAGGAGGTGCTCCGCGAGAACATCGACCTGGGGCGTCCCGACAACCTGCAGCTCATCTTCCAGCGGCGCGTGATCAAGACGACGCCGGGTCCGTTCCGCACCCGCGTGGTGCGCGAGGGGGTCATCCCGTCGCTGTACGTGGACTATAAGACGAGTCGTCTGAAACAGTATTTCAAAGAAGGCCGTGCGTTGCGGACGGAGCTGACCGTCAACGATGCCGGGGAGTTCGGCCTGGGTCGGAAGCTGGAGAATCTTCCCGCGTTGCGGGAGTTGGGCTTTCAAGCCACACGACGGCTATTGGACGTCGAGAAGACCAGCCAAGACTTCGCCTTCTCCGAGGCGGTGTTCCGGGAAGTGACCGGTCCGTGCCGCGTGGGCGAACAACGGGCGTCGGCCTTGCGGTTCAGTGACGAGCTGGTGCAGGCGTTGTTGAGCGTGTTGTTGGTGCTGCGGCTGTTGCCCCGGGGATTTCGCAGTGGTGATCTGCGGGAGCATCTGGCTTCACTGCTGGGGGTTGATCCCAGCCAATGGACCCAGGGCCGGCTGACGTACCAACTCCGCCGCTTGCGTCTGCACGGCCTGATTGAACGCGCCCCCGCATCCCATCGCTACACGGTGACCGCCAAGGGGCTCCGGGTGGCGATGTGGTTCACGCGGTGTCATGCGCGGTTGTTCCGGCCGGCACTCGGGGAGATCTTCGCGGAAGAGTTCCCCGACGGCACTCCGCTGCGCCGCGCTGGACCGTTTCGATCGAGAGGTGAACCGACATATAGAGAAAGCAAAAGTTCCTGTGGCAGCTTGATCCAAAAACTTGACTCAAGTGCGCCAAATCTTCTCCTTAAGAGCAGCTCGGAAAAAATGAGTTCACTGGCCCAGGAGCCTCAAACAGATCAAGGAACATGCTAACTTGAGGAACGCGTCTTGAATCTCGGTGAGCCGATCCAAACGGCGGCGCAGCCGGCCGAAGGAGTGCAGCCACGCGATGGTCCGCTCTACGTACCAGCGGGACTTGCCCAAACCGCTGCCGTGCTCCGTATTGCGGGCCGCCAGCACCGGCGTGGTCCCCCGGCCGCGCAAACCCTGCCGCACCGGTTCCGAGTCGTAGCCCCGATCCCCCTGCAAGCGGTCGGGCTTCTGCCGCTTCGGCCCCGGCTTGCCGCCCACCGGCGGCATGTCGTCGAGCGTCGTGAAGACCTGGGTGATCTCGGGGACGTTGGCGGCGGTCACCGTCGCCGCCAGCGGCACGCCTTGGGCGTCGGTCATCACGTGGTGCTTGCTGCCGGATTTGCTCCGGTCCGTCGGATTCGGGCCGGTATCCTCGCCCCCTTCCGGGGCCTTGGCGAAGGAGGCGTCGATCAGCGCCCGCTCCCAGTCGATCGCGTCAGCGCCGCCGTCGAGCTCGGCCAGCAAGACGGCGTGCAACTGGCGCCAGACACCGGCCTGCTGCCACGCCTGCAGGTAGGACCGGCAGGTCTTGCCGCAGCCGCAGCCGAGGTCGGCGGGCAAGTCGTCCCAGGCGATGCCGGTCTTGAGCACGAACAAGATGCCGGTGAGGATCTTGCGGTAGTCCAGGGGTTTGCGTCCCGGGAAGCGGAAGCGGCGCGGAGGCGGGGGTGGCAGCAAGGGCTCCAGGCGCTTCCACAGCGCATCGGAGACAAGGGGTTTCATGGTGGTCCTCCTTCGGTTCGGGAGATCACTCTCCGAAGGACTCAAGAGCAGACAGCGTGCCAGTGGATTCATTTTTTCCGAGCGCCTTAAAGGGGTCTAAGTGGCTTCGGTCGATCAGACCGAGGCAGTTCCGCATCCTGCATTTGACGTGCATTGGGCTAGGGGCTCCCGGAACCGGACTGGTGCGTTGTTTCTCGAGGTGCTTTCCCTTAGAATCGGCGTGGCGAGGGCCGTGGATACGCAAGGATCCGGCCTCGACCGCCAGGATGCGGCGCCCGAGCCCCCGTTTCGCCCTTTACGCCGATTCAGGCTGTCGTCGTCAACGCGGACGAGCTGGGCCTGGCCGAAGGCACACTGTTGTGCGTCGGCAGCAGACCGGCTCCGACGACTGGAGATCCTTTCATGCGGTTGGCTTCCCGCTCTCGCCCCGGGGCGTCCCGTCGCAACAACCCGCCGGCACGGTGGCGCAAGTCACCTTCCTGCAAGCCCGACCGGGTGCATTTCCCGCGGTGGGAACGGCTGGAGGACCGGTTGTGCCCGTCCACCAACTATGTCGTGGTGGCCCAGACGGGAGACACGCCGGTTCCGGCCGACGGCTCGGGACCCGGCGAACCCCTGACGCAAGTATCCTCGGCGTCGGTCAATGATTCAGCAGCCGTTGCCTTCCTCGGGGTTTCCGACTCCGGCTTCGGACTGGTGGACGAAGCGACGTCCGGCGCGGATGGGTCGGTCGACCTCTCGGCCCTGAGCTACGGCAATCGGGATTCCGGCTCTCCCCAGATCGACGACAGCGGCGACGTCATCGCGACGGACTCGGTCACCACGGAGAGTGTTTCCCAGCCATTCCTGCTCGACTCGTACATTCGGACGTGGCGGCCGGACGGCACCGATGGCTCGGGGCCTCTCGCCCACGGTTCCGCCGATTCGGTCACGCTTTCCGCGGGCAGCGACGTCGTCCTCCAGCCGACCATCTCGCCCGACGGTACGCAGTTTGCGTATGAGGACGTGACCTGGAATGAATTGGATCTGTACATCGATGGCCACCAGGTTCCGGGGTTTTCCGCACTGTCCGGTGGCGCGGCGCTCACCGTGAGCACGCCGGGGCTCCCGGCCGTGATCGCCAACGATGGTGCCGTCGTCGTCAACTATCAAAACGCGATCGAAGTCTTCCAGCTCGGCCAATCCCCCGTCACGATCGCCGGCGCGTACATGGGATTTTCCGGCCTGAATACCAGCCCGGGGATCAGTGCCGACGGCCAGATCGTCGTGTTTTCCGGAGACCTGACCGCCGCCGGGGCCGCCGCACTGAACGCGGCGCAACCCGGGTTTGCGCCGCTCGAGCCAGGGCCCGGTGTGTTCGCCAGCATCGCAAATCCGTCGGGCGGACGGATCCTCGTCCAGGTCGCCGACGTGGCGGACTCCGGGAATGATATCGCCAGCTTTAGCGCGTATGATCAGGTCGGTGTCAGTCCCGTCCCCACGGGGACCTCCGATGGGGAATCGTCGGTCCCGGTGACCTACGTCGCCTCCAACGCCTCGGGCGACAAGGAACTCTATGCCAGTCCCCTCGAATTCCAGCTCACGAATGGTTCGGTCGACCTGACGGATCCGACCACCCTCAAGGTCTCACCGCCTGAACTGCTCCTCGCCGAGGGCGACATGATCGACGGCGTCTCCGGTACGGTCGATGCGCGCTCTTCGTCACGGATTCTCCGAACGGAAATGACCAGATCGCCGCCTCGGTGGAAACCGGCTCCGGAGCCCAGGCGGTCCTGCGCGTTTCGCTGCCGGACGTCACGATCGACTCGGTGAAGACCACGGACTCGCGAGAAGCCATCGTCGATTACGACATCAACAACCCGGACCTGACGCAGCCCTTCTACATCCAGATTTACCGCTCCGACCAACCCACGTTCGAGAGCGACGATCCCAACAACGTGGCGGTGGGGCAGCCGTACGCGGTCACCAACTTGCAACCAGGGCACCCTCAGACGCCTCCTTCCATCGACCTGAGTCAACAGAATAGTAACTGGGGGGCACAAGGAACCAGTCAACCGGGACAAGACAACCTGATCCTGCCCTTGGCCCCGGACCCGAGCCTTCCCTACGTCCTTGCCGTGGTGGTGGATGCTCAGGGGAAGGTACCGGCCAACTTAACGACCTACGACAGTCGAGCTCATTTCAAGATCTGGGTCATCGCCGACGTAACCTATGGATTCCAGATCACGAGCACGCCGCCGGATTGGCCCCAGCAGATGGCCGCCGCGCTCCAGGGCTTCTTGCCCGCGGGCGCGGACTACGCTTCGGCGGCATCGCCTTCAACTGGAACAGCAGCCTGTTGTCGGGGACGGGCCAAGCGGTCATCGGCGGGCACCGGCTCTACCAGCAGATCCTGGGACAAGCCGACGCGCTCAACGCCCAGCTCGGGACCAACGACGTCATCGACGTCCACCTCATCGGCCACAGCCGGGGATCGGCAGTGATCGGCCAGGCGATGCAAGACCTGGTGAACCAGCGCTCTCCCGAGGAGCCGGCCCTCCAGGAGGGATACTATAAGCTGACCTTTCTGGATCCCCACCCGGCGAATATCCATACGTCCGTTGACGTCAGCATGGCCGCTCCGCCGCCCTTCGCCCTGGCCGCGCTCCTCATCTATTCGATTCGCAGCACCGCCTATAATGACCCGTCCGTGACTGTTCCCAGCCGGGTCAACCAGGTGGAGGACTTATACCAGCAGAACTCCAACCTCGAGATCTTGACGACTTGCCCGTCCTGCCTCGTGCCCGATGGGGATTGGAAAGAGGCGTTCTTCAATCTCCAGGGAGATCCAACACAGATCCAGATCCAAGACCCGACGAAGACCGTCAACGCGCAATACAACCTGAGCCCCCTGGGCCTTGGGCACAGCAACGTCTGGGAATGGTATCGGGATCACGTCATACAGACCCTCGGCACCGGGGCGGCGCCACCGTTTCCCGCCTCGTCGGGAGGCTCGGCTCCCCCGCCCGGTAACCTGAACTTGCAGCAACTCCTCTATCCCCAGTACATCGACGCTCAGGACGAAGCGACCGCGCTGGCCGGTGACCTGACGATGGCCAGCACCGACCTGGACCAGGGTAACTACTCGCAATCGATCGGCGTCTTGCAGACGTTCGTCGGTGCCGTCGGGGCGGCGCCGGCGGCGGACTTCACCCAGAATTCCGCCGGTGTCCTTGTCTCGATCGTCCAGGGACTCATCGGCGACCTCGGTTCCACGGACATCGCCAACGTCAACAGTTCCACGGCCCAGGGCCCGAATGCCACGGCGACCGTGGCGGCCGACGATCCGGCCGATCATCAACAAATGTCGGGGACCTTGACGACCGACAGTTCCTTCACCGGCACGGCCCAGTTCTCTTTAGAGAATTACACGAAGGACCCCGATGCCGACCCGGTCGGTCAGGTGTCCCGGGGGAGCTTCGACGTGCAGGCCATGGGGATCGACGCCGGCACCGGGGCCAGCGCCAGGTCACGTTCAACGCCCAGGTCCCCACGCCGCAGCTCAAACAGGCGACGCTGTCCTATTTCGGCGATGACGGGCAATGGCACACGGCCGCCGAATACAACGGCTCGGCGTGGGTGCAGGTCGGGCCTTCCGGCGACACGCCCATGAACGAACAGGATGCGCCGGCCGGTCCCGGCCTCAATACCATCAGCCTGCCCCTCCAGTTCGATGACTCCTCCGCGCCGGCGGTGGATGACCTGTCTGGTACGGTGTTCGTGCTCACGGTGCCGGCGCCGATTTCCCTCAACCCCGTGCCGGGCGGCACGGTCGACACCCCTTACGCCGAGACGATTGCCGCGAGCGGCGGGACCGGGAGCATCACACTGGCGGTGAGCAACGTCACCGGCTCCATACCCGGCCTGTCGATCCCCACCGGCGGGACCAACAGCCTGACCATCACGGGAACACCCACGGCGGCGGGGAACGGTCAGCTTCACCGTGGCGGCCACCGACAGCGTGGGCCTTGCCGAGTCGCAGAGCTACACCCTGGCGGTGACCCAGGCCGATCCCTCGCGGTCCACGATCTCCCTGGTCCCCGCCAGCGTCGAGCGCGGGTGGGACGGCGACGGTCACGCTGACCGCCGTCAACGTCTCAGGCGTGGCGGAGACCAGCGGCGGTCTCTCGGTCGCGTTCGGCCTGGGGAGCGGCGGCGGCACCGGAACGTTCGGACCCGTCACCGACAACGGCGATGGGACCTACACCGCCGTGTTCACCGGCAACATTGCCGGGACCAACACGATCACCGCGACCGTCAACGGTCAGCCGGTGACAACTTCGGCACCGGCCGTCACCGTCACCCCGGGGGCCGTCGATCTGGCCGAATCCACCGTGTCGGCGATGGCCCCGGCCCTGCCGGTCGGAGGCACTACAACCGTAACCCTGACGACCCGGGATAGCTACGGGAACCAGGAAACCACCGGCGGCCTGCCGGTCGGCTTCGCGCTCGACACCGGGGTCGGATCGTTCAGCCCGGTCACGGACAACGGCGACGGGACCTATTCCGCCACGTTCACGGCCACGAGCCCGGGGACGGGCACGTTCGAGACGACGATCAACAATCAATCGCTCACGTCCCTGCCACCCGGCATCACGGTCGTGGCGCTGAGCCTCGAAGGATCGACCATCGCGGTGGCGCCGCCGTCGGTCCCGATCGCGAGCACGACCACGGTCACCCTGAAGGCCATCGATGCCGACGGTACCCAGGAGACGACGGGCGGGTTCACGGTCGTTTTCGAATTGGGGACGGGGACGGGCGCCGGGACGTTCGGTCCGGTCACGGACAACGGCGACGGCACCTACACGGCGACGTTCTCGGCCACGGCCGTGGGCAGCAACGCGATCCTCGCCACGATCGACGGCTTCCCCATCGCCACGGCCGCCGAGGTGACGATCACCGACGGCTTGACCGTCACCACCAATCCCACGAGCCAGACCGTCAGCGCCGGCAGCCCCGTGTCGTTCGTCGCGGCCGCGTCCGGCGTCCCGGCCCCCACCGTGCAGTGGCAGGTGAGCAGCGACGGCGGGACCACCTTCACCGATGTCCCCGGCGCCACCGCCGACACGCTGGCGTTCACGCCCACCTCGGCCGAGAGCGGCGACCTGTACCGCGCCGTCTTCACCAATTCGGCCGGCAGCGCCACGACCACGGTGGCCACGTTGACCGTCAGCTCGACACCCAGCAATCTGGTCATCGACGCGGGCGCAAACGCGTTTCCTAACTTCCGCCTCGAACTACCCCAGAACGGGTATTTCGGGTACGAGCCCACCGTGACGCTCAGCAACGGCAACATCGTCGTCGTGGGGGGGGCCCTCAACCTGGGGCAGGCCGTGTTCCTTTATAACGGCGAGACGGCCGCGCTGATCAGTACCCTGATCGGTGACAGTTCCGTCACCGCCCTGACGAACGGGAATTTCGTGGCCACCGGCAATGGCACGGCAACCTGGGTGAACGGGAGGACCGGGCTCAGTGGCACGGTCTCCGCTGCAAACAGCCTCGTCGAGGACGCCAACAGCGGCAGCGACCAGGTCCCCATGGTGGTCCCTCTCACCAACGGGAACTACGTCGTCGTGTTCGCCGACTGGGACGGCGACACGGGGGCGGTGACGTGGGGGAACGGGACGACGGGGACCGTCGGCACCGTCTCCGCCGACAACAGCCTGGTCGGCAGCAACCCCGGCGACGAGGTGGGGACGCTCGGCGGCTCCACGACAGGCGTCACGCCTCTGGCCAACGGCAATTATGTGGTGAGCAGCCCATACTGGAACAATCAGGAAGGCGCGGCGACGTGGGGGAACGGGACGACGGGCGTCACCGGCACCATCACGGCCGCCAACAGCCTCATCGGAGGCGGGGCCTACGGTGAGCTCACGGTGACCCCGCTCACCGATGGCAATTACCTCGTCTCCAACGATCAATGGAATAACGGCGCGGGCGCGGTGACCTGGGGAAGCGGAACGGCGGGCGTCGACGGCGTCATCTCCGCGTCCAACAGCCTGGTCGGCAGTACGGAGGGGGACGCGGTGGGCGAGCACATCATCGCCCTCGCCAACGGCAACTACGTGGTCGGCAGCCGGTCGTGGAATAGCAGTGCGGGGGCGGTGACGTGGGGCAACGGAGCGACGGGGATCAGCGGGATGATCTCCGCCATGAACAGCCTCGTCGGCAACCCCGGCGACGACGTGGGCGGGGGGACCGGCGGCGGCAGCGGTATCGGTGGCGTGACCGCGCTCGCCAATGGCAATTACGTCGTGGACAGCCCGACCTGGAATGGCTACCAGGGCGCGGTGACCTGGGCCGATGGCGAGACGGGATTGGCCGGCACCGTCTCCGCCGACAACAGCCTCGTCGGCGCGGTGGTCAGCGGTGTGAGCGACCAGGTGGGCTCCGGCGGCGTCACGGCCCTGGCTTACGGCAACTACGTCGTGGCCAGCCCGGCATGGAGCAATAGCGAGGGGGCCGTGACGTGGGGCAACGGGACGACCGGAACCGTCGGCACCGTCTCCGCCGACAACAGCCTCGTCGGAAGCATATCGAACTACAACCCAACCGGACTCGGCGATCAGGTCGGCAGCGGCGGCGTCACGTCCCTCACGAACGGCAACTACGTGGTCGTCAGCACGAGCTGGGATGGCCAGACGGGAGCAGTTACCTGGGGCAATGGGACGACGGGGACCGTCGGGACCATCTCGGCTGCCAACAGCCTGGTCGGCAGCGCCAGCACGGACGATGTCGGAAACCGCGGCGTCACGGCCTTGTCCGATGGGAATTACGTGGTGGACTCTCCGACCTGGAACAATGGTGAAGGGGCCGTGACGTGGGGGAGCGGCACGAAGGGAGTCCGTGGCACCATCTCCGCCACCGACAGCCTGGTCGGAAGCCTCTCCGGAGATGGCGTGGGCGGCGGTGGCGAGAATCTGCCTTACGGGAATTTTGCGACGGTCGGCGGCGTGACCGCGCTCCCGAACGGCAATTACGTCGTGGTCAGCCCCTTATGGAACCAGGGCGACGGGGCGGTGACGTGGGGCGACGGGACGACCGGAATCACCGGCACGCCCACCTCCGGCAATAGTCTGATCAACCTTCCCGGCCTGGGCGGGGGCTTCGGCGCGCAAGGCGTCAGTGTCTTTCCCGACGGGAATTACATCTTCTGGGACGACCCGGGCCAGGGAGATTCCGGCACGCAGACCTGGGTCGACGGCAGCGCGGGGCGGACCCTTGACGGCCAGGATACGCCCGACGCCCAGAACAGCCTCGTCGGCGGGGGAACCCTGCCCGACACGCTACCGCTCCTGCCGGACGGCTCCTTCGTCATCGGCGGCTACTGCTACCTGAGCAGCCCCAACCAGCTCACCTTCGCGCCGGCCGGGGGGCAGACGATCACCGTATCGCCCGACTTCCTGACCCGGGTTCTCGACGCGGGCACGAACGTGACTGTGCAGGCCAGCAACGACATCGCGATCAACAGTCCGATCGATCTCGTTCCGAAGGGGAGCGCCGGCAGCCTGACCCTGGAGGCGGGGCGCAGCATCCTCCTGAATGCGGGCATCAACACGGCCGGCGGGGACCTGTCCTTGATCGCCAATGTCCCGTCGGCCGGCGGGGTCGTCAGCAGCCAGCGCGCCCCGGGCAACGCCGCCATCGCGATGGCGACCGGCGTCACGCTCGTCGCCGCCCCGGGCACCCTTTCGGTTGACCTCGAGCAGAGCACGGACAAGGCCAATAACGGCAGCGGCGCGGTGACCCTACTCGGCATCGCCGCCAGCACGACGACCCTCTCCAGCGCCAGCACGCTGGGCATCATCCTGAACGGGACCAGCCCGGGCGACGGCATCACGGCCGGCACCTACACGCAGGTCGACGCGACCGGTGCAATCAACCTCGACGGCGCCACGCTCCAGGTGACCGACACCAGGTCCGCCCCCGCGGGGACGCGCCTGACCATCGTGCAGAGCAGCGGCGGGGTGCGCGGTACGTTCAAAGGCTTGCCCGAGGGTGCCGTGGTCGTCGCCCCGTACGGGACGCAGTTCACGATCTCGTACCAGGGGAATGGAGGCAATTCCGTAATCCTGACCTCGCTCGGAAACGTGCCATTGACGGCCCAGCTCGCATTCGCCGTCCCCAGCCTGGCGGTCGATGAAAAAGCCGGCGTGGCGACGGTCGAGGTGGTGCGAACCGGCGGATACCAGGGTCCAGTCTCTGTCGTCGCGACCACGTCCGGCGGCACGGCGGTCGCCGGGGTCAACTACACGCCGGTCGACCTGGACCTGAGCTTCGCCGCCGGCCAGGACAGCCAGACCCTGACCATCCCCATCAATGCGGCCGTCGCCTTGACGTCGGCGGTGACGGTGACCATCGTCCTGAGCAGCCCCGGCGGCGTCGCCGTCCTGGGCAGCCCGTCCACGATGACGCTGGTGATCCAGAATGGCAATCAACCCCCGCCGTCGTCGCCCGTCACGGTGGAGAGCGTGAGCCTGACCACGAACAAGCGGCACAAGGTGACCGGGATCCAGATCGGTTTCAGCGGCGGCCTGGAGGTCAGCGAGGCCCGGCGCACGGCGACCTACCGGCTGGCCACGGCCGGAAAGGGGGGCTCGTTCACGGCCAAGGGCGCCAGGGCGATCAAGCTGCGATCGGCCGTCTACAACGGGGCGAGCGACACCGTGACGCTGACGCCGGCATCACCGTTTTCCCTGTCGAAGCCGGTCCAGCTCCTGATCTATGGCACGGGCTCGAAGGCCTTGCAGGACGGATACGGCCGGCCGATCGACGGCAACGGCGACGGGCAGGCCGGTAGCAATGCCGTGGCGATCCTCACGAGCGGGGGAGCGACCATCGATGCGGTCTCGTCCACGGTCCACGCAATCGATTTCCTCCTCGCCCGTGGGGCGCTCGATCGGTCGATACGCCCAGGTCGGCCGTATTGACCACTGAGCCATGAGGACCCGAATCCATGTTGTTTCCGCTCCTCTCCGCGCACCGCTTCAGCCGCCGGGCTGGATCCCGAGTCCGCACCCGGCGCCGGTTTCGGCCCGGGCTGTGGGATGGGTTGGAGGGCCGCGTCCTGCTCTCGGGCAGCCCGACGTACTACACGGTCAACCTGACGAGCGCCACCGGGGCCAGTTCGGGCACCGACGGCACGACGGGGACCCCGTCGGGCGATCTGCTCTGGGCGGTCACCCAGGCCAACGCCAACACCAACCCGGCCGGCAGCGTCATCGAATTCGACCCGACGGTCTTCAACACCGCCACGCCCCGGACGATCACACTGGGCGCCACGCTCACGATCGACCCGTCGCAGTCCGCCGGGCCCGTCGTGGTCGACGGACCGGGGGCCAGCATCGTGACGATCAAGGCGCCCGTCGTCCCTACCGAGTACACCGGATTTTATGGGGTCTATTTCGGGCTGATCCAGGTCAACGCCGGTGTGACGGCCACGGTCAGCGGGTTGACGATCTCGGCCGGGTTGACCACCAATCTGGCCGATGCCTATTTCGATGGTGGCGGCATCTCCAACTCGGGCACGCTCACGGTCAGCGGCTGCGTCCTCTCGCAGAACGCGCCTGGCGGCGGGGTCGTCGGCGAGGGACCGGACTACGGCGGGGGCATCTACAACGCCAGCACGGGCCTGTTGACGCTTGTCAGCTCGACCGTCACCGATAACAACGGCGATATCAGCCCCGGGGGCGGCATTTACAACCTGGGCACGATGAAGATCTCGAACTCCACCGTCTCGGACAATCAAGACTCGGGCATCGAGAATCTGGGCACCATGACGCTCGCCGACTCGACGATCGCGAACAACGCCGTGGGGATCGACACCGACGGTAGCCTGACGATCGCCAACTGTACAATCGCCGGCAATACCGGGAGCGGCGTGGACATCGAGGGTGGGACGGCCCTCATGGACAACACCATCGTGGCGCTCAATACGACCGACCAGAATCCCAACTCCGCACCGAGCGACATTATCGGGGCTGTCTCGCCGTCGAGCGCCTACAACCTGATCGGGTCGGGCGGCTCTGGGAGCCTGGAGGACCACATCAATGGGAACCAGGTCCTGGCCGCCGGGACCGATCCGTTACTGGGCAGCCTGGCCGAGAACGGCGGCCCGACCCAGACCATGCAACTCCTGCCCGGCAGCCCCGCGATCGGCACCGGCAGCATCGCCCTGGCCCTCGATCCCGCGACCAACGAACCGTTGACGACCGACCGCGCGGCGCCGGTTTTCCTCGGAGCGCCGGCGGGATCGTGGACATCGGGGCGTTCGAGCGGCCCAATGTGACGGGCCTGCCCACGGTTTACACCGTCAACCTCACCAGCGCCAGCGGCGCGGGCTCGGGTAATGCCGGCGATCTGGTCTTCGCCGTCGACCAGGCCAACGCCAATACCAACCCAGCCGGCAGCGTGATCGCGTTCGACCCGGCGGTCTTCAACGCTTCCTCGCCGCAGATGATCGTGCTCGGCAGCCCGCTCGGGATCTCGGGGACGACGGCGCCGATCGCGATCGACGGGCCCGGCGCGCGGGCGCTGACCGTCTTCGGAGGGTTCACGGTCGGCCCGAACGTGACGGCCAGCCTCGCCGGATTGACCGTCTCGTCGGGCTCCACCACCAGCGGCGTTGGCCACATTGATGGGATCGACAACAGCGGCTACCTGACCGTCACCGCGTCCGCCATCGCCGATAATGTCTGGGGCGCCGTCAGTAATCGCGGCCATCTGACCGTCGTTGACTCGGCCGTGACCAACAACGGCAGCTACGATTTCAACGACCCGGTCATCTCCAGCAACGGGGGCGTGATGACCTTGGTCAATACCACGATCGCCGATAACACGAACGAGGTGGACTCCACGATCAATATCCTGAGCAGCGCGGACTTCACGAACTGCACGATCGCCGACAATGTCGGCGGGGGGATTTGGGTTGATCTGGCCGAGGGGGGCACGGTCGTTCTGAACAATACGATCGTCGTGCTCAACACCGAGTGGACCACGGACGCGCAAGCAACCGGCCCGCCCGACGATATCCAGGTCCTGGCCGGAACAATCGCGGCGTCCAGCTCATGCAACCTGATCGGGTCGGTCTTGATTTCACAGGGTGGCTCGAGCGGGCCCCAGAACGAGGTCAACGGCAATCGTGTGGGCGTTACCGACATGGGCCTGGCGCCGCTGGCCAACAACGGGGGCCCAACCCCGACGATCGCACTCTTACCGGGCAGCCCGGCGATCGACGCCGGCAGCGTGGCCCTGGCCGTCGATCCGGCCACCGGACTCCCCCTGGCCACCGACCAGCGCGGCGCCGGTTTTGCGCGGATCGTTAACGGCACCGTAGACATCGGCGCGTTCGAGGCTGGTGTGGGAGGCACGACTGGGCCGCCGACGATCATCGGAGAGCAGCTCCTGACCGCGGGCGGAAGGAAGAAGGCGCACCTCGCTGGCTTCGAGCTGGTGTTCAGCCAGCCGCTCGACGCATCCCGGGCTCGGAACGCCGCGAATTACGAGATCACGCAGACCGTCCGGCGCGGCCGCAAGCGGGTTACCCAGCGGGTCCCGATCAAGGCGGAGTACGTCGCCGCGATCGATGCGGTCCGCTTGATCCTGGCCGGCAAGCCGACGTTTTCGCTGGGAGGGACGATCACGGTCAACGCCTCGGCGCCGAACGGGATCACCAACGTGGCGGGGATCTACCTCGATGGCGACAACGCAGGCGTCCCCGGTGATGATGGCGTCTTCACGATCTTGCCGAAGGCGCGAGGCGTGATGCGCTGATCGCCGTCGAGCGCCGATCCGTTGACTTGCACGCGCGAGCCGGACTCCCGATTCGTCGCACTGGTTGGCCTACGCCCGGGAGCTGAGGAACCGGGTCCGGTCGCTCGTCCGGGCAGCGGGATCCGCGCATGATGACGATGGATGGGGCTGGGACCCCACCGATTAACCAGAGCGATCCGGAAACAGCGCCTCTGGTTCGGTGAAATCGGTCCGACGACACCGAAGCGTTCTCGAACTCTGCATGACCGGTTCGCGCACGCTACCTCGAAGGGGCCTACTTCGTGGAATCGCGCAGCCGCAACGGCTAGAGCCCGACCCCACTCGAGGTCTCAACTCGACCCGTTCCGCAGCGATCAGGGCACCGCTCCTCAGCGCTCGACGTATGAGCATCGGCTGGGAGTCGCAATCTCTGCGGCTTCCGCGATCATCAGCGTAGGCACCACGCGAGGGCCCGTACACGGGCACCCACGATGGCCCCTCATCGGTCCGGTTGCATCGCGATGCCGGACGATCGATTTCTGTGACGACGGAGGCACTATGTCTGCTACTTCCAGCCGCCGCAAGGGCGGGTCCCTGGGGCCGCTCCCTACGGAGACCCGCCCGATCAGGTCTGCGGCGGGAGCGGCGACGGGACCCACCGGCGGCGACCAGTGGTCCGTCGGCCACGAACCCGGCACACGCCTTTCAGCCCGCGCTGCCGTGGAGATGGATGGCGCCGGATGCCACCGAGGGGGACGACCATATCATCAATTCGGATGACATGGTGTTCCCTTGGAGGTGGAGAGCGCAGGATACCCGTGACGGGCGCAGGCGGGAGGGAGAAGGTAACCGTCAGCAGGGTCGCCCGAGGCCCGAAGGCGAAAGTGGCTGCCCGCCGTGTGCCGGCTACGAGGGCGTGCGACGGATCGGGTCGTCTTATGGGGAACCTCAAGATCTCGATGTCCAGTGTCGAGCAGGACGACGAGAGACGGAGCGGCGACAGACGGAGCGGCGACAGACGAGGGGGCCGCCGCCAGCGGTCTCGAGGGGCACCACCGGCGGAAACACGATCTGGTGGTTTCCCGTGTCGGTGGCCGTTGCAGACCGCCCCGGGCGGCCCCGCCCGGCACGCCCCGAAACCCAGGCCAACAAGTCGAAGTTCTTCGCATGCGGAGTCGTGGCGGCGGGACGACCACACGGCCGAAACCCGTCGTCAATCCGAGGTGTGGACGCGGTGTGCATTGAACTCGAGGTCGCCGCGAGCGGGTCTTCCCAATGGCCGCGCCCCAAGGGACCACGAGCGACGGCTGGTCCCCGATCGCCGCGGCGAGGAAAGACCTCAAGGCGGCGGCCCGGTCCTGGGTTTAGGTAACGGCGATTCCTGGTGCGTCGCCGGCTCGAATGGTGTCGTTCGCTTGGGTCGATGAAGCGAGGTGAGCCGCGATCGGGACCTCCCGTCCTGCGGCCCTGACGACTGCCGCCCTGGCAAACATACCCAGGAGATCGTTGGGATGGTATTCGCGTCCGGCACCCTGCCAGGTCAAGTCGTCGTAGAGGCGATCCGGCAGAGGTGGGATTCTGCCGGCCCTTTGGAGGAGCCGCGACGGCTGGACCTGCCGCTCCACTCTGGCCGGCCCAGAAGATGACCATCGCAGGCATCGTAGGTCGCCGTACAAGTCGTCAAACGGGCTTCGACTTCAACGCGGCCGACAAGTGATCGGATCGGTCATAATCGCCGATGGCAAAACGATCGGTGCCGCCCTCCCGATGCGCCAGCCGGAACACCAGGACCGGAACCGACTAACGTTAGGCGGACGGAAGATCATAGCCGGTCCATGATCGAGGCGGTCAGTCCGTCGAATGCGGGCGATGCTCAGGCCCAGTGGACCCGTTATTTTCTTCCGTTCGCCTAACGTTAATCCGAATCGGTGCGGACTCACTGGCATCACCCGGCGCCGCTCGAGGATCTATCCGGTCCTCGAGAGGTCACGGCATGGGGTCACCGTCCGAGATCATCAAGCAAGCCGGCGGCAGGAAGCTTGAGATCGCCGCCACGGCCCGATCGGGCGGCACCACGGCCATGCCGGCCCACTTGTCGGCGATGTTGACGATCAGCCTCTCGACCGCGAGAGCCCGGGGGCAGGATTTGCGACTGCCCGGACCTCGACCACACGTTGTGCTCTCGTCGGTTTGTGTGCCCTTACGAGGTCGCTCAGTGGCCCGGCTCGCCGAGCCGATGCACTGAACTTTCCCGAAACCGCCGCGACGAGCCCGGACCGCTGGCGCGTCGGGTTAGACCGAGTTCCCCCGCAACTGGAACGGCGGTGGCTGACGTCCGTCGAGGTCCTGGAAGCCATACTCGAGTGCCAGGTCGCCGACGGTGAACACGCCGCCGGACTTCTGCATGATCTCGGGGTCTGAGGCCAGGGCCCTCACGGCCCGCCCCAGGTATTCCGGCGTCTCGGTCGCGCCCAGGTCAAAGGGGTGGGCGGCATGGGCCGCCATCACCCGCTCCGTCCGCATGAAGCCGGGGGCCAGCGCCAGGGCCGACACGCCGTGGGGCCGGAGGTCCTTCGCCATCCCGAGGATCATCCGAATGATGGCCGCCTTCGATACGTCATAGAAGAGGTTCCCCAGGTATTCGCCGTCGGCCCAGGCCACCGTGCTGACGACCAGCCCTCCCCGCCGGTGGAGCATCAGCGGGGCGGCGAATTGGCTGACCACCAGGTGCGCCCGCAGGCCGGCGACGAACATCCCCTGCCACTGGGACCGGGGCTGTTCCCAGTACGGGGCCATGGTGATCCCCGTCGGTTGGCCCTCATAGCCGCCCCAGGCGTTGTTCACGAGCAGATCGAGTCCCCCCTGTTCGGCCCGGACGCGCTCGAAGAGTGCTTCGACCTCGACATCGACGGTGTGATCGCAGCGGACGGGCACCCCGATGCCGCCGCGTGCCACCACCTCGTCGGCGGTGTCCTCGATCGTGCCCGGCAGCCCGTCAGTCGTCGGGAGGCCGCGGACGCTCCGTCCGGTGACGTACACCGTCGCCCCGGCCTCGCCGAGTAACACCGCGATGGCCCGCCCGGCTCCGCGACTGGCCCCGGTGACAACGGCGATCCGATCGCTGAGAGTTTGCAACGCCTGACCTCCACGTCGCCTGATCGAAGAGCTCAGCGGCCCGGGCCGCCGAGTCGAGGCGTCAATTCTCCGAGGAGCCGACCCGGCTGACCGGGCCGCTACGGCGCGCCTCGTCAGGCCGAATTCCTCGGGGGCCTCGGGACCCAATACACCACGCCGACGACCGTACCGACCAGCCAGCCGATCGTACAGACCGCAACGACCACGAACCAGTCCGGGTCCGACCACGGCTGGCCGAACAGGCCGCTCGCCAGGGCAATCAGCGGGACGATGAGGAGCACCGCGAGTACATCCCCTCGGCGGGAGCAGGCCGCGACGTTCGCGGTCAGGACCAGGGACGAGTGCACCAGCCAGCCGAGGACCGAGATTCCGTTTGGGTGCTCGAAGGCATCAGCCCGGCGATATCGGCTCCATGTCGGGCGGAGGAAGGCTTCGGGATCGCCCCAGGCGACGGGGAGCAGGCCGGACCAGCCCGGACCGGGACGGCTGCGGGATGCCTGGAACTGGTTTCCGCGCGCCGAGGCCAATCGGCGGCTCCACGGCCGGGCGAATCGAGGCTTCGGCCGAGAGGCTCCCACTTGAGCTGGAGGAATCCTGGAGCGCCGCCACGACTGGTCCCCTTAGGACAGTTCATCGGTCCCTGCGTGATGTCCATCCCAACCGAGCCTTGTCTGTGGTCGTGGTCAAGAGCAGCACTCTCCACCGAGACGTTCGCCTCGAAACCCGCACCGATCGCGGCAGGGTGATCCCGATTGACTTGACGTTAGGCTGTTTTCACGAAGGGTGTGGCGCCCCGAAGACTCGGAACCAGTCCCCTTCGTGAAACAGCGCGTTGGAGGATTCAGCGTTTGCCAGGCCGCAGTCGCCCCGACCAACCTGCGAAGGCAGCCGGGGCTCTCGGCCGTCCGACGGCGGTCTCGCCGGCCCCTTCGAAAAGCCGGAGATATTGCCGGTCTCGATCGAGGATTCCCGAGGAGCCGGCGCCATCGGATTCTGCCTCGATCTTGCGGGCGAATCACCGTCGTCCGAGGATCGTCGCTTAGCTCGGACGGAACTCCACGACGCGATCGAGCGGCACTGCGACAATCATGTCCTCGTCGGCCATCGCGAGGATCACCCCATCGATCACGACAGCAGACGGGCCAGGGCCTGCCAATGTCCGGACGATCTCCGCCATTCGGGCTCGGACGAGCCTCTCGCCCTCACGAAATTCCCGACGAAGCTCCTCGGCTAATCGCGGGGATTCCTCGGTCCGAAATTCGATCTCTTCCTCGAGCGCCGACAATGCTGCGATCATGCGTCCGGATTCTCGGCACGCGGACTCGAGTGACCGAACCGTCTCCGGTGATAAATTCTCGATCATCATTCCCTCAGCGGTAATCTGGGGTCCCAAGCAAGTGGGTGGACGATCCGGCGAGTAACCCCACTCGCTCGCGTCCACGTCGCGACCGATGTTCATCGCTCTGCCGGCCTGCCTCAAGACCAATTTCGAAAATCGGCGTTCAGGACCAGCGAGCGGCGATTTCGGCAGGGTGGCGGGAGGTCGATTACCCTGAGCCTCTCAGTCGGCCGGCCCGCCGAGGAAGCTGGGTCGACCGATGGCCACAGTGGGTTTGCGAACCAGTTGACCCGAGGACGACCACTGCCATGGGATCGCCCGGTCCGGCCTTCCACAAATGGGCGGAGGTTCCGGCAGCGGCGGGCTTCTTGGACGGGGCCGGGGTCGGCCGGGACCACGAGCCTCGCGGTTGGCATGCCTGGCGATGGGGCCGCCCAAGGCGGTCGCGAGGTGGCTGCTCGCGGAGACCGGAATTCCTGGGTCTCGAGGCCAGCCGCGCGGAGACCGTTTCGGGCGGCCCCGCCGATGACGACCATGGGCCGCCAGGCCAAGGCACGCCTCGAGGCGGCCCCAGCCGAGTCGTGTCGACGATCCAGGCCACCCGGTCAAAGAGGGGGCCGCCCACGGCGGTCGCCGTCGTCGCTGTCGGAGGAGACCCGCAACGGATTGGGTCTACCAGGCCAGCGGCCGGGCGACCGTCCTGCGGCGGCCCCACCGTCTTCGACCGGCGATCCAGGCCATCCGGTCCTCTGGGCAGGGCCGCCCAAATTGGTCGCGCTCGTAGCGGCCGCGAGACCGCAACCCGGTCGGAATCTCTTCGCCAGCGTCCGGGCGACCGTCGCCGGCGGCCTCGACCTGCAAGTCCGGGGCGGCGCGACCCGCAGGCCCCGGAGTCCGGGACAACCGATCGTGGCGCCGCGGCGCGAAAAGACCCCCAGGTGGCCCCTCCGGATAACGGACCCTGGACCGGGTACCTACGCGGTTGCCAATGTTGCCATTCCTATTCCCGCCGAGCCGATCGTTCCCGGTATCGTCAACCGGCTCGATGCCGCCGGCTCCATCAAGGGGACAAGACGCGGGACGAGACTCGGGCACAGATGCGACGGCTGGGGAAATCAACACGATGGTCACCCCGAGCTCTTGCGGGATTTGCCGACCCCCGAGGCCGGCCACCAGGGAACGCGATGGCCCGGCTCGACCGATGGTGCTGCGAGGCTGAGCCGCCGATGAATGAACGGGCTAGGGGACGACATGGCTCAGGGTGGCGACACAGGCGGGCCGCCCTAAACAGTCCTGAAGACGCTGCCGACGGAAACCAGAGCGGAAGGGGTTTCCGCAGCAGCGGCCATGCGACTGCCCCGGGCGGCCCCCGGCACAGAACCCCCGGTGTCAAGGCTCCCGGTCTGTGAGGCGTCGCCAGCGACCCGCGGGCGGCAGGCCGATCCCATGGTCGACGGCGGTCGGCGATCCAGGAGGCGGGTGACTGACGCGTCGAGTTCGGGACTACTGCGATGGGGCCCAGGAAGAGGATGTGTTGCACATCAGGACGCCGCCAATGGAGTCGTCAGGGGCTGTCTCCAGGGAGACGCTGAACGGATCGTGGTCTCTCTGCAGTGGCCGAGACGACTTCGGGGCGGCGGTCCCGGGACACTTGGGCGATGAGTCGGCACGGGCCGGCTGACGAGCACCCTCGCAACGCCCACGTGGATTGACGGGTCAGCGGGCCAGGCCGGACCAGCCCGGACCGGGACGCGTGCGGGACGCCTGGAACGGGTTCCCGCACGGTGTGGCCGATCGGCGGCTCCACGGCCCGGCGAATCGAGGCTTCGATCGGAGGGCCCGGCCACACGACCTGGAGGCACCTTGTCGCACTCGCCGCGCCTGGCCACGCCACGACAATCCGGTTGCCCCAGGATGGTGTTCATCCCGGTCGACCTGTCGCTGGTGAAATCGTCGGACCGGGTCTCGAGCCCGACGACCCGCCGACGCCAGGGTCGGATCGTCCCCTTTCGGTGGTTGGAAGTCCGATAGCTCGGCCCTCGACTCCACCCCCAGGACGACCCGGAGCGGTGCCGATTAGCGTTAATCGAGGTCGAGGCGGGCTGGCCTCCTGGGCTCTCGGTGCACGCGACCATGATTCCCGAGTGCCGATTAGCGTTAATCGCCGTCGATGGGGGCCGGCCCGTCGCGGTGATGACAGACGAAATCGGACGACCAATCGCAACCGGCTCATCGTTCCGATTCGGCCCCTGATCACCTCCCAACTGCAAGGCATCGCGCATCTCGGCCCTTACCGCACCCGAGTGAGATGGCGGGGCCACATTCCTGCACCAGGCCCAGGACGTCCAGGAATGGTACGTCCGCCAGCGTGCCGAATCGCCCGTCCTTCGCGAGCTCGGTTCGGCTCGTGGCCGGCGACGTGAGACCGCAGAGGAACCGGGTGAGTTGTCGCGGGGCCGCCAGCGCCTCGTGCCCTTCGGACCGCAATGCGGCCACCAGGTCCCGTTCAGGACGGCCTAGATGCTGGACCGTCACCGTGGGCACGGGCCTCGGCGTCGCGCCGAGACAATGCCCGCAATGGCCGCAATTGTCATCCATGTCCTCGCCGAAGTGGGCCAGCAACCGACGCGTCAGGCAGCCCTCCGCCTGCGGCGTACTCCAACATGTTCCGCACGCGGGCGACCTCCCGCGCCTCCCGTTGCTGCAATCGCTCGGCCAGGAGCGAGCCCAGCCGGCGGAGGTCCGGCTCGGCTTGCAGGAGGCGATAGCCCTGTCGCATCCCACTCCTCTGGAGTACGAGCTCACCCTGGTCCTCCAGGGCGGCCAACGCCTCGACGATCCGTTGCCGCGGCTCTTGCAATGCCCGTACAGTCAGGGCCATCTCGAGCGACCACCAGGTGTGACCTCGGCGCGCCAAACCTAACAAGCGACGAAGGAATGCAGCCCGTCGGGCGTCGATTCGTCCCGTGATCGCTTCGATTGGCCTCTGTAGCTGGAATTTGTATTCGTTGCAGAATGATCCGGTCGCCACCAGGAGCTCTTCCAGCTCGAGGTAGGTCAGGAGTGTCTGCACGACCGATAGGCGGATGTCGTAGGTTTTCGACAGGTGGTATACGGAGACATCGAACTCGGAGCCCCGACCCAGCACCTCGGCCAGGAACCCCGCGACAGCCTCCGGCGTGGGCGTGTCGCCGTAGGCGAAGTTCTCCAGGGCTACGACGTCCTCGGCGCAGGCGAACAGCACGCAGCCGGCCGGCGCACCGTCCCGGCCGGCGCGGCCGATCTCCTGCGCGTAGCCCTCGGGACTCTTGGGGAGGTTGTAGTGGTAGACCGTGCGGATATCGGCCTTGTCGATCCCCATCCCGAAGGCGATCGTCGCGACGATGATCTGGGATTCGGCTCCCATGAAGGCGTCCTGGATCCGGTGCCTCTGCTCGTCGCCCAGCCCGGCGTGATACGCGACGGCGTCGTAGCCGAGGCCGGCCAGCGCCTTGGCCACTTGCTCGGCCGTCTTCTGGAGCGTCACGTAGACGATCGCCGGGCCGGGAGGGCGGGATTCGAGGTGCTTCCGCAACAAGGGAAATCGGTCTCCAGCCCGACAGGGGATCGCGTGCAGCTCCAGGTTCGGTCGATGAAAGCCCGTGACGACGATGTTCCCTGCCTCGATCCGGAATGCCTGCGCGATGTCCCGGGCGACCCCAGGCGTGGCGGTCGCCGTCAACGCCAGCACACAGCCCACATCGAGCTGCTCGCGCCAGCCTGCGCCAGCTTGAGGTACTCGGGGCGGAAGTTGTGGCCCCACTCGCTGAGGCAGTGCGCCTCGTCGATCGCCAGCATCTTGATCGGATGCTGGGACAGGGTTTGCAAGATCCGCTCGCTGGCCAGGCGCTCGGGAGCGAGATAGAGCAGCTGGAGGCGGCCCGCGTCGAGATCGGCATAGATCTGGAGGGCCTCGGCGTCGTCGAGGCTGGAGTCGAGACGGGCGGCCCGGACGCCCCTCCTGACGAGCTGATCCACCTGGTCCTTCATCAGGGCGATCAGCGGCGAGACGACCACGGTCAGGCCGTCGAGCAAGGCGGCCGGGAGCTGGTAGCAGAGGCTCTTGCCGCCGCCGGTGGGGAAGATCGCCAGCGTCGAAGCGCCGCCGAGCAGGCGGGTAATCACCATCTCCTGGCCGGGAAGAAAGCTGCGGTGGCCGAACACGACTTCGAGCGTGCGGCGAGCATCATCGAGGTTTGGCACGGACGATACACCTTTCGGATCACGTGGGACGTAAGGGTTGTGGATCGCGGGCGATCACCCGGAGGCGATCCCCGCAAGATGGGCACTGAGCCCCTTGGATCGAGTTGCGCCGCCCGGCGATCTTCCACCTCTGGAGTTCATCGCCACCCAGGCCATGCGATCATCGTCGCGTCGGTGTCCAGGGCTCGTAGGGCGTCGAGTCGTTAAGCCGCGGCAGATCATCGACCAGCAGGCGCAGCGAGCTTCCAGGTCGATGTCGCCGCCCAGGCAGATGATAGGGCAGGCATCGCGTTTGCACCAAACGCACTCCATCGACCCCAGCCCGCGTCGGTTCACGCTGCGGTGTATACGTCGCTGCGGATCTACACCAAGGTGCCCCGCGATGTCGCGCGGCGGTTATCCGTACAAGCAGCCGGCGCACCCACAGATCATGCAGCCCTTCCCCATGGGCGTCTTCCCCTTGCCCCGGCACTTCCAGCAGAGGACCCAGTTTTCGCAAGGGGGAGCCGTGACCAGCCGGTAGATCAGGACTGCGATTGATCCGGCCCTCGCTTCCGCGCTCTCGAGGTGATGGCGAATCGTGAGATCGGCGTTCAGTAGCTCTTCCAGGGCCTCGATGTGCGGTTTGGCCTTTAGCTCGAGTCGCACCAGGGCATCGAAAATCGTGGGATCGGCGAGGTCGTCGCGAAGCGGGAGATCCTCCAGCGACGTCCCTTCGGTCGGCGGGGACGAGCCGGCAGGCCCGGGTTGCAGTCCACCGGTACCGTCCGACGCCGCGTGCTCTCCCGTGCCGTCGCGATCGTTAACGCCGCGCCGATTGGTCGGCACCGTCGAACTTCCCTTTGCGCTCACATGACCCGGATCCGACCCGCCACAGCGGCGGGTCGTGACCTCGGGCGATTCCTCGGCATTCGCGACCCGCCCCGGTCGGGCATCGTCTCGCGATCTGGCGTCGTCGGGACGGCACGCCGTCTCTGGGTCCGACCGGGCCTCGGGCCCGGACGTCGCGGCCTTGCCCGGGGTGTCGGTAGACACGACCAGGTCGACGATGTCTCTGCCGGACCAGCCCTCGGTCGTCGGCTCGTCCACCGCGGCGGTCGTGGTGGGCTCATTCGGTTGCGCCGTGGCCGACGCCGCCGCCGAAGCCGCCGGTGTGCGCCCTGAGACCCCCGACGTCGCGTCGCATCGACGCTCGGGTTTGCTCGTCGCGCCGTTCCCGTGATCGAGGGTGCGATCGCCCTCACGGCGGCAACCGGCGATCGACGCGTTCCCGGGTTTGGTCTCCCGGTCTTGACCGGTCGCCTTGTTCCCGGAAGGGAGCATCCGTCGCACGGCCTCGACCGTCAAATCCGCACGGCCGTGCGTTTCTCGCTTGATCAGCGCCTCGTGCGCCGCGAATCTCATGAACTCCTGCGTCGTTCGCTCCTTGAGGCCGCATCGCTTCAGGAACCCGATCCATTTACCGTGATTGCAGAAGCTCTTCGCCTCCTTAAGGCATTTACCCACGGCGATCCGCGCGTCGATGGCAATACGGAACGCCTTACCGATCCTCCCGACATTTGACGCGATGCGCCTCTCGATCGACTTCAATTGTTGCGCCACCGGGAGCATCGGCTCCGCGCCTTGAATGGGCCATTGTCGAATTTTGAGGGGGCTCAGCTTCGACGATCTCCCAGGGCTCGACGGCCGCGTCGCCGCCGCCGCAACTCGGGTCACGCGGGGTCAACTCCGGCGGTGCGCCGCATCCGTCAGCGGGAGGCGCAGCTCGTGACCGCTTACGCCGACGACCTATCGGGGCACATTTCGACCGGGCTTTCGCCATCCTGATCGATCTCCAGTCAGATGGTCGGGATTCGCGTCATTGTGTGACGACCTGATGCGCGGTACCCGGATTCCTCAGGACGTACCGCCTCCCCACGATCATCTCGAGATCCTCGAATTGGACCAACTCGGCAGCCTCGAGATCGACGTTCCGGGCGTTGCGCGAGGCGGCCTCTGGCCCAGCTCCAGCCGAGACGTCCTGGCCGTTTCCTCCGTCTTTCGCCGGGGCGGGCGTCCCAAGGCCGCCAACCCGGTCGCCGCCCCGTGGTGAGCCGGACGCCGCTCGAGCGACGGGATGGTCTTGCTCGAACCGAGCCAGACGTTGATGTCCGCCCACGGCCGTCGCGCGGCCCGCCTGACCTCCTTTGATTGCCGGCTGTGGAATGG
Organism: uncultured Planctomycetota bacterium; assembly: GCA_963845755.1. GTDB lineage: Bacteria > Planctomycetota > Planctomycetia > Isosphaerales > Isosphaeraceae > CAWJTV01. Next base: position 112,398 of record CAWJTV010000006.1, read on the forward strand.
CGCAATGGTCACCCGATCGTCCAGATGGTCCGGTGTGGTGCCGGCGGAGTAAAGGACGAGGGTGCGGAGCATTCCCCGAAATCCAGCGGTCCATCTCGGTCTCGACAACTCGGAAGACGCGTCGGACATCATGCCCGGCGGCGCGTAGCCGCTCGATTAACGTGAGGCCGCCATTCCTGTCTCGAAGCGTCGGTGAAGAGGGATCGGCCCACGCGGCCGGTGATCGTCCAGGAGCCTCCTGCCACCGCCAACCGATCTCAATCCGGCGTCCATCGTGGTAGGCATCGGTCGGAGAGGTTCGAGTCCTAATCTGATCTTCGTCCTGCCCGTCATCGTACCCGCCCGTGGTGTCTGGGCCGAAGATCGAGCGGTAGGTCTTTCCCGTGCACGCGCCGGCCACCGCCCGCGGCGCAGCGCCGAGCGGGCTACGCCGGGGCGAGGCCGAAGCGCCAGCGCGCCGAGAACCTGCCGACCCGATCGCCAGGCTCCAGCTCGGGCGAGGCAGCGATGTCGTCCCGACCAGGGTCGAGGCCGCGTCAATCGACGGGATCCGGCGTCGAATAGACCGCGAGTCCCTCGAGATCGAGCGGTGATGGATCGCCGATCCTCCTGTTGACCCGGTCCAACCCATCGTCCGTCGCGGCGATCTCGATCAGGCGAGGCATTGAGCAGCGTCATCGACTCGACTACGACCGCCGTATCGACCAAGGACGTGGCCGACCTGCCTTGGCCTGCCATTCGGCCTCGATTCGCGCCGGAAGCACCAGTGCGAGCCGAGGGATCGGCCCATCTTGCCCCGAATCCGGCACGAGATAGTCGATTGTCCGAAGGTGCGAGCGTGTGCATGATCTTGTCGGCGACGCTATCGTTGCTCGACGTCAGGGATTGCTGTTGATAGGGTTGCTTCAAGAAGAAAGAAAAGCCAATGACAGACAAACGGGGGGCCGTACTCGGCCCCGTTTGTCGATTGTTAGTTCTCTCTGAGCGCAGCGAAGAAGAGATGGTACTAAAGGAAGATTTAATACCAGTACGCGAGGATCGCCCATCGGCCTCGCTGGAACGCCTGAGGAGGGCCGGCGACTTCGCCGGTGACGCTACAGCGCATGCGGTGCAATCCTGAACCTGATCCGGCGTGCGTGGCAGGCGACAGGTCCGGACGCTCCGGTCCCGGCGATATCGTTTTCAAGATCGCCCGGCCCCGTTTCTCGCTCCTCTCCAACGTCGGCATCGACGCCGTGCTCTATCCGCTGTTTGGCCGCGTTGGCAACCTCCAGCGGCGTCATCCCCAGGTCGTTCACCTGATCGACCTCTGGCGGCGACGGGTCGCCGAGCTGGTCGAGGCCGGCTGGGAGCCCGGCGCCGACGACCGAGCCCTGGACCGGAGGGAGCGAAGGATCTCGCAGCTCCGCAATTGCAGCCCGCCGTTCGGCGCGGCGCGGCCGTCCAGCTCGTGCGGCCTCAGCTCGCTTTGCCCGTTCTGTTGGGGACGGGCCGCGATGACGATCTGGAACCTCGCGGACAGGGTCTTCTTCCCGCCCGATCCGAGTACGAGCCGTCGCCCCGAGATGCCGGCGTGCAGCCTGGTCGAGACCAGTCGAACCCATCGGATTCCAGGCCCGGATCCCGGGCTCCTCACCGCGTTCCTGGCCGACCGCGTCCGCAAGCCGCCGCGCGGCATCCCGTTCGGGCCGTTCTTTCGGCAGCACGAATTGCAGAAGTATTCGTCGCTCGGCGGGTACGAGACGATCGCCGTCTCGACAGACGCCCGCGGACGTGATCCGGGCGGCTGGGTCGTCGCGATCCGGCAGCTCCTGGCCGTGAATGCCGACCACCTCCACTTGTTCGTCGCGCCCCAATATCGGAACATTCGGGTCAGGGTCGGCAAGCACGGCCAGCCCGACCGCCGGGCCCTGGCCCGCGCCGTGGCGCGGCTCTGCCGATACCCGCCCTGGCTCCTACGCGGCAACCCCGAGCAGGTCATCAACTCGCTCACGGTGCGCGAGGGCTTGCGGCTCTGGGCGGCATTCGGCAACTTCCGCGGCGTCAGGCCCCGGGCCGACGAATCCATTCACGAAGAGCGAGCTCAATGCCCTTGCCAGACGACGACGTGACGAACCGGCTCATGGCCCGCACGGCCTACCTCGGCATCTCGGGAATCACCCCGACCGTGGACCTGTTCCCGAAGAAGGTGCTTCCGTCCGGCCTGCACGACCCGGACTGCTACGACCTGACGAGGTTCCTGACGCACCTCGTGCGCCACACGTATGTAGGCTGCCGGAGGGCAGCCACCGAGGCCATCACGCGGCGACCCGATCACTATGGTGCTCATGAGCTCCGCCGATGGGACGGCGGCTACGACTGGAAGGGGCGGTACCACGCGCCGATCTGGGTCAAGGTCGCGAGGGCCATCCTGGACCGCGGCCTTGACTTCGAAGGGTACATCAATGCGGGATTCATACGCGTCGCCAACGCCGGATCTCCGTATCCCAACAAACTGCTCTCTCCCGCGGCCCTCGACCAATACCAGCAGGACGAGCAGGGAGAGGCCATCACACGGCGAAGAATCCATCGAGCTACGATGGGATCCCAATTCGCTCTCGAGTGCAGCCGGGCCAACCGTTTGTTCGGCGGGACATGGGCAAACGCGGTACTCAGCACACTCCGAGACCCGAGCAACGCCCTGCGTCCGTTCTTCCGTTACTGGGTCGCGGCGCAGTTCGACCGGGTGCAGCCAGAGTATCGCGAGGTCCTCATGGCGTATCGCCCCAAGGCTCTGCGTGAGTATGCGAGCTCCGTGCGAGCATACGAGGTCGCCTACCGGGATCCTGATTCAACGGTGGTGTTGATGGAGTTCCGTCCGGTTGTCGAGAAGGCGCGGCAGGCCTTCGCCGAGCTTGTCGAGGGTGACCAGAGCCGATGGCTGCCGACCCCGGTCGGAGCATGGCCCGATGCTCGCCAGGCGGAAGCTGGTAGGCCTTAAGAATGAGGGGCGACCGATCCCCGGATGCGTCCGGGCGGGCTGCGGGATCGAGGATCAACCCCAAGCTCGGTACCCGTTAGTCCCCTTCCGGGACGATCGTCCGGTGGCATGGGCGACGGCCACTCAAGGTCCGGTTCGAGATACGCCGCGACACCCGGGTAGCAGAGGAGGGCGGCGAAAAGCGGCCTGGATCTCTCCGGATTCGAGTTTCAGCGAGACCTTGCGTAGCGGAGGTCTCGGCGCCCTGCTCCGTCGATCGACTCAACCTGATGTGCCGGCGATACACATACGACGGTTGCGATCTGCACGCGTGCCGCGCCGGAGCCTTGCTTGTGTCCGCTGGCGTCGAAAACCGAGCGTGGGACGGCCGATATCGCTGGCGAATCCGGAGCGGCCGAATCGAGGATCACTCGACGCTCCTCCCCGACCTGCCCCACGCCCCGGTCGGGCGGCCTGCGTGCCCGCATTCCTGGCGGTTTCCGCTCGTCACATCCCCGGGCCATCGAATCTCCGGCCGTTTCGCCTAGTGATCGCACATTCCGTGGCCCCGTCGAATCACGTCGGTGCCCCTCCGCCGCCGCGTCGGTGCGCGTGCAGTTGGGTTACCGACGGGGCAACAGGCTGTGGTCGCGCCGAGTTGGCCGTTGATTTACCGCCACGGTGCTCGAGCGCTTCGCACGTCTCCATCATGACTCGTTAGATCGCGTGGGGGGGCCCCGCATATTCGAGTAGGGCACCGTCCCGCGGCCAACCCGTCGTCAACGCTGCTTTGCGACGACCCGGCCATGCAGCCGAAGGATCGCTCCGGGAGAGAGGAATCCGGGATCGGGCTGCGACACCACGCACGTGGGCCGCTGCGCCGGCGGTTGGCCCTCGGCCGATCTGGAATCCGGGATTCCCCGGAATCGAGGTCGCGGCGGCAGGCCGGGTCCCTATGAAGGCCGGCCCTACGCCGACTTCGACGGATCGCATCGGGCGGCACCCTGACCGCAGAGCCGCCGTCAATCCGGCGAGTCCCGGATGGCGGCCGACGGCGTCGCCGCCGAACCGGTGGCCCGCAAGCCTCTCGCGACCCTGGCGGAGCCGTTCCGGGGATTTGCTCGCGCGGCGGGAGGATTTCAACGGTTGGAACCCGTGAATCCTGCCCGCCGCGACCTGAAGTTCGTGCGACAGCATGCGATGACTACTGCGTCCGACTTCGACGAGGATGAGCGCGCTCAGCCGATGATGGGCTTAGGGCCGCGTCTCGAGAGGGGTGGCTAAGGAACCGCGAAAAAATAAGTTGAGCAATTTCGGGTTGCGGAATTATGCGGCTTCGACGATCCTTGCCGCATGCAAGACACAACCACCATTGAGTGTATCCGGCAGAAGTACCTGGCGCTGTCTCCTGTGATGGACGAGCAGATACGCAGACTGTGGGTAGCTACTGAGGCTTCCGCCTTGGGTTGGGGCGGCGTCACGGCCGTCTCCCTGGCTACGGGTGTGGCTCGTAATACGATCGCGGCGGGGCTTCGTGAACTGGAAGATCGTCGTGCTCATCCGGAGCCGAGCCGCGCGTTGCGGATTCGTCGCCCTGGTGCCGGTCGCAAGCTCCTGACCGAGACCGACCCGGGATTGCAACAAGCTTTGGAGGTCTTGGTCGATCCGGCGACCCGAGGGCATCCGGAGTCGCCGCTGCGCTGGACCTGTAAGAGCACCAGTAAGTTGGCCGAGGAACTTCGGAATCAGGGGCACGCCGTGTCGGACCGCGCGGTCGCTCACCTCCTGAAGAAGGCCGGCTATAGCCTGCAAGCCAATCGCAAGACGAGAGAAGGCTCCTCGCAGCCGGACCGCAACGCCCAGTTCGAGTACATCAACCGACAAGTGATCGCATACCAGAGGCGCAGTCAACCGGTCGTGTCCGTCAACACCAAGAAGAAGGAATTGGTCGGCGAATTCAAGAACCCGGGTGAGGAATGGCAACCCAAAGGCGAGCCGGAGGAGGTCAAAGTCCATGACTTCCCGGACAAGAAGTTGGGTAAGGCGATCCCTTATGGGGTATACGACCTCGCTCATAACGAAGGCTGGGTCAGCGTGGGGATCGATCACGATACGGCGCGGTTCGCGGTGGCCAGCATCGGGCGCTGGTGGCGGGAGATGGGTTGCCGGCGCGTATCCGCGAGCTACGCAATTGATGATCACCGCGGACGGGGGCGGAAGCAATGGCAGCCGCAACCGACTGTGGAAGCTGGCATTGCAAGACCTGGCCAGTGACTTGGGTATGTCGCTGCGCGTGCTGTCACTTCCCACCGGGGACCAGTAAATGGAACAAAATCGAACATCGGCTCTTCTGCTTCATTACCAAGAACTGGCGGGGCCGGCCGCTGACGAGCTACCAGGTGATCGTGAACCTCATCGCGAATACGACGACGAAGACGGGCCTGACGGTGCGTGCCCTCCTGGATACCGACGTATATGAGACCGGAATCGAGGTCAGTGACGAGCAACTTGCTAGCCTCAAGTTAACGCCGGCCAAGTTTCACGGAGAGTGGAACTACACAATCCGCCCCCAGAAATAATTGCTCAGGTTATTTTTTCGCTGTTCCTAACGGCGGCCAGGAACGATCGTTGTCCAGGCCGCTCGACCAGGGACTGCGGGCGTCGATCCCCACGAAGACGCCACCAGATTGAGTCTCCCAACGGAGCGACTCACGCACAACGCGGTGGCCACCGTCCGGCAACCCGGTCGCGCCCACGGATCGCGTCGCCTTCGGCGGCAGCGGTCAGACCGTGGACCCCGATCCGAACCGCCCGGCAGGACGACGAGACAGGTTCGCTTTCGCGGTGCCGATGTGGTCCCTCGTCGTGGACCGATACGAGCGGTGCCGCCGCCCTGGAGTCCTTCAAGGCCGCCGCCGAGGGGGATCCCCTGGCCGCCAACAGACCCGGGGATCTCCGGCCGTCGCGGCAAGGGAGGACTCTGCGCCGGCGGCCCATCGGCGGGCTCGATCGAGATCCTGGACCTGATCGTCCGCGCGTCGCAGCCGGCCGCCGAAGGCCTGTGTTGAGGCTCGACGTTGACCGGGCGCCGGGATGTCTGCGGGCAAGGTTGCCGAGCCTGCCCGTCAGAACGCAATGGTCCGCGCTCGGCGAGTCCTGGGACCGCCACGAGCCGTGAAGCCGTAGGTCAGGATCTTCACGCGCTGGTTCGCCGGCGCCGTGAACTAGGCAACGGTCTTGGTCACGCCGGCCGCCAGCGCCAGCGACGCGGCGGAGGCGAAGTCGATCTTCCCGAGCGATGCGGACATGAGCTCCCTGCTCCTCGGTACCGAGCGGAATTGCGGAGGCCGTCGCGGGCCCGTCCGTGGGTCGCGAGTCGCACGTAAGGCCCATCGTCACGGACAGCCACCACGGAGACGAAATCGACCGGGGGGCTAAAAAAGAGGCCACGACGTCCCGCGCCGCCCCGGAGGACGACGCGAGCCGCATGGCCCATTAGCTCGATTAACGTTAATCTCGCGACCCTACCGCCGCGGGAGCACCTCGTCGGGTCTCGCGTGTCCGTTGGCCTCGGCCGGCCACCTCGAGCACGCGGACGACGCCCGTCGCCGCCGGCGCGGCTCGCGTTCGTGCGCCGAGCAGTCGTCCGCCCTGTTCGCCCGCAGTTGCGCCAGCTGTCCGCCGCGAGCAGGGCCAGTCCCAGCTCCCTGAGGATCCGGGTCGAGACGCCGATCCGGGCCTTCCGGAGCGGCCGGCCGCTCCGCGAGATCGGCATGATCTCGATCTGCGTGCCGCAGTCGTCGAGCACGAAGCCGACGCAAGGTCGGCTGTCGCCATAAGTGCTCTGACCCTCGAGGACCCGCGTGAGCGTGTTACCCATAGGTGCTCCCTATCGGTGCGGATGGACGCGTCCTTCGCCGCGCCCGGGCGCTACGATAACGGCGTAATCAAGACGCCGTACACGGATCTATGACGGTTTCGAGTCGGATTTCAGCTATTGGCGGTCGAGCTCCGGCTAGCTGGCCCTTCCAGGAGCCGCGGTAGATGCTCCAAGACTTCAGCGTCCCGCGTCTTGAAATACTTCTCGGCCCGCTTCTTGTGCCAGTCCTCCTGGAACAGCCCGACGAAGTCCGAGAGGTACTTGAGCGGATAGAGCCGCGCCTTGACGACCCGGCCGTCCTCGTAGGTGTGGTCATACGTGTCAAAGTCGTTCGGCTCGACCCCCTTCTCCTCGCGAAGCCATCGGCAGAAGACCTGACCCATCGAGATGTCCGGCACGCACTTCTCTGGAACGACGTAGCCGTTGATCTCCAGCGGCGCGATCAGCCAGCAGTTGATCTCCTGGAGCTATGTGGTAAAGATGCTTATGTTGCGCCGGTCCGAGTGACCGCCCGTTCCATCGAACAGGGCATGGATCGAATGCCACAGAAGAGATTTGGTCAAAGCGCCCACGGGACGTTCACCAGTCCCGAGTCCTCCCTCCGTGGCCTCCCGCCGACTTGGCCGTCAACCTCTCGATTGGCCAACGCCTTGGCTTTCATCTTCAGATCAACCTCCGCATATGCATTCGTCATCGCCGACGACGCCCGGCTGGCGAACCGCAGCCGCGGCAGACGGGTCGGGCGCATCATCGGCGGCCTGGATCGCCGGTTGGTCCGGCGATTCGCCTCGGCCTCGATCTCGGCCCTGGTAACGAGTTCGTCGGGCGGGTCGGCTAGGCGGAAGGCTCTGGCGACCACGAGGGTGTAAATGGCGATGTCCCTCAGCGTCCGGGGCGACACCCGTTGCTCGGCGCAATGAATGAGGTAGCGGAGGCGCTCCTCGGCCAACGGGCCAGGGCGCTGTCCTGCCAGCGCATCTGGAGACTTGAAGAGTTGCTCGAACATGTCGAAGCTCTTTCGAGAGATGGGACGGGAGGATGGTCCGACTCCAGCTTGGGCTTACGTCATCCGTCTATCCCAGTTGAAGGAAATTCGAAGAATCCCGCATGGATTCCGGAAAAGTTCCAAGCGATCGGTCCATGCCTGCACATTACGGGTAGGACGTCATCATCGGGAGGCTTGGGCAGATGCCAAGAAGGGTGCACGGTTCGGTCTTGCGGTCGATCCAGACGCTGTTCAGCGTTGGGCCGGTTGGCGGGATGGTCGATGGCCAGCTCGTGGAGCAGTTCCTCTGCCGGCGGGACGAGGGGGCCGAGGCGGCGTTCACCGCCCTCGTTGGCATCCACGGCCCGATGGTCTGGGATGTTTGTTGCGGCATCCTGTCCGACCGCCACGCGGCGGAGGACGCGTTTCAGGCCACCTTCCTAGTCCTGGCACGCCGGGCCGGTTCGATTCGTCGTCGCGACGCCGTCGGCCCGTGGCTACACGGGGTGGCTCGGCGGATCGCGATACGGGCCAGGTCCGCCGCGGGCCGTCGTCAGCCTCGCGAAGGGAAGGCTGTGGAGATGATGGCGACACCAAACCCGGACCCGATCCGTCGAGAGCAGGTCGAGGCGCTCCACGAGGAGGTCGATCGCCTGGCGGAGAAATACCGCGCGCCCCTCTTGCTCTGCTACTTCGAGGGCCGGACACACGTCGAAGCAGCTCGGCTGCTGAAATGCCCGGTCGGTACGGTCAGCTACCGCCTGTCCCGGGCCCGGGAGCTCTTGCGAGCTCGCCTGACCCGCCGGGGATTGGCCCTGCCCGCTGTCGGGGCGGGCGCGATGCTCCGACCGGAGACCGCGTCGGCAGCCATGCCCATCGGGCTGGCCGAGGCCACGATCAAGGCCGCGATGAATCTCGCAGCCAGCAAGGCGATGACGGCTGGGATGGTCCCGGCCTCGATAACCCAACTCGTCCAAGGAGAGATCCTTACCATGACCTTCACCAAGCTAGCGACGGTAGCAGCGGGCCTGGTGGCCACCGGGCTCGTCGCGACGGCCATCGGAGTGTTCGTGGTCGACGGGCGGCGCTGCCCCGCTCGTGCAGGGGGCAGCCGCACCGGCGCCATCGGGGGGCGGACAGACGGCCCCGTCCAAGCCCGTGCAGACGACGACTGCGCCGGCGCGGTCCGATGGCAATGAGAAGGAGGCCCGGGGCAAGAGTAGCCGGAATCTCCTGAGCTTGGGTCTCCCCCTATCCAACTTCGCCCACGACCGGAACCGGTTCCCTGCTGCAGCGATCCGCGAGGACGGCAAGCCGCTGTTGAGCTGGCGGGTCGCCCTCCTGCCTTACCTGGACGAGCAGGCCCTCTACAAGAAGTTCCACCTCGACGAGCCCTGGGACAGCCCGCACAACAGGGCGTTGCTCGACCAGATGCCCGCCATCTACACCCCGGTCGCGGGCAAGGAGAAGGGGTCCAAGCGGTTGACTTACTATCAAGTGTTGGTCGGCCCCGGGGCACTGTTCGCTGGGGGCGATGGGCCGCGGCGCGAAGACATCAAGGATGGGGCGGACCTCACGATCATGGTCGTCGAGGGGGCCAAGCCGGTCCCCTGGACCAAGCCCCAAGACATACCCTTCGACAAGGAAAAGCCGTTGCCGGATCTCGGTGGGCTGTTCGAGGACGGATTCCACGCCCTCATGGCCAGTGGCCGCGTCGTCTTCCTCGCCAAGAACAACAGGCCCGAAGACCTGCGTGCAATCATCACGCCCGATGGCGGCGAAGCCGTCAATTTGGAGCATCTAGAGTTGCAACCTTGAGCGGCCGGTCCGGCCGGTGATGGTGCGCCGTGGGCTCCTCGGCACACCCCTCCGACACAGGCCACCCCGGCCTGCCGAGTCTGTCATCCCTGCCGTTCGCCGTCGATGACCCCGATTGGGAGGCTCCCGATGCAAGATTTCCATTCGCCCCGGCACCACCGGGCCTTCACGCTGATCGAATTGCTCGTCGTTATCCTGATCATCGGCCTGATCACGGCGCTGCTCCTGCCCGCCGTTCAATCGGCCCGGGAAGCGGCGCGCCGGACCCAGTGCGCCAACAACCTCCGGCAGATCGGCATCGCGCTCCAGAACTACACCTCAGCCTTCAGCGTGTTTCCCCCGGGGTGGGACGCGGCCATCCCCGCTGGCGCCGAGGACGGCGACAATTTCTATGTCCCGCCGATTTCCTGGGGCTGGGGAGCCCGGCTGCTCGGGTTCCTTGAGCAGAACCCGCTCGCCGAGGACGTCCGCCGCCTCGGCGACTACTTCGTCTCGGCGTCGTCGTCGACGGTCGCGTCGACCAGGCTGGCGGTCTTCCTCTGCCCCAGCTCCCCGCGGGGCACGCCCATCTCTTTTACGATCGAGGATCCGAGCGAGGAGGATGAGCCGTTCCACTTCGTCGTCGCGCCGAGCAATTTCGTCGGCTCCGCCGGCACCAAGGACCCCAACTACTTCCCTCGGTCGTGCGGCGGAATCTTCTTCCGCAACAGTAACGTCGCGGAGGCCGGCATCAGCGACGGGATGTCCTCGACGATGATGGTCGGCGAACGATCGCGCGACCTCTCGGACGCGACCTGGCCCGGCGGGTATTTCGGGAGCAACAACTGCACCGGGCCCTCGTGGCCGGTGCAGTTGTGCGATCCCGCCGGAACCTCGTGGATCGTCTCCCACACCGGCCCTGAGCCGGCCACCCCCTACTTGCCGGGTGTCCCGCCCGACCCACGAATCCAGGTCCCCAATGATCGCCAGCCGGGCCCGAGCGGCTACCGAAGCCTACACCACGGCGGGTGCAACTTCCTCTTCTGCGACGGATCGGTCCGCTTCGTGAAAGAGACCGTCAGCCCCCCAACCTTCGCCGCCCTGGCAACCCGGGCCGGGGGCGAGGTGATCGGGGCCGACCAGTACTGACGAGGCTCGCGGGGACACGACGTGGTGGCCCGGCCGTGACACAGGCGCGCGGGGAGACGACCTGTGTCATCATCCGCCGGGCTGCTCGCCGGCCCTCGTGGCTCGATGGTTATCTGGCCCAACTCCGCCAAGGCCGGGCGTCATCAATGCGGCCCGTCAAGGGACTGGCGACTGGAGATCCGATCATGGCTGGATCGCTCCCACGATGGGCGTCTATAATCCTCGCCGCCGCCGCCGTGCTCGTCGGGGTGACCTTCGGGCTCCTGGAGTGGTGGAAATCCCAGCGGCTGGCCGAGGACCACGCCTCTCGTGCCCAGAAGGCGTTGAATGAGATGGGCAAGCATTACGCGACTATTCGTTTATGTAAAGAGCAGCTCAAGACGGCGAGGCTCCCCACCGAGAAGGCCCGCTATGAGTCGCTGATCAGGTCTTCCCGCAGCAGGCTGGTCAAGCTCGAAGAAGCGACCGTTCGCCATGAGCGGCTGGCGCGCTCCTACGGATATAAGGCGCCCTTCAAGCGTCCGGAGTCGGACTCCAACCCGTGACCGAGCGCCGTCTCAAACCACCGGATCCCGCTGATGGGCTGCCTGGCAGCGAGCCTGTGGCGGTGGACGACGGCCCGCACGAGGAAGATGGAGCCTGACCGGGCATCGCAGGAGACTTCGACTCGCTCGGCCCATGCCGCCAGATACGATGTGGCCTCCAGAATGGGACGGCGGCCACGATGAAGGAAGTAGCTGGTCCTATGCTACATAATCGGATGGCCTACAATGCCCGCAGGAACTCCATCAAGCCTTTGTCTTCTCGCCAGGGCTTCTGCGGTATTCCTTCTCCCTGCACCTCGCAACTGGCCAACGCCTTGGCCTTCATCTCCAGATCCACATCCGCGTAGACGTTCGTCGTCGCCAGTGACACGTGCCCCAGCCAGGCGCGGATGGTATTGATATCCACCCCCGCTCGCAGCAGGTGCGTCGCCGTCGTATAGCGTAGAGTGTGCGGGCTCACCCTCTTTGTGGTCATCGAAGGGACCTTCTCCGCCGCCCGGGCTGCGTACCGCTCGACCATCGCATGGACGCCGAATCGCGTCAGCGGCTCGCCACGGCGGTTCAGAAAGACGTGCTCCTTCTCGGCGCTCCCCTGCACCAGCGCCGTCAACTCGCTCACCGTTCGCGCCCACAGCGGGCAGCGCCTGAGCTTGCTCCCCTTACCGCGGATCAGCACCGCCGACGCGTCCCGCTCCGGCTTCAGCCCCAGTTGCAGGTCACCGATCAACACGTGGGCCGTTTCATCGGCTCGGACACCGCTGTTGTAGAGGAACAGCAGCAGGGCGTGATCGCGACGGCCCTGAGCGGTCGTCAGGTCCGGCGCCGCCAGCAGGGCATCCATCTCCGCCTTCCAGGTAGGTGACCAGCGCCTTCGGGGCCTTCTTGAACGGCACCGCTCGCACTTGCCCGCACCACTCGACCAGCTCTGGTGCGCGCAGGCCAATGAAGCCGGCCAGGGCGTGGATCGCGGCTAGCCGCTGGTTCCGCGTGGCGATCGCGCATCCTCGCTGCTCCTCCAGTTCCCCCAGGAACTGACGCACGCGTTCGGCCGACAGGTCGGTCACGGCCAAGCGATCTATCGGTTTGCCGGTCCGTTGGGCGACGTCCGGGAGCAACAGCCGCAATGCGTCGCGGTAACTCTGCTGGGTATTCCGGGCGAGGTTCCGCTCGCCGACCAGGTGCTCCATCAGGAACCGGCGAACCCACGGGCTGAGCAAAGGAGCGTCAGGCATGGTCGTCCTCCACGCCGGCGTACCGCTTGAACCGCATCCCGGCTTGCTGCAGCAGGTCCGGCGTCATGGTGAGGTAGAGCTGTGTAAATCTGATGTGGGCGTGCCCCAAGTAGACCGAGAGGTGATGAAGGAGGCGTTGCACGTCCGCCCCTTGCTGATACCACCGGATCAGGCGATGAACGGCGAAGCTATGCCGCATGTCGTGCAGTCTTGGCTGGTAGCGGGCGCCATCAGACCGCCGTATCCCCGCAAGGTCCCTGAGCCGCTCGAACGTCCCGTCCATCGTCTGCACCTGAATCGCGGCCCCACGTTTGCCGAGGAAGAATCGACTCTCCGGGCCAATCCCGGGGTGAGATGCCGCTCGCCGCCGAGCATATTCGGTCAGCACGCCAGCCAGTTCGGGCCCGATCGGGACCAGGCGGGACTTGAAGAACTTGATATCCCGGACGGTGACCAGGGCGTTCGGCAGGTCAACATCCGCTGCGGACAGAGCCAGCGCCTCACCGACGCGCAGGCCTGCCCCGTAGAGCAACAGCAGGATCGCCCGAAGGGTGTCCGGCTCAATCAGAGTGCGGTAGTCCTGCGATGACCGGATCGCATCCAGCAACCGCCGGATCTCGCCTCGGGTGTAGATATACGGCACGAATGGCAGCGGGGGCTTCGGGAGGATCTTAGGCATCGGGGCCTCAGTGAGATGCCCGCGGCTGACAGCGAAGCGGAAGAACCCATTGAGCGCTCGGTACTTGGGGAACCACCCGCTCGTGACTGGACTGCCGCTATCCAGGAATGCAGACACAAACTCGGCACCGATGTGGGCGGCGGGTGTCTGTGGCCCGACCGCCCGGCAGAACGAGCGGAGGATGCTCTCGTTTGTCTTGAACTTCTCACCGAGTGTCCGGCGGAAGGCGACGTAGTGGGTGACCAGTTCATCGACGTTCAAAGCAAGCCCTCCAGATAGAAATCCCCGACGGCTCGCAGTGCGGCCAGATCGACCTTGGCGTAGAGGCGGGTCGTTTCGGGGTCCATAGGCCCGAGATGATCGCCGATCTCCTTCACGGACAGCCCCTGCTCCAGCAAATGGGTGGCGCAGGAGTGGCGAAGAGCATGCGGGCCATAGTGCGGCAACGTCACGCCCAAGGCGCGTAACCGCTGCCTGACCACGTGGCCCAGGAGGCAGCAGCTCAAAGGCCCGAACGGCGCTCGCAGGTTGAGAAACACCTCCCGACGGGCTGACATGGGCGCACCTCCCGCAGGTAGCGCAGGACGGCGTCGCCGACCGCTCGGCACAAGGGGAAACTCTGCGGCCGTTGTCGTTTGCCGTGCGCGACGGTGAGCTCCTCTCGCTCCCAGTCGAAGTCCTCCAGACGCAGTTCGACGACCTCCCCGGCGCGGAGGCCGTAGACGGCCAGCAGCATCAGCACAGCGTGGGCGCGGATATCGGCGGGCCGGTCCCCTCGCGCTGCCACGAGCAGCCTCTTTACGGCCTCCCAGGAGGGGCCGACCGCGATCGACTCATGGCGGAATACCCGCGGAGCCACGAGGGCCGCCGCCAGCCCCGGGCGGCACCACGCACACGCTTCCGCGTACCGGAAGAAAGCGCGGAGCCGAGCGACATGGCCCCGGACAGTAATGCGCACGTAGCCTCTCTCGCGGATCTGCCGAGACAGGATGTCGTCAACCTGGGCGATCGTCAGCGTATCGAGGCGCCGACCGGACTCATCGACCCGAGCCAAGAACTCACAGACCGTACGGCAACGGATCTCGATGGTCCGAGGTGATAAACCGCGTTCCTGACGCATGTAGTTGGCGAATCGCGTGATCTGCTCGGCGTATGGCTGAGGGGCTGTGATCATTGGCCGAAGCCGGCCGAGGAAGGAGAGCCATCGCGTGGCGTAACGGGTGAATCGGCGCCACGCGGAACTCACGGTCGTCAACGCGCGTTGAGGAGAACGGCGGCTCGCCCAGCGATCTGCTGCGGCCTTGATCTCTTCGCGTGTGATAAGTTCACCAGACCGCTCGGCCAGGCGCAGGGCGTTGGCGGCGGCAAGGGTGCAGTGGGCAATCTCCAGCAACGTCTTGTGTGCCATTCGCTGTTCGGCACAGTGAACGAGGTAGCACCGACGTTCCTCAGCCAGCGGGCCGTCCCGCTGTCGAGAAAGGGCGCGCGTCCGGGAACAATTGATCGAACACAGTTGAACCTCCGGGCAAGTGGATTAGGCGCCCTGTTCAACTCTAGCCTGGATTCCCATGGAGGCAGATTGGGCTAACATTTGTTGCCGCATGATTGGAAAAAAGCCCGCGATACTCAGCTTTTCGCCTCGGAACTGGTTATGCTCCTCCAAGAGTTAAAGGTGGGTCTCCCACTAAGTTAACTTGATCACCATGGATGATATGTTCGTCGATCGAATCTCACTTCCTCCTGGAAAACAAGGGGTTCTTGCGACAAATCTATCGAATTCACCACAGTGGATGCATTGAGATGACACCGTGGATGCTCTTTTTTCAGTTTACGGATCACCTAACATCGAGAGAGGCGTTTCGATGAGCCGTTTCAAGCCAGAACCACTTGAAATCCAGGGGAAAACCCACTTCGACGAATTTTGCTTCGTTTATGGATTGCGTCGTAGCCTACCCCGTTTTTGCCTCCATGGGAATCCAGGCTAGGTCGGAAATGATTATGGGGCGTTCATCTTGCCAACCGTGCGTGAATCCCAGTCAACCAACACTTCACGGCCGCATAACCGACTACGCCACATAACACCCGTAATGTGGTAGACCACATTAAGGATGGATCGAGAAGTACCCCAACGGAACCTGGTCGAAATTCGCCAGATGCCGTCGCATGTGATACGGCAGCGCCGCCTGTCTCGCCGCGGCCGCGGCGCAGGATCCTGGCCGCCGCCGTCATCGCGAGACGGCACTGGCGGTAGATCTCGAAGATAGGGCGAAGCTTCCGGGCGGCGAAGAATTCGAAACACCGGATCGAGAGGTGGATCTCGTCCTTCGGCCGGCCGACCTGGGACCGCCTGGAGTTTTCCACATTCCTGTTGAAAATGTAGTCCTCGCCCTCCAGGAAGAATTCTGAGTTGACCAAGGCCCTCTTGGCTGTGGACTTTACGGGATAGGCCATCGGCCAGACCTTCTCGAAGTCGACCGGGAACGAGTCGCCCGACGCCTCGGCCTCGAACAAGAACTCGAAATAGCCACGCACCTGGTCCAACACGATCGACTGGCCCGTTTGCAAGACGATGCCTTCTGCCACGGATGGGTCCTCCTGGTTCACCATCATGGCGACTTCGAGCGATGCGCCCTAGCGATATTGCAAGGGTCGGCGAAATATGGCGGTGTCACGACCTCGGCCGCGCCGGCTTCATGAAGGTCGGGGACGCGCTGGCCGGCTTCTTTCGGGAGCAAACCGGGCTTCTGAGTTAAAAAGCCCATTCCGCGTCCGAGACGCCGCTGAGATAGGGTCGCGAGTGATCGTCGTCCTGAGCCAGGCTCGATCTGGCCCCGCGATTAACGTTAATCGCCGATTTCCGCGGAGGGGAAACCGACTGACAACTTCTGGCGGGAGGCGGCGAGATTCTGCGGAATTCGCGACAACTTGCCCCCTGGAACGTCAGATGGTCTTGAGGCAAGAGGCCAGGAAACCGGGAATGTCAAATCGCAGGTGGCTCGATGGGAAGGTCCGCCAAACCGCGGAAATCCGCGCCAATGGCCCACATTTCGATGTGACTTGGCGATTGGCCCACGCAGGCCCCGACCGACAAAACCGACTGGCACCAAGTGCAAGATATCGCGGGAAAACCAGTCCTGGCTTGGACCAAATGTCGATCGATTTCTCCTCCGCGGAAATCGGCGCGATTAACATTAACCTAAGTTGCGCAGTTGGCGGTTGAGATACGCCGATTTCCCCGGAAAACCCGGCACCTGGGGTGCCGGGTCTTCACTACAAAATCCGGTCGGGACTCAGCCGTTCGGGGATCTCCAGTCCCAGGGCTTCCAGGATTCGTTTCTGTTCGGCCATCGGTCGAGCGACCCGGCGCAGGGCCAGTTGCTGACCGTCGGTCGTCTCCAGCAGGATGTCGCCGATGGCAATCTGGCCCAGCTCGCGGAGGATGACCTCGGGCGTCATCGGTCTCGGCTTCGGCCCGGCCCGGCCACGCTGGGAATCCGGTTTGCGAATCTCCGTCTCCAAGCCCGCACGTTTGGCCAGATGGTCCAGCGTCTTCCAGAGAGCGTACGCCAGCACGCAGACCAGCACATGCGCCTGGGTCCGGCCGCTGTAGTGATGCCAGACCGGACGCAGCAGCAACTCACTCTTAAGGACGCGGAAGGCATGCTCCACCACGGTCAGCTGGATGTACGTCTCCCAAAACTCCTGGGCTGACCAACCGCCTTGATTACTCCGCAACAGGTAGGCACCATCGCCGGCCAGGGCCGCCCGGAACTTCTCCCGAAGCCAAACGTAACTCATCCGCGCCGGCTGGGTCTTGGACACGGTGATCGTCACAAACGGCCGGGCTTTGGGAAACCGGCCCTTCAGCCGACCGACACTCTCGAGGATCTTGTCGCGGCTCTTCAACCGACCCGCCTCGATCCGTTCCTGGAGCTTCGCCAAGGCCCGGGCCAGGCCATGCCGCTGACGGCGGCGGATGGCCCGTTCCTTCTGGCGCCGCGGCCGGCTTCGCGCCAGGAGGTAATGCACGCGCTTCTGTTTGAGGAGCTTCACCTCGACATCGGGATTCTCGGGCAGGCGCTGCCAACCGCCTAGGTCCAAGTGTTGAGCGAACGTGGCCAACTCGCCGCGGCGCGTGGCCAGCAGATAGCGCCGGCCCGATCGATTGAGGAACTTCAGCGTATCCTCGCTGATCATGCCACGGTCCATGACCCAGACCCGTTGCGATTTGCCGAACCGGGCCTCGATCGTCGTGACGATGGTCTCGACGGTCTGAAGGTCCTGGGTATTACCCGCCAGCGTCAGGTGGGCCAGCGGAAAGCCATCACGGGTCACGATCAACGCCAGGACGATCTGCTGGCAATCACCGCGGTGATCGCGGGAATAGCCGCGGCGGGCCAGGTCGTTCTCCTCGGCCAAGCCCTCGAAATAGGTACTGGTCAGGTCGTAGAGCAGCAGGTCATAGTCGAGCTGGAAGAGTTGCCCGAATTGGTCCTTCAGGTCGTTCTCGATCGCCTCCTGGGCCTGCAAGTAACCGGTCCAAGGTCCGAAACAGGCGATCCTTGGTCACGGCGCTGTCGGGGACGCCGAGAAGGTCTTCCAAGGCCGTGGAGGGATACCAGTGCTCGGCCAGGGCGAATTCGCTGCAGGGCGCACAGGCGGTTGATGACTTCGATGGCCACGATGTCGGCGGGCCGGACCGTTTCCTTTCCCTGGGGCACGTGGCGGTCGACGATCTCATCGAGATGGAGGAACTTCCACAGCCAGAGACCCAACCACACATCGCCGAAGCGGCGAGCATTCGTCCAGCCCACCGAGTTGAGGCTGATCTGCACGACATCGAGATCATCGGGGACGGAGACCAGGGCTTACGCACCAGATTTCTCGGGGTTTTCGGCCAGTACAGTTGATTTCTCGGGGATTTGGGCCAGTACATCCAAGAGATAGTCATTCTTCCAGCCCGCAACCAGGCGGCGCGTCGCGATACTCTTGCCCTTGCTGTTCTTCTCCGCCTTGAGCAAGCACAAAGCCATCTTGCGGAGCCATCCCAAGTTCTCCGCGCTGTTCCCGGCCCAGTGCCGTTGATCATCCTCAGAGAAACAGACGTCCAGAACCCAGTGCAGCGAGTTCTCGATCCCCCAATGACCCCGCACCCAACGCAGGTGCTCTGTCGCCGGCTCGGGACGCGCTGCTGATGAAGTAGCGGGTCTCACTGCTGGCCTCACCATGGATCACCCGATGGCTGATCACCATCACGATCGCCGTCAGCCCGGCCCAAAGGCCCAGCGTTGCGGATCCCCTTCGGCTCGGTGATCACACAGCAACTCCGGGTCTCCTGGCGACCGCTGCGGATCTCTTCCGTCTGACATTCAGTGAAGTCCACCCCGGGCTCGCCCTGATCCAATGCCTCGTCGAACGCCCGCGCGATGTCCTCGTAGAGGTGCGGCTGGTTCTCCTTGACCGCGAGCTCGTAATGGCCACCCCCGTCGATGATCTTGGCGGCGATGTCTTTCTGACAACCCATGGCGTCGATGGTCACCACGGCCCCGTTGAGGTCCAGCATCGCGAGCAAGTCGGGAATGGCCGTAATTTCGTTGGATTTGGCGTCGGTGGCCACTTGCCCCAAGGTCAAATGGTTCACGACCGCCCAGGCGCTGACGACATGCAGGGCCGAGCGGCCGACGGTGCGCCGCGCCGCGCCGCGTTGGGCCTTACCGTCGATGGCGATCGGCGTCAGCTCGGGCGAATCGGTGGCGACGGGGGTCAATCCCGTTCGCTCCATCAGCGCCGTCATCCAGGAGGAGAAGCCCTTCTGAAAGGCCAGCGGGTCGAGCAGGCAGAAGACCCGTCGAAAGGTGTCGTGCGAGGGGATGCCGCCGGGCAATTCGAGGAAGGTCTCGAGCCAGTCGCTCTTGGAGTGGGCATAATCGGCGATCTGCACCCAGTTGTCGGCGCCGCAGAACACGGCGCAGGTGGCGATGAAAATGATCTCATCGAGTCGGTGGATTCGCCCCTGTTCGCGGCGGGGATCGGGCAAGTCGGCGAAATGATCGAGGAGTGAGATCGGGTCTTGGGCGGGAGTAGCGGAGGCCGAATCCGAGCTGACGGTCATGGTGTGGACGTCCCTGAAAAGATCGAGTTATCCTGGCGATCGATGGTACAAAAGACGTCCGTTTCCCGACCAGCCGGACTGTAGGATCGAGGCGAGATGCTCTTTCCCAGAACACTCAGATATCCCAGGCTGGTGCGTAAGCCCTGGGACGGAGACGGGCTGGACATCGGGGAAGAGGCGAAGCTGGCGGTCTTCCCCCTGGCGATTGTAAAAGACGACGGTGCGCTGCCAGCGTCGTTCTTGGTCGTGATTGAGCTCGCCGAGGTAGGCAACGACGTGCTGGCGCGGCCCGGCCTCGGTGCGTACGCTCTCGACGAGGGCGTAGTAGGTATGGGTCTTACCGTCTTTAGTCCGGGAATAGCGTCGCAGGAACATGCCGGCCTCCCCAGAGACCAGCATGAGCGGTGGCAGCGGTGAAATCAAGGAACTAGGTCTTGAGTGGATCTTCACTACACCGGTCTCACGCCGTTTTCACTACGAAAAATCCCAGAAACTCAGGGAATTGGCTCTCGTTTTTGGGTAAAATCCGCCACCAACTGCGCAACCTAGGTTAATCGAGTGGGACCGCGATTAGAAAGTTAGAGAACTGCAACCTGCCCAGGTCTTGCGTCTCGCGGCCATCCGCTCCACCGCACTCGCGGCCCAGGGCTCAATCGCGAGCAAGACGAGCCGCCGGATCCTTCGGATCACATGCGTCGATGAGGATAGCCTACTGGGATATCCTGAGGGCCGTTGCGAATGGCCCCAGGACGGCTTGCTGTCCTGGCCACCCGGTCCATGACAGGGCGGTCACGAGCTGGCCCCTTCCTTCCGCTCGATCGACCAGTATGACTGAAGCAGAGGTTCCCCACGTTTCTTGCGGCGCCGGTTCAGATCGGCCGGCGGATCTCGCCGCTGGATGTTCGCCTGACCTCGGTTGACGAGCGACAGGGCCAGCAACGCCGGGAACAGTTGAGAGAAAGTGTCTGCCTGGGAAACGTCGCCCCACCAAGCGTCCAAGGAAGGACGGCCTCGTCCGTGCAGGGAAGGGACGGCGGCCACGGTCCCAGTTTCGTCCAGATCGAGCTTGAAGGTCCACGGCCCAACCGTCAACGTCCCATCGTAGGCGCAGATCTGGCTAGCCCATATCATCCAGCCGGGAGCTGAAGCAGGCCGGACAGGCGGAAGAGTGCGAGCGCTTGCCGTGACCTGCTCACCGATTTGAGTTCTCGCGAACAAGAGGCAACGCTCGGCCTCATTGAGGCGATAGGTCTCCCTCATGGGATTGCAGCTCCTCATGGCCGAGTCCACGGCTTCCGTATCGATTTGATCCCCGGCACTCCCCAGGAGCCGATCTCGAATCTGTCGCACGTACTCGGGCCGTCGGTCGAGCGCCAGGTCGCTGCGACGACGGCCGCTGATGAACCATCCCCAGGAGGTAGGCATGGTCGAGGGGAACGTCGTACCGGTGGCCTCCGACCGGATCCGGCTGGGGCGGCGCATCTCGACGAACAGGTCGGCATGCTGCGGCAGACATCCGGGGAAATCGGACCGCAATTCCCAGACCTCCTGGGCGGTTCCCGCGAAGAGATACTCGCAGATTGCGTCCGCGCTGTAGACCGGTAGTTCGTCCGGCACGGCGGCCAGCGACACCGGCAGGCCATCGAGGACAAATGCCCCTTCGCGATAAAACCGGCCCAGCGGTTTCCCAGACGCTTGGCGGATGAAGTCGGCGAGTCGCATGAGAACTTCCTTTCGAAGAAACGATCCGGTTTCGACGCCCACACGGGCGTAGGCCCGGATCTCGAACATTTCAGGCAATGGCGTTCCATAGGGGCTAACGGCTTGGTTACCACAGTTACCACCCGTTACCGGCCGAGTGGTTACCACTCAAACAGCTTCCATGTCACGACTTGCGTCTCCGGTTACCACGGTTACCGCTGCTACGGAAGAGACCTCGGTTGCAGGCGAGAAAAAACACCTTCATTTCCCCCAACGGCTGGTGTACTAATCGCTGCGCTTACGTATCTCTTCGAGAGTGGTAACTGTGGTAACCGGAACGAACATTCGTAGCAGGACCAAGCCCGGCAACGACTTCCGCGGTTACCGCTGGCCTCCAGAAAGTGGTAACCGAGTGGTAACCGTGGTAACTTCAATCCGGCCCCGGCTGGCAAATCCGTCTCAGGGGGATCGCGATGACTCGCTTGGATGTGCCGCCGATCTTCCTCACGGTCGAGTACCGTCGGGTTCCATCACTCCCCTCGCCCTCGGGTCTAGCGATACCCTGAAGTGCCAGGTCACGGGCGATCATCCGCGGATTCTCGAACGGCTCACCCGCGTCCTTGGCGATCGTGACGACGGCCGCCTGCAAGGCCTGCTGGTCGAAGTAGGCCATCTCGATGTTCCCCGTGGCATCGCCGCCGACCCACCCGATCAGGCGGGAACCCTGCGGCACCTCGAAGCTCTTCAGGAGCGGACATCGGTCCTTCTCCGTCCACGACTCCCGCCAGCCGACCTCGGCGGCATGGGCCTCGTGAGGGGCGTGGTCGCCGTTGATCGAGCCGAGATGATAGCGACCGGTCACGAACCCGGTCCGGATCGCGCCAGGATCACCTCGCCCGTCTCGGCCTCGCGGACGACCTCGGACTGGGATGTCGCCAGCGAAGCCAGGCCCTCGGTAACCAGAGCCAGGCTGGACGCGACGGCGGCCTGGTCGATCGCCCCGAGTTCGAGCGCGAACTGGCAGAAACAGCGGAAGGCGGAATACAGCTCGGCGACGGCGTCGACCGGGCGCCGGCTGCTGGATTCCGCCGCGTCTTGGAGGTTGTCCCGGTATTCGCGCGCCCAGATCCAGAACTGCCCCTTGATGGACGCGTAGCGGTCCGGATGGGCGAACCAGCGGATGAAGCTGGCCGCCGCCGCGGCGAATCGGCCCTGGGTCCCGAGTAGTTGCAGTCGGCCCAGGATGGCCGGGCACACCGTCTGGCGGGTCATGCGCACCGTCAGCATCCGGCTCCTGGTGGACTGCCTGTCGAGCTCGGCCTCGCCGCAGGTCAACAGGGCGGCCTGGGGGGTGAACGTCGCCGCGAACTCGCGGGTGGCCGTCAGCTTGACGTCGTTGCCGGCGTTGTACAGCGACTGGACCACGGCCGTCGCCTTGGTAACCGCATCGCGGTCGGTCAACTCATCCACCACGACGACCGTGTTGGCGGCATCCGCCAGCAGCCTGCAGATGCCCTTGACCGATCCGGTCTTCCAGTCCGCGGCCACGAGCCGGGCTTTCCGATGCTCGTCGTCGTGGATCGCGCCCGGAAGAGGTCGCGAGACGATCATCGCCGATTCCGTCTTGAACGTCTCGCGCGGACCGGAGAGCTGGATCGTCGTGGGGAACGAGCCGGCGATGATCGGACGCCAGGGCAAGCTGAGCATCACCGCGGCCAGGCTCGGCGAACCGGGCCTGTCGCCCTGTCCGAGTTCGGCTATGGCGAAGACCGCTCGGACGGCCTCGGCGATCGTTGCAGGGTCGGTGGGTGGATCGGGGAGCTGGATATGCTCGAGATTGCCGCCCAGCTCGACCTGGACCGGGACGGCGCCGTCGGCCCCGATCGCCCCGCGACCGTGGAGGAAGACCATCTGGCCATCGATCTCGGTCCAGCCGGTCGAGGTCCTGATGACCTCGCGAGGGATCGGACCGTCGCGGTCGGTAGCATTTGAATGGCGAACGGAGATCGTCGCGGACGCCGCGGCCGGCTACGACCACGAACTTGGCGCCGAGCGACTCGGGCCATTCCATCCGGGCGTACTTGTCTGCCGAGACGGCCAGTGTGGCCGCCGAGCCGTCCTGGTGGGCCGCGGTGATCTCGTACTTGAGCGAGGACTTGCCGTCCTCGATCCGGTCGATCTCACGCTTGATTCGGGCCGTGAAGTTGGCCAGGAGCACCCTCGGCGGGGGATTGGGCCCGGCCACCACGCGGTAGGTCGCCCCGTCGAATTCGTCGTAGGTGAGCCCGCTTGTACCCGGCCCGCCGCCCATCGATATCGGGCCTGCCCCGGCATGACCGTCGGTGGCGGCCAGCTCTTCCTCGAGATCTCGGCCGCACGGGCTTCGAGTGCCGCCAGGAGCTTGTCCCGCTTCTCGGCTAGCTCTTCCTCGGGGAAGTTGAGCCGTTTCATCAGGCCCTTGATGAAGTCTTGGCGTGCCCGTGCTCGCGCGACATCGAGCCGGTCCTGGAAGATCGTCCGGCCGCTGGCCGGGTCGATGACTCGGACGAGGGATCGCCGAGCCTTGCCGTCATTGTCGATGACGAACTCCAGGCTCTGGTGGTCGCCGTTTTCGCGGCCGTCGTGATGGGCGCGCTGTCGTGCGTCAACTCCGTCATTGTGTCGAGATACCTCCCCTGAGACTCCGCGTTGAACTCACAAATCGACGACATATTTCCGGTTCTCCCGCACTTTTGGTGATCCAAGAGCGTAGATAGGTTGTCTCACTTCTGACTTGGTTTACTGGTCTCGTCTCTTTTGGAGGCACTCGTTGCTCCTGTCTCAGCTTCTGCGCACTCCGATCGGCAGTCGCCTGATCCGTACCGACTTCGACGACGACACTCTGACTCTCGGTATCGCGACGACGAACCCTAACGCATCCTGTCCCGTCTGCGGCCACGAGACTTGGCGGGTGCATAGCCGCTACGATCGCCATCTCGCCGAGGAACCGATTTTCGGTCATCGTGTCTGTCTCCTGATGACGGTCCGGCGGTTCTTCTGCTCTGGGTCGGCATGCCCTCGCCGCATCTTCACCGAGCCGCTCGATGGCTTCGCCGCCAAACATGCTCGCACGACCCGACGTCTGGCCCAAACCCACCTCGCCATCGGCTCGGCCTTGGGTGGTGAAGCCGGAGCGAGACTGGCGGGCAAGACCGGCGTGCCGACCAGCCCCGATACGCTGCTGCGTCGCGTCAAGCAGGCCGGCGCTCGATCCTCCGGTACCCCGAAATTCGTCGGCATCGACGACTGGGCCTGGTGCAAAGGACAGCGCTACGGCACGATCGTCGTCAACCTCGAGACCAACGACGTCATCGATCTCTTGCCGGACCGCGATGCCGCGACCGTCAGGATGTGGCTCGAGGCTCATCCCGGCATCGAGTTGGTCAGCCGCGATCGTGCGTCGGCCTACTCACAGGCCGCCTCCGAAGCCGCATCCCAGGCCCAGCAGGTCGCCGATCGATGGCACCTGTTGAAGAACGTGCGCGAGGCCATCGAACGTGTATTCGAGCGTCATCTGCCTGTCATCACGGAGGCTCTCAAGCCCGCCGATCCCGCTCCCACAACGATGGCGGACGCACCGTCGCACGACGAGCCCGAGCCCGCGATATCCACCGAGCCAGTTCGCCAGGAATCGCTGTCGGCCCCGACTCCGGCCTCACCTCGACAGGAAGCCGCGATCGCCAAGCGACAGCGGCGTGTCGGGCGGTTCGAGCGGGTTCATGAACTCCATCGGCAAGGGATGCCGATCCGACAGATCGCCCGAGAACTCGACATGTCGCGGAAGTCCGTGCGTCGCTACCTCCGTCGGGAGAGATGTCCCGACTGGAGACCCGGTCGGGCCACACGGTCGGGCATGGACGCACACCGCGAGTGGATCGATGCTCGCATCGCCGAGGGGCGGATCAACGCCTCCGAGTTACATGGTGAACTCGCGTCGAAAGGAGTTCGAGTCTCGTATGCCACGGTCCGTCGCTATGTCACCAAGCGTCTGGGACGGGCCGGCAAGGCGCGTCCCCGGTTAAACGCGGCAAAGCCAAAGCCCGCCCCACCACCCTCGCCGAAGCAACTTTCCTTCGACTGGATCCGTCGCCCTGAGAAACGAACGGTCGAAGCCCAAAGCCGCCTGGACAAGATCCGAGGGGCTAGCCCCGAGCTGACAGCCGCCCTGGACCTTGCGGACGATTTCGCGGCATTGATCCGTAAGCAAACGACCGGCAGGTTGACGGAGTGGTTGTCGCGGGCCGAAGTGAGTGCATGCCCTGAGGTCCGCCACTTTGCCGAAGGCATTCGCCGCGACGAGTCGGCGGTGAACGCGGCGGTGACAGCGCGATGGAGCAACGGCCCGGTGGAAGGTCACGTGAATCGACTGAAGACGATCAAACGGCAGATGTTCGGCCGTGCGGGATTTTCCCTGTTAAAGGCCCGCGTTGTGAGCAGGGAATAATCGGGACGATTGGCCGCGGTCAGTCAAGATGGGGGCTTCGTCATCAAAAGTGCGGGAGAACCATATTTCCACCGGCGATGTCAACTCCTCTGGGTCACGTGCCCCCTTTGATGAGGCCGCTCCCAACCTTCCTCGGTGGCCCAGGCGAAGAGAGAGCCCAGGCCGATCAGGTTAGGGCGATTCCCGAAATGGCCCAGCCGCGACTCGGTGGCCGAGTCGAAGGTCTTCCATTTCTCGTCCAGTTCCATGGCGTGATAACGGCCCAACTACGACGACCACTACGTGCCAGAGCCCGAGCCCCACGTCCCCAAGCTGCCTCAACGCCATGCCGACTTGGACCCACCG
>CAWJTV010000007.1:0-75924 GCA_963845755.1 uncultured Planctomycetota bacterium
GGACAGCCATGGCACACCTTCACGGCCGAACCAGACGGCATCAGTTTGGGCTCTCGCTGTCGAACCACCTCAATCGTCGCAGGAGGACGGGGGCGGCCTTCCGTGAAGTTTGCTCCGTAAAAAGAAGGCATCCAGGAAGGCAGGCGGAACCAGTTCCTTCGATTCGACGCTGAGAACTGTAACGAGCACTCGATCTTGTCGTTATCCGGGTGGATTCTCGGGGTCTCGCGAACAACCCATCACGTCCGATAGGCAACTATCGTCGCGGATGGAGACATGCATCCTCTCGTGACAAGCACGATGCTTAAACGACCCACAACGCGGTCTCTTGCAATCGAGTGATTTCCTGGAGATAGCGTGACCGCGATGGCGGCAAGCACGTACGATGCCAAACTCTTGGAAAAGTCGGCTTCTCGATAAAGGTTCATTCGGTGAATTATCGCCGAACTCCTCGCTTGTGATGACGGTACAGGATGGTGGCCGGCCTTGGGAAAACCACAAGCGTGTTCTCCGTCCCCTCGTCTCAGGATCACCCTCGATGGCGGTCGCATTGAACATTTCAACGCGCCGCAGGGTGCGATGAAACGGCCTGTCGATCGTTCCTCGTGAATGCAACTGCCACAAGGCCGGAGGAGGCCAGCGTTCATGTCGGATAAGACCTCGGAGTCTCCTGTTCGGATCATCGGCAGTCGAGAGCTTCACCAGAATCTGCCCGAATCCTCAGAGACTTGGAGAACGACAGCGTTCGGTATGTCCTGACCGTCCACGGCAAGCCGCGGGCCGTGCTCGTGGGCACCGAGCCGTATCTCAGCATGATCATGGATGGTAAGGGCTCCAGCGAAGTCCTGGTCGGACTTCAGCTCTCCGCGCTGCTGGGCGGCAGCCTCACCGCCGTCTCCCTAGACGACCTTCAAAAGGCCCTCAACACCAGGGAAAGCTAGGCCTCGAACCCCCCGGGAATCGGGGATACTCTTCGGGCCCCCGTGGGATTCCGCCTCGATATCGCTCAAGTCTCGGGAACCGGAACCCCCTTGCACCTCATTCGCACGCGAACCGCCTCGATCAGGGGGGGAAGGATCGAGATGCCGATGATAGCGAAAATCACCAGATGGAAGTTCTTCTGTACAATCTCCCGTCCGCCAAACCACCAACCCGCGACCAGGAACAGAATGACCCAGGCCGCCCCGCCGATCACGTTGTAGATCGCGAAGCGGAAGTAGTTCATCTTGCCGATGCCCGCAACAAACGGGGCGAACGTTCGGATGATCGGGATGAACCGCGCCAGGATGATGGTGAGGCCGCCATACTTCTCGTAGAATTCGTGGGCGCATCAAGTGCGTCTTGTTCAACAGCCGGGAGTGCTCGCGCGTGAAGACGTGTGGGCCGACGTGGTAGCCGATGCTGTAATTGATCGCGTCGCCAAGGATCGCGGCCACGATCAGCAAGACGATCATCCAGGACAGATGGATTGGCGAACCGGAATGAGCCGTCGCGGCGAGCCACGGCGAAGAGCAGCGAATCGCCCGGCAGGAACGGGGTCACGACGAGACCCGTCTCGGCGAAGATGATGAGGAAGAGGGCGGCGTAGAGAGCCCCGGTCCGACGGCGAGGACGAACTCGTTGATCTTCTCCGGACTCAGGTGGATCAACGTATCGAAGAGCTGCTCGATCAATTCCATCCGAGACTCCAATGGGGACCGCGACCCGCGAACGCGGCAGGATCAGGATCGGAATTCCGAGCGAGGCGGGCGCTCGACGTCGTTGCCATCGATCCGGAAAACGGGAATTCACGGGGTAACCGGCTGGGTGAGTGCCTCATCGCGCGATCGGACAGGAAGGCGCACATTCCGGATTCCGGCCGCATCACAGGCCGAAAGGACATCGGCGAGATCCTGGTAGACCAGCGAGGCATCCGCCCGGATCACGACGCCCTGGTTAACATAATGGCCCTTGGCCTCCCGAAGCGTCTTGACCAGCCCGTCGAGCTCGTAGGTGGACTCGCCCACCGCGACAACCCCGGGCTTGACCACCGTCAGGACCAGGTCGTCGGGAGCCGCGGTCAACGGCGCCGCTTCGACGACCTCCGGGACCTTGACCACGAATTCGTTTTCGTCCCAGTCGTAGAGACGCGTGGCCGCCATGAAGAAGACGAGGAGGCAGAGGATCACGTGGACCATCGGCGTCATGTTGATTACCGGTAGCTCGTCGGCCTGTGACCGGCTGGCAAGCATCGAGAAGTTCCTTTCAGAGCGTCATGCGAGGGCGACCTCGTGGAAAATGGGGACAGGCATCCGGCCCGCGGACGCTTGGCCCGAACTCGATGGGTCACCCAGGGCCGGGCGCCAGTCCCGATTTTCGGTTGCCGTGTTCACAACGACCGGGACTCCTGGCGGAGTGGATCGGGCGGGGACAGCGGCAGATGCCGTCGATCCGGAGCGCCGTGTCGCTGGGCTTCGGTGGAGACCAGCTCGATGACCTGCCGTGCGCGGTCGTCCAGCTCGCGGATCAGGACGTCCACCCGATTGAGGAAGACGTAATAGAATGCAACCGAGACCACCGCGACAGCCAGACCGAACGCGGTGGCGAACAAGGCCAGGCTGATTCCCTGGGCCAGCCCTCCCCTCGGGCCGGTCCCACGCGGCCACCCAGAGCATCGAACGAATGCATGATCCCGACGACGGTGCCCAGCAGGCCGAGCAGTGGCCCGAGCGTCGCCATGGCGCTCAGGACCCGGAGATTGCGCTTCAGCTCGAGGACCTCACCGGCGGCGTCGTAGCTGAGGATCTGGCGGATCGTCACGCCGGGCTGCCCCCAGGCGTTGACCACCATCGCGAGGATCCGCGCCAGCGGTGAGTCATGTCGCCCGGCAAAGTTCCAGGGCTCGCTCCCGGTCGAGCTTCCCAGTGGAGAGCCGCTCGAGGAACCGTTCCGCGAACTCCTGAGGAATTACCCGATCCCGGCGTAACGCCAGCGCGCGCTCCAGCACGTAGCCAAGCGTGACGATGGAACAGGCCACCAGCGGCCAGAGCATCGGGTTGGCCTGGAGCACCAGACGGACAATCCTCGAAAGATCCACGCCCGGGCGCGGTTCCGTTCTCGGCCGGATGGACGACGGCTCTTCGGTAACTCCTTGCCCACTGTCGCCGGCTCGGGTCGCTTTTGCCGCTTCGGTATCTCCCGTCGGCGTTTGGGCGCGCAGTCCGTTCGATTCCCGCAGAGAAAAAGCGGCTGCAATCAAGCACGCAATCAACAAGAGAGAAGAGCGCGGTCGGCCTGTCGTCATCGGTCAACTCCGGTTTCGCGACCGATGCATCTTAGCCCAGCTCCTGGGTTTTTCCCAGCAGGAGTTGAACGGATGAGGCGAGCGGTTAGCACTTAGGCATCCTTCGCGTCGATCCACGGCATGAGGCTCCGCAGCCGCTTGCCGACCTGCTCGACCGGATGTTCGCGCTCGAGGCGCTTCGTGGCGTTGAAGACCGGGCGATTGGCGCGGTTCTCGAGGATCCACTCCCGGGCGAACTGACCCGTCTGGATCTCCTTGAGGATCTTCTGCATCTCGGCGCGGGTCTGTTCGTTGACGATGCGGGGGCCACGGGTATAGTCGCCGTACTCGGCGGTGTTGGAGATGCTGTAGCGCATGTAGTTGAGACCGCCCTGATACATCAGGTCGACGATCAGCTTCAGCTCGTGCAAGCACTCGAAGTAGGCGCTCTCGGGTTGATACCCGGCGGCGATCAGGGTTTCGAAGGCCATCTTCACCAGGGCGCTGACGCCGCCGCAGAGGACGACCTGTTCGCCGAAGAGGTCGGTCTCCGTCTCCTCGGCGAAGGTGGTTTGCAGGACGCCGGCGCGCGTGCCGCCGATCCCCTTGGCGTAGGCCAGCGCCAGGCGCCTTGCCGGCCGCCGAGCAGTTCTCGGCGGTGGCGACCAGGCAGGGAACGCCGCCGCCCTTGACGAACTCGCTGCGCACCAGGTGGCCGGGCCCCTTGGGAGCGACCAGTGCGAAGTTCGACCCCCTCGGGCGGGACGACCTGTCCGAAGTGGATGTTAAACCCGTGCGAGCAGAGGAGCAGATCGCCGGGGCGGAGGTGCGGCTTGATCTCGCGGCGAATAGATTTCGGCCTGGACCTCATCCGGCAAGAGGATATTCACCAGGTCGCCGGCCTCGGCGGATTCGGCGGCGGAAACCGGCTTGAAACCGTCGCGCACGGCGGCCGCGTGGTTCGGAGAGCCCGGCCGCTGTCCGACCACGACCGTGCATCCCGAGTCTCGCAGGTTCTGGGCCTGCGCGTGGCCCTGACTCCCATAGCCGATCACCGCGACCGTCTTTCCCTTGAGCAGCGATAGGTCGGCATCCTGGTCGTAGTACATCTTGGCCGGCATCGGTGTGTCCTCTTTCCATTCACAGTTGGCGGTGTCGTCGTGGGGTGCTCTGTGAGTACCGGATGAGCCGGAGACCTGAGGAGAGGTGCTCACAGAGCACCCTACAAATCGGAATGGCCCGTTACTTCCGGCTCTGCGTGGACGGCGACGCCGGTTGGCATTTCGGAACCCTCATCTCGATCCCCCTCGAGCGATCTGTCCCCGCGCACCAGGGCGATCCGTCCCGTACGGGCGACCTCGCGGATCCCGTAGGGGCGGACCTGTTCGATAAACGCCTCGATCTTCCTCTCCTGGCCGGAGATCTCGATCATCAACTGGTCGGGGCTGACGTCGACGATCCGGCCTCGGAAGATCTGCACGAGCGCCTGGATCTCCGGTCGGAGCGTCGCCGGTGCCTGGATCTTGATCAGCATCAGGTCCCGCTCGACGTAGTCCTCGCTTGAGATGTCGTGGACCTTCACGACGGTCACGATCTTCTCGAGCTGCTTGCGCACCTGTTCCAGGTGCCGATCGTCGCCCATGACGACCACCGTGAGCCGGGAGAGATTGGGATCTTCGGTCTCTCCGACGGCCAGGCTTTCGATGTTGAATCCCCGAGACGCGAACATCCCCGAGACGTGAGCCAGCACGCCGGGCCGGTTCTGCACCAGCGCCGAGAGTAAGTGACGCCTACGCCCCGAATCGGACTGGACCGACATGCCCCGCCCCTCCAATTCCTTGCAGGAAGGGGCTCCGTCCCCGATTCCGCCTGACTCCGGCTGGCTCATCCAGAATACGTTACGGTTGATTCTGTGGGAACGGAGGATTGAGGCCGGGAATCCCGACAGGCGGCGTCGGGCCCGCCGCGGGCCCCTTGGGCTTGAGGAGCGTCGTGAAATCCAGGTTGATCTGGTTGAAGCTCTCTCCGGTCGTCACGTAATACCAGGGGCCGAACCGATCGGTGAGTTCCTGGACGCGCTTCCGGCCGTCGGCGAGCTTCTTCTCGTGATCGGCCTGATCGCGTTTTTCCTTGTCCTCGGCAGTCTTCTGGTCGGCCAGGTACTTGGGGTCCTTCGGGTCAGGCGCGAATGGATTGTCGGGAATCACGGACGGATCGGCGGGCGCGGGCGCCTCCTTCTCGGGCTTGGGGATGATCGTCGGGTCGAATGCGACTCTCACCATCAAGTACCGGCTCTCCTGCGTTCCCTCGGGTTTCTTGGCGGCATCCTTCTTGGTCTCCTCCGTCTTCTTGGCGGTGTCGGGCGTTCCGGCGGTCAACTCGTCGCCGGTGGCGAAGACCGGACCGCCGTAACGGAGCGTGTAGACCACGCCCTCATCGGTCGTGACGATCACATCGCCCTGATCGGAGTAGAGACCGTCACGGAGGAGGTAGAATCCCTTGTTCCGAAGTCCGATGATGGCCTGATTGAGCTGCGCGATCTGCTCGCGGCGCTCGTTCGGCAACGAACTCGGGTTGCTCTCGAGGAGCTTGATTTGCTCGAGCAGCTCGCGTCCCGGGTCGTTCGGATCCTTGAAACCCGGCGGCTTGGGCCTCACGCCAACGATCTTGAGGTCGCCCAGTGCCTCGGTGAGCGATCGCAAGCGATCCTCGTTGAGCTCCTGGTCGGGGGGGATTCCCGCGCTGGTCCGCGTGCCCTTGTCGTCCGGCCGCTCGATCGTCACCTTCGACCATGGGCCGCTCGAATCCTTCCGTTCGAGGGAGATCCTGTCCCCGTGCGCGGGCCTCATGAACGAGCCCTGGGCATCGCGGTCTTCGACGAGCCGGTAATTGTCGAAGACAATCCGGCGGATCCGGCCGGTCTCGACCTTGAGCAGGTTCGTCTCGATCCAGTCGGCGAACTTCGTGGAGAGGTCGGCCTTGACGGCGACGCCATAGGTCCGCTTCTGGTCGGGTACTCGCACGTAATGCGGTGCATCCCCTTCCTTGCGCGACGCCCCCTTGACCTCGTTGCCGATGATGAAATCGGCCAGGACTTTCTCCGACGCATCCCGCAGGGTCACCCGCTTGCCCCGTCCCTGGAGAGACGTGGACTTGACGTCGAGCGGGTCGACGACGCCCATCGTCTGCTGTTCCTCGACCTTGTCGCTGCGGATCGTGTCCTTGGTCAGGTCCATGACCGCGGCGGCCGTCTTCGAGAGTCGGTCGCGGGCATCGGCCGGATAATCATTGTGCGACGGGATCACCCACTTATTATTCTTGAACATCACCCGGAATCGCGACGCCGTCGCCGTCGACGGCTCGAAGCTGACGACTTCCAGGTCCGTGCACGCCAGGGGATCCTTGAACTCCGGGAAGAACGGCTTCCCCTGGTCGTCGAACCGGGCGGCGTTCTTCTGAGTACGGTCCCGAGTGCTGACAAACGCCGCGCCGGTCAGCGCCAGGGCCACGACGACGAAAACCAAGGTCTTGAGCAGGTCGTTCATAACGCTCGTCTCCATATATGGTCTGTGGACTGTGGTCGGCGAAGAAGAGCGTGGGACGCCGCCGGGGCTTATCCTCCCTCACCCGACGAATCGAGAGCCGAGTGGATGAGGTGAGGAATGGTCCCTGGATTCTTCTGAGCACCGACCACTGACCACGGCCGGCTAGGCCAGTCTCTTCGGGTTGGCTCCGACGTTCTCGCGACTGGCCCGGACGATCCAGACCACCAGGCCCAGGATCAGGGGCGGCAACGGGGGCAAGGCCGCGGCCCTGAAGCGCACGTCATTCTGAATCTGTCGAACCTTCCGCTCGCTCTCGGCCTTGCTCTCGCGGATCTTGGCTTCCTTCTCGTCCTCGATGACGGCCTTCTTGACGTCGAGGCGGCGCTGAGCGACCTCCTGGAGGTTGGCGAGTTGGATCTTCTTGGTCATCTCGTCCAGGTCGGTGCGGTTCTGCACCTGATCGACCTGGGCGGAGAAAGCTTTCTGGGCCTCGTCCAGCTCGGTCTTGGCCTCATCCTCGGCCGACTTGGTCTCTTCCAGGAGCTGGGTCTTGAACGTGTTGGCCTGCTCCTCCACCTTGATCAAGGTGCGGTGCTTGATCCGCTTCTTCCGCAGGCTCACGAAGGACTCGTCGCCGGCCAGGACGTCCACGCAGTTGAGCACGAAGGGGATGTTATCGAAGTCGAGGTTCTCGACCTTCTGCCGGCGCAACTGGAAGAACTGCTCGCCGATCATATCCAGGTCGGCGACGGCGATGACGTTGATTTTGGCCGACGGCTTCGAATCGTTTTTCTTCGGCTCATCCTTCTTGGCGGCAGCGTCTTGAGGCTTGGCCGGTTCGGCGTCGGCCGGTACCGTGCCGGTGATGCGGGCGGCCAGCGTGTAGGCCTCGCCCGAGGGGATGTAACGGCGGCGCGGGCTCAGTCCGGAGAAGCCCATGAAGCTCTGCTGGGCAATTTCGTTCCAGAAAAGGACGCCGCCGGAACGGCTGGCGCGGAGCAACGGGATGAACTCGGTGCCGCGGCCCGCCGCCGAGGAGCGGAGCAGGCCCGGGAAGATGGTGACGATCTCCTGGAGCCCCGCGCTGGCGATCTGGTCGGCGTTGAACGCATCGTTCTCGCCGCTTCCCTTGCCGATGAAGACGATCTCGCGGGGCAACTCGAGCTGGGGATGAGGATTGTACGCGTTCCAGACGATTTCCGAGGTGGGCCAGTCGATCCCGACCAGGTCGAGGAGAGGGCGAATGTTCCCCTTGGGCTCCGGCGGCGGGCCGCCGCCGAAGGGCCCGCCCGGCGACTGCTTGGGCAACTCCGGCGAAATCGACGGGTTCTCGTAGGGGAATGGATCGAGGAAGAGCAGCGTGGCCCCGCCCTGTTTCACGTAGTCGGTCAGGTTATCGACCTGCTTTTGATTCAGCGAGGAAGGCTGGGCGACGAGCAGGACATTGATATCGCTGGAGATCGGACCGTCCGGCGCGATCGAGCTGACATCGTATTGTTTCTTCAGCTCGGTGACGATCGACCACTCCGGGTTCTGGCTGAAGCTGCGCATGTCGAACCCGCCCAGCATCTTGGCGTCGGTACTGAGGATGCCGACTTTCTTGCGCCCGCTCCGCGAGACGACGCGGATGGATCGCGTCAACTCGTATTCCACCGGCAGACCGCGGTCGAAGAACGGGATGACGACTTCCTCGAGGCCCGAGGTGAACGCCACGCCGAGGAAGATCTCTGTTGACACATTCTTCCCGAGGTCGGCCGTGAAAACGCGGCGCGGCTGGATCCCGAACTGTTTCTCCGCCTCGCGGGCCTCGTCGGAATAGAGCTCGGTGGGGACGAGGTTCAACTGGATCTTGCCCCCACTGTATGCCGCGTATTCCTTGAGGAGCTCGAGCACGTCGGCCTTGGTCTCGACGAACTCGCGAGGGACTTCCGGACTGTAGTAGGCCTGGATGAGCACCAGCCGATTTTCGGGGATCTGCTTGACAAGTTCGAGCGACCCGCGCGACAGGGTGTGCAGCCGCTCGGCACTCGCGTCGGCTCGGAGCGGGCCCACCAAGGGGAGATTCACCTGTTCCAGGATGATGTCGAGGCTGAACAGGGCGAGGATCACGGCCGCGAACCGAATCACCGAATGGAGCCAGCGCCCGCGACTGGCCTCGCCGCCCGCCCAGTGTCGGCGACCCAGCAGCATCATGTTCAGATAGAGCATTGCCGCCGCCACGCCGGTGAAATACAGGATCCCCGGGACGGTGATCACGCCGGTGCCGAACTCCTGGAACTGCGAGGGGACCGACCAGCCTTCGACCAGCCGCCCCACCGCGGCGCCCGCCTCCGGGCCGGAGGCCCCCAGGAACGTCGTCGCCACGAATTGCAGGCCGCGGCTCCTGAGGAGGAACTCCACGGTGGGCGAGCCCATCAACCCGAGGAAGATCGGTATCGCGCAGAACACGGCGCCCAGGATGAACGCCACGGTGACGTTCGAGGACAGCAGCGAAGCAACCATCCCAACGGCGATCAGCAGGACGCCCATGAGCCAGTAGCCGAGATAGGTTGCGAACAGAACGCCGTAATCGGGCTCGCCCAGTGTTCGAAGGATCACTACGTGCGAGAGGCAGAAGAACAAGGCCACCGAGTAGATTCCCAGCGCCGCCAGATACTTGCCGAGGACGACGTCGAGGTCGTGCGCGGGGAGCGTCAGGAGCAGCTCGTCGGTACCCTGCCGGCGTTCGTCGGCCCATGAGCTCATGGTGATTGCCGGGATGAAGAACAAGAGCAGGTACGGCATGTACCGGTTGAGCTGATCCAGGCTCGCCAGATTGTTGGTGAAGAACACATCTTGCCAGAAGGCCACGCACGAGCTGATGAAGACGAACAGGGTGATGAAGACGTAGCCGGCCGGGTTGCTGAAATAGCTCAGGAAGTTCCGCTTGAAGACCGCCCAGATCACGTGAGGGCGGAACGGCTTCGGCCGGTCGGCGCGGGGGCTCGACGGAGCCCGCTCTTTGTTGCTGGTCGGTTGGGTTTCAAGCGTGGTCACCGCGGATCATCCTCTCTTGGAGCAGTGTTCCGTATCCGGCGTTCCGTGGCTCGCGGGAGTCATTGGTCCACGGTTGCTGAAAACGGAGGTTGTCAGCAGTTCGCAAAACTGATGTACATTCACAACGTTGTTCACCGGTCAGATCAGACCGGCTGCGCGGTCAGCTTGTAGAAGGCCTGTTCGAGGTTCCCATTCTGGTGAGCCAATTGCCCCGGCTGGCCGTCGAAGACGATCTTTCCGTCGTGGATGAACAGGACGCGATCGGCGACCGGCTCGACCTCCTGGAGGATGTGGGTGGAGACCAGCACGGTCTTCGACTGGCCGAGGTCCCGGATCAACTGGCGGACGCCGCGAATCTGGTTGGGGTCCAGCCCGCTGGTCGGCTCGTCCATGATAAGGACCTGGGGGTCGTGCAGCAGTGCCTGTGCCATCGAGACCCGCTGGCGATACCCCTTGGAGAGCTTACCGATGGCTTTGTGGGCGACGGTTTCCAGGGAACATTGACCGATGACGGCGTCCACCCGGCCGTGTAGACGGGCGTGCGACATTCCGCGCGCTGCGCCAAAGAACCGGAGCAAGGCGATCGGGGTCATGTCGGAATAGAGCGGCCCGTTCTCCGGCAGGTAGCCCAGATGCTGGGCGGCGGCGATCCGATCGTGCTGAACGTCGATGCCGGCGATCCGGGCCATGCCGTGCGTGGGCGCGACGAACCCGGTCAGGAGCCGCATCGTCGTCGTCTTCCCGGCGCCGTTAGGACCGAGGAAGGCGACCACTTGCCCTTTGGGAATCGTGAACGAGACGTCTCGAACCGCCAGAAACGACCCGAACTGTTTGCAGAGCCCATCGGCTTCGATCATGACGGGCGTGGACATACCGGCGCAATCCTCCGCTGTATCTCTGACGATGATCCCGTGCCCGAGGTTCCCGTCCCTTTGCGTGCATCCGTTGTCACTGGCACGATGGAGGCGGGGACCACCGAACGATACGGTGTAACCCCACCCGTAAGGGCAAGGTGCGCAGCCCTCTCACCAAGAGTACGAAAGGCTGGCAGAATGTGTTCATTATGCGCAGACCGGTCCGGCGACGCAACCGTCTGGAATCCATAGTCGGTGCCGATTCGTCGGTGGTAACTTGGTCGAGACGCGAAGCTCGTTCGGATCGCCGGACGTGCTGAGTTCCAGGATCCCGCCGAGGAACGGCCATGCGAACCACCAAGCCTCCGTTACGCGGCGCGCTGATCGGCTGCGGTTATGTCTCCGGCTTCCACCTGACAGCCTGGTCGCGCGTATTGCATTCCGAACTCGTGGCGCTGTGCGACACGAACCAGGAGCGCCTGGAACAAGCCGGTGCGCGAATGCCGCAGGCCCGCCGCTACACCGAGGCGGCCGAGATGTTCGACCGAGAGGCGGGCCTCGATTTCGTGGAGATTTGCACCCCGCCGGAGCCACACCGCGAGTTGGTCGCTCGCGCGGCCGGGTATAGGGCCCACATCCTCTGTCAGAAGCCGGCGGCGCTGGATCGCTCGGACTTCTGTCGCCATGATCGAGACCTGCAGCGCGGCCGGCGTGCGGCTGATGATCCATGAGAACTGGCGATTCCGCCCATGGTATCGTGCAATCCGTGCGATGATCGACTCCGGTGTGATTGGCCGGCCGATCCGGCTGCGGATCGCTCACCACGACACCCGAGCGCTGCGGCCCGACGGTTTCGTCAATCAACCTTATCTCGCAGCGATGCCCCGATTGATCCTGATGGATGTCGGTTGTCATCTGGTCGACACGGCGCGCTACCTGCTCGGAGAGATCGAGACGGTCATGGCGACGATCGGTCGGTTCGGACGACGCAATGTGGGCGAGGATCTGGCGATGCTGACGGTCTCGTTTGCCGGCGGTGCGCTGGGTTCTCTCGACATGAGTTGGTGCACGGCCCCGGACCAGGCGCGGCCGGACTGGGCGCTCAACCCGACCGTGGTCGAGGGGACCGATGGGACCTTGCGACTCCTGATCAACGGGTCGATTGAATGGACCGGTCCCGACGGAAACCGGCAGGTCCGGGTCGTCGCGCTTCCGCCGGACGACCAGGTCTACGTCGAAGGCTATGCCGCCACGCAACGGCATTTCATCAACGGCCTCATCGCGGCCACCGAGCACGAGACCCGGGCTTCCGACAATCTTAAAACGATGGATGTCATCTGGACGGCCTATCGCGCGGCCGAGGAAGGTCGCAGCCTCTCGGTCTGAATTCCGTGCCGAACCTCACGCTTGCCCGCGGGTGCGCTCAGTGGTTACGATAGCGGAGGTAATGCTCGCTTGATCGACCCGCACCCGTAGCTCAACTGGATAGAGCATCGGTCTACGGAACCGAAGGTTACTGGTTCGAATCCAGTCGGGTGTATTTGACATAACATCCGCCGAAAGCAAGACTTAGCTTACCTGTCGAATCCGACAGAGCGGCCCCTTTCAAACCCAAGAAAGCCGGTAGTCTACCGGATTTGGGGCCGTACCATGCATGCACAAGCCTCCCGCGTTCCCTCCTACCGACTCCATAAACCGACGGGCCTGGCGGTCGTGACGATCGGCGGTTGTGACGTCTATCTGGGCAAACACGACACTCCCGAGAGCCGGGCCGAGTATGATCGGCTCATCGCCGAATGGTTGGCGACTGGCCGACGTTCCATGACGGCCAACGCGGCCTCCGGGGCCGATCTCACCATCAACGAATTGCACCTGGCGTACGTCCATCACGCCGACAGCTACTATGTCAAGAACGGCAAACCGACAACGGAGCCGGTGAACATCCGATTGGCTCTCCGGCCTCTCCGCCAACTTTACGGGCACACCCTGGCTCGAGAGTTCGGGCCTCTCCGGCTCAAGACCGTTCGCAAGGCGATGATCGACTCTGGCCTCTGTCGGAGCGAGGTCAACAAACGGGTCCGACACGTCCTCCGGGCGTTCAAATGGGCCGTTGGTGAGGAGATGGTCCCTCCATCCCTCCATCACGGCCTGAAAGCCGTCCCGGGCCTCCGCCGGGGCCGGGCCGACGTCCGGGAATCGGAGCCGGTCAAGCCGGTCCCTGATGCTTTCGTGGATGCAATCCAGCCTCACATCTCCCGCCAGATTTGGGCTATAGTCCAACTCCAACGCCTCTCCGGCATGCGGCCTGGGGAGGCTTGCATCATGCGGACGATCGACATCGACACGACCGGCCGTGTGTGGGTCTACACGCCGGAATCCCACAAGACTGAGCACCACGGCCGGGAGCGACGGATCTATCTCGGCCCCGCGGCCCAAGAGATTCTCCGGCCGTGGCTCCGAACCGAGTTGACGGCCTACCTGTTCTCTCCGGCCGAAGCGGAGGCCGAACGTCGGGCCGAACAGAGGGTAAGGCGGGAAACCCGGGTCCAACCGTCGCAAGTGAGTCGACGGAGGCGGAAGCCCAGCAAGGCTCCCGGCCAACGTTACACGGTTGATTCGTACCGGCGAGCGATCGAGTACGGCATCAAGTGGGCAAATCGGGAGTCAGGAAGGGATGAGACTCGCGCAATTCCGCACTGGCATCCGCACCAGCTCCGGCACAACGCCGCGACCCGCCTGCGTCGGGAGTTCGGCCTCGACGTCGCACGGGCGGTCCTCGGGCATAGTTCGCCGGCAGTGACGGAAGTCTACGCCGAGCTCGATCACGCCAAGGCCGCCGACGCCATGGCGAGGATCGGCTGACCCGTCGCCAGGCACCGGGCATGATGGGCCTATCCATCGGTTTTGCGACATCACCGAGTGACGCCACCAAGCTGGCCGGCCACCGGTTCCGCCTTCCGTGCTGGGCCTGGCCGGCCGCTCTGGCCGCCGTCCACGGCGGTCTCGTGGGAATGGCCCTGATGCTCGTCCTCGGCCTCCACGAGGCCGCCAGGCTCGTCCACGGGCCGTGGCGAGACCCGGCCAAGCGGATCATGGACAACCCCTACGCGAAGGTCGTCCTCGCCGACGAGCCGGATGATGTCCGTGCCGGCGGCGACCCGCCTGGCTTCGAAAACACAAAGACCGTCGTGTATCAGGACACGACGACCGACCAGCGCCTGTTCTCGAAGGCCTTCGGGGAGGGCCCGGACACCGGCAAGGGCGAGACCTATACGATGCCCGCCCCTGGTTCGGCGGCAAGACGTCGCCGTTGACGACGAGGATGAAGACGAATGACGGCCATCACCGTCACGATCGAGGACCAAATACCGGAAAGCCGAAGGACTGCCGCAAACGCGCCGTCGCCCGGGCCGTCAACCGCCAACTCGACCCCGAGCTCAAATCGCGCGTCGGCCGGCACGTGGTCTTGATCGAGAAGGACGAGCCGTCCATCTTCAACAGCCCGTTGTGGTCGGCCCACCTGTCGGCCGTCGCCCGCGAGCTCGTCGCGCGGATCGACATGAAGGGCTGCGACCCAGAGCCAACCCCCGTGACCTTCGACGCCGACATCCCGGCCGAATACCTGAGGAGCTCGACATGATCGACCAATCGATGATCGAATGCGAGGTCGTCGTCAGCGAGAAGTACCTCGAAGTCGGTATCCCGGGATCGGGCTGCCACTGTCCCGTCGCGATGGCGATCAAGGACCACGTCCAGGCCGATGTCTACGTCAGCATGGGCTTGAACTCGGTACTGTTCGGCCGACACAATGACGAAGGGATCGACGAGGTCGTCCTCCAACGGCCCGAGGTCGTCTGGTCCATTATCCGAGACGTCGATCGCGGATATCGACCGACGAAGGCCGTCCGATTCCCCCTTCCTATACCGGCCCGGTTCGTTCGATCGAGATCGATGAATGCGCGCAATTAGTCGAGGGAATGATTGGTTGCTAGCCATCGTTAATCCTTCGGTTATTCCTCTCGGGATTAAAACCATACGTGGGACGGAACGGGGGGGAGCCCTGCGACCCCCCTTCCGGACCATGTATAATCTTCCATAGGAAGTAATTAGCATAAAGCCAGAAATTCCGGGGAGGGACTGTGCATGATCTTCCTTCGGAAGCATATTGGCATAAAAGAGGGCAAGCTTCGAATGGTTGATTTCGTGCAGACAATCAAGAGGAGAGACGGGACATCTGCCTGCTCGCAAGGATTCGAGTATCTTCGCTCGCATCGAGGCTGGTATGCTCGCATCGAAAGTGGGGCTGTTGTCCTGCCTTTGATCGGCAAGCGACGCCCTCGACGCGCTCGTGATTGCTTCAATGCCGTGGCGGCCCTGCGCCGCAAGCACCTGCAAGCCCGGGCCCTTGCCGGTCATCTGTCGCTCGAAGAGGCCGGCCGGCTCGTGCGTTGTCGTCCGGCCTTCGCACATGTGAGGCCGGCTCTCGGTTTCTGCAAGTACGAACTCTGCCCCTACTGCTGGGCCCGCAAGGCGGCCTGGGCCTGGCAGGCGGTCGACGCCGCCTTGTTCGCCGTGCCGCCCGGTCAGAAGCAAAAGCGGCCTCGTTTCGAATATGACCTCGTCCTGGCAAGCCGGACCTTCAAGCCGGAGGTCCTGAAGCCTTACGTGAAAAATGTCCTGCCGAATCTGTCGCTCGTGTTTGCAGATCGGCTCGCCTGCCGCAAGAAGGACGTGAAAGGGCCGGTCCCGGCCCGCGGCCCTGAGATGGACGGCCTGGACTTCCTGGGCGCCCTCGATCGGCTGGCGATCGCGCCCGAATGGAAGGACCCGAAGACCTGGCAGATCTCGATCCGGCAGGTCTTCGTCGTGCCCCCGGGCGGTACGATCGCGATCCAGGAGTCGAAGCAGAGGCGATTCGAAAAGCCAAAGCGCAAGCAGGTGGCCGCGGCGATCGCGTGGCTGCATCGCTACCCGCGGGGTTTCCTGATCGCCAACGGGAAGACCGCCAGACCAGAGGCGACGTCGCTCTACCTCGCCGCCCGGAAGGATCGTCGCTTATCGGCCGCGTACGGGATCTTCCGGAAGACGACGGCCCAACGTAGCCCCGTCCAGGACGCCGAGTAATCGCCGGGGACAGTGCCGGGGTTCGGGGTGGCGGCCCTGCATCAAGGACCGTGCGAACGACCGGCTGCGAGGCCGGGCCTCGGTGTGGGACCCGGCCGTCGGCCGCAAGCCCGCCTGGCCGGCGGCCGGTCGGTACGGGCGGGGGCGTCAATCGCCGAGCCATAGTGGCGGTCGAACCGGTCATCGCCTTCCCGTTACTCGGTGTCATGGTCGGAACTGGGCCGCGGGAGCGCAAGGAATAGTCTCGGTCGTATACGCCGGGGCCGTGCGATACATCCCAAGGACGACGACGAATTCCCGAAGCACGCGGTCGATAACGGAAGGAGGCGATCGGGCGAGTCGACGACCCCATGGACCACTGGCCACGCCATTACAACCCTGCTCCCGCCCGGCCTGTT
Source organism: uncultured Planctomycetota bacterium (assembly GCA_963845755.1). Classification (GTDB taxonomy): domain Bacteria; phylum Planctomycetota; class Planctomycetia; order Isosphaerales; family Isosphaeraceae; genus CAWJTV01. Next base: position 16,220 of record CAWJTV010000007.1, read on the forward strand.
GTGCCGCGCACGGTGGCCGAGGTTGGCGCCACCAACCCGGCGATCCGCTGTCTTCGGCCGACGGCCGCCGTGTACGCCCCGGCGCCTTGCCCTGCCTCGGCGAGGCTCGCGAGGCCGTCCTCCTGATATCGGTTGCCCGGGCCCGGGACTTGCTCAAGGCGCGCTCGGCCATGTCGCTCTTCTCGGCGGGCTGACCGGCCGCCTAGGCCGGGACCGGCGGGCGAATCGCCGATCGGGTTCTGTCAGGGCCGGGCCGGTCCGCCGGGCCCCGGCGCCCGGGGCCGCGAGGTACTCGACGTCATCTCAAGAACCGGCCGCCCTCGCCCGCCGACGCCGCACGTGATCCCGGGGACGGCGCCGCGTCCGCAACGGGGGCGTGAGTGCTCGCCGGCCATCTTCGGGAATCGGGGGGCGACCGGCGCGATCGACCTGGTCGGCCGGCGGCGCCCGGAGGCCGCGAGGTTGGCCGCCCGACGGCACCGACCGGCCTCGGGTACCGAATGCGCACCGTCGTGCGTATTTCGCCGCTATGAACCGGTCTGCTTCCTGGCTGAGGACGACGCCGACGCCGCCCGCACGAACCCGACGCGATGCCGATCGAACCCGACGGCCATTGGCTGGCCAGCTCTCAGGGGCTTCGACCTCGATCGTCCGGGTCGCGGGGTCGGGTGGGCTGAGCCCACTCTATGAAGGTCGACCACCTTCTGCACCGGCGTGATCCGATCAGGCCTGGCCGCGGTCACGAACTCTAGCCGTGACCGGCGTCATTTCCCGGGGACGTCCGTCCTGCCGGCGGCGGAACAAGATCGCATCTGAATCGGCGCCGCCCGTCGTTGGTCTTGCGACCAGCGCACCGTCTACGCCGTGCTCCCCGGCCGTCGAACGGGCCTGATCCCGGCCCACCTCCATGCCGTGGTTGCGACCGCACGCGTTAATCACGACGGCGGCGCAGGAGCGCGTGAGCATCCCCTTGGGGCCCCGGGGTTGGCCAGTATGCAGAACCCTCATTTTCAGCGCCGTGAATTGGCCCGTGAACTCGGGTGGCTCGGCGTAAGGCAGGACTCGTCCGACCACGCCCAGGACTTGGTCCCGACGGCCTCCGGCCCAGGGCATTGCACGCGAGCGGCGGCGCGATCATCGCGGCAGATATGAGGCCCCTGGCGCCAACACGATTCGCCGGCCGAATCCCAGGAGGACAGTCGGCTGGTTGACGGCAAATGGAACGACTGATCGCGCAATTCCAGATCGAATCTCCCCGGCGAGGCCAGGTCGATTAGGGCGCATCCGAGGATCTGGGTATGGTGGTTTGGTCGGCAATCGGATGCGAAACGTGGCAGCCGTGTAGGAGATCCTGAGTTGGCCGAATCTCGAGGCAAGGCGGCGGGAGGTCCTGGTGAAACTCCGACTTTCAGAGACGAGGGCGAACGTGCGACGACCGCGCGGACCTGCTCGACCGGGGCCGCGTCATCTGGCCCGTCCTTCTACCAGATCGTCCTGGGCCGCGACACGATCGTGACGTTGACCCAGGCCACCGCCCTGATCCCGCCACGGCGGCGCGGGCGGAAGGCCAGCGTATCGACGTTGTTCCGCTGGTCCACCTCGGGCTGCCGCGGGATCATCCTGCCCACGCTCCAGTGCGGCGGCACCCGCTGCACGTCGGTGGAGGCCCTCCAGTGGTTTTTCGAGATGCTCGGACAGGTCGGCCGGGGACGGGGCGCCCAGGCCGGTCCGGCGGGCATCCCGCTCCGGCGCAGCCCGGCCCAGCGCCGGCGGGCCGCCGAGGCGGCTGGCAGGCGCCTGGAGAAGATGGGCGCCTGATCGGCGTGCCCATTCAACGCGGCGGCCCGGCCGCGGCCCTTCCTCGGGTCCGAGGGAAAGGAGCGGCGAGCCGCCGGCACGCGACGGGCCGGGTTGCCGGGGCGGATCGTCGCCGGGTCGTGTCAAGACAGAGATGGCTCCCTAAAGTGAGGGAACCAACCATGATTCGGAAGCCGGAGGCCGGCACCGGACATCGTGTCCGGGACCCACGCGGGGACGGCGGCCGCTGGCGGCCGTCCCCATCGGCGGCGCGATCGGGACGTGGTTTCTTATTACCCGGCGCGCCGCAGATGTCCCAGCCCTCTCGTGTCCGGACATCGTGTCCGGTCACCTGGAGATGCCAGGGGCGCGGCCGGGCGATATCGGGGCGATGAGTTCGGGTCGGTCGTCATCAGGGGGGCGGAGCCGGGTGGGTCACCTAACGTCGCGGAACCGGTCGTGTCTCCGCGGTCTGGAAGGTCGCCGCTGGTCCACGGCGGCGGCTCACCGCTTCCCGTTACGCTATCTCGGGACGATGGCCGGTCCCGCAAAGTCGGCTTGAGTAGATCCGGGTGCTGCCGGATTCCGGGCCGGACGTCAACGCGGGAGCCGCGTCACCGCTGGCCGCGTTTTGTCCCAGGCACGCCTTCGGCGACAATGAGCGTCCGACCAGTCGAGTGGACCGCTGCCGAGATCTGGGTTGCCCCGGCAGCCTCCGCCGACGTCTGATGCTCGCCTACGATCCGGGCCAATTGCGGCCCACACCAAAGCGCACGAAAGGTCTATCCCTTGCCAACGCTCGACCATGCTCGCCGGACGCTCAAGGACGTGTTCGGCCACAGCAGCTTCCTCCCCGGCCAGGACCTGGTGATTGCCCGCATTCTCAGTGGGACCTCGACTGTTGCGATCTTCCCCACTGCCGGCGGTAAGAGTCTCTGCTACCAGCTTCCGGCCCTCCTGCTCGACGGCCTGACCGTGGTCGTCTCGCCCCTGATCGCCCTGATGCAGGACCAGGTCGATCAGCTCGTCCGAAAGGGCATCCCGGCCGCCCGGCTCGACTCCAGCCTCGACACTCAAGAGGCCGCCAAGGTCTACGCTGGCCTCGACGCAGGCCGCTTCAAGCTCCTCTACCTGTCCCCCGAACGCTTTGCCAGCGAGCGGATGCGACAGACTCTGGCCCGGCATTCGATCGCGTCGCTGGCGATCGACGAATCGCACTGTATCAGCGAGTGGGGCGATAACTTCCGACCTGAGTACCTCAAACTGGCGCGACTGGCGGAGCAACTCAACGTCGGCTGCGTGCTGGCGCTGACGGCGACCGCCACGCCGAAGGTCGCCGGGGACATCGCCCAGGCCTTCCGGATCGCACCGGAGAACATCGTCACAACCGGTTTTCATCGGCCGAACCTGGAGCTTCACGCCGTCCCCTGCCGCCCCGATGAGCGTCTGGGGCTGTTGCGACAGTGGCTCGAGTCCCGTCCGCCTGGCCCGGCGATCGTCTACGTGTCGCTCCAACATACGGCCGAGGAGGTGGCCAAGGCCCTGGCCGAACTGGGCCACGACGCCGTCGCCTATCACGCCGGTATGCCGGCTGAGGAACGGCGCCGGATCCAGGATGGCTTCATGATCGCGCAGTCTCAGATCATTGTCGCGACGATCGCCTTCGGCATGGGCATCGACAAGGCGAATATCCGCGCGATCTACCACTACAACCTTCCCAAGAGCCTGGAAGACTATGCGCAGGGGATCGGCCGTGCCGGTCGCGACGGCGAGCCCGCCACATGCGTGCTTTTCGCCTGCTCCGAGGATGTGCTGGCTCTCGAGAACTTTGCCTACGGTGACACGCCGACGCCGGAGGTGGTCGCGGACCTGCTCGCCGACGTGCTGAGTCGCGGTCCCGAGTTCGACGTATCTGTTCACGACCTGGCCCAGACGCACGACGTTCGCATTCCCGTCGTGAAGACCCTGCTGACCTACCTCGAGCTGGAGCAAGTCCTGACGGCGACCGCGTCGTTCTGCAAGGAGTACATATTCCAGCCGCGGCGATCGGTCGAGGCGATCCTGGGATGCCTCGACGCGGGGCGGGCCGCGTTCCTTCACGGGCTGTTCCGTCGGGCTCGCCTGGGCACTACCTGGTGGACGCTGGATGTGGCGTCGGCCGTGCAGGCCTTGCGTGTGCCCCGCGACCGGATTCTCGAAGCGTTGACCGCCCTGGAGGTCCAGGGCGAGCTGGTCCTCAAGTTCAGCGGGGCGAGGCAGGCATATCGCCTGCTCCAACCTGCCCCGGACCTCCCGCGGCTCGGCTCGCTGCTGGCCGAACGGCTGTTGCAACGCGAAGGGCGGGAGGTCGCTCGAGTGCGGGCTATGCTCGAGTTCGCCCAGGAGAGGGGCTGCTTGACGAGGCGGTTGCTGAACCACTTCGGCGAGGCGATGGACGCCGATTGCGGCCATTGCGGTCCTTGCCTCGACGAGCCGCCGAGACCCGTGCCGGCTCCGACGGTCCGGCAACTCGGTCTCGCCGAGTGGGACCTCGTGGCCAGATTGCGGTCCGAGGGGCACGCGGCGCTGGCGAGCCCGCGGCAGCTCGCGCGTTTCTTGTGCGGGCTGACCTCGCCGGCCACGACGCGCGCCAAGCTGACGAAGGACCGCCGATTCGGCAAGCTGGCCGACGTCCCGTTCCGGGATGTCCTCAGGTTTGTCGAGGGGTGCGGCTCCGTCTCCCCGGCCCGAGCTCCCGAGGGTCACGAGACGCTGCGACGGGTAGCCGACCGCAAGCCGACGGCATCCGCGAGCGCGTTCGGGGGCACGCCCAGGCCGGACTCGCGTGTACCGGTCCTGACCAGGCGTCGCGCTGGTCGATGATCTGTTCCGACAAACCGAGGGGCTCGTCGCCGAGCCCCGCGCGGTATTCTGGCCCGAAAGCCGGCAAGGCCGACTTGCATCCTCGGAGAACGATCTGCGTTCGGCCGCCCCCGGGTAGGTGGGGTTGGTCATCGAAGCGATCCTCGCGTGGGTCCATCGGGGCCGCCCATCCGGCGCGCGATCCGGGCGTGGTCACTGCTTACCCAGCCCACCCCCTTTGTCCCATCCCTTTCCCATCTGGACATCGTGTCCGGTCATGAGGAGATGCCAGGGGGTCGCGGCCGGGCGCCATCGGGACGACGATTCGGGTCTGTCGTATCAGAGGGGCGGAGCCGCGTAAGTTTTCTAACAGTACAGAACCAGTCGTGTCGCCGCAGTGTGCGAACTCGCCAGATGGCCACCGGGACTTCTCTGCCGAGGGATCGTTCAAAAGCATCCTGCTCGCGGTCATGGACCCGGATCGGCCGAGAATCACGGCTGCCGGGTCACCCGGTCCCAGAATTCCTCCCAGCGGCCGGGAGTCCGCGTGAGCTCGCGGAGGATCAAGATGGCTCTGGCCGCCGTCACGCCGATCTTGAACTTCGGATGTTTGAGCCGGTCCCCGAGGACCGCGTCCGCCAGGCCGGCCAGGATGCCGCCGTTGGCGAACATCAGCCAGGCGGCCGGCTCCTGATAATCCAGCCGGCCGGCCGAATGCTGCTGGGTCAGGAAATCGAGGGCCTCCGCGATCGATGCGCGGCCTTCATCCGGCAGGGGATCACGCAGCCAGGCTTGGAGGTCGGCCACGATTGACGTGATGCCCCCGGCCGATCGGAGCCGCCCTCGGGCCATTTCCAGCCAACCGGCTCGCTCCCGCCTTCGCCATGTCCGTTCTCGTGAATCGTCTCCCTCTCCCAGCCCGGCGCGCTGCACCTGCTCGAAGTAGGCTTGGGCGGCCCGCGCGATCGTATCGATCACCCGGTCGGGGTCGATGAACATCCTGATTTCCCATTCCCGGCCGAAGTCATCCGTCCGTTCGGACACGTTCCTCTGCCGCGTCAGCCAGTTGTCCAGGAACTCGACGCCCCAGGGCTGACCGCCCGAGACCCCGATGAGCCGGGCCGCCTTGTGCTGCTGCTTGTGCAGTGCGCGGTCAAGCTCGTCATTCATACGGCGGGCGAATCGGCCGCGATCGGGCTGGGGCGGATCCGCCGGCGATCCCCACTCGAACAAATCGGTCACGTAGAGCGCATATTGCCGGCGGCCATCAACGTCGTAGAACGAGACCGAGCCGATCGCCGCCGTCGCGCGGGTCGGCCGGGACGAGATCTCGACCTCGTCCAGGCCCACAACCAGCGTCACGGTGGGATTCTCGAAGTCCGGGAGGTGGTAGATCGTCTGGTCGGCCTGGAACTCGGCGAGCGCGGCGACCGCCTCGGCGACGTGGGCCACGAGCCCGCGCGAGAAGGTCCGGCCGTGGTTCTCCGCCATGTCCGCCTGGACGTGCGCCGACCCGAATTCGGCGAATTTGGATGCGATCATCCGCGCGAATCGCGGCGTCGCGCTCAACACGATCCCCGCCCGGTCCTCGAGCGGGCAGAAAGTTCGACCCGCCGGCCGAAGACTGATACACATGCCGCTCCACCTGGGCCGCCCCGAAGGCCGTCTCGTAAAACTTGGAGACCTTGCCTTTGGTCGTGTACTTGCGCCCTCTCGCACCAGCGGCTGGCCGTCAGCGTCGAACAGCTTCATCGCCTCGGCCGTCATGAGGACCCCGGCCTGGTTCACCGCCTGTTGCACGGCTTCCTCGCATTCGGACAGCGTGCGGTAGGGACCGAGATCCAGTTCGATCTCGAATGTCCGCCGGGTTCCCTCTGCCTTCGTCACGCGAGCCTGCATGGTTGGTTCCCCGCGTTACATCAAATCGTGACCACTGCGCTTGTACTTAACGGCTATCTTGGCTATATTACGTAGGATCTGAGCGACGGCCAATCGAAAGTAGAACCCGCCGCCGATGAGGTCGGTCGCAGCAACCCTGCCATACCCGACCCATGATCCTCCACGATTGAGAGGCACCCATGTCCCCGTCGATCGACGACCGCGAAGGGCGCAACGAGTCCCGCCCAATTTCGAAAAACAAGCAGCACCCTCGGCGGGCCGCGACCTTCCCCGGAGTCGAGTATGTCGAGTTGGTCGCCGAGTCGGGAGCGGGACGGCCAGCTCGTCCCGATCCACATCACGCCGGACGGCCTGACCCTGGACGGCCACCTGCGAGTCCGGGCGGCCGGACAAGTGGGCTCGGACGAGATCCGGGTCTGCGTCCGGGACGACCTGGCGGACCAGGCTGCACCACGCCGTGGCCAGGACGACCGCCCGGGCGACCCAAGCTGACGTGCACGAAGACAGCCGCCATGACATTTCCGTCGTTGGCCCAAACTTCCCAACCAATTGAGAGGTACTGATGGCTCAGTCGAAACGCGACCACAAGACACACCGACACGCTTCAGACGATGGCGCCGCCGCAAGCCAGGCGAAGGCCGACACGCCGGCCGAGGCCCAGCCCGATGGTGGGCCGCCGGCAGACGGCGGACAGGAATCCCGGCGCATCGAGCAACGGCCCATCGCCGGGCTCAACAATCATCCGTGGCAGGTCAAGCTCTACCACAGTCTGGAAGGCGCCGACTTCGAGGGTCTGGTTAACAGCTTTCGGCGTGAGGGCCAGCGCGAGGCGATCCAGGTTACGCCCGATGGCACCATCATCGACGGGCATCAACGTGTGCGTGCAGCCGACCAACTGGGGTGGTCCGAAATCCGCGTCTGGGTGCGCGACGACCTGGCAGGCGACCAGGACGCGATCGACCGCGCGCACGTCCTGGCGAACAGGGACCGCCGGCAGCTCGATACGATCGACCGGGTGCGTCTGGCGCTTCGCCTGGAGGAGATCGAGCGGGGCCGAAAGGTGGCCAGCCTTTCGGATTCCGAACAGGAGGAGTTCCGCGAACGAATTGGCAAGTCAGTCGGGCTCTCGGGCCGCCACGTCCAGCGGTACCTGAATGTACTGGATCTCCCGATGGTCTTACAGCGAGCGGTTTCCAAGGGTCGTCTCGGGCTGGTGATGGCCGACAGGATCTCTCGCCTCAGATGGCGCGTGCAGCAAAAGATCGCCGACGAGATCGAGGCCGGGGGTGACCCGAAGAAGGTCGTCGCCAAACACTCGTCATTCAGGGGTCGCGGGTCGCATCCAACCACGAAGTATCGGCAGATGATGTTGGCATTGGCCCAAGGTCTTGATGCGGCGGAGGGACGCTACCGCGAGCTCTACCCCGTCAACGGACTCGAGGGAGATCTCGCTCTCATGGACCGACTGGGCCGTTTCCGCGAAGAGTTCGCCGAGGAGCGTCGCCGGAGCGAGGCTGAGTTCGAACAAGCCTTGCAAGAGGACGAGGCGCTTTTCGCCCAGCACGAAAAGCTGACTGAATCCTTATCAGGACTCGCCTGACGTGGACACCGCCACGATGACCATCCGGATTCGCGGCGACGGCCTCATCGCCGCGATCTCATCGCCGCCGCCCGAGGTCCTCGCCGAGCTGACGGTTAACCGACGGCGATTCCGGCCGGACGGCCGGGGTGGTCTGCGTCCGGAGGCCGAGCCGGAGCCTCTGTTCTATCGCGCGGCTGACGGATCTTTGATCCTCCCGCCCGGGCTGGTGCACCCGGTCGCGACCGTCGGACGCCGTGCCGGCTACCGGGTGGAGATCGAGGGGCCGGCGGGACCCGTGTCCGGGATGCCGACTCCCGAGTTGCCCGCCGACCTGGACGACGCTCGGCGCCCGCTCGCTACCTCCCTGACCACCGCCCGGGGCGGCGTCATCCCTGTGGACTGCGACCGCGACCGGCTGGACGCGATCGAGTTGATGCCCCGCATCTTCCCGGGGCAATCGATCGCCATCGTCGCAAAGACCCGCCGCGAGGCCAGGACTCTATCCAGGCGCCTCGGCAAGAGATTGAAGGAGCCGGTCGGTTTCTCGACGAGAGGCGTTAACACCCTCGGGGATGCGCATGCGAGTGGGGACCGAGCCGACCATGGACCTGTCGTGCGCGGCGGTCGTCGTCTTCACTGACGCGCGCCAGGTCCTGCATCGGCGCGTGCTGCGCCAACTGTCGATGATCTGGAAGCGACGGGCCTACGGGTTCCTGGGCCCGGAGGCCGACCTGAGTCGTCGGGAGTGGCTGGTCGTCGAAGCATCACTCGGGCCCGTCGTCGGCCGGCTGGGCGTGCCGGACGACCATCTGGTCGAGATCCAGGCCGGCTTTGCGGACTGGCCCGGAGGCGAGCAGCCGGACCGACCCCTGGGCCTGGAGTGGAAACGGGCTTCGATCTGGCACAGCGCCGGACGCAACCTGGCGATTGCCCGGCTGGCAAGGGCCCTGGCCGGTGGCGATGCCGAGATCCCATGGGATTACGGCTTGTTCGACTTCCTCGATCCGCAACTCCGCGAAGGCCGGCGCGTGGCCATCCTGGTCGAGTCCACCGAGCACGCCGATGTCCTCGCGCGGCTGTTGCCGGGTTGGTGTGTCCTGCGGGCCGAGCCATCGGGCTCATCGGGCACGCATCGGGCTGAGGGGCCTACCCGTCACAGCTCAGACATGCCGCCGCAGGCCCCCAATCGGTCGATCATTACCTGGCTCGCCGCCTGGCGGCGGGGCGGGATCCAGACCGATGTCGTGATCCGGGCCGACGGGACGCCGTGGCCGCTCGATCTACCGCTCTGGCCGGCGAGCCACGGCCAGGGCGTCGGGCGGCCCGTCTTGCTTGTTGACCTCGCCGACGGCCAGGACCGGACCGCGGGGAGGCAAGGTACGCCCGAATGCACTATTACCGGGACCGGGGCTGGCTCGTGGCGGGTCGGCCGCCGCTCTCCAGCCACAAGTGGTCCCCTAATGTTCGACGAGCTTCGTTGTGTGGGGGTCGCCAGACGAAGACCCAGGCCGTCCCGCCGAGCCCGGACATCGTGTCCGGCACCGGCACGGGGAGTGGGCCGTTTATGGGCCGCCACGATGAGGATTGTCCGGGCGGATCGGATACCCACGAGACCTGATTCGGGGATGATTTTTGCCTAATATTCGGAGACCACATATGTCTCAGGTCGGCGTGAAATCGACCTGGTTCGCCCGATCCGGGGGCATACTCCGATGCGGCCGGGCTCGACGCCTCTCCGGTGCTGCTGGTCCGGAGCGAAACGCTGCGATGGCGGGGGCTCGCGTAGGTCGGGTCGGTTCGCTGGCGACATCAGACCGTCGCTCGCGTCCGGGGTGGGCCGGCGATGCCGTCGTTGGTGCGGGGCCTGCCGATGCGCCTGGGCAGGCCGCAGGTGGGACGATCGATCTGGATGGTTCGTAACCGGGGCCGTTGGCGTTCAGCCGCGACCGGGCCGGCCGGATCGCGAGGGTTGGAACGGGAAGCTGACCGTGTGGCGCACAGGCCGGGCGATCGCGTGGATCGGCCCAGTGCTCGCCCGGTAGACCAGATAAGAAAGGAAAGCCGCATGTATAACAGCCCGCGTCGACGGGGGGGCTCTAACCGACCCGCCGACGCTCGTGCCCGCCGGGTGCCTGCCGACTACCACGAGGGGTCGTGCCGGGACTACCTGCGCCGACACGAGCGCGAGTCCGCCGATGCCGCCCGAGCGACAGGCGCGAGAGCGAACCGAGTTCGCCGGTTGTCTGTTCCGCAGGGCGGCCGATTCTCGCAATCTCAGGTGTGCGATCGATTATCTGGCGCGGAGGGCGGCAGCTCCCCGGGCCCGAACGGCCTGACTCTCGACGAGCTGGACGGCTCGGAACGCTGGGGGCTCGCCAGGGCGCTCGGCGAGATCATACGGACCGGCCGGTACCGACCGGGGCCGCATCGCGAGGTGCGGATCCCCAAGGGACCGGGCCGAGGCCTGCGGACGCTCCGTATCCGCAACGTCGAGGATCGGGTCGTCGAGAGGGCGATCGTCCAGGTCGTCCAGCCGTTCCTCGATCCGACGTTCGCGGCGGCCAGCTTCGGCTACCGGCCTGGTCGGGGTCGCGAGCACGCCCTGGCTCATGCCGAGGCGATGGCCGACGCGAAGGGCTCGTGGGTCTGGATCTTCGACGACGTCAAGGACGCCTTCGATCACGTCCCTCTGGGGCGGTTGATCGACGTCGTCCGCAAGCGGCTCGTCGCCGACGAGATCGTCGAGCTGACCCGGATCGTGACCGACGGGGAAGCGAACAGGGGGATACGGCAGGGCAGCAGCCTGTCGCCGCTCCTGCTGAACCTCTACCTGGACCACCTACTCGACCGACCCTGGGCGAAACAACACCCGGCCCAGCCGTTGATCCGGGTGGCGGACGACCTGCTCGTCATCGCACGGGACCGGTTCGAGGCGGAGGGCGCGCACGAAAACCTGAGATCCCAACTGCGATCTGCCGGCCTGACACTCAAGGCGACACCCGGGACGGCCGTCCGCGATCTCCCACGCGGAGAGACCGGCGACTGGCTGGGGTTCCGGCTCCGAAACGGGCTGGGTGGCCTGGAGATCCGACCGACCGACCGATGTTGGGGCAAGTTGGGCGAGGCCCTGGGGTTGGCCCACACGAAGCCCGCCGCACCGCTCCGTGCCTTCGAGACGATCGAGGGCTGGACCGAGCAGCTCGGCCCGTGCCGGCCCGACGTGGACCTCACCGACCTGTACGCGAGGATCGCCTCCGTGGCCCGCGAGCACGCCTTCGACGAGATTCCGACCCGACAAACCCTGGAGGGACACCTCCTCATGGGGTATCGCCGTTGGGAATCGCTGAGACGGTGCGCCCGACCCACCATGGAGCGAGAACCGGCGGCTCCGCCCGCCCACGTTTGAAGACCGCAGCCAGCGGTCGAACCGGCAAGGCGTCGAATCGGCGCCCTGCCAGGATTGCTACTTCGATTCGGATTCCCGAAACAGAGATGGGGAGCGTCCCGGTTCCGGATCTCGGCCTGTGCGAGCCCGGGGCCGGTTTTCTCCCGATCTACGAGAAAGTGACGATTGTCGATGACGAACACCGCCGAGCCGGTCGCGGAGCCCCTCGAGGGTCTGTGCGCTCGTGAGTTCCTTCGTCACCAAGGTTGCAGGTTACCGGTTTCAGAACGGGAACCTCGCCACCGCCGGAGAGCCGGTCCGGTTCGTCCGCGAGCCGCAAAATGCCGCGGACCCCAATGCAATCGCGATTCACAACAATTCCGGCCAGCGGATCGGTTACCTCTTCCGCGAGATCGCCGCTCGGTACGCGGTGCCGCTGGACCGGGGATTCGTTCGCCTCGTCGGCCGGTTGGCCGCCCCGGGCGAGCCGAATTACGATCCGGCCCTGGCCGAGATCAACCCGCAGGTCTATCTTTGGATCTATGCGGACCAGGCCTACCTCGATGCATCGCCAGGTCAAACCGCCTGAGGGACCGTGGGAACAGGGAGCACCGTGGGGACGGACGTTGGTAACGACAGCCGCCGGCTTCTTCGCGGCAGGCCCAGCCGGGTCGCACGGGCCATGCCGGTCGAGGCGGGATCAGCCGAGCCAGGCCCGGCCACGCGTGTTGACCCGGCCGTCGGCGAGTTCTCATCCTGTTCGGAGTCGGACGGAGTAGTCATCGCATGCTGTCGCACTGGCTTCGGGTCGCGGCGGGCAGGATTCACGGGTTCCAACCGTGGAAGGCCTCCCGCCGCGCCAGCAATTCCCCGAAACGGCTCCGTCAGGGTCGCGATAGGCTTGCGGGGCCACCGGTTCGGCGGCGACGCCGTTGGCCGACACCCTGGACTCGCCAGATTGCCGGCGGCTCTGCGGTCAGGGTGATGCCCCATGCGAGCCGTCGAGGTCGGCGTCGGACCGGCCTTCATAGGGACCCGGCCTGCAGCCGCGACCTCAATTCCGGGGAGTCCCGGATTCCACATCGGTCGAGGGCCAACCGCCGGCGCCGCGGCCTACGTGCGTGGTGTCGCAGCCCGATCCCGGTTTCCTCTCTCCCGGAGCGATCCTTCGGCTGCATGGCCCGGTGGTCGCAAAGCAGCGTCGTCAACGGGTTGGCCGCGGGACGGTGCCCTACTCGAATATGCGGGGCCCCCCACGCGATCTAACGAGTCATGATGGAGATGTGCGAAGCGCTCGAGCACCGTGGCGGTAAATCAACGGCCAACTCGGCGCGACCACAGCCTGTTGCCCCGTCGGTAACCCAGCTGCACGCGCACCGACTCGGCGGCGGAGGGGCACCGACGTGATTCGACGGGGCCACGGAATGTGCGATCACAAGGCGAAACGGCCGGAGATTCGATGGCCCGGGAATGTGACGAGCGGAAACCGCCAGGAATGCGGGCACGCAGGCCGCCCGACCGGAGCGTGAGGCAGGTCGGGGAGAAGCGTCGAGTGATCCTCGATTCGGCCGCTCCGGATTCGCCAGCGATATCGGCCGTCCCACACTCGGTTTTCGACGTCAACGGACACAAGCAAGGGCTCCTGTGGGGCGCCGGGCAGGTGGCATCCGTCCAATGTGCATCGCCGGCCGATCAGGTCGAGTCGATCGACGGAGCGGGGCGCCAAGACCCCTGCGCCCACGCGAGGTCTCGCTGAAACTCGAATCCGGAGAGATCCAGGCCCTGGTCGCCGCCCTCCTCTGCTACCCGGGGTCGGGCGTATCTCGAACCGGACCTTGAGTGGCCGTCGCCCATGCCACCGGACGATCGTCCCGGAAGGGGACTAACGGGTACCGAGCTTGGGGTTGATCCTCGATCACGCAGCCCGCCCGGACGCATCCGGGGATCGGTCGCCCCTCATTCTTAAGGCCTACCGGCTTCCGCCTGGCGAGCATCGGGCCATGCTCCGACCGGGGTCGGCAGCCATCGGCTCTGGTCACCTTCGACAAGCTCGGCGAAGGCCTGCCGCGCCTTCTCGACAACCGGACGGAACTCCATCAACACCACCGTTGAATCAGGATCCCGGTAGGCGACCTCGTATGCTCGCACGGAGCTCGCATACTCACGCAGAGCCTTGGGGCGATACGCCATGAGGACCTCGCGATACTCTGGCTGCACCCGGTCGAACTGCGCCGCGACCCAGTAACGGAAGAACGGACGCAGGGCGTTGCTCGGGTCTCGGAGTGTGCCGAGTACCGCGTTTGCCCATGTCCCGCCGAACAAACGGTTGGCCCGGCTGCACTCGAGAGCGAAGTGGGCTCCCATCGTATCTCGATGGATTCTTCGCTGTGTGATGGCCTCTCCCTGCTCGTCCTGCTGGTATTGGTCGAGGGCCGCGGGAGAGAGCAGTTTGTTGGGATACGGAGATCCGGCGTTGGCGACGCGTATGAATCCCGCATTGATGTACCCTTCGAAGTCAAGGCCGCGGTCCAGGATGGCCCTCGCGACCTTGACCCAGATCGGCGCGTGGAACCGCCCCTTACAGTCGTAGCCGCCGTCCCATCGGCGGAGCTCATAAGCACCATAGTGATCGGGTCGCCGCGTGATGGCTTCGGTGGCTGCCCTCCGGCAGCCTACATACGTGTGGCGCACGAGGTGCGTCAGGAATCTCGTCAGGTCGTAGCAGTCCGGGTCGTGCAGGCCGGACGGAAGCACCTTCTTCGGGAACAGGTCCACAGTCGGGGTGATTCCCGAGATGCCGAGGTAGGCCGTGCGGGCCATGAGCCGGTTCGTCACGTCGTCGTCTGGCAAGGGCATTGAGCTCGCTCTTCGTTAATGGGTTCGTCGGCCCGGGGCTTGACGCCGCGGAAGTTGCCGAATGCCGCCCAGAGCCGCAAGCCCTCGCGCGCCGTGAGCGAGTTGATGACCTGCTCGGGGTTGCCGCGTAGGAGCCAGGGCGGGTATCGGCAGAGTCGCGCCACGGCGCGGGCCAGGGCCAGGCGGTCGGGCTGGCTGTGCTTGCCGACCCTGACCCGAATGTTCCGATATTGGGGCGCGACGAACAAGTGGAGGTGGTCGGCATCCACGGCCAGGAGCTGCCGGATCGCGACGACCCAGCCGCCCGGATCACGTCCGCGGGCGTCTGTCGAGACGGCGATCGTCTCGTACCCGCCGAGCGATGAATACTTCTGCAGCTCGTGCTGCCGAAAGAACGGCCCGAACGGGATGCCGCGCGGCGGCTTGCGGACGCGGTCGGCCAGGAACGCGGTGAGGAGCCCGGGATCCGGGCCTGGAATCCGATGGGTTCGACTGATCTCGACCAGGCTGCACGCCGGCATCTTGGGGCGACGGCTCGTACTCGCATCGGGCGGGAAGAAGACTCTGTCCGCGAGGTTCCAGATCGTCATCGCGGCCCGTCCCCAACAGAACGGGCAAAGCGAGCTGAGGCCGCACGAGCTGGACGGCCGCGCCGCGCCGAACGGCGGGCTGCAATTGCGGAGCTGCGAGATCCTTCGCTCCCTCCGGTCCAGGGCTCGGTCGTCGGCGCCGGGCTCCCAGCCGGCGTCGACTAGTTCGGCGACCCGTCGCCGCCAGAGGTCGATCAGGTGAACGACCTGGGGATGACGCCGCTGGAGGTTGCCAACGCGGCCAAACAGCGGATAGAGCACGGCGTCGATGCCGACGTTGGAGAGGAGCGAGAAGCGGGGCTGGGCGATCTTGAAAACGATGTCGCCGGGACCGGCGCGTCCGGACCTGTCGCCTGCCACGCACGCCGGATCAGGTTCAGGATTGCACCGCATGCGCTGTAGCGTCACCGGCGAAGTCGCCGGCCCTCCTCAGGCGTTCCAGCGAGGCCGATGGGCGATCCTCGCGTACTGGTATTAAATATTCCTTTAGTACCATCTCTTCTTCGCTGCGCTCAGAGAGAACTAACAATCGACAAACGGGGCCGAGTACGGCCCCCCGTTTGTCTGTCATTGGCTTTTCTTTCTTCTTGAAGAAACCCTACCAACAGCAATCCCTGACGTCGAGCAACGATAGCGTCGCCGACAAGATCATGCACACCCTCGCACCTTCGGACAATCGACTATCTCGTGCCGGATTCGGGGCAAGATGGGCCGATCCCTCGGCTCGCACTGGTGCTTCCGGCGCGAATCGAGGCCGAATGGCAGGCCAAGGCAGGTCGGCCACGTCCTTGGTCGATACGGCGGTCGTAGTCGAGTCGATGACGCTGCTCAATGCCTCGTCTGATCGAGATCGCCGCGACGAACGATGGGTTGGACCGGGTCAACAGGAGGATCGGCGATCTATCACCGCTCGATCTCGAGGGACTCGCGGTCTATTCGACGCCGGATCCCGTCGATTGACGCGGCCTCGACGTTGATCGGGACGACATCGCTGCCTCGCCCGAGCTGGAGCCTGGCGATCGGGTCGGCAGGTTCTCGGCGGCGCTGGCGCTTCGGCCTCGCCCCGGCGTAGCCCGCTCGGCGCACTGCGCCGCGGGCGGTGGCCGGCGCGTGCACGGGAAAGACCTACCGCTCGATCTTCGGCCTAGACACCACGGGCGGGTACGATGACGGGCAGGACGAAGATCAGAGTAGGACTCGAACCTCGCCGACCGATACCTACCACGATGGACGCCGGATAGAGATCGGTTGGCGGTGGCAGGAGGCTCCTGGACGATCACCGGACCCGTGGTCTGATCCCTCTTTACCGATGCTTCGAGACAGGAATGGCGACCTCACGCTAATCGAGCGGCTACTCGCCGCCGGACATGATGTCCGCAGCGTCTTCCAGAGACAGGAATGGCGACCTCACGTTAATCGAGCGGCTACTCGCCGCCGGACATGATGTCCGCAGCGTCTTCCGAGTCGTCGAGGTCGAGACAGGCCGCTGGATTTCGGGGAATGCTCCGCACCCTCGTCCTTCAATCCGCCGGCGCCACACCGAACCATCCGGACGATCGGGTGACGAACGTGCCATTCCTCAGCCGGCAATCGATGGAGGTCGGGCGGGCCGCGCGACGGCCGTGGGCGGGCATCAACGTCTGGCTCGGTTCGAGCGGGACGATCCCGTCTCTCGAGCGGCGTCGGGTTCTCCACGTGGCGGCGAACGGGTTGGCGGCCCTTGGGACGCCGGCCCCGGCGAAAGGCGGAGGAAACGGCCAGGACGTCTCGGCCGGAGCTGGGCCAGAGGCCGCAGGCGCAAGGCCCGGAACGTCGATCTCGAGGCTTCCGATTCTGCCCGATTCGAGAATCTTGAGATGATCGTGGCGGGGCGGTACCCTCCCGCGGAATCCGGGTAACGCGCATGAGGTCGTCACACAACGACGCGAATCACGACCGTCTGACTGGAGATCGATCAGAATGGCGAAAACCAGGTCGAGAAGTGCGCCGAAAAGTCGGCGGCGTAAGCGGTCACGGGTGGCGCCCCCCGTTGACAGATGCGGCGCGCCGCCGGGGTTGACCCCGCGTGACCCGACTCGCGGAGTCGTTGACGCGGCCATCGAGCCCTGGCAGATCGTCGACGCCGAGCCCCCTCGAATTTCAACCGGCGCCGAACCAACCGCGGGGCGGAACTCCGACGCGTTCCCGACGGCAGACCAATTGGAGGCGATCGAGACGCGGATCGCGGCGCACCTCCAAAGGATTCGAAAAGCCTTCCGCATCGCGATCGACGAGCGGATCGCCGTAGGTAAGTGCCTCGGGGAGGCGAAGAGGATTTGCGAGCACGGTCGATGGCTCGCCTTTCTGAAGCGATTCGGCCTCAACGATCGCACGGCCCAGGAGTGGATGCGCTTCGCTGAGCATGAGGCGCTCATCAAGGAAAAAACGCACGGTCGTGCGGATTTGACGGTCGAGGCCGTGCGGAAGATGCTGCCTTCCTCGAGGAAGGCGACCGGTCAAGGACGAAAGACGGGGTCGGCCAACGGCTCGGGCCCGGGCTGCGGCGGTGCACGCGATCGCACCCCTGATGACGGGGCTGGCTCGACGATCGGAGCGGGGGATCGACGCGACGCGACGACCGGGGCCTCCGCGGACGCCCCGCAGGGTTCCGACGCGAATCCGGCTACCGATGGGCCGGACGAAACTGTAGCGACGGATGCGTCGGAAGGGCCGGCGAGCGAGTCCCTGTGCGACGGCGACTGCGGCGACGGGGGCCGTCCCGCCGACGCAACGGGCAAGGATGCCAGGACGGGGGACGAGACCGCTTTGGGGCCGGAAACGGCATGCCGTGGCGACGCCGCCCGGTCGAAGGCCGACGACGATGGGGAGTCGGTCGCAACTACGGCGGGATCGCCCGAGGAGACGGTCCACCGCCATGCGGCGTCGGAACGGTGTGATGCACCGGCAACGGGAAATCCGAAGGCGCCTCCCGATCGGGGTGGCGACAACGCACGCGACGGCGTCGGGGAGTCCGCGGCGGCCACGACCGGTGGGCCGGAACGGGCGCATGCCGGCTCCTCGTCGTGGGCCGAGGAGCTGTCGCTCGAGGACGTCCCGCTTCGCGACCAGCTCGCCGATCCCACCATCTTCGACGCCCTGGCGAGACTCGAGCATCTGGCCAGGCCCCACTTCGCGGTCCTGGAGAAGCTCCTCGACGATGCGACGATTCAGTGGCATCTGAAGAACGCGGAGTTCAGGGCCCTGTCGATCGCAGTCCTGATCCACCGGCTGGTCAGTGTCCCCTCTTGCAAGTCGTGGATCCTCTGCTGGCGATGCCACGGCAATGGAAAGGCGGCCGGGGGGAATGCCTGCATGACTTGCGGGGCGCGGGCTGCACCTTCCAATAGCCTCAAATGTCCTCGCCCAGCCGCCTGGCATGTCCGCGGCCGTCGTTTCCGTCGCAGGTTGGCCCGCGCATGGGCCATCGCCGTATCGGGGCTCTGCCAGCAGGGGGCACGACACACCATCGTCCTTGCGGCCCTTCCCCGGCCTGATCGGCCGGTTCGTAAGGATCCGGTTGAACGGTCGTGCCGGCGGCGGAGAAGCGTCATGGACAGGCGAGTATCGACAGGCGCCCTCGAGGCAAATGGGGCGTCGGTGAACGAGTGACGGAGAGCGGCCCGGGGGGATAAGTGGCCTCAAAGGCCGTACACGCCGACGCCCGGGGACGTGGAGGATGAAAAGAGATGTGCCCCCGATCGATGAATGGGGACAGGGCGGGCTCGACCTGCCAAGGTCCGGATGCGGCCCTCGACCTCGTCCCTGGATCCCACCGCGCTCAGGTGGCGTAATGGTCGACGACCTTGCCGATGGCCGCGGCCCCGCTACGGAGGTATCCCTCGGTCATCACCTCGTAGATCGTCACGCGGACGCACTTCCTCAGAATCGCCTCGGCCGCCGGGCAGGAGACCCGGGTGTAGTCCATCGCGGTCAGGCCCATCTCCTTGATTGGCCACCGCCCCGCGTAGAACCAGTGCCTCCGGGAGACCGGGTTCCCGTAGAGCGGCACCGGGACCTATCCCGCCGCGGCCGGCACCCCCTCGGCGACCAGCGCCCGGACCAGATCGGCCCGGTCGCAGGGGAAGGTTTCGGGGCGGACCGTCAGCATGCAGAACCAGTATGAGCGACTGTCAACTGGGCGGACCCGCAGCCGCTCGATGCCCGCCAGGCCGGCGATCTCGTCGTTCAGCAGTTCGCACAGCCGGCTTCTCCTCTCCGTGATCGACTCGACCCGCTCGAGTTGGGCAGCGGCGACCGCCACCTGCGGCTCGCACATCAGATAATTCGTGGCGAAGGTCGAGATGAGGCCCCTCTCGCCGAGCCGTTCGATCCCAATGTCGCCGAACCGATCGAGGCGCCGGCCGTCGGGAGATCCATGAGCGGCAGAGTGAGGACACCTCTGATCCCTCATTCCAAGTGGCTTCGGTGTCGTCGGACCGAAGCTCGCTAATGCAGTGGGCGCTCCGGGACCGCGGGCTCGGCCGTCTCGACCAAGGTCTCCGTCGGGTCGGATTCGACCAGGCCGGGCCGGCGGCTCGGGGCCGTAACTCGGGTCGAGTCCGGTCGGGCGTCCGGGCGGCGGACGCCACCGGCCAGACCGGGTCGTCACAGGCGGATCACCCGCCCGGTGATGTTGCCACCCTGGTTGCGCTTGACCTCGGTGCCGATCAGGACCACTGGCTGGCCCGCGGCGTCGGCGTAAATCCCACCTCCGGCGGAAGCGACGTTGTCGTCGACGGTGCAGAAGACCAGCGCGGCCGTCCCGCTGTTGAACAGGCCGCCGCCGTCCGTCCCCGCAAAGTTGCCCGAGAGGTCGCTCAGGATCAAGTCCAGCGCCCCGGTGTTGAAGATCCCGCCGCCGTCGCCCCAGGCGGCGTTGCCATCGATCGACGAGCCGAGGATCACGGCGGCCCCCGAGTTGGCGATCCCGCCGCCGTCCGCCGCCGCGTTGCCGACGATGGCGTCTCTGGACAGGGTGACCGTGCCGAGGTTGAGCAGCCCACCGCCGTCGTCCGATGTGACGCCGCCAGTGATCGTCAGGCCGGAGAGGACCGCCGAGGCGCCCTGGTCGACCTGGAAGACGCGGTCCGCCCCGCCCCCGCTGACGGCCAGCCTGCCGAGTCCGGGGCCGAAGATGGCAACCGGCCCGGTGGCGTTGCTCAATTCGAGCGGGCCGTCAGCCAGGGTGATGACCGACTTCCTGGTGAAGGCCGATCTGTCGAAGGTGATGGTGGCACCGCCAGTGAGCACGTCGGCGAGATTGACGGCCTGGCGGAGACTGAGTTCTCCCGGGGGCGAGCCGAGCCCGTCGATCGCCGTGTTGACGACCAGCGGGCCGACGTGCGATTGAAAGGCGCCGAGGTTGACCGGGTTGTCCAGCGGAAAGCCGCGCTGGTCGGTGGTCACCCCGGCGACGGGGGTGCCGGCGTGGCGGGCCGGGCTGTTGGGCTGGAGGGCCATGGTCTCGGTCGGTCCGCCGTAGTCGCCCAGCGGGGCAAGCCCGGGGTTGGCGACGTTGAGCAGGTTGTGGCCGGCCGCCGTGAGCCCGCCCGAGCCGCCGGTGCCGACCAAGTTATAGGTGCCCGTGACGTCGCCGGGGTCGGTGCCGCCGATGTCGCCGGCGGCGCCTCCGATCCCGGTCGTATTACCGGCGACGATCGTGTCGGTCAGCGTCGTCCTGGACGTGTAGACCGGGCTGCTGTAGTTGTCGATGCCGCCCCCCTGCGGGGCTGAGTTGCCGCTGACCGTGCAGGCGACGAGGGATGCGGTGCCGTAGTTGAACACGCCGCCCCCCGCCGCGGCCGAGTTGCCGCTGATCGTGCAGTTGGTGAGCGTCGCCATGCCATCGATCCCCACGCCGCCGCCGTAGCCGTTGCTGCCCGCGGCGGTGTTGTCGCTGATCGTACAGCCGGTGATCGTCGCCTCGGCACCACCGCTGACCTGCACGCCGCCACCGGGAGAATCCGGATACGTGACGGCATTGCCGCTGATCGTACAGCCGGTGATCGTCGCCGTGGAACTGTATTCGACATCCACGCCGCCGGCGTAGATGAGCCCGGTGTTGCCGGTGATCGTACAGCCGGCGATCGTCACCTTGCCGGTGACGTTCAGGCCGCCTCCGTAGAGCCCGGTGTTGCCGCTGATGGTGCAGCCGGTGATCGTCGTATCGACGGGGAAGCGCGACAACACGCCGGTCTCGGAGTTGTTCTCTACCGTGCAGTCGGTGAGCGTGAAGCCGTTGCCGTATTGAACGCCGATGCCACTGCCGTCGTTGCCGTCGATGGAGCAATCGGTCAGCGTCAGCGTGTTGCCTTGTTGCATATAGACCCCGCCGGCGGAGCCCGACTCGCAGGTGTTGCCGGAGACGGAGCAGTCGGTGAGAGTCGCTGTGGCGCTGTTGAAGATCCCTCCGCCGCCGTTGTCACTGGTATTGCCGCTCAGCGTACAGTTTGCGAGGGTCATGGTGGCGGAACCTGGCACGACGCTCTGGCTACCATTGGACAGGCCGCCTCCGATGAAAGCGGAATTGCCGGTGACGGTGCAATCCGTCATCGTCAGCGAAGCGTTGCTCGAAGGGGAGTTGAAGATCCCACCTCCCAGGGCGGCGGCGTCGTTGTCGCTGACCGTGTCATCGGTGAGCGTGACCGCTCCCTGGTTGTACAGGCCGCCGCCTTCGTTGAGGATGCTGAGGCTGTAGTTGCCGTCAGGGTCCGAGACGCTCCCGCCGCGGATGGTCAGGCCCGAGATCGTCGCCTGGACGCCCGGGTCGATCTGGAAGACCCGACCGTTCTGGTCGCCGTCGATGGCGAGCTGACCCGCCCCCGGCCCGTCGATCGTGACCGCGGCGGTGTTGCTCAACTCGAGCTGGCCCGAGGTCAGCGTGATCGCCGTCTCTCCCGGTGACAGATCGAACTCGATCTTGACCGCCTTGGGGGAATGGTTGGCGATGTTGACGGCGGCGCGGAGAGTGCCCGGGCCGGAATCCGCCGGGTTGGTGACCGGGATCACCTTCGACAGCAGCTGCCGGTCTTCGAGTGCGAGGACCACCGGCCTGGCCCCGCACCGGCGCCCGCCGCGGGGGTGAAACTTTCCCGTCAAGTTGACACGCTCTCCTCGCCGGGACCAACTGAGAAGGCTCTTCATCGGATTGCTCCTGGAGGGTTAATCAACGAACGTTCAACAACCGAGCCGCTGATCCGAGGATCGCAGGCGCACCACGTCCGCTCCGGTCGTGGATCGCCACGCGGTCCATGCGGCCTGCATCCCGATTTCGACTAACGTCAGGGCGGGCCGGCCTGTGGGCCGCTCGCGCCGGCTTGCGCCGTCACTCCCGGGCCTCATCCGGTCCAAGGCCTCAAAGGGCCGAGCTACCCGCGCCTGGGCGTCATCCCGTTCCGGGTCGGGGCGCTCGAGAAAGCGACCCGCCGGCCGAGGGCCGTCAGACGGGTTTCGACGGCCCTCGGGAAGATCGTGTTGACCGGGGGATCCGAGTCGGCCGGGTTCTACCCCGCGGCGACGCGATCGGTCCCACCTCATAATGCGAGAATCGGCGACCGCCTGCACGCCAGAAAAGGAAATCTCCTGGAGATCGCCCGGCCGCCGGGAGAGCCGGGCGCGGGCGAGGGCCCGGAGGCGGTCGGCGGCCCGGCGGCCGGTCGCCAGCGAATCGGCCGCCTGCCGCCGGCTCCTGCCGGCGAAGTGGCGGACCTTGACCGGGGAAAGGCCGATCGTCGCGCCGCTCCGGTTCGGTCAGGGCCTCGTCGAGGGCGAGCGAGAGGTCGGGCCGACCCTCGACGTCCGCCGGGGATCCGTCGATGTCGAGCCTCCGGAGCGCTTCCCCGGCCTTCAGCGACCCTGCCCGCGGGCGCGGTCGAAGAGGATGCGCCGCATCGCCTCCGCGGCCTCGAAGAAGCGGGTCCGGCCGCGAGAGGGCCGACCGGGGGTCGTACCCGATTGATGGGGAGGCCACCTCGAGCCCGCCTCTCGTCCCGTCGGCGGGTTGTCGAACCTGCCCCTCACCGGGCGAAGACGTCGGCGGGCAGGTCGGCCAGGCCGAGCCGCGCGGCCCACCGGGCCGCGTCCGCGGGCTTGCCCCAGGCCCGGTAGAGATCGATAGCGCGCCCTCCGGCCTCGTTCAGTTCGCCCCGGAGGGTCGCGGCGGTAGTCGCCTCTCGGGCCTTCATCCCCTCGTAGCCGGCGACGACCAGAGGCTCGGCCTCGGCGTACCGGCCCTGGACCAACAATGCCTCGCCGAGCACGCTGGCGGTGAGATAACGCGGCCGGGAGCCGGGCATCACCTTGGCGTAGATCGCCAGGCACTCGCGGAGCGGCGGCTCGGCCTCCGAACCCTTCCCCTGCTTCAGCAGGTTGCGGCCGAGGTTGAAGAGATCATTGGCCAGCCCGGTGTTGTCGGGTTTCGACTTCGCCCGGCTGCGGGCCAGGTTCTTGCGGAAGAGGGCCTCCGCGTCGGCCAGGCGGTTGAGGGACTGGTAGATGTTGCCGAGGAGGATGCGGTTATAGAGCGTGTCGGCGTGGTCCGGGCCGGACTTCGCCTCGCGCCGCCTGAGCGTCGCCTCGAGGATCGGGACCGCCTCTGCGGGCCGGCCGGCGAGCCGGTAGGCGCTCGCGAGTTCGGTGCGGTTCGTGAGCGTGTCGGGGTGGTCCGGGCCGAGCTTCGCTTCCCGCTGCTTCAGGGTCGCCTCGAGGATCGGGATCGCCTTCGCGGCCCGGCCGGCGAACCGGTAGGCGCTCGCGAGTTGGATGCGTTTGGTGAGCGTGTCGAGGTGGTCCGGGCCGAGCTTCGCTTCGAACTGCTTCACCATGGACTCGAGGATCGGGATCGCCTCGCCGGCCCGGCCGGCGAGCTGGTACATGAACGCGAGGTTGCCGCGGCTGCCGATCGTGTCGGGATGGTCCGGCCCGAGCTTCGCCTCGAGCAGCCTCAGCGTCGCCTCGTGGGTCTTGACCGAATCGCCGTGCCGGCCGGCGGACAGGTAGGCGATGGCGAGGTTGTTGCGGCTGGCGAGCGTGCTGGGGTGGTCCGGCCCGAGCTTCGCCTCCTTCTGCTTCAGGGTCGCCTCGAGGATCGGGACCGCCTCCGGGGCCCGGCCGGAGGCCCGGTAGGCGATGGCGAGGTCGTTGCGGCTGGAGAGCGTTTTGACGTGGTCCGGCCCATACTTCGCCTCCGTCTGCCTCAGGTTCGCCTCGAGGATCGGGATCGCCTCGCCGTCCCGGCCGGCGATATGGTAGGCGAGGGCCAGAGAGCCCCGCATCGAGATGGTCAGCTCCGGGTCGATGTCGGGTCTCGCCTCGCAGGCCGCCAGCGCCGCCGTCAGCAGCGGGATCGCCTCCGCGGCCCGGCCGTTCTCCGCGTAGCGCCGGAGCAGGGAATCTCGAGTCCTCAGCGTGTCGGGATCGTCGAGGCCCAACGCCGATGTCTGCCGGCCCAGGACCTCCTCCATCAGCGACTCCCCCTCGGCCCGTCTCCCGGCATCCCAGATCGACCGGGCCCATCGGGACGCGCTGGAGAGCGCCTCGCGGCTCGACGACCCCAGGGCCGCCTCGCGGGCCGCCCGCGCCTTGCGGTGGGCCTCCTCGGCCTTCGGGCTGAGGCCCAGGCCGTCGTACGACCGGCCCAGGGCGTCGAGCAGGGCCCCCTGGGTCGCCTTCGAGCCGGCGAAGTCCTTGTCGAGCCCGGCCAGCGCCTGGTCGAGGATGTCTGCCACCTTCACGTCCCGGCCCTCGGTCGCTGGGTCGGGCTTCTTGAAGGCGTTGACGAGGAACTTGCCGACCGCCTCGGCCTGGTCGCGGGCCTGCTCCGCATCGGCCAGCCGGCTCGTGGCCAGCCGCTCGGCCGATCGGGCGGAGGGCCAGGTAGCCGCTCACCGCCGTCGCCGCCAGCAGCAGCGCCGCGAAGGCCGACGCCGACGCCAGCGCCCGGCGGTTCTTGCGGGCGAGCTTCCCCAGCCGGTACCGGCGCGACGGCGGGCACGCCTCGACCGCCTCGTCGGCGAGATAACGCTCGACGTCGAGGGCGAAGCCGCTGGCCGACTCGTATCGCCGCGCCCGGTCCTTCTCCAGCGCCCTCATCACGATCCAGTCGAGCTCGCCGCGGACGAGCTTCCTCAGCCGCGCCGGCTCGGTGTGCCGCCGCGCCGCGATCGACGGCAGCGCCTCGCCCGAGTCCGACAGCCGCTTGCTCGGCCGCGGCGGCTCCTCCTCGCGGATCCGCCGGAGGATCTCGGCATAGCCCGCCTGGCGGAGCCGGGACCGCTCCAGCGGCGTCGAGCCGGTGAGCAGCTCATAGAGCAGCACGCCGAGCGAGAAGACGTCGCTGCGTGTGTTGACGTCCTGCGCGCTCAGCGCGGCCTGCTCGGGGCTCATGTACTCCAGCGTCCCGACGATGGCGCCGAACTGCGTGAACAGCGACCGCTCGGTGAGTCGCTGGCCGGTCGCTTTGGCGATGCCGAAGTCGATCACCTTGGGCGTCGGCCGGCCGTTGACGAGCGTGACCAGCACGTTCGACGGCTTGACATCGCGGTGGATGATCCCCTTCTGATGGGCGTGCTGGATCGCCCGGCAGACGGGCACGAACAACTCCAGCCGCTCGCGGGGCGTGAGATGGGCTTCGTCGCAATACTCGGTGATCGGGACGCCCTTGACCAGCTCCATCACGAAGTAGGGCCGGCCGGTGCCGGTGGCGCCGGCGTCGAAGACCTTGGCGATGTTGGGATGGTCCATCAGGGCCAGGGCCTGGCGTTCGGCCTCGAAGCGGGCGACGACCTGGCCGGTGTCCATCCCGGGTTTGATGATCTTGAGCGCCACCTTGCGTCGGACGGGCGTCTCCTGCTCGGCCATGTAGACAACGCCCATGCCGCCTTCGCCGATCTGCTGGAGCAGCTTGTACGGCCCGATCCGGGAGCCCGGCCCCTCGGCGAGTGGGCGGTGGCCCGGTCCGTCGGGCGCGGGGCGCGTCCGCGACGAACTCCTGTGTCGGCTCGGCCGGCCGGGCGGCGGTCGCGGGGCCGTCGCCGGTCGCGGTGGCCGAGTCCACGGCCTCCTTCCCGGGCAGGGTCGAGGCCGCGCCGCTCTCCCCGGGCCGGACCTCGGCCAACCCCGGGGCGGGGTGATCCAGGAAGGTCCCGGCTTGTTCGTGCGCCATCAGGAGGGCCTGGACCTTGCGCCAGAGCTCGGCGTCATCCCCGCAGGCCCGATCCACGATGGTGGCGCGCTCGGCGGGCGAGCCGGCCTCGACGGCCCGCAGGAAGATCTCGTTGACGAGGGGATCCCAGTCGGCCATGTTGCCACCTCGGGGAGACGCGGTCGGTTCCCCCTCCAATGCGAGAATCGGCCACCACCTGCACGCGGAGGGCGGAAGAATCTCCTCAGGGCTCGCCCAGCCGCTGGAAGAGCCAGGCGCGGGCCAGGGCCCAGAGGCGGTCGGCGGCCCGGCGGCCGATCCCCAGCGAATCGGCAGCCTCCTGGTGGCTCATGCCGGCGAAGTAGCGGAGCTTGACGAGCCGCGCGGCCGTCTCGTCGTGCCGCTCCAGTTCGGAGAGCGCCTCGTCGAGGGCGAGCGAGAGGTCGGGCCGTCCCTCGACGTCCGCCGGGAAGTCGTCGAAGTCGAGCCTCCGGAGCGCCCCCCGGCCTTGAGCGCCACCTTTCCGCGGGCGCGGTTGACGAGGATGCGGCGCATCGCCTCGGCGGCGGCGGCGAAGAAGTGGGCCCGGCCGTGCCAGGGCCGGCCGGGGTCGCCCCCGACCAGCCGGAGGTACGCCTCGTGGACCAGGGCGGTGGGCTGCAGCGTCTGCCCCGGCCTCTCGTGGGCCAGCCTCGAGGCGGCCAGCCGCCGCAGCTCGTCGTAGACCAGCGGCAGGAGGTCGCGGGCCGAACGCGCTTCGCCCCGGCCGGGCGCTTCCGGGACGGGGGTGACCTCGGGGCGGTCGGACTCGTCGGGCATCGTCGTCTCCTGACCTGGCCGAACGGGGCGGCTCGAACGACGCCGGGCGGCGCGCGCCGCGGGCGGCCGAGGCGGGCCCGGCCCGCGCGGAGTCCCGGGATCGCTCCCATGATGTCACCAACGTCGCGAAACATCAAGGAGCCGGCCGGCCCTCCGGCGGTCGGTAATTCTCGAGCCGATCCCAATAGGCCGGAGCATCGATGACGTTCTGTGATGCGATGAGACAAGCGAGCGTTGGCGCGTCGGTATAATCGACGAATGGGTGCGCCGTGGCTAAGGTTTGTCTGGTCTTGTCGGGAGTGCCCCGACCCCGCTGGAAGAAGGCGGGTCAAACGTTCCGCTGACCTTCAACCGAAAGGATCGAGGGGACAACAGCATGCGGAAGAAGCGACGTGAGGCCCAGCGTCAAAGGGCCGAGAGACGTTCGCAAGTTAGGCCACGCATGGGTAAGGCTGGATTGCTTGAACTCCAGTCCCAGTGGGTGTGCTCGATCACCGCCGGGAATGACGCTGAAACCCGGATTCCTGTCTCACGGGGGCATGCCATTCACCTCCGTGATCTTCCGGCAGGACACACCCTGCAATGAGCAGGGGCAAGGGATGAACGGAGGCCCTCAACGTGGACCGGACCTGACCGACAACCACGGGATCGCCTAACGGCAGCAATGCCCAAGGCGACAGAGTCCCCGTAGTAGGCATCGGCCCAAGGGGGACAGGACACAGGGCTTCACCAAGAACGGGGTGACTCGGATGAGTCATTCAGCCCTACTCAGGCTTGAAGCACTGCGGAAGTGCAACACGGACCTCAACTGGGTCAACGCGGATCTGTATCGACTCCTCTACAAGACGGATCTCTACATCGTCGCGTATGAGAAAATCAAATCCGCTCCCGGGAACTTGACTCCTGGCACCGACGGGATGACTCTCGATGGGTTCTCCATGGATGCCATCGACGACATCGTGGCGACCCTGCGAGACGAGGGTTTCCAATTCAAGCCTTCGCGGCGGGAATACATTCCCAAGGCAAATGGCAAGATGCGGCCTCTCGGCATCTCATCCCCAAGGGACAAGATCGTCCAAGAGGTCATCCATGTGATCCTCGAAGCGATCTACGACAGTCCGAAAGGGCCTACCTTTAGCGACTGTAGCCATGGTTTTCGGCCTGGTCGAGGGACTCACACGGCCCTGCATGAGTTCAGGACCAAGTGGTCTGGTGTGACGTGGATCATCGAAGGGGATATAAAATCCTGCTTCGACGAGATCGATCACCACGTCCTGGTTTCCCTGATCCGGAAGAGGATCTCGGACGAACGCTTCATCGGCCTGATCTGGAAAGCACTCCGGGCAGGCTACCTATGGAGGAAGGAACCGGGGGCCTCGTTTATCGGGACCCCGCAGGGGAGCGTGGCCAGCCCTATCCTCGCCAACATCTACCTGCACGAACTCGACCTCTTCGTCGAGGGACTACAGCAGAAGTACGAGAAGGGCAGCAAGCGGAAGGACAGCCCCGAGTATCACCGGATCAACTATCGCAGGCAGCGAGCGTTGAAACGGTCAGGTGGGATCATGACGCCGGAGATTCGCGCTTTGACGAAACAGATGCGATCTCTCCCGTCGATGGACACGTTTGACCCTGGCTTCGTCAGAGTCAAATACATCAGATATGCAGACGATTGGATCGTCGGCGTCACGGGGCCGAGGTCCCTGGCCGAACAGATCAAGGACGAGATTCAGGCGTTCCTATGGGACAGGCTGAAACTGCAACTCAGCCAGGAAAAGACGGTCGTCACTCACGCCAAGACCGAGGAGGCCTTCTTTCTCGGGACGCGGCTTCAGGTGGGGGCCGTCAACCCACAGCCCAAGGTTACCCACTGCCACAACCAACGGCGGCACTACCGGCGCCGGTGTACGGGGTGGAGCCCGCTGATGCGAGCGCCGATCAGGAAACTGGTCAAGCGTCTTCACCAGAAGGGCTTCTGTGACGGTGAGGGCATCGCCCGATCCAAGACAGCGTGGGTCTGCCTGGAGGTGAAGCACATCATCGAACTGTTCAACAGCACCAATTGGGGGCTGTTGAACTACTACAGGTTTGCTGACAACTTCGCCTCCATGAGCCGTATCCAGTACATCCTGCATTTGTCACTTGCGAAGACCTTAGCCCACAAGTTGCAGAAGCCCGTTAAGCAGCTCCTCTGCGAACACGGACGCACTCTGCAATTCAACTGGAAAGACGGCGAGGGGAAGGAACGGAACACCTTCTTCAAAGCCAACTCCGACTGGACCCGGAACCCCACGGCATTTCTAACGGGAAGAGATCAAACCGACCCACTGGAGATGCACGTCCGATTCCGGACAAGGTCCCGCCTGGACCACCCATGCATCATCTGCGAAACAACGGTCGGGGTGCAGATGCACCACGTCCGTCACATCCGAAAGATGGAGGGCAAACCTGTCGGTGGGTTTGCCTGGCTGATGCGACTCCAGAACCGGAAGCAAGTGCCCGTCTGCCGAGAGTGCCACCGTAAGATCCACCGAGGAGAATATGATGGCCTCCGACTGGCGGACCTGGCATACCGGGTTGGACCGTGACACAAATGTAGATCCTGTGTCTGGAGAGCCGGATGCACGAAAACGTGCCTGTCCGGTTCGGGAGGGGGCGGTTGGATTCCCTTGAGATCAAGGGGCTGGCCGCCTACCTCATCACTAGCTTTAGCGCAACATCCGATCGGACTTAGACTTGTGAACAGAGAGCCTACAAGCTCCTTGGGCCTGATCCCAGGGGCACCGTCTGAAGCCCCATGTTTCCCGGCTCTTCCGTCACCAACAAGATGATCATAGTTGGATATTGGCGACGGAAAACCCGCCAGCCGCGAGCGCAACTCTTTTAGAAATAATGATTTGTGCTTAAGCTAGTGCCATTCGTCTGATCGACCGAAGCAGCCAAGGATGTCGTTGCGCGCGTTCGGTCGGATCGACCGAAGCCATCTTCTGCCGGTAATGTCGGACGCGACTGGAGCCAAGCCAGTGTACGCTTGACCCTAGATCCTCCCCAGGCCGATGATAGGGCGATGCTCCGAGAACTCCCGGAAGACACCAAGTTGCGCCTCGGCTATCGCATCGCCTACGGGGAAGCCGCCCGCCTGGCGGAGATGGCCACATTCGACCACGGCTGGGGCAGGGACTTCGCTGCCCAGATCGGCGGTCAACCCGACGCGATCGAGAAGGAAGTGTTGCGGCGGGTCGGCCCGGGCTCCATCCCGAGGTCGTCAAGTTGGCGGTCCGGGACGCCCTAGAGCCCCGAAAGCCGCGGTGGTGAGGGGCGGAGCGTCGTCGCATCATCGCGTGCGGGATCCGGCGTGGCCGTGCGTGCCGGACCGGGGATATTGCCCCTCCAAGCGCTTATGATGAAGCTACGATAGTACGGTTCGCCGGTCCGGGTTTGCCCTTCGTCTTGGGGCGGCCCGCGGTTTCATGATCGGGGGAGATCGCTATGAGGCTCGATGGAAAACGGGTGGTTATCATCGGCGGGAGCTCGGGGATCGGCCTGGAGACGGCACGGCTGGCGCTGGCCGAAGGAGCATCCATTACCATCGCCGGTAGGTCAGAGGGCCGACTGCAACGGGCCGCCGAGAGCCTGGTCGCCGCGGGGAATGTTGATCGGCTTCGCACCGTCGTCGCCGACATCGCCGTAGAATCGTCGATCCAGGCACTATTCGCAAGCGAGACGCGGGTCGATCATGTCTTCCTGCCAGCCGGGGAACTCAGGCCAGGAGGCGGTGACGTGCTGGGAACCGAGCTCGAAGGGCTGCGGTCGATCCTGGAGGTCCGCCTGCTCGGCGTGGCCCTCGTCTTGAGGCAAGCGAAGCCGCGGATGGAGGGCGGTTCAATCACGCTGATGTCCGGCCTCTACTCGACGCGCCCGGCAGCCGGCGGAGCGATGGCGGCTGCCGCCGTCGCAGGGGTGGAGGGTATGACCAGGGCACTGGCATTGGATTTGGCCCCGATTCGGGTCAATGCGGTGGCTCCCGGCCTGATCGACACGCCGCTCTGGGCCGCCTTCGGCCCGCAACGGGAAGCATTCGCCGCGAGGGCCGCCAAGCTGCCGGTCCGACGGATCGGCCGGCCGGAGGAGGTGGCCGAGGCGGTCCTCTTCCTGATGACCAACGGGTTTGTCACTGGGACCGTCTTGCGGATCGACGGCGGGGGTGGGCTGGTTTGAATGGTAGCGCCCAGATGGTCGGGTGGGCGAAACCAAGGGGTCTGCCGTTGAAGGATAATCTTACACGAATCTGAACGCCACGCTGAGCGAGGGCAGCTACCTAGGCCGGCCTCGGCACCATTCACCACGCAGGGCCACCATGTTCCGGGTCAGTCAACAGGGCGAGGGCATCGACGACGCCGACACCATTGAGCCCGGGAGATCGTCAGGGGCCGCTTGGAGGCGAGCCCCACCAACCCACCTCCAAGCCATGGACTGCCCAAGATGGAATCGCGTATCATCCACCAGGGAGTGAAGCCCGAGGAACCGACAAGGCGAGGGATCGATGCCCAGGATCTTCCTCTCCTACCGGCGCCAGGATTCGGGCTACGTGGCCCGATTTATATACGATCGTCTGCGCGCTCACTTCGGTAATGACGCCATCTTCATGGACATCGATTCCATTCCCTACGGCCTCGACTTCCGGGAGCGCATCAACTCGGCGGTCAACCAATGCGGCGTCCTTCTGGCGGTGATCGGACGCAACTGGGCGGGGGAGACCGGCAGCTCCCCGGCGGATCGACGATCCGCGCGACTTCGTCCGGATCGAGATCGAATCCGCGCTGGAGCGGGACCTCCCCGTGGTCCCGATCCTGATCGACCGCGCCACGATGCCGGGCGAGGCGGACCTGCCGCCTACGCTGGGCCGGCTGGCCTATCGCCACGCGCTCAATCTGGATTCGGGACCGGACTTCGACCACCAGGTCGACCGGCTCATCAGAGGGATCGAACGACTGTTCCAGCAGCCCGAGCCCGCCACCGTGGCTCCTCCACGTCAGCCAGAAAAGCCAGCCGAGACCGATCTGGTGCCTCCGCCGAAAACCAAGTCTTCGGGCGCTGATGGCTTGAAGTCCGAGGTCCAGACCAAGCCCGGCGGTGCGACCGGGTCAAAGGCCGTCTTGAGACCTACTCAGGCTGATCCGCACACGCACGGGGACGCCGTCGCGAGTCCGCTTCCTGGCACTCCGCCGACTCGACGCAGCGGGCTCGGAGCTCGGGTCTACCTGGCTGTGCTGCCCCTGCTGGCGGTCCTGGGCATGGTGATCTACATCGTCACTGAAACCGCCACGGTCAAGATCAGCGGCAAGGACCCCATCAAGCCCAACGAATCAGGCAGTAACGGGATTGCGGTACCTACCGGCCCCACGGCGGTCGGCGAACCCAAAATCGTGACCTCCAGGGCCAAGGTGGAACCTCCCAAGGCCGCACCGCCATTGCCAAGATCCGAGTCGCCCTCGTTGCAGCCGATGAAGGAGTTTACGAACTCGATCGGGATGAAGTTGACCCTGATCCCAGCCGGCGAGTTCCTGATGGGCTCGGATGAAAGCGACAAGGACGCATACGACGATGAGTTTCTGGACAAGGTCGCCGGCAAGACGCAGAAGCATCGAGTGCGAATCACCCGGCCGTTCTACCTGGGTGTAACCGAGGTGACCCGCGGCCAGTTCCGCCGGTTCGTCAACGAGGCCGGATATCGGACCTACGCCGAGAAGGATAACAAGGGCGGACATGGTTGGAATGAGGAGACCAAAGAGTTCGAGCAGAATCGGAAGTTCACCTGGCGGAACGTGGGATTCGAGCAGACCGACGACCACCCGGTCGTCAACGTGAGCTGGAGCGACGCCCAGGCATTTGTCTCCTGGCTGAGCCGGAGGGAGGGGAAGGGTTACCGGCTGCCGACGGAGGCGGAATGGGAATATGCCTGCCGCGCCGGGACGACGACCCGCTACTTCTTCGGGGACGATCCCGAGAGCCTGGCAGCGTTCGGCAACATCGCCGATGCTACGGCGAAAGAGACATACCCGGAGTGGACGACGATCGCGGCCCGGGATGGTTACGTCTATACGGCGCCGGTTGGTCGCTATCGGCCGAACGCCTGGGGCCTGTTCGACATGCACGGGAATGTCTGGGAATGGTGTTCGGACCGATATGCGGCCGATTACTACAAGCGATCGCCAGTGGACAATCCGCCGGGTACCGAGGAGACCGCGAACCGTGTGTTTCGCGGTGGGAGTTGGATCGGCTTTTCCCGCCTCGCGAGGTCGGCGTACCGTGGCGGGCTTGCGCCCGGGTTCCTTGGCAGCATCCGCCTGGGTTTTCGCCTGGCCCTGGAGGAGTCTGGCCGCTGAACTCGGGTGGGCGGTTGACGCCGACCTGCGGAGGGCTGGCCGGCGGCTCGGCCGGGCCGCAGGGCGGAGCCCAGCCGGCCGGAGCCGGAGTGAGCCCGAGGTCGCGGGCGTTGAATCATCCTGGAAACGACGACAAGGCAAGAGATCAAGAGGCACCAGCTCCTCCCTTGCCCCTTGGCACCCGCCCCGCCTGACACCTCGAACGCCCCGCACTTGGCCTCACGAGGGGTTCAACCGCGCCGGCACGAACTCGCGATCCACGACCACCCATAACCCAGGCTGCTCGACGTTGTAACCGGTCAGCCGCTAGAACCGGCGCCCCTGATCGTCACACCTGACTCCAGGGCCGTCCCGATCGGCGAGTGGTTGTCCCGGGCCGCCTCGACCCGATGGCGTGGATCCTGTCCCGATAGAGGATCGGTCCCTTGGCCGGGCCGATCTTGGTGAAATATGCGACCGATCCTCTCCTCATCCCTAGGTAGTAACGCCCTCGCCAACATCTCACGCGAGACTCTTCGCCACTTCCTCGATGGTAGTCGGCGCGTGCCCTTCGAGCCGGTTGTTGATGAACAGCCAGGATGGGACCTTCCGATGCAGCGACTGCCTGGCGATCTCGACCATCCCCTCCCGAGCACCCTCGTTCAGCTCCTGAAGATGCTCGTAGGGCTCGAAGGACTCCACCGCCTTCTCGTAGGCACGCCCTCGGGCCAACAGCGCCCGGACAACCGTGAAATCAGCCGTGTAGGCGTCGGTGAGCCGGGCCTGCTGGTCGAGAACGGGCATCCGGGTCCAGGCGTTGAACACGTGGGCGACGTTGTGTGACGCCAAGAGGCCGAAATACTCCGGCGACAGGTAGTTTTCGTTCCGGATCTCGACCGCGTATCGGAATCCCTGCGGCAAGGATCGTAGGAAAGGATCGAGCCGTGCCAGGAAATCGGCGGGAGTCGGGAACGTGGTCTTGTTGAACGACCCGAACTCGAAGATCAGCGGACCGAGCCGTTCCTTGTAGGGCTCGAGCGCCTTTGCGAAGAACCGATCGAAGGTCTTCGCATGGAGGAAGTGCTCATTCTCCAGGCCGGCACGCTTGCCGTACCGGGCATGCTTCGGCCAGACGGGGACCGTGATGTCTTCCGGCACCTTCAGGCCGAGGAGGAACCCCGCTGGAATCTGGCCGAAGAGCCGTTCCCAATACTCCTCGGTCGGGAACTGGTAGAAGGCGAAGTCGCCGCAGACGGTCGGGAAGGTCTGGGCATACTCGGCCAGGCACGTCTCCTCGAACTTCTTCTTCGAGAGCTTGCCCCGCGTCACATACGCGATCCTGGCTGTAAATGCTGCCAAGCCAACCCTCGTACTTCCACGAGCTGGTGCCGAAGTAGATACGTTGCTCGGCGAGCGCCCGCAGCTTCGGCCGAAGGCGGGCGGCTTGTGGTGGCAGGTCGTCGGAGTCGTCGAACCCTGGGAACCGCGACATCGGATGGCCTCCAATGCGTACCGTAGGGCCACGCCCCCAGTATAACCGGCCCCTCGCACCGTCACATCTCGACCCCTTGCCGACGATCAATTCAAATCCGCTGATCGATCAGCACCGGCATGCGGTCGGAGCCCGTCATCACCTTGTAATAATGTGATGCTGGCTCGCAGATCATATAACAGACCGCCCAGCCCTGCTCGTCGGGCACGAGCAATCCCCGGACACCCGTCTCGATCAGGAACCAGACGCCTCGCCGCTCCAGCCCGTAATTCGCCGGGATTTCGACCGGCACGCCCCGGCTGCCCTGCCATCGCCCTTCGCGGATTGAAGCCTCCCAGGTCCAGCCGGTCCGCGGCAAGATTCGGCTTCGGCCCCGGCCGTTCCCCCATCGGGCGATCTGGAGTTGCCCGTCTCGCCAGATCGGCAGGCACGCGCGGCGGTCACGGAAGAGGAAGCGGTACTCCTCCCGCTTGCCGCGCAGATGCCGGCGGCGTCGCAGCCCGAATCGCCCTATCAACTCCGTAGGCAGTTCGCTCCCTGCGACGGCAATCCCGAGACACACGCCGGTTCTTCCCGCCTCCACCGCCTTGACTGTCCGCCTGTTTATAGTAGGCTTTTGTTCATGGGGCGCCAAGGGCCGGTTGGACATGTTGACGCCGATGCGTTCTACGTCTCCGCGGAACGGGTTCGCTACGCGCCACCTGGCCGACATGCCGGTAGGCGTCCTGGGGAATCAGGGCGCGTGCGTCATTGCCAAGTCCTACGAGATGAATGCTCTGGGCGTGAAAACGGGCATGCCCATCTGGGACGCGCAGCGGCTCTGCCCCGACGGCCTCTACGTCAAGCGGGATTTCCGATGGTATGAGGTGCTCTCGAGGATGATGCTCGAGGCCGTCCGCGAACTCTCGCCGAGGGTCGAGTATTACAGCATCGACGAATTCTTTTTCGATGCCTCGGTCGCCCCGGCCGATGATTTCCAGTCCTTCGCGGTGTCGATTCGGGACGAGATCATGGGGCGCGTCCATGTCCCGGTGACAGTCGGGATCGCCCGCACGCGGCACGCTGGCCAAGCTGATCTCCGACGCCGCCAAGCCATTCGGGGCGATGGCGATTTTGGACCGAGGCACCGAGGAGTCGTTGCTGGCCGCCCACCCGGTTACGGACGTCACGGGCATTTCCGGACGGCGGGAAAAGCGGCTGATCCCGTGGGGTATTCGCACATGCCTCGATCTCGCCCAGGCCGACCGGCGGTTAATCCGGCAGATCCTGACCGCCAGCGGCGAGGCGTTGTGGTGGGAACTCAACGGCGATCCGGTTCTCCCGATCCGAACGCAACGGATGCCGCACAAGGTCCTCTCCCGCGGCGGAAGCTTCGGCGAGCCGACCGATGTCCCCTCCGTGCTCTGGGCGTGGCTGGTGCGCAATCTCGAGCGGCTGATCGAGGAGTTGGTCTACCACCGGGTGCTGACCGGCCGCAGAGCGGTCTGGGTGGGATATCGAGACGGCCGCGCGGGCGAAGGACGAGCGACCTTGCAGGTGCCGACTAACCGATTTGACGCCCTGCTGGAAACGTACCGGCCCTGCCTTCGGAGGGCCTGGTTGCCCCGCACACTCGCCTCTCGGATGCATTTGTTCGCCGATGATCTGACGCCGGACGTGCCGCGGCAACTGGGATTGTTCGATCGGGACGGCGAGGACGCCGCGACCGAATTGAAGCGGACGATCAATCAGAAGCATGGTCGATTCGCGCTGCGGAGCGCGGCTACGTTACCTCTAGCGCCGATCTATGCCGACAATGCCCAGGCGTACGACATCTGCGACGTGCACGGCAAGATGTGTTTCTGAACTGGGAATCGAGCTTGCCTCCGAGCCCCGGCCATCCGGGATACGCCCGACCGAGCACCGCGGACACAGCCATGCCCGACCGGAACTCATAGGATACGGCTCAGGTGTCATACGCCGACTTCCAATCAAGTTGGCTTGAGCCGATCGCTCGAACTGACTATGCTGGCGGGACGTAAGTTCTTCTCCTAACTGGTCAATCCTTCCATGACACACCCGTTCGAGTTGGACGCGGCGATCGGGCTGGACGCCGCGTGGCTCCTAACTGCGCAGGTCGAAGTCCGGAGCTTGGTCCCACACCCCGCCGAAGCCGAGACGCACACGTTGCCAGTCGCCCTCATGGTAGGCATGGCGCTGGCCGGCATCGCCGCCCTGGCCTGGCTCTACGTCCGCAAGCGGCGTGTGCAGGAGATCGTCGATGCGCAGTTCAAGGGCTTCCGCGAGCGTGCCGTCGCGCTGATGGACCAGCTCGACGCCCTGCGCAAGCGTCAGAGTGAACTCCCCACGACAGACCCCGACTTCACCGAGCCGATGGCGGGCGCCACGCTGTCGCTCTACCAGGGGGTCAGCTCCGACCTGGACGCCCTCTGGGAGCGCTGGCTCCGCGTGATGGACATCTGGAAGACGGCCCAGGGTCGGCTCCAGTCTGACTCGGGGTTGACCACCCAGGCGGCGCACGACGCCGGGGCGCTGTTGAAGTCCGGCGACCTCGACCGGCTGCAGGCCCTGGCCGGCTCGTGCAAGGAGCAGCTCGACCGGCTCAACATCGCCCACGAGCGCCGCCCGAGCCGCCTTGAAGTCGGGTCGCCAAGAGCTGGCGCAACTGCGCGGCGCCGTCGAGCGGGGGACCGGCGTGCTCTTGCCCGACGACCCCCACCACGCCGAGATCGAATCGGCCGAGGCCGCCTTTTCCGAGGCCGAGTCCCGCCTGGCGTCCGACCCGATCGGCGCCGAGAGCACCATCCAGCGGACCCGCCAGGCCATTGCTGCCGCCTCAGTGCCCCCCCAGCCCATTCCCGGCCGACCCTGGGGACCCTCCGCCATTTCGATCTTCGACGATCTGGCCTCCGCCGCCGACGGCCTCCGCTCGACTATCGCCCGGCTCAGGGTTTTCGACCTGATCGGCTGGTTCGTCCGGATCTGGCTGTTCGTCTGGGTCGCCGGCCTGCTCCTGGCCGTCTTCACTACCGTCCTGCCCCTGGCGCTGCTCGCCCTCGGCCTGCTCCTCATGCTGACCCTCGGCTGTGGGTTCGTCCGCCTCCTGCTCTTGTTCCTCGGCATCGGCCCCTGGACGTCCCGGCGCTTACGGTGAGGTGGCTCCGCCGTTGCCCTCATCTTGCGTGCCCGTCAAACTGGACGGGTCCGGCAACGACAAGGCGGGAGTGTCGGCCGGGCCGGACGCCAGATCCATCGTGTAGGAGACAGTGGTCATCCACAGGAATGACACCATGACTCGCCGAACGCTGTTGACCGCCACACCTGCCTTGCTGGCCTCGCCGGTTCGCTTCGGCCCCGCCGCCGATCAGGGGCTGCCTCCATTGCCGGAACCCGGCCAGCCGATGCAGCAGGTCCTCCGCGCCTTGATCGCCTGGCATGGCGGCACGGCGGCGGCTGTCGTTGCGTTGACACAGGGGTTGGACCAAGAGTTGGGCGAGTACGTCGATGACGAGCAGTACAACGCGATTCGACCGCACCTCGAACGACTCGAGGATTGGGCCGGCGCTCGGACGGTTGACGAGGTAACCTACGAGGATCGCGTTCAGGCGGCTTGTGCGAGATATGGATACGTGCGGTGATCGCCTGATAGCCGTTGAACCTCATCGATCCCGGCATCGTCCCGACCGCTCCAGGTGAGCCCCGCCAACCCACCTCCAGGGCATGGACTGCCCACGATGGAGTCGCGTATCATCCACCGGAGGTTGAGGACCGAAGAAACAATGCTGTGGGGTATCGATGCCCAAGATCTTCCTCTCTTACCGGCGCGAGGATTCAGCCGCCGAGGCCGGACGGATCTACGACCGCCTGCGCATCCACTTCGGCGACAACGCTGTCTTCATGGACATCGACGCCATTCCATTCGGTGTCGATTTCCGG
Organism: uncultured Planctomycetota bacterium; assembly: GCA_963845755.1. GTDB lineage: Bacteria > Planctomycetota > Planctomycetia > Isosphaerales > Isosphaeraceae > CAWJTV01. Next base: position 54,961 of record CAWJTV010000007.1, read on the forward strand.
GAACACATCAGAGAGGCGGTCGAACAGTGCGGCATTCTTCTGGCTGTCATCGGCCCCAACTGGTTCGGCCCTGCCGGCATCTCCCCGACGGATCGATGATCCGCGTGACTTCGTACGGATTGAGATTGAATCCGCGTTGGAACGAAAGCTCCCCGTGGTCCCGATTTTGATCAAGCATACCCGGATGCCGGCCGAGACGGACCTACCGCCCTCCCTGGCCTCGCTGGCCTTTCACAATGCGCTGGAGCTGGATCAGGGACGGGACTTCCATTCCCATGCCGACCGGCTCATCAAAGGGATCGAACGACTATTTCCGCCTTCGCCGCGAGAGATGACGAACTCGATCGGGATGAAGCTGACCTTGATCCCCGCCGGGGAATTTCAGATGGGCTCGGATGAGAGCGACACGGACGCGAGGGACACTGAGTTTGTGGTCAACCCCGAGGGCGAGAAGCAGAAGCACTTGGTGCGGATCACCCGGCCGTTCTACTTGGGGGTGACCGAAGTGACCCAGGGGCAATACCAGGCGGTGATGGGCAAGACCCCGAGCGTTTTCAGGATGTCAGATGATCTACCCGTTGAGCGAGTTTCTTGGTTCGACGCAATCGAGTTCTGCATCAAACTGAGCGACAAGGAAACCCAGCAACCCCGCTATCGGATTGAAGACAAAACGGTTACGTTCACTGGCGGTTACGGATACCGTTTGCCCACCGAGGCGGAATGGGAATATGCCTGCCGAGCCGGCAGCACAACGCGTTATCCGTTCGGAGATGATGAGAACGGCCTGGGAGAGTACGCGTGGTACCACAAGAACGCCGGTGGTAAGACCCACCCCGTCGGTCAGAAAAGAGCCAACGTGTGGGGCCTCCACGACATGATGGGAAACGTGTGGGAGTGGTGCTGGGACGGGTATGCAGTCGATTATTACAAGGGGTCAACGGTGGACGATCCGCATGGCGCCACAAAGTCTGAGGGCCGGGTGGTCCGCGGCGGAAGCTGGAACGGCAACCCGCTCGCTTCCCGATCGGCGCACCGCGCGTGGTTCGGGCGGGAGTTCCGGAGCGACATCTTGGGGTTCCGCGTCGCCCTCGGGGACTCTGGCCGCTGAGCCCAGGCGAGGCATCGCCAGCGGGCTCGCCGAGGACTGGCCGGCGGTGCGGCAGAGCCAGAGGTCGAAGCCGGTCGTGGCTGCGGATGATCCGGCATCCGGACGGGCGGGTTGAGGAAGAGGCGTAGCCGTGGGAAATGGGTACTCATTCGCAATCGGGCTGAAGCCTCATTAGAATCCTTCGGTGAGGGTCTCCAGGATCTCCTTCAGATGCGCCGATTTCTTCTTGAAGTGAAACTCGATCATCGGGAATCCTGCCGCAATCCCAATGCCCGGGTCCACATCTACGAAGAGAGCACCCGTCTTGCAGGCGTTCACTATCAACTGCATGACGAGACCCGCGATTTTCTTCAACTTCCTCCACAGTCTCATCAAGAAGAATCCGTCCTTTGTTGGTGGCGCCGGTGCATGTGGGGCAGGGGCGGCAGGCGCCGCTGGAATAAGTTTAGGATCAAAATCGGTCAGCCCGAGTTCGTGATAGCGCGTGAGCGTATCCTGCAAACTGCTGCCACTTTTGACCGATTCCAGCACATTCTGAATGATGAAGGCCCTCGCCTGGATATCGTTCAGCGCCTTCAGTCCGTTCCTCACGATGTCCGCCGGCTTGTATTCGCCGAAGAACGCCAGTTTTTCCAGCGTGTCCACAAGGAAGTTGTCTTGCTCTTTCTCGAAGGATTCTTGCAAGGGTGTGTCGCGGGAGGAGGATGATACGAACTTCCGAACCGCATCGACCGTCTGCTTTGCATCTTCTATGATCTTGGAGTGATTCTTTTCCGCGATCTCGCGGGGTTGAAGATCTGCCATGGTCGGGAATCTCCTCCGATACGAATGGCGAAAGGCGTACCCGGGAGTAGACTGCTTACGATAAACGCGATCCGGATGCTTATGATGCCAACTACGTCTCGCTTATTCAAGACATGAGCCAACTCTCGCCTTCCCTCTCCGAGCGGACCAAGGATCCTCTCCCGGAAACATGCTCGACCACACGCCGACATCACTCCGGCGTGAGCGCTTCGTTGAACACCCAGGCCAACCTCACGCCAGCCTGATACAACCGCCGTTTCGCCACTGGTAGATTCTTCTCTTGGTACGCATCCCCGAGCTTGGCACCAGGCTTCATCCGCTGGCCCGTCCCCGGGTCCTGGTAGGCTTCCCGGGCCGCCAGCAGGGATTCCCGTCGCCCAATCCTCGACCGAGCCGCCCTGAGCCTTCTGGCGGGCTTCTGGCGTGTCCAAGACGGTCAGATCGCCGAGCCGGGTGTCCTCGGTCCGCCCGACGTCTTCATTGGTGCTGGTGTCCCGAGCGCGGTATATGCCGGAGCCCGGCTGATGCACCTGACGGGGGTATGGTTACCGTCCCCGTCGTGGTGGTATCGCTGAGAGCTAAGAGAGAGCAGGCCAACCACGGCCGCAGCCGTGGCCAGCCCGCCTGGTGATCGTGCAATGCCATCAAGGTCGGTAGAACCTGTGCTTCCGCACCAGGTGATCTCCGAACGCGAGGCCGCCCCCGAATCCGAAGATTGCCCCCAGCGGCCCGGCCAGGTTCCACCCCACCGCACCGCCGATCAGCCCCATCGCGATCCTGTACCACGCGCTGAAGCCGTTGAAGAGCTTCCGGCGATCACGACCACGGATATCCGGGAAGATCCAGTCGTAGACGTGCCTCGCCCCGAAATCCTGAAACGAATTGGGCCGGACCTGGTACCCGCCGCGGTAATGATGCGGCGGTCGCCGGCCCGGCCGCTTCTTGCGTCGATTGGGATAAGGTCTTCCCACTCAAACCCCCTCTCCGGCTGGCGGGATCGCCAGTGCCTCGCGCTCGAGCTGGGTCGGCTCGTCGCCGAGCAACTCTCCGACCTTGGTCCAGAGCTGGCGGATCTGGGCCGGAGAACAGGCCAGCCAGACGGTGTCGAGCAAACGATCCTTCTCGGCGCGAAGCTGGAGAATCCGGCGGCCGATCTCGTGCTCGGCCAGCAGCTCGTCCTCGTGAACCGCCTGCCGATGGGAAACAGCCCTGGTGACCTCGGTCTCGTGGCGGCCGTAATAGACCTCCTCGATCCGGTCGATGTTCACGCCGCGCAACCGAGCGAGCATGGCCCGGTGGGCCTGCCGCTCGCGGCGGTCGAGCTCCTCCTTGTGGGCGGCGACCTGGTCGAGTTCCGCCTGGAATCCGGCCAGTCCCAGCGACGTCAGGGCACGCCCTCGAGCCGAGACCTTGATCCGGTCCATCAGGCCCGGGTCGCCAGCCAGGATCGCCTCGATCCGCCGATTGATCTTGACCTCGATCCGGTCGCGCCAATGTGTCTTTTCCGCGACGGTCAAACCCATGTCAGTTCCTCGCGATGAAGGTGGTTCTGGGTTGTTCTCGACGCCTTCCTGATGGCCGCTCAGATCTGGCTAGCGGTCTTGAGCGTGTCGATCAGGTCGGACGCTTGCTTGAGCGACAGGTCCTCGATGTGTTCGACACCGAACTCTTGACGGATCAGCCCATCAAGGTCCGCATTCTGACGACGGGCGATCGAGCGAATCGCCCGGATCTGGTTCTCGGTCGCCGGCTTGCGGGCCCGAGGTCGCCCTGTCGGCTGAGGGTCGGTGCGACCGTTGCCGTTGACATGGCCATTGGGGGTGTGAAGGGGCGGCGATGCCGGCGGGTCCTGCAGCCTCGCGACCGGCGCCTGCAAGCGGGTCAGCTCGTCATGCACAGCCTGATGCGCGGCGACGTAGGCGCTGCGGACCCGGGCGTGGAAGCCGTCCAGGTCACGTTCCAGCAGGCCAAAATCCATCTCCAGTTCGAGATTGCACGAGGCCCCGACCGAGCCATAATCCGGCTGGCTGACCTTGCGCGACACCCCCACGTTCAATTTCAAGGACATCGATGTGGTTCTCCACCGGTTAGGAATTGGATCTGAGCGATCGGAGGTACTGGCTGTGATCCCTCGGGATCAACCGGCGGTCTCGACCAGCCGGAGCTGGCGGAGCGACTTGAGGGTCTCGTTGACGAGTCGCGACTGCTTGCGCTGTCGCCTCAGTCCGGAGATCAGCCGGACCGTCCGGGACCTCGCGTCGGCCAGTGCAACGTGCAGCGACTCGGCCTCCGCGATCAGAGCCGCCAGGCTGATGCCGGGTTGATCGCTGCCCGCGGGACTGGCGGTCTCAACCGGTCTCGCCGGTGTGTGGCCATTGGCCCCGGCCGCGGTCGCCGAATGGTGGCCATTGGCCTCGGCCGTCCGCGACGGGTCGTGACCATTGCGGCGCACGGCCTCGGACGCCGGCCTCCGAGGCTGTGATTCTTTGGCGTTCTGTGGTTGTCCAGTTATCAGGCGGGCTCGATCCCGGTCTGGCCGCCGATGATCTCATCGCGGCCGACCCACCGGACGATTTTCTCAATCAACCCTCCTGGGAGGGCCAGAACACCCACGGATCCGGACTGTTTCCCCCGATTCGCCTTCAAACCGCTGTTTGGGCCGCCTCAGCGCGCAGTCTCTCCCCGACCACGAGATTATGAGCAATTGCATACAACAATGCGATGATGCGACAACGCGGCCGACCCCGCACCGGCATCTGCCGCAACCCCCGGTTGCGACATTGCGCGTTGACCCACTCCGCCGTCTGGCCGCGCAGTTTATAGATCGTCTTGGCCGCCTCGGTCCCCATCCGGATGCGCCAGTTGGCTATCGCCTCCGAGTCCCCTTTCTTGGGGACAAACGGATTCTTGCCTTGTTCCTCTTGCTTCTTCTGGTTCTTCAGCGGCGCGTACACCGTGCAGCCGCACGCATCGGCCTGCTCGATGGTGTCGATCGTCGCGAATCCCCCATCGACCAATGCCTCGTCAGGCACATGCTCATAGCGTTCTTTCAATTGATCGAGCATCGTCGGCAGTTGATGGCCATCGGTCCCCTCGTTGGTCACCTCGACACCCGCGATCACCCCGCTGGCCGTGTCGGTCGCGAATTGCACGTTAACAGCCGGCCGCGTGCCCCCATCGGCCATCTTCATGTCCCGGGCCACGGGATCGGTGGTCGAAGCCCGAGCCTCCCGGGCCTTGCGGCCACTCTGCTCGGCTGTGGACTCGCGTTGCCGTTGCAACTCCTCGCAGTTCTGCATCGCCTCTTCGATCCGCCGCTGGCGCTCCCGCGCCGCACGCTCCTGCGCCGCACGCTGCGCCGGCGTGCGCCGGGGCCTCTCATCCTCACCAGGGCAGTCCTCCTGCTCGGCCAGTTTCTTCAGCGCCTCGACCTGCTGTCGCGCCGCGTCCAGCGCCTCCTCCAAGGTGGCCGCGCGATGGAACGAATCCCCAGCGGCATTGGCCCGGACCTTCATGCCGTCCTGGGCGACCCGCTCCAGGGTCACCAAGCCGGCATCCACCAAACTGGCCACGATGTGCGTGAGCAAGTCGTCCCATTTCTCGCCCCCCTGGGAGCGGAAGTCGGACAACATGTGGTAATTGACGCTCACCCCGCCGCAGAGCCATTTGTAGGGCAAAGACTCGCGACACAACTCGGCCAGTTGCCGCGCGCTGCCAATCCCTTTGAGGGTGGCATAGACCCACAGGGCGACCAGCAAGCGGGGGTCGGTGGCGTCGCGACCGACATGTCCCTCGACGGCCTTGATCTCACCCAACCAAGCCGAGAGATCCAGGGCACAGACGGCGGCCCAGACCGTCCGCACCGGATGATCGGCTTCGAGCAGTTGATCGAGCGAGGCCCACTGGAACTCGACCTGGTCGCGTTGGGGGAGTCGCAAGCGGGGCTTGCCCGGGGGCAAGGCCTGGGCCGCTTGGGCGGGAGTCGGCGGCTCGGGCAAATCGTGAGGGTCAAACAGGGGGGATGTCATGACGTGGTCCCTGCCAGGCGTGAGGCGCCTGAAGCCGCATGATCCAACTGAATGCGTGGTATTATATCGTGAACACTACCCGGAATCAACCCGGATCCCCAAAAAATCACAGCCTCTCCGTGTGGATTCATTGCGAACCGGGGCACGACCCTCACCATCGGCTGCCGCGCCCGACTCGATCCGCGTCACGTCCGCGTTCGCCTCGAGTGGTGACCCGGCCCCCAGGGGCTGGACCGTGAAGACCTTCCGGTCGGCTTGGCAGACGAACGGCGAATCGCCCCCCGCGAAGCCGAACTCCGTGAGGCCCAGCCGGAGAGCCCGTTCGACGAAGGCACGATTGGTGACGATACAGAGCGGATCGCCCGTGTACCGCGACCGGTTGAGGATCAGCTCCGTGACCTGCTCGGGATGATCCGCACCACTGGCCCGGACGGCGATCCGGCCGTTGAGGTCCAGGGTCACCGGGCTGTGCAGGTCGTCGCCGCCGGGCAGGCGGTCCAGCGCCGACCCGAGGAACCGGGCGTCGACCGGGTCCAGCCGCAACCGAGTCGAGACCTCGCCGTCGGTCAGGATGACCCGTTGCAGGTCGGGGAACCGGGCCTCCTTCTGGATCTCGCAGGAGATCGCCCAGGCCCCGGCGCGGATCAGGACGTGGGTGTCGGTCCGGCCGATCTCGACCGGCTGATCGCGAGGAAGGGCCCGGCAGGCGAAGATCGGACGGCCCCTGATCAGGAGGTGATCCGACCAGGGAAAAGTGAAGCCCGAGCGGACCAGCCCCTGGCGTCCATCCGTGGCCAGGACCTTGCCCTGGTTCCCCTGGAGCTGGATGCAGTTCAGATCGTAGCGCGGCGAGTCGGGGATGCCGATCTCGGTCGCCACGGCCAGGGCGTCCAGCAAGTCGCCCGGATTCGATGCCCAGGTCGCGGGTAACGCCGGCATCGGCTCCACGCGATCGACGGGCGTGATGATGTTGTACTCCTTGTGCTGTGGGATGCCGCGATCATCCCAGCGGACGACGGTTCGATCGGGGGCGACGGATTCGAGGACAACGGGCGAGTCGGCGGGGCCTTCGAAGTCCGCCAGGGCGTCGAGCGGGATGGCAATACTCGTTGCAGGCCGGTCGCTACCCGGCTCGACGTGCTCGATTGCCAGGTCGCAGTACCGATATTGCGCCCGTAGTTGACCCCCTTCGGCGCGGAGCACGAGCTCGGAGACGATCCCCCGATGGCTGATGCCCAGGGCCGCGCGGCGGAAGGCGACACGGAGCCGACGGACCTGGTTTCGGGTCAAGGTGATCATTCAGGAAGACTCCTGGTGGGGTGTATCGTGGTCGATGAATGAAACGAGCTACGGTGACAGGGCTGGTGCTTTGGCGGTCAGGTGGGGATGTAGCGGCGCCGGGCCGGGGTCGGGCTCACGGCCGTTCGCGAGCTGGCCGGGAAGACGTCGCGGTCCTCGAACTCGAAATAGACGTCGCAGCCATGGCACTCGGCCAGGGCGTTCGAGCCGTCGCGGGATCGGCCGGGATACGAGACCTGGCCGCTGCAGAATGGGCAGTGGACGACCAGGCGGATCTCCTCGGCGACGGGCTCCTCACTCGGCTCGACCAGGAGGCGGAATCCGAGGCGGCGGATGACGGATAGCGGTTCGCCGGTACGCGCGGCGATCGAACGAATAAGCTGGGTCCGGGTCATGGTGTTACTCCTCCCGGGCCGGCCTGGTGCCCCGCAGCCCGGCGCGCACCCGCCTCCCGGCCAGGGCGCACCGGGAGGGGGCACTGCGGGGCCGGACGCGGGTTGTGGTTCAGGGTAGTGAACGTAAGGGCGGCCGGATGCCGGCCGCGGGAAGGTCGAACGAAGAAGAGCAGGGTTTCAGACGGAGCCGTTCAGCCAGTGGCGTTCCAGCCAATCGTGCTCGGCCTGCAAGGCCTCGCTGCGACGGTCGAACGGACCGAGCACGGGGCCGCCCCCCGGCGTCAGGTCGGCCCGCCAGCAGCCCTGGTCGTCGGGCTCGACCTGGCTGGCCCGGGTGATCGTGGGACGGCCCAGCACGCTGAGATCGATCATCTCGTCGTAGATCGCCAGGACCGTACCGTCGGGCTTGACGAGCAATTTCACGATTCAGACTCCGAGGTCGGCGTGTTGCGGAGGATCCGTCGCCGCGGCCGGTCGACCAGCAGGGCGTCGAGCGACGACTGAACCCGAGAGAGCTGGGTGGCCACCTGGCTCCGGATCGCGTCGCTGTCGCGCAGATCCTGCGCGCCGACATTTCGTACGGCCCGCTGGGCCTGGGCCACCAGGTCGTCGAGCTGCTGATTGGACCGGACGTTCAACGCCGATTTCCGCGGAGGGGAAACCGACTGACATTCTGATCGGTCTGCACCGAGATCTGTAGGGGATCGCCCCGGTCGTTGTCAGTTCCTTCCTCGCCCTCGGTTCCGTCGCCCGTCAGGTACAGAGCCGGCGATGTCGTGATGGCAGGGGCCGATTCTTCCGCGATTTCACCGCGATTGCCTTCGAATGACCGCCGGCCGCGAGTAACCTGGCCCTCGGCTCGTCTCTGAAAACCGACTGACAACCCGAGGGAGCACCGGTTATGGATGACACCCAGTACCGGGAGTTCTTCGCCCGGCCCACGCAGCCGTATCACCGCCGTTACGAGGCCCTCCGTGCCGTGTTCCTCGACGGCCGTTCGCAGAAGGAGGTCGCCGAGCAGTTCGGCTACCGCTACAGCGCGCTGCGGCAGTTGGTCTATGAGTTCCGACGGCACGGCCGAGACCCTGGTGATGCCTCCCCCTTTTTCGAGAGCGGAAGTGCGGGCGCCCAGCCGCGTCGAGCACCGTGGCGCCGTCGCGAGTGAACGAGGATACCGAGCCCGAGACGGCCGAGGTGGCGGACCGCCAGCAACTGGTCTTATCCGGCACCGATCCCTTGCGGCTGAAGACACGCGTCGCGGGCTTGTTCCTCTTCCTCCCGCTGTTGGCACGCCTGAGGTTCGACGAGTTGGTCCATCAGGCTGGCTACGCGGGGTCGCGCATGGTCCCCGCCGACGCCGCCCTGCTGAGTCTCCTGACGCTGAAGCTCCTGGACAAGGAGCGGCGCAGCCACATCGACGACTTCAACTTCGAGGGGGCGCTGGGCCTATTCGCCGGGCTGAACATCCTGCCCAAGAAGAGCTTCGCCACCGATTACTCTTATCGCGCGGGGCCCGAGCAGCAGCGGCGGCTCTTGGCGGGCTGGGTGAAGTGTCTGGCGCCGGTGCTGCTGCCCGGGGCGAACGCCTTCGCGCTGGATTTCCATCCCATCCCCTACCGCGGCGACGAGGCCGTGTTGGAGAACCATTACATCCCCGGCCGGGGCACGGCCCACGCCAGCGTCCAGTCATTCTTCGCCCAGGAGCACGAGAGCCGGGTGCTCTGCTATGCCAACGCCAACCTGACGCGCGACGAGCAGTCGGCCGAGGTCCTGCGGTTCGTCGAGTTCTGGCACGAGTTGACGGGGCACGACCCGGAATGGTTGTACTTCGACTCGAAGCTGACGACCTATGCGGAGCTGTCGAGCCTGAACCGGCGGGGCGTCCACTTCGTCACCATCCGCCGTCGCGGGGCACGGCTGGTCCAGAAGATCCTCCAGCGGCCGGCGGGCGATTGGACGGGCGCCGTCATCGACATCCCCAAGCGCCGTCAGAAGCGCGTTCGGTACCTGGAACAGCCGGTCCGGCTACGTGACTACGAAGGCGCGGTGCGACAGATCGCCGTGACCGGCCTGGGACGGGAGGAACCCACCCTGTTCCTGACGAATCACTTCGAGGCGCGGCCGCGCAACCTGATCATCAACTACGCGCGGCGGAACCGGATCGAGGACGGCCTGGGCACGAGTGTGGACTTCTTCCATCTCGACTGCCTGTCCAGCGAGGTACGCTTGAATGTCGATTTGGATGTGGCGTTGACGGTGATCGCCCACGGCTGTTACCGCTGGTTGGCCAGCGGACTGAAGGGCTTCGAGAAGGCGAAGCCGAAGCAACTATATCGCAAGTTCGTAGAGACGGGCGGAGCGATCGAGGTGGCAGCGGACCGCACGCTACGGGTCCACTTCGACCGCCGCAGCCATAACCCCATCCTGCGCGAAGCCGCCCTCGACCGCGACTGCCCGCCGGTCTCCTGGTTGAGTGGCTACCGCATCGAGTTCCACTACCGGTGATCCCTTCGGTGTCGCCCGGAGACTCGAGAAATGTCAGTCGGTTTCCCTCCGCGGAAATCGGCGTTCAACGAGCGGAACCGCTCGAAGAAGTCGTCGAGATTGCCCACGACGGTGTCGCGAAACACCTTAGGCGTCCCGTCCTCGTTGGTACCCGAGATCCGCTCGGTCAGGTGATTGACCAGGCGGGCGAACTCGTCGACGAACGCCTGCTCGGCCAGTCGAACGGCCTCCTCGAACCGGGCCCGGACCCGCTCCTGCTCGCGCTCGTAGAGCCCGGCGCGAGCTGGACCAGGTAATCCGGCGGCTCGATCGAGGGGAAGTCGTAGGAGACGCCGAAGAGGCCGATCAACGTCTCGGGGTAATCCGACGGATTGTAGAGCGAGCCCAACCGGCGGGCCGCCGCCTGCTTCAGCTCGTCGAAATGGCGATCGAGGTTCGCCACGGAGTCGTCCAGCACGGCCCGGTAGTCGGCCATCTGGCGGTCGAAGTCCTCGACGGCTTCCAGTTTGATCAGCCGGACGCCCGGCTCCGGGAAGGGCAGCGAGAGCCCCTTCCAGTGGTCGCTGATCTTGGTGCGGATGGCCGTCACGGCTCGGAAGGCCGTGTGCTTCGTGTCGAGCAGCTTCTTGCCGGCGGACAGGAACTCGCCCTCGGCGTCGAACGCCTGGGCGGCCTGGGCCTTCTGCTCGGACGTCAAGGTGCGTTGCACGCCCCACCACGTAAACGAGACCCGGCAGGCGGTCATGGTGGTCCGCAGCCGCTCGGCCGGGCTGGTCGTGACGGCGCGGTTCCTGCTCTCCGTAGACAGGGTTTCGAGGTGATCGAGCAAGGTGGACATCATACCTCCGTTCAAGGCGACGATCGCGTGCATCGACCCCCTCCGACCATCGGAAGAGGATTATCGCGAATTACGCTGATTTCGCTGACGGTTCCCTGAAATGCAGAATGACGTGAAAAGGGTCCGGACCCCGAATTTCGCGGATTACGCTGATTTCGCTGCAAGGTTTCGAAGCAATGAAAGGGCCGAGCCAAAGCCCACAACCATGCATGGCCGGCAACAGGTCAGGAGCTCGAACGACCCGGGCAAAGGCCCTCCTGGGCAGCCGGCGCCGAGGCGCAAGGACTCCACTTCGGACGACGCCCGGGTGTCCGGCCCACGTTCCCAGCCGGGCCAGATCGGGTCGGTGAATCAGGACGAACCATCCCCGGTCTGCTTCGATGTGCTCACACACCGGACTGACTCGTCTGGGAGACCGGCGATCGATCGGGGACGGCCGCACCGCAGCGTCGATGGGGACTCTCCAGGCCTCCCGGGGGTCGGTTATGCGAGGCCGCTGGGAGGCCGAAGATCGCCTTCAGAAGCCTATCCCAGTGCCCAGTGAAGGTTGCTGGAAACGGCTTCGGGACCTGGTGGCTTCCCAGGGGAAAAACAAGGCCCTGGGCCAACGCCAGGACTCACTTCCCCGGGAAGTAATACTATTCTTTAAGTTATATTATGATTATTCTTGTAGTTCAGTGACTCAGGCCGGCTTCCCGTCTGCCCAGCCGCTCGGCAGTTCGTAGCTTCGGGCATCCTTTCACCCGGACCCCGATCTCCCGTCTCTTCGCGACCGCCAGTCCCGGAGAGCTGTCGACCGGTTCGGGGTCATCCGGGGCGGGTGCGACGACGGCAGTGTTGCTCGGCCCTGGGGAGCCGTCCCCGTCCAGGATCGGCCGATCCGCCGCAATCCTGAGCAAGTCCGCCGATCTGGCATCCCTCTCGGGCATCTCCGGGTTGCAGGCAAATGCCGACCCGGCGCCCTTGGTGCCGGATGTGGTGACGGGGATGGGTTCTCGTCCTTGATCGATTGCTCTTTCTCACGGATCCCGGACCTGACAGCAAAAACAGCGTAATCCGCGAAAATCCCTCTGTTGGCCCCGGAATCCAGGATCGGGATCGTGTCCGAGCGGGCGTCCGATGGAGGTGCGGAACGGCCAGATGGACCTTCGGGACACATGCGGAACCCTCCGCGAAATTCGCAAAACTCGCCCTCAGATGCTACCGATCGCGGCTTCGGAGCCAGTGTCGAACGTGAGGCCGGAGCTACCTGTGGCGGCCGGATAAGGTCCAGGAAGTCAGGCAGGCACGACCACACCGCTCTGCTCGCCGCGGGAGTGCGCGCGGTGACCCCATCAGACCGACGATCGCCGTCCGATCACTTCTTGGAAATCGGGCTTCGGTCGATCTGACCGAAGTGCGCAAAGACATCCTTGGCTGCGTCGGTCGATCCGACCGAAGCGCACAGCGCTGGCTCGGGACCGGCACCGAGCCCTTGCTCCTCAAGCCTCGCCGAGATCAACCGGGTGATCCAGTGCTCCGGGGAATGCCTTGAGCGTGCAGGGGTCCCTCTGGTTCTGCGGGACAATCCCCCGGATCATCGGGCTGCCCGGGCCGTCGTCCTTTCACGACCGCCCGATGACGTTGAGGCGGACCGCGCCGCCGGGCTTGTCATCCCGCTCGCGCATCGCGATGAACGTCTCGCGGACTCACTCGAACAGGATGGGCGCCGTCCGGTGCGGCCGGCCGGTCGGGCGGCCATCCTCCGTCTCAGGGCGTGTCGTGCCGGTCGCCTGTAACGGCTTCCGGCGGTTGTGCCCTCCGCAGCACAGCACGCAGGGCCGCCTGACGCAGCGACGCGCTCAGCACCCGGTCGGCCCGGAGGGCGGCCACGACCCCGGCCGCGTCGTGCTTCTGCCGCCATAACGACTCCACCAGTCGTTCGGCCTCGGGCCGCAGGGCCTCGGCCTCGCGTCGCGCCCGGTAGCGCACCTTCAGCGGCTCCGTATCCCAGAGGCGGACCGTGAAGTCGCCCGAGCCGGACGCCAGCGTGGTGCCGTCGGGGCTGAAGGCCAGCGACCAGACGTAGCTGGTGTGGCCCTGGAGCCGCGCCACTTCCTCGCCCCGCGCCAGGTCCCAGAGCCAGACCGCCCGGTCACGGCCGGCCGACACCAGGCGCGTGCCGTCGGGGTGGAATGCCGTCGCGAAGACATCGTCGGTGTGCCGCGCAGCACCACGCACGCGCCGCCGTCGAGCGGCCACAGGCGAACGGTACGGTCCAGGCCGCACGAAGCCAGGAGGCGGCCGTCGGGACTGAAGGCGGCCGACACGACGTCCTTCTCGTGGCCAGGGAATCGCGCGGACGTCGCGTGCGTCCGCGCATCCAGGAGGAGCACGGTCTTCATATCCGCGGCCTGGACGGCCAGCCAGCGGCCGTCGGGGCTGTAGGCCAGGACCCCGCCTTGGGCCGAGAACAGTCGCTCGCCGGACGCGATGTCGCAGACGTGCAGGTGGTGCGTGTTGCTCTGCGGGTCGAGCGCCGTTGCGGCCACTCTCCTCCCGTCCGGGCTGACGGTCAACGACTGGAAATGTTGAGAAGGGACCCGGATCTCCTGGCGGAGGCGAGCCGTCGCCACGTCCCAGATCCGCAGCGGGGATCCTCCGTCGCACCCGCTCACCAGCCATCGACCGTCGGGGCCGAAGGCCAGACACCGCACGATCCCGGGGTGAGGCAACCTCGCGCACGCGCGCCGGTCGCCGCATCCCACAGGCGCACCGTGCTGTGCCAGTCCCCCGAGGCGATCCAGCGGCCGTCGGGGCTGTAGGCCACCGGGTAGACGTAGCTGGTGTGGCCGCGCAGGACCGGCAGGGTCGCGTGGGGGTCCACGTCCCAGACCCGCACGGTATCGTCCCCTGCCCAGCCGAGATTCCGTTCGATACTGAGCGAGGCCAGCCGGCGGCCGTCCGGGGCGAACGCCAACCCGGTCACGCTCCCGGTGTGGCCGTGCAGGACCGCCACGTCCTGCCGGCCCGTCGCGCGCCACACCCGGACGGTGCGGTCGGTGCCCGCCGAGGCGACCCATCGCCCGTCCGGGCTGTACACGGCGGCGGCGACCTCGCCGGTGTGGTGGTCGTAAGGCGGCTCGACCTCCCGGCCCGTCGCGACGTCCCACTGGCGCACCGTCCCGTCCGCGGAGGTCGTCACCAGGCGCCGCGCCGTCCGGCCGGAACGCGGCGCTGAGGAGCTTGCTCGCGTGCCCCCGACACGTGGCGAGCAGGGCGCCGGTGGCCGTGTCCCACAGGCACGCGCTCTGGTCTTCGCTGACCGAGGCAAGGCGGGTGCCGTCCGGGCTGAAGGTCAAACCCCAGATCAAGCCGTGGTGGCCGTCGCAGATCGTCGTCGGCCGGCCGGACGTCGCGTCGCCCAGGTAGAGCCGCCACCAATCGCGCTCGGGCTTGATCCACGCGATCCGGGTGCCGTCCGGGCTGAAGGCGAACAAGGACATGGCTCCCTCGGGGATGTCCGTGCGACCGAGGAGCCGGCCGGCCTCGTCGAGCAGGTCGAAGTTCCCGCCGTCCCAGACGGCGACCCGTAGCCCCCGGCTCGTCTCCGCGGCCGTCACGGCGCGCCGGACCGCCAGGCGAACCGGTACCGTCGCCGGCTCGCCCCTCTCCACATCCGCGACGCGCAGGCGGTCGCCGTCCAGGACCCCGAACCGGATCCCGGCCGGGCCGGGGATCAGGACTCGGCGCTCCCCGACGGGCATCGGGATCACCGACGAGCTGTCGTCGAGCCGGCTGTGCAGGTGCCACCATTCCCAGCCGCGCAGGTCCTCCGGGGCCTCCTCGAGCTGGTGCGCGGCGTCGGCCACGTCGTGCGTCGACAGGGCCGCGACCGCGGCCGCCAGCCGGGCGCGGTACTCCTGGAACTGCGCCTTGCGCTTCTCGGCGATGGCCTGTCGGGCGTTATGCTCGGCGCGCGAGGCAAAGCCGACCGAGACGATGGTCCCCGCCAGCAGGGCGGTGAAGACGCCCAGCACCCCGCCCACCAGGCCCGTGTGCCGGCGGGCGAACTGGCGCAGGTGGTAAGCGCCGACGGCGGCCGCGCCAGGATCGGCTCATCGGCGAGGAGCCGCCGCAGATCCTCCGCCAGCGCCTCGGCCGTCCGGTAGCGGTGCGCGGGCTCCTTCTCGAGGGCTTTGAGCACGATCGTCTCCAGGTCGCGCGGCACCCGCGGCTCGAGCCGCCGCGGCGCGATCGGTGGGGCCGAGGCCGACGCGCGGAGCACCTCCGCCGGGCTCTCGCCCCGGAACGGGGGCCGCCCGGTCAGGAGTTGATAGAGGATCACTCCCAGGGCGTAAACGTCGACCGCCGGACCCACCTGACCGCTGTCGCCGCCGGCTTGCTCGGGAGCCATGTACTCGGGGGTGCCCACCGTGAACCCGGTCCGCGTCAGGCCGGCCTGGCCCTGCACCGTCCGGGCCAGGCCGAAGTCGGTGATCTTGGGCACAAGCCCGCCGAGCGGGTCGGCCCCGTCGCGGCCCGACCGCACCCCGCCCGAGTCGGCCTCCTCGGCCGGCTGCACCAGGATATTCGCCGGCTTGAGGTCGCGGTGGATCACCCCCTGCCGGTGCGCCGCGTCGATCGCCCGGGCGAGCGTGCCGACCAGGAGCGCCGCCGCACGGGCCGGCCACGGCGTGCCGTCGAGCCGGTCGGCCAGCGTGCCGCCCTCGACCCACTCCATCGCCAGGTACGGCCGGTCCCCCACCTGACCGACCTCATAGACCTGGACGATGTGGGTGTGCCGGACCCGGGCGGTGAGCTCCGCCTCGCGCTGGAACCGCAGCCGCTGAGACGCGGAGGCGAACTCGCCGGCTAGCACCATCTTGAGCGCCACCACACGGTTGAGCTCGCGGTGTCGGGCCTTGTACACCACCCCCATGCCGCCACGGCCCACCTCGCCGAGGAGGTCGTAGGCCCCGACCTGCCAGGTCGGCGGCGTCGGGGGCGGATCCCGGAGCGGGGTCGTGCGCGATCCCGCCACTGTGCGCTCGGGCGGCCGGGGCGTCAGGCCCTCCCGCCAGTGACCCCGCCGCAAGGCCCGGACGGCCGACTGGCGAGCGGCGTCCGCCTCGCGGCTGGCCTGGTCCTCGCCGACCGCGTCCCGGAGTCGAGTCACGCGCGTCCCGCGGGGTGAGGTCATCCAGCGCGGCGCAGCAGGCCGCACATCCGGCCAGGTGGGCGGCGACGCGCTCCTGCTCGGCCGCCTCGACCTGCCCGTGGGAGAAGGGCCAGTTGCTCGGCGGTCAGGTGGCCGGGGTCGGAGTCGTGCATCGCGGTCTCTCAAGGGACGTCGGGGAGAACGGGCTCCACTTCTTCTTATAGCGGCGATCGGGCCGGGAACCTTACACCATCTGGCAGGGCCGATCAGTCGATCAACCCGGCCGCCTCCTCACGGATCCGCTGCAAGACCCGCGTCTTGGCCACGTAGGCTGCCCCCACGCTCAGCCCCAGCTCGGCCGCCACCTCGGCGCCGGTGGCGCCGTCGAGGGCCAGCCGGCGGAACGCCCGGAAGGTCTTCGGCTCGAACTCCTGCTCCACCAGGTCGAGCAGGCAGCGGAGCACGTAGCGATCGTGCTCCTCATCCCAATGGCGGTTCAGGGCGCTATCCGGGTCGGCGACCTGGTTCAAGATCTCGGCCACGCCGCTACCGCCGCTGACCGGGGCCTCGGGCTCGCGGGCCCGCCAGTAGTCATGGACCCGGTTGGCGGCGATGACGCGGAGCCACGATCGGAAGGCGCCGGGATGCCCCGGGTGCCGGAACGAGGGGAGGTACTGCACGACCGAGACGAGGATCTCCTGCGTCAGGTCGTCAACATCCCGGGCCGGGACCTCGTGCCGGCTCAGCCAGTTAACGAGGAACGGCCGGTACAGGTCGGCGAGGTCTTTCCACGACGCCTCATCGCCTCCCTGCGCCGGATCAGGAGACTTTCCCTTGTCGCCGCCATCGCGCGACCTCCGGCAGGCCGCCCACCTGCCGCCGCCGTCGGCCAGCCCGGGCTCATCCCGGCGACCGCGTCGGCCACGGGGGCGGCTGGAATTGACTTCGAGCGGCTCCCGAATCAGGGGAGCACGTGCGAGCCCGGGCGGCCGAACGCCTCGGGTCACCCCCCCTTGGCCCCCGTTCGCAAGGGGGCTAAACGGGAGGGCGCGACGGTTTCCTTTCCCCCCCTTCGCAAGGAGGGGTTCGGTGCGCGTGTGCAACCCCAACGCGAACCGCTCTCGGTGATCCATCCCAACGGCGAGCGATTATAACCCGGGCTGACCCCCATCGCATCCTTCCTGGGCACGAAATGGCCGTGGGGTCGCGCCGCCCGCCCGTCCCGACGCCCCGTCCCCGGCCGGTCTCCGACCCGCCCGGCTCGCGACGAGTTTTTTTCCGCTTTCTTGGCCAAGTGCTGTAAGGTTCGGGCCGCGATCACCGCTTTCCTCTCTCGTGCGGGTCGAACGGACACCGGGCCCGCGACCGGCCCCCGCCGCGGGTGCGGCTCGGCGACCCGGATGGTTCGGCGATCACGGGAGATGTCCGTGCCTGTGGCGGCGCCGGCCGGATTCACAGAGGCGCCGCGCGGGACCATCAAACCAGGGGTCGAGGCTTGAGGGCCCTTCCCGGACGGTAAGTGCCGTTTCCAACCGATCCAGACACCTCCCAAGGAGCAACCCATGTCATCACGTCAGCGATTCGCTCGTCCTGTCGTCAAGCGAACAGCCCGGAACTCGCTCCGACCGACGGTCGAGCGCCTGGAACTCAATGGCCCTGCCGTCCTCGGCGGCGGTCCCGGCGCTGTGCCCGTCGAGGTCATGGGCCCGAACGGGGGTGGGTCCCCCTCTCGACGTCGGCACCGACGGGCTACACGGCGCAACAGCTTCAGAACGCCTACGGTTTCAGTCAAGTCAGCTTCGCGGGGCAGAAGGGAGATGGGGCGGGCCAGACCATCGCGCTGGTCGATGCCTACGACAACCCGAGCTTCGTGAACTCGACCGATCCCAACTTCGAGACGAGTGCACTGCACATCTTCGATCAGCAGTTCCTCCTGCCCGATCCGCCGAGCTTCATCAAGGTCAATCAGAACGGCCAGACCACGAATCTGCCCGGCTTGGATCCGATGGGCCGGTGCGGGCGATTGGGAGGCGGAGGAAGTCGCTGGACGTCGAGTGGGCCCACGCAATGGCGCCCGCGGCCAACATCGTCCTCGTCGAAAACGATGGCACGTATGGGGGCTTCCTCGCGGCCGAGGCCGAGGCCGGTAAACTGGCCACGGTGGTCTCGATGAGCTACGGGAGTTCGAGTATCCGAACAGGTGAGCCAGGAAGACCCGATCTTCCAGGTACCGGGAGTCGCTTTCCTGGCCTCGACGGGAGACCACGGGGCTCCCGGTGGCTATCCCGCTTTCTCGCCGCACGTCGTGGCCGTCGGCGGTACCAGCCTGTACAACCTCGACTCCCAGGGCGACTACCCGGGGACGGGAACGGATGGCGAAGTCGGCTGGAGCGTAGGAAGCGACTCGTACAACCTCAGCATCGGCGGCGGCGGGGGCATCAGTCGGTATGAGCCTGAACCGAGCTATCAGACGTCGTTCCAGTCCACCGGCCAGCGGACGATCCCCGACATCTCCGCTGACGCCGACCCCACACCGGCGTGCCCATCTACGATCCGTACGACTTCGGCACGACGTGGGGAGTGTACGGCGGCACCAGCCTCGCCTCGCCCCTGATGGCAGGCATGGTCGCCCTGGCCGACCAGGGCCGTGTCCTCGGCGGCGGCCAGACCTTCAGCTCCGACCAGTTGCTCGCCGCGCTCTACAGCCTCGCGAGCAGCGAGCCCGGCGACTTCCACGACATCCTCCACGGCTACAACCGCTTCAATGCCGGCCCGGGCTACGATCTCGTCACGGGGCTGGGCACGCCCAACGGCAGCCAACTCGTCCCCGACCTGGCCTCCTTCGGGATGATAGCCGTCCGGCCTTGACGTCGATCACCGTCACTCCCGGCAATCCGTCTGTCGGCGTGGGCCTCACGCAGCGGCTCACCGCCGCGGGCACCTACTCCGATGGCACGACGCGACGTCACCAATTCGGTGAATTGGGCGTCGGCGACGCCGTCGGTGGCGACGATCGACTCGGCCGGCCTGGCCACGACGGTGGCCGTCGGCACGAGCGTGATCTCGGCGTCGCTGGCGGGCGTCTCGAGCCCCGGCGTCACCTTGACCAGCTCGCCCACACTATTAGCGATCGTCGTCACTCCCGGCAACTCGTCCGTCGCCGCAGGCCTCACGGAGCCGTTCACGGCCACGGGCATCTATTTCGACGACGCGACGCACATATCACTGACTGGGTGACCTGGGCGCGGCGTCGCCGTCGGTGGCAACGATCGAACGGTCCGGCCTGGCCACGACGGTGGCCGTCGGCACGAGCGTGATTCGGCGTCGTGGCGGGCGTTCGAGCCTCGGCGAACCCTGACCGTCGTCCCCCTCAGCTTCGTGTGAACATACCGCCGATGACGCAACTAACCGCGGCACACGACCAGCCTTCGCGAGGCGATCCTCGCGGCCAACGCGTTCCCGGGCGACGAGATCACCTTCATCCGAACATTCGCTTCGCCGCAGACCATCACGCTGGCACCGGGCCCGCTCGACGACCGACAACACCGGTACCGAGACGATCACGGGCCGGATGGCGGCGTGACGGTCAGCGGCGGCGGGAACAGCCGGGCGTTCGTGTTCGACCGGGGCGTCATGCGTCGACCTCGGGAGTGACGATCCAGGCCGGCAAGGCCGCCGTCTAGGGCGGCGGCCTGTATGACAACGCCGGCACAGTCACTCTGACCAATCGCATCGTCACCGGCAACTCCGCGGGCCGTGGCGGCGGCCTCTTCGGCCGACAACGGCATGGTCACGTTTACGTATTGCACCGTCAGCGGCAACTCGGCCTCGGGGAACGGCGGCGGCCTCTAGCTGTCTTCGGCACGGCCACGCTGACCGACTGCACCGTCAGTGACAACTCGGCCTCTGGGAACGGCGGCGGCGTGTACACAACCACGGCACGGCCACATTGACCGATTGCATCGTGAGCGGCAACTCCGCTGGCAACGGCGGCGGCCTGAACAACTACGACGGCACGGCCACGCTACCGATTGCACCCTCAGCGGCAACTCCGCCGCCTTCGGCGGCGGCGTGTAAAACTTCGGCAGGGCCACCCTGACCGATTGCACCCTCAGCGGCAACTCCGCCGGCAACAACGGGGTGGCCTGTACATTTAGGCGCCCGGCCACGCTGACCAACACGATCGTCGCCGGCAATAGCGGCGATGACATCGAGGGCGGCTACTCGGGCAGCCATAACTTGATCGGCGGCGACCCGCCGCTCGCCCCGCTGGGCGATTACGGCGGGCCGACCCAGACCATGGCCCTGCTCCCGGCAGCCCCGCCATCGGCACGGGCACGCCACCGCCGAGTCACCACCATCAGCGCGGTGCCCGCCCGAGTCGCCCCCCGACTCGCGCCTTCCAGACCAACCCGCTGAAGGTCAAGACCACCCGCGACTCCAATGGCTCGCCCTCGGCCGACCCCGGCCTCGGCCAGGCCGCAACTGGCCAATCCGCCGGCGCCGCCGGGACCGGCGTCATCAGGCTATCACGTTCGACAAGACCGTCTTCGCCGCCGCGAAGACGATCGCCCTGGCCGGCGCCCCGCTCGAGCTGAAAAGCGGGACGGAGACGATCGACGGGCGCGGCGGGCTGACGGTCAACCGCAACGAGGCCAGCCGGGTGTTCCAGATCGAAGGTGGCGTCACCGCGTCGATCTCGGGGCTGACCATCACCGGCGGCAACTCCGCCGGCTTCGGCGGCGGCCTGTTCATCAGGGCACGGCCACGCTGACCGATTGCACCCTTAGCGGCAACCGGGCCATCACCGGCGCGGGGCTGGACAACGACGCCTCGGCCCGGGCCTA
>CAWJTV010000008.1:0-52329 GCA_963845755.1 uncultured Planctomycetota bacterium
GACCGAAGCGTCGGACGGTCGTCTTCGCGCGTCGGTGTCGTCGGACCGAAGCACTGACGGGGCTGGTCAGTAACCTCATATGAGCAGTCAAGGCCTCATCGACCGGGCTACCAACCAACCTAGGCTCGATTAACGTCTCCGACCATCCGTCGTTATCCCGGCCAGCGCAACCCGCAAAGTTCAACGGCCGTTCAGGGGAGTCCGCCCACGCTGCTGCTACTCAAGGGCCTGCCCCCATCGCTTCTCAGGACCTCTGCGGGTGCCGTTGTAACGGTGGTTGAGGGGGAGGAGTTGTAGTCCAACCCCTCCGGTGGCTGGGGATCCAGCCGCACGCCGCCAAGAGGAAGACGCCACACGGCAGCGAAGGTGCGGTGTGCAGTGGGGCGGACGATCAGTTGGCTGAAGATCCTGCGGCGGTTGCGGGTGCGGGATGATCGGCTGGGGGTGATCCAGGACGCCTTGACGACACTGGCGGCCTGCGTGATCTGCTTCCGCGTCCTCCATCATGACTGTGAGTCGTATGCACCCGTTTTGTCAGAGGCGATTACAGGTCAAGGCTTACCACCTCATGAATATCCACTCGGGGAACCAGGAACTCTACACCCCCGTTTGCCACATGACGCACCGGCAACTCTTTGCGGCATAGAGTGCTCTTGCGGTGGAGAGCTTCAGCGGCAGATTGACGCGGACAGCCACATTCATCAGCGGGATGGGATCATCATGGAAGTCGGTATGCTTTGGCGTTCGTCGCACCGGTGAGAAGTTTACGATATGCACCATGTAACGCTCCTTTCGCCCGGCGTCCGGCTTCGCCGCCTGATGAGTCAGGGACAGCTCGGTGGTCAGGTGGGCATCACTCTGGATCGAGGGCGCGGGAAGCACTTCGCTAACCGCCTTCTGAAAGGCCTGGCGATAGACCCAGAATCCTTGATTGTAATAGCCTTGCCCCAGAGGAGAGGCCACCAGTGCCACCTTCCCGCTACGTGCTAAGGCAGCGTACGCGGTCGTATGATCGAAGGGTGTCTGCTGATGGCTCATATAATGCTCGGGGCTGCGTTGGAAGAGCGGCTCGCCCAACACGGCCAGGACCTCCGCCGGAGATTCGGCCCGCCATTGCGAAGCCCCCTCGTAGAGGGCGTACGCGTACGGCGGGATGTCGCCGGTGAACTTGGCCTTCGGCACCATGTAGGCCGGCGTAAAAGGCGACATGCCTGCATAATGCAGCCCGTACCGTTCCAGCCAGCTCTTCTCCGTCCTCGCCAGCACGGCCGACGTGTGGGCTGCAATCACGGCCCCGCCCCCGTCGATGAACGCCTGAAGGCGAGATGCCATGTCCTGATCGACCCAGAAATTCTCCGGCAAGACGACCAGCGCATAGCGGTCTTCCCATTTCGTCCCGAGCTCGACGATATCGAACTGGACCCGCGACTCGGTCAACAGCTTGACCCAACCATAGTTCACCTCGTTGCACGGGACATCCCCGCTACCCAGCAGCACCGCCTCGGTCACCGGCACCGCCTGTTCCAGGTACGGCTCGATACGTTCGATGTGCCGGTAGGCCTGTCCAATGACATGGTAGATCGCCGGTTCGAGCCGGCCGTCGGGAGGCACCTGGTCGCCGATGTCGCATCGCGCGCCTTGCGATACATAAGCGGCGACCTCCGTGTGCAATTGCGCCGGCGACTTCAAGCCACCAAAGTCGGCCCAGAAGTCCTTGAAACAGACCGTACAGCCATGAAACGGTATCCCGAAACCGCGTGCATAGCGAATCACCGTCGGGAAATAGTGGTAGCCATAATGGACGGCATCCGTGAAGAGCGCCTCCTGGGAGGAATAATCGACATACGGTCGTGCGCTGGGCGAGACCGTAGAAGGTCCCCTGGTTCTGCGGGCACACCTGACAGCCAGGCCGCGTTTTCTTGATCACCTGATGAATACGCTCATGAAATGACTGACGAAGCTGTTCCTTGTGATCATACTGCACGCCGGCATTGAGTGGATCGAGTCCCTTCTTGCGCAACTGCCGCTGGCATTCGTCGCAATAGCATTGCGGGAGAACCACCACCGTCGAGCCATACGCCGTCCAGCTCATACTTGGAGACAAGCTCCTGGATGAGGTCGAGTTCCCCCTTCAGGAACGCCTCTCGGCAGATGCAGAATTGCCACATGAAGGGTCGGTATCCCTTGTCCTCGGCAGGCGGCTGGGCGGACTTGGAGGGGGCACCGGCCTTGGAGCGGCGGCGTGGGGCGTCGGGCTTCAGGATATTCGAAAATGCCTTCTGTTCGTCAGAGATCTCCTCGATTCTGGGTCGAGACCTGTCGCCGGGCTGATGGACAACCAACCATTCGGGATGCCGATCGGCAAGTTCGGGATTCCAGGTCAGCATGTAGTAGGCCAGGACCGAGATATTCCGCTTCCTGAGCGCCGCCACCTGCGCTCCCAGGAGGTCAAACGAGAGGTTCGGATGCATCCGCCCGTGCGTACTTGGAAAGTACGAATAGCCGTACATATCCTTGGCGAATACAGTCGCCCCATTCACATGCGCTGCCAGCAGTCGATCGCCGAACTCGTCCGCGTTGAAACGCTCGGCAAGCCTCGGCATATGCCGAGACGTATGGTATTCGATGTGAACCTTCCTCCATGGGCCGGGACGCCATGCGGCGATGCTGGGATCGATCCAGAATTTCTTGGCGACACCGTCCGCATCCGGCATGGTTGCTGAGCCGGCAGACTTCGCGGCTTCAGCTTGCCCAGAAACCCCCGCGGCAACAAATGCCCCTACGCTCGATCCGGCGGTCGCCTGCAGGAAGCGGCGACGACTTGCAGGGTGCGACATGGCGTAGACTCCTGAGAGCAAACGGCGCCTCCCCTGGACTGCCCCCAGGGTCGATCCCGGTCTCTATGATACGACCGTCGGTCATCCTGCCGCCAGACGCGGGTGGCGGGGCGTGGCGCTGGAGACCGCCCCGATCAGCCACTCCGCCTAGTTGCGCGCTTCGGTCGGATCGACCGAATGAACCTCGGCTCACTCTGCTTCGGTGTCCTCGGACCGACGCGCCCGAGGACTCGGCGTCCACGAGGGTGTTCGACGACCGAGGTGGCAGCGGTCGGTCAGCATACCTTCTGGACTTCACGAAGCGGCGGCGGTAATCTCCATGTCGGGTGGGTCATCGGTCGTTCGGGCCCCTCGTCGTGAACCAGCGTCATCTGTCCGCCGACCTCCGGTGCCGAGATCCCGTCGGGCGAGAGAGAACGCCTCGGCCCGTCCGAACCGGCGGGGTCCGCAGGCTCGCCGGTAGGCGCCGCGATCAGTCACCGAATGTCCGGCCTTCCCCAACCGGTCGTCCAGCCTCTCGACGCATGCGGACACGCCGATCGTGCCCGCGGTGCTTTCGTCATCGGCTCTATCCTCCGTTCGACGGACTGGCTGCTCATGAATCGTCGATCGCTGTCGCACCGGATTGTTGTGCTGGCTTGGGTCACAGCGGTGGTCGCGCTCGACCTCGCGGCGACGCCGCCTGCGGTGCCGATTCCTCCGTTGAATCAAAAAGTGCTTGAGTTTACTCGCGAGCGCCTCGGCGAGAAGGTTGACGACGGCCAGTGCATCAGCCTGGCGGTCGAGGCCCTGCGATACGCCGGCGCCAAGCGTTACCCGTTCGACCCGAGTGGGGATTACGTCTGGGGCCAGCCGGTGGCGTCGTTCAAGGAGGCGCTGCCCGGCGACATCCTCCAGTTCCGCAACGCCGTGTTCCAGGGCAAACGCTGGATCTCGAAACAGCGTTGGGTGTCGTGGCATCAAGAGTATCCGCACCACACGGCCATCGTATCCGAGGTCTCCGAGGGGGGACGGGTCGTCGCGATCCTCCATCAGAACGTCGGTGCGCCCGACGCCGACGCCAAGACCAAGCAGGTCGTTCAAGAGGCGTCGATCCGCCCCGAATCGCTCCAGGGCAGTGGTGCCGTCGCGATCTTCCGACCGATCGCGCGCGACGAGGCGGAAAACCCCAAGATCCGCCACGAGGTCCCCGTCGCGCGCCGGACCGACGTCACGATCCGGGGCGACTCCTTCCTCATCAACGGCCGGCCTACCTATGAGGGCCGTTCGTGGAAGGGTCGCTCGATCGAGGGCCTCTTGTTCAATGCGCGAATGGTGCAGGGCGTCTTCGACGACCTGAACCCTGCGACCCGCAGCCGATGGGCCTACCCCGATACCAAGTGGTGGGACCCCGAGCGGAACAGCCGCGAATTCCTGGCCGCGATGCCCCTCTGCGCGACCACGGCTTGCTTAGCTTCACCATCAACCTGCAAGGCAGTAGCCCGCAAAGCGACTCGAAGGGCCGGCAGATCTGGCACAACTCGGCCATCACCGCCGAGGGCGACACCCGTCCAGAATACCTCGACCGGCTCGCCCGCATCCTCGACCGCGCCGACAGGCTGGGGATGGCCGTCATCCTCGGCCTCTTTGACTTCGGCCAGGACGAGCGGCTGAAGGACGAGGCCGCCGTCGTCCGCGCCGTCGATCGCGCGTCCGACTGGATTCTCGACCGCGGTTACAAGAACGTCCTGATCGAAGTGAACAACGAGTGCAATATCGCCTACGATCACGCGATCCTGAAGCCCGACCGCGTTCACGAGCTAATCGAGCGCCTCAAGACACGGAGGCGCTACGGCCGCCGACTCCTGGTCGGTACGAGCTACGGTGGTGGGACCGTGCCCGGCGAGAACGTGGTTCGCTCCTCCGACTTCTTGCTCATGCACGGCAACGGCGTGCGGGACCCTGCGCGGATCGCCGGGATGGTCCGCGCGGCCCGCGCGATGCCGGATTATCGGCCCATGCCCATCCTGTTCAATGAAGACGATCACTTCGACTTCGACCGGCCATCGAACCACTTCGAAATCCGCACTTTCGGAACGGGCGTCGTGGGGTTACCTCGACCCGGGCTCGTCGAACTACCGCGACGGATACCAGTCACCGCCAGTGAACTGGGGGATCAACACGCAGCGCAAACGCGCGTTCTTCGCGAAACTCAAGGAGATCACGGGCGCTGATCCCGAATCCGCGTCCTCCCGACATCCATATCCGCCGCTGCCTCGTAGCCAGTCAATTCGGGCACCTGGCGAACTGCCTGGGCTGGAAAGAGAAGTCGGTGTCAGAGCGTGCCGCAATCGTCGCTGCAATCTCCTTGACAGCCGCTCCGGCTGCACAAAACAAGGCGTTTTGGCTGGCCGGCGAAGTGCTCGCAGGCGACCCGCGGCGTCTCTCGACCCCTCGAAAACCGCACCAGACTGAGGCAATCATGCTCGGCATTTGCTTGACGGTCGGGCTGGTCTTCGCCGGACAGGCCCAGACGCAAGAAAAGGACGCCCAGGCTCGCCCTTGGGCCGTGATCGCCAAGCGGCACCTGATGGCCGCGAAAGTGTACGCGACGGCCGATCCCGATCATCCATTTGCTCCAGTCAAGGAACCGGTGTTGCATCGGATCCAGGGAGTCCACGGGAGCTCGAAGGGCTCGGTCTTCCTATGGGTTGAGCCCTCGGGTCAACCGGCGGCGATTTGTGACGTCTTCTTGTTTGAAGAGGGGACGGCAGGCTATAGCCTGAACAACGAGTGGCATTCGCTGTCCGCGTCTCCGCTACGGGCCGAAGCGTCCCATGGGGTGTTGTTCAACGCCACCGGCCCGGGGCTGGAATGGAAGCCGATCCCGAATGCCCCGGCGCCTGCCGACACGCCGCCAGGGCGCGATCGGCAAGCCCGCCGGCTTGCCGAACGGTTCAGCGCCGACGAGGTCAACCGCAAGAACGTGCGCTCTCACTTGCGGCTGCTGACGACGCCGTCGCATCGTTACGACACGAGCGATTCGCCGGTCTCCCGCACCGGCGCTGTTCGCCTTTTGCCAAGGGACCGCCCCGCAACTCCTCCTGCTCATCGAGGCGCGCCAGTCGGGCGCGGGGTATCGCTGGGAGTATGCCGTCGCCGGGTTCTCGAACATGGATCTTTACCTGCGCCTCGACGGCCGTGAGGTGTGGCGCGACGTTCCAGCCCTCTCGAGCGGCGTCGGAGTTCACAGCGGCGGTCGGGTTCGGTTCATCGGTACCGCGGAACTCGAAGCGGCGAAACGCGAGAAACTCGAAGAGTGAGCGCGGAAAAAGTCGCCACCGTTGACTGCCGAGAAAGCATCGGCCCGCAGGCAGGACTCAGGCAAACCCGGAGCTTAGCCCGCGCGGCAAGCGAGTCTTGGACGCGCCAGTTGGTTGCGCGCGTCGGTCGGATCGACCGGAGTATCTGGGGCCGTTCCAGCGGACGTCCCAGCGAGCGTAACACTCTCGGTCGATTCGTGCTCGGACCGGGGCCGGCCCTTCGGCCTCTCGCCGGGGTGCTGGCACGAGGCGACGGAGCCGGCGCGGGGGGCCATGGCGAATTCGAGCGGGCCGGCACAGATCAGGCTCACACTAATGAGGAGGCGCTCCGGGGGCGTGCATCGATCTTAGAAACTATCTCAATACCCCGAGGAAACAGCCGCAACTCCATCGCAGCAAACGGCTTGGGTCGATCTCGTACGTTTGTCTGTAAGTTCTTATTGACTAACGACTTACCGTCGCCGGTCGGGGCTCTTGAGATAGTATCTAAGGCCGTTTACTCTTGCTCTGCCCACAGGCCAGAGAGCTCAAACCAACCGATGATGCCCAGGCGTGTCACTCTCTCCATTACCTCGCCGGGGACGACGTATATCGACGCCTTACCCCGCGCCGCGTACTCGCGAAACAGCTGACCGGCATGCCCTGGGTGAGCTCCTGGTCACTCTCGCGGTACAATCAAGCTATCATCGCTCGCCGGCCGATGACTCCGAAGTTTCGAGAACCTGGAGCCACCTGGCGAAATCCGACGAATCCATCCCGGCTCGGGCCCGGTCCCAACGCTCCACGGCCCAGCCCCAGAAGTCGAACTCGATCGTGGAAACCGCAGCCTGGATCGCCGCCCAGAGACTCCAGCCGACGTCCGACATGATCATGTTGAGCTTCATCCGGGAGAGCTTCTCAGGCAAGGCGTCTCCGAAATAGGCGGCGCACATCTCCGCGACTCGCGGCTCGTCGAATTGTAGCTCCTGGCAGTTATTGCCGAGCTCGAACGTCGCGTCGTTGTTGCCGCTGTACTCGAAGTCAATCAGCCAGAGTCGCTGGCCGTCGTCCAGGAAGTTCGCTGCCAGCAGATCGTTGTGACACGGTACCGTGAGAACAGGCCGGTGGGTGAACGCGGCCTCGATCCGCTCGACCTGGGGCATGTAGCGAAGATAATCGTCCGGAATCCGAATGCGTTGCCGCTGTGCGATCTGGAGATAATGTCTCGTGATCCGGAAGATGTTGAATTCGCCCAGGAAGCGAGGCCCTGCGTGAAGTTGCTTGAGCACCCGGGCGATATGCGTCGGCATCCGGGGGCGTTGCATCGCGGGAATGGTTAACGTCTCGCCGTGAATGAACTCGAGGACCAGCACGTTCACGTCGGGGAGCTGATGGACGACCCGTGGGGCGACCCCCGCCGCGGCCGCGGCTCGCGTGTTGTGAAGCTCGTGAGCGCGATCGATCGCGAGCCATTCCGTCCCGTCGCCGGGGATGCGTACCACATACGCCACGCCGTCCACGTCAACTCGGTAGATCCGGTTGGTGAGTCCTCCGACGAGCGGTGCGACGACAGGCGATCGGCCCGACCAGGCGGGAATCCGGTGCAGGACCTGGTCGATCGAGATGGTCATGATTTCTACCCTCACTGATGATCGGCGTCGTTCAACTCTTCGGAGCCGACTTAGCTGGAGCCACGAAGACAGGATCGCGGCGTGCGGTACCATCCCGGTGAAACGTCAGCGCGCCGAGGTTTGATGGCCTCGTCAAGTCGATGTATTACACCAGTGCGCATGATCGCACCGTTGGCAGTGCGTGAACAAGCCGCTCGAGTTCACCGAGGTGTCGTCGGACCGAATTGCGAAATTCTCCTCGATCCGGATACGACTCCCGATCTGGTACGCGAGCCCCAGTTCCTCTGGAGCATGCAAGGCCACCCGTGACGAGATCTTGCACAACGTCCGCTGGGCTTGGTCCCGTTGCCAATTCGAACCGAACGGCATACGGAGTTAATGGGGAGTGCCGGGTGACCTCGGAAAACCAGGCATTGACCGCGTCGGCGTGAATCGCCCTCGGCGAGACCCTGCTTGGCACCCTTTAGCGGGCGGCAAGCGCGAGTCACGGCGAAGAAACGGTCGTCACGGTCGAATACGGCTATGGGGTGTCCCGGCCGGGCTTTGTGGGGGGACGGGCGATGAACGAGGGCGCAGCCGACGCCGGAGCGAGGGTCTCGACGCTCCGGGCAGTGGTGGTCAAGGCGACCGTGACGCACACCATCACTTACTTCGTGTTCGGCCTGCTGGCGCTGTTCGTGTTCGACTACGAGCGCCTCTACGCCGAGACGGAGCTCGTGCACCTGATGCGGCCGACGACCGATCCCGTGGTCATGGCCGGGCCCCTGTTTCAGCCGATCCGGGGTGTCCTGTTCGGCGGGCTGCTCTACGTCCTGCGCGACGCGTTCTTCCGCTGGAGGTGGGGCTGGCTGCGGCTTTGGATGGTGCTGGTTGGTATTGGGATCCTGGGGACACCCGGACCTGCCATGAGCTCCCTGGAGGGGATGATCTACACGAGGATTCCGGTCTGGGTGCAGCTCAGGGGGTTACCGGAGGTCCTGCTGCAGACCTTGGCGTTCTCCTGGCTGCTCTGCCACTGGGTCAACCATCCCGAAAAGCGCTGGCTGAGCTGGTGTCTGGGGGGGGCCTTCGTGGTGGTGTGTCTCCTGCCCATCGTGGGCTTGCTGGCGAGGCGGGGTTGACGAAATTGCCGGCGCGCTCGCCCCTCGCGCGGGTCGCTCGGCCGTTCTCGGAGAAAGTCCCCCATCAGGCCGAAGTCGCTTGGTTGTTCTTCCGGTGTCAACGGACCGACGCATTCGAGAAGTGACTTCACGGCTGGACAACTCTTATAGAGTTATCAACCTCGACTCCTGAACAATACCGATCTCGATGAGCCCATCTCAGCGCTTCAGACCAGGAGGGTCGGGTCGGACGCGGAGTTCATCGAGCAAGGCAGCGAAGTCGGCGGGAGGGTCGGCTTCGACGTGGAGAGGGACGCCGGTGATCGGGTGGATGAAGGCCGAGGGTCTGGGCGTGGAGGGCCTGGCGATGGAAGGTGACCTGGGGAGGAGGGAGGAAGCGTGGACGATAGACGGGATCGCCGACGATCGGCATTCCGAAGGCGGCCAGGTGGATGCGGATTTGATGGGTCCGGCCGGTCTCGAGCCGGCAGGCCATCAGCGCGGCGCGGCTCCCGAACCGCTCGAGGACGCGGTAGTGCGTCACCGCATGGCGGCCTTCGTCATCGTGGGCCACGCCGCGATGGCGACCGCCGCGGTCGGCGACGAGGGGTAGGTCGATCCTGCCGGTGTCGAGGTGGGGCGAGCCCTCAACCACCGCCAAATACCGGCGATCGATGGTGTGGGCCTTGAACAACTCTTGCAAAGCGCGGAGGGCTTCGGGAGAGCGGGCAAAGACCAGGGCCCCAGAGGTGTCTCTGTCGAGTCGGTGGACGACCCCTATATAGGGCCGTCCGCCGTAACGGAGTTGGAGGTAGCGGCCGGTTCGTTCCCGGAGCGTAATGCACTCGCGGTCGGGCGTGGGGACCGAGAGTAACCCGGCCGGCTTATCGACGCTGATCAGGTGCCGGTCCTCGAAGAGGACCTGCAGGCGCTGAGCAGCCTTCCGCGCCTTCGGCCGATTGGGGAAGAACGCGACCGCCGCATCGGACTCGACGGCCAGGCCCGGCTCATCGCTACGTTGGCCGGCCAGGTCGATCCGGCCGTTACGGATCGCCTCGCGCGCGGCGCGCGGCAGGCCGAACCGCTTGGCGACGAGTTGGTCCAGCCGGATTGGCATGCCCGAGCCCCCTCACCCTGTTCTGCCACCCCGGCAGCAATTCCTACGGACCCCTGTGACCAGCCACTGAACGTTCGCCGCTCGTCCAGCCGCGTCCCGACCTACGAACGCCTGCATTCGGGGCGTCTGCTCAGGCGAGCAAGCCGGTCACGACCCTCCCGTGTACATCGGTTAGGCGGTACTGGCGGCCCTGGTAGCGGAAAGTCAACCTGGCGTGGTCGATCCCGCAGAGGTGCAGGATCGTCGCCTGCATGTCGTGAACGTGGACGGGGTCGGCCGTGATGTTCCAGGCGAAGTCGTCGGTCGCCCCGTAAACTGTGCCGGGTTTGATGCCGCCCCCCGCGAGCCACCAACTGTACGCCTTGCCGAAGTGGTCCCGACCCTGTGGGTTGGCGGGGTCCCCCTGTCCGAACGGGGTGCGGCCGAACTCGCCGCCCCAGATGACCAGCGTGTCGTCCAGCATCCCGCGCTCCTTGAGGTCGCGCACCAACGCCGCCGATGGACCCTCCGTGTCCTTGCACTGCTGCTCGAGCTGCGTGAAGAGGTTCCCGTGCTGGTCCCAGCCGGAGTGCATCAACTGCACGAACCGGACGCCTCGTTCGAGAAGCCTGCGGGCGATCAGGCAGTTGTTCGCGAATGTGCCGTGTTGCAGGGAGTCGGGACCGTCGCGCGCGAGCGTCGTCTTCGACTCGTTCGAGAAGTCAACGAGGTCGGGCACGCTCGTCTGCATCCGGAAGGCCATCTCGTACTGGGCGATGCGCGTGTCGATCTCGGGATCGCCATAATCGGAGAGATGCGCCGCGTTCATGGCGGCCATGTCGTCGAGCAACGCACGCCGCCCCTCGCGGCTCACGCCCGGAGGGTTGGCCAGATACGGCACGAGGTCGCCCGTGTTCCGGAACCGGACCCCCTGGAACCGGCTGGGTAGGAACCCGCTGCCCCAGTAGTAGTCGAAGAAGAGCTGGCCGCAGGTCTTCCCCTTGTCGCTCGAGGTCATCACGACGAAGGTCGGCAGGTTGTCGGTCTCGCTGCCGAGCCCGTACGACAGCCAGGCCCCCATGCTGGGCCGGCCGGGGACCTGCACCCGTCATGAAGAACGTCACGCCGGGCGCATGGTTGACGGCCTCGGTGTACATGCTTCGAACCAGGCAGATCTCGTCGGCGAGCACTCCCACGTTCGGGAGCATCTCGCTCATCTCGATACCGGACTGGCCGTACTTCTTGAACGGCTTGATCGCGGGGAGGGTCGGCCACTTGCTGTATCCGCTCGACATGGTCGAGAGCCGGGTTGTCCCGCGGACGCTGTCGGGGATGTTCTTCCCGGCCGTCGCCCGCATCACCGGCTTCGGGTCGAATAGATCCACATGTGAAGGCCCACCCCCTTGCCAGAGGATGACCACCCGTTTCGCCCTGGGGGCGAAGTGGGGCAGGCCCTTCAGCCCGGATTCACCCCCGGGTCGATCGGCCCCGCGCGGAGCCGACCCCCATGAGCGACGCCAGGGCCGCCATTCCGACTCCGCTCGCCGCCGAACCGAACAACTGGCGGCGAGTCACGCGGGCGATATTCTCACGATGAAGGTCGTTCATGATTCACTCCCGCGTCAATGCCTCGTCGAGGTTCAGGATCGCCAGGCAAACCGCCGAGAGCGCGGCGAGCTCGCCGGCGTCGAGCGTCTCGTCCCGCTGGGACTCGTCCACGCCGAGCAGTGCCCTCGCCCCCGCGCCGTCCTTCGCGTAAATCGCGACCTGCCTGGCGTAGGCCCGACGCAGAATCCCGAGGTCGAGATCCGTCGGCTTGCGGCACATCACGAGTTGGAATGCCGTCGTCAGCCGCTCATCGAGGTTGTTCGACGCTTTCATGCTTCGTTCGGCCAGGGCCCGCGCGGCCTCGACCCAGGTCGGGTCGTTGAGCGTGGTGAGCGCATGGAGGGGCGTGCTCGTGGTGCTGGACCGCACGCGGCAGGTCTGACGGTTCGAGGCGTCGAACATGTTGGCCGGCCCGACGGTCCGTCGCCAGAAGGTGTAGAGGCTGCGTCGATAGAGGTCCTTGCCCGAGGAGGCCGGGTACGTGAAGTCCCGTTCCTTGGTGATGGCGAGCGCCTCCCAGATGGCGTCAGGCTGGTAGGGATAAACGGGGCGTCCGCCGATCCGGAGGGCGATCAGGCCGGAGGACGCGAGCGCCCAGTCTCGCAAGATCAAAGACGGCATCCGGAACCGGTTCGCCCGTGAATACAGCCGGTTTTCCGGGTCGCGGGCGCGCTGACCGGGCGTCGCGCGACTCGACTGCCGGTAAGTCGCACTCGTGACGATCAGCCGATGCATGGCCTTCATCCCCCAGCCCCGCTCGCGGAACTCGACGGCCAACCAGTCGAGGAGCTTTCCGTGAACCGGGTATTCGCTCTGGACGCCGAAATCCTCCGCGGTCTTGACGATCCCGGAGCCGAAGGCATGCTGCCACATCCGGTTGACCTGCACGCGGGCGGTCAGCGGGTGTTCGGGCATGACGAGCCAGCGGGCGAGCCCCAGGCGGTTGGCCGGCGCCCCCTCGGGCATCGGGGGCAGAAACGCCGGTGTCGCGAACGAGACTTTTACCCCAGGCTTGAGGTACTCACCCCGGGTCAGGATGGCCGTTTGCCGGGGCCTGGCGTCGCTCATGATCATCACGCGCGGGAGCTGATCGCCGCGATAGTCCCGGAGCTGGTTCCGGACGACGTCGGACTTCGACAGAGCGGGCAGCCTGGAGGTAAGCGCCGGGCGGACCTTGTCGTCGAAGTGTTTGCGAAGGCCCGCGTCGAGCGTCTTCTTCTCGTCGTCGCTGCGCTCGTTTTCCGGCTTGCGAAGGATGGAGGCCAGTGCGTCCGGCAGGCCTTTTCCGTTCGTGAACTTGCCATCGGCGAGAATACCGAATCGCCAGCCCTCAAAGGCCGACTCACTCGCAATCTTTCCCTGGGCCTCGGCTTCCTTCAGCTTCGCTTCCAGGTCGGCAATTCTGGCTCGAGTCTCCTCGGTCGGCAACTCGACGAACGGCGCCGCCACGCGAACCCGCGACGAAAAGAACTGCGGCGTGCCGCTCTCCGGAACTCGGTTGAAGGCATCGAGAAGGCTGTAGTAGTCTTTCTGGGTTATCGGATCAAATTTGTGATCGTGACACTGCGCAGGCCATCGTCAGGCCGAGCCACGTCGTGGACGTGGTGTCGATCCGGTCGAAGAGGTTGACCCACCGCTGTTCCTCGGCGATCGCGCCCCCTTCTCCATTCAAGAGGTGATTGCGGTTGAATCCGCTGGCGATCTTGTCCTCGATCGTGGCATTGGGCAAGAGATCGCCGGCCAGCAGGCGGATCGTGAACTGATCGAAAGGGATGTCGTCGTTCAGCGCCTTGACCAGCCCGTCGCGCCAGATCCATTGCCAGGTATCACCGTCTTGTTGGAACCCGTTGCTGTCGGCATAACGGGCGGCGTCGAGCCAGGGGAGGGCCATCCGCTCGCCGTAATGCGGACTGGCGAGCAACCGGTTAACCAGCATTTCGTAGGCATTCGGATCGGTGTCGGCCACGAAGGCGTCAACTTCCTCGAGCGTCGGGGGCAACCCCGTGAGGTCGATCGAGAGCCGCTTGATGAGAGTGGCCGGGTCGGCCTCGAGCGAGGCAGACATCCCTTCGGCTTCGAGCTTCGCGAGCACGAAGCGGTCGATCGAGTTTCTGACCCACCGAGCGTCCTTCACGGCGGAATCGGCCGGTCGCCTGGGAGCGACGAAAGCCCAGTGCGTGGCGTAATTCGCCCCTTCCTCGATCCAACGCTCCAACTGCTTCTTTTGCTCGAGGGTAAGCCGCCGGTTCGACATCGGAGGCGGCATCAGTTCCTGGGGATTCGTCGCGTTGATCCGCGAGATCAGTTCGCTGGCGCGAGGGTCCTTCGGAACGATCGCACCGGCATCGATCGCCACGTCGCGAATGTCAAGCCGCAACTCGGCCTGACGCTTGCTCGCGTCTTGCCCATGGCAGTAGAAGCAGTTTTCCGCGAGGATGGGCCGGATGTCGCGGTTGAACTCGAGGGCGGGAGACTCGGCTTGAGCCCGGTCCTCGAGTGCGGGCAGAACCGCACCGCCTTGTAAGACGAACGCGATAAGAAATCGGAGAGAATACTCTGCCGCCCGGTTTCGTTCCGCTTGCATCTCGAACCCCACCCAGGATACCCCATTTCGTCGACGGGCACTTGGCGTCAGTTGGAGATTTCTCTTGCCAGTAGCCCGCTCGCGAATGAAGTCGAGACCGCCTATCCGCAGGTGGGCGGACTACCAGAGACGCCAACCCGACTCATCCGCCTGGCATCCATGTTACCTCAGACTGATCGGCGGCGGTACGGGATCACGGGCCGAGGGTGACAGTCGTTCAGCAGCGAACAAGATGCGGCAGCATGAAAGCCGATCCAGTCGCCATCGGGCCCAAAGGCAACCCCGGAGGGCGCGTCGGTGTCGTCGGACGACCGAAGCAACCTCGACTCAATCGTCTTCGGTGTCGTCGGACCGACGCGCGAGTTATCGTGCAAGCCAACGCACGTCGAGGTTAGCTCCGGGACCGGCCCAGCGCCAGCGACGCCCCTGGGCCACAGTGGCGGCGGTCGGGCGGAATCCGGGACGTCCGGTGTCTCGATGGGGCCATGGCGGGATGCGGGAGATCGCCTGGAACTGGCCGGTTATCTCGGTCCGCACGCCGACCACACACCGTAACGTCGGCGCGTGGCGATCTCGCGGTGGAAATGCGCGAGGCGTTTCCGCTTCTTTCTAGAAGAATGTTGGAAGGATTTCCCGGGTCGGTGCATATTGACGTTGGTAGGCCGGTATAAGGTGACAGGCTCATAAGCGGGGGAGATCCTTCGGGCATGCTCCGTGACATCGGGACGCTGTTCAGCAACGGAACGCTCGGCGGGCTGACCGACAGGCAACTGCTGGAACGGTTCGTGGACCGGAACGACTCCTCGGCGGAGGATGCGTTCACCATCCTCCTCGAGCGGCACGGGCCGATGGTCTGGGGCGTTTGTCGCCGGCTGCTGCCCGACCGAGACGCCGCGGCCGACGCGTTTCAGGGCACGTTCCTGGTGCTGGCGCAGGGCCTCGGCGGTCAGGGTCGACGACTCGCTGGGGCCGTGGCTCTACGGAGTCTGCCGCCGCGTCGCCGCACGGTCGCGCGCCACCTCCCTGCGCCGGAGGGCGCGCGAGACCGGCGGGGTCGAAGCGGTAGCCGGCCCGGCCCCTGATCCGGGCCGCGCCGAGCGGCTCGCGATCCTGGATGAAGAGATCGGCCGCCTCCCCGAGCGTCAACGCGCGGCGGTCGTCCTTTGTGACCTGGAGGGTCTGCCTCACGAGGACGCGGCGCGCCGGCTCGGCTGCCCG
Source organism: uncultured Planctomycetota bacterium (assembly GCA_963845755.1). GTDB lineage: Bacteria > Planctomycetota > Planctomycetia > Isosphaerales > Isosphaeraceae > CAWJTV01. The sequence goes on from CAWJTV010000008.1 coordinate 15,356, forward strand.
GTCGGGACGGTCGAGAGCCGCCTGTCCCGGGGGCGGCAGAGGCTGCGCGACTGCCTGGTGCGGCGCGGGCTTGCTCCCGCCGCAGCGGCGCTCTGGGCCGAGATGGCCCGCGACGCTTCGGCCGCGATGCCCGCGGCGCTCATCAAGCATTCGGCCCGGTTCGTGACGAGTTCTCCCGCGGCCGGCGCCGTGCCGGTGGCGGTCACCGCTCTTGCCGAAGGAGTGATCCAGATGATGTGGCTTGCAAGGCTGAAACCGCTGGTCGCCGTCGCAGCGGCCCTGATCCTCGCGACCGCCGGGGTCGTCGTCCAGGGACGACAAACGCCCGCGCCCGAGGGAGCGCGGGAACAGGCCAAGACCGCTGCTCCCCCGCCAGCCGGCGCGAGCGGCGCGGCCGTGCCGGACATGGCGGCCAACCGGGCCATTGCCAGGCAGCAGCTCGACCTGATTGACAAAGCCTGGGACTTCATACATTCCTTGGCCCAAAATGACCGAATCGAGATCGCCACCGGGCCGGTCGCCCTGTGGGGGCGCCGTAGGATGGAAACGCTTCACAAGGCGGGAGCCGGGAAGGCCGAGATCGTTGCGGCATTGGAGAAATACATCAACGACCTGAAGGTGTTGGAGGCGATTGCCAAAGCCCGGAGGGAGCAAGCTCGAGCCACTGAACTCGGCATTTATGAAACCCAATTCCTGCGCATGGAGGCCGAGATCTGGTTGAACGAGGAGAAGGCACGGTGACGCGCGACGAGTCCTTGCGTCACCGGGCCTCTGTCCGCGCTGCAGGACGGTGCGGAATTCGCCGACAGTATCCGTTGCGACTCGCGCCCCCCTAGCCGGGTGGCCGGTTAACAACCGCCAGAGAAAGCCACTGCTCCCCGCCCGCGCCCGGCATTTACCGATCACTATTGAGATCCCTTCAAGGTTCGCCGTCCAAACTCTCAGCCCGATACCGGCTGATCACTTCTTGCCCGTTCGCCGGAAGGACATCAGCAGTTCGGATGGCTGAGGTCGCACCGACGCAAGCCTCCCAGGTGCGAACTCGTCATTCGGAACGAAATACCGCAGCTTGCGTGCGTCGGTGTGATCGACCGAAGCCATCCTCTGCCGGTAATGTCGGACGCGACTGGAGCCAAGGCAGTGTACGCTTGACCCCATGCCTCGGTCGGGCCAATGTTGGGGGAATGCTGCGAGAACTCCCCGAAGACACCCAGTTGCGCCTCGGCTATCGCATCGCCTACGGGGAAGCCGCCCGCCTGGCGGAGATGGCCACATTCGACCACGGCTGGGGCAGGGACTTCGCTGCCCAGATCGGCGGTCAACCCGACGCGATCGAGAAGGAAGTGTTGCGGCGGGTCGGCCCGGGCTCCATCCCGAGGTCGTCAAGTTGGCGGTCCGGGACGCCCTAGAGCCCCGAAAGCCGCGGTGGTGAGGGGCGGAGCGTCGTCGCATCATCGCGTGCGGGATCCGGCGTGGCCGTGCGTGCCGGACCGGGGATATTGCCCCTCCAAGCGCTTATGATGAAGCTACGATAGTACGGTTCGCCGGTCCGGGTTTGCCCTTCGTCTTGGGGCGGCCCGCGGTTTCATGATCGGGGGAGATCGCTATGAGGCTCGATGGAAAACGGGTGGTTATCATCGGCGGGAGCTCGGGGATCGGCCTGGAGACGGCACGGCTGGCGCTGGCCGAAGGAGCATCCATTACCATCGCCGGTAGGTCCGAGGGCCGACTGCAACGGGCCGCCGAGAGCCTGGCCGCCGCGGGGAATGTTGATCGGCTTCGCACCGTCGTCGCCGACATCGCCGTAGAATCGTCGATCCAGGCACTATTCGCAAGCGAGACGCGGGTCGATCATGTCTTCCTGCCAGCCGGGGAACTCAGGCCAGGAGGCGGTGACGTGCTGGGAACCGAGCTCGAAGGGCTGCGGTCGATCCTGGAGGTCCGCCTGCTCGGCGTGGCCCTCGTCTTGAGGCAGGCGAAGCCGCGGATGGAGGGCGGTTCGATCACGCTGATGTCCGGCCTCTACTCGACGCGCCCGGCAGCCGGCGGAGCGATGGCGGCTGCCGCCGTCGCAGGGGTGGAGGGTATGACCAGGGCACTGGCATTGGATTTGGCCCCGATTCGGGTCAATGCGGTGGCTCCCGGCCTGATCGACACGCCGCTCTGGGCCGCCTTCGGCCCGCAACGGGAAGCATTCGCCGCGAGGGCCGCCAAGCTGCCGGTCCGACGGATCGGCCGGCCGGAGGAGGTGGCCGAGGCGGTCCTCTTCCTGATGACCAACGGGTTTGTCACTGGGACCGTCTTGCGGATCGACGGCGGGGGTGGGCTGGTTTGAATGGTAGCGCCCAGATGGTCGGGTGGGCGAAACCAAGGGGGCTGCCGTTGAAGGATAATCTTACACGAATCTGAACGCCACGCTGAGCGAGGGCAGCTACCTAGGCCGGCCTCGGCACCATTCACCAGGCAGGGCCACCATGTTCCGGGTCAGCCGCCAGGGCGAGGGGATCGACGACGCTGATGTCATCAAGGGTGCCCGGTGAGAGTGCTCAAGATAATTGACTGACGTCCGATCACGATAATCGATGGAAGCCGTGGTTTGCACACGGCCGAAGTAGCGGTGGCCCCTTCTCTCGACTCCGGATTGTCGTTCCGTTCCCTGCTCTCTCTGGGCGGCGGAACGGGGAACGCACCGTTGATCTCGCTCAGACCCTCGTTGATCACGGAACATCAGTTGGTGTCGACCCTCAACGATCTTGCCCCAAACCGCGCACCACGCTTCGCGCGACTCGGCCTCGGGATGGCAAACGGACAGCCACGAGCGCTCGGCTATGGGTGTTGGTTCAGGTGTGCGCCTTCTGTTTGCAAAGACGCACTGGCTTCGAGGAAACGCCCTTCCGACCGATGATCGCCGACCATGGTCACCTCTCGCAGAGGTGATTCGGTCGATCACACCGAAGCGGGCAGCTAGCCACCGCGGAGCACGCCTCGGTCCACTGGCGGTCGCTGTACGTCAACGATCCGGAGGCCAACGAGGTCGAGTGGGTCTACCTAGACTTGTGCGGCCCTGAGAACGCTGGTTAGAATTCATCCCGTGTCCTGATGAACCGGACGAACCCCCGATGTTGGAGGAAGACGATGAGGCTTGTCAAGCTCGTGTGCGCACTCGCCCTGACGGCGACCTTTGGGATATTCGGTCCTGTTCCCGAGACGATGGTGCGGGCCGACGAAGTCGTCGCCCTGGTCCCGGCCTATTTCTATCCGTCGTATCTGGGTTCCCCCTGGGACGACCTGAACACGACCGCCGCCTCCATCCCCATCGAGGCGATCATGAACCCGGACAGCGGCCCCGGACCCGCCGTGAACAGCGATTATGTCACCGCCGTCCAGAACCTCCAGGCCGCTGGCGGCAAGGTCATCGGCTACGTCGCGACCGGCTATGGTGCGCGGGATGCGGGAGACATCCTCAACGACGTCTCCAATTATGTGGCCTGGTACGGCGTCAATGGGATCTTTCTCGACGAGATGGGCAACGAGGATGGCTCGCTGGACTACGTGGGGCTCTACCAGTCCATCAAAGCGATAGCTGCCGAAGCGGGAATCGACTTGCACGTCGTCGGCAACCCCGGGGAACCCTTCTCCGAGTCGTACATCACCGCGGCGGATACGCTGGTCATCTTCGAGGGGCCTTATGCCAATTCCGACCCGACCGGCCCCAGCTACGAGGACTTCCCCAAGAAAGGCCCCTATACCGGTCTGACGCCCTGGTGGCTAAGTTACAGTCCGTCTCAGATCGCCAACATCGTCTACGCCGATCCGACCGAACTCGACCTCCTCCGGTCGGTGGTCAAGGCGCTTTCCCAGAATGCGGGCTACATCTACATCACGGATGGCACGCTGCCCAATCCTTACGGCGGACTCCCGAGTTACTGGGATATCGAGGTGATTCTGATCGAGATCATCAACGACCTCCTCTAGTCGGTGGCCATCCTCGCTCGACAAACGCATGAAGGTCGCCCCGCCGGATATCAACCCAGCAGGACGGCCCTTCGGCCTTCGCGCTCGCTTCTTCAGAATTCCAGTGCCGACTCAGGACGCTCGGCCTGGCCCCCTCGTTGCGGATCTGCACAGTGCGCTCATGTCGAAGAACCGCTCTACAGGGCCGGTTAACACGCCCAGCCGAGGCGGCCGAGTCTTATATCGGCCGACCACGCCATTCCTCACCAGGCGGAGCCAGCACGTTCCGGGTCAGCCACCGTGGCGAAGGCATCGATGACACCGGCACCCTTGATGGTGAACGGGAGATCGTCCGGAGTCGGCAGCCGGGCCGGTACGACGTCGATGAGATCCGGGCTGATCCGTTCGCCTCGGGGCACACCAGCCGGTCGTGGGGCCGGATGATCCGACATCCGGACGGGCGGATTGAGGATGAGCCGTGGCCGTGGTCCTAAGTTGACGGGCTATGCAAACCCTCAACGGTTCTGTCGCGATGCCCCTCTGTAATTGAAACCGCCGAAGGCCGATTGAGTTGAGTCATAAGGAATCTGAGTATTACAGATGTCGTGATGATCATAATCGCGACGGAGAGTATGAAGTCGAGTTTCGTCAGCACAGTCACCTCCGACGGGACCAGGATAGTTCGTAGAGGCAAGATCGCAAAAAGGATGGCGCCTGCATCAATGAGTAGCTGGTGCAATTCAGGCTTCTCGGCTCGCGGATTGCCTAGCACTATGTATAGCAACAAGACACCTAGAATCACTGGTACGGAACCCAGGGCATAACAGAACCAAACAAAACTCCGGTCTCTGAGTATTTCGAGGCTCACCTTTAGGGGACGGTTAGACCTGGGGTCGTCCTCCCCCTGGACGAAGACAACCTTCGACCCCAAGTCGCCTCCCACTGACACCGAGAAGTCCAGAGCCAACACAAACTGATATTGCCCCGCTTCTGTTAGGCGGGATATTCCGTTGGACGTTTCTATGCTGGGCAACACGGTTCCCCAATACGAGTCCTCGGGGAACGAAGACATGTAACCATCTAAATAGATATTACATTGCTGTGACATATCAATAGTTTCATATACATCTCGATTTGCATCAAATAATTGCTTCACAGAAAATGTAATTTTCTGCATCAACAAATGCTCAGAACCTATTAATATCACTTCTAGGTAGTCATCCTCATATTCTTTCTTCGACTGTATCCTTCCACTTTTCTCGTCTTTCTCCCATACCTTGGTCAGCGACTTGGTCCCAATCAACTCCCCCCAGACTTTTTTCGGGATTCTGAGCTTGAGAATCGCTTCAAGTCTCCGCTCCGCCAACAAGAATCTCTGGATGTCCAGTTCGACGCGAATCCAATCCGACTTGGCGGCTTCAGATCCACCGGGCGCATAAGACTGAATTCGACTGATCAGGCGGCCGCTCGACATAGCCGCTGAATACCTTACACCCGGGGAATCGTGAATCTGCCAACCGAACTGGAGGATCGGAAGCCACAATCCAGACATGAGAACCGCGCCAGCAATCATCCACATCACGGCCCTCACGCTTGGACGTACGGTCGAGGGTGAGTTTCGTTTCATTGGTGAGCCTCCACCGATATAGGGGTGTTCGTCAACACCTCGTTGAGCACCATGGCCAGCCTCACCCCAGACTGATAGAGCCGGCACTTCGCAACGGGTAGGGCCTTCTCGTAGTATTGATCCCCCAGCTTGGCACCAGGCTTCATCCTCTGGCCCGTCGCCGGGTCCTGGTAGGCTTCCCGGGCTGCCAAGAGGCTCTCCGTCGCCCAATCCTCGACGGAGCCGCCCTGAGCCTTCTGGCGGGCTTCTGGCGTGTCCATCGCGATCAAATCATCGAGCCGTCGGGCTTCATCCTGGCTCGCCCGTTCGATGATGCCGGTGTCCCAGACCCGGTGCATGTTGCTCCCCCGGGTGAACCAACGAACCTTGGTATCATTCCCGCCACGGTCGTGGTTGTCGCCGACGTGCAGGGGCAGTCAGGCTCTCATCGCTTTGATTATCGAATCAAGGACCAGGGCGGGCACCTCCTGGGTCGTCACCTTAAGGCCCGTGGCCACCATAATCACTGCATGGCTTTCCGGGTCGCTGTCTGCCGAGTGCACCCACACGATCTGGTCCGGATTGATGAAGTAAACGACGCCATCTGTGCTCTTCACCTCGATGAGTTTCTGCATGTCGGCTGCTCCTGATGTAGAGATGTCACCGGGCGCTTCAAAACCAGCCACTCATGGGCGCTTCAAAACCAGCCACGACGGTTGGGGGTTTCGTCCACGATTTCGAGTCTAACCGGCTCAACCTTCTGTTCAAAGTATCCGACGTCAACCGGCTTTCTTTTTCCCTCGGGGATGGCTTCCTTTGGTCCGGCGGTTCGATCTCTCTTCAGGCGTTCGGCGCTGGCCTGACCCGGCTCAAACGGCCTCCCTTGGGGCGTCTCCGGAGCCGGAGGGCGCTTTGGCTGGTTTTCGCGCGCTGTCGTCCCCGGCCGAGCCGGGGGGCGCATTGGCTGGTTTTGACGGTGGGTTAGCCTGCCGAATGTGACGGGCGACGGTCTCGCGGTTGATCCCGAGTTCGTCGGCGATGCGGGCGCTGGGACCAGCCGCGACGGTGCAGTGTACGAATGGTCTCGCTGATGGCCATCTTGAGCAGATTCGCCATGGGAAGGCTCCTGGGGCAAAGGACTTGCCCTGAAGCCTAACCGGCGGATCTGGGTCTCCTCAAAGTGGCTGGTTTTCAAGCGCCCCTCGCTGGCTGGTTTTGAGCGCCCGCTGACATCCAGGGGGACATCAACGTAGTGCCAAGGGGCAGACTGCCTCATCCTCCCTCGGACCTCGTCGGCCCACGTCGAGCAGTCGGCCAGCGACTCACCTGGAAGCAGTAGCTCGGTGATGGCTGCCTTGGCGCTCGGGCTCAAGTGTCGTTCCGCCAGCTTCGAGATGACGCGATTCCCGAGGCGTCCCCATGCGCACGCTGGGGTAGCGATCTGGAATGACAGCAGAAGGATCAAGGCGGAAATGATCCACGGGCGGCGGGGCCGTGGAATCAGCAGACCACCGGCTTCATCTATGATGCTGGCGAGGACTGACCTCTTCGTGGGGTGGACATCCTGCGCGAGCCGTAGTGTCAAGTGCGAATTGAGGACGCTGTCCATGGTTCCTATTTCACAAAGGAGAGTCAACGATTAGCGCCGTCCAACCCTTTCGCATGCTTGGACGTCCAAGCATCCCAACGGGCTCTAAGTGCGAGCGGGTGCGGTTTGTTCGGGAGGTGGTCGAGCGAGTCGAATCGGAAGTTCAGATCACTCGCAGATGGCCCACCTGGGACGAATTCGAAAACGGTTGTTTCGGGGTCAATTGCGAATAGGAGTGAATCAAAAGCACGATGATGGGTTGCGCAAAAGACCAGACCGTTTCTAGGATCGTCAGTGCCTCGCTTTCCCTTCTCGGCGATGTGAGACGCATCCAAGAGTTCGGGAATCGATATCCCACACGCCGCGCATGCCACACCGTATCTCTTGATGACGGAGAACTTGAACTTCTGCTGCCCGATGCGAGTCCGGGTCATACGCTTTGAATCGACTTCGTCTCCGAACAGACTGAACGGCTCTTGCTGTTCCTCAGCGGGAGGTCTTGACGGCTCTTTGCCGAACGTCACCCGGAACATCTTCGACTGATCGTCCCAGTCTTCGACCCAGCCGAGTCTCACACGTCTCAAACTCGAGTTTGGTGACGGGTAGGAGATGACGAACACGGGTAACCCGAGCGAACGGGCGGCTTTCGTTGCCTCTATCTCAGACAGATCCCGCGCGGGAGGGCGGTTGGTTTGAGGATAATGATAGATCAATCCATCCTCGCTCAAGTCATCGGCGTAGGACGACCCGGTATGAAGTAGACTAACCGTGATCCCCTTTCCGTTGCCGGATGCCGACGCAGTTCGGGCCGCATCGACCCAGATGACCTGCGCTCCTCCGTAAACTCCAAGGTTGCGCAGAACAGAGGGCTCGACTCCGCGGTGCTCACCGGGGTCCTTCAGGCGTGCCCACAGATTCAAGCGCCGGTCCTTCTCCGCCTTCAGGGCCTCCGTCATGTTGACTGACTCGTGATTCTCTTCCCCTTCGATGATCAGTTGCGCACCGTGATAGCTGCTTACGTCAACATAACCGCCCCGATGCGTGACGTGAAGCTTCCCGTCCTTGAGTGCGAGGTTCCAACGAAGTACGCCACTGGCTTTCGTAACGCTCAGCGTGTCTTCGACAAGGAGATCGCGAATGAGCGAGTACGGAACCACATAGTGGTCACGTGTGTTCTTCGATCTGGTCCCGTAGACGACGAGATTTGGTCCCTCGCGACCGTCACGCTTCGCTCGTTCGACAAGGTTGGACAACTTTGGCGGGAACACGGCGAAAAAGCCGGTGTCAGCGTTCGCCCTGACGACGTACTCTCCACGCTGTTGGAGGGCGTGCCTCAGTTTATGCGCAATGCTTTCCATCCGCGAAGAACACGACAAGTGAGATAGACTATATCGAAGCAGACATCGACACTGATCAGAGTACCGCCGACCTCACGCCAGTACAATCGGGTAAGCGGCGTCTCATGCTCGCTCACTGCATCCTCCCACGACTAACGATCGCGCGCTCAGAGGCGACCGCAGAAGCCCAAAGTCGGCCAGCCAGGGGCGGCGCCAGCGTCGGTCAGCCAGCCCCGAGGCGCCCATCCGCCGATTGGGATACCGCACGCTCGGGCGGCTCGTGGAGTCCCTCGGTTCTTGGCCTACCGATTTCGCCGCGGCGGGGTGCCGTAGACTCACGCCGGCCCCTGGTGCGCACGCGACCTGGTGCGGATCAGCGACCCGCCTTCCACTCGTTCCACTCGTATTCAGCGGTGGCGCGAATCAGTGCCCGCCACTGGATTGCGTCGTGCAAGACAGTGATCAGGGGCCAGGCGAAGAAGACCCCCATCACGCAGGCCACCCGCAGCGGCAGCCAGGGTATTGAGAAGAAGGACCAGATGAGGGTGAAATAGAATATACCGCTGAGACGCTCGAAGTCGGGATTGCGGCCCCGGAGGAGGCGGCGGAAGCCATTCCTCGCCAGCAGAGCCTCCGGCGGCGGCTTACGGCATGGGATGATCGCGGCGGCGGCCAGGATCAGCAAACAGTACAGAATCTGGCCGGGGAATCGCGCGAGGTCAACCGGGTGGCCGGAGATGGCCAAGCCGGTGACGACCGCGAAAGTGAGGAGGCCGGCGGCCGAGACGGCCAGGGCGTCCATCCGGAACCGCGAGCGCCCGATCCCCAAGCTGCGGAGTACCTCCGCCAGTGTCGCGAGGGAGTCGGGGCGCTGCGTCAGAACGGTTCCAGGCGTACGCTGGGGCGGTCAGCGTCAGCGCGAACGCCGGCGACCGATGCGGTATGAGGGCCTCTGGCGATGAGTCGTCGAGGGGAACGATCAGGACGAGGTCTGCTGATCGCATCGCGAGGCTGAATTCCTCCAGGAGCCACCTGCTCGTGAAGGTGGAGCGCGAGGTGAGGATCACGACCGCGGCCGACTGCACCAGGCGATGCTGGATATACCGGGCGATCCCCACACCTTTCCCCGCGTTCCGGACGAAGGGTTCCGCGTCCAGGGGCTGCTCGAAGATGGCCAATTCCAGACCGCTCGATTCGAGGGCTTGCGCCAAGCTCACGGCGGCGCCGCGGTCGGGGTCTCCCTTGTAGCTGATGAACGCGTGATAGCGAAAGCTGAAGGGCCGGTACGACTCGAGGACGGCCCTGGGGACCTCCCGGATCATCGCGAGCGGTCCACCCCGCATGACAGGGTAGTTGCCTTCCCGGATCATGTAGGTGCCGAGGGCAATCCCGCGGGCATAGGTCAGAACCGCAACGGCGCCGATGGAACCGGATATTATGAATAGAAGATTGAGCTTGAATTATTCCATGGACAGATCGACCCCAGCGGTTCGGACGTCGCGATGCAGCCCGGGGCACCACGCCAGTTTGCCACAGGAGGGGCCGGTCATCCAATGGTCGATCCGATGTCGGCGCCGACGCGGTCGCTCAGCACCGAGTGGCGGCAAACACCCTGGTGCCGCCGTTCCCGTCGCGGTCGAGGATCGGTCCCTAGAGCGCGCTTCAGTCCCCAGACCGCCAGCTCACCCGAGATTCTTCGCCACTTCCTCGATCGTGGTGGGTGCGTGTCCTTCGAGCCGGTTGTTGACGAACAACCAGGACGGGACCTTTCGGCGAAGCGACTGCCTGGCAATCTCGACCATCCCCTCCCGGGCACCCTCGTTCGGCTCCTGGAGGAGGTCGTAGGGCTCGAAGGACTCCACCGCCTTCTCGTAGGTACGTCCTCGGGCCAACAGCGCCCGGACGACCGTGAAGTCCGCCGTGTAGGCGTCGGCGAGGCGACACTGCTGGTCGAGCACGGGCATTCGGGTCCAGGCGTTGAACACGTGGGCGACGTTGTGGGATGCCAGCAGTCTGAAGTATTCCGGCGACAGGTAGTTTTCGTTCCGGATCTCGACCGCATATTGGAATCCGCCCGGCAGGGACCCGAGAAACGAATCAAGCCGTGCCAGGAAATCGCCGGGAGTGGGGAACGTGGTCTTGTTGAAGGTGCCGAACTCGAAGATCAGCGGACCGAGCCGTTCCTTGTAGGGCTCGAGCGGCTTTGCGAAGAACCGCTCGAAGGTCCTGGCATCGAGGAAGTGTTCATTCTCCAGGCCGGCACGCTTGCCGTACCGGGCATGCTTCGGCCAGACGGGAACCGTGATGTCTTCCGGCACCTTCAGGCCCAGGAGGAAGCCCGCCGGAATCTGGCCGAAGAGCCGTTCCCAATACTCCTCGGTCGGGAACTGGTAGAAGGCGAAGTCGCCGCAGACGGTCGGGAAGGTCTGGGTGTACTCGGCCAGGCACGTCTCCTCGAACTTCTTCTTCGAGAGTTTGCCGCGCGTCACATACCGATCCCGGCAGTAAATGCTGCCAAGCCAACCCTCGTACTTCCAGGAACTGGTGCCGAAGTAGATACCTTGCTCGGCGAGCGCCCGCAGCTTCGGCCGAAGGCGGGCGGCTTGTGGTGGCAGGTCGTCGGAGTCGTCGAACCCTGGGAACCGCGACATCGGATGGCCTCCTATGCGTACCGTAGGGCCACGCCCCCAGTATAACCGGCCCCTCGCACCGTCACATCCCGCCCCCTTGCCGACGATCAATTCAAATCCGCTGATCGATCAGCACCGGCATGCGGTCGGAGCCCGTCATCACCTTGTAATAATGTGATGCTGGCTCGCAGATCATATAACAGACCGCCCAGCCCTGCTCGTCGGGCACGAGCAATCCCCGGACACCCGTCTCGATCAGGAACCAGACGCCTCGCCGCTCCAGCCCGTAATTCGCCGGGATTTCGACCGGCACGCACCGGCTGCCCTGCCATCGCCCTTCGCGGATTGAAGCCTCCCAGGTCCAGCCGGTCCGCGGCAAGATTCGGCTTCGGCCCCGGCCATTCCCCCATCGGGCGATCTGGAGTTGCCCGTCTCGCCAGATCGGCAGGCAAGGGTGACGGTCGCGGAAGAGGAAACGGTATTCCTCCCGGCGCCGCGCCGGTGGAGGCGGCGTTGCAGCCCGAATCGCCCGATCAACTCCGTAGGCAGTTCGCTCCCTGCGACGGCAATCCCGAGACACACGCCGGTTCTTCCCGCCTCCACCGCCTTGACTGTCCGCCTGTTTATAGTACGCTTTTGTTCATGGGGCGACAAGGGCCGGTCGGACATGTTGACGCCGATGCGTTCTACGTCTCCGCGGAACGGGTTCGCTACGCCGCACCTGGCCGACATGCCGGTCGGGGTGCTGGGGAATCAGGGCGCGTGCGTCATCGCCAAGTCCTACGAGATGAAGGCCCTGGGCGTGAAAACGGGCATGCCCATCTGGGACGCGCAGCGGCTCTGCCCCGACGGCCTCTACGTCAAGCGGGATTTCCGATGGTATGAGGTGCTCTCGCGGATGATGCTCGAGGCCGTCCGCGACCTCTCGCCGAGGGTCGAGTATTACAGCATCGACGAATTCTTTTTCGATGCCTCGGTCGCCCCGGCCGATGATTTCCAGTCCTTCGCGGTGACGATTCGGGACGAGATCATGGGGCGCGTCCATGTCCCGGTGACCGTCGGGATCGCCCGCACGCGCACGCTGGCCAAGCTGATCTCTGACGCCGCCAAGCCATTCGGGGCGATGGCGGTCTTGGACCGAGGCACCGAGGAATCGTTGCTGGCCGCCCACCCGGTTACGGATGTCACGGGCATTTCCGGACGGCGGGAAAAGCGGCTTATCCCGTGGGGCATTCGCACATGCCTCGATCTCGCCCAGGCCGACCGGCGGTTAATCCGGCAGATCCTGACCGCCAGCGGCGAAGCGTTGTGGTGGGAACTCAACGGCGATCCGGTCCTCCCGATCCGAACGCAGCGGATGCCGCACAAGATCCTCTCCCGCGGCGGAAGCTTCGGCGAGCCGACCGATGTCCCCTCCGTGCTCTGGGCGTGGCTGGTGCGCGAATCTCGAGCGGCTGATCGAGGAGTTGGTCTACCACCGGGTGCTGACCGGCCGCATAGCGGTCTGGGTGGGATATCGAGACGGCCGCGCGGGCGAAGGACGAGCGACTTTGCAGGTGCCGACCAACCGATTTGACGCCCTGCTGGAAACGTACCGGCCTTGCCTCCGGAGCGCATGGATACCTCGGACGCTCGCTGCGCGGATGCACCTGTTCGCCGAGGATCTGACGCCGGACGTTCCGCGGCAACTGGGTTTGTTCGATGGCCTGGACGTGGCCGACGCCGCGACCGAGTTGAAGCGAACGATCAATCAAAAGCACGGTCGATTCGCGCTGAGGAGCGCCGCGACACTGCCGCTAGCGCCGATCTATGCCGACAACGCCCAGGCGTACGACATCTGCGACGTGCACGGCAAGATGTGTTTCTGAACTGGGAATCGAGCTTGCCTCCGAGTCCCGGCCATCCGGGATACGCCCGACCGAGCACCGCGGACACAGCCATGCCCGACCGGAACTCATAGGATAAGGCTCAGGTGTCATACCCCGACTTCCAATCAAGTTGGCTTGAGCCGATCGCTCGAACTGACTATGCTGGCGGGACGTAAGTTCTTCTCCTAACTGGTCAATCCTTCCATGACACACCCGTTCGAGCTGGACGCGGCGATCGGGCTGGACGCCGCGTGGCTCCTAACTGCGCAGGTCGAAGTCCGGAGCTTGGTCCCACACCCCGCCGAAGCCGAGACGCACACGTTGCCAGTCGCCCTCATGGTAGGCATGGCGCTGGCCGGCATCGCCGCCCTGGCCTGGCTCTACGTCCGCAAGCGGCGTGTGCAGGAGATCGTCGATGCGCAGTTCAAGGGGTTCCGCGAGCGTGCCGTCGCGCTGATGGACCAGCTCGACGCCCTGCGCAAGCGTCAGAGTGAGCTCCCCACGACCGATCCCGACTTCACCGAGCCGATGGCGGGCGCCACGCTGTCGCTCTACCAGGGGGTCAGCTCCGACCTGGACGCCCTCTGGGAGCGCTGGCTCCGCGTGATGGACATCTGGAAGACGGCCCAGGGTCGGCTCCAGTCTGACTCGGGGTTGACCACCCAGGCGGCGCGCGACGCCGGGGCGCTGTTGAAGTCCGGCGACCTCGACCGGCTGCATGCCCTGGCCGGCTCGTGCAAGGAGCAGCTCGACCGGCTCAACATCGCCCACGAGCGCGCCCGAGCCGCCTTGAAGTCGGGTCGCCAAGAGCTGGCGCGACTGCGCGGCGCCGTCGACCGGGGGACCGGCGTGCTCTTGCCCGACGACCCCCACCACGCCGAGATCGAGTCGGCCGAGGCCGCCTTTTCCGAGGCCGAGTCCCGCCTGGCGTCCGACCCGATCGGCGCCGAGAGCACCATCCAGCGGACCCGCCAGGCCGTTGCTGCCGCCTCCGTGCCCCCCCAACCCATTCCCGGCCGACCCTGGGGACCCTCCGCCATTTCGATCTTCGACGATCTGGCCTCCGCCGCCGACGGCCTCCGCTCGACTATCGCCCGGCTCAGGGTTTTCGACCTGATCGGCTGGTTCGTCCGGATCTGGCTCTTCGTCTGGGTCGCCGGCCTGCTCCTGGCCGTCTTCACTACCGTCCTGCCCCTGGCGCTGCTCGCCCTCGGCCTGCTCCTCATGCTGACCCTCGGCTGTGGGTTCGTCCGCCTCCTGCTCTTGTTCCTCGGCATCGGCCCCTGGACGTCCCGGCGCTTACGGTGAGGTGGCTCCGCCGTTGCCCTCATCTTGCGTGCCCGTCAAACTGGCACAGGTCCGGCAACGACAAGGCGGGAGTGTCGGCCGGGCCGGACGCCAGATCGATCGTGTAGGAGACAGTCGTCATCCACAGGAAGGCCACCATGACCATGACTCGCCGAAGGCTGTTGACCGCCACACCTGCCTTGTTGGTCTCGCCAGTTCGCTTCGGCCCCGTCGCCGACCCGGGGCTGCCACCACTGCCGGAGCCAGGTCAGCCGATGGAGCAGGTCCTTCGCGACTTAATCGCCTGGCACGGCAGTACGGCGGCGGCTGTCGAGGCGCTGACGCAGGGGTTGGACCAAGAGTTGGGCGAGTACGTCGATGACGAGCAGTACAACGCGATCAAACCGCACCTCGAACGGCTTGAGGACTGGGCCGGCGCTCGGATGGTTGACGAGGAAACCTACGAGGACCGCGTCCAGGCGGCTTGTGCGAAATATGGGTACGTGCGGTGATCGGCTGGCAGCCGTTCAACCTCATCGGTCCCGGCATGATCTCGGCCGCACCAGGTGATCCCCTCAGATTCGCCTCCAGGGCATGGACTGCCTGGGATGGGGTCGCGTATCATCCGCCAGGTGTTGAAGACCGGATAACCGATGCGGCGAGGGATCGATGCCCAAGATCTTCCTCTCCTACCGACGCCAGGATTCGGCCGGCGTGGCCGGACGGATCTACGACCGTCTGCGTGCCCACTTCGGCAAAGACGCGGTCTTCATGGACATCGATGCCATTCCCTTCGGCGTCGACTTCCGGGAACACATCGCCTCGGCGGTCAATCAGTGCGGCATCCTGCTGGCCGTGATCGGTCGCGACTGGGCGGGTGAAGCCGGCGGTGCCCGTCGGATCGACGATCCCCGCGATTTCGTCCGGATCGAGATCGAGTCGGCGCTGGAGCGGAACCTCCCCGTGGTCCCGATCCTGATCGACCGCGCCACGATGCCCGGTGAGGCGGACCTGCCGCCGTCGCTGGCCCGGCTGGCCTATCGCAACGCGATCGCTCTGGATCCGGGGCGGGACTTCCACCACCATGCCGACCAACTCATCCACGGGATCGACCGCGCCCTCCGACAGTCCAAGCGATCCCGACCGTTGACGCGGCACTCTGTGCTCGGGCCTCGGGTCTACCTGGCCGCGCTGCCCTTGCTGGCGATCGTGGGGATCATCATCCACATCGTCACCGACACCGGCACGGTCAAGATCACCGGAACCGGCCCGAAGTTGGTCGTCCGGGTCGACCGCGGCCGCGAGATCCGGATCGAGAACCTGGGTGAGCCCATCACCCTGCGGACCGGGGCGCATGACCTGGAGGTCAAACGGGGTGACCTGTGGGTCAAGACCCAGACGTTTCAGATCCGGCGTGGGCAGGAAACGCCACTGGAGGTGACGTTCACTCCCAACCTGCCTCTGACCGAGCCGGGCGGTAGCGAGAGACTGAAACCTCCCGGCTCTAACGGGACCGGCGAACCCAAACCGGTGACACCCACGGCCCATGTGGAATCCCGCAAGCCCGCGCCGCCGTCGCCCAAAGCCGAGTCACTCTCGACGCAGCCGCAGAAGGAATTGACGAACTCGATCGGGATGAAGCTGACCCTGATCCCGGCCGGTGAGTTCCAGATGGGCTCGGATGAAAGCGACGAGGACGCGTACGACGATGAGTTTGTGGTCAACGCCAGCGGGAACAAGCAGAAGCATCGGGTGCGGATCACCCGGCCGTTTTACCTGGGCGTCACCGAGGTGACCCGTGGCCAGTTCCGGCGGTTCGTGGACGAGGCCGGCTACCAGACCGAAGCCGAGAAGGACGGCAACGGCGGTTGGGGCTGGAATGAGGCGACGAAGCAGTTCGAGAAGAGTCCGAAGTTCACCTGGCAGAGCGGGATTCGAGCAGACCGACGACCATCCGGTGGTCAACGTGAGCTGGAACGACGCGCAGGCATTCCTTGCTTGGCTGAGCCGGAAGGAAGGGAGAACCTACCGGCTACCGACCGAGGCCGAATGGGAATACGCCTGCCGCGCCGGGACGACGACCCGCTACTGCTTCGGCAATGACCACGAGGGCCTGGCGGCGTTCGGCAACATTGCCGATGCCACGGCGAAAGAGAAGTATCCGGATTGGACGACAATCGCGGCGCGGTTTCACGCGGCCCGAGAAGGTATAATTCTTCCAGGTGAGAAGTATCCGGATTGGACGACGATCGCGGCGCGGGACGGTTACGTCTACACGGCGCCGATCGGTCGCTACCAGCCGAATGCCTGGGGTCTCTCCGACATGCACGGGAATGTCTGGGAGTGGTGTTCGGATGGGTATGCGGCCGATTATTACAAGGAGTCGCCGGTGGACGATCCGCCGGGCGCTGCTCGGGCCTCGGCCCGGGTGTACCGTGGCGGCGGCTGGGGCTTCGGGCCGCGCCTCGCCAAGTCGGCGTACCGCCACTGGCGCACGCCGGGGTACCGGAGCCTCGACCTGGGCTTTCGCCTCGCCCGAGAGGAGTCTGGCCGCTGAGCCAGGCAGGGGCTCGCCACCGGGCTCGCAGAAGGTTGGCCGGTGGTGCGGCAGAGCCACAGAGAGGTAGCGTTCCCCTTCGGCCACACCAGCCCGTCGTGGGGTCGGATGATCCAGCATCCGGACGGGCGGGTCGAGGATGAGCCGTGGCCGTGGCCTTGACCTCTCTGGACCCCCGGGGCTGAACGTGATGGTTCATTGATTCCACCGACAACTCGATCTCGCCTTTTTTTCTTGACATGCGTATCCAAATCGGTTCAATATGCGGATCCGGCAGAGTTGAGCCGGGTTGCAGTTGGGTCAGCGTTCATCATCCTACTCCCGGCACAGACTCCGCAGAATCAGGCCGATGTCCCGCAGATTCCTCAGGAATCTCACCGCCCGAGGCGGTGGATTTGTCCTTGACTAAGGGGCTTCAATTGATTCTCCAATTGGGAGGAGCGTGTCCAATGTTGTCGTGTCTGCGACTGGTTCCGCACGTCTCGACCAATATCCTCTTGGCAACGCTGCTGCTGTTCGCGTCGGCTCTGCTTTCCCCCCCCTCCCTCACGGCGGGGGACGTGCTTGAGATCATCCCCCAAAAGCCGCAAAAATTTGGGACAGACAGTATCGATGTCTCCGTCGATGGAGTACAGCAACTCGGTGTCAAATTCAAGCCCACAGCACTGACCCAGGATGCCAAGGCCCGAGCCCTTGCGGCTGCACTCGAGGCTACTGGCGACTATAACGTCATGCTCGTGACCCCTGTGAACGCACCCGTGGGGGTCAGGATCACTGCGAAAAAGCCGGGGAAGGGCGTGACCAGTGCGGCCTTCTCCCGCTTCGGAAACGCCACCGGCCAGACGGGAGCGGAATACATCGTTAATCCAGGTCAAAATAACGTCTTCATTAATAGAGGTAGTTTATCATTTGATTATGGATCGACTGCCCCGAATGGGGTCCTCGCGGGCCATGACAGCAGCGGCTCGATGTCCGTGTTTACGGCCTCGTTCTCGTTCTTTCAGCCCTCCACCGGCCAGACGGTTACCTCCCAATCCGACTTTTCCTTCAGCCAGTTGCAAAGCTTCTCCAACACCCAAACCCCCACCGCGGACGACCTCACCAATCTCACATTCCAGGATCTAAAGGATACTCTCCCTCTCAGCCTACAACCGCTGCTCCAACTAGAGCCTGATCCCTACGGACACGAACTCATCGCCTTCAGTTTTCCGAACATGATCGGCAGCCCCTCCGTCGAGACGAACGTCACCGATGTTAATGCCCAATTTGACTTGGTCTTGAGTGGCACGGGCGTTCCTGAGCCTAGTTCCGTCATCCTGCTGACCGCGGGGATCGTCGGTTCACTCGGTTACGTCCTGCGCCGCGAATCGCGCCGAGTCGTCCGCTGACTCCGCGTCGGCGGAGTTCTTGGGTGTAGAGTGGATCGGTGAAACCCCGCCAGCCGAGGCGACCGTCAACCTCTACGGTCGGCCTCGGCATCTTTTTTACTCCGCCGGGAACACCTCATTGAGCACCATCGCCAGCCGCACCCCCGCCTGATACAACCGCCGCTTCGCAACGGGAAGGCTCTTCTCATAATACTGATCCCCCAGCTTGGCACCAGGCTTGATCCTTTGCCCCGTTGCTGGGTCCTGGTAGGCTTCCCTGGCCGCTAGCAGGCTCTCCGTCGCCCAATCCTCGACGGAGCCGCCCTGAGCCTTCTGGCGGGCCTCTGGCGTTTCGATCGCGACCAGGTCATCGCGCCAACCGTCTTCGCCCCGCGACGCATGGTCGATTATCCCGGAATCCCACACCCGGTGCATGTTGGACCCCCGGGTGAACCAACGAACCTGGGTATCGTTCCCGCCGCGGTCATGGTTATCGCCGACGTGTAGCGGCATGTGGAGATCCTCGACCAGGTGCACGACGAACCGCAGGGCCTGACGTCGTTCCGCAACCGGGGCGTCCGGGTTCCCCAGGACATTCAGGAACTCCCGGATCTTCGGCACGATGAAGCCATGGCGGGAGTCGTCCGCGGCCCACTTGTCATCGTACTTAGGCTCGTCCAGAGGGACGTCTACGTAGTGCCAAGGGGCGGACTGCCTCATCCTCCCCCGGACCTCATCGGCCCAGGTCGAGCAGTCGGCCAGCGACTCACCTGGAAGCAGTAGCTCGGTGATGGCTGCCTTGGCGCTCGGGCTCAAGTGTCGTTCCGCCAGCTTCGCGATGACCCGATGGCGGAGTCGTCCCCACGCGAAGGCGGGTGTGGCCTGGAAGGCGATAAGGAGCGTCAACCCGAGAACGAGCCCGGGTCGATGGGCCGTTCTGAATCGGTGGTGAGGCATTGCTCGTGGTCTCCCGAGTCGCTGTAGGTGAGGGACAGATTATCGCTCCAAGCGACAGAAGAGGCAATCACCTCAACCAATCGGGCCGATCATCGCATTCCTTGGCGACATGCCGCCATCTATCTCCATGGATTCAGATTGTTCGCGGATAAAGCCACGGCTTACCATGGCTGTCAATTCAGTAACTAAGTATGTCGTGTTGATTCTTATCAACCCGCACTTGTATGCGCCATCGCGTGAATGTAAGTAGGAAGCGCTCACTGCTGGCGAATCGGTCGTTTCTTGCCGCTCCTGCTCGCGTCGGGCAGGAGGAGGGGCCGGCGCGCGCCGTGATGGCGACGATGAGGTGAGGAGATGCCCAGGGGCGCTGCCGCAGGTGTTTTCGTGCTCGTGATGACGTCGGTCCTGGGATCGGCGCGGGGCCAGACGATTTACAACGACGGCGGCACTCACACGGTCAACGGCACAAGCGGGCCGATCCTCCTCGAAGGAAGCGGAACGACTCTCGACCTGGTTTCGCCCGCTACGATCAGTGGATCAAGCGGGATTCAATCCGGCGTGGCGATCATCGGACAGGTGGGCACGACAATCAACCTGCTTGGAGGTCAGGTGAACGGTGGGATCGGAGCCGGAGGGAGCTTCTCCGCCTCGGGGGGCGTCGTTCAAGGCGGAGATACGACCCGAATGCCCGGAGTCGGTGGAACGGCACTCGACCTGGCGGCACCTTCAGGATTCCCTTCGGCATCGGCCCAGATTAGTGGCGGGACGTTTATAGGTGAGAACGCTAGCTTTCTCGGTGGAATCGGATTTGTGCTCACTACGCTGGGCGGTACCACTGGCAATAGCTCGTCGATTTCGGGTGGAACGTTTCAAGGTGGGTCCGGAGGCACGACTGGGAACGGAGGAGATGGTGGCCATTTCGACCTCAATTTGACCGCTTTGACGATCAACGGTGGCACATTCATTGGTGGGTCGGGATTTCGATCAGGCAATACAAATGGAAACGGTTTGATTCTCAATTCCTTCGGATGTAGTGAGAGTATCACAGGTGGCAGTTTCTCAGGGGCGGATTCGCTGATCTTCGGAGGTTATTCCAGTTCACTGGTTATTTCTGGGGGCACCTTTCACAACCAGATGGGGTTTGGACTCGACGATGTTGGTACGTCGGTTACTTTCCTCGGGACGGGACTAAACTATGACTCAGCCAATGGAATAATCACAGGAACACTCGACGATGGAAGTGTGCTGTCCACAACTCTCCAGCTTGGCTCGGTGAACCCCCATCTCGTCATTCAAGTCACGAATAATTCGGGGGAGGAAATAGAGTTTTCCGCGATCGCATCAGGATCAGTCCCTGAGCCCTCATCGATCGTGATTCTCGCAATCGGACTTTTGGGACTGGCCGCCGCCAAAGCCTACCGATCCCGTGGACGACATGGCTCCAGCAAGGATGCAGGCGAACGGCCTCAAAGCTGAATTCGCTCAGGACGCGACCAATACCCCAGTCACCAGAAAGCCCCCGCAGTCATCTTGGCCCCATGGCTTCTTCATTGTGCCGGCACGAACTCCCGATCCACGACCACCCATAACCCAGGCAACTCAATCTTGTGCCCGGTCAGCCGCCAGAGCTCGCGCCCTAGCGATTTCATCACGCCGGCCGGAATTCCCGATCCACCACGATCCACCTCTCCGGCAGCTCCGCGCCGCGGATCGAGAGGCGCCAGACCGCCATGCCAGCGGCATCCGAGCCGACGCAGATCGCGGTTCCCACCGGGACTGCATCATCGGGCGCCTCCAGGATGCCGATCGGATTTCGGACGGCTGCGAACATCAGGAGCCCGAGGGCCGGGCCGGTGCTGGCGTAGTACCACATGGCGTTGATCACCCGAACCGAGATCGCTCCTCTTCGATCACTCAGTGAAACCTTAGTTTATGTTGGGGCTTGGAGCGCCCGACCGCCGCGGTGGTGAGAGACCGTCCCGTTGCTTCCACCCTACCGCCCTGGCACACTGGATGGGTCCAGCAACGACAAGGCGGGAGTGTCGGCCGGGCCTGTCTGCTGAGGCCGCACTCACAAACCGTCGAGCGGAGGCAGCCGTCCAACCCCGTCAGCCGAGGCGGTCTCTTACATCACTGATCGGCCTCGGCATCACTCCCAGACAGGCATGGCCAGCATGTTCAGGATCTCACGTAAGGGCGAAGGCATCGACGACAGCGACACCCTTGAGGGCGACCGGGAGAT
The DNA here is from genome assembly GCA_963845755.1 of uncultured Planctomycetota bacterium. Lineage (GTDB taxonomy): Bacteria > Planctomycetota > Planctomycetia > Isosphaerales > Isosphaeraceae > CAWJTV01. Next base: position 36,749 of record CAWJTV010000008.1, read on the forward strand.
CGTCCGGGACGGGCAGCCAGGCCGGTATTATGTGGATGAGATCAGGGGGAGCCATTCCCGACAGGGCACACCAGCCGGTCGTGGGGTCGGCTGATCCGGCATCCGGACGGGCGCGTTGGGGAGGTTCCTGTCTGTGGTCGCACCGAGGATGCCTCGCCGCTTCGCCTACGCGATGTCGGCGGAACCGGTCCGACACGGCCATTTCGCCCGATCGATCGGATTCCACTCGTGAAACGAGCCGAGTCCTGCGGGGACCACTCGCCAGACAGATGCTTCGTGCTCCGACAACCGATCGTCACCGTTCGCAACGGCGTGACGGAGGCAAATACTGATGAACGTCCCTGCGATTTCCACCGGCCGGCCATGATCAGGCGAAGAATTTCCCTGGGGATGGGCTCGTTGAGCGACCAAGGTATCGGTCGTCACCAACAAGTCCGTGAGCCGGGGCGCAGCGACGGATCGTCCGCTTCGCTGACTCGCTGCCAGGAAGACTACCAGGAAGACAGCGAAGGCCTGGAGGGAGAACTTCCGATGGATGTCCCACCCGGAAGGATGCTCATAACGGCTCGAGAGGCGCGGAGATACCCGACAACGAGGCCATGGTTCGACTCCACTCATTTCCATGTCATCGCGGCACGATGCACCGGAGCATCTGCGGGGGCGATGTCGTCGCACTCGGTTGTTACGACCGAAGTTCGTCCCCGCGCGGGGGTGCTGGCGCCAACGAAGCAATAGGGCTCGGAACTGGCCAGGGGTCCGAGTTTCGCGCATCGGGGCAACTTCTGCTGATAATGGCGTGTGATGCCACTCAACTCTATCTCACTCCCGAATGACATCGGGCTATATCGCGAAACCGTTGGGCTCCGGTGATGCAACGGAGCATCATCTCTTTGACAGGATGTAATTCGCGACTTAGACAGAGGCGACGGCCTTCACGACCGGCTGCCCTCGCGGCAGTTGGCCCTGACTGCCAGCCTGCAATTCTCCCGGCCAGACGGATGTTCCGAGGATCCGCTTCGTCGTCGTGCCAATTATCACGGGGGTTGCGGTTCCGGGCTTGATGCTCGTGGTCTTGCTCCGTTGGGCCATCCCGACCGACGAGCTGAACCACTGGGGTCCGGCTTCGTGGATCCGGACGAGACATGTTTCGCAAGCATGTCGGCGGAACCGGTGCGTCGCGACAAGCCAGATGGCCGATACCGGTTGGGCTCCGCTCTCGCAGTCGGATTGAAGTTCTCTTTCAAGGGCTAAGAAAAAGAGCAGACCAGCCACGGCCGCAGCCGTGGCCAGCCCGCCTCGTGATCGAACAATCCCATCAAGGTCGGTAGAACTCATGCTTCCGCACCAGGTGATCTCCGAACGCGAGGCCGCCCCCGAATCCGAAGATTGCCCCCAGCGGCCCGGCCAGGTTCCACCCCACCGCACCGCCGATCAGCCCCATCGCGATCCTGTACCACGCGCTGAAGCCGTTGAAGAGCTTCCGGCGATCACGACCACGGATATCCGGGAAGATCCAGTCGTAGACGTGCCTCGCCCCGAAATCCTGAAACGAATTGGGCCGGACCTGGTACCCGCCGCGGTAATGATGCGGCGGTCGCCGGCCCGGCCGCTTCTTGCGTCGATTGGGATAAGGTCTTCCCACTCAAACCCCCTCTCCGGCTGGCGGGATCGCCAGTGCCTCGCGCTCGAGCTTGGTCGGCTCGTCGCCGAGGAACTCTCCAACCTTGCCCCAGAGCTGGCGGATCTGGGCCGGTGAGCAGGCGAGCCAGACGGTGTCGAGCAGGCGATCCTTCTCGGCACGGAGCCGCAGGATCTGCCGGCCGATCTCGTGCTCGGCCAGTAACTCGTCCTCGTGAACCGCCTGCCGATGGGAAACCGCCCTGGTGACCTCGGGCTCGTGACGGCTGTAATAGACCTCCTCGATCTGGTCGATCTCGACCCCGCGCACCCGGGCGAGCATGGTGCGCTGGGCCTGCCGCTCGCGACGGGCCAGCACCTCCTTCTGGGCGGCGATCTGGTCCAGTTCCGATTGGATCTCGGCCAGTCCCAGCGAGGCCAGGGCACGTCCTCGAGCCGAGTGCTTGATCCGGTCCATCAGGCCCGGGTCGCCAGCCAGGGTCGCCTCGATCCGCCGATTGACCTTGGCCTCGATCCGGTCGCGCCAATGTGTCTTTTCCGCGACGGTCAAACCCATGTCGGTTCCTCGCGATGTAGGTGGTTCTGGGTTGTTCTCGACGCCGTCCTGATGGCTGCTCAGATCTGGCTGGCAGCCTTGAGCGTGTCGATCAGGTCGGACGCTTGCTTGAGCGACAGATCCTCGGGGCGCTCGACGCCGAAATCCTGCCGGAGCAGGCCGTCCAGGTCGGCGTTCTGACGATGCGCGATCGAGCGGATCGCCCGGACCTGGTTCTCGGTCGCGGGCTTGCGGGCGCGGGACTGCCCGCAAGTCGGAGGCGCGGGACGGCCATTGCCGTTGGCGTGGCCATTGGTCGTGTGACGAGGCGGAGCAGCCGGCGGGTCATGCGGCGCCTCGACGGGCACCTGCAGCCGGGCCAGTTCATCGTGGACCGCCTGGTGGGCCGCGACGTAGGCCGAACGGACCCGGGCGTGGAAGGCATCGAGGTCGTGTTCGATTAAGGCCGAGTCGAGTTCGATCTCCACATTGCAGCTCGCGCCTACCGAGCCATAGTCCGGCAGACCGACCTTTCGACTGACGCCCACATTGAGTTTCAGGGGCACGGTGCGGATCTCCTTCGTAAGAGAGCAAGGGACCGGGCCGGCGGACCTCCCTGACGGACAGGGTGAATCGATGGCTCACCAGCCGAGTGTCTCGGGATACCGGGTCAGGCGACGACGTCCTGGAGCTTCAGTTCGCGCAAGGACCTCAACGTCTCGCTGACCAGCCGCGACTGCTTGCGCTGGCGCCGCAGGCCGGCGATCAGGCGGCTCGTTCGGGACCTTGCATCGGCCAGTGCGGCGTGCAGCGACTCGGCCTCCGCGATCAGAGCTGCCAGGCTGATGCCGGGCTGCTCGGTGCCGGAACAGCTCGTCGTCTCCGGTCGTCTCGCCTCCGTGTGGCCGTTGGTTTCAGCCGACCGCACCGTCGCGTGGCCATTTCTCCCGACGGGTCCTGACATCGGTCTCCTCGTGCTCTCGTTGCGGGTTGGAACACGACTCGCGGCGCCGGTCGCCGCGCTCGATTCGATGCGCAGTCACGACGGCGTTCGCATCGGGTGGCGATCCGACGCTCAACGGCTGTATCGTGAAGATCCGTCTCTCGTCACGACAGACGAACGGCGACTCGCCCCCTGCAAAACCGATCTCGCTGAACCCCAGCCTCAGGGCCCGGTCCAGGAACACGCGGTTGGTGGCGATGCAGAGCGGCGAGCCGGTATAGCTCGACCGGCTGAGGATCAGCTCTGTCACCTGCTCGGTCTGGTCGGCAGCGCTGGCCCGGACGGCAATCCGGCCGTTCAATTCCAGGGTCACAGGGCTGTTGAACTCATCGCCGCCGGGCAGGCGGTCCAGAGCGGATTCGAGGAACCGCGCGTCCGCGGCATCCAGCCTTAGCCGGGTCGAAATCTCGCCGTCGGTGAGAATCACCCGCTGGAGGTCGGGGAACCGGGCCTCCTTCTGGATCTCGCAGTAGACCGTCCAGGCCCCGGCGTGGATCACGACGTGGGTATCGGTCCTCCCGACCTCGACCGGCTGATCGTGAGGGATCGCCCGGCAGCCGAAGATCGGGCGACCCTTGATCAGGAGGTTGTCAGGCCAGGGAAATGTATAGCCCGAGCGAACCAGGCCCTGCCGTCCGTCCGTGGCCAGGATCTTGCCGTGGTTCCCCTGGAGCTGGAGGCACTCCAACGAGTAGCGCGGCGAGTCGGGGGTGCTGACCTCGACCGCCTCGGCGATGGCGTCGAGCAATTCACCCGGGTTCGAGGCCCAGGCCGCCGGCAGCCCCGGCATCGGCTCCAGGCGATCGACGGGCGTGACGATGTGATACTCGCGGCTCTGGGGGATGCTCCGATCTTCCCAGCGGACGACGGTCCGGTCGGGGGCGACCGACTCGAGGACGACGGGCGAATCGGCCGATCCCTCGAAGTCGGCCAGGGCGTCGAGCGGGATCGCGATGCTCGTGGCGGGCCGGAAGCTGCCGGCCTCGACGTGCTCGACCGCGAGGTCGCAGTACCGATGTTGCGCCCGTACTTGCGCACCCTCGGCGCGGAGCACGAGCTCGGAGATGATGCCCCGATGAGTGATGCCGAGAATCGAGCGGCGGAAGACCTGGCGGAGCCGCTTGACCTGGCTGCGGGTCAGTGTGATCACGGTTCGGGACTCCTGATGGATGGAAATGCCGGGATGAGAAGACCAGGACACGGGTCAGAAGCGGGATCGGCACGATCAGGCGGGGATATAGCGACGCTGGGCGTGGCTCATAGCCGCCCGGGAGCTGGCCGGGAAGACGTCGCGGTCCTGGAAGTCGAAGTAGACGTCGCAGCCGTGGCACTCGGCCAGGGCGTTCGAGCCGTCGTGGGTCCGGCCCGGATAGGGGACCTGGTCGCCGCAGAACGGGCAGTGGACGACCAGGCGGATCTCCTCGGTTACCGGCTCCTCGCAGGGCTGCGACTTCAACTGGAATCCGAGCCGGCGGATCACGGACACCGACTCGCCGGTCCTGGCGGCGATCCGCGAGTTGAGCTGGGTGCGGGTCATGATGGCCTCCTGCCGCGCCGGCCCGGTGCCCCGCATCCCGGCGCGCACCCGCCTCGCGGCCAGGGCGCCGCCGAGAGGGGGCACCGCGGGTCCGGGCGCGGGGTGATGTTCAGGGTGGTGGAGGAAAAGACGGCCGGATGCCGGCCGTGGGAAGGTCGAAGGAAGAAGAGCAGGATTTCAAACGGATCCGTTCAGCCAGTTGCGTTCCAGCCAATCGTGCTCGGCCTGCAAGGCCTCGCTGCGTCGGTCGAACGGCCCAAGCATCGGGCCGCCCACCGGAGACAGGTCGGCCCGCCAGCGGCCCTGCGCATCGGGCTCGACCTGGCTGGCCCGGGTGATCGTGGGGCGGCCGAGGATGGTGAGATCGATCATCTCATCGTAGATCGCCAGGACCGTCCCGTCGGGCTTGACGAGCAGTTTCACGATTCAGACTCCGAGGTCGGCGTGTTGCGCAGGATCCGTCGTCGCGGCCGGTCAACCAGCATCGCGTCGAGTGACGACTGAACCCGAGAGAGCTGGGTGGCCACCTGGCTCCGGATCGCCTCGCTTTCGCGCAGCTCCTGCGCCCACATTTCGTACAGCCCGCTGGGCCTGGGCCACCAGGTCGTCGAGCTGCTGGTTGGACCGGACGTTCAGCGAGCGGAACCGCTCGAAGAAGTCGTCGAGATTGCCCACGACGGAATCGCGAAACACCTTGGGCGTCCCGTCCTCGTTGGTGCCCGAGATCCGCTCCGTGAGATGGTTGACCAGGCGGGCGAACTCGTTGACGAACGCCTGCTCGGCCAGCCGAACGGCCTCCTCGAACCGGGCCCGGACCCGCTCCTGCTCGCGCTCATAGAGCCCGGGCGAGAGCTGGACCAGGTAGTCGGGGGGCTCGATCGAGGGGAAGTCGTAGGAGACGCCGAAGAGGCCGATCAACGTCTCCGGGTAATCCGACGCATTGTAGAGCGAGCCCAGCCGGCGGGCTGCCGCCCGCTTCAGCTCGTCGAAATGGCGATCGAGGTTGGCGACCGCGTCGTTCAGTTCGGCGCGATAGTCGGCCATCTGGCGATCGAAGTCCTCCACGCTTTCCAGTTTGATGAGTCGGACTCCCGCCTCCGGGAATGGGAGCGAGAGGCCCTTCCAGTAATCGCCGATCCTCGTGCGGATGGCCGTCACGGCGCGGAACGCCGTGTGTTTCGTATCCAGGAGCTTCTTGCCGGCGGACAGGAACTCGCCCTCGGCGTCGAACGCCTGGGCGGCCTGGGCTTTCTGCTCGGACGTCAGCGTGCGTTGGACGCCCCACCAGGTAAACGAGACGCGGCAGGCGGCCATGGTCGTGCGCAGCCGCTCGGCCGGGCGGCTCGTGATGGCGCGGTTCCTGCTCTCCGTAGACGGGGTTTCGAGGTGATCGAGCAAGGTGGACATCATACCTCCGTTCAAGGCGACGATCGCATGCATCGACCCCTTCCGACCATCGGAAGAGGAATTTCGCGAATTACGCTGATTTCGCTGACGGTTCCCTGAAATGCAGAATGACGTGAAAGGGGTCCGGACCCCGAATTTCGCGAATTACGCTGATTTCGCTGCAAGGTTTCGAAGCAAAGAAAAGGGCAAGCCAAAGCCCACAACCATGCATGGCCGGCAACCGGTCAGGAGCTCGAACGACCCGGGCAAAGGCCCTCCCGGGCAGCCGGCGCCGAGGCGAAGACATCACGTCGAACGATGCCCGGAAGTCCGGCCCATGTCCCCGCTCGGGCCAGATCGGGTCGGTGAATCAGGACGAACCATCCCTGGTCTGTTTCCACGTGCTCACACGCCGAACTGACTCGTCGGGAAGCCCGGCGATCGGGGACGGCCTCAACGCTGCGTCGATGGGGACTCTCCAGGCCTCCCGGGGGTCGGTTATGCGAGGCCGCTGGGAGGCCGAAAATCGCCTTCAGAAGCCTATCCCAGTGCCCAGTGAAGGTTGCTGGAAACGGCTTCGGGACCTGGTGGCTTCCCAGGGGAAAAACAAGGCCCTGGGCCAACGCCAGGACTCACTTCCCCGGGAAGTAATACTATTCTTTAAGTTATATTCTGATTATTCTTGTAGTTCAGTGACTCAGACCGGCTTCCCGTCTACCCAGCCGCTCGGCAATTCGTAGCTTCGGGCAGGGCATCCTATCACCCGGACCCCGATCTCCCGTCTCTTCGCGAGCGCCACTTTCGGAGAGCTGTCAACCGGTTCGGGGTCATCCGGGGCGGGTGCGACGACGGCAGTGTTGCTCGGCCCTGGGGAGCCGTCCCCGTCCAGGATCGGCCGATACGCGGCAATCCTGAGCAAGTCCGCCGATCTGGCATCCCTCTCCGGCGCCTTCGGGTTGCAGGCAAATCCCGACCCGGCGCCCCGGGTGCCGGATTTGGCGACGACAAAAAGGTTCTCATCGTTGATCGATTTCTCTTTCTCACGGATCCCGGACCTGACAGCAAAATCAGCGTAATCCGCGAAAATCCCTCTGTTGGCCCCGGAATCCAGGATCGGGATCGTGTCCGAGCGGGCGTCCGATGGAGGTGCGGAACGGCCAGATGGACCTTCGGGACACATGCGGAACCCTCCGCGAAATTCGCAAAACTCGCCCTCAGATGCTACCGATCGCGGCTTCGGAGCCAGTGTCGAACGTGAGGCCGGAGCTACCTGTGGCGGCCGGATAAGGTCCAGGAAGTCAGGCAGGCACGACCACACCGCTCTGCTCGCCGCGGGAGTGCGCACGGTGACCCCATCAGACCGACGATCGCCGTCCGATCACTTCTTGGAAATCGGGCTTCGGTCGATCTGACCGAAGTGCGCAAAGACATCCTTGGCTGCGTCGGTCGATCCGACCGAAGCGCGCAGCGCTGGCTCGGGACCGGCACCGAGCCCTTGCTCCTCAAGCCTCGCCGAGATCAACCGGGTGATCCAGTGCTCCGGGGAATGCCTTGAGCGTGCAGGGGTCCCTCTGGTTCTGCGGGACAATCCCCCGGATCATCGGGCTGCCCGGGCCGTCGTCCTTTCACGACCGCCCGATGACGTTGAGGCGGACCGCGCCGCCGGGCTTGTCATCCCGCTCGCGCATCGCGATGAACGTCTCGCGGACTCACTCGAACAGGATGGGCGCCGTCCGGTGCGGCCGGCCGGTCGGGCGGCCATCCTCCGTCTCAGGGCGTGTCGTGCCGGTCGCCTGTAACGGCTTCCGGCGGTTGTGCCCTCCGCAGCACAGCACGCAGGGCCGCCTGACGCAGCGACGCGCTCAGCGCCCGGTCGGCCCGGAGGGCGGCCACGACCCCGGCCGGGTCGTGCTTCTGCCGCCATAACGACTCCACCAGTCGTTCGGCCTCGGGCCGCAGGGCCTCGGCCTCGCGTCGCGCCCGGTAGCGCACCTTCAGCGGCTCCGTATCCCAGAGGCGGACCGTGGAGTCGCCCGAGCCGGACGCCAGCGTGGTGCCGTCGGGGCTGAAGGCCAGCGACCAGACGTAGCTGGTGTGGCCCTGGAGCCGCGCCACTTCCTCGCCCCGCGCCAGGTCCCAGAGCCAGACCGCCCGGTCACGGCCGGCCGACGCCAGGCGCGTGCCGTCGGGGTGGAATGCCGTCGCGAAGACATCGTCGGTGTGCCCCGCAGCACCACGCACGTGCCGCCGTCGAGCGGCCACAGGCGAACGGTACGGTCCAGGCCGCACGAAGCCAGGAGGCGGCCGTCGGGACTGAAGGCGGCCGACACGACGTCCTTCTCGTGGCCAGGGAATCGCGCGGACGTCGCGTGCGTCCGCGCATCCAGGAGGAGCACGGTCTTCATATCCGCGGCCTGGACGGCCAGCCAGCGGCCGTCGGGGCTGTAGGCCAGGACCCCGCCTTGGGCCGAGAACAGTCGCTCGCCGGACGCGATGTCGCAGACGTGCAGGTGGTGCGTGTTGCTCTGCGGGTCGAGCGCCGTTGCGGCCACTCTCCTCCCGTCCGGGCTGACGGTCAACGACTGGAAATGTTGAGAAGGGACCCGGATCTCCTGGCGGACGCGAGCCGTCGCCACGTCCCAGATCCGCAGCGGGGATCCTCCGTCGCACCCGCTCACCAGCCATCGACCGTCGGGGCCGAAGGCCAGACACCGCACGATCCCGGGGTAAGGCAACCTCGCGACGGCTGACGGTCGCCGCATCCCACAGGCGCACCGTGCTGTGCCAGTCCCCCGAGGCGATCCAGCGGCCGTCGGGGCTGTAGGCCACCGGGTAGACGTAGCTGGTGTGGCCGCGCAGGACCGGCAGGGTCGCGTGGGGGTCCACGTCCCAGACCCGCACGGTATCGTCCCCTGCCCAGCCGAGATTCCGTTCGATACTGAGCGAGGCCAGCCGGCGGACGTCCGGGGCGAACGCCAACCCGGTCACGCTCCCGGTGTGGCCGTGCAGGACCGCCACGTCCTGCCGGCCCGTCGCGCGCCACACCCGGACGGTGCGGTCGGTGCCCGCCGAGGCGACCCATCGCCCGTCCGGGCTGTACACGGCGGCGGCGACCTCGCCGGTGTGGTGGTCGTAAGGCGGCTCGACCTCCCGGCCCGTCGCGACGTCCCGACCGGCGCACCGTCCCGTCCGCGGAGGTCGTCACCAGGCGCCGCGCCGTCCGGCCGGAACGCGGCGCGAGGAGCTTGCTGGCGTGCCCCCGACACGTGGCGAGCAGGGTGCCGGTGGCCGTGTCCCACAGGCACGCGCCTCTGGTCTTCGCTGACCGAGGCAAGGCGGGTGCCGTCCGGGCTGAAGGTCAAAGCCCAGATCAAGCCGTGGTGGCCGTCGCAGATCGTCGTCGGCCGGCCGGACGTCGCGTCGCCCAGGTAGAGCCGCCACCGATCGCGCTCGGGCTTGATCCACGCGATCCGGGTGCCGTCCGGGCTGAAGGCGAACAAGGACATGGCTCCCTCGGGGATGTCCGTGCGACCGAGGAGCCGGCCGGCCTCGTCGAGCAGGTCGAAGTTCCCGCCGTCCCAGACGGCGACCCGTAGCCCCCGGCTCGTCTCCGCGGCCGTCACGGTGCCCGGACCGCCAGGCGAACCGGTACCGTCGCCGGCTCGCCCCTCTCCACATCCGCGACGCGCAGGCGGTCGCCGTCCAGGACCCCGAACCGGGTCCCGGCCGGGCCGGGGATCAGGACTCGGCGCTCCCCGACGGGCATCGGGATCACCGACGAGCTGTCGTCGAGCCGGCTGTGCAGGTGCCACCATTCCCAGCCGCGCAGGTCCTCCGGGGCCTCCTCGAGCGGGTGCGCGGCGTCGGCCACGTCGTGCGTCGACAGGGCCGCGACCGCGGCCGCCAGCCGGGCGCGGTACTCCTGGAACTGCGCCTCGCGCTTCTCGGCGATGGCCTGTCGGGCGTTATGCTCGGTGCGCAAGGCAAAGCCGACCGAGACGATGGTCCCCGCCAGCAGGGCGGTGAAGACGCCCAGCACCCCGCCCACCAGGCCCGTGTGCCGGCGGGCGAACTGGCGCAGGTGGTACAGCGCCGACGGCGGCCGCGCCAGGATCGGCTCATCGGCGAGGAGCCGCCGCAGATCCTCCGCCAGCCCCTCGGCCGTCCGGTAGCGGTGGGCGGGCTCCTTCTCGAGGGCTTTGAGCACGATCGTCTCCAGGTCCGCGGCACCCGCGGCTCGAGCCGCCGCGGCGCGATCGGTGGGGCCGAGGCCGACGTGCGGAGCACCTCCGCCGGGCTCTCGCCCCGGAACGGGGGCCGCCCGGTCAGGAGTTGATAGAGGATCACTCCCAGGGCGTAAACGTCGACCGCCGGACCCACCTGACCGCTGTCGCCGCCGGCTTGCTCGGGAGCCATGTACTCGGGGGTGCCCACCGTGAACCCGGTCCGCGTCAGGCCGGCCTGGCCCTGCACCGTCCGGGCCAGGCCGAAGTCGGTGATCTTGGGCACAAGCCCGCCGAGCGGGTCGGCCCCGTCGCGGCCCGACCGCACCCCGCCCGAGTCGGCCTCCTCGGCCGGCTGCACCAGGATATTCGCCGGCTTGAGGTCGCGGTGGATCACCCCCTGCCGGTGCGCCGCGTCGATCGCCCGGGCGAGCGTGCCGACCAGGAGCGCCGCCGCACGGGCCGGCCACGGCGTGCCGTCGAGCCGGTCGGCCAGCGTGCCGCCCTCGACCCACTCCATCGCCAGGTACGGCCGGTCCCCCACCTGACCGACCTCATAGACCTGGACGATGTGGGTGTGCCGGACCCGGGCGGTGAGCTCCGCCTCGCGCTGGAACCGCAGCCGCTGAGACGCGGAGGCGAACTCGCCGGCTAGCACCATCTTAAGCGCCACCACACGGTTGAGCGCGGTGTCGGGCCTTGTACACCACCCCCATGCCGCCACGGCCCACCTCGCCGAGGAGGTCGTAGGCCCCGACCTGCCAGGTCGGCGGCGTCGGGGGCGGACCGGAGCGGGGTCGCGCGCGATCCCGCCACTGTCCCGCTCGGGCGGCCGGGGCGTCAGGCCCTCCCGCCAGTGACCCCGCCGCAAGGCCCGGACGGCCGACTGGCGAGCGGCGTCCGCCTCGCGGCTGGCCTGGTCCTCGCCGACCGCGTCCCGGAGTCGAGTCACTCAGCGCGTCCCGCGGGGTGAGGTCATCCAGCGCGGCGCAGCAGGCCGCACATCCGGCCAGGTGGGCGGCGACGTGCTCCTGCTCGGCCGCCTCGACCTGCCCGTGGGAGAAGGGGCAGTTGCTCGGCGGTCAGGTGGCCGGGGTCGGAGTCGTGCATCGCGGTCTCTCAAGGGACGTCGGGGAGAACGGGCTCCACTTCTTCTTATAGCGGCGATCGGGCCGGGAACCTTACACCATCTGGCAGGGCCGATCAGTCGATCAACCCGGCCGCCTCCTCCGGAACCGCTGCAAGACCCGCGTCTTGGCCACGTAGGCTGCCCCCACGCTCAGCCCCAGCTCGGCCGCCACCTCGGCGCGGTGGCGCCGTCGAGGGCCAGCCGGCGGAACGCCCGGAAGGTCTTCGGCTCGAACTCCTGCTCCACCAGGTCGAGCAGGCAGCGGAGCACGTAGCGATCGTGCTCCTCATCCCAATGGCGGTTCAGGGCGCTATCCGGGTCGGCGACCTGGTTCAGATCTCGGCCACGCCGCTACCGCCGCTGACCGGGGCCTCGGGCTCGCGGGCCCGCCAGTAGTCATGGACCCGGTTGGCGGCGATGACGCGGAGCCACGATCGGAAGGCGCCGGGATGCCCCGGGTGCCGGAACGAGGGGAGGTACTGCACGACCGAGACGAGGATCTCCTGCGTCAGGTCGTCAACATCCCGGGCCGGGACCTCGTGCCGGCTCAGCCAGTTAACGAGGAACGGCCGGTACAGGTCGGCGAGGTCTTTCCACGACGCCTCATCGCCTCCCTGCGCCGGATCAGGAGACTTTCCCTTGTCGCCGCCATCGCGCGACCTCCGGCAGGCCGCCCACCTGCCGCCGCCGTCGGCCAGCCCGGGCTCATCCCGGCGACCGCGTCGGCCACGGGGGCGGCTGGAATTGACTTCGAGCGGCTCCCGAATCAGGGGAGCACGCGCGAGCCCGGGCGGCCGAACGCCTCGGGTCACCCCCCCTTGGCCCCGTTCGCAAGGGGGCTAAACGGGAGGGGGCGCGCCGGTTCCCTTTCCCCCCCTTCGCAAGGAGGGGTTCGGTCGCGCGTGTGCAACCCAACGCGAACCGCTCTCGGTGATCCATCCCAACGGCGAGCGATTATAACCCGGGCCGACCCCCATCGCATCCTTCCTGGGCACGAAATGGCCGTGGGGTCGCGCCGGCGCCCGCCCGTCCCGACGCCCCGTCCCCGGCCGGTCTCCGACCCGCCCGGCTCGCGACGAGTTTTTTTCCGCTTTCTTGCCAAGTGCTGTAAGGTTCGGGCCGCGATCACCGCTTTCCTCTCTCGTGCGGGTCGAACGGACACCGGGCCCGCGACCGGCCCCCGCCGCGGGTGCGGCTCGGCGACCCGGATGGTTCGGCGATCACGGAGATGTCCGTGCCTGTGGCGGTGCCGGCCGAATTCACAGAGGCGCCGTGCGGGACCATCAAACCAGGGGTCGAGGCTTGAGGGCCCTTCCCGGACGGTAAGTGCCGTTTCCGAACCGATCTCAGACACCTCCCAGAGGAGCAACCCATGTCATCACGTCAGCGATTCCCACGTCCCGTCGTCAAGCGAACAGCCCGGAACTCGCTCCGACCGACGGTCGAGCGCCCTGGAACTCAGATTGGTCCTGTCGTCCTCGGCGGCGGTCCCGGGGATGTGCCCGTCGAGGTCATGGGCCCGAACGGGGGGTGGGTCCCCCTCTCGACGTCGGCACCGACGGGCTAACGCCGCAACAGCTTCAGAACGCCTACGGTTTCAGTCAAGTCAGCTTCGCGGGGCAGAAGGAGATGGGGCCGGCGAGACCATCGCGCTGGTCGATGCCTACGACAACCCGAGCTTCGTGAACTCGACCGATCCCAACTTCGAGACGGTCCACTGCACATCTTCGATCAGCAGTTCCTCCTGCCCGATCCGCGAGTTTCATCAAGGTCAATCAGAACGGCCAGACCACGAATCTGCCCGGCTTGGACCGAATGGGCCCGGTGCGGGCGATTGGGAGGCGGAGAAGCGCTGGACGTCGAGTGGGCCCACGCGATGCGCCCGCGGCCAACATCGTCCTCGTCGAAAACGATGGCACGTATGGGGGCTTCCTCGCGGCCGAGGCCGAGGCCGGTAAACTGGCCACGGTGGTCTCGATGAGCTACGGGGAGTTCGAGTATCCCGAACAGGTGAGCCAGGAAGACCCGATCTTCCAGGTACCGGGAGTCGCTTTCCTGGCCTCGACGGAGACCACGGGGCTCCCGGTGGCTATCCCGCTTCCCGCCGCACGTCGTGGCCGTCGGCGGTACCAGCCTGTACAACCTCGACTCCCAGGGCGACTACCCGGGGACGGGAACGGATGGCGAAGTCGGCTGGAGCGTAGGAAGCGACTCGTACAACCTCAGCATCGGCGGCGGCGGGGGCATCAGTCGGTATGAGCCTGAACCGAGCTATCAGACGTCGTTCCAGTCCACCGGCCAGCGGACAACCCCGACATCTCCGCCGACGCCGACCCCAGCACCGGCGTGCCCATCTACGATCCGTACGACTTCGGCACGACGTGGGGAGTGTACGGCGGCACCAGCCTCGCCTCGCCCCTGATGGCAGGCATGGTCGCCCTGGCCGACCAGGGCCGGTCCTCGGCGGCGGCCAGACCTTCAGCTCCGACCAGTTGCTCGCCGCGCTCTACAGCCTCGCGAGCAGCGAGCCCGGCGACTTCCACGACATCCTCCACGGCTACAACCGCTTCAATGCCGGCCCGGGCTACGATCTCGTCACGGGGCTGGGCACGCCCAACGGCAGCCAACTCGTCCCCGACCTGGCCTCCTTCGGGATGAGTAGCCGTCCGGCCTTGACGTGGATCACCGTCACTCCCGGCAATCCGTCTGTCGGCGTGGGCCTCACGCAGCGGCTCACCGCCGCGGGCACCTACTCCGATGGCACAACTCGCGACGTCACCAATTCGGTGAATTGGGCGTCGGCGACGCCGTCGGTGGCGACGATCGACTCGTCCGGCCTGGCCACGACGGTGGCCGTCGGCACGAGCGTGATCTCGGCGTCGCTGGCGGGCGTCTCGAGCCCCGGCGTCACCTTGACCAGCTCGCCCACACTATTAGCGATCGTCGTCACTCCCGGCAACTCGTCCGTCGCCGCAGGCCCCACGGAGCCGTTCACGGCCACGGGCATCTATTTCGACAACGCGCGCACGATCACCGACTCGGTGACCTGGGCGTCGGCGTTGCCGTCGGTGGCAACGATCACTCGTCCGGCCTGGCCACGACGGTGGCCGTCGGCACGAGCGTGATCTCGGCGTCGCTGGCGGCGTTTCGAGCCTCGGCGAACTCCTGACCGTCGTCCCCCTCAGCTTCGTGGTGAACACAACCGCCGATGACCTCAACTACACCGCGCACACGACCAGCCTTCGCGAGGCGATCCTCGCCGCCAACGCGTTCCCGGGCCACGAGATCACCTTCGATCCGAACATTTCGCTCGCCGCAGACGATCACGCTGGCACTGGGCCCGCTCGAGTTGACCGACACCACCGGTACCGAGACGATCACGGGCCCGGATGGCGGCGTGACGGTCAGCGGCGGCGGGAACAGCGGGGTGTTCGTGTTCGACCGGGGCGTCAACGCGTCGATCTCGGGAGTGACGATCCAGGGCGGCAAGGCCGCCGTCTACGGCGGCGGCCTGTATGACAACGCCGGCACAGTCACTCTGACCAATTGCATCGTCACCGGCAACTCCGCGGGCCGTGGCGGCGGCCTCTTTGCTTACAACGGCACGGTCACGTTGACGAATTGCACCGTCAGCAGCAACTCGGCCTCCGGGAACGGCGGCGGCCTCTACGCTCTCTTCGGCACGGCCACGCTAACCGACTGCATGTCAGTGACAACTCGGCCTCCGGGAACGGCGGCGGCGTGTACAACAACCACGGCACGGCCACATCGACCGCTTGCATCGTGAGCGGCAACTCCGCTGGCAACGGCGGCGGCCTGAACAACTACGACGGCACGGCCACGCTGACCGATTGCACCCTCAGCGGCAACTCCGCCTCCTTCGGCGGCGGCCTGTTAAACGACGGCACGGCCACGCTGACCGATTGCACCCTCAGCGGCAACTCCGCCGGCAGCAACGGCGGCGGCCTGTAGGACTGACGGCGGCACGGCCACGCTGACGAACACGATTGTCGCGGGCAATAGCGGCGATGACATCGCGGGCGGCTACTCGGGCAGCCACAACTTGATCGGCGGCAACCCGCTGCTCGCCCCGCTGGGCGATTACGGCGGGCCGACCCAGACCATGGCCC
>CAWJTV010000009.1:0-376408 GCA_963845755.1 uncultured Planctomycetota bacterium
CCAGGGCTTACGCACCAGCC
Source organism: uncultured Planctomycetota bacterium (assembly GCA_963845755.1). Classification (GTDB taxonomy): domain Bacteria; phylum Planctomycetota; class Planctomycetia; order Isosphaerales; family Isosphaeraceae; genus CAWJTV01. Next base: position 21 of record CAWJTV010000009.1, read on the forward strand.
TGGGATATCTGAGTGTTCTGGGAAAGAGCATCTCGCCTCGATCCTACAGTCCGGCTGGTCGGGAAACGGACGTCTTTTGTACCATCGATCGCCAGGATAACTCGATCTTTTCAGGGACGTCCACACCATGACCGTCAGCTCGGATTCGGCCTCCGCTACTCCCGCCCAAGACCCGATCTCACTCCTCGATCATTTCGCCGACTTGCCCGATCCCCGCCGCGAACAGGGGCGAATCCACCGACTCGATGAGATCATTTTCATCGCCACCTTCGCCGTGTTCTGCGGCGCCGACAACTGGGTGCAGATCGCCGATTATGCCCACTCCAAGAGCGACTGGCTCGAGACCTTCCTCGAATTGCCCGGCGGCATCCCCTCGCACGACACCTTTCGACGGGTCTTCTGCCTGCTCGACCCGCTGGCCTTTCAGAAGGGCTTCTCCTCCTGGATGACGGCGCTGATGGAGCGAACGGGATTGACCCCCGTCGCCACCGATTCGCCCGAGCTGACGCCGATCGCCATCGACGGTAAGGCCCAACGCGGCGCGGCGCGGCGCACCGTCGGCCGCTCGGCCCTGCATGTCGTCAGCGCCTGGGCGGTCGTGAACCATTTGACCTTGGGGCAAGTGGCCACCGACGCCAAATCCAACGAAATTACGGCCATTCCCGACTTGCTCGCGATGCTGGACCTCAACGGGGCCGTGGTGACCATCGACGCCATGGGTTGTCAGAAAGACATCGCCGCCAAGATCATCGACGGGGGTGGCCATTACGAGCTCGCGGTCAAGGAGAACCAGCCGCACCTCTACGAGGACATCGCGCGGGCGTTCGACGAGGCATTGGATCAGGGCGAGCCCGGGGTGGACTTCACTGAATGTCAGACGGAAGAGATCCGCAGCGGTCGCCAGGAGACCCGGAGTTGCTGTGTGATCACCGAGCCGAAGGGGATCCGCAACCTGGGCCTTTGGGCCGGGCTGACGGCGATCGTGATGGTGATCAGCCATCGGGTGATCCATGGTGAGGCCAGCAGTGAGACCCGCTACTTCATCAGCAGCGCGTCCCAGCCGGCGACAGAGCACCTGCGTTGGGTGCGGGGTCATTGGGGGATCGAGAACTCGCTGCACTGGGTTCTGGACGTCTGTTTCTCTGAGGATGATCAACGGCACTGGGCCGGGAACAGCGCGGAGAACTTGGGATGGCTCCGCAAGATGGCTTTGTGCTTGCTCAAGGCGGAGAAGAACAGCAAGGGCAAGAGTATCGCGACGCGCCGCCTGGTTGCGGGCTGGAAGAATGACTATCTCTTGGATGTACTGGCCCAAATCCCCGAGAAATCAACTGTACTGGCCGAAAACCCCGAGAAATCTGGTGCGTAAGCCCTGACGCCGGACCGCAGCGCCACCGGGCCCCGGGAGATCTTCAAGGACTTCCAGGGTTATCTCCAGGCCGACGCCTATTCGGCCTACGACGGCCTGTACAAGTCGGGCGAGATTATCGAGGTCGGCTGCATGATGCACGCGCGACGGAAGTTCTACGAGGCGCGGACCGTCAACCCGCAACGGTCCCATCAGGCGCTGGCATGGATCAGCCTGCTCTACGACGTCGAACGCGACGCCAAGAAGCGCGCGACCGCGGACTACGAGGCCTTCGTCGCGTTCCGGCACGAACTGCGAAACGAGCGATCGCGTTCGATCTTCGACAAGTTTCACGCCTGGCTGGAAGCCGAGCAGCCCAAGGTTCTGCCCAAGAGTCCGATCGGCGAAGCGATCCAGTATGCCTTGAACCATTGGGAGGCCCTGAAGCGTCCGTTGGAGGCCGGGTTCCTCGAACTGGACAACGGTGCGTGCGCTGCGCGTTCAAGCCCGTGGCGCTGGGACGGAAGAACTGGTTATTCGCGGGGAGCGACCAGGGAGGCCAGACGGCGGCCGTGTTGATGAGCTTGTGCACGACCTGCAAGAATCTGGGGATCGACCCCCAGGCTTACCTCCGCGATGTGCTCGATCGGATCAGCACGCACCCGGCGAAGCGGATCGACGAACTGCTGCCGGACCGCTGGCAGGAGTTGCACCAGGCCGGCGCCGACGGGACTGAGTGACCGCACCCGAGCCCCGCGCTCCTCGTCACCCCGGACGAGCGCGGGGCGATTGCGCGCCGCCCTCAAGGTTTGTCCCGCCCCAAGTTCGTCTCGGCCCGGCGCGAGCGCGGGATGATCGCGTGCGCCGAGCACAGTGAAAGAATCAAGACGGTGCCCCGAACATCATCTCACGCCCGTGAACCGCTTTGAAGATGTGGTTCACCGGACGCACTCAGATGTGGTTCACCGGACGCACTCGCCAATACGGGATTTCGGGAAGGAAAAGCCTCCGCATCCGGCCCAGGATACCTGGGCCGGATGCGGAGGCTTTTCTTTTGGGGGCGTTCGATAGCTGGTCCACCGCGGCGGTGCGACTGACCCCATGCACGTCCGCCAACTGGACGGCGAAAGCCCAGAGCGAGCGCGGAATCCGACCGCGCCCCGTTCGCAGCTGACGCCAGGCCTGAAACGGGCTCCGTCCCGAATGGCGTTAAGGCCTCCGAAGTCATTGTGCCGCATCGGGTTGTAAGCATTGTGTAGGCGTCCGGTCCTACCAGTCGCGCCGGCCGACGGACCGCACGCGGAGCGGACCGCCATGCCATCCGATTCGTGCGCCTTTCCCGACCTCGGCGTCGGTGGTCCTCATGCCTTCGGCCCGGCGATCGCACGACGTTCCTGCCGCGCTTCCTTCTGCCGGGTCGCCTTCCGCCGCGACTCGTCGAGGCGGTGCTGCAGCACATGCTCCGGGTGGCTCGCGGCCCAACGGTCCGGAAGCAACGACTCCAGATCCGTCGCGCCGGCGCTCAGCTTCAGCACCACGTCGCGAAGGTACGCCCACGGCTCCAGGCGATGCCGCTTGGCACCCGCCAGGATCGTGAACAACACCGCCGCCCGCGGGCCCGCCTCGGCACTCCCCAGAAACTTCCAGTTGTTTCGTCCGATGGCCTGGAGTCGTAGCGTCCGCTCCGAGACATTGTTGTCGATCGTCAGCCGGCCATCGGTCGTGTACCGCCGCAACGCCGCCTACTGGTTGCGGGCGTAGTTCACCGCCTTGACCAGGGCCGACTTGGGCAGCATCCGCTCCTTGAGCGCGGCCAGGTAGTTCTCGATCCGATCGAGGATCGGCACCGACTCCCGCTGGCGCAGCTCCAGCCGCGCCGCCGGCGTGAGATCCCGCGCACGATCCTCGATGTCGTAGAGCTGGCGAATCCACTCCAGCATCTGGTTCGCCTCGCGCGGCGCATGGGACCGCGCGTCGAAGAACTTGCGGCGCGCGTGGGCCCAACACGCCACTTCGATGATCCGCCCCTGGGAGTCGAGGTAGATCCCGTCGTAGCCGCCGTAGGCATCGGCCTGGAGGAAACCGCGATAGCCCTTGAGGAACTCGGCCGGTCCGTCGCGTTCCCGGCTGGTGGTGAAGTCGTAGGCGCTGTAGGGGTGGTCGTCGTCGCCGATGTAGACCCAGAACCGGCCGGTGGAACTGCCGGGGGCCTCCCCGCCGAGGACGGTCACGGGCGTGTCGTCGGTCCAGATGATCGGCGACTGCAAGACCAGGGCCTTCTGCAGCTCGGCCAGGGGCTCGAGCAGTAAGGCGGCGTTGCGGACCCAGTCGCACAAGGTGCTGCGGGCCAGATAAACACCGTGTCGCGTCAAGATATCTTCGAGTCGATAGAGCGGGAGATGATCGGCGAACTTGCTGACGACGACGAAGGCGACCAGGCCGGGCCCGGCGATGCCCCCCGGGACGGGCTTGGGCGGGACCGGCGGGCTGGCCACGCCGTCGCGGCAGGTGGGGCAGGCGTACTTGGGCAGGATGTGGACGTTGACGTGGAGCTGAGCCGGGACGAACTCGAGCTCGCGGGACTCATCCTGTCCGATGCACCGCATCGGTTCGCCGCAGCAGGGGCAGGTCTTCTCCGCCTCGGACAGATCGTGCTCGACGCGGATGTGATCGAGATGGTCCAGCCGGGCCGTCGCGGCGGGCGTGCGGCCTCGGATCGCGGGGGTGCCGCGGCGTCGGCCGGGCCGGGCGAGGCCGGCTCGGGCTCGACGATGAACTCGGGGATGTCGAAGAGATGGCCTTGGCCCGGGTCCTCGAGGAAGCGTTCACGGCGCCGGCCGAAGAGGTAGCGGCGCAGCAGGGCCAAGGTCTCTTCCAACTCGGCGTGTTCTTGCTGCAACTGGTCGTATTGGGCCGCGGTCTGGTCGAGCACGCGCTCGAGTTCGTCGGCACGGCGTTGGGCGTCGTCGGCACGCTGCCCGGCAGTCTCGGCCTGCTGCCGCAACGCGTCGTTGCGGCTCAGCAGGTCTTCGAGCAACCGCCGGCATTCCGCCGGATCGTCAGGGAGTTGCAGTGTGACGCCCATAACATGAATTATACTCGATCTTTCATGTTATGCAAATCCACTCCCGCCGATTTCAACCGTTTTTCTCCACTCAGGCAGGTCGGCGGAACCGCCTGCGCTGGCGTGCCGTGTTCAGGTCGATACCGGACAGGAGCATGGCCAGTTGCGCCGGCTGGAGTTCGACGCCATCCCGGGTGACCGATTGGGGCATCTGGAAGCTTCCTTCCTCAAGACGCTTGTACCAGATCGCCAAACCGTCCCGGTCAAAATAGAGGATCTTGATCCGATCCCTGCGCCGGTTGAGGAAGAGGAAGAGATGGCCGGTCAGGAGTCCCTGGTCGAAGCATTCCTGAACCAGGCCCGAAAGGCCGTCGAACGATGACGCTTCATGATGACCTCCGTTCCAGGGTGAGTGAGAGCCGTTCGCCGCGCAACAACGCCTTCAATTGCTTGAGGACCCGCTTGTCGTCTCGGACCAGATACAACCCGATCTCCGGATCGCGATCGATGTGTAATCGCTTCTTTCGGATCATGTAGTAAGCTCATGATTTGTGTTCGCCGAGCCGCTCGACGGCTTGGCCCAGGGTGATCCACCCGGCCAGACCTTGGCGAAGGAACTCCGTCTTGCGGCTGTAGACGCCGTGTTGCTGCCGGATGCGCACGACCGAATCGACGCTCAGACACTTCTTGAGCGGAGCATGATAGCCAGCGGCCGTCATCTCCGCGGCGATCTGCTCGTCGGATTGGCCGGCCCGCGCCCGCTGTAGCACTTCGCACACCAACTGCTCACCGTTGGCCATCTCCCCGTACGTCACCACCGGCAGCTCGAGCATGGCCGTCGTCCAATCCCCTCCCTTCCAGACGATCCGGACCTCGCAACTGTCCCCAGCAGGCCGTTGAAGCACGACCTTGTCGATCAGGGTCCGGAGCAACTCTTTCTTGCGGATGTTGCTCAGGGCCCCCTCGTCCCACATCCGCCGCAACGTCGGGCGGACCTCGTCCAGTTGCTGGCGCAACTCATCAGTCAGAGGGTCGATCATCGCCTCGGGCGCTTGCGCCTCCTCCGCTTGGCGGAGCGCCTGTAACGCTTGCTCCCATCGCCGCTCCAGCTCGGCGGCGACGAGGCGGTTCTCGGGATCGACGAGCCGATACTGCTTCTCGGCCAGCCCGGCCTCGTACCGCAACCGCTTGAGCTGGAGGTCACGGGCCCGCCGGAGCTGCAGGCGTTGGTCCTCGAGGGCGGCGACGGCCGCGTCATAGCGGTCCAGCTCGGCGGGCGACAACGCCTCCCAAAAGCTCCGGACCACCCAGGCATCGACCGCCGGGATCGGGATCCGCTGGCACTCCGGACCACCCCCCTGTGCCTTGTGGCCGCTGCAGAGGTAGCGGGGGGCCGCGTGGTACTGCACGGTCATCTTCCTCCCGCAGTGGCCGCAGTAGGCCAGGCCTTGGAGCAAGGCGGTGCCCGACCGAGCGACCCCGCGGCTTCGGCGATGGCTGTACTCCTGGTAGTTGTCGCGGAGCATCGCCTGGATCGTCGCGAAGGTGTCCCGGTCGATGTACGCGGGATACTTGTCGGGGACCATGAATTGCCACTCCTCCGGAGGCAACGGGTGCTTGCGGGGCGGCCCGCCAGGGACACGCGGCAGGAACCGCGTTCGGCCGTAGACGAAAGTCCCGGCGTAGGCCGGATTGCGGAGCAAGGCCGAGATCGCCGCGGCCGTCGGCCGTCGCCACACGATGGCACCATCGTCGCGGCCCCGCTCTCGGCGCGGTAAGAGCAGCCGAGCGGCCACCATCTCCCGGACCACGCCGTGGATCGATTTTACCCGCAAGAACGTGGCGAAGACGAAGGCGATGCGCTCACGAACTTCCTGGTCAGGATGCTGGACAACCCGCCCGGACAGGTCGCGCACCAGACCCACGGGTAGGCTCATGGCCAACTCGCCGCGGCTGGCCTTGCTGATCAGACCCGCATGCAGCCGCGTCTTGATCGTGTGAAGTTCCAGTTCCGCGATCAAGCCTTTCAGTCCCAAGATCAACCGGCCGTTGGGCGTGGCCGGGTCGTAGACCGCCTCTTGATCCCCGACGAGGCAACGGCGGTAACCGCACAGATCAAGGAGTTGATACCAATCGGTGCAGTTGCGTGCCAGGCGCGTGACATCATAGGCGAAGATGATGCCGACCTGCCCAAGATTGACGCGCGTCACAAGTTCCTGGAATCCGGGGCGACCCGCTGAGCTGCTCCCGGTGACTCCCAGGTCCGAATCGATGATCTGGACGCTGGAAGCATCCCACCCGAAGGCGCGAGCCCGCTCGGTGAGAGCATATTGGAGTCTAAGACTCTCTTGATGATTGAGCACTTGTTGTGGGCTGGACTGGCGCGGGTAGACAACGGCCTGGCGTCGGAGATGGTCGGGCTGAATGTGCTCGGACGTAGTCATGGAGGACCTCCTGTTCAAGGATCAAGACTTCCCTGCGGATGGGCCGGCGGATCTCTTCGGAGAGGCGCCGCCACACCGACCGGGGCGCGAGACGCATCGATCACTCCCGTCGCTGAGAAGGGCGAGAAGCTGACGGAGAACGCCGGCCGTGATTCTGGTGCGTGGATTCGGGGAGGGGCAATCGGCGTAATCCGTGGAGGCGGCGGCGATGCGGAGGATAATGCCGTCTCGGTGCTCGACTTCGAAGGAGAGGGGTTCTCGTGGCGTGCGGTGTTGGACCGCCACCCGGAATGGTACCGGTTCATAGGGCGGGATAGCTGAAATCAAGCGGCTTTGAACTTTGGTGGAGTCGCTGGCGAGAGGGAGGGGATCGCTTGGCCGCTTCGAGCCGCCGCGAAACAGGATGTGAGGTAGTCCAGCACGTTCCGCCCCTGTTGGCGGCACGTGGCCACCACCGTCAACATTCGTTCCACGAACCGGCTTCCCTGCGCACTGTCGGTACCCCCGCTGATCCGACGCCAGATCACCGCGTGCCGTACCGCCCGCTCCGCCGCATTGTTGGTCGGCGCCACTCCCGGAACCCGCGCGAAGGTCCACAGGCTCTCCTCGACGCGCAGGATCTCGGCGCAGGTCCCCCGCGTTCGCGGGCACTCGCAGCGCACTCCGTCTTCCAGCGCCGCTTTGACTTCGCGCCTCAACCGGACCATCGCCGTGCGGAACTGCCTCCAGTCCACTTTCTCGGCAGCGAGGCGATGCCACCACCGGAACAGCCGGTCCGACCGTCGCAACAGCGCCTTGCCGATCGCTTCGGCGTCGCCGCCTCGGTCGATCATCGCCTGGAAATCGCGGCGGAGATGACTCCAGCAGATCTGTCGGTTGGCCCCGACGATCCAGTCATAGGAGCCCAACCGGTCGGTCACCGCGATCGAGCCCTCTTGGGTCCCCAGCACGGCCTGGGCCACCTGGGCATTACGGTTGCGGGCGATCGTGAAGACCGTGATCAGCCCGGCGACCGTCGCCCCCAGCCAGACCTTGCCCCGCTCCTGACGCCACGAGGTCTCATCGGCGTGGATCACCCCCGCCGTGTGGACCGCGGTGGCCAATTCGTTGTAGGGGGCCTCCAACACCCCAGCCGACTGCCGCTCCAGCTTGCTGATCATCCCGGTGGAGATCGACAGCCCGAACAGGTCGCTGGCCAGTTGCTGGATCTGCCGCTTGCTCAGGCGGTAGGCCCCAGCCAAGGTGGCCAAGGTGGCCTGCAAGTCGGGGCCAAAGCTGACCGTGGGAACGCCCTCGGGCAGGGTGCCGCAGGTGGTCTCCCCACAATCCGGGCACGCCAGGCGATGCAACCGGTATTCGTCGAACCAGGGGCTCGATCTTGGGCAGTTCGGCGACCTGATGAATCCGGGGATTGGGGTCCTCACCGAGCAGCGCATGCCCACAGCGCCGACAGGCGCAGGGCTTGCAGTCCTGGGAGGAGCGGAGTTTCTCGGGAGGGACCAAGGCGCGAAACGCCTTGCGATGGCCGGGCTGCCCACCCCGTTTTCGCGGAGAGGGCGGAGTCGGTGGCTTTCGCTTCAGGCCGATCGGGTCGGACGAAGGCGGCTTGGACGAGTTGGTGGAATTGAGTTGGAGCCGGGCTTGGAGATCGCGCACCGTGGCTTCCAACTCGGCAATCCGATCCTCCAGCGATTTCCAGGCAGCCCGAAGGGCAGCCTGGGCGTCCGCCGGTATGGTGTTCCAGAGGGGTTCAGGGATCGGAGGCTGCGGGTTCATATACAGTAATACGAACTGACTGTACAAAAGGTTCGAGGGGTGTGAACGGATACATCTGCGCGTCTACGATCGGGACGTACCGATCGTGACCGGCACAGTGCGGTTCAACGACGGTTGGAGCCGGCGACTCTGGATCGATCCGGACGGCCTCTTCGAGGTGGAGCGCGATTTCGAAAAACCCGGGGAATACCAGGGCACCATCGAAGTTCAAGCCGATCCTCTCGAGCCGGTGTCCCGGAGGTTTCACATCGTCTACCGGCCATCCGCCCTCGTTCGGTGAAGTCGCGGGAATCACGGAGTGACCGGAGTCTCCCGCGCCTTCGGCGTGGCACATCACCGCTAGGGCCTTCACGGAAGCGGCGTCCTCATCCGATGGGCTCGATCAAGTTCACAGACCGTTGGTCGTTCATCAGATCGTTCTGGGTAACCCTCCGGACTTTCCGGTAGAATGAGGTCGGAAGCTCGACGGATGTGATCGCCACCATGACAGCCCGACCTCGGAATCTTAGAGCGCTCAACGGTTGGTCTGTACAAACAAGCATAATATTGATGGGATACAAGCCTGGAGCGCCAGCGAGTGAATTCCGGTGGGAATCCTCCATCTACTCGCTGGCGATTCGGGCTGGTATGCGCAATGCAAGAGTTAAGCGCTCTACAGCGGCAAACACTCGGGTTGCGCACGCGGTCGATATCGATCGGGAGACCCCCTCATCCGCCCTTCGGGCACCTTCTCCCCGGCGGGGAGAAGGGGAGGATCCGTCGCCCTCTCCCCCACGGTCCCCGTGGGAACGAGATCCAAATCCGCGGGATGTTCGAGACGTCGCGTGCCAGACCACCCCGGGTCCGGACTCCCTCGTTCCCACGGTCCCCGTGGGAACGAGATCTCCCACCGATCGGCTGTGCGCACCTTACATGGTTTACAGCTCGGCTCGAATCCGTCGCCGGCGGACGCCCAGGATCAACCCTCCGCCTGCGCCCATCGTCATCAGGACCAGCGCCGATGGCTCGGGGACCGACTGTTGAGCGAAGAACCGCATATCGAAGTAATTCGTGGCACCGCCGTCGTTGATGGCCCAGGTGTCGTTGGCCGTCCAGTTGCCCGGCGTGCCGTCGCCGTACCAGATCGTGTTGAGTGCGCTGCCGGTCAGCGGTGGAGTGACGGCGACGAACGGCCCCATGAATTGTCCGGGCGTCGTGGTGCTATAGCTGGAGCTCACCACGGCGGTCAGGCTGTCGGGGACGAGGGTCGGCGCGAAGAACCAGTCCACGCCGTAGGCGCCATTGCCGGGAAGCGGGACGTTCGATGCCTGAGTGGTGAATTCCGCGATCAAGGTGCCCGGTTCGTGCAGTCCACTATTGGGGTCGATCGGCCCGTCGTTCTTGTAGAGGTCCAGGGTATAGGTATCCACTTCCTTGGGACCGATTGAGGCGAACACGACCTGCACGTGGTCCAGGTAACGCTCGCTACCGGCAAACGTGATCTGGTTGCCCAGGTGATCGCCGTTGGGACGGTTCGGGGTCCCGTCGTTCTCGAACGGCACGAAGTCGTCGGAGTTGAGTCCGGTCACGTTGTAGATGGTGGAATCGGCTCTTGCAAAACCGAGAGACGCCGAAAACGCAACGCCGAGAACCAGAGACCGTGTGACGGCACCGATCCGGGATCGGCGCGAATCGGAGTACCTCATGATGGGGAACCTCCCAGGCAAACGGCCCCTGGTGTGAAGGAAGCGCACCGCGGGGCCGATCCCGGCGCGCTCCTCGGCGCAGCCTCGGCGTCACTCGCGCCGCGCGGATTCGGATCGCGCCGAGGAGGAGTCGCGAGTATTCGAGGCGCAGACTCGTCAGATTCGAGGGGAAGCGATATCCGGATTATTTGATGGAAAGCGCGTCAGTTCCGGCAGGTGGATTCCGCGGATCGAGGACTCGTGCGGCCTCGTCACGGAATCGGAGGAGTTCTTCGCCGGATGCCGATCTTGCGGAGATCCAGGCGAGAGACCGGTCGTACCAGGACCGGGAGCCCGCGCGATCGCCGAGCTGATGGAGCGCCATGGCCAGGAAGAGCCAATCGTAAGGGTCGCCGCCGGCGCGGAGCCGCATCGACTCCTCGAGCGCTGCGACGGCAGCCTTCGCGTCGCCGGCGCGGTACTGGGCCACGCCCAGGGTATTCCAGTAGTTCCCGGCCTTCGGGGCCAGCGTGACGGCTTCCCTGGCGATCCCGACGGCCAGTGCGGCGTCGGCGGGCGTTGACCTGTCGGAGGTACCGGAGACCAGCATCCAGGCCAGGTTGTTGGGCACGACGGCGTCGCCGGGATCGCTGCGCACCACCTGGAGGAGGTTGTCCCGGAGCCGGAGGCGGACCTGTTCGGCCTCGCGGGCCTGGCCCAGGGACTCGAGCAAAGTAGCCAGCTCGGCCCGGAAATAGGTCAGGCAGATCAAGTAATCCCGCTCGTCGGGGAAATCGGCGACGAGACCTTCGCGCAGGGCGACCAGCCGTTCCAGGCAATCCTTTCGCGACGCCGGCGAACCGGTTTTCCGCAACGAGAGCAACAGGTCGCCGTAAGTCAGGGCGAGCGCCACACGGAGGTCGCGGGCGTCGGGCGAGCCAGCGAGCAGCCCTCGGTAGAGATCGATGGACCGGCGGTAGGCGTCCTCGGCATGGGGCTCCTGGAGGATCATGCGGATGAATCCGATGCGATGATCGGCGGCGGCCACGATCACCTGCATCTCGGAATCGTCGCGATAGCGTCCAGCGATCGCTTCGTAGTAGCCGAGGGCCCTGCGGCAGAAGACCTGGTCGCGCAAGAGCTCGTCCTGGGCCGGCGCGGCGCCGGGCGTCGCGATTCGGGCCAGGGCCCGGTCGGCGATCTCGTCCCCGGCGAGGAAGCTGAAGCGGTGCGCCTGTCGCTCGCGCGATCGGGCCTCCTGCACCGCGTGCAAGGCCGAGCGTGTCCGCTGCTGCTCTTCCCAGAGGCGGACCATGCCGCCGGCCGCGACGAGGGTCGCCACGACCAGGATCCCCGCCCCGATCGCCGACGTCCGCCGGTGTCGTTGCGACCACCGCGCCAACCGCTCGGCAACGCTCGGTCGCCGGGCTCGGATCGGCCGCTGGTCGAGGAACCGCCCGAGATCGTCGGCCAGCTCTCGGGCCGTGGCATAGCGCCGCTCCGGCTCCTTGGCCATCGCCTTGCCGACGATCGTCTCCAGGTCGAGCGGGATTGTCGGATCGATCCTCCGCGGCGGCACCGGCTCGACGTGGGCGATCCGCCGGAGGAGGTCCTGACGGTCGACGCCATCGAACGACGGCCGCGCCGTGAGCAGCTCGTAAAGGGTCGCCCCGAGCGCGTAGACGTCGGTGCGCGGGTCGAGGACACGGCCGCCGGCAGCCTGTTCGGGGCTCATGTAGCGGAGGGTCCCGAGCAGGTCGCCACTGTCCGTGAGGTCGCCCCGTCCCTGGAGGCGGGCCAGGCCGAAGTCGGTGACCCAGAGGTGGCCCAGGCCGTCAACCAGCAGGTTGCCGGGCTTGACATCGCGATGCAGCACGCCCAGCCCGTGCGCGTGCTCCAGCGCCTCGGCCGCCTGCATGGCGAGTCGGGCCGCCTCGCGCGGCGCGAACCGGCCGTACGTGCCGGCCCCGCCGCCGCGGTCCTCGCCTGGCTCGCGGAGCCGATCGGCCAGCGAGCGGCCCGCGATGAGCTGCATGGCATAGTAGTGTACGCCCCGGTCGCAGCCGACCGCGAAGATCGGCACGATCTGGGGGTGGTGCAAGGCCGCCATGACCTGGGCCTCGATCCGGAACCGTGCGAGCTGCTTCGCGTCGAGTCCCGCCGTGACCGGGAGCACCTTCAAGGCGACGCGCCGGCCAAGCGAGACTTGCTCGGCCTCGTAGACGATCCCCATCCCGCCGCGGCCGATCTCGCGGACGATCCGGAACTCGCCCAGGGCCTCGAACGCCTCTCCGGCCGACCCGATCAACCCCGGACTGGCCGGAGGGAGCGCGTGCAGCAATTGGAGCGCGGGGAGGACCTGGGGAAGGACTCCGCCGACCTGGGGATACCTCCGGACGAAGTCGTCGATGTCGGGAGCCTCACCACGCGACAGTTGCTCGAGGAACTCGTCGGCCGCCTGCGCCACCAGGGATGCGATCGATGCCGAGGGTGAGAGCGACATCGATCGGGAGAATAACGGCGGCAGCGGGGTGGCTGCGGTCAGGTGTCGATCCACAGGTGAGACTCCGTCAAACCTTCGTCCAGGAGCAAGGCACGGAGATGCAGCAAGGCGCGCCCGTACCGCTTTCGCGCCGCGGCCGGCTCGATCCCGAGCCGGGCTCCGACCTCTTCGTATGACATCCCCTCGAACGTCCGCATTCCGAGGATGAGGCGGTCGGGCTCGGACAGCCGCTGGAGCACGGCATGCAGACGGTTCGCCGCGTCGCGCACCGCGGCCTGCTGGCTCGGCGTCGGCCCGGCCGCCGCGATCCGTCCGGCCGCGCCGGAAGTGCCGGACGAATAATCGCGATGGTTTGCCATCGACTGCTCGCGGCCGGGATCGCGACGGGCCGCCGACACGTGCCGGCGCAACTTCCCCACCCGCTGGATGGCCGTCCGGAATAGCCAGACTCGGAACGGCATCGGGCGGCGTCCCGCGAATTCGTCTAGCCGCTCCAGAACCTCCATCTGGGCGTCCTGGACCACGTCGGAGGGATCGATCCGGGCGCACAGCGACGGCCCGAGCCGCCGGGCAACTGCCCGATGCAAGGCCGCACGGTGCCGACCAAAGAGCTCGTCGAAGGCGCGCGGATCACCCGCCCGAGCTCGCGAGACCAAGATGTGCGCCTCGTCGGTCGAGGCCGCGTTACGGTCTTCCGTCATCACGATCCTCCTGGAAGTATACCTCCCAAGACGATACGCGATGTGACATCCGAGCGTAAAGAATTCCAGAAGCAACCCGTGGGAGTGCGTCACGCGAACTGCGGGTCGGGAGAACCCGGTTGAATTCGTTCACGCGATGCTTCATGCTGATTCTCGTCGTCCCCTCGGATCACTTCCGCGCCCGGGGTCAATCGAAAGGAGCCATCCATGAAGCGGAACCCCGCGTTCTCGGCTTGCCTGATTCTCGTGATCGCTGGTGGCCTCGCCGGGTTTCCCGATGTCGCCAGGGCCCAGAACCCCGCGCCGGGTCGAAAGTCACCGAACATCGTCTTCATCTTCAGCGACGATCATGCTTATCAGTCGATCAGCGCCTACAACGACCCGCGACACTTGCTCGAGACACCGAACATCGATCGCCTGGCGAAGGAAGGGATGCGATTCGACCGCTGTATCGTGCCGAACTCGATTTGCGGGCCCAGCCGCGCCTCGATCCTGACCGGGAAATACTCCCACCTCAACGGCTTCTACAATAATACCAACAGCCGGTTCGACGGATCGCAGACCACATTTCCCAAGCGCCTGCAAGGCGCCGGATATCAGACGGCGATCATCGGCAAGTGGCACCTGGTCACCGACCCCACCGGATTCGACGAGTGGCACATCCTGCCGGGCCAGGGCGTCTACTACAACCCGCCGATGATCCATAACGGTCAGAAGGTCGAGCACCAGGGCTATACCACCGACATCATCACCGACCTGAGCCTCGACTGGCTGCGGCATCGCGACAAGTCGAAGCCATTCCTGTTGATGTGCCAGCACAAGGCACCCCACCGCGAGTGGCTGCCGGCCCTCCGCCACCTGGGCCACAACGCGGATCGCAAGTTCCCCGAGCCGCCCACGCTCTTCGACGACTATACCGGGCGCGGCCTGGCCGAGCGCGACCAGGACATGACGATCGCGAAGACCATGAACGACGTCGATGTCAAACTCACGCCTCCCAAGGTTTTCACGCCCGAGCAGCGGAAAGCCTGGGACGCCTATTACGAGCCGCGCAACGCCGAGTTCCGCAAGGCCCACCTCGAGGGCAAAGACCTGGTGAGATGGAAATATCAGCGCTACATGCACGACTACCTGGGCTGCGTCAAGGCGGTGGACGAATCCGTCGGCCGGCTGCTGAAATTCCTCGACGACGAGAAGCTCGCTGAGGAGACGATCGTGGTCTACACGGCCGATCAGGGCTTCTACCTCGGCGAGCACGGCTGGTTCGACAAGCGCTGGATCTTCGAGGAATCGCTACGGGCACCGCTGTTGGTCCGCTGGCCGGGCGTGACGAAAGCCGGGAGCACGAGCAAGCGCCTCGTCTCGAACATCGACTTCGCCGAGACCTTCCTGGAGGCGGCCGGCCTGCCGGTCCCGGGCGACATGCAAGGCCGGAGCCTCGTCCCGCTGCTCAAGGGACAGACGCCCGACGATTGGAGAATCGCATTCTATTATCAGTACTACGAATATCCCGTGCCGCACCACGTCCGGCCGCATTATGGGGTGGTCACCGATCGCTACAAGCTCGTCCGCTTCGACCGGCCCGACATGGACGCCTGGGAACTCTTCGACCTCGAAAACGACCCGCACGAGCTGCGCAACGTGTACGGTGAGCCGGCATATCAAGCCGTCGTGGACGACATGAAGGTCAGGGTCGACCACCTGCGCACGGAGCTGAAAGTCCCGGCCGAGCCGCTCCGAGAGGCTTTTGGTAAACAGCCGTTGAAGTAACCATCGCGGCGGAAAGCGAGATCGCCCCACAGTTGGGTGGCACACACTCGAAGCCTGCTCCCGAAGAACCCCCCCTTCGCTAAGGGGGGGACGGGAAACGGGCTTTTCCCGATCAATATCCCCCCCCTGCGAAGGGGGGGTTCGGGGGGGTGAATTCGCCGCGCCTCAGGGCGTGCGCAATGCGAAAGTTAATCGCTCTACACGGCCGCGCCCGGCCCGTCAACCCCGGCCGGGACCGGCTCGGCAGGCGGGCGTGGTGAGCTTCGCCATCGAGAGCCGCGATTCCGGGGCTCGCGGAACGGAGGGACCCACTCGACGAGACGGCAGAATGTGGGAAACGCCGCTTCATCCGGGGGGACAGCGGGATCTCCGGTCCTGCGGACAGCCGGCCCAGGCAGCGATTGAACGTCAACAGCGTTGCCGCGAACAGAACGGCGGCGAACCCGAGGTGGATCAGCCCCCAGACGATCGTCGCGAGCCGGGTATTCTCCACCACGGCGGACGGTCCGATTCGCAGCTTCATGACGTCAACCGTCGCGAGCAAGGTCCCGTAAAACGGACTGCCGGCGATGAGGGGAATGGTCACCGGCCCCGGCGGCCCGAGCTGGGCGATGAGGACCGTCCAGCCGATCGTGAAGCCCAGGTAAATCGTGACGCAGAGCGCGACCGCCCGGCCCAGCCGGCTCACCCAGGTCGCCAGTGCCAGGCCCAGGCAGGCGATCGCCGCCACGTTCGCCACGATCGAGCCCAGTAACAGGGCATAACTCCCCCAGAACCCGCTGTCAAGGGCCAGTATGCTCGTCATCAGAGCGGGCCAGAACACCAAGGCCGGGAACCAACGGAAGCTTCCCCACCACTTTCCGACCAGGATCGAGCGCGTCGGGAGCGGAGTGGTGAGGAGCACGTCGAGGCTGCCGCGCACGCGCTCCTCGGCCAGGCTGGTTGCGGCACAGACGCTCAGCAGCAACAGCCCGATCGTGACGTGAAATGCGTTCATGATCTCGATCAACTCTGGGTTGCCGGTCGGGTTGAGCGCATGTCGAAGCGCCAGCACGGACCAGAAGACACCGAGGGCCGCGTACAACAGCCAGGCGATGCGCAACATCCGCGACGGCCGCATGCGGTGCCACTCTCGCCACAGGACTGGGTTGCCATCGAGCGATGGGCCGGGTAGGTGCGGCAGCCAGGCCGGATGGGGAATGCGCGGGATACTCAGACGGCGGCGTCTGGGCCGGGTCTCCGGCCGACCCGCCTGATCCAGAGCCACCCGGCGGATCCGCAGCGTCAACAGCCCCACGAGCCAGGCCGAGATCGCCAGGCAGCCACCCAGGAAACCCAGATACGTCATCAAGTCGATCCGACCCGGGTTGGCATAGGGCGCGAAGTTGAGCTCAAACGGGTTCGTGTTCTGGATCCATTCCCAGAGCGACCCGTTGCTCGACCAGGGCAGAGGCCGTTGCAGCGACCACGCGACCAGCATCACGAGCAGCGGGAAGAGGATCCACAGCAGGATGATGAGATAGGTGAGCATCAAGACTTCATGGGTCTTGCGGCCCCAGACCGACAACGTCAAGGCCAGCGAGCAGCCCAGCACGGCGCAGCCGGTCGTCACGAGGAACGAGCCGGCCAGCGCCATCGGGTCGATGCCGCCCAGCAGGCCCGAGATCGCCACGATCGGCAACACGCAGGCGACCAGGCCCAGTACCGGCACCAGCCGCACGCCCAGCTTGCCCAGCACGATCTCGGCGTTGGAGAGGTCGGTCGCCAGCAGGTGATCGAGCGTGCACCGCGCCTTGTCCAGGCAGATGGCTCCGGCGGTGGCCGCGGGCGCGACCAGGAGCACCAGCGCCACCTCGATCGAGGAAATCGTCTTGTAAAGCGATTCGCCGAACCTCGCCAGCGCCTGGATCGTCGCCGTCTGGGTGGAACCGCCGAACCTCCGCTCGTTGTAATGGACGATCACCATCCCGACGAGGATCACGGCGACGAACCCGGCGCACGCGCATAGAGCTGCCAGCGCCGCGTGGTGATCAGCCACTCGTAGACGAAGACCGGTCCCGGTCCCACGCGTAATTGCATGCCAAGCTCCCCGCGGACGAGAATCGGGCACTTCCCTCGTTGTTCGTTCCGTCGGGATCTTTCTTTCGCCGATGCGGTCCCTCAATAATCCGGCTCGAGCTCGTCGAATGGCGCCTTCCTCGCGCGCGGATCGGGCGCATCGGCGTTTCCGAGATCCGGCCCAGGCAGTCGTCGAAGCTCCCGACCGTCACCGCGAACAGGGCCGCCGCGACGGCGCCGTGGATCACAATCCAGAGGAAGTTACCGCTCGAAACCGCCTCCGTGACGCCTAGCCCGACGTGTTGCTCCCGGGCGACGTTGACCGTGGCGAAGAACGGCCCGCAGAACGGACTTCCCATCGAGAGTACCAGACTTGACGAGTCCCCTCTGCCAATAAAAGCGATCAGGATCAGCCAGCCGACCGAGAACCCGACATACGCGGTGACGCACAGGGCCACCGCTCGACCCAGCCGGCTTACCCAGGTCGCCAGCGCCAATCCCAGGCTGATGATCGCCGCGCCGTAGGCCGCGATCAGCGCCAGGAGCCCGAGATACGCGAAGAAGTGACCGCTGCCCACGGCGAGCAAGCCGGCCGTGACGGCCGGCCAGATCAAGACATGACGGACCTGAAGGAAGGCGCCCAACCACTTGCCGGCCAGGATCGATCGAGTCGATAGCGGGGTGGACATCAGCACGTCCAGGCTGCCGCGCATGCGCTCCTCGGCCAGGCTGGTCGCGGCGCTGACGCTCACGAGCAGCAGGCCCAGCCCGACCTGGAACAGGTTCATCGCCCCGATCGCTTCCGGCGCCATGCGTACCGGGAGCATGAGTCTCATCGTCAGCGCGATCCATAGCACGCCGAGCGCCGAGTACAAGAACCACGCTACGCGCAGGAACCGCGACGGCCGCGACCGATGCCACTCCCGCCACAAGACCGGATTGCCGTCCAGCGATGGGCCGGGTAGCACCGAGAACCGCAGCAGGCGGGGGAGACCGGGAACAGACCAGCCGCGCCGGGTCCTGGCCGCCGGCCGGCCGGCTTGCCGCAGCACCACAGACCGAATCCGCAGCGTCGCCAGGCCCACGAGCAACCCGGAGATGCCCAGGCAGCCGCCCAGAAACCCCAGATAGTTCGTCCAGTCCACCTTGTTCGGGTCCGCATACGGTGCGTACGCGAGGTAGTAAGGGCTCGAGAACAAGGCGGATTCCCAGAGGGCCGGCATCGCCATCAGGGGAGGCGCGGATTGGAAGATGAACGCGGCGATGGCCACCCACACCGGATTGAACAGCCAGAGGACCAGGATCAAATACGTGAGCATCAAAACTTCATGGGTCTTGCGGCCCCAGACCGACAGGGTCAT
This sequence comes from uncultured Planctomycetota bacterium, assembly GCA_963845755.1. Lineage (GTDB taxonomy): Bacteria > Planctomycetota > Planctomycetia > Isosphaerales > Isosphaeraceae > CAWJTV01. The sequence continues at coordinate 18,710 of CAWJTV010000009.1, forward strand.
CGCCAGCGTGCAACCCAGCACCGCGCAGCCGATCACCACCAGGAACGAGCCGCCCATTGCCAGCGGGTCGATGCCCCCGAGCAGACTCGAGAGCGCCGTGATCGGTAGGACGCAGGCGATCAAGCCCAGCACCGGCGCCAGCCGCACGCTCAGTTTGCCCAGCACGATCTCGGCGTTCGAGAGGTCGGTGGCCAGCATGTGGTCGAGCGTGCCCCGCGCCTTGTCCAGGCAGACGGACCCGGCGGTGGCCGCCGGGGCCGCCAGCAGGACCAGCGTCAACTCGATGCTGACGACGGTGATGTACAGGACCTCGCCGTACTCCGCCATCTGCTGGATCGAAACCCGCTGCTCCGGCAGGTTGGCGCGAACGGTGTTCTGCCAGACGATGATCATTCCGATGAGCATCGCCCCGACGAACGCGGCACGCAGCGCGTAGAGCTGCCACCGTCGCGCGGCCGTGAGCCACTCGTAGACGAAGACCGGCCCCGGTCCGAATCGCAGCCGCACCACGAAGCCTCCCGGGACGCGAGTCGCATGGCTCTCCGGCGCTCCATATCGATCTCCGGATTGTTTCAGACATTCCGACGGCTGTCAAACACCGGGTTCATCGATTTGAGTCCTGGGAGACCTTGCGTCGTGCGCCGGGGTGCTGCGGGCCCGGCGGCGTCGAATGGCCGGCATGGGCATCCCTCAGCGCCGAAGTCGGCGCGATAGGAGGGCCATGCCCAGAAGACCGGTTGCCATCAAGCTGACCGCCGCGGGTTCGGGGACGGAAAACGCTTCGAATCCGTGGAAGGCTCCGTTGGCGTCCATATACCACCCGACCAGGTCCCCTTGGTCGTTGATCGCCGTGATGTCCGTGCCGGTGGCGCCCGCAAACGGAACGTCGATCGTGGTAAACTGGCCGTTGTACCAGAGATATCCATTGTTCGACCCTGAGGCATCGACGTAATAGCCGGTCACGTACCCCAGGTTGTTAATCCCTTGGGCGGAGGTGTATCCGTTGGCCCCCGGCGCATCCAGTGTCGTGAAGTTCGCGCCGTCCTTGAGATAGCCGTGGACGACGCCGCTGCTATCCTGGAAATAACCTACGATCTGCCCGGCATCGTTGATGCTGTAGGTGGCCGTACCCAACTGCGTGGGATCCGCTCCGGGGGCGCTGAAGTACGAGTAACTGCTCCCGTTCCAGGTCCATCCGATACCGCCCTGAAAGCTGGAATTGAGGAATGGGTCGCCCAGAACAACGCCGTGGTTGTTGATGCCGCCGGCCAGGTTTTCCTGGTATCCGGCCACGTCGGGAAGATTGGTCCAGGAGGAACTCACGCTGTTGTACACAGCCGCGTGGTAAATGCCGTCCGAACCGAAGTAAGAGGTGGCGATTTGACCGGCCGTGTTGACTTGATAGAACTCGGTGTCGACGGCACCGGGCGCGGTCACCAGCGTCGGAGAGCCGCCGTTGAAGATGACACCCGTGCCGTAATAATTGTTGCTCGGGTTGAGAGCGATGCCGGTCGCGACCCCGTTGTTGTTGATGCCGTAGAGCAACGTCTGGTACGGTCCTCCGGCGTCGAGGGTCACGAACTTGTAGGATCCCCCCTGGGCCGCTGGTGAAACGGCAAGGCACAGCGCCAGAAACACACCAGAATAGTAGCCCATGTGGACGCGGAACGAGCGGTTCATGAACAGGCCTCCCGATTTTCTGGATGTTGATTGAGACTGCGTCTTCGGCTCGAGGGACTGCAATGTCCCCGAAAGAATCCGGAAGCGAATCGGTGACGGCGATTCGGGAGATGTTCCCTCTTCCGAGAGGGAGTAGCGATGCGGTCAACGTTGATGGAGGAGGCGAAGTTGAGCCGGTCCCGGTCCGAATCGCAGCCGCACCACGAAGCCTCCCGGGACGCGAGTCGCGTGGCCCTTCATCCCGCCACATCGATCTCGGGATTGTTTCAGACATTCCGACGGTTGTCAATCACCGGGGCATATCGATTTGAGCCCTGGGAAACTCTCGATCGCGCTCCGGGATGCCTCAGACCAAGCGGCGCCGCTGGCGGGCATCGGCATTCCTCGGCGCCGAAATCGGCGCGATTAGAGCGTTTCTGCGTAGGATCTCTGCGCCGTGCCGCGCATCTGGGGAGTTCTCGATTCGAGATTCGAGATTCCCGATGGAGGTGCGGTCGGACGACGCGGAGCGTCGAGGACGGCATTCCCACGGGGACCGTGGGAACGAGGGAAACCGTGGTCGTTTCCGCCAGCGTCCCGGAATCGGGAAAGGGTGGAAGACGCGGTTCGTTTTTCTGACGAGTTACGCGGCTTCCCCAGTCTTCCTGGCTTTGTAGCTGCGGAACGGGCTGCTGGGCCGCTCCTTGAGGTGGCGGTCCAGGCGGCCATCTTCGGAAAGGAAGGCCGCACGGAGTTGGAGGATCGCTTCGGCACCGGCCTCGCTCCAGAACTTCTCCGACCCCTTCACCCGGCGGTTGAATATCTTCACCGTTGACTCCACGTGGCTGGTCGTCCACGGGAGGCCCTCGCGACGATAGCGCGGATAGTCCATCCGCTCCCGGTTGTCTTCCAGGTAGCCCAGCACCCGCGCGACGATCCTCCGGGGGTCGTCGTCGGCTAGCCTTTCCAGCGGGCACCCGCACAAGGCGATCTGGGTATCACACCAGGTGCGAAGCTCCGCGATCACCCGATCGACCCGCCCGTTCCAGCAGGCCTCCGCCCAGGCCTGGAATGACTCCCAGCGGCCCTCGGTGTCGGCGACCATGACCCGGGCCGCCGTGAAGAGGTGGGCCAGGGCGTGGAGGAAGTTGACGATCGCCACGAAGGTCGGGAAAGAGCGGCGGTGCAGCCCCCAGATCCAGGCCGAGCCGTCCCCCAAGAACGCCCGGGCGGCGGCCGCGGCGAAGTTCCGCCGTCGGGCCTCGGCGGCGACCATCGGCCCGAAGCGATCGACCGGGGCGGTCGTGGCCACGTAGGTGCGCACCGATAGCTCCGGCGTACCGCGCGGCTCGGCGGCCTCGGCGACGGCCGGGATCGGCAGCACGGCGGGCTCCTGGATCTCGGGGGCCGGCGGGCCCATCGGTCCGGTCCCGCCGATGGCCCCGATGACCTTCTCGACGTAGGCCCGATCGCGGAAACAGGCGGGCAATTCCGGCTCGGGGTCGCACTCGGAGACGACAGGGGCCATCGTCGCCAGGATCGCGATCTTGTCCTCGTGCCAGGCGGCCTGGTGGGCTCCCGGCCCCTGGCCCGCGCCGCGGATCTGGAGCCGGCCGCCATCGACCTCGACGACCGCCAGGGCTGGCCGTGTCGCGACGCGCGGCTCGAGCGTGCCGGCCTGGAAGCGGTCCACCTGCTCATCCCGCTGGGACCGCAACTGCTCGCCGAGTTCGCGGGCGATGCGGTCGAGTTGCCGGCCGCTGATGTCCACCTCGGCCAATTCGGCGACGGCCTCGGCTGCCTCGCGGAAGGAGGGCTCGCGGGTGGCGGAACGGACGATCTTGCGGACTACCGAGGGGCTGTAGTCATGGGACGTCAGCCGTAGCGCCGGGCGCTGAGGGAAAAAAATCCCGGCGGCAGGCCGGGCAGTGGCACTGGGGCTCGGCGTAGGTGACCGCGCCGCCCCAGAAGTCGATGGCCCGCGGCTCGCGCTGTACGGCGCAAGGCCGCTGACACGTCGGGCAGGGTTGCTCGGGCCCCAGCAGCGCGGCCTTCCGCTCCAGCAGATCGGCGATGGTGCCCCGAGCGACGGCGCGGGCGGCGGTGATGGCCATCTGCTCGATGTCGTCGGCGTCGAGATCCAACTCGGGCCCGACCTCATCGTGGACTGCGCCGGGCCACGACTTTCCCCCACCCTTCGGCGAGCCGCTCGACGCCGTCTCGATCCATCGATGGTGACTTCTGGAAAGGCATCGGAGATCCCTCCTTGGACTTCGGGTGATAGACAATCTGGGAAACTCACCTTGACAGCTTACCAGGGATCGAACGCCGCGCGAACCGCGTCTTCCACCCATCGGGAAACGGCTCGCTCACCTGGCCTTGCCGGAATCGGGCGACTCGATAAGATTGCGTGTCCTATCCAAGGCCCTTGCGATCGGGAAGCCCGTTCGCCATCATCCATTCGTGTGGAGGGCCAACCATGGACCGGCATCTTTCGGCTCGACAACAGCTGGGTTGGCGGACGCGCGGAGCGTTGCTGGTCGCGGCGGCCGGATTGGCGGGGCTCTTGGGATTGGCGCGGTCGTTGGTGCCGGACCCGCGGGGTTACGGCACCCACCTCCAGCTTGGGCTCAGGCCTTGTGGGTTCGCCACGGTGACCGGCCGGCTCTGTCCGACCTGCGGCATGACCACGGCGTTCGCGTGGTTTAGCCGCGGTCGGGTCGACCGATCCTGGCGAGCCAACCCGGCGGGGTGTCTGTTCGCGATGTCCTCGATCCCCGTGATGGTCTGGTTGGTCGCGTGCGCGGTCCGAGGCGAGCCCGTCGGTTTCGCGTCCCTGACGGGGCCCGTGATGGGCCTGCTGCTGGCCGGTGTGGCCTTCAGCCTCATGTCCTGGTTGATCCGGTTGATCGTTTCGCCAGCCAGCCTGGCCGGCCCGGGACCCAGCCCGGGGGAACTGGCCAGACCGCTGGGCCTGTGAATATTGTAGGTCAGGCTTTGCAGCCTGACGGTGCCCGTTCGTCAGGCTGGAAGGCCTGACCGACGTTCTTGCCGGCGTAACATTCCAAGGAAGGAGGGGGTAAAGGATGACCCCTCGTTTGCTCGCCAAAGTCCACGTGCGGCTCGCCATGGCCGCCGTCCTGGCCGGCGGGGTCCTGATCGCGATCAGCGGTTGTGATCCGCGGACCCTGGCCTATTTCCTCCAGCCCTTCGAACCGATGGTTCCACCGCCCTGTGACACCTCGCTCCAGGGCAAGAAGGTCGTGGTCCTGATTCAGGTCGCCAGCAACTCGATGGGAGAATATTCGTCGCTGGATCGCGACCTAAACCGGGAGTTCACCTCCATTCTCAAGAAGAAGATCAAGAAGATCACGGTCATCGATCCCGATAAGGTCATGACCTGGAAGGAAGCCCACCCCAAGTGGACGTCCCCGGCGGACATCGCCATCGACTTCAATGCCGACGTCGTCCTCTTCCTCGAAGTCGAGCAGTTCCAGATCCAGTCGCCGGGCGACCTGAACATGCTCCACGGCGAGTCCAAGGTACATATCCAGGGGTACGAGATGGAGTACCCCAAGAACAGCAAGGATAAACCGATCAAGGATCAGCCCAAGGAACCCGTCTCCTTCTGGGACGACTACGTCGAGACGAAGTTCCCCGATCGCGGGCCCATCCCCATCGATACCGGGGCGAGCCGCTCGAAGTTCCGGATCAAGTTCGTCAAGATCGTTGCCAAGGAAATCTCCTGGCAGTTCATCGAACACGCCGAGGACGACTCGATCCAGGATTCGCGGATCGAACGCTGAACGAACCCATCAACATGGAGGGGCGGAGTCCCGGCATGCCGCGTGCTGGGATACCGCCCCCCTCCCCTTTCGCCCGGATCGCCGGAATCGGGGCGCCGCGGTGTTGGAACCCCTCGGATCACGCTCCGAAGAGGTCCGACGGCTTGATCTTGGGGAGCTTGCCCCACATCTCCTGCTCGTCGGAGTAGGGATGAGCGGAGCACTCCCGGCGGGGCTTTTCGAGGATCGGCAAGACGACGGCGGCGAGCTTCAGGTCGTCGCTCGTGGTGATCTTGATGTTCAGCGGCGAGCCGGCCACGATGGCGCAGGGATGCCCGATGGCCTCGACGAGCTGGCAGTCGTCGGTCACCGTGGGGCCGACGCGGCAGCGGTGGGCGTACGCCTTGCAAAGGAGATCGCGGCGGAAGACCTGGGGAGTCTGGGCCAGGTAGAGACCTTCGCGAGGGATGGTGGCGGTGGTCATCCCCTGGTCGTTGGCCTGCTTGATCGTCTCGGCGACGGGGACGGCGAGCAAGGCGGCATCATGTTCGACGCGCGGCGTCGAACACGGCGTCGATGAGCTCGGCGCTCAAGCACGGCCGGGCCGCGTCGTGGATCGCCACGAACTCGCAACGAGGATCGACCACCTCGAGCGCCTTGGCGACCGTGTCGCACCGCTGGGCCCCGCCCTCGATCACCTGGATGTTCATGAACGCCACGTTGGCGCGGTACCGCCGCTCGAACAGCTCGCGATCCTCCGGGGCAATGGCCAGGATCATCTGGCCGACGTCGTCCCGGTTCAGGAACGGCTGGATGGCCCGAAGCCAGACCGCGCGGCCGTCGAGCTCCGCGTAGATCTTCTTTTGCTTCGGGTCGCCAAATCGCGACGATTTTCCCGCGGCAGGCAGGATCACGGCGAATGGACCCATGGTGACGACTCCCAACCTTGACCCCGACGCGGTCTCGCCGCAACCGAAGAGGGATTCTCAACTAAACGCTCTGCCCAGATTGTGATCCGGCCACACCGGGGTGTCAACTCATCGAAGAAACCGCGATCCCGCGGGCAGAAGGCGCTTGCCCGGCGCGGGGGCGTCGGCGATGCTGGAACGACGGATGGATCGCCGGCTCGTTCGTATGAGGGAAACGCAGATGGAGTGCCTCGGGCCGCAGTGTGCCGAGATGCTGCTGGAATGGTTGAAAGCTCGTACGGCCGGTTCCTCCGGCGGCGAGTCGCCGGCCGGGGCCGTCCCGAAGCAAGGACTGCTCTGGACGGCCAGCCCGTACCGAGAAGAGGCTGCGTCGATCGCGACCCCCGGGGAGCTGGCGGCGCCCTCGAGCACCTGGAGTACGCCGTATTCCGGCGCTATCATAACCAGGTGACCCGGGCCGAACGCGCGCGGCTGGATAACTCGATCGACAACGCGCTGTTCAAGGTCGATCGCTACCTGATCCGCCTCGACCCGTCGGACTCGGCGCGGTATGAGGCCGAGGTCCACGAGCTGCGCGCGGCCATTCGCGAGGGCCGCGAGCGCGTGGAGCGGCAGTATCACCAGGCGCGCCGTGCCGACCTGAAGCTCGCCCAGTTGGCCTCGCTGACCCCCGAGTCCTTCGAAGAGTTCGTCGCCGAGATCTTCGAGGCCCTGGGCTACGAAGTCGAACAGGTGGGAGGCTCCGGCGATGAAGGCGCCGACCTCCGCCTCCGTCGGGCCGACGGACTGCTCGCCGTCGTCCAGTGCAAGTATCACAAGCGCGGGGTGGTGGGATCTCCGGTGCTCCAGAAGTTCCTGGGCACCATCCATCACACCCTCAGCCACAAGGGTTTCTTCGTCACCACCAGCACGTTCTCGCTCTCGGCCGAGAAATTCGCCGCCGAACACCCGATCGAGCTGGTCAACGGCCCCAGGCTGGTCGAGCTCGTCAACCAGGCCCTCGGCACGAAAGGACGCCGCGAGAACGAGCCGGCCTGGTTCTGAACCGGCCCCGACCGACCGGAGCGCTCGGATCCAACGATCCGGGTCGCCATCGTCGTATTCTGGGATGAGGGAAGACGCGCAGGCCCGTGTGCGATTCGCCCGGCCTAGGTCTCGACGACGTCCTTTGCGATCCCTGGAAAATCTAGCATCACGTAATCTTGGCCAGTGGCTTGACCGAGTTCCCATCGCGGGTTACCTTTTCCGTCGCGGTCGGAACGGATCCGTCCTCCCGTCTCAACCTGGGCCAAGGAGGGTTCTGAATGTTCACCTGCACCCAAGAAGGTTCGCCTCGCACCCTGGACCTGCCCGACGCCTTCGAAGACCTGACCGGAGTGATCTCCGTGGATCTCAAGGTGATCGTCACCGCGCTGACCCAGCGCGCCGGCGAGCGGATGCTCCTCTCAAGCCGGCAACGTCAACAGTTCCAGCGCACCCTCTGGGACAACCTGACGCAGGTCCTCAACGAAACCCTGGAGCCGCTCCAGGTCGAGAGGCAATGAGTCCGAGCGAGCGAAGCGACAATGTCACGACTGATCCTCGGAGTGACCGGTTCGGTCGCGGCCATCAAGACGCCGGAGCTGCTCGGTGCGCTCCGTGAGACGAGGCATGACGTCCGCGTCGTGGCGACACGGCCGGCCCTGTATTTCTTCGATCCCGCGGCGATCGAGCCGGCCGATGCTAATCCGTCGGACCGCTGGCTCTTTCGCGATGAGGACGAGTGGCCGGGCACGCGCTACCGGCGCGGGGACGAAGTACTGCACATCGCGCTGCGGAACTGGGCGGACCTGCTGATCGTCGCCCCGCTCGATGCGAACTCGCTCGCGAAATTCGCGATGGGGATCTCGGACAACTGCCTGAGCTGCCTCTTCCGCGCCTGGGACTTCTCCAAGCCGGTCGTGCTCGCCCCGGCGATGAATACGATGATGTGGGAAAGCCCGGTGACCCGGCGCCACCTGGCTCAGTTGCTCGAAGACCGGGCAACGAGCCCGCCACCGGACGATTGGACGCTGGATCAGGCGCCGTTGATCTTCGCTCAGCAAGCGCCTCGAATCGTCCTGATCCCGCCCCAGGCGAAGCGCCTGGCCTGTGGGGATTTCGGAATGGGCGCCATGGCCGCGGTCACCGAAATCGCCGAGGTCGTCCGGCAATGGAGCGAGCAGGCCGTGGCCCATGATCTCGAAACCCGGTCGAGCTGACGGCGAGTTCCATCCCACGCCGGTTCACACGAGATCGTCCGCTCCGTGTGACTTCTTGGACTTCCGGAACCGACCGGCGTTCGCAATCCGAAAGTCGGTGAGCACCCAAGCCGCAACCATCGGCGCACCAACGATGACGACCAGGTCGGGGAGCCCGTTCACCATGGACTCCCTGCCCTTGAGCCCGTAGCGGGGAGGGAGCACAACGGTGATCATGATGAACCACAGTAGCAGGCTGATCGAAAAAATGATCGCGAGCGATCGTGCAAAACGATACGTCTCGAGGGGCGCGTAGGCAGCCCATCCCGCGCAGGCAAACACTGTCGCGCAACCGATCGCCACATCGAGCATCGAATTCGGAAGCTCTTGCAGGTCGGCTTGCCGATCCCATTCCGACGTTCCCGAAACGAGCCATCCGCAAACCGTGCCTCCCAGTACCAGGGCCACGGGAGCGACTGCGCCGAGGAGGCCGCTCAGGATCGCGCAGCGCAGGCCTCGCGAGACGTTTAGCGGGGAGGGTTGGGCTTTCGTCATGGCTTGCACCTGCGACATGACGCCAGGTTGTGGCGATCGATCCACCACTGACAAGTGTCAATTGTACCCGTCAACGCGAGGGCGTGCCAGGGATTCTGTGCGCGAGAATCTGGCAGAGGGGAGACGGTTGCAACCCCGGCCTTTGAGCCGACCTGAGTCGCCTCGCTGATTGAGACGATCTCCCGATCGCGTGCAGTCCGCTGGAGCCGGCACAGTTCGGATCAAAGATCCGAGAGATCGAGCCGGCCTTGATCGCGGAGGGCCACGAAGCGGTGGTAGGTTTCGGCGATGCCGTCGCGGAGCAGAGTCCTCGGGATCGGTCCCAGGCAGCTCTGGAGCCGGGCTTCGTCGAGGTCCGAGGCGATCGGGAGCTGGCGGTCACCGTGCGTGACGAGTCCGCGGGCCGCCGGGACCACCTCGCTCAGCGCGACGACGAACGACTCGATCGGCTCGACATCACCCCTGAGGTTGAAGGCATCGGCTCCCTCGAACGGTTGATCGAGCGCCCGGACGAAGGTCGCGGCGACGTCGCCGACGTACTGGAAATCCTGCTTGCCGCCGTAACTGATCGGATAGGGCCTCCCGACCGCGACCGCCTTGATCGCCTTGGTCGGCTCGCTGGTCATGCCGAAGTCCCGCCCGACGCCGTAGACCGTCCAGGGCCGAAGCCCGATGCTGCTGATCCCGTGATCGAGCCAGTAGACCCGGGCGTTGAGCTCGTTGCAGACCTTGTAGGCCCCGTAGTGGGTCAGGGGCGCCAGCCGGACCGCGTCGCCGAGCGGGCTCTCCACGCCCGGATCGGCCGGACCGTGGACCGCCGCGGAGCTGGCATAGACGACCCGCCGCACCTGGTCCTTCAGGGCCAGGGCCGCCTCGAAGACGGCCAGCGTGCCGATCACGTTGACCTTCGCTCCCAGGATGGGATGGGCGCGACACGTGGGCGTCTGCAAGCCGGCGAGGTGCAAGAGATGCGTCGCCCCGACCTCTTCCACGGCCGATCGCACCGCCTCGGGGTCCGAGACATCGCCGGCGATGAAGTGGACCGACGTCCGCTGACCCGGCTCCAGGATCAGGTCGAGCCGATGCGTGTCCTCCTTCAGATCATAGATCCAGACCTCGCGCCCGCTTTCCACCAACTGCTTGGCGACCCAGGAACCGATGCACCCGTAGCCGCCGGTCATGAATACGCGCGATTCCACTTGTATTGGTCCTTAAATCCTTACGTCATTAGGTCCTTAAGTCGCTGCGCGCAGCCGCCTCAAATCATTTCGTTATGGGTGGCCGCGCCCGGAAGTGGGAAGAAGGCGGCGCTCCCCTACCGAGGGCGCAAGAACTCAAGGACTTAAGGACCAAAAAGTCACCAGCCTGAGGGCAGTCCCCACACTCCCGGCGTGATCAACTCGACGGAGTTCCCGGCAGGATCGCGGAAATAGAAGGAATGGCCGCCGCGCTCCCAGGTTTCTTCGTGCTCGATCGCCACCCCATGCTCGTGGAGTCGTTTTCTCCAGGCATCGCGGTCTGCCGCGGCGACGCCGAGGGCGAAATGGCCGGGACCGCGCGCGCCATGGGCGGGAAGATGGTCGGCCCGTAGGGTCGTCTCCGCCCGGAACACCAGGAGCATGGAACGGTCCCCAACCCGGAAGAAGACGTGCCGGCCGTCTTCCTTGCCCAGGACTGTCAGGCCGAGCACGTCCCGATAGAACCGCTCGGCCTGCTCGAGGTCGTCGGCGTAAATCCCCATTTCCACAAGGCACTCGATCGGTCTCATGCACGGCTGATCCGGAATCCGGGGGACCGATCGGCGCGCCGAGCCCCTGGGCTCGGTCCGTCCGGCTTCTTTCGAGGAGGGCCCGGCTGGCCCGCGAACCTGCGGCAATACTCCGAATATGCCCGGAGAAACGGCGGCAATGCAAGGGCCTGGCTCGCGGCGCGCCGGATTCCGGAGGGCCGGAATGCAGGCCGCACCGGGGCGTTGGCCGGAGAATTCGACGACGAGACGTCTGGACCGAACCCCGACAATCGCTTTGAACGGAGAAAGGCCGCGCTGACGGGTTTGTTCGTCATTTTGCGGGGTTTTCGCGTTTCATCCCCGAAACCAGGCCTTGACAACGCGATGAGCGGAACGTAAAGGATAAGATTTGACTCGCGACGACCCAGGACTGCCGCGGGGGCAGATTCTGACGATCGTTCGGGAGGGACGGTTCCGGGCCGTCAGGCGCCTACGACCGGCTCCCGCCCTGCCGAGTCGTTCCTCTCTTTCTTTGTCCCCGAGGAGGACCCTATCGGACCGATTGACCGAGGTTTAAGGGTTAACGAACAGATCCGTATCTCCCCGGTGCGGGTCATCAATGCCGAGGGTGTGATGCTCGGCGTCATGCCGACAAGCAAAGCCCTGGAAGCGGCTCGCGAGGCGGGTCTGGACCTGGTGGAGGTGGCTCCCAACGAGCGGCCCCCGGTCTGCAAGATCATCGACTTCGGCAAGTTCAAGTATACCCAGAAGAAGAAACTCTCCAAACAGAAGCAGCACCAGGTCCACATCAAGGAGATCCGCGTGCGGCCCAAGACCGGCGACCACGACATCGAGGTCAAGGTCAAGCGTGCCCGGGAATTCCTCGAGAACAAGGACAAGGTGCTGGTCAACGTCCTGTTTCGTGGCCGGGAATTGGCCCATATCGATGAGGGTCGCCGGGTCATGCAGGAGGTCCTGGCCGCTTTGGACGAAATCGGCAAGGTGGAGAAAAACCCATCGATGGAGGGAAAGCGCATGACGGCGATCGTCGCGCCCCGCGTTTAGAGGGCTGATCGTTTGCGTGGGATCCGGCAAAGGAAAAAGGGGACTGGCTCCCGGCCAAGAGGGGCCCTTCGATCTCGGACTTAGCGCCCGGGCCGGGTGCCTGTCCCTTTTTTCCGCGCGCTCAACGCCAGTGCGCTGTGCTCTAACCCCGCCCAAAACCCGAGCGAAGGTCCCATCACTGCGTTTGCCGGCCCGATTGGCGTCAACGGCTGGGCTATGCCTGGACGGGAGTCGAGACGTTCTGATACACTGAGGAACTCGACGCATCCCGGGCCGGCCGATCGTGCTCGGGATCGCTCGCGCGGGTCACGATTTCCGGCCCTCGCAACGTACTCGTCCGGCAAGCCTCCATCCGGCTGGCGGTGCGGCTTACCCTTTGAGCGGAGGTCGGCACGACCCCTGCCGCATGGCATCGCGACGAAATTCGTAAGAGGAATGCGCCAAAAATGCCCAAGATGAAGACCCACAAGGGGATGAAGAAACGGTTCAAGATCTCGGCGAACGGCAAAGTCCGCCATAAGCGCGCGGGCTCTTCTCACCTGATGAGCCACAAGAGCGGGAAGCAGGTGCGTCGTTTGCGGAAGAAAACGACTTTGACCGTCGCGGCCGAGGCCAAGCGGATCCGGTACGCCTTGCTCGAAAAGCAGGGTGTGAACTCGGACGACGTTCATGCCCAGAAGATGGCCGCAATCGCCCATGCCACCGCCGGCAGTCCCGATGGACAGACCGGCGGCCCGGGGACTTCGTGAATCCGTAGTCCGGGTATGGCAATGGATACGGGCCCCCGATCGGTCGGGCCCACGGGTGTGAGAGTCAATCGACCCCAAGATGCTGGCGGTGCCTATCGCGCACCCCTGAGAGAGAGTTGATCGATGCGTTCCAAAAGTGGTGCAGCGCGGAATCAGCGGAAGAAGCGGATCTTCCATGCCTCTAAAGGGTTCGTGGGAGGGCGTCGTCGCCTGCTGAAATCGGCCAAGGAGACCCTCCTCCGCGCCGGGATGTTCGCCTTCCGCGACCGTCGGGCCCGCAAGCGGGAATTCCGCAAGTTGTTCATCGTCCGGGTGAGTGCCGCCGCCGAGATGCGAGGTCTCCGCTATAGCCGGTTGATCCACGGGCTCCGCCTGGCCCGAATCGGGCTCGATCGGAAGAGCCTCTCGGAGCTGGCCATCCACGATCCCCAGACGTTCGATGCGATCGTCGCCAGGGTCCGTAGCGAGCTGGACCGGCATGACGCGGAGGTCCGCGCTCGCCAGAAGAGCAAGACCGCCTGAGAACCAAAGTCTTCGCCCGCGCGGCCAGACTCCACCCCGATCCACGGACCGCATCGCCCGAAGCCCTCGATTCCATGAACTCGAACGGATCGCTCTCCGACGCGCTGGCGGATCTGGACGCGATGCGGACCGCCGGGTTGGCCGCGTTCGGGAAGGCGGCCACGCCCGAGGCGGTCGAGGCGGCGCGCGTCGAATACCTCGGCCAGAAGAATGGGCGGGTCAAGGTCGCCCAGGAGCGACTGAAATCGCTTGAGCCCGCCTCGCGGAAGGAATACGGCCAGCGATTCAACGCCGCCAAGGGCGAGCTGGAAGCCGCCCTGGAGGCCGCCCGGTCGCGCATGGAACGGAAGGCGGTCGTCGCGGCTGGGCTCGACGTGACGCTGCCGGGAATCCTGCCCCGCCTGGGACACCGTCATCCCCTGACCCAGACCGCCGACGAGCTGATCGACCTGTTCGGACGGTTCGGGTTCGCCGTGGCACGGGGGCCGGAGGTCGAGGACACCTACCACAATTTCGATGCCCTGAACATCCCGCCCAGCCATCCGGCCCGCGATCCACTCGACAACTTCTACCTGGCCGTCGGCCGACGGGCCGAAGTCCATGCCGTCTCACGGAGCTCCATGCTCCGCAGCCAGACCAGTACGGTGCAGATCCGGGTGATGGAAGCCCAGGCACCCCCGGTGCGAGTGATTGCGATCGGGCGCGTCTATCGGCCCGATACCGTGGACGCGACCCACTCGTTCATGTTCCACCAGGTCGAAGGGTTGATGGTCGACCGGGGTGTGACCATGGCCGACCTCAAGTCGGTCCTCCGCCTCTTCGCCCGGAGTTACCTGGGCCGGGACGTCAAGATCCGCTTCCGCCCCTCGTTCTTTCCGTTCACCGAGCCGAGCGTCGAGGTCGATATGCTCTGGCATGGCGGCGCCCGTTGGGTTGAAATGGGGGGAGCGGGCATGGTCAACCCCAATGTCCTCCGCGCCGTCGGTTATGATCCGGAGGAGGTGACGGGCTTCGCGTTCGGACTGGGCATCGAGCGGCTCTGCATGCGGCGCCACGGGATCGATGATATCCGCCTGCTGTACCAGAATGATGTGCGTTTCTTGCGGCAGTTCTGATGCGATTCCCCGGGCCTTCACCGGATCTGAGTCGCACCAGCCCGCTTCGCCGCATCGAGGATGGACAGTCCCCGGACCTCGAGAAAAGGAAGTCGTCGCCGTGTCGAGACGCGACCGCGGTTCGCGTCGTTCAACCGCCCGAAATCATCGTCTTGTCGTCGAGGTCCCAGCCATGGACACCGAATTGAGCCGAGTGATTGTGACGATCAGCGGGAGCTCTTCGACCGCTAGCGTTCATCACCGAGATTTCCCCGAAATCCGGGCGGAAGGCGGTTCGCCCCAGGAGGCGGCCTCCTATCTGATCAACCAGTTGACTCGAGCCCTGGATTCGGCACTGACCGACTGGCGGCGCGATCGAGTGAACGAGGCGATCGCGGACGTGAAGGCGTTCGTCGATCAGCAATCCTAACTCATCAGGAGAGTCATCGCGCTGCGATGTCGCTGCCCATGACCACCGAAACCGCCGAATCTCGGCCCGCATCCGGCCCGAAGGGGTTGGTGCGCGAGCTGGGCACGATCGACGCCACCATGATCGTCATGGGGGCGATGATCGGCTCGGGGATCTTCATCACCTCGGCCGAATCGGCCCGGCTGGTCGGAACGCCCGGCTTGCTGCTGGGGGTGTGGGCCGTCTCCGGGTTGATGACGATTCTGGGATCGCTCTGCGCCGCCGAGATCGCGGCGATGATGCCTCGCGCCGGGGGTCAGTACGTCTTCCTCCGCGAGGCATACAGTCCCCTGTTCGGTTTCCTGTTCGGCTGGGCCATGTTCCTGGTCGTGCAGACCGGGACGATCGCGGCGGTCTCGGTCGCGTTCGCCAAGTTCCTCGGCGTCTTCTTTCCCGCGATCACGGCCGATCTCTATGTCGTGGAACCGATCCACCTGGGCATTCTGGCCGTCAGCCTCTCGAGACAACAGCTCGTTGCCGTCGTCCTGATCGCCTTCCTGACGGCCGTGAACATGCTGGGCCTGAAACTCGGCAAGTGGATCCAGAACACGTTCACCTTCACCAAGACGGCCGCATTGCTGGGCCTGATCGTGGTCGGGCTCTGGGTGGGTAGCAACCGCGAGAGCGCGGCCTGGACATCGTCGTGGTGGAACCCGGCGGCCAACGGTTGGGATTCGAAGACGGCACTCCCGGGCATGCCCTTGGAGGGTCCGACCGCTCTGCTCCTCTTGTTCGGGCTGGCCATGATCGGGCCGCTGTTCTCCCAGTCGGCATGGAACAACGTGACGTTCACCGGCTCGGAAACCCGCGACCCGGGCCGCACGTTTCCCCGCGCGATGATCCTCGGCTGTTCCACCGTGGTCCTGCTTTACTTCCTGGCGAACATCGCCTACATCGTGACTCTTCCCCTGGGCGGAATCCAGGGGGCGAAGAACGACCGGGTCGGCACGGCCACGCTCGAGGCCATCATGGGCCCGCGCGGCGAAGCGATCATGGCCGGCGCGATCATGATCTCGACGTTCGGCTGCGTCAACGGCCTGATCCTGGCCGGGGCGCGCGTCTATTATGCCATGGCCCGCGACGCCCTCTTCTTCCGTAGTGTCGCCACGACGAATCGCTTCCATGTGCCGGCGGTTGCGCTGCTCGCGCAGGGGCTCTGGGCGGCGCTGCTGGCCCTCCCCGTGACGGTCTCGCACAAGCCCGTGCCGGGGATGATCAAGTACGGCGACCACTACTACGGGAACCTCTACAATGAGCTCCTGGATTATGTGGTCCCCGTCGATGTTTGCTTCTACGCACTGTTTGTCGGCGGCGTGATCGCCCTGCGGCGGAAACTGCCCGATTTGCCCCGACCGTACCGGGCGGTCGGTTACCCGATCCCCGTCCTGATCTACCTGGGCCTGGCGCTCCTGCTGGTGCTCGATTTCATCTACCTGAAGCCCTTGCGGGCCGGGATGGGCTATCTCATCGTCCTGGCGGGCATCCCGGTTTACCTGGTCTGGTCGCGGCGGTCGGCCGCGAGATCGGCCGCTCTCGAGACGATAGCGAGTTGAGCATCCCCGATGATCGTAAGTTGGAACTGGCTGACCGACTACCTCCGGCTCGACATGGCGGTCGAGGTCTTGACCGAGCGATTGGCCCTCACGGGCCTGAACCTCGAATCGATCGAGGACGTCGGCGGCGACATCGCCATCGACCTGGAGGTCACGAGCAACCGCCCGGATTGCCTGGGTCACCTGGGCGTCGCCCGGGAGATCTCCGTCCTGTTCGACAAGAATCTCTGCGTCTCCGACCCGCGGCCGGCGACGATGGAGACGCCGGTCGAGACCCAGACCGGGGTCACCATCGAAGACGGCGACCTGTGCCCGAGGTTCACCGCGCGGGTGGTCTCGGGCGTGACCGTGGGCGAGAGTCCCTGGTGGCTCCGCAAGCGGCTGGAGACGATCGGCGTCAAGGCGATCAGCAACATCGTCAACGTGACCAACTACGTCATGTTCGAGTGTGGTCAGCCCTTGCACGCCTACGACCTCGACCGGCTTGCCGACCGCCGGCTGATCGTCCGACCGCGCGATCCGGCGAGAAGCTCACGGCGATCAATAACAAGATCTATGATCTCCAGACCGAGATGCTCGTGATCGCGGATGCCGAGCGTCCCGTGGGGCTCGCGGGCGTCATGGGCGGGCTCGAGACCGAGATTGCCCACGACACGACCAACGTCCTGATCGAGGCCGCTCAGTTCGATGCCATGTCGGTGCGGCGGACCTCGCGGGCGCTGGGCCTGTTCAGTCCGTCGAGCTTCCGGTTCGAGCGGCCATTGGATCCCGAGGGCACCGAGTGGGCCAGTCGTCGTTGCGCCGAGCTGATCCGGGAAGTCGGCGGCGGGACGCTCCATCCCGGAGTGATCGATGTCGGCCGGCGCCCGGCGGAACGAACGACGATCACGTTGCGGCTCGGCCAGATCGAGCGAATCCTGGGGATCCGCATCGACCGGGCGGCGGCCGCGCGGATCCTCAAAGCGCTGGGATTGGAGTCCCTCGGTGAGGACGAGCGGTCGCTGACCGTCCGTCCGCCGAGCTGGCGGAGCGACCTGGAGCGCGAGATCGACCTGATCGAGGAGGTCGCGCGGATCCACGGTTACGAACACATCCCCGAGGACCGGGCGGTCCCGCTGACGAGCGCCCGCGCGGCCAGCACGAGCGGGTCGAGTCGGTCGTCCGCGATTTCCTGACCGGCGCCGGCTTCGACGAAGCCGTGACATTCAGCCTGGTCGAAGAGCGGCTTGGTGCCCCCCTCCAGCCCGGTCCCGCTTCGCCGCCGTTGCGCGTGGACCATTCCAGCCGCAAGCGCGAGAGTGCCCTGCGCCAGAGCCTGGTGCCCAGCCTGCTGTCGGTCCGTCTCCACAACGAGTCGCACGGTCAGTTCGACGCCGAGCTCTTCGAGATCGCCGACGTCTACCTCCCCAGGAACGACCGGAAACTTCCCGACGAACCGACGCGGCTGGCGATCCTCGGCAATCGCGATTTCCGGGCCCTCAAGGGGGTCGTCGAGGGCCTGTTGCGACGACTGCACGCCGGCAGCGCATTGATCGCACGTCCGGCCGAGATCGCGCTGTTTGCCCCCGGGCGGGCCGCCGAGTTACTCCTGGGAGACACCCACCTGGGTTACCTGGGCGAGATCGACCCCAGCCAGCTCCAGGCGTTCGAGCTTCGCGAAGCGTGCGCGGCGGCCGAGCTGGAGTTCGGTGTCCTATTACAAGAGGCGCGACTGGTGGCGCAGCATCATCCTCTGCCACCATTCCCCGCCGTCGTGCGCGATCTCTCGCTGGAACTGGCGCAAGATTTGCCCTGGGGGGAGTTGTCGGAAACCGTCGTGCGAGCCGCCGGCCCGAGCTTCGAAATCGGTCCAGTACCTGGATACGTTTCGAGGGGGAAACCTGCCGGAGGGCCAGCAGAGCGTCCATTTCAGCATGGTGTTTCGGCACCCGGAGCGGACCCTGACCAGCGAGGAAGTCGAAGATGCCGTCCGGTCGGTCGTGGCGGGATGTGAGGCTCGGTTCCGGGCGAAGCTGCGTTCTCGCTGAGGCGCTTCACGAATCAGATGCGTACCCCCCGGCGCCGGCGCGGCGCAGTGCCCAACCCGAGCGTGGAGGCGCTCCAGGGCCGTTCACCAGATAACAGGTGGAATAGCAGGTGTAGCAACCGTACACTACATTCATCAACGTCAATTCAATAAATAAAATATTCCAATATTTTCATTATATTAGTTCTGTAATGCAATCCGTCCGTGAAGCACTCTAGCCCTCGAGGACCAACCTGTGAACCCGCTCAAAGAATGGCGATCGTGGGTCCTGGTGCTGCTCCTGGTCGGGCCGGTGCTCGTGTACATGGGCCTGGGGATGCTCTGGCTCTGGGAGCACGGCTGGGTCATCTTGAGCGTCGCCACGGGACTGTGGGTGATCACGGGGATTGTATTCTCGGTGCTGGCGGCCCGGTGGACGCGGTCGACCCACCCGATGATGCCCCCGCTGGACTGGGAAGCGCCCAGACCTTCGGGCCGCTCGATCGCGATGCCTGGAAGCTCGTGCAGGATGCGGCCGATCAAGGGGAGAGCCAGACGTTCGAGGCCCTGCTGGAGGCCGATGCCTACATCAATTCGGGCCGGCAACTCTTCCAGCGCCTGGCCGTACATTATCATCCCCTGGCGGCCAATCCGATCGACGACGTCCCGCTCGTCGAGCTCTTGGCCGCACTGGAGCTCGCCGCGGAGGACCTCACGCGGCTCTGCCGTCAGATCCCTGGCGGCGACCTGGTCACGCTTGCCCATTACCGGAAGGCCGTCCAGGTTGCCGGCTACATTTCCCGGGCCAACGACCTCTACTCGTATCTCCTGCCGTTCCTCAGTCCCGTCGGCGGCCTGGCCCGGTGGGGCTCCCGGGAGTGGATCGTGAAGCCGGCCTGGAAGTCGATGCAGCAGAACATGTTGCGCTGGTTCTATCGGGCCTACCTCAACCGGCTGGGAGCCCACCTGATCGAGTTGTTGAGCGGACGGCTGGCCATCGGCGCCGAGAGGTACCGGCGATTGACCCGCAAGGCGGCACGTGGCGTCCGAGGCGGAGACGGAAGGCACGCAGCCGTTGACCATCAGCGTGGCCGGGAGCCATGAGTCGGGGAAGTCGCCGCTGGTGGCCCGGATCCGGGAGGTCTGTGCCGGCGATCTGACGCTACTCAAGGCGCGCCTGGCCGGTCTCGCGGTCGAGCCGGAACTGCTCGACCAGCTCCGCGATGCGAAATGGGTCGAGGCGCCCGACTACACGACCTGGACCGATTCCGAGGGCCGCCGGGACCGCGCCAAACGCCAGGCCGCCGTCGAGGCGGCCGTCGACGGAGACTTGCTCGTCCTGGTGATCGACGGCCGACAGAAGAGCGATCAGGCCGACGTGGCGTTCGCCCAGGCGTGGGACCGCTGGTTCATCGAGCACCCACGCGTCGAGGCCCCGCCGAGCCTGGTCGTGATCACCGGCGTGGAGGGCGCCGAGTTCGGCAACGGCTGGCAACCCCCCTATGACTGGACCGCCGGTACGGGCGCCCGCGAGATCGCCGTCCGCGCCCGCATCGACGCCCTGCGTGCGATCCTGCCGCCGTCGTTCGCCGAGTTCGTCGCCGTCGGGCTCTCCGATCAACACCTTCACGGCGTGTTCGAGTACGTCCTGCCGGCGCTGGTGACCCAGTTGCATCGCGCCGAGCGGACGGCCCTGCTCCGCCGGCTCCACGAGTTGGGCGAACGGTCGAAAGTCGGACGTCTTGTCCGCCAGCTCGGCAAGCAAGGCCGGGCTGTCTGGAGCGGCCTCAGGGCCCGGCGCAAGACGCCGTCCGCATCGCCCTGAACCCGCCGGCGCGACCTGGCGGGCGAACGGGTCGCGAGAACTCATCCTGGTTTGGATTACACGTCCCCGATGTCCTCGGTCGAACCCCCCTACCCTCACTGGGGTCGGTTTCTTTCTTTGGATGGAGACCTGGCCTGGGAGCTGATGAACGCCGTTCTGGGCCGAGTCATCACGGCTCGTTGATTGTGACGCGCTTTCTTTCAAACCGGCAAGCGATTTGCTGATATCTCGAATCAAAGCAATCCGACCGGCGACTTCCGCCGGACGATTGATCTCAATTGGGCTCTTGCCAGGAGGACGCATCGTGGATATCGACAAGCGCGAGAAGAAAGTCGACCTGCCGCCCAAGGGCAGCCGCAATCCCGACCCCATCACCGACGCGCCGGGCTCGCATCCCATCGAAACCGGCATCGGGGCCGCTGTGGCCGGGGCCGCCAGCGGAGTGGCTGTCGGCGCGGTCACGGGCCCCGTCGGTGCCGCTGTCGGTGCGGCCGTGGGCGCCGTCGCCGGTGGCTATGCCGGCAAGGGGGTCGGCGAGCTGATCGACCCGACGACCGAGGACAACTGGCTCCGCGACAATTTTAGTTCGCGTCCCTACGTGCATCCGGGGGATACGTTCGAGACGTATGAGCCCGCCTATCGCTATGGAGCCGAGGGCGAGCTGAATTTCCCGGAGATGGACTTCGACGCGATCGACGATAAGCTCGAGAACAAGTGGTACGACAAGGGAGCCGTGATTCCGTGGGAGCACGCCCGCGGGGCCGTCAAGGACTCCTACGAGCGTGCTCGTCAGATCCGCAGGGAACGGGCGGAAGCGGCCCTCGCTGAGCCGGTCCTGGAAGACTGAAGAACGACGACGAAGACGCAAAGAGCCGCCCTCCCGGGTCATCCCGGGTGGCGCGGCTTTTTTCGTTTGACGGGGCGAGACGCCGTCTTATGCCTTGACGATGGAACCATTAGCCCTACGCCCGCCCCTGGAGTCTCCTCAGTGCATGGCGAGCCGCTACATCCTTGCACGGGGTGGGGACACAGGGACACAGGATGGGGAAACACAATGCGCCCTCGTTTGCCGCCCCATGCCAAGAAACAAGAAACGAAGTTTGACCCCAGGTCCTCCTATAACCGTGCTCACCCGGCCCATCGCCACGGTACCTGCTGTCCCGGCAAAAGCACCGAGCCTCAACTCCGCCGCCACGCCTCGGCGATGACCGTCCACGATTCCTCTCCGGACTCTAAATCGAGGAAGAAAGCCTTCGAGATTGCCGATTCGATGCCCCGGAGCCATCCCCTGATTGCCGATCAATCCTCAGCCGGCGTCGCGGGCGGGCTGGTGGGCGCCTGACCGGGAGTCGGCTCGGGGTGGGCCGGGAACGGTGATTGCGGCGGCTTCGGCTTCGGAATCTCCGGGAAGTCCGTCGGAGGTGTCGAAGGCATCTCCGGCTTGTCGGGCACCGGGATCGCGTCCGGTGCGGGTTTGTCGGGCATCATTCGTCCCTCCTCAAACACCGCGGGCCGGGTGTGGCCCCGGCCCGCTGCGTCGAACTGATATCGGTAATCGGTTGGTCGTATCACTCGGTGGCGTCGTGGATCTTCCTCTTCGCCGCGTCGCCCGCCTGCTCGATCTTGTCGCCGGCCTGCTGGGCCTTGTCCTTCATCCAGTCCGCCGCCTTTCCGGCTTCCTGGCCGACCTTCCGCCCGGCCTCGTCGGCCTTCTCGGCGACCTTGTGACCGGCGTCCTTGATCTTCTGCTCGATGGTCTCAGCCATGGGAAATCTCCTTGATATGGGTCCTCTCCGAAGCGGAGGACGATGAGTGGAATAAACCGCAAACCCCGTGCCATCCGATCGTCGAGACGAAACCACCTTGTTGGAGGGTGCTGACAGGGCATGGCGCGGTTGCCACTTGCCGCGATGACCCGGGCACGCTCACGGTTCGAACTCCGCCTTCAGAACGGAACGTGGCATCAAATTTACAGAAAAATGATCATATGTAGATATTTAAGTATTGCAACTCGTCTTGGAGCTAGAGCGCGTAACGATTGCATTGCGCACGCGCCCGCCGCAGCTAGGGGGAACGATGTCCGGCGGCGGCCCGAAGGGTCGCAGGAACGGCCCCGACAGACGGTAACATGCCACACTGTTGGGGCCGTTCCCGCGGCCCTTCAGGCCGCAGAAAATCGGCTGACAGAGTGTGCGCAACCCATCTGTTATGCGCTCTAGACCGGCAAAATCACTAATAGAGCATCATCAGAAGGACCGATTGATCCGGGTTATCATTTGGCCGAAGGGTCTCCTGGGTCTGACCTGCCAATATCCACCCACCAATGCAGTTGCCTGGGCGACTGTGCAAACTGGGTGATTTGCAGCCCAGGACCCTAACGGTCTCATGGCCAATCAATTGAGATTTGTCGGTCTAGAGCGCTTAACGCTTGAATGAAGATCGCCGGACGGAGCCGGCTCCCACAAAATGACGTTGGTCCGGCCGGAAGTCCGGGTGTAGGAGTCTGTCCCCCAACCGTCAGCCACCCAAGCGTTAATCGCTCTAACGGATCGCCTTCCGGACCAGGTTTCAGAGGGCCCTCAGGAATGCGACGAGATCCGCCTTTTCCTCCCTGGATAGGTTCAGCTCCTGCACCAAGTTGAAGAACTCGACGGTGTCTTCCAGGGTCAGGCAGCGGCCGTCGTGCAGGTAGGGCGGACTCTCCTTGATCCCTCGCAGCGTGAAACTCTTGATCGGGCCGTCGCCCGACTCGCCTTGCAGGAACCGCTCGAGGTGCAGGTCGTGCATCTTGTCGTCGAGATAGAACGGGGCGGGGTGGCAGACCGCACACTCGGCCTTGCCAAAGAACAGCTTCTCACCGCGAAGTTCTTGCTCGGTCGCCTTCTTCGGGTTGAGGCGACCCGTCACCGACAGTTTCGGAGCCGGCGGGAAGTCGAACATGTTCTGTGCCTGGGCCATGTGAGGGATGGCGCTCCGCGGCAACTCCTGGAATCCCTTCTTCGCCGCCCGGATCGGGTCCCCATTGAAATAGGCTGTTCGTGGCTCGAACTCGGTGAAGTCCTCGACCGACCGCAAACTCCTCTTCGATCCGTGGATCTGCTGGTTGAACAGGCCCCGCAGACTGGTAGTGTCGATCCGGAATCGCCGTTCTTGCGGTCGGATGTCCGGGCTGAGGTGGAATTGCCCGGTAGTGTGGCCGTTGATGTGGCAGTCCAGACACGCCACCCCGAGCTGGGGCTGCGGACTCTTCCGATCGTCGGTGAGATTGAATTCCTCCTCGGGCAGTAGTGTCAATAGGAGGCGCATTCCCTCCAGTTGGACCGGCGTCATGATCTCCTTGAACAGCGCGCGGAAGTTAGCCAAAGACACCACCTGGCCGCGGGATACGTCCCCCAGCTCCGGGCGGTTTTGTAGGAAAATCGCCGGTGGAAACTCGGGCAGGAATTCATTCGGCAGGTCGAACTCGACGTCAAATCGTTCCAACCGAGGAAACATGGCCGTCTGCACCTGGGGGAAAACCTGCCCCCCGTTGGTCTGGAGCGGATGCGGCAGTGACGGATACGGAAACAACCCCCGCGCTCTGATCTCCTCGGGAGTCAGATTCGCCAGGTTTTCGAAGGTTATGCCTTCCGGCAGCCGCGCCGTCGGCCCCACGCACAGCGGCTTGCCACGAGTCATCTTCGCTTGCGGATCAAGCTTGGGGATGAGATTGCACCGGCTCTCCAGCAGCTTCCGGTGGGCGGCCATGACCGCCGCTTTCTGGGCGGACTCTTTGGCCATCACCGCTTCGAACGTGGTAAACGGCTGATCGGCATTGAGAGGGTCACGCGAGAAGTCGAAGCCAGAGATCCGTCCCTCCTTGGGCTGGCCCTTGAAAGCCGGTGTCAGCGGGGCCGGCTTCTTCGGGTCGAACGCGTCGGACCGGTCGTGATCGGTCAGGCGCAGCTCGGGTCGGTCGCCGGGTACCTGCCGAACGGCCGTCGCCGCAGCAGCCGGATCCGGGGCCCTCCCGGCCGGCGTGCCCCTTTCCCGTTCCGGCGCATCCTGGGCCGCCGCGGACAGAGGAGCGTGCAGAACGACTAATATCACAAGAGCGACAATGCATTTGTATTGACGCCGCATGGAACACCTCGTATGGGATTTGGATGAGATGAAAATACAACGTGCGGAATCCATCGATCCCGCACGCGCCAGCGACTCGCACCGGGCCATGGCGGCCCTCAGCCCGATACCGTCGTGGAACACACCGGAATCGGGCCGGAGTTTTCGGGTCAGGGCTTCAAGACCACCTTGATGCAGTGATCCTTCTTGTCACGGAACATCTTGTAGGCCGCCGGCGCCTCCTCCAGCGGGATCCGATGGGTGATCACGAACGATGGGTCGATCTCCCCGAACTGGATCTTCTCGAGCAACGGCCCGGTGTAGCGCTGCACGTGCGTCTGTCCCATCTTGAAGGTCAGCCCTTTGTTCATCGCCGCGCCCAGGGGAATCTTGTCGGGGTAGCCGATATAAACGCCTGGGATCGACACCGTGCCCCCCTTGCGGCAACACAGGATCGCTTCGCGGAGAGCGTGCGGACGGTCGGTCGCCAGCCCAACGGCGGCTTTCGCCTTGTCGAAGATGGCATCGACGCTCCCACCGGCGTGGGCTTCGGCCCCGACCGCGTCGATGCAACTGTCCGGCCCGCGTCCCTGGGTCATCTCCATCAGAGTTTCGTAGACGTCCTGTTTCTTGAAGTCGATCGTCTCGGCCTTGCCCTGGCGGGCCATCTCCAGACGCTCTGGAACCGTGTCGATCGCGACGACTCGACCAGCACCGAGCATCCAGGCGCTACGGATGGTGAACTGGGCGACTGGGCCGCATCCCCAGATCGCCACGGTGTCGCCGGGCTGGATCTGCGCGTTCTCGGCGCCCATGTAGCCGGTGGGGAAGATGTCGGAGAGGAAGACGACCTTCTCGTCAGGCAGGCCGTCGGGGATCACCACCGGTCCGACGTCGGCGTAGGGGACGCGGAGGTACTCAGCCTGACCGCCGGGGAAGGCCCCCAGCATGTGGGAATACCCGAAGAGCCCGGCGGGCGACTGGCCCATCGCCTTTCGGGCGAGCTCGGAGTTGGGATTGGACCGATCGCACATCGCGAACTCGGACCGCTTGCAGTACCAGCATTCGCCGCAGGAAATCGTGAACGGCACGACGACGCGATCGCCCTTCTTGAGCTTTCTAACATCCTTGCCGACCTCGACGACCTCGCCCATCGGCTCGTGCCCCAGGATGTCGCCGGCCTCCATCGTGGGCATGTAGCCGTCATAAAGGTGCAGGTCGGAACCGCAAATGCAGGTCGACGTGATTCGAATGATCACGTCGCGCGGATCCTCAATCGTCGGGTCGGGGACCGTGTCCACTCGGACATCGCTCTTCCCGTGCCAGCAGAGAGCTCTCATTGGGCGTCCTCTCGTGTTTGGGTGCAAATCCGTTGATTGGGCTTTGCTCAGACGATTGCGAAGGGTTGATGGCGGTTTCGGTAATGCGGCGCGGACCCATCGGCCACATTGGCGCGGTGGCTGGCGATGGAACCGTGGGGCCGGCCGCTGTGGAGTCGCCGTGCACACCAATAATCCAGGGCGGTGACCCCGGCGACGGCTACAATCGCCGCGGCCAGGTTCGCTCTGCGGGGATTGTCCTCCGTGAACCCCGATCCGAGTGCGGTCAAGTCGAGCGCGTCACCGGCCACCCGCGCCCAGACCCCGGCACCCGGCTGCGGCATAGCGAGAATCGCGGCTCCCGTGGCAACCTCGCGGATGCCGAAGACGCGGAACGGCCAGTTCTTGTCTTCCATCCCCAGAACGCGTCCGACCTGACGTCCTGCGAAGACCTCTGTGAGACCCAGGCCGATGCTGAACCATCCTAACGCCCGGGCGACTTTCCTCTCATTCATCTTTCCTCCCGCGCTGGAACCCACTCTGAACGCACGGATTAGCAGTGCCTCAGGCCGCTCATCGAACGCCTGCAAACGAATTGAGAAGGACGGCGCTAAACGATGATCACAACGGTGCCTGTACCAGTCCCTGTGCCTGTACCGGTGCCTGTCCCTGTGCCGGTGCCAGTCCCCGTCCCGACGCCGACTGTCCCAGTCCCCGTGCCAGATGACCCGATGACCGTGATTCCCGTGGAGCTGGTGTCTGTGGTGCCACTGGTTCCTGTGGCGCCGATGGTCCCGGTGCCGCCTGAGGGACCACTAACGGTGATCCCCGAGGCGCCGGCGCCGATCGTCCCACTGGTCCCTGTGGCGCCGGCGCCGATCGTCCCTTCCGTCCCCGTGGTGTTGAATTGGCCGAGGCCAAGGTTCTGGTTAAACGTCGAGACAAGGCCGTTGAATCCCGTTCCGAAGTTCGTGTTGAAGGTGGAAGGGGCCATGCCGAAGCCGATGAACCCGGTATTCGTGCCGTTGACGAACCCGTTGTTGAATCCATTGTTGAAGGTGCTGCTCGTGAACGCGGATCCGAAAGGATTGGTCAACCCGCTGGTGGGAAGTGTCAGGTTCGTCGGACTCGTCAGCCCGAGGAAGGCGTTCAGGGGCGTCACGAGGTTCTGGAGGGCGTTGCCGAAAGCCGTCGATACGGCCGTGTTCAACGTGGAAGTCCCGAACGGGAGGTTTTGCAGGGAGGAGGCGAGACTGGTGGCGCCACTGGGATTGTTGACGGTACCGAAGAGCACCGGCTGGAGTTGCCCGACCGTGTTCGAATTGCCGGGAAAGAGAGAAAGGCCACTGCCAAGCTCGAATGCGGCGGTGGACAGCGCATTGTTAAACTCGGTCCCAAAGGCGCTCATGGCGGTCTGGGTCGGAGTACCGGTCACGCCGTTCGGGAACAGCATCGCGTTGGCGACGGTTGGGAAACTCTGGGCGAGCGACCCGAGCGTATTGCTGACCTGGTTGATGAGCTGACCGCCCAGGAACTGCGCGAGCGGGATCCGTTGCCCACTGCTGTTGACCGAGAGTTGATTGACCGGCGTCGTGTTGAAGAAGTTGTTGATTTGGGAAATTGTCTGCTGACCGGCGTTCTGGAGGACCCTGGAGAGCGCCGGGGTCGTCCCGCTGAGTCGGCCCGACTGGGCGAGCGCCATCACGCGATTGGTGAGGCTCCTGGGGCTGGAGCCCAGGATCGCATTCTGGATCGCCGGTACGAGTCGGGTGCCGGAATGCGGCAGGAGCGCCGCCTCCGTGGAGAGCCGTAAGGCCGTCGCGTTCAGCGCGCCCGCCACGCTGGCCTGTAAGTCCGCCATCTGCTGCGCCGTGGGGACGGTACCCTCGGCCTTGAGTTGGGCAACATCGGCGTTGATCGCCGCTTTGAGGTCCCTCGTCGCGGTGTGGACCTGTCGGTCATAGTCGGCTCGCAGGCGGGTAACGGTCAAGTGATGCGACTCCCTGGCCCGGGCCACGCGGACACTGACCGGTGGTGCCGCCGGCGGGGGCGTGATGTCCAGCTCCGCGTAGATGGGCGACGGTATCGAATAAACCACCGCCGCCGTCGCGACCGACGCTCCCCCCGTGCCGCTGGCCAGCACCAATCGCTGCTCCAGACCGGCTTCGGTTACCGATGGACGAATAGAGAGTCGGTTTTTATTGTATGTGTTCATGTGATGATTCTGAATGCGTATCTCGATCGGTGCGCCGACGTCGATCCGAAGGTTCGGTCGGACCCGCCGCGGCGTACCTGGTGTTTTTTCTTCCTGAGACGTTGAGGAGGGTGAGCCGGAGGGATCCCTCACAATCGCCAGTCCTTGTAGATGGGCACTGCCGCACAACTCGTGCCATTTGATGTTCGGCTTGACGAAAGCCACTGCTGGGATCACTCAAACCACTCGCTCAAGGCCCCCTTGATGGGGCTTAGTCAAGGTCGATACTCTTCGCCTAACGCGGCCTTCGGCCGCAACCCAATCGGGATTCCCGATTCGAGATTCCGGATTCCCGAAGGGGAATGATCCGGGAATCGGGAATCGCGAATCCGGAATTCGGAATCCCCAGAGGCGCGCACGGCCCAGGGATCCTACGGAGGACGACTCTAAGACTACGCGATTCAGGGACGCAGGAGCGGGATTGCGTGGAATCCCTTACGCCGAAGGTCTTGCACACCATTAAGGCTGTCGCGTTGTTCCCCGCGCCAACCTGCGCGTCGGGTTGGGGAGACCCCGTTGGGTGCGCCGGAGGATGGGGGGGGACGGGGATTGTTATTAAATGCGAGAGCCCTTCCGCCGCGCAACTCATCCGCGACGAAAGGGCTCTCCTGAGCATTGCAGTGAGAAGTTCCGGTCTCGGCGGGCGTCCGAAGATCGCCGGACCGAACCCGCTCCTCTCCGACTTGGGGCGGGCCGGCTGCACTTCGACAGTCAGCCCGGTGGCCAGGCGCCAGCCTTTGGAAATCTCGTCAGGCTCTCCCTGGCCTCAGTGACGATGTTTATGCGCGCGCCGCCCCGACATTGACCGACGATTCCGCGATCTTGGTCAGCTTCTTATCGCAGGCGGCCTCCTCATCCAGAGTTCGTTGAAGAGTCTTGGCGACCTCCTGATGTCCCAGGTGTTCGGCGAGAGTACGAACGGTCCCGTAACCGGCGATCTCGTAGTGCTCGACGCGTTGCGCCGCGGCGATGAGGGCCGCGTCCTTGACGTGCGCATCCCCACTGGCTCCCACTGCCTCCTCGCCCTCGGCGATCAATCCCTTCATCGCCTCACAGGTCTCCCGCTCTGGCGTCAGGCCCATCGACCCGAAGATCTTCTCCAACCTCGCCACGTGTTGCTCGGTCTCGCGAAGATGAGTCGTGAAGGCCGTTTTCAGTTGCTGGCTCGAGGCCGCCTCAGCCATCTTGGGAAGGGCTTTGGTCAGCCTCTGCTCCGCGTCGTAAAGATCCTGGATCTGAGCGACGAACAGGTCATCGAGGGAATTCAGGGTCATGCTCGAGAACAGGCCCATAAGGTCCTCCTGCAGAAAGCCCGGTACCATGAACCGCCGGCATGGACATCCGGGTCCGATTGGGTGCGGCCGGCGCCGCGACAAAGGACGATCCATCGATCGACTGAGAGCATCCATCCGTTGGTCGAGAGTAACCGCTGGTCGAACTCGGGAACAGAGTGTGATCTAAGCGTGCAAAAAGAGTGCCCTGGATATTCATCAATATTTGCTCAATAAGGAGTTGGGTTGGCCCGTTGTTTGCATTTTGCGGATTTCCCGAGGAAAACGAGAATTGTGCGATTTCGATCCAACAGGAATCGACGCTTGAGGAAACGACTATGGCGACGATCGTGATCACGCGGGACCAATCGATCGAGCGGGCGATCGATGACGCGCTCGGGAGAATCCCCGACCTGGCGCGGCTTGTCCATGACCGATTGGTGGCGGTCAAGCCGAATGAGACATACGCCGATGAGAACGACAAGACCGGAGTTACGCAGCCCGACACGCTCCGAGCGGTGTTGCGATACGTCAAGCGGTTCGCACCACGCCGGCTGGTGGTCACTGGCGGCTCGGGCGCCGGCGAGACTGACGCTATCTTTCGCGTTGCCGGCTTGATGGAGGTCGTCGAGCAAGAGGGGGTCGAGTTCTTCGACCACAATCGTCCGCCATTTCAGGAGGTCAAGTTGGAGTATGGTGCGGACGAAGAGGTCCGGGGCCCTCAGGCGTCGGTGATGGTCAATCCCCGCGTCCTTGAGTACGAGACCCTGATCGTGCTCAGCCAGCTCAAGCTCCACCAGACGGCCACGGTCACCATGGCTCTGAAGAACGTTGCCATGAGTTACCCGGCGGCCGATTACTACGGCCACCCGCGCAGTAAGCAGAAACACGAACACCATTTCATGGATGACATGCACTCATTCATCGCAGCGATGGCCAAACGATTCAAGATCGACCTGGCGATCACGGTGGGACACCCGGCGATGATCGCGACCGGTCCTCTGGGAGGCCACGCGGTCGAGACGGGGCTGGTCCTCGCCAGCACCGATGCGCTGGCGGCTGACGTCGTCGGCGCCAAGCTACTGGGCTTCGGTCCCCAGGCCGTCCGGCACCTCTGGGAGGCGGGGAAGCTCGGTCTGGGCGAGATCACGACCGACGAAATGAAGTTCCCGGCACTGAGCTTGAAGCAGGCGATTGAGGCATTTACCGAGGCTGCCTACGGTGAGCGACTCACTTTCGAGCATCCGTGAGGCCGGGATTCCTCTGGAAACCTTCAGGCCGGGGGCGCCTGAGTTGGCGATCGAGAAACCAGGATACTGGGAATCCTTCAACTTCCGGAATATGCCGAGCAGATGTATGGTCGAGAATCAATTGCGCTGCTCGATATTGTGAACCTTCGCGGTCTTGCCATCAGCACGTGGCCGGGCCCGTTCGACCGTCGAGCCATTTCTGCCTTACTTCGGATCGCGACGAGGGCAACGAATCGGCTAGGGGTCAGAACGCGCCTGTCAATCCCTGACCCGCATCACGACCTCCGGCGGTCCCCCGTGTCGTGTCGGCATCGTGGCGCCCCCGCCCTGCCGATATCTTCTTGATGGGTTGTAGCGAATACCAATTCGGTTGAAGGGCGAATGTCTGCCTTGAGAATCTTCCTCATCTGCTCCAGGGCGTTGGCGTTCTCTTGCTCGGTGTTGGACGCTACGCCGTCACAAGGAACTATCAGCGAGAAGTCACGCATATAGGCGTCATTCGCCGTGAATAACACGCAGTTATTCCCGGCAATGCCCGTGAGGATCACCGTCTTCGTACCCAGATGTTCGAGCAAGAGGTCGAGGGTCGTGGAGAAGAACCCGGAATGTTTGGGTTTCAGCACGAAGTAATCGTCGGGATCGGGGATCAACAATTCCGCGATCGGTCGGCCTCGCACTCCGTCATTCAAGCAGTGCTCGACCTGGCTAGTGAAGTTCGAACGCCAGCGCCCGAAGTTGTCGTTGACGTAAACTACGGGGATGCCGGCCGCCTTCATGCGGAGTTTCAGGCGCAAGAGGCGTTCGGCCATTGGTAAGGCGTGCCGCAACAAATGCTCCCCTTCCGGAAAGTCCAGGTCGTTGATCACATCGATCAGGAGCAAGGCAATATCGGCCTTATCCGGAGCATTACCGTGCAGGCTCTCGTTGTCGGAAGTCATCATGTCCCCTCCAGGGCATCCTCGATCGAACCGTAACTCACCGGCAGGCGGGAAAACGCGCTCACGCCCGGTGTCGACGATGGATGAAGTCTGGATAGATGGGCACCGTCTACAAGGCTAGAGCGATAGATCGTCGGACGTTTCGGTTTCCTCGACGGCATGTCCCTCCAGGACTTGCAAGGTCTCCACGGCCAGCTCTTCGATCTTCCCCTGGATCTGCCGGACGATCTCGGCGTGCTTCGTGTCTTCCTCGAGGGCCCGGCCGTTGTCATCCTTGTCGAGACGGATGCCGGTATGCTCACAGAGGAGTCGCAAGAGATGAAGGATCTGAGTGGTCTCCTGCTCGGCCAGCATGTTGATCTGCAAGTCGAGGTGATTGCGGCGCTCGCTGAGTCTCGCCTGGCGGTTCTGGCTGATCATGAGGATCGGTGCGGCATACGCCGCCTGGAATGAAAGAGCCAGATTTAAGAGGATGAATGGATAAGGATCCCAATGGTTCACCCAAGCGGCCAGGTTCAACGCGATCCAGATCAGTAGGATCGTCGTCTGGATGATGATGAACGTCCAACTGCCGACCCACGCCGAGATCCGATCGGCCATCCGATCCCCGCGCGTACGGAGGTTGGTCGCCGCCTTCTCCATCTCTGCGATAATCGCGACATTACGTCGCGTCAGCTCTTCGATGGAGCGGATTGGCCTCATCTGTCTGACCTCGTCATCAGTGCATCCAGCCGATTGTTGTACGTTCACGGCACGCTCGCCAGCCCGAGGAGGATGAGTCTGCGTAACCGGGAGACGATCGTTCAGTGCGGCTCGGCCCTGGCGTATCACAGCATTCGGCCCCCAATCAGCCGTCGTTTTGCATTCTCAGAACACGGTCCTGGCAGGACGATTGGCTTCGTGGTCAGCTAACAGGTTCGCCGCGACTATTAAGACGGATCATCACGCAGTTCCAACCGGGATTTGAACGCGCCTGCGCCCTGCCATGGCCCGAGCTCGATCCGGTGACTGCAATTGTGTTTCGGCACCCCGAGATCGACCGAGAGCCTGCCCGGCCGCCTCCGTGGCGGCCGCCGCTCCATCCCACAGGCCGCGGGCCATGGCGTTGTCCATCGGCCGGAACAGCGAGGCGGCGATCCAAACCGGAAATGTCAGCCCGAAACCCATGTAGTAGGCCCCTGCGTAGGTGGCCCGCCCCAACGCCCCAGGCCAACCGCTCGCGAGTTGCCGCGCCGGGACCTCGGCCGGTGCAACTTCTTGGATCTTCCCTAGGTCGCGGAGCCAACGCTCCTGGAAGATCCGCCGCGCCGTGACGTCAACCCGATGCATGAAAGTCAGGTTCAGGAGGGCGCCCGATATGGCGCCGACCCCGGGTATTTCCTCGAAGACCTCGAGCTGAAAGAGAAAGGCCAGGGCTTCCTGGGCTAGGACCTCCATCTGCGTTTCTTCGAGGAGCAGATCCTCGAGCTCGCGGAGTTGGCCGAGCCGCTGACGCCGGATCTCCAGTGAGCCGGAACTTGCGGCGATGAGCACGCCCACGACGAAGGGACGGTCCTTCCGCCGATTGAGCGGATATCCGTAGCAATGACCGATCTTGAGGATCGTCCGGAGCGCTACGACGAACAATATGGGGACATCAACCAAGGTGGTCAAGACGCCACCGGCACCCGTGGCTGCACCCTCGGCCGTGGCTAACGCCTGCATCGCTAGACCGACCTGTTTGGCCAGGTGGTCGCACTCCTCCAGCGACTTCTCCCGCAACGCCGTGAGGCTCTTCACGCCGGCCTGATTCTGGATGTCCTTGCGTCCGGCGAGTAGCTCAGAGGCGTCGTAGGATCGTTCCATCGCCAAGCGGACGACTGCGTCGGGGATCACCGTTTCCACGGCCTTGGCGACGGGGAGGGTGATCATTTTCCACAATTCGGAAAGGGGGTTGGTGGGCTCCGACTTCCAGGCGGCAATCTGCCGAACTTGCTCGGCCTCGTAGGCCGTCAATCCTCGTTGCGCGGGTATAGCGTGCTGGCTCATGAAGGTTCCCGACTCGCGAATGGCTGAAATCGTGAGTGAAGAGACTCCCTTCGGCCGATCTGGACGTCGCATGGCACCGGACTTACGCCGATCGCCGACTGATGATCCGAGGGGGTGCGTAGCCCCCTCAGCGTGGATATCGGTGGAATGTATGCAACCGGCGCGCCGACCTGCCCGCAAGCATCCCTGATTACTGTACGACCTTGAATATCCTCCACGTTGACCCCGAGATGGCGAACTGCCTCCGCACTTGCCGCGACTGTGCGGAACTGTGCTGGATCTGCTCGGGTTATACCAGCCGCGGCACGCAACTCGCGACGGACCTCTGCCGGGCGTGTGATCTCTGTGCGGCTGGGTGCGGAAAGCACCAGGCCGATCGCTGCCGCCAGTGTGCGGAGACGTGCCGACGCTGTGCCGAGGAATGCCGGTTGCGGGAGCGAGATACTGACATACCTACCGCGTTTCAGGTCAACCGCCCATCGCTTGTGGGATGAGCCGAGTCGAGGAGCGCGTTCGACTGAAGCAGCATGGCTGGCATCGAATTGGCCGGTGGCTGCCCCACCAGGACGCGCTGGAAGACTGGCTCGAGGGCCTCACGAAGCAAGTACGTTCGAAGTCCGGCGTCGCCCTTCTCTATCCCGCAGTCGAGGAGTTTTGTGAGATGCTCAGCGGCGACCCGATCGTCCGCCTGCTCATCACGCAGTTGATTGAGCAGGTCCTAACGCGGCCTTCGGCCGCAACCCCATCGGGATTCCCGATTCGCGATTCCGGATTCCCGAGGGGAATGATCCGGGAATCGGGAATCGCGAATCCGGAATTCGGAATCCCCAGAGGCGCGGCACGGCGCAGGGATCCTACGGAGGAAGACTCTACGCTTGTTCCGGGACTGCGCCCGGAACAAGTGGCCCCTGCGGGGTAGTTGAATTAAAAGTCAACCATCGACAACAAATTGTCGATGCGCGGCCCATAAGGGCCTAAACACCAAACCTTATACCAAGCGGCACCCGGAGAGCGTTGACCACTGACCATCAGCGTGGCCGGGAGTCATGAGTCGGGGAAGTTGCCGCTGGTGGCCCGGATCCGGGAGGCCTGCGCCGGCGATCTGACGCTGCTCAAGGCGCGCCTGGCCGGTCTCGCGGTCGAGCCGGAACTGCTCGACCAGCTCCTCGACGCGAAATGGGTCGAGGCGCCCGACTACGCGACCTGGACCGATTCCGAGGGTCGCCGGGACCACGCCAAACGCCAGGCGGCCGTCGACAGAGACTTGCTCGTCCTGGTCACCGACGGCCGACAGAAGAGCGGCCAGGCCGACGTGGCGTTCGCCCAGGCGTGGGACCGCTGGTTCATCGAGCACCCGCGCGTCGAGGTCCTGCCGAGCCTGGTCGTTTGGCCTGGGACTTGATGATCGCCGTCCTGGGCCGAGTCATCACGGCTCGTTGAATCTGACGCGCTTTCTTTCAAACCGGCAAGCGATTTGCTGATATCTCGAATCAAAGCAATCCGACCGGCGACTTCCGCCGGACGATTGATCTCAATTGGGCTCTTGCCAGGAGGACACATCGTGGATATCGACAAGCGCGAGAAGAAAGTCGACCTGCCGCCCAAGGGCAGCCGCAATCCCGACCCCATCACCGACGCGCCGGGCTCGCATCCCATCGAAACCGGCATCGGGGCCGCTGTGGCCGGGGCCGCCAGCGGAGTGGCTGTCGGCGCGGTCACGGGCCCCGTCGGTGCCGCTGTCGGTGCGGCCGTGGGCGCCGTCGCCGGTGGCTATGCCGGCAAGGGGGTCGGCGAGCTGATCGACCCGACGACCGAGGACAACTGGCTCCGCGACAATTTTAGTTCGCGTCCCTACGTGCATCCGGGGGATACGTTCGAGACGTATGAGCCCGCCTATCGCTATGGAGCCGAGGGCGAGCTGAATTTCCCGGAGATGGACTTCGACGCGATCGACGATAAGCTCGAGAACAAGTGGTACGACAAGGGAGCCGTGATTCCGTGGGAGCACGCCCGCGGGGCCGTCAAGGATTCCTACGAGCGTGCTCGCCAGATCCGCAGAGAACGGGCGGATGCTGCCCTCGCTGAGCCGGTCCTGGAAGACTGAAAAACGACGACGAAAACGCAAGAAGCCGCCCTCCCGGGTCATCCCGGGTGGCGCGGCTTTTTTCGTTTGACGGGGCGATACGCCGTCTTATGCCTTGACGATGGAACCATCAGCCCTGCGCCCGCCCCTGGAGTCTTCTCAGTGCACGGCGAGCCGCTTCATTTTGCACGGGGTGGGGAAACAGGGACGCAGGGTGGGGAAACAAGGACGTCGCTGGCGTCCTGATTCTTCCACCCGCCGAGTACTCGCCCATGTGACCAGAGTGTGAGTGCCGTAGGCGATTCGATATGCGATAATCCACCCGGTGAAGCGTGCGGCGCGGCCAGAAGCTCCCGTCGTCGGGGACACAGTGCCAACGGCTCGCGCCCGATGTCGGGAGACCCATCTCATGGCCGCCGTCTACGCGGAACGCAACCTCCTCTTCGGATTGCTGGCACTCCAGAACGGCCTGATCGATCAGGACCAGCTCGTCGCCGCGTTCCGGGCTTGGAGTCGCGATAAGGGCCGCCCGATCGCGGAATATCTGGTCGACCGCGGCGACCTGAATGCCAACCAGTGCGGTGTGGTCCAGGCGATGGTCGGGCTCCATGAGGAGAAACATGGCGGGATCATCGAGAAGAGCCTGGCCGCCATCCCCGCCGGACGATCCACACGCGAAAGTCTCGCCGCACTCGGCGACAGTCAAATCGAGAGAACTCTCGCCCACGTCGGCTCCGGTCCGGCATCGAGCCAGTCCGATGCCGACGACGACCGCACCGCCAGCTACTCCGTCGGTTCGGCGACCTCCGACGGGCAGCGGTTCCGCGTCCTGCGGCCCCATGCGCGGGGCGGCCTCGGCGCCGTCTTCGTCGCGCTGGACACGGAGTTGCATCGCGAGGTGGCTCTGAAGCAGATCCTCGACCATCACGCCGACGATCCTACCAGCCGCTCGCGCTTCCTCCTGGAGGCGGAGGTGACCGGTGGGCTGGAGCACCCCGGCATCGTCCCGGTCTACGGCCTGGGGACCTACGGCGACGGCCGGCCCTATTACGCCATGCGGTTCATCCGCGGCGACTCGCTCAAGGAGGCCATCGATCACTTCCACGCCGATGACGCTCTGAAAAAGGAGCCCGGCCGCCGCTCGCTGGACCTGCGGAACCTCCTGCGTCGTTTTACGGATGTCTGCAATGCCATCGAATACGCGCACAGCCGTGGCGTCCTGCATCGCGACATCAAGCCGGGCAACATCATCGTGGGCAAGCACGGTGAGACACTCGTCGTCGACTGGGGACTGGCCAAGCCCCTGGGACGGGTCGAGCCGGGGTCCGCATCGGGCGAGCGGACGCTGATGCCGAGCTCGGCTAGCGGCAGTGCCGACACGCTGCCGGGCAGCGCCCTGGGGACCCCGGCTTATATGAGTCCCGAGCAGGCCGAGGGCGACCTCGAGCACCTGGGGCCGCGCTCGGACGTCTACAGCCTGGGCGCGACGCTCTACTGCTTGCTCACCGGCAAGCCGCCGTTCGAAGGGGAAGTCGCCCAAGTGATCCGCGGCGTGCAGAAAGGGGGATTCCGGCCGCCTCGGGCGGTCGATCCGACGATCGACCGGGCCTTGGAGGCGGTCTGCCTCAAAGCGATGGCTCTCAAGCCGGATGATCGCCATGCCTCGCCCAAGGCGCTGGCCGAGGACGTGGAGCGGTGGATGGCTGACGAGTCGGTCACCGCCTGGCGCGAGCCGTGGGTGAGGAGGGCGCGGCGGTGGGCCCGGCGCAACCGAACGGCGGTGGCGGCCGCGGGCGCCAC
Source organism: uncultured Planctomycetota bacterium (assembly GCA_963845755.1). Taxonomy (GTDB): domain Bacteria; phylum Planctomycetota; class Planctomycetia; order Isosphaerales; family Isosphaeraceae; genus CAWJTV01. The sequence goes on from CAWJTV010000009.1 coordinate 55,912, forward strand.
AGTGCTCGTGGCGCTGGTCGGGACGGCTGCCGTGCTGGCGGTCCAGACCCGGGCGAATGCGAACCTGAAGGCAGCCAACACGGCGCTCGCGGCCTCCAACCAGCGCGAGCGGGCAAGGTTCGAGCTGGCCCAGGAGGCGGTCCGGATGTTCCACACGGGAGTCAGCGAGGATCTGCTGCTCAAACAGAAGGAGTTCGGCGCGCTGCGCACCAAGCTGCTGCGCGGGGCACAGGAGTTCTATCGCAAGCTCGAGGGACTGCTGGTGGGGCAGACGGATCGGGACTCCCGCCGGGCGCTGGGACGCGCCTACCACGAGGTGGGCGAGCTCACGATGCAACTCGACTCGATGAAGGATTCGCTGGCGATGCATCGGCGTGCCCTGGCCCTGTTCGAGGACCTGGCGAGCGAGGCCCTAGCCGACGCGGAGCTCCAAAACGACGTCGCACAGAGCAACGTTGCCGTCGCACTCCGGCTCTTGAGCGTCGGACAGAAGGACAAGGCCCTGGCCGCCATCGGCCGGGCACGCGCGATCGCCCAGGCTCTGGTCGACGCCGACCCCGCCGATCTCGGTCGTCGGAGCGAGCTGGCCCGGATCGAACATCTTCATGGAGAGCTTCTCGTGGAGAACTCGCGCACGGCCGAGGGCCTGAACACGCTCGAGCAAGCCAGTGCGATCCTGGAAGAGCTGGTCAGGAGTAGCCCTTCGGTCGAGCAGCTCCGATTCGCGCTCGCCCAGACGTGCGACTCGCTGGCCTCGCGCCTTGACAATGCGGGCCGAAGGGATGAGGCTCTGGCTGTCTACGGCCGGGCACGTGACCTGGGCGAGACGCTCTTCCGCCCCGACCCGACCAATGCAAAGATTGCCCATGAGCTGGTCCGGACCCTCGGCAACATGGCGATCGCCCTGGAGGGCGCCGGCCGCCAGAACGAGGCGCTCGCGGCCTCCGACCGGGCTCGCGAGGTGCTCGGAGCGATGGGGGACGCCAACCCGACTCTCCTCTCCGTCACCCGCGATCGCGCCTGGATCGACGTGACGACCGCAGAAATCCTGATGGGGTCTGCTAGACCTGCCGAGGCCCTGCCGGTGTTCGAGCGGGCCAGGAAGGCCCGGGAGATCCTGGTGAAGGCGGACAGTTCCGTCATCCGGGACCAGATGCAGCTCGTCAGGATCCACTGGCAGATCGCGCGGATTCACGCCCAGGCCGGACGGGTGTCCGAGACACGGGCATCGTACGAATCGGCGGCGACGGTCGCGTCGAGGCTGGCCGAGGCTCACCCAGGCGACCTCGCCCTCCAGTCTCAGCCCGTCGGGGTCTACGAAGAACTCGCTGATTTCCACTGCGCGACTGGCAAGCCTTCGGAGGCGCTGCCGTGGTCAGACAAGGCCATGGCGATGCATCGCAAATTGTTCGAGGCCGATCCATCTCAGCAGAGGAACCTGGTCGGCGGCCTCAGGCACCACGGGATCGTCCTCCAGAAGTGCGGCCGACTCACCCAGGCGGTCTCGGCCTTCCAGGAGGGGATCACCGTCCTCGAAGGTCTGACGAGCCCGAGACCTGTCGACGTCTACGACATCGCCTGCCTCCAATCGCTGATCTCCGGCGCCGCCGATGAGGCCGCCGATGGCCGGGCCGAGGCGGACAAGGCGATGGAGCTGCTGCGCCGGGCCGTCACCGCCGGCTGGACTCGGGCCGACCACATGCGGATCGACACCGACCTCGACCCGATCCGCTCGCGACCTGACTTCCAGCTCCTGATTATGGACCTGGTCTGGCCGGTCGATCCGTTCGCTCGCCCTGACTGAGTCGGGTACGCTTTCCGTTTGTCGATATGCGCGATGTCCCCGTTTTTCCTTCTTCTTGTCGATATGCGCGATGTCCCCGTTTTTCCTTCTTGTCCCCGTTTTTCCTTCTCGTGCCATTCGGGTCAGGAGCCAAAACGCGAAATCGGCTCCTGACCTCTTTGATTCCCTCAGTCCCGATCCTGATAGATATCGCGGCGATGCCCGACACGGACAATCAGAACGATCAGCTCTTCATCTCGCACCGCGTAAATGACACGGTAGTCCCCTACACGGATCCGATAGAGATCGTCCTCTCCCTCAAGCTTGATCGAGCCGCGGGGCCGCGGCTCAGCCGCAAGGTCATCGATGCGTCGGACCAGCCGCTCTTGCAAGGAGTTCGGAAGCTTCCTGACCTGACGGGCAGCCGAGGGTGCGAACTGGACTCGATATCCATCGGACGGATCAGTTGCCATGCTGTGTGTAACCGGGTTTTCTCGGATTTCTTCTGCCTAGGAGCCTGTCCGAGAATTCGCCCGTGTCTCGCCTTGGCCCCTGGGTTCCCACCGGGCCTTGGCCATTTCGGCCTCGGCCGCGCCCTCGGCGCGCACTATCCCACTCAACTCTCGGCGGCGGCGCAGGTGTGGCGCCAAATCTTCAGTAGATTGTGGGTCAGGCAGATCAGTTGCCACTCGGCGGAGACTTTCTCCAAGCCACGGAGCAGAAACTGGCGAATCCCCCGCGCGAATTTGATCTGGCCGAAGACCGGTTCGACGATCTGCTTCCGCGCCGCGTACAGGGCTTTGCCGGCCGCCGTACGCAGTTTGTGCTGCATCTTCTCGTTCACACTCGCTTCCGGTGCGGGAGCCGTCGTCGCCGACGTCACCGCAGCCACGTGGTGCTTCTGACGCTCAACAGCCACATACGGGTCCATGCCGAGCTGCTCCAGTCCCGCCACCGCTTTCGCGCTGAAATAGCCCGTGTCCGCCGTGTTCGGAATCGGCGTCGGGGTCCCGTCGCTGGCCATCGGCCGCGGGATCCCAGCCGCCTCCAGATTGTTTAAGGCTGCTTGCGCCATCGGCACCGCCTGTTCCTTGTCGTTGGGCGCTGAGGTCACGTCCGGGGCGACGATGATCTGGTGCGCGCCATCCACCACCGCCTGGGCGTTGTACGAATAATCGAACCCCTTGTTGCTCTGCTTCATGATCTTCGCTTCGGGGTCGGTGAAGTTCATTTGCGCCTTCTCCTCGGGACTCGGATCGATCGGAGCCGGTGGCTTGCCCCGGCGTTTGCGGCCGTCCGCTTCCCGCTGGGCTTGGGCCTGATCCCGGCGGCGTTGTTCTTCGTCCGCCCGGGCAGCCGCCTCGGCTTCCAGCCGCGCTTTCGCCTCGCGAATCTTGGCCAACCGATCGTCACGCCGCTTCAATTCCGCCGGCAGTTCGTCGCCGCGACGGCTCCCCAACGCCGCATCTTGCTCGGCGTCGAGCTGCTCAGCTTCCTGGAGCATTTGCTCGATCTCGGCCTTCAGCCGTTCGATTTCCTTCCCCATGTAGCCGTAGCTCATCGCCTTGTGCCGCGAGGCGTTGGCCCCCATCTTGGTCCCGTCGGTGGACAGGTTCCCCAACTTGACCATCCCCAACTCGCCCGCGATGCGCAGCACCTCAAGGAACAGGGGCCGCAGTGCCGCCAGGTGGATCTTGCGAAAATCGCTGATAGTGCGGAAGTCGGGCCGATCGATACCGACAATGGCTCGGAACGCCAGATTGCGCTCACAGGCGGCGGCGATCTTCCGGCTGGAGCGGACACCGATGCAGTAGGCATAGACCAGCAGCGTCACCATCATGGTCACGTCGAAGGGGGGTTGGCCGCGCAGTTCCTGGGCATAATGCTTGTGGAACGGAGTGAGGTCAAGCTGCGGGATGAGATCGATGAGGAAGAACACCAGATCGTCTTCGGGGAGCGCCTCCCGCGGCGAGATGGCGTCGTGACCATTCTGTCGAGGGTCCCAGGCTCGGTAGGTCTTGCGTCGGCCCTCCATGATTCGGCTCCCCGATCAGGCACCAAGGTAGAGGAAAGGTCGGAAACCCGCATTGTGCCCGAACCGACTCCGTCCGTACACCTGGCTCATCCGCGACAATGCGGGTCAGAGTTCTCAGACAGGCTCCTAGAGGCTTGGGTTTCTCTTCGTGGCAATCGCTCCACGTGGAGAGTGAATTGTACAAACTTGGTCCGCACGCGCCAATGGAATCATTCGCCATACGGACTAGGTCTAGTCTAGACACGCCATTCGTGGACGGTTTACACTAGACACTCTAGGCGATACCACGCATAATATACGTACCGTTCAAATGGCTCAACACTGCCGACCATCGAGAATCGATTCTCCGGTGTTTGTACAAAATTCGACTGCGGGAGTGGACATGATCAAGATAACGACCAGCAAAGCGCGGCAGGAATTTGCCCGCGTGCTCAGAAAAATCAAGAACGGTAAGAGGTTCCTCTTGGAGCGACACAACAAGGGAGTAGCCGCTATCGTTTCGGTCGAAGACTTAGCCTTGCTGGAAGCGATCGAGAACCGGCACGATCTTGAGGAGGCGCGCCGCGCTTTGGCGGAAGTCGCCGAGAAGGGCGCCATTCCCTGGGAGCAAGTCAAGGCCGAACTCGGCTTTAAAGATGTGCGCACAAACGACCAGGCGCCCGATTCCTGATCATTCGGTTTTCCTCTCGGAGTCGAAATCGGTGTCGCTTTTCTTTTCAGCCGAAATGGAGTCGAAATCGATGTCGCTTTTCTTTTCAGCCGAAATGTGTCGCTTCTCTCATCGAGCTTCAGCAGCGGATGTAGCGGTGCTCGGGAAGATTCATTGCCAGGAACCCAATACCACCATCGCTATCCGCCCGGCAGCGGTTCTGCCATCACCCCTGCTAAACGAATTGCTCTTTTTTCATATCTAACTCATTCTGAAAAACGATCGAACTTCGCGCGTCAAGCTTGTCTGGGAAGATCGCCAGGTTGCGACTTCCCACCTTGGAGGAAGGGAAGATAAAGCCCTCCAAAAAGGGGAGCGCGTGAAGCGCAGCGCCGAGCTGATGGGTCGGTGCCGCTACTGAACTGTTCGCCCAGGCGCCGGTTAACACCTGGTCGTTGGTTGAGATTAGTCTTTGCTGGGTGATATTGCAGAGATCGGCGACGTGATAGAGAGTGACTTGCAAGCTCATGAGCACCCAGGAACCCTTCGGGCTGGACAGGGGTGCGTTCGGGTCTCCGAGGAGCGCCCCGACCTCATAGATGGCGACCTGATGGTTTTCCCCCAGATAGAGGATTCGGTAGAGCGGGGTAGCGACCGAAGCATCGCTGAATCGGCTTCGAGATGTCCTCGAATGATCGGTGTTGAGTCGAGACCTCCAGTGCCTCAGGTTCAGTGCGCGGAACCAGGTCCCCGTTTGCGGCTGGAGGGAGAGCTTGGCGCAGCCGCCTGTCTTCATCAGAAAAGACCCTGGTCGACGGCCTGGAGGAGGGATACGACCTTGGCTTCCTCATGAGTCCCGATCAAGTCACCGGGCTTCCTCCCCCCCAGTTGTGCGCTTGGGGTCGATAACCAGGTCTCGGGGTCATCCACGACCACCGCCAGGAGCTCGTCGAGGGAATCCGGCCGAATCGGCGGGGACGTCTCGAGAGCGTTCGGTTTTTCGGAGAGTTCAGGCATGATCTCGCCCTTGAGATCGCGTTGAAGCGCCCGCTCAGCGGCGTCTGGCTCAGCGAGTCGCCTTTCGGCCAATTCCTTGAGTTCCAGGTAGCACTTGCGAGGGTCCTTGCACCGGAACTCAACGAAACTCACGATCGAGCCCAGAAACTCGGCCCATTCCTGAGAATCCGACTGAGGGGACGTTCCTGCCGCAGACTTTTCGATGTCCAACATGACCGGCTCGTTGTAGCAAGTCGCCCGAGATTGGTAAAGACGTAGAACGGTTCCTGCCTCTATCTCAATCCTCCCCAAGTGCTCCGGATTTCACAATGGGGGCGCTCATGGAACGCGAAGGACAAGGCCAGGCATCACTTCCATCTTTTCTCCGGTATGATTCAACGCGATCGATCCCTGCCCACCCTGCCTATCACGCCCAGACGCTCCGATCGAGCGAACGGTAGCCGACGGCCTCGGCGATGTGCTGGGGCTTGATGTCGTCCTGGCCTTCCAGGTCGGTGATCGTGCGGGCTACGCGCAAGACCTTATCGTGAGCCCGCGCCGACAGCCCCATGTCCTCCATCACCGCCTTGAGGAACGCCCGCGACTCGGGCACCAAGGCGCAGAACTTCCGCACCTGCGCACCGGCGTCCAGCCGTTGACTTGCAGGCCGAACCGCTTCGAGTGCCGCGCCCGCGCCTCCAGCACCTGCTCCCGCAGCTCGGCCGAGGTCGGGCCGCGGGCCATCCCGGCCAGTTGGGTGAACTCTACCTCGAAGCAGGTTCGCGCCGAAAGCCGGGGAGAGCCTTGGGAGATGAGTCTCCTTCACGGAGTCGGTAGCCTCGTCCCGGCTCGAGTCCTTTGTAACGATCAACCCGGCCGGATGGCCACGTCACTTCAACCGGGTCGACGCGATCGGCCGTTCCCAGTCCGATATGGAGGCGGGGATCCGAGGCGGACTGGTAGCTTCCCCCGCCTGTTCGCCAGGCGATCTGGCGACGCTTACCGGACTCGACGACGACCCGCGCTCCGACGGCGTCTCGGTTCGAAGACGTACCTTCGAGCAGGAGGGTGAGGGAACGGCCGCCCCCAGTCCGATTGTGGAAGTAAACCGCGGGTCGGTTCTGTGGAAGGATCACCAGGTCGACCCGTCCATCATTGTCCAGGTCTCCCGCAGCCAGGCCGCGTCCCAGGAGCTCGAGCTGGAAGGCAGGGCCGGCGCGGTCGGTCACGTCGACCAGTTTATGCCCCTTTTCTGCGCCTGCGAAGAGCTGCGCCTGCATCTGTTGCGGAACATCGGTTCGACCTTCATCGACGTGGCCGTTGGCTGTCACCAGATCGAGCCGGCCGTCGTTGTTGAAATCGACAAAGGCCATCCCAAACCCAAGCCGGTAGCGGCTGGCCACCGTGAGGCCGTACTCCGCGGAATGGTCGCTGAACACGCCGTCACCCAGGTTCAGGTATAGGGCTGTGTATTCGTTGTAGAAGTTGGTGACGGCGAGGTCCGGCAATCCGTCGCCGTTGACATCGCCGCAGGCGACACCCATGCTCGCCTGGTACAAACCGCTTGCGTTGCTGGCGACGCCGGCGATATGGCCGACCTCCTCAAAGCGGTGGTTTCCGCGATTCAAGAAGAGGAACTTGGCCGATTGGTCGTTGGCCACGAAGAGATCGATGCGTCCGTCACCATTAAGGTCGCTCGCGACAACCCCAAGCCCCTGCCCATCACCGTCGACGATTCCTGCCTCGGTCGAGATATCGACGAAGCGCCCCCCGTCGTTGCGGAACAGGTGATCGGGCTGGGCGTGAAATTCAGGCGGTCCACAAAAGGTGAAGGTATTGCGAGCCTTGTCCCAGCACTCACGTGGGTGTTTGCTGTCCCAGGCGAGATAGTGACAAACATAAAGATCGAGGTCGCCGTCGCCGTCGATGTCCGCGAAGGCCGCCGACGTTGGCCAATCGCGGTCGCCCGCCAAGCCGGCCTTGCTGGTAACGTCTTCGAACGTGCCGTCTCCCTTGTTCCGGAAGAGGGCGTAGGCTTGCCATCGAGTCAGGAACAGATCCGGGTGGCCGTCGTTGTCGATGTCGCCGACCGCGACGCCGTGGCCATATCCGTGAGGCAGCTCGGTGATGCGCGATCGTACGCTGACGTCCTCGAACGTGCCGTCGCCCTTGTTGCGGAAAAGGCGATCGCCGGTGTTCGGCGCCTCTCGGCTGGGGGGGAACTTGCCTCCCTGGACGAGATAGACATCGAGCCAGCCATCGCCGTCGTAATCGAGCAGGCCGAGCCCTCCGCTCATCGTTTCCGGCATCTGGTGGAGGGTTTCCAGTCCGTTGTCGAACGTGAAGCGCAGACCAGCCGGCTCGGCGTCATCGACGAACCACGGGCTTGCGCCGCAGGATGAGGCACGCGGCGCATGGCCCTCTGGTGTGGCATGCCGCATTCAGCTCGGCCAGCAGGCCAGCGGGCGTCAACGGCGAGGGAGCTGGGCCGGCAGACATCGCCTCGCGGTCCAGGCGAGCTAGCTCCGTCCTTGCCAATGCGGCATGGGCGGGTTGTTCGGCCGCGAGTTCCCACCAACAATGGGCTTCGAACCGGCGGCCGACTGCTTCGGCGGCTCGAGCTAGCTCTGTTACGTGCTCGAGCCGGTTGGCGGGGAACATGTTCGCCTGATACCAGTTCAGCGTCCACTCCAGCGCCCCTTTTCGCGCGCGCAGTTCTTTGGCCCTCTCAGGGCGACCGGTCCGGAGCAGTAACTCGGCCAGACCCTCCATCGCATCCAGGGCGCCCGGGTCGCACTCCACCAGTTCCTCCAGCGCACGGCGCTCCCGTTCGGTGTCGCCAGCTCGGCGAGCAAACCAGGCGCGCAAGGAGAGAAGCTCAGTCCGGGGCACTCGGTCGGATGGCAGATGCGCCAGGGCGCGCCGCACCTCGGCCTCATTTTCGGCGGCGCGGGCCCAGTCGAGCCGAACTCGCCATACGGCCGGGTCGGTCGGCCGGCGCTCCAGGCAGCGGTCAAGCCAACCACGTGCCTCTTCGAATCGTCCCTGCCTCCTGGCCAGGGTCGCCCAACCCAACCAGATTCGGTCGTCATCCGGAGCCGCTCGCGCAGCCGTCTCGAGAATGGGCCGAACCTTCTCGATGGGAATCGGATTGGAGGTGTCGAGTCGGTAATGTTCCTGGATGGTTCCGACCGGGTCATAGTGGCCCCAGCCCTCACGAACGAGATGACGAGCCTCGTCGAAACGCCCCTCTAACTTGTAAAGGTGAACGAGCGTCTCCCTGGCTTCTTTCCCGAAGTCGCCGGGATCTTCCAGTGCGGCGGGCAACAGGGGCTCCGCAACCGACAGCCGATGAATCTTGAGCGCCTGGCGGGCTCTCATCATGGCGGCCCGCGCTGCATGCGGTGAGTGCGTAGGTACCCGCGCCCATGCCGCCTCGGCACGGTCGAGACGCCCAAGGGCCAATTCGCAGATCCCGAGGTCGTATTGGATCTCGCCATGACCGGGCCAGCGGGCTGCCAGCCGGGCCAGCCGAGGCAAAGCCGATCTAAACTTACCCGAGCGCACGTCGCGCTGCGCCTGTCCCCAATCCGACTGGAGCCGCCAGATATCGAATGCCCAGAATCCCCCACAAGCACCAAGAATTCCGATCCCATAGATCCACCATCGCCGGCGCATCAAATACCCCCTAAACGCGCGCAGAAACAACCACGCCGGAGGAGTTTAGCTCCGGCGTGGTCACGGCTAGAGCGCGTAACGATTGCATTGCGCACATGCGCCCGCCGCGAGCGATCGAGCCCACCGCAGCCAGGGGGGACGATGTCCGGCGGCGGCCCGCAGGGCCGCAGGAGCCAAGCCCCGGGTGAAACCCGGGGTCCGTGGCAAGCCAGCCCCCATCCCCGGCGGCCTGAAGGGCCGCAGGAGACGTCTGGCACCCCTTCAGGGTGCACGAGGAAGGCGCGGGGTGCACGAGTCCCAGGGTTTCACCCTGGGCTGGGTTCCCGCGGCCCGTCAGGCCGCAGAACATCGGCTGACAGAGTGTGCGCAACCCATCTGTTATGCGCTCGAGCCTCATCGGATACGACCGCGGCCAAGCAAAACGCTTCGGCCCGCGATCGACCTCTCGCGATCTTCAGTACGCATCGGAGCTGATGACTTCGCCGCCATTTCTGGTCCCCAGGGACCACCAGGTTGGGTAGCTGATTGAGCTCTTGACAAACTTCACGGAGCCGTCGCCGAAAAGCACATTGGCCCCACCGGGATGGGCACTGCTGGCGCCATAGCTGAAGCCATCATTGGGGAACTGACCCGGCGTTCCACCGTCGCGGCAGCCGCCGATCGGGTACTTGGAATCGTTCGGGACCTGGACGGTGTTGAACATCGACCAGCCGGTGCAGCCAATGCTCCAGCGAAATCCCCGGTCGTCCTGAATCGCGGTGAGTGACGTTTGAAACGCGGTGACGCATTGGGACAGCGAGCTGAAAATCAATGTCGGATTGGCGAAGATATTGAGCATCTTTTCGGCGCCTGCGGCGGACGTTACCGTGCCCGTAATGTAGTTACCCCGATAGCGGCTCGGATTCGTGGTATTGCCCGCGAACTCACTCCCGTTTGAATCGCCCACCAACGCTTCGGCGTAGGCGACCGTATTGGAAGAGCCATCGGTGATACTCTGGAGACCGTAGCTCATGCCGATCGAGAAGAGACCGGTGGAGTCCGCCGCGGATTCCCCCATTGTATAGTTGGCGGACGGGCCTAAGGTCCAGTTATAAAGGCCTGTGGTGGTCGCTCCGTAGGATGCCGCGTAGTTATTATTGTTTTGCCTCTGGCCGACGTTTGGGTCCGACGGGCACATGAACATGGAGAGGTTCGTGAGCAGGACGGTCTGGTTGCAGTCGGAGGCAGACGCGACGCTCGCCTGGCCGCTGAAATTGCTCGCATCCAGAACGGACCACGAGAAATTGCAGGCGTTATAGAGAGGTGCCTGTTCCAGGTAGCCCAGCATCAACGCCTGGGCGCTCCAGGCCGACCAGATTGACTGGGCGAGACCTGGCGAATTGTTCTGGGGTGCAATGCTGCTTCCCATCGGGAAGACGCCCATGCCCGTGTGGTAATTGTGCATGGCCAGGCCGATTTGCTTCATATTGTTGACGCATTGGATGCGCCGCGCGGCTTCACGCGCTGACTGAACGGCCGGCAGCAGGAGCGCGATCAAAACCGCGATGATGGCGATGACAACCAGGAGCTCGATCAAAGTAAAACCGGCACGTGTACGTTGCCTCACGAGAAAGTCCCTTCTTGATAGAGAAATGGAGAAGTGAGTGAGGGATCTCGGTCGCGGATCGGACGAAGCGACTCACCCGATCGGCCGAGGGCATCGGCTCGAGCGATACCGACGCGGGGGATTCCGTCGAGTTCGCGCAGGCGCGTACTCGGGCATCAGAGATGCTCGGCTAATGCTTCTTCTTGACCCGAGCAGGCAGCTTCGCTTGGGCCGCTTCGCTCTGTCCTGGGTTGGAGCTGCCGAGTTTCTTGAGGATGTTCGACTCGATGGGCTTGTATTCCGCCTTCGCTCCACCCGAGTCACAGCCGGACAGGGCACTAGCCAGCCCGATGAACAGGCCCAGACCGAGGGTCGCGACGCAAGTCTTCCCGTAGAATCGCATGAAATCACTCCGTCGTGTATCGATTCCTCCGACCTCTCCGCGGGTCCATCGCGACGCGGTCCGGCGGGGAACTGAGAGGAGTCCGTGCAGCGAAAGCCGGATCCATCGATCTTGACACGTGCCGCGCCCCGCAACTACCATCCACTAGAATCCTCGTCAAATCGCGTCAAATCCCCGACACGTTTTTTGGGCTCGTGCGACCGAACCTATCACCGGCCCGTTGTCATGCGAGCCCGGCAGGCCCTGGGGGGTTCGTTCGCTTGACGGATTGACGGGGGTGACTATCCCCATCAGAAGGCGTTCGGCCATGAACTCACCCTCTCCGGTCGGGATCTGGGTCTCTCAGCTCAAGGACGGTGATCCTCAAGCAGCCCAACAGCTTTGGAACACCTATTTCTTTCGGATGGTGAAAGTGGCGCGGTGCAAGCTTCATGGCGCGCCCGCCGGGATGGCCGATGAGGAGGATGTGGCCCTCAGTGCGTTCAAGAGCTTTTGTCGAGGGACCCGGGACGGTCGATTTACCGACTTGCAGGATCACGAGGATCCCTGGCCCCTCCTCCTGGCGCTCACGACCCACAAGGCGATCGATCTGCTCCGGTACGAGCGGCGGGCCAAGCGGGGCGGACCCGACAAGAAACATGCCCCGCCGGCGGGTCTGGAGGAGGCGCCGGGTGCGGACATTGGCATGTCGCAACTGATCGGCAAGGAGCCGGATCCTCAAGCCGCGGTTCAGGCTGCCGAGGAATGCCAGGAGATCCTCGATCGGTTCAGCGATACGATCCTTCGCGCCATCGCGCTATGGAAGATGGAGGGGTTCACGACCGAGGAGATCGCTTCCAAACTCGATTGCACCACGCGTACCGTCGAGCGAAAGCTCCAGCTCATTCGCAGGCTTTGGGGCTGTGGAGCACCCTCACGATGATCGCCGACTCGGAGCCCTCGCAGGGTCAGGATGGGGTGACCGACTCGGAGCTTTGGCGAATCGACCAGATCTGCGACGGTTTCGAGACGGCCTGGAAGTCGGAGCGCCGGCCACCGATCGAAGGGTTTCTCGAGGCTACGGCCGGCGCGAGTCGCCGGCTCCTCCTCCGCGAGCTCGTGCTCCTCGATGTCCAGTACCGGCGGCGCCAGCGAGAAACTCCGGCGATCGCCGAGTATCGAGATCGGTTTCCCGAGCTGGACGAGACGTGGCTGGACGCCGAGCTGACCGCGGATCTCCGCGACGACACGGCCACCGGCGACAGGGGTGATCGCGCGGAGGCGTCGCCGGAGAATCCCAACGCGAGATCACCCTTTGCTGGGGACCACGAACCGAGGAAGTTCGGCAAGTTTCAGCTTCTCGAGCGGGTCGGCGTCGGCGGTTTTGGGACGGTCTGGCGCACGCGCGACGTCCAGTTGAACCGAATCGTCGCGCTCAAGATCCCGCACGCCCACCTGACCGAGACCGCCGGTGAGGTTGCGAGGTTCTACGGAGAGGCCCGGGCGGCCGCCCAGCTCCGACATCCTGGTATCGTCACCGTCCACGAGGTCACGGATCTCAACGGCCTGCCCATCCTCGTGTGCGATTTCGTCGCCGGCCCGACGCTGCGCGACTTGCTCGGCACGCGCCGGCTCGGCCGTCGGGCCGCGGTCAAGCTGGTCGCGAAGGTCGCCGACGCGCTGGCCTACGCCCACTCCATGGGGGCCATTCATCGCGACATCAAGCCGGCCAACATCATGCTCGACACCGCCGTTGCCGACTCGGGAGCAGTCCCCGACGACGCGGGTTCGGATTGGCCCGGTGAACCCCGGATCGTCGATTTCGGCCTGGCGTTCCTCGACCAGGAGTCCATCCATCTGACCCAGGAGGGGGCGATCATCGGGACTCCGGCTTACATGAGCCCGGAGCAAGCGGTCGGCCGCGACTCGGCACATCCGATCGACCATCGCACGGATGTTTACAGCCTGGGCGTGGTCCTCTATGAGCTACTGACTGGATCGCTTCCTTTCGCGGGGACCCGATCGGAGCTGCTCAACAAGGTCATCGGTTCCGATCCTCCGAGTCCCCGGCGATTCGACCGGGCCATTCCTCGCGACCTGGAAAGCATCTGCCTGAAGACCATCGCCAAGGAGCCGCGGCACCGTTATCTCTCGGCCCGCGAGCTGGCCGACGATCTGCGCGGCTTCCTCGAAGGCGAGCCGGTCCGGGCCCGCCCGATCAGCCTGTGGCAACGCGCGCTCCGCCGGGCGCATCGACGGCCGGCCGAGGCGGCCCTGTGGCTGATGGGGGCCGTGACGTTGCTGGCGGTCTTCGGCCTGGCCATCGGCTATCGCTACCACCTGCGGCTGGAGCATGAGTTCCGGGCGACCGATGCCGCACGCCGTGCCGCCGACCAGGAGCGGAGGCGCGCCGAGCGCTTCCTCTACTTCCACCGCATGGCGCTGGCCGAGCGCGAGTGGTCGGCCAACAACATCGATCGCGTCGAGCGCCTGCTCGAGGATTGTCCCCCGCCCCTCCGTGGATGGGAGTGGCGCTATTTGAAAGGGCAGTGCCATCATGAGCTGCTCTCCATGGATCACTCTCCCTCAGCGACCGGCTCCTACACCGTGACCTGCGTGCAATACAGCCCCGACGGCAAGGCCGTCGCCTCCGCGAGCAAGGACGGTACGATTCGCCTCTGGGATTCCGCGACCGGCCGGCTAATCAGGCTGTTGGGCCGGCACAAGAACGCCGCGTTCTCCCTGGCGTTCCGGCCCGGCGGCCAGGAGCTGGCTTCCGCGGGCGAACACGGAAACATCCGGATCTGGGATCCTCGAGCCGGATCCTTGCTGCGGACCCTGCCCACGGGGACCGACACGATCTATGCGTTGAGCTACAGCCCGGATGGACGACTCCTGGCCTCGGGTGACGGATTTCCTCCGTTCGAAGAGCCCTATCACATGCGCGGGCAGGGTGTCGTCCGCATCTGGGATGCGGCGACCGGACAGATGATCCATACGCTGCGGGGTCATACTCAGAACGTCATGGGTGTGGCGTTCAGCCCCGATGGCCGGACGCTCGCCTCGGTCAGCGGCTCCTCGCTGACCGTGCCGCAAACCGCGAGCAAGCCGGGCGAGCTGTTCCTCTGGAACACCGCAACCGGCGAGCGCGTTCGCAACGTGACCGGTCATGCCGGGCCGCTCACGGGCGTCAGCTACGACCCCGGCGGAAACCTGATCGCAACCTCGAGCTGGGACCGCACGATCCGGCTTTGGGACGCCGGCACCGGCGACTTGCGGCACTCCCTCACCGGTCACCGGGACTGGGTGCTCCACGCGGCGTTCAGCCCCGACGGCGGGCGGATCGCGAGCAGTGGTGCCGATGGGGCGATCAAGGTCTGGGACAGCGCGAGCGGCCAGGAACTCTGGACCCTGCGCGGCCACACCAAGAACGTCACTTGCGTGACCTTCAGTCCGGATGGACGCCGGCTGGCGTCGAGCAGCTCGGATCAGACGGTCCGGATCTGGGACGCCACGGCTAGCCCCGAGGCGCACGCCTGGCGCGGCGCCGTCGGGCCGATCGCGCGAATCGCCTTCTTCCCCGACGGTCATCGACTCCTGGTGGCCGGGAACATCGAGGACGCCCCGGGCCGGGTCCGTCACCGCTTGACGATCCTCGACACAGCCCAGGGCCTACGTGAGGCGGCGTTCGATGATGCCGATGACTCCGGGCGCGGCCGGCCGATTGATGGGATCGCCATCCGGCGCGATGGCCGGCTCGTCGCCTCAGCATCGCAGAGCGGACGGATCGAGGCGTGGTCCGTCCCGGAGGCGCGATCGTGCTTTCGCTACGATGAACCGACGAGTCGATTCGAGGACGTCGCCTTCAGCCCCGATGGACTCCGGCTGGCCGCCGCGGGTCAGGTGGATTCCCGCCTGCCAAACGGCGAACCCGCCCCCCGACCCGAGACGGAGGGCAACGGCCTCGTGCTCGTCCTAGAGCTCGAGACCGGCAAGGTCCTCTGGCGAGTCGGCGGCGTGAACACGGGACTCATCCGGGACCTCGCCTTCAGCCCCGATGGCCAGACCCTTGCCACGGCAGACAACACCAGCACGATCACGATCTGGGATGGTCAGACCGGGGGTGTGCGGCGCCAGCTCCGCGGGCACAATCGGCTGGTCTCTTATCTCGCGTTCAGCCCGGACGGGACGAAACTCGCATCGGCGAGCTGGGATTCGACGGTCGTGCTCTGGGACCTCGCCGACAGCCGCGCGATGACGCGGCTACAGGGACACATGCGGCTCGGTTCTCGGCGTGGCGTTCAGCCCGGATGGACGCCGGCTGGCGACCTCGAGCGAGGATCAGACCGTCAGGCTCTGGGACGTCGAGACGGGCCAGGAAGTGTTGACCCTGCACGGCCACACCGACATCGTGCCCACGGTCGCCTTCAGCCCCGACGGGAACCGGCTGGCCACCGCGGGCGCCGATGGCGTCGTCCTGGTCCGCGAGGCCAGCCCCGCCTATGGCACCGGATCCGCACCGACACCGACTTCTTCGCGTTTCCTGCCCTGATTTCGATCTGGAGTGTCAATCGTGACGACCGAAGAGCGCCGTTGGCCCGCGCCGTCGGAAGCGGCTGACTCGACTTGAGCCCCGACTTCGTCCCCCTCCCAAACCGGCGCGGGGCCAGCGCGCGCCGTGGTTCCGATTGGTCCCGCCCCGCGTTCGTCTCAGCCCCGGGGTGATTTGGGACGATCGCGTGCGTCGCGCCGGGCGCAGGAATCAAGACGATGCCCTGAACACGAACCCATACCCGTCAACCGCTTTGAAGATGCACTTCACCGGACGGACACTCACGATCGAGTCGAGCGCGCTACCGGGCCGATGCGAAGATCACTCCGGCAAGGCCATGAATCCTCCGAGCGTGTGCCAGCCAACCGTCCCGCGATTCCGTCGGTTACCCCGGGCGCCGAAATCGGCGCGCACCATAACCGAGGCTGGCGATCGCACCGATCAGGCCAAGGGTGAAGGTCGAGGGCTCGGGAATGGCCGTTGGAGTCAGAACAATCTCCACAGTTTGCGGCCCTGAAGCGGATATGCTAAACCCCACACCAATGCTTGTCGTAGCACCGGCCACGAGGCCGGGCGGCCCATTAAATGTCACGGTCGTCGTCATCGGGAAGGGCGGAATAAAAGTTGTACCGTTCGAGAAGGTGGCGCCTTGCCAACTCGCTTCGTTAAACGTCGAGCCGGCTGGTGCACTGACCAGAAAGGCATAAAACGAGGGAAAGGTACTGCTGGTGGAGTTTGTGATGTTCCCAAAGGGAGCGCCGACGAAGTAGTTTCCCGTGCCATTGAGAGTGAGAAAGAAATCGATCGGGCCTGCCGCTGTATAGTTGGCATCGAACTGGATGGAATCGTCAGTCGTGAATGTTGTCTCGATCGCGAGGTTCGTCACCGTTCCACCTGGTCCGCTGGCGCTGGCGCCAGTAAACCCGGCGGAGGCGTGCCGAGCGAACAGGAT
The DNA here is from genome assembly GCA_963845755.1 of uncultured Planctomycetota bacterium. Classification (GTDB taxonomy): domain Bacteria; phylum Planctomycetota; class Planctomycetia; order Isosphaerales; family Isosphaeraceae; genus CAWJTV01. The sequence goes on from CAWJTV010000009.1 coordinate 72,524, forward strand.
GCCGAACGCCGAAACCAGAATTCCCACACCGATCAGTCTACGCATCATCGCTGAAGTCCCTTGCAGAAAAACATCGACACCAAAATTGGACGACTCATTGCAATGGTTCTTGCCCTGAGGCAACAGTTATCTGGCGGTCGACTCCGCATGTCAATCGCTTGCTGCTCGGCGTTCATAATGTTCAACAATTCCACTGAGAAGCTTGGCGATGACGTGGGTTTTTCGGAACGCCAGCAGGCCGAACGCGTGTCTGCAACCTCGTTTTCGCTTCACAAGAGTGGATATGCAAAGCCCCACCGCGTTGTAATGTTCCGTATGGAACGTCATAAAACTGAAATGAACGTTTAAAGTATTTTTCGTTCGTTTTTGGCTCTGTGATGTCCCGAGACAACACACGTTGATTCTCGGCAACGGGGGGACGGAGACGTAGCGAGCTTGGGGGGCACAAAGACAGCCATCTGGAGGACCGGCAGGTCGGCAGCGGCCCGACGGAGGCGACGTGCAAGACGCTCACGGCCCGCCTGAAGGGCTCGGGCATGTGCTGGGACGCCGCCGAGGCGATCCTGGCGCTGGAAGCCTTGGAACTCCTAATTCAACCACGAAATCCACGAAAAACACGAAATATAAAAAAACGAGAATTGGCTATCCATCTCCTTCACTCTCTGGATTTTTCGTGGATTTCGTGGTTGAACTCTTCAAGGGAGAAGGGTCAAGAGCTGTGAGGGGCCGGGTCGTTTCAGGCGCTCTTAGCCAGAGCGGCCAATTTTGCCGCGCTCCCAAATCGCGGCTGCTGACTCGACGGTTGTGTCTTCCTCCCCAAGAAACCTCCCGTTGGGGAACATCGCGGTCTCCAGGTCGGTTAGCGGGGTGTCCGCCGGGGACACTTCACCGAAGATCCCATCCATCAGCAACCTGTCGGAATACGCCGAGGATTCCCGCACCGGTTCCCGGTCGTCGGCCGCGTCACTTCCGTTTCTCCGCCGCGCAAGTAGGCGAGCTCGTAGGGGTCGAGCCGGGCCGGGATCACCGGCGGCTCCCTGTGCCGCGTCCCATCCGACGACCGAACCGACTTGTAACCGGCCAGGATCACGGCCCAGATGGCCATGGCGTAGAACAGCAGGAGGTATTCGCCGTCCATGCCCGCGACCGGGTTGTTCAGGAGCCCATTCATCGCACTCCTCAAGCATCGGGAGAAGGTTCTTTCGTCGATCCTCCGAATGTCTGAATGAAGATTCGATCGAGGCCGACAAGAATTCCATGAAGCCGTCAGCCTGCCTTCGTTCAGGGCTTCCGATGCATCCAGTGCCGCCAGCCGCTCACCAACGCGCTTCGACGGGGCACGCTGGTCATCCTGTCGTGGTCCGAACTGTAGCCTTTGGCCGACGACTCGGCAGTGGCCCGGCCCACGACGGCGCCTTCACCCGGCTCGTCCGCGCCCCAGAACGGACCGGGGACACGCCATCACGCCGCAGGTTGAATGCCGAACGGGGTTCGTAGGGTGGACGCGAGATCCGGGGACTCGCGTGTGGACCTCGCTGCCTGATGCGGCAGAATCAGAGACCCTCCAGAAAGTCCACACCTCGTCCTTCGGCCGGAACCGCCCCGGGTGCACGTCCAACGGCGTAACCCGGAAACCTCGAGCCGCGGGCTGCGAAGCCCTCACCACTTGCCGAAATGCGCCCCGCTGTCGACATGCAGCACCTCGCCGGTCACCTGCGAAGCTTCCGTCAGGTACAGTACCGCATCGGCAATATCTTTCACGTCGGAAATCCGACCCATCGGCGACAGCGTCTTCAAGAACTCCTTCGGGTTTTTCTCGTGGAGCGGGGTGTCCACGACGCCCGGAGCAACCACGTTCACGCGGATGCCGTCCTTCGCATACTCCAACGCCAGGCTCCGGGTCACCGCGTTCAGGCCGCCCTTGGTGATCATGGGGACCGCGGCGTTGACCCCGGCGATTGGGTTGTTGACCAGCGAGGCGGTGATGGTCACAATACTTCCGCCGGATTTCTGGGCCAGCATCTGCTTGATTGCGAGCTGTGTGATGTAGAGGAACCCTTCGAGGTTGGTCGACACGAGCGACTTGAAATCCCCGGCCGTGTAGTCGGTGAATGCCTTGGTGAAGAAGACTCCCGCGTTGTTGACGAGCGCATCGATCGATCCGAATCGGCCGACGGCCGTCTCGACGATCCGAGCGGCAGTGAACGCCTGGCCGATGTCGCCATCGACCAGGGCGATCCGCTCGGACTCGGCAAAGGGACCCTTCCTCGTGATGTTGCGAGAGTTCGCAACGACCTTGTAGCCCTTCTCGAGCAGCGCGGCAACCACTCCAGCCCCGATGCCCTGCGAAGCTCCGGTTACGATCGCCGTCTTCGATTCTCCGGACATGGCCCCCTCCTGAATTCAAGCTCAAACGCCCGACACCGGACAAACGATGTCCGGATTATGCCGCCACGGCTCGGCGAGAGGCGAACCCGAAGGCCCAGGATAATTCCCAAAGAACCGGATCACCAGGGTCTCCGTGGGCATAATCCGTTATCCGGCATTAGGGAAGGAGGAGTATCCTACGAAACGCCCGCACAGTTCGTTGAAGTCCAAGACCCCGGCCGAGTTCGCAGCGACCTGCAGGAGGTACGATCCTATCAAAGAAAACGCGTTTGACCCGTCGTCTACTGAACAAATGCAGGGCTGATTCCCATTAGGGTTGGACCAAGAAATGGGGGGCAGGCCAGTTCACGACCTCAGCGCCGGTCGGTCCACAGCCGGTCGAGCACCCCGATCTTCGATGACGTCCCCGGGCTCCAGCCCCGCCCGCGAGCGGCCAGGTGGATCTCGGCGCGGGCCGAGGTCCAGGCCGCCGGCGCGGGACGGACGGGACGGTTGGCCGGCCCCGGCTGGCCCGTCGTCCCGATCCGCACCGGCACCGCGCCGGCACCGACCGCCGTTTCCAACGAGATCGACGCGACGGCCGGGCTCGCCGTCACCGCCGGCAGGCTGGTGCCGATCGCGACTCGCACGTCGTTGTAGTCCGCGAGGTTGACCACGCCGTCGCCATTGATGTCGCCGAAGATGGTATAGCCGGCCCCGTTGACGTGCAGCCACTCGTTGCGGACGCCGACCAGGTCCTGCGCGTTGACCACGCCGTCGTCGTTGAAATCGCCCGGCAACACGTCGAGCCGGCGGGTGAAGGTGACGATCGTGGCGTTGTCGATCGTGACCGTCACCCGGTCGGCCTTGTCGACCGGCTGGGCCAGGGTGATCGTATAACTGGTCCCCGAGCCGGAGATCGACACCGGCCCGTAGCTGGCGCCGATGGCGCTGCTGACCGTGACATCCCCGGAGGCCAGCGTCGTGGCCTGGGCGAGGGTGATGCTGAGCTGATCGATGCCGATCCAGGGCATGTCGGTGCTCCGGCCGGCCGGGAGCAGACGCAATCCATCGCTGGCGGTCTGGAACGTGTCGGTGCCGGCAGTCCCCCAGTTGACGCCGACGGAGGACCCGACGGTGGTCTGAACGTTGAACGGGTTCGTCGTCGCCCCCGTGAGGCCGGTGCTGGAGACGTCGAGCGTGTAGCCAATCCCGGGTTGATTGAGGGTCAGGTCGGTGAACGGCACCATGCCGGCCTGGGCGGTCACTTGAAGCGTCCCGCCGAGGGTGGCGCCGCCGGGATTTGTACCCAGTCCCACGGTCACGCTGCCGACGAAGTTGGTATCGAGGTTGTCATATGGATCTTCGGCCCAGACGGTCAGCTCGAACGTGCTGCCGGCGATGACGTCGCTGGGTGGCTGCGACATCACGATCAGTTGAGTGGCCGCCGCGGGCGTGACGTCGAAGGGATCGGTCGTCGTACTGGCCAGGCCGCTCGCCGTCACGAGGAGCGTGTACCCGGTGCCGACCTTGTTGAGCGTCAGGTCGGCGAAGGGGGCCACGCCGTTCTGGGCCGTTATCCTCACCGTGCCGCCCAGGGTCGAGCCCCCGGGGTTGTTCGACAGCGCCACGGTGACGGTTCCATCGAAGGAGGTATCCACATCACCCGAGCTTTCATAGGCAGTGACGGTGAAGCCGAAGTCGGATCCGGCCATGACGCTGCCGGGGGTTGGTACCGTCACTTCCAGATAGTCGGTCGGCTGGACTTCGAAGGCGCCGATGTCGACGGCTTTGCCGACGATCCGTGGATATCCGGGTCCGCGCTGGTCGTATTGCAATGGCTGGCCGGTGGTGGGATCGACGGCCAGGGCGTTGCTGCCTGCGTCGATCGCGGGGCTGCCGGGCAAGAGGGCGATGGTCTGGGTCGGCCCGCCGTTGGCCTGGAGCCCGTTGGGATCGAGCCCCGGGTCGGCAACGCCGACCTGGTTGCCATTGACACCATTGACCAGGCCGCCGGAACCCCCGATGCCGATCAGGTTGTACCCGCTGGTTGAGGAAACCGTGCCGTCGATGTCGTCGGGCGTGGCCCCGCTGCCCGTGCCTTCGGTGTTCAGCCCGACGATCGTGTTGTCCAGGGTGGCCGTACTGCCGTCGAGGCCCAGCCCCCCGCCCGAGCCGCCACTGGCGACCGTGTTGTCGGCGATGGTGGAGTTGACGACCGTCAGCGTGCCATCGTTGGCAATGCCGCCGCCGTGGGCGGGCGAGGACCCGGAGCCGAAGGTCAATAGCCCCTCATACCAGGCCGCGCCGGCTGGGGGGTCGTCGTTGAACTCGAGGAGAGTGGTGAAGTCATTGGACGCCGTGGGCAACTGGGCGATCGTCAGGCTGTACCGGGCGGTGATCACCGTCAGAGCCACATCCGTCGTGTCCGGGATCGCAGGGGTCAGACCCGTGAAGACGGAGGACATGGCTGGGAAGCGGATCGGGTCGGGAGGAGGTAGTGGCCAGGTCGGGATCCAGTCCACGCCGTTCATCTGGGTCGACCCGTTGAGGGTCGTCGTGATGATCGTCGGATAATTCACGCCGTCAAGTCGGCCTGGTGCGGCAAAGTCGAAGTGGTCCCATTGCAGCGTATTTCCCTGGATGATCAACTCGTCGCGGCCGTCGATGTAGGCCGAGACATCGAGCGTGACGGTGCCGCTCCCAACGGCTGCGTTATCGGCGATGGTGGAGCTGCTGACAGTCAATGTGCCCGCGTTGTCGATGCCGCCGCCGGAGCCGGCTGAGTTGTCGGCGATGGTGGAACTGGTGACGGACAGCGTGCCCGCGTTGTCGATGCCACCGCCGTAAGTGGCCGAGCCATTCGAGATCGTCTGGCCGGTGATGGTGGCTGTCACGCCACCGGAGATGGCGAACACCCCAACACTGTTGTTGCCGCTGACTGTCAGCAGGTTTGCGCCAGGACCGCTGATCACCTCCGGTCCGGCGGTTTCCGAGAGGGTCAGGGTGCTGGAGAGCGTGATGGTCTGCGGTGTGCCGAAGACCGTCGGGTCGAACTCGATCAGGCTGCCGTCGGTGTTCGAGTTGGCGTTGGCCTGGTCGATGCAATAGAGCAGGTCGCCCGTGGTCCCCGATCCCGCGCCGGTGTCGGTGATCGCGTTGACCGTGTAGAGCGTGGCCGCCAGGAGGACGCGGTCCTCCAGGCCCTCCAGGGCCCAGAGCCGGTGACGGCGACGCGGGCTCGACGCCTGGCGGGCGTGGCGCGACTTCGGGGCGGATAAGAGGCGCGGAAAACGGACGAGACAAGGTGCGCGACATGGCCGGTGGCTCCCTTCGGATCGATCAGCAGGAACGGAGCTTTTCGGCTGCGGTGTCCGCGAGCGAGTGGCGAGTGGCAGGAGCCAGAAGCCACGACGGATCGCGTCGTCTGGCGGCTATCCATCCGCTGGATAGGATTGCTGGCCGACGCCATCACCCGGACAGAGACCCAGGTCGCCGACGACGCCTGACGATCGCTCGCGATGCGCAACAAAAAAACCCGCTCGTGCACGGAATCGCACGACGGGCCACCCTAACCCAGCGTTGCGGGCCCCTCGCGAGCCGGCAACGTCCGCTCATTGTTGATCGCGGCGGAGCGGATGTCAATACATTTGCGTCTCAAAATAATTTTGGGTTGTCTAACGCTTGGGAGGCGCATACCAGCCCAAAGCGCCAGCGAGTGAATGTATGATTCCCATTGGAATTCATGCGCTGGCGCTTCGTGCTCGTATCCCATCGATGTCGTCCTCGTGTGTGCAAGCCAACCGTTGAGAGACCTGGAGCGCAACACGCCTGGGTTGAGCGCGCGGAAAATGGGGACAGGCACCCGGCCCGCGGGAACGAGGTCGAAACGGAGGGGCCCATCCAGGGCCGGGAGCCAGTCCCCATTTTCCTGGGCCGGTCCCGCAGGCCGCGGAGGGGCCAGAAGGGCCATTCCCACGCGGGAGGGTGGGAACGAGATCACCCGGTGGCCTCGCTACCGTGTCGATTTTTTTCTAGTCAGGAAACCGATCAGAACGGAGTCGTGGTCCCGCCACCGGCCTGGGGCTGGGACGGTGGATTGGTTGACCGCGGCGCGGCACCGATCCGCCGCGATCCCGCCGAGCTGGCGCCGGGGTAAGTGATGCCGGCCTCGGCACCCCCGTGGGCCGGGTTGGGTGAAGTGCCCTCGACCCCACGGCCACCCGACCCGTCGGCGAATCGGACGAGGGTTCCCGGCATCAGCGGGACCGAGGAACCGACGATGAGGGCATCGGTACCGCGGAGCAGCCCCGCGACCTGGATGCGATCGGGCCCCATGCCGCCCATGACGTGGACCGGCACGTTCGTGACATACTCGTTGCGGATGACCTGGATCATCGAGGACGACGCTCCGCGCATGTCGTCCGATCGGACGGCCCGCCTGGGGACGTTGGCGATCGGCGTGGTGGGCACCCCCGCCGGCCGCGCGCAGGCCCGGCTCCAGCTCGCCCTTGGAATTCGCGAAGACCACCGCGGCGGCGGAGAACGGCGTCGCCAGCTCGCGCAGGACCGCGAACGACTCGGGGAGCGGCAGCACCGCCTGCACCTTGCACGCGACCTCCTGCTCCTCGACCGGGACCGTCAACGTCGCCCCCACCGCCACGCCACGTCGGTCGACCGGCAGCACCGCCTGGAGGGTCGTCGTATCGGCCAGCTCGATCAGGGGCGACCCTTTCAACACGTACTGGCCGGCGCACACGTGGATGTCGAGGATCCGGCCCGCGAAGGCGGCGCGGATCGTGCAGCGATCCAGCGCCAGTTGAGCCAGGCTGGCGCGCGCCTGGGCCGCCTCCAACTGCGCCTGGTACACTTCAGTGCCCAGCGTGCCCGCGGCTTTGAGCTGGGCCTGCTTTTCCTTGACTTCCGCCGTCGCCACCTGGAGCCTGGCGTTCGCCTCGCCCCGATCGAACTGCGCCAGCTCCTGCACTTCCCGGACCGAAACACCCAGGCGTGCGTCCAGGGTCCGGATCATCCCATCGACCGGTGCGATGATCGTCAACCGTCGCACCGGCTCGAGAACGGCCACGACCTGGTAAGGATCCGGCATGGTCAAGCGGAGCGGGATCGTCTCGATCCGTGCCGTCGCGGCCGAAGTCTGCCCCCAGCAGGTCCTTGCCCCACAGAGTAGACACACGGAAAACGCGATGGATAATCCCGTGATCCTCATGGCGCACCCCTCTGGCGACAGGATGGACTTGATCTCACGCACACGAACTTGCACGCTCGATCGCAACTTCATTCGGCGTATTAGACCTGTATCACTCACCCTAATCCCGGCGGTCCTGAGCGTCAACAGGCTCATGCCCCCTGGCGATCGACGACTTGCACGGTTACCATCGGGGATCGGATCTGATGCGAGACGCCTCGACTTGTAGAGACGTCCGTCCCGAAATCCACGAAAGGCATCCTCTCATGGAAACGGCTCAAATCACGCGGCGTGACTTCGTTGAGGCGGTCGGGATCTCGGCCGGTGCATCGACCTTGCTGGGCATGCCGGCGATTGCCGCGGGCGGCTCGGCGAATGAGAAGATCCGCCTGATTTTGATCGGCGCCGGGAGTCGCGGGAACCAGCTCCTGGACTCGTTCTTCAAGCAGGCCGACATGGAGGTGGTTGGTGTCGTCGACGTGGACGACAAGCATGCCGGCGAGACGGCCGATCGCATCAAGAAAGCCAAGGGAAACACCCCGGACACGGCGCGCGACTACCGGGGCATGCTCGACCGCAAGGACGTCAACGCCGTGATCATCGCGACGCCGGATCACTGGCATGCCCTCCCCGCGATCCAGGCCGTCCTGGCCGGCAAGGACGTCTATGTCGAGAAGCCGGTGGCGCACAACGTGGCCGAAGGCCAGGCGATGCTCCGCGCCGCCCGGAAGACCGGCAAGATCATGGCGGTGGGGACCCAGCAACGCTCGTCATCGCATTTCCAGCAGGCCGTCGAGATCGTGCGGTCGGGCAAGCTCGGCAAGGTCTTCTGGGTCCAGACCTGGAACTTCGAGAACATCAGCCCCGCCGGGCTGGGCAACTATCCCGACGGACCGGCGCCCTCCTCGGTTGACTATGACCGATGGCTCGGCCCCGCTCCGCTGCGGCCGTTCCATCCCAATCGGTTCCACTTGCTCTTCCGCTGGTTCTTCGACTACGCCGGAGGCATGATGAGCGACTGGGGCGTCCACCTCAACGATATCGTGCTCTGGGCCCTCAACGCCAAGGGCCCGAAGTCGGTCTACACCACCGGGGGGATCTTCACCAGCGACGATAACCGCGATACCCCCGACACGATGCAGGTCGTCTACGAGTTCCCGGAATGCACGCTCACGTATTCGATGCGCAAGGGGAACGGCCTGAAGTACAACGGGCACGATTACGGCATCCTCTTCTGCGGCACCGATGCCAGCTTGCTGCTCGACCGCAGCGGCTTCGAAGTCATCCCGGACAAGGTCGTCCTGCCCTATGGCATCAAGCTGGTCCACGGCGATCGTCCCCTGCGGAAGATCGACCTCAACCCCGAGAAGGTCAAGGGCGTTGACGGCCAGGATCCCCACGTGCGCAACTTCCTCGACTGTGTCAAGTCGCGCGCCTTGCCGACCTCCGACATCGAGATCGCGCATCGCTCGACCAACACATGCCACCTGGGAAACATCGCCTACAAGGTCGAACGCAAGATCGAGTGGGACGCCGACTCGGAGACGATCAAGTACGACCGCGAAGCCAACGTCCTCCTGAGTCGGGAGCCCCGCAAGGGATACGAGCTGCCCAGCATCTGAAACCGCTCCTAGAAACTATCCGAGAATCTTGTAGGGTGGGTGAAACCCACCAGGAAGTGTCCCGATTCTGGTGGGTTTCACCCACCCTACAAACCCCGGATCCGCTTCTCGGACAGTTTCTTAGCGATCGAGATTCGGGATTCGAGATTCCGGATTCCGAATGAAGTATGATTCGGGAATCTTGAATCGGGAATTTGGAATCCAGGATCCCCCAGAAGGCGGCACGGCGGCAGGGATCTTTCGGAGGAAGACTCTCACTTATCCACGTAAGACACGAAATCGGAAATCATTCGAGGATCGGCTTTCCATCTGCTTTACCCTTTGGGTGTTTCGTGGATTTCGTGGTTGAACTCTTCCAGGGAGAAGGGTCAACAGCCGTGAGGGTCGGGGTCGTTTTAGCGCTCTCATGAAAAAAGTCACCGGACAGTTCCTCCGGCTGGTGGGCTTGCTGGTCGAGATGCTCGGGATCATGGGCGTGCTCACCGGTCGAGGCGACATCGAGGCCGCGCGCCTGCGGTTACCCAGCGGAACTTTGGTGTCGCCGGCCTGGATCGCCATCGCGCTGGGCTTCGCGATCTGGATGGTCGGGACGATCCTCGTTTTCAGGTCCCGGTCAAGGCGAGAGCAACCCTGACGAAATCGCTCTGGCCGTTCCGGCCCGGAGACGCTAGAACCACCGGCGAGAATCGTTCGTGCGGCACGTGCGTCCGCCTCTTCTCCTCCATGGATGGAGGAACTTGGAGGCTGTCCGAGAAGGTGGTAGGGTGGGTGAAACCCACCAAGCATCGCCTCGATCCTGGTGGGTTTCACCCACCCTACAAGACCCGTATACCGTCCTCGACACGGCGCAGCGAACGAGGCCGGTCCTCCGGCGGGATGCGAGATGATGGACAGCGGAAGTCCGAAGAACGGCCTCCGGTCGCGATGGGATCGCGGCGCGCGATGGTTTCAGCCGCGAGGCCCGTCCGTGGGATCCCGGGATCACCATCCCCGGCTTGGGCTGGAGACAGGGGCTCCGCCCGCCGCCGACGTCATCTGCTGCGGGATGTACCGGGCCTGCTCGACCTGGCAGTATGAAGTGGTCGCCCACCTCCTGGAACGCCATCGCGACGGTCGGCGCCTGGGTTACTTGACCGGCGAACAATACCACGACCTCGGCCTGCGCAAAGCGATACCTCGGCAGGGGCCGGCTGGCGCGCGTTCAAGTCCCACGAAGGGAGTCGCGATTTCGCCGTCGCCCTGGCCGAGGGGCGGGCCGTCGCCGTCTATGCCTATCGCGACGTCCGCGACGTCGTCTTCTCGCTCATGCACAAACGCGGCCTGACGTTCGAACCGTTGCTCCGACAGGGCATGATCCACCAGGTCCTGGCCAACGACCGGTTCTGGACGCAACAGCCCAACGTGCTGATCCAGCGCTACGAGGAAATCCTCGCCGATCCGCTGGCAGCCGTCCGCGCGTTGGCCGATCATCTCGGGATCCTCCTGGAGGAAGCCGAAGCGGCCCGGATCGCCGACGAGTATTCGCTCGAGTCCAACAAGGCCCGGACCGAGGCCTTGCGTCGCCGCCTGGAGCAGGCCGGGATGGATCTGAATACCGCGGCGAACGCGCAGGTCTGCGACTCGAACACCCTCCTGCACTGGAATCATGTCCGGAACGGCGGTTCTTCCTGGTTCGCCGAGTCAACTCCGCGTCAGCGACGGACCCTCCATCGGCTCTGCGGGCGATGGTTGCGATCGCGGAACTATGCGCTCCGACCGGCCAGCTCGGAATCGGGCGCAGTCGCCGATCCACGCCTGAACATGCGGGGCCTGGTTCGGATCGAGGCCGATCTCCTCGTGGGGTGGTTGAACTACCAGATTCGAGGGACCTCGCAACGGCTCCCGCGCCTGGCCGTTGCGGTCAAACGCATGCTCGGGATTCCGACTCCCACCCAGGTCGGCGCGACCGTGTGGTCGGAGTCCAAGCCCGAGGCGCGTGTGCACTCATCGGCGAGGTGATCGGGGACCAGGAACCGTTCGATTATCAGAATTACCACCGGACGATCGTCGCCTTCCATGGGACGACGGAACCTATGGCCGATCACCTGGTTAACGGGGGTGATTTCACTCCCAGCAGCAACACGGATGATTGGCTGGGAACCGGTATCTACTTCTGGGAATACGCCCCGAGGCAGGCGTGGTGGTGGGCGAGGACATTCAAGAGGAAGTCCAAGCCCGCTGTCGTGGGAGCGATGATCCGGCTGGGGAATTGCTTCGACTTGCTCGATCCGGAGAACGTGCAGTTGCTCAAGAGTGTGTACAATAGTATCATAGACAAATGACAAGAGGAAGGGACGGAGCCGCCGAGGAATGTCCGACACCGAAAGAACCTTGACTGCGCCGTTTTCAACTATTGTTACGAGAAGGCGGTGGCGAAGGGGAACCCGATCGACTCTGGACGCGCTGTCTATGTTCCGACTGACAAGTTCAAGCGGGTCTGGAAGGGAAGTTGGATCTATGAAGAAGCGCACATCCAAATCTGCGTCCGCAACCCGAAGAACATCCTCGCGGTCTGGCACGTCGGCCTCGATGGACGATATGGCAAGAGAGGCCGTGAACAAGGCCATGCCTAGCCCGTTCGCTCGCACCTTCGAGAAGATCATCGAGGAACTCAAGAACATGACCCCGGAGGAATTCCGGCAGTCGCTCTTCCACGCCGGCATTGCGAACGAGGACGGAACGCTCAGGGACGAGTACAAACGGCGCCGGTAAGACGGTTTCATCCCGCCGGTCGGTCATTGTCCTTCGGACCGCGTGCGATTCCACACGCTGCGGGGATACTCCAGCTTGAGGCGTTGTGCGAACTCGTCGGCGCGGGCGTCTTGTTTGAGCGCGCGAAACATCGCGGAGATCGAGTAGAGGGCGCGGGGGTGCTCCTCCTTGTCCTTGTTGTAGAGCACGTCGGTATGGAGATAGGCGATGAGCGCGTCCTTGGGTCGATTGGCGGCGCGGAGGCAGTCGCCGAGCGTGTTATAGGCGGGTGCCTGGGCGGCGGCGTCCTCGGGGGGGTTGGCCTGGATGACATCCCGGAGGAGGGCCTCGGCTTCCGGGAACTTCTTCATGCCGGCCAGGCTTTCCGCCTTGGCCAGCATCGCGGCGCGTTGCCGCTCGGAACCCTTGGGTGACGAGGCGATGAGCCGGTCCAGCTCGGCGATGGCTTCGCTATGCTTGCCTTGTCGTGCGAGGACCTTGGTCCGCAGGACGGCGGCACGATCGGCGGTCTTGGGAAACTTCGCCAGCTCGGCGATGGTGGCATTGGCCCCGGCGAAGTCGCTGGCATGGATCTGCAATCGGGCCAGGCTCTCGCGGGCCGCCACCAGATGGCGGCTATTGGAGTAGGATCGCAGGAACTGGTTGAGTTTGTCCCGGGCGCCCTTCATCCGCTCGGGCTCGACCAGCGCCAGGTCTCCCAGGACCCGGGCCTCCCGGAAGAGGGCGGCCTGGTGCGGATACGGCCGGCTGGCCGTCTCGGTCGCCGCCTTCTTGAACAGGTCGGCGGCCTCGGCCAGTTGACCGGCCGACTCGCGGCTCTCGGCCAGTTGGAACGTCGCGGTCTGGCCGTCATACCGGATCGAGACGATCTGGTCGGTCGGGACCGAGATCGTATTGGCCCCCAGAAGGACCACGACCTCGCTGGGCGACTCCGATTGGACCTGGCCCAGCACCCGTCCGCCGATCTGCTGCTTCACGGTCGTCCCACGGATGAGCGACACCTCGTCGCCCCGGACCATGGCTGGCAACAAGCCCAGGGCGAACCCGACGAGAAGCACCGCGAGAACCGGCTGGAGAATGGACCGTCGCGAGAGTCGTGCCATCATTCGCCATTCCTTTATTTCTGGGAGAGTCGCGCAATCAGGGCCTGATATTTCGTCTTCATTTCGGGGCTACCGACGCCGGGCGTCAACCGCATCACGCTCTGGAGCGTCTGGCGGGCCTTGAGCGTTTCTTTCTGCTTCGAGAGCACATAGGCGACGTGGTACCAGGCGTCGTAATAGAACGCCGGGCGCGGCCGGAGTCGCTCCAGTTTCCGAGCGAGGCCCTCCCAGTGCTTCAGAGCCGCCGACCATTCGCCTTTCCGCGCCTCGGCCTCGGCCTCCAGGAGCAGGCCCTTCTCGAACTGCGGCTCGATGAACCGGGAATTCTGGGCGAGGAGCTCCTCGACGAGCGAGCTAGCCGCCTCGAACTTCCGTTCCCCCCGAAGGGCCGCGGCGATCTTGAGCCGGGTGCGGAGCAGGCGATCGCGGCCATGGGGCTGTTGCAGGAACTGAGGATCCTGGGTGAAGTCCTTCAAGACGCGCTGGAGCACCTCCTCGGCCTCCTGGTAGGCGTCGAGCGACAGGAGGCTCTCGCCGGCCCATTCCAGCGAGTCGTAGGTCTGGCCGGTCTTGCTCGCCGCCAGCGTGGTCAGGAAGGTCTTGTAAGCCTGGTGCATCTGGACGAAGGCCCGGGAATTCCCCTTCTGGCGCAGTGCGTCCAGCTCGCGCTCCAGGAGCCTGCCGAGCTTGTAGTAGAGCTGGGCGAGGTTGGTACCTCCGCCCCCCTGCTCCAGCGACTTCATGGTGGCGATGGCCTGTGGGACCTGGTTGGTGGTGATGTAGGCGGTGAGCTGCGCCTCCATCAACCGCGAGTAGTTTGGCCCGGACTTGACGCTCTGCGCCTTGACGACCGGGTCGAGGAGCTGGAGCGCTTCGGCGCCTTCCCCATCTCGGTGAGCACGATGGCCAGATCGCCGACATTTCCCACCAGGCCGGGGTCGGTCGGTCCGGCCCCGGACTCGCGCCGCGCCTTGAGGGCGACCTGGAGGATCTCGATGGACTTCTGAGATTCGGCCGCCGCGGCGGCGGCGTTTCCCTCGCGTTCGAGCACACGGCTCTTGGCCCAGTGGGCCGCGCCGAGCCGCGACTGCGCCTCGAACCACTTGCTGGAGCGGCGGCGGACCGCCCCGAACGCCGCGATCGCCTGGTCGTAGTGGCCGCGACCGGATTCGATCTGGCCGAGATTCAAGCGGGCATCGTCCCCTTCGTCGCGGTCGGGCCAGGTCTCGGCCGTGTAGGTCGCCAGCCGCACCAGCCGGTCGAGGTCGGCACCGCGATCGATCTCGGTGTACGTGTTGTAGGCCTCCGCCAGTGCCTGCATGCCGATCGCCGTCGCCTTGGAGGACAGCCCCCCCTGCGGATAGCGACGGGACAGGTGTTCCGACAGGATGTTGGACTCGTAATACTGCTTGTTCATGAAGTAGCAGAATGCCAGGTTGTAGCGGGCCAGGTTCAAGTTGTCGATCTCGCGGGCGGGGTTGACCTTGTTCATCGCCGCCTTGAGCAGCGTAATCGCGCGATCCCATTCGTGGGCGTAGATGGCGTCATCCGCCCGACTCATGACATCCGCGAAGGGCAGGCGCGCGATCTCCTCGGCCTTGACCGCGGCGCTGGGCTTGTACTTCTTGAGCAGGGCGATGGCCTCGTTCTTGTACGGCGAGGCGTATCGGACCACCTGCCCCACGGTGTCGACGATGAGCTTGTGGGCCTTGGCACGATCGGCGTCCTCGATCTCCGGCATCTGGGCATCGACGGCCTTGGCCAGCTCGAGCTGCACGCCCAGCCCCTCGTTCGACCGCCGTTCCTCACGCTGGTTGTACTTGGCCAGCCAGCGGGTGGCCTCGTCGCCGGCCAGTGCGTACTGCTTGCGCCGGGCCAGCGCGACGATGTAGAAATAGCCCACATGACGCTGGAGCGCACGGAGCCGGGGGTCCGTATGCTGGAGGAGCTGCTTGTAAAGGCCGATCGCGGCTCCGACGTCCCCCTGCTCCTCGTAGCACTTGGCCTGCCACATCTGGGCGGCCAGGCCGGCCATCTGCTCGCGATAACTCTTGTAGAGCGAGTCGAATTGCTCCAGCGCGGTCTTCAGGGACTTGGTCCGGTCGGCGGAGTTGACCGGATAGGTCTGGGCCAGCTCGTAGTCGGCGACACCCTTCTGAAGCATCGCGTCGAGGTAGGTCGTATAGACGGCGTCCCGGGCGGCCCGCCGCGGGTCATCCGCGGGCATGGAGACCGGGAAGGTCTTGTAGGCAGCGGCCAGGGCCTCGACCGACTTGCCATACGCCTCGTGGGCCTGGGCGAACGCGGCACGGGCATCGTTGACCTTGGCCTCCTTCTTCGCCTTGTCCTGCGTGTCCTCACTCTGGAGCATCGCCAGATGGCCGCGTTCGAGGAGGAGCTTGGCCAACTGCACCATGGCGTCGCGGGCCTCGGGGCGCTGGGGCTGGGCCTTGACGAAGCCGTCGAGCTTGTCGCGCGCCTCCTTCAATAACTCCTCGCGCAGGACCAGGTCGCTCGACCGGGACGCCTCGTCGATCAGCGTGCGACCTTCTTCATAGTCGAGTACCGCCTTGATGTCGTTGGACACGGCGGGATCGGCGCGGAGTTGCGTGATGTAGTAGAGCGCCCAGTCGTGGTATCCCTGGCTCTTGAGTCCCTGGAGGAACTGGCTGACCGTTCGAGGATCCTCGGACGCCCGGGCTGGAGCGGCGATCAAGCCGACCCCCGCAAGACTTACGGCGAGAACGAACCCACGGCATCCGACGGCGCAGCGCGACATGAGCGGCTCCTGGCTCTCGATGACCCCCGGACGGATCCCTCGTCCCCGGTCGATCCGATCCCTAGGGCGGATCGCCGCCGGCTCGGACGTCAGGGAGTCCACTCCTATCAATCTAAGACGGCCCGGGAGAGCCCGTCAAGCGGACCGGCGGTTGTGTCTCCTCGATCGCCCATCAACCGCCAGCCGTCAAGGTTAACGCCTCTTGCCAGGTGCCTTCGCTCGTGCCACCATGGCACGGAACCCGATGGAAACCGTGTCCCACGACCAGGATACCCGCGTGTCGCGATACTTCAAGTACAAGACGGGCCAGGACTTGGTGACGGACGCCCGGGCGCTCGGCCTGGATCTTGGCCTGAGTGACGATCTGTCCGGGCTCCTCCAACCGATCGACGTCGGCGGCCGGCGCATCGGGAACCGGCTGGCGATCCAGCCGATGGAGGGGTGCGACGGTGAGCCGGACGGGGCTCCCGGAGAGTTGACGTTCCGCCGTTATCGGCGGTTCGGCGCGGGCGGTGCCAAGCTGATCTGGGGCGAGGCGGCCGCGGTCGTCCCGGAAGGGCGGGCCAATCCCCGACAACTGGTCATCCATGAGGCGACCGCCCCGGGGCTGGAACAACTCGTGCGGACAGCCCGCGCGTCGCACGTCGAGGCGACTGGCGACGACGGCGACCTCCTCATCGGCTTGCAACTGACGCACTCGGGCCGATATTCCTTCTCGCGCCCGCTCCTGGCCCAGCACGACCCGCTCCTGGATCCCCGGACCATCGCCGACAAGGCCATCGGCCGGATCGTCGGACCGGAGGATCCCCTCCTCTCCGATGCCGAGCTCGACCGGCTCCAGGATCGTTACGCCGACGCAGCCGCCCTGGCCTACCGGATCGGCTTCGACTTCGTGGATATCAAGCAATGTCATCGGTACTTGCTCAACGAGCTCCTCGCCGCCCGGTCGCGCCCGGGCCGGTACGGCGGCTCGCTGGAAAACCGGACCCGCTTCGTTCGCGAACTGGTGGCGCGCATCCGGTCCGAGAATCCCGGCCGGATCATCGCCACGCGCTTGAACGTCTTCGACGGCGTCCCGTATCAGAAGGGCGCGGACGGTCGCGGGGTCCCCTGCCCTTTCATCACTCCGGTCCAATCCGTCTGGGGGACCAATCCGGACGATCCCTCCCAGCCCGACCTGGCGGAGCCCATCGCCCTGATCGGCTGGCTCCGTGACCTGGGCGTTTCATTGATCAACGTCTCGATCGGCAACCCGTACGCGAGTCCCCACCTGCTCCGACCTTTCGAGTACCCCCCGCCGGACGGCTACGAGACGCCCGAGCATCCGCTGATCGGCGTGGACCGGCACTTCCGGCTGACCGCGGCGATCCAGGCGGCCTATCCGGACCTCGCCGTGGTCGGCTCGGGCTATAGCTGGCTCCAGGCGTTCGCGTTCGAGGCCGGTGCGGCGAACGTTGCCGCGGGCCGGACGACGTTCGTCGGCATCGGCCGCGGCGCGCTGGCCCAGCCCGAATTCGCGCTCCGGCTCATGCGCGGCGAGCCGCTGGACCGCAAGCGACTCTGCCGCACCTTCAGCTATTGCACGGCCTTGATGCGCTCCAAGCACAACGAGCTGGGCCAATTCGCCACCGGCTGCCCGCCATTCGACAAGGAAGTTTATGGGCCGATCTGGGATGAGGCTCGTTCCCCGTAGGGTGGCATCGATTGCTGGATCTCGGCGGTTCTAGCCACGGAAACTCTGAGCCACAGAGTCCCAGAGATCACAGAGAAGACAGAAGGACCGAGCAATTCCGGTTTTCGGTCTGAGCCTCCAGGAGGAAGCGATTGCCAGAGCGCTGACGGGATCAGAACACGTATACATTTTCTCTGTGTGCTGTGTGACTCTGTGGTGACATGTGTATCACGGTCAGCCGATCAGTTCCCGGATCACCTCTCCATTGGAGCCGATCTTGATCGGCTGGCCGCCGCGGTTGGCGAACGTCGTCTCGGGATCGATGCCGAGCTGGTGATAGAGCGTCACCGCCAGGTCCTGGGGACGGACCGGGCGATTCCTGGGACGTTCGCCCCGGGCATTGGATGCGCCGACGATCTGTCCGCGCGCGATTCCTCCGCCCGCGATGAGGACGCTCATGACGTTCCCCCAGTGGTCGCGGCCCGGGACCGGGTCGGATCCGGGCACGCCCTTCTTGTTCATCCGGGGCGTGCGGCCGAATTCGCCCATGACGATCACCATCGTCGAGTCGAGCAGGCCGCGAGAGTCCAGGTCCTCGATCAGGCTGGAGACGGTCGCATCCACGATGGGCAGGACGCGTGCATGCCCCTCTCGAGGCTCGAGTGGAAGTCCCAGCCGCCGAAGGTCAGGGTCACGAACCGGACGCCCGCCTCGACCAGCCGGCGGGCCAGGAGCGCACTCTGCCCCCATTGATGCCGCGAGTAGCGATCGCGGAGCCGAGGGTCTTCCGTGCTCAGGTCGAACGCCTCGCGCGCCGCCTGCCCCAGGACCAGCGAGAACGCGTCCTGCTCGAACCGGTCGAAGCCGCTCGCGAGGCCCGATGCGTCGAAGGCCCGACGCGTCTGGTCCAGGGTGGCCAGCAGACCGCGGCGGCCGTCCATGCGATGCGGATTCACGTCGCCGGGGAGGGTCAGGTTGGGAACGAGATATCCCGCGGAATTGGGATCGCCGTCGGCATTGAACGGGTTATACGTCGAACCGAGATACGCCGCGCCGTGATAGCCCGGCGCGATGCCCACCGAATGGGTGTTCGGCAGTCCGACGTACGGCGGCATCCCCGGCTTCCTCGCCCCTTTGATCCGGCCGATGATCGAGCCGACCGACGGATACTGCGGGGCCAGGCTCCGCGCGTTGGACCCGAGATAGCCGGTCAACATCCAGTGCGCCGCCGCGAAATGATCGCCGTTGTCGTGATGCAGCGACCGGATGAGCGACACCTTGTCCAGCAGGCGCGCGTGGTTCGGCAGCAGCTCCGAGACCTGCACGCCCGGCAGCGCCGTCGAGATCGCCTTGAGCGGGCCGCGAAATTCGGCGGGTGCCTCGGGCTTGGGATCATAGGTCTCGTGCTGCGGCGGCCCACCATCCAGCCAGATCAAGATCACCGACCGCTCGGGAACCGACGTCCCTTGGCTCCCCGAAGCAAGAGCCCGGGCTCGCAGCACATCCGCCAGTGTCAATCCCGCCAATCCCAGTGACCCGACTTTGAGGAAACTGCGCCGGCTGACGCCGTCGCAACGCCGTGGAGATGGACTCGTGAGCTCGAGCATCGTGGTATCTCCTGACTCACCTCGACCGCCGACGGATCCCCCACAGTTCACCCCAGCCTTGATCCGAACGCAAGACCGATGTTAAATAAAAATTTAGCATCCCGCTCGGGGTTTGTCACGGGAGCAGCGGTCGGAAAGGAGTCGAAAGCAGACGTTCGATCAGCGTCTCCCGTCAGGTCAAAACCGCACATACCAAAATGGCCGGAGATCCTCATTTACTGGTATGTCTGCGGCATGGCTACCATGATTCGTGGTTGCGAGGGATTTGCTGGATATCACCAGTGCGAGTGTCGTGCATTCCGTAACGGGAGATCCTGATCGTGCCACGGTTTACTTGCGGCTTTTGTGTCGAGCGATTCCGCTCGGGACTGGTCTTGCTGTTCCTGGTGCTGAATGGGGCTTCAGCGGCACTTGCTCAGACGGGCGAGGCGAAGCCGAAGGACGGACCCGGGATCGCGGTGGGGATCTCGGTCGTCCTCAAGTTCTCAGATACACCGCTGAATGACGACGGGCGACTCGTCCCGATCGAGAATTACCTCTTCTCGTTGAAGGTGGAGCGGGTTGACGGCGATCGCGTGCTAATCGTCTCGCGCGATGGCAAGAAGCGCGGGTGGCTCGGCGTCGATCGAGTCGTGCCGCTCGATCGGGCCGTCGCCTACTTCGATGGTGTGCTCGCGACGGACCCAAAGAACGCTGATGCCTACTGGTCACGCGGCCGGCTCTGGCTGGATCGCAAGGATTTCGGACGCGCCAGGGCCGACCTGGATCGCGCGATCGAGCTGGAGCCGAAGCGAGCCTGGTACCACGTCTCCCGAGGGGACATCGAACTCGAGCAAAACCAGTTCGATCCAGCCATCACCGAGTGCGACACGGCGATCCAACTCGACCCCAAGCTCGCGTCGGCTTATCTGACCCGTGCGATGGCCTGGGCCAGGAAGGGCGAATACGCACGGGCGAAGCCGGACCTGGACGAGTCGATCCGCCTCAATGCGACCAATCCTTTGGCCTGGTCCGAGCGCTATTTCTTTTGGATGCACGAAGGGAACATCGAGGATGCCCTGAAGGACATCAATGAGGCCATTCGCATTGATCCCAAGAACCCCGCTTGGTACCTCCAGCGATGTAGTGTCTGGGTGCGAAAGGGGCATCGCGAAAAGGAGCTATGGGATCGGGCCATCGCCGATTGCAACAAGACGATCGAGCTCGATCCCAAACGCGCGTTGGCTTACCTGGAACGTGGGATGGCTTGGGCCTTGAAGCGTGACTACGTGCGGGCGAAGCTGGACGTGAACGAGTCGATCCGCCTCGATCCGACCAATCCCATTGCCTTGTCCCAGCGCTCTTCCTTTTGGATGGCGAAGGGGACCTGGAGAATGCTCTGAAGGACATCGACGAGGCCATTCGCCTCAATCCCAGGGACCCCGATCGGTACCTCGAGCGAGGTGAGGTCTGGGTAGGTAAGGGGAATCGCGAAAGAGCGCTGGCTGACTTCGCGGAGGCGATCCGTCTCCGGCCGAATCACGATTCCGCTTACGCGCGGCGCGGGATGGCATGGGAAGCCATGGGCCAGTACGAAAAGGCCATCACCGACTTCACCGAGGCCATCCGGCTCAATCCCAAGAAGTCTTGGAATTACCTGTTACGGGGAGATGTCTGGCGGGAGAAAAAGGAGTTCGACAAGGCCCTCGCCGACTACGACCAGGCCGTCGAGCTCGATCCGAAGGAGGCTCCTCTCTATTACGGTCGAGCCATGGTCTGGGGGGAGAGACACGACCGTCTGAAACAAGTCGCCGATCTCACCGAGGCCATCAAGCTCGATCCCAAGAACGGTCTCTATTGGGAGTTCCGTGGCTATTCTTGGTCGAATCAAGGAAAGCACGCCGAGGCGATTGCGGACTACGACGAGGCCATCCGGCTCGATCCCAAGGATGCAAGTTTCTACTCCGCCCGCGGGTTCGAGTGGGCGAAGGACCTGGAGCCCGAGAAAGCCCTGGCCGACTTCAACCGCGCGCTCGAGTTCAACCCGAAGCACGCTTTCGCATACAGAGGTCGCGGTAGCGTCTGGGAGATGGGAGGCCAGTACGACAAGATGGCGGGCAATTACAGCGGGATGGTCCGCGCATTGCCCGAGGATCCCTACGGGCACCGACTGCTCGCCTGGGTTCTGGCGACCTGTCCCGTCCCGGCAATCCGCGACGGCAAGCGGGCCGTGGCGGAGGCCACCGTGGCCTGCCAGTTGACGCAATGGAAGGATCCCGACTGTCTCGACACCCTGGCCGCCGCCTGCGCCGAGGCCGGCGATTTCGATGCGGCCGTCAAATGGGTGACCCAGGCCATCGGCCTGGAGCAAGCGCGGAATTTCCGAACGGCCGATTTTACAAAGGAATTCAAGATGAGAGACCACCTCGTCTCTTTACAAGAGGCGTCAACCCTATCACGAGAAACCGGCCAAGGGCGTTCGCAACCGAACTCCGGAAGACTGAATCCCGGTTCGTCCGAGCGTCGAGGGAGTAGGACATTCCCACTTGGCTTCCAGGTGCCGGCGCCGTTACGATAGAGGGCCGCGAGGATCTCCGCATTCGCCTCGCCGAGGCTACTGGCTCGCCGAATTTCCCACCCCAGAGTCTCTCTCACTCATCGCGCCTTCGATCGCCGGAGCGTCACACCATGAGGATGTCCTGCCGTCACTTACCCTCGACTGGCCGCCGGCTGTGCCTGACCTCGCTCATCATTGACCTGGCCATCGCACTGGCGGCGCCGATGGCGGGTGCTCGCCAGGTCTCCTCGGAGCCCGAGATCGAGCCCTGGCTTTCCCCGGGGACGGAGGTCGTGCTCAAGGACCCGAATACCCCGATCCGCGATCGGGAGTGGCTGGCACTGAGTGGGGACCACCTCATCTTCCTGATCGAATCCGTCCAGGGCGAACGGCTCCTGGTGGCCTCGCGCGATAAGACGCAGGGCGGCTGGCTGCGCCGCGATCAGGTCCTCGACCTGGAAAGTGCCGTCAACTACTTCACTCGCGAGATCGAGCGGATTCCGCACCATGCCGATGCCTACTGGATGCGGGGACGGGTGTGGGCCTATCGTGCCGAAGATGAGCGGGCCCTTGCCGACTTCGATCGAGCGATCCAGCTTGGTCCCGATCAGGCTCCCTACCATGTCCGGCGCGCCGTGATCCTCATCCGAACCCGGCAATTCGACAAGGCCCTGGCCGATTGCGACAAGGCGATCGCGCTCGATCCCAAGAGGCGCGGGGGCTTACGTGCTCCGGTCGAGCATCCGGCTCTCACGCGGCGAGACGCCAGCGTGCCCAGGCCGACCTCGACCAGGCCATTCGCCTCGACCCCCTCAATCCACCGGCTCGCCCCATCATCGCCGCCGCCGATCGAAACGCCCGCGAGGTCGAAGCCCGTGCAGCCGGGGTGCGCCTCCTTTTGGCTCTGAACCTGGAGGAAGAACAACGGTCCGGCCTGCCCGCCGACGATCCGGAGAAAGCCGCTCGCTCCGAGCCGAAAACCGTCCCGGAGCTGCTGGATCGCGGCCAGACGCTGCTCAACCAGAAAGACTATAACGCGGCGATCGCCGACTTCACCCGGGCGATCCAGCTCGATCCGAATTCGGCGAAATCGTATGCCTATCGCGCCCAGGCCTGGGGGGTCAAGCACAGGCGAGACCAGGAAATCGCCGACCTCGACCAGGCGATCCGCCTCGAACCGAAGAATATCCTGTACCGCGTCTCGCGGGCCGGCGCATGGTCGGTCCAGGGACGCCACGAGCAGGCGATGGTCGACTATGACGCCGCGATCCAGTTGGAGCCAACCAACCCCATGCTCTACGTGGCGCGGGGAAACGAATGGCGTCGGCATGTGAAGCTCGACCTGGCGGTGGCCGACTATGACCGGGCGATCCGCCTCGATCCCAATTACTTGAACGCCTACATTGCGCCGCGCCCTGATCACCAAGCAACGGCGGCAGTTCGACCGGGCCGTCGTCGAATTCAACGAGATCATCCAGATCGCCCCCGAGAATGCCGAGGTCCATCGAAACCTCGCGCGGATCCTCGCGACGTGCAACAACAATCGCGTCCGCGACGGCAATCGCGCGGTGCGCGAGGCGATCCGAGCGTGTGAACTGACCAACTGGCGCGATCCCGACTGCATCGATACGCTCGCCGCGGCATACGCCGAGATCGGCGATTACCCGCTGGCCGTCCAGTGGCAGAAGAAGGCCATCGAGCTCCTGCGCCAGAACGTCCCGTCCGCACTCCAGAGGGCGATGGATTTCAACGGTCGCCGGGGCGTGGGCTTCGATGATCGCCTGGCCTTCTACAAACGGAATCGCCCCACTCGCGAATGACCCCGGCCCACCGGCCGCGGACGGTCCATCGCCGCCCTGTCCCCGACGTCCGACCCGTCCCCTTTCCGCAGCAAGGCCGATCAGGCCTGCGATTGGAGGTAGGTCTCGACCATCATCCTCAGTCCCCCATCGACCTCCAGCCCCATGGCCTTCCCCTTCGCGATCGTCTCCTCCGGGGTCCAGTGATTGGCGCGGGCCTGCTGGATCAGCAGCAAAGCCACGGCGCGTCCCCCCCTGCGGCAATGGACGAGCACCTTCTGCGAACTCTGCGCATGCTGGTCGACGAAGTCACAGACCGCGGTGACGCCCGGATCGGCCAGCGGCGCACCTCCCACGCCGTAGTGGAGGTAATCCATTCCCAGGGCGCGAACCTTCTCGCCCTCGACCTGCGGGCTCATCGGCTGCTCGGGCTCGCCCGGATTGCGGAGGTTCACCACGCCCACATAGCCTTCGCGCTTCAGCTCTTCCAGGTCAGCCTCCGTCGGCTGGTCTCCGATCGTGATCGTGGGAGTCATCGGCTGCTTGACGTTCATCTTGACCTCCTCGGTGGCCTGGATCGATAACCTCGATCTTGAACTTAACCCGCCCATGGCGATCCGCCAAGCCTGCGCCTGTCCTGGCACTCGTTATGCCGCGACTTGCTCTTGACGAATTGACACTCGAAACTCACAATACCTACCGTTCGGTAGGGTCGATGAGTCCAGGTCCTGGTTTAGACGGAAATCCGAGATACCATGACGGCGGGCACGACGATCAAGAGCGAGATGAGCCCGGTGGCGCGGCATATCGCACGCGTTGCCGCAAAATTTTTTGCTGACCGGGGTTACGACGCGACATCGATCCGGGAGATCGTCGAGGCGGCGGGGGTGGCCAAGCCGACGCTCTACTACTATTTCGGGAGCAAGGAAGGGTTGGCACAGGCGCTCCTGACGGTGCCGCTGAGCGGTCTGGCCGCGAGCCTGCGACAGCTCGTGACGACCGTGGAGGAGCCGATTCGCTGCCTGGAAGAGGTGATGGAGGCGCAATACGCCTTCTGCCGGGAGGATCCGGATCGGGCTCGGTTCATTTACGCCCTGCTCTTCGGCCCGCTGGGCTCGGAGGTGGCCAGCGAGCTGGAGCCGTTCAAGGCCGACCTGTTCGAGTCGACCGCGGCGGCGGTGCGGCGGCTGGCGGATGCGGGCATCGTGTCGCGCGAACGGGTCGAAGCGTGCTCTTCGGCCTGCCGGGGGCTGATCGTCATCTCGACGCTGGATTACCTGTACGGCGAGAAGGCTTTGGGGCAAGAACTGGCACATCGCCAGGTGAAGGACTTGTTGTGTGGTTTGGCGAGTCATTCGATCTCTGACGACATGGGATGATCAATGATCACTTTGAGAAAATCCACGCTCTGGCAAGGATTGCTGGGCGCGGTCCTTGCGCCGTCGGTCGCGGGGTGCGGTTCGATGGGGGCGGAGCCGGCGGCTCGGGCCTCGACCGCCGCGAAGGATGTGCCAGTCACCGTCGCGGCACTTGAGCGCCGGCCGATCGAGCGGACTGTAGACGTCATCGGCACGCTCCGCGGATGGGAGCAGGTGACCGTTGGTACCAAGCGATCTGGGCGGGTCGTCAAGGTCTATCACGACATGGGCGACCGGGTCGAGCCCGGCGCGCCGCTGGTCGAGCTGGAAGCCATCGACGCCAAGCTGGCCGTCGAGGAAGCCGAATCCAAGTACCTCGGCGCTCTGGTCAAACTCGGCATCACCAAGCGTCAGGCCGCCGAGTTCGTCAAGACCTACGGCATCAGCGAAGAACTGCTCTATAACCGCGTGACCGCCGAGGCCATCACCAAAATCCCGTCGGTCATTGAGAAGCAGGTGGCCCGGGACAAGGCCCACCAGAACCTGTTGCGCCAGCGCACCCTCACCCAACGCGGCGCGGGTACGACGCAAGAGCTCAATGACACCGAGAACGAATCGCGCACCGCGGTCGCCGCGTACGAGAACGCGCTCGGCGCGGCTCGAATCGTGATCGCCGACGCCATCTCGGCCAAGGTGGAGCTGAGCAAGGCGGAGCAGGCGTTCAAGGACATGACGATCCGAGCCCCGCAGCCGAGGCTGTTGCCGCCGTCGTTGACCCGGACCAGCCGGATCACCTATGGCATCACCCGGCGACAGGTCTCCGAGGGGCAGATCCTCAAGGAGGGGGAGGCCGTCGCCGAGATGGTCATCGAGGACCCCCTGCGCCTCCGGACCCAGGTCCCCGAACAGTATGCCGACGAGGTTCGCACCGGACAGCTCGTCCGGCTCTCCGCGCGGTCGCATCGCGGGATGACTTTCGAGGGGCGGGTCTCCCGCATCAGCCCGTCGGTCGACCCGTCCAACCGCACGTTCCAGGTAGAAACCCTGGTCCCGAACGAGCGCGGGCTGCTCCGGCCCGGCGGATTGGCCAGCGCCTCGATCGTCACCGACGCGCAGGCCAAGGCCGCCGTCGTCCCGTTCGAATCGATCGTCCACTTCGCCGGGGTCACCAAGCTCTTCCTGGTCGAGGACGGCAAGGCACGAGCGATCAACGATATCAAGACCGGCAAGGAAGGACGCGGCTGGGTCGAGATCGTCAGCCCTCAGCTCCCGGCGACCGCCGCCGTCATCACCACCGGCCAATCCCAGCTCGCCGACGGCACCCCGGTCGCGGTCCGCATGCCGTAGGGTGCTCGGTGAACACCAATCCTCATTGGGTGCTCTGTACTACGAACTTCGAGAATCTTGTTCCCCGTGCACGATTTCATAACGTCTCGAGGTACAAGAGGTTGGGTCGGCAGAAGGCATCGAAAAATTCTTCTCTGAGCCCTCTGTGACTCTGTGGGGAGTCTCTTTTGATTGGTTGGTTGCGGCTCGGCCGCACTGTGAGCACCAAGTCGGCCCGGCCACGAAGAACGGTGCTCACAGAGCACCCTACTGGACCATTCCTATGACCATATCCGACATCTGTATCAAACGCCCGGTCTTCACCTGGGTCCTGGTCGCGATCCCGGTGGTACTGGGCCTGGTCTCGTACGGCGAGCTGGGTGTCAACCTCTTCCCGGACGTCGACTTCCCGGTCTGTACCGTGACCACGGTGCTGCCGGGGGCCAGCGTCGAGGAGATGGAGACCACCGTCACCAAGCCGATCGAGGACATCATCAACACGGTCTCGGGCATCGACGAGCTGCGCTCGATCACGACGGAGGGCGTCTCGATCGTGACGGTGCAGTTCCTGCTGTCGAAGGACGGGGACGTGGGGACGCAGGAGGTCCGGGACAAGGTCAACACGATCCTCGCGGACCTGCCGGACGGGACCGATCCCCCCATCGTCGACAAGTTCGACACCGGCACGATGCCGGTGATGACGATCGCGGTGTCGGGGCGCCGCGACTTCCGGGAGGTGACCGAGCTGGCTCGCCGGCAGATCAAGGAACGGCTCGAGACGGTCAACGGCGTCGGGGCCATCAGCCTGGTCGGCGGCCGGGTGCGCGCGATGAACATCGTCCTCGAGACCGAGAGCCTGGCGGGATACGACCTCTCGGTCGAGGAGGTCCGACAGGCGTTGTTGCGCCAGAACCTCGAAGTCCCCGGCGGCCGCGTCGATCAGGGCTCGCGCGAACTGGTGCTCCGCACCCTGGGACGGCTCAAGACCGAGCGCGAGTTCAACGACCTGATCATCGCGAATCGCGACGGCTATCCGATTCGCATCCGCGACGTCGGCCGCGCCGAGGATTCGTTCGAAGAGCCGCGGTCCGCGGCGCGGCTCGACGGCGTCAATGCTGTCAGCCTCGTCGTCCAGAAACAATCGGGGGTCAACACGGTCCGGGTCGTCGAGGACGTGAAGGCCAAGTTGGGCCACCTCCGTGCCGCGCTGCCGCCCGACATCCACACCGAGGTCATTCGCGACCAGTCGCGGTTCATCAAGAAATCGATCGAGGAGGTGAAATTTCATCTCCTGCTCGCCGCCCTGCTGGTGTCGGCCACCATCCTGCTGTTCATCCGCGACTGGCGGACGACCTTGATCGCCACGATGGCCATCCCCACGTCGATCATCCCGACCTTCGTGTTCATGAAATACATGGGCTTCACGCTCAACAACATCACGATGCTCGGGCTGATCCTGGCCATCGGCATCGTGATCGACGACGCGGTCGTCGTCCACGAGAACATCTTCCGGCACATGGAAGAGGACGGGATGGACGGGATGTCGGCGTCTCGGAAGGGGACGCGCGAGATCGCCCTGGCCGTGCTGGCAACCAGCCTCTCACTGGTGGTCATCTTCCTGCCGATCGCGTTCATGGGCGGGATCGTCGGGCGATTCTTCTCCAGCTTCGGGCTGACCGTCGCCTTCGCCGTGATGATGAGCCTGTTCGTCTCGTTCACGCTGACCCCGATGCTCTGCAGCCGGTTCCTCAAGCTCGAGCCGGTGGAGCCCGGACACGGGACTCATCGGCCCAGGTCGAAATCCGGCTTCGTATACCGGTTCATCGACGGCGCCTATGGCCTGGTGCTCCGGTCGGCGTTGCGTCACAAGTTCCTCGTCGTACTCCTGACCTTCGTGGTCATCGCCGGCACGGTCCCGATCGGCCGGATCATGGGCGTCTCGTTGATCCCTCGCGACGACCAGAGCGAGTACGAGATCACCGTGACGACCCCCGAAGGCTACAGCCTGGAGCGGAGCGGTAAGCTCCTGGCCGAGCTCGAGGCGCGGATCTGGCGGCTCTCGGGGACCCAGCACGTCTTCACGACCGTCGGCCAGACCGAAGGCGGTCGCGTGGTCAAGGGCGAGGGCGACGTCACCCGCGCGACGATCTATGTCCGGATCACGGACCTCGAGGAGCGCGAGTCCGCGACCAAGGTTCGCGGCTGGTGGGACCTGCCGGGCCAGGTGCGCCGATTCTGGAACGGTCCCCGGATCAACCAGTTCGCCGTCCAGAATGAGGCGCGTCAGTTCCTCGAGGACTATCCCGACCTGCGCGTGAGCGTCAACGACGTCTCGCCGTTCCAGGGCGGTCGACGGGCCCAGACCTTCCAGGTCAACCTCGCAGGTCCCGACTTGAACACCTTGTCGGAATACGCCGCACCAGCTCATCGTCAAGCTGAAACAGGAAGGCGGACTGGTCGACCTGGACACGACCCTGTCGCTCCGCAAGCCCGAAGTGCAGGTGATCGTCGACCGCGAGGCGGCCAGCGACCTCGGCGTGCCGGTCGGGACCATCGCCGACTCGCTCCGGGTCCTGGTCGGCGGCTTGCCCGTCTCCAAGTTCCGCGACGGGGACCAGCAGTATGACGTCTGGCTCCGGGCCGAGTCCGGCGACCGAGGGACCCACCAGGATCTCTACCAGATCACCTTTCCTTCGCCGACCGTGGGGCTGGTCAAGCTGGCCAGCCTGGCCAAGCTCGTCGAGGACCGCGGGCCGACGGAGATCGAACGACTCGGCCGCGAGCGGATCGTCACGGTCCTCGGCAACCCCGAGGGCATCGCGCTGGGCGATGCGGTCGATCGCGCCGAGCGAATCTTGAAATCGATGAACCTGCCGCCCCAGTATTCCTATGTCTTCACCGGGCAGGCCAAGACCCTGGGTGAGACGGGCTATTACTTCCTGATCGCGTTCACCCTGTCGATCGTCTTCATGTACCTGATCCTGGCCGCCCAGTTCGAGAGCTGGATGCAGCCGATCGCCATCCTGATGGCCTTGCCCGTGACCATCCCCTTCGGCATGCTCTCGCTGGTCTTGTTCCGGACGCCGATGGACCTCTACGCGATGTTCGGCCTGTTCATGCTGGTCGGCATCGTCAAGAAGAACGGCATCCTCCAGGTCGACGCCACCAACCAGCTCCGGGCCAAGGGTTATCCGCGTCGGGACGCGATCCTCGAGGCCAATCACACCCGGCTGCGGCCGATCCTGATGACGACGGTGATGCTGGTCGCGGCCATGGTCCCCATCGCGCTGGGACAGGGCCCGGCGCCGGTGCGCGGGCCAGCATGGCCAAGGTGATCATCGGCGGCCAGATGCTCTCCCTGGTCCTGGCGCTGCTGGTGACTCCCGTGTTCTACTCGCTCCTCGACACGATGACCAACCTGGCGCGACGGCTGGGCATTCGATTCTCGGTCGAGCCGGCCCCGAGGGTCGCGACCCATCCCCATCTCGTGCCCACGAGGAACGGCGAACACAACGGGAGCGATGTGGAAACCGAGACCGCCGGGCATTACTCTTGAGTCGTCCCGGAGGGCATCGGATTCATCCGATCCCGTCGCATCGCCTCAACGGCGTCGGCTCTGCGCCGCTTGCGCGCGATCTCGCGCAACGACCGGACGGCCCGATGATGCCTGGGGGCTTCGCGTCTGGGCGACCACCTGAGAGAACCGCTGCTTGGTCTGGGTATCGATCGCCGCGTGATTGTTCACGACCTGGCTGGCCCAGTTCGGGTAGGTGGTGACGAGCCGGCTCATCAGCGAGACGAAATAGCCGGCCTCCTTGACCTGTTCTTCCAGGATCCGCTCGACCACCGGCCGCAAGGGCCGGGCGACGGTCTTCCATCCCTTCGAGTCGACCTTCACGAACGCGTCGATGTTGTGCTGGACCCACGGCGCGTGGTTGCTGTCCTGGTAATACGAGGTGTTCACGACCAGGATGATCCGGGCCTCGACCCGGGCATTGCCGTGGGGGCTGACATAATTCAAGTGTCCCAGCAGGACATGCATGCGGGGCGAGCGGAGCACGAACTCCCAGGCGGCCGTCGCGCCCGACCCATCCGTGCCCTCATATCGGTTCGGCGCCACCTTCTGGAGCTGGACCGGCGCGTCGCTCAGGTCTTTCCAGAGGGCCAGGGTCACCGCCGGCTCGTTGACGAGGCTCAGGTACAGGCTCGACGGGCAAGAAAACGAGTCCGGCTCGCCCTGGCGATGGAAGGTGTGGTCGCGGATGACCTCCGAAACCGTCTCGCGATGCTCTTGCCCGATCTGATCGAGGGGTACGATCTGGGCCGGATCGATGCGACGAGTGCCGAGACCGGCCCGGACCGGGCACGTCGTCAGCCCCAGCGCGACCATCATGGCCATCGCAACCGGCATATTCTTCCCAGCAGTCGGAAATCGGCGGACTACCATCCCGATCATGGACGACTCCGTCGTAGTGAGGACGCGTTCCTCCGCGCGGCGGCGGTAGGAACTCCGCTCCCGCCCCACGCGCCCGCCATTTTCGTTACCATTCTCTGATCGGATTCTCGGACTCGTTTCCTGACATCCCGCGCGACCCGATCGATTTCGATTTCCGAGCCCGCTATTCCTCAAGATCCACGCGATCGTCCAACCGTCGGAATGCGGACGCGGTTCCCGCCTCGGCCGTCGGCCGGTTCCCTGCCGGCCCAGCCGTTGAGGAATTCCCGGCTCCGCCGCAGTCGCTCGAACGTCGTGCGCACGAATCGCGTCCGAAATTGCTGTCGAAGCCTGTGTTAAGGCGATCAGACACTTCAACGGAACGCGACGCGTTTTCCCGTATCTCGAAGGAATTCCCCCGAATCGGGACCGGGTCCAGGATCCCCCCGTTTACGCGATCCGCCGACGCGGATAGGCTGGATCATGGAGTCCCCGCGGCGATCCCATCGATCTCGAATGAACAGCCAGAGGACCGTGTCCTTGAAGACGACCACGACGCGGCTTTGGCCGGTATGTGGCATCACGGCGGGTGCCGCCGCGATGGCCGTCATGCTGGCCGTATCGTTGATCTCGGCGGGTTGCGATTCCAACTCGTTCGCCCCACCGCCGCCCCCGGAATTGAAAGTGCCGGCCAGGCCGGGTTTCGCGGCCACCTACGAGGGTGCAGGCAGCGCGGCGTCATCCTCCGTCCCGTCCGTGGGAAAGCCTGCGAGTCGGAGTGTGCGGATCGTGGAATTGATCCTGGCCCGGCCGGCAAATGACGACCGCGTTTACTTGGACCATCTCCTCCGCCAGGACCTCGCAACGTTCCGGATTCCCGTTCGGCTCACCCAGCCCGATCCACAGAAGCGGTCGTCGCCCGAAGACCTGGCCGGCGCGATCCGTGCCGCCGTCAGCCGGGGCGTCGCGGGCTTGGTGGTTGAGCCCACCGAGGATGAGGTGGTGGTCAACGCCCTCTACGAGGCCGTCGGCCGGGGCGTCGCGGTCCTCCTGCTCGATCGGCCCGTCCCCGCTCGCGGCGGCAAGTCGATCCCCTTGATCGAGTACACCGCATTCGACGACGTGGGGCGGCAGCTCGTAACGGCCGCCCTGGAGGCGGGCCCGAGCTTCAAGCCAGCCAGGCCCGGGCGGATCATCATCCTCCACCACCGCTCAGACGACCCGTATCTCGAACGCGGCTTCCAGTCGCTGGTCGGACCCTGTCGGACGGCCGGCAAGCCGATGGAGATCCTCGAATTCGACGGGAACGCCGAGCAAGGGATGGCGGTGATGAAGAAGTCGCTGGAGGCCGATCCCGGTCTGGAAATCCTCCTGGTCGACGATGCAGTCGGCGTCTCCGTCGGTTTCCGTATCCACTTTGATCGGATCAAATCCAACGGCGCTGGATTCGTGCTCGCGGGCTACCTCTCCAACGATTACCGGAGCAGCACGTTCCTCGATCTCATGTACGCCATGGGCGATCGCTCGGTCCAATCCTATGCGTCGAAGACGTCCCTGGCGATCCGGAGTCTGATGGAGTCCAGGGCGGTGGGAGATGTGGTCGAAGTCCCCATCACATTCCGCCAAAGGTCAACGAACCCTAACCCTACCTCCAAGGCGATAGAAGCTCCCCCTACGGCACGGAAGCCGTAATGGCTGACCGCTGGGCGACGTCCGGACGCCCGCCGGCGGGCGTCCCGGAGAGTGTCTTGCTCATCTACCCACCAGGGTCTGACCTATCGTATTGCTTCCCACGTGATGGAACGCGTAGGATTCTTTGGTTGGATGCACGTTGGTCCGGATCGCAAATCCCTGGCTGAGGTTGGTCGTCCGCGGGTGATCGGACAGAATGATGTCGATTTGCGTGGTTTTCTGATCAGCCGAATCCGAGCCGATCACCGATGGCGGCTCCAACGGAGTCTTGCCCTACCGGTCAAGTTTCCACAATCCTTCGAATCATGCGAGGTCACATCCCGTCTCCGCGATCAGCGATTTCGCCCACTATTACGGGGAGGACGGCCTTGACGATGGTGACTCCGCGCAAGCTCGGCCCGCTCGACGTGCTCGTCCTCTCGGTTTGGTGTGGCCTCGCTGGCGGGTTGCTCGAAGTGGGGACGGTCGTCTTCTGCAAGCTCCTGCCAGGCCACCGAATGTATGGGATGAGCCGGCATTTCCTTTGGATGGCACCGCTATCTAATCTGGTGCTCTTTGCCGGAATTGGCTTGCTCCTGGCGGTGTCGACAAGATTCTGGCCTCGTCACGGAGGATGGTTTTCCTCCCGGCTGATCGGTTTCTTGGTGGTCTTGCCCCTGCTCGTCGTGATGAGCACCAGGATCTATTCGTGGGCCTGGGCGATCCTGGCATTCGGCATCGCGTCGCGTCTGATGCCGATCGTCGAACAACGTCCGACCGAGGCCCGGCGCTGGCAGATACGGAGTCTCCCGGCCCTCCTCGGTATCGTCGTGGTTCTTTGGGGTGGCGTGTCGGGAAGAGACTGGCTCAAGCAGCGGCACGAGGTGAGCCGTCCTTTACCTTCCGGCGATCCCCCGAACGTGCTCCTGATCGTACTGGACACGGTTCGCGCCGACCGTCTGAGTCTCTACGGTTACCAGCGTCCGACCAGCCCGACACTCGAACGGCTGGCCAAGCGGGGTATCCGCTTTGAGAAGGCGCGCGCGACCGCCCCGTGGACCCTCCCCTCCCACGCAAGCATGTTTACCGGCCGCTGGCCCCATGAACTCGATGTGAACTGGAACACGCGGCTGGGGACGAAGTACCCCACCTTGGCGGAGTATCTGGGTTCCCGCGGTTATGCGACCGCGGGATTCGCCGCCAATGTCCAATACTGCTCGTATGAATTCGGCCTGGACCGGGGCTTCACTCATTACGAGGACTATGTCCTCGAATCCATGACTCCTTTGCGGATGTGTTCTCTGGGTGACCTCGTTCTGAAAACAGCCTCTCGCTTGGGTTGGACACTGAGCGCGAGCCTGGGCCCACTCCCTTTTCTTCCCCATCAAGACTCCCCAATCTGGCGGATCCTGGCCAGCGATCCCAAGATCGATGCGGGCTCAATCAATCGCGAGTTCTTGGATTGGTTGTCGCAACGGCGCGAGCCGGGACGTCCGTTCTTCGCCTTCCTCAACTACCTTGACGCCCATTCCACGTACCTGCTTCCTCGGGGCACGCCATACCGCTTTGGACGGCCACCCAAGACCGAAGCCGAGGTCCAGGTCCTCGTCAACTGGATCACCCTCGACAAGGTCATGCTGCCCCCCGATTACCTGAACATGGTTCGAGATTGCTACGATAGTTGTCTGGGTTACCTGGACGAGCAGTTGGATAAGCTGTTCAGCGAGCTGAAGCGTCGTGGCGTCCTCGGCCGCACACTTGTGATCGTCACCGCCGATCACGGCGAAGGACTCGGAGAGCATGGCCTGTTTTTCCACGGCGAGACGCTTTACCGCACGGAGACGCGCGTACCGCTCTTGGTTGTTCCGCCTGCGTACAACCAGTCCGTCGTCGTCAGCAATACCATTAGCCTTCGTGACCTTCCGGCGACCATCGCGGACTTGACTGGCCAGGGAACCGGGGCGCCGTTTCCAGGCCGGTCGCTGGTCAGACTTTGGCAGGATTCGCGCACAGGCGATCCGGCTCTCGACGGGGAAGGAGCGATCTCGGAACTGGCGAGCCCCAATCCGTATGATCCGAATCAAGGTCGGTCGCCCGTACATCGGGGTGCGTTGGTGTCAATCGCTGAAGGCGATTACGTTTACATTCGCAACGAAGGTGACAACGGCGAGGAACTCTTCAATGAGCACGACGATCCGAATGAGTTCGACAATCGTGCTCAGTTTGACACCACGCATGATGTCAAGGAACGGCTTCGGACGCATCTCGACCGGATAAGAACTGGTCTCGGCGTGTCGCCGAATCGTCGCCCGTGATGATTATCGCCCGCTCCCATTCCCTGAGAACATCATGTGATGTGATCGACTCAGTCCGAGCAGACTCCTGATTCATCCGCTGATGGAACCGTGCTGGGGTCCGCGCCCGGCGGAGTGACTGGCTGTTCCAGAATGCTGAAAGCCTGTCCCCCTCGATGAATCGATCGGTCGGATGCCCCGCATCAACGCCGGACGAGCCTTTGTCCGTCTCGATTGCCTCCTCGTGCATCGATTCTGCGTTTGATGCTGGTCGGCGAGATCGCATCAGCGCTCGCACAATATCTTGCGACGAATGAATCGCCCTTCACGCCATCCGCATGTTCGTGATTACGGGTCTGACGGAGAATGCTCTCGACTTCAGGAGCGATGCAGAAGGACCTTGATCTCTGAAATCCTTGGTCGCTGTGGATGACGAATGCGATCGCCCAGATTCTTAGAGTCTTCCTCCGTAGGCTCCCTGCGCCGTCCGCGCCTCTGGGGATTCCGAATTCCGGATTCGCGATTCCGGATTCCCGGATCCTTCCCCTTCGGGAATCCGGAATCGCGAATCGGGAATCCCGATTGGGTTGCGGCCGAAGGCCGCGTTAGCGTCGTCCTCCGTAGGATCCCTGAGCCGTGCGCATCTGGAATTCCGAATTCCGGATTCGAGATTCCGGATTTCCGCGGAATCCATCTCGAATCGGAATCCCGATTGGGTTGCGGCCGCAGGCCGCGTTAGGGATCTTGATGCAGAACCTCGATGAACCGTTTCACTGCGAGTTCGAGATTTGCTCAACTCCGAAGAGCCATTGTTAAATTTTTTTACGGAAGCTTCTTGACTTAGACCGGTCGCCCTTGTATACCCTTACTTTCAGGCTGTCACAAAGTGGCTGCACATTCGTGCTACCCCCTTCTCTCCATGGCAGACCATTACACGAGCTATTCTCATTTGCATTAACACGACAGTGTTGTCGATCGATCGCGTTTCATTTGCTTCCAAGAGAATTCAGCGACACGCTGATTCCTGAATCTCGTCTGGCTTCTGATTGTCTTGCGCCAACGATTGTCAATAGGACCGCTTTCATCCTAGAGCGTGGCCTGTCCATCGCCGTTCGCAATGTGACGCAACCCATTGACAATTGTCAGATGGTCCTGGATTTTGCGCAGGTTTGTCGAGGATCCGGGAATTCGTTCGTTCTCATTTCCTGAGGAGTCGCTTCATGTTGGTAATCCATCGGAAAAGGTCTCATTTCGGTTTTACGCTGATCGAATTGTTGGTGGTGATCGCCATCATCGCGGTTTTGATCGCACTCCTTTTGCCTGCCGTTCAGGCAGCTCGCGAGGCAGCCAGGCGTGCCCAGTGCACGAACAACCTGAAGCAAGTCGGGTTGGCGACAGCCAACTACCATGACCAGATGGGATCGTACCCACCGGGTTGCATCTCAATGATCACCGCAACGGCTCCGGCCAGCACTCCTTGGGCCAACGGGGCGACCGAGTTGTCTTGCGCATGATGATTCTCCCGCAGATGGAGAGCAACACGGTCTACAATGCAATCAACCTGATGATCAATCCGACCTCCATCAACAATGGCGCGCAGTTCACGGCCTGGAACACGGTCTACACGAGTTGGCTCTGTCCGTCGGACGGAAACAACGGGGGGGGCAGGGTTTCCAATGGGTATTCGAGCGGCGACCAGCAACACGCCAATTGGGGCCCATCCCCGATTAACCCGGCCACGGGTGCGGTCGCCCCGACGATCCCGGTCTCCAATTACGCTGGCAGCTTCGGTGACAATTACTGCGGCGGCGTGCTAGCGTCGCCGGGCCTGCCCTGGGAAACCCCATACTCAGGATCCCCTCCGATTGGCCGAAACCGGATTGGCTGGAACGGCTATTGGGGAACGTCGTTCGGCTTGCCGGGTGGATTCACCGTGGGCAGCGGTACGATGCGCGGCTATTTCGATTACCGGAACACCTCGAAACCTCCCAACGTTGCTTCCATCACGGATGGAACCAGCAATACGATCATGGCCGGAGAGGTGTTGCCCAGTAACGCCGCCGATAGCAACTTCTGGGGGTTCAACGGTGCCTACGCGGGCACGACCGTTCCGCTCGGGTTTAACTCCAACACCGTTGTGGCTGGAGTGGCGGCGGGCTGTGGTAGTGGCACTTGGCAGTCTCCGTCAGCCCCCGTCGGCTGCCGGTTCGGGTCGTCGGCCAAGGGATTCATCAGCATGCACCCCGGCGGTTCGAACTTCCTGTTCGGCGACGGATCGGTGCGCTTCTTGAAAAACAGCATCAATATGTTCACCTACTGTTCGCTGGGCAGCCGATCCGGGGGTGAAGTCGTAAGTTCCGACTCCTACTGAGCGGAGTGACTGAACGAACAGATGTCGACCGAACTTGAGGAATGGGGGGCCGGAGAAACCCGGCTCCCCGTCTCTAATTTGATCTCTCCGTCGCCGCGACGGTCGCGGTGCAGTGCATCTCGTTTCTTGGAATCCGAATCGTGGGATGCCGGGATTCCTTTTCGCAATTGGATTTGCAACGAATGAATCGATTCAACAGGGTTTTTTCGAAAATAGGGCGATCGGTCGCGGTCGCCTTGAGTGTCTCAGTTGCGGTGGTCGTCCTGGGATGCGGCGGTGACGATTCCGGTCTGGCCCGCCGATACAAGGTCACGGGCAAGGTCACCTACAAAGGTGACTCCCTTGCGCGCGGAACGGTGAATTTCATACCCACTAAACCACCGGCCCCCGAAGGCCGGGCGGCTTCGGGCGAGATCAAGGATGGTTATTACTCGCTGACAACGACGGGGGACAATGATGGCGCATTGCCTGGTGATTACAACATCACTGTTGTCTCCGTCGACCTCGATTTGAAGT
Source organism: uncultured Planctomycetota bacterium (assembly GCA_963845755.1). Taxonomy (GTDB): domain Bacteria; phylum Planctomycetota; class Planctomycetia; order Isosphaerales; family Isosphaeraceae; genus CAWJTV01. The sequence continues at coordinate 109,937 of CAWJTV010000009.1, forward strand.
CGGCTTCTGACGCGAATCCCGAAGGAATCATCCACCAGGGAGACCCCGCTCACCAGAAGGCCATCAAGGGTGGCAAGAGTCTCATCCCGACCAAGTACAACATGGCTGAGACCTCGGGATTGAAAGCCACCGTCAAAGCCGAGTCGAACCAGATCGACCTTCCCTTGACGGACTAACAGGAGATCGCCACGATCGAGCTGGAGGCCGTTGGGGCGATTCCGTGTGGATAGAGATCGGTCGTGTTCGTTGATTCCGACTTGGCGGGAACCGGGACGGCACGATGATTTGTGCCGTCCCGGTTCTGCCGTTTTATTCCGAAACACTCATCAACTCGGAACGCTCATCAGCCCCGCGATTCTACCGTGGGCAGCCGACGCGGGAGGTCTCTCTCCGTGGCGTTTGAGAATCGCCGAGGAGCCTGGCGGATATGTCCGAGGATCGACTACCGAGATCGGATCGCGGGCATCGGAAGGTGATGAGCATCCTGCTCCTGGCAATCATCGGCGTCAGCGTCATCCTGATCGCTGGAGTGTTCTGGCGATTCGGCGTGCCGGGTGTGGCACTCCTGACCAATGCGCCAGACGACAGGGCATCCTTGACGTTGGTTGCCGCGAAACGGATCACCAGTTACGTGGGGCCTGCGACTTGCCGCGAGTGCCACCCCGGCGAATCGGCCTTGTTTGCGCGGTCGGGTCATGGGCGCACCCTCTGGCCCGCCGCAGCCGACAACAACCCGGTCGTCGCCTGGCTCGATGGCAAGACATGGAAGGATCCGGAAGTTCCGGAAGCCACGTGGTCCTATCAGGTGAAAGAGGGCCGGTTGGTCGCCGGGCGCGGCGTTGAACGGCCGGACTGAGAGCTTCCCGCTCGACTATGGTTTCGGCTCGGGTAGGCACGGCGTCACGTTCGTCGCGCTCCGGCCCGGTACCGTTCCCGGACTCGGTCCTTCGGGCGTCGAGCATCGCCTGTCGTACTTCACCGATGGCCCATCGGTCGCGATCACACCGGGCCAGGAAAAACTGAAGACGGACCGGCTCGATCCGCGTAACGTCCCCTTGGGAAAGCCGATGGGACCGGATACCGTCCAGCAATGCTTCCAATGCCACTCCACGCTGACCTCGACGTTGGAGGCGAATGTGCTCGAGACCTCAACCTTGATCCCCAGTATCTCCTGCGAGCGGTGCCACGGCCCGGCGCGAGCCCACACTGAGGCGGCGCGACGTGGCCAGGACGAATTGACCATGCGGATGGGGCACGATCGCGCGGGGCCTTGGGTGGAGGTCAATCTGTGTGGCGAATGCCATCGGCTGCCCAGATCCGTCTCCTCACAATCGATCCGGCCCGACAATCCCGGGATCGTCCGGTTCCAGGGGGTCGGGGTGTCGATGTCCGCCTGCTATGCCAAAGGCCTGGGCGGTTTGCGCTGTACGACCTGCCACGATCCCCACGACCGAGCCTCGAGCGATCGCGCCCATTACGAGTCGGTGTGCGTCTCGTGCCATCGATCGGCCCCGGCCCAGAAGGCTTGCCCCATCTCGCCCGCCGCGAACTGTGTCGGTTGCCACATGCCGCGGCGCGAGGTTCCTGGAAACGGCAGATTCACCGACCACTGGATTCGCAAACCCGCTCCCGCGAGCCCCGCCCCGCCGAAAAGCGAGGCGGTCACGACGTCCTCGACCTTTCAGAGCCAAACCCATCGGATTTCGCGCTAATCACATGTCATGAAGTTGTTCTGTCATCGTAAGCTCCTGTTTTGGATCGGCCTGGCAATCGGCGTACTGGGGCTCGGATTGCTGGGGACCAGTGCGGCCAGCAAGATCCAGGCGCAGCGGCTCCAGGCCAGGCTCAAGAACGTCCAGCACAAGATGGACCAGGGTCGGTTGGCCGTTGCCTATAAGGAACTGGCGGACCTGGCCCAACACTGGCCGGGCGACGGCCAGATCCTCTATCTCCTGGGTCGCTGCGAGGAGCTGCTCGGACGACCGCACCGCGCCCTGGCCGCCTGGGGACAAATTCCGGTTTCGGATCCGGAATTCGTCCGCGCCGCGGAGTCACAGGGGGCCCTGCTGATCAATCAAGGTCGATTCGCTCCGGCCGAGACGTTGCTCCTCGATGCCGTTCGCAAGGTTCCGGAGATCAATCTGTATCCGCTACTCCGCGCACTGGCTCGACTATTCCGGCTGGAGGGTCGATCCGCTGACGTGCACGACATTCTCACCGCGACGTGGTTGCATGCGCCTGAGCCAAGCGAAGTGCTCAAGGACCTCTGGCAGAACGATACCGAACCTGTGCCCGTCGACGGCTGGAAAGTTCTTCTCGACGAGGCCGATCAAAAAGACGATCGAGTCTGGTTGGGCAAGGCGCGGCACGCCATTCTCACCGGCCATTTCGACGAAGCCCGAGCCTGGCTCGACCGGTGTTTGGAGCGACGGCCTGACGACCCATCGGTCTGGCTGGCGTGTCTCGATCTGGCCGTTGCGACCGTGGACCTTGGCCGATTCTGGAAGGCCGCCGAGCGAATCTCGGCCGAGGCCGTCAGCCCCTTGGAGACTCAGTCCCTACGTTCGTGGTTGGTCTCGAACAGTGGCGACCGGCAGGCTGAACCGCGAGAGCTGGCCAGGTTGCTCGAACTTCAACCATCCAACTCGCCGGTGTTGGAGCGTCTGGCTGTCCTGGCGTTCGAGGCGGGCGACTCCGCGCAGGCCGAGCGCCTTCAAACCCGGAAGGCCGAGATCGACCGCGCCAGGAATTCTATTCGCAGGCTGGTCGTGACCCTGAGCGAGTTCCGGCCACATGCCCAGGAACTCGCTCGGCTCTCGGCAATCCAGGGAAGGCCATTCGATGAGCAGGCCTGGTCCTTGGTGGCTGCGACACTCTCCGGACGGACCCACGACAGGGGACCAGGCCTGCAGCCGTCCAGGGCCTTTTGTCGGGCCGTCTCTCGCACGGCACTCGCTCATCTGCTCGCGAGGACAGGATCACCCCCGTCTTCCCGATCCGGTGTGATTGCCGACCGGTTCTCGGACCTTCGCGGTGCCAACGTCCCAGGCCGGGAGTCCGGTGCGAAGGCGCCCGAGCTATCCCAAGCGACACGGTCACGGCTTCATTTCGTCGATGATGCCTCGGCTTGTGGCCTGCGCTTCGTCTTCGACAACGGCCGGACTCCCGCCTCCACCTGCTTCCTTCCCGAGAGCCTTTCGGGTGGCGTGGGCCTTGTTGACTTCGACGGCGACGGCTGGCTGGACGTCTATTGTGTGCAAGGTAGATCGCTCGGGGCGGCTCCCCATGCGGGCGCATCAGCAACCGCCGAGCCGGGCGACCGTCTCTTTCGCAACCAGGGGGATGGGTCGTTTCGCGACGTCACGCGGCAGTCCGGCATCGAGCGCCTCACCCGGGGCCGGGGTTACGGCCAGGGGATCACGGTGGGTGACTACGACGATGACGGTCACCCCGACCTGTTCATCACCCGTTTATTCCGCTACGACCTCCTTCGAAATCGAGGAGATGGCACGTTCGAAGATGTGACCGAGCGTCAGGGCCTGGCCGGTCCAAGGGAGAATCCCACCTCGTCGGCGTTTGCCGACCTCGACAACGATGGCGACCTCGACCTTTACGTCTGTCATTATGTCCGATTGGACCCGGACCACCCCGTGATCTGCAAGCACGAGAGCGGGGAATGTTTCTACTGCGATCCCGCCAAGTACGAGCGGGCCGTCGACCACGTCTTTCGAAACGACCGCGGGCGCTTCGTCGATGTGACCCAGGCCGCCGGCTTCACGGATCCGGACGGGCATGGTCTGGGTGTCGTGGCGGCAGACATCGACGACGACAATCGGATCGATCTCTTCGTTGCCAATGACGGGACGGCGAACTTCTTGTTTCGGAACCGGGGCGGGTTTCACTTCGAGGACGAGGCATTGATGGCCGGCGTGGCCGGCGGTGCCCAGGGAGGATACCAGGCGGGCATGGGTGTCGCCGCGGCTGATCTCGACGGCGACGGCCGGCTCGATTTCCTGGTGACCAACCTCTACCTCGAGGGAACGACACTGTACCACAACCTGGGAGAGGGGATGTTCGCCGATCACAGTGCCCCATCGGGAATCTTCCAGGCTACCCGGTTCTTGCTGGGATTCGGCATCGGGGTCATCGACGCGACCAACGACGGCCGGCCGGACGTCGTGATCACCAACGGCAACATGAATGATTTTCGGCCGATGTATCCCTACGCCATGCCGACCCGCCTCTACGAGGGACGTTCCGCTGGTCGACTGGTCGATGTGTCGGACCAGGCGGGGCCACCGTGGGCCGTGCCACGCCTCGGCCGCGGCCTGGCAACCGGCGACCTGGATAACGACGGTCGCCTCGACCTTCTGGTCATGGGCCAAAACGAGCCCCTGGCCTATTTCCACAACCAGACCGATCGACCCGGCCATTTTGTGACGTTTCGACTCGAGGGAACGAGGTCGAACCGAGACGGCGTCGGCGCAAGGGTGGTGATCATCACCGGCCAGGGCCGCCAGGTCGCGCAACGCCTGGGAGGCGGGAGTTATCTCTCAGCCTGCGACGGCCGACTGCACTTCGGTCTCGGAGCGGCCACGTCCATTCAGTCCGTCGAAGTCCGCTGGCCCTCCGGCCACCTCGACCGCTGGACCCATGTGATTGCGGACACCGGCTATCTCCTCCGCGAGGGTGATCCACTCCCGAAGCCCCTGGCTGGTTTCTCGCGACCATCCGCTACGGCGCGTAACGCCTCCCATGGTGCCAATGTGTCGTCCACCCCCTCACCGTGATAACCCAGGAGTACGAGGGCCGTGAGGTCGGATTACAGCGGCGGGGTCACGGCTGTTGGGGTTGTCGTGGGGACGACCGAGCCAGCCGCGACGGCATCCAGTTCGGTGGCGAGCAACTCCGCCAGCGTGCGACCGGGTTCAGCCTCAACGACATCCCGCCGATCGAGGCGGACCAGTTCTTTTCGGAGGTCGCCACGAGTGGGTTCCATCTCGGCTGCGAGGGTCAGGAAGACGCGGGCTTCGAACCAGTGGCCGAGCTGTTCGGCCAGGCGGGCCAGCTCCCCCGCGTCTCGCATCGGCTGATTGCGCTCAAGGCGTTTTTGGTATCGATCCCTGGCTTGTTCGAGCTCGGCTTTCTTCTGTCGGAACTCGGTGGCATCGGCCAACTGGCCGGCCTGGCGCGCGAGATCAGCCAGCCGGTCCCAGGCCGCGAGGTCAGCGGGCGCGTCGGCGACCAATCGTTGCAGCGCACGGCGTTCGGCCGCGGCATCACCGCGGTGTGCAGCCAACCAGGCCGCCAGCCGGTCGACCTGGGCCGGGGTCAACTCCGCGGCCGGGAGATGCTTGAGGGCCTTCGCCACCTCCACGATCTGATTCGTCGCCATGGCCCACCGCAGGTAGGCTTTCCAGGTGGGGACATCCTCGGGACGGCTTCGCAGGCAGGACTCGAGCCACCGCGCCGCCTCGTCGAACGCACCACGGCTGATCGCCAGGCTGGCGCGCGCCAGCCAGATCCGATCGTCCTTCGGCGCCAACCGCCCGGCCTGCTCAACGACCGACTGGCGGAATCCTGGCGACTCCTCCTCCTCGTGGTCCAGCCGCAGGTAGTCCTGGACCAGTTTCATGGTCTGGTCCAGATAGCTATCGACCTGTCGGTCCAGGTGGTCCCAGGCGGCCTCGAGCAGGCGCCGCGCCTCCTCATCGCGGCCTTCCTGCCAGTAGAGCGGGACCAGGAACCAGCGCAAGCTCGAGCCGTCGATGCCGGGTTCGGCCAGGGCTTGCAGGACGAACTGCTCGGCGTCGGCCTGACGACCGAGCTGGGCCAGCAGGTCGGCACGGCCCAGGACGGCCTGGGTGATGAACGCCGAACCGGGCCGGACCCGGGCCCAGGCCGCGGCCGCCTCATCGGGCCGTCCCCGCGTTTTCTCGCAGACCCCCAGGAGGTAAGCCGCCTCATCCCAATCGGGTCTTCGGGCCAGCATGTTGGCGAGTCGGTTCGCGGCGGCCTGATATCGACCGATTTGCATGTCGTTGACGACTTGCGCCAGCGACGACCGAGCCCACTGCGCGTCCCACCATTTCCAGCCCCACCAGACCAGCCCCCCCACAGCGGCCAGAACCAGCAGTCGATTGAGAATCCACCGCCAATGCCGCGCCCTCCCGATCATTCCTCGTTCCCCACTCGATCTCGGCTCGGTCTCCGCCGGAACGCCCAGGCCGCCAGCCCGGAAGGAACGCGGGACGACGAAATACCCAGAGAACCCCACATGCCTGTCATGAAAGGGCCTTGGTATGGCGTTCCGGAGGCCCTGGTCTCGACGGGCATCCATTATGTCTCTTGGATCCGGCGGTCAGCAACCAGATTCGCCTCCGGTCTTCGTTCAGGCTTGGCGCGAACCGGCCGAGGGTACGCCTCGAGCCCCGTTCCCCCGTGTTGGCCGGCTTGACACCATTTGAGACCCCAGCTCATGATGAGACGAGATCTCGCACGCCTGCCAGTTTGATGGGAGTATGCTTATGGTCGATCGCCCAGCCGTGCACGAGGAGAGCGGCACCGCGGGCTCGTCGTCCGGCGATTTGGAGGCGAGTGCGCCGCGATTGGGGTTCGTCCACCTCCTCATCTTGTCGGCCTGGTGCGGACTCGCCTCGGGACTTCTCGAGGTCGGGGCTTTGGTGGTGCGCAAGGAGGCGTTCGATCCGAATCACCTGTACTGGATCAGCCGCCACTTCGTGTGGTTGATCCCGGTGACGAATCTGTGCTTTTTCCTCGGGTTGGGCATCCTCCTGGGTTGCGTTGCCTTGGTCTGGCGTCGGCGGGGGAACTGGCTCGCCACGCGGCTCCTCTGCGCGTTGACCTTGCTCCCGGCCGCGCTGGTGGGCTTCCCCGAAATCTACGACTGGGCCTGGTTCCTGGTCGCGCTGGGGATCGCGATCCGTCTGGTTGTCGTCCTGGAACGGAGGGGGCCCAGTGTCAGGCGGTTGGTGCGGGTGAGTTTCCCGGTGCTCGCCGGCCTGGTGGGGATCCTGGCGTCATCGATCTTGGTCGGGGACCGGGTCAAGACCTGGCGCGAGGCGTCGCGGCCGATGCCAGCACCGGGTGCCCCCAACGTTGTCCTGATCGTCCTCGATACGGTCGTGGCCGACCACCTGAGCCTCTACGGCTACAACCGCCCGACCAGCCGATCGATCGACGAACTGGCCCGCCACGCGATTCGCTTCGATGCCGCGCAGGCGGCCGCCTCGTGGACGCTGCCATCTCATGCAAGCATGTTCACTGGACGATGGCCACACGAGCTCTCTGCCGGCTGGTACACCCCGCTCGACACGCGCTATCCCACGCTGGCGGAATTCCTGGGGTCTCAGGGCTATGCCACGGCGGCCTTCGTGGCCAACCAATGGTATTGCGGGTGGGATTCCGGCCTGGGCCGCGGTTTCACGACCTATCGTGATTACGTCTTCCCGCACATGACCGCCTTCGGCATGTCCGCACTGGTCAAACGATCGCTCGATCACCTGGTCTCGCTGGTCGATTTCCTGAACGGGCCGGTCGGTATCCCGGTCCCCGGGCACTCGGTGCACTACTTCGCGGGGCTGTTCAAGGCCAGTCGGATCGAAGCGTGGATGGTCGACGACCTGTTCCTGGACTGGTTGTCGTCTCGTCGGGGCGCGGGGCAGCCGGAACGGCCGTTCTTCGCCTTCCTGAATTATGCGGATGCCCACGCTCCCTACCAGATTTCCCGGAAGGGTCTCCATCGATTCGGAGCCAGACCCCGCAACGCGTTCGAGATGGACCTGATCAAGAACTGGCCGGCGATGAACAAGCAGCATCTCTCCGCACAGGAGCTGGCGATGGCTCGCGACGCCTACGACAGTTGCATCGCACACATCGATGAACAAGTGGGCCGGTTATTCGACAGGATGGCGGACCATGGCGTCCTCGATCAGACCTGGGTAATTCTGGCATCGGACCACGGCGAGAGTTTCGGCGAGCATGCCGGCATCTTCTGCCATGGGACGAGCCTCTACCAGACGGAGCTCCATGTCCCCCTCCTGGTCATTCCGCCGGCGCAGGGACCATCGCCCCGGGTTGTCACTCAGAAAGTGAGTCTCCGGGACATCGCGACGACGATCGTCAACCTTGCGGGCTGTCCGGCGCCCTCTCCCTTCCCGGGTGAGTCGCTGAGGCGGTTCTGGCGGGATTCGGCGAGTTTGACACCGGCCAGCACTGCCGGGCTCGGTGCTTCCGAACGGGCGCTTGCTGAGGTGGTCCCCAACGATCTGACGGATCCGGATCCCGCGCGGGTGCTCAAGCCGCGCTGGCCGTTGGCCGCGCTGGCCGAGGGTGAGTGGAGCTATATCCGCCGTGAAGGCGACGTCCGCGAAGAATTGTTCCACGTGCGAGAGGACGCCCAGGAGCAGCGCAATCGCGCCGATGACCCATCCGCGCAGCCTGTGCTTCAACGGATGCGAGACGCACTCCGTCAACTCACAGCCGGGCCCCTGACGCCGCAGCGGTTTAACCCCTGAACCGCCGAGCCGTGCTACGACTTCGTAGCCATCGCGATGGTCCTGAAGACCTTCGCCTCGAACGACCGACTGAGCTGTTCCGCCAGGCTGGCCATCTCTTCGGCGTCGCGCATCGTCTGGTTGCGCTGATAGAGCTTCTCGTAACGCGCCTGGAGTTGGCCGATCGCGGTCTTCTTGCGCCGGTAATCACCGCGCGATCCGGTTGGCCTTCTCTGATCGCGATCGCCTCCAGACGATCGAGAGCGGCGAGATCGGCCGAATCGAGCTCAACCAGGCGTTCCAGGGCCCGCCGTTCCGCGTCGAGATCACCGTCAAACGCGGCGAGCGCGGCGGTCATCCGTTGGACCTGGGCCGGATTCGACTCGGCGGCCGGCAGATGCCCCATCGCCTGGCGCACGTCCGCAGACCGGTGGGTCGCCAGCGCCCAATCCAGCCGGGCACGCCAGACCGGGACATCGTCGGGACGCTGTTGGGAACAGGCTTCGATCAATCGCGCAGGCCTCGTCGTACGCGCCGTCGCGGATCGCCAGTCTGGCCTTCCCCAACCAGACCCGGTCGTCCGCCGGGGCCGACCGTCCGGCTTGATCGAGGAACGCACGGATCTCCTCCGTCGTCGGGGTCTGGATGTGGAGGCGCACCAGGAGAATGGCCGACGCCGATGCCCCTTCGCCCGCCGCGTTCAAGCGATCCCAGCACTCCTCGATCACTCGCTCCCGGTCCTCGACGCGACCTTGCAGCGAATACACCAACCCGAGAAACAGGCCCAATTTCGATCCGTCGCCACGCGGATCGGACATCGCTCGGGTGATCAACGTCTCGGCATCGGCGAGCCGACCCCGCTCGATGAGCAATTGCATTCGTCCTTGAATCGCCTGTGCGCCGAACGGAGAACCCGGAGGGACCCGTTCCCAGGCCCCGAAGGCGGCCTGGGCCTGTCCCCTCGCCTTCTCGCACACGCCCAACAGGTAGGTCGCCTCATCCGAGTCGGGCTTCCACGCCAACAGCATCGCCGCCTTCCGCGCCGCGTGGCCATGTCGACCGGCGCGGATCTCCTGCTTGATGTCGAACATGGCCCGCCGATAGCGCCGGACCTCCCACAGTTTCCAGACACCGCCGATCAAGGCCGCGGCCGCGACCGTCAGGAGCACGACCCGTCGCGCCCGCGCCGGTCGGCCAGTCGCCTCCGCCCTGGTCTCGACTGCGATCTTTGCCATCCCCATCCCCGACGGTCCTCCTTCCAACGCGCCAGGCTGACGCCACTCGTCTGATTCTACTACCAGGTTGCGGCTCTCAGCACCTGGTCGCCGACCGATCCCGTCCATCCGACCGCGGCTTGTCTGACAACCCGGACAGCGCTATCATGGAACTTGCGGATCGAGCACCGAACGAGTCGATTCCGCACCCGCGCGGCAGCACCTGGCCATTTCAGTAGGGTGCTCTGCGAGCACCGCGAAGGGCCGTCAACATGGATCGGTGCTCAGAGGGCACCCGACTGGGGGACGAGTGGGGCGATTTCCGGTGCTGATCGTGTCGGTCTGGTGCGGGCTCGTCTCGGGACTGCTCGAGGTCGGTACGATCGTCGTACGCAAGCGGACGTTCGATCCCAATCAGCTTTACGAGATGAGCCGCCATTTCGTGTGGCTGATCCCGCTGACCAACCTGTGCCTCTTCCTGGCACTGGGCGTCACGTTGAAACTCCTCGCTCGCGCCTGGCCTCGCCGGGTGGACTGGCTGGCGCCTCGTTTGCTCGCCTCGTTGACATTGCTGCCGCCCCTCCTGGTCGGCCTGCCGCGGATCCACGGACTGGCCTGGTTCGCCGTGACCCTGGGGGTCGCGGCGCGGCTGGTCCCGGCCCTGGAGCGGCATGCCGCCGGATTCCGTCGCCTGTTGCGTCTCAGCTTTCCCATCGTCGCCGGCCTCGTTCTGGTCCTGGCGGCGACGTCCTGGGGCGGAGATCGGATCAGAGAGTGGCGCCAGGGCAGGAGGCCGCTGCCGGCACCCGGCTCCCCCAATGTTCTCCTGGTCGTGCTGGACACCGTCGCGGCCGAACACCTGAGCCTCTACGGCTACGGACGACCCACCAGCCCGGCCCTGGTCGAGCTGGCCGGGCGGGGGATTCGCTTCGATCGCGCGCAGGCGACCTCGTCATGGACGCTGCCATCTCACGCAAGTATGTTTACCGGCCGTTGGCCCCACGAGCTCTCGGCCGGCTGGCTCTCGCCGCTGGATGGCACCTTCCCGACTCTGGCCGAGTTCCTGGGTTCGCGCGGCTACGCCACCGCCGGCTTTGTCGGCAATTGCTGGTATTGTGCGTCCGACTCCGGCCTCGGGCGAGGCTTCACCGCTTACGAGGACTACGTCTTTCCGAGGCTGACCGCCTGCAAGGCGGCGTCCCTGGTCGATCGGACCGTCAACGGGATCCGGGCGATGGAACGGTTCCTCGAAGATCGGCTGGACATCGACGTCTTGCGAGTGCCCGTGGAACGCCTCTTCCAGCTAGTCAACGCCGATCGCAAGGAGGCGACGGGCGTCAATCGCGAATTCCTCGATTGGTTGGCCCGGCGCCGGCAGCCGGAGCGGCCATTCTTCGCCTTCCTGAACTACTACGATGCCCATTCGCCGTATGATCTCCCGTCCACGAGGATTCACCGCTTCGGGAGCCAGTCCGTCGACCCGCGCGACGGCGACATGATCCAGGGATGGTGGTCGCTCGACAAGACGGCGATCTCCCCGCGAGATATCGCGCTGGCCCACGATGCCTACGATGACTGCATCGTGGACCTCGATGAACAACTGGGCCGCTTGTTCGACGAGCTCGGCCGTCGCGCGGTCCTCGACACGACCTGGGTGATCCTCGTGGCCGATCACGGCGAGAGCTTCGGCGAGCATGCCGGCGTCTTCTGCCATGGGACGAGCCTGTATCAGACGGAGTTGCATGTCCCCCTGGTGATCATCCCTCCCGGCGGTCTCCCGTCGAAACGGGTCGTGACCGAGCCGGTGAGCCTTCGGGATCTGGCGGCCACGATCGTCGACGTGCTGGATTTCCAGGCCGGCTCCCCCTTCCCCGGCAAGTCGCTGGCGCGATTCTGGGACCGGTCATCTCTGTCCCCGTCGGCGCCCGCCGAGCGGGCACTCTCCGAGGTGGTCCCGATCGACCCGCTCAACCCGGACCCCCTGGAGATGGTCAAGCCGCACTGGCCGATCGCCGCCGTGATCGAGGGGGGCTGGGCCTACATCCGCCGCGAAGCCGACGGCCACGAGGAGCTCTTTCACCTGCGCGAAGATGCCAAGGAATCGCATAACCTCGCCGGTAGCCCGACGGCGCACTCCGACCTCGAGCGGATGCGCGGGTCGTTGAGCGGGCTCACGGCCGGTCCGCTCACGCCGCAACGGTTCCGTCCATGAGGCCGGATGACAATCGGCGCGCTCGAGACGTGCCCGCCCGTCCGAGACACTTGACAATTGTAAGTTTATGTCGTACAAATGTCGTCGGGCGCGAGAGCCCTGTCTCTCGAGGGTTCCAGGGTTTGAACGCGTCCCGCCGAGTTTCCCAGGAGTCATCCCGTGCCGCGAACTCTTCGCTGCCTCGCCGCGGTTTCGGTACTCGCACTTCCTTGCCTTGCCGAGCAGACGGGCTCGGCCTCGGAGATGCTGATCCGGTTAAACGTACAGCCGCGCCGGCCCCCAAACCGGCGTTGCGGTACCAGCTCTTGCCCGAGCTGAAGGAAATGCATCCCGGCAATCCGATCCAGCACTACATGAAGGCGATGATGGTGCAGAAGAAATTCTTCTTCGACGAAGAGGCGTTTCAGCACCGCGAGAAGCTGCTGGCGATGCCGCTCGAGGAGCTGCCCGCGCAGGAGCTGAAGGAATACGGCCGGTTCGCGCTGAGTCAGGTCGATTGGGCCGCCCGGCTCGACAATCCGGATTGGCAGATCCTGCTGAAGCTGAGGGCCGACGGGATCGGCCTTCTGCTCCCGGAGGTACAGCAGCTCCGCTCCCTGGCCAGGGCACTCCAGGTGCGGTTCCGGGCCGAAATCGCCCAGGCACGCTTCGACGATGCGCTCCGAACCGCCAAGACCCTGTTCGCCATCTCGCGACACCTGGGCGTGCATCCGACGATCATTGGCGATCTGGTGGGTATGGCGATCGCCGCGGTGGCCACGAACCACCTGGAGGAGATGCTGGAGCAGCCCGGCTGCCCCAACCTTTACTGGGCGCTGACGAACTTGCCGAGCCCCCTGATTCCTCTGAACCAGGGTATGGATGGCGAGCGGGTGATGCACCAGTGGATCTTCCGCGACCTGAACGACAGCGTCCCGATGAGTTCGGCCCAGCTCCATCGGTTTCTCGCGGACAAGGACGCCATCCTCGCGGATGAGAATTCCACCAAGCCCGGCGTGTGGGCGTGGCTGAACGCGCGGACCAAGGATAAGGAGGTCGTCAGCGCCGCCCGCCGCCGCCTCGTCGAGTATGGCTTCCCGGAGGAGCGTCTGACGCGCTTTCCGGCCGAGCAGGTGATCCTCCTGGATGAGAAGCGAGAGCTGGAAGTCCGCTTCGACGACGACAGGAAAACCGTAAACTTTCCCTACTGGCAGGTCGAAGCGCTGACGGTCCAGGGCACGTCGAAGAAGCCGCCGGCACTTTTCGCCGATGCCCTGGTGCCGGCCTTGCGCAACGTCCGCCAGTCGCAGGTACGACTGGACCAGCGGATCGCGCTGCTGCGACACATCGAGGCCCTGCGCCTCCATGCCGCGGAACACGAGGGCGCACTCCCCGCGAAACTCTCCGACATCGCCGTGCCGCTGCCGGTTGACCCGGTCACCGGCAAGCCGTTCCGCTACGAAGCCACCGGCAACACGGCCCACCTCCGCGGCAGTCCGCCCACCGGCCTGGAGAATGTCCCCGTGTTCAATCCCCATTACGAGGTGACCTTGCAGAAGTAGTGCAGGGGATGCGCCTGTCCCAGCTTCTCTCATCATTCGCCGCCGGGAGTCTTTCGCAATGACTCGCGTTCTCGTGACCGCCTTGGCGCTGGCCGCGTTTCCGCTCGATTCCCACGGTGAGGATGCGCCCGTCCATCTCACGGTGCAGCCGATGCCGGCGCCGATGCCCGCGCTCAAGTATCAGCTCCTGCCGGAATTGAGGGAGTTGAACCCCGGCAATGCCGCCCAGAATTACCTGAAGTGCTTCATGGAGCAGCGGCATTTCTTCTACAACACCGAGGCCGCGGCCGAACGTGCCCGCTACCAGACCATGCCGCTCGCCGAACTGCCGTTGGAGAAGCTGCGCAATTATGGCGGCGGTGCGCTCAAGCAGGCGGACTGGGCCGCCCGGCTGGATGCACTCGACTGGCAGACCCTCGAGCGAATTCAGAACGACGACGGGAAAACGCTGCCTGATGAACTGGGGCCATTCCAGGATCTGGCGGCGGCGCTCCAGGTCCGGTTCCGGGCCGAGGTGGCCGAGCGGCACTTCGACGACGCACTCCGCACCGCCAAGACGATGTTCGCGCTGGGCCGTCACCTGGGCGAGCACTCCACGGAGGTCGCGGACCTGGTCGGGCTCTGGGTCGCGCATCTCGGCCTCGGCACGCTCGAAGAAATGGTGCAACAGCCGGAATGCCCCAACCTCTACTGGGCGCTGACCGATCTGCCTTCCCCTCTGGTGGATCTGCGCAAGGGCGTACAGGGAAATCGCACGCTGGTGGCGGCCGACCTGCGGTCGCTGCACGACGACCTCTCCATGACCGAATCCGAGCTGGAACAGTTCGTGAGTCACCTGTCCGGCGTGCTGGGTTACGCGCGAGCCCAGTCGGGCCAATCGCCCCGAAATCTGCGCGCCCGACTGCAAGCGCGAGTCAAGGATGCGGAGCAGGTTCGTGCGGCCCGCCAACGCCTGGTCGAGGCATGTCATAAGCCGGATTTGAACTTCACCTCAACCCCCTTCTCGCTGAAGAACGTGCTCCAACGCCTGGTCGAGGCGGGTCCCGGGCCGGGTCTGGTCACGACCTTCCCACCCACGCAGGTCATCCTGCTGGACGAGAGGCGCGTCTACGAGATCCAGCGCGACGAACGCATGAAGCTCCTGGCCCTACCGCTCTGGCAGATCGACAGCCTGGCCGGCGGTAAGGCGGGGGCGGCCGAAGGAGAAGGAATCCTCGCCGATCTCCTGCCCCATGTCATCAAGCTCCGTCAGGCCCAGGGACATCTGGAGCAACAGATCGCCCTCCTGCGGCACGTCGAGGCCCTGCGTCTCTACGCTGCGGAGCACGACGGCAAGCTGCCTGCGAAGCTGTCCGACATCGCCGTGCCGCTGCCGGTCGACCCGGTCACCGGCAAGTCGTTCGCTTATATGCTCGAGGGAGTGACCGCCCACATTCGCGGCAGTTCGCTCCCTGCCGAGTCGAGCGATCCCGGAGCCCACGTCCATTACGCTCTGACGATCCGGAAATGACAAATTCAAAATTGGAGATTTATAAAAACCACGGCAGTGCTGGACATTACATTCATTGAATCTGGAATCATCGGAATCTGGAATCTGGAATCTGGAATCTGGAATCCTCTATCCGAGGCATTCCCATCCTCCCAGTCGGGGTGGGCCGCAACGCGGCAACCGAGGTGCTTCATGAGACCGATGTTACCGACGCTGAACCAGATCGACCCCGCCGAGGCCTGGCAGCCCTGGCAGCCGACGGCGGCGGATCCCTGGGGACGGAAATGGGCGGCCCATCTTTACCGGCGCGCAGCCTTCGGGGCCAATCGCGAGGACCTTCGGGAGGCCGAGTGTCTCGGCATTCAAGGCACCCTCGACCTTCTGTTCCAGGGGAAGCCCTATGCGACCGAGATCCTGGAAACCTTGATCGACGTCGGCCGAATCGCTGCCGACGACGATGAGGAGGGCGACCAACTTCGCGGCTGGTGGCTCTACTGCATGCTCCAGGGCGGCCACCCGCTCCGCGAAAAGCTCACCCTCTTCTGGCACAACCACTTCGCCACCAGCCTCACCAAGGTGCAACAACCGACCCTGATGTTCGGCCAGAATTGCCTGCTGCGCACGCATGCTCTCGGTCGGTTCGGTCCCTTGCTCCAGGCGATCAGTCGGGACGGGGCCATGATGGTCTGGCTCGATTCCAACAGCAACGTCCAGGGGAAGCCGAACGAGAATTATGCGCGCGAGCTGATGGAGCTATTTAGCCTGGGCGTTGGCCACTACCAGGAGAAGGACATCCGCGAGGCCGCTCGCGCCTTCACCGGCTGGAGGACCGACGGAGCGGGCTTCCGGTTCGACGCCCGTCTGCACGATAGCGGCCCCAAGACCGTCCTGGGCCAGACGGGGGCCTGGGATGGCGGCGACGTGGTGCGCATCCTCCTGGAGCAGCCGGCGGCGGCCCGCTTCCTGGTTCGCAAGCTCTACCACTTCCTGGTGAGTGAGAAAGCCGCGCCGCCCGACGCCCTGCTCGAGCCGCTCTGCACGTCGTTTCGCAAGAGTAACTACGACATCGCCGGACTGGTCAGGACCATCCTGGCGTCGCGGCATTTCTACTCGGATCACGCCTTCCGGCGGCGGGTCAAGGGACCGGTGGAATTCGTACTGGGCGCGGTCCAGGCGGTGTATCGGCGCTATGGCGAGCTCGAGCCGGACTTCCGGTCGTTGCCGCAGCAGGTGCTGGTCGATCGGCTGAGTGCCATGGGTCAGATCCTGTTCGCGCCGCCCAACGTCAAGGGCTGGCCGGGAGGCCCGTCCTGGCTGAATACCTCCACGGTCCTCCAGCGCGATAACTTCGCCGGGGCCCTGGCGATGGGCACGCTCTGGTTCAACGCGTCTCCCGAGACGGCCGCCGCGACGGAGGGGGCACACGCCACTTCGGGCCAGTCGACGGGCAAACCCCATCCGTCGGCCGCGTCCGGGGACCTGCCCCAGGAGCCGGCGCCGCCCCTGGCCTTCGACCCGGCCCGGCTCCTGGCCGAGGAGGGCGTGAGTCGTCCCGAGGACGTCGTCCGCGCGCTCCTGGACCTCTATCTACCCGGCGGCGTCCGCACCGAGGCTCGCACGAAGCTCGTGAACTTCGTGGCCGCGGGGAATCCCTCCGGCCCGGCCCTGGACCGTCGCGTGCGCGAGGCCGTCCACGCCATCCTGGCCATGGCGGAATATCAGCTAGCGTAAGAGTTGCTCATTTTTCAATCGCGGAGGACTCGCCATGTTCAGCCGTTCAACGGTTTCTGACGCAGACTTTGAAAGGCTCGTCGTTGGTGGCCTTGAATGCGATGGTCCCGCAGTTCGTGTCGCGGACCGCTCAGGCGGCCGCGCCGGGCAAGGACACCATCCTCGTCGTCCTGGAGATGACCGGCGGCAACGACGGCCTCAACACCGTCATTCCCTACGCCGACGACCTGTACCACAAGGCTCGGCCCACTCTTCGCCAGACGAAGGACGTGGTCGTCCGGCTGGACGACCACGTCGGCTTGAACTCCGGAATGCAGGGCTTCCGGCCGATGTGGGAACATGGGGAGCTGGCGGTCGTTCAGGGCGTCGGTTATCCCAATCCCGAGCGCTCGCACTTCGAAGCCATGGACATCTGGCAGTCGGCCGATCTCAAAGGGGCTCGTACCGGCTGGCTGGGCCGGGCCGCGGTAGAGACCGACAACCGCTCGGGCGGGGTGCCGATCCTGCACCTCGGCGCGAACCAGTTGCCGCTGGCCCTGGCCGGGGCGCCGGGCGGCGGGGCGATCACCGTCAGTGACCAGAACTCCTTCCGCCTCGAGCTGGGCGGCGGAACCGCCGTTCGGCAGAAGGCCCGCCGCAAGCTGCTGGAGGAACTGGCGGCGCCGGCGGGGACGACGCGCGAGGACGACCTGGCGTCGTTCGTGCAGCGGCGGCAGGTGCAGACCCTGACGGCGGTTGAGACCCTGCGCACGCTGCTGGAAGGGCCAAACGCCATACCGCGACAGGGCGGCGGCCTCTCGCAGAAGCTGCAACTCGTGGCGGGCCTGATCGCCAAGGGCTTCGGCACGCGCATCTTCTATGTCAGCCTCGAAGGCTTCGACACGCACGCCAGCCAGGGCCCCGCGCACAGCGGCCTGCTGGGCGATTTGGCCAACTCGGTCGCGGGTTTCTTCCAGACGCTCAAGACGACCGGCCACCACGGTCGGGTGCGGTTGATGACCTTCTCGGAGTTCGGCCGCCGCGTGAAGGAGAACGGCAGTCGGGGCACCGACCACGGTGCCGCCTCGTGCTTGTTCGTGGCCGGGCCATCGGTCAAGGGGGGCGTCGTCGGCAAGCATCCCAGCCTGGCGGACCTGGACGACGACGACCTGAAGTTCCACACCGACTTCCGCCGGATCTATGCGACCCTGCTCGACGGATGGTTGGGCTGCGACAGCAAGGCCGTGCTGGGCGCGAAGTGGGACCCCGTGAAGGAGTTGGCCCCCAAGGCCTGAGGAACGTGCGGATTCGGAGCCCTATCCCCCTAACGCGGCCTTCGGCCGCAACCCCATCGGGATTCCCGATTCGCGATTCCCGATTCCCGAAGGGGAATGATCCGGGAATCCGGAATCGCGAATCCGGAATCCGGAATCCCCAGATGTGCGGAGGGCGCAGGGAGCCTACGGAGGACGACTCGAACGCGGCCTTGGAACGCTGACGAAACAACTTCCCGGAATCGGACCAGCCCTAACTCGTTCCCACGCTCGGAATGCCGACGAAATAACTTCCCGGATTCCGGAGGTACTTAGTGACTATCTCGGAAGGTCTTTGTAGGGTGCTCTGTGAGCACCGATCCGGTGTACTTTGCCGAATTCGGTGCTCACAGAGCACCCTACGAGACGGCCATTGAGGCTTCCAGGACAGACTCGTACTTACCAGCGGGTTTTCGGGAAGTTGTTTCGTCAGCGGTCTCTGCGTGGGAATGCCTTCTTCGACGCTCTGCGTCGCGGCCTTCGGCCCCGCCCGTGGGACGCGGAGCGTCCCGGACGGCATTCCCACGCGGAGAGGCTGTGATTTTTTTGTACGACGACTGTCAGATCGGATCAACTGTACACGATTTCGGTGCCCCTAATGAGCCCCGAATCGATGCTCAGGACGATCAACGGCGATTCGGGGCTCAATAGACAGCGTCGCCGATCAAAAAATCACAGCCTCGGAGCGTGGGAACGAGGGGAAATCGGGAGGTTGTTTCGTCAGCGTTCCTCGGCCGCAACCCAATCGAGATTCCGGATTCCCGAAGGGGAATCAATGGGATTCCCGATTCGCGATTCCCGATTCCCGAAGGGGAATCAATTGGGATTCCCGATTCGCGATTCCGGATTCCCGAAGGGGAATGATTCGGGAATCCGGAATCTCGAATCCGGAATCTCGAATCCGGAATCCGGAATCCCCAGATGCGCGCCCGGCGCAGGGAGCCTACGGAGGAAAACTTTGACACTCCTCGCTCATCACTACCTCGGTTCGAGACTGTTCCCTACGCCGAAGGCGTTAGACAGCACAGCCCAGGGTCGCCGCAAGGCGGCACCCTGGGAAGCGATCCGCTCAGAACACCCGTACCCCAACGGGGTTCCACAACCGAGTCCGCCCCATCGTCCCCCGCGGTACCCGGTGCGCCTGCGGCGACCCCGGGCTGTGTTGTGTAACGCCTTCGGCGTAAGGACACGATGGTGGATAGTCTCCCCGCGGTACCCAGGTGCGCCTGCGGCGACCCTGGGCTGTGTTGTGTAACGCCTTCGGCGTAAGGATCGCAACCCAATCCCACGGGTGGCTCCAGGAACCCGGTGGCGTTCGGCGAGGAGTGTCGAAAACTTTACTTCAACGGGCGTTTCCAATGCCCGGCGCCGGCAGGATGGACGACACCGATCGCGACCTCCTGGACCATCGCGATGTCGGCCGCGGTGGCCTGGAGTGTCGGGATGGCCCTGGACGGGCTCAATGCCAATGAGCTGACACTCACGGCCTTCCGGCGCGGCGTTCGGGGCTGTTCAGTGCGGACCGCGTGCTGGCTCAATGCCAATGAGCTGACACTCACGGCCTTCCGGCTGAGGACGAATACGGCGTTGGCTTCCGCCTGTCCATCGTGATTGCTGTCGATGAACCGGCCGAGGTTATCTTGCAGGCCGCTCGGGGGTACTCCGTTGACCTGGAGCTGGACCGGCTTTGTGAGGGCGAAGGGCTTCTTTGGCGTCAACGTCACCTCGTTGAGCGTCGGGTTATACACCGCCGATTTCAAGGCGACGACCTTGGCATTCCTGGCCGTGAACGACTCTTTCTTGCCCGGCGTCGCCAATCGATAGGTCCCCACGCGATTCGCCTCGGCGACATTCACTGCGCCGCTGAAGTCAACCGTGACCTGGGTGACCATGTGCGTCTTGTTCCGCACGAACTGGACGTTCGTCACAGAGACCAGAGGAGGTGTCGGGGTCGGCATGGGCATCGGCATTGGCATCGGCATCGGCGTTGGCGTAGGCGTTGGCGTGGGTGCAGACGCCGATGTTGTCACGGTGAACGGAGTGGAATCGCTGAGACCGTCGAAAGAGGCGCTAATCGTGACACTGCCCGCGGCGACGCCGGTCACCAGTCCCTGCGATCCGGGGGCGTTGGAAACCGTAGCCACCGCCGGGTTGGAAGAGGTCCAGGTTGCTTCGGCGCTCACGTCCTCATCCGTCGTAATGTTGTCGGCGTACATGCTCATGGCCATGAATTGCTGGGTGGTGCCCGAGGGAATACGATAGTTGGCCGGCATCAGCATGATCATGGTGAGAGGCGATGGCGGAAGGACGATGATCGTCCCAAACATGCCGCTCGCCGTCCCGTTTCCGTTGTCGGTCCCGCCGACCGTGGAGTAATAGGCGAACGTCCCCACATGCGTGAAGGTGTGATCAAACGTGGCGCCGGCGTTGAGCAAGCCGGAATCCCACTGTTCCACGCTTCCCCTCACTGAGGTCGTGCTGAGATCGTTCGAATCCCACACCCATTCGACGGTGTCTCCCACGTGGACCGTCACGGGATTCGGGGCGAATGCCCCGGCGATGACGTCAACCCCGGAACTGGCCAGGAGCGCGCGGTTCTCCAGCGATTCCAGGTCGGGCGCCGGGCCGATCGCGGCCTACGTGCGTCGGGCCGGCTCCCGGGCATCGATGCGACGAAGAACCGACTCAACCGCTCGCCGAGAGATCGCGACACCAGAGGATCCTCCCTGTATCAAGAAGTAATGTTTACGTTGTTATTTTGTATGATCAGAATGCAACGATCGAGCTGGCTCGCGTCGGAAACGGGCCGGCCGCCGTCGAGGCCGGCCCGTTTCCCGGTGTGGGACGCGGGATTCAAGCCATCGGCCCCGACTTGTGCTTCGAACCCGCGGAGGCGGCCGACGAAGTCACATCACTCGTCACGGCCACGTCGGGCGTCAGGGCAGCGATCGCCTGGAAGGTCGGAGCTTCGCCGGCGGACGTCGCGACGACGGCACTCAGGGTTACCCCCTTGGAGCGGAGCACGGCGACGGCGTTGCCGCCCGCCACGCCGTCGTGGTTGCCGTCGATCAGCCGGCCCTCGCCGTCTTGCAGGCCCGCCGGCGGCAACCCCTCGACCTGGACCTGGACCGGCTTCGTGAGGGCGAACGGCTTCTTCGGCGTCAGCACCACGTCGTTGAGCGACGGGTTATACACCGCCGATTTCAGCTTGATGACCTTGGCATTCTTGGCGGTGAACGAATTCTTCTTGCCCGGCATCGCCAACCGGTAGGTCCCCACGCTATCCGCCTGGGCGGCGTTCACCGCACCGCTGAAGTCGACCGTGACCTGGGTGACCATGTGCTTCTTGTTCCGCACGAACTGGACGTTCGTCATCGAGATCAGGGGCGGGGGAGCCGGGGGCGGCACGATCACCGTGAGTTGCGTCGCGCCGTTGAGGCCGTTCAACGATGCGGTGATGGTGGAAGTGCCCTGCCCCACGCCGGTCGCCAGGCCCTGCGAACCCGACGCGTTGGAGACGGTGGCCACCGATGTGTTCGAGGAGCTCCACGTCACCTGGCTCGTCAGGTCCTCCGTCGTGTTATCGGAGAGTGTACCCATGGCCATAAACTGCTCGCTGGCATTCGGGGCGATGCTCGGGTTGGCCGGCATCACCATGAGCGAACTGAGGGTTGCCGGGGCGAGGACGTCGATCGTCCCGCTCATGCCCCCCGCCGTCCCGTTCCCATTGTCGAACCCGTGAATCTTGCAGTAATAATTGAACGTCCCGGTCTGGTTGAATGTCTGATCGAACACGAAACCCGTGTTCTTCACGCCGGAGTCCCAGGACACGGCGCTTCCCGCCACCGAAGTCGTGCTGTGATCGCTCGTCTGCCAGACCCACTCGACGGTGTCGCCCGTGTGGATCGTCACGGTGCTCGGGCTGAATGCGAAGTTGACGACGTCAACGGTGACCGTGGTCAAGAGCGCCCGGTCTTCCAGGAATTCCATCGTGGGGAGTCGGCCCACTCGAGGCCGACGCACCCGATGGCGGCCCTGGGATGTCAACACGCCGAGCACCCGATGCAACTGCGGATTCAAGAGCGATCGCGACATAGAATGATCCTCGGTTGTGGCTCAATCTCTCGAGCGATGGATGGAAGACTTTGTTCCCGTGCTTGTTCAGGCTCATTGCGGTCGGGCGGACGAACGGCTCTGGAGGGGGACGGGAACGATGACCCCCGAGTGAACCCGGAGGCGCGCGCACCCGCCTCGTCAAGGACAGCGACCACGAATCAAAAATGCCGATTCTCGGATTTAAGCGCTTCTCTGTCCGCAGATGAAACAACTGTCCCGAGAAACCGAGCTGATTCGGTTCGCCCAAGCTGAAACCACCGAGTGGAAGTGATCCGCTACCCTCCTAAGTGGAGAGAACGAGGAGACGGGTTACATCTTTTTCTGAAAAGGGGCGCGCCGGACAGCCGTTATCCTGACATCATCGACGACGATGATGGCCCTTGGAACGCTGACGAAGCAACTTCCCGGAATCGGACCAGCCCTAACTCGTTCCCACGCTCTGCGTGGGAATGCCTTCTTCGACGCTCTGCGTCGCGGCCTTCGTCCCCGCCCGTGGGACGCGGAGCGTCCCGGACGGCATTCCCACGCGGAGCGTGGGAACGAGGGGAAATCGGGAGGTTGTTTCATCAGCGTTCCTTGGGCCGTGGGCTTGGCAACGCGATCGTCTTCCGTTCCGCTGATCCCCGAATTCTGTAACCAATCGTCGGGATTCCGCCTCTATATTGGGGGAGAGTAACGAGCCCTGGCGAGTCCCGATCTGCCGGCGCAAATCTTTCCTTCTAGGGCGTGAGGCGGTCGCGAGAAAGGCTCCGTGGGGGGAAGGTGATTGTCCGCGGTCGCTGTGCAGCCATCCCGACCGCGACCGATGACTGCCTGAGATCGTGTCAGGCCGAGAAAAAAGCTGAAATGGGATTCAGGCGCCGATATCTAGGGAAGGTTGACCGGTCTCGATCCCGGAGTTCGGGCGTGAGGATGGATCGCAGGAGGTTTTCCCAGTGAGCTGGATTCCAGATCGGTATGCAGGTCGGCGCCGACCAAATCGGGAACAGGCTCCAGCGATCGTCGAGATCCTGGAGAGGCGCTCTCTCCTGGCCACGGTCACCGTGGACGTCATCAATTTCGCCTTCAACCCGGACCCGGTGACCATCCACGTGGGCGACACGGTCCATTGGGTCTGGGACGCGGACGATCACAGCACGACTTCCGTGGCGGGGAGCCTCGAGTCGTGGGATTCCGGCGTTCTCAATACCGGTGCCACATTCGATCACACGTTCGAGCAAGCGGGAACTTACGTCTACTACTGTAAGATTCATGGCTTCGACAATGGGAATGGGACCGCGAGTGGGATGGCTGCCTCGATCGTCGTCCTCCCCTCACCCACACCGACACCGACGCCCACACCGACACCGACGCCCACACCGACACCGACACCGACGCCCACACCGACGCCGACGTTTCCATCCGCGATTGGACGCTTCCGAGTTACACCCTTGAAAGTCCAGGCGACCCAATTCAAGACATATCACGGTCTAATTGCCAACTTCACCGACCCTCAGGTCACCCAGGCCCAGGGTTTCCACGTCAAGATCAATTGGGGGGACGGGTCCAAGCCAACGCCTGGGCATGTTGAGGCCCGGGGCAAAGGCCGGTATTCGATCATCAGCCAGCACCGGTATGTCAAACCTGGCAGGTTCCACATAACCGTCACCGTTGGCGCACTCGGGAAAAAAATCCAGACGGAGAGCCTCGTGCGCGTCATCAGATAGAGAATTGACACCAACCTACGCAAGCAAGACGACCTCCCCGTCACGACACCTCTGATTCGCGCGGGCTCGTCGGTCCTCTGAGCCGCGACGTACCCGAAACTGGATCCCATCCTTCAACGACGTTGGGATGAATCGATCATGGACAAGGCACTTCCGAGCTGGCTCGTGGTTCCTGGGATCGCCCTATCTCTCCTCGCCGCCGAGATCCGATGGAGTGGAGCGGTCAGGGCCGCCGGATGGCCTGCGGAAAGGGATGACCAGGCCTCGAGCCCGGTCCGCTGGGCATTGCGGACCGAAGCCGCCGAAGTCGTGCAGGCCGCTTCGCCGCCCCAGTCCGCGACCAGCCGTCAGCCGAACTCGGAGCCGATGCCATCGGGAGCCGAGACGACCGAGCCACCGCGAGCGAGCACTTTCCCCGCAGCGGTCATCCAGGTTTACCGGGCGTCGTGTCTGCAATGTCACGACAACGATGGACGAGGCGAGGTTGGCCGCGCCGTGTCGTCGAAAATCCCGGATTTCACCCATCCGCAGTGGCAATCATCCCGGACCGACCCTGAGTTGAGCCACTCGATCCTCGAAGGTAAGGGGAAATCGATGCCCCGGATGAAGGATAAGCTAGGATCCGTCGATGTGAAGCTGATGGTGGCTTTCGTGCGGGCGTTTCGCGGGGGAAACCAGGTCGTCGATGATGAGCCCGAGGAACCGCCGACAGCCGCGCAACCCTCCGAAACCCGGAGTCCCAACAGCGAGCGCCTACCCGTCCATGCGCCTTCGCCTCCCGGCCAGCAGGAGCCGAAGGTCCGGGAAGCCCAGCGACTCTTCCAGCGATCCTGCGTCGCCTGCCACGGTTCCGACGGCAAGGGGATGGGGATGAGAGACAACCTGCCGACCATCCCCGATTTTACCGTCCTCGACTGGCAACAGAAACGGAGTGACCCCCAGTTGGTCGTGAGCATTCTGGACGGCAAAGGGACCGGGATGCCGGCGTTCCGCGACAAGGTCGCCAGCGAGCGCGTCCGCGACCTGGTGGCGCTCATCCGCAGGTTCGCGCCGGGATGAGCCCATCGGCAGGATCCGCCCCGGACGATTTCGAGATCCGCTTCAATCAACTCTTCAAGGAGTTCGAGTCGCTCGATAAGCAGATCCGAGCACTCTCGCAGCCCGCATCGGGCAGCACCGCGGCACCCCCGGCGAAGGGAAGCCGCAACCGATGAAACGCAGTCATGTGGTTACCCACAGAAAACGGGTTCATCCGGATTTCGCGCCCGACCGATCAGGAAGCCGTGAATTGGTGACCACGAAGCCGCCACGAATCGCCCCGAAGGGGCCCCGACAAACCAGCCCGGGGCAACGCCCCGGGGACGCGTCGCCCACCCCAATCCCTGCCCTGAAGGGGCCAGACAAACCGGGCCGGCGGCCTGCACCTGTGTCGCCCTTTCAGGGCATTTTCCCGTTGGGGGCTCCGTTCCCGGGGCGTTGCCCCGGGCTGTTATCTTGCGGCCCCTTCGGGGCAAGGATTCGCCGTGGGCGAGGCCAGATCACAACTCCACCGTTTTCAAGACCGGCGCGCCGGATCCGGATGAACCAGAAAAACGGTGGAGTCCCAAGAAACTAGTAACCGGGACCTGGGATCGGGGATCTGTTAAGGTGGGCCGCTCAAAGTTGGAGATGGCTTCGAGAGGTGCCGTGGTTGTTCTGGACCGAGATCAATGAGCCTCGACAAGAGTCATCGCTCGTCGAGAGCGAGATTGGGAACAGGTCGGCCCTGTGGACTCTCAAACGCCCGACTCTCGCCTCCGAGTTCGCGTCCGCCAGCTCCTGGTGGCGATGATGTTCATCATGGCCGTTCCAGGCGTCTCGGCCGTCGAGGTCATGAGGCATCCGGCTCTCCTTGCCGATCGCCGGTCGTGTGAGTGTGCCTCGTGCTCTCGAGGTAAGCCCTGTTGTTGCCTCCCGGACAACCCGCCGACGCGATTTGAAGAGCAGCCCCCCGATCCGGCGACGCAGCCCTCCAGGCGAGGCGCCCGAGCCTGTGTGGGCGCCATCCCGTGCGGCGGGGATGAACCATCCGGAATCGTGAGTTCGCGCCTCCCCGTTCAGCAAGCCGACTTCCGGTTCCTGAGTCTCTCGACTCCGAGACCTCGCGGGTCGTACTGGACCATGCCCTCGTCGCTCCTCCGCTCATCCCTTCTTCGTGCCCGACTCGACGAACCCCCGGAACCGCGCGGCCACTCCGACGGCGTCTGAGCCGCGACCCGGGCCGAATCCCAGATTTCCGATTCGGGAATCATCCCCATCTGGAATCTGAAATTCGGAATCGCCAGTATGTAAACGCGTTATTGATATCCTTCGGAGGGCGACGCGAATTCGTTGACCCGTACGCGAAGCGATCGCATCTTCGCGCAGCCAAGGCGCCGAGGAGCCGCCATCCTGCCGGCCCGAACCAATCCGCCGTCACTCGCCGTGACGATCGGTTCCGGGGTGCGTTCGCCCCTCCCCGGGCACCGAGTTCGCATCCGGCGCGGATCCTGACGGGGAACGGCCCGATGTCCCTTCACTTCCCTGGAATCATCACCATTATGTCAATAAGGGGAAATGACATGAATCGCCCCCGTGGTTTCACACTGATCGAGCTCCTGGTCGTCATCGCCATCATCTCGGTGTTGATCGCCCTGCTCCTGCCCGCGGTCCAATCGGCCCGCGAGGCGGCGAGACGTGTTCAGTGCACCAACAATCTCAAGCAACTGGGGATCGCACTGCATAACTATCACGACTCGATCGGCGCATTCCCGCCCGGGTATTTGTCCCTGAAAGACCCGGTCACGTTCGACAACGACGGTCCTGGGTGGGGCTGGGCGGCCCGCTCCCTGGGTCAGATGGAGCAGGCTTCCCTGTTCAACAGCATCAATTTCCCGCTCGGGATCGAGTTTCCGGCCAACCAGACGGCCCGGCAGACGCTCCTCGCCTCATTCCTCTGCCCGTCCGATGCCTGGAGATCGGACAGATTCACCGTCGTCAACTCGAGCACCAGCGGTACCACGCCCGGTGCTCCGATCTGCGTGGTCGCATCATCGAACTACGTCGGGTCGTTTGGCAAGGGGGATCCTTCGAGCCTCTACCCTTACATCATGGATGCCGACGATGGCCCGCCCGGGCGCGACAATGGCGACGGTCTCTTCTACCGGAATAACTCGGTGAACATCGCCCAAATCCTGGATGGAAGCAGTCAAACCTTCGCCGTCGGCGAGCGGAGCCAGAACCTCTCTCGCGCGTGCTGGAGCGGGGCCGTTACGAACGCAGCCGTCCCCCTGGTGGCGCTCCAGGCCGAAGCCGGGCTCGACCCCGAGGGCGGTGGGGCGATGGTCCTGTCCCATACCGGCGAGGGGCACGGTCCCAATTCCCCCTCGGGCCTGGCCCACGGCGACCAATACTGGTCGCTCCATCCCGGGGGGGCCAACTTCCTCTTCGCCGACGGGAGTGTCCGTTTCATCAAGGAACAGGTCGGCTTCCAGATATTCCAGGCCCTCGCCACGCGAGCCGGCGGCGAGGTCCTTTCGGCCGATTCCTTCTGATCCGGACCAGGCGCCCACCGCGGTGACTCGTTCGCATTGCTGTAACGGACACTCGAGTTCGAGACTTCTCGCTCCATACCACCGAACTGGGACCGTCCGTGGCTGATTCTTGCCCCGGAGGGGTTGCAACAAACCAGCCTGGGGCAACGCCCCAGGAAGAAGGCGCCGATCTCCTCCCCGCCGAGCCCTGTAAGGGCGGCACAAGCCGGAGCAATCGCGGCCGCTGTACCGCCCTTTCAGGGCTTGATCTCTGGGAGCGATTCGATTCCCGGGGCGTTGCCCCGGGCTGGTTTGTTGCGGCCCCTTCGGGGCGAATCGTGGCGGTGTTTAGCGAGGAGTCTCCGATTTCTCGTATCACGCAGGGCCTAGGGGAGGGGTTGGGCAGCAGGTATCCCCGCGGCAGGCTGCTGTGGAGGCGCTCCCGCCTGGTCGCCGACCTGGAAGGGACCGGGCCCATTCGGCGGCGCCGCCGGCCTGGGCGTGGGGGCGTCTCCCCGTAGTTCGGCGATCGGCTGGGGGAAGACCGACCGCTTTGGCGAAGGCTCCACCGAGGGTGTCGGTGGGCCGACGTCGTCCCATCGCCGCAGAAAATACATGAGCTGACGGTATTCCTTGCCGGTGAGATAGGCCTGGTCGCGCATGTGCGTCATCGCCACGTGATAGTTGCTGAACGGGCGCTCGCCCAGCGGGCGCGCATTGTGGCATGAGCCGCAATACATCTTGAACAGTTGCCCCCCGGCCGCGGCGTCGTCGTACTCTCCCGTGAGTTCGCGAGGCGGGTTGAACGGGCATGCCCTCCTTCGTGCTGTAGTTTCGGCTGATCGTATGCGGTGAAGGGGTCTCGCAGCCCGCCACGAGGACGACAAGCACAACCAGCCCAGGCCGACAGAGACGATTCATCGTGCCCACCTCCTTCGTCGTTCAGAATCCCCAGACAATCTGGCCGATGAAACCGTTGTCCCTCAATGACGGGACGCCCAGCTCGTCATAATTCTCGATCGCGAGCTTGAGGGCCAGCGACGGATAGAACCAATAATTCACGCCGATGGTATACCGGTTCCGGTCGAGGGGCATGCGCGCATACGGGAGGCCGAATGCCGCCGAAGTTGATCCCGGTCTGTGCGATGTTGATCCCATCGAACTGGACATGATCGAAACGGAAGACCCACTCCAGTTTCTGCAAGATCGGATTGGAGTTGTCGTATTGTCGATAGGCGACCTGGGCATAGAGTCCCTGCCGGTGGATGGGCCTGGACGGCGTCGACTGGTCCATGTGGGCCATCTCGAACCGCGCATCCCAATTGCCTTTGTGGTAGTTCGCGTCGATATCCCAGAGATTCAAGTTGTTATTAGCTGCGTCGTAGGCCTGGTTCGCCAGGCCGGAGATTCCCGCGATGAAGCCGACTTTCGGGATCGACAGGCCGAGTCGACCGCCCCAGGCCTTGGCACCATTCACGTCGACGGTCGAGTCCGTGAAATTGCTGAGGTCGGAGTAGACCTTCGGCGATAGGTTGCTGCCGGCAACCGACAGCCCGTTCGCCACGAACCCGACATATTCCAGCTTCACGGGCGAGTCAAAGAGATACTTCGCCCCGCGCAATTGCAAGCCGTCGAAATACAGTTGGTTCGGATACACCTGGTTGAACATAAGCGGATTGTCTGGAGTCTTGAGTACCCATCCCAGCCGAAGGCGCTCGGTATAGAAACCAATCGGTGAGTAGAACCGGCCTGCGACGAAGGTCAAGCTGTCGTTGATGAACCACTCGGCTTGCATCCGACAGATCTGCAGCGAGCTGCCCAGGAGGATGATGTTCGCACTCATCATCCATCGCTCATTCAAGAGTATGTAGGGGTGGAGCTGGAGGGTCGGTGGGATGAAGGTGGAGTTTTGCTTGCTGAAGGCGGTAAACTGCTGATCCAACATACCGTAGATGGCCAGGGGTGATTCGTTGTTGCGAGTCGGCAGGAAGAGCTCCCGGAGGGTTGACGGCAGGACCGGATCGGTGCGAGTCAAGGCGTCGACCTGCTCGAACAGATCGTCGCGCAACTTCGCCAGCGCCTGATCGCGCTGGGCACCTTGCAGGATGCGGGCCTCCTGGGTCGCGACCTGTTCCTGGAGCTTCTCGACCGCCGCGCCCGTGGCAGGCTGCTTCTTGGCCTGGTCGGCGAGCAGTTGGGTCATCCTGAGCAGGACGTTGATCTGCTTCTGTTGCAGGTCGACCTGCCGCCTTGAGACGATCGATCTCCGGCCCGGACGCGGCCTTCGCCTGGGCCTGCGCCTGGCCGAGGTCCTGGAGCTCCTGACCGATCCGAGCCAATTCCGGCGGCCGGTTCGGCTCGGCAACCTCGGTCTTGCCCGGATCGGGTTCGGCTGGCCGGGAGGCATCGGGCGGCACGCCCTGTCCTCGCACTTCTTCGGCCCACGACCACCATCCAATCACGAGGACGATGGGTATGATGGCTCTTGGAATTGGCAAAGCATGGACTCCGTCCGTAACGTGCCCAGAAGAACGGGGGATGATATGACCCCGCATGAGTCAGTCGGCGACCGGTGTCGCCGGAGATACCTCGTGCACCGACGACGACTGGTCATCCCGCCCACTCGTGGGACCGGATTCGGTGCATGAGCGACCTGAGATCAGCCGGAGAGCGGCCGAGACGTGAAGTGGTCCATCCGTTCAACGATCGGCAAACACGGACAGAGAACTATTGGAAAATCCGACAAACCTCGCCAGGGCAACGGGGAAGTGGAGATCGAGGCGTCTTCTCCTGCCGGCGGCCGTCATCGCGGAGTCGTAGCTGGCGGGACTGCGGCGGGGAGCGGTGGCACGCCCGAGATCGATCCGGCGGCCGGTGATGACGCCGGTCTCGCCGATCCCGAGGTGCCGGAGGCGCTCGGAGCGGCGGCACGGCCGACGTCCGGACGCGAGACCTCGGTCCCGGGGACGAAGCTGCGGAGATAATGGGACATCGCCCACATCTCGTCGAGGGCGAGCGTCCCTCGGAAGGTCGGCATGACGGCGCCTCGGCCTTCCGACAGGATATTGACGATCTGCGCGTCTGAACGCGACGACTGCCAGCGAGGGTCGGTGAAGTCGGGCACGTCGGGGATGTCCCAGACGCCCCGGCCGTCGACGCCATGGCAACGGATGCAGTATCGATTGTAGAGCGACATGACGACGCGCTGTTCCTGGTCCGGACTCCGCATCCAGTACCATTGGCCCGCCCAGCCGGCGGGTGCGAGACAACGATCGGCCGGGCAGCCGTGGTGTCCGCAGGCGGGGTGGTGTTTCTTTTTCCAGAGCCAGCCGGCCTGCGCCACCGGTGGCGAGGCGAATTCCGCCGACAAGACCGCGAGAAGGACCAGGCCGAGTCCTCCGACCGCGGCAGTCCGCCGTCCTGGTCGCCAGAATGCCTCCATGACACCTCCCCTTGAGCCTCGTGCTGATTCCCGGCCAGACGACCGATCCTTCGGGCTGGTTATGCCGAATTTTCATGTTTATCGGCTCCTGCTTCGCGCCATCGCGAGCCGAAAGTTTGAGAGCTCCGCGACCCGGCGCTGAGAGTCCGTCCCAGAAGGGGCCGGTCTGGGCGAGCGGGGGGCGTCAGCCCCCTGTCTTGGAGGTCCGTCGCTCACCGGACATGGGGCTGACGCCCCCCGCTCGCCCTTCTGTGACAGACTCTGAGCCGAGAACGCGACCTCCCGGATTGTGGGTTGCCGGGCGCGGATGGGATTGAGACCATCCAGACCCGAAGCCAGCGAGATGGGATCTGGCTACACGCCCTATAAGTGCATCCGACAGGAGTTCTGGTTACAGGTTTTTTTGTCGGAAGTCGGAACCTCGGTCGCTGTCGCCATTTCGATCGCACCTGTCTTCGTCGCAAGCCCTGGACCGTGCCCGACGCCGAGGAGGTCGAGCCGTGGGTCCCGACCATCATTCGGCCCGGCCGCGTGCACTTCACCAGGACCAGAGCCGCGCGGCCCGTCAGGCCGCGCAGATTCTTTCCGAGAGTTCTCGCCGGAGACCACCGGTGGCCGTGCCCGTCACACCGGCCGTTTTCGGCGCAGACCTCGAGGGCCCCCTCGGGGCCGATCACCGCGCCGTCTGCCCCGTTCCCGCCCGACGCCCCGGCGCAATCCCCGGCCCTCTTTTTTTGAAAAAAATCTGGATCTCCCACTCCTGTTGAGAGTTCGGGCGCGAAAAATCGTCACGTCGGGCATAGGTGCATTAACGAAATTCCAAAGTTGTGGCATCCTGATAGTAGAGGGCTCATCAGGGGGCTCGCACAACCCGTTCCCCGCCGCGTTCGAGGCGTCTCACAACCCATGTCAGGTGATCCCGGAACTCGTCGCCTTCGGCCGTCAACCGGTCGCCGGAGCCGACCGGACCGACCCGGCAAGCGCTGGTCCCGAACTCATTTCAGGCCAACGAGATCGGGGATGGGGACCTTCCCCATTTGTAACGTAGTGTGCCACATTGTGCCACGATCGGCGCCGCCCGGCGGCGGTCCCACCATCCCCCTGACGCCGTGGGGATCGCCGCGGATTCTCGGGATTCTGGGAGCCAACCCGGAGCCGCCTGGGCTGGTGCCCGCGGGACGGATGAGGGGCCGAACCAGGGATGCCGCGAATCACTCCGGATCGATACGGTGGTCTTGAGCGAGCAGTGTCGAAAGTATCGATTGTAAAGGCTGTCCGGGCTTCGGCACCGAGACGGAGCGAACCGAGACATTTTGGGGAACCTGGGAGTCGCGTGGACGGGAATGCGCATCCATTCGATCCGACCGAATCGCTCACCCGAATCGCAGGGAAACCATTCCGGCCGCTTTGAACGCGTGAGCCGGTGATGTAAAATTCTTTTTCCCGGTATTCCGCGGCAAGTCGTCCCCACAACGAAATCTTGTTTGCACTCAATCATGGCATCTAAACTTTCTCAACGCCCCGCTGCCAGGTCACCCGAAGTCGGGACGACTTCCGCCCTGAGAACCGAGGCGGAGCGTCTGATCGAGAAAGAGCGCTACAAGGATGCGGTCAAGCAGGCAAAGTTGTGTTACAAGGAGGCGGGCACGCCGGAGAACCATGGCCTTCTCGAGCGCGCGTATTTCCTTCGTGCGCGGCAGCTCCTCCAGCAAGGGATGCGATCGTCGGCCGCGGAGGTCGCCCAGCACTTGCTCGATTTCGGCGTGACGGGCTCCGACTTGCTGGAGGAGCTGGTCCGGCTGCTGATCACACTCGGGTTCGAGAAGGCGGCGATGCAGATCCAGGAACGGCTGGGCTCGCCGGCACAGAAGGGGCGGATCACGGAGCTGGCGGCCGACCAGCTCGTGCTTCATCCCGAGCGCACGGGGTGGCCGCGCCGGAGCTGGTGCGAGACGCCGGCCTCATTCGCCAGGCACTGGAGAAGCTCCAGGTCAAAGATGAGGCCGGTGCCATGGAGACGCTCCGCGATCTGGCGCGGAGCTCGCCGCTGAGCGAGTGGAAGTTCTTCGTCCGGGGATTGGCCGCGTTCTATCGGCAGGACGATGCGGAGAGCCGGGCCAACTGGGACCGCCTCGCCCCCCAGCGGATGGCCTTCCTGATCGTCGAGAAGCTGCGCCGACTCATGGCGGAGGCGGCCGGTTCGAACCCGACGACCCTGGAAACGATGGAGAAGCTCGTCTTCGGCGAGCCGATCCTCAGCCGACTCCGGCAGGTGCGCGACCTGGCGGCCAGCCAGGAGTGGGACAAGGTTTTCCGCTTGCTCGGTCCGCTCCGTCATGGCTTGCAGCAGATCGATCCCAAATTGGCCGAACGACTCACCGGCGTCCTGATCGGCTCGCTGATCAAGGCCGCGCAAGACCTGGACTGGCCCGAGGCGAAACACCTCATTACCCAATTTACCCGGGTCGCGCAGCCGATGGCGATCGACCCGCGATGGAACCGACTGTGGGCGATCATCTGGGACGGGCCGCATGCCGATTTCGGGGGAGCGGTCGCCCGCTGGGTTGAGTACATCGCGGACCTCGAGACCCTGGAGTCGCTCTCGTCCTCAGAACGGGCACTGGCGCAGGCGATCGTCTGGGACCACGTGGCCCAGATCCATGGCGAGGAAGTCGAATACCTGTTGGACGACCTCGGCGAGTCACCTTTTCTGCCGTTCGCTCGACCGAGTCGGGACTCCAGGAAGAAGCGGGCTAAGGATCCGGCGGTCGTCGCCGTCAAGAAGCAGGTCGTCGATTCCCTGGGCGCAGCCTCAACCTTGCGCCCGAGTATCTCCCTACCTATCGGCTGCTGGTCAAGTTCCACCAGGAGTGGGAGGATTCCAAAGGGCTGGAGGCGGCCGCGAAACGGCTCCTCTCGGCCTTTCCCGACGACTTCGCGACCCATCAATTGCTGGGCCGTCACTACTTCCAAGGGAGCGACCTGACCGCGGCGCTGGTGCACCTCGAAAAAGCGCGCGCTCTCAAGCCGCTGGACCAGTCGCTGCGCGAGCTGGAGTGGATGATTCGGGTCGGGCAGGCGCGCAACTATGCCCTGGTCGGGCGCTGGGACGAAGGTCGCGCCGAGTTCGATGCCGCCGATAAGTTACTGCCCGAGTCCCGGCGGATGTACAGCTACCTGGCCCGCAAGGCGATTTTCGAGTACAAGGCTGGCCAGGGAGAGCGGAGCGACGAATACGTGCGCGAGGCCCAGGCCCTGCTGGCCGAGCCGGGCCCGCTCTGGCTGTCGCTGGCGATCGAGTCGAGCCGCTACCACATGCCCAAGAGCACGGTCAACGGATACGCCAAGAACTGGGAGACCGAGCAGAAGAAGAAGTGTCGGAGCGAGACGGCCGGAGCACTCGCGGAGCTGTTGGGGGGGTTCGTCGCCGCTGGTGTCGATTATCCCGGCCGCGCCAAGCACATGACGCAGGTCGTCGCCTACCTCCGGCGCACCCTCCGTCTGAAATACCGCCGGGAAGACATCGAGAACGTCCTCGCGTTCCTCAAGTACGTTCCCGACGAATTTACGTTATTCGAAAAACTCATCAGGGCCGGGTTGAAGCAGCACCCCGACTCGGTCCTGCTGAACCTCGACGCGGGCGAGGTCGAGCTGACCAAGGGAAAGCATCTCGTCGGGGGCGCTCGGACGGCCCAGCATTATCTGGAAACCGCGCTCAAGCTCGCCGAGGCGTCGACGGATCCGAAGGTGACCGCCCTGCTGCCGGTGATCCGCAGCCAGCTCGGCGTGCTGGGCGAGATCACCGAGCGATTCGGACGATTCGGGTTCCCCTTCGGCGGCGACCCCTTCGGGACGTCGTTCATCGATACTTCCGATTTTGAGGACGATTTCGACGACGAGGACGACGAGTTGGATGATTTCGACGATGAGGATCGGGTCCCCGTGCCGGCTCCCCCACGCCGCGCGCCGAAGAAACGCGGCTCCCGCAAGCGCAAGAAGAAGCGATAACGAACCATGACCGACCCCTATGAGACCTTGAGCCTTCCCCCGGATGCCGGCGAAGCGGAGATCCGGCGGCGATACCTGGAACTGGTCCGGGAGTTCCCGCCGGACCGGGCCGCCGGAGCGATTCGCGATGATCCACGCCGCATACGAGGAGCTGCGCGACCCGGCGCACCGGTTGCAGTCGCAGATCTTCCAGTGCGAGACCACGGTCGAACTCGCTCGAGACGCTGGCGGCCGACTTGAGACGCCGGCTGCGGACCGCCCGGCTCCCGGTCGCCAGCCTGTTGAACCTTGTGGACTCGCCATGAACGACACCCATTCAGACGATGTCAACGGCCTCCTCGAACGCTTTCGAGAATGGCTCGACGCCACCCAGATCGAGGCCGGCAACCTCCAAGGCTCCGGCAATGGTACCGGCCCGGAATCGGGCGATCCCCGGGACG
This sequence comes from uncultured Planctomycetota bacterium, assembly GCA_963845755.1. GTDB lineage: Bacteria > Planctomycetota > Planctomycetia > Isosphaerales > Isosphaeraceae > CAWJTV01. Next base: position 145,195 of record CAWJTV010000009.1, read on the forward strand.
CGGAGCACCTGCGCCCGGAGCTCGGCCTGATCCAGTTGACCGAGGAGTTCACGGCGCTGCGTCACGAGCTGAAGCTCCAGACCAAGAGCGGCCGGGGGCTCCTCGAGCAGGCGGAGGCCATGATCGCCGCCATGCGCCAGGCCATCGAGCAGTTCCGCTCGGTCGAGTCCAAGGAGTCTCAGGCCGCCTGGGCCTCCGGCAAGGTCCTGGCCGAGGCCCTGGGCGACCTGGATGAGGCCCTCGACCGCGGCCGGCGTGAGATCGAGAAGGCCAGGCGGCGCATCGCCGAGGAGTCGATCCAGGTGCTGGTCAACGCGCTCGATGAACGGTTCCGCCGGCAATCGTGGATTCGCCGCCGGATGACGGGCGGATACCACGGACAGGTCCTCGACGTGGTGCGGGAAGTCGGCCGGACTCGCCGCGCCCTGTTCGACTCGCTCCTCGAAGGCTACGGCCTGATCCAGAACCGGCTCGCCCGCGCGATGAAGTCCGAGCGAATCGAGCGCATCCCTTGCGAGGGGAACCCGGTGGATCCGGAACGGATGATGGTCATCGAGGTCGTCGAGGACTCGGGCCACCCGCCAGGGACGGTGGCCAAGGAGCTTCGGCGCGGATATACCTGGAAGGGCCGGCTGCTCCGTTACGCGGAGGTCCAGGCCGTCAGCACCGCGCATGGCCCGGATCCGGAGACCGACTCCGACGGCCCGGATCCCGGCGGCGGCGAATCGGGGCTCGCAGGCGGCGGCGAGTTCGACGACATCGACAACGGCCGCAACGGCGACGACGAGAACGACACCGGCATCGACCTGGCGATCGCGACCGACCGGAACGCACCGGCCGGCTCGGATTGATCCCATCCCGCCAAGAATCACCGCTCGAGTCAAGGAAATCGCAGCTATGGATCAAGAGACGATCATCGGTATCGACCTGGGGACGACCAACAGCGAGGTCGCCGTCATCCGCGACGGCGAGCCGGTCGTCCTCGACGACGGCGACGGCGAACCGATCTTACCTTCGGTTGTCGGCCTGGATCCTCAGGGCCATCTGCTCGTCGGCAAGGCCGCGCGCAATCAGTACGTCCTGGCGCCCGAGCGGACGATCCGTTCAATCAAGCGGAAGATGGGCCAGGAAACGACGGTCGCGCTCGGCGACAAGAAGTACACACCGCAGGAGATCTCGGCCATCATCCTGCGGACGCTCAAGTCCCGGGCGGAGAAGGCGCTAGGCCGCCCCGTCTCGAAGGCGGTGATCACGGTCCCGGCGTTCTTCAACGATGGGCAGCGGCAGGCCACGCGCGAGGCCGGCGAGCTGGCCGGGCTGGAGGTCGTCCGGATCATCAACGAGCCGACCGCCGCGGTGCTCACCTACGATCCTCACCCCACCGATATGGAACGGCTGCTGGTCTACGACCTGGGCGGAGGCACCTTCGACGTCTCGCTGGCCCAGGTCGAGAACGGCGTCGTCGAGATCCAGGCCAGTCACGGCGATACCCAGCTCGGCGGCGATGACTTCGACCAGTTGCTCCTCGACGATATCTGCGACGAGTTCGCCGAACAGCACGGCGTTGACCTCCGGGCTTCGCTGGGGGCCAAGGCCCGGGTCCTCCGCGCCGCGGAGGATGCCAAGAAGCGCCTCTCCTCCGAGGCGGTGACCACCGTGGAAGAGGAGTTCATCGCCGAGAAGGACGGGCGGCCGTTGAACCTGAAACTGGAGATCTCGCGCTATGACTACGAGGAGCTGATCCGCCCGTTGCTGATGAAGACGCTCACCTGCCTCGACCAGGCGCTTTCCGATGGGAAGGTGCAGGCCAACCAGATTGACAAGGTGATCCTGGTGGGCGGTGCAACCCGCACGCCCCTGGTCCACGAACTGCTGGAAGAGCGACTGGGACGGCCGGTCCACAGCGAGATCGAGCCCGACCTGGCCGTGGCGCTGGGGGCGGCCGTCCAGGGGGGCCTGATCTCCGGGATCGACGTCGGCCCGATCCTGGTCAACATCACTCCGCATACCCTCGGCATCGAGGCGCTGGGCGAGCTATACGGGTTCATGTCAACCTACCATTTTTCGCCGATCATCGAGCGCAACAGCCCGTTGCCGATCAGCCGGACCGAGATTTACTCGACGGTCGTCGATAACCAGCCGGGGGCCGACATCCGGATCTTCCAGGGAGAGAACCCCGACACGCGCTACAACACACTGGTTGGCCAGTTCAAGGTGGAAGGGCTGGCCAAGGTCCCGGCCGGCAATCAGATCCTGGTCCGGCTGGACCTCGACCTCAGCGGGATCCTCAAGGTGACGGCGACCGAGCGTGCCACGGGCCTGGCCAAGCACGTCGTGATCGACAACGCGATGGAGCGATTCCGCACGCGCCAGCGCAGCGACGCGGTCGACCGCCTCGAGGCGGTCATGGGTACGGTCGAGGGAGCCCAGGGCCTCGCCTTGCCCGGCCCGGCCGGAGCGGGCGAGTCCGCCGAGCCGGCCGCCGCCGCCGGCGAGATGGAACCGTCGCTCCGCCAGGCCATCGATGCAGCGTCGGCCGCCATCGCCAAGGCCGAAGGAGTCCTCCCCTCGGCGAACGCCGAGGACGCCCGCGAGCTGGACTCCATGCTGATCGACCTCCGCGGTGCAATCCAGAACCGGTCCGAGGAGCAGATCCGTACCGCCACCCGCGAGATCGAGGACCTGATCTTCTACCTCGAGGACGCCTGACGTATATCCATCCATGACCCGACGTGACTCTGAGGAACCGATCCGTCCGCCCGATGTCCTGCGGTGCCCGACCTGCGGCGCCCGGCAGGGCATGACGGATGCGTGTCGAAGGTGTAAGAGCGACTTGCGGTTGCTCCGCTCCGCGCTCGAAGCGTACGAGCGGCACCGCCGGTCCAGCCTGCTCGACCTCGGCGCCGGGCGGCTCGAGACCGCCTTGCGGCACGCCCGCAGGTGCCACGAACTCTCGCCCGGCCCCGAGTCGCACCGCCTGTTGGCCGTATGCCAACTCCTCCGCGGTGATTGGTTCGAAGCCCTCGATTTCGCCCGATCCGTCGAGGAAGACGTCGCCGGATCGGACCATTGAGGCGGCCGCGGTCCGCTCGACTCTCCTCTGCTCCCAGGCCCCATCAGGCGACGGCGGAGGTCGCCTCCGGCACCCCATCGATCTCGTCCGTAGTAGCGCGATCAAGTGATGATGAGAGCTTCCGCAAGGGGATCCGTCACGCCGCCCTCTGGGCGGTACATGAAGCGATGCAAATGGAATGCCTCCGCACATGCCAGCATTCGGAAAGGCGGTTTCTCGAGCCGGTTCCGGGATCCTGTCGATCAGGAATAGGGGAATCGCGAATCGCGGATCGGGAATGCGGATTCCCAAAGATGCGCGGCGACGGGGCACGGCGATCTTCTGGAGCGAGCCGCCAGCCGCCCATGACCGAGGAACCCTCCACGCGGAGATCAGGTTTCCTCGGGAAGCGCCGCGAGCAGTTGTTTCAACACGCCGATTTCCAGCGGCTTGACTATGTGATAGTCAAAGCCGGCTTCCCGGGAGCGACGGCGGTCTTCCTCCTGCCCCCAACCGGTCTGAGCGACCAACACGACGCGCCGGAGTTCCGGTTGCTCGCGGATTCGTCGGGCCACGTCATATCCGTTGATCCCCGGCAAACCGATGTCCAACAGCGCGAGATCCGGGACGAAGGCCGCCGCGGCATCCACCGCGCTGGGACCGTCGTAGGCGACGTAAACCTCGTGTCCGAGCATCTCCAGCAGTCGCGCCAGGCTCTGAACGAGATCCGTATTGTCGTCAACAACCAGGACACGCCGCCGCTGGGCGGGGACCGACTGGACGGCGTCTTTGAGAGTGCGAGGCGCGGAAGGCGGGTCGGGGCGAGCGAGCGGCAGTCAACCGATGAATTCGCCGCCTTGACCGGGACCGGCGCTGCGTGCTTCGACAGTGCCCTCATGCAGGTCAACCAGATTCCGAACCAGCGTCAGGCCCACCCCGAGTGCGGCACGACAACGTTCGAGGGAACGATCTCCCTGGGTGTACATGGTGAAGATCCGCGGCAGCAGGTCCTCGGGAACACCAACACCGTTATCGCGCACTGAGATCACGATCTGCTGTCGCGCCATGTCGGGTTCCACAGGCAGGTCGATCTGACCGCCTGCTTCCGTAAACTCTGCGACATTGTTCAGGAGGTTCACCAGCGCCTGGCCCATCCAGGCTGGGTCAGCGTACAGATAGAGCGTTTCAGGAGGCAGGATGACCGTCAGCCGGTGCCGCCGTGCCTCGATCAACGACCGGCTCGACCCGACCGCCGTGGTCACGACCGTGGCGAGGGCAACACGCTGCTTGCGCAGGCCGACCTTCCCCTGGACGGAGTGGGAGACGTGCAGCAGGTCATCCACGATTGGTGCCAGTTGTTGGGTCTGCCGGTCCAGAATCTCCCTGGCCTCCGCGATGCTGGCGAGTTCTCCGTCGGCCAGCTTGATGATCTTTACGGCGTTACGAATCGGTGCCAGAGGATCACGCAACTCCTGCGCCGATCTCGCGCGGAATTCGTTCTTGCGCCGGTCTGCCTCCGTGCACCAGCGCGCCCGAGGAACCGCCCGCCCGTCGGGCGTAGACGTCGAGCATGTGCAACTCGCGTTGCGACGGCCGGTGGGCTCGCCGAAAATACGTGGAGAGCACAGCTAGCACATGGTCCGACTGGTTTCTCCGCCGGTTAGAGCGTCTATCACTGGGGTTGCGCATTCACCCTACAAACCCGAAGCGCCAGCGAGTGAGTTCCCGCTGGAAACCCGCAATCCACTCGCTGGCGCTTCGGGCTTATAAAGGACCCATGCGGTCGTCGTGTGGTCCATCCGTCTGAAAGCGATCTAGGATTCCTTCTTCGCCGCCCGGATGGTATCGAGGACGGTCAGGGTCACTGTGATCGCCTTCTGGATCCGCGCCAGCCTCCCGCCGTCGTCGCAGCGGACTTCCAGGCCGGCAAGGTCCTGGAGTAAAGCGACCAGCCGGTTCTTGTACTCCCGGCGCCCGTCGGCGTTCAGGAAGGGCTCCATGAGATACAATGCCGGCCCCGGAGCGGTGCCGAACAGGTCGGTCAGATGCAACTCGCCCGGCATGGCTCGGCCCGCCGCGGCGAATTGCGCGGATCCCAACGGCCGAAGTACGCGTCCTCGGCGCGGAGGAACACCTCTACCAGCCGCTTCTGTGTGGCGAGGTCCCGGGGCCGGTAGTCGAGCGCGATGACTTCGGACAGGGCATCCTCCACGGACCGGCGAGTGTCGGCCAGGATCCTGCCGCCGACGGCGATGTTCGCTTCCACGCCAGGGTTGATCACCGGCCCCTGGTAGAACATGCAGCCCCGCGCCCCGTCGTCGTAATGTCGCCGGATCGCGGCGGAGGCCCGTTGCAGGTAGGGGAGGAAATAGGACAGGCGGTCCCAACGGCCGCAGTGGTAGACCCAGAGTCCGCCCGAGGTCCCGTAATCACAATGCAGTTTCCGGATGAAGGCCTTCCGCTGGTCCTCGGCGATGAAGGTACCGGTCCAGCCCTGGTCCATGAAGCAGTCAACGTGCCGGCTCAGCTCGATGATCTGGTCCTGCTCGGCCTGGTCGAAATGGGATCGACCCGAGCCGCCGAGCCAGTTGATAGGAATGCAGGTGACGATCTTACCCGGCCACTTGCGCTTGATGTAATCCGCAGCTCGTATGTTCAGACGAACATTATAGCCGACCGTGCCGTACTTCGCGCCGCAGTTCGGGCAATGGCACCAGCCGAGATCGGCCGACTCGAGATGCACGCCGCCGAAATCGAAGCGGGACAAGGCGGTGTCGAGGATCTTCTCGACATAGCTCCAGGCTTTCTCCGTGGCACCGCACATCACGTGATCCAGCGGTTGGCCGGCCGGATTCCGGCCGCGCACCGCGGGGTCGGCGCGGATGATCTGGTCATACCCCCAACTGAATAACCCCATCCCGAACAGGAGCTTGATGCCACGCCGACCCGCCTCCTGGATCAGCCGTTTCACCCGGGCGTTGCGGTCCTTGTCGGCGAACGCGCCGACGATATCCGGCGGATAGCCGTAAGTGGCGAAGAGACCCCAGACATCCAGGAAATTGAAGCCGGCCCGGCTCTGGACATCCATCGCCGCGAGGACGCTGGACATGGTGACGTCATCGAGATGCGGCGCCGGCCATTGCTGGAGCGGCAGGGCGTCTCTCCGCATGTCGTTGATCCAGCAACCGAAGGCGATGCGGTACTTGTAGCCGTGGTCCGAAGGCGTATCCGCCCCGCAGACTTCGGAAGTCTGACCGTGGTCCGGCGGCCAGCGCGGACCCGGCCAGCGAAGCCGTCCTCAAGAAACGCGCGACGATGCGACGCGAAGACATCTGACACGGACTTTGCCGCCTTCCCGAAAAGGAACGCCACGATTCCTCAGAACTGCTGGGGCTGCACCCCGGCGATCCGTCTCCATCGGTCCTCGATTCTACGCGGACGAGGTTGCTGATCCCAGGAGGTTGGAGACCTTCGGGCGCGGGGGGATTGTCGACGCCGGCGCTCAATCCGGATCGCCGGCCAGCACGAAGGCGGCCCAGTAGTACGGCGCGGCGTAGGGGCGGTCATCGTCATCGCCGGGGGGAACCGCGTCGGCGAGCTTGACCGGCTGACGGGCCTTGGTCCCCTTGCCGCGCTCGACGCCTCCCGAGAGTGCGGCGGCCACCGCCAGCACTTCTGACCGGCGCAGCCCGCGCAACCATACCTTGGCCTCGCGGAGTGCCTCGGCCTTGGACAGCGGGCCGGTGAGTCCGGGGCGGCGACCCAGCAGGTTGGCGTAGAACCGTTGCATCAAGAGCGCCGTCGCCGTGTCGTCCACCTTCCAGAGCGACAGGCAGACGCTCCGGGTTCCAGACATCAACAACGCCTGGGTGAACCCCACGAACCCCTCGCCGCCCTGATTGCGCCCAGGGCGGTCTCGCAGGCCGAGAGCGTGACCAGCTCGGCCTTCAGCTCCCAATCGTGCTGGATTTCGCGGACCAGGAGCCGGCCGTCGAAGACCGGCTTGTGACTGAGGGCTTGGTCGAGCGGGTCGGGCAGGCCGGTCTGGGTCAGGATCACCGCCGAGTTGGTGGGGATGCCTTCGTCGATCACGCCGTGCGTCGCCAGGTGGATGAAGCCATATCGGCCCAGTTCACCCGATGTAGCCAGGCGGTTGAGCTCGGGCTCGCTCACGTCGCTTCCCAGCAGGATGTGGGTGGGCCGGTCGTCCGATTTGAAGAGTTGATCTAGCGCGGCGACCTCGTAGCGCGTGCCCGGCAACGGGGGGAAGTCCTCACCGCCGGATCGGGCCGCCACCAGCACCTGATGCAGCTTGCGCTGCTCGGCGATGGCCGCGGGTGCCGGCCGGGGGTCGATCACCACGCCGAGCTTGCCGGCTGCCAACTCGCGCCGATCGATTCGGCCCTCACGCCAGACCTCGACCGGGACGGGCTGACCCGGCTCGGAAGCCGCCTTCAAGTCTTCAGGCTTATTCAAGGCCGTCCCATTGTAGCTCAGGAGCACATCGCCGGGATTGAGGCCGTGTGCGGCGGCGTTGGAGCCGGGCACGATGACCTTGACCAGCAGGCCGTGGTCGGGCAGCGGCTGAGGCTGGTTCGATTGGGCGGGCGGCTCGAAGACCGGGTCGCCCACGGCCAGCAAACCCGCATGGCGGTCCGGACGGGGCTGTTCGCGCAGGTACTTGAAGACGGTGGCTGAGGGGGCGTAGCTGACGGTCCGGTTGTCGTCGTCGGCCAGGAGTGCCTCGATGGGAATGCCCACCAGGTCGCGTGAGGGGAGGACGATCAGCCGCCGGGCTGGCGGCAGGCCCTCGGCCGAGGCACCAAGGGCCTTGGCCAATCGCTCAATGCGTTGGGTGCGCAATCGCTCGAGGAGTCGCTGGATGTCAGCCGAGCCGGCGCCGGGTCGGCGCCGCAGTTCCGAGCGGATCTGGCCTGCGAGCCCGGTGTCCTCGTTGGTCCACAGCCCATTCGCACCGGTCCCGGCGATCGGCACCCAGGATGGGATACCCCGCGAGCGGACCACCACGCCCCAGTGTTCGCCGTCGGGGTCGGCCGCGCTCGGGCCACTCGATGGGATATCAACCCAGGCGACCAACGCGGCATCGGCGGGCAGAGCGGCCTGGATTTCCGGGAGCGTGGCGATCCGGCCCGCCAGGGCGCCGTATTCCTGGTCGAGCTTGCTCTGAAACTCGCCCAGGGCGATGCTGGCCAGCTCGCGCTGACGCTTCAACTCCTCGAATCGCTTGGCCCGCTCGGCCTGGTCGAGATTCTTGGGTGTGGATTCCACCAGCTTGTCGAGCCGTTCCAGCTCAATCGTCAATTCGCGGAGTCGGGTGCGCTCACCGGGTGCCAGCCGCCGGTCGTGGCGTGCGTAAAGCTCGTCGAGCAGGCCGCGGCCCAGGTCCTCTTCCAGGTATTGCCACGCCTCGGCGGGCTGACCGAGCCGGGCCAGCACGGCGGCCAGGCCAGGGCGCGGTCCCCCCTCTCTCAGGCCTATGCGTTCCAGGCCGGTGAAGGCAACTGGGAGCCTGGCCGTGTCCAGACTTTTCACCGCACTCAGTAATCGGTCGCGCGCCTCGAGGTACTTCCCCTGGGCGTTGAGATTGAACGCCAGGCTGTGGTAGCTTCGTGAGGTATCGGGGTGATCGTCCGTGAGGAAGTGGCGACGGATCTCCAGCGCCTTCTCGTAGAGGGGCTGGGCCGCCGCGTATTTCCCCTGGGCCTGGAGATTGGCCGCCACGTTGTTGTAGCTTGAGGCGGTGTCGGGGTGGCCGTCGGTGAGGAGACGGCGGCGGATCTCCAGCGCCTTCTCGTAGAGCGGCTGGGCCGCCGCGTATTTCCCCTGGGCGTTGAGGTTGAACGCCACGTTGTTGTAGCTCGTGGCGGTTAGGGGTGGTCGTCGGTGAGAAGGTGGCGGCGGATCTTCAGTGCCTTCTCAGGAGCGGCTGGGCTGCCGCGATAGTTCCCCTGCGCGTTGAGATTGCCCGCCAGGTTGTTGTAGCTTTCGGCGGTGTCGGGATGGTCGTCGGTGAGGAGGCGGTGGCGGATCTCCAACGCCTTCTCGTAGAGGGGCTGGGCCGCCGCGTATTCCCCTGCGCGTTGAGATTGTACGCCACATTGTTGTAGCTGAGTGGCGGTGTTGGGATGGTCGTCGGTCAGCAGTCGGCGGCGGATCTCCAACGCCTTCTCGTAGAGGGGCTGGGCCGCCGCATATTTTCCCTGCGCGTTGAGGATGACCGCCAGGTTGTTGTAGCTCGTGGCGGTGTCAGGGTGGTCGTCGGTGAGAAGGTGGCGTAGGATCTCCAGCGCCTTCTCCAGGAGCGGCTGGGCTGCCGGATAGTTCCCCTGCGCGTTGAGATTGCCCGCCAGGTTGTTGTAGCTTTCGGCGGTGTCGGGATGGTCGTCGGTGAGGAGGCGGTGGCGGATCTCCAACGCCTTCTCGTAGAGGGGCTGGGCCGCCGCGTACTTCCCCTGCGCGTTGAGATTGTACGCCACATTGTTGTAGCTGAGGGCGGTGTCGGGATGGTCGTCGGTCAGCAGTCGGCGGCGGATCTCCAACGCCTTCTCGTAGAGGGGCTGGGCCGCCGCGTATTTCCCCTGCGCGTTGAGGATGACCGCCACGTCGTTGTAGCTCGTGGCGGTGTAAGGGTGGTCGTCGGTGAGGAGGCGGCGTAGGATCTCGAGCGCCATCTCGAGGAGCGGCTGGGCCTGTGCGTACTTGCCTTGGGCATAGAGGCTTCGTCGCTTGCTCATTCAAGGTTTCGGCTGATTGGTAAGCGACTCGATCCTCCTTCGACATCGGGGCAACCCGGCGTAAACCCTTGAGGAGCCACTCCGCACTCACCGTCTCGAAGTGTTTCGGCCCTTGGAGTCGTCGCCGCAAGGCAAGCAGTTCCTCGGCTCTGGTTATCGCGTCGTCCCAGCGGTCGGCCTGGATGCCACCTCGATGGCCTTGTCCAGCTCCTCCGCCTTCTTGGCGTCATCGCCGGTCAGCTTCCGCAACGCCGGCGCTGCGGCCTGGGTTTCTTTCGGTGACGTCGTCTGGGCGGTCGCGGGCCAGGCTGGGAATTCGACCGCGAGTCCGATCAGCAGACCCAAGTGGAACAGGGTGCGAAGCGATTTCATGATGGGCCTCAATCGAAGTCGGACGGGCTCTCCAGCCGGACGCGGCAGAAGAGTCGTGCTCGAAAACTTGACAGATTGGAGGACGTCGGCTGGAAAGCCTGATCTACATGTGGGACCGATTCACGGGCCAGCCGCCGGCTCGACCGGGAACGCTTCGAGGGTCACGGCATCGATGCCTGGCAAGCCGCGGAGCCAGATCGCCAGCTTCGCGGCCGGCTCCCCTGAGCCACGCGTCTTGGAGCCCTTGGCTCGCGTGCCGGCGGGGGCGTTGGCGAGCAGCGGCTGAGGGCCCAGGTCGTCGTTGTGCCACACGACTCCCGGCTCGCACGCCAACCCTGCCGCCCACGGCATCGGACCGTGCATCCGCTTCCACTCGCGATACGACGGCAACGGCTTGTGCGACACGACCAGCGCGAAGGCGTACAGGCCGGCCCCCTCGCTCAGGCGGTACCTCTCGTCGCTCTTCTCGGGGGGCGGATACAGCGGCTGTTGTTTGCGGGGCGGTCGGCGTGTCCTCGTCGTCGGGGTCGCAGAGCTCGTCGGTGCCGTCGGGGCGGAAGGCGATCAGGAAGGCATAGGCGGGTTCGGAGAGCTCCGCACGCACGGTCACATCGTCGTCCTCGTGGGCCGCGAACGATTTCGGCCCAGGATCCCGACTCGTGTCCGGTCAAAGTGATTCGCGTCAAGCTTGGGGAAATGGGGGATCTCGAAGCGGGTCACCCGCAGATCGGCCTGAGGGTCGGACCTCGGCCTGGACGCTGGTTCCATGACCGCTTGCCGTGCGATCGCACCCGGTCCTGTGAGGTTTTCTCCGATCGTGGCCAGAACATCCAGGCCGACAGGAGCAGGATCAGGGATGGCGGTGGTCCCGAGCATCACCTCGGCTGCGGGATCAGCGGGGAACGCTGCAAGGGCGCGGCGCATCGCGTCGGCCGATGCGAACCGCGATCGCGGGTCGGCCTCCAGGGCCTTCAGACAGATCGCCTTCAGACTCGGGGGACGTCGGCGTTCTCCAGGACCGAGCGGTCGAGGTCGCAGCGGCGGGCCCGGTCCCACGACTCCTGATACGACTCGGCCTCGAACGGGCCCTTGCCGGTCAGGAGGAAATACAGCAAGCCTCCCAGGGCGAAGACGTCGGACAATGACCGGATCCGGTCGAGATCGACCCGCGCCTGCTCGGGGGCCATGTACGCGAAAGTACCACCTTCGGATCGCGTGGTGGCATCGGACCAGGCGTCCTGCTGCCAGGCCAGGCCGAAGTCGATCAGGCGCGGCCGGCCGGTCTCGTCGATCAGGACATTCGCCGGCTTGATGTCCTGGTGGACGATCCCGCGTCCGTGGGCGAAGGCGACCGCGCCGGCGACTTCGGCGACCAGGGCCGCGGCCTGTCGTGGCGTGACCGACTGCTCGCGAGCGAACTGGGCCAGGGTCCGGCCCCGGACGTACTCCATCACCAGGTAGGGGCGGCCCTCGTGGAAATCGAGGTCGTGGATCCGGACGATGTTCGGATGCTCCAGCTCGGCGAGGCGCTGGCCTTCGGCCACGAGCTCGGAGCGGCCGTTCGCGTCGATCGGTTGGTTGGCCAGCTTCAAGACCAGGTCCCGGCGCAGCTCGGGATGCACGACACGAAAGACCTGGGCCTGGCCTGATCGGGGAAATCCCCCGACGACCAGGTACTTGCCGATTGCCGCCGGTATGGGTGTTTCATCGGCGGTGCTCGGTCGGTTCGGCTCGAGGTCGGCGGGTCGCGGTTCCCCATCCGGCCAGGGCTCGGTCGCGGACGGCAGTGTCTGCGTCGGAGCCGAGCGGGGACTGGCCTTCGGTGGAGGGAGGCGAGCCGTCGCACGGAGCCGAGCTCGGCTCACGGTCGATCGTCACCGGACCCGACGAAGCTGGGCCCGGATCGATCGCGCGAATGGCCGACAGCTCGGACCGCAACTGGTCGAGCCGTCCTCGGCAATCGGGACAGTCGTGCAGGTGCGCCCGCCGTTGTTCGGAAACCGGCTCGCCGGAGAGGACCTCCAGCAGCTCATGTTCCACGGGGCAGCGAATCGATGGGCTCATCCCCCAGCTCCTCGGCGAGTGCGGCACACTCCGTTCGGACGGCTTTCAGGACACGCGAGGCGTAGACGAAAACGACCTGGGTGGAGATCCCCAACTCGGCGGCGATGGCCGAGCCGGGCCGATTGCGGAGCAGACGCTGCTCGAAGCAGGCCCAGGCGGTCGATGACGTGACCGACCGGACCCGCGGCAAGGCTCGTTCCAGGATTTGCCAACGATTGATCTCGTTCAATTCCCGCTCGACCTTGCAGCTCTCCGTCTCGCTGGCACGGTGGAACCGATTTACCCACTCCTCCTCGACCCGCCGGCGCGCCTTGACCCGCCGGGCCTCGTCGAGCAGGGCGGAATAGGTCAACGTCCAGAGAAAAGAGCGGAATCGGCCGCGTTTGAGGCCAAGCTCCAACGTCGGCAGCGACCGCAAGAGCCGGATGAACACCTCCTGGATCACGTCATTCGCGTTGTGCTCCTTGAGGCCCTGATTGCGGAGGTAACGCGCGAGCAAGGGCTGGTAGAAGTGGTAGAACTGGCTCCAGCACGCCTCATCCGTGCGATCGCGGACGCGCGCGATCAGTGACGGATTGGTGTGGAATTCCGACTGGTCTGTGTCGGTTTTCTCGGTTTCCGACATGTGAGGATGGACTCCAAACCGTCCAACCTGGGATTCGCGGCCTCCTACAACCGGATCGTTATCTTACCTCAGTTCACCGAAGAAAGCGTTCGAAAAACGGCGGATTCCAGGAATCCCACGACGATTCAGATCCGACGTTCAAGCTCATCCCATGCATTCATACGCTTCATGAGTGACCTTTGGCCTTTCCCCTCCTGATACGCAGGCAACCTGAGAACCTAACGTCGCATCTCGAGCCCGGAGGCTGGTGCCGTTCTGAGCCGGTCAACGGCCGTAGAAGGCCCCGGTCCACGTTGGCCCGCTCACATCAACTTCATCATCACGAAGATCCAAGAAAGACGCTCGCAAGAGGGATCAGCGACCCAGGCGGCTGTTCAAGTGCAGGTCCCCACTACCTCGGCTCCGTCCGATCGCTGGCAAAGAGGACGTACCGGCCATCCGGCGAATAAGCGAGCGCCGTGATCTTGTGGTCGAACCCCTCGGGCTCCAGCCGTCTCGGCGGATCGGGGCGACCGCGCAGGACCGAGTAAAGCGCCATGCCCCGGGATTCCTCCAGGCCGAAGACGCAACGGCGCGTGCTCGGCGAGTAGACCGGATAATGCAGTTTCACGTCTCGTCCATTTTCCTTCTTCCAGAGGACTTCCTTGATCTTGCCGTGTGCCGGGTCGCCCACGTCGATCAGGGCGAGGGTGTCGCCCGCGCCGACGTCCTCCGAGCCGATGGCTGCGACGATGGTCTCGTCGCCGGCCCAGTTCGGTACTGTGTAAATCTGATGACCGGGGATCCGGAGGACGCGGCTCTTCTCCGGCCTGGCGTCCATGATCGTCACCTCGCGAACCGCGGTAAAACTAATGATCATCAATTGGCGACCAAAGGGTGACCATTTGGGAAACCCGTATGACCCCAGCAGGCGACGTTCCAAACCGTCGGCCCGCATCATCCACACACCCGATTCGGCGTTTGGCACGGCGCCGTCGTTGAGGAGGAACGAGATGCGATCATTCGTCGGAGAGAAGGTCGGGCAGTTGCCGGGTCCGAGGTCAGTCAGCACCAGGCGACCTTCGATCAACTCGAGCGCCTTGAGATGCGTCAGGTTGTAGTTGCTCCCCGGCGAGGCGTCGTAGAGGATCTTGCGGCCGTCGTGCGACCAGGCGGGCGAGCTGCATTGGGTGAATCCGGGATCCGGCTGATCGGCGATCAGAGTCACCTCGCCGTTCGTGACGTCAATCATGTACAGTCCGAACCGGTCGGCCGCGACCGTCGGCTTCGCGGGGTGTCGCCGGAGCTGCTCGACCAGGAGGCTGACGGCCTTCTCGGGAGTCGGCTCGCCAGCCTTGAGTTGTCGCCGTTCTGCCGCCTTGGGAGCTTGAGCCGAGTTCGGCTCCTGGGCCTGCATCGGTCTCGAGGCGGCCAGTACGATCGAGAGCCCCAGCAGGGCCTGGATTCTCGCATTCGTCTCCATGGTCAACCTCCTTCTTCGAGCTACCGGGCTCTTGCATTTCTTGCGACCCGATCCTACAAATCCCAGACCCGCCGTCCCTTGAGGAACATGGTGAGATAGCCGTCCTCGCTGACCTTGAGGACCGGCCCGTGTAGCGAGGCGGCCAGCGCGGCGAGGGTGCGGGCGCCCTGGACGGCGCGGCCTAATTCGAGGGTCTCCGGCGCGATGCGGAGGATCGCGCCGAAGCTGAGCAATCGCCCGTCCAGGTCGGTGACGACGGCTCCGTCCAGGCTGGCCATCGCCTCCAGGATCGACGGTTCGATGTCGGCCAGAGTCAGGCCCCGCACCACATGATGGAGCGATCGCTTGGCGTGCTTGGGCGAGAGGTTGTCCGGGTCCTCGGGGTCGTCGGTCAGGACCTCCGCGTGGATCTGGTCGGGCGGGGACAAGAGTTGCGGCACCGATTGCTCGGGATCGCGCAGCACCACGAACAGGGCGCCGAGCCGGGCCTCGCTGAGGTTGAGCGCCGCATGGAACAGTGCCGAGGCCAGTCCGGGCCATCGCGCTCGGCCGATTGCCTCGCACCAGACGGCGAACTTGCTGGGGATGTCGAGGAGTCGCCATCGGGCATCGCTGAAACTGAACATCAGCGATCCGCGGGCGAAGACCTTGATCTCCTGGGCAGGGTTGAGTACCAGGCAGACGTGCCCGCCGGCGCGGGTGGCCTTGGCATGGTCGCGGTAGACCCGGGGACACGGATGGACCGGCGGCTCGCTCCCCTGGACGGTCTCGGCCCACCGGCCCACGTCGATCAGCCGGGCCAGGTCCCCCTGAAGGTCGATCAGGAAAACCGTCCGGGATCCGTCGCAAAGCCGGTGAAAGCCCTTGATCGCCGTCAGTCGCGCGTTGAACGTGGGCGCACCGCCGCGGTTCTTCCGGTCCGGTGCGGCCGGGTCGTGCTCCGTGCCGAGCAAGAGCGCACCCATGGTGACCCGTCGGTTCTCGTAGGTCGACAGCGCCGCGACCCGGAGTGCCTCCAACGCCGCCGTTACGCAATACGGACTGACCGCCTCCAGGTAGTCGGCGACGATCAGGTCCTCGGTCTGGTAGCTGAACCGATCGATCCGATGGGAGAGATCCTGGTTCAACAGTCCCCGGAACCGGAAGTCGATCGCCTCCACGATCACCTCGACCATCCGGCGCTCCGAAGGAAGCAGCGGTGTCGGATTGCCCGACTGGAAGGCCACCCGGCTCCCCAGCCACTCGATCTCGACCCCCATGCCGTCGGGATCCTCATGGAGCCGGTAATAGGTCTCGTCCGACGAGCCATCCCAGTCGATGATGCTCCGATCGCCGAGGATCTCAAGCTGGGCGCCGGGGAAGAAATGTTCCAGAGTGCGCCGCAGCACGATCTGGTAGACGCCGACGATCCGTGAGATCGGCTCGCTCGACCGTTCGCTTCGCGTGGACAAGGCTTCCTCCCGCGAATCCGCCGATGGAAAAGCCCGAGACAATCCGGACGCTGGTTCCGTCATCAACGAGCCGAGCCAGTTGAGTTGCCATGGTACCATGAGCCACCCACCCTATTCTTCTGTCGGACGACAATCCGATCCAGTCATTGGGGCCTTCAACGACCCAGGAATCACGCCGATATGCCGGATGAATCCCGGCCCGGCGATCGTCGGCGTCGGCGGCGCCACGGGATCATCGGCAATCCCGCAAACGTCGACGAAAACGGAATTGTCGCGGCAACCCATTTTCTCAGAGCACATTGTGTATTTTGTCCGGGACTCTGTTCCGGCCGCAGCTCCGGTGATCCCGACGCGAGATTGTAACGCTTTCCCCGATTCTGACGACACGAGCCCCTCGAGTGAGGGCGGGATGATCAAAGTCAGCTTCGAGCGGGGGACGATCCTTGTATTTCAGCCCCGTCGCGGCCTCGCAGGGTTGTCCGGCCGGCCTTGCCGGGTGCCGGAGTTCCTGTTACGATCCTCGCCCCGACTCGTTACTGTTCGCGAGGGATCGCGAGCGTACGGCGGGACCAATCAGCCGACGACGGGTTTCCATAATGACAAGGAGGTCGGCGCGATGACCAACCGACGTACGTGGATACGCCGGGCATTGATCGCGGGTTCGGTCGGGATCGGCACGCATCAGCTCTGGCGGCACGGCCACGACTACGTCTTCATGGAACAGTTCCAGGTCGTCGAGCCGGGTAAGATCTATCGCGGCGCCTGGCAGAAACCCTGGCCGATGAAACGACTGGTCCGCGACTACAAGATCAAGACCATCCTGGCCCTGGCCCATCCGGCCGATCACTACCTGTCCGTCCAGGAGCGCGAGCTGGCGAGCGAGGTGGGGATTCGCTGGATCCATATCCCGATCATCGACCAGCGCGGGACGAAAGACCGCCCCGCGGAAGACGCGGTCTCCGATTTGCTCGATGAAGCGGCGGCCGTCCTCGCCGATCCGGCCAACTATCCGATCTTCTTCCACTGCCATCACGGTCTGAACCGCGCGTCCATGGTCCAGATCGCCTACCGGACCAGGTATTGCGGCTGGTCCTTCGAGCGAGCCGCCGACGAGGTGGACCGCACGGTGGGCCTGGTCAAGGTCACCCATGGCCCCGACTACCGGCACATGCTCTCTTACTACCAGAACCGGGTCCTGCCCCTCCGCAAGCAGCAATCTCAGAAAACGTCCGTCGCACTTCCGGATCTCACCGCCCGGGTCGAGCCGACGGTCGAAGGCTCGTCGCGGTGATCGAACTGTCTCCAATCGACCGAAGCCGGCACAGAGCCCATCCCTCACGATTCGGCCACTTCGAGCGCAAGCCGGGTGCTTCCCTCGGACCAAAGTCGCCGTACGATCAATTCCTCGCGGGCCACCGCTTGATTCTCAGTCGTTCCCCTCTAAGATAAAATCTTATCCCGGCCGCGGTGCCGGGCTGCCGGGAACTTTGGAAATCAAGGTGAAGACACTGGGAGGTTCCTCGATTGAACATCCGCTCCGCGCGCGTGGGTGACGTCTCTGCCATTTACGAGCTGATCCGGACCTTCGCCGAGCGGAAGCTGATGATCCGCCGGTCGATGGGAGAGCTGTATGAATCGATCCGCGAGTTCCTCGTCGCCGTGGACGACGAGGGCCGGGTCGTTGGCTGCGTCGGCTTGCACGTGTTCTGGGAAGACCTGGCGGAGCTGAGGTGTCTGGCCGTGGCCGAGCACCTCCAGGGGCAGGGGCTCGGACGCCGGCTGGTCGATGCCTGCTGGGAATCGGCCCGCGACCTGGAGATCGCCACCGTCTTCACCCTGACGCACGCGACCGGATTGTTCGAGCGATGCGGATATCACCAGGTCGAGAAGTCCGAGCTCCCGCACAAGATCTGGAACGAATGCGTGCGCTGTCCGCTATTTCCGAGCTGCCAGGAATCCGCTCTGATTCGCTCCGTCGATCCCGATCGGGCGCGGTCTGCCGCGGCGCGAGACCTGGTCACCCTTGAAGCCTGATCTTGGAACGCTCGACGCGCCTACGCCTGCTGGTGGTCAGCGCGGCGGTCGGCCTGGCGACCGCGGTCGTCATGCTGGCCACCGAGCCGCGCATGGCCATCGTCTGGGACGAGGGATATACCCTCGGCCGCGAGGCGCGGCTCCGGGACTGGTTCCGAGGATTGGCTGATCCGGTCCGATTCGCGAAGGAGTGGCGACCGCTTCCTCCGGACCGGGAACTTGTCCAACTGGACGGCGCGCAGCCTCCCGGGCCCGAACAGCTCGATAGCCGGTCAAAGCTCTTCTTCAATCGCCAGGCGCTGGAATGGTTCTGGCCCTTCGCGCGGGAAGAGCCGCACGGTCATCCCCCGTTCTATGCGTTGCTCGGCCTGGTCGGGGATGTCCTGGCGCCATCCTGGCAGGACTTGCCTCGCGCGCGTTTGGGGCCGATCCTGCTGTTCAGCTTCACGGCCGGGGCGATCTTCGGGTTCGTCGCGGCCCGATGGGGGCGGTGGGCCGCGACGCTGGCGGCTGGCTCGTGGACCTTCCAGCCGAACCTGTTCGGCCACGGGCATTACGCCGCCTATGACGCCGTGCTCACGTCACTCTGGGTGCTGGCGATCCTCGCGTTCGTCCCGGCCACGACACCCGGGACCAACCCCAAACCGGCTGCGACGCGATGGGCCTGGGCGCTGACCTTCGGCCTGATCCTCGGCTGCTCGTTCGCCACCAAGCTGACCGGCTGGTTCCTGCCGTTGCCGTTCCTGAGCTGGGCGGTCTGGTACCGAAGCCGGCCGGCGTTCCAGACCCTGCTCATTGGGCTCGCCGTCGGCGCCGCCGTGCTTTTCTTGCTCATGCCGCCGTGGTGGAGCGCGCCGATCGACGGCGTCCTTCGCTTTCTCCAATCCAATCTCACCCGCCCCGAGACCATCCGGATCAACGTCCAGTTCCTGCACCGCGTCTATGTCACGCCCCGGGAGTGGCTGCCGTGGTACAACACGATGGTCTGGACGGTGATGGTCACTCCGGTGGGCTTCCTGGTGTTCGGCCTGATCGGACTGATCGTGGCGGCGTCGCGTCGCCGCGACGACCCGGTCGGGTTGCTGATCGCCGGACACTGGCTCTTCTTGATGATCCTCCGGGCCATGCCGCACGCCCCGGGCCATGACGGGGTCCGGCTCTTCCTCCCGGCGTTCGGCGTCCTTGCGCTGCTAGGCGGACTCGGCGCGCGGTTCCTGATGGAGCATGGGGGCCGCTGGGCTCGACCCATCATCGTCGCGGCCCTGGCCGAGGGGATCGCGAGCGTCGTGGTGATGATGCCGGTGCCGCTCTCGTACTTTAGCCCGGTTGTGGGTGGCCTCCCCGGGGCGGTGGCGCTGGGGATGGAGCCGACGTATTACTGGGATGGCCTCGACGCCGAGGCCCGCCGGTGGCTCATCGCGAATACCCAGCCGGGACGGACGGTTCAGTTCGCGACGTTCCCGACCTCGTGGTTGTATCTGCGGCAAATTGGCGAGCTGCCGCGCCTGTGGATTCCGAGGTATCGCGAACCGCCGCAATGGTGCGTGGTCCAGAATCGACCCGGGGCTTTCTTGAAAGACAACCGGGCGCTCGCCACCCGCGGTCGTGCCGCGTTCACGGTCGAGAAGCTCGGCGTCCCTCTCGTCTGGGTCTTTCCGTACAGCGAGCTCGATCGGCTCGGGCTGCGGCGATCCCGCCCGGTTGATCAATAATCGGGTATCAATAACTCCGAATGACGCTCGTGGCCGACTTCGTGGATCAAGAGGCGGACAGGACGGGGACCTGATCCCAGAGTCGGACACGGTCGTCGCCGCCGATCGCTGCCAGGGTCCGACCGTCGGGTGAGAAGATCACGGCTCGGAGGCTCGCGCTGCCTTCCAGCCGGTGCAGGTCTTCTCGGGTCGCGACGTTCCAGAACTGAGCCCGATTATCAAGGCCCGCTGAGCCCAGCAAACGTCCATCGGCCGAGAAGGCCACGGAACCGGCCGCGGCAGCAGGTCCCTCGATCCAACGGTCGAGCCGTCCCGAGTTCCATTCCCAGATCTGAACGTCGCGCCGTCCGCTCATGAACGCCAGCCGGACGCCCTCGGGCAGGCGGGTGAGCCCGAGGAACGGGCCGCGTGGCATCTCCAGGCGGAGCCTCGGCCGGCCGAGGGAAACGTCCCAGATCAGGATTACCGGATGATCCCTCTGGACGGAGATGATCGATCGACAATCCGGCGCGAAGGCGAGGCTGAAGACCGGAAATGAATGGCCCTGCAAGATCGTCCGCACCCGTCCGGCCGAGAGGTCCCAGACGATGATCTCGTTGTGACGTTTGCTCGCCACCGCCAGGGTCCTGGCGTCGGGCGAGAACGCGAGCGCCGTGATCTGGTCGATTGGCATCCTCACGTGCCTCACGGGCCCGCCGGGTTCCAGGTCGCA
The DNA here is from genome assembly GCA_963845755.1 of uncultured Planctomycetota bacterium. Lineage (GTDB taxonomy): Bacteria > Planctomycetota > Planctomycetia > Isosphaerales > Isosphaeraceae > CAWJTV01. The sequence goes on from CAWJTV010000009.1 coordinate 165,434, forward strand.
CAGGACGATCTCGGACTCGGCACCAGCCAGGGCCAGAAGCCGGCCATCGGGCGAGAACGCCATCGCCCAGGCAAGGTTGCGGAGGGGGAGGAATCGTGCGATTCGGCCGACGTCATCCCGGTTCCGAAACTCCACGCCTCCGTCCGGATGGGAGGTCGCGATCGTTCCTCCATCGGGGGTGAATGCGACCGCGAGAGCCCGAATCGGCGAGGACTCTGGTGCCGGCGACTTCGCAGGCTCGTTCGAAAGGTTCGGGCTCGAGATCCACGGCAACGTCGCCACGATCATCAAGGAGAGGATGATCAGAGGGTGGTTCCCCAGGGAGAACCTCGTGTATCCCAGCCGGGTTTGCTCCAGGCCGCCCTGATCACCAATGCGGATCGCCCGGGAATAGGTCCGCTCGTATCGCATGGGTCCACTCCCAACCACTCGGGTGACTCTGACCGGTGCGTATCACCGAGACATCTTCAGACCAGATCTCGAAGAAGCGACGGATTCTCATGATGGACGATCAGCGGGAGCCGAGAGCGTGAGCCTTCGGCGGCGCCGATGGGAACCGCGGATCGTGCAAGACCTCTGAGCCCGACAGCCCCTGAACGTGGCTCAGGTCACGGAGCAAACAGACTCGCCTCGCGGTCCGTATCGGTGCCCGCGAGGAAACTTGTCCGGTTGGCGCAGGGACCCACCCCCTGGAAAAAGGCCAGGGCCGATGCTCCTTGAGACGGCGTCACGGCCAGCCGGATGACGATTCACCGTCGGTCGGGCCGGTTCGCCTGGAAGAGGAGATACCGGCCATCCGGGGAGAACGACAGGCCCCCGAGCTGCTGGGCCGTCATCCCTGGACGCAGGTGTTCGACCACCTCCAGCCGCCTCGCTCCGAGGGATTCGCCGCGCTCGACGCAGTACAGTTCCCGCTTGCCCGTCTCCGCGCCGACGAAGATACAGCGGCGCGTGCCGGGCTGGTAAACCGGCCAGCGCGGCGTGACGTCGAGCTCATCGCCCCTTTTCCAGAGGACCTCGATGATCCGCGCCTCGGACGGCTTGCGCACGTCGAGGAGGGCGATCGAGTCGGCTTTCCCGTCTGTGGTGAGGACCGACACCAGCGTCCCGGGGCCGGCCCAGCTCGGCCAGGAGATGATCTGATGGCCGGGGACCTGCACGACACCGCCCTGCTTGGTATCGAGGTTGATCACCGTGGAGGTCGTGGGTTTGTCGGAATAGTCATTGATCAGGAACTCGCGGCCGTCTGGAGACCAGAAGGGAGCCCCGAATTCGCCGACGAGACGTCGTCCCGTGCCGTCGGCCTGCATGACCCAGATCCCGGGCTCCGCGCCCGGCACAGCTCGGGGATGGAGCAAGAACGCGATCCGCTTGTCGTCCGGGGAAAAGGTCGGGTGATTGCCCTCGCCGAGATCCGTGAATGTCGGACGACCGTCGCGTACCTCGATCGCCATTAATCGCGCCAGGGGCCACTGGCTTCCCGCGGTGTCGAAGACAATCCGATTGCCGTCATGCGACCACGCGGGTAGGCCGGAACAGATGAGATCCGGGATCGGTTCGTCGGCGATCAGGGTCGTCCCCCCCTCGACGAGATCCAGCATGTAGAGCTGATAATTCCACCCCTGATCCGCACTGGGTTTTGCGGGATGGTGCTTCAGCACGTCGGCCAGTCGAGCGACCGCTTCGGTGGGCTTCGGCGCCTCGAGAGCATTGGCGAGCTGGGTGAGGGCCGCCCGGGCGACCAACGCGGTTCGCTTGGGGGCGTTAAGCAGTGCATTCAGGCCGGCGCGGATCTCTTGCAACTCCTTCCGCATCCCGGCGTTGCGCCGGGCCGACTCGTCCAGTTCGGATTCGAGGTTGTTCACCGAGCGAGCCAGGGCCTCCTGAGGGTCGGTGGTGCCGGATGCCGATTGGGTCGGTTCCTGGGCTCTTTCGAGACCGCCGAGCCATCCGAAAGTCTGGGCACTTCCGAGTGCGAAGACGCCGGCCAGCCCAGCCGCGCCCAGGATTGCCAGCTTGGAGACTGTCATGGTGTAAAGCATCCCCCTGGCCAGTGTGGTTGCCGTCGCCGAGGCGAAAGTGGCCTCGGCCGGAAGCCGTCCCGCGAAACTCAGTGACGCCCGGACCGTCGTATCGAGCAGCCTTGCCGGCAACGCCGTCCGCACGGTCGACGTCAGGTTCGCGGCGAGTCCAACCGCGGGTAATCCCAGGCCTCTGCGGTCTAATCGCCCGCGCAAACGCTCTCGTGCCCGCGACAGCCGGGACAAGACGGTCCCCTTGGGACAACCGATCCGCAGCGCCGCCGCCTCGGTGCTCAGGCCCTCCAGGTAGCACAGGACGACCGGTTCCCGGTAATGCTGCGGCAGGCGGGCGATCTCTTCATGGAGCTCCGGCCAGCACTCGGGCGAGCCCCTCTCGCTGGCGAACTCCGCCGCCCTCATGACTGCACTCCGCCGCTCGTAGACCCTCCGGCGGGTCGCGTGGGCTTTCGCACGCACGGCGACCCGGAGGGCAACTCCATGAAGCCAACTGGCCACGGAATCGGTCTTGCGGACCGAGGCCGCCTTGCGAGCCAACACGAGGAACGTGGCCTGGAACGCGTCCTGAGCATCGTGCGTGTTGCCGAGCACCTCCCGGCAGACGCCCAGAACCATCGGCCCGTGGCGATCCACTACGCGCCGTGAAGGCGGCGTGATCGACCTCGTCGTCGGCGTTCAGGAACCGCTGAACGAGTTGCCCGTCGGAGAGGTCGCCGACCACGCCGAATCGAAACAGGGTGTCGTATTCATTGGAAAACTTGGCGCCCACCGATCCGCCCGCCATCGGTTCGGTCTCCTTTTTCGGAAGTCCTGACCCCATAGTGCGAGATGGAGGCGCGCCGATTCCAACTTTCTGGGAAATGGTCCGAGTGCGGGCCGGGCTTGCCATCGACGTAAGCCGATGTTCCAGGTCGAACGAAACACTCGTCAGATTGGAGCAGAATGGTCCGCCCGAACGTGGACGTGATCGCCCCCATCCGACCGGACCATTGTACGAAGCCAGCTAGAAAGTCGGTCAGGCTTTTCAGCCCGACGTACCCGGTGAGTCAGGCTGGAAAGCCTGACGTACATGAAGATTGAGCCGCTCCGGACCGCCGTGGGAAAAGCTTACGGCCCGGCGGCTCGGGAGGGAGATTTGGGCGGGTTACTTCTGAGGGGCAGCCATGTACTGGCCGGAGGGAACGACCGGCGTGCCGTAATTGTACGCGTACGCGACCGGCGTCGAACAGGGTGGGGGCGCACAGGTTTTCTTGTGGCAGAGCCTGGCCAGCAGGCCACCACCACCGCAATGCTTCACCTTGGGTGCACAGGTCTTCACGACCACCGGCTTGCAGCGCACCACGGGCGGGGGGGGTGGTACAGGCCTGGGGCAAACTGCCACAACGGGCGTACAGGAAACCGGTGCCACGCAAGCACACCGCTTCTTGTGGCAGGCCTCGGCGTTCCCCGCCATCACCAGCGTGCCCAGGACTCCAGTGAAGACCAAAGTTGACAGGTGTCTCATCATCAATGCATCTCCGTGAAAGTTCCAACCGGTTGAGCCTGACGCAACAGTCGTTGACCCGGCCGGTTGTCGGAATTGGGAAGCCGAGGGGCTTCCCGTCGAGTAAGTTAGATGATCCGGCGGCGAATTGCAAACGTCAAAGACGTCTCGGGGGTCCGATTGGCCATCAGTTGAGTGGGTGCATCCTGCCAATCATGCTTTTGGTTCGACAGGTGGGATGCGCCGAGAGAACGTAAGAGGACCGGATAGCGAATTCAAGAATCAAGATTTCCAAGAATATTCATCGTGAATGGAATCTAGGGGGTTTCCGCCGGGTCGGTTTGTGCCTCGGGCCGAGCGAGTCCATACTTGAGGATGGCCACGACGACGCCGCCGCCCAGGGTATTGCCGAGTGTGGCCCAGAGCAGGAAGTGGCCGACGTCCGCCGGCGTGATGCCCTGCCCCGAAAAGGCACCGGCAAAGACCTCGACGGCCCCCAGGATCGCGTGGTGCAGGCCCGCGAAGCCGATCGCGGTGGTTACCAGCCAGACGAGAACGATCTGGCTGATCGTGTCGCGGCCCGCGGCCACGAGCCAGGAAAGCAGGCCCATCAGCCAGCCGGCGAGGATGCCGCTGAGGAAGATGGTCTGCGCCGGGTGGTCGGTCAGGCGGTGGGCGATCTCGCCGAAGGCGCGCGGGGCGATCCTGCCGAGAGACGGGCCGACGAGCGTGGCCAGCAGGGCGAAGCAGGCCGCTCCCAGCACGTTGGCGATCCAGACCACGCACCAGAGCCGCAGCAGCGCGGCGATCGAGGACTGGCCCCGCAATGTGGGCAGGACTGCCAGGGCCGTTTGCTCCGTGAACAGCTCCGACCGACCAACGATCACAAAAATGAAGCCCACGGAATACAGGTTGGCGACCAGGAGGTGCTCCACGGGCTTCGGCAAGACGCCGTCGGCCTGCGTCAGGACGACGGCCATGAGGAAGAGGCTGAATCCGACGTCGAGTCCGGCGGACAGGCCGGAGACGAACAGGCCGACCGCCGGGCGCTTCAGGGCGTCGAGCCCTTCATCGATCTCATGCTGAAGGATCTGACGGGACGCCTTCTTCGGCGCCAGCTCCCCGACGTCGGCCGGGCGAAGATCAGAGCCGCTCTCGGGACGGACGGGTGTAGTAGTGACCATGAGCACCTTTCGGCGATCCGTGTCGCTCGGCTCCTCCCCATGTGACGCCGTGCGTCCTTCCCGTGCAAAGGCGGTGCCCCTTCCAATCCGCAAACCTCCTGAAAAGTGAAGGAGTATGGCGCGTGGTTTGCTCGTGTTTTTCCGGGATGCCGGGCGAAGACCTCGGCACAGCGATTTGGCCTACCTGGAAGACTGACTTTCCGAGCAATGGCCCGCCGGCCCAGAGCCGATGGCGGCGGACCGCTTCCGATCATTCGTTTCCCGAGCAACGAGAAGCGGATTCACCACGAGGAGGGCGCGATGGCGAAGACAACGGGCGACATCATCGTCGAGAAGCTGCTCGAGTGGGGAGTCGATACGGCTTTCGGCATACCCGGCGACGGGATCAACGGGATCTTCGAGTCGCTACGGCAGAACCGCGAGAAGATCCGTTTCATCCAGTGCCGGCACGAGGAAGCGGCCGCTTTCGCCGCCTGCGGCTATGCCAAGTTCACCGGGCGATTAGGCGTGTGCTTCGCCACCAGTGGTCCCGGTGCCATCCATCTCCTCAACGGGCTCTACGACGCCAAGCTCGACCACGCCCCGGTCCTCGCGATCACCGGGCATACGTATCACGATCAGATCGGTACCTTCTTCCAGCAGGAGATCGACATCCTCGCACTTTTCGAGGACGTCGCGGATTACAACCACATGATCCTGGGCGCCAAGCATGCGCAGGTGCTGGTCGATCTGGCCTGCCGGTCGGCCCTGTCGACCCGAAGCGTCTCGCACCTGACCTGTCCGGCCGATATTCAGGACCGGTCCACTTCCGAAGAAATCTCGTCGATGCAGATGGTCCCCGGCCATACGTCCACCGGGTGGCGCGCGCCGATCGTCGTACCGCAGCGAGAGACGCTCAAGGCCGCCGCGGAGTTCCTCAACTCCCAGAAGAAGATGGTCATCCTCTCCGGCCTGGGCGCCCTCGGCGCCACCGACGAGCTGGAACGGCTCGCGGACGTGCTGGCCGCGCCGATCATCAAGCCGTTGCTGGGCAAGGCCACGGTGCCCGACGATTCGCCGTTCACGACGGGCGGGATCGGGCTGCTGGGGACCCGGCCCTCGGAGCTGGCCATGGAGGAATGCGAGGCGTTGTTCCTGATCGGGACGAGCTTCCCCTATCTCAAGTGGTATCCCAAGCCGGGTCAGGCCAAGGCCGTCCAGCTCGACATCGATCCGCGACGGATCGGCCTGCGGCACCCGGTGGACATCGGCATGGTCGGCGATACCAAGGCGACCCTGCAGGAGCTCCTGCCCCTGCTGAAGCCGCAGAAGGACCGCTCCTTCCTCGAGAAGGCCCAGGGTCGCATGAAGGAATGGAACGAGTTGATGCGGACCCGGGAGACCAGGGACGACGCGCCGCTCAAGCCGCAAGTCGTCGCGCGGCACGTCAACGACCTTCTGAAGGACGATGCGATCGTCTCGACCGACTCGGGGACGATCACCACCTGGGCGGCGCGGCACATCCACATGCGACGGGGGATGATGTTCTCGTGCTCGGGAAACCTGGCCACGATGGCGCCCGGCCTGCCCTACGCCATCGGCGCCCAGGCGGCCTATCCCGATCGCCAGGTCGTGGCGTTCGTCGGCGACGGCGGTTTCACGATGCTGATGGGCGATTTCGTCACGGCGGTCAAGCACGAGCTGCCGATCAAGGTCGTCATCATCAAGAACAACACCCTCGGCCAGATCAAGTGGGAGCAGATGATCTTCCTGGGCAATCCCGAATATGAGGTCGCGCTGCACCCGATCGATTTCGTGAAGTTCGCCGAGGCGTGCGGCGGCGTGGGGTTCCGCTGCGAGAAACCCGAGGAAGTCCGCCCGGCGCTGGAGGCGGCGTTCGCCAGCAAGAGGCCGGCGATCGTCGAGGCGGTCGTCGATCCGTTCGAACCGCCCATGCCTGCCCAGGCAACTCCGCAGCAGGCCCTGCGCCTCGCGGAGTCGCTGATCCGCGGCCAGCCGGACGGCGGCAAGATTATCTCCTCCATCTTCAAGGACAAGGTCAAGGAGCTGGTCTGAGTCGCCCCGCCTTTCCAGTGGTCTCGGGTTGGGTCGCTCACGCGCGGGAGATGGGGATCAATCATCATGGGTAATCGCTTCGGTTCCGAAGGTGTCCCCGTCCAGCGGATCGACGTGTCGGCCTATACGGTGCCCACCGACGCGCCGGAATCGGATGGCACCTACTCCTGGCATGCGACGACTCTGGTCCTGGTCGAGGCCCAGGCGGGAGGTAAGACCGGCCTTGGCTATTCGTATGCCGACACGGCGACCGCACGGCTGGTGCGCGACCTACTCGCCGATGTGGTCCGGGGCCGGGATGCGATGGACGTACCTGGTGCATTCGCGGCGATGGAGGCAGCGATCCGCAACCTGGGGCGGCCGGGCATCGCCGCGATGGCCATCTCCGCCGTGGATACCGCCCTCTGGGACGTTAAGGCCCGCCTGCTCGATCTCCCGATGGTCGCGCTCCTCGGCTCGGTCCGGGATGCCGCGCCGGTGTACGGCAGCGGCGGATTCACGTCGTACTCGAATGGCCGTCTCTGCGAGCAGCTCGGGGGCTGGGCTGCCTCGGGTATCCCTCGAGTCAAGATGAAGATCGGCCGGCGTCCGTCCGACGACGTCGACCGCGTGAGGGAAGCTCGCAAGTATATCGGGCCGGATGTCGAGCTATTCGTCGATGCCAACGGCGCCTACAGTCGCAAACAGGCGCTCGCCATGGCCGAGGTCTTCGCCGGGCTCGAGGTGAGGTGGTTCGAGGAGCCGGTCTCCTCCGACGACCTCGAGGGTCTGCGGCTCCTCCGCGACCGTGCGCCGGCCGGCATGGAGATCGCCGCGGGTGAATACGGCTACGATCTATTCTACTTCCGGCGGATGCTCGAGGCCGGCGCTGTCGATGTGCTCCAGGCCGACGCGACCCGTTGCGGCGGGATCACCGGCTTCCTCAAGGCCGGTGTCCTGTGCGAGGCGCGGTCGATGCCCCTCTCCGCCCATTGCGCCCCGGCGCTGCACATGCACCCCGCTTGCGTCCTGCCGAATTTCCGGCACCTGGAGTATTTTCACGACCACCAACGCATCGAGAATCTCCTTTTCGAAGGGGTGGTGATGCCGGAGGGGGGCGTGTTACGGCCCGACCTGTCGCGTAACGGCCTGGGCCTGGAGTTCAAGCGGCAGGATGCCGCGCGCTATGCCGTCTGACGGGACCATGACTCACGAAGGGAGAGGACCATGGCGACTGCGACCACGACCGCTCAACGGCACCGCAAGGAAGTGAAAGGGCCGCTCCTCATCGACGCTGGGGCGATCGCGGCCGAGCTGCGCCGGGAAATCCGAGGCGAAGTGCGGTTCGATGCCGGCAGCCGCGCCTTGTACGCCACGGATGGTTCGAACTACCGACAGGTGCCGATCGGCGTCGTGATCCCCTCAAACATCGAAGATGTGGTCAAGACGGTCGCCGTCTGCCGGCGCCACGGCGCCCCGCTTCTATCGCGTGGCGGGGGAACCAGCCTGACAGGTGGCTGCTGCAACATCGCGGTCGTGCTGGACTGGTCGAAGCACATCAACAAGGTGCTGGTGATCGACCCCGACAAGAAGCTGGCGCGGGTGCAGCCGGGCACCGTGCTCGACGTCCTCCGTACTCAGGCCGAGAAGCATGGCCTGACGTTCGCGCCCGACCCTTCGACGCACACGCACAACACCCTCGGCGGGATGATCGGCAACAATTCCTGCGGAGTCCACTCGCTGATGGGCCTGGGGACCGGCCGGACCTCCGACCAGGTCCATGAGCTGGAGATCCTCCTCTACGACGGCACCCGGATGACCGTCGGCGCCGCGAGCGAAGACGAGCTGGAGCGGATCATCCGGGAAGGCGGCCGCAAGGGAGAGATTTACGAACGGCTCAAAACCCTTCGCGACCGTTATGCCGACGAGATCCGTCGTCGATATCCCCGGGATCTTCCGAGGAGGGTCTCCGGATACAACCTCGACGACCTCCTGCCGGAGAAGGGGTTCCACGTCGCCCGCGCGCTCGCGGGTACCGAGGGAACCTGTGTCACCGTGCTCGAGGCCAGCGTGCATCTGGTGCCTAGCCCGGCCGTCAAGTCGCTGCTGGTGCTCGGCTATCCGGACGTCTATCAGCGCCGGCGACCACGTGCCCGAGATCCTGGAGGCCGGGCCGGTCGGCCTGGAAGGACTCGACGATATCCTCGTTCAGGATATGAAAAAGAAGCACATCCATCCCCAGGACATCACGTTGCTGCCCGAAGGTGGAGGCTGGCTGCTGGTCGAGTTCGGCGGCGAGACCAAGGAGGAATCCGACGCCAAGGCGTACGCGCTGATGAAACAATTGAAGCAGTCGAAGAACCGTCCGTCGATGAAACTGTTCGACGACGAGTCGGAAGAGCAACATCTCTGGAAGGTCCGGGAATCGGGATTGGGCGCGACCGCGCGCATCCCCGGCGAGAAGGACGCGTGGGAGGGATGGGAAGATTCCGCCGTCCCGCCGCATCGCGTCGGAGATTACCTCCGCGACCTGCGCAAGCTGTTCCAGAAGCACGGCTATAATTGCTCGCTCTATGGACATTTCGGTCAGGGTTGCATTCACACCCGGATCGACTTCGAGCTCAAGACCTACGAAGGGGTCCAGCGATTCCGCAGGTTCCTGGACGAGGCGGGCGACCTGGTCGTCAGCCATGGTGGCACGATCTCGGGCGAACACGGTGATGGCCAATCGAAAGCGGCGCTCCTGCCCAAGATGTTCGGGCCGGAACTGGTCCGGGCCTTCGGCGAATTCAAGGCGATCTGGGACCCCGAGCACAAGATGAACCCGCATCGGGTGGTCGATCCCGCCCTGCCCGGAGAGAACCTCCGGCTCGGTCCCACGTATCGACCTCCCGAGGTCGAGACCTACTTCCAGTTCCCCGGCGACCAGGGGAGCTTCCCGTACGCGACAGAGCGGTGCGTCGGCATCGGTGAATGCCGTAAAGAAGAGCACGGGACGATGTGTCCGAGCTACATGGTGACCAAGGAGGAGATGCACTCGACGCGCGGCCGCGCCCACCTGCTCTTCGAGATGTTCCAGGGCGAGCCGATGAAAGGCGGCTGGCGGAACGAAACCGTCCGCGAGGCGCTCGACCTCTGCCTGGCGTGCAAGGGATGCCGCACCGAGTGCCCGATGAACGTGGACATGGCGACCTACAAGGCCGAATTCCTCGCCCACCACTATCAGGGCCGGCTGCGGCCCCGGCACGCCTACGCGATGGGCCTCATCTACTGGTGGGCCCGGATTGGCTCGCTGATGCCGGGGCTGGTGAACTTCGTCACGCGGCTACCGATCGTGGGCCCGGCGCTCCAGGTGCTCGGCGGCATCTCCACCCGGCGCAAGATGCCGGTCTTCGCCCCCGAGACATTCCGAGCCTGGTGGGACCGGCGGCCGGCGCGGAATCGGGGCGGGTCGCGGGTGATCCTCTGGCCCGATACCTTCAACAACCATTTTCATCCCCAGACCGCCAAGGCGGCCGTCGAGGTGCTGGAGGACGCCGGGTTTCAGGTCGTCATCCCTCACAAATCGCTCTGTTGCGGCCGGCCGCTCTACGACTTCGGCATGCTACCCACGGCCAAGGCGATGCTCCGCGAGATCATCGACACACTCCGGCCGGAAATCGAGGCCGGCACGCCCATCGTCGGCCTGGAACCGAGCTGCGTCGCGGTCTTCCGCGACGAGCTGATGGGGCTCTTCCCGATGGACGAGGACGCCAAGCGGCTCAGCAATCAGACCTTCATCCTGAGCGAGTTCCTGGAGAAGAAGGCGCCGGATTATCGAGTTCCTCGGCTCAAGCGGAAGGCGCTGGTGCAGAAGCATTGCCATCATGAGCACGTCATGAAGTTCGATAGCGAGAATGCCATCCTGAAGAGAATCGGCCTCGACTACGAGCTGCTCGACTCCGGATGCTGCGGCATGGCCGGCTCTTTCGGCTTCGAGAGTGGCCACTTCGAAATCTCCCAGGCCATCGGCGAGCGCGCCTTGCTCCCTGCCGTGCGGCGGGCGAGCGATGAGACGCTCATCATCGCCGACGGGTTCAGTTGCCGCGAACAGATTGCTGGCCTCACCGGCCGGGGCGCGCTGCATGTCGCCCAGGTGCTCCAGATGGCGTTGCACGAAGGGCCCGAGGGTCCTTCGGAGCCGCTTCCCGAGTCGTCCTATCAACCGCTGGGCAAGTGGGAACCGGCCCCATCGGCCGTGCTCCCCGCGGTTGCGGTCGGCGTCGGCGTGCTGATCGGCACCGGGATCGTCTGGGCATTGGCCCACCGCGACCATCGACCGCCGCGGACACTCCCGTGGTCGCACCGCTCGCCAGCCAGGAGGAGATTATGAGCCGACAATCCGCCCCGTCCCACACCAGCCAGGAGGAAACCCGCCTGCATCAGATCGACGGGGTGATCGTCTACGCCCGCAAGGACGAGCACGGCAAGCCGGCCGTCCTAGATGCCATCGACCCGGATGAAGGGAAGATCCGCGTTATCGCCGATCGCCTCTGGCGTCGCGGTTTCGGGGTGATGCGTCAGAGGAATCCTCGGGCGGGCAAAGTCTTCTACCTGTTCAAGGCGACGTGGGCCGGCCCCGGCGAACCGCCGGACGACCCGTTCGATCACGAGGGAGAGGGATCCTGACTCCGGAGGCAAGAATGAAGTCCAAGCTGATCCACGATCACGGGGGAGAGAAGACCTTCGCCCTGATCTTCGACACTGGCGACGAGGCGATGTCGGGCCTGGTCGAATTCGCCAGTGCGAACGCGCTCGGCGCCAGCCATTTCACCGCCATCGGTGCCTTCCGCGATGTGATTTTGGGCTACTTCGACTGGGAGTCGAAAAAGTACCAGAAGATCCCGGTTCGCGAGCAGGTCGAGGTCCTCTCGCTGATCGGCGATGTCGCGCTCAAGGACGGCGTGTCGAAAGTGCATGCCCACGTTGTTGTCGGCCGCTCTGACGGCTCGACGCGCGGCGGACACCTGATCGAGGGGCATGTCCGACCGACCCTGGAAGTCATCCTCACGGAATCGCCCGAACACTTGCAGAAGGAAGTTGACGAACAATCCGGGCTCGCACTGATCCGGATCTGACAATTCCCCCCATATTTCGGCCCTCGGAAGACCATGATAAGCTCGAGTCAACCCGAAGTCGTCGTCATCACGGGAGCATCCGCCGGTGTGGGCCGCGCGACCGCCCGCGCGTTCGCCAAGCGGGGGGCACATGTCGGCCTCCTGGCGCGGGGCGTCGCGGGCCTGGAAGGCGCCAGCCGGGATGTCGAATCCCTGGGAGGGCGGGCGCTCGTCGTGCCGACCGAAGTCGCCGATGCCGGCCAGGTGGAGGCCGCGGCAGCGGCGGTCGAGGCCGAATTCGGCCCGATCGACGTTTGGGTCAACAACGCCATGGTCTCGGTCTTCTCGCCGGTCATGGAGATGACGCCCGAGGAATATCGCCGGGTGACCGAGGTGACGTATCTCGGCACGGTCTACGGCACCCTGGCCGCCCTGCGGCGGATGCGACCTCGCGACCGCGGCGCGATTGTTCAGGTTGGCTCGGCGCTGGCGTACCGAGGCATCCCCCTGCAATCGGCCTACTGTGCCGCGAAGCACGCGATCGAAGGATTCTGCGATTCACTCCACTGCGAGCTGATCCACGACCGGAGTCGCGTCCGGCTGACGATGGTCCAGATGCCCGCGCTAAACACGCCCCAGTTCGGCTGGGTCAAGAGCCGCCTGCCGCGGAAGGCCCAGCCTGTCCCGCCGATCTTCCAGCCCGAGGTCGCCGCCGAGGCCATCGTCTGGGCGGCGCACCACCACCGGCGCTCGCTTATGGTCGGCTGGCCCACCGTCGAGGCGATCGTCGGCAACAAGCTCGCGCCGGGGTGGCTCGACGCGTACCTGGCCCATACCGGTTTCGACGCCCAGATGACCGGCGAACCCGAGGAGCCGGGCCGCCCCGACAACCTCTGGGAGCCCGTCGATGCCGGCCAGGATCATGGCGCACACGGGACGTTCGATCGCTGGTCCAGCGACGCGAGCTGGCAACTCTGGGCCGACCGGAATCGCGGCTGGCTCGCCCTGGTCGGTTGTGGCCTGACGGGCCTGGCTTGCGGCGCCCTCCTAGCGAGGAACCGGCGGCGTGGACTTCCCGGTTGAGTCGACGGCATTCGATTTGCGAGACCAGGTTGTTCACGGCTTTACGACGGCATTCCTGAGTTACCGGAGAATCATCATGCCTCGGGGCGACAAGTCGAAGTACACCGACAAGCAGAAACGCAAGGCCGAGCACATCGCCGAGAGCTACGAGGATCGCGGCGTGCCCGAGAAGGTGGCGAAGAGCCGCGCTTGGGCCACGGTGAACAAGGAGTCCGGCGGCGGCAACAAGTCCGGGAGCGGCCACGGCAAGCCGGACACCCACGTCTCTAGCAAGAAGGGCGGCAAGATCGGAGGGGCCGCCGCGGCGTCCTGACCGGCAACAGCCCGATCCGCCTCGGCGAAGAAGGCCGCCGCGACGCGCAAGCGAAAAGCGGACGCGAAATAGTGCCTTCCCGTGGAGGATCCCTGCGTCTCGCGCGAATCACGGGGATCCTCGATTCAAGTTCCGGATCCAAACTCGAGTTCGCGAATCATCCTCAAGGATTTTGAATCGGACTCGGGATTCCCCATTCCGTCACGGCCGATGGCCGCATCAGGCGAGACTCCGCACGAACGGATGCGCCAGTTACTCCACGTCGCCGGGCGAAGTTAAGGGAACGGGATGTTGCATTTGCAATACCGTTCATCGCCATGCCACTCGATCGACTGCACGAGGAAGTACAACGAAGGAGAATTGCATGTATCATCATGTCAAGAAACTCATGTACACGGTGAGGATCGGTACCCCGGAGCCGAGGTTCGGCAACATGCTCCTGGAGCAGTTCGGTGGTGCCAACGGTGAGCTGGCGGCGGCCATGCAGTATTCGGTCCAGGGGATCAACTGCGAGGACCCGGCCCGAAAGGACTTGTTGATGGACATCGGCACGGAAGAGCTGAGTCATCTCGAGGTCATCGGTACGCTGGCCCGGTTGCATCTCAAGCCGACCAAGGACGCTCGCCGCACGGCCGAGGCGGACCCGATGGTCGCCATCTGCGGAGGTGGCGGCGTCAATCTGTACAACTCGCAGGGCGACCCTTGGACGGCCGATTATCTGAAGATCACCGGCGAGCTCGACGTCAACCTCCGCAGCAACATCGCCGCCGAAGCCCGCGCGAAGATCGTCTATGAGCGCCTCATCAACTTCACCGACGACGCCGGCACCAAGGATGCGCTCCAGTTCCTCATGACCCGCGAGATCACCCACATGAAGGCGTTCGCGGCGGCGCTGGAGAGCATGGGCAAGGATCCCTTCACGATCGGCAAGCTGCCGCCGACGCCAGGCCTGGTCGATCAGTATTTCAACGATTCCACCGGGGAAGGCGAGGCGGGGCAGGACATGCGCGGGCCCTGGAATGAGGGGAAGGACTGGCAGTACGTCGAGTCGCCCGCCTTCGGGAAGCGGAAGGTTTGAATGGGCCAAGGTCATATCGTTCAACCAGCGGGGAATCGGTGATGGGGAACCAAGATAAGAAGGATGAGTTGATCGTCAGCGCCGATGAGACAGGTCGCCCTTACATTATGGTGGATCGAAGCAGGGCGGAGGCATTGAAGGATTATCTGGCCGAGAATGGATTCTCTTCGACCCATATCAAGGACGACGACGGCGATTTCCTGAACCTCGGGAACGCCGATCCGGAGGAGGTGCAGAGCCTGGTGGACGAGTGGACCGGCTGAGATCTGAAGCCTGGGGACGATCGCCGGGCCGAGCTCGGGCGAGGTGGCAACCGTCGAACGGATCGATTAGATTACTCACGCTCGGTTCGAGAGAAGCGGCAGACTCCGAGTCGGTGGCCAGGAGTGCGAATCGAGGCATTCGGTCGAGGGTGAAGGGTGTCCCCGATCGGGAAGATTCAACGGAGGGATGGCGGTCATGGACGACTTCGTCACGGGCTGGGAACATCTACGATCCGGGCGGCTCGCCGAGGCCGAGTCGTGCTATCGCCGCTTCCTCGACGGCCATCCGGACCACGCCGAAGCCTGGGCGGCCCTCGGCCACGTGGCCTTCAACCGACAGGACCTCGACGAGTCCATCCGTTGCAACCTCCGCAGCCTCGACTTGAGCCCGAACGTGGCGGAGGTTCTTACGAACCTCGGCGTGGCCTACGCGGTCCGGCGCGACTTCGTCTCCGCCGAGCAGGTATTCCGACGGGCGGTCGCGGTCCTACCCCCATTCCTCGGCGCCTTTCGCAACCTGGGCCACGTACTGCGCAATCTGGGGAAACTCGACGAAGCCATCGCGGCCTACCAGCAAGCGAGGATGCTCAACCCGGCGGATGTCAACGTCCTCGGCGGACTGGCCAGCGCCCTCCAGGAGGCGGACCGGGCGGCCGAGGCAGTCGGGTCCCTGGTCGAGGCGGTCCGGCTTGCGCCGCGGTCCGCCCAGTTTCAGCAGCGACTCGCCGTCGCGCTGGCGAAGGCCGATCGATACGACGAGGCCGAGGTCGCCTTCCGCCGCGTCCTGGTGCTGGACCCGACCGACGCCAACAACTACAGCGGTCTCGGGGTCGTCCAGGCCAAGCTGCATCGCTTCGAGGAGGCCGAGGCTTCGTATCGCGCGGCGATCCGGCACGACCCCCAACTCGTCGCGGCCCACCAGAACCTCGGCAACCTCTTCCGCGACCTGGATCGCTACGACGAGGCGCTGGCCTGCTACGCGACCGCAACCGGGCTCGACCCGGGCTCGCCCGACGTCCAGAACAATCTCGGTGTCGCCCTGGGCCGACTCGGCAGGCATGAAGAAGCGATCCGCGCCTATGACCGGGCACTCGAACGGAACCCGGC
This sequence comes from uncultured Planctomycetota bacterium, assembly GCA_963845755.1. GTDB lineage: Bacteria > Planctomycetota > Planctomycetia > Isosphaerales > Isosphaeraceae > CAWJTV01. The sequence continues at coordinate 181,114 of CAWJTV010000009.1, forward strand.
GCATCGCGATGCGCGGAAGAATCGCGCGATCATGAAGCTGGCGCTCGGCGATTATCTCGAGGGATTCGCCGAATTCGAGCGGCGCTGGGAGTGCAGGGACTTCGTGCGTCCCGACTTCGCGCAGGCCGTCTGGGGGGGCGAGCCGATCGCAGGAAGGACGATCCTCCTGATCGCCGAACAAGGGCTCGGCGACACCATCAAGTTCATCCGGTTCGTCCCCAAGGTCAAGGCCCTGGGCGCGACGGTGGTGTTCCGCTGCCCGTTGCCGCTCGTAAGCCTCTTCGCCGGCTTTCCGGGAATCGATGTCCTCGTCCCGGAAGGGGATCCTTTGCCCCCGTTCGACACCTATGCCCCGCTCATCAGCCTCGCGGCCATCTTTCGGACCGGCATCGAAGATGTTCCCGGGATCCTCCCCGTTCCCTACCTGAGAGCCGACTCGGAGCTCGTCCGGCGATGGGGCGATCGGTTGGGTCCGCGCGCGCCCGGCGAACTCCGTATCGGGCTCTGCTGGCAGGGGAACCCGAGCTACAGCGGTGATTGCTATCGCTCGGCCCCGCTGGCGGCCTTCCTGCCGCTGGCGGACGTGCCCGGCGTGCGGTTGATCAGCCTGCAGAAGTACCACGGCGTCGACCAGATCGCCCCTCTGGCGGGCCGCCTCCGCCTGCTCGACCCCGGCGAGGAGCTGGACGGTGACGACCAGCCCTTCCGGGACATCGCGGCGCTCATGATGCTCCTGGACGTGATGGTGACGATCGACTCATCGCCGGTGCACCTGGCCGGGGCCCTGGGGGTGCCGACCTGGCTGGCACTGTCGTCGGTCGCGGAGTGGCATTGGATCGCCGACCGTCAGGACTCGCCGTGGTATCCGACGGTCCGGGTCTTCCGGCAGGCGGAGCTGAACGACTGGGACGACGTATTCCGCCGCATGGCCCGGGGATTGACCGATTTGCAGAAACGTCGTGTTCCCGACTCATGCAAATCGCCGTAACTACTGCCGAAGACAGGACTTGAACCTGAACGCGCATGGTTAGCTCCTTGGTCGGTCACGTCAGCGGCCACATCGAATCCCATCCTCAAAAGGCAATACTCGGACAGACTCCTAGCGTTATTAAAGAAGCCGCTTGCATGCCCCGCAGGCTTCGTGAGCACACCAATCGACCCAGATCATTCGGCGATTTGAAGACCGCAGTACGCGACTTATGCACGGTCGGCGGTCAAGCTCCAACCCACCGGTAAGGAGCTGAACTGCTCCTTCACCCGGACGGCGGCGCCATGGACGCCATCCAGGAGTTCCTTGAAACTGGCGGCTTCGATCCCTCGCTGATCCACCACGGCCCGAAATGCGTCGGACGACATGTCCGCCACCGGAACGATCTCGAGGTCCTTGAGCGCGGTCTTGAGGGGGGACTTCAAGGGCTGGACTTCCTCCAGGGTTCCGAGCGGCACCTTCCCTCCATCGTTGCCGATGGGCGTGCCGCGCTGGGCCAGCCAGTCCTTGAGCGCCGGGCGGTCGAACAGTTTCAGCAAGTCGGCCTCGATCTCCGCGGGCTGGCGAACGAGGCTCATCTCCTTGGGCGGCTTCACGCCGGGCACGACCTTACCGGTGGCGATGGCCGCTGCATCGAGGGCTGTCTTGGCGTTATCCACCAATGTGGCCAGTCCGGGCACGGCCGGTTTCGCGGCCGAACTGGACAAGGCTTCCCAGAGGACGTTCTTCTCGACCTCGCCGCTGACCATCCGGGAACCGACCACCCCGGCCACGACCGCGCTCATGAGCACGGTCCAGGTGAGCAGATTCCCATCCCCCGGGGGCACGGCCTGGTTGGAGAACGCGAGCCAGGTCGTGGCTGCCGAGACCAGCGCCGCCATGAATACGTTGCGGAGGAACCCGAACGAACCCATCTGGAACTGGTTCTGGCTCTTCGAGAAAGTGGGTAGAATGATCGTCCAGTTGTTTCGATAGAAGGAGTACGCGAGTCCCACGATCGCCCCCACAGCCGCCACCACGCCGAGCAGTTCCCAGCGGTTGCCGATGTGCGGGAGCGGGATCGTCTTGAGGGACTCCATGAGCGATTTCGTGTCGATCCCCGCGCCGGCACCAGTGCCAAGGCCGAGAGCGGCCAGGACCGGCGTTATAAACTTCCACGACGTGAAGTCGAATCCCGAGTTCGACGATGCGGGCTGGGGCGGTTTGACTGGACTTGCGGGCCAGCCGTCCAGGATCGTTCTTGCCACATCGGCCTGCGCCGGAAACTGGGTGTTGATCTCTTGCAGGATTTGCTGCACGCCGGCCGAGCTGGGGCCGCCGGCCTTCAGGGCGTTCACGAGGCTGGTGATGGGGTCTGGCATTGCGATCTCCGGTCTGGATGTGACGAGTTGAGTATCGAGTATTCCGCTGGGTAAGAGCCGCCACGGCACAACGTGAACTCTCGGAATCTGAAAGAGTCGCTGGCCAAGAATCACGGGCCACTTTCATGAGTGGGGGTGTCATCGATGGCACCTGAACGTGAGCCGGGTCGCTTCACTCGACGAATGGTGCCGACTAGCACCCCGATGGATGTACCGCCGATCAGACCGAGCGCACCTCCCCCGATCACTTTCACCAGGAAGAAAGCGGTCGAGGCAACGACCGGACTTAACCCGGCTGTGGCGGCGTTTCCCACTCCCTGGGCGAGCGTTTCGGTGAGTCCCTGGGTTTTCCCTGATTTCTTCCGTACCGCTTCTTGTTCCTCCTCGAACGTCTTCAGAGCCGCTCCACTCCGGGCGGACTCCTGCTTCAAATCCGAGTCAAACTGTCCCATGGCGATGTATGTGGCGATCATCACCCCACCGAGGGTCCCGAGGAGGGCGCCGAGGCACCCAACACCTGCCACGGATAACATTCTCGATCTCAGCATCTCTCTTCCCTCCCTCTCGATCGCCAAAACTTATATAATTATAATATGATTATATTTATATTTTTTTTCGACTTTCTGCGGGGAGCACCGGCGTACGGAACCGTGCCAATGGGAGCCGGCAAAACGATCGCTCATGAATCCAGAGCGTTTCACTTCGCCTGCCTGAACCGGTCAGCCGGCCCAGCGCCTCCGGCAGCAGATGACTCTCAGACCCGTCGCCTCGTTGAACGGGTTCCCGCGATGGCAGGAGCCGCGGCTCGCCGAGCGGCATTCCGTATCCGGGCAAGAGAAGTCCCCGCCTCGGGTGACTTTCACGAGGCCAGTCTCGCCAAGAAACAACGGGTCGGTCGCACCGTGGTCTTGGTAATTCGTCAGGTCATCAAGACACCACTCGGCGACATTTCCGTAGAGGTCGTAGATACCCCAAGAGTTCGGCTTTTTCAGGCCGACCGCGTGGGTCTTACCTCCGCTGTTCGCGACATACCAGGCGTGATCCTCAAGCCCCGTCGGGCTTCCGCCGAAATACCAGCGGGACGACGTCCCGGCACGGCATGCGAACTCCCACTCTGCCTCGGTCGGCAGGTCGATCGTCTGTTCAGCGGAAAGGAACCGCGCTTGCCGCAGGGCGTCGGTCATCCGGCGCAATAGTCCCTGGCGTCGTCCCAAGCGACTCCTTCCGCTGGCAGGGCCATTCCTTCGGCAGAGTCCATGAACAGCGGCAGTGGGGAGCCGGTGACTTGGAGCCACTGCCTCTGCGTGACGGGCGTCTCTGCGAACCAGAATCCCCTGGAGAGGCGAACCTCGTGCTCGGGGCGCCTCGAGCGAATCCGCGGGCTCCTCCTGAACGGACCCCATGCGGAAGTGACCTGGCGGGCACCACACCATGCGGAGCCACGTCTCCCGTCCGAGCGGGAGCTGAACGGAACTGCCCTCCGGTCGTCCGGCTGAGAACAAACTGTCGGGTTCCAGCGTCATCGGGGTCCGCCTCCTTCGGCCCTTACGGGTCGAACCATACGTACGCTTTCTCAAAGGTCCCATCCGGGTTCTTCGGCGAGTTCGCGTAGTCGAACCGGACGTTCGGATACCCATTCCTGGCGGCCATCTTACCAGTGAACGTCTGCGATGCCGCCTGTTCGGGTGACAACCCTTTCTTGATGAGGTCGTTGAATGTCGCCAGGTTGTCGCCCGAGAACCAGAGCCCCCGAACGCCCTTGAATGCAACGCCATCCGCTCGGAATCTGTCCAGGATTGCCTTGAAGACCTCACCGCCCCGTACCGTAGTACTTGCTTCCTTCGTGTAGATCGCCAGCTCGAGGTAGCCGTCACCTCCCAGCTCACCGAGGCCGAGCAAGGCTCCGGTGTTCGAGTCCTTGACGGAGACCGTGGTCCCCTCCCGGGTAACGACGGTTCTCGGATTGGGTTCGGGATCCGGCTTGGGCGCGGGCTTGGGCTCCGGTTCGGGCTCAATTGGCTTTGGCCTGGGGGCTGGCGCGGGATCGACGTCGGGCGGTGGCCCAGATTTCCCTCGGCCCGCAGCGGGGATGAATTTCCCTAGCCAGGCCAAGAGTCCCACAAGCAGCATGTTGGCCAGGAGCCCCTGGTCCAACGGCTTCCCCGTCGCCAGATTCGTCAGCACGGTCAGGACGCCGGCGGTCACCGAGAGGATGCCGATCCCCAGGGCGCTCGTGGCAAGCTCCGGACCCATGATCAGCGCCGCGGCGGTCAGGACCGCGCCGAAGACGGCGCCGATGACCACGTTCTGCAGCAGGTTCTCGTGCCAGGGACGACCGTGCGTGACATTGCTCACGATCGTGCCGGCGAACGCCGCGATCGCCCCGACCAGGGCCATGGCAAGCACGATCGCCAGGCCCCCGGTCAAGACGCCGGCGACCACCAGCGCAATGACGATAATCGCGCCGACCAGGCCGACGACCAACCCGACCCAGAAACCGGGGTCTTTGAGCATATCCCAGAGGTCGCCCGCCTGTCGGCGCAGCCAGCTTTGATGGGCGCGCTCCTCGGCGCGAGCCTGGGCCTCGTCGATCCGGGCGGCGAGCGTGTTGACGGGTTCCTGCGCCTTGGTCACGTCGGCGGTGACCTGGGTGTTCATCCCGCCTCGGTAATCGGCCAGTCCCTGGCCGAACGCCTGGTCGAGATGGCTCACCTGATCGGCGAGACCCGAGCCGATCTGCGATACGGCTCCGGCTCCGGCGGCGTTGGTCTGTGTGACGGCCTTGGCCAACTGCGAGCCGACGGCCGTCGTTACACGGTCGGCCTGCCACCCCGCGCCGGTTGCAGCCTTGCGGGCACCCTGGGAGGCGGCGGACGCGGACTTCTGGATGCCGTCGGCTGCGGCGCCTCCTCCCTGCGCCACCCCGCCCTGAGCTTTCTGGAAGGCGCCGGCGGCGGCCGTCCCAAGCGCGTCGTATCCCTTGATGATGCTCCCGATCGCCTGGGGCGCGGAGGTGGCATCCAGCGGCATGCGGGCGGCCTGGGCTTGGAATCGGTTGATCTGGGCATCGCCAGCGTCGAGGGCCTTCCCAGCCTGCTGGTGCAGCGACGCCACGGCGTCCCGAGCCGTCTCATCAAGCTGCCGGGCGGCCTGGGCTCTGCTCATCCAGGCGGCCCAGCACCTCGTGCTCGGCGACCACGAGTTGACCCGTCATCTGATCGTGGAGGGTCGCCAGGGTCTGGCCTCCGCCCGCGGCGACCTGCCCGACGACTTGGGCAGCCCCCTGCCGGATCCCGTCGAGTTGGGGCACGACCTGCGCCTCGCCGACGGCGAGCTGGGCCGCTGCTTCTCGGCCCTGGTTGCGGATGGCGTCGGCCGTCGCCGGGCCGCTGGCTCGTAGGTTGGCCGCCCCGTCTCCTTTGGCGGCCCGGACCTTCTCCGCGGTGTCCTGGGCGAGGTCGAGGGCGACCTTGGCCTTAGCCTCGGCCGCTTCTTGCGTGCTGCCGCCGACGTGCGACTTGGTATCTCCCAGGGACAGCGCCGCCTGCGCAGCTGCCTCGATGCGAGCGTCCTCCTCGGCCGCGGCGGTCGACGCGGCGGTCAGCGCTTCGGCGGCGCGCGTCTCGGTGACGGCCAGGGCCCGTCCCTGATTGGCCGCGAACGCGGCGTGGGCGCCGGCGATAGTCTCATTGTGCCCCCGCTCGACCGCGAAGTGTGCCGACGCCGCCTCTGCCTGCACCCGGCCGGCGCTCGCGGCGACATTACGCGCAACCATCGCGTGGGCTTCGGCGAACGCGCCCCGGACGGACTCGACGTGGCCGGCGGTCGTCGACTCGAGCACCTGGTGCTGCCGCGCAAGGCCTGCGTCGATCGCGGCCGCATTCTTCTCGAACTTCTCGGCGATTCGCCGGCGGCCGGCGCGTGCAGCCTCTACGACCTGGTCCAGCACGACCTGGGTCCCGGCATGCGGTGAACGCGGTGGTGTCACTCGCCCCACGGCCAAGGGCGGTGTTGGCCCCGCCGGTCGGGCAAGGCCGCGAGCCCGAGGGTTCGAGTCCGAGGAGGGCATCATCTCCGATGCCTTACCGGCCGGCCGCTGTGCGGGACCGGGTCGGCCACCTTTCGGTGTGGGTCGATTCGTGGTGGTCTTGGGCTTCGCACCAGGACGAGGTCCGGCCCCCGGCCCTCGAGGCGCCGCTCCCGGCCTGGGAGGGGATGAGCCCCCGTCTGTCGGCCGCCTCCCGCGCTGGCCGGCAACGATGCGGCTGGCGGTTTCTGTCCGGTGGCACCCTCCGGCGGCGCGGCCGCGGCCGGTCTTACGGCGGCGTTGGCCATCGAGTCTACCCCTGCGGTCTGATGCATCATGGCCGGGTCTAGCTGGCCCGCGTCATGTCCGCCGGGCCCGAGAGTTCGGTTCACACGACCGCTCTCCTTGGTCCTCTGCACCGACTCCACGTCCGTCCCACGACCGGAAGTACGGCGGTTGGCGTTGGACGCGATGGACCGGGTGCCGGGCACCGCGTGGGAGCCGGCCGACGCAGGCTCGGCGGGACGTGGGACGTCCACGCCGTTCGGCGCGATCGGTCCCGGCCCGACGTTGGTCGGGGGATCCGTGATTGCCTTTGCGGGTCTGGAGCCTGAAGCGGCGGTGGGCCGAGTCGAAAGTGCCCGCGCGATCGCACCGTTGCCGTAGGCGGCGTGGAGGGCCATCAGGTTCGGCGACGACGCGCGTGAGGCCGGCGCTAGGCTCGACTGTTTGAGCGGCGGGGGGTCCGGTGGGAACTTGGCCCGCGTCGGGGGTAGTTGGGCCTTCGTGGTGGTGTTCACGGCTCTCCCTCAATCAGCTTCAGCTCCCTGGCCGAAAGAACCCGTGACTCGCGCAGGTATTGACGCTTGACCGCATCGGCGATTTGCTTGAGCTCGACCGTCGCCCGTTGCTCGGGTTTCGTCAACCTGGCGGCCAGCAGCGCCGCGGTCCGCGCCGATTCGACGATGGCGGCGCCTGTCATGTCGAGCCGCGCCAGTTCGTCGAACTTGACTTTTTCCTCCATTTGATACCGGGCCGTTCCGGGGAACGCGATCCGCCAGATCTGGGCGCGCTCGACGAGCCCCGGGCGGGGGAAGTGGAGGATCGTCTGGAACCGCCGCATGAACGCCGGGTCGATGTTCTCCTTGTGATTGCTGGCCATCACAACCAGGCCGGGGTGTTCCTCGAGGCGTTGGAGGAGGTAGCTGACCTCGAGGTTCGCGTAGCGATCGGTCCCCTGGCGGATCTCGCCTCGCTTGCCCAGGAGCGAGTCGGCCTCGTCGAGACAGAGGACCGACTCGCGGTCCTCGGCCTCGAGGAACACCGCGTCGAGGTGTTTCTCGGTCTCGCCGACCCACTTGGAGACGATGCGCGAGAGGTCGAGTTTCAAGAGCGGTGCGCCGAGCTCCTTGGCGATCACCTCGGCGGCGAGTGTCTTGCCGGTACCCGAATCGCCGGTGAACAGGGCCTTGATGCCACCCGGCCCCGTCATCATCCGGCCGAACCCCCAGGGGCCGCAGACCGCCGGCCAGACCTTGTGGAACGCGGCGATTTCGAGGACATGGGTCTTCAATGGCTCGGGCAAGATCAGGTCGTCACGCCCGCGCTTCGGGACGATCAGCGTCGTGAACGGCGTGACCTTCTGCCGCTCGAGCGCCGCCGAGGCAACGACGAGTGGGTCATCCGGCGAGGGCTTCCGGGAATCCGCAGGCGGTCCCACCGACCTGGCATGGTTGATCTTCTGCGTCGTCGCGGCCAGGCCAGCGGCCGCGCGCGCCTCGATGCCGCTCACAGAGAACCGCGCGGCCAACTCGTCGAGGATCCTCGGCGAGGTCCCTGGTGCCGCCTGCTGCCAGATGGCCCGCCGCTGTGAGGAGTCCGGCGTGTCCACCTCGAAGGTGATGAACGGACGGGCGGCGAGAAGCCGTGGCGGCTGCCAGGGGTGGGCCCCGGTGAGGATCGTCCGGATGCGCGACACGGCCAGAAGATCGGCCAGCGCCTCTCCGATGCGCGCATCCTCGGGATGCGCCGGGTCGGTCAGGGCACCGGTCTGGATCCAGAGGATCGCGTCCAGCACCGAAGCGACCTGGATCGCGTCGCGCAGCGACTGCTGTTGGGCCGGGTCGAACGACCGTGGATCGGGAACGGCCCATCTTCGAAGGGGGCGGTCGGCGGCCCTGGCGATCGCCATCGCGACATCCTCGAGACCAGCTTGCCGCGGGCCCCAGACTCCGACGATCCCCACCTCGTTGTCCTTCAGGGCGCGGCTGACCCGATCGAGCCGGTCGCGGTCGACGTGCGGTGGGACGTAGAGCTCGTCGGGGAGCTTGACTTCATCGCGGTCGCGACAGAGGTCCGCGGGGTCGCCGCGGTCGTCGAGCAGGAAGTCGAAGAGTCCGGCGCGAGCCGAAGTTCTTGACGGAGCTCGCTCGGCGAGGTGCCCTGAGCGACGATCACGCCCAGGAGCCGGAGTCGGCCGAAGCGGCCGAGCTCGAGCCGGCGGTCGAAGCGGTCGCGGATCTCGTCGGTCAAGCCGCAAAACAGCTCGGGACAGGGGAACCGCCGCGAGATATCGTTGAGAACGAACGCGTAGAGGATCTCATAGGCCGGGTCGAATTCGAGCGCGGCACAGAGGATCACGGCGTCCATCTGGGTCGGGCTGAGGGGCAGCTCGAATTCGAGCCGATCGAGCGGGAGCACCATTCCTTGACGTCTGGCCTCGGCCCGGAGTTCCTGCTCGCTGAGCGGGGAGTCTTCGGTCTGGCAAAGCGCCTCGACTTCCGAGATCAGGTAGTCGACCTGCCGGTCGCTAATGCAGACTCGCGACTGGGGATTCAGGGCCTCGACCACCTGCATAAGCATGGTCGAGCCGGCCGACGCCTCGAACCCCTCGACCGCCTCGGTATCGACGACCAGCGCCTGCCGGCGGGTCGACTCACGGCGGGACTTGACCGCCCTGATGAGATCGCGGTTCAACGCGCGGAGGCGGAGTTGCAGGTGATGCAACGGCAGCGGCAACGGCAGTGTCGATTCCGAACGTTCAGTCGTCACGGTCATCCCCCCGCGAACCGCACCACTCGCCCGCCGAACCATGGGACGCCCGCCACGTCGTCGAGCAGCCCGTGACGAGACAGATCGGTAGACCGCTTGCCCAGCGGCAACTTGACCAGGATCTCGTCGGGCCCGGACCGTATGCGGGCGTCGAGATCGCCGAATCGCTCCAGCGCGAGCAGAGGGTCGGTGTCGCCCGTGTCTTTCCAGAGAGTCCACGACAGGTCCGCCATCGCGACGGCCGCGGCCAGCATCAGGCTGGTTTCCAGGGCACTGCCGTCGCCGGGAGCGACGCACGGTCGGAATGCCAGCTCGTCCCAGGTCGTCTGGAGTGACTGGTGGGCTGTCTCAAGCTTCCGCGCCGACGCGACGAGCGGGCCCTCGGGTGTCTCGGTGTCGTTCGTCCACCATCGCTCGTGAGGAAGCCTTTGAACGCGTCTCCAGAGTTCGCCTCGTGTCGGAGGTGTGTTGGTGATGAACCGGAACCCCTCGGCGTCGAGGCGCGGCAAGCAACCCACCTCCGGCGGAGCTTGCGGGAACCAGCAATCTCGGCCGGCCAAACCGCTCGACTGTTGCGAGCTGATTCTCCCAGCACGAGGACCAGGCGACCGGAAACACGCCTTCGACCTCCGCCAGCAGCCAGCCGCCGGCCGAGTCGGCGCACAGCAAGAGCGGCGAGCCCTGCTCGTGACCGCCCGCGAGCGCGTCTGCGATGACGCGGTCGAGGACGGGGAGGAACCCGGCGGCCTTCCGCGCGAACCCGGCCAGCGCCTCGTTCGGGGCCGGCTCCTCGAGTCCGGCGAAGATCGCGGCCGAGGTCGTGTCCGCCGCCGACCGAAGCCAGCCCCTCGCCGGTGGGTCGATCACCTTGTACGCCAGCGCCGTCGCGAACAGTGGCGCTTCGCCCAACAGGTCGGCCGCAGAGAGGGTGGCGTCGAGTACCTCGAGGTATCCGATCCTCGCGAGCGCGCCGAGCATCAAGAACGGCAGTGCGCAAGCCGAGCCGACCATGTTCGTGGACCTGGTGGACTGATTCCGCACGACCTGGCCCGGCGTGGTGGTGACCGTTGTCGGCGCTTCGTGCGACCGTCGCGGCGGGCCGGGTCGTGCGGAACTGGTCTCGGGTACCGCCGGGATCAAGACTGGGGAGTCGCAGCGCGGCGGAGCACCGACGGTTGCCGCGTCCGGCGGTGGAGCACCGATGGTTGCCGCGGCCGTCAGGGGAAGCAAGCGGTCCAGGGCCGAGAAGAAGGCAGGATCGACGACCCCACGGCCCGCCGAGTCCGACTCGACCGCGGCGGCAATGATCCGGGCTCGCAGGACCTCGACCCGAGTGCTCGTCCTGCCGCTCGGAACTTCACGAGCAACAACCTCGGCAGGGAGAACCGGCTCCCGGGAGCCGGGACCGTCACTGGCTTGTTGTGATGCACCGTCCGGATCGAAAGGGCCTGAGCCGGGCTGCGGTCCGCCTGGAATCACGAACAACGTGCGGTGCCAGGCTTCAAGGATGTCCTCGCCTACTGTCATCAAGATCGATTCGAGGTCGCCTTGACGTAACCACCCCACAAGCATCCTTTGCAGCTTGTCACGAGGGCGTTCATCGGGGTTGACGCGTCGGCGGGCGGGCGGTCTGGCAGCCTCTGGTGTATCGCCTCCCGACGCGATGTGCGCGGTCACGGCCTGCTCGACCGCCTGTTCGACCGCGGCGCGAAACCGCTGGTGAAGGCGGCGCGGCCTGAGTATCGTTGAACCCGTCAGCAGCGGTCGCCCTCAGCTCCGAGATCTGGACTGGGATCACGACCCGGACCGGCGCGAAGACCTCGACGTCCTCACCCTCCGTCCAGAGTCCGTCGAGTTGCCGCTCGAGCAACATCCGCAGCGCCGACACCGCCTCGCGCGCCAGCACGATGGGGTCGGCACCCCAACCCCAACCACTGGAGCGCACGATGCGTAGCCTGCAGTGATGAATGACAATGTCAGGCATAGTCAGGTTCGGCTCGGGTTCACGCCACTTTATAGTCAAAGACGTAAGGAAGCATATTCTGGATAAGAATGAGCACAAGGTAGATTCCCGTGGGCAGTGCCGGGAGTGCGACCAACGATACCCCCGAGGCCGGCGACAAGATGCCCGAGAGCGGGGACGGCCCTCCGATCATAGGAGTTGACCCTGCCACGACGATGTAATACGGGTTCGGATCGGTCACCGGGAGTTTCAAGGTCGGGGCCGTAGTCGAGGTGACCGGCCCCCCCAGGATCGAGGGAACGCCCATCGCCGTCAGGCTGCCGGGCCTGATCTGCGGAGTCGAGTTGCCAGTGGCCGGGTTCGGAAGCAGGACGGCATGGCCCCACGGGTAAGTCCCAACGAGGCCAAAGTCAAAATCATTCGATAAGAGGTCACCCTGGGGGATCATGAACGAGCCGACGATGTCCGGTGCGGCCGTGGCGTTGTTCGCGGGGGCGCATACCGCGAGCACGTCACCGACGATCTTCGCGAGCGATGGCGACTGGCCTGAGATATCGTTGCGCGAGACTGCGGCGACGACGTGGCCCGTATTCTTGACATACACGACGGTCATACTGCTCGGTTGGCTACCGTTCATGACGAACTCCCCTTGGCCGTGGATACGGCGATCACGATGAACTGGCATGAGCCTGCGACGTCGGTGCGCGTAATCGCGCCGCCCGCAAGCGTCAGGTATCTCACGAGGCAGTGGACGCGGCGGTGGTGGTCAACGTGGCAGTTCAGCGGCACGGCTGCGAAAGCCAAGGCAGGGGACGCGCCGGTGTTGATCTTGAGATCCGGAAGGATCGGAACCACATGGAAGTGGAGCTGGACCGTGCCTTGGGACACGTTGTCTTCGGCAACACCCGTCGGCAGCGGCAGGATGACGCCATCGGTCGCCACGCCCGACTGGACGCCTATGGACCCGGGAGGCAAGGCGGTGCCGCTCGTGAAACTGCCCTTGATGGTCAGGTTTCCCAGGTCGTCGATCTGGAGAAGCGGGGTGAGACCCCCGTGCCCATCGTCGGGACCGAAGGTCATCGTACCGTTGGGATCGTCGCCCTTCTCCTTCAAGAGGAGCATAAGCCTCGTGGCGGTCGTGCTCGTCTGGAGCTTGAGGGATCCGTCACGGGCCTCCACACGGTCGGCTTGTACGCCTGCGAGGCGTCGCGTGATTCCCTTGTCGTTATGGGTCCGCGCGTCGGTGAACTGGGATACCCCGTCCCACTTCACGAACCCGATCAGGATGTCCCAGGGCTTGTCGCTACTCAGCGGGTCGGTCGAATCAGCCGGGCCCGGAGTGGTCGAAAGGACCGTGGAGTTGTCCAACGGGCCTGGGGGCTGGAAGTTGAACTGGACGTCTTCGGTCTCGCGTGTGGGAAGATCGGCCCCCGCGCAGGCCCCGGTCAGGGAGGCCTGAGTCACCGGCGTGGGGAGAGGTCCGCGAACGTAAACGGGATACCACGGGTCCTGGCTCGCCGGGTCGTAAACGTGCGCCGATATGAACGTCGTCGGGTCGAGTACCGTGTCGCTGGTCAGCACAAGGTGACGGCCACGGCCGTCGATCGCGAGCCCCGCTTTGATTGTGACTTCCACATAGCTGGTCTGACTGGAGGTGGTCTTGGGTGTCGTGATGAAATCGAACCCGTAGGCGATTCCCCAGGAATGGAGGTACCGCTCGTGACGCGCCTGCTGGTCCCGCGCGTAGTCGAGCGACGCGCCCAGGTCGAACCGCTTTCAGGATCTGACCATCGTTGAAGATGGGACGCTGGATAGAATCACTCATTTATATGGGTCCTGGCGATGGTGTCGGGCGGGTCGGCGCGGGGTGGTGGTCGCGGTTGGCGCTGGAGTTGGGGTTGCGCCGGGGTCGAGGTTGGCGCCGGGGTCGAGGTTCGGCGCCGGCGTTTGCCTGGTGCCAAAGAATCGGCGGCTCGCCGTCTGGAACGGGCTGATCAATTCTTCGACACTCTCCAGGCGGCTGACACGCATCGACTTGTCGCAACAGAGGGTCTGGAGGATTTCCTGGAGCGGGAGCCAGTAGCCGAGGGCGGCTGGCGAGATGATGATCGTCCGGACGAGGTTGCAAACCGCCACGACCTTGCATTCCTTCACAGAGACGCAGGCCAGGAGCACACAAACGTCGTCACACGGGCGACACGGCGGGTTGACGATGGAGCAAAGGGCCTCGCGGAGCTCGTGCTCCGTCCCCTCATGCGCCCGCTTGATGTTGGTGCAGACCTGCTTCAAGTTGTCCTCGGTGAAGTCTGGGTTAACCGGAGGAACGGCCCAACCGTGATCGCGGCGCAGATCCCTGAGGACGAACAGATACCGGCTGAACGAATAGGGCTCGGCATTCGGCGTCTCGTCGAGGAGAAAGAAGCGAACGTCGACGCGGTTGCGGAGGCCTTTGAGTGCATTTTCATCCGCATCGGTCCACCGATGGATCTCGCCTGCGAGCAGATTGGCTCGCGTCTGGATCGAGCTTGAAAAGGTGGGAAACACGGATGTCTTGAGACTCCGGCCAGCCTGGGAGAGTGCGCTCGTGACCGCCTTGATCTCAGTTTCGAGGGACGGCAAGTCCTTGACCGTCGTCAAGACAGGAATGGTCAGGGTCCTCCAGTTGTCGGGCCCTGCGAAGAGAAAGCGAGCCAGGGTCCGCGCGGGGCCTCGTAGCCCCTCGACCGCCTCGGTCAACTTCGGCTCGTTCCAATCCTTCGTCGGGACGAAACTGAGGTTCGAGTCGACGACCTTCTTGATGGCATCCTGCGCCAACTCCAGAGCCTTGAAGTCATCGTCCGTCAGCTTGATCGGACCTCGTATCAGATGATCACCGAGTCCGCAAAGCTCGCCCCAGCGGTCGAAATCCACGGAGAATCCGCCGGCCTTGTCTTCGTCGTCGAGCAGGGATGCCAGACGAGAGCGAAGGTCATCGGGCTTGGACTCCTTGGGCGGGCAGCGCAGCTCGAAGGTGCAAGCCTCGGCGACGCGGGTGTTGACGCACGATGTCGTTCCGTTCGGCGAGTAAGGGCTGACCGGATCGCTGGGCACCTCGGCGTAGCGGACACACAGGAAATAGTCCCGGTACTCGTTCGAGTCTCCACCGGACTCGTCGCACGGGTCGCCGCAGTCGAGCCCCTCATCGCGGATCATCGCGTTGATGTCGATCGCGTACGGGCACGAGAGGACGATGTCTTCACCGCAGCAATCGAGAGCGTACCCCGGGTTGACGGTGACCCAACCCTGCGTGTTCGGATCGGGTGAGACGACGACCTCCAGCCCGCAGACGACCCCCGCACCGAACAGGTACCGGTTGGTCAATCGGCGCTTGCCCATCTGATACGTGGTGATCTGTTGCAGGTCGTCCTCGGTGAGAAGCTGGCCGGCGAAGAAGTAGGGGCGGAGGATCCCCGTGTTCGGGCAGGGCGGCGTCTGGTCGTTGCAGGTGCAGCCGCCACCGCCGCCGGTCGAACTTCCCACCGCACCCGCACCCGCTTGACTTCGACTTCCGGGGCGTCCTGGTCGACATTTCAGTGCTCATGAGGTGCTCCCTTCCTGTCCTCGACATAGAACCAGCTCTCGAAAGTACCGCCGCCTGTCCCGTTGCCCGAGATCCACGGAGCATAGCCCCAGGGAGGGTCCTGGCATTCCTTGCACGGATCGACCGGGCCGGGCGATTCGTGGCAGAGCTTCTCGTGGGGTTTGAACGGAACTCGTCCCCCGACGTTCAGCCCGTCTACCGGCCGGCAGCACTCGTCCAGGATGAACGCACTCCGGACGACGACGAACAGGCGATCCGCAGGCTCGGGACACTCGTCGAGGTGGGGTACCCGGTACCGCAGCTCGGTCGTCGTCTTGCCGTGGCACTCCATGATCTCGCCGCGAAGCTCGATGATATTGGGATGCCGCGTACTGCGCGACTCGATGTGATACACGTCAACCACGCCGCACCGCAGGGTGTCCACGAGAACCGGCCTCGAGAAGTGGACGGCCAGCCCTTCATGGATCAGCAAGCGTCGGACGTATTCGCGCCGATGCTCGCTGCCGTGTTGCCAGTTGACGCCGGTGATCGTCGTGAACGGGTACGTGCCGATGCGCCTGCGGACGTCATTCCTGACGTGCTCGGACTTCACCGCTCTACAGGGGTGGAAGCGGTTGACCCGGGCGAGGAGGAGACAGCCGCAATCGCACGGGCCCGGGCAGCAGCACGTCTCGCACCGCTTGTCCTCGGCCGGTGCCTTCAGGGAGACGGACACGCGGACTCCGTCTCGGAGCTTGCCGTACTTCTTCGGCAGCGTGCCGCCGCAAGAGTCGACGGTGATGGGCTGGCTCGGGCCCAGCGGACAAACCTGATAGTGCAGACACACGTAGAGGGGCTTGCAGTACCACGCGTCCTGGTCGTCGCCGAGCTCCTTCTTGACCGTCTGCTGGTCGCCGTCGCTGAGCGCGTCCCAGAGGTCGACCTTCAGGCAGGACTCGCCCTCCCGGACGATGAGCTCATTGCCTTCGGCGTCGAGGGCGAGCCCGGGCTCAACGTACACCGAAGGTTGCTCCGAATGGGGCTCGCACCCCGGCTTGGGCTCCGGCACGAGCACTCGCAGTCCACAGACGGTTCCATAACCGTGGAGACAACGATTGTGCAGCTTGATCTTCTCGCGGAAGTAGTGCTGTTCGGCGCAGAAGTCGTTGACGCCGAGCATCTGGCCGTAGAAGTAATTGAGCCGGTCGAACTGTGGGGCTTCGAAGCCGTGTTCGATGGTATGACCATGGGTTTTTGTCATTGTCTCCTCACTCGAGAATGGTGTGGACGCCGACTGCCGAGGAAAGCCCGGCGACCAGAGGGAGCCGGCCACGGGCATGGCTCGCGGCCACGAGGCTCGCGCGCCGCAACCGTACGTTTCCCGAGGCGCCCAGCACCGGCTGCGCCAGGGGAGAAAACGATGTATCGATGCCGACGGACGACCAGATCCCGACGACGAATCCCTCACCCCCGAATCGCACCGACATCGCGGTGTGAGCGGGCTTTTGAGATGCGATCAGGTCGATGACGCGCCCCCGGTCGATTCCGGTGGAGCTGCTCGGGAGTTGAACCTCGAAGCGGTACGCCTCCGCGATGAGTGGATCCAGGTCGGGATCGCCGTACCCACGAAGGGGGGTCGTCCCCAGGGAAGAGTGCCCCAGGCGAAACCGCGCCTCCGCCTTGCCGAAGAGCCGGACTGCGCCCACCGTCGCGCCAGGTTGGACCAGGGCACTGGCCTCGTCCTTCGCCGAGTCGGCCAGCGCGCCCCAGGATCGTTGCACCGCCAGCTCATGGATCGCCGGCTTGATGCCGAAGATCTGTCGGATGGTTTCGGCGAGCCCGCTCAAGGTTCCACGTTGCCGGTAGAGCTCGGGTAGCTCTTTGAGAATGCACCGCCGACGGCGATCGGACCAATCGGGGTCGAAGGCGACATCCAGGAACTTTCCGAGCCAGGGAAGTACCGCGCCCGGCACGCTCGCGACGGCCAGCAGGGCGGGGAAGCGCGTGATGGCCGCGTCGGCATCTTCGATCGAAGCGTCGAAGTTCGCCAGGAACCGCTCGGTGAAGTCCTCGGCCTCGGGGTTCTCGCGGTAGACTGCCGGCAGCCAGTCGAGGCTGGTCCGGCGCGGGAAATCGATCCGGACCGACCGAACGACCGGCGTGTGCGTGCCGTCGCCGATGAGGGCTAATTTCAGTTGGAGGTACTGTCCGGCGGGCAGCCTCACCAGGATATCGAGCGGCCCCGCCGGGGCCGTGTGCCAGTCGTCGCTCGCCGGTGATTCCCAGTGCGCGGTGTCCGAGGGCTGGAAATCGGTCGTGACGTACGAGATCTCGATGCCGGTCCCTTTTGGTACTTCGGCATCGACTCGGATCCGGTGCCATCGGCAGCGCGGGATGCCGCTGTCGAGCCAGCCCGATGTGATCGACCCGCTTTGTGGCAACGAGGGCAAGGCGGGGGCTGGGACGTACCACGCCGGGATCGGGCAGCCGTCCCACGAGAAGCACCACGTCACCGGGATTCCGTCGGGGTCAGTCTCCTGGAGGCAAAAACCCTCCGGAGACAAGCCGGTCAATCCGGTGGGCGGGAATGCGGCGGCGAGCGCGCTCGGGGTCGCTGGCTGGAGCGCGCTTCCCCAGGGTCCGCTCCAGAGCTGTTGCGAGCCGGGGTCGTTGCCCGTCACCAGCCAGACCGTTTCGTTGACGCCTACGGCCAGGCGGCTGGCGGGACCGGGGATCGTCGCAGGGAGTGCGACCCTGCCGGAAGGGCGGCCTGTCGGCCCATACCGTTGCAGGAGGATCAGGCCATGGGGTAATGGCGACGCGACGAGCAGGTCGCCCCCGGGAAAGAAAGCGACGCACGCCGCGTCTTTCACGGGGATCTCAGCAACCTGTTTCTCGCCCGAGGCGGTATAGACCTCGATTCCCTGGGCACCGGCGATGGCGAACCGGGTAGGGCTCGCGGCCAGGGCGTGGGCATCCGCGAGACGGTCGTGCGCGTCCTCGTCGCGCCAGATCGGGCACCAGCAGCCCGTGCAACGATCCCGACGGAGGACCATTCCCCCGGGGGTGAGCAGCAGCCACGAGCCGGGCCCGCACGCGAGTGCCAGGCGACTCGGAGGGAGCGAGGCGAGCACCCTCAACGCGTCGACAACCGACTGCCCCGCGGTTCCACTGTCCGGGTAAAGCCGGATGCCTCCGGGGTCATTCCACGGGGTCAGACCCACGATCGTGGGGGCGGCCGCGACCGGGGGATCGGTGCCGACCCAGGCGAGAGTCGTCGGGTCGAAGCGGCCATCGGTCCAGCCGACCCGCTTGTCGAGGAGCCGGAACGTGGGGCGTCCGGAGGCACAGCTCATGACCCGCCCTCCTCGTCACTGGGAACAATCTGGTGCTGGAGCGACCAGAAGACGGCGTCCTCCTGGATCGGGTAATCTGAGCACGGCGCCAGCCGCCGACCGTCGATCACCAGCGTGAGTGACGGGATCGCCAGCAGATCCTTGACCCGCGTCACGAGGAAGAGGACGAGCGGCGTGTACAAGAGAGGCGCACCGAACGGCCAGCCGTGGCCGTCCGCTCCGCCCGTGATCGGATGCAGATAATTGATCAGGGTCGTCAGCACGTCCTGGAACGCGGTGACGGCGACGGCCGAGGGTTTGAGGACGACCGAAACCTGGGCCTCGACATAATGGTACACCGGCGCAGCGGCAACGACCTCGACACCGGCCAGTGCGGCGGTCTTGCTCAGGCTCGAGGCCACGGCGCGTCAGGGTCTGGGAGGTCGGGATCGGCGCCGCGCCTTGACCCGGAACCGGGTTCGTGTCGGGCGGGATGACGTAAACGCCGACGACTCCGGGAATCGGCCTCCCCGGATATGTCGGATGCCGGCCGGCAATGGCATGCGCCCTGACGATTCCGGCGACCTGAGTCGCCATCAGCGCGTAGTCCGCCGTGGTTACGGCCCGGTTTCGTGCGCGGAAGATCTGCGGTCCGCGGAGGATCGCCTCGTCCTGGCTGCCAACGCCCGTCCCGCCGGATCCCGGTTGCGGATTGGTCACGCCAGTCACGAACGGCGCCGAGTTGATCAAGGTGTTGGCCGCGTCGGCGGCGATGACTCCGGATGAATCGCTGATCGCCTCGTACGTCGCGACCACGTTGCGGAACCCGAGCGGGACCGCGGCCCCGTGGACGCCGTCGCCGAAGGTGATCTGGCCCGTGGCCGGGTCGAACTCGTAGACCTGTTGGTCGGGGTGAGTCTTCGCGAGATCGTCCGTCTCCTGCCAGACCGCCTCATCGGTGGGGGAGAGCGGGTCGTCGAGGACAGTCAGGATCAAGGAACCGCTCCGCACGGGGGTCTGGTTCAGCGTCGCCTGGCGCCGCGACGGGTCGGAGTTGAAATCCAGAACCTCGGCGGCCACCGTCTGGACGGCCAACGCCTGAACCGTGTTCAAGAGCAGGTCCGCCAGCATGGGGGGCGGATCGAATTGCCCCTGGACGATTCTCAACCGTAGCCACAGGAGGCCCGGCGCAGGCGTCGAGGCCCGGAGGGGTTCCGGTAGTCCAGATGGGGGGGACCGTGAGCACGACGACCCCGCTCTGCACCAGGCCCCCGGTGCTGTCGGAGACGATCGCTGCCGTCTGGAATGCCCCCGAGCCGCCATCATACGCTTCCCAGATCAGCGTGGCCGTCGGCCCGACCGGCGGTAACGGCATCACTCCCCCCATGGCGACCGGTGCGGGTATGCCCGCCGGAGTCACAACGTCGATGCCAATCGACATCCGGATCTGAGGAGCCGGTCCGCTTAGCCCGAGATAGAGCGCCGCGCCGGCCTGGGCGGCGGCGCCGAAGGGAGCGAACGGCGCGGGCGAATTGGGGTCGGGCGTGATGTCGCGGAAGAGACTCCCCTCCTGGACCTGCATCTGGACGATCTGGGCGGCGGTGGCGTAGAGGTTGTCCTGCGTCTCCAGGATGATCAGGTTGCCCGAGCCGGCCGGCGGCCGAGCACCCACCTGGAATCCCTCGGGGATCAGCACCGAGCCCGTCGCGCTGTTGAGAATCGTGAACTCCAGCATCGCCGAAGCGGCCTCGGCGGGTAGGGGCTCGATCCCGATGATGCGGAGCGCCTCGACGAATGCCTTTTGAGGAAGCTTGTCGAGCCGCGTGAGCACAGGCTCCATCAAACCGCCAAACAGGGTCACGAGCGCGACTCCCGCGTCGTCGGTCCCGAGTGCGCTCCATTCTTGTGTGTAAGCGGCAATCCGGGAGTTAATCTCGGCAATCACCGACGCGCGGTCGGACCGGAGCAGCACGGGCACCGAGCCGTCGCCCAGCGCCCATTTCGGGGTCGGGCTCACAGACGAGCCAAGCACCCACCATGGTTGGCTCATCGCAATCCCCCCCGCCCTGCCGTCGTGCGATTGACCGTGATTCCGACCTGCTTGAGCACGACGAGATCGTCGGCCCCGATCAACATATCCTTGCAATCCGAGGATCCCTCTGAGCTGCCGTCGAGGGTAATCTCGACCGAGTCGACGGTTCCGGCATCGGCCACGACTTTCTGAGTGACCCGGAGCAGGCTCGACGGTCGCACCGGGTCGCCGAACGGCCAGCCTCCTCCCTCGTCGCCGCCGACGAGGGGGTCGAAGTAGGCTCTCAGGGCCTGAATCAAGTCATCGCGGAGCGCCTGAATGTCGGGCGGATTCGCGGTGATGCTCAGGTCGATCGTGACCGGCTGGTAGTGCACGGCCTCGACGAATACCTCACTGGCCACCAGGCGCTTCCGGCAGAGGTTTGCCCGGACGGCATCGAGCGTTGGGTCGTCTGGCACAGGCCCGTCCGGGAATGGGTCGTCGGTTCCGTAGTCGGGAGACCTGTCCGATTTTCGCGGGACGTCGGGCACAAGGAACACCGTGATCGCCCCGGGGATGACCCGTTTCGGGAAGAGCGGGTGCCGTCCGACGGACGCGTGGGCCCGCGCCACGGTCGTGCCGGGCGTCTGGATCGCCAGCTCCTCAAAGTCGCCTTGCGTGATCGCCCTGTCCGTCGCCTTCAATACCTCGGGAGCCCGCAGGCGGACCGAATCCAGAGTCTCGGCATCCCGGCCGCCAGCCGCCGGGACGACGTTCCAGAGGTGAATCGGCTGCACAGGGACGACCTCCCATTCCAGTGAGCTCCCCAGGTTTCCCGAGACGCCTCCACCGACCTCGTAGCTGACCATTACCGACCCCACGTCCTTGGGGATCGGCAGACGACCGGTCACGCCGTTGCCGAACCGGAGCCGAGCCGATGCGTCGTCGAACACGAAGACCGCGTCGTCCGGCCCGTACAGAGTCAGGTCTTCGACTGGTTTCCAGGTGGTCGCTTTCGTATCACCCGACTCGATGCTCGTGACCACCAGCGTCTCGGCGCGTGCCGGCCGGTCGTCCTCGGGAAGGATGAACACGTTGCCGGGAAGACGCCGCCACAGCTTGACCTGATCCTGGATGTACTCAGTTGTGAGCTCCCTTGTGGGGCGACTATGCACGGCCGAGACCACATTCGGGATGAGCCGGGAGACCCTTGGTGGGGCCGTCCAGCCCGAGTTCGAGCCGCGGAGGACGATCGCGTAATCGGCCTGGGTGTTGGGCTCGGCGGTCCAGCCGTCCGGGATCGGAAGCTGCACGATCCCCGGACGACGCATGTTGAGAGTGCCGTCGACGATCTTCGTGGGATCGAGCGGCGTCAGCGTGCCCTTGACCGAGCAGAGCCAGGTCAGAGTGCCCGGACCCGCGGGCTCCGTCGCCGCGGTGGGCGACCAGCCGGGATCGAGGCCCCGCGGAGTCATCAGATCGAACAGCAGCGCGAGAGTGCCGGCCGACGGCGCGGGTGCCGCAGGGGCGAGAGAGAGCACGATCCGCGTGTCCGAGCCGTCGGGACCGAGGAGCACGGGGGATCTGCCTTGCGCCAGGTCGGCGACTCCGGTCGAGCCCGCCGACTGTGACCTTAACGACGGGCGTCCGAAAGCGGCCCGGTTTGGTTACGGCGGCGAGCGGGTAGACGGTGATCGCCTCGCGCGTGGAGAAAATGGGCGGGGTGAGGCCGTTGCCGAGCCGGACCTGCGTCTTGTCGAAGGGGACCTCGTGGGGCGTTTGTCTGTTGTCCCAGTACGGTTCCACGTAAAAGACAGTCGTCGCCGCACGGGCCGTCGCCGGTGCGATCCCCAGGAGATTCAGCAGCGCACGCGTGAGCGGGTCGGAGACCTGGTCCATCCAGTAGACGCGCTGTTCCAGGAGCCACGCGAAGAGGTCCAGGAGCGTCATACCCGGGTCGAACCGGCGCGTTCAAGCTCCAGAGTCCACCCGATGCCGCCGGGATGCGCTCGAGCGCGGCCGCGTTGAAGTCGGCCCACGTCAGGTCGTCGAGCACGACGGGATCGAGCGCCATCACGAACCCTCCGTCATGCCCAGGTAGAAAGGAAAAACCAGATTGAGCGGCGAATTGGACGCGCACACCCGGCAACTCACCGTGACGGTCACCTGCGTCGGATCGTCGGCGTTGGCCTCGGCGACGACCGCGAGGACGTCAACTCGGGGCTCCCAGAGCGTCAGCGCGTCAGAGACCGTTTCTTGAAGGAGGTTGAGGAACTGCAAGCTGCCGGGTGCGAAGACGAAGCTCGGCGCACCGCACCCGAAGGTGGGCCGCATCACGCGCTCATTCAACTGCGTCATCAGCAGCAGCGAGAGCGACTGCTCGACGTTGTCATCGCCGGCGACGTAGCCCAACTTGCCCGAGGGATCGGGAAAGATCGGGAATTGCCAGCCGTTTCCAAGGAATCCGCCAGGTGTCGCCATAGTTCAGGCCGTCTTCGAGGTCATTGAAAGCACCGCGGCCGGTACGATCGGCGGCGTCGGAACGAGTGTGCTCATCGTCAACAAATTGATCGGGTGGACATGGGCGTTGAACAGCGCCACGAAGGTCTCGCCCAGGATCAGGCTATTGATCGCTGCCTGGCCCAGGGCGACGCTGGTCGCATCGATGGTGACCTCCGTCGCCGAGATCGTGATTCCGCCGGATGGATCGAGTTTGACCGACTGGCCGTCGCTGGTGGCGATGGTGACGGAGCTGGCCCGGTCGTCAAGCGTGATCGACTGGCCCCCGGTGGTCGTGACGGCGACGGACTTCTCCTGGTCGTCGAGGTTGATCGTATGACCGCCCTTCGTCGTGATTTTGATCTGTTGGCCGCCCTTCGAGTCGTTCAGGAGGATCTGGTGCCCCCACTTAGTTTTGATCATCTTTTCATCTTTCGAGGCGTCACGGTGCGAGGGGGGCTTGTCCTTGCCGTTGTAGACTCCGCCCAGGACGATCGGCAGCCGCATGTCGCCATGGGCGAAACCAATGACGACCTCGTCGCCGACCTCGGGGACGAAGAAAAAGCCGTAATCGGGGCCGGCGTAAGGTTGGAGAATCCGGCACCATTCCGAGATCGTGTCATCGTCGAACCACGGGAACTTGACCCGGACTTTCCCCTCGTGGTCGGGGTCGGCATTGGCGGTGACGAGACCTTCGACGACGCCGTAGAACCTCTTGTCGGTGCTGCGCGTGCGGGAGACGGTGCTCATGACGACTTTAGCCCTCCAGCATAGGTGCTCCGGACCTCGAAGGTGGTCATGTATCCTGAGGATCCGAGGTTGTGCTCGACCTTCTTGACGTAGTAATCCGCCGTGAACCGCGCACCGAGGCCCTCGAGTCGGAGGTTGTCTCCGGGCCGGAGGTCGGGAACTCCGATGACCTGCCCCGAGCCGGTGATGAACTCGTAGGCGCGCTCGCGGAGCAGGCTGATGGCCAACGCTCGAGCTTCCTGGGCGCTGGTGACGGGCGAGTCAACCACGACATCCTGTTTGTTCGGGAAGCTCGCCCCGGCCACAGATGGCCCGCTGCTGCCGTCGCCTCCGCCGGGCAAGTCGGAGGGCTTGGCGGTCGCGATGATCGCCTGCTTCGTCTTCGGGTCCCAGCCCCGCACGGTCACCTGGCTGACCTGCTTCGAGAGCGTCAACTGAGGACTGAAGCTGATCAGGTTCGTACCCCAGGTGAACTGGTAGTAGGTCGCCTTCTGGGCCGCGCGAGTCGGTCGGGGCGGTGAAATTGAGCGTGGCCTGTTGCGTGATGGGATCGTTGGCGATGTAGCAGTCGTAGTCGATCCGTTTGGCACGCTCCATCAAGAACTGGGCGTCGTCCTGGTTCTTCTGCACGACCTGATCGTGCTTCTCGCCGGTCTGCGTCGCCTTGAGCTGAAGCTGGTTCCGCGCGGCGATGACCTGCGCGATCTCCCAGTCGGCCATGTTCACGAAGATCTTGCGATCGCCGGGCAAGGGTTTGCGATCCCTGAGCAGAAACATCGCGTCCAGGCCGCTGATGCTCAGCGTGGGTGGGCCCGAGGCAGGGAACTGCGGCGTCAGCGCGGTGATCTGACCCTTAACCATCGAGACCAGCCGGTTCGCGTATCCCATCAGCACCTCGACCGGCACTCCGGCGTCAAAGGTGTGGCTGTCGCTGTATTTGAAGTCGAGCGTCTCGTCGTCCCAGTTGTTGACGGTCATCTCGAAGCTCGTCAGGTTGTCGATGTCCATCACGACCTTGACCTCGAGCACGTCGCCCTTGGTGTCGGGGTGCAGGGCCAGACCGTTCACCAGCACCTTGTAATCGGGTGCGTAGTAGTCGGTCGGAAGTCCGGGAGCCAGGGTTGTCGTTGTCGCGGTCGCCACGAACGGGGTCCTCTCTCAGGCCCAGCTCAACTCAGCTTGGGGACGGTCAGTTTCTGGCCCGGCTGGAGATAGCGCGGGTCGTCGATGTCGTTGGCCTCCGCAATCGCCCGCCATTTCGTCGGGTCGTTGTAGAGCGCCGAGGCGATTCCGCTCAGCGAATCGCCCCGGCGGACGACGTAGGCCTTGTCAACGTTGGGTGAGTTCTTGGGCACCTGCCTCACCTGGATCGTGACCGGCCGATACTGCTTCATCGTCAGGCTGATCTTGGCCCGTAGCGGGGTGCCTTCGGGCGTGAACAGGGTGAACGTGATGTTCAGGCTCTCGATCACCCCCTTGAACGACTCGGAGCCCCACGAGAGTCGGACGATCGGCGGAGCATGTAAATCAGCATTAATGTTCATAAGATCGCGGAGAGGCTGGGTGTAGCGAGCGCGCCACGTCCGTCAGGGTGTCGGAGGTGTCCGCGAGCAGCTCTGCGGTGAGCTTCTCCGACTCTCCGCGGATGTATTGGATCGGGGGCGTCTCCAGGCCCGGGATCCCGATCTCGGCGAACGAGTTCGCCTTCGATCGTTGGTACTCCGTGGGGTTGAAGCAGAGCACGATCACGGTCGGGTTCCCCTTCGGCGGTGGCGCCTCGACCGTGATGACCGCCCGCTGGGATCCGGTCTTGAGAATATCGAACGGTGTGGTAATGGCGCTGAGGATACTCATGATTCACCCACCCCCGCCGCCGGGCGGTCGCCCAGCGATCGCTCCTCGGCGGCCTTCCGGGCCCGATGCTTCTGCCGGGCCTCTTGCTCACTCCAGAGCTTGATATACCTGTTGAAAAGTCGGACGAAGGTGGCGTCTTCTCCCCCGCCCGCGACGTCCACGTGCACTTCGAGGTTCTGAATGGTCACCATGATCGGGTCGCTCCTAGGGGATACTCATCAGTCGTTGATCCAGCCCTTGGTGGGCGATCTCCAGGCTCTCGATCGCCACGGCATCGCGCATGGCGTCGAACGCGGGGCCGGTCCATTTGGCGGCGAGGCCGCCGCGGAAATTCCAGGCGATGCTGGGAATACCTTGAGGAGTCATGAGGATAACTGTCCCGTCCCGGCGAGCCCCGAGCGACTGGGTCAGCCCGGCCTGGTACCAGTTCCAGAGCGCGGGAACCACGAGCAGCCCCCGTTTCAACACGATCCGGCTCCACGAATGGCGCACCGGAAGCTGGTGCACGAAATCGTTGAAGCCTCCCTCGGGATACGCCACCACCTCGAGCTCGGCGCCCAGGCCTGTCACCTCCTGGAACCCGGCCGCGGCAAGCAGAGGGAGCAGGAGCGCCTGCGCGGGCGGGAGGTACGCGTCGCCCGCGTCGAGCGTCACGATGAACCGGTAAGACGTCAGCTCTTGAAGCAAGCTGGTGCTCACTGAAGAAACTCCAGGCGGCCCTCGGTGTCGAGCGTGATCCGCAACAAGATGAATTCCATGGGAGCCGCGGGCGCGACGCGGACCAGGCACAGGACCCGACCCGAGTCGATGGCGTCCGGCGGGTTGGACTGGTCGTCGCACTGGACCGAGAATGCCTGGCTCGGTGTCGCCCCGGCCAGGGCTCCGGCGCGATAGGCTTGGAGGAGTACGGTCGTAATCGCGCGGACGAGCGTGAGCCAGAGTTCGGGACCGTTGACGTCGAAGAGCAGCGGCTCGGCCACGGCGCGGATCGCCCGGACAAGCCGGTGCAGCAGGCGACGGTGCGCGACGAAGATGTCTCCCGGCTCCTTTCCCAGGGTGCGTCCGCCCCAGACGAGCAGTCCCTGGTT
Source organism: uncultured Planctomycetota bacterium (assembly GCA_963845755.1). GTDB lineage: Bacteria > Planctomycetota > Planctomycetia > Isosphaerales > Isosphaeraceae > CAWJTV01. The sequence goes on from CAWJTV010000009.1 coordinate 207,600, forward strand.
GGGGAAACAGCGGATCAGGTTGACGCCGGCTTCATTCAGCACCGCGCGATCAGAGACCCGAAACCCTTGTGCGACATCGAACGCCTGGAGCAGCGCCGCATTCGCCGGTGTGTAGTGTGCCCCGCGCTGGCGATCGAGGCGACTGATCACGCCGGCGACATGCCCCGACGGCGGAATCAACAATCGCGAGTCGTCGGGCGTGGTGCCGAGTGGATCGGGAACCCAGAGCCAGGGGTGGTACGCGACCGCCGAACGCGACGTCTCCATCGAGAACTGGCTGCTTGCCAACTGGCAACACGCTCGTAGCGAATCGACCCAGTGGATGATGTCCTTCGACGCGGACAAGGCGGGTGGTACGTCAACCAGTACAAGCCGGTCTTGCTTCTGATCGGCCAGCGCCACCGCCGCGGCGAGGACGTTCAAGCGGCCGTCGTCGCTCTTGATGTCGTCGAACAGGTCAGGCATCGCGAGGAACGCCACCTCGGACTCGTCACCCATGGACTGGATGGCGTCGAGGTAGGTTTGCTGGGTCGGCGGATCATCATATCCGCCGTCCAAGGTCAAGATCTGAGTCAGTGTGAGCGAGTCGAGGCCGGTGGCCGGCTTCAACTCTGAACCCTCGACCGGGGCGACCCGGACCAGAGTCGAGGTCGCGTTGATCTGGTCAACAAAGGAGTCGGGCAAGATGCCCCGAATCGTCTCCGCCAACTCACCGGCAGTCTGCACGGTGACATCGACCGAGGGTGTCCCGGAAACCCCCTGCCGGCTGTAGGTGAGCGTGACCTGGGTGCCGTTTGCCCAGCTTCCCGGGCTAGACGCACAGACTCGAAATCGCGACCATGCGAAGCCGTTCTCGACCGGCTTCTTACCGGCGATCGCGCCCGACAGGTCCCAGATCGCGGACCCCGTCCGGCTCCCGGGACCGGCGAGACGGATGACGTGGGCGATCTGGCCGTCGTTCTCGAAGTAGCCGTTGACCGCGTAGGGGGTGACGGCGCCCTTGAACATGATACTGCCGAAGATCCGGTAGAACCCGTGCTGCCCCTGGACGCGAACCCGACACGGCGCCGCACCGGCCCCCACGCGAACCGGCCCCCGGAGCGTCCGACCGAGGAACCCCGCGACGTCGGAGCGCAGCGCCGAGCGGTCGCCCGGGGGGACCTGAGTGACCTCGACTGCCAGGCCAGGGGCTTGTGCGGGAGGGTCGGTCGTGCTCATCCGTTTTGCCCGTCAATGCTCAACCCTTCGTGGCAGATCTCCAGCGACTCGATCGCGATCTCGTTGTTCTTGGCGTTCAGCCCCGGGCCGGTGTACTTGCACGGCCAGGCCCGGGTGAACTTCCACTGCATCACCGTGTTCTTCTGCTCGTCGAGCAGATCGATCGATCCATCGACCCGGTTGATCGCCCCGTTGAGGCCCTGGAGTATCCAGTTCCAGAACGTGACGTCGCCGATCACACCGCGCTTCAGCACGATGTTGGTGAATTTCTTGAGCCCGGCGATCTTCCGCACGGTGATGTCTTCGCTCCCGTTGCGGTACTCGATGGGCGCGATCTCGGCGTCGAGCCCGGACACCTCGCAGAAGGAGCCCTTTACGGCCGTGCCGTCGTCGCTGACGCCGGTCAGAGTGATTTCGAAGTTGTATCCGGCGTACGGGTCGTTTCTCGGTACAAGGGCCATGATTCAGGTTCCTGGGGGAAAGGTGTCAGCTCGTCTGGGCTTCCTGGGTAAACTGCTGGATCTGGAAGATGACGAACTCGGCCGGCTTCACGGGGGCGATGCCGACCTGCACGATGAGGCGTCCGTTGTCGATGTCGTCCTGCGTCATGGTGGCACCCAGGTCGCAGGCCACGAAGAAGGCCTCCTTCGCCGTCGTTCCCTGGAGGCCGCCGCTACGCCAGAAGGTGTTCAGGAAGTTCGTCACCGACTGCCGGACCCGTGACCACGTCCCCTCGTCGTTGGGTTCGAAGACGACCCACTGCGTCCCGACCAGGATCGATTTCTCGACGAAGATGAAGATCCGTCGGACGTTGATGTATTTCCAGGTTGCGTCCGACGAGAGCGTCCGCGCGCCCCAGACCCGGTAGCCCCGGTTGGGGAAGAACCGCAGTGCGTTGATCCCGATCGGGTTGAGTACGTCCTGCTCGCGCTGGTTGATGTCTTGCGCGAAGCCATTGATGACGTTCACCGTCTCGTTTGCGGGCGCCTTGTAAACGCCCCGCGTCTCGTCGACTCGCGCGTAGATGCCCGCCAGGTGTGCGGACGGAGCCACGTGGACGTTCTGCTTGACCGAGGGGTCACGCACGACCAGCCAGGGGTAGTAGAGCGCCGCGTATCTGCTATCGAACGGCGCGCGGAAGTCTTGAATTCCGCCGATCGTTAGCCCATCGGGCGGGTCGAGGATGGCGAACCGGTCCTTGAGCGTCTCGCAGACGTTGATGAGCCCCGATTGGATTGTGGTGGACCACATCCCGGGGACCACGCAAATGCTGATATTGTCGATGTCCTCGAGCGCCTGGATGCCAGTCCGGTGACCGCTGCCGTTGTCCACGCCGACGAAGTCGTCGACCGAGAGGCTGGTCATGGCGTCATCGCCCCTGCTAAGCATCATCCATCCCCCGCCCGGAGCGGTCGGGAACCAGTTCGGTTTGTTGAAGATCTGGCCGGCTGACCAGAGGCCCGGACCGACCTTGACCGTGACCAGGTTCGAGAATTGGTTCACGTTGTTCACAAGGAAGTTCAGTCCCGACTCGAAGCTCAATCGCAGGTTCGAGAACGTCTCCTGAGTGACCACCGATCCGTCCGCCCCGTACAACTGGACCCCCACCTCGGCCTCGAGTACGCGGACCTTCTGCCCCTCGTTGTACGAGTGCGCCGGCGCTGGAACGAACGTGACCGAGTTGCTGTTGATGGAGTCCACAACGACGAACTCCTTGGCATCCGTTCCGTTGTCGAGCTCGACCAACGCGTGGGTGTAGAGTTGAGAGGCGTCCTTGATGTCGATCGTGTCGCCTGCGGTGTTGACCGTGGTGACACGGGCCGACCGGGACCACGAGACCACCACGTTCGCGGGCCAGGCGGCGTACGAGAGCTGATCGGGCGTGACCGTGAACGTCGTCGCACCGGCGGCGGTCGCGGTGATTGGAAAGATCCGGCCCTGGATGAGGACGTGGTCAACGCCCACCGGCATCCCCGCGGAGACCGTGACCGTGACGTCGGTCGAAACTGAGATCGCGGTGGTCTGGACCGAAATGGATGCGCCCCGCCGGCCGGAACGACGATCACAGGCACGACCTTGCCCAGGCTCTGGAGCCCGTCCGTCACGGGTGCCGTCACATTGAACTCGACCGGCGGTCCGGCGGCCACACCACTTGCGAGGTAACTCTGATTGTTGATGATGACGGTGTCCCCGTTCGCGATCGCGGTCCCTCCAGGCACGGTGATCGCGAACACGGCGGTCGAACTGAGGATCGAGGTCGCGAACGGGGTCGGGTGCGCGATCGTGTCGGGAAGGATGCTGAGTGTCGCGCCCACGACGGGCCGAACGCGGACAGCCAGCGAGTCACCCCACGCGCCGGTCGCCTTCGCCGAGAAGATCAGGGTGGCCTTGGTCGGGTCAACGGGAGCGGGGCTGACCGCGTCGATCTGGAAGAAGTCGCGGCCGGCCTGCAATGTCTGGTTCGTGGCGGCATTCAAGCCGACCGTTCGCGTTATGGGGTCGTACCAGTTCACTTTCACGGTCGGGAGCGGGTTGCCGTTGAAAACGGGCGTGATGTCCTTGGCCCTCGAGACGTCGAACAAGTGTCGAAGCTGGATCACTCTGTCGGTGCTGGCGGCGTTCTTGTCGACCTCGGACACCAGCCCTCGACCGAGGCTCGCGGACGACTCCCGGGCTCCCCCGCTGAAGACGCGCTTGACATAGAGCTGCTGCCCTCCGTTGTCGAAGAACCCCTTGACTGCGAGAGGGAACAACCACCAAGAGCCCCCCTCGACTGGGTCTGCCCACTTGTTGAGAACTTGGGGGTCGGTGGGCACGGGGATGAAGCCGCCAAAGGTGTTCTGGAAGTCGTTGAAGCTGGTCACAAGGACCGGCTTGCCGTCGGTCGGACCCTGGGACGTGACGCCGACTGCGCCTGTGATGCTCGTGGCCACGCCCTGGATCGGCACCGGGCCGGTTTCGACCTCCTCGATGTAGACCCCCGGGCTGAAGTACTGGGCCATCGGTTTTCCTCACTCTCTAGGGGTTCGGGATGGTGATGGTCTTGGGATCGGTCAGGTCGTAGGGGAAGTTCAGTCTGATCGTGCCCGACTTGCCAGATGCCGGGTCCGTGGCCGTGACAGTAGTCGGTGTGGAGTGGTCGCCCCAGCGGAGCGGGAGGCGGAAGGCACCTCCCGGGTCTGCCAGCACGCGCGTTCGCTTCGGATCGACCGAATGTTCGAACGGCTCGACCGCGGTCAACAAAGCGACAACAGGTACACCCGAGGCCCTCTTCGCTTGTCCCCGGAGGAACGACGCAGCGCCCGGATAGGGGTAGTTGGCCTTGGGTACAAGGGTCAGTGTCACCATCAACGGCTTCAGCACCGTGAAGTCGCTTTCGTTATCGTAAGGAGTCACGGGGAAGACGACGCCGAGCGACCCCAGCCCTCCGGGGTAGAGCGGAGCGTAGTACTGGGCAGTGATCAGGACTCGGTAGTTCTTGGGACTCTCCGCCGGTGACGGCACCCGGCCACGACGTCCCAGATTCGGATAGGCCAGGATGCCTCTCCTGGTGAACAGCCCCCGCACCCTGGTAGCCGCCCAGACGCCGGATCCCGGCGCGGTTTCGACCTCCAGCGTTGGGTTGATGAAGCCGATCGGGTCTTCGCCGGTGAAATCATCGATGAACGACAACCCTAACGGGCTGAAGACCAGCAGGTTGCCAAGGGGCAGGAATCCGGCCGGAATCGCGCTCATGTCGTCCCTCCCGGAAGCAGGGACGACGCGAGCCTTCCGCTGCTGACCGATGCCGTGGTCTGGCCCAGCGTGACGTCGAGGGGGACCACGCGCACGCCGTACGCCAGCGACGTCCGGTAGGGGCGTTGCAGTGCATGCCAGATTCGCGTCCGTTCCTCCAAGGTCAGGGCATGGAGCGTCACCTTCAGCGAGGTCGGCGAACCGGCGAGCCCGTCTTGAAGCTGCGGGCCGCTCAGAATCGCCTGTTCGTAAAACAAGCGCAACACCCGGCCCAGTAACTTCTGGTCGCTGTCAAACTGCTTGGTCCATGGCGTGAACAAATAATTGAGCTGAAGGGCCATTGGGGGTTTCTGGATCGCGACGGCGTTATTCTGAGTCTTCCGGACCAGCGGCAGGTTGCGGGCACTTGGGTCTTCCATGACTTCGAACAGAAAGACCGAGAGGAGCGGCAAGGGCGGCGTCGGGTTGAGCGTCGGGTCCGACAGGTCGTTCAAGGCCGCGACCGTCTGGCCCGGAAACATGTCCCCGGCCCCTGCGTTGATGAACGCCACCAGCGTGTTCGATACGTCCAGGATGACGCCGGAATCGGCCACCGCTATACCCTCGGTCAGTTTCGTGCGCCCGGCCCACACGCGACACAATCTCGGCCGGCCTATATCATAAGTCGCCCTGTTAGACATGAATTTCAACAGGCGATCTGGTGGAGTCTTGGTGAACCTCTGCGGCGCGCAGGTGAAACGATGTGAGAAATGCCCCAGACTCTGTTCTTCTTCGGGGCAGAGTCGGTCTCGGATAATTTGTGAGGAACTCACACGCGCGGCGCGAGGAACTCGCCCGAGGCCAGCCAGTCGGGTCGCATCAAGGTCCAGAAGTTGACAGCGATCTCCTCCTGGACGTAGGCGTAGGGAAGCCAGCCGTAGCCCCCATCACCCCAGTCTTCGCCCCAGGGCGAGCGGATCCGGAGGGCACCCTTCGTCGAGCGAATCCGGTGCGTGTCGTCGTAGCCGACGACGATTGCCGCGCTCCCGCCCTTGACCGCGTCGAACCGGGTGGGGCATGGGATGTCGGGGTCGCGCGAGAGTGAGTTGAACGCCGAGAAGCCGAAGGCAGTCGGGAAGCCGGCAGCCAGGTGGTGCCTGACGTTGCGGAGCACTTCCTCGCCCGTAATCCCAACCGGGTCGAGGCGAACGTAGTTCAGCGACTGGTAGTCGCGGCTGTAGGCGTAGAGGAACGGCTCGGGTTCGTCGCGAACGCGCTCGGGGTGGTAGGGCCAAAGGCGGCTCGGGGGGGAGGCCGAATCGCGCGAGTGCCTTGAGCGTCGTCCGGAGGTCGGCCTCACTCGCGCCGGCACTTTGCGAGAGCCTCCGGGCCGATTGGTAGAGGAACAGCCGCGAGACCTCGGTCGCAATCCCACTGGAGCGCCGCTCGAAATACTCCGCGAGTCCGGCGCAGGCATGGGTCGAGCTGGCGTTCAAGCGGAGCTGGTCCCAGACTGGCAGGAAGAACTCGGACCAGTCCACCCGCTTCGATTTGCCCGCCGCAACCGGCTTCAGTGCTCGGTATAGGCTCTGCACCGCCGGGTTGTCCGGTGCAAAATCGCGAGGGTCTGGCAAGTCGCGATGCCAGCCGAAAGTGGAAGGCCGGTCTCGGCTCATGAGCTGTCCTTAGGCTCGGGCCTGCCGGAGTCGGGCGCGAGCGCGCATCGCAATGCGACCGATCGTGAACCGTGCATCCCCACAACCCTCGCCCCTCGAGCCAGGCGGGCCCAACCATTCCTGCGTGGCCTTCATACCCTCGACGTTCCTCTTGGCCGAGGTCGTGGATTGGAAGGAGGCCACCACGCTCAAGGATGACGAGAGAGTGTCGTCACGAGTAGGTACGATCTGGTGGAACTCGAGTGAAGGACGGGTGAGGGTCCCGTCCAGGCGACGGCCGCTTGGCCTCGCGCGCCGGGTCGGCATCGGCTCGGTTCATACGCCTTCCCTGTCCATAGGCTCCCAGCGGACCCCTTGGCCGCTACCGTCCCCGAAGAAGCGGAGCAACGGGTTCTTCTGATTGCGATTCAGAGAGTTGATCGTGTCGTGAAGCCGACGCTTCGGTTCCTGATCATACTTGGGCGGAAGGGGGTCGTCGATTCGGAGAGCCCATTGCTCCTCCTGAAACGCCGCGAGGACCGTCTCCTGATTCGGCGACGGCACCTTGTACTGCTTGACCAGCACGCCCCCCAACCTCAGTTCTTGCCGAATTCGGTCCCAGGTCGGAAGCGTGACCCCGATGGCCAACTTGGGCGAGGCCGCGACCAGCATTCCCTGCGCCGTCACCGGCACATGTCCGTTTCGCTCCTCGGGGTGGTCCATCGCTGCACCCACGACCGCCGAGGCGAATGCCTGGCCCTCTTCCGTGAGGATGAAGCATACGCGGTCTGAAAACGTGTGCCCCACAGCCGGCCGGAACGACCGGGCCTCCTCAGCAGGTTCCGTGACCTCGATCGCATGCTCGACGTAACCTTTACGCACCAGCCAGTGCAGGTCGTTGTCCGACAAGCCGGCCTTCCGCAACTCGGCCATCGTCACGGCGAACTCCCACGGCTGGCATGCCAGATCCTCGGCGTAGCACGTCGCATCGGCCATCTGCGCAGCGCCTGGTTCATCCGTGAACGGACTCTCGCAACTAACCACGCCGAATCCTGCATCAAACCGGTCTTCATCAACCAGACTCCCAGGGCGCATCGAAACCATCAAGCTGCAGGTTGTCGATTGCCTGTGAGGTGACATGTCGAGCCGACATCGCTCGAACTGAGTCCATAGCGTAGTTCAACTTCACGGAGAAAAGCACGGAAAAGATTCTGACCGTCAGGCATCTTGGTATTCTGGAGTGCAGGTCGGCAGACAGAGCCGCCTCCGACAAATCGACCGTCGGAACTGGCCCCTGTCAGAGCCGGCTCTGTTCGGCGACCCCCCGGTACAGTCGAATTCCAGCCGATAGGAAGCAGGAGGACTGACATTCTCGCCCAATTCTGAGGACCGTCTCTTCGATCAGTGTCAGGTCTGGACTCCACGTCGGCAATCGCACAACGCGGGCCACTGCCCCCTCGACGGCCTCAATCACCCCTCCGCCAAGTGCGGCTTGAGATTGTCCCAGATGACCACGTCTCCGGGCCGCAGTTGCGGGACGAGCACGTCCTCTACATTGTTTTCGAAGATGCCGGTTGATCGACGACAATTCGAGTTTCCGCCTTGGGGCAGGGTGTAAGGCCCTTCGGCTCGTGCTCCGAAGCTCCCTCATTGCGACCGCCTTCGGCGGCCGCTCCCAGTCACAACTCCTTGCTCGGATCCGTGGGTCCGGGCGGCGTCGGATGCGCCTTCTTGGCTTGCTCGGCGCGATCTGGCCGTTGCGCCCTCGACGCGAGAATGACCAGGCCCGATCCGGGGAAGATGTAGCTATTTTCCAATGACCGTCGTGCCCCGCGTCGGGGCCCGGCCGTAGTCTCGCCACCACCGGGCGGCACGATCCTGGTCCCAACCCCCCGTGCAGGCGCACTCGCCCAGGGCTCGCTCCAGGCTCTCGGCGTCCGCGAACCGCTCGGCGGCCTCCTTGGCCAGGCACCGCAACACGACGCGCTCCAGGTCTTCGGGGATGCCAGGGCGGACCTGCGACGGCGGTACCACCGGGTCGCGGGCGTGCGCGATCATCACCGCGATCCCGTCGTCTCCGTCGAAGGGCGGCCGGCCGGTCAGCAGGTAGTAGGCCACTGCACCCAGCGAGTAGATGTCGCTCCGCTCGTCCAGCTCCTGGCTCCTCGTCGCCTGCTCCGGCGACATGAACAGCGGCGTGCCGAGGATCTGGCCCTCGGCGCTCAGGTGGGCCGCGCGGGCGGTCGCCACTGGCCGGACCAGCCCGAAGTCGAGCAGTTTGGCCACGTCGTCGATCCCTCCACGCCGCGCGGCGAAGATGTTCGACGGCTTGATGTCGCGGTGGATCAGGCCCGCTGCGTGCGCCTCGCGTAGTGCCCCGCAGACCTGCCGCAGCAGGTACACCGCCCGCGCCGGCGGCAACGGGCCGTGGACCTCAACCAGCTCGGCCAGGCTCGAGCCCCGCAGGTACTCCATGACGTAGTAGTAGGTCCCATCCTCGGCCCGGCCGTAATCGTAGACGTCGACGGTATTCGGGTGCGAGAGCGTGGCAGTGAGGCGGACCTCGCGCTCGAACCGCGCCAGGGAGCGCGGGTCAGTCGCATGGCCCGCCCGGATCAGCTTCACGGCGCAGGGACGCTTCAGGAGCTGGTGCTCGGCCAGGTAAACCTCGCCCATCCCCCCAGCGCCGAGACGGCGCCGGAGGCAATACTGGCCGAGCTTCCGGGCCTCGGCGGCCTCTCGCCGCAGCCGGGACATCGTGCGAGCCCCGAAGGTCGAGCCGACGGCCAGCATGAGCAGCATCAGCGCATCGAATACGAGCAGAAGGATCCGTGGGGTGCTGGGATTCCTCCGCCACCCTTGCCCCAGCCACATCATTGCCTCGGGGAATTGCACATAGAGGACCAGCAAGGTCGCGAAGGGCAGCAGCGCCAGTGGCCCCACCACCAGTGCGGCTCGCCGCCAGCTCTTCGGGACGTAAAGTCCGTAGGTGAGGATCAGGATGGCGGTCAGCAGCACGACGTTCTTCATCGTCAACTGGGCCATCATCGGGTCGTCGCGCAGCGAGTAGATCAGCATCAGCCGGTACTGGACGAACGACACCCGGCACGCGAGCAGGCCGAGCATCCCCAGCTCCAGGGCCTTGAGCCAGGCCAGCGGGATGCGCCACGGGATCGAGAGCAGGGCGATGATGCCCAGGAAGGCGATCACGATCGTCACGTCGAATCGATAGAGCGTGAGGTCTTCACTGCCGAGGACGGTCCGCCGCCAGAACATGGCGATGCCCAGCATCAAGATGTAGATGATTGGCAATTCGCGCAGCCGCGCCTGCACGACGGATCGGGGCTCGGAGATCCGGCGTGGCCCGATGTGCGGCGCGATCGCCGCCTTGGGGGTGAAGCCCCCGCAGTCGCCGACCGACCCATCCCCGAAAACGGCGATCGGCCCGGGTTCCTGCGGGGATTGGCCTCCGGCGCGGGGGTGCCAGCTCGCTGTCCCATCCGGAGGCGGGTCGGTGGGCTCGGGGAGCGCCAGGAGCCCGTCCCGGTCCGCCCGCTCATCCTGGGCCAGGAGGCGGCCGACCTGGGTTCGTAGGTCGTCGTCCCCGCCGCAAGCGAAGCTGAGCCAGCCCGGCCGTAGAGCAGGATCGAACCGGACTGCGGCATCGAACAGGGCGCCGATCTGTTGCCAGCGCTGCGGTGTCATTCCTCGCTTCCTCCGAGCTCGCCGACGAGCCAGGCCCGCGCCACTCGCCAGTCCCGCTCCACGGTCACCACCGAGACCCCCAGCGCCGCGGCGACCTCGGGAACGGTCATCCCGCCGAAGTAACGCAGGGTCATGACCTGGGCCTGGCGCTCGTCCCGCTCGGCCAGCCGGTCGAGGGCCTCGTGGACTCCGACGATGTCCAGGTTCTGTGACTCGAAGTAGTCCACCACTAGATCAAGAGGAACGCGTCGACGGCCACCGCCGTGCCGGCCGGCCGCCCGCCTCCGCGCGTGGTCGATGAGCACCTCCCGCATTGCCCGCGCGGCCGACGCGAACAAAAAGCTGCGGTCCGCCGCCCTATCGAAGATCGCCTCGCCCAGCAGCCGGATCACGGCCTCATTGACGACCGCGGTGGGCGAGAGGGTGTGGTCGGGCCGCTCGCGACGCATCAGGCGCGAGGCAACCTGACGCAACTCGTCATAAATGAGCGCGAGGAGCTCAGTTCTCGCGCCCTCGTCCCCGGCCCGGGCCCGGCCCAGTATGAGCGTCAAGCCCTTCTGCGGCTCGGCCTCCATCTTCCCTCCTTCAAAAAAACTAGGCTGGCAAAGTTAGCTGGAGGCAGCGGTGCTCCAAGTCCTTGAGGTAGGCATCGGGATTGTGGCGGAACCGGCGTTGCTTCCGCCGCGATTCCCGCCGCGCCTCCAGTTCCGCTCGCAGTCCCTTCCAATCCTCAACATAGCCCGGGCTCAGCACCAAGCCTTCGTCCGGCCGCAGCCGCGTCGCCAGCCCCGAGATCACCCGCGCCGAGCCCATCACCACCAGGCCCGGCGACCCCCGACGCCGACCGCTGGCCCGGCGCTCGTGGTAGCGATGACTGCCGAAGGTGTGCTCCAGGTCGTTATTCGTCCGCGGCAGATCCGACGACTCGTAGCAGGCAAACAAGCCCGGCCAGTAGCTCCGGGTCACCTTCACGAACTGCTTCAAACCCGCCCGCACCGTGGGCTCGTCTGTCGTCGCCACCGCCCGGCGCATTCGCGCCAGCAGTTGCACCAGCCGCCGCCGCACCTTCTTCGCCGGCAGCCCCTCCTCGTTCTTGAGGATCCGGGCGGCGCGCTTGACCCATTGGTACGACTCGCGCACCGCCGGGAACAGCGCGGCCGTCTCCTCCAGCCCGCGCCGCAGCAATTGCCTCAGCCGTTTCAAACCCCCGGGCAGGTCGCCCGCCTTGGCGACGACATCGTCCAAGTTGGCGGCAATCCGGCTCAATCGATCCTGCCGCTTCAGCCCGGAGGCCGAAAGCGGTGGCAGTCCGTCGTCGGTCAAGGCCCCGCGCACCGCGGCGCAGTAGTCCCGCACCACCTCCGCCTCCGCGTCCTCCGCGTCGTCCTCCAGCTCCTTCTCCGCCGCACGCTCGATCTTCCGGATGCCCCGCACCCGCTTCTTCAACTCCTTCTTGGCGTGGCGATCCGCCTCGTAGATCGGCTTGGCCGCCTCGCGGAGGTAGTGGAAATGGCAGAGCTGATGGGGGACACCTTTGAGGGCGATAGCCACGGCGTTGCGGATGCTCTCCTGACCGTCGGAGACCACGCCGGTGATCGGCACCGGCAGGACCTTCCGCACCTGGTCGATCAGGCCGGCCAGGTCCTGGGCCGTGGACGACAGCAGGCTCTTGGCCAGGAGGATCTCGCCGGAGAGGCAGTCGCGCAGCACCCAGAGGACCTCGTGGCCGACATCCGGCTGCAGGCCGTCGATGGCCAGGATGACGCGGCCCTGCGGGCGCAACAGCGGACCGAGTCGCTGGGGATCGGCCGTGGCCAGGGACCGCAGCTCGTCGTAGCGGTCCAACAGGTTGGTGACGGTGCGTTCGGCCAGGATGAGCCCGCGGTGCGTGAGCTCGCGGTGGATCTCGGGGATGCTGCGGTGCTCGGCATAGCGGAGCCGGCCCACCAGGGCCATGACGTCGAGGCCGAACTCGTGATAGGGCAAGGCGAAGTGGGGCTCAGCCTCAGGGCGGTAGGGTCTCAGGAAGCGGGAGCAGGCGGGATTGGGGCAGCGTCGGATCGTCAGGGTCAGCCGGAAGACGCCGTCGAGGGTGCTGATGGTGCGAAAGTTGTTGTAGTCGGCACCGGTCCGGTGCTGGCACTCGGGGCAGTTCAAGAGGACCGGAGTGAGGGTTAAGGCGCGATCGGGTTGCGGTCGAGGTCGTCGTTTGTGGTTGCGCATGGAAAGCCTCCTCTGCTCTGTTCTGTTCTTACGTCCATTATACCAAGCCGAGGGGCTTCCCAGCTACTTTTGCTATCCTAGAAAAAAACCATGAAGGGCTATTCGGGCATTTTTCGCGGGACTCATTAAGGAGGCAAGGAGTGGACGGCACGCGAGGCCAACTGACAGCGACCTCGAGGCTCTCTGAACCTGACGCCAACTCGATGAGGAAGCATCCCGATGCTTGCACCATTGATCTCCGACTTGCTGATTGCTTCGCTGCTGATCCTACTGATCGGATGGGCCACTGACGCCCTCCGCGCAAGCACGCACGATGGTCGAACATCGGATCGGCCGTCGATCGTGCGATTGCTCCGACATGGACCGGAACCGCGGAGGTGCCATGATTCAGTCTCATGAACCCGCCATGCTCGATCTTGGAATCATCAGCCTCCACGATGCGATCCGGCGTGTGGCGGCCCGAATCCTCGAAACCTCGGGTGAGTTGGAAGTGACGCACTTCCGCCGGGTCGGGCATCTGATGCGGATCGCCGCCGCCCTGGCCGGCGCGGGCAAGGGGTTGCCCCGGGTCGAGTTCCGCGACATCCCTCCGCTCGCGGGGCCAGGGGTTCTGCCGGAGGCTGTGTCGGTCAACCTGACCGATCTGCTCGCCGCCCGTGCCTCGGACTATCTGCCCGCGGCTCTGGAGGGCGACCCTGAAGCTCTCCTCGCCTTCGAGCAGGAGGCCGAGCGGCTCCTGGAAACCGAGGACATTCAGCTCGTTTGATCCCGAACCGGCCGGAGTGTGCAGGATCTCCGGCGGAGACATCCACGCAATCGCGGGCTCGCGTCGCTCAAATCGCTTGCGACCGATCTCGGTCAGGATGAAAAGACGAGGAGTTCCTCGCCTGACTCCGACTCACAGCCTCGCGCATGCCAGGGACCGACGAAGTCGGGGACGAGCCATGAAGAGGTGTATAGGTCCGATTCACGGGAGTCTTAACTTCTTGGCCTAAAATATCTTGTGATCGACGACGCCCGGAGGATCGAGATGCCCACCCCGGCGCATCTGCCATCGGGCACCTGAAATCAAACTCGCGCGGAGACTTCGGAGATGCTTGAACCTTTGGGCCTTTTTCTAACAATCCTGTTGATCGCATGCACAGTCACCTTGCTGATCTGTTGGGTCTACGACACTCACAGAGCGAAGGTAGAGGCCGGCCGCTCTCGTCAGGCAGTTCTGGAATTCCCCATTCATCATCACAAGAGGTGACCAGGCACCTGGCCAGGGTTATCCGGAACTGGGTCCCGGGCGAGCGGGCGTCAGCCCCCCTCTCGGAACTGCCTCCGAACCCCGAAGAGTGCAAGGAAACCACGGCCGGCTGCTTAGGGCGCGCTCAACAATAAGTTACCGAAATTGGTATTGACGGACGACGGCAGGTTGGATGATATTTCCGAGGATGCCGAACACACAAGTCGTCGAATGGATTCGTGAGAAGTATTCCGCGATTGTCGGGGACTTGGATGAGCGCGCTCGAAGGCGATGGGCCGCAGTGGAGGCGCGGTGGCTCGGTTGGGGCGGCATCGAAGCGGTGGCTGCTGCTACAGGGATGTCGGACCGCACGATTCGAACCGGGATTCGGGAACTGGATGATCTCAACTCGCCACCGCCGACCCAACAACGCCGGTCTGGCGGCGGCCGTAAATGCCGCGAGTCCGAGCAGCCGAAGCTCGTCGAAGCCCTGCAGAAGCTGGTCGATGCCGGCGCGAGGCGACCCCATGTCGCCACTCCGATGGACGTGTAAGAGCACGCGGACGTTGGCGGATGAGCTGGCGCGAGACGGGTTCGCGGTGAGCGCCAACACGGTGGGCCGACTCCTGCATGAGTGCGGCTATAGCCTGCAAGCCAACCGCAAGACGATCGAAGGCAAGCAGCATCCGGATCGTGATGCACAATTCCGACACATCAGCAAGCGAGTCACCGCCTTCCAGCGTGCGGGACAGCCGACCATATCGGTGGATACGAAGAAGAAAGAGCCCCTGGGAAATCTCAAGAATCCGGGTCGCAGTTACCGGAGGAAGGGAGACCCCAAGAAGGTCAAGACCCATGACTTCCCGGACAAGAAGCTCGGCAAGGCGGTGCCGTACGGGGTCTACGACCTGGCCCACAACGAAGCCGGCGTGTCGGTGGGGATCAGCCACGATACGGCCGAGTTCGCGGTCGCCGCGATTCGTCGCTGGTGGGAGCGCCTGGGGCAACCCAGATATCCGCGAGCGACGCGGTTGCTGATCACGGCCGACAGTGGGGGCAGCAACAGCCCGCGAACGCGCCTCTGGAGGTGGGCCGTTCAACAGTTCGCCAACGAAACGGGCCTGGCAGTGGAACTTTGCCACTATCCACCGGGCACGAGCAAGTGGAACAAGATCGAGCATCGGCTCTTTTGCCACATCACCCGCAATTGGCGAGGTGTTCCCCTGGAGACCTTGGAGATCGTCGTCAAGCTGATCGGCTGCACGCGAACCAAGGAGGGCCTGGAAGTTCACGCTTGGCTCGACGAGAATCACTACCAGAAGGCAAAGACCGTATCCAGTATGCAATTATCCGAAGTCCTCATACGCCGTAACAGTTTTCACGGCGAGTGGAATTATCAGATACGACCGCACAGAAAACAGAGCCAAATTCGGTAACTTATTGTTGAGCGCACCCTTAGCAACAGTTCGTGCCGCGTTGACCCACAGGCCGGGAGACCGACTGGGATCGGTCGTCGATCAACGCGGGGCCGCCGGATCTCTCGGTTCAAAGCGGAAATCCCGGCCGTTCCGGATAGATCGGATCACCCGTTTGCGGTGACGTTCCGAATCCTTGGCCTGCGGGACCACGGCGGTGGTTTGTTCTTCGCTCATCTCGCGACCCATCGGCCAGATGGCCGTTACGGCCGTGCCAATTCGATCACGGCAGGGTGTGTGGCCGTCCACGCTTAAGTGATCAATCCCCCGCTCCGCATCGACGTGTTCGTCGCGGAACCGAAGTCGTGGCGATCCGTCGGAGCGAACGTGGATGCTCCTCGCAGTTGTCCGAGATCCGCAAATGATTTCCCGACCCGTTCGCCGAGCGGACGGGCGGACCAGGCGGACCGATTCGAGCGAACCGTCTGGAGGCAGGAGATGCCTCACGCTGAAAGGAGATCTCGATGCTTCAGCGATTCTGCCGTTTGTCCGTGATCATGGCCGCCGTCTGCACGATCGCGGCGGCCGCCGACGAGTCCGAGGCCCGGCCGACCGAGGTGCCGGGTTGGGGTCGAGTGATCGATCCCTCGCGCGATTGCGACGTCTCGCTCGACCGCGAACATGAGCGGCTGAAGATTCAGGTGCCCGGGACGCCCCACGTCCTGAGCGCCGAAGTCCCCCAGCTCCCGATGAACGCCCCGCGCGTCGTCCGCCGAGTCCGGGGCGATTTCACCGCCGGCGTCCACGCGATCGGTCGGCTCGAGCCGGGGCAGTCCAGGACCACGCACTACAACCCCTACCACGGCGCCGGTCTGATCGTCTTGCAGGACTCGTCGAATTACCTCCGGCTCGAACGGGCTGTCGGGTTCATCGATGGGCGACATCATCCCTACATCAATTACGAGTTGCGCGAAGGCGGTCGCCTGGCTGTTTCGCGCGGGATCACGATCGACGATCGTTCGCTGTTCCTCATGCTCCGGCGACAGGGTGGAGCGTTCTCGGCCTGGTACAGCCACGACGGACGCCGATGGGTCGAGCTTGGAAGGGTCGACGCGACCTTCACCGAACGAGTCGAGGTCGGTGTCGTCGCCGTCAACTCTTCCAAACAGACGCTGTCGGCCGAACTGGAGATGTTAAACATCGAGGATCCTCAGGGTTCGATGGCTCGGGACTACGCGGATAACAACTCGCAACGACTGTCGCGCCTTCCTTCGGCATCGACAGAAGGCCCACAGGTTCCTCCGAGGCGAATTTCGGTACTATTCGACCCGGGCTCCAGGCGGCAGTCGCCCGTCAGCCACCCCGCGCCCATGACGACCGAGCGAACTGGATTTCCATGGTGAGCCTATGGTCAAACTCAGGTGTCCTCGCCAAGGATTTCGACCATCCGAGTCGAGCCTCGATGGCTTTCCGAAGGACGAGGTGTACTTCGCGCAGGGGGCCGTACCCCGAGAAGACCTCGCCGAACCTGGAGCGGGATCGGACGCCCCCTGAGACGCAGAAGTTCCGGATGCTCTCCCAGGAGCCCCAATTGGTCTACAAATCGGAGCGATTATCGCAAGTCCGCCATGCGTTTGCATCCCTGCCGCAGAGTGTTGTCGGACGGCCGTGATCGGCCCCGCGTGGGACTGCCTTGCGATTCAGCCGCCGGTCGGGGCGATCCGTCTCTTGGCTTGGCGTCCGGCCCGGCTGTGGCCCCAACTCCACCAGCCGCTAGCTGAAACGACTCAGCCGATTTGCAGAGCGCGGCAAGTTTGTTCGTAAGCGGCTTCCAGGTCAAGCGACACGATCAACGTTTCCGTCAGCCAGATGTACAAAGGCGGCAACGATTCACCGACGACGAGCGGCAGGGCCCAGGTGTCCAACTTCGTCTTTCGGGCCGCCTGGCGCTTGCGACAGGTGGCCGTGTAGATCGGTGGCGGGTCGGGGGACATCGACGGGTCCCTTTGTCCGAGGAGGGTCAGCAACTCCGTGTACAGGTTGAATCGGCGTACGGTCCCCAGATCGACCAGGGAGACGCAGACGTCATTCCGCAGCAAGTTGGCACATTTCGTGATGAACAGTTGGCGACTCTCCGGAAGGTCCTTGTTTGCCGGGCTAACAATCTCCACAGCCGCCACCAGCCGACGGTCGCGCATCTGATCAAAGATCAGGACTTCGTAAACATACTGATCCGGGAAATTGACGTCTACGGTGAGAGTGGGTGCGGGCGACGCCAAGGTGGCCGTGGCCGCGCCGCCATTGGTCACCGAATGCGGATCAGAGTGCCAATCCCGTTTGCCATCCTTGTCGAACGTGCATACGTCGATCTTGAAGTAGGTGCCCAGATGAACGCGCGGCTCGGCCGCAAAGCCCTTCGGTAATTTGGGTGCAAGGTTGAGAACCATCATCATCGGCCAACCGCCATGGAATCCTTCCCACGAAGCCTGGTTCCAAACCGGCGGTCGGAAGTGGTCTCTGAGCGGCATGAGGATGCTCCTTTGGTGCATTCTATCATGATCGGCCAGGTGCAGCGAGCCGACTCGGAACGGAGGCACGGTATTGTTGATTGTTCGTACCCAACTCGGCCACGGCGAGCCGCGCCCGCCGGTCGTCGGCCTGAAGTCGCCGCTTGGAGGGCGATCAGGCTTTTGGAGCGCCACCGCCGTGCGGAACTCGGCCTCCGCCTCCGCTGGCTTGCTCGTGCCTATGAGCCGCACTGCCGAGGTTGTGGTGGCTGGTTGCCAGGAGGAAGCGGAATCGGGTGACGGCGGGGTTGTCGTCGGCGAGCTTTTGCTGGATCGCCGGCAACCCGGTCGAACGTGCTGGCCACCAGCTTCAGAAGGCCGGCGTCGCTTTTCGAGAAGTTCCCGCGCAACCGGGTTTTCATTGCCCCGACCGAGACTCCGCGCCATGGGGCCAGAGAGATCAAGTAAATCGAGAGGGGCCCCGATCGTCCCTTGCCCTACGCACCGAGTACCACAACAAGCCCAGGCCCGATGACCTGTCGCCACGCTCAGTAGGTGTGAACGGGCTGGGGATCCCCTCAGCCGCTGTTTTCCTGCTTCAACATCGTCGAGAAGGGACCAGGTCATGGCAGACGTACACGAAATCGATGCGAGGGTCACGAAAGTGCTGGTGCAACCCCTGGGCGTCGACGAAGACGACGTCACGCCCTCCGCCACCTTGAAAGGCAGTGAGTTCAGGGTTTTCCTCTGGCTCTAGGGGGCCCCGTCTTTTGCTCATGTGCTTGCTGGAGAACCCGGTAGGTCGACGTATGGTTGCCGAGCACACGCTTCTTGACTTTCTGATGACCGCCACGGCCGGAGCTGGGCGCTTTCCACCAACGGTCGCTCCAGGCGCCGGCAACCGCTCCCGCAAGTACGTGCGCACCTCACTCGCCGTCGGCACGGCGCCCAGCAACGACAGCAACGTCTTGACCTCAACCAACTCGCTGACCGACACCATTTGCCGCTCCACGTCGCCGAAGAGCTTCTCGTTGGAGATCGCCTTCGCCTCGCACTCTTGATGCGATGCCAGGTGCGTACGCACGACTTGCAGGGCGTTGTACAGCAGCAGGCAGAACGACAACTGGAACAGGACCGCCTTCGGCTGCGTGCCGATCAGGTGCTTCAGCGAGAACACGTCGGTGATCTGCTGGAAGACCGTCTCCAGACCCCAACGACTCCGATACGTCGAGAGCATCGCCACGGCGGAATACGTCGTCTCGTCCCACAGGTCCGTGATCACGCCGAGCTCCTTGCCGTCGGCCAGATGCTTGGTGATCCGGCGCACGTACACGCGGTCCGCCTTGGCGACCTTGCCCAGCCAGCCCCACTCCTGCACGATCCGGCGCCCGTCGGCGTCGCGGAGCTCCTGCGCCGGCCGGGACGCATCGGGAACGAACGTCGTATTGCTGCAGTAGCGGATCAGGAAATGGCCGCCGGCCTTCAACACCTCCCGGGGAAAACTCAGGTTGCAGTAGAGTCGGTCCAGGACCACCAACCACGGCTTCTCCACGCCGCCGGCCAGCGCCGCGAGCTTCGGCAGCAGGCCCTCGGTGAGAGCCGCTTCACCGGCTTCGCCGTCGAGGTGGCCCACCATCGCGACGGCCAGGCCCGTCCGCAGGTCCAAGCCCACCGACGCCCGCGCACCGAGGATCCCCGCCTGCAAGCCGCGCAACGGCTTGAGGAGCCGGCGAACGTGCTTGATCGCCTTGCCGTCGGCCCCGAAGACTTCGAAACCCGGCCCAACACGCCGGCAACGGCTCCACGGCCAGGGTCTCAGGCAGGACCGCGTTGAGCCGCTGGGTGCCTTCGGCGAGCAGGGCCTCGCTGAGGGGCAGGGGCAGGTTCCCCAACTTGTCATAGGACGAGGTGATCGAGACCGGCAGCGTGCCCTGTTCCTGGGCCCGCGTGAAGGCCTGGTAGCCACTCCCCTCGTGCTCGATCAAGGCATCGGTGATCAGATGGGCCAGCGTGCGGAACTTCAACTGCTTCTCGAAGCAGGGCCCGCGATTTCGCGCCCAGAGATCATCCAGCCACGAATCCGCCATCGCGTAGTGCAGCAACCGCCACACCGAGTCGGCCAGAGGAAGCCGACTCAGCACCTCGGCGGCAAACGGGGTGTCGTTGAGGACCGAAGGACTCCGGACGGCTGCGGAAAAGACGGCGACCTCCATAACCGAAGGACTCCTGAGAGGACCGAAGGTGCAATCCGATGGGTATTTATGATACGGACCTCGGATCCGCGGTGGAACGCCAAGACCCTGAACTCACTGCCTTGAAAGGGGATCTGGGGGCGGAGTCCATCGACTTCCTGGACATCATGTTCCGACTGGAGCGTGAGTTCGCCATCAAGATCCGGCAGGGTGAGTTGTTCGCTGAGGCAGTCTTCCGAGGCGACAAGGACATCGTGCAGGATGGCCGAGTGACCGACGAGGGCCTGGCGGTGCTGCGCTCCTACATGCCCTATGCCGACCTGAGGAACCTGGAGCGCGACCGGCGGCTGAGCCGGGTCGATGATCTGTTCACGGTCGATCTGGTGGCGAGCTACATCCGATGGAAGCTCGTAGGGTGCGGCGAGTCCGCCAGCGATGTCCCCACGCCGGTTCTCGCCTCTCCTGTCTTGATCCATCGATGAACGCGGGTTTCCGCGGCTCGGAGAGTTCTTGATCTTCGTCGGAGTGTGACCGCTGTTCGACGTAACCATTTCGGCTCTCGCACCCGAATCTCGACCATGCCCGTGGGCGGGTGTAAAGTAGGCGTCGACATCGAAGACATCCCATGCAGACGAATGGACCGAAAATGGACGTACCGTCGATCGTCGTGAAGCTGAGCGAGGGCCGTTCGGTCTTGCGCGGCGGTATGGGGGTGGTGCTCAAGGTCTCCGTGGCGGACACTGGAGGGGCCTTCGCGGTCGTAGAACATCCGATCGAACCGGCGCGGCTCGTGCTGCCCCATATCCACCGGCACGAGAACGAGTATTCCTATGTCCTGGAGGGGACGATCTCGACTACGCGGTCTGTGCCGACATCGATGGCGCTCCGCCGCACGCCGGTCGCAGCGGCTGGACCTGGTACACTGGCTCGGCGGGCTGGCTGTACCGCGTCGCCCTCGAAGCGATCCTCGGTATCCGTCTTTCCGGTGATCTGCTCCGAGTCGAGCACTGCATCTCGGGCCGCTGGCCTGGGTACGAGATCGCCTACCGTCACGGAACCGCGACCTACCGAATCCGGGTGGAGAACCCGGCCGGAGCGGGCCGAGGATTGCGGTCGGTCCTGGTGGATGGGCAGATGGTGCCGGGCGCCGTGGTGCCATTGCGCGACGACGGCCGCGAGCATGACGGGCGGGTCACGCTGGGTCACGAGAAAGGGTGAGCCATGGCCGACGAACCACAAGCCGAGCTCGAGCAGACTCGTCCGCCGACTGAGCTGGACCTCAACCGGCTCCAGTGGACCACCATCCTTTACTACCTGCACGAGACCAATCCCGATAACGGCCTGGTCCGGGATAAGACCGATCCGGCCGCTCCGTGCAGCATCGCCGCCGTGGGGATGGCCATGGCGACCCTCCCCGTTATGGTCGAGCGCGGCGTGTTCTTCCGGCCGTTCGCGGCGAAGCTCGCCCGCAGGAGACTGCGCTTCCTGCACGACCTTCCACAGGGGCCGGAGCCCGATGCCTCCGGGTACAAGGGTTTCTTCTACCACTTCCTCGACATCGAGACCGGCCGCCGCGTGTGGCAGTGTGAGCTCTCGACGGTCGACTCCGCGTTCCTGTTCGCGGGTATGCTCACCGCCGCAGCGTATTTCGACCAGGACACGGCCGACGAGGCTGAGGTCCGCCGCCTGGCCGACGCGCTCTACTGCCGGGCCGACTGGGATTGGGCCCGGAACGGGGGCGCGACGCTGACGCACGGTTGGCGGCCGGAAAACGGCTTCATCCCGTATCGCTGGGAGGGCTACGACGAGGGGCTGCTCCTGTACGTGCTGGGCCTGGGATCGCCCACGCACCCGCTGCCCCCGGAGAGCTACGCCGCCTACTGCGCGACCTACCAGTGGAAGGAGCTCTACGGTCGCGAGCTGCTCTACTCCGGGCCACTGTTCACCCACCAGCTCTCGCACCTGTGGATCGATTTTCGTGGTCTTCGTGACGCCTTCATGAGGGACCACAACAGCGACTACTTCGAGAACAGCCGGCAGGCCACTTTCGTGCAGCAGGCATACGCGATCAATAACCCACGGCAGTTCGCCGGCTATGGAGAGAACTGCTGGGGGTTCACGGCCTGCGACGGCCCCGGCTGGATGAAGCGGGACGTGGACGGGGTGGAGCGCGAGTTCTTCGACTACACCGGCCGCGGCGCCCCGTACGGCCCAGACGACGGAACCGTGGCACCGTGGGTCGTGGTCGGCTCGTTGCCATTCGCCCCGGAGATCGTCATTCCCACCGTCTACCATCTGTCTGGCCTGAATCTGGGCGGCCAGGACCGGCCGTACGGGTTCAAGGCATCGTTCAACCAGACGTTTCGCGTGGACGACAGCCCGACCGGCTGGTGGGTGACGCCAATTCAGTTCGGCATCGACCAGGGGCCGGTGGCGCTGATGATCGAGAACTACCGCAACGGCCTGATCTGGGACATTACGCGCCGCTGCCCGTGTATCGTCGCAGGGCTGCGGCGGGCCGGGTTCACCGGCGGCTGGTTGTAGCGCGACGGCCCGCGGGAGATTATCATGGTTCGGCACACGATTCGATCTCGGAGTAAGGAGGGTCCAATCATGACCATCGGCGACAATCGACCATTTTTCGTCTTGCCCTTCGACGCGGCCGGCGACGCCAGCAGTGCGGCTTCGCCCCGAGGAGGTCGAGCATGACGATCCCGATCGACAAGAGCCCCAGCATCAAATTCCAGAGGCATCCGCTTGACGAGGTCTGCATCAATACGATTCGCACCCTCGCCATCGACGCGATCCAGGTCGCAAACTCGGGACACCCCGGGACGCCGATGGCGATGGCCCCGGTCGGTTACTACCTGTGGCAATACGTGCTTCGCTTCGATCCTCAGGACCCCATCTGGCCCAACCGGGACCGGTTCGTGCTCTCGGCCGGCCACGCCTCGATGCTGCTGTACGCGCTGCTCCACCTGAGCGGAGTCCGGGCTGTCAGCAAGGAATATGAGAGGCTGGGCGAGCCGTCGGTCCCCCTCGAGGCGATCAAGTCGTTCCGGCAGTGGCATAGCCGATGTCCCGGCCACCCCGAGTACCGCTGGACCTCGGGCGTCGAGACCACCACCGGTCCGCTGGGGCAGGGCCTGGCCAACAGCGTCGGCATGGCTATGGCGGGCCGCTGGATGGCCACACGTTACAACCGGCCCGGCTTCGAGGACCTGATCGACTTCAACGTTTACGCCCTCTGCGGCGACGGCTGCATGATGGAGGGGATCTCCTCCGAGGCCGCCTCGCTCGCCGCCCATTGGAAGCTCTCCAACCTCTGCTGGATCTACGACAACAACCACGTCACGATCGAGGGCAACACCGCTCTGGCCTTCTCGGAGGACGTCGCCACCCGTTTTCTGGGCTATGGCTGGAACGTCACCCGGGTGGGCGATGCCAACGACCTGGACTTGCTCGACCGCGCCTTCGGCGTCTTCCGCGACGAGCGCGATCGGCCGACCCTGATCATCGTCGACAGCCACATCGGTTGGGGCGCGCCAAACAAGCAGGACACCAGCGCCGCCCATGGCGAGCCCCTGGGCGAGGAGGAAGTCCGACTGACGAAGCGCAACTACCACTGGCCGGAGGACGCGAAGTTCCTCGTACCGGACGGGGTCTACGAGCACTTCCACCAGGGTATGGGCCTGCGTGGGAAGGCGCTGCGCGATGCCTGGTTCGCCCGGGTGGAGGGGTACAAGGCCGCGTACCCCGACCTGGCCGACGAGTTTTACCGGATGCAGCATCGCCAGCTCCCGGAGGGCTGGGATTCGGGCCTGCCGGCCTTCCCCGCCGACCGCAAGGGGATGGCGACGCGGAATTCATCGGGCCTGGTCCTCAACGCGGTCGCCCGGAACGTCCCCTGGCTGATGGGAGGCGCGGCCGACCTGGCCCCATCCACCAAGACGCGCCTGACGTTCGACGGCGCAGGCGACTTCGAGGCCGTCGCTTACGGGGGTCGCAATCTCCACTTCGGCATCCGCGAGCACGCGATGGGGGCCATCCTCAACGGCATGGCGCTGATCAAGGTGCGGGCCTTCGGCTCCGGCTTCCTGATCTTCAGCGACTACGGCCGGATGCCCATCCGCCTGGCCGCGATCATGGAGATCCCGGTCATCTACATCTTCACCCACGACTCGATCGGCGTCGGCGAGGACGGCCCGACCCACCAGCCGATCGAGCAACTGGCGTCGCTGCGGGCGATCCCTGGCCTCATCGTGCTCCGACCCGCTGATGCCAACGAGGTCGTCGAAGCTTGGAAGGTGATCGTGCAGCTCCATCACCAGCCAGCGGCCATCATCCTCACGCGTCAGGACGTCCCGACGCTCGATCGCGCCAAGTATGCTCCGGCTTCGGGGCTGGCCAAGGGCGCCTATGTCCTCGCCGATACGCCGGGCGGCCAGCCCGATGTCCTGTTGATGGCCTCCGGCAGTGAGGTTGCGCTTTGCGTCGAGGCGCACGAGCAACTCATCGCGGAGGGCCTCCGATCCCGCGTCGTTAGCATGCCGTCGTGGGAGCTTTTCGACGACCAGGACGCGGCCTATCGCGATGCGGTCTTGCCCCCCGACGTCACGGCGCGGGTCTCGGTCGAGCTAGCGTCGGTCTTCGGCTGGACGAAGTACGTCGGGGCGAAGGGCCAGAGCATCGGCATGCGGTCCTTCGGGGCCTCGGCGCCGCTCAAGGATCTCCAGCGGGAATTCGGCTTTACTGCGGAGCGCGTTGTCGAGGCAGCGAAGGACCAGTTGCAGCGGGCGAAACGTTGAGGTGCGGGGCACGACGGAGAGGCATTCTCCGGAGGATCGCGATCGCCGCCGACCACGGCGGATCAATCCTAGCTTCCCGGCCCCTCGTGGGGCACTCTAGACTGCCCCGGCTCATGCCCCGGAGGGCCTCGTTTGGTGGGAATCTTTCGCCCGGCCGGCCGATCGGATAGCTTCTCTGTCTCAGTCGTTGTGATAGAACCGATCAAGCGGCGCTGGAGCGGCCGACTGCTGCCACGATGAAGTCGATCGCACCGCACCGATTGAGGTATGATGCAGACCGACGGCGCAAGAAACGCAACGTGATGTCCGGCAGTCCGAAAGGGGGATCCCTGAATGGCAAGCTCTCATGATGAGATTTCGGAGACGAGAACGGGAGCAAAAACTGACCCTCCCAAGACGCTGTCGGCAGACGGACCTCCCAAACCCGCCGAGGCCAGGTCGTCATCGCACCGCGGGCGAAAGGGGTTGCTGTGGTTGGCGGCGTTGGCTGGATTGGCGATCGGAGGATATCTGATGAAGCCTGCGGTGGAAACGGCGCTGAACACGGTTTCCACCGATGACGCTTACGTCAACGGCCACGTGACCTTCGTGGCTCCCCGCGTCTCGGGCCAGGTAAGCCGGGTGTTGGTCGACGACAACTACCGCGTGAAAAAGGGGGCCTTACTGGTTCAGCTCGACAAGGAACCCTACCAGGTTCAAGTCGAGATCGCGAAGGCCGCCCTGGCGGTCGCCGAAACGAACCTCGCGGCGGCTGAGGCGCAAGTGCGTAGCCTGATTGCCCAGGGCCGAGCCAATCGCTACCGGCTCGAGCACAGCATCGAGGATGTTCACACCCAGATCGCCAACCTGCGCGCAACGTGGCGACTCTCAAGAGCCGGGAGGCGACCCGGGCGCTGGCTCGGGCCAACCTCAAGCGGGGCCGGGAGCTCGCGCCGAGCGGGGGCATCAGCAAGGAAGATCTCGACCAGCGCGAGCAGACGGTCAAGGTCGATGAAGCGGCCGTCGATCAGGCCCTCCAGGCCGTGTACGCCACCCGGGTCGGCCTGGGGCTTCCCGCCCAGCCGCCCCAGGGCCACGACCTGGGCGAAGTGCCGGATCAGCTCGACCAAACCTTCTCCGCCGTCAGCCAGGCAATGGGACAGTTACTCGAGACCACGTCCCAGTTCGGTTATGTGCCGACGCGATGGAACGCAACCCCCAAGGAGGCTCTCGACGAGTTTTACAAGCAGGACCCCGGCCGCGATGTCGACAAGATCTTCGCGCAGATCATTCCCAAGGCGCCGGCCGTCAAGCAGGCCGAGGCCAAGCGCGAGCAGGCCCGCGCCGATTTGGCTCAGGCCGACCTGAACCTCCGCTACTGCGACATCGTCAGCGAGATCGACGGCGTGGTGACCCGCCGCAACGTCAACCCCGGCAACAACGTCGCCGTGGGGCAAAGTCTCATGGCCGTCCGCTCGCTCACTGAGATCTGGATTGATGCCAATTTCAAGGAAACCCAGCTTGTGGACCTGCGCATCGGCCACCGAGTGCGCTGCGAGGTCGATATGTACGGCAGCCGGCGTGAGTACGAGGGCCGCATCACCGGCTTCACCATGGGGACCGGTCAAACCCTGTCTCTGCTCCCGCCGCAGAACGCCACCGGCAACTTCGTGAAGATCGTCCAGCGGCTGCCGGTTCGCGTTGAGCTGACCGACTACGATCCGGACAAGGCCCCGTTGTTCGTTGGCCTGTCGGTGGTCCCGTACGTCTACTTCAAGGAAGGGCCCACGGGGCCGCACGCCGGGGATGTCCTGCAGCCGCTCTACTCGCTTCCGCCGGGCCCAACGGTGGCGGACGACCGGGCAACCTCGCAAACAACGCCCCCGCTTTCCGGAGGCCACAGCGGCCCTTGAAGGCGGAAACACCGGCGGCCTTGCGAATCTCCGTTCCTCCTGGCTCGTTCCGAAGGAGCCCCGCGTGAGCAGCGTGACCCTGGCGCCGAGCGCCCTCGACCGCCCGGCGATCAACCCCTGGTTCGTCGCGGCCGCGGTGGTCGTGCCCACCTTCATGGAAGTTCTGGATACCACGATCGCCAACGTCGCGTTGCGGTACATCGCCGGCGGCCTCTCGGCGTCGAACGTCGACAGTGAGTGGGTCCTCACCAGCTACCTCGCGGCCAATGCCACCATCTTGCCGATCACGGGTTGGCTGTCGGCCCACCTGGGCCGTCGCAACTACTTCCTGCTCTCGATCGCCGTGTTCACCATCGCCTCGGGGCTGTGCGGCATGGCCACGAGCCTCGAACAACTGATCCTGTTCCGGGTGATCCAGGGTCTGGGCGGCGGCGGACTCCAGCCTTCCAGCCAGGCCATCCTCCTGGACACCTTCCCAGCCGAGAAACAAGGCGCGGCCCAGACGATGTTCGGCGTGGCGGCCCTGCTGGCGCCGGTCGTCGGCCCGACCCTGGGCGGTTATCTCACGGTCACCTACAACTGGCGCTGGATCTTCTACATCAATATCCCTGTCGGCGCCCTCGGCTTCCTCGCGTCTTACCTCCTGGTCGCCGACCCCGATTACCTCAAGAAGCAGCGGGCCGAGCTGCGTCGACTACCGCTCAATTTCGACTACATCGGCCTGGGGCTGCTCATCTTGATCATGTCGAGCTGGGAAGTGATGCTCAGCAAGGGCCAGGAGTGGGACTGGTATAATGACCCGTTCTGGCGGGTGCAGACGCTTTTCGTCCTGTTCGTTCTCGGGCTGGGCTGCCTGATCTTCAGGGAACGGCGGATCGCCCACCCGGTGGTCGACTTCCGGCCGCTCTCCGAACGGAACTTCGCGGCCTGCTGCATCATCATCTTCTGTGCGTACGGGATCCTCTATGGCGCCAGCACGTCCCTTCCCGGCCTGCTCCAGTCCCAGTTCGGCTACGACGCCTATGTCTCAGGGTTGGTTCAGTCGCCGTCGGGCGTTTTCTCCATCATGGGGCTGATCGTGGTCGGCACCCTCATCGGTCGGGGCTTCGATGCCCGCTGGTTGATCACTGGGGGTTTGCTGATCATGGCGGCCGGGAACTACTGGATGGCGCTGATGAACCTGTACATCAGCCCGGATCTGGTGGTCTGGCCGCGGGTGGTGTTGATCGTCGGCCTGTCGATGATCTTCGTTTCGATCAACGTGGCCGCATTCAAGTACATCCCCCCCCATCTCCGCGGGGCCGCGGTCGGCCTGTTCGCCCTGCTCCGCAACGAGGGGGGCAGCGTCGGCACGTCTCTGGCCCAGGCCTTCGAGTGGCGACGCGAGCATTTCCACACGGCGCGCGTGGGCGAGTTCCTCGACCCCTTGAACCCGCACGTGAACGACTTCTTCCGGGAGGGCCAGGCGTTCTTCGTCGAGCAGACGGGTGACCCGGCCGCATCGCAGCAGATGACCTTGCAGGCGCTGGAGAACCTCCGCCAGCAGCAGTCGGCTTCACTGGCGTACTTCGACGACTTCTGGCTGTTCGCTGTCCTAGCGTTGGCCCTGGTCCCTCTTGTTTTCCTCATGAAGCGATCCGTGGCCGAAAAGGGGGAGCACATCGGGGCGGAATAGACCCGATAGACCGAACGAGCTGGACAGTTTGGCTGCGTGGATGCGGTCCTCTTTACACGGCCATTCTCAAGCGTCCGCGCTGGACCGGCCGATAGTTCCGTCTGTGCGGATCGTTCTCGATTTGCCGAGAGCGATGTTCCGTTGCGAGAAGCCGTGAACGGAAACACACACGACGGAAAAGACGTATGGCTTGGCGAGTTCCACAAGGACACGATGCCCACCCGATTTCTTGTACTCGCCTCCGGCGATGGCCCGCGCTGGCCGGCCTGGTGGTCGCGGTCGTGCTCAACAGCGGATGCGTCTTGACCAGCCCCCGACAGTGGATTCACAACGGTTTCAAGGTCGGGCCCAACTATGGTCAGCCGCCGGCACCCGTAGCTGAGGAATGGATCCAGGCCAACGATCCCAGCGTGCAGAACCAGCACCTGCAAGACTGGTGGCAAGTCTTCCAGGATCCCACGCTCGACGCCCTGATTGTTACCGCTTACGAGCAGAACCCGACCCTGCGGATCGCGGGCACGCGCGTCCTCGAAGCCCGTGCCGGACAGGCGATCGCCGTGGGCAACATCTTCCCCCAGACCCAGCAGGCGACGGCGGCGTACAGCCGGGTCAACCTCAACTCCAACATGCCGTTGATCGGGCCGATTCTCGCGTTGGCTCCGCCGAATCAACGGTCGGCTGCGTTCTCCAACTGGTTCGACGGCTTCAACCTGAGCTGGGAGCTCGACCTGTGGGGCCGCATCCGCAGGAACATCGAGTCGAACAATGCCAGCCTGGATGCTTCGGTGGAAGACTATGACGCCGCACTGGTGACCCTGCTTGCGGACGTGGCCACGAACTATGTGCAATATCGAGTCGCCCAGCAACGGATCAAGATCGCACGGGACAACGTTCGGATCCAGGAGGGAGTCCTGACCCTCGCCGCGGAGAGATTCCGGGTCGGCACCACGACCCGGCTTGACGTGGAGCAGGCGAGGACCGTCCTGGAGCAGACCCGTTCAACCATCCCGTCGCTTCAGATCGCGCTCGGGCAGGCGAACGACACGCTGTGCACGTTGATTGGCATGCCGCCACGCGACCTGGAGCCGGACCTGGGACCAGGACCCGAACTGGGCAGCAACCCCATGCCGAGCACGCCGGCATGGGTCGCCACGGGCATTCCGGCGGATCTCCTTCGCCGGCGCCCCGACGTCCGCAGCGCCGAGCGCCAGGTGGCGGCCCAGAGCGCTCAGATCGGAGTGGCCGAGGCCGCCCTGTACCCCACCCTCGCAATCAATGGCATCATCGGTTGGGATGCCCAGGACTTTTCCCAGTTCTTCGAGACCAAGAGCTTCATCGGAGCCATCTTTCCCAGCTTTAGTTGGAACATCTTGAATTACGGCCGGATCAAGAACAACGTACGCTTGCAGATCGCCAGGACGCAGGAGCTGATTGCGACCTACCAGAATCTGGTCCTGAGGGCCGGCCGGGAAGTCCAGACTCCGCTCCGGGGCTTCTTGAGATCTCGGGAACAGGCCGAGGACCTGGATCGTAGCGTCAAGGCGGCCACCGCAGCCACCCAGCTTGGCGTGCAGCAGTACCGCACCGGTACCATTGATTTCAACAGGGTCTTCAACCTGGAAACCACACAGGTGCAGCAGCAAGACCAGTTGGCGGTCGCCGCGGGCAACATCGCTCTGAGCCTGATCGACGTTTATCGGGCGTTAGGAGGAGGCTGGGAACTGCGTTTGAACGAAGTACACGGCCAACCCGCCCCTGCTTCCCCGGAACCGAGCCTGCCTGCTCCGCTGGTTCGCGAATCGAACCTTCCTTGGGCGGTGCCGCGTGAGGTTGCCGCTGAACCGAACCTGCCGGCTCCGTTGGTTCGCGAGGACACGCCGGCGAGCGTTGAACGCAATCCCGGATAAGAGGAGGCACGCGATGAGTCACCGAGCAGGACTTGGAGCCATCGCCATGGCACTCATTGCCACGACGGCCGCGAATGCGGGTGAACCTGGCGATCACGGACCGTCCCGATCACACTTCCTCCACAGGATTCACCCGGTGGGTGGTTGGAATCCAGGAGGCGGGCTCTTTCACTGGTGGGACCCTCGCTGCTTTTCGCCAGCCTGCGGCCCGGATGACTACTGTCGGAAACCGTTTCCGAATCTGTGCCGGCATCCGATCGTGCCCGGCCGTCCCCAAGGACCGGGACCAGTACCTGGCCCCCAGACGCCGCGCTGACGGCTGCGAGGGTCTTGCCGCGGGCATGGGTTCCAACGACCGCGCGTTACGACAGAGTGTCGAGGAGAGGCCGTCCGGGTTCAATGCGCGGCTGCGTGTTCAGAGAGGATTCGGTGCACCTCGCCGATGACTTCCGAATGATCCTGGCACAGGTGGCCGGCGGAGACAACCTTCTCCGAGGCCACGCCTTCAATGTGAGCGCTCTCATAGCTAACCAAGCCGTCGGTCCGATGGTCGGATGGCGAGCCGGGACGGACCGGGATAATCGAATGGACCTTCAGTGCTGGGGGATGGGCCAGCTCCGAGAGGCCCGTTAGGATGGGTGAGCCCCACTCCAGCTCGTCGATACTGCTGGGCAGACCCTTCCGAAAGTGTTCCCGGAAAAAGTGCGGCGGGTTCTGTGCCACCAGCCGATCGTGGGCGGCGCGCAGCGGGTCGGGCATGCGAATCAACCGCGTCCCGACCCGCTGGATCGAGCCCTGGTCGAACCGGCTGCCGCGATGCGGCGTTGCGATATAGACCACGCGGCGGACCCCCGGATGCGCGCCGAAAAACAGGCCACTGCGAAAGAGCTTGCGATCATCCTCTTCGCCCATCAACTCGGCGAAAGGATGATCGCTGACGACCCGCCAGAGTCGATCGCCGGATTCGGCCGCGATCATCTTGGTGAGCAAGCCGCCCATGCTGTGGCCGATGATCACCATCCGATCGAATGCGGGGTCGGCCTTGCTGGGATCGAGCTTCCGGCGCACCTCGTCCAGGTCCCTCCGGAGGAGATACGCCGTGAAAGGGATCGGATCGCCGGTCGAGTAGCCGTACGTCCAGAACTGAAAGCTACCCTTGAGCGCAGGCTCGGCCTCGAGGGCCTTGATCATCCGGCTCCACGACCACGGACTGGCCCAGAGCCCGTGCACGAAGACGACCGGGACCTTCCCGCGCACATAAGGCTGTAGCAGAGACAGACCTGTCGGCTCGTAATGAGCTAGCTCTCTCAGCGCCGAGGCGGCGTTTGCCGGTGCATTCACCTGCGCCGAGAGGGGCGACGGGACGGCGTTGGCCAGCCAGAACACGGCCAGCGGGGCCAAGAGCCTGAGCAACTCCGCGGTATCGATTGGACCTCGCCGGGCCTTTCGAAACGACGTGTTCTGGAAATCCAGCATTGAATCAAGCCTTTGTTTTTCGGGTTGGCGCAAGCTATTATAATAATATTTTCATTAATATATACATTATAATGAATTGCGAGTTTCAAAAAATGTTCTCAACCGAGATCCCTGGGCCCGCTACCATCGTTCGGAGTGAACCACCCGCCGAAATGGGCGAACGTAACAACGACCGCCGCAAGAGCGACGCCGATCAGTGCGGATCTTGCCAGCGTGTTGACCTCGCCGAGGACCTCAGGGCCAGCGCATACTAACATGTAGATCCGGTAAGGACTTGCAGCAAGTAGTTTTCGTTCCAGCCACAACTACGGCGTTTCATGGCGAGGCTGGTGCGGTCGGGATGCCGTTTCAAGAGCGACAACGTGAAGCGGTTGAGCCAGGCGAAGTTCTCCCGCAGCGCCTCCTCGCGGATCCGCGACTCGTCCTCGCGATAGGTCACGTCGAGCACCCAATGGCAGCTATTCTCGATACCCCAGTGGCCCCGGACAGCCCTCGCCAGCCGCTTCACGTCCATGGTCAGGCTGCTGATGTAGTACCGGACCTCGACGCTCTGTTTCCCGTCGCGGACGCACAGCGAGGTCACCACCGCGATCGTCTTCAGCGCCTTCCAGAGCCCGAACCCCGGCAGGCCCTCGGGGGCCGGGAGTTGGAGATACGTACGCGTCTCCTGCGCGCCCATGGCCCTTCTCGGTCGTTACCTGCTCTTGGGCCCCCTCCAACTCGCCCTCGAGTTGTTCGTGGATGTGATCGATGACCGCCTGATGGAGCGTCTCCTGGTTCCCTTTCAGCGCCAGGACGTAGTCCCCCTCGCCGTCGATGATCTCCGCCGCGATCGCCTTCTGGGCCCCGATCGCGTCGATGGTGATGATCGCCCCCCTGATGTCCACCAGCCGCAGGACCTCGGGGATCGCCGTGATCTCGTGGGACTTCTCGGCGCAGGCCACCTGCCCCAGCGTCAGGCCGAACTCGCTGGCCCAGATGCTGACCGAATGCAACGCGCCCAGGCCGTTCTGGCGATCGTGGCTCCGCCGCGCCGTCTTGCCGTCGACCGCGAGGACGGGCTGCTCCACGCCGGTCGCCGCGGCCGCCTCGGTGCGCAGCGACTCCAGCCAGCTCACAAAACAGGCCTGGAAGGCCCCCGGCCGCAGGGCCATCAGAACGCGACGGAAGACATCCTTGCGCGGGACCCCATCGGGCAAGTCCAGGTTTGCCACGAGGAACTCCTCCTTGAGGGCGGCCCATTTGGCGATCGCGGTGGGTCCGTTGGCGCCGGCCAGGACCGCCATCACGGCGATGATGACCACGCTGACCAGGGGATGCTTGCGATTGACCGAGGAGCGCGGGTCCTCCAACTCCTCGAAGTGCCGTGCGACCTCGTCCAGACCTATTCGCCGAACTTCCGCCATGGTCCATCCTCCGTGGGTAGTCGCAAAGGGAGCGCCATCGAGAATGATAGACAAAGGATCACAAAAAGGAAACATGACCCAGGTTGCCCAATCTAGCCACAGTTAGCGCTAGCCCTGCGGATGAAGGCCATCAGCCGCTCGGCCAAGTGCTCCTTGCTGGCGAAGTCGGCGATCCGCAGCCGTTTCCGCCGAGCGATGCCGAACCACTGCTCCACCTGAGACATCCCCACCAGGCGTTTTTTCCCTAAGACATAGTGGCTCCCGACCCTACGGAGGAGACAATCGGTGTGTTCGCGCACCGCATCTTTCACCGAGGAGGGAGCCACTATGTCTACGCAGTCTATCCTCACCTGGGTCGTCATCGCCACCAGTCGTCTCCTCCCCAGCCAGTCTCGGACTCTGGCGATCCTGGTCGCCGCCGCGATTCGCTGCGAGCACCCCAATCTCGCCCAGATCGGTCGCGGGATGGCCGGGCCGATCACCGCCAAGAGTGCCATCACACGGGCGTGGCGGTTCACCTGCAATGAGCGGATCGAGGTCGCCGAGGGCATGGCCGAGGTCATCGCCCGGTTAGTCCGCCAGCGGAAGAAGCGGCTCCTGGTCAGCTTCGATTGGACCGAATTCCGCGACTTCCACACCCTGATGGCCGCCGCCTGTATCAAGGGTCGAGCCGTCCCTTTGCTCTGGGCCAGTTACGCGGAATGGAAGTTCTTTCGCAGTCAGAACAGCCTGGAAGAGGGGTTGCTGCGGCTGTTGCGCACCGTGATCCCCGAGACGATCCGCGTGGTGATCCTGGCCGACCGCGGCTTCGGCCGGGCGGAGTGGGCCGCTGTGTGCCAGGAGCTTTCGTTCGACTACCTGGTGCGGATCAAGCCCAAGGTGACCGTCGCCGGCCCGCGGTATCGCGGGCTCCTGAGTAAGTACCCGGTCTTCAAGGGGATCGCTCACGTGCTCCGCGATGTCCAGTATCGTAAGGACGCCCGTGTGACCCACCACATCGTGATCCGTTGGCGACCCAACCTGCCCAAGAAACGCGACGAACCGTGGTATCTGATGACCAACCTGGACGGCCGGGCCGAGTCGTTGTGCCAGCTCTACGGCTGCCGGATGCAGGTGGAGGAGCTGTTCCGAGATCAGAAGAACCGCCGCAACGGCTGGGCGTTGCGGAACACGCGGATTCAGTACGCGGATCGGTTTGACCGGTTCCTGCTGATCCTGGCGTTGGCGTACCTGCTGCTGGCGGGTCTGGGGCTGCAGGCGAAGTTGGACTTCGAGCCGTCCCAGTGGTGCACCAACACGCGGAACAGCGAGTGCAGTGTCATTACGATCGGCAAGGCCATGCTCGGTCGCTGTAACTACGACCCGGACGAACTCTTGCGCCGCGTCCGCTACGCCACCGAAGATGCGGCTTCGCAGTGGGGATGATTCAGCTGCTCCACTTGGTTCATCCACGAGCAATGGACCGGCGGATGAGGGAACACGAACCGCGGATGCTTCGACAGCCACGCTTGCACCTGCTTCCCCTTGTGCATCTGCACGTTGTCCAACACCACGTGGATCGTCGTCACCGAAAAGGGGATCTCAGCATCCAACTGCTCCAGAAACGTGATGAACTCCGATTGCCGTTTTCGCGAGGCCGTCAGGCCATAGACCTTTCCTATCCGGGTGTCGAAGGCCGCGAACAGGTTCAACGCCCCACAACGGCCGTACTCGTGTTCGACCCGGGTCGGTCGATCGGTGTCGGTTGCCAGTGACTTCGACTTCCGGGGGCGCGGTTGCAGGCTGGTCATCTCGTCAACGCGGAGGACGAACTCGTCCGGGTGCAGCGGCCGCGTGTAGAGATCGCAGATCTCCTGGACCAAAGCAGCGAACGCCGGATCCCGCGGCACCTTCGGGGAGAGCCACATCTTCTGCCGCCACGGCTTGAGACGGTGGCTCAAGAGGATGCGACGCACGGTCTCCGCCGAGATGCTCGAGACCACGCCGTCGCGCACCAACTCGCGCACGATCTCAGTGCAGTCCCACTGAGACAGCGATCGCCCGAGTTGATCCGGTCGTTCGCAGGCGATCTCGAGCACGTACATCGCGACCTCGGGGAAAAGACCGGCTTGCGGCCGCGTCCGGGACGATCGTGCAAGCCGGCCAGACCGCTGTGGAGGAACCCTTGGACCCACTTGCGTAGATGCTTCTCGGTCAGGCCGACCAAGCGGGCCACGGCGACCAAGGGGGTCCTCTCGGCGACTTCGAGGATGGCCCGGCATGGCCGGGCCAAGCCCAGGGAGGTCGAGGGGCAGCGCAGATATTTCAGGAGTTGAACGTGTTCCTCAGGAGTTAAGACCACGCGCAATGCGGACTTGCGTCCTCTCATGGTGACCTCCCTGCGGTGTGATCCTCGGAAGCGACGTCAACGATATCATGACCGAGAGGAAGGCCGTAGCCAATTCCATTCCTTATTTGCGGGGAGCGGTACTAATAAGCGTAGGGCGCACACCCTGCCGGGGTCGAATTATCAGGGATGCAACCGCACTCTCCTGCAGATCCGCGCCACGAGGGGTATCCCGGTTTGCTATCCTAACGCGGCCTTCGGCCGCAACCCCATCGGGATTCCGGATTCGCGATTCCGGATTCCCGAAGGGGAATGATCCGGGAATCCGGAATCGCGAATCCGGAATTCGGAATCCCCAGAGGCGCGCACGGCGCAGCGAGCCTACGGAGGAAGACTCTACGTTTTTTCGGGACTGCGCCCGGAACAAATGGCCCCTGCGGGGCAGTTGAATTAAAAGTCAACCATCGACAACAAATTGTCGATGCGCGGCCCATAAGGGCCTACTGCGGCCGATTGTCAACGGTATGTCGGACCAGTATACTGAGCATCATGCCCAAGAAGTCGCCATCCCCGACCTTCGAGCCGATCAAGCCGACCCGCGCCCACGAGGCGGTCCTGGCGCAGCTCCAGCACTAGTGCTTTGTCACAGCTTAATCTTAGGGTAGACCGACGTGAGTTTACCGCGAGCATCGTCGATCTTCATTTGCCAATCCACGCCGCGCTGGGTGCTGTTGACATCGGATGACCAAGCGCCGGTCTCCGCTCGCAGGGTGGGAACATCGCCGAAGCGGCGACCGGACACGCACTGGCGTGTCAGGGAGCTCAGCTCATTCTCGGCGATGTTCAGCCAGCTACCGTGCTTGGGCGTGTAACAGAACTCGATGCGGCAGACCAACTGGCGCGCCCGGGCGGGTGCAAAACTCTCGTAGAATGCGCCTTTGGTGTGCGTGTTCAAGTTGTCGCACACGACGATCACGTGCTCGGCGTCGGCGTAACGGCCTTCCATCAGTCGAGCCATCTCGATCGCCCAGTCCACCTTGGTTTTCGTCTCGCGAACGGCCACCTCGCGCCAACCCGCCAGTGGTTCGGTGAACATGAAGATGTTCGCTGTCCCGGCGCGCTCGTACTCATAGTCGAACGCGCCGGCCGTGTCGGCGGGTGGCGGGGATGGGCACGCGGGTCTCCTTCAGCAACTGCACCGGTTGCTCGTCCATGCCCAGCACCGGACGGGCGGGATTATAAGGTATCGCGTAGGTCTCCAGCACTTCCTCCATGTTGGCTACGAACTCGCCGTCGGCCTTGGGCGGGATGACCCAGTACTCAAGCTTGCGGTTGGTCATGCCGTTTTTTTTAGCGTACGCCGCACGGTTTCGTAACTCACGGACTCGACGATCCCCAACTCCACGACCTTGCGCGCAGCAGGCGCAATGTCCAGTTGGCATAGCCCGGGGGAGGCGATCCCAGTCGCGTGGCAATGATCCGAGCTTCCTGCTCCCCGCTGAGCAACTTCTCGACCGGTGGTGTCTCACGCTTACTGCGGTCCAGCGCTTCGCCAAAGCCTCGCTCCACGAGACGCTGACGGATGTT
Source organism: uncultured Planctomycetota bacterium (assembly GCA_963845755.1). Taxonomy (GTDB): domain Bacteria; phylum Planctomycetota; class Planctomycetia; order Isosphaerales; family Isosphaeraceae; genus CAWJTV01. The sequence goes on from CAWJTV010000009.1 coordinate 244,537, forward strand.
CTCCACGCTCTTGGTTCGGCATCCGAATGCCTCGGCGATCCGCTGGTCGGTCCAGTTTGGGCCGTCCGCGTCCGCCTTGAGCAAGATCTGGGCACGCCGTACCTTCTCGCTTGTCCCCTTCAACTTCTTGATCACGGCCGCCAACTCGGTCCGTTCCTGATCCGTCAGCCGAACGATATACTTTTTGTTCACGGGGAACCTCCTTTGTCCCCGACATCATCTTCTTTTTGGGGAAAGCCCCCAACCCTAACTTTTAGCTGTGACAGAGCACTAGTGTCCTCGGACACAAAACCTGCAAGAAATTCGGGGGCGTTGGTAAGCTGGCAGTGAACCTCCCCGGTCTCCTGGAGTTCTCCTGCCATGCGTGGTCGAAGACCCGATCCGTTAACTATCCAGCCCCATGATCACTCGATCCTCCTCCACCTGGCTCACAGTCAAACCTCACCTTGGTTCCAGGTGCAACGGGCGCGGATCGTCTTGGCGATCGCCGACGGCCAACGGACCGAGGCCATCGCGGACCAGATGCAATGCGAGGAAACCACGGTCTGGAGGGCCTGTCGGCGTTATCGACACGATGGCTTGGCGGGGTTGCTCGCCGATGCACGCGCCCAACAATCAGGACGCCCCATCGCGATTTCCCCCCCTCCAGCGCGCCCAAATCGTGGCATTGGCGTGCCTGGAGCCCGTGGCCCGCGGGCTGCACATCACTCACTGGTCCCGTAATGACCTGGCCGACCAAGCCGTCGCCGACGGCATCGTACCGACCATCAGCCCCCGAACGGTCGGCAGGATCCTCGACGACGTCAACCTGCAGCCTCATCGCACGCGCTATTGGCGGACGACTCGCCTGGATGCCCGCTTCAAACAGCGCGCCGAGAAAGTGCTCTGGTGCTATGGCAACGCCGAGCGATTGGCCCGGCGCGGGATCTGGATCGTCTGTGCCGATGAGATGCCCAATCGTCAGGTCCTGGAGCGGGTGCCGATCCGTCGCGGCATCCCCGGCTCGATCGAGCAGCAGGAGTTCGACTACGTCCGGCATGGCACGGTCAATCTCCTGAATTTCCTGATCGTTCATAGCGGGAAGATGGAGACGGTCTGCTTGGAGGCCAACGACGCCGATCCCTATGTCGCGGCCTTGAAGCAGTTCCGCAGGGACCACCGCTGGCTTCGGGGGATCTATCTGATCCATGACGGTGGCCCCAGCCATACTGGCCAGATCACCCAGGATTATCGGGCCGCCTGTCACGGCTGGTGGCACCCCTGTTTGACGCCGGCCCGCGCCTCGTGGTTGGACCAGGCGGAGTTGCTCAATCATGCGTTCGACCTCCGGTACCTGAAGCGCGGATCGTGGGCGAGTCGTGAGGCGTTCATCGCTCATGTGATGTCGTCGTGGCCGGAATACAACCGCCGCTACGCCCATCCGTTCGAATGGACTTGGACGGCCCCGAAGATGAGACAATGGTTCGCCAAGCACACCCAGTGAATTTCTTGCAGGTTTTGTGTCCGAGGACACCAGATCCTGGAGGGCGAATTGAGCCCGGGGGATCGGCTGCCCTCGGAGCGGGAAATGATGGAGAGCTTCGGGGTGAGCCGGCCGACGATCCGCGAAGCGCTGCGGGTGGCCGAGAGCCTGGGTCTGGTCGCGGTGCGGCACGGCGACCCGGGCGGCCCGCGCGTGTTGGGCCAGCCGAGCTTGGGGGTGACGCGGGTCCTCGACGGCCTGCTGTCGGCCGAACGGACCTCTGTCGCCGAGCTGCTGGAGGCGCGGATGGTCCTGGAGGGGGCCGCGGCGCGGCTGGCGGCGGCGCGGCCGGCCGCGGATCTCGCCCCGCTGGAGCAGGCGTACCGGGCGATGGAGCAGACCCCGGACTTCGCCCGGTTCGTCGAGGCCGACGCCTTGTTCCACCGCCGCGTGGCCGAGGTCAGCGGCAACCGCCTGCTGGTGGTGATCCTGACTGCGTTGCGCGATCCGATCGTCCGGCTGATCACGACGGGCCACTCCGGCGAGACAGAGGCCCAGGCCCGGACGAAGTTCCTCCGCGCTCATGGGGAGATCCTCAAGTCGATCCGCGCTCGGGACGGCGCCGCGGCGGATCGCCGAACGCGGCGCCACCTCTTCGACCTCTACGCCGAATTGGTCGCACCCCAGGAGCGAACGCGCCTGGAGTCGCTGCTCGGCTGACCGGAGAGCCACGGCCTCCCTCTTGAAGCGAACGGATAGCGGGTCGGGCCGGGGATGACCGACTCGATAGCCCGCCGTCGGGTCCGCCCCGTCCTTCCCCCGCATCGAGCGGAACAGATGGGTGAAGTCGCCGGCGACAAGGGTGATAGCACCCAGAGCATCGGCCGAGTCCGCGCGAGTCGGTCCCGCCGGAGCAACACGGCGGAGATCCCCATCACTAGGATGAAGCTACGTTCGCTCGGCAGGCGAAGACGACGGCGACGAGAGGTACCGCAGCAGTGAATAGACGCCGCAAACGACGGCCAGCACCAGCGAGGCGACCAGGAATCCTCCGTAGATGGTCGCGAAGACGAGGTTGTCGGCCTCGTAGTTGACGGCCCGGAATTCCAGCGCTTCGGCCTGTCGCGCCGCCGCGCCCGCGCCGGCCGTGGCCACGTGGGCGGCGAGCCGTGAGTTCCGGTCGCCGCGCTCGACCGCCTGGATGAAACCCCGGTCGGCGACATAGGAGTACTGGAGCTGGTGCGCGGCCAGGAGCACCGTCACGAGAACGCCGACACTCAACGTTCCGCCCGCGAACTGCGCGACCTGGAGCAACGGCCGGATTCGTGCCTCGCGGAGGGGTTCAGGGCTGGTGCAAGTCGTCATCGCCAGCAGCACCATCCCGCTGCCGAAGCCCATCAAGAACCGCGGCAGGGCGAGCTGCCAGTGCTGGGGGGCGGCGAACCAGTTGAACTCGACGGTGTTGAGCAGGCTCCAGAATGGCCAGTTCATTGTGTTGCGGTGTGAGAGGCTCATTCCGCCGGCCAGGACAAGCAATCCGAGCGCCGCGCCGGCGAAGCCGGGCGACCGTTTCTGCCAGACGATCCGGCCGAGTGCGAGCGCCGCGGTCGACCCGAGTGTGAGTGACCAGATCAGCCACGAACGCATCCAGGGACTGAAGTTCACCAGCAAGCCGCCGTAGACGCCCATGTCCAGGGAATTGAAATACTGCACGAATCCGCCGTAGGTGATCAGCCCCAGTCGAGGCAGCCCCTCGCGCAGCGTGCCCGGATCGAGGCCCGGCCAGACCATCCAGAGAAGCACGCTGAGCGCGACCGACCCGACAATCATCGCGGCAGTGATGTCCGGTCCCTCGAGCCAGCCGTGGAGCTGGCCCCAGTGCATCACGTACCAGACCGAAAGTGCGGCCACAACGGCCGCGGGAAGGTAGCCCAGCGGTTCGACCGGCCCCGGAGGGGAATCCCGGTCGAGGTCGGGGGGGTCGGCGATCGAGAGCACGAGCGCGAGCGACAAAAGGGCCAGCACGACCTCGAACAGAAAGCCTCCCTGCCAGGACCACCAGGGGGACCACTCCACGGCGAGGGCGATGACGACCGGCCCGGCCGCTGGCAGCACGATGCCCGCCCAGGCGATGCGGTCCTCCTGGCCGGCGGGCAGGATGCGCGGGGCCGAGCGGATCACCAGCCCCGCGCCGATCCCGGCGAGCACGCGGCCGAGCACGAGCAGCTCCGGCGGCGCGTGGAGCAGCACGCCGTTGACGATCGAGCCGGCCCCCAGCATCGTCAGCCCGGCGACGACCAGCGGATAGCTGCCGGACCAGCGCGCCAGTCGTGGCGCGGCGAGCAGGGTCAGGGTGATCGCCAGGAGGTAGATCGAGTGCAGGCTGTAGCCTTCGGCCGTCACCCAGCCGCGGGCGGCGTCCATCTCGCGGAAGCTCGCCGTGTGCCCCGCGGTCGTCAGCCAGACCGCGGCCAGGGCAAACGCCGGGCGCAGCGCCAGCAAATCGGCCAAGGCGCCCTTGACGATGCCGCGGTGGTGCCGAGGTTCACTCGTCTTCTCCATGCAGGAGCTTCCTCCCCGGCTCCAGGTCGTTGATCCAGCACAGCTCCAACCCCTGCGGCGTCTGGATCGTGACCGTCGCCCGCACGGCGGACGCGCCGGCGCTCGATTCCAGGAGCCGGGAAAGCTCCTGGAACGCACGGGCGGCCAGCGCCTCGCGATCGTCGCCAGCCAGAGCGCGCCAGCCCGGTCCGGTGATCAGGATCGCCGGCAGCCGCAGTTGCTTCTGGTATGTGCCGATGCCGTAGGGCAAGAGCGTCGGTGCCGGGGGGAGGACCTCGACCCTGCCGAACACGGCCCCGGCCTGCACCTTCTGCTCGCCGGCCCAGGCTGTGAACGCTCGGGCGACCTCGGCCAGCTTCGGGTCGAGGATCTTGTCCCGGGTGTATGCGGGGGGCAGATCGCCCGCGGGGGCTACCGCCCGCCGGTCGCATCCGGTGCTCGCCAGCACGGCCGCGACGGTCAGGGCGATGACCGGCCAGGCGCGGCTCATCGGCCGTGCTCCTTCGTGCGCTTCGCCGGGTCCGGCGCGGGGTGAAGCGAGAGCGGCGGCGACGGCGCGAGGGGCCGATACGACAGCGTGCCGACGGTGATCTTGAAGGTGTCGCCGGGTTCCAGGCTGGCCTCGCGCCCGGGCATCAGGCTGGCGTATCCAATGCCCGTGAGCAAGCCCACCCCCGCTCCAAGCCCCAGGTACGCGGGGTTCGATGGCCCGGCCTGCGCGCCGAGGCTCGCTCCGATCCCCGCACCCTCGGCGGCGAACAGTGCCAGCATCAGCCGCCGCCGCATCTGGACGTTGAACCGCCGGTCCTCGAGGTCGAAGATCCACGGGACCAGCTCGGAGCGGCCGGGGGCTGCCTGCACGAGCTGGCCGAGCTCAAGGGTCACCCGGCCCGGCTTTGCGAACCGCCTGGGCGGCGCGATGTGGACGATCGTCCCGCCGATGAGCGCGGGGGGGTGCACGCCGGGCCGGACGTCCTCGGCGACCACGCGGTCGCCCGGCGCGATCGCGGGCCGCCCGCTCAAGAGCCGCTCGCCGGGAGTCAGCCCATCGCACGGGATGACCTGGCGAACCCGCAGCGTGACGGTCTCGCCCGGCCGTAGCCGGGCTGTCTGCTGACGCCGCGGGGGGTGGCTCGGGGGCCAGGGGCGCGATCGGGGCCTCGGATTGGGCAGATGCCGGGCGCGCCCACGCGACGCCAAGCAGCATCAGTGCGAGGAGCGTCGAGCCTGGTCGAACGGGCTTCCTCACTGGACCTCCTTTTCATCACGGGAATCGAGCTCGCCCAGGTGGACCATCCGGTGGAGGAACCCGTGTCCATGACCCGGTTTGGGAGGAGCATCGACCACCGCCGGCACGGCGGCGATCCCCGCCTTTTCAATATAGTCGAGCAGCAGCTCGGTGGCGCGGAGGATGTCGAGCCGGGCGAGCTGGAGGTTGGACCACGCGGTCCAGCGGTTGGCGTCGCCCTGGAGCAAGTCGACCTCGGAGGCAAGCACGTCGAGCCGGATCGCCTGCTGCTCGCGGTAGAGCCGCGCCCGACGATCGCGGTATTCGATCCGCAGGCGGTACTCGGCCTCCCGCTGCTCCCACTCGCGGACCGCCTGCTGCCAGCGATCCCACGAGCTACCGGCATCCTCGGCGACCTCGAGCAGCGACTTCTCCAGGTCGAGCTGCGAGCGGATGACGTCCAGCCGAGCCTGCCCGATGTTGGCCCAGAGGGAGAGATTGACGACCGGCAGGTCATAGAGCGAGCCGAAGATGAGCCCCAGCGCGATCCCGCCGTTGTTGCTGGTGGTGTTCTTGAAGCTCATGCCCAGGGGGAGCTGTCCCAGGCCCAGCAGCCGGGTCTTGTCCCGAATCTGCTGGAGGCGGGCGATCCGCAGGCCGACGATCATCAGCCGCACCTCGAGCCGTTGCCGCTTGGCCAGTTGCACGGCGTCCTCGCGGCAGCGGGGGAAGTCGGGCACCAGGCTGAGGTCGATCAGGTCCGGCTCGGCGAGGTCGAAGGCGAAGGCGGACTCCGGCTCGATCGGAACCGGTCCGAGCTCCTGGGGCACCAGCAGCCGGCACTGATGCACCGCCACGCCGAGCCGGCGCTCCGCGTTCCGCTCGGCCTTGCCCAGGTCGGCCACGAGGACCCGGGCCCTCCCCACGTCGACCCTGGCCTGGCTGAGCTCGACGTCGTGCGCCTGTTTTTCGCGGAGCTTTCGCTCCACCAGCCCGAGCGTCTCCCCCGCCACGTAGGCGCCGGCGTCCGCGACGCGTTGGCCGTAGCCGATCTGCTTGGCCTCGAAGTAGCGCTGCGCCGCGAGCACGGCCTGGGCGCGGCGGACGAGCTGCTCCATCAGCTCCTTGGCGCGGATTCCTTCCTCGGCGATCGGCAGGGCGGTGATGTGTCCGGACGGGTCGAGTGGCAGGAAGATGTTGAACCGGTTGAGCTCGGCGTTGACGAGCCCGGGCTGGTTCGCAAACGGCGTGCCACCGGTGATGTCGGGGAAGATGACGGTCTGACTGCCGGTCGCGGGGCCGGTGACCCGGCTCAGGCCAACCTGGAGCTGGGGCATGTCCACGAGTGGGATGAACGCCTTCAGCGCCTCGAACCGCGCCACCGTGGCGGTCCGGACCGAAAGGTTCGCCTGGACCGTCTCGACATTCCGCAGGCTCAAGGCCAGGGACTCCGCGAGTCGGATGGGCCGGCCCGGCGCGGGGGGTGCCGGAGGAGGGAGGGATGGCCGGCCGTCTTGCTCGCGCGGGCTGCTCCGGCAAGGCCGGAGGGAGGGTGTCGGTCTGGGGCGGCTCGATCGCCCGGCGGGGCTGCGGGCAAGTCTCCGGCGCGGAGCCCTCGGCCCACGACCGCCGGCAGCAGGAGGGCGAACGCGGCCACCGCGATCTGTGTCTTGGTCCCCACGCCGTCCTCCTTTCCGGATTCACCACACGCGATCGCTGCGGCGCACGACGGTCGTGTCGTCGATGTGGACCGTCGCCGACATCCCCGGGCGGATTCGATTCTGGTAGTTCTCCGCCTCCGCGAACCGGATCCGCACCGGCAGGCGCTGCACGACCCGGACGAAGTTTCCCGTGGCGTTGTCGGGCGGGAAGAGCGAGAACACAGACCCGGTGCCCCCCGAGGTGCTCTCGACCCAGCCTTGAAACGTTTTCTCGGGGATTCCGTCGAGCGTGATCAGAGCGCGGGTTGCCGGCCTGGACGCGTTCCATCTGGTCCTCGCGGAGATTGGCCACGACCCAAACGTTGTCGAAGTCGAGGGGGACGATGCTCAGGAACGGCTGCTTCGCCGCCAGCGTCTCGCCGAGCTGGATGGTCCGCCGGCTGACGATCCCCCCCTGCGGTGCCCGGATCAGGCAGTGGCTCAGGTTGAGCTGCGCGGTGCGGAGCGCCGCCTCGCCCTGATTGACCCGACTCTTCAGCGCCTCGAGCTGTGCCGTGGCGATGTCCGGCTGCAACTGGGCCGCCTGGGCCTGGACCACCGCGGCGTCGGTGCTGCTCAGGGCCTGGCGGCTCTGCTCGAGCCGGACGCGGGCCTCCTCGAGCTGAAGGTCGCTGGCGAGCACCTGGCGCTCGCCGGCGGCGATGTCGCTGCGCAGCGACTCGAGCTTGGCCGTCGCCTCGCGATACGTCGCCGCGCGGTTGTCCCGATCCTGCACCGGGACGTCGCCCGAGGCCGCCAGCCGCGAGAACCGCTGGTAGTACAGCCGCGCATTTTCCTCGAGCGCGGCCAGTCCGGGGACCTGCGCTCGTTGCGAGGCGAGCAATTCCTGCTCCTTCCGGTGGATCTGCCCGCGCGTCTGGACCTCCACCTCCGCCGCCCGCGCCGCCCGCTCGGCCTCGCCCCGCCGTGCGCTCGCACCGTCCAGAAGGGCGCGCCGATCCTGGCGAACCAGCCGCACGTTCACGGCCGCCGCGCGCACCTCAGCCTGTGCGTTGCGCAGGTCCGCCAGCACCCGATCGACCTCGAGCTGGAACGGGACCGGATCGAGCTGCGCCAGCGGGGCTCCCGCGGCGACGATCATGTTGTCGTCCGCATACAACGCAACAACCTGGCCGCCGACATCAGAGGAAACGGGGGTGATGTTCCCCACGACATAAGCGTTGGTCGTCCGCACCTGGAACACGTTCCAGACCCACCAGCCGAACACGACGCCCGCCGTGCTCAGCAGGAGCCCCAGGGAAGCGGCCAGCCGGAGTGCGCGGCGCCGGCGCGGAGGCGCAGACGGCCGCCGTCCCGCCTCACTCCCAGGCGGAGCCAGCCCGGGCTGGGCCGGTCGCAACGGTTCGCTCGCTCCTCCGGCCATCAGAACGCCCTTTCGTCACGCACCTCGGAACCGGAATCCTCCATTCAGCTCGACCGGCCCGTCCTGGAAACCTGTCTGAAAGGGCGAACACCAGTTACGCGGCACGGTCGAGACGAGCTTGAAACCCGCCCCGAACCCTGCATTGGAACCGATTGCCCCTCAAACAACCAATTGTCGGGCGGGTTTCCAACACGCACCGACAGCCGGATTTTCCCATTGTTACCTTTTCAACCAGACTCTGGGAGTGCGTACCCTTTCTATTTCGGCAAGATGGACAGCTTGCAATGAAGAGAAGAGTCATGACGGTCGTTTTTTCCTGAGGAGTTATGCGGCCGGCGTCGAAAGCCGAAAAACGGAAACGCGCTCGAACTCGGGCAAGGGGTTACCTTAATCGAGCTCTTGGTCGTCCTGCTTCTCGAATGCGACGCAAGTTGACTCAATAGCCATGGCCTTCAGCCCCGGAACTAACCTTACCCCGAAAGGATCGGAATACGTACACAAAATATCCGGCTGCCAGCGTGATTCCGATAATCCACCAGATGAGCGCCGCTCGCAATCCATAGGTCTCGGCTGCCGCATTCGTGGCCGTCAGGCTGTAGGCGGGATCGATGGTGGACCGCAACCAGAAAGGATAATTGCCCGCCAGCGTGGCCCCGAGCAGGCCCAAGAGAAATGAGGTCGACGATAAGAACGTAGCCAACTCTCGCCTACGGTCCAGGAAAAGGAGGCCGCCGAGAAATCCTCCCAGCATCAAGAGACCAAAGCCGAGAAACCACGGACGAACGATGAGATTTGTGAACACCTGTGGCTGAACCCAGATCGTGGCGAGGGTCACGAGCACCCACAGGGGAAGGACGGCCCTCCATGTGGTTCGTCCCCAGGCCCGGCTCCGATCCTGCACGGGGCCCGATGTCTTCCAGACGAGGTAGAATGCCCCGTGGCCGGCGAGGACGCAGAGCGCGAAGATGCCGACCAAGGCTGTGTACCAATCGAAGATGCCCGCTCGCACGCCCGTCCGGAAATCGGTGAAAAGCGGAATGGCAAAATAACCGGTTGCATCCAGGGGCACGCCCCGGACCACATTGCCAAGGGAAGTGCCCAGCACCACTGCCAGCAGCGCCGAGGAGACCGAGAACGTGGTGTCCCAGAATTCATGCCATAAGGGATTGTCCTGATGCGAACGGAATGCAATGGCGATCCCCCGCAGGATCAAGAGCCAGAGCACGATGATCAAGGCCAGGTAGAAACCGCTGAAGGCAGCGGCGTAGGCTTTGGGAAATGCGAGGAATAAGACGCCGCCCGCCGCAATGAGCCAGGTCTCGTTGCCGTCCCAGACCGGCTCGATGGCCGCCAGGACCATCCGCCGTTCTTCTTCGGTCCTGGCGACCAAACGGTGCAGAATGCCGACGCCGAAATCGAAGCCGTCGAGAACGACGTAGACAGCCAGCATCGCGGACACAATGACGAACCAGGCCGTCTCCATGAACGACTCCCGATGAGGAATTCCGAATGCGAGATTCCGGAATCTCGATTCTCGACTCCCATCTTCGAAATAAGCTTGCCGCACTGAGCTTCTACGCGGATGCAATCGAGCGGACGGTCACGGGACCGCGGACCAGCTCCCGAACGACCTGGTAAACGAAGAGGATACCCAGCAACAGGTACAATCCGGCAAAGCCGAGGGTCGTGAAGATGACATCACCGGCACTCACCTGGGGAGACCCGGCCTCAGCGGTACGCATCAGGCCGTAAATGACCCAGGGCTGTCGGCCCAGTTCGGCCGTCCACCAACCGGCCGTGGTCGCGATGTATGGGAACGGGACGGACAGCATCAGCACCCAGAGTATCCGCCTCGACTCCAGGAGACGATTGCGCCAGAGCAAGTAGGCGGCGGATGCCATCACGACGAAGAAGATCGTCCCCAGTCCGACCATGATATGGTAAGTGTAGTACAGTAACTCCACGTTATCAGGCCACTCACTCTGGGGGAAATCGTTCAATCCCACCACGGTGCTGCCGAAGCTCCCGTAGGCCAGGAAACTGAGAATCCCGGGTACCACGATCGGGTTTTCCAGCCTGCGGTGCTTCACGTCCGGTTGCCCGATGATGGCGAGTTCCGAGTTGGGCCCACTCTCGAACGCCCCCTCCATGGCCGCGAGCGTCACCGGCTGGTGCCGGGCGACGAGTTTCCCCTGGCGGTCGCCGGTCGGGAAGAGCACCAGGATACAGGACAGCAACCCGGCGATGACGCCCGTCCGCAGACAGATCACCGCATGGTCGGTATGTTGTCGCATCAGTGACCAGTAGGCTCCCACACCGGAGACCACGAAAGAGGCCGTAATGACCGAAGCCGTCATGTTGTGCGCGTACTGCCAGATTGCCCACGGATTGACGACGAAGGTCCAGAAATCGGCCAGTTGCAGCGGGCCGGCCGGCCCGGACACGTAACCGACGGGGTGTTGCATGAACGCGTTGGTGGCGATGATGAAGTAGCCGGAAAGCCACGAACCCAGGAACAGCGCGAGGGCCACCGCAAGGTGTCCCCGGGGCCCCAGGCGTTTTTCGCCGAACAGGAACAGCCCCAGGAAAGACGACTCCAGGATGAAGGCAAAGACCCCCTCCATCGCGAGGGTTTGTCCGATGACACCACCGGCAAAGTTGGAAAACCGCGCCCAGTTCGTGCCGAACTGGAATTCCATCGGTATGCCCGTCACAACACCCATCGCGAAGTTGAGGCCGAAGATGCGAGCCCAGAAACGGACCACCTCGTTGTAGCGCTCGTCTTTCGTACGTATGGCCATCACCTTGAGAACCACGATGATCAGGGCCAGCCCCATGGTCAACTGCGGAAACAGGTAATGGTAAGTAATTGTGAACGCAAACTGAATGCGATGCCACAGCAATGCGTCCGTCATTCACATGTCCTCCGCAACGATCCAGTCAGTTCCCGTCATCGGACTTTTCCCCAGGTATCGCGGCCGCAACGGTACTGCGGATTCCCGAGTTGAGATTCCCGATCACGGATCAGCCTTTCCCGTTTGATCGACTTTCATGAGAAGCGTGCGGGATCTTGATGATCAGAGAACGAATGGCCAGACTCCCCATCAGGATGAGCGACACGGCGCCTAGGATCCAGAAAGCGCTATCCCCAACCAGCAGGAGGATCAAGGGTATCAGCGTTCCCCCAACGAAGGTGAGCGCCAAGGTAACGTAAACATGCCGGTCGCGGTAGAGTCGCGAAAGAGTCTTGCGAAGCTCCGAGAATAACAGACTCGCTGGAATGATGTTGAGTAAGAGCAGCATCATGAGAACAGCGCGGAGAGCGGCGGCGGCCCGCGCATGGCCGGTTAGAATCGACACGGCGAGCATCTCCGCGCAGCCCAGCATGAGCGCGGAATTAGCCATCCAACCGCCCAGCCATCGGGCGTCCTTCCAGCCCGGCTGCGAGCTCGTGCTGAAGAGCACTCCCTTGTAGGCGAGAGATCCGAAGGCGGGCAGGATCCCGACGATCACGGCCAACTTACGCACCCATTCGAGCTCGATCGACCCGGGTGGCAGCAGGTTGAGTGCTTGTGTCGCCTCGATCGCCACGATCAACGTCAGCGGCAACGAATAGGCGGTGAGACTCCATGTACCCAACGACATGGGGGAAGTCGGCTTGAACACTCGCAGCATGTGGTGGAACCGGAGCGGGTCGCCCAGGTCGAGCACCAGCATCGTCAGATCGGTGAGCAAGAGGACGAGCGCGACGGGATACGCCGCCTTGGCCACGGGGGCCAGTAACCCCGGCGACCCCAGCTCGCCGACGGCGGCGAACAGGAAGAGGCCGGTTGTCAGGTTGTTGAAGAGCAGATCCCAGGCGACGAGCCCATGCCAGCCCGGGACCTTGGTCACGTCCTGGGTTGGATAGCCGAGGCTCGATCGGTCGCGCCTGGTCGTCGCCCCGCATGTCACCTTCCCTGGAAGAATAGCACCACGAGGATCGCGGCGACCGTGGCCAGTCCGCTCACGATGGTGCGGCACGTAATCCCCGAGCATGTGGAGCCACGGATTGAAGGGAGCTTCCGGGAGTCCATAGATGGCCGGGATGATCGATGAGGAGATAGAACGAATGGAGTTCGGAGTAAGTCTCGGTGGGCTCGTCGCCGTAGAGGTACGCTCCCGTGACGCCCCGTGCGTGAAGCTCCTTCACTCGGTTCCGTGCCCGCTCGCGCAGCTCATCGATCGGCCCGAACTGGATCGACGCGGTCGGGCAGGCCTTGCGCAGGCCGGGACAAGGCCGTCCTTCTGGCGGTCGTAGCAGAGCGTGCACTTGTGCGAATGGCCGTCGAAGTCGCTGCGCGTGATCACCCCGAACGGGCACGACGCGATGCAGTACGAGCAGCCGTTGCAGATGTCGCGCTGGATGTAGACGTTCGCGAACTCGTTATAAATTATGGCGCCCGTGGGGCACGCGTGCTGGCAGGGGGCGGCGACGCAGTGCTTGCAGACGTCGCTCATCATCAGCCAGCGACCGGCCCCGCCCCCGTTCACCAACTGGTCGAGGGTCAGCTCGTGGCTCGTGGCTGCGGGGTGCAGCAACTGGTCGAGGGTCAGCTCGTGGCTCGTGGCCGCGGGGGCGGTCGCGTCGTGGACCGCGGGCCGTCCGTTCGCGGCGAACTGCTCGATGAACTTCACATGCCGCCAGGACGAGGCGGAGAGCTCCGCCGTATTGTCGTAGCTGTTGCCGGTCCATTCGAGCCCGTCTGCCGCGAGCTGATTCCACTGCTTGCAGGCGACCTCGCACGACTTGCAGCCGATGCAGACCGTGGTATCGGTGTAGAAGCCGGTGGACGGATGGGGCTGAACATGACCGCGCCGGAACGGCCAGGTGAGGCGATTGACGATGGCGGATAGCGGGCCGACGGGCGGGTCGCTGGACTGCGACAGGTCCGCCAGCTCGAGTTCTCTAATGCCCATGGGTGAATATCCCTTCCGGCTGGGCCGACTCTGGCGTGTTGGGAATCGGCGCGCGGGTCGGCCAGGTCACGAATGACACGGTCGGCCGCAAAGTGTGCCCGCTGCGTCGACCGGGTTCGACCTGGCAGCCGAAGGACTTTCCCTCGTGCATGCTCGTGTTCTGCTCGCAGACCAGGGAGGTCAGGTCGTTGGCATTGCCTCCGACGACCTGTCCGGCGAATCCCCAGTGGAATGGGAGACCAACCTGGTGGATCACCCGCCCGTTGAACGACGAGCGGACGCATCCTCCGGGTCACCATGGCACGCACCTCGATGCGGCCACGCGCCGAGCTGACTGTCACCCAGCCGCCGTGGACGATCCCGCGCTCGTCGGCCAGTTCCGGGCTGAGTTCGACGAACATCTCCGGCTGCAATTCATTGAGCCAGGAGTTGAACCGGCTCATCGGCCCGCTCAGGTAGTGCTCGGTGAGTCGGTACGTGGTAGCCACCACGGGGAACTCGGTCTCGGGCGTGTGTACCAGACGGTTGCGAGGGCCTGGGAAGATGCGCACACCCGGTGTGCACATGTGCCCGGGATAAAGTAGGTTGCCGACCGGCGACTCGAGGGGCTCGTAGTGCGTCGGCAGAGGACCGTCCTTGACGCCGGTAGGGGCGAAGAGCCAGGCGACGCCGTCGGGCTTCATGATGAACGGGTTGTCGCCAGCGATGGCCGCCATCCCGATCGCGCCGGGCGCCGGGCGATAGTCGGGGGGCTTGCTCGGCTCGAAGTCCGGCCGGTCGAGACCCACCCAAAGGTGCTTCTCGGCATCCCACCAGACGAGCTTCTTCCGCTCCGACCAGGGCCGGCCCTCGGGATCGGCCGAGGCGCGGTTGAAGAGGACGCGGCGGTTGTCCGGCCAGGCGAACCCCCAGTCCGGCTCGAGTGGATTGTCCGAACGCCGGCGCTCGCGCGCCCGGTTGCGGCCGTGCTCGGGGGTGACTCCGCTGTAAATCCAGATGCCGCAGGCCGTCGTCCCGTCGTCCTTCAGCTCCGAGAAACCGGTCAGCAGACGCGGTCGACCGGTGCGCGGGTCGACCTCGTCGAGCTTGTACCCGTTCATCTCCATCAGGACTTTTTCGGCGTCAACATCGTCCGCGATGCGGCTGATCGAGCCATCGGGGAGCCGCGGCGGTTCGTCGTAGTCGTACTCCCAGGTGAGGTTGAGCAGTGGCTGATCCTTGGGATCGGTCGAGCCGGCATAACGTTGCCGGAGCCGCTTGCCGAGGTTGTAGACGAACCAGGAATCGGAGCGGCAATCACCGGGCGGGTCGATCGCCTTGGTGTGCCATTGAAGCAGCCGCTGCGTATTGGTCAGGGTCCCGTCGGTTTCCGGATTGGCCGCAGCCGGGATGAGGAAGACCTCGGTCTTGATCTCGGAAGGTGGCGGGCCGTTCGGGTCGTTCTTCCAGAAAGTGGCGCTCTCGGTCTCGAACCAGTCGAGCACGACGAGCCATTCCAGGTTGCGGAGGCCCGCACGGTGCAGCCCCGCGTTCAGGCCGCCGCCTCCCGGGTTCTGGCCGAAGAGGAAGTAGCCCTTCAGCTCGCCGCGGGACATGCGGTTGAAGGTCGGCAGTTGCGAGTGGTCGCACTCGATGCGCGGCAGCCAGCCGTACCGGAAGTCGTTCTCCGGTCGGGCGACGTCCCCGTACCACGCCTTGAGCAGGCTGACGATGTATTCGCGGAAGTGGGACCAGTAGCCGGCGGCCATGCCGTCGTGCGCGACGTAGGAATCCAGCGTGTCATGGGCCTCGTCGGCCGCGGGCTGCGGCAGATAGCCGGGCAGGACATCATAGAGGGTCCCGACGTCCGTCGAGCCCTGGATGCTGGAATGGCCCCGCATGGCCAGGATGCCGCCGCCCGGCCGGCCGATGTTGCCGAGCAGGAGCTGCATGATGCCCCCCGCGCGGATCATCTGGGCGCCGGTGGCATGCTGGGTCCAGCCCAGGGCGTAGACCAGGACGCTCGTCCGTTCGCGACCGGAGTTGGCGCAGAGCAGTTCGGCGACCCGCGCGAACTCCTCCGGCGAGCATCCGCACACCTGAGAAACCATCTCCGGGGTATACCGGGAGAAGTGGCGTTTCAGGATCTGGAAGACGCAACGGGGGTGCTGCAAGGTCGGGTCGCGTGCCGGCTGGTCGTCGGGTTTGGATGTCATCTCCGATCGCGATCCAGTGTGCGGCCGGGCCCCGCCATCGATGGCGTAGCCGTGGACCCCCTTGCGGTGCTCCGTCGAGAGCCCCGGCGAGGCGGTCGGATCGACCAGACGCTCCTCGGCGCGGCCGCTGGGCGAGCCCTCGTAGCCCCAGCGTCCGCTCACCACGTCATAGACGCCGGTCTCCGGGTCAAGTCCGCTGAACAGTCCGTCCAGGTCCTCGGTGTCCTGGAAGCCCTCCTGGATCAGGGTCGCCGCATTCGTGTAATGCAAAACGTAATCCTTGAACCAACGGTCATGGGTCAAGATATAGTTAATAACTCCGCCGAGGAACGCGATGTCGGAGCCGGCCCGGATCGGCACGTAGAGGTCGCAAAGTGCCGACGTCCGCGAGAAATGCGGGTCGACGTGGATCAACGTGGCGCCGCGTTCCTTGGCCTTCATGGGCCAGCGGAAGCCGACGGGGTGGGCCTCCGCCATGTTCGAGCCCATGAACAAGATGCAATCGCTATTCGGCAGATCCTGCTGGTAATTGGTGGCCGCGCCGCGGCCGAGCGAGGCGCCCAGACCGGGCACCGAGGCGGAGTGTCAGGTTCGGGCCTGATTCTCGACGGAGACCACTCCGAGGCCGCCGGTGAACAGCTTCTTGATCAGGTAGTTATCTTCGATGTTCAGGGTGGCACCGCCGAGCGTCCCCATGTTCCTCACCGAATTCAGCGTGCGACCTTCCGGATCGCGCACCGTGAAGTCGGCGTCCCGCGCCGCCTTGACGCGGAGGGCGATCTGGTCGAGCGCCCAGTCGAGGGTTCGGGTCTCCCATTTTTCGGAGTAGGGAGCCCGGTAGAGGACCGTCTTCACCCGGTGCGGGTTGACGGCCAGGAGCAACGCGTTCGAACCCTTCGGGCAAAGTGTGCCCTCATTGATCGGGCTGCGCGGGTCTCCCTCGATATCGATGAGCTGGCCAGCCTTGGTGTAGATGAGCTGGCTGCAGCCGACGGCGCAGATAGGGGCAGAGGCCGTCCGTCACGGTCGCGCCGCGCAGCCGCGAGGCCTTCTCCGCCGTCCGGGGGCTGAGTGGCTGGGTATGGGGTCGCGACGGTTGCGAGCGGGCCACGAAGGGTAATTTGAACATCGTCATCCCCTTAATTTTACTGGCTGTTTCAAAACGGGGACTGGCTCCGAGTCTTCGAGGTGCCTGGCCCCCTTTTGAAACAGCTTTTTAACGCAGAGCGGGAATCAATAATCGATTGCTTCCACGTCGAGGATCGAGACGAAACCTCCAACGAGCGTCTCAGTCTACTCCGGTGCGAGACGATCCGAAAGGCCGAGGCTTCGTTCAAGCCCGGCAGCGGAGTAGCGGCCGAACAGGGCCAAGGCTTCGTCCCACGAGATGGGCGACATCTTTGTCGCTCGCGGCGTCGAAGGTCCGGGCTCGCTGACCATGTTCGGGATCATCGGATATCCGGGATGCCGGGATGGTCCGCGGGTCGGGGGCCGGGGGCCGGCCAAAAGAAGCTGCGGTCCTGCTCGCGGATCGGAACGTCGTTGATACTCGCCTCACGGCGGCGCATCAGCCCCGACTCGTCGAATTCCCACAGCTCGTTGCCGTAGCTGCGGAACCAGTTACCCGCGTCGTCGTGCCACTCGTAGCGGAAGCGGACGGCGATGCGGTCGTCGGTGAATGCCCAGAGCGCCTTGGCCAGCCGGTAGTCGAGCTCCCGAGCCCACTTGCCGGCGAGGAAAGCCCGGATCTGGTCGCGGCCAGTCACGAACTCGCCGCGGTTCCGCCAGGCCGAGTCCTCAGTGTAGGCGAGGGCCACGCGGGCCGGGTCGCGCGAGTTCCAGGCATCCTCGGCCGCACGTACTTTCCGGACGGCCGACTCCGGCGTGAACGGCGGGACGATCGCCGAGGGCGTTCGGGTCGTGGGTGTCATCGATGTGGTCTCCATCTCGGGAATCGCGGCCGGCGAAGCTGAGACGTCCGCGCCGCCAATTGTTCGCGCAGCCAGCCGCCGTCACAGTTGCAGCCAGAGCGCCACCAGGTCTTGCTTCTCCTCCTTCGACGGCTTCAATGCTAATACAAGGTTGAAAAACTCGACAGTGTCCTCCAGGTTCAGGCAGCGGCCGTCGTGCAGGTACGGCGGACAATCCTTGATGCCGCGCAGCGTGAAGCTCTTGATCGGGCCGTCTCCTGTCTCACCTTTCAGGAATCCCTCCATTCGTGTCAAGAAAGTCGCAATCCGCGGGTTACGAATCCGCGCACCAGTTGATGAGCGTAGCAGAGTGGACATCGAGATTGATTAACGGCACCGGTCAGCCGCCGAGCGGGTTGGCGGCGATGAAGTCGCAGAAGTTCGGCCGGCGGTAGCCAGGCAGTGTCCGTTCGAGCACGTCGGAGTTCATCGTGCCGAATGTCGTCACGGGCTTGTGGGCGAAGCCGTCGGTGAACGCCTGGACGATCCCACGCTTGAAGTCGATTCGCGGGTATGCGGCAAGTACGGCGTCCCGGTCGCCAGCCAGGATCTCGCCGAGCCCATCGCCGAGGACATCCGCCTCGACCCCGCCCGTGATGAGCGCGATCTCCGGCCGCTTGTGCCAGGGGATTTCCGGCGTCGTGTGAAGGGCGATCGCGTCCCATACGATCCCGACCGACGCTTCGTCGATGCCGTTGGACCGCAGGAATTCTCGGGCCGCGTTCGCACTATCAATCTCGAACCGGTGGTCCTGACTGCGATACTTCGCGGTGAGCCCGAGGTCGTGGAATACCGCCCCGAAGTACAGTAACTCGTGATCGAACGTCAGCCCACGGTGACAGCCCCGGATCGCTCCGAACAGGTAAACCCTCAGCGAATGGGCGAGCAGCAGCGCCGTGCCGTGTTCCCGTAGCAGGTCGGTCGCCTCCCGGGCCAACTTGCTGTCGGGGATTCGAATTCCCGCGATGACTTCAGACATGATCCCACTCCAAGAAAGAAATACTCGATGTCACCCCCGGTGGGCGGGTCCGACGGGACCTGGACGTTGACGGCCGCGTTCACGGTGGAGGCGAGCCAGCACCAATGAGTCTTGTGTCAATCTGGGCTCGGGAAACCAGCGTGCGATGAACCGGACATTTGTCGGCGATCTCCAACAGTTTGCGTTGTTGCTCCTCGGATAGATCCCCGGCGAAGGAGATCCCCACTTCAATACGATCGACCATCCCGACCTTGGTCTCGCACTCAGCACAATCCTCAGCATGGACTCTCGCGTAGGACAGGCTGACTTGGACTCCCTGAAGAGGCCACTGTTTCCGCTCGGCATACATTCGAACCGTCATGCTGGTACATGCCCCCAGCGCGGCCAGGAGCAACTCATACGGGTTGGGACCCGCATCATTGCCACCGAACTCGTTCGGTTCGTCCGCCTGAAGCACGTGAGGCCCAACGGATATGATCTGATCATATCTCGAATTTCCGGAATTGACGCGCACACCTCTGGGCATGGTCTCTCTCCTGTATTCGGTTGCCCGGTCATGCTCAGGATCCCGCCCATGTCCTGCACGATCTTGCCATAGGCGGCCTACTTCGAGTAGGGTCTGGTGTCGCCGAACCCCGAGGTTGCCCCGTAGATAAGGTTCGGGTATTTGGCGTGCAAGGTCTCCCAGCCGTAGCCGAGCTTTTTCATCGTTCCGGGCCGGACGTTCTCAACCAGGACCTCGGCGATGCCGACGATCCCCTCGAAGATTTCGCGGTCGGGGGCCGGTTTCAGGTTGAGGGCGATTACTCGCGTCGGCCGTCATACTCTTAAGCGTGGCAAGGAGTCAATGGGCGCGATGAACTCGGTGCCGAGGCGGATTCGCCGCTATCCCGGTTGCCCGCCTGGTCGAAGGCCACACCACCGGCGTCGTGCAGCATATCAAGATCACATCTCGGGACTGGTCGGTCGGGAAGAGGCAATCCCACGCCGTCCGGGTCGCGATCCGTCCACCCGCTGACTGACTGAGCAGAGCGGGTGGACATCGTCCCGTATTCGGACTCAGTCCTTCTTGAGCGAGATGAAGGACTCGTGGTGCGGGTGGTAGAACCGGATGTCGAGAGTTCGCAGGTAGGTGTGCAGGCCGGCGTCCTGGATCGGGATCAGGTGCGCCGGCACCCCGATTCGTTGTAGTTACAAGGCGCAAGCGAACCAGGACTACGCGGAGGCATTCCAGCAGGCCGGGCTGGGAACGATCCATGATCAGCCATCGCGTGTGGCTGCAATGATAGACGCATCGGCCGCGCGCGGGCGCTTGTGGCTGCCGTGTACGACTGGGCGGTCTGCGCCGCCGACAAGGCACAGCGCGGTTGGCTGTTGGAGGTGGCGCGGCAAACCGACTCGAGCTCGGGCGGCTGGCGCGAGCGCGTTCTCGATCCGGCCGTATGGGAGGATCGACCGGCGTTGGCGGAATTGGCCCGGACCGCGCCGGTGGCGAGCGAGTCCGTCTTAGTCCCTCACCGACGTCCGTACTGGAATGGTCGAGGTCAATTGGTCGCCGAGTTTGTTGAGCTCGCGGACGACGGCATTCTCCGATCTCTGGCCGCTACGGGAGATCGCCGTGCCCGTGGACTGCCCCTGTCGGACCAGTTCCGCGAGGGTCGTGAACAGACCGTTGGAGATGTCAACCTCTTCGGTATTCGCCTGTTGATCTGCGAGTCCACGGGCCACGTCGAGCCCTTGTTCTTCACGGGCGACATCCGCTCCGCCCAGGTCGAGCAATTCGCGATCCCGGCGGATGGCGGCTGCAATCGCATCAGCGTCGTGCCGGCTCTGACTCTGGTACAGTTTGACGTTCAGTTTATCGATCGCGACGACCGCTCGTCTGGCGAACTGCGCACCGGCTGCCTGGACCTCGCGATAGGAGTCGCCCAGTGATTGCAGCGTCGTGGCCTGGATGGCCGCGACCTGTTGATAAGCCGCGCCGGCTGGGGACGGGGTCGGGGTCATGTCAGGTTTGGGGCTGATGGGCACCGAGTTGGTAGGCGAGGTGCCGGCCAGCACAAGCCGACCTTCGAGGGCTTCGACAACCGGCCCAACCTGCCGACGGCGCCGGTCGCGACGAGATTTTGGGCGGGGTAGGTGCCAGGCTCCCGTCAGTCGTGCACCGGCCCTGGTTTGAGCGGCCATGAGATCATTACCTTCAGTCGTGCCGGGGCGCAAAGGCGTAATCCACTATGCGGCAGTCTATCATACTCCGAATCGAGCGGGGGATTTGGGAGGAGATCGCCGCCGGCGCCCGGTGTGCCGATTCGGAGGCGAGTGCCTCGAAGGTTGCCACGCAAGGCGTGACGAACTCGGGTGAGCCAGCGAAAACCGCCTTACTCCTGGGGGCGCCGCGAGTGGCGGCGCAGCTCGTCGATTGGGAGGTTTTCCAGGAGTGGCCCCAGGCGCCCGATCAGATCGGTGAGGGATTCGAAAGCGGCTGCGGCATCAACGAGCACGCCACCGGCTCCCATCGCCTCGAGCAGGGCGGCGGCCTGGGCCGCTCTGGCCGAGAAGGTCGAGAGCAGGCCGCGCAACTGGTGGGCCGATTCCCGCAGCCGGGCCGGGTCTTGTCGGGTGATGGACCCCTGAACTCGGGCCAGGGAACCCGCCACGTTGTTCTGGAAGACGCCGATCAGCTTGTCCAGGAGCACCGGGTCGTCGTCGCAGGCCGCGAGCAGCGCCTCGGCGTCGATCACGGAATCGGCCTCGGTCGACGCGGCAACAGGCGCCTCGGATGCCGGCCGACCGGCCCGCACGCGATCGATGACCGCGAATAGCTCCGCGGCGCGGATGGGTTTGGGCAGGTAGTCGTCCATGCCCGCCCGAAGACACCGTTCGCGATCCCCCCTCATCGAGTGGGCCGTCAGCGCGACGACCGGCAGGTGTCCTCCCGCGATCTGCTCACGATGTCGCAGTGCCTCGATCACCTGGAACCCGTCGAGTTCGGGCATCTGGATGTCGAGGAGCATCAGGTCGAACGGGCTCAGGTCCAGGGCCTCGAGGGCCTTGCGACCATCGCGCGCGATGACGACCTCGTGGCCTCGACGGCGTAGGAGATGGTCGACGAGCTGCTGGTTGAGGAGGTTATCCTCGGCCAGCAGGATCCGCAGCCGGGCCGTCGCCGGGGCCGGATCGTCGGGAGCGATGGGCGGCTCGTCCTCGGCCAGAGACCGTGCCGTGCGTTCGCTCGCAGTCTCGGTTGGTAGCGGCCGGGAGAGCACCCGGTAGATGATCTCGAGCAGCTCCTCCTGCTGGACCGGCTTCATCGCGTAAGCGCCGATCCCCCGTTCGCGGAAGCGGGCGACCTCACCCTGGAGGTCGTCGGAGGTCAGGAGGATGATCCGGGTCCGCGGCGTGCTCCGGGCTCTGGAGGATGCGCTCGGCCAGGGCCAGGCCGTCGATCCCGGGCATCCGGGAGTCGAGCACCACCAGGGCAAACGGCCGGCCCGAGGCCGACGCACGCCACAGGGCATCGAGCGCCTCCAGGCCATCGGCGACCGCCGTCGGCTCAGTCCGCCAGCCGCGAAACCATTCCTCGAGGATGTGGCGATTGGTCGCGTTGTCGTCCACGACCAGGACGCGGAGGCCCTGGAGCTCCACCAGGGGCCGCACCAAGGGCCGATCGGGCTGGTCAACTTGCAGGCCGAACCGCGCCGTGAAATGAAACAGACTGCCCCGGCCCGGTTCGCTCTCGACACCGATCTCGCCGTGCATCAGGGCGACCAGTCGCGTCGCGATCGAGAGGCCCAGCCCCGTCCCACCGTACCGGCGGGTCAACGAGTTGTCCTCTTGCTCAAATGCCTGGAAGATCTTCTGCTGCTTGTCGAGCAGGATGCCGATGCCCGTATCGCTGACCGAGAAGCGCAGGACCTGGGATCGGCCGGATGGGCCCTCCGGCAGGCTAGGTTCCGCGCCCTCGTCGATCGGGCCGGCCTCGATGCGGACGACAACTTCACCATCCTCGGTGAACTTGATGGCGTTGCCGACGAGATTGATCAGGATCTGCCGCAGTCGTCCGGCATCGCCGAAGAGGGCATCGGGGACGTCCGGCTGAATCTGACAGACGAGCTCCAGCCCTTTCTTGTCGGCGCGGATGGCCAAGGCACGCAACGTCTCTCCCAGTATGTGCCGCAGCGAGAACCCGGCGGGGTCCAGCTCCAGCTTGCCCGCCTCGATCTTGGAGAAGTCGAGGAGGTCGTTGATCACATCGAGCAATGCATCGGCCGATGACTTGACGATCGTCAGGTACTTCTTCTGCTCCTCCGAGCGTGGGGTATCGATGGCCAGCTCGGTCATGCCGAGGATGGCGTTCATCGGCGTGCGGATCTCATGGCTGACGTTGGCCAGGAACTCGCTCTTGGCCCTGCTGGCCGCCTCGGCCGCCTCCTTCGCCCGGCGGAGTTCGTCCTCCTGAATCTTGCGTTCGATCCCCAAGACGATTACGTCCGCCACCGACCCGAGCAACTGGAGCACGGCTTTCGGGAAAGGTCCTTGGAAATAGATAGCCAGGACCCCCCTCAGCCGGTCTTCCACGACCGGGGGGTAACCTGCGAACCCGACCATTCCCTCACGCCTGGCCCACCCTGGGTCGCTGACGCGGGGGTCGCCGACCAGGTCGTTGGAGAGATAGGGCCGGCGACTCATGAACAATCAACCCGATCTTGAACCGGCCGACCGGGACGCAGCTATGGGAGCCATCAATGTGTGTGTACCGGCCGGCACTAGTGCTTTGTCACAGCTAAGAATTAGGGTTGGGGGATTCTGTCCGGGCGAGCATGGTGTGAAACAGGGTGGTAGTTCGCATAAACCAAGTGAGGATCTGTGGGCTGACGGACCAGGCGTAGGATGAGTTGCTTCGTTGACTTCGTTCCCTTCTGTTCAAGGCTTGTTTGCAGTCCCATCCTGGAACAGAAGAAAACGGAGGAAACGAAGGAGAATCCCATTCACGTTTCCTCTGTGGTGAGTCGGTCCCTTGTTGCCACCTCACCTCTCGCTCGCGACGGCCGCTGCAAAATCGCTTCCCTCAACCCGAAATCTTAGCTGTGACAAAGCACTAGCCTGTAGCACCAGCATGTCCTCCCCCGGACCGAGCGTCCAGATCCGGGCGAAGGCCGCGTCGAGGTGTTGCACCACGGCCTCGGCGCAGGGCTGGAGGATCCCCCGTAGCGAGTCGCCCCGAGTCAACGCGAGCCCCACGTCTCGGCCCAGTTCTGCCAGGCGTGCGCGCTTCGCCTCCCCCTCCTCCGCGCACTTCTGGTCTTCGATGTCGATGCAGGAACCAAACCACTTCGTGATCCGGCCTGAGTCGTCGCGAAGGGGCAGCGCCCGGGCGAGATGCCAACGATAGGCGCCGTCGAACCGGCGTAGCCGGTATTCGATCTCATAAAATTCGCCGGTCGCGACCGAGCGGGACCACAGCTCCCGACAGCGCGGCAGGTCGTCGGGATGGATGGTCGGTTGCCAGTTCCAGCCCCGGAGCTGCTCCGGGGTCAGGCCGGTGCACTCGGTGTTGCGGGCGTTGAAGTAGTCGTGGGCGCCGTCCGGCTCGGCGGTCCAGACCATATGCGGCAGCGCCTCAGCCAGGGTGCGGAACCGCCGCTCGCTCTCGCGCAGCGCCTCCTCGGCCCGCTTGCGGGCGGTGATATCCATCATGGCCCCGATCATCCGGGTCGCCTGGCCGTCGGCATCCCGCAGGATGTAGCCCCGGTCGTACACATCCTTGTACGACCCATCGGCGAAGCGGAACCGGTACTCGTCAACCCAGGACTGTTCCTTCCCGCGGACCACGTCGAAAAACAAAGCCTCGACCGCCTCGAGGTCTTCGGGGTGAATCCGTTCGAGCCACCAAGCCGGGTCCGCTTCGTCGTTTTCGAGGCGGTAGACGAACAACGTGAGAACGCCTACATACCACCAGACCTTGTTCGTTCCCAGGTCCCAGTCCCAAACCGTGTCGTTCGTTGCCCTCGCTAAGTTGCGGAACCGCTGCTCGCTGGCGCGCGAGCGCGGTGACGACCTGCGCCATGCTGGTCCCCCACTATGTGCGGCGCTTCAACCGGGAGCTGGGCCGGGAGGTCCGCGAGGTGCCCACCGAGGCGATGGACCTGCTGCGCAGCTACCCCTGGCCGGGGAACATCCGCGAGCTGCAGAGCATCCTCAAGCAGGCCCTGTTGCGGGTGACCGGACCGATACTCGCCGCAGAATCCCTCCCGGCGCCCCTGTCTGTAATCGTGGACCCGTCAGGGATCGAAGGGACCGCGCCAGACCACGGTCCCGCAAGGCCTCCGGTCGAGTCATTCCTCCTCCGGCGGATGCAGGAATGCAAGGAAGACCTCTACCAGCACGTCCATTCCGAGATCGACCAGCATCTCCTTCCGCTGGTGCTTCGATCGACCGGGGGCAACCAGCTCCAGGCGGCTCGAGTCCTCGGGATTACCCGCCGGACGCTCCGGCTCAAGCTGCGCGAACTGGGCCTCTCGGTCACGAAGACGGTCGAGGCCGCCGAGAGCGACGATGCCGATTGAATCGGCATCGGCGCACATGTTCTCTCTATGGAAAAAGTTGCAGACCGGCGCATCCGCCGCGCCGTGAGAATGGTCCTCGCTTGACCACGCTGGTCAGGGCGCGCCCGTCGGATCGGGCCCGCGTGTGGTCGTCGCGCCGATCGGAAGAGGCGAGACCGGCGGCAGTCGCACCAATTCGTCAGGGTTCGAGCCCGGGCGCTCCTCTCAATCCCATCAAACGCCCCACATCCGTTCGTCGCCTGAACTCGACATTGTAAATAAACTTAAATCAGGATCCCTGCAAGCGGCGCGATGCAATCTCCGAGGGATCAATCGGGGTCGGGACTCGGTATCCCGCAAATTGGCGCGCCGGATGCAATACGGCCCCGCACCTCGATTGCGTTCTACGGACCGGGCGAGACCGATCGTCGGCCCGGGAATGCGTTCATCTAACTGCCTGTTCGATCTCGTTGTTTCATTCCCCTGGGCTTCCTCGGTGGCCCGGGCGAGAGAGTCCTAGCGACGCGACCCGAGCGTCGCGAAAAGCCGGGCTCCCTCCCTCCGTCGGCCGCCGCGTCGAGCGATGCCCCGATCGATCCGCGGATGTATCGATGCCGCGGCCCGTCGGCGTCCGTATAGTCCGCATCGCCGGATCGTCCCGGCGATGCACCCGCCCATCCCGCCGCCGGGTTGGGCACGGCCGGCTCGCGCACCGGGCCGGGCTGCGGCAGGAACCGCGCATCAGGCCCCTCTCGGCAGGGGCCGAACTCCCCACCTTCTTTGATCGATGTATTCTGAGGAATTCAACGATGGAAAAGCGTAGATCAGTCGCCGGGGCGCGAGTCATGATCGGCTCCGCCCTCGCCGTCGGGTTGCTCCTGTTCCCCAGCCCCAGCCCGGGGCAGATCTTCGGGCCGGTCCCCCCGCCCAAGCAGCCGCCCAATATCGTGCCGCTGACGCCCGTCGAGCAGCTCGGTAAGGACATCCTCTACGACCACACCCTGTCGAATCCGACGGGCTATGCCTGCTTCACCTGCCACGTCCCCGAGGCGGGCTTCACGGGGCCGCGTCTCGGAGATCAATGCGCTCGCCGGCCCGTACCCGGGCGTCGTCCCCGGCCGGTTCGGCAAGCGCAAGCCCCAGACCTACGCCATGACCGCGTTCAGCCCCATCGGCCCCTACTACGACGCGAACGTGGGGGTGTACATCGGGGGCACCTTCTGGGACGGTCGCACCCCAGACGAGTCGCACCAGGCGAGGGAGCCTTTCCTCGATCCGGACGAGATGGCCAACATCCCGGGGAACGGGATCTATCCTCCAGTCGCCGGCGGATATTCCCCTCTCGTCGTCCAGAAGGTCCAATCGCGGCCCTACACCCACCTGTTCAAGAAGCTGTACGGCAAGGACGTGTTCACCAAATACACCGTCCCGCAGGTCTACACGATCATCACCGACGCCATCGCGGCCTACGAGGCCTCGGCCGAGGTCAACCCCTTCAACTCGAAGTACGACGCCTCGAAGTATGGCACGCCGCCGCAGAAGCTCTACACGCTCTCCGCGTCCGAGGAGCGCGGGCGGATCCTCTACGGGGTCGGGCCGAACCCGAAGAACGATCCGAACTTCGGCGGGGCTCAATGCTTCCAGTGCCATTCCTCTGCGACGCTCGCCATCGTCCAGGCCGAGACCGAGGGGAAAGAGACCTTCACGATGTTTTGCTATGCCAACATCGGCGTCCCCAAGAACCCCAACAACCCCTTCTACGAGGAGACAGATCCCACCGACAATCCCCACGGGTATAACCCCCTGGGGACCAAGTTTATCGACTGGGGCCTCGGCCTCAACCCGAACCCCGCCCCCGACGGGACCAGGTTCTACAACAATACCCCGGGCGACATCCTCCAAGTTCCGCGGGCTGTTCAAGGCCCCGAGCGTGCGCAACTCGGACAAGCGGCCGTATCCGACGTTCGTGAAGTCGTACATGCACAACGGCGTCTTCAAGAGCCTCGAGGAGGTCGTCCACTTCTACAACAAGCGGAACATCGCCGTGAACGCCAATGGCGATCAGGTCGCCTTCGACCTCCGCGTGGGGCCACCGTCAGGATACACGGCGATCTGGCCGCCACCTGAGGTCCTCGACAACGTGCAGAACGTCGCGGGCTACACCCCCGCCGAGGCGGCCGCCAAGGGGACCACCGGGGTGACTGCCGAGAACGGTCAAGTGGGCAATCTCGGCCTGACTGCTTCGCAGGAGGCCGACCTGGTCAACTTCCTCAAGATCCTCAGCGACGGCTACGGCAAGCCCATCCCCGTCGGGAGCGGCGACTGAGCGTCCGTCATGATGCAGGCCGGGACGCGGATCGGCTCGCGTCCCGGCCGAACGATGCCGGCCCTCCCGGAACCATCGAAATCGCCCTTCGCAACGAGAGAATGCTCATGTTCGGAACGATCTCGATCAAACGCGGCTCTCCGGCCACTGACGGGCACCTCGGGCTCGATCGCTCCCGAGGCTTCCCGAGATGGAAGACACCAGCCCCGGAATCGCTCGAGGAATCGACCTTCGACTCGTCTCATGACGGTCGGACCGCGGGAGAACTCTCGGCCGGGCTGAGGATCTCTCCGTCGAAGGCCCCCTGGTCCACTCGCCAGGCCGACATCGATCGCGCACGCCGCCTCCTCGCGGCGGACCTGACCTACGTCCCTCACCCGATCTTCGACGACCCCAGCGCCCACGACGCGATCCTGGCCCCTTCGCCGGCCTCCGGGACCGCCGGGCCGGATCGGGCACTCGCGTCTTGCGACGCCGACGCGGCTCCCTTTCGAAGGACCGGGTTCCCGTCGCGCGAGCAGGAAGCCCACGTGTTCCGCAAGATGAACTACCTGAAATGTCTCGCCTGTCGGATTCGCGACCGGATCGATCCCGATTCCCCGGACCGAGTCAACCTGGACCAGATCGAACGTCTGCAAGCCGAGGCGCTGAAGCTGAAGAACCAGGTGGTCGAGACCCACATGCGGCTTGCCGTCTCGGTCGCCAAGAGGCAAGTCCGGGCCGGCTACGACCTGAGCGAACGAATCAGCGACGGCAGCTTCGCTTTGATGCAAGCCGTGGATCGCTTTGATTGTGAGCGGGGAACCCGATTCAGCACCTACGCATACTGGTCGATCCTCAACGAAGTCGCGCGCCACGACCGCAAGGCAAGGCACCATCGCCACCGGTCCTTCGGAATCGACCAGGCATCGCTCGCGGCGCCCGACTCCGAGATCGAGCGGTACGAACAGGATGACGCCCAGGTCGGGCGGAGGGCAGCGGTCGATCGACTCCTCGGCCGACTGGACGGCCGCGAGCGCTGGATCGTCGTAAATCACAACGGCATCGGGGGCGTCCCCGAGCGGACGCTCGGCCAGATCGGCCTGGAGCTGGGGATCAGCAAGGAGCGCGTCCGCCAGATCGAGCAGCGCGCCCACGCCAAGCTCCGCGGTTTCGCGAGCCGGGAAGCGATGCAGCTCGCGGATCTCTGAGCAACTCCGCGGAATGGATTGGACGTCGCCGGGCCTTTCGAAACGGCATGTCCCGGAAATCCAGCACCAATCCCAGCCCTTGTTCTTCGAGCGATCACGAATTTTATATATTGTAACATTTATAGTAATAGATGTAATATAATGAACTGTGTGTGTTGAAAATTGTTCACAACCGAGATTCTCGGGGGCTGCCACCTGCTCCTCACCTGTTCCTGAGGTGGGGCGCGGGCAGTCGGGTGAACGATTCGGTACGTGCCCCGGGCCCAACCGCGCCGCCGGACCCGGGCTCGAGAAGCCGACTTCCGTCCCTTCCGGCGGCGATCGTGACCCCCTCGTCCGAGGATTTCTGCGGAGTCGCTTAGGACCGACAGGAGATGCCGTCCCCATGAGCACCAGCCCGATCGTCCCGGCCCTCGAACAACTTCTGGCCCCGTCGCCGGTCCGCGAGGCGGATACTCTGGACGATCAGGGCCTCTTGGTTCAGCTTGAGAGCGGCACGGCGGATCGCTCGCCATGGCAATCACACCGGCGCCTCGCCGCTGGCTTGATCCGTCGGCTCGGTGGCCGTACCGAGGCCGTGCTGCGCCGCGAGCTCGACCGCTTCTTCGCCGCCCGCCCCGAGCTGAGTCACGCGGACCGAGCGGCGATCGCGCGAGCCATGTCGCGGTTCCGCAACCAGCTCCTCCACCACCCGCGGAGAACCCTCCGCGCGGCCGCGGCCACGGACCACACCGCCGGTGTCGACCCCTTGCTCGACGTCGTCCGTGGCCTCTTCGCACTGTCCGATGCGCCCCACTCCGACCGCTCTGATGCGCGCACTCCCGCGAGTCGCCCGACACGAACCTCGGCCAACTCGGCCTCGTGACGACCCCCCGGCATGTTGATGAATCTGGAAGGACCGATGAAATGCTTTCGACCACCTTCGCACGGGCATCGACTCGTCGCCGCGGCATCGCCCTGATCCTGGTCCTGGCGATCATCGCCCTGATGGCCCTGATCGGCGTCGTCTTCGCCACTCTCGGCGGCCAGGGCAAGATCAATGCGCGGAACTTTGCCCGCTCGGTCCTCACTCCAGGATCCGCCGAGCTGATGGACTTCGCCCTCCAGCAGTTGATCGCCGACACTGGAGACGTCCGATCGGTGCTCCGCGGCCATAGCCTGGCGCACGACATGTTCGGCAACGACGCCAGCAACAACGGTTACCTCGCCGGCAACCCCGCCAGCGGTGCTCCGTTCATCCTGACCAAGATTCAGCCCGTGGCCAATTCCGGCGGACTCTATGACTTCCTGACGAGTATCCCGATTCCCGCCATCGATCCGACCTTCTACGGTTATAACTTCACCCGATGGACGCTCAGGCTCTCATACACCGGCAACACCATCCCGCGGCCGGTCGACCAGACCTTCGAGATCCTCTACGACAGCTTTCAGCCCGGCGACAGGACCACGGCCTTCAGCGGCAGCAACTTCCATGTCTTCCGGGTCACGCCGATCGATGCGACGACCGCGCTCGACAACCCCACAGCCGCCGCCCAGAGCGGTCTCGGCGCCTGGCAGAACTTCCTGGTGCAGCCCCAGGCCGGCGCCGCACGGTTCGTCCTGGATGGCCGACGGCTCCGCGCCTTCAACGGACCCGGCATGGGGGCTGGCGCCGTCTACGGCAACTTCCGGTACAACGGTGGCTTGCTCTCGGGGAATGCGACCTCCACGCAGCCCGGCGACCCCGATGCCGTGGGGATGGACGAGGATTACGACGCCTGCGATCTTGAGAACTGGTTCCTGGCGATTCAGAGTGCCGACGGTCAGGTGATCCTCCCATCGTTCCACCGGCCGGGCATCATCCGCTACGACCCGAAGAACGGCGTCAACGACTGGGCGCGAACCAACCCGGCTGGCAACTGGTCCGACTCGGCGGCGCGGATCCTCCGGCCGGTGGCCGCCGACGGCCATGACCCGGCGACCTTCCCCGACCTCGTGCCTGACCCGGCCACCGGCAAGATCACCTTCGACGTCGATAACGATGGCGATGGCATCACCGATTCGGTCTGGCTCGACCTGGGTTACCCGGCCCGGCCCGATGCCGGCGGCCGGCTCTCCAAGCCGCTCTTCGCCTTCCTGGTCATCGGCCTCAATGGCCGCATCCCGCTCAACACCGCCGGCAACCTGGCCGGCACGGGCGCCACGCACGCCGCGCACCTCGGCAACTCGGTCAGCGAGGTTGACCCGACCTATGCCTTGCAGAACGCCAACCAGGGCCCTGCGATCGACGCCGATCCCTTCAACATCGCCGGCATCGGCATGCCCCCTTACACGA
Organism: uncultured Planctomycetota bacterium; assembly: GCA_963845755.1. Lineage (GTDB taxonomy): Bacteria > Planctomycetota > Planctomycetia > Isosphaerales > Isosphaeraceae > CAWJTV01. The sequence goes on from CAWJTV010000009.1 coordinate 275,351, forward strand.
GCAACTCCCAGGTGGACAACGCGAGGATCGACGTCCGATTGACCCAGCTCCGCAACCTCCTGGCCGGCACGCGGCCGCAGCCGAAACCGGCCACCTCCGAGCCCCTGTTGGCCGACCCGAACGGGACGAATAACGGCGACGATAACTTCGTCTTCGGCCCCTGGCGCGAGCACCGGGGCAGGTCAACCCTATTTCATGCCGAACGGCATCGCGGACCCGGGCGATGTCCTCATCAGTACCAATCCGCCCCGGGTCCAGCGACTCAGCCCGGCCGTACCCGGTCGATGGGGCGAGGCCCTATCGATCCCCGGCGTGCCGTTCACCGCCGCCGGCGGCCAGACCGTGAACTGGGTGGCGAACCCCTACAACAACCCGGTCCGGGCGGGCTACTCCTTCGGTCCGGCCGACTGGGTCAACGGGGCGCCCGCGCCGCCGCCGACGACAACTACAACCAGTTCGACCCCTTTCCGATCGGTCACACAGGCGAGGTTAACGACCGCGACTTCTTCGACTCCGCCGGTGGCCTGATGCTGCCCGTCGACCGGATGCGCCGGTTCGTCACGCCGGTCGACATCGACGGATCGGGCCGGGCGCTTCGCTGGGGCGTCTCCTGGCCTGCGGGCGATGTCGGGGCCGATGCGTTCGGGCGGGTCGACTTCACCGGCTATTTCCGCCCCCCCGGCGCCCGGGGCTCATCAGCGTCAACCCCAGCAGCGGGGCGACGCCGGGGGCGATCGACTATCCGTCGGCCGGCAACGATCTCTACTACACCGCCGCACCCAATCCAGCCAACGAGGTCTTCCCATCATACTTGCCCGACGTGACCAACAACCCGCTCCACGGCTTCGAGGCGGCCAAGAACCCGAACCTCCCCGCCGCGAGCGGCGGCTACTCGCCCCAGGCCATCGGCGGCATGCCCGCCGATCAGAACGTCGCCGCGGGCATCCCGGATGCGCTACCCGACCTACGACCTCAACATCCGCACCGACGGGCTGAACGAGGCCGACGAGCTGAACCTCTACCGGCCCAATCCGCTGATGGACTCCGTCTACGGGCCGGCCGACCTGGGATGGCTGTATCGATCGCAGGACGTCGACGCCGACTCCCTGTCGAGCCGGCTGGTCAACCTGGCCCCGGTCAGCTTCACCAACACCATCGACGGCACGCGACGGCGCCGGCTGTTCGCGGTCGAGAGCTGGGAGGCGAACCAGTACGTCTGGGCCAACGACAACCCCCAGAATGCGTTCCCCTTCAACAGCCGGTTCGCACCGACGGCCAATGCCAGTTTCGCCACGGTCAGCGCCGCGACCGGGTCCTACGTGGCGGTGCCCTCACTGGCCCACCGCGACCGGAAGATCAACCTGAATTACCCCCTGCCGGTCTCGAACGACCCCGACGAGCTGATCCGGCAGAAATGGATCGGAGAAACCTACCAGCTCCTCAAGTGGGTCCTGTCCCCCCGGGCCGTCGATACGCCGGAAGAGTTGGCCCAGCTCAGCCAATTCGTGATCAACATCATCGATTTCCGCGACCCCGACTGCACGATGACCCACTGGATCAACCCGGACGTGATTCTCGTCCCGGGTCAGCCGGCGAGCACCTCAAACGGCACGACGACGCCCGCGACGGCCCCGACGCTGGCCCTGGCCTCCGCCGGCGCGACCGGCGCCATCCCGCTCGACCAGTATGGGATGGAGTACGCCCCGGTCGCCCTCAACGAGGTGCTCGCGTTCTCTTATGCGTATTACCAGGGGACTGGGGCACAGGCCAACCGGTTCTTCGTCGAGCTGGTCAACACGCTGACGCAGTCCTCGTTCGCGAGCCTGCCGCCGTTGACCGGAGCGACCAACCCGCCCGATCCGAGCATCCTCGACCTGGCCGGGTTGCCTTCCGCGCCGGGCGATCCCTACTCGGGCGGTTGCTGGGACCTCGTCTTCACCGACGACACGCCCAATAGCCGCCCCGACCCGTATCGCGGGGAGTTGGTCCAGGAAGGCCAGTTCTACTCGATGATCCCGCTCACCAAGGATTCGTTCACCCCGACAGCAACAGGAGCGACCGGCGAAGTCTCGGGCGTTCCCGGGAGCGACGTCACCTTGATACCGCTGGGCCCGACGGGCGTCCCCGCGCCGACGCTGGGCAATCCATCGTCGAACCCGGTCACGCCGCCGACGGACTTCTTCTACGCCTTCGGCAATGGCCCGCCCAACCTCGCATTCGAGACGGGCACGCCGATGCCCACGAATATGTATCCCGTCGGCAACGGGATCGCGGCCGACACGCCCTCTCTCGTGCAGTACCTTAGCCCCAATACCGTTGAAATAGGCGCAAGCCACAGCCTCCTGTTACTTTGGGTTTACTCACGACCCAAGCAACACGGAGGCCATGACTCGCATGCCGCACGGACATTGCACGCTGCCGCCCGATGGGTCGGGCCGGATCTTGGATCGCTTGGCGGGACTGGAACAGATTATCTCGCCCGAGGCCGTTCGCCAAGTCCTCGCGGCCACCGGTAAAACCAATCAACGACGTTGCACACTGACCCACGAGATTGTTTGCTGGGTGGTCCTGGCCATGGGGCTGTTGACCGACTTGCCGATCCGCCAAGTCTTCAAGCATGCACGCCGGCTCCGAGTCGGCGAGGAGAGTCCCCATCGATCCAGCCTGTGTGTGGCCCGGCAACGCCTGGGCATCGCGCCGGTCCGCCACCTGTTCGAGCACGTCGTTCATCCTCTGGCCCGGCCCGATACGCCCGGAGCCTTCTACCGCGGGTTCCGCCTGGTCGGCATCGATGGGACCGTCTACGATGTCCCCGACTCGGAGGCCAACGCCGCGGCCTTCGCGCGCCCCTCGGCCGGGCCGCGCGGCGACGGCGCGTTCCCCCAAGTCCGCAAGCTGAGCCTGGTCGAATTGGGGACCCACATCGAACTGGCCTTCGTGGTCCGGTCGATCGCCCACGGCGAACCGTCGATGGTCGGCGGCTTGCTCCGCCATCTGACTCCGGAGATGCTCCTGTTGGAGGATCGCGGGTTTTTCAGCTATGACCACTGGAAAACGGCGATGTTGCGGGGCGTCCAGCTGTTGGCACGCGTGAAAAGCGGCTTGATCCTCAAGTCGATCCAAAACCTGGCGGATGGCTCGTACCTGGCCAAGATTTATCGGGGTTGCTACGACCGTCAGATCGATCGGGATGGGATCGTCGTCCGGGTGATCCGCTATACACTGGACGACCCGCAACGAGTCGGACACGGTGAAACTCATGTGCTGATCACGAATCTCCTTGACGCGGAGCTTTATCCTGCTGAAGAATTGATTATTCTTTATCACGAGAGATGGGAACAGGAGTTGGTCTATGATGAGCAAAAGACCCATCATGATCCGCGGCGGGCGACCAAGCCGGCACAGATGCGAAGCGAGACCCCGGCGGGGGTGATCCAGGAGATCTATGCGCTGTCGCTGGGTCATTTCGTGATCCGAGCCTTGATGGTTGCGGCCGCCGGGACCGTGGGGCTGGACCCGGATCGGCTGTCGTTTCTGGGGTGCTTCCAGATCCTCAAGTGCCGGTTGCCAGAATGCAACAGCTCGACCCCCGAGGCGTTCGAGGAGTGGTACCAGGGATTGTTGTGGGAGATGCAGGGGGAGCGCACCGATGACGAAATGCGGAGGAACCGGATCAATCCGCGAGTGATCAAGCGTAAAATGTCCAAGTGGAAAAAGAAACGATCCAAACATCGACACATTCCGCCCTTGAAGAAAACCTTTGCAGAGACAGTGGTTATGCTTCCTTAAACGGTATTGACCTTAGCCCCGCGGCCGACCCGTTCAATGGGACGGCGACCCCCGAGATCACCTGGTACCCGGGCATCCTGCCGGGCGTCGTCGCGGGCTCGGCACCTCGACGGGCTCCGCCGCCGGCTATCAGTCGAAGCTCCCGACTGTGACCGCGGGCACCCGGCAGACGAAGTATTACTGGGTCTGCCTGCGACGGCCCGCCAACCCGTTCGCCCCGGTCTCCGCGGCCAATCCCATGCTGGTGGTCGACGCCATGCGCTTCCCCTACATCGACGGCACCGCGCCGATGACCGGCCAGGGCCCGAGCGGAGGACCGTCCGACGGTCCCCAACCTGACGGCACCGCAGACGAACACGGTCTATTCGGCCCAGCGTTTCCAGCCCTACCGCGGCGGCCACGCCGTCCCGGTCGCCGGCGGCACGCGCCGCGGGACCGCGCAGCCGACGCTCGATGCCCGCTACGGCTATACCGAGCAGATCGCGGCGCCGACGGGATATTCCAACCTGCTGGGGACCCAGGGCATCTACTACACCGAGCTCGACCGGCACAGGCGCGACGCCCTACTATTCGACCAGACCCGATCTACCACACGCTGGGGATCGCCAACGACCAGGCCGAGTCGTGGGATTACTTCCCGTTCCACGACCGCGACTTCACCGGCGTGGCCGAGCTGCTGCTGGTGCCGGGCTGCCCGCCGGGGCTGTTCACCAAGCAATTCGCCGAGTTCGCCCCGTCGCGGAGCAGCGCGGGCTTCTTCGCCCAGGTCGAGCCGCAGTCGGCCCCGCCGTCGATCATCACGCCATTCGGCGACCGCCGCGACGGCCTTCGTGACCGGCTCGACGACCAACCCGATGCCTGCCCACACCTTCCCGTATCTCGTGGACAAGTTCTTCTATACCGGCGCGTCGAGCGCGGCGGACACGGGCGGGACGCTGGTCGGCGGCCCGACCGGCGACGGCTGGTTGCGAGATGTTCGACTTCTTCGAGGTGCCCAGCCCAGATGATGGGGGCGACCGGACCCGTCGCGCAGGGGGCCAATTTCGACTGGGAGCGGCAGGACACGAGGCCGGGGCTGCTGAACCTCAACCTGATCATCGACGAGGAGGTCTTCTTCAGCATCGCCGGCCGGCAGGATGCCAACTTCAACCAGCAATGGCTCAATTTCATCCAGGTTCCGTCGCTTCCCCCCGGGACGTATTCACTGCCGCTTCACGGCAGGACGCCGATCCCGCAGTATGGACCGCCCGTGCCGCTGGTGGTCACCGCGATAGACGCGAACGGATCACCGGCTTATGTATATCCGATCGCGAACCAGGGCGTTACGGCCACGGATCCGATCCTCGCCGCGCTCAACCAGGGCAATCCGGCCGGGCCCAGCCGGGATCGTGGACAGCCGGATCAAGGCGGCTTTTGCCCAGTTCCTGTGGGTGCGGCACGGCGGCTCGGGCTACCTCTTCGGGTTCGGGAACGGCGCCGTCGGCCAGAATAGCGCGGTCGTGCCGATCGCCCCTGCCAATCCTACACCGCCCGGCTACGGCTCGGGCATCCCGGCGGAACGGCCGTTCCGCTCGCTTTCGTATCCCGATATCGATCACACGGTGATGCGCCCAGCGACGCTCCCGCCGTCGCCGTTCACCAACCCGGCGAGCACGGACCCGACCTCCTACACGGCCGATCCGGGCGTGAGGAATCCCAATCTTTACCCGGGATACCCGACGCAGGGTGCCCCGACGGGCAGTGCGGTGGGCGCTGGTAAGTCGCCGGTCTATCCGGGCGCAATCCCCGTCCGCCGGCTCTTCCAGGTCCCCGACGCCAACGTCGAGAGCAACGCGAGCGAGTCGGGTGATTCGTTCATCGACAACCAGGAACCGACTCCTCCGGCCAATATGACCACGAACTCGCCTCCGGTACCCACCGCCGGCGCGCTACCCCCGGTCACGCTCGGAATCAATGGAACGCCGGTAACCTTCGCGTTCAATCAGGGGTATCCGAATCTGGTCTGGTCGATCTGGCCGGGCAACAACTTTCCCGAATCTTCCGACAGCACCGGTGACGAGCGTCGGGCTGGGCAAGCCGAGCGACGCCAGCTCGACCCTGCTCGATGCTCGGGAGCACCCATTCTGGCGGATCGAAATGCTGCAGCGCGTCATGAATCTGACGACGGTGCGGACCCATCAATACGCTGTCTGGATCACCGTCGGGTTCTTCGAGGTGAAGCGGCAGGGCAACGTTTCAATGATCGTCTCGGGCGATCCTCGGCTGGCATTCGACGTCCTCGGGCCCGAGATCGGACTGCCTGATCAAAAAAACCGCCGTTATCGCGGCTTCTTTCTGGTCGACCGCCTCAAGCTCGACGGATTCGCCTCGTCCTCCCCCCGCCGGTCGCTGTCGGCCGTCGTGTACCGCCAGCCGATCCAGTGAACTCCTTCAAAATGCAGCGAGGAGGAGAAAGAAAGCTCTTGTATCCGACTCTGACGATATCGCGCCCTTTTGGGGACCATCCCATGGAATGTGACCCAAGAAGACGAGGCTGGAACTGGCCGACGGGATTAGCCATCCCGGTGGTCGAGGCTGTGAATCGACCGCAGCAGAGTCTTTTCGCGGAAACGGTGGCACGGCCCCGCGCCGTGCTTATCGGGGAGGGAGGGACGGCATTCCAGAATTCAATGAGGACGGCACGAGAGGAGACGCTCATGTTCTTGAATCATCATAGTCGCCACGACGGGGTCGTATTTGAACTTCGGCGTCGCCTGTCTCAGCCTGGCCAACTCAGTCTCGAGTTCCTGTTTTTCAAGCCGCAAAGCTCCGGCGTTCGATTCGAACAATAGGTCGCGGAGCTGGCCTATCCAATGCGTCGTGACGAGCTGTTGCCGGAACGGATCGCCGACCCACGGGCCGACGGACAGAGACAGATACCCACCGCCAAAGACGGCGAACCCCAGCCACCACGCCCGCTCCCGGCCTCGCATCAGGCTCGCCCCAAGGACCGCAACTCCGACGGCGGACAGGGCAGTCAGGAGCATCATCTCGGCCCAGTCCTCATTCACGTTACGGAGAGCCGCCAGACCGACGGCGGCGAGGACGATGAATGCCATCAGGGTCCGGATGGAGAAGCGGAGCATGCTGCCTCCTCGCGATGGTCCGATTCCTCCGGGCGATTCCCCGCCGTATGATTTTGGGTGCCGAGGCCGGCCACCTTGACAACATGGTCGCGGCTGGCGGGGTTGAACGGCTTTCAGACGGCGCTAATACGGAGGCTAGGTCCCGCCCTCGAGCCGGCCCGGCCGACACCCCCGCCGCACCTGTCCAGTGTGCCGTGCGCGGAAGGATGCGGCAACGACCTGCTCCGCCACCTCACCACTGCGGCTTTCGGGGCTCCAGGGCGTCCTGGACCGCCAGCTTGACGACCTCGGGATGGATCCCCGGGCCGACCCGTCGCAACACTTCCTTCTCGATCGCGTCGGGTTCACCGCCGACCTGCGCCGCCAAGTCCCTGCCCCAGCCGTGGTCAAATGTAGCCATCTCCGCCAGCCGAGCAGCTCCACCGTAGGCGATGCGATAGCCGAGGCGCTACTGGGAGTCTTCGGGGAGTTCTCGAGCATCCCCTATCATCGACCTGGGGACGAGTCGGGGCCAAGCGTACACTGGTTGTAGGGTGGGCGAAGTGGCTCGGCTTGGGAGGGCGTCAGGGCGATCGTGGGGGCTCAGGGTGGCTCCGAAGGGGATCATGCACTTCCACGGATAACTTCCGCGGGAAGCAGGGTCGCGAGTACACGTAGCGCGTTCGTATCAACCTCGGTATTGGCTAGGATGGTCAGTGTTTCCGCATTCCCATCAGGATCTTGAGGATCAGATCTGTCAGGATTTCTTGACTCGTGAACGACTGCAATTCCTGACCGTCTCGCTCCAGTTCGGGACGAGAACCCAATTGGCAGATAGGGCTATCGGAATACAATCGCTTGCGTTCTCTACCAGACCGGAATCCCGTAATCACGACGCGAGGTAGGTGCCATGGACACCGAGCAATGTCCGAAGTGTGACGCGAAGTCGGTCGTGGCCGGACGCTTCTCAGAGATGAGAGGGTGGCGTCACCAATGGTTTGAACCGACGGGCATGCGATTCTTCAACTTTCGCTTATGGGTACGGGGGCTCTCTTGTCCTGAGCCCTTCCGAGCATGCCTGACGTGCGGACTCGTCTGGACGCACCTGCAACCGGAAGACCTCCGCACGTTCATCGACAAGTACGGCGACACCGAGACCAAGCTCAAGCTGTCGCCCTCCCAGAAAGGCTATCCGGAACAAGATCTGGTCTAACCAGACGGCACGTCTCTGGCGACGTTCGCGACGAGGTCGAACGGTAGACTTTGCCACGGCGCACCCATTCGTCGATCCGACCGAGGTGCGCTGGTGAACGATCCCGACGAGCAGTCTGGGCCGCCTCGGACAAATACATGGCCACAGCATGCAACGGGGATGGTTCGGTCGGTTCCCATAACTCCTCATCAGACCTCGAACTCGAACGGCCCGCTTTGTACTGATAGGATGCAGCGGTTCCCCGAGTGGGAGAAACGGGGAATGTCCGCAAGTCCCAATCGACCTTCGTCCAGGAGCCGATGGCGGAAGCAGGCCCTGGCATGGCTCGAGGCCGACCTGGCGGCGTGGTCCAAGACCCTGGACAGCGCGCCCCTTGGGCCGCGCCCGGCCGTCCTCCGGTCGCTCCAGCACTGGAAGGCCGACCCCGACCTGGCCGGACTGCGCGACCAGGGTGCACTAAACAAGGTACCGGAGGAGGAACGGAACGCCTGTCGTACTCTGTGGGCTCGGGTCGATGCGTTGCTGGCCAAGGCCAGTCGGCGCAATTCGCCGTGAGAGCCGATCTGTAGGGTGGATCAAATCCACAGGGATGGCCTCGGCCGGCGTCGGTAGGTTGGACCCACGCGACGAATCCCCCGACCGAGATAAGCCTTGAGGCTGGCACGCCGTCACAGGCTCGAGCTCGTCCGATCATGGCTTCGGCCTGGAATGGTCCGGCGATGCGGAGTCCTTGGGGACGTCGTCCCGCTTGGTGGCGGCGCCCCGAGTTACAAGGACGTATCGTTTCTCACGCTTGGTAACGATCCCGTCGAACGGGGCCTTGATGGTGTGCTCATTAACGGCCTGTTCGCCGGTCTCCTCGATGGTCAGCGTATAGCTCCCGCGATTGTCGGCGTCAGGCGAGTAATCGAGGAAGAACGCCATCAAGAAGACGTCGGACTTGGGGGCGATGTTCCACGGAGACCGGAAGGTGATCGACTTCCCCGGTGCCAGCACGGTCTGGCGGAAGGCGTAGCAATCCTCTTCGTCGGTGCCGTAGAACAGCACCACGCCGGGGAAGGGATCGGCGTCGACGCCCGTCTCGGCGGTCATGAAAGCCTCACCGGAGGCAGTCACCGTGTAGGTCTTGCCGCGTTCCAGGTCGATGCGGAGGACGCCGTCATTCCGGCGATCGCTCGCCTTGAGGCTCATCATCGACAGGTAGATGCAGTGTCGGGCCGGGTCAACGGTGATCTCCTTCTTGCCGCCTTTGGCGTCGGCCGGGATCCAGTTCGACGACCAGGTTGCCCCCCTTGCCGGGGATGGCCTGCGGGGTCCGCCGGGTCGTCGGGGCAGGGGCCTCCTGCTCGCGGCGCCCGCCCGCGGGTTGGGCCGACACGACCGCGCCGGCCGCGACGACTCCGAGCACCAGGGCGGCTGCGAACGCCTTCAATTTGGTCAGAATCATAGTCCTGCATGTCCTTTCGCACAGGGAAACCACCGATCGGGAAATCATGCCGGAGCTTGCCGCTTCACCCGCCGAGAGCGTCGTGGCGGCCCGGGTCGTCGCCTGCATCAGGCCCGGCCGGACCGCCACAGCCGGAATCGGCGGCCGGCCGGCGTCGAGGATGGCGGGGATCTCGATGCCGCGCCGGGTCAGCCGCGCCCGCAGCCGCTCGCGAGCCCGAGCCAGCCGGCCCCGAATTGTGTCCGCCGAGACGCCAAGGCGGGCCGCTGCCGCCTGGTAGGACATCGCTTCCAGGTAGCACAGGACGATGGGCGCCCGGTACGTCTCGGGGAGCCGGGCAATCTCCTCGGAAAGCGTCGCCCATGCGTCGGACGGGTGCCGATCCGGGATGACCTCCCATTCCGGGCCGCGGGCCTCGGCCAGTCGCAGCTCATGCCGCCTGCGGCGCACGGCATCGACCTTCGCCCGGGATGCGACGCGATGCGCCACGCCGTGCAGCCAGCTACCGAGCGAGTCCTTCACCCAGAGGGAGGGGGCCTTGCGGGCCAGCACGAGGAACGTGGCCTGGAAGGCGTCCTCGGCGGAATGCTCGTCGTGCAAGACGCCCCGGCAGACGCGGAAGACCATCGGCCCGTGCCGCTCCACCAGGGCCTGGAAAGCCAGCTCGGCGCCGTCCTCATGGCGAGTGGCGAACCGCTCGAGGAGCTGGGCATCCGTCAGCCCGACGACCGAGCCAAGGTTCCACAATTGATGCACGTGCCAGAGCAACCCAGCCGGTCCGTTTGCCATGCCCGATCCCTCCTGCGACTCGCCTCGTCTCAGTGTAATGCCGGGAAGGGGGCCTCGCCTCACGGTTTTTCCGGAGGTGTTACCGATCGGGCTCGGAGAAACGCCTGATCAAGGGCCTATTTGTGACACCGGAGGGCTGGCCTCAGAACAGCTCCACGTGGAGCAACACCGTGGCCAGCTATCGTGTGCTTCAGATCTGCCACAAGCAGTTGGCTCCCAGATACTCGCAATTGGTCGCCGACGAGGCATCCCGCGAGCGGGTCCATCACTTGAAGTCGCCCAGAACCATGAAGGCGTTCCTCCATGCCGTCAGGCACAAGTCTTGGGGCAGGTTGAGGAGAGGCGCCCAGTAACAGGTTTCGGGGACGCCCCGGAACCTGGCGGCCGGAGCAAAGGCCACAGCGCGGGCGGTTCTGCGTGGGTCCCGGGTCGTGCGCGGCGTCGATCCGAGCGAAGCGCGCAACGCGTTGGTTCGGACCTATGTACCGTCGCCGCGATATTCGGACGGGGTCGGGGCTCGGCACCGTACTCGCCGCTCCCCTGGCTGAGTACGGCTCGGCGGCCGCCGAGCGTGTGCCACCGCAGAGGCGGCTCCCGTGTTGCATACTGGCCTGCCAACCCACGCCCGGCGGGGAGGAGCCTCCTCTGTAGGTCGAGGAAGACTCTGACTCAGGACATCACGTACGGACGCGTCCGGCCGCCAGGACTTAACCTCTTTCCCAGACGATTGTTGCGGCGTGTCACCTCGGCAAGGGCGAATGGATCGAAAGAACTAAGGAGTCTCCTTGGGCCCACTGTCGATCTGGCCCATTGTCGTTCGACTACGTTGTGGCGTGCGATTAGGTGACTGTGAATCACCATGCCTGGATTCTCTCCCACATGTATCAGGAGTACAGAAATGACGCGACAACTAATTGTTTGCGCAATGCTACTGGTCCTTCCGCTTGCGGCCTACGGCGAGGACAAGAGCCAGAGCGGCAACCGGACGCCGACGGCCACCAATTCCGCTTTCGAGAAGATGAAGAAGCTGGCGGGCACCTGGCTGGCCGCGGACGAAGACGGCAAGCCGACCGCTCAAGTCATGTCGGTCATTAAGGTGACCGCGGGAGGCAGTGCGGTCCATGAGACCGTCTTCCCCGGTCAACCGCAGGAGATGGTGTCGATCTACACCGTCGACGGGCCAGACCTCGTCATGACTCATTACTGCGTGCTGGGCAACCAACCTCGACTGAAGGCCGACCCGAAATCGCCATCGAACCAGATCTGCTTCCAGTTCGCCGGTGGCTCAAATCTGGACCCGACGAAGGACAAACACATGCATTCCGCGACGCTCACCGTCGTCGACGACTGCCACATCGAGGTCGCAGGGGTCGGCTGGCAAGGCGGCGCGCCCGCGAAAGACATGTGCTGCGGTCTGAAACTGGTGCGCAAGAAGTAACAGCGGCGTCCGGACAACGCGGCCCAGAATGCATCAACGTGCTGGGTTCTGCCGAGGCTGTCGCGTCGAACCGTTTCGGTCGGCGCGCAGTCTCGTGCCGCTGGAGCATCTGGACCATGGTATTCAGACGTTGGTTACGTCAGATCCCCCACGCGCCGGCGTGCGCCGTCGTCTGCCTGGCTTGTTCCCGTCCTGGAGCGGATCAACGGGATCCCGCGACTCCCTTTCCCCGCGGCTCCACGACTGCCCTTCCCTCGCGGCCGGGCCGGTGCTATCCTTTCGGGTCTAGAGTGTCCAGATGGACAGGTGATCCGAGAGGAGGGCGAGATGGGCTCAACACAGGGAGGCCGGGGAGGCCGGGACGGAGCGGACACGGTGACCAACACCCCGGCGGGTCTCCACGCCTTCATTGAGGAGACCTACCGGGCGGAGTCCCGTCGGGTCTTCGCATCGCTTGTGCGGCTGCTCCGGGACTTTGACCTGGCGGAGGAGGCGCTGCACGAGGCCTTCGCGGCGGCGGTCGAGCGATGGGGGCGGGAGGGTATCCCGGATAACCCGAGGTCGTGGCTCGTATCCACGGGGCGATTCAAGGCGATCGACGCCCTGCGCCGCCGCGGCGCCTTCGCCGGCCGGCAGCGGGAGATCGCCGAGCGGTTCACGGAAGTCGCCGAGTCGAACGCGGCCCGAGCGGGCGAGGAGATCGAGGATGACCGGCTACGGCTCATCTTCACCTGCTGCCACCCCGCCATCGATCTGAAGGTCCAGATCCCGCTCACCCTTCGCGAAGTGTGCGGCCTCACGACCGACGAGATCGCTGCCGCCTTCCTGACCGCTCCCGCGACCATGGCGCAGCGGATCGTCCGGGGCAAGGCGAAGATCCGCGACGCCGGGATCCCGTTCGTGATCCCCACTGCGGAGGAGTTCCCCCAGCGGCTCGAGGCCGTGCTCGCGGTGGTCTACCTCGTGTTCAACGAGGGCTACTCCGCCACGTCGGGCGAGTCACTCACGCGGGCCGACCTCTCGGGTGAGGCCATCCGCCTGGGGGGGCTCCTGGCCGGTTTGCTGCCCGACCCGGAGGCCGTGGGCCTGCTCGCGCTGATGCTGCTCCACGAGTCCCGTCGGCCGGCCCGCTCGACACCAGCGGGCGACATCGTCCTGCTCGAGGACCAGGACCGCTCGAAGTGGGACGCCCGGCTCATCACGGAGGGCAAGGCACTGGTCGAGCGGGCGCTCGCCACGCGACGGTTCGGGGCGTACACCGTCCAGGCGGCCATCGCCGCCGTCCACGCGTCGGCGCCGAGTGCGGCCGCCACCGACTGGCGACAGATCGCGGCACTCTACGACGCCCTTCTCGCGATCAACCCCTCGCCGGTGGTTGAGCTCAACCGCGCGGTGGCCGTGGCCATGCGCGACGGGCCGACAGCCGGGCTCGGGCTCATTGATGCCATCCTCAACCGCAGCGACCTCGGCGCCTACCACCTGGCCCATGCCGCCCGCGCCGACCTGCTTCGGCGGTTGGGGCGGCGGGAGGAGTCCAGGCAGGCCTACGAGCGGGCACTGGCTCTCGCGCAGCAAGAGCCGGAGCGTCGGTTCCTCCGGATGCGCCTGGCGCAACTCTGATGGAGGCTCAAGTCCTGAACCCAAACGATATGCAGCTCAGGCGCCCGGCCGGAGCGTTTCGTCGTCCTCGAACCCGAGAAGTCCGGAGCGTGTGTCGATCCGCAGTCGCCCCGTTCGACTACCGGGTAAAGTTCAGTCCGGCTGGGCCTTGCCCGAAACCTTTACCGAGGGAGACCCATGACACAACAGACGATCAGGACCTGCCTCTGGTTCGACGGGAACGCCGAGGAGGCCGCCGAGTTCTACGTCTCAGTCATCAAGGAGTCCGGTATCTCGAGCATCACCCCCGGCCCAACCGGCGCGGCGCTTGTCGTCGCGTTCCGGCTGGCCGGAGCCGAGTTCCTCGCCCTGAATGGAGGGCCGACGTTCCAGTTCAACGAGGCGGTGTCGCTGTCAGTGGACTGCCGGTTGCAGGAAGAGCTGGACGAGCTGTGGGAGAAGTTGTCGGCGGGCGGCTCGCCGGGGCAGTGCGGTTGGCTCAAGGACCGCTACGGCCTGTCGTGGCAGATCGTTCCCACCATTCTATCGAAGCTCTTCGCGGATACGGATCGCGGCCGCGTGCAGCGCATGATGGACGCACTGATGGGGATGACGAAGATCGACATCCGGGCCCTCGAGGCTGCGGCCGAGGCGGCGTGAGGTGAGGACGGTCGAGCGATCTCGAAGTGCGAACCGATGTCACGGAGAACGTCATGAGATACATGCTGCTGATCTACGGCGCCGAGAACTCCTGGACCGAGGACGAGCGGCGGGCCTGCATGATCGAATCCATGGGTATCTGCGACGATCTCGCGGCCCAGGGGAAGTACCTCGGCTCCTCACCGCTCCAGTCGGTCACGACCGCCGCGAGCGTCCGCGTGCGGGACGGCCGGACGTTCGTCACCGACGGCCCGTTCGCCGAGACGACCGAGCAGCTCGGCGGATACTACATGCTCGACCTGGCCGACCTCGACGAGGCGATCGCGGTCGCCGCGCGCGTGCCGCCCGCGGCCAAGGGGACCGTCGAGATCCGCCCACTCCTTGCGATGGATGGACTGCCGCCCGATCGACCGTTGCCGACCGACGGATTCGACGCGTCGCAGACTCCGTTCCTCTTGCTCTGCTACGACGACGAGGCCGCCTGGGAGGCTGCCGGGCCAGAGGCGCTGGCCGAGGCCCGCGCTGATACAGCCCTCGCCCGGAGACTCTCGGACGAAGGCCGGTTTCTCAGCGCCTCCCCGCTCCACCCGGCAGCGACGGCCACGTGCGTCCGCGTGCGAGGCGGCCGGCGCGTGATCACCGATGGCCCTTTTGCAGAGACACACGAGGTCCTGGGCGGCTACTACTTGATTCTGGCCGAGGACCGCGCCGCGGCCATTCGGCTCGCAGCCCAGCACCCGGGTGCGCGGGTCGGCACCGTCGAGGTGCGTCCGCTGTTCGACCTGTCCCGCCTCAGAAAATCGTCCTGATCAACTCGGCGGGTTTGTCGATTCCCGCCGCCCCCGATCGTTTGCCTGGCGAGCGTGACGACGGTGGCAAACGGCCGTCGCGTCACACGAGCAAACCACCCCGAAAAGGCAAGGAGAAACCATGACCGAAACGACGATCACCCCGTATCTGTTCTTCGGCGGCCGCTGCGAAGAGGCGCTGGAGTTCTACCGCAAGGCCCTCGACGCGGAGGTCGAGATGCTGATGCGCTATGACGAGAGCCCGACGCCACCGCCGCCCGGCATGCTCCAGGCGGGGTTCGAAAGGAAGATCATGCACGCCTCGTTCCGCGTCCGCGGAGTGCCGCTGATGGCGGCCGACGGCCGCGATGACAAATCGAAGTTCGACGGGCTTTGGCTTGCGCTCGCCCTTCCCTTGGAGGCGGACGCCCACCGGGCGTTCGACGCCCTCGCCGACGGAGGAAGCATCGAGATGCCGCTCACCAAGACGTTCTGGTCGCCGTGCTACGGCATGGTCACCGATCGCTTCGGTCTGGGCTGGATGGTGATGGTCCCCCAGGCCCCGGCTCTTCGGGAAGGATGAAGGATGAGTCATCAAACGCCGTAGTCCGGGGTGACGGGAATCGAGCCCGGCTCATTCAGCCCTCATCCTTCAGCCTTCAGCTTTCCGAAAAGGCGTAGCCGAGGAACTAGCCTGGTTCGACAGGAATGCGCCTTGCTCTTTATGATACGGACGCACATATTGAAAGTATGCCGAAGCCATCTCATCGCGAAAAACTGCTGACGGCAGGTCTGCAGGTGGTGATCGAACGAGGGTACTGCGGCGCCAGCGTCCGCGATATCGTCCAGGCCGCGGGGGTGCCGCAGGGGTCGTTCACCAACCACTTCCGGTCTAAGGAAGCGTTCTGCCTGGAGGTCCTGGAGCGCTGCTTCGACCTCGTGCGCCAGAACATCGAGAAAACCCTGCGCAACGATGCGATGGCGCCGCTGGAGCGGATGCGGGCGTGGGTGGATCTGCAAATCCGCTACCTCGAGCAAACCGGCATGCGGAACGGTTGCTTGATCGGCAACTACGGGGTCGAGGCCAGCGAGCATAGCGAAGCGATTCGGCGACGCCTGGTCGAGATCTTCGCCGAGATCCACGAGTCGGTCGTCTACTGTCTGAAGGCGGCCGTTACGGCCGGCGACTTGTCGTCCGCGACCGACTGCGAACAACTCGCTCATTTTCTGTACGCCTCGCTCCAAGGCGCAGTTCTTGAGTCGAAGGTCGGGCGCAGTTCGGCTCCGCTGAAGCGGTTCCAGAAAGTCATCTTCTCGGCCCTGCTGCGGTGAACCTATATGTTCGATCAGTTGACGTTCAATACGGTCGTACGTATTATTGCCGAAGAGCGGGCTATCGGGCCATTCGCCATTTGGGCAAGGCGCGACAGCCAGGATCGGCGGCTGGGCCACGCGGCCGTGAAGTCCTCCGTGGCGGCGCACACAACATCACGCCGCAGTCGGAGCACTGGCCGATGAGCCGCCGCGGATTCTTGACGGACCATTGCACCCGGGACACACAGCTAGGAGGCACCTGTGAACACCACACATGAAAGACCACTGGCAGGCAAGGTCGCGCTCATCACGGGCGGTTCGCGTGGCATCGGTGCCGCGATCGCCAAGCGCCTGGCCGCGGACGGCGCCAGCGTCGCCGCCACCTACTCCAAAGGCGCTGACGCAGCGGCGTCCGTTGTCAAAGAGATTGAACGCGGAGGCGGAAAGGCGATCGCGATCCAGGCGGACGCCGCCGACGCCGATGCCGTCAGGAACGCCGTCGAACAGGACGGTCACGACACTGGGTCGGCTCGACGTGCTGGTGAACAACGCCGGCACGGTCATTCCGATGACAGTAGAGGAGACGACTCTTGCGGACTTCGATCGGGTCTTTGCGGTCAACGTCCGCGGCGTCTTCGTCGCGACGCAGGCGGCGCTCAAGCACCTGAAGACTGGCGGGCGAATCATCATGATCGGCTCCTGCCTGGGTGAGCGCGTGATGATGCCCGGCATGGCGCCCTACTCGGCAACCAAAGGGGCCGTCAAGATGTTCACGCAAGGGCTGGCACGGGAGCTCGGAGCGCGCGGCATTACGGTCAACAATGTTCAGCCGGGGCCCATTGACACCGATCTGAACCCCGCCTCAGGCGAGTGGGCCGCAGGCCAGAAGGCGGTCGTTCCGCTTGATCGGTATGGACACGCCGACGAGGTCGCGGCGCTGGTCGCGTTCGTCGCCGGTCCGGAGTCGTCATACATCAACGGTGCGAACCTGACGGTCGACGGCGGCACCAACGCTTAACTAACCTCAAGCTTGGTAGTCGGTCAACGGGAGGAACGAAAATGGGCAAGCTGCAAGGAAAAGTGGCAGTGATCACCGGGGGCACGGAAGGGATCGGGTTGGCTACGGCAAAGCTTTTCGTCAAAGAGGGCGCATTCGTCTTCATTACGGGCCGCCGCCAGAAGGAACTCGATGAGGCCGTGAAGGCAATCGGCCCCAACGCTTCTGGAGTTCAGGGAGACGTTGCCAAATTGGCTGACCTTGATCGTCTTTACGGGACCGTCTCTAAAGTGAAGGGGCGAATCGATATTGTTTTCGCCAACGCCGGCGTTGGCGAATTTGTTTCCTTTGGGGCCGTCACCGAAGAGCATTTCGACAAACTATTCAACATCAATGTGAGGGGAAGTTGTTCACGGTGCAAAAGGCCTTACCGCTACTGAATGATGGTGGCTCTATCATTCTCAACGGCTCCGTCGCGAGCGTGAAGGGTACTGCTGCCTTCGGCGTCTACGCCGCGAGTAAGGCTGCCATCCGCTCTTTCGTGCGGACCTGGACTACAGATCTGAAGGACCGTCGTATCCGTTCAAACGTTGTTAGTCCGGGTCCGATCAATACCCAACTGGCGAGTCGGCAATCCGCGGACGTGATTGGGCGGATTGTGTCCACCATCCCGATGGGACGCATGGGGGAACCCGAGGAAGTTGCCAAGGCGGCGTCGTTTCTGGCGTCGGATGACTCCAGTTTTGTCACCGGTATCGAACTATTCGTTGACGGCGGCAGAGCCCAGGTCTAACCGAAAGGACGGAGGATGCCATGTATGTGATTTTGGGGGCGAGCGGGCACACCGGCTCCATCATCGCCAATTCCCTGCTATTGAAGGGCGAGAAGGTGCGTGTCGTGGGGCGCGACACGGGGCGACTCCAGTCCTTTGTGCGCAAGGGCGCGGAAGCGTTCACGGCCAACGTGAGCGATGCGACTGCGCTCGCCGAAGCCTTCAGCGGGGCACACGCGGCATACTTGATGTTGCCGCCGGTGGCCTCCCGGGAGGACCAGGAGCGACAGAGCGATGCGATCGCGAAAGCCGTGAAAGAGTCCGGCCTGCGCTACGCGGTGCACTTGAGCAGCTACGGCGCACATGTTCCGGAAGGCACCGGGCCAATCGCGGGGCTGCATTCTTCGGAGCAAAAACTGAACGCCATCCGTGGTCTGAACGTCCTGCACCTGCGCGCCGCGTATTTCATGGAGAATCATCTGGCGGCGATCGCCATGATTCATGGGACGGGAATGTTCGGAGGTGCGCTGCTACCCGATCTGAAGCTGCCCATGATCGCGACGCGCGACATCGGCGACTACGCCGCGCAGCGCCTCGTGGACCTGGATTTTTCCGGCAAACCAACGCGCGAGCTGCTGGGCGAGCGCGACCTGTCGATGACGGAAGCGACCGCGGTGATCGGGCGAGGCATTGGCAAACCGGATCTGCGTTACGAGCAGTTTCCGTATGACCAGGTGCAGCAGGTGTTGACGCAGATGGGGATTCCGCCGACGACCGCCGCGGTGTACATCGAGATGTACAAGGCCATCAACGCAGGCGTCGTCGCTCCGCAGGAGCCGCGCTCGCCGGAGAACAGCACACCGACTTCGTTTGAACAATTTGTGCAGGATGTCTTCGCGACTGCGTATCACGGGAAGGCTCCCGCCGCTTAGGCTCAGCCCAGGTGGCACCGGTCGCGCCTGTTTTCCGGCGAGAATTACGGGAAATGGCTTCTGAGACGTGGACTATATGCTGAACTTCGCCGAGGCGACGCTCCTGAGCACGATCAAGATCCGCCAGGTTGGCTTCGCGGATCGCGTCGACACTCATCAGAGCTTGCGGCGACAGCTTACCAGGTTGCGGGAGATGCGAATGATTCCGCAACAGGCTTTGGTCTTCGCCCGTGAGAGGGATTCGGATGGTCGCACCGACTGAAGACTATTCCCCGGATCACGATGGCGGAAAGTTTACTCTGATCTTGGCCACGGTTGCGACGTGGAGAGCGCCGGCGTTCCTGGAGAACCTCGCGATCGATGCTGAGGGTGCGGTATTCGTCACCGTCTATTCGCACAAGCGCGTCGATCGCTACGATCCGGCGACACGCGCGACGACCACGTTTTCGGAAGTTCCGGCACCGCCGATGGGACTCGTGTTTGATGCCAGCGACGTGCTTTGGGTGACCGGCGGAACACTGCGCGAGGGGCCTGGATATATCTGGCGAGTCGAGCCGAGTGGTGCCGTCCGCCAATGGTGTGAAGTTCCGGACGCCACCTTCATGAACGGCTGCACGATGCATCCGAATGGGCGAACGCTTTTGGCCTGCGAGAGCGGCTCCGGCCGTATTCTCGCGATCGATTTGGACAAGCCTGGCCGATGGGATGTCTGGCTTCAGGGGGATCGGATCAGGTCGCTTGTCCCCGGGTATCCGGGGGCGAACGGGATCAAGATCCGCGATGGTTGGGCGTGGATCAGTGTCTCAGGACGCAGGTTGATCGCCCGCGTGTCATTCCAACCGGATGGCTCCGCTGGCGATATCGAAATAGCAGCAACGCGCCTCTTGGCCGACGACATCGCATTCGGGATATCTGGTTCGGCCTACGTCACCACGCATCCCGAACACACGCTGGTTCGCCTCGACCCGTCAGGCGCTCGCACGACATTGGCAGGCCCCGAACAGGGTATGGTCGGGAGCACGGCCTACGCCTTCGGAAAAGCGCCCGGCGACGAGAAGGCGCTCTATGTAACGACCGATGGCGGCTTTCTGATTCCCCACGAAAGTGGCATCCAGGACGCCAAACTGGTACGGATGGAAGTCGGCGAATCGGGCTGGCCCCTGTTGCAAGGAGTGTGACGGAAATGATCCGCATAGCCATCCTGGACGATTATCAAAACGTGTCGCTGGAGATGGCCGACTGGTCGCCGCTCGCCGGGCGCGCCGTGATCACCGTTTTCAATGACCATTTGTCCGATTTCGACCAAGTTGTCGAGCGCCTCCTGCCGTTCGACGTGGTCTGCGTCATGCGCGAGCGCACACCGCTGCCTCGGTCAGTCATCGCGCGCCTGCCGCGGCTGAAGCTGATCGCATCGACCGGTCCTCGCAACGCGGCCATCGATGCGGAGGCCGCGGCCGAGCGAGGTATCGTGGTAGCGCATACGGGATACGATGCACGCTCCACCATCGAGATGACCTGGGCCCTGATCCTCGCCAGTGTGCGTCAGGTCGCCTTGGAAAATGCACATTTGCGCGCCGGCGGCTGGCAGCTCACGATGGGCGACAGTCTCCACGGTAAGACGCTTGGCGTTCTCGGCCTCGGCAACATTGGCTCGGAGGTTGCGCGAATCGGCCTCGCGTTCGGCATGGACGTGATCGCCTGGAGCGAGAATCTCACGTCGGACAGGGCGCGAACATGCGGAGCGCGCCTGGTCTCCAAGGACGAACTCTTCCGGACCACCGACATCGTGACGATCCACCTCGTCCTCAGCCCCAGAACGAAGGGCCTGGTCGGAGCGGCCGAGCTGCAGGCCATGAAACCATCGGCCAGACTCATCAATACCTCGCGTGGCCCGATCGTTGACGAGCCGGCGCTCATCGAGGTCTTGCGTGACCGCCGCATTGCTGGCGCGGCGCTCGACGTGTTCGACATCGAGCCCTTGCCGGCGGATCACCCTTTCCGGTCGCTGGATAACGTCCTATCCACGCCGCATATCGGTTACGTCGCCAGAGACCTCTACAGGATTTTCTTTGGCGATACGGTCAAGAATATCGCGCGATGGTTGGTCCAACCGGCCTGAACGATGCGTAACACACCAACGCCGCAGTCGTGAAACGACGAGGAGATCATGATGAGTCAGACGACACAGGAAAGGAATAAGGCACTGGTACTCGCGGCCTTCGACTCATTGTTTAACCAGCGGGACTATGAGGCGGCCCAACGGTATTGGTCGCCCAACTACATCCAGCACAGCGCGCATATTGCCCCGGGCAGGGGCGGCCTTCTTGAGCTCATCAAGAGCATGCCACCGACACTGAAATACGAACCAGGGATGATCGTGGCTGACGGCGACCTCGTGATCGTTCACGGACGTTTTTCGGGTTTCGGGGCACCCGTGAATTGGGTCGTGGCAGATATCCTTCGGATCGAGGACGGGGTCCTCGTCGAGCATTGGGATGTCATTCAGGACGAGGCGACTCAAGAGCAATCGAAGAGCGGTAGGCCGATGTTCGGCGACTCGTTTCCGGGCTTTCCAGGAGAACGCTCATGACGACCCCTGTCGTTTTGATTACGGGCGCGCTCACAGGCATCGGGCGTGCCACCGCACTGGCCTTCGCACAAGAGGGCGCGCATCTCGTGGTTTCTGGCCGCCGCGAGGAGGAAGGTGAGAAGCTCGTCGGGGAACTCCGCAAACTCGGCGCTGAGGCCGAATTCGTACGTTCCGAAGTACGTCACGAAGCCGAAATCCGAAGTCTGGTTGACAGGACCGTCGCGCGTTTTGGTCGATTGGATGTGGCCGTCAATAACGCCGGTACCGAAGGGGCTCCCGGTCCGGTGACGGCACAAACCGCCGAAACCTAAGCGGCCACCTTCGACACCAACGTTCTCGGCACCCTGCTGAGCATGAAGCACGAGTTACGCGTCATGGTGCCCCAGGGACACGGCAGCATCGTCAACGCGTCGTCCACATACGGTCGGGCCGGTGCGGCGGGCGCGTCGGTCTACATTGCCAGCAAGCACGCGGTGGAAGGTCTGACCAAAGCGGCGGCGCTGGAAGTCGCGGAATCCGGCGTACGCGTCAACGCAGTCGCCCCAGGCCCGATTGAGACCGGGATGCTGAACCGATTCACCGGCACTGCCGAGAAGAAAGCCGCCTTGATCGCCGGCGTGCCGGCAAAACGCGTCGGCACACCCGAAGAGATCGCTCAGACGATCCTGTTTGTCGCGTCCGACAAGGCATCTTTCATGACGGGTGCATCGATCGCCGTCGATGGCGGAAAACTGGCTCGCTAACTGGCTGTTTCAAAACGGGGACTGGCTCCGAGTCTTCGAGGTGCCTGTCCCCGTTTTGAAACAGCTTCTGATTCGGTTCGGTCGGTAACCAGGCTGCCCATCGAGCAGGTTCGTGACGGGAGATCGGCATGTATGAATTGTTGACACGAGCCGTGGGAGCACATGGCGGCTTAAGCCGGATCGGATACCGCGCGGACCCCTTGACAACTGCCGATTGCCTGCGTATACATGCAATATGAACGCTGAGCACCACAAACCGACCGCCTCCCCTTGCCTGTGCGGTGCCCTGCGGCAGGCGTCGCGGGCCGTCAGCCGGCTCTATGACGAGGAGTTGCGCGGCATCGGCCTTCGCACGACCCAGTACTCCTTGCTCCAGTTGCTTCGCCGGTCCGGCGAAGTCCGGCAGCGGGACCTCGCCGAACTGACACTGCACGACGAGACGTCGCTGACCCGCAGCCTCCGTCCGCTCGTGGACGCCGGCTGGGTGGCCGTCCGGACGGGGGACGACCGCCGCGAGAAGTGGTTCAAGATCACCTCCGGCGGAGTGGCGAAGCTCGAGGAAGCCCGACCCGCATGGGAACGGGCCCAGGTGCGGATGCAGGGGCTGCTGTCGGAGGGGGAATGGCAGCGCCTCCTGGCGGTCCTCCCGGAGATCGCGAAGCTCTCGGCCGGCGTTTAGCGACCCTCAACAAAGGGGACTGGCTCCGAGTCTTCGAGGTGCCTGTCCCCCTTTTTTGAGGGGCTCTTAAATATTTTCGTCCAAATAGATGCGTATACAGGTTTCTGCCGCGGCCAGAGGGTCGCGGCTTCATGGCTCGGAGGTGAGATGGCCACCCAGTTTGAAGGCGTGTTGCAGGCGGGCGGGAGCGCGCACGGCGCGGTGACATTGACGCCGCAGGCCCGCCGTCTCTTGGAGGGGCCGGTTCTGCCGACGCTCCTGCGGCTGGCCGCCCCTACCGTGGCACTCATGCTGCTCCAGGGCGTGATCGCTGCCGGTGAGGCGGCTTTCGTCGGGCGGCTGGGTTCTTATGCCCTGGCCGGCGTGTCCCTGAGTTTCCCGATGGTGATGCTGATGACCACCCTGTCGGCCGGGGCTTACGGCGGCGGTGTCGCCTCGGGCGTCGCGCGGGCGCTCGGTGCCGGGAG
Source organism: uncultured Planctomycetota bacterium (assembly GCA_963845755.1). Lineage (GTDB taxonomy): Bacteria > Planctomycetota > Planctomycetia > Isosphaerales > Isosphaeraceae > CAWJTV01. Next base: position 298,672 of record CAWJTV010000009.1, read on the forward strand.
GTCCGATGATGCCGCGCGAGTCGCGGGGACCGCCCTCGGGATGTCCGCCATCCTGGGATTGGCCTCGACGGCCACCATGTTGCTCTTCGGGCGGGCGTTCTACGCCGCGCTGGGAGCCACCGGCCCGGCCCTGGAAGCCGCGGTCCTCTACTCCGACGTGTTCTTCCTCGGCGCCATCCCGTTCTGGCTGTTCAATGCCGCCGCCAGTGTCCTGCGCGGGGGCGGCAACACGGCGTACCCGGCCGCTGCGGGCGCCGTGGGGGGCGTGGTCACGCTGGCGGCGTCTCCGCTGGTCATCTTCGGAGCGGGACCCATCCCTGGGTTCGGGATCGCCGGCGCGGCGTGGGCGGTGGTGACCTACAACGTGGCGATGGCGGCCGTGCTCCTGCGGGCGGTCTGGGCGTCCGGGTCGCCGACGCGGCCGGGGTTCTGTTCGCTCGTGCCGGAGTGGCGTTATGCCTTCGAGGTCCTCAGAGTCTCGGTGCCGAGCGCCGCCAGCACGCTGGTGACCAACCTCACGTTCATCATCCTGACGGCCCTGGTCGCGCCGTTCGGGGCAGAGGCGATTGCCGGGTACGGTGCCGGGGGGCGTCTGGAGTACCTGCTGATCCCCATCGTGTTCGGCGTCGGCTCGGCGCTGGTTCCCCTGGTTGCCGCCAGCGACGGGGCGGGGGACTTCGGGCGCGTCCGCAGGCTGACCCGCGCCGGCGCGGTGCGGCGCGGGGGGATGCGGGCTGGTGGGGGGTACCGCCGCCCTGTTCCCGTGGGCGTGGATGGGGCTGTTCACCTCTGACCCTGCGGTGGCGGGGTTCGGCAGGTCGTACCTGGTCCGGGTCGGCCCGGCCTACGCGTTCCTCGGGCTGGGGCTGGCCCTGTATTTCGCCGCGCAGGGGCGTGGGCGGACGGCGCAGCCGCTGCTGGCCACCCTGACCCGTCTTCTGGTCGCCGGGGCGCTGGGCGCCCTGGGGCTGGGTGCCCTCGGCTGGGGGATCGACTCCCTGTTCGCCCTGATGGCCTGCGGCCTCGTCTTGTACGGGATGGTCATGGTCGCCGTGATGCGCCGCGAACTCGGGTTTTACACCGGAGGGAGGTGAGTGATGCGGATTCTTCTCCTTGGGCTTTGTCTCGGTCTGGCCGGCTGTGCCCGGGTGCCTTCGGAGGCGCCGACGGCCGCGCCCACACCGGTCGCGGTCAGCCGTCCGGTCGAACGAGACGTGACCGACTACGCGGACTTCACCGGCCGGACGGCCGCGGTGGATTCCGTCGAGGTGCGGGCGCACGTCCCGGGTTACCTCGACAAAGTCCACTTCAAGGAAGGGGCGCTGGTCAAGAAGGACGACAAGCTCATCGAGATCGACCCCCGGCAGTACCGGGCCGACCTCGAGCGGGCCCGGGGGACCGTGGCGCAATATGAGGCCCGCCTGCACCGACTGGAGCGTGATTACCAGCGCGTCAAGAACCTGCTGGTGCGCGGGGCGGTCGGCCAGGAAGAATACGACCGGTACGAGGGCGATTACCGAGAGGCGGCGGCCAGCCTCGATGTCGCCAGGGCCAACCGCGACCTCGCCGCGCTGAACCTGGACTACACGCGGGTCACGGCGCCGGTCAGCGGGCGCGTCAGCCGATACGTCGTCACGGTGGGCAACCTGATCCAGTCGGGGGACCAGAACGGTGGCACCCTTCTCACCACGATCGTGTCTGTGGACCCGATGTATGTCTACTTCGACATGGACGAGCGCACCGTGCTGCGCAGTCCGGCAGTTGATCCGTGAAGGCAAGGCCAGGTCGGACCGCGAGGCCGCGTGGCCCGTTTCGCTGGGCCTGGCCACGGAAGAGGGATTCCCCCACCGGGGCACGATCAATTTCGAGGACAACCAGGTCAATCCGAGAACCGGCACCCTGCGCGTCCGAGGCGTGTTCGCCAACAAGGACGAGGCGCTCTCCCCCGGTTTTTTCGCCCGCGTCCGTGTGCCCATCGGTCAAGCCCACCGCGCCCTGCTGATCACCGACCGCGCCATCGACACCGACCAGGGCCAGAAGGTCGTATATGTGGTCAACGAGAAGAACGAGGTGGTCTCTCGCGCCGCCCGGCTGGGGGCGCTCCATCATGGCCTGCGGGAGATCACCGACGGCCTGAACGCGGGCGAGCGGGTGATCGTCAACGGCCTGCAACAGGTGCGGCCGGGCGTCACGGTCGAGCCGAAGCTCGTGGACATGCCGATCTCAAGAGTCAGGGACCACAACGGGACCGCGCGCGTCGCGAGCGCCACGCAATGATTCCCGGCCACCAGATCCTGACTGCCGACCGAGGAGAAGGAAGACTGTCATGCTGGCACGTTTCTTTATTGACCGCCCGGTCCTTGCGTGGGTCATCTCCATCGTCATCGTCTTGCTCGGGGCCATCGCGGCGGGCTTCTTGCCCATCGCCGAGTACCCGGAGATCACGCCGCCGACGGTCCGGGTGACCGCCAGTTACCCCGGGGCCAACTCCCAGGTCGTGGCCGACACGGTGGCCGCGCCGATAGAGCAGCAGGTCGTGGGCGTCGAAGGGATGATGTACATGTCGTCCCAGAGCAACTACGACGGCTCGTACACCCTGGATGTGACCTTCGAGCTGGGCACCAACGTGAACATGGCCCAGGTACTGGTGCAGAACCGCGTCGCCATCGCCGAGCCGACGCTCCCCGACGTGGTCCGGACTATCGGCGTGAGCACCAAGAAACGGACCCCAGACGTCTTGCTGGGGATCAGTCTGTATTCCGAGGACGACCCGGAGACCGGCCGGCCGTATTATGATTCGCTCTACCTGAGCAATTACGCCACGATCAACGTCAAGGACGCTGTGGCCCGGGTGGAGGGCGTCGGCGACGTGGTCATCCTTGGCCAGCAAGACTACAGCATGCGCGTCTGGCTGGACCCGGACAAGCTACAGTCGCGAAATCTGACGGTGAACGACGTGATCCGGGTCTTGCGCGAGCAGAACGTGCAGGTGGCGGCGGGACGGATCGGCCAGCCGCCGGTCCCCAATGGCCAGGACTTCCAGTACACCCTGAGCACCCTCGGCCGGCTGGTCGAGGCCGAGCAGTTCGCGGAGATCATCCTCAATACCGGCAACGACGGGGAAGTCACCAACCTGCGGGACGTCAGCCGGACCGAACTGGGGGCCCGGAACGAGGACACGCTCGGGCGGCTGGACGGCCGGCCGTCGCCGGCCGTTGTCGTCTTTCTGTTGCCTGGCTCGAACGCCCTGGACACCGCCGACGGCATCAAGGCCAAGATGCGGGAGCTGGAAACGCGGTTCCCCAAGGGGCTGCGTTACCTCATCGGCTACGATACCACGCCGTTCATCCGCGAATCCGTGAATGAGGTGTTCCATACGCTGCGCGACTCCGTCATCCTGGTCGCCCTCGTCATCCTGCTGTTCTTGCAAGACTGGAAAGCCCTGCTCCTGCCCGTGATCGACATGGCCGTCTCGCTGGTCGGCACCTTCGCCGTCATGAGCCTGATGGGCTTCAGCCTGAACAACCTGACGCTGTTCGGGCTGGTGCTGGCCATCGGCCTCGTCGTGGACGACTCCATCGTCGTTCTGGAGAACATCGAGCGCTGGCTGGACAAGGGCCTGCCCGTGCGCGAAGCCACGATCCAGGCCATGAACGAGATCACCGGGCCGATCCTCGCCATGACGCTGGTGCTCAGCTCGGTGCTGCTACCCAGCGCCTTCCTCGGCGGCATCACCGGCCAGTTCTTCCGCCAGTTCGCCTTGACCATCTCGGTGGCGATGATCATCTCGGCAATCAACGCCATGACCATGACGCCGGCGCGGGCAACCTGGATCTTTGCCAGCCGCAAGCCCGGCCAGCACGGCGATCAGGGCAAAGAAGCGCTGCCGTGGTGGAGCTTCGCCCTGTTCGGCGGGCTGGCGACCGCGTGGCTGCTGGCGCCGACGCTGCGGCGCATGGTTGGGCCTGCCCGCCGGCGAGGACGGCGAGGCGGCGCCCGGTGGCCTGCGAGCCACCTTGCTCACTTGGGGAATCGCCGGCGTCGTTTTCCTTCCGGGCGCGGTCGCGGGCGGGACACTGGGCTGGTTTTTGATCCGCCCGGTGAACTGGGCACTGGATCATTTCTTCCGCGGCTTCAACGGGATCTTCGAGCGGACGACGCACGCCTACGGCAGGATCGTGGGCTGGTGCCTTCGCCTTAGCGTCATCGTGCTCCTCGTCTACGTCGGCCTGATCGGTTTGACGGGCTTCGGCTTCGCCCGCGTCCCCAGTGGGTTCGTCCCCATCCAGGACAAGGGCTACCTCGTGGTGAACATCCAGTTGCCCGATTCCGCTTCGCTGGAGCGCACGGTCGAGGTGACCGAGGCGGTCGAGAAGATTGCCCTCGATACGCCCGGAGTGGCCCACACGGTGGCCGTGCCGGGGCTGTCGTTCGTCTTGAACGCCAACAGTTCAAACTACGGCAATATGTTCGTCATCCTCAAGCCGTTCCACGAACGGCGGGACCCCTCGCGCACCGGCGAGGCCATCGTGGGCCATCTCCGCGGGCGCTTGCAGCGGGAGGTCCCGGAGGCGCGCGTGCTCGCCTTCGGGCCGCCGGCGGTCCGGGGCCTCGGCAACGCCGGCGGCTTCAAGCTGATGGTTGAAGCCACCGGCGACGTCAACTTTGACGCGTTGCAGGCCCGGGCGGACAACCTGGTCGCCCAGGGGAACCAACAGCCCGGGCTCGTCGGCCTCTTCAACGGCTTCCGCGCCGGACGCCGCAGCTCTACGCGGAGATCGACCGGACCAAAGTCCGGACGATGGGGGTGGCGCTCACCGACGTCTTCGATGCGCTGCAGGCCTACCTGGGCAGCTACTACGTCAACGACTTCAACCGCTTCGGCCGCACCTGGCAGGTGAACGTCCAGGCCGACGCCCCCTTCCGCGTGGACGCGGAAACCGTCAAACAGCTCAAGGTCCGAAACGCCGACGGCGACATGGTCCCGCTGGGCGCCGTGGTGGACATCCGCGAATCCGTCGGCCCGGTGACGATCACGCGATATAACATGTTCCCTGCGGCGACGATCACCGGCTCCTGGCAGCCGGGGGTCAGCACCGGCGACGTCCTCCGGACGATGGAACGCTTGTCAAACAAGGAGTTGCCGCGCTCCATGACCTATGAGTGGACCGAGCTGAGCTACCTGCAGAAGCAGTCCAGCAAGATCGAGCAGTTCCGCGACCTGCGACAGAACCCGTTCAGCGCGTTCGTGCTGGGGGCGCTGCTGGTCTTCTTCGTGCTGGCCGGTCTGTACGAGAGCTGGTCGCTGCCACTGGCGGTGATCCTGGTCGTGCCGATGTGCGTGTTGTGCGCCCTCACCGGCGTCGCGGTCCGCGGCATGGACAACAACATCTTCACCCAGATCGGCTTCGTGGTGTTGATCGGCCTGGCCTGTAAGAACGCCATCCTTATCGTCGAGTTCGCCCGCGACCGCCAGCAGGAAGGTGCCTCCCGGTTCGCCGCCGCCGTGGAGGCCGCCCGGGTGCGGCTGCGGCCGATCGTGATGACCTCGGCATGCTTCATCCACATGGTGCCACCGTACTTCGCAGCCGGCGCCGGCGCCGAGATCGCGCCGCTCGCTGGGAACCGCCGTGCTGTGGGGCGCCTTCGGCGTGACCCTGTTCGGTATCTTCCTGACGCCGGTCTTCTACTCCGTGGTGCGCCGGCTCAGTGGCCAGGGGCCGGTCAAGCCCGCGCACGGCGCGGGTCCGACGCGGCGCCAGCCGGGACGGTCCCGGAAGGCCCAGACTGGGCGAGGCCGGGTGCTTTCCCTGCGAGGAACGGAGAAGCCGAATACGCAAGCCTTGACTTCCTGGGGATGCACCGTGAGCCCGGCAGTAGGAGGAGTTGACCGATGCGGATCGTAGAACACCCTCGGCAACGAGGGCGTGACCGAGATCGCCCGGACGCTCGACCGTAAGAAGCACGAACTGGCCGAGAAGGCGGCCGGTGGGGCGCCCGCGCCGGCCCGGCTCTTTCCAGGAGGCAACGCCATGACCGAATCCTGGTTCTCCGTGGTCCACGCCCGAACGACGTCGGACAGGCCCTTCGCCGACGTGCAGGCCGCCTTCGAGCGGCGACTCGGTCGGTTCGAGCCGGACGCATACCAGGCGCTCGCCGAGGGCGGCGACCCGGCGGCGGTCCGGGCCCGGCTCGAGGCGATGGCCGGCTCCAGCGGCTTCATGCTCTTCAGCACCAGCGACCACGGGAGACTCCTGCGGATCGTCGGCTAGCCTGGATTCCCATGGAGGCAGATTGGGCTAACATTTGTTGCCGCATGATTGGAAAAAAGCCCGCGATACTCAGCTTTTCGCCTCGGAACTGGTTATGCTCCTCCAAGAGTTAAAGGTGGGTCTCCCACTAAGTTAACTTGATCACCATGGATTATATGTTCGTCGATCGAATCTCACTTCCTCCTGGAAAACAAGGGGTTCTTGCGACAAATCTATCGAATTCACCACAGTGGATGCATTGAGTTGACACCGTGGATGCTCTTTTTTCAGTTTACGGATCACCTAACATCGAGAGAGGCGTTTCGATGAGCCGTTTCAAGCCAGAACCACTTGAAATCCAGGGGAAAACCCACTTCGACGAATTTTGCTTCGTTTATGGATTGCGTCGTAGCCTACCCCGTTTTTGCCTCCATGGGAATCCAGGCTAGCAGCGGAAGGCCCTACAGTACGTCATCGGTAACCCGCTGTTAGCGGTCGAAATGACCCGGCACGCCATCGGCGCGGGCCTGTACGCACCGCTGCGCGCACTGATCTACGAGGCCGATGAAGGCAAATCGTACATCGAGTACGACCGCCCCTCGTCCTTCTTCGGGCAGTTCGGGGACGAGCGGGTCAACATGATGGCCGCCACGCTCGACCAGAAGCTGGCGGATCTGGCGGCCACGGCGACGCGCTGACGGTCCGCATAAGGTGTTCCATGCGCGGCGATGCAATTCTCGGATTACACAACCCTCTATTCATCCGAGTCCACTCATAAATGCAGATCTCCAGACTTCCGTCAATCGGGGCGTCGTGGCTGAAAACTTCGCGGCCAAGCTCGCCGTTACAGCCTTCGGTGTCGCCCTTCGAAGCCGAGCTCAGGGCACCTGGCTCGACCTGCAATTAGACCTAAGCGGAGGGCCAGGCCATTGAGCTCCCAGCGCATGTGCTGGTTGGACAGGGCGAACAACTGTCGCACGGTCCCAGGGCGGACTTCGCGCACGCGCCTTGAGCAACCGCTCCGCGACGGCGCCGAGCAATTCGTAGACCTGCAAGTTCAAGGAGGGGCCGTCAGGCGCGGATAACTTCGGAACAGCAGCCTGGCGCAGAGCAGGTGCAGCCGGTGGACGGCCCGGTCCATCATTGCCCGGACGATCGGCTCGGCGGGTGAATCCTCCGCCAACTCGTCCAGGTAGCGCTGGACCACGGCTGTGGTTCGTTCGTCGTTCATGGCGCAACGTCACGTCCGAAGGGCGGTTGCATCCGTAGCGATTCCACCGCGCAAGATGTCCGCCAGCTACGCTCAGTAGGACGTCCTCTCCAAACCCGGCGGCGGCAGCCACGACGATGCGGCCGACGCCACACTGGCCAATGGACGTGCCTATGCCCTGCGGCCAATACAGGTAGACCGGTCAGCCACACCCAGACCGTTGTTTCAGGGACCCACTGTCGGGTCGGATTCGTCCGCAGGTTCTACTTGGTGGCGGAGGTTCTCGATGGAGAGGCCGTCCACCCCTCGGAGGAGCTCCCCGGCGATCGTTTCGAGATGCGCAAGGATTGGCGGAGCTTCGTCAAGCTGTGCGTTTTCCGCGACGTCTTCCAGATCGGCCGCCTGGTTGCCGGCGACAGTGGAGAACGCCGAAAGCATCCCGTAGAACTTGTGAGCCGCTTCCCGTAACCGCGGGGCGTCGTGGTCATGCACAGCCTCTCGGACCGCCGCCAGGTGCTCGGGGACGCGTGCCTGGAGCGACCGGCACATTTTCTGGAGCATGATCGGGTCGCCCCCGCAGGCAGCTAACAGAACTTTCGGGTCAAGCGGGTCCAGGCGGGGAGCTTCGCGGGGCGGACGACGCCTCCAAGCCCGGTCGATGGCCGCCCACAGGTCAGCGGCATTAGACGGCTTGGCGAGGTACTCGTCCATGCCTGCCCTCAGGCACCTCTCGCGGTCTTCTTTCCGCGAGCGAGCGGTCAAGGCGATGACTGGCAGGTGGCCTCCCGCCGTTCGCTCGCGCTCCCGGATCGCTCCGACAACGTGGAAGCCGTCCAGTTCAGGCATGTGGATGTCCAGGAGCAACAGGTCGAAGAGTTCGCGCTCCAGCAGGGCCAGCGCCTCCCGACCGTCAACCACCATCGTCGCCGAGAGCCCCTGGCCGGCCAGCATGTGCTCGAGAAGCTCCCGGTTGAACTCGTTGTCCTCGGCGACCAGGACGCGCAGCGGCACGCCTACTAGCCTGGATTCCCATGGAGGGGAAACCGGCTAACAAATTGGCTTGCAACTGATCCGGTTTATCCCTAAAATCCGGTTGTCTCTGGCACCGTCTCGTTATCGACGCCCAAGAACTATAGATACCCCAGCCACAGGGTCAACCCAAACATCCAACCGATGCAGATTCGATGTTGGGTCGCCATTTCGGCCTGAAATCCCAGGATTTCCCGCATTCTATCAACACATCAACGAGCGACTCCGAATCAGGATGGCACCGTGGCATCATGGACGATAATTCCAGAGAGCGCCTAACACTGGCCCGCCGCTTCTTGGAGCCTTCCAACTCCACCCATCGACAATACGAGGCCCTCCGAGCGTTCTTCGTCAACCGACTACCATCGGCCGAGGCGGCCGCTCGCTTCGGCTACTCACCGGGGAGCTTCCGCGTCCTCGTCCACCAGTTCCGCAGCCAGCCCGACCGCGATTTCTTCGCCCCCGCCCCACGCCAGGGCCGGCCTCCCGCCAAACGGAAACGGCTGCGGCAACAGGTCGTCGCCCTGCGCAAGCAGAACCTCTCCGTCCACGACATCAGCCGCGCCTTGGCCCGCGACGGCGAGGCCCTCAGCCCGGCGGCGGTCGCCGCCATCCTCAAGGAAGAGGGCTTCGCCAAGCTGCCGCGACGAGTTGACGACGAGCGACCCGAACAGCCGCGCCCCGTCGTCGCCGAGATCGCCGATGTTCGCCGTCTCGACCTGACACAACGCCACCTGCGTACCCAGTTCGGCGGCCTGTTCCTGTTCTTCCCCTGGCTGATCGCCGCCGACTTGGACATGCTCCTGGGGCGGTGCGGCTTCCCCGGCTCCGAGATGATTCCCGCCGCCTGCGCCGTTCGGTCGCTCCTGGCTCTGAAACTCTTCGGCGATGCGCGCCATTCCCACGTCATGAGCGCGGTACTCGACGACGGGCTGGCTCTCTTCGCTGGCTTGAATGTGATCCCCAAGCGATCGTTCCTGACCGAATACAGTTGCCGGATCCCGCCGACGTGCTATCCCACCTTGATGCGCGACTGGTTCGACACGGTCAGTCGTCTGGGCTTGCGATGGGGGACCTCGTTCGACCTGGACTTCCACACCATCCCCTTCCACGGCGAGGATGCCCTGGTCGAGAAGCACTACATCTCCAAGCGGAGCCGGAGTCAGAAGGGGATCCTGGCCTTCCTGGCCCAGGACGCCGAGACCCGCGTCTTCTGCTACGCCAATGCCGAGTTGCGCAAGGATCAGCGGGATGACGAGGTCCTTCGCTTCGTCGAATTCTGGAAGCGACGGACCGGACGGTTGCCCGCGGAGCTGATCTTCGACTGCACGTTGACGACGTACGCCAAGCTCAACGAGCTGAACCGGATGAAGATCGACTTCATCACGTTGCGGCGACGGACCCCCAAGCACCTGGCGGAGATCGCGCGGGTCCCGCTCTCGGCCTGGCGGCGGGTCGAGCTGGAGAATGTCGCCCGCGCCTACAAGACACCGCGGGTGCTGGACCGCCAGGTCGCGCTGACGGACTACGATGGCCCGATCCGCCAGTTGACCGTGGCCGATTTGGGTCACGAGGAGCCGACGTTGCTCTTGACCAACCAGTTGAGCCGGTCGGCGTCGCACCTGATCGGCCGCTACGCCCGGCGGATGATCATCGAGAACACCATCGCCGACGGGATCGACTTCTTCCACATGGACGCGCTGAGCTCGGCGGTGGCGATGAAGGTCAACTGCGACCTGCAACTGACCTTGATGGCCAGCAGCCTGTACCGGCTGCTGGCAGCCCGAGTCGGCCAGGGTTACGAGGTCGCCGAGTCGCGCCACCTGTTCCGAGACTTGGTGGATGCCACGGCGGGAATCACGATCGGAGAGAGCGAGTTGGTGGTCCGGTATCAGAGGCGGGCACACAATCCGCTGCTGATCGCCGCCGGGTTTGATCAGACCGACGTGGCCGTCCCCTGGCTGGGGGGCAAGCGACTGCGGCTGGTCTTCGGATGAGGTCATGCTGGCCCCCGGGCCGACCGTGGTGTAAAGTCCAGAACTAACGTCGCAACGCATTGCCACATCTTCATGCAGCTTGCCGATTTGTTAGCGAGTTTCCCCTCCATGGGAATCCAGGCTAGTGCTTTGTCACAGCTTAATCTTAGGGTAGACCGACGTGAGTTTACCGCGAGCATCGTCGATCTTCATTTGCCAATCCACGCCGCGCTGGGTGCTGTTGACATCGGATGACCAAGCGCCGGTCTCCGCTCGCAGGGTGGGAACATCGCCGAAGCGGCGACCGGACACGCACTGGCGTGTCAGGGAGCTCAGCTCATTCTCGGCGATGTTCAGCCAGCTACCGTGCTTGGGCGTGTAACAGAACTCGATGCGGCAGACCAACTGGCGCGCCCGGGCGGGTGCAAAACTCTCGTAGAATGCGCCTTTGGTGTGCGTGTTCAAGTTGTCGCACACGACGATCACGTGCTCGGCGTCGGCGTAACGGCCTTCCATCAGTCGAGCCATCTCGATCGCCCAGTCCACCTTGGTTTTCGTCTCGCGAACGGCCACCTCGCGCCAACCCGCCAGTGGTTCGGTGAACATGAAGATGTTCGCTGTCCCGCGCGCTCGTACTCATAGTCAACGCGCCGGCCGTGTCGGCGGGTGGCGGGGATGGGCACGCGGGTCTCCTTCAGCAACTGCACCGGTTGCTCGTCCATGCCCAGCACCGGACGGGCGGGATTATAAGGTATCGCGTAGGTCTCCAGCACTTCCTCCATGTTGGCTACGAACTCGCCGTCGGCCTTGGGCGGGATGACCCAGTACTCAAGCTTGCGGTTGGTCATGCCGTTTTTTTTAGCGTACGCCGCACGGTTTCGTAACTCACGGACTCGACGATCCCCAACTCCACGACCTTGCGCGCGAGCAGGCGCAATGTCCAGTTGGCATAGCCCGGGGGAGGCGATCCCAGTCGCGTGGCAATGATCCGAGCTTCCTGCTCCCCGCTGAGCAACTTCTCGACCGGTGGTGTCTCACGCTTACTGCGGTCCAGCGCTTCGCCAAAGCCTCGCTCCACGAGACGCTGACGGATGTTCTCCACGCTCTTGGTTCGGCATCCGAATGCCTCGGCGATCCGCTGGTCGGTCCAGTTTGGGCCGTCCGCGTCCGCCTTGAGCAAGATCTGGGCACGCCGTACCTTCTCGCTTGTCCCCTTCAACTTCTTGATCACGGCCGCCAACTCGGTCCGTTCCTGATCCGTCAGCCGAACGATATACTTTTTGTTCACGGGGAACCTCCTTTGTCCCCGACATCATCTTCTTTTTGGGGAAAGCCCCCAACCCTAACTTTTAGCTGTGACAGAGCACTAGCTTAGGCGTAACTCATTTTCAGAAAAAAGTTGTAACGTGATGGTTTTCCCGTCGATAGTGCTCAGGATGTTATGAGGCTGGGTCCATGTGGCTTGATTTGAGGCTATATTCTCTATCAATATTACATGTTAATATCTGCAATAATTTAGAATACGTCTGGCGATCCGCGCTTAAACTCCAATGACATAAGCTGTTACGCCTAAGCTAGTGCCATTCGTCGATCCGACCGACGCGACCAATCGCGTGCTCGATGCTTCGGTGTCGTGGGACCGGAGTGCGCAAGGCAGCCGCTCCATGGCACCGCGTCCGTGGTCGATCCGGCTGCAAAGCGACATAGGTGACGCCGGATACATCCGGACCGTCCCAACGTGCTACGATGGTCAATGCCGTCAGTTGGCCACAATGCGACGAGCGGATCTCGCGACCGAGAGCCGGCGCATGGCCACTTCGGACTTCACAATCGGACAAAGCGCTGTCCCGACGACCCACGTACAAAGCGGAGTACCTCGATGAAAAGTGCAGCGACGACTGTGGAGGCGTACCTGGCGACGTTGCCGGAGGATCGGCGGAGGGCGATCGAGGTGGTGCGGAAGGTGATTCTGGACAATCTGGACGAGGGGTATGAAGAGGGGATTCAGTACGGGATGATCGGATACTACGTCCCGCACCGGGTGTATCCGGCGGGGTATCACTGCGACCCGAAACAGCCCTTGCCATTCGCCGCCCTTGCGTCTCAGAAGGGGTACATGTCGGTGTACCTCATGTGCATCTACGGCCATGAGGCGCTCCGGTCCTGGTTTGAAGATGCGTGGGCAAAGGCTGGAAAGAAGCTGAACATGGGCAAGTCGTGTGTGCGGTTCAAGAAACTCGACGACCTGGTGCTCGATGTGGTCGGCGAGGCGATCCGCCGGGTGCCGGCACGGAAGTACATTGAATACATGGAATCCGCCCGTGCGGCGGCGGGGGCAGGAAGAGGGAAGCCGAGCAAGACCGAGGCCGTTCCTCAAGCCCGCACGTCGACGAAGCGCAAACGATCGTAAGCACCTCACTCTGACTCGGCCTTGTGGCCAGGCGTTCATAATGAGGGTGCTCCAGAAATGTCCTGATCCGCAGCCTGCTCGCGCGCTTCGGTCTGATCGACGAATGGGTGCGCCGTGGCAAAGGTTGGTCCGGTCCTGTCGGGAATGCCCCGACCCCGCTGGAAGACGGCGGGTAAAACGTTCCGCTGACCTTCGACCGAAAGGATCGAGGGGACAACAGCATGCGGATGAAGCGACGTGAGACCCAGCGTCAAGGGGCCGAAAGACGTTCGCGAATTAGACTTCACCCTCGTCTCGGGCAACGGCGCTCGTGCTCCCGTCCTCGGCGACCTCCAGCAGTTCGTCCCGGGTGCAGGACCTCGGGGACGAACGCGTGGAGTCCACTCTGATCGACTTCTCCGACAACGGCCTTCCTCGTCCCGTATTTGCACGTCCCCTGTGTATGGCCAAGCGAGCACCAGTTGGGGCGGCGAAATCCCAGGGCCCCGGCCCTCTTTTCGGTTCTTGATGAATGAATATCGACCTCTGGTCTCTTTCCCGGGGAGGATGGTTGTCGCGTTGGACGATAGCCTGAGCGCCGGCTTTGCCATAAGTAAAGAGGAGTCATTACCCAGACGAGGCCCGGCCGGGATGGGGTCCGGTCCCCGCCTCGCCGTCCTCGACCCGGAGACGAGATTGATGGATTCGCTGCTCACTGCTCTGATCACCCTGGCGTGCCTGTGCGCCGGCACGGTCCTCGGTTCGCTAATTCGGAGCCGACTGCCCGATCACCACCTTCGCGACGATTCAAAGGACGTCGTCAAGGCTGCCTCCGGCATGATCGCGACACTCGTCGCGCTGGTCATCGGCCTGCTGGTCAGCTCGTCCAAATCGTCGTTCGACCAGGCGAATTCCGGGGTGACCCAGATGGGCGCGAAGATCATCCTACTCGACCGCGCGCTCGTGCGTTACGGGCCGGAGACCAGGGCGATCCGAGAGCGGATGCGTGAGGAGATCGCGACCAGCATTGAGCGCCTGTGGCCAACCGGACGGGGTCTGAAGCCGAGCCTCGCTGCGGTCGAGCACGGGGCAGGCATGGATGACGTCCTGGACATGATCGAGCAGCTCGTGCCCCCGGACGAGGCGCGTTGCGCCATTCGGTCGCACTCCCTCCAGACCTGCAGCGAGCTGGTGCATTCGCGCTGGCTGATGATCGAGCAGTCTCAGACCACACTGCCAACGGTCTTCCTCGGGATGTTGATCTTCTGGCTCACGGTGCTGTTCGCCAGCCTCGGCTTACTCGCCCCGCGCAACCGGACGACGTGGAGCTGCTTGTTTGTATGTGCGGTGTCGATGGCTGGCGCAATCTACCTGATCCTGGAGATGAACCGCCCAATCGAAGGTGCGGTCCAAATCTCACCCGCGCCGCTCCAGAAAGCCCTCTCGGTGATCGGCAAGTAGCCGAAACGTCTTCAGGCGATTGCTGACCGCCGAGTTGGCGAGTCTGGGGGCCTCTCGACATCGCGCGCCATTCGGATGGACAACGGATGCAAGACGCCGGCCGGCAGCTTGCCGATTTCCGGAACGTGCCGTTCTTCGATCAGTAAGCGCCGAGTTCAGGCGAATGAGTCGCGTCGGAACAGGGTAAGGGCTCGGAGAAGCCATTGCTGGGGTGCGGGGGGGGACAGCCGGAGTTCATTTCTGTGGCGCCTCGCGTCCCCGGATTTCCGGACCAATTCGGGGACTCGTGGGCGGAATCAGTACTTCCGCCTCGCGGCGCAGGACGAGCGATTCCAGCCAGTTGTGGTAGTGCAACCCTAACTCCATTTCGACCCGGGCCGGCATCCCGTCACGGTACTGGTCGAGCCACGACTGGGCCTTGTCCAGCCATCGCAGTGCCTCCTCGGCCTTCCCGAGGCGCTGATTGGCCAGGACCAGCCACAGCCAGTTGAGCACCGCACGGCCCGACTTGGGGTCGGCCCGCAGGCTCTGCTCGAACAAGGGCACCGCCTGCGGGAACTGGCCGGCCCGGTACGCCAGGGCCCCTTGTTCGGTCAGGGACCAGAACTCTCGGGCGTTGGCCTCGAGTTCCGCCTTGGCCAGGCGGCCGGGCAGCGTCGCGTCCTCGACGGCGTCGGGGGCCAGGGTGCAGGCGCGGGCCACGTGGTAGGCCCGCGGGCCCCCGGCCTTGCCACACGCCTCGATCATGTGGGCGCAGGCCCGGGCGTAGCCCGGGCGATCGCAGGTGAGCAACAACAGGGCGGCGTACTCGAACCAGACGTGACAGTCGTTTCTCGGGCCGCGCTCGATGGCCCGCGCGAAGCCGTCGGCGGCCTGGGCCCAGTCCCGGTGGGCGGCGGACGCGCGGCCTTGCCCCAGGGGGTCGGTGGCCAGAGATGCCTCCAGATCCGCCCAGAGGCGCCGCCACTGCTGGCGCTCGGCGTCGGGCAAATTCGCCAGCACCGCCTGGTCCCGGACGCTGGCCAGGTCGGCCTCCGTCCGCCAGGTCGTGAACCTCCAGCCGGCGACCTGCCGTCTCGCAGCAGTTTAGCCCCCAGGTCCAGGTCGGCCCGCAGCCAATCCAGCGCCGGCCGGCGCAGGCCGGCGCGCTCCGGCTCGCCGAGCCGCGACTCGTCGGAGCCCAGGTTGGTGGCCCGGGCGGCGGCATAGCGGTGGCCGCTGCCCAGGTCGTCGGCCAGGTCCGGTCGGGCGGCGAAGGCCGCGGCGTACAGGCCGGCTGCGGCGTGCGGCCGGCCGTATTCCAGGCACAAGCGGGCCAACTCCAGTAGTTCGGGCGCGGCGGGCCGCTCCTTCCCCTGGAGGAGCGCCTGCAGGCGGGTGTCGAGGGCGAGCATTCGCTCGCACAGATTCAACTTCTCCCACAAGGCCGGTCGGCCAGACTCCTCGGTCAGGACCGCGTCGCGGCCGCGACGGACGACCGTGCGGGCCTCGGCGAAGCGGCCGCTCTGGAGCAGCGCCTCGGCCAGGCTCTCGTGCCTCAGGCCCGCCTTGGATTCGAGCTGGATGGCGCGGCGGAATTCGGCCATCGCCTCGTCGAGCCGGCCCTGGTCCTGCAAGAACAGGCCGAGGAAATAGTGGTACTGGCCCCTGCATTGGCTCGAGTTCGACGGCCTTGCGGCAGGGCCGGAACGCCTCGTCCCCTTGTCCCAGGCGCCCCAGGGCGGCGCCGACTTCGAGGTGGACCGCAGCCACCGTTGGCCGCGTCTTCAGGGCGGCCCGGTAGAAGCCCACTGCCTCCGCCGGCTTCCGCTCCCGCAGGGCCTCGCCCAGGGCGTAGTTGAGCCAGAAGTCCTCCGGGTGCCGCCCCTGGGCCGCCCGCAGCAAAGGCTCGGCCTGCCTGTCCTGCTGCCCGAGTCTCTTCGCCAGCAGCGTCACAAGCGGGGTCGGCGGCCCGCTCTCGGCTGCCGCTCCGGCCAGCCGCTGCTCCGCCTCTCCTGCCAGGCGCCGGAGCGCCTCGTCGTCCTCCCACAGCGCCGGATCGCGGAAGCGGTCGCCCCATTGGGGGTCCGCGTCGGCGCGCCGAGCCAGGCGCAGCAGCCGTGCCATCCACGGCCGGTCCTCGAGCGCGTCGGCCACAGAAGCCCAATGGTCCAGGGCCATCACCAGTTGCGGCCGCAGCTCGGAGGCACCGATCCGGCCGGCCACGGCCCCCTCTTCCCCCCGGACGTCCAGGCCCGCGTCCTCGAAGGCGCAGCGCGTAGGCGTCGGCCATGCCCCGGTAGTCGAAGCGGCTGGCCTCGATCGACGGGGTCAGCCGGATCCGCTCCAGCGCCGCCGCCAGCCGCAGGTCCTCGTCCGCCTGGACCAGCCGCCGCCGCAGGTCGTCCGAGCCGGCCTCGTCCAGACGGCTCCTGGCCTGCGCGAGGATGGCCTGCGCCTCCGGTCAGCGGCCCTGCTGCCGAAGGCCCGGGACCTTGGCCAACGCCGTCTCGACTGCCTCCCGCGCCCGCCCTGCCGCTCGGCCTGCTGTCGCTCCAACCACAGCCTGCCGCCGACCGTGAGGATGAAAAAGGCCAGAAGCGCCGCCTGCAACCCCGCCGTCGTCGGCTTGCGTCGGCCCCAGCGCCACAACCGCCCTCCCCAGCCCAGAGGCCGGGCCTGGATCGGCCGCCCCTCTATGAAGCGCGTCAGGTCGTCGGCCAGCGCCGCGGCGCTGGCGTAGCGACGCTGCGGCTCCTTGGACAGGCACTTCAAACAGATCGTCTCCAGGTTGCGCGGCACTTTCGGGTTCAATCGCGCGGGGGATACCGGCTCGTGATTGAGGACCTGCCGCTCGGTTTCGGACGCCGTCTCGCCTCGGAACGACGGCCTTCCGGTGAGCAGTTCATAGAGGAGGGCGCCGAGCGCGTAGAAGTCCGCGGCCGGCCCGATCGTACCCGCCTTCCCGATCACCTGCTCTGGGGCCATGTAGCTGGGAGTCCCGATCCGAGTACCACTCAGGGTAAAGGCCGGCTCGCCGTCAAAGTGCCGCGCCAGGCCGAAATCGGCGACCTTGGATGTGCCCTCGGCCGTCAGCAGGATGTTGGCCGGCTTCAGGTCGCGGTGCACAATCCCGCCCCGGAGCGCCACCTGCACGGCCTCGGCCAGCCTGGCCACGAGCGCGGCCGCCTGGCGGCCGGCTGCGGCGTGCCGGCCAGGGCCTGGGACAGGCTGCTCCCCTCGAGCAGCTCCATGGTGAAGTACGGACACCCCTGGTGGTCGCCCACGTCGTGGACCTGCACGATGTTCGCGTGGTGCTGGCTGGCCGCCGCCTCCGCTTCGCGCTGGAACCGCGCCCTCTCCTGCGGCCCGGCGTAGGCGCCGGTGATCAGCATCTTGAGGGCGACGAGGCGGTTGAGCCGGAGGTGCCGGGCCTTGTAGACCAGGCCCATGCCCCCGCGCCCGAGGAGGGCCTCCACCTCATAGCGCGGTATCTGCGGCAGTTCATCGCCCGTATGCCGCGGAACGGAGGTATCGGCGCCCGGGCCGGGGTCGGACCCCGGCGTCGGAAACAACGCATCGAGGTCCGCCTTGACGGCGCACATCTGTAGCCAGCGCCGGCGGACCTCGGGCAGCAGCTCGGGGCAAGCGGCGCAGACCTGCTCCGGAGTACACCCGGAGTCGCCGAGCACGTCGAGTAGCTCCAGCACTCGCGAATCGACAGCCATGACTGAGTTCCTCGATGCGGCTGTGCCAGGACTCCGACACCCAGAGAACGCACTCCCTGCCGGTCTCCACCTAGATCGCGTCCGGCGGCTTCTCGCTCGGGCGGAGGTCGGCCAGTTGCTCCGCCAGGGGTCGCAGGCCGCGGCTCAACCGCCGCCTCACCGTCACCGCCGAAACGCCGAGCATCTGGGCGACCTCCGCCTGCGTCATCCCCGGATCCGCCCCAGGTCGAAGACCTCCCGCTCCTCCTCCGGCAGCTCTTCGATCGCCCAGAGCATGCGGCGCCAGTCTGGGGTCAGGCCCGAGGCGCTGCTGGCCAGCGCCGGCATGAGCCCCTCCCACAGCACCGCGGCGGCCGGCTGCTCATCTAAGCGTCGGGCCAGGTCGTTCCGCTCCCAGGCGCATATGCTGGTTGGCCAGCGCGAAGAACTGCCGCACTGTCCGGGGGCGGACTTCGCGCAGCGCCTTGAGGAGCCGTTCCGCCACGGCGGTTACCGGCAGAGGGAGCAAAAGACGACCGAGTACGCCCTCGAATAGTCTATCACCGGGCGGCATTCGATGTGGATGTCTCGGCCACCGCCCGGGTCGCCGCCTCCATCGAATCGGTGTCGCCGTCCACGATGCGTTCGATGAGCGCGATGAGCGGTCTGATGAAGGGACGTCGTTCGGCCGGGTGCATCGGCAGTAGGGTTGCGGCGACGCCCCGCACCAGGCGGCCGGATCTTCGGATTGACTCGTCCACGGTCGTCCTCGATGGCGAGGCGAGGGGGCTCGGGCGAGACACCGCCAGGCCTATAGTACGACCCTCACCGAGGCAACCAGGATAGGCTGGGACGGAGTCACACAGCAAGGCCATGAGGTGGATCGCGCGAAGAAACGATGAAAAAATCCAGCGGGCCGGCCGGCGACACACCAGGTCGTGCTCCGGGCCGTCGTCAATCACCAGGTGTGCTAGTGCTCTGTCACAGCTAAAAGTTAGGGTTGGGGGCTTTCCCCAAAAAGAAGATGATGTCGGGGACAAAGGAGGTTCCCCGTGAACAAAAAGTATATCGTTCGGCTGACGGATCAGGAACGGACCGAGTTGGCGGCCGTGATCAAGAAGTTGAAGGGGACAAGCGAGAAGGTACGGCGTGCCCAGATCTTGCTCAAGGCGGACGCGGACGGCCCAAACTGGACCGACCAGCGGATCGCCGAGGCATTCGGATGCCGAACCAAGAGCGTGGAGAACATCCGTCAGCGTCTCGTGGAGCGAGGCTTTGGCGAAGCGCTGGACCGCAGTAAGCGTGAGACACCACCGGTCGAGAAGTTGCTCAGCGGGGAGCAGGAAGCTCGGATCATTGCCACGCGACTGGGATCGCCTCCCCCGGGCTATGCCAACTGGACATTGCGCCTGCTCGCGCGCAAGGTCGTGGAGTTGGGGATCGTCGAGTCCGTGAGTTACGAAACCGTGCGGCGTACGCTAAAAAAAACTAGGCTGGCAAAAGTGGCTGGAAAGCCCTCCGGGAGCGTAGAAAGAGGAGATCGAACCCCGGGAGGAATCCACCCATGCGCAAACGACGACAACGACCACGCCCGCAACCGGACCGGGCCCTGACCCTGACGCCGGTCCTCTTGACTGCCCCGAATGCCAGCACCGGACCTATGCCGACTACAATAACTATCGCACCATCAGTACTCTCGACGGCGTCTTCCGACTGACCCTGACCATCCGACGCTGCCCCAATCCCACCTGCTCCCGCTTCCTCCGCCCCTACCGGCCCGAGGCCGAGCCCCACTTCGCCTTGCCCTATCATGAGTTCGGCCTCGACGTCATGGCGCTGGTCGGCCGGCTCCGCTATGCCGAGCACCGCAGCATCCCCGAGATCCACCGCGAGCTCACGCACCGCGGGCTCATCCTGGCCGAACGCACCGTCACCAACCTGTTGGACCGCTACGACGAGCTGCGGTCCCTGGCCACGGCCGATCCCCAGCGACTCGGTCCGCTGTTGCGCCCGCAGGGCCGCGTCATCCTGGCCATCGACGGCCTGCAGCCGGATGTCGGCCACGAGGTCCTCTGGGTGCTGCGCGACTGCCTCTCCGGCGAGATCCTCCTGGCCAAGAGCCTGCTGTCGTCCACGGCCCAGGACCTGGCCGGCCTGATCGACCAGGTGCGGAAGGTCCTGCCGGTGCCGATCACCGGCGTGGTCTCCGACGGTCAGGAGAGCATCCGCAACGCCGTGGCTATCGCCCTCAAAGGTGTCCCCCATCAGCTCTGCCATTTCCACTACCTCCGCGAGGCGGCCAAGCCGATCTACGAGGCGGATCGCCACGCCAAGAAGGAGTTGAAGAAGCGGGTGCGGGGCATCCGGAAGATCGAGCGTGCGGCGGAGAAGGAGCTGGAGGACGACGCGGAGGACGCGGAGGCGGAGGTGGTGCGGGACTACTGCGCCGCGGTGCGCGGGGCCTTGACCGACGACGGACTGCCACCGCTTTCGGCCTCCGGGCTGAAGCGGCAGGATCGATTGAGCCGGATTGCCGCCAACTTGGACGATGTCGTCGCCAAGGCGGGCGACCTGCCCGGGGGTTTGAAACGGCTGAGGCAATTGCTGCGGCGCGGGCTGGAGGAGACGGCCGCGCTGTTCCCGGCGGTGCGCGAGTCGTACCAATGGGTCAAGCGCGCCGCCCGGATCCTCAAGAACGAGGAGGGGCTGCCGGCGAAGAAGGTGCGACGGCGGATGGTGCAACTGCTGGCGCGAATGCGCCGGGCGGTGGCGACGACGGACGAGCCCGCGGTGCGGGCGGGTTTGAAGCAGTTCGTGAAGGTGACCCGGAGCTACTGGCCGGGCTTGTTTGCCTGCTACGAGTCGTCGGATCTGCCGCGGACGAATAACGACCTGGAGCACACCTTCGGCAGTCATCGCTACCACGAGCGCCGGGCCAGCGGTCGGCGTCGGGGGTCGCCGGGCCTGGTGGTGATGGGCTCGGCGCGGGTGATCTCGGGGCTGGCGACGCGGCTGCGGCCGGACGAAGGCTTGGTGTTGAGCCCGGGCTATGTTGAGGATTGGAAGGGACTGCGCGGAACTGGAGGTGCGGCGGGAATCGCGGCGGAAGCAACGCCGGTTCCGCCACAATCCCGATGCCTACCTCAAGGACTTGGAGCACCGCTGCCTCCAGCTAACTTTGCCAGCCTAGAAAAAAACGGCATGACCAACCGTAAGCTTGAGTACTGGGTCATCCCGCCCAAGGCCGACGGCGAGTTCGTAGCCAACATGGAGGAAGTGCTGGAGACCTACGCGATACCTTATAATCCCGCCCGTCCGGTGCTGGGCATGGACGAGCAACCGGTGCAGTTGCTGAAGGAGACCCGCGTGCCCATCCCCGCCACCCGCCGACACGGCCGGCGCGTGGACTATGAGTACGAGCGCGCGGGACAGCGAACATCTTCATGTTCACCGAACCACTGGCGGGTTGGCGCGAGGTGGCCGTTCGCGAGACGAAAACCAAGGTGGACTGGGCGATCGAGATGGCTCGACTGATGGAAGGCCGTTACGCCGACGCCGAGCACGTGATCGTCGTGTGCGACAACTTGAACACGCACACCAAAGGCGCATTCTACGAGAGTTTTGCACCCGCCCGGCGCGCCAGTTGGTCTGCCGCATCGAGTTCTGTTACACGCCCAAGCACGGTAGCTGGCTGAACATCGCCGAGAATGAGCTGAGCTCCCTGACACGCCAGTGCGTGTCCGGTCGCCGCTTCGGCGATGTTCCCACCCTGCGAGCGGAGACCGGCGCTTGGTCATCCGATGTCAACAGCACCCAGCGCGGCGTGGATTGGCAAATGAAGATCGACGATGCTCGCGGTAAACTCACGTCGGTCTACCCTAAGATTAAGCTGTGACAAAGCACTAGGTCGGTCCGCATCC
This sequence comes from uncultured Planctomycetota bacterium, assembly GCA_963845755.1. Taxonomy (GTDB): domain Bacteria; phylum Planctomycetota; class Planctomycetia; order Isosphaerales; family Isosphaeraceae; genus CAWJTV01. The sequence continues at coordinate 320,594 of CAWJTV010000009.1, forward strand.
CGTGCAAGGCCTCAGCCCGGGCGATTCATTTCCTGGGCGGCGTCAGCGGCTGGGGATATCCGACCAGCTCACCTGGGACCGTCTCGATCAACGTCCGGCTTCACTATGTAGGAGGCAAGACGGAGGACCATCCGCTCATCAATGGCCAGCACTTCGCGGATTACATCGGTCGAGTGGACGTGCCGGGCTCGCTCTTCGCATTCCGGCTGCGGAATCAACAGCTCCGCTACCTCGCGATCTTCCCTCATCAGGACGGCAGGATCGAAGAGATCGAATTGATCAAAGGCCCGGACGACACCGCGCCGATCGTGATGGCCATCACTGTCGAGGGGCGTTGACTTCCCGGTCCGGTCCGGGCGGACGTGGCGACAGGGCGGTGGAGGCGACGATACCACGCCCGGTACACGACGCCCATCCCGCCAAGGCCCAGCACTGACTGCAACTCGTAATCCGGAAGCCGGGAGGGCTCGGGGTCCGGCGGCGCGGGGGGCCTCGGGTTCGATCCAGGGTGGGAAACATCGCATCGACCTGGGCCTCGATCGCCCGCAGCCGCCTCAGGCGCCGGCGGACCCGGGGCAGCAGCTCGGGGCAGGCCCAGCACACCTGCTCCGGAGTGCAGGCCGTATCGAGGATCTCCTCGAGCAACCGGTCCTCGCACGGATCGCCGCTCATCGCGAGAGCCGCCGACTGCGGTCGTGTCTTCGATGCCGACACGGTTCGTCGCTCCTGGCGGGCGGCAAAGTCGGCGGCGCCGTGACCGGGGATACTCGAGCGGCCTTTAACCCGGCAGGCACGCTGCTGGCCTCGAGGAGCCGCGATGGCACGGTGCGGCTCTGGGACGTGGCGACCCGGACCGCACCGAGGTCCTTCCCGGCGACGCGGAGGGCTATCGGATCGCCTACAGCCCGGACGGCCGCCTTATCGCCGCCGCTGCGATCGGTGGGGGCGACGTGCGGCTCTGGGACGCCGGCACCGGCCGGGAGCTCGCGGTCTTGCCGCATGGGAACCGGGTGTACGGCCTGGCGTTCAGTCCGGACGCTACCCACCTCGCGGTCCGCTGCGGTGACAACACGATCCGGCTGTGGGACGTCGCCACCTGGCAGGAGGTCTGCCCGTTGCGGGGGCACGAGTCCTATGTCCATGCCGTCGCCTTCAGCCCGGAGGGCACCCGGCTAGCCTCGGCTTCCGGCGACGCGACGGTTCGCATCTGGGACACGGTCCCGCGGTCGGTGCGGGCACAGCCGCCGGATGGCTCCCTGACCTCACTCGGACGGGTCTCGGGCCAGGGCCGGGGCCCGATCCCGAGTGACGGGAGACCGACTCGCCCCGTCGGTCCGCCGCGGTGAAGCTCGGCACCGGGCGGGTCGCGCCGGTCCGCGATGAGGGAATGGGTCATGATCGTGGGCGCGAGTCCGAGCTTTTCCCGCCTGACGGTGTCCAGGGGCCACGCTCAGTTAATCAGCAGGGGAGGAGAGCGATCGAGAGGATCGCTCCGGCCTCCGGGCGTCGGGCCGGTTCGAACCGCCGGGCGTGGTCACCACCTCGGCCGGTCGATTCCCGGCCGGTCCGGGACCAAATTCAGCACACCTTCGCCTGACTGCCCCCCGGGAGTGACTCGGGGCACCTGCGGTTCCCACGATGGGACGCCCGGTCCCGGGTCGTCCTCCCGTCACTGTCACGTTCGGCGAATCGCGACGTGAGTGCCGCGCCCGCGCCCGCACGCCGCATCGCACCGGTCCGCTCGCGCACCGGGCCGGCCACGTTCATCTTCGGACTTTGGCTCTCACCGGCAAAGATCAGGGACTCTCAACAGAGGGAGGTCGGCCGTGGATGGGACGCGAGCGCGGCGGACACGCGACAAGGCCCGCCAGGCGTGGTACGCACGACACCGGCAGCGGCGGTTCGCCCGGTTCCTGGGATTTGGTGAGACAGCCCGGGACGCGGCCTCGACCCCGAAGGCCGGCACCGGGCGCGCTTCAGCCGCATGAGCACTGTTGCAAAGATCACGGCCCGCCCCGGCGCCATGCCGGCGCGGGCCGCCCACGACGTCGTCGCCAAGCAGGACCCGTTGTTCTTCCGACCTCGGGTGTTCAGTAGACGGGGTCAACCGGCCGGGACGATGGCGGTTTCCACGCCAGCCGATCGCCCGGATGAAGCCAGCCATGATACCAGCTCATGCTATCCAGCGGCCACGCTTCGTTATTCAACGCAGCGATTCCGCAACTCGGCGGGTTTTGAGCAACCGAGGTGGAGCCCCGTGCTCACTTTCGTAGGTTTTCCGGCTTTCCGGCCTGGAAGGGGGGCGAGTGCGGCACTTTCTCGAAGTGTTGGGACGACTTCTTGGGGGCGGAGACGGAGTCTCCCCGGGACCGCCTTCCCGGTGATTGGGGAGGGGCCTTGTCGCGGGCAATGGGAGAGAGCCTCCCGGTTTCTCAGGGGGCCCGGGCCAACCGACCCGACCAGGGCGCTCGGCAGCCGATCAAGCCCCGATCCAATGCCCGGGCCAACGCGATCAGCGTCAGGGTCGCGCAGGCGCCGGCTTGAGGTTCCTCAGCCAGAAGCTTTGCACCAGGGCATACACCACGAACGACGTCAGCAGGAAATTGATGATCGCCGCCGCCGCGTGCTTGAAACAGTGGTTCAAGCCCCAATGCGTCGCCAGCGTGTTGAAGCAATCGTTCTCGATGTCCCAGCGGGCATGGCCGCATCGCCACAGCCCACGCGTCGAGAGTTGGGACTTCGTCAGCGTCGTGGCCCACGACCAGATGGTCGTCTCGTCCGTCTCCTGCCACTGGCCGGCGATCCGCTCCCGCTTCCGCACGGTCTCTTCCGTGCGCAAGAACCGCAGCGGTTGGCCGCGGTCTCTTCCGGCTGGGGCGCCGCCTACCACGCGATGCACGAATGCGACATCCTTCTCCTGCTCGGAACGGACTTCCCCTACGAGAGCTTCATGCCAACAGCCCCGAAAATCGTGCAGATCGACGTCCGGGCCGAGCGGCTGGGCCGGCGGTCCAAGCTCGACCTGGGCCTGTGTGGCGACATCCGCGACACGCTCCGGGGCCTCCTGCCGCTGGTGGAGACGCGGGTCGATCGGTCGTTCCTGGACGCCATGCTCGAGCAGCACGTCGCCGCCGGGCGGAAGCTCCGTGCCTACGCCGATCGCGTCAGCAAGCACCGGCCGATCCACCCGGAGCACGTCGCCGCCATGCTGGACGAGCTGGCCGGCCCGGACGCCGTGTTCACCATCGACACCGGGATGTGCGCCGTCTGGGGCGCCCGCTACCTGCGGGCCGCGGCGGGCCGGCGGTTCCTCGGCTCGTTCAACCACGGGACGATGGCCAACGCCCTGCCGCAGGCGATCGGCGCGCAGGCGGCCTACCCTGGCTGGCAGGTGATCTCGCTGTCCGGCGACGGCGGCCTGGCCATGCTCCTGGGCGAGATCCTGACGGTCGCCCAGCACGACCTGCCGGTCAAGATCGTCGTCTTCAACTACCACCGCCTCGGCATGGTCCAGCTGGAGCAGGAGGCCGCCGGCCTGCCCCACTACGGCTGCGAGCTGAAGAACCCGAACTTCGCCGCACTCGCCGAGGCCGTCGGCCTGGCGGGGCTGAGGGTCGAGGACCCCCAGGGGGTCCGCCCCGCGCTGGAGCAGGCGCTCGGGTCAAGCGGGCCGGTGCTGGTGGACGTGTTGACCGACCCGAACGTCCTCTCCTTGCCGCCGAAGGTGACGATCGAGCGGGCCAAGGGGTTCGCTCTGGCGATGACCCGGATGGCGTTCACGGGCGAGCTGGATGACGTGACGGACACGGTCATGGCCAACTGGCGGTACCTCTGATGATCGTGGGGCGGATCGGTCGGCTGCGAGCGGCGCCGAGCCCGAGATCGGCGTTCCCCATCGGCGGGTGGGAGTGAGGTGGAGTCGAGGAGAACGGTGATGGTGCGCCGTGAGGTGCGGGGAGAAGTCGAGGAATGAAGTGTGCGGCGTCGATCGAGGCGTTCGATCGGACATTGGGCCCGCCGGACGCCGCGATCTTCCCGGCTTATCTCCTCGACACGGGCATTCGGCCCGAGTCCAATAGGTGTTCAGGAGGCCCGAGCGCGCTCGTGAGCGGCGCCCTACTTGATCCGACGCACAGGAAACCTAAGGAGGCCCAGTATGAACAGGCGCGGGCACCTGTGGGCCGTCGGGTTCGACGGCACGGGGCGAGCCGCCCAGGTCCGGGACGAGATCACTAGGCTCGCCGGGGAGAAGCACTACCTGATCCTCCTGGATGTGGCGGTGGCCGTGCGCTACGCCGACGGATCCCTTACGCTGGAAGGGGAGCCGTTCCCGACTGTGATCACGCCTCAACGCGGCACCGTCGCGCGTCTCCTGGCCTACCTGGCCCTGGGTGCGCCGCCGCTGACCGGCGGCGCCGTCAGCGCCATGTTTGGCGTGGTTGGCATCTGCGCGAACACGGCAGGAATCAGCGACGACTTCGTGCGCAACGTGGAGGGCTTGATCAGGCCGGGTACGTCCGTCCTCTTTGTCCTGGACGAGATCGGGAACATGGACGCCGTGTTGCGCGGGATCCGAGGGCTGGGCGGCACGGTGTTGAAGGCCAACGTGGATCTGGAGCAGGCCCGGCTGATCCAGTCCGCACTCGCCGCGTCCGCCGACGCTGGGCGTGCCGGACCGGGAGCCTGAATGACCCATGACCGAGGAAACCAACCATCATGGAGACTCGCGCGGCGGCTTGGAATGGCGAATGGAGGCGCCATCCGGTCCGAACCACCAACGTCGGGATTCCCGCCGATTACACGCCTCCGGGCACTTCTCCCAGGGAGCGATCGCATGCGATACCTGGCCGGTGGCCACAATCGATCGGCGGATTTCCCGCTCCGGATCCGGCCGTTAGGCTGTGCGCGATTCGGCGGCCCCCTCGAACTCCTCCCACCAACGGGCCACTTTCCGGGCATACCACTCCTGGGCCGACGCGCAGGCGGAGAGGACCCTCTTCAGGCCCTCGGCGCTCTGGAAGCGCCCGTCCGGGCCCTTCGCCAGGCAACGGAGGACGACTTGCTCAAGATCCGCGGGAACGTCGGGGCGGTGGTGCGACGGGGGCACGACCGGGTCGCGGACGTGGGCATACATCAGTTGCGTACTGGTTGCGCCAGCGAACGGGGGCTGGCCCGTCAGGAGGGTGTACGCCACGCCGCCCCGCGCGTACAGGTCGCAACGCCGGTCAACCACCCGGTCGCCCGCGACCTGCTCGGGCGTGATGTACTGGGGCGTGCCGCAGACGGTCCTCTCGCGGCACGGGCCGACCTCGTGCCGCGCGGCCACGAGCGCGACGAGGCCGAAGTCGAGCAGCTTGAGGAAGTCGTACCGCCGGCCGCGCAGGGACGCGAAGAGCTTCGCCGGCTTGAAGTCGCGATGGACCAAGCCGGCCGCATGCGCCTCCGCAGCGCCTCGCACGCCTGATGCAGCAGGTAGATGACCCGACCGGGCGGCATCGGCCCGTCGCGCGCGACCAGATCTTCGAGGGTCAGCCCGTGCAGGTATTCCATGACGTAGAAGAACGTACCGTCCGCGGTCCGCCCATAGTCGTAGATGTTCAGGGTGTTCGGGTCAGACAGCAGGACGGTCACGCGGACCTCCTGTTCGAACAGTGCCAGCGACCGGGGGTCGCCGGCGCGCTCTGGCCGGATGAGCTTGAGTGCGCAGGGCCGTTTCAGCAACCGATGCTCGGCGAGGTAGACCTCTCCCATCCCCCGGTCCCGCTCTCGTCCCGGAAACGATACTGATTGAATAGCCTCGCGTTGCGCGCCGGACGTGCATCGTGCGGAGCAGATGGGCGACATATCCAGGGAGCGAGGCTGCGACCACCAGGAGGGACAAGGTCTCCACGACCCTCTGCACTGTCTCGGCCCGGCGTGTTAGCGATCTCAAACTCCCAAAGGAAAGAAAGGGACCCGACCATGATCACCCTCCAGCGGCCCAGACCGTCCGTTGCCGACGACAGTCCCCGTGGCGTCGATCTCCTCAACCACCCGGCCCTGAACAAGGGCACGGCGTTCACGGAGGACGAGCGGACCCAGCTTGGCCTGCACGGTCTGCTGCCGCCGCAAGTCGAGAGACTGGACGAGCAAGTGGTGCGCGCCTACGAGGCCTACCGGCGGAAAGACGATGACCTCGAGCGGCACATCTACCTGCGCGCCCTGCAAGACACCAACGAGTTCCTCTTCTACCGCCTCCTCCTCGACCACATCGAAGAGATGACACCGATGGTCTACACGCCGGTGGTCGCGCAGGCGTGCGAGCAGTTCAGCCACATCTACCGCCGGCCCCGCGGCCTGTTCATCTCCTACCCGTTGCGCGACTCGATCCCCGCGCTGCTGCGGAACCGCCCCCACCCCGCGGTGGACGTCATCGTCGTCACCGACGGCGAGCGGATCCTGGGCATCGGCGATCAGGGAGCCGGCGGCCTGGGCATCCCCATCGGCAAGCTCTCCCTGTACACGCTGATCGGCGGGATCCGCCCGGAGCGGACGCTGCCGATCGTGCTGGACGTGGGGACCAATAACCCGGAGCGACTCCACGATCCCGAGTATCTCGGCTGGCGCCACGAGCGGGTGATGGGACAGGCTTACTTGGACTTCGTCGATCAGTTCGTCCGGGCCGTCCAGCAGGAGCTGCCGAGCGTTTGTCTACAGTGGGAGGACTTCGCGACCCCGCACGCCCGCCCGATTCTGGAGCGTTATCGGGACGAGCTACTAACCTTCAATGACGATATCCAGGGGACGGCGGCCGTCGCCCTGGGCGCGATCCTGGGGGCCGTCGGCGTGACCGGCAAGCGGCTCCGCGACCAGCAGATCGTGTTCCTCGGCGCCGGGTCGGCCGCCGTCGGGGTGGCCGACTACCTGCGGGCAGCGCTGGTGCAGGACGGCTCCTCGGAGGCCGAGGCGCGGGGCCGGTTCTGGCTGGTGGACAAGGACGGCCTGCTTCACGCGGGGCGCACGGACTTGACGCCCGAGCAGCGTGTGTACGCCCAGCCGGACGATCGCGTGGTGGACTGGCCGCGGACGTTTCACGGCGCCATCGGGCTGGCGGACGTGATCGGCCGGACCGAGGCGACCATCCTGATCGGCCTCTCGACCGTCGGCGGCGCGTTCACCGAGCCGATTGTCCGCGAAATGGCCCGCAAGGTCGAGCGACCGGTGATCCTCCCGCTCTCGAACCCCACGGCCCGATCCGAGGCGAGCCCCGACGACCTGATCCGCTGGACCGCCGGGAGGGCCCTGGTCGCCACCGGCTCGCCCTACCCGCCGGTGCGCTACGAGGCGCGGACGATCCCGATCGCCCAGTGCAACAACATGTTCATCTTCCCGGCGGTCGGGCTCGGAGTGGTTGCGTCGGGGGCCCGGCGGGTGACCGACGGGATGATGCTGGCCGCCGCCCGGGCGCTGGGCGAGCAGTCCCCGGCACGGACGGACCCGTCCGGCTCGCTCCTGCCCGCCCTCCGCGACGTCCGCGGCGTGGCCCGAGCGATCGCCACCGCGGTCGGCCTGGAGGGCCAGCGGGCCGGCGTCGCGCCGGCGACGAGCGCCGAGGAGCTGCGCGACCGAGTCGCGGACGCACAGTGGACGCCGGAGTACCCGCGGATCGCGCCGGGCGGGTGAGTCCCGATTTCGGAAGGATTTCGAGGGGCGGGTCGTCCTCGATTCCGGAAAGTGATACGACGACACGCATGACCTTTCAACCACAACGGAGTCACTCGCCATGAGGAACGAACCGGGTCGATGCTCGGTCGGCGAGTACCTGGCTCAGCGACTCGAGCAGGCGGGGGTGCGCCACTACTTCACCGTGCCGTGGGACTTCAACCTCGTGCTCCTCGACCAGTTGCTGAAGGACCCCCGGCTACAGCTCATCGGCTGCTGCAACGAGCTGAATGCCGGCTACGCTGCCGAGGGCTACGCGCGCTCCAACGGCATCGGGGCGCTCGTGGTCACATACAGCGTCGGCGGGCTCAGCGCCCTCAACGCCGTGGCCTGCGCGTCCGCTGAGGACCTGCCGGTGATCGCCATCTCCGGCGGGATTAATAGCGACGCGGAGGCGGACGGACACGTCATCCACCACGCCCTCGGCGAGGTCCGGTACGACTACCAGCGTCAGATCTACGAGCACGTGACGGCCGGGTCCTTCGCCGTCCGCCGCCCGGACGATGCCCCTGCGGCAATCGACCGTGCGATCGAGACCGCGATCGACTGGCGGAAACCCGTCTACCTCGAGATTGACTGCAACCTGGCGGCCCTGCCCGTGCCGGCCCCGACCCCGCGCGGGTTCCATCGCGGACCCCGGAGCGACCCGACCGCCCTCGCCGCCGCCGTCGCGCACGCGGCGGACCTGCTGGCCAGCGCTACAAGGCCGGTTCTCGTCGCCGGCCCCCGGATCCGGCCCCCGGAGGCCCGGGCCGCGTTCCGCAAGCTCGCCGACGCCGCCGGCTACGCCGTCGCCGCCCAGCCAGCCGCCAAGGGGATGTTCCCGGAGGACCACCCGGCCTTCGCCGGCCTCTACTGGGGCCCGGTCAGCTCCCCGGGCGTGGCGGCGCTGGTCGAGTCGGCCGACGCCTACCTGTTCGCCGGCGGTCTCCTGTCCGACTACTCCACGACCGGGTACTCGGCCCTGATCGACCCGAAGAAGCTTTTGCACGCCAACCCCGACGACATCCGCCTGCCCGGCGCCCGGTACACGGGGGTCGCCTTGGCCGACTTTCTCGCGTCGCTGGCCGAGAAGGTCCGGCCCAACCCGGCGTCGCTCGATCAGTACCGCCTCGCCAACGACGCTGGCCCGGCCACAGCGACCAACGGAGCCGCCTTGCTCAATCCGGCCGCCTTGCCGACAACGCGTTCGGTATTCGCCAGGGTCCAGTCGCTCCTCGGCGACCGGACGGCGCTGCTGGTGGAGACCGGCGACTCCTGGTTCAACGGGCTGAAGCTGCGCCTCCCCCGCGGCTGCCGGTTCGAGATCCAGTTCCAGGCCGGCTCGATCGGCTGGTGCGCCCCGGCCGCGCTGGGCTACGAGCTGGGCTGCCCCGAGCCGACCCGCGTCGTCGCGATGATCGGGGACGGCTCGTTCCAGCTCACCGCGCAGGAGGTCTCGACGATGGTGCGCTACGGGACCAGGCCGATCATCGTGCTCGTCAACAACCGCGGCTACACGATCGAGGCGGAGATCCACGACGGCCCGTACAACCGGATCAAGAACTGGGATTACGCGGGGCTGATGGAGGTCTTCAACGCGGGGGAGGGCAACGGTCTGGGCATGCACGCCGCAACCCTGGGCGAGTTCGACTCCGCGATTGGCCAGGCCCTGGCCCACGACGGGCCGTGCCTGATCGAGGTACCTATCGACCCGCACGACTGCAGCGAGGAGCTCCGGGAGTGGGGCAGTCGCGTCGCCCTCGCCAACGGCCGGGCGCCGCGTACCGGCCTGCCCTCCCAGGAGGTGTGACGGGCCTGGCACGCCGCCCTCGTCACCCCATTAGTCGGCTGGACCGTTCCCGGGAAAAAGGAGGCTCTCATGGCGGTCCGAAAATACCGCCCGGGTGCGATTCCGGAGCCGACAGGAGTCAATGGCTCGCGCATGACCACCTGCGCCCGTCGGTCCGTCGCCGTCAAGGGCGGTAGCGGCTCGATTGGCCCGTGCGTCTCAGGGAGCCCCGTGCTCCGCGAGGATCCGCCGGATCTCGCGGATGACGGCGGGATGGTCCTGGCAGAGGTGGCCGGACGAGATGAGCGACTCGGACTCCACCCCGTCGAGATGGGCACTCTCGTACGGGACCTGGCCGTCGCTCCCTCCCGCGCCGGGCGGGTCGCGCCGGTCGGCGATGATGGAATGGGCCTTGATCGTCGGCGCGAGTCCGAGCTCATCCAGGCCGATGAGGATCGGCGATCGCCACTCCAGCTCGTCGATGCTGGTGGGCAGTCCCTTGCGGAAGCGCTCGGTAAGTCCTCGGCGCGGTCGGTCATCATCGCCCTCAGGGCGGTCAACTGGCGCTCACGCCACTGGGCCCGGTCCGAAAGTAGGTGCGGTGCCGGGCGACCAGAGCGGAGAAATCGGGGGTGCTCATGGATCAGTCCTCGGTAGTTGTTGGTGGATTCGATCGCCGAGGCTCGGATCGGTCGCAAGCGTTCGGCGATCTAAGAGGTTGAAGCACGGTTACGATCTCGATGCTCAGCGCCGGGGATGTCGCGTCGAGCGGCCGCAGCCGACGACTTGTCCTCGTCGGGATAGAGGTCGAGGACGCGCTCCAGGCGGCAGATCCGGAGCATGTCGCGGAGGACCGGGTCGAGGCCGGAGATCGCCAGCCGGCGCCGCGACTTCTCCAATCGTCGGTGGAGCGCGGCCAGCATGCCCAGCACGTCGCTCGACATCGTGTTGACCTCGCGGAAGTTCAGTACCAGCCGGGTGTGCCCGTCCTCGGCCAGGCGATGGAGCTGGTTGGCCAGATGGGAGATGTCCTCTTCGGCATAGAGGGTCTCCGCGTTGATGATCTCTACGACGGCGGTCCCGTCGACGGCCCGGACCCGGAGGGCCGGCTGCCGGTACGGACGATCGGATCGGGATGCGCCGCCCGGCGGCAAGGTGGCACTGTCCCACGGACTCAGGGCTTCGTCTGCTGACATGTCTCCTGCCTCCTAACCATTCCCGTACAGGGCGTCGAGGCGCTGATGGGCCATGGCGAGCCCCGCCGGTAGATCCATCCTGCCTCCGACGACCTCGATGTAGCTCGCCGATTCGCCCGTGGCGGCCCTCGCCAGCGCGGCGTCCAGTTCGCCGAGCGTGGCGACCTTCGCCGTGAACCAGCCCCGACACCCCAGGGCGGCGGGCAGGGCGTGATAGTTCCATTGGGCGAGGTCGTTGTAGACCCAGTCGGGATCCTCCTCGAGCGCCCGCTCGACCATGTATCCTTGGTTGTTGAGGACGAAGATGACCGGTTTCAGGCCGTTGCGTCCCATGGTCCCGACGTCGGCGGCGGTCATCTGGTGCGAGCCCTCCCCCGTGAAGAGCACGGTCCGCCGCGACGGGTCGGCGAGCGCGATACCCAGCGTGGCCCCGGTGGCCCACCCGATCGAGCCCCAGAGAGGTTGAAGTTGGACCTCCGCACCGTCGGGCAGCGGAAGCGGGACCATCCCGGAACTCATGCTGCCGCTCTCGAGGACGATCCGATCCCGTGGCTTCAGGAAGTCCCGAAACCGGGGATACATGTTCACCGCGGTGATCGGGTCGTCCGGCTTCCCGCCGGGCTTGCTCGGCACTTCCCTCGGCGGCGCCGAGTATCCGAACTTCTTCTTGACCGCACCGGCCAGGCCTTCAAAGACATCGCCCATCCGGACGGGGTTATAGATCCGATCCCCGACCCGGACGTGATCCACCCCGATGGTGACGAGCTTCCCGGGATCGATGCGGCTCGTGTAGGCGGCCGTGTTGATCTCGTTGAAGCTGACGCCGCCCAGCGTCGATGACGACGTCCGCACCCTCGACCGCCTCGAGGACGGCGGGGGACGAAGCGGCCCCCGAATAGATCCCGACGAACTGGGGATGGGCCTCGGACAGGACCCCCTTGTCCATCGCCATCGCGGCGAACGGGCAGCCCAGCGCCTCGATCAACGCCCGGAGCTTGTCCTGGAGCTTGAACCGCGAGACCGTGTAGGCGGGGAGGACGGCCAGCGACCGGGCGGCCTCGACCCGCTCGGCGATCGCCGCGACGGCCTTGGCCAGGTCGGGGCCGCTGGCGGGCTTCGGGTACGGGGTCGGCGCCGAACCGGTGACCGGCGTGACGGCATAGTCGGACGCGACGAGGATGTAGGCCGGCCGGCTCTCCGCCCGCGCCGTGGCGATCAGCCGCTCCATCTCGTGGGCGCAGTTGTCGGGAGTGATCACCGCCGAGACGCACGCCGCCTGCGCCGAGATGTTCGCGAAGTTCTGGAACTCCCCGTCGCCGAGCGTGTGGTGGACGATCTGGCGGACCCGCTGCTTGCGCATCGTCGGCATGCCGACGACGTGGAAGACGCACGACCGCTCGGCCTTGGCCCCCATCACGCCGTTGAGCGCGGACAGCTCGCCGACGGCGTAGGTGGTCATCAGCATCGAACAGCCCCGCACGCGGGCGTAGCCGTCGGCCGCGTACGCCGCGTCCAGCTCGTTGGAACATCCGATCCAGCGGATCGCCTCGCTCCGCGCGACCGCATCGCAGAGCTTGAATGCGAAGTCCCCCGCGACGCCGAAACAGTCGGTGATCCCCTCGCGTGCGAGCCGCCGGACGATGTAGTCGGCGACAGTCGGTTGCTTACTCATCGAATACTTTCCTCATGATGAGACATCGTTGCCACGTGACGAACTCCTCCGCTCATTCAACCTTCTCCCAACTCGAAGCAATCGTGCGCGTGGGGCCAGGGAATCCCCACAAAACGACACTGGCACCAAACTGGCGCGGCGGTCCTCGACATTCTGGAGCACCCCCACGCCCTCTCGTCTATTGCCGTATCAAGTTCTCCGGCCGCGGGACCACGAAGAGTGATTCCTGTCACCGCGGAATGCCGCGATCAGTAAGGGACCAGTCCCGAGGAAACGTGAATGAGCGGGTGGACATCGCTGGCGGCCTTTCCGCTCTCGCGGAGCTTCCATATGATGAAGCTCGTCAACAGCTCGACGGTGAACAGGTCATCGATCCGGTTCAACTGACGGTCAAACTCCAGATCCCTGAAGTTGGCGTAGGGCATGCGGAGGCGGAGCGCGGTCAGGCCCGCGTCGGTCAGTCGGCCGTCCCGGGCGAGAATCGGGTCATCCGGGGAGATGGGGTCCGGGAACAACTCGTGGCGCTCGATCTTGATGCTGAATTCACGCTCCAGCCGGAACATGATATCCAGGAAGTCGATGGACTCCGCCCCCAGGTCTCCTTGCAAGGTGGCGGAGGGGATGACGTCGTCTTCCTCGACGCCCAGCGATTGCACCAGCACTTTCGTGACCCGCGCATGGACTTCGTTTGTGTCTGGCATGGTCTGGTCCCTTCTCGACAAATGGAAGCGAAAAAAGGCGGCCGCGGTTGTCGTGGACCGGCTTGGCGGTCCACTGCCCGTCACAAGGTACGCAAGGATCCCCTCAGTTCCGCGAACTCTGCTCTGCAAGGGGAGCGGCATGCTCCATCAGGATGCGTCTGACCTCTTCAATCACGGCGGGATGATTCACACAAATGTGGAGGCCGTGCACGAGCAATTCCGAGGCGACGCCGTCCATATGCGAGCTCGAATAGGGAACGATCCCGTCGGTGCCCTCAGGCCTGGGTGGGTCACGAAAGTCCGCGATGACCGAATGGGAGCGGACCGAAGTATCAATGCCCAGCTCGCAGAGTCTCAAGAGGAGCGGGTGCCCCGGGGCAAGCTCGCCGGCGATCGTCGGGAGTTGATCGCGAAATCCGTGAGCGAATATCTCTGGCTCGTTGTTCGACAAGACCACTTCATGGGCTCGGAAGAAGCGGTTTGGTCGCCAGCAGAGCTGTGTACCAAGCTCCTTAAGACGGCCGCTGGCAAGTGGGCTGCCGCGATGGGGGGTCGCGACGAAGATGACCCGGCGCACCTCCGGCACAGGCTTGTAGAAGAACGCCTGATGCAGGAGCTGGCATTCCTCGGTCGGTCCGATGACCTGGTCGATTGGACGCTTGCAGACCGTCTGCCAGAGCCCCGGTCCGCTGGTCTGGACCAGCATCTTCGCCAGGATGCCGCCGAGGCTGTGGCCCACGACGACCATTCGGTCGAAGGCCGCGTCCGTGCCATCGGGATCGAAGACTCGACGCACCCGCCGCAGGGACTGCCGCAGCAAGTGGGCCGAGTAGGGGATCGAGTCGCCGCTCGCATAGCGAACGGTCCAGAATTGAAACCTCGTTCGGAGTGCAGGGTCGGCCTCGAGGTCCTCGATCATCCGGTCCCAATTCCGCGGGCTGCCCCAGAGACCATGGATCAAGACGACCGGGACCTTGCCCCACTCATAAGGCCGGCGCGTCTCGAGCCGGACTGGGTCCTGCCCCGGCAGCTCGTCGCGCGGCAGCAGGGCAGTGGTCCGATCAGGGTTGATCGCAACTCCGGGCGACTCACCGGCCGCACTGAGTGAGGTCAGGATCAGCACCGCTAAGGCCGCCCAGGAGCAACGAGTCACGGTGATCATCAAGAGCTCCTTCGGGGTGTTATTGTGCCTCTCTTCGAGGCTCTCGTCGCTTTCACTCTTCCTAAGCGTGACAACCAGTCATCGGGCATGGTCCGGTCGGCCGCTCCGCCGCACTCTCCCGGTTGTCCTAACGCGGCCTTCGGCTGCAACCCAATCGGGATTCCCGATTCGCGATTCCGGATTCCCGAAGGGGAATGATCCGGGAATCCGGAATCGCGAATCCGGAATTCGGAATCCCCAGATGCGCGCACGGCGCAGCGAGCCTACGGAGGAAGACTCTACTGAGCGTAGCGGGCGGACATCGGGCGCGGTAGGATTGTCAACGATGTAACCGCCTCTCGGTCGTAAGGTTGCGCCATGAACGACGAACGAACAACCGCCGTGGTCCAGCGCTACCTTGACGAGCTGGCGGGGGATTCACCCGCCGAGCCGATCGTCCGGGCAATGATGGACCGGGCCGTCCGCCGGCTGCACCTGCTCTGCGCCAGGCTGCTGTTCCGAAGTTATCCGCGCCTGACGGCCCCCCCCTTGAACTTGCAGGTCGAACGAATTGCTCGGCGCCGTCGCGGAGCGGTTGCTCAAGGCGCGTGCGCGAAGTCCGCCCTGGGACCGTGCGACAATTGTTCGCCCTGGCCGACCAGCACATGCGCTGGGAGCTCAATGACCTGGCCCGCCGCTTAGATGATCAGCCGGCCGCCGTGGAGCTGTATGAGGCGCTCGTGCCGTCACCGGCCAGTAGCGGTTCCGGGCTCACCCCGGAAGGCCGCCGCATGCTCGAGGCGATCGGCGACCTGCCGGAGGACGAGCGCGAGGCGTTCAGCCTGGTACGGATCCAGGGGCTGACGCAGGTCGAGGCCGCGGAGGTGCTGGGCGTATCGATCAAGACGGTGCAGCGGCGCGTCAATCGTGCCTTGCTGACTCTGGAGGAGGAGTTGGACGACCTCCGGCCGGCCGGTGAGCCACCGCGTCCACGGTAGCGATCGGTGCGGGCTCCTGCCGACACGTCGTCTCAGGGGGAAAGACGGAAGGGTCCTTGGAGACTTCCGCGATGCCGGGCGACCCACGAGTGAAACGCCTGCTTGAGGAGATCCTCGAATCGGATCGCACACCGGAGGAGGTGTGTCGGGCCTGCCCGGAGTTGTTGCCCCAGGTCCGCCATCGCTTGGGGCGTGTCCGAGCGCTGGAGGCCGAGGTCGAGGCGTGGTTCCCGACGCCGGGACGCGCCTCGACGCCCGGTTACCCGCCGGACGGAAGGCCCCCTCAGCTCCCCGGTTACGACGTGCAGTCAATCCTGGGGCGCGGCGGCATGGGCGTCGTCTACAAGGCCCGACACATGCGCCTCAACCGCCTCGTCGCCCTCAAGATGCTCCTCGCCGGAGCCTACGCCGGCCCGCCCGAGCGGGCGCGGTTCCAGCGCGAAGCGGAGGCGGTGGCGAGCCTGCACCACGCGAACATCGTCGCGGTCTATGATGTGGGCGAGCACGAGGGGTGCCCGTATTTCACGATGGAGCTCCTCGAAGGGGGCAGCCTGGCGCAGTCCCTGACGGGCATCCCGCAGCCGGCCCGGCAGGCGGCGGCGCTCCTGGTCACGCTGGCCGAGGCCGTGCAGGCGGCGCACCGGGCGGGGATCGTGCACCGGGACCTGAAGCCGGCCAACATCCTGCTCACGGCCGAGGGCACGCCCAAGGTCGCCGATTTCGGGCTGGCGCGGCCCTTCGAGGGAGGTCCGGCGCTGACTTTGAGCGGAGCTCGGATGGGGACTCCCAGCTACATGGCCCCCGAGCAGGTGATCGGGAAGGCGGGAACGATCGGGCCGGCCGCGGACATCTACGCCCTCGGTGCCCTGCTCTATGAAATGCTCACCGGCCGGCCGCCGTTTCGGGGAGAGACGGCAGCCGAGACGGAGCGGCAGGTGGTCCATGACGAGCCGGTCTCCGCCTCGCGATTGAACACGAAAGTGCCGCGCGACCTGGAGACGATCTGCCTGAAGTGCCTGTCCAAGGAGCCGCGACGTCGTTACGCCAGCGCCGCGGCACTCGCCGATGATCTGAGGCGGTTCGGGGAGGGCCGGCCGATCCACGCCCGCCCCGTGGGCTGGGCAGAGCGTTCCTGGCGTTGGTGCCGACGCAACCCGACGGTGGCGGCGCTGTTGGTCACGGCGCTGGCCCTGGTCGGGCTGGTCGTGGGCGGCGGGTTCTGGCTGGAACGACAGCAGGCCGAGCGGCGCGAGGAGACGGCACGACGGGAGGGGCGGCAGTCGAAGGCCGCGGAGGCCGTGCTGGAGCAGGCCGCGGCCCTGCAGGAGCGGGGCCGGTGGCCGGAGGCGCAGGCGGTGCTGGAGGGGGCACCGAGCCTGGTGGACACCCCGGCACTGGCGGATCTCCGCGAACGCGTGGACCAGGCACTCGCCGACGCGCGCATGGTGACCAAGTTGGAGGAGATCCGGCTCAGCCTGCTGGAACGCAGAGCGCTCTCGGGGAATCTCCTTTATGCCGCGGCCTTCCGGGAGTACGGGATTGCCCTGCCGGCACCGAATCCGGAGGTGGCGGTGGTGCAAATCCGCAACTCGGCCATTCGCGAAACGCTGCTGGCCTTCCTCCACGACTGGATGTTCTTCTGGGTACCGCGTGCGGAGCAAGACCCGTTTTGGGCCGTGCTGGACCGGGCGGACGACGATGACTGGCGGCGACGCCTGCGGGCGACGCTGCTGGGGACTTACGATCCCGGCGAGCGCCATGATCTATTACGGGCCCGGGAAGCTCCCGACCAGCCGCCGCTGATCCTCGGCGGGCTGGCCTACCAGATCCTGAATCACGGCACCGAGGGGGAGGAAGCGCGGGCCCTCGTGCGCGAGGCCCAGCAACGCCACCCCGAGGATTTCTGGATCAATCTCCACCTGGGTTATATCCTGCTGGCGGAACGCCCCGAGGAAGCCGTCGGCTACTTTCGGGCGGCAGTGGCCAGCCGTCCCGAGAGCAGTCAGGCCCACATCATGGCGGGCCGAGCACTGCACGACGCCGGCGACACGGACGGGGCCATCGCGGCCTTCCGGAAGGCCATCCCACTCACTTCTGATCTCGCCGGCGCCAGGGACCTGGCCAGGGCCCTGGCCCGAAAAGGCGGGCTGGAAGAGGCCCGTGCCCTCTGGGCAAGACAGTTGGAAGCGTCTCCTCCGGCCTATGACCCCTGGGACGGCTACGCCCCGCTTTGCGCATTCCTCGGTAACGAGGAAGCGTACCGCTCGGCCCGCAAGGCCCTCCTCGAACGCCCCAGAGACAGCACCGACCACTGGGTCATGGCCGAGCGCGACAGCCTGGCCTGTCTGCTCCTGCCGGCTTCCGGGGAGGATCTCCGACGCACGGTCGCGCTCGTGGACCGGGCCGTGACCACCTCACCGAAGGTCCTTCCTTACAAACTTTACACCCTGCTCATCAGCGGACTGGCGAAGTATCGTCAGGGCCGACCTAAGCAAGCCGTGCCTTTGCTAGAAGAGTCGGCGGCACTCCTCCCCAACCGCGCCGGTCCGCGGTTGGCGCTGGCCATGGCCCAGTTCCAGTCCGGCGGCCCGGCTGAAGCACGCAAGACGCTGGCTGCCGCTATCCGGGCCTACAACTGGATGGAGTCCCAGGCGGACCACCCCACGGCGTGGGTCAGCCACGTGCTACGCCGCGAGGCCGAGGACCTGATCCTGCCGGACCTGCCGGCGTTCCTTCGGGGAGAGTATGAGCCGCGGGACAACGACGAGCGCCTCGCGCTGGTCGGGATCTGTCAGTCCCAGGGCCGCTACCACGCCGCGGCGCGGCTATATGCCGAAGCCTTCGCGGCCGATCCGGACCTGGCCGACAGCTTGACCACGGAGTGCCGTTACCGGTCAACGGAAGAGGAACCCTTCTACGAGCGAGTCGAGTCCGTGAACACGGAACCGCGTTACCTCGCGGCCCGCTGCGCCACCCTGGCCGGCAGTGGGCAGGGGAGGGATGGTGCCGGGCTCGGCCGGGCCGAGCGGGCGCGCTGGCGCAAGCAGGCGCGCGCGTGGCTGCGTGCCGACCTGACCCTGTGGGCGAAGACGTTGGACAGCGGTTCCGAGCAGGACCTCGGTCTGGCCAGGAGGATGTTGACGCACTGGCAGGTCGAACCCGACCTGGCCGGGATACGTGACCTGAAGGCGCTGGACGAGGTGTCCGCGGAGGAGCGCACCGAATGCTTCGCGCTGTGGGATGAAGTCGGTGCCGTGCTCCGACGAATCGCGGTGCAGGAACGGGCCAGCGTGCTTGACCCGAATCGCGCGGACCCCCGACGGGTATTGCCAACCGAGCTGCTGCGGCAGGGACGGCTCGAAGAGGCGCGGGTCGCCTGGCGGACCGCTCTTGAGGGCAATCCGCTGGATCACGACGCCTGGTTCGGGTATGCCGAGCTCTGCCTGTTCCTCGGCCGGGAGGACGAGTACCGCCGCGCCCGGCGGGACTTGCTCGCGAGGTTTTTCATCACCAAGAATCCGTACTTCGCGGAACGCACCGGCCGGGCTTGTCTGCTTCTGCCCGCCACGGGGGAGGAGCTGCGTCTGGCCGTCGCTCTTACCCGGCGCGCCGCGGCGTCCGACCCATCGAAGGACCCACCGGCCTTCCCCTGGTTCCTGTTCGCCCGGGGCCTGGCGGAATACCGTCAGGGGAAGTTGGACCAGGCCATCTCCACGCTGCGTGGCGACGCGTCGCGCCTGGACCGACCCATCACCCGCCTCGTCCTCGCCATGGCGTTGCACCGGGATGGACGGTCGGCGGAAGCCCGGAAGACGCTCGCGGCGGCGATCCTGTCCTACGACTGGAGGGCGACTCAGGCGCGCGACCACGATGCCTGGATCTGCCATTTGCTCCGTCGCGAGGCCGAGGGCCTGGTCTTGCCGAACCTGCCGGCCTTCCTGGATGGAAAGTACCGACCCCAGGACAATGACGAGCAGCTCGCCTTCCTCGGAGTCTGCCAGTTCACAAATCGCACCTGCGCGGCAGCCCGCCTGTATTCCGAGGCCTTTGCCAGCGACGCACATCTGGCGGAAGACCTCCGCGCCGGTCATCGCTGCAACGCCGCTCGTGCGGCCGCCCTGGCCGGCTGCGGCCAAGGAGAGGATGCGGCCCGGCTCACCGAGCCGGAGCGGAAGCGATGGCGGGACCAGGCGCGGCGATGGCTGCGGGCGGACCTGGCCGCCTGGAGCAAGGCGCTGGACGACGGCACCGCAGCGGACCGGGACCTGGTGAGGCGGACACTGACGCACTGGCAGGGCGATCCCGACCTGAAAGGCCTGCGCGAGCCCGCCGAGCTGGACAAATTGCCTGCCGACGAGCGGAAGGACTGCCTCCAGCTATGGGATGAGTCCGGCGTTGTCCTCAGACGCACCCGGCGAGCCGGTGACAGCGGCTAACGGTTGGCTCGCCGCGGTGTTCGTCATCGGTGGGTCAACTCCCCAGACATCCATCAGTAAATGCCGGCAAAAATGGATTGGTAGTGCAGATTACCCTCCGGGTTTCATTGCCGGCGACGATCTCAGACCGGTCCTCGGCACTCTCGATATGCGAGACCTGCAAAGCGTGCACGATGCATATGTGTGGCCTCTCTTGGTCAATGCGTGCTGCTATAGATGCTTGCCTGATGCCCGCGAGGAGGCACTCGAACCGGTCCTCGGCGCTCATGCTCTACAGTTTTCGGCCTCGAATTCTCGTGTGGAATATATGGAACACGTGGAGCATGGAGACCCATCAGGCGGTGTCGGTCGCCGGTCGGGTCCCTCATACTTTGCACATGCGCGTCTATACTTCGCACACTCGAAAGCGTGCAAAGTATGCAAAGTATGTGAGGTCCGTACGGGGACCGTCCGTCGATGGAACCGTGCTAGCATCTCTGCTGGTCGCAGGCCATTGACGAGTGGCCCGAATCGGTCGTTGGCGCGCATGTGCCGCATTCTTGCCCTCCATGGAACTCGATTGTTGTGACAATCTTGCGGGCGGGATATGTCGCGGAGGCGCACCCCCTCAGGGAGCCCCGTGCTCCGCGAGGATCCGCCGGACCTCGCCGATGACGGCGTGATGGTCCTGGCAGAGGTGGCCGGACGAGACGAGCGACTCGGACTCCACCCCATCGAGATGGGCACTCTCGTACGGGACCAGGCCGTCGCTCCCGCCGACTGCGGGCGGGTCGCGCCGGTCGGCGATGATGGAATGGGCCTTGATCGTCGGCGCGAGTCCGAGCTCATCCAGGCCCATGAGGAACGGCGATCTCCACTCCAGCTCGTCGATGCTGGTGGGCAGCCCCTTGCGGAAGCGCTCGGTGAAGAAGTCCGCGCCGTTGCGGGCCAGGAGCCGGCCGTGCGACGCCCGGAGGGGATCGGGCAGGCGGACGAGCCGCGAGCCCAGGTGCCCCAGCCCGCCCCGATCCACGCGGCTGCCCCGGTGCGGCGTGGCGATGAACACGACGCGGCGGATCTCCTGCCGGGGCTTGTAGATCAGCGCGGAGCGGAACAGGTCGCAATCGGCCGGGTCGCCCGCGAGGTCTGCGGCGGGACGATCGCTCATGAGCCGCCACAGCCGTGGCCCGCTATCCTGGACCATCATCTTGCTCAACAGGCCGCCCATGCTGTGGCCGACGAGGACCATCCGGTCGAAGGCCGCATCCGAGCGATCCGGGTCGAACTTCCGCCGCACTTCATCGAGGTAGTGACGAAGCAGCGCGGCCGAATAGGGGAGCGGATCGCCCGTCGAATAGCCGAAGGTCCAGAACTGATACCGGGCGCGGAGGGTCGCATCGTCCTCCAGGTCCTGGATCATCCGGGCCCAAGACCACGGGCTCGACCACAGGCCGTGGATCAGGACCACGGGGATCCGGCCGCCGCCGGTAGGGCCGGAGGAGCGAGAGCCCCGTCGGCTCGAACCGAAAGAGACCCGCAACGTCGGTATCCGCCTTCGTCGGTGCGGAGCCCGGCGCCTCGCGCGAGGACTCGACCTTCGACGGCGCCTGGGCCCGGACCGACGTCGCCGCGATGAACAAGGCCGCGACCGCGGCCGTTGATGCCCGTACCATGATGATCTCCTCTCGTGTCATTCATCAGGTGTAGCCCGACCCGGGCGGCGCCCGCAATCCCCGCGCGGCCTGAGCGAGCAGGATGGCGACCACCAGGCCGATGCCGAGCATCATCAGGCTGAGGAACCGTAGGCCGCTGCGGAAACCGTGGGCGACGCTCTCGAGCGTTACGAAGCCGCCGAGGACACGGCTCGTCTCCTGCTGGAGCGCGGCCCCGCTCAGTCCCCGCTGCTGGAAGTAGTCGGCGACCCGAGCCGTGGCGTGTTCGACCGCCGGTCGGTTCTCGCGGAGGTTGTGGCGATAGACGTCGAGCGCCCGGTCGGACCAGGCTTTCACCATCGTCGCCGTCGCGTTTGGGATCGTGTAGATCGGAATCAGCAATCCGACCAGGCCCAGCGCGACCCCGTAAAGCATGTCCCTCGGATCCAGCCCCTCGACCTCGTCGGTGAGGAAGACCGGGGGGATCAGGCCCAGGAATGCTCCCCAGCAGGCCAGCATGACCGCCACGTTCTCCTTGGCGGTGAAGTTATCGATCGACGACAGCCACCACACACAGGCCGCCGTCCCCACGAACCCCACGACCAGCCAGGCGTGCCGTAACGATCGTCGATGAAACCAGGTCGTGAGGAACGTGGTCACCGCCATCGCCGCCGAGGTCGGCACCATCAGCCAACCCGAGGTGATCCTCGGGTAGGCGCGCAGCTCGGTGCAATAGAGGCCGACGATCGAGAGGACAGCAACCATGTGCAGGAGCAGCAACCCGCGGGTTATCAGGCAGAGGACGTAGACGCGCGATCGTATGAGACGGTTCAGGTGCTCGTCCCGACTCAGACCCGACCCCAGCCAGACGGCCAGGGCAACCGGCAAGACCAGACAGAGTGCAACCGTAGTGACGAATGCGTTCGACGACCAACCGCCCCACTTGCGGTACCAGGAGAACGTGAACTCGATGGCCACGATCCAGCCCACGAAGACGGTGACGGCCAGCCAGTCGATTGGCACGCGAATCGGCTTCGCCGGACGGTCGGGACGGAAGAAGCACCAGACCAGGACCGCTGCGATCAACCCGATCGGCACATAGGCCCAGTACATCCACCGCCAGGACAAATACACGTCCAGATAAGCGTTGATCAGCGGTGTACAATACCTCGTCGAGTAGGCGAACACACCATAGAAGCCGATGGCCACCAGGAGTGCGCGGTCGAATTGCTGATAGAGCGTGGCTCGACCGACTGCCATCGCCATCAACTTGCCAAAGCCCTCGACGAGCCGCCCGAAGGCCAGGCTGTATAGCCCGGTCGCCGCGCCACAGAGCACGTTGCCTACACAGAACACCAACAGACCCGCGACGAGCGTGTAGCGCTTCCCAAACCGAACCGAGAACAACACCCCCGAGAACAGGCCATAGATGAATCCGAAGATGTAGGCGACGTTGACCCAGATCATGTCGTAGCTGTCCACCTCGACGCCGAGGCGGACAGCATCGTCGGTGATGGCAGTCTGGACGAGGGTCTGGTAGGGCGTGAAGAGGACGAAGAGCATCGCAAGGGCAGCCAGCCAGTGCCTGCGTTCAAGCAGGAGCGGCGTCGGCGCTGTGGCGGTGTGTCTTGGGATCGATGCTGCAAGCGTCGTCATGGTGTCGCCCCCGCCGATTCGGCGGCGTCCCCATCTTGGACTGGCTCCCCGCGGGACTCGGGGGCGTTGTATCGCCGCTCGAGGTCTTCCATCGCGCGCGCCGCCTCCGCGGCCCAGGCGGCATCACCGGGACCGTGAGCGATGGCCACCGTCGCCATCAGCCCGGCACGGAGCCGCGGCCAGCGGTCGTCGCGCTCGATCTGGATCCGCACCGGCACGCGCTGGACCACGCGGGTGAACTCACCGGAAACGACATTACGGGGCATGAGCGCGAACTGGGCCCCCGTCGACTTGTTGACCCAGACGACCCGCCCCCGAAACGGCTCGGCGAAGGCGTAGAGCTGGATACGGACCGCGTTGCCCGGCTCAACGCCCGGTAGGCGGTCTTCCTCCAGGTTGGCCTCGACGTAGAGTAAGTCCGGGTTGTACATGCTCAGCACGGGAGAGCCCGCCGAGGCGAAGTCGCCCAGGTGGCGGTACCGCTTGACCACCACTCCGGGGAACGGGGCCCGGACCCTGGTGTACGCCAGGTCGCTCTCGGCGGCCTCGAGCACCCGCCGGGCCTGCTCGACGGACTGCTCCTTGACCTTGACCAGGAGCTCGATCTCGCGGACCTGATCGTAGCCGACCTCCGCGAGGCTGATGCCCTTGGCCGCCTTCTGCTCCGACTTCTGCGCGGCGTCCAGCGCGCTGCGCGCGACGTCAATCTGGGTTCGGGAGGCCAGGGCCTTGGCCAGCCGAGCCTCGGAGAGGTCCACCTGCGCGGAGGCCGAGTCGCGGGACTGCGTGACTTGCTGCTGCTGTCGAACCGGGCTGGCACCCTGCTGCTCGAGCCGGGTGAAGCGTGCGTACTCCAGCTCGGCCAGCGTGAGGGAGGCGCGGGCCGCCTTCACTCCGGCGCGGGCCTCGTCGATCCCCTTGTCCACGTCGTCCCCGGTCAGCGTGAGCGACTTCTCGGCCTTCACCCGGTCGGAGACGGCGGCGGCGGAGGTCCGCCGGGCGATCTCGATCTGGATCGGTACCTCCTTCCGGACGCGGTCCAGGTCGGCACGCTGGCGGCTCAGTTCGGCGAGCGCGGAGTCGAGCTGGGCTCGCGCCACGTTGACCTTGTCGCGGTACGGGATCGGGTCGATCTCCGCCACGACCTGGCCCTGGGCGACGCGGTCGTTCTCGTCGGCCAGGAGGCGGATGATCCGGCCGGACACCAGTTGCGGGGCGACGTTGACGATGTGGGCCTCGACGAAGGCGTCGTCGGTGATCGAGTGGCTCCGGCGGTAGTCGACCCATGGGATACCGAACATCAACCCGAAAGCAACCAGCCCAACGACCGCGGCCCCAGCGAGGAGACGGCCAGGACGGAGCGCATGCCGGGGACGGGCGGGCGGAGTCGCCGGGGTCTGGGCCGGGCTGTTCGAAGGTGCCTGGGCTGACTGGATGGCGCTCATGGAGTCCTCCACATGCTTCGACTTCGTCCCGGCTAGTGATGTTCGGGTGCCTGAGGCATCGGTGGCTGGCCAACTCCCATGGCATAACCCAGGCGATCCATCGCGATCAAGTAGCCATACCGGGCGTTCAGGTAATTCTGCTGGGCACGGGTCAGCGAGGCCTGCGCATCGGCGATCTCGGTGGGGGCGGCCGCACCCTCGCGGAGCCGAAGTTGCACGAGCCGGTAATTCTCGCTCGCCTGGTCGACCGCCGGTCGGGCATCGTCGATTCCGACCCAGGCCGTGACGGCATTCCGGTAGGCCTCGTTGACCTGGAACGCGATATTATCCACGATCGACTCGGCCTGGGCCATGGCCTGGCGTACCATCGAGTCCGCTACGCGGGTCGCGGCGATCTTCCGACCGCCCTCGAAGAGCGTCCACTCGAGCCGGATGAACCCCAGCCGCAAATCGGCGTGGCCGTTCAATTCTTGCTGCTGGAAGTTCAGCAGGGTCCCATCCGCAACGACCTTGGGCGCGAACTGGGCTCGGGCGATGCGGCCCCCTTGCACGGCGACCTCGACCGTGCGCTGAACGACGTAGAACTCGCGGCGCTGCCGGACGGCTGTCTGCAGGCAATCGGCGAGCGAGGAGGCCATGGGCGGGATCTCGGTCGGCTCGACGACACGAAGCGGCTGATTGCACTTGAGCCCGATCGCCAGGTTCAAGCCCGCCAGGGCCACGAACTCCGCCTCGGTGGCGGCGTGGAATGCCTGGCGGAACTCGGCCATCTGCACCTCGGCCCGCAGGACGACCTCGCGCTCGATGACGCCCTCGCGCTGGCGCTTGCGGGCATCCCCTAGCTCCTCCTCGGCGCGACGGAGGGCGTCCTGGGCCGTCCGCCGCAGGGCCTGGCTCCGGAGGACGTTGTAGTACGCGACCGCGACCTCGTTAGCCACCGTCTGGTGGGCGCGCTCCGTCTGGAGCCAGGCGATGTCGCCCGCCAGCTTCGCCTGCTCGTATAGGCCCAGCCGACGGCCGAAGTCGAGGAGCAGCCACTGGACCTTGAGCTCGGCCAGCTCGAAGGTCGTCCCCAGGTTGAGGCCGATGGGCACGGCTCCAATGCCGGGTAGGAAGTTGAATCCCGGGAGACCCTTCGCCAGATGGATGGGCTGGCCCCCCACTCCGAGGCCGAATCCCCCTGCGTCGTAATTGGCCGCGACGGTCGGCAGGAACGTCGAGAACGCGATCTGCCGCTGCCCCTGGGCCTGGGCGATGCTCTCGACCTGGGCACGCAACCGTGGTTGAGAGCGGAACGCCAGATCGATCGCCTCGGGGAGCGTCAGTGGCTTGCCGCTCGCGGCGATCGCGTCGAGCGTGGCCTCGTCGGAATCACTCGGAAGCGACGTCGCTGGCGTTCGCGTCGCAGCAGCATCAGGGCGACGTGGCGGGCCTTCGATCGCCGCTGGTAGCCGGCCGGATCGATCGTCATCCGCGAAGGCCTCGTTCGTTTGGCCAGGTTGCGATGCGGCGGCGAGCCGCACTCTCGTATCGCTCGTCGCCGGCTTGCGGGTCTTCACCTCTGGTGGTTTGGACGACCGACTGGCACCGACTTCGTCCGACACAACTCGTGGAGCCAGACGATCCTGGAGATCGGACTTCGAAAAAGCACAGCCCATCGTGGAGACGAGCGCGATCAGCAAGGACTGGCGGCGGATCGACCGGAAGGCGTGATCGGCGTCTGGTCGAGGCATCGAACGACTGCTCCAGCATGCATGATCGTGACTCCAGTCCCTATCCGCGCTTACGGGATGTATCGGATCTGATGGCTCCGATTCTGAGAGGAATTGTACGATCTCCGGGGCCGTTACGCACCGGATGTAGCCGCCGAGGGTCGGTCTCAACGGGGGGAGCACGAAGGCGAAGACCGGTGGGCCGATGAGAACTTGGACCATGGATGAACTCGTCGCGAGGGTCGGTCTCATTTTGGCCAAGTGGCACCCCCACCAGGGGGTCCCTGGACTGGCGCGATTCTTCAGGTAATTCATCGTGCAGAACCGGTGGGCTTCCTCGTCGTGAGACAGGATCGTCGCACCGGAGCCGGCGGCCAGGGAGCTTCGGACGCGCTAGCCGCCCCGACGTCGGCCGATACGCCGGCCGGCGCGAGGATCGCGTCCGGGTCGGTCGCAACGGCAGAGCTCGCGTGATCGATATACAGGAGCTCCGCATCGAGGATGCGGCGCGCCCGCGCGGTCGATTTCGAGCCGGCGGACCGGAATCCGGTCGGTGGGCAGTCAGAGCGCATCGCGTCTGGCATCATGCTGTGACCTCGGTGAATGTGTGGACGCTCGGGTCCTCGATCTTCGCCGGGCGGGAGACGGCAAGGTGCCGCTCCCCGGGCCGGAGTCGATCGATCAGGACGACGAAGGACGGGACCAGGATCGGCCGGACGAGGAACGTGTCGAGCAGGACGCCCAGCCCCAGCGCGAATCCCAGCTCGCGGAGCGACGTCAAGCTTCCCGTCAGCATCGATCCGAACGTCCCGGCCATGATCAGGCCGCACGAGCTGATGATGCCGCCGGTGCGAGCGACGGCCCTGCGCGTCCCCTCTACGACCCCGCACTTTCGCTCTTCCTCGAGCACGCGGGCCATGAGCAGGATGTTGAAGTCCGCGCCCACGGCCACCAGGATGACGAACAGGAAGAAGCCCACGGTCCAGTCGAGCCCCTCCCAGGGCCCGGGGCCCCGATGCAGGGCGTGGAATAACACATCGGTCAGTCCCAATGTGGCCAGGTAGCCCAGCACCACCGTGGCGATGAGATAGAGGCTGATAAAGGGTCGACGAAGCAACATGACCAGGATGGTGTACACCCCGAGCGTCACGAGTACGTACATGCGGCGCTGATCGCCGGTGGTCACGCGCTTCAAGTCACTGACCTCCGACGTTGAGCCCGCGAGGCCGATCGCGATGGCCCCATGCAGGGGTTGACTCGCCGCGGTGGCGCGTCGGAGCGTCGCGCCGACGTCTTGCAGGGTCTGGAAGCTCGATTCCGAGAAGGGATCGGTCTCGAAGACGATCTCGAGGCGAGCGATGTGATTGAGATCGGCCGCTCGCCTCGGCGTGGTGGCGACGTATCGGGCCTCGGCGGCCCTGCGCACGGCCCGGTCGGCCAGCCGCGTGAACACGCCCTCGCCACTGGCAGATCCCTGGGGCTTGCCCACGGGCCGCGTCAAGGAGCGGACCTCGGCGACGCCGCCCAGCGCGGCCAGCCTGCGGCTGATCTCCTCCATCGCCCCCCTGGCCTGCAGCGACCGGAAATCCAACGTGGGATGCTCGATCAGGGCCACGGTCGGGCTCAACTCGCCGACGGCGAAATAGGGACGGACCGCATCGGCACCGAGCACGCTCGGCCGATCCGGGTCGAGGTCGACGAGCTGGCTGTAGTTCGGCCGCGTGCGGGCACCGACCACGGCCAGCGGAGCCAGGATCGCCAGACAGGCCGCGCAGATCTTCAAGGGGTGATCGACCACCAGGTCCGCAACTCCGACCCAGAAGCCCGCCGGGGTCAGCGGCTCCCGGAGTGCGGCCTCGCGATACCCACCATCCTCGTGCCGGGGGTCCCGGGACGGCCAGAAGAGGGCGCTGCCGAGGCAGGCCAACATCGCGGGTGCCGCCGTCAGGGCCGCGGCCAGTGCCACGGCGAGGCTTAACGCGATCGTCGGTCCAGTGGACCGGATCGTTTCGAAGCGCGAGAAGCCGAGCATCCCCAGCCCGACGATCACCGTGCCGGCACTGGCGACCACCGCCGGCCCCACCTGACCGATGGCTTCGCGGATCGCCTCGACCGGCGGTCTCCCTCGCCCCAGCTCCTCCCGGTACCGCGACGCCAGGAAGAGACAGTAATCGGTCCCCGCGCCGAACAAGATGACGACGATGAAGAGCTGCGTGATGTCGATCACCTGAAGTCCCAGGCCCGGTAGCCCCGCAAGCAGCGCGATCAATCTGAGCGAGGCGAACACCGAGAAGGCGATCGTCACCAGGGGCACCATCGCCAGCAGCACGGAGCGGTAGACTACCAGCAGGATCACGATCACGAGGGCGATCGTCGCGTTCGTCGTGGCCCCGATGCTTTCGTCGGTCGCCGCGTGGATGTCACGCCCCACGGCCGCCGAGCCCGTAATCGCCCGACCGAGCCCGGGTGGAGGCGCGGGCGCCCTTGTGTTGGCCCACTCCAGAATTCGATCGACCGCGAGTTGCGTCCTCCGTGAGAGGTACCCGCTGTTCAGCGAGACGATCGACAACACCGCCTGATCGGCACCCTCGGCGCGGGTACCGATTAACCGAGGTCCGATCACCGGCGAGCGGTGCGTGTCGATCTGCTTTACCCCGAGTTCCGGATCCTCGTGGGCGAACCGGGAGAGCCCCGAGGCCTGGCCGTCCACGAAGCGAAAGTCGTCAGCAGTCAAGCGGCCATCCTCGCGGCGGTAGAGCAGCACGAGATCGGAGCTCGAGGCCTCCTGGGGGAAGCCTCGCTCCAAAAGCTCTCGCCCGATCACGCTCGGACAATCCGCAGGGAAGAGCCCGAGATCGTCGTCCTTGCTGATCCGGTCCCACGGCGGAGCGAGATAGTGCAATCCCGCGGCCAGCAGGAGCCATGCCAGGACGACGGCCCGAGGGTGGCGGACCACGAAACTCGATACAATCCGGAACATGAAATCAGTCCCACGGTTCCCGGTTGCGATTGCATGAGCAGAACAATGATGAGGCTCTGCCGCCGGTGGGGATGGCCCACCCTCTTGCTCTCGGTCGGTCGCGGCTCGACCTAGGCCGCGGAGCTCCCGGTCGAAACGGCCAGGGGCCTCGCGTTCTCATGGGAGTGGCGGCGAGCCGGCGGCTGGGCATCGGTCCTGGCGGCACTGCTCCCCATCAGCTTCCACCTGACGTAGCTCGTCACGAGGCCGACGGTGAACAGGTCGTCGATTCGTTCGAGATGCCGATCGCGCTCCAGTTCCCTCCAATCGGCGTAGGGCATCTGCTCATGCAGCGCGGCCAGGCCGTCGTCGGTCAGTCGACCTTCGCTGATGAACGCCGAATCTCCCCGGAGGAATGCCTCCGGGAACAGCTCGTCCTGGTTGATCTTGATCATGAATTCGCGCTCGAGGCGGAACACGATGTCCAGGAAGTCGATGGACTCCGCCCCCAGGTCGCCTTGCAGGGTGGCGGAGGGCTTGATGTCTTCTTCCTCGACCCCCAGGGCGTGCACGAGCACTCTCGTGATCTTCGCGTCAATCTCATTCGAGGTCGGCATGGTCTGGTCCTTTCGCGGGAAGTTGCGGATGAGAAACAACGGAGACGGATTCACTTCAGCCCGATCTCGCCAGCCGACTTGCTCAGGATCGCGTCGGCGGTCTCGCCGATCAGGGCCCACTCGGCGCAGGTCTCCCCGAGCGCCTGGAGGAATCGATCCACCTGGGCGTCGCTCACGATCAGGGGAGGTTGGACCCGGAGCACCCGCGGGTTCGAGCGGGCCACCTGGGTGTAGATCGCGTGCTCGTGGAGCAAGTTCGACTGGACGTACAGCGCCGGGATCGTGCGGAGAAGGTCCTCGTAACCGGGCACCAACCACCAGCTCGCCCCCGACGAGTCGAAACCCTTGAAGTTGGTGAGCAGCCCCGGGGATAGCTCGTGGAATTCCACACCCAGCATCATTCCATGGCCTCGGATCTCGCGGATGATCGGGCAGCAGCGGGCGATCGACTCGAGGCCCTCGTGGAGCTGGATCCCGCAGCGGGCGGCGTTCTCCAGCGTCGGGGTATCACGCAGGACCCGGAGCGTCGCCAGGCCCGTGGCGCAGGCCAGGCTGCCGCCCGAGAACGTGCTCGAATGCAGCGCGAACGTCTGGTACGAGCCGTACGCCTTCATCCAGATGTCGCGGCGGGCGATCATGGCCCCGAGGGGCATCAGCCCGCCGCCCAGCGACTTGGCCAGGGCGAGGATGTCGGGCTCGACCCCGTCGCTCTCGACGGCGAACAGCGGCCCGGTCCTCCCCAGGCCGGTCTGCACCTCGTCGGCGATGAAGAGCGTGCCAGCCTCGCGACAGAGCCGGTGGGCCTCGGCCAGATAGCCCGGCGGCGGCGTGACCATCCCGCCTTCTCCCTGGATCGGCTCGACCACGAACGCGGCGTGCCGGCGCGTCGCCAGGGCCAGCTCGAGGGCCCTCGTGTCGCCATAGGGGACCGCCTGGCATTCGGGGACCATCGGACCGAACGGGCCCTGATAGGTCCGGTTGCCGGTGACCGAGAGGGCCCCGAAGGTCTTGCCGTGGAACGAGCCCCGACACGACAGCAAGCCGCTACGGCCGGTCGCCGCCCGCGCCAGCTTCAGGGCGGCTTCGATCGACTCCGCCCCGCTGTTGGTGAAGAAGACGATCTCCAGGCCGCGCGGGGTGATGGCCACCAGTTGCTCGGCCAGCGCCGCCGCCAGAGGATTGACCGAGCCCGGCGAGAATCCGGGCGTCCGCTGGCTCAACGCCGAGGCGACCGACGCCGCCACGTCGGGGTGATTGTGCCCCAGGTTGAGCGAGCCGAAGCCCGCCACGAAGTCGAGGTAGGCGCGCCCCGACTCGTCAAACAGCTCCGCCCCCTCGCCCCGGACGAACGTGCGGGCCAGCCCGCTCGGGCCGCCCAGGCCGATCAGGACGGGATTGATGTGCCTGCCGTACCGCTCGGCCGCGTGCTCGGCCAGGTCGGCGACGCTGATAGGCTCCTCATCGGCCCGCTCGAGAGCGGCCTGGTCACCGTATCGGCGTGGTGGTCGCGATCGCATGTGGCGAGTCCTCGAGAGCACCTTGAGGAACTGAGATCGGGCCTCCGGGCTCAGCGCCTGGCCGCACGCCAGCGCCTCCGAGAACACGAACCCGTGCGCTCGGCGAGCCGGCCGATCTCGCGGACGCGGTCGAGCGAGAGCTCCCGCCCGATCGAGAATGAGTCGGCGCGGTTCTCGAGCGCCAGGACCATCGTCTCGCCCAGGCAGGAGGGTACGATGCCGTGATAGAACCGGAGGAAGAACGAGTCGCGGGGCATCGACGCGGGCACGCGAGCATAGCCGGCGGAGAGGATCAGGACATCATCGCGGCTCGGCGCTGCACGGCGGATATCGCTGGGGACACCCACGTCGAGCACCAGGCAGCCCGGGCGGAGCCAGCCTGGGTCGATGCAATCGCCCGACGACGTGGCCGTTACGACGATCGAGGCCTCGGCCAGGGCCCTGGGGAGATCGACCTCCAGCCGCGCACCCAGCCGGTTGGCCAGGTGGGTCGCCCGAGGCGACGTCCGCCGTGCCCCCAGAACCAGGCGCCGGCACCGCGGCGCCAGCACAGTGGCCACGGCCGTCGCGATGCTGCCCGGGATCCCCACGACCGCGATCTCCTCGTCGGCCAGGTCGATCCCCAGGTCCTCACAGTAATGCTCGAGATTTCGCACGGTCGCGTACACGGTCAGGCTGTTGCCTGTTGTCACGGCGATCGGCTGGCGTTCGGCCAGAAACGTGCCGTGGTTGCCGACAATCCCGGTCATCGAACCGAGCCCGACGATGCGGGCCCCCCAGCCGATGGCGTCCTCGACGGCTTGCTCCATGAGCTCGAGCGCCCGGCCGGAGTCGCCCAGGATTCCCCGCGCATCCATCGGGATCTCGTAGAGTCGCCCTTCGGCCCTGGCGCCGGCCGCTGAGACCAGCCTGTCGAACGTGTCGGCGATCCGCGGTGCCAAAGACCGTCCGTCCGACATCGGCCGGTGACGGGGCCCGAATGCGGCATGTGCCTCGGCGCAGAACTCGAGCAGGTCGGCCCGGCCCCAGGTCCGCCGCAACCGGCCATCCCGGTCCAGCGCCATCAGATCCGTGGTCTGCTCGGAGAGCGGGTGGATCAGGAAGGCGAATCGCATCCCCGGCCCGTCCGCTTGCGGGCATTTCCGTGCATGATTTAGCCCCTCAACAGAGCCCAGGAAATCCGGTGAGGCGGCGCCCTCAGCGCGCCACCTCGATCAAGACCTGAGAGTTCATCGAGCACTTCGCCTTTCTTGCCGAGTTGCGGTTACCGTCGGTCCACCGAGCACGGCTCGGCGCCACACAGGTCGCGGGCGTATTCGTGGATCGTGCGATCGCTGGAGAATTGGCCGGAGTGCGCCACGGTGGAGCGAGGAAATTAAGGGTGTTCAGCTTGCGGAACCCGTGGCGCTGCGCCGTAATCTTTGCAAGTGTGCTCATGCGGTCAAGGCTGCGCCGGCCGCCGGGGTCGAGGCCGGGTCGCAAGCCTTGTCGTCGAATTCCAGGAAGCGGGCGAACCGCCGCTGTCTGTGGCGCGCGTACCACGCCTGGCGGGCCTTATCACGCCTCCGCCGCGCTCGCGTCCCATCCACGGTAAACCTCCTTCTGTTGAGAGTCCCTGATCTTTGCTGCTGGGAGCCATGGTCCGAAAATAAAGGTGGCCCGCCCGGCGCTCGGGCGGACCCGAGGCGACGCGGGCGCGAGCCTCTTGTCGCGTTTCACCGAACATGACAAAGCGGAGAGGACAACCCGGGGCGTCCCTTCCGGGAAACCGTAGATGCCCCGTTGCTTCACCGGGGCCGGTCAGGCGAAGGTGTGGGGACTTTGTTCTCGGACCGGCCGGGATTCAACCGAACGAGGTCGTGACCGCGCCCGGCGGTTCGAATCGGCCCGGCGCCCGGAGGCCCTGGCGATCCTTTCGATCGCCCTTTTCCCCTGCTGATTAACTGAGCGTGCCCACTGGACACCTTCGGGCGGGAAAGGCTCGGACTCGCGCCCGCGATCACGACCCATCCCATCATTGCGGATCGGCGCGAGATCTCCGGCGCCTGGCCTCACCGCGGCGGACCCACGGACTGAGTCGGTCCCCCGTCGCTCACGATCGAGCCGCTGTCCGAGAATTGCCTACGTGAAGACCGGGACCTGCCCGGCGGCTGCGCCTGCACCGGTCGGGGGACCGAATCCCAGAATGCGCGTTGCGGCCTCCTAGGTCGACTCCGCCTCGGGGAACAAGTTGTCGATGCGGCCTGGATCGACTCTAGTCTTTGCCAGCGAAGGCGCACCTCGGCGAGGAGTTCGAGATAATCGCGGCACACCTCGTCGGGGCTGCACCGCGATTCGAGGACCTCTTCGAACAGTTGCTGTATCCGCGGATCCGCGGCCATCGCTCTTGCCTTCCCGCCTCGTCGAGTCTGCCGGTCCCCGTCGGTCCGTCCCTACCTCGGGCGCAGATCGTCCAGTTGCTCCGCCAGGAGCAGCAGAGCCCGATTCAACCGCCTTTGCACGGTCTTGGTCGAGACGCCCAGGACTCCGGAGGCCTCGTTATGGGACAATCCCTGAATCCGGACCAGGCTGAAGATCTCCCGCTCCTCTTCCGGCAGGTTCTCGATGGCCTGTAAGATGCGGCGGCCGTCCGAGCTCAGCTCGGAGACGCTGCTCTCTGGCGCCGGCACCACGCTCCCGTGCAGCTCGACCGCGGAAGGCTGTTCGTCCAGGCGGCGGGCCAGGTCATTGAGCTCCCAGCGCATGTGCTGGTTGGCCAGCGCGAAGAATTCGCGCACGCTCCGCGGACGGGCCTCACGCATGGCTTTGAGTAACCGCTCCACCACGGCGCCGAGCAGATCGTCAGGCTCCAGGTTGAGTGGGGGCTGCATCAAACGTGGGTAGCCCCGGTACAGAAGGTTCGCAGAGACCAGTCGCAGTCGACGCACCGATTGGTCCACGAGCGCCCGGATGATGGGCTCGGCCGGCGCATCACCGGCCAACGCGTCGAGATAGCGCTGGAGGACGGCGGTGGTCGGTTCTGCACCCATGAAACGCTACTCGTCGCTACTATGAGGTGAATGTCCACCCGCCACGCTTGAGTATTGGTAGTGGTGCGCGTGCTGAGTATACCGCCTCCAGTGTCCGCCGGCCACACCCGGACGGAGATTCCAACGATGGCTGGCGATCGCGACCTGCGGCACCTGCTCGAGGTCATCCTCGACACGGGAAAGAGCCCGGAGGAGGTGTGCCAGGGCGACGCCGAGTTGCTGGCCGAGGTCCGGGCTCGCCTGCAATACGTGCGCCTGCTCGAGGCCAAGCTCGACGTCCTGCTTCCCTCGTCCTCCGGCCCTGAGGCCGGCACGGCGCCACCCAGGCCGTGGACCGCCCAACCGCCGCATCTCAGCGGGTACGAAGTGCAGGACGAGCTGGGCCGGGGCGGCATGGGTGTTGTGTACCGGGCGTGGGATCAGCGCCTCCACCGGCCGGTCGCCATCAAGATGCTGCTGGCCGGCGACTTTGCCCGACCGGACGAACGGGAACGTTTCCGGCGCGAGGCCGAGGCCGCCGCGGGCCTTCGTCACGCCAACATCGTGCAGGTCTACCACGTCGGCGACCACGACGGGCGGCCGTACTTCGCCATGGAGTTCGTCGAAGGGGGGAGCCTCGCCGAGAAGCTCGCCGGCGCCCCCCTCGCCGCCGGCCGGGCCTCGGCGCTCATCGCCACGCTGGCTGAGGCCGTCCAGGCGGCCCACGACCGCGGGATCGTCCACCGCGACCTGAAGCCGTGCAACGTCCTCTTGACCGCTGACGGTACCCCCAAGATCGCCGACTTCGGGCTGGCCCGGCGGGTGGACGATGGGACGGGGCTCACCCAGAGCGGCACCCCGCTAGGCACGCCGAGCTACATGGCCCCCGAGCAGGCCCGGGGCCAGACGCACTCGATCGGGCCGGCCGCGGACGTCTACGCGCTGGGGGCAATCCTGTATGAGCTGCTGA
Source organism: uncultured Planctomycetota bacterium (assembly GCA_963845755.1). Lineage (GTDB taxonomy): Bacteria > Planctomycetota > Planctomycetia > Isosphaerales > Isosphaeraceae > CAWJTV01. The sequence goes on from CAWJTV010000009.1 coordinate 355,725, forward strand.
CCGGCCGGCCTCCCTTTCACGCGGACACATCGGCGGAGACGCTGCGGCAAGTCGTCGAACAGGAGCCGCCGCCGCCCTCGCGGTCGAACGCGAAGGTGCCACGCGACCTGGAGGTCATCTGCCTGAAGTGCCTGCGCAAGGAGCCGCACCGGCGCTATCCCAGCGCCGCCGCGCTGGCGGAGGATCTCCGCCGCTTCGAGCGGGGCGAGGCGATCACGGCCCGCCCGACGGGCCGGCTGGAGCGGTCGGCCCGGTGGCTGCGGCGCCGGAGGGTCCAGGTAGCGGCCCTCGCGGTCGGGATGCTGCTGGGGGTCGGGCTGGTCGCCGCCGGCCTCGGGCTGAGGTCGGAACACGAGGCGGGCGTCCGCCGCGAGCGGGACCGGGCCCGCCGTGAGCAGGCCCTGGTGGCCCGGGTGGACGCCATCCACCTGGATCGCGCCACCCTCGTCGAGGGGCGGTTCAACCCCGCGGCCGAGCGGCGCTTCAACGATGCGAGGGCGGACCGGGACTACGAGTCGGCGTTCCGCGAGGCGGGGTTCGGGGCGATCGGCGAGGACCCGGCGGGTGTGGCGGCGCGGGTCGCGACCTCGGCCGCGCGCGAGCCGTTGGTGGCCGCGCTGGGCGACTGGGCGGTCTGCGCCGCCGATGAGCGCCGCCGGGCGTGGGTCCTGGGGGTGGCGCGGAGAGCCGACCCGGACGCCTGGCGCGACCGAGCCCGAGATCCCGCGGCGTGGTCGGACCGCACCGCCCTGGCCGCGATGGCCGGGCCCGCGCCGGTGGCGGTGCAGCTCGTGCCCTTCCTGGTCGCGCTGGCGGAGCGGTTACACGACCTCGGCGGGAACGGGACCGCCTTCCTGGCGCGGGTACACAAGGAGCACCCGGACGACTTCTGGGCCGCCTTGACCCTGGCCCGGGCGTTGCAGGAGGGCGCGGACCCCGAGGCTGCGGTCGCCCCCTACCGGGAGGCGCTGAAACTCCGGGGGGACTCGGCCGCCGTCTACAACAACCTCGGTCTCGTCCCGTACGGAATGCGCCGCTGGGACGAGGCCATCGACGACTTCCGCAAGGCCCTGGAGATCGACCCCGACTTCGCCCCGGCCCACAACAACCTCGGCCTGGCCTTGAAGGGCGAGGGCACGTGGCCTGAAGCGATTCACCACTTTCGCGAGGCCGTCCGACTCGACACCGATCTGGCCCCTGCCCACTACAACCTCGGCGAAATCCGGGCCTATCAGGGCGGTCTGGACGAGGCGATCACCCACTATCGGCAGGCCCTCCGGATCGATCCCGAGTACGCTCTGGCCGAGTACATGCTCGGCGTCGCTCTGGCCGGCAAGGGCCTACTGGACGAAGCCAACGACCGCGATCGGCGGGCCCTCCGGGACAACCCCGCGAGTGCCAAGGCCAATGTGAAGACCCGAGGTATTGCGGTGGCCGAGGGGATCATCCACTACAAGCGAACCCTCGGGATCGACCCGAAGCTCCCGCTCTCTCTCGACGGCCTCGGCGTCACCCCGCGAGACGCGGACCGGCTGAACGAGGCGATCGGTCACTACGAGAAGGCTCTTCGGATTGAACCGGGGTTATTCCTGGCTCATGCGGCGCTGGGCCAGGCGCTGCTGGCCCTGGGGCGATTCCGCGAGGCCGAGGCCGCGACCCGCCGCTGTCTCAACCGGCTCCCCCCGGGTCATGAGCTGCGATCCAACGTCCTCGCCCAGCTCCGGCGCTGCGAGCGGCTGATCACCTTGCAGGCCCGGCTCCCCGCAGTCCTCCAGGGGAAGGACAAGCCCGTCGATGCGGCCGAGACGCTCGAGTTCGCCGAGCTCTGCGGCCTCCTGGGGCAACCGGTCGCCGCCGCGCGCCTGTACGCCCAGGCCCTCGGTGCGTCACCGCCACAGGCCCTGGACCTCCGCTCCGACCACCGCTACCGGGCCGCCTGCGCCGCCGCGCTGGCCGGATGCGGCCGCGACGGGGACGGGGCTGGGCTCAACCAGGCGGAGCGGGCGCGGTGGCGCCAGCGGGCCCGCGAGTGGCTCCGGGCCGAGGTCACCCTCTGGACCAGGGTGCTGGACGGTGGCCCGCCTGCGGATCGCGTCCTGGTTGCCCAGAAGTTGGCGCATCTGTGGGCCGATCCCGACCTGGACGGGCTCCTGGACGAGGGAGCGCGGGATCGGTTGCCGCTGGCCGAGCGCCAGGAATGCCGCGCACTGTGGGGCGAGATCGATGTCCTCATCCGGCGCGCTCAAACCATCAATTGATCGTCGGGCGTCCCGGAAGGCGACAGCTCCCTCGGAGGGCCACGGCGGGCGCGATGTGGCCGGTCGTGATGCCGCTCGTCGCTAAGCGACTCCGCAGAAATCATTGGACATCGGCCTCACGATCTTTCGGAAGACCGGACACCCTGCGCCAATCGCCAACGGAAGGGGACGGAAGTCGGATTCTCTAGCCCGGGTCCGTCGTCGCAATTGTGCCAGGGGCGGCGTACCGAAACGTTCACCTCGGTCGACCGTGACTCGCCTCAGGATCAGGTGTGGAACAGGTGCCGGCCGTAGGATCTCGGTTGTGAACATTTTGCGACACACTCATATTATTACAATATATATAGTAATCAAAATATAATCATAATCTCTGAAGGAAGCCGGCCCCAACCATCGGAGTTCTGCGAAGATCGGTGGACGACGCTCGCCTACGTATCGTATCGGTCGCGGAGCACGCCAGGTCTCCCAACGTACAGGCCATCGATCGTCAGGCCGTCGGTCTCCCGGAGGAGCGCGGCGACCAGGACCCGGAGCCGGGTCATCGCGTCGCGGGCCTCCTCCCAGCGGGATTTCTCCGCGCACTCCTCCAACTCGCCCGCCAGGCACCCGGCCATTTTCGAGAAAGCTGAGAAGAGTCCATTCATCCGATGGGCGACCTCTTGCAAAGCCTTCGCGTCCCTACCCCGCACCGCGGCTTCGGCCATCTCGATGTGCTCCGGGGCCCGTGCGGCGAGTGAGCGGCACATGCTGCCGAGCATCGCGTCGTCGTCGCCGCAGGCGGCGAGGAGTACGGACGGGCTGAGAGGCGTGGAGGGCCCCGCCGCCTCCTCGTCAGGGTCTTGTCGCGCGACCGCGCGGTCAACCGCGGCCCACAACTCGGCCGACCGGAGTGGTTTGGTCAAGTAGTCGTCCATCCCGGCCGCCAGGCAGAGCTCGCGGTCGCCCGGCCTCGCCCGGGCAGTGAGCGCGATGAGGGGCAGGCGGCCCGGCCGGCCCAGCCGTCGCTCGTCCGCCCTCAGCCTGCGGGCGACCTCGAACCCGTCGAGTCCGGGCAGGTGGACGTCGAGGAACACGAGGTCGAATGCCTCGCGTCCGAGCAGCGAGATCGCCTCGTGGCCGTCCCTGGCGATCGAGACCGTGTGCCGCCGGCTCGTCAGCAGATGGCCGAGGACGTCCTGATTGAACTCGTTGTCTTCGACGACGAGGATACCGCAACGGCCGCCCCCCGCCGGTCGCGGCGCCGGGTGCCGGCGCTGGCTCGACGACGGCTGGCTGCTCCTCCTCGAGGCCGTCCATCGCCCGGCTGATGGCGTCTCGGAGCTCATCCTCCATGACCGGCTTGAGCAGGCGGGTCGCGATGCCGTGCCGTTGCGCACGCGCCGGGTCGTAGGGGTCGCCCGACCCGAGGACCAGGACCCTCCCGCGGGGCGAGGCCGGGTGGGTCGCGATCTCCTCCACCGCATCGAGACCGCCCTGGCTCCCCATCCGGCCGTCCACGATCACGACTTCAAACGGCCGTTCGCCCTCGGCGCCGCGACCCAGGTATTCGACGGCCCTGGCTGCGTCGGGTACTGCGGTCGGGTTCATACCCCAGCCGCGGAGCCATCGTTCCAGGATACCCCGGGTCGTCACGTTCTTCTCGACGATCAGCGCCGGCAGCGCCCTGAGCGACGCGGGGCCGGTCTCCGTCCCGGGGCCTGTCCGGGTCGGCTCGATCGCGAACCGAGCGGCGAAATGGAAGGTGCTACCCCGCCCGGGCTCGCTCTCGACCAGGATCCGCCCACCCATGAGCCCCACGATCCGGGCCGCGATGGTCAGGCCGAGCCCCGTCCCGCCGAAGCTGCGGGTGGTGGAGGCGTCCCCCTGCTCGAACGCCTCGAAGATCTTCTCTCGCTGCTCCAGGGCGATGCCGATGCCGGTGTCGCGGACGGTGAACGACAGGCATACTTCGCCGTCGGCCTCCGCCCCTGCGATTCCGGCGGGGTCCGCGAGGGCGACCTCGACCGCGACCTCGCCCGCTGCGGTGAACTTGATCGCGTTGCCGACCAGGTTGATGAGCACCTGGCGGAGCCGGCCCACATCGCCGACCAGGGCGTCGGGCACGTCACCGCGGAGGTCGCAAGCCACTTCGAGGCCCTTCCTGTATGCCCGCTGCGCCAGGGCCTTCAGGGTTTCCCCGAGCATCTGGCGGAGCGAGAAGGGTGCGGGCGTCAACTCCATCCGTCCGGCCTCGGCCCTGGACAGGTCGAGGAGGTCCTCGATGATGGCCAGGAGGGAGTCTGCCGCCGACTTCAGCGTCACGAGGTAGCGCCGCTGATAGGGCGGAAGCGGGGTCTCGAGCACCAGCTCGGTCATGCCGAGGATGGCGTTCATCGGCGTCCGGATCTCGTGGCTCACGTTCGCGAGGAACTCGCTCTTGGCGCGGTTGGCCGCCTCGGCCGAGCTCCTCGCCTCTGCGAGCTCCTTCTCGTGGCGCTTTCGCTCGGTGATGTCCAGGTTCATCCCTTCGAGGCACTCAACGCCGCCGTCGGGGCCGAAGACGCCCTTCAGGCGGCACCAGATCCAGCGGACCGATCCGTCGCGGTGGCGGATGCGGTGCTCGCCCTCGTAAACGCGGCGCTCGCCCAGGGCAGCCCGGATCTCGCTCCGCGTCCGCTCGAGGTCGTCGGGCAGCACGATGTCGCTGTAGTGGACGCGGCCCGACAGGAAATCGTCGTGCGAGTAGCCCGTGAGGGCGAGTATCCCCTCCGTGACGTAGATCACAGTCCAGCTCGAGTCGTCGAGGCAGCGGTACATGATGGCCGGGAGGAAGCTGCCGATCTCGCGACGAAGCCGCTCCCGCTCACGAGCGCCCTCCTCCTCCCTCCTGGCGCGGTTGACGTTCTGGGCCGCGAGGACGAGCCTCGTGGGTCGCCCCTCCTCGTCCCGGTCGGAGACCTCACCCCGGCAGCGAACCCAGACCCACTCGCCGTCGTGCCGCCGCACCCGGTACTCCGCGTCGTAAGCGGATGTAGTGCCTCGCAGGCATTCCCGGAAAGACCGGTCGTGCTCGGCCAGGTCGTCGGGATGGATCGACGCCTCGCGGGCCGCGAGGCTCGCGCCGGACGTGCCCTTCGGATTCCCGATCAGGCCGTCCCACCCCTCCTTCCCGGAGACTTCGCCCGTCGTCAAGTTGACCACGGCGAAGTGCAATCCGGCCACCTTCATGGCCAGTTCGAGCTGCCTCTCCGTGCCCCGCCCCGGCCTTGTTCGATCGGCGCCTTCCCGCATACAGTGACTCCGTGCCTTAGGACCTTCCGAAGAGCGTGCTTCGGCGTGTGCACGCACCGCAGGGTCTTGACATTGGGGATTTCGAAAACTTGCCGATTTTGGGATGCGAATCATCGAAGACGTTCTCAGACCAGGATTTCGGACTTAATTGGTTCGTGGCGATTATGCGGAAAGAGCGGGCGAGGGACAGCCGCAGGTCATTTCTGTGGCGCGACGCGTTCCCGGTTTCCCGTGCCATTTCGGGGAGCTTCCGATTGAATCAGTGCTTCCGCCTCGCGGCGCAGGACGTGCGCTTCCAGCCAGTTGTGCAGGTGCAGCCCCAACTCCCCTTCGGCTCGGGGCGGCAGTCCGTCAGGGTATTGATCGAGCCATGCCTGGCCCTTGTTCAGCCAGCGGTGCGCCTCCTCGGCCTCCCCGAGGCGCCGTTTGGCCAAGGCCAGCCACAGCCAGTTGAGCACCGCACGGCCTAACTTGGGGTCGGCCTTCAGGCTCTGCTCGAACAAGGGCACCGCCTGTTGGAACCGGTCGGCGCGGTACGCCAAGGCCCCTTGCTCGGTCAGTGACCAGAAATCTCGGGCGGAGGCCCGGAGTTCCTCCTCGGCCAGGCGGCCGGGCAGCGACGCGTGGGCGACGGCATCGGGAGCCAGGGTGCAGGCGCGGGCCACGTGGTAGGCCCGCGGGCCCCCGTCCTTGCCACACCGCTCAATCATGTGGGCGCAGGTTTTGACGTAGCCCGGGCGATCGCCGGACAACAACAACAGGGCGGCGTACTCGAACCAGAAGTGGCCGTCGTCGATCGAGCCGCCCTTGATAACCCGCGCGTAGCAGGCGGCGGCCTGGGCCCAGTCCCGGCGGGCGGCGCACGCCCGACCCTGCTCTAGCGGGTCGGCCGCGAGCGACGCATCCACGTCCGCCCAGAAGCGCCGCCACTCTTCACGCTCGGTGGCGGGCAATTTCGCCAGGGGCGTCTGGTCCCGTACACCCGCCAGGTCGGCGTCCGTCCGCCAGGTCGTGAGCGAGGGGCCCGCGGACTTGCCGTCTCGTCGCAATTTGGCCCACTGGGCCAGGTCGGCCCGCAGCCAATCCAGCGCCTGCTGGCGCAGGCCGGCTCGCTCCGCCTCGCCGAGCAACGCCCCGTCGGCGCCCGGGTCGGCGGCGGCGCGGGCGGCGGAGCAGGCGGCGTTGTAGCGGTTGGCGCTGCCCAGGTCATCGGCCAGCGCGGGTTGCGCAGCGAAGGCCGCGGCGTACAGGCCGGCGGCGGCGTGCGGCCGGCCGTAGTCCCGGCACAAGCGGGCCAGCTCCAGCAGTTCGTCCAGGGCGGGCCGCTCCTTGCCCTGGAGGAGCGCCGGCAAGCGGGCGTCGAGGGCGAGCATCCGCTCACACAGTTCCAGCTTCTCCTGCAAGGCCGGGCGCCGGGGCTCCTGGGCCGGAAGCAAGTCGAGGGCGCGGCGGACGGCCGAGCGGGCCTCGGCGAAGCGGCTGCTCCGGAGCAGCGTCTCCGCCAGACTCTCATGCGCCATGCCACCTCCAGGATCGCATTCGATGGCGCGGCGGTATTCAGCCACCGCCTCGTCGAACTGGCCTCTGTCCCGCCAGCACGTGCCGAGCTGGTAGTGGGACGCGCCCCCCTTGGGGTCGAGTTCGATGGCGCGGCGATATTCGGCCATCGCCTCGTCGAGCTCGCCCTTGGCCTGCCAGCACATGCCGAGCGAATGGTGGGCTGAGGCCCCCTCGGGCTCAAGTTCGACGACGCGGCGGAATTCGGCCATCGCCTCGTCGAGCTGGCCCATGTCCTTCCAGCACGTGCCGAGGAGGCTGTGGGCCCATGCCCCCTTGGGGTCGAGTTCGATGGCGCGTGCGGCCATGCCAGCATATTCTGGCCCATGCCCCCTGGGGTCGAGTTCGATGCGCGGATTCGGCCATCGCCTCGTCGAGCCGGCCCATGTCCTTCCAGCACGTGCCGAGGAGGCTGTGGGGCCATTCCGCCTTGGGGTCGAGTTCGATGGCGCGGCGGAATTCGGCCATCGCCTCGTCGAGCCGGCCCATGGCCCGCAAGCAGATGCCCATCTGGTGGTGGGCCGGGGCCCCCCTGGGGTCGAGTTCGATGGCGCGGCGGACTTCGGCCATCGCCTCGTCCACCTGATTCTGGCGAAACAGGGCCATGCCGATTTCGAACTGGACCGACGCCACCGTCGGCCGCGTTGCCAGGGCGGCCCGATAAAAGCCCACCGCCTCCGCCGGCTTCCTCTCCCGCAGCGCCTCCCCCAGCGCGTAGTTGAGCCAGAAATCCTCCGGGTGCCGAGCCTGCGCCGCCCGGAGCAGGGGCTCCGCCTGCCCGTCCTTTTGCCCCAGCTTCCTCGCCAGTAGCGTCACTAGCGGGGTCGGTGGTCCCGTCTCCGGCGCCTGACCGGCGAGCTGCTGCTGCGCCTCCGCCGCCAGGCGCTTCAGGCGGCCGCGGTCCCTCCACAGGTCCGGATCGCGGAATCGGTCGCCCCACCGCGGGTCCGGATCGACCCGACGTGCCAGCTCTAGCAGCCGTGTCATCGATCGTCGGTCGCCCACCGCGTCGGCGACGTAGGCCCAGTGGTCCAGGGCCGTCACCAACTGCGGCCGCAGCTCGGAGTCGCGGATCCGGGCCGCGACGGCCTCCTCGTTTCCCCGGACGTGCAGGCCCGCATGCTCGAAGGCTCGCGCGTAGGCCTCGGCCATGCCTGGGAAATCAAAGTTGTTGCCCTCGATCGCCGGGGTCAGCCGGATCCGCTCCAGCGCCGCCGCCAGCCGGAGGTCCTCTCCCGCCCGGGCCAGCCGCCTCCGCAGGTCGTCCGAGCCGGCCTCGTCCAGGCGGCTCCGGCCCTGCGCGAGGACCGCCTCGGCCTCCGGCCAGCGGCCCTGTCGCCGCAGGCCCGGGATCTGCGCCAATGCCGCCTCGACCGCCTCCCGCGCACGCCCCTGCCGCTCGGCCCCTTGACGCCCCAGCCACAGCCCGCCGCCGACCGCCAGGAGGACCAGGGCCGAGAGCGCCGCGGCCAGCGCCGCCCCCGTCGGGTTGCGCCGGCACCAGCGCCAGGAACGCTCTCCCCAGCCCACGGGCTGGGCCTGGATCGGCCGGCCCTCCCCGAACCGTCTCAGATCATCGGCCAGTGCCGCGGCGCTGACGTAGCGACGTTGCGACTCCTTGGACAGGCACTTCAGGCAGATCGTCTCGAGGTCGCGCGGCACTTTTGTGTTCAATCGGGAGGGGGAGACCGGCTCGTCATGGATCACCTGCCGCTCCGTTTCGGACGCGGTCTCTCCTCGAAACGGCGGCCTTCCGGTGAGCATTTCATAGAGCACGGCACCGAGGGCGTAGATGTCGGCGGCCGGCCCGATCGTACCCGCCTTGCCGATCATCTGCTCGGGGGCCATGTAGCTGGGAGTCCCGATCCGAGCGCCGCTCAATGTCAGCGCCGTCTCTCCCTCGAAGGGCCGCGCCAGCCCGAAATCGGCGACCTTGGGCGCGCCCTCGGCCGTGAGCAGGATGTTGGCCGGCTTCAGGTCGCGGTGCACGATCCCGGCCTGGTGCGCCACCTGCATGGCCTCGGCCAGCGTGATCAGGAGCGCGGCCGCCTGGCGGGCCGGCTGCGGCGTGCTCGCCAGGGCCTGCGCCAGGCTGCCCCCTTCGAGGAGCTCCATCGTGAAATACGGGCATCCCTCGTGGTCGCCCACATCGTAGACCTGGACAATACTGGCGTGGCGCAGGCTCGCCACCGCCTCGGCTTCGCGCTGGAACCGCGCCCGCTCGGGCGGGCCGGCGTAGGCTCCGGCGAGGAGCATCTTGAGGGCGACGAATCGGTTGAGACGCAGGTGCCGGGCCTTGTAGATGACGCCCATGCCCCCGCGGCCGAGTAACGCTTCCACGTCATAGCCCGGGATCCGCGGCAAGTCGGCGCCCCCATGCCAAGAAGCGGGGGTATCGGCGTCGGAGTCATGTCCCGACACCGGGAAGAGCGCATCGAGCTCCGCCTCGACGGCGGACATCTGCCTCCAGCGCCGGCGGACCTCCGGCAGAAGCTCAGGAGCAGCGCCGCAGACCTCCTCCGGACTGCGCCCGGAGTCGGAGATCTCGTCCAACAGTTGCTGGACTAGCGATTCGGCAGCCAAGTCTGGGCTCCTCGAGGCGGCTGAGTGCCGGGACTGCGACTCCCAGAGAACCCCCATCCTGCCGGCATGCCGCCTAGATCGAGTCGGGCGGCTCCTCCCCCGGGCGGAGGTCGGCCAGTTGCTCCGCCAGGTGCCGCAGGCCGCGGCTCAACCGCCGCTTCACCGTCACCGTCGCGACGCCGAGCAACTCGGCGGCCTCCACCTGCGTCAGCCCCTGAATGCGGACCAGGTCGAAGACTTCCCGCTGGTCCTCCGGCAGCTCGTCGATCGCGCGGAGCATGCGGAGGCCGTCGGGGGTGAGGCCGGAGACGCTGCTGGCCGGCGACGGCACGAACTCCTCGCACAGCTCGGCGACGGCCGGCTGTTCATCTAAGCGTCGGGCCAGGTCATTGAGCTCCCAGCGCATGTGCTGGTTGGCCAGCGCGAAGAGGTGGCGCACGGTCGGGGGCGGGCTTCGCGCAGGCGCCTTGAGCAACCGTTCCGCCACGGCGCCGAGCAATTCGTCGGCCTGCACGTTCAACGGCGGCTGCGTCAGGCGCGGATAACTTCGGTGCAGCATGGTGGCGCACAACAGGTGCAGTCGTCGGACGGACCGGTCGAGCAACGCCCGGACGATCGGCTCGGCGGGGGAATCCCCGTCCAGCTCGTCGAGGTATCGCTGGACCACGGCGGTGGTGTGCTCTTCGATCATCGCGCAGCCCGTCGGTTCGAGTGCCGTTGCAACCGTGCCCATTCTACTGCGACGGGGTGCGCGCCCGCCACGCTTAGTAAGATGGAGCGGCTGATCGCCACGGCGCGGGCGGAGAGCCGGCCGGCCTACATCCTCGTCGCCGCCGAGTACGCCATCACGCCGGTCACCGGTTCGGCGCCGATCCCGTACCCGAAGCCCGCAAGCGGCCCCGACCTGGCCAAGGCCGTCGCGGCGATCGCTGAGCGGGTCGAGGCCGCCCGATCGCTGGCCGTTCTCCCCGCCTACACGGTCTCGCGGTTCAAGCTCCAGGACAAGCTTCTGGGGCTCATCGAGTCGCTCGGCTGCCCATTCGCCGCGATGGCGATGGACAAGGGGGTGCTCCCGGAGACACCCCCCCAGTTCGTCGGGATCTATTCGGGAGCGGCTTCGTCTTCCACCGTTCTCGAGGTGGTCGAGGGCGCCGACCTGGTCATCGACGCCGGCGGCGTCAGCTTCAACGAGATCAACACGTCCGCCTACACGAGCTGCATCGATCCCGGGAACCTCGTCACGATCGGGGTCGATCACGTCCGCATCGCGGACCGGATCTATAACCCTGTCCGGATGGGTGACGTCTTCGAAGCCCTGGCCAGTGCGGCCAAGAAGAACTTCGGATATTCGGCGCCTCCGAGGCAAGTGCCGGCCAAGCCGCCTGGGAAGCCGGACGACCCGATCACCGCCGTGACCATGTGTCCCCGCTTTCGGGACTTCCTGAAGCCACGAGATCGAATCGTCCTCGAGAGCGGCAGCATGAGTTCCGGGATCGTCCCGCTTCCGCTTCCCGAGGGCGCCGAGGTCCAGATTCAACCTCTCTGGGGTTCGATCGGATGGGCGACCGGAGCGGCCCTGGGTATCGCGATCGCCGACCCAATGCGACGGACCGTGCTCTTCACGGGGGAGGGCTCGCACCAGATGACCGCCGCCGACGTCGGGACCATAGGACGAAACGGCCTGAAACCGGTCATCTTCGTCCTCAACAACCAAGGATCCATGGTCGAGCGGGCGCTCGAGGAGGATCCCGACTGGGTCTACAACGACCTCGCCCAATGGAACTATCACGCCCTGCCCGCCGCCCTGGGCTGCCGGGGCTGGTTCACCGCGAAGGTCACCACGCTCGGCGAGCTCGACGCCGCGCTGGCCAGGGCCGCCGCGGGCGAATCGGCGAGCTACATCGAGGTCGTCGGAGACAGGATGGACTTCCCGGCGGGACTCGCCATGGCCCATCAGCGCCTCGACGCCCTGTACGGGAATGGTTAGTGCGCCGAACCTTAGCGGCCGATCTGACCAGGATTTCGGACTTAGAGCGCGTAACGATTGCATTGCGCACATGCGCCCGCCGCGAGCGATGGAGACCACCCCAGCCAGGGGGGACGATGTCCGGCGGCGGCCCGCAGGGCCGCAGCAGCCAAGCCCCGGGTGAAACCCGGGGTCCGCGGCAAGCCAGCCCCCATCTCCGGCGGCCAGAAGGGCCGCAGGAGACGTCCGGCACCCCTTCAGGGTGCACGAGGAAGGCGCGGGGTGCACGAGTCCCAGGGTTTCACCCTGGGCTGGGTTCCCGCGGCCCGTCAGGCCGCAGAACATCGGCTGACAGAGTGTGGCGCAACCCATCTGTCATGCGCTCTAATTGGGTCGTGGCGATTATTGCGGAAAGGGCGGGCAAAGACCGTCGGACTCGGTATCCTGACGTTATCACGACACGAGGTACTCGGTCGCTACGGAGGCCCGCCCCATGGATCAGCTTATCCCCAGCCTCGCCGAACTGGTAGCACCCTTCCGCGATTGCTTCCGCGCCGAGATCTTCCAGACCTTCCAGGCCCTCCTCGCCGGCGGGATCCTTTGCAATGGCCACCGCACCATCAGCGAGGTCGGGCAGGCCACCGGGTTGGCCGCCCGACGGCATCATGAAACCGCTTATGCCGAGTTCCACTCCGCTGTCTGGGTATGGGACGATCTGGGCATCGTCTCGGCCACGTTGATCCTGGCCCACCTCATCCCCGGCGGTATCATCTGGTTGGTCGTCGACGATCCGCTCTGCCACAAGCGCGACGCCAAGGTTTCCTTCGGCGGTATCTTCCTGGATCCGGTCCTCTCCTCCAAGCGACATAAGACCCTCCGCTGCGGAGTCAACTGGGTGGTCCTGGGCATCGCCGTCCCCATCCCGTTACGGCCCGATCGCTATGAGTAGAAGTCCGATATCCTAGTCCGACAAGGAGCCTCGACACCGTGTCCCACATTCTCCTGATTGATGACGATCTGGACATCCTACCACAGCAGATCAGGCACGCCTTTCCGGAACCCGAGTATCGCGTGGACCACGCGACGACCGGTTCCGAGGGGATCGAACGCGTGGGGCTCGAGCCCCCCGACGTCGTCCTCCTCGACCTGCGGCTGCCCGATCTCCCCGGCCCCGAGGTGTTCCGGAAGATCCACTCCCTCGACGCCCGTATCCCGGTCGTGTTTATCACGGTGGCCCGGTCCGCGGACGACGCCATCGAGATCATGAAGCTAGGTGCCTACGACTACCTGCTCAAACCCCTCGATCTGGCGCGGCTGGAGCAGGTCGTCGATGAGGCCGCCAGGATCGCGAGGCTGAGTCGCGTGCCGGCTCGGGTCGTGGAAATTCCGGTAGACGACGACCTGGCGGGCGACTCCATCCTCGGCACCTGTCTGGCCATGCAGGAAGTCTACAAGGCGATCGGCCGCGTCGTGCCCTTCGATCTGCCGGTCCTCATCTGCGGAGAGAGCGGCACGGGCAAGGAGCTCGTCGCCCGCGCCATCTATCAACACGGGTCGAGGTCCGGCTCGCCCTTCCTCGCGCTCAATTGCGCCGCGATCCCCGAGCATCTGCTCGAGAGCGAGCTGTTCGGCCACGAGAAGGGCGCCTTCACCGGGGCCGACCGCCGGCATGTGGGGAAGTTCGAGCAGTGCAACGGGGGCACGCTGTTCCTCGACGAGGTCGGCGACATGCCACTGGCGACCCAGGCGAAAGTCCTGCGGGTCCTGCACGACCAGGAGTTCGTGCGCGTCGGCGGCGGCGAGATCATCCGGACTAACGTGAGGCTGATCGCGGCGACGCATCGGGACCTCAAGCGGTGGTCCGCCGAGGGGCGGTTCCGACCGGACCTCTATCATCGAATCGGCGTGTATCAGATCGACCTGCCGCCACTCCGCGAGCGAGGGGAGGATCTCAAGCTCCTCGTGCATCACTTCTTGCGGCGCTTCGGGCGTGAGTTCGGGCGGCCGATCGAAGAGATCGCGCCGGAGGCGATGGATCGGCTCCGAGGTCATTCGTGGCCCGGGAACGTCCGGGAGTTGCAGAACGTGCTGCGTCAGTGCCTGCTCCGGTCCCGGGGCCCGATCCTGCTCGCCAATTTCGTCCCCGAACTCGAGCCCGACGCCGCGGGATCGGGAGGCGTCGCGCCCTCGACACAGCGTGGAGACGCGCTGGGGGCGTTCGTCCGGCGAAAGCTCTCGGCCGGCGCGGGAGGAGTCTATGAAGAGACCCATCGCTGGGTCGATCGCCTGCTCCTCAGCATGGCGCTCGAGCACACGGGAGGCAATCAGAGGCAGGCGGCCGAGATCCTGGGCATCGTGCGCAAGACGCTGAGGGACCGGCTGCGCGACGCGAACCTTGCGGTCCATCGCTCCGTTAACCCGGGAGGAGGTGGCGCGACCTGAGCCGCTCGCGTCCGTCGCCAGACGGACTGGTGCTGGTTTCTTTCCACGTCGGCACGAACGTGTCCTTTGGCCTGGCACTTCTCGATCCACGTCGCTGGATTTCGGATTCTCGTCGTCTCCGCAAGTTCTGAGCCATATTCGACTTGCGTCTCCAGAAAACGAGCGGCACGCGGCATGCATAACGCAGCAATCGCTGTGCCGTGACCTCATTGCCGAGCTCCGGCACGACGTAAGTTGCGAGAGAGAATGGGGCGGCCGTCGGATTCATGGACTGTCTGACTCGGACAGCGCCAGGACAACAAAGCAATTTAATATCATGAATCATCGTTTTATCGCGATTCGGCCGAGGACTTGGCCGATCTGGGGCAACCCTCTTCGGGACCGTTCTATGTTGTCGAACGGAAAACAATCCGCCCAGCGTCGAACCTCCTCCCCCGGCGGCCCTCTCCTGATCCGGCTCCGGGTTCTACACCGCAGGCTGTGGATCCTGAATGCGACCTTCGAGTCCTTCCTCGCGCGGGTCGAGCGGGCCTCGCGCCGGGACGACAACGGCGCGGACGATACGGCCGCTGCAGGCACGCTCTTGGGACGGACGTCCCCTGGCGAACGCGCGACGATGGCCGGCTTGCCGGCCTGGTGGAGGCAGGCCCGCCTCCGGTGGCGGGCGGATCGTGCCGAGGCTCGCGCGGCCGTCGCGATCGAGCGGGCCGCGGCCACGCTCGCGTTGGCCGACGCGGCGGTCCGGGACGCCACCGAGGCGCGCGCCAGGGCCGACGCAGCCGGCCCCGGACAATCGTGTGTTCTCGACCAGCCCACCGAGTCCCAGCCCAATGGCCGCCGGTCACACTCGGCCGCCGCCGCCGCCACCCCTGGAAAGGATGAGCGATGAGGAGTCGCAGTTCGCGGCGCCCTGCACGATCGGCGCGTCAGATTGGCCGGGTGACCATACCCCACGCTTAGGTCTACAGGCGAGAGCAGAAGGGGTGCGAGGGGCACCGCGGTCCGCGAGAAGGTGGTGACGGCGGTCACGAAAAGGCGGGCGAGCATGTGAACAGGCCCAGAACCGAACCCGAGGAGAAAGCCATGAGCGCAACGAACACCGCGACGACCACGGCAACAACTCCCGCGAAGCAACCGAAGCCGCTGCCGGCGCCGAATAGCGACTTCTACGAGCTCGCTGACACCTTGGACTCCGAGGAACTCGCGCTCCTGAAACAGGTGCGTGCGTTCATGGAGGCCAAGGTCGCGCCGATCATCAACAAGTACTGGATCGAAGATTCGTTTCCGTTCGAGCTGCTGCCGGTGATCCAGGAACTGAATCTCGGCGGGCTGGGGATGCAGGGATACGGGTGCCGAGGCGGAAGCGCGCTGCTGTTCGGCCTGGCCGCGATGGAGATGTCGCGCGTTCAACTCGTCGATCGCGACCTTCTTCGGCGTCCACAACGGCCTGGCCATGGGCTCCATCTACGCCGCGGGATCGGAGGAGCAGAAGCAGAAGTGGCTGCCGCCGATGGCTCGCTTCGAGAAGATCGGCTGTTTCGGCCTGACCGAGCCGCTCGTGGGTTCCGGAGCGAGCCACGGTCTGATGACGACGGCGAAGCGCGAGGGGGACACCTGGGTCCTCAACGGCCAGAAGAAGTGGATCGGCAATTCGCCCTGGTGCGACCTCTCGATCATCTGGCGCGTGACGTCGCCGACAACCAGGTCAAGGGCTTCATCGTCGAGAACAAGACCACGCCCGGCTTCAGCGTCGAGAAGATTCAGAACAAGATCGCGCTCAAGGTGGTCCAGAACGGCTTGATCACGCTGAAGGATGTTCGGGTGCCCGAGGAGAACCACCTTCAGGAAGGCAAGTCGTTCCGCGACACCGCACGGGTGCTGCGCATGACGCGGTATCTCGTCGCGTGGGAGGCGACGGGATGCCAGATGGGAGCATACGAGCACGCGGTTCGGTACGCCCAGGAGCGGCTGCAGTTCGGCAAGCCGATCGGCTCGTTCCAGCTCATTCAGGACTTGCTTGCGAGGATGCTGGCCAACGTCACGGCATGTCAGTGCTTGGTGGTGCGCTCGGCGCAGCTCCACGCGGAAGGCAAGCTGGGGGACCATCACGCGGCCCTGTCAAAGGCGTTCTGCACCTCCAAGATGCGCGAGACGGTCTCGTGGGCCCGCGAGATTTTCGGCGGCAACGGCATTACCACCGACTATGACGTGGCCCGCTTCTTCGCGGACGCCGAGGCGCTCTACTCCTACGAAGGGACGTACCAGATGCAGAACCTGATCGTCGGCAAGGCCATCACCGGTTTCAGCGCCTTCGTGTAGCGACGGTCGGATCGTGCGGCAAGGTGGTGAGATCGCAACGGCTGACTTTTCGCAAGAAGGGGCATACCCATGAGTTCGGCAACCGCAGCACCAACCCGCGAGAACGTGCTGTACGAGAAAAAGGGGGCGATCGCATACGTGACGCTCAATCGGCCAAAGGTCTTGAACGCCCTCAACAAGGCCACCATCGCGGAGCTGACCGAAGTCTTCGAGAATGCCCGTGATGATGCCGCGGTGCACGGCGTGCTCTTGACCGGCGCCGGCGACAAGGCGTTCGCGGCCGGCGCGGACATCGGCGAAATGGCCGACGATACCCCGGCCGAGGCTGAGGACAAGACGCGACACGGGCAGAGTCTCACCCAGGTCATCGAGGACCTGGGCAAGCCGGTGATCGCGGCCGTCAACGGTTTCGCCCTCGGCGGCGGCTGCGAGCTGGCGATGGCGTGTACGATCCGGCTGGCTGTCGAAACGGCCAAGTTCGGCCAGCCCGAAGTGACCATCGGCATCATCCCCGGATTCGGGGGGACGCAGCGCCTGTCGCGGCTCGTCGGCAAGGGACGCGCGCTGCAATTGATTCTCAGCGCCGACATGATCGACGCCCAGGAGGCCTACCGGATCGGCTTGGTCAACGAGATCGTTGCCAAGGACAACCTCATTCCGCGGGCGGAAGCCATCCTGAACAAGATCAATGCCAATGCCCCAACCGCGGTCAAGCTCGCCATCGAAGCCACTAACCGAGGGCTTGATGTGAGCCTCGCCGAAGGGCTGAACATCGAGGCTTCGCTCTTCACCCAGTGTTTCGCCACCGAGGACAGGAAAGAGGGCGTCGCCGCGTTTCGCGAGAGGCGCAAGCCGAAGTTCCAGGGCCGGTGACGGGGGCCGAGCGTGAGGCGCTATCCCACTCAATCTGACGAGGTGAGCCATGAGTAGTGACAATATCTTTGCCGGCCTGAAGGTCGTGGACCTGGCGAGCTTCATCGCGGGCCCGAGCGCCGCGGTGATCCTGTCCGACTTCGGCGCGGACGTGATCAAGGTTGAGCCGCCCACCGGGGACGGCTGGAGAAAGGGGCACAGGATCCCGCCGCAGCCGCAAGCAAATGACGCCTATCCCTGGCACCTGGCCAATCGCAACAAGCGCGGCATCACGCTCGATCTGAAGTCTCCGAGCGCTCCGCAGGTTCTCGAGCGGCTTGTCAAGTGGGCCGACGTGCTCATCGTCAACACACCGCATCCCGCACGCAAGCGACTGAAGCTCGAATACGACGATGTGGCGCGGTGGAACCCGCGTCTGATTTATGCGGACGTCACGGGCTTCGGCGAAAAAGGGCCCGACGCCGATCTGCCGGGATTCGACATCACATCGTACTGGGCGCGAAGCGGATTGTTGTCGATGACGCGCGACGCGGGCGAGCCGCCGACCTGGCCGGTGGCCGGCAGCGGTGACAATGCTACCGCCGTCGGCCTCTATTCCGCGATTGTGACGGCGCTGTATCGTCGTGAGCGCACCGGCAAGGGATCCTATGTCACGACATCGCTCCTCGCTCAAGGCGTCTGGTCGGCCAGCGTTTCGATCCAGGCCGCGCTGTGCGAGGCGAAGTTCTTCGGGCCGCACGACCGAAAGAATCCCGCCAATGCGGCGCTGAACGTGTATCGCGCCTCGGATGGCACCTGGTTCGTGCTCATCGTCACGCCCGACAAGTTGGCCGCCGTGGCGAAAGCCATTGGCCGCGCGGATCTCCTGACGGATCCGCGATTCTCCGATCCGGCCAAGCTGATTCAGAACATGCCGCAGTTGACCGCCATTCTGGACGACGTCTTCGGCTCGCAGCCGATGACGCACTGGTACGAGGTCTTCAATGGCGTTCATGTCACGTTCGGCGCCGTGCGTGGGCCGCAGGAAGTCATTGACGATCCGCAGCTACGGTTGAACGACATCGTCGTTCCGCTCGAAGGAGCCGGCGGCAAGCTGACCTCGACGATCAGCAGTCCCATTCAGGTGCATGGCGTCACAAAAGAGGCTGCGAAGCGCGCCCCGGCACTGGGAGAGCACAACGCGGAGGTTCTCGAGCAACTCGGCTTCAGCGCGGCCGAAATCGACGAGTTGCACGCGAGTGGCGCCGTCCCGAATACAAAAGAACGGGAGGCAGCGGCCGTTGGATAGGTTTCTCGCCCGCATCGCGAATCTTTCCCCGCGGGCGTGATCTGCGAGATCGTCAACGACGACGGCAACATGGCCCGCGTACCGGACCTGATCCGGTTCTGCATGACGCACGGCCTCGTGACGGTCAGCGCCGCCGCCCTGGCGCGGAACCGTTTGGAAACGGAGCACGAACGGTCACTCTGGGCGAGCGACGCCACCGCCCTGAGTTTGATGATGTCCGCGTTGATGGCGCAATGAACGAGATCCGGAGAAACAACATGGCAGAGACACAGCCGGCAACAACAAGACGTGCCCCCGGGGCCCAGGCCGCACACGGCCGCCTGTTCGTTCTCGACCTCAGCGGCAACCGCGTGCTGTCGCTGAACCCGGACGGCTCCGACCGCACGGTCATCGTCACCGGGTGCCGACTCCCCGACGGCATCGCGGTCGACGTCGCAGGCGGACACGCCTACTGGACCAACATGGGTGATCCCAAACTGAACGACGGCTCCATCGAGCGCGTCGACCTCGACGGGCGGAATCGCAAGACGATCGTTCCCCAGGGCGGCACGTTCACTCCCAAGCAGCTCCAGCTCGAAACGAAGAGCGGGAAGCTCTACTGGTGCGATCGCGAGGGCATGCGCCTGATGCGCGCCAACCGCGACGGGGCGAACCTCGAGACCCTCGTGGACACGAGCCAAGGCGATCCACGGCCGGGCCCTGATCCCACCAAGTGGTGCGTGGGCGTGGCCGTCGATGTCGGTGGCGGCAAGGTCTACTGGACGCAAAAAGGCGAAGAGAACGCGGACAAGGGCGCATCTTCCGCGCCAATATCGAGATTCCGCCCGGTCAGACGCCGGCGCACCGCCGGGACATCGAACTGCTCTACGACGGGTTGCCCGAGCCGATCGACCTGGAGATCGACCCGGCCACCGGCACGCTGTACTGGACGGACCGTGGGGATCCGCCCCGCGGCAATACCGTCAACCGCGCGCCCCTCGACCCGCCGTCCGGCAAGCGCCCGGCGCCCGAGGTCCTGTTCACGCACCTGGAGGAAGGCATCGGCATGGCGCTGGACCGCAAGGGCGGTCGGATGTTCGTCACCGACCTCGCCGGGTCGGTCTATTCCGCCGGTCTCGATGGGTCGGGAAAGCGGACGCTGCTCTACGCCCAGGGAAACCTCGCCGGCATCGCCTACGTCGAACTCACCTGAGGAGGAATCGTCATGCCGTTCAACAAACCTGTTCACCGCATCGCCATCGTCGGCACCGGGGTCATCGGCGCGAGCTGGGCCGCCCAGTACCTGGCGCGAGGCTTCGACGTGATCGCGACCGATCCCGCCCCGAACGCGGAAGCGAGTCTGCGCGAGTACGTTGACAACGCATGGGAGCAACTCGAGGCCATCGGCCTTTCGCCGGGCGCCGCGCGAGGCCGCCTGTCCTTCACTTCAGACATGAAGGAGGCGGTGGCAAAGGCCGACCTCGTCCAGGAAAATGCCCCTGAGCGGCCCGAGTTCAAAATGAAGCTGTTCGCGGACATTGACGACGCTACACCCGCCGATTCGCTGATCGCGTCGAGCTCGTCCGGCATCACACCGAGTGTGATGCAGTCGAAGTGCAAACGCCCCGAGCGTGTCCTCGTCGGGCATCCGTTCAATCCGCCGCACATCATTCCCCTGGTGGAAGTCGTCGGGGGCGCCCAGACATCGCCCGAAGCGATCCAGCAGGCGATGGCGTTCTACGCATCCATCGGCAAGAAGCCGATCCATGTGCGGAAGGAGCTTCCCGGTCATGTCGCCAACCGCCTGCAAGCGGCACTCTATCGCGAGATCCTTTACCTCATCGAGCAAGGGGTGCTCAATGTCGCCGAGGCGGACGACGCCGTGAGCTGGGGGCCGGGTCTTCGCTGGGGCGTGATGGGCCAGAACATGCTCTGGCACATCGGCGGTGGCGCAGGCGGCATCCGCCACTTCATGGAACATCTCATGGGGCCGCTCGCGGGCATGATGAACGACCTGGGGAATCCCGAGATCACCCCCGGGCTCAAGCAAACGATCATCGACGGCGTCCTAGAGCAGGCTGGGAATCGCACCGTCCAGCAACTCGCCCGGCAAGAAAACGAGACATTGATCGGACTGCTCAGCCTGCGT
>CAWJTV010000010.1:0-80265 GCA_963845755.1 uncultured Planctomycetota bacterium
GCTATCGGGCATCAGGTTGACGGCCCGGTGAAGGGGGGCCAGCGCCTCGTCGACGCGACCCATGCGATACAGGCAATGGCCGAGGTTATAGTAGGCGTAGCCATAATCCGGCTTCAACTCGCTGGCGCGCCGGTAAGCGGCGATCGCCTCGTCAAGGTGGCCCTTCTCGGCGAGGAGCACACCGAGATCCAGGTGAGCCATGCTAAAATCGGGCTTCAAGTCGATGGCCTGGTGATAGGCGACGAGCGCCTTGTCCAGTCGTCCCGTGCGGGAAAGGGCGAGGCCGAGGTTAACGCGCACTCCCGGGCTATCGGGTCGCAGCGCCACGGCCACGGTCAAGAATCGAATGGCCTCCTCATTCTGTGGCGGGTGGCAACGGCCCAGTGCCATGCCCAGGTCGTGGTTGATCCAGAAGTCTCCCGCGAAAGCCTGCTGGGCGCGTTGCAGAAGCGCCAGCGCCGCTTCAGTGGCACCTCGCTGAGCGAGGCCCAGTTCCAGGACGAACAGGGCTTCGGGCGGCTGAACGGCGGTATCGACTTCGTGCGCCAGCTTTTCCATCGCCTGGCGATCGTTCTTCTCCCGCGCGGCCCGCACGCCTTGCCGCCAGGGGTCCGAGTCCGCCACGGAAAGCAACTGCTTCAACCAGCCGGCCTCCGGGGCTTTCTCGGATCTCGCCAGGATCAACCAGTGGTCCAGGGCCGCCAGTAGGGTGCTGCGGACCGACGGGGGTCGACGCCTTAGTACCGCGGCTGCCTGCTCCGGTGTCGTCGCATCCATTCGCAAGCCGTACGTTCCGAAGGCTTGCTGATACTCGACCCGCGACCGATCAAGGACAAACCGGTTGTCGTTCACGTCCGCCTGGCGAAGGCGGATGGCCTCGAGGTCGGCGACCAAGCGAATGTCGGCCTCCTGCTCGGCCAGGGATCGTAGCAAGCTCGTCACGCGCTCGGCCAAGGCGGGCTCGGCCGTGACGTCCTGAAGCAGGACCTCGGCGCGCTTGGCCGCTGCCTGCGCTTGCGGCCACAGACCCTCTTCCTGGAATCGTTGCGCCTCTGTCAGGGCGGCCTGGAGTTCGGCGGTCCTCTTGGCCTGCCGCGCGGCCCGGTCGCGCACGATCCAGCCGACGCTGCCCGCCAGCACCGTCAGAACCGCGAGCAAGGTCACCGCCGCCGACACCATCACCGGCCGGTGTCTCCGTGCCCACCTGCGTCGTGCGCTGGAGCGGCGTCGACCGCCTGGCCAGGATCGGCTCGTCCCTCAAGAACCGTCGCAGGTCGTTGTCCAGTTCCCGGGCCGTGGCATAGCGCTCTGCGGGGTTCTTGGCCATGGCCTTGAGTACGATGGTTTCCAGGTCCAGGGGGATGGCCTTGTTGACCCTCCGCACAGGCTTCGGTTCCTCGAGCGCGATTTGGCGGAGCAGCTCCTGGCGGTCACGGCCGTCGAACGTCGGTTCGAGCGTCAGAAACTCGTAGAGGGTCGCGCCGAGTGAATAGATGTCGGTGCGGTGGTCCACGCCCGTGGGCTGGGCCAGGGCTTGTTCCGGGCTCATGTAGCGCAGTGTGCCCACGAGGTCGCCGGTGAGGGTCAGCCCGACCGGCCCCTGGCGACAGTGCGCCAGGCCGAAGTCCGTGACCCATAAGCGGACTCCTTCTGCCTCGGCTCCTGCTTCCTCAAACGCGAAGGGAGAAATCGATTCGACGAGCAGGTTGGCCGGCTTGATATCCCGATGCACCACGCCGAGCTGATGAGCATGGTCCAGCGCCTCGGCGGCCTGCATACCCAGGAGGGCCGCCGCGCGGAAGCGCCCGGGACTCGCGGCGGCGGAAGGCTCCGCCCTGGGTGGCGTAGCGGAGGATGCCGCGGCGTGGCGATCGCTCGGTTCCGAGGTGACACCGGCCCGGCCACACGCGCTCCCACGGCGCAAGTTCCCGATGATCGCGGCCAGCGTCTGCCCCTCGATATACTGCATGGCGTAGTAGTGGGTGCCGCGGTCACAGCCGACGCCGAAGACCGGTACAATGTGCCTATGATGCAGGCTAGCCGCGGCTTGCGCCTCATTCTTGAACCGCTGTAACTGCCGGGAATCCAGCGCGGCGGCAAACGGCAGGACCTTCAGTGCCACCCGGCGGCCGAGGGAAATCTGATTCGCTTCGTACACCACACCCATGCCGCCGCGGCCGACCTCGCGCACGAGGCGGAAATCGCCGAGCTGGCCGAATTCGGACATGTTTTCCAGGGCAGTTGGCTGCTCAGATCGTCCCGAACCCCGCAGACTGAGGGCCGCATCTTGTAAGAGTTCCAGGCTCGCCAGACAGGCCTTCAGGGGCTCCGCCATCTCGGGAAATCGGGTCACTAACTCCTCCGGGTTCGGCCGGGCACCGGCTTCCAGCTCCGCGAGGTACTCCTCCAGGATGCCGATCACCTCAGGGGTAGGCTCGAGCGCCACCGGGACGGGCACAAAGGCAGTCATACGAGTTCCTCCGCTTGCAGCAGTTGCCTGAGCTGATCGACGGCCCGCACCCAGAGGATGCGGACGGCTCCGGCCGACCGGCCCATGCGCCGGGCCACCTCGGGGAACGGCAGCCCTTCCAGGTTCCGCAGGACAAGGACCTCGCGGTAGTCGGGGGAGAGTCGAGCCAACTGATCGGCCACGCGAGCGGCGATCTCCGAACGCTGGGCCTGGCTGCTGGGCGAAATCGAGCGGCCGACCAGCGCGGCCTCGATTCGTCCCGATGAGCGATCCATGACGGCCACGCGTTGCTCCAGGGAGACTTCACGTCGCGCGCTGCGTTTCTGTGCCACCACTTGCCTCTGGACGACGCGGGCCAGGTTGTAGATCAAGATCTGGCGCAGCCAGGCGACCCATTCGCCCGGGCTGTTGCCGCGGAAATGGTCGAAGTCGCGGCACGCATCCAGGAACGTCTCCTGGACCACGTCCGAGGCATCGACCCGACCCTGCAGGTGGAGATCGATCTGAGTCCGGGCCAACAGCGTCAGGTAGGTGCGATTCAACTCCAGTAGTCTGCCCAGCGACTCTGTGCGCCCGCCGCGGGCGTCAGCCAGGAGCTGTTCGGGATCCAGTTGACCCTGGGCCCTCATGAAGTCCTCCGACGCCGCGTTCGACTGGCAATGTGAGACGGCAGTGATGTTCTTGTAGGTCGGGCTTTCCGACTTGACATTGTAGGGCTCTTCGTGAGGCCTGTCAGGTGAGAACGCCCGACCTATGCGGCGCGATGACTCAATCGCCTATCGCGGTCCCGGGAGGGCGATCCGCCAAACGCGGACTGTCGAGCCAACCGGGAAAGCGGCTTGCCGGGAGGCTCGCCCTCCCCGAATGGCGCGTCGCCGTTTAGAGCGGTTCCACTGAGCTCGCGCCTGGCGATTCGAGTCAGCTCACGGTGCCATAGATGTTGTCGTTGCTGGTGGAGGCGAAGTTGAGAGTGACCGTCGTTTTCTTGAGGGTCACCACGCCGCCGGTTGAGATATAGAGGCCGCCGCCGATGCCGTCGCCTGCGCTACCGCCGGCGCCGGCGAGGCCGCCCAAGGCCGCGTTCAGGCTGACGACCGTGTCTTCGAGGGTCGCCGAGCCAGCCCCGCTGACGAAGATTCCCCCACCGTAGCCGAAGCCGCCGTTGGCTCCCGAGCCGCCCGCGCCGCCCTGGGCCACATTGCCGATCAGCATGCCCCCGGAAAGATCCAGCGACGCTTCGAAACCCACGTTAATCCCGCCGCCGGCGGCATCGCCGCCGTTGGCTCCCGCTCCCCCGGCACCGCCTTTGGCGATGTTACCCAGGAATGTCGTGTTGGTGACGGTCGCGCTCGTTCCAAAGAGCTCGAGACCACCGCCGCCGGCATCGATGACACCCGGGCCCGTTGCCGTGTTACCAACGAGCGTGCTGCTGGAAAGCGCGAGAGTCCCGGTCCCCATGAAGATCCCGCCCCCCAATGCCGACTCGTTGACGCCAGTGGCCTGGTTGTTGCTAATGATGCAGTTGGTCACCGTGACCGCGCCGTAAGAGTTGCTGGCCACCCCGCCGCCGATGCCGGCGGAGTTGCCGCTGACGGTGCAGTTGATGAGCGTGAGCGTGCTGTTGCCGGCGGTGTTGTCCAACCCGCCGCCGATGCCATAGCCGGCAACGCCGATGGAGTGACCGCTTTTCGTTGCCGTGTTACCGCCGATTGTGCAATTGGTGAGCGTGGCTGTGCCGAAGTAGTTGATCACGCCGCCGCCCGAGGCTGCTGCGTTGCCGCTGATCGTGCAGCCTGTGAGCGTCGTCGTGCCGGAATAGTTCGATACGCCGCCGCCGCCGAAGGCCGCGAAGTTGCCGCTGATCGTGCAGCCTGTGAGCGTCGTCGTGCCGTAGCTCCCTACGCCGCCGCCCGTGCCGGCGGAATTGCCGCTGACGGTGCAGTCGGTCAGCGTCAGGCTCCCCGTGCTGGAATTCTCCACGCCGCCGCCTTCGGCGATGTTGACGTAACCGCCGCCGAACTCGTATGCTCTGTTGTAGGCGGCATTTCCGTTGAGCGTGCAGCCGATGAGGTCGGCCGTGCCGGAATTGAACACGCCGCCGCCGGCGCCGTACTTGTAATTGAACACGCCGCCGTAGTTGGATGTGTTGCCGCTGACGGTGCAGTCGATGAGCGTCACCGTGCCCTGGTTGTTAACGCCACCGCCGTAGTGGCTGTTATTCCCGCCCATGATGGTGAGGCCCGAAAGGGTCGCTGTGAGGCCCGGATCGATCTTGAACACACTGTTGGCCGGTCCGGCCGAGGTATAGTTGCCGTTCACCGTCACGCCCGCGGTTGGGCCGGTGATTGTCTCCGTCCCGGTCTGGTCGCTCAGCTCGAGCTGGCCGAGGGCCGGATTGAGGTTAATCGTCTGCGGCTTGCGGAAAACCGTCTTGTCGAACGTGATCGTCTCGGCTCCCCCATTGGTATTCGCCTGGACGATCGCCTGGCGCAGGTCGGTTTTGCCTGCGATGGGCGTGTCGGTCGGGTTGTTGACGACGATCGTGGACAGCAGAGCGCGTCCCTCCAGCTCCAGCAGCGCCGGCCGGATTCGCCACCGTCGCCGTCCGTGAAACGTGCCCCGCCCGCCCCTCCGCTGATCCCCTATCAAGTTGTAACCCATGGTTCTATGGCTCCCGTCGTGGTGCAGAATCTCTCGTCGGGATCCATGAGATCCCCCTATCCCTTCAGCCCCATTCTCTGACCAAGTTGTTACGCGCGAGATGGCTTCCGCCCAGAGGGTGGTACAAGGACGCTGCTATGGCTGTCCGGCACAACATTCGTGAGATGCTCTGCCGGGCAAAGTGACTGCCATACTAATGTCATTCCGCGCCGTTTGCCCAAATGCACGCATGGGTCCGCATGCGACAACACTTCAAAGACTGCACGCGGACCGCCGGCATCGACGCAGCGGCCAGTGATGTTATTCCGTCGTCGTTCGGTTTTCTATCATGAGATCGCCTCACCGCTGGAGTTGTGCGGGCCCGCCAGGCACGTGTTCCTTCCTGCTGTGCGCGGTCGGTCCGACGACACCGCAGCACCCACAGGGGTTGCCTCTGGCCCTCTGCGGGCTGGATCGGCTCGGATGCTGCCGCCCTTTTGCGCTTCTGAACGACTGTCACCTTCGGCCCGTAATCGCGTACCGATGAACAGGTACGATCAAACCGGGTGTCGGGATTTCGCGATCCAACTTGGTGTCGCGTGACAGCCCCCGCTCGCCCGAGCCTGACCCTTCGGGAACAGACTCTGAGTTGAGGGGAGATGCAGGCACCGGCGAGCTGGCCTCTCGATAAAAGGGGAGTTGGGGGATACGCAGGCGGCAGTAGCAGGCTCTCAGGCCGCGTGGTCGATGTTACTGGAGATCGCGGAAAGCGGTCTATTGCCGGCTCCCATCCAGGCGATACCATGGATGGAGACTGAGGACATGCTCCGGATTGCCTTTGAGGCCCAGTTGAACATGGCGTACATCTTCACAATTGCTATCGCCGTCGTTCTCCTGGTCGCCGTCGCGCGGTGGCGCCGTCCCGTCCGCCCGATCACCGCGTTCTGCCTCGCCCTCCTCACGTGGGCCTGGATCTGGGCGAACCTTCGGAATTCCGGATGGCAAGAAGTGTGGAACGAGCGCGCCCCTGAGGGGTTGGACCCGGTCACAAAAGCCATGTTCTATCGCGGTTGGCCTCTCGCCCCCTTCATGCTCTGCCTGACTTACTTTAACAGATTCCGTCCCAGCGGCTTCGAGGGAATCGCTTTGGTCTTCGACTGGCTCGTTCTGTTCCTCGTCCTCTCTCTTGCGAGATTTGTGTGTGAACGATGTTCTCGCCGGCGAGTCGCACGCGGCCAGCTCACGCCTTGCTCCATCGAGGGACCTCTCGATAAGAAGGCGATTTGAGAATCGTACATCTGGCAGAGAGCCCGGAGCGACACGGGCAAGACGACCCAGAACGGACCAGGTTGCATCCATCCTCCGTGACTTCCAGGCCGACCTCGAAGACAGCTTGAACACGGCCTGCTCGCGATTTCGCTCCCCGTCCCACCGCCACGCCGAACCCCGCGAGTCTGCACCTCCCTCCCGACCGCCGCACGTCCCAACGGCTGGGACGCCCGTTCCGGAGACCCGTGTGCAGAATCTCAAGACGTCCTGTCCACGATGGGGGTCGCCGCGCAAGTATCCGTTATAGAGACCTGTCCAAAGCCGGACGGTCCCGATCTCCCCCTCCCGGAGCGGCTCGGCGCTGCGCCGCTCGGTCGGGGCGGGAGCGTGATGGGCACTCGGGCTCCAGTCGCCGCGTTTCAATCGCAGGTAGAAGAGGGATTCCTGGGTTCTGTTGGTGACTCTCGAGAAGCGTCCAGAGCATCCCCTAACGGACTGACACAGGAGAATGACCATGAGATCATTGTGGATCGCCTTGGCCACCGTGTTCGCGACCCTAGCCTCATCGACGGCCGAGGCGGGTTACGTGATCACCCAGAATCTTCCGGCCAACGATGTCATTATCGGCGTCGATGGCCGCGCCGATGGTGCCGCCAATTTCAGCGGACCCGGCCAGGATGACTGGTTTCAGCCCTTCAATACCAATGGCAACTTGCTGGAATACACCTTCCAGCCCGGGACCTATACGTTCCGCGTCATCGACTCGACCGACGCCTCGGCTATGTTTCCGAAGCTCACGAGCACCCAGTTGGGCGAGATCGGGGATGGCGCCTGGACTTATAACTCGCCCTGGATCACACAATACATGGCATGGGATGTGTCGGCCCTCAACGATCCGAGTGAACATCAGCTCTTCACGGGATCAGTTGACCCCACGCTCACCATATACGGTAGCGCGGGCGCTGCGTATCAGGCGGCGATCGCGGGCGGCTATTTCGATACAATCGTCACGGGCAGCGGACGAAATTCGGGGATCGTGCAGTCGTCTTACACATTTGCAAGCACCGAGACACTCATCTTCGCTGTTCCGGATTATGCCCTCTCGGATAATAACGGGATAGTCGGCGTACTCATTACCTCGCAGTCCGTGCCCGAGCCCACAAGCCTCATGCTCCTCGGCGTAGGCTGCGGTGGTCTGTTCGTGTATAGTCGACGGAAACCGATTCGGAATCGACCTTGATTGTCTCGAAGCCTCAACGCGGTCTCGTGGAGCCGATGGAAGTTTGTCTCCGCCATTCGGGTGTCACCAATCCTTGATCCCGAGTCCGTACCGTCTCATTTTTCCCCTGCGATGCATGCAAGGGAAGGAAAGCCGCCCTGGATTTCCCCACAATTGCCGCAGCCGGCTAGAGGGACGAAGCGATGAGGCCCGAGCCCCTGCCTGAAAACGACGAACGGGGGCTGATCGACCGCGCGGCCGAAGGGGACGGAGCCGCGCTGGCGGAACTGTTCGGCCGCTATCGCAAGCGGCTGCGGCAGATGGTCCGGCTACGCCTGGATCGACGGCTCCAGGGCCGCGTCGATGCCTCCGACGTGCTCCAGGAAGCCTATCTCGACGTCGCCCAGCAACTGCCCTCCTTCCTGGCCAAGCCCGAGATGTCGTTCTTCCTCTGGCTGCGGCTCGTGGCCGGTCAGCGGATGATGCGGATCCATCGCGAGCACCTTGGCGCGGCCATGCGCGATGCCGGCCGGGAGGTCTCGCTCTACAAGGGAGCCTTGCCCCAGGCCAGCTCGGCCTCTCTGGCGGCTCAACTCCTCGGACGGCTCACCTCGGCCAGCAAGGTCATCTCCCGGGCCGAAGTCCAGCTTCAGATCCAGGCCGCGCTCAATGGCATGGAGCCGATCGACCGCGAGATCATCGCCCTGCGACACTTCGAGGAGCTGACCAATGCCGAAGCGGCCGAAGTCCTGGGCCTGGAAACATCAACGGCCAGCAAACGGTACATCCGGGCACTCAAGCGACTCCAGGCGGCCCTGGAGCACGTCCCCGACCTTCTGGATCGCATCCGCTGATGACCCGGCTACGGGTCGCCCAAGCCCGGGGACATGATGATGTCCGAGTCATTCGCAGACCGTCCGTCGATCGAGGACCTGGCCGAGGAGTTCCTCGAGCGCCGCCGCCTGGGCGAACGCCCGACGATGGAGGACTACGCCGCGCGATATCCTCATCTGGCCGGCGAGATCCGCGAGTTCTTCCCGGTACTCGGACTGGTCGAAGATTTCAAGCCCTCCCTGGGCGAGGCCAGCGGACGCATCGACGGCTCGAGGATCCCGGGCCTGACCGCGGGGCTGCAAAGGCTGGGTGACTTCCGTTTGCTCCGGGAGGTCGGCCGAGGCGGGATGGGGATCGTCTACGAGGCCGAGCAGGAGTCGCTGGGCCGCCGCGTGGCTCTGAAGGTGCTGCGCGACCACCGGCTGCTCGACCCCAAGCTCCTCATCCGGTTCCAGCGCGAGGCCAAGGCCGCCGCGCGGTCTGCACCACACCAACATCGTCCCGGTCTTCGGGGTCGGCGAGCATGAGGGCACCTACTTCTACGTCATGCAGTTCATCCGCGGACTGCCGCTGGACGCCGTGCTCAAGGGGGTTCGGCGGCTCAAGGGGACGGATGTCGGTCCGGGGTCAACGCCCGCCGTTACCCTGCCGCCGGATGGATTGACGGAGGCCGAGCTGGCTCGGTCTCTCGCGACCGGCCGGTACGCGACCGTTCAAGGGGTGGAGGCCGGGTCGAGCCCGACCGGCGAAGCGACGGCGCCGGGGGCGTGCGCCGACGATTCCTCGGCCACGTTTCCCGGCTCGCCCAGCCTCACGTCCGCGACCGACACGGCCCGGCAGTACGCGCGAAGCGTGGCGCGGGTCGGTCTCCAGGTGGCCGAGGCACTCGATTATGCCCATCAGCACGGCATCCTCCACCGCGACATCAAGCCGTCAAACCTCCTGCTCGACGCCCACGGCGCGGTCTGGGTCACCGACTTCGGCCTGGCGAAGGTCGCCAGCGACAGCGACCTGACCCGTACCGGTGACATCGTGGGCACGATCCGATACATGGCGCCCGAGCGATTCGAGGGCCGTTGCGACGCCCGCTCCGATGTCTATGCGCTGGGCCTGACCCTCTACGAACTCCTGGCCAAGAAGCCCGCCTTCGAGGCCGAGGATCGGCACGCCCTGATCCGCCAGGTGACGCAGGAGGAGCCGAGGGCCCTGCGCCGGGTCGAGCCGACCGTGCTGCGCGATCTCCATACGATCGTGCACAGGGCGATCGCCAAGGACCCCGAGGACCGCTATGCCACCGCCGCGGAGCTGCGCGACGAACTCGGGCGGTTCCTCGCCGACCGGCCGATCCGCGCACGGCCCGTCTTGCTCCCCGAACGATACTGGCGATGGTGCCGGCGCAACCCCCTGCTGGCGCTGGCCAGCAGCGCGGCCTTTGCCCTCACCATCGCGATCGCGGTCGTCTCGAGCCTCGCCGCTTACCGCAACGGCCGGCTGGCCAATCAGCTCAAGTCCCAGCGCGACGAGGCGAACCATAACCTGATCCTGGCCTATACCAGCGAGGCCGAGGCCCGCCGACATAGCCGACAGGTCGGTCAGCGATTCGGCGCGCTCGACGCCATCGCCCGCGCCATGCGCCTCGCCGCGACTGTGGGCTTGAGCGAAGCTGAGCGCGTTCACCTTCGCAACCAGGCCATCGCCGCGATGGGCCTGCCGGACGCGAGGGTTGCCTGGCAACATCCGCTCGCCGATCCGCTGAGGAGCGGCTTTACCATCGATCCCAGCTTCGAGCGCTACGCGATCAAGCGCGACGACGGGACCATGATTGTCCGACGCATCGCCGACGACCGCGTCTTGCTCGAGCTTGCCGGCGTCCCACACCGAATCCACGGGACGATCGGTGGCTTCAGCCCCGACGGCCGTTATCTGGCGATGAAATCCTGGGATCAGCACGACCGGCTCGAGGTGTGGGACCTGGCAGCGCGCCGACTGGTCCTCACCGAGCCCAACATCTCGGGGAGCAACACCCCGACCTGGTCGTTCCACCCCGACGGCCGACGTCTCGCTCTGCGGACTTGGCGACGGCTCGATCGTCTTGCTCAATCTCCCGGATGGACGCGAGCTGCGGCGCTGGGCCGCCGGTTTCGGCCGCGCCGCTTCGATGGCGTACAATCCCGATGGCTCCCGGCTGGCGGTCGCGCCCATTCGCAGCGGCTCGGTCTACATTCTTGCGGCCGAATCCGACGATGGCCGCGTGCTCGCCCGGCTCTCGAATCCGGCCCACGTTTTCCATATCGCCTGGAACCCGCACCGGTCGAACCTGCTGGCCGCCGGCATCGAGGATCGCACCATCCACATCTGGGATATGGATACCGTCCGCGACACGGTCACTCTCGAAGGGGCTACCAACAATGGCCTGGCGGTCGCCTTTCACCCCGGCGGAGACATCCTTGCCAGCCGCGACTGGGACAGTATCCTGCGGCTCTGGGATATTCGCACGAGGCAGCAGATCCTGACCATGCCGTCAAACTGGCTGCCCGAGCTCCATTTCGACCGAGACGGCCGCCGGCTGTCCGCACACGGCGTCCCGGGTTTGGTCGGGATCCTGGAAGTCTCCGACCAGGCCGAGTGCCGCTCGCTGGTCCGCGCCACGCCTCCGACTCCCATTCATGGCCGAGCCCTTGCGATCGACGTTACGGGACGACACCTGGCCGCGGCGAGCCACGAAGGAATCACGGTCTGGGACCTGCCCACAGGGGTGGCCCTGGCGACACTGCCCGTGACCACCATGATGTTCAATGTGCAGTTCGATCCGACCGGTGCGCTCCTGACCAGTTATCCCCTGACGCTGCGCTGGCCGATCTCATCGAGCCCGGATGGTCGCGCGATCGGCCCTCCTCAGTTCCTTCAATGGTATCAGACCCGGGACGGGTTCTCGTGCAGCCGGGATGGGCGGGTCATCGGGTTGGCCGTCTACAATGGCGGCGGGATGGTCTTCGACGCCGAGAATCCCGATCGACGGCGCTTCCTGCCTCTGCGGGATACCCGCTCGATGGCCCTCAGCCCCGATGGCCGTTGGGCCGTCACCAGCTCCCATGGCGAGGGTTCGGTGAAAGTGTGGGATGCCCGCACCGGCCGACTCGTCCACGATTTCCCGGAGTCCCCTCGTCGGGGCGCGGGACTTTCAGCCCCGATGGCCATTGGCTGTCTGTCAGTCGTATCGATCAAGTCTGGGAGCTGTTCGAGACCCGGACCTGGGAGTCGAGGATGGTCTTCGGGAATGGCGCCAGCGCGCGCGGCATTCTCGCCCGATTCCGCGACCTTCGCCTACGAGACCTATTACGGGACTCAGGGGGGGGCTATTGCGCTGGTCGACCTGGCGACGGGCCGCGAGCTGGCACGAGCTGCACGACCCCGATGGAGCGGCGGCTGCCCAGATGGTCTTCAGCCCCGATGGGACGCAGTTGATCGCCACACTGGTGGGTCAGTCCCAGATCCGGATCTGGGACCTTCGCGCCATCCGTCGACGACTCGCCGATCTGAACCTGGATTGGAGCCCGTCGCCCCCCTGGGGATCGCCCGCGCCGTTCCCCGATCCTGGGGCGCCGCCGCGACCTTATCGGGTGGATCGAGGCCAGATGGATGACTGGGTCCGGTCGTCGCCTTTGAAGGCTCGCGAACAGCATGTCGCCGATGCCGACGCGCTGCTGAACCAGGACCCGGACCGGCCCGAGGTCCGCGAGTGGCTGGCGATGTCTTGCAACGACCTCGCCTGGGTGCTGATCACCGGGCCGGAATCCCGTCGGGATCCGGCGCGGGCACTCCCCCTGGCGCACCGCGCCCTGGCGCTGAAGCCCGACGGCCGTGGCTACCTCAATACCCTGGGGTTCGCCCTCTACCGCGTCGGGCACTACCAGGAGGCCATGCGCGCGATCGAGCGGTCCCTGGCCGACGGACCAGAACGAGTCGGCCTCCTACGACCTCTTCATCCTGGCCCTCTGCCACGCCAGGCAGTCCGAGCTCGGGCAGTCGCGGTCCTACTTCGATCGCGCCGTCTCCTGGCTGAATTCCCAGCGGGGAGCCTCGACGCGAGAGGACCAGGAGCTGCGAGACCTGCCGCACCGAGGCCGAGGCCACGATACGGGCCTCGTGCCCAGACCTCCCCGCGGACGTGTTCGCCGCGGAGCCCAAAGTTCCGCCCGATCACGGACTACTGAGCCCCGAGCACTGACCGCCGATGGTCGCGGAGACACAACGTCTCTTCTACGCACCCCGTTTTTTCGACGGACCGGCCGGTGATCTGTCCACGATCGCCTTTGCCGCGCAAGTATCCCCATAGGGAACGCCCTGACTCAGGCTCGTGGACGCGACCTCGTCCACCCCGCTCGAAGCGCACCAGTCTGCGCGCGCCGGGCTATTACGTCACTCCTTCCATCGCGGGCCGGTTCGGCTCAGGAGACACTCGATGTTGCGACCCTTTGGATTCTCTCCGGTTCCAACGCCATGCCGAGCGAAGTCAGGAGCGGCAGCTCCGGACGCGAAGAAGACGTCGGCAACCCGCTCTGGAAGCTCTCGAAGGCCGAGCCCTCCTGAGTACGCTGACCGTCCTGAATAACGCCGACAGCGGGTCCGGATCGCTCCGCGCCGAGATCGCCGCGTCCCGCGGCGGCGACACGATCGTCTTCTCGCACAAGCTCGACGGCCAGACGATCACCCTGACCAGCGGCGAGTTGATCGTGAACAAGGACCTCAACATCGACGGGCCTGGCGCTCAGAGGTTGGCGGTCAGCGGCGGCGGCGCCAGCCGGGTCTTCGACATCAGCGGCGGCGCCACGGTGACCCTCTCCGGCCTCACCATCACGGGCGGCTCGGCCGACATGGGCGGCGGAATCCTGAACGAGGCCGGCGCCACCCTCGACATCATCCAGGCCACGTTGACCGATAACCAGGCCCTCGGCGGCGCCAGCGGCAATGCAGATGGGGGCGCCATCGAGAACGAGGCTGGCGCCAGCCTGAGCATCGTCCAGACTGCGCTGGTCGGCAATCAGACCAACAGCAGCAACCAGAGCTACGGCGGCGCGATCTACAACCAGGGGAATGCCACGATCCGCTCGTCCACATTCACGGCCAACCAGGCGCTGGGCAGCCAGACGTCCTTCGGCGCCCTGGGTGGAAGTGTGGGCGGCGCGATCATGAACGTCGATGGCGCGACCCTGATCGTCAAGCAGAGCGGCTTTGCCAGCAACCAGGCCCTCGGCGGCTCCGGCGGCGATGCACTGGGAGGCGCCATCGATAATGAGTCGGCCTCCGCCTCGCTGGGCGTGACGACGTCCATCATCAACAGCACGTTCTCCGGAAACCAGGCCATCGCGGGCGCCAACGTGGGCAACGGCAATCAAGGGGGTTTCGGCGGCGCGCTCGAGGACCTGCCCGGAACCACGATCACGGTGATTGGCAGTGCGTTCGCGAATAATCAAGCGGTCGCCCTATCACCGACCAGCTCGTTCGCCAGCTCTTACGCCAATGGGGGCGCGATCGATAATGGAGCGGACACGTTCAGTTCCCTGAACGTGAACCTGACCGTGGACTCCTCCTTATTCGCGGGGAACCTGGCAAGCGGTGGGCAGGGTCTCGCACCAGGCTTTGCCAACTTTGCCTATGGTGGCGCGGTGACCTGGAACTTGTTTGGTGCGCTGGGCGGGAGCGTGAGCGTCAGCGGTTCCAGTTTCGTCGGCAATCAGGCCATCGGGGGACCCGCGACCGATGGAGACGAGGGAGCAGGCGTGGGCGGACCCGCGTCGGGGGGCGCCATCTTTGCCGGCTCCGCGGCTCACGATCACAGGCTCGGTGCTGATCGATAACCAGGCCGTTGGGGGATCCGCGGACGGACGCGCGGGATATGGCGAAGGGGGCGCCATCGATGCTTTCGATGGACTCACCGCGACCGGTTGTCTCCTGATCGGCAACCAGGCCATCGGAGGCAGCGGCGGTTCGAATCCCGGCGGGCCCGGTGGTCTCTTCTCAGGCTATGCCGACGGAGGAGGCCTCGCGGTTTACGGACCGGCGACCATCACCAACAGTGTTCTCATCGGCAACCAGGCCCTCGGCGCCTCCAGCTCGGCGGGCCTGGGCGGATTCGCTGTCGGCGGCGGTATCGAGGCGGTCGCTACGACGCTCACGCTCCAGGGCGGCGAGCTCGCCGGCAACGCGGCGATTGGCGGCCAGGGAGGCTCCGGCGGCCAGGGGGGAGGCGCTGCTGGTGGAGGGATCGACATCAATTCGTTCTCGAGCGTCGAGCTGATCGGATCGACCTTGAATGATAACGGCGCCACCGGCGGTGCGGGAGGCACGGGAGGCAGCGGCGGCGTCGGCCTGGGAGGCGGCATCTCGCTCGGCTTCTTCGGACTCCTGTCTCCCCGGTTCAACCCCGACGGGTCGTCTCTCACACTCGTCGCCAGCACCCTCGCGGGTAACCAGTCCGACGGCGGTGCCGGCGGATCGGGCGGGAATGGAGGAAACGCCCTGGGCGGTGGCCTTGGCGTCGTGGGCGACGATTCCGCCACGGTCAGCGACGGCGTACTCGACTCCAACTCAGCCACGGGCGGCTCCGGCCTGGGAGGCGGGAATGGAGGTAACGGCTTCGGCGGCGGCCTCTATGTGGACAACGGCTCGAGTGCCGCTGTCACCGGCAGTACGATCGTCCGCAACCAGGCCATCGGCGGTCGCGGCTACGGTCGGGGCAGCGCCGGCCAAGGGATCGGCGGCGGAGTCTATGACCTCGGCACATTCACCGTCGACAGCACGACTGTCATCCGCAAGAATCATGCCTCGACCAGCAACGACGACGTCTTCCTGTCGTGAGGGTTGTGCTTCTGGTTAAGACCGGAGGGCCGGCACCGTCGGCCCTCATGGCGTCGATTGCGCCGTCGAGCCTGCCGCGATCTGGCGCGGATCGCCGACTCCGAATATCGGGCCGGTCGAGTCGGTCCGGATCGCGAAACGACTCCGGATAGCGGTTGGTCGCCCTCAGCGCCAACATCACGATGTCGCCTTGCCGGAAGGTGTGGCTTCCCCAGCATACGACTTCGGCGAACCGGCGAGTCCTGGTCTGGACGGGGCTTTCGCCGCGCAGAAGCACTTCCAAACTTTCACCGAGCCAGAAATAGGGCGGCAATGGCTTCTCGGCACAAGAGCCGCGGATCAGCATGTCGTGCTGTCCGTCGATCACCTTCGCCAAATCTTCATCCGGCCCCATGACGCTTGCCAGCAGGACATTGCCGCCCATCATCAGCTCCAAGCCATGGCCGCGACGAACAGCGTTCGCATCGATTCCAAGGCGGTCGACGCTGATCCGCAGGAAGATCGGATGGCCGGCGTGCATGACGCCCTTGCCGCAGATGTGGCAGGGCTTGAATCAGAGGCCCTGACCATACCCCTCGGTGTTGACGTAAAGCCGATGAAACACTGGGAATGCGGCGGTCTCGCGGAGGTTTTGCCCGGCCCTCTAATCGAGGTAGCTCCAGCTCCGAGTTTCAAAGCGGTACATTTTCCGGTAGTGCGGTGGAACAATGTGCCAAAAGAGCATGGCATCTCCAGGTGTGCGGGACACATAAATGAACTTGCTCCACGGACCGAGGCAATACTTAGCGACGGGAACGGAATTCATATATTTCGGTACGAGTTCATCAAGATTCTTGGGAAAACGACCGTTGGCGGCGTGATATTCCTCGCAAGCCGCCACGATCCGCTGACCATTAGCCTCGGCTACCCTGAGTTGAAAGGCGTCGTTGACCCTAACAAGCCACAGCGTCAAGGCTGGAATTATGATCCTCGCCAGGGCGAGCCCCCAACCGGGGCGGTGGATCGCGCTCTTCAGGAGACTGACGAGAATCCAAATCGGACAGAAGATCGTTGACATGAGGATCGATCCGAAGAGCACGACGTCAAAGGTCAACACGACGGCTGCAGCGCCGATGCTCCCTCTAACGCTGCGATAGAACCACCTCAGGTCAGCGATCTGCACGGCTGTCCCCTTCCGCGTAGAAATGATATGCCTGCTCACGAAATTCCTGACGATCCATGACGAACGCAGCGTTCTTCTCGCCGTCGGTAGCGACGATTCGCACATACCGATTATGCAGTCTGCAATACGCTGCAATTCCATTCGGTGAATCATTTCTCGTTTGTGTCATGCAGCCTCGCTTTGCACGAGCCAGAGATAAGGCGGCAGCGGCTGGTCGGCACATGAGCCGCAGATCAGCATGTCGTGCTGCCCGTCGATCACCCTGGCCAGGTCCTCGTCTGGACCCATGACGTTGGCCAGCAGGGCATTGCCGCCCATCATTAGCTCCAAACCATGCGCGCGTCGCACCGCGTTCGCTTCGATACCCAGGCGGTCGATGCGGATCCGGAGGAAGAGCGGATGACCGGCGTGCATAACGCCCTTACCGCGGAGGTGGCAGGGCTTGAGATCCTTGTGTTTCATGTTGCCGATCTTCATATTGATCCGCCTGCCGGGCCCGGCGGTCGCGGCAGCGGCTTCGCAGGGCCAGGCCAGACCCACCGGCCAGGCTGATCCCGCCGCCGACGAACGCCAGCCAGTACCAATCAAGCCAGGTCGCGGTCAGCGGCTCGACCTCCGGCTGCCGGACGGGCCGGCCCGGCCCGAGGCTGGCCAGAAACGGTTCGAGCGCGAACTCGGCCTCGGGGATCGGCCCGAACCGGCATTCTTCCACGTCCAATCGGCTGGTCAATTGCTGAGCCGGTATCGTCCTGACGGACGAACGCAGGACGGGGCGGCCGTCCGGATGGTCGTACTCGAACTGGATATCCGAGACGCGGTTCTGGAGTGGTTCTCCGAAGTGGATCGATCGGAGCACGAACAGGTCCTCCGCGTCGAAGACGTACGTAATATCATTTCGGTCGTTGCCCTTGACCTCGGGGCCTGTCCGCAGCCGGAGCGTCACGAGGCGGTGGCCGTCGACGGTCGTGGCGTCGAGCTTGACGACCTCGTAGTCGGTCGAGAAGCCGCTCTCCCTGAGGTTCTGAGGGTATTCCAGCAAGATCGCCCCGCCATGAGTGGGGACAAAGAAATTATGGCCCGACGCCCACTCTACCTTGAACAGGGCTCGCCGGTAGGCTTGCAGCGGGGTGGCCTGGTAGGCGTCTTCACGAATCGTCCAGGGTCCAATCTCGGGGATGAGTTTGCGGAAGGCGCGGAGTGAGTGGTCGGGATGGGCCAGGTAGGCCCCCTCGTCGTGGTGGAGCCGAAGCCGGACGCGGGCGAACGGGCCCGAGCGGAGCAAGGAGAGCCGCTCCTCGTCTTCGTCCGGTTCGTCGCCGCCGGTCTCGGTCCCCCTCTCGATCCGGAACGTGGTCGTCATCCGGACGTGATCGTACGGGGCGACGAGGCGGGCGGCCGCGACGAAGTAATCCGCCAGGAAGGCATCCCAGGCGGCGGGGTCGATGCCCGGGTCGAGCTTCAAGCCTTTCAGCCAGTGCCGGGCGGGCGGGCCGGCACGCCGGGCGATCTGCTCGGTATCCGCCCAGTAGGCGGCGTCCAGTTCGTCGAGGCCGATCCCCAGAGTGGCGCGGCAGTCGGCCTCGAACGTGGCCTGCTGGCAGGTGGTGTACAGCTTCAAGAATCGCTCGGGACCGTACACCCGGAGGAGGTAGTTGACGAGCGGGCCGCCCTGGGAATAGGCCGCCGGCCCCGAATACCAGTACCAATCCGGGGCGACCAGTCCTCGGAGGGTCAAGCTCAGCCCCTTCTCGCGGTCGTCCCAGGCGGTGTCGGCCAGTTCTTCGGCCGGCGTCCCCTCGTTGGCCTGCGCCACCCTTCCATCAGGACCCTCGGCGGGTCGCTCCGGCCGGTGCAGTTCCGGGTGATGACACAGTGAGCGACCTCGTGGCGGTCCCCGTCCGTCAGGCCATCGGTTCCGCGCTGGTGTTGGCCGACTTCGGACCCGATCGCCATGTCGTAAATGGCGCACCTCCGCAGGCCGAAGATCGGCCCCCGATACCAGACGATCGGCCAGGTTGCGGATTGGTTGAGCCGGGCCAGCGAGGCTTCGACGTGCCGGTCCATCGCAGCCACCTGGGCCCGGGCGTCACTGGCCTTCGCCCCGACCATCGTCACCCACTTCCCCGGCGTCCGCTCCGGGTAGAACCAGCGTGCTTCCAGGTCCACGAGGGGCCGGGCCAGCGGCGCGAAGACCTTGGACGGCCACCCGGGGGGCACATGGCGGTCAAACGCCGGTCGCATCGCCATCAGGATGTGCCCGGCCAGGAACCAGAAGGGCGTCGTCCCTACGAGTAGGCCGGCCAGAGCCCGGTCGCGTCGGTGGCCGCGGATCAGGCGGACGGTCGCCGCGAGCACCACGCCGAGCCCTCCCGCCAGCATCAGGACCGACAGGCCGACCGGGAAGATCGGGTTCGAGTTCCAGATTCCTGAGGCGGTCAGTACCGCCGCCAGCCCGAGGGCCCCCAGCCAGGCACCCCAGACCGTGAAGACGCATCGAGCCAGCATCGGCAGACTCACGGCCAGGCGGTTAGCAGGCCCTACGTTCCATCTGGTTGACTCGAGTTGGCACCATGTCGCAGTTGAGCATGATAGTCCGTGTGTCCGTTTTCCAGGCGAAGACCAAGGCATTAGTCTGACGAAAGTCGGAAGGGTTTGTCAATCGGGCTCGGCCGAAGGCAGCCCTGAGAAATCCGCCCCTCGGGCGGTAGGCCGGCACGCGGAAGCCGCGTGGATGGCGACCGAGGGCCGGCAAAGGCCGTAAGGGGACGGGCTCGAAGGCGGCTTCGAGTGCGACCGCTATCAGACCCTGAAGAACCCGGCTGAACCTGGAACACGCCCACCCGCCACCGGCGGCTAACTGCTGTCCAGTCGGATCTGGATCGGCCCGGCTCCGGCCGGCTCGAAGACCTCGTCCGGCCAGTGTCGAAACCGCAGGCTCTCCAACAATCGTTGCGCCATGTTCTTCAACGAGCCGAACAGCTCCACGGCCGTTCGCTTCCCCTGCTCTTGGGCCAGGTGCCGCAACAGGCTCCCCTTCTCCACCAGTTGCAACAGCAGATGGGCGATCTGCAACAGGAAATAGTAGGCCGGCCAGCATCTGTGGCTGTAGGCATGTTCCAGGTTCAGGCCACTGTTCTTCTGGGTGTTAAATCCCTCGTTCTCCTCGCGCCAGCGTGCCCTCCCTCCGTTGGTCGCTACTTCCACCACAGTCTCGTGGCTCAAATCCAGAGAGGTCACCCACGACCATTCCGTCTGCTTTCCCTCCTTGCCCGTCTCGGTGCACTCCAGAGCGTTGATGGTCCAGTCCCGACCATCACTGTCCCTGTAGTGCAGGCCGTTGATCCAGCCATAGACCTGCCGGACCCCTTGCGGCGTCATCCGTTCCACGCTGGTCGGGACACAACCGCAGCAACCCCTGGAAATCCTCCCAGAGGGCGGGAAGTCGTCCAGGCTGAAACGTGTAAATGTAGTCGCATCGATAATCTTTGGCGACCTGGAATCCTTCTCCGCAGGCATACAGGCCGTCACCGCCGAGGCAAATCCGCAACTGCGGGAACTCGATCCGCAACTTCTCCACCAGGCGTCGCAAGGCCTTCAACTCGCAATCCTGCTTGATCCGTTCCGCGCTGGCACCCGCTGGGGCACTGGCGACGTCGTGGTTGTCGATGAACTCACTGGCGATCGAGATGACCGTGCCGGCCGGCCCCAGCACCTTGGCCTCCAGCACCTGGTGCATATATAGCGTCGTCTCACCGTGCCGCTGGGTCAGGCAATCGTCGCAATGCCGGGAGTGAAACACCAGATAGCCCGAGCCGTCAATCAAGACGACGAACCGCCCCTGCAGCCGCGCCGCGTCCAGAGCCTTCATGCGGATCAACCGCTGGACCATCCGCTGCCGCAACCCGGCGATGGGGTCGGGGCCGATTTTCCCCAGGAAGTACTCCAAGGTCTGGTTCACCGGCCGGCTCTCTTGCGCGTACCCGCCAGACGATTGAGATTGGGCAGGACCTCCGGGCCGTCGGTGTTCAACTGGTAGTCCAGTTGGCGCCGGCTGCTCAACTTGCACAGGAACAAACTCAGCCCCCACCACAGCAGGAACCGCTTGTGGTAGATCACCAAGGGGGCAAACCGCGGGTCATCGATCGCATCGATCCAGGTGTTGAGATCGGGGAAGAAGTGACCCAGGGTTCGCACCAGGATAGGTCCGATGTTCAGCGTCGTCCCCGCCGCCGCTTTCGGTGCGAGACGTGGCCCTGGATCAAGGCCAGGGTCAACTGGCTGATTTCGTGGATCAGGCCTTTGAGACGTTGGTGTTCTTGCACCCATTCTTGGACCTCCGTGAGCAGGTCCTGGGGCACATACACCGTGCGAGTCTTACCCCCCTCCGAGAAGGTGAGGTGGTGGGCGGAGTGCAACGGGCCACCGTGGTGGCAGGCGCAGGAGGGCTGGCCGCAACGTTTCTGCACCTGGGCCAGGCTGGCCGCCAGGAGCGGCCCAGCCGGAGCCAGTTGCTTGAGGCGGCGGTCGAGCATCCGACGGACCAGCGTGGGGTGGCTCGGCACATGCATCGATGGGCCCCTGGAACTTCCGGTAAGTGGACCTTATACCGGGAAAGGCCCGAAAAGTCATGAGGTGCGAAGAAAAAAATTGAGGGCCTAGGATGGTCGGGCGCTTCAACAGAGGTTCTACTCGGGACTTACGCTGCCGTCAAGGTGCGACAAATTCCCCAATTCCTCAGAGCTGGGCCGAAGGGGTGAGATCGTGCCGATTCGACCGGAAAAAGGCCTTCTTTAGCCCGGCTGTCCACCGAGGTCGAGGAGCATGACCCATGATCTCCCAATCGGTGGACGACTACAACGGCCGTCGCTTCATCGCGACACATCCGCCGGCGAACGCCAAGCCGCTGAAAGCCATGATCCACGAGGAAGGCTCGGGGACCGCGGCGCTCGCGACCACGGTGATGCCGGTAGGATCGGTGAGCCCCGAGATCACCGTCGTGATGCCTGTACCGTCGAGGTTGGCGCTATCGATCACCCCAGACGCCTCCTCGGTCCAGTAGATCTTGCCGGTGTTGGCATCGACCGCAAGTCCATCGACGGAGTCGTTGTTAGTGAGAGACACGATCGTCGTCTCTCCCGTGCCGTCGGCGTTGACTCGAACGATCTCATTTCCGGAGGCCAGGTAGACCCGCCCGGCGGAGTCGAGGGCCAGCGCCGATACCGCACCGACACCCAGAGAGAGGTTGAGAGAGACTCCGGAACCATCAAGGTTGGCCTGCCCCAGGATCCCACCGAGCGTGCCCCAATACATCTTCCCCGCAGCATTGTCGATCGCGAACCCCGCCGTACCTCCGCCGCTGGCGGTCAAAGTAACAAGCGTCGTGACATTGCTGCCATCGGCATTGGCGACGTGTACTCCGCCTTGGTTTTCGTCCGTCCAGTAGATCTTGCCCGTCGCATCGAGGGCGATCCCCGACGGGATTCCAAGCCCCGAGATCAACGTGTTGAGGCCGCTCCCGTCGAGATTGGCCCGTTCGATATTCCCGCTAGCCCCGGTGGTCCAGTAGATCGCGCCGGCAACGGGGTTCACGGCAATCGCGGTGCCGCTGTTCAAGTCCGTCAGCCCGGCGACGAGAGTCGTGACGTCCGAGCCGTCTGCATTCGCAGTCTGGATGGAATCGTGGGCGGTCCAGTAGAGCGTGCCCGCCCAGGCCGAGGGGGTCCAGGCCCAGAATGATGTCGTAACGAGCGAGAGAGCCAGCAATCCCGAGAGGCGAAGTCCGATTCGACTGCGTGTCATCGAAGTGATCCTTGAGGGTAGTAAGTTCGACTCTTGCCGTTTTCCTGAATCCGCGAGAGCGTGATATCCTAAATCATTGTAATACAAGTGTTTGTAAATTCATTGGCCGCGAGATCGCCATGGCCGCAAGTCCTTCGGAGTCAATGATCCACCCTGGCTCGCCACGTACACGTTCCCCGGCGGGTCGAAAGCCAGCCCGTGCAGTTGACCCAGGCCCGGCGAGCATCCGCCCACCGATCGTGAGGGGCGTCCCAGGCTCAGGTGGACTCGGTGAGGCCGCGGGGAATGGGGGGATCATCGGTCCTTCCCGGCGGATTGGGTGCATCGAGCGATCACTCATGTCGCTCGGGGCCGTCCGGCTCCTACGGGTATATGCAAAACCGGCGGGGTGGCGGACCAGGTACGGCGAAGGAATTTTTTTCGGAGCGACGACGTTCCTATCCAATTCTGACCAGGGCCGGGTACAATGATACCCGCGATGCAGGTTTGCATAGTGAAACCGCCGAGGGCAACTCATGTCCTCTCAGGAGGACGGCTCCGTCACGGGCTGGATCGGCGACCTGAGGGTCGGCGGCGATTCCGCGGCCCAGCACCTCTGGGAGCGCTACTTCCATCGCCTCGTCCACCTCGCCCGCGCCCGCTTCCCTTCGGTGCGCCGGGCGGGGGTCATCGAGGACGAGGAAGACGCGGCCCTCAGCGCCTTCGACAGCTTCTGCCGTGGAGTCGCCCGGGGCCGCTACCCCCAGCTCGATAATCGAGAGGACCTCTGG
The DNA here is from genome assembly GCA_963845755.1 of uncultured Planctomycetota bacterium. GTDB lineage: Bacteria > Planctomycetota > Planctomycetia > Isosphaerales > Isosphaeraceae > CAWJTV01. The sequence continues at coordinate 23,022 of CAWJTV010000010.1, forward strand.
CGGCTGCTGGTGGTCATCACCCTGCGCAAGGTCCGGCGCCAGATCGGACGCCAGGCGGCGCAGAAGCGCGGCAGCGGCCGGCTCCTCGGCGAGTCGGACCTGGTTGCGGCCGACGCGGCCGAAATCGATGGCCTCGATCGGATCGCCGGGGAGGGGCCCAGCCCCGCGCTGGTCGCGATGGTCGTCGACGAGTACCGTCGGCTCAGGGACGGCCTGCGGAACGACTCGCTGCGCCAGGTGCTCGACCTGCGGCTGGAGGGCTACACGCGAGAAGAGATCGCCGAACGCCTGGGCTGCTCCGAGCGGACGGTGAAGCGCAAGCTCGAACTCATCCGCGAGGCCTGGTTGGAGGAGGAATCCTGATGGACGGCTCGGTGCGTTCAAGTGCGGAGGGGCGACCCATCAGGCCCTCCGAGCGGATCGACGAGGCCTGCGACCGGTTCGAGGCGGCCTGGCGGGCCGGATCGGCGCCGCGGATCGAGGACTACCTGGCCGAGGCCCTCGAAGCGGACCGGCCGGCGCTGCTGGGCGAGCTCGTGGCGCTGGAGCGGGACCTGCGACGCCGTCGCGGCGAGTGGCCGGAGACCGAGGAGTATCTGGGTCGCTTCGCCGGTGATGCCTCGTTGGTCGCCGCCGCCCTCCAGGAGACTTCGGCCGCGATCGGAGGCCGGGCGGACAGGAACGCCATGGCGATGTCCGGGGACGCGGGATGCAACGGCACGGGCGAAGGGCGCCGGCTCCCGGATGTCCTGAGCGCAACGGCGGTCTACCGGCCGCGAGGGCATCACGCTCGGGGCGGCCTGGGCGAAGTGCTGGTCGCCTATCAGGAGGAGCTGGACCGCGCAGTGGCCCTCAAGCGGGTCCGCCCCGATAGGCTGCATGAGGAGGCGCGGCGGCGGTTCTACCGCGAGGCGGCCATCACTGCGAGGCTCCAGCACCCCGGCGTCGTGCCGATCTACGGACTGGGGCAGGACGAGGACGGCCCCTTCTACACCATGCCTCTCATCGAGGGCCAGACCCTCCAGGAGGCCATCGACGCCTTCCACGCGGAGGGATCGTTGCGAGGTGACCCCGGCCGGCGCGCGTTGCAGTTCCGCGGCCTGCTCCAGCAGCTCATCGCGGTCTGCAACACGATGGCCTACGCCCACGACCAGGGGATAATCCATCGCGACCTGAAGCCCTCGAACATCATGCTCGGCCGCTATGGCGAGACGCTGGTGATGGACTGGGGGCTGGCCAAGCGAATCGGGACGGACGACGCCCGCGGCGAGGCCGAACGGGAGGCACCCTCACCGAGCCCATCGCCCGACGCCCTGACCGCGACGGGTGCCGTCCTGGGGACCCCGCAGTACATGAGCCCGGAGCAGGCCCGGGGCGAGCCGACCAGCCCGGCTAGCGATCTCTTCAGCCTGGGCCTGATCCTTTACGCAATCCTGACCGGGAAGTCGCCCTATGCCGACGCGGTGCTCCGGGGCGGCCGCCTCCATGAAGCCGTGCGCGAGGCCGCCGTCGTCCCGCCGCGGCGGCGCGAGCCGGGCCTACCCGGTGCGCTTGAGGCGGTCTGTCTCAGGGCCCTGGCGGCGCGATCCGAGGATCGATATTCCAGCCCCCGCGACCTGGCCGACGACCTCTCGAAATGGCTTGCCGATGAGTCGGTCGGCGCCTATCGCGACCCGATTGCCGATCGGGCGCGGCGATGGATGAAGCGGCATCGGACCGCGGTGACCGGCGGGGCCATTGCCCTGCTGGCCGTCGTCATCGGGCTGGGGGCCGTGACGGGCATCCAGGCCGGGCACAACCGCGATCTGGGGCAGGCCAACGACGCGATCAATCGGGAGAAGAATACGGCCGATAGGGCACTGGAGGAATCGGAGGCGGCGCGGCGACGGGCCGAGTCCGTGCTGGACTTCCTCAGCAACGATGTGCTGGCAGCCGCCCGACCCGAGGGCCAGGCAGGGGGCCTGGGAAAGGATGTGACGGTCCGGAAGGCGGTTGACGCCGCCGAGCCGAAGGTCGCTGAATCGTTCAAGGACCAGCCGATCATCGAGGCGGCGATCCGCCATACGTTCGGATTGACGTATTTCTTTCTGGGTGAGTCTCAGCGGGCAATCCGACAGCACGAGCGAGCTCTGGAGCTGCGCCAGATGAACCTGGGCCCTGCCCATCCCGATACGCTGCGAAGCTGCCAGGCCGTTGCCGCCGACTACTACGACGCTGGCCGCGTCGCCGAGGCCGTTGAAATGAGCCGGACCACGCTGGAACGGTGGCAGGCCACGCTCGGACCCGACCACCCCGATACGCTCCTGAGCCGCAACCAAGTCGCCGGGTTCTACGTCGAAACCGGCCGCATCACGGAGGCCATCGACTTGCTCCGGCCCACCCTGGAACGGCGGCAGGCCACGCTCGGACCCGACCACCCCGATACGCTCCAGAGCCGTGGTTTCCTCGCCGCGGCCTACCGCGTCGCCGGCCGGATCGCCGAGGCCATCGAGCTGGACCGGGCCACCCTGGAGCGGCGCCGGGCCACGCTCGGGCCCGACCACCCCGATACGCTCCAGAGCCGCAATAACCTCGCCGTGGACTACCTCGAGGCTGGCCGGGTCGCCGAGGCCATCGAGCTTCACCGATCCACCCTGGAGCGGCGCGAGGCCACGCTCGGCCCTGACCACATCCTTACGCTCCAGAGTCGCGGAAACCTCGCCGCGGCCTACGTTGACTCCAACCGAATCACGGAGGTCATCGACCTGCTCGGGCCCACCCTGGAGCAATGTCGGGCCAAGTTCGGTCCCGACCACCCCGATATGCTCCTGCGCTGCCACTTCCTCGCCGTCGCCTACCGCATTGCCGGCCGGGTCGCCGAGGCCATCGAGCTGGACCGGGCCACCTTGGAGCGGCGCCGGGCCACGCTCGGCCCTGACCACTCTGATACGCTCCAGAGCCGCAATAACCTCGCCGTAGACTACCTCGAGGCTGGCCGGGTCGCCGAGGCCATCGACCTGCACCGGTCCACCCTGGAGCGGCGCCAGGCCACGCTCGGCCCTGACCACATCCTTACGCTCCAGAGTCGCGGAAACCTCGCCGCGGCTTACCGCGTTGCCGGCCGGATCGACGAGGCCATCGAGCTGCTTGTGCCCACACTCGAGTTGATGGAGACCAAGCTCGGCCCCGTCCATACCTACACGTTCAATACCCGGAGCAGCCTCGCGGAAGTTTATGGGTCGCGCGGACGATGGGCGGACGCCGAGCCGCTGCGTCGCCGCTCGGTGGACTGCCGCCGTAAGGCCGAGATGCCAAGTGACCTCCTCGCCAACGATCTCGCCCAGCTCGGCCGGAACCTGCTGAATCAGGAGAAGTGGTCGGACGCCGAGCCGGTCCTGCGGGAATGCTTGGACCTCCGCGAGAAGGCTGTCCCCGACACCTGGTTGCGGTTCAACACAATGAGTGAGCTCGGAGGGGCCTTGCTCGGTCGGGGGCGATATGCCGAGGCCGAGCCGCTTGTCGTGCCCGGGTACGAGGGGATGAAGGCCCGGGAGGCGAAGATCCCCGCAGTCGGGAAGGCTCGCCTGTTCGAGGCGGCGTTGCGGGTCGTGCGGCTGTATGAGGGAAGGGGTAAGGCGGCCCAGGCGAATGCCTGGAGGGAGAGGCTCGGCCTTGTTGACTTGCCCGCCGACGTCTTCGCCCAGCCATGACGCGGCGGCCCCGAGTGGGGGTGCAGGAGGACATAGGGGCGGGGGCACATCCCTATCTCTTGACGCGCTTGGGGCAGCTTGGAGAATCGCCCGCTGGCTATTCGGCGGCTCGCGGTCGGCCCCTCGGTCGCAGGCTATACCAGGGGACATCGTGAATATCGACAGTTGTCAGAGATGCCGGCCATTCGGACGGCCTCTTCCGTTCCTCCCCGCCGTTTGAAGCCAGGATCCGGCGCTACCGAGAGGTCTGCGCGTTCATTAGATCAATTCTTGAACCAAGAAGAACAAACGAGGCGGATCATGGGGCAGACGAACTTTCCGATCGAGGAAAAGACGATGGAGCCGGTCCTGATCGCGGGCATTCGCATGAAAGGCCGATACGCCGACTGCGGCCCGGCGTTCGGGCGGATCGGCAAACACTTCGGTCGCACCATCTGCGGCAAACCATTCCTCCTCCACTACAATGCGGAGTTCCGCGAAGACGACGCAGAGTTCGAGGTCTGTATGCCAATCCACGGTGGGAAGGCGACGGACGGAATCTCCGTGCGAGACCTGGCCGGCGGCCGTTGTGTGTCGTTGATGCACAAGGGGCCCTACGAGGTACTCGGCCGATCCTACGCCAAAGTCCTTGAATACGTTCGATCGAAAGGCTACCCGATCGCGATGCCGACTCGGGAAGTCTACTACAAAGGACCCGGCATGATCTTCCGCGGGAATCCCAAGAATTACTTGACCGAGATCCAGATACCGATTCAGGCCGTATCCGCCGCGGTCTCCGTTGCACCGGGCTGATCTTGTGGGTCGGGCCGGATTCCCGTCACGCCTACCCGCGCCAGCTTCTCCGGATTGCGGACGACGAAGCACGTGGCGATGCGGCCGTCGACGATGTCGAACGCAATGACCTGGACGGCCTGCCCGTCGACGATCGCCAGGAGTCCCGGCTGGCCGTTGACGCTCACCCATCTCAGTTCGAGACTGGCCGGGGCCTTCTTCATGGTGCTGAGGAAGAGGTGCGCGATGCGGTCCGCGCCGTGGATCGGGACGAGGGCTGCGGTGGCCTTGCCGCCGCCGTCGCTGTAGAGCACGGCGTCGGTCGCCAGCAGGCCCACCAGGCCCTCGAGGTCGCCGGTCGAGCAGGCCTGAAGGAAAGCGCCTGTGAGCCGCCGGGCCTCGGCGGGTTCGGCCTCGAAACGTGGTCGGCGCTCGCGGATCCGCTTCTCGGCGCGGCTGACGAGCTGTCGACAATTCGCCTCAGACTGATTGAGGATCTGACCGATTTCCTCGTAGCCATAATCGAAGACCCGACGGAGGAGATACGCCGCTCGTTCGACGGGTGAAAGACTCTCGAGTACGACAAGCAGGGCCATCGAAATCGATTCGGCGGCCTCCAGCCGGCCGCTCGCCTCGGTCTCGCCCGACTCGACGACCGGCTCGGGGAGCCACGGACCGACATAGTTCATCTTGCGCGCATCCACCGCCTGGCGCTGGTCGATACAGAGTCGGGTCACGATCGATGTCAGATATGCCTTCGGGGAAGCTACCGCGGACCGGTCCTCCCGGTCCAGCGCAAGTAGGCGTCCTGGACGACATCATCCGCGTCCGCCAGCGACCCGAGCATGCGATAGGCCAGTCGCACGAGGACCGGTCGCAGCTCTTCGAAGGTAGCGTCAACCTGTCTCATGGGTGAGACTCCATTCGCGGCCGACCGATGTTTTCGCTAGAACCGCAAGGACGCGATCCGACGCCTCGGAGGCACTGGCGGCCGAGGCGTCGGCGAGCAGCCCCTCAGAACCGACCCAATCGCCCGCGAGGAAGATGTTGGGTAAGCCCGGCACCGTGACCTCCGGCCGGCCGCGAAGACCGTCCTCTTCGGCACAGGGAAGACTATTGGCGACCGTCATCCCGGGGAGAAACCGTCGAGCGATCGTCAATGCCCGCCATCCCGGTTGAAGCCCGTCCAGGAGCCCTTCCAACTCGGCCTCGATGTCCCTGGTGTTCTCGACCATCTCACTCCGAAGGTACTTCATCACGTGCAAGACCGCCACGTTCGGCGGTCCCAGCTCGGCCGCCGCCGAGTGCACCGAGTAGTACAAGGGGCGGTCCAGTCCGAAGGCCACGCAGCAATTCGGATCCGGCAACCGGCTGAGCGCGACGTCGAGGCAGGCGGCACGGACCGGGATACATGCCGCCGACCATTCGACGAGCGATGCCTCCGCCGGTCAGATCGAGAAGGTCACAAGCGGTCTCGGGGTCAACCGCCAGAATGGCCGCGCGACCGCGAATCTCCTCACCATTCGCGAGCCGCAGAGACACACCATCCTCACCGCTACGCACCGAGGTGACTCGCGACCCGGTTCGTATCGTGCCCCCGCGCTCACGGGCCTGGCTGCGAAGGCCATCCACCAGCGACTGCCAGCCCCCGTCGAGATACCAGACGTTCCCCTGCAACGCGAGTCGGAACTGGTCCAGTGCGGCGCCCGCGGACATCCGTTCGGCGTCGTCGATGTAGGTGGCCACCCGGAAGAGCGTGCGGAAGAACCAGGCCAGATTACCGCGTCCCGCTGACCGCTCGATCCATTCGGCGAGCGGGATTCCATCGAGGGGTCGGGTATCCAGTCGCCCAAGGGTCCCGAAGATCGTGAGTGCGGTCATCTTCTCTCGTATCGAGAAATGTCGCGAGAAGAGGAGCCCCATCAACCCTCGGGGCAGCGGAAGCGTCCTCTCACCGGAGATCAACAACGCGCCCCGCGTTCTCGGAAATCCCCCGGAAAAGGGAATCCCCAGCTCCTCGAAGAGTCGAAACGCGCGCCCACGGCAATACAGCGCGTGGGGCCCAAGGTTGAAATGGATGTCGCGTTCGACGCGGGTCGCAGCGCCGCCGCCCAGCGTGCTCGATCGCTCGAGCACCAGGACGCTCCGGCCGGCTCGAGCGGTCAGATTGGCAGCAAACAGGCCGGCCAATCCTCCGCCAACGATGATCGCGTCTGCCTGAAAACCAGGATCGACTCGGTCGTGCATGTTCGTCTGCTCCTCGGGTCACGAAATGACTGCCATCGGAAGAGACAGACAACGTCGGAGTTTTGTGACAAATCGCCGGGACTCTTCGGGGCGAGCACGCCCTGGACGCGACCTAAGATGCGGACGGGCGATGATCTGGGTCGATTCCGGGTTGCGGAAACCGTTGCCATTCGTTAAAGACTCATCTTTGGCAGGGAGTCGAACAGGAGCTCGTTCACAGCAGGATGCCCGGGTTGATCGACGGACGGCAAGGAGGCGGCAACATGGAATACCACAAGGACCAGGCCACCGAGGAGTTCAGCCGTTGGAGTGAGAGCTACGATCGTTGCATCCTTCAATGGTTGATCTTCGGGCCGTCTCACCGTGTCCTGATACGTCGGATCCGCGAGGTGGTGGATGATCGACCCGCCCGGATCCTTGATGTCGGCTGTGGCACGGGCCTTTTCGCGTCGCGACTCCGTGCTGTCCTGCCCCAGGTTGAAGTCTGGGGGGTGGACCTGGTCTCGGCGATGTTGAGTAAAGGCCAGCGACGCTGGCGATCGCAATACGAACACGTCCTGCCGATCCAGGGCGATAGCGAGCGGCTCCCGTTCGCGTCCGGGACTTTCGACGTCGTCACCTGTGCGAACAGCTTCCACCATTATCCGCGCCAGGCGCGTGCGATCGCCGAGATGGCCCGCGTGCTCCGTGGCGGTGGCCGTCTGATGATCATCGACGGATATCGTGACAGCATTTGGGGCTGGTTCATCTTCGACGTGTGCGTTTCGACGATCGAAGGTGCAGTCCACCATGCCTCCGCCCGGCGCTTCCACGATCTGATGGCCGATGTCGGACTGCAAGCCATCGCGCAACGTCCGTTCCGTGGCCTCGCCCCGTTCCTGTTGAACGAGGGGATCGCTGCCGATCCCGTATCCACGATCCCCTCACCGCATTTTTGCTTTCAACAGGCCAGGAATCGCAATCCGTCACACTCCTGATGACCTGGACACGAACGGCGAGGCGAATTCGAAAATTGCGCCATCTCGCTTGCGGGACAGATGACCTCGGCTGTCCCAATAGGAATGACCCGCTCGTCGGTTCTACCGCCTCAAATACGGGAGCCGCTGGTCTCTCCCCGATTCCGGATGGATCGAGCGACTGAGCGGCTGTGAAAGAATCGATTCAAAACCGCAGATTCGAGATTTCCAATGGATGTAAAGCCTGATATATCAGAGATTTAAGATTCTCGAACCTGGCATTCGGAATCGGGAATCCGATCCTTTCAAAAACCATGAGTCCGTCGCCCCACGATCCCTTGCTGTAAGATAGTCGAACGCCACAAATGGATCGCCGTTTCATCCACTGCATCACGCTCGACTGATTGACCGCACGCGGAGTATCATCAGTGGTTCTGGTTTCGAACGACACCGTAGACTGGGAGGAAGCACTGGGGCGAATCGGGAAGTCGTTTCTCGTGGCCAATCGGTCCGGCCAGTACCGGGTGATGGCTGAGGCTCCAGGAATCCTGCACGAGGACGTGGAGATCGCCGCACAGGTTCCGGCCTGTCGGCTGGAGTCTCTCGGGGACAGCTCCTTCGTGGCGGAGCATCGCCTCAAATACCCTTGCATGTCGGGTGCGATGGCCAACGGGATCGGGTCGATCGAGGTCGTCGAGGCGATGGGCCGGAAGGGTTTTCTCGGCGTATTCGGCTCGGCAGGACTCCACCCGGACGTGGTGGAGACGGCAATTCACCGTCTCCAGAGCGACCTCGGAGATTCCACGCCCTTCGCGATGAACCTGATCCACAGCCCCGGTGAGCCCGAGCTCGAGTCGACGATCGTCGATTTGTATCTCGGTCGGAGAGTTCGGCTGGTGGAGGCCTCGGCGTTCCTGAACCTGACCCTGCCGCTGGTCCGGTACCGGGTCGCCGGGATTCGCCTGGATAAGTCGGGACGAGTCGTAGCTCCAAACCGGATCATCGCCAAGATCTCGCGGGTCGAGGTGGCCTCGAAATTCATGGCTCCGCCGCCGGCCAAGTTCCTCAGCGACCTGGTTGCAAGGGGCGATCTCACTGCGGACCAGGCGGAATGGGCCGGTCGGATCCCCATGGCAGAAGATATCACCGCCGAAGCCGACTCGGGGGGACATACCGACAATCAGCCGGCCATCGTCCTGTTGCCGACGATGCTCGCCCTGCGTAACCAGATGCAGGCTCAACATGGCTACGAGCGTCCCTTGCGAGTTGGTGCCGCGGGCGGCATCTCCACGCCCTGGGCGGCAGCCGCGGCGCTCGCCATGGGCGCCGCATACCTTGTAACGGGTTCGGTCAACCAGTCTTGCGTGGAGGCAGGCACATCCGACGTGGTTCGGCGGATGCTCGCTCAGGCCCAGCAGGCCGATGTCGCCATGGCCCCGGCTGCGGACATGTTTGAGATGGGGGTGAAGGTCCAGGTGCTGAAGCGGGGCACGCTGTTTGCCATGCGCGCCGCCAAGCTCTACGAGCTTTATCGGACCCATGGGGGGCTGGATCAACTGCCTGCATCCGAGCGGGCGGCGCTCGAGAAGACGATTTTCCGAGCTCCGATCGAGGCGATCTGGGAGCAGACCCGAGAATACTTCCGGCAGCGCGATCCGACCCGGATCGAGCAAGCCCATCGAGAACCTAAGCAGAAGATGGCGTTGGTCTTCCGGTGGTATCTCGGTATGTCCTCGCGCTGGGCCAACAGCGGCGAGCCGTCGCGAACAGTGGATTATCAGATCTGGTGCGGTCCGGCGATGGCCGCCTTCAATGACTGGGTGCGCGGGTCGTTCCTGGAGCGTCCCGAGAATCGGCAGGTCGCGACCGTCGCCTTGAACATCCTCTACGGCGCAGGCCGTGCTGATGCGTGCGCGGATCCTCAATGCCCAGGGAATCGGCCTGGCACCGGGAATCCCTCGACTCGCCCCGCTGGACTTCATCGCGATCGAGAACCGGCTTCAATAGGCAGAACCTGATGGGCCGCCGGACGGGTTGCGGGACATCTCGTCACGCTTGACCACAACCCGGTTACAGTCCATCCCCAACCCGCCGTCCGGACCTGAAACCTGGCGTTCCGTGCGTCGGATGAGCTAATCTCTTACACTGCCTATTGCCTACTGCCTACTGCCTACTGTCGAAAGGGCTAAGATTTGAATCCGTCCGACCCGTCGCCGCAGGTGCCGGTGGCCATCATCGGCATGGGCTGCCTGTTTCCCCAAGCGGAGGGCCTCGCGCGCTACTGGGCCGCGATCCGCAAGGGCGTGGACGCGATCACCGATATACCCGAGTCGCACTGGTCGGTTTCCGATTACTTCTCCTCCGATCCCAAGTCGCCGGATCGAACGTACGCACGGCGGGGCGGCTTCTTGAGCCCGGTCGAATTCCCGGCTCTGGAGTTCGGGATCGCGCCGAACACCATCGAGGCGACCGACACGACCCAACTCCTGGGCCTACTGGTCGCCCGTCAGGCGCTCGATGACGCCGGCTACGATGCCCATCGCTCGCTGGACCGCGACCGGGTGAGCGTCATCCTGGGCGTTACCGGCACCCTCGAATTGGTTATCCCCCTGGGCGCCCGGCTGGGGCACCCGATCTGGCGACGCGCGCTGCAGGCGGCCGGGGTCAACGAATGCACCACCGAGGATGTCGTTCGCCGCATCGCCGAATCCTACGTGGGCTGGCAGGAGAACTCGTTCCCCGGCCTCCTGGGGAATGTTGTCGCCGGCCGGATCGCCAATCGCCTGGACCTTCGCGGCACCAACTGTGTCGTCGATGCCGCCTGCGCCAGCTCGCTCGGGGCCGTCAACCTCGCCATCCTCGAACTCGCCGCCGGCCGATGCGACCTCGCCGTGACCGGAGGGCTGGACACTTTCAATGACATATTTATGTATATGTGTTTTAGTAAGACGCCGGCGTTGTCCCCGACCGGGGAGGCGCGCCCGTTCGACGCGGAGGCCGACGGGACGATCCTGGGCGAGGGGCTGGGGGTCGTGGTCCTGAAGCGCCTGGAGGACGCGCGTCGGGACGGGGACCGGGTGTATGCGGTGATTCGCTCGGTCGGGACCTCGAGCGACGGCAAGGGCCAGGCGGTCTATGCGCCGAGCGCCGCGGGCCAGGCGCAGGCCTTGCGGCGCGCCTACGCGATGGCCGGAATCTCGCCCGCGACGGTCGGGATGGTCGAGGCGCATGGGACGGGGACCCGGGTCGGAGACGCGACCGAGCTGTCGGCCCTGGAGGAGGTGTACCACGGCGAGCGTCGGGGCGATGCCTGGTGCTGCGCTGGGGTCGGTCAAGTCGCAGGTCGGCCACACCAAGGCCGCCGCGGGGGCAGCCGGCCTGATCAAGGCCGCCCTGGCGCTGCACCACAAGGTCCTGCCGCCGACGCTGAAGGTCCGGCGGCCGTTGGAATCACTGGCCGGCGGTCAGTCCCCTTTTTACCTCAATACTGAGGCGCGCCCGTGGTTGTCGAACCCCGACGGCCCGCGCCGCGCGGCAGTCAGCGCCTTCGGGTTCGGCGGCAGCAATTATCACTGCGTGCTGGAGGAGGCCGAACCGGATAAACCCGGGGTCAACTGGGACGGCGATGTGCAGATCCTCGCCTTTTCCGCCGACAATCCTGCCGAGGTCGTGCAGGCACTGAACACGCTGGCGGGTCTCAGCGACTGGCCGGCGATTCGAATTCTCGCCGCGGAGAGCCGAGAGCGTTTTCGATCGGAACATCGTTATCGCCTGCTGCTGGTCGCGTCGCATGACCCTCGGTCGGCCGAACTCGGAAGGCTGAAGCTGCAGCCCTCGGCCTTCAGCCTTCGGCCTTCCGAAAAAGCCTTCCAGAAAAGCCTCGCGCCTTTTTTCGAGGCGTTCCCCCTTCAGCCTTCAGCCTTCAGCCTTCAACCATTCCTGGGTGTGGGTCCGCGTCCGGGTGCGCTCGCCTTCCTCTTTCCCGGCCAGGGCTCGCAATACGTCGGCATGCTGCGCGAGCTGGCGTGCGTCTTCCCCCGCATGCATCACGCGCTGGCGCGGATCAACCGATTTTTCGCGGATGATCCGTGTTTGCTGACCGATCACGTTTATCCACCTGCCGCGTTCGACGAGGAATGCGTTCGAGCCAGGGATGTGGTCCTGCGGGACACTCGATTCGCCCAGCCGGCGATCGGGGCGGTCAGCCTGGGTTTACTGAGAATCCTCGAGGATTTCAGCGTACGCCCGGATCTCGTCGGTGGCCACAGTTTTGGCGAGCTGACGGCCCTGCGGGCCGCCGGTCGCATCGATGATTCTAGCCTGGCAACTCTCGCTCATCTCCGCGGCGACTTCATGGCCCGCTATGCCGCGGAGGGATCGGGTGCGATGCTCGCGGTCTTCGCGCCGATCGCCGAGGTCTCGGACCTGATCCGTGAGAGGAACCTGGATGTCATCATCGCCAACAAGAATGCACCTCGGCAGTGTGTGCTATCGGGTCCGTCCTTGGAGATCGAGCGATGTCACCGGCTCCTTTCCGATCGTCGGATCGCGACCCGTGCCGTCCCGGTCTCGGCCGCATTCCACAGCCGCCTCGTCGCCGGTGCCGAGGCTCCGTTCCGGCTTTCTCTCGATTCGGTGAACTTCCAGTCCTCAACGATCCCCGTATTCGCCAACAAGACGGCCGAACCCTATCCGGACGATGCCGGATCGGCTCGAGAACTCCTTGCCAGCCAGCTCGTGTCTCCAGTTGAGTTCGTCGCTCAGGTCGAGGCAATGTACCGTCATGGCGCCGGACGTTTCTGGAAGTCGGCCCCCAGGCGAAGCTCACGGGACTGGTCGGCTCGATCCTCGAAGGGCGCGAGCACGACGCGATATCCGTTGAACGCTTCGGTCGGGTCGATCGGGAACATGAATGATCTGGCCTGCGCGCTCGCAACCCTGGCCTCGCTGGGTTATGCTGTTAACCTGAAACGTTGGGATGAAGGGGGACCTGCGCGGACAGTGCCGGCCGGGAAACCGGGGCCGACCGTGCGTATCTCCGGCGCCAACGCCCGACCGAAGGACCGACGCTCCGAGAGGCCGGCACCGAAACCGGCGACCGTCATGCCGCATACGGAGCAGTCCGGTCAGATTGCGGCTCAGGAGCGGTCGCCACGATTCGGCTTCCCGGAGACGCCGCACACAACGATGCCCCAGCCCCAGCCGCGACCTCACGCCGAGAACCATCGAACGATGAACCCACCGGAACGGTCCCCTTCGCATCACTCGAATGGCCTGGCCTCCTCGCACGCTCGGCATCCCGAGCAGGTCCTTGAAGCCCACGACCCGTCCCGGGCTCGATCTCAGGCGCAGGGCGTCCCCGCGCCGACCGGCTTGGAGTATGCTTTCCTCGCGACCCAGGAGAACCTGGCCTCTCTGCAACGGCTGGCCGAGCAGACTGCCGATCTCCACCGCCAGTTCCTGGAGGGTCAGGAGCGGACCCAGCAAACCTTTCTCAAGCTCCTCGAAAATCAGCAGGGTCTCTTGCGTTCGAGACCCGATGCGGCCGAGCCGGCTTCCTTGCGACGGACCGACCGGACCCATGAGACTGCCACGTCGGTCCGCTCGACCGGCTTACCACCTGAGCGATCCGGGATCGCCGAGCCCGATCCGCCCTCCGAGGCGAAACCGCATGTCGTTTCGACCGATGACGCAACGAGGGCGTTGATCGACGTGGTCGCGGAGAAGACAGGCTACCCTCCCGAGGCGCTGGATCTCGATATGCAGCTCGACGCCGACCTGGGCATCGACTCGATCAAGCGTGTCGAGATCCTCTCCGCCTTTCAGGAGCGGTACCCCGCGGTTCGGGCTCCCGGGCCGGAGCAGGTCGGCTCTTTCCGGACCCTCAGGTCCATCGCGGAGTTCATGCTCCGCCATCCGGTGGAAAAGGCGTCCGGGCCGTGGACACCGCTCGACGGAGGTCCTGCCGGAACGGCCGACGAGACCCGTCACTCGACGGAGCACCTGGAGAACCTGTCTCAGACGCTGCTGGAAACCGTGGCCGAGAAGACGGGATATCCGGCCGACATGCTCGAGCTCGACATGCGGCTCGATGCCGACCTGGGCATCGACTCGATCAAGCGCGTCGAGATCCTCTCCGCCCTGCAGGACCGATTCCCCGGACTCCCCCCTGTCGGACCCGAGCGGATCGGGACTCTCGGAACCTTGCGCGAGATCGTCTCCTTCCTGGCCCAGGCCGGCGCGGATTCGGATAGGCGAGACGTCGAGGACGCCGGGCGGACCGTGACTTCCCCGCCGGTATCGGCTCGGCGCAGCCGACCGCGCCCGACGATTCGATGGTGAACGTGCTGCGGGAAGTGGTTGCGGAGAAGACCGGGTATCCTGTCGAGATGCTCGAGCTCGATATGCAGCTCGACGCCGATCTCGGTATCGACTCGATCAAGCGCGTCGAGATCCTCTCCTCGGTCCAGGATCGGTTTCCCGCGATCCGCACGATCGGGCCCGAGCACACTGCGGCGCTACAGACGCTCCGCGAGATCGCCGCGTTCCTGTCGGCTCCGATCGGTGCGGCCGCCACTCCTTCGCCGGCGCGAGAACATGGCGAGTTACTGGGAAACGGCCAGAACGGGAAACTCGTCCACGCGAGCGGCCACACGACCAGCGTCGAGCCGTCGCGGAATGGTCATGGACATCCCGACGCGCAAGCTGTCGTTTTGAGGCGACTTGAAGCGCGTCTGGTGCCGATGAGCACGCCCGACCGTCGGGAGGCCCTGCGGCTGCCGGCCGGGGGAACGTTCTGGATCACCGATGATGGTTCTGCCTTGACCGACGCGCTGTGTTCCCTTTTGCTGGACCGAGGCTATCGTCCCCGGGTTATTCCGATGGCGGTCGAAAGCGTCGATCCCCCGGTACCCGAGGATAACCTAAGCGGCGTGATCGTCCTGTCACCGAGCCATCGACCCGATTCGAGGTTCATCCCAGCCGCGTTCCGGACGATCCGCGCCGCCGGCACGGCGCTCGAGCGGTCGGGCGAGCAAGGAGGTGCCGCGCTGTTGACCGTTTCGAGGCTCGACGGCCAGTTCGGATTCCATGGTCTGGAAGGGAGGATCAACCCGTCCTCCGGCGCCCTGGCGGGGCTGGCCAAGACGGCGGCCAAGGAGTGGCCAAGGGTCCATTGCAAGGCCGTCGATCTGGATGTCGCCATGGATTCGCCCGAGAGCGCGGCCGGCCGGATTGTAGATGAGCTCTTGATGCGCGGTCCGGCCGAGGTCGGACTGGGCGCGCACGGACGCGTCACGCTCGAGATGGCTCAAGTCCCGGAACCGGTCGCCAACCTGCGTCGGATCCCCCGTCTGGAGTGCGGTGACCTCGTGGTCGTTACCGGAGGTGCGCGGGGGATCACCGCCGAAGTCGCCGTCGCCCTCGCCGAATCCTACCAGCCTCGTCTGCTCGTGCTCGGCCGCACCCCCGCTCCGGACGACGGCGACGATCGATTCGAGGACTGCCGAGACGAGGTCGAGGTGACGCGACTCTTGATGGCGCGATCGGACCGGGACCGGTCGCCGCGAGCGATCGCCGCACAGGCTCGCGAGGTCGTCGCCCGGCGCGAGATTCGCCGCAACCTCTCTCGCATCGCCGCGGCCGGCTCGCCGGCCTTGTATCGCTCGGTTAACGTGCGGGACCAGGCCGCCGTGCGGCGGACGATCGCCTGGAGTCGCGACGAATTCGGCCCGGTTCGCGGGTTGATCCACGGCGCGGGCGTCCTGGCCGATCGGAGGATCGTCGACCAGACCGATGCCCAGTTCCAGGAGGTCCTCGACACCAAGGTCGAGGGCCTGCTCCACCTGTTCGAGGCGATCGATCCCGAGGCGCTCCGGGTTCTGGCCCTCTTTTCGTCGTCGACGGCGCGGTTTGGCCGGATCGGCCAGGTGGCCTATGCAGCCGCGAACGAGTATCTCAACAAGTGGGCTCAGCAGGCGGCCGTCCATCTGCCGCATTGCCGCGTCGTCTCGTTCAACTGGGGGCCGTGGTCAGGGGGCATGGTCTCGAGTGCGCTCCGGCCGATGTTCGAGAAGGAGGGGCTCACGCTGATCCCCCCCGAGGCTGGCGCGAAGCTTGTCCTCGACGAGATCGACCGTCCGTATCACGGTCGAGCTCCTGTCGAGATCGTCGTTCTGGCCGAGCCCGCGTCGTCTCCCATCGCGCCTTCGGCACCGTCCTCGACCACAGTCGCTGACCCGGGCCCCCAGAAACCGCAGGTGGCATTCCGTCGCGCGATCAACCTCGAGACGCTTCCGATCCTGGCCGATCACGTCATCGACGGCCATGCGGTGCTGCCGATGGCGATGATCCTCGAGTGGGCTGCCGAGGCGGCGCTCCACAGAAACCCGGGTCTGGTCGTGTGCGGCGTTCAACCAGCTTCGCCTGTTCAAGGGGGTGGTCCTCAACGGCCTCGAGACGGCGACCATCGACATGTTGGCCGCAAGAGCGGTGCGGAGGGGCGGAGAGTTCGTCGTCCCCGTCGAGTTGCGCGGGATGCTGGACAACGGCCGGGAGATCGTTCATGCGCGGGCCGACGTCCTACTCGCCGATCGCTACCCGAGCGGGACGAAACAACTGGGCGATCGGGCCTTACCGCGCCATCGGTCGTCCCGAGAGGAGATCTACAGCGAGGTCTTGTTCCATGGGCCGGCGATGCAGGGGATCGAGCATGTCGAAGGATCCGGCGATCGAGCGATCGCAGGCTGGATCACGACGGCGCCACCGCCCTCGGATTGGATGGATCGACCTTTGCGATCACGGTGGCTGACGGATCCCCTGGCCATCGATTGCGCCTTCCAGCTCGTCGTCCTCTGGACTCGAGAGCATCTTGGGGCGAACTCGCTGCCGACCTCGGTAGGGCGATACCGCCAGTTCCGCGCCAGCTTTGGGGACGGGGGCGTGCCGCGTGATCGCCGAGATCCGGCAGGCTGGCGAAGCCAGGGCGGTGGCCGACATCGAATTCCTCGACGGCCGCGGCGAGCTTGTCGCCCGGCTCGACTCTTACGAATGCGTCGTTAACCACTCGCTCAATCAGGCGTTCCGGCGCAACCAACGGATCGTCCCTTCCCCTCTCGTGGCGAGCTGAGCGATGCAGGTCGAATCCATGACGGAACACGCCGTCGCGATCGTCGGCATCGGGGGCTGCTTCGCGGCTGCTCCTTCCCTTGACCGGCTCTGGTCGATCCTGCGTGAGGGCAGGGACGTCACGAGCGAGGTGCCCACCGGTCGATGGCTCATCGATCCCGCGGAGGCGTTCGATCGACGGGTCGCCCTGGCGGATCACGTCTATACGACTCGGGGCGGTTTCGTCGAGGGTCCGCCTATCGAGCTGATGGGAAGCGGCCTCAATCCCGAACGGTTGGAACGGCTGGATCCCCTGGTTCACCTCGCCCTGTCGGCGGCCGGCCAGGCATGGCGGGATGCGCGATCCGAGCCGATCGATCGCCGTCGCACGGGCGTTGTGCTTGGCAACATCGTCCTGCCCACAGAGACGGCCTCCGCCCTCTCCCGTGAGGTTCTGGGGCGTGCCTTCGAAGACGCGTTGTTGCCGGCTGTTGCCGCGGAGAAACGGGACGCGCCGGGAGCCATCCCCTACACCTCTCACGCCGCAAGCGAGCCGTTGAACGCGTTCCCTGCGGGCTTGCCGGCCGCCATGGTGGCCGAAGCGCTGGGACTGGGGGGCGTGGCGTTCACGCTCGACGCCGCCTGTGCATCGTCGCTCTTCGCCCTCAAACTGGCCGTCGATGAGCTCCGGTCCGGACGCGCCGATGCCATGATCAGCGGGGGGGTCTCGCGTCCCGATGCACTCTACACTCAGATGGGTTTCTCTCAGCTTCGGGCGCTCTCGCCGCGGGGCAAAGCCGCTCCGCTCGACCACAGAGGCGACGGCCTCATCGTCGGCGAGGGGGCCGGGATGTTCGTCCTCAAGCGACTGGCGGACGCCGTGAGTCACGGGGACCACATCTATGGAATCGTGGCGGGAATCGGACTTTCCAATGACGTCCATGGCGACTTGCTGGCCCCCGATTCCGAGGGGCAGGTCCGCGCCATGCGACAAGCTTACGAACAAGCCCGCTGGACCCCGGGCGACGTAGACCTGATCGAATGTCATGCCACGGGAACCCCGCGCGGCGATGCCGTCGAATTCCAGAGTCTGAAGTCGCTCTGGGGAGAGTCTGGGTGGCGTCCCGGTCAATGCGTCATCGGATCGGTCAAAGGGAATATCGGCCACGCGCTCACCGCGGCCGGCGCCGCCGGATTGCTCAAGGTCTTGCTGGCCCTCAAGCATGGCCTGTTCCCTCCGACGGCGAATTTCGAACGGCCCGCCCGGACACTGGGATTGGAGCAGAGTCCATTCCGAGTCTTGAGCCGAGCCGAGCCCTGGCCGACCCGGGGGCCGGGCCGGCCCAGGCGCGCCGCCGTCAGCGGCTTCGGCTTCGGGGGTATCAATGCCCATGTGCTGATCGAAGAATGGAGCGGGACGGGTTGGGCGGATACCGGAGACTCCCGCCCAGCAGTTGACGCGTCGGTCGCCATCGTCGGCATCGCGGCACAGGTGGGCCCGTTGGAGGGCCGGCCGGCAATTCGGGCCCTCGTTCTCGGCGGACAGGAGGACGAGTCCAGCTCGGGGCCCGGATTGACCTCGATGGAGTTCCGCCTGGACGAGTTCCGCATTCCACCCACGGAGCTTGCCGAGATGTTGCCTCAGCAGTCGCTGATGCTTCGCGTCGCGGCCGCCGCGATCCGCGACTCCGGATGGGACCAGAGACTGGCCCTTCGCACGGGCGTGCTCATCGGGATCGGGTTGGACTTGAATACCACGAACTTTCACCTGCGATGGTCGCTCCCCGACCGAGCCCGAGAGTGGAACCGAGTGCTCGGGCTCGATCTATCTCCCGAGGCACTCGCGCGCTGGATCGATGAGCTGCGCCAGGCGGCGGGGCCGGCCTTGACGGCCAATCGTACGATGGGCTCTCTGGGTGGGCTCGTGGCCAGCCGGATCGCTCGCGAGTTCCAGGTCGGTGGGCCTACCTTCACGATTTCTTGCGACGAAACCTCGGGAAACCAGGCCATGGCGATCGCGGTCGGGTGGCTCCAGCGCGGAGAGCTGGATGCGGCGATCGTCGGAGCAGTTGACCTGGCCAGCGATCCTCGCGCGGTGCTGTCGCGCGCAACGGCTGGGGCTCGAGCAGCCGAACGAGGCGTCCGACATGGCCGTCTCGTTGGTGCTCAAGCGGCTCGAAGACGCGCAACGGGATGGCGATCGGGTCTACGCGGTGATTCGTGACCTGGGCGCGAGCCGAGGCGAGCTCCACGCGGCGCCTTCTCTGAATACGCCTTCGGTGCTGACAGAGCACCCTACTCCACGCTGCGTAATGCTCCAGTCGCTGGTCGGCGAGGCGGGAGCGGCGGCCGGGCTGGCTTCGGTCGCCAAGTCCGCGCTCTGTCTTCATCATCAGATCCTGTCTGGAGTGCGAGATAACCACCACACCCGGCCTCACTCCAATCCGGTTGCGTCCCAGTTCTGGTTGATCAACCGGGCCGATGGTCCGCGACGAGTCAGAGTCAGCGCATCGAGTCTCATCGGCAACCGCCATGACGCGGTCCTCGAAGAGTGTCCGAGCCGAAAGGATGTGTTCGACCGAATCGGCGCAGCCGTTGGTTACACGGCGGCTTGCCCTCTTCGCGATCGAGTCTGACGAAGCCACCGAGTTCTCCGAGCGCATTCGAGAACTGATGCACATGGCGCGGGAGACTTCTGATGAGCCTATCGATTCCCTGGCACGGAGATGGTGGCAGCGTCATCCCAACGATCCACGGCTCGGACGAGGCGTGGCGATCGTCGCCGATGGCATCGAGGTCCTGGAACGTCACCTGGATCGCCTGGCGCACGGCGAGCAGGGCGAAATCGTAGAGCCATTATCATCCATTCCGGGATTGGCGATCGGACACTCGGAATCGATGCCAAGGCGCGTGGCCTTCGTGTACCCCGGGCTGGGCAATCAATTCGACGGGATGGCTCGGGAACTGTCCCTCCTCTGGCCGGAGATCGTCCGGCGGCAGGGATCCGAGAACCGATACCTCCGCGACCAGCTCGCGCCTGAGGTCTGGTGGGACGGGCAGGGGCTTCGTACCTTCACGGATCACCGAGTCCCCATTCTCGGCCAGGTGTCGGTCGGCGGCCTCGTGACAGATATCCTGCGGAGCCTGGGGGTGAGCCCCGACGCCGCCATCGGTTACAGCATGGGCGAATCGTCGGCACTCGTCTCGTTGAGGGCCTGGCGCGATCGCGATGAGCTCTTTGTCCGACTGCGAGAATCACCGTTATTCCAATCGGAGCTCGCCGGTCCACTGCACGCCGCCCGCAGAGTCTGGGGAATCCCGCCGACAGATCCCGTCGAATGGGTAGCGGGCGTCGTGCCACGATCGGCCGAGGATGTCCGTCGGGCCATCGCCCGATCGAAGAGCGATCGCGTCTATGTCCTCATCAAGAACACGCGGGACGAAACGGTTGTGGGAGGATCCCGATCGGCCGTGGCGGAAGTCGCACACGCTTTGCAATGTTCATTCGTGGAGTTGACGACCGTCAGCACCGTACACTGCGAGATCGGCCGCGTCGTCGAAGCGGAATACCGCGCGTTGCACGAGATCGAGACCATCGCGCCCTCGAATATCACGTTCTACAGTGGTATCACTGGCCGGCCGTATGATCTCAACAGTCGGACGGCTGCCGATGCGATCGCGGCCCAGGCTTCGCAGACCATCGACTTCCCGGCGCTGGTCGAACGAGCCTACGCCGACGGGGTCGGCGTCTTTATCGAGGTGGGTCCGGGCAGTTCATGCACTCGCCTGATCGATCGAATCCTCGGGTCTCGCCCTCACTTGGCTTGCTCGGCTTGCCGGCCTGATCGCGACCCACTTGCCGCCGTTCTCGATGTGCTTGGTCGATGCATCGCCAACCGCGTTCCCGTTGACCTGGGCGGTCTATACGGCAAGTCGGTGGAGTCGGACGCGCTGGTGGCGACTCCCGGCAAAGTGCGGCCTCGCACCATCCGAGTCGATGTGGGTCTCAGGCCGTTCTCCGTACCCCCCCTACCCGCCCAATCCCGAACTCGAGATGAGGAAATCTCCTTGCCGACGCACCAGGCATCCGACGTGCCCAGCCCCGTCGTGACGGAGGTGACGACTCCACAAAGTTCCTCCGGAACCCGGCGCTATCCCGCTCGCTCCACGATGCGGAACAGGCTCGCCTGCAAGCGCACCGGGCCTACTTGCGCGTGGCCGAGGGCGCCGCTGATCTGATCGGGAAGCATCTGTCCTACCAGCTCCGTCTGATCGAGGACTGGAGGGCGAAGCGAGTGCCGCATTCCACGTCGAGTCTCGAGGTGCCCGCCACGGAGTCCGTACTGCTCGGGCGTCCGCAGTGCCTCGAACTGGCGGTGGGCTCTGTGGCCGCGGTCTTCGGTCCGGAGTTCGCGGAGGTGGATCGTTTGCCGGTGCGAGTCCGCCTGCCGGACGAGCCGTTGATGCTCGTCGATCGCATCGTGAGCATCGAGGGCACGCCGCGATCGCTCCAGGGGGGGCGCATTGTCACCGAGCACGTGATCCAACCGGGAGCGTGGTACCTGGACGACGATCGCGTCGCGCCGTGCATCGCGATGGAGGCCGGTCAGGCCGACCTGGTTCTCTCGGGATACCTGGGTGTCGACTTCGAGACCCGGGGCCAGGCCATGTACCGGCTGCTCGACGCCACGGTGACCTTCCATGGTGGACTTCCCGACGTGGGTGCGGTGATTCGGTACGACATCCGGATCACGCGTTTCTTCCGTCAGGGGATGACGATCCTCTTCCAGTTCGAGTTCGAAGCGACCGTGGCCGGTGAACCGATCCTGACCATGCGCGATGGTTGTGCTGGATTCTTCACGCCCGAAGAGCTGGCTGCGGGCAAGGGGATCGTCCCCGCGAAGGTTGCGAAGCCCTTGCCGTCGATTCCTCGTTCGCGTCGCGACGAGCTGATCGCGATCACCCGCTCGCGACTTGGACCCTCGCAGGTGGAAGCCCTGCGGCGGGGCGACCTGGCGACCGCGTTCGGGGGCCCGTTCGATCGGCTGAGGTTCTCCGATCCGGTCGTGTTGCCGGGTGGACGCATGACGCTGATTCACCGCGTGGAGACCCTCGATCCGTCGGGCGGGATCGCGGGTCTGGGCTTGATCCGCTCGGAGGCCGATATTCACCCCGGCGATTGGTTCATGGTCTGCCACTTCATCGATGATCGAGTCATGCCAGGAACGCTGATGTACGAGTGTTGCCTCCACACGCTCCGGATCTTCATGATGCGATTAGGCTGGATCGGCCCGCGTGGGGAGGTCGCGTTCGAGCCGGTGCCTGGCATCGCGAACCGGCTCCGTTGCCGTGGTCAGATCACGGAATCGACGAAGGTGGCCGGGTTCGAGATCACGATCAAGGAGCGAGGCTACCGGCCCGAACCTTACGCCATCGCCGACGCCCTGATCATCGCCGACGGCAAGCCGATCGTCTCGGTAACCGACCTGGCTCTCCAGCTCTCCGGCACGAATCGCGATGAGCTGGAGCGGCTTTGGCGCGGCTGGGAAGGCGAGACCCCTGCCGCGCCTCTGCTCGGAGAGGCTCAGCGCGGTCCGCGCCTTTCGGGAGATCTCCCATGAATTATTCGAAAGTTTACATTGATTCGATCGGCTATGAGATCGCGCCGGTCGTGGTCTCATCTTTGGAGCTCGAGCGACGCCTCAAGGACGTTTACTCGGCGCTGCACCTGGCCGAGGGGCAATTGGAAGCGTTGACGGGTATCCTCGAACGACGATGGTGGGAAGAAGTGTATCGTGTTTCGGACGGGGCCATCGCGGCGGCCCGGCGTGCTCTGGAAATCTCGAACGTAAGGGCGGACGATCTCGGCGCCCTGATCTACGGCGCGGTCTGCCGCGAGTATTTCGAACCCGCGACGGCATGCCGCGTGGCCTCCGGCATCGGGATCGGTCCGGAGGCTGCGGTCTACGACGTCAGCAATGCCTGTCTGGGCGTGCTCAATGGTCTGGTGGAGGTCGCCAATCGCATCGAGTTCGGCCAGATCCGCGCGGGGATGGTCGTCGCCTGCGAGACCTCGCGTGAGATCAATGAGATCGTCATCGAGCAATTGCTCCAGAATCGAAGCATGGAGTTCTTCAAGTCGTCGCTGGCTACCCTGACTGGTGGCTCGGGGGCCGTCGCGATGATTCTCACTGACGGCTCGTTTTCCACGTTCAAGGGTGCAAGCTACTGGGTAGTGTCTGGCGGACGGCTCCTCAGTTTAACGGGCTCTGCCGGTGGGGCATTGAATCTGCACATCCCGATGACCCTGGAAGAATCCGCCAGTTCACCGCGACAGACTCGGCGGCGGTCCTCTCGCACGGAGTCGAGCTGGGTGTCCAGACCTGGCGAGCTTTCTTGAAGGAGCTCGACTGGTCGGCGGACGAGGTCGATAAGGTGATTTGCCATCAGGTTGGTTCGTCGCACCGTGACTCCATCCTGAAGAGGCTGGGTATGCCGAATTCCAAGGATTTCCCGACGTATCCCTACCTTGGGAACATGGGCACGGTCTCACTCCCCTTGACGGCCGGGCTGGCCGAGGACCGAGGATTCCTCGAGCCCGGCCACCGGGTCGCGTTCCTGGGAATCGGCAGCGGGTTGAACTGTATGATGCTGGGGTTGGAGTGGTAGTCACATGACCGGTGCCAACGCGACGATGAATCCGGTCTTGGAGCAGTTCCTGGGAGATCATCCCGGGCGGGATCTCGATCGCGACGGCTTGCGATTGCACTACATCGATGAGGGTTCCGGCGAGGCGGTCGTCATGCTCCACGGCAACCCGACCTGGTCGTTCACCTATCGGCATCTGATCGAGGGCCTGCGAGATTCGTATCGCGTGATCGTGCCGGATCACATCGGTTGCGGCCTCTCCGACAAACCCGACGATTCTCGTTATGATTACACGCTGGACAGTCGGGTTCGACGACCTCGAGCTTCTGCTCGACCGGCTGGGCCTCGATCGCGATCTGACCCTGGTGGTGCACGATTGGGGCGGCATCATCGGCATAACGTACGCGGCGCGGTATCCGGAGCGCATTGCGCGGCTGGTCGTTTGCAACACCGCGGCATTTCACAAGCCCGCGAGAAAACCGTTCCCCTGGGCCCTGTCGTTGTTCCGGGACACACCGATGGGTAGTGGGCTAGTTCGAGGTCTCAACCTGTTCGTGCGGGGAACAAGCTGGATCGGCTGCAAGAAGCGCCGGCTGTCTCGGATGGTACGCGACGCCTACGCCGCTCCGTATGATTCGTGGTTCCATCGGATCGCCATCCATCGATTTGTCCAGGACATCCCCTTGCGGCCTGTTCGACCGCACCTACGAGCGGATCTCGTGGGTCGAGTCGCGCCTTCCCCGGCTGGAGTCGATCCCGATGATGATCGCGTGGGGGATGAAGGATTTCGTGTTCGATGCCCCGATTCTCGACGAATGGGTGCGCCGCTTTCCTCGCGCGGAGGTGCATCGATTCGCACAGGCCGGACACCTGGTACTGGAGGACGAACGCGAGGCAATGACCCCGTTGTTACGCTCGTTTCTCACGGCGCACCCCTTGATCCGGGAACCTCTCGGGTGAGTTCAGCTCCCACACTCTCGCCGCCTTCGAATATCGCGAACTACCTCGGCGCGATGGCTCGACGGCAGCCTCATATGCTGGCGGTCGTGGTGCCATCCGGCCGAGACCGGTCGGGTCGTGTGCGCTATGCGGCACCTGACCTATCGCCAGCTCGATCGGGACAGCGACGAGATCGCGCACGGCATGAGGGCCGTCGGCATGGCGCCGGGCTCCCGGGCGATCGTGATGGTGCGGCCGGGGCTGGATTTCTTCTCGCTGGTCTTCGCGGTGTTCAAGGCGGGCATCGTGCCGGTCCTGATCGACCCGGGTATCGGAATACGCAACCTGGACCAGTGTTGTCGCGAGGCGGCGCCCGAGGCATTCATCGGGATCCCGAAGGCCGTGTGGGCGCGTCGAATCCTCGGTTGGGGACGAGGTACGATCCGCAAGATCATCCTCGTGGCGCCGGGCGGCGGACGCCTGGGATCGTTGGGAGCAACGACTCTCGATGATGTGCGGGAGGCGGGCCGCGATGCCTTGAAACGCGGCGATTCTGCTACCCTCGCCCTGGACCATCCCGGGCCGGACGAGATGGCCGCGATCCTCTTTACGAGCGGCAGCACCGGGTCGCCAAAAGGCGCGGTCTACACCCACGCGATCCTTGGGGCCCAGGTGGAGCGAATCCGGGATCTCTTCGCGATCGAGTCGGGCGAGATCGACCTTTGCACGTTCCCACTCTTCGCCCTCTTCGCGCCTGCGCTCGGGATGACGTCCATCGTTCCCGACATGGACCCGACTCGACCGGCTCGGGCCAATCCTGCGAAGATCGTCGAGGCGATCGAGGATTTCGGCGCGACCAATCTGTTCGGGTCGCCCGCCCTGCTCCGGCAGCTCGTCCGCGGAGAGGACACGTCGCTCGGGAGGCTGCCAAGCCTGAAACGAGTCGTCTCTGCCGGGGCCCCGGTGTCGGCCGCCGTCCTCGAGCGAATGGCCGCGCGCCTGGAGCCACCGGCTCAGATCTACACGACTTACGGGGCGACCGAGGCTTTGCCAGTTGCGACTATCGGTACGGATGAAATCCTGGGGGAGACCCGCCACCTGACCGACCTGGGTCGGGGAGTCTGCGTCGGTCGGCCGGTGGAGGGGATCGATGCTCGGATCATCGGCATCTCCGACGAGGCCATCGCCGTCTGGTCGGACGATCTGCTGATTCCCGACGGCACCATCGGCGAGATCGTCGTGTCGGGACCGGTCGTCACGCGCGAGTACTTCAACCGTCCCGAGGCCACGCGGCTGGCCAAGATCACCGACTCGGCTCGGTCGGTCATCTATCATCGCATGGGCGACGTGGGCTATCGTGATGACCGCGGCCGGGTCTGGTTCTGCGGGCGAAAGTCGCATCGCGTGATCTTGACCGATGAAACGCTTTTCACCATCCCCTGCGAGGCGATCTTCAACACCCACCCCGAGGTCTTTCGGTCCGCACTGGTCGGCGTAAAGGGCGGCGCCGGGAGACCCGTGCCCGGCGCAATGATCCCGGTCATCTGCGTGGAGCTTCACCGCCGCCGGTCAGGGGAGGACCAGGAATCGATCCGCCGCGAGCTGCTGGAGCGCGCGCGCCCAGTTCGACCACACGCGAAGGATTCATGAGATCTTGTTTCATCCCTCCTTCCCCGTGGACATCCGCCATAATTCCAAGATTTTCCGCGAGAAGATCGCCGTTTGGGCCGCCAGGAGAATGTCGTGAACCGGTCGGGATTAGGCCACGTGCTGGTGACCGGCGGCGGGGGGTTCCTCGGCACCGCCCTGGTCCGCTCACTGAGAGAACGCGGCTTGAATGTCCGCAGTCTGACGCGAAGGAATTACCCCCATCTCGGAGAGTTGGGTGTCGAACAGGTCCTGGGAGATGTCGCCGATCTCACGGCCGTTTCCCGCGCGATCGATGGTTGCGATACGGTCTTCCACACCGCGGCGAAGGCCGGCATCTGGGGGCCGGAACGGGAGTATTTCCAGGCCAATGTCGAAGGGACCCGGAACCTCATCGCGGCATGCCGTGAGGCCGGTTCCCGACGGATCATCTACACGAGTTCGCCCAGCGTCGTCTTCAACGGCAAGGACCTGGAAGGAGCGGACGAGTCTGCACCGTATTCCAGGAGGTTCGAGGCCGCTTATCCGGAGACCAAGGCACTGCGCCGAGCAGTTGGTCCTCGAGGCCAACTCCGCCGATCTGGCCACGGTCTCACTTCGGCCTCATCTGATCTGGGGACCGGGCGACAACAACCTCCTTCCGCGGATCATCTCTCGAGCTCGGTCGGGCCGATTACGTCGAATTGGCCGGGGCCGTCCGCTCATCGACCCCGTTTATATCGACAACGCCGCCGAAGCCCACCTACTGGCCGCCGATCGGCTCGACCCAGGCTCGTCGATCGCTGGCAAGTCCTACTTCATCACCCAGGGCGAAACGATCCCACTCTGGGAGATGATCGACAGTTTGTTAGGGGCCGCGAAGATGGGTCCCGTCCGCCGGACGATCTCGCGCCCGCTCGCCCTGGCCGCCGCTGGCCTGCTGGAGGCCGCATATCGCCTCTCCGGCCGACGCGAAGAGCCCCCCATGACCCGCTTCCTGGCGCGTCAGCTCTCCACAACTCACTGGTTCAGCATCGCGGCCGCCCGCCGCGACCTGGGCTATGAGCCTCGGGTGAGCATCGCCGAAGGGCTGCGGCGGCTCGAAGAATGGCTCGAGGGGCATGCGGCGGCTTAACTCCTCAGGCTGCGTCGTTGGACGCAGATCCATCCCTCCGTTACGATCCAGTAAAGGGATCAACCGCACATGCCCCAAGCCGCTCCGAATGTGGTCGTGCTGGGTGGACCCAACGGCGCGGGGAAAACGACCTCGGCTCCGAAAGTCCTGGAGGGCGCGCTGGGAATCGGCGAGTTCGTCAACGCGGACGTGATCGCTCAAGGTCTGTCCGGTTTTCGACCGGAACAGGCGGGGCTCGCCGCCGGTCGGATCATGCTGGCCCGGCTTCACGACCTCGCTCGTCAGAGGTGCAGCTTTGCCTTCGAGACCACCCTGGCCAGCCGGACGTTCGCTCCCTGGCTTGCTGATCTCATGTTGTCCGGATATCAATTCCACCTGGTTTTCCTCTGGCTCCCGAGTGCCGATCTGGCCGTGGCGCGCGTCGCTGCGCGGGTGCAAGAAGGGGGACATAACGTCCCTGAGGTGACGATTCGTCGTCGTTTTGAGGCGGGTTTGTCGAGCTTCTTCCGACTCTATCAGCCGATTTCCACCACCTGGCAACTGTGCGATAATTCGGTGTCCGACAATCCCAGGCTGATCGCCTCCGGCGAAGCGGCTCACACCCGGCTCGTCGTTGATTCCTCCGCATGGGAGCCGATCGAGAGGAGATATGGTTGATGAGTACGGACAAACCCAAGGATGTGCGTGCGATCATGCTCGAAACCGACCTTGTCGAGAAAGCTCTGCGCAAGGCGGTCACCGAGGCATTGATCCGGCACAAGCGCCTGGGCACGCCCATCGTGGTGTGGCGCGACGACAAGGTCGTCTGGATTCCGGCCGAGGAAATCGAGATCCCAGATGTAGACTGTCGAGAGATCGAAGCGGACAACGCTCGGGAATCTGTCAAAGGCTGAGTCATGGTCCAGTCGGTCTACGCCATCGCTACCATGGATACCAAGGGGCACGAACTGGCCTACGTGGCCCAGCAGCTCCACGCGGCGGGTGTCGCGGTCGTGACGGTCGACGTCGGAACGCTGGAGCCGCCGGTGATCCACCCGGATGTCGATCGAGCGACTCTGGCCTTCTGCCATCCCACGAAGGCCGGCCGTGACTTGGCCCTCTCGGCTCAGGCCGACCGCGGCCAGATGATCACTGCGATGGGCGAGGCTCTGGAAGTCTACCTCCGTCGCGAGCATGACGCGGGGCGGGTCGCCGGCGTGATTGGGATCGGGGGGAGCGGCGGTACGGTGCTGATCACGACTGCGATGCGCGCCCTGCCAATCGGTCTGCCCAAGCTGATGGTCTCCACCGTTGCCAGCGGAAATGTCGCCCCTTACGTGGGCTCGAGCGACATCACAATGATGTACTCGGTCGTCGACATCGCCGGATTGAACGCGGTCTCGCGCCGGGTCCTCGGCAACGCGGCCCATGCCATGGCCGGCATGGTCCAGCACCCGATCCCACCGGCCAACGACAAGCCGACGCTGGGCATGACGATGTTTGGCGTCACGACGCCTTGCGTGACGGCCGTGCGCGAGATGCTCGAAGCCGAGGGCTTCGAATGCCTCGTCTTCCACGCGACGGGGACCGGTGGACGTTCCATGGAGAAGCTCGTGGAAGCCGGCTTGATCCGTGGCGTCCTGGACATCACCACGACCGAGGTGGCCGACGAAGTGGTCGGCGGCATTTTGCCATGCGGCCCTCAACGCTTTGCGGCCATCATCCAGGCGAAGATCCCGTTCGTCCTCAGTCTCGGTGCCCTCGATATGGTCAACTTCGGGGCTCTGGCGACCGTGCCCGAACGGTTCCAGGGCCGTCGGCTGCACGTTCACAACGCTCAAGTAACCCTCATGCGAACGACTCCCGAGGAGAATCGTCAGTTCGCGCGCTGGATCGCGGCCAAGTTGAATCGTGCGGAAGCGCCGTTCCGGATCCTCATCCCGGAGGGGGGAGTCTCCGCGATTGACGCGCCGGGCCAACCGTTTCATGACCCGGAAGCCGATGCCGCCTTGTTCGACGAGCTGGAGTCGGCCGTGTTGCCGGCGCCCGGCCGTTCGATCCGACGAATGCCGCTTCCTATCAACGATCCCACTTTCGCACGAGCCCTGGTCGAGGAATACCTCAGCCTGGACCGTGGCCAACCGGAGAGCAACCGTAATGCCTGAATCGCGTGCAACGATCATGGAACGGCTCCGCAAGAAGGCGGCCGCGGGACTGCCGATCATCGGAGGAGGTGCCGGCACGGGAATCAGCGCCAAGTGTGAAGAAGCCGGCGGGATCGACCTGATTGTCATCTACAACTCGGGCCGATTCCGCATGGCCGGTCGTGGCTCGATGGCCGGCCTGATGCCGTATGGGAACGCCAACGCCATCGTCAAGGAGATGGCCCACGAGGTCTTGACGGCGGTGCGGCATACTCCCGTGCTAGCCGGGGTCTGCGCCAGCGATCCATTCCTGCTCCGCGATCCGTTCCTCCGCGAGCTCCAGGACATGGGATTCGCCGGAATCCAGAACTTCCCGACGGTCGGACTGATCGACGGCGTCTTCCGCGCAAACCTCGAAGAGACCGGAATGGGCTTCTCCCTGGAGGTCGATTGCATCGCGGCGGCCCACCAGCTCGATCTGCTTACCACGCCGTATGCATTCGATCGGGAGCAGGCACGGCTGCTGGCCGAAGCCGGCGCCGACATCATCGTGGCCCACATGGGTCTGACAACCAAGGGGTCGATCGGCGCCCAGACGGCCAGGACTCTCGACGATTGCGTGCGCGAGGTCGCCGAAATTGCCGATGTGGCCAAGTTGGTCCGGAACGACCTCCTCGTGCTTTGCCACGGCGGACCGATCGCCATGCCCGAAGATGCCCAGTACATTCTGGACCGAGTGCCATCCATCGATGGCTTCTATGGCGCCAGCTCGATGGAGCGACTGCCCACCGAGGTCGCCATCGCCCAACAGGTCCGCGATTTCGTGAAGTTGAAACTCACCCCAGGGACCCCTCGGTCATTGTCGAGCGATTGATTCGTGTGCGGGTGATGTTGTAAGACGGTCTGTCCATCAGTCTCGATCTCGATCCAGGTCGCTCTTTCCATTAAGCGGACCGTTCTTCAGGGCCACATCTGCCGCCGATCACTTCATCTGTCCTCCGTCGCCGGAATCTGCCGCCGCATGGCTCGCGGGATTCTCAAGGCCGTGCCAACCCAGTAATCATGCAGGGTTGCGACCAGGTCGCGATACCGGGAATACTCGGACGGCTTTGTTATGTAGGTGTTGGCTCCGGCGTGATAGGTCTGGACGACGTCCTCATCGCGCTGCGAGGTCGTCAGGACGATTACGGGGATGATGCGCAGGTAGGGATCGCTCTTGATCTGCGTGAGGACCTGGCAGCCGTCGAGTCCGGGTAGATTCAGGTCGAGGAGGATGAGATCCGGCTCGCCTTCGTTCGGCACGGACTCCTCGCGCAGGCCGAAGAGGTAGTCGAGGGCGATGCGCCCGTCCGGGATGACCGTGAGCCGGTGGGAGATCTCGCCCTCTCGCAGGGCCCGCTCGATGATCTTGGCATCCGCGCGGCTGTCTTCAATGAGCAGGATGTGGAATTCCGACAGCGTCGTGTTCATCCAGGGCCACCTGGTTGATCCGGGGCTAGGTCTCAGACTTGTCCGGCGACGACGAAGTCGCCGATGTGGAAGCCGGGGGACGTGGGAGCTGGATAAAGAACGTCGCACCCTCTCCGGGCGTGCTCTCGACCCAAATCCGACCTCCGTGGGCCTGGACGATCGTACTGCAGATGGCCAGGCCGGCCCCCGTGCCTTCGTATTCTTCCTGAGTATGTAAGCGTCGAAAGAGTTGAAAGATGGTTTTATTGAACTGGGGATCGATGCCGATCCCATTGTCCTTTACGACGATCGTGGCATTCTCGCCGGCTTCGTCACCGAGGTCTGCATTCGCCGAACGCGGTTCGTCGGGCCCAATCGCCCCGATTTCGACCCGAGGGCCCGGGCTCCGATTGTATTTTAGCCCATTTGCGATCAAATTTGCCAGCAGTTGCCGGATCCGGTCACTGTCGCCCCAGATCGTCGGAAGCGGGCCGACGAGTCGAATCTCGGCGCTCTTGCTGCGGATCAACTCGCCCAGGTCGGTCCGGACGATGGCGATCAGCTCATTCAGATCCAGCATCTGGAATTCACCGATCACCTTCCCGGCGCGTGAGAGGGTCAGCATTCCGTGGATCATCGCCCGCATCCGACGCGACGCCTCGACCAGGTATCGCACGAATTCTTGCCCCTCGGCCTCGAGGCGATCTCCGTAATCCTTCATTAGGAAGTCGGAAAACGCGATCAGGGTGCGCAGGGGCTCCTGAAGGTCGTGCGAAACGACGTAAACAAACTCGTCCAGCTCACGATTCTTACGCGAGAGCTCTTCATTGGTTCGGGCCAATCTCTGGTTTTTCTCATGGAGCTCGGTTTCCAGGCGCCGCCGGGCGGTCACATCCTGGGCCACGAATCGGGCGTGGCTGACCGAGTCCTTCGGTCCATGGACTACCTTACCAAGGACCCAGACATCGATGACTTCCCCGTTAGTCTTGAGCCAGCGGCGCTCGGTCTCGATGGAGCCTTGCTGGAGAAATGCCGCGAAACCAGCCCGGAACGACTCCCATGACGACTCGTGAAGCAGACCTTCGTATGGGCGTCCGATGAGATCACCTCGCTTGCAGTCCAACGTCAACAGCATCGTTTGATTGCATTCGATCAGGCAACCGGCGGGATTGAGGCTGAAATACATCGCCGGCGCGTTTTCATACAGGTCGGTATAGCGGTCCTTGAGGTCCTCGAGCTCGCGGTTGATTCGTCGCAATTGTTCGTTGACTCTCGTCAACTCGAGTGTCCGGAGTCGGAGTTCGCGTTCGGCGCGGACTTTCTCCGTCACGTCCGTCAGATGACAGCGGAGGTGGGCGACCTTCTGGTTGTTGCCATATCGGGCGCCGGCGTTGACTTCGATGGCTCGCGTCTTTCCCTGCGCAGTGCGGATCCGGACGATCAAACCGAGTGCCTCGCCCCGTTCCAGGGCCTGGGTAAACGTGGCCTCGACGCGGTCGCGGTCATCGGGATGGACGATGTCGAGGAACGACTTCGTCTTGAGGTCGTCGAGAGTCCAGCCGAGAAACCCCTGTTCCGCCGGGCTGGACTCGATCCAATGCCACCCGACCGGCTCGAGGCGATTGACCATGTCGATTGTCGAATAATCGCCCGACAAGTGCGGATCGTCGGGGCCGCCGAGGCCGATCGAGGGCTCGGCAAACAGGCCGCTTCGTGTCATCGATGCGGCCGGCAGGTGTTGCGGGCCGTCCCGGTTGGCCGCGCATGCGGGACGGAGCCCGGATGCCCGTCTACGGGCCGCCTTCAGGACCGCCACGACCTCGAACACCAGCCGCGTCAGATCGCCCGGCAGATCGGCAGGCGCACGAGCCGGCTCGCCCTTCCGAACGGTCCTCACGAAATGCGTGATCTCCGCGATCGGTCGGTGCCAGCGCGCCCGATCGCTCCAGAACAGGATCGCGAAGGTCATGACCGCCGCCGCGAAACCCGAGGCGGCCACCACCATCGCATCGGCCCCGCGCAGCTTCGAGATCGCCATGGCGATCACGGCCAGCCAGGCCAGACAAATCACGCACGCCGCCGTCCATCGACCAGGGTGCCAGGCACGTTTTCGAGGGAGGTGAGGCGGTCGCCCGGTCTCGTTCGCTGCGTCCTCGTTTTGGGTCATGGGTCACCGATAGCCCTGCCCGGCGCGGAATGCGTCGAATCCGCCCAGGCTGATCCGCACACACCGCCGACACAGGACAAAGGACTCATCTAAACCCAATACGGCTGGATTAGCGTTAACCGGCAGAAGAGACAGGACATGCGAACGTCTTGTTTCCGTGCTTCCATGTGGGGACGAGCACCAAGCTCTTATCTGACTTCGACTTATCACGAATTCAACCGTCTCGGACCTAATCCGGAAGGTCAACCTCGTCGAGCTGGCCTTCGGCCGCGTGGGGAGCCACCACGTCGGGCTCGGCCATGGGCAGCCAGATCGAGAACGTCGCGCCCCCCTCCGGATTGTTCCGGACCATGATCCGGCCCGACTGCTCCTTCAGGATCGCGGCGGCCAGGTACAGGCCATAGCCGGTGCCTTCCTCCCGGGTCGTGAAAAACGGTTCGAAGATGCGATCGATGTAGGCTTCGGGCACGCCGGGTCCGTCATCCCTGACGTCGATCGTGACCCACGACCGACCCTCGGCCTTCGCCACGCCGGTGCTCGCGACGATCCGGCCCGTGCCATGGGCTCGCGTGATCGCCTCGTGGCCGTTGCTCAGGAGGTTTAGCAGGACCTGCATGAGCCGTCCGGGATCGACCTGGACCTTGGGGACATCCGCCCCCAGCACCGCCTCGATCCGTACCGGCTGATCTCGTGGCGGCAACCCCTTAACGAAGAGGTCGATCGCTTCCAGGATCGGCGCCGAGGGGTCGGTGACGTGGACCTCCGAGGAGCCTTTCCGCACGGCCGCCATCAAGTGTTCGAGGCGGACCTGGAGGATGCGGGAACTCCGCAGGATCGAGTCGATCCATTGTTCTTCTTCTTGGCCGGCGACGGCCGTCATCTGCAAGAGTTCGGCATTGCCCCGGATCACGGCGAGCGGGCCGCGGATCTCGTGGACGATCCCGGCCAGCAACCGTCCGACCTGGGCGAGTTGCTGGTTGAGCATCGCCAGGCCGGACATCTGACGGAACTCGATCAGTCGTCTCACTCGGCCCAGGATCAACGCCCCAGCGGCATCCTTTGCGACGTAATCGTCGGCTCCAGCCTCCATGCCCGCGACAACATCCGTGTCGTCATGCCGTACGGTCAGCATCAAGACCGGGATGGCGGATGTCTCGGGGTTGGCCCGAATGGCCCGGCAGACGTCGAGCCCGGACATGTCAGGCAGATTGACATCGAGAATGATAACATGCGGCCGAACGTCACGGGCCTGTCTTAGGGCATCGCACCCCTTGGCTACTTCGTAGACGGAGTATCCCGCGCGAGCGAGGATTGTTCGCAACAGGGCGCGATCCGCTGCGTTATCATCCACGATCAAGATGGCACCGCTCATCAGGTTACGCTCCGCGGCCACATTCAACCCTGATTTCGGAATCACCATCGATTCATCCAATCCGAGAATCACCCAGCTCTTTTTTCGGCGATTGGGAAGGCGAGAGGCCGATTGCGAATCGCGGGAGACTCCGCGCCGCTTGGCCTATTTGTATAATACGAAGGAAATCCAGGGCCGGGACATACAACTTTCCCCCCGGCCGGCGAAGGGCGGGACTTGGTATCGAGCCGACCCTCGCGAACGATGGACCGAGGACCAACGTAAGGTGGGCATGGCCAGCGGGCTCTCTTCCGGCCCTATGGACGATTCCCTCGCCTCCGAGAATCCAGAACCTCAAGGAGTTGACCTGATCCTGCCATGAGCACGACGACTCTTGCAATGCGCGACACTGCCGTGTCTCCCTTGGCGTTCGAAACCCTACCGGGACGGTTCGCAGACCGAATTAGGCGAGCGGATCCTCGCCGTGAAGCGCGAGTTGAGCGATTCGCTCTTGATTCTGGGACACCACTATCAGCAGGACGACGTGATCCGTTACGCAGACCTCCGGGGCGATAGCTACAAGCTCAGTCAGCTCGCTGCGGAGAGCCGGACCTGCCACTCGATCGTATTCTGCGGCGTCCATTTCATGGCGGAAACGGCCGACGTCCTCTCGCGGGAGGAGGTTTCCGTCTATCTTCCGGATCTCGGCGCCGGCTGTAGCATGGCGGACATGGCCGACCTGGAATCGGTCGAGGCCGCCTGGGAGGACCTCGCGGAATACATCGATACTGGCGATGTAACGCCGGTAACCTACATCAACTCGTCGGCCGATTTGAAGGCGTTCTGCGGCCGGCATGGCGGTATCGTCTGCACGAGCTCCAACGCACGAGCCGTGCTCGATTGGTCGTTCGCCCGCCGACGGCGCGTGCTCTTCTTCCCCGATCAGCATCTCGGCCGGAATACGGCGCGCACCCTGGGCGTCCCGCTCGAGCAGATGCCCGTATGGGATCCTCGCCAACCCCTCGGGGGGAATACGGCGGAGCGGATCAGGTCCAGTCGCGTCCTCCTCTGGAAGGGGCACTGCTCGGTCCACCAGATGTTTAAGCCCGACCATGTTGAACTCTTCCGCCGAAGGTTCCCCGGGTGCCGGATTCTTGTCCATCCGGAATGCATGATGCAGGTGGTTGACGTGGCTGATCTGGTGGGCTCGACGGAGTTCATCATCAAGACGATCGAAGACGCTCCGGCCGGTTCGGCCTGGGGTATCGGGACCGAACTCCATCTTGTCAATCGTCTGGCGCAGGAGCATCCCGACAAATCGATTCATTTCCTCTCCCCCATGGTTTGCATGTGCGCGACCATGTACCGTATCGATCTGCCCCACCTCGCCTGGTGCCTGGAGAACCTGGCGCGGGGAACGCCCGTCAACCGGATCAAAGTGGACGTGGAGACGGCGGAGTGGGGACGGATTGCTTTGGCACGAATGTTGGAAGTCAAGTAGGGGAACCACCCTGTGGAGACCTGGAGGAGAGAGGTCGGAGGCTGGATTCGAACGGCGTGCCTCAGCCTTCCTTTTCAGCCTTCTTTCCCCCGAGCCCTGCTCCATACAGGGGGAGGCGTAGGAAAATAATCATGCCTGTCAAGACGCTGCCGGGACCTTCCACGTCGGTGCGCGATGTTGAGATGATCGTCCATGGCGACCACTGGGACCCTTACGCGATACTGGGTCTGCACGAGGTGTCGGCTGGGAGCGGAGTCCCGAAAACATGGGTGATCCGTGCGTTCCTCCCGGAGGCGCGCACGGCCTGGGTGGTCGACCTGAAACGGGGCGAGCCGGGCGAACGGATCGCGATGGAGCGGATCCACCCGGACGGGTTCTTCGTGGCGGTCCTGGAAGATCGCGCCGAAGCGTTTCCCTTACCGGCTAAGGGTGGAGAATCATGAAGGCCATTCGTGGGATTTCGTCGACCCGTATTCGCTCGGGCCGGTGTTGACCGACTTCGATCTGCACTTGCTGGGCGAAGGGACGCATTACCGGAATTACGAGCGGCTCGGCGCCCACCTTCGGACCCATGAGGGCTTCCGGGGGGTCCACTTCGCGGTCTGGGCGCCGAACGCTCAGCGCGTGAGCGTGACCGGCAATTTCAATCATTGGGACGGCCGGCGACACCCGATGGGCAATCGTGGCGCGACCGGTATCTGGGAGACGTTCATACCGGACCTCTCTCAGGGCGAGGTCTACAAGTTCGAGATCAAGAGCCGGCACGATGGGTATCTCGTTCAGAAGTCCGACCCCTACGGCTTCTCGGCGGAGCTTCGCCCCAGGACGGCGTCGATCGTCTGGGATATCTCGAAATTCACCTGGGCTGACCAGGATTGGCTGGCGCAGCGAAGCAATCGGCAGGGACTGGACAAGCCGATGGCCATCTACGAGGTGCATCTCGGCTCCTGGAAGCGGAAGGTCGATCAGGGTGAAGGATTCCTCAACTACCGAGAGCTGGCCGAGCAGTTGGCCTCGCATCTCGACCATACGCAGTTCACCCACGTTGAGCTGTTGCCGATCACCGAGCATCCCTTCGACGGAAGCTGGGGGTATCAGCCGGTGGGCTACTTCGCGCCCACGTCGCGGCATGGGACACCGGACGATTTCGCCTACTTCGTCGATTACCTGCACCGGCGCGGTTACGGGGTGATCCTTGATTGGGTCCCGGCCCACTTCCCCAACGACTCCCACGGCCTGGGTTATTTCGACGGGACCCATCTCTACGAGCATTCGGACCCCAGGCTGGGCGAACATCGCGACTGGGGCACGAAGATTTTCAACTACGGCCGGCCCGAGGTCCGGAATTTCCTCTTCGGCAACGCGCTGTTCTGGCTCGACCGTTACCATCTCGATGGGCTGAGAGTCGATGCGGTCGCCTCGATGCTCTATCTCGATTACTCGCGCAAGTCGGGCGAATGGATCCCCAACGTGTTCGGCGGCAACGAGAACCTCGAGGCGATCGACTTTCTCAAACGGCTGAACGAGGTCTGTCACAAGGAGCATCCGGGCATCCTGACCATCGCCGAGGAATCGACGAGCTGGTCCGGCGTCTCCCGGCCGACGTATCTCGGGGGCCTGGGCTTCAGCCTGAAATGGAACATGGGCTGGATGAACGACACGCTCCGTTACATGTCCAAGGACCCGGTCTATCGCAAGTACGAGCACGGCTCGCTCACGTTCAGCATGATCTACGCGTTCACCGAGAACTTCATCCTGCCGCTGTCGCACGACGAAGTGGTCCACGGCAAGGGGTCGCTCCTCGACAAGATGCCGGGCGACCTCTGGCAGAAGATGGCGAACCTCCGGCTCCTCTACGGCTACATGTACGGCCACCCCGGGAAGAAGCTCCTGTTCATGGGCGACGAGATCGCGCAGTGGCGCGAGTGGAACCATGACACGAGCCTCGACTGGCACCTGCTCCAGTGGCGGGACCACCAGGGGATCCTCGAGCTCATCCGCGACCTCAATGCGCTTTATCGCTCGCAACCGGCCCTCCACCAGGTCGACTTCGACTGGCAGGGCTACGAGTGGCTCGAGCTGCACGATTGGGAGAACAGCGTTGTCGCGTTCCTGCGACGGGCACGCGACCCGGCCGACGCCGTCGTGGTGGCCTGTAACTTCACGCCGATCATCCGCGAGAATTACCGGATCGGCGTACCGTCCGGGGGATACTACCGGGAGATCCTCAATACCGACTCGGACATCTACGGCGGGTCGAATGTCGGCAATCAGGGCGGTGCCTGGGGGATCCCCGAACCCCACGGCGGCCGCCCCTTCCACCTCAACCTCCGCCTGCCGCCGCTGGGCGTGGTTTTTTTGAAAGTGCCGATCGGGTCGTGACGGAGGGCGCGGAGGATCGCTTCGACTTGGGCGCATCCAGGCCGATGGTTAGAATGGAGCGGGATAGGTGGAGGAAGGCATGCCGTAGATTTCGAAGCCGCTCGACGTTTTCAGCGAGGCCAGTAGAAGCGGGCGACTTCATGTGGGAAGATGGTGAGTGAACAAACTTGTGATCCAGGACCCACATCGTGAAGCAACAACGACCACGTTGGGGACTCCGCCTCGACACGCTCATGCTTCTCATCGTCATCCTGGCCCTCAGTGTGGCTTTGGTGACCGAGCGTCGGAGGAACAATCACAGAGCCCAGGCCGCCCGCGCCGAGGTTCATGCGGTGCGCGTCGAGGTCCAGTCTGCCCATGCCAAGGCCGACAACGCCGTCGCCGCGGCCCAGGCCGCCCGTGACCAGGCCGACAATGCGACTGCCGAGGCCGAGATAGCCTGCGCCGAGGCCGACCTGATCCGGGTCGAGGCTGGCAGGTTCAATGGGATTCCGAGACAGCTAGGTCTCGCCGATCTGCCTGTCCACAAACCAGCACACTCCCGTTGAACCGCCCGAACCTGCTAGAGCCGGGAAACTGACACGGATCTCCTGCGTCCACGTAAGGAGTTCGTAGCGATGTCGAAGGTATCAGATCCTTCAACGCGGGTCGCCGAAGTCGGTCAGAGTGTATCCGAGCGATTCTCTCGTCTCGCCGCCGAGTGGAAGGATCAGTCGCGCCTCCTCTCGAATTCGGCGCAAATGGCCATGCTCAGGCCGTACCAAAAGATTACTGGGATGGGACCGCAGGTTGTCCCCCTGATCCTCGAGGAGTTGCGTCGCGAGCCGGACCAATGGTTCTGGGCACTGGAATCGATCACGGAACAGAACCCCGTGCCGCCTGAAGCCATGGGAAAGGTCCGGCTGATGGCCCAGGCATGGGTCCAGTGGGGGGAACCGCAAGGGATTCTCAAGCATAAGACCTGATCGAGAGCTTCCACGCCGTCAGGCTTTATCGCACGGGCCGATCGAAATGATGCCCGCAAGGCCACGGTGAGATCGGACAGTTCCACGAAGTCTTCACTCTTGCTCGAACTCGTCGATCGGGATGGAGGGCCGCGCTGAGGGGCTTTTCGATGCGGGAGATGAAGCCACCGGTGTGCGTGTGGTCTGCGGGATGAGCTCCTCAATCGCGACGTTCCAGGTGACGTGCCCGATCGCAATGACGGCCGTCTTCTTGCGGGGGTCGAGTTTGACGATCCGTCCGGGGCGGTCGTATCCCAGGCGCGGGACGACGACCCGGTCGCCGGGCTGGAGGCGTGCCCGGGCTTCGGCGATCGTATCGGCGTGACGGGTCTCGTCCTGGAGCTCGGCCAGGCGTCGGGCCAGCGCCTCGCGGGTCCGTTCGGCCTCGGCCTGGGCCTGGAGGGCCGCCTGACGAGCCGCCTCCGCCTCCTTGCGGAGATGTTGGAGCACTTCCCAATCCGGGACCGCGCCTCCTCGACGCCTGCGCGAGGTAAGACTCCGCTCGGGCGACCACGGGCTCGGGGAGTTGCAAGTGACGGGCGATCTTCAGCGCGTTCGATTGCCCGATATCGCCGATGTGCAGCCGGTAACGCGGCTGGAGGGTCTCGTCGTCGAACTCGACGGCTGCGTTCTCCGCGCCCGGGGTCGAGAACGCATAGGTTTTCAGATCGCCGATGTGAGTCGTGACGATGGAACGGCTGCCGATCGCGGTCAGCTCGTCGAGGATCGAACGCCCCAGGGCGGCTCCGTCAGCGGGGTCGGTGCCGGCGCCCATCTCGTCGAGCAGGACCAGCGAACGCGCGGTGGCTTTGCCCAGGATCTCGCTGATACGGCGGACATGCGAAGAGAACGTTGACAGCGACTGCTCCAGGCTCTGTTCGTCGCCGATATCGGCCAGTACATCGTCGAAAACCGGGAATTCGGATCCCTCCGCGGCCGGGACGTGCAGCCCGCTCTGAGCCATGATCGCGAGCAGGCCGACCGTCTTGAGTGCCACGGTCTTGCCGCCCGTATTCGGACCAGTCACCACCAGGATATGGAATCGGGCTCCGAGATTCACGTCGATGGGCACCACCGTCCTCGTGGGCGAGGTCGGCGTCGGCGCGGTCGAGCCGGGTCCGGGGCCGGCCGGAGGTGCGGTCGAAACCGAAAGTGAGATCTCTGGGGAGTCGGAAGGTGCCACGGATGTGGCCGGTCCAGCCGGCGGGCGTGTCATGACCGAATCGCCCTGGAATAGGGCCTCGAGCAAAGGATGTCGGGCCACACGTAAGACGAGCCGACCTTCCTCGTTGAATCGCGGGGCGGTCATTCGATAATCGATGCTCAGCCGTGCCTGGGCGTGGATCCGGTCGATCTCGGCCATGGTCTCCAGCGTCCCGAGCAGGCTTTCGGACACCATCCCCACCTGGGCACTGAGCCATCGCAGGATGCGCCGAACCTCCTTGGCCTCGCGCGCCCGAAGGAAGGAGAGCTGGGCGGACCGCTCGCCGATCGCCGCCGGCTCGATGTAGACCGTCTCGTTGCTCGCACTGGTGCGGAGGACCGCGCCCTGGACCTCGCCTCGATGGTCCTTGGAAATGGGTAGTACGTAGTGGTGACCGACCATCGTAAAGTTCGGGAAGCGGAGGATCCTCCGCACGTCCGGCGAGCGGAGCAGATGACGAAGAGTCTCCTGGATTCGCTCTTCGACCTGCCCGATCTCGCGGCGCAGGGCGGTGAGCCGGCGGCTGGCGGTATCCAGGACCTTGGCCCGGCTGTCCAGGCACCCTTCGATGGCCACGACGATGCCCGAGAATTCGCCGACATTCTGTCGGAGTCCGCCCAGGCGCGGGAACTGGACGCCGATCCGGGCGAGCCAGCGATCGATATCGCCGATGGCTCGCAGGGTCTCGACCGTCTCGGCCAGCTCCTCGGCCTCGAGCAGCCCGCCAACCTGCGCACGACGCACCTGGAGTCGGATGTCGTGCAAGCCGCCGAACGATGGCCGCAAGCCCGCGAGCAGAGCCTCGACCATCTCCGTCGTGAGCGCCTGCCGGTGATGAATCTCGCCAGGATCGATACTCGGCTCGATCGCCCCGGCCGCGACCCGGCCCAGCGAACACGCGGCCCGCGTGGCAACGAGCGCTCGCACTTTGTCGAACTCCAGGAGTTCCAGCGTGTGGCTATCCATGTTCTTCCACAAGTCCGAGATGCGCTCGCGCGAACTCGAGCGACCCAATTCGGCCCGCGCGCACGACACTGATCGACACCAGAGCGGGGCCCGCGGTTCGCTCCGGAACCTTCGTATTATCGCAAGGTTCGTGCCGTTACGGCCATGGCGATCCAGGACCGGCCATCCGCTTCTCGAGGTGAGCCGAGTCCCCGTGCACAATCGGGATCGCCGGTCAATCAACGGCGGGTCGGGCCCTTTGCAGGCTCCTTCGCGGGAGAAGCGCCAGAATTCGCGGAGGAGGCGGTCTGCGGCTCGAGCTCCCGACGCCACCCTTCGGGCGTGTTGCCCAGGTCCTTGCCGGTGATCTTCTTGAGCGATCGATAACAGCCGAGACGGATTGCCGGGTCTTCGTGTTCCATTCCCTCCATGAGCACGTGAAGAACCCGGGGATCCCGCGATTTCAGGTCACCGATCCCTTCAATCGCGGCGATCCTGCAATCTTCCAGGGGATCGACCGTCATGATCCGGACGAGCGTCGTCGCATCCTCCGGTCGGCCCACCCGTCCCAGGGCGCGACAGGCCTCGGTTCGTACCACGCCCTCGGTATCGCTGACCGCTCGGGCGACAACATCTCGGCCACGGGGATCGCCCAGCTCGCCCAGGCTGCGGACGATGATCGCCCGGATCGCCAGCGGCTCTTTCCCCTCCTGGAGCTTGGCAACGAGTGTCGTGATCGCCTCTGTCTTCGCGGCCGGGGAGTCGTACAGATCGGGGTCTCCGAGTTTGCCATAGGCCATGAAGCGAATGTTTGGATCGGGATTGGAGCGAACATGGCGAAGGAAGCTGGCGGGTGTGGTACCGATGTAGACGGGTAGACTGTCGTGAATTGTGGCCTGAATCGACTGCATTTTCTCGCCGGTGGCCTTCGCGAGGTTCTGGAGCGGATGGCTCTCGCGGATCGAGCCCAGGACATCGCTGCCAAAGTAGGTGGAACAGCCGGGCAGGATCGCGAACGCGATCAGGCCCAGCCAGGCCGGCTTCCTCACCCATCGGCGATTGCGGGGAGACGCGACATCCATGCCCGTCAACCTATCCTTCGCGTGAAGAACGACCGTGATTCGCCGCGCGTGCGCCGCGGTCGGCGAGACGGCGGCCGCTGATCCTGTACCCGGACCGATCAGCGGTCCACGGACACGGACCCATCGGGAAA
Organism: uncultured Planctomycetota bacterium; assembly: GCA_963845755.1. Classification (GTDB taxonomy): domain Bacteria; phylum Planctomycetota; class Planctomycetia; order Isosphaerales; family Isosphaeraceae; genus CAWJTV01. The sequence continues at coordinate 65,477 of CAWJTV010000010.1, forward strand.
GGCCCGTGACACAGGCGGGGATCTTAGCGTGAAGGCCGGATTTCGCCAAGGCGAGGTCGTCGCAGAGCAACGCTCGGCTTCCGGACAGGGGAGGTTGGGGTCGAGATCACGTGCGTCGCGTTGCAAAAAAGAAGGACGTTGGCTCGTGGGATTAGGGCCAACGTCCCGGGGCTTCTGTGCGATAACAAGAATGGACGGAGGTCCGAAGACCTCGTCCACCAGGAGCATGAACTCGCGCGGTTCTCAGACCGTGGGCGGCGGCGCGGCCGCTGCATCGGGGGCGGCGCTGGGAGCGGAGACCGGAGCACTCGAGGCGGCCGGAGCCGCTACGTACTTCGCGCCAGACTTGGTTACCAGGAACCGGCTGGAGCCGCTTGCCTCCTTCTTCCCCTTCTTGACCATCTTCCGCTTCAGCAGGGCATCCAGGATCCGGCCCTCGGCCTTGGTCCCGACGTAACCCGCCTCGTTCGTCTGTGAGACAGCGCTGAGGACCCGCGCTTGCGCGTCGCTCAGCTTGATCGCCGGGGGTTTCTTGGCGGCGCTCTTCGGGCGCCTGCCGGCTTGGACTTGCTGTCCGCCGGCTTGGTGGACTTCTTCGTGCCCGACTTTTTGGGAGCCGACTTTTTGGGAGCCGACTTCTTCGGGGCGGCCTTCGGGCTGGTTGCGGGCTTCGACGGGCTGCTCTTCTTCTTCACCGCCATCGGTATCACCTCGCTCCAAGACATACTCGCTTGAGTCCGACCGGCATGAATCGACCGGTCCCTGCGTCAATTCATACCAAATTCTTCAACTTATGGAAGACGAGGCTTGTAAGAAATGGTGAAAAAACTCGCCGGTCAGAGCGAATTCTCGGGACAGGTCCTACCCGGAAGGTCCTCCCGGAGGCCGGATATACGTCCCGAATCATTCAAATTCAATATTACTGACATCAGGATTTAATTGGTGCAAGGGGTCAGTTTCCGCGTGTTTTCCGGGGATACCTGCCGCGAAGCCGCCGGACCTCGGGCGGATCCTCGGGATGCGACGCGAACGTGGCCGCCGACTCGAGGGCACAATCGCGCCGCGCGGCCCGCACGCGATGCCTTACGGACGATCGCACGCCGAATTACCGGATGGTTGAACTCGGCCAGGTAGTCCCAGGACCTTGTCGGCGAGCCCCGGCTGTGAGGAAAAGCGTTGACAGAAGTTTCCAAACGGTCATCATCCAGTTCAGCTTGCCGCCGCCCTGCGCGGCGCCCAGCGTTCGGGCGAAACGGTCGCTCGGCGATCCTGTTCGAGCTGGACCCGTAGGAGCCCCCAGTGGCCCCGAGATCCTGGAAACCTCGACTTGAAATCCGGCCGTCGGTGGGGCACAATATCTGAACAAAGTATCACGGTCCAGCCAGGGCGAATGGAAACAGAAAGGTCGATTCGGTGCTGACGAAAGTGCGAGGCATCGTCGTGGCGGTCGGCGAGGAGGCGGTGACTCTGCGCGTCGATCCGTTCGAGATCGAGGTCCTGATCCCGGAGCACACCCGGCGGACGATCCAGTCGAAGGTCGGGGAGCCGCTCGAGCTGCACACAATCTTCTACATCGAAGGCGGCCCGATGAGCGGTCGGCTGCTTCCCCGCCTGATCGGGTTTCTTTCGGATATCGATCGCGAGTTTTTCGAGATCTTCTGCTCGGTCAACGGCGTGGGCGTTCGCAAGGCATTGAGGGCGATGGCGCCGCCCGGTCCGGGAACTGGCCCGAACGATCCAGGACCAGGACGTGAAGGTGCTCTCGACCTTCCCGGGCATCGGTGAAGCGACCGGCGAGCGGATCGTCGCCAAATTGAGACGGAAGGTCGGCAAATTCGCTCTGATCGTCGGCTCCGAGGCGACCGGTCTGGTCACGGGGGCCGAATCGAACGGAGCCCCCGAGAATGCCGAGCCCGATGTCATCCGCGATACCTATGCGGCGCTGCTCTCCGTGGGTCATACCGAGAGCCAGGCCCGCCAGGCGATCGACCGCGTCCTGGCCGGGAAGAAGAAATACCGGTCCGTAGCCGATCTCATTGACGCGATCTACCAGCAAAGTCGTTGACCAGAGCGCTTACCATTTGCATTACACACGCCCTGAGGCGCTGCGAATTCACCCCCCCGAAACCCCCCTTCGCAAGGGGGGGACAGGAAACGGGCTTTTCCCGATCAATATCCCCCCCTTGCGAAGGGGGGGTTCTTCGGGAGAAGGCTTCACGTGTGGGCCACCCAACTGTGAGGCGCTCTAGTGGAAAGCCAGGAGCCAACGGAAAACCAGAAGAAGCGGTAATCTCCGCACTCCCACTCCTCACGCCCCACTTTGAGAGGACCGACCCATGCGCGAGCCCATCATTAAAGGGACGCCGGATGACGGGGACGAACCGAGCCGCCGCCGCGACTCCCGATCGGAGCGGCCGGCCGAGGCTCGAACCGTCGATCCGGTCGAACGAGAAACTCCGCCCTCAACGTCTCTCGGAAATCGTCGGGCAGCGCGGGGTCGCTGAACGGCTCGGCATCAGCCTGGCTGCGGCGAAGAAGCGGGGCGAGCCCCTCCCCCATATCCTCTTCGATGGCCCGCCGGGTTTGGGCAAGACGACGTTTGCGACGGTCTTACATAATGAGCTGGGCGTGGAGCTGAGCATTACCAGCGGGGCGGCACTCGACAAGAAGATGGACGTGATGCCCTACCTCACGAATGCGACGGAGGGCTCAATCCTTTTCATCGACGAGATTCATCGATTGCCCAGCGCCGTGGAGGAGTTCATCTATCCGGTCATGGAGGATTTCCGGGTCGATGTCGTCCTGGGCGAGGGGATGTCCGCGCGGACAATCAATCTTCCGCTCAAGAAGTTCACGATCATCGGGGCCACGACGCGGAGCGGGATGCTGACCGGCCCACTCCGCGAGCGGTTCGTCATTCATGAACACCTCGAGTTCTACGAAGCCGATGATCTGGCGAAGATCATCACGGTCAATGCCGCCAAGCTCCGATCCACGATCATGCCGGACGCGGCCGGGGAGCTGGCCGCACGAAGTCGGGGAACCCCCCGCATCGCCAACTCGCGCTTGCGATGGGTCCGCGATTTCTCCCTGGCCCGGGCCGACGGGCACATCAGCCTCGCCGTCGCGCGCGACGCGCTCGATATGCAAGAAGTCGACGCCGAGGGGCTCGACAAGCAGGACCGCCGTTATCTGGAGACCCTGATTCGCGTCTTTCGGGGCGGTCCGACGGGGGTCGAGGCCCTCTCCGCCACGATGAACGTGGCGGTCGACACCCTGAAGGACGAGGTCGAGCCCTATCTGTTGCGCCGCGAGTTCGTGATCCGGACGCCCCGCGGACGACAGGCGACGGCCGCAGCCTATCTGCACCTCGGACTGCCCGAGCCTCCTCCGCCCGAGCCCGATTTCTCCCTATTTGATCCCCAGCGCCGGCTGTTCGAATGAACCGACCAGCCGGTGCGGTCGTCCGCTCACCGACTCTCAGGGTCTGTCCCAGAAGGGCGAGCGGGGGGCGTCAGCCCGCTGTCGGGTGAGCGACGGACCTCCAAGACAGGGGGCCGACGCCCCCCGCTCGCACGGACCGGCCCCTTCGGGACAGACTCTCAATCAAGGGACGAGTCGGCGCAAGAGCCGATCGCGGACGGCTAACCACTCCGGCCGATCGGGCGGCATGATCACCATGATCGCGCGGATGTTCAGCGTGTCACAATGATGCAGTACCTCATAGAGCCGTCGTGAGGCCATTGCCGGCGACGGCATCCGGAACTCCTGTGCCGATGGAAAGTCGTGCGGGAACAACGGATCGCCGAACGAGACGATCGCGATCGCTTCATTCTTTGAGATGACAGACAGCTCGTCGAGGGAATCCACGCGAAATGCGGGTGTCCGAGGTGAATAATGGACGGGAAGCTGCCCGGGACTCGCGGGACGTTCGACCGATTCGCCGGCCGGCGCCCCGATGATGGGACTTGAGCACACCGCATCGAGGTCCGAGATCGTGATGGGCCCAGGTCGAAGAAGCCGAAGGGGCTCGTGGCTGATGTCGAGGACCGTGGATTCCAGGCCCAAGGCCGTGGGTCCGCTATCGATCACGAGCTCAATGAGACCCTCGAGGTCGGCCAGGACATGCTCGGCTCGGGTCGGCGAAAGTCGGTTCGACCGATTGGCACTGGGCGCCGCGAGCGGCTCGCCGGTCATGTCGATCAAGCGGCGTGCGACGGTTCCCGCCGGAACCCGGAGCCCGACCGTGGCCTTCCCGGCGGCGACGATGTCCGGAATTCGCCGGCCTCGGTTGAGGACGAGTGTCAACGGTCCGGGCCAGAATCGACTGGCAAGCACGTCGGCCGCGGCGGGCCAGTCGCACGCGCAGGCCCGAGCCTGATCGACGCCCGCCGCATGGACGATCAGCGGATTGACTGCGGGCCGCCCCTTGACCGCGTAGATTCGCGACACCGCTCGCTCGTCGGTCGCCACGGCGCCGAGTCCGTAAACGGTCTCGGTGGCGAAGGCAACGAGACCCCCCCTCTGCAGAATCCGAGCCGCTTGTTCGAGCGCAGACGAGTCGGGATTCTCGGGGTCGACCACCAGAACGGTCGTGGATAACCGTTGGGACATGCGCGGGCCAATCTGTGGAGAACGAAGCAACGCCCTCAGCGCGACCGATTCCCGGTCCCGGGCTTCGACGCGTCTTCTCGGAGTCGTGTTTCATAGGCCGAGCGGAGCGCCTCGTAGTGACCGCTGCGTTGCTGATACAAGCGGCGAAGCGACCGCGGGACATGTCGAGCCAGCGAGTAGGCCGTCAAGAGTGGCAGAGCAATGGTCGAATCGGTGTAACAGGTCACTGAGTCGGGAAGCTTCTCGGGATCGACCTTGCCCCAGGTCATGGCCTCGCTGGCTGTCGCGCCGGAGAGCCCACCCGTATCGGGCCGAGCGTCGGTGATCTGGAGGAAATAATCGTGACCACTCTCGCTCAGGCCGAGCACCTCCTGAATCTGAGGCTCGGTCTGAAGAATGAAATTCTTGGGGCTGCCTCCGCCGAGGATCAGGACGCCCGATTTCCCTCCCTCTCGTTTGGCGGCGTAGACGATGGCCGCCGTCTCATTGACGTCGCGGAGCGTATCGATCTGGAGCCGGCCGCCCTGTAGGCTCAGCGCCGCGAGATTCATGCCGATCGAGCTGTCACCCGGGCTCGAGGTGAAGATTGGCACGTCGGCCTCGAACGCCGCACTCAGCAGGCTGGGTGAGGGCTGCCCGAGGGCTTGAGCGCGCCCATGGAGATACCGGCCCACTTCGTAATGGAATTCGGCGGTCCCCATCGGCCGTGCGAACGCCTCGTCCTGGATCAGCTCTCGATAGAATGAGTCGGTATCGAGCAAGGTCTTGTAGTCGAAGACGATGTCGTAGATCCGGATGACGTCATTGCGGCGCAGGGCAAGGTCATCGAGGTTGGGCCGGCTCTGGTGAAGTGGCAGGCCGAGTGCGTAGTGGGTGTCGTGATAGAGGTTGGCACCGGTCGAGACGATCCAATCCACGAAACCGGCCTTGATCAGAGGGATGAGGCAGCTCATCCCCAACCCCGCGGGCGTCAGGGCACCGGAGAGTGTCAGGCCGACCGTGCAATCCGGCTGAAGGAGCTTCTCGGTGAAGACGCGACAAAGTTCCCGCAGCCGACCCGCGTTATAGCTGGAGAAGGCGCGGTCGATCAGGTCGGCGGCCGACTCGGTTCCGGAGACTTCCGGCGGCGCAATACGATGCAGGCTGATCGTTTCCAGAAAGTCCATGCGAGTGCCCTTCTTCGGAAAGGCTGAATGAGAAGAGATCCAATTTATCCTTCATCCCTCAGCCTTCCGGGGCGAGGCCTCACGGCAAAAGGATCGCCGCGGCCACGACCGTGGTCCACAACCCGTCCTTATGCCCGATGGCCGTTTGAGTGACCTCCTTGGTCTTGTAGAACACGTCGGCGATCTTCCAGATTTCGCGCTTCTCGTCCCACGAGCTGTCGGGGTTGAACTCGACGCCCAGGACGGTGGCGAGCATCTCGGCTGCGAGGTCTTCCGCATAATCCGCGGCGGTCTTGGCGGTCTGGCCATAGGCGTGGTGTTCGGACAGGTAGCCGAAAAGGGTCCGATCGCGGGGGATGGCGACGCCGACGCTCGCGGCCACCAGCCGATTGGGCTCGGCCGTGGCGCTCTCGCTCATGACGACATGGACGATTTGACCGGGCTCGAGCTGTTTCAATCCTTCGTCGATCGAGATCTCCTTGCAGTTGGGCGGGAAGATGCTCGAGACGCGAACGAGGTTGTAGCAAGCGATCCGGGCGTCGCGAAGGGCCAGCTCGAAGCTCGTCAACTTCTCACGGTGTGTCCCAACGCCTTTCGTGAAGAACAGCTTTTTGGGTACGTACATCTTGGGCCTGACACCTCCTGGACCGGCCGAATCATGATCGGGCCGGGTCTTGGTCCCGCACCGGATGGTCGTTGCGTCGCCGCCGCGCGCCGCCCGAAACAGAGAGAATTATTATGGTATTCGGGCACTTCCATCAAGACCACCCCAGGATGGACGCTTTGGGGCGGTGATGAGTACGAAGGTTTCATGAAGGGCCTACTCTCGGCCGAGGGAGGGTCGGATTGTCAACAGCCAAGCTGGATTCCGAGCAAGAAACGTGACGGCTGCCGATGGACGCCGCCACGCCGTTCCAGGGAAAATCCAAAAAACTTCTGCTCGGATGGAGACGATCGCCGCCGGATCGCACTTCCTAGAGTATGGACGTCCCGAATATGGCCGAAACTGATGAAATCACCGATCTGCTGCGCCGCGCTGCGGCTGGCGAGGAGGAACCCCTGCGCGAGCTGTTCTCCCGGCACCGCGACCGGCTCAAGCGGATGGTACACCTGCGGCTGAGCCGCCGTCTGACCGGGCGGGTCGACGACTCCGATGTTGTCCAGGAGGCCCTTCTCGACGCGGCGCCGGCTCGACGAGTACGTTCGCCAGCCGGTGTTGCCATTCTTTCTCTGGCTGCGGCAATTGACGGCACTGAAGCTGGCGGAAGTCCACCGCCGCCACCTCGGGACCCAGCTACGCGATGCCGATCGTGAGGTCACGCTGCACCGCGGCGGGCTGCCGCTGGCCGACTCGGTCTCGCTGGCGGCCCAGCTCCTGGGCACGCTGACCACGCCGTCGCAGGCCGTCATCAAGGCAGAAACCCGCCTGCTCGTACAGGAGGCGCTGAATAGCATGGACCCCGTCGACCGCGAAGTGCTGGCACTGAAGCACTTCGAGCAACTGAGCACCTCCGAGATCGCTGAGGTCCTGGGCCTCTCCAAGGCCGGCGCGGGCAGCCGTTACCTGCGGGCGATCAAGAGGTTGCGCGAGATCCTTTCGCAGATCCCAGGGTTCGAGGCGTTCTGATCGGATTCACGGGCTGAGGGCCTCACATCATGAACCCCGATGGCGTCGACGCCACGGGACGGAGGGTTACCATGTCAACGTCGGGATCGCGCTCGGGGGTCGTGCTCGAGCTGGCCGAGGAGTTCCTCGAGCGGTACCGCCAGGGACAACGCCCCTCGTTGAAGGAGTACATCGATCGTCATCCCTCCCTCGCTGACGAGATCCGCGAGGTTTTCCCGGCCATGGCCATGATGGAGAAGATCGCGCTGGCCGACGAATCGCTGGAGGGCGACCCTACAGGCGAGATGCGCCAACCGAAGGCACCACCGCTGGAGCAACTGGGCGACTACCGAATTCTCCGCGAGATCGGCCGGGGCGGGATGGGGGTGGTCTACGAGGCCGAGCAGGTCTCGCTCGGCCGCATCGTGGCGCTGAAGCTCCTGCCGCCGCAGATCCTCCGCGACGCCAAGCAACGGCACCGGTTCGAGCGCGAGGCGCGCTCGGCGGCGAAGTTGCACCACACCAATATCGTGCCGGTCTTCGGCGTGGGCGAGCACGAGGAGACGCCGTATTACGTCATGCAGTTCATCCAGGGATTGGGCCTGGACGAAGTGCTCGACGAGCTGAAGCGGATCAAGGCCGGCAGCGGACGGCCGGCTTCGGCCGCCAGAAGCGACGAGCTCATGGGCTCGCGGCCAGACGTCTCGGCGGTCGACATCGCGCGCTCGCTGATGACCGGCCGCTTCGACCCGGCCGGGACGGCAGCGGAAATCACCGGTCCCGTGGTGGACGCGGACGAAACGACCTCACCAGACGCCCCGAAATCGCGACCCGACGCGCCCTCCGCACCGTCCGGCACCCGATCCGGCATCGGTCAGATCGCCGAGTCGGTGTCGTTGTCCTCCTCATCGGTTTCGCTGCTGGGCCAGAGTCAGAATGCCGATCGGCGCGGTTCGCGGTCGAAGACGTCGACCTACTGGCGAGGCGTGGCGCGGATCGGCGTGCAGGTGGCCGACGCCCTCGAGTACGCCCACCAGCAGGGGATCATCCACCGGGACATCAAGCCGTCGAACCTGCTGCTGGACACGCGCGGCACCGTCTGGGTGGCCGACTTCGGGTTGGCCAAGGCCAGCGACCAGCCCAACCTCACCCACACCGGCGACATCCTGGGCACGCTGCGGTACATGCCGCCGGAGGCGTTCGAGGGGAGGTCCGACGCGAGAGGGGACGTCTACTCTCTGGGGTTGACGCTCTATGAGCTACTGGCGTTCCGGCCGGCCTTCGGCGAAAAGGAGCGCGGCCGGCTGAGTGCGCCAGGTGACGACCGAGCCGGCGGAACGGCTAAGGAAGCTGAACGCGGAGGTCCCGCTCGATCTGGAAACGATCGTGCACAAGGCGATCGAGCGGGAGCCGGGGCATCGGTACGCCACGGCGGGCGAGCTGGCGGCCGACCTGCAGCGCTTCCTCGACGACGAGCCGATCCAGGCGCGGCGGACGACGCCGGCAGAGCAGCTCCGGCGCTGGTCGCGGCGCAACCCGGGGATCGCGGCGCTGAGCGGGACGCTCGCCGCCGTGCTGCTCGTGGCCACCGCCGGCTCGCTTCTGGCCGCCAGGTGGTTCGCCCAGGTGGCCCAGAGCGAGCGGAAGGCGCTGAGCCTCGTGGAATCGAAACAGGGAGAGGTCATCGCCAGTCTGAAAAAGGCGGAGGCGGCGGGGACCGAGGCACGAGCGGCCGAGAAATCAGCCCGAGCCGCCGAGGAGTCGGGCCGCAAGCTCCTGTATACGACCGACATGCAGTTGGTCCCGTTCATGTGGAAGGACCCGCAGGCCACCGTGGCCCAGATCCGCAGCCGGCTGAATGCTCACGACCCATGGCAGAATTCGAGCCTGGAGGGCAAGGAGGATCTCCGCGGCTTCGAGTGGCACTTCCACCAGCACCTGATGGAACGCAGCGCCTTTGATTCTCTCGGGCCACGCGGCGCCTGTCCTCGCCGGTGCCTTCTTGCCGGACGGTCAACTGGCGACGCTCGATCGGAACGGCCAGCTCAGGCGCTGGGACGTGGATTTGGAGCGCGAACAGGAAGCGAGCCGTCGCGACCTGCCCGCAGGTCCCACCGCACAGGTCCTCGTCCTGTCGCCCGGCGGACAGCTCGCCGCACTCGCCGAAGGTAACAAGGTTCACGTATTCGATACCTCGACGGGCAAAGAGCGGTTCTCGACCGATTCCCCCGATGTCATCGGGATCAATGGCAATAAACCCCGTCGCCTGATCTTCGCGCGGGACGGCGACCGGCTGGTCATCGTCGACAACCGGATCCGATGGTTGAGCACTGCGAGCGGCCAGGTCATCGCCTCCCTCGATCAGGGATTCATACGTACCGAGGGCGTCGCCCTCTCGGCCGATGGCCTGACGATGGCCGTCGTCGGTCATGGTCCCTTCGGCAACGAGTTCTCGGTCTTCCAACTGAACATGGCCACCGGGACGGTCTCCCCGTCGGCACAGGACGTTTCACAACATGGAGGGAGGTCTTCCTCCGCACTCAGTCCCGATGGCCGGCGGATCGCGATCAATACCTTGGCTACTGGAGGGTTGTACGTTTACGACACAGCCACGGGCCGCCTGATCGCACGGAACGAGTTGGCGCACGCGTCGCCAATCTCGGGGATCGCCTACTCCGGCGACGGTCTGAAGCTGGCCACAGGTGATACCGTAGGGACGATCAAGGTCTGGGCAGATCCAGAAAAACTGAGCGCGAACAGCACGCCTCTTCGGACGCTCAAGGGCCATCAAGGGGCGATCGTTTCCGTCGGGTTTTCGAGCGATGGCAAGCGGCTCCTCTCGACGAGTGCCGACAGGACCGCCAGAGTCTGGGATATGGATAACGCTATCCCGGCGATCCGGATGTTGGAACGATCCGGCCCGTCATTGGTGGTCCGTTATTCTCCTGATGGGCAACTCATCGCCGCCGCCGCCGGCACCAGCATTCGGCTGTGGGATGCGGGCACGGGGCGGCTCGTGCGGGAACTCTCGGCCGGCGGTATGGGGCGAGTCGAGGCCCTGGCCTTTTCTCCCACCGATCAACGCCTGCTCGCTGTGGGTTGTGGCGGACAGGCCGGGGTTCCTCATGTCGCGCTTTGGGATATCGACGCCGGAACGGAGCTTCCGCCGTTGTCGGGAGCGACGGAGGAGCCCAACTTCTGGGTGGGAGACGACATCGGAGCGATCGGTGCGCTGGCCTTCTCGCCCGACGGGAAATACCTGGTCGCAGGGTTCGGTTCGAGGCGCTGGACTCCATCACCTCACGAAGATGCCAATCCGATCAGGGTCTGGGATCTCGCCACGCGCCGACTGATCCATCGCCTAAAAGGACACACGGACTACTGTCTCGCACTCGAGTTTTCGATCGACGGAGCGCTGCTGGCCAGCGGCGGACTCGACGGGCGGGCGATCCTCTGGTTAACGGCGAACTGGAAAGCGGTGCGCGCGCTCCAGAATCCCGACAAGAATACTCAGCACTATGCAGGAGGACAGGGGATGATTGACGATCTTGCCTGCTCACCGGACGGCAAGACCCTGGCCATGGCCAGTCGCGAGGGGAACGTCCACCTGTGGGACATCGGCACCGGGAAACTTCGGGAAACGCTCCGGGGGCACTCGAGCCAGGTTCAGGCCGTCGCGTTTTCGCCGGATGGTCGCACGCTGGCGTCCGGCAGCAGCGACCAGACCCTCCGCCTCTGGAATACCGAGACACGGCGCGAGCTGATGCAGTTGGACTCCGGGAGTATCGATCTGGGTCCCATTCGAACACTCGCATTTTCCCCCGATGGCAAGCAGTTGCTGGCTGGCGGACGGAGCACCGCTTTCTGGTCCGCAAAGTCGATCGTCTGGAACGATCCCGATCGGGCCGCCGGGGAATTGCGGCTGCTGCTGCACTCGAACGCCGTCTTCCCGAGCCGCATCCGGATGTTCTCCGACAACCTCCGGCTGCACGAGGCGCTGGCCAGGCTCGACGCGAGCGATGTGCGTGTTCGGGCTGCCCTGGCCGCCACGCAGGCCCACTGGCATGCCTCGCGCAAGGAGTGGGCGGAGGCCGCCCTGGCGTTCGATCGGTTGATGGCCGCCGGTCCGACGGATCCCGGTGCCTGGCTGCGTACACCCGGGTTGCTTCGCGTCGCGACGGCGCTGCTGTATCGGGACCGTCCTGACGCCGCGGCCCGGCTGCTCGAGAGTGGGGAAAGACACCGTGCCCAGGATGGGATTCTGACCAAGGTCCTCGGGCTCTGGATCGAGGACGTGAGCGGCGCCGCCCGGGTGACCCGGCTACTGCCCGGAAGCCCCGCCTCGCGGGCGGGTCTTGTCCCGGGTGACACCCTCATGGCGGTCGGTGGCACCGTCTTGACCGACAAATCGATTGCCCAGCTTGGCGTTCTGCTCGACGGTGAACCCGGGACGAAGGCCCGATTGCTGGTGCGACGCCACGGCCGCGACAAACCCGAGGTGATCGAGCTGACGCGAGAGTGGTTCATCGTCGATCCGGCAACCTTCGAGCTGTTGCAGGCCCTTCGCCGGGACGTGACCGAACGGCTCGCCGACAGACCGCGCGACGTGGGTCTGCTCGAATTACGCGTCGAACTCGCCGGCCTATCGTCCCAATGGGACGCCCAGGCGACGGACTTCACGAGGGCCATCCGGGTCCTCGCGGGACAACCGGGCAAGGCGATGTCCGCGCCCTGCGTCGGCTCCATCGCCGTCGCGGCGACGCATACGTCAACCTCCAGAAGTGGTCGGAAGCCCTCGACGATTACGCCCACGTCGTCACCCCGGAGACGACCGACATCGATCTGCTCGCGAAGCGGGCTCGCGCGCATGCGGCGCTCGAGCACTGGGATGCCGCCGCGACCGATTTCCGGAGGGCGCTCGAACTGGACCCGGAGAACTTGTCGGTCGCCGCGGACCGGGCGCACATGCTCTGGGAGAAGTACGAGAGTGAGAAACCCGTCGGATGGGCGGTCCTCAAACCGACGGAGATGAAGTCGGACGCCGGGGAGAGGCTGACGCTCCAGGACGATGGCTCCGTGTTCGTCGAGGGCCGGCGCCCGGTCAAGGATGCGTACACGCTGGATTTCGAATCCGTTACTGAGGACGTTCGAGCCATACGACTCGAAGCCCTGCGTGACGACCGTCTCCCTGGAGGTGGTCCGGGCACCCAAGGTGGTGGAGGAGAGTTCGTTCTGAGCGCGTTCCGAGCCTTTGTTTCGGATCCTTCACAGGCATCGGGACGGAGACCGCTTCGCCTCCAGTCCGCCTGTGCGACGTTCGCAACGCGTCCTGCCCTGCTCGCCCTGAAGCCGGGAGAAAGCGGCTGGAGTAACCATGAGCGACCTGGCGCGGCGCAAACGGCGTATTTCGCCGTCGCACCCGGCCAGGCGATCCCGGCCCCGCGTCGCCTTCGGATCCGGCTCGAGTTCTCTCACCTACCCGGCGACGCGGATGCCGCGACTCTGGGACGGTTCCGGCTGGCGGTCAGTCGCCATGGCGACGCATTCCTGCGCGAAAGTCGCCGACTTGCCGGCAAGAAAATGACCGATCCCTGGTCCAGGATCGCGATGGCGTATTTCGCGATCGGTGACGAGAAGGCCCCCGACCCGCCGGTGACGGATCACCCGGAGGCGACCGTCGGCATCGTCAACGTATACGCGGCCGATGAGGATCGTCAACGGACGAAAGCCGAACTTCGCAAGCTCCTGGACCCCGGTCCGGACGATGCCTCGCTCCTTCAGAGGCTCGCATCGTATTATGAGTCGGCGGGCCTCATGCGCGAGGCGATCTGGTATCTGGCGAAGGTGCACGCCGCCAATCCGCAGGATTCGGCCCTGTTGCTGAGGCTAGCACCTCTCCAGGCGTGGTTCGGGCAGGAGGCGGAATGGGCCGAGACCTGTCGGCGAGCACTGGTATCAGCCGGCCAGGTGACGGAGCCTTTTGTGGCCGACAGGATTGCCAAGGTGTGTTGCCTCCTCCCTTCGGTTGACAAGCCCCGGATCGAGGGGGTGCTCGTGTTCGCTCGCAAGGCCGTGGAACTCGGCAAGGGCGGTGAGTGGCTCCCCTGGTTCCAGATGTGCCTCGGCCTGGCGGAATTCTGCGCAGGTCGATTCGCTGAGGCCGATGCGACTTTGCTGGCCGCGGCAAATGGCCATCCCGGCGTCCAATCCGTGGCCAACACGATCGCGTTCTACCGCGCCATGACCCTCTTCCGGCAGGGCAAAGAGCCCGAGGCCCGCCAGCTCGCGACCGAGGCTGCCGCCGGGATGAAGCCGCTGCCCGCGAACGAGGAAGACCCTCTGAGCGAGGGTAGCGACGTTGACGACCTGATTCTATGGCTGGCCTACAAGGAAGCCAAGGCGTTGATACGGTTCGACACCGCCCCCGCCGCCCCGACAACGAACACGGTGAAATGACTGCGTGACCGGCGAGGAAAGCCCACGAAGGTATCTTCTCAGGACTGAAAGCGAGGATGACGAGGCTCGAACCCGCAACCTCTGGCGTGACAGGCCGGCGGGAATAATTCGATGGAAATCGGTTTCATGGGATTCGATCGCCCCGGTGACGTCGGATGGCCTCCTCGATCCTTCGCATGGGCTCGGGCGGGACGTGGCCGATGGCGTCGATCACGTCAGCGGAGGTGAAGCTGACGAACCAGCAACAAACAGCGGCATTCGGCTTGTCCAGCCCTGTCCGAGAGCGTCCCTGGGCCTGCCACGGCAACGGCACTTCGAATCCCGTGGGCGGCTCGGGTGTCCCGGTGATCGCAACCCCAACGAGGGGCGCGCCCTCGGCCATCACTTCATTCGGAGTGACGACGACGACCGGCCGGAGTTTCTCCTGGCCGTGGCGAGTTAAGCGAATACGGACGATCTGGCCATAGAAGGTCCTCGTCGACATGGTTGACAACCTCCCGATCGGTGGTCTCGTCAGTCCTCGCTGAACCACGCTTCGGGGGGGGGTGAAGTCCGGGCCAGTTCGAGCAAGGTGGCCTGATCGGTGGCCGACCGGGAGAGATGGTCCAGCTCGAGCCGCTCAGCCGCGGATTCATCCTCCAGATTCGCGAGGAAATCCCTCAATCGATCTCCCAGCTCGCGCAGGGAACCGGCCTCGAGGGAACCGTCCGGCATCTCAGCCCGATACCGATCGCTCGGACTTGCTATGATCGTGATGGTGAGGGGGAGGGTCATGGACGACTCCCAGGCATTGCGCCGGTCCGGAATCGCTCCATCCTGATGCTGTGATAGGCGTGGGCGAAAAGGAGTTATGGCCCACCCGATTCCGTATCGCTCGGATTGAGGTTCGGCGAAAAATGATATTCAGCGAGGATGACGGGGCTCGAACCCGCAACCTCCGGCGTGAC
>CAWJTV010000011.1:0-1494027 GCA_963845755.1 uncultured Planctomycetota bacterium
GCTGTCGGGTGTTGCAGCGTAAGATCAGGAACGATCCTAACTCCTGACCCAATCATTGCCAAGAGGTTCGCCATGACGATGCGCCGTCGACACTTCCTCGCCGGATGCGGATCCGGGCTGGCAGGGCTGTTCGCTTCGACGGCCGGGCGGGGCCAGGAGCCCCGCGTCCGGCACGGGCGGGAGTTTGCCGCCGATCTCGTCATCGTCGGAGGCGGCCTGGGCGGCTGTGCCGCGGCCCTGGCGGCCTTGCGGGTGGGCCGCACGGTCATCCTGACCGAGCCGACCGACTGGATCGGCGGCCAGCTCACCGCGCAGGCCGTGCCGCCCGACGAGCATCCCTGGGTCGAACAGTTCGGCATCAACGCATCCTATCGCTCGTTGCGGCAGGGCATCCGCGACTATTACCGTCGCCATTATCCGATGACGGCCGAGGCGCGATTGGCCCGAGCCTTCAACCCCGGCAACGGAGGCGTCTCGAAGCTCTGCCACGAGCCCAGGGTGGCGCTGGCCGCGTTGACGGCGATGCTGGCCCCCTCGGCATCGAGCGGCCGGCTCCTGACCCTGCTCGAGCACGAGCCGGTCCGCGCGGAGGCCCAGGGCGACCGGGTCCGCGCCGTGGTGGTCCGCGACCGGAAGACCGGGCGGGAATGCACCCTGACCGCCCCCTATTTCCTCGACGCGACCGAGCTGGGCGACCTGTTGCCGATGACCGGCACCGAGTACGTCATCGGCGCCGAGGCGCACGACCGAACCGGCGAGCCGCACGCGGCACCCGTCGCCCAGCCCGGCAACCAGCAGGGGATCACCTGCTGCTTCGCGGTCGAGTATCGCGACGGCCAGGATCACACCATCGACCGGCCCGACGAATACGCCTTCTGGCGCGATCATGTTCCCACGATGAAGCCGCCCTGGCCCGGCCGCCTCCTCGACCTGACCTATTGCAACCCGATCACGCTCGCGCCGGTGAACCGCGGGTTCGATCCGCGCGGGGCAGGGGAGGGACTGTGGCTCTACCGGCGAATCCTCGACCCCCGCAACTTCCAGCCCGGCGCCTATCCCGGCAGCACGGGGATCACCCTGGTCAACTGGCCGCAGAACGACTACTGGCTCGGCCCGATGATCGGCCCCGGAGTCACGGCCGCCGACGCCGAAAAACACGTGGCGCGGGCCAAGCAGCTCAGCCTCTCGCTCCTGTACTGGCTCCAGACCGAATGTCCCCGCCCCGACGGCAAGGTCGGCTGGAAGGGATTGAAGCTCCGACCCGACCTGGTCGGCACCGAGGACGGACTGGCCAAGACGCCGTATATCCGCGAATCGCGCCGCATCGAGGCCGAGTTCACCGTTTTGGAGCAGCACGTGGGCACCGAGAGCCGCCGCGCCGAGTTGAAGCGGGAAGACGTCCAGGCCCAGGCATTCCCCGACAGCGTCGGCGTCGGCAGCTATCGAATCGACCTGCATCCCGGCACTAGCGGCGACAATTACATCGACATCAGCTCGCTGCCGTTCCAGATCCCGCTAGGCGCCTTGATCCCGCGCCGGGTCGAGAACCTGCTGCCGGCCTGCAAGAACCTGGGGACGACGCACATCACCAACGGCTGCTACCGGCTCCATCCGGTCGAGTGGGCCATCGGCGAGGCCGCCGGGGCGCTCGCGGCATTCTGCCTCGAACACAACGAATCGCCCCGGTCGGTACGAAACACGCCCAAACGCCTGGCCGCCTTCCAGGCCCGGCTGATGGCCCAGGGCGTCGAGATCGCCTGGCCGCGGATCACGCCGAGGTAGGTTGCTCTCGTACGGGGATCGTCCGGCGTTGGTGGGGAAATCGATCCTGGATACAATGAGATGCGTGTCCTGGCCCGATCTTGCGTCGAGGAGCCCGACGATGACCAGCCCGTTCCCCGGAATGGACCCTTTCCTGGAAGATCAGGGTTATTGGAAAGAGTTCCACACCGTATTCCTCACATGGACTCAAGACGCGCTCGGCGATCGTGTGCCGGACGCGTATGAAGTCCGGATCGAAGAACGATTGTCGCTGGTTTACGAGCCGGATCTCGACACCAAGCGCGACGTCTGGCCGGACGTCGGAATCCTTCGGTCAACCGGAACAGCGGGAGCGAGCTCCCCGACCTCGGCTACGATGACTTTGGAACCGGTGGCCCTGGCCCTTCCCCGGCATCGACTGGAGGAAGTGTCCGAGGCTCGAATTGAGATTCGTCGGTTCCCGGATCGCGAATTGGTGACCGCCATCGAATTGCTCTCGCCAAGCAACAAAGAAGCTCCTGGTGAACCGATCTACTCCCAGAAGCGACTCGAGCTCATCCATCAACCCGTCCACCTGGTCGAGCTCGATCTCTTAATCCGCGGCAAGCGATTGGCCATGGAGGACGAATTGCCGAAAGGGCACTATTACGCGTTCGTTTCTCGCGCCGAGCGGCGATTCTTGTCGGATATCTACACCTGGTCGATCCGCGATCCTTTGCCGACGATCCCGATCCCTCTGATGGCCCCTGACCCGGACATCCCACTCAACCTGGCGGAGGTCTTCAATACGGTCTACCAGCGGGCCCGTTACGCGCGCTCGATCGACTACACGGCGCCGCTCGATCTCCCGGTCAAACCCGAGGACCGCGCCTGGGCCGAAAAGATCGCGCGGGACTTCAATCCTCGAAAAGATCGGTGAAGACGTTGGGCAAGCCGGCTCCAACCTTATCCAAATCGTTTCGACAAAAAGACTTAAGAATACGAATGACTCACCCGAGCGGAGGAATCGCGAATCAATCGAGTTGTCAAGGGCGCGCCGACGACGGACAATGGTAGAGTGAGGTCGCGCGGATGGGGACGCGGCGGTCTTGGAATTCTCCGCGTCCTGTTCGTGTGCTCTGAAGACCCCGGGCTCCGGAATTCGAAAGCTGGAGTTCGGAATCTGGAATTAGGAATCCCGGGTTCGGTTGGACTTGGGGTCCCGGAGGTTTGACTGTGAGTTCGAGCAATCCCGCATTTTCCCGCGACCTGTTCGCCGGCTACGAGCAAGTCTACGGTGCCTCCCGCACGCGGAGCACGACGACGACCGTGCAGGGGACGATCGGTAAGACGGCGATCCTGCTGGCGATCCTGTCCGCGACGGCGATCTGGTCGTGGAACGCGACGGGCGGCGGCACGCTCCCGCCGGCCTTGCTGGGCATCTCCGCGATCGGCGGCCTCGTCGTGGCCATGATCACGATGTTCAAGCCCACGGCCGCGCCCGTGACCGCACCGATCTATGCGGCGCTGGAGGGAATCTTCCTGGGCGCCTTGTCCCAGATGGTCGAGATAGGGATTGGCAACCGGAAATTCCATGGTGTCCCCATGCACGGCATCGCCTTCCAGGCCGTGATCCTGACCTGCGGCGTGATGTTCGTGATGCTGTTCGCCTACCAGACGCGGCTCATCCGCGTCACCGACAAGCTCCGGTCGGGCATCATCATGGCGACCGGGGCGCTTGGTTTGTTCTATCTCATCTCGATCCTGATGAGCCTGTTTGGCGCCCAGATGCCCTTGATTTTCAGCTCGTCCCCCATGGGGATCGGCTTCAGCCTGCTGGTGGTCGGGCTGGCGGCGTTCAACCTGCTGCTGGACTTCGACTTCATCGAGCAGGCCGCCTATCAGGGCGCCCCCAAGTACATGGAGTGGTACGGCGCCTTCGGCCTGATGGTCACGCTCATCTGGCTCTACCTGGAAATCCTCCGACTCCTCATGAAGCTGGCCGCCTCGCAACGCGAGGAATAGCTCCTCACTGAGAAGGATGAAGGCCGAAGGATGAATCAGACGATTTATGTCTGTCCCATTCATCCTTCATCCTTCCACTACTGGGGCGTCGTGCCACGGCCTTTCTTTCGGAACCACTGCTGGTAATGAGCGGCCTTGCGTGACGTGCCCATTTGACCGAGTGCGAGAGAATCCTCGGTCTTTTGGAGGTTGGCCCATTCACTGGCCACTTCCGCCGTCTGCGGGGCGGTCGAGAGGACGGCGCGGATCTGGCCGGATGCGCTGCACGCGGCGGCCAGGTCCTGCCGATCGATCGCCGCGATGACCTCCTTGCGGGCCCGGGCTGCCATCAACAAGGCCACCTGCTCGGCGACCGCCGGGTCGACCGGCATCTCGGACCACTGCCGGGCCGGGACAGCCGAGATGATCAGTGCGGCGCCCAGCGACCGCCGACCCGATTCCTCGCCCCGCGGTTGTTCCCAGTCGAGCCAGAACCGGCCGATCTCGGCCCGGTCGCGTTGCGGCGGCACCCTGAGCCGAACGAGAATCGAGATCGGCATCCCCATCACCAGGTTGGGGAGCTTCCGACGTCCCGACGGCTCGCGTTCCAGCTCGTTCATGACCTCCGCGACGACGACCCCGCCGTCGGTCTCGATCCGCAGCCCCACATCCCGGCCGCTGGTCGCCATCAGGCCGTTCAGCTCCGTCTGGAAGATATCGGCCAACTGGACCGAACTCTCGACGTAGTAATAGTTGCCGTCGCCGGCATCGGCCATGGCTTCGAGCAGGTCCTCGTGGTAATCGTCGCCCACGCCGATGGTGCTGGTGCTGACCCGGCGGTCGGTCATTCCCTTGACGTCGGCCCGGATCACGTTCGGGTCGGTCACCCCGACATTGGCCAGGCCGTCGGTCAAGAGCAGGACGCGGTTCAAGGCGTCCCAGTCGACGTGCTCGGCCACCTGCTGGGCCCCCGCGGTCCAACCGCCGTGCAAGGCCGTGCTCCCGCGCGGCAGGATTCCCCGAACCCGGGCGATCAGCCCCGGCTTATCGACGACCGGCGCGCTCGGCGCGATCGTCTCGATGTGATCGTCGTAAATCGTGACGCTCACGCGGTCGGTGGGAAGCAACTGGCTGATGGCGAAGCACGCCGCCTCGCAAGCCTGGCTCATCTTCCGGCCGGAGGCCATCGAGCCCGACCGGTCCAGCACAATCCCCAGATTGATCGGCGGCCGGAGGAAATGGATATCCGGGACCGGTGGGACAATCCGTACCAGCACATCCAGGAAGCACGATTCGTCCTGACAGACGGCCGGACGTGCGGCGATGATTTCCAGTTTTGGGGGCTGCATGATTGTCGACATCCTCGGGAGATGAGCGGTTGTGCGACCCGCGACGCGAGGAGGAACGGCCCGCACGCCGGCCGATTCGCTCCCTGGATGAATACGCACGACCTATCCATAAACTAACGAGATGGGTCCCGGAAACACAATCTCTTTTGAGTCGATGGGTGGAGGAGTGGGCCGACGGCCGGTCCGACGGCACCGACGGCCGACTCGCCCCTTTGCGGTCCCCGGGCGCCCGGCTATAGTGGCAGGACCAGAGGCCCTGACATCCGGGAGAACGACGATGAGTCATCGCAAGTTGCGCGTGGGGATGGTAGGCGGGGGCGGTCCGGCGAACTTCTTCGGGGCACCGCATCGGCGTGGGATCTTGATGGACAACTCGGCCGAGCTGACCGCCGGCGCGCTGCGGAGCAAGGCCGAGGATTCCCTCGCCGCGGCGCGCGAGCTGTTCATGCCCCGCGGCTATCCCGACTGGCAGACGATGATCCAGTCCGAGGCGGCGCTTCCCGAGTCGGAGCGGATCGACTACGTCACGATCGTCACGCCCAACGACGCCCATTTCGGCCCGGCGGACGCCGCCGCCGCCGCCGGGATCGGCGTCCTCTGCGAGAAGCCGCTGACCACCACGCTCGACGAGGCCCGCCGGCTCCATGCCACGGTCCGCTCCAAGGACACTCCTTTCGTCGTGGCCTACACCTACACCGGCTTCCCGATGGTGATGATGGCCCGCGAGCTGGTGCACGATGGCGAGATCGGCGAGATCCGCAAGGTCGAGGCGTGGTATCCCCAGGGCTGGCTGGCCACGAAGCTCGAGGCCGACAACCAGAAGCAAGCGGCGTGGCGGGTCAACCCGTCCAAGGCGGGCGGCTCGGGCTGCGGCGGCGACATCGGCACGCATGCTTATGAATTCGTTCGTTTTGTCGCCGGCCTCTCGGCCATCAAGCTCCGCGCCCGGCTCAAGACATTCGTGCCCGGCCGGGCCCTCGACGACGATTTCACCGTCCTGGCCGACCTCAATAACGGCGTGATCGCCACCATCATGGCCTCGCAGGTCACCATCGGCGCCCAGAACGACAACGGATTCCGCGTCATCGGCACCACGGGGACCCTCGAATGGTCGATCACCGACCACACGGTGCTGAAGCACTATGCCGGCGGCCAGCCGTTGCGACTCTATCGCCAGGGAGCCGAGTACGGCTACATCCCCGAGTCCGTCAAGCCGTACCTCCGGCTCCCCTCCGGGCACCCCGAAGGCTTCCACGAAGCCCTCGCCAATCTGCACCGGACCCTGGAATGGACCATCCGCGGCAATCGCGGCCAGAAGGCCCCCAAGCCGTTCGACCATCCCGGCATCGCCGACGGCGTCGCCGGCATGGCCTTCATCGAGGCCGCCGTCGCCAGCTCGAAGCAGGATGGGGAGTGGGTGGAGGTTCCCAAGGTGGGCTAAGTTGCCTTGTCCTTCGGATCTGTCGGATCTGTCAGATTTGGAGGGAGAGGAATCCGATTAAGAGTAAGATGAGGAGTAAGACTAGGAAGAGGAGTAGGAGCAAGAGTAAGAGGAAGAGTAGGATCTGATGCACGCCTCTGAGGCGGCCTGGTTGAATCGCCACAGAGGACCATCAGGAGTCGGAGTTCATGAAGGTGACTGAGGAGACCTGGTTCGATCACGAAAGACTGGAGGTCTATTGCGAAGCCATCGCGCTCGTCGCATGGCTGTCGGGCGTCTTGGAGGGAGCCGTGCGCGTCGGTGAGGTCAAAGACCAGTTGGATCGCGCCTCCACGTCGATCCCACTGAATATTGCCGAAGGCAACGGCAAGTATTCCCCCAAGGATCGGTGCCGCTTCTTCGATATCGCCCACGGCTCCGCGCTGGAATGCGCCGCCAGGCTGGATATCCTCGTCGCCAAGGCGAAGCTAACCCTCGACGACATTCGCCCCGGCAAGGAGCGTCTCCAGAGAATCGTGCGGATGCTCATGGGATTGATCAAACGAAACTCGACACGCGACTATGACAAACACCAGCCGGCGGACACGGTCTGAGACCGACTAATCCTAACGCGGCCTTCGGCCGCAACCCCATCGGGATTTCCGATTCGCGATTCCGGATTCCCGAAGGGGAATGATCCGGGAATCCGGAATCTCGAATCCGGAATTCGGAATCCCCAGAGGCGCACGGCGCAGGGAGCCTACGGAGGACGACTCGAACGCGGCCTTCGGCCGCAACCCAATCGCGATTCCCGATTCCCGAAGGGGAATGATCCGGGAATCCGGAATCTCGAATCCGGAATTCGGAATCCCCAGAGGCGCATGCGCAGGGAGCCTACGGAGGACGACTCTTGCTCTTACTCCTCTTCCTAATCTTCATCTTAATCTGAATTCGAAATCATTGAGTTTTCGGCACAGCACGCGAATAGGACAAAGGCAGAGGAGCCCACCCGTGAAAGACCCCTTGGTCCGATTCAGCGTCGCGATCGGCGGCGAGCTCCTCCACAAGTTCGACCAGTACCGTGAGCTGCACCGCTATCCGAATCGGAGCGAAGCCGTGCGCGGCTTGATGCGCGGCGCCCTGATCGAAGAGGTGATCACCCAGGACGAGAGCGAGGCGATGGGGGTCGTCACGTTGATCTACGACCACCATGTCTCGCGGATCGCCCGCCGGCTAACCGACTTGCAGCACCATCACCTCGACCGAGTCGTCACGACGACCCACGTCCACCTCGACGAGCACCGATGCCTGGAAGTGATCCTGCTCCGCGGCCCGGCGCAGCAGATCCGCGAGCTGGCCAACAACCTGATCGGCACCAAGGGCGTCGAGACCGGCCGCCTCGTCCTCGCCAACGCCAAGCCCGTCCCCGGCCGCAACGGCGAAGGTCCTACGCACCCTCATCACGACCACGATCATCCTCATCACGAATGAAGCGGCCAAGCCGTAGCACAGGGACACGCGCCGACCCATTCATTCCTCACGAAACCCGATCTCCGGCCAGGATGCGTGCGGTCTCAGGAGGGAGCGCCGGTGCTCGAGAAAGAGTCATCGTTCGAGTCTCCGACGCGCCCCGCAGTGCGACCGAATCTCCTGGGAAGAAGACGCGCGACTTCACGGCCCCGAGATCAACCACACCCGGACCTTCCGCCGCTCCTGGTGGAACGTCAAGGACGTCTGCTTCGAGACGTTCTCCAGCAGGCGTCTGAGCAGCTCGCGACCCGACTCGGTGTCCGAGGCCATCTCGTTCATCGTGTCAACGAGATGGTCGCGCCACTGGACCTTCTCATCGGGATGATCCGGTCTCGTCGATGACCAGGCAGCTCGACGCGGTTGCCCAGCCAGTCCAGCATCTCCCTCAGCGAGCCCGAGCCACCTCCGCCTTCGTTGGAGGGGAACGACCCCGTGCCCAGGTGGACGAACCGCTCGTTCGGCAGGTCGCCCAGCGGGTGAAATTGATACCGGCCCGCGGCGACGATGACCTCCCGCTCGATCTCGCGCGAGGTGAAGTGGATGGGCATCTTCAGCTCATCGGCGAGGATCGTCTCCAGCGCCTTCAACTGATCGGTCGGTCGAGGCACCTGGGCGAACGATCCAGTCGCCCGGTACGGGCCGATTCAGGAGATCGGCGGGCCCGTCGAACTCGCCGCGCCGAAGCTTGAGGACGAAGTCGAGGACATCCTGCAAGCGACTGATCCCCATGCCCCCCCAGTGACGCAATCGCCCGTCCCAGCGAAAGATCTCGCTACGCTGCGGATCCGGCCGCCCGCCGCGCGAGGTGTAGAACAAATAGTCGGACCGCTCGGGAGGATACGGTGGCCCGACGCGTTTGAGGATCTGGCCGTCGGCGAGTGCGTACTTCTGATCGAACCGCAGGCGCCAGGCGGGGAGCTTCGCCTTGACGCCCATCCGCGCCTCCAGCTCGCGCTCGAGGGTCCAGGGGGAATCCACGCCCTCGAGGACCTTGCCGTCGGGGCCGATGAGCAGGTTGACGGGCTGAAGGCCGCCAGCCCTGGCGACTCGTCCTGGACGCCGAAGGCGGCGTGGGTCGCGCCGGGGCCCTTGGCGTCGGTCCCCTCGATCGGCGTCGGCCCGCCGCCATCGAGGGCGATCCGGAAGGGCAAGGCGCGATTGCCCCAATCCTCGCGGCGAAGGGCGTGGGCCTGCCAATCCTCGACCGAGGCGACGCCCCAGTCGCGCTGGATGGCGATGATGACCAATCCCTGGTCGGCGAACTTCTCGTGCAGCGCCATGAGCTCGGACATCTGGAACTCGCTCTGCAGAGTTCCAGAAATGGAGCAAGACGAATTTCCCGCGGAGGTCGGCCAGCTTGACCGGAGGCCCGCCGGCCCAGGCCTGGATCGCGCGGAACTCGGGCGCGGGCTGGCCGATCAACTGCTTCCACAGGTCGAGCGGAGGCTCGGGCCGGGCCACGACGTCTGGCAGCGAGTGCGCGGGGCGCGAACTCTTCGGGTGCGGGCTCGAGCCGGAAGATCCGCACGGTGCCGTTGCCCAGCGCCGCCGCGAAGTGCCGGCTGTCGGGCGCGACGGCGATATCGCGGATCGCGAACTGGCCCGCCTCGCAGACCCGGATCGTCTCCCGAAGCGTGCCGTTACGCGGGTCCCAGACCTGGGCGAGGCCGTCGCGGCCGACGCCCAGCAGCGTGCGGCCGTCGGGGCTGAAGGCCAGGTGATCGGCCCACTGGTCGAGGCGGTAGAGCGGCCGCTCTTCGGCCAGGCCCCAGAGGACGACGACAGGCTTTCCCTTCTCTTCGTCCGGATAGTTCCAGCCCGCCAGCGCGAGGACCCGACCGTCAGGGCTCAGGGCGGTCACGCCGCAGTCTGAGATGGCAAGAGCCCATCTTCGATCGTTCGCTCGATCTTCTCTTGCTGGAGATCCCAGACGAGCAGCCGGCGCTTCCGCGGCGACCGGCTCCGACTCGCCCGCGAAGATCAGCTTCTTGCTATCGGGCGTGAACAGGTACGACCCGTCGCCCGACTTCGAACTGGGCTTTCGGCTTGCCGGTGGCCCGATCCCAGACCGTGAGCCCGCCTCCTCCTCGCCGCGACAAGCGTCTCGGCCGCGACCCAGCGGCCGTCCGGGCTGAAGCGGACCCTCTGCCCCAGGTCGCCCTCGCCCTTCCAGGTTCGGAGACGCCTGCCGGAAGGGAGTTCCCAGAGGACCAATTCGGGTGTGAACCCAATCGAAGCCAGCGACTTGCCGTCGGGGCTGAACGCGACCGACTGGACGTAGGTTGTGTGACCTTCCAAAGTCATTCGCTCGCGGCGAGTGGCGAGGTCCCAGAGCTTGACCGTGCGGTCGGAGCTGCCCGTGGCCAGGGTCGTCCCGTCGGGGCTGAACGCGACCGACTCGATGGCGCCGCCGTGTCCTGTCAGGCTGGGTGTCTTCTCCCGACCGGTGGCGATATCCCAGAGCTTGATCGTCAGGCCGGTGGTCGCGATCGTCGCGCCGTCAGGGCTCACCGCGATGGCGTTCATTCCGACGGGCTGCTTGGGCGAGGACCACACCTCCTTGCCCGTGGCCACGTCGATCATCCGGGCCGCGAAGCCCAGCGACAAGGCCAGGTGGCGGCCATCGGGGGCGAATGCCAGCGCCTCGGCGCCGAGGCCATTCGGCTCGGGGGAACGTGGTGTCGGATCGTCCAGGTCGTCGTATCCCAGAGGACCAATCCCTGCTCGTGGCCCGCCGCGGCGAGCGTCGCTCCATCCGGGCTGAAGGCGACGGCTTCTCCACGCGCTCGCGGAGTG
Organism: uncultured Planctomycetota bacterium; assembly: GCA_963845755.1. Lineage (GTDB taxonomy): Bacteria > Planctomycetota > Planctomycetia > Isosphaerales > Isosphaeraceae > CAWJTV01. Next base: position 10,840 of record CAWJTV010000011.1, read on the forward strand.
GCTCCAGAGTCTTGGTCGAGTCGGCCGGTGGCGACCTCCCAGACGTGGATCTTGCCGTCCTCGCCGCCGGAGACGAGGGTCCGGCCGTCGGGGCTGAAGGCCAGCCCGCCGACCGATCGGCCATGTTCGCCGAGCCGTTTCATGTGGACGCGCTGACGGCCGGCGGAGATGTCCCAGAGTCCGGATCTCGTCGTCGGCCGAGGCGACGAGCTTGCCGTCGGGGCTGATCGCTACGGCGGAGATGAAGTTCCGATGGCCCTTGAGCGTGAGCCGCTCCTTGCCGGTGGCGACGTCCCAGACCTTCACCAGGTGGTCGTTGCTGCCCGAGACCAGGGTCTGACCGTCCCGGCTGATGGCCAGCTCATCGACCCTGTCGGTATGCCCGCGGAGGACGCGCTGCTGCTCGCCGGTGCGCGGATCCCAGAAAGCGATCTCGTGATTGCCGGCGCTGATCAAGCTGCGGCCGTCGGGCGTGAAGACCAGGCTGCCGACATATTCCATCATCTTCAAGCGGCTGTCGCCCAGGATCGCCACCAGGCTGGGCGAGGCATCGGCGGGATCGACGGCGCCGGCGACCTTCAACTCGTAGGCCGGGATCTGGTCGCGGCGGAGGGCGGCCAGCGGCGAGGCCGTCGGACCGTCGGCCGCGGTCGCCGGCCCGGTCAGCCCGAATCCCAGGGCGATCATCAGACCCAGTGCCACGGCCGCGGCGAGCCATCGGGCGGCGGTCGGGGCTGGCTCATGAGGGACGCCCAGCAGCCGGAGGATCCGCCGGCGCAACAGACTCCCGCGTGAGCCGGCGGCCATCGCCAGCCCCGGCGCGCGGCCGCGCAGGGACTCCATGGCCGTCAAGGCCCTGGCGTAGACGAACCGGTCGCCGCACAGGGAAACCGCCAGATCGTCGCAGCACTCCTCACGCTCGCGGCGAATCGCTCGCGATAGCCACCAGACCGCCGGATGATAGAAGAGCAAGGTCTCGATCACCACCTGGAGGAAGTTGATGACGTGATCGAACCGCTTGACGTGCGCCAGCTCATGCGCCAGGATCGCTTCGATCTGCTCGGCAGAGAGGCCCGTACACGCCCGAGCCGGCAGCAAGACGACCGGCTTGAGCCAGCCGATGACCGTCGGGACCTCGGCCAGGGCCGACTCCAGCAGGCCCACCACCCGATCGATCCGCATCCTCCGAGCCAGGTCGTCCAGCCGCGTCCTCAGATCGCCGCCGACGGGACGGACCCCAACGCGTTTCAACCGCTCGATGGCGACCCAGCCGAGCAGCAGCCGCATCGAGAGCAGGCACACCCCCAGCACCCAGCCGGCGGCCACCCAGGCCAGGTGCCCTTCCAACCAGGTGCGCGAATCAACCCAGGTCGCACGCATACGCAGGAACCACGGCGACGCACGGTCCCGCACCGGCAGCCGGTCGGGCGGGGAGACGTGCGCGGGCCCGGGCCCGACGGGGACGTGGCTCGCCTGCGGCGCGTCGGATGCCGCAGGCGACTCGCCCGGCGCAGGTTCGGCCGGTATCGCGATACTCGGTTCGCGCGCCGATCGATCGGCCACGACCGCGAACCCGCCCGAGTCCGCACGGCGATCGGACCCGGCCGGGATGAGTGCGCAGGTCGCCAAGGGGCAGGCCGCCAGCATACCCAGCAGGATCACCTCGGCCAGGTATCGCGCGCCGGGCGAGGCCCGCCGCATGGCGGCCAGCAGCAGCCAGGCGACGACGCCGACAACCAGCCCCTCCCAGAGGAAGTGCAGATGGGCCCGGGCCAATCGCTCGGCCGTGGGACTCTCCAGCAACCGGGCCAGCATGGTCATTTTCATCGCGACCTCCCTTCCAGCTCGTCGATCAATCGGCGCAGCTCGTCGAGTTCTTCCGGAGAGGCTTTCTTGTGCTCCAACGCGTGGAAGAGCAGGCCGCGGGTCGAGCCGTCGAACGCCCGTTCGAGAAGGTCGCCGGCCAGTTGCCGCAGGATCATGCGCGGCTGGTGGCGGTGGCGATAGATATGCGGCTCCTTGCGCGTGTCGCGGCGGACCAGCCCCTTGTCGCTCATGATCTGCATCATCTTCAGCACGGTGGTGTAGCCGACGGGACGCTGCGCTTCCAGCACCTCCAGGACATGCCGCACCGTGCTCGGCCCCCGGTCCCAGAGCACTTTGAGGATCGCCAGCTCCATGTCCGATGGCCGTCCCGTCGCGGGTCGTCCCATCCCCCACCCTCCGCGCTACAAGTCGTGTGCCGCAGGACCGCGACCGACAGAGAGCAGTATGGCCCCGGTCCTTGTTGGCATTAGGTCCCGTTGAATTGTCTTACGAATTCGTTCGTAAGGGCGATTGGAGCAAGTCCGCGTATGGTTGTCAAGGAAAGAGATCGTGTTATGGCGACCGCAGGTGCCGGGGGCCAGAGCGCGTAACGCTTGGATTGAGCACGCGCCCGTCGCGTGCGATCGCACCCGCCGCAGTCGGGGAGGACGACGTCCGGGGGCGGCCCGCGGGGCCGCAGGAGCCAAGCCCCGGGTGAAACCCGGGGTCCGCGGCAAGCCAGCCCCCATCTCCGGCGGCCTGAAGGGCCGCAGGAGACTTCCGGCACCCCTACAGGGTGCACGAGGAAGGCGCGGGGTGCACGAATCCCAGGGTTTCACCCTGGGCTGGGTTGCTGCGGCCCTTCAGGCCGCTGCGCTCGAGATCACCGCCGATCGTCCGCGGCCTTACCGATGCTCAGCGCCTCCGCCTCGTCGGCGTAGATGTCGAACACCCGTTCCAGGCGGCAGATGCGCAGCATGTCCCTGAGCAGCGGCTCGACTCCGAACAAGCCCAGACGACCTTGTGCCCGCTCGACTCGCAGATACAGGCCGGCCAGCGTGGCAAGCACGGCGCTCGAGATGTACCGGATGCCGCCGAAATTCAGTAGGAGTCGGGTAGACCCCTCCTCGACCAGGCGGTGGAGCTGCGTGCGGAGCTGCCGGATGGCGCCCTCCTCGAAGAGCACTTCCGCGTTCACCACGTTGACCACCCTCAATCCGGCGACGTCCCGGACTTTGATGTAGGGGAGCCCGTCCCGAACGATCGAAGGGGATGCCCCTGGGTCCGATCCTCCGGTCGCCGAGGTGACTCCCCCATCGAACGAAGAAACAATCAATGCATTGATGGCTGAATTCTCCGCCATGACAGTCACCCTTCAATTGGAGTTTGGCGTAACATCGATCGGTTGCATAAACTCCGACAAGCGTCCCACTCGGGCGCTCCACGACAGCGGCTCTCCGGAGCCGGCGAGTTCCCGACGAATCCGGCGAGCCTCGGTCGTCGTCTCGAGCACGAACAGTTCGCGCTCTTTCACGCGCAGGGCCCTCTCAACCGTCTCGATCTGTTCGTTGACACGTTTCATCTCAGGAGCGATGGAGGCAAGGGCATCATCCGCCCAGGGTGCCGCGCCCTCGTTCGGGAAGCGTTGCGGTAAATCGCGGTCCGATTCCTGCTCGTGCTCCCCTCCGTCGCAGAGCCCACCGGTGATGAACACCGAACGTCCGCGGCGACCCGGACCTGGTCCCTCAACCCGGTGCGGAAAGGAACGGAGTTTCAGGTCCTGGACCCGCGTCACCAGCGCGTTGCGCCGCGTCCGCATTCGACTTACCAGATCACGCTCCTCAGCGAGTTGCCGGGACAGCGAGGCGATATCATGTCGGATCATCGCATCCCCGACCGACTTCCGGATGGCGACCAGGGACTCGGCCAGCCTCCGGAAGACGAATTCCGGGCCGATCGCGAGGCCCAGGACACCGACGACAACAGATGCATGCATGAACCCCAGCCACAGTCGTTTCGACGCGGACATGATGAACCTCCCGGCTGAAGAGGGAGCGGAAGCAGCCTGCCCGCCCCGGCTCCTCGGGCGAATGACAATTCCGGGCTGCTTCGCCTCTGGGCATAGGACTCTGTCATGGAATACGCCGACTGCGTTTCAGGTTTCGGAGGCGATTCCCCTGAAACGCCTCGTCGTAGAACTAGGTGATGGGCGATAATCCTGAGTGCCAGTGGAGGGTCGAGAGGTGACAGATGTTGAGTAACTCCGGACAGGATGACCTTGACCTGATCCTTCGATTCCGAGTGGGCGATCAGACCGTTCTGGAAGACCTCCTACGCATCCTCGTGCCCTCGGTCCGCATCGCGCTGCGCAGGAAGTTCTCCGGGCAACTGGACTATCACGAGATCGAGGACATCATCATCGTGGGGTTTCGCAAGTTGTGGGGCGCCCATTCGACCTACGATCCGGCGAAATCCCGGCTCAAGGTGTTCTTCTTCAAGATCGCCTACCATGAGGCGGTCGAACGCGCTGAGCGCAAGACGCATCGAGCCGGAGATGCGCCTGGTCCCGCTTGGCGACCGGGTCGACTACTGCATTGCGAACCCGCCGGCCAACTCCGACGGAGATGCCGACAGCGACGCCCCGCGCTCCAAGCTGATGACCGACCTGGACACGTGCTTGAAGCTCCTGAACGATCGCGAACGGAAAATCCTTCTGGCCGACGCCCACAGCCACAGTGGTGTCGCAAGCTCCCAGATGCTGGCCCAAGAACTTGGGATGTCCGAGAGCGGGGTCCGCGTGAATCGGATGCGTGGCCTGGACAAGCTCCGAAGGCTCCTCGGGAAGCTGGGGCATTGACATGATGCGCGGCGAAGACCGGCCAAATCCGTACGAGAATCCATCGGAGGCAGACAGCCCATCCGAGATGCTTTCTCGCGACCTTGCCTCGATCACGCCGCTTCCGGAGAGCGTCTGCGAAGAGCCGCTCTCGGAAGGGAGCGTCCAGCGACTCCTGAAGCGCATCGCCGAATCCGGAGCGGGATTGTCGGGGGACGCGACCGGCTCGCCGCTGTCGGGTACTCCTGCGCGATTCGATGATACGGGCCACCCGACGGGGTGTGAGACTCAAACGGAGGCAGCAGACTCGCCCGAGACGTTCACTCGCGACCCCGCCTCGAGCTGGCCGCATACCGAAGCCGCCCACCAGGAGCCGGCGCTTGACAGCGAGGGCCCAGCAACTCCGGGAGCTCATCGCCCGCCGCAAACAAGGAATGTCCGAGAACGCGACCGCCCCGCGGGACGACTCGCCGGAGCGGGCCGATCGACCCGCGGACGTGTGGGGTCGATCTCAGAACACCGGGAGCGGCCCGGGCCGCTATCGCGTCCTCCGGCTGCACGGCGAAGGCGGACTCGGCAAGGTCTTCGTAGCCCTGGATGCGGACCTGCACCGCGAGGTCGCCCTGAAGACGGTCCGGTCGCGTCACCTCGATTCCCGGGAGAGCCAACGCCGCTTCCTCCAGGAGGCCGAGATCACGGCCGGTTTGGAGCACCCGGGAATCGTGCCCATCTACGGCCTCGGCTCCGACGAGCACGGGCCGCCCCTTCTACGCCATGCGATTGATCAAGGGCTCTACCCTCAAGGAGGCGATTGATCGGTTCCACGAGGGCCACGGCGCCGGCTCGTCGGCCCGCACCTCGGGCAAGCAGAAGCTCGAGCTCTTGAAATTGCTGGAACGGTTCATCGCCGTCTGCAACACGGTCGCCTACGCGCACAGCCGAGGCATCCTCCATCGCGACCTCAAGCCCTCGAACGTCATGCTCGGCGCCTACGGCGAGACCCTCATCCTCGACTGGGGCCTGGCCAAGCCCATGGATCGATCCCGGATCGCCCCGGATCCCGAGGATCGAGCCCTCGCCCCGTGGACCCACGACGATGCGCTCTCGACGGCAGTGGGGGGAATCCTGGGAACGCCCGCCTACATGAGCCCCGAGCAGGCGGCCGGGCGAGGGGATCAGCTTGGCCCGGCGAGCGACGTCTACAGCCTCGGCGCGACATTCTATACCCTGCTGACCGGCCGAGCTCCGTTCGAGGGAAGTCGCGTCGAGGAAATCTTGAACCGAGTCTGTGAAGGCACTTATGTGCTACCAACGCGCGTCAATCCGCGGATCCCGCGGCCGCTCGAGATGATCTGCCTGAAGGCGATGTCCCGACGGCCCGAGGTGCGATACCCATCGGCCAGGGAGTTGGCCGAGGATATCGAGCGCTGGATCGCCGGTGAGCCGGTCACGGCATGGCCTGAGAGCCTTCTCCAGCGATTCGGGCGGTGGAGCAGGCACCATCGGTCGGCGATCATTGCGGCGCTGAGTGTGTTGGTCTCATCGGCGGTGGCCCTCGCCGCATTCTCCGCCCTGAAGATCAGCGACGAGGAACACCGCAGGATTGCGGGGATATGGGCACTCACCGAGGAGAACTTCGCACGAGCCGAGGATCGACTGGGCGCCGTCTATCGGTCACTTGGCCGGACGGATGAGTCCGCGGCACACCATGAGGGTGCACGCGACGCCTGGCAGCACCTCTCCGCCAGGTATCCGGCGGTCGAGAAATACCGCCGCGGCCTGGATGAATCCCGTCGGCGACTCGATTCCCTGTTGACCCGTCCGGTTGCCGGAGGGTCCGGCCTCGATGGCCCGGATCATCGGGACAACCTGGCCCGGAGCTACGACCGCCTCGGCGTCGCGCAGGGCGAGACGGGGGACCACCAGGGGGCGGCCGAGTCGTTCCGCCGGGCGATCGCGATCTATACCGAGCTGTCGTCCGCCCGACCCAAGGCCCCGGAGTACCTTCACGGCCTGGCCGCGTGCTACACCAACCTCGGCCTCGTGCAGAACCAGGCGGGGGACCGCCGAGAAGCGGCCGAGTCCTACGAGCGGGCGATCCGGATTGGCACCGACCTGCTAGCGGCACGCGCCGACGACCCGGAGTGCCTGAACCTCCTGGCCAGGAGCTACCACCGCCACGGCGTCGTGCAGAACGAGCTCGGGAATCCGAGGGGCGCCGAGGTCTCGGCCCGCAAAGCCGTCGCGATCGCGACGAAGCTAACCGACTCCGATCCGGCCGCGACCGACTACGCGAGCCTGCTCGGCGACGCGTTCGATACTTTCGGAGCGGCCCTGGCGGCCCAGGGCGAGCACGTCGAGGCGGAACGGGCGTATCGCCTGGCCATCGATCGGCAGCGGATCGCCTTGGCGTACAGCCCCGGCGTGACCGAGTTCCGGCTGAGACTCAGCTCGCACTATTCCAGCCTGGCCCGAACGTTGCGAGCCGGGGGCCAGGTCGACGAGGCGGCCCAGGCCGCGCGCGCAGCGACGGGCCTTGTGGGAAAACCACTCCGGCGAACCGAAGAATCCCCGCGAACTTTACAAGGTGGCCTGCGACCTGGCCCTGTGCATATCGATCGCCCCCGACGAGGCCAGTAAGCAGGCCCTGGCCGCCGAGGCCATCACGACCCTGCGCACCGCGATCGCCGCCGGCTGGTCTGACGCGGCGCAGACCAGCCGCGACCCCGACCTGAACCCACTCCGCCATCGCGACGACTTCCGCCGCCTTCTGGACGAGATGTTCGACCGGACCTTCCCGTCCGATCCGTTCCGACGGTAAAACCGGGGCTCAGAACGAGGGTAGCTCGCACATCTCGATGCTCAGGTCGGGGGGCCGTCCTCATCCGCCCGAAAGCCCACGGTCAGCCTGCGGAGGGATATCCGGAGGATCGGCCCGCTCAACGTCGATCAGAACTGGTCGGCTCCGAGGACTTCACCCCCGGCGCGGGTGGAGAGGGAGCTGAAGACCCCGGCGTCGATTGTCTCCTTGAGGAACCGCACCGACCCATCGCAGAACACAAAGTTGCAACCCCCGGGGTGCAAGCTCCAGAAGTTGTTGACCGCGGCCGATTTGCTGTTGGGGACGACGCGCCACATGTAGCCTCCGGGCGGCGTCGGCCCCGTGTGGGCAAGGACCATTGCGTACGACGGGCGGCATTCTTCGTAGTCCCTCGTGGGCTTGGTGCAGAACACGGCCGAGGGGACGACACCGACCCACGTTGCGTCGGAGATGGTTCGCGACCGCTCACCCGCCATCATGGTCAGACTCGACCCGTCAACGAGATCGCGCAGCCCGACACGACTGTTCCGGAAGAGCACGCCATTGTTATCGGACGGCCAGTCCGCGACCTGCAACTGCCCGGCCGAAGCGACGTACTGGCCGGGCGACAGGTCGTTGACCAGGCTCTTGCCGGAGCTGTCGCTCAGCGTAATTGGTCCGGCTCCGACGGAACTCGGACAGAGGTAGACGGACAGGTTCATCGTCCGGACCGTTTGCGAGCCAGGGTCGGTGATCGGCAGGCTGAAGTTGGTCGCATCGTAGAGCGCGGTCTGTTCGATGAACGGGAGGACCATTGTCCCCCAGCCCCAGCCTGGTCCAAACTCGAGATCGGCGGGTGGCTTGCCCGGCGCCAGGCTGAAATAACCCGGCGGGAAGTTCCCCAGGGCGCCTTCGTAATTGTGCATTGCCAGGCCGATCTGCTTCAGATGGTTCGTGCATTGCACCCGACGAGCCGCCTCGCGCGCGGCCTGAACGGCCGGCAGCAAGAGGGCGATCAGGATGGCGATGATCGTCATCACCACCAGCAATTCGATCAATGTGATGCCGCGCCGGCGCGGCCGTTGAGACGGGTTCATGGGTTCGCTCCTGTGATGAAAACCGATGGATCAATGTGCGTGACGATCCGGGGCAGCGTGGCCGTCAAGGCCGCGCGCCGGGACTTTGCCGCTCATGGGTCCGTGGTCAAAACAGGAAGCGCTGGAGCCAGGTGAGTCGCATGGCTGCCGTCACCGGCCCGCCCGCCGGGGACCGGCGTTGCCCGATTAAGGCGATCGGTGGATCCTGAACCAGGAAGGCTAGCGCCGGGATCAGGCTGTCAAGAGAGGGCAACAGGCCGTCGTAAGGGGTGTCGGCCAGGAGGGGTAGCGACAGGATCAAGCTATCGGAAGGGTCCGCCAGGTTGAATGAAGGGATGGGCCCCGGATGGAAGTCCGCCCCGAGCAACCCGTCGTGGGCGACTCCGCACGCCGCGTCGAGCCGTACCGGCCGTTCCTCGGCCGCACCCGCCTTGTTCAAGGCGAGGCCGATGAGGAGAATGACCAGAGTCAGGGACGCTTGAATCCATCGCATGGTCCGATCCTACCCGACGCCGTCAGGATCCACCAGAGGGTTTCGTCGGTCTCGCGGCCCCGAGGTCACGACGCGGGTGCCTTGGCCAGGTATCGAAAGGCCGTCCGCCGGCTGACGCCCAGCGCCGTGGCGATCTCCTCCACCGTGAGGCCGCGGCTAGAGCCTCTTATCACTTGCCGTTGTTCCGGTCCGTAGACCGCTTTCGGGCGGGCGCCCGACGCCGGCACGCCGTCGTTGCCGGCCAGGCCGTTGGTCGCGCCGGGATCGCCGGTCGGCGTCGAGGCCGCGACGGATCGGCCCGGCCCGGCGTCGAGGATCGCCTCGATCCGCGCGGCGTGCTCGGGGAAGCGCGAGGCGTACTCTTCCAGTCCGGGCTCCTCGCCGGCCCGCCGGCGCAGCTCGCACTTGACGCGGAGCAATTCGACCAGCAGTGCCGCCGGCCGGTGTTCCTCGACCTCGGCGAGATAATCCTCGATCCGCGGCCGAGGTCCCTGCTTCCAGACGCGTTCGAAGCGGTCAGCGGCGTCGTTGATCCACGTCCAGTCCGACGAGGGAATGTCCGTCATCGCTGCCTCCGATACCTCTCAGGAATGGGCCAGTCATCGTACGTTTGGGCGACTCTGGGTTCTCTTGTGCAACCCCGTTGGGGTAGGGAACATAGGTGTCACCCCTAACCCAGGGTGCGCCTTCGGCGACCCTGGGCTGTGTTCTGGAACCCCTTCGGGGTACGGCAACGCCCTGCCCTTACGCCAACGGCGTTATACACCAGAGCCCAGGGTCGCCGAAGGCGCACCCTGGGTTCACGACTCAACCCCTCCGGTCCCTACGCTGAAGGCGTTGCACAATGGCCACCAAAATCATCTCCGCCGTGGTCAGGACACCCGCGCCGAACCATTCGGGAACGGATTCCCGCCTCATTCCTCATCGCTTGCCGCTGTTCCGGTCCGTACGACGCTTTCGGGCCGGCGCCTGAGGTGTCTCGCGAAGCTGCACCTCGGGGTCCTGGGCGAGCTCCCTGAGTAACGTCTCGACCGCGCGGTCCATGTCCTCGCCGCGGACGTCCTTGTATCGGATCACTCCGCGGTGGTCGAGGACGTAGGTTGTCGGCCAGGCGCGGACGCCGTATCGCGTCGCGATCGGACCGCTCGTGCCCCCCCCGTCCCACCAGGAGCGCCAGGTGATCCGCTCTTTTTCCATCGCAGTGTGCAACTCATCGAGATTCTTATCGCTATTGATCCCCAGCAGGGCGAATGGCATTCCGCGCAGGCGATTCACGAGCGACCGCTCGTGCGGGTACATGGCCCGGCACGGCCCTCACCAATGCCCCCAGAAATCGAGGACCACCACCCGACCGCGGTAGTCGCTGAGCTGCATCGTCTGGCCGTTGGTGTCGCGGCCCGTGATCTCAGGCGCGAGCATGGCGATCTCCAGGCCGATCGGGAGCGACTCCGAGCCAACCGTCCGGCGCATCCGGCCGGCCTTCGGGCGGAGCCGGGCCAGGCCGGTGCGGGCGAGGTCGGCGTACGTCTTCCGCCCGGCGACCTTGACGTCGCCGTAGTCCTGGGCCAGTCGTTCGTAGAGCTTGACGGCCTCTTCTCGGCTCGACTCGACGGGGTCCTTGGTCGATTCGTCGGCCTCTTTCTTCTCATCCTTCGAGCGCGCGGGTTGGGAGGCCCGGGCACCGGTCGCCGCGGGGGCCTTCGCCATCAAGTGGCTCGCCAGGCTATAGCAAGCCTGGGCGCGAACCTCTCGGTGCGGGCTGTTCTCCAGGGCCGTGCGCAGCAGCGTTTCCGCCGCCGGAGAACGCGACGTCCTCAGTTCTTGTAAGACCGGGCTCAACCGCTGGTCTTTCACATGATTCTTGCCGAGCAGCTCCAGGGCTTCCTCGGCCTCGCGCCCTTGAGGATTGTGAGTCTTGACCCAGGCCAGCGCCTCGAAGGCCGCGGCGTCGACCGGGTCGGTCTTCGCTAATTCCAGGAAACGACGGGCATACTCCTCGACATTGGGCCGGGCGCGTCCGCTCGACGCTGCTCCGCGCCGGTCGTCGCCGTGCGGAGGGACGTGAAGTAGGAGTGCTGCGCGGTCTGATACTCGCGCGCCAGGGCGCGATACTGCCGCGAAAGGCGCGGACTCCTCGGCGGCGACCACGGCTCCCACGGCCGCAATCATCGCCACCGCGAACAGGTAACGCTTCATCGGACCGGTCCTCCTCTCCATCAGAATCGCCAGGCGATTCCCCCGATGAATCCGTCCGGATGGACTGATCTCAGGCTGTGCCATCGTCGTACGACATCCACTTGCTGCGGATCCGTCCCAGCCGCCGCTCGATCGAGCGATCGGTGCAGCCGTACCGATCGGCGATCTCGTGGTTGGTGTAACCTTCCAGCCGTAAGAGCGCGATCTCGCGCAGCTCCGGATCGGCCAGCGCCTCTAACCGACGCTCCAGCGCCTCGTTGAGCACGGCCGCTTCGTCCGCTGACGGACCGGACGCTTCCATCTGTTCGAGCGCCCAGTGAGTCGACTCCGCCTCCTCGCTGCCCGCGATCGTCTGCTCGCGGGACACGTCGCGGCGGTCCCTCCCATGCTTCTTGGCTGTGTTCCGCGCCTTGCGCAGCGTGATCGTCACCAGCAGGTTCCAGAGCGCATCCCGGTCCGACAGGTCGAACTCGCCCCGCTGCTGCCGCAGGCAGAAGCTCTTGTACATGCTCTGGACCACATCCTCCTCGTCCTCGCGCGTGCGAATCCGCTGGTTCAGGTTGTTGCGGGCGAGTTCCAGGAGGTCGCGGAAATATCGCCGCCAGATCAAGAGCGCGGCCTGTTCGCGCTCGGCCGGGTCCTCGGAACGCAGGAGCTGGATCAATCCCGTAACCGAACCGTGGCGAACCATGGCGCACAACCCTCGATCTCGAAGTCAGTCCTGGCGAGTCTCGACGGGCGCACTGGCCCTCTCCTCGTATTCCATCAACACGACACCCGCCAACCCGACAGCCGATCGTCGAATTATCTCAGAAGTGAGACGGGAGATTAATCCCCAGAAATCTGCCACGTGAAGAAATCCTGTCGGCTTGGATGGGCGGACGTTGATCGTCTCCCCGGTCGCCAGCCAGAAGGGTCGCGACACTTGACCAGGCGGGGACCCGGGCCGACTCCCGAACATCCTTCCAGGAGAGGATCGCTTCCGATGATGACACTCGAAATCAACCCGCCGCGGCACGATCGGCACGAACCCCAGCGCAGACCAGTCGTCTCTCGGAACCTGGTCCTCGTGGCGAGCGAACCTTCTCGGGGTCCTGACAGTGCGGGCCCGGGCCGGAGCGGTGCCGGCGGGAGCCGATCGCAATCGACGATCGCCGGACCGAACGGTTTGGATTGCACGCGGGTCGCGGCCCATACCATGGTCGGATCGGCGGCATGGTGTCGTCGTCGGTCTGGGCAGCCCCGGGTCAGCCCCCGGTCTGAGGATCCCGTCGGTGCCGCGCCGAGCCGCTTATCGGGCCTGCCCGAGGACTTCGCCGGGATCCGGGACGTGATGGACCAGGAGGCGACCGGCTGGGAGGACCGCGACGCCATCGCCGGGGCGATCGTCGCGCTCCGGGCCGCCGACGCCGTGATCGTCGGCCCGCTGACTCCGGACGATGCCAACGCACCGGGCCTGCTGCCGCACCTCGTCGACCTGACCGGCCGGGCCTATCGTGCCCTGCGCCCACCGCGGGAGCTGATCGTCCACCCGGCCTTCGCGCAGGTCGCCCGGCAGTTCCCGTTCATCCAGATGAGCCGCCAGGAAGCTCGCTCCCTGGGGGCCGGCGCCAGCGATCTCGGCATCCTGGCGCAGAGCCTCCGCCGCCTCCAGGGCGACGCGGGCGAGTTCGCGATCACGGACTTCCGCCGTCGCGGGCTGCTCTGGGCCGATAATGCCTGGTGGGAGATCGAGCCGATCGGGGACGTCGATGAATCGGTCGCCGGGGCCGTCTTCTGCGTGGCGTGGGTCGTGGCGCGGCGGTTCCGCCGGGCCGATGCAGCCAAGGCGCTGGCCTACGCCCACGCCGTGACGGCCACCGCCGTGAATTCGGTCCGGACCCGGTTTCGGTCGGGGTGAGGCCGGGCGCGTCTGGTTCGAGGCTAATCACACGCGTCGCAAAGTTTCCGTGAATTTTTAAGTCTCAGCCACATCCAGGGTTGCGCCGAGGAAATGCGCGAATTCCCCCATAAGTGCATTAACGGATTTCAAAACCTGTGTTATACTATTATTAGGGACTATGCGCACGCACATTCCGGGAATCGTCTTGGTCTACACGTCTTGGCATTTCTTGACCCCGGACTGCGGAGTAACGACCAGAGTTCCAGCCGAAACCGCGCCGAAAAGTTGCCGACGCGTGCCAGCCACGGCCGCCGGACTTCCGCCCGAAGTACCGGGGGCAACAGACATTATGTCACGAGTGGGGGACTGGGCCGAGTATGGCGCAGTGCCAGGGCCAGAGGTGCGCTACGAGTCTCGACAATCTGGCTTCCATGAGGCGGCCCGAGGATTTTCATCAGTGGCGATTGGCGTCTCGAGTTCATCCGATGGTGGAGCAGGATCTCTCATGGAAGACGATCCTGATTCCCGAAGTGGGATGAGTGCAACGGCTTCCCGGCAGTCACGCCCGATCATCCAGCAGCCAGAGGGCGATCGGCAGCGCGTTGTGGAACGGCGGATCGGTGCGCGAGGATTCCATCGCGGCGCCCACGCGGTGCGCGCGGTCGAGCTCGGGCGCCTCGACGAGGCGCGGCAGGCCGCAGAACTCGCGGGTCTCGGCCTCGACGCGAACGGCCGTCGAGTCCGGCGCGGGCCGGTAGAGCCGGAACGTCTCACCCGCTTGCCCATCGGGTCCCGTCGCGGTGATCGTCACGCCCATCACGCGGGGTTCGGGCCAGGGGTCCGCGTGCGCCGGCCGGGTCGAGATCCGGACGGAGATGGTCCCCCGCGGCCCGAGGAACTCGGCGTGCAACGTGGTCTCCGACGAGGAGGTGCTTCGTTCCGGCCGGCCCTGGGGCTTCCAGCCGAGCTGGCCGGCCAGCCAGGCTGCCAGCCAGATGGCGATGCGCGGCGTCCGGTCCGGCTCGCGTGCGAGGGCCTCGATGTGGACCGAGTCGATCCGGTCCAGGGCCCCGACCGCGCAGGTTGGGTCGAAGCACTGCGCGACCAGCTCGCGCCAACGGGTCAGGCCGAACCAGACGGTGTCGCGACTGAACGGGCAGACGGCCGGATCCAGGCCCAGACGGACCGCCTCGAGCTCGGCGCCGGGGTCGGGCAGGTCGAGGATCAGGCGCGAGCATTCGTCGGCCAGGGCGCGGAACAACTCCTCGTTCGACCGCGGGTCGCCGGTCCACCAGAGGACCACGGGCAGTTCGGCCTCGAGCAAGGGCCGCACGGCGCCGGGGACCAGGTCGATCGCCGCGGGACCGGCCCGGAGCACGATCCGCTCGGAGCACACCTGCGGCAGGCCCGGGGCGGGCAGGTGGCACAGTGCCGAGACCTCGGCCGCGATCCGACGCTGGGGATCGTCCGACCCGAGCACCACGATCGCCCGGCAGGGGAATCGCGTCGTGACCGTCTCCAGCACCTCGCCCAGCGATTGGGCGTCGCCGTCGAGTCGCTCGACCACCAGGTTCGCCAGCGCGATCCGCGTGACGTGCGAGCTCTCCGGATCCGGGCCGTCGAGCGGCTCGGCCGCCGGCCCCCAGAGCTTCGTCAGCTCGGTCTCGATCTCATGGAGCGCGACGGGTATCCCCTGGCCACCGAGGAACGAATCGGTCGTCGAGTCAGGCATCGCTGGGGCCTCCCACTTTCCCGGATCCCCGCCGCGCGATCTCGCGTCATCCGCACGCGCCGGCTCGACGGGGTTTTCTCGGGAGACCACCAGGATACACTAAAGAGAGTCTCGCTGTACCCGGGCGACTGGAATCTCGGGGAGGAGTGCCGAGCCGGGCATGAAGATCACATTTCCTTGCACCCGTTGCGGGAGGTCGCTCAAGGCCAGAGAGAATGCCGTGGGCCGCACGAGGAAGTGCCCGGTTTGCGCGACCCGCGTGACCTGTCCCGAGCCGGTCTCCGCGGCCCAGCTCGTGGATGCCGATGTCGTGTCAACGGCGCCGGCCGCCGACGGGCCCCGAGTGAACCCCTACGCAAACCTCGAGGACAGCGGCGCCTATGATGTCGTCGGCGCGGGTACGGGCGCGGATTCCCCGGTCGAAGCGCGCCGACCTTGTCCCATGTGCGGGGAGACGATCCTGGCATCGGCGGTCAAGTGCCGCTTTTGCGGTGAGGTCCTCGACCCGGCGCTCAAGAAGGGCAAGAGGTCGCGGAGACGGTTCTCGCGACGCGGCTCCGATTCCCATCCGGCCGCGGCTCGCGACGTGGGCCTTGGCATCCTCCTGGCGGTCCTGGGGATCGGCCTGACGGCCTTCTCGTACGCGAGTGCCACCGCGAACAGCAAGGGCCAGGCGGGATTCTGGGTCTATTACGGACTGATCGGGGGCGGGATCGTCGGGATCATCCGGGGGATCTACGGCATGGTGCGATGGGGCTAGAATCGGCCCCACGCTCGGGACAGGCCCGCGATCCTGTTCCGGACGGGGAGAGATCCGGGTATGTTGGAGCAGGATCCAGGAAAACGGGGAGGGTAGCGAGTTCATGCCTGCCGTCGTCTCGTGTCAGTGCGGAGCCCGGGTTCGGGTTCCCGAATCCCCCACCGGACTGGCGGTCCGCTGCCCGCGGTGTAAGGCCGAGCTGGCCGTGCCGGGCGCCGGACCGATCGTGACATCCGCGCTGGCCGACCCGCAGGGCCTGGGGGCGACCTGCCCGATCTGCCAGACGGCGATCGGTCGCGACGAGGCGGTCATCACGTGCCCGGTGTGCGACCAGGTGCATCATCGCGAATGCTGGAGCGACGTCGGCGGCTGCGCGACCTATGGCTGCGAGAACGCGCCCAAGGGCGAGAAGGCCACGCCGGCGGAGACGCCGCTCTCGGCCTGGGGCGATACCAAGAAGTGCCCGGCCTGCGGGGAGACGATCAAGGCGATCGCCCTGCGATGCCGCTACTGCGGAACCGATTTCGACACGGTCGATCCACTGAGCCTCAAGGACCTGCGCGGCCGGGTCGTCAAGGAGGAGCGGCTCCAGGCGACGCGGAGCACCGTGGTCGCGCTGTTCATCCTGAGCCTGCTGGGCTGCCTGGCCCCCATCCTGGCGATCGTCGCCCCGTGCTATATCCTGCCCAAACGGGCGACGGTGGCCCGGGCCGGGCCCGTCTACCTGATCATGGGCTATTCCGCGATCGGGATTTCGGCCGTAGAATCGATCTTGTTGCCGTTGTTCTGGCTGTTCTCGCAGTGATGGTCCGAATTTCATCAACCAGGTCCACAGGAGCGCGGTCGCTCCCCATGGCTCGAGGCCGGGGAATCTGCCGCGACGAAAGCGTTGAGCGCGTCGGCCGGGAGATCGCTGTTGGCCTCGGTACGCGAGGCGGGCACGGCATGTCCTCACTGTATGACCGAGGTCGTGGCGGGCGATCCGGTCGTCATCTGCCAGGCATGCGGGACGGTGCATCACCAGAGATGTTGGGACGAGCGGTCGGGGTGCGGCTCGTACTCCTGCGCCCCGGCGCGGCGACCCGAGATCGCGGCGGACCCGACCGAACCCGTCCTCCTGATCAGCCAGGCGGAGATCGAACGCGCCATCCCGCTCAGCGCAGGTGCGCTCCCACTCCGCGCAACCCCGCCCGAGAGCCGGACCTGGAACCCGGCCGTTCCCTCGCCAGCGAGTCGGACGCCGGCCAAGCCCCGGGTCAGCCGGTTCGCGATCGCCTCGCTGATCTGCGCCCTGGTGGGAATCTTCCCATTCGGCATCGTCACGGGCTTGATTGCCGTCGTGCTGGCCCTGGTGGCGATGAGTCAGATCCGCACCCAGGCCCAACGCGGGGTCTGGGTTGCCGCCTCCGGCTTCCTGATGGGGATCGTCGTCTTCGTGGGCTGGGCCGTCGTCCTGGTGTGGTTCGCCTCGAATCCCGGGCTCACCACCGAGTTTCTCTACTCCGAGCCGCCCCCCGACCTCGCGATGATCCAGGAGCTCGAGCCGCCCCTCCAGCGCGCCATGCGGGCCAACGTCCTCATCGAGCGGAACGTCGGGATGGCCCTCCTCGGCGGCAAGGCGATCGGATCGGGGGTGATCCTCCGCATCGACCGGGGCCAGGCCGTGATCGTGACTAACCGCCATGTGGTCGACCCCGCTTTCCCGTCCCGCAACGACAATGCCGCCGAGCGGCTCTCGCAGGTCGGCCGCCTGACCGTCCGCATGCTCGGCCAGCCCGACTGCGAGGGGCAAGTCGTCTGGATGGCCCCCGGCCAGGTCGACCTGGCCTTGGTCCGCGCCGCCTGCACCCCCACGACCGGCGCAGGCCGCCTTCTGGCAGAAGGCCCGTCCCATGAAAGTCGGCCAGATCGTCTTTGCCATCGGCAATCCCCACCAGCTTGGCTGGACCCAGACCCAGGGCGTGATCTCCCAGTTCCGGATCCGGCCCATCGACGATCGCCGGATCCGCGTCATCCAGACCCAGGCGGCCATCAATCAGGGCAACAGCGGCGGCGGCCTCTACGACCAGGAGGGTTACTGCCTCGGCATCAATACCTGGACCGCCGACAAGCGGATCACCGAGGGGATCGGCTTCGCCATCGTGCTCGACACCCTCCTCGACCTGTCGCCGGCGCCGCTGGAGATTTCCAAGGAATAATCCTCCCCTTCGTGGGGGAAGGGAAACACGAGGGCCCATGCGACGATGAGCACCGTTCGGCTGCGTCGGCTCCAGGCGGACTACGACCGGCTGCGGGAGTACGTCAACCGGCACCCCCGGTTGCAACTGATCCAGGCCGAAGGGACGCCGCCGGAGCGCTATCAACTGGAGTACCGGATCCGCAGCTTGCGGCAGAAAGACGACGACCTCTCGCTGGTCAAGAGCCACATGGTCGAGATCGCGCTGCCGCTGAACTATCCGCGGCTGCCGCCGCAGTGCCGGATGCTCACGCCGATCTTCCATCCCAACATCGCCCCCCATGCGATCTGCATCGGCGACCACTGGAGTCCGGGCGAGCCGCTCTGGTCGATCGTGGCGCGGATCGGGGAGATGATCGCCTACCAGAGCTACAACACCAAGAGCCCGCTCAACGGCGAGGCCGCGCGCTGGGTCGACCAGCATCTCGGCGAGCTGCCGCTGGACCCGGTGAGCATGATGCCCGACGATGCAGGAACCGGCGCCGCGACGTTGCCCTCGACCAGTCCCCCGCGTCCGGAACCGCCGCCCGCGCCCCGCATCGTCCCGCCGCCACCCCCCGTGCCCCCGCCCGCGCCCGCATCGCCGGCCGCCGCCGCGGTCGGACCGGCGCCTCCCGCTCCGGAAGCCGATCGCCATTTCGCGTGCCCCCAATGCGGCTCGATCGCCCGATGGCGTCCCGAGCTGGTCGGGAAGCAGTTGCGCTGTCCGCGGTGCCACACGGTGTTCCGATGCCCGGGATGAGGAATGCCATGGGACCGGACCCGTCGAACACGATCGAGAGCGAGCCACCCGACGCCGCACCGAGCCGGGCCCGCCGCCATCGCGAAGTGCTGGCGGTCGCCTGCGCGGTCGTGATCCTCGCCTTCCTGTTCGTGGAGGTCTCCGGCGGCCGGGTCGCCGTGCGCGGGTTGACCGGCTACCCCCTCCCTGAAAGCTGCCTGTCGCGGACCTGGTTCGGACTGAAGTGCCCCGGCTGCGGTCTGACCCGCTCGATCGTCCACCTGGCGGAAGGGGACTGGCGGGCCTCCTGGCGGAGCCACCGGCTCGGTGGTCTCATGGCGGCGGTGATCGTGTTTCAGATCCCCTATCGTCTGATGGCCCTGCGCAGGCCCGATCGACACCTGATCCCGGATCGCTGGCTGGCCGTCTTCGGGTATGTGCTGATCGGGCTCTTGATCGGGAACTGGTTGATGGATGTGGTGGGCGGCCAGGTCGGCTCGGCTTGATGGTCCAGGCTCGGCCGGTTAGCCCTGCGGATCGGGCTTTGGGGCTGACCGTGGGATCGTCGTCACTTAGACTATGCAAGGTGGGTTCTGACTTGCGAGGCCAGAGAGGGCGTGGACATGCTGAGGTACAAGGCAGGCTACAAGTTTGTCGAAGGCGGGGTGCACGCCCAAGTGCTGGACTTCCCCGCGGCCATCACTTGCGGCGGCGATCTGGCGGAAGCCCGACAATTGCTCGCCGTGGCGTTGATCGACGTGGCGGAGACCGCGTTGGAGTTGGGACAGCCCCTGCCGATCCCCGATCCGCTGGTCAACGATGTGGAGATGGACATCGAGGAGCCGATCTATCTCCACCTCAGAGCAAGCTCCGCGGTCGAAGAGGTACCAGCGGGGGTGGTTGCACCGTGAAGCGGACAGACCTTCTCCGCCATCTGCTCGCGCACGGTGGTCGGTTGCTGCGTGAGGGCCGAGGACACTCGGTGTGGGTCAACCCGGCGAACGGACAGCAGGGCTCGATCCCGCGTCACCGGTAGATCAACGACTATACCGCTCGCGGGATCTGTCGCCAGTTGGGCGTTCCCGAGCCATGAAGCGAGGCGAAGCCGTGCCTTGGCGGGCGTTGTCTCCAAGGGTGTGATCTCGCTATAGTGACACCGCGAGACTCCGACGCGAGAGGATCCCGGCCGGAACTGCCGGCGTTGAACCCAGGGGCTTAGACGATGCCCGAATTGAACCCCTCCACTGAGACCAACCCCTTGCGGCAGGCGTTGCCGCGGACGCAGGTGCCCGAGCCCTGCGCCGTGGTGCTCTTCGGCGCCACGGGGGACCTGGCACATCGCAAGTTGGTCCCGGCGCTGTTCCAGCTCGCGCGGGCCGGTCATTTGCCGTCGGAGTGCGCGATCGTCGGGTTCGCCCGCCGCGACTGGACCGACGCGCAGCTCCGCGACGAGTACGAGAAGACCCTGGCCAAGGAGGGGGATACTCCCGAATTCCGCGCGGCCTGGAATCCGTTCGCCAGCCGGCTGTTCTTCGCGTCCGGGACCTTCGACGACCCGGAGGGATACCGGAACCTCAAGGCCACCCTGGAGGAGCTCGACCGCACGCACGGGACCCGGGGTAACCGCGTCTACTACCTGGCGGTCTCGCCCGAATACTTCGCGACGATCATCAATCGGCTGGGCGAGGCGGGCCTGATCTACCCCTGGCAGCAGCAGAACCCCTGGAGCCGGGTGGTCATCGAGAAACCCTTCGGTCATGACCTCGCCAGCGCCCGCCAGTTGAACCTCGACGTCTCGCACGTGCTCGACGAGTGCCAGGTCTTTCGCATCGACCACTACCTCGGCAAGGAGACGGTGCAGAACATCCTGGCGCTGCGGTTCGGCAACACCATCTATGAGCCAATCTGGGATCGTCGATATGTCCACTCGGTGCAGGTGACGGTCGCCGAGGAGGTCGGCATGGCCGGCGGCCGGGGCGCGTATTACGACACCGCCGGCACGATCCGCGACATGGTGCAGAACCACATGATGCAACTGCTCTGCCTGGTGGCGATGGAGCCCCCGGTGAACCTCTCGGCCGACGCGGTGCGCAACGAGAAGGTCAAGGTACTCCAGGCCCTGCCGCACTGGCGGCCCGAGGAGGTCGATCGCAACGTCGTCCGCGCCCAGTACACCGCCGGCTCGATCCAGGGATCTGATGTCCCCGGCTACCTCCAGGAGAAAGGCGTCAACCCCCAGTCGAGGACGGACACGTTCGTCGCGATCCGGCTGGAGCTGAACAACTGGCGGTGGGCCGGCGTGCCGTTCTTCCTCCGCACCGGCAAGCGGCTCCCCAAGCGCG
This sequence comes from uncultured Planctomycetota bacterium, assembly GCA_963845755.1. Lineage (GTDB taxonomy): Bacteria > Planctomycetota > Planctomycetia > Isosphaerales > Isosphaeraceae > CAWJTV01. The sequence goes on from CAWJTV010000011.1 coordinate 31,741, forward strand.
CGACCGAGATCGCCATCCAGTTCCGACGGCCGCCCACGGGCCTGTTCGAGCCCGAGGGGGACGGCCAGTGCGTGGCCAACCAGCTCGTGCTGCGGATCCAGCCCAACGAGGGGGCCAGCCTGGCGTTCCAGGCCAAGATCCCCGGCTCGCGGCGCCGGCTCCAGGAAGTGCGCATGGATTTTCGCTATGGCGCGGCCTTCGCCGTCCCGCCGCCGGAAGCCTACGAGCGGCTGCTCCTCGACGTCATGCTCGGCGACCAGTCGCTCTATACCCGCACCGATGAAGTCGACAGCGCCTGGCAGTTCATCACGTCGATCCTGGACGCCTGGAATCGGCCCGAGGCGCCGCCGCCGGCCACCTACGTCGCCGGGAGCTGGGGACCTCCGGAAGCCGATGCGCTGATCGTCCAGGATGGCGCCCGATGGCGCAGGCCGTGAGATCGCGACTCGGCTTGGCGGTCGAGAGGAATTCGGCTAGGCTGATAGGAACAGGAGAAGACCCATCATGACCATCCATCTACCAGAGGCCCTGGAGAGCTTCCTCCACGCTCGGGTCAGCCGTGGCGCGTACCCATCGATCGATGAGGCGGTCGCCGACGCCGTGCGGCGGCTCATGCGGGACGTCGCAGCAACCGAACCCGGCGAGGGCCTCTCCGCGCCGGAAACGGGGACAAGCCCAGCGCATAAGCCGATCTGGGAGGAATTTGAGGAAATATCCCGCACCATACCTCCCGAGGTTTGGGACGACTTGCCTACAGACCTGTCCGAGCAGCATGACCACTACATCTATGGAGGTCCAAAGCGGGCGACGGAATGAAGCGATATTTCGCCGACTCCCTTTACTGGATCGCGATCGCCAACCCGAAGGATCAGTGGCATGTCCAGGCGATCGGTTGTGCACGGTTGCTGAAGTCCGCTGAGATCGTCACTACGGAGGAAGTGCTCAACGAGTTCCTCGCTGCCTTCCGGTACAATGTCCAACTCCGCACGACCGGGGTTCGTTATCTCGAGACGATCTTGGCCAATCCTCTCGTGACGGTGATCTCCCAGTCCCATTGGTCGTTCCGGGCCGGCTTCGCCCTCTACCGAAACCGCCCGGACAAGCAATACAGTTTGACCGACTGTATCTCCATGGAAACGATGCGCAGGAAGGCATCACAGAGATCCTCACGCATGACATCCATTTCACTCAGGAAGGATTTATCATCCTGCTTTAGCGACGAGGCCGTGCGATGTTCGACTTCTACGTCCGCAAAGGGAGTTCCCTGTCACTGCGAATGAGCGGGCTATGAGCCTGTCGAACACCCCAACCGATATCCCTTCGCCCGAACCAACGGCAGATCTGCGTCCGCGCCGGTGGCGATCCTCGCTCAAGACCACGCGGGCCTGCTCCTTCTCGTCCTCCTGATCGCGGGCCTGTTCGGGGTCTGGAACGAATGGAAGCGACGCAACGCCGTCAACGAGTTGATCGGCCGGCTCTCCTCGAGCCGGATCCAACTCATGCCGACACTCGCCGCGGCCGAGCCGTTCTGGCTCTACCACAGGAAGCGAATTGTCGCCGTTGGGGCGTTCGGCCCGCAGGTCCGGCGAATCCGTGACTTGCATGCCGAACCGATTGCCGTCGAGGTTCTGGTTCGGGCCATCTTGAATGACCCTGACGATCAAATACGAGTTGAGAGCGTGTTGAGCCTCGGCGAGATCGCACGCCCCGATCAACGACTCCCCGAAATCCTCGCCGCGGTGCAGGAACTCGCCCGCAACGACCCGGGGGTGCAAGGTGTGGCCGAGCTCGCCATCAGGCGGCTTCGCTCGAGCCGGCAACACGTCGAAAGTCGCGCCCGGCTGCTGCCTCAACTGGACCCCGAAGCGCGTGAGCGATTCCTGGAGAAGGAGGTCGCCGATGAGGCCCGCGAGGTCCGTTGGTGGCTGCAATGAGTCCCGCAGCCCAGGATGTCCAGAAACCCCTCAGTCCTCCTCCCGCCTCCGCCGTCCAGAGCCACGCAGCACCAGCAGGAAGAAGATGATCGCCAGCGTGCCGAAAATCCCGGTGAACTGGTTATTCTGATCCAGGTAGAAGACCAGGAGCAAGAAGAGTGAGACGACCAGCCCGGTAATGAAGACCAGGCGCAGGCGCCGACGGCGGTCGAGGGCGCGGACTCGACGATCGAGGATCGATCCGAGTCGAGGGATTCCTCAGGGACGTCCGCGATCGTCTCGATGCTCTCGTCGTGTCCATGAACCCGGCGCCGGGTCGCCGGATGACCGAACAGCACTTCCGGCGGCAGCGACGGATATCCGCACGCCGGACAGCGCAGCCAGCCTTCCCAGGCTCCATGCTGGGCCTCGAGCTCGGCCTTGCAGCGCGGGCAGGAATACGCCACGAAGTAAATCACCTGCGAATCCACGGTGCGGCCCCCGTTGAGATCTGGGATCTTGGATTGAGTGTCAGCTTATCCGAAGTCCAATTCAAATCCCAAATCGAAAATCCAAAATCCCGCCGGCCCCTTTCGACTCGACGATCCGGCACGTAGGATGGGGATCGATCTTGCGGGGTGAAAACGACGCCGGTAAGAACGTCGGTCAGGCTTTCCAGCCTGACCTTTCGGACGAGTCAGGCTGGAAAGCCTGACCGACATACGGAACGCCCATGGCCATCGTCATTCGACCCTATCGCGAGCCCGATCGGCAGGCCGTGCGAGACCTGACCATCGCGGCGTTCGAGGGCGTCTCGATCGACCACAACATCGACCTGAGGCTCGGCCCGATCACCGGACGGGACTGGCGTTGGCGGAAGTCGCGCGACGTCGACCGCGACATCGATCTGCTGGGTGCCGATCTCGCCGTGGCCGAAGACGATCAGAGCGGCGCGGTGGTCGGCTACGTCACCATGCAGTGCGACGATGAAACGCTTATCGGCTGGATCCACAATCTGGTGGTCGGCTCGGGTGTGCGGGGCCAGGGGTTGGGCCGGCAGCTCATCGAGCATGCCCTGAACCATTTCCGCGCCGCCGGCATGACGGTGGCCAAGATCGAGACCCTCGAGCAGAATGCGATCGGCCGGCACCTCTATCCGGCGCTCGGGTTCCTCGAGATCGCGCGACAGATCCACTACGCCATGCCCCTGACCGAGACGGACTAACCCACCGATGAGCCCGGCCACGAGCCCCATTGAGACCGATGCCGGCTCAGCCGTCGTGCCGCACCGGCTGGAGATGCGGCACATCGCCAAGAGCTTCGGGGGCGTGCGCGCTGCGAGACGTGTCGCTGGTCGCGCCGGCCGGCGAGGTCCACTCGATCTGCGGCGAGAACGGGGCGGGCAAGAGCACGCTGATGAAGATCCTCGCCGGCGCGATCGCCGAATACGACGGCGCGATCGTCCTGGACGGCCGCCCGGTCTGGTTCTCCGGACCGCGCAGGCCGAGGATGCCGGCATCCGGATCATCTACCAGGAGCTCAACCTCGTCCCGCAGCTCACCGTGGCCGACAACATCTTCCTCGGCCGGGAGACGACGCGCGGGGGCCGGCTCGGCTGGCTGGATGAACGCGCGATGGAAGCCCGGACGCGCCGGCTCTTCGACCGCCTGGGCGCCCCGATCGCGCCGCGGACCCGCGTCGGCGACCTGCGGATCGGCGACCAGCAGATGGTCGAGATCGCCAAGGCGCTGGCGTTCGAAGCCTCGATCGTGATCATGGACGAGCCCACCTCGGCCCTGTCGGACTCGGAGGTTGCCCGGCTCTTCCGCGTCATCGACGACCTCCGGCGGGCCGGAACCACGGTGCTGTACATCAGCCACAAGATGAACGAGGTCTTCACGCTGTCCGACCGCGTGACCGTGCTCCGCGACGGCCAGCTCGTCGCGTCGTCGTCGCGGGCGGACACCACGCCCGACCAGGTCGTGCGCTGGATGGTCGGCCGCGAGATCGCCGCGCTGAACTACCAGCCCCACCCGATCCAGCCCCGGGCGACTCTCGAGGTGGCGGACCTCTCGTTGCCCAGCCCGACGGGGAGCGGCCGGCCCAGCCTGCGCGGCATCACGTTCTCGGTCCGGGCCGGCGAGGTGCTGGGCGTCGCCGGCCTGCTCGGCGCCGGCCGCACCGAGCTCCTCGAAGCGATCTACGGCGCCAGCCCGTCGCCACCGGGAGGCACACTCCAGTTGGAAGGCCGGCCGGTCCGCTTCAGCCACCCCGACCAGGCCATCCGCGCCGGCATCGCGATGGTCACCGAGGATCGCAAGACCCTCGGCCTCTTCGACCGGATGACCGTCGCCGAGAACATCACGCTCCGCCGTCTCTCCGACCTGACTTTCGGCGCGCTGCCGCTGGTCGACCCCCGCGCCGCACCGGGCGGTCGAGTGGTCGATCAAGGAGCTGGCGATCAAGACGGCCGGCGGCGATGCCCCGGTGACGAGCCTCTCCGGCGGCAACCAGCAGAAGTGCATCCTCGCCCGATGGCTTCTGATCGAGCCCCGGCTGCTCCTGCTCGACGAGCCGACGCGCGGCATCGACGTCGGCGCCAAGTCCGAGATCTACCAACTGATCCGCCGCCTGGCCGGACAGGGCCGTGCCATCATGATGACGTCCAGCGAGCTGCCCGAGCTACTGGCCGTCGCCGACCGGATCATCGTCCTCTGCGAGGGGCGAATCACGGCGGAGATCCCCCGCGCCGAGGCCACGGAGGAGGCCATCATGCACGCCGCGACCCGGTTCCTCGACCGGGCTAAGCCGGGAGTGGCCGACTAACGCTGACGTCTGGTTTCGCCCGCGGGACAGTCAGTAGGCCACGTCGTGACGAGGCAATTACGGATGCTGTCGGTTGCGGCGGCTCGGCGTTTGTTCCAGGAACCCAAACCGGCGGAATCGTCGAGCCTGGGGCATCAGACCAAAAACGATGGGACGGTTTCTCTTGCCTCCGTTCTTCGAGACCCGGAGGCCGACCGAAATCCCCAGGGACCAAGGCGTTCCGTCGCTCCTCAGGACTCTCTGGCTGAGGAGATGTCGTGGGGGCCCGTTCCCGGGGGGTCACGTCACGGGACCGCTTCGACGCTGGCACGAATCATGCTACGAGTCCGTGGGGAAGACGGCCCCCATGCCTTCAAGCCGGGTGTCCCGTGGCGAATCTTGCGAGAGCGCTTAACGCTGGGATGAAGATCGCCGGACGGAGCCGGCTCCTAAAAGAAGTACTTGGACCGGCGGGAACGGCTCCAGGTGCTCGGACAAAACGAAGAAATCCTCCTGTTCTTGAAAGTTCTCGATGAGCACCTCTTCGCGGTCCCGGCACCCCGATCCTCTCCCCGTGGGGGCGAGGGCGACGGATCGAATCCCCTTCTCCCCTCGTCGAGAAGGTACCCGCAGGGCGGATGAGAACGTGGGCCGCCGGCAGCCACAGGATCGGATGGAGGCGATCGCATCGGAGGCCAACGGGACCATGAGCCAGGAAACGACCAAGGGGGATGAATGGCGAGCACCTCCCGAGCTGTACGAGCAACTGGACACCGTCCCTCCTGAGGCGCGGGCGGCGATCGTGCTGGGCATTATCGAGGCGCATCCCGAAAGGCGCCTCATCCTGCCGGCCCGTAATGGCATAAGGCCCATGCTGGATGGCATCACTCTCGCGCATCCCGCGGTCGCGCCTCCAAGGGGAGAGACTCCCGAAATCACTCCGCGTCGGAACGGCGTACGGTCGGGTCTGGACCTCCGCGGGGCTGACCTACGTGGGGCGTCTCTCCGCGATGCCGATCTCCACGGCGCCGACCTGGAAGAGGCGGATCTTCGGGACGCCGACCTGAGGAGGGCGGATCTCCGCGGGGCAAGCTTGCGGCTGGCCGACTTGAGGGGTAGCTGTCTGGCCGAAGCCCACGTGGAGGGAGCCAACCTGGCGGGGGCCGACCTTCGTGCCGCGTTCCTCGAAGGGGCTGACCTCCGGGATACCGACCTGGCGAACGCCCGCCTGGAGGGGGCGAACCTGGGCGATGCCGACCTGCGGGGGGCTATGCTCGAGGAAGCGAACCTCGACGGCTCGAGCGTCCGCTTCGCCAGGCTCCGGCGGGCCTCGAAGGGGCCAGCATTCGACGCGCCGACCTGCGCGGCGCCGACTTGGCGGGCGCCGACCTGCGCGGCGCCGACCTCGAGGACTCGGAACTCGAAGAGGCCGGTCTTCGCGGCTCGAAGCTCGTCGGGGCGACTCTCCGGACTTGCATCCTCCGGGAGGCCGACCTGACGGAGGCCGACCTGACGGAGGCCGACCTGCGCGGCGCCCTCTTGAAGGGGGCGAACCTCCGGGATGCCGTCCTTCGCGACGTCAGGCTCCAGGGGTCAACCTCTCCCAGAGCGAGATCGCCCACATCCACCTGGGTGGGGCCAAGCTGGACGACACGCAACTCCGGTTGAAACAGCTCGATGGGGCGATCGGCGAGGAGCGGGCCGGCGACTTCGAGCGGGCGGCGCAGGGCTACCTGGCCCTCGAGCGGAACTTCGAGGGCCTCGGCGACAAGGACGCCGCCAGTTGGGCCTACCGACGCAGGCGACGCATGCAGAAGCGCAGGCGCGGCCCGAGCGGCCCGGTCGGGCGGCGTGGCGACGGTCGGCCGGATGCGAGTATGCCAGCGATCAACTGGTCGAGTGGATGTGGACTACGGCGAGGCACCGAGTCCTCGGCTCGCTCGCCGTGGTTTACGTGGTCTTCACCCTGATCTACATCCTGGCGGGGAGCGTCGTCCGCGAGGTTGAGATGGCGGGAGAGGCCGTCCGGATGATCACGCGCCATCCGGCCAAGGTGGCGGTCTTCAGCCTCCTGGTCATGACGTCGGGGAGCCCGGAAGGCGGCCTGGCGCCGCGGGGCGACCCGACTCTGTTTCTCATGGGCGTCCAGACCTTTCTGGGCATCGCCTTGACCGGCCTGCTGGGCTTCGTACTCGGCAACCGGATCCGCCGCTGATTCGCCACGGAGAACAACCCTCCTTCGCTTCTCGGGGGTTTTCGACGCTCCTCGCCGAACGCCACCGGGTTCCTGGAGCCACCCGTGAGGATTGGGTTGCGATCCTTACGCCGAAGGCGTTGCACAACACAGCCCAGGGTCGCCGCAGGCGCACCCTGGGTACCGCGGGGAGACTCCACCATCGTGTCCTTACGCCGAAGGCGTTACACAACACAGCCCAGGGTCGCAAAGGGCAGCTCGGGGACGATGGGGCGGACTCGGTTATGGAACCCCGTTGGGGTACGGGTGTTCTGAGGGCGGATCGCTTCCCAGGGTGTCGCTTGCGGCGACCCTGGGCTGTGCTATCTAACGCCTTCGGCGTAGGGAACAGTCTCGAACCGAGGTAGTGATGAGCGAGGAGTGTCGTGTTTTCCGTTCACGCTGGGGTCCGGACCCGTCGTCCTATGGCCGACCCGCCCTTCTCCAGAAGGGCCTGGATCTGGGCCATGAGCCGGGGGAATTGGACCGGCTTGGTGTGGTACTCGTCACAACCGGCCTCTAGATCAGGTCGGGGCGACGTGCCGCGACCGCGACGAGGGCCGCGCCCCGTTCTCAGCCTCGGCCACGTCCCGCCCTCTTTTTCCAGGGCCTCGCGGAGCACGCGCGTGTTCACCTCGTCGTCCTCGACGAACAAGGCCGAGCGGCGCCGCTCGCGGACACAGTACTTCTGGAGCAGGGCGGCGAGACGGACACGGTCCAGGGGCTTGGTCAGATACTCGGAGGCCCCGAGGGCGAACCCCTTGTTCCGGTCGTCCGCAATCGTGAGCATGATGACGGGGACGTCCGCGAGCGTCGGCTCCGCCTTCAGGGCGGCCAGGAGGGCCCAACCGTCGAGGCCGGGCATGATGACATCCAGCGTGATCAGGTCCGGGGGAAATTGCCGGGCTCGGATCAGCCCCTCGTCCCCATCCGATGCGGTCACCACCCGGAATCCCTCCTTGCACAGGAAGTGGGTCGAACAGGTCGCGGAAGCCCGGATCGTCGTCGATGACGAGGACCGTCGGCGTGCGCACCCTGACCGACCTTCGCCGGGACATTGTCCGTCGGGACGACGCGATCCGAGGTCGTGACCCGCGCCGGCAATCGGATGGTGAACGTGGAGCCGACGCCCGGCTTGCTCTCGACCGCGATGTCTCCGCCCATGGCCTCGCAGAAGTGGCGGGTGATCGCCAGTCCCAGGCCCGTGCCGCCCACGCGGCGCGTCGGCGACGGGTCCATTTGGGAGAAGGGGAGGAAGAGCCTCGTCAGGTGTTCCGGGATCGATGCCGATGCCCGTGTCGGTCACGCGAAAGATCAACCAGCGCCTGCGCGCCTCCTCGCGGCCGGAACACGACCGCCAACCGGATGGTCGCCCTCCTCCGTGAACTTCGCAGGCGTTGGAGAGGACGTTGAACAGGCTCTGGCGCACCTTGGTCAGGTCGGCGCGCATCACCGCCGAGGCCATCCGGACAATGGACCTCAAGTCGGTTGCCGTTCCGCCGGATCAGCGGCTGCGATCGTGGTCGCCACGTCCCGGATCATGTCCGCCACGTCGAACGATCTCCAGGCAGCAGGTCCATCTTGCCCGGCTTCGATCTTCGAGAGGTCGAGCATGTCGTTGATCAGCGACAGCAGGTGCTTGCCCGCGTGCAGATTTTCTCGAGGTCGGGGATGACCTTCTCCGCCCAGGTCCTCGGCCTCCTCCTGGAGCAGTCTCGCTGTAGCCGATGATCGCGTTGAGCGGCGTGCGCAACTCGTGGCTCATGTTGGCCAGGAACTGGCTCTTGGCGCGGCTGGCGACCTCCGCGGCCTCCCGCCCCTTGTCCAGCTCGCGCATGTCGCGGAGGATGCCGATGGCCCCGATGACCCGGCCCTCGGGGTCCCGCAACGCCGAGGCGTTCAGCGTCGTCGCGATCGTCTCGCCCGAGGCGCTGCGGGGGTTGAGGCGGGAGTCGCGGGTCACCCCCTTGGCGACCACCTCGCGGAGTGCGGCGGTGAACTCCCGCGTCTCCTCGACGCTGATGAACTTCGACAGCGACTGCTCGACCGACTGGTCGGCCCGGAGGCCCAGGAGCTGAGAGGCCGCATCGTTGGCCTGGAGGATCTTGCCCTCGAGATCGGAGACGAAGACCGGGTCCGGCGAGGTTCGCGATGATGATATCCGCCCCAGCGAGCGTCCTGGGAGGCCGGCGGTAGGATGGGCAGGGTCGTCCCCGGTATCCGGAGGCAGCGGGTCGGAGGTGTTCGTTCTCATGGTGTCCTCGTCCGGGCGGGGTCCGGGGCAGGGGGGCATGGAGTTCGCTGTGCGATCAAACGAATCCGGCTGCCATCCTGACTGGCGAGCTTCCCGTGAGTTCCCGAAAAGGCGGCTTGCACATACGATGCCGAGGCGGTGCCCGAACGAGAAGATCGCGTCGAAGCCCGATCGCCTCGTTCGATCTACAGCCTTCGTCCCTGGAGGACGCGGACGATGATGACGACCAGGAGCACGACGAGGAGGAGATGGACAAGGTCACCAGCCACGGGGACGACCAGCCATCCCAGCAACCAGAGCACGAGAAGGATGATGATGAGCGTTTCGAGCGTGTACCGGGGCATTGGGGCCTCCATCGCGGTTCATGGGATCGGAGAGGAGTTCATCGACTGACATAACCCTGCCCGAGGGCAACAGCAATGATTCGCGACAGGTTGGCCGCAGGTTCGCAGGTTTCGGACCCCGGCCCATCGACATCGAGAACGAGTGCGTCATCCGCCTGGAGTCTCTACCCCAAAAGCCTCGGAAGGTCGGAAGAGTCGAGCCTGGGACGTGTGCTCCAGGACGATGGGATCGTTCCTCTCTCCCACCGCTCTTGGGGCTCCGGCGGCCGACAGAAGTCCCCAGGGACAAAGCCGTTCTGTCTCCCCCCTAACGCGGCCTTCGGCCGCAACCCAATCGAGATTCCCGATTCCCGAAGGGGAATCGATTGGGAATCCCGATTCGAGATTCCCGATTCCCGAAGGGGAATGATTCGAGAATCCGGAATCTCGAATCCGGAATTCGGAATCCCGAGAGGCGCCCAGGTGGGCAGGGGATTCTGCCGGAGGAAAACTCTAACGCGGCCTCGGCCGAAACCCAATCGAGATTCCCGATTCCCAAAGGGGAATCAATTCGGATTCCCGATTCGAGATTCCCGATTCCCGAAGGGGAATGATTTGAGAATCCGGAATCGCGAATCCGGAATTCGGAATCCCCAGAAGGCGCGCACAGCAAGGGATCCTCCCGGAGGAAAACTCTAAGGGCTCTCCGGCCGGCGAAATCGAGGCGGGCCCGGTTCCTGGAGCTCGCGCCCAGCTACTAACTCTGACCTCATTCGGGGCTCTCACCCCTTTCGGAACCGACTCTGACAAACCCGCGGTAAGGCTCCTCGCTCGATGGGAACGGAGAAAGATCCATGCCTGCGTGGGTCTTCCGTGGATCGAGACGAAGAAAGAAGACACTCCTGCAAGTCAGGTTGGGAAGAGATCCAAGAAGAGAGCCTCGGTTTGATCGCGCACTGCCTGACGCTCGATGCATGGCTCCTGATCGATGATCTCCGTGTCTCCGTGGAGGGCCGTCCGCGTCTTGTCCGAAATCTCTTGCTGCTCGCACTCTCTTGCTCGTGAAGCGTCCAATCGTGTATTGGCGTATGTGGCTCGGGCTGGCGGGAACCTTCTTGTTCTTCGCAATCTCGATCGCCATGATGATGCACAACGCGTGCTGCCGGCAAGGTGCCGGGTTTCTTCTGCAGCCAGAACGATCAATCGGTAGAGGTGCTCTTATCAGCGGGGGACAACCATGCGACAACGACTCTTTCTTTGTGTCTTTCAGCCTGGGCGCTGCCCGGCCGGCTGGGCGGCCGAGTTCCCGGCGTTCCGGGCTCAAGAGCTCGATCCCAACGTCGGCAAGGTCTGTTACGCGGTGACGACCGCCGACGTCAATGGCGACGGTAAGCTCGACGTCGTGGCCGTGACCGAGGACGCAGTCGTCTGGTTCGCCAACCCGGGGTGGGAGAAGCACAACATCATCAAGGCGCACCGAGCTAGACAACGTCTGCATCCAGCCCCACGACATCGACGGCGACGGCAAGGTCGACTTCGCCCTCGGCGCCGGGTGGCAGTCCGCCGAATACCAAGATCGGCGGCACGCTCCAGTGGCTCCGCCGCTCGGACGACGTCGATAAGCCCTGGCAGGTCTCCCGATCGGCGCCGAGCCGACTTGCACCGGATCCGCTGGGAAAGGTCCTGGGCAACGGGAAGAAGCAACTGATCGTCGCCCCACTCCAGGGGCGGGGAACGAAGGGGCCGGACTGGGGTAACGGGAATGGGGTGCGGGTCCTCGTCTACAGCGTCCCCGAGAAACCCGCCCGAGACCCCTGGCCTTCCGAGGTCGCCGACCGCTCGCTGCACACGGTTCACAACCTCCAGGCGATCGACTTTGACGGCGACGGCAAGGACGAGATCGTCCTGGCCGCGCTGGGAGGGGGTCTACTTGCTCGACCGCGACTCGGGCGGCCACTGGTCGAAGACCCAGCTCGGCACCGGGAACCAGGAGTCGAAGCCAAACAAAGGTTCGAGCGAGGTCAAGGTCGGCCGCCTGGCCGACGGCCGCCGCTACATCGCCACGATCGAGCCCTGGCACGGATTTCAGGTCGTCGTCTACACCCCGCCGCGCCGGTCGGGCCCGGAGGGTGCGCTCTGGGAGCGCCAGGTCGTCGATGAGCCCGTGCAGTGGGGCCACGCCGTCTGGTGCGCCGACCTCGACGGCGACGGCGACCAAGAGCTGATCATCGGCCAGCGCGAGAACAAGTCCGGATCAAACGCGTGCCGAGGGGCCCGGCGTGTTCGTCTACGACCCCAAGCCGGCTCGACCCCACTCGCTTTCACCCGCCACATCATCGAGGACGGCGGCGTCGGCTGCGAGGACGCCGTGGCCGCCGACCTCGACGGCGACGGCCGCCTCGATCTCATCGCCGGGGGCCGCGCCACACATAACGTCCGGATCTACTGGAATCGCCAGCAATAATGCGGGCGGAATGTGTCCGACATCAAAGCCAGCGGTCTATGTCGTTTCGCTTGCCGACGTTCACAATCAAGACGGCGACGCTCTCCCTAACGTTCTCAAGTATGCTCACTACTCTGCCGATGTCGAATATCATGGGAGCGTATTCGAGAGTCCTCGCGGATCACCACCACTCGAAGAAGGCGACCCACCCTCGTTCCCACGCTCGGAGGCTGTGATTTTTTGATCGCGACGCTGTCTATTGAGCCCCGAATCGCCGTTGATCGTCCTGAGCATCGATTCGGGGCTCATTAGGGGCACCGAAATCGTGTACAGTTGATCCGATCTGACAGTCGTCGTACAAAAAAATCACAGCCTCTCGGCGTGGGAATGCCGTCTTCGACGCTCGGCGTCGCGGCCCTCGCCCCGCCTGGGGACGCGGAGCGTCCCGCACGGCATTCCCATGCGGAGCGTGGGAACGAGGGGAATGAGATCGGGCGGAGGCCATCGCCTCCGCCCTTCCGCCAGAATCCTTCGACGTCTTGACGATCTCGGTTATTTCGGGCGTTCGCGGCCCGCCGTATCCAGTCTCCTGAGGATCAGCTCAAGCTTCTCCTCCAGCCTTTGCACCCGTTGCTCCAGCGTCTGAACGGGCGTCATGCCGCTGCCGGCCATAACTCCGCCGCCTGACGTCGGCGTCATGCCCCTCATGCCGGCCATAACTCCGCCGCCTGACGTCGTGGACGGTACCACGGGAGCGGGGGTCGGGAGCAACAGCGGCCGCTCGACGGGCGTCGGGCTCGCGGGCGTCGCGCTGGCGGGCGCCGGCGCCGGCGACCACTGGATCACCTCGCCACCCGCCCGCGTGATGATGGCCGGCAAGACACTTGCCTCTTCCAAAGCCAGCAAGCGGACCGAGCCGTCGACTATTCCGATTTGGTAGCCGTCCGTGCCGCGGTGATCCAGCGCCGGCAGGGGGCGCCCCGGGACGAACGGGAGTTCGCCCGGCTTCGTCCAGGGGGTGGCCTCGTCGGCGACGGCGACCAGGAGGGTATTCGACGTGCCGTCGGTGATGTCCTCAATGCGGACGCCCTGCGAGCCTTCGAAGATGGCCCCCTTGCCCCCGAACCCTCGGATGCGGGTCAGCCCAGAGGGCGCGGGGGAGGCGGGTGTCTCGAAGACGGCCGGCATCCGGGCTGCCAATGCCTTGTTGTGCGGGCTGTCCCAGGGCTCGTCCTGGCGGAACTGCCGATAAAGCTCGTTCTCTTCGAGGTAGGGGAGCAAAGCCACCCGCCAACTCAGGGTCGGCAGGCCGTCGGGCCCGTAAGTCGCCATGGGGGGGAGGTGGACGTTGGTAGACACGTAGTTGTGGAATGCCAGCCCGATCTGTTTGAGATTGTCGGCCTGCACCTGCCGCCGATCCTGCGACCGCTCGACCGGGATCCGGGGAAAGCTGCCGGGCCCCTGCGCCCGGGACGGCGTCATCCAGGTCGCGGCCACCATCCCGGCGAGGGCGAGACCGCCGGCGAGAAGGGAAACCGTCATTGTCGATTTCGAGAACATGCTCAGGGTAGCTCCTCGAGTCAGGGTGGTGACACCGGGCGCGGTCGCCGACGAGACGATCGCCCCGAGAGTCGCGCGGATCAGGGTCGGGTGGAGCGGGGCTGTGTAACCCTCGCTCGCCGACAGGGCGGCCAGGGCAAGGGACGGGGAGACTCCCCGGCCGATCAACCGATCGCGGAGGGACTGCCGGCCGCGGGCCAGGCGGCTCTTCACCGTCCCGACCGGGCAGCCGAGCCGGTGGGCCGCTTCCTCCGCCGAGGCCCCTTCGAGCAGGCACAGGACCAGGACATCGCGGTGCCGGGACGGCAGTCGCCCCAGTTCGGCGTCGAGGATCGGCATCACGTCCGACCACTCGGCCTCCCGCCGCTCGCGGGCGGGATATTCGGTCAAAGGCTCGTGCCGATGGCGGGCCGCCCGCGTCCGGGCCTTCCTGGCGACGCGTGTTGCCACGCCGTAAAGCCAGGGGCCGAGCCGATCGGGGGCGCGGACCTGTGCGGCTTTGCGTGCCAGGACGAGGAAGGTCGCCTGGAAGGCATCGTCGGCGTCGTGCGGGCTGGCCAGGATCCGTCGGCAGACGCCCAGGACCATGGGCCCGTGGCGGGCCACCAACGCCTCGAACGCCGAATCGTCGCCCTCGGCGACAAATTGTTCGAGAAGGGCGCCGTCCCCCGAAGGAGCTACTCCGCACCGGAACAGTCGATCCAGGTCCCGAAAAACCGAAGAGTTGCGGACACCACGCATGCGCTACGCCCTCCGTCTCGTGCTGCTACAAGAATACTGCCCCTGAGACGTGATTCGGGTCCATCCGTCGCGAGATTGTCCCAGGATCGACAATCCGTGTCCGGCGAGCCAGGCTCTCCGCTTCGTTTCCTCGTCACGAGTCGTCGGTACGCGAGTCGGTCGCGCACGGGACGGGCCCGATTCGCCGGGGTACGGGACTCGACTGGAACGAGGAGGATGAGTCGATCATCGGTCAGCGCGATCCGACCAAGACGGGCTCGACCGTGCCGCGCGGTCCCGGCGTCTTCGTCTTCGCCCCCAAGCCGAACCCGACCTTTCTGGCCTTCGAACGCCACACCATCGACGACGGCGGCATGGCCCGCGAGGACGCCCTGGCCGCCGACCGCGACGGCGATGGTCGATCCGACCTCATCGCCGGAGGACGGGCCACGCATAACGTGAAGATTCATTCGAAATCGCCAACAATAATGCGGGCGGAATGTGTCCGACATCAGGGCGAACGGTAGATGTCGCGGCGATTGCCGACGTCAACAACTACGACAACGAGGCGCTGAGCCTCGACTTTATAGATGACGCGGTAGTCGCTCACCCGGATCCGGTAGAGATCAACCTCGCCCTGAAGGTTCTTCGATCCGGGAGGATGCCGGTCGTCGGCCAATCCGAGGATCGCAGCATCAACGCGCCTCAGGTCGGCCTTCGGGAGCGATGCCAGTCCACGCTCGGCAGCACGGGTGAACTGAATCTCATATCGTCTTGGCTCGGGGCTGGGCTCGCTTTCGTTTCGCCTTCGGCTCATCATCGAGTCCCAGTCTGCGGCGGACGACCGCGTAGGGGATACGGTCCTCGGATTCGGCCAGGGCGGTGCGTGCGGCCTCCACATCGAGGCGATCCTCAACCTCCTCGATCAACCGCTCGAGCAATTTCAAGTCCTCGAGCGGGACGATGGCCGCGACATCCTTTCCCCTCCGGTGGATGATGATCCGCTCCCCCTGGTACTCCGCGCGGTTCAGGATCTCGGCCAGCGACTGTCGAAGCTCGACCACATTCAGGCGCATCATTCGGCCGGCTCCCCATCGACTTCCCAGGGCCCCGCGCATCATTGACCTCAAGATCATCATGTACATGATGAACACTGCCGTCAAGCTCGTTGTCGCGGCTCATCTGGAACAGGACTGGAATTGCTGGCAGACGCTCACCGCCCATCCCCGCTCAAGACGAAGGCGGCCCACAGGGCGGGATCGCTCCGTGCGGCACGGGCATTCGATGGTGAGCTCGGCCCGCCCTCCGGCAGCTTCACCGCCGTCTCGCCGGGCCCGCGATCCTTCGCCAGCTCCGCTTGGCGCTTCGCCACCAGCCCCGGGTCGTTCAACACGGCGAGCTGCGCCTGACGCAGCGCCTCCAGCTTGGGCAGCTTCTTGTCCCACAGGTTGGTGTAGAACTGCTCCATCAGCACGGTGGTGGCGTCGTCGTCCACCTTCCACAGGCTGGCGACGACGGCGCGGGCCCCCGCCGCCTGGAAGCGCGCTGGAGGCCCATCACCCCCTGACCGCTCTCCAGCGCGCCCAGGCCGGTCTCGCAGGCGGAGAGGACGACCAGCTCGGTACCCCGCAGATCCAGGGCCTGCACCTCCTCGGCCGTCAGGATGCCGTCCTCGCGCAGCGGGGCGTCGGCGGACGCATCGGGCAGGCCGGCGCCCGGGTCGCGGCCGCCGCCGGCCAGCACGACCCCCGACCGCAACAGCGGCATCAGGGCGAAATCCACATCATCATCCCCCGACTTGGTGGCTGTCAGGGGCAGGGCGAACGGATCCTCGCGACGGACCTCGGCGCGGAGGGCCGCGATCCGAGCGGGGGATTCGAAGAAGCCGTGCGTCCCCAGGTGCACCGCCCGCCAGTGGCCACCGTCGAGCCGCCGCTTGATCGCGGCCTCGGTCGGCTCGGCCTTGGTCAGCAGCTCGGCCGGCTGGCCGGCGAAGGCGGCGTGGAACAGTTCGCGGGCGCGCCGGGCCTCTGGGCCGGTCCCCGGCAGCGGCCAGAAGCCGGACCGCTGTGCGACCCCGGATAGGCCCACCGGGGACCGTGCGGACGGTCCGGGCTGGCCCGGGTCGGCCTGGAAGTCAACGTCACCGACTGCCAGCAGCCCGCGCCCGGCCGGTCCTTGTGGGTCGGCCAGAGACTCGATGGCCGAGCGACCCGAAGCGACGTAGCCGATGGCCAGGTCCTCGATCAGGTACGAGCCGGGTTTGCACCCGGGCAGGGCCGCGAACGGGAGGAATGAGAGGCTCCCGTCCGGGGCGATCAGGACGATGCGAGCGTCGCCCAGATGGGGCCGCAGCGGTTCCCAGACGAGCCGGCCCAGCTCGTCGGCCGCCGTCTGCAAGTCACCGGCCTGGCGAGCATCGAGGGCGCGCCGCCAGGACCGAAGCGTCTCGTCGATTGCTCGAGCCTGGCCCAGGGGGACAAGGGCCACCGGCCGGCCGCGACGCACGACGAACGCCAGGTGGCGCCGCTCCCTCTGAACCCGCCCCTTTCCACCCTGGGGCGGGCTGAAATGGGTGTATTCGAGGAAGTCAACCAGGGCCGTATCGGCGGGCAGGGCCGCGGCCACCTCGTCAGGTTCCCGCCGTTCCGCTTGCTTCTGTCCGCGGTAACTAGCGCTCTGGCGGGCCAGGTCCGCCTCGAGGTCTTCTTTGGCTTCACGCAGCTTGTGGAGCTGCTGACGCCAGGCTTCGCCCTGACCCGCGGGCGGTGGGCGAAATGCCACGTTGGCGAGCTGGCTGCGGACCCGGGCGAGTCGAGCCAGGGATGGCGCCAATTCGGGCTGGTCACGGGCCAGCCGAGCCTCGACATGCCGAGCTTCCGCCGCACCTTTCCAGTCGAGGACTTGACGGTAGAGATCCGCAGGCTTGGCGCCCGTGCGTCGGCCGACGTTGAGATAGGCGTCCAGTGCCCTTCGCCGATCTTGGTACAGCCGGAGCTGTTGGCGTTCGCCGAGGACCGAGGAGGTACCCTGCGTAAAGCGGGAGATGACCGCCAGCGCCTCGATGAACAGGGGCTCAGCACGGGCGAAGTCGCCCATGTTGTGGTACAGCCCGGCCAAGTTGTAGAGGGACTTGGCGTAGTCAGGGTGGTTCGCGCCCAAGGCCTTCCTACCGATCGCCAGCGCCTCGCGGAGCATCGGCTCGGCGCGGGCGGGGTCGCCCATCTCCAGGTACAGCCCGGCCAGATTGTTGAGGGACGTGGCGTAGTAGGGGTGGTCCGCGCCCACCGCCTTCTTCCAAATGGCCACCGCCTGGCGGTAAATCGGCTCGGCGCGGGCGTGGTCGCCCTTGGCATGGTACAGCATGGCCAGGTTATTGAGGGCCGTGGCGTTGTCGAGGTGGTCCGCGCCCAACGCCTTCTTCATGCTCGCCAGCGCCTCGCGGAGCATCGGCTCGGCGCGGGCGTGGTCACCCATGGCCCAGTACAGCCCGGCCAGGTTGTTGAGCGAAAGGGCGTAGTCGGGGTGGTCCGCGCCCAACGCCTTCTTCCGGATCGCCAGCGCCTCGCGGAGCATCGGCTCGGCGCGGGCATAATCCCCCATGGTCCCGTACAGCAGGGCCAGGTTGTTGAGGCCCGCGGCGTAGCCGGGGTGGTCCGCGCCCAACGCGTTCTTCTTGATCGCCAGCGCCTCGCGGTGCATCGGCTCGGCGCGGACAAAGTCGCCCATCTCGCGGTACAGCCCGGCCAGGTTATTGAGGCCCGCGGCGTAGGCGGGGTGGTCCGCGCCCAGTGCCTCCTTCCGGATCGCCAGCGCCTCGCGGAACATCGGCTCGGCACGGGCGTAGTCGCCCATGAGGTCGTACAGCCCGGCCAGGTTATTGAGGGACGTGGCGTAGTCGGGGTGGTCCGTGCCCAGCGCCTGCTTCGTGATCGCTAGCGACTCGCGGAGCATCGGCTCGGCGCGAGCATGATTCCCCGAGGCCTGGTACAACTCGGCCAGGTTGTTGAGGACCGTGGCGTAGTCGGGGTGGTCCTGACCTAGCAATTCGCCCCGGATCTCCATGGCCTCGCGGCACTGAGCGATTCCCTCCGCATACTTCCCCTCTCTCCGAAGTGCGTGCTGAAGCCGGTTCAGTCGATCCGCGTGCTGGAGCCACTGCCGATGGCCATCAGAAGCGCTGCCCGCCGATCAAGATCGGCCAGCGCCCGGCGCGCGTCACCGATCCGCCAATCCTTCCGGTCCGGTTGCCGCTCGCGGATGGAGAGCACTTCCGCGAGGGCTTTCCTGGCCGCCGCCCTGTCCTTACCCAACTCGTGCAATCTCGCCAGGTACTCGAGTGAGCCCACGACGTCCTCGTGCAACTCGCCCAGCACCTCCCGCTCGATGGCCAGCTTCATTCCGAACGCAGTCATCGTTTCCTCAAGATTGCCGGCCTCAGCCAGCTTGGTAGCCTCCTCGTTGTACCGGTCGCGTTCCGCGAGCCGGCGGGCCTTTTCAGTCTCGGAGAGCTTTGATGCGGGGACAGCTCCGGGAGGTTGGCGCCGGACCCACGCAGTCACCGCGCCGGAAACGATCAAAGTGACCAGAACGGTCGCAAGAGGGGCCGTCAGAATCTGGTGCCCGAACGAACGAGAATGAATCATCGGCCGGCCTTTCCCAGAAAGGACAGATCCTTCCCCCTTGCTACGCACAGAGCCTCATTCACCCCGGTAGGCGAACCGTGCTGTCTGGATCACATCGAACTGCCCCTGGGTCCTCATACGCTCCATCAGTTGCAGCAGCGGATCATCGAGCTTGTCCGCCTCCTCGCCGATCCCGCGTACCAGGCCCGCCCGGAGCGACTCAATCGGCTGGCCCTCGTCCAGGCCCCGCGTGGCAAACACCAGCTCGGGACGAAGCGGCGAAGGGGGCATCGGGCCGACCAGGCCGGCCAGGTCCGTTCCCGGAGGCAGCGGCGTGCGGCGCGCCAGCAGCAGCACCGTCTCCAACCCTCCGGGGCCTTCCATGGGGAGCCCGTAGTCCAGCGCCTCCGGGCTATGCACGGTCTCCCGCGCCGAACCTCCCGACGGCTGGCTACCAAACTTGCCGTCGTCGCGCGGGTAGAGCAGACTCACTCTCCCCTGGCTGTCGAGCCACATCAGGTATACATAAGCCGTCTGGTTCATGCGGGCTTCGAGGTGAACGCGTTCGCCGGCAAGGAGCGGTCGCGCGCGGGCTCGCCAACCTTCAATTCCCGCTCGACATTGTCCGTCTTCGACCGGACCCGGACGATCAGCTCGCCCGCCAGTGACGGGCGAGGAATCACGATGGGAGGGACCGGCGGTGGGACGGGGATCGGCGGGGGCGGGATCAGGGCGTAAACCAGCCCTCCGAGGAGGACCGATGCCACCACGCCGGCGGCCAGCGCCAGGATCTTCGGACGCTTGACGAAGCGAACCAGCGCCTTCTGCAACGCCTCGGCCGAGGGGTAGCGGTCGGCCGGATCGGCGGCCATGGCCTTGAGGCAGATGCCCCGCAGGTCGCGCGAGACCTTGGGATCGTCGAGGGCCTTGCGGTCGAAGTCGCAGCGGCGGGCGCGGTCCATCGATTCGCGCCAGTTTCGGCCCGGGAACGGGGCCTCGCCGGTCAGCAGGTCGTAGAGCACGGCCCCAAGGGCGAAGACGTCGCTGCGCGGGCCGACTTTATCTTGTTCCTCGGGCGATTCGATCCGGGCTTGCTCGGGGGGCATGAAGGCAAACGTGCCGCCGGGCTGGCCCGGGTCGTCGCAATAGGCATGACATAGCCGCGCCATGCCGAAGTCGATCAATCGCGGCTCGCCCGACTCATCGACCAGGATGTTCTTCGGCTTGATGTCCCGGTGGAAGACCCCTTGGCGGTGCGCATAGTCGGCCGCCCCGGCGACCTTCGCCAGCAGGGCCGCGGCCCGGCGCGGCTTCAAACGCCCCTCGCGGGCGACCTGATCGAGCGTCCGGCCGCGGATGTACTCCATCACCAGGTAGGGCCGGTCATCGTGGAAATCGGAATCGAAGACGCGGACCAGGTTGGGATGGTCCAGATGCGCCAGGATCCTCCCCTCCTCGATGATCTCGCAGCGGCCGTCCGGCCGGACCGGCTTAAGCGCGAGCTTGAGGACCAGCTCCAGGGCCAGCCCCGGGTGGACGACCCGGTAGACCTCCGCCTGCCCGGTGGGCGGAAATCGGCCGATGACCAGGTACTTGCCGATCGCGGCCGGCAGCGGCGCCTCCCGGGAGGTCGAACCGTCCTCCTCGGTACCGCGATCGTGCCCGGAGATCGAACCTGGATCGCCCGCCCGGTTGGCCGAATCCCAGGGCGCAGTTGCGCCGGGGTCATCGACCTGGCCATTCGTGTCGGCCGGAGGGGAGATCGGCTCGCTCATGGTCGAAGGGGAAAGGGGCGTCCTCTGCCCATTCTCTCGGAGCACCGCCACCTCGGCCAGGAGACGATCGCGCCGGGTCTGACAGCGCGCGCAGCCAGCGACGTGCTCGGACACCGCGGGCGGGACGACCTCGCCCATGGCCAGTGCCAGCAGTTCGGTCTCATCGGGGCAAGCCAGAGTCGATGTCATCGATCAGGTCCTCGTCGAATTCCTGGCAGACGGCGCGGACTTGCGTCAGGACGCGGCTCGAGTTCGCGAAGACGGCGTTGGGCTCGAGACCCAGCTCCCGGCCGACCTCGATACCGGAGCGATTCCGCAAGAGCCGCTGCTCGAAACAGGCCCAGACTCGCCTCGACGTCCGCGCGTGGACCCGTTTCAGCGCGAGTTCCAGGATCCTCCTGCGATGGAAGAGAATCCAATCTTCCTCCATTTGCAGGTTCTCCGCGTCGGTTGCGCGGAGCATCCGGTCAACCCAGTTGTCGGTGGCCTTCCGCTCGCTGGCCAGCCGCCGCGCCCGATCGACGACTGCGTGATGTGCCACGCTGAACAGCCAGCACCGGAACCGGCTCTTCTCCCGATCGTAGGTGTGGATCTTGTCCAGCAGCTTCACGAAGATATCCTGGACGACGTCCTGGGCTTCGAACTCCTGCAAACCTTGCTTGAGCAGGAAAGCGAAGAGCATCGGCCGGTAAATGGCGTCGAACTCACGCCATCGTTCGGGGTCCTTCCGGCAAGCCCCGACGATGACGGAATGCGCGAGTGTCCGTATTCGACATGGTCTGATGTACGGCATTGACGTGCGCAGTGATGACCGTCCTCGGCCACTCCCTCCTCGAAGAGGATACGCCGGAACGGGGGCTCGGAGCCAGTAGGTGCTCCGATCGGCCGTGGCCCGCGTCGAATGCGGTTCCCCCTCGACGTCACCACGTGACAGGTCGGCGATCTCATCGTGCTCCTTCCCTTCGCACGTTGCCCAGCCGGTCCTCGACTTGCTGCCGGAGTGCGTCAACCCAGGGGGTCAGAGCCCTCAGCCTCCGCGCGTGGATTTTCTGCTGGAGTCGAGCGACCTGATCGCACAGATTGCGGAGATCCTCGGCGATGTCTTCCGGCCCCGCCTGAGACAGGGCGACTGGCTGTGCATTGGTTTTCAGTGCATGGTACGACCGGTGGGCCAGTTCGCGGACTTTCCGGCTGAGCTTGCCCGCGTCCGACCAGGTGCTATCCTCGCTCGTACCGTCATGCAATTCCTGGGGTTGGGTGTTTGTCATCGTTGATTCTTCCGGGTTTCAACGGCGTAATGTCTCCGGGTTGAATCGAGTCCTCGCCCTCCACTTCATAAGAGTGATACGCACGACTCCCGAGAACTTTCCGAAGAACCGTTCATCCGGATCCTGCGCGCCGGTCTTGAAAGCGGCCCTTCGGGGCATGGAGGTGCCCTGCGCCGGGCGCGAGTCTCCTGACCCCGCCCCTGTGCAAGACCGAAGGTCTCCAACCCCGACCCCAGAGGGCGACCTCCGGTCCGCCAGACGGCGGGGTCTGGAAATCTCAGCGGTGAACATCTTCGGAGGCGGCAAGCGTCTTGTGACTGAAGGACTTGAAGGGTTCAGACAGAAATAAAGTCGGCAAGGATGAGACTGTTGTAACGACACCGGGTCTCGTTCCCACGCTCTGGGAATGCCGTCCTGGCCGCTCTGCGGCCCCGGCGACGCGGAGCGTCGCACCCGGACGTTCCCACGCAGAGCATGGGAACGAGAATTCCCTGGCGTCAGGAAGAGACCCTCCCTCTTGAGCCCGGTTCCGTGGCTACAGTCTCCAAGTTTTCCTCAGTGTCGCTGGGATTCTTCGATCCGGGATTGGTTTGACGACGCGATTCTTGCCCGGCGACTTCGCCCGATTCCTACCGCAGAGATCGCAGAGACAACGCGGAGAACCCCCGCGATTGTGCAACGCGAAGGCCCATCACCAGAACGTTTCTCCTCTTCTCCGTGTTCCACTCTGCGGTCTCCGCGGTCTCTGCGGTGGGTTTGACGACTTGATTCCTGCCCGATGACTTGGTGCGATTGTGGGTGACCAGCGGCGTCGTCAAGTTGAACGCGATCATCGAGCCAACCGGCGCCCGCTCGATCAATCTCATGACTTGCCACTGCGCCAAGGGTTCGAGGGCCTGTCTGGGGACGGTGACCGGCCCAGACTTGTTGAGCTTTTCGAGCTCGGGTCGCGCGATGGAGCCCGACGGATGCGGTCGCCTGTTCCCTCGCGCGTGAAGGGCCTATGATAGAGAAGGACTCCAGCAATCCGATCCGTGCCCATTCACCATCCCGGGGCAAACCATGAGCATCAGCGAAACGACGGAAGAACCGGCACTGCCGGACGAGCCGGTAATGGAGCGGTCTCTCCTGGCGGATCTCAAAGTGCCATCGATGATCCAGAAGGCGCTGGACAAACATCGGCGTGACCTGCCCGAGCTGATGAAGACGCACGCCGATCAATGGGTGGCCTACCACGGCGACCAGCGGCTGGGATTCGGCCGGTCGAAGCGGAAGCTTTACCGCAAGTATCTCGACCGCGGCCTGAGCATCGATGAGCTGATGGTCCTCGGCGTCGAACCGATGCTAGACGATGAACTTTGATTCGACCCGAGCGAGTGGGACGATGTGTGATCGGCACTCTCCGAGAGGAGGATCCATGTGACGACCCTCCTGCGAGACCTTCCTTACTTCGACTCCAGGACTGTCGTCGTGGTTCGGAATCGAGAAGTGCCGGTCAAGCCGCAACAAATCGTGGTCTGGGTGAGCCTGGCGGAGATCGAGCAGAGCGAACTCGTGTCCGGCACGCCTCGTTTTCCCGCCATCCTGGATACGGGCTTCTCGCACAACTTCGGCATCCGAGAGGAACACCTCGATCAATGGGCCGGCATGCGACCGGGGTACTTCCGGAAGATCGGCGATGTCCGCGTCAACAATGTCGCCGCTTGGCTCCATCAAGCCGATATCTGGTTGCACCGGAACCGACCGGGGAAGCGCGATGAGATGAGGGATGATCGGCCGTTCTGCCTGGAGCTGAATCAAGGCATCGTGGTCTACCCGGCGGAGTCCCCCAATGCCCCACGCCTGCCGGTGCTGGGCCTTCGCGGGCTGAAATGGGCGCGGCTCCGGCTCGCGATCGACTGCGAGCATCGCCGCGTCGGGCTCCGCACGCCGCGGCGGTTCTGGTTCCTCTGAAAGGCCGTTGACCGCGACTCTCATCATTGCGGCGTCGGCAGTGAACGTCCGGCCGAGGGAGACCACCGATGCCGTCAGAAGTATTTCGAACTCATTCAAAGGCAGAAGTCAGCGAAGGAGGAGCCGTCCTTTGAGAGGAAGTCGCGGGCGAGCGAGCGAGCGGCCGGGTCGGGCCGGCGGCCGAGGGTGAGGAGATCGGCGGCGCTCGATCCTGGCACCCGGCCGACCGAATGTCTCCACTCCCACCCCGCCCCGACGGGAGACCTCCGGTCCGCCAGACGGCGGCGACCCTTCGGGTGCCCGGAGACCCGCGCCGAATGGAGCCGGGGCTTGCACAGCCGGCCAGCATCGGCAGCAACGACACTCCCGACGCCGGAATCTGCCCAAGGGCTGCGGTGCGCGTCCTTCGCGTCCTGGAGGGATATCAATGTGCGAACGGGTCGGCCGGGAAGACCTGGTCGAGCTCGATCGTCTCGGCCTCGCTCAGGAAGGCCTGTGACTCCGGATTTCCGGCCAACGGCGGATTCTTCATCAATTCGTGCAGCCGTCCCAGGGTGTCGCGGGCCTGACCGGACAGCCCCAGGCGGTGCTGGGCCAAGGCCAGGAAGGCCAGGTCGCCAGGTTCTTGCCCCTTGTTCAGGTCGTTTGACCGTGTCAGGGTTGCCAGCGCCTCGGCCATGAGCCCGCAGCGGTACTGGGCCGCGCCCAGGGTATTGAGGTAAGAGCCGTTCTCAGGCCCGAGCCGGCAAGCGGCCCTGGCCAGGCGCAGGCCGCGCTGGTAATTCGCTTCCGGTCGCCCGGGGTCGCGAACCAGAGCCCAACCGGCATCGTTGCACTCCTCAGCGGATTCGGACCAGGTCCCGGCCAGTTTCAGGCAGGCGGCCTGGATCTCCGGATCGGCCGCCGGTCGGGCCTGGAGGGCGGCGAGTACGTCGTCGCGGAGGAGCAAGCGATCAAACAGGGGCGCGACGATCGCCTTGGCTCGATGTCGCGTCCGATCCGATGGCGGGAGGAGGTTGAGGTAGAACCGGGCCGCGAAGTCGTCATTGGCCGCTCGGGCCGCTTCGTAACCTTCCCGGTAGCGCTCATAGTTCGGTTGCATCAGCAGCCTGCGATAGGAAAGCTCTTCCTCGTCCGGTTGCAGCGGGATCAGTTCGACGCGGTCGCGGATCACGTGGGCGATCCACCGGCCGTCCGGGCTGATCGGGCCGGGAAGGGGTGCGGGCGGAATCGGTTCGCCATTCAATTCGTGGCCCGTCCGCGCCTCCCAGACCTTCACTGTCTTGTCAAAACTCCTCGCGACGATCCGCGTACCGTCCGGGCTGTACGACACGAAAGGCTCCTCGCCCGAATGCCCCTGGAGTACGAGCAGGAGCGTTCCCGACCGCGTGTCCCATACTCTTATCTTCCGGTCCCAACCGCCGGTGACGATGTGCGTGCCGTCCGGGCTGAACGCCGCGCTCCTCACCGGTCCTGCATCCGCGTACAGCTCGAACAAGGCCACCCCCGTCCGTGCGTCCCAAACCTTGGCCGTCTGGTCCTCGCTGCCGGTGACCACCCGAGTGCCGTCCGGGCTGAAGGTCGCGCTCGACACCTCGCCCGTATGCCCTTTGAGTTCGAGCGGGGCCTTACCCGTCCGCGCGTCCCAGACCTTCGCCGTCCGCTCAACGCTACTGGTGAGGATTCGGGTGCCGTCGGGGCTGAACGATGCGCTCATCACCCTGTCGGTTTGGCCTTTCAGTTGGAGGAGGGGCGTTCCGGTCCGCGCGTCCCACACCCTCGTTGTCTGGTCGAAACTGCCGGTGACGATGCGCAAGCCGTCCGGGCTGAACGCCGCGCTCCAGACATCGCCCGTGTGCCCTCTCAGGTCGAGCAGCGCCGTCCCCGACCGCGCGTCCCACACCCTCGCGAGTTGGTCATCACCTCCGGTGACTATGCGAGTACCATCGGGGCTGAACGCCGCGCTCCTTATCGGGTTTGTGTGCCCTTTGAGGTCGAGCAGGAGCGCCCCCGAGTGCGCGTCCCACACCTTCGCCTCCCCGGAACTCGCGAACACTCCGCCGCCGGTGACGATGCGCGTGCCGTCTGGCCCGAACGACGCGCAATCCACATAGCCTGTGTGCCCTTTGAGGTCGAGCAGGAGCGCCCCCGAGCGCGCGTCCCACACCTTCGCCCCCGTGCCCTTTTGGTCCCAACCGCCGGTGAGGATCCGTGTGCCGTCTGGGCTAAACGACACGCTCATCACCGCGCCCGTATGCCCTTTCAGTTCGAACACGATCGCCCCCGACCGCGCGTCCCACACCTTCGCCTCTCCGGGTCGGTCCGTGACCGATCCGGCGCCGGTGATAATGCGCGTGCCGTCCGGGCTGAACGCCGCGGTCGTCACCCTGTCGGTGTGGCCTTTCAGATCCAGCAGGGTGGTCCCCGTCCGCGCGTCCCAGACCTTCGCTTGTTCGTCCTCACTTCCGGTGATGATGCGCGTGCCGTCCGGGCTGAACGCCGCACTCGACACCCAGCCAGTATGTCCTTTCAGCTCCAGCACTGGCATCCCCGTCCGCGCGTCCCAGACCTTCGCCGTCTGGTCAAGACTTCCGGTGATGATGCGCGCCCCGTCCGGACTGAACGCCGCGCTCCTTACCTGGCCCGTGTGTCCCTTGAACTCCAGCAAGAGCGTCCCCGTTCGCGCATCCCAAACCATGGCCTCTCCGGAGCCGTGCACCAACACTCCGCAACCGGTGAGGATCCGCGTCCCGTCGGGGCTGAACGCCACACTCCAAACCGAGCCCGCATGCGCCTTTCAGGTCGAGCTTGAGCGTTCCCGTTCGCGCGTCCCAGACCTTTGTCCTTCCGTCATTACCACCGGTAATGATGCGCGTACTGTCGGGGCTGAACGCGACGCTTGACACTAACCCCTCATGCCCTTTCAGCTCGAGCAGGGTCCTCCCGGTCCGTGCGTCCCAGACCTTCGCCGTCCCGTCTCGACTACCGGTGACGATCCGGGAGCCGTCCGGGCTGAACGCCGCGCTCGATCAGCGCGCCCGTAACGCCACCGAGTTCGAACAGGGTGGTCCCCGTCCGCGCGTCCCAGACCTTGGCCGACTGGTCATCGCTACTGGTGAGGATGCGGGTGCTGTCCGGGCTGAACGCCGCGCTCTCCACGCTCTCAGTGTGGCCCCTCAGCTCGAGCAGGGTCGTCCCGGTGGTCGCGTCCCACACCCTCGCCGTCTGGTCGTCGCTGCCGGTGACGATCCGGGAACCGTCGGGGCTGAACGCCGCGCTTATCACCCCGCTCGTGTGGCCCCTCAGCTCGAGCAGGGTCGTCCCCGTGGTTGCGTCCCACACCCTCGCCGTCTGGTCGTCGCTGCCGGTGAGGATGCGGGTGCCGTCCGGGCTGAACGCCGCGCTCCAAACCGCGCCCGTGTGGCCGTAGAGGGTGAACAGGCCGCCGCGAGTGAGTCGCTTCAAGTAGTGCCACTCCCAGCCTCGCTGGCCCCGGGGCACGTTATCCAGCCGTTCAGTAGCCAGGACGACGTCGCGATCTTCGTAGGCGGCACTGGCCAGGACCATATCGCTGACGCCCAGCCGATACTTGAGTTCGTCGGCGCGGGCATAGGCGACCTTCGTAGCCGCATCGCGTTCCTTGACGCGCTCGGCCTCGGCGGCCCGTGACCGTTCAGCCCGGATCAACCCCCAGGTCGTTCCCAGGATGCCACCCAGGAGCGCCAGGACCACCAGGCTGGCGGCGACCACCGCGCCGCGATGCTTCCGCACGAACTTCCGCATCCGGTACGCCCGGCTCGGCGGGGCGGCCTGCACTGGCTCGTACGCCAGGTGACGCAAGACGTCGGCCGCGAAACCGTTGGCCGTCTCGTAGCGACGCGTGCGGTCCTTCTCGAGCGCCTTCATCACGATCCAGTCGAGGTCACCCCGCAACGCCCGCTTCAATTGCTCCGGCTCGATGTCGCGGCTGGCCGCGATGCTCGGCAGGGCCTCCGCCGTGCTCACCTTGGTGCTCGGCCGGGGCGGGTCGACCTCCCGCACCATCCGCAGCATCTCCAGGAACGCCCCCCGCTGGAACTGCTTCGCGTCGATCGGCGGCGAACCGGCCAGCAGCTCGTACAGGATCACCCCGAGCGCATAGACGTCGGTCCGGGTGTCGATGTCCATCGACGAGGGGTCCGCCTGCTCCGGCGACATGTACGCGGGCGTGCCTACGATCGCCCCGGCGTCCGCCAGGCTCTGGTCGGTGAGCTTGATTTCCGTCGCCTTGGCGACTCCGAAGTCGATGACCTTGGGGGTGGGCCGGCCGTCCACCTCGGTGACCAGGACGTTGCCGGGCTTCAGGTCGCGGTGGATGATCCCCTTCTGATGGGCGTGTTGCACCGCCTGGCAAACGGAGACGAACAGCTCCAGCCGGGCCCGCACAGGGAGCCGATGGCGGTCGCAGTAATCGGTGATCGGCACCCCGCTCACCAGCTCCATCACGAAGAACGGCTGGCCGGCCGCGGTGGTGCCGCCGTCGTAGACGCGGGCGATGTTGGGGTGGTCCATCAAGGCCAGCGCCTGTCGCTCGGCATCGAACCGGGCCAGCACCGCCCGCGAGTCCATGCCGACCTTGATCACCTTCAGCGCCACCGGCCGCTTGACCGGCTCGGTTTGGCCCGCCCGGTAGACGGTGCCCATCCCTCCTTCGCCGAGGAGGTCGAGCAGCGTGTAGCGGCCGGCGATAACCTGGCCCGCGACGGATCCGTCTGGGCGGTCGGCCGGCGCTGGGCCCGCGATCGTGGTGATCGGGCCGTCCGGTCGCTGTTTCTCGGTCACAAGTTGCGATAGGGGAAGCGTTTCCGAAATAGAGGCACGGGTCGCCTCTTCGGTTTCGGGTGCGGTGGTTTCGGACAGGACGCAGGAGTCTGGCTCCAGGAACCGGCCGGCCCCGTCGTGGGCGGCCAGCAGCGCCTCGACCCGCCGGCGGAGGCGCGGCGTCATCCCCACAGGCGCTCTCCAGGTAGGCAGCCCGGGCGGCCAGGTCGGTCCGTTCGAGGGCTTCGGTGAAGATGGTCATCAAATTGGGGTCGTTGTCGGGCATCGGTTCACCTCCAAAGCGGATTCCCTGACAGCCCCTCGCGAAACGGGGACAGGCAACTCGAAGACTCGGAGCCAGTCCCCGTTTCGCGAGGGGCTGTTACCCAATGCCCCGTTCAGCCCGGGAGTGCGCCAAAGAATCCGAAGAATCCTCGGATTACCCGCCGCCGAGCGCGTCGGCGAGCCAGGCTCGGGCGAACGCCCAGTGGCGGTCGGCGGTCCGGCGAGGGAGGCCCAGGGCTTCGGCCGCGTCACCCAGCGTCATCCCGGCGAAGAACCGCACCTTCACCAGTTCGGCGGCTACGGGGAACTCCTTCGCCAGTCGGTCGAGGGCGTCGTCGAGCTCGAGGAGGTCGTTGTCGGTGGCGACGGCCGGGCCGGTGAGTCGGTCGAGATCGACCGGGTTTCGTCGGCCACCCCGTTTCAGCCGGGTGCGGTCCCGGGCGTGGTTGACCAGCACACGCCGCATCGCCTCGGCCGCGGCGGCGAAAAAGTGCGACTTGCCGTCGAAGTGCTGGTCCCCGACCAACCTCAGGTACGCCTCATGGACCAGGGCGGTGGCGTCGAGGGTGTGCCCGGGTCGCTCCGCGGCCATCCGCGCGGCCGCGAGCCTCCGCAGCTCGTCGTAGACCAGCGGGAGTAATTCGTCCGCCGCACGACGATCGCCGGCTGCGGCGGCCTCGAGGAGGTGGGTGATCTCGGACATGGAAGCGAGCCTCCCGGTTGTCTCGCAACGGAAAATCGAGGCGTTTCCGCACGCCGCCACCGGACAGCGTCTTGACCAGGATTTCATGGCGACGGCGATGGTGTGGCCGGGCAGTTCCAGTTATATTAAAATATATTTATATTAAAATATCATATATGACTACCACGCCAATGCACTAGTGCACGGCCGCTCCACCTGTTATTCACCTGTTATCAAGTGGACGGCTCTCGAGAGTTTCCCGCTCGGCGTGGTGCCCTCGCCGCACCAGCGCCGGGTATGCGCTGCTCCTTCGCGAAGCGCTCTCGCCGATCACCCCAACGTGCCGACGAGAGTATAAGAGCCTCCCCGTCCATCAAGGAACTGAGGAACCGGCCGCGAATCGTCGCAATCCCGCACCATGTTGTGGCAAAGTCTCTAATCGACATAGACAAACTCATTCAAATTGAGCAAGGCGAGGCAGAAGTCGGCGAAGGAGGAGTTGTCCTTGGAGAGGAAGTCGCGGGCAAGCGCCCGCTCGTCCGGATCGGGCCGGCGTCCGAGGGTGAGGAGATAGGCGCGTTCGACCTTGGCATCGAGCCCCGAACCGGCCTCGCGCTCGGCCCGCCCGGCGAGGGCATGCGCCGCTTCCGAAGAGAGCGGGCTATTGAGCAGGCTCAGCGCCTGCGGCGCGATCGTGGTGACGGGGCGCTTCGGACAGCTCGCATTCGTATCGGGACGATCGAACGCTTCGAAGAAAGGATACCGCAGGTTGCGCCGGATGAAGACATAAAGGCTGCGGCGTTTCTGGTCTTCGACCCTGGCGGAAACCGGCCAGATCGCGCCCTTGCTCGAGAGCTTGGTCAGCTCGGGGGGCAGGGGAGGGAACACGCCCGGCCCATCCAGGGCCGGATTCAACCGGCCCGAGGCGGCGAGCAAGGCATCGCGAATCGCCTCGCCATCGAGTCGTTAACGATTCTGTCGGGCGAGCCAGAGGTTGTCCGGGTCGGCCTCGCGCGCGGCCGTCGGCCGCGACGATTGGCGATACGTGGCGCTCGTAACGATCAGCCGGTGCATGGCCTTGAGGCTCCAGCCCCGAGCGACCAATTCGGTCGCCAGCCAGTCGAGCAACTCGGGATGGCTGGGCTCGTCGCCCATCCGGCCGAAGTCGCTGGACGTGCCCACCAGCCCACGGCCGAAATGCCCTTGCCAGAGCCGGTTGATCATCACTCGAGTGGTCAGCGGGTGGTCGGGACGCGTCAGCCAATCGGCCAGCGCCTTGCGTCGCCCGGTCGTCTCGGGCGTCGGGGTGATCGACGGGGTCGCCGACGACAGAACCGCCGGGAACGCCGGCTCGACGGCCGGTCCTCGCGCGGTGTACTCGCCTCGTTTCAGAAAATACGTCGGCGGTGGCCGATGTCCAGACTCATCGATCCCGCGCGGTCGGTAGGGGCGATGGTGAGGCCTTCTTCAACTGCTCCAGTCGCGCGAGCAATCGCTGCCGCTCAGCTCTGGCAGCTCCATCCATCAGCCCCGGCCAATCCTTGGCCTTGATCCGCCCGTCGCGGCTGAGGATGTCGTAGACCATCGTGACTTCGGCCGGACTGCGCTCGGTCTCCGGTTTGTTGTAGGCCAGGACGGCCTCGTCGAGCGAGCCCATCGGCAAGCCCGGCGCCCGCTTGTCGCGGACGGGTTTTTCGATGCGAAGGATCCTCGCCTGGACCGTCGCCATCTCGGCTCGCCAGGCGGCGACGACCGTCTCGTAAGCCTTTCTTCGCGCGGTCGAGGCCAGCGGATAATCGTTGCGGAACCGGGCGGGCGTGAAGAACGCCTGGAGCCGGTAGAAATCCGCCTGGCGGATCGGGTCGAACTTGTGATCGTGGCAGCGCGCGCAACCGATCGTCAGGCCGAGGAAGACCAGGCCCGTCGTTTCCGTGATGTCGTTCAAGGCGTTCTGCCGCCTCAGACCCTGGTCGTTCAGGTCGACCATATCCGGATAGCAGCGATTGAAGCCGGTCGCGATGAAGGCATTGGGATCGTCGGGCGCGACCTCGTCGCCGGCCAGTTGGAACCGGACGAACTGATCGTACGGCAAGTCACGGTTCATCGCGGACACGACCCAGTCGCGGTATCGCCACGCGTTCGGCCGCGCCTGGTCGAACTCGAAGCCATCGGTGTCGGCATAACGCGCCAGGTCGAGCCAGTGCTGCGCCCAGCGCTCTCCGTACTGGGGGCTGGCCAGCAGGCGGTCGACGACCTTCTCATAAGCATCCGCCGAGCGATCGTTCTGGAAGCTTCCGATCTCGTCGGGCGTTGGCGGCAAGCCAGTCAGGTCGAAGCTCAGGCGCCGGAGCAGTGTCGGCGCGATCGGCTTTGGGAGAAGGCGAGAGGCCATTGGACTCGAGGACCGACAGGATGAACGCGTCGATGGGATTACGGACCCATCGGCTTTCCTCAACGACAGGCGGTTCGGTTCGCCGGGGAGACCGGAATGCCCAGTGGTCCTGCTCCTCGGCCGTGATCGGCTTGTCGGGGAGTCGCGTGTCGTCGGCCACCGCCAGGGCCACGAATCCCAGGACGATCGCCACCGAGCGGCCAGAACTACGCAGCATGGATCGCATCCTCATCAGTGACATCGCGCTGTTGAACTCCCTATGGTTTCTCCACGATGAGAACCCCATAAGGTGCGAGCTGCGAAGTCGCGCCGTCGAACCTGAGGCGGATCTGATCGATAACGCCCGTCACGCCCAGCGCGTTTTTGGGTTCCGTGCCCGGAGCAATCCCGAGCGATCCTCTTGGCCTCGAAAGGACAGCCCGCGCACCGGCCGCTTAGGACGTTGAAGTGTTGCGCCATGATCAATGCTCCTGAGCCGGAATGGCCTTTCTCATTCTTGTCATCGTCTCGGATCGGCTCGATGACGGCAAGGTCGGAGCCCGCGAATCCGCGCAATCTCTCGAATGGCTGAGATCCCAGCCGAAGGGCCATGATCTCCGGCCAATCGTCGGGATCGACTCTTTCCAGGGAAAAATTCCGATTGCCGAGTCAAGTCTGAGACGGAAGGCCGGTAAGAGAGAGTGTGCGATCGAGAAGCCGATCGACGCGGTCGCGGGGGAGCGGATGACGAGGCCGCCCTGGAATCCTCGGCTCTCGGATTCCTGGACACCCGTCGAATTCGGAAACCACAAGTCTTGATTTGTTGCGGCCGCGGTTTCCGCGCGGCTCGCAGGTCGAAGAGTGAAGTGGGAAACGCTCTTCCGAGGATCTCGGAAGTCGGGCGGCGTACGCCCTCAACGAACGGCTTCACCCTCAACGATTCTCGGGTTCACCACAATCGAGGAGAAACGCGATGAATACGCTGCGCCGATCGTCTCGGAAGGCGAAGATCCGCCTGGAGTCCCTCGAGGATCGAATCACCCCGGCCGCTCATCCCGGCAGCGCACACCTGGCCGCCCTGCTGGCGCACACCAACGTCATCGTCAAGCGGGAACCGCCACCGCCTTTCTCGAACCCACCCGGCCACAAGGGTCACGAGCTTCACCGCTTGCACCGCAATACCCAGCCCTCGACCATCGGATACATGCCGGGCACCATATCCGTGAACACGATTCCGGTCTCGTTTCAGCCGGCCGTGGTGTTGTCCACGAAGCCGACCACGAGCGGCGAGGGGACAACCTCGATCGATGCCACGGTCAGCCCCAACCCCACGATCACGCCGCCCGTGAGTTCGCCCTTGCCGGCCAATCTCGCTGCGCCGCTGGTGCAGATCAACGAGGCGTTTCAAGCCGTGAGCGGCAAGACTCCATTCTCCTCACCTTATGGGAGCCAGATCGAGATCGAAGGCTCGAGCGTGGGCGTGGAGATCCATGGCAATGACGGCGACCTGGACAGCCTCCTCGTCGACATGGACAAGCTGGGCTTCCAACTCAGCAGCACCAGTACCACGACCGATACAATCGCCGGGCTGATCCCCATCGACGCCCTGGCGAAGGCGGCCGAGGACGCGCTGACACTCAGCGTCACGCCCGAGTATCTCCCTCAGTCATTCGGAACGCTCTGATCGCCGCGGTCTCCGGCACCAACCCGAGGGTCGTCAAGACTCGCCGTTGAGCCGCTTGACCTCGTCGCGAATGAACCCGAGAACGCGACTCTTGGCCTTGAAGACGGTCATGACGTTCATCCCCAATCGCGCGGCCACTTCCTCCCCGGGCCGGCCCTCGCTTGCCGTCAAGCGGAAGGCTTCCCAGGTCTGCGGCTCGACGCGATTGCGAACCGTGGCGCAGGCGCGGGCGACCACCTCGCGGTCGAATTCCTGTTCCAGGTGCGCCATCAGGTCGGAGCGGGCCTCGACCGTTTCCAGGATCTCGATCACGCGGTGGTCGCCGCTACCGACGCCGGGACGACGACGATCGGCGAAGAAATCGCTCAGTGCGTGCTGGGTCACCGATCGCAGCCAGCCGCGGAACGTCCGGGATGGATCGTAGCTGAACGTCTTCAAGGCTCGGGCGAGCCGAAGCAGCACGTCTTGGGTCACGTCCTCGGCGTCGGCCGCTTGCAACCCGCGCTGGCGGCACCAGTTGCGGATCTTCGGGCCATAGCAGGCGACGAAGCACTCCCACGCCTCCTGATCCTGGGAGCCTTGGCCGACGCGCCACAGAAGCGTGGGACTGGTTTCGTCCGACGGCAAATCCTGCATGGTCTCTTGACCTCAGGCCAGATATCCGGACTGTATTCTGCGCGTGGCCAATCCCCGTCGGCAAGTCCTTGCCGGGTATCGCTCTCTCGCCCGAATCACCGCCGTTCCCGCGGCTGGGACGCTTCACCGTCGTCATGCCGGCGAATTCGGTCGGCCAGAAAAGGCGAGCCGGGAAGCCTGCGACTCGCGATCGCTCGGTTAACGAAAATTCGTTTCGCACGGCTATTGCGGCCCCCTCGCGATTGCCGTTCTGGCGCGGGCATTGCGGTTGTTTGATCGAGAAGTTAAGATCCCTGCAATAACAGGATCCTTCAGGATCAAACCCACTTCATGCTTGCTCTCGGGCATCGTCCCATGAATACGACTCGATTGCGGATCGCCGTTCTGGGCTGCGTTGCGCCCTCGCTCATCGCAATGCTCACGGTCAATCGCGAGGACGAATCGCCGCCGTGCGGCCCGGTCTGGGGACGGGTCAGCTACAACGGTCGTCCTCTACAAAAGGGGGCCATCCTATTTGCCCCGTTGGGGGCGGAGATGGGTGACTGGGCCATCGGGCCCCTCGGCAAGGATGGCCGGTTCTCCATGGACCCGAACTGGCGCCGGGGTTACTCCGAGAAGGTCCGATTCCGAATCTGTATCGTTCCGTTTCCCTGCACGTTCACGGCGGACGACGTATCGCCGTGGCCGAGAGGAGAACCGCGGTGCGACATCGGCACGGCCTCGCCGCCTGGCGAGACTCTCGACGTTCCCCGGCAGACGTTGGTCGATCTGCCAATCCCCCGACGGTTCACCAAGATCTGGACCTCGGGGCTCACGGTCACCCTGGACCAGGACTCCGCTCGCGTCGACGTCGAATTGAAGGATTAACAGGAACTCGATTTTTGAAGAGACGACGAGAGCGGGGCCGCGCTCGAGAGAGACTGGAAAGACGCGGCTCGGAGGGCGCCTCCCTTTCCCCGCTCTCCCTGCCGTCCTGGAGCGAGCGGCGGCGCGACCAGAGTCGCGAGCGCCGCTGCCTGAGGACGACCATCGTCTCGATCGACCCAACGAACGGAAGGCCATCTCAATTGCAGGAGAGGCAGGTCGGGACAACGACCGGCACCATCGTGCACTGCTGGACGGCGATCTGCCGCGGGACGAGGCGAGCGACGCACCGATTTACGGTGACGGGGACCTGCTCGGAGACACACACCGGCACCTGGCGCGACGCGGTCTCGGCCACCATCCGGCACGTCGTGACCGGGACCCGTTCGGACCGCTGTTCGCTGACGTACTGGCAGGTAGTGACGGGGATCGTCTCCACCCGCTCCTCCGCCACCATCTGACACGTCTGGACCTCGTACGGCTCGACGTGCTCCTCGGCGACATACTGGCAGGTCGTGACGGGGATCGTCTCCGCCCGCTCCTCGGCCACCATCTGGCACGTCCGCACCTCGTATGGCTCGACATGTTCCTCGGCGACATACTGGCAGGTGGTGACGGGGATCGTCTCCACCTGCTCCTCGGCCACCATCCGGCACGTCCGCACCTCATAAGGGTTCGACATGCTGCTCCGCGACGTACTGGCAGGTGGTGACGGGGATCGTCTCCACCCGCTCCTCCGCCACCATCCGGCAGGTCTGTACGGGGACCTTGCGGATCATTGTCTCACGGACGTAGCGGGTCTCGCTCACCGTGCGGACCGTCGGCCGCGACACGAAGACCCGCTGGCTGACGACCCGCGGCGCACACTGGACGGCGACGGTCGCGGTGACTTTCTTGTGGTGAAAGCAGCTAAAGAGCCCGCGTTTTTCGCAACCGCAATCCTCGGCGGGCACGCGGACCTTGCGCTCGACGATCGGGCCTGGCTCGGTGGTGTACTGCCGCTCGTAATATCCGCACTCGACGACTTCCTGGCGACAGGTTGTCACCGGACGGCGGACGATGTACGACTGGTTGACCATCGCTGTCTCATACACCGGCCTCATCACGGTCGTGCGCCGCTCCTGGTTGACCGTCTGGTAAACCGGCTTCATCACCGTATAGCGCCGTTCGCGCTGTTCGGTCTGGTAGACCGGCTTCATGACTGTGTAGCGCCGTTCCTGGTTGACCGTCTGGTACACCGGCTTGCGGACCGTGTACCGCCGCTCCATCTGCTGGGTCTTCACGACCGGTCGGTAGACGGTATAACGCCGTTCGTGGTTGACCGTCTGATAGACCGGCTTCATCACGCGGTAGCGCCGCTCGCGGCGCTCGGTCTGGTAGACCGGCTTCATCACGCGGTAGTGTCGCTGCTGATTGACCGTCTGGTAGACCGGCTTCATCACGGTGTAAGGTCGTTCGACATAGGAGGTTTCTGCGACGGGCCTCATGACGGTATAATTCTCCGTCTTGTAGGCCATGCGATAGCGCGTCTCCATGACCGTCATCGGTTCCGAATCGTAGACGGTCTCATAAACGGTCTGGTAGACGGTTTGCACCTGGGGGGCCAAGGCCACCACATTGCACTGACTTTCCACCACGGCCGGCGGCGCACAGCGGTGGCAGGCGCCCCGCCATAGGTGGCCCAGGCCGGCTCCGAAAACCCCCCGAAGAAGGAGACGATCGCCCCAGCGATCAGATACATCCTTTTCGTGAACGTGAACATGCATGACTCCTCGGCGGATTCTGGGGCCTCCTTGCCGCTCCTGTGGGTAGTGGCTATTGATGCGCAATCCGCTCAAGGCCATCGCGCCGAGCAGCCGAAGTTTGTCAATTGCGCACTTGCGCCGATGGCTCACGGTGATGAGTATATCATCCGTCGAATCGCAAAATCGGACAGAAACCAAGATTCACCAAAGTGCGAGGTCGCCCTGTGCCGATAACGACGAGTTGAGCGTCGTCTTCGACAACACCTCCTCCAGAGCAAGGGATGTGCCCGCGCAATAGCCTGGCGTGGGGGCCGGGCCGGCGCTGACGGAGAAAAGCTCGACAGGGCCGTGCTTTACGATTGTTTCGCGAGCCTTGGTCCAAAGACTCCGGAGGACTGGAACGGCGCTCGGCCTTGAACTTTTTACATGGCCGAAAATGCCAACCGATCTCGTCGGTTTCGGTGTTACCAGCTCCGAGTCCCCGGTTCGAAATCAACCGGCAACTCGAGCGGCTCAC
The DNA here is from genome assembly GCA_963845755.1 of uncultured Planctomycetota bacterium. GTDB lineage: Bacteria > Planctomycetota > Planctomycetia > Isosphaerales > Isosphaeraceae > CAWJTV01. The sequence goes on from CAWJTV010000011.1 coordinate 69,197, forward strand.
GTTTGGGTTGCACACGGGTCCGTGTGTGTTCTGTGCGCACCAATCCCCATGGCAGGCGATCTCCGGTGCTCGCAGAGCACGCTACTGCGAACACAGCACCTGGTTCCAACCCCAAAACCTCACGCCCTCCCCGTTCCAAATCGTTAAACGTTCTAGGCGTCCCCCAGAGCCCGCAACGTTTCGATGGCCTGGCTACGGACGCTGACGAGGCCGGAGGTGGTCAGTTTTTCGAGCTCGGCGCGGAGGGATTTGGCCAACTGGGGCGCCCCGTTGCGGACGGATGATCGGAGCGCTTCGATGGCTTCGAGTTGAATGGCCTCGATCTTGTTCTGCTTCTCCGTGGCCGACTCCATCCCGATCACCTTGTTGAGGTCGGAGGTGGAGAGCATCTCGCGAAGGGTGGCTTGAGCGGCGGAGTCGCCGCGCCGGCCCAGCGCGATGGCGGCGTTGTAGCGAGTGAATCGGTCTTCGTCCGAGTGGATACGATCGCGGAGGATCGGGCTGACCTCGGGACCGCCGAAGAATCCCAGGGCGTAAACGGCCATCTGGCGGAGTTGCGGATTGCTATCGGCGGCCGTCTCGCCAAGAGCCTTGACGGCGCGGGGATCGTCGAGCTTGCCATCGAGCCGGGCTGCTTGTTTGGCCAGGCTCCCGACCGCGGCAATCCGGATGACGAGATCGAACTGGGGTTCCATCGCCCGAATGAGCGGGACGAGCGGGTTGACCGGTTGACCGCTCTGCGTCTGGGCTTCCAGCGTCTGGAACGTGCCCAGGGTGAGGGCCACGTACTGGGCCAATTTCGGGTCGTCTCGCAGTTTGGGGTTCTCGTAGTGGTCCAGCTCGCGGGAGAGCAATTCCGTCAACGCGCCGAGGAGCTTCGGATCGCCGGAAACCGCCGGATCATTCTGAATCAGGCTGGCCAACTCGAAGGCCGATCGCCAGTTGGCCGTCGGAAGCTGAAGCTGCCGGACGTACTCCATGGCATCGCGTTCGCCGCCGGCCAATTTGCCGAACAAGAGCCAGACGATGATGACCACCAAAACCACCAGCGCCGGAATGACGAAGAGCTGCACGACGAACCCCGCCGACGGAGCCTCGACCGGCGGCAAGTCAGGCAACGGCGGGGGCTTGTCCACTTCGGCCCCGAGGTTGGCAAAGGGATCACTGGTCGAATTGGAAGCGATCGGATGGCTCATGAGTGCGGTTGCTTCATCGTCGGAATTCCAAGGTCAATCATGACATCGGGCGGAATCGCTCGGGGCGTTCCGGCCCGATCTCCCCAAGTTCAGTGTAGAGATTCCGGCCAGTACGTCAAGCAAGCCGGGCGGGCCGAGTCGGTTGATTCCTGCGTGAGTACGTCCCGTCCGCACAAAGGAGGAATCGGATCGTCTCGTGAGCTAGGGCCGCCCCAAGTGGCGTCGGACGAGCGGATGGTGACGAATGTCGAACCACATCGGGAGAACCGCTGGCCTGCGCTCAGGAAGGGCGCGCGTTGCCTGGTCGGCGGCTTCGGCCTCATGGTTCCTGGCCTGGGTCGTGTGGCCCTTGAGCTTGGTCAGGTGTGGAGGCCCGTGCCCTTTGTCGCCCGCTTTGAGATGATGCTTCGAGGGGAATTGCGGAGAGAATGTGTTGCCGGGGATGTTCGTCGCGAGTCCTGAGCCTAATGCCGTACCTGGGGTTTCAGTCCCGCTGGAGTTCGGCGTACCAGTCGTTTCCAAGCGAGTACTCTCGGTGTTGCCGGATGTCACGGGAGAGCTCGTGGTCGCCTGGCTTCCCACAGGCATGGTTACTAACACATGATTGGACGCGATGGAAGTCTCGGAGTCGGAGGAGACGGCTGGGTCGATGAAGATCCCGCTGAGCACCGCGTTCACGCCGGCCTCGTGCGTGAACGTGATCACCACGTCGCCTTGCACCGCCCAATTCAGGTACACCCCGTTTGTGAACGAGGAGACCGTCTCGGTGTCCAGGACCGTCCCCGTCGCCGCGTCGCTGATCTGGATCTGCTCGACCCGGCTCGGCGAGCTTTGCAGGTCGAGGAAGTACAGCTCGATATCGTGCGCCTTCCCGTCGATCAGGTCCAGGTTCACCGTGAAGCTGGTCGTGGAGTACCAGCACTCCTCGATCCGGCCGGAACCGCCCGGGTTCTGCAGCGCCTGGGGAGCCGTCGAGCTGGCTGACCAGACGTGGGTCAATTCGCCGCTAGGCGAGACGGTGGCATAGGGAGACAGGCTGGGCGTGTCGCCGATGACGTCGTAGCCCTGCGTGCCGTAGGTCCCGATCCAACCGCCTCGCGTCGTCGTGTCCGTCTTGAGGAACGAGGCCGAGGAGCCCGCGGGATCGATGAAGATCCCGCTGAGCACCGCGTTGGCGCCGGCCTCGTGCGTGATCGTGATCACCACGTCGCCTTGCACCGCCCAATCCAGATACACCCCACCGGTGAACGACGAGACCGTCTCGGTGTCCAGGACCGTCCCCGTCGCCGCGTCGCTGATCTGGATCTGCTCGACCCGACTCGGCGAGCTTTGCAGGTCGAGGAAGTACAGCTCGATATCGTGCAGTTGCCCGTCGATCAGGTCCAGGTTCACCGTGAAGCTGGTGGGAGAGTACCAGCACTCCTCGATCCGGCCGGATCCGCCCGGGTTCTGCAGCGCCTGGGGGGCGGTCGTGCTGGCCGACCAGACGTGGGTCAATTCGCCGCTGGGCGAGACGGTGGCGTAGGGGGACAGGCTGGGCGTGTCGCCGATGACGTCGTAGCCCTGCGTGCCGTAAGTCTTGATCCAACTGCCCTGGGTGGTCGTGTCCGTCTTGAGGAACGTGGCCGAGGAGGAGGTCGTTGCAGCCGGATCGACGAAGATCCCGCTGAGCACCGCGTTCGCGCCAGTCTCGTGCGTGATCGTGATCGTCACGTCGCCCTGCACCGCCCAATTCAGGTACACCCCGTTTGTGAACGAGGAGACCGTCTCGGTGTCCAGGACCGTCCCCGTCGTCGCGTCGCTGATCTGGATCTGCTCGACCCGACTCGGCGAGCTTTGCAGGTCGAGCATGTACAGCTCGATGTCGTGCGCCTTCCCGTCGATCAGGTCCAGGTTCACCGTGAAGCTGGTGGGAGAGTACCAGCACTCCTCGATCCGGCCGGATCCGCCAGGGTTCTGCAGCGCCTGGGGGGCGGTCGTGCTGGCCGACCAGACGTGGGTCAATTCGCCGCTGGGCGAGACGGTGGCGTAGGGAGACAGGCTGGGCGTGTCGCCGATGACGTCGTAGCCCTGCGTGCCGTAGGTCCCGATCCAACCGCCTCGCGTCGTCGTGTCCGTCTTGAGGAACGTGGCCGATGCTTGGTTCCCGGCCGTGATGTTCACAGTGAAAGTCCCCATCCTCCCAGTCGCGACGGCGTTGCCGCTCAGGTCGGTGACCGGCGTGCCGCCGAGGCTCACCGCGTACGTGCCGTTATCGTTGGCCGACCAGGAGCCGCCGGGGGGCGTGATCTGGTAGGTCACGACGAATCCCTTCGCATTGCCGACCGCGTCAGTCGATCCGGTCGTCTCGGTGGAGATCACGGTCGCGGTGATCGGGGCGACGCCGCCGGGTGGGCTCACTTGCACGACGGTGCCCGGTAGGCTGGTGCCCGCGACCGCCGTATTGTCGGTGTAAGTGACGGTGAAAACGTATGGGTTCGCGGAGGAGGCGTTGGAGGCCGTGACGTTGGGCGCACTCAGGCTGGCGGTCGGGGGTGATGTGTCGGCGATCGCGTTCGACTGATAGGCGCCAATATCCGTGCCGTTGGAGCTGGTCCGTGGGCCGTAGCCGCGCTGGTCGGTCAAGAGATCCTCGGGATTGGACCCGGCGCCGATGGCCGGGCTGCCCGTCTGCAAGGCAATGGTCGGGGTCGGGCCGCCGTTACTCGCAAGCCCCGCGGTGGCGAGGAGGGGGTTGACCCCGAGCAGGTTCTTCTTGTTGGTGCCCACTGTGCCGTTGATCACGGGAGTCTGGAACAGGCAGGACAGCGCATTGACGGGGCCGGAGTAATCCACGGGGCCGTTGCCGGCGAAGAGGGTGCTCACCGCCATGACGGTCCCCGCGACCTGGTCCACGCCCCCCACGGAACCTGCGCCGGCCTGGGTGTTCAGGGCGATGGTGCTGTTGTCGAGGTCGACGGTTCCTCCGTCGATATAGCAACCGCCGCCGTGAGCGGTGCCCGCCAGGCCAGACGACCCCGAGGCGCCGTTGCCCAGCCCCAGGCTGCCTCCCTTGCCACCCGGGCCGCCACTTCCCGCCGCCCCCCCGCGAACCGAATTCTCGGCGACGGTATTGTTGACCAGCGTGAGCGCCCCGCCGGCGACAAACAGTCCGCCCCCCTGACCCTGACCGCCATCGCCGCCGGGTCCGCCGTTTCCGCCGGTCACCCCGCCGCCTCCGAAGAAGCTGCTGCTTGTCCCGAAGATCAGGGGGATGCCGCCGTCGAGGCCGCCATGTTGGTGCGCGGGAGAGCCAGCCCGGTGCTTGACGATCACGCCGGCCCCCCCAGACCCTCCCGACCCCCCACCAAGACTACCACTGAGACCGCCCGCGAGGGCGCCGGAACCGCCGGCGCCGCCGGAACCGCCGGCGCCACCGTTGGCCGCGTTACCGCTGAAGGTGTCGCCGTCGAACAGGACGGTTCCTGCCGCGAGGAACAAGCCGCCCCCTTGCCCGATCCCGCCGAGGCCGCCGGTGCCGCCGCTGCCCCCGACAACGACCGACCCGCCGCTGCCCCCGGTGATGAGCGAGCCCAGGCCACCGAAGCCACCGGGACCGCCGCGTCCGCCGGCCCCGCCCTGGCCACCGATGGCCTGATTGTCGCTCAGGGTCGTGAGCGCCAGGGTCAGCGCCCCACCGTCGACGTAAAACCCGCCGCCCGCGGCCGCACCGCCGGGACCGCCGACCCCGCCGAGGCCGCCATTGCCACCGTGTCCGAAACCGGTCGGGAATCCGCTGCCGGTCGTCGGTAATCCCGGCAGGCTGCTGCCGGTCGGCAATGAGAACGTGGTGCTGGCCACCAGGCTGCTCCCCGGTCCACCGGCGCCTCCGGCTCCGCCCTGGCCCCCCACGGCGGAATCGCCCTGAAGCAGGTCCTTATTGAGAGTCAGGCTCCCCGCCGCGAGATAGAAGGCCCCGCCAGCCGCAGCTCCGCCGGCCCCACCAGGACCTCCCGAGCCGCCGGCTTTGCTCTCTCCGCCGATTCCACCGGCTCCGCCGAATCCGCCGGCTCCGCCGAGGGCTTCGTTGGTGGCGAAGGAGTCGTTGGCCCCGAAGAACTGGCCGCCCGCCACGTAGAGGCCGCCGCCGGCCGCCGTCCCCCCTCGACCACCGCCGCCGCCGGTTACCGCCGCGCTGGGGTGGGCGGTATTCCGGGCGCTGCCTTTCCCCCCATTGCCACCATCGCCCCCGAGGGCGAAGTTGCCGCTGATCGTGTCGTTGTTCAAGCTCAGGGTTCCGGCGGCCAGGTAGATGCCGCCGCCCCGGCCGGGATCGCCGTTCCCGCCGCCGCCGGCCGCCTTGCTGCTCCCGGCCGCTGCCCCGCTGGCGCCGGCGAGACCTTGGGCCCGGTTCTTCGTCAACGCGACGTGGGTCATCTCGACCGTGCCGCCGTCGATCAGCAGTGCACCGCCCAGCGCGGCCGTGCCCCCGAGGATGCCGCCCCCCGTGGCATTGCCTCCCTCGATCGACAGGCCCTGGAACACGACCGTCACGTTCGCCTGACTCGTGCCCACGACCTCGAAGACCCGGTCGCTCCAGAGAGCCAGTCCCGGCTCGATGATCGTGCTCGTCTCCCCCTGGCCGACGATCGTCAGGGTCTTGTTCGGCAAGCTCGAGGTATTCTGGATCACGATCTGGCCCAGAGTCGTATCGGTGAGAACGTAAGTCGCCGTCGACAACACGATGGTGTTGCTCGCGTCGCCATTACTCTCGGCGGTGTTGATGGCATCGCGCAGGCTCGCATCGGTCGGCACCGGATAGAACGTCCCCGATCCGGGCGTCGGATTGGCGACGACATTGAAGGCCCCGGTCTTGACCGACGGGAAGTCGGAATCGGTAATCTGGAACGTGTAGCCTGTGCCGATCTTGTTGAGCGTCAGATTGTCGAAGACCGCCTGGCCGTGGCTGGCCCTCACGGTGAGCGTCCCGCCCAGGGTGGCGCCGGTGGGGTTGTTCGCCAGCGCGATGGTCATGGTGCCACCGTACTCGGGGTCCACGCCGCCCTGGACATCCTCGGCCGAGACGACGACCCCGAACGGGTCTCCAACGATGACGTTGCTCGGGGGCTGAGCGGTCACGACCATCTGGGTGGCGGCCCCATACGCGACCAGGTCGGGGATCAGCAGGTTGGCCTTCGGGCTGCCCAGGCCGGTGACCTCGTCGTAGCCGGGTCCGGCCTTGAACCCGCCGTTGCTGCCGCTGGTGATGTCGTGGAAATCGTTGCTGGAGACGGTATAGATGGCCGGCAGCGTCTGGCTGGGACCATCGAGGCTCGATGCCCCCGCCAGCACGCGTCCTTGATCGGCAATGGCGATCAGGCCCGACCAACTGGGTGCCGCGACGCTCGTGCCACCGATCGGGATCCATGCGCTGCCGTCCTGGGTCTCATCGAACGTGTCGTAGACGGCAACTCCCGTGTTGGGGTCGGCGTCCCAGGCGACGTCGGGGATGGTCCGCTTGCCGGTGCTCTGGACGCCGTCCTGGTAGGCCGGCTCGCTTTCGAACTGGCTCGTACCGCCGCCGCTGCCGGACCAGGCGGTCTCGCTCGCGATGGTGTTGTTCGCATTGAGGTCCAGCGTGGTCCCGCCGGTCGCCAGCACCTTGGGCGAGTAGGCCGGATAGTACCCCGGGGAGCCCGAGTCGCCCGTGGCCGCGATGAAGGTCACCCCTTGATGCCCACTCGGCGTGGTGAATGTGCTGTCGTTGGAGAGTTCACTCGAGACCTCGTCGAGCCCCCAGCTCATCGACACCACCGACACGCCGGGGAGACTCGCCGCCGTCGCCACCGCCGTGAACAGGTCGGCATTGTTGGGGTCGGAGTCGGAGCTGGCCTCGACCAGATCGATGTTTGCCCCGGGAGCCATCGCATGCGCCCATTCGATATCGAGGGCTTCCTCCATCTCCCAGTCCCCGTTGCCGCTGCCGGCCGATGGGTCCGTGCCCGGTAGGTTCGTGGTCTGGCCAGACTGGTTGAACTTGGTGAAGCTGGGCGGATCGGGCAGGCCGAATGTCTGATCGAAGACCGCCAGGTCGCTGCTGCCGAAATTGGGATCCGTACTATCGACGAAGTCGGGATCGTCGTAAGCGTCGACGATCGCAATGGTCTGGCCGGACCCATCCCCCTGGACCGTCCCGTACATGATGTTATTCAGGCCGTACGCCGTGCGAATCTGGTCGGGGGCGTAGCCGCCCACGGGACCGCCGCTGATCTGGGGCTCGCCGTCTCCCGAGCCGGGCGTCGAACCCCATGGGCCGGGCATCGACACGTGACCACCGATCACGATCGGCAGCGTGATCGATGACGACGCCAGCAGGGTCCGCTTCTCCAGGTCTTCCAGAATCGGACGGAGGGATGGCTTGCGGATCGTCCGGAGACGATGCCATCGCGGTCGGGAGGACATGGGGATTCTCCTGGGTGCGGGGCACTCTTGATTGTTGAAGGCGAACCGACCGCGATCGATCCCCGAAGGATCGAAGCTTTCAGATGGGATCGATGGATGACGGGGACGGGCGCGGACTCTGCGTTGGCGGTCCAGCGGGACCAGTCGTGGACCGCACGCGCCATCAATTCATCGGGTTTGCACGGATGACGTCTCTCGCTTGCAATGCCGTGTGAAGGAGACGATTGCCGGTGTATCGGCAAACGGCCTGGAAGGTCGAAAGCCTCCTGGGCGAACACAACGATCCTGACAATAGCGAATGACAGTCAGGAGGCAGACAAGGACATCGTCGCGGCCTGCGATCCTCGATGAAACAGCTTTCAAGATAATGACTTCAGCCGAACGGAATGCAGGCGGGTACGGAGCTCGGGCAGGGCCTTTGGCGACACCGCACCTCAAGGGTGCGAGGGATTCAAGACCCGGCATCTCCAACAGATTTACGAGACATAATCGGAAAGTCAAGCCGAGCCGTTAAGATTTGCAAATGATGCTCGACGCAGTGAAAGGACCCAGATTGCCGCCACCTCAATTCGGAGGCAGCCTGAAAACCACGTCGGCGCGGAACCCGCAACTTCTCAGGATAGCGAACGCGCCTTGTGCCTCCTCTTCAATCGTGATCTCGCCATATTGGGAAACGAACTCCTTGCATCCGGTGGCAATCCTTGTTCCAATGCGCAATCAGCACAGTTCAATGGCATGATGCTCGATGTGCTCTTTGGGTGGCGCGCCTCTCTGGATGTCCTATCCGGTCGGGAGAGGGGATCACATGGGCCATCACCGGGATTCGCACGCGAGTCCCATTCGCTCCGTCGAATTTCACCTGAAACGCCTCGCGATGCGGTGGAACTTACCCGCTATCGAATGCGAGGACTGCACCCAGGAGGCCTGGCTCGCCCTGCGGGAAGAGCACTCGGACTGGGCGCCCGACGAGCCGAGGGCCCTGACGTGGCTTGCTGCCGTCGTCCTCAACAAGGCGCGGGACTTCCATCGCCATCAGAAACGACACCCAGTCCGGCATCTCGATGACTTGCCCCCGATTTCCGTATTCGACGCCGTCCAATCACTGCCAGAGTCCGACCAGAACGGCCAAGATCGAGAGGTCATTTCCAAGCTTCGAGACAGTTTGAACCGACTGAGTGAAATCAATCGTGAAATTCTCATATCGCGGATATTGCTTGGCTTGACCTATCGGGAGATTGGCGTGGCCATGAACCTGGGGGCGGAGCAAGTCAAGAAGCGCCACTCCCGAACCCTGCGTCGATTGCAAAAGGAGTTACGCCCGCACATGCGAGGGAGCGACGATGCTGGGGGGGGGGTAAATGGAACTTCCCATTCCGAATCCTGCTCATTTCGGGCTCTCCCGTAGTTCGGGCTGGAGAGCCAGACTTCGGTGACTCTCCTACCGCTTCAATCCTGCAAAATTATGCACGAATTCTTTTACACCTTGTCTCGCAATAAGTTGCGTCCGAGACCCACCCGATTGAAAAATCGCGGCTCGATCACTTAAGAATCGCCTAAGTCCTTAGAAAATCAGGGCTTGCGGCACGCAATCACTCCAGAGGCGCCGTACTCGATGTCGATGTGGGGCGTCCCCTTATGCGATTTATAGAGTAGAGGGACTAAGCCCGCTTTCGATCGGGCAATGGGCGAGGCAGTCGTCCGAAGGGGTCCTTTGTTTTTTTCCTGCCAAGGGGTAAGGCAATGACCCCATCAAGAGGAGCTCAGGTTCCCCGTCTTGGATTCACCTTGATTGAGGTCTTGGTCGCCATGGCGATCATTGCCATTCTCTGCGCGATCCTGATACCCGCGGTTCTGCTCGTCCGAGAGTCAGCCCGCCGAATATCCTGCACGAACAACTTGTCACAGCTCGGCGTTGCCCTGAACTCGTATCTCGGGTTCTATAACGATGTCATGCCGGCGCCGTCCAATGGCTACTCGGTCCATGTCGTCCTGCTCCCGATGCTGGACCAGGGCGCCCTGTACAATATGTTCAACCTATCGCAAACGTACATGCCGACGCCGGGGTACCGAGTTAGCTCCACGATCTCCTCCTGTTTGGTCGGTACGTTCGGCTGCCCGTCCGACTCGGAATTCGGAGTAACCGGCAACGTGAACTACGCCTGCAACACGGGTACTGGCTTGATCTCGTATGGGATGAACGGAGTGTTTACTTACGGTGTATGGTCCAAGGCGATACCCGTGAGTAGCATCACCGATGGCACCAGTAACACGACGGCGATGTCCGAGTGGTTACTTGGGCTGCCGAATCTCGGGAGAGATCCCAGGCGCACAGTGTTCATTACGTCATCCGGCCCTTACGTGACTACGGACGGCCTGGCTCGCGATTGTCGTGGAATTGATATGTGGCTCGCTCCGCGAAGCAACAACAAGGGCACGGCGTGGATTGCCAACCAGATGTCCTTTACGTTATACAACCATGTTATGAACATTAACGAGTACAGTTGCCTCCCGGGTGGCGCCATGCCACTTGGTGCTCTCACCGCCGGCAGCATGCACAATAGCGGGGCGAACTCGTTGTTCGTAGACGGTCACGTGAAGTGCATCTCGTCCGGGATCGACCTCAAAGTCTGGAGGGCCGCCGGCAGCCGAGACGGTGGTGAGGTGGTCACATCCGACCTCTAGGTCGGCATCCGCTTGCGCTCCTGACACGTGTCTCTTGTCCAACATCCATTTTGCCAGCAGCGGAGGAAGACGACAATGAGGACAGCCGTGATTCTCGTCGCGGTAGTTGTGGTGTGCTCGCTCTCGACGATCGAGGCCCATGCTCAATCGGGCTATGCGCTCTCGGTGTGGTCACCGACGAACGGGCAAAACTACGGTAACGGGGCTTGGATGAACGTTAACGGGTCGTTCACGTACCCGTGGCCATGCGTGGGAATTACATGCTCACCCAACGTGTGGCTGACTTTGACGGGCGGCAATACGATGTGGTACAATGTGGATCTGAATGCAAACGGTATGGTGAGCTACGGCTATGGTTATGGCGGTATCGTGGCGACCTTAACCGTATATGCGAACATGCCGTGGGGATCCTATGACATGGATATCTGGCTGTCCGACGCGACATCGAACCCACCGGCCGGCAACGGCAACAATGTACTCGGAAGTCCAGTGTTCTTGACGATATCAGTGGGACCATGATGGGCCCCCGGGGTGATTGTCATGCCGAGTGGCCCGGTCCGCGGCTGGCCAGCGTCTGTGGCCAGTCTACGCGCTCGTTTCCACCGCCTCCGCCCTAGTCTGTACAACGATCTACGAGTATGGATCAGTCGGTGCCGCCCTGGCGGCAGTGCGTGGCCGCGCTGTCCATGTCGAACACACCACCAAGTCGTTCGGTGCGACAAAGGTCGGCTCCAATCGTAAGGTGGAATTTGTGCTGAACAATTTGCTGAATCGCCCCGTCCGAGTGGTCGCTTCGGAGTCGGCGTGTTCGTGCGCGTCGGTGGTTCGCCTTCCGGTTACTATTCCACCGATGGGTAGCCAGACCGTTATGGTCTCGGTGCAACCACAGATCGTTGGTCGCCTCGAACAGACTGTCGGTTTGCAGATAGACGTCCTGGGTCACCCGCTCCTGCAACTCCGTGTGGTTGGTGAGGTGGAAGCGGGAGAAGAACCTGATCAAAAAAACGGAAGGACGGGAATAGTGAAGACGGAGAACCGCCGCCCCGCTTTTTGAAGGGCTCTTATGACACGAACGGCCTGGACGCCCGACGGCTCTGCGATCTGATCTTCTTGAGGAACTCTCATGGCACGAACGGCGTGTGCGGCACCCGGGCGTGGCAGGTCGTCCCGGCGTGGAAACGCCTGGCATGAGGACCGCGACCGTAGAAGATGTGAGGGCGCCGGGGTCCCTCGAGCGCCGGCGCCTTGTGGCCCAAACGCTTCTGGAGCGGTCGCCGGACTCGATAGGCGACGGCCGAAGTCAGGATCACTCCGAGAGGGATCGTGAGGTCGGCTTCGATCAGGTGTGATCGGTGTTTTCGACGGCGTGCGGGGACCGGGACTTCGGACTGGGCGAGGATTTCCGAGGACTCCGGCGTCCTGGGGCTGTGGTCTGCATCGGACACCCCGCCGAGCCAGGAGGAGATGGGCCCGCTCGGGAACCAGTTGACCAGGGAGAGCAGCCGGTCAACCCGCGCCAGGACCCGCGCATCTTCGCCGGCGCCGACCGTCTCGGGTTTGGCCGTCACAGCCAGGACGGCCGCCTCTTGCGGGACGGCCGGTTGACCTTCGGCGGAGCCGAGATTTTCGGGCGGATCGCCATTGCCGAGTCGCCACTCGGAGTCCGACGCCGACGTGTAGCGGATTCCCGGCATCAACCCGTTCAATCGATCCGCCACGGAAGCCAGCGCCCCCTCGACCGTCGGGCCGACCGCGGCGACCTGCTGGGCATCCGCCCCCGGCAGCCCCATCAGGCCCGTGTCCATCGAGACCAGCAGCAAGCTGGAGGGGACGGGAGACGCGACGAGTGCTGTCACACTCGATGCCGCGCTGCCGCCGGAAATCACCGCATTCGTCACCCCATCGGCTGCTCCCAGGCCCGATGTCGCGGTCGGGTCCGCCGAGAGCGAGCCGACCAGCGACAAGCTCAGCGCGGGTGCCTGGCCGACGCCGTTCTCGATGATCTTCTCGTAATCGAGTGCCAGCGGCTTGAGGGTCCATTGAACCACGGCGGGTTGAGACCCGACGGCGGTCACCCGCACGTCGTAGACCCCGGGCTGGAGTGCCATCTCGGAGTGGGTCAGTCCCGACAGGTTGTCCATGGTGAGGGCGGTCGTCCCGCCTGGCCCCGTGACTTCGAGATCGGCCTCGCCTGCGCCCACGAGGGTCTGGATCCCGTAAGTACCGGGGCAGATCACCACGAAGCGGTAGGCGGTTTCCTGGCCGGCGGCGAGCAGGGTGGTCCGCGAGATCGACGAGTCCCAGGTCACGTTGATCGGGCCGGGCCAGACGACGCCCAGATTGTCGGGGCGCTCGCTCCGGTGGGTGCGATGGTCCAGGTCGCCAGGACGCCCGACGGATTGCCCGACGGAGCGACCAGCGGTAGGCCGGAGGAATCGGTCAAGCCGCCTTGGACCGGATCGACCAACCGGTACGTCCCCGCCGGCAGGGGTTCGTCGAAGATGAACCCAAGTGCGTTCGTGGCGAATTGATCGCTCACGGCCGTGATGGGCCAGACCTGGCCCGAGGCGTTGACCACTTCGAGGGCGGTCTCTTGCTGGTCGGGAAGGAATAGAGGGGTCGCGTTGACCGGGCCGGAGAAGGTCAGGTCCAGTCCCGTCGGGGACGGTTCGAGGGAATCCGCGTACTCCAGGGTGTGGCCCACCAGGGTGGTGGTGCTGACGGCCGGATCGGCGAACAACTGGAGGAGGAACCGGCCGCTGGGGCCTTCGAAACCCGCGATGCCCGGCGTCCCCGTCACGGGGTTGTAGCCGTTGAGCCATCCGGTCAGGTTCTTGGCGGCGGAGACCCCGACGTAATACGTTCCCGGCGCCAGGCCCTCGATGAGGAAGGGATCGGAGCGGTTGGTCGCCGAACCCGCGCCGGAGGTGTTTTCGGCCAGCACATCCCCCTTGGCGTCGAAGAGGGTCAGGCCGGCTGTCAAGGGGCTGCCGATGGCCTGCGACAAGAGCTGCGCATTCAATTGCCAGCGGTTCCCCGACGGCAGCGTGAACTGATAGAGGCTTACCGACGACGACGCGTTCTGGGGATCGACGAAGCCCGAAACGCTCCGCGTCGTCGGGCCGATGTTCCCCAACTTGATCGCGCCTCCCAGCGTCACTCCGGGGCCCAGGATCGTGAACTGGGCGATCGGCACCGGCTGGCTCCCCGCCCAGGCCGATGCCGGGTAGAACGAACCGAACACGGAAGCCAGCACAGTCCCCGGCAGGATGTCGAGCTGGTAAGTCCCCGGCCCCAGCCCCAGGTTCCCTGCCGAAGGCGAGATGCTGACCTGGGCCTGGGAGACGGTCCCATCGGCAGCCGTCTGGATGGTGACGTTCTCCTGCAGCGGCGACGAGGTGTTGCTGCCCAGCACGGGCGACCCCACGCCGCCGGGGCCGACCTGGTCGAGCTCCACCTCGGCGTTGTCACCCTGGCTGACATTGTCGAACGCGACGAGTGCGGGAAAGGTCTGACCTGGTTCGGTACCGAGTAAGCCCGAGAAGACATTGTCGATCGTGGTGACGTCACCCGGGTCGAAGGTGATCGCCAACTGCTGAGGCGCCTGAAGCAGGACCGTCCCATCGGCCGGCTGAATCGCATCGATCCCGGGTAGGGAGACCGAGAGGAGATGCCGGCTCTCCAGGAGTTCCAGGGCGGGCCGACGACTCGCTGGCCGCTGGGAGCGGGTTCGGAGATGATACGACTTCCCATCAAGCAGGTTCATCGGGATATCCACGACTTCGGTGATGCCCTGTCACCGGTGGTGTCTTCGGGGCGTCGAATGCCGCTGGTGGTGGCCGTGCCAATCCTCCAGGACGGCATCCACCGCCTGGAAGACGACCACCACGTCCGGCATGCCGGCGGTCGAGCTGGGCTGCTGCCCCGTCTTGGAATTGCTCTGCGGAGTCATCGCGGTCGTCTCCGCGTCCTGCGTCGTGAAGCTGGGCAAAGCGCCGATTGATCCGCCACCATGGCCGGTGGGCGGGTTCGGCTGCGCAGGTGGCACGGTGGTCTTCCCCGCGACCGCGCCGCTATTCATCTGGAAAGCCCAGCCCGAGATATTGCCGATCGTGATCCAAATGGGCTGCTGCGGGATGAGGGGAGACTCGCCGGCACCGATGGCGTTCATGCTTGCCTCAATGGCGTTCTGGGTGGTGCCGCCGCTGTTGTCCGGCTGTTCAGGCACCACCGTGTTCGGCGGCGAGATCGGCGACTGGGACTGCGAGCCGAAATTGACCAGCAAGCCGTAGGCTCCAACGGTACCCACCGTGCCCGAGCTCGCCGCCGTGACCCTGATGTAATACTTCTGCCCGGCCTGAACGTTAATCGTCGTCGAGGGCGCCGCCCCGTAGACGCCCGTCGCGTAGACTTGGGAGATCTGGCTCAGCGACGAGTTGTAGACGGTCAGCCCGGGTGCCAGCGAGCTCAGGTTGGACGACTGCGCGGTGATCGCCATCTTTCCGGTCGTCGAGGAGGGGACTGTGACAACGTACCACTCCGCATCACCGGCGGTGGTATTGTCCAGGGCCGAGAGCGAGATCTGGGACTGACCGTTGATATAGGACGTGATATTGGTCGCGGTCAGAAACGTGCTGTTCCGCGTGCCGTGGTTATTGAACTGGTCGTACTGGTGCGCGCCATAAACGGAATCGATACCGCTAACGTCGTCGCTGCTCAGGGTCTGATTGATCCCCTCGTAGGTGCCGTACATCACGGCCCATTGGACGCTCGAGTCGCCCAGGCCCAGGGCGTGGCCGAACTCATGCGCCGCCACGGTCATCAGGTCATACGTGTTGTTGATCGCCCAGGTCGCCGTCGAGTTGAACAGGATATCACCGGCAGCCGTGCCGCCATTGGCCTGCGGGGGCAGGAAGGTTTCGGCGAGGACGCCGGACGGCAACGGGATGGCGCCGATGCGGATGTCGCCGAACCGCGGGTCGTCTTGCTGATCGCCGCTGATGCCGTCCGCTTCTCCGCCATCCGGAACCAGGGACAGGTTGACATTGGCAGCCGTCTCCCAGATCGACGCCGCCTGTTCGATCTGAGTTTGCCAGGTCGCCGTGGAAGCCACCTTGTTGAGGGTCTGGAACAGAACGCTGGGCGTTCCGCCCACGCTGGTCCCATCGGGCATGAAGCTGTAGGTGATCCGGCTGTCGTAGGTCCACATGTCGCCGAGGGTCGAGTAGAGCAGCAGCCGACTCTCCAGATGTTCCGGGGCAGGGCGGGCGTTGCGAGACGGTGTCCACCGAGCGGAGGTGCGTCGAAGTCCCAGCATCGTAATACTCCGTTGCAAATCAGGGAGATTTCGCAGGGGATAGACTCAGACGGCGGAGGATCGATTTCGTCGCGCGGCTGAAGGCCAACGCCTCATCCGGCTAGGGAAGCTCAGGATCATCGCGGCTTCGTGATCCTCCACCGAACACAGTAGACGCACCTCCACTGCAACACTAGGTCAGGTTGGGAGATGCTGCCAAGAAAAGACGTGTTAGCCCGGTGGTCAGGCAAATTTGAGGGAGGGGCGTTGCGATCGAGCCACAAGTGCTGCCAAAAAAGGACATGAAATCGGTCGAACCTGGAGCTTCATCGGCTCAGAAAAGCCACTTCCGTCGCCCGGCGAGATCCGCGGCCGCGGAGCCGGTCGGACCCGATGGGCCGTCAAACCGCGGCGCGGGTCGCCCGCTTCCGCCGCCAGATCATGGCGGCAGCCGCCAGGCCCCAGAAGGTCCAGGTCGTGGGCTCCGGGGTCGCCATCGGAACAACCATCTGCGGCGCCGACTGGATGATCTGATCGAAGCCGCTCGGAAGAATCGCCGCGCGCAGGGCGGCGGCGGCGGCCGGGCTGAACGTCGAGTTCGGGCTGATCATCATGGCCCAGTTGGCCCTCGTCGAATCGATATAGTTGCCGGACTGGTCGTAATTCTCCCCGACGCCGAAGGCGAGCATCAACTCGTGGGCGATATTGTGCGCGACAAGCCATTCGAGCTGATCGACCGATTGGGCCGATTGGGCCATCGGATCGATGAAGCTGAACCCGTTGCCGCCGATGGCGGTTGTCCCAATAGCGCCGGGAAAGGCCAGGCTCGAGGTGTTCGAGACCTCGCTGAGCACATGGGCGGTTGGGATGCCGGGATTGTCTGTCAGAGCGACTGCAATTCCGCTGAGGCTGAAGGTCTGCTCGACACGCTGGAGGACCGTGCCGTCGAAACTCTGCTGTTGCTGCGCGGTGGGAGGGCCGCCGAAGAGGCCGGCGACGGCTGTGCTGTCGAACCAGGGCTGTGCGTTACCGGTTGTGATCTGGCTCTGGTCGGGATACGGGCTGGATCCCAGGTTGATGAAGGCGTCAACGGGGGCGGACGAAATGAGCGGATCGGCGCCGGCCGTTCGCACCGCGGCGATCGACAGGATGATACCCAGAACGAGGATCCTCCAACCAGCCATCGCGAACCTCCTGTTCGAACCCCTGGGGACTGCCGTTATAACGATCCTGCCGCATTCCCTCTTTGGATGGGACGCCAAGGTTTTCGACCGGCGCGGAGACTATGTAGCCAGCGGCCGGCTTCCGCTCGGGTCGAATCCCACTGATCTGAAGGGAAGGGAAGAGCCGACGAAATCGAAGGGATGCCTCCCCAGTTAGCAAACTTCATGCCGAGATCAAGTCCTCACCGAATGACCGATGCTTCAGCGGGAGAAGATTGTCGAAACTACCGATTCGGCCGGCTGTTCGGTTTTTTCGCCCGGGAACCTCGGGGTGCCGCCCCGGACCGGTCCGGGGCGCGCGAATGTTCCACAACCTGGTGCTTTTTACAAACCCTTGGATATCTTGGGAGAGAACGAGCAGACTCACGTCCACGGCGTGGGGGGCCGGTACCGATCAGCCTGCCACCGGACAAAAGCGATCTCCGGCGGAACTTTTTCCCCGGCAGCGGCACCTTGAGAGAGGATCGGTGTTGGTCCATGCCACTTCCTCGACGATTCTGGTACGGGGTTCTGGGAAGTTGGAAGTTGGGTCTTGATCATCGTCGGATCCGTCGATTATAGTGATCCCTGTATTTGTGACGGTCGTTGATTGGACCAAGGTTGGGATGACCATGCCGCGGTTCGTTCGACAATTCCTGTTCGCCTCACTGGTCGCTTGGCACGCCGCGGTCATGCTCTGCGGCCCATACCTGCACGAGCTGGCCGGTTCCGGGCACGGCAACGGCGCGGTCTCGTCGAAGGAACAGCGTCCCGACGGCCCCGCGCAATCCAACCGCGACGTCACGGACGGCTGCCTCATCTGCCATTTCGTCGCGCAGGGGCAATTGCCGGTCACCTTCTCCGACGGCCCGTCGATCCAGCAGATCGACGCCCTGACAGTCCCCCCACTCCCAGTCGCACGACCCCTCTCGAACCGGCTCCCAGCCGGCCCTCGCGCTCCGCCAGGGGCGGCCTCCAACCTGTCCTGACCGGCGTGAGAGCGCGGTCCTTACAGACCGGCCGCCGGCTGGCGTGCGCCACCCTACCTACCGCGAGCTCCCCGATCGAGCCCCGGCATGGGGCCGCGCACTCGCCCCGACCGATCGCCTCCGGCGCAACGGCGCCGCGGACCGACCGGCCCGCCGATCCCTGGTCAACGGATCGTTAACGCACGGTCCGGTCGCCGATCCGGCCCGGCTGATCCCGGCCGGATCGGCTGCACGTGCAATCACCCCTGCGCGTGAGTCGACACGATCCCACCAAGACGGAGCGGCAGCTCGTGGCCCCGCGCGGTCCGCGACCGTTGATAACGGCCATATCCGGCAAAAATTGACATTGGAATTTGTCCTGATCCGATTCTCATCTCCGAGGAGTTCCCTATGCGTAATGATCGTTCGCGGACCGCAAGACCAGGCTTCACGCTCATCGAGCTCCTGGTCGTGATCGCAATCATCGCGGTCCTGATTGCCCTGCTCCTGCCCGCGGTTCAGGCCGCTCGCGAAGCCGCTCGCCGGGCCCAGTGCGTCAACAACCTGAAGCAGATCGGCCTGGCGCTGCACAACTATCACGACGCCATCAGCACCTTTCCTTCCGGCTACATCGATTACCAAAACAACTCCATCTATACTCCCGACCTGGACATGGGACCGGGCTGGGGCTGGGCGGCCCTCGCGCTGCCGTTCCTGGAACAGCAGCCCCTGTACAACGCGATCAATTTCAACCTGGGCATACGAAGCGCAAGCAACAGCACGGCCGTGCTGACGCCGTTGACCGTCTTCCAGTGTCCTACGGATGGTTACAACCCGCAGCCCTGCATCCTCTACGACAGCACGTTCAGCAACCCCATCATCACGGTGGCGCACTCCAACTACGTCGCTGGCAGCGGCTGGGAGGAATGCTTTGTGAACGCCACCGGGAACCCCACACCATTCTACCTCAACACCAGCGACCCCAACGATCAAGACGGAGACCCCACGGACGGCATCCCTGGCAATGGCATTACCTGTGGGTATGGCGCGGCCGGCATCGGCATGTTTTCGCGCAGACAGTAACACGCGCAACGCCTCCGTCATTGACGGACTGAGCAACACAATCGCCGTCGGCGAGCGCTGCACCGCCCACTCCCCAACCACCTGGGTCGGCGCCGTGACGGGAGCAAGATGCCCCGCGTGGATGGCTACCATCGGCTGGACAACCCCCAATACTCCTCCCTCCCAGTGCCAGAATACCGGAAATGGCACCGCCTACGACAATGCGGACTTCGACGAAGCCTTGTGCCTCGGCCATGGCAACGCCACGCACAAGCCCAACAGCGACAACCCGGTCTTCGACCCCGATACGTTTTGGGCCATGCACCCCGGTGGATGCAATTTCCTGTTCGGCGACGGCTCGGTGCATTTCCTCAAGGTCAGCATGAACCCGGGCGCGTATCAATACCTGATGACCAGAGCCGGCGGCGAGATCATCTCGGGAGATTCCTATTGATGGCCGCGGTCCGCGCGCCTCAAACCGGTGGGCGCTGGCCATTCGCCTGGTTCTTCGCCCCGATTCCGAGGGAGGACTTGACTTATGCGCGTGCAGACAGGTCTGGTTCTGTTGCTTGGCTTGCTGGCGTGCGCCGGCTGCAACAATGGGAAATCGACCGACGAGTTGATCGCGGATCTGAAGTCGGGCACAGAGATAGAGGGCGTTAAAGCGGCGCGCACCTTGCCGCGGGGAAGGGGCGATGCGGAAAAGGTCGTTCCGGCGTTGATCGAAGGCCTCACGCATAGGGCCAACGATGTCCGCCGCAGCTCCGCCCTCAAACTTGGCGAGTTTCACGAACTCGCCAAGGATGCCATCCCCGCGCTCCAGAAGGCGGAGCAGGACGACGCTGACGCCAGGGTCCGCGAAGCAGCCGGCATCGCCTTGTCGCGCATCGATCCGGAACGATTTCCCTACAAGCTCAAGGTCGGACTTCCCAACACGTCCAAGGGACGGCCGGCGGGAGCTTCGAGAAGACGCTGATTCGAAGGCCGTCGGTGCCGGCGCGCAGCCTCATCCTGACCACGGGACTGGAAGCTTTTCTCGTATGTGAAACGTGCTCGCTGATCTTTCAGTTGGCGGGCATGGCTTGTCGGTTGGAGACGGTGCTCTGCCGTGTTTTCTGGCGGATCCCCGGCTGAGCCGGCCATCCTGGGCCGGATCCCTTGTGTTGTGAACGTCGAACCCCGGGCCGGGACGCGTTCGCGGTGCGGACATCCCGCGCGCGCGCTCGGCCCTCATCTACCACAGCCCATTACTACGGAGACGCAACGATGAACCGTCGCGAGATTCTCGGTGTCGCTGGGGCCAGCTTAGCGGGAGTCGCGCTCGGGGCGACCGAGTCCCGAGCCCAGCATCCCCACCATCACGACAAGCTGCATGGCGATTGCCTCAAGGCCTGCGAGGCGTGCGCCACCGTCTGCAACGAGACGTTCCATCACTGCTTCGAGAAGGTCAAGGATGGTCACGGTGACCATCACGTCGTCACCATCCTGACCATCGACTGCCAGGAGTTCTGCGGCCTGGCGTCGGAGCTCATCGCCCGGGAAAGTCCGATGGTCTCGGTCATCTGCGCGGCCTGTGCCGACGCTTGCAAGATGTGCGCGGCGGAGTGTTCCAAGCACGATGACCCGCAGATGAAGGAGTGCACCGCCGCCTGCAAGGCCTGTGAGACCGCGTGTCGCGCCATGGCCAAGGCGGCCGGCGAAGCCAAACCCGAAGTCTTAGACCGCTAAACCGGAGGGTGCGTGCGTACCGGATTCGTGTCATGATTCCTTGATTCGTGGTGGCCTTTTGCGATGAACCCGCTTGCCTGGCTGACGAACCGGGGGGACGTCCTCACGCGGGACGTCCTTCCGGCCCTGGCGCCGTATATTCGCTGGCTGAGAACCCCGCTCGGCTCGCTCACCCTGGCGGCACTCGCCGCGGGCCTATGCGGGATGTTTCTGCACCCGCAAGGGTTCGTGGTGTTCTTCGGTGTCCTGGCGGTGATGACCCTGGGCCTGGCCTGGCCCTGGCTGGGCGTCCGCGGGCTGGAGGGCTTGCTGAGCTTCGACCGCCTCCGCTGCCGCGAGGGGGAATCGGTCCAGGCGAAACTGACCCTCCGCAACCGGATGTTCTGGAGTGCCTGTGGGATCGCGATCAAGGGAGGGTTCCACGCGCCATCGGGTGAGCGTGGCGATGAGACCGCGCTGGTTGGCCTGGCGTCGGTGCCTCCCCGGCGCACAATCGTGAAAATGTTCGAGTTCGTCCCTCAAATCCGCGGCGAGTATCCCATCCGCCGGCCTCGGGTGGTCTGCGGCTTCCCGTTCGGCCTGAGGGAGGCATCGCGGCCGCTGGATGTCGCCGAGTCGCTGCTGGTCTGGCCCCGGACTTTCCCCGTCCCGATGATGCCCGAGACCGCCGGCGCCCGGGCGTCCGACGGCCTGGCCACCCGCGACCGCGCGGGCCAGTGGGGCGATCCGCTGGGCGTCCGGCCTTACCGCCGCGGCGATCCGCTCCGTCGCGTCCACTGGGTCCTGACCGCGCGGCACGGAGAGTTGATCGTCCGCGAGCTCCAATCGAACGCCGTCCCTCGCGTCCAGATCGTGCTCGATGCCCACCCGGCCGCGCACCGCGGGTCGGGGCCGGACAGCTCGCGCGAGTGGGGCATCCGCATCGCCGCGAGCCTGGCCGAGGGTTGGATCCGCGAAGGAGCCGACGTCGAGATGGTCGTCGACCGGGGCCTGGTCCCGGCATGCGGCGGTTCGAAGCGGGCCCGCTCGGCGACCTTGCTCGACGCCCTGGCGCGATTGGCCCCGGCGTGTGACCGAACCCTCGAGGAATTGCTCCGCCTCCCCGAATGCCGTGGCGACGGCGGATTGCGGGTCATCGTCACGACGGACATCGCGGCTGCGCGACGACAGTGGACAAGAAGCCCGGCGACGGCCCAGAGATGCCTGGGTCGTGCTCCAGGCCGCGGCGTTCGGATCCGACGAGACCTCCGCTCCGACTGAACCCTTGCCGGTGGCTCCCTGGATCCGGATCGGTGGCCCGGAGCACGTGGCGGCATGTCTCCACCGGCCGGGAAAGGAGATTCTGCTTGGTGCCTGATCGTCGTGAAGAGGTGCGGGTCTGCTGGACGACCCAGGCCATGGCGGGACTCGCCGCCATTGCGCTGGACCAAGCCGTGCTGGAGCCGGGCCGGTCGCGTGCCGTCGCCTTGACGTGGACGGTCGCCGCGCTCGTCGCGCCGATGCTGGCCGCGGGCTGGTGGCTGGGAAGGGCTCGGAGGACCCGGTCGGGCTCCTTCCCGATCGTCGCCCTCCTGATCGTGTTCGCTCTCCCATTCGTCGGCGAGGCGGTTCGGTTCGCCGTCAGCGGCCGCGGGGCGATGGCGGAGGTCCTCTTGATGGCCGCCTTGCGAAACCTGGGGCTCGGCCTGGCCGCGATGGCCCACCGGCTGTTCTATGCGCGACTGTCGGCCGTCGTCAGCCTGTTCCTGGTGACTGTGGCCTCGTCGGTCGGCGGCGACGCCGGACTGGCCGTCCTGGGGCCGATCGGCGGATTCGCCATGGTGGGGACGCTCTGGTTGATGCTCGTCTACTGGAACGGCCTGGCCCTGGAGTCGGGCGCGGGACCAGCGTCGCGGCGGCTCCCGCTGTCGGGCGCGGCCTGGGTGCTGGGGATCCTTGGGATGCTCGCCGCGGTCGCGGCGGTCGGGCCTTCGCGCGCGGCCACCGCGCTGGCGGGCCTGCTGCCCACCTCGGGCGGCACGGACTGGAGCGACCCCGATGCCCGATCGGGGGTCGGCGACGGCGACCACGAGGTCAGCGCCAGCGAGCACCCCGAATCGGTCGGGTTCACCGAAAGCGAGGTCTACCTGGAAACCGACCGGCCCAGCCTCTACGACGCGTTCAACGAGACGTACGGCGAGCCGTTCAAGCCCAAGAAGCAAGAGAAGATGATCGCCCTGGGACAGCAGGACATCGGCCCGCAGGAGGAGCGACCGGCCGAGAACCTCCAGGCCGGTCGCGAGTTCGCCGCAGTGCGGCGGAAACCCCAACCGCATCCCCGACGGCCCGGTGAGCGGGCGGCCAAGGCGTTGGTTTACGTCAAGGGCCCGACTCCGCTGCACCTGCCCTTGACGTCGTACAGCCACTTCGACGGCACGGCCTGGCACGAGGAGCCCTGCTGCAACCGGCATCTCCCCGTCGAGCCGGAACCCCACGGTTCGTGGTTGAGACTGCCGTGGTCGGAGGCGCCATTCCTGGCCGGGATCGTCGCTCACCAGGTCAAGATCGGAACGCTCGAATCGAGCCCGATGCCGGTACCGCCGCACCTGACCCGGTTTCGTGTCGGCAGTGTCAACCGGCTCGACTTCTTCGGCTGGGCCCAGTTCGGAATCATCCGGATGACCGACCGGACCGTGCCGGCGGGGACCGTGATCGACTCCGAAGCGCGGACGGTCGACCCCCAGGAGCTGAAGTCGATCCCGTTCCGGCCGCGGCTGGACAATGAGGACGACCACAACCTCTCGTTCCAGGGAGATTATCGGATCGACCCGTCGGTGGCCGCGCTGGCGAGGAGTTGGGTTGTGGACCGACCCGAAGGCTGGTCACAGATTGAGGTCGTCATCGCCGCGCTTCGGAGTGGCTACGGTCACGATCGTTCGGCCACGGCTCCGTCCGGCTGCACCGACGTCGTCGCCGAGTTCTTGCTGCGCTCCCATCGCGGCCCCGATTACCTGTTCGCCTCGGCGGCGGCCGTGATCCTGCGGTCGCTGGGTTACCCGACGCGGGTCGTCAGTGGTTTATATGCGGCGCCGGGACGATATGACCCCCGTACGCGCCACACACCGGTGACCCGCGACGACGTCCACTTCTGGGCCGAGATCCGGCTGTGGAACGGCATCTGGGTCGCCATCGAGCCCACCCCTGGCTACGAGCTGTTGCGCCCGGTTCGCCCCTGGTCCGAGCAGATTGTCCAGGCGGCTCTGGGCCGCCGGGAGATGGGCACAAGGTCACGCCGCCGGCCTTCTGGCCGCGGTAGTCGGCTTCGGGGCGCTTGTGATCCGGCGACACGACGTGCTCGATCGGCTCGCAACCCTCGGGCTGGCCCTGCGCATGGGACACGACCCGAGGCGGTACGTGATGTATGCGTTGAAGTTGATCGAGCGACGGTCGCGGCGGGCCGGCCGCGCGCGACCGCCGGGACTCACCCTCGGCCGCTGGTATTTCCCCCTCGCGTGGGAAGCGACGGGAGAGGACCGAACCGCGCTGGAAGGGCTCGTCCGGCTGGCCGACTGGGCGACCCACGCTCCCGACCGCTCAGGCCTGCCCGCACCCGCAAGCGCGCACGACATCCAGCAAACCTGCCGGTCCGCAGTGCGGGTGTGGACACAGGCTCGCTTCCGCCATGCCATGACTTCCCGGCTCGGAAAGGCGGCCATCTCATGAGGACGATGACGACCATGACGGTCCTGATGAACGAGACCCATGCTGACCCGATCGAGAGGATCCGCGCCGCGCTCAACGGTGCACTGCGCGGCAAGGCCGATGTGGTAGAGCATGTGCTCGCCTGCCTGCTGGCGCGGGGGCACTTGCTCGTCGAGGATCTGCCGGGCCTGGGCAAGACGACGCTGGCCAAGGCCCTCGCGCTGGCGCTGGGCGGCAAGTTTGCGCGGGTCCAATGTACCCCGGACCTCCTGCCCGGCGACATCACCGGGTTCCGCGTGTTCGACCAGCACACCCGCGAGTTCGAATTCCTGCCGGGTCCGGTCTTCGCCGACGTGCTCCTGGCCGACGAGATCAATCGCGCGACCCCGCGCACCCAGAGTGCCCTCCTCGAAGCCATGGCCGAGCGACAGGTCACCGTGGACAACGTCAGGCACGTGCTGTCGGACACGTTCTTCGTGATCGCTACCCAGAATCCGGTCGAGCAGCATGGGACATACCCGTTGCCCGAGGCCCAGCTCGACCGATTCGCCGTGAAGCTGCGGATCGGCTACCCGGGACGCGATCACGAGCTGGCCATGCTGGAAGCGGCGGTTGGCCGAGGGATAGACGGAGACCGGTCCGTGGCTCCCGTGATGGACCCGGGCCAACTCCGAGCGCTTCAGGAACGTGTGGCGGAGATCGCCGTCGGCGCGGCGGTTCGCGAGTACATCGTCGCTCTGGCCCATGCTACCCGGACGCATCGGCAGGTCACCCTCGGACTGAGCCCGCGCGGATTGTTGATCTGGCAGCGACTGGCGCAGGCCCGCGCGTTCCTCGACAGCCGGAGCTACGTGACACCGGACGACGTCCAGGACGTCGCCGAACCCGTGCTGGGGGTCCGCCTCGGCGTCGAGCCCGACGCGATCGCTCGGATCCACTCCGAGATCACGGCGTCTGTTCCGGTCCCCGTTTATGTCAAGACTGGTCCCGAGTGAGGCGGCTCTCGTGTGGCCCAACCCCTGAACTCAGAAAAAGGGCATTGCATGAAGACATCATCCTGGTTATCCACGCCCGCGTATCGGGCGACTCTCGCGGCCGCCTGCCTGCTCGCACTTGCGGGTTGTCGAGGCGAGTCGTCCCCCGGCGATGACGAAGACCACGTCGGCCACGTCATCCCCGCGCACAAGCCGAGGACGTTTCCGGAGGCCGTCCATCGCCTGCGTGAGCTGAACGATCAGATCGGCCGCGAGATCGGCGGAGGAGCATCTGCGGCGGCGTCCGGGGATAAGACCCTACACATCGCGCTGGACATCGCCAACTGGCTCCCCGAGATCGCCGCGGATTGTGACATGCCCGAGACCCCCTGGAACGTGGTGAACACTCGGTCGGAGGTGCTGGCCGCGGACTACCAGGCCATCCTTTCCAACCCGGCGACGGCCGGCGCGGCCAACGAGTTGAAAAACACGGGAAAGGCGATCGCCGACCTCGAGGCCCTGCTGGCCGCCGCCGACCTCCGTTGGTTTGCCGGAACTCATCAGAAGCGAGGGTAACGTCATGTTCGAGACCATCTTCTGGGGCGCGGTGCTCCGCGTTTCCCAGGCATTCATGCAGGCAGCTCCGACGATCCTGGTGGGGATCGTCGTGGCGGCGATCTTCCGGCGGCTGCTCGGGCACGGGGGGACCCGACGGCTCTTCGGCACCGGGACCCGGCGCGAGCTGCCGCAGGCGTGGCTCGTCGGGATGTTGATGCCGATCTGCTCGCTGGGTGTAATCCCGGTCGCCCAGGAGATGCGGCGGGCGCGGGTCTCCGGGGGTGCGATCCTGGCATTCGCCATGACCGCTCCGCTGTTCAACCCGTTATCGATGCTCTACGGCCTCACGCTCTCGGCGCCGTGGGTCATCCTGTCGTTCGCATTCTGCACGATGCTGGTGGTGACGGCTGTGGGCGCGGCGTGGAACGGGCTCTTCCCGATGGCCGCATCGGAGGAACCGGCCCCGTCGCCGGTCGCCTATGGCGTGAAGCGAATGATCGCGATCGTCGTGGCCGCTGCGCGCGCGATCGTCGGCCCGTTTCTGGTTTACGCGGTGCTGGCTCTGCTGGGCGTGGCACTACTCGCCGCCTTGGTGCCGCACGGCAGCCTCATGACGACCATGGAGCACAGCAACCCTTACGCCCCGCTGGCGATGACTGCGGTGGCGATCCCCGCGTATGCCACGCCATTGATGGCCATGTCGCAGCTCGGCTCGATGTTCCAGCACGCCAACTCGGTCGGGGCGGCGTTTGTCCTATTGACCCTGGGCGCGGGAATCAATCTCGGGTTCATCGCCTGGGTCGGGCGGACCTACGGACTGAAGCGCGGCCTGGCCTGGCTGGCTATCCTGGTGGCCGTGGTGCTCTCCCTGGCCTACGCGATCGAGAAGCCGCTCTATCCCAGCGAGATCCAGCCGGCCGGCCATACCCACGCCTTCGACATCTATTGTTGCCCGTTCGTTTCCGGTACGAGCCATTTGCCGGGGACCGTCCTGGCGAAACTCAAGGAAGACCTCCATACGTTCGAGCGCTTCGGCATGACCGTTCTGGCCGTGCTCGCCGTGATGGGGGTGACGCTGCGGGCCCTTGACCGTCGATGGCGCATCGAGGACTGGCTGGAGCGATCCTCGGAGCCAAGCGAGCGACCCGAATCCCGCCTCGACGTCGCGCTCCCCGCCCCGGTCCTGGGCGTGATTGCTCTCGCCGGGCTCGTGGTCCTCAGCGGAGTCGGGTGTTACGCCTATTACCCCGCCCCTGAGGAGACCTTCAAAGAAATGTCGATTCTTCGAGCGGAAGTGTTGACCGCGGCGACCAGCGGCAACACGAAGCACGCCCTGCACTTCATCCCAATCTGGGACGACTGGACACGACGGCTCCAGGTGAGCGCCTTCCTCCGTGCGGGGACGCTCAGTCCCTATCGGCGGATGAAGGCGAAAGTGTTTCGTGATCGCCTCGAATTCCTCAAGCACGCCGTCGAGGAGGGCGACCGGGAAGAGAGCCGTGAGTACGTCCAGGCCGTCGACCGGGCCTACCGCCGGATCGCACAGGTCTTCCTCGGAACGTAGGCCTCGAGTCCCTGATTCGTTCGTGGACTGATGCGGGCTCGGACGCTTTGAATCGCACACCAAGAACATAAGGACTCAAGAAGATGCCTTCACGAACCCCGATGACTCGGCGCACGATGCTCTCCGGCTCACTGGCCCTGATGCTGGCCGGGTGCGGCGTACCGGAATCGAAGCCGATTCCGCCCGAAGAACGGGGGCTGAAGCAGTTCGCCGAGCTCTATCGCAACCTCGTGACCAAGAACCACCGCGGACCCAAGTCGCTCAAGGAGCTCAACGTGAAAGGGCAGGGGTATCCGATGGCCGTCGAAGCCATCAAATCGGGCGACATCGTCGTCCAGTGGGGCGCCACGCTGACCCCGACCGGCGAGCCGACGGATGCCGTCCTGGCCTACATGAAGACCGTGCCCGGGCAACGAGAGCAGGTCCTGATGCAGGACGGCTGGACGATCAAGTCGATGACCGCCGACGAGTTCAAGACGGCGCCGAATGCCAGTCCTCAATGAGCCGGGTATCACCGAGAGAGCGAGAACTCCAAGCAAGAGGGGCCGAACCGCATCATGCCGGCCGGCCCCGGGGGAAGATCGCCGGGTGATGCCCACCCCACGAGAAGAGCCGTCAGGACTACGGCCGGCGTTCCCGCGACTCGGTCTCGGAGGGCCGCGTTCGAAACGCGCTGGCCTGGAGCAGGACGGGCCGGCTGCCGGGTTGCCGGGCGTCGTGCTGCACTCGCCGCGCCGGCGTTACGTCCCTCCGGTGTTCCGCGGCGCCCCGCTTCGGCCGCGGGCCGGGCTTCGCGCGCCTCCATCTGACGCGATGATCCCCTCTCCGCCTCATCTCGGTGGGCGACTTCGGCCCGAGCGCCTCCGGCATGTTCTGCGGGGTGGCCGCCGGGATGGCCTGCGGGATGTGCCGCCGGGTGAGCCGCGATCGGTGAATGGGGCAAGCTCATCGTCCGGGGCCGGTTGGCCATGCCGGAGCGGGCCGCCTCGCGCTCCTGGTGCAGCCGCTGCTCCCGCAGCTGGTGCAACTGCGCCACATTCTGTCGCAACTGCCGCCGCTCTGCCTCGCTCACCCGCACCATCCGCAGGTTCCTCCCGGCGATCGGATCAGCGGCTAATCGGTTCAGCGGCATACCCATGGTCCGATGGTCGATAACGGTAATGTTCCGCGTGATCGAGACGTTCCGCTCGATCCGAATCTGCTCGGCGTACGTCCCCGGCGGCCGAAACGCCACGTTGTCGCGGCGGAGGATATACGCCTCGCGGACCTGCGCAATCCAGCGCGGGTTCTGCCGAAGATTCACCACCGCATAGTACGAGAACAGCGGGTCGAAATAGGCCGGGCGGCCCGTTGCGAAGCTGAAGGAGAACCAGGGGACGATCCCGACGCTGACGAAGTTCTGGGCGTAGAAGTTACCGAAGAGGTACTGATTCGTGCTCGCCTGGACGAACAGGTTGCCGGTCACCGCCGAGCCGACGATGCTGATCGATGGTGTGAAGGCGAAGCCCGGTTGGGCGTAGACCGGCTGGGGGTAGTAGACCGGTGCGAACATGAGCCCGCGGTTGGCCACGGGCAGGTCCCAGTAGCCGGGGACGAAGAGATACCCACTGGGAGTCCAGACGTAATGGGCGGGAATCCAGATCCAGTTGGGCTGGACGGCCGCCCAGAACCCGGGCCGCCAGGCGTAGCCGCCTTGCTGCCAGGACCAATAGCCCGGCGTCCAGGCCACGTTGGGTCCCGGCTGCGGCGTGTTCGGGCCCGACTCCAGGCTCTGCGGCGGCGGCGGGAGATACGTCGCCTGGCTCTGACCCTGGGGCTGGGCCTGACCCTGACCCTGGGCCGGTCCGGCACTTACGGGCATCCACGAGCCGGGGACCCACTGGTTACCTCCATCGACCTGATGCCAGTACCCGGGGACCCATTGGGTGCTCGGCGGCGGCTCGCGCCAGATGCCGCTGACCCACAGGTAGTCGTTGCGCGTGACGTCCCAGGCCCAGTATCCCGGAATCCACTGGATATTCTGGCCCGACGGCTTCTGGTCTGGTGGCATCTCCTGGATCGGATCCGGCGGTCCCTTGGGTACGATCGGTCCGGCCTTGGCGTCGTGAACCACCGGCGCGGCGAACGCCTCATGAACCGGCCCCTGCGTCAAGACCTGCCCCCCTTGCGGATCCGTTTCCGCACCCGGTTCCGCCGCCGGACTTCCCTGCGGGTTCGCCCCGTCCGTGACGGGGGTCGGATTCGGGGGCGGCTCATCCTGACCCCATGCCACCGAGGATCCCATCATCCCGACCGACCACCCCACCATCACGGCAAGAACGATCCGGCTGACAGGCCGAGATTGCCCGGGGACTCGAGGAATCGACACGTCTGCTCTCCTTAGAATCGCGTGACTCAAGACCGCCGCATCCCACCGACGGCGAGGAATCCTCCCGACGGCGACTCCTCGTCGAGTCTGTCGGAGTTCCCGCAGGGTCGGGATTCTACCCGTCGTGCGAGAATCCGTCTGCCAGAGTCTCTCGGAATCGCCCCGTCCGGCCACCACGTTTTATGCAGCGATGCCATCATGATGGAATTCGCGGGCGGCGATGGCAATCGTTCGTTCATCAACGAGTGCGAGATCCTGCGCGTACGCGATAAGTAAAGCCAGATCAGCAATGTGGTTAAGGCGACGAGGGAGGCCGTTGGCGGCGCGGTGGAGAGCGGGCAAGGCGGCGGGAGCGAAGAGGGGGGATCGTGCTCCGGCGGCGGCAAGGCGTCCGAGAACGTAAGTCGATGCCTCGGACTCGGTCAAGGGAGCGAGGAGGCAGCGCGCCACGAGCCGATCGGCCAGCGTGGAAGGTAGGTCGAGCAAGGTCTCGGCGCTGCCGATCAACAACAACGAAAGGTCGGGGGATCCATCGGTCGCAAAGTTGAGCAGCAGCCGGAGGGCATCGAAGGTTGAACGGCTGATCGATCAGGTGGGCCTCATCGACGACAAGGAGGGGCGCCGGCCCTGGGCGACTGTCGCGGCAAGGTGCCCGCGCAACTGCCGCAAAGACTCGGTCAAAGACGCGGGAGGTGACGGTAGGCTGGCGAACTCCTCGGCCAGGTGTGCCACCAGGTCGACCGCGGGCAAGGCCGGGAAAGTCACGTGCACGACCGGGCCAACCCATCGACTCGATAGCCGGCGTGCCAGGAGCGTCTTGCCCAAGCCCGGCTCGCCGAACAACATCGCCGGACCTCGCCCCTGATCCAGCCGCATATTGCAGCCGTCGCAACACGCCCTCATGGCTGGACAAGGCCACGTAGGCCGACGGACTCACCGTCTCGTCGAACGGGCGACGTTCCAGGCCATAGTGGGTCTCGTACACGTTCCCGTCCTCAAGCCTTTGAGATAGTCCGAGAACCCCGTCGGGTGGATGAAATCGACCGAGAATCGGCCCGATCCCGGCAGGTTTCACCCGCTCGGCAAGGCTTAAGGACTCGATGTCAGACGAATGTCTCGGCCAGTCCCAGGAGGGGGACACCGCCCGCCTCGAGGATCTCGCGGGCGCGGAGGATCGCCCGCTCACTAGTAAGGCCGTGGTGCTGGACGAGCACGGCGGCGTCTACCGAGCGATGGAGCACCGCCGCGTTCAAGCCGGTGAACAAC
Organism: uncultured Planctomycetota bacterium; assembly: GCA_963845755.1. Classification (GTDB taxonomy): domain Bacteria; phylum Planctomycetota; class Planctomycetia; order Isosphaerales; family Isosphaeraceae; genus CAWJTV01. The sequence goes on from CAWJTV010000011.1 coordinate 100,183, forward strand.
GGGCCGCCGTCGAGGAGGATCAGGTCGAACTCACGGCGGAGCCGGGCCAGGGAGCAGGTCCAGGCCGGTCCGGTGAGGAACTCGCGGGGCCGTGCCACGGCGCCCCGCATCGGCAGGACGGCGAGATGGTCGTCGGCTGCGTCGATCAGGGCGTCGGAGAGGGCTCGGCCGTCCTCGGCGACATCATCGAACCCGACCGCGGGCCTCAAGCCCAACAGGCGCGCGAGCATGGGCCCGGTGAGGTCCGCCTCGACGAGCACGGTGCGGCATGGACGACGCGACAGGGCTCGGGCCAGCGCCAGCACCAGGGTGGTCCGGCCTTCGGCCCGGTGGCAACTGGTGAACAGGATGACCCGGAGATTCCGCTGCTGCTGGCACTGCAACAGGAATTCGGCCATCCTCTCGAATCGGTCGCCCCACTCCCGTTCCAGGTTCAGGACGACCGCCGGCCATTGAAGCTCGGCGCCGGGTCCCGCAACGGTCGCCCTGGAGAATGACCCTGACCCGATCGCCCTCGGCGGTGCGGATGAGGTCTCCGGTCCCACAGCGAGGACCGGCGTCGCGATCGACTCCGGATGTGGTAGGCCCGGGGACACACGGGCGGGCCAATGAGGTGCCGGCGGTACGGCCTCGCGCGCATCCCCTTTCTCCCGCTGGGCGTAGGCGCGGTGCGAGCGCCTCATCAACCTCCCTCATTGGCCGCCTCCTCCAGGCTGTCGTCGGGCAGCAGGTATCCCGGAAAGATGACGGAAACCTCCGCGTCGGCGATGGGTGCCCCGATCGCCGGCTCGAGGGGTCGAACCGCCCCGGAAGACGCGTCGATCGCGACAACAGCCGGCATCATCACAGACCGGCTCGATCCGAGCCGCGCGCCCCCCTCGTCGCGGGTTCGCGCGCCGGCCTCGGCGAGTTCACCCCATGCTGGCAGGTTGACGGCCCGGGTCGCCAGGCTTGCCCAGCCCAGAGCACCGCCGCCGAGGATCGGCAGCAGGGCAAGGAGGGACCAGCCCGCGAGTCGCACGTGCCGACGGAGCCGACGCCGCGGCTGATGACGGCGTGGTGGCGACTGCCGCAATCTCTGACGGCTCACGGTCGGTTCCAGAGGACGGACCCGCGGCGCCTGGACCTTCGGTACCGCGATCAGCACGGCCAACTCGAGGCCCGGCGATCGTCCGGCTCGCTTGCTAGCGGCCGTTGGGTAGGTATCGGTTCGGCTCATGGCGGCATTCCCCCGCGTTCCAGGCTGTCCCCATCGCGTCGCAGATTCAAGGTCGGTGCTGACCGATTGCCGCACGCCGACGCTTGGCGGCTCTCCCGGTCGATTTGTTTCATCGTCCCGTCAACCCGTCAAACTTGAACAGCCATGACGAAAATACCGAAACCGGGATCTTGCCGGATCAATTGGGTTAAAAAGCCGCTACATCCGCGCCAGCCGACAACATCACCGTGGCTTGACGTGATCGATTCCGCAGTCGCAGGAAAAGAGGCTCGGCCCTGGGTGCAACCAAGAGGCCCGAATCAGGATCGCCCGGCGATGGACGGTTCCCAAGTCGGGCCTGACACGAAGACGGTGATAGGCTACGGAGCGATCGGGCACAACCGAGTTCAGAAGAGTCCATCGCCGGAAGGAGGGATGGGATGGCAGTCCGTCGGCTCATCGTCCCCGGAAGAATCCGAAGAGGCCCCCCCTGGTTCGCATCGGTGAGCTGACCTGGGCCGGAGTGTTGGCGACCATCGCCGGTCGGCCGGATTCGTACTGGAGGACCGGCCGGAACTGCGGCGGGGCACCGGCCAGCCGACCTGAAGCGATCCCGCCGTTGGCGAGGTCCACCGATCGGACGTTGGCCTCGGTCACGTAGGGATTGTGCCCAGCCCATCGCGATTCCAAGAGTTCCAGCACGTTCAGCGGCGCGAACATCCCCTCGCCGCCGACCGAGATCCAATCCGCCGCGTAGGGGTTGCTCTCGTCCACCCGGCCGTCCAACCCGTAGACCAGGCTATATTCGTAGAAGACCACGCGGTCTTTGTCCTCCTGGCCGTTGAGCATCGAACCGGCGTTCGCATGCAACTCCATCACGACGCCTACAGCGCGGGGACCGCGGCCGGGTAGGGCATGATAGGTCGCAATATACTTGTAGATCCCGTGATTCCACACCTCATTGATCACGCCGCGGGGCGGGAACGCCCGAAGATTGGCCAGCAGCGCCTTGTGCTCGCCGCGGATATGGGTCTCGAGCATCGCGTGCACACGCGACACCTGGTAATCGGTCGGATCGGAACCCGGCCGCGGCGGGCCCGGTGGGATATCCGTGGCATAATCGCCGATCCGGTGGTTGAGATGGTTCTCGCCCAGCTCGACCCACAGGGCTTTGAGCTCGTCCTTCGTCAGCCCCGACCCGGGTGCCGGGACCGGCTCATTCAGCAGGATGGAGGCCGCCGCTCCCCCCAGGCAATGGCCGGGCCATCGGGAGACCCCGTTGGTCTGGCTGTACGCCGCCTCCCACTGCCGTGCCCCTGTTCCAAAGAGCTGGTCGTACTTGAGCAAGGGCGATTGGGTGAGGAAGATCGTCAACTGGCCGCCGTGCTCCTTGTCGGGTCCCAGCCAGGTCAGGTCGTCGAAGAGGTTCGGGAACCAGGTCGCCTCGTCCCCGGGCGCCGGCTGGGTCTCGAGCAAGCCGTTAGGCCCGGCCATCACGATATCCACTCCGGGAGGGATGTAAGTCCCCGGAGTCGCGATCAACTGGTCGTCACCATTGACGATCATGGTGTCAACCACGCCATTGCCACCGGCCCAGGGCTCATGGATCGAGTCGGCCTTTGTGGGCCAGTAGTAGAAGTTCCAGGGCTTCTTGAGACTCTGGCCGACCTGGACAAAGGTCGTCTCCACTGTGTACGACTTCTTGGCCCCCTCTACCTTGAAAGTGACCCACCCCTGGTGATCCCGGCCGATCTCCTGGCCATCAGTCAGACTCTGACCATCCGCGAATCTCATCTCGACCACTCGCCCGAGACTCGCTTTGATTTTCAACTCGCCGCCGAACCGTGTCGGAATGTACACACCGAAGTAACGGTCGCCGGTTTGCACATCCGAAGCGCCTCCCAACGGGACACTTGTCACGTGCTCGGTGGTCTGCGCGTGAACGGCCACACCCATCAGGATTGTGGCGGCCAACGCCCACACCAAGAGACTACCGAGCCGGTTGCCACTGCACATGCTGCCTCCCGAAACCGGTGTTGATTGAACTCGTCTGATCGCGCCGACGCTGGATAGAAGGACTCCGGCTCCCGATTCTGTTGCTTAGCAGATCCCCACAAAACGGGACGAATTTTCGGTCTTTCGACAAACTCGTCCTCATTCTTGCGCCAATGTCTCGTAAGCGAATCAGAACCGATCGGAGCCAGGCGCGGTTTGCCGGAACCCCCCCTTTTCGTTCGGCTGAGCAACCGGCAGCGGTGGATAGCAATTCGCCAAGTCTCTCCAGCTATCTTCTAGAAACTCGTCAAAGCCCCTAGAGTTCGTCAAGGCGGCATTTTGTCGATTTTCTCAAGTTCAGTGAATCATCGGCAGCGGTGAAGCCGATAACCTTCAACGGCCACCCCTGGGGTGGAGAGCGAGAGTCGGCCAAGACGACCGGCTTGAGGCTTCCGCCACCGTGAAAGGCCTTTGTGATCAAATCCCCATCGCGGGTTGGGGATCCGGTTCGCTCGAGGGCGCCAACGGCGCCGAGTCAGCGGACTCCAGTGGGGACGGTGGTGTTGGCGATCGGACGTTGTCCACCATCGGCCGTGCCGAACCATCAGGGGATCTTAAGCTCACCGACTCGATCGAGACATCGACCGACAACCTCTCTCTTCACAAGAGGACATCGCGATGACCAGTGCGGTACTTGTTATTGCTTTGAGTTTGTCTGGCCAAAGCCCGCAAGGGGCCTGGCCAGCCGCTCAAGGCCCAGGCAAAGTCCTTCCGCAAGCTCAGGCGCCGGCGAAGATCGCTCCGGCGCCCCAGGCTCCAGCGAAGATCGCTCCGGCACCCCAGGCTCCGACGAAGATCGCTCCGGCACCCCAGGCTCCGAGCAAGATTGCGCCGGCGCCCCAGGCTCCGAGCAAGATGGCCCCGGCACTTATGCCCCGAGCAAGATCGCCCCGGCGCCCCAGGCTCCGGGCAAGATGGCCCCGGCGCCTTATGCTCCGAGCAAGGTCGCCCCGGCGCCCCAGGCTCCGGGCAAGATGGCCCCGCACTTATGCTCCGAGCAAGATCGCCCCGGCCCCAGGCTCCGGGCAAGATGGCCCCGGCACTTATGCTCCGAGCAAGATCGCCCCGGCACCCAGGCTCCGAACAAGATCGCCCCGGCACCCCAGGCTCCGAACAAGATCGCCCCGGCGCCCCAGGCTCCGGCCAAGATCGCCCCGGCACCCCAGGCTCCGGCCAAGTATGTGCCGACCGCTGTTCCCCAAGCCCCGGTCAAATCCTCGGGCCAGTATTGATGGGTGAGTGACGCGCCGACCGGATTCACGGTCAACACGTTACCCATCGTGCTGAGGCCGACGGGTTCAAACAATCGCGGTGGCGACTCTCCATCGGGAGGGTCGTCGCCGTTGTTGTCTTTCGAACTCCGGCCTGCGGACTGACCATGCCTACCCAGCGGACCGATTCGATCTACGATGACGGGCGGAAGTTGGTCGCATCGACCTGAACGCGATAACGAAATGCCGGATCAATTCCGCTCGGGGTCGGACGCGGTCGAAGGGAGGACGGGGTCCCCTTGACGGAGGGTGTTCCAGATCTCGACGAAAGCTTGAGCCTCGGCGTCACGCCAGGAGAGGCCGGTCTCTTCCAACTCGTTCGCACGGCAGCCCCACCGTTCGCGCCACGGGACAGGCCAGCCTGCAACCACGCCGCGATAAGCCAGAGGGTGGACGACCGAAAGCCGATCGGCTGGAGGCGCCGAAAAGCGATGATGAGGAACGTCGGCGGATCTCGACGTTCTTGATGGGGAAACCGATTGCGGCTCGGGCTCAATCGCGACGGCCGCGTCCTCGTCCCCCATCAGCAGGGAGAGCCGTCCTTGGACACACCGAACTTGAGGTCCGTCCGGTCCTCGTCTCAGGGTCCGAAGATCGCTCATGGGATCACCCCCAACGTGCTCCCCTGGTGGCTGGCCTCCAAACCTCCAGTCGCCCCTACGTGAATATCCTCTTTAGTCATTCTTCGGTCATGGTCTGGTGATTGTCCACCGCTACGCCGATAATTCATCGTTTTCTCCCCATTTTTACATTCCTCCAACCGCCGGGTGGATGCAATGATGCCCGTAGACAACGCGACTCCGGGAATTGGTGACGCGGTGTCGGCCAGCGCGGATCGGATGCCGGCTGAGTTCGGCCTGGCGATGGCAACCTTCATGGTCGTGGCGAGCATGGTGGGAACCGGCGTCTTGACGACCTCGGGCTACACGGTCGCCAGCGTGGGCAGCAACCAGTGGATGCTGCTCCTCTGGGTCGTCGGGGGGCTGACCGCAGTCTGTGGGGCGTTGACACTGGCGGAGCTCTCGGCGGCCCTGCCGCGGACGGGTGGCGACTACGTGTACCTCTATGAGGCGTACGGGCCGTTGCCGGCATTCTTATCGGGCTGGGTCTCGTTTGTGATCGGGTTCGCCGGTCCCGGCGCCGCGGCGGCGTTCAGCTCGGCGAAGTACATGCTCAGGCCCTTCTTCAAGCCGGGCGCGGAGGTGGTGATCCCGGAGCGTTCGCTGGCGACACTTCTGATCCTGGCCTTCGCAGCGATCCATGTCTCAGGCCGTCGCCAGACCGCCCAGGTGCAGGTCTGGATCACGGTAGTGAAGCTGATGCTGCTCGTCGGGTTCGCCCTGGTCGGCATGGCGGTGGGTTGGCCGCACGCGGCCAATCTCGTCGATCCGACGCCGGTGAACGGCTCCCTCGCCCTCGGCATGCTGATGTCGCTCGTTTACATCTATTACGCATATACGGGCTGGAATGCTGCATCCTACCTGGCGGGAGAAGTCCGGGAGCCTCAGCGCCTGCTGCCGCGGGCGATCTTGCTGGGAACGGGGGGGGTCCTTCTCCTCTACCTGGCGGTCAATGTGGTCTACGCGTTGGCCCTCACGCCCGCCGACATTCGTGGCATCATCAACGACCCGGGGAATCATCGGAATCCGGACGCCGTAGCACCGATTGCCGAGATCGCCGCGGCGCGGCTCTTCGGAACCCGGTGGGCTGCTCCGCTCGGTATCGCCTTTGGCGTGATGCTCTTGTCCAGCCTCAGCGCTTACCTCTTGATCGGGCCCCGGGTCCTTTTCGCCATGGCCCAGGCGGGCCAGTTTCCGTCGATCGCCGCCCGCCTGACCCGGCGGGCCAGCACCCCTGCCATCGCCACCGCGTTCCAGGTCGCAGTCTCGCTCATCTTGCTCTGGATCGGTTCGATCGAGAGCCTCATCTTGTATGCCGGCGTGGGCCTGTCGATCTTCTCGATGCTGGCGATGAGCTCGATCTACATCCTCCGCCAGAGGCGCCCCGAGTTGCCCCGGCCGTTCCGCACGCCCGGTTATCCGATCACGCCGGCGGTTTACCTGGTCTTGACCGGTCTCATGACCCTTGCCGCATTCTCCCAACGCCCGAAGGTCTCGGCCTATGCCCTCGCGAGCATCCTGGCCGGCGTCCCGGTTTATTACCTCTGGGAGTCTCTCAAGCGGAGGAAGCCGGCTGATAGACCGCTCTCCGATTGATCCCGAGCAGCGTTCGCCTGTTAATCTGGCCCATGCCCGCAGGGCGAATGGTGTGTCGATAAAGTCGCGAGGGCGAATTATTGGGAATCCGTGCCGCCGGTATGCGGATCGAATGTGACGCCAGGCCTGTTAGCGAGGTCTGCGAGTTTCTTGCAAACTTCTTTCACGTGTTGCCGCTTGGCCATGTCTGGGTCGTTATAGGAAGCGTGATTGATCTCGGGCGCGATCACATGGCCGGGCAAGTCGCCTTCCTCTTGCTTGGGGTGTAAGGCTAATCCGGCAGCCAGCAAGTCTCGGGCAACCATCCTCGCGACTCTGAAATGACCAGCGGCCTTGTTCGTCGCGGCGACTAACTCGTAAGCTGAAAGTTGGCGTTCGCGATAGAAAGAGATGCCGTCAGTGTCCCCTTTATTTGGCCTGAACGCCCCAGCCTGAACCGGGGGGGCCTTCTCGGGATCGAAGTATCCTGGAGTGACGGGGATTCGTCGGAGGATGGTCTCGTCCGGGTCAATCGGGAGCGTAGCATCGCTCATCCTTGGTAACCCGATGGGCTCCTCGGTGAGTTCTGGCGGACGTCATCTATTAGCAACTGCTTGGATCAGGTCGCTCCGTGTGTAACGATCCCGTCTCCATCGACACGCATCCACTCGGCATAATAAGGCGATCTGATCTCGATTTCCAAATACTCAGGGTCCTCCCAAGTGAAGAGGATGGTCCCGGCTGGCGTCGGTGCGACGGTTGTCGGTGCTGAATGATCGATCCGCCCGAGATAGTTAGCCAAGTCGATCGCGCTATCGACTAGTTCGATGGAGGGTGCTGCCGCTCCCAAGCCGTCCCAGTTGTCCCCGAGTCGCCTGAGTGGTTCAAGAGCCCGGACGACCTTTCTCCACGTGTCGCGCGAGTGGTGAACAAACCCCACGAGAGCAATCGTGGTCTTCAGATAGGGATCCATCGGCCGGGTATAGCCCGACAACGCCTGGCCCGGGCTGTCCAAAGTGGCAATCATGCTACTTGATCCTCCAATGCTTATGAGCTGCATCTGAAGAAAGACTTACGAACGTTTGAACCAACGCCCGGTGGCCGAGTTCGAGGCCCGATGCGATATCACGGCCGGGAGTCTCTTGTTCGATCGGACCACGGGCGGTCAACTGCAAGACCAGGAGTTCCTCGCCTGTCCCAAGATTCTTGCCGTGTTGCCCGAAGACATGGAGTCTACCTCTCTGAGGCACGATCTCGTAATGCCATTCTCCAGTAACGCTTTCGAGTCGGACCATGCCGTGCCGAGCCGGCGGGATATAGAGCCCGGGCAACACGTTATGCCAATCGTCCTGTGAAGCCCAGAGTTCGCCCTTTGGAATATGATTTATATATGTAACTTCCCACTGATTCGGGGAAATATTCTCGAGCCCAGCGATGCCAAGGAAGTTGCGAAAGCCCTCGAGTTTGCCCATGAATTCTGGATAGATCGTCTCAAACCTGGGATAGCGAGCGTCTTTCTTCCTCCAATTATAAAGAAATCGATTATTCTGAATTTGTATCACTCTGTCGTCCGATTCAGAAATGATTTGCAGCCGGACGGAAGTCTCAGACACAACCTTGACTTGGAGCATCGGCAGATTCCAAGACCTCTGCTCCCCAAACCTCTCAAACTGCTCAATGAGCGGCGGCGCCTCGGCTGTCTTTGTCCAGTTTTGGTCCAAGCAACTCTTCCAATACCACCCGAAGTGCCCGGCCGTCATACCGGGGGTTGGCGCGAATTGGACGCCCAATACGGTCTCGATGACCGGGGGATTCTCGAATCCAGGGAGATCGTTCGACTGGTCTAGCATACGTGCATCCTGCGACTCTCGGCCTAGGGATTCCCATCTCTACAATACTACGGCGTGGGGCGACCTCCAACGGGTCGGACCGATTTTCACAAGAGCCAATTCCGCCAACAAGCCACGCCACGGCGCGACGGGACGATGATCCGCGAACCTCATCGCGGCCGTCAAATGACTCAGAAGTGGGATGCGTGGACCCGGCGGAAGTTGAGTTGGGGCGTTTGGCTGTCGGCCATGGCATCGCGGATGCCGCCGCGAAGTGCGTCGATCAGGTCTTCCTCCGGATGGCCGTCGGCCGGGTAGTCGACCCACTGGCCGCCACGGCGCTGCTTGGAGTAGTTCCGGAAAGCGTCCTTCAGCCGCGTGCACCGCGGGTGAATCGTCAGGTTGCCGGTCTCCAGGAGCAGCTCGATCGCGTCGAGGCCATCCAGGACCAGGTGTCGGGGCCAGCGATCGAGGATGCGCGTGCCGAAGACGCGTTCGTATTCGCCATAGGCGGCCGGGCCCAGCGAGGACCGCGCTGTCGCCGCGGGGTCGACACGGACGGAGTCGATCCGGCCACGGCACGGCAGCTCATCGGCCAGCGCCTTGATGGCACGGGCATTCTTCTCGCTTACCCGATCAATCGCGTGGTAATCGCCGAAGACCGTCACGCGCGACCAGCCGGCCGCCGGATTCGGTCGGACCTGGAAGAAGACCGCTGCGGTGTGGCGCGACGTACCGGCGTCGATGGCGCAGCGGACCGGGTATCCGGGGTGATACTCGGCCTCGGTGGAGACGTGCCGGGCAGGGTCGAAGTTGGCGAACCAGACGCCTTCGGTCGTCTCCAGGAACTCGGCGTAGATCTCCTGGCGGCCCAGCCGGGTATGCTCGTACAGGCTGACGATCTGATCGACGAACTCGCGGGGCAAGTGGACCTGGTTGTCGTAAGTGGTTTCGGTCGTCCGGACGGTGGTCGGCTCGCCCAGGATTCGCTTCAGGACGGCGACGCGGCGCGGCGTGGTCGTGATGAGGGCCTGGGGATTGGCCCCGTCCCGCAGGGCCAGCATCGCCAGGTCCCAGGTCATCTGGGCGCGCTTCCAGCAGTTATGGACCAGGATCCCGTTGGCATAGAACTCGTGGGCATCTTCGACGTGAAGGTCGTAGACGGGTGCCCTATCGGGAAGTTTCTCGATCCTTACGACGGAGGGCGGACTGCTGGCTCCAATGAATTGCCTGACAGCGTCGCGAGCACGTGATCCGCAGGTGTAAATTGGCTGACGAGAATGGTTGTTGACAGATGGGACACAACTTTGCCGGCCTGCGCTTGATGCGCCGGCGCACGCGATAGGCATCCCCACATTCTCGTGAGCACGTGACCGTTCGAGGATCGCGGCTCGGAATGGAGTGCCACAGATCGCACACGGCTTCTCGGTTCGCCTCCGTTGAGAGACCTTTGGCTTCTTCGGCCTCGGTTTAACTCTGCCGGTCCGGTAATAGTACCGTTGCGCACACCGGATGTTGCAGAACTTCGCTCGCATCCCAGTGCTCTGGTAGACAGTTCCGCACCCGACACAGACGACGTCGCGCGGCTCCCTTTCGCCCCACTGCTTCCATGAATTCTCCTGAAACTGCTCCTTGGACCATGCAGCCCAACCCTTGGGCCTATGTCGTTTGAGATGTACCGAGCGAGGAATCGCTTCGAGGTTTTCCGGCGCCCAGTTCGTCTTGTCCTCATCCTTATGGTGGACGTCGTATCCTCTTGGGATTTCTCCGCAGTGAGCGCGGTAAACGGCGCGATGCAGCATCCGCCCGTTTCGGGACACATAGTACCCGCCGTTGAGATACCAACGGATCCCTCCCCAAGACACGACGCGAGGTGACGATTGTCCCATGCATTGATTCTATCGCCATGCTGCAAAAGATCAATCCGAATCCACCCCTTTTCATCGATGAATACAAGATGGTTGGCGGTGCCTTCGAGCGTTCGTCCGTCGGAGAACGTGACCCGGTAGATTTCGGCGGAAGGATTGGACTGCCAGGAATCGAGAACGCGGCGGGGGCCGACGCGGGTCCACACGTGCTCGCCGGCTCGCACCGATTCGATCGGCCTCAAGCCTTCGATCGTCTGGACGAGGGTCCCCGCGACCAGGCACGCCAGCTCGTCGGCCCAGAGGGTGTCGAGGTTCAACCCGCGGGCGCGCTCGGGCTCCTCGCCGCTGAGACAGACGGCACGGGCGCCGTTGGGCCAGGTGACGCGGCGTTTGGACGGCTCGAACCGAGGCCGGCACCACGGGGACGCGACCGCGAGCAACCCGGAGGGGCCCTCGACCATCACATCGCGGATATCGGCGTTGGTCGGAGCGATCAGGCCGCCGAGCTTCATGATGCCGGACTCGACCCGGGACTGGATCCAGCAGGCCCCTCCGCGCGTCTTTCCGGCACCTCTCCCGGCGATGTATCCCCAGACGCGCCAGTCACTTGCGGGCGGACGCTGGGCGACCCGCGCCCGGGGATGAATACGGCACGCGCCGGCAGGCAGCCCGCACGGGCAGGATTCGGCGTACCAATCCCAAACCGAGCGGTCGGCCACCAGGGGTGCGAGCGTGCCGAGGCGGGCCTCAGCTCGCGCAATCCGCGCTGCCAGTCCGATCACCGATCTGCTCCTCAATCTGGGACATGCGGCGCTCGAGCCCCGCGTAATTCGAGATGGCCATCATGTCGGAAAGGATGGCCCGCAGCGCTGTCAACTTGACGGACTCGGACTCGGCCTCCCGGGCGAGCACGATGATCCCATCGGCCGCGCGGGTGACGTTCTTGGACATCCGGCCGATGGCCCGGTCGACGGCACGGCGGCGATACGCCTTCACGGCGTCCTGGACCCTGGGCTCCTTGGCCCATCGGTAGGCCGTCCGCCTGGCGACCTGGTGCTCCCGCGCCACGAGGCGACGGACGTTCCCTGGGCGATTGCCAGGGCGAGGTTGGACTTCTTGCCTGGGGGATGCGGTTCGGTCATGGCGTCAATTGGCAGTCAACGGCAAGGATCCGTCGGCACTCCAGCGCCCCACTCGCGGTTCTCAGCCCGAGGCCCAGGCTGGCCGGCATGCCCGCGAGGGGCGAGGAAGTGACGTCAAGCAGGATCGAGCACGAGACTCCGACGCGAAGCTCGACGGTCCGACCGCACCGGCACGCTGCCAGGGGCCCGACTGCCGATCATCGACAGTCGCTTTCACCGTCGTTACTTACAGGATGCCGCAACTTTGGAATTTCGTTAATGCACCTACGACGGTTTCTAGCTGTTTTCGCGGCGCAACCCTCGGTATCAACACGAATTAAGAATTTTCAAAAAATTTTTTGCGCTGGAGATTAGCTCAGCTCATCTCCTTATCAAATGTTTACCAAGGCGTCTTTTTCCTCTTCCCCCGACGGCGGTTAGCGGGTTGCTGGGGGTGGCCCGTGGCCCACCGGGGGCAGGAAGTGCGGCCGCGCCGTGTCCACCGGCAGGACCTCGCCGGGGGGTCGCGTCGAGCTGATCTCCTGGGCCGGGTACCCCAGGGCGTGGAACAGCTCGAACTGCGCCCGGTTGTACTCGGAGACCGTCGTGAAGTATTCCTCGAAGGCCACCCACAAGAGTTGGAGCGCAAAGACCGCTTCTTGTGGACGGTTGATCAGGACCAGGACGTTGCCGAACCGCTTGATCTGCGTCAGGCCCTCGAAGTTGCCGTTGAGATTGATGATGCCCGTGCGGAGGGCGCGATCGGCCTGGAGGACGCGGGTGGCCGCCAACTGGACGCGCGCCAGGGCCCGGTTCACGTCCGCCGCCACCCGGTCCTGCGCGCGGTAGAGATCGACGATGGCCTGCGATTGCTGGGCCCGTTGCCGCTTGATCATCGCGAGGTTGCCGAACCCGAAGTTCTGGAGCTGCCACACGAGCTGGACGCTGACATCGTCGCGGCCCCTCCACTGGTTCATGAGGCCGTTGGGGCCCAGGCCGAAGATCCCGCCCTGGATCAACATCCCGCCAGGGGACTGGAAGCCGCCGATCACGACGGTGGGGAGGGCCGGGCGCATCGTCTCCCGGCGGATCCCCGCCGTCGCGGACTCGATCATCGCTTTGCGCGAGGCGACCTCGGGCCGGTTGGTCAGGGCGACGGACATCAGGTCCTCGAGCGAGCGGCCGGGGTCAACCAGCGTGATCTGGAGGTGGTCGTGCTCCAGCGGCTCGACGACGGCGCGGGGTCCAGCCGCAGGACCTGCGTCAGGTTGGCGCTTGGACCCGCCACTGCTGCCGGGCTGAGACGGCCCGCTGCTGGAGGTCGGCGACCATGTTCTTGGCCCGCTCGACCTCGAACTCCACGACCAGGTCGCGGCTCATCGAGGCGAGCCGCTCGACCAGCTCGTGCCCCCGCTTGACGCAGTAGAGCGCACCGGCGTACTTCCCGCGATACTGGTGCACCAGGAAGTAAGCGTCGGCGGTCCGGAGCAGGGCGTCGTTCTTGGCCGACTGGACATCCCAGTGGCGGGCCTTCAGGGCCTGCCGGGCCACCAGGGGCTGGTAGATCGCATCCGTCGTGGCGATGGCCCCCCAGAGGCCGCCACCGCCGTAGAAGTAGTTGGCGCTGACCGCGGTCATAATGCCCTTGTTGAAGTCCGGGCCGCCGCCGTCGTGGCGGAGGTAGTCGGCGCCGACGTTGATCCCGGGGAGCCAGAGGACCTTGGCCTGCTGGAGGTCGGCCTCGGCGACCCAGACGCTGGCCTGGGCGGCGGCGACGATCAGCGGCCGGGCGTCGGAGAGCCGCAACGCGGTCGCCAGGTTGATCGGAAAGCGGAGGTCGGTCGGCACGAACGGCGCTGGGTCGAGCTTGACGGTCAACTCCAGGGGGGAGGGTGGCAGTGCGGCCGCATCGCTCCTCTCCTGCGCACGGCCCGGAGCCGCTCGCGACGGCAGGGGCGACAGCACATCGTGGTCGTCCACGCTCGCTGGGCGGTTGACAGCCGATGGCGCGGTCGTCCCCGGCCGTGAGGATGGCCCTTGCCAGTGGCCCGGTGACGTCAGAGGGATCGGCGGCGGGGCCGGTGGAGGCAAGTCCCGGCCACTTTGTCTCATGAAGCGTTGGATGACGGGGGACACCGTCAACGGCGGCAAGGGCGGCGGCTGTGTGGGAGGCGCGGGGTTCGTCGGCGTCGCGCCGGTCGGGGGCTGGGCCGCGCGCGCCGGAGACCCGAGCCAGGGAAGCAGCGAGGCTACGATCAGCATCCAGGGCCAGGCAGATCGTTGCCTCATTCGAAATCCCACTCCCATCATGATCGCTCGCCCCGATTAAGGCGTCGGCGGCTCCAACCCGTCCGGATTTCGCGGGGAACCCGGGGATGACCGGCGTTCATCGGGTGGCCGGGGGCGGCCCGTTACCGACCACCGGCAGGAAGGCCGGCCGGGCCGTGTCCACCGGCTGGACCTCGCCGGGGGGCCGGAGCCACGAGACCTCCTGGGCGGGATAGCCCAGGGCGTGAAACAGCTCGAACTGCGCCCGGTTGTACTCGGCCACCGTGGTGAAGAATTCGTCGAAGGCCACGTTCAAGAGCTGGAGGGCATAGACCACCTCCTGCGGCCGGTGGATCGGGACCAGGACGTTGCCGAAACGGCTGGTCTCGGTCAGGCCCTCCAGGGATCCGTTGAAGGTGATGAGGCCGGTGCGCAACGAGCGATCGGCCTGGACGACCCGGGCGGCCGCCGACTGTACGTCCGCCAGGGCCCTGGTCACGTCCGCCGCCACCCGATCCTGGTTCTCGAACAGCTCGATGATGGCCTGCGACTGCATGCCGCGCTGCCGCTTGATCATCGCCAGGTTCCCCAGGCCGAGATTGGAGAGCTGCCATATGGGCTGAAAGCTGAAGTCATCGCGGCCAACCCACTGGTTCATGCTGCTGTTGGGGCCCAGGGCGAAGATCCCGGCCTGCAACAGCTCGAGGGGGGTCTGGAAGCCGTTGAGCGCGACGTTGGGAATGAGCATGCGCACCCTCTCGCGGCGGATCGCCGCCGCCGCCGCCTCGACCATCGCCTGGTGCGAGGCGAGCTCGGGCCGGTTGGTCAGAGCCATCGGCATCAGGTCCTCGAGCGAGCGGCCGGGGTCAACCAGCGTGATCTGGAGGTGGTCGTGTTCCAGCGGCTCGACGACGGCGCGGGGGTCCAGCCGCAGGACCTGCGTGAGATTGGCGCTCTGGACTCGCCACTGCTGCCGCGCCGTGACCGCTTTCTGCGAGAGGTCGGCGAGCATATTCCGGGCCCGCTCGACCTCGACCGCCGGGACCAGGTCGCGGCTCAGGGTGGCGATCTGCTCGACGAGGTCGTGCCCCCGCTCGACGCAGTAAAGCGTCCCGGCATACATCCCGCGCACCTGATGCACGCGGAAGTAGGCGTCGGCGGTCCGGAGCAGGGCGTCATTCTTGGCTGTCTGCACGTCCCAGTGCCGGGCTTTGAGGACCTGGCGGGCCACCAGGGGCTGGAAGATGGCATCGGTCGTCGAAATGATTCCCAGGGCCGGTCCGGTCATGCCGGCACCGGCGTAGAAGAAGTTGGTGCTGGGCGAGGTCAGGATGCCCTTGTTGAAGTCCGGGCCGCCGCCGTCGTGCCGGATGTAATCGAAGCCGATATTGAGGTTGGGGACCCAGAGGACCTTGGCCTGAGCGAGATCGGCCTCGGCGACCCAGACGCTGGCCTGGGCGGCGGCGACGATCAGCGGCCGGGCGTCGGAGAGCCGCAACGCGGTCGCCAGATTGATCGGAAAGCGGAGTTCGGTCGGCAGCGGTGTCGCCGTCGGGAGCGTCAGGCCGGTGTCGAGCGGGCTCGGGCCCATCGCCCCGGTCTCGCTCGGCGCCGAAGCCGGCGGCGAGGGCTGGGCTCGCCGACTCCGATCGGGAAGGACGACCGGGGGCGCCGGCGAAGGCGGAACGGGCGTCTGCGCCGTGCAGGGGGTGAACCCGACCCACGAAAGCAGCATAGCCCCACCGAGCATCCCCCTCCAGGTGGATTGTCCCATGACCCCATCCCTCACTGCATCAAGGGAGTCGCGGTACGATCAGCGCGTCGGCCGCGCCGATAGGACCGGATCAGAGGATTTATCGACCGGGACGGGTGGCCGGAATGATAACGATTTTGCGGGATGGGCGGGATTGATCAGGGCGCTTTCGGGGAAATATCGGGCTTCTTGGCGATCTCCGTCTCTTCGAGGACCTTCCGCCACGCCCTCGCCTTGTCAACCTGGCCCCAGGCTTCGTAGAGGCTCACCAGGCGTTCGAGTGCCTTGATGAGGTGGGGCTTGTCCTGGGGCGGTATTTTGTCCTCACGTTGTTTCATGCCCTCGTAGCCCGCAACGAGCCGCGGTTCGGCCTCGGCGAATTTCCGTTGCTCCAGGAGCGCCCGGCCCAGGAGTGACTCCGTGTCGAACGTCACCCAGTCGTCGGGCTGGAGCTTCTGGCGCATGGCCAGGCTCTCGCGCAGCTTCAGCTCAGCCTCGGCGAAGTTCTTCTGGGAGAGTAGCAGCGATCCGCGGACGGCGAGCGCCGAGGCGCGGGCGGGCGAATTGAGATCGCGTTCATAAAGTCGCCCCCCCTCGTCCGCGCGGCCAGCGAGCCGGTAGGCGACGGCCAGTTGATTGCGGCAGGCGGCCGTATCGGGATGGTTGAGTCCCTGCATGGCTTGCCGCAAGCCGAAGGCCCGCTCGTACTCCTTGACCGCCTGCGTTGCGTCTCCCAGACTCAGGTACGCCAGGCCCAGCATCTCGCGGAGTGAGGCTTCGGCCAGGGGCCGGTCCGTGAACGCTTCGCCGACCTGAGCCTCGGTCAGATCCACCGCCTTGCGCAGCGTCACGTCCTTGCCCTGGCCACCGGTCCAGAAGGCCTCCGTGAGCGACACCGACCCCGGCCGGCCGGCCGACAACAGCGAATTCTTGAGGAACGCGAGGATCGCTTTCTTCTCTTCTTCCGAGGCCCGCGCCGTCTTCTCCGACTCCCGGGCCTGTTGGAGTTCCTTCACGGCGGCCAACCACGCCACCTCTGCCTCGACGAGCTTGCCCGCGCCCGGGTTCTTCTCATTCGAAGTCGAATTCTTCCTCGTGCCGGCCTCCTGGCTCGAGTCGGATTCGTCGCTCGAGTCCGCTCCCTGACTCGAGTCGGGGCCCTGGCTCGATCCACCCTTGCTCGATCCGCCTTTGCTCGATCCGCCCTTGCTCGATCCGCCCTTGCTCGATCCGCCCTTGCTCGAAGACGTCTCATCTCCCGACTTGTCCGACCCGAAGAAGTAGGAGTAGCCCCAGGCGCCGACGACCCCGCAGACCAGGGACACGACGCCCGCGAACAATAGGATCCGCGTGAGCGAGGGTGACTGGGCCGACTGGCCGAGCCATTTCTTGGCGCCCTCGCCGGAGCCCTTCTGATCGTCGTTCTGGTCCTGCTTGCCAGGGGACCGGGCTTTCTTGGTGTCGCCCTCCTGCCCACCCTGGCTCTTGGAGCCCTTGCCCTGTTCGCCCTTGCCCTGTTCGCCCTTGCCCTGCTCGCCCTTGCCCTGCTCGCCCTCCTTCACTTTCCCCTCCCCGTTCCCTCCGCCGGAACGGTCCTGCGATGGTCGATCCGGTTCGATGGGGACCATGACAAAGTTGGGATTGAACGCCTCGTTGGGCTCACGGATCCGGTTCGTCTGGACGACCATGATTCGATCGGGGTGACTCGCCCAATCGGATTGGATCGCCGGTCCCAACGTGATGATCGGGGCGGTGGTCTCGATGACCTGAGGGGACTCCGGCCCGCGGCTGCGGGGCGACTCAGACCCCTGTTCCGGCTCCTGGCCCTGGTTCGAATGGGACCCGTGTTCCTGGTCTTGATCCTGGGGCGCGTCGGATCCTTGTTGCTGGTCTTGGTCCTGCTGATCTTGACGTTCCATTGAACTGCCCTCCCACAGTCAAGCCTGCTGAGATCGTACGCAACGCGCGTGCCGCGTGATCCGCCGGGCTCCAATTTGCGCATTTAATAATTCGCCGCCGCATAAGAGCCAGTGATCTCGAGCGCTGCACGATTTGGACTGCGCCTGCGCGAGGAATCCCCTGACCCTCTGTAGGGTGCTCTGCGAGCACCAAAGCGTGCCGGCCGCGGGGGATCGGTGCTCACAGAGCACCCTACGTCTATGTCTCGTGTGCAACGCAACCGTAATGCGCTCTAACCACCTCCCGCCTGGTCGGACGAGGTCTCTTCCGATCCCGCCGCGATCGGCGCCGGCGACTTGTCGAGTCGCACCGGGCCGCCGTCAGTGAGGATGGACAGCTTGCTACCGATGAGCACCTGGTCCGAGGTTTCGATCGGTACCCACTTTTCCTTGAGGAGCGCTTCCGTCTTGACGCGACGATTGGTGACCGCGATCCACTGGCCATCCGAGGGCCCCGTCTGGATCTCGGTACGAATCGCGCAGGCCTTCCACGTACCGCCAGATGAAGGACTTGCCGCCGGCGAGGGTGAGGGCCGATTTCGGCAGCGCCGGACGGCGGGGCGCTGGACGTCAACCTCGCCGTAGGCATACATCCCCGGCAGGATCTGGCTGCCGGGATTGGGCAGGTCGATCTCGGCACGCATCGTACGGCTGTGGGTGTTGAGGGCCCAGGCGATGCGCGTCACGGTCGCCTGTAGCCACTCGTCGCGATAGGCCCACACCTTGACGCGCGCCTCGGACCCGATATGGATGTAGTTGGCATCCCGCTCGGGGACGTCAACGTAGATCCGGACGATGTCCGTGCGATCGACCACGTAGATCGGTGCGGCCTGACGGCTGGGCGAGAGGTCGGGAGCCCGATCCATGGCCGTGGGGTCGCCGGAGGTCGGCAGGACGAAGTCCCAGGTGTTGGCATTGCGGGCTACGATGATGCCGTCATAAGGCGCCAGGAGCTTGAGGTAGCCTACCCACGCCTCGAGCCGCTTCGCCTCGCTCCGGGCCACCGCCAGGTCGGCGCGGGCGACGGCGACGTTGACCTCGGCCCGCTCCAGTGTGGCATCGGCGGCCACGAGATCCGCCTGCGCCTTCAAGATCGCCGCCTTCGCGGCGTCCCGCGCGGCGATGTTCGACTTCCACTGATTGGTCGAACTCGAGGAGGATCTGGGGGTCAACCACGGTCCGATGGACCTCGCGGGTGAGCCGCTGGACCTGGATGTCCCAGCGTTCGACTTCGGATTCATACTTGCCGAGAATTGATTGCGTCTCTTCGAGGCGCGCCTTGGCCGCCTCGACCAGGGCTCGATCGACTTCCACATCCTTCAGGGCAAACCGGACCCGCTCCGAATCCAGCTCGACCGTAGACTTCTTCGTCGTCAACATCTCGCGCAGCTCGGGCACGAAGAGGTCGGCGAGCACGTCGCCCTTCTGGACCTTGTCGCCGATATCCACGTTCCACTTCTCGATGAATGCGGACACCTTCGGGTAGATCGACGTGCGCTCGTAGCTCTGGACGAAGCTCGGCTGCCCGACCAGGCGGACGATCTTCCGGGGCCGGGGATGGATCATCTGGAGGGCCGGGGGCTCCAGGACGCTCGGCGCCGTCGGCTCTTCCTTGGAGCAGCCGTCCGCCGCGAGGGCGGCCAGGAGCCAGAGCCCGAGTCGGCTGCACCGAGCGGAACGAACCGTGATGTCAGGCCGAAAGGCGGTTTGCAACGCTCATCTCCCGTTGCAGGTGAGACGGACCGGGCTGGCCCGCCGTGGGAATCTCTGTCCGAGAACCCTGTAGGGTGGGTGAAACCCACCAGGATCGGGGCGATTCTCGGTGGGTTTCACCCACCCTACAAAGGCCGGACGCCGTTCTCGGACCGTTTCGCAGTCCTTGTCAGGGGGCCTCCTCTTCTTCCGCCGCATTGTCACCACCCTTGTCTTCCTCCTCGCCGCCGTTGCCCTCACCGAAGGCCTCGGGATCGTAGTGCGCGCTTTCGGGATTGGCCGGGTAGAGGGAGGGCGAGCGGGGTTCCTGGCGGCCGATCACCAGCGCGAAGATCGAGGGGAGGACCAGCAAGGTGGCGAACGTGGACATCACGAGTCCCCCGATCACGGCGCGGCCGAGCGGGGCCTCCATCTGGCTGCCGCGCTCCAGGGCCAGCGCCATGGGCACCATGCCGACGGTCATCGCGCAGGCCGTCATCAGGATCGGCCGTAGCCGTTCGCTGGCACCCATGATGGCGGCCTCGGTCGAGCGCTTGCCCGCCTTCCAGTGTTCGTCCATGAACGTGACCATCATCACCGAGTTGGAGACCGAGACGCCCAGGCACATGATCGAACCCATGAACGACTCGATGTTAACCGTGGTCTTGCTGAAGTAGAGGATGGTCACGATGCCGGCGAGCACGCCCGGCACGGCCCCGATGGAGATCAGGGCCAGGCGCGGGGATTGGAAATAGGCCGTCAACAGGACGAGGATGACGAAGACAGAGACCGCCAATCCGATCCCCAGGGCCTCGAACATCTTGCTCATCGGCGGCAGCGATCCCATCTCCTCCAGGCGGACGCCGCGGGGCAGCTCCCCGACCTCGTCGCACGCCTGGCGGACCTGCTTGGCGGCCCGACCCAGGTCCTCACCCTCGACGTTGGCGATCACGGTCAGGTACGCGCTGCGACATGTCGCGGTCGTACTCGCCGGGCCGCACGCTCTCATGAACCTGGCCGTCCTTCAACACGTCGCGGACCATCAGGGGAACATAGGGGTTGACCGACTCCAGCGGCAACTCTTCGAGATCCGACGGCTTCTCCATCCGCAAGGCCGGCACCTGGATCTGCACCAGGTAGTCGAAGCCGGTCTTCTCGTCGATCCAGTAATTGAGATTGGTGAAACGGGTCGAGGCGGTCGCCATGACGAGTGCACGCTCGACGTGCTTGAGGGTGACGCCGACCAGGCCCGCCAGCTCGCGGTCGATGGTGACCTCGACCGTGGGGTAGTCGAGCGTTTGCTCGAAGCCGACATCGCGGAGGAAGGGATTGCGCCTCAGCGCGGCGGCCACCTTCTCGGCATGCGCACGGATGGCATCATAATCGGTGCCGACGAGGCGAACCGCGATCGGCTTCGAGGAGCCGAAGCTCATGACCTGACTCACGATGTCGCCCGGCTCGAAACCGAAGGTGCTCTTGTCCGCCTGTTTCTGCGCCTCGTCCTTGGACAATCCGCCCGTCTCCAGCCGGTTCGCCAGCCAGGGGCCCACCCGCTCGGGGAGGACCTTCCGGAGCCGCTCGCGGAACTCGTCGAGCTTGATCTTGCTGTCCTCCTTCAACTTGACGCGCAGCCAGCCGTCGTCGGGCCCGCGCATGAACAGCACCATGTTGTCGATGCCGAAGTTCGGGGCGACCTGGCCGACGAAGCCCATCGTGATCGAGACGTTGTCGGTCCCCGCCTCGTTCTCGACCTCCTGGAGGCATTTGATCCCCATCTCGCGGGTCAGCTCGTAGCTCGACCCCGCAGGCGGTCGGAACCGCAGCACGAATTCCCCCTGATCGATCTGCGGGAACAATTCGGTGCCGACCTCGAGACCCAGCACCCCCAGGATGAGGCCGCACGCGCCGAGATAGATCATGACCACCCAGAAGCGATGCGCGACGAACGCTTGCACGGCCGTGCGATAAGCCCCGCTGACCCGGTCGAACAGTCCGGGCTTCTTCTCGCCCTGTTCCTTCTTGTGCTTGAGCAGGTAGACGCTCATGATCGGCACGAATGTGCTGGAGAGCAGGTACGAAAAGACCATGGCGAAGCCGACCGCCAGGGTCAGCGGCATGAACAACGACCGCAGCGGGTCTTCCATGATGAACGCCGGGATGAACACCGACAGGATGCAGAGCAAGGCCAGCAGCCGCGGCACGGCCGTCGCGTTGCTGGCGTTGAGTACCGCCGTGGCGATGTTCGAGGTTTCCTCCATCTGCACGTGGGTGTTCTCGATCGTCACGGTCGCCTCATCGACCAGGATGCCGATGGCCAAAGCCATGCCGCCCAGCGACATGATGTTGATCGTGTTCTGCGTCACCCAGAGTCCGAACAGGGACCCCATCAGGGCGAGCGGGATGTTGCAGACGACGACCATCACGCTCCGCAGGTCGCGGAGGAACAGGAGGATCATCAGCCCGGTCAGGCCCGCGCCGATCGCGCCCTCGGTGGCCACGCTCTCGACCGCATGCACCACCGTGGGCGACTCGTCGAACTCGAAGGTGATCTTCACGTCGGGCGGGACGGCGGCGCGGAAGGTCTCCAGCGACTTGTTGACGTCGGCGACGACGGTGAGCGTCGAGCCGGTGTCCTTCTTGATGATCGGCAGGTGGATCGCCTTCTGGCCGTTGACGAGGGCATAGCCGTAGGTGATGTCGGTGTCGTCCTGGATGGTCGCCACGTCGCGGAGGTAGACGTTCTGGCCCAGCCGGAGCGGGATGTCGCCCAGGCGCTGGATGTCGACCACCGTGGCGTTGTTGTGGACGATCGGCATCGCGTCCTTGACGTAGATGTTCCCCGACGGGATGACGACGTTCCCGTTCTTGAGGGCCTCGACGACGTGCTGGGGGTTGAGGTTGTATTCGAGGAGCTTTCGGGGATCGACATTGACGATGATCGACCGCATGTTCGGGCCGAATGGGGAGATGGCGACCGTGCCGGGGACGTTCTTCTGCACGAGTGGCCGGATGATGTTCTGCGCCAGGTCGCCCATCGCCCCGATCGAAGTCTTGTCGCCCTCGCTGGTGAAGACGAGGTAGCCGATCGGGACGCTGCCGGCGTCCATGCGCATGATCATCGGCGGCAAGGACCCCGGGGGCATCCACGCCATGGCCCGGTCGGACATCGCCACGACCTGGGCCATGGCCTGGCCCATCTCGGTGTCGTGGAAGAAGCCGAGCTCGCACAAGCCGACCTGCTGGATGTTCCGCGATTTGATGTCCTGGATGCCGTCGACGTACTGAAAGTACAGCTCGAGCTCGTTGACGATGAATCCCTCGATCTGGTCGGGACTCATGCCGATGAAATCGAAGAAGACGTAGATCTTCGGGGTGTTCAGCGAGGGGAAGATGTCCACGCGCATCTTCCCGTAGGCCAGGATGCCCAGGCTGATCAGAGCCAAGACCAGCATCATGAGGGTGATGGGATGATCCATCGCCAGGACGGTGGGATTCGCGGATCCGGCTTTCTTCCTGGGTTCGGCGGCCACGAGTAGAACTCCTCGATGCGGCTGGCTCCAGTCGTTCGGCGAGGCGCCGCGCACATTTGCGATCGGCCGGAACGGTGGGCCGATTCCATCGTCGGACGGCGGCCGCCGTCACGCCCCGGTCTCGCAGAGTGATCACTCCCGCGCCTCGCCAGGCATCAACCGACGAGACGACTCCCCGGCTCTCGTTCCTCGCGCTGCGCGATCAACCTTTTGCAAGCAATTCCTGCGCCAGATGCGTCCCGGTGAGCTTACCTTCCGAACGACTTCACCGGCCGGACGAGCCGGCCGTGGTCGACCCTCCAGTGAGCTTTGCGCCTTCCCAGCCCAGGTTTTTTGCCCTTATCACCGCGACCCTCGCCGACTACAGTGATCGGGGCGGAAGATTCCGATTCGGCGGATTGCGCCGATAGTCGGGGCGAATACCAGGGAGGATGGCGAGGTCAGGACGCCTCGCGAAGGTTCGATGCAACGAGCCGGAGTGGGGTGCACTGCGATCGCCGATCCCGAGAGGGTCAGCCCTTGCGCTCTTGTCGGACGCGGTACGCGGCTGGTTCACAACCGCGTTTCCGGAGGGCCCAACGCCGGCGCAGGCACTCGCCTGGCCGCCGATCACGGCGGGCGAGCATGTACTGCTGGTCTCGCCGACCGGGACGGGCAAGACGCTGGCCGCGTTCCTGGCGATCCTCGACCGACTCTTCCGTGCGTGGGAGAGGGGAACGCTGGCGCGCGGACTGTGCTGCCTCTATGTCTCACCCTTGCGGAGCCTCAACTACGACATCGAGCGCAACCTGACCGATCCGCTGGCGGGGATCGGCCGGCGGCTCGAGCGGGAGATCAGCCCGGTCCGGGTTGGGGTGCGGACTGGCGACACGTCCGCCTACGATCGCCGTAAGTTGCGGGACGATCCGCCGCATGTGTTGATCACGACGCCCGAGAGCCTGTCGTTGCTGTTGAGCCAGGAGAGTTGGCTGGCCCATTGGCGGACCGTCGAGCACGTGATTGTCGATGAAGTCCACGCACTGGCGCCGACGAAGCGGGGAGCCGATCTGGCCGTCTCGCTCGAGCGTGTGGCGGCGCTGGCCGTGCGCGACCCCTGCCGGGTCGGCCTGTCGGCGACCTGCCGGACGGACGAGGCGATCACCCACTTCCTGGTCGGCCCGTCGCGGACCTGTCGCGTCATCGAGGCACCCCCTCCTGCTGGCACGCCGCCCATGGAGATCGCCGTCGAGAGCTTGATCAAGCCCGGTGAGGCTCCTCATCGCGGGCTTAGCTACCGACGGCTGCATCGACGCCTCCGACGGATCATCGGGTCGAACCGGACCACCGTCGTCTTTGCCAATACGCGAGCCTTTGCCGAGAAGATCACGCATGATCTGCGCCTCCAAGTGGGGCGATCCGCAAGCACCGACGAGGTCGTGCCGGTGCTCGCAGAGCACCCGACAGGAGATCCGGACGAATTGGTGATCGCTGCCCACCATTCGGCGCTCGATGCCCGGCGAAGGCGGGCGATCGAGTCGGGGCTGAAGTCGGGTGCGGTCCGGGCGGTGGTGACCAGCACCAGCCTGGAGCTCGGCGTGGACATCGGCACGGCGGACCTGACGGTCCAGGTCGGGTTGCCGGGCGCAGTGTCGCGTTGCGTGCAGCGGGTGGGCCGATCGGGCCATCGCCGGGGTGCCGGATCGCGCGGGCTCTTGCTGGCAGCGACGCCCGGCGAGCTGGTCGGCGCCGCGATCACGGCGCGAGCCGCACTGGCGGGTCGGGTCGAGCCGATTCGGGGGGTCGCCGGTCCGCTGGATGTCGTCTGTCAGCAGCTCATCGGCATGGCCTGCGCGGGGGAGCAGTCGGTCGGCGCGGCGTTCGAGGTGATCCGTAAAGCCGGGCCGATGAGCGGGCTATCCCGGGCCGATTTTGACGCCTGCCTCGCCTTCCTGGCCGGCGAACTCGGGAGCCCGGCCGGTGCGTATGAGCCCGAGCCGGGCGCACCGCCACGATGGACATCACCGCGGATCTGGAAGCACGCCGGTCATTTCGGTACTCGCAACCGGCGCGTGACGCGATGGTTCCGCAGCAACGTCGGGACGATCTGCTCGGAGGAGTCGGTGCGGGTGCTGGAGGGGGGGGTTGCCGTCGGGACACTGGAGGCATCGTACGCCGAGCGGCTGGCGGCCGGCGACCGCTTTGTCCTGGATGGCCGCGCGCTGGAAGTCCGTCGGATCGAGGGCGCGATCGTCCACGCGCGGCCGGCCGGCGGCGAGCCGAGCCTGCCGCGATGGACCAGCGATCGCCAGTCGTTCTCGCCCGAGCTGGCACGCGAGCTGGCCGGCTTCCGTGCTGAGGCGGCTCGCCGGCTGGCCGAGGAAGGTGCGGAGACGCTCCGCCGCTGGCTGCTCGCGGAGCTCGGCCTGGCCCCCGAAGCCGCCAGCTTGGTGATCGAGCTGTTCGAGGCCCAGGAGCAATGGAGCGAGGTCCCCGGCGCCGAGGACTTGTTGGTCGAGGAGTCGCCGGCGCCGGAGGGCCCCGGACGGATCTACACGTTCCACGCGCCGTTGCATCGCGCGGCGTGCGAGGCGATGGGGCGCGCCATCGGCGCCCGGCTGGGTCGCCGGCTCGGCCGAGACCTCGTGCTGGGGATCGCCGACCTGGGCTGGTCCATCCGCCTACCCGATGACGAAGCAATCGCCCCGAGTGAGCTCTCGTCGCTGCTGGATCTCGATCACTTCGTAGAAGACGTGCTCGAGGGACTGGACCGTGGCGAACTGCTGGCGAGGCGGTTCCGCCAGGTCGCCACGACGGCGCTGATGATCCTGCGCAATCCGGAGCCGGGGCGCCGGGTGCGCGTCGGCGGGTTGCACTGGGCCAGTACCCGATTGTACCCGCTGGTGCGGGCTGCGTGCCCCGACCATCCCTTGCTCCGCCAGACACGCCGCGAAGTCCTCGAGGACGTCCTCGACGTGCCATCCGCCCGGCACTGGCTCGAAGCGCGGCCGACGGTGCGGTTCCGTCGCCTGCCGGGCCTCTCGCCGTTCGCCGCCGCCTGGATCGAGCCGGCCGCGGCCGATTCCCTTCGCTACGAGCCGCCCGACGCCGCACTGCGCCGCCTGCACGCGCGGCTACTCTCCGCCAGCGGGGCAGGGGATCGCGAACCATGAAAAGCCGGCACATCGCGATGAACCCGTCTCGCGAGGAACCGGGCCTCTTCCGATGGGGCTCGTGGCAGCTCGCACCGGAGGGGGCGGCGATCCATCGGGAGGAGCGAACAGCGGTGATCGCCGACGTGCACCTCGGTTATGAATGGGCCCGGGGTTCGGCCGGAGATTGCGTCCCGGCTCACTCCTTGAGCGAGACCTTGATCGGGCTCGATCGCCTGCTGGCCCGCGCGCCGATCGCGCGGCTGGTCGTGGCCGGCGACCTGGTCGAGTCGCCGCGATTTTGCTCCCGGACCGCCGCCGATGTGCGGCGACTCCGCGACTGGCTCGATTCGTTGGGTGTGAGCCTCACGATCCTGGAGGGGAACCACGATCGGTCGCTTTCCCTGCCCACCACCTGCACGGTCAACGGCTGGACGATCGGCCACGGCCATCGGCCGTTGCCCGGAGATCGAACGATTTCAGGGCATTTGCACCCGGTCGTCCGGGTTGCTGGAAATGGCGCGCGGTGCTTCCTGGCCGGTCCGGACCGGATTATACTGCCCGCGTTCTCACTCAACGCCGCCGGTCTCGACGTCGTCACGGCGCGCGTTCCCGCCGAGTGGCTGGAAGTCCCGATGTGCTGCATCGCCAGTACCGGCGATGATCTGCTCGACCTGGGTCCTCTGCCCATGCTCCGCCGCTATCGACATCTTGTCGTCTGAGCGGCGACGCAGGTCGGAGCAACGCTCAGGCCAGGATCGAGTGGACCACCTTGCCGAAGGTATCGGTCAAGCGATCCTCGCGGCCGTTGTGGGGGAATGTCAGTCGGGTGTGGTCGAGGCCCAGCAGGTGAAGGATCGTGGCGTGGAGGTCGTGGACGTGCACGGGGTCGACCTCGGCGCGGAGGCCGATCGCGTCGGTGGCGCCATGGATCGTCCCTCCCTTGATGCCGGCGCCGGCCAGCCAGACGGTGAAGCCGTGTGGGTTATGATCGCGGCCTCGGCCGCTCTCGGACATGGGCATCCGGCCGAACTCGCCGCCCCAGATCACGAGAGTCTCCTCGAGCAGTCCCCGGCGCCTCAGGTCTTTCAACAACCCCGCGATCGGCAGGTCGGTCCGGGCGCACATCCGCGCGTGGTTGGCCTCGACATCGTCGTGAGCGTCCCAGCCGTTGACATCCCCCGAGTAAAGCTGGATGAACCGGACGTCCCGCTCGACCAACCGGCGGGCCAGCAGGCATCGGGTGCCGAACTCGACCGTCTCCGGGCGGTCGAGGCCATAGAGAGTCTTCGTCTCCTCGCTCTCGCTGGCCAGGTCGACGGCGTCGGGCGCGGCCGATTGCATCCGGTACGCCAGCTCGTACGCCTGGATGCGGGCGGATAGCTCGGTGTCGTCGCCCCGCTCGGCGAGATGGCGGGCGTTCAGCTTGCCGATCAGGTCGAGCGTGCGGCGCTGGGCGACATCGGACATCCCATCCGGAGGCTCGAGGTCCAGGATCGGCCGCGAGCCCGACCGCATGACCGTACCCTGATGACTCGCCGGTAAGAAGCCCGCGCCATAGGCAGGCGGACCGCCCTTGATCCCGCCGGCCGGGTCGGGCAATACGACGAAAGCGGGCAAGTCCTGGTTCTCCGTCCCGAGACCGTAGCCGACCCAGCTCCCCAGGCTCGGCTTACCCATCAGGACCGAACCTGTGTTCATCTGATAGACCGCTTGCGGATGGTTGACACTGTCGGCCCGGCACGACCGGATGACCGCAAGCTCGTCGGAGCACTCGGCGATGTGGGGAAGGAAGTCGGAGACGGGCAGCCCGCTCCGGCCCGCGGGGCGGAAGATTCGCTTGGTGCCCAGGAGGGGGTTCGCCGCGACCTGCCGGCGGGTGGCCACGCGGCCGAAGCTCGGCGGCAGGGGTCGCCCGGCCAGGCGCTGGAGATCGGGCTTGGGATCGAACGTCTCGAGGTGACTGGGCCCCCCGTGCATGAAAAGGTAGATGATCCGCGTCGCCTTCGCCGGGAAGTGCGGAGGCCGCGGCGCCATCGGGCTGCGCGGGGCCGCGGCGCGTGCCGGCTCCTGTTCCAGCAGCCAGGCGGCGGCAATCGCTCCGAAGCCGCCTCCCGTCTGGCGGAGGAATGACCTCCGCGTCCCGACGGGCTCTGCCAGCCTCGATTCCTTCAAAGAATCGGACATTTCCAAGACCCTCGCTGAAGACGGGCCAATCGGGAAGCGTAGCTTTCCCGCCTCATCCTCATGATAATCGGAGATTGGCTCTCCATCCACCACATAGGACCGAGTTCCGTCGCCCACGACCGTCTCGTGAATCGGAATCCTGTGAGTCAGACGGGACACCGGCTGCTTGAACCCTTCGCTTTATCGACCGGAGGTACCGACCATGTCCGATCCGATTTCACGCCGCGCGTTCAGCTCCGCGACCGCGGGGTTGGCCCTCGGCTCTGCGACCCACCTCGCGTCGGCCGATGACGCGCCGAAAGGCCAGCCACCCGTGACCCCCAGCCATCCTACGGAGGCCCCCTTCGAGCGGACTTATTCGCCGCCGGGATTCAAACCGTCGTGGAAGAAGCCACAGCTCAACCGCCTGCTCGTGCAGGACTTCGTCATCTTCGCCCACTCCGATCTTGACATGGTGAAGAAGTTGCTGGACCTGGAGCCCACCCTACTCAACGCGACGATGGACTGGGGTCACGGAGACTGGGAAACCGGCCTTGGCGGGGCCTCTCACATGGGGCGGCACGACATCGTCGAGTTCTTGCTCGATCGCGGGGCGCACATTGATATTTTCTGCGCGGCGATGATGGGCCAGCTCGATGCTGTCAAGTCGTTCCTCACCCTCCAGCCCAAGCTGATCGACGCGAAAGGCCCGCATGGTTTCACCCTCCACTTCCATGCCCAGGTTGGCGGCGAAATCGCTGAACCTGTGCTGGCGTACCTTCAGTCGATCAAGCGGCTGGAATTGAAGCCGGTCCCTTTCCTGAAGAAGTCGTCCGGCGCCGCAGCCAAGCCGTCAAGGTGAGAGGACTGCCGGTTTCGAGAATCCTCCGCAATCGAGAATCTCGAATCCGGTCAAGTCCGGCGTAGGAAACGCCGATGGTAAAAGATGAGTGGGAATCTCGCGCGGCGGGCCGCCCGCCATGTGTACGAGTCGGGTTCCGGGGTTGACAGTCGAGTCAGTTCGATTAAAGTCGCCCGCAGTTCATCTCAGTTCCCGATCGCGGCCCGTCCGTGCGTTTGTCATCGACCACGAAATCCGCCATGGGATCGCTCCATCATCCCGTTCTTGTCGATGAGGTCGTGGGCTGGCTGGCGCCCCGCGATGGGGCGATCCTCGTCGAACGGGACGGTCGGCGGCGGCGGCCATGCCGCGGCGCTTTCGCGTCGGGTTGGGTCGAGCGGGCGGGTCATCGGGCTGGATCGGGATCCAGCAATGTTGGCCCTGGCTGGTGAGGCGGTCCACGAGTTGCCGGTGACCCTCGTTCACGCGCCCTACCGCGAGCTGCCCAGGGTCGTCGAAGAACTGGGGATCGACCGGGTTCAGGGGGTGCTTTTGGACTTGGGCCTTTCGTCGGATCAGCTCGCCTGGGAGGACCGGGGTTTCAGCTTCGTCGCCGACGGGCCGCTCGACATGCGGTTCGACCCGCACTCGGGAGGCCCGACGGCCGCCGATCTGCTCAATCGCCTTTCGGCCGAGAACCTGGCAAACCTGTTCTACGAATTCGGGGAGGAACGATTCAGCCGGCGGATCGCGCCCGGATCGTGGAGGCGAGGCAGGGGGGCGCGATCCGCACCACCGGCCAACTGGCGGACCTGGTCCGCCGAAGCGTACCAGGTCGGAACCGGCATGGGCCGATCGACCCATCGACTCGCGTCTTCCAGGCGCTTCGGATCGCGGTCAACGACGAGCTCGATCAGCTCGACGCCGCGCTGAAAGCCATACCCGATGTCCTGGCTGCGGGTGGACGGGCCGCGATCATCAGCTTCCACTCTCTGGAAGACCGACGCGTCAAGTGGGCGTTCAAGACGGATCCCAGGCTGACCGTGCTGACCAAGAAACCCGTGACCGCGACGGTCCAGGAAGTGACCGTCAACCCCCAAGCGCGTCAGCGCCAAACTAAGGGTGGCTGAGCGATGTCCGAATTGATCTCGAATCCGACGTTGGTGCCCGAGCCGGAGGCCGTGGACTCCGTGCATCTCCCCGCGGATACCGGCCCGGCCGAGTCGGCACCCACCAAAGTCGTCGTCCGTTACCGTGCCAATGCCGATTCCTCGGATTCCCGCGACACTCTCGAGGAGCAGGCGGATCCCAACGGACCCGAGATCCCTTCGGCGCCGGATCGCGATTTCGGCGCACACCGGCGTCGAGCGCGTGCCCTGGCCCGCGTTCTGGCCAGCAGCCTCGGCACCATCACGAAGGCCGGGATCCACGGAGCCCTTCGCTATCCCCGATCAACAGCCGTGGCGGCCCTCTCCCTGCTGATCCTCGGCGCCATCCTTCGCACACAGCCCGACAAGCCAACGCCGAAGGCACAGATTGACCAAAGACCGTCGGCCATCTCGTCCGCCGAAAAAAAGGGGACTGGGGAGAATAATGAGCCGGCGTCGAATGTAAGGCCGATCGTGGACAACGACGTTCCTTTGAACACGGATACCGGGAAGAACCCGGCGAAGGAAAACGGTCAGCCGCCGGCCTCACCCCCGAATTCGGCCTCCAGTCCACTGCCGCCCCTCCCGGTTGATGCGGTGGCTCAAGGACAAACCCAGCCTCCCGAGAATCCAGGAACCGAAAACGGACCCGTGGCCGGAAACGCGGTACCCGCCCCGCGCCTCCACACCTGGCCGAGCAGGGCGACGCCACCATTTTGACCCCCGCGCTTCCGGACTCGGCCCCCGCACCGTCACCTTCGAGCGCATCATCTCCGACCCCGACAGAGTCCGCGCCGCACCCCGGCACGACGAATTCAACCGTCTCGAAGTCGGGGCCGGAGTCGCCGGCGCCCGCCCCATCATCCGACGAAACGCTCCCGACCTCCCTGGCAGAATTGCCGTCCGCTCCGTCGTCTCCCGTTTCACCGCCGAATCTGACGACCCATCCACCAGCCGATCCAATACTACCTCCCGTCGGAGAGGACCTCACCCTGACGAGCGGGGAGAAGAGTGTGGGTTCACCGTCGAGTCCCTCAACCTCATCTGGGACCGTCGATAAGCCGTCTGACCCCGCCAAAGGATCGGCCGCGAGTCCCAGTCCAGGTCCCGTTGTGCCCAAGACCGCTGCATCGAAACCCGAGGAAACGAAGACGGAAACCATCCAGAAACCATCAGAGTCCCAGGGCTCGATCGCAGAACGGCCAACGACCCAGCCCGATTCACCCAAGTCGAACGTCCCGGTCTCCCAACCGCCCACACCGAAGCCTGACCAACCCACAGACCCCTCGACATCCGGACCCGAGATTCCAGGATCCGCGCCACCCCAGCCACAGGTTCCCCCTCCCGCACCCGGACAATCCGGGCCTGGCGAGACCACAGGTCCCGAACTCCCCAAGGTCGAGGCCCCCGCGACGACGCCCGAGACATCCAATACCGGACCGATCACACCTCCTGCGACGGCCACGGTTCAGGACCTGAAGCCAGAGTCCGGGCCGGCCAGCCCCGATACCAAACTCGAGCCCGCCGGCCCGCTGCCTCCCCAGACAATTCCCCAACCGGAGGGCCCTAAACCTCAGATCGCGCCTGGGGCCGAGACGGTGCAGCCTGGCACCCTGAAGGTGGAAGACTTGACGCCTGTCACGACGGCGATGCCACCTCGACCGCAGGGGACGGTGGACGAGCCAAAGGCCCGCGCACCGGAGGCGGCGAGCTCCCCATTGAAGGTTGGGGAGGCCCCGAATCAATCCGGCATTTCAGGCCCGCATCCGGTATCCGAACCACCTGGGCCGAGGAGCCAGGACATGGCTCCCCGGAACGAGCCTGTTCTGACAAAGCCGGATGAAACCAATCCAGTGACAGCTCGCTCATCAGCCAGTCCGCTCCAGGACGAGTCGGTTGCAAAGAGGGTGCGGCTCCCCAATACCGGCAAGCTCTCGGCCGCGGGCGCGATAGGGGACCGATTCGATCCGGTCGGAGGGGTCGCCGGCACCGTGGCCGAGCCAATCCGCGACGCGAGCGCTCATGCCGACAAGGACCTGAGCTTCGATGTCGAATCGCCTCATGAACGCCCAAGCAATCGTACAAGTCCGGGATCGGATCAGGCCGAAGATCGCCCGCCACCGCGACCGGCCAGCTCCAAACCGTCCGCCGGTTCCCGGCTGCCAAACGAGCCCCGCGCCGAAGCGGTCTCACCCCGAGTCGAGGCCGTACCCCACATCGTCGAGCGCGGCGAGAACTTCTGGACGATCTCGCGGTTGTACTACAACAACGGACGCTATTATCGCGCGCTCTGGAAAGCGAACGACCAGAGAGTCCCCAAGATCGACGAGTTGCCCGTCAATCAAGTGATCGTGATCCCGCCCGTCGAAGATCTCGACCCGGCTTACATCGACCCGCCGCGCGTTCGATCGGCTCTCGGTGGAATGAACCGGGGAGCGCCTGGTGCGAGGGTCGCGACATCGGCTCCGGTGGCCGGGCGACCCGAGTCGCTCCCGACGACGAGGACGGCCCCGTCATCGAGGTTTGCTTCGATCCGTGGCATCCCGACGAGCCGTTCCGATCGGACCGATGCGGTACTCGAGCTACCCATCGGGGATACCGGCTCCCCCCGACGCCGTGGCAGCCGCCAGGTCGGCGACGAGACCCATGACGACGGGACGGAGACGCGCATGACCGCACGGCCCCGCGCCTCTGCCCCCGTCAGCCGGCCGGTCTACAAGGTGCGCCGTTATGACACCCTGCGCTCGATCGCCCGCGATACCCTCGGAGATCCGCGCCGCGCCGATGAGATCCTCGATCTCAATCGCGACATCATCGACGACCCAACTCAACTGATTTCCGGTCAACGCATCGAATTACCGGAAGATGCTGATACCCGTCGCATAACCATCCGAGATCGATACTGACACACTGCGACGGCTGAACCCAAACCCCCGCGCACCGCGGCGCCGCCTTCAGAATTCGCGCCGATCTCCACCGCGTCATTCGGCACGCCCAGTTCGATGGCTGCGGCGTCCGCCCATCCAGATTCGGAGCCGACGCTTCCCTCGTGGAAGCGTCAAAGCTCGTCCTCCGTGTGTCAGAATCTTGCATCCCGCCCCTGCCGCGTTTACTCTCGGGGCTTCCTCCTTGTGCTCTCTCCTTCGTCAGAGCCCCTAAAAAGGGGGCTGGCTTCGAAGACCCGGAGCCAGTCCCCCTTTCGTTAGCGACTCTTATTCTTCCTCGGATGGTCCCATGTGGTTGCGCACCGTGAGTCTGACGGCGATTGTGATCGTCTTCCTGGGGAGGCTGGACAGCGCGGTGGTCGGGGCGGAAGAGTTCGGCCCCCCGTTGCCCGGTACGAAACCCTTGACCATGACCGGCGATATCGCCAGTGAGCTGGTGGCGGGTGTCAACCGGTTCCTCTTGAAACAAATCGATGCGTCGACCGCGAAACGAGCGGCGTACTGGAAGCGGGATTTCACCTCTTCCCAGGCGTATCAAGCCTCGGTCGAGCCCAACCGCAAGCGGTTGGCCCACATACTGGGAGTTCGCGAACCACGGACGGCTACTCGAAAGGAAGTGGTCGATCCGGCGATTCTGGCGGCGCCTGGCCAGGGGACCCAAGTGGTGAGCTTGACCTGGCCGGCCTTCGGCGACGTGACCGGCGAGGGATTGCTCGCCGTCCCCAAGGGCCCGTCCACCATCGACCTCAACATCATCGTGATCCCCGACGCCGACCAGTCGCCCGAACAGCTCATGGGCGTCGTCCCCGGTGTGCCGCCCGCTTCGCAGGTTGCCCGCAGGTTGGCCGAAAGCGGCTGCACCGTGGTCGTTCCCGCGCTGATCGATCGAACCGTGGCTCCTCGCAACGGCCGGGCCAAACTCACAAATCGGGAATTCCTCTACCGCTCGGCCTTCGAGTTAGGTCAACACCTGATCGGCTACGAGGTCCAGAAGGTGCTGGCGCTCGTCGACCTCCTGAGCCGACCCGACACGGCCAACGGCGGCTCCGCGAGCAAAAAGAAGATCGGCGTCTTCGGCTATGGTGAAGGGGCCGAGATCGCGCTGTTTGCCGCAGCACTCGACCCGAGGATCGACGCCGTCTGTGTCAGCGGCTACTTCGACGACCGCAACGACGTCTGGCGACAGCCCGTCAACCGCAATGTCTTCGGGCTGCTCGAGCAGTTCGGCGACGCCGAGGTCGCCTCGTTAGTCGCGCCTCGGCCGTTGATCGTCGAGGCGAGCAGGGGCCCTGAATACCTCATCCCCACAGGGACCGGCGGCGCGCCGGGCGCCTGGTCACTCCGAAGCTTGAAACCGTCAAGGCCGAGGTTGAACGTGCGCGCCATCTTATCGCGGACCTGAAACCCACTCTTCAGATCGATCTTGTTACGAGCGGATCTGACGGAAACGGTCCTTTTGGGACTGAAGAGGCGCTTCAGAAACTCCTGGAAGCGTTGAAACCCGGCGCCAACCTCTCCGTTCGCGAAACGCCGTCTGTTCGATTCGACCAGATTCCCCTGGGTCACACAAAAAGTCGCCAGGAGCGACAGCTTCATGAACTCGACCGTCATAACCAGCAGCTTCTGGTGGAAAGTCCCGACGTACGCCGTGAGTTCATGAAGAAGCTCGATACGAGCTCGATCGACGCCTACACGAAATCCGTCGAACCCTACCGGGCTTTCTTCGCGAATGAGGTCATCGGCCGGTTCGACCTCGAGCGGATGCCTCCCAACATCCGCTCGCGCCGGATCTATGAGGAGTCGAAGTTCACGGGCTATGAGGTGGTGATGGACGTCTTCCCCGAGGTCATCGCCTACGGCATCCTGCTCCTCCCCAAGGGGATCAATGCGGGCGAGCGGCGGCCCGTGGTCGTCTGCCAGCATGGCCTGGAGGGGCGGCCGCGCGATATCGCCGATCCCCAGGTTGATAATCCGGCCTATCACCGTTTCGCCGTCCGTCTGGCTGAAGAAGGTTTCATCACATTTTCGCCTCAGAACCTCTACATCTTTCAGGACCGATTCCGAACACTCCAGCGCAAAGCCAATCCCTTGAAAAAGACGTTGTTCTCCGTGATCGTGCCCCAGCATCAGCAGATTACCGACTGGCTCAAGACGCTGCCGGCCGTCGACCCGGCGCGCATTGCCTTCTACGGGCTCAGCTATGGGGGCAAGTCGGCGATGCGAATCCCGCCGCTGGTCGAGAATTATTGCCTGTCGATCTGTTCGGCCGATTTCAACGAATGGGTCTGGAAGAACGCCTCGACGCAGAGCCTGTATAGCTACGTCTGGGGCGGCGAATACGAGATCTTCGAGTTCGACCTGGGAAGCACGTTCAATTACGCCGAGATGGCGGCCTTGATCGCTCCCCGACCGTTCATGGTCGAGCGGGGCCATTTCGACGGCGTCGCGCCCGATGAGACGGTCGCATACGAATTCGCCAAAGCGTATCACCTCTATCACGCCCGGCTGGGAATCGGGGATCGCTGCCGGATCGAGTTCTTCGTCGGTCCCCACACCATCAACGGGAAGGGCACGTTCGCCTTCCTGCGCGAGCACCTGCGCTGGGCCGAAACGCGCGAGAATCGACAATAAAATCGACATTAATAAACTCCAGCGACTCCACTTTCCGGAGCTGATCCGCGTTCATCCGCCGGCGCCCGCCATGGCCGAGGTCTGCTGGCGATGGGTCTCGGCATAACGGCCACCTCGCGCGATCAGGTCGGCGTGAATCCCCTGCTCGACAATCCTCCCGGCTTCGAGGACGACGATCCAATCGGTGCCGCGAACCGAGGCGACTTTGTGCGAAACGATCACAAAAGTTCGCCCCGGAAGACTGCGATCGAGAGCCTGCTGGATGCGGGATTCGGTCTCGGAATCCAGGGCGCTGGTGCAGTCGTCCAGGAGCAGGACGGTTGGCTGGGCCACGACCGCGCGGGCCAAGGCAAGCCGTTGCCGCTGGCCGCCGGAGAGCGAATAGCCTCGCTCGCCGACAGGGGTATCCAGTCCAGCGGCCAGGGAGGCGACCGTGTCGGCGAAATCGGCGATCCGAAGCGCTTCCCACATGTGGGCGTCCGTCGCCTCGGGATTGGCGTAGAGCAGATTCGTCCGTATCGTCCCCTCGAAGAGGAGGGCTTGCTGGGGCACCAGCGCCACGGCCCGCCTGAGATCGGCCAGCTTGACCGCGCGAACGTCTCTGCCATCGAAGCAAACCGCACCCCAGGGCCTCCCATGGACGTCGATCCCCTCGGGGACATCATAGAGTCGTGGGACCAAGGCCAGGAGAGTCGACTTGCCAGCACCACTGGCGCCCAGGACGCCGAGACGCATCCCCGGCTCGATCCGCAGGTCGATATCGACCAGCACCTTGGCGCCCTCGGGCGAGTACGCGAACGAGACACCGCGATACTCGACCATCCCGCGCGGGGCGACGATTGAGGCGGCGCCGGGGCGGTCGCGTACCGGCTCCGGCTCATCGAAGATCTCGTAGAGCCGCTCGACCGATACCTGGGTCGCCAGGGCGGTCGCCTGGAACTGCGTCAGCCGGACGATGGGCTGATAGAGCTGGCCCACCAGCGCATAGATCGCCAGCAACTCACCGACGGTCAGCAGGCCGCGGCCGACCAAGAGGATGCCGTAAGCGATGACGAACACGGTCCCGAGCCCACTGATCAGGGCCGCCAGCGCCCCCAGGGCCGCCGCGGTGCGCGTGTTGTCCCAGCTCAAGTCGCGGTGACGGTCAATCCGCTCGTCCAGCTCGTTGAGCTCGTCTTCCTCCTTGGCGTAACTCCGCACCACCCGTACGGCCGAAACGCGCTCGCTCAAGAGGGCATAGAGCGTGGCAACCTGCGCGCGGATCTCGTCGGAGAGCCGGCGCAAGGTCCCGAAGAAAGCCCTCTGGTTGAGGGCATACAGCGGGACGGCCACCAGGGCAACCAAAGCGAGACGCCACTGGAGCCAGGCGAGTAAGACCGCGATGGCCATCGACAGGATCAAATCGTTGAGCAACTGCAAGATGCCGCTCCGGATGAACATCAGGATGCTGCCAACATCGCTGGTGACTCGGGCCATCAGCCTGCCGGTCTGCTGCGCGTCGAAATAGGCCATCGGGAGTCGCATCAGCTTGCGATGCAACGCCCCGCGCAACGCAACAACCACCTCCTGGCTAATCCGGCCCATCATGGCGGCGATCCGCCACGCCAGCGCCGCACGCGCCGCATGCAGGACGATCGTGGCGCCAAAGTCGTCGCGATGGCCCGGATGACCGAGGAGCGAGAAGGTCCAGCCGAAACTGCAGCCTGTCCGGAGAGGACCGTCGTCGGAGATTCGGAGGATCGCGATTGCCCGACAGCCTGGCAATAGGCCACCAGCCGATCGACCACCCAACCTTGCAAGAGGGGGATCGGCAACAACAAGACAGACTGGACCAACAACCCCAGCAGGCCCAGCAAGATCAGTTCGCGATACGGACGAAGGAACTCGGCCTCGAATCGGCGTAGGACCGCGGGCGTCAGGAGTGGAACCCGATCCTTAGTCGAGGTCATTCGTCCAGAAGCTAGGGGTAAGGGAGCGTCACGATGCGTGACAGAAACCGGGCTCGACAACCAGTCTTCCCCGCGAGTCAAGCTTCGAGGCTACAATATCGCCCGGAACGGAGGATCCTGGATTCCAACGCGTCTGGCGATCGATCGAGTCGATGGTTAACTCGCGGACGGCGGCCGAGGATTGCTCAGTATCTGACGAAGGTCTCGCGGCAGGCAAGGGGAAGAGATCGCTCAACCGCGCAGTAAGCCTCTCCGAAAGCCAGGCATACCGGCTCAGAAAGACAGTGCCTTCGCTGAGACCCTGAGTCTCGCGGTCTGACACCCGCCCGAAAAACACGCACGATTGCATGAATTGAAAGCGTCCCGTCGATTGCTCTTTCGGGAATACACGTCGCTACCTGGTCAGACCGAGCGGAATTTCTGCGCATTCTTTGAGAAGAGTACTGGACTAAAGATCACTAAATGGAGCCTGAATAGCGGATTTTGGGGGTCATAAACACCAGCCAAAAATTTTTTTGGAAAATTTACAACTCCTTTCTCATTTGTCATTTACGCAGAAAAATCCCGTAAAATTCGGAATAGGTGCATTAACGAAATTCAAAACCTGCGGCATCCTGAGAGTATGAGGTGCGAAGAGGAGAGTGAAAACAAGAGGGGCCGCAAGGTCTACGACGATGGGGATTGAAAACACGCTGACTGGTGACGTCGGGGCATCAACAGACGAAATGGCCGATCTGGATCGAGGCTACGATCCCGTTTACGGGAATGATGCCCATTGTCGCCAGGGAAAAGGGAATCGCCGCGTGGAGACATTGCCCCGCACCGACCGGACACTGACGCTGGCGGTGGCGGCTAAAGAGTACATCTGGCTGTACGATCGTCGTCACGGAATGAGTATCAACGAGATTGCGGCTCGTGAAGGGCTGAACGTCGACCGGGTGAGGTATGGTCTGAAGCGGCGCGGGCCATCGACAAGAAAACCTCGCGGGATGTGCAGTCCGGGCCCTGGAATCAGGATGCCGACATTGTTCATGCTCCCCGGTTGATTCCGCTGTTTCCGATCGGGCCCTACACGCCGCAGTTGACCTGCCCACACCGCGAGGCGATCGAGCAAGGCTCGGCTCTGTGTTGCATGGTCTGCCACAATTCCGGCATGGACGCACACCCTTCACTGCGCCGCGACCCGCAAACAGAACCCGCACCCGAGCCCCAGGACGAGCCCGCCCCCGACCTCACCTTGCGATTCAAGACCGGCGAGTCGCTTGAGACTCGCAAACAACGGCGGCGGCGGATGTTTGCCCAGCAAGCCGCGACAGCCCCGAGCCGTTAGAAATGAGCGCGGGGCCGATCACGTCCTTCCTGATTCCTCCACGACTGGCCGCAAGCTCCTTGATCTTCCATCGAGGTATTCGACGATGCCGTTCCAAGCGATTTGGGCCGCGATCCCGAGCCGGCGCACGCTCTTAACCATCGTGATTTCGAGCCTGCTGGGAGGGGGTCTGGCATTGGGTATCTCGACCTGGTTGGGCTCGCCCATCGGGCCGGTTCCAAGCCCCCGGGCACCGCATGATCCGCGATTCGTGCGCATCGGCCGGACCTATCTCACCGCTCTCGGCAAGACATACGCCTCGGCCTGGGACGAAGGCGCCAAGGGACTCGATAGCGGCCAGAACCTCTCCACCGTGCTCAGTGCCGTCGCCAAGACATGGAGCACGAACCGGACCCAACTCTTTGACCAGATGGTCACTCCAGAATTCGGCAAACTGATCCCGGAGACGAAGAAAGACACCGACGTCACTCCTCAGGAACGTGCCGCCATGGCCGCGGCCTGGCGGGGATTCGCCCTGGGACTCCAGAAGTAATTAGCGGGGAGCCGATCGTCGGGGCGATCACGAACGCCAAGGCCTCGACGGCTCTCGACCGTGTCGAATCACCGACGACGAAGTCGTTGATTCGACGCAACCGGAATCCTAGCACGCCTCGGCCGAGAGGTCGTCGATCGCTCCGCGCAACCGAGT
This sequence comes from uncultured Planctomycetota bacterium, assembly GCA_963845755.1. Lineage (GTDB taxonomy): Bacteria > Planctomycetota > Planctomycetia > Isosphaerales > Isosphaeraceae > CAWJTV01. The sequence goes on from CAWJTV010000011.1 coordinate 139,747, forward strand.
CTTGCCACCAACCAGTCTGCTGAACATCACATGACCGAGAGTCTAAAAATGCTTGATGATGCAGCATGTATGCCCCTTTGTGGTTGGAGGGGTAGTGACGCCATCCAACAGGCCTTCGCCTGCCAGTTCCCAACACTGGTGCAATCTGCTCCGCACCTGATGGCAGCACCCGCGCCTACGGAGCCGGTCCTCCTTTTCAAGGCTTGGCGGGATGTTCTGGGCAAAGACCCGGCCTACCCCGCACAACAGATCGGCGACTGCGTCTCATTTGGCCATGGGCACGGGAACGACCTCCTCCAGTGCATCGAGATCGGCCTGGGTGAGCCGCTCGTATTCCAGGAGACCGATACCGAGTTTATTTACGGAACCTCTCGCGAGGTCGCCGGCATCCTCGGGCGTCAGGACGGCTCCTATGGCTCGGCGGCCGTGAAGGCGATGATGACGATCGGTATGGTCAGCCGGAAGATGTTGGGCTCGGACGGGACCTACTCCGGCCAGCGAGCCAAGGATTGGGGATGGCACGGAGCGCCGGCCGCCGTGAAGAGTGAGGCCGCGCCATTCAAACTGGGCAACGCCGCGCTGGTCTCGACGTGGGATGAACTGGTCGCGGCCGTCCAGAACGGATACCCCGTCACGATCTGCACGGGTCAAGGATTTACCCTGACCCGCGATCTTGATGGATTCTGCAATGCCAGGGGAAGTTGGGGCCACTGCATGTTCATCGCGGGTGTCCGCTTCGACCGGCCGGGAGCCTGCATCGTCCAGAGTTGGGGGCCGGAGTGTCCCACGGGTCCGACCGCGCTGGGCCAGCCCAGCTTCTCGTTCTGGGCCGATCGGCCGGTCATCGAGCGCATCCTGGGACAGGGCGATTCCTGGCGCTATCGAAGTCGCCCGCATTCGAGAAGCGAGACCTGCCTCCCGCATGGCGCTACCATGACGCCGCTTGAAGCGCCGCGAGTGGCTCAAGCCTAAATACAGATTTCAAAAATTGAGGATTTACAATATGTTTACGGCTTTTGTGGCTGCGATCGTGGCCTACCTGGCCAAGAACTGGCTGACGCTGACCTTGAAGTGTACGCCGTTCGTCGTGCTCCTCGTGTCGGGCTTGGTGCTCTACTTCACCAGTTCGACCGCCACTCGGATCGCGCTGGCCTGTGCGACGGTATCGGAGTTCGTCGTCGCCGCCATGGCATTCGGAAAGCTGACGTCCATCACGTTGTCGCCATCATCCCCCAAATCCTGATCTCGAGTCGCAGGCACATGGATCACACGGGATTCACCGGACCTTAGCCAGCCGAAACCACGATCATGCACTTCTGCCACGACACCATCTGGAAGGGAGTCACGACGACGTTCGTGGGCATCGCCGCGACGATCTACGGACTCGCGGGCCGGATCATTCTCGCCGCCACGGCGGTCAAGCCTCTCTACGGGGCGGCGTCCGACGCGATGCCGATCACAATGTCGGACATCTCGACGCTCGTAGGGTTCATCACGACAATCGGGGGCGGCATCTGGACCTGGTTGTTGCTGCAAAAGGCGAAGGCGACCGATGCTCGACGAGAGGAAGCTCGCAAGGACGCCGATGCGGCGCGGGATCGGCGGGTCGATGACCGGATGGCCGATATCCAGCTCATGGTTGCGGAAGGGCTGGCCAAGATCCAGCTCGAACACGTCAAAGTCCATGCGACGGTGCAGGAGCACACAGCCGCGATCCAGGCGATGACGCATGGAGCCGCGATGACCGAAGTTCCGGCCGCGAACGTGCGGAAGAGAAGCGGCGGTGTTGCTGGGAATGCGCAAGATTCTCCGAACGAACACCCAGTCCGCTGAGGCTGCCAGCCGATCAAGCCGAGACCACGCCTCACGGAATCGCGAACAGCACGATGCCGCATGTGATCCACCCGGCCATTGCCGCCAGGTCCTGAATCCTTTACTGCGAACAGCCTGGAGATCTGGAGATCGGGCATCCGGTCTCGTCTCCGGGAAGGACAACCGGCCCCGTCCACGCTCGACACCGATCAACGCCCGGCGCAGCCTCTGAGGTTCGACATCCGGTTCGCTGTCGCCGCCGTCGTGACCATCAACACTCCGTTCACTCCTTATCGCGGGTTCGCCCGTCCCTGGAGATTGTCCTGGCCATGAAATTTACCGCCTTCTTGCTCGTCGTCGTCAACGGTTACAAGACGTATGCCTCGGCAATCCTCGCAGTCGTCGCGGGATTCGGGATGATCCTCACCAAGGACTACGAGGGGATCGTCTCTCAGCTCTTCCAGGCCCTCATCCTCATCTTCGGCGGCACGAGCGTCGTTGGCTTGAGGCATGCGGTGGCCAAGCTCGAGCGACCCAGCCAGGTGGGGTTGAGGCACGCCGTGGCCGAGAATTGTCCCAACAGCAACATCGCTGGGAATACCAATTGACAGCTCGACTGTTCCCGAAGATACGAGGCCTGGATCGACCGTACCGACAATTACGAATGAACATGATCGACGCTCGCTGATTCAGAGGACCAATGCGGCGAGGCGTCGCCGCTTCGAGCCGGATGACGCTTGCCCGCGACCCAACAACTCGGCTATCTGGCTTACAGCATTCGATGAGTCGTTCCATGTCACCACGACCACGGATTACAAGCCCGGACTTCCCGTGCATCTGGCCGTCAATCCGGGTGTCCACCGAGGTACCAGCCAGCACGGGCTTCGACCCCGACTCGCCGGCCGGGAACATGTTGCCACAGTTTTCGACAGCTCCTTCGCCTCAGGAGAGTCCGCCGAAGCCAAGGTCATGCGTATGCGATCCCGAGAACTCCGCAAGGTCGGAATGACCTACGTGATGGGCTCGATGAAGCCGGCGGAGCATTGCCGACTCTGCAACGAGGTGAAAGTAGAGGGCTTCCTGATGCGACTTCGATACTCCTGGCTCGACCTTGTGACGTACCCGATCACCTTTGTGCTCCTGGCGCCCTGGCCTGGCATTTGGTCCGAATCCTACTCGATTTCCTGGGCTATCCGACCATGGATCGATGACCATCGATCGTGTGGTGCCCGCGGCGCACTCGACAATCCGGGGTTCGCTGACGACCCTCTTCACCAAGCATTATCACCCTATGCCATTCGACTGGCTCAAGAAATCGACGTCCCCCCAGCCGGGGCGCGGCACTAGCCGCGATGGGAGATTCGTGGTGAACACGGATTCGCCCTCGGCCGGGCCGAGGCCTGACGAGGATCTCGACGGCAAGCTCGTCGTCCAGCGCCGGCACGTGGACTGGCTCGAGCACCAGATCCGCTGGCGGTGGCTCCTCGACAGCTTCGAGGGGGGAGACCGCTACCGCAACGCGGTCTACGGGCCGGACCGACGCGGCCTGCCGACGCGGAACCTGTTCCGGCACAAGCGCGAATACCCCGACCCGCAGATGTACCCCAACGTGTACCAGGGGTTCGCCGGGTTCCTGGGGAGCGTCAACGCGCAGACGCAAGATGTCGGATACGGGCCCTATCCCGGCATGATTGGAGCCGACCCGGCCGCGACGGCGCAGGACGATGACTACGAATACCGGCGCAGCCGGACGCCCATTCCCGAATTCGTCGCCGAGGCCGTCGAGATCCACATGGCGAAGGTGTACGACCAGGAGGTCGTGCGGGACGGGCCCGACGACCTCAAGGGATGGTGGAGGGACGTGGACGGCCGCGGCACGCCGATCGACGACTGGATGCGGGAAACGCTCGCCCCACTCCTTCTGGTCCTCGGCTGCATCGATGTCTGCCTCGACCATCCCCAGGCGCCACCGGGCGAGACGATCCGCACCCGGGCCGATGAATTGCGATTGGGTCTCGACCGATGCGTCGCCAGCTACATCCTCCCCGAGAACATGGTCTGGTGGCGAAACGATGCGGCAGGGCGATACCTCGAATGCCTGGTACGCGAATACACGAATCCCTCGGATCGCGTGGATTACGATAAGAACGGCAACGCGATCGACCCCCAGGACCCGGGAAACGTCGGCGAAGCGTGGCGGCGGAACTATGTGAGATATCGCCTCTGGCGGCCCACCGAGTCCATCCTCTTCTCCTACGATGGGGGCGAGATTATCGAGCGCGTGCCGCATCCGTTCGGCCGCGTGCCGATCGTACGGTTGGTGGACCTCCCGCGGCACCGGACCCCACACATCGGCAAATCCCGGTATGAGGCGATCGCCGAGTACCAGCGCGAGTATTACAACCGGGACAGCGAGCTGATCCTTTCCGACACCTTGCAGGCCCACCCGTTCCTATCCGGGGCGGAAGATTTCTGCAAGAGCGACAACACCCTCTCGGTCGGCCCGGGCTATGTACTCCCGATGAAGAAGAATCCGGAGTCGGGCTCGTACCAGGGGTGGGAGTTCGTCAGTCCCCCTAAAGACCCGGCTGAGTCGCTACGGCGGAACAAGGAGGACATCGTCGAGATGAAGGATCGCCGGGCCTGCCTCATGAAGCCGGCTGGAGCTACAGGCTCTTCTACCATCAGCCAGTCCGGGATCTCCAAGCAGCTCGACGCCGTCGCGGGTCACAAGCTATTCGGCGCCATCGCGAAGTCGCTCGCAAAAGCCGAGCGGTTCCTCGCCGAGTACGCCGCCATGGTGCTCCGGAACGCCCCCATCGGGCGAGAGGAACGGGAGCAGATCCGCGTGACTTACCCGGCACGGTTCGAGCTGTTCGCGGCCACAGAGCTGATCGACAACCTCACCAAGCTCCAGGTCACGCTGAAGTCGGCCGGCGAGGCCCCGAACACCGAGCGCGAGATCCTCCAGGCGATCGTCCGCCAGACGCTCCTTGGCCTGACCGACTCGGAGTACGAGCGGCTTGACGACGAGCTCGAACTCATGGTCAAGACCAAGTCGCGACTGAAGGAGCCGGTACAGGAGATGGCTGATGCCGGCGTCTCGTCCCAAGCCGAGGCGATGCAAGGACCCGGATCGGCCGAACAGGCCGCGGGCGAGGACCCCACCGGTCAGTCCGGCGGGACGTTGGTCGGCAACATGATCCCCAGTGTGATGTAAGAACAAGGGGTGTCGAGAGTCGGGCTGTGCGCATTGCGAACGGAAATCGCCTACCCAGACTCTCCACCCCATCCTCTAGACCGTTTGACAAACGCCCAATATCTGAAATGCCCACTCTCACCTCCAATCAGGCCCAATGGCTCACGTTGGCGTTTGTCGTGGCTGTCACCATCCTGGTGGTCGGCTATGACCTCCTGGCCATCCACACCTATGGTGTTGAGGCATCGATTTCTCGGGTACTGCGGCGTCTCTTCACCCGGTACCCGACGCTATTCGCCGCGATGGTGTTCTGGATGGGCGTTCTGGTGGGGCATATCTGGCTGTCGAACGGAGTAATCGATCGATGTTTGTGCTGCCGAGTCTTGGACTGGCGATCTGTCTGGGATGGCCGCAGACACCGCCGTTTCTCGCCGACCTGGAATTCGCGATGGCGGTCGAGGAGTCGGTCATGGGCGAGCCGGGCGCGAGGCCGCCCGAGCCCTACAAGGGACTGATCGAACGACTCGGCTCGGACTGCTTCCAGTGTCGCGAGATTACTTCTCAGAAACTCCTGAGGGCCTCGCGGTTCGACCAGCGATGGCTGTTCTGGGGAAGGAAGCATCGCGACCCCGAGGTGCGGCTCCGAGCGAATGCGATCCTCCGCAGGATCAACCCATGCTCGTCTTGCGGAGGCAGCGGGGAGTCTCGCCACTATACGGGATACCCGTGCTGGGATTGTCAGGGGTGGCGGACGATCTGGTTGTGGTCGGCCTGGGATTGAATGATTTGACGACAGGAGGCTAATCATGCCTGAGACATCGGCGTCCATCAGCGACTCGGCCGTCCTTCCGGACTCGGCGACCGTCGCTGTCATTCTCGATGCTGGGGCGGCAAGATCACTGTTGGCGAGCCTGGTGAGCGGCGGCTCTCCTCGCCCTGAGATAGCAAAGACCGTCTCACTCGCCCTGGTGGAAGCGTTAAATGTGGCAGAGAGCGGGGAAAGAGCCGATGACACCTGTATCTTCTGAGCATCGGCACTCGCGACCTCTCGTTGGAACTGTCGGGGATTTCGCGCCATCTGGTTGTAGCTGGTTTGGGACTGAAACATCCATGCGTATCGAAGCAGTTATGGTCTGCATCGGGTACGGCGACTTCCTCGCTGTTACCGCGAGCGAGAACCAGCATCTCCTTGACGACCTGGTCGTCGTTACGTCACCGGACGATGATGAGACCCGCGAGGTGTGCCGCCGGTACTCTCTTCGGCACGTCTTGAGCGAGGACCATCGTCGCGGAGGGCCGTTCAACAAGGCCCGGCTGATCCAGCGAGGATTCGATCAGATCGGCGCGAGGGACTGGGTCTTGCACCTCGATGCCGACATCGTGTTGCCGCGCCAGTTCCGCACTCTGCTGGAAATGGCGCACCCCGACGAGCGGGCGATCTACGGAGCCGACCGATGCAACTTGGTCGGCTTCGAAGCCTGGCAACGACTCAAACGAGACAAAGGTTCCTGGGACAATTACTCTTACGAGTCCTACCTCCGGTTCAACCAGGAGGCCTCGCCCGGATCCCGGTGGTGCTCGAAATTGCACGGTTATGTGCCCATCGGGTTCTTCCAACTCTTCCACGGCTCGGCGATCGTCCAGCACGGTTACCACATCCGCTCCTATCCGTATCATCACGGCGACGCGGCGCGGACCGACGTCCAATTCGCATTACAGTGGGACCGGCGGTGTCGCCGGCTCTTACCCGAGGTAATCGTGCTCCATCTGGAGAGCGAGCCGTCACCCCTCGGAGCGAACTGGCGGGGCCGGACGACGGCCCGCTTCGGTCCGCGCGCGGGGACGCCTCCACTCGTCAGCAGCGTGAGCTGACGCCCTCGAATCCGCCCTCAGACCATCACGCTTCACCAGCTACATCAGGGACACCTCCACCGCGGAGTATCGTATGACCGAAGCGACCCTCTCGACGCCGGTAAACCCGGCAACCCCCGTCCAGGCCACGGCGCCAATGGCGGCCCCGACGGTTTCGTCGGCGACCGCAACGACCCAACAGACCGTGACGATCCCGCTCGAGCAGATCCAGGCCTTCACGAGCATGCAAGCCAGGCTGGCACAGCTCGAGATCGAACAGCGGAGCCGCGATCAAGCCGCGCAGCAGGAGCAAGCACGGGTTATGGCCGAGAAGGGCCAGGTCGAGAACGCCTTGCGGATGCTCCGCGATCAGTCGGAACAACAAGTGCAAGCCGAACGGGCGAGGCTCGTGCAGGTCGAGGACCGCGCCAAGCGATATGCCCTGGACGGTGAGTTGTCCCGCGCCCTGGCCGCGTGCAACCTGGTCCCCGGCGGTGCGGAGCAACTGACTCAACTCTGGCGGAACCAGTTCACCGTCGAAGCTCAGGGGGATAGTTTCACGGTGCGTACGCCGACGTTCCAGTCGGTCGGCGAGTTCGTCTCTCAGCAGCTTGCCCGTACCGAGTATTCCCATTTCCTCCGGGCCCAGAACCCAGGCGGGGGTACCGGCGGAGTCCAGCCGTCGGCACAGACACCACCGAGCACGCCCGCCAACCCGGCCCAGATGCCACAACCGAAGAACATGGGCGAGGCCGTCATCCTTCACATGCAGGGCATGCAAAAAGCCCAGGGTGACCCGAGGGCCAACATGACCCTGCCGATGGGACTCAAGGCCGCGCGGTAATTCCGTCCTAAATCGTTTTCCACTGTCGTTTGATGCCCAAGTGACGGCCTTCGAGGCCATGCCGGCCGGGTCTAGTGCGACCCGAGAACCGCGGTTGCACTCAGGGACTCCAATCCATGGCCGACTTTTTGCAAGGGTTCCTCGGAACTCAGCAAGCTGGTGTCGAGGCACGAAATGATGTTACCGTTGCGATCAGGAATTGGTTTGCTAACCGCAACCCGCTCGTGACCCGCTTGCCGTATGTCCCGGTCGAGCGTGTCGACTTCCAGATGTACACGCACAAGTACCGGGCGCGGAGCACCACGCTGAATGCCGCGATCTCCAGCAGCTCTCAGACCAGCCTGACGCTGGCCGACGCCACATTCCTGATGAACCACGACGTCCTGGAGCTGGTCAACCCCAGCGGCAACGTCGAGCGCGTCCAGGTCAGCGGCGATCCGACCAGCCCGACCACGGTCAACGTGACCCGCGGTCTCTATACCGAGGTCTTGGGGGCGGTCACGCTCCCGAGCGGGTCCAACAACTACGTGACCGGCCTCACCACGTTCACGACCGGAAATACCGTCAACCTGATCGGCAACAGCCGGACCGGCGCGGAGGTTCAGCAGACCGGCCTGACCACGATCGGCGTGGCCCGCACGCAGTATTGCCAGACGTTCCAGTTCCCCGTGCAAATCGGTGGATCGGCCCAGACGGCGCGGGCGCAGGTGATGCCCGGCGGCATCCAGACGCCGTTCGACTTCAACATGACCGTCCAGCTTCAGAACATGGTGGACGACATCGAGAACTCCGTCTACTACGGCGTTGCCCAGGCGCCCAGCGACAGCGCCGGCGTCACGGCCAAGATGAACGGATTGCGGTCGATCTTCGTGACCAACAATATCTCGACCTGGACCAACACGACGCCGGTCAACGCCGCGGCCTATGGCTCGACCGACCTGATCCGCGACACGCTCCAGGTGGCCCGGTCCGGCGGCGGCGAGCCGGACCTGCTCGTTGTCTCGACCAATTTCATGAGCGGGTTCGCGACCTGGGGGCAGGCGATCCAGCGCGTCCCGGCCGGCGAGACCGTCTTCGGCACGCCCATCAACGTCCTGGAGGCGCCGTTCTTGCACGGCGTCACGATCGTCGAAGCCCCGCTGTTGCGGCCCTACACGGCGATCGCGCTGACCAGCTCCGAGGTCTACATCCGCAACAAGCGGAACCCGTTCTGGCAGCTCCGCGGCAGCCGCGGCGATATGGTCGAGGGAGACTGGATCGCCGAGCTGGCGATCGAGGTCGTCAACGAGTCTCATCACGCCTGGGTTGAGGGCATCACCGCCTTCAGTGCGAACTGACGTTCGCACTGAAGGCGGAAAGGCTGAAGGATTAATAAATTTAGTCTTACTCATCTTTTATCCTTCAGCCTTCAGCCTTCGGCCTTCCTTGAAGAACCCCCATCCGGTCCTTCGGATCACCTTCCCCCACAAGGGGGAAGGAAACAACCAGGAGCGAAGCGAAGCTATGTGGCGATTCCGGGGAAGCCCGCACTACATCGACCAGCAGGGGGATCGCCTGGGCGTTCCCAAGATCCTGACCGACCGGGCGCGGCACAACCCGGAGATCTACCGGGTTTCGGTCCTCATCGGCCAGCTTTGCGAACGATACCATCGAGCCCCGAAGGACAACGGGCTGCACGGTCGTATCGCCGGCCGAGCTGGCACAGATCCGGGGCACCCTTGGTCAGTGCGAGCAGGAATTGGAGAAACTCCACGTCCTGGCGGCCGCCTCTCAAGTCATCGTCGATGAGGCTCACCGTGCCTTCGGGCTCACTCCTCCGGACCGCCGTTTCCGAGTTCGTTGTGATTTCGACGATCTACCCGAACCTGCCGAGCTCGCCGCCAAGGAAGCACACATCTCTCATGTCTCCTCTGCTACAGGGGAGAGGACACTCGCGTCGAGCTCCGATTCAAACACCCACGCGAAACCGAGACACGAGAAGGCACGATAATGGCCTACATCAGCCCCGCGATCACCGCCAGCAGCACGACGTTCGCTCAATTCCAAGCGGGTGGCGCATCCCGGCACCTGGAGAATCTCATCACGGCGAGCTTGAACGGCACCCAAGCCCCTTCGTCCGCGCCGACCCTATCGGTCTCGGGCACCGGAGGCCTGCTCGCCGCGGGCACGTACCGTCTCATGATCACCGAGACCAACGGCCTCGGCGAGACGACGGCGAGCCCCGAATCAGCCCAATTCAGCGTGACCGCAGGTCAAATCCCGACGGTCACCTTCCCGGCACTCCAGGCCGGCAATTCGGCTCGCAATGTCTACCTCACGCCGATAGGCGGTCCCAGCGGAAGCGAGCTCCTTTACGCCTCCGGTATCACGACCAGTACGTATAGTCTCTCATTCGCTGCGCCCTCGAGCTCCTACGCCGTCGCACCGCCAACGACGAATACTACCGGGCTAACGAGCTCCAAGATCCAGCTCCTCCGGTATGCGAAGACCGGCCAGTTCCAGAAGGTGTGGGACTTCCTCCATGAACTTCTCAGCGTCTTCAACCAGGGGGATCCCGCGTCCTATCAGAGCATCATGATAAAGCTGCGAGATGTCCACACCGTCTTCGCCATGATGTCGCAACTCTGCGCCGAGGGCGGAACCCTCATCGACGCCAACCCCGGCCATTTCGTCAATGTCAGGACAGGGATCGGTGGGACGAGGACCGAACGGACGTGGCCCTGACCTCAAACAGTTCTGCAGCATAAGAATTTTACTTATGAGCAATACACGGATTCTCCGCATAGGACAACACGCCGTGTCCGATCTTGTCATCGTCGTGCGATGTCGCAAGTCATTCAAGCTCCGGTTCCAACTGGCGATGTGTCTGATGCGCATCGCCGGCCGGATCGGCGGATTCAAGTCGGTGAAGGTGACTCGAGAGAGGTGAGGAATTCCATGGCAAGAACTCCGGTTTCCCGCGGAGCCGAGCGCGGCGTCGTACGCCCCCCCAACCAGCCCGGAGCGGCCGGTAGCGCCGCCAAGAACAGCTACCTTCCCCTGGACCGCAGGGATGTCGGTGTCAACGCATCCAATTACGGGACCGGCGGCGACCGCCGCGGCGGTTCGGCGGATCTCACCGGTCAGTCCAGCCCAATACTACCACCCAACCACCGTTTCGACGTCAGCATGGCCAAGATGCCTCAGCCCCCATCGGCGATCGAACCAGGCAAGGGGGCGGTACCGGTAACGCCGTGGACTCCCACGGGCCAGCCGAATCGGGCAATTCCAGAGCCCGACACACCCCGGCAACTACGCAAATGAGCAAGCCGATCCGCGACTCGATGGCGTCCTGAGTCTCCGCTCGCTGCCGGCATGACGGCTCATTGCCGTACCGCTCGCCGATGCCCGGGCGCACGTAGGGTCGGGACGTTCCATGCGGCCCGAGACCGTCTTATCGAGCTTCGTCGATTTGCTCAGCCTGTCGTGAAAGAGAACATGAGAAAGCAGTTCGCACGGCACCAGGCGAGCGAATGGATTCCCGAAGCTCTACTCGAGTTCGAGAGAAGGGTCAATTCGATGGCGAAGAAATCGGCTCCGAAGTGCAAACCGATCGTTCCCGGCAAGGGCCCCAAGCCGGCCGGCATGAATCAACCGCCCGCCGGCCGGGCGAAGATGGTCAACCCGCGAGCCAAGACCGGCAAGAAGGGCCGATGAGCCAGCGGCGATGCGTGGCGAGTGACGGATCCTGGTCACCTCCGCAGCACGTCTTCAAGCCACGATCGGCGCCGCGGTGGATTATCTCCCGGGCATCGTTGTCCGGCGAAAACTCGATCATGGGACATCGGTACCGGGAACCCGACAGTCCGAATTGATGACATCCCGAATCGCCTAACTATAATTCCCGCCGCCAAAGGCGGCCGAGGGCACCCTTCATGACCCTCAGTGCATCCCTGCCCGAACAGACGACGCCCGTTTATTGCACGGACGAGGACATCCTCGTGCATGCCGGCGGCGACTTCATCACGCTCTGCCCTCCCTGGCAACAAATGGCCGCTGGAACCGATGGGAGCTTCGCCTCTGGGACTCCGTGGGTGCTGACCTCGGCTTCCGTCGACTTCGCCGCAAACGGAGTAAGTGCTAATCAAGTGATCTGGCTGACGGCGCCGAAGACGCAGTACCCCGGCGGCGGCCAGCTCCTGGCGATCGACAGCGTTTCGGGCAACTCCATCACGCTCAGACGACCGCACAAGGACCTTTACGTCGGCCAGCCGCCGGCACCCGCCTCGGGTTTGACCACGGTCGCCTTCACCATCAACACCCTCGACCCCCAATCCGAAGAAGCCAGCTTCGACCTCAAGCGACGGTTCGCCATCGACGACACGGTCGGCGGCGACTTCAGCCGGTCGAGTTCCTGGGTCTACGATCTACGCGACCTCCGGATGGCCACGGTCCTCTCGGTCCTCCATGACCGCTACACGCAGGAGACGCGCACGGACAAGGGCGACTACGCGATCAAGATCAAGCGAATCGACCAGCAGCTAAACGACGTCCTGTCTCGCGTCCAGGTGCGCTGGGGGCCGTTTGGCAATTCGGCCGAGCCGTCCACGCTTTTTAGCTGCAAGCTGAGTCGATAGTTCCCAGTTCCCAGCGAATGCCGATGCACCAGGATTCGCTGGCCACGCGTAACCAGCAACCCCAAGAAGGGACCTTTTCCCATGGCTGCCTTGCAAGGCCAGGTCGCTTTCGGCGCCGGCGCGACCTGCCCGCTCAGTGCCGGGATCCCCAGGACTCCGGTCTCGGTCTCGGCACCCAGCAACCAGCGGCTCAAGATCCTCGGCTACGGATTCTTCTTCGACGGCACTCTCAACTCGGCCCAACCGGTCGAGATCGACATCAAGAGGGCAACGGCCGCGGGGTCCGGCACCACGGCGACTCCTCAGCCTAATGAAGGGGAACTTACCGAGACGTTCCAGTCTTCCTGGTTGATCGATTGCACGACTGAGCCGACCTACACCAGCACATTGAAAACGATCACGGTCCACCCCCAACTTGGCTACGAGTACCTGGCCCCGGTCGGCCAGGAGATCATCGTCAAAGGGGGCGGCATCCTGGGATTCCAGGCGAACGCCCCGGCGGCGGTGAACATTCGCGGTTATGTGATGTACGAGGAGTAAGCCGGTGCCGACCATTCGTGGCACCCTTGACAGCGCGGCCCCGAACACGGGCGTGCCAAACCGCGCGATCTCGATCCGTGGCACCATCAGCAACGCGGGCAGCGGCTCGTCGGTCGCGAGACCCGTCGCTCGGCACGGTACGCCGCTGTTCCGCGGCGAGGTCCGGCTGGGCACCTTGGTGCTCAGGGCTCCGGTGAATGAGGTCCAGTATCATGTCTACAGGAACAGCGCAGGCAGCAGTCCGATCAACTACGGATCCCCGGCCGCGACCGTCTTGGCCACCACCTGGACTACCGGAACCCTAGAAGCGCCTGGCACTTGGCTATTTGGAGTCCGGGCGTTCAACGACGGCGGCGAGGAGCAGAATCTCGACTGCGCCGTCGAGATTGTGCTGGACGCCACCGGCAACGACATCACCAACATCCCGCTTCCACCCACTGGACTCAGGACTTTCGCGACTTCTGGTGGTGGCATTCGGGTCGAGTGGTGGTATCCCGCGACGCCAGGTCCAAGGGCACCGACGGGGTTCCACGTCTATGTGAGCGGCCACGCGTCCTATGGGGCCGTGCCGAACATCGTCGTGCCGGGCAATTCTGCCGCCGTGAATGACGGCTCCGTCACGGCCACGGGCAAAGGGGCGACCCCGAACTACTCCACACCGGCGGCGACCGTCCTTTACAGCGCCGGCATCTTCAACACTTTTCAATCCAATCTCGACAGCCTTTCCGACGGCATCCAATACACCGTCGGGGTTCGGGCTTTCAACGCATCTGGCGAAGAACAGAACACCACGGTCGTCACGGTGACGGCCGATGCCACCGGGCCAGCGGCCGTCGATTCGCTGACCGCCACAGCGATCGTGTGATCCAGAGGATGCGACTCCATGTCAGTGAATCTGAACAACCTTGCGAACAACGTTTCCGGCTTGACGCTGGCAAATGCGTACACAGCCGGTTCCGGAAGTTTCATGCTCACATCCGGCGGCAGTATGTTTCCCGCCGCACCTTGCCGCATGACGGTCATCACGGCGGCAACCTATCAGACGCCCGCCGAGACGTTGACCATCTACGAGGTCACGGGTATCGCCGGGAACGTCATCACGGTCTCCGGCGCGATCGAGGGTACGACCGATCGCAATTATGCTGTTGGCGACAAGGTCGATCTGAGGCTCACGGCGGGCTCGGTCAACGATCTGAATACATCGTTGACGCCCCTGATCGAGACCGTGGCGGCCACTGGCTCGACCCAGGGCGGCGCGGCGGCACTGGCGGCGTCGAGCTTCTTTGCCACCGAGGGCTTCCACCTGATCACGGCCAGCGCTGCCGCTGGCGTCGTGCTCCCGGCGATTACCTCGGCAGGCCACAAGTCCACCGTCATCAACACGTCGGCGTTCGTGATCACCGTCTACCCCAATGGCAGTCAGACGATCAATGGCGGCTCTGGGGGCATGGGCATCACCATCCCAGCCGGCGCGACAAAGACCTTCGTCTCCTCGACCACATCGAACTGGCAGACATCCGGAGCCGGCGTCACGGTCTTCGGCACGGCGGGCGGCTCCGCCGTTGTGAACGCCACATATACCGTGCCTGCGGGCTGCACAACGCTCCGCATGATCGCCATCGGAGCCGGGGCCGGCGGCGGTGCGGGCGGCGTCGGCGCCAACAGCACATTCGGCGGCAACGGCGGCGCCTCCGGCGGCTACTCCGACGCGACCTACATCACGTCCGCAATCCCCAGCACCTTCACGGTGAACGTGGGCGCTGGCGGCACGGGGGGCGCCGGCGGCACGAGTGCGACCGGCAATAGCGGGGCGCCGGCTCGGGCAATAGCACGGTTTCCAACGTCAACCTCTTCCTTTCCGCGTCCTGTGCGGCCACGGGCGGCGGCGGCGGCGGTGCATCCGTCGGTGCGACGTCGAACGCCGGCACGTCGAACTTCTACGCGGGCGCCGCTGGCGGCCTCTCGACGGCGGGCAACGGCAACGGCGGGACCAATACCAGCTCCCTCGCGCCCGGTTCCGGGGGCGCCGGTGGTGGGATCAGTAGCGGCGGCGTCGCGGGTAACGGCGGCGGCGGCGGGGCGATGGTGCGCGTCCAGGCCAACGGTGGTGCCGGCAGCGGCGGTGCGGGCGTGGCGAGCGGGACCCCGAACGCGGGCACGGCGGCTCCGAACCCGGGCGGCATCACCCTGATGGCCATCGGTGGCGGTGGCGGCGGCGGTGGCGGCGCCAACAGCGGCGGCAACGGCGGCAACGGCGGCGCGGGTGCATTCCCGGGCGGCGGCGGCGGCGGCGGCGGTGCTGGCTTCACCGGAAACAGCAGTGGTGGCGGCGCCGCGGGCGCGAATGGGATCGTGATCTTCATCGCATCCTGAGCCCCTCGACCGAAACCCAACCCCGCACCTCGAGGGAATCTCCGTGCCCAGCCACGTCCCCAACCAGCTCGCGCCGAATACGGCCGTCCCCGGCGCGCTGCCCGTCCGCGCTCTCGACGCGCGGTGCCGAACCGATTCGTCCCCAACCAGCTCGCGCCGAACGGCCCGGGGCAGGCCGCGATCGTGCCGGTGTATTTCCTGGCGGGCGCGGCGACAGGCGCTCCGGGCAGCGCGCGTTTGTCGTGACGCTCACTCCGCAATCGATGTCCGGTACTGACACGGTGACGCTCTCCGACGGCGGCGCCGGTGGGACATTTCTCCCGTCGGCGACTCTGGCGATCACGGCGGCGACGCCGGCTCAGGCGATCTCGTATATTCCGCCGGCCGTCGGCGGCTTCTCGATCACGGCGAGCAGCCTCGCCGGCTACCAAGTCCGCGGCAATCCCCAGACCATCTCTGTCTCCGCGGAGATCTACCCGAATCTTGAGCTTGGGCAACTGCCGAATGGGCTTCCCTCGGTCTACGTTGACCAGACTGGGCAGCTCGTCTACTTTCTCGTCCAGCAAGACCACGGCGGTTCTGCGCGGCCGCTGTTGCATCTGCTGCTGCGAACGTCACTGGAGGTAGTGTCGCCGGGTTCAGTGTTATTTCGGGCGGCTCTGGCTACTCCAGCAGCACGCCCCCATCCGTCTTTCTCGCTGGCGGTGGAGGCACAGGCGCCACGGCGACGGCGACGGTCTCGGGCGGTGTCGTGACCGGGATCACTGTGGTCAACCCCGGCGGCGGGTACACGTCGGCGCCCACCGTGACGATCTCGCCAGCACTGCCGTCGTACGTGACCTCGGTCTCGGCCAACCCCACGATCTACAAGAACGGCGTCGCGCAGACGCTGCCGATGATCGTCAATACCATCGCGGTCACCGCCGGGGGCCATTCGTACACGCTGGCTCCCGTCGTCACGATCACACCGGCATCCGGGGACACGACCGGCACGGGGGCGACCGCAACCGCCACGCTCTCGGGCGGGTCCGTCTCCAGCATTACGATCACGTTGCCGGGAGCCTGCTACACCAAGCCCCCCACCGTCACGATCACGCGAGCATCCGGGGACACGACCGGCACGGGGGCGACCGCAACCGCGACGATCGGGCCGTTCTGGACCAATTCCAGCCACCAGTGGCCGTATGTGGTCTACCAGCTCCCGACCCAGGCCAGCTCGACCGACGTCCTGACCTTCAGCGCGCCATCCGGATGGCTGACGACCAGCGCCGGCTCGCTTCCCGCCGTGACTCTGGCCCCGATCACGAATTTCGTGGGCCAGCTGGAGACGGCCCCGGTCGGCTGGGGGTATTGCTCGTTCGGGACCAACCACGGCGTGATGGGGCTCGGCATCAATGTCGCGTGGCCCAACTCCGACAGCAGCAGGCCCTATTACCAGTCGCGGAACTGGATGCACCGGGCGACGCGATCCTGGGCGCCGCCGGCAATGTGCCGAACGCCGTCACGATCGACGCGGGGGGGCACCCCACGGCCATCGTCGCGGCCAACGGGACCGCGTACGCAGGGATGATTTCCACCCTGTTCAATTCGGTGAACACCCAGGGCCTGGCGACGGTCAATGGGGTCTGGAGCTTCATCGCCACGGAGAATGCCGGCGGCCCGCTTTACCCCACCGCCACCCCGATGGTCGTGTCGCTCACGGGCACCCCGCTAACGACCGTCACCGCGCTGCCGGGGTCGCCGACCGGGACCAGCCCCGGGACCAAGGTCTGGCAGTGGCATGTCCACACGCCCAACGGCACCGGGGCTGCGTATGCGTGCGGGCTCACGCTGGAGGTCCAGACCCCCGGCGGCGGCCCCGGCCCGTGGACCCTCTCGGACGAGTGGTTCCTGACGCCGCAGGCGTTCGCCCCGGCCCCGGTCGGCGACATCAACGTCACCGCCTATGGCAGCGGCTACACGGCACCCACGGCGACGCTGACCGGCGGCGGCGGCACGGGCGCAACCGCGACCGTCGGGGCGCTGGCCAACGGCGCCATCATCGCGGCGACGGTCACCAGCGGCGGCACGGGCTACAACGCGAACGCGCGGCCGACGGTCACCGTCTCGGGCGGCGGCGGCACGGGCTTCGCGGCCTTCGTCAATATCCTGGGCGGCGCCATCGCCAGCGTCGTGGTGTCGAATTGCGGCTCGGGATACACGAGCGCCCCGACGCTCGGGCTCAGCGGGGGTTCCGGTACGGGCGCGGTCCTGACCGCCGCCGCGCCGGTCAACGGCGTCATCACCAGCATCTCGGTCGGCAATCCCGGCTCGAATTACACCTCGTCGCCCGCGGTGACGATCGCGGACGCCACCGGCTCGGGCGCGACCGCATGGGCGCTCCTGCTGTGCCGACCCCAGAGCACGAACGTCTCGGATGCGGCGGCGCCCGACCCGAGCGTCGTCGCGATGCTGACGACCCCCTCCGGCAAGACCCCGACGTTCTGCCGGTTCATGGACGTGACCCAGACCTTCGACAACGAATCCAACGTCACCGACGCGGACGACCTGATCCAGCTCACGGATTTCTCGTGGGTGAGCCAGCGGCTGCCGGCGGCCACCGCCACGGTCGCGGGCAACGCCGTGACCGGGCTCACGTTCACGTTCACGGGCCAGAACCTCTCGTCGGCTCCCGCGGTCGTCTTCACCGGCGGCGGCGGCACGGGCGCGGCCGCGACCGTGACCGTCGCCGGCGGCTCGATCACGGGATACACGATCACCTCGGGCGGCTCGGGATACACGAGCGCGCCGACGGTTGCGCTGGTGGGCGGCAATACCACCAACCTGATGCGCACCTTCGCCATTACCCAGATCGGGCCGTACACGCCGAACAAGGTTTACGTGTCGGACAACTGGCCCGGCACCACGGCGTCAGCGAATTATCCGGCAAGCGATCCGCTCCCGTACTACTGGACTCCCACGTCGCCCACTTTCCTGGACTCCTGGTATCAGGGAGGTAATAGCAGCAATTCCTGGGCGGCCGAAGCAACGACCGCATTGCCCCACGGCCTCAAGACGGGACAGCAAATCTCCTGGGTCGGCACGGTTGGCGGCACGATCACGGTTCAGGCGCCGGGCGGCAACGCGGTCAACGTTACCCCTACGACTGCCAGTACCCTCGCGGTATACGTCACCAGTCCGACCACGTTCGCTTTCTGGATGAACTCGAACTCGCTGAACAAGGGGTTCGGGATCGCGAGCGTCACGTCCGCGGCGGTCTCGTGTCGCCCTGGTCGGCACCGTCATCGTCCCGGACCAGGGCGTCGTGGCGTACGAGGTCCCGGCCGACTACTCCAACTATCTGCCGGGCAGCAACCTCCACATCAACATCCCGCACAATGCGACGCTCGCGTGCACCCAGGCCATCGCCGTGCGGCGTGCTCGCGGTCGTCTCGCCGGACGTGCTGATCGAGGTCGAATTCACGAACGAGCACTGGGACAACACCTTCGTCCGCAACAACATACTGTGGAGCTACGGCAACATCTCGGGGCTGTTCCCCACCTCGTCGACGGTCCTCGACCAGATTTACACCCTGAGGGCCTCCCAGGTCCATCAGGCGTTCTTTGACGTCTTCGACGCAGCAGGGCGCGGCAACCAGATCATCCGGCTATTCGCCGGATTCTGGGTTGAGCCGATCGTCACGACGAATATGTGCGCCTATGCGGCGGCGAACAACATCCAGATGGATGCCATCGTGATCGCCCCCTATCCGGGCATCCCCAGGGATATACCACTGATCTCAGCCGGCGCCCTGCTGGCGACCTACAGCGCGGACAGCGTCCTGTTTGGAGCGACCTCGCCGTGGACGCGGCCCATGATGTCCTCGGTCCTCCGGCATCACACCAAATACGGTTCGGACTCAAACCTCTGGGCACAGCACGCGTCTGCGATCACCCAGAACTACATCGGTGCGGGAGCGCCCGCCACGCGCTTTGGCCGGTTCCCGGTCATCGGCTGCTACGAGAACTGCGCTCACCCCCCTCATCCCGACTGGCGTGGACCTGTTCAGTTCGGACGTCAATTCGGTGAGTTTGCGGTCGCAGTTGACGTTTGACCTGCGCTACGACCCGTCGCTCTACTCCGCCCAGCATGCGCTCTACGAGTCGGCACAGGACGGCGGGGCGACCTATTGCATCCATTACAACTTCTGCGGGGCGAACAGCACGACGGCCACGCAGTACGACGGCCCCAGCGCCCTCAATTATCCCCTCTATACCTGGCTCGGCCAGTTGTGGGGCTACGGGGACGGCTCCGACGGCAAGCCGGTCAACCAATTCGCCGCGCCCACTTTCGTCACTGCTCATGACTATCAGAACGTCTCGGTGATGGGTCAAGCGTGGCGCGACTGGGCGGACGCGGCCAACACAGCGTTGTTGCCACGCCGTGCGAGCAACACGTTGACGAATTGTCGGTGGTTTCCGAAATTGCAACGCCCTGTCGCCCGGATGAGAGCATAAGAGGTTAGGATGTCCAGAGAACGCGACGTTCGGAACGCCTTACAGACGGCCCTCCTGGCGACCGGTTCGTTCAGCGACGTGTGGCTGAGCGGGCTTCCCGAGGCTTTCGGCCATGGGGTCAGCGACCTCACAGCGGCGGCGATTGAGCCAGTTGCGAGCGAATTCAGCGCGGGCTGGGATTCGGCTCCCGGTGGCTCGCTCGATTATACGACCACTTTGCGCGTGACGTTGCTGGCGCGACATCCGGACCCACAACTTCGCGATGAACTCGCTGAGCAACTCCTGAACTATTTGAACGACGCCGTGAACGGACAGGCACTCGTACCTGGGTACACCGTTCCCCAGAAGACGTCGGTGACTTCTTGGCAATGGCAGACCGCAGTACCCCCGGAACGGCGCATTGTGGCGGTGGCCAGCATCTCCTACCTGGTCGAAGGTTGGGACAACTTCGACGTCTCTGAATAAGGGTTCTAGTTCATGTCAGCAACGGCACTTCAGCTAAATTGGAGTTCTGTCGAGTTCGCCTCGACACCTCTTACTCGCGTTACCGCGATCATGTTCGATCAGGGCGGCGAGCTGATCGAGTTCGCCGGCGACAACGACCGGTATCCCGTCGTCATCGCCAATCCGATGAACCGTCCTCGATGCTCGATTACCTCCGCCGATGTCGCGACCTTGATGGGGATCGCGCCGGGGACGTCGGGGACAATCACCGCAACCCAGGTCGATGCGCTCGAGGCCACCGGCGGATCGATCGTCTGGTGCTCGCCAATGCCGTACACGAGAGCACACAAGACACAGGGCCGTTCGGCCAATTCGCCACGGCGACGGCGACGTTCCGGGCCTACAGCAGCGATGGGGCGACAAATCCGCTCAGCTTTACTCGTTCGTAGCCTCCTCCCCTCGATGGGCACGGGCCGAGGTGGGAGCGGGACTGGAAGGCTGAAGGCCGAATGAAGGCCGCGCCCGTTCTAACTCAGCCTTCCTCCTTCAGCCTTTGGAAGGACCACTTTCCCCTACAAGGGAGAGAAGCGAGACATCATGATCCCGACCACGCCGCTGCCCGACGCCCTCCTGGTCCCCGAGAAGATCAAGCGAGGCCGAACTCTCTTCGAGAGGATGTGCTCCATTTTGGACTTCGCAGAACCCATGCTCGGCGTGGACCGGTCGAAGGGGGAAAGGGCCTACATTCACCGTCAGCCCCGGGGATGGCTGTTCATCACGAAGGACCGGTTCGACACGATCTATCACCCGCTTCGAACGCCATTGCAGGGACGCCCCAGGTACACCTGGCTCGATGGCCGGGACGGCATTCGCAGGGGATATCTCACCGAAGCAGCCCGAAGAGTAACGATCGATGCTGAACGAGAGAGCTAAACGGCGCGAGACTTTCGACGAATGCAACTCCGTCCCCGTCATTCTGGCTGACGGCCAGCCGTGGTCGGTTCCGAAGCCCTGGCTCGAGATCCGTGCTTCGTTCGGGAGCGGTAAGGCCCAGTCCACCTACCCTGTCCTGACCTACGGGCCGGAGCTCGATGCCCTGGTCAAGGCGATCGGAGAGTGCCACGACAACGCGGCTCTCTTGTGCGGCGCGGCGTCGCTGGGGGCATACCTGGTCTCCCAGAACTACGACCTCTCGGACGAAGATCTCGACCAGTTGTTCGCCTTCCGTGTCGGGGCACCGGCGTCGTGGGACTGGGCGCGGGCCGTCATGGACATAGCGACGGGGCAATCCGGCCCAAAACGTGGGTGCGGTGGCGCAAGCTGACCCTGCTCGCCAACGGGTCCCTCCCACCGCTGATACTGCTCGAAGACGCGAACGACCTCCTCGACTTCTTCGAGGCAACCGGCCAAACGATACCTCGGACGAAATGGGCCATCGAATCGATAGCCGCTGTGCAGCGGCGCAACCTTGAGGCGATGTTCTGATGGACAAACCCGAGTCGATCATCCCGGTCCGGTTCGCATACAAGAATGCAGCCCAGGAATTGAAGAAAGTCGAGCAGGGCGGCCAACAGATCGCCGATACGACTACCAATTGTTTCCAGAGTGCATTCCATACCGCCAAGAATCTCGGGAGCGAGATGAGCGATTTGATCCGTCCCCGATTGGGTCCCGAGACTGCCAACCAGATCGCCGGAACGAGCTCCGACCAGTTCCAACAGACGCTCGACTATATCAAAGGCGTTTCCACGGAATTCGCCGATCTTCAGCGGACCGTCCACCAAGTTGCCGCTCTGAAGGGGCGGGGCCAGACCAGCGATTTGTCCCTCTCCGAGATGCAAGAGGTCGCCGCGCCAGGGCCGCGCCAAGAGGAATGGCACAGCACTCAGGAGAAAGCCCAGGTGCGCGCCGGCATTCACCTTGATGGCAGCCAGGGAGGGCTCAGCCAGCAACAGTTGCAGACCTACCAGCAGCAAATCGCCAAATTCGCCGAGGACCGGGGGATTGTCCCAGCCCAGGCGATGGCGATAGGTGAAAGTCTCCTACGAACCTCGAAAGGGCCTCAAGACGTCAACCAGCTCCTCGACCGCTACGGGAAAGTATTCCAGACCCTCGAGAGAGCAACTTCGCCCGTCACCCAGATCCTACCGCAATTGAACCGAGCCGTATCCCAGGGATTCTCGCCCGAGCAGGCTGCACAGGCGCTGGCATTCCTGTCGGAGGCAGTGCCCGGCGAGGAAGGGCCTGGGGGCGAACACACCCTCAAGGACCTGACCAATGCAGAGCTGCAAGCGAAGGGCCCCGAGCTCGGCATTCAGGAAGGCATGACGCCGAGTAAGTACCGCACCAGCGCCATCGGCCGGTCGGCGCAGGCACCGGCTGAGTTGCGCATCGGAAGACCGAGCAGGGCTACCAGTTCCGAGCCGTAGAACAACCTCACCTCGAGGCCGACCGACGGCTTATCGACCGAGGGCGGTTGACGGAGCCCGACTGGAACTCCGGAGCGGGAGAGTTCATGCCCGGCGTAGGTTGCTCGCTGGGGCAGGGTGTTCAACTTCCGCTCGCCGTCCAAGGTCCGCGGCCAGTTCGGGGGGAGCATTGCAGCCGACAGCGGGACCGCTGCCCTTGGGACCGTGGCGATGACCGCTCGCTTCCAGGAACTACTCGAACGGATCGCCCACTCGAACGAGAAAATGGCCCGTCATGCCGAGGGTCGGCCGCTTGTGGCCCCGCCTCCCAATCCTCCCGGCCGCATGTAAACTGACCGCCAATGGCCGGCTCACCCTGAATTGGGGCCTCGATGCAGCCTCGTTCTCGTGTGTTGCTTTCCGACGACATCGTCCTCGCAGGCGAATGACTTGCCCGCGCTGGTCGGCCAGAGAAAGTCACAGAATGAGCCCTTCGTCCACGGCGAAACCGATGACGACACCGACATGATCATCGAGATCACTTATCAAAACCTGAACTTTTCCATTCAACACATCTAACGGTCAGGCCGTAATTATGGGTGTCGAATCTTACGGGGGTGTGGACATTTTGGCGCAGCCGTCCACATCCAGCACATTCCGCGTTCCAATGCTCAACAGGTCGACTCGTTCAACGGGACCAACGGCAACGTGACCCTTTTCGCAGGAACGCGCGGCCGCACCTTCGAAGTCACAGGACTCCTGATCGGCAAGGACATACCGAGCCTGCTGGCCGCCGAGGCGAATCTCCTCTCATATGCCGATGGCATAGTACGTATACTTGTTGATCCTATTGGGCGGATATTCCCCGACGTCATTTTCCAGGGGGAGTACCTGCCGTCCCCCGAGGGTCCCAAGTGGACGGATTCGGGCGTGTGTTTGCCTTATCGCGCTGTGTTCTATGGATTGACCTGATATGGCCTTCTCCCAAGCCACGATCACCCAAGTCTACCCGCCCCAGATCCGCGGCGGCCAAGTCTACCTATCATGGGAGACATCTTCGGCTGCCGGCAACTGGTGGCAGGTTTACGTCAACCAGCAACTTGCCTGGACGGGGCTGCGCCGTTGGACCTGGGTGCCCATCCCCTCGGGTCCGGTTCGGATCGACATCGGGACCGTAAACTCGGGCGAGGAGTACGTTAGCTTCGCCGAATCGCTCCCGGGCGCCCCGCAAAGGCGGGCGCAGCTCACCTGGCAGTCGGGAACATACACGGGGATCGACCTGGCCGGCTTCCACATCTACGGCGCCATCGAACCCGGTGGTGTGATCGACTATGCGACGGTCCTGGCCGACATCACCGCCTATCCGGGGGGCATCGTCACCGATGGTTTCGGGTTTGGCGGATTTGGAGCGTTGGGATTTGGCCAGGCCGCCAGCTCTTATTCCTTCGTGTCAGAGCCTCTCGCAAGCGGAATATGGTCCTTCGCCGTCGTACCTTTCGACAACGCGGGCAACGCGGGATTACCCATAACGACGTCGATCGCGATCGTCGCCCCGCCGCGCACACCAGCAACGTTCGCCGGCACAACGACTCGGCTGCAGTACGACCTCGAGACTTACGGTGAAACCAGCTTCGGGTCTGGCGGTTTCGGGCTACCATCAGCAGTTCTCACCTGGAATTCGAGCCCCGCATGAGCAATACCTACACGTCTAATGTCAAGCTGGCCATGCCGGCAATCGGCGACACCGGTTGGTCGGTGCCCGTGAACGGCAACTGCACCACGCTCGACGGACTCGCCCCGGTCGGCGGCCTGGCAGTGACAACGACGGAAATCCCGAGCGCCTCGCTGAATGTCGCCGTGGCTGCCGGCTCCTACATTACACAGGGCGGTGCGATCGGCACGTTCCCAGGTTCCGCCTCCCAAGCGATGGCTGCCAACGCGACCCAGGTCCTCTACCTTGATCTGACTAACTCCGGGGCACTGACCGTCGGGGCGAGCTACCCCGCCACATCTCATGTCCGTCTTGCCACCGTTGCCGCGGGGGCCTCAACGGTCACGAGCCTTACCGACAACCGCCAATGTTTCAATGTCGTGGGATCGTGGGCCGACGGGGTCAACATCACGTTGGGAACGGCAACCGGGACCCAAATCGGGACCGCAAGCAACCAGAAGCTGGCTTTTTTCGGCAACGCCCCAACCACGCAGCCGAAGATGGGCGCGGCGACCGCCGGGTCCATTTATACCGGCAACGAACAAGCAATGCTTCAGGCGGTTTATAACGCCGTGCGCGCATTGGGGCTGGGGAGCTGAAATGGCCGGGAGCTTTGACCTCGATAACTCGACGCCGCCTCTCTACGGCAACCCCTTGGTATTTGGGGTCTACCTGTACGAGCCGAAGAATGACAATGCGGGGAACAACGAGAATCCCACGACGCTGCTACCGAATCTACGATGCCTGCGCATCGACTATCGCGAGGGCCCAGAGCCACCGACCGCCGAGTTCCAATACATCCTCGACGACTCGCTGGCGCTCAGATTCGGCTGGCCCTCGCAGTTCGAGGATATCTGGCCCATCGACGCGCAAGGGCCGTACGTCGTTCTGCCTGATGACCGGCTGGTCGTAATGGGCCAGAACCCTGATGGGTCGCCCCTGATCCTCTTCGACGGGTTTGCCCAGATCCCTCAGGTGGATCTAACCCCGCAGACCCAACGCGTGATGTTCACCGCGGTGGGAGTCGCGGTGCGATGCTACGATGACGTGATTCACACGCGCGTCCAGCGTGACGCGGATACACCGAATCTCACCGACGGGAGTGCTGACGTCGAGATCCACGCACCCTGCCGGTTCAACCCAGCGGACAACTCGATCGGCACGCAGGGAGGAATCCTCGCGAATTCGACTCCGGACGAGTTCTATACCTTCGATGAGGAGACCGGGAACTACCCCGTATTCATCGACCCGCTGCTCATAGAGCGGGAGGAGTCGGCGGGGGAGGATTACGTTGCGCCCTGGTACATAAGCGACGCGATCCTGTACCTTCTCGCACAGCCGAATCCCGGTGACGACTATGTGCTGTGGCCGAACTCGACGACGATCATGCAGTTCCTGGACACGCTCGCGCCGCCGGCCGGAAGCGATATCCTCAACCCGGCAACCGCCGTCTCGACCAACTGCGTGATCCGCGACTACGATGCGACGGGAAAGGCCCTCCCGGAGGTGCTCGCCGACCTGCTGGGCTATGCTGGCTTCCTCATGACCTGGCAGGTCGATGCCGACGCGTCCGGAACTCCCCAGACGTTCTTGAAGATCTACCGGCGAGACGCCGCGGCGACCCTCACACCCAAGCTCGTCTACCTGGCGCCAGCCCGGACGGGAACTCTGGACCCGTCGGCCAACAACGTCACGCATCTTCACCTGGCGCACGACGCGAACCAGATTGTCAACGCCTGGCGTGTCGAGACGGAGCAACGACAGATCGAGGTCAGTGTCTTGCTCGCACCGCTCTTCGAGCCGGCGTCCGGGGACCAGGAATCGGCAAATCGCAAGCAGTTCTTCGCATCGTCGTTCACCCCCTCAACATTAGCTGCAACCCGGCGGAAGTACCGGTGGTACGGCGCCGATGAGTGCGGGGATGGACACTACAATCAGGCGACACAGGAGTGGTCCGTCGAGGCCCTCGACCTCTCGCCAGTATTTCCCAAAACGGAAACGAACACCAAGAGTTACGTCACACGATACCGTCCCGGTTTGAACACCCTGATTGCAACCGACTCGGATGGACGGCCACTACGTGCGACGCTCGAGATTCTCTTCGGGACCTATAGCGGAGACTCGTCGGTTCAGCCTGAGGCAAGCAACTCCAACTGGCAGGTCGTTACCGGAGGGTGGCGGCTCCTGCCCGACCGGCTCGGGATCGAAGTGACCGTGGAGGATCCCGAGCAGTGGAACGGTGGAAAGGTCGTCGGCGATATACGGGGTATCACATGGCAAGTCGTCCCGCCCTCGGGCAAGCAGTTCAGCCTACGTCTAACCACGATCATCGAGGATGACCGGCGTATCGATGCGATAGCGCCGAAGCGGATCGCCTCGCCGACGCAGTTTTCCCGATGGCGTTCTGCCGATGCCCGCGACCACTTCCAGTACACAAGCATTTCCGCGGGAAGCCGTAACTACCAGCAGGCCGGCGGGGACGGCACCAACCCGGTCGTCATCCGTGACGACACGGAAGCGGCGACGACACACGCGGAGCAGCTCCGCTCGGCTTACGAATTCCCGCCGCTAGCCGGCAGCCTGACCATCCCCTACATCACGACCTACTATGAGGTCGGCGACCGCATCCGCGAGATCGGCGGCCGAGACGCCAATCTCCAGACCAACGTAGGCTCCGATCAAGGCGAATCCCCGACTTACCCCTGGATTGTCGGCGTGTCCTGGACGTTCGAGGCGGATCGACAGCAGACCGTGCTCCAGCTCTCGGATCACAGGGCCTCCACCCGGCATAATGGGTAGCTGCCTGTTCCCAGTTAAGGGGACTCGCGTTCGCTGACAACTGGCAAACGGCAACAGAGAAATCCAAACATGACTGATTTGCGAGTGATCCGTGACCGTCCAAAAGCTGGAGAGAAGACGATCAACCGCGAGCCGGGACTCGCACCTGTAGGGTCAGTAGCAATCCTGGCGCAGACGACGACGGTCTCGACCTACCCGACGACCGCGTCGGCATTCTACGCGTGTGTGCCTGCGGACATAGACGGCAACGAGTCTGAGGGGTCATCGGCAACGTATGTCCAGGAGGAAACGACGATCCTTTACGCCTGGAATGCCGGTACGCAGGTCCCCCCGGCAGGCACAACGGTCGTGTGCGATGCCGTCGGCGGCCGGTGGGTCTTCCGCTACGACGGATGAGGTTTCACACGGATGCTTTATTGGTCCTCAGATAGATGAAAACTTGATCATAATTTTTAAATCAGAGACTCGAGGACTCATTCCCGAGGTGTGAAACCCGGGATAGTATAACCGATGGTTAGCGACCGAGAACTTAGGATCCTTCGCGACCGCCAGGCTGCTTTGAGCGGAGCGATTGATCGTGTTGCGGAGGCTTCGACGCGGGTCACAGCGCGACGGATGGTCCAGGTCTACGACGGCGGAAGCATGCCGACACAGCCGGGCTACGTCTACTTGACCCATCCAGCCGAACTGGACGGCAAAGAGATTGAAGGCGGATCGGGGATCGTGAACGTGGATACCTCCACGACGATACCCGTCGTCGTACTCTGGGGCACACCTCAGGCTGGCGACATCCTCACGGCCTGTGCAGTCGGCGGACGGTGGGTCGCCTATCGGTCGGGTACGTCGATCCATTCGGGCTACTCGTGTGGTCAGTGTCAGATCCCTCGGCAGAATCTCACGGTTTCCTGGACGAACCTGATCCTAGGCAACGGGGCGACCTCGCTAGTCTACTCCGGCAATCCGACGACACAATGGGCATCCGCTTGCACGAACCAGCTCCTATACGAGCTGGTCTGCACCCAGAATCAGGTCGAATTCCGAGTTTACTATTTCGTGTCGGGCTCTTGTCCCAGTGGACAGAGTCAGTATTGCTCAACGATACGATCAAATCCTTTCAGATTGACCCAAACCAGCCTGACGTGCAGTCCGCTACTTCTCACATGCAGCGTGACCTCGGCGAGCTGCCCAAACCTCGCATCCAATGGTTACACCAGCTTCACGGTCTCGCAATGAATGGGTCGGAAGGCATTGGCAGGCTTAAGGATGATTCAAACCAGTCTTGATTCAGTTTTTGACCTTCAGCCTTCAGCCTTCCGAAACTCCCAACCCGGGCTGTGTGTCCATTGCCCGGTAGCCCAGAATCTGTCCTGTCGGGGCGAGTCCGTGCGCCGGCTTTGCATGCTCGTTAACCCTGGGCATCCCGATTATGCGCCGAGATATATCGCAGCGATCCTGGGCCTGCGCAGCCAAGTGGATCCGACGAGGCACACAGTGCTGAACGACCTGACGTCGCCGAGACTTTGTCCTTGCTCGGAGCCATGAGGTCCTGTGACTTTCGCGCGATCGACAGTGGCTGCGGGTGCTCTGGGGCAAGGTGTGGGCTACGCAATGGTGCATTCGTGTCGCATGCCGAGTGTTTCGATTGCCTGCGACATTATGGGAGGCAACCATGAAACGTGACGAATCCACCCCACTGTTCCCCTCCCCCGGTCAGAGTCTCCCGACTCAAGAAGGGGGCGAAACGTTGAGCGATCATGCGAGGAGTCTGTCCAACGAAGTCATGGGCGGCCCCGAGGAGCCGGCCGAGACCATCCTCAGTAACAGAGAGACCAGCGTCTTCGTCGAGCCGACGGCGGATGAGCTGATCCAGGCCGCTCTGAACGATGAATCGCAACAACGTCTCTGGCTCCGGACAATCATCCCGCTCCTACAACTCCGCTCGCACGATTCGGATCCCTCTGGCCGCGTGCAGTTGGCCTACGACCTGATGCATATCGCGGCCTGTGAACGCGCCTCTCGCCTCCTTCGCAGCGATCTGCCCTCCGAAAACGATTAGAGGAAGTCAGAACCCAATTCGAGAACGATTGACTCCGGTTTTCAGCGAGATGCGGCAAGTCGCGATACATGCGTGCAATCGTTGTACGACTAGGACCTGAGCGACCAAACCCGTCTCATCCCAAAAAAACGAGACATAAAACAAAATTTATGCAACTGAAGACGCGCATGTGCGGATCATATGGGTGTACGGTACCGAGGAAGTCGCGACACCGAAGAAGAGTGAAGCTCGAGCAGTTCTTTCCGCAGGTACTTATTAGTTCGTTCGATCAACCGTGACAAGTCAACTTGCACAGGAGGGCATTTCGCCCATGCGTAGACACTCACTGTTCGACAGCCTTGTCTCCCTGGAGACGCTTGATCTGCGGCTCAGCCCGAGCGCCGCTGTCTTGGGGTGCCGCCGCTGCGGCATCGGCCGTTCACCATCACGAGGTTTCGCCGGCGAGTGATTCGGGAGACGATCCTCCGATCACACAGCCGGACCTCCCACCGTCTGGACCCTCCGGCCCCGGGTCCTCCTCGTAAGATTCGGGCCGCTCGAATGTCACAGTCCGAGGCCAAGCAGGGTCGTGTGCGCCCGGGGACCGTTGGAGCTCCGTTTCGCGGCCTCCTGGTGTTGCAATGATCGCTGTCCTGATCTCGGAGACCGGGGGGAGCAATTCCCCCCGGGATCCGGGGTGCCGGACCATTCCCTGCATCGCGCCGGACGGACTGCGATCGTCTGCCCGAACTTCTTCGATATCGATGTGTGTGCCTCGTGCGGCGGGATTTCCTCCCACCTCATCGGGGACGGTTTTCCCGCGCCGCGAGGTTTCTAGGCGCCGTCTGGAACCACGTTCGATTGCGGTGGGACCAGCAACGGCGCAACACGCGGGAATTCCACGGCCGGAGTGGCCTACCGAGGGCATGATTCCCACGGGGGCCACGTCGGGTCGGGCAGGAGTACTCACCACGCAAGAAACCCGGAGAGCCTAGGCATGCCGATCTACTCGATTTTACACCGCTGGACGCGAAGCACGGTCGCGGTCATAGAGGCCCCGACTTACGCCCGGGCCCTGGAATGGGCGGCGCGGCGCGGTTTGAGCCTGATCGACGTCGATCTCGAAGGATTAGTGCTTCGCAGCGCTTTCCTGGCCCGTGCAGACCTTCGTGGAGCCGGATTAACGTCCGCAGATCTGTCGGGCTGCTATCTTCGCAAGGCCGACTTCCGCGGGGCCGACCTCTGCCGGGCTCGGTTGGTCCACGCTTTTCTGGAGGGAGCCGATCTACGCCAAGCCGACCTCCGCGAGGCGCGATTATCTCGCGCCGATCTCCGGGGCACCAAGCTGGTCGGCGCCGACCTGCGCGGCACCGTCATTACCGGGGCGCGACTCACCGGAGCACTGTGCGACTGGCGATGGAGCGTTATCCCCGCCGAATTACTCCGACGGAATCCAAGGGCGTCGGGCGACGACTCGCGGCTGGTCATCGATCTGGCCTTTTACGAGGATCAGCGACCTTGGGGCTGGCTCAAGCTCCTCTCAGGTTACGGCAAGCGTGCCGACTGGGCTCTCGGTGCGCTGGCGGAATCGGTGCGGGATGGCGACAATGCTCCCGAAATGCTCCGCTGTCTGGCCGCCGATGCGTCTGCGAGTTTCCACCTACCCGGACCGTCCGAACCAGTTGACCCCTGCCATCGGGGAACGAGTCACTCGAAGTCGACACCGTCAGACATTCCGTCGGCTCCCAGAATGCTCTGGACATGTCGGCGGACGACCGTCTTCGGCGCCACTCGGGATTTACCGGATCCCCGACTGTCCTGACCACCCTCGGAACCTTGCTGCCCCCTCACGAGATGAGCGTGGTTCGCTACGCTTCTCATTCCACGATCAGTGTCGCCACGTTGATATCTCTTCCGACGGAGAGGCGCGGGTTCCCGTCCGCGCCGACCCTTCTGCTCTCAATCTATCGATTCCGCGAGGTGGCCACCAATGGCAACGATCATCACTCGACCTTCACCGCAATCTTGTCGGTTGTCTGTTGCCCGCGGTCCCTTGTCGCGAGGCGCCAAGCCCTGGCCGAAACACCCCGCCGCGCGATCGAGCGGGGTCAGTGACCGACCACGAACCACCGGCAACGAACGACGAACCGGCTCATCAGCTCACGCGCTGCGGATGTTGACTTGTCAGCCAGTGTTCATGGCATCGATACCCCGATTCCACGTCAACCCCAGGGGAATCGACGGCACTTTGGTCGTGGTCAACCGCGCTTCGGACGAACAATTCACGGTCTATACACCGCGGTTCATACCCCAATTCCGCGCCGGGCACCGGAGCGGACTCTGGTATCTGCGGCCCGTGGGAGATCTCGGATCTGAACCACGAAGTACCGCCTTTCGCACGGCGAGCGACGCCGTCGAAGCCATTCGCTCCCGCCCCTGGAATCGATCACCCTCACCGACGAAACAGCGCCACGCCCGCTTCCGCGTCATCTGGTCCTAGCGCGACGCACGACGTCCAAATCCTGGAGAGCATCCCTCGAAACACCTGTTGTCGCTGCTTCCAAGCCCCCAACAGCGATCGATGATCGTGAAGGATTGACGATGAATTCGAACTGCGCCCGCGAGATTCCGACGCTCCGCGAACCCTCTAGGCTCAAGCGGGCTACGAGGTTCAGCACGAACGACAAGTGTGATCCACATTCACCAAGCGATCCAAGGCGTCGCCACCGCGATTCTCAACGTCCTTCCCGACCTCCCTGCCCCCATTACGACGAGTCTGCCGATTCTCCGGACGGGCGGAGTCCCCTCTCGGCGAGCGAAGAGCGCGAGCTGGCCGACCGAATCAAGCGAGGGGACACAACCGCAAGGAAGCAACTGATCCTGGCAAACCTTCGCCTTGTGGTCAGTATCGTTTCGAAGATATCGAAGCAGTAAACTCTCCTTCGACGATCTCGTCCAGGAGGGGAACGTCGGACTGGTCCGAGCGAGCCAGGACTTCGACCCATCGGTCCACAACACAAAATTTTCCACATATGCAGAAATATGGATCATTGCATTTGTCTATCGAGCCCTCATCGCGAACGACTCGTTGATCCGCGTTCCCGAACACGTCTTCTTGCTACGCAAACGGTATCGCCGGGCAATCGCCGCTCTGGGCGGTCCGGAGCGGAATGCTGATGCCTGGACGGAACCGTCAAGCATCGACCATCTCGCTCGAGAGACGGGAATCTCTGCGCGACAACTCGAGCCGTCACGACGGGTCCAGATCGAGTTCGAGATGCGCGGTGGGACGGAGGAAGATGGTGAAACGGCCGCGACCCTCGAGACGATGGTCGATTGTCGTCGTCCCGATGAAGAGGCGTCTGTCCACGAGGAGCGCCTGTTATTGGAAGCCGCGCTGAAGCGGTTGAACCCGGTTGAAGCCTGGGTCATCCGAGAGCGCTATGGCCTGTCCACCTTGGTTCCTGGCGAATCCGATTGGGCCACCTCGATTCCGTCGAACGAGGCCGATCGCACGCCTGTCTCTCAACCGGATCCGCCCGAAACCACTCAAACTTACTTCCATCGAACCTACTCGGAGCTCGAACGCGACTGTGGATTGAGTCGCCATCGCATCCATCAGGTGGAGCAGACCGCTCTCGGCAAACTCCGCAGCAACTTGGGTCCCTGGCTCTTCCTGTCGATCTGATCGCGCGAAGGGGACATTCCTGAGCAAACGGCCCCCACTTGCTTCACGAATCAATAAAAGTTTTCAGAAGAGGTCTCATCTCTTGACCAAGTTAAAAGCGATTTTGATCAGGCCAACACGAGGAACTCGTTGACCAGCGATCACAGCGGATCTCCACTTCTTTTCACTTCACGTGACGTCCCTCTTGGTAGTGACGAAATCGAGCTTTAACACCCCTACCATAACCTTAGATGACTGCCGTTTCCCCGACGCCAAGCAACTTTTTTTTTCAAAAACGAACAATGCTCGCCCGCCGCTTCAAGAAGTTTGCGGCTTCGTCTTGAGCTCCTTTAATGTGGCGGCACGTTCGAGAACTTAACGTCTAATCAAAAAGCCTCCAGCACACTATCACGGGTGCAAGATACTGGCCAGGCCGCAAGCATCCCAACCAAGTCCACCCTATCTCCATACTTTCTGGCCTCGAAAAGCGTCACCCTTCCAAATTGACAGCGTCAATTTGTAGAGCCCTGTGGCCAAGCAAGGAGACATTCTAGCAGACATCGTCCCGATCACGATAGGATGTTCGGTTTTTTCAACAAGACGACCTTGCTGACGAAGGCGAACGATTTTTGGTTTGAACTTGGTAGTTGAATCCGTTATGTGTAAGGGGTCCGAGTGGCGTTCCCTGAGTGAGGATTCAACGGCTCCGATCTCTAGATGGGTTTACTCGCGACACGCTTTCCATTTCTGTGATTGGATGAGCCGAGGATGGATTGGAACTCGCCTCATGAACGATCAGCGCCCAGTGACAATCCTGCCCAGGATACGCAAGTTAAGTCCAACGGCCGTGGATCGCTCACGATGAGCGCCCTGTAGATCTCAAGAACCGACGGGCGTCGGTTTCCGTGAAGTCGAGATGATTTTCACTTTGCACGATCCGCAGGATCCTGTTGTCGAGAGCCCCGATCTGATGAACCGCATCCGTGTTGGAACTTAGGCACAACACCACCGGAGCTGGAGAGAGATTCCCGAAAGTTCCCCTCGACTGATCGTACTCGGATGGCCAGGAGTGGGCTTCTTGTGACACAACAGCTAACTCCTTGGCCTAGGTGGGACGATAGACGCTGCCAGACGGAGTGCGGGGCATTCGGTTTTCGGTGATGCACCGAGGTCGGATCTGGACCACGATTGTGGTTCTTAAGCCACGACGTCGAAGGTCAAGGATGTGTTCGATTGTTTTCATGACAAGCCAGGTATTCTTGGAGGTGCCCAATGAGCAGACCCGCGTTACTCTTTCCATTAACAGTGGGACTGCTTGCCAACTTGGCGTTCGTGACCTGCAGCCAGGCGGGTTCCACCACGATAAGTGTGGACTCGGACTTTTCGTCCATTCCAGCGAGCGTGACCACCAGCACTAGCGTCGATGTCACATCCAGTGGTGTCCCCTCCTTAATTGGCCTGACAGTGGTGGTGCCAAAGGGTCCTTCCGGCAATCATCCGGATAACCTGACCGGCGTCTCGATTTCAAGCAACGTATCCACCGCTCACTTTTTGCTCGTCCGGGCTTACGGAACCTTCACGTTCGTCGTCCCGACGAACTGCCCATGGAGTCAGAGGGCTGCTAGTAGCGAATGGCAGACGAACAAAGAAGCCGCCGGCGAGCAATCCAGTCCTTTGCTCTACCGCGTCCCCGAGCCGACTTCGATGTCCCTGCTGGGCATCGGGATGGCGGGCTTGTTTGCCTTCCGCCGGTTCTTCAGGCGGAACACGAACGTCCAGTCGTGATCGACCCGCCGATCGCAGTCGATCAACGAGTTCGAAATCGAGGGCATTCCGATAAGCGTGACAGAAACGCCTCGTGATTCGCCGCCCCTTGAGTGTCGCCCATTTAGCGACTGTCAGCGCGGGAACGGATCGGTCACGCCGCCGCAAGCTAACCCGTGAGGCTTGGACCAAAATGGCAGGAGAGGTATCATAACCTCTCCTGCCATTTTATTTTCGAACCAAGGAAAAACGGGAAGAGAGAATCTCGGTGAACACCGAACCTCGGGAGGCGTACGAAGCCCTCATCCGCCGGTCGCGGGAACTGGCGACTCTGTCCTCGTGCTCGTCGTTGCTGGGCTGGGACGAGCAGACGTATATGCCCCCTGGTGGTGCCATCCACCGTGGTAGTCAGTTGGCACTGCTGGCGGGCTTGCACCATGAACGAGCGACCGATCCCCAGATCGCCGATTTACTAACCACCGTCGAGGGATCAACCTTAGTCAGCGACCCCGACTCGGCCGAGGCCGTGAACATCCGCGAGATGAGGCGAGGCTACGACCGACGGGTCCGACTTCCCCGCTCGCTGATCGAAGAATTGGCGCGGACGACCTCAATAGCTCAGTCTGAGTGGGTTACGGCGCGTGCTGCGAGCGATTTCGCGCGATTCCGGCCCTGGCTGGAAAAGATCATCCACCTCAAGCGAGCCGAGTCAGCCTGCCTGGTGGGCCATGTGACGCGTGAGCGAACAGACGGGGCTGTGGGATCGGTCTACGATCCATTGCTTGACGAGTATGAGCCGGGGGCCACGAATGCCGACTTGGCCGTCCTGTTCGATGCCCTCCGTCTCGAACTAACGCCGCTGGTGGCGGTGATCGCCGAGGCTGCCGCCCGCAAATCCAGAAATGGCAAAGGTCCGAGTCTTTCTGTAGGTTCTGACAGTAGGGCCATCCTTCGGCGAACTTATCCGCGCGACCGGCAGCGTATCTTCGGCGAGGCGGTTGCGTCAGCAGTAGGCTTCGACTTCCGGCGAGGCCGGCTGGACGTGACGGCTCACCCGTTCTGTACGGGGATCGGACCGGGCGACTGCCGTATCACCACGCGGTTTGAGGAACATCACTTCGAAGACGCCTTTTTCGGCATACTCCACGAGGTGGGTCACGGGCTTTACGAACAAGGTTTGGAGGAAGCCCATTATGGCACACCGATGGGCGAGGCCGTTTCGCTGGGAGTCCACGAATCCCAATCGCGCTTCTGGGAAAACCTCGTAGGCCGCAGCCGGTCGTTCTGGGAATACTGGCTACCGATGGCGCGCACGGGTTTTCCAAGAGGCGCTGGCGGATGAGACGGTCGAATCGTTCCACGCCGCGATCAACGAGGTAGCGCCCTCTTTGATCCGCGTCCGGGCCGACGAGGCCACTTATAACTTGCACATCATCATTCGGTTTGAGCTGGAGCAGGACCTTCTCACAGGCGCGCTGACGGTTGACGAACTGCCCGGGGCCTGGAATCAGAAGTACCGGGAAATCCTGGGTGTGACCCCAGGCAGCGATGCGGAGGGTTGCCTCCAGGACATTCACTGGAGCGCCGGGCTCATCGGCTATTTCCCGACCTATACACTCGGCAATATCTACGCGGCCCAGCTCTATGCCGCAGCCGATGCCGCGCTGGGCGGCCTGGACGATGCCCTGGCACAGGGTGATTCTCATGGCCTTCTCGGCTGGCTCCGCAAGAAGATTCACCGACAGGGCCAGCGATATCGTTCCGCGGAGCTGATCGAGCGCGTCACCGGCTCCCCGCCCGACCACCACGCGCTGATCGACGGCCTGCGCCGGAAGTATGGCGAACTCTACGGAATCTGACGAACGCCTCGATCCCCCGGCTGGCCCAACCGTCGAACCGACTTGAGCGTTCATTGCATCCAAATCGAGTCATTACCTATTATGATTCAATCCGACGCAGCCTTGCCCGAACTCGAATCCCGACCGAAGCCGGCTCCACCGCGCCTGGCTTCAATCGACGCCTACCGCGGGCTGGTTATGTTCCTGATGATGGCCGAGGTCCTCAGCTTTTGCGCGGTATCCAACAGGGTACCGGGAAGCAAACTGTGGGCGCTATTGTGCTATCATCAGTCGCATGTGCAATGGGTGGGCTGTTCGCTCCACGACCTGATTCAGCCTTCGTTCTCGTTCCTGGTTGGCGTGGCCTTGCCATTCTCGTTGGCCGGCCGGCTGTTGCGGGGGCAGTCGAAGGCCAAGATGACGGCGCATGCGCTCTGGCGGTCGCTGATCCTGGTCTTCCTGGGGGTTTTCCTGCGGTCGAGGCATCATCCGCAGACTTACTTCACTTTCGAGGATACGCTCAGCCAGATCGGGCTGGGATATACGTTCCTGTTCGTGCTGGCGTTGTTCTCGACGCGGGTGCAAGGAATCGCCCTGGGAGTAATCCTCGTCGGTTACTGGTCGGCGTTCGCGCTCTATTCAGCCCCCGGTCCCGAGTTCGATTACGCCGCCAACCGGGTTCCTGGGAGCTTCTCGGAGCACCCGAGCGGGTTCGCAGCGCACTGGGACATCAACAGCAACGCCGCTTGGGCTTTCGACACCTGGTTCCTGAACTGGTTCCCTCGTGAGAATCCGTTTGTTGGCAACAGTGGCGGTTACTCCACATTGAGCTTCATCCCGACGCTAGGGACCATGATCCTGGGTCTCCTGGCCGGCGGGATCTTGCGGCGTCCGTGGAGTGGTGAGTCGAAGGTCCTCTGGCTGATCCTCGGCGGCGGGGTCAGCCTGGCGGCCGGCTGGGGCCTGGGTGAGCTCGGCTTTTGCCCGGTGGTCAAGCGAATCTGGACTCCGACTTGGGTGCTCTTCAGCGGCGGCTGGTGCTTCCTGTTCCTGGCGGGCTTCTACGCCATCCTCGACCTTCTGAACTTCCGGTCTTGGGCCTTTCCACTCCAGGTGATCGGCATGAACTCGATCGCGGCCTACTGCATGTCCGGCCTGTTCGAGGATTTCATCCGGGACAGCCTCAAGATTCATCTGGGAAAGGACGCGTTTAAGATCCTCGGATCACCTTACGAGCCCTTGCTCCACGGCGCGGCCATGTTGCTGGTGCTCTGGCTGATCCTGTTCTGGATGTATCGGCGTAAAATATTCCTGAGGGTTTGACCATCGATCCAGCTTCGACACGAGAGGAGACCATCATGTTCTGAAGGAATTGCGTCTTCTCCGCAGGCCAAGATCCGTCGAGCTTCGCCCTCATGCGACACATTGCCATCCTCATGAATTGCTGGGTTCTCACCTTCCTAATGGCGATGTCCCCCGTACATGGCCAACCCGCGTCGGCCGCGGGCCGGCCCGTGCGGCTGGAGGTGACGCGCGACACCTGGGTATCGGATGTCGGTCCGGAGAGCGACGGCAACAACGGCGGCGCATCGAGGCTCAAGTTCAAGAGCATCCAGGAAATGACCCTGCTTGACATCGATACCGCGCCGCTACGGGGGCGGACGATCCGATCGGCCGCGCTCCACGTGCGGCGATCGGACAACGAGCCGCTCCGGCGGGTGACGGTCGGCAGTATGGGAGCCGAGTGGTTCGAGGGAACGGGGAGCAGCTATTCGGTCCAACCCGGTGGGGCGACGTTTCGACGGCGACGGCACCCTGATTTACCCTGGTCGACCGGCGGGGGCGATCTCTGCCACGTCATCCTGGGCAATGGCGGCACGACCTGGAGGATGGCGGACGCCTCCTCGCCCGATCGGGAGGGTTGGCAACGCGTGCTGGTCGATCCGCGGGTCGTGGCGGCCCGCCTGGCGGGACTCAGCCATGGTTTCCTCGTGTTCGACGACACGGGGTCGGAATGGGCCCGCAACGGAGAGACGTTCACACAACGGATTTTCCCCAACCGGTTCGTCTACAGCCGTCAACAGAATCGCTCGAGTGCTCCCTATTTCCACGTCGAACTCGGGCCGGACGATCATCAACCGCCTGCGGCCCCGAGCGGCCTGAGGGTCGCATCCCAGACGACCCAACTGCCCGCCGGCGAAGCGATGATCTCGTGGGTTACACCCCGCGACTCCGGCCCGGCTGGCACGCTCGGGTTTTTCGTGGCAATCGAGGGCCGGCCATTGCCACGCGAGCGGATTCCGATGGCCGGCGCGGTGGGCGAGCGAGTCGAGATGCTGCTTCGCGAT
This sequence comes from uncultured Planctomycetota bacterium, assembly GCA_963845755.1. GTDB lineage: Bacteria > Planctomycetota > Planctomycetia > Isosphaerales > Isosphaeraceae > CAWJTV01. The sequence goes on from CAWJTV010000011.1 coordinate 178,493, forward strand.
GTCGAGTTAGCCCCCGGAGCGACGGTCACGCTGTCGGTGAGGGCTGTGGACGGGGCCGGAAATCTCGGGCCGGCGGCGACGGCCCGCTTCCAGGTCTCGAATCGCATCCCCGCGCCGCTTCCCCAGCCGAGACCGGCCACCGCGATGCGCCGTGGCGCGACGCCGGCAAGACCGCCCTCCTGGGAAGTCGCCTCAATCCCCACGCTCATCGCCATCCTCGACGAGCTCGACAAAATCCAAGCCGACACGGGCGAGTTAGTCCCCTCCCAGCCCGATGGATACCTGACCGCCAATCATCTCTGGGACTCCGCCGCTCGACGGGTCACGCTCCATTCGGCGCGGAACGAGTTCGTCGCCTTCCAGGTCCTTCTCCGCTCTCCCGTCCCGGTTCTCTCTGCTTCGATCTGCGCCGAGTTGGTCTTTGACGGTCCAGTCGGCAAAGCGATCCAGGTCGGGATCGGCCGCTATCACCCGGTTCGTTCGCAGTTGGGCCCATTCCCCGACCCGATCGTTCCACTGGATTTCCCCTTGCCCGACGACGCGGTTGCCGCGAAAAACTTGAGTTTGCACGCCGAGGTTTACGTCCCGCACCACGTACCCGCCGGGGAGTATGTCGGGACGCTGACATTGTTGAACGCACGGCGGGGCGGCGCAGTGCCCCTTGCGCCTGGCCGTGACGCTTCGGGTCTGGGATTTCACCTTGCCCGATCATCTGAGTTTCCTGCCCGAGATGAACTGTTACGGCCTTCCGACGAACGAGCGCGACTACTACCGACTGGCACACCGGCACCGGACCGTATTAAATCGCGTCCCCTACAACCAGAGCGGACAGATGGCGGACGGCTGCGCACCGAGATGGGACGCGCGCCGGCTCGATCTCGAGTGGTCGGACTGGGATCGCCGATTTGGCCCGCTGCTGGACGGGTCGGCGTTCGCGGACCTGCCGCGCAAGGGAGTACCGGTCGAATGCTTCTACCTGCCTCTGCACGAAAACTGGCCGACTCCGATGGAGGGCTATTATCAAGGCGACTACTGGGCCGATCAGGCCTTCCCCGAGTCGTATCGCCGGGCGTTCGTCGCAGCCTCGCGGCGGATCGCCGAACATGCCCGAGCCAAGGGATGGACCGAGACGCTCTTCCACGGTTTTCTCAACAACAAGAACAACTTCAAGGAGCGCGGCTGGTCGAGAGGATCGTCTCCCTGGCTCCTCGACGAGCCGGCTAACTTCCAGGACTACTGGGCGCTGCGATACTTCGCTCGGGCCTTCCACGAAGGGATCAACCAAGCCGTGGCGGAGGGCCCCGCAGACAAGAGGCCCGTGCCGCGTCTGGTGTTCCGCGCCGACATCTCCCGGCCCCAGTGGCGGCGAGACAGTCTCGACGGCCTGATGGATTACCACGTGGTCGGCGGGGCGATGCGAACCTATCCCTGGCTGGTCTTCGACCGGAAGCGGGCCTACGGCGAGATCGTGGTCGAGTACGGATCGACCAATCCGGTCGAGGGCTCGAACCTCCAGCCGGTGGGTTGGTGCCTGGACGCCTGGTCGCTCGGGACCGATGGCGTCCTCCCCTGGCAGACGGTGGGGGCGCCGGGTCGTGGGACCGGGCCGACGAGTTGGCGTTGTTCTATCCGGCCGCGGGCGGGTTGCGCGCCGAGCAGGGGCGGGAGACCCGCGCCCCACACGAGGGGGTGATTCCGTCGGTTCGCCTCAAGGCGTATCGCCGCGGGCAGCAGGACGTGGAGTATCTGACTCTCTGGGCGCGCCTGCACCACGAGCCGCGTTGGGCCGTCGGCCGGCAGGTGCGGGCGTCGCTGGGCCTGGTTGGCGTTCGCCGGGGCACCGGGATCGCCGGCGCCGAAGATGCCGGCCGGATCGACTATACCCGACTCCGCCCCCAGGACCTCTGGGCCTTGCGAGTCGCGATCGGCGAGGCGATCTCACAGGCCCGGCCCGCCCCGGCGAGCAAGCTCGTCGACTTCCGCACCCCGCGCCGCGACCCGGAGCACCTCCCGCAGGCATACGTTGCGGGCGATCCGGGTCGGGACCGATGAACGGCCGAGGGCGGCCAGTCCTTGTGATGTCCTCGGCCATGCTGGAAAACCTGAGAGAGAAAACCGGCACCCTCTTGCGGGCGCCCTTTTCATGGTGTACAAGACGGCCGTCTGGCATGGTTCGGTAATCGACTCTCGGCATCTGAGAGGACAGGTCTAGCTCGGTGCTCTGCACCAGGACGGCGTTGCGCCGCCCGAGCGTATGGCTGGTCATGCTGCACAACGAAGGCTGTTTCAGGCCCGCTGATCCCCCGGACAGTGCCCGGTATGTCGGCGGTCCTGGGCCAACCCCGCCGATCGTGGTTCCGCCGACATACCGGGCACTGTCCGGGGGGCGGGCCAGAGAGCCTTCGATGTCCCAGGTCTTGTGGTAGATGTCTCTTGGATGCCGAGGGTGGGTTGCCGCGTGAATCAACGGGCAGCCCACCTGCCCTATCAAGCCTCGTGTTTCAATAAATCAACAATCGGTGCCAGGGTCGTCCACCCGTCGTGTCTGAAATCGAAAAGAAGCCGGTAACCTCTTGCGGCGCCTCGGGATTAGTGCACAAAACATCCGTTCTTTGTCGTGACGATCGAGCATTTGGGAGGACAGGTCTAGCTCGGTGTTCTGCACCAGGGCGGTGTTGCGCCGCCCGAGCGTATGGCTGGTCATGCTGCACAACGAAGGCTGTTTCAGGCCCGCTGATCCCCCGGAAAACTTCCGGCATGCGGGCGGGCCTGGGACAACCCTGCCGGTCGTGGTTCCGCCCGCATGCCGGAAGTTTTCCGGGGGGCGGGCCAGAGAGCCTTCGTTGTCCCAGGTCTTGTGGTAGATGAGACTCCGCGATGCTCAGGGTGGGCTGTCTCGATAACCTCGAGCAGCCCCCCTACCTCTCAAAACATCACGTGGGTCAGAGTTTCCGGGCTGACGACCCATTCGTGTGGGGCTGGAAAGCCTGATCTATATTATCGGTTATGAGGCACACTCTCGTGTTGACTGGACTCAATCTGGACGACGTCCAACGCGCCTGGGAGTCACGAGACCTCGAGCTGACCAGGGTCGTCCTCGAACTGGCCGGCCAGCCCGACAAGCCGCCCGCCACGCCTCCGCGCGAGGGCGCGCCGACGTTCGCCAAGTTCGTGGCTGAACTACATGACCAGGCCTTCGCGCAAAACCCCCGAGGAGCAGAAGCACTATCGAGTCGAGGGGATGCAGGCGCTCGAATCGCCGACGGCCGAAGGTCCTCTTCCCGACCGGCTCCGGATTCATGTGATCATCGCGGCGCTCTGGGAAGACAACGGTCCCTTCGCCCGGTCGTGCCTGCTTGAGATCATCGCCCAGGTGCCGTTGCGCTATGGTCCGTGGCGAGCGCTGAAGCGGATCTTCAAGGAGGCCGAGGCTCGCGACGACACCGAGGTCTTTGGGCGCTGGCGGCTAGAGTGGATTCGTCGCAGATCGCGCAGGAGATCACCGGCCGCACACTCGACTATCTCCGCCGTCGTGCCTGGCGATACCTGCGCCGAACGGGCCAATCCCGTCCCGCCTGTTACGCCGACGTGGCCGCCGACGTGCTGGCTCGCTACGAGGATACCACGCCCTGGCATAACACCTGGGTCGCCAACCACATTTTCTACCATGAGACGGGCGACTATACCACTTCGAACTTCCATCTCAAGAAGGGGCGGTCGGACCTGAACGACCGCGCGTTCGCCGCGCTCTGGCAGCGGAGCCCGCGCCCGCTGTTCGGCCTGCTGGAGCGCGCGCCGGAGCGACCGGGTCCGGCAGTTCGCCGCCGACTGTTTGAAGGCCGACTTCCGCGCCTCGCTCCGCGAGGTCGAGCCCGCCTGGGTGGCCCGGCTGGTGAGTGTGGGCAGCGGGCCGGCGGACGAGTTCGTCGTCTGGGTGCTGAACAATGTCCCGAAGTTCGAGCAGGGCGCGTTTCGTTCGCTCGGTCTGCACCAGGCGGTGCTCCGGCTGTTCGACTCCCCCTCGGACACGGCCGGAGCCTATGCCGCCGAGTACGCCCGCACCCACGCCCGCGACCTGCCGGTGGATGAACTCGTCCGCCTGGTGGACAATCGCCATGGCGCCGTCCGCAAGCTCGCCGTCGACCTGATCCAGGAGCGTGACCCGCGCAAGAAGATCGGACTGGATGCCTGGGGCCGGCTGCTCGAATCGACCCGTGGCCAGTCGTTGGCAGCGACGGCTCTTCGCAAGCACTTCAGCGCCCGCGAGCTCACGCCCGACTGGTTCCGCGAACGGCTGTTCACGCCGAAGCAGGATCCGTTCGGGCACGTCCAGAACCTGCTGCTCGAGATTCATCCGGCCGAATCGCTGGGGCCGGGTTACTTCGTCGGACTTATCGAGATGGCCCATAAGCAGGAGGACTGGACTCCGAACCGCGTCTTCCAATTCACCCAGTTCATCAAGGAGCAGCTCGCGCGGTTCGACCTCAACGCGCTCGATCGCGACGTCCTCCGCCGTCTCTTCCTGAAATCGTCCGCCATGACGATCATCCCCTGGATCGAGGAGGGCCGGCTCAAGCCCCAGGTGCTGGGCCTCGACTTCCTCAAGGCCGTGGCGTTTCACCCCGACTGGGAAACCGACCCCTGGATCGTCGAGCTGCGCCGGAACGGCCCCGCCTGGGCGCGCGAGCTGACGTTCGACGAGGGCATGTCGGAGAAGGTCCTTGGCTGGCTGGGCGACGTCCGCCGGTTTGCGCCTTCGGATATGGGGTTTGCTTGGTTGTTGAAGTTGGCGGCTCGGGGCGAGCCGCGATATCACAACTTCGCCGTCGAGACGATGATCAAGGGTTTCACACCCGCCGACTTCGCACCGAGCGTCCCCGAAGCCGCCGCGGCGCCTGCTGCTGGGCCGGCGACGGTCGACCTCGGCGGCGCCTCGTTCCTGTTCACGGGCAAGCTGGCGACGATGCAGCGCAAGGAGGCCGAGGACAAGGTCCGTCGCGCGGGCGGCTCGGCGGCCTCGAGTGTGACCGCCAAGCTCCATTACCTCGTCATCGGCGATGAGGGCTCGCCGCTGTATGGTCACGGCAAGAAGGGCGCGAAGCAGCTCAAGGGCGAGGAGCTCAATGCCGCGGGCGCGAACATCCGGATCATCTCGGAGACCGCATTCCTGAAGATGCTCGCCGGTCATGCGCCACGGGCCTCTCAGGGCGACGCGCTCGCCGGCGCCGAGCGGCTCTGGGAGATGGCCATCGTCCCCGGCGCGGCCGACGCCCCGCTCGGCCGGTTCGCCATGAAGTTCATTCTTCGCCATCACCCCGACATCGCTCTGGCTCAGACCGATCGACCTGTCGATCCCGGTGCCGAGATCCCCGCTGAGTTCCTCGGCTTCGATCGAGTGAGACCCTTGTTCTCGGAGACCCGCAAACCGCTCCGCGACCTGGCGCTGGAGCTGGCTCGGTGGGAGTTCGCACGCTGGTCTCCATCGGCCGACGAGCTGGTCCTTCTGGCCGAGAATCCGCACGCGGATGTTCGCCGGTTCGTGGCCCAGTCGCTCCTGGCCGACGACGCGCCCGAGCATCGCCGATACCGGATCGACCTCGAGTCGCTCACGTCTGCGGCGGTCTTCCGTTTCTGCGAGTCGGCTGACGAGTTCGACGCGCGCCCTGGGCATGCAGCTCATCGACCGATCGGCCCGGTTCCGGCAGCCCGAGGAACTCTTCCGCCTGACCGAGAGCCCCGATCGGAGGGTCCGCGGATTCGTGATCCGGACGCTCTGGTCGCTCTATCGCGACCGGGGAATCACCGAGGGCTGGAGGCCGTACGTCCCGCCCGCGACGACCGTGGGCGCGGCGGCGAAGAAGGCCGCGCAAGTTCAGGCCGACAGCCGGGGTCCTGGTCCTCCAGCCCGGCCCGAGCAGTTGCCCGCGAGCCTGCGCGACCTATGGGGCTTTCTGCGTCGCACCCTGTTCGAGATCCCCCCACCGCGCCCCGAGAAGCGCGACCCGGAAGCCGGGGAATCGGGCGAACGGCTCAAGCCGTTCCCGGCGCGGCGGGCGAAACTGGCGCTGGTCGAAACCCTGCGCGACCTGGCCCTCGAGGATGCCGACTTTGCTCGCGGTGCGCTGCCGATCCTCGAGGAGTTCATGGTCTCCCGGGGCGTGACGGAGAGAGCCGCGTGCCTGGTCGCCGTCACCCGGATTCGACATACCCACGCCGTGCTCCGCCTCGCAAGCGAAGGAGGTGCCTCATGACCGCGCCGGCCGATAAGCACCTCACCTACCGTGGCGAGATCAAGGGAGCCGTCGGCGTCGGCGGCACGCTGGCGTTTGTCACCGTCCATCCCGAGGGTCAACCCACGGCCCTCTACCGGCTCGATGCGGACAAGCTGACGCTCGACACTGACCCGTTGCCGAGAGGCGGCACGACGATCACGGCCGTCGGCGAGAGCCTCTTCCTGGCCGGCGGTGATGGTCAGGTCTACGTGGGCTCGATCGCTTCGGGAGAGCCGAAACCGCTGGGCGCCGCCCTCGATATCCCGGCGACGGCCCTGGCTCCACTGGCCGATAGCCGATTGGCCGCCCTCGTTGGATCGCGCGTCGTCATCCTGGCCACCAAGAACGGCAAGTCGGTCCAGACGCTCGACCTGCCCGAGCCGGGGACATCGTTGGCGGCCGACGCGACAGGGCGCTGGCTGGCGGTCGGGACGGCGAAGGGGACTGTCCTGGTCTTCGACGCCGAGGACAAGCCTGAGTTTTTGCTGAGTGCTTCGGAGCGGCTGCACGAGGGTGCGGTCAGTGCGATCTTGTTCGAGCCGGACGAGCTGCGGTTTCTCTCGGCGGGGGCCGACCAGAAGCTCCTGTTGACCCACGCCCGCGGCAAGCTCGAGCCCGAGGACAAGGGGCGAGGCAACAACCACACCGACGTCATCAAGGCGATGATCTGGGGGCCCGGCGATCGCCTCTACACGGGAGCCTTCGACGCCGCGATCAAGTCGTGGCCGCGGGTGGGCGCGATCAAGCCGGCGACGACCAAGGACGGGGTCGGCCGCGTCGTCGCCCTGGCGATGGTCCAGGTCCACGAGCGGCCCCGGCTTGTTGGGGCGTGCGAAGACCAGACGATCCGGGTTTTTCCGGTCGACGCGGCGGGCAAGATCGGCGAGCTGGCACACTGGGTTCGTGACGCTTACGCCCGGGCCAAGCACGAGCTGTCGCAGGACGATCCCACCCGTCGCGAGGAAGCCCTGAAAGCCCTCGCGGGTTACGCCGACACGCGCGCCCTGGGCCTGATCGCCGAGCAGGCCGACGCCGACGCCGACCACGCGCTTCGCCTTCATGCGGCCGACCTCCTCGGCGCGTCCGGTCATGCCCGGGCCGCAACCCTGCTGGAGAAGCTACTCGGACATCGGGACGAGGCGGTCCGCGTCTCGGCGTTCCGGGGACTACGCCGGCATCTCGGCGAGACCGACCTCCGCCCGATCGACCTGGCGCTGAAGGCGGATAAGCCCGACGTCGGCCGGCTGGCCGTGCAGGCTCTGGAAACTCTCGCGACGAAGGACGACCAGGCCCTGGCGCGGCTGACCGACGCCCTCAACGCCCGGGTGCCCGAGGTCCGCCTGGCGGCCGTGGTGAGCCTCGAATCGGCCGCGGACCCGCGATCGCCCGAGTCGAACCTGGCGGCGCTGACCTCGAAGCATGCCGATGTCCGCCGCTCCGCACTGCTGCGACTCTACCGGCGCGGGCTGCTCGGCGAGCCGGCCGTCCAGTCGGCGCTGCGGCGCCGGGCCGAGGACGCCGATCCCGATGTCCGCCGCACCGCGTTCTTGCTCGCAATCCACACCCGCGAGCGGCTGCTTCAGGCCCTTCGGTCGCGCGATCCCGACTTGCAGCGACAGCTCGTCGAGTTGGAGGACACGGGTCATGGCGAGCCAGTAGGGCCAGATGTGCCGACCGATCGAGGTGCAGACGGCGCTCTGGTGCTCACAGAGCACCCTACGGGGTCGCAGAAAAAGAAGGCCAAGCCCGCCAAGACGACCTCCACCACGGCGGAGCCATCTCTCGAAGACTTCGACTTCGAGCCCTTGCTCCAGGCGACGGCCAGCCGGTGCTGGACACCTGCCTCCGGGGGGCGCGAGGGCTGGCGATGCTGGGCGATCCGCGGGCGTTCGGCCTTCTACTCCAACTCAGCCGGGAAGAGGACAAGACGGCCCGCGCCGAGGTCTGCCGGGCGATGGCTGCGCTCGACGATCCGCGCGCGGCCGAGCGGCTCCGCTCGATGCTTCACGACCCGGAGCCCGAGGTCCGCGACGCCGCCTTCACCGCCATGGCCCGTCTCCACCAAGCCAGTCCCTTGGCAGCCGCCGAGTCGGGCCTGAACGCCTCGCATGAAGATGTACGCCGGCGCGGTCTCCAACTCCTGGTCGAGCAGATCCGCAAGGCCAAGACCGGAGGTGCCGCCGGGCCGGCCCTGTCGCTGCTCTCGCGCGCCCTCAACGACAGCTTCCCGGCGGTCCGGTCCGAGGCGTTCAAGTCGGCGCTGGGCCTCCACGCGGGCGGCGCCGGCGCGGGCACTCTCCGGTTCGCCTTGCAGAGCGTTCATGCCGACGTTCGCCGGGAGGTCCTCACAGAGGTGATGGCCCAGGTGGGCGAGCCCTGGGGCTGGGACCTCCTGCTGGAGTTCTTCAACGATCCCGACCCGGCGCTGCGGGGCGAAACGTTCGAGTTTGCCCTCAAGAAGACCAGAGGGCTCGAGTTCCTCGAGGCGGCGCTCGCCTCACGATACCCCGACCTTCGCGAGCGGTCGGTCGCCGAGCTGGTCAAGAAGCACACCGCCGCGGCACAGGCGCTGCTGGTCCGGGCACTCGACGATGAGGACCCCGAGGTTCGACTTGCCGCGATGAAATCGCTGGTCGATGCCGACGCCCTGCCTGCGCTGATGGAGGCCCTCGGAAACACGCATCCCGACGTGTGCCTCAGCGCGGCCAAGGCCTTCGCCCGTCATGGCGACTCCCGGCGGCTCGAGCCGCTCCTCGTCCTGGCAACGGCCCCGGAACCCTTGGAGCAAGAGCGTCGTGACGACTGGCTCAAGCAGGCCGAGTCGGCCCTGGACGGCTTGGGTGAGCTGGGCGATCCGGCCGCGTTGGCGCACGTGATCCCGCTCCTGGACAGTCCGCGGACGGCGATCCGCCTCCAGGCAGCTCGGGCCCTGGTCTGGGTGTCTCGGCCCGGAACCACCGACGCGCTGCGACAGGCGATCCAGCACGCCGACGTCGCCGTGAAGTACCACGCCGCCAAGGGCCTCGCCTTTACCGGCGATGGCTCGGTGGTCCCGCTCGTGTTTTCCGAGGCGGCCGGCAAGATCGTGAGCGTCGGCGAGCAGATCGCCGCCGCGCTGGCCGTCGGGGCCGCGGGCGAGGACAGGCTCGCCGTCTCTCTGGACGACACGAATGAGGACGTCCGCGACCGCGCCCTGGTCCTCTTGATGATGCTCGAATGGAAGGACCCGGACGGCACGGCCGCGCGTTGCCTCGCCTGCCTGGCGAGCCGGACGCCCCGGATGCGCCTCACCGCCGCCCGAGCACTCGAAGCCCTGGTCGAGCCCGGCATCTTCGAGCCCTTCATTATCAGTCTGGTCAACGAACGGGGCGACAAGCCCGAATGGAAGATCGCGGCGCCGACCGTAAATGCCTTCGCCGAAATGCTCGTCCATGGCGACGCGCAGCTCCGGGCGCGCACGGCTCGGCTCTTTGCCCGGCTCAATGAGAAGGAACAGGCCGCCTTCGACCAGGCCTGGGCGGTACACGAGCAACGGTTTGCCCGCGAGCTCGCCGAGCTAATCCGTCAGGCCAAGGCACGGAATCCGGTCGCGCCGCGATACACGCGCGATCAACTCCGTGAGCTGGCCTTCGGGGCGTATGTCGGCTTAGTCCGCGAGCAGGGCAGCTCGAAAGGCAAGGGTCAATCCGGCACCGATCCGGCCATCGTGCGCGTCCGGCAGTCGGCGCTGGACCGTCTGCTCGCGCTGGCGGGCGCCGATGCACATCTCGCCGCCGCGTCGCGGCCGGTTTTCGTGCAGGCGCTCGGCGATCCGAACCAGGCTGTCCGGTTCCAGGCGTTCGAGCAGGTCCAGAAGATCGGGCTGGGAACAACGGAGCTGGCCGCCGAGGCGCTGGCCACCGGGCACGTCAACCTGGGCGTCAAGGGTCTGGAGTTGCTCGCCGGCGACCGTTCCGAGGCCGAAGGCGCGGCCGTGCTCGAACGGGCGATGCTGGCACGTACCGACGACCTGGCCATCGAGTCCGCCAAGCTGTTGATCGCGCGTCGAGGGGCCGTGGCCGTGGCCAGCCGTGCTGTGGAGGCCACTCACCCACAACTCCGCAACCAGGCCGTCAACTGGCTTGCCGCCGAATACGACAAGGACCCTGGCGCCGGGAAAGCGCTACGGTCGGCCCTGTCCTCGCGATATCAGGCCGTCCGTGAAGCGGCGGCGTTCGCGCTAGCCATCAAGAAGGACCCCGCCGCTTTCGAGCCCCTGGTTGGGATCCTGGCCACCGCGTCCGTGGGGAGGCAACAACAACGTGTCATCCAGACGATGGAGACCCAGGGCGACCCGCGCGCCGGAGGGGTCTTCCTCGACCGGATCGAGAACGACCCGGCCGGGACGGCGATGGTCAACGAGCTGCTCAAGGGAGTCGGCCGGTTCCGGCGCCCCGAGACTGCCGATCGGTTGCTGAGTCACTGGGAGAAAGACACGAAACGACACGATGCCGTCTTCAACGCCCTGGTGACGATCAGCGGCTACGATCAACGGATCGAGGACACCGAGGACGAGCAGCCCGAATCCTTCTGGCTAGAGAAGCAATTCCCTCGTCATGACGATGTGCTCGCCCGGTTGATGGACCGGGTCTCGGCGCCGGCCGAAGCCAAGTTCCTGGCCCGGCTGATTCCCGGGGCCCGCTGGGCGCGCGGCAAGCCGGTCGATCCCGTCCTGTCGGGTTTGATCAACCACGCCAATGACGAGGTCCGGCAGAAAGCCGTCGAGGCCATCGGCTGGCGGCTTCGCAAGCGCGGGAGCGAGGCCGAGCCTCTGAAGAAGGCCCTCGCGCATCGCGACACGATTACCCAGTTCCTCGCCGCCGAGGCGCTGGCCAAGGCCGGCCGCGGCGATGGGATGAACGTGTTGCTGGCGAGCATCGACTTCGCCACCGACCTGGATATTCGCCGCCGTGCCGTGCTCGCCCTTGGCGAGTTGGCCGACGAGCGGGCGCTGGACGTGCTTCTCAAGCTTGCCGGCGAGGATGGCCACGCGCTCCAGGAGCAGGCCCTCGAGGCCATCGGCCATCTGGGTCGCTCTCAGCGGGCCGACGAAGTGTTCAAGGTCCTGGAGCGGCACGCGAAGGGAACCGCCGGCATAGCATGGCGGGCCCTCAACGGCCTGCGCTGGCTCAACACGCGGGCGGCGTGGGAGGTCATCCGGGCACGGACGTCCGACCCATCGTGTCCGTTCTGGGAAGAATCCGTCAGTCTGCTGGGCTACAACAACGATCCGGCTACCCGCGACTTGCTGCTCCGTTTGCTCGCCAAGGAGGCCGATGTGGTCGAGGCGGCAATGGCGGCCGCTCGCCGTCTCTGGGGCCAGGACTCGCTCGAGCCGGATTACGCGGTAGTCCAGAACGAAGACCTGGATCATCTGGATGATCACGAGAAGATACTGGCCCGGCTCCGCGACCGGGGCGAGCCGCGGCGCATCTTCGAGATCCTCCCGAAGTGTCCCGCCCCGGTGCGCGCGACGCTCGCCACCGGACTGTTGAATCGGGCCGAGCCGCCCGTGGCCGAGGCGCTAGCCGCGCTCGACAGCCCGGACCCGACCACCGCCGGGACGGCAGCCCACATCCTGGGCCGAGCCGGCGCCGGACGGCCGAGGCCGGGCCGGCGGTGATCAATGCGCTGGTGAAGTGGCGAAAGCTCTGGGAGGAACAACGGCCGTCGTTCGACCGGAGCGTCGCCGGCCTGATCCGCCGGAAGAACGAACAGGCCGACGGGCTCACCGCGTGCGTCCGGGATCTGGTCTGGGCGGCGGGCCGGCTGGGCGTTGGCACCGAGTCCCTGGCGGAGGCCGCCACCGCGCGGCCGGACGACGACGAGTATCAGCCGATCCGCCTGGCCGCCGTCCTGGCCCTCGGCTCGGCCACGATGTCCCCGGGCGCGATTGCGGCCCTGGAGTCGGCCGCGTTCACGGGCGCCCCCGAGATCCGCGCCGCCGCCGCGCAGGCCATCGCCCGGCGCGACCCCGAGCGGGCCGCCAGGCTCGCTGACCAGTTCCTGTCCGATCGCGTCGGCTTCCACCGGCTCACGCTCGACGGCGCGAGGGACCTCGAGGAGACGCTCCGAACTGCCGCGCGCCAGGTCCATTATCAAGGCATCGTCCTCCCGGGCCTGATCGATCGCGGCGACGTCTCGGCGCTGGCCGTCGTGGCCGAGGATCGCGCGCTGCCCGAGGCCGCGCGGCTGGGGGCCGTCGAGGGGCTGGCCGCGATGGCCCGGGAGCCGGCCGAAGACGTACTTCGCAGGGTCGGGATGAGCACCGTCGAAGACGAGGAATTGCGCAAAGCCGCCTGGCGCGGGCTCCGCCGCTCGAAGCGGGCGCGGAAGACCCGGGCGACGAAGGTCGAGGTGAAGTCATGAGCCCTGCCGACGAGACTCGCGAAGAGACTCAGGAGCCGGCCGCAGCCGAGATCGCGACGACCGAGGTCCGCATGGCCTATGCCGGGATGAGCACGCTGGTCGCCACCGAGGAGACCGCGGGCTGACCCTGGCGAGCAATCTCCGCCGCGACCCAGTGCGGTTCGAGGCCACCATCAAGGAGCCGCTTCGGTTCCGCGAGGCGATGGCCGCGCTCTACGCGGTTGTGGCCAGCGACTTCCGCTATGTGCCCAAGGACCGGACCGCCTATGTGGCCTACAGCCGGATGCGCCGGGAGTCGTCGAGCCTGAATGCTTGGCAGGCCCAGCGCGCCTATTTCTCCTGGCTGCTGCGCAACGACCCATTGGCGTTTGTAATCCTCGACCCCGTGATCACGGTTCATCCGGATCAGGTCCTTTTCGAGGTCTTCAGCAAGGATGAGGGAGCCTATGCGAAGTTGGGCGTGGATCGCGACGCCTTCGACCACGCCGAGACGCCGGCCTTCGGCACGACGAACGTGGACTTCAGCCAGTCGCTCTATCAGGGCTTGCAGCAGATGCGGAGCTACCGCGAGACCCGGCTGAGCATCGGCCAGGAGGGCGTGAAGTTCGCCACGACTACCGCGGGCGAGGTCCTGGAGAAGCGGATCCGCGTGCCCGACTCATGGCTGCGCGGCTTCCTCCAGGTCCAGTCGTCGGCCGCGCTGCCGCGCGACCGGTTCGACCTGGCGCCGGTGGACTTGTACAACGCCCTGCGCCACCTGCGGCTGAACGCCGATCGCAAGGGCCAGCGGCGGGGTTTGCGGATCGAGCTGGTCCCGGGCGAGCCGCCGCGCCTGGTGCTCGAGCCTTGGAACGTGGTGATCCCCGCGACGACCGGCACGTTCAAGGGGAAGGCCGCGCGGGCCGTCCGCATCTGGGGCCGGCGCCGGCTGTCGCTGCTGCACCGGTTTCTCCCGTTCACGGAAGAGGTTGAGGTCCACGTGCTGGGCAGCGGTCTGCCGAGCTTCTGGGTCCTGCGTGCGCCTGGCATGACGTTGACCCTCGGCCTGACCGGCTTCACCGCGGCCAACTGGTCGCAGGCGATCAACTTCGATCTCCTGCTGCCGCGGAAGACCGCAACGACGACCCAGCCGCTCGACGCGGTCCTCGCCCATCTGCACGAACACTGGTCGGCAGGGGCCGGCGAGCTGGCCCGCGCGACCGGCCTGGCCTGGCCCGCCTTGACCGAGGCGCTCCAACTCGGCTGCCAGCAGGGGAAGATCATGTATGACCTCGCGAGCGACGTCTACCGATTCCGTCCGCTGACGGACGTCCCGCTCGACCCGGCCCGGCTGGAGTTTCGCGACAGCCGCGAGCGGATCGCCCACGACCTATTGATCCGCCGCGGCGCGGTCAAGATCGTCTCCGAGAACCGCATCCCGGGCACCGGCCTGGAGCTGACCGGCCAGGTCACCGTGACCGAGGACCGGCGCGACTATCGTCCCCAGATGCTGCTCGCCGACGAGGGCCAGGTAACCCGCGCCGACTGCACCTGCACGGCGTACCGCAAGCAGGGCCTGAAGGCCGGCCGGTGCGTCCACCTGGTGGCGTTGCGGCTGGCCTACGCCGAGCAGGAGGCCCGCCGGCTCAAGGGGCTCGACCCCTTGCAGGCGATCGCGGTCGAGACCCGGACGTACTCGCGCCGGCACCCGGCCGGCGAGGAAGTCTATCAAGTCTCGCTCGAGCGTCAACGACTCAAGATCCGATGGGGCCAGGATGACCAGCCCCGGCGATTGCAGACCTTGACGTTCGACACCGTGGAAGACGCGCGCGGGGCGTTCCTCAACCGGGCTGCCGATCTGGAAGCGCGCGGGTTCCTCTCGCTCTAGCCGTCGGCCAGGTTTTCCTGAAAACAGGTGGAATAACAGGTGGATTGGGATCAATCGTACACTATTTTGTAAAGGCGTTTGTCGAACCCATGAATATATTATATTTTATCATGAATTTTGATAATTGTCTGAAAATAGAACGTGGGCCGAGCGGCCCTCTTCGATGACCCGGGCGCAGCGCGCGAAAGGACGGACGAGCGATGTCGCGACTCCAGCAATCCGACCCGATCGCCTTGTGGCGTGCCATCGAGCAGGCTGGCGGCGTGCAGGCGTATGTGAACGCCCAGCTCGTTGAGCGGGGGTTCCTGGTCCAGCGCCGGGAGACGGACAAGCTATCCGATCGGGAAAAGGACGCTTACAAGAAGTCGCTCAAGGCCGAGGCGGAGGAGCGCCGGCGGTTGAGTCGCGAGGCCTGGAAGGCCCACAAGGCCACGCACATCGTCCATCTGGGCGAGGGCGTGTTCTGGACCGAGGGTCGTGGTCACGACAAGTGGGACCTACCCAACGCCGAGGCCCGCGCCGCCGAGAACGAGCTCCCGCCGCTGGACTCGGCCAAGCAACTGGCCGAGGCCCTGGGCCTGACCATCGCCGAGCTGCGCCGGCTCGCCTTTCACCGCGATGCAGCCACCGTGCTCAACTACCGACGGTTCACGATCCCCAAACGCGATGGCTCCGCGCGGGCCATCTGGGCCCCGCTGCCGCGGTTGAAGACAGCCCAGCGCTGGATCTTGCACAACATCGTCGAGAAGCTGCTCGTCCATGGCTCGGTGCATGGCTTCCTCCCCGGTCGCTCGACGCTCACCAACGCCGCCGCCCACGCCGACCCGAAGCTGGTGGTGAAGGTGGACATCAAGGACTTCTTCCCCACCGTGACGTTCCCTCGGGTCAAGGGGATCTTTCGCAAGGCCGGCTATCGCGAGGAGGTCGCCACGCTGCTGGCGATGATCTGCACCGAATCCCCCCGCGAGATCGTCGAGCTGGAGGATAAGACGTACTACGTGGCGCTGGGGCCGCGCTGCCTGCCCCAGGCGCACCGACGAGTCCGGCGCTAACCAACACGCTGGGCCTGCACCTCGACCGCCGGCTCAGCGGGCTGGCGAAGAAACTCGGCTGGCGCTATACCCGCTATGCCGACGACCTGACCTTGAGCCTGCCCAGGAACCACCAGGGCCCGCCCCAGGTCGGCACATTGCTCGGCTCGATCCGCCGGATCGTCGAGGACGAAGGTTTCGCGATCCACCCGGACAAGACGGGCGTCCACCGTCGCGGGGGCCGGCAGATGATCACCGGCCTGGTCGTCAACGGCGGATCGCCGCGCAGTCCCCGCGACTTCCGCCGCAGGCTCCGAGCCGCCATCCATAACCGGACCAACGGCAAGCCCTCACCGGACGGCGAGAGCCTCTCGACATTAATCGGCATGGCGGCCTACGTGTATATGTCTGATCCTGTGCGAGGAGAGAAGTTCCTGGACGCGCTCCGGGAACTGGATCGAGCACAGGTATCGGCCTCGGCGCGGATCGAGGGGCCGCCGCCCCAGACATGATCGCCGTCGTCATTGGCAACCATCTCCCAAGTTGTTACGCTGAAGAAAGGAGTGATCAAGAGATGGATGTCGAGACTCGTTAACACCTGGAATACCCCTCCAATGGCCGGATCTCAAGCGGTCGTTGTGCTCGCGAGGACCCCATGCGAGCGGTCCAGGCTTGGCCCCGCGAAGATGGTGCTGCACGTCGCTTGCGCTCTGGTATCGACCGGTTTGGTTTGGTGCGGCTGTTCACCAGAACGACCGGACCCGGCGCGGAGGACTTCCTCGCCCAGTCTGGCCGGTGTCGCCTCGACCTCAGCTCGAAGAACGATCGCAGATCGAGATTCTCGAGGCGCAGAGTGAGCAGGTGATCGACCACATTCGTGGGATCGGCGGATCGGTCGAGCGAGATGAGAACGATCCCAACAAGCCAGTGATGACCGTCTTCCTCGATGGCCCCCGCGCCTCGGACGAGGACCTTCGTGACCTGGTCCATTTCGTCAACCTCCGGAGACTGTCCCTGGTTGATTCCTCGATCACCGATGCGGGAATGGACAATCTCAGAGGGTCGGCCAATCTCCGGTGGCTATACCTGAGTCGGACGCAGGTGACGGATCGCGGATTAGGACAACTCAGCGGCCTGACGAAGATGGAGGATCTGGGTCTTTTCCGCACCCGCATCTCGGATCGCGGACTGGCCCACCTCGGGGGAATGAAGAGGCTTCGCATCCTCGACCTCAAGGACACGGCGACGACGGACGCGGGCCTGGCTTACCTCGCGGGCCTGACCAATCTGCGAAAGCTCGACCTCCGCGGGACTCGAGTCACCGACACGGGGATGAGTAGCCTTCGGGGTTTGTCTCGTCTCTGGTCACTCAACCTGGCTGCGACGCGAGTCGGCGACTCGGGGTTGGCCCATCTGAAAGGGTTGGTTCACCTACAAGAACTCGACCTCAGCGAGACCAGGATCACCGACGCCGGTCTGGAGCACCTCAAGGGGTTGACCAACCTCCAGGTACTGAATCTCACCGGGACCTCGGCGACGAATGCCGGAATTCGGGCGATTCGAGATGCCTTGCCGGAAACCACGATCATCCAGGGGCCCGAAACGCGTCCGCCGGAGGATAGGCAGGAGGGTCCTCCCGGTTAAGCGATCCCACACCCTGCTCCGATGGGCGATTCGTCACGCAAGCAGTTCCTTCACCACCCGCGCCGGCTCGACGCCGGTGAGCTTCTGGTCGAGCCCCTGGTATTTGTACGTGAACCGCCGATGATCGAAGCCGAGGAGCTGGAGCACGGTGGCGTGGAAGTCGCGGATGTGCACCGGGTTCTTGATGATGTTATAGGAGAAGTCGTCGGTCTCGCCGTAGATGGTGCCGGGCCGGGAGCCGCCGCCGGCCATCCACATGGTGAAGCATCGCGGGTGATGGTCGCGGCCGTAATTCTCGTGGGTCAGGCCGCCCTGGGAATAGATCGTCCGGCCGAACTCGCCGCCCCAGATGACCAGGGTCTCATCGAGGAGCCCCCGCGCCTTGAGGTCCTGGATCAGTCCCCAGCAGGGCTGGTCAACGTCGCGGCACTGGTCGGGCATCCGGCCGGCGACGTTGAAGTGCGTGTCCCAGTTGTTGTGGTAGATCTGGACGAACCGTACGCCGCGTTCGACCAGCCGCCGGGCCAATAGTGCCGAGTGCGCGAACGAACCCGGTTTCTTCGCCGCCTCGCCGTAGAGCGCATAGGTCGAGGCGGGCTCCTTGTTGATGTCGGTCAATTCGGGGACGCTGGCCTGCATGCGGAAGGCCAGCTCGTATTGCTCGATCCGCGTGTGTGTCTCGGGGTCGCCCACGAGCTTCGAATTCAGCTCGTTGAGGGCCTTGAGCCCGTCGAGCGTATCGCGCCTCACCTGAGCGGGAACGCCGGGCGGATTGTTGATGAACAGGATCGGGTCGCCGCCGCTGCGGAACGAGACCCCGGCGTGCTCGCCCGAGAGATACCCCGACGACCACAGCCGCGCCGAGATCGCCTGGAGCTGCTCGGTGTTGGTCGGCCTGGCCACCAGCACGACGAACGTGGGCAGGTTGTCGTTGAGCGAGCCCAGGCCGTAGGAGGTCCAGGCACCCAGGCACGGCCGGCCTGTGACCTGGTTACCCGTTTGCATATAAGTGATCGCCGGCTCGTGGTTGATCGCCTCGGTGTGCATGCTCCGGATGAAGCACATGTCGTCCACCATCCGGGCCGTGTAAGGCAGCAGCTCGCAGACCCACATTCCCGACTTCCCATGTCGGGCGAACTGGTATTTCGACGGTGCGACCGGGAACCGCTTCTGGCCCGAAGTCATCGTGGTCAGGCGCTGGCCCATCCGGATCGAGTCGGGCAGGTCCTTGTCAAAGAATGCGTTCATCTGCGGCTTGTAGTCGTACATGTCCATCTGCGGCGGCCCGCCGACCATGTGCAGATAGATCACCTGCTTGGCCTTGGGGGCGAAGTGCAGTCGCCCCGCGGGCGGCCGGCTCCCCGTGGGCGAGGGTTCGATGCCCCCGGCGAGGGCCGATGGCGCCAGGCCCTCACGGCCGAGGAGTGCTGCGAATGCTGCCCAGCTCACCGCGTTGGAGCCCCGGCTCAGGAACTGCCGGCGCGTCTCGTAGCGGACGTATTCGTGGAACGGATTCATGGATCGACCTCGGGCTGTGTGGGTGGGGCGAGACGAGTTATCCCTCATGGGCACCGGCGGGTATCTCGGGATCCCGGCGCTTGAGTAGGTCGCGGATCTCGGCGAGGAGCTCCTGGTCTTTCGTCAGCGGCGGTGGCTCGGCTTTGGGCTGAGCCTGGTACGCCATGATCCAGCCCAGGAACTTGACGATGAACAGGTACAGGACGAAGGCGATGATCAGGAAGTTGACCACGTCGCCGAGGAATTTCCCGTAAGGGATCGGCTTGCCCTCGATTCGGAATACCCAACCTTCATAACCGCGCTCGCCGGGGAGGATCACGCCGAGCAGGGGCATGAAGATGTTATCGACGAGCGACTTGATGATGTTCGAGAACGCGGCGCCGATGATCACGCCGACGGCCAGGTCGATGACGTTGCCCTTGAAGGCGAACGCCTTGAATTCGTCGAACAACGACCGGGCCTGCCGCGTCGGGACGAGCGTCTTGAGATCCATGGCGGGACTCCGACGAAGTAAGCGGTCCGGGGTGCGGCCCAAGGGGCCGCAGGAGCCCAGCCCGGGGTGAAACCCCGGGGAGTGGAACGGGCTGCCCCCGTTCTCCGGCGGCCTGAAAGGCCGCAGCCGCCATCTCCCGCACCCCTTCAGGGTGCACCGGGGTCGAGCGACCGGGAGTCCCGGGGTTTCACCCCGGGCTGGATCCCCGCGGCCCTTCAGGCCGCCAGGGACCTGTTAAAGGCGACTACTTATTCAAAAACTCATCCAGATTCATCAACTCATTAGCCAGCATGGTCCAGGCGGCGAGGGTCGGCGGATCGAAGGCCGGATTCGCCTTGGATTCGCCGACCGCGAGGAGCTTGGCCGCCTGCTTGGGGTGCGATTGATAATAGGCTTCCAGCTTGGAGAGCGAGGCCCGAACGACCGCTTGCTCCTCGGGGCGGAACGGCCGGGCCAGGACGCGCCGGGCGATGAAGTCGATGCGCGCGTCCGAGGTCTGACCGGCTGGTTCGAGGGCCGATTGTGCCAGGGCCCGAGCGGCTTCGACGAACTGCGGATCATTCAGGGTGACGAGGGCCTGGAGCGGGGTATCGGTCCGCTCGCGCTGGACCGTGCAGACCTCGCGCGTCGGCGCATTGAGCACCTCCATCGAGGCCGGCGGCGCGCTTCGCTTCCAGAACGTGTAGAGGCTTCTGCGATACAGTTTTTCGCCATGCTCGGGGTCATAGAAATGCGTGTTGCTTTCCGGCATGGCCACCGCCTCCCAGACGCCCTCGGGCTGATAGGGCTTGACGCTGGGACCGCCCAACGTGTCGACCAGGATTCCACCGGCCGCGAGTGCCGAGTCGCGGATGGTCTCGGCGTCCAGGCGGAACCGCGGCCCGCGCGAGAGCCATCGGTCATGCGGGTCCTTCTCGATCTTCTCGGGCGTGGCCGCGGCCGACTGGCGATACGTCGACGATTCGACCATCGTCCGGAAGAGCCGCTTGACGTCCCACCCCGACTCGCGGAACTCGACGGCTAGCCAGTCGAGCAGCTCGGGATGCGAGGGCAGGTCGCCGGTAACGCCGAAGTCGCCGCTGGTGCGGACGATCCCCGTGCCGAAGACTTCCTGCCAGTACCGGTTGACGGTGACCCGGGCGGTCAAGGGATGCTCGGCCCGCACCAGCCACTGCGCCAGGCCCAGCCGGTTGCGGGGCAGGTCGGCCGGCAGGGGAGGCAACACGTCGGGCGTGTCCGCCTTGACCGGATCGCGCCGTTTGTCGTACTCGCCCCGGTGGAGCAGGAACGCCATGGCCGGCTCGCTTCGTTCGTGCATCACATGGGCGAAGGTGCCCCGAGACTTGATGGCGGCCTGTTCCGCTTCGAGTACCGAGAGCTTGACTTGCAGCTCCTTCGCGGTCGGATCGATCGAGCGGAGCCACCAGGCGAAGGCCGCATCCAGGTCGCTGCCTTCCCGCTTGTCGGCCGGTATCCGGACGATCGCCGCAATGCGGTCGGGCCAGGCAAGCTGATCGACCTCGCGCGCGGCGAGGGCTCTCCCGTAAATCCTCAGGGCGTTGACGATCACTCCGTCGAGCCGTTCCGAGCTGTGCCGCTGGCCGGCCTTGAGCGGTACGGTCGTGCGGATCGAGTTCTTCAGGGCATCGGACGCGGTGTCGGTCGCCTGGGGTTCGCCGTTGATGTAGATCTTCACTCCGGAGGCCCGGGCCGAGCCATCGTAGGTGACGAACAGGTGGGTCCAGACGCCCGGGCGCACCTCTTTCTTCGCCACCACCTTGAGCGCGTTCTCGGGCCACTTGTGAACGATATGGGTCGCGACGCGGTTCCCCTCGATCCAGAGGTCCCATCCCCGATATCCGTTGGTATTATCCATCCGCGCGAGGGCCGAGCCGGTGATGTCGCGTTTCGGGAGCTTGATCCAGGCGCCGAATGAGAACGCCTGGTCCTTCTCGAAGTCGCCCGAGTCGGCGGCCTCGAACCGGGCCTCGGGCCAACCGGTCGTCCCCGTCCCGGCCGCGCCGGGGTTCGCGACCAGCCGCAGGCCATCCGAGGGGACCGAAGCGGCCAAGGCGTTGAGATCGGCCGCGGCGAGCCACTTGTCGAAGTCGGGCCGTGCGGATTGCTTCCTCGCCTGGAACCGGCTGCGGATGCCTGCCAGTTCCGAGGGGAGCGACTCCCAGCGAGGCCGGTCCTTCGAACCGGGGACGAACACCGTCGGCGGCGTGTCCTTGACGTTGCCGTCCATTGTCGGCTGGGTGGTGTTGTTGAAGAACGCCGACAGCTCGTAGAACTCGCGCTGGGTGATCGGGTCGAACTTGTGATCGTGGCAGACCGCGCAACCGGCCGTGAGGCCCATCCAGACCAGCGAGGTCGTCTCGGTGCGGTCGCGGGCGTAGAGGACCTTGTACTCCTCGGGGATGACGCCGCCTTCGTTGGTGGTCGCGTTGCAACGGTTGAACCCCGAGGCGACCTGCTGGTCGAGCGTGTGGCCGGGCAAGAGGTCGCCGGCCAGTTGCTCGATCGTGAACCGGTCGAACGGCAGGTTGCGGTTGAACGCGACGATCACCCAGTCGCGATAGGCCCACGCTTCTCGATAATTGTCGAAGTGATATCCGTTGGTATCGGCATATCTGGCCAGGTCGAGCCAGTATCGGGCGCGGTGCTCGCCCCATCGGGGCGAGTCGAGCAACCGGGTGACCAGATGGTCATAGGCGTTGGGCGAGGAGTCATTCGCGAACCGATCGACGAGATCGGGGTCGGGCGGCAACCCGGTCAGGTCCAGGCTGAGCCGTCGGGCGAGCGTGCGGCGATCGGCCTCGGGTGCGGGCTGCAAGTCGTGCTCCTGGAGCCTCGCCAGCACGAAGCGGTCGATCGGGTTGCGGACCCACGACTCGTCCTTGACCTTCGGCAATGCGGGCCGCTTCGGAGGGATCAGCGACCAGTGCAATTGATACTCGGCCCCGGCGGCGATCCAGCGCTTCAGGAGGTCCTTCTGCGGGGCGGTCAACGTCTTGGTGGACTTCGGGGGCGGCATGAGCTCGTCGGCGCTCTCGGCGTTGATCCGCGCGATCAGCTCGCTCGAATCCGGGTCGCCCGGGGCGATCGCGCCGGCTTCGATCGCGACCTCGCGCCGGTCGAGCCGCAAGTCGGCCTTCCGCGCGGCGCTGTCCGGTCCGTGGCACGGGAAGCAGTTCTCGGCGAGGATCGGCCGGACGTCGCGGTTGTATTCGAGAGTCGGACGATCGGCGGCATAGGCCGTCCCGGCGCCCAGAGCGGAGAGACCCAGGAGGACAACCATCAAGCCGAGCCGACTTCGCTCGACCACCCGTTCGAATCGGGGGACGGAGCCCCCTCCGACAAGCCGCATCGTAGCATCTCCCAGACGATGGCGCACATACCCAGGGATTTGGTAGGAGCCGGCCCTGTCCGGCGACCCTGGGTTCGGAGGGGTTGCCCCCTCCTATTCGAGTCAATTCATTCTACCCGGCCCACCGTCAAGATGCGAGACGTCAGGGCGTCTTCGCCAAGGTGAGGCGCGCTAATGCCCGCCCTCAGCGACCGGGGCCACCTCGAGCCGCGTCGGGCTTCCGGAAACCGATGTGGCGGACCCGGTCCGGTGGAGCGCCAGGTTCGGCTCGCCCAGTCGCGCCTTCAGTTCTTCCCGATGACGGTAGAGGACGGCGAGAAGCTCATCGTCCTCGATGTATCCTAGCCCTCGCCCAAGATGGGCCTCGCCGAGGAACCCAAGATGCGATAGCAACTGGCCCAGCCGGACATCCGGCGAGAACGACCAGACCTCGGCGAGCGCGGCCATGGCTTCCCTCTGCATCTCAGAAATCATGGGAGCACGTCTCCGATCTTGGGATCCGCGGCATACGCCTTGGGAAGTTTGCCAATCACCTCTGTACAGGACGAGAAACCCATCGGTCCCCTCATAGACCCAGGGTGGTGGCATCCCGACTGCCGACCGACCGAATAGGGAGATCTGCCTGGCCAGCTTGGCTGGATCGGCTCCCTGCAAGCGAGACGGAGGCAGACGCAAGTCGCGAGGATCGACATCGCGGAAGTCAGGCATACGGGCAGTGTACTCGAGATGTAGGCAGCCTACCAGAAGAGGCCGGTCCGGCTCCCCCGCAATCGGTCGTACTCCGCCTTCCTGGCCCGCTCATCGGCCCGAGCATGCTCGATTTCGAGCTGGAGCTGCTGGATTGCCGCGTCGTCCGTCAACCTCCGGTGACTCACTCGTCCCGGGCTCAGCTCGGCGGACTCGCGAGCGGCCCGGGCCTTCTGATAGGCGGCCCGAGCCGCCGGCAAAGCGGCCTTCCTTCGAGCCCGCTCGCGAAGGTCCACGACGAGCGCCAGCATCAATCCCAACACGAAGACCGTGATGATCAGGCTCGGGACCGAAGATCGTGCGTGGGGCTGTCGCATGGTCGGGACCTCCACGCGTCATGATTTCCGCTTGATCGCTCCCTCAACCATCAAGCTCCCGATCCCAGACGGTGGACGACGCGGCGCCGACGAGGGCCGGCTCCGCGGGGCTGTCTCCTTTCGCCTTGCCGGGGAATCGAAATCGAAGTGCGCGAAAGATCCGGGCGCGATCGGCGGGGCTCACGTCGACGATCCAGGATCTCGCGTCGAGCCGACAACGCCCGAATCGGTCCCAGAGCAGGAAGTAGTCAACCCAGGCGTTCTCATCGTCGTGGACGATCTCGCAACGGGCGAGTTCGACCCAGGGCACGAGCTTGAACCTGTTCCAGAAACCGGCCCGGCTGCGAATCCCCTTGTCGTTGATTTCGCAGATCTTGGGTTGCTTGGATAGAGACGTTATCAGGCCAATGCCGATGAGAATCAGCCCAGGAATCCACAGAGTACTCGAGCACAGACCAAGGCCAAGGAGAATGATGATTCCGGCCGCGACCCAGATCGCCAATTGGTTGTAGCGGACCAGGATCGGGAGATCCGCGGCAAGCTCTTTCTCATCGCGATGGTCCGTCTGAAATCGCTCGACCATCCGACTACGCACGGGGATGCCCGCATGCGAAAGGGCTTTGAGCAGGAGGAATTCCGAATAGAAGTAAAACAACGGACCGACGATCAGAACGACCCATGGATCGGGACGAAGGGCGGGGAAGAGGATCATTGGTCCGAGAAAGGGGATGGCCAGGAAGAGCATCGCCGGCATGGCCGCGAAACGGACGAATCGTCGAGAGACGCTATTCGGCAACATGGCGTACCCTTTTCGTAGCCGCGGCGCCAACGGAGGGACGGATACCGGTCTCCTTGTCGATCGGACTGATCTACTACCATTGTAATCGGACTCGCCAGTCCGGTCCAAGAATCTGTCCGAGATCTCCGTAGGATGGGTGAAACCCACCGAGAAGGGCCCCGATCCTGGTGGGTTTCACCCACCCTACAACGGCCGGAAGCCGTTCTCGGATCGTTACCAAGGGAGTAGCCATCGGCGCGACCTGTTCCGACACGAAGGCCGCTCGATCCCGCGCGAGCCGGCTCAATAGGCATCGGCACTGACGACCTCTCCGCCGGCCCGGGTGCCCAGGGCGTTCCAGGTGCTCAGGTTCACGGTCGCCTTGATGAATCGCACCGAGCCGTCCAGCATCAGCAGGTTCACGCCGCCGGGGTGGGACGAGCTGGGCCCGATGAACGAGTCGACGTTGCCGAAGGCGGCCGTCATGGCGCATGCCGGCTGGTCCGGGGGCATGACGTGGTAATACGGCCCGCCCCGGCCGGTGTCCTGGAGCGTCCAGTATTCCCCCTTGAAGTCCCAGAGCGGAGTCCTGGCGGCCTGGCAGAGGTTGTAGTCGTTGAGCGGCCCGCCGTTGGCGTATTGCGCGATCGCGTAGACCAGGTTGAATCCCGGAGCATTCTGCCCCGACTTCCCCTTGATCCATTCGCTGAACCCGGCCGTGTTGCTGGTGCCGTCGGTGATGCCGGCGATCCGGACGAGGCTGCCATAGTAGGGGTTGCCGCCGATCCACCAGGCCGTGCCGTTGGTGCCACCGCCCGAATTCTGGCGATTCACCCCGCCATTGACTGCGTAGTTGACCGTGGTTACCGGGACGCTGAATCCCCCCGCGAGATCCTCGGCACTGCCCGGATTGGAATCCGATGGACAAAGATAGCCGGGGATCGCCGTGGACATGACGGTCGTGTTCGCCGGCACGGAGCTGCCGTTGAGCACGTCGCCCAGCGCGAAGTTATAAGCGTCGTAGACCGCCCGCTGCTCCAGGTAGTTGGTCAGCCGCAGGTGGATCGAAGCGGTCTGAGGCACGCGACCGCTGCCACCCGAGTTGCCCAGGATGTCCACGCTCCCGGCCGGAGGGAAGACGTCGTAGGTCGTATGGTACTGGTGCATCGCCAGCCCAATCTGCTTCATGTTGTTGGTGCACTGCATGCGCCGCGCTGCCTCGCGCGCCGACTGCACGGCCGGCAGCAAGAGTGCAATCAAGACCGCAATAATCGCGATCACCACCAGGAGCTCGATCAGGGTGAATCCCCTTCGTTGACGAAGCATGGCATCACCTCCCAGGAGCAATATTGCTCAATCCTCGTCCGACCGGACAAGAAAAGGTGGCCGGGCGGCGTGTCCGCTCTTCTCGGCCACGGCAATGAGTATTGATAGAGAGATCTCTGGTCCACCGGGCTGGGAGGGGGTAATGGCCGTGGTGCATGAGAATTCCGTCACAATCTGGCTGGATGGGATCAAAGCCGGTGATGGTCCGGATATTCAGAGGCTCTGGAACCGATACTTCGAGCGGTTGGTGCGGCTGGCCGGCAAGAAGCTGCCGGCCCATTGTCGCCGGGCGTTCGATGAAGAGGATGTGGCGCTGAGCGCCTTCCAGAGCTTCTGCGACCGCGCCGGCCGGGGCCTGTTCCCGCAGTTGAACGACCGCGACGACCTCTGGCGGCTCCTGGCCACGATCACGGTACGCAAGGCGCTTGGTACGATGCGTCACCAGAGTCGTCAGAAGCGCGGCGGGGGCCAGGTGCTGGGCGAATCGGCCCTGTTGGTGGGCGGAGACCACGAGGGCGACGGCCTGGGCGAAGTCCTGGGCCGGGAGCCGACCCCGGAAGCGGTCGCCCGGTTTGCCGAGGAATACCAGCGATTCCTGGCCAGGCTGCAAGACCCGGCGCTGCGATCCATCGCCTTGCGCCGGCTGGAAGGCCAGACCGCCCCGGAGATCGCCGCCGCGACCCAGGTCTCCACCAAGACGATCGAGCGGAAGCTCCGGTTGATCCGTGCCCTCTGGAGCGAGGAGACCGTCGAGTGAAGTCCCGGGCAACGCTCAACGATCCGATCTTGCCGGTGGCCGAGTTCATCCAGATCGATGCGGCCTGCGACCGGTTCGAGGCCGCCTACCATGCCGGCGAGCGGCCGGATCTGGCCGCCTACCTGGCCGAGGTCCCCGCCGGGGCGCGGCTCGCGCTGTTTCGCAACCTCCTGAACCTGGACCTCGAGTATCGGCAACGCGCCGGCGAGCAACCGGACCGAATAACCTACCGCGCGCAGTTCCCCGACCTGGCCGAGGTCGTCGAGTCGGTGTTCCACGGCCAGTTCGCGAGCCGGATGCCGACCCGGCTTCGCATGCGGAAAGACGCGGAGATCGATGCGTCCGGCGAGACCCGGACGGCCGTGATCGGCCAGGATGAGGAATCGATCACCCGGTCCGATGGAATGGGCGTGGATGCGTTCGACGAGCTGAGGTCGGCCGGATACGAAGTCACCCGACTGCTGGGGCGGGGCGGGATGGGCATCGTCTACCGGGCCCACCAGGTTGCCCTCAACCGCGAGGTCGCGCTCAAGTTGATCCGGTCCGGCAGCTTCGCCTCGGAGGCCGAGGTGGTGCGGTTCCAGAACGAGGCCGAGGCGGTGGCGCAGCTCGATCATCCGCACATCGTCCCGATCTACGAGGTCGGCCGGCATCGGCGTTATCACTTCTTCAGCATGAAATTGATCGCCGGGACCAGCCTGGACAAGCGGCTCGAGGAGTTCGCCGCCGAGCCCGCGCCGCGGCCCGGCTGGTCGCCACGGTCGCCGAGGCCATCGACCACGCCCATCGGCGCGGGATCCTCCATCGCGACCTGAAACCGGCGAATATCCTGCTGGACGATCGCGGCGAGCCGCATGTCACCGACTTCGGGCTGGCCAAGCGGCTCGACGCCGCGGGCCCCGAGATGACGCAATCGAACGCCCTGATCGGGACGCCGTCGTACATGTCGCCGGAGCAAGCGACCCGGTCGCGGGGGCGCTGATCGACGGCGACGGACGTCTACGGCCTGGGGACGATCCTGTATGCCTTGCTCACCCGCCGGGCGCCGTTTGCCGGCACCTCGCTGGTCGAGACGCTCGACAAGGTGCGGAGCCATCCGCCCGAGGCCCCTTCGCGGCTCAATCCGGACGTGCCGCGCGGGCTGGAAGTCATCTGTCAGAAGTGCCTGGAAAAAGAGCCGAGCCGCCGGTACGCCGGTGCCCAGGAGCTGGCCGACGACCTGACCCGGTGGCAGAAGGGCGAGCCGATCCGGGCTCGTCCGGTCGGTCCGGCGGTCCGCGCCGCGATGTGGTGCCGTCGCAACCCGGCGCTGGCCACGGCGGCGATGCTCCTGACGCTTGCCCTGACCGGCGGGTTTGCGGGCGTGATCTGGCAATGGCGCAAGACCGAGCACAATCGCGCCCTGGCCGAGAAAGTCGTCGAGTTTGTGACGCTTCGGCTGCTGGCCCAGGCCGACGCCGAGCACGACCCGCTGGGCAAGAACCTGAAGGTTCGCGAGTTGCTCGACCGCGCCGCGGCCGAGCTCGGCGGCTGGGCCGGCGACCAGCTCGACATCGAGGCGCGGCTTCGCGAGATGATTGGCGGGGCTTATCTCTCGCTCGGCGAGTACCCGCGCGCGGAGGAACAACTCAGCCAGGCGATCCGGATCGACATACGGGTCCAGGGGCCGGGCGGCCGGGGCACGCTCGGGGCCACCAACCTGATGGCCACCCTCCTCGACCGGACGGGCCGATCCCCCGAGGCCGAGCCGCTGCTCCGCCGCAACCTCCACGACGCCCGCCGCTTCCTCGGTCTGGACGACTCCCTCACGCTCGACGCCGCCGAACGACTCGGCTCCGTGCTGTGGCACCTGGGCAAGTTGGATGAGGCCGAGGCCGTGCTCCGCAAGAATGTGAGCGACCGCAGCCGTGTGCTCCAGCCGGAGCATGCCGACACGCTCCGATCCCTCTACCTCCTCAGCCGGTTCCTCCGCGAGCGCGGCCGGCTCGACGAAGCCCAGAGGATGGCCTACGACTACGCTCACAGCGTCCAGTGCACGCGGGGCTCGAACCACCCCGACGTCATCGCCGCGATCAGCAACCAGGGGGACGTGGCCCGCGACCAGGGAAAGCTGGCCGAGGCCGAGCTGTTCTATCATCGCGCGGCGGTCGAGGCCGAACGCATCCGCGGCCCCGATCATCCGACCACCCTCGCCGCCGAGAAGACCTGGGAAGCGTTGCTCCGCGCGATGGGGCGATAAATGTTTACATATGATCATTGAAGTGCAGTGACTCAAGCATCTTCTGGCACGCTGTCCCGTTGGCTCGTTCCCACGCTCGCGTGGGAATGTCGTCTGGGACGCTCTGCGTCAACGTCTTCGAAGGAAGCCCTCCGCGAATCATTGAGACTGACGCGATGATGTGCCCGAAGTCGAGCGACATCCGCGACCAGTCGGTGGATTGGGGCGAAGTTTGCGATCCGACCCCTGGGAGACCCGGCGGCGCACGGAACTCTGCCGAAGGGGGGTCATGAGTTTCGGTGACAACCGAGTGGTCATTCGGGATCGAAGACAAAGACGACGCGGAGCGTCGAAGGCGGCATTCCCACGCGGAGCGTGGGAACGAGTTAAGACGCATATTCTGGTGTGTTGCCGCGTTTCCATTTGATGTTGCACCCCACGCTGGGCCGCTGATCGTCGCCGACCGGCCGGCCGGCGAGGACGGCGTCCAGGGCCGCCCGGAGGTCCTGGCCCGTGACGGGGCTGGCGTTACCCGGCCGGCTTCCGTCCAACTGACCGCGATAGACGAGCTTCTGGCCCTTGTCGAAGACGTAGAAGTCGGGCGTGCAGGCGGCGCGGTAGGCCTTGGCAACCTCCTGGGTCTCGTCGTAGAGATAGGGGAACGTGTAGCCCGTCGCGGCCTTTTCCCGGACCATCATCTCCGGGCTGTCCTCGGGGTAGCCGACCGCGTCGTTGGAGTTGATCCCGACGGTGGCCACGCCTTTCTCGCGGTAATCCTTCGCCAGCGCGGCCAGTTGATGACGGACGTGCTTGACGTAAGGGCAATGGTTGCAGAGGAAGACGACCAGGAGCGCCGGAGCACCCGCGAATTCGTCAAGGGTGACGATCCGGCCGTCGGTATCGCGCAGGCGAAAGCCCGGGGCCTGGGTGCCGAGGGGGAGCATGGTCGAAGGGGTCAGTGACATGGGTTGAGTCCTCCTGTCGCTGCGGGCATCCGTTACGAGTCATTTGACGATTGCCACCAGCCTAACGCGGCCGTCGGCCGCGGCCCAACGGGAATTCCCGATTCGAGATTCGAGATTCGAGATTCGAGATTCCCGATTCCCGATTCCCGATTCGAGATTCGAGATTCCCGATTCCCGATTCGAGATTCGAGATTCGAGATTCCCGATTCCCGATTCGAGATTCCAGATTCAAAAGAAAGGAATCGCCTCCATCGGGAGTATGGAATCTCGAATCTCGAATCTCGAATTCCCAAGAATTGCGCACCGCGCAAAGATTCTACGAAGGTAGACTCTATAATAGGGTTCTCCTGGACGCGAGAGCCCCACTCGAACCCGACTCCCGAGGACCCAACAGGTCATGCGATGGGACATGCTGCCGGCGATCGTTCTGCCGATCGCGACTCTGCTGATGATCGGTCTGGATGCGGCTCCAACACGGGGAGCCGACAGCGAGCCGGTGCGACTGATCTTCGACACCGACATCTGCGGCGACTGCGACGACGTGCTGGCCCTCGGCATGATCCACGCGCTCCAATCGCGCGGCGAGTGCCGGCTGCTGGCCGTGACGATCAGTGTCGATCACGAGCAGGCCGCGCCGTTCGTCGATGCGGTCAACACCTTCTACGGCCGCGGCGAGATCCCCATCGGCGTGGTCGGGCAGGGGGGTGTCGTCGAGAAGAGCGCGTTTCTCTCGCTCGTAGAGGAGAAGGATGCCGAGGGCCGGTACCGCTATCCCCATGACCGGACTTCGAGCCGTCCGAGCGCGACTGCGGTCCTCCGCAAGGCCCTGGCCGCTCAGCCGGATCATTCGGTCGTGATCGCCCAGGTCGGCTTCTCGACAAACCTGGCCCGGCTGCTCGACTCGCCCCCGGACGAGTACTCGCCGTTGAGCGGTGTCGAGCTGGTCAAGAGTAAGGTCAAACGACTCTCGCTGATGGCCGGGGCGTTTCAGCCGATCGACCTCGATCTCCGCTATCGAGAATACAATGTCGTCAAGGACGTCAAGAGTGCCCGGACGCTGGCCGAACGTTGGCCGACGCCCATGCTTTTCAGCGGCTTTGAGATCGGGATCGCGCTGCCTTATCCCGCGACGAGCATCGAGCGCGATTACCGCTACGTGCCGCATCATCCCCTCGCCGAGGCGTACATCAGGCGCAACCCGCCGCCGCACAATCGCCCGACCTGGGACCTGACCAGCGTGCTGGTCGCGGTCCTCGGCGACCGCGGTTACTTCGACCTCTCGCCGAACGGCAAGGTGACCGTCAACCCGGACGGTTCCACGCAGTTCGTCGAATCGCCGCAGGGCAAGGATCGCTACCTGATCCTCCGGCCCGAGCAGAAACCACGCGTGCTCGAGGCCTTGGTCCAGCTCTCCAGCCAGCCGCCGACGCGATCTGAGTCATCCAGGCCGTGAAGCGAAACCTCGGCGCACTTCCTCGTTCCTCGTCAGCCCTCGAGACGACAAGGGAGGCGGTCCGCGGAATCCCGCCGCGCCTGACGCCCTCAGTGCGATCCGGAGCGGCTCGGATAGCCGGGCAGGGGGGTCGGCCGGGCGTGTCCCTCCTTCAACAGGTAGCCGGCATCGGCTGGCAAAGGGCCGAAGCGATCCACCCGCCCTGAGGGCCAGGCCACCTCGATCGACTCGACCTGGCGGGCGTCGCCGAGGCCGAAGTGGAGCCTCGGGTCGGAGGCCGACTGGTAGCTCCCTCCACCGAATCGCCAGGCGCTCTGGCGCCGGCCGCCCGCGATGATGGTCACCCGGGCGCCAACGGCGTCGCGATGGGAGGCCGTCCCTTCCAGGCGGAGAGTCAGGGCATGGCCGCCGTGAGGGTCCGGTTGTGGAAGTAGGCCAAAGGCCCGTCTTGCGCGAGGAGCAGGAAGTCGATGCGACCGTCGTTGTCCAGGTCGCCCACCGCCAAGCCCCGACCGACCCGCGGGACTTGCCAGGGCGGACCGGCTCGGTCGCTGACGTCGGTCAATCGCCCTCCCTCGCTGCCCATCAGGAGCTGTGCGGGCATGGCGTAGGGGATCTCCGGGCGGAAGTCGTCAACGTGGCCGTTGGCGATGGCGAGGTCGAGCTGTCCGTCGTTGTCCGCGTCCAGGAACGCGATGCCGAATCCGAGGCGATAGCGCGTCGGGACCGCCAGGCCGAGCTCAACGGTGTGGTCGACGAAAGCGCCACCGCCGAGATTGTGGTAGAGCGTCGTTGATTCATTGTAGAAATTGGTGACGGCCAGGTCGGGCCGGCCGTCGCCGTCGAGGTCTCCGCAGGCCACCCCCATGCCCGCCTGGTAGCCGCCTTGCCCGTTGGCGGCCAGGCCCGAGGAATCGCCGACTTCCTCGAATTTCAGGCCACCGAGGTTGCGGAAGACGTAGTTGGCCGACTGGTCGTTGGCCACGAACAGGTCGAGCCGCCCGTCGCCGTCGAGGTCGGTCGCGACCACCCCCAGCCCCTGACCATGCCAGTCGTTGATGCCGGCTGCTTTCGTGACGTTGACGAACCGGCCCCCGTCGTTGCGGAAGAGGTGATCCGGCAGCGACGGGAATCGCTCGGGCGCACAATAGCTGTGTCGCCGCTTCTCATCGTCCCAGCAAAGGCGCGGGTGCTCGGCATCCCACTCGAGGTAGTGGCAGACGTAGAGGTCGAGGTCGCCGTCGCCATCCAGATCGGCGAAGGCGGCTGAGGTCGGCCAGTCGCGAGGGCCGCCCAGGCCGGCGGCCTCCGTCACATTCCGGAAGGTCCCGTCCCCCTGATTGCGATAAAGAGCATAAGCGCGCCATCGGGTGACGAACAGGTCGGGATGGCCGTCGTTGTCATAATCGCCGACGGCCACGCCGTGTCCGTAGCCCTGCGTGAGTTTCGCGATGCCGGAGGCGGCCGTGGCGTCCGCGAAGGTGCCGTCCCCCTGATTGCGGAAGAGGCGGTCACCACCCTGAGGCGCTTTCGGGTCGGGAGGGAAGGGGCCGCCCTGGACGAGGTAGACGTCGAGCCAGCCGTCGCCGTTGTAGTCGAGCAGGCCGATGCCCCCGCTCATGGTCTCGGGAATCTGTCGGGAGGGGGTTGCGCCGTTGTCGAAGCGGAAGCGGAGACCGACGGCTTCGGCGTCATCCGTGAAGGCTGGGGGAGCCGAGAGTCGTTCTCGGGGGTGCGCCGCCGCGGAGGAGAGTGAGGCCGCACCGAGCTCTGCGAACAGGCCGGCGAGCGTCGCGCCGGCTCGGGTAGACCTGGCCTGGGCCAGTCGCGACAGCGCCGCACGCGCCTCTTTGTGGCTGGGGGTGCTTTCGAGGACCAAGGTCCAGAGGGCCCGGGCCTCGAACGTCCGGCCGAGCACCTCGGCGAGGCGCGCCATCTCGTTGACATGGCGGATCGCCTCGGCGCTGGGTCGGGTCACCAGCATCTCATAGCGGATCTTGGCCAGATCCATCTCAGCCTTCTGCTTGCGGAGCCGGGCGGCTCGCTCGGCCCGGCCGGCTCTCAGCTCGAGCTCGGCCAGCCGCTCCAAGGCCGGGAAATGACTGGGGGCAATCTTGAGGAGCTCTTCCAGCCGCTGATGCTCCCGCTCGAGGTCACCAGCCTGGGCGGCGAACCAGACGCCCAGAGCCAGGACCTCCTGCGGGGGGACGCTTGCTGGCGGCAGATGCTCGAGGGCCCTTCGTGCCTCGGCCACCTCGCCAGTCGCCAAGGCCCATTCCAGGCGGCCCCGCCAGACGGCCGCGTCGGTCGGTCGGCGCCGCATGCAGTCGTCGAGCCGGCGCTTCGCATCGGCGAACTGGCCGGTGCGGATGGCGAGGTTGGCACGACCGAGCCAGATCCGATCATCGTCTGGAGCGTTCTCCGCCGCCTTCTCCAGGGCCGGCCAGATCCTCTCGATCGGGACGGGGTTGATCGAATCCAGGTTCGCCAGTTGCCGGAGCAACCCCATCCGGTCGGGATAACTGTCCCAGGCTTCCTGGATCACGGGTCGCAAGTCGGCGAATCGCCCTTCGAGCCGGAACAGGGCGACGAGCGTCTCGCGGGCCTCGAGGGCGTGCTGGCCCGAAGCGCGGAGTGCCGCCGGGAGCAGCGCTTCGGCCGCGGAGAACTGGTCTCGCTTGAGCAGCAGCCTCACACGAAGCATGGCCGCATGTCCGGCGAAGGGGGAATCGGACGGCACGCGAGACCAGGCCGCCAGGGCGGAGTCGGGACGACCGAGGGCCTGTTCGCAAGCCCCCAGCAAGAACGTCACCTCTCCCTCGCCGGGCCACCGGACCGCCGCATCGGAAAGCAACCGACACGCCTCGGCGGGCGAGCCGGCGGCGATCCGGGCCTTGGCCTGCGCCAGTTTCGCCCGATATTGCCACGAATCGACGCCACGCGCCGTCCCCCACGCGGCCAACATCAAGGCGATACCCAGGACCACGAACAGCCGACGCCGACGCATCCCACCCTCCCCGTGGACCCCACACAGGCCGTGGTACCGGTCCTCCGTTGACGTGTGCCCCGATTCGTCTTAAGATCCAAGCTTGATCATCCACATGATCACTGCCAATCTCAAAGTCTGACGCGGCCTTCGGCTGCAGCCGGACAGGGATTCCGGATTCGAGATTCCGGATTTGGGATTCCGGATTCGAGATTCCGGATTCGAGATTCCGGATTCGAGATTCCGGAGTCGAGATTCCGGAGTCGGGATTCCAGAGTCGGGAAGACGGAATCGTCTCCATCCGGAATCTGGGATGTTGAATCTTGAATGGAAACTGTTGAATCGAGGATTCCTCAGATGCTCGCACGAGGATCCCCGTAGGGAGGTGATCCGAATGGAAACGCGCGAACCGAACCCGATTCCTTCGTCTCCTCCGGCCCGCGCCGCAGGCGGCAGCTCGGCCCCCTCCACCGACACCGGAGGCACTCCCGTGCGCGGCCGAGCCGGGGCGATCCGCTTCTGGGCGTTGGGAGCCGGAGTGACGGCAACGCTCCTGTCCTGGCTGCTCATCGAAGCCACGCTCGGCAGCTTCAAACCGAAGGGCACGGCGAACCAGTTCATGGGTTCGACCTTCCTGATCCCGGGGGCCCAGGAGCGGGCTTCCTCGGAGACCCGGAACGCGGTCCTGGCCTTCGGGCTGATGGGTGCGGCCGTGGGGCTCGTGTTGGGCGCGACAGGGGGCCTGGTGCGGCGCTCCACCCGTACCGCGTCGGCAGCCGTTCTTGGCCTGGTACTGGGTGCAGCCGCGGGGAGCGGAGCCGCACTGGTCGCCGTACCGGCCGCCTCTCGCGTCCACGAACGCGATCCGGGGAACATGGCCCTCGAGATGGCCTCGTCGCTCCTGGCTCGCGGCGGGCCGTGGGGGGCCATCGGCGCCGTCGGAGGGCTGGCTTTCGGGATCGGTCTGGGCGGCCGGGGCCGAGCCGTCCGAGGCTTGCTCGGCGGTCTCGCGGGTGCTATCGCCGGCGCGATCCTTTTCGAAGTCGTCGGAGCGCTGGCTTTGCCGGGTACCAAGACGATGGAGCCCATCGCCGCCACGTGGGGCATTCGCCTGCTCGCACAGTTCTTGGCGGTCATCTCCACGGCAGCCGGAGTTGCCGCATTCGTTTCGGATTCCGCCGACCGGCCAACCCAGGAGATATTCCATACGTTCTGAATGAGAATCCGTGTCAGTGGAGGGCCAGACCCGAGACGAATCTGGCCCTCAGAATTCCTCGAATTCGGAGAATCCTGCAATCTTCAGCCGATCGATACGCTAGTAGGCGTCGGAGCTGATGACTTCGCCGTTCGCCTTGGTCCCGAGGCTCCACCACGTCATCCGGTTGATGCTGTCCTTGACGAAGCGAGCACTGCCGTCGGCGAACAAGACGTTGCATCCGCCGGGGTGATTGCTCGCGGCTCCGATGCTGAAGCTCGCGTCGGGCCAGGAGTTTGATCCGACAGAAAAATTCTCCCGACAGCCGCCGATCGGGTACTGGTGATCGTTGGGCGTCTGCATCATGTTAAACATCGAATAACCGGAGGCGCCCAGACCCCACCGCCAGCCTTTGATGTCGGTGATGCCGGTCGTCGTGGTCATAAACTGGCTGGTGCATACCTGGAGATTGTCGAGTACCGTTTTCGGATTGGCGTACGCATCGTAGAGGGTGCCAGGGTCGGTCTCGACGGACGCGACGCCTGTCATCAAATTGCCACGGTAGCGGCTGGGCGGATTCGATCCGCCGAACACTACACCCCGACCGTCACCGACCAGCCACTCGGCGTAGGCAACGGTGTTCGAGGTACCATCGGTGCAGTTCCTGATCCCGTAGGCCAGCGCAAAGGTGAACATCCCGGTCGATCCGGACGGTTGCTGATTATAGTAAGGCGGCCCGCCCGGAGCACTCCAGTTCACGATGTAGAGCGGCAGACCGGTCGTGGCGAAGCAGGAGGCATAGTTGTTGATGTTCTGGTGGCCCCCGCCCGAGTAGGGATCGGAAGGGCACACGAACGAATTGATCAGCGTGTGGGTGGCCGTCGTATTGATGCCCCCAGTTCCGTCGCTCGTCGTCGTTCCGGTTGCCAGCGGGCCCCAGTTGAAATTGATCGCGTTGTACAGCGGCGTCTGCTCCACAAAGCCGAGCATGAGGGCCTGGGCGCTCCAGGACGCCCAAACGCCTGGATCGTTCGCCGTATCAACCGGATTGAACGAAGTTCCCATTGGGAAGACATCGTTGGTGGAGTGGTAGTTGTGCAGAGCAAGTCCGATCTGCTTGAGATTGTTGGTGCATTGTGCACGCCGGGCCGCCTCGCGGGCCGACTGCACCGCCGGCAGCAAGAGCGCGATGAGAACGGCAATGATGGCGATGACCACCAACAGTTCGATCAGCGTAAAACCGCGACGGGATGATGAATTCACGTGAAACCTCCTCAAGTCACGCGACACATGGGTCGATTGACGACTCCCAGGGGTGAGTTACGAGACTGGCACGATGCGGGTGGGCGAAACCGGCCCCGGCGATCGAATCGCGGTCCGATGCGTGCTCAGGGCGATTTCTTCTTCGCGTTGTTCGCTTTGGCCTTGGCTTCGGCTTGGCTCTTGGCCTCGGCAATGAGCTGGTCGCGATACCCCTTTCCCAGGTGCTGTTGAACCTGCTTCTGCTGCTCCACATTGATCGAGGCCGGCTTGGAACTATCTCCATCGCCACAGCCGGCCACCAAGCCGGCGATTCCGGCCGCGACGCCGAGGAGGAGGCAACCCTCCCTGCGAAATGCACGATCACTGACCGGCATACTTCGGACTCCTGGACTGCGGATCGTGCGCGCAACAACCGCCCGAATCTCGGCCCAAATGAAGACGGGATCGTCTCCGACCTTGCCGAATTCCGACCGTGTTGACCGGCTGCTTACCTCGGGAGAGAATAGCTCGCACGTTCCTGAAGAATTGCGTTTGCCATCACGGACAGGGCGGTGATCTCGAGGCTTCACGCGCGAGGAGCGATCCGAGAACGAGATTTCCCCCTAGAAGAATAGGGTTCCGGAAGCTCTCGAATAGTTGCTTGCGTGCTCTTAAGTCACAATCCGGTAATACCTAACCCGGACCTAGCATACTTTTCGACCTGATCCCAACATTGGATCCAATGTTGAGAGTGTGACATGACGGATGATTGACATAGATGACGATCCATCGTCAGATAGGGAGCCTCTCTTGGTTCCCGCGTACCTCGCGACCCCCTGAGCTGGAGATGAACAGTAGGAAGATACTCGTGTGATAGGGGAAATGCAAGGACTTTTTTTCCCATCCCCACGACCAGTCGTGCAGCATCCATCGGCTCAGGACTCGAGCCGATGGGTATGAAGCGGGAGAGGAAAGCGGTATCATCACATCGCATTGTCCCGGATGTTCGCACATCGAGTACCACGTCCGTGCGACCGGAGATCCCGCAGGCCCGGGGCGCATGGGCCCCGATGCAGGGACGGGCGAGTGATCACCTGGGGTTCGACGTTCATGAGATTGCGAATCTTTACGCCTCCGTCCGTCCTGCTGATCACCATGTTCGTCCCGGTGGCCGCCGCTTCGGGTCAGGCCGTGGAACGGATCGAACCGCCATCGTGGTGGGTCGAAAGGGAGAGGCAAGATCTCACCCTTCTGATCGAGGGGTCGAATTTGCTCGGGGCCGACGTTCGGGTCTCGAGCGGGCCGATTCGGATCGAGAGGATCGAGCCAGGGCGAGAGGGGCGCGCGCTGTTCGTCGACGTGACGGTCCCCGGCGGGGCGGAGGTGGGTCGCTGCGCGATCGAGGTCGCGGCAGGGGGTCGGACGATCCGGCGCGACTGGGAACTGGTGGCAAAGCCCGCGCGGCGGCCCCAGCCATTCGGCCCAGACGATGTCATCTACCTGGTCATGCCCGACCGTTTCGCCAACGGCGATCCTACGAACGACGAGTCCAAGGAGGGGGACCGGATGCTCGACCGCCGCGACACGCACGCCTACCACGGCGGCGACTTCGCCGGCCTTCGCAAGAAGTTACCCGACCTGGCCGATCTCGGCGTCACGGCGGTCTGGGTCACGCCGGTCTACCGCCCCGCGCCGACGTGGTACACGGCAAACCTCGGAAGAACGCCGCGGAAGATGGCGGACTTCCACGGCTATTCCGCGGTCGACTTCTACGACATCAATCCTCGATTTGGATCGTTGTCCGATTACCGAGCTCTTGTGGACGAGGCCCATCGGCTCGGCCTGAAGATGATCCAGGATCACGTCGTCGGCCATACCGGCCCGAAGCACCGCTGGGTTGTCCACCCGCCGACAGATGACTGGTTCCACGGACCGATCGACCACCCACCGGTGTGTACCTTCCTGTTCGACGCACTGACCAACCCCCACGCGCGTGAGGCCGACCGTCGGGGGGTGACCGACGGCTGGTTCGCAGGCATCCTGCCCGACCTCAATCTGCGCGACTCTCGTGCCGGCCGCTATGCGATCCAGCAGTCACTCTGGTGGATCACGTTGTTCCAGGCCGACGGAGTCCGGCTCGACACATATCCATTGGTCGACCGCGTCTTCTGGCGGGACTGGAGTCGCCGACTCAAGGCGGTCCACCCGGAAATCCGGGCCGTCGGCGAGGCGTGGGTGGCGGATGCAGCCAACCTGAGCTTCTTCCAGGGAGGACGTGCGGGCTGGGACGGCATCGACCCGGGCATCGACGCGGTCTTCGACTTCCCGCTGTACCAGACGTCCGTCGGGGTCTTCTCGGGCCGGGCACCGGCGTCCGCGCTGGCCCAGGCGCTGCGGTACGATGGGTTGTACCCGCGCCCCGACCTCCTGGTGACGTTCCTCGACAACCACGATACTCCGCGGCTCGCCGCCGTGCCGGGCGTGACCCCCGCACGACTCCGGCTGGCAGTTGCCTTCCTGCTGACGACCCGGGGCATCCCCCAGATCACCTGGGGCGACGAGATCGGACTGCCCGGCCACATGGATGACCGCCGCGACCTCCCCGGTGGCTTCCCCGGCGACCCGCGCGACGCCTTCACTGCCGCGGGGCGGGCTCCCGAGGAACAACGACTCTTCGCCGCATACCGCGACCTCCTGCGGCTCCGCAAGGCGTTACCAGCCCTGCGCCGAGGAACGCTTACCGACCTCGTCGCCAGCGAGAAAGTCTACGTCTACCTGCGTCACATTGGGGATGAGTCTGTCCTCGTTGCGTTGAACCTGGGCAAGGATGCGGCCGAGGTACCACTCCCAACCGAACCTTCCGGGGCGGCCGAGCGACTATACGGCGAGGCCCGGTGGGTCGACACCCCTCGGGGCCCCCTCATCGCACTGCCGGGCGAGTCGGCCGCGGTCTTCCGGCGGTATGGCGGCCAGCCGTCCACGGCAGATAGGTGAGGAAACAGCCACTGAGAGCTTTGGAGTCGGACCATGCGGCGACTCGGGGCCAGGGTGCCAGTCAACCGACGAAAGATTTCATGACCGCGAACGAACATCCCGGTAGACTCGAGTGCCCGACGGTTGGATTCCGCCCGCCAGTACCAGCACCTGGCCGATTCCGTAGAGTGCTCTGTGAGCACCGCTTAGGGCCAATACCGTTTAAGGAAGCATAACCACTGTCTCTGCAAAGGTTTTCTTCAAGGGCGGAATGTGTCGATGTTTGGATCGTTTCTTTTTCCACTTGGACATTTTACGCTTGATCACTCGCGGATTGATCCGGTTCCTCCGCATTTCGTCATCGGTGCG
Organism: uncultured Planctomycetota bacterium; assembly: GCA_963845755.1. Classification (GTDB taxonomy): domain Bacteria; phylum Planctomycetota; class Planctomycetia; order Isosphaerales; family Isosphaeraceae; genus CAWJTV01. The sequence goes on from CAWJTV010000011.1 coordinate 218,422, forward strand.
CTCCCCCTGCATCTCCCACAACAATCCCTGGTACCACTCCTCGAACGCCTCGGGGGTCGAGCTGTTGCATTCTGGCAACCGGCACTTGAGGATCTGGAAGCACCCCAGAAACGACAGCCGATCCGGGTCCAGCCCCACGGTCCCGGCGGCCGCAACCATCAAGGCTCGGATCACGAAATGACCCAGCGACAGCGCATAGATCTCCTGGATCACCCCCGCCGGGGTCTCGCTTCGCATCTGTGCCGGCTTGGTCGCCCGCCGCGGATCATGATGGGTCTTTTGCTCATCATAGACCAACTCCTGTTCCCATCTCTCGTGATAAAGAATAATCAATTCTTCAGCAGGATAAAGCTCCGCGTCAAGGAGATTCGTGATCAGCACATGAGTTTCACCGTGTCCGACTCGTTGCGGGTCGTCCAGTGTATAGCGGATCACCCGGACGACGATCCCATCCCGATCGATCTGACGGTCGTAGCAACCCCGATAAATCTTGGCCAGGTACGAGCCATCCGCCAGGTTTTGGATCGACTTGAGGATCAAGCCGCTTTTCACGCGTGCCAACAGCTGGACGCCCCGCAACATCGCCGTTTTCCAGTGGTCATAGCTGAAAAACCCGCGATCCTCCAACAGGAGCATCTCCGGAGTCAGATGGCGGAGCAAGCCGCCGACCATCGACGGTTCGCCGTGGGCGATCGACCGGACCACGAAGGCCAGTTCGATGTGGGTCCCCAATTCGACCAGGCTCAGCTTGCGGACTTGGGGGAACGCGCCGTCGCCGCGCGGCCCGGCCGAGGGCGCGCGAAGGCCGCGGCGTTGGCCTCCGAGTCGGGGACATCGTAGACGGTCCCATCGATGCCGACCAGGCGGAACCCGCGGTAGAAGGCTCCGGGCGTATCGGGCCGGGCCAGAGGATGAACGACGTGCTCGAACAGGTGGCGGACCGGCGCGATGCCCAGGCGTTGCCGGGCCACACACAGGCTGGATCGATGGGGACTCTCCTCGCCGACTCGGAGCCGGCGTGCATGCTTGAAGACTTGGCGGATCGGCAAGTCGGTCAACAGCCCCATGGCCAGGACCACCCAGCAAACAATCTCGTGGGTCAGTGTGCAACGTCGTTGATTGGTTTTACCGGTGGCCGCGAGGACTTGGCGAACGGCCTCGGGCGAGATAATCTGTTCCAGTCCCGCCAAGCGATCCAAGATCCGGCCCGACCCATCGGGCGGCAGCGTGCAATGTCCGTGCGGCATGCGAGTCATGGCCTCCGTGTTGCTTGGGTCGTGAGTAAACCCAAAGTAACAGGAGGCTGTGGCTTGCACTATTTCAACGGTATTGCGCTTAGGGCCGGCGATGAGCCTCAGTGCTCACGGGGCACCCTACTGGCCTGTAACCATCCCAGGCGTGAATCGCTCTCAATAAATAGGGGCCGCTCATCTCGCCGCGCCAGTGGCGTATTTGAACGGTCCAATACGAGTTATAAGTTAGACCTCATCGGTGCAATTCGCACGGCCGAGGTTGCGGCCACGACCCTTGGAGCGATTGGAGTCGGGAGGAGATGCACGATATCATCTGTGCAACTGATGTGATCGATGCCGGCGCACCGCGCGCGGCCAGCGAGTTATTGCCGCAAGTCTACGACGACCTCCGCAAGCTCGCGGCGCAAAAGCTCGCCCAGGAGAAGCCGGGCCAAACGCTCGACGCCACCGCGCTCGTGCACGAGGCATACATGCGGCTCGTGGAAGGCGGGAAGGACGGCACCTCGCGCGTCAGCGACCCCATCTGGGCCAATCGCCGACACTTCTTCGCCGCCGCCGCCGAGGCGATGCGCCGCATCCTCGTCGAGAACGCCCGCCGCAAGGGGCGCGAGAAGCACGGCGGCGGACGGCGACGCGAATACGCTGATCTGGACGCCCTCAGTGCCGGCGGCTATCCGCAGGACATCCTGGCCTTGCACGGGGCATTGGAGCAGTTCGCGCTCCACGACCCCCTCAAGGCCAAGCTCGTCGAACTGCGATTTTTCGGCGGACTGACCCTGGAGCAGGCGGCTGCTTGCCTGGAGATCTCCCTCTCCACCGCCGACCGCGCCTGGCGGTATAGCCGCGCACTGGCTGTATACCGCGATGGCCGGCGCAGATCCCACCTAAAGACCACTCCCGCCTGACGTGTTTCAGACCCCCGCGTCGCATGAAGGGGGGACGAGCACGGCTGACCATCGCCGCAGTGGCGCCAACGGTCGTGAACTTTGCCAGTCAAGCGGTTCGCGCAGCCAGGGGTCCCACCGTGAGGAAGCTACCGTTCAAGACGTTCCTGTCGAAGGTCATGGGCTGGGGCGGTGCAATCGGTCAACGGAAGGCGCGGAATGGCCACAACGCGACGTCCCGTCTACGGCGTGGGTCGGCCGGCGACCTGTCGATTGACAACCCGCTGGCGGCGGTCGTCCGCAGGATGCTGCAGTCGGACGAAGCCGACACGTGCCGGATCCCGATTTTGGTCCGGATGACGCCCGAGGTCCCCAGGTCCCAGGAAGAAGATAACCGGCATCATGAGCATGACGATTGCCAGCTCGTTTCATCCCCCTGGCCGGAGGCATCGGGCCGATGGCCTCGAATCGGCGCCCCGAGCTCCTGATCGATCGCCATCCTCGATGGGCCAATCGTCGTCAGGTCATCCCCATTCGCCCTCAGGACGCCGTTCTCTTTCCGAGGCTTCGGACGGCCAGGAGACCGGTTGAAGGCGAACGCTGGCCCCTCAGATCCAGGAGCCGGATCGTCTCATCGCTGCCGGCGAACGCCATCCAACTTCCGTCGGGCGAGAACGCGACGGACTTGACCCAGCGCGGCGTGTCATCGATCAAGGTGGCCAATGCAGCTCCCGGTGGTGAGATCCCGGACCTCGATACGCCCATCGCTCCCGGCGGTCGCCAAGGTGCGGCCGTCGGGCGAGAAGGTCACGACGTGGACGCCGCAGGGATGGCCGGTCAGTCGAGTCCGGATCGCGCCGGTTTCCACGTCCCATAGCATAAGATCCTGCGTCATTCGAGCAGGCTCGCCAAGGCCGACCGTCCGGCCGTCGGGCGAGAAGGCCACCGATCGCATCGGCACGTTCCCCTTGCTGGCGAGGACGCGCAACACAACGCCGTGGATCGCGTCCCAAAGCACGACGCGCCCTTCAGGGCTCGCCGAGATCAGGCGCTTCCTATCCGGTGAGAACGCGACGCTCCATACCGCGCCGGTATGGCCGCGCAAGACCATCCGCTCCCGCGCCGAGGGCATGTCCCAGAGCCGGATCGTGCCATCTTCCGCCCCCAGGGCCAAGGTGCGTCCATCCGGCGAGAACGACAGGCTGTGGTAGCTCTCGCCGGCTCGCTCCACCTCCCGTTGAAACTCCGGCCGACAAGACCAGATCGTCACGGATCCATGGCCTGCCGATGCCAGGAGCGAGCCATCGGGGGAGAAGGCCGTCGCGAACCGTGCCGAGTCGTGCGGCAAGATCACCGACTCGACCTTATGTCCCTCGGCCCAGAGAGCAAAGTCCCAGAGCCGCACCGTACTGTCCCAACCGCAGGAGGCGAGGGTCCGGCCATCGGGCGAGAAGGTCACCGCTTCCACGAGGCGAGTGTGGCCGGCCAACGTCAGCGTGCGGGACGCCGAAGGGTCGCCTTCGGAGGGATCGAAGCAGACGATCGCCGCGACCATGAGCAGGATCGCGGCGAACAGAGACCTCCAGGCCCTCGGCATGACGCGTGTCTTCCCGGCCGAGACCCGCTCCGGAATGCCGTCAGACCGACACGTCGCCGACCAGCTCGTCGAATCATCTTCGCGCGGCATCTTTCGCAGCTCCCCTATTCAAGGATCGTGGTTGGGCTCGGCCACGAGGTCTCGTCGCGCTCCTGTTGACGGCCGAGGCGTACTCTCGTCCCGCGGCGCGCAACGGCCCCGTGACGGCGGCGTCGAGACCTCGATGACGGACTCGGCTCGGCCTCGATTTGGTTTCGCTAAAAAGGCAAAGCGGTCACAGCCGTTGCCGCGACTCTCGATTCACGAACAGGTTCACTTGCGCGATCAGTCGGCGAACCGACTCTCTATGCGACATCCCGACGCCGAGAACGTCAGGAGACCCACGGTTTTCTCGGGAAAGATGGGAATCTTCCCCATCCCCAACCCCGGCGAGTTGCTCCGGATCCGACATCGCACACTCGGCTTTGTCCCCGGATCCCCGACGTGTTTCGGGATCCCGCGTCGCACGAAGTGGTGACGAGCACGAAAGTCTTTGACGAAAAAACCGTAACCCTGGAGACCGCCACTGACACTCTTACAGCAGGACGGAGTTCAAACAAGAATCGGTTGTCCATTGATCAATGGCTTCACGGTGACGAAGAACCACGGTGTCTCGACCCGGTACTTCCCGGCTGAAGCGACGAATGCCCTTCGACGCCGCAGGACGAAATGACGCACCTCGTGCACGGCGTAGTCCCGGTTAGTTAGACACCCGCGGCGTAAGCACCGAATCGCCCGGCAGGCCTCGTTTCACCGAGCGGTCGTGATCGAATCCGCCCTCTCCAAAGGAGACCCCCGTGACCATCGAGGAATTCTCGGACGTGGGCGTCACCAAAGATTCCACCAGCGGCGATGGAACCGCCTGGGGTCTGGCGTCTCTCGGTCTCGGCGCAGTCGCACTGCTCGCCGCCCCGAGCACGCTGGTCGTCAACGTGCTGCTTTGGCAGTCCGTTCACATGGGAGGCCTACCGAAAGGGCTGGCCTTTCTCGGCGCGACGCTCGGTCTCCTGGTGATGTTGGGCCTCGCGTGCTGCGGCACCGTGTTCGGGATGAGGGGTCGCCGCATCCATCGCGATCATGGACGACAGTCGCCGCTGGCGGCCGCTGGCGTCTTGGTTGGAGTTGCGGCCACGATCATCTGGATCATCGTGGGTATCGATCTCTTCGCAATCCTGTTGTCATTTCTCTAAAAGCCTACCGGACGCAGATCCCGAATAAAGATGTCTCGCTCCTGACGTGTTTCCGATCCCCGCGTCGCATGGAGGGGTGACGAGCACGGCCGATCATCGCCGCAGTGGCACCGACGGTCGTGATCACTACCAGTCAAGCGGTTGCGCGCGCAGCCAGGGGTCCTACCATGAGGAAGCGACTGTTGAAGGCGTTCCGGCCGAGCGTCATGGCCCGGGAAGATGCAAGCCGGCGGCGGAGAGTGCGGTCATGTCCGCGGTTGGAGCACCTCGAGAGTCGCGTCGTCATGTCAACGTTCAAGGTCAATACGACGCTCGACACGGTGGCGGTCAATCTCCGCACCGGCAAGGACGCCACCGGCCACATCTCGCTACGCTCGGCCATCATGGCCGCCGACGCTCGAGGAGGTTCCAACACCATCAAGCTACCCGGCGGAACCTATACTCTGACGATTGCCGGCGCCAACGAGGACGCGAGTGCCACCGGCGACCTCGACATCACCAGCAATCTCACCATCAAGGGTTCCGGCTCGAACCGAACCATCATCGACGGCAACAATCTGGATCGAGTCGTCGAGATCCTGCAGGGTAGGACGACCATTTCCGGCGTCACCATCCAGCACGGGCTGGCAAACGATGGGGGCGGCGTCTTGAACAGCGGCGGCCAGGTCACGCTTTCGTCGGTAGTGGTCACGGCGAACCGCGCGGTCGGCAGCAACGGCGCCAATGGTGCGCCCGGCAGCGGCTCACACGGCGGCAACGGCTTCGACGGCGGCAACGGTAGCGACGGTACGGCCGCGCTGGGGGGAGGGATCTTCAACGCGGCCGGGTCTATGAACCTGTCGAATAGCATCATCTCTCTGAACCAGGCGATCGGGGGCGACGGCGGCCAGGGTGGCGATGGTGGGTTTGGCTTCTTCTTCGACCAAACCACCGGGAACGGCAATCGCGCCCATGGTGGCAAGGGGGGCATCGGTGGAGCCGGGGCCGCCGGCCGCGGCGGCGGGATCTACAACGCGGCGGGTGCGGGTCTCACGCTCTCCGGCACGCTGGCCTCGTCCAACCTGGTGCTAGGCGGCCAGGGCGGCCAGGGCGGCGCCGGGGGATTCGGTGCCGGTGGAGCGGGAGGCCCTACCAACTCGCCGATCCGGAATAGCGGCGATGGCACGGGAGGCGACGGCGGAGCCGGAAGTTCGGGCGGAGTCGGGGAAGGTGGTGGCCTGTACAACCTCGGCAGTGTCTCGCTTCAAGGGTCCGCTAACACCTTCAACCTGAACGACGTCGTCGGCCGCGCGGGCGGCAACGGCGGTGCAGGCGGCGACGGCACCGGCTCGACCGGCAGCCAAGGCGCCACGGGCAGTAATGGCGGCATCGGCGGCATCGGCCAGGGCGGAACCGGGGGCCTCGGCGGTCGGGCCGGCAACGGCGCCGGCGGCGGGATCTACAATGCCGGCGGCGGGTCGTTCACCAGCACGGCGGCGATCACGATCCTGGGGAATCAGGCCAATGGGGGCCACGGCGGCAACGGCGGGATGGCCGGATCCGGCTTCGGAGGCACCGGGGGGACGGGCGACAACGCCGGCCATGGTGGAATGGGCGGCTTCGCCCAGGGCGGCGACGGTGGAGGGGGTAACCTCGGCGGCGACGGCAGCGGCGGCGGGATGTTCAACGCCACGGGAGGGACCGTCGTGATCCGGCCGCGGAATAATCGAACGAACACGCCGACCAGCACATTCGTCAACAATCTGGCCCACGGCGGCGGCGGAGGCGACGGCGGCCAGGGGGGCTCCGCAACCGGCGGGCCCGGTGGTGCCGGCGGTGCCCATGGCGCGGGAGGTCTCGGCGGAGCCGGCGTTGGAGGATCCGCTTCCCGTGGCAGCCAGGCCGGGAGTGGCATCGGAGGCGGCCTGGCCAACTTCGGTAGCGCCTCCTTCACCGGAATCACGGTCGATTTCCGGACCAACCAGGCTGTTGGCGGCGACGGTGGTCGTGGAGACGGCGGTGGCAACGGCGTCGGCGGTGCGGGCGGAACGGGGACCCTCGGCGGCGACGGCTTCTCCGGAAGCGCGGGTGAAGGCGGCAATGGCGGCGCCGGCGGCAACGGCCTGGGCGGCGCGATCTTCAACACCACGACCGCGACACTCGCGATCGCGCCCCGGCTGGGCGCGCGGAGGGGCTCCAAGCAATCCCGGGCCACCAACACGATCACCGGGAATCAGGCGACCCGCGGGCTGGGCGGCCCAGGCGGCGCGGCCGGTACCGCCGCCGGCGGCCACGGCCAAGCCCCGGGCGGGATGGACGGTCGGGCCTTCCCCGGCACCTCGGGAACCACCGGAGTCACGGGTGTGGGCATCGGCGGCGGCCTCGACCTCTTCCCCGGCGGCACCGTGACCATCGACGATACGAACATCACCGGCAACACCGCGACGACCTCGGATAACGATGTTTCCGGGACCTTCTCGGCCTGACCGGCCCGGCGCAGCCGGCGGGTCGGATGCGTGTCGTCCCTCTCGCCGGTCCCGCATTCCGTTCATCCATCGTTCGCCCGAGCCCCGGGGAGGATCGCCGCCGGGGAACAAGACGCTCTCGATATCGAGCCCTCCGCACCATCGGAGCCGGTTCGAGGCGTCGGGTCACGCGACCACTCTCGGTGTGTGCCGGCTTTCTACCCCTTGTCCCTCTCGAAGGATCGGAGCCGGCCATGGCCCCGAACTCGGGATTCTCTCGGCTCCACGGTCCCATGGGGTGCTACCCGTGACCAGTCCCGTCCCGTCCTTCCAGGAGTCTTCCCATGCCCTTGCGACTGGTCGCATTGAACGGAGGGCCTGACATCCCGGTCGAACAGGGCGATCATCGTGGTCGGCCGCGATCCGGAGTGTGACACCCGGCTGGAGTCGATGCTGGTCTCACGTCGCCATTGTTGCATCGCTCCGGGCATCGGCGAGCTGGAGGTCAAGGACCTGGGCAGCACCAACGGTATCCGGATCAACGGCCATCGCGTCGACAGGGGCCGGCTCCGCCGCGGCGATGAGCTGTCGATCGCGCGCCTCCGATACAAGGTCGACGATGACCGGGGACCGGAGTTGACCCTGGCCGAGCCGGTCAACCTGGGATACTCCCTAGGCGACGGCCATCCCGCGCAGGACCGCGTACCGACCGGCGTCGGCCCTGGCCGACGAGCCCCGGATGCGGACGACCGACCCGATGAAGCCCGAGGCGACCGGGCCCCGGGGAGAGCCGCAGCCCCACGAGCACGATCCTTGCCGGCCCGCCCCATCCCTCTGACCGAGGACATCACGCCAACCATACTCGCTCCAACCCCCAATGCTGGTGATGGAGTATGACAAGGATTTAAGATATAATAGTGCATGCTTTCATACGAGAATCCCGACGGCGGGAAGAAGAGCCGATCGATGATAGATCGCACCATGGTCACCGGGATCGACATCGAGGCGCCGGCGAGGCCACGGTCGTGTGCTTTCCGACGAAGACAGGCGTGGCGGATAGACGTTTTCTCCGAATTCATTCGACTTAAATCAGCCAGACACACCTCGTTGTTTACGCACCGGGATCGGCGTGAATCCCGAAAAAAGTGGCGCCCCTGACGTGTTTCGGTTCCCCGCGGCGCATTGAGGGGTGAGGAGCACGGCTGGTCATCGCCCGAACGGCGGCGGGAATGTTCCCATCGATCGCGACTCGCTCCCACTCCTCGGGCAACCCCATCGGCCTTCATCGGGAGATCACGAGGAGCCTCGAGGGCCGGCGTGACCGGCCGTTCGAGCAGGGTCCGGCCTCGAAGATCCGTACCCGGATCCCCTTCCGGGAGCCTCCGGGCTTCCTGCGCCTTCCCAACGACTTTGGAGATGACACCTATGTGGAAGCGTAAGTCCCCTGGCACTCACATTCGTCGTCCGGACCGTCGGCGGCCGTCGCGACGCGTTCGTCCGGTCAACCTCGACCGCCTCGAGCTGCTGGATCGCCGTATCCTGCCTGCGGTTACAGCCACGTTTTCTGTCGCACAGGGCGTGTTGACGATCATAGGCGACGCGCAGGACAACACCATCGTGGTCTCCCGTACCGCGATCGGGCGGATCCTGGTCAACGGCGGCGCCGTGGAAGTACGGGGAGGGAAGCCTGCGGTCGCCAACACCAACCTGATCCAGCTCTTCGGGTTGGGAGGCAACGACAATCTCTCCCTGAACGAGACCAACGGCGCCCTGCCGAAGGTGAACATCTTCGGCGGCGACGGCAACGACACGCTCACCGGCGGCTCGGGCGCCGACCAGCTCTTCGGCCAGGCCGGCAACGACACGCTCCTGGGCAAGGGCGGCGATGATCTGCTCTTCGGCGGCGACGGCGACGACGTGCTGACCGGCGGCTCCGGGACCGACCAGGTCTTCGGCCAGTCGGGCGACGACCGGATGATCTGGAATCCCGGCGACGGCAGCGACCTCAACGAGGGCGGCGACGGGATCGACACCGTCGAGGTCAACGGCGGAAACGGCTCCGAGACATTCACGACCACCGCCAACGGCACGCGGGTCCGTTTCGACCGGACGGATCCGGCCCCCTTCTTCCTGGACATCGGGACGAGCGAGAACCTGGTCGTCAATGCCAACGGCGGCGACGATACCTTCACGGCCGGCAACGGACTTGCCGCATTGATCCAGATCACCGTGGACGGTGGCGCGGGCAACGACACGCTGACCGGAGGCGACGGCAATGACACGCTGAGCGGAGGCGACGGCAACGATGTGATCGACGGCGGCCGGGGCAATGATGTGGCCCTGATGGGTGCCGGCGACGACACCTTCGTCTGGAATCCCGGAGACGGCAGCGACACCGTCGAGGGACAGGCCGGCACCGACACGATGCTCTTCAACGGCGCCAATGTCTCGGAGAAGATCGACATCTCCGCCAACGGCCAGCGCGTCCGGTTCACCCGCGACGTCGCCAACATCACCATGGACCTCAACGGCGTCGAGGGGATCAACCTCAACACCCTGGGCGGCGCCGACACCATCACCGTCAACGACCTGACCGGCACCGACCTCACCCAGCTCAACCTCGACCTCGCCGGTGTTCCCGGCTCAGGGATCGGCGACGGCCAGGCGGATACCGTGATCGTCAACGGCAACAACGCCAACAACACGGTCAACGTCCAGGGCGCGGGGTCCAGCTTCGCGGTCGCCGGCCTGTCGGCGTCCGTGGCAGTCGCAGGTTCCGAAGGCTCCCTGGACTCGCTCGTCCTCAACACGCTCGGAGGTAACGACACGGTCAACGCGTCCACACTGCCCGCCGGCGTGGTCCAACTGACGGTCAACGGCGGCGCCGGCAACGACACGATCCGCGGCAGCGACGGCAGTGACATATTGATCGGCGGCGACGGCAACGACCTCATCAACGGCGGCCGGGGCAACGACGTGGCCTTCATGGGCGCCGGCGACGACACGTTCGTCTGGAACCCCGGAGACGGCAGCGACATCGTCGAGGGACAGGCCGGCACCGACACGATGCTCTTCAACGGCTCCAATGCCTCGGAGAAGATCGACGTCTCCGCCAACGGCCAGCGCGTCCGCTTCTTCCGCGACGTCGGCAACATCACCATGGACCTCGACGGTGTCGAGGGGATCAACCTCAACACCCTGGACGGCGCCGACACCATCACCGTCAACGACCTGACCGGCACCGACCTCACCCAGCTCAACCTCGACCTCGCCGGTGTTCCAGGCTCGGGCATCGGTGACGGTCAGGCGGACTCCGTGATCGTTGACGGCACCAACGGCGCCGACGCCATTACCGTGGCCCGCTCGCCGTCGCGCATCGCAGTCTCGGGCCTGGCCGCCCTGGTGCGTATCACGGGGACCGATGCTACCGACCAGCTCACCGTCAACGGCCTTGCGGGCGATGACACCATCGATGCGAGCGGAGTCCAGGCGAACGCGATCGCCTTGACCCTCAACGGCGGAGACGGTTCGGACCTCCTCATCGGCAGCCAGGGGAACGACCTCATCAACGGCGGCCGGGGCAATGATGTGGCCCTGATGGGCGCCGGCGACGACACCTTCGTCTGGAACCCCGGAGACGGCAGCGACATCGTCGAGGGACAGGCCGGCACCGACACGATGCTCTTCAACGGCGCCAATGTCTCGGAGAAGATCGACATCTCCGCCAACGGCCAGCGCGTCCGGTTCACCCGCGACGTCGCCAACATCACCATGGACCTCAACGGCGTCGAGGGGATCAACTTCAATGCCCTGGGCGGCGCCGACACCGTCACCGTCAACGACTTGACCGGTACCGACCTCACCCAGGTCAACCTCGACCTCGCCAGTCCGCCGGGCAGCGGAATGGGGGACGGCCAGGCGGATAACGTGATCGTCAATGGGACCAACGGGGCGGATGCGGTCACTGTCGCGGGCGATGCGAGCGGAACCTCGGTGATGGGTCTTTCCGCCCAGGTGAATATCGTGGGCGCCGAGGCTGCCAACGACCGGCTGACCGTCAATACCCTGGGTGGCGACGACGTGATGGACGCCTCGGGTCTGTCGGCCGACGCCATCGGCCTCACCGCCAGCGGCGGCGACGGCGACGACATCCTCATCGGTGGCGCGGGCAACGACACGCTCAACGGCGACGACGGGGACGACGTCCTCATCGGTGGGCCGGGTCAGGACATCCTCGACGGAGGCCCCGGCAACAACATCCTGATCCAGGATTGAGCCGGATCCGCATCGAAGGCGTCGGGAACCGATCTGACGGTGGTTCTCGGACTTCCCCGCTGGCTCAATGCTGGCAGAAAGCCCGAGGACGATCCGATCGAGAACGGGGTTCCCGACGCTTCTTCATTCCCAAGGGGATCGTGATGGTGGCGTAGTTCCCGAGCGATCAGGAGTCGGGCGCATCGTGAAGCGACCACATGAAACCAACAACGAGAGAATCATACAAATATCGGACACCTCAACTGGCGAGACTGGCCTAACTCCATAACCTGAGCGATCTTCCTGAGCCGGGACGCTCCCAAACCACCCGCTGCCGAGAAAAAAATGGATTCCCCCTGACGCCTTTCCGACCGCCTCGGCGCATATAGGGGTAACGAGAACGGTCGATCGGCGCTGCGCCGGCGGAGGCATCGTTCAGGTCCGCGACGGCAACGATGCGATCATCGATTATATCGACGATGAAGGACCTTCACTTGGACGTAAATTCGCGCGCGAATGATGAACCCGGCCAGACCGCTCGCGTGCCTTCCGAACCAGAGCCTGCCCCGGACCGGGAGCGAGAACGATGAACGAGGAGTCTCTTTTCGTCGCGGCCCTGGAACAGCCGACCGAGTCCGAGCGGCAGGCCTTTCTGGAGGGAGCCTGTGCAGGCAACGTCGCGCTCAGGCAGCGGGTTGAGCAGTTGCTTGCGGCCCACCTGAAGACCCCCGGGATCCTCGACCAGCCGGCCAGGCCGCCTGAAGGTACCGAAGTCGTCGACGGACTTGCCCGCAACGGTGCCTCTCGTGGCGAACCCGCCGGCACTCTCATCGGTGGCCGCTACCGGCTGCTCGAGGAGATCGGCGACGGGGGAATGGGAACGGTCTGGAAAGCCGAACAGACGGAGCCGGTGCGGCGAACGGTGGCATTGAAGCTCATCAAGGCAGGGATGGACTCGAGGACCGTCCTGTCACGGTTCGAGGCGGAGCGACAGGCCCTGGCGCTGATGGAGCACCCGAACATCGCCAAGGTGCTCGACGGCGGCACGACCGACAGCGGCCGACCGTTCTTCGTCATGGAATACGTCCCGGGCGTCCCCTTCACCCAGTATTGCGACGACGCTCGCCTGAGCATCGCCCAGCGTCTTGCGCTCTTCGTGCCGGTTTGCCAGGCTGTGCAGCATGCCCACACCAAGGGCGTGATCCACAGAGACCTGAAGCCCAGCAACATCCTGGTCTGCCTCTACGACGGCCACGCGGTGCCGAAAGTGATCGACTTCGGCCTGGCCAAGGCGATCCAACAGCCGCTCACCGAGCAGACGCTGCTCACGGCCCACGGTGTGTTGTTGGGCACTCCGCTGTACATGAGTCCGGAGCAGGCCGAGCTCAACAATCTCGACGTGGACGCGCGGGCGGACGTCTATGCCCTCGGCGTGATCCTCTACGAGATCCTGACCGGGTCGACGCCCCTGGAGCGGCGGCGCTTCAAGGAGGCGGCCTGGCATGAGATGCTCCGGCTCATCAAGGAGGAGGAACCGCCGCGTCCCAGCGCCCGGCTGAGCGACAGCGACTCGCTGCCCAGCCTGGCCGCTCGACGACAACTGGAGCCCACGAGGCTGACCAGGTTGGTGCGAGGCGAGCTGGACTGGATCGTCATGAAGTGCCTGGAGAAGGAGCGTTCCCGTCGTTATGAGACACCGAACGGCCTGGCGCGAGACGTCCAGCGTTATCTGATGGACGAATCAGTGGAGGCGTGCCCGCCGTCGGCCGGCTATCGCCTCAGCAAGTTTATCCGACGCAACCGGGTCGCCGTGCTGGCGGCCTCGATCATCGTCCTCCTCCTGATCGGCGGCATTGCGGGTACCACCTGGGGCCTGATTCGGGCCGGTCGGGCCCGCGAGGCGGAAGTCGATCGAGCCGAGGGCGAGAGGAAAGCCAACGCCAAGGCGCAAAAGCGGTTGCAACAGATCGAAAAGGGGAGCGAGATCCTGGCGTCGGTCTTCAGGGATCTCGACCCCCGCGCGGAGGAGAAGGAAGGCCGGCCCCTGCGGGCGATCCTCGGAGACCGGATAGACCATGCGGCCGCCGCGCTGGAAGGAGATGCGGTCGGCGAGCCCCTCGTCGTGGCCACCCTGCAAGATCGGTTGGGACGCACCTACCGGGCCCTGGGCCATGCCGCAAAGGCGAAGGCGATGTTCACGAAGGCCATCGCGATCCGCCGAACCCAGCTCGGCCCGGAGCACGCGGACACCCTCGCGCTCATGTCCCAGCAGGCCCTCGCCTTGAAGGATGCGGGGGAGGTGAACGAGGCCATCGCCTTGCACGAGCAGGTGCGGGATGCCCGGGTGCGGACCATGGGTGCCGATCATCTCGACACCGTCGCCACCCTGCACAACCTGGCCGTGGCGTACCGGGCCGCCGGGCGGTCGAGCGAGGCCTGTACCATGCTGGAAAACGTTCGAGACGTCCTGTCAGCGAAACTCGGGCCCGACGATGACCGGACCATCGAGGCTCTCGACGACTTGTCCTTAGCTTATGAGATGGTCGGCAGGCGGACCGAAGCCATCGCCCTGTCCCAGCAGGTGCGGGATGCCCGCGTGAAGAAGTACGGCGCCGACCACACCCTCTCGATCGCTGCGCTGAACAACCTGGCGCTCAGGTATCGGTCCGCTGGGAAGATGAGACAGGCCCTCGCCATGTTCGAGGAGGCACGGGACGCGCTGGTACCGCGACTCGGGCCCGACCACCCGAATTCCCTCATGATCCTCGACAGCCTGGCCGGCATGTACCGGGCCTTCCGGAGGACGGCCGAGGCGATCCGCCTGGCCGAGCACGTGAGGGACACGCGGGTGATGACCCTCGGTGTCCATCATCCGTATACCATCCACTCGTTCTGGAACCTGGGCCTGGCCTACCAGGCCGCGGGACAGCCGGAGAAGGCCCTGGCCACGTTCGAGCAGGGGGCCACCGGCCTCGAGAAGCTCGACTTCACGCATGCAGAAGCCGGATTGATCATCGAAAGCTTGTGTGATTGCCTGGAACAAGTGCAGCGTTTCGACCAGGCGGATGTCTGGCGGCGGAAGTGGCTCGCGGCCGCCAAGAAGAGGGACGGGCCGGACTCGCCCGCCTATGCCGAGAAATTGGTGGAACAAGGGGAGAACCTGCTCCGGAGCAAGAGGTACGCCGCCGCGGAACCGATCCTGCGCGAGTGCCTGGCCATCCTCCAGTCGAAACAGCCCGAGGCGGTGACGACATTCCACGCCCAATCGTTGCTCGGCGGCGTCCTGCTCGGGCAGAAGAAATATGCCGAGGCCGAGCCGCTGATGCTCCAGGGGTACGAGGGACTCAAGGCCCGTGAGAAGCCGCCTTCACGGCCGTTCGCCCGATCTCATCTCTCCGAGACCGTCCCGCGGATCGTCCAGCTCTACGAGGCCTGGGGCCGAGCGGAGAAGGCCGCCGAATGGCGGACGAAACTGCCCGCGCCGGGACCCGCCCATCCGATGCACTGAGGCCGGCGTGCAGCCAGCCCTGTCGTCGTTCGCGCCGAGAGTCCTCGGAACTCCGCGGGCGCAAATCATTCCAAACGTCCCAGCCCCTTGGCCCGGCTCCTCTCGAACATCCATCCGAAGAAGAGGATCGAGAGCGTCAAATAAAGGACATTGAGCGCGAAGCTCAGCCAGAGCGTCGAGAACGGCAGCGGGCCGCCTCTGAGGATCTGGCGCATACCCTCGAACACATGTGTCATCGGCAGGGCGATCGCGATCCGCTGGGCCCAGCCCGGCAACGCACTCAGGGGATAGAACACGGCGCTCAGCGGCGCCAGTGCGAATCCGAGGATCCAGGCCAGGCTCTGGAGTCTCCTCCCGTAATAGATGATCAGCGCCGAGGAGGTAAACCCCATGAACCAGCCGGACATCATGAGCGAGAACAAGAACGGCAAGAGCATCCAGCCGACGTCGAAGATGCTCAGACGATACAAAAGCCAGACGGTGCCGATGCCGACGACCAGCGTCAGGATGTTCTTGATCAACCCCAGCACCACCAGGCTGATCGACCATTCCCAGATGCTCAGCGGCGTGGCGAAGAGGTTGACCAGGTTCTGGTTCCAGAACTCCTCCAGCAGATTGACCGAGATCTCGTAGTTGGCCCGCCAGACGACCTGCCAGAACACCACGCCCGTGAGCACGATCAAGGCCAGGCGCGGGACCGATCCCGGGGACGATTCGACCCAACGGGTCGTGAGTCCCCAGATCAGCAGGTTGACCACCGGCCAGTAGATCGACTCGGCCCAGCTCTCGAGCGTGCGGGGTATCATGTAGATATGCCGAATGATCATGGCATTGATCCGCCCGAGGCTCAGACTCACGGTGCCACCTCCTCGAGCCGGCCGGGCTGGGCCTGAGACTGTGCCCGTGCGCGGCTAGCTTGAGGAAGTAATCCTCGAGGGTCGGCTTGCGGATCGCGATCTCGTCATAGCGCACGCCGGCCATGGCGATCCGGGCCAGGAAGTCGGCGATCCGGGACTCGTCGATCTCGATTTCGACGATATCGTCGTCGAACGCGCTCGCGCTGGTCAGGCCGGCCGCCGCGACCTGATCGAGGAGCGGATCGCGGCCCTGGGTGACGCGGAGCCGAATGCGCGCCGAGGCGACCGACGCCGCCAGCTCGTCGGGCCGCCCGCTCGAGGCGATCCGGCCGTGATCGAGGAAGATGACCCGGTCGCAGAGCTGGGCGACCTCATCCATGTTGTGCGACGTGAAGACGATGGAAACCCCCTCCTCGTCGCGACGGCTCCGGACGAAGGCGCGGACCTCGACGGCGATATCCGGGTCGAGGGAGGCCGTCGGCTCGTCCAGCAGCGCGACCCTCGGCCGGGGGAGGAACGCCTTGGCCAGCATCACCCGCGTGGTCTGACCGGCCGAGAGCCCCTCGACCTGCCGACGGCGCAGGTCCCAGACCCCAAACTGTGTCAGCAGCTCCTGGATTCGCGCGCGCCGCTCGCCGCCCTTGAGCCCGTACAGCCGACCGAAGACATCCAGGTTCTCGGCGACCGTCAGCCGGCGGGGTAACTTGGAATAGGCGCTGGCGAATCCCACCTGGCCGAGGATCTCGGCACGGGCGTTTGCCAGCGACTGGCCGAAGTACCGGACTTCACCCGAGGTCGGCTCGAGCGTGCTCAGGAGCATCTGGATCGTCGTCGTCTTCCCGGCCCCGTTGGGGCCGAGCAAGCCGAGGATCTCGCCCCGCTCCAGCGCGAACGAGAGCCCATCGACGGCCCTCGTCGGCGGCCGCCCTGGGTAGACCTTCGTCAGATCACTCACCACCAGCACGGGTTCGGTTGGATCGGGCATCAGGAGTCAAGCATCGGGATTCGGGGTCCGGGGACGTCGTTCGACGGACTTCGCTCTTCGTGAGTCACGATGCCCGAGGAGATCAGACAGCGCCGAGGGCGATTGGGTTCGCCACGATCGGCGGAAAACCATCGTAAAGGATGGCCAGGGGCGGCCAGAAGGGGAAAAGGTCATCGAATTGAGTCGAATTGAGAGGACTGACATGCCTCACTTGACCGCCCGGCCAGGGACGAAGAGAATGATGGCGCCCGATATTCCGACAATCCGGCGATGCCACGACCCTGCTGCGTGGGAGAACCTGGTATGCCTTCGACCAAGAAACCCGAAGCGAGACGAACGAAGTCCACAACCTCCCAGAAGGCCGGGGCTGGCCACGGGCAACCCCCGTCGGCCGAGCCAAGCCGGGTCGGCAAACGGGGCACCGTCGTGATCCCGGCGGCGCTCCGACGACGCTATGGTATCGAGGAAGGGACCTTGGTGATCGCCGAGCCCAGCAACGGTGGTGTCCTGATCCGGCCGGCCGTGGTCCTCCCGATCGAGATTTATACCCCCGAACGCAAAGCCCAGTTCCTCCTGTCCAATGCGATCGATGCCGCCGATTACACCCGCGCCGTGGCCGAGGTTCGCCGCTTGGGCCTGGACCCAGAGACGATCCCACACTACAAACCGCCCGGAATCTGACGCGTGAATATGGCTGGTCCCTCGCCGCGCCATCTCGAATCCACGCGGATTCTCGCCACCATATCGCAATTGTGCAAGGGCCGCTTGCACAAATCACCTGGAATGACAACGATCGCTGGGGGCGGTATGACTCCCCCGAGGAGAAATCTAGACCCAGAGGTTTCGGCCCTGTTGGAAGGCGATCACAAATGTTCGACGGGCCGGCGGCAAGCGATACAGCACTTGCTCCGACCAATCTCAACCTCATCGATGACTATATCGTAAAGTGGATCTTTATACTTTTTCATGTTCGCAAGATAAGCAGCGATAATCACTCCGCAGATCTGGCCTCCGAGAGCACCGAACCACGGCCGGCCGAGGTAAAAGCCCAGAATGAATCCAACAAACGGACACACGAATAAGGCCCATACGACCACGCTTGGAGGTATGATCGCGACGTTCTTCCCCTCCTCGACTACGACTCGGCGAGATCGGGGTCCCATATGGGGAACCTCGACAATGCAGACATCGCAAAGCAGCTTGCCGTAGTAATCGCACCGCTTGTTCATGCACTGAAACTGTTCGTCGCGCGGCTGAACGCGCCGCCGACACTTGAAGCAGAAGTAAATCCGGCACCTCGGGCAGCGATAGGCTTCCGGGTCCATGGAAACGCCGCACGCTGGGCACTTAGCAGTGTCCCCGGCTCGCCGGTACTGCCGTTGAAGACGGTCGTCCCTCACGGACGCCCTCCCAAATTGATTAAATACTTATTCATTCAGTGTCCACCGAATTCCTGGCGGAGCTGCTGGAGCTGGCACTCCGCAAGATGCAGAAGATGTCCGAGCGAGATCAATCTCGACTCCTTCGAATTAAACTCGGGCTTCCTCATCGGCTCGACCCTGGCCAGCTCGTACAGGGTATGCGAGAGCTTCCGCCACTGCTTCATGAGATCGGAGTAGATCTGCACTTCGACGACCAACCCAGTCTTGAAATGGACGAGCCCGTGATAGGCGAAGTACCCGGACTCCATCTTCATCTCCGGCTCGAAGCGGATCGACTCGATCGTTTCGTCGAATGCTTGACCGACCTGGGTTTCGTAGATGATGCCGGGCAGCGCATTCATGCGGGCCGCCAGGAATGCCGCGCTGTCGAGGGTCGTCGCCGAGATGTCGGTGCGTACCAGGTCGGTGATGTATTGTTGGATGTTGCCTAGATGGACCGGAGGCGCATCGCGATTCTTCCGCCAAAGCTTGTTGACCATCGACAATGCTGACTTGAACAACTGGCCATATTCAGCAGCGTCGGGCCTTGCCCTCAAGGCGTCCGACAACGCGACGTGGTAGTCCGTGGATGTCTTGGTCGCCTGTTGGTATTCGTTGCGGGAGTAGTTGACGGCATAGGTCAGCACTTGCGCCAACACCGTCAGTTGCTCACGTGAACCATCGATAAGGTCAGCCCGAATTCTCTCCACCTTATCAAGGAGAGGGTCGTCGGCGGGGTACTGGGCTTTGTGCCAGCTTGCGTAGGTGTCCGGAGCAAACGGGTAGGGAGGGAATGACATCCGCACCTCTTTTGGTCAGCGATTCCTAAGGTCGCGACCCTCGGCATCACGCAACCCGCTCTTCGAGCAACCCGTAAGACTCCGCCATCTCACGTGCGATGCCCTTCACCTCGATACTGCAGTAACTTCGCTGGAACGCGTCGAAGAGCCGTTGAGCTCGGTCGAAGTTGTCGTCGAACCCCGCCGCAGTCGAGTAGAGCATTCCGATTCCCGACACAACCATGATTTCCTGACCGACCCGACGATCCCCGCAATTCTGCTCGAACCAGACTTGCTCCGATGACAGCAGGTTCGCCAGACTTGCGACGTCCTTCGAATCAGGCTTCGACCAAATCTCGTTCCACCGCTCAACTGCAACGCGATAATAGTTACTGATATTCTGATCGCGGTTGATAAGCCGTTCGACCGTGTAATGCATACCTGCCTCCAAGGCTCTCACTCAAAAGACAAAGAGCGCTCCCCTGCCATGGCCTAGGTGTTTTACTCACAAAAGTATCATACCGCGCTACATCCGAGATGCCTACTGCCATCTCGTATCCGGATTGCATTTGCGTCGATACGCCCGGATGGTCGAGCATGAGGACCTTCGGTCCGGCCTTATGCGGGACCGCGAGGGCCGTCGCCAATCCTCAGGGATTCCACGCAAGCGTTTCCGGCGACGCGACGGCCACCGGCTCGACTGGGGCAGGCGGCTCAGGGTCCTGACTTGCACCTTCGGCGGAGTGCACCAGCTCGGCGAAGACGCCGCCCAGATGAACTAACTCGCTATAGGTGCCGGTCTCGACGATCCGGCCGTCGTCGAAGACGAGGATGCGATCGGCGTCGCGCAGGGTGGTCAATCGGTGGGCGACGAGGATGACGGTGCGATCGGCGCGGGCGGCGTCGATGGCCTTCTGGACCAACCGTTCGCTGGTGTTGTCCAGTGCCGAGGTGCCCTCGTCGAGGATCAGGATCGGTGGATTCTTGAGGAAGATCCGGGCCAGGGCAATCCGTTGCCTCTGTCCGCCAGACAGGTTCTGGCCGCGCTCGGCGATCCGCGCCCGATATCCGCCGGGCATCATCAGGATCTCTTCATGAATACAAGCCATCTCGGCGGCGCGGCGAATCTGATCGGCGGTGGCGCCGTCGCAGCCGTAGGCGATATTCTGCGCGACGGTCCCCGAGAAGACGAACGGATTCTGGCCGACGTACCCGACCAGCTCGCCGATGGCCCGTCGGGACACGCCATCGAGGGGGATCGCGCCTAAGGCGGCCTGTCCGCCGCAGGGATGCGCCAGCCGCATCAGGGTGCGGAGCCATGTCGTTTTGCCACAGCCGGAACGGCCCGCCACGCCGATCGTCTCGCCGTGCCGGATGGCGATCGACAGGCCATTGAGCGCGCGGCGAGCTGAACCGCCGGGAGCCGGGAACTGGACCTCCAGCCCTTCCGAGACGAACACGGGCTCGCCCAGGGTCAACCTCGGCGCGGTCGCGGAGTCCGGCGTCCGGAACGACCGGTCAATCGGTACGGTCAAGAGCCCGATCAGGTCGCCGACTCTCAGGCTACTCTCGTGTGCCTCGTCCATGAAGCGATGGACCTCGTTGAGCGGCGACATGACGTTCAGGAACAGCATCGAGAACATCGCGATCTCGCCCGGCCCGATCCGGCCGTAAACGAAGAGATACACGGCGAAGGCCAGGACCAGCACGTGGAAGAGCCCCTCGTTGATCGCCTTGCCGGCGCCGAAGAGGGACATCTCGAAGTGGTGCCTCAGCTCCTTCGAGCGCCGGCGCTCGGCCGCACGCGCCACCCGCCGCACTTCATGCCGGTGCGTATGCGCCGCCCGCACGTAGTCGATGCCCCCTAGCTGTTCGACGACGGTGCCGTCCATCACCTCGCGGGTCCGCAGCAGGTCGAGGCGAATCCCCTTCTGCGTGATGATCTGCCAGATCGTCAGGCCCAGCGACAAGGGCGCCACGCCGAGCATCGCCAGCGCGATCCTCGGCTGCTGTGACACGGCCGCCACCAGCGCGAAGCCCCCCGTCAACAAGGCCGGCACGAACTCCAGGAAGGTCAGTCGCAGGAACCGCACGAATCCTTCCACGCTTCGATTGATGCGACCATACAACGCCCCGACATGATCCTGGGCCAGCACCGTCAGGTCCACTTTCATCAGGTGAGCCACGACCCGCACATACATATCCTTGTCGATACGAGTACAGGTATTCTCGACCAGGTACCGCCGCAGGACATTCATGGATTCGCGGACGAGGTAGGCGGTGGCGATGATCGCCAGATAGACGGAGGCGACCCGGATGAGGGCCGTCGGGGCTATCCCGGGGTGGGTCGCGGGGTTCACCGCATCCACCAACCAGCCCAGACCCAGTGCGATCGCCGTAGCCGCCGCACTGCCCAGGCTCATCACCAGGAGCGCCCCAGCTCAGCGCAAGCCGGTGCCTCCAGGGAACTAACCGCCAGACCTGGCGGCCGCGCCGCGCAATCGTGCCCAGCTCCCTCCCGATGCTCCGCAGCCTCTCCGACTTCGTCGGCCTCTTCATCAATCTCCTCGCATCCAGCCAAGCGACCGCCCATCTGGCCGAAAGCCCCCGACGATCGCGAAAAACCCAGAAAAACTCACTCCGACTGTTGGCGGAGCCCTGCGCTTTTTCCGTATCTATCTCTAGCCTCGAAGGATCTCTCACCCCCCTCGTTGCGGGTTTTGTCCCTTAAGCGAAGGGTTAAACGAGAGATTAACCAGTGTTTAACAATAGTTACAAGCCGATTGGCCCGCCGATTGCAGGATTCCTGGAGGTCAACGGGATTTGTCGGCCCAGGTGCCACTGGAGTGGCGCTTACCCTTGACAGACGACACTTTGAAATACGAGCAATGGACCCTCCGACGAGAACTTCCGAAATCGGATTCCTTTCTCAATGGTTCGGGGTCACCGAGCGGCACACCAATTGCCCGGGATGATGGATTCTTGCCTATCTTGAAACGATGCGGGGCGATTCTCCGGATCGGTGGCCGATACGTTTGACCCATCAACGACCCAATTCTCCGAGAGGTCCGGAGCGGGAATTGAGAGGGGCCAGTCCCTCGGGAATCCCTCGGGATTTCGGACGAGTAAGTCCTTTACATTAAAGAGATCACCGTGACATCCAGAAGAGTCTCCGCCAGGGAGGATGCATCCCCGATGGTGAAGCATGACACCGCGAGTATCCCCGTGGCCAATCCCCGGCCCCCGTCGGCGCCGGGAGGCGACCGCGTCGCTGTCGGACGGAACGAGCGAACCGGCTACCGCCTCGCAACCGAACCGTTGTCGCCGGCTCAACAGGAAGAAGTCCTCGTGGTCGACGACCGCGCCGCGCTGCGGCCTGCGCAGGTGGTCGAGAGCAAGTTGACACGGTTGCTCCAGGAGACCTCGCTACCCGTCAGCCACCTCCAGATGAGAGGACTCTTACGTGCTCGGTGATGAGGGATCATCGGCTCCGCCCCGGGAAAGCTGAAGGCTGAAAACGCCTGCTCGACGACAGCCATCCCGGACTTCCGGAGCCAGGCCTGGGTTGGCGGTCATCGGCGTCCGGGTGCGTCGCGTCTATCTCAGCCCTCAGCCTTCCTGGGACAGAATCGTCCTCATTCGAATCGAGAATTCCCAGGAGTCGCGCACGCCACGGTCCTCTGGTCTTGCCCGTATCCTGGGCACGAGAAGCCCGACAGAGCAGCAAAGTCCACTTCCGCTCGTGCGATTCGCTTTTACTATTTTACAATTAATGACCCGTGACTAATGCCCCATGACCAGGCGGACCTGATGGCTCCGACCGTCGTTGAACCAGGGGGATGACCGGCTCGGGCTGGGGCTGGTCGTCGACCCAGACCACCGGGGTCCCTGACTCGACGCCCTGGGGATTCTGGACGGCGATCCGGTAGGTCGCCGATCGGAAGCGATAGACGATCTCGAAGCCCGGCCAGTCGGGCGGGATACGGGGATCAATGACCAGGCGGTCGCCCTCCCGGCGCAGGCCCAGGGTGGCCTCGAGGAGAGTACGGTAGAGCCAGGAGGCGGAGCCGGTGTACCAGGTCCAGCCACCTCGTCCGACATGGGGTGGGCGGCTGTAGACGTCGCCAGCCACCACGTAGGGCTCGACCTTGTAGCGCTCGACCCCCTGCGGATCCTGGGCGTGGCGGATCGGGTTCAACAATTCGATCAGATCGACGGCGCGGCGGCCCTGGCCGAGCTGGGCAAACGCCCAGACAACCCAGGTGGCCGCGTGGGTGTACTGGCCGCCGTTCTCGCGGATGCCGGGCAGATAGCCCTTGATATAGCCGGGATCGAGCGGCTCGTTGTCGAACGGCGGGGCGAATAAGAGGATCAGCCGCCCCTGGCGATCGACCAGATGTTGGTCGACGGACTCTAACGCCTGGGCGACCCGCGACGGTTCGCCGGCGCCGGAAAGCACGGCCCACGACTGGGCGATCGAGTCGATCTGGCAGGCGTCGTTTCGCGCGGAGCCGAGCGGCGTTCCATCGTCGAAGTACGCACGGCGGTACCAGTCGCCGTCCCAGGCGTGGGACTCGACGGCCAATCGAAGCGTCTCGGCCCGCTGCCGCAGGGCGGTCGCGCGTTCGGAGTCGCCGCGCGATTCGGCCAGCGCGGCGAACCGGCCCAGTCCGGCGATGGCAAACCAGGCCAGCCAGACGCTCTCGCCCTTCCCCTCGCTGCCAACGCGGTTCATGCCGTCGTTCCAGTCGCCGTGAAGCATCAGGGGCAAGCCGTGGGCACCGACGCCCCGTCGGGCGACACACTCGAAGGCCCGGACACAATGATCGTAGAGCGAAGCCGGCGGCTCGGCGACGGACGCCAGGCCGTAATCGTCCTCCTGGCCGGGCGGGAGGGGACGCGCCTGGAGATAGGGGATCGCCTGGTCGAGGATCGCGACGTCGCCGGTCGTCTCGACGTAGTGGCTCACGACGAACGGCAGCCAGAGCGGGTCGTCGGCGATCCGAGTGCGGATGCCGCGCCCGATCGGCGGGTGCCACCAGTGCTGAACGTCGCCCTCGAGGAACTGGTGCGATGCTGCGCGAAGGATATGCTCGCGGGTATATTCGGGCGCGGCGTGGATCAGGGCCATGACATCCTGGAGCTGGTCTCGGAACCCGTACGCGCCGCCCGACTGGTAGAAGCCCGACCGGCCCCAGTACCGGCAGGCGAGTACCTGATAGAGCAGCCATCGGTTGACCAGCAGGTCCAGCGCGCGGTCGGGGGTGTGGACCTGCACGGCGCCGAGCAGTTCGTCCCAGCGGGCCTGGACGTCCCGGAGCGCCTGCACGGCGCGGCCCGGCTCGCGGTAGCGTCGGACCAGCTTGCGCACCGCGTCGATCTCCACCGCCTCGCCCAGCATGAAGAGGACCTCGACCTCGGCGCCCGGCTCGAGATCGAAGGAGACCTGGATCGCTGCGCAAGGGTCCAGCGCGGCGCCCGCGAGGGCGGTCAGCTCGATGCGGCCTAGCGCAGACGGCGCCGCGACGGAACCGTGTCGGCCGAGGAACGACAGGCGATCGGCGCTCAACGACCGGGGCCGGCGGTCGACGTCGGCGAACGCCACGCGATCGGCGAAGTCGGGGCGGAAGGCGTTCCGCGCCAGCAGGGCGCCGGTCTCCTCGTCAACCTCGGTGACCACGTGCATCGCGGCGGCATCACGAGTGAGGCCGAGGACCCACTCGGCATAGTAGACCGCCGACAGCCGACGCGGCCGATCGCCCGGGTTCTTGACGCACAGACGGATCAGCTTGATCGGGTCCTCGAGCGGGACGAACAGCGTGAGTTCGTGGGCCAGCCCGTGCGCGTTCCGCTCGAAGATGGTGTAGCCCTGACCGTGTCGGACCCGCGTCGGCTGGCCGGAGGGGACCGGCATCGGGGTCGGGGACCAGACCTCGCCGGTCTCCTCGTCGCGCAGGTAGACGACCTCGCTGGGTGGGTCGGAGACCGGGTCGTTGCTCCAGGTGGTGAGGCGGTTGGACTGGCTGTTGACGGCCCAGGTGAACCCCGAGCCGGCCTCGGAGACGACGAAGCCGAAGCGAGGATTGGCGATGACGTTGACCCACGGGGCAGGGGGGAGCTGGGGATGCGCCGGGGCCGGGTGGTGGGCCACGGGTCCGTTGCGGCCGATGTTCGGCGGGGGCGGGCCCTGCACCAGCACGCAGTATTCCCGGCCGTCGGCGGTGAAGCCGCCCAGGCCGTTGAAGAAGAGGAGGTCCGCGGGGAGCTCGACCGGCTCGTCGGGCCAGGCGGCGGGCTCGCGGGTGGGCGCGAGTCGGGCGGGCAGGGGAACGTCGCGCTCGGTGCGGTCGAGCTGGCTACCCAGCGAGCCGCGATCGCCAACCAGGACGGCGCGGGCGGCAGCCAGGAGCAACATCCGCTCGTCCTCGCTCATCTGCGACGCCTTGCGCACGAAGACGCCGCCGGGCTGGTCAACCCGCTCGAGGCTGCCCGCGGACCGGACGGTTTCCAGGAGCTGCCGGTTCAACTCGTCGAGATAGCTGCCCGACTCCTCGTCGAGCAACACCAGGTCGAACTCCAACCCGCGGAGGCGGAGATAGGCGTGCGCGGCCAGGAGCTGGCGGGCCAGCGGGATCTGGTCGGCGGTGGCGAGCCGGGCCAGGACGATCGGCCGGTCGCCCGAGACGCCGAACCGCCACAGGCCGGGCTGGCCCAGTTGGTTGCCGGCCAGCACCGCGGGCTCGGCCCGCAGGGCGCCGCTGGCGAACACGATGTGCGAGGCCAGCCGCTGGAACAGGTGCGCGTCCGAGCCGGAGCGGTCGTGGTGTCGGTGCTCGACCTGGCTGTGCGCCCAGGCCAGTTCGAAGGCGCGAGACGCGGCGGCCGGCTCGCGGAACTGGTCGGCCAGGGCCTGGGCCTCATCGCGGGACTCGGCAAACGCGGTGGTCAGCGACATCACCGCGGAGCCGCCCGGCTCGATGCGGAACCGGCGGCGGAGGCAGAGGACCGGGTCGAGCACCGGGCCGACGGTCCCCGAGAGGACGGCGCCGGGCTCGAGCGCCGCGGGGTTGGCAGGCGTGCGGCCGCGGCCGAGGAACCGCGCGCGGTCGGTCTCGTACTGCGTCTCGCCCACCGGCTCGCTCCCCGTGGTCGAGCCGTCCACCGCCGCGACGTGCATCGCCCACAACGGCTGCTCGGCGGCCGAGCGCATCCGCCGCCGGCAGAGGATCGCCTGCGGGCCGGGGAGCCACTCCGTCTCCAGGAAGAGCTTGACGAACGCCGGATGGCCGAGGTCGGCACCGCGCGGGGCCAGCACGACCTCGGCGTAGCTGGTCAGCTCCAGCTCACGCGGGACTGGATCATGATTGAACAGGGTCACACGGCGGATCTCGGCACGATGCTCGGGCGAGACGATGACCTCCAGGATGGTCTCGATACCCAGGTCGCGGCGGCGGAAGGTCGCCTTGTCGGCGGCGAAGATGACCTCGTAGGACTCGGGGGCCCGGCAGACCGGCTGGAAGCCGGCCGACCAGAACACGCCGCGACCGACGTCACGCACGTAACAGAACTGGCCCCACGCCTCGTGGGCCGCGTCCTCGCGCCAGCGGGTCACGTCCAGCCCCCGGCAGGTGCTCGAGCCCGAGCCGGCGTTGGTGAGCAGCACGTGGTACTGGGTGTTGGAGAGGATGTGGGTCCGCGGCACGGGAGTCGCGGGCGTCGTCAGCCGGCGGCCCATCGGCGTGCCGGCGACCGCCGCGACGGAACCGTCGGCGCTCGGCGCCGGCCCCGTGCTCGACGACGCGGCGGGCGCCGCGGTCTCGACCATCGGCGCGTCGGTGGGGACGCGTTCCTGGAGCAGCAGCTCGATGGCCCGCACCCGCGCCTCGGACTGGAACCGCAGGGTCATCACGTCGGCGAGCAAGCTGTTCGTCAGCGCCACCAGGCTCATCCCCTGGTGATGGGCCATGTAGGATCGGACGACGACCGAGCGCTTCCCCTGGGACAGGCGGTCGGGCGTGTAGTCGATCGCCTCGTAGAAGCCGTATTCCCCCTCGGCGCCTTCCTGGGCCAGATGCCGGAAATTCGCCAGGGCCTCGCGGGGCGCGAGCATCGTGGCCATGGCCGTCGCATACGGCGCGACGACCCGGTCCTGCTCGAGACCTTGCTTGAGCCCCAGGCCCGGGACACCGAAGGCCTGGTACTGGTAGTCGCCGTCGAGGTATTGCGCGGAGAAACCCGATTCCGAGATCCCCCACGGTAGCCCCAGGCTGCGGCCGTATTCGATCTGCCGCGCCACGGCCGTGCGGCACGCCTCGGCCAGCAGGGTGCCGGGCAGGCTCTTGAGCAAGAGCCGGGGCATCAGGTACTCGAACATGGTCCCGCCCCAGGAAATCAGGCCGACGCGCCCGGCGGCACGGATGAACGGCCGGCCGAGCTGGAACCAGTGGCGGCGCGGGGCCTCGCCCCGCGCGACGGCCAGGTAGCTGGTCAGGCAGCACTCCGAGGCCATCAGGTCGTAGCAGGTGCTGTCGAGCCGGTTCTGGACCAGGTTGAAGCCGATGGCGAAGAGGTGGCGATCGGGCCGGTAGAGCGGGCGGAAGTCCATCGCCTTGGCCAGGGCTTCGGCCGACTCGGCCAGACTGCGGAGCCGGACCAGCAGCGCCGCCGGTCGCGGGTCGCGCACCGCCGCCGCGATCGCCCGCAGACCCTCTGCGGCCGACGGATTGGCGGCCTCGGCCTCCAGCGCGGTCAGCTCGGCGAGAAGATGATCGGCCCGGTCGACGATCACCGAGAGGCTCGCCTGGGCGACGAGCTCCATCCGGACCGATTCCCAACGCCGACGGGCGGCATCGGATGGGAACGATGCCGCGGCCCCTTGCTCCCAGGCCCGCAGGGCCGCTAGCCAGGGTGCGGTCGCCGTCAGCTCGGCCCGCCAGGCCCCAACTTGCGTGACCAGGCGATCCGCCCACGTCGCCGGCACGACGGCGGGCGACGCGGCGACGATCGCGACTCCCGTCGCCGCGGTTGACTGCTTCTCTCCGCGACCGGCCAGCTCGAGTGCGTCGCGCTCGAACGCCTCCAGCCAGGTATCCCATCCGGCCAGGTCCACCGGCGGCACATCGATCATGGCCGAGAGCCGCCGTGCGAGCCCCATCGAAGCTTGTTCGGCGGCCAGGCCGAGCGTGTCGGCCAGCCCCTGGACCACTCCCGGCCCGAAGAGCGGCGCCTGGGTTTTTTCGATCAGTCCATGCGCCAGGGTGAGCAGGCAGCCCAGCAGGTTGCCGCTATCGACCGTCGAGATGTAGCGCGGCGGCAGCGGCTGGAGGGTCTCGGTCTGGTACCAGTTGTAGAAGTGGCCCCAGTGCCTTTCCAACGAGTTGAGCGTGTCGAGCGTCCGCGCGAGACGGTCCGCCAAGGTGCCCATGCCGATATAGCCGAGGTCGCTGGCGGCGAGGGTCGACAGGAGGAGCAGGCCCTGGTTCGTCGGCGAGGTGCGGTGGGCGATGCGGCCGTCGGGGACTTCCTGGAAGTTGTCGGGAGGGAGCCAGTGGTCGGCGTCGCCGACGAACGACTCGAAGAACAACCAGGTCTTCCGCGCCAGTCGCCGCAAGGCCCGGTGCTCCGCCTCGGTCAGATGGAGATGCGTCACGATGCGGGGCCGACTGACGCGGAAAGCCGCCCACGGAGACACGAGCCAGGCCACCAGGAACGGAGCCGCCGCGACGATCGCGCCGGGCCGCAGGGCGAGGATCGCCGCGGCGACCGCGATCGCCACGACCGGCGCCGGCCACATGATCGCGGCGAAGTCCCGAAGCGAGTTCCCCAACCGCTGCTCGGTCGACGCCGCCGTCTCCCATTCCAGGAGCTTCCGTCGGGTCACGAAGAGCCGCACCAGCGTGCGAACCACCGCGTCGAGCAGGTGCCAGGCCCGATACGCCAGGAAGACGATCTCCAGCACAACCTGGCCGATCGTGGCGGGCAGTTTCTCCCACGCCTTCTTGACCGGCGTCACGGACCGGCTGCGAACACTGCCGATCGCGACGGTCAGGATCATCTGGAACAAAGGCAGTGCGAAGACCACCAGGCCCATCGCCGTCCAGAACCACGGCGAGCCGGGCAAGACCGTCCAGCCCAGGACCAGGAGCAGTAAGAGCGCGGGGGGAATCAGGCTGCGGCGGAGATTGTCCAGCAGCTTCCATCGCTCGAGGAGGGGCAGAGGGTTGGTATGCCAGGCCAGCGATCCTCCGGAAGGCCTTCGGTCGGACTCCGGGCAGGTCCGAGAGACTCGCGCCCGGCACTCGATCGGGTTTCGTCTTTCCTGACCACTGGCCGCTGACCACCGACCACCGTTCCGCCCAGCCACGGCAGGAGCTGCCAGTCGCCCCGGACCCAGCGATGCTCGCGGCGCGCGTAGGCGTGGTAGGCGGCCGGGAAGTCGTCGAACAGCTCGGTGTCGCTGAGCAGGCCGCATCGCGCGTAATTGCCCTCGATGAGGTCGTGGCTGAGGATGCGGTTCTCCGGGAAGGTCGTCGCCGGTGGCCGCCTCGAAGGCGTCGACGTCGTAGATGCCCTTGCCGGTGAAGCTGCCGATGCCGAAGAGGTCCATGTAGGCGTCGGAGGCCGCGGTCGAATAGGGGTCGATACCGCCGGAGGTCGCCAGCATCGCGGCGAAGCGCGAGCGCGTGGCCGCCGCCAGGTGGAAGCTGATCCTCGGCTGGAGCACGCCGTAGCCGGCGACGACCCGGCCCTGAGACGGGTCGAACCGCGGCCCGGTTCAGTGGGTGGGCCAACGAGCCGACCAGGCGACCGGCCGTGTCGCGCGGCATCTGGGTGTCCGCGTCCAGCGTGATGACGAAACGGATCCTCGGCAGGCTGGACGGCTCCGCGCTGCACACGGAATAGCTGGTGTCTTGGGCGCCGCGGAGCAGCGTATTGAATTCCAGCAGCTTGCCGCGCTTCCGCTCCCAGCCCATCCAGCAGCCTTGCGACGCGTTCCAGAGCCGTCGGCGATGGAATAGGAAGAAGCGGTCCGGGCCGCCCTCGCCGTCGCGATAGCGTTCGTTCAGGCCGCGCACCCGCTCCAGGGCGTCGCGAATCAGCTCGTCATCCTGGGGCATGGTCTCGTGCGGGGCGTCGGCGAAGTCGGTTAACAAGGCGAACCGGAGGCTCGGGTCGGGGTTGGTCAGGTAGTGCGTCTCCAGCCGCGCGGCCAGCGTCCCGGCGCTGGAGGCCCGGGCGAGCATCGCGGGGATCACGATCATCGTCGCGTGTTCGGCCGGGATCCCATCCTTGAAGTCGAGCTTGGGAAGGACGCGGGGGGGCAGCAGCAGGGTGAGCAGGTGGTTGACCAGCCCCACCGCCAGCTCGGAGAGCGGCAGCAGGAGGACCGCCACCGCCAGCAGGAGCCACCACGAGACGGCCAGGGCGCCCAGTCCTGCGGCGAGTGCGAGCGTCAAGAACGTCGCCAGCAACACGGCGATGCCGCCGAAGTAGACCGTGCCCGGATGGCCCAGCACCCAGTCGAAGAGGCGCTCGTCCCAACGCGGGCGATAGTCGAAGGACGCCCTCAGGTCAGCCTGGCCCCGATCGACCAGATAGAAGCCGACGTGACCGCCGGATCGGCCGCGTTTGAGGTCGAGGCCGGATCCGGACCGGGACGGGCCAGCTCGATCGCGCGGCGCGCCACCGCGATCTCGTCGGCACCCGATCCACGGGCGATCGTCTCGACCATCCGGCGGTATCGATCGCTGGTGGCGAAGTCCTGATGCGGGTAGATCGCCGCGGGATCCTGCCGGAGGATCGCCTCGACGTGGCTGCTCTGCTCGAAGAAGGCATTCCAGTCGATCGCCGAGAGCAGGCGGAGGCTGAGCACGCAGTTGCCGACCGTGACCTGGTTGGCGGCCTGGCAGTGGTGCTCGCGGCGCAGGACCTCGTTGGGATCCGAGTCCTGTGCGGCCAGCTCGGCCTCGAGGTGCTCGAACGCGGGCATCGCGCCTTCCTGGTCGCGCAAGAGCTGCATCAGCCGGACCACGAACGGGTCGCTCAGGCCGTCGAAGTTGGGCAGGAGCCTCCCTCCCCCCAGATGGGGGAGGCTGCCGCGAAGCAGCGGGTGGGAGGGGGATGGGGAACGTGCCCCCCCCTCTGCGCTTCGGGCATCTCCCCCCAGCAAGAAGGGAGAGTTCACCCACCGTTCGGCACGGCGGCGTTCTTCCCAACCCCAGACCATCCGTTCGGCCAGGCGCCTGAGGTTTTCGAGGAGGACCAGGCGGAGCATCGTGGGCAAGGCCCAGAGCTCGCCGATCGTCAGGGGTGCGGCCTCCTGGAACGCCCGGACGAACCGGGTGATCCGCGCCTCGTCGAGCTCGCTGTCGCAGTGGGCGACCAGCGCCAGGGCCAGCGCATAGACGCGGGGATAACCGGTGAGTGGCGGGGCGGTCAGTTTGGGCAGGAGCTCGTCGTAGCCCGGCGGCAGGTCGTGGCGGACTTCCCGGAGCGAGTCGGCGATGATGTGGAAGTTGTCGACGAGCCATTCGGCGTCGATGCCCGGCAGGCTGCGGCGGTCGCCCAGGGCGACGAGCCGAAGGTGAACCTGATTGAGCACCCGCTGGTTCTCCACGAACCGGCGGAGCAAGGGGCTGCCGGCGCGACGCGCCGGCGCCAGGACGCACGCCGTCGCCAGTCGGGCCGCGTAACCCTCCAGCCGCTCCAGGCCCAGACGCTCCGCGCGGATCGGCCCCTCACTCCGAGGGTCGATCAGAACGACCGGAATCGACTCGATGTCCGGACTCGACGGGATAGTCAGTTCAACGCCTTTCGGCATCACAGAGATCTCGGCACTCGTCGGAACGGTCGGCTCGACCGAGGGTTGCTTCGCCCTGCTTGCATGGCTGGCTTGGTGTGCTCAACGCCTTTCGGCGTCAGGGTGAATGTCGCCTCATGATCCCGTCGCAGAGTCGAGCCGGTCGGCCGGCGCGGGAATTGCCTGGACCCCAAACGCAAAGGATCCTGATTCTAGGACATCGGCCGCCTGATGAGAACCCCGTTCTCACGAGTGACGGATCGGGCTGGCCACGGAGACCGTCGGCATCAAGACATTCACGAAGGCCCCCATGAGTCAAGGATGCCGCCCGGACGTCTCGCCTGCCGTCGAGGGCCGGTCCAGGCGAACCGAATGGGTTGAGAGCAGGTCCGGGTCCGGTGAGTCGGGCGGAACGGGCTCTCCCGGGTGAGACGCGGCGCGGTGGTATTTCCGCCTCATGGCGGTATGCCAGTCGGCCTGAATGAGCCCTTCTTTCAGACTCCGCAAGGAAACCTCGACCTGACGAGCGGACTCCTCGCGGCGATCGGGACCTCCCGAGGCCGGGGGCTTCTTCGCCTCGCCCGCGGACCTCAACGGCGCCCCTTGCAACCATCGACGTGATCCCGGCACATGTATTCGAGTTCAGCATGCTCCAGCGCGATCCGGCGAAGCCGATCGGCCTCCGGGTCCAGCCACTCCGGAGGCAGGGATTCCCACGATCGGGACGCGGCTTGCTGGAAGCGGACTTCCCTCTGGCGATGATCGTCGGCCTGGGTCTTGTACTCCGCGGCACGCTCCGACCACCAGGCTTCCGCATCGACCAAGAAGGCCCGGTTCGAATCCTGCTCCCCCGGGTCGTCGCTCGTAAAGACGGTGACGATCTTGCCTCGTGCCAGGGTCTCCTCGTACTCCTTGAAGCCGATGACTTTCCGTTCCGCTTTGAAGGCTAGCATCGAGAGCATCATGCGGGCACCGCCCTCCCGCAATGCCAGCCTCTCGAAATGCTCGCCCCGCCGCTTGAGATAGACCCCCCAGGCGATCAGGGCCGCCAAGGCGACCAGCACGAGCATCGTTCGTAATCGCCACCGGATCACGGCCCTGCCTCCTGTAAAGGCTGCCCTCCGATTCCCTCGGCATCTTACCGTAACTCGCCCCGGCGACACGATGGGCCGGCGGTTTTTCAGCCCGGAATCGCGGATCCGCCTCACGGGCCTCGCGCGACAAGGTACCCGCAGCGCGGCCACTCTCCCGGCGGAACTCGCAGCGTCCGTTCTCATTGCAACCCAGATGGCCGATCTTGTTCGTAGGCCTACTCTGCGGATCAGCGCGCCGGATACTTCACGACCAAAGGAGCAATTCCAGCCTGGGCAGCCACGCATCGAAATGGGGGCATTTTGCGCGGATCGTTGGCAGGCCGATCTTCGCGGCGATCCTGGGGCCTTCCGTAACCTTGCGACCCCGATATTCGGGAATGAGGTCAATAATCCGCTTGGATGGTGCCGTCGTCTGGGCATCATTGATGTGCTCGATGGTCGGGTAGGACCCTGCAATTCTCTTCAACTCGTCAATGGCTCGATCGCAGTGGTCGAACACGCCCCGGAAGGACTCGGGGTCAGCGAAGAGGATCGTCTCATATTCGTGAAGCTGCAAATACGGGACGAAGCGCGGGTCCCCGATGCTGTCACCGAACGCCCTTTCCAGTGCCGTGACGTAGGGGATCGGATCCTTGGGGTTGCGGCGATGAGCCTTCTTCCCAGGAAAGTCCTTCGGAAGGCCATACAAATCGATCAAGGTGGTACAGACAAGCTGCCGCTGTCGACGACCTTTCAACCCGTCCAGGATGCCGCGACGCATCGTTTCATATCGGCCGGGCACGCCGCCCCGGCTCACTCGTCCACGGTGTCTGGAGTGCTCGATCAGGATAGTATTGAACACGCCCGCGTAATGGGGAAACAGGGGGAAACAGCAATTGATTGCAGAAAGCTTGTTCAGTCTCCCCTTCGCAGAACACGACCAGACCCTTCACGCGAGCGGCCCTCCGCCGAGGACATTCTTCTCCCACAGTTCACCAACGCTGTAATCCTTCAACCAATACCTGAGCTCTTTGGTCTTCAGGTGGTGCAGGAGAGACAGGCCCTGCCTGACATCGGCCACGATGATCTCCGCGGGTTCAAAGCGATCGAGGAAGGTCGTGGACTGAGTCGTCAAAATGACCTGGGTGTTGAGGGAAGCGGCTCGGATCAGGCCCGCGATCACCTCGATGGCGTGGGGATGCAAGCCCAGCTCGGGCTCGTCGACGACGATGACGGAAGGTAGATCCTCGCTTGGTTGCAGAAACAGGGTGATCAAGGCCATCGCACGCAGCGTGCCGTCGGAAAGGTGGTGAGGCCCGAAAACATACTCACTTCCCGTCTGCCTCCAGTTGAGGAGGATGTTTTTCAGATGAAGGCGTTGGGGTTCGAGAACGAAGTCGTCGAACGAAGGCATGATGTGGCGAACCGAAGCGACAATTCGATTGTAGGTGTTTGGCTTCGTCTCTCGGTACAGGTAGAGCATCGATGCCAGGTTGCCGCCGTCGGAGTACAGACTTTGATTGGCTTCGATGTAACCGGGCTGTCGAATCCTCGCCGTTACAGAGGTGTCATGGAAATGGAAAACTCGGAATTCGCTGAGGAATCGGAGGGTCTCCTTTTCTGTTCGATAGATGCGTTCTTCCCCTTCAGGTACTCCAATCCGATTCAGGCTTGTCTCTGCATGAAATCCGCTCGCGAAACTGGTCTCCCGAGGATCGGTGGATCCCTGCCCAAGCGGGCCTAGGCGTTCCTCGGTGAATATGAGAAGATCGGGCAGCGCGTAGGTAAGATGGAAGAAGTAACGATATGAGACAGCTTCTAACTCGAAATCTAGCTCCGCCTCGACATCTCGCGTCGATTTCAACCCGTGGTGCAACACCGCATCAGCCCCACCCTGCATTCCGATGTAAACTTGGAGACGCCGTCCGGCGAGTTCATTCAACAATCGAAAGAACGTTACGAAGTTCGATTTTCCCGCGCCGTTCGCGCCGATGAGGACATTGATCGGCCCCAGATCGAGCTTGGGCTCGATGTCCCGGATGGATTTCCAACCTGCGATGCGGATGCTGTGAAGGCGTGCCATGGGATCGGGCCAATCGGAAAGTTGACGATCTCGGGTTGTGGAACAAGTCGGGGGACAACCTCCAGGGACTGATTATAACGCCTCGGCCCGTGGTCCGGGCAGTTCGTGGACGAAGACCACATCGCGCGGGAGGTGCGTCCGGGCCAGGTCGATCATGTGGCGGTGGTGCGTGAAGAAGAGGACCTGGGTGTCGCCGGGAGAGCTCGGCCAGGGCCACAAGGGCGGCGGTGGCGCGGCGGTCGTCGAAGTTCAGCAGGATGTCGTTGACGATGAACGGGATCGGCTCGTGGGCCTGGAGCCACGCTTCCAGGCTGGCCAGCCGGAGGCGCGAGATAAAGCTGGTCGTGCGAGCCGTCGCTCATGCCGTTGACGCTCACGAGCCGGCCGTCGGGACGGACTCCTTTGAGGATGGAATGGCCGTCGCCGTCGTCGTCGATCTGGAGCCGGGCGAACGAGCCACCGGTCAGGGCGGCAAACAGGGCGCCGGCGCGGGCCAGGATCGGTCCCTGGTTCTTCTCGCGATACCGCTCGATGCTCCGATGCAAGACCCCCGCGGCCAGCTTGAGCGTCGCATATCGCGCGATGTCCCCCTGGAGTTGGGCCAGGATTGTCTGGGCCTTCTCGGCGCTGTCGGCGGCACCCGCTCCGCTGTTCATGCGGGCCAGCTCGCCCCGCTCGGTGCCGATGGTCTGATCTACCCGGCGCAGGGCGTCTTCATGGTCGGAGATCCGGGCCTCCAGCTCCTCAAGAGCGAGGTCCAGGGCGTCGGGATCGGCCTGCTCCACGTCGGCGGCGAAGGACGCCGGATCGGCACCCGAGGCGACGACGAGCAGTTGCTCCTCGCAGGCGGCGAGGTCGGATTCGATCCGGGCACGATCCTGCGAGCGCCGTTCGGCTTCGGAGACCTGGTCGAACGCGGTGCAACCCGCCTCCTGGCAAAGCCGTTCCAGGCGGATTCGTGCTTCCGAAGACTGAGACTCGCCCGCGCGGAGGCTCGCCTCCGCACGCTGCCGATGCTCGGTCAGCGTGACCCGTTTCTGGTCGTCGGCCTGGGCGTCGCGCAGGCGGCCGGCCAGCGCGCGAGCGGCCTCGCCGGCCAAATGATCGGCGAGATCCGGCGCGACGCGCGACGCCAGCGCCGCCACATCCGTCGCAAACTGGTCCGCGTCGCGCTCGATGCCGCGAATCCGGCTCTGGTGGCTGCGCCGATCGTTCAGCTTTTCCTGAAGCTCGCCGATCTTCGTCAGGAAGACCTCGGCTTGCTCAGGTGCGGCCCCGGCGTCCAGTCCGAGGCGTGCCATCTTCACCGACCAATCACTCTTCCAGCCGTCCAGCGCGGTCTCGGCCGCCTGGAGCGAGAGCTGGGCCGTGTCCCGCTCGCTCCGGGCCGCGGCGAGCTTGGTCTCCAGCTTGGTCCGTTTCTGGCCGAGGTCGTCCTGCCGCTTGATGATCAGCTCGGCCTGCTCCAGCGATTCGGACAGCTCGGAGCCCGATCCTGCTGAGAACGACTCGCCGACCTCGGCCTGGGCCTTGCTCATCACCGCGCACTGGCGGGTCATCTCGTTTTCCAGAGGCTCGACAGCGTGACGGGCCTCATCCCGTTTTTCGACGAGCTGGAGGACCTCCTCGCGACGGCGCAGCCAGGCGCGGAGCTCGACCGGTGTCCCTGCCTGGGACTCGATGCCCAGTGGACTGGTCAGGGAGCGCCATTCCCGATCGAGAGAGGCCCGGCGGTCATCGAGCAACTGGCCCTCACGTTCGAGCGCCGTGCGGAGGCCGCGGTGCTCGTCGATCTGGGCGAGCCACTCCGCCTTGCGGGCGACGCGGTCGGCCTCGCGGCGCAGGCGGTCGGCCAGCTCATCACCGCGCCAGACGCTCTGCTCGTAGGCCGAGGCCAGTGGGCCTCCCGGGGCGAACTCGGCGAGGAATGGGTTGATCAATTCCCCTTCCGATCCGCCATCGAGCCACGCGGCCTTGACCAGCCGCCAGCCCTGCTCCCGACGCGTGCGCACGGCCAACAGGGCCTCCTCGGTGGGCACGTCGTGCTGGAGCTCCAGCGACTGCAACCGGGTCTCGAGGTCGCGGATGGCGTCATCTTCCGCGGCCAGTCGTTCGTCGCGTATCTGCCGCTCTCGGGTGAGGTCCTGGAACCGGGTTTCGTACAGGTCGATGGTGGCGTTCAAGGGCACGGCCAGGCCCTGGAGGACTTCGGCGGATCGGCTCCAACCGGGAAGCTGTGCCAGCGCGGTCGCCGCCTTCTTCTCGGCGCGGGCGAGCTTGCCGCGGGCCTCGGTCAGCCGGGTATCGAGGTCGCCGGCCTTGCGTGCCTGGCGGACCGCGCGGCGGAGCGGTTCGACATCGCGCGGGATCACCAGGTCGGCGAGGTCCTTCTCCTGCCGACGGATCTGGTCATCGTGCCGGGCGATCGTCCGCCGGGCCTCCTCGGCCTGTCCGTGGAGCTCGGCGAATTGCTGACCGAGCCGGCGGATGATCACCGGCTCATCGGCGCGGAGCCGGAGCGTCTCGGCCTCGTCCAGATCGATCGGCCGGCCCAGGTCGCGGAGCAGGCGCCGCGCCTCATGTTCGGCGTCTCGCAGGAAGATCTCCAGGCGCTGCGCGCGGTCCTCGTTCGCCTTCTCCACCGCGCCGAGCCGCTCCCGGAGCGAGCCGATCTCGTCCGCGGCGTCGAGCAGCACCTGGGGCGGGTCGAGCTGGGTGAGCTGGGCGTCGAGCTCGGCGATGGCGGCGCGGGCCTGGTCGATCGTCTGCTCGGCGAGCCGGAGCTGGTCCTGCGCCTGGCGGAATTCGGACCCGAAGTCATCGCGGAGGCGGATCGCGTCGCCCAGCTCTTCCCGAGCCTGGAGGAGCCGGCGCCGCCGTGCCACGATCGGGATCCCCGACTTGATCCGCTTCAGCCGCCCTTGCTCACCACGCGCCGCGCGGATCTGGGTACGGAGTCGCTCCGACTCCTCCAGCGCCTCGTGGTGGGCGCGATCGTGTTGCTGCCACTCCTCGCTCGGCAACTGGTGTTGCTTGAGCTCCTCCTGGGCGTCGCGGAATTCGGTCAGGCCCTTGTTGATCCGCGGGTGCTGGGCCCGGGGCTTGAACAGCTTGTCCAACCCGCCCTGGAGCGTCTCTTGCGCCCGGCGCAATCCGGCGAGCCCGGCGCCGGCGGCGAAGAGCAGCTCGCCGAGCTGCCCCTGGCCGGTGCGGATCTCCTCACCGGCCCGCGTCAGCCGCTCGTGGTCGATGCCGAAGAGCGTCTTGAACGTATCTTCATTCAATCCGCCGAGAAATCGCGTCAGGCGCTCGTCGGGGACGATCGCGGAATCATCGGGGCCGCGGAGCGTGTTCCGGTTGCCCTTCCGGCGCACGAATTCGAGCCGGTCGCCGTCGCTGTGCCGTAGGGTCCCCCCAATCCGGAGCTGGTCGTAGGGATGAACGAAACTGTCGGCCGACACGTGCGGGAAGCCGAACAGCAGGTGTGACAAGGCGCGCAGCGTCGAGGTCTTGCCCGCCTCGTTCGGACCATAGACCAGGTGCAGCCCGTGCTCGCCCTCGGAGAAATCCAGCAGCGAGGTCGGTGAAGGGGCCCACGGCGATCAGATTCAAGCTGAGCAGTTTCATGGATCATCACGTCTTGTCAAGTTGGGCCGCGACCGTTGGTGCCGTCCCCCTGGGACTTCAGCAGCAGGTCGAGGAGCAAGGGCTGGACCTGTCCCAGCAGCGTTCCCAGCCATTCGGCGTCGCCCAGACGTGGACTGTCGGGGTCGTGGATCAGCTCGGAGGGCAGCTTCCGCTTGAGGTCGGCCAGGTCATCGGTGAACGCGCCGCAGCGCGCCGGGATCGTTGCGGAGTTGTTCCAGGACGTCGAGCAGCTCCTCGATGGGCCCGTCCGGGAGGAGCACGGCGCTCGGCCGCCGGGTCTGAAACTCGACCCGTTCGATCCAGAGCCGGTCGCCGCCCCGTTCGGTGGCGAGGCCGCGGATCTCGGCCACGAACCGCTCCGGATCGGCGTGCAGACGGTCGTGCAAGGCGGTGGCGCCGGTGAAGATCATGCGGACGGCCAGCAGGCGATCGGGATCGGACTCGGTCTCGAGCAGGCGATCGAACTCCTCGGCCGCGCGGTTGGGAAAATCCGACTCGCTGTCCAGCTCAGAGAGCTCGACGCGGCCCCGTTCCCAGCGGACCTGATCCAGCCGGTGGAAGACCGGCTCGAAGCTCCGGTCCGAATTGACGGTCACGATCAGGCACCCTTTCGGGCCGGCCTCGCGGATGTGCCGGCCTTGCACGTTGCCGGCGAAGACGACCGGCGGGTCCTGGCAGAGGACCTCTCGGGCGTGGATGTGACCCAGGGCCCAGTAGTCGTAACCCCGGAGCCGAAGTTCCTCCAGCGAGCAGGGGGCGTACCGTTCGTGACCGTCCACGCCGCCGAGACCGGTATGCAGCAGGCCGATGTTGACGCAGCCGCCAACGGCCGCCGGATAGGCGGCGGCCAGGTTCTCCGTCACGGCGGCCTTCGCAAAGCTCTGCCCGTGGATCGCCACGTCCTGTTCGGGCAGGACGAACGTCTCGGGACGATCGTGGGCCAGGAGCCGGACGTTCTCCGGCAACGTCAGGATTCGGGTCATCTTGTTGGCGGCGTCGTGGTTGCCGGCGATGAGGACCACGGGAATCTTCTCGTCCCGCAGGCGGTTGAGCTCCTTGATCAGGTAGAGGCCCGTGCTGTAATCGCGCCAATCGCCATCGTAGAGGTCGCCGGCAATCAGAACGAAATCGACACGCTTCTCGATGGCCAGGTCGATCAGCCGCGTGAAGGCGCGCCGGGTCGCCTTGCGGATCCGCTCCACCGGGGCGTTCTCGTACCGCTCCAGTCCCTTCAGTGGACTGTCCAGATGAATATCGGCCGCGTGGAGAAACGTGATAGCCATCAGTGAATATTGTTGCTGAATAACGGTGGAGTGCCGGGCGAGATCGCAACCAGGATGGGAGTCAAGCCGACCCGGATTCATTGTAAGATTGGAGGGCTAACCCATACAATCGACACATCCGGCATAATCGTGGCTTCGTTTGTCGATAAATGGATCAACGACCGGGAGAAGGCAGATGCACGAGAGTCCTCGGCGATCCCCACGACGTCGGAGGTGGGACCGCCGGCTGGCGGCGCGGATCGTGACACAAAGTGGCACAAACTGCCATGAATTGGGAAGGTCCCCATCCCCGATCTCGTTGGCCGGAAGCGAGTTCGGGACGACCGCCGGCCGAGTCGGTACGCTCGGCTCTGGCGACCGGCCGCCGGCCGAGGGCGACGGGTTCCGGTATCCTCTGACATCGCTTGATGGCGCCTCGGATGCGGCGGGAAAGTGATCGTTGCAGGTCCTCATACTATTAGGATGCCGCAACTTTGGAATTTCGTTAATGCACCTATGCCCAACGTGACGGTTTTTCGCTCCCGAACTCTCAACAGGAGTGGGAGATCCAGAATTTTTCAAAAAAATTCGGGCTGTGGATTGCGCGGAGCCATCGGCCTGGCGAGGGGGCCTTTGCCGTCACAGCGCGGCCGATCCACACAAGCGGCGTAACCCATAAAGCCGTAGTCCGTTTGCGCCGGGCTGGACGGGCGCCCTCGCCGCGAGGAAGCGCGGATCAACCCATGCGATATCCTGCTCCTCGCTGTCTCGTGCGGCTCTCAGTTCGAGGTCGCTGTGGGAGCGGGGGTCGGATCCTACCGATGAAGACGGATCCCCCGGCGACACTCAACGAGCGGGCGGGGCCGGGAATTTGGTAGGATGGCCGTGGGGAAACCCGGTCGCGTTCCCAGCAGCCCGGCTTTCCGAGGAGGAGACACCATGGCTGTCGATCAGATGATCCAGAAGGTCCAGGACGCCTTGAAGCTCAACACGTTGAAACCGAAGCTGCCGCCGAATCCCAAGGTCGTCAACATCCGCGTCGAGGACTACGTCGACTCGGACGGGGAGGATGCGCTGCGGGTGAGGATCGTCATCGACGAGGATGTGGACGTCGAGAATGTGAGCGGTCAGGAAATCACCGACCTGAAGAGCGCCGTTCGCCGGCGGATTCGGGAGTTGGGAGTCGAGCTCTGGCCTTACATCCAGATTGCGAAGCCGAGCGAGCTCGAAGAGGACGACGACGAGGAGTGAACCGTGCACGACCTCCTGGAACAGGCCGTGCGGCTGGCAAAGCTCGATGTCAAGAAACCGAAGCAGGCCAACCTACGTCGTGCGATCTCGTCGGCCTATTACGCCCTTTTCCATATGCTGGTCGACGAGGCGTGCCGAGTCCAGGTCGGGGCGCAGCATAACCAGGCGCCGTACCGTCGGGTCCTGGGGCGGGCCTTCGCCCACAGTGTCATGAAGGAGGCCTGCAAATCGTTCGGCGGTGGGACACTCAAGAAAGGCGTCGCGAAGGGGCTGCCAGGGGGCTTCGCGATCCCCGCGGAAATCCGGGAACTGGCCGAGACGTTTGTCGATCTTCAAGAATGGCGCCACCTCGCGGACTACGACCTGACGGAACGATTCAAGCGATCGGATGTGCTGTCCTTGATCAACGAGGTAGAGTGGCGAATCCGGGCCTTCGGGCATCTGGCATCCTCCAACGAGAAACACTTCTTCCTGGCGTGCCTCTGGGCGTGGAAGGAGCTGGCGAATCGCTGAATCTCCCTCGGAACGCGGGCGATCAGGACCATCCTCAATTAATTCCTGGACGCGATCGCTTCCCGCCGCCTTGCGCCGAGCCTCAAGCGCCTCCGCTGGCTTCCCCGTCTGCGACTGCAAACCGCCTATGCTGTTGTGAGTACGGGCCAGGAAAGCCTGGAAGTCGGTGACGGCGGGGTTGGCGCCAACCAGCTTCTGCTGGAAGGCAAGCCCCTCTTGGAACGCCTGCAGCGCCTCCTCGGGTCTCCGAGCCAGGGACTGGATACCAACCCGGCGCCGCGTGAAAATGTGCGGGGGAGCCGCCCGCATTTCGACTACCGGCGGGACACCCTCCCCTTTCGTTTCCTCATCGAAAGCGGTGGTCCGTCGCGGCGATCCGGGAGACTTTGCCATGACGATGTCTTGCAGCCTGGCGACACTGGCCCTGCTTACCCTCGTCGCCCAGACGAGGCCTCCTGAGGAGCGCAGGCACGCTCCACCTGCGGATCGTCGAGCCGGGAGCGGACGGGCGTCTCGTCCCGGTCCCCGCCCGGGTTCACCTGGCGGATGGGAAGGGTCAGCCCATCCTCGCGCCGGGGCTACCCGCGTTCCATGATCACTTCAACTGTGCAGGCGAAGCCCGCCTGGATCTGCTCCCCGGGCGCTATCACTACACGGTCGAACGCGGTCCGGAGTACCGGCGAGCTTCCGGACGAGTCGAGATCGTCGCGGGCGGGGTTCGGCAGCAGGAGATCGTCCTCAGACGTCTGATCGATCTGGCCGCTCGGGGCTGGTACTCGGGCGAGACGCACGTGCATCGGCCACCCGAGGACATGGCGCTGCTCCTGCGATCCGAGGACCTGCATGTCGCCCCGGTCCTCACCGTCTGGAATCGCACCAACCTCTGGAAAGGCCGGCCCCTGCCGGATCGACTCCTGGTCGAGGTCGAGCCGACGCGCGATTACCACATGCTGGCCTGCGAAGACGAGCGCCAGGGGGGTGCTCTGCTGTACTTCAACCTGAGGCGCCCGCTCGACCTCTCCGGCGACGGCCCCGAATTCCCCTCGCCGGTGACCCATCTCCGCGAGGTCCTCGAGCAGGAAGGGGCCTGGGGCGACATCGAGAAGCCGTTCTGGTGGGACGTGCCGACGTGGGTCGCGACCGGTAAGGTCCGCACA
The DNA here is from genome assembly GCA_963845755.1 of uncultured Planctomycetota bacterium. Taxonomy (GTDB): domain Bacteria; phylum Planctomycetota; class Planctomycetia; order Isosphaerales; family Isosphaeraceae; genus CAWJTV01. The sequence continues at coordinate 261,419 of CAWJTV010000011.1, forward strand.
CTCGGCATTGCGAATAACCACATGTGCCGTTCAAAAATGTATGAGGACGAGGCCTGGGGCAGGCCCCGGGATCTTCGGCGGTTCCCGCCGCCTCGGGGCAATGGCTTCTACTCGCAGGATCTCTACTACCGGCTGCTCAACTGCGGGCTCCGGATTCCCCCATCGGCCGGCTCGGCCTCGGGAGTGTTGCCCAACCCGGTCGGTTACAACCGAGTGTATGTCCACCTGGACGGCCCGTTTTCCTACGACGCGTGGTGGAACGGCCTGGGCCGCGGCCGGTCGTTCGTGACCAACGGCCCGATCCTCCTGGTCCGGGCCAATGGCGAAGATCCCGGCCACGTCTTCCGGGCTCCGACCGGCGAGAAGGCGACCGTCGCTCTCGATGTGCAGGTCGCCGGAGATGATCCCCTGGAGGCGGTTGAGGTGATCCGCGACGGCGTGGTCGTCGAGCGACTGGAGGGTCGGTCGCTCGGCGAACGGCCCACCCTGAAGCCCCTGGTCTTTGAGAGGAGCGGTTGGTTCCTCGTGCGGGCGATCGCGGCGGTCCCCGAGACCTTCCGCTTCGCCAGCACGGCGCCGTTCTTTGTGGAGATCGGCGACCATCGCCGCGTGATTCACCGAGGCGACGCCTCGTTCTTCATCCGTTGGATCGACGACCGGATCGCCGCCCTGGAGGCGGATCGCCAGGGGCACTTGCGCGATCCCGCGCAGAAGGCGATGGTCCTGGGGCCGCACCGCGAGGCGCGCCGGTTCTTCCAGGGGCTGCTCCGCGATGCCGATTGACGCGTGCGTTAGGGCGCCTCACAGTTGGGTGGCGCACACTCGAAGCCTGCTCCCGAAGAACCCCCCCGAACCCCCCCTTCGCAAGGAGGGGATATTTGATCGGGAAAAGCCCATTTCCTGTCCCCCCCTTGCGAAGGGGGGGTTCGGGGGGGGTGAGTTCGCAGCGCCTCACGGCGTGCGCAATGCAAAAGTTGAGCGTTCGAGAGCGCCTCACAGCGTGCGCAACTCAACGGGTGGTTTGTCAAGAAACCCCGAGATCCGCCGTCATAAATCGATGTCGAGTGGGGCAGATCGCCCGGACGCGGCGAGGATCCGGTTGTGGATGACGAACAGGGGACGGTCGTAGATGTCCGCGATCACGATGCTGGCTCCCTTGACGCGGAGCTGGATGCCTGGGATCGCGCTCGGGGACCCGAAAAGGACGCCGCTGGGCCTGGCGAGGAAGCGGATTTCCAATAGCTCCGGCCAGCGCACTTCGCCCTGGACGTCGCCCTGGATCATCGCCATCCCGTGGGGCCCGATGACCAGGCTGGCGTCCTTCCCGTTCTTGAACGCCGGACCGGCCGGCATCCCCTCCCCGAAGCTGACCACGCCAAGGAGCGCCCCGGCCACGATCCCGATGAACCCGGCCAGGCCCCACGCGGTCTCGCCGATTCCCGAGAAGGCGTAGGCCGACCAGGCCGCCCCCGCCAGGATCAGGCCGATGCAAGACGCCCGGTAACCGCGCCGCGAGCCGGTCAGCCGGCGGCTTGCCGCGCGGAAGGTCGCCACGCTGTGCGGGCCGAAGTACTGCTCTTGACGTTCCAGGTAGTCGGCCAGGACCGGGTTCACGTCGCGCCCGCCACAATCGGGAACGCGCTCGGCCAGGAACCGGAATACGTCGTGGGATGAGAAATTCAAGTGCGCGGGGATGTGAAACCGCCCCCTCTCGTGCAGCACCGCGATGCCGCAGGACGCCTTGTCGAATGTCGCCGGGTCGGCCACGCGGCCGCCGACCTTGATGTTCTGGATGCTGACGTAAGGGACCAGGACCGGGTTCTCCGCACTTTCGATCAGCAGCCCGTCTTCGCGGCATGTCGCGGTGAAATGCGGCTCCTCCCCGAGGAGCCACAACGATCCCGCGAGCACGAAGGGGAGCACGGCCGCGGCGAAGAGCCCGGGGATCCCGTACATCCCGCCGGCGGCCACAAGACCCAGGCCCACAGCCAGGAGCAAGAGCGCCACGCGGGAAGACCGCGGTGCGATTCGAGCCGTTCCCCGATCATCCCAGCAGTTCCTCGGCAAGCTTGGGTTTCTGCGCATGGGCCCGGAAGGCTAGCGCCGCCTGGATCGCGCGGAACAGGGCGTAGATGATGATGATCTTCACGATGAACCCCCGGGCCAGCGTATCGGAATCCAGGAGGCCGGAGGCCACCATGGCCAGGATGTAGAGGATCAGGCTCGTGATCGTGATCAGGACCGGGAATTTCTTGATGATCACGCCGAAGACCACGAACAGGAGGCCCAAGATCGCCGCCGAGCCGTACTGCACGTAACCGGAGATCATGATCGCGTGCCGGAATTCCTCGACCTCGGCCGGCGCGATCTGCTCCTGCTGGATCATCTGCTCGATCTGACCCGGGATACTCCAGAGGCCAAGAGTGTTCACGACCAGCGTCAACGCGCCGATGACGATCAGGATGACCCGAGCCCGATTGAGCTCCTTGCCTCTGGCCGACTGGGCCAGGCTGCCGAGCGGCTTCAGATTTTCGACGGCAGGGGGCACGTTCGGGTCGTTCGCTTCCACGACTCAACTCCTCGATGCCAGGCGGTTCTCGAAGTCTACTGGCAAGTGCTGTCGTTGGCTCGGCTGAGAGCACTCCATCGCTGAGCGTCTGTTCCGGAATGGCGAGCGGGGGGCATCAGCCCCTTGTCTTCGAGGACCGTCGCTCACCGGACAGGGGGCTGACGCCCCCCGCTCGCCAGGACCTGCCCCTTCGGGTACAGACTCTGAGCGTCCTTTTGTACCGGACCGGGGCCCTCATTGTCACCTCCATCCTCTCGAGCCGATCCGGTGGGCTTCGCCTCGATCGATCGCGGCTCGGCCCACCCGACTACGACTCCGACTCGAGGGCTCGGGGCACCCGGCATCGCGCTCACGAGGGCGTGATGCCCCCGCCTTTGGAGATCGCGAACACGGTGGTTCCTCCCAGCGCACCGCCCGAAGCGCCGGTCACTCCGCCGAGGACCGTGATCTGGCCGCCGGTCTTGAACGTTTCCTTGCCCACGAACACGATCGTCACCGCGTTCTCGCTGTACGAGACGCTGAAGTTCATGATCGGCTGAAGGATGTGCTCGACCTTCTTCCTGGCCTTCTTGCTGGTCACCGCATCGACCTGATAATTGGCCGGATTCGACGCGCTCGCCGGATTGAGCGGGCCGCTGAATTCGAACGTGTATCCGACCAGCATCGGCTTGCCGACGGGCTTGCCCTTCTTGTTGGTCTTGCGCAGGAACGACGCCTGCTCGCCGACGATCACCGGTGCGATCGGCGTCGGGATGGGCGTTGATGTGGGCGTCGGGGTCGGGGTGGGGGTGGGTGTCGGTGTAGGCGTCGGAGACGGGGTTGGAGTTGGGGTCGGTGTAGGCGTTGGGGTTGGGGTTGGCGTCGGAGTTGGAGTGGGGGTGGGCGTTGGCGATTGAGTCACGTTGACGGAGCCTGTGGTGGTCGTCACGGACGGCAGCGCCGTGCTGGTGACGAGCACGGTATAGCCGTCGCCGGCTTGATTGATCGACAGGCCGGAGAAGGTGGCGACGCCGTCGACGGCCGTCGCGTGGAGCGTGCCACTGAGCGTGCCACCTCCCGGATGATTTCCCAGGTCCAGTGTGACGGGGCCGTTGAAGGTCGTGTCCACCTGACCGTCGGGGTCTTCGGCAGCGACGGTCAGGTCGAAATCGGCGCCGGGGGCAAGCGACTGGGTCGGCTGGGCCGTCACTACCAGTTGGTCGGTGATCCAGCCGATGTCGTTCAATCCCGCCCAGTCCAGGGGCGTGACGACTCCACTCCCCGTGTCCGGGGTCATGAGCGCGACCTCACCGTCGGAGACGGTCCCGACGGCCCAGTGAGTGTCGGGATGTCCCAGCTCGACGCCGGTGCCGGTGTCCAGCGGCACGGGACCGCCGTAGGAGGCCTCGGCATGGGGCCCCGTAAACACGTTGGTCGTGGTATTGGCATACGTGAACCAGGAGTCCGCCGTGCCGATGCCGAGAACGTGGCCCAGCTCGTGGAGGCACACCGCCAGGAAATTGGAGCCGGGCGCACCGGAGAAGTCCCAGGCATCACCCGTATTGAAGGTGACCGAGCCGCCCCAGGGACCGAAGCCGGTCGCGGGATCGGCCAGGGCCCCGGCCTGTCCGCGCGACGCCAGCAGGTCTTGCCAGGAGGTCGAGCCGCTCTCCGAATACCCGCCGGGCCCGCCGAGGCCGCCGTAATTCCCCGTGGATCCTCCCACATAGACGATGAGCGTATTGGCGGGCACATCCAGATTCGTGATGTCGATCTCTTGACCGGTATCGCTGGGGTTGAAGGTGGTCGCGGTCCAGGTGTCGCCGGCGCCCGGGTCGGGCGCGATCGCGGCCAGGCTGCTGTGGAGCTGGCTGCCGAGGATCTGGCCGGCCTCTTGCAGCACGGTCATGGCCTGGGGATTGGCGGAGAAGAAGCCCGAAGTGTCGTACGAATCGTCGAATTCGATGGTAATCGATGAGGCGGTGCTCACGGTCACGTTGACGGGATTCGTCGTGGTCGGTGTCAGGCCGACGGCGCCGGCCTGGAGCGTGTAGCCGTCGCCGACCTGGGCGAGGATCGGACCGGGGAATGTGGCGACGCCGGCGACGGCCGCCGACGTGTCGTCCCCGCCGAGCGTGCCGCCTGCGGGATGGGCGCCGATCGTCAGCGTCACGCTGCCGGCGAAGCTCGGATCGACATTCCCGAACGGGTCCTCGGCCGAGACGACGACGGTGAAGGGGTTGCCGGCCAGCACGTCGGAAGGCGGCTCGGTCGTCACCACCAACTGGGTGGCCGGATCCGCGGTGACGGTGAACGCCGAGGTTGTTCCGGAGACCAGGTTGGTCGCGCCGGCTTCGATCGTGTACCCAGCCCCGGCCGTATCCAGGGTCAAGCCGGTGAAGGAGGCCACGCCGTCAACGGCCGTCTGGGAACGCGTCCCGCCGAGTGCGCCGCTTCCGGGATTCGTCCCCAGTGTCAGCGTCACCATACTGTTGAAGCTCGGGTCGGAGTTGCCGAACCCGTCCTCGGCGGTGACGGTCAGCCCGAAGTCGGCGCCGGCGGCCACGCTTGACGCCGGCGGCGACGTCACCACGAGCTGCGTCGCCCGGTCGAGAGGCGTGATGTCGAACGAGCCGGTCGTGGTCGTGATGGAGGATAAGGCGCTGCTGCCGGCCTGGAGCGTATAGCCGTCGCCGACCTGGTTGATCGACAGGCCGGAGAAGGTGGCAACGCCGGCGGCGGCCGTCGTGTTGGGCGTGCCACCGAGCGTGCCGCTTCCGGGATGATTCTCCAGGGCCAGCGTGATGGGGCCGTTGAAGAGCGTGTCGACCTGGCCGTCCGGATCCTCGGCGGTGACGGTCAACCCGAAGCCGGCGCCGACGGTGACCAACGCCGGCGGCTGGTCCGTCACCACCAGTTGGTCGGTGGTCCAGCCGACGTCGTCCAGTCCCGCCCAGTCCAGCGGGGTGAAGGACTTCTGCTGGCCGAGGCTCAGCAACCCGTCCATCATTGGCTCGGCGCCATCGGATTGAAGACCTTCGGCCCAGTAAGAGCCACCGGCGCCGAGCGGCACCGGACCGCCATAAGAGGCTTCCGCATGGGCTCCCGTGAAGACCTGGCTCGATGCGTTCACATCGGCGTTCCAGGACGCGGCGGTCCCGATCCCCAGAATTGTGCCCATGGCCTGAAGGGCCGCCGTCAGGAAATCGTACTGACTGGCGCCGGGAGGGTCGGATGTCCCGCCGAAACTCCAATCGGGGCTCGTGCCGAACGCGATCGCGGCGCTGGTGGGCGCCGAGCCGGCCAGGCCGCCGGTCTGGCCGCGCGAGGAAATCGCGTCGAGCCATGAGTTCGACCCGCTGTCGCTGTATCCCGCCAGGTAAGACTGGTACAAACTCGTGGTCGAACTGCCACCCACGTAGACGATGATGGTGTCGGCGGGGATGCTCGGGTTGGTCAGATTGATGCTGGTGTTCGGATCGCTCGGATTGGGGATGGTCTGCGACCAGGTATTGCCCCCGCCCGGGGTGATCGCGGCCAGGCTGTTCTCGAGCTGGCCGCCGAGGATCTGTCCGGCCTCTTGCAGCACGGTCATCGCCTGGGGGTTCGCCGTGAAGAAGCCCGACGTGTCATAAGAGTCGTTGAAGTCGATCGCGATTCCGCCGTGCAACAACCGGCGCGGCTCCATGGCCTCGAAGCCGGGGCGGTGTCGAGAACCAGCCCGTTTTGATCCGCGCCATGATGCCGCTCGGCGACACCTGGCCCGCTGACGTTGACCCATGCGTGTCGCCCCGCAATCGCAATTCGGTTGCCCTGTTGCCCACCTCCGGGCGTCCCTTCGGCGCATCGCGACCGAATTCTGGTCACAACCAAGCTTAGGTCAAACTTGCGCCGATTGCCGTCGGAACTGGCCGAGATGCTGTGCGGAAACTACGGAGAGTGATCGGGACTGCCGCACCGGTGCCGAGACGATCCCTAGAGCGCCTTACGGTTGGATTGCGCACAGAGACAGCCGATCTTCGGCCTGAAGGGCCGCAGGAGACGAGCCCCGGGTGAAACCCGGGGTCCGCGAAACGCCCCCCCATCTCCCGCGGCCTGAAGGGCCGCAGGAGACGCGCCCGGCACCCTTTCAGGGTGCAGACGAGGACGGGGCGCGACCGAGTCCCGGGGTTTCACCCCGGGCTGGGTTCCTGCGGCCCGTTGGGCCGCCGGAGACCGTTCCCGGCACGGGCTGCGTGCGCAACCCAACCGATTGGCGCTCTAGTTCATCGCGTGACCGGGTGCGGCAAGGGCTCGCCGCGGAGGCCGGCGAGGAGATTGTTGACCGAGAGTTCGGCCATGCGACGGCGGGTCTCGACCGTCGCGCTGCCCAGATGAGGGGTGATGATGACGTGCGGCAGGGTCAGGAGCGGGTGATCGCGGGGCAAGGGTTCGGGCTCAGTCACGTCGAGGGCCGCGGCGGCGATGCGGTGGCGGGACAGGGCTTCCGTCAGAGCCTCGGTGTCGACGACCGGGCCGCGGGCGATGTTGATCAGGGTCGCGTCGGGCTTCATCAGGGCGAGCTCGCTCGTGCCGATGAGGCCGCGGGTCTGGTCGGTCAGGGGGACACAGAGCATCACGTAATCCGCCTGGGACAACAGGTCGGCCTTGCCGGCGAACCGGACCGACGGGGCCAGGGCGCGCTCGACGTCCTCACGACGATGGCGGTTATGGTAGAGCACCGTCATGTCGAAACCGATCGCGCGACGGGCGACCTTTTGGCCAATGTGGCCCATGCCGATGATCCCCAGGGTCTTGCCGTGCACCTCGCGACCCAGCATGTAGCCGGGGTCATAGCGCACGAACTCGGCCGAGTGCGCGTATCGGTCTCCCGCGACGATCCGACGCGCCGAGGCCATCAGCAGGGCGAATCCCAGGTCGGCCGTCGCCCCCTCGAGCACGCCGGGAGTGTTCCCCACCAGGATGCCGCGCGCGGCGGCGTCTGCCAGGTTGATGTGGTCCACGCCCACCCCGTAGTTGCTGATCACCTTCAGACCGGGGAGCCGGTCGAGCAGGGCGCCGTCGACGTGGACGTGACCGTAGGTGTAGATCCCCGCCACGGGCTCGTCGCTGCCCGATTCGGCCACCGTCCAGGGGAGGATCTCGACCTGGCCGTTCAGCAGGCCCTCGATGGTCGCATCCAGGGGGGTGTCCGCGACGACGCGGGGAAATTGTGTACTTGTGCTCATATCATGGCCCTATACCCAAGGTGTCTTTCCCGTGTCGCTACGCCTTTACTCCTCGAGGTCTCTCAGGTGTTCATCATCGTCCGAGACGACGGTGATGAAGCCCTTGCCCAGACCAGGGGGTGGTCGCAAGCCGGGTTTCGGCTGTGACGGCGAGTTCACCAACTTGGCCACCGGCTGCTGGTTCTCGGTGATGATGACCTCTTCGCCCGGAGCCAACTGGTGGATCAACTCCTTCAACTTGGCCTGGGCCTCGTCGATCGTGATCGTCGTGGACATCGGTGTTCCCTCTCTATCGAAGTCGTTCCAGGCAATCGAGAATCCCGTTATTTCTTGCTCTTCGTTCGAAGCAATCGAGAATCGGAGACCGTTGTAACCGCACCGGGTTATCTCGTTCCCATGCTCTGCGTGGGAATGCCGTCCTGGCCGCTCTGCGGCCCCGGCGACGCGGAGCGTCGCACCCGGACGTTCCCACGCAGAGCATGGGAACGAGAATTCCCCTGGCGTCCGGAAGAGACCCTCCCTCTTGAGCCCAGTTCCGTTGCGACAGTCTCGAGAATCGTGTTATTTCTTGTTCTTCGGCTCCTGACTCGGCGCGGCAGCCAGGCTGATCGGCAGCGGCTGCGAGCTGGTGGGGTAGCTCCGGCTGAGGAGGATGAGCTGGTCGTGGGTTTGCAGGGGGCCGGCCTCGTCGCCGATGGGGTTGAGCATCATCTCGTCGCCGCGCTGGATGCCGATGAGCAAGCAAGAGCGGCGGTCGCTGCGGTACCGGAGGAACGCCTCGCTGAGCTCGGTGAAGTCGCGGCCGATCAGGTCCTCTGGGGCCGGCACGAGGAAGACCTCGTTGGCATGGCGGCGGACGGTGAGCAGCTCCTGGTAGAACTCGGACATCCCGTGGAACAGGGCCGACCGCGCCAGCAATCGCAATCCCAGGGACTCCGACGACACGACCTCGCTGGCGCCCGCCTTGAGCAGGTGGTGCCGGTTGCCGGGGTTGTGGCACTCGACGACGATGTTGGGCTGATGCTCGCCGCGGCAGATCTGGCGGATCGCGATGCAGATCAGGACCGACTTGCCGTCGGCGTGCTTCCCCTCCCGCGCGTCGCTGAGGACGACGACCGAGTACGCCTTGGGCACGGTGGCCCGTTGGAGGATGACCTCGTTGGTCGGGTCCCCCTTGACGATGTACACGTCGTTGAAGGCGGGGTCGTCCTGCTTGTCGGGCAGGTCGATCTCGTCGGGATTGTCGTGGATGATCACGATCGGGCGGGGGTCGGCCATGATCTTGTTGTGGACCTCGCGGATCCACTCCAGCCCGCGCGTTGAACCAGTTGCAGAGCACCAGGTGGTCGTCCATCTCGAAGTTCGACACGTCACGCCTCCGCAGGTAGCGTTCGACCAGGAGCGAGGCCACGCTCGCCGTGAACAGGCCGGCCAGCCCGACCCCGGCGACCAGCAAGAACATGGCGGTGGCCCGCCCGGTCGCGGTCTGGGGGGTGTAAGCATCGTCCAGGCCACTGAAGAGCATCGCCCAGACGCTCCAGAGCGATTCCAGGAAGCTGGAAAAGCCCGAGGTCGTCCGGTGCTCGGCGAAATAGAGGACCACCGCGCCGGTCAGCCAGGTGACGATCAATCCCAGGATCACCCGGCCGACCTGGTAACGGTTCCAGCTTGTCAGCATCGCCAGCAACGTCAGGCGCCAACTCTTCCGCTTGGCGGGGCTCCGGGCCGGGCGGCGAGGGCGACGTCGCGATCGAGGCATCGAGCGGAAGACTCCCGAGAGCGCTTCTCTCCGTGAACGGGGCGATGTCGGAACGGGCTCTCGTCCCCCGGACAGGGTATCGCGAAAGTCGATCGGGAGACAAGCAAAACTTATGCCGAACGCTTGGTGCGGTTCCTCAGCGGTCATCCTCCGGCGCCGAATCGCCGAGGATTGTCGCCCAATGTCCCTTCAGGTGGCTCTTCAGCCCAGGGTCGCGACGGCAGACAATGCGAAGCGGGCGGCCACTTCAAGGGCCTCGCCTTCTCCCTCAATGCGGTAGACCGAAAGTCCCTCTTCGCCCACGTCGAGTCTCAAGTCCCGCGACGCCTCCGCCACGTCTTCGGGGCGTCCCGCGTCCCGCTCGATGCTCCAACGGCGGAGGCGGCCCACTCTCAGGAGATACACGGCGTCTCCTCGACCGTGCTGGAGACTTCCAGCTCATCCTCGATCGTCAGCCTGACCTCGTGATCCGATTCGTCGCGAAGCCGGCGAGTCAGCCAGACCTTCGCACGGATGCGGAGGAATCACGCGCAAGCGCGGGAGGCCGCTTCCCGCAGCTCCGGATCCTCATCAAAGAGATATTGCACCAGGATCAGCTCGATCCGAAGGTCTTGCGTCTCTTGTTGATCGCCAAGCCAGCCCAGGGCCCAGAGTAATGCCAGTGATTGACCACTTGTGGGCTCGGCCTGGAGCGTCTCCAGGATCGGACCCAAGCTCGCCATACCGAGATCGGCCAGCATCGAGGCCGCGCCGCGGAGGCGGTCGTCCTGCGGCTCCTCGCGAATCCTGGCGACCAACCACGCGATGCCCGCGAACCCCGACTCGTGCCAGAATCGGCGCGATTCCGCCTGAGCCTCGGCCGAGGCATCGGAACCTTTCCAGCGCCCCAATTTCTGATAGTGGTCCTCGGCCACCTCCGGCAGGATTGGCATCACCTCGACCATCGTGTTTCGGTTCTCCGCGTGCTCACCGCTCATAACCGCCTCCTCCGGCCGAGCCGGCCGCAACCAAGGCGCCCGCTGCGCTTCTACTGAGTATATCAGAGAGCCTGAGCCTCGTCGTGATCCGATCGCTCCTCGGTCGCCTCGGATCGTATCCGCGCTTTCCCACGAGCCGTCCGCCTTCGAGAAACTTGAATCCCGATCCCGCATACCGTTATGATTCGATGGGCGACGTCTCAGGAGGTTCACCACACAACGCCCCGTGACAAGGCTCCCGCGTTGTTTGCTTTACGGCTGATCGGGAAAACACAATGGACCCCTTGCACTCGACGCCCCACGCCAGCCCGAACGACACCGATCCGCGCATCGAGGCGCTGCTGATCGAGGGGTATCGCCGGATGTCACCGGCTCAGAAGCTCGAACGCGTTCGCGCGCTCGACTCGCGCCGTGCAGGAGCTGGCGCTGATGGACATCCGGCGGAAGCACCCCGAGGCGGACGAGCGGGAGCAGGCGCTGCGCCTCGCATCGCGCTGGATCGAGCCGGACCTGATGCTCCGTGCGTTCGGGTGGGATGTCCGGAAGGTCGGGTACTGATGCTTTCCGAGCCGCTGCTCGTGATCGCGAGGCTGGCGCGTGCGTTCGATGAGCTGGGGATCCGCTACCTGGTCGGAGGTTCGTTCGCCAGCTCGGTCTATGGGGTTCCCCGCGCCACGCAGGATGTCGACCTCGTCGCGGACATCGGACTGGGTCACGTCGAGGCGCTCATCAGTGCACTCGCGGACGAGTTCTATATCGATGCCGGCATGATCCGAGATGGGATCCGAAGGCGGGCGTCGTTCAACGTCGTGCACCTCGCGACCATGTTCAAGGCTGATATTTTCATCGTTCGAGACGACCCCTGGTCGCACGAGGAGATGTCGCGGGCCAGGATCGAGCCGTTTGACATGCCGGAAGGCCAAGCGAGCATTCGCTTCGCCAGCGCCGAGGACACTGTGCTGCACAAGCTGGTCTGGTACAGGCTCGGCAACGAAGTCTCGGATCGGCAGTGGGGCGATATTCTTGGAGTGCTCAAAGTGCAGGCCGATTCGCTGGATCGTGAGTACCTCGATCGCTGGGCGCGGGTACTCGACGTCCTGGACCTGCTGGATCGCGCAAGGCAGCCCGTATCGGCATAGATCGGAAAATCGCGCCGCCCGGCCTGAAGGTCAGAGCCGGCTGCGGCGCGGTCGCGCCTTTCGCCCCAGCCGCTGGCTGTCCGGCCAGGTGGCCCAATTCGCTCCGGTCAAAGTCACTCGCGACGCGACCGCTTCCTTCAATATCTGGAGGACGGCGTCGATTTCGTGTTGAGAAAAGGTTAAACTTTCGATTAATCTTCGGGGGAGGTAACGCGCATCCAGGTGGGCCGCGGGGAGTCGCGGTCGACCCGGTTTCGACCCACGAGCACAGCCATGAGAAATCGGAGTCCCGGGGCAACGATCGTGGCGGTCATGACGGCCTGGCTCGTCGTGATGGGCTTACCCGCTCACGCTCGGCCGCCGCACAAGAAGGCGCTGGCCGATTATCTCGGCCCGGGCCTGGCGCGGAAGCTCAACGACTGCCGGACCTGCCACGTCGTGCCCGAGGAGGGTGCCGACGCCTCGGAGGAGGATCGGCCGCACAACGCGTTCGGCAAGCGGCTCAAGGCGGTCAGGACGCAGCTCAAGAAGGCCGGCAAGCCTTCGGGCATCCCGGCGCGGATCCAGGCGGTCGCGGGCGAGGATAGCGATGGCGACGGCGTGTCGAACCTCCTCGAGTTGGTCACCGGCCACTTCCCCGGCGAGGCCGAGGATACGCCGGCCACCGCCGAGCTGGCCCGGGGCCGTGCGATCGTCGCGGCGCTCGAGCGGGCCCAGAGCGGGTATCCGTGGAACCCATTCGAGCGGGTCAGTCGTCCGGGCGTCCCCTCGGTCCGATCCCGAGACTGGGTGCGCAACCCGATCGATGCGTTCATCGCCGTTGAGCATGAATCCCGCGGCCTGATCCCTCGACCCGAGGCGAGCCGGCCGGTGCTCCTGCGACGGTTGTATCTCGACCTGATCGGTCTGCCTCCCACACCCGATGATCTTCATGCCTTCCTCGACGACAAATCTTCCGACGCCTATGAGAAAGTCGTGGAACGCCTGCTGGCCAGCCCGCGGTATGGCGAACGCTGGGGCCGGCACTGGATGGACGTCTGGCGATACAGCGACTGGGCCGGCTGGGGCAAGCAGGTCCGCGACAGCCAGCCGCACATCTGGCACTGGCGCGACTGGATCGTCGAGTCGCTCAACGGCGACAAGCCCTATGATGACATGGTCGTGGAGATGCTGGCCGCCGATGAGGCGCGACCCGATGACCTGGACGCCCTCCGCGCCACCGGCTATCTCGCGCGGAACTTCAAGCTGCTCAGCCGCGAGAAGTGGATGCAGGACGTGGTCGACCACACCGGTCAGGCGTTCCTGGGCGTGACCATCGGTTGCGCGCGATGTCATGATCACATGTACGATCCAATCCTCCAGAAGGAATACTATCAGATCCGCGCGATCTTCGAGCCGCATCAGGTGCGGATCGACCGCGCTCCCGGCGTGCTCGACACCGCCCAGGACGGCATCCCGCGCGCCTACGATGCGCAGCTCGATGCCAGGACGCTCTTGTTCGTCCGCGGCGACGATCGCAACCCGACCGGCAAGCCGCTCTCGCCCGGCGTGCCCGAATCCCTGGGCGGCTCGTATGACGTCCAACCTGTCACGATGCCCCTGGCCGCCATCACCCCGGACCGTCGCAAGGACGTGATCCAGACCCAGCTCGACGCGAGCCAGGAAGCACTGGCCCGGGCGATCGTCGCGCTCGAACAACTCACGCGAACCGCGAAGGACGCCGAGACGCTCGAGCCGGCCCGGCTCGACGTCGACCTGGCCCGGGCGCAACTCACCGCCCAGCGCGCGGTCGATCGGGCCGAGTCGCTGGTCGAGCAGGGGAAGAAGAGTTCAACGGAGTGGACGAAGGCCGCCATGGCGGCAGTCGCGGCCCAGCGCGATCTGGCGGTCGCCCAGGCGCATCGGGCGGTCGGCGCGGCGCGGCAGGCGCGGAAGCGGGCCAAACCGGATCAGCGGACGAAGACCGACACGGCTCTGAACGAGGCCCTCAAGGCCCTCGTCGGCGCCCAGGCGGAACTCAAGAAACCGGCCAGCACGAATTACACGGTTCCCCAGCGGACGACGTATCCCGCCACCAGCACGGGCCGGCGGCTGGCCTTCGCCCGCTGGATCGCCGATGAGTCGAACCCGTTGACGGCGCGGGTGGCCGTCAACCAGATCTGGGGCCGCCACTTCGAACGTGCGATCGTGCCGACGGTGAACGACTTCGGCCGCAACGGCCAGCGCCTTCCCATCCGGTGCTGCTCGACTGGCTGGCCGCCGAGTTGATGGACGGCGGCTGGAGCATGAAGGCCATCCATCGCTTAATCGTCACCAGTGCCACGTATCGCCAGGATTCGAAGCCCGATCCGGCCGACCTCGCGCGCGACCCGGACAATGTCTTCCTCTGGCGATGGACCCCGCGCCGCGCCGAGGCCGAAGTCGTCCGCGACTGCGTCTTCGCCGTCGCCGGGGCCCTCGACTCGACCATGGGCGGCCCGGACATCGACCACCAGGCCGGCTTGACCGTCCCCCGGCGCAGCGTGTATTTCCAGCACGCCGCCGAGAAGCAGATGGAGTTCCTCCAGATCTTCGACGCCGCCGGGGTGACCGAGTGCTACCGCAGGAAGGAGAGCATCCTGCCCCAGCAGGCCCTGGCCCTGGCCAACAGCGAGCTTTCGCTGCGCATTGCGCGCCGGCTTGCGAAGGCACTCTCCGATGATGCCGGCTCCGACGCGTCCGGGTTCGTCACGGCCGCGTTCGAACAGGTGCTCTCGCGCCCGCCGACGGATTCCGAACGCGCCGAGTGCCTGCGCTATCTCGGCCAGGACAATCGTCGCACGCCGACGCGAAAGCCTCGTCCATGTGCTGCTCAACCACCATGACTTCGTCACGATTCGATGACCAGTGAGGTTCGGGGACTCTGGCAGAACGTGGGGTTCGAATTCCGGATTCCGGATTCGAATTGAGTTCGGATTCGAGATTCCGGATTCGAGATTCCGGATTCGAGATTTATCAAATCAACTATTTTTGAATATTGAATATTGAATCCAAGATTCCCGAAGTGACGCGTAAGGCCCAGCAATCCTACGGAGGAAGATGCGATGGGGACCCGAACACGTTGCCGGACACGCCGGTCCTTCCTGGCCGATACGGGCATGGGATTCACCGGGCTGGCGCTCGGCGCGATGCTGGCTCGGGACGGGATCGCGCGCGGCGAGACGGTTGCCGACCGCGCAGCTCATGCCGGAGGCGAAGGCCAAGGCGGTCATCTGGATCTTTCTCTGCGGCGGGGTCAGTCACGTCGAGAGCTTCGATCCCAAGCCCGAGCTCGATCGCTATGCGGGCAAGTCGATCGATACCACGCCGTACAAGGACGTGTTGAATCCATCGCGATTGAAGGACATCGTCTCGGGGAATCCGCAACACGGCGGCCGCAAGATCCTGATGGGGTTGAACACCGGCTTCCAGAGATATGGCGAGAGCGGCCTGGCCGTCGGCGATTGGTGGCGACACGTCGGCTCGTGTGCCGACGAGATCGCGGTCGTGCGCTCGCTCTGGACCTCGGACAACGACCACGGGGCGCAGCTCCAGTTCCACACGGGCCGGCACGTCCGGGAAGGCGCCCATCCGACGATCGGCTCGTGGATCTCCTATGGCCTGGGGACGCTGAACGAGGACCTGCCGGAATACGTCGTGCTCGGCGAGCCGACGGGCGATTGCTGCGGCGGCTCGTGGACTCATGGCGCGGCGTACCTGGGGCCGGAGCACGCCGGGGTCCGGCTCAACCCGGATGGCAAGGAGCCGCTGCCGTTCGTGACGCCGGGCGCGGGCCTGAGCGCCGAGGATCAGGTCGCCGAGTTCGGCCTGCTGGGCCGGCTCAATCGCCTGGCGGGCATCGACTACCCCGACGACCCGGCGCTGCGGGCGCGGATCAAGGCGTACGAGCTGGCCTTCGGCATGCAGACGGCCGTGCCCGAGACGCTGAAGCTAGGTGAGGAGGACGCGTCGACGCAGGCACTCTACGGCCTGGACCACGACGCGACCCGCTCCTTCGGGCGCCTCTGCCTGGCCGCGCGCCGAATGGTCGAGCGCGGGGTGCGGTTCGTCCAGCTCTTCCACGGCGGCGGCGGGGGCGGCGCCTGGGACGCGCACGCCGGAATCCGCGCCAACCACGGCCAGCTCTCGGCGCAGGTCGATTTACCGATCGCCGGCTTATTGAGGGACCTGAAGCGCCGCGGGATGCTCGATGAGACGATCGTCGTCTGGGGCACCGAGTTCGGCCGCTCGCCGGGCGCCCAGGCCGACGGCCGCGACCACCACCCGCAGGGCTTCTGCGCGTGGCTGGCCGGCGGCGGCATCAAGGGGGGCATCGTCCACGGCGCCACGGACGAGATCGGCTTCCATGCCGTCGAGGACCGGCATTATGTCACGGATATCCACGCCACGGTCCTGCATCAACTCGGCCTGGATCCCCGCAAGCTCGAGGTACCCGGCCGCAAGCGGCTCGAGATCGATTACGGCCAGCCGATTCGCGGAATCCTCGCTTGATAGGTTCATCACGTATAGTTGGGGCAACCAGCAGGGTACGGAGTTCCTGGTCGAGGCGGTTCACGACGGACCCCTGGCCGGTTTCCTGCGGGGATTCTTCCCCTGATCGAACGGGTGGGCTCCATCAAGATCCCGAGCGGGAGTTCGGCCATCGGGAAATCCACGTCGTCGTGTCATCCGCATGAGCGTGAGGAAAGGCAGATCAGCCTGTTATCGGGATCCGGCGGGGACTCGGGTGCGCCTTCCAGGTATCGAGGCTGCCTGAGTCGCCGTCATGGAGGACGTCGAACCGCATTGGCCGGCCGGTGCCTGGAGATCGACAGACGACCACGTACGAGTTGCCGGCAACTTGCCAGCGACCCTCGCGGACCACCAGCGCCGTGGCCTCGTCGATGGCCACTCCCGCCAGGTCAGGGTGATCGGCCAGGACGCCGAGGAGGCGGTTGATCCGGCTGCGTCGAAGCGCGTGCTGATCGACGATGACGTCGGGCAAGAAGCCGAACCCCCTGCCAACAGTGGCCCTGTCCTGGCCGCCGGTGATCATCACGCGGGACATGAGCGCGGCGCCGGCCGACGTGCCGCCGATGACCCCGCCGCGATCGAGCACGCGGCGCAGGGCTCGCTCGACCTCGGTGTCGAGATAGACCTCCGTCACGCGCGACTGGTCCCCGCCGCTGAACCAGACCCCCGTGGCCTCGTCGAGAGCCCGGGCGAACGCCGGTTCGTCGGCCTTGGCCCGCGAGCGGGTGTGGAGCATGGTCACCGAAGCCACACCCTGCTTGATCCAGGGCTCCAGGAACTCGGCGCGCTCGGCAGCCGTCCCATCGGCGGAGCTGCTCGCCGTGGGGATCACCACGATCTTCGCCGGTCGCCCACCCGCGAGTTCGATGAACGTCCGCCGTACCTTGTCCGGGAGTCCTCCGCCACCGCAGATCACCAGGGCCCCTCGTTGCTGGGGAGTCTGGTGGGCCGGCGCCGCCACCCGCCTGGCCGCCTGGAGGCCCTCGCCGTCCTTCGCCAGAGCTCCATTGGATCCGGATGTCGTCAGGATCAACGCGATCAGACAGAGCCATGACCCAGGGCCGGTTAACGGATGTTGCGACGGCCAAGCCCATCCGGCGAGGTCCTGCCGTACCGCCCTCGCCCCCGGGAACGTTCGATCGTCGATCACTGTCGGTCCTCCCTCGCGCCCGCAGCTTGTCCGGATCCTCAAGGCTCGGCTTGAGCCATCCAGAAAAGAGACCGGTCACGTATTATACTTGACGTGGCCCGAACCGATATGTTCTAACGGTACCGATCAAGCAAGCATTCGACGCGATTCCGGCAGATCGATGCAGTCGCACTCTATCCACCTCTCCCCGGATATGGACTCGGATGCGCATCTCGATACCGATCGGATCTCATGACGAGTTGCTCGTGGATGCGACATTCCCTAGCAGGCCCGAATCCGGTCCCGGCGCCTCGCAAGGGTTCGTCGGGACCGAGAACTGAGGACGCGAGCGCGTGAGCCGTTGCGCAGCCCCGGTTCCGAAAGACGCCCCACGGTCACTCGCTCCGTACCGATCATCCGATTCCCCGCAGCCCTCTACCGAGGTTTCCATCATGGATCGAGTCTCACTTCGCCGTGGCTTTACGCTGATCGAACTCCTGGTCGTCATCGCCATCATCGCCGTACTCATCGCCCTTCTCTTGCCAGCCGTGCAGGCGGCACGCGAGGCCGCCCGACGGATGCAGTGCACCAACAATCTCAAGCAACTCGGCCTGGCCGCCATGAACTACGAGTCGTCGAACGGCACCTTGCCGCCAGGGAGCTACGTCGCGACTCGCGATTACGACAGTCGGAATAAGCCGGGCCTGAGCGTCTTCGTCCGGATCCTGCCCTTCGTCGAAGGCCAATCGACCTTCAACGCGGCCAACTTCGCCTTCTCGCTGGAATCGTCGGCCAACGCCACCGTCGCCTCTGTCGGCGTGAGCACTCTCTGGTGCCCGAGCGACCCCTCGGTATTCAGCCCCACCGCGCCGATCGACTCGAGCTACAACTTGCCGAGCAATAGCACCCTCCAGCAATACTACTGCAGCTACGGCGGCAACATGGGACTCTGGGACCTCGACGTCCTCGCCACCGACGACGTGAACTGGTACCCCGGCGCCTTCGCCGCCCGCAAGGCGAACATGAACGGCGTGATCTTCATGTCCTCGAACGTCCGACTGGCCGAGATTACCGACGGCACGAGCAACACCATGGTCTTCGCCGAGCACAACCATGGTCGGCTGGCATCGAACGCCCCCCCGGTGTTCTATCAGTGGTGGAACTCCGGCTATTACACCGACACCCTCATCTGCACCTATTTCTCGGTCAATAGCGACACCAAGGCCACCCTGTTCGACGAATCAGCCGAGCGAATACTTCGAGATTGTCGGCAGCTTTCACCCCGGCGGTGCCAACGTCGGCTTCTGCGACGGCTCGGTGAGATTCATCAAGGACTCGATCCAGTCCCTCCCCTTCGTGTACAACCCATCGACGCAGGACAACGGCTACTTCCTCTATAACGGTAATACGGGCACCTACACGATCGCCGCGGGCACCCCGATGGGTGTCTGGCAGAAGCTCTCCACCCGCAACTTTGGCGAGGTCATCAGCTCCGACTCCTATTGAGAGTCTGTTCCAGAAGGGGCCGGTCCGGGCGAGCGGGGGGCTGTCACCCGACAGTAGGTTTTGCCGCGGAATCCCGACATAAAGGTTTTGCCGCATGGACACCCGGCGGTCCCTACTTCCGTCCCGACAATCGCAACCCGCGGATCGACTCCGCGTCGATCTCGGGGGCCGGCCGGGCCCGCAGGTTGCTGGCCCCCGCCGTCGTTGATCAGCCACTCGCCGTGCCCCGGGTCGAACTGGACCCAGACGTCCCGGCCCGCATACAACACTCCTACATAGATATTCCTGTTATAGATCGACACCTTTCCCTGGCTGTCCACCCGGCGCTGGCACGGCCCACTCCGCCAGGTGGTCGCGCACCCGCCCCAGGCACCACGCCGCCGGCCTCGTCCGCCTCGCGGTAGGCGCGGCCGCTGTGCGCCAGACCCGGGAACAGCTCCCAACGGCTGTGTCCCCCGGCGACGGGATACCGCTCCCGCTGCAGCCCGGTCGTCGGCGTCCAGGCGGGCCTGCAGCTCCGCCGGGTTGCCGCAGGCGTGCGGCTCCGCCCACCGCTTGGCCGTCCCCGCGACCGCTCCACCACGCCGTTCTGTTGCGGCCGTCGCGGGTCGTTCCAGATCACGCCGACCCCCAGGCCGATCAGCCACAACGCCAGCGGCGGGGGCAGGTCCGCTCCAGGACCCCCACGGCTTGCCGTTATCGACCCGCATGTGGCGCAGGCAGCCCCCACCGCTCGAAGGCGCGGCGCAAGTGCCGCTGCACCTCGGCCTCGGGGACGTGGGCCCAGTAGTAGTGGGGGGAAAACCGTGGTGCCCAGGAAGGCCCCCGTATATTCATCCACCAGCCGCAGCCAGCAGGCGCCCGGCCGTCGGCCGTGCGGAGTTGCTCCGCGGCGTCCCTCTGCCAGATGTCATGCGGGGCGATGGCACGATCGGCGGCCGACGGCGCCCGCCGTCCCCCCGCCGCAGGCGGGTGCCGCTGGCGGCGGAACCAGCGCTGCAACGTGCGCTCGCTGGGCACCGTCGCCGGGTCGGCCTCGGTGGCCAGGCGGACGCGGATGTAGCCCGCTCCCCAGGTCGGATGCTGCTGTCGCAGGGCCAGGGCCAGGGCTCGGAGCGGGTGGTCGTCGGCGGGCCGCCCCGGACCGGGCCGATAAGCGGTCCCCTGGGGGCTCGCCGGGTCGCGAGCCCGCTGGAGCAGGTGCCGGACCGTGCGGGGGCAGAGATGCAGGGCGTCCGCGATGGCCGCCGCGGTCTGGCCGCGACGGGATCGTAGCAAGATGAGGGCGCGGGTTGTCGGCGGGAGTGGAGCGGGCATAGTGACCCTCGCAGGAGTTGGCAGGATCGGACCATCACAGACTACCCCCCGCCGCGAGGCGGCAAAACCTTTTTGTCGGGATTCGCGGCAAAACCTACTGTCGGGTGACAGGGGCGTCAGCCCCCTGTCTTCGAGGTCCGTCGCTCACCGGACAGGGGGCTGACGCCCGCCGCTCGCCCTTCTGGGACAGACTCTGAGGGGGAGAGTCTCTCGACGGCCCTGGAGAAAAAGAAATCCGTCCGGCCTGTGGACAACGGCTCGTGCTTGCCGGATATCTGATCAGGGAGCCGAACGATGACCGAGCAGGCCGACGACGAAAACCAGATCCTCATCCATCGCGCTCTGGCCGGCGACGAGTCGGCGCTGGCTGCGCTTTTCGATAGCTATCGCGACCGGCTGCGGCGGATGATCCGCCTGCGGCTGGACCGCCGGCTCTCCGGCCGGGTCGATTCGTCGGATGTGCTCCAGGAGGCGTATCTCGACGTCCGCAAGCGGATTGCCGAGTACGCCCGCGACCCCGCGGCCATGCCGTTCCACCTCTGGCTCCGGCTGGTGACCGGCCAGAGGATGACCGACGTGCATCGCCATCACCTCGGCTCTCAGATGCGCGATGCCGGCATGGAGGTCTCGCTGCATCGCGGGCCGTTCCCCCAGGCCGACTCGATCTCGCTGGCCGCCCAGCTCCTCGGCAAGATGACCAGCGCCAGCAAGGCCGCGATCCGCGCCGAGCACAAGCTGATCGTCCAGGAGGCACTCAACGGCATGGATCCGATCGACCGGGAAGTCCTGGCCTTGCGACATTTCGAGCACCTCTCCAACGATGAGACGGCACAGGTACTCGGTCTGAGCAAGTCGGCGGCGAGCAACCGTTACATCCGGGCCCTGAAGCGGCTCAAAGAGATCCTGTCGTCCATCCCGGGACTGAGAGAGCAATTGTAGGACGTTCTTCGAGCATCGAGCACGTGCAAGGTGCCTGCCGGCGCCGATCCCTGCAATGAGCACCGATCGAAGACTCGTCGCTCACGGGCACCCCACGGGCCACTGGAGAAGCACGCCGATGAATACGTCGAGCGACCAGCGGAACCCCGTCGAGCTCCTGGCCGAGGAGTTCCTCGACCGCAAGCGCCGCGGCGAGCAGCCGACGCTCCGCGAGTACCTCGAGCGCTACCCCGAGCTGGCCGAGGAGATCCGCGACCTGTTCCCGGCCCTGCTGATGATGGAGGACCTGGGCGAGAGCTCCGGCGGCACCACCGGCTCGCTGGCCGCCGACGGCGCCGCGGTGGGTATCCGGCTCCAGCGGCTGGGCGATTATCGCATCCTCCGCGAGATCGGCCGGGGCGGCATGGGCGTCGTCTACGAGGCCGAGCAGGAGTCGCTGGGCCGACGCGTGGCCTTGAAGGTCCTCTCGGCCGGCTCGCTGCTGGACCCGAAGCAGGTGCGGCGGTTCGAGCGCGAGGCCAGGGCCGCGGCACGGCTGCACCACACCAACATCGTGCCGGTCTTCGGCGTCGGGCCGGCAGGACGGCCACCATTACTTCGTCATGCAGTTCATCGCGGGCGTGGGGCTCGACGTGGTCCTGGATGACCTGCGACGGCTGCGCCAGGCGAAGTCGGAGGCGGGGCCGGCCGCGGTGCTCGCGGCGGCGTCGAGCCGCATCGCCGGCCTGTCGGCGGCGGACGTGGCCCGATCGCTGCTCACCGGCCGGTTCGAGGCCGATGGGCCGCTCGGGGATGGGTCCATGACCGAGCCCTTCGACGACGCGGCTCCCGCGCCACCCGCCGGCGACAACGGCCCGCCGGCCGACTCCTCCCCGGCGATCCTGCCCGGCTCCTCCGAGCTGTCGGCCTCATCGGATCCCGACCGCCAGTTCTACCGCTCGATCGCCCGCATCGGCATCCAGGTGGCCGAGGCGCTGGAGTACGCCAACCGCCAGGGCATCCTCCACCGCGACGTCAAGCCGTCGAACCTGCTGCTGGACAACCACGGCAACGTCTGGGTGGCCGACTTCGGTCTGGCCAAGACGGCCGAGGCCGATGACCTGACCCACACCGGCGACATCCTCGGCACGATCCGCTACATGGCCCCGGAGCGGTTCTCGGGGCATTGCGATGCGCGGTCGGACGTCTACAGCCTGGGCCTGACGCTCTACGAGCTGGTGGCGTTGCGTCCGGCGTATGAGGCGTCGGATCGACATCGGCTGATGGAGCGGGTGCTGCACGAGGAGCCGGAGCGGTTGAAGAAGCTGGCTCCGGGCGTGCCGCGGGACCTGGAGACGATCATCGCCAAGGCGACGGCGCGAGACCCGGCGATGCGGTACGCGACGGCGGCGGCCATGGCCGAGGACCTGCGGCGGTACGTGGAGGACCGGCCGATCCGGGCGCGGCGGGTGTCGCTCTGCGGAGCGATTGGCGCGGTGGTGCCGGCGGAACCCAGTGGCTGGCCGGCTCGATGGGCGTGGCGGCGGCTGTCACTGGTGATCGCGCTGGTGTTGGCCCTGGTCTATGCCGACGGCAAGCCGAGGCGAACCAGCGGATCACCCGGTTGGCCGAGCGACCTGGAGAAAGAGAGCAGCGCCCTGAAGGATGAGCGCCCGCATCGAGGAACGAGCGCGGCCGCCTCAAGACCGCCCTGTCCGAGTCGAACCGCCGGCTGGCCATGCTGGACCTGGAGCGAGGCCGGGTCGCCTTCGAGAAGGGGCAGGTCGGCCTCGGGATGCTCTGGACCGTCGAGTCGCTGCGGATGGCGACCGAGGCGGGCGACGAGGCCGGCAAGCACCTCGCCCTGGCCAACCTCTCGGCCTGGCGGCGCCAACTCGTCGAGCTCAAGATGATCTTCTCCCCCATCGGCGATGTCATGTCGGTCGCCTTCAGCCCCGACGGCAAGACCATCCTCACCGGGAGCATGGACAAGACGGCGCGGCTGTGGGACGCCGCCACCGGCCGGCCCATCGGCCAACCCCTGGTGCATTCGGCCTGGGTGATGTCGGTGGCGTTCAGCCCCGACGGCAAGGCCATCCTCACCGGGTGCTATGACAACGACGGCGCGGCTGTGGGACGCCGCAACCGGCCGGCCCATCGGCCCGCCCCTGGCGCATTCGGATATGGTGCGCGCCGTGGCGTTCAGCCCCGACGGCCAGACCATCCTCACCGGGTGCTATGACGGGACGGCGCGGTTGTGGGATGCCGCCACCGGCCGACCCATCGGCCAACCCCTGGCGCATTCGGGCCGGGTGACGTCCGTGGCGTTCAGCCCCGATGGCAAGACCATCCTCACCGGGGGCCAGGACAAGACGGCGCGGCTCTGGGACGCCGCGACCGGCCGGCCCATCGGCCAACCCCTGGCGCATTCGGGCGCGGTGTGGTCCGTGGCGTTCAGCCCCGACGGCAAGACCATCCTCACGGCCGTTTTGACAAGACGGCGCGGCGGTGGGACGCCGCCACCGGCCGGCCCATCGGCCAACCCCTGGCGCATTCGGACATGGTGCACGCCGTGGCATTCAGCCCCGACGGCAAGACCATCCTCACCGGGTGCTAGGACAACACGGCCCAACTTGGGACGCCGTCACCGGCCAACAGATCGGCAGGTCCCTGGAGCATCAAGACCAGGTCTGGTCCGTGGCATTCAGCCCCGACGGCCGGTCGATCCTCACCGGCAGTCAGGACGGGATGGCGCGCCTCTGGGACGGCGCGGTCGGTCAGCCCGTCGGCCGGCCGCTGGATTATGGGAGGCGGTGGAGACGATGGCATTCGGCCCGGACGGCAAGACCCTCGTCGCCGCGGGTGCTGACGGCAAAGTGCGACTTCAGGACGTCGCGTCGGGCCATCTTCGCGGCCAGCCCGTGGAGCAGGGATCCGAATCCGTGCCGTGGCCTTGAGCCCGGATGGCCGGACGATCCTCACCGGGAGCGCTGACAAGACGGCGCGGCTCTGGGACGCCGACACCGGCCGGCCTCTCGGCCAACCCATTGGCATTCGGAGCAGGTGTGGACGGTGGCGTTCAGCCCCGACGGCCGGGCGATCCTCACCGGGAGCGCTGGGACAAGACGGCGCGGCTCTGGGACGCCGCCACCGGCCGGCCCATCGGCCAGCCCATGGTCCATCCGGGCGACGTGTTGTCCGTGGCGTTCAGCCCCGATGGCCAGACCATCGTCACCGGGAGCGATGACAAGACGGCGCGGCTCTGGGACGCCGCACACCGGGCGACCTCTCGGCCAGCCCATGGTGCATCCGGGCTTGGTGGTCAGTCGTGGCGTTCAGCCCGGATGGCCGGACCATCCTCACCGGGGGCTTGGACAAGACGGTGCGGCTCTGGGACGCCGCGACCGGCCGGCCCATCGGCCAACCCCTGCCGCATCCGGGCTATGTGAGGTCCGTGGCGTTCAGCCCCGATGGCCGGACCGTCCTCACCGGCTGTTAGGACAAGACGGCGCGGTTGTGGGACGCCGCCACCGGCCAGCCGATCGGCCCGCCTCTGCCGCATGCGAAGGCACTGGTGACGGTGGCGTTCAGCCCGGATGGTCGGTCCCTGCTCACGAGTGATCGCGAGACGGCGCGGTGGTGGGACGCGCCGGCGCCGCTGCCCGAGGACCTGCCGCGGCTGGCCGCCTGGGTCGAGGCCGTCACCGGGCTGGAGCTGGATGAGCGCGGCTCGATCCGCCTGCTCGACCGCGCCGCCTGGCTGGAGCGTCGGCGTCGTCTGGAGCAGCTCGGCGGCCCGCCCCGGCCGATCCGTCGCCGCGGCTGGACCCGATCCTCTTCGGCCCCGAGCCGCGGCGCGGGGCGACGCCTGGAAGGAGCGGGGCGAATGGGATCGGGCCGAGGCCGCCTACGCCGAGGTGATCCGCGCCCGACCGCTCAACCGATCGGTCCGGGACGCCCTGGCCCGCTTGCACGCCGAGCGCGGCCATCTCGACCGGGCCGCGGCGACGCTCGCCGACGCCGTCCAGCAGATGCCCGATGACGCGGGGCTCCGCCGTCGATGGGGGCTGGCCCTGCTCGGGTCGGGCGATCGCGCCGGCTGGCGGAATGCGACCGCCGCGCTGCTGGACCGCTTCGGCGGCACGATCAACCCACGGACGGCCAACCAGGTCGCCTGGGCCTGCGTCTCGGGGCCCGAGGCGGCCACCGATCCCGCGGTGCCGGTCCGGCTGGCCGAGGCCGCCGTCCAGGGCGCCGACGAAACCCTCAAGGCCGACGCCTTGAGCACGCTCGGCGGCCGCGCTGTACCGCGCCGGCCGGTGCGACGAGGCGATCCGACGGCTGGAAGAAGGCAACCGGCTCCGAGGCGAGGAGGGTCTGCCTTCGGCCTGGCCGTTCCTGGCGATGGCCCATCACGGCCTGGGACATCACGATGAGGCGCGACGCTGGCTCGACCGACTGCGGGAGCGTCAGCCGAGCACGGACCCGGCCCAGTTCTGGGACGAGCTGGAGATTCGCCTGCTGCGCAGCGAGGCCGAGGCGCTGATTCTCTATGACCCGGTCTTCCCGGCCGACCCGTTCGCGCCGTGATGGCCGGCCTCGGGAGCTCAGCCCGATGGTTGTCGGGTGGGTGAAACCCACCGATGACGTCGTCTGGTTACCAGTGGATTTCATCCAACTTACCACATCAACGCGATCCCGAAAGGAGCCTCCGATGCCGAACTCCGACTTCCAGCACATCCGCATGAGCATGGTCAACGACGTGGCGGTGGTCGAGATCCGCACCAAGGACGTGCAGGGCACGAAGCTGGCCCAGGAGCTCGGCGCCGAGCTGGCCCTGGTCACGACCCAGGATTGGGCCAAGCGACTCCTGGTCAACTTTCACCGGGTCGGCTACTTCGGCAGCACGGGCTTCGCCGTGCTGTTCAAGCTGGTCAGCCAGGCCAAGGCCGACGGTCGGGAGGTCAAGTTCTGCGACATGAAGCCGGAGGTGCGCCTCGGGGCCGAGATCGTCGGCCTCGAGAAGGTCGCTGCGATCCACGAGAACGAGCGGTCGGCCCTGACCGCTTTCGCGCACGCCTGAGCCGTCCCCAGGAGGCCCCCGATGACGACGTCCAGCGATGCGCGCAACCCGTCGAGCTGCTGGCCGAGGAGTTCCTCGAACGCAAGCGCCGTGGCGAGCAGCCGACGCTCCGCGAATACCTCAGCGCCACCCCGAGCTGGCCGAGGAGATCCGCGACCTGTTCCCGGCGCTGTTGATGATGGAGGACCTGGGCGAGAGCTCCGGCGGCACCACCGGCTCGCTGGCCGCCGACGGCGTCGCGGTGGGGGTGAGGCTCCAGCGGCTGGGCGATTACCGCATCCTCCGCGAGATCGGCCGGGGCGGCATGGGCGTGGTCTACGAGGCCGAGCAGGAGTCGCTGGGCCGGCGCGTCGCCCTGAAGGTCCTCTCGGCCGGCTCGCTCCTGGACCCCAAGCAGGTGCGGCGGTTCGAGCGGGAGGCGAAGGCCGCGGCCAGGCTGCACCACACCAACATCGTGCCCGTCTTCGGCGTGGGCCGGCAGGACGGCCACCATTATTTCGTGATGCAGTTCATCGCGGGCGTGGGACTCGACGTGGTCCTGGATGACCTGCGGCGGCTGCGCCAGGCGAAGTCGGAGGCAGGGCCGGCCGCGGGGCTCGTCGCGGCATCGAGCCGCATCGCCGGCCTGTCGGCGGCGGACGTGGCCCGCTCGCTGCTCACCGGCCGGTTCGAGGCCGATGCCGACCTCGTGGATGGGTCCATGACCGAGCCCTTCGACGACGCGGCTCCCGGCCCAACCACCGCAGTCAACGGCCCCCCGACCGACTCCTCCCCGGCGATCCTGCCCGGCTCCTCCGAGCTGTCGGCCTCGTCGGATCCCGACCGGCAGTTCTACCGCTCGATCGCCCGGATCGGCGTCCAGGTGGCCGAGGCGCTGGAGTACGCCAACCGCCAGGGCATCCTCCACCGCGACGTCAAGCCGTCGAACCTGCTGCTGGACAACCACGGCAACGTGTGGGTGGCCGACTTCGGTCTGGCCAAGACGGCCGAGGCCGACGACCTGACCCATACCGGCGACATCCTGGGCACCATTCGCTACATGGCACCGGAGCGGTTCTCGGGCCATTGCGATGCGCGGAGGGACGTCTACAGCCTGGGCCTGACGCTGTACGAGCTGGTGGCGTTGCGGCCGGCGTATGAGGCGACCGACCGGCATCGGCTGATGGATCGGGTTCTGCACGAGGAGCCGGAGCGGCTGGAAGAAGCTGGCTCCGAGCGTGCCGCGGGACCTGGAGACGATCGTCGCCAAGGCGACGGCGCGCGACCCGGCGGCGCGGTACGCGACGGCAGCCGCGCTGGCGGAGGACCTGCGGCGGTTCGTCGAGGACCGGCCGATCCGGGCGCGGCGGACCTCGCCGGCGGAGCGGCTGGCGCGGTGGTGCCGGCGGAACAAGGGGCTGGCGGCGGCGATCGGCCTGGCGGCGGTGGCGCTGGTGGCCGCGGTCGTCTTGTCGCTGCCTACGCCGAGCAGCAGCCCGGGACTCGCGGCTGCCCGGAAGCTCGACGCCGCCGAACAAGCCCACGCGCCGACGACAGGCTGCGGCGGCGGCGAGCACAAGGCCGCCCTGTCCGAGTCGAACCGCCGGCTGGCGATGCTCGACCTGGAGCGAGGCCGGGTCGCCTTCGAGAAGGGGCAGGTCGGCGTCGGGATGCTCTGGACTTTCGAGTCGCTGCGGATGGCGACCATGGCGGGCGACGAGGCCGGCCGGCATGTGGCCCTGGCCAACCTGTCGGCCTGGCGCCGCCACCTCGTCGAGCCGAAGGCTGTTTTCCCCCTGGCGATGTGGTGGGCTCGGTCGCCTTCAGCCCCGACGGCAAGATCTTCGTGACGGGATGCCGATGGCAACACGGCGCGGCTCTGGGACGTCGCCATCGGCCGGCCCATCGGCAAGCCCTTGCTGCAGCCGGTGCAGTCCGTCGATAGCGTTCAGTCCCGACGGCCGGATCCTCCTCACGGGATGCGCCGAGGGCCACCTGGCGCAGCTCTGGGACGTCGCCACGGGCAAGCCCATCGGCCCGCCCCTGGTGCATTCGGGCCCGGTGACCTCGGTGGCGTTCAGCCCGGATGGCAAGACCATCCTCATCGGGGGGACAGCCAGTGACAACCTGTCCGTGGAAGCCACCCTCCCCGGGGGATCCGAGGACGGCGCGGCTCTGGGACGTCGCCACGGGCAAGCCAATCGACCCGCCCTTGCTGCATCCGGGCCCGGTGATGTCGGTGGCGTTCAGCCCCAACGGCAAGACGATCCTCACGGGAAGTACTGACACTACGGCGCGGCAGTGGACGCCCATACCGGTCGGCCTATCGGCCAACCTCTGGCGCATTCGGGCACCGTGACGGCCGTGACTTTCAGTCCGGATGGTCGGACCATCCTCACCGGGAGCTCCGACAAGACGGCACGGCTCTGGGACGCCGCCACCAGCCGGCCCATCGGCCAGCCTCTGGCCCATTCGGCCAGGTTGTGCTCCGTGGCCTTGAGCCCAGACGGCAAGACCATCCTCACCGGGGGCTTTGATGGCTCGGCCCAATTGTGGGACGCCGCCACAGGTCGCCGATGGGCAGGCCACTGGACCATCCAGGCATCGTCTGGGCTGTGGCGTTCAGCCCCGACGGCAAGACGATCCTCACCGGCAGCACGGACTGGGCAGCGCGACTCTGGGATGGCGGGATCGGTCAGCTCGTCGGCCAGCCGCTGGACTATGGAGCTCGGTGGTGGACGTGGCATTTAGCCCCGACGGCAAGACCCTCGTCGTCGCGAGCGGTGACGGTAAAGTACGACTCCGTGACGTCGCGTCAGGCCAGCTTCGCGGCCAGACCGTGGAGCAGGGGTCCCCGATCATTCACGTGGCATTGAGCCCGGATGGCCGCACAATCCTCACATCGGGTTTCGACAAGACGGCGCGGCTCTGGGACGCCGATACCGGCCGGCCTGTCGGCCAGCCCATGCTGCATCCGGGCGGGGTGCGGGGGGTGGCGTTCAGCCCGGATGGCAAGACCATCCTCACCGGGAGCTCTTACCAGACGGCGCGGGTCTGGGACGCCCACACCGGGCGGCCGATCAGCCTGCACTTGGAGCAGGCGGAGCCCATGCCCAGCGTGGCGTTCAGCCCGGATGGCAAGACCATCCTCACCGGGGGGATCGACAGGACGGCGCGGCTCTGGGACGTCGCCACGGGCAAGCCCATCGGCCCGCCCCTGGTGCATTGGGCCCCGGTGGCGTCGGTGGCGTTGAGCCCTGACGGCCAGACTGTCCTCACCGGTAGCTCGGACAGGACGGCGCGACTCTGGGACGCCCAGACCGGCCGGCCCATCGGCCAACCCCTGGAACATCCGGATATGGTGGGGTCGGTGGCGTTCAGCCCCGACGGCAAGACCATCCTCACCGGCTGTGCGGACCTTGCGGCCCGGTTATGGGATACCGTCACCGGCCGGCCCATCGGCCGGCCCATGCCGCATGCTTCATCACGACCCAGACGGAATTGCGCGGCATTCAGCCCCGATGGGCGGTTCGTGCTCACGAATGATCTCAGAACGGTGCGGCTGTGGGATGTCCCGGCGCCGCTGCCCGAGGACCTCCCACGGCTGGCGGCCTGGGTCGAGACTGCCACCGGCCTGCAGCTGGATGAGCGCGGCTCGATCCACGTGCTCGATCGCGCCGTCTGGCTGGAACGCCGGAGCCGGCTGGAGCAGCTCGGCGGCCCGCCGCCGCCCGATCCGGCCTCGCGGCTGGACCCGATCCTCTTCGGAGCGGATCCGGCGGCGCGGGGCGACGCCTGGAAGCAGCGGGGCCACTGGGACCGCGCCGAGGAAGCCTACGCCGAGGCGATCCGCGCCCGGCCGCTGGAACGATCGGCTTGGGATGCCCTGGCCCGCCTGCACGCCGAGCGCGGCCAGCTCGACCGGGCCGCGGCGACACTCGCCGACGCCGTCCGGCGGATGCCCGAGGACACGGGCCTCCGCCGTCGATGGGGACTGGCCCTGCTGGAGTCGGGCGATCGGTCCGGCTGGCAGGTGACCGCCGCGCTGCTGGATCGTTTGGGCAGCACGATCAACCCCCGGACGGCAAGCGATGTGGCCTGGGTCTGCGCCTTGGGGCCCGACGCGACCGGCGATCCCGGCCGGCCTCTCCGGCTGGCCGAGGCCGCCGTCGAAGGCGCCGAGGAACGCTTCAAGGCCGACGCCTTGAGGACGCTCGGCGCCGCACTGTACCGCGCCGGCCGGTACGACGAGGCGATCCGACGGCTCGAGGAAGGCAACCGACTCCCGGGCGGTGAGGGTCTGCCTTCGGCCTGGCCGTTCCTGGCGATGGCCCACCACCGCCTGGGTCACCGCGATGAGGCACACCGATGGCTCGACCGCCTGCGCGAGCATCAGCCTAGCCTGGATTCCCATGGAGGCAAAAACGGGGTAGGCTACGACGCAATCCATAAAACGAAGCAAAATTCGTCGAAGTGGGTTTTCCCCTGGATTTCAAGTGGTTCTGGCTTGAAACGGCTCATCGAAACGCCTCTCTCGATGTTAGGTGATCCGTAAACTGAAAAAAGAGCATCCACGGTGTCAACTCAATGCATCCACTGTGGTGAATTCGATAGATTTGTCGCAAGAACCCCTTGTTTTCCAGGAGGAAGTGAGATTCGATCGACGAACATATCATCCATGGTGATCAAGTTAACATAGTGGGAGACCCACCTTTAACTCTTGGAGGAGCATAACCAGTTCCGAGGCGAAAAGCTGAGTATCGCGGGCTTTTTTCCAATCATGCGGCAACAAATGTTAGCCCAATCTGCCTCCATGGGAATCCAGGCTAGCAACGACCCGTCGCAATTCTGGGACGAACTGGAGATCCGTCTGCTGGGCAGCGAGGCTGAGGGCGTAGTCTGTTATGATCCCGCGTTCCCGGACGACCCGTTCGCGCGTTGACCGGCGGGCGATGTCGAGTGGGGTTCCCGGCTCCGCCCTCCGCCGGACTGAAGGTCTCCAGAGACGTAGGATCCATCGAAGGACCAGGAGCCGACCCATGAACACCTCCAGCGACGCAGCGCAACCCCGTCGAGCTCCTGGCCGAGGAGTTCCTCGACCGCAAGCGCCGCGGCGAGCAGCCCACGCTCCGCGAGTACCTCGACGCCATCCCGACCTGGCCGACGAGATCCGCGACCTGTTCCCGGCGCTCCTCATGATGGAGGACCTCGGCGAGAGCTCCGGCGCCACCACCGGCTCGCTGGCCGCCGACGGCGCCGCGGTAGGGGTGCGGCTCCAGCGGCTGGGCGATTACCGCATCCTCCGCGAGATCGGCCGGGGCGGCATGGGCGTGGTCTACGAGGCCGAGCAGGAGTCGCTGGGCCGACGCGTGGCCTTGAAGGTCCTCTCGGCCGGCTCGCTGCTGGACCCGAAGCAAGTCCGGCGGTTCGAGCGCGAGGCCAAGGCCGCGGCGCGGCTGCACCACACCAACATCGTGCCGGTCTTCGGCGTGGGCCGGCAGGACGGGCACCATTATTTCGTGATGCAGTTCATCGCGGGCGTGGGGCTCGACGTGGTCCTGGACGACCTGCGGCGGCTCACGGGCGAAGTCCGAGGCGAGTCCGGCCGCGATGCCCGCGCCGGCGGCGAGCCGGATCGCCGGCCTGACGGCCGCCGAGGTGGCCCGGTCGCTGATCGCCGGCCGGTTCGACGGCCGATGGGCCGCCGCTGGACGGGTCCGTGACCGAGCCTTCGAGGACGCCGACCCCGCCCAACCACCGCCGCCAACGGCCCCCCGGCCGACTCCTCCCCGGCGATCCTGCCCGGCTCCTCCGAGCTGTCGGCGTCGTCGGATCCCGACCGCCAGTTCTACCGCTCGATCGCCCGCATCGGCATCCAGGTCGCCGAGGCCCTAGAGTACGCCAACCGCCAGGGCATCCTCCACCGCGACGTCAAGCCCTCCAACCTCCTGCTGGACAACCACGGCAACGTCTGGGTGGCCGACTTCGGTCTGGCCAAGACCGCCGAGGCCGACGACCTGACGCATACCGGCGACATCCTGGGCACCATCCGCTACATGGCCCCCGAGCGGTTCTCGGGCCATTGCGACGCGCGGTCTGACGTCTACAGCCTGGGCTTGACGCTCTACGAGCTGGTGGCGTTGCGGCCGGCGTATCGAGGCATCCGACCGCCATACGCTCATGGACCGCGTGCTGCACGAGGAGCCGGAGCGGTTGAAGAGGCTGGCTCCGGGGGTGCCGCGGGACCTGGAGACGATCATCGCCAAGGCGACGGCGCGGGACCCGGCGGCGCGGTACGCGACGGCGGCGGCACTGGCGGAGGACCTGCGGCGGTTCGTGGAGGACCGTCCGATCCGGGCGCGGCGGGTGTCGCTGGCGGAGCGGGCGTGGCGGTGGTCGCGGCGGAACAAGGCTCTGGCGGGACTGATGGCGGTCGTGGCCGCTTTGTTGATCGTCGTAGCCGTTGGCTCGATGCTTTCCGCTCTTCAATTCCGGGGGATGAATCGGAACCTAGAGGGAATGAACCGGACCTTGGAATCGAACCTCTACTTCAGCAATGTCGCCCTGTGGCACCCCAGGAGTGCATCGCGGACAACCCGGGGCCTCAGCCGAGCCATTGCTCTACGGCTGCCCGACCCACCTGCGCGGTTGGGAGTGGCATTACTTGAAGCGCCAGAGTTCTACAG
Source organism: uncultured Planctomycetota bacterium (assembly GCA_963845755.1). Lineage (GTDB taxonomy): Bacteria > Planctomycetota > Planctomycetia > Isosphaerales > Isosphaeraceae > CAWJTV01. The sequence continues at coordinate 294,239 of CAWJTV010000011.1, forward strand.
CCCTGCTGACAATCCCCGCGCACGACTCACATACCTTCAGCGTGGCGTACAGTCCGGACGGTAAGACACTGGCCACCGCGAGCGAGGACGGGACCGTCCGGACCTTCGACGCGGCGAGCGGCCGTCGGCTCCGCACGCTCCTTGCTCACTATCCGAACATCTGCTGGCGGGCGACTTATACCGCCGATGGGACAATGCTCGTCTCGGCCGGCCGCGACAAGACCGTAAAGATCTGGGATCCAGCGACCGGCGACTTGATTCGTGTTCTCGGCGGGCACCTGGATACGGTCTGGAGCGGCGAATTCAGTGCCGACGGCAGTCTCCTGACCTCGTCCACTCCCGGGCTCGTTCGAGTGTGGGATACGAAAACGTGGAGCGAGATCCGCAAGCTACCGGGCGGATGGTTCACGAGGTTCAGTCCCGATGGCTCTATGCTCGCATCGTCGGGCCTCGGCCCGGCTCGAGTTTGGATGACATCCAGCTTGCGCGACGAAGTGGACCCCCATCCGCGGACCTTCGGTGCAAAGGAGGACAACTCGCGGGTCGCCTTCAGCCCGGATAGTCGATCGATCGCCTTCGGTGCCAGGGACAACTCCGTGATGATCGTGGACCTGAAGAGCGGCCTGCCTGCCTTCAAGCCTCTGGTCGGACACACGAACTACGTCTGGGAGCTGTGTTACAGCCACGACGGTTCCTATCTCGCATCGACCAGCGCCACCGGACCGTGAAGGTCTGGGATGCGAAGACGGGTCGCTTGCTCCATACGTATCTGGGACATACGAATCGCACCACCGGTCTGTCTTTCGCCCCCGACTCGCGCCGGCTAGCCTCAGCCAGCGTGGACGGAACCGTGAAGATCTGGGACCTGGCCGATCTGCGAGAACCGGCGGTCCAGGCTGCGCGCACTCTCCCCCGCCACCCCGGCTCCGCACTCAGCGTGACGCATCGCCCATCCGGCCGATTCTTCGCCACCGCCCACGGGTTCGATATCAATCACACCGCCACAGTGGGTCGGCGACAAGAACCGCCCCGGATTGAGTCGGTGACAATCTGGGATGCGAAGTCCAACAATGAGGTCCACACCCTCACCGTCCCTGATCCCGCGGCGGGTGCCTGCCACGATGTCGCCTTCGACAAGGACTTCGGGCGTATCGCGTGGGCCAGGGGCAACGGGACGATTGAGATCCGGGACGCGGCGACCGGCCGGCTGATCCACGTCCTGACGGGCCACAATGAGTGTGCCTGGCGGGTGGCCTTCAGCCCCGATGGGCGGTTGCTAGCCTCGGCGGGCCGCGACGCGACCGTGCGGGTCTGGGACACGGCGACCGGGCGACCCTTGTATACTCTGCCCGGAGTTAGCGACCTGATCGTGGGTCTTGGGTTCAGTCCCGACGGCCGGCGGCTCGCCCTGGCGGGAGCGGACTTCGATCTGCTCAAACCCTCTCAATTGCGGGTCTGGGATGTGGCGACCGGCCGGCCGCTCGGCGTACTCGGCGAGTCCTTCGACTACGCCACCATGGCGTTCCACTCCGGCGAGCCACGGCTCGCCCGATCGGTCGGCGCGGAAATCTTCGTTCTGGACGTGATGACCGGCGGAGAGTTACTCCGCCTTCGTGGGCATACCGAAGCCATCACAAGCATGGCCTACAGCCCCGACGGCCGCCGTCTCGCCTCAGTCGCGCATGACGGGACCGTCAAGCTCTGGGACTCGGCGACTGGCCGGGAAATCCTCACATTGCTCCACGGCCGCAGCGAATTGATGACGGGCGTGAGCTTCAGCCCCGACGGCCGGCAGATCGTCACGACCAGCGAGAGCGGGACCATCAAGGTCTGGGATGCGACACCGTTACCGTGAGCATCAAGAGCGGCGAAGACCAACGACGGCCGAGCGAATGGAGTGACAGGGTCCGCAACCGGGGAGCACAAAGCGATGGCTACCTCCAGCGATGAGCGCAACCCCGTCGAGCTGTTAGCCGAGGAGTTCCTCGACCGCAAGCGCCGCGGCGAGCAGCCGACGTTGCGCGAATACCTCGGCCGCCATCCCGACCTGGCCGATGAGATCCGCGACCTGTTCCCGGCCCTGCTCATGATGGAGGACCTGGGTGAGAGTTCCGGCGATACCTCGGGGTCGTTGGCCGCCGATCACGGCGCGGCGGTGGGTTTCCGCCTGCGGCGGGTGGGCGACTACCGAATCTTGCGCGAGATTGGCCGAGGGGGCATGGGCGTCGTTTATGAGGCGGAGCAGGAGTCGCTGGGCCGCCGCGTCGCCTTGAAGGTCCTCTCGGCCGGCTCGCTGCCCGACCCCAAGCATCTGCGGCGGTTCGAGCGCGAGGCCAGGGCCGCGGCGCGGCTGCACCACACCAACATCGTCCCGGTCTTCGGCGTCGGCCAGCAGGACGGCAACCATTACCTCGTGATGCAGTTCATCGCGGGCATGGGGCTCGACCTGGTTCTCGAGGACCTGCGTCAGCTCCGGCGGGCGAAGGCCGACGCGGGCCAGGCCTCGGGGTCCGCGCCGCCGGTGTACGACCCGGCCGGGCCGACGGCCGACGTGATCGCTCGCTCGCTGATGACCGGCCGGTTCGCCGCGGCCAGCACGGTCACCGTGCGCCTCGGAGAGTCGCCCCCGGACGTCTCTCTGCTGCTCCCCAGAGACGGGCCCGGGGCCGACGCCGGCTCCCGTCCGGCGCCCTGACCGGCGCCTCCGACCTTTCGGCCCTGGCTGACTCTGACCGGCGGTACTATCAGAGCGTGGCCCGGATCGGCGTGCAGGTCGCCGAGGCCCTCGAGTATGCCAACCGCCAGGGCGTCCTCCATCGCGACGTCAAGCCGTCGAATCTCCTGCTGGATAGCCGCGGCAACGTCTGGGTCGCCGACTTCGGGCTGGCCAAGACGGCTGAGGCCGATGACCTGACTCACACAGGCGACATCCTGGGCACCATCCGCTATATGGCCCCCGAGCGGTTCTCGGGCCATTGCGACGCGCGGTCGGATGTATACAGCCTGGGCCTGACACTCTATGAGCTGGTGGCACTGCGGCCGGCGTTCCAGGCGACCGACCGGCACGCGCTGATCGACCGGGTGCGGCACGGCGAGCCGGATCGGCTCAAGAAGGTGGTGCCGGGCGTGCCGCGGGACCTGGAGACGATCATCGCCAAGGCGATCGCCCGCGACCCGTCGGCACGGTATGCGACCGCCGGCGCGCTCGCGGAGGACTTGCAGCGGTTCGTGGAGGACCGGCCGATCCGGGCGCGGCGGGTGTCGGCGTCCGAGCGGCTGGTCCGATGGTGTCGGCGCAACCCCTGGATCGCCGGGTCAATCGGCGTGGCGGCGTCCGCGACGGTCGGCTTGTTCGTGCTGGCGCTGGTGTACGCCGCGGATCGAGATCGTTTCGCCAAGCAACAGACCATTCGCGTCGCCGAGCAGACGAAGGCGACCAACGAGATCACGCGGTTAGCCGGCGCCCTCGAGCGGCGCGGCAAGGCCCTCGAGTCGTCCCTGGCCGAGTCGACCCGCCGACTGGCGATGCTCGACTTCGAGCACGGGCGAATCGCCTGCGAGCAGGGGCAGATCGGACCTGGGTTGGTCTGGATGATCGAGAGCCTGCGCACCGCCACCGACGCGGGCGATCCGGCCTGGAGGCATGCCGCCCTGGCCAGCCTCTCCGATTGGCGGCGATACCACACCGACCTGAAGGGCATCTTCACTCATCAGGGCGCCGTCGCCGCCGTCGCGATGAGCCCTGACGGCGCGATGGTCCTCACCGGGAGCTACGACAAGACGGCGCAGCTCTGGAATGCCGCGACCGGCCAACCCATCGGAAGGCCGCTCTCGCACGAGAGGCGGATCGTGGCCGTGGCCTTCAGCCCGGACGGCAAGACCGTCGCCACCGGGAGCTACGACAAGACGGCGCGGCTCTGGGACGCCAGCACCGGCCAGCCCATCGGAGAGCCGCTCCCGCATCACGCCGAGGTCCTGGCCCTGGCCTTCAGCCCCGATGGCAAGGCCATCCTCAGCGGCTGCTGGGATCAGACGGCGCGGCTCTGGGACGTCGACACCGGCCAACCCACCGGAAAGCCGCTCTCACATCAGAGCGGGGTCGCCGCCGTGGCGTTCAGCCCCGACGGCAAATCCATCGTCACCGGCTGTCAAGACCGGACGGCGCGGCTCTGGGACGCCGGCACCGGTCAGCCTGTCGCCAAGCCCATGGAGCATCCTGACGCGGTCGTGGCCGTGGCCTTCAGCCCCGATGGCAAGACGATCCTCACCGGCTGCCGTGACGGCAAGGCGCGGCTCTGGGACGCCGACACCGGACGACTGTTCGGCCAACCCATGGAGCATTCGGGCTGGGTCCTCAGCGTGGCGTTCAGCCCGGATGGCAAGACCGCCGTCACCGGGAGCTCGGACCGGACGGCGCGGCTCTGGGACGCCGACACGGGACGACCCATCGGCCATCCCCTGCCGCAATCGGGCGAGGTCGTGGTCGTGGAGTTCAGCCCGGATGGCAAGACCGTCATCACCGTGGATCAGGTGGGGATGACACGGTTGTGGGACCCCGCCACGGGCCGCCCCGTCGGATCGTCCTCCGCGGGTTCGGAGGAGGCCGCTACCGTGACGCTCAGTCCCGACCATAGGACCCTCCTCATCGTCAGCGAGGACGGAACGTTACGGCGCTGGGACGCCGCTACGGGCCGACCCGTCGGATCGCCCCTACCTTACCACGGTGTGGTCATGGATGTGGCGTTAAGCTTCGACGGCAAACGGATACTCACCGGAGGCTATGACAAGACGGCGCGGCTGTGGGACGCTGCTACTGGCCGACCCCTCGGCCCGCAACTCCGGCATTCTGCCGCGGTCGAATCGGTGGCCTTCAGCCCCGATGACAAGACGATCCTCACCGGCAGCCAGGATGGTACGGCGCGGTTGTGGGACGCCGCGACCGGCCAGCCGATCGCCAGGCCCCTGGAGCATCGCGACATGGTCGTTAGCGTGGCGTTCAGCCCCGACGGCCAGACCATCCTCACCTCTGACAAGAGCATCCTCGCCAGCAACCCGAGAGGGACGGTACGACTGTGGGAAACCCCGAAGCCAGTCCCCGACGATCTCCCGCGCCTCACCGCCTGGGTGACCACTTCCACCGGCCTGGAGTTGGATGAGCAAGGGGCGATCCGGGTCCTCGACGGTGACACCTGGTGGCGGCGCCGCGTCCAACTTCGTGAACTGGGCGGCCCGCCCGCAGCCGGTCCCGCGCAGTCGCTCGACCCGATCCTCCTCGGTCTCGACCCGACGGCCCGGGCCCGCGCCTGGAATCCAGCGCAACCGCTGGGCGGAGGCCGAAGCCGCCCTCGACGAGGCCGTTGCCGCGCGACCACTGAACCGCGACGTTCGGACCGAGCGCGGTCGGTTCTACCTGGCCCGTGCACAGCCGGAAAAGGCCGCCTCCAACTTCGCCGAGGCTGTCTTGCTCGATCCGGCCGACCTCGCCGCCCGACATGACCTGATCCTGGCGCTGTTGGCCGCCGGCGATCGCGACGGAGTGCGGCGGGCAGCCGCCGACCTGCTCGACCGGTTCGGCACGACGGCCGATCCAGACGAGGCCAACAAGGTTGCCTGGTCCTACGTCCTGGCGCCCGACCCGGTCGCCGACTGTGAGGCCCTGGTGCGACTGGCCGAGAACACCTTGAAGACTCACGGTGCGGCCTTGTACCGGGCCGGTCGGTACGACGAGGCGATCCGACGGCTCGAGGAAGGCTTTCCGCTTCGGAACGGCACGAACGTGCCACAGGGCTGGGCGTTCCTCGCCATGGCTCATTGCCGGCTCGGTCACCAGACCGAGGCCCACCGCTGGCTCGACCGGCTGAAACAGCATCAGCCCAGCACGGACCCGGCTCAATTCTGGAACGAGCTGGAGGTCCGCCTGCTGCGGAGCGAGGCCGAGGCTGTGGTCCTTCATGATCCCGCGTTCCCGAGCGATCCGTTCGCATCATGAGCGGAAGGAATGAGTCCGATGGGGCATTCGATCCCATCCGGCCGAGGACCACGGCTCGGGGTCATTCGATCTCATAGATCGCGCCGCTGGGGTCACGGGGCACCACGCGCTGGTTCTGGCAATCCACGAGCAGATCGAGGGCTTCGAGGACGATCGCGCCGATCAGGGCCGTGTCACGGTTTGGTTCGCTGATGGCCGAGAAAGTGTTATCGCGTCCCAGGAGTTTGAGGAAGACGCCCTTGGCCTCGCGGCGCTGGGCCTTGCGACCGTCGGCGTGGCGGACCTTGACCGGATTGCCCAGCGGCAGGCCCAGCCGCTTGACCACGGCCTGTGGCAACACCAGCATTGCCGCGCCGGAATCGACCACGCCCTTGATCGTCTCACGACGAACCTGGTCCGGCGGCAAGGTGCCGTCTTCAGCCCGAATCAAGTCGGCATAGTTGGCAACCTCGAACTCCACGCTGAATCGTCCCACGCCGTTAGCTCCTCTGGCTCGCATGGTCTTGCTCCCTTCGTTAGCACACAGCGTTCGCGCCCCGAGCGATTATACCAAGAAGCCGGGTTAGCCATCGGTTCATTGCATCGTGGCGGCTGATCCGATCTCGACGGTGGCGGCAGGCCCTTCGTCGTGCTCTAATGCCCAGAAATGCATCGCCGGGAAACCCTGACCCCAGATGATGAGCGAATCGGGGAATTGCATCATGCCGCTCCAGACCATGACGAGTGCCCAGGCCCTGGCGTACGGGGCCCTGGTCTCCGGGGTGAAGGTCATCACGAGCTACCCGGGCTCGCCCAGCTCCGAGACCGTCGAAGTGCTGACCACGCTGGCCGAAGGCCACGGTCTGCACGTCGAATGGTCGAGCAACGAGAAGGTGGCGATGGAGATCGGCATCGGCGTCTCGATCGCCGGCCGGCGAGCCCTGGTCGGCACCAAGAGCGTGGGGATGAACGTCATGATCGACCCGCTCATGGCGCTCAACCTGACGCCCCTGCATGGCGGGCTCGTCATCCTGCTGGGCGACGACCCCGGCGGATACGGCTCGCAGAACGACCAGGACTCCCGATCGCTGGCCCCGATGCTCGAGATGCCCTGGCTCGAGCCGGCGACGCCCGCCGAAGCCTTCGCCATGATGCAGGCGGCGTTCGCGCTCTCCGAGGAGCATCACACCGCGGTGGTCGTGCGGCTCACCCGGAGCTTCATCCAGCAGGCCGAGGCGATCGATATCCCCGACGGGCCTTATCCGCAGCCCGACCTGGGCCTGGTCCGCGAGACCTGGCGGTTCGTGCCCGTCCCCCGCAACGTTGTGGAGAAGCACCGCGCCTTGCATAAACGCCTGGAATTCATGGAGCAGTGGGCCGGCGAGGCGCCGTTCAATCGGATTGAAGGGGACGGGGAGCGGGGGATCATCGCGGCCGGGTTTGCTTATCGGAAGCTGTGCGATGTGCTCGGTGACGAGCCGGTCGGTGCTCACAGAGCACCCTACAACCGAGATGGTGTGCGAATCCTCAAGCTGGGTGCGTGGTTTCCACTGCCGAGGGATCTCGTTTCTCGGTTTCTATCCGGCTGCCGCGAGGTGCTGATCCTCGAAGAGAACGAGCCGTTCCTCGAAACCCAGATCAAGGCGATCGCTCATGATTGCGGGTCTCGCGCTCGGATCCTCGGCAAGGCCACGGGCCACACCCGGCGCGAGGGGGAGCTATTCCGCTGGCAGATTCAACGGGCGCTGGACCGATTTCTGCCGGGGTTCGTCCCGGGGCGGGCCTATCTTGAGGAGCATGAATCATCCGAGCGTCCGCCGCGCGAGAACTATTGTGCGGGCTGCCGGTTCGGATTGATCGTGGATGCGCTGAAAGCGGCGGCTGCGCATCTCGGTCAGGACCCGGTGCTTGCCGGCGACCCGGGGTGTCTGGCACCGATCGGCGACCGGATGGATGCCAAGTTGGCGATGGGCTCGGCCGTCGGCATGGCCGAGGGTTGGAATCGGGCCGGGATCCGTGAGCGCGCGGTTGCGCTGTTCGGAGACTCCTCGTTCTTCCACGCCACGATGCCAGCCATCGCGAACGCGGTGCATCACGGCAGCGATATCCTGATGGTGGTGCTGGACAACGGCTCAACGGTCACCACGGGGTTCCAGACGAATCCCGGCGTCCCGCGCAATGCGCTGGGCCGGCCGGCGCGGGCGCTGGACATCGCGCGGATCGCACGGGCCATCGGGGTCGAGTTCGTCCGCGACGTCGGGCCGGATGACCTCGAGCTGCGGCTTCCCGAAGTCTTCCACGAGGGACTGTCTCACCGCGGACTGGCGCTGATCGTGGTGCGCACGCCGTGCGATGCGGTGGAGTAGCGCGCTTCGGCGCAACCGTGTTGCTTTCGTCGTGCCTCGCGCGGGATGCTGGAGGGACGTGCGGCGACGGCGGGACGGTCGTCGAAGTCGAGTCGGTGAGGCGCGGCCATGCCGGAGATGGCGAAGACTCCGGCCGCTGAAAGCGCCTCCCGAATGCGTTGGGCACAGCGGCGCTCGGTGTTGCGCGGGCACCGCTCGAGCGTGAGGTGCTCGAGAACCGTCCACCTGATAACAGGTGGAATAACGTGCGGGTCAATCGTACACTAAATGCATTGACGCCAATATAACTAAATAATATATTTAAATCTTTGGCAATTTTATGCACATTATTTTTGAACTGACCTATGATGTGTTTCTCTCGCACGGATCGCCCGACAAGCCGTGGGTGCGCACGCTCTGCGACGAGCTCGTCAAGTTGGGCCTGAGCGCCTTCCTCGACGAGCGCGAGCTGGAGACCGGCGAGAACTGGACGCTCCGTCTCAGCCGGGAGCTGAACCAGAGCCGCGCCCTGGCCCTGGTGATCTCGACCCAGGCGCTGGAGCGCCCGTGGGTCGATCACGAGTGGACCTCGTTCCTGGCCAAGCATGGGCCGACGTCCGGCCGGCTGATCCCTAGGTGAGCCAGGCGGGCCGGCCTCGGAAGCCGAGTCCACGGCGAAGCGGCTCCGCCGTACCTCGCTATTGGAGCAAGTCGATCTGATGACGACGCGCGAGGGCCTCGTCCGCCGGGACACGATGCATCCGGCGACGGTCCAGTTTGTCGCCCGGCGGTTCGGCGATTATCCGGAGCTCCGACGGAAGGCCCATAACCGCGTCGGCGACTGGTACGAGATGAAGATCAAGACCTCACCCTACATCGAAGATGGCCTCGAGTCCGGTCATCACTTGTTCCAGGCCGGGGAATACGACCGGGCTTATGACATGCTGGGGTCGGCCTCTGACTGGCTCCAGCAGCATGGTCGGGTCCACGAGAGCCTCCAGGCCCTGGAGCCGTTTCTGACCGAGACGGTGCGAGGGACGATGACGCCGGACCGGGTCGGCCGGCTGCTCGGGACGGTCGGCATCGCCTACGCCAGCCTGGGCCAGGTGGACCGGGCCATCGGATTTTACGAGCAACAACTCGTCATCGTCCGTGAGATCGGCGACCGGCGCGGCGAGGGGAACGCCCTGGGCAACCTGGGCAGCGCCTATGCCAACCTGGGCCAGGTGGAGCGGGCCATCGGCTTGCTGGAGCAGGCGCTACGGATCGGCCAGGAGATCAAGGACCCGCGGATGGTTCGGATCTTCACGCCTCAATTGGAACGACTGGGCGGGGGCGGGGCGGCGGCCGAGGCCGATGAGGCGTAAGCCGCTCTGGCGATCGGTCCGCCTTCGGGTGGGACGTGGGGAGACCTGCGGTCGGCCTCGGAGTGGGGTCGGGAGGCCCGCGCCGCAGCGCAAGACCTCGTCACGGCGGCCCAAGGGGCCGCAGGAGCCCAGCCCGGGGTGCCAACCCCGGGGACCGGTCTCGCGCCCCCCCTTTGGTTGCACCCTGAAAGGGTGCCGGCGACGGTTCCTGCGGCCCTTCAGGCCGCCGGATGTGGGTGTCGTCGGACTGGCTCCCGGGGTTCCACCCCGGGCTGGGCTCCTGCGGCCCCTTGGGCCGCCGTGAACTCATCGTGAACCTCTTCCCATCAGCGCAACGCCGATTCCTGATATCGGGCGTTCGACATGGGGGCTCACTCTGCGCGGAGCAGATCGTCCCAGGTCTGGATCTCCACATCGAGGAGTCGGTCGCCCATCGCTTCCAACCGGTCAAGATCCTGGATGGCCTCGATGGCGGCGACGGTGGCGGCGTCGGGCTCGCCGAACCGCTTCGTCCCCTGACGAACCAGGAACCGCCGCGCCTCGTCGATTCGGCCCTCCACGCGTCCTTTCATGATGCCCTCCTCACGTCCAACGGCAATGCCCTCCTGCCGGCCTTCCTGCAAGATGGCCTGATAGGTCGTCGATTCTCGCATGATTTCCCGCTTTCCTTTCAGGAGTTGGGCCACCAGCTCTTCCGGATAGCGCAGTCCCATCAGGATGTACGTCGCGGTCCAAAGCTGACCGGCCTGGGTTCCTTGTCGATCCGTTCCTCCATCCGCCGGATCAGCCCGGGGAGATCCGCTTCCGTCACGTTGGTCAGCGGAGCCAGGGGAACCAGGCTGATGCCGGCCTCGAGGTACGTCTCCGGGTCTCCGGGTCTTCTTCCCAGAGCCGCACCACCTGGAAATTATACCGATTCGTGATCCAGCCGTCCGGCATCTGACGGTCGTAACGGCCGGTCAGGCCGGGGGAGTTGGCCTCCTTGCGCAGGAGGATCAGCACGGTGAGCACCGGCAGGTTGTGTCGGTAATCGAGCGCGACCTGGCGGTACCAGAGTCGTCGAAGCAGCGTCAGGTCGTGGTATGAGTGAGGCTCGAGGACGAGGAGGTAGGGATGGGGACCTTCGACTTTGAGGACTTTGTCGGCCTCGGCGGTCATGGTGGTGATATTGGAATCGATGATCGTGACCGTTCCGATCGGGCCGGTCGTGAAGCGTGCCAGCCAATCGGCCGCGCCTTCCCAGCTCAGTTCCTTGGTGGTGACGTCGGACGCGTTGGATTCCATCCCGGGCCTCCGGGTTCGACCAGACCAGCCACGAGCGCGACGGAGCGATCGTTGACCGATCCAGAATCGTCCTGGAATGGCCCGGCGGTCGACTATTTCCGGAGTGCCTCGACCGGGCTGGCGGATTCCGCCGGCCGGTGGCCGGCGTCGCGCCACCAGAGGGCGGCCCGGTCCTGGTCCCAGTCCGGAGCGCAGCGCAGCGCCTAAGGCGCGCTCCAGGCTGGCGGCGTCCGGGAACCGCTCGGCCGGGTCCTTGGCCAGGCAGCGCAGGACGACACGCTCCAGATCCTCGGGGATGCCGGTGCGAAACGTCGACGGGGGCCGCACCGGCTCGTGGGCGTGCGCGATCATCACGCCCACGCTGCCGCCGCGATCGAACGGCGGCCGGCCGGTCAGCAGGTAATAGGCGACCGCGCCCATCGAGTAGATGTCGCTCCGCTCGTCGAGGTCCCGGTCGCCCAGGGTCTGCTCCGGCGACATGAACATCGGCGTGCCGAGGATCCGGCCCTCGCCGGCCCGCTGGGTCTCGCCGGCCTGCGCCACGGGGAGGACCAGGCCGAAATCGAGCAACTTGGCCACGTCCTCCATCTGGCCGCGCCGGGCGGCGAAGATGTTCGACGGCTTGACGTCGCGATGGATCAGCCCGGTCGCATGCGCCTCGTTCAACGCCATGCAGACCTGCCGCAGGAGATAGACCACGCGCTCCGGCGGCAACGGGCCGTGGCGCACGACCAGGTCCGCCAGGCTCAGGCCCGGCAGGTACTCCATCACGTAGTAATAAGTGCCGTCCTCGGTGCGGCCGTAGTCGTAGATCTCGACGGTATTCGGGTGGGACAAGGTGGCGGTCAACCGGACCTCCCGCTCGAACCGCTCCAGGGCCCCTCGGTCGGCGACGTGGCCCGGCCGGATGAGCTTCAAGGCGCAGGGACGCTTCAAGAGCTGGTGCTCGGCCAGGTAGACCTCGCCCATCCCGCCGGAGCCGATCCGGCCCCGGAGCCGGTACTGGCCGAGCTGGCGGGCCTCGACGACCTGCCGGCGCAGGCTCGACATCATCTGCGCGCCGTAGGTCGAGCCGACGGCCAGGATCACCAGCAGCATGGCGTCGAAGCTGAACAGCGCCACCGGCGTGACCTCCCGGTTCATCCACCCCCGCTCCAGCCACCCCATCGCCTCGCGGTGCCGGAGCCAGAGGGCCAGCAGGGTCGCGAACGGCAAGAGCGCCAGCGGGCCGACCACCAGCGCGACCCGTCGCCAGCTCTTGGGGACGTAGAGCCCGTTCGTGAGGATCAGGATCGACGTGATGAGCACGACGTTCTTCATGGTCAACCACGCCGACATCGGGTCGCCGGCGAGCGAATAACGGAGCATGCTCCGATACTGGGAGAACGCATATTTGCCCGCGAGCATGCCGATCATGGCCAATTCCAGGAGCCGGAGCTGGGCCGTCGAGACGGGGCGGCGGCTCCAGAGCAGGGCGGCGATGCCGCCGAGGATCAGGATGACGGTGACGTTCAGGGCCGGGACCGTCATGTCCGCATACTGATTGACGATGCCCCGGTAGACGAACGCCATCGCGACGATCAGGATGTAGATCATCGGCAACTCGCGCAGTCGCGCCCGCACGACCGTCTGGATCTCGGAGCGGGAATGCGAGCCCTCGTCGGCCCGGATCGCCGCCTTGGGCTCGAAACCCCAGGTGTCGCCGGTCGAGCCGGCGCCGGAGTCCTCGATCGACCCGGGCCGGCGCGGGGGGTGGAAACCGTCGCGAGGCGGCCAGCTCGTCGTCTCGTCCAGAGGCCGTCTCCAGGCCTCGGGCGGCGTCAGGAACCCGTTGCGGGTGGCCCGGTCGTCCTCGGCCAGCAGGCGCCCGACCTCGTCGCGCAGGGCGTCGTCACCGCCGCACGCCTGGCGGAGCCAGTCCCCGCGCCGGGCGGGGTCGATCCGGATCGCGGCATCGAAGAGGTGGTCAATCTGTCGCCAACGGTCCGGCGTCATGGGCCTCGTTCTCCCGGAGCTGGCCGCGGAGCCACGCCCGCGCGAGTCGCCAATCTCGCTCCACGGTCACCACCGAGACGCCCAGCGCCGCGGCGATCTCCGGCACCGTCAGTCCACCGAAGTACCTCAAGGTCATCACCTGGCTCTGACGCGCGTTCAACAATGCCAGCCGGTCCAGGGCCTCATGGACGGCGAGGATGTCCAGATTCTGCGCCTCGAAATAGTCGACCACCGAGTCGAGCGAGACCCGCCGCCATCCGGCGCCGCGACGGCCGGCGGCCCGCCGTCGCGCGTGGTCGATGAGCACCTCCCGCATGGCCCGGGCCGCCGACGCGAGCAGGTAGCCGTGATCCGTGGCCGCGAAATCCGCGTCGCGCATCAGCCGGATCACCGCCTCGTGGACCACCGCCGTCGGGGAAAGGGTATGGTCCGACCGCTCCTTCCTCATCAACCGGGCCGCCACCTGGCGCAGCTCGTCATACACCCGGGCGAGGAATTCTGCCTCGGACCGGTCACTCCTGCCCCGAAACCCATCCGGGACGAGGTTCCCCTCTTGGCGCGGCTTGACCCTCATCGTCCCTCCCAGCAATTCCATGAAGGGTTTTATCGCCATTATTCGCAGTAATTATGAGAGGACAAGACACCGCACGTTTTTCATGAGCCCGCCGGCACGGGTCGCGGTTCGTTGCGCGCGAAGAGGCTCGGTTCACCTCGGTCCGATTTCCATAGGTATGGATACCCGAAGTCCGCGGCATGGCGATCTCCCCATCCATACACTAACCCGCCCAGAAACCCTGGGACGAAAGCTCTTGAGGCCAACTCTTATGCGTCCACCAATTCGTGCATTGACTGCACTCCTCGCGGCAGGATTCGTCTTCCTGATCGCCCCATCGCAAAGTTGGGCAGGCGAATCCAAGGATCAATCCCGGACCAAGGATCGTCCTTCTCAAACTCAGGACACTCCGGATATTCCCACGGTCAACCTCCTGGACGCCCTGCGCACCAAGCAGGTCTCGGCCCAGGTTGAAGGGACCGGCGATGGCCGGGTGACCGTCTCGTTGACCAACAAGACCCCGCGCAAACTCCGCGTAGTGCTGCCACCCGGCATCATCGCCCAGAGTGCCACCGGCCAGATGGGTGGCATGATGGGTGGTATGGGCGGTGGCATGGGCGGCGGCGGAATGGGCGGTGGTATGGGCGGCGGCGGAATGGGCGGTGGTATGGGCGGCGGCATGGGCGGTGGCATGGGCGGTGGCGGTGGCATGGGCGGTGGCGGAAGTACAATGCCGCCGATGATGGGCATGATGATGCTCTCGAACATCATCATGTACTTCTGCGGGGATTTCGATAGCTGGGACCGCCGATCCCTGATGATGGGCATGGGCGGCGGCGGCATGATGGGTGGTATGGGCGGCATGGGCGGCGGTGGCATGGGCGGCGGCGGCATGATGGGCGGTGGCATGGGCGGTGGCATGGGTGGCATGATGTCGGTTCCGCCGTCGGGCCTGCCGTTCGCTGATCTCAACTCCAAGCAGACCCGGCACTTGCCGACGCAGTTCGTGAGTCTCTCGCCGCCGGACCCCCAGTCGGGTGCGAGCCTGCCGGCGAAGGGTGAAGGGCTGAGGATCCTCGGCGACATCAGCCGGGCGAGCGACGATCCTCGGGTGCAGAAAGCGCTCCGACGGCTGGCGGCCGAGACGGCTCCGGCGACGATCACGCAACTGGTGATGTGGCGATTGGCCGCGGGGCTGGACTGGGAGACGATTTCCCGGTTGTCGGATCGCTGGGCGAACCGCTCGGAGCTGACCCTGGCCCAGGACTTCGTCGAGCGTCTGGATGCGGTGACGGTCGGCGAGAGCGGTCGGCTCTTGTTCCAGGTGCAGGGTAGCGATGCGGCGGGCGAGTTGCTGGCGGCCGAGGTGGGCAAGGCGGTGAGCGGCAAGATGGTGCTGGGCCTGATGGCCGAGATGGGAATACCCGCTCAGCCCCAGGGGCCGGCCGTGGCTTGCCAGGTCCGGATCACGGGGACCGAAGCCCTGGTCCAGGTCACCGGAAGCGACGAGACGGGCCTGCAGCTGGATCCCGTTCGGCAAGTTCACGCTCCCCATCACCCGGGAGCGGGAGAAGTTTGATGCCTCGCGGTTCGCCGATGCGATGGCCCAAGGGATCTTGAACCGGATGGTCCGGATGCAGTTGACCAAGGGCCCGCGCGCAAGGGAAGGCTGACCTACCAGATCCGGATCGACAACGCGTCGCCGTGGATCCTCAATGGACTGTCGGCCCTGGGGACGACGAGCAAGGACAGTGAGGCTGCCAGGCTGATGTCGGGCCTCAGCATCCCGCCGCGCAAGAACATGACGGTCCCGGCCAGTGAGGACGTGGTTAAGCTGCTGGGTCTGAAGAAGGGGATCCGGGTCATGGCGGTCAACCTGAGCGGGCTCTGAGCCCGGCTGGGTCGGATGATCGGCGCGTTGTGACCGGGTCACCGAGCGGTCTTGGCCGAGGTGCTGGATTGCGGCTTTGAGCACGCAGTTTGGCACCTCGGTTTTCGCGCGCGCACGGCCAGCTTCTCCGCATTTGCCCGACGCACCGCCGTGGCGTGCCCGCGTTCCTCTCCGCTGGTCTTCCCCTGTATTGGGTCCCACCCTATAATGCGAACCCTCTCGAGTCTCTAGAGCACCTACCGAATGGGTGGCAAGACAGCTTCTGGCTCTGGGTAGATGCTCTGTGAGCTCCGGAGAGGACCCGGCGCGGGGATCGGTGTTTACCGAACACGACGCGCCGGTGTGCAACCCCACCGTGAGGCGTTCGAGCGAGGATACCGGGCCTGGGAATTCGGCCCCGATGCCGGTCTCGATGCAACCGTCTCACCCTCTCGATCGTTACGGGTTTCCCGATCCGAAGACGATCGAGTCTTCGGCACTCGAAGGGACTTGTGGGATTCCAATCATTCGACGAATCGGGCGGATTCTCCAGGCTCCTCGCGATCACCGAATTTTCGACGAAGGCGAATGTCGAGCTAGACTTTCCAAGGGAGCTCGTGCTCTCCCAACCCGAGCCGAGCGGTCAGGAACAACGACAGACCGGCCGCGTTCGGTCGCTAAAGTCGCGTCGATTCGCGATCGATGATGGATGGATGCCGGGTGACCGGCGAGTCTCGCGAGTCGGTGGACTCTCCGCTTGATGCAAGACGACGACGACGTCTGGAAACGTCCGCCGTCGAAACTCTGCGCCATGCCGCGCATCTGGGGATTCCGGACTCGAGATTGCCGATTCCCGAATCATTCCCCCTCTCGAATCCGGAATCTGGAATCGTGAATCCCGATTAGGTTGCGGCCGAAGGTCGCGTCAGGGCGTGCTGGATCGAACTTCCCTGCCTCCTCCCGCCAGAGGTGACCTCGATGTTATTCCCTCGCCCACGCCGTCCCTCCGTCAGGGGACGCCGGCCGATCGCGGCCCGCCGATTTCACCTTGAGGGACTGGAAGATCGGACCCTGTTGACGCTGAGTGCCATCAATCTTGGCGTCACGGTGAAGTCAACGCCGGTGGTGATGAACGGCGAGCTGTTCTTCGCCGGCTACGACGCCACCCACGGCGTCCAGCTCTGGGAGTCCAATGGGACCGCCCAGGGCACCGTCCAGCTCACCAACTCGAACGACGTTAACAACGGCATCAACCCCCAGGACCTCACCGTCGTCGGCAATACCCTCTTCTTCGCTGCCGACGACCTCACCCACGGCGGACCAGCTCTGGAAGAGCGACGGCACCGTGGCCGGCACAACCTACGTCACCGACAGCAACGACGGCGTCGCCAACTTCGGCATCTACCCCTCGTACCTCACCAACGCGAACGGCACCCTCTACTTCACCGGCCTGGACCTCAACGACGACACCCAGGTTTTCCAGAGCAACGGGACCGCCGCCGGCACCACGATGGTGGCCGACATCCCTGGGGCCAACAACGAGCCCGGCTGCTATCCCAGCGACTTTACCGTTGCCGGCGGCATCCTCTACTTCCAGGCCGCCAACGCGACTGCCGGCGCCAGTTGTGGGAAACCAACGGGACGGCCAGCGGGACGACGATGCTCACCAGCGGCAACGCCAGCGGGGGCGGCACGGTCCCGCAGGATCTGACGGCGGTCGGCAATACCTTGTACTTCAACGGCTTTGACGCGACCAACGGATTCCAGGTGTGGCAGAGCGACGGGACAGCCAGTGGGACCGTGCGGCTGACCAGCGGCGGAGCCACCGGATTGGGCCTGAATCCCAGCGACCTCACGGCGGTGGGGAGCACCCTGTACTTCGCGGCCAATGACGGGACCCACGGCGACCAGTTGTGGTCATTCAGCGGTGGCTCGGCGACGATGCTCAGCAGCGGCAATGCCAGTGGCGGGGGCCTGAGCCCCACGAACCTGACCGCCGTGGGCAACACGCTGTTCTTCGTGGGTGATGACGGCGCGCACGGTAACCAGTTGTGGTCGAGCAACGGGACGGCCGGCGGCACGGCAATGGTGGCCGACATCAACGGCACGTCCACCGCCGACGTGACCAACCTGATCAACATGAATGGGATACTGTACTTCTCTGCCTACACGACGAAGAACGGGTTCCAGGTGTGGCAGAGCGACGGGACGTCCGCCGGCACGGTGATGGATACTGACCTCAACACCGGCGTGAGCAACGGCCCAACCAACTTCACCATCATGGGCAACGCCCTCTACTTCACCGCCCCAGGCGCACCGATGTGGATGTGGGTGCCAACGTCGACGCAAACGACGCCGACGATCACCTGGGCCGACCCCGCGAATATCGTCTACGGCACCGCCTTGAGTGGGACCCAGCTCGACGCCACCGCCAGCGTCCCGGGAACCTTCACTTATACCCCGGCCGCCGGTACCATCCTGAATGCGGGCAACAACCAGACGCTCTCGGTCACATTCACGCCCACGGACACCACCGATTACACGGATGCTACCGCTACGGTCGCGATCAGCGTATCGCAAGCCACACCCACGCTCACCTGGGCCAACCCCGCGAATATTGTCTATGGCACGGCGCTGAGTAGCACGCAGCTCGATGCGACCTCAAGTGTGCCGGGAACTTTCACCTATACTCCGGCCGCAGGCACGGTCTTACGTGCGGGCAACGGCCAGACGCTCTCGGTCATGTTCAAGCCCACGGACACCACCGATTACACGGATGCCACGGCCACAGCCACGATCAACGTGGCACAGGTCACGCCGACCATCACCTGGAACAATCCGGCGGGCATCGTCTACGGCACGGCCCTGAGCGGGACCCAGCTCGACGCCACCGCCAGCGTGCCGGGGACCTTCACCTATACGCCACCCGCCGGCACGGTCCTGAGCGCGGGCAACGGCCGGACGCTCTCGGTCACCTTCACGCCCACCGATACGACCGATTACGCGGATGCCACGGGGACGGCCACGATCAACGTGGCGCAAGCCACGCCCACGCTTACCTGGACCAACCCCGCGGACATCGTCTATGGCACCGCCTTGAGCGGGACCCAGCTCGATGCCACGGCCAGCGTGCCGGGGACCTTCACCTATTCGCCGGCCAGCGGCACGATCCTCCCGGCGGGCGCCGACCAGACGCTCTCGGTCTCCTTCACACCCACCGATGCCACCGATTACACCGATGCCACGGGAACAGCCACGATCAACGTCGCGCAAGCCACACCGACGCTCACCTGGGCCAACCCGGCGAATATCGTCTACGGCACCGCGCTAAGCAGCAGGCAGCTCGATGCGACCTCAAGCGTGCCGGGGACGTTCGCGTATTCCCCGGCCGCGGGTACGATCCTGAGCGCGGGGAACGGCCGGACGCTCTCGGTCACCTTCACGCCCGCCGATACCAACGATTACACCCATGCCACGGACACAGCCACGATCAACGTGGCGCAGGCCACTCCCGTGATCACCTGGGCCAACCCGGCGAGCATCGCCTATGGCACGGCGCTGAGCAGTACTCAGCTCGATGCGGGGGTGAATGTCCCCGGGACTTTTGCCTATACTCCGGCCGCGGGAACGGTCCTTCCGGCGGGCAACGGCCAGACTCTGTCGGTCACCTTCACGCCCACCGACACGACCGATTACACCACCGCCACGGCCACTGCAAACCTCAATGTCCTACCAACGACACAAACCACGCCCACGATCACTTGGGCCGACCCCGCGGACATCGTCTATGGGACCGCCTTGAGCGGGACCCAGTTCGACGCCACCGCCAGCGTGCCGGGGACCTTCACCTATTCGCCACCCGCCGGCACGATCCTGAGCGCGGGCGCCGACCAGACGCTCTTCGTCACCTTCATGCCCACCGACACGACCGATTACACCACCGCCAGGGCCACGGCGAGCCTCAACGTGGCGAAGGCCACACCGACGCTCACCTGGGCCAACCCGGCGAGCATCGTCTATGGCACGGCGCTGTCCGGGACCCAGCTCGATGCCACTGCCGGGGTGCCGGGTACCTTTGCCTACACCCCAGCCGAGGGCACTCTCCTGAGACCGGGCAATGGCCAGACGCTCTCGGTCACCTTCACGCCCGCCGATACCAATGATTACACCACCGCCACGGCCACGGCGAGGATCAACGTGGCGCAAGCCACCCCGACGATCGCCTGGGCCAACCCGCCGAGCCTTGTCTTTGGCACCGCGCTGTCCGGGACCCAGCTCGACGCCACGGCCAGCGTACCGGGGACCTTCACCTACACGCCGGCCGCCGGCACGGTCCTTTCGGCGGGCAACGGCCGGACCCTCTCGGTCACCTTCACGCCCACAGATACCACCGATTACGCGGACGCCACGGGCACAGCCACGATCAACGTGGCGCAAGCCAAGCCCACGCTCACCTGGGCCAACCCCGCAAATATCGCCTACGGGACAGCCCTGAGCGGGGCCCAGCTCGATGCCACCGCCAGCGTGCCGGGGACCTTCACCTATTCGCCACCCGCCGGCACGGTCCTGAGCGCGGGCGACGACCAGTCACTTTCGGTCTCCTTCACGCCCACCGACGCGACCGACTACACCAGCGCCAGGGCCACGGCGAGCCTCAACGTGGCGCAAGCCACGCCGTCGATCATCTGGGCCAACCCCGCAAATATCACCTACGGCACGGCGCTCAGCAGCAAGCAGCTCGATGCGACCTCAGGCGTGCCGGGGACTTTCATTTACGCCCCGGCGGCGGGAACGGTCCTTCCGGCGGGCGACGGCCAGACCCTCTCGGTCACCTTCACGCCCACCAATACCACGGATTACACCACCGCCACGGCCACGGCAAGCCTCAATGTCCTACCAACGACACAAACCACGCCCACGATCACCTGGGCCGGCCCCGCGGACATCGTCTATGGCACCGCATTGAGCGGGACCCAGCTCGACGCCACCGCCAGCGTGCCGGGGACTTTCACCTACACACCGGCCGCCGGCACGGTCCTACCGGCAGGCGACGACCAGACGCTCACGGTTTTCTTCACACCCACCGATACCAAGGACTACACCACCGCCAGGGCCACGGCGAGCCTCAACGTGGGGCAAGCCGCGCCCATGCTCACCTGGGCCAACCCGGCGAGTATCGTCTACGGCACGGCACTGAGCAGCCGGCAGCTCGATGCGACCTCGAGCGTGCCGGGGACGTTCGCTTACTCCCCGGCCGCCGGTACGATCCTGAGCGCGGGCAACGGCCGGACCCTCTCGGTCACCTTCACGCCCACCGACACGACCGATTACACGGATGCCACGGCCACGGCCACGATCAACCTGTCGCAGGCCACGCCCACGCTCACCTGGGCCCACCCCGCGAGCATCGTCTATGGCACGGCGCTGTCCGGGACCCAGCTCGATGCGACCTCAAGCGTGCCGGGGACCTTTGCCTATACCCCGGCCGCGGGTACGATCCTGAACGCGGGCAACGGACGGACGCTGTCGGTCACCTTCACGCCCACCGATACCAACGATTACACCACCGCCGGGGCCGAGGCGAGCCTCAACGTGGCGCAAGCCACGCCGACGATCACCTGGACCAACCCGGCGAGCATCGTCTACGGGACCGCCTTGAGCGGGACGCAGCTCGATGCCACTGCCAGCGTGCCGGGAAGCTTCGCGTACACCCCGGCCGCCGGTACGGTCTTGCATGCGGGACGCGACCAGACGCTCTCGGTTTCCTTCACGCCCACGGATACCATCGATTACACCATTGCCGATGCGACAAGTACAATCAATGTGGCACAAGCCACGCCCACGATCACCTGGGCCAATCCCGCGGACATCGTCAATGGCACGGCGCTGTCCGGGACCCAGCTTGATGCCGCCGCCAGCGTGCCCGGAACCTTCGCGTACACGCCGGCTGTCGGCGCCGTCCTGAATGCAGGCAACGACCAGACGCTCTCGGTCACGTTCACACCCAAGGATACCACCGACTACACCACCACCCGAGCGACTGCGGCGATCAACGTTCTCTCAATACCCACACCGACTCCCACGCCGACGCCAACTCCTCCCCCATTGGTCACAGTCAGTTCGGTTTCGCCGGCCTTCGGGAAGCACCACGAGGTCAGCACGGTGCTCGTCCAGTTCAGCGGGCCCGTCAACGTGGCTCTGGCGAACTCGGTCGCGGAATACCGGCTCGCGATCGCCGGCAAGCACGGCTCGTACGATGCCAGGAACGCGCGGGTCATCGCACTGAAGTCAGCCGCCTATAACAGCGCGACGAACACAGTGACACTGACACCTGTGAAGATGTTCAACCTGAGCAAGCCCGTGGAAGTGCGGGTCGAGGGCGAGCCACCCTCGGGAATGCTCGACTCATTCGGCCGGTTGATCAGCGTCGTCCCGAATGCCGCTGGTGGTGGCGATACCAACGCAATCTTGAAGAAAGGTGGGGTGACGATCCTGGCGCGGGAAGCGGTTGTCCGGCCAGATTCGGCTCACGCAGCCGTCCGGCTGCTCCATCGTAGCCGACCGGGGCATGCCGCCATCTCCGGCCCGCGGAGTCGCCACCGTGCGCGGTCTTGAAACTCCCGCGGGGCTCGGTCACGGCACCATCGTGATCCTCGACTCGGTGACGGACTCGACCTTCGGGCGCGAGAAAAATGCGGGGAAATACCGGCCGTTGGCCCAGGACTCGAACAGGTCGCGGTAATGAGGGCTGTCCGGGTCGCCGGACTGGCCCGGCGCGTTGGTGCCGGCCGAGGCGTCCCAGTCGGACGTGTCGGCGATGATCCGGAAGGAGGCGCCCGACGCCTGGTTGTCGTTGTCCGACGTGCTGTTGACGGTATGTCCATAGCCGCCGCGCGGCAGTGGGCCGAGGTCCAGCTTCGCCCGAAACCCGGAGGCGACGGCACCGCTCAAGGGATGCTTGAGCAAGACATGCTTCAACCGGTCCTGGCCGTACTTCCAGTCGTTCATCTCCGGCCCCAGGCGACGATTCAGCTCGACCAAGGCCTGGTCGAGCGACCGGAGCAAGAGCGCGTCACGACCGGCGGTCGGGTCGGCGCCGAAGCGGCCGTCGGGCACCATGAGCCAGGCGATCAGCTTCTCGGTCGACAACGATCGAGCCGGGAGGATCGCATGGGCTGCCTCCGGGACCAGTAGGTGGTGCACCGAGATCTTGAGGTGCTTCTCCCAGGTGGCGTAGATCGTCGCCGCGATCGAGTCCCGGTCGAGCACGTCGTCCCAGGCGAGCAGCGTTTCGATGGCACGGGCCTGCCCCTGTCGGGCCGGCTTGCGTCCCCGGAGCAGCGGCACCAGCGCCCGGGCCGGCAGCGACAGCTCGTCGTGCTGGAGCCGCATCGAATCCATCAGCGTGAAGCGACGGCTCGCGCCGAGGACTTCCTCGATGCGGGCGAACCGGAACGGGTCGGTCCACTGGAAGCTGACGGCGAACGGGTAGCCCGGCGGGAGGTTGTCCTGGTTGGCGGTGGCGAGCCATCCGCGGGGCGGATCGGCCACATGAGGCAGGTCGAGGATCGGCAGGAAGCCGTCCCACTCGTAACGCCCGTCGCCGGGGACGGGGATGAGCCCGTTGCCGTTGGTGCGCCGGGGCGAGAGGCCCACGGCCTGCCAGCCGATGTGGCCGTCGCGATCGGCCCAGACCATGTTCTCCGAGGGGACGTGGAAGGCGCGGCACGCTTCGCGGAACTCCGTCCAGCTCGCAGCCTGGTCGAGCCGCAGGCTGGCCAGGTACGGGGCGCCGCCTTCCTCGAGCCAAGCGGCCCGGAGAGAATACGCCCGATGATGAGCCGGGTCTTCGAACACGACCGGCCCGTGCCGGGTGTACTTCAACTCGACCGATCCCGAGTTGCGCCCCTTCACCGCGATGGTCTCCCGGATCGTCCGCATGGATTCCCAGCCGTCGCGATACCGATAGCGGGACGGGTTGGCGGGGTCGGTCTCGTAGACGTAGAGATCTTCCTGATCGATCGGGAAGATCGTGAATCCCCAGGCGCCGCGCTCGTTGTGGCCGACCGAGACGCCGGGCAAGGCCGGCTCGCCGGCGCCGATGACGTTCCAGCCCGGCGCGACCAGGTGGACCCAGTAGCGCAGCGACGGCAACAGCAAGGCCCGGTGCGGATCGTTGGCCATGATCGCGCCACCGGCGAACGTCCGCGCGCCGGAGATCACCCAGTTGTTGCTCCCCTCCGCCTCGCGATCGAGATCGAAGAAGGTCGCTCCGGATTCCGGATCGATCGCGGCGACGGCCCGGTCGCCCTTTTCGAGGCCGGCCGCCTTCAGGCGGAACCCGGGCACGACCTCTTCCGGACGGAAGTGGACCGGGGCGCGCGAGGCGGTGTAGCTCTCGATGAGGGCATCGGAGATGAGCGACAGATCGATCGCTGCGTCGGGCTTCAGCTCGGGCCGACCAGGATGGAGATTGAGCAGCTCCCGCGCGCGATCGGCGCCCAGGACGTGGACAAGCTGCGCGTACTGCACCTCCTGGGTGACATTGCGATACAGCCCATTGTGTCGCGAGACCACGATCTCGGGCGTCCACTTCCCCGGCGGGATTCCCAGGATTTCGAACTCGATCGGCAGCCGCTCCTGCTTTCGTTCGGTCCGGTCGATGTAAGCGTTGATCCCCTCGACGAAGGCCCCGACGATCTCGGCGCCCCGGGGATGGTAGTGATTTAGCTCGCGACCCAGGTCGCCGCGGAACTTCAGCATCCGCGCGCCGATGTCGCCGGAGAGGGCCCGCGGACCCTGGAGCTCGGCCAGCGTCCCTGTCGCCCGACGCCGCCACAGCTCCAGTTGGAAGAGCCGGTCGCGCGCGGCGGAGTAGCCCTGGGCCAGGAACAGGTCGTGCTCGTTGCGAGCATAAATATGAGAGATCCCCCAGCGGTCGCGCAGGATCTCGACGGGCTCGCGAAGTCCGGGGAGGACTTGCTTCTCTTCCGCCGCCCAGGCGATCGACGCCATCGAGGCGATCGCGACGACCACCGCGACGATCCGATGCGGCAGCTCAATGAGACAGAATCGATCACACATCGCGCAGGTTCCTCGATCTCTGGACGGCGGAATTGCCGACTCTCCTGCCTATCTTGCTGTCCGTTTCCGCTCGAGGGAAGATGCGCCTGGATCGATCCTCGGATCAGAGGATGGTTGCCTTGATATGCCAATCGTCGGGCAGTTGCGGATACTGGACTGCCTCGTCCGCAGTGATGGGACGCTTGGCCCGGATGGTGAAGTGGATCCAGCCACCGCATCGGGGGCACCGGCCGACGAATCCCGTATCATTCCACCAGGCGCGTACCAACGGATCATGGACAGCACGTCCGTGGTCTTCCAGCCGGAAATCAATCGCCTGCATCGGCTGGTCACAATCATCATGGGGGCAGGATGTCTCCGGATAGACGATTTGCGGTGCCATCTGTTGTTCCTGACCGCCCTGCCGGTAGAGGGCATGCATCTGTTCCAATTCTTCCACTGAGGGAGTCATTGCCTCGGTCCGTACCTCGGCCATCGCCCACCTCCTTTATCCTCGACCCGGCATGAACGCGACTCAAGAGACACCTGATGAATAGTCTACTCGAATTCGAGGGCGATCGAAATGGCTCGATCAGATCGTCCGGCTGAAGACACCAGGACATCCCTGCGTCATCTCGTTCGGCCGCCGTAATCGCCGATACCGTGCTCCAGCAGGTCGAGTGCGGCCTCGGCCGCGGAGGTGAGGAAGGCGTGGATCGCCTTCGCGCTCTCGCCGGCGCGGCGGCGGCGCTCGGCTTCGAGGAACAGGGAAGCGTAGAGCGCCAGGACCTGGCTCGCCACCAGCCGGGGAGTGGGATCGTTCGGCCCTTTGCCGGCGTCCTTCGCCAGGGACGCGGCGAGGGTGTCCTCCGCGCCGCGGGCCGCCCCCCGTTGCCGATGCACCGCGCGGACCTGCAAGGCGGGGCTGCCCTGGAAGACTCGCCGAACGGATGCCTGGTGCCCGCGATTGCCCTGGAGCTGGGATGTCTCGTGGAACTGCTCGATCCGCTCCGACAGATGACGGCGAGGAATACAGTCACCGGCTCGCCGGGCCGGCGGTCGCTCGCTAGTCGATCGAACGCGGACGCCATCGGCTCCTCCGAGCCGAAGAAGAGGTCCTCCTTGGTCGGGAAGTGGTTGAACACCGTGTTGATCGACACGTCCGCCGCCTCGGCCACCTGGGCGACCGTCACCTCGTCGAAGCCCCGCTCGACGAACAGGCGCATCGCCGCCTCGGCGATGACTCGCCGCGTCTGCTCCCGCTTCCGCTCGCGACGACCCGATTGCCCGTTCATGCCCGAATTCCTGAGAGCCTGCAGGGCGGGTGAAACCCACCAAGAATGGGCCCGATTCTGGTGGGTTTCACCCACCCTACAAAGGCCAGATGCCGTCCTCGGATCGTTTCTAACAGATCCTGGTGTCCCATGCAATATTGGAGTTGACTCCAAAATTAGCGTCGTCTACAATGATTCTCGCCGATCCCGGCCGTTGTGAGGTCGTCGTGGCGATCGGCAACGGCCTCACCGTATCTCATGCCGAAGGGATTCTCATTCGATGACTCGCCACCACGGGCCCCACGGCCGGATCGACGATGTGGCGCCGGTCCGGATCACCGCCGAGGGATTCCGGGAGACCGTCCGCCTTCTTTCCTACATGCGCCCCTATCGCCGCAAGTTCGTGGCGGCGCAGGTCTGCCTGGTGCTGTCGACGCTGGCGAGCCTGGCGTTCCCCTATTTCACGGGCCGACTCATCGACGCCGCCCAGCCCGACAGCCGGGCCACGGCCCTGGCGGCCCGGTTTCCGGCGGCCTCCCTCGATGTCAACACGATCGCGCTGGTCCTCCTGCTGGCGCTGGCGATTCAATCGATCTGCTCCTATTTTCAGACGTACTGGCTCACGGAGGTCGGCGAGCGGAGCCTGGCCGAGCTCCGCCGGGACGTCTACGGCCATCTGATCCGCCTGCCGATGGCGTTCTTCTCCCAGCGTCGCGTGGGCGAGCTCGGCAGCCGGCTCTCCGCCGATTTGACCCTGATTCAGGGCGCCCTGACCGGGGCCATCCCGATGCTGCTCGGGCAACTGGTAGTGCTGGTGGGCGGCCTGACATTGATCACGCTGACGTCTGGTCGGCTGACGTTGGTGATGCTCTCGTCGCTGCCGGTGGCGATCGGCCTGGCGATCATCTTCGGCCATCGCACGCGCCGGATCGCCCGGGAGGCGCAGGACAAACTGGCCGATACGAACGTGATCGTCGAGGAGACGCTCCAGGGGATCGCCAGCGTGAAGGCGTTCACGAATGAGGAGTATGAGACCAGCCGATATCGCGTGGGAGTCGGGTCGATGATCGACGTATCGCTGCGCGGCGCCCGATACCAGGGGGCGTTCGGGGCCTTCGTCAGCTTCGTGCTATTCGGCTCGATCATTCCCACGATGTGGTACGGCGCCCGGCTGGTCGAGGCGGGTGCGCTGACGTTCGGCGGCATGACCCAGTTCTTGCTGTACACGACGTATCTGGGCGGCTCGATGGGACAATTCGCGCGGTTGTACGGCGAGTGGCAGCGGACCATGGGCGCGACGCAACGCATCCGGGAACTGCTGGCCGAGAAGTCCGAGCAGTGCGAGAATCATCAGGCGAGCCCACCCGACCCGCCACCTGTGATAGCCCGATCACCCCGCCGGCTCCGCGGCGACGTGATCTTCGAGGGTGTGACCTTTGCTTATCCCTCGCGCCCAGGCGTCACGGTGTTGCGCGACCTGTCGCTGACGGTGGACGCGGGACGGCGGATCGCCCTGGTCGGGCCCAGCGGGGCGGGCAAGTTGACGATCGTGTCGCTCTTGCTGAGGTTCTACGATCCCGATTCCGGCCGGATCCGGATCGACGGCCGCGATGCGCGCGACTATCCCTTGCATCAGCTCCGGAGCCAGATGGCGATCGTGCCGCAGGATGTGTTGCTCTTCGGCGGCACCATCGCCGACAACATCGCTTACGGACGCCCCGGCGCGACCGCCGACGCGATCGAGGATGCCGCCCGTCAGGCCAATGCCCACGACTTCATCGCCGGGTTCCCCGAGGGATACCAGACCGTGGTCGGCGATCGCGGCGTCAAGCTTTCCGGCGGCCAGCGCCAGCGCGTGGCGATCGCCCGGGCGATCCTCCGGGACCCCGCGATCCTGATCCTCGACGAGGCGACGAGCTCGCTCGACTCGGAGAGCGAGAGCCTGGTGCAGCAGGCGCTCGATACCTTGATGCGCGCGCGGACGTCGGTGATCATCGCCCACCGGCTCGCGACGGTGCGCCGGGCCGATTGCCTCTTCGTCATCAAGGAGGGACAGGTGGTCGAGTCCGGCACTCACGAGCAGTTGTCCGCCCGGGAGGGCGGCCTCTACCGGACGCTCTCCGAACTCCAGTTCGGTCTCGACGAGCCGGCTTCGGCCGTACCGTCCGTTGTTTGAGCGGTGGGCGCGTGAGGGCGATCCGGAGGGGATCGAAAGGTTCGGCCCTAGAAAACCGGCGGCGCTCCGGCGATAAACTGACAGGCACAACGACCCGTCAGGCGGCCTCCATACTGGTCTGGGCCTCGGGCGGCGAGGAGAGCGGATCATGCGAATCTCGGTCTTGATCGAGCCGGTTCCAGGTCACGGCTATCGTGCCAGGGGGGGAGAGCCGTTTGCCATGATGGCCGAGGGGGCAACGCGCGATGACGCTGTGCAACAACTGCGCAAGCTCATCGAAGGGAAGTTCTCCGCCGGCGCCGAGGTCGTCACGCTCGATGTGCCCGTGGCCGAACATCCCTGGCTCCCTTTCGCCGGAATGTTCCGGGACGATCCCTTAGTCGAGGAGTGGAAGGAAACGATGGCGGGACTTCGGCGTCAGGATGACGAATATCGCTCGGAGTGAACGTGTAGCCGGAGGCCCTGGTGCCCTCAGGGCAGCGGGATATCCCGGAACTCGAACGGGATCTCGGCCGTGGTGCGCATGATGCTGAAGAACAGCAACTTGGCCGGAATCGCGGGATGCTGATCAAACTGGAACGGGTTGTGATTGGGGCGAAACGTGACCAGGGCCTCCCTGGGCCCTTTTCGCACGAATTGCGGATTCCAGCCGAGGATCCGCTGTCCTTTCTCACTGACCAGGATGAACTGTGACTCCAAGAAAAGGCTCCAATCGACGACGAGGACCTTTGGATCGATGGCCGGCACGGGGAACGGTTGGACCTGACCAACCGGATTGTCAGCGGCAGGCTCGGGGAGATCAAGCTCTTCGAACTTGGAGCGCAAGAGCAGCGCGATCGAAGGCCCCTTCGCCGCGTCGAGCCGGACGGCCTGCATGGTCAGAGTCGCGTCCGGCCCGTCAAACGTCTTACCGTGAGAGTCGGCGAGCGGAACGATGATTGGATCGGCCTTGAACTCGGCGACCAGGACGGGGAAAACCCCCCGGAACCGTTTGGGGACGGCTTCCGGCCTCCTAAGGGGCTTCAGGTCAACTATGTAGGACGTCGCAGCATTTGGTAATGCAAATCCAGACCTAAATGGATCTGTAAGATTACCAACTTCAGCATTTGAGGCGATCACGGTCTGGCCTTGATCGTCGATGGCTTCGAGGATCCTCGGGAGATTGGCGACCGCGAACGTCAGGCGGGGCTCAGCGATGAGCTCCATCACGAGGTAACACGTCTCATCCACGTTCCGCTCACCCTGGCCATCAGCCCGCTCGAGGAACCTGGTCCGCTGGAGCTCGTAGTGGAGGCTGTGGATCCTTGCGCGAAATGGTCCGGATTCCGACACCGGGCCCGGGATTCCCGCACGTTCGAGGGCCAATGGGCACACAGCGGGCTTCCAGCGCTCGAGCGCCTCATCGTCACCATAATCCGGACCCAGAGTATAGCGCATCCCGCCGGCCGCACAGAGGCGGTCGAGCGCCGGCAACAGCGGAACCGGCTTCTCCTCGCGAAGCGTGATCTTACGCCGGAGGTTGTCGTGGAGTTCATCGAGATTGCCGGTCATCTCGAAATGGTGCTTCTGCCCGAGGGCCTTGATGGCGTCGCCGACCGTCTGATCGCGGACGTCGAGCGTGACCAGGGTCGGTCGGGTCGAGATGTCGTGCTCGACCTTGGCCAGCAGCTTGGCGGCGCGAGTGCGGACCTCTGCGTCGCGGGAATCGCGGCTGGCGATCCGAAGAGCCGGCAAGGCGGCGCGGCCCCTGGCTTCAGCGCGGCGGAGGCCGCGTCGCGCTCGGCGGCGCGAGCCGAGCCCAGCCGCTGGATCAGCGTCACGGTCTCGAGGTCGTCCCCCGTGAGCATGAACATTGCGAGCAACAGGACAGTTTTCATATATTTATTAAAGTGTTACCAGGATGCAGCAATGTGGGCCAATACGGCGGCGGCGGATTGGCGATCGTTCCCGGTCAAGGAGCCCAAGTGCCGTCTCACGCGACTCTTGGCCAAGGTCGCCAGCTTGTGAAGACGGACGGTAGAGGGTGCCAGCAGTCCGGCTTGTTGCCAGTCTGCGATCACCACATCGAAAGGCGTGTTCTGAACTTGGGTTGTGACCCGGGCTAACAAGACATCCGCGTCACCGGTGTCGAGAATGACCAGGGCCGGGCGCGGCTTGCCCGGACCACTGACCGTAAAGGGAAAGTCCACCAGAACAAGGTCACCCGACTGGTAGGTGGTCGTAGATGGCATCTGTGTCGGCGTATCCTCGGCCAAACTCCTCGGCCGCTTGTCGTTCCCACTCACCCTCGGTGTCGTTATCGGGGAGGAGGACCAGCACGCGGACCGTCTGGCCGATCGGAATGGCGCCGAACAGCGAGGCGGGAACGGTCAGTGTTTGATCCGGATTCAGTTGTGACTGGAACTCGATGGCCTTCATCGTCGGTAACCTCCCACGTGCATTCTAATGCGCCCGACTCGCTGCTGTCTGTAGCGTAATGCACGGGATCGCGTGGAAGCGCATTCGGTGGGCCTCGCCGCGATGAATCGCGGCTCGACCCACCTTACACGACTGTTCTCCTCAATGGGTCGGCCTATGCCAGCGCCGCCCGGGTCCGCTTCACCAGGTTATTATCCTTGTCGCCCGAGGCGGGCAAGAGGAGCATGCTCGCGGCCAGGTAGCGCTCGCGATACGACGGCGAGGCGTTGAAGTAGTCCTCCAGCACGGCCGAGCTGAACTTGTAGTCGTGGGCGTCGTCCCCCTTGAGGAAGACCAGCCGTCGCGCTGCGTGGATGAGGTTCTCGGGCTCGTGGCCGGCCTGGAGGTAGGACAGCGCCTTGCGTGCGGCCGCCATCTTGTCGTGGCTGGCGTCGGCGAAGATCTCTTCGATCGCCCCGCGGCCATCCTTGGTTGCGGATGTGCCGGTCGGCTCGAGCTGATCGATCCGCGCCTCGCTCGTCTTGCCGCGGCCCAATGCCTGGCGGAACAAGGTGAGGAACGCGGCGTTCTGGAGCATCAGCAGCCGGCGGGTCCGGTCGTCGCCGCTGGTTTGGTAGGCGTAATGCAGGGCGTTGGTCGTGGTGATCGCGTGTAACGAAACGATGTTCGCCTGGCGGAGGAGCAGCTCCCCGGCACCGTCGAAGAGGGCGTCCCAGATCGACTGGGGCGCGATGCCTCGGTTCAGGAGCTCGACGACTTGCTCGCTGGCGTCGTCGTCGGAGCCGTGGCGGAGCGTGGAGAGCAGGTCGGCCGCGGCGGAGGAGTCGCACTTGCCGGCATACCAGCCTTCGCGGATCCGGGCCGCGCGGGCCAGGTTGCGGCGACCGGGACGGTCGGCCGGCTCGTCGCTCTGGGCCGGGTTGACCTTCTCGCGCTGGAGCAAGGCGTAGGCCAGTGAGCGGAGGACGGGCTCGGCGTGCTGCCAGCCGATGCACTGGAGCGTCCGCCAACTGTTGGCCACGTAGATCGCCTTGTGGCCGATGTCGCGGAAGTCGCGGCACCCGTATCGGAAGAACAGCTCATAGATCTCGTTGGCGCCCGCCGTGCGGGCCAGGCCGGCGACCGCCGCGTCGGTGGCCGACTCGTCCCAGCGGTCCATGGCCGCGATGAACGCCTCGCGCGCCCGGCTTGGCGGCGGGACCGCGGACTCGTCCACCGGGCCCATCGTCCAGTTCCCCTCGCGGACATCCTGGGCCTGCGAGCTCTTGAAGTGGTCGAGAGCCCAGAAGATCGGCAGCCATCGGTCGGAGTCGGGCGAGCCGAGGCTCGCCAGGTGCGCCGAGTTCACCACGAGCACCGCGTGGAACTTGAACCCGACATGGGGCCTCGGCTGGACATTACGCACGCCGGCCAGCAAGAGCGCGGCCAGCACTTCCTGATAGGTCAATCCGTGCTTGATCCGCCCGGCGACCTCCTCGAGGAGCTTCTCGCGCGGGGTGTCCTCCAGCAGCCGGACGATGGGCTCGATCTCGGGCTGGAGGCGGACGACCTTCGGGTCCAGCTTGGCCTCGTCGGCCGAGACCGGCCGGAGCTTCGACAGGAAGCCCAGGTCGCCCAGGCCCACCAGCGCGCCGCTCGCCGCGGACGCCTGCAAGAAGCGCCGTCGATCCGTTCGCATGCTCATGGCTGCTCCTGTTCTCAGGTATGGTTCCTGATGTTCAAATCTGACGCAGGTCAGGCTTTCCAGCCCGACATCCCCGACACGTCAGGCTGGAAAGCCTGACCTACTTGCTACCCGTGGGAAAATCGGGACGCTCGGACCCCGCGCCTCATTCTGACGCGCGGTGATCGTCGCGGCAAGCCTCGCGAATGGCCTGGGCGCAGGCGGCCGATCGTGCAGGACCGTGGAAGGCAAGCCGAAATCCCTGTATCTTGGCGAGAGAATCGGCATGCCGTCCGGAAAATGCAGGCCGGCCGACCTTCAGACTGGGAGGATTGATGTCGATACCACTCACGACTTTGTTGCTCGTCACCCTTGCTGGCCAGCCGGCCGAGGCCGCCGCGGGTGGATCATCCCCGGCCGCCGTCCGGCTGGCGATCGAGCCGTTCGGCTACCGCGGCGTGAGCCTCGACGACGGCCCGTTGCGAAGGCAGGTCGACGCCGCGCGCGAGGACTATCTGCGGATCCCCAACGACGACCTGCTCAAGGGGTTTCGCCTCCGCGCGGGCAAGCCGGCGCCGGGGGCCGACCTGGGCGGCTGGTATTCGTCGGACGTCTTTCACGTCTTTGGCCAGATCCTCTCCGGCCTGGCCCGATTGCACGCGGTGACCGGCGATCCCGACTGCCGCGCCAAGGCCGAGGCGCTGCTCAAGGGTTGGGCCGAGTGCGTCGAGCCCGATGGTTATTTCTACTACTCGCGCAAGCCGAACGCGCCGCATTACATCTACGACAAGATGGTCGGCGGCCTGACCGATATGATCCTCTTCTGCAAGAGCAGGCCGGCGGCCGAGTCGCTCGCCAAGATTACCGGCTGGGCGGAGAAGAACCTGGATCGATCCAACCCCTATGCCTTCGGCGGCACCGAGTGGTACACGCTGAGCGAGAACCTCTACCGCGCCCACCGCGCCACCGGCGACCCGCGGTATCGCGACTTCGCCGCAGGTCTGGCATTACCCCGAATACTGGGACATCTACGCGCGCAAGGGCGACCTCTTCGGGGACCGCGGCAATGGCCGGCGGACCGGCGTCTATCACGCCTATAGCCACGTCAACACCCTGGGCGGTGCGGCCCAGGCGTATCTTCACTCGGGAGATCGTCACTTCCTTGACACGGTCCTCCACGCCCACGATGAGCTGCTGGCCCATCAGTGCTTCCCGACCGGTGGGTTCGGGCCGGACGAGCAGCTCCTGCCCCGCGCCGAGTGGCGGAAGAAGACCGATTACTCGCACAACTCGTTCGAGACCCAGTGCGGCTGCTTCGCCGTATTCAAGCTGTGCAAATACCTGATGACAATCACCGGCGATGCCCGATACGGCGATTGGGTCGAGCGGCTGGCCTATAATGGGATCGCGGCCACGATCCCGATGTCATCCGACGGCCTGGTCTTCTATTACTCGGACTACAATGCGCTGGGCGGCGCCAAGCGGAATCACTCCGTCGGCTGGTCGTGCTGCACCGGCACCCGCCCGATGGCGCTGGCCGACCTTCACGACCTGGTCTACTTCCACGCTTCCGATGACCTGTACGTCAACCTCTTCGTGCCCTCGACCGTGGTCTGGGAGCGGACCGGAGGGCCGGTCGTCCTGCGTCAGCTCACCCGGTTCCCCGAGTCCGACTCGACGCATCTCGTCGTCGCGCTGCCATCGCAACAACCGTCGGTTATCGGATTGAAGCTACGGGTGCCGGGCTGGCTGGCCGGGTCGCTCGTCGTCGCGGTCAACGGTAAGCCGGTGGATGCAGCGGTCGACGCCCACGGCTGGGCGACGGTCCGCCGCGAGTGGCGCGACGGCGACCGGCTCGAGGTCCGCCTGCCATCGAAGTTCGCTGTCCGGCCGCTCGATGATTTGGCGCCGTTGCCGGCGATGATCGTGCACGGTCCGTTGGCGATGGCGGTCCGCTCGAACGGTATTAATGTCGCCGAGCTCATCCGCGAGCCTGAGTTGGAGCACTCCCTCGTTCCCTCCGACGGCGAGCCGTTGACGTATCATCCTCGCTCGGGCGCGGACCTGCTGGTCCGGCCGTTCTACGCGCTCAAGCAGGGGGAGCCTTATTCGCTCTACCTCGACCCGAACCGCCATTCCCACCGCGCGGCGCGGTTCTCGGGCGAGGGCTGGCGCGGGTCGGAATCCTTCCGCTACAACGACCGGCCTGGGGCCTCGGTGGCGTTCACATTTTACGGAACGGGCGTACGGTGGATCGGGTTCCGGTTCGACGATGCGGGCGTCGCGGAGGTCCGAATCGATGATCGTATTGTTGCGCAAGTCGACCAGCACGGCCCACACCGCGACGAGCCGTTCGAATGGCGGACCGAGGGCCTCCCCGGGGGCGCCCATCGCCTCACGATCACGATTACAGAGACCCAGCCGGCGGGCTCGAAGGGGCGGTTCATCAATGTCGCCGGGTTCGAGGTGATGCCCTGAATGCCAGGATCCCCTGGGGGCATCGCCCTTCGGGCTCGACCCCGGCCACCCCCACATCTGCGGCCAAGACTCTGGGGTGGCTGGGGTCAAGCCGGCTCTGCCGGCGCCGCCCCCACGAGTGTCGCTGTCAATCACCGAGCTTCCCTTTCTTGCCTCGCGTTTTCCCAACGGGGCGAGCCGCTTCGCCGCGCGCCGCATCACGGTCGAAAGCGATCGAGCGTGAGTGGCCCGGCCGTCATGCGATCCAGCATCGTCCGCATCCGATCGAGGAGGGGTTGTGCGGCGGTCTCTCCGGCGAGGTTGCGCGCTTGCAGGGGATCCCGGTGCAGGTCATAAAGGCCCTCTTCGAGGGTCTCGCCCCGCCGGACCTGGAGATAGATCGAATCCCCCTCGGCCAGAGATGCCCACACCGGTCGATCTCCGAGCAGGTGCGCCGGGTCCGGATCGAGGGGGTCGGACGAAGCCAATTCCGACAGCGCCGGCTCGAGACCGGGCGGGTTCATTGCGGTCGTCGAGGGCGGGCTGTCCCAGTGCCGCGCCAGCGTTGTGCCGGGGAACGGCGATCCGGCCTCGAGACCCAGTAAGTTGACGACCGTCGCCGGCAGGTCGCGGAGACTCACCGTCTCGGACACGACCCGTGGCGGCGTTCTCGCCGCCGTCGGCGGGACGATCACCAACGGCACGTGAACCTGGGGTTGATAGAGGCTCGTCCCGTGGATGAAGGCGCCGGGCTGCTCGCCGAAGCTCTCGCCGTGGTCCGAGGTGACGATCAGCCAGGTCCGCTCGAGGACCCCGCGCCGCTCCAGCTCGTCGATCAGCCGGCCCAGTTGCTCGTCGAGGTCGGCGACGCATTCGTCGTAGGCATCGCGCACGAACGCGAGCTCCCGCGCCGAGAGCCTGAGCTTATCCACGGTCCGCCAGTTTTCGAGGAGGTCCATCTCGCGGTCGGTGCGTGGCTTCGCGCCGAAGCGATGGAGGCTCCCCTCCGGGACCCGATACGGATAATGGACGTCGTAGTAGTTCAGGAAGGCGAAGAAGGGCCGCTCCGGCTGCCGGCGGCTTGATAGCCAGTCGAGGAATTCGCGACTGACCACCGCCGCGGGCTTGCGATTGCCCGCGTCGAACCACTGGAACAGATCGGGGAGCAGGGACACCGCCGCGCGTTCCCGGAGGAACCGATAGATCGCGCGCAGTCCCTCCACCGACCGGTCGACCAGCGCGGCCGGCTTGAAAGCGCCGAGGCCCGGGAAGATGTAGTCCTGGTAGCGCGTGAAACCCCGCGCCAGGCCCGTGTCGGTCCCGCAATAGAACAAGTTGGCGACGAAGCCGGCCGTGGCATAGCCCCGCGACCCGAGATACTCGGCGAGGGTGGGATGGGTCGCGTCGAGCGGGGTGAGCCAGCCGGCGGAGAGCTCGTGCGGCCACCGTCCCGTGAAGAAGCCGGCGTGAGACGGAAGCGTCCACGACGAGGTGGCCTGCACCCGGTCGAAACGGATGCCGCGCCTTGCCAGGAGGTCGAGAGTCGGGCTGGTCGGGCGGCCGTAGCCGTGGAGGCTCAGGTGATTGGCCCCGACCGTATCCAGGACGATCAACAGCACGTTCGGGGAACCGGACGCCGGCAGCGGCCGCGCCGCCTCGCGCCACTCCTGGACCCGATCGCCGGCCCAGACCGCCGCCGCCAGAAGCGGCGTCAGTCCCGCCAGCACCGGGAAGCTCAGCCCCACGAACCGGCGAAACCCGGCGGCATGCCGCCCCAGGACCGGGACCAGCCAGGCGGCGATCCCCAACACCAGCAGGAACCCGGCGATCCCGTAGATCCGAGGAAAGGCGGCCCAGACCAGCGGAAGGAGGGTCAGGGCGCAGAGCAACCGGGCGGCCAGCCGGCTTCCACGACCCGGCCAAACCCAGGCGACCCCCGCCAGGACCACGCCGAGGACCAGGAAGATCAGCAGGTTCGTCAATGGGATCAACCAGACGAAATGTCGGCTCATCCAGTAGAAGTGATTGAGGTCCAGCGTATGCTTGCGCAGCACGATCGCGCCGACCTCCAGCGGACCGGCGACCAGCGCACACCAGGCCGACAGGAGGACGACGTGATGGGGGCGCAACCGATTGTCACCGGCACCCGGCACCGGTAGGACCACCGTGCCGATTCCCTCGGAGATCGCCGTCGGACTGTTCATCGGCATGAGCCCGCCACTCCCGCGACCCCTTCAGCGGGTGGATGAGACGGTCCGGGGGTCCTCATCGGGTGGCGAAGGGTTCGGTCCGATCCGTCCCGCTCTTGCCACTTCCAGCCGGCCACGATGAGAGGCGAGGGCCACCCCAACCGCCGCGCCACTCGGTGGACCTCACGCCGCCTCGCGACTCTCGGCACAACCCTACAAAAAAATACCCCCCCTTATCCCCCTGATCAAGAGAACAAGGGGGAGCCGGGGAGGATGGGAGCATCGCCGGTGATCGCAGGGAACGGGCCGGGGAATCGAGCCGTTCAGTAGGAGTCGGAGCTGATGACCTCGTTCCCCTTGGCGGAGGCGAGTGACTGGAAGGTATAGAGGTTGACCGAGTTCTTGATGAACCGGACGCTGCCGTCGCACATGCCGACGTTGACCCCACCGGGGTGCTTGCTGCGGACGTTGTTGAACAGTCCGACGCCGGTGTAGGTCCCGCCGCTGCTCACCGCGTAGGTCGCGCCGGTGCAGGGAGGGTTCGGGGGCACGTTGCCACAGTAGCTCGATCCCTGCAAGACGTCGGGATACGAGGAGTTCGGCGGATACAGCCCGGTGAACATCGGGGCGTAGCCCCACCACGAGAAGCCGCGGAGATCCCAACCCTGTCCCACCAGGACCTCCGACGTCATCATGGTGACGCTCAGTCCATCCGGGATCGACGCGAAATTGACCGTGGGCGAGACATTCGGTCCCGAATACCCCGTGATGTCCGTGGCGGGTGCGCCCATGTCGGTAAACGGTGCGCCGCCGAAGGCCAGCTTGATGTTGTTCCAGAGGTAATAGGGGGTCTGGTCGCTGATCGTATTGCCGAAATTGACGACGTAGTTCTGCGACGTGACCGAGAAGGACGTCGCACCGAGGGTCATGCGTGACGCCGACCTTGTTCAGATTATTGGGATCGGTGGGGCAGTAATACGCGTTGACCCGGCTGGAGGTGACTGTGATGTTGGCCGCGCCGCCATAGCGGAAAATGCTGCCCACCGCCTGATCGTTGCGGCTGTCCCCGTAGGAGTTCCAGGCATTGAACAGTGGCTGCTGTTCGATATAAGGCAGGACGAAGACGAGCCAGGTCCCCCAGCAGCACCCCTTGATTCCCGGCGGCAGGGAACCCTGCTGATCGTGGTAGTTGTGAAAGGCGATGCCCAACTGCTTGAGGTTGTTGGTGCACTGGGCCCGGCGGGCGGCCTCGCGGGCGGCTTGCACAGCGGGCAGGAGCAGGGCAATCAGGACCGCGATGATCGCGATGACGACGAGCAGCTCGATCAGAGTGAAACCGCGATGACGATGATTCATGGACGAGTATCTCCTTCCCAATGTCGAGATCGGAAACTACCGAGGGATGAGGCGAGGAACCGCCTCCCACACCGCTGACAGCCGGCTCCGACCGGCGGATGAGAGGATCGGACCGCGAGGGCGGCGAGATCGGGAGGAAAACAAATCGACGCCGTGCGTGGTCTTGGCTTACTTCGTGGTGAGCGTAAAGGTCAGGTCGTTCGAGACGCCCTGCTTGATCTCGGCCTTCAGATCCGATTGGGCATTGTATTTCGCGGGGATCAGCTCCTTGGCCAGTGCAGAACGGCCGCCACCCCCGGGGGATTGCGGCTTCCCCTTTCCTCCGCCCCGATCGGGCGCGCTGATCGAAACATTGTACCTGCCGGGAATCAAACCATAATCGCGGGAGATCGTGAATCGGCCGCTCTTGATCGTGCTTCCTCCTCCGACCGCGCCACTCACCGGGTCCGCCGGCG
The DNA here is from genome assembly GCA_963845755.1 of uncultured Planctomycetota bacterium. Classification (GTDB taxonomy): domain Bacteria; phylum Planctomycetota; class Planctomycetia; order Isosphaerales; family Isosphaeraceae; genus CAWJTV01. The sequence continues at coordinate 332,672 of CAWJTV010000011.1, forward strand.
CGAACTGGATCAGGCCCTCAGCCAGCGGCTGTCCATCCAACGTCACCGTCCCTGTGACCGCTTCCCGGGGCAAGCCGTCGCCGGACGCGGAGCAGCCGGGGACGGTCAAACCGGCGATGAGCAAGAGAAGCGGGAGGAAGCATCGACGGTGATATCGAATCATCATGTTCCTCGTATGTAAAGGTTCGAGTCATCGAAGTCGGGCATCGCCGGGAGTGAACCGTCCCGGGCCGGGCGACATCCGGCGGTCGGTCCTCCCTGCTCTGATGAGACCGGTGATCACCCTTCATCCGGCGAACGGTAGGATCAGAAAGGGCTGGATCTCATCCGCCGACCTCGACCAGCAACGTCCCCATACCCGACGATTGGAGGCAAAATGCCGGTGGAGTGACAAGATCTCGTCATCAACATTCGTCGGAAGAGTGCTGGTGTGTTTACAGGCGCAACCTCCTTCGGTGGATCACACAGGTTTCAGTCAGTAGGACGGATCCGAAGCTGGGCTGCGATGGAGAGGTCGTACCCGAATTGGGACAACGAACGAACCCGACCTCAGAGAGTCCGTGTGACTCCGAGAGGATTTCGGTAAAGAGAGAATCGAATTCGTGACATAGGTAACACTGCTATTCAACCGACTTTTCCCGAGTTTGCAAGAAAAAAATCCGAAAATGGCGTATTTGGTATCCGAGGAAATTCGGAGATGCGATCGCAGTCATCCCGGTTCGGATGGCGGGGAGGGGCGCGACCCTGTCGGCACCGGGAGGCGGGGCGAGTCCCCCCAAGGTTGGACCTTGGGCCTGCTGGCCTTGCGCACGAGGGTCGACGCGCCGGTCTGACGTTTCCGGGCAACGCGCGGAGACGCTTCGATGGACCGAGTCGGGTGGGTGAAACCCACGAATGAAATGGCCCGATCCTGGTGGGTTTCACCCACCCGACAAGGGCCGGACGCCGTCCTCGGTGCGTTTCTTAGGAATTGCCGGCAACGTCATCGCCAGCACATACTACGAAAGATGAGCGAAGCGGACGCGGGCTGGGGCCGACGGGGAGACGGGCATGACCAGGAGTGGGCGGCGGTGGTGGCTGGTGTGTTCGCTGGTCGTGTTCGCCGGGGGGCTGATCTACGGCGGGAGGCGATTGTGGCGTGCGTGGAGCTATCGGACCGCCGTGGTGGAGATTCAGACGCAAATCCATGCCGGCCGGCATGGAGCCGCCGCTCGCAACCTGGCCGCGCTCCTGGACTGGGAGCCGGGTTCGGATGAGGCCGCGTACCTCCTGGGCGTTTGCGAGAAGGCGCGAGGCCGGACCGCGGCCGCCGACGAGGCCTGGGCCCGGGTCCCACCCCGCTCTCGATTCGCGGCTTCGGCCATCCTGGGCCGCGCCAGCTTGCTGGTCGATGGCGGGCGGTTCGCCGACGCCGAGGGGCTCCTCACTCGAACGGCGGACGATCCGGGAATCGACGGTCTCGGCCTGCGGCGGTTCCTGGCGTCGCTCTACTGGCACCAGGGGCGGCAGGAGGAGGCGAAACGGTCGATCGAGGCCAACTGGGACCGCCTGAATCAAGAAGGCCGCGGCGGGTCGGACCAGGCCATCGAGCTTGTGCGGCTGTACATCGCGCTGAGGGTGGGGAGCTCGTCGGTCGAATCGGTCCGCAGCTTCCTCGATCGCGCCGCGGCGCTGGCGCCGGAGGACGATCGGGTCTGGTTGGGGAAGGCCAACCTGGCGATCCGGCAAGGCGCGTTCGACGAAGCGGCCCGGTGGCTCGACGCCTGCTGCGCGCGTCGCCCCGAGGACGTGCCGGTCTGGCGAGCCCGGCTGGACTGGGCCATGGCGATGGGCCGGGTCGCGGAGGCCCGCGAGGCCCTGAGGCATCTGCCGGTCGAGTCGACGAGCCGGGCCCAGGTGCACCGCCTGACGGCCTGGTTCGCCGCCCGTCGCGGCGATGTCGAGTCCGAGCGGCGCGCGCTGGAGCGGCTCCTCGTCGCCGACCCGGACGACGGACTCGGCCCTCGACCGGCTCGCCGAGCTGGCGGTCCGGGGAAAGCAACCGGCACGCGCCGCCGAGCTGCGCGGTCGGAAGGCCGCGCTCGATCCGCTGAAGTCTCGCTACAAGGAGTTGTTCCTGCGCGAGCAACCCGTGCGGGATGCGCCGGAGATGGCCCGCCTGGCCGAGCAACTGGGCTACCGATTCGAGGCCGAGGTCTTCCTGGCCGTGGCGGCCCCGTCGGGAGCCGGCCGCCCGGACCTCCGGGAACCTCGGGCCAGGCCCTCGCCTCCCGATGACGATGACGCGGCCTATCGGCCCGGGCTGAGCCTGGCCGAGGCGCTGGCCACCGAGCTCGAGGCCGTCACGGCCGTCCCGATCGCGACCGGCCGGCGCCGCATCGATGGCGCGCGCCGGCTCGTCCGCCGCCGGCATCCGTTTCGAGGACCACGCCGTCGCGGCCGGCCTGGCCCGCCGCTTCGATAGCGGCGAATCCCCGTTCCATCAGATCCCCGAAGTCTCCAGCGGTGGGATCGGACTGATCGATTTCGACGGCGATGGCTGGCTCGATGTCTATGCGCCCCAGGGAGGCCCGTTCCCGCCCCAGCCGGGCCGGACCGGCCAGGGTGATCGACTCTTCCGGAATCGTCGCGACGGCACCTTCGAGGACGCGACCGCATCGTCGGGCCTGGCCGGCCTCCCCGGTGGCTATAGTCATGGCGTCGCGGTCGGCGATTACGATAATGACGGTCGCGCCGACCTGTTCGTCACCCGATGGCGGTCTTACGCCCTCTATCGCAATCGCGGCGACGGCACGTTCGAAGACGTGACGGTCGCGGCCGGCCTGGGCGGCGACCGCGACTGGCCGACCTCGGCCGCCTTCGCCGACCTGGACAACGACGGCGACCTCGACCTCTACGTCTGCCATTACCTGAAGTGGGATGCCGACCATCCCCCCCTCTGCCAGAACCGGACGCGCTCGGCCACCATCAGTTGCGATCCCCGCGGCTACGAACCGACGCCCGATCACGTCTTCCGCAACGACGCCGGCCGCTTCACCGACGTGACGGCCCAGGCGGGGATCGTCGATCGCGACGGACGGGGCTTCGGCGTCGTCGCCGTGGACGTCGACGACGACAACCGCGTGGACCTCTTCGTCGCCAACGACCAGTCGGCCAACTACCTGTTCCGCAACCGCGGGCACTTCCGGTTCGAGGAGCAAGGCTTGATGGCGGGGGTCGCCTGCAATGCCTTCGGCGGCAATCAGGCGGGCATGGGGGTCGCCGCGGGGGACCTCGACGGCGATGGCCGGCCCGAGCTGGCCGTGACCAACTTCTACAACGAGTCGACCACGTTGTTCCGGAACCTTGGCGACGGCCAGTTCGCCGACGCCACGACGGCCGTCGGCCTCGCCGTGCCGAGCCGCGAGCGGCTGGGCTTCGGCATCGCGTTCCTCGACGCGAACAACGACGGCCGGCTCGACCTCATCACGGCCAACGGCCATGTGAACGACTACCGGCCCGAGATCCCCTATGCCATGCCCGTCCAACTCCTGCTCGGGGGGCCCGGCGGACGGTTGACCGACGTCACCACGCAGTCGGGTCCCCCGCTGCTCATCCCCCACATCGGCCGGGGACTGGCCATCGGCGACATCGACAACGATGGGCGAGTCGACGCCATCATGGTCGCCCAGAACGAGCCCCTGGTTTATCTCCACAACCGCACCGCGGGAGGACACTTTCTCACGCTCGAGCTGGAAGGGACGGCATCCAACCGCGACGGCGTCGGAGCCCGCGTGGTCGTCGAAGCCGGCGGATTGCGGCAGGTCTCGCAACGATTCGGCGGCGGCAGCTTCCTGTCGGCCCACGATCCCCGGCTCCATTTCGGGCTGGGGCCGGCGACCCGCGTCGATCGGCTCGAAGTGCGCTGGCCGTCGGGCCGGGTTGACCGGTTCCAGGACCTCGCTGCCGACCGGAGGTATCGGCTTCGCGAGGGGGATCCGTCGTCAGTAGGCAGCAGTCCGTAGGATCCTCATCCGGAGGATCTCGACGCCGTGCACGCAACGTGCGAATTCGAGATTCCTGATTCGAGATTCCTGATTCGAGACTCCTGATTCCTGATTCGAGATTCCTGATTCGAGACTCCTGATTCCTGATTCGAGATTCCTGATTCCTGATTCTGTAAAGTAAAATTATATATTTTTGAATCTGGAATCTCGAATCTGAAATCCTTATCGATTGCGACCGAAGGCCTCGCCAGGACAGAGGGCAATGCAACAATCGGGCACATCCCGAAGCCGGAGGATCCTGTTCCTCGCCGCGATCCTGGCGGCCGTGTTGGGATCGGCGACCGCTTTCGTGTCATGGCGCAATACTCCGGGAGTGAGCCTTCACCCGGTGGACACCGGCTCTCCCTACGAGAACACGCGGCTGGAGGTCAAATATGTCGGCGATGCAGCCTGTACCCGCTGCCATGCGGAGATTGCCGAGACGTACAGCCGGCATCCGATGGGCCGCTCCCTCGCCCCGATCGCGTCGGAGAAAGACGACCGGGGCGGCCCCGTCCGGTTCGAAGCCCTTGGGTTCGAATACTCGATCGAGAACCGAGACGGCCATGTCATTCATCGAGAGGCGCGACGGGATGCCTCGGGTCGTCTCATCGCCCAGAATGAGGCGGAAGTCCGGTTTGCGATGGGTTCCGGGAGACAGGGGGTCGCCTATCTGATCGAGCGCGACGGTTTCCTCTTCCAGTCTCCCATCAGTTGGTACTGCGCAGCGCGGCGCTGGGGCCTCTCTCCCGGGTATGAGAAGGCCAACGTCCACTTCGACCGGCCGGTCCAGGAAGATTGCTTGTACTGCCACGCGAACCGGGCCCAGCCGGTTGCGGGCACGGTCAATCGGTATCGGTCGCCGATCTTCCAGGGGCACGCGATCGGCTGCGAGCGTTGCCACGGGCCCGGCGAGCTCCATGTGAAGCGCCCGCGGGTGGTCGACGGGCGAGATACCACGATCGTCAACCCCGCCGCCCTGGAGCCCTCGCTGCGAGACGCCGTCTGCCAGCAATGTCATCTGATCGGACACCAGCGCGTGGTGCGGCTGGACCGTCGGGCCGAGGAGTATCGGCCCGGCTTGCCGTTCTATCGGTTCTGGACCGTGGTGGAGTCCGCGAAAGGCCCGGCCGAGGATCGGTTCGTGGGCCAGGTCGAGCAGATGCACGAGAGTCGCTGCTTTCGCGCCAGTGCAGGCCGGCTGGGGTGCATCTCCTGTCACGACCCCCATCGGCTGCCGGCACCCGAGGAGACGGTGGCCTATTACCGGGATCGCTGCCTGGAATGTCACGCCGAGCGGGGTTGCCGCCTGCCGGCCGAGGTCCGGCTGGTCCGGAGCCGCGACGACGATTGCGCCGGCTGCCACATGCCGCGTTCGCGCAGCTCGGACATCATTCATGCCGCGACGACGAATCATCGGATCCTCCGCCATGCGGACCGGCCCGATCGGTCCTCGATCGCGACTGGGGAGCAGCACGACAATCCCCGGCCGGTCGTGAGCTTTCACCATGACCTGATGACGGAACTGGAGCGTGCCGCGGTCGAGCGGGACATCGGCGTGGCCCTGTGCCGCGACGGGCCGGCGGCTGCGACCGTCGCCTTGCCGTTGCTCGAGGCGGCGCTGGCGGCACGGCCGGATGACGTGACGGCCTGGGAATCCCGGGGGTTCGCGCTCGCCCAGCTCGGTCGGGTCGAAGAGGCGCTGGCCGCCTTCCGCAAGGCCCTGGAGCAGGAGCCGGACCGCGAATCCGCGCTGACGCGAGCCGCGTACGCCGCCGCCCGGGGGCACCTTCAGGAAGCCATCGCCGACTGGCGGCGCGACATCGCCCTCAATCCCTGGCGGTCGGATTACCGCGCCGCGCTCGCGTTCCTGTATTTCCAGGCTCGCGATTGGGCCGCCGCCGCTCGGGCCTGCCAGGAGACACTCCGCCTGAATCCTGCGAACCTCGAGGTCAGGAAGCTCCTGGTCCGTTGCGATCTCCGCCTTCAGGATCTCGAGGCCGTGCGCCGGGAATTCCAGACCCTGCTGGGATTCAATCCTCCCGACCGCGATGAGCTGATCCGATGGTTCACCCCGCTGTCGGGGACCCGATAGTCCTTTTCCCCAGTGATGGCGTTTCACGCAGAGTTCGAAACGAGCGGCAGGACGTCCTCCATCAACCGGACGAGGCTGTCGCAGACGAGCTCGTGCGCGAGTCCCGCCCAGCGGAGTTCGACGTTGGCGACATCGAACGGGACCCGGTCGTACAGGGCGCGGAGTTGACCTCGGACGGTCTCGGGCCCGCCGACGACGAAGTTGATGGGGTGGCCGCACAGGTCCTGGGGCCGCACGGGCTCGGGAGTGTCGGCGGGGATCTTTCCCTCCTGGCGGAACCGCCGCCAGAGGATGCGCAGGGCCGGCTCGGCCAGCGCGAAAGCTGTCGCGTCGTCCGGGCCGACGAACACCGGCCGGTTGGCGGCGATGAGTCCTGTGCCGCCCGACTCGCGATACGCCGAGACATATTGCCGGTATTGCTCGGGCGTGCGCAGGTGGGAGAACAGCATGTTGAACCCGAGCGACCCGGCAATCCGCGCCGAGCCCACACTATTGACCGCCTGCCAGCATCGGCTCGCGAGGTCCGGGGCCGCGAGCGGCAACGGGCGGTGCGGCGGGATGTCGAAATAACACGGCGACGAATCGGCCTCGATCGCGCCCGCCGTGCCGATTCCTTCGACGCTCCAGGCCGCGCGGATGATCCGCAGCGCCTCGGCAAACCGAGCGTGGCGCTCGTGCTCATCGGTCTCGGCCAGGCCGAAGAAGCCGAACTCCTCCGGCGTGCTACCGCTCCCGAACCCGACGGCCATCCGGCCATTCGCCAGGACATCGGCGACGGCGACCTGCTCGGCGACGTCCAGCGGGTGGTGGAGGTTCAGGCAGATGATCGCCGTGCCCAGGCGAATCCGATGCGTCTGGCCGGCCAGGTGCAGCGCGAAGAGCAGGGGCGTCGGCAGGTGCCCGTGGTGCGCATGGGCATGATGCTCCGTGAACCAGGCATATTGCACGCCCAGCTCGTCGGCCAGCCGGACCAGCTCCGCCACCTCATCAAAGATCAACGACGACGAACGATCCCGCGGTCCCTCGAGATGATCGGTCAGGCCAATGGTCAGTGAACTCACGAAACGATCCTTAGCATCCTCGAGTCTTCAGCGTCGCCGCCCAGCTACCCAGCATGGACACCGTACGCGAGAAACTCAAGGATGAAATCGCGCCGAGGAACCGGAGACCATCCCCGGTCCGAGGAAATCCTCGTCGATCGGGTCTCGGTCGATCGGCCGACATCCCTCGCGTTGGGGTTGACATGGAGCGAGCGACGGCTAAACTCGTGCCGCATTTCGGCCCCTCTCCGCGCCCACATTTCCTTTCGGGATCATTCATGATCACGGGAATCCTCGCCGTAGTTCCGCTCCATCCCCTCGCCGCCTTCATTCTGGCCGGGCGCGGTCGCCGCGCCTGAAGTCACGCGGTCGCTTCGCCGATAATGATGCGGGGTGTTGTGTCGACGCGATCCGGATGGTCTCGACGAGGGAGTTGGCCAGGCTGATGGTCCCCGATGACCGCATGGAAGCGACCGTCGATCCATCACGCATCCTTGCTAACGAGTGACGAGACGGGACATCAGGCCGCGCCGTCCCGACGGTGAGATCGAGCGATGTGACGCGATCGAAAGATGAACCAGGCTGGACCAATTTCTCAGAATATCTTGAACATGGACGTTCCTGTATTATGAGATTCAGGCGATTATCAATTCCGCTACTCTCGAGCATGATGGGCCTGATGTGGTCCCTTGCCGCCGCGGGGCAGGAGTCGCTCCCTCCGTTGCCCGATCCGGGGGTACCCGGCACGGCGGCTCCGCCGGTTGCGGGCGTGACGGGCGCGAGAGAAACGCAGTTGGAGGACGAGGTGCGCCAGCTCAAGGAGATGGTGCGCCAGCTCTCTACGCGCGTGGAGGAGCTCTCGGCAGCCCAGAAGCAGACCCCGCGACCGGGCGAGTCGTTATCCTACCAGGATGCCAGACCACCGGCTGGCGCCCCAACCACCGAGAACCGCGAGCGGACCCCCGAAGGCGGCGGCGGTGGCTCGCGGGCGGGCTATCAACAAGGAGTGGGGAATCGGAACCTCGGCGAGATCAAGTTGGATACCTTCTATGCCTATAATCGGGGAGGGTTCGAGTTTGCAACCGACGACAACGAGCTCACCCTGAAAGTACGGGCGCTCTTCCAGGCCGATACCAAGTACTTCGAGGGCTCGACCCAGAGCCCCGTTAGCAGCGGCTTCTCCGTCCCCCGGGCCCGTCTCTATTTCGACGGCTTCCTGACCAGGCCCATCGAATACCAGCTCTCGTTCCAGCAGAGCTACGACTCGTTCAACCTCCTGAATGCGTTTCTCAACTTCAATTACGATAAGAGGCTTCAATTACGCATGGGGCGTTTCAAGACGCCTTACACCTACGAATTCTACAAGATCAACGTCTGGGATTTGTATGCGCCCGAACGGTCGCTCTTCAGCAACAACTTCAGCCTGAACCGCCAGGTCGGGGCGATGGCCTGGGGCGAACTTCTCAACAACTCGGTCGAATACGCGGTCGGGGCTTTCGATGGCCAGAGAAACTCCTATGCGCCCTTCAAGAACACGCCCGACGTCGTGGCATTCCTCAATATCAAGCCGTTCGAAACGGCGGCGCCCCCCTCGCGGTGGTCGTTCGTGAGGGACCTCAATTTCGGCGGCTCCCTCGACTGGGGCAATGAGAACAATCCCCTGCTCCCTGCCACGATGCGGACCTCGACGACCGGGAACAGCAATGGGCTTACGAGCACCTCCGGCGCGAATCTTACGAACCCTCCCTTCCTGAATTTCAACAACAACGTCACCGAGAAGGGGGCCAGGGCGCTCTGGGAGCTGCACATGGCTTATTACTACAAGAGCCTGTCGCTGCTCGGGGCCTGGGATGCCGGCTTCGATAGTTATGCGGTCACGAACCAGCGGCCGGTCAAAGTGCCGGTCGACGGCTACTTCGTGCAGGCGGCCTACCTCATCACCGGCGAGACCCGGACGGCGACCGGCCTGATCGACCCCCTCCGCCGCTTCGACCTGCGGCCCGGCCGGTTCGGCTGGGGCGCCTGGGAGCCATCGGCCCGTTTCAGCGATCTGGCGATCGGCAAGCAGATTTTCACCGGGGGTTTTGTCGACCCGAACCTCTGGACGAATCGGGTTTACCAGGTGGACGTCGGCGTGAACTGGTATCTCAATCGTTTCATCAAGGCCTACTTCGGCTGGGAATACTCCATGTACGGCCAGCCCATCTACTACAGCCCCGAGCACTTCACCAAGGCCAACAGCCTGTACTGGATGCGTCTTCAGGCTTTCTTCTGAGGCAGTCGAAGGAAGAGCGGCAGGGACTACTGAGCACCTCCACTCCGGGGAACGCCCGATCTCGATCGGCGCGTGATGGCCCTCTCCGGATCGTCGGCCATTGCCTTTTGGCGATGATCGCGGCCAGAATCGGGGGAGTGGCGACTCCGCTGGTCTCCGTCGCGCACGGCGAGCGGCGGGATCGCGGATGCCCCCGCGCCCGACCCATCCCACTGACCGAAGTCAACGCGAGAAGCCGGCAATGGGGAAGACCTCATCATGCGTAAGTTCCGCTTCTCGATCGGCGGACTCATGGCGGTCGTGTCGGTGCTGGCGATCGGCTTCGCCGCATTGAAGAACGCCAACGAGACCTGGGCCGGCGCGATGTTCCTGTTGACGTGCGGCGTGATGGGCCTTGCGGTCGTCGGCGTCATCTGCCGGCGAGAGGCCGAGCGCGCGTGGTGGCTCGGCTTCGCCCTGTTCGGCTGGGGCTACATGGCCCTGGCGTTCTGGCCATCGGAGTCCTTGCCGAAACTGCCGACAATGAGCCTGCTCGAATGGCTTCAATCGCTCTTCGGCGCAGCCCCCGAGGTTCAAGCCTTCGTCCTCCGTGTGGGCGGGGGATTTGGGGGCGGCTTCCCCTTGGCGGCACCTTCCGCAAGTTCCCAGATCGGCCATTCCCTCTGGGCTCTGCTGGTCGCCGTGCTCGGGGGCCTGCTGTCCCAGGCCTTGTTCGGCCCTCCAGAGAGTCGTCCCGAGAGTCCCGATTCCGCCGCACAGTCGAGAGCCCAGCCGCCCCCGAACACGTGGCTCCGGCCGGCGGTCGTCATTCTATTGGTCTCGATCCTGGCGACATCGGTAATCGCGCTCTGGGGAAGGTCGGCGGCCGGAGTCTGGGCCGGCGCCGCGTTCTTGCTGACGTGCGGCCTGCTCGGGGTGGTGATCCTCGGCGCGCTGTTAAGCACCGGGCGGCGCCGTGAGGTCTGCATGGGCGTTGCCCTGTTTGGCATCGGCTACCTGTTCCTGGCGTTCGGCCGATTCACCTCGGATTGGCCGCGGCCGGGGCTCGCCATCGATCCGCTCCTCAACGCCATCCGACCGTGGTTTCCGCTCGTCCCCACGAGTACCGTCGCTGCGAACGCCCGCATCCTGAAGTTGCTGGACCAGCCGATCCCGATGCACTTTTTCCATGAGATACCGCTGGAGGACGTGCTGAAATACATCCAGCAGGCCACGTCATCTCCGGGTTACGCCGGCATCCCGATCTACGTCGATCCGCACGGCCTGCAAGAAGCCGAACGCACGCTCTGGTCGACCGTCTACCAGATCGACCTCGAGGGTGTCCCCTTGAAAGCGACCTTGCGACTCTGCCTGAAACAGCTCGGCCTCGGCTTTAGCGTGAGGGACGGTTTCCTGCTGATCACCAACGAGGACGCCGTCTCATCGAACCTGGAGGATCCGTTCCTGATCGTCGGCCATTGCCTCCTGGCATTGATGGCGGCCGGTCTGGGTGGCGTGTTGGCCCCGCGAGTCTCCATCGGGCAGCGCGAGTGGCCCGGGCGCGCCGGGATCGACGATGCCGCTGCGACCGATTGAGCCTCCGAGGATCAAGCCGGTCGGTCGGCGGGCGCGAGATAGGGAAGGCTCGAGCGATCCGCCGCGGAATCCCCGTTGGTGCCGGCAGGGCTCTCCGTGACCCATTGGCGGATCAGATCGCATGCTTTTGATAGTGTCGCCTCCGTGAGTGAGCATGAAATCACGAGCTCGTGGATTTCCTCCGGTTCGCCCTTCGCGAACGTGTTGAACCAGGAAACGATCTCTTCCGAATCACTCGTCGGCTCGAATTGAATGACGCGAACTCCGACCCGCCCGACCGGATCGGCGGCGCTGAAGATGGGGTTGGCGTCACGGCACGGTGTGCCGTCAACGAATGTGGTAGTGTAGAAAGGAGATTCCCAAGAGCCGGTCAGGCCGGCCTGTTGGACTAACTCACGCCATTTCTCAGCCCATAATGCTTCCGCCTGGTCGTATAGCCGAGGATCGCGCAAGAAATCAGGGAATAAAGGTTGGTCTTTCATGATTCACTTCTCTTCTTGGTTGACTGGCCATCATCCTGAACACAAGCTCTTCCCCTGAGAATCTCGAGATTCACGCGGATCTCTCCCATGGGCGGTTGAGGGTATGATCTGAGGCAACGCCCCCAGATACCACCGGTCTTCGCCGATTGCTCGACAATCCGTCTCAATTGAGCAAATCCTTTATCTCGGACTCTCCTCTCCTTGGGCGTAAGTTGGGCCTCCCGCTCAATCCCCATGCATCGCCCGCAGCCGTGGTGAGAGTCTCAGGATGAGCTGGGCGCGTTTCGAACTCGGCCAGCCATTCGGCGATGACGGCGGCGAGGGCCTCGTCGGGGGGTGGGACCAGTCCCGTCGGGCAGGCCGGGCCGAGCTGCTCGGCGGCCATCCGCCGGTAGGTCGAGAGCGTCCGCTCGCCATACCGCGACACTTCGAAACCGTCCTCACTCAGGAAGACCACGACCGGGACACGATGGCCGCCGTTGATGGATAAGGCTTCGCGCACCTCGGGCTTGATATCGCGGTCGAGGAAGCGCAGGTCGATCCGGGATGAGGCACCTGCGAGGTGATCGAAGACCGGGCACTGGTTGATGCAATCGCCGCACCAGGCGCCGGCCAGGCAGAGCACCGGCATGTTTCGCGCGAAACCGTTGAGCAGCCGTCGCTGGTCGGTCGTGAGCGCGAATCGTTTGTGCATGGCGTCCCAGCGCGCGCGTTGCGACGGGCTCGCGTACCGGTCCAGGAATGCTGTGTAAGGCAAGGCTTCGGCGAAGAGGTTCGACCAGGTGTTCATTTTCCGTTTTCAGTTTCCGGTGTTCCGTGTTCAGTCAGGAAGACGAAAGCGATCGAGGACTATTCTCTACGGAACACGGAAGGCCGGAAACTGAACGCTTGATCAAATCCACCCCAGCGCGGCCAGCGCGGCGAGGTGCTTGCAATGCGCCTTGCGGCTGTCGCCGTTCTCGGCGATCTGGTAGATCCACTCGGCGCAGTCGCACTGGGTGGCGCCATCGGCGAGCCGGCAGACGTAATACGGCCCGTCCTCGAGCGGCGGGTGGAGGCGCGTCAGCCGCCACTGGACGGGCGCCAGCTCCGTGCCCGCAACCCGCGCGGTGCAGTAGGTCTGGCCGGCGATCGCGATCAGCACGACTGTCGGCGCGTTCTGGGTAGAGTGCGCCGGGTCTTCACCGATTTTCAGAACCACCAGCGGCGGTTGCTTCAAGGCGGCTTCGAGAGTCCTGGTGCCCAGTTCGGCCCGAAGCCGCTCCCACGACCATCGGGCTTCGTTCAAGGCGTTGCGAAAGTGCCAGGTCGTGGGATGAAAGGCCCCGAGGGCGGCCTCGGCCGCCTCGAGATCGGCCGCCGAGACGTCCAGGATCATCCGGCCCCGTTGCGCCAGCTCCGCCGCACGGCGCTGGGGGTCGGACTCGTCGCGGTCGTGCAACGATCGCGGCCGGAATGGCGGCGCGGCCGGGACCGGCGCCGCGGCCGCTAGCGGCCGGGCGGTCTGGTCATTCCTCATCGGCCCTTAACCTCCGATGCTCGGAGCCAGATAAACGTAGTGCCGGGCGCGCCGGCCTGGGAATGCTCGGCCGCCACCGCCGCCACCACCCGGTAACCGCGTCCCTGCCAGGTCACCTCTTGACCCGCCGTCCACACCGCGCCCCGGGGGCCGTGATCCATCGCGACGAGGCAGACCTCGCGGATCGTCGGCCGGCTCGCCTTCTGACCACGGCCAGCCCGTCGCGCCGGCCGTAACGTGCCCAGTCCGTTCGCCATCGCCAAACCCCCTCCCTGCCGCACGCGCAAGATGCTGATCAAACGAATTCCGACCTTACGTTCACGAGTGTACTGAACGGCAGGATGGGATTCAAGGGGTACTTGGACTAAGAGTCTGTCCCAGAAGGGCGAGCGGGGGGCGTCAGCTCCCTGTCCGGTGAGCGACGGACCTCCAAGACAGGGGGCTGACGCCCCCCGCTCGCTCGGACCGGCCCCTTCTGGGACGGACTCTAACGGGAATGACTGCGGGCGGTGGCGTAGGCGTCGAGGATCCCGGATCGTCCGGGGTGGATCACCTCCAGGCCGAGCTTGGAAAGGACGGGTCGGGAGAGGCGTTGATCGGTGCCGGCGAGGATGATCAGGCGCTGGCCGTCGGGGAGATTGAAGAGGTCGGCGACATCGCCGAGGTCGACCTGAGGGAGGTGGGGCAGGGCGGTCCTGAGGATGAAACGGAGGCGGCCGCCGGGTGAAGGCCCCTCCGTGAACGGTCCGGTGCCGGCTCGGGCCGCGGTGGCCGTCGACGAGGGCGGGCTGACGACGGCGACGACCTGGAACGGATTCTCGCGGTTGCGGCGGAGGATCATGGTGCGGAGCACCAGCAGGTCGCGGTCAATGCCGTGGCGGAACATCACTTCGAGGATGCCATCGACGGCGGCCAGCGCCAGGACGACCAGCAGGAACGCGCCCAGGACCGAACGCTGGCGGTCATCGCGACGGCGGGCCCAGCGATCGAGCGCGCGAATGAGACAAACGAAGACGACCACCAGATCCAGGGCCAGGTGCAGTCCCAGCGCGGTGGCGGCATCGGCCCGGCCATGGAAAACGTGGTCGACGGCGTCGCGCACGCCGGCGCTGGACCACCAGGCGACGGATACCGCCGTCGCCGGCGCCAGCCAGGTGAGGGTGCGGACCGGGATGCGGCGGTTGACGAGGTCGGCGATGGTTTGCGCGGCCAGCAGACTGAGCGGCACCAGCAGGACGAGGTCGAAGGCACTGTGCGGCCCGCTGGGCCAGACCGACGGCGCCAGCGCGGCGACCGCCAACCAGACCACCCAGAGCGAGCCGCCCACCGTCTCGCGCATGTTCGACTCGTCAACCAGGGCCAACCGGGTCGCCCGCACCGCCCCGTACAGGCCCAACGGGAGCGTCACCGGCGCCAGCTCGATCAACCGCGCCGGCAGGCTCAGGCCGCGTTCCATCAGCAACTGCTCGGGGGGAATCCGCAGCGCCGCGATGGCCGACCAGCCGTAGGTCCGGACCATCAGGACGAACCAGGGCGAGGCCACGAGCACGGCGATCGCCAGGGCCAGCAGGGCGTTGACCCGGCCCGGCGTGTCCCGCCAGGAGAGCCGCCAGCGCCGGGGCCGGGCGCCGGCCGGGGTCGGCGCGGCGATGCCCCTGAGATAATACTGGTGCAGCAGGATGATCGGGATGACGATCAGGGCCAGTCCGCCCATCGCCAGCAAGGCCACGCCCATCGCGAGTCCGCCAGCGATCGTCCAGGCGACCGGGCCGGCCCAGGGCCAGGGCCGCAACGACTCGGCGGTCACGCGTTCGTGCCAGCCGTAGGCCAGCAGCACGGCGAGGACTCCGCAGAGCGCCAGCGTGCTGGGCGTCGCCTCCTGCATGCGCAGGAGCAGGTTCTGGTTGAATCCCACCAGGACCGCCGCCGTCAGGCCGAGCCCCGCGCCCCGCCAGAGCCGGGCATGGAGATACACCAGCACGACGGCGAGCCCGCCGGCCACGTAGCTGGGCAGGACGCTGGCCATCGGGTCGCGGTCGTCGTCGAGCCAGAACAGGCCGGCCTCGAGCCAGGCGAAGAGCGGCGGCTGGAACGCCACCGCGCGATACGCCGCCGACTCCTGCGCCGGCTTGATCGCGGCCGTCGCGGGGATCTGGTCCAGCACCATCCCATCCAGCACGGCCAGGCTCCGCAGGCCCCAGAGCGGGCCCGGGGGCGTCAGGTCCCAGGCATTCAGGGCCAACATCCCCGGCAGCACCGCGACCAGTACGACCAGCGGGAAGACCATCACCGACCGCGGCGCCGGCCGGAACAGTGGCCGGGCCAACGGCGCCGCGCTGACCTTGAGCCGGTCCCAGGTACCGGCGCGGCCCCGATCCGACAGGACCACGGTCTCACCCCGCCATCGTACGGACTCGTCGGCATCCATACGCCCACCCCCATACCACGCCGGCCGAACGCCGACTGTGCCGTCGCGCCGTCTCCTTCGCGGTCCCGCGTCCTGCCGGGACCGCCCGCGCGAACCTTACCATAATTCGGCAATCCGTGGGATAGCCGTTCTCCCCGGTTGCCGCGATCGGGGAAGATCGTCGTGACGGCCCCGTTCGACCGACCACCGTGAGGCCCCGGCCCGTTCGCTCGACTCTACTGGAAGAACCGCCGCACGGCGATGCGGAACTCACCCAGAAGGTCGGGGACCGTCAACTCGTCATCCGGCCCCAACTCCCGAGGACGCTGGTCGGGCGGAAGACATGCGCGGTCTCGGAATCGGGATCGAGGACGATCACGACGCCGACTCCAGGTTGCAGGTATTCATCAACCTTGGTCACGATGTCGCCCCACCGATCGTCCGGCGAACGAACCTCGACGACCAGATCGGGGGGCACGTCGAGGTAACCGCGCCGAATCGGTCCCTTCGGGACCTTCGCATAGCTATAGAAGGCGACGTCGGCTCCTCGCACGGTGTCGGGATCCCGCTCGGTGATCACGCCCGAGTCGTTACAGAGGACGTGGCCGAGGTCGTGCTGGCCAACGTGAACTCGCAGCAGGAAATGGGCCTCACCACAGATCTGTCCATGCCGTGGGGCGGGTGGAGGCATCGTCACAATCCTCCCGTGAACGAGTTCCTCGGGATACCCGGGATCGGGTCGGCTGCCGAACTCTTCGGCAGTGAGCAAGTCCAAGGCGGTGGCCATGGTTGTGCCTCCGGTCTGACGAGGTGGGATTCTGGCTCGGACCGCGGCGTCGTCCGGCTCACTCGTCATCGGTGTCGGACGACTCGCGGGCGGCGGTCTCATCGCGACGGGCCTGGATCCGTTCGAGGTTGCGCCTCAGGACGCCCAGGCCGTCGTCGCCCTCGATATATTCGCGGAACGGCAGGGCCAGGCGGAGCAATTCGGGATGGGTGGTCCCGACGTCGTCGATGGCCTGTCTGAGGGTCTCGAGGAACTCCTCGAGCCCCTCCTCGGGGAGTCGCGTGCCGCACGACGATCGCCTTGAGCTCGACGAGAGAGGCCGGCGCGGGCGCGGGGCAGGAGCGGCCGCCGCGGTCGCGGGCGGCGAGGCACCGGCGCGGGAGGCGACGAGGGTCCCGGCGGCAGCGGTGCGGTCCGTGGCCGAATCGCGATCGCGAGCGGCGTGCGATTCGGCATCCCGATTGCGCCGGCCGGCTTCGATGGCCTGGATCAATTGCTCCTGGGCCTCGGCGACATAGGCCGCCCAGTCGGTCGAGAAATCCTGGCGGAATGCCTCGATATAGCCGGGCTCGTACTGCCGGGACAGGTACTTGAGCTGGTGGAAGACCCGGTGCGAGAGGGCCTGGAGTTCCTCGGTCATCTCGGCGTCGCGATCGTGGGATGCCTGGTAATAGCGGAAGCGGCCGATCCAGACCTTGAGCCGGGCGTACTGTTCGAGCTTGCCCAGCGAGCCGTAGGCGTTCATGCCGGCGTCGACCTCGTGGGACAGGAGCTGGAGCTGCCCGCCGGGGAAGTGCGCCTCGGCATCCCAGAGCAACCGGTCCTCGGCGGCGAACTGCTCGGCCAGCTCGGGCTGGAGCCGGTCGATCTCCCGGCGGAGCTGGCGATACTGATCGGTGGCTCCCCGGAGCTCGCGCCGCGCCTCTTCCACCTCGCGCGTCACCTCTTCCACATCCAGCCGCGTCTGTCGCCGCGTTCGCTCGATCTCCGCCTGCGACGCCGCGATCAGCCGCTCCGCGTCGGCCTCGGACGCCAACGACGATTTGTACAAGGCCAGCTTGCGCACCAGCTCTTTGAGCAACTGCTCGTCGGTATCGGCCTGCTCCAGCGCCCGCATGCCGGTCGGCCGCACCACACGCAGCCGCTCCACCGCGCACCGCGCCCGCAGCTCCGCCGTACGGAACAGCTCCGCGGCATGTTGCGTCTCCCCCTCGATCTTACGCGCCCGTGTCTTCGCTTCCGCCTGGCGGACTAACTCCGAAAGCTTTTCCAAGGCTGGGGTCATGGTCATCTCTCGTACTCTAATAGGGGATCGGAGATTATTCGGTCCTACACCGGTGCTCGACCGCGCCTCCCGTCCGGCAGCAACCGTCGTCTCTTCACTTTCCATCGCGCCACATCCTGTAATGCAATCACGTCGCCTAGCTATGGTGATTCGCATATAAGTTGACGTCAGTCTGTACGCGGATCGAGCCGTGAATGCATCATACAGCACGGGCGGTCAAAGTTGAACCCGGCGGGGAAGGCGAGGAGGTGGATTGGCATCTTGGAGTGGCCGGCTGATCCTCCCGGGTTCCGTGAGGGTGTGCGAGAAGGTGATGAGGGGCGGGGTGGGCCGAGCCGCGACTCCCCGCGGCGCGGTCCACCGAGACCGCTCAACCGGAACGCTCGTGGAATGTCGAGCAGGCGCCCGAGGTCAAGCTCAGTCTCACCAATCCGGGAAATCGCGCCGGCGAGGCCATCGGCTTGCAGGTCTGGTTTTCGCGTCATCGACGATCCGAGGCCATCCTCCGAGCCGGCCGCCCTCACTGTCTCGGCACCGTCAGCGGCTTGCCGTTGTCCTTGGGTCCTAACCCGAGCAAGAACGGGATGGCGGCCCTGGCCCATTCTTCGGGGCCGGGATATTCCGATGCCGACTCGCCGAAGCAACTGCGGAGCATTTCGGTATCGATGATGCCGGGATTGAGCGGGACGGCGGCGAGCCCAGGCGGGAGTTCCTCGGCCAGCGCGCGGGTCAGGCCCTCGATGGCCCACTTGGTCGCGCAGTAGGGGGCGACCTCAGGCGACGTCGAGCGGCCCCACCCCGAGCTCATGTTGACGATCACGCCCGAGCCCCGCGCGATCATTGCCGGCACGAGGTGGCGGATCACGTTGACGACCCCTTTAATGTTCACGTCGATCACCAGGTCGAATTCGGCGACGGGGACCTCCCAGAGTGGCGCGTTGGCGTTGATCAGCGCGGCGTTGTTGATCAACAGGTCGGGCGGTCCGTGCTCGGCGAGGATGCGATCGGCCCAAACCTGGACCGCCTCGTCGTGGGTCACGTCGAGGGTCGCGAAATCGTGCGGACGCCCCAGCACGGCGCTGTGTCGAGCGATCGCCTCGCCCGATCGCCCGCAGCCGATGACCGTGTGTCCGGATCGCGCCAGACCCTCGGCCAGCGCGCCCCCCAGCCCCCGGGTCACTCCCGTGATCACGATGACTCGAACGGTTGCCTTTGCCATGCCGCATCCTCCGAAATCGTTTGAATCTCGAATCCGGAATTCCCCGGACACGCTCATCGCCCAGGGCCCCCACCGAGGTAGAATCTATACCCGGAACGCCGACCACTGACCACTGACCACCGAGGACGCGATGAGATTACGAACGATCGGGCTATCCGGCTTGCTAGCGATCGCGATCGGTATCCCGCAAACCCGCGCCGACGACCCCGAGAATGCGCTCACGCTCGAGGAGAAGAAGGACGGCTGGATCCTGCTCTTCGACGGCCAGACCCTGGACGGCTGGAAGACCAGCAGCGGGCGGCCCAGCAAGGTGCCGGTCGAGGAGGGGTCCATCAATCCGCACGGGTGCGGCGGATACATGATGATCCCCCAGAAGACCTGGGGCGACTTCGTCCTGTCGCTCGACTTCAAGATCAGCAAGGGATGCAACAGCGGCATCTTCATCCGGACCTTCCCACTCACCCCGCGCCGGGCAAGGACGTCGGCTTCAACGGCATCGAGGTCGCCATCGACGACACCACCACGGCCGGCCATCACGACACCGGCGCTTTCTACGACCTGGTCAAGCCGTCGCGGAACGCCATGAAGCCGGTCGGCGAATGGAATCACATCGAGATCACCTGCGACGGGCCGAGGCTCTCCGTCGCGCTCAACGGCGAAACGGTCACCCGGATGGACCTCGACCAATGGACCACGCCGAATCGCCGCCCCGACGGCTCGGAGCACAAGTTCGACGTCGCCTACAAGGACCATCCTCGCTCCGGCTACATCGGGCTCCAGGACCACGGCTCGGAGTGCTGGTACAAGAACATCAAGATCAAGCCGTTGAAGCCGTCGAAATCGTGAGGGATTCCGGCACGTTTTGATTCTTCGCTCCGGCTGACGAGTCGCCGCGGCGCGTCGTAGGTCCGTTCGCTCAGGCCGTTTGGCGGGCCGCAGCCAGCCTGGCGACGAACGCCGCGTGTTCGGGCGTGGCGCAGCCTCGCTCGACCACGGCACGGAGCTGCCGCCAGTCCCTCGCCAGGAGGGCGGTTGGGTCGAGCCAAAGACCGGGAAAGACCTCGGAGCGATAGATGCCGTCGGGGCCGGGTTCCAGGTCGACGAACCGCCCGTTGCGCAGCACGAACCAGTAGATCTCGTCGGGCTCGATCGCGCGCACGACGTACTCCTGTACGCCGACCCGCTCGTAATCCTCGAACTTCGGCCCGAGGTCGGTATACCGCGATGTGTGCGAGACCTCGACGAGCAACTCGGGGACACCGTCAACAAACCGGGGATGGGTCTTCGTCCGGCCTCCGCATTCCGGCAAGATCCGAAGCAACACATCGGGCTGGGGTTCGCTCTTCAGTCCCAGGGCCGTTAACGCATTGTCCAGGGCTTCGACCCCCGGGGTGTTTTCCAGGTAGTAAATGATCCACGCGTTCGTGGGAATATGGGCACCAGCGTGAGCGGGACCGAAGGGACTGGGCATGAGGACCACACCGTTAATCAACTCGGCCTTTGTGCCCGGCGGCATCGCTTCGTAGAGCGCGTGGAACGTGGGTTGGTCGAGCCGCTGGCCGTCGACAAGCGTGCGGGAGGAGGAAGACAAAGTGGATCGAGACGACATCGCGGTGATCTCCTCTTTGAGGCGCGATTGGACCACATCCATTGTAGACCAAAATCCACCGGTCCGCCAAGGCGAGCGCACGGCACAAGTCCGCGCCCGAGACATGCCGGCTCCTCTCGATAAGACCCTTGAGTCCCGCAGTCGCCCAGCGTTACAATACATCGCGACATTTGTCGGAGACATGGGCCGGCTGGATCAAACGGGGAGGACGAGCGATGGTGACCCGACGAGTCATCGCGGTGTGGTTGATCGGGGTCGCGCTGAGTGTCGTGGCGGCCGGAGACGAACCGCGGAAGGTATCGGGCCGGGTGCTCGACGCGGCCGGCCGGCCGGTGGTGGGCGCCGAGGTTGCCACGATGTGGGACGGTGTCGGCGGAACGGCGATGCGCCCGTTTCACGGTGTGCGAACGGATGCCGACGGCCGATTCACGCTGGAGGTCAACTTCTGGCAAGGCTATAAACCGTTCCTGGCCTACAACCGGGAGCACACGCGCGGGGGCCTCGTCATCGTCGATCCCAAGTCGTCCGGCAAACTGGTGGAGATCCGGCTTGGGCCGCTGGTGCAAGTTCACGGCCGGTTCTCTTGCGACGAGCTTGGCGAGCGGCCCGATTGGACGAACGTCTACATGAACGTGATGCCGGGCCGGCTGCCGGTCCCGCAGGTCCTGAACAAGCTGGCCCCCAGTCCGCTCCGGCTGGTGCAGTGCACGTCCGGGCAAGCGGCGTTCGCATTCCTCCTTCCGGCCGGTCATTACCAGTTCCATGGCTACGGCAACTTCTCCGATTATCACGCCATCCGCCGTGTGATCGAGGTCAAGGCCGACGAGCCCGACCTCGACCTGGGAACAGTTCAACCTGAAGCCGACGGACCTGGCCCGACGATATGGCAGGACCGCGCCGGCCCTGCACGTGACCGACGCCAAGGGGATCCGCAAGGACATCACGCTCGCCGATTTCCGCGGCAAGTGGGTGCTGCTCGAATTCTGGGCGACCTGGTGCGGGCCGTGCGTCTCGGCGGGGCTGCCCGCACTGGTCAAGTTGGACAAGGACCTCAGCGCCCACCGCGACCAGTTCGCGATCCTGACCGTCCATCACACCAGCGCCAAAACCCTCGATGAGCTACAGCCCCAACTGGAGCAGGTCAGCAAGACGTTCTGGAAGGGGAATCCCTTGCCCTTCCCGATTCTGCTCGACTCGACCGGTCAGACGATCAAGGATTACGACGTGAGTGCCTACCCGACCGAGTTCTTGATCGACCCGGAGGGACGGCTGGTCCGGATTCACGAAAGGGCGGAGGAAATCCTGAAAGCGAAGCTGCTCGGACTCAGCCCGGGTCGCCAGGTCAGTCGGGACCTCGACCAGGAGCAGAACTTCGGCATCGACGCGATGCCGCTGGACCTGGCCCTCCATTACCTGATCGGACAGAGATTCCCGGACGAGCCGCACCGGATTGCCGAGATGGTGACGGCGGCCGGCGTGGACCCCGGTGATCCCATCCCACTGACGCTCACGGCGGAACTCAGCGTGCGGAGCTGGCTCGACTTGTTCCTGAGCCCGTTCGGCCTGAGCTACGAGATTCAGGATGACAAGCCGGTCATCATCCCGCGCAAGCCGGACACGGCCCCATCGCCACTTTCGGCCCGCCAGCGCGAGGCCGCCGAGCGGCTTCGTCACGTGCTGGAAAAGCGGCAGGCCTTCGACTTCCGCGGCAAGTCGCTGGCCGCGGTGGTCAAGGCCCTGGCCGAGCAGACCCAGGAGCCGATCGCGCTGGACCCGATCGCTCGCCGGAGCGGTACGATCGATCCCGAGGCGACCGTCACCGGCTCCGATCACGGCAAACCGCTGGGCGAGGCCGTGAGCGACCTGCTCCAGCCCCTGGGCCTGCGTCCCGTGATCCGCGATGAGGTGATCCTCCTGACCAGGCCCTGAGCGCCATCGGACCGCCGGAGTCTTGTGATGACAGGGAAGCAGGTCCCACCGGTCCGGAGCTGGTCGACGCCGACGGTCCGCCAGATGATGAAGCTGGTGGTCTTCGCCGCGGTCGCATCGCTGTGCCTGGTGCCGGTGGTGCGCTGGGCCGAAATCGGCGCCGTAAGCTGGCCGTTCGCGGTCCTGATGGAAGCGGTGGCCATCCCGATGGTCCTCGCCATCGTCGCGTTCCCGCTGGTCAAGCGAGGTCCGCTCAAAGACTGGGTGATTCGAGCCTTGCTGCTGACGTCCGTCGGCGTCATCCTCGGCGCGGCGATTTACTCGATGGTCTGGGGAGCCGTCGGGCCACAGTCCCTCAATCTCTGGGCGCGCTCGACCGGCATGACCGTGGGGTTCCTCCGAGAGGTCACCCTCGTGCTGGGAATTCCCTTTATCATCGTCGTGCAGCAGCTCGTACCCGGCCGCTGCCCCGCCTGCAACAAAACGCGACTGCTCCCCGACGCCCCGATCCGCGTTCCGCCCAGGCCTGCGCCGGCGCGAGCCTATCGGTGCCTCGCATGCGATGGGCGATTCTGGAAGAATGCTGGCTCATGGAGCGCGGTCCCGGGCGACCTGACACTGGCCATGTCCAACCCATGCGGAGAGCGGGAACGCGTGGGTTGAGTGTGTACTCAGGGTCACCATAGGCGCACCCTGGGTCGTTGCAAACGCGTCACTCCAACTTCGTCTCGTCAACCGTCTCGTCTTGAAGGTCTCCGCGTCTCCCCGCACGTCGTCCCGGGTTGTCCCCGGTGAATCCACGCGCGGCTTCCAGACCTGATAGAGGCCGCGCGGCAGGGTGATCGGTCGATGCCGGTGGTCGATCACGGTCGCCCGCTCGGCAAGCACGCGCAGATACAGCGTCTCGCCCCGATCCAGCCGATCGGCCACTCCCGACCGATCCAGCCGATGACTGTGGCCCGTCGCTTCCCCTTCCACCACGACCCATCCCGGCCGCTGGACCATATCACCCGGGATCGCCTCGATGGCCGTAATGAATAGATCACCATGCCTCCACATCGCTGGTCTCCTTCTCGGGGAGGATCCGCGTCTGGGACAGACGCTACCCCTCCCATCGACCGGATCGTCCGATGTCGCGACATAGTGTAAAACAGTTCAGTATCGATGTCAAGAAAAAAGTCGCCCGGAGCCGGGATTTCCGAATCGATCGTCCGGCGGGGCGATCGTGGGGATTTGCGCGAATTCGACGGCCTACGACTTACCGACGACGGCCTTCAACGCCTCCTTGGCCAGCTTTGTGGGATAGGCGTCGGGATGGCCGGTGGCCATCTCCTTGAGGATCGCCACAGCATCGGGCGTGCCGAGGTGTTCCAGCAACACGATGGCGCAGGATTCGCGGGTCCACTTCTTCTTCGGGATGCCCCAGGAATCCACGTTGATGCGCTCGATGCGATGTTCGGCCCACCACGAGTGGCCCGTCAAGGCCGTCTTGGCTGTGAAGTTGAACCCGTTCAGGACCGGTGCCAATTGGAGGTCCTGCTTCTCTTCCAGAGACCCGGCCTCACGTGCGCTCAAGACCTCGACCATGCGCCGTCGGGCCGGGTATTCGGTGTAGCGATCCATCAGGGTCGGGAGATCGATAGCCAGTCGAGGATCGAAGTACTCGAGCTCTTCGAATGCCGGCTTCCATACCTTCTTATTGGCGCTGCCCAGCTTGAGAATCAGCGACTTGACCTGCCCGGACGAGATCGTGAGCGGCTTCATCCTCGACCTGAGGAAGGCGACCGCGCCGTTGGGCCGGTCAGACAGGTTGAGCAAGGCCCGGGTGGCGACCGTTTCTCCCTTCTCCAGGTCGGCCCACCAGGCTTCCATCGATTTGCCATCGAGGGTCGTCGCCGGGGCTGCCCCGGTTGACGGGGAAACGACCACGACCCACGCCGCGATTCCGAGCGTAGCCACGATCAGGCCGGCGGCCTGGATTCGTGCGGAGACCATCGTCGGGAACCTCCTCAAAATCCATCGGCGCCGATCACGCCGAAGAAGATCCGGGTGATGAACCACAAGAGCAGTCCCGCGATCGCGATGAAGGCCATCAATCGCCGGATCGAGACGATGCTCCTTCCCCTCAGGTTAAGCGACAGGAGCACGATCAGGAAGAGCCCCAGGAAGAACCCCGTGATCCCCCATCGGAGCACGCAGCCGATCTGGGCGATCTGGTCCGGCCCTTTGGCGATCGCCCGGAGCGTGCCCACGAGGAACCCGCCCATCAGCCCCCCGATCGGGAAGAGGATGGCGGCTGATCCACTCCTTGCGAGCTTCGCGGCGGGTTGATCCATGATGACGCTCCGATCGAAGCGGGTGAGGCCCACGGCGTCCGACAGGCGTCGGACCTCCCCCATTGAATCGAGCGGAGCGTCGAAGGGCAAGAGCCTAGCGGACGATCTTGCGGCGCGCACGGCGGCGCTCGTCTCGGTCCTGTCCGGCTCGTCAGTTCGCCGGCGTCTTCTCGGCATTCGCGGCTTTCACGACCAGGAGCAGGGGACGGCGGCTCGCCCACTGGCCGGCCCCTTCGCGGCTGACGAGGTCGTAGCCGGACCAATTGGGTCCCCGGACATCTTCGCTGAGGAACCGAAGCAGGATGCCGTGCCCTTCGCGTTCGGCCTTGGCCTGGGCGCGAACCAGGGGCGTGATGTCGAAGAGCTTCCAGCCGTCCCCGGGTTCGAATTTGTAGGTCCCGAACGGCTCCGGAGCGTAGCGGGGATGTTGGCTCCAGTGGGCCATCTCGGGCCAATCGTCCAGGATCTCGAAGGCGTGGATCGGTCCGGTGGGTGGGTTCGAAGTGGTCTTGCGCGAATAGAGCGCGATCAGGAATTGCCGGTCGGACGCGGCGGCTTCTTGTCGTGGGATCGTTCCGCACTCGATCAAGACCCGGACTCCGCCGCCGTTGTTCCCCATTCCGAAGTTGTCGACATGACCAAGATTCTGATCGGGGAGGTAAGCCAGGATCATGCAGTCCTTGGACACGGGGACAGCCCGAAGGATCGGCCCGGTCGCGCGTTTCGCCAGTTCCGGGTCAACCTCGGCGGATTGCGTTGAACCGGAACCCTTCTTCCTGGGCGATTTCGCCCGGCCGGTACCGGACTGTTGCGGCGATGGAGCAGCCGGTGCCGGTGAAGGCTCCGCCGCTGTCGCGGAACTGGGTTCCGGTCGGGGTGCCGCGATTGCGTCGGCTTCGAACTGGGGTTGCGCCTCGGCCGCGCGCTGGGTCAGCGCCACGGTTCCAACAGTCGCGATCGCGACGACGGCGACCATCACCGTCGTCGTGGTCTTTAACGATGTGAGCCACATGGTGGAGAGCACTCCGCGGGCGATGCTTTGGGCCGTCGCCGAGACGGCTCCGCCGGTCGCCTGGCCTGATTTCCCGAAGAGACGGGCGGCCCGCGCGATGGTCTCAACGGTGACCTCGGGCAGTCGGGCGGCGGCCGCGTCGGCGGCTGCGCCCACCGCGATCAGTCCGGTCAACAGCGTGACGCCGCGAAGGGTCAAACGGCGGCCGAGCAACTTTCGCGCCGAGCCAGCCGTCCTCGCACCGTGCTCTCGGCCAGTCGGAGCTGCCGGGCTGCCTGTTCCTGGGTCATCCCCTCGAGGTAGCAGACCACGATGGCCGAGCGGTAGGATCCCGGCAGGCGGCCGATCTCCTCGTGCAGGATGCGGACCCGCTCGTCCCGGCTCTCGCCCTCACCCGGCGGGCGATCCGCGATCGCGACGGACCGCTGGCAGGCCGCTTCGCCATCGCGGAGCCGCCGCGCGCGGCGGCCGTCCGCGCCTTGCGGGCCGTGCGCAGGGCGACCCCGTAGAGCCAGTTGCTCAAGTGCTCCCGATCGCCGAGCGTCCACGCCTTGCGTGCCAGCACCAGGAATGTCGCCTGGAAGGCATCCTCCGCCGCGTGGATGTCGTGGAGCACCGTCTGGCAGACCCGCAGGACCATCGTCCCGTGTCAACCGACGATCGCGGCGAACGCCGCTTCCGCCGCCTCGTCGTCACCGTCCACAAACTGGCCCAGGAGCTGCGCATCGGTCAGCGTCCCCACGCTCCCCACGCGAAACAGTCGCTCGAGCTGCCACCCGGCTCCGATTCGTGTACCTCTCATGGTCGCTCCGTTGGGTCGCGTCGCGTGGCCCGCTCCGTCTCTTCAAGGAGTACTGCCCGCCCCGGGCAACACCCTCACGCCACTTTCTGCAATTCTTGATGAAAGGCCGCGGCGCGAGGAAGCCGGACCCAAGGCGTCTCACTCGAGACTCGAAACGGCTTCTCCGCCGTTGCGGGTACCCAGGGCCTGCCAGGTCTGAAGGGCGATCGTATCTTTCATGAACGCGACGTGCCCGTCGGCGAAGAGGACGTTGGCCCCCGAGGAGTGCATGCTCCCCGCGGTCCAGGCGCCCTGCTGGACGAGTCCACCATTGGTGCACGTGTGGTCGTTGATCCCGAGGATGTGGTTGTACAGAGTGTACCCGAACCCGGAGCTCGTCCAGTCCATGCCCTTGCCGAGACTCTGGAGCTGAGCAAGCTGCGGGTCCAGACCATGACATGCCGCGGCGAATGGCGGGAGGTCCGTCTGACCAATCAGTTGGTTGGGGGTCGAGAAGACGGCCCGCTTGGGGTCCCGAACCTGGGGGTCGCCATTGCCTCGGACCCACTCCGAGATGGCCGCCGTGTTGCTCAATCCGTCGGCGAAATCGCGGATGGAGGCGCCGAACGCCCCGTTCCGCACTCGGCCCGAGCTGGTGAACCCGACACCGCCGTTACCGGCGTAATTGTTGCCACCCGGCAGCCCCGCCGGCGCCTGGTCCGAGGGACACAAGAAAACGGCGATCGTGGTCAACCGGGCGGTGAGTCCGGCGGGTGTCGCCGTCGTTGTATCCCGAGGGAGGTTGGCCAGGGTGGTCTGCTCGATCTCTCTCAAGAGCCGGAAGAGGCTGCCGGGTATGGACTCCGATCGGCTGACGTGGTTGTTGATGGCGACCCCGAGCTGGTGCAGGTTGCCAGCGCACTGCGCGCGCCGCGCCGCCTCGCGCGCCGCCTGCACAGCCGGGAGCAAGAGGGCCACCAGCACGCCGATGATCGCGATGACCACCAGCACTTCGATCGCGGTGAAGCCCGCGGGCGCGGTCCGCCGGATCATGCTCGTCTCCCTCCCACAATCGACTGCACCGCACCACGCCGCGCCAGATCGAAGAGGACCGGCCCGGTGGGCGGTCATGACTCCCCCCCATCGTACCAGGCCGGCCCCGACCCGAAACCCCCCAGGCGTCAAGTCCGGCGCAGCGCGCGACGCACCGGTCCACGATCGCAGGGACACGGGGAGTCCCGCCACGACACCGCGGTGTCAGTCGTCGCGATCCACCGACCGCCGGCGCTGAGGGGTGGGACCCGGATCGATCATGCTGGCCGCCCAGGTGGAGGTCGATCCGATGCTGCCCGACGCGGTGGCGTAGGAGGGATCGCTGGGCGTATCGCCGATGACGTCGTAGCCCTGCGCGCCGTCGGTCCCGATCCAACTGCCCTGCGTCGTCGTGGCCGCCTCGAGGGACGTGGCCGAGGATGTTGGCGCCGACGGGTCGATGAAGATCCCGCTGAGCACCGCGTTCACGCCCGATTCCCGCGTGATCGTGATCACGACGTCGCCTGACACTTTCCAGTTCAGATACACCCCACCCGTAAACGAGGAGACCGTCTCGGTGCTTAGCACCGTCCCCGTCGCCGCGTCGCTGATCTGGATCTGCTCGACGCGGCTCGGCGAGCTCTGCAAATCGAGCACGTACAGTTCGATGTCGTGCTCCTGGCCGTCGGTCAGGTTCAGGTTCACCGTGAAGCTGGTGGTCGAGTACCAGGATGCCTCGATCCGGCCGGATCCGCCCGGGTTTTGCAGGGCCTGGCGCACGGTCGTGCTGGTCGACCAGACCCATTTCGACTCGCCGCTGGCCGAGATGGTGGCGTAGGAGGGCAAGCTGGGGGTATCGCCGATGACGTCGTAGCCTTGCGCACCGTAGGTCCCGATCCAATTGCCCTGCGTTGTCGTGTCCGTCTTGAGGAACGTGGCCGAGGACGCCTGCGGTGGCGGGTCGATGAAGATCCCGCTGAGCACCGCGTTCACGCCCGATTTCCGCGTGATCGTGATCACGACGTCGCCCGACACTTCCCAGTTCAGATACACCCCCCCCATAAACGAGGAGACCGTCTCGGTGCCCAGCACCGTCCCCGTTGCCGCGTCACTGATCTGGATCTGTTCGACCCGCTGCGGCGAGCTCTGCACGTCGAGCGCGTACAGTTCGATGTCGTGCTCCTGGCCGTCGGTCAGGTTCAGGTTCACCGTGAAGCTGGTGGTCGAGTACCAGGATGCCTCGATCCGGCCGGATCCGCCCGGGTTTTGCAGGGCCTGGCGCGCGGTCGTGCTGGTCGACCAGACCCATTTCGACTCGCCGCTGGCCGAGATGGTGGCGTAGGAGGGCAAGCTGGGAGTGTCGCCGATGACGTCGTAGCCCTGCGCGCCGTAGGTCCCGATCCAATTGCCCTGCGTGGTCGTATCCTCCGGGGGTGTGAGGATAACGGCCGACGACTGGGGATCGATGAAGTCGAGCAGCGCGTCGTATCGGGGCGTCAGGTTCGAGGGCTCTCCCAGGTAATCCATGCTTCCGTACTCGCCCCATTGGTTCGGAAGCTGGCTGAAGTCGAAATAGTTTACCTCCGTCACACCCGCGGCTTCGAGCTCGTTCAAGTAGGCCATGACCACGGCGAACTGGCCGGGATCGGTCTGGGCCGCGATGTAGGTCTTGTACCAGGAGGTCGAGGTCGAGGCCTTCACCTGCTGCCCACCCTCATACATCATCACGGGGATATTCTGGTTGAGCTGCGTCTCCCAGGAACTCCTCATCGTCATGAAATTCTGGAGTTCCTGGTCGAATCCGCCGGTCACGTCCGTCATCTCGGCCGCATCGAACTGCTGGACGGTCGTTTGGGAGTTGAACGAGTTCGTGTTGGGGAGGTAATACGCGGCCCCCGAGATGACGTCGAACCCATGATCGGGATCGCTCGGGCTGCTGATCGCCACCAGTTGGGTGATCTCCTGGTTAAAAGTCGCGGGGACCTCGAACTGGGCGGCCACGACGCGTTCCATGCGGCCGGTCTGGCCGCCGAACGCCTGGAGCCAGATATCCCAGCAATTATCCGTGGCCAGGTCGGCCATGGCCTGGGATTGATTGATCCCGTTGGCAATTGCATATGAATGAACATAATTATATTCATATTGATAGTTCGAATTCCAGAGCTCGTTGCCGTATTCGACGTAGACTTTCAGCCCGGGATCGAGGTTGTCGCTGACGTAATCGGCGAAGTTGAGCTCATAGTTGGGGTCGGCGTTGACGGGCATGGTGACCCACATGTTCTCCTGGAGGGTGTTGCAGAGAGCGACCATGTCCTCCACGCTGATCCCGGCGGGTGTTGCCTGGGTGAAATAGGTCGGGGTTGTCCGCTCCGCCCAGGTCAGCTCGCCGCTCTGTCCGTCGCTGGTCGTCGCCGAGTTGAAGTCGGGGAGCATCATGTCCATGAACCGCAGGGTCGAGAACGATTGGAGCGCGCTGAGGTATTGCGGATTGAACGGCTGGGTCTGGTAGGTACCCTGGAGGCCCGGCAAGACCAGCCGGATGTTCTGGACGTAATCCGCCGGATTCGAGCTGGTAATCGCGATGACTATGCCCCATGGGGATGTCGCGCTGATGGTGACGTTCTGCGGCTGCCCGGTCCCGCCGCTCTGCGTGAAGGTCTGGACGGGATCGACGAAGTCGTTGATCGCGATCGTCCCGGATCCGTCGAAGGTGAGCGTATAAGTGCCGGTGGGATAGTACTCCCCCTGGTTGTCGAACACGAAGGTATCCATGGCATAGCCCTGCGATGGCAGGTTGCCGAGGCCGATGGGGTATCCGTTGGAGTCCAGGGACGGGGTCGTGACATTGGGGATGTTCCAGGGGTACCCGGGGCTTTTCGCGGGGGTGACGTTCCACTGATACTTGGCCATCTCCATCACGTTCGCGAATGGGATGTCGGTCGCGCCATAACTGAGGCCGCCGAGATTCATGCCGACGCCCATGCCCGAGGAGAGCAGGGTTCGCCGTTCCAGCCCCTCGATGGCGATTCCGCGGCGGTGGTTGCGCTCGCGATTCGACCCGGGTCGCCGGGACCTTGCGGGATTGTGGCGGAATAGGTTCATGGATGAGCTCCTGTTGGGGATGTCGCATCGTCAAGCGTGGTAAAGCCAGGGCGCACCCGGGGCGCCGATCGGCCGGCGTGGCGGCGAACCAGATGAGCCGTCGTGGGAGAATCCCGGGCTGATCAAACTCGATCGTTCGGCGTGCGGCGTTCCGGCGAATCCCGTCAGGGATCCGGAACGACTTATCTTCATCTCACGAAACAAGCACGACAATAGATCAACACTAAATCACTCTCACGGCTTTCGACACGGGACGACGAGCCAAGTCATGCGCGATTGCAATTCTTCAGCTCTAGGGCGTCAACGCCGTCCCGGCCCGGCGCAAGGCAATGACCTTGGCCCGCGAACCACTGCGGGATTCACCGGTTGGGCTATGCAACGAACCTTCGACGGACGATCCAATTGCGGCGAGGAGTTCCACCTTCTTCCTCGAGGGCCACCCTCAGGGATCGTCACTTGGCTCGCAGCTCGATGGGAGCGATTCGTGCTGATCGTTATCGACTCTTGAGGCCCTCCCCTGTGGTCGCGGTAAAGCCGGGAAAGGTGGTCCGTCGTCCCCTCTCCATGCAATTCATTGGCCGTCGATTATTGCGTGAATGATGGTCTGACAACATCCTCGATATTTACCGAAACCGATATTTGAACGTGAAAGTACGAAGATCCTAATCAGGCCTTGTTTACAATGCAAGCGAAAAACAGGTCATCAAACCACAAAAAAATAGGCTGCCACTATTCTTCTCATGCAAGCGGTCGTTCGTCGCTCACTGCGTGAATGACGGAGTGGCCGTAACTTTACGCATGACGATGGGCCGGAAAACCGGCGGCGATCCGTCGGAGAGGATCCCTGGATCTTGAATCCCGCTTCGAGAATGCGGGCAAATGCAGCGACACAAACGTCTGGGGTAGGATCCCTGCTTCGTGCAAGACCTGGGAGATCGCGATTCCCGATGGGGAGGCCGGCCCTCGCCGGCCGATGTCTCTGCAGACATCAGACGCAATCGCTGGCCGGACACCAGGCCGTGGCGAAGGACGATCTCACCTACTTTTCTTATTTCTGAAGATGTGAATCAGCATTGAGTCGTTCGTAGTCTTTCCGCCGCCCGGGGCGGGGTCGAGCACCGAGGACTTGCGACGGGGCGAACCCTCACGAAGGCCGTAGCCGGGTCCGCAGGAGGTTGAGTCCGAGCCCGATGTAGATGCAGCCCGAGAGCCGCTCCAGCCGGGCCATGAGCCGGCTGTTCTGCCGGAGGGCGGCGCGTCGCCCGGGCGGCGCCGACGGCCAGACACAGGCACCACAGCGTCCCACCGAAGACGAACAGGCCGCCCAGCAGCAGGAACGGGAGTGGCCCGAGCCGGGCGCCGGGGTCGACGAACTGGGGCAAGAATGCGAGGAAGAAGATGGCAACCTTGGGATTCAAGGCATTGGTCAAGACCCCCTGACGGAAGATCCGCCCGGGAGTGGCCGCGGCAACCTCAGGGGTCGCGAGCCTCCCAGTGGCTCGCAGTGCCTGGATGCCGAGATACAACAGATACGCCGCCCCCGCCAGTTTCAACAGGGAAAACGCCGGGGCCGAGGCGGCCAGCAGGGCGGACAACCCGAACGCCGCCAGCGCGGTGTGGAGCAGGATGCCGCAGCCAATCCCCAGCGCCGACATGGCGCCGGCCCGTCTCCCCTGCGCAATACTCCATACCAGGATATACATCGTGTCCGGCCCCGGCGCGATCCACAGGAGGAAGCTGGCAAGCAAGAATGCCGGCAGATCGTGCGTACCGAGCATTCGGGTCTCCTCGGAAAGCGCTCTCAATTGGCCGTCGGAGCCAGTCCCGCACCTAATATAGGTGATAGAAATGTAAGCTTCAACTGAATCCCGATCGCTCTTTCGCTTTTATGAGCGCCCCTCGAAGTGGGGAGTGGTCGCACCAAGGACTGCGCGTTATCCTCCATGGACGGAGGAATCCCGAAGGTCCTCTCGAGAAAGAGGCGATGAGGATGCCGGCGCTTCTGCTCTGGATCGGGATCAATGCCCTCGTTGGGTGTGACCGACGATTGATGTAGCATATTATCGGAAACCGCCCAGGGTTCAGGCTGCCACCGGAAACCCGCAGCGGTCGATCTTCGACCAGAACTGGTCCCACCTCCCGGTCGTGTGGTTCAAGCAGCGTAGACTCAGCACCGCCGCCGCTCCCGACTCCTTCCATTTCATCCCCGAACCGCAGAGACGTTGCTTCACGATCACCTTGCAGGCGGCTTCGGTCACGCCACTGCCGATCGGCTCGTTGTTGGCGACCCGCGCCGCATAGTCCATCCGTCCCGCGGTCGATTGGTTGGTGAAGTAGGTGATGGCTCGTTGTACGTCCTCATCATCCTTGGCCCACGGCCGCACTTTCGCCAGCGACTTCAATTGCTTGAGGATCGTGGCCGCGCCTCCGGGTTCGTGCTTCAACGTGTGACAGCTCGCCTCCGTCCACGACCGACGCGTCGCGGGCTGGCCCCGGTACAGCACCGCCGCCGCCTTGCCCAGATACTCCGCAGCATGCCAGAAGTCCACGACCTGAGTGTCAGTGTACCGTCGGAGGAATTCCCAGTTCCCCTTGGCTCCGTCGGCGATCCCGGCGTAGTGGGCCTGAGGATACTTCGCCTTCACCTGGGACACCTCCGCCTCCAAGCGACCCAGGAAGGTCGCCTTGCCGTACTCGGGCGTCGCCGCCAGGTAGATCGTGTGCTGCCGCTGGCCCGCGCCGTCGTAGAAGCTGATCGTCCCGACCATCGTCTCCCGCCAACCGTCCTCGCACATCAGCGCGCAGGTCCCGTCCAAGCTGAGGGCCACGGTCGTCGGGGGCGTGTCCATCGTGGGGAGGTGGTAACTCCAGTCTTCCTCCTTGACCAGCGCCACGGCGGCCACCGCGTCGGCGACGTCCTGGATCAGGCAGCGCGAGACGTCCCGGCCGTGGTTGTCGCGCAGATCGCGCCGGACTCGCGCCGAGCCGAATTCGGCGTACTTACTCGCGACCATCTTGGCGAACTTAGGGGTGGAGCTGACGATGATCCGGGCGTCACGATCCAGGGGGCAGTAGGTGGCTCCGCCCTGGGGACTCTGGTAGACGTGCCGTTGGACCGTGGCCATGCCATAGGGCGTCTGGTAATCCTTGGAGGACTGACCCTTGCTGGTCAACGTGACCGAGCCGACGGTGAGGGGAGAGCCGTCGGTGTCGAATTGCCGCAGTCCTTCCTCAGTGGCCAGGACACCGGCGGCGTTGAGTTGGTCCTGGAGCGTTTCCTCGAACTCGAGCATCGAGCGGTGGTAGGGGATGGTGATCTGGACGGTGAAACCCGCCTCAGTGCGGCTGATGATCTGTGCGGACATCGTCGGGCCTCCGTGAAGAGAGAAGAGAATCCCCCAAAATCTTACTGAGAAAGCTCCTCAAACTCTACATCAATCGTCGGTCACACCCCCCTCGTTGCGGGAGATGACAGGCCCGCGCCGGTTCCCATCAACGGCATGGTCGTCGACGCCGATCGGCAGCCCGCGGCCGGGGTCCTCCAGCCCGAAGCTCCGAAACGCCTCGCGGCCATCGAAGGCCGGGTCCTCGACCGCCGCGACCGACCGGTCGCCGGCGCGTCGGTCTGGGTTCTGGGCACGACGGGCGCACCGATCCCAGCGACCACCGAGGGCGGGGGACGGTTCCGGCTCGGAGAGGTCCCGCCGCGGCGGTCGTTCCTCTTCGTCGACGCGAGGGGCTTCCGATTCCACGGCCGGGCGATCGAGCCCGGCGCTGGAGCTGATCGAAGGCGTGGACGAGCCGGCCATACCCGATCGCCATCGGGTCAACATGGCCCAGGAGCTGGCCCAGGTCGACTCGGTCGCGGCGGAACGGCTGTTGACCACGCTCAAGGAGCCGGACCAGCTCGCGCGCGACCTGTCGCGGATCGGTTACGCCATGGCCTTGAAGGACCCGGCGCGGGCTCGCCGGCTTGCCGATCGCGACCTGGGCAAAGGGCCGAACGCCCGGGCACTCCCCTTCGCTCGGGCTCATGCCCTGGGCATGATCGCCCTGGCGACCGCTGACGCCGACAAAGCGAAGGCGGCTCGATTCCTCAAGGAAGCGTCCGCCGCGCTGACGATTCTGGCGGCCGAGGGCCGGCGTGGCTCCGCGGGAGTCGAGGTTCAAGATGCCGCGACCGTTGCGGCCGCGCTGCTGCCGGTCGCCGAGCGGATCGACCCGTCCCTCGTACCCGAGCACTTCTGGCGCACCGTCTCGTTCCGCCCGTTGTCAACGCCCGGGGCCGTCACGGCGGCGATGTCCGACAGCATGCTGGCCCTGCTCCTGGCCCGTTACGACCGCGATCTCGCCATGCTCGTGCTCCAGCCCATTCTCGATCGCGGACCGACAGCCGAGGACGTCGGGACGACGCACACCGTCGAGGCCATGGCGGCCATCGACCCGGCCCGCGCCGTGGCGATCGTCGAGTCTCTGCCCGACGATCCCGATCTCAAACACAAGCCGTTCCAGAACCCCAAGAACCGCGCCCGCGGCGCGCTGGCTGCGTTCCTCGCCGGCCTGCCGGACGAGCGTTGGGATCATGTCGCCCACCAGTTCCATTATCTGTGGGTCGTCGGAGAAGAGGACGTGTTTTGAGCCTGGGCGACCCAGGGGAGCACCGAGCTGTTCTGGTGGTATCTGCGAGGTCATCTCCGCCAACTCTTATTGACGAGCCCGGCCGTTGCCCACCGGCCGATCCGAGGTCTTAACTGTGAACGTCCCTACCCAGGTCAGACGCCCTCTTTGGCTTGGCGACAGGGCCAGGGTCTTCGGTCCGGGCGACAGAGGCTCGAGTGCGACGATCGCGGCCGAAATCCCCTGGAATCCCCCATAGCGATGAACGGGGCGCTTGCGCCACGCTTCCCACCTCCCCGCAATCGGCCGGAAATAGGCTATAAATGGCATTTTAGACCTGATCAGGGGTCTCCACTTCTCTGAACATCGGATCATGTACGTAAGATCACCGACCTCAGTGGATGCGAGAGAGTCCGGCAGAAGATTCACGATTTCACGAACATAATACTTTGTCTAAGACTGGGTTGCATCTCCCGCTCTCCGACTCGCAAGGCGGCCGGTCTCGACCCCATAACCGTCGGCCTTTCATCGGAGATTGTTACCTCGACGACCGCGCCGCCCGATAAACGCGCCGTGCCAATCAGCTTTACAAAGCATGAAACGAGGCGGCATCCTCATTTTCTTATTCTATTGACGAATTTTTTGCTTGACGGCGAGGGTTCCGCTTGACTTATATAAGAGTGATTGAAATGCTCTCACCCATCTCATCAAGGGGCCGAAGGAGGTTCGCATGTTGGGGGCGAATGCTGTCAGGTCGCGCAGGGGATTCACGTTGATCGAGCTGCTGGTCGTGATCGCCATCATCGCCGTGTTGATTGCCTTGCTCCTGCCCGCGGTCCAGTCGGCCCGGGAGGCGGCGCGGCGATCCCAGTGCACCAACAATCTCAAGCAGATCGGCTTGGGGATGCACAACTACCTTTCGGCCATCGGCGTCTTCCCGCTCGGTGTTTCGCGCTACGGTCCGATCACTTCATACGAATGGGACAGTTGGAGCAGCCACGCCATGATGCTCAGCCAGCTCGAGCAATCAACGATGTACAACGCGATCAACTTCTCGCTCGGCAATAATATGCCGAATAGCTACGGATACTACGCCAACTCGACGGTCACGGGGCAGCGTGTGTCGGTGTTCCTGTGTCCGTCGGACGCCAACGCCGGGAGCTTGACGGTCCTTCGGACGGCGGACAATCGCACGGATATGCTGGACCTCAGCTATCTGGGCTCGGCCGGGACCACGACCATGTCACCGAATAACACGGCGCCCACCAATATCTGGGCGACGCAGGGGAGCACCGGGCTGTTCTGGTGGTATAAGAGCTATGGGATCGAGAGCGTCACGGACGGCACGTCGAACACGGTGGCGTTCTCCGAGGGGCTGGTGAGCAAGGTCGGGGGTGCGAACAACTCGACGGATAATGCAACGCTGCCGACCAACTACGGGGGGACTTCGACCACGGGGGTCGCCGCAGCCGGCGGTGCGGCGCAGCAATATGACGCCAACGCCAACCCGACGGCGGTCATCACCGGGCTGCAGGGCTGCACGATCGCCATCCAGAACCGCCAGGGCCTCAACAATACCCGCGGTATCTTCTGGGAGGTCGGCTCGCTGGGGATGACGATGTTCAACACGATCGCACCGCCGAGCTCGACCCAGTACAACTGGGGCGACTGCCGCTTCACCGGCGGGGGTTATCCCAACGATGCCACCTTCGCCAACGCCAACAGCCTCCACTCGGGCGGTTGCAACGTGCTCTTCGCCGACGGCAGCGTCCACTTCGTCAAGAGTTCGATTAACATGTACACCTGGTGGTCGCTCGGCACCCGGGCCAACGGCGAGGTCATCTCCTCCGACGCCTATTGATCGGGACCGCCGGGCTGACCGGACCCCCGCTCCAGGCCCGATCCGACCGAGACGGGCCGGGAAGGGACCACGAGGAGCGGAGTGCGGCTTCCCGCACCCCGCCTTCGCGGGAGCCGGCCCCGGGTCGCGGGGGCGAATCTCAATGACCGGCCTTACATCTCTTTTTGAACGTAGGATCACGTTGTATAATCGCTGAGTTGAAGAGTCCCGGAAATCAGCGAGGCCGCTCGACAACCCGCCGGGACTGAGCGTATCTCCTTTTCGAGAGTAGACACGGCATGAGCGTGCTCCAACGTCATCGGCCGCGGGAATCCAAGCTGATCGCCAACAAGCACCGGATCCTCAACCGGATCTTCCGTGAGGGGAGATGTTCGCGCTTCTATCTTGCCCGCAGGCTCAACATCAATGCATCGACGATCGGGAATTACGTAGAGGACTTCCTCCAGCAAGGAATCCTGCTGGAAGATCACGCGCGGCCGACCCGGCGCGGCCGCTCGCCGGTCCCCATGTGGCTCAATCCCGATTACGGCCGGTTCCTGGGCGTCGATTTCGAAGCCCTGCGCGTCCGCACGGTGTTGACCGACTTCGCCGGCGGGATCGTGGCCCAGAAGGAGGTCGCCCTGCGGGCGGGCCTCAGCCGGCATACCGTGTTGAAGATCGTGCTGGATGCGGCGAAGGAGACGGCCTGGCAGGCGGGGGCCTTGCGCGTCTTCGCCGTCGGCATCGCCGCGCCGGGGCTCCTCGACTCGCGCGAGGGCCGGATCGTGCGCTACGCCCTGCTCCCCGACTTCCAGGATGTCCCACTGCTCGAGGAACTCCGGCCGCACTTCGACTGCCCGGTCTTCGTCGAGGAGAACATTCGCGCACTCACGCTGGCCGAGATGCTCCGCGGCGCCGGCCGGGGACGCCGCAACTTCCTGTGCGTCGCCGCTCGTTCCGGGATCGGCATGGGAATCGTGATCGATGGACGGATTTACACGGGCAATGGAGGACTGGCCGGCAAGCTCGGCCGGACCGTCTTCCCGCGGGACGGTCATCCCCAGACCATGACCCAGCTCGTCTCGGCCAAGGGGATCATCGGCCAAGCCATCGAATTGTTGAAGTCCACCCGGAAGTCGCCGTTGCGCCGATCGCTCCTGGAGAAAGGGGACGACCTGTCCCTGGATGACCTGGTCGCGGCCGCCGAATCGGGCGACCGGTCGATTCGCGCCTGCTCGAACAGGTCGGGAGAGATCTGGGACTGGTCGTGGCCAATCTGGCCAACCTGTTCGCCCCCGAGGCCATCGTCCTGGCCGGCGAAGTCCCCACCTGCTGCGACCTGGTCCGCCAGCGGCTGGAGCAAGGGTTTCGCCAGCACGCCATGCCCGAGATCCAGCGCGAGACGGTCCTCGCCGACGGAGCGCTCTCGGGCTTCGCTGCAGCGATGGGCGCCGCTTACCAGGGATTTCTCAGCACGTTTCCCCAGGAAGAAGTCATCCCGGCCGAGGCCGTGAACTCGCTCATGGTGACCCACGGGTAAGGAAGATACGCTCAATTGCCTCCCAGTTGCGTGGCCCGCGTCCCGCGCGGTGGCACGGTCTGCCGACCGGGCCACCCGGCCCAACGCAGGTCCCCTGAGGGACTCACCGACCGATGCGGGTGTCACCAAGTGGCACAATGGGACATCTTTTTCGAAGGTTGCCGTTCCCGATCTCCTTGGCTGATATCCGATTGCGACGACGGCGTGAACCGGGAGGCGCGGTGCTGGCGCCCGTCTCGGGAGTGATTGCACGTGGTCCATACTCTCAGGATGCCGCAACTTTGGAAAATCGTTAATGCACCTAGCGAGGATTTCGGTCGACAGTCGCCCCAACTCTCAGCCCCAGCAGCAGATAAAAAATCCGAAAATTTTTCTAGCCTGGTGTTTAGGGCCAATACCGTTTAAGGAAGCATAACCACTGTCTCTGCAAAGGTTTTCTTCAAGGGCGGAATGTGTCGATGTTTGGATCGTTTCTTTTTCCACTTGGACATTTTACGCTTGATCACTCGCGGATTGATCCGGTTCCTCCGCATTTCGTCATCGGTGCGCTCCCCCTGCATCTCCCACAACAATCCCTGGTACCACTCCTCGAACGCCTCGGGGGTCGAGCTGTTGCATTCTGGCAACCGGCACTTGAGGATCTGGAAGCACCCCAGAAACGACAGCCGATCCGGGTCCAGCCCCACGGTCCCGGCGGCCGCAACCATCAAGGCTCGGATCACGAAATGACCCAGCGACAGCGCATAGATCTCCTGGATCACCCCCGCCGGGGTCTCGCTTCGCATCTGTGCCGGCTTGGTCGCCCGCCGCGGATCATGATGGGTCTTTTGCTCATCATAGACCAACTCCTGTTCCCATCTCTCGTGATAAAGAATAATCAATTCTTCAGCAGGATAAAGCTCCGCGTCAAGGAGATTCGTGATCAGCACATGAGTTTCACCGTGTCCGACTCGTTGCGGGTCGTCCAGTGTATAGCGGATCACCCGGACGACGATCCCATCCCGATCGATCTGACGGTCGTAGCAACCCCGATAAATCTTGGCCAGGTACGAGCCATCCGCCAGGTTTTGGATCGACTTGAGGATCAAGCCGCTTTTCACGCGTGCCAACAGCTGGACGCCCCGCAACATCGCCGTTTTCCAGTGGTCATAGCTGAAAAACCCGCGATCCTCCAACAGGAGCATCTCCGGAGTCAGATGGCGGAGCAAGCCGCCGACCATCGACGGTTCGCCGTGGGCGATCGACCGGACCACGAAGGCCAGTTCGATGTGGGTCCCCAATTCGACCAGGCTCAGCTTGCGGACTTGGGGGAACGCGCCGTCGCCGCGCGGCCCGGCCGAGGGCGCGCGAAGGCCGCGGCGTTGGCCTCCGAGTCGGGGACATCGTAGACGGTCCCATCGATGCCGACCAGGCGGAACCCGCGGTAGAAGGCTCCGGGCGTATCGGGCCGGGCCAGAGGATGAACGACGTGCTCGAACAGGTGGCGGACCGGCGCGATGCCCAGGCGTTGCCGGGCCACACACAGGCTGGATCGATGGGGACTCTCCTCGCCGACTCGGAGCCGGCGTGCATGCTTGAAGACTTGGCGGATCGGCAAGTCGGTCAACAGCCCCATGGCCAGGACCACCCAGCAAACAATCTCGTGGGTCAGTGTGCAACGTCGTTGATTGGTTTTACCGGTGGCCGCGAGGACTTGGCGAACGGCCTCGGGCGAGATAATCTGTTCCAGTCCCGCCAAGCGATCCAAGATCCGGCCCGACCCATCGGGCGGCAGCGTGCAATGTCCGTGCGGCATGCGAGTCATGGCCTCCGTGTTGCTTGGGTCGTGAGTAAACCCAAAGTAACAGGAGGCTGTGGCTTGCGCCTATTTCAACGGTATTGTGTTTAGGGCCTGGTTCACGTCGCTCAGAGCCAGGGTAACCCGTTTCGCGATGCACGGCCGGGCCATTGCGGTCACAACCGATTTCAGGGCAAGGTGTTCTGGCGAAGCAGCTGAGGGCTTTACGCCGCCAAGTGTTAACCTGATTTGAACCAGGCCTGGTTTAGCGGGGGCTTCGCGGCGCCCTGGGAATGCGAGACACAAGGCATCGTCCCAAAACGGGGAAATGATGAGCCCTCAGGCGGGACATCCCGAGTCGGCTCGATACCAGCCCGAAAGCGCCAACGACGGTTACCGCAAATCCTTGCGGCGAAAGGGGGAACCCTCGCTGGCGCTCCGGGTTGGTCTGAGGACAGCACCGCTTTCCCCACATGAGCCAACTTTGATCAATACGAATCCGAGCCGATCACTTCGCCGCCATTGATCGAGCCGAGCTGGACCCAGGTCATGGGACTGATCGAGTTCTTGATGAAGTGGACCGAGCCGCCGCCGAAGAGGGTATTGACCCCGCCCGGATGCCGGCTCCGGGTCCCCGAGAACGCGGCCCACTGGAGGGCCTGGTCGTT
Organism: uncultured Planctomycetota bacterium; assembly: GCA_963845755.1. Taxonomy (GTDB): domain Bacteria; phylum Planctomycetota; class Planctomycetia; order Isosphaerales; family Isosphaeraceae; genus CAWJTV01. The sequence continues at coordinate 373,624 of CAWJTV010000011.1, forward strand.
GCACCTCAAGCCTCGCGTCGGTTGACTATCGCACAGCGAGCCCGGGTTGGGTGGGCTGGAGCTGTTATGCGAGCCGTAGAGACCCGGCAGGTTGTCCGCGTTGTCGAAGGCCAGCGAACTGGGCGAGATGGACGCCCAGGGTTGGAACAGCGGGACGTAGTCCTGGTCGCCGTTGGGGGTGAACCGCGTCATGTAGGAAGCCCCGCCGGGATTGGGGGGCCCAAAGGGTGCCGCGGATGTCGTCCGGCGACTCCCTGCAAGAGCTCGGAGGCGACGTGCGTCTGGCTGGTCCCGTCCGTGAATGAGCCGATCGTGATCAGGATGGGGCCGGTGCCGCTCGTGTTGAGACCGAACGGCGACTGGAGGAACAGGTTGCGGCTGAAGGGGCTCGGCCCGAGAACGCCCTGGCCCCAATCACAGTTCCCCCAATTGATGCCATAATTCCCCTTGGTCAGCGACCAGGGGAGCGGCGGAATGGGGAACTGATTCGCCGCAACGGCCGTGAAGCTAAAGACCTGCGATTCATCGCTCGGGCACTGGAACGCGGCGATCCGGGTCGTACAGACCGTGCTGTTGACGATGTAGCCCAGCAACGCGGGCCCTTCGACGCCGATCGCGGCATTAAAGGACGCGTAGAGCGTGGACTGCTCGAGGTAGGGGAGCATCAGGACGAACCAGGGCGTATTCTGGCAGCCACCGCCGCCGCCGGCCGCGTTGCAGGGAGGGACGCCGACTCCGAAGATCAGCCCGCTGGGCAGACAGGTGTTGGCCGACTCGTAGTTGGCGATGCCCAGGCCGAACTGCTTGAGATTGTTCGTACACTGGGCCCGCCGCGCCGCCTCCCGCGCGGCCTGGACGGCCGGCAAGAGCAAGGCGATCAAGAGCGCGATGATCGTAATGACGACCAGGAGCTCGATCAGCGTGAAACCACGACGTCGCTGCGACATACCTCGACCGACCTTCGGAAATCGGCTGGGGAAACTGGGGATTCTCGACGGGCGCGCGCTGAGAGTCTGTTCCGAAAGGCGAGCGGGGGGCGTCAGCCCCCTGTCCGGGGCCGAGAAGACAGGGGGCTGACGCCCCCCGCTCGCCGGGAATCATCGGACAGGGGGCGGACGCCCCCCGCTCGCCCAGGAACCTCATGAAGGAACATAGGTCAAGCCCCCGACCGGGAAGACGCGAATCCGGGGCCGTGCTCCGGGAGAGGGGATCCGGGACAGGAGTAAGTCCCAATCGTCGAAGAGTTGGATCGGACCGAGGCGGGGGCCGACGCATTCCCGGAGGGGCGGGGCATACACCAGTACGGTGCGGTCGACGACCAGCTCGCGGGCCCAGCGGATCAGGAACGCCGCCGGTGAGCCGGCCGCACCGGCGGCGTGCTGGGCGATCGGGACCAGCCGGCGGATGGCCCAGCCGCCCCAGGCGCCGGTGGCGGCGATCCGCCGCAGCGTCGAGATCGGGAACGAGCGGCCGATCTCGTCGGGGTCGGTCCAGAACAGGCCCACCAGCACGCCCCCAGGCCGGCAGGCCGCTCGGTGGTGGAGCAACACCTTGAAACTCTGCATGGGATCACCGGGCCAGGGATGATTGCCCGCCACGACCACATCGGCCGGCGCCCGCACCGGTGCCTGGAACCGGCGCCGGGCCTCGTCGGCCAGGCGGTCTTGCACGCCCTCGGGATGTCCGGCGACGATGCGAAAGACCTGGCCGGGACCGCCGATCAGATGGCTGATCGACCAGCAGGGACCGAGCCGAGCCGCCGCGGCGCGGATCGCCAGGCGCATCGGGTTCTCGGACGCCGCGCCGCCCAGCAGGCCCGCGGCGTCGGTCCGGCCTTCGAGGCCCTGACGGTGCAGGGCCCCCAGCGTCGTCCGGTGGCTGGTGCCCGGGAAGATCAGCTTGTACCCGCCGCCGAATCCCGCCTGGAGATGGGGGAGCACCGAGCCGATGAGGATCCGAACGTCGGCCTCCGCGACCGGCCGGAAGACCCGCACCGGAATCCCCTGCGGTGTCCGGCCCAGATCGGCGTAGGCCGAGTGGTCGTCCACCGGCGGGCTGAAGCAGCGATAGCCGGCCGCGACCGCGTCGCCGACCCGCCGGCGCATCGCCTCGGGGCTGACCGCGTGGTGCCGGCCGACCCCGACGCTGATCGTCACATCCTCCGCCCGGACCCCCGCGGCATCCAGTCGCGACAGGACCCTCGGCAGCGCCTCGCGCACCGGCGTCCATCGCGACGGGTCGTCCACCACGATCGCCACCCGCGCAGCCGGCTCCGGCCAGTTGATCCAGCCGCGCCATGTCCACCGGCGACTCCAGCGACGCCTCCAGCTCCGACGGATAATCGGCCAGCGCACCGCCCAGCTCCGGCCAGTCCACCTCGACCTCCGCCCCGGCCAACGCGCCCGACGACGGCAGACGCAACTCCAGCGACGCGTCGACACCCCACGGCACCGCGATCGCCCCCAAATCCGCCAGCCCCTCTCCGGCCGCCGGATGGGACAGGGGTTCCAGGGATCGCTTCGACTCCGCAGGTGTCGGCGTCATGGAGCAGCTCCTCGCGAGAACCTCGGCCGGGCGCCATAGCTGGCGAATGGGTCCAAGGCTAATGCCCGATGTTCCTCTCGCCAAGCCGGATCCGGCGGAAAAGCCCGAGCAACCCTCCTCATCCATCCTTTCGGATCAGCCTTGAAAATCGAAAGGATTGGCAGCTCGAGTCAAGGATCCCGATCAGCCGGCCGATGAACCTGGAAATCCGAAGTCCGGAAAAGGGAGCGGGAGGTGCGCACTCCCGTGGGATCTTGCTCGCAGGATGTCATAAGCTGATGAACCGAAAAAACCATCGATGCCGACGGTCGTTGCGGTATCAGCTCTCGGGCGAATGCCTCGAGGATCGCCGGTTGCTCAGCAGCGGGGACATGATCTCGGCACTCCAGCAGAACCCCGTGGCGCTCCAGGCCGTCCACCCCAATACCCCGGTCTTGCCGTTCGCGACGCCGACGAAGAAGGCGTCGTTCCTCGATCCCACGGTCCAGATCAAGAACGGGAACTCGGTGGTGATCAGCTTCCAGAGTTATGTCGCGCCCTACGCGATCCTCGACGGCCGAGGCGGCGCGATCAAGATCGGGGACGGCTCGGACGTGCTGGACAGCGCCTCGCTCGTGGCGAATCCGGGCCATGCGTATCGGGCGCCCGCGTTGTTGATCGGCAACAACGTCTCGATCGGCTACGGGGCGAAGGTCCTGGGCCCCAGCACGATCGGCTCCTACGCGGACACGGCCCAGCCGACCGGGATCGGCGCCCGAGCGGTCATCGACGATGCCACGATCGAGCCCGGCGCCATCGTCTCGCCGCTGGCCCGGGTCGGGCCCGGGGTGACGGTGCCGACCGGTTTCCGGGTCCTCCCCGGCAAGGACGTGACCACCGACGCCGAGGCTTCCAACCCCGCGCTCGGCATGGTGGTGAAGGTGACATCATCCGATACTTCGACGCTCAAGCAGGTGCTCACGAATAGCCAGGGTCTGGCCGCGGGCTATACCAACCTCTACCAGGGCAGTTCCGCCACGGGGGTCAACATCGGGGCCAACCCCACGATCGGCGGCGTCGATAACGGCTATCTGCCCGGCGTCAAGGGAGCCAGTCTGTCGCCCGGCCCATCTTACATCGGCGGGACCAAGAAGGAAGGACCGGAGTTCGTCACGCCCCAGGGGTTCCTGGTCGGCAGCCTGCTTGCCAACTTCCCCGGCCGGATTGTGGGCCCGGTCGAATTCCAGGATCAGCGGGCCTGGCAGGTCGCGCATCACCTCGGCCGGGCCAATTCGATCCGCGCCGATGAGGGCCAGCCGATCAGCATCGGCTCGATCGGACACACCGGACTCCACGTGACGATCAATTCCCCGCTCGGCGGGACGCTGACCATCGGCAAGAACTTCCGGGCCGGCACCGGCGCGGTGATCCTCGGCGGTCCGAGCGTCAAGGCTAATATCGGCGACAACGTCAGCGTCGGCGCCGGCGCGGTGCTCGACCGCACCTCGCTCGGCTCGGGCTCGACCGTCGGCAAGGGCGCCTATCTCCAGGCCTCGACCTTCCCCGCCAACACCGTCATCCCGGCGGGGGCGATTTATATTAGTAATAAGTTCATGGGTTATGTGCAGTCGTAGGATCGATCGGTGTGTGCGGGCCGGTCCGCTTTGACGCGCCGGGGCGGCGGGGATAAGACCGGGTACGGCTCGCGCAAGGACTTCGCGACCGGCCAGCAGACCCCAGTCTCGATCGGAGGTCAGAAACTCCGCCCGATCGCCGTCGACGACATCCTGCCCTGACCTCCGCGGGTGGAAAGCCTCTTGCCTTCAAGGTGATTCGCCCTCGGCCGCGACGGGCAGCTCTTCATCACGGGCGGCGATCGCCAGGGCCGCCCGCTCCGCCAGCGCGCGGATATCCGCGAACCGATCCTCGGCCGCGAGCCTCCGGACGCGTTCCAGCGCGGGTTGGGCACGCGGCCCGAGCCGCGTCAGGGTCCCCACGGCAAATCGCCGGGATTTGTCGTCCGGGTCGTCCAGGGCCTTGATCAAGGCCGCGAGCATGTCGCCCCGGAGATCGTGCAGCTCGTCGGTGGGATCCGGCGATCGGATCTGCTGATCCAGGCAGGAGAGCGCGACGTGACGCACGTGCTGCGGTTGACCGTCCCGATCGATGAGGCCCATAACCGCCCGGGCAATGGCAGCTCGCTCCAGACGAATCCGCCTCAGGCGCTGAAGCACAGAGATGCGGACCATCGGCTCCGGGTCGTCGAGGCTCCGGAGGATCGCGTGCACTCCCGGTGGAAGCGCGGCCCGAATCGCCGGATCGGGGCTCCCCTGTGCCCAGGTGAGCAATGGCGCCGAGAGCCTCCACGCAATTCATCCGATTCCACTGATTCGGGTCCGACGTGGTCTGACACAGCGCGGGGACCGCGCGCTGGATCGCCTCGCGATATCGGGTCGGATCGTCCCGGCGGTTGCGGAGCCAGTTTATGAGTGTCCCCAGGAGAAATGCGGGACTTCGGGCGACTGCGCAGGGCCATCGCAAAGCGCCGGGACAATCGCCGGATCGGCAAGTCCCATGCGGCCGAGGCTCTCGGCCGCGGCGCCGGCAACGTCACCATGCAACACCTCGATGAGCGCCGCGATGACCTCATCGTTGATCGGGATATCGAGGGTCCGCGCCGCGACAAAGCGGACGTTTCTCTCGGCATCGTGCAGGGCGTCGAGCCGGGCGCGGACCGACGCGGGGTCGTCCGGAGCGATGGCGCGCAGGCTCGTGAGGATGGACTGACGTGTCTGGTCCGGCGTCGCCTCGGTCGGGCCCAGCGCCCGGATGAAGATCGGGACGGCTTCCCTGGCGCCGGCCCCGAGCTGGCCGAGCGATGCGAATGCCTGGTTGCTAACCCGGGGATCGCGCGCGTCCAGCGCCACGGCGGCCAGCGCGGCGGTTGCGCTCGTCGCACCGGGACCGATCGAGCCCAGCGCCCGCACCGCGTCGAACCGGACTTCATCGTCAGGATCCTGGAAGGCCGCGATCAGCGCGGGCACCGCCGCCGAGGATCGGATCACGCCCAGCGAGTCGACCGCCTCTCGCCGCAGCCGGATTGAGGGATCCTTGGTCACTGGGACCAACCCCGGGACCGCCGGTGCCGCCGCAGTCCCTCGACAGCCCAGTGCGAAGATGACCATCCAGCGGACGTCCTCATCCGGATCGTTCAACGCATCGATCAGCGCGGGGATGGCCAGCTCCGCCGCGGTCTCATTCATCCCCAGCACGCGGGCCGCCTGGCATCGCTCCGGAACGTTCCCGCTCCGGAGCCGGCGCACGGCCTCCGTGGCCGGGTCGGCCTGCTGCCGCTTCACGACCCCGAAGAAGACGCCCCAGATCGCCACCAGGACCATCAGCATCAGCGTGTTGGTGCGCAGCCATCTTCGTCTCATGGCGATCCGCCTCACTCACGCGAAGTCAGGGGAGCAGCGCCTCGCAGGGATCATTTCACCGTCGCACCGCGCCGGATCAGGACTCGGGAATCTCGAACCAATCCCCCGGCCGGAGAATCACCGGCTGCGCCGACGTCTCGGCCTTGACGCGCGCGGCCCAGGCATCGGCGTCCTGCACGATGGGGGGAAATGTGTTGTAGTGGATCGGCAACACGAACCGGGGCTTGAGCAGCTTGACCGCGCGGATGGCATCGTCGGGCCCCATCGTGTAGTAATCGCCGATGGGCAGGATCGCCAGATCGAGCCCGTCCTCGCCGATCAGCGCCATGTCGCCGAACAGGGCGGTATCCGCCGCGTCGTAGACCTTGGTCCCATCGGGGAACGTGAGGACGAATCCGCAGGGATTGCCGCCGTTGCTGCCGTCGGGGAGCATGGAGCCGTGGAAGGCGAGCGTCAGCTTGACCCGCACGGCCTTGTCGAACAGGAAGCTGCCGCCGTGCTGGAGGCCCTCGACCTTGGCACTATCCAGTCCCTGGGCGGACTGCTGGAGCCACAGGCTGATCTCGTAGTTGGCCGCGACCGTCGCGCCCGTGCGTTTCGCGATCGATACCGCATCGCCGACATGGTCGCCATGGCCGTGCGAGATCAGGATCAGGTCGGCCGGCACCTCGCCGGCCGCGACCGCCGCCTGGGGATTGCCCGTCAGGAACGGGTCGATCAAGACCATTCGGCCGTCGTTCTCCAGCAGCAGGGCGGCATGCCCCAGCCATTGTACGCGAGTGGACATGATGATCTCTCATTCCCGGAGGAAACGGCGGGTCAAGACGCCTGCGCCACGATCCTCCCTCGTGGCGGGTCCCGTCTTCTGCATCATCCACCACACAACGCCCGATAACAATCCATCAGCGATCGCGGACCGCGGCGCGAGCGGGTTCCTCTCGCCGCTCGACTCTCCTTGACGTTTGGACCGAATCTCGAAAAGATCGGGGAATCCGCCGGGAGCGGATCGGCGCCGAGTCGATCCGCCCGCGATGACTCATCCGCACGGAAGGCGTCATGAACCCACCGACCGAGACCGGGAAAGGTTGTCCGGGCCATCCCGTCGAGGACTCGCCCCGGGCCGAGGCCGACGCGGAATCGGGATCCTCGTCCTGCCCGCGATGCCGGGCCCTGGAGGCGCGCATCGCCCTGCTCGAGGCCGAGGCCGCCGCGCGGGAAGGCGCGCGCACGGCCCCGGGCGCCTCGCCCGGCGCGGACCATCCGGCCGGGTCCGCGATCGCCCCCGGTCCCCTGGAATTCAAGGCACTCCGGCTGATCCCCTACGGCTGGGGACAGGGATGGGGGCTGCGTCCCTCGCCGGTGCGCCGGCTCTGGATGGACGATCTCCCTTACTCGTATCAATGCCTCCCCCTGGTCATCGCCAACCAGTGGGGCTGGCAGGTCCTCTGCCCGACCGACGTGCAAGTCACCTGGGACGGCACGCCGGGCCTCGACGGCGTGCGCGTCGAGGTCGACGAGTCCTACCGACCCGCGATCAAGAGCCAGTTCGGCGCGGGGATCGTGACCTTCTCACCGCCCTGGCTGTTCCGCACCAGTCCCGGCTGGGACCTCTACCTCAAAGGGCCCAGCAACCGATGGAAACCCAACTGTGTCCCGCTGGAGGGCATCATTGAAACATGGTGGCTCAATTATACGTTCACATTAAACTGGAAGCTCGTCCAGCCCGGGACCGTCACCTTCGCCAAGGGTGAGAGCCTCGGCCAGTTGATCCCCGTCCCCCACGCCACGTTCGAGGACGCCACTGCCCTCGAAGCTCCCATCGGCATGCTCGAGCCCGACTCGGTCCCGGAGCTCCTCGAGTGGCTGGAGCGCCGCCGGCAGCTCGCCGGCCAGAAGGTCAGAGTCCACCACCTCTATCGCAAGGCCGAAGGCATCGAGGACCATGTCCATCGGGTCGGCGTGCCGGCGATCAAGATGATCTTTCCCTGACTCCGCGGGCGTCTTACAAGGTGTTCCGCAGAATGGCCCGGGGATCTCCGGTCCAGAGTTCCCGCCGACTGCCCCCTTCGACCCGACCACGCGGCGATCCATCATATCGAAGAAATGTCAGCGGCCTATCGCATAACCGCATTTTGGGATCGCACTCGAAGATGGGGTAAATGGTTCCTTGTGGGAAGCCGCTTCCGTATAATTGGCCGGGGTAGTTTCTGTCCGGCTTGGCTGACTTTGCCGGCCCGTGGCCGGCTTCGACATCCGAGCGATCGTCTCGTCGCGCAGCTTTTTCCGGCGCTCGTCCCTTGGAGCGGTTAACGCTGGCGGGGCCGACGGTCGGGGGACAGAGCCCCTCTTCCATCAGGACTCCCGACTAACCCGACGCCTTCTTGTAGGAGCCGGCTCGGTCCGGCGATCTTCAGCTCGACGCGTGGTCGCGTGAACCATTCAGAACGAGGAACCGATGATGCGCAACCGAGTCCGTCTCGCGAATGCCAGCGTTGCTTCGGCATTGCTCTTGTTTTGTGTGCAGACGCAAACCTACGCTCAACCCGTGAACATCAGGGCCTTGTCCGATCGTTCTTACCAGATGGGCGCCGCTGAGAGCTGGAGGGTGAGGCTCCCGCGTGGCACCCAGTACAAAGCCACGCCGTCGTCAACACCCGACAGTTTCGACGATGATGATGTCCTGGTGAGGACCGATCTCGTCCTTGGTGGTCATGTGACTGTCACGTTTCCACAGGGAAGCGTGTTCCAACTCGCGGCCGGTCCAGGGAATCGAGTCACGATTCCCCTGGAAACGTTCGTCACACTTCCGGCTGGGACGAGCGTGACAGTCCTGCGCGGTAACATCAACAGGGCGGTCACGCTCACAGGGGCCGTCACCGTGAAAACCGTCGATCTCCTACACATAACCCTCCCCGACCCGCCACCAGCACGGGCACAGGCTGCGGTCCCGGCGCCTCGGCGACCGTCGATTCTCGTCGGCATCCTCAACCCGGCGCCCACGGATCCGGCCTGCGCCGGGTACGGGGGCTGGGGCTCGGCCGTATCGGTCGTGGGCCCGAGCATCGCCGCGCGTTGCACCGGCAGGCATCAACGTTTTGCACATTCATATTTCTATATATTGTCAGCTTACTGATGACGCGTGATCGAAACATCGACGTTCTGCCGTCCGCGATCCTACTCGGGTGAGGGAAACATCACGGATTCGACCCTCTGAGCCGGTCCAGGAGCGACCGTCTCGCCGGGGTCTTCGCCGTCCGAGATGGGACTCTCGCCGTTGGGGAGGCTGTTCTGGTGGCCGCGGTTCCCGGCCTGTCGTCCGATCCGCGACGGTTGACCGCCGACCGAGAGTCGAACCGAAGAACGCGATGGAGTGCGATCCTGTGTACGGAGTGCGGTGGGTCCGCCCTCGACGCGTACCACCGTGGCCGGACCGGGAATGCGTGAGGACATCGGAGGCGGAACTCTCCGCCGCGCCTGGGGTCCTGGGGACGCTTCCGGAGAATAGCTGGTTTGCAGGATCGAGTCGGTTGTGCGCCGCGGGGGTTCGACTCTCGAGGTGCCCGTCGGCACGGGTCTACCGGCCGGAGAAACGGGTGGTGCCGGTGTCGGCGGAGTTGCCGGCACTATGGCAGGAGTCGTCGACGGGGCCGCCGGCGACGTCGCGCCTGGGGTTGAGGGGACGGCACCCGTGCTGGGCGCGGCCGGATTAAGAACCGGGGGCGGAACGGTCGCCGGCGCGGGCGGTGTGTTCGTCATCCCCGGGAACAGAGAGCCTGCGGGAGCCCCGGTCACCGCGCCCGGCGCGAGCACCGTGAACTGCGGCAACTGGCCGCCGAGCGGGAGGACGGTCAGCGGCGGCAGGGCCAGTCCCGGCGGCGTGGCCTCGACCCGCGTCGATGTGGTCGTGTTGTTCAGTTGCGGGTTCGCCGTCGTGCTGGTGGTGGCCGTGAGCACGAGATTGTTGGTCGGCTGTGGGGTCGGCTTCGGATCGGTCTCGACGTACAGGTGGTTCGAGATTCCATTGGGTGTCGCGATGTGGACGTCGATGATCGCCCAACCGCAGGGCTGCTGCTTCGGCTTAGTCGGATCCGGATTCAGCGGCCTGGTGGGATCCGGATTCAAGGGCCTGTCCGGGTCGGGGTTCAGGTCTCGCCGGTCCCCCGCGGGATTGTGCGGTCGGAGCGAATTGAATCCTGCAACACCGGGGTGGTTAATGGGCTGGCCCGGGTTCGGGTTCGGCGGTCGGGTCGGGTCCGGATTCAATGCCCGTGTGGGGTCCGGGTTGGGCATGCCGGTGGTGTGCGCGGCCTGGGCCGAGTGCGGATCGACACAATAGTGCTTGTAGACTCGGGCGTTGGCGGGAATGACGATCTCCATGACGTTGCGGCTGACGAGCCGCTTCTGGGCGTCGGGCACGTCAACGCCCCCGGCGACGACCCGCGTCTCGAAGACGTTGAATCCCCGCCCGAGCAGGAAGATCGTCGAGTTCTGCCCCTCCTGCGGGTGCTCCCCGTACCAGGCGAGCAGGGTGGGTGCCAGGCCCGCGGTGTTCTGGCTGAACATCTCCGAGCCCATGAGGTCGCCTTCGTCCGGCAGTTGCACATCGTAGTCCTGGGTCGGCAGGAGCTCCTCGAGTTGCTTGACCCTGCGGGTCAAGTGCATCAGGTCCGCCGGCCGATACGCGCCGGAATCGCAGATCCGACCCAGGGCATTCTTGGCCTTCTGGAGCTTTTGGCTCAAACAGAGCATGTCCTTGTTGCTCAGGTCCGCCTCCGCGCAGGCGCCCGTCACGTCGAACCAGTTGGCGACGGTCGACAACCGGAGCGATGGGACAAAATTGGGTGTGACGACCAGGGCGATGCACTCGTGCTGGCCGGGCTCGATCTTGCGATTCGCCAGGTCGTAATCCGGCCTGGGACCGTTCCAGTACAGGAGGCTGGCGATCCGCCGCGGATTGCTCTGCGTGGGCGGCGTCTGGACCCGCGGGTAGAACTTCCAGCCGAACGTGGTCTCCCCCGCCCCGAAGGCGACCGATGTGCGATTCAAGCCGACGGTCTCCAGGTCGAGGTCGAGCTGGCGGGCGAAGGCCGTCGCGTTGTTCATGTTGACCTTGCCGGTGGCCACCGACACCGCCAGGGCCAGTTGCAGCTCGGTCCGTCAACTGAAGGCGTCGAGCACGTTCTGCTGGTCCACGACCGGATCGATCGAGTAAACATGCAGCGGCCACTTGATCGCGACGTAGTCCTTGAACGCCCTTCGAGCGTCGGGAGACGGCTCGAACTCGTAGAAGAGCAGGTGGTCAACGGGCCCGCACGCTTCCCCCTTGCGCTGGAAAACGGCCTTCATGTCCTGCTTGAGCAGGTGGTCGACGACGACGAACTGGAGCTCCAGCAGGAATGCGAGCACGTCGAACTGGGTGACCTGGTTCGGCCAGTCCTTAGGAAATTGACCCCGGGGAAGATTGTTCCGATACCCGACGAGGAGCTTCAGGAACTCTTCCCGCGCCTGGAGGACGGCCTGGTAATCCTTGCGGAGGTATCGTTCCCCCATCGTCTGAATGATCGGCTGCTGGAGCAATTCGGTAAACGGGGCATTCGCGTGCATGAACCGGTTGGTTTCCAGGAGCGCCTCGCGGACCAGGGACAGGGTACTCGGATCGTGCCGATAGGGGTCCTGCTGGCCCCCATTGATGGCACTGACCAGGAGCCGAAGCCGGTTATCGGTCCCTCTCAAAGTGCGTGGGAACATACTCATCGCCGCGCCTGCTCCGGGAGCGGGGGGTTGATACGCGGCGGCAACGGCGGCCGCGGCAGCCCCCTTGGCCGGGGTCGCGGGCGGGGCGTTCGGCCAGGTCGAGGGGCCGAGGATAATCCGCAATTCCGTGATCGCGGCGGAATTCGGGCCGGACCCGGTCTTCGCCGCCGGGAGCAAGCTCCAGCTTTCCATGCGTTGCTCTTGGTTCGGCCCGGGGTGGCTCCAGTTGTCCCTGGGATCCTCGTTCACGGCCGCTGGAACAGCGGGCTGCTGATCGGGCCCTTGGATATCCATCGGGACCGGCGCGCCGGGCGGAAGCGGGCCCGGCGGCGCCGAGCGGATTGGGCCCTTGGATATCCATCGGGACCGTGCGCCGGGCGGGAGCGGGCCCGGCGCGCGGGCGGATTCGGGACCGGTGCGGCGGGCTGATTCTCCCCTTGTTGCACGAAGCTCGCCCGAGTGACCGCACCGCCCATGGCGACCGGAGTGCCCGCCGCCTCCAACGAGCCGGGTGCGCAATGCAGGCATAAGAGCTTGTGGATTTCCTCGTTGATGACCTGCGTCAGGGCGAACGTGAGGTCCATGATGACCGCGTCGCGGAACGTGTTCGGGAGGAGGTCGTCGGTGAGCTCGTGGCGGGCCTCCATGGTCACGATGGCCCCTTTGCCCTTGCGCGATTCGGGGCCGGGCACGAGCGAGACCGGGAGGCGGAGCAGATACAGGCCGTAGCCGGCCATGTCGGTCAAGTCGTCGCCGCCGTTGATCCGCCGGATCTGGTGGAGATGGTTGATGTAGTTCGCCTGCTCGTCCAACTGAATCGTCGGCTCGATCCCGACCCCGGGCTGGCCGGTGGCCGTCGCGAAGTTGGAGATATTCGAGGGGAGGGGGAGGACGCTGGCCTGGAGGGCGTTGAGCTTCTGGCTGATGTCACTGAGGAGGGACGTCGGATCGGTGGACCCGGAGCTCGACCCCGAGGCCGAGGAGCTGGCGCCTCCGGAAGCCGGCGCGCTCGAAGACGCGGCCCCCGAGCCGCCGGCGCCCGATGGCGTCCCGGCCATGGAGTTATTGACCGTCACGGCCGGCGCCGGCGTGGTGGCGGACGTGCCCGTGGGGACGACGGTCGGGACCACGACGGCCGAGGGCCGCGAACCTCCCCCAAGTCCGCGCGGGGCCGCGACTCCCGCCGCCGCCACGGTCGCCGAGAGCTGGGTCGCATTGGTCAGCACGGCGACGTCGGAACGTCGCTGCGCCGCCTGCAAGATGAGCTGGAACTGGCCGAGTTGCTGGGCCATTTGCCCCTCGAACTCCGCACGGTAGGCGGTCATCCGGTTCTGGCCCCAGACGTCCGGCGACTTGATCCCGATCGTCCCCTTCTTGAAGAGATCCTTATCGATGCAGTCGATCCGGCAGGCAACCTGCTTCATCGTGAGCGGCTCATCCGGCCCCTCGAAGTATTCCCGGATGCTCTCAATCACATCATCCCCGCGGCCCACCGAAGTGAGGAGGGCGAACATGACGAGGCTAAGCCCGAATCGGGCCCCAAGGATCTGACGTCGATCCCACATGGTTGTCCCCCTCATCCAGAGATCGGGGCGGTGGTAGGAGTTTGCCTTGAAAGTTAGATCGTCACAATCCTGCGGATTCTGCGGCCTAAGATCTGGCCTTGTTGGACACGAATTCGTTCGGATTGACACTACATTTTGCGCCCGGTCGCCAAACTGCCAATTCGCAGAGAATCCGAGCGAATCAACAATCGTGTGGTGGAGCCTTCCTCAGAATCAGTTCTTGAATGCTTTTGTGCGGAATCCGGAATCTCGAATCCCTGTCCAATTGCGCCCAAAGGCAGCGTTAGGCGATTGTCCAAGAAGGTCGTAGGGTTGGGTGAAACCCACCGAGAAATGTGCCCCGCTCTCGTTCGGTTTTCATCCACGCCACTCATCCCGAACGTGGGCCTCGGCTTGTTTCTCAGCGCGACGGCCGTCCCGCAACCAATCCGACCGGAAAAGCGGTAACCTTCCCCCTATCTCTCCCATTCAACGCACATTATAATCCTCACAATGGGTTACAGGCAGGACCATCGTCCATCTCGCACCTCGGAAAACCACACTTGTTTTGGAGCACATGTATGTTTCGCCGATTATTGATGTTCAGTATCCTACTCCTTGCCGCAACGAACCCGGGCGCACGCGCCGACGAACCACCGACGGCGATAACGACTTCAACCCAGGCCGTGCCGGCGGCCTCACAACCAACAGCAGGCGGAACGGGCCCGGCTGGTATTGTGGTGGACTCCGGGGTTGCAGTCCCGTCCGGACCGGAGACCTACCTCGCACGCGGTCTGGACGAGATGAAAAACAAGCAATACCGGCCGGCGATCGCCGACTTCGATGACGTGCTCCGCCTCGACCCGAGCTGCGCGGCCGCCTATTACCAGCGCGCGCTGGCGAACCAGAAGACCTCCCGAATGGAGCGGGCTCTCGGCGACTTATATGAGGCGATCCGGCTCGATCCTCAGAACCCCAACTATTACTTCCTTCGCGGCGAGGTCGCCAAGGCGATGCACCGTCACAATCGAGCGATCGAGGATTATACGATGGTCATTCGTCTCGATCCCAAGAATTCGGCGGCGAAGGATCGGCTGTGGGAGCTCACCGATGGGGCGAAACCGGCGGACCCCCCGAAACCCACACCGACCAAAACGACGACGACCCTACCCACGGCGTTGCAGGCCGCGCTGGATCAGGCGGCCATCGAGGAGGCCAACGCCCGGACCGCAACGGCGCGGGCCAACACCGAGGAACAGCTCGCCCGGATCGAGGAAGCGCGGGCTCGCGCCGAGAAGGCCATGCTCGACGCGGAGCGTTCCCGACGCCAGCGGCTCCAAACCAAGTAGGCATCAATAACCGGCGGATACCCGGCGTTATCACGCCCTTCGTTCAGCGCGGGCCTCTCGACCCCGGCGTGAGACGGACCGCAGGCCTCCCGGCTCGTGTCGCCTGGGGAGACCTGCGGTCCAGCGGCTGGAAACGTCGCGAGACTTTGCGACGTGGTGACACCGTCCCTCAACAGAAACCCCGTGATCTCGCCCCTCAGGGCCGTCCCATGAGCCGCTCCAGGAGCGGCCCTCGGGCCGAGGCCGCTGGCGAGGCGGGGGGCGTGGTCGCTGCCTGTCGGCGATGGAACAGGCCGTGCCCCTTCGCCTTCGGCATGTTCGTGACCGGGACCTGGACGTTGACCGACGGGGCACGCTGTGGAACCATGACCACCGTTTGAGATGAGTGCGTCGGCCCGGGGACCGTCACGGGGGTCGGGGCGGGGACCGAGGGGGGTGTCGGAGTTAGGGTGAATCCCGGCGGCAGGGTGAATCCCGGCGGCAGGGTGACCCCCGGCGGCAAGGGAGCCCCCGGCGGCGGTGTGGATGTCGGTGTCTGGGCGAGTACCAACGGCATCATGAACCCCGCCGGTACGGCGCTCGCGGGCAGGAGCGAAGGCATCTTGAAGCCGGCCAATTCCTCGGAGGGAAGGGGCGGGAGATCGTCCCTCGAGCTAGCCGCCTTGGCGGGCTCAAGCCCAGCTCGCCGTGCGTGGGGATCCTTACCTCGTTCGGTGAACCGGATGGGCGGCACAATGCCGGATCTGGTCCGGGCCCCGGTCTGGGCAGCCAGGGCCGCTCCCGACGCGGTGGTTTGACCGGCCGGGACCGGGACCGACCAGGAGGTCGGTGGCGGGTCCAGAGTTACCGCGATGGAGATCGTCAGGGTATTGGTCGTCGTCGATGTTGTCGGGACCAGGCCCGACGGCGCCACCGGCTGGATCAGTACCGAACTCGAAATCATGCTCGGAATCGGCAGAGTCGGTTGTGTGGCGAGGATCGGCTTGCTGAGCTGGCCCGCCAGGTCGTCGAGTTGTGTCCCCTGGATCACATAGGTGCCGTCGACGAGCGGGACGTTGTTCAACGTGACCGGTAGCGAGAAGGTGCTAAAGGGAAAAAGGGCCAGGAGGTTGATCGCCGCCGGCAACGGCCGCGACGGATCGTTCGATTGAATGCGGATCCGCGTACCCTGCGGGAACGAGTTCGGACCGGTGGGTTGCTTGGCGGGGTTCGCGGCCGGGGTACGATATCCGATCGTCAGGACCTGGTCGATGAAGGTGTAACCGGGAGCCGCGGCGACGGGAAAAGCCGGAGCCGGGGGCGGCGGCGCGGCCGTCGTGGTCTTCGCCGGGATCTGGAGCCGGTTCGAGATCCCGCTAGGCGTGGACACATAGAGCTCGACGACCTGCTGACCATCCTCGCGAGTGGCGGTCTTGACCCCGGGCGGGATCCGCACCCGCATGACCTCCCGGCTGAGGATGTCGAAGCTCCCGGTGTCCTTCACGGTAAACGTCGTCTTGCCATCCGACCCGACCATGATCAAGTTGCCGTTGACATCCCTGAATGCGGAGTTGAGGGTGGTTCCAAAGAGGACCGGGTTGTTGTTGGCGTCCTTGGTCACGACCGTATTCGAGCCCTCGCGCGGCACCGCGACGCCCCCGACGACCACGGCGGTCTCATAGAGACTGAAGTGTTTCCCGTAGACGATGATATCGTAGGGCTGAGACTGGCTCGGGTCGATCGTCTGGATCCCTTCAAATCCGGAGACCTCGGGCACGAGGGCCGTTTCTCCCTGGGTGAACAGGGCGAAGCCGCCCAGAGTGTTCTGGTAGGGCACCTTCACGAACTGGGTCTGGAGCGGCAGCATCACCTCGAGCTGGTGCAGTCGAGCTCGTATCCGCTCGACGTCCTCGGGCCGGTATTTGCCGCACTTGCAGGCGGCTTCCAGGGCGTCGCGTGCCTCATTGATGCGGCGCCGAAGTTCGACGGTGCGCGCGGTGTGGATGGTCCGTTCGTCGGGATCGTGGAGCCGGAACCAGTCACCCGCCACGTCCACCCGCAACCCGCGGACGAACGACGGCATGACGACCACCGCGGTCAACTCGCGCATGCCCGGCTCGATCTTGCTGTTGTCGAGCTGATAGTTCCGGCCGGGACCGCCATTGATCAACAAGTTCGCGATGGCGTGGATGTTCGACTCATCGGGCGGCGTCTGGTACCGCGGGGTGAACCGCCAGCCGAAGGTGTCGTTGCCGTGTGCGAAGGACGTGACGGTCTGGTTCAGCGCGATGGCCTCGGCCTCGTATTGCAACTGCCGGTTGTAATTGAGCGCCTGCCGGAAGCTGACGCGGCCCGAGGACAAGGCGAAGGCCAGCGCCAGTTGCAGGTCGCGCCGGCGGGTGTAGGCATCGTCGATATTCTGCTCATCAATCGTCGGCTCCAGGGCAAATGTGATCATTGGCCAGCGCGCCTTGACATACTCCTGGAAGACAGTCGCCGCGTCCGGCGCCGGCTCGGGGGGATAGAAGAACATGGATTCGACCTCGGGCGGGCAAGTATACCCGTCCACCCCCTTGGTCTGCTTCATGTCTTCACGGAGCTGTCGATTGAGCAGACCGGCCTGGATAACGATCCCCCAGCAGAGGACCCCGATCGGACGGAATCGCAGATTGCCCGGTATCCGGTGCGTGAAGCTCTCGTAGACGTGGTAGAACTCGTTGAACTCCGCATCCGAGTCGACCTGGACCCCTTTGGGCCCCTCGAACTTCCGGCAGTAGACCTGGTCGGTGAGGTTCTCCACATACTCGACGTCCTGGAGTAGCGGCGGCTGTTCGCGACACCGGCCCTCCATCAGGTCGTAGGCCGACTCCAGCTCGTGGAGGAGGAAGGTCCGCACGTCGGTCGCGCGAACCGTCCAGGTGTCCGGGGCTTTCGAGTTTCCCAGGCCCAGCGCCTGCTGCGCGGCGAACGCCAGATTGAGGAGGTTTTGCGCGACGAACACCCGCTTCACATCGCTCGGGGCAATCGCGTAGATCCGCTGACCCGGCCGGCTCGGTGTTTGTAGCCTCGTTGTCTCCAATAACGGTCTCTTAATATTCAGCTCAGCCAGTGTTGGGCTCGTTTTTTTCGTGGGATCGCTCCAGTATGTCTGCAACGCCGCCTGATAATTCTGCGCCTGGCCGCTGCGAATCAGTTCGTGCACGACCGGCGCAAGCAGGTTGACCAGGTCGTAGATGACCAGGTTGCGGTACGTGGTCTGAAGGAACCTGGGGTTGAAGTCGTGCCTCACCGTGAGGTTAATGATCGCGCCGAACCCCTTCTTGGTGTGGTCGCCGGGTTCGATCGAGACGGGCACCCGCAAGAGATAGAGCCCGTATCCCGCCGAATCGGCGTTGTCATCGCCGAGATTGACCCGGCGAAGCCGGTGGAGGTGGGAGATGTAGTCGGCCATCTCGTCGAGCTGGACGTTGGGCTCCAAGCCGAAGTTCATCGCAGTCAGCGCGCCCGTAGTAGGATTCGACCGCCTGGGGCGCTATCGCGGTGAGCAGGCTGAAGTTCGTGGCGGGGGTGGGAAAGGACGAGGACCCGGGGAGCTGAGGGGACTGAGCATTCGCCGTGGAGGTGCCGTTCAGGAAGCCGACGGCGGCGTCCCGTTCGTTCGAGACCGCGGTCGGACTCGTAAGCTGCAAGCTTGTCCCTGGAGCGACCGGCGAGATCGAGGCCCCCAGGGCCGTCTGGCTCGAAAAACCCGCGTAGTCACTACGTGCGATCCGGGCCGAGAGGTAGGGTTGGAACTTCGTCAACTCTTGCTGCATCGTGTTCTCGAATTCCTTGCGGAACTGCGTCATCCGCGCCTGACTCCAGACGTCGGGATGCTTCACGACGACCGTGCCCTCATCCAGGATCTTATTCTGGATGTGATCCATCATGCGGGCAACATCGGCGAGCGTGGGCGGGTCCGATGGCCACCTCAGATGGTCGAGAATCCCCTGCGCACGGCTCGCACTCGGCGCGAGAACCAGCACAAGGACCACACCCGCTGCCCCAAATCTCGATGTCCTTCGACGCATCATGACGTCCTCCATCCCGCGAAACCCCTCGATCCTCACCGATCTCCGGGAAATGCTCGTTCTAATCATCGGTCCGATTACATCGATTCTGCGGGCATTTCTGGACTTCATTCATTCGGACAAGACGAGGCCACGCGCAATCGTCGTCGCGGGATGTGGATGCGTCCCGAATCGGGATTTGCCCTCCCAAGAATTCGGTGCGGTCCACCTCGGGCCGCCTCGACGTCCAATGAGTCGATCGACGCCCCGCACGGGACCTCACGTACGACTCGGCGAGACCCGGCCTACGAAGGCGCAGACCCACGGATTTAGGCCGTTTTGTCATCAGTTCCGCGCGTGATTGAGCGATCCGCGATGACCACGCAGGATCGCCCCCAAGGATCTCTGGATCAGCCAAAGCGCTCGCTGTCAAGAGGGATTTTGCAGGCCTGGACCTGCAACATTTGAATTACACCGAGGCACCTAAGTCGAACGGAAGCCGAAACTTGAGACGACTCCTCATTTTCGACAAGTGATTGTGCGTTTTTCATCGAGTTCGGTTAGTAGACCAAAATCTCAGCGTGTCGTCACCTCGTGTGATAGACTCCCGCGTGAAAAGACTCTCGGGTTCGTCGCGGAGGCCGCCCGGCTCCGCTCAGGGACGGACTCACGGTAGGGAGAGTCGCGGACACCAGGGGGTCTCAGGGAGGCGATCCGACGATGAAGCGGACACACCGTTTTGTTCCCACGGCATGGGACCAGCTCGAGGGGCGCGTGGTCTTGAGCCAGCAGACGACGCTGGGGCTTTCCACAGTCGTGAGCGGCCTGTCACCGCATCTCCGGGCGCTGAACCGTCGGCAGACCGCACTGGTCGCCGAGGTCAACCAGGCGTTCGACTCGTTCCAGAACGACTACGATCAGGCCCGCGCGACCTATTTCGCGTCGCTCCAGGCCAGCGGGGGCTCGTCCGCCGCGGTCAACTCGGCCATGACGGCATTCACGGATTACACCGTGCAGCGAACTCAGGTCCTGGCCCAGCAGATCGTCAGCAGCTTCGTCCAGACTCCCCAGGGGACGGCGAAGGCCCCGAACCAACCGTATGCCCTGAAGCAGTTGGTCGAGGCGAGGATTATCGGGCCCAAGGGCAAGGGACCCGGCGGATCCCTCATCAACTCCCTGAACGGGATGATTCCGCAAATCGATGCCTCCGTCCTCACGTCGTCACCGACCACGACCCTGTACACGCTCAGCCAGGATAATGCCATCGAGGCGACCCGGACTGCCGTGCTCAACGGCGTGAGCATCATGAAGAGCGGAGCTTTCGGGATTCAGAAGGTTAGCCACTATTGACCGACCCGCGCAGGGTCGCCGGCCATCCGAGGGCAATCAGCGGGCGCGATGGGCGCGCCCGACGCGGAGCACCGGCGATCCGCCGCGCAACGTTCGCGCCATGCCATCCCACTCGCTGGCACTTGAAAAGGGGCTTGACGGCCATGGACTTCCTCACGCGGCATTCCCACCGGAAGCGTGGTTCGAATCGGGGCCTCGCGACCACCGTCCTGGTCGAACGGCTCGAGCGGCGAACGTTGCTCAGCCTGCAAGTCGGCCCGATCACGGCGGTCGCGGGCCAGACCTTCAACGGTCCGGTCGCCACGTTCGGGCCCAATGACCTGCAAGGCACGCTCGCCGACTTTCAGGCCACGATTACCTGGGGCGGTGGTGTGACCCCCAGCTCGCAGGGTACGATCACGGCAAACGCCCAGGGGGGCTACACGGTCTCCGGCTCGAACATCTACCCGGAGCCGGGGAATTACACGCTCACCGTGGACGTCACCGGCGCCAACAATACTTCGGTGCAGAGCAGCGGCCCCGCGACCGTTTCGGATGCCCCGCTGACGACCAGCCCCGTCACCATCCAGCCGCTGGTCCAGACCGCCTTTTCGGGCGTCGTGGCCTCGTTCACCAGTGCAAACCCCTACGCCAACACCAGCGATTTCTCGGCCACGATCAACTGGGGTGATGGGGTCAACACCAATACACCGGGTGTCATCTCCGCGAACAACGCTGGGGGATTCAATGTCGTCGGTCAGTTCGGTGGATACCAGAACGTTGGCACGTTCCCGGTCACGGTGACGATCAAGTCTCCGGCCGGCCAGACCAACATTGTAAACTCCACGGCCAGTGTGACGGCCCTACCCATCACGGTCTATCCGATCAAGGTGACAGCCGCCGTGAATCAGCCGGTCAACGGCGTCACGGTCGCATCGTTCGTCGATCCCGATGTGACCGACACCGCCAGCGACTTCCAGGCATCGATCGACTGGGGGGACGGCACAACCTCGCCAGGGACGATCAGCGGCGGAACCAACGGCGTTTACACGGTGACCGGCACCAAGCCGAGTCCCTACACCGCGGTCGGCACCTATACGGTGACGACCCAGGTCGTGCGGACGGCCACCCAGCAGACGGCGAGTGCGGCGGGCCAGGCGGTGGTCTCCGCGGTCGGGCCGACCCTCGTCCCGACGGGAGCCCTTCTGGTCGAGCCCGCCGGAGTGACCTTCAACGACGTTCAGGTGGGCACATTCACCGATTCCAAGGCCGGGGCCCAGACCGCCAGCTTCTCGGTCGCGATCAATTGGGGCAATGGTCAGACCACGCCCGGAACCGCCACGTTCGTCTCGTCGTCGGGCGGTGTCAGCCTGTTTTCCGTGACCGGGACCAACGTCTACACGACCCCGGGCACGTATAACGTGACGGCCACGGTTAACGACAACGTGGGAGATTCGACGACGATCGCCAGCACGGCGGTCGCGACCGGCCCGGTGCTGACGCCGATCAGCGCCCTGATCATCGCGACCGCCGGGCAACCATTGCCCACCACAACGGTTGTCGGTTCGTTCCTCGATTCCAACACGGCCGACGTCCCGGGCAACTTCACGGCCACGATCAACTGGGGCGACGGTCATACCTCGCAGGGGACCGTCACTGCGGTTGCGGGGTCGCCCGGCCTCTTCACGGTCACCGGGACCAATCTCTACACGACGCCGAATACCGACACGGTCTCGATCTCGGTCCAGAACAATCAGGGCCAATCGACCACGATCCAGAGCACGGCCGTGGTGATTAGCCCGTTCCTCTCCGCGACGGGCACCTCCTTTTCCACCACGCCTGGGGTACCGTTGCCCAGCGGCACCGTCGTCGCCAACTTCACCGACTCCAACGTGAACGCAACGGCCGCCAACATCACCGCAACGATCAACTGGGGAGACGGAACCACCAGCACCGGCAAGATCAACCTCATCAGCTCGAACGGCTCGATCAGCACGTTCACGGTGACGGGGACGCATGTTTATCCAGCCTCCGGCACGGCAAGCTCCTATCCGGTCATAGTGACGATCGACGACCCGAGCGGGCAGACCACCTCGGTCACCAGTACGGCCACGGTCACGACGCCCATCGCCGCGTCCGGTACGACATTCTCGGTCACGCCGGGCCAGTCGTTCACCCAGACGGTCGCCAATTTCACCGACACCAACCCCGCCGCGAATGCCAGCAATATCACGGCCGTGATCAACTGGGGCGACGGGCAGACGAGCACCGGCCAGATCAGTGGATCCTCGGGCGCCTTCACGGTGTCAGGGACCCACACTTACTCGACCCCCGGCGCAGCGTCCTACGCGATCAAGGTGACGATCGTCAACCCGAGCGGCCAGTCGGCCACGGCCAACAGCACGGCGATCGCGACGGCCTTCATCAACGCAACCGGTACGACCTTCACCACGACGGTCGGCCAAACCTTCACCGCGACGGTCGCCAACTTCACCGACACCAACCCCAATGCGACCGCCAAGAACATCTCGGCCCTGATCAACTGGGGCGATGGTCAGTCGAGTGTCGGGCAGATCAGCAGCACCGGCGTGGCCGGCAGCTATACCGTGACGGGTACCCACACTTATGCTGCGAACCCCGCCACGTCCGGCTCCTTCCCGATCACGGTCACGATCACCGATCCGAGCGGGCAGTCCGCCGTCGCCAATAGCACGGCGTTCGTCGCGGCGCCGACCATCGTGGCGACCGGCCTCACCTTCGATGCGGTCCCCGGCCAGTCGTTCACCACGACGGTGGCGACCTTCACCGACTCCAATCCCAACGCCGTCACCAACCTGCCCACGGCCGTGATCAAGTGGGGGGACGGACAGACCAGCACCGGGACGGTCACCTATGCCGCCGGCGTCTTCACGGTCATGGGCACCCACACCTACTCGGCCCCGGGCGCATCCAGCACCTATCCGGTGACCGTGACGATCCTCGACCCGAGCGGGCAGACCGCCACGGCCAACAGTACGGCCATCATCGTCTCGTCCTACATCAGCGCAACCGGCACCACCTTCATCACGTCGGTCGGCCAAACCTTCACCCAGACGGTCGCCAATTTCACCGACACCAATCCTAACGCAACCCTCAAAAACATCACGGCCCTGATCAACTGGGGCGACGGTCAGTCGAGTGTTGGCCAGATCAGCAGCACCGGCGTGGCCGACAGCTACACCGTGACAGGTACCCACACTTATGCGACGGCCGGCACGTCCGGGTCTTTCTCGATCACGGTCACGATCGCCGATCCGAGCGGACAGACCGCCGCCGCCAACAGCACCGCGCTCGTCTCCACACCCACCATCGTGGCGACCGGCAGAACCTTCGCTGCGACTCCGGGGCAGTCGTTCACCACGACGGTCGCGACCTTCACCGACTCCAATCCCAGCGCCGTCACGAACCTGCCCACGGCCGTGATCACCTGGGGAGACGGACAGACCAGCACCGGGACGGTCACCGACAACGCGGGTGTCTTCACGGTCACAGGCACGCACACCTATTCCGCTGCGGCGCCGACGGGCTCTTACAACATCCTCGTCACCATCCTCGATCCCAGCGGACAGACCGCCACAGCCAACAGCACCGCCCTGTTCGTATCGCCCCTCTCCGCGACGGGACTCACGTTCTCCACCACATCCGGCGTGCCCTTCAGCGGAACGGTCGCCTTCCTCACGGACACCAACCCCGCCGCGAATGCCAGCAACATCGCGGTCGTGATCAACTGGGGCGACGGCCAGACGAGCCCCGGTGTGGTCAGCTCGACCGGTTCGGCAGGCACTTTCGCCGTGATGGGGACGCACACGTACTCGACCGCCGGCATCGCCACGACCTACCCGGTCACGGTGACCATTGTCGATCCGAGCGGACAGATGGCCACGGCCAACAGCACGGCGATCGTCGGGAATCCCGGGGCTGCGACCCTCACCGGCGGACTCACCAATCTCATTACGAACGGTCCGCACTCGGCCGCCGGGTTCACGAATACCAACCGGCCGACCTTCTCGGGAACCACCGCGCCGTTCGCGATCGTGCAACTGTACGCCCGCCATTTCAACGTCGATGCCGAGCTACCCCTGGGCGAGGCCGTGGCCAACGGTAGCGGCCAGTGGACCCTCACGACCGGACCGCTGGCCGTGGGAACGTACATCGTCACCGCCACGGTCACACTCCCCGGCAGCTATCCCAGCGGCGCGTTCACCCTGAAGAATCAGAACGGCACGGACCTGGTCTACATCGACCTGACGCCGAGACTCGTCCGATGGTTGTCTCATGGCCAGAAGTCGATCCCGCATACCAAGGTGCACGTCCCCCATCCCAAAGCGACGAAACCGCAGTGGGTGGGCCACCGCAGGAGGTGAGCGGGTCCGGCCGCGGGTTCCTGGGGAGGGGTGTGCCGCTGTTGAGAGATCGAGCCGCGCCGCGATCGCTCGCGAAGGAGCCTCACGATGGCCGACTCTTCGCTCCTCGTGCTCCTGGATGAAGTCCGGGGCAAGACGATCCGGCTGCTGAATGCCACGCCCGAGGCCGACGCGCGCTGGGCGCCGCCCGGCCTTCAGAACACGATCACCTGGCACGGCGGGCATGCGTATATCCTGCTCGAATGCCTGACGATGCGGGCGATCGGGAAAGCGCCCCAGGTCCCCGACGGCTGGTTCGCGATGTTCAGTTGGGAGAGCCGCCCCGATCGAGTGCCGGCCGACCACTGGCCGGCGCTCGTCGCGGTGATCGAGCAGCTCGAAGGTCAGCACGAGCGGATGCGGCGGCTCATCAACAAACTGACTCACAGCCCACCTGGACCGGCCGTCGGCCCACCATCCCGACGAGACCGTGCGCCGCGCGATCGTTCATGCGCTGCACGACGAGGCTTGCCACTGCGGCGAGATTCACCTGCTCCGGAAACTGCGGGGCGTCGGCAGGCCGCGGGCGGAATGACGCGGACCATGAGGAACCGACCTCTCCCGCGATGCCGCCCATCGGTTCGATCGGCTCAGAGACTGTCTCGGAGGGTCTTTGTAGGGTGCTCTGTGAGCACCGATCCGGCGTACTTTGCCGAATTCGGTGCTCACAGAGCACCCTACGAGACGGCCGATGAGGCTTCCGGGACAGACTCTCATTCGTTGAAGAGCATCTTGCGAAGCCTCCTGGCCCGTTGCCTCTGATTGTACGAAAGCCCTTTCCGTTCACTGAGGGAGTCGGGCTTCCCGGTTTCGCGGGCCTTGCGCACCGCGGTCAGCAGCGGTTCCTCATCGTTGATGAGCCCCAGGAACTCGAAGGCTTTGGCCGTATCCTCGATCGCAACATGGCCGAGGATTTTCTTCTGACCCTCACGATCGAAGTCGAGGCTCCGCGCCTTCATCTCGTAGCCGTCTGGGAACATCTGTTCGCCCGCGAACTTCCACGCGCGTTTGACCGCTCCCCAGAACCATGCCGTTGGTCTCGATCAATTCACCGGGTAACCGAAGCCCGAATTCGTATTGCGGAGCTCCGCGGAACACGAAGGCCAGTGGGACGTCGTAAAGCCCGATCATGCGCAGGAGGAGCGGCCCAACCTGCTGCTCGAGTTGCTTCGCTTGTCGCTCATCGGGCATCAGGAGGGTCGGGGACTGTTTCACCCGCTCGATCAAGGCATCCGCTTCGGTCCGGGTCAAGGCGGTTCCATCACGGTGCCGGACCTGTTTCATCACCACACGGCCGAGGAAGTCTTTGAACAGGCGTTCGGACTCCTCATTCGAAGCCATCGCTCTCCTGGCATCCCGAAAGTCGAACCCGATTCGCTGGCACAAGGCCGCCAGGCGGCCCTCCAGCTCGGGATCGATCGTGCCATCGCCGCCCACGATCTGACGCCGGGCCGTCGCGTCGTACAGGATCAGCGAACCGTCCTCGAGGAATCGACGGAAATCCGTGCGGAGATAGCTCGCCAGTCTGGAGACGTCGTAGGTCCGGTCGAATTCCTTCTCGATCGATTCGATGGCCAGGGGAAGGACGAGGTCGAGCAGCTCACCGCGCGCCTCGAGGAATCCGGGCAGGGTCACGATGTTGGTGATCTTCTCGCTCCAGCGGTGCTCGACGACGAAGCCGTAGTCTTTCTGCTCGTAGGTCCGTCGAAGCTCGCTGGCACCCACCTCCGGGGCCGTCGCAGCCACATAGCGATAGTGCGGCGGGATTTCCCGGGGAGTGCGGAACGAGCCGCGCGCGATGAAATACTTGTTCTTCCCGGCCGAGGCGCCGGATGGGGACGAACCCGGCGGCCCGCTGGCATCGACGACGCTCTTCCACCGGGCGATCCACTCCGGCTTGAGCGCCTCGTCAGGGAGAAATTCGTCCTTCGGCTGCCAGATCGTCCGATCGCACGAGCCGTCCGGGTGAACGACCGTCTCGACGGAGAACGTGGCGGGGGAACCGCAGCCGGTGGCGAGGCCCGCCAGTAAACAAGCGGGCATGAGCCACGGAAGCCATCTGGCGATCATGATCAACCTCCCGGGCTACCTCAACCGCGGCAGAAACCGGGAATGGAAATACGAAAGGATCGATGCGAGGACGAGTGCGGGACATGCGCCTACGGCCGCTCATGGTTGAGGATTCGCCTCAACTGATCGATTGTGATATTCCCGCCGCTCAAGATCAAGCCGACGGATTTCCCGGCCAACTCGTCGCGCCGCGCCATGGCGGCGGCGACGGCCGCGGCACCGGCGCCCTCGGCGACCTGGCGTGCGGTCTCGAGGATCAGGCGGATGCCCGCGGTGATCTGCTCGTCATCCACGAGCACGATCTCGTCGACCAGGCGGGGGAGCAGGGCCAGGGGCATCTCGAATGGCTCGCGAGTCGCGAGTCCCTCGGCGAAGGTCGTCACGCTCTCCGTGACGACGCGGCGGCCCTCACGCCAGGAGCGATAGACGGCCGGCGCGCCCTCGGCCTGCACGCCGACAACCCGGATCGCCGGGTTGACCGCGCGCGCCACCACCCCGGCGCCCAGCACGCCGCTGCCGCCGCCCACCGGGACGAAGATCACATCCAGCTCGGGGACGGCTTCGAGTAACTCGAGCGCCGCCGTACGCGACCCCGGCGACCAGGAGCGGCTCGTTCGACGAGTGGATATAGCGCATGTCATGACGCGCAGCGTATTCCTCGGCGGCGACGCGGGCGGCGTCGAAGTCGCGGCCGGTCTGGATCACCTCGGAGCCCAGGGCGCGCGTCGCGGCAGCCTTGAGCGGATTGGCGGCCTCGGGCATGAAGATCGTCGCCCGGACACCGAAGAGCCGCGCGGCATAGGCCACCGACTGGCCATGGTTGCCGGTCGACGCCGCCACCACGCCCCTCGCCCGCGATTCGGGATCGAGCGACGCGATCAGGTTGACGCCCCCGCGCACCTTGAACGCACCGGTCGGATTGAGATTCTCGCACTTGAGCACGGCGCGGCAGCCCAGGGCCGCGGCCAGGCACGGAGGCTCCAGCACGGGCGTCCGCGGCAGATACGGCGCGATCGCGCGGCGGGCCTGGAAGACGTCGGCAAGTGTGGGGGTGGGCCAATTCATGAGAGTCCTGGGTGAGGTTTGTTTTCAAGCCGCGATCGAGGTGAGCATCGGACTCAATCTGTCGATGCCACTTCTCGAGAACTCATCAACGAATTGCTGGGCCTGTTCTTTCGTTCGTTCTTCGCCTTCGCGTCGGATGCCTTGAGGAGAGACTCGGTGTCCTCTCGCCATTATTGAACGTTCGCGCGTAGCTGGCGATCAGCGAATCGTCGGGCGTCAACCGTTTCGCTTCATCAAGGAGCTTGCGGATTTGTTGGGGTTTGGAGCGACCGAGATTCCAGCGAGAGATCGCCTGCCATGAGAGGAGTGCCGCGCGAATATCCGGCGGCTGGGATTCCGCTCCAGCGCCAGCGTACTCAAGTGATCGCACTCCGGGAAGTCACCCGACTTCAACGCCTCATGAGCGAGGAAGTAGTAAGGATACGGATCGGGGGACTGCTCGAAACGAATCGCCTCGCGGAAGTCGGCATTCGCGGCATCTCCGGGATAGGTCATCATCCCTCGGAGGACGTGTGGGTAGGGAGAATCCGGACGCAGCTCGATCCAGCGGTCAGCGTCTCCAATTGATTGTCGGCGTCCTTCGATTCCGCATAGGCGACGAAGGCGATCATGAAGGCGAGCTCCATCCAAGGCGCGACCACCTCCTTCGCCTCGGATGCCAGAGATCCGATAAGACTTCAAGGCCGATTCGAAATGCTTGAGCAACTCGACTCGCCGTCGCTTCACATCGTGCTCATCCATGCCGCTCATGTTCTGGCGATCTCCATGAGCATGCCGTTGATGACGTGCATGGCGTTGACGGAGGATGGCACGCCAGGATTGTTCACAAGCTGGTCTTCGACAATCGACCAAGCTTCCGCGTGCCGTTCTTCCTTGCCTAGGCTGTCGAGATAGCAGGACAAGTAATTCGGATTCTCCGGATTGAACTGCCAGGCCGTCGCGGTAGAACAACGAAGCGGCTCGTTGCCGTCCCAGGACTTCGCAGCACTCCGCCCATTCAGAAGCCATCTGATCGCGGGGTATCAGGTAGGAGTGTTCCCTCAAGATCTCGATGACTTCCTGGGCGGCGGCACGATCGCGCCCCTTCACAGCCCGCTTGTAGGCGATCTCGACCTGACGGCGATACCTCTCGGCATAATCCGGCGTGGATCGCTCCTTCACGTTCTTGAGGAAGGGTGGATACAGGTGTCGAACGTTCGAGGGGAGGCGCTTCTCCTGGATTGTCTTGCAGACTCTAGCTGCCTGCTCATAGCGGCCGCCCTTGTAGTAATGGGTCGCCGCCAGGAAACGAGCCAGGTCCCGCTCGGAGGCCTTTTTCAGACTCCCAACGGCCGATTCCATCATCTCCGCGGCTTGATGGAAGAGAGTGCTCGCGCGCGGTGTATCCCCAGCTTCCAGGGCGATCTGCGCCTCCAAGCCAATGCGCGTCACCTCTCCCTGCTTACCGATGGCATCGAGGACGGTCATCACCGCGTTCATTTCTTCCTGTCCTTGGGACGTTTCCTCGTGGTGCTCTTGCCTCTGGCTGCCGGATCAACGAAATGCAAATAGGTGTGGGCCACTCCGGTCCGGCCATGCTGGAACGTCGTGACCGAGATGAACCCCACTCCGCGAACACGTCCGCCCTGCTTGCCGAGACGACTTGATGCCTTGCCCGCAGTTCCCGATCTTGATGCCGCTGACCTCGACTTGGACGGGTACCGGATGACCGGCGATTTTAACCAGGTAATCGCCACCCCCTCCGATCTGCACGACCTCGGTCAAGATGCCCTCCTCCAGCTCGTGGATCAAGAGCAGCATGACACCGATGGCGGCGTGCTCGGTGATATCCTGTTCATTCAGTCGGCTACGGACCCACTCGCAGTCGTCCACATGATCTGGCAAATTCGCCCAACCGATTTCCCGGATTTCCTCCCAACGAGTCTCCCCGAATTTGGGGCTGATGCGATCCAAAACCACCGCTCGTTTCAGAATCCCTGATGAAAGCGGTAATGGGTCTACAATCAGGCGGAGGATGATCTTGGTCCCAAACTCCTTGAGGAGTCCCGGCAGGTGATGCCTTTCATCGATCGTCGCAACCTCGATGGTCGGGCCGATGACATTCGCCCTGGTCTCTCGCGATTCGCCCGACGGTTCCGCGGTGGACAATTTGGCTCAGCCCTTCCTGAATGTTGAGTATACCAAAGCATTCCCTCTCTGAAGGAGCAGGGTTTCATCTTGCCTATAAGAAAAGCGAGCTCGACAGACAACCCTATCACTTCGCCACCACGAACCGATCGACCTCCTCTCCTTTGGCCGAGACCTGGCGGACGGTGAGCCTGGGTCCGTCGAGATCTGCGACGGTCAAGGAATTCACCTGGGACAGGAACTTATGCGTGTAGGGCTGCCAGGAGGCGGGATCGTTCTGTTGGTCGGGGTTGTAGAGATTGGCCCCGCCTGCGCCGCTGATGATGTAGATCACGCCGCGGGGGTGGGTCTGGGTGCGACCGTCGTAGGTCGTGTCGAGGGTCCAGTGGCCGGGGACCTTGTCGGCGTCGCGGATCGGTTTGCCGTCGGGCCCCCGGTCAACGCGGAAGGTGAGCGGGAAGGTGCGCTGGTAGTTGTGGACGTGCCCGCTCCAGACGACGTCAACCCGGCCAGCCTCGAAGACATCGGCCAGCACGCGCCATCCGCTGGTCACCGAAATGGGCCTGGGAGGAGTTGAACGGAGGATGGTGAAACGCGACGAACCGCCAGGTGGCGTCGCGGGCGGCGGCCAGGTCGCGCTCGACCCACGCGCGGAGATCCGGGTCGGTCCAGTCAACGTACGGGTTGGAATCGAGGACCGTCCAGTGGGCGCCGCCGTAGTCGAACGAGAAGGTCGCCATCCGCGGATACGCCGGTCCGGCCGCCTGGAGAAAGGCCGCGCGATTCGCCTCGTTGGCGACGAGGTTCGGGACCAGCCGGCCTCCCTCCTGGCCCATCGGCCCGTTGAGCGGCTGGTCCCAGTAGAGGAAATAGGCCAGGCCGTCGGGGTACTTGTCCAGGTCGCGACCGGCGAGGTCATGGTTGCCCGGCACCCCCACGAAGAGGGTCGATCGCAACAGCGGCGCACCGGCCGTCAGCGCAGCGACGTCCGAATCGTAAACCGGCCAGAACTTCTCGCGGTACTCGGAAATCCGGCCTCGGGTGTAGACGATGTCGCCGGCGATCAGGACGAAGTCGGGCCGAGCCTGGTACGCCTGGTAGGCCACGGCTCGCTGATCGGCCGTGCCCGCCGCGCAGTCGCCGAATACCGCGAACCGGCAAGGCTGGCCGGCCGCCTCGGGGGCCCGCGCGCCGGCGGAGAACACCGGCTGACCCCCGCGTCGGACCTGGTAGCCGAATTCGCTCCCCGGCTCCAGGCCCTTCAGGGTCGCTCGATACACCCGATGCGGTGCGACGCCCAGCACGGCCACCCGGCGCATCCAAGGCGCATCGGCAGCCTGCCACGGGCCCTCAGCACTGACCCGGTACGCGACCGCCCAGTCCGCATCCACATCCTCGGTCTGCCAGAGCAACCGGAGGTCCCCGGCCACCCCCCTTGCCGGCGCGTCGCCGAGTTGCAAGTAAGGATGGACCACGAACCCATCCGGCAAGACCCCACGGCCGGGGGCCGGGAGGTCGACCGCGAAGTTGCAGCACCTCAGAGACGTCGAACCGACCGCGAGCAATCCGCACAGGACGATCAGCCAACGCTGCGCTCTCATCCGGCGAGGCCCCCAGGTGCGAGGTGATCTTGGATTTTCGATTCTCGATCTTGGATTGAGTTACCTTTTCGGGTCTTCAATCCAAAATCTCAAATCCCCAATCCAAAATCCACGTCAGCCTGAGGACCGACGACCCCGGGTGCGAGCGCGCCAGAGCCCGATTCCGGCCAACGCCGTCCAGACCAGCAGCGAGAGCGGTTCGGGAGTCTCCGCCTGAATCGTCACGGTGCCCGTACCCGTGCCCGTGCCGCTACCGCTTCCGGTGGCCGGCACGATCCCGTCGTACTTGATCTGGATGAACGAGATCGGCTGAGTCAGGCTGACCGCCGGGTTGTACATCGTGAACTGAGGAATCGTCGTGGGCGGATTGCCACCGAGGGCGGACTGGGCAAAAGGCAAGGAGAAGGTGAGGCTACCATTGGCCGGCAACCCCTGTCCGTAGAAGCTCAATCCCAGCGCCTGCGAGGTAATCGCCGTGCCGTTATCGGGATTGTTGCCGATCTCGGGCGACAGTTGCTTGGGGTTGTTGAAATAGAACCCCGTCGAGTCGGAGAAAATCTGGAGCACCGGGTCATTGGTGCTCGGCGGTTGGACGATGGAGGGGACCGAGACCACTCCCACGAACTGCGGCGTGGGCGCGGTAGAGCCCGGCGCAGGCGGGGAACCCGACACCGGTGCGATGGCCTGGGTCGTGGTCAGGGTGTATTCCAGCGCCTCGGTCGTCGTATTGGCCGTCGTGGAGTTGCTCGTCAAGCTATCGGCCTGGGTGGACATCGGCCGTGAACCCAGAGCGAAGGCCAGAACAGCCGCCAGAACGATCAAGGGAGTGGGACAACGACGTAACACGGCAAGTCTCCTCCTTGAACTCTCTGCCAGATACGGGAAATCCGCGAGTCCTTTCGTCGCGTCCGGGCAGGGCAACGCGTTTCCTACGCATTCTGCCCCGGTGCTCATCCTTTCCCAGTCCATTCGGTGCCATCTCCTCCGACGTCACCCGGCCGAATTCCTAAACGGCGGTGGACGACGTCGCTGAGCGGTTGTAAACGAATCGGAGAGACGTTGTCAGATTCCAGTTCCCATGAATGTAATACCCGATTATAACGAGACTTACATCCATTTTCCATCTTGAGCCTGTGATGAGGAATCGATTCTTTCACAACCTCCGAGTTCCGGGGTTGCCCCGGCGGAAGGATCCGCAACGCTCCGCACGCAGCCCGTCCGTTCCCGGCATCTTGCGGATGCTCGATCGCCAGGACGCAGTCTCAAGCCGGGGGAGAGTGACGATCAGAGGGGTGGCGACTTCGGCAGGCAACCTCCAAAACTTGAGGGCCGCATTCTGACCCCATCCCCCAAATGGGTCAAGCCGGATCGGCGTGTTTTCCGTCGTGCTCGCTCGCACAGTAGGCAGTAGGTAGTAGGCGCTCGGCAGTCGGCAGGGATAACGAATACGAGCCGGTCTCAATCCCGTTGTTTCCCTATTGCCTACGGCCTACTGCGACCACGGCCTACTGGTCGATCCTGCCGCGATGCGATAGTCTGAATCGAGTCGAGTGGAAGGGACCGGGCCGGCATCGTCGAATAAGGACGGGGCGCTGCTCGTCTATTCCTCAAGGGGAGAACGTATGCTCGACGCCCCGACGACCGGTGTGGAGACGCCCGATGAGTTGCTGGTGCGGCGTGCCCGAGAGGGACACGGCCCGGCGTGCGAGGAGTTGTTCCTCCGCCACCGCAGCGACTCGTACCGGGTGGCCTATCGGCTCTTGGGGCACGAGCAGGACGCGCTCGATGTGGTTCAGGAGGCGATGCTCAAGGCCTTTTCGGCCCTGGGCGATTTCGACGGCCGCAGCGGATTCCGAACGTGGCTCCTGAAGATCGTCACCAACACGGCGCTGGACTGGGGACGACGGCGCAAACGGCGTCTGTGCATCCAGATCGGCAATGGTGACCCTGACTTCCGGTTGGAGCCGGCCGCCGAGGACGACCCGGCTCGGCAGTTGTACCAGCAAGACCTCCGCCAGGCCCTCGACCAGGCCCTCAACCACCTGACCCCGACCATTCGGACTACGTTTGTTCTATTCGCTGAATTGGGAATGAGTTACAAGGAAATTGCCGAAGCCCAAAGCGTACCGATCGGCACGGTCATGAGCCGGATCCACGCCGCCCGTGAGAAACTCCAGGCGGACCTCGACTGGAATCGGCTAAACGCCTTGGAATAAGTGGCAAGTGGCGAGCCCATAAATAGTTCGGACCGCTTTCTGCTCGCCGGCCACGGGCCAATCATGAGAATTAGGATGGTTAAAATGCGTTGCGATGAGGTGATTCGCGAACTGGCCGCTCCCACGGACGATCGGGATGGGACCGCGCTGGCCGACCACCTGGCCGGCTGCCCCTCGTGCTCCGACTGGGCGCGGCAAGCCGCCCAGCTCGATCAGCTCTGGGACGCGACGCGCCCCTCCGAACCTTCGCCCGAAGCCTGGGGCGCTGTCTGGGCGAATATTGCCCAGTCGCTCCCATCCCCCGCGGCCCATCGCGACTCCACGTCGGCCACCGCGCACCCGTCCCGCAATGGGACCGCGCCGAAGGTCCTCACTCATCCGGTTCCCACACACGTGGCCAATCCTCCACGCACCTGGCGGATGGGGGCTGTGGCGTTGATGGGTCTGGCGCAGGCCGCGGCGATCCTGGTCGCGATCGGATTGGCCTGGCGCGGCCAGCCATCGGCCCCGAAGTCCCAGGAGATCCGGGTGGCCCAGGACAAGACCCCGTCGCCTCCTCGCGCGCCCTCGGCGATTCGCGTGGATTCCCCCGTGAGGGTCGAGGCGAACATTGAGGAAGGGCGTCTGCTGGTGATCCTCGCGGACGGGCCCGTGCCCCAGGTGATGGACAAGACCCCGACGGAGATGGCCTACCGCGTCGATTCCATGCTCTTGATGTTTAACGAGCTCGAATCGCTGGGCAATCCCAGGATCGCGTCGCGATAAAAAGGAAGTGGCGAGGAGCGGAATCATGATGGTCTCGAGACGATGGGCGCTCCGGGTCGGGATTCCCCTGGCGGCGTCGGCGGTCTTCAGCGGGCTGGCCTTCGGCTTGGGCGGGCTCCGGGTCTCCTACGCCCAGAACAAGACCGCGCCGGGCCACGAGCAGTCGCGGCAGGTCACCGTCATCGCGATCATCGCCAAGCCCGAGAGCAAGGCCGTCGATCCCAAGCTGACGAGCATCCAGGCCCAGCTAACTCGGCTCTTGCCGAATCATGGCTTCAAGCTGCTCGACGCCCAGATCAGTGGGATGGTGGCCGGGGAATCCATCAACGGCGACCTGGGCCACGGCTACACCGCCGAGACCACGCTGCTCCAGGCGATCGACGAGGACGGCAAGGTCCATCTCCGCTGCGAGCTGTTCCTGGACAAGGCCCTGCAATTCTCGGCGAACGTCAAAGCCCCGCTCAACCAGCTCTTCTTCTGCCAGCGCCCCTTCCTCGACGACGGCTCGAAGCTGCTGGTGGGGATCGGCGTTCGGTGAGCCGACCCTTCGGGTAGGGAACCAACTGGGCGAAGCAACGTCCCCGCAGCTCCCGCGACCCGGTACAAAATGAATCGACCGCCGGTCGGCGGACGTCGGGCTTTAGGGCCTTCGGTCACACCGAGCGGCGGTCGTAGGCGGTGGTCTCGCCGGACCTTGGGTTCGGGCTGGCCGAGGATCTCGACCGGCCCGGTCGCCAACATGGTCCGACGTCAACTCGACCGCACTGAGCGAATCAAAGGTGCAAGAGGGCCATCCTTGGCCCTTGGCCCACGAGCCGCCAGTCCGTCCCTGGACGCGACCGCTGAATCGGAGCCGTATCTCAGTCCTCCGTGACCGGATCGGTTTTCCAACCGACATGGGTTGTATCGGCGGTGCCGAGGGTACCTCTGCAACGTTTTTCTTGGGTCTTTGGCCTTTGGTCATCGGTCATGGGTTGTCATCCCTGGTTCGTCACTCCTTGAGAGGGCGGCGCGAGGACCGTCACGGCGATGGCCCCGCCGACGACCGGCGAAGGTCTGCGAGAAGCCCGGGACTTCCGCGGGAGAAAGCCGATGACCGCTGCCCGAGGACCCAGGACCAACCCGCTTGAAAACCCCAGCGCAATCGCTACAATCGTCACCAAGTTGAGCACCCGAGACGTCACACCACGCGCCGGTCCAGCCTGCGAGCCCGCACACATTGAGCAATCGCCACTCGGGCGCCCGTCCCGTCGGTTTGCCAGAACAACCCCCCAGGAGAGTCCTTCGATGGCTAGTGAAGCCAGCTCGGGCCACTTGAGTACGACGGTCCTGTTCGGCAAGGGTCTGACGCCGGGCAAACTCCGCGGGTTGCAGCGGATCAGCAATCCGAACGGCACCCTGACCATGGTCGCCCTGGATCAGAACAGCTCGATGATCGAGATGGCTACCAAGGCGCTCAAGACCAAGGGACACGATCGCGAGCCGACGTACGAGGAGATCGTAGAGGCGAAGGTCGACCTGGCGCGACACCTGGCGCCGGGGGCCTCGGGCGTGCTGATCGACGCCTATTACGGGGCCTGGTCGTGCGTTGCCTCGGGTGCGATCCCGCCGCACACGGGCCTGCTCGTCCGGGTGGAGAAGTCCGGCGGGCCGAAGAACAAGGTCGGCGCACCGATGGGGCTGGTCGAGCCGGGCTGGAGCGTGGCGAAGATCAAGCGCCTGGGGGCCGACGCCGTCAAGCTGCTGGCCCAGTTCGAGCCCACCGAGCCGATCTCCGCCGAGCACCAGTTCCAGCTCATCGAGCACGTCTATTCCGAATGCCAGAAGCACGACATCCTCCTGCTGCTGGAAACGGTGGCGTTCCCGTTCGGCGGCGAGAAGAAGACCGACCCCGGCTACGTGAAGCGCAAGGCCGCGACGGTCATCGAATCGGCCCGACAGCTCAGCCGGTTCTGCGACGTCTACAAGGCGGAATTCCCCGGCACGCTGGGCCAGGATTCCGACAACCAGCTCACCGACAACCTCGACGCGCTCGACGCAGCCAGCGAACGCCCCTGGGTGCTCCTCTCCGCGGGCGTGGATTACCCGGACTATTACAAGCAGGTCCAACTGGCCATGGAGTCTGGCGCCTCCGGCGTCCTCGGCGGCCGTGCCTTCTGGAAGGAGTATTTCCTCCAGGACGGCGACTCGGCCCGGAGCCAGTTCGCCAGCACCACCGCGTTCAAGCGCGTCGCCGACGTCAATACCGTGGTCCGCGAGCACGGCGCCCCCTGGTACGCCCGCTACGGCTTCACCGCGGAAGACCTGGCCTCGGTCCGGGCCACCGAAGGCTGGCACGCCCGCTATGCCTCCTGCCTCGGCGCAGCCGCAGCCGACGGGGCCGGGTCCAAGGCAGCGCCCGGCGAGGTGTATTGATCTCCGATCCGATTTCTGCCGACCTACACAGGAAGACACTCAGGCGACGTTAAACCACAACGTCGGTAGGGTGCTCTCCGAGCACCGGGACGCAAGGCCCGCCCATCCCGGTGCTCGGAGAGCACCCTACGAGGGATTCTCGTCCATTCCGTTAGACGATCAATCCCGAACTGCACGACCTCGGCAACGCTGCCCAGGGATCGATGGAAGCATGTCGGGGAGTCCGGCTCCATCCTGCTCTTTCGTCGGAAGTCATGCCGACCCCGCTCTTTGAAGAGGACACTGTCCATGGCGGACAACCCGCAAAACTCTGGCCCGTATTACTGTTGGGCTAACTTGGCCGACGAGAGGAAGCTCTCAGACTTGCAAGAGCAAGTGTACGATTTGCTCGCGAAGTCGTACGGGCAGTGGTTGCTTCTAGACGACATCTACAATGGTCTCTTCTCAACTAAGAAATCCAACGAATGGAGGGGCTGGGTACGCTTGGCGCTGGATAACCTCGTGAAACTCCGGTTGGCAAGTCCCAGTGCGGTCAACACCGTGCCACCAACCGCTGGAGCCGTTGCCGCGCGCGTCGAGCCGGAGTGCCAAGGGGCCGATCTGGGCCATCCGATTCCCCGCTTTATCCTTGAGTTTCTCCAGACCAAATGCGAATTCCCGCCAAAGGGGATCTGCCGGACCGGCTGGTGTAAATTTGACGACATCTCCGATGCGGTGCGGAACCAGTTTGGCAGTTTCGTTACAGACGAAAACTGCCGAATGTTCCTGGGCACGCTATGCGGCACCCGCGGCCGCACAGGGCGGCCATGTGCAGAGAGGAACCCCAAGAATTCCGACCAGTACAGGCCTCTGTAAAACCTGACACCTCCGAGCCGCAACAGGATTCGTAGGTCAGGCTTTCCACCCTGAATCGGCGGGGCCTGTCGGGCCGGAAAGCCCGACGAGTGGGATGCAGAACCCGTACGAACAAACTCAGATGCGCGCGGTCTCGAGATTTCATGGAGGCGAATCCGATTCCGGCGTCGTCTTCGTCGTGGCCTCGGGCAGAAGATGGGAAAGCCTGCGCGAAAGGGTTGATCCGAAGACGAAGATTGCAGCGATTTTGTCGATTTCCCGCCGGACGCTTGCCGATACTCATTGCGTCATTTCAGAACTCCAAATCGGCGAAATCCGACCGTGAGGGCCAGGACGGCCCGAGGTGCGCCTATCCACGGCGATGGGGTAGCGGATGGGTCGCCGAGTCCGGCCGCACGAGATCAGGGCGGATCGATCGTTCAATTCCACCCTGCCAAGGAGGGTACGGATGTTTTTCCGGAGACTGTCCTATCTCGGCGTTATCCTCGCCGTCGGAACCACCTTGACGGCCCCGGCCCGTGCCCAGCTCATCACTGGCGGCGAGAGCCTGATCGAGAAGTACAATCCGTTCCAGACGTTCGACCCCTCGGTGCCGGTCAGTCTGATCGACGTCAGCAGGCGGCTCGACTGTATTAGCGAGAAGCTCCGTGACGACGGCCTCGTCGTGATGAAGCAGCCCGACGTCTTCAGCCAGGCGCGGATGACCCACTTCCGCACCGACTTCGAGACCCAGATGGCCAAGGATCTGAACACGTTCCACCTGGTCCTGGCCGCGCGGATCAACCGGCTGGACTCGGCGACGACGACGTCGCAGACGAGCCTCTCCGCGGCCCTATCCGCCCCCGGGTTGACCAAGGTCCAGATGCCGACTGCCCCCACGGCGAGCGGCTCGACCGCGGTGGCGCCGGGACTTCGGCCTCCCTCGATCCCACCAAGAATGCGTTCGCCAGCCTGGGCCTGGACGTCAACAACCCGGCGGCGGCGACCGCCGCCGCGAACACCGCGATGGGCCTCGGTGTCGAGCCCACCGTCTACCTCGACGAGAAGAAACGCTTCCTCGAAGCCCTGGCCCAGATTCGCCGGATCAACCATGGCCCGGACCAGAACGATTCGTCGGGCTACGGCCTCTACCTCGTGCGGCTGCCGGTCTCGATCACCCCGGGCGAGTGCACCTATCAGGGCTATGGCGCTGAGATCGCCGTGACCGCCGAGCATGAATTTCCTCCCGATTTCCTCCAGTCGGCCTTCCGCAACCTCGTCATCAACGACTTGGTCGACCAGCTCGGCCCCGTCGTTTACGAGGTCATCCGGTCCGGTCGCGTCGACGAGCTCGAGACGCTCCACTACCGCGAGATCCGACTACGGGACCTCGAGGCACGAAGGAAGCTGCTCATCGATCAGGGCTACCAGAACTTCGTCGAATCCCAAAGGACGCAGCGCCGCGATGAGACCGACCAGGACTTCAAGAGGCAAAAGGCGACCTCGACGGCCAAGCGAGAAGTCATCGAGAAAGCCCTGACGAATTTCCTCACCCGCGATCCCGCGACCTACCCCACCGACGGCCAGATCGGGGAGCCGTCGGCGACGCTCCATCGTCGGTTTGAAGCCCTCGAGCAGGCCTTACGCGGCCTCCGACCACCCGGCGGCCCCTTCACCGAAAAGGACTTGGAAGCGACCATCGCGCAATTCGACGGCTACGAAAAGCAACTCCTCCGCTGGAATACACTCTCGGACAAGGATCGTCAGGGCATCATGCTGATCGTTGGCGGCGCGGTCGATTACATCCGGACGTATATCCAGTTCCCCGATAGCCCCACGAGTCGGGTCGCGTTCGAGAAGCTCTTCACGACCCTCTACGA
Organism: uncultured Planctomycetota bacterium; assembly: GCA_963845755.1. Lineage (GTDB taxonomy): Bacteria > Planctomycetota > Planctomycetia > Isosphaerales > Isosphaeraceae > CAWJTV01. The sequence goes on from CAWJTV010000011.1 coordinate 413,003, forward strand.
GACGGCGTTCGACAACGATCGCCACTTGCTCGACGACGCGCTGAATTTCGACCAGAAGACTTCGAAGCAGTTCGCCGACCTATCCCAATCGATCAAGGTCGCCAGGGCGACGAGGAATCACCTCAAGTTCAGCCTCCCCTCGACCCGCAACCCCAAGCAGCGATACCCCATTGCTCCGCAGGAGAGCCTCGAATACTTCCTGGAAGGGAACGTCTACCAGCTCGCGAAGGGCGCGAAGGATTCCTTGCTCACCCGGAACCCGCGCGCCACCGACGTCCGCAACTACCTCAGGCACACGTTCTACGTCGCCTACGAAGTGATGGCCCGGCCGCGGCAGGGCGTCCTCGCCCCGCTCGACGACATCGAGCTGATGAAGGCGATCCACGAGGCGGTCGAGGCGCGGGAGTTTGGCCCCGAAGGGCGATTGCGCGAGCTGTTCCGAACGCTGGCCCAGAACCTCGCGAAGGGCCGGAAGAACCTCTACCGTGAGGGAGAGGACACCTCCTCTCCCATCCTGGCCGCCTGCTGGGCAATCGCCGTGGACGCCAGTCTCCTCGATTACGAGCTGCGGGAGTGGATCCCCAAGACCCTGGCCGCCCACGACGTGGTCTGCACGCTCCCGGACGAGATGCATTTCTACTACCAGGACCCGACCCTCCTCGGCCAGGCCCCGCTCACGTTCCAGGAGTTCGTGAAATACAAATGGCCGATCATCACGTTCGCCCTCGACCCGGTCACTGACCAGCAGAACATCGCGGACTCGTTCAGCCTCCAGCGCGACCTCCAGCTCGCCCTATCGTTCGCGTTCGCGACCGGGCAGATCAATTTCAGTCAGATGAACACGTTCCGCCGCCAGATCCAGCAGTCCTCCGATACGATCGCCTTGAACCGGACGGTGACCGGCTTCATCCACAGCAACGACCACTTCGGCTTCCGGTTCACCCCGCGATTCCAGAACCCGCCCAACCAGCGGACGAACCTCGGCGTGATCGCCAGCCAGCTCATCGGCGGCGGGCCCGGGCCGGACTACCAGACGAAGAAGAGCAAGCTCGAGTCCGGTATCCGCGAACTCACCGCCATCCTCCTGGTCCCGACGTTTCTGCCGACCATGCGGATGGAGGTCTCCAGCAACTGGTTCAAGCTCAACGACCCCGAGCACCTGATCTTCCACACCAGGCGGATGCTGGAACAGGGCCGGCAGGTCCAGGAGCTCCGTAAGGCCGTGTTCGACGCGTGCAGCGAGCAGCAATACCGCCCCGCCGACGTGAAGGTCCTGCCGCGCAAGCTGTCGCAGCTCGAGGCCATGCTGCCGGCCCAGTCGAAGGTGATTCAGCTCCCGTTCGAGAACACCGCCAGCGGCTTCGAGCTGTTTTCCGACGGCGCCACTGCGCTGGTCCCGGTGCTGTCAGGATATGACGGAGTCGACGCCGTCACCCTGTCCGCCACCACGACCCCGACGGCCAATACCAACACCGACATCTTCATCTATGGGAAGTACTTCGACTTGCTTGATACCCGGGTCATCGTCGGCGGGGCTTACATCCCCTCCTTCGCCATAGCGGGCGCCAACGCGGCGACCTCGGGGGGATTCGAGATCATCAGCCGCGAGGTCGCCCACGTCATCATCCCGACGAACGTCCAGCAGACCGTCACCTATGACGGTCAGACTTACCTGGAAGTCTACCTGGCCACGCCCAGCGGGATCAGCAACCGGGTCCTGGTCCCGTTCCAGGCCCCCGCGCCGTCGCCTCCGGTCGCCTTCGACCTCTCACCGGGCCAGGAGCTGGACGTCTACTATCAGTGGTTTCCCAGGGCCGACACGAACGCGAAGCTGATCGCGACCAACGACCCCGGCGGCACTCCGATCAAGATCAAGTGGGATGCCTCCACCAGCATGGCCCCCAAGACCTTGCTGGCCACGTTCACGGCGACGGTCGGCACCCAGAGCCTGACCTTCGCGCTGCCGGCCAACTCGGGAACCGCCGACGAGTACCAGGTGGACTCGCAGCTCATGACCGTGATCTTGCTCAAGCGGCTCCAGTCCTGGTTCCCCGCGCCGACGGCGCTGCCGGCCCAGATCCCGTTGAAAGTGAGCGTGCAGCCATATGTCCCGCAAGACGCAATGGGCTATCGCGTGCTGTCGAAGGCGAAGGATCTCAAGACACCGCTAACGGTCAAGTTCCTGTATAACGCCACCGACAAGGATGCCTTGCCGAACGTGATGGAGCCGCCACCCCCGGCGAAGCCGCAAGCCAAGAAAGCGGCCTGGGCGGAGGGCCTGCCGCCACTCCCGTCCACTCGGGACAACTTTGTCCGTCCCACGAGTCTAAGCCCAAACGTTTCGACGACCGGCATGAGGGTGCAGATCCCCCCGCCGTTCACCCTGTCCGAGCTCACGACCGACCTCCAGGGCATCGCCCCACAGCCTCCGCCGATGGCGGGGATCCAGGCAGCAATCAAGGCGGACCTGACGGCGGCCCAGACCAATCTGACATCGGTGGCCAGCACGCTCCCAACCCCGGCCCAGCTTCAGGCCCAGATCCCGGCCGTGCCGTCGGTTCCCTCGGTCGTGGTGAATCCCCAGCCGGTTACCGTCATCGCGCCGACGACCGTGATAAACAAGCCGAAGTCCCGCCTGCTCAGCATCTTCCACAGGAAGAAGGGCCAGGCCGGGAACGCCGCGTCCGCCCCTTGACCGCGTCACCGGAGCTGGAAGGTGATCGGCACGGTCGTCTTTAACGTCGATGGCGGTGGAGCACCGGCGCCCTCGAGGGGTAATGGTGAGCGTGACCGGACCCGTTGATGGGATCGGGTTGTCGGCATTGAAGCCGCTCTCTACCTTGTTGATCTGGTCGATCAGGCTGGACGCGAAAGCCGTCAGATCGGCCTTCTGAGCCGTATAGTGTTTATTGGTCGCATCCCATTTGACTCCCTTGAGCGTGTACGACAATGGGACGTTGGCCTTGCCGAAGGTCGCATCGATCTTCACGTCCACAGGGAGAGTGGTTTTCCAGTCTGCGCTCACATTGAGCACGAGCTGGGCGCCATCTCCCGGTTGCCCGTTGATGACCGGGAACCGGCCCCCCTGGAAATCACCCAGGCTGTAATTGATCGCGAGTTTTGTCGAAGCATCCACGGTGACCGGGCCCTGGGTGGCAGCCGCCACGAGCTGGAAGGTGATCGGGACGTCGTCGTCTTCAACGTCGATGGCGGTGGAGCACCGGCGCCCTGGGGAGTGATGGTGAGCGTGACCGGACCCGTCGATGGGATCGGGTTGTCGGCGTTGAAGCCGCTCTCTACCTTGTTGATCTGGTCGATCAGACTGGACGCGAAAGCCGTCAGATCGGCCTTCTGAGCCGTATAGTGTTTATTAGTCGCATCCCATTTGACTCCCTTGAGCGTGTACGACAGTGGGACGTTGGCCTTGCCGAAGGTCGCATCGATCTTCACGTCCACAGGGAGAGTGGTTTTCCAGTCTGCGCTCACATTGAGCACGAGCTGGGCGCCATCTCCCGGTTGTCCGTTGATGACCGGGAACCGGCCGTCCTTGAAATCACCCAGGCTGTAATTGATCGCGAGTTTTGTCGAAGCATCCACGGTGACCGGACCCTGAGCCGCAGCGGCGGCCGCGGCCGGCACGAGCTGGAAGGCGATGACGACGGGCGGCTTCAACGTCGATGGCCGGGCCACGCCGTCGCCTTCGACGGTGATGGTGAGCGTGACCGGACTGGTCGACGGGATCGGGTTTCCGGCATTGAAATCGCGCTCTAACTTGTTGATCTGGTCGATCAAGTAGGTTGCGAGACCCGCCAGGTCAGTCTTCGCAGCCGTGTATTGCTTCTTGGTCGCATCCCATTTGATCCCCTTGAGCGGATACGACAGCGGGACGTTGGCCTTGCCGAAGGTCGCATCGATCTTCACATCCACGGGCCGAAAATTGGACCAGTTGGCGGCCACATTGAGTACAAGCTGGGCGCCATCCGCCGGCTGCCCATCGGTGACCGGGAACCGACCGTCCTTGAAGTCCCCCAGGTTGTAAGTGATCGTGAGTGTCGTGGAACTATCCACGCTGAATGAGTCGTAAGCGGGGGCTGCCTGGGGCGACGGAGTCGGGCCTGCCCCCTGACCCCGCGCAACCGGCGTCACCAGACCCACCGCCAGGAACACCAGGCCGCCGATCACCACCCCGCTCATCAACCCTGACAGCGAGCGATACTCTTTCATCACACGCATCGTGAAGTCTCCCGGAGGCAGATGTGTCCCGTCGATTTGCTCGATCTATTTTCCCCAGATTATCCAACATCCCACGTTGTCATGGGTTGTCAAGCCCAAAGTGGGATTGGGGTGAGGTGCTGGCATGTCCGGCATCGGAACAGACGACCCTCGCTACGGCGCCATTGATCCGACGCCGGGCCGATGACTGATGGCCTCAAGACTTGGTAGACGGTGGGGCAGGTCGCGCGTTCGTGGCCGGCTGAGCGGCGGAGGGGGCCGGCGAGGGATTCGCAGGATTCGCAGTCGCGGCAGGCGGGTTATTCCGGTTGACCGAATCCGCCGTGCTCGAACTGCCGAAGTAGAAGCCCACGATCGTCCCCAGGATCCCGAGCACCGGCGCCAGGATCTCCTTCCCGGCGGCGACGATATTCTGCCGGGAATTGTCGTCGCCGCTAAAGATGCTGGCCAGCGTGACCACCATCACCACGGCGACCGCGCAGGTCAGGAGCATGATCGTGATCAGGCCCCGCGTGAAGTCGCGACTTTCCAGGCTGGGACCGGTCCCCTGAGCACTGGTGTAGACGATCATCGCGGCTCCCACGAAAAGGATCAGCATCAGCAAGATCGTGGCAATGCGCCCCAGCACCGGCCAGAACTGATCGTGCATCAGGCCCGTCGCGATCCGGGCCAGGAAACCCGGGCGCGGGTTGTTCCCACCGTTGGCCACGCCATTCCTCCTCATCACGCAAATCGGACTCGCGCCATCACGAGGACCCCGATTTTATCTGATCCGTCAATCCCTCGCATCTTCTCAATACCCGATCGTGGACTCACTTCTTGTTAATCTGTGAGGATTCTGCGGCTTGAGTGCGATGCTGGCGCCGCGCGGAGCCCCGAATTCCCGGATTGAGCGATAGAATCCGAACAATCGCGACGATCTATGCCATGAGATAAATCCCCGGCATCAATCCGGGTTCTTTCAGAGAGGGAGCGACCATGGCGGGTCGTCGCGGCTGCAAAGTTTGCTTCGTGTTCATCGCCGGCTCTCTCGCCCTCTTCCCGGCGGTGGCCCTCGGCCAGGAAGCCCAATGTGGCGGGGCGCCGGTTGTCATGGCTGAGCAGCCGGTTCGCGCCCGGAGCCGGTGGAACCCATGGGTTCGTCGTGCCGGACCAGCCGGGCCCGGTCCAGGGCTTCGTCCAGCGCATGTGGGGTTACGTCAACCCGGATAACGCCGAGATCATCTCGGTGCACCAACTCGGCCTGCCTGATCGACCATCTGGACAAGTGCCTGTTCGACAAGGGCCAGGTCGTGGTCAAGGGCCCCGACGTCTGGGGGCAGAACCGGTTGACCCAGTACCGTGCCGAGTACGAAGACCAGATGAGGACTCAGCTCGGGAACTTCGAGATCATCCTCAGCTCCTACCAGCGCCGGGCGGATCTCGCCGCACTCACGAGTGCGACATCGGTCGGGGCTTCGCTCACCCCGCAGGTCTCGAACAGCAAGAATGTCACCACGACCAATAACATCACCCCTCCGCTCCCGCGATCCCCTCGGCGCCGGGCTGGTCGGGCCGAATGGCCTCGTCGCCAACGCCAACTCCCTGATCGGAACCATGTCGCCACTGCTGATGCCGAGCAACCTTGACAGCCCTGGCCCTGGCCAATAAGGGCGCGGCCCAGGGCCTGGGCATCGAGCCCACCGTCCTGCTCGACGAGCGCTCCAATTTCTTGAACTACCTCCACCAACTCCGTCGGAACAGCATCGGCGACGACAAGACCGATATGCCCGGTTACAGCCTGTATCTCGTTCGCATGCCGGTCTCGATCCTCCCCGGCGATGAGTCGATCAAGGGCAAGGGGGCGATCGTCACCGTCCAGGCCAAGCATAACCTGACCGGCGACCTGCTGGCCAATACGTTCCGCAACGTCGTGCATCCTCGACACGGCCTACCAACTGATGGACGCCGTCACCCGGGGGCAATACCTCGCCATCGTCAGCGACCAGAGTTCGACTGCGACCATGAGATGACTCTCTCCAAGATCCCAAGCACTCGTGCCCGATCAGATCGACGGATTCCTCCGTCCGTGCGCCCGGCTAGTGCAGATCCAATCCCGAGCCAGGACTCCGACTGCAGAACCAGGACGATAGCGATACGTCTCGCAACACGACACGCTCAGTGCGGGACTCACCAGGCCGCCCAGGGTGCCGGACCCGGCTCCGAAGTCGTGCGCGATTTACGGCGCGAATAACCTGACGCGGCTGGTCGCGCCGTGAAGTCGGACCAGGAGTCCTGGTACCGGCACGACCCGAGCGTGGTCTCCTGGCTGCTGGGCGAGCTGGGTTCGGCCCACACCTACATGCGCGAGCAGGCGCGGCTGGGCAATCCGGCCTTCCAGCCCGACGTGTTCGAGAACATCGGGCACCATCTCCTGACCGGAACTACAAGGCGCTGTGGGTCCACCGCGAGAACTGGCTGCGGGCGTCGGCCAAGGCCCGCACGACCAGGTCCGGCCGATCGACGTGCTGGCGTTCGCCCTGATGGTCCAGTCGGTCTTCGTGGACCGCCAGCTCAAGTACGACATGCAGGTGATGGCCCAGCGCAAGGGCTGCGCCTGCGGCGACCCCTATCAGTATTGCTTCTACAATCTCTGGCCCGACGAGCCGGCGAAGCAAGCCTTCAATGCCTACGTCGACTGCAAGTGGCCGATCCATGTCTTCTCGCTCGATCCGATCGTCGACCAGCAGAACCAGCTCGACCTGTACAGCGAGCGGACCGAGCTGCAACTGGCCCTGGCGACGGCGATCGCCACGGGCCAGGCCAGCTTCGAGAACGCGACGACGTACGCCCGCCGCCTGGAGCAGGACCTGGCGGCGATCAATCTGAATCGCACGGCGGTCGGCTTCGGTGCCGGCGACACGACCTTCGGCTGGCGATTCCGCCCGCGCATCCAGACGCCGCCCACTCAGAGCAATCCGCGGCGGATCCTGGGAATCCTCGTCAACAACGGACCCGGGCCCGACTATGCCCTGAACAACCTCCGGATCGAGCCGGGCCCGCGCGAATGCTACGCGCTGATGGTCGTGCCCAACTTCGTGCCGATGATCAAGATGACCACGGTCACGAACTGGTTCGACCTGAAGACCTGCCACCCCGACCAGGAGCTCGGACACCACCGACATGGTCGGCCTCGGCCGCAAGCTCCAGACGGCCCGCAACGCGTATCAGCGCCTGTGCGACTCGGGCCGCTACCGGCCGACGGACATCGAATCGCTCGGCGAGCGCCTCGATCAGCTCGAGGCCATGCTGCCGATCCAGTCCCATCAGGTCACGCTCCCCTTCGAGGCCGATCTGACCGGCTCGGAGATCTTCAGCTCGTACAACGCCGGGCTCGGCCCGCGGCTCTTGACCTGGTACGGCGAGCCGAGCCAGCCCGGCGGCTCGATCTTCATCCTGGGCACCGGCTTCACCGTCCACGAGATGAAGGTCATCGTCGGCGGCCAGGTGCTCGAATGATCCGACGCACGATCCCGACGACTCCCACTCCCGGGCTCCACACCACCGCCCGGCTACGAGATCTTGAGCCGGAACGTGCTCCGGATCACCATCCCCGCGAACGCCCAGACGGTCGACACCGAGGTGATCACCTCGTATACGAAAGCGGCCGCGAAGACCGCCGATGCCGGGACTCACACCGTCCAGACCACCACGACGACGGTTGATACCACCACGTCAACGGACCGGGTACCGACTCATGTGAATGGGGAATCCACCACAAGGTCGGTCGAGAACACCAAGACGACGGGCCCCGCACCCAAGACGAGCACACCGGCGGTGGCTTCGCCGTATAATGCACTCGGGGCGACCGGCACGGCGTTCAACGCGACGACGGATAACGTGTTCCGCGGCGTCGTGGCGAACTTCCGGGACACGAACCCGTCGACGGCGACGGTCCCCGTGATGATCGATTGGGGCGACAACACACCAGCCAGCCCGGGCACGGTTTCGCTCAACGCCCAGGGCTCCCGGATCTCCGGATCGCATACTTACACCAGGACCGGTCTCTTCTCGACGCAAATCACGATCCCACTGACTGGCGGCCCACCGCCCGTCGTCGTGTTTGGCCAGGCCAACGTCTCTGTCCCTCCGCCGCCAGCCAACCACGAATGCGATCGCCGCAAGGTCATCGATATCCACGTGGCCACATCCAATGGAATCTCGAATCACTTATTTGTTGAAGTCTCGCCCAGCTACAGGCCCACCGATCCGACGAAGGCGATGAAGACCAGCGTGACGACGCAGACGCTCGTGAACGCCACAACCGGCGAGACCACGACCAACACCGACTACACGACGACGTCGCCGGGCATCGTCCTGCCGCCGGGGACGATACTCCCGATGGGGACGAGCCTGCCGTCCGGTGGCACCTTCGTCTCCCCGGGCGCCGCGACGATCAACAACCTTCCCTCGGGCTACCAGCCCGGGACCGTGCCCAGCAATTTCTACCAGCCGATGCCGCCAACCCCCGCCCCCGCAACCGGTCCGGGCGCCATGAACGCCGCGCCGACGCCGGCGAGCGAAGCGTTGGCGGACAGGAACCGGGAGCCCGAGTTGGCCCCAATCGCGGAGAACGCGGCCCCAGCCGGCGCGGTCCTCCCAGGGGACCATCCCCGTCCCGACCGCCGCGTCGGGTCATCCTTTCGTACCAAGGGAAGCCATCCCGCCGCCGGTCTCGCGAACTTCCGTTCCGAGACCGACACCCGCCCCGCAACTCGCGGCCACGGCACCCGCCCGTGCCGCGGGCCTGGGAGGAACCTCGGGGCGCCCGAGTTCGAGGGAAGGGCGTCGAGACCCGGCCGTCGTCCCCGTGGCGACCCAGCCCCCGCTCGCGACGCGGCGGGGACCGGGACTCTTGCAACGAATGAGGTCTGCCGACAAGACCGCGGTCCCTGCCACGAGCGCCGCTCCGGCCACGACGAAGCCGCCCGCCCGGAAGTCAGTCCTGTCACGCGTCTTCGGCGGCGCGCAGTAACCTACGCCGCGGTCGATGTCGGTTGTTGGAAGTTATTCGATTCTCAATATTGCGAGAAGCACCAATTCCGATGCCCTGGGACGACGGTATTGAGAGTTGGACAGCCTGTATAGACCGCCGGCAGGACATAGGCGGGTTGAGGACTGAAAGACGGCGCGTGCCCGCAATAATAGCTCCCCCCAATGGGGGTTCCGCAGCAAGGGCAAGCCGATGTGGCCTGCCGTTTTGATGCCCGTGGAGTACGCGGGCGAAGGACGGTCCTGCCTTTCGTCTTGGCCGTGCCATCTGCGTTAAACGTGGGTTGGGTCTCCAGCCCATAAATCTCCCATTGGCCGTCGAGATCGTAATTATCCAAGAGTCGCTGGCGCTCGTTCGGATTGTCCCACTCGAGCGTGATGACCGTGGCGCTTGGCGGCGGCGCCGGAGTCGATCCGAAAGTTGAGGTGTGCCCTGGAGCCGACAAGGCCGGCTTCGGGCGCGGGTGAGGAGTTTTGAGGGGTTAACCTCCAGAGCGGGTCGGACTGTAACAGTGGTATCGTCCTGAAGTACGGCGGTCATAGGGGCGGGATGAGGGGCACCTGGAGCAAGGAAGGGGAAAAGACTGATTTGCACGTAAGTGTCGTGTGGAAGCGTGATTTTTGTATCGTCATTGAACTTGACCTTACCATTCGGTTGGCGTATACCAGTGGCGCCACTTAGGACTGTACCCATCGTTACCCTCTCGAGCTTAACTTCGGTCTCCGGCAATAGCCAATCCTGGCCGTTGATCGTCACGCGAGTGTTGTTCGGAAGCCAGACGACTCGTTGTGCTGAGAGCGGGGCGATCTTGTCATCTGGAAGCGTAAATGGATCTTGAGAGTGTGCTTTCGACCCCATCGAGAGTACGAGCAGTGCGGTGACGAGTGGCGCGAGCAAGTAGCGAAATCGCGGGGGTGTCATGCAAGAAGCTCCTCATCCGATAATTCAGTAATAGGCTCGGAGGCCGCCGCGGAGCGTCGATCGGAGCGGATGGTTGCCGAACGGCGAAGACCCCACGATCTCTTGGCGGTCCGAAACCACGATGGCGCGATCATACCTCATTGCCATCGCTAACAAAATAGTCTACTCATTTTTCCAGAGCTGTGCATATCACCGAAATCTCCATCCTGCGCGGAGGCGCCCTTGGCGTCATTTCCGGCTCATTCCACGGTGCTGTGGCTCGCGTCGGTCGAGGCCGGGCACGGCGTCCGGCCACTGCCGGACCGGTCTGATCCTTCATGAGGTTCAGGGCAGGTGTGTCGTCATCCGAAAGGGATAGGCCGCAAACCCGACTCGCATGCGGCAATGCCCGTAGGGGGCCTGCTTCAAGACGTTCGAAGCCAGGGTAACACTTTTCTCGGAAGACCGCGGCGTTGCTCCAGTCGCAAATAGTGACTGGACAATACTTTACCGCCAAAGCAGCCCGAGACTTTGCACCGGAAAGTGTTACCCGAGGTTGAACCAGGCCTCGTAGGGTGGGGCGACCTGCGATTCCTCGAGGCGAAGCCCACCGCATTGGCTCGGTTGGGCCACAGGCTGCGTTGTGGCGTTCGACCCACCCTACCGGCGGCTTCTCCCACACTCGTGGAGGGATGTTCATCGGCGCAATCGGGCCGTTGGCGTTGCCTCCGGTCCCGGGGAATTTTGGGCCTGGTTCAAACTAGGACAACACTTGGCGGCGTAAAGTCCGCCAGGGCCTCGCTGTAAAATTTTGTCCTGAAACAGATTGTGTCGGGAACATACCGGCCGCACCTTGCAACGAGCACTATCCTGGAGCCGAGCGATTTGAACCAGGCCCGCAATCCACATCGCAAATAATTTTTTCGAAATTTCTATATCACGGTGCTGTTTCAGGTTACGTCGAGAAAATGGGTGAGGACCGCCGTAGGTGCATTAACGAAATCTCAAAGTGCGGGCATCCTGATTAATAGGGGCATTCGACACGCAGGCGCGGATGTCCCCGTGACGTCTGACCGACAACCAGGAAATAACCCGATGTGCGACCACTGATACCCCACCAAGACGTGCGACCGGAGTAATCCAGCCATTCGAAACTTCTGCTACAACCCAAATCTCTTCGCATTCGGGTGGCCGGTTATCTCGCCAGGGGACTCAACGATCGTCGGATCGGAGTGAAGGCGACCCGAATCCGCAAAACGAGCCCAGACGCCATCGCGACGGCCCAACCGATAAAACGAACCCAGAATCCGCCCCGCGACGTGGCTCGAGTCTGCAAAACGAACCCAGAATGCCCCCGCGACGTGGCCCGATTTCGCAAAACGAACCCAGGAACGCCTGCGCGGCCCGGCCTGAAACTGGCAAAACGAACCCAGCCGGTCGCATAAACCACACAACCGAGAACTCTTCACGCATCGTCAAAAGAAATCGCAATCAGATCGATCCTACCTGTCGGCTCAATCCGCAAGCCCATCGCAATCGTGACAATCGATAGCCGCAAGGCTGGCTTGCATGCGACAATGTCGGAGAGGTCAGCGGCGGGGTGTCGTTCCTGGCAGGACGTGGACCTCGCGAACCGGAGGGGAGCGCGGAGTATGTGCGGCATCTGCGGCGCGGTCTGGACCGGTCCGAACGGGGCGCTGGCGGCGGAATCGCTCGAGGCCATGATGGACAGGCTCGTCCATCGCGGGCCGGACGATGCCGGCGCCTACCGCGACAACCATGCCGCGCTGGGATTTCGCCGGCTCTCGATCATCGACCTGGCCGGCGGCCATCAGCCGCTCTCGAACGAGAACGGCACCGTCTGGACGGTCTTCAACGGCGAGATCTACAACTTCCCCTCGCTGCGGCGACGGTTGGAGGCCAAGGGGCACACGCTCCGCTCGCAGGGCGACACCGAGGTCCTCGTTCACCTCTACGAGGATGAAGGGACGCGGATGTTCCGCCTGTTGCGCGGGATGTTCGCCCTGGCGATCTGGGACGAGCCCCGCCGCACGCTGATTCTGGCCCGCGACCGCATGGGCCAGAAGCCCCTGGTCTATCGCCAGCAAGGCGGACGCCTCACCTTCGCCAGCGAGCTCAAGGCCCTGCTGGCCCTGCCCGAGGCGGACGTCCCCCGCCGGATCGATCCCCTGGCGCTGGACCATTACCTGTGCTACGGATATGTCCCGCACCCGAGGACCATCCTGGAGGGGACGAGCAAGCTACCGCCGGCCCATTACGCCGTCTGGCACGACGGCGCGCTGACGATCGAACCCTACTGGCGACCCGACTGGAATGCCGAGCGCGTGCGGCCCGTCGAGGAGGATATCGAGGAGCTGCGCACGACCCTCGGCGACGCGGTGCGCGAGCAGATGATCGCGGACGTGCCGCTGGGGGCGTTCCTCTCGGGAGGCATCGACTCGACGATCATCGTGGGCCTGATGCAGCGCGCTTCTACTCGGCCGGTGAAGACCTTCGCGATCGGCTTCCCCGACCCGAACTACGATGAGACGCACTATGCCGAGCTGGCCGCGCGGCACCTGGGGACCGAGCACCAGACCTTCCGCGTCGAGCCCAAGGCGTGGGAGACCCTGCCGCATCTGGCCTGGCAGTTCGACGAGCCGTTCGCCGACAGCTCGGCCCTGCCGACGTGGTACGTCGCGCGCGAGACCCGGCGCGAAGTCACGGTTGCCCTGACCGGCGATGCCGGCGACGAGCTCTTCGGCGGCTACGAGCGCTATCGGGCGCTGGCCCTGACCGAGCTGTTCCACCGTATCCCCGATCGCCCGCGCCGGGTCCTCGGCGGGACCATGGTCCGCGTCCTGCCGCGTTCGGCCCGGTCGAAGACCCGGCTCCGCAAAATCCAGCGGCTTTTCGAGAACATCAACGAGCCGGCCGACGCGCGCTACCTCGGCTGGATGACGACCTTCAACGAAGACGCCCGGCTGGCGCTCTATTCCGAGGATCAACTCGACCGCCTGGCCTCGGCCGCATCGGCGACAGTCGACCCATCCGAGTCCGACCCGTCCACCCTCCTGGGCACGGCCTTCGCCGCCGCGTCACGACGCGACCCGGTCACGCGCGCCATGGTCGCCGATATCCTCACCTACTTGCCCGGCGACCTGCTGGTCAAGGTCAACCTGGCCAGCATGGCGCACAGCCTCGAATGCCGTGGGCCGTTCCTGGATCACCGGGTCGTCGAGCTGGCCGCCGCCATGCCGCTGGAACGCAAGATCCGCCCCGGCTCGGGCCGCTCCAAGGTCGTCCTCAAGCAGGCGTTCGCCGACTTGCTCCCTCCGCCCATCCAGAAGCGGGCGAAGATGGGGTTCGGCGTCCCGATCAGCCGATGGTTCCGCGACGATCTGAAGACCGAGCTCCGAGACGTCCTGCTCGATCCCGTCTGCCTCAATCGCGGTCTGTTCCGGCCTGAGACGATCCGTGGCCTCATCGACGAGCATGTCGAAGGGAAACGCGAGCACTCGTTCCGCCTCTGGGCGCTCTTGATGCTGGAATTGTGGTTTCGGAGGCATCTGGATGAGGATCATCCGAAGCCGGTCGAGCCGGCGACGATTCAAGGAATGGGCGTCGCCTGACAGAGCGTAAGGATCGTGTTGAGGAAGGCTTTCAATTCGGGACATGCTTGCGCGGCGATGAGCAAGTCCTTGCCCTGGAGAATGCGCGAGGCATCGAGAATCTTGTTGTATCTTCGACCCGTTCCGGCCCGGAAGACCTCTTCGAGTCGGTAGGAGGGAGGTTTGTTGTGATTGATCCGTTCCGGGGACGACCCTGGAGTGGTGCGATTGGACTTTGCCAGCCTCTGGATGTCACTCCAGAACGGGAGTAGCCATGCTTCGAAATCGTATTGCGCAGCGTGGGGGTAGAATCTGGGATCCGAACCAACCCATTGACGCATTTTGGCTTTTGCATCAACAGCATCGACAAAGTCTGGAGGTTTGGTGCCGGTGTAAACATCCGTCAGCGCGATGACAGCATCGGCCGGCTCCTTCCCATAGGTGAGAAGCCCTTCGACGAGCCGCTTCAACGCTTCGCCCTTGGGGATTCGACCCTCCTGCGGCACGGGGTGCAACCTGGGCATCCGGCCGGCCAATCGTGTCTTCAGACATGCTCGCAGATGAGGGAGGAAGGCTTTCTCTGTCTTGCCTTCGACGACGATGGCGATCTTCATGCACGGCCTCCCATGAGGCCCTGACTCCAGACTTCATCGAGCGTGTAGTCCTTGAGCCATTCCTTGAGATCGAGGTGGTCGCCCCAGTTGGCGCGAACCGTGCCGTCCTCATCCAGATCCATGACGATGACTTCACTGGGATCGAGAGACCGGACGAGGCGGTCGGCGTGCGTGGCGACGATTAATTGTGTCCGTGCCGAAGCCTCGCGCATCAACTCGGCCAGAATACTCAGAAGCTCGGGATGGAGGCTCACCTCCGGTTCATCCAGCATTGTGACCGGGGTCAATCCGGGACTCTGCAGGAGGGTGGCCAGCCAGAGGAAGCGCAACGTGCCTTCGGACAACTGATGCACGTAGAAAGGGGGAGTGAAATTGTTGTCTCTCCAGGCCATCCCGAGCATCCCCGCAGCGACCGGCGGGAATTCCAGTCGAACGAACCCCGGAAAGGCGACCCTCAGTGTATCCTCGATTGCCTCGAATCGATCGCGGGCCGTCTCCCTCAGATAGAACAAGCACGAAATAAGGTCTTCGCCATCCTTCCCCGGCAGGTCAGCCGGACGCAACATCTGTGGCATCCTCACCGGCGCGAGGGGCTTGACGTCGAGTGCATGGTAATAAGTCAAAGTAGCCAATCGGCTGCAAAACTCTGCCGGTTCTGTGAACAGACTCGGGACTTGAGATAGCGCCGTCTCAAGCGGCTTGTAGTCCCAGGTCGGGCTCACCAATTCATCCTGCTGATTGGTGTAACTGATGTGTCCAGGACGTGCGTCAATGTGCTGGTGACGCACGGGACCGTAATACTGGTACAGACTTTCCTCCGTGATCTGATAGCCGAAACCGCTGGGAGCGATTGTCAGTCCGTAGGTGAGCGGATTTACATGAGGTTGTGTTACAGTCATCATCAGCTCGAATGACAACTGTTTCGCCTTGTCAAGCGACAAGACAGATGTGAACCCCCCGAGCTCACTGAGTCGAGCGCCGAGCCGTCCGGACGCCGATGCTGCCAGTAACGAGAAGACATCCAGCAACGACGTCTTCCCGCTCCCATTAGCACCGATGAGGACATTCAACGGCCGCAATTCAAGGTCGAGGTCTAACAGACGACGGAATCCCCGCACGTGAATCCGCTCGAACCGAGTCATGAGGGACACATCCTCTCCGAACGAGCGACCGAAACGAAAACCTTGGCTCGATCGATCTTCCTTCATCGCGCACACGAACCTGGGTGCTTTTTCCATTCTAATCCTCGCCGTCTTCCGGCGGAAGCGGTCGCGGCTTCGCCCGGCACGCCGGGCGGGGCCGGCAGCCTATGCGACGGCCGGATTCCGCAGTGGTCGGAAGGCCCGCGCCGAAGCAGCGAACTACTTCTTGCGATGGTCATCCTTCTTGTGGGAATCCTTTTGGGATGTGTCACGTCCATGGGACGAATTCGGATCGGATGGGCGGGATGGGCCGGAGGCGTTCCCTTTCGAAGCCGGCTGGCCTCCGCGGGAGTCGCCGAGCCGGGCTTGATCCTTGCCAGAGGACCGGGTCGAACGATGCTCTCCAGAACGAAAACCGATTCGCCCCGCAGCGGGCCGCCGGGCCTGGTGCGAGGGGCGTGGACGGAGCCTCGGGTCGGTCAGATCATCCGGCTCCAGGGACGCCGCCACGATGGCCGACCGATCCCCCGATTCGCGAAGCGCCGCCAGAACCGACTCAGCCCACGCATGACCGACAATCGCTTGCCCTCGTTTGTTGAAATGTGTGTCGTCTTCTTGTCGGTCTCGCGGCGGGACCAGCATATTCGTGTTGGGTCCGGGAAACGCCAGAGGGTTCCGTTGAATCGCCAGGGTTTGCCCCTCCAGCACGCGGTCGATTTGCGCAGGCGGATCGTAGATCGTTGTCGCATGAGCAATAAGCCACCACGACGCGGGATTGCTGGGGCTCCCGAGCGATCGCATCGTCCGAATGATCGTCGTCAGCTCGTCGCAGTAATCATCAGCCGAGGTGTCGTGGTGGCTGTCCGACTCACCCTGGTCCCAGAGGACCGCCCGGAATCCACCCCATGGCCCGAAGGTTTGCACCTGCTGACCGATCCGATCGAACAGCGGCTCCGTGAAGCGAGGCAGGAACGGCTTCGCGCCCGGAAGCCAGTCGCGAACCTGCGTGCGCGCCACTCCAACGCTGATCAGTCCAATCGGCAAGGGGCTTTGATCGGCGCGTCCCAGCTCCATCGTCAATTGGTTCCCCATCACAGCCCACGTCGAGCCGCCATTGCCGTCGGCGATCGGTTGCGGATCGTTGGCGACCACCCATCCCGTCCCGGTCCAGGCCGAGACGGTGTCCAGCGCGGTGAAGTGAAACGCCCCGCTATTGGCCGAGTTCGACTGTCCCGCAGTCAAGAAGACTTCGCCGATCCCTACGCGATTCACCGTGACGATTTCCACCATGTCACCGCGAATGGCCCTCACTTGAACGGAGTACCAGCCTCCCTGCGGGAGCGCCTCGACCGCCTGGAATTGATCGGTAGCGAACGCGATCGGCTGCCAGGGCAGGACAACGGTACTCGATCGAATGACCTGGACATCCACGCGATCCGCGCCGCCGGGGACCGTCCCCTGGATCACGATCGAACCGGAATCTCCCCTCCGCTGGAACACCTGACGCTCCAGCGGAACCGAGAGCTGGATCTCCGGATCACCCGCAGTCTCAACTCCCCATGCCGCCGTTCCCAGCGAGACCAGGGTGGAAAAAACCAGAACCGTTACCCGAGGCAGATCCCCGGCCATCGCGAGCTCCCCATGAATTCCAGGCCGAACCATCACGGTGTCTGCTCAGAATCGCGCGACTCTGAACTGCGACGACCAGACCGCTTCCCGCGCGCGAAAACGATCCCAATATCGCACATCTTCGTGCGCGGGTTCGGCTCGGTGCGATGGCCAGCCGGGATGTCTCCGGACGGTCCGAAACCGCCTCGATCAACACGACCAGCAAGATTACCCAAACCTCCCAGATTGAACAAGAGGGTTTTCGATCCACCGGGAGCGTTCGATGCCTCGGAGGAAATCATCGTGTTCCCGAATCCGCAATTTCGAATCCGGAATCCAACGACGAGTCCGCCGGATCACCGCGTCCGAGACCGGCGTGAGGACCGCGCGGGTTCGTCATCGCCGACGGCGGCGGCGACCCGATCGACATCGTCCTGGGTGGGATGTCCGCGGCGCGCGATCGAGGGCCGAACGACGCTCCAGTTCCGGCCGTCGCTCTCGAGCGTGATCGTGCCGAGCTGGTCGGTGCGGAGCAGAGGAATGCGGCTATGCCGCAGAAGGCTGAGGGTCTCGGCATGAGGGTGGCCGAATTCGTTGTCCCGGCCCATGCTGGCCACGGCCAGCTCGGGCCGTACCGCCGCCAGCCAGCGGGCATCGGTCCCGTTGCGGCTGCCGTGGTGGGCCAGCTTGAGGATCGTGCAGTCCCGCACGAGGTCCGGGCAGTTCGCGAACCACCAATGCCGCTCGGGACCTTCGCTGTCCCCCGGCAGGAGCATCGAGAACGATCCATACGTCAACCGGATGCCGATCGAGTTATTATTCTCCTCCTTGTGATCCTCGGGGGCCTGGGGAAGGATCGTCAGCCCCACGGAGCCCAGTTCGATCTTTCGCGGTCGCGACGACGGCTGGATCGCCGTGATTCCCTGGGCTTCGACCGTCTGGAGCAGTTTGAGGTAGCTCCGGGTCGAGTGTCCGGAGTGCGACGCCAGGAAATAGCGGGGTTTCAGCGCGCGGACAACCTCCGCCATCCCCCCATAGTGGTCGCTGTGATGATGACTGATCGCTACCAGGTCGAGCCGCGTGATCCCCTTGCTCCGGAGCACGTTCAAGGCGCCTTCCTTGGTCGGCCCGGCATCGATCAGGGCCGCCTTGCCCTCGGGCGAGCGGATCAAGATCGAGTCGCCCTGGCCGATGTCGAGCACCTCGACGACGACGGGCTTTCCGCCGCCGCTGGACCACGGCCAGGACCATTGCGCCGGGCCGCCGGAGGCATCGCCGTGAAGGCCAGGCTCGCCAGGAACAATGCGAAGAGGCGGATGATCCGATGAATGTTCACAGTTGCAAATCTCCTCCGGGATCGCGATGGGAGAGCTTGCCCTGGACCCGCCGGGTCTCCTCGGCGAGGTTGCGGGTTGCCTCGACGTTAACCTCGAGGGAGAGGGTGAGCACGTCGCCGGGCTTTACGCCCGGTGGCAGCAGCGACCTGGGCACGTTGATGGCGTCGCCGTCGTCGGTCAGGAGGACGGCGATCGATTGGCCCTTGCCTTCAAAACGGTCTACAGAGAGCGACGTTCGGACGGACACGTCTCTTGCTCCTTCAGCCCCCAAGGGCTTGCAGGAAATACGATGCATCAGTGCACTACAAGCAAGAAAAGGACTTGCCAAGTGGGAAAAATGCGATCGTTTCTTAAAATTGAAATTATTTAATGATGATTGGACGATCGTCGGCCTGAGATTGGGCCTGGGTTGCGGGCTGTGCCGGGGATCGGTCGCCGACTCGATCCGACGCCCGGAGGTCGCCGACGCGCTGGCTCTGGAGGACGATGTTGAGGTTCCGGGGGTCGACGCGGGGATCCGGCTTCTGGGCCTCGGCTTCGAGTGGGAAGGTGCCCGGCTTGAGGGGGAATTCGAGCGGTTCGGGATCAGCAGGGGCGAGGAAGAAGCGTTTGGGCTGGGCGAAGAGGCCGGCGCGGCGATCGTAGACCTCGACGGTGAGCCGATCGCCGGGACTCCACTCCACCTGGAACGGCCGGTGGTCCCATTCCGCGATCAATTCGTCCTTGCCGGCGACGGCCAGCCGTTCGCCGAACGACCCGGTCTCCCACAGAGTCGTGATCCGGCCCTGACCGTCGCGCCTCAGCACCTTGGCCTGGATGTCGAGCGTATGCCCCGCCTTGAACAGGTTCGGATCGAGATGCACCTGTCGGATCGTGACCTGGTACGTCCCGGGCCCTCGAAAGGAATCCGCCGGCTTGAGCAAGTCGACGACGACGTCCGTCAACGAACCATCGCGATCCGAGCCGGGACGGTTCACCGGCGGGTTCCCCGTGACCAGGGTCCACACGGCCTGGACCATCGGATGGTCCTTGAACACCCAGCCGCCGACGCCTGCTCCTCCGCCCGTCAAGACCATGAGGAAGTAAACCAGCCGCCGGAACAGCGACGTCTGCCGTTTCTTGTGAGCCTTGGTCATGCGAATCGACCTCCGTGCGATCCCCGCGCCGTGCTCGACTCTTTGAGATTCCCGATTCTCAAAGAGACGGTTTTCTCGAATCCAGAATCCCAAAATCGAAAATCCAAGAGGACCGGGAATCGGTCGGCGCGAAATGAGGCGATGAGGGGAAGCGTTGACCTTGTAGCAAAGATCGCGAAGCAGTCAAGGGGATTCTTGCTGGGGAGGCGTGATGCCGCGCGAGGATTCCTCGGATTCCTCTATCCAGAAATTGCAATTCTGGTTCTAATTGTATTTGGTTGGTCTGACGACCGAGTAGCGCCGCTGGCTCTTCCCGATCCGGTCCCTGCTCTCCTCTCTCGCCGTTCCCACCTCGATGGGCTGCGACGGTAGCCCCTTCTTTCTCGACCCGGGAAGCCCGATGCGGGTCGTTCTGCCTTCCCAGGAGATCAGTGGTGAGCAAGAAATTGTATGTAGGCAACTTGACCTACAACGTCAACGAGTCCGATCTGGAGGCGCTGTTCACGCCGTTCGGGGCGGTCCAGAGCGCCCAGATCATCGTCGATCGGGACACGAACCGCTCGAAGGGGTTCGGGTTCGTCGAGATGGATACCGATGCCCAGGCGCAGGCGGCCATTCAGGGGCTCAACGCCCACGAGCATGATGGCCGGAACTTGACGGTGAGCGAGGCCAAGCCAAGGGAACCTCGCCGCAGCGGTGGGTATGGCGGCGACGGCCAAGGTCGCGGCGGCAACCGCTACTGATCGATCGATCATCGAGAGCGATGTGCCTCGGCGAGCCCACTAGGGCGAACTCCGCGTCTTCCTCGACGTGGAATGCCGACTCGGGAATCCCCGTCGTGAAAAACGCCGGGGTCTCCTCTCTCGTCCAAGCGAGCCCGAAGCCACCTCGTACGACGGACCCGAACGAGTGGTGCCGAGCATCGGGCACGACTCTGAGGAGTCGTGCTCCTATCCCCCTCCATGACCCAGGAGTCCCGCGTTGATGGGTCACCCCTGAGGACTCGAGGCCCTCCGTGAACATTTTCCCTGCTGACGAACGACGGATCTCGGAAATCGAGCGAGGTCGGAGTCGCAAAGCGATTGTTCCGTTGTCCCCCGGCGAAACACTCTCAGCGGGAGACAGCATCCTTTTCGCCCTGGCTCATTCTCCGGAGGGCCAGCAGCCGGTTTACGTTCGGGGAGGAGATTCGGTTCGGGTCTTGCTGACCGATGTCGCCGATCTCCAAGCAACCGATCCCGTCACCGGCCAGGCCCTCTATCAACTCTCTTGGGTACCGCTCGGGTAGCGCTGAACGGAGACCCGACCGTCCGTCACCACCGCCAAGCGTGTCGTAATGTCTCGTGGCTCGCAGGAGTGAGCCTCGCCGGTCATCAGTGTTGATGGACCCTGCATTCCCTCCGGGTCGATGGCCCGCCGGGAATTTCCCCTCGATGCGACTGCTGAGTCAGTCGTTCGCTCACTCACCGGACGGCCCTCGATGAACATCAGGAAACACGACCACCCCCCGCTCTCTCCCCTCTCGACCAGGGTACGCTGCCCGGTCTGCCACGAGGTTGTCTACTCGCGCGCGGGCATCCACCCCCAGTGCGCCGTCCGTCAGGCGGACCCCCCCAGGCCCAAGGGTAAGGCCGCGAAGGTGATCGAGCCGAGCTGACGAGTCGGCACCGAACCCGTCACGGGGCTCCGATGTGAGGATCGCAACTCTCCAATTCCTGATCCCAAATCAAGGATCTTTGGAATCTGGAATTTCTTTTGGTTTGCAGCCGAATGCCACGTTAGACTCCGTCACATAAATAATTTAAAAAACCCGAGATTTCCTGATTCAATTTGTCGGCGATCCGGATAGAATGATGAGTGTGGGATCGTGCACCTGCCCGGTTCAAGTCTCTTCAGGCGGCACCACCGCGGAATAACCGAGCCTTACCATGCAAAAATTCGTGGACAAGTGGTTCCTGCCCTTCATGCTCGTCGTGGTCGGCAGCATCATCGCGTGGACGCTTTGGCACGGATTGATGAGTTCCTCATCCATCTGATTGCGGGCCCCGAAGATGCGGTGAGGGCACTGCTGTCGCCTTTTTCGGCTCCCCCGGAGACGACTGGAGCGCCGGGCGTCAACGACATCATCGCGAGCCTCGTGGCTTGGTGACGATCGGGTATACGGTCCCTACGCCTATCCGGGGATTTCGTCCTGAACCCTGGGTCGTTGGTTGGGATCCTTGTCGGGGCCGCCCCTGTGCGGCGATTCACGAATCGACCGAGTCATCGACAACATCTTCTCGATGCCACGCCAAGAAAGCCCAATCGGAGACTTCTCGGCGATCACCATTACCTTCTGAGCGCCACGGGTAGGACTCGGCGCGTTCCGGAATGGTCGGGCCGGGGCTGCACGAGTTGACCGCGCGAGATTCTCTCGAATCGTGGCAGGGAGTCGCGCGGAGTGTCGCGATGGCCTCGCGCTCCGAGGACAACTCCGCTGCTGGTCGGGGTGATGATCATCGCCCCCACCGTGGAGAACTTGCGAGACGACAGCGCATGTTGAGTTCCCTTTCTAGCAGCGCATCGTCGAGCTTCAGTCGCTGCGGACCAACAGCTTCTCGTTGGCTTTCCTGGCGGAGTATCCCCCAATCCTGAAACCCGCTCGCTCTCCCCGTTGATGCGTGCCCCTCGCCGACACTCATCGAAACGGCAACTGGCAGTTGCCACTGGGCTTTAGCGCGGCGATGCGGTGTCGTTAGAATCACAGTCAAGAGTCGGAGAGTGACCGATCACTGGACAACGCTCCAGTCTTGCTCGACCCAACGCGCCGCCGACAGGAACTTTCGATCATGCTCGTTGTGATGCAGAGCCACTCGACCCCGGCCCAGATCGACCGCGTCCTCGAGACGATCCGACTGATGGGCCTGACGCCGCATCCGATGCCCGGCCCCACGCGGACGGCGATCGGGATCACGGGCAACACGAGCTCGGTCGATCCGAGGGCGCTCGAAGTGATGCCGGGGGTGCTCGAGCTGATCCGGGTGACGAAGCCATACAAGCTCGCCAGCCGCGAGATGCACGAGCACGACACGGTGATCCGACTGCCGCAAGGCACCTTCGGCGATCGCCGGTTCACGATCATCGCCGGGCCGTGCTCGGTCGAGGACGAGGCGATGATCCTTCGCACCGCCGACTGGCTCCTGGCGCACGGCGTGCGATTCCTCCGCGCCGGCGCATTCAAGCCCCGGACCAGTCCTTATGCCTTCCCGGGCCTCGGACTGGAGGGTCTGGAGATCCTCCACCGCGTAGGCGAGAAGACCGGCATCGGCATCGTCACCGAGTTGATGGACACCGAGAACCTCGACGCCGTCGAAGCGACGGCCGACGTGATCCAGATCGGTGCGCGAAACATGCAGAACTTCAGCCTGCTCCGCCGCGTCGCCCGGGCACGACGGCCGGTGTTGCTCAAGCGCGGGATGTCGGCCACGCTGGAGGAATGGTTGATGTCGGCCGAGTACCTGCTCTCCGGCGGCAATCCCGACGTGATCCTCTGCGAGCGGGGTGTCCGGACCTTCTCCGATCACAGTCGCAACACGCTCGACTTATCCGTCATCCCGCCGGCCAAGATGCTGTCGCACCTGCCCATCCTGGTCGATCCCAGCCATGGCACCGGGAAGCGCGACTACGTGCCGCCGATGGCCCTGGCCGCGCTGGCCGCCGGCGCCGATGGTCTCCTGATCGAGATCCATCCGGATCCGGACCACGCCCTGTCCGACGGCGCGCAGTCGCTCGACTTCGACCGGTTCGAACGGCTCCTCGATCAGCTCCGGTCCCTGGCCGGACCGCTGGGGTGGAGCGTTTGATCGGACGCACGTCCCCCGAAGGCGCGAAGCCCGGGAGCCGGCACGGTCTCGGATACGGCAACCAACCTCTCGCACCGCTCACGAGGGAGCAGGGGTGCGACGAGAATCACGAGAGACTCGATCCCACCGGTATGCCGTTAGCATATGAGATCCGTGTGAGGCCGGGATGATCTACAGCGATCGAACTCAGGAGACATGCCATGTCCAATCCTGCAATACCGGGGGTGTCCCGAGACCCCCAATTGACCGGCGGCACCGGCCAGCCCGGACCGCCTCCGAGCGGTCCCGATCCCGACGAGCCGAACCCGTTCGGCCCCGATGCCCCGAACGTCCGGGAGGACGACCCGCCGGGTGGCCAGGTTGCCCCCGAGGCCGAGCCGCCGAAACCTCCGGCTACACCCCTGGATTATGGCGATTTCGCGCCGGACGAGGGGTGAGCAAGAGATCCTGCGCGGCGGGAACGATCCCATGACTCGAACGCGATTCGAAGAGACGTCATGAGCAAAGTGATTCTCGAGCCGAGACCAATCGATCGGGAGTCTTACCGGCATGAGGCGATGGCCCGCAACCTGGAACGGCTCGCCTGGCTAATGGACCGAGCCTTTCACATCCCCGGCACACGCATCACCGTCGGGCTCGATGCCCTGGTCGGCTTGTTGCCGATCGGTGGCGACGTGCTCACCGGCCTCGTCCAGGCGGTACTGGTACTGATCGCCCTCCGCCACTACAAGCTGCCCAAGAGCGTAGCCGCTCGGATGGCCGCCAACGTCCTCATCGATGTCGCCGTCGGCGCAATCCCTCTCCTCGGCGACCTCTTCGATATTGGATTCAAGGCGAATACCCGGAATATCCAGCTCCTCGAACCCTACCGGCACCGGGATCCGCGAGAGGTGCACGAGCCTGGCATGGCGGACCAGCCGCGAGCGATCACAGACCGTTTCGGACTCCCTGGCGCTATATCCTGCCAATCGGCGGCATCCTCCTCATCGCGCTGGTGCTGGTGCTCATCGGGTTCATCACGGTCGTCCGCTGGTTGTTCCACTTCTGAC
This sequence comes from uncultured Planctomycetota bacterium, assembly GCA_963845755.1. Taxonomy (GTDB): domain Bacteria; phylum Planctomycetota; class Planctomycetia; order Isosphaerales; family Isosphaeraceae; genus CAWJTV01. The sequence continues at coordinate 437,507 of CAWJTV010000011.1, forward strand.
CCAATGATCCGATTATTCTATTTCTGTTTCTTGACCCAATCGACATGCTTCCGGACGCCTTCGTGGGACATGAGGAGCTCCCGGTTGTAGTAGTTCCAGCCGAGTTCCTTCTCGTCCGGGATGAGGTCGTGGATTCCGTGATGGCACGCCCGGCAGAGCCAGAGGCCGCGGCTTCGCATCTCGGCGATGGGGAATCGATTGCGGAACCGCTTCTTGCGATGGCAGTGGCGGGGAATCAGGTGGTGGAACGTCAGGAGCTTCCCCGGTCGTTCGCAAAGCTCACAAGGGCCGGTCTTCCGCTCCTGGCGGGTCGGAGTCTCTTCGGTCTCGTCGGACTCTCGGTCAGGACTCATCGCGCGGACGACTCCGAGACATGATGAACCCGACCGGCTCAAACCCGCTCCGGGAGCTGCCAGTTGATGGGTGGCTTACCGAACGAGCGGAGGGCGCTGTTGATCGCCGAGAACGGCCGGCTGCCGAAGAATTTCTTGGCCGACAAGGGCGAGGGGTGCGCCGCCGTCAGGATCGCGTGCCGCGAGGCGTCGATCAACTTGCCCTTCTTCTGGGCATAGGCGCCCCAAAGCACGAACACGACCGGGCTCGGCTTGTCGTTGACCGCTCGGATGATGGCGTCGGTGAACGTCTCCCAGCCCTTGTCCTTGTGCGAGTTCGGCTCGTGCACGCGCACCGTCAGTACGGCATTGAGCAGCAACACACCTTGCTCCGCCCAAGAGGCAAGGTAGCCGTGCTTGGGGATGGTGCAGCCGAGGTCATCGCGCAATTCCTTGAACATGTTCACTAGCGAAGGCGGCGGCTTGACTCCGGGCTGCACCGAGAAGCAGAGCCCGTGCGCCTGGCCGTCGTCGTGGTACGGGTCTTGACCGAGCAACAGCACGTTCGTCCGCTCGTAGGGGGTGAGCCTCAGGGCGTTGAAGACGTCTGGCTCGGGCGGGAACACGGCGTGCGCCCGCCGCTCGGCGGCCACGAACTCCTGCAGCCGGTGAAAATAGGGCTTGTCCAGCTCGTCGGCGAGGATCGCGCGCCAATCCTCGGGCAAGTGACCGATCCCCGCAAATGCCCCCGTGCTCGACATGGTGTTCACCTCTTCCTGGAATAAAGGGGGATCGATGAAGGAGCGAGCCGATCCGCCGCGCTGGGATGGCTCGCGTCGTACCGCGCCCTCCTCCTCGAACTCATCGTCGATCGACTCGCTCGCGAAGGCGGTCGGTCGCGATCGGGCCTGCTCATCCTCGACGAGGGTCACCCCACGCTTCGGGCAGAGGTCATCCAGGATACATTGAGCGCAATGCGGGTCGCGGGCCGTGCAGACGTATCGGCCGTGGAGCACGACCTCCGCGCCGAACGGGATCCAGTCGTCGCGCGGCACGAGCTTCATCAGGTCCGCCTCGATTCGCTCTGGCTTGGTCTCGTCCGTCAGGCCGAGGCGCTGGCTGACGCGCACGACGTGGGTGTCAACGATCACGCCGCTGGCGATCTGAAACGCGTTATTGAGCACGACGTTCGCCGTCTTGCGGGCAACGCCGGGGAGCGTGACCAGGTCGTTGATGTTTGCCGGGACACTCCCCCCGAACCGATCGACCAGCGCCTGGCAAGCGTCGCGGACCGCCCTGGCCTTGTTGCGGTAGAAGCCGGTCGGGCGCACGGACTCCTCGAGCTCGGCGAGGTCGGCCCCGGCGAACGCCTGCGCATCGCGATACCTCGCGAACAGGGCAGGCGTCACCGCGTTGACCCGCTGGTCGGTGCACTGGGCCGCGAGGATGGTCGCGACCAGCAGTTGCAGCGGGTTCTCCCAGTCCAGTTCGTAGCGGGCGTTCGGATACGTCTCCCGGAGCTTGCGCAACAGGACGGGTAGGTTCCTCCGCACACTCTCGTCGGCCATCGCGAAACTCCCCGCACGCTCCAATCAGTGACCGGCGGACTTACGCCCGGACAATCCCTCCGCAATCTGATGTTGATGCGCAGTCGAGCGACAAGTCAAGCGGGCGACCCCGATACGAGAACCGATCCGAGAGGGTGTACCGGGGTAGAATGGGTCGAACGACAGGCATGCCGTGAGGCCCATCGAACGATCGCGGTGGGCCTTGTCGCGAGGAATCGCGGATCGACCCACCCCACGACACTACAGCCTGAGCCTACTGGCCACGGGAAACCTCTGGCACATGACTCGCGACTCGCCCCACCTCAACGCCCCGCATCATTTCCCACAATCTCACCGTCGAGTCGGATCCCCCCGAGACGAGCATTCGACCGTCCGGGGAGAAGGCCAGAGCATGAATTTCGCCCCCGCATTCCCGTAAACTGGCCCGCTCCTGGAGCGTCTCGGCATCCCACAACACGATGAGGCCACGACCGTGTCCCGTGGCGAGGGTCTTGCCGTCGGAGGCAAACGCGATCACGAAGCTGCTGTGGGAAGGGTAGTTCAAGACGCCCCGTATGCGTTGACCTGCCAGGTCCCAGAGCCGGACGATGCCGTCAGCATCCGCCGAGGCCAGGGTCATGCTGTCGGGCGCAAACGCGAGAGAGTAGATGTGAGGCATCCGACCACTGAGGTTCCTGACCGCTTGCCCCGTCTTGGCATCGCAGAGCGTGATCGTCCGGCTCCTCGAAACCGACGCGAGTGTTCGACCGTCGGGGGAGAAGGACATGTCTGTCACGACTCCGTCCTGTCCCTGGAGTCTGGACCGTACCCGGCGCGTTGACGGGTCCAGGAGGATGACCGAGTCCTCCTCGCTCACGGCGATCGTCTTGCCATCGCCGGAGAAGGCCAAAGCACGAATACGACCGTGGGCGGAGGCGAAGAGGGTCTGTCGTTCACCGGTGGCCAGGTCCCAGAGCACGATCGTTCCATCGAGGCCGCCGGTCGCCAGAGTTCTACCTTGGGGACCCAAAGCCTGGCTCGAGACCGGCGACGCGGGTCCTCCCATCGAAGACAGGACGCGTCGCGTCGATGTGTCCCAGAGCCAGGACTCTCCGGTCGTGTCGAGCGAAACCAGGTTTGATGTCCCACTCGCGAACGCGATCGAACGCAGGGGGCCAGAATGCTCTCCCAGGATCATCCCCCGGGCCGGATCGGCATCTCGCATCCCGCTCCGCTCGAGGACGTACGCCGTGACGGCAATCAGTCCCACGAGCAGGAACAGCCCCCACGCCCGGCGGCGCATCCGTGAGCTCGACCGCCCGGAAAGAATCCAAGAAGGGCGGGCGGTCTCGCAGGCTTCGCCGGGATTACGTCGCACGGGGTTCAACTCGTCCATCATCGCGGCTCCTGAACAGGCGGGGGTTCTCGATCATCGAAACCGGTCTGAGCTTCCAGAGGCCTGGTCTACGCCCGCGCGCAGGCCGAGAGTCGGAGCGGCCACCTTGAGTGTCTGGGCTCTCGCGAGGAGTCCCGCCTATTCCTCTAACCGCGCGATGCCTCCTGGACGGGACCGAAGAATTGATAAAAAAGAGACGTTCCCTGTCCCACACCGGCCCGCGTGCGCGGTTTAATGATTAGAGGCTTCGACACGATGAACCCGGCCGCCGTCAACGCGCCGGCCGGGCTGATCGAGTGAGTACATGCAATTTGGGCGCGGTTGATGACCGGCAATACGAGTGAAATCGACCGTCTGCTCCAGCGGGCGGCGCAAGGCGATCAGCAGGGCCTGGGTGCGCTCCTCGCACAGCATCGGGATCGGCTGCGCCGCATGATCGCGCTGCGACTCGACCGGCGTCTGCAGGGGCGGATCGACCCCTCGGACGTCATCCAGGAGGCGTACCTGGAAGCTTCGGCGCGACTGGCCGAATACGTGCGTGACCCTTCGATGCCGTTCTTCTTGTGGCTCCGCTTCCTCACCAGCCAGAAGCTGGTGACCTTACACCGCCACCACCTCGGCGTCCAGATGCGTGACCCCGGCCAGGAGGTGGCGCTGGATCACAATCCATTCCCCGAGGCGTCCTCGGCCGCGCTGGCCGCCCATCTATTGGGTCATGACACCCGCCCCAGCGAGGCCGCGATCCGCGCCGAGATGAAGCTCCGGGTGCAGGAGGCCCTCAATCGCATGGACCCGCTCGACCGCGAGGTCCTGGCCTTGCGGCATTTCGAGCAACTGAGCCGCGCCGAGATCGCGCGGGTGCTCGACATCTCGGAGGCCGCCGCCGGCAAGCGGTACATCCGAGCGCTGGAACGGCTCAAGAAGGACCTGTGCCACAGCGGCGGCCTGGAAGGACTGATCCCATGAGCGAGCCGACTTCGGTATTCGACCCGGTCGAGCGATTGGTCGACGAGTTCCTGCAACGGCATCGCCAGGGCGAACGGCCGTCTTTGAGCGAATACACCGAGAAGTATCCCGAGATCGCCGAGCGGATTCGCGACCTCTTCCCCGCCATGCTGGTCATGGAAGAGCTCGGCTCGCGGGGCGGGAAAGCCAGCGGCCCTCAGGCGGGCCAGGTCCCCCCGGTCGCCTCGGTGCCACAGAGGTTGGGCGATTACCTGCTCCTGCGCCACGTCGGCTCCGGCGGCATGGGGGTGGTCTACGAGGCGATCCAGGAATCGTTGGGCCGGCACGTGGCCTTGAAGACGCTCCCGTTCCACCGCCTGGGCGACGCGACCCGACTCGAGCGGTTCCGTCGCGAGGCGCGGGCCGCGGCGCGGCTGCACCATACGCACATCGTCCCGGTCTACGGGATCGGCGAGCACGACGGCCTTCACTACTACACGATGCAGTTCATCCGGGGGCATGGACTGGACACCGTGCTGCACGAAGTCAAGCGACTGCGGCACGAACCGGGCGCACCGCCGCCGGCCGAGGCCACGGCAGAGCAGCCTCTCTCCACGACCCTGGCGCTCGGTCTTCACACCGGTCGATTTCCGGTCAACGAGAAGGGAAAAGACGGATCGACGGCTAGTGTGGTCCCGCAGCCTCATCCCGGCCCGGCCCCGACGGCGGACGGCGATCGATCGGAGTTGTCTACCCAACCCGACGCCATCTACCTCCGTAGCGTGGCCCAGATCGGCATCGATGCCGCAGAGGCCCTGGAATACGCCCACCAGCAGGGCATTCTCCACCGCGACATCAAGCCCTCCAACCTCCTGCTCGATGCCCAGGGACAGGTCTGGATTACCGATTTCGGTCTGGCCAAGGCCCAGGACAGCGACGAGCTGACGCGCACCGGCGACATCGTCGGCACGTTGCGCTACATGGCGCCGGAGCGATTCGACGGCTGGTCCGACCCGCGGAGCGATGTCTACGCGTTGGGAGCGACCTTGTACGAGTTGCTGACGTTGCGACCCACCTTCGAGGAGTCGGACCGGGTCAAGCTCGTCGAGCACGTGCTGCACAAGAGCCCGACGCCGCTCCGCCAACTTGACCGGCGCATTCCCCGGGACCTGGAGACGATCGTGCTCAAGGCGATAGCCAAGGAGCCGGGCGAGCGCTACCCGACGGCGGGACAGTTGGCTGACGACTTGCGGCGGTTCGTCGCGGGCAAGCCGATCCTCGCCCGCCGATTCAGCTTGCTCGAGCGATCATGGCGCTGGAGCAAGCGCAACCCGCTGCTGGCCGTCGCGGCCGGCACCGTGGCGGCAGCACTGGTGGGCATGACCGTGACCGCCGTCTTGTACGCCGACCGGCAGTATCACTTCGCAACCGAGCAAGAGAAGGCAAACCACGAAATCACCCGGTTGAATGTCGATCTCGGTAAGGAACACGAGAGCCTGAGGCGATCGCTGGGCGAATCGAATCGCCTGCTGGCGATCCGGAACTTCGATCGCGGGCAGGCCGCCTTCGAGAAGGACCAGGTTGGTACCGGGCTGCTCTGGATGATCGAGAGCTGGCGGTCGGCGGCCGCGGCCGGCGATCCGGCCTGGCAGCACGCCGCGCGGGCCAACCTGGCCGCCTGGCAGCCCCATCATGCTCGACTCAAAATGGTCCTTTCCCATGGAGGCCCCATCACCGCCGCGGCCTTCAGCCCCGACGGCAAGGCCGTCCTCATCGGGGGCGACGACGGGACCGCAAGACTCTGGGACGCCGCCTCCGGCCAGCCGATCGGCCCGCCCCTCAACCATCAGGGTCCCGTCATGTCCGTGGCCTTCAGCCCCGACGACAAGGCCGTCCTCATCGGGGGCGACGACGGGACCGCAAGACTCTGGGACGCCGTCTCCGGCCAACCCCTCGGATCGCCCCTCAACCATCAGGGTCCCGTCATGTCCGTGGCCTTCAGCCCCGACGGCAGGACCATCCTCACCGGCTGCGCGGACAGGATGGCGCGGCGGTGGGACTCCGCGACCCATCGTCCCATCGGTCAGCCCTTGGTGCATCAAGACGGTGTGGGGGCCGTGTCGTTCAGCCCGGACGGCAAGGTGCTCCTGACAGTGAGCTCTGGGACGGCACGGCTTTGGGACGCCGCCACCGGAAAGCCAATCGGCTCACCCCTCAACCATCAGGGTCCGCTCCGGACCGCGGTGTATAGCCCGGACGGCAGGAGTGTCCTCACCGCAGGAGGCGACGGGGTGGTGAAGCGGTGGGACGCCGCGACCGGAAAACCCGTCGGCGAGCCGATCCGGCATCCGCTGAAGGTCCGGGCCGTGGCCTTCAGCCCCGATAGCCGGACCATCCTGACCGGCAGCGAGGACAAGACGGCGAGGCTCTGGGACGCAGCGACGAACCAGCCCATCGGGCCGACCTTGGTCCATCAAGGCCCGGTCGTGGCCGGTGCATTCAGCCCCGATGGCAAGACCTTCCTCACCGCCAGCAGCGACAACACCGTCCGGATCTGGGCTACCGACCCCGGCCAGCCCTCCGGGCTGATCCTCGATCGTCAAGGCGTCGGCCAGGCCGCGGCCTTCAGCCCCGATGGCCAGTGGATCGTCAGCGGACACTGGGCCGGCGCCGTCACGCGATGGGACGCGGCGACGGGTCGGATCATCGACACAACTCAGGTCCACCAGGGCCCTGCGCTGGCCCTGGCCGTCAGCACCGACGGCACACGCTTACTCACCGAGAGTGATGACAAGACGGCACGACTCTGGGACGCCGCCACCGGCAAGCCTATCGGACCGCCCCTCCAGCACGAGGGCAACGTCACCGTCGTGGCGTTCTGTTCCGACGGCAAGACGATCATGACCGGAGGCGCGGACCGGACGGTCCGATTCTGGGACGCCGCGACCGGGAAACCCCTCGGCCAACCGCTGCCGCAGGCCGGTGCGGTAGACGCCGCGGCCTTCAGCCCCGATGGCAAGTCCCTCCTCGCGGGCCATGATAGCGGATCGGCACAGGTCTGGGACGTAGAGACCCGGACGTCCCGCGGCCGGCCCTTCCCGCATCCCGGTTGCATCAGCGCGGCGGCGTTCAGCCCCGACGGCAAGTCGCTCCTGACCGGGTGCGAGGATGGAGCGGCACGACTCTGGGACGTGGAATCCCGGACGCTCCGGATCGCTCCGCTGCTGCATCAAGCCTGGATCTGGACCGTCGCCTTCAGTCCCGATGGGACCCGGATCCTTACCGGCAGCCGGGACAAGACGGTGCGGCTCTGGGACGCCGCGACCGGGATGCCGCTGGGTCCACCGATCATGCATCCGGCGCAAGTGCAAACCGTGGCCTTCAGCCCCGACGGCCAGTCCTTCCTGACCGGAGCCTACGACCACGGGGCGCGGCTGTTCCGGAACGTCCCCGAGCTGCCCGACGACCTCGAGCGGATCGCCACTTGGGTGGAGGTCCTCACCGGCTTGACGCTCGATGCTGGCAAGGGCACGATCCAGGTGCTCGATAACGCGGCCTGGCTGGAGCGCCGCGACCGGTTGGAGCAACTCGGTGGTCCGCTGCAACCGGAAAACGGACCAAGACTCGATCCTATCCCGTTCGGCATCGACCCAATGGCTCGCGGTCGCGTCTTGATGCAGCGGGAGCAGTGGGACGAGGCCGAGGCCGCGTTCGACGAGGTCGTCCGCGCCCGGCCGTACAACGCTTCGAGCTGGATCGGGCGCAGCAGATTTCACATCGCCCGCAGTCAGTTCGAGAGAGCCGCTGCCGACTTTGCCGGTGCGATCCAGACCCAGCCGGCGAACCTCGGGTTCCGCTACTTTCAGGTCTTGTTGCTGCTGAACCAGGGCGATCGGGCCGGCTTACAACAAGCGTGCTCCGACTTGCTGGCGCGATACGGCACTGTGACGAATCCCTTCACTGCCAACACGGTCGCCTGGTCTTGCGTGCTGGGGCCAGACTTGGTTGCCGACCGCGAGATACTGGTGCGGCTGGCTGAGGCGGCTCTGACTGTATTTCCAACGGCTCAAAAGCCCATCGTAATGAACACGCTGGGAGCCGCTCTCTACCGCGCCGGGCGGTTCGAGGAGTCCATTCACTGGCTGGAGGAAGGCATCAGGAAGCGAGGGGGCGAGAGTCTACCCCAGGACTGGGCATTCCTGGCCATAGCTCACCATCAACTCGGCCATCGCGCGGAGGCCCTCCGCTGGCTCGATCGCTTCAGGACCTACCGGGCGAACGAGAACCCCAATGCTTTCTGGAACGAGCTGGAGATTCGTGTCCTCCGCAAGGAAGCCGAGTCATTATTACTCTACGACCCGGTCTTCCCGTCCGACCCGTTCGCCCGTTGATCAATGCCAGCCGGCTCGAACTCGGAGTCACCCGCGGCTCGATGGCCCTCAACACGCGAGCCGTCCAATCCGGGTCCTCCGGGCTGACCACGACGACCTCGAAGCCATACCTTCGACCCTCCTCGGCCACACCTTCCGAATCGTCGATATGCAGGCTAATGCCGAACGCGGATGGATTCTTCGAAGGCCCTCGTCGTCCCACCACACGCTCATGCCGCCGCTGATTGACCACGCCGGAAAGCGGGACGCCGAAACTGCCGAACCAGCCGCGGAGGTAACGCGAAGACCGGTAAGACGTGGTATAGATCCAGACCTGATGACGACGCGCGATCAGCTCGCGTAACAGGTCCCTCGTACCGAGGCGCAGCCGCTCCGGATAGAACCATCGTTTCCATCTCGGCACGAACTGCTCGACCGGTACCGAGCCGTCGCAGACCAGCGTGTCGTCGATATCGAATGAGATCCGCATCGCGGCACCCCTCGACCCCAAAGGCCGGGCGCGGCGGCGCGGTCCATGCCCTCGTTCCCACGCTCCCGCGTGGGAATGCCGCCCGGGACGCTCCGCGTCCTCGAACAGGGCCGAGGACCGCGACGCAGGGACGCTGACGAAATTACCGCGGCCGTTCAGGCCGTCTTCTCATGACCCTATTCACACCAAAGGGCAATTCCAAGACGCAAGACCCAGGATTGTGGATCCCGTCTCGCCCGCCCTCTGAAGTGTCACAATGCCGCACTGTAGCATTCACGCGGTTCTGGGGTTACCTTGATCGAGACGTCAATCCGTCCGAACTCGATATCTCGCTTCCCCTGGGAATGACCATGACTCGGATTCCGCTTCTTGCCGTGGTCGCCATCGCCGCCACAATCTCCGCCGTGTCGAATGTCGACGCCTCCGACGAGCCGCCGTCTCTGACCATCGAGGGTTACACCGACCAGCTCAGCTATCGGCCCGGCGACGTGGTCCGCTTCCACATCTCGACCACGGCCGCGCGTTACGGGATGGAGATCGCCCGCTTGGGCGCCGAGACCAGGTCGGTTTATCGCAAGTCCGATCTCCCCGGCGCGGCGTACCCGATCCCGGAACATGCCTCGTCCCAAGGCTGTGACTGGCCGGTCGCCCATACCGTCATCGTGCCGGCCGAATGGCGATCGGGCTATTACAACGTCCGGCTGAGGGTCGCCGATAACGGCGGGAAGTTCGTCGGCCGCAACCGGCGCACCGCCGAGGTCGATGTATTCTTCATCGTGCGTCCAACGGAGCCCGGCAAGGCGACGTCGATCCTGCTGGAGCTTTCGACCAATACGTACAACGCCTATAACAACTGGGGCGGCGGCAGCTTGTATGCGTATCACGGTCGGGCCAACCTCCAGGGGCACCGCGTCTCGTTCAACCGCCCGCCCGACAGTCAATTCCGCCAGTGGGAGCTGCCGTTCGTCGTCTGGGCCGAGCGCAACGGCTACACGCTCGACTACTGCGCCAACAGCGACCTCGAGTTCCGTCCCGAGCTACTCGAGCATTACAAATTGGTCTTGAGCGTCGGGCACGATGAATACTGGTCGGCCCCGATGCGCGACCATCTCGAAGCATTCATCGCGCGGGGCGGGAACGTGGCCTTCTTCAGCGGCAATACTTGCTGCTGGCAGGTGCGCAGCGAGGAGGGCGGCCGCGCGCTGACCTCTTGGAAACAGTGGTACAACATGGACCCGGTCTTCCCCACCAGCGATCACCGCACGCTCACCACAGCCTGGAGCCACCACCTGGTGAATCGGCCCGAGAACCGGCTGACGGGCGTCGGCTTTCTTCACGGCGGCTACCACCTCAGCCACGGCCAGTACATGGACGGCAAGGGGGCGTTCACCGTCCACCGCCCCGATCACTGGCTCTTCGAGGGCACGGGCTTGAAGCGAGGCGAAGACTTCGGCGGCAAACATACGGTCGTCGGCTACGAGTGCGACGGCTGCGAATTCACTCATGAAGGACGGGCTGCCGGTCCCCACCGGCCGCGACGGCACGCCGCAGATGGCTTCGTCATCCTCGCCACTTGCCCGGCCCGCTGGCATCCCGCCGACGCCCTCTGGTACGACCGGTTCCCCCGCGATGCCGCTGGCACACCGGCGCAGGGCGCCGCGGTGCTGGGGATGTATGTCAAGGGCGGGACGGTCGTCACCACCGGCTCAACGGACTGGGCGCACGGCCTCCGCGGCGGCGACCCGGTCGTGGAGCGGATCACCCGGAACGTGCTGGATCGGCTGTCCAAGTGATCGGACTCCGGACCGTGTGCAGTCCGATGGAGTGCCAGCCGGCCTGTGTCGATCAGGATGCGAGTTATGCTTGAGGAGCCGTGTCCGATGTCCGATCGCATCTCGATCTCGGACGGAGCAGAGGAGTCCGTGCGCTTCGATCGGCCGTCCTGCCTGGTCCTCCACGGTCTGGGTGGCGGGCCATACGAGCTGGACCCTCTGATCGCGGCGCTCCAGGCAGAAGGACTCGTCGTCCTGGCACCGGTTCTGCCGGGCCACGAAGGACCGGGCCCGTTGATGCCCGCATCTCGCTGGGACGACTGGTACAAGACGGCCGAGATGGGATTCGATGAGTTGGCTGCTTCAGGTCGGCCGGTGTCCGTCGTCGGTTTCTCGACGGGTGGCACTCTGGCCCTTCGCCTGGCGACTCGCCGACCTGTCGCGTGTCAGGTGCTGCTGGCCCCGTTCCTTGCGATCCGGTACAGCGGACTGATTCCTCTGCGTCCCGCGTCCTACCTGCGCCATCTCGCGCGAGTCATCGTCAACCTGCCCCGCCGCGCTCCGGCCGTCCGCGACCGAGAAATGCGACGCTGGGCCGCGCAAGCCGATCGATTCCGGACCTTCAACTTGCACGCGACTCTGAGCGCCCTGGAGCTGATCGCTGAGGTCGAGCGGGAAGTGCCCGAGATCCGCGTCCCGACCATGATCATCCAGGGCCGCCGGGATACCGTCGTGGAGCCCGCGAATGCCTCCTGGCTGCACCGGAACCTCGGAGCGACCGAGAAGAAACTCCTCATCATGGATCGATCCGACCACCTCCTGGCGCTCGATCGTGATCGCGAACGCGTGATCGCGGAAACATTGGCATTTCTCCAAGAACGGCGCGGACCTTCATCTTGAACGAGCCCGCTTTCCTGCGGGATGGATCAACCTCGCGGTCCCGCCTCATGGGACCTTGTAAGATTGGTCACGAACGACAACCGTCTCGGGTGTGAACCGGATTAATGGTACGCCGGTCTCGCCATCGATGTCCTCGCGAAACCGCGGGTCCCATCGCGTTTCGTCGGGGCCGAAATACTTCTTGAAGATCGTGCGAGCGACTGCGGTGTCGAACGGGAGCACCTCCGCCCGGCCACGCAACCCGACGTGCTGGCTGAGCCCTGTCGCCGGATTCCAGTCCACGATGCCGATGGCGCAGCGGGGTTCCCGCTTGAGGTTCTCCGGAAACGATGTGCCGCCGATGATCCAGAGAGCCTTGCCATCCCAGTGGAACCAGACCGGCGACTCCCGCGGCCCATGCTCCGAATGGTGAGCCAGATGGGCGTACAACGGCCGCGAGAGGAACTCGTCGAGGTCGAAGATCTCGCGATCCCCGGCGGACACCTTGCTCTCGACGATCCTCATCATGCCTCCTTTCCTTCGATTCAGAGGGTTAAGCCGGACTTGCTTCGTGCGATGATCTCTTCGATGACAATCGATTTGGCATCGGCATAATTCTGGACGTACTTCCAATCCTTCTGGGCCAGGGCCAGCTTGGTGCGTGCATAGAGATCGCGATCGGCGGCGTTGCGGCGCAGCCATTCCCGAAACTTCAACATGCGGTGGATTTCCGGACAGCCGGACGAGAAGACATGAAGGTTGATGTCCGTGTCCGGCCCTTTGAGCATCCGGTGCTCGTACCAGTTGGCCTCGCGAATCCGTAGCAAGTAGCCGGCGGCCTCCATGGCCGGAACATACGTCTTCTCATCCGCCGAGTCGGCTACTACGAGGAGAATATCGATGATCGGTTTCGCAACGAGGCTCGGCACGGACGTCGATCCGACATGCTCGATCTGAAGCGATTGGCTCCCGAGCACGGCCCGGATTCTGTCGGCCTCACGCCCAAAGAGCTCCGGCCACTGCGGATCGTAGTCCACAATCCGGATCGGGCAGGTCAATGGCTTCAGCTCTCCGATGGTGTGGGCGCGGATCTGTCCCTCGGTGAATGGAATGCGGTTATCAAATGGCTGCGCCCCTTTCGACATGGTTACCTCGCCTTCTCCTCCCACCACCAAAGGCGTGGCAGCGGCTTGGGATCGGTCCAGATCCGATCGAGGGTATCGCCCTCGAACAGCTCGCCGTTCTTCATGACGTAGCGGACGGAATTCGTGTTCTGGATGTCCGCGAGCGGGTCCTTGGCGAGCACGAGGAGGTCGGCGAGCTTGCCGGTCTCGATGCTGCCAAGGTCCTGGGCGTAGCCAATGGCCTCGGCACCGTGCAGGGTGGCGGCGCGGAGGACTTCCAGCGGCTTCCAGCCGCCACTGGCCATCGCCCACATCTCCCAGTGGTAGCCGATGCCCTGCATCTCGCCGTGGCTGCCGATGCAGACGTGTCCGCCGGCGCGGGCGACCTTGGCCGCCGAGGCGGCGATCCTCGGGAAGACGTGCTCGTCCTTGTGGAACCATTCCGAGCGCCGGACCTTGCCGTCGAGGATGTCGTGCGGGATGAACCGGCGGATCTTCGGGTCGTCGTGGATCGTGGTCGTCGTGAAGAAATAGGTCTCGCCGAACGGCCCGCCATAGGCGACCAGCAGCGTCGGCGTGTATGAGATCCCGGTCCGCGCGAACAGCTCGACGACATCATTGAAGAGCGGGACCACCGGCAGGCTGTGCTCGTTGCCGCTGAAGCCGTCGAGGGCGTGCGTCAGGTTCAGCTTGAGGTCGAGGCCGCCCTCGGTAGTCGGCATCACTTCGTTCTTGCGGCAGGCTTCGATCATCCACTGCCGCTGCTGTCGGTTTCCGATCATGTACGATTTCAGCGTGTTCGTGCGGTAGTACTTCTTGTACTTGGCCACGACCGCTTCCACGTCCTCGGCCGACTGGAAGTCGGTGTCGGAGAAAACCCCAGGACCGGTCGAAAACGCCCGCGGACCAACCATGTCGCCCATCTCGACGAGGTCCTGATAGGCGAACATGTCGTTTGTACTGGTCTGAGGGTCGCGACCGGTCGTCACGCCATAAGCCAGGTTCGCGAAGAACGACCAGTTCTGCATGTCGAGGATCCCGCGGCGGATCTCGGACCAATGGGCATGGGTGTCAACGAAGCCGGGCACGATGGTCGTCCCCGACACGTCGCGGATCTTCGCGCCCTCGGGCACCTTGACCGAGCCCTTGGGACCGACGCCCGCGATTCGATGGTCGGTGACGACGACGTCGCCGCCGTCAATCACCTCATCGCCGCGCATTGTGACGATCTTGGCCCCACGGAGCACGATCGTCCCGCTCGGCCGGCGCCTGGGTCGCTCAACGACCACGGCGATTTCTTCGGGTTTGGGCTTCCGCGCCTTCTCCTCGGCCTCGGCCTTCTCCTTGTCCTGATCCTCGTCCATTTTGAGGGTCGTGAAGACCACGGAATCGAACGACAGGCGGAAGAAGCTGGAGCCGACCGCCCACGTGATCGTCTTGCCGCCGTCGGTCCAGGCGGCATAATCGGCACCGACGTCGGTGAGCTTCTTGAGCGGAACGGAGGGTTCGTGGACCGAGACCTTGGGTGCCTCGCCACCGAACCCGGGCAACGCCACGAGGTAGAGCTGATTTGTGACGCGGGCCAGCGCCCAACGTCCGTCGGGTCGGAGCAGGATCTCGTCGGCCGGCTCCGGCTCGCTGGGTCGGTAGGCCGTCTTGCCGGTGACACTGATATGGGTCCGCCGGTCGGTGCCATCGTATCGCATCGAGACCAGGCCCTGGGGCGTGGTGACGAAGATGCGATCGGTCTCCTTCGCGAAGTGGGGGCGGCTGGCGCCCCGGGCGGGACGGATCAGCGTGGTATCGCCCCCCTCGGCCGGGATCCAGACGAGGTCGAGCCCGGCGGTCGGTCCGAAATCGACCGGGTTCTCGACGTGCTCGCGCCGAGGTGCGCGCAGGGCGACGATCCGCTTGCCGTCGGGAGACCAGACCGGGTCGCGATAGAACGCAGTGGCTCGCGTGAGCCGCGTGGGCTCGCCAGTGCCGTCTCCGGGCCGCTTCCAGAGATGGCCGCCCTCCGGCGCCCAGCTCACGTATGCCAGCCACTTCCCATCGGGCGACCAGCTCGGGTGGAACTCGCGTGCGCCCTCGGCCGAGAGTGGTCGCGGTTTCCCCTCAGGCAGGTCGACGACATGGAGCTGCGTGAGGGCCGAGAACGCCAGATGCTTGCCGTCGGGCGATGGCGACGGCGCCTGGATCAGCGCGCCCGCACCGGGCCGTCGTCCACGCGGAGTGGGAAATTCAGCCGCGAGCCCACGGGTTGCGAGACCTTGGTTGAGAAAGGGATCACCGGATCGTCGCCCGTGACGATATCGATTCGATGGATCTTGCCGCCGTAGGCCGCCAGGACATTCTTCCCATCCGGCGTGAAGGCGTAGCCCGGGATCAGATCCCGGGTGAACCGCGATTCTTGCTCGTCGCGCTGGATTGGCCGTTTCAGCCATCGTTCCTCGCCGCTGGCCAGATCGCGAATCCGCAGCCCGGTCTCGTTGTCGAGGCGCGTGCCGTAGACCAGCTTCGTCCCATCCGGCGAGAGTACGGGGCGAAAGGCGCTGCCCTGCGCCTCGGTGATCGTATCCTCATCGCCGGTAATCCGGTCGCGTCGCGCGACCTGCGAGAGCGGAAAGTCCAAGTTGTTATAAGCGTTGAACATCTTGTTCCGCTTGGTGTAATAGAGGTGCTTGCCGTCCTTTGTGGCGACGGCGCCGATGGCGTGCACCCACTCGTCGGGCTTGGCGTCGGGCTTCGACTTGCTCTTGGTGACCGCAACGCCCGAGCCGCCACGGATATGGTACATCCACAGCTCGAAGGCACCCCAGGGAAGCTGAGGCTGTCGCGAGACGAGCAGGTAATCGCCGTCGGGCGTCCACGCCGGCGAGGCGAAGAGGCTCTGCTTATCCTTGGTCAGCGGCCGGGGATTCGATCCATCCGCCCCGGCGACCCACAGGTTCTCGGCGCCGTCGCGGTCGCTGACAAATGCGATCATCTTGCCGTCCGGCGAGAAGGTTGGCTGGCTGTCGAACGCCGGATCCCGTGGTGATCGCCTTCGCCTCTCCACCAGCGATCGGGAGGGCATACAGGTCGCCCAGTAGCTCGAAAACGATCGTCTTGCCATCGGGCGAGACGTCGAGCGAGACCCACGTCCCTTCGTCGGTCGTGAACTCGACGGTCCGGTCCGGTTTCAGCGGCAGGCCCTGAGCCTTCTTCTTCGGCTGGTCCTTCTTCTCCTTCGAATCGGGCTTCTCCTTGTCCTTCTCCTGTGCGGCCTGCGCCCGCGTCTCATTCGGGGTGCATAGGACAACCGGCAGGACCATCATCCCGGTGAAAATGCCCAGGCACGCGATCCGGATCAGGCGCGGGAACATCGGCGTCATGGGTGTTCCGATCCTCGGAGGTCGAAAGGAGAGAGCACTCGGTGGGCGTCGCAATGTCACCCACAACTTTCGACCTATCCTACCGGAACGTCGACGCCATTCCAGGGTCATCAAGTTGGCGGAGATAACGAGCAGCCGGCTCACGTTGGCTCGGCGGCGCCACATGGGATGTTACTGGCAGGACTTCACGGTTACTCAGCGGCGGCCTGACGTTCGACGCGGCGGGAAGAATTCGTCGCCGGACTCTGCCTTATACGGCTGGCGGCGGATTACTTCTGCCGTCCGAACCAAAGCGTTCATGACATACCCCGCCAGGACGACCGACCAGGGACCCTCGCCCGGAATGCCATAAGCTTCACGGACCTGCGGCCTCTGCAGCAACGTTGCAAGTGCGGGATACTGCCTCGCCAACGACTCCAGAGATACGGAAGGCAGCGTTTCCGGATCCGTCTGAAGCAGGTCGATCTCGACCTCGCGATACGCCTCGATCACCATTCCAGCGCAGCTAAATCTGCGACAGATCATTGTCCCGTCCGGCGCCTGTACAGGTCGGACATGGGGGGCGATGATGTACTGTTTTCGGCGATCGTTTCGAATCTGCGCTGCTTCGTACTCTGATTCCAGTTCGTCGATGAATACGTCGATCTGCCGGATTTCGTTGACGGTGAGAGCCGCCGTCCCTGCGCAGTGAATCGAAGAACGCGAAGTTCCCCGTTCCAGGGGGGGCATCATGTGGACCAGCGAAATCTCGTCGGATTCTCCGAACGAACTGATCTCCTCACCGGCAAGGCCGACATGGCCGATAAAATCCGGCGTCCCGCTCGAGTCATGTCCAGCGACGTCATATTTGCGGATTGTTACCGGAGTTCCGCCGAACCGCTGCCGGCATATCGGATTTCCTCTTTTCACGATCCTCGTCAAGCAGACCAACACTACGAAGCAACGGCGGATCTCCACCTTCAGGTCAGCCGGCTTCCTGTGTCGCCAATGAACCGACCAGCCCTTCAACGGATTCGAAGGAGCTTTCCTTCAGTTCATGGCGGAGACGCATCACACGGCGAGCGAGCAACTGCCTGAACCAGGGGACTTTGAGTTCCGAGACGATTTGAAGTACTTCCGCGACGTGTCGGCTTCGTAGAAGTATCAGCCCGAGGGTCGCATTGAGGGCAATCGTCCCATACTTCTCTCTCGCCAGAAGTCGCGGATTCAAATACGTCTTGGCAATCTCCCGAAGTCGATCACCCAACTCCGGCAGGGAGTCGTTCGGTTCCGGCGGATTGGCCGTGAGCTTGCGCACGATCATCTTGACCAGTTCGAGCTCGACCTCCAGGGGAACCGGCGTCCGCGAACCGGCCTCGAGTAAATGGGCCGCATACGCGAGAGCCTCGTCGGCTTGCAATGTCGCGACGCACTTTCCGAATCGCCGCGCCAACTGCCACGATATCGTCCGGGCTGTTGCTCTCGCGGTAATCGGTGATGAAGCTCGCAGGGCCGCGTTAAGGCGGCCGAGTTGTGTGGGCCCGAAGTCGACGACCTCGGCTTCAATGATCAGTCCAAGCTGGTCCTGATGGCCCAGGGACCTGTCTTGGAGGCGATGCAGAAGCTCCTCAGACGAAAACACATTGGCATCTTCTTGAGGCTTCGCGAAGGACAACTCTTGCGGTGGCTGAAGGTCAGTCCGCCTAGAACGGCTTTCCGCGGCATACCGTAAGGACAGAGAGGCTAACGAAGGCCTCCCGCCCCGACGCTGAACTGTCGCTTTCGTATGAATATGAAGTGGCTCGCCGGATGGCCATCCCCATTTTCCGCGTCCCCATGCTGGGTAAGATAGCCATTCGCAAACTGCTTGAGCCGCTGGCAAAGGGCAACCTTTTCTCGTTTCATCATCTTCGGCGTTCCATAGCAAAAAGGCCCCCCCCTGATTAACAACGGTCTGCATGTAGTCCCAGAATTGACCCCGCATTTCTGACTGAGCGTCGGTCGTTGAGGTTTCCGCCACCTTCTCATACTGACGAAGACCCTGGCTTGTGTTGACGTTGACGATACGCCGGACAAGCGCTGTGCAACGCGTCTTCGAGGTACCAACCTGGTCGGGCCGATTCGACGTTGATGGCCCGTGGTCGGATCTCGACACATTCGTACGACCGTATCCACTCCAGGGAGCTGGTGGCCCTTACTTAGAGTAGCCGCACGCCAGCGGGCGAAGAAGCGGTGCCTCAAATTTTCGTCGTTCGGCTAGGGGAAGCTAGCCACATTAAATCACTCACGGCAGACGTTACTCCCATTCATTCTTCGTGCAACTCAAGAAAGCCATCCGGAATCCATTGGTCGAAGGAGTCTCGCATGATTGTCAGTTTCTGTTGAGCCTTCTCGACTTTTTCAAGAAGATCCTTCAACACATCAGCAGAGAGTAACAGTTCGATGCATCTGGTTTCCTCCGCCTGGGTTTCGTAGTCCAACTTGAGCGTCGTCAGAGAGACCAGTCCTTCAACCCGTTGTCTTGCTCGGTCGAACACGGGACGGACATCGCAAATCAGCTCAACCCGCTGGGCTTTGTTGCCTGTCAGGGTCGCGAGCCTTGGGCCTTCTGAAATCGATCCCAGGCAGGATATTCCCTGATGAGATTCGCCAATTTCTGCTGTATCGTTGCGAGAATCTCCTCTGAAACACGCTTGAGCGTTCTGTCTGCGTTGGCTCCGCGCCACTCTTGAAGAGAAGCTTAGAACGCAATCGATTCGCCCCGGCGGAATGCTGTGGATCGCGCTGATCACCGCAGACACCTGTTGCTCCTCGGGCATCACCTCCCGTACAAGGCTTTTCAGTCCCCCTTCGTTCAGGAAGCCGCCGGCTTTTTCCAAGGCGGCGACCATGCGATCGATGATTCGCTCGGTATCCCGGCGATCACAAGCAGATCCTCAACCATCTGAGGCGGAACTAGGTGTCCGCCAAGCAGTTCGGTTGGGGAACCTGCGAAAAGAAAACGCGGTCTGCCATGGTCAACCTCGTTGGCCGCGGCCGGTTCCCGGGCTCGCCGGGGCCGCACTCGGTAGACTCTTCCTAGATCGAACTTACACAATCCCTCGCCGTTTCGCCACAGGCAACTCTTGCCCCTCGACGATTCGTCGTGGAATGGATGCCCCGTGCGCAACGCCTCCCGGACGAGTTGACCCGGCCATTGCCTCCTTATCAACGTTCTTCGGGATACTACGAAGTGAGGGCCGCAGCCGGAGACATGCGTCGCAGGTCACCACGGTCGACCCCACCGCCCAAATAAAGCATAAAGGCGGGGAAGTCAAGAGCAGTTCACGACTCACGCCTCCTCGGACAGTCCCATCGCCTTGCGCTTCTCCAGGATCTGCGCGAGGTGATGCGGGACGTGCTCGACCTCGGCCTGGAGCATCTCTTCGAGCGTGATCAGCCCGCGCTCGCTGTGCACGCCGATGCGCGACCAGGCAGCCTCGGGCTGGGCGCGGAGCGTCCTGGCCATCTGCCGGCGCATGGCTTCCAGGAGGTTCAGCTCCTCTTCCAGGTTCGCGTCGTGGTAAGGAAGCGTAGCCGTGAACCGGCTCTCGTCGTAGCCGATCAACAGCGGCCGCTCCTCGGCGATGACCCGCTTCATCCGGTGGCACCACGCCTGTTCGCTGTCGACCAGGTGGCAGACCACCTCGAGCGTGCTCCACTTGCCCGGCACCGGGCGGGCACGCAAGTGTTCGGGGCTGAGGTCCCCAACCGCGCGGCGAAGTCGGGGCAGACTGGCCAGATAGGCATCGATCTGGTCGCGGTGAGAGGATTGCGGCATCGCGAAATTCTCCGAGAAGGGACGTGTCGGTTCGACGGACCCAATTCCACCCGACACGGATCGCTCTCCAACGGTTCGCGCAGGAGCTCGGTTGGGCGGCTCGGGTATCCGCGCCGGGGATTCCATGGGTTAGACTATCCCCAGAGATGACCGGCAATCAAGCGACTCATCGTGTAGGGCAGGGGGGACGCCTGCATCCCAGAGCTCGTCGGCATGACGCCTGGACTGGACCACAAGGACTCAACCTGTCGTGTCCGTCGAACTTCTGATCAGCGAATCCGAGATCCGTGACCGTCTGACGGTGATGGGCCGGCAGATTGAAGACGATTACCGGGGCAAGCCGCTCACGATCGTCGCCGTACTGACGGGAAGCCTCATCGCCCTGTCCGACCTGGTCCGCCAGATCCGCAGCCCGCTCCGGATCGCCCTGGTGCAGGCCAGCAGCTACCGAGGCGCGACGACCACCGCGACTACCCTGATCATCAACGAAGCCTTCGCGCCGGATGTCAACGGCCGCGACGTGCTCCTGCTCGACGACATCCTCGATACCGGCCAGACGCTTTCCGCCCTGGTCCGGCATATCCGGGATCGCGGCGCCGTGACGGTCCGGACCGCCGTAATCCTCCGCAAGATCGGCAGGCAGGTGGTCCCCATCGAGCCGGACTACTGCGGGTTCGTCATCCCGGATGTCTTCGTCGTCGGCTATGGGCTGGATTTCAATGACGAGTATCGCCACTTGCCGTACGTTGGGGTACTCCGACAGTAGGAAGTAGGTAGTAGGCAGTTGAATACAAAGAAGGATGACGGAGCACACTCGAGGTCTCTCATGTACTCCTTGCTATCACTCTGGTACAGACGAGGGTTCAGGGGTGACTGCGGGTCACACTCTCTCTTCGCTACCGACGGCCTACTGCCTACCGCCTACTGCCCATGAAACTTGCCCTGGTGACGCGCCGGTATCCGCCGCTGATCGGCGGCGCGGAGAAGGTCTTGAGCTACCTGGCCGCGGCGCTGGCGGCCGAAGGCGCCGAGGTGACGGTGCTTACGTCGCGGATGCCGGGGTCCGGTTTGGCGGAACGGGAGGAGGTGCCGCTCGAGACCGCACGAGGAGGGCGTCGGGTGGAAGGAACCTCGCGCGGCCGGTTGATCGTGGTGTGGCTGCCGACCTCTCGGCTGCGATTCTGGGGGACATGGCTTTATATGCGGAACCTCCGCCATTGGTTCGAGCAGAACCCGGTCGACGTGGCGTATGTGTCGATGCTCAAGCACGATGCCTATGTCACGATCGGGGCGGGGCGGCGGCTGGGCTTCCCGGTCGTCCTCAGGCCCGAAGGCGCCGGCGCGACGGGCGACATCGCCTGGCAATCCTGGGGCAACTTCGGCCGGAGGATCGGACGGCGGTGTCGCCAGGCGTCGGCGTTCGTGGCCATCTCGAAGGCCGTCGAGGATGAGCTGCGGGCGGCCTGGCTTGGCGGGACCTTGCGCGAATCGGCGATCGATCGGATGTGGCATCGCCCGCCGTCGCAACCGCGGATCGTGGCGTTGCCCAACGGGGTCCCGATCCCGGAACGGCCCTGGCAGCGGCGCCCCGACTGGCACGCGGCACCTCGGGCGGCCTTCGTCGGGCGGCTGGCACCCGAGAAGGGGCTGGATTCGCTGGTCGACGCGTGGCCCGCGGTCCGGTCCGTTCATCCCGGTGCCCGGCTGACCCTCTTCGGCGAAGGACCCGAGCGGCCCGCCCTCGAGGCCAGGATCGAGGCGCGTGGCTTGACACTCGGGCCGGATCAGGCCGTCGAGCTGCCCGGCACCGTCGCCGATGTGACCACCGCGCTCTGCGACGTCGACCTGTTCGTCTTCCCCTCGCGCGAGGAAGGTATGAGCATCGCGCTGCTCGAGGCCATGGCCCTCGGCGTGCCGATCGTCGCCTCGTCGATCCCCGGGAATCGCCGACTCGTCGCCGACTTCAAGCACGGCCGACTCGCTCCGCCCGACGATCCCGAAGGCCTGGCGCGCATCATCAATGAACAGTGGTCGGATTACGACCGAGCCGTCCACATGGGCCTCGCCGCGCGGAGCCGCGTCGAACAGGAGTTCTCGATCCGGATCGTCGCGCGCCGGCATCTGGAATTATTCCAGGAGCTAGTCGGTAGTAGGCAGAATAGCAAGGAAAGGACAGGTCTCACGCGGAGACGCGGAGACCGCGGAGAAGAGAAAACGGACCGATCCAATTGATTCTCTCCGCGTCTCCGCGTGAAATCTGTCTCCTGTTGTCTTGAAGGATCGTGATCGTGCTCAAGGTGCTGCAACTGATCCCGACGCTGGACCGTTCGGCGCCGAGAAGCAGATGGTGATGCTGGCCAAGGGGCTGCCGCGCGACCGGTTCCGGGTCGAGGTCGCGGCGCTGACGCGCTCGGGCCCCCTCGAGTCCGAGCTGAACGCCGCGGGGATTCCCGTCACGGTGATCGGCAAGCCGTTGAAGCTGGACCCGATCGCGCTGATCCGCCTGGCGCGGTTCCTCAAGTCAGGGGAATTCGACGTGGTCCAGAGCTGGATCTTCGCGGCGAACGCGTATGGGCGGGTCGCGGCGCGACTGGCGGGGGTCCCGGTCGTGGTCGTGGCGGAGATGGCCGTGGACCTGTGGAAGGGGCGGTTCGATCGGCTCGTCGACCGCCGGCTGGCGACGTGGTGCGATCGCCTGGTCGGCAACTCGCAGGCGGTCGTCGATTTCTATCGAGGGCTAGGAGTGCCCGGCGACCGGCTGGCGATGATCTATTCGGGGATCGGCGACGAGGAGCCGCCGGCCGACGACCCGCGCACCGTCCGCTCCGAGCTGGGATTCGCACCCGAGGCGCCGATGGTCCTGTTCGCCGGCCGGCTGGCCGAGCAGAAGCGCGTGGACGACCTCCTGAAGGCGCTCGACCTGCTCCAGCACGTGCAGGCCGGCGTCTGTACGGTCATCGCCGGCGACGGCCCGCTGCGGGGACGACTGGAAGCGACCGCACACGCCTATCAACTCGACGGCCGGGTCCGGTTCCTGGGCCATCGCGATGACGTCCCGCGGCTGATGGCCGCCGCCGACATCCTCGTCTTGCCCAGCGCCTACGAGGGGCTGCCGAACGTGGTGCTCGAGGCGATGCGGTTCCGCAAGCCGGTCGTCGCCACTGCCGCGCCAGGGACCACCGAAGTCGTCGTCGACGGCGAGACCGGGATCCTGGTCCCCATCGGCGACGTGATCGTCCTGACCCGGGCGATCCGCGACCTGATCCGCGACCCCGCCCGGCGCGCCGCCTGGGCGAGGCCGGCCGAGCCCGTGCCGAGACCCACTTCGGCGCCGAGGCCATGGTCGCCCACTTCGCCGAGCTGTACGAGCAGCTCGCGCGTTCGAAGGGGATCGGTGGAATGTAGAGCGCTTAACTTTTGCATAGCGCACGCCCTGAGGCGCTGCGAACTCACCCCCTTTTCGCAAGAGGGGTTCAGGGGGATTCTTCGGGAGCAGGCTTCGAGTGTCTGCCACCCAACTGTGGGGTGCTCTAGCGTGGTTTCGGGGAATGGATTGCATGAATCGCGTTGGCAGCCGCACAGGTTGGCTTCAGAATTACTGAGTGGTTCGTGTCGATCATCCGGAGCCGAACCTGATGGAATCCATTAAAGAGTTGGCCGATGACATTTACCGGGAACGCGTGCTGCGCGCCCGGCGGACGCCAATCGAGCAAAAGATCTCGGCAGGTGGTGAATTGTTCGAGGGCGTTTGCGAGAGGATGGCCGCAGGATTGCGCGATGAGAATCCGGGAGCCGATGAGGCGATGATCCAGGAACTCCTTAGGCGCCGACTGGCCTTGGTTCGCCGCCTGGAGTATCCCTCGCGATGAACAACGAAGCGACAGTCGCCTTCGTCGAAGCACTCATCGCGTTCTTCCTCCTCAACGATGACCCTCACAATCAGGAACGGTTCCGTCGGCGTCGGCAGGCGACCCTGATGAATCGACAGGTCTGGAGACCGACGGTTGAGGACGTGATCATCACCAAGCTCCACTGGGCACTGCTGGGCAATCGATCCAAGGACCGAGATGACGTCCGCGACGTGATCGCCGTGCAGGGCGATCGGATCGACTGGGATTACGTCCACCGCTGGTGCGAGCAGCATGGCACCCGCGCTCCTGGACGAGTTCCGCGCCTCGATCCCGCCGATCTGAGCCGGAGCGCGTCACGTCCGCGCCACCGTCTCGCCGGACGGGCTCGGCTTGGGTGCGAACGTGGCGGGGCGCGGAGCGATTCGATCAGCGAGGTATACGCGAGCGTCAACTGGCGGCGGCTGAGCAGGCCGATGAGGTGCGTCGGGTCCTTGGGATCGACGACGGGCAGCTCGTCGATATTCAGTTCGGTCATCCGCCGCAAGGCCGTGTGCAGGTTGTCCTCGGGCGTGACCGTGAGCACCGGGCGATGCGCCAGGTCGTCGGCCAGGACCAGGGGTCCCCAGTCGGAACCGACCAGGGCAATCCGCAGGTCGCGGAGCGTGAAGATCCCCGTGAGCCGCCCGTCGCGGTCGATCACGGGAAAGAGCGTCTCGGCCGACCGGGCCACCAGGTGGATCAGTTCGCGGAACGGCGTGGCGGCGGCGACCGTCTCGATGCCCTGGGTCCGGACGCCCACTTCGCCAACACTGAGCTGCTCCAGCACGTCGACCACGAAGTCGCCCTGGTGTGCCGGGCTGTCGATGGGGGTCGGCACCTGCTCCTCGTAGATCGTCCATCGTCGCGAGATCGCCATGTTCAGCCCGCACGCCAGCATCAACGGGACGAGCAGGCTGTACGAGCCGGTCATCTCGCTGACCATGACGATCGAGGTCAACGGCGTCTTGGAGACCCCGGCGAAGAAGCCGCCCATGCCGACGAGCACGAACGCCGCCGGTTCGATGTGGGCATTGGGCATCCAGTAATCCAGGAACTGGCCACACGCCCCGCCCAGCATGCCGCCGATCAGCATCGACGGGCCGAATACGCCGCCGCTGCCGCCGGAGCTGATCGTCAATCCGGTCGCCACGATCTTCAGGATCGCCAGGATCATCAGCAGCCTCATGCCCATCTGGGGGACAAAGGGCGTCTCGCCAGGCATGGACAGTTCGGGGGGCATGCCGATCGCGCCCCACTGGACCCACCCGTAGCCGCCGGTCATGACCTCGGGATACGCCAGGGCCAGCAGGCCCAGCAGCAATCCGCCCACCGCCGGCTTGATGTGCCGAGGGATCGGCATCGGCTTGAAGATCCAGTCGCGCATCCCGTAAAAGACGCGGACGTAGAGCCAGCCCACCGCCGCACACGCCAGCGTAAGGATGATGAACAGCGGCAGGTCGCGGAGACCGTGAAAGGTCATGTTGTCGGGCAGCAGGAAGATCGGCCGGGGCGTGATGAACAGCGCGAACGTGGAATAGGCAACGATCGAGCTGGCCAGGCAGGGCAAGAGGGCCGCCGATTCGAAGGCGGTGGAGGCATAAAGGACCTCGCCGGCGAACAGGGCACCTCCCAGCGGTGCCCGGAAGATGGCGCCCACGCCCCCGGCGGCGCCGGCGAGCATCAACAGCCGACGATCGGTCGGCGGCAGCTTCAAGAGCCCGCCGAGCATCGAGCCGAACCCGGCCCCGATCTGCGCGATGGGGCCCTCCTGTCCCGCCGAGCCGCCGGTGCCCATCGTGATGATCGAGGCGACCGACTTGATCCACGGCACCCGGGCACGGATCTTCCCGCCGCCCCGATGAAACGCCCGGATCATGGCGTCGGTCCCATGGCCCTCCGCCTCGGGGGCCAGCGCGAAGACCAGCGCGCCCGAGATCAGCCCGCCCACCGTCGGTATCAGCACCACCAGCCACGCGGGATAGGGATAGGTGACCTCATGCGGCTCCTCCTCGACCGTTGACGGCCTCTGGAAATGGAGCAGTCCACCCAGGACCTCCTTGTAGGTGAACTGGAGGGCCAGCAGGAAGACCACGGCTCCCAGGCCCGCCACCAGGCCGACCACCGGACTGCAAATCGCGACCCGCCCGACCCTCGGCGCCGACCAGAGTGCCGCCAGCCGTTCGAACCCATCGCGAAGCCATCCGATCCCATTACCGGAACCCGCGGGAGGTGAATCCTTGGACTGCTGCATCGTTAGGTGATCCTGGACGTGGCGGGAAAACGGGGCCTGGGCTCAGCGGGAGTGTCTCGGGTCCTCATCTGGCCGCCTGCCCGATCCGAACGGCCATCGACCCATTCCAGCCGATTGCCCCTCCAACGTCCAGGACATTTCCACGGAGGTGCGGTTACAATACGGGGCGATCGCGAAGGGATCGGTCCGATTCTCAGCATCGAGATCGGCGATCGCGCCTCCCGATTCAGGGCGCACCAGAAGCCACCGATTTCTCCGAAGGTAGACAAATCACCATAGCGTCGTCACGATGGTATTCGGCGAGCCCAGGGCGAACCCTCCTTTTCCCACGCTGGTGGATCGACTGACAGCCGGGAGAATCCCGCGATGCCATCTCCTTTCCCCGAAATGAATCCCTACCTGGAACAGGAAGACGTCTGGCAGGACTTTCACGAGCGGTTCATTCCCCTGGTGGCGACCCTCCTGGGAGGTCAGTTACGGCCACGGTACATCGTCAAGATCGACGAACACATCTACGTCCACGAGTTGGGGGAGGAGTCGCGTCGCTGGGTGGGTCGGGCCGACGTCTCCGTGGGAGTCGGTACTCCGGAGGCCGCGCACGAGCCGGTTCCCGGGGCTGCCACGGGGCTCCTCGAAGCCCCGGCGCGGGTCCGGCTCCCCGCTGTGGATCGCGAACGTATGAGCTATGTGGAGATCCGCGACCGTCGCGACCGGGAGCTGGTCACGGTGATTGAATTGTTGAGTCCCTCGAACAAGTATATAGGACCCGATCGGGAGCAATACCTGGCCAAGCTCATGGAGATCCTCAACGGGCCGGCTCATCTGATCGAGATCGACCTGCAGCGCGGAGGGCCTCCCTTGCCGGCAGCCGACCGGCCCGATTGCTCCTATTCGATCCTCGTCAGCCGGGTCGAGCGCCGCCCCCACGCCGAGTTCTGGCCCGTCGCCCTCCGCGATCGATTGCCGGTGATCCCCGTCCCGGTCCGCGCTCCGGATCCCGACGCCCAACTTGATTTGCAAGCGGCCCTTGACCGCATCTACGACGACGCGGGCTATGCTGACTACATCTACGAGGGAAACCCACGCCCGCGCCTCGACGGCGACGACGCAGTCTGGACTCGACGGTTATTCCCACAGCCACCATCGTGAAGGGGCTCGAGGCGCCCGTCTTGCTGCCGATCCCGGTGGCTCAGAACGCATCGCCCGACACGACCTCCCCGCCGGCGCGGGTGGAAAGCGCCCGCCACGTCGCGGGGTTCACGGTGTCCTTCACGAAGGCGGCGTGTCCGTCGCAGAAGAGCAGGTTCACTCCGCCGGGGTGGTAGCTCCGCGCGGCCTTCCAGCCGGGGTTGTGATAGACCGTGCAATCGGGCCGGTTGGCATTGGGCATGAGGTAGTGGTTATACAAGGTATTTTGATAATTGCCGTCCCACCAGCTCGACCCTTTGTTGAGCAGCCAGCCGTCGGGCGCCGCGGCGCAGGCGGCGTCGGAGAGCGGGGCCGCGGCCACGCGGGCCATGGCCCGGCTCCAGGGCAAGGGGATGGGCGTCGGCGCGGGCTGCGAGTAAGGCCCAGCGATCCCGAGCGACTGCTCGGAAGCCGCGGCCGTCGCGCTGGTGCCGTCGATCACGCTGGCGACGGACAGGGACAGACCGAGGATGAACGTGCCGTCGGCATTGGTCGCGTCGCCGCCGTTGGAGCCGTCCCCGGTGCAGAAGGCGTAGTTGGTCGGACCGGTGCCGACGGCGGGTGGCGGCGCGCCGTCGCTCGGGCAGAGGAAGAACGAGATGTTGGTCGCCATCGCCGTCGTGTTGGCTGGGAAGTAGGGCCAGAACAACGCGCCGCTGCCTGTCGGTTGGTGGGCGATTGGGAAGTCGAAGTTGAGCGCGTTGAACACGCTGGCCTGCTCCATGCAGGGAGCCATCTGCGCCAGCACCGACCACCGATACTGCGAAGGGGATGAGTTCGCCAATACCCCATGATAGGCATAAAGGAACCCCACGGGGAACCCATTCCATGAGGCGTGGTAGTTGTGCAGGGCCAGGCCGAACTGCTTGAAGTTGTTGGTGCACTGAATCCGCCGCGCCGCCTCGCGCGCCGATTGCACCGCGGGGAGCAACAGCGCAATCAACACGCTGATGATCGCAATCACCACCAGGAGCTCGATCAACGTGAATCCGGTCCGCCGCTGATCTTCCGCACGAACGTCCATCGGCCTTATCCTCCAGGCTCGGCGAAGTCACAAGGTCGCTTCGCTCCCGCTTTCCGTTCTCAGTGGATCCACCATTTATTAACTGAACACTGAACGCTATAACGAGATACGCGGACCGCTTCGGAATGGTATCTTACGTCTGATCCGTCCTCGCCTTCAAGCGGATCGGCTCCTGTTCGAACGTTTCAGTCGAAGTCGATGGTTCGGCGAACTCCGCTGCCGCCATGAGGATTCTTCAGAAAAGCTGGACCAAACGAACGCCCTGGCGGACTTCCTGGATCAAGAGCCGGCTGGCGCGAGGGCGGGAGCAACTGAGGGTGCGGTTGACCCGTCATGGCCTGGCGGTGCCCGCAGGCTTGCCGCCCGAGTCAGGTGTCCGCGAGGGGAGCCCGGCGCCCGTGGCGCTGTTCCGCGCAGGAAGCCGGTAAAATGAGCAGGACTGAAGTCGTGCCGAAGTAACCCAGCCCGGCGGATACTCGATCGATCTTGGGAAGGCATGAACTGGCAGGACCGCGGCGATGAGTGGATGATCATTGAGCATATGCAAACTGCCGAAGAAGAACGTCGGGAGGCCGCCCTCTCCGCCCAGCATCCGGGAGCATAGCCGATCATGGCACGTCCACCTATCAACCCTGTCCAGGAGATCCGGGACATGATCGGCCAGGCTGTTCCGCTCCCTCCAGAAGCCGGAGCCCCGTTGACCCAGAGGACAGAGATCTCCCGGCGGCATTTCCTGCGATCCCTCGGCTTCATGCCCGCGGCCGCCCTGATGGCGGGCTACGATGCTCTGGCTGCACCGGAGCGCGGGAAGGCCAGGATCCGCGACATCCGGGTGATGGTGCTCCAGGGTCCGAGGACGTACACGCTGGTCAGAGTGGAGAGCGACGCCGGCCTTTACGGCATCGGCGAGGCTTACGGGAGTCCCGGCGTGGGGGTCAAGGAGCAGGTCCTCGCGCTCGGGCCGGAGTTGATCGGCAAGGATCCGCTGGGTATCGATGCCTTGATCACCGGCTTAGGGACGCGGATCGACGGCTCGGCGCACATGCTGCTGAGGGCAGTCAGCGGCGTCGAGATGGCCCTCTGGGATCTGGCGGGAAAGACCCTCGGCGTCCCGACGACCACACTGCTCGGCGGTAAGTTCCGCGACCGCGTGCGGATGTACGACCACTCGGCTCCGCGCGACATGATGGACCCCTCTTCGTGCCGGGAGTGGGCCGATCGCGTCAAGTCCGACCCGAGCGGCTTCACCGCCCACAAGTTCGGCTTCCCCCACACCGACCCGCGTCGGGACCCCGCTCGCGACCGATCCAACCGCGTGCTCACGACGACGGAGCTCATCCAGATCCGCCGGGGGTTCGAGAACTGCCGCGAGGCGATCGGCTGGGACCACGACATCATGGTCCATTGCCACTGGGAGTACGACCTGCGGACCTCGATCCAGCTCGCCGAGTCGATCGAGCCGATCAAGCCGCTCTGGCTGGAAGACCCCTTGCCCCCCGACTATACCGAAGGCTGGCGACGGCTCGCCGCCGCGTCGAAGGTCCCCATCTGCACGGGTGAGAACCTCGCCCGTAGGCAAGGATTCAAGGATTTCCTCATCAATCAGGGTTGTGACATCTTGCACCCTGACCTGCGCAACACGGGCGGGTTCCTCGAGACCAAGCGGATCGCCGACCTCGCCGACGTCTTCGCCTTGCCCATGGCGACTCACAACACGGGCAGCCTGATCCACACCATCGCGACGGCCCACTGGGCCAGCACCATTCGCGACTTCCTGGCCTCGGAGACCGTCGTCGGCCAAGGAGGCTGGATGGACGATGTCGTCATCCACGACGGACCGGTCATCAAGAAGGGCTTCATCGAACCCTCCGATCGGCCCGGGCTCGGCCTGGAACTGAACCCCGACGTCGTCAAGGCCCACCTGGCACCCGGCGAGTCTTACTGGCCCGTGGTCCGTGGTCAGTAGTCCATGGTTCGTGGTGAGGAGCGGCCGATCTCGATGGTGGTCGCGGCCGTATCGTGGAGGCCACCTCTGCACGATACCAGAGCGGCACTCTTGCCCTGAAACAAGATGGAAATCCGGATAATATGCATCGGAAAAGAACGATCACAAAATCAAATGAATCAGAAACGATGATTCCCGAGGATGCGATGGCGGATCTGGAGCGGGCGGTTGATAACCTCATGACGGTCGGCGTGACGAGGAGTTCTGGGCCGGTCCACCGGGATGAACAGTCCTTTGCCGTGCGCGGACCGCTTCATCTCCCGCTTCCTGACGCCCGCCAACCCTCGATCCTTGACTGCCCGAGCACTCGGAGTATGATGAGCCCTTGGCTGGGTCGGCCAGAGAGTCTTCGTCTCGATTTCTCATGAACTCGGGTTCCTTAACGCTCCGGGAGGCGCCTGTGAGCGCGTTCATCTCCTCACCTCGTGCCGTTGCAGGTCAAGGCATACGCGGTCTGGTGTTCCTCACGATGCTGGGGTTCGCCGCCTGGCTGGGGCTGGGAGGCTGGAGGCCCCGCGCCACCGCCCTCGCGCTGGAGCTGGCCGCGACGACTCAACAGGCTCCGGCCGAGCCGGTCGGGCCCGTCGATGACGAGGACCTCTTGAAAGCCGATTCGAATCAATCGAACTGGCTGCTCTATGGTCGCACGTACGACGGTCACCGCTACAGCCCGCTCAAGCAGATCAACACCGAGAACGTCTCGCGGCTGATCCCGGTCTGGACGTTCCAGACCGGCGTGCTCGACGGCTTCGAATGCACGCCGCTGGTGATCGACGGCATCATGTACGTAACCACGCCCTGGAACCACGCCTACGCGATCGACGCCAAGACCGGCGATCAGCTCTGGCACTATCAGAAGTCGCTGCCCGAGAACCTGGCCCTCTGCTGCGATGCCGTCAACCGGGGCTTCGCCGCGTCGGGCGAGCGACTCTACATGGCGACCCTCGATGCCCACCTCGTCTGCCTCGACCGCAACACCGGCGCGGAGATCTGGGATATCCCGATCACGGTTCCCGGCGCCGACGGCAAGGAGACGGGCGACATCTACAAGATGGCCTACAGCGCGACTCTGGCCCCGCTGGTCATCAAGGGGCAAAGTGATCATCGGCATCAGCGGCGCGGAATACGGCATCCGCGGCTTCATCGACGCCTACGACGCCCAAGACGGCAAGCGGCTCTGGCGGTTCTACACCGTGCCCGGCGCCGAGGACAAGTCCGAGCACGCCCAGAAAGCCCTGAAAAGCTGGGAGGGCAATTCCTGGCTCACCGGCGGCGGCTCCGCCTGGGTGACCGGCACGTACGACCCCGAGCTCAATACCCTTTACTGGGGCATCGGCAACCCCTCGCCCGACTTCAACGGCGAGGTCCGCAAGGGCGATAACCTCTACACCTGCTCCATCCTCGCCCTCAACCCGGACGACGGCACTTACAAATGGCACTTCCAGAACAGCCCCCACGACGTCTGGGATTATGACGGCGTCAACGAGCCCATGCTGGTCAACATCAACCGGGACGGCCAGAAAATCAAGGCACTCGTCCAGGCGCACCGGAACGGGTACTTCTACTGCCTGAACCGGGAGAACGGCCAGTTCCTCTACGGCAAGCCGTTCTGCGAGGTCACCTGGACCGACCGCACCAAGGGTGCCGACGGCCTCGATCCCAAGACGGGGCGACCGTTCGTCAACCCGGCGGCGCTGCCGACGGCGGCGGGCGTCCGCGTCTGTCCCGGCGCGGCCGGAGGCAAGGAATGGAACCCAATGGCCTATGATGAAGCCAACGGTCTGGCCTTCGTGTCGGTAATCAACAACTGCGCCAAATTTACATCGGGCAAAGCCTTCTTCATCAAGGGCCAGCCGTACTGGGGCAGTTCGCTGACCTTGATCGACAACCAGGCGTCCGGCGCGTTCAAGGCCATCGACGTGACGACCGGCGCGATCCAGTGGGAGAAGGCCGCGCGGTCGCCGATGGTCGCCGGCGTGCTGGCCACCGGCGGCGGACTGGTCTTCACCGGCGATGCCGAGGGTTACTTCACCGCCTATGACTCCAAGACCGGCAAGGACCTCTGGACATTCCAGTGCGGCTCGGGGCACCACTCCGGTCCGATCACGTATTCCCTGGACAGCCGGCAGTATATTGCGGTCTGCGCCGGCTGGGGCGGCTGGACGGCCGGATTCGCCGGTGACGGTGCCCCCTGGCTCCGCAACGCCCGGCGCGGGAATACCCTGTTCGTGTTTGCCTTGCCGGAGGACAAGAAATAGATCGACGATACCGCGTTCGTCGCGGGTCTCTGGGCGCCCGAAGGGTCGCCGCCGGTTGCTGGATCGAGGGTCTCCCATCCAGGGGTTCGTCGCGAAAGGTCTCCCATGATGTCTTCGGTCCGAGCGGGCCTGGTGTCGATCCTCTGTGGTACCCTCGGCTTGATCGCGATCGGCGCGTCGGGCGATGAGCCGGATCAAGGCCGCGCCGTCGGACCGGCCCCGAAGTCGTTGATCGTGTGTGCCGTACCGGCCTCGATGCCGCGGACGGGGAAAGCTCCGGACGGGAAGCCGATGGGCCTGGATACGGCCGTGGCCGAGCGGGTGGGTCGCGTACTGGGCCGGCCGGTTGAGTTCCACTGGTGCGCCAGCGCCGCCTGTTCCTGGCATTGTCTCCCCGAAGGGCGATGTGACGTCGTCGCCGGTCAGCCGGCCGACTCCGCGCCGCCGCGCACGGCAGCCTGGAGCGTACCCTATGCCGGCGCCCAGTTCGGGCTGGTCGTGCCCAGCGACGATCGGGGCATTCGCGCGCTGGCCGACCTCCGCGGCAAGCGGGTCGGGATCGTGGCCGGCACCGTCGCACTCTCGGAGAAGGATCACGCGATCGTCCGGTTTCGATCGCGCGAGGAGTTGCTCGATCAGTTCGCGCCGACAAAACTGGACGCCGCATTCCTCGACGCCGACTTCGCCGCCTGGTACCTGCGCGACCACCCCAAGCTCGCGCTGCGGCTCGTCGCGGAGTATATGCCTCGCGAGCGCTGGAATATGGCGCTGGCGGTCCGGCCCACGGATGCACAGCTCCTGGTGGACCTCAACCGGGCGCTGGCCCATCTTGCCGAGTCGGGCGAGCTGCGGAAGATCTACGCCGAGCACGGTGTGCCGTTCCGTCCCCCGTACACAGGGACCGGCCGCCAGAAGGATGTCTCCCCGGACACCTGGCGACGCGTCCGCGAACGCGGCGAGCTGGTCGTGAGCATGGACCCCGCCAATCTGCCCTACTCGAGTGCCAAGGACGATCGCCCGGGTTTCGATGTCGAGCTGGCGCGGGCCCTGGCCGATCGGCTTCACCTCAAGCTCCGGATCGAATGGCTGGACATTCATCACGAAACCCCGGTGGGTGAGCTGATCCAGGACCGTTGCGACCTCGTCTTCGGCGAGGCCATCGACACCAACGCCGTCGCCGACGACGAGCCGCTGGCCGGCAAGGTCCTCTATTCGCGGCCCTATTATCGGACCGGCTACGTCCTCGTCCGCCGCAAGGATGGCCCGCGTGCCGGTTCGCTGGCCGAACTCAAGGGAGCGCAGGTCGCAGCGTCTGGGCACCGAGGCCGGCTCGATCGCCGATTACCAGCTTCGCCAGCGGGGCTATCTGCGCCGCCTCTACCGCAACCAGTTGGCCGTCCTCACGGCGCTGGGCGACGGCGACATCGACTTCGCCTACCTCTGGGCCAATGCCGGCTGGACCTTGCACGTCTCGCCGGACCTGAGAGGGAAGCTGGAGATCGTCCCGGGCTTCGAGGCGGTGGACTGCTGGAACATCGCGGTCGCCATGCGCCGGGGAGACGACGAACTGAAGCGCCAGGTCGACGCGGCACTCGGCGGGCTGATCGCCGACGGTACCATAGCCCGCACCCTGGCCCACTACCACGTGCCGCACCAGCCGCCCCCCGGAGAGCCCGCGATCGAACACGGAGCGACCAGCCGGGGCCGCGAGCCGGACATGCGGAAGATCCAGACGTCCAAGCATCCGTATTCCACAATGGCTCGGATCCACTCGGCGGGCGCACTGGTCGTCGGCCTGGACCAGAACAACCTGCCGTTCTCGACGGCCCACCCCGCGCCCGCGGGCCTCGACTACGAGATCGCCGGCCTGCTCGCCGGGCAGCTCGGCGTCTCGCTCCGGGTGTACTGGGCGTATTCCGCGCACGACTCGTATCCGTCGAAGCTGGCGGCCAAGCAGCTCTGTGACGTGATCCTCGGCATCATGCCCGACGACCGCTTCGCGGAGCGCGTCCTCTACTCGCGGCCGTATCATGTCGCGCGCTACCGGCTGGCCATTCGATCCGGCGAAAAACCGCCCACGGCCCAGACCCCGCTGGCGGTCGAGGAGGGGATCGCGGTTCGCGGGCTCGCGGGACGCACGGTCCATCGCTATCCTAGCACCGAGGTACTCCTGGATGCCGTCGCGACCGGTCGCGAGCCCGCGGGCTACGTCATCGCGACCCGCGGGCCCTGGCTGGCCCACCAACGCTGGCCGGGTAGGCTGGAATTCCTCCCCGCACCCGATTCGCCCGACGCGTTCCCCATCACCGCGGCGGTCCGCAAGTCGGATCGCGAGCTGAAGGACGCCATCGACCGAGCCTGGGACGAGCTGGATCGTACGGGGCGGTTGGCCAAGGTGTTTGCGCGCTGGCACGTGCCCTACGAGCGGCCGGCGGGTGGCGAGTGACGGCGGGAAATCGAGGAAAGAGTCATCGTCGTGAAACGATCTGCACCCAGGCAGGCGGGACATCCCTGGTCCGCGGTAGGAGCCAGCTTGCTGCTCGGGGCCGGGATGTTCGCCCTCGCCGGCACCGGTCAGATTCCCGGAGCGGCCCAGCCGACGGGCGCCGTCGCCCCGACAACCCCCGACCCGGCAGCATTGGCGGAGGGTCAAGCGCTCTTCCGTGGCCTGTGCAGCGGCTGCCACGGCGGCGCCGGCCGTGGCGGCAAGGGGCCCGACCTGACCGATGACAAGTGGCTCCATGGCGGCAGCGACGCCGAGATTGTCCGCACGATCCAGAACGGCGTGCCCAATACCACCATGAAGAAGCTCGGCGACGCGCTCAAGCCGGACCAGATCCACAAGGTGATCCTCTACATCCGCAGCCTGGCCCGTTCGCCTTCGGAGTCCACCTGGAAGCCGTACCTCTCCGGCGATCCGAAGGCGGGCCGGAAGCTCTTCTTCGACCTCCAGGGGAAGGCCCAGTGTGCCCGGTGCCATGTCATCGGCGGCGAGGGCGGACGCATCGGGCCAGGACTCGACCGCATCGCCGGCCGGCGCGCCCCCGAGTACATCATGGAATCGATCCTCGAGCCCTCCAAGGACATCGCCCCGGAGTACGAGGCCGTCGCCGTGGCCACAAAGGAGGGCCGCGTCATCACTGGAATCCGGATCAACGAGACGAACTTCGGCATCCAGCTTCGCGAGGAGAACGGCCGGTTCCACTCGCTTCGCAAACGCGACCTCGACGAAGTCCAGGTCATGAAGAAGTCGCTGATGCCTGAGAACCTCGCCGAGTTGCTGACCGTCAAGGAGCTGCATGATCTGTTCGCCTATCTGATGACATTGGAATAGGCCCATTTCTCATGCCGGCTGGGTGGAGACCTGGCGCCAGACGGCCAGCCAACGGTTATCCCGCTTCTCAAGGACAAAGACGTCGCGGCCGGTCTCCCTATTGACCTTGCCCTCGATCGTGTACTCGATCTCGAAGGGATAACTCACCACAGCTACTGTCTCGTAGACGTCAACTTGCGGGTCCGATTCCCGGTAAGACGCCACGGATGCGTACTCGCAGAAACCTCGATAACTGGCCACACACTTCTCCTTCCCTTCCACGAATCGTCGGCCGTCGGGGCCGATGATGACCATGCGGTCGTGGAACAGTTCGGAGAGCTGTTCCGGTTGTCCCTCGCGCCAGGCGGCGTTGATCCGTCGCACAACATCCCAGGCTTCCTTCTGGGCCGCGGTCTTCAGGTCATCCATCGCCATTGCTCCTCCAAGTCAACAAGGACACGTGGTGAGTCCGGCCGGCTCCTGGCCTACTGCCTCGGCCCGCGCAGATTCGCTTCGAACTCGATCGCCTGTCCCGGCACGAGGCGGTCGCATGCGATGGTGAGCTTCGGCGCGGTGCCGCCGGCCGGGATCTCGTCCGTCCGGGATTCACCGGGGAACAGTCCCTTGAGCGACCGCTCGGCGCGGACGCCGTCGACCGCGAGATAGGCGTCGTGATAGATCGGGGCGACGCCCGAGTTGGTGACGGTGACGCGCGACCGCGACGCACCGGCCTCGAACTTCAGGATGCGGAACTTGTAGCCGCAGGCCAGCCCCGCCTCGCGGATGCGGTCCAGCTTCTGATACTTCGGCTGGTCGTTGGCGATCATGAAGGTGATGTGGAAGTCCGCCGCGGCCTTCTCGAAGGGGATGCCGTGCGGGCCGTCGGCCGCCAGCGCCTGCTTCTGATCGCGAGTCGTGTAGTAACTGATCTCGCCACCGGCCGGCGCGCGCCTCCACCGATCGCGCCCCAGGACATTCCAGTTCGGCTCGTTCTCCTCCGCATGTTGCTGGCACAGGAACGAATCATCGAAGACGCCGAATGGGATCTTCAGGAGTTCCGGATTCGTGGCGAACGGCGCCCGCGACGCGGCGGCCGCGTCAACCGAGATCATCCAGGGCGTCTTCCGGAAGACCCGGCCCAGGTGGCGGGCGAAGGCAGACTGGAACGACTTGTCCGGAAAAGTCTTTCCCAGCATCATCGGCCCGCTGTAGATGTGATACTCGGCCCAGAGTCCAAACCCCGTCTCGACGAAGGCCAGTCGGGGATCGTTGTCGTACCGCGCCGCCAGCTTCTCGTAGAACTCGAGCGTGAATTCCTGGAGTCCCCGGTGCGACCAGTCCGGAAAGGTGGTCGGCTTCTCCTCGCTCCGACCGCGCGTCTCGTGATAGTCGGGGAGGGCCTTGATGTAGCCGGGGACCGTCGTCGGATTCCCGGGGTAGACGAAGTAGAACCGCACGATGGCCTGGTGCCTCCGCGGCGACCCGCTCCAGCAGCCGGTCCATCACGCTCCAGTCATATTGGCCGCGCTCGGTCACGATGTCGCCGTATTTCATGTAACGGTACTCGAGCTGGATCGAGGCCGTGCGGTTGTGCTCCGACGTGCTCCAGAACACGAGCCCCGTCATCGGCTGTACGTGGGTGATCCGGCTGATCAGTGGCACGGGTGCGAACCGTTCCTGGGCCCGGCAGTCCCGCGAGATGAACAGGCTGGCGAGGAACAGGATCGACGCAGGAATGGCGATGGTGTTGATACGTCTCATCGTGTTATCCATCCGAGTGTGAAGTCGCGTTAAGACGCCGCGATGGGGCCTTTCGCTCCTGTTCGACAGCCGACGAGGCTGATAGAATCCAGTTCGACCCAGGGGGAATTCCCGCCGGATTGTACCCTGGCTGTCCGGCTGGGGCCGAGACCACCGTTTTTCCGATTGAGTCGCACCATGAGCAGCGTCTTCTTGATTCCGATGGGTGTGGGCGAGGCATTCTCGGCCCGGCACTACACTTCGTGCCTGGCGCTGGGGATCGACGACCATTGGCTGTTGATCGATTGCCCGCATCCAGTGCGGAAGATGCTGCGCGAGGGGTCGATGACGGCCGGTCTCTCGACACCGCTGGACCTCGACCGGATCGACGCCGCCGTGGTCACCCACCTGCACGCCGATCACTCCTGCGGCCTGGAGGACTTCGGTTATTTTACCTGGCTTGCGATGGGCCGGCGGGCGAAGCTGCTGATGCATCCCGCGGCCTCGGACCGCCTCTGGGATGGCTTGCTGGGCGCCGGGATGGAGCATTCCCAGGTGAACCCCGATGCGCCGCCGATCCGGAAGCAACTGGCTGATTTCTTCGAGCTGATCGACCTGGACGCGTCGCGACCGGTAACGTGCGGGCCGTTCGCGATCGAGTGCCGCCGGACCATCCACAGCGTGCCGACCTTTGCCATGCGAATCGCGGCCGGAGGGCGCGTGCTCGGCTTCAGCGCCGATACGGCTTATGACCCGGGACTGATCGAATGGCTCTCCGCCGCCGACCTGATCGTCCATGAGGCGACGACGCTCTCCCAATCCCCCGTGCACACCCCTTATGAGAAGCTGGCCGCGCTGCCGGGATCGCTCCGCGCGAAGATGCGGATCACCCATCTCCCCGACGATTTCGACGCGGATTCCAGCGCGATCGAAGTCCTCCGCGAGGGACGAATATACGAAGTTTGACTCAAAGGGGATCACCACGACGATCAATCTCCAAAGGAACTCGTATCATGGGCCTGGATACCGTCGAGCTTGTCATGACCGTCGAAGAAGCCTTTGACATCACCATCCCCGACGCGGATGCCGAGCGGATCCTCACGGTGGAGAACTTGTATCATTACATCCTGTTCACGTTGCGAGGAGAGGACCAGGAAACGGGGCACTGTCTCAGCGCCGCGACGTACTACCGATTGCGGCGCGCCGTGATGCGGAGTTTCCGCATCCCTCGACGCACGGTTCGACCCGACAGCCCGATGGAGAGTCTCATCCCGGTGCACGATCGAAAATCGGAGTGGAAGCGGCTGGGCGAGAGCCTCGGCTGGGAGCTGCCGGGGCTGGTCCGGCCCGGCTGGGTCGCGTACGCGTTCATCGGACTCCTCGTCGTCTGGTTGGGAATCGTGTGGCTCGCCTGGGCCCGGCTAGCGGATTCCGACATCGGTGCTATCCTTCCCATGGGCGTCGGTTTCGTCATCGGCGCCGTGCTATGGGGTTTCGTGGTCCTCGAGCTCACGAAGCCGTTCGCCGTCCACGTCCAGCCGGCCACGGTGAGGGACATGGTTCCACTGATCCTGAGGACGAATTTCGGGAGGATCAGCGGCGACGATCCCCCAGGCTGGAACCGAGGCGACGTCTGGGGAGTCCTCAAGGCCATCGTCGCCGAGCAAGCGGGCGTATCCGCCGAGCGGATCACCGAATCGACCAGATTCGTGGACGACCTGGGGATGGATTGAGCGATGTCGCCCCGGATCTGCGCAGGACGCCCACGACAGATCGATAGATATGGGTCTACATGGGATTTTAATTTATATATCCGATGGGAATCATAATGAATGGAAATATCGACATGCACATGGTCGTGACGCTGGCCGTGCTGGCCGGGTTGCTCTATGGGCTGGTGAAGGACAAGCCCGCCGACGTGCTGTTCGTGGGGGCGGTGGTGTTCCTGGCGGCGTTCGGGGTAATCGGGCCAGAGGAGGCATTCGCCGGGTTCGCCAACTCGGGGATGCTGATCGTGGCCGCGTTGTTCGTCGTGGCAGCGGGGCTGCGCGAGACGGGCGTGATGGAATACGTCGGCGACCGGTTCCTGGGCAAGGTCGAGACCGAGGGCACGGCCTTGCTCCTGATGGCGATCGTGCTGATCCCGTCGGCCATGGTGCTGAACAATACGCCGAAGGTGGCGCTCTTGGTCCCGGTGCTGATCACCTGGTGCCGCAAGCGCCGGATCTCCCCGTCGCGGCTCCTGATGCCGCTGTCGTTCCTGTCGATCCTGGGAGGCACCTGCTCGCTGATCGGCACGAGCACGAACCTGGTCGTCCAGGGGCTCCTGATCAAGAGCCATCTTCGACCGATGGGATTCTTCGAGATCGGGGCGGTGGGCCTGCCGTGCGCACTGCTCGGTGCCATCTATCTCCTGACCCTGGGCCGTAAACTCCTGCCGGACCGCAAGGACCTGATCGAGCAGCTCGAGGAGACCCGTCGGGAGTACCTGGTCGAGATGATGGTGCAGCCGGGATGTCGACTGGTGGGCAAGACGATCGCGGATGCGGGCCTGCGGCACCTGCCGGGCCTGTTCCTGATCGAGATCGACCGCGACGGGGATGTCATCGGACCGGCCGGGCCGGAGGAGGTGGTCCAGGCCAACGACCGGCTGGTCTTCACCGGGGTCGTGGGCACGATCGTCAACCTGGAGAAGATCCCCGGCCTGGTGCCGGCAGTCGATGCCCGATATGAGGTCTCGCCGGTCGAGCAGCGCGGCCGTCAGCTCTGCGAGGCGGTCATCAGCCCGAGCTCGCCCCTGCTCGGCAAGGCGGTGCGCGACGCCGACTTCCGCGCCCTGTATGATGCGGCGATCGTGGCGGTACACCGCAACGGGTCGCGGCTGACCAACAAGGTCGGCGACATCCGCCTGCACGCCGGCGACACGCTGCTCCTGCAAGTGGGCCCGGATTTCACCCGGGCCTTCCGGAACAACCCGGACTTCTATCTGGTCAGCGACGTCGAGGACTCGCGTCCGATCCGCTATGACCGGGCCTGGCTCGCCGCGGGCATCTTCCTGATCATGATCACGGCGTTCGTCAGCGGTCGGGCGAACATCATGCTGGCGGCCTTCCTGGCCGCCGGGGCGATGATCGCCGCCCGCTGCATCTCGCCCGCCGATGCGCGGCGGTCGGTCGACCTGCCTGTCTTGATCGCGATCGCCGCATCGTTCGGCGTCGGCAAGGCGCTCGAGCAGTCCGGCGTGGCCAGGCTGTTCGCCGGGATGCTCGTGGAGGCCACACAGGCTTGGGGACCCACGGCGACCCTGGCGGCGATCTACTTCGGCACCATGGTCCTCAACGAGCTGATCAGCAACAATGCGGCGGCGGCGCTGTCGTTCCCGTTCTGCCTCGAGTCGGCCAAGCTGATGGGCGTCAGCGAGCGTCCATTCATCATGGCCGTGACCCTGGCCGCCTCGTACGCGTTCGCCTCGCCGATCGGCTATCAGACCCACATGATGGTCTTCGGGCCCGGCGGCTATCGCTTCACCGACTTCATGCGCGTCGGCATCCCCCTGAACCTCCTCATGTGCATCGTCGCCGTGGTGCTCATTCCCTGGATCTGGCCGTTTCATGTGTCGGTCCCATAAGATCACTTTACCTGATATCAGGCGACAACCATGCGCCGACTCCATCTTGCCGTGGGACTGATTGCACTGGGGGCGTTCCTCGCCAGCGGCTTTTATCTCCGCTGGGGCCCCGATCAGGTGCCGACGCTCGACGACGCAACGCGCCTGTTGTTTCGCTCGTCCCATATCTACCTGCTGTTCTCCGCACTGTTGAATGTGGTGCTCGGGTTGTATAGCGAGCCGGCTCCGGGTGGTTGGCGGTTGTGGCTGCGTCGGGCGGGATCTCTGCTGGTGCTGGTGGCTCCCGTGCTCCTGGGGATGGCGTTCCTCCGCGAGCCCTGGCTGACGGGCCTGGCCCGGCCGTACGCGAAGACCGCGGTCGTCGGCAGCGTCGTCGGGGTGCTCTGCCACCTGGCGAGCCAGACGCGCGCCGGTCCTCGGCCGTCAACGTCGAGTCCTACGCTCGTCGCTCCTGCAGGAGGGGACCCCGAGCATGACGTCGGCTAGCCGCGATCGAACCGCACGCCTCTCATGGCGTTGCTCGGGCCGCCGCCAGGCCGAGCGACGAACGCCGCATGTTCGGGCGTGGCGCAGCCGAGGTCGACCACGGCGCGAAGCCGCTTTCTGTCGCCCGCCAGGAGCGCGACTGGGTCGAGCCAAAGGCCGGGGAAGACCTCCGAGCGATAGATGCCGTCAGTGCCGGGCTCCAGGTCGTCGAAGCGACCGTTACGAAGGACAAACCAGAAGACCTCGTCCGGCTCGACGGCGCGAACGATGTATTCCAGCACCCCAGCCCGCTCATAGTCCTCCAGCTTCGGTCCCAGGTTGACGTACCGGGTCGCCTTCGAGACCTCGACAACCAGCTCCGGCGCGTCGTGGATGTAGCCCTTGCTGTCGCGGCTCCGGCCGCCGTACTCCGGCAGGATGCGCAACTGCACATCGGGCTGGGGCTCGCTCCGGAAGCTCAGGATCGTCGAGGTATCGATCAGTGTCTCGATACCAGGGGTGTTCTCCGAATAATAGTCGAGCCAGCCATATGCGGGACCATGGGCACGACCGTGCTCGAGACGCACAGGGCTGGGCATATAGACGACTCCATTGATCAGCTCGGCCCGGGTGCCGGGCGGCATCGCCTCGTAGCGCGCGTGGAACGTGGGCTGATCGAGCCGCTGGCCTTCGATCAGAGGCGGCAATGTGGACATGGGTTTCGGACCTCGCGTCGTACTCATCGGCACCAGCCTCCCCAGGTATACTATAGACCAGCCGCGCGGCAGGTCAACGATCGCCGAACATCCTTCGCCGCACTCGGAGCCGAACCGTGAACCTGTCCACCGTGATCCGAGGTGAGCGGTTTGCCTTCGCCGACCTGCGCGCGGTCTTCGCTTCGGCCAACGAGGAGAAGTCGGGCGACCAGCTCGCCGGGATCGCCGCGCCGACCGAACGCCGGCGCGTCGCCGCCAAGCTGGTGCTGGCCGAGTTGACGCTCGGCGAGATCGTCGACCATCCGCTGATCGATCCCGACACCGATGAGGTCAGCCGGCTGATCCTCGAATCGCTCGATCCGGGCATCTTCGGGCCCTTCCGCGGCTGGACCGTGGGCGCGTTTCGCGATTGGGTCCTCGACGACGCCACGACGGGCGAAACCCTGGCCGCGGTCCGGCCGGGCTTGACTCCGGAGGTCGTGGCGGCGGCGGCCAAGCTGATGGGCAACAAGGACCTCGTCCTGGCCGCGAGCAAGGTGCGGGTCGTCACCCGCTGCCGCAACACGATGGGCCAGCGCGGGGTGCTGGGCATCCGGATCCAGCCGAACCACCCCCGCGACGACCTGGGCGGCATCCTGCTGTCCGCCGCCGACGGCCTGCTCTTCGGCTGCGGCGACGCGATGATCGGCGTCAACCCGGCCGCGGAGTCGGTCGACGTCGCCGAGGCGATCCTCCGCGCACTCGACCGCCTCATCACTACGTTCGAGCTCCCCACACAAGCGTGTTGCCTGGCTCATATCACGACCCAGCTCGACTGCCTCGACCGCGGCGCGCCGGTCAACCTGCTGTTCCAGTCGGTGGCCGGCACCGAGGCGGCCAATGCCAGCTTCGGGATCAACCTGGAGCTGCTCCGCGAGGGACATCGTCGCGTGATCGAGCACCATCGGGGCCGCGACGTCGCCTGGGCGGCGAGCAGGCGATGTACTTCGAGACGGGGCAGGGGAGTGCCCTGTCGGCCGGCGCCCATCAGGGCGTCGACCAGCTCACGCTCGAGGCCAGGGCCTACGGCGTGGCCCGGGCGTTCGATCCGTTCCTGGTCAACAGCGTCGTCGGCTTCATCGGGCCGGAGTACCTGCACGACGAGCGGCAGATCCTCCGCGCCGGGCTGGAGGACCACTTCATGGGCAAGCTGCTGGGCCTCCCCATGGGCGTGGACGTCTGCTACACCAACCACGCGGCGGCCGACCAGAACTCGGCCGATAACCTCCTCCTGCTCCTGGCGGCGGCCGGGTGCAACTACTTCATGGGCGTCCCGTGTTCGGATGATGTGATGCTCAATTATCAGTCCACCAGCTACCACGACGCCCTGGCCGTGCGCCGGCTCTTCGGCCTGCGCCCGGCGCCGGAGTTCGCCGCATGGCTGGAGGCGCGCGGGCTGCCATCCGGCGATCACGCGGCCATCGAGGACGGCCCCGCCCGCCGTCGCATGCTGGAAACGCTCGGCCCGATGCTCGAAGGCGCGGAGGGTTGACCGATGGAACGTGGTCGCGAGACACCGCCGGCCGTCGAGCCCGCGGCCGACGACGACGTCCGCCGTCTGCACGCGATGGGCTATGCCCAGGAGCTGGCGCGCCGGCTGGGCGCGTTCTCGAACTTCGCCCTGTCCTTGTCGATCATCTGCATCCTGGCCGGCGGGGTCACATCGTTCCACCTGGGCCT
The DNA here is from genome assembly GCA_963845755.1 of uncultured Planctomycetota bacterium. Taxonomy (GTDB): domain Bacteria; phylum Planctomycetota; class Planctomycetia; order Isosphaerales; family Isosphaeraceae; genus CAWJTV01. The sequence continues at coordinate 481,732 of CAWJTV010000011.1, forward strand.
GTGCAGCGTGGGCGGGGCGTCGATCGGCCTGGGCTGGCCTCTGGTGAGCCTGTTCGCACTGGCGGTCGCGGCCACGATGGGCCAGCTCGCCTCGACATTCCCGACGGCGGGCGGGTTGTACCACTGGGCGGCGATCCTGGGAGGCCGCGGCTGGGGCTGGACCACCGCCTGGTTCAACCTCGCCGGGCTGATCACCGTGCTGGCCGCAATCAACGTCGGGACCTATCGGTTCGCGATGGCGGCACTCGGGCCCGGCTGGGTGCCGTCGGAGTTCGACCTGGCGGCCCAAGCCGTAGGCGTCATCCTGATCACGATGTCCCAGGCGGCCGTCAACCATCTGGGCATCGGCGCGACGGCGAAGCTGACCGACTTCAGCGGCTACTGGATTCTCCTGGTGTCCGCGGCGTTGACGGCCGCCCTGCTGACGTTCGCGCCGGCGTGGACCTCTCGCGGCTGGTGAGCTTCCGCAACTACAGCGGCTCGGCCGGCGGCGACGTCTGGCCGGCGACCGAGGGAATGGTCCTGCTCTTCGCCCTGGGGGCGCTCTTGCCGGCGTACACGATCACCGGCTTTGACGCCTCGGCCCACGCCTCGGAGGAGACCCTCGGCGCGTCGGCGAGCGTGCCACGGGGCATCGTCCGCTCGGTGCTGGTCTCGGGGCTGGCGGGATGGATCTTCCTCGATGCCGTCGTGCTGGCGGCGCCCAGCCTGGGCGAGGCGGCGGCTCGCGGGGAGGGGGCGTTCCTCTGGATCCTGACCGGCGTGCTCCCGCATCCGATGGTCGTCGTCCTGTGCGCCGGGATCGTCGTGGCCCAGTACCTCTGCGGGCTTGGCCACGGTGACCTCGGCCTCGCGGATGGCCTATGCCTTCGCCCGGGACGGCGGCCTGCCCTTCTCGACGGCGGTGCGATGGGTCTGCCCCCGCCGGCGGTCGCCCGCGGTCGCGATCTGGAGTGTCTCCGTCGTCTCGGTCTTGTTCACGATCCATACTCCGGTCTATTCGACGATCACCGCCGTCTGCACGATCTTCCTCTACGTCTCGTACGTCGTGCCGACCACGCTGGGGGCCTGGGCGTACGGCCGATCCTGGACGGCGATGGGCCCCTGGGACCTCGGGCGCTGGTACCGGCCCCTGGCCGTGCTCAGCGTGGCCGGCTGTGCCGGTCTGATCGCGATCGGGATGCAACCGCCCAACGAGCGCTCGGTCTGGGTCGTCGGCGGCGTCGCCACGGCGCTGGCCGCCGCGTGGTTCGGAGGCGTGCGACGACGCTTTCCGGGTCCGCCGCATACGGCCCTCCTCGTCGGGCGACAGGCCGCGGCGATCCCCGTTGCCGACCACACAACCCCGGGGTCGATCGGACCGGCTTCGGTTGACTCTCTCGAACCATCGAGCCATCATCATGACCCCATCACGAATGATTGAGCAACCGGGCGATTCGGACGACGACACCGGGCTGTCGCCGCCACCGGGTTCCGCCACGATCCTGGATCGCGTGCGCTCCCGGACCCCGGCGCGAATTCTGGCCGGCCGCGCCGGCTCGTCCTACCGGACCGCGACTTATCTGGAGCTGCGCCGCGATCATGCGGCGGCGCGCGACGCCGTCCACGCCGAGCTGGACCTGGGGCGCGACCTGGGCCCGGCGTTCGTGGCCGAGTGGGGATTGTTCGAGATCGCCACGATGGCGAAGACCCGATCGGAGTTCCTGCTGCGGCCCGAACTGGGCCGGTCGCTCGACCCATCGGCCCGGCCCGAGCTGTCCGGCCTCTGCCCGACCGGCGCCGACATCCAGGTGGCCATCGCCGACGGATTGTCCGCGGTGGCCGTGCGGCGCAGGTCCCCGCGCTGCTCCCCTTGCTGGCGGCGGAGGCCCGGCGCCGCGGCTGGCGGTTCGGCCGGCCGTTCGCGATCCGCCATGGCCGCGTGGGCGTGCTCAACGACATCGGCGAGGTCCTGGGCCCGGCCGTCGTCGTGCTCCTGATCGGCGAGCGGCCCGGCCTGGCAACCGCCGAGAGCCTCTCGGCCTACATGGCGTACTGCCCCAGGGCCGGGCACGACGACTCCCGGCGCAACCTGATCTCCAACATCCATTCGCGCGGAGTCCCGGTCGACGAAGCGGCTGTCCGGATCGGCCGGCTCGCCGAGCAGATGATCGGGCTTGCGACCAGCGGCGTCGCGGTCAAGGAACAGGGGGGACTCGTCATGGTCTCGGCCCCGGAACCTCGTCTCCTGGACCGGAAACCCTCGTCCCCCGGGCGTCTCTGAGGCGGGAACACGGGACGCACGGCCGAGGTCTCCGAGACTGTTGCGTGGAAACCGGACGGATCGCGGCGCGGTCACGGACGCACCGGCTCTCCTGAGGGCTCTGCCGGCTGTCGCCGGCTCCAACCCCAGGAGAGCCCAGTCTCCGGGCCCAAGCTCGACGATCATTCGGTTTCGTTGCATCAGTCTCCAGTTTTCGTCATTTTCCCCCCTCATGAAGGGGGAGCCAGGAGGGGTGCATTCGCATCGGCACTGGGTATACGTGAGTCAATCGTTAAGCGATCTCGTCAACGGTTATCGACCGAGTCTTCTTGAAACCGGCTGTGACGATGACGGTGTTTGCGTTCGCGATGGCCAAGGAGGGCGCGCCGTTGAGGGGCGCGATGGCCTGATTGTCGCTATTGAAGAAGTCCAACGTGCCGATCGGGTCGCCGGTCGCCAGGCTATGAGTCCCGACGCGTTGCCCGCCATCGCGGCCGATGTCCTGACCATCGCGGCGCTTGGGGCCGTCGCCGGGTCGATGAAGATCCCGCTGAGCACCGCGTTCGCGCCGGCCTCGTGCGTGATCGTGATCACCACGTCGCCTTGCATCTTCCAATCCAGATACACCCCGCCGGTGAACGACGAGAGCGTCTCGGTGTCCAGGACCGTCCCCGTCGTCGCGTCGCTGATCTGGATCTGTTCGACGCGGCTCGGCGAGCTTTGCAGGTCGAGCATGTACAGCTCGATGTCGTGCGCCTGTCCGTCGATCAGGTCCAGGTTCACCGTGAAGCTGGTGGTCGAGTACCAGGCCGCCTCGATCCGGCCGGATCCGCCCGGGTTCTGCAGCGCCTGGGGTGCGGTCGTGCTGGCCGACCAGATGTGGGTCAATTCGCCGCTGGGCGAGACGGTGGCGTAGGGGGACAGGCTGGGCGTGTCGCCGATGACGTCGTAGCCCTGCGTGCCGTAGGTCCCGATCCAACTGCCCTGCGTCGTCGTGTCCGTCTTGAGGAACGTGGCCGAGGCGGTCGCCGCAGGCGGATCGATGAAGATCCCGCTGAGCACCGCGTTGGCGCCGGCCTGGTGCGTGATCGTGATCACCACGTCGCCCTGCACCATCCAATTCAGATACACGCCGTTCGTGAACGACGAGAGCGTCTCGGTGTCCAGGACCGTCCCCGTCGTCGCGTCGCTGATCTGGATCTGCTCGACCCGGCTCGGCGAGCTTTGCAGGTCGAGCGCGTAGAGTTCGAGGTCGTGCGCCTTCCCGTCGGTCAGGTTCAAGTCCACCGTGAAGCTGGTGGCCGAGTACCAGGCCGCCTCGATCCGGCCGGATCCGCCCGGGTTCTGAAGCGCCTGGGGTGCGGTCGTGTTGGCCGACCAGACGTGGAGTGTCGCGCCGTTGGCCGCAAGGAGGGCGTAGGAGGGTAAGCTGGGGGTGTCGTCGATGACGTCGTAGCCCTGCGCGCCGTAGGTCCCGATCCAACTGCCCTCCGTCGTCGTGTCTTTCTGGAGGAACCTGGCCGAGGATGTTAGCATCGGCGGATCGATGAAGATCCCGCTGAGCACCGCGTTCGCGCCGGCCTCATGCGTGATCGTGATCATCAGATCGCCTCGCACCACCCAGTTCAGATACACGCCGTTCGTGAACGACGAGAGTGTCTCGGTGTCCAGGACCGCCCCCGTCGCCGCGTTGCTGATCTGGATCTGTTCGACGCGGCTCGGCGAGCTTTGCAGGTCGAGCGCATAGAGCTCGATGTCGTGCGCCTGTCCGTCGGTCAGGTCCAGGTTCACCGTGAAGCTGGTGGTCGAGTACCAGGCCGCCTCGATCCGGCCGGATCCGCCCGGGTTCTGGAGCGCCTGGGGTGCGGTCGTGCTGGCCGACCAGACGTGGGTCAATTCCCCGCTGGGCGTGACGGTGGCATAGGAGGGCAAGGCGGCGGTGTCGCCGATGACGTCCTCGCCCTGGGCGCCGTAGGTCCCGATCCAACTGCCCTGCGTCGTCGTGTCCTGCTTGAGGAACACGGCCGACGTTGACGTCCCGTTGGAGCTCACGGTCACGGAGGCGGTTCCCGTGATACTCGGAGTGGTCGTGTCCGTCGCCGTGATCGACTGGGCCCCCGACGTCACCAACGTCACGGAGAAGGTATGCTGGCCCGCGTCGGTCGCGGTGAAGGGATAGTTGGACGGCAGGACAGCGTGCGGGTCGCTGCTGGTCACGGCAACCGTGCCGGTATAGCCGGTCGCCACGTTGCCGTAGGCGTCGTAGGCCGTGACGGTGACGCTACCGGCGGTCCCCGAGCTATCGGGATTGGGGAAGCCGGTGAGCGTGAACGCATGCGCCGCGGCTGGCTGCACGATGAGGCCCGTCTGAGAGCCGGTGATGCTCGAGGAATTCACATCGGTTGCATTCACATTTCTGGTTCCGACAGTCTCGAGTGTCACGGAGAAGGTGTGCGTGCCCTGATCGGTGGTGGTGAAGGGATAGTTGGCCGGCAGGACGGCGTGGGGATCGTTGCTGGAGAAGTGGACCGTGCCGGTGTAGTTGGTGATCACGTTGCCATAGCGATCCGTGGCGCTGACCGAGAGGTTGTGGGCCGCGCCGGCCGTGGGATTCGTCGGGAACCCAGCGACGACGAACTTGGAGAGCGCGGCGGCCTGGACGGTGATCCCGGTCTCGCTGCCGGTGACGCTCGACGTGCTCGAGTCGGTGGCGGTGATCGACTGCTGGCCGGCCGTATCGAGCGTGGCGGTGAACGTCGCCGTCCCCTGGTCCTCGGGGCTCAGGGCGGTGCTGGCCGGTAGGCTCGCCTGGCCGTCGGTGCTGGAGAACTGGACCGTCCCGGTATAGTTGGTCGCCACGTTGCCAAAGCTGTCGTAGGCCGTGACCGTGAAGGACTGGGACGTGCCGGCGGTGTCGGTGGTCGGGAAGCCGGTCACCGCGAGCGACTTGGCGCCGCCGGCCTGGACGGAGAGGTTTTCGTCGTCGCCGATGATCTTCGAATTCCCGGTATCCGTCGCCGTGATCGACTGGAGAGTGCCGGCGGTCTTGAACGTGATGGCGAAGGTGTGGCTACCGGCATCGGCGGCCGTGAACTTGTAATTCCGCGGTAGCTGAGCCTGGGGGTCCGTGCTGGTGAACGCGACCGTACCCAGGTAGCCGGTGTCGGTGCCGCCATTGGGGCTCAGCGCCGTGACGGTGAAATCCTCGACATTCCCCGCGGTGCTCACCGCGGGGATGCCGGTGACGCTCAGGAGGTCGGTCGAGCCCGGGGCCGTCTGGCGGATGGTCTCGACGAACGCGTCGCCGGTCTCGCCGTTGGTCCCGTTGCGATTCTGGTTCATGGCATTGCCGTACCAGTCCTGGATGGCGGGGCCAACCGTCAGCGTGTAGGAGCCGGCGGCGGTCTGGGCGGGGAATGCGATGGTGAACTCGTGGTCGTTCGAACCGGAGACCGCGCTGATGGTCACCTGGTTGCTGGGGATCACACCGCCGGGCCCGGTGATCTTGACCTGGGCGGCCGTGAAGGTCGCGGGGTTGATCTCCTCGTTGAAGGTCAACTGCACGGAGCTGAGGCCCGCACTGCTGTTGACCGAGCCGCTGGGGGTGGCCGAGACCACATCGGGGCCGTCGGTGTTGGCGACGGCGGCCCCCGCGTTCAGGACGCCGCCGGTGGTCACCTTGCCCGCCAGGCGGTAATCGGGCGTGACCGTGTCGAGCACCGCATCGATGACCTGGCTCATCGACCAGGAGGGATGTGCGGCCTCGACCAGCGCGATCGTGCCGGTCACCAGCGGCGCCGACATCGACGTGCCGCTGTCGGTACCGTAGTTGCCGCCCTCCGTCAGGCTATAGACGCCCACTCCGGGGGCAGCCAGTTGGACCGTGCCGGTCCCGTAGTCGGAGAAGGACGCGAGCTGGCCGGAGCTGCTGGTGGCCGCGACCGCGATCACGTTCGGGTATTGCGCCGAGTAGGATGCCGGCGAGAAGAAGGTGGTGTCATCATCCGCCCCATCGTTGCCGGCGGCCGCCACGATGATCACGTTGTTCTCGTCGGCATACTGGATCGCGGCGGCGATGGTCGGATCCGTCCCGGTCCCGCCCCAGCTCGCGTTGATCACCTTGGCGCCGTGCAGCACGGCGTAGTCGATCGCCTCGGCGGCGGCCGTGTCCGAACCATTGCCCGTCGAGTCGAGGAACGACACCGGCATGAGTTGCGTCGTCCAGTCCACGCCCGTGCCACCGACCCCGTTGTTGCCCACCTCGGCGATCTCGCCCGCCGTGAACGTCCCGTGGCCCTGGTCGTCCATCGGGTTGTTGGTGTTGTTAACGTAGTTCCAGCCGATGAAGTCGTTGGGATCCGCCGTGTCGTTGTCCTGGGTGTCCGGCGCGTTGGGATTCACCCAGCCGCCGATGGCCGTCGAGGCGAGCACGTCGGCCCCGCTGATGATCCCGTCGTTGTTGGTGTCCTCGATCTTCCCGGCCCCCTGATTCACCGAGTTGTTCAGATCCGTGAACGTGATGAATCCATCGTGGTTGACGTCCGTCAGGTTGGGGAGCACGCTCGAAGGGATCTCGGGCTGATTGAGCCAGACGTTATCGGCGATGTCGGGAAGGTTGTAGTTGAGGCCGGTGTCCGTGTCGGCGACGATCACCGAGTTCGAGCCGGTGGTGACGCTCCAGGCCGCCGGGGCATTGATTCCCCAGGGGCCGTTGAGCTGCCACTGGGAGCCGTTGACATAGACCGGATCGTTGGGGACCGTGAGGTCGTTCACCATCTGCTCGGGGTCGGCGTAGGCGACCGCCGGGTTGGCCGAGAGCACCTGGGCCAGCGGGCCGATGTTGGCGGCAGGGCCCTGCACCGTGTAGAGCCCGGAGATCGTCGTGGCCTGGACGGTCGCGCCCTCGGCCGCGATCAGGGGCATCAGTTGCGATAACGCCCCGACAGAGCCCGGCTGGAACTGGAGATTGAGGGTCTCCTGGGCGGGTGCCGGCGCGGGCATCGGGCCCATCACGCCGGACGCCGACAGCAGGGTCCGGGCCTCCAACTCATCCAGCCTCAGCCCCAGCCCGCTTGCCGCCCGGCGGCGATGCCAACGCGCCGGCATCCCGATTCGAAGCCCGCGACCGATGGTCTTCCCCACCCAATCGAGGTTCACGATGCCGGGGGAACGACGGCCATGATGCGACATGATGATGCAACTCCCTTGTTCCGATCCGATCTCGATGATGCGATAGAACCCATCGCGTCGGCGCGAGTCCAGGCCGGACCGGGGCCCACGGCTTTTTCATCCCTTCCGCTGCAATCGTGGACTTCGCGATGCTCGGAGGCTGTGAAGAATCGATTCGGAATCACAGATTCGAGATTCAAAATGGATGTAAGCCGAGCCTGCATAGGCGAGTGCGTTTATTGAATCTCGACTCGGGAATCTTCGACCCGATTCTTTCGCATCCTCTGGGGCGATAGGAGGGCTGAACGAACCTGTTGCGATCTCGAAGGCGCGACACGGGGTCAGATCAATCATAAGCACGCGTACCACAAAAGAAAGAGGGGAGAACTCGACGTGTATCCTTCCGGCATCGACCGGTTGGAGGATCGGTTTCGGCCATTGTTTTCCGCCTTTGCCGGCCACCATCCCAACCGTGAATCCAAGGTTGACCGATCGCGAGCGACCAGGTTCACCCGGGAGCAATCCCGCGGTCTGATCCATTGCCGGCAGGTGCGAACGTCGGACGGTTCGGCGGGACCCTCTTCGCATGTCTCGATTGCCCAACGAGTAATGGTCATGATGGATTTCGAGCACGCGGCCCGGGCGGTCGCAACCGATGCCCAAGCCCGAGGCGATGGGGGACGCGAACGCGTGGCTGCGGTCATTGTGTTGCGATCGAGCAACGTACCGGGCCGAGGCCCGCTCGGGCCGCGCGGCGGGATTTCGGAGCGACGATGGCTTTGTTTTGCCGATTCTCCTGATCGACGTTCGCCGTGATCGAGTCCGTACGCCTCGCTGGACATCCGCGTGTCGGGCCAGAGCGATCTCGCGGGACCTCCCGGCGGATCGCCCTTCATCGGCCCCTCGGGCACCTTCTCCCCGCGGGAGGAGCAGGGGACGAGATACGGCTCCGCCGCGCCGGGAGGCCGCCGCGGAGCCAACCCGCGGTCGCCCTTGCCCCGGCGGGGAAACGGATGGGGTGAGGGGGAGCCGCGCGATGGGGTTCATTGAGACGTCTCGGGAACTCTTTAGCGGACCGCGGCCGACGGCCGCGGTCGGTTCGCCTTGCGTATCGCGATGACTGCGAACCGCCACACCGAAGAGCAGGGCGAGCACCATCGCGGAGATCAGGGCGCGGAGAAACGGCAGCCCGCGACGAGCGATCGCCCCAACCTCCGGCGACGTCGGTTCGTTTGGCCCATTCCCGCCATCGACCGGCGGTATCGGTTCGTTTGGCCCATTCCCGCCATCGACCGGCGGGTCCGTGGGTTCGTTTCGCGCATTCCCGTCATCGTCTGGTGAGTTTACGCAACACGGGCCACCGGACGCGGAAGACGTCTCCGTTCTCCGGCCGGATCGGCGGACCTTGAACAGGGTGTCGAGGCTGCGGAACAGCGACCGACTGCACGAGAACTGGTAGCGGCGCAGCCGCTCTCCCTCGGTGCTGGTGTCGAACGACAGGAGGGCCGCCTGCTGGGCGGCCTCGGCCTCGGCGCGCTGGCGATGTCCGTCGACGAGCGGCTCCAGGCGCGCGATCGCCTGCTCGGCGACGCTCCGCAACTCCTCGATCGTCGCCTCCTGATCCTGCGCCAGCCCCTCGACCAACTGCCGGTCCAGCTTGCGTGCGAGGTACCCGTCGATCTCCGGGTGCGGATTGGCCCGCCGGCGCTCGCAGTGGTTCTCCCACTCCTCGGCCGTCAGGTTCAGCGGTGGTTTCCCCAAAAGGCGGATCGCCCTGGACTTCTCGGTCGATGGCCAGGCCTGGCCCTGGTCGAGGATCGCGCGGAGCTCGATCCAGCGGTCGAGCATCCACTCGCAGCCGGGACCGGTGGATTCGAGCCGGCGGACGATGGCCCCGGCGTGATCGAGGACGTCGAGGGGCCGGGAGGTCGGGGACTTGCGGCCCGGGAGCAGGGCTTCGAGGATCTGGCTCTGAAGCTTGATGCTTCCCGATCCATTGCGATCGCTGAAGAGCCGACGGCCCAGCGCGGCGGCCTCTTCCTGCTGACGGTTCGCCTCCAGGACCGGCAGCGTTTCGATGATGTGGGACAATCGGGCGACCTCGGCGCGATCGGCCCGATCTAATTTCCAGGAGGACTGCACGGCCTGCTCGACCAGGAACTGCTCGACGTCGTTCTGAGGCTGGAGGTTGCCGATCCAGGAGTCGAGCCGCTCTTGAAGCGCGTCGGGATCCTCGCCGGGCAAGACGAGGGTCCTGGCGGTCATGCCGTGCTTGACGGCGTTGAACCGGGAGCGGTTCTTGCCCTCGGGGGTCCGGGGTCCGGTGCTCTTCTGGGCATTGCGGCGGTTGATCTCGGCCCGATCGGGCCTGGACAGAGTCGCGGTCGCGGTCATGAGGTAGGCCCCTGGTGCGGATTCCTCGGCAGTCGTCCTCAGCGTCAGATCGTGTCGCCTGGCTCGACGGCGCCGCGCCGCCGTTTACCCATACGATCCGCACGAGCGCGCTCTCAGTTGCATAAAAATTGCTGCATGTCAGGGTTTTCCGACGGGGGTTCCGCCGAAACCTGATGCTGCATCAACAGTTACGTCGAACGACGCGGAGCCCGGAAATGCTTAAAAAAACCAGTCTGACCAAGCTGGCTGGCGCGTCGCCCCCGGCCAGCCGGTGAAGGTGTCGGGAAGCCTAGATCCAATACGGTTGAATGAGCGTTAACCAGAAGAAAGGGCAAGACTTGCGAACGCCTTGTTCCCGCTCCGGAGCGTGAGAACGAGAACCAGGGATGTATCCGCGTCGGCCCAGGGGCGTATGTAACCCAAATCGTCAAGCGCCCTGGTGGTTTGTCACATTCGAGTCTGTGGAGCCTTCGAACGACAGGCTCGCGATTCCTCTCGGCACCACGTGGCCGGCAATGAGGTCCGCCAGTTTGCCGACTTCGACGGTGCGATCGTGGAGTTTGGTTACCCACATCGCACCGGCTTGGCCCATGCGCTCCAGGAGGTCCGGCGGTGCTGAGAGGGCCTCGTGCATCGCCTCGGTCAAACTTTGGACCGACCCCGCGGGAATGAGCCAGCCGTTGATTCCGGGCTGGACCAACTCGGGAATGCCCGCGATGTGAGTGGTGATGACCGGCCGATGCAGGGCCAGCGACTCCATGATGACAGCGGGTAGCCCCTCGGCGAAACTCGGCAAGACCAGGGCGCGGGAGTTGAGCATCTCGTGGCGCACGCCTGCCTCGTCCAGCCAACCGGTGAGGCGGATGCGATCTTTCAGATGGCGGTCCGCGATGAGTCGCTCGATCGGTCGTCGCAGGGGACCATCGCCGACCAACACCAGTTCCGCGTCTACCCCCGCCGCGGCGAGGCGGCCCATCGCCTCGACGAGCAGGAGTTGGCCTTTCTGTTCGGCGAGCCGACCGACGCAGACCAGCCGCGGCTCTTTCGTAATCGCGGCCCGCTGGCTCGTGTGGAAGCACTCGGCCACACCGCAGCGGATGAGGTGGATCTTCGGCCAGTCGGCGCGGTCCGACCAGCGGTAGAGCTGCGCCGACTGAAGCTGCTGACGGTGGCTACGAACGCGGCGCGGCGAATCTTTTCGGCGAGGGCAATTTGGATCGGACGATCGAATTCTCCCGGGCCATGGATGGTCAGACTGTAGGGAATGTCGTTGATCGCCGCGGCGAGCATGGTGACGGCCGCCGAGTCTTCACCAATATGGTTGTGCAGGTGCTGCACCCCTTTCGCCTTCAGCCGCTCGGCCAGGTACGTGGCCTCCACGAGGTAGGCCAGGGGCCAGAGCCTGCCCTTCAAGCCTGGCGCTCCGATCCGGAGCGCCAGCCATGCCGCGCCGAGCAGCCGGTGCGGTAAGCGGAGGGCTGCCATCAAGAAGGCCATCGCCAGCCGCCCGAGGCCCACAGGAAGCAAGAACTCGGTGCTGGCATGCTCACGACGGGCCGACTCGCCGACCAACTCGCCAGGGCCCGGCTCTCCGGTCGCGAAGGTGTGGACGGTGAAGCCCAGCTCGCGGAGGCCGACCACTTCGCCGCGGATGTAGTCGTCGCACACCCGGCCGTAGACGCTGGCCATATAACCGATCGTCGGGGAGGCTGGACGATCGCCATGGGTAGGCCCCCCTGGCAAGGGCCGCTTCATGACGTCCTCTCGATACATACTCCACCTCGTGGGGACTCCCGCATCTACGGGGTCATTGGGACAATCGGCGACCGAGCGGGTGTGTCCGACTCCGGGAGTCGTTCTGCACAAGAGGGATCGATGTTAAGTCGGTGACGGCACCGGCACGTAGAAGGCATACGACTTCTCCAGACCCATCAATCGCTCGACGTAGCACTTGCTGCGCGGGAATAACTCGGCCATGCGTCGCCGAGTCAGGACACGAGTGTTTCGCATGAACTCGGACCACGCTGGCGTGGCGCGGGCCCAGCGAGCGATCAGGTGAGCACGTACGGGCTTGGGTAACTGCCAGTAGAACGGGATCATGCAATGCGATTCGATCGGGAATCGATTGCTGGGCGTCTGGACCCAATAGGAAGGCGCGAGTCGGCGGACCTCGCGTGCGAAAGCCTCCTGACGCGCTTCATCGCCGATGTGCTCGATCGTCGCGTTGCTGAAAACCAGGTCGAAGGAGTCGTCCTCGAACATATCGCTCAGGTCGCAAGCGTCAGCGTGGACGTACGTAAACCGATGGGACTTCAGGGCCGGTGCCATTGCGGCGGAGGAGGGGAGGTTGACCAGCGTGACGTGGAAGTCCCGATCCAGGGTTTGCCACAGCGCGGGGGTGCCGCCTAGATCGATAATCCGCGCGCCGCGCTCAAATGGGTCAGCTCGAGGAAGCGTTGCATCCGGCGGGCGCGCCACCGCGGGGCCAGATGCCGCGTGACATACGAGTGGAGTCGGAGCCCCGCGGGCGCCATGGGAGGATTCTCCATCTGGAAGGCTCGTTTACGGCAACGCCCCGTCCATCCATGCCTTTCGGACGGATTGCGCGAGGCAGCCATGGGATCGATCGACGAGGAGCTGGCTCCGATCGAGGAAGCACGAGGGATCACAGCATCCGGTCGGGCTGACCGCGGCCCCGCCGTCCTCGGATTAAGGCCCTTTCTATCGCTTCGGGGTAGATCGAGTCGTAGGAGAAGGATCCTCCAGTGAGTCTAAGGATCGATCCTGACGCCGGAATTCCCGACTCGTCGCGAATCTCAACAGCGATTTGGCGAGGAATACCGCGTTGCGGCTGTAGCGAGGAGTCAGGCGAACCGGCTCCTGATAGATGCGGTAGGGCGTCTCCAGGCCGAGAGTTCGCATCCAGCGCAGTGCGCGGGGAATCCTCCCGGCGGCGAAGTCGATCGCCGATCCGACCTGGATGCTGACCGGGACTTTGAGAGTCTTGTAGTTTCGGAATAGCCAGCGTTCACCCTGGGGTTGGCTCATCGCCAGGAACATCACATCCGGCCTTGCCGCACGAATGCGGGCGATCAGTTGCTGATGCTCGTCGGGCCCCAGGTCCCGGAATACGGGCGACTCGGTCCCCACGATGCGGAGACCCGCATAGAGGTTACAGAGATTCCGAACGGCCTGATCGGCCACGCCGGGCGCACCGCCGAGAAAGAACAGGTTATAGCCCTTGCCGGCCGCGAGTTCGCTGAATCGATAGAGCAAATCCGTGCCAGTGACGCGCTCCGGGAGCGGCCGGCTCGTCAGCCAGGAGGTCCAGACCAGGGTGATGCCATCCGGGACGATGAACGCGGCTCCTTGGTTGACCCTGTGCAGATCTGGATCACGTGCGACATGCATCGCATAATTGAGATTGGCGGTGATGATGTAACCTGGATCCCCCAGGAGGACGAGGCGTTCCACCTTCTCCGCGGCCTGGTCGAGCGTCACGGAGGCGAAAGGGATGTCGAAAACCCAGGTCGGCGGGGGATTGTCCGGCGGCTCGTGCCCCCCGATGGCCCCGTTACTCATCGTTTTCATCCCTTCCGACTCTGCTCGATCCGACTGCGTCTGACATCCGCAAGATCGGCGGCAGCAACATCCTCAAGGTATTCGATGGGATGGAACTCATAGATCTTCGCCAAGGCGTAAAGCTTCTTGGCCGCCGTGTCTCGGCCGATCCGGCGAACCCGGTCGGCCGCCCTCGGCAAGAGGGAGTCTAATCGCCGAGCGGGGTACGTGATGGGATCCGCTGATGCGTCGATATCATATGGATGAAGATACACCAAGGGAACGAACCCTTGGCGGGCTCCTCGTTCGAGCAGACGAACGATGAACGGCAAGGGGAGGAGGCGAAAATACGTCCCTCCGATCACGGTGAGACGCTTGGAACCCCATCCGATGCATGGAAGCGGTACTTCCCATACCGTCCCGCTCGAACCGGGGAGGGCAAACCTCCCGGAGAACCCACGGGGTGCGTTGTGACAACGAAAGGAGCTGTCCAACGTGATGCCGGCTCGAGCCAACACATCACCGAACCAAGAAGTGCATCCCTCGGCGCTGAAATACCGGTGCGCGATACGCCCGGACCGGCCACCCGGCGACATCCTCCAATTCCGACTTCGCCGTGAGGAGATCCCGCTCGAAAAGTAAGGCCCCTAGCTTGTTCACGGGAAGGTGTTCTTGGCCATGACAGGCGAGCCGATGTCGTGAGGTGATCTCGGCCCAGCACGAGATGGGGAGTTCACGAACCAGCCTTCCCACCGCAAAGAAGGTCGCGGCAGCGTCGCAGAGATCCAATAACTGCAATACTGCCTCGAGCTGACGCTGGACCTCGGCCGGATGCGGTGGCGCGTCCTCCCCCCAGTAATCTCGCAGGTACTGGCGGCGGTAATCTTCGAGATCGATCGTCAAAATGGCGATCGGACGCTTAGCGTGCACACCCATGCGACGATCTCTTCCAGGCGGGTTACCTCGGTACGACATCATTGATCCCCCGCTGAATCCCTTACCGCAGGAATACACCACCTTTCTTGACCGCCGACTAGTCATCGATGCAAAAAAACAACGTTACTTGAATATTAAAGCCGATCTCTCCAGACACCGGCCATTGATCGACGCAAAAAACGACTCTAACCGAATATTAAAGCCAAAGATGCTCTTAAAAATAACGTGAGTCCCGGTTCAGCCCAAGGCGAATGAGATGGTTGCCCAAGGAAGCGGAGCCGGGGAGAATGCATCATCTGGCATCTGGCCCGTTCGGAGGTGGGGGAATGAATCGTGTCAGATTCTCGGGAGATCGAAGAGAAAAAATGAATCGACATCGTTTTTCCGCCGATTCTTCCCGGACACCGATTCTTCCCGAAGAGGATCATGAACTCGACACCGAACAAAGCACGACTCGCGCATTGCTCGAGGGACATGGTGATGTCGATCTGCGAGCGAATTGGGATCACGTTGATCGGTACCCGCCTTCGGCGGCCAGCCGAAGGTGTCCGATGGTTGCTCGGCTCGTGGAAACGATGGAAGCATCCCGAACTACGAGAGGTCTACCACGAGTGGAAGAGAGCGTGTGAATTGTTCAACAAATCAGTAAATAATAGTATAAGTTATATCAACGTAAGATGCCATTTAGGTATGACGCTCGACGAGCTCGTACGGTGATCGCCGCACGGGGCCGGCTCCTCCAAGGACATGGACCCGCCGGTTTTCTTGTAGGAGGCGGCTCCGTCCGCCGATCCCCACTTTCCCTATCGCGTGGACCTGTATAGTGGTCTGTCGGCCGATCATTGTCGGGTCGATCGGCGGAAAAAACGGCAGTCTACTCGATCGAAGGCACATCCCACCCGACGATCGACGCGTGACCGAGCACTGGCGGGGCTCTCAGGAACCGGGGCGGCTCCCCTTCGCTTAGGGAAGGACGGTGAATACGGTGTCGCACGCGTCCAGGGAGACGCCGGATTCGCCGGCCACGCCATCGGGCGGCGTCGTGATGACGGAGATTGCAGCGGCCGTCGCGAGCGAGAGGTGAGGTGGCAACACGGGACCGACTCACCACAGAGGAAACGTGAATGGGATTCTCCTTCGTTTCCTCCGTTTTCTTCTGTTCCAGGATGGGACTGCAAACAAGGCTTGAACAGAAGGGAACGAAGTCAACGAAGCAACTCATCCTACGCCTGGTCCGTCAGCCCACAGATCCTCACCTAGTTTATGTGAACTACCACCCTGTTTCACACCATGCTCGCCCGGACAGAATCCCCCAACCCTAATTCTTAGCTGTGACAAAGCACTAGAGCGCTTAACAATTGGATGGCGCACGCTCGAAGTCCGCTCCCGAAGACCCCCCCTGTATCCCCCCTTCGTTAGGGGGGAGGTATTGAAGCGGAACGGTCCCCTGTCTTTTCCCGCCTTACGAAGGGGGGATACAGGGGTGGATTCGCATCGTCACTGGGGCGTGCGCAACCCAACTGCGAGGCGCTGTACGCCGGTAAGGTGCGCCGTGAGTACCGATCCGTCGCGCCGGTCTTACTCTCCGAGGACGGATGGATGACACGGCCGCCGATGATTCCCTTCCATCGAGGGGATCGGTAGAATCGGTGAACAATTAGTTTAACTGATGGAATCCATCAATGCCAGACGCCGAAGACGGTTCGATCACGCGGTGGATGATCGGCGTGAAGGGGGGCGACCTCGCGGCGGCGCAGCCGCTGTGGGAGCGTTACTTCGCGCGGATGGTCGAGCTGGCGCGGGTGCGGCTGCGCGCCTCGGGGCGCCGGGACGCCGCCAGCGACGAGGAAGATGCCGCGCTCTCCGCCTTCGACAGCCTCTGCGCGGGGTTGGCCCGGGGACAATTCCCCCAACTGGCCGACCGCGACGACCTCTGGCGGCTGCTCGTGGTCATCACCACGCGGAAGGTCCAGGCGCAGGCGCGGGGGAAATACCGCCAGAAGCGCGGTGGCGGCCTCGTCCGGGCCGCCTCCGAATTCGCCGACAATGGCGACGGTGATGACGACGACCTGCTGTCCCAGGCCGTCGGCTCCGAACCGACCCCGGAGTTCGCAGTCATGGTCGCCGAAGAATATCGGAGACTTCTCGACCGGCTCGATGACGACGTCCTCCGCAAGGTGGCCGTGTTCCGCATGGAGGGCTATACCACCGACGCCATCGCCGATCAGCTCGGCTGCGCCCGCCGCACCGTCGCGCGGCAACTGGCGCTGATCCGCCGAATCCTCGATGCGGATTCGGAATGATTCCTTTCCTGTCACAGTTTCCTTCCAGTTGGACATGTTCCCGGCGTAGGGTCATCCGCGAGCATCGTTCGGTTGCGACGAGCGAGCCCTAATGGCAACGGCGGACAATCCGATGAACGATCCAACAGGTGTCAACCTCGATCGTCTGGACCTGGATCTGGCGCGTCGCATCGACGCGGTCTGTCGCCGCTTCGAGGCCGGCTGGCGAAGCGGGAGGCGGCCGATAATCGGAGATTATCTCGGCGCGGTGCCCGAATCCGGGCACAGGGCCCTGCGCTCCGAGCTGGAGGCCCTGGAATGCGAGCTGCGCCAGTCGGAGGGGACCGGTGCGCGATCCGAGGCTTTGCGATCTCCCACGATCGCCGAGGCGGTGACCATCGGCCCGGCTGGCTCTGCGACCGTGTCCGTGGAAGGCGCGGCGGAGACGGCGATTCCGGAAGTCGCCACCCGGCTGCTCCACGACGACTCGACCGTCAACCTCGGCGCGGCCGAACCGGCTCAGGCGGAAGCCCCATCACCCGCGCGCATCCGCTACTTCGGCGATTACGAGATCGTCCGCGAGCTGGCCCGCGGTGGCATGGGCGTCGTCTTCCAGGCGCGGCAGATGAGCCTCAACCGCAAGGTCGCGCTGAAGATGATCCTCGCCGGACAGCTCGCCAATGAGACCGACGTCCGGCGCTTCTACACCGAGGCCGAGGCCGCTGCCCACCTCGACCACCCGGGGATCGTGCCGATTTTCGAAGTGCGTGAGCACGAAGAGCAGCACTATTTCTCGATGGGCTTCGTCGAGGGCCAGAGCTTCGCGCAACGGCTGGCCGCCGGCCCGTTGCCGCCGCGCGAGGCGGCGGCGCTGATGGTGAAGGTCGCTGAGGCCATCGCCTACGCCCATCAGCGCGGCGTGATCCACCGCGACCTCAAGCCGGCCAATATCCTGCTCGACCAAGCCGCCAATCCGCGCGTGACCGACTTCGGCCTGGCGAAGAAGCTGGAGGGGAACAGCAGTCTGACCGGCTCGGGCCAGATCATGGGGACGCCCAGCTACATGCCGCCGGAACAAGCGAGGGGCCAGCGGGGCGAGGTGGGTCCGGCGGCCGATGTGTATGCTTTGGGGGCGACGCTCTATGCCTTGGTCACCGGCCGGCCGCCGTTCCAGGCCGCCACGCCGATGGATACCGTGATCCAGGTCCTTAGCGACGAACCGGTCCCACCAAGGCGGTTGAATCAGGCCGTCGATCGTGACCTCGAGACGATCTGCCTGAAGGCCATGGCCAAGGAACCGGCGCGTCGTTACACCACGGCAGGCGACCTGGCGACCGACCTGCGGCGGTTCCTGGATGGAGAGCCGATCCGTGCTCGTCCGGTTAGCGCACTCGAGAAGGGCTGGCGGTGGTGTCGGCGGCGACCGGTCATCGCGGGCCTGACCGCGGCGGTGGTCGTGGCGGTCCTGGGGGGCTTGATGGGTACCAGCCTCGGGCTGGTCGCCGCACTCAAGGCCGAGGCCAAGGAACGGGAACAGACCGCGCTGGCTGAGCAACGTCTCTACGATTTCCGGATGAATCTCGTCCAGAGGTACTGGGAGGATTACGACGGTGCACTCTTGGATCAAGGGCTCTACGAACTGCACCCGGCCAACACGGGCGGCACCGATCGCCGAGGTTTCGAGTGGTTCTACTGGGAACGGAGAATCGGCTCGGCGCACATCACCCTCCACGGGCACCGTGGTCCCGTCGAGGGCGTGACGTTCAGCGCCGACGGCCGGCGCCTCGCCTCGGCCAGCCTGGATGGGACCGTGAACGTCTGGGACGCCGCGACCGGGCAGGTCATCCGCACCCTCAAGGGACACACCGATTCGCCCACCAGCGTGGCGTTCAGCCCCGACGGCCGGCGGATCGCCTCGGGCAGCCGCGATCAGACGGTGAAGATCTGGGACGCCGAGACCGGTGGGGTCATCCAGACTCTCCGGGGCCATAGCAACCACGTCAACAGCGTGGCGTTCAGCCCCGACGGCCGGCGGATCGCCTCGGGCAGCATTGATCGGACGGTGAAGGTGTGGAATGCCGCGACCGGACAGGTCATCCACACCCTCGAGGGGCACGATGACAACGTCACCAGTGTGTCGTTCAGCCCCGACGGTCGCCGCCTCGCTTCTGCTAGCAAAGATCAGACGGTGAAGATCTGGGAGGCGGCGACGGCACGGGAGATCCGCACTCTCAAGGGGCACAGTGGCCGTCTCAGGAGCGTGGCGTTTTCCCCGGACGGCCACCGCCTCGCTTCCGCCAGCGACGATCACACGGTGAAGATCTGGGACGCCGAAACCGGGCGGGATATCCGTACCCTCATGGGGCACCGAGACGTTGCGAGCGTGGCGTTATCTCCGGACGGCCACCGCCTCGCCTCCGCCGGCGACGATGCGATGGTGAGGCTGTGGGACCCCGAGACCGGGCGGGAGCTCCATGTCCTCAAGGGGCACCTCGCCGATGTCCGCAGCGTGGCGTTCTCCCCGGATGCCCGGCGCCTCGCCTCCTCGAGTTGGGATGGGACGGTGAGGATCTGGGACACCGCGACCGCGCAGGAGACACGCAGCCTCGAGGGGCATCGTGGCCCTCTCACGAGCGTGGCGTTCAGTCCCGACGGCAACCGCATCGCCTCCGCCGGCCACGACGGGACAGTGAAGATCTGGGACGCCGCGAGCGATCGGGTCATCCGCACGCTCGAGGCGCAGGACGGGTGGGTCACGAGCGTGGCGTTCAGCCCGGATGGCCAGAGGCTCGCATCCGCCGGCTGGAGTGGGAAGGTCAAGGTCTGGGATACCGCGACCGGTCAGGTCATCCGCACGCTCGATGGACACAGCGGCCCCGTCATTAGCGTGGCGTTCAGCCCCGATGGCAAGCACTGATTTCCGCCAGCCTGCACTCGATAACGGCCTGGGACACCGCGACCGGGCGTGCCACCTTGACCTTCACCCTCCCGCAATCCGCCAGGATGTTCAGCAGCGTGTCGTTCAACACCGACGGCCGGTACGTGGTCTCCGCCGCCCGCGAGGGAGTGGAATTGTGGGACGCAGCGATCGGGCAGGTCATCCGCACCTTGGGTCATGCCCAATCCGACGGCTGGATCAACAGCGTGGCGTTTTCCCCCGACGGCCGGCACCTCGCATCCGCCGGTCTGGATGGGAAGGTGAATCTTTGGGACGTCGCGACCTCGCGGATCATTCGGCCGCTCAAGGGACACAGCGGCTCCGTCACCAGTGTGGCCTTCGGCCCCGACGGCCGACGGATCGCATCCGCCGGCGCGGATGCCACGGTGAAGTTATGGGACGCGGTGACCGGGCTGGAAACCCTCACTCTCAAGGGGCACACCGGCTTGGTCGCGAGCGTGGCGTTCAGCCCCGACGGCCGCCGACTCGTATCCGCCGGTGGTGACGGGACTGTGAAAGTCTGGGACGCCCGACCGCTGGACGCCGAGCCGGCACCGAGGGCCCGGCCCCACGCTGAGGGAGCCTCGCAGCCAACCGTGGGGGAGCTCGATGAAGCGACCGGTCTGGAGAGGGATGTCGCCCGATCGACGCCGGATCCATGAGGAAAGCGAATGACTGAGCATGGTGATCGTCAGGAGTCGGCCGAGGAACGACTCGCGCCCGTTCGCCGGCCTCGGGTCTCGATCCTCGAGATGATGGTGCTGGTAGCCGCGTTGGCGGTGTCGTTCCGCTGGCCGGGGTTGAGCGTCCCGGTGGGTCTTCTCTTTCTCTACACCCTCGCCCGGCGGCGAGACATCCTCCAACGGCCAACGCGCGTGGCGCTCGGGCAGTGAACCTATTCGTAAGTCGATCCGGACGGTACGCTCACGGGAGCGTGATCGCAGGGTGTCGATCGCCACCGCCTTGGGAATCGGGGCGGTGGCGCAGCACGGTGGCCGAGCGCGGCGCGGCCCGGAGACGCGATGAACCGTTGCAGCCCGTCGAGCCCTGGATCGCGAATCCAATGTCACCATAACGGGCGAAACGGACATCTTCCTGGAACGGGAAGTGAGTCTTGGCGGTTTGACCCCGGCAGGACCGGCCCAGACGCCGGACCGAGCTGGGAGTCGCCGATGGAGCTGGGACCAGGGAGCGAACGACGATGAGTGAGCGACGCAGCCACAACCTCGGCGGCGTGGATATCGGCCTGGCCCGGCGGATCGACGCGATCTGTCGCCGCTTCGAGGCCGACTGGCGAACTGAGAGGCGACCGCCGATCGACGATTACCTGGGCGATGTCCCCGAACAAGGCCGGGCAGCCCTGCGCGCCGAATTGGAGGCCCTGGAGCGCGAGCTGGGCCAGTCGGAGCAGACCGGTGCGCGATTCGAGGACTCGCCACCTTCCACGATCTTCGGGGCGCCGACGCTCGCCCCGGGCACGGCTCCGACCCAGCCCTTGCCCGGCGAGGCGCCGACCCTCGCACCGAGTCCTCCGACAGCATTCATCGCGTCCGCGGCAGACGCTTCGTCCCAGGAAGATCCCACCCAGTCTCCCCACGATCAGGCCACGGTCGACCTCGGTCCGTCCGCGCCGGGCGAACTGGAGGGCTCACCCGAGTCGCCCAGACGCGTCCGCTACTTCGGCGATTACGAGATCGTCCGCGAGCTGGCCCGCGGCGGCATGGGGGTGGTCTTCGAGGCCCGGCAGGTCAAGCTCAACCGCAGGGTCGCGCTCAAGATGATCCTTGCCGGACAGCTCGCCGACGAGGATGCCGTCCGGCGCTTCTACACCGAGGCCGAGGCCGCCGCCAATCTCGACCACCCCGGCATCGTGCCGATCTATGAGGTGGGCCAGCACGACGGCCAGCATTTTTTCTCGATGGGCTTCGTCGAGGGCCAGAGCGTGGCCCAGCGGTTGGCGGATGGGCCGCTCCCGCCGCGCGATGCCGCCGCGCTGCTGGTGAAGGTGGCCGAGGCGATCGAGTACGCCCACCGGCACGGCGTCATTCATCGCGACATCAAGCCGGCCAACATCCTGCTCGATGAATCCGGCAATCCCCGCGTGACCGACTTCGGCCTGGCGAAGAAGCTGGAGACCGACAGCGGCCTGACCGGCTCGGGCCAGATCATGGGGACGCCGAGCTACATGCCGCCCGAGCAGGCTGGCGGCAAGCGCGGGCGAGATCGGCCCGGCGGCGGACGTCTATGCGCTGGGCGCGACCTTGTACTGCCTGGTCACCGGCCGGCCGCCGTTCCAGGCGGCCACCGTGATGGACACCGTGCTCCAGGTCCTCAGCGACGAGCCGGTGCCGCTGCGTCGCCTCAATGCCTCGATCCCGCGCGACCTGGAGACGATCTGCCTGAAGTGCCTCGAGAAGGCGCCGGGAAGCGGTACGCCTCGGCGGTGGCGCTGCGGGACGAGCTGCGGCGGTACCTGGACGGCGAGCCGATCGTGGCCCGGCCCGTGACGCGATTCGAGCGTGCTGCCAAGTGGGCGCGGCGCCGTCCGGCGATCGCCGGATTGATGGCAGCCCTGGCCGTGGCCCTGGTCGTGGGATTCACCGGGATGGCCCTGCTCTGGGCCCGCGCCGAGAACTCGGCGACCGTGGCCCGACTGAACGAGCAGAACGCTCGAGGATCGGCCGTTGCCGCGGATGCGTCGCGCGCGACAGCTCAGCAGCAGGCGACGATCGCCACCGAGAAGGCGGAGGCGTTGCGTCGGCAGGACTACATCAGCCGGGTCAACCTCGCCTATCGCGAGTGCCTGGACAACAACGTGGCCCGCGCCATCGAGCTGCTCGAGGGCTGCCCCGAAGATCTCCGCAGTTGGGAATGGTCCTACGTGAGCCGCCAGTGCCATCTCGACCTGAAGACCTTCCGCGAGCCGGTCCAGGTCGTCCTCGCGGTGGCGTTCAGCCGCGACGGCCGCCGGGTGGCATCCGGCTCCGGGACGTATCAAGGTGGCGGAGCGGGCGACCTGGTGGTGCGTGATGTGGCCACCGGCGCGGAGGCGTTCGCCCAGCGCGGGATCGCGGGCGGTGTCCGCGCCGTGGCTTACAGCCCGGATGGTCGCTGGCTGGCCGCGGGCCACGGCGCGAACCTGGTCCTGCTGGATGCCGCCACCGGCCGGGAACGCTTCCAGAAGTCCACCGGGTCGCTCGACATCGACGGCCTGGCCTTCACGCCCGACGGCCGGCGGATCCTCGCGGGCTGCGGCGGCGATCCCGGCTATGCCAAGCTCTGGGATGCGACGACGGGGGACCTCGTGGGCGACCCGCTCCCCGGATATGGGGGAGGATTCGCCTATCTGTCCATCAGCCCCGACGGCCGGCAGGCGGCCGTGGGCAGCGCCGGCCGGGTCGATGTCTGGGACCTCCGGACCTTCAAACCGATCCGCACCCTGCAGGGACACCGAAGCTTCGTCTATGCGGTGGCCTATAGCCCGGACGGGCGGTATCTCGCCTCGGGGGGCTGGGACCGAACGATCCGGCTCTGGGATGCCTCCACCGGAGCCGAGGTCCGCAGGTATCTCGGGCACGAGGGATTCGTCCGCGGCCTGGCGTTCAGCCCCGACGGTGAGCGGATTGCCTCCTGCGGCGAGGACAAGAGCGTCAAGCTCTGGTCGGTCGCCTCCGACCGCGAGCTCGCCACGTTCCACGGCCACCACCATTACGTCGCGTGCGTGGCCTTCAGCCCCGACGGCCATCGGATCGCCACGGGGAGCCTGGATCAAACGCTCAAGGTCTGGTTCGCTGCGCCCACGACCCAACTCACCTTCCAGGGACATAACGGTTGGGTCACCAGTCTGGCGTTCAGCCCCGACGGCCGGCGGGTGACTTCCGGGGCGGGCGTTGCTACGACGTCCCACCCCCTTCGAACCTGGGACCCCGTCACCGGCGAACAGGTCCGGTCCTTTCCCGACGAGCGCGCCGCCATCGACGCAGTGGCGTACCGCCCCGACGGCCGCAAGGTGGCCACGTCCGGTTGGGACGGAACCGTGAAGGTCTGGGATGCCGACACCGAGAGCCTGAACTTGATCTTCCGAGCAGGGACCAGCGGCGCCTACGAGCCGGCCAACATCGCGTTCAGCCCCGACGGCCGCAAGCTGGCCCTCGCCGATGACAGGGGTTTGGTTCTCGTGTGGGATGCCACCACCGGCCGGCCACTTCAGACACTCAAAGGGCACACGGGCCACGCGAACGGCGTGGCGTTCAGCCCGGATGGACGGAAGCTGGCTTCGGGCGACGAGGACGGCACCGTGAAGGTCTGGGACGCTGCGAGCGGGCGCGAGCTCCAGACGCTCAAGGGGCACAAGCCGCGGGTCGCGAGCGTGGCGTTTTCCCCGACGGCCGCCTGCTGGCCTCGGTCGGCGGCATCTCGGCACGTTACGGTGAGGTGAAAGTCTGGGATCTTGCCTCGGGTCGGGAGCTCTATCCCGTCCGCGGCCACACGGACACGGTTTCCGGCGTGGCGTTCTCCCCCGACGGCCGCCGCCTGGCCACCGCCAGCGACGATCGGACCGTCAAGCTCTGGGACACGGCCACCGGTCAGGAGGTCTTTACGCTGCGGGGTCATACCAGCGGTGCCCTCTGCGTGGCGTTTTCTCCCGACGGGCAACGCATCGCCTCTGGGAGCATCGACTGGACGGCCAAGGTCTGGGACACCACTCAGCCGGATGCCGACCATCTGCTGGTGCGGCTCGTCGCGTCCCGCGTCGCCGAGCTCTTCCGGACTCTCCTGCTCAAGAGCGACGTGATCGATCGGATCCGCGGCGACGCGAAGCTCGACGAATTCCTCCGCGCGGCGGCCCTCCGGATCGCCGAGCGGACTCCGGAGCAATCGGTGCTCTTGAACAACACGAGCTGGATGATCGCGCGCGAAGCCCATCGCACGCCGGAGGACTATCGCCGCGCGCTGCGATATGCCGAAGCCGCCGGCCGGCTCGCACCGCGAGAATCCACCTTCATCAATACCCTCGGCGTCGCCCGCTATCGCGCCGGGCAGTATCGCGATGCGCTCGGCGACCTCAATCGATCGCTCGAGCTCAACTCACCCCGATACGGCGGCGCGATCCCCGCCGACCTCGCCTTCGTCGCCATGGCCCAGCATCGGCTCGGGCAGAAGACCGAAGCCCTGATGACCCTGGGCCGGCTCCGCGAGGCCATGAGCCGACAGCCCTGGTCGGATGACGATGAGTCCGAGGTGTTCGCCGACGAGGCGAACGCCTTGATCGCCGGCACCAGGCCGCCGCTCGTCGAGGTCGCCCGGTTCGTCGACGACTCGAAGGAGGCGAACGAATTCGCAACCTTCTCGCCCGACGGGCGCCGCGTCCTGTCGTGCGCGGTGGACGGGACCATGCGTCTCTGGGACCGGGAGTCGGGCCGTTTGATCCGTCGCATCGACGGGGGCGGGAGATTGATGAGCGTCGCCGTCTCGCCCGACGGCCGCCGCGCCCTCTCCGGCGGTTCCGACCGCGTCATGCGGCTCTGGGACCTCGACTCGGGCAAGCGGATTCGCGAGTTCCAGGGACATACCGGATGGGTCTTCGTCGTGGCCTTCAGCCCCGACGGCCGCCTGGGTTATTCCACCAGCGGCGGACCGGATGCCTGGCAGGACGGGTCGGACTCGGCCGTCCGCGTCTGGGATCTCGAGACGGGCCAGGTCGTCCGCAAGCTGGAGGGGCACAAGGGCCGGGTCTTCGGCCTGTCGGTCTCACCCGACGGCCAGAAGGTCCTCACCGGCGGCGACACCCGGTTGATCCTCTGGGACGCCCGGAGCGGGAAGCCGATCCGCCCCGTCGCGGGGCACGAGGGCATGATCGGCAATGCGACCTTCCTGCCCGGCGGCCGGCCTGCGCGGCCTCGGGCAGTTTCGACCGGACGATCCGGCTCTGGGACCTGGAGAGCGGCCAGGAGCTCCATCGCTTCCTCGGCCATCCGCGCGAGGTGACCTGGGTGGCGGCCTCTCCCGACGGCCGTCGGCTCCTGTCGTCGGACTACAACGGTCACGAATTGCGACTCTGGGACGTCGAGGGTCGCAAGCTGATCCGCCGGCTCGGCTGGGGAGGCACGGCGCCGACGCGCGGGTCGTTCAGCCCCGACGGCCGGCACGCGGTCTGGACCGGCACCGATGGGGTCGTGCGGCTGTATGAATTGACGCCCCTCGACGAGGCAGGCCGTCCCACGCCGGCCCGGCCCGATGCGGCCGGAAGTCCCGCTATCACGAAGTGAGAGACGATCGATCGCACGAGGTTTCCATCTACGACCAGGACGAGGGGTACCCCATGTCGATGACTGACGATCAAGACGTGTTAACTTCCATGACGCGCATCATTCAGATCATTGCCGGCTCCCTCATCGCGGGGGTCGTCGTCATGCTCGTCATGTCGGTGGTGGTTATTCCCACTCCGCTCGTCGGCGCCCGCCGGGCGCGGGCGGGGCGGTCGGTGCCGGCCCACTGCCCGCGATCGGCTCGATGAGTCTCGGTGACATCATCGCGTGGACCGCGGTCGCCTTTGCCGCGGTGGGGCTGCCCTTGTCGTTCCTGGTCCCCGGCTGGATCGCGGCTCAGAACCGCCGGAGCATCGCCGCGGGGACGTGGCTCCCACCGAGCCGTGTGAATGTCAATGCCCCGGGGACGACGGGGCCGTTTAGCCCCGAGGCGCTCAAGACCGATACAGGCAAGCTGGCTTCCGCCTACTTGACGCAGTTTATCATCGGCGCGGCAATCAACGAGGGTCTGGCGTTCTTCGCGAGCGTCGCGTACTTGATCGGAAAGAATCCGATCGCGCTGGCCCTCGCGTTGCTGCTCGTGGTCGCGCTCGTCGCCCGGTTCCCCACGCGCCTTCGGATCGCCTCCTGGATCGACCGGCAACAGGAATTGCTCATCCAGGATCGGCAAGCCGCTTTCTGAACAGGACCCAGGGGCGTCTGGACCGATCCGACTCGAGTTCCTTCGCGTTGACCGGACCTGACAGTAGCGACTCGGTCGCCGTCGTGATCCGTCGACTCGACCGGTCCCCTTGCCATCCGTCCCATCGCCGAATAGGATTGAGTGTGCTTCTCTGACACTTGTCCGGTCTTATCTCCTGGGGATGACGGGAGACGGCCCTTGTCCTTTTTCGTGGCGTGCGAGTGTGGGCGATCCTTTGAGAGTTCGGAGGCGAACGCGGGCGGTGTCGCGCGGTGTCCCCGCTGCGGGCGCGAATGGCCCATGCCCAAGCTCGAGTCCGCGCCGGGGCTGGAGGAAGAGGACTGGTCCCTGGGCGCACCGGGACCCTCGGCGACCAGCGGCAAGGCGATCGCGAGCCTGGTGGCGGGCTGCCTCTTCGTCTTCGGGTGCCTCAGCGGCGTGCCCGCCTTCCTCTTCGGCTGGCATGCGCTGCGCGACATCAAAGACAGCGGAGGCCGGCTCAAGGGCCGGCGGATGGCGGTCGCCGGGATCGTCCTCGGGCTGATCGGCTGCCTCCTCACGGTCGCGTTCTTCGTGCCGGCGATCCGATCGGCTCGCGGGGCCGCCCGCCGCGCCGAGTGCGCCAACAACCTCAAGCAGATCGGCCTCGCCATCCAGTACTATCACGAGGCGTACGGCTGCCTGCCGCCCGCCGCCATCACCGACAAGACCGGCAAGCCGCTGCTGAGCTGGCGCGTCGCCATCCTCCCCCACCTCCTATCAGACCCGCGTTACCTGGACTTCCATTTCGACGAGCCGTGGGACAGTCCCCACAACCTCGCCCTGCTCGAGCCGGTCCCGTTCGTCTATACCTGCCCCGGCGACCTCACCCCGAAGAAGGGGATGACCCACTTCGTGGCCGTGATCGGTCCCAACACCGCATTCACGCCGGACTTCCGGCCCTTGACGTATCGCGACTTCACCGACGGCATTGGCAATACCCTCCTCATCGGCGAGTCCCGGCGCGGCGTCCCCTGGACCAAGCCCGAGGACCTCCCCCTGGACATGAGCATCCCCTTCACCGGGCTGGGCAGCGATCACGGCTACCACGACAACGGCTTCAACGTCCTGTTCGCCGACGGGTCCGTCCGGTTCCTGCATCGCTCGATCGATCCGAAAGTCCTCGACGCCATCCTCACCCGCGATGCGGCGCAAGTTGTCGAGCCGAACAGTTATTAGCCGCTTGCCGCCGACAACCGGGCCGGGAACCGGTCGCACTTCCGGCCGCAAAGGGGATACAATACTCGGCCCGTGGCCGACCGAATGGGCGGGCCGCGGGCTGGTGTCTTCCGGGAACGGATTCGGCCGGACCGGATCGCCGCGGGAGGCGGTCCGGGTTTGTGATAATCGGTCATCGATCGAAGCACGACTCGTTCGTTGAGGTCCGTTGAGATGAACCGCGTGATCGGCGTGATGGCGAGCCTGATACTGATGATTTCCCTGTCCTTCGTCCCGATCTCGGCCCAGGAGCCGGTTCGGACGGCGGCACCGCCCCCGCAGACGAAGGGGGCCCCCGGCGGGACCACAACGACGCAACCGCAACCGCCGGCGCAGGCCAAGGCGGCGGACGCTGCGAAACCCAAGAAAGACGCGCCGAAGACCGCGACGGACGAGGAGCCGGTCGTCACGCATCACAAGATCCTCCTGGGAGGCAAGGAGTTGCCGTACACGGCGACGGCCGGCCTGATGCCGATCCGGGATGCCAAGGATGAGGTGGAGGCCCGGATCTTCTACATCGCCTACACGCGCGACGATGCGGGGGCGTCGGACGCGCGGCCGCTGTTGTTCAGCTTCAACGGCGGGCCGGGCTCGGCGTCGGTCTGGCTGCACCTGGGGGCCCTGGGCCCGCGACGGGTGGCGACGCCCGAGAAGCCGGTGATCCCGGCCCCGCCGTTCCGACTGGTCAACAACGACGCCACCTGGCTCGACCGCGCCGACCTGGTGTTCATCGACCCGGTCGGCACCGGGTACTCCCGCGCCGCCAAGCCGGAGCTCAACACCAAGTTCCACTCGCTGCGCGGCGACATCGAGTCGGTCGGCGAGTTCATCCGGATGTACCTGAGCCGGAACAACCGATGGGCCTCGCCGCTGTACTTGATCGGCGAGAGCTACGGCACGACCCGCGCCGCCGGGCTGGCCGGATACCTCGTCAACCTGGGCATCGCCTTCAACGGCATCGTGCTGGTCTCTTGCGCCCTGGATTTCCAGGGGTTCGTGTTCAGTCCGGGCAACGACCTGCCGTATCTGACCTATCTGCCCTCCTACACGGCCGCCGCCTGGTACCACAAGAAGCTGCCGGCCGACTTGCAGGCGTCCGGGTTGCTGGCGGTGCTGAAGGAAGTCCAGCGGTGGACCGACCGCGAGTACGTCTCGATCCTCTCGCGCGGCGACGAGCTCTCCGACGAGGAACGGCACGAGGCCGCCGCCCGGCTGGCCCGCTACACCGGCCTGCACGCCGACGACATCGAGGCCGGCCACCTGCGGATCGGCATGTCCCACTTCTGCCGCGATCTGCTCAAGCCCGCGCGACGCTCGGTCGGCCGGTTCGACGCGCGCTACCAGGGGATCGAGGGCCCGGATTCCGCCGACCGGCCCAGCTTCGACCCGAGCCTGGCCGCCGTCCGCGCCCCGTACACCTCCACGTTCAACCAGTACATCCACACCGAGCTCAACTACAAGAGCGACCTGCCGTACTACATCCTCGGCGAGGGCGTCGGCCGCTGGGACTGGCAGCGCGAGATGGGTTATCCTGCGACGACCCACGCCCTCCGCGACGCCATGTCCAAGAACCCCCACATGAAGGTCCTGATCGCCTCCGGCTACTACGACCTCGCCACGCCGTATCGCGCCGTCGAGCACGCCCTCGCCGGGTTGGGACTCGACCCCAGCCTGCGCGCCAATATCGCGGTCCAGACCTACGAGGCCGGGCACATGATGTACCTGGATAAACCGTCGCTGCTGAAGCTCAAGGGCGACGGCGCCCGCGCTGATCGACCGGACGAAAGGGAAATGACAGATTGGCGGCATCGCCGCTCTTCTATTCAGGAGTTCGCGACGATGCCCTCACCGTTTCCCGGCATGGATCCTTATCTGGAAGCGCTGGATATCTGGCCTGACCTTCATGACGCCCTGGCGGGAGAGATCCGGAACGAGCTCAACCAGGCTTTGCCCAGCCCCTACTACGCCCGCGTGGAAATGCGCCCGGAGGTCGGCATCGTCGAAGAGGAAGGGATCCGGCAACGAATCGTCCCTGACTTCGTCGTCGTCCGCCAACCTTACCCACTGCGGGGGCCGGAAGACGGCGGGACGGCCGTTCTGACCCAACCTCGACGCGAAATCTCGAGGTGGATCGAGTACGAGATTCATACCGAGCCGATCCGCCATCATTTCGTCGAGATCCGCGATTCGTTGCGCGGCCACAAGCTGATCACGTTGATCGAGATCCTCAGCCCGTCGAATAAGCGGGCCGGGGAGGACCGCGAGGCGTATGAGCGGAAACAGCGTGCGGTGCTGAACAGTGATACGAACCTGATCGAGCTGGACCTGCTGCGCGGCGGCCGTCGGATCCTGACAGAGCCCGGCCTCGAGGCCAGGATCCAGGACCTGGACCCACCGCCCACTTACCTGGTGCGGGTCAACTGGTCGTGGCGCCGGGTTCCGAGATTGGGCGCTTACCACATCTTCCCGCTCGGCCTGCGCGAGTTGCTCCCGTGCATCCCGGTGCCGCTGAAACCGGAGGACGAGGAGGTCCGGCTCGATCTCCAGTACCTGTTCAACCGGGCCTATGATACGGGTCCCTACCGGCGCGGAGCGGTCGACTACAGCGCGCCGCCAGCCCCGCCCGCGCTGGGCGACGAGGACGCCGTCTGGGCCGCCGAGCGGACGCGTCCCTGGCGCGAGCGTTCGCCCGCGCCGTAGCCAGTTAGCGCTT
This sequence comes from uncultured Planctomycetota bacterium, assembly GCA_963845755.1. Taxonomy (GTDB): domain Bacteria; phylum Planctomycetota; class Planctomycetia; order Isosphaerales; family Isosphaeraceae; genus CAWJTV01. The sequence goes on from CAWJTV010000011.1 coordinate 512,175, forward strand.
CTGGAGCGTCAGCGTTCCCAGGTCGATCGGCTGGGCCGATTCGCCCTCCTTCGCCTGCGGTACGGTAATCCGACGATCCCGCAAGATGAGAGGGCGTACTCCCTGCCGTTCGGTCCAAGCGCGGAGCGAGTAGTCGCCCACGGTGGGGTTCCGTTGGGGACGACTGTTGAGGGGCGTCCGTCACGACCGGCCGTGACTCGAACCGCCGCGCGGGCGTTTCCACCCCGACCGCGGCCATCCGCGGTTCTCCCGAAGGTTCGCTCGCGATCCGTTCGGGGACGCGAGCCACCGGGGACCAGGACGACAACAGGCTCGAAGGAGTCCAGAGCGCCAGGGCGGCCGGGACCGTCACGACCACGGGGACCAGGACCTTGTGCGGGACCGGGAGGAACAGACCGTAGCCGACCTGCGGCGTGACTCGATTTCGAATCACGAGCCATAACAGGCCGATCAACGCAAGCAACAGGGCGGCGTCCAGCGTCGCGGCGACAACCCACGCAACCCATCGGTCCCCGGCGGAATTGGCATATCCGATCATGACGTTCCTCATCAGTGCGTCCCCCCGTTGGAAACCCCGCCAGCCTATTGATCCTGAGGTGGCTTCAACGACTGCTTCTTGGCGTCGATCAGCTTCTGAAGCGAGTCGAGGTCGTCTTCGCTCAGCGTCATTCGTTCGACCATGTGGACCAGGAGCGGGCCCGTCACGCCTTCAACCGCATTGGTCATCAACGTGTCGGCGGCGGATTGGAACGTCGCCAGCGCCGTCTGGGCCGGCCGGTAGACGAAGCCGTTCCCGACCCGCGTCGTGGATAGGTAGCCCTTGTCGACCAAGCGCTTGAGGATCGTCTTGACCGTGGCAGGAGTCCAGGAATACTGCTCGACGGCGATCGTGTAGACCTCGCGAGCCATCGCCTTGCGCAGCTCCCAGACGATCTTCATGACCTTCCATTCCGCCTTGGACAGGTCCTTCCGCTTCCCAGAACTCATCAATCGGCCTCGTGATTCGCAAGGGCAGCAGTCAGTAAGAGTCTGTCCCAGAAGGGCGAGCGGGGGGCGTCAGCTCCCTGTCCGGTGAGCGACGGACCTCCAAGACAGGGGGCTGACGCCCCCCGCTCGCCCGGACCGGCCCCTTCTGGGACAGACTCTAAGCCAAGTCGTCGGGCACTGTAATCGAATCGATTATCTTTGTCAACGATTTGGCGAATTGATTCACCGGGTCCTCCGGAGGGCCGGTGATTCTCGTTCCACCTCGTCATCGGCTTGCTCCCACTCGGCGAGGACACGTCAACTGCAATTCGTGTCATTGAGCCATTACCAGGCGGAGACCCGTCTCTCGAAGACTCGGAGAGAGTCCCTGTTCTTGAAACAGCCTAATTAAATGGGCGGGCATCCTCTTGACCATGCCGATTTACGCAGCTATCCTCCTAATTGTGTTTGATCGATTTCCTCAGGGTCGACTGTCGTCTTCGAAATCGGGTCGTGGAACTGGCATCCGGCGCCTCTGAGGACGATCGCAAGAGGTCGATTGGCAGGGAGGACTAGAGGCATCCCTTCTGGATCATTGGTCCTATTCTGGTCTGTCGCGGGTGGTGGAAGTGCGGTCTACACTCCCGCGGTGAAGGTGACGGACACCGACCTTCGGTTTGATCATGTCGTGGCATGGCCATCCCGTTCGCTCCTCGCGACGGCGGCCCCGGTCGGTCGGACACCATCCCGCCATCCGAACGCAGACACGGCAGGCACGTCATCGACGGTTATTGATCCGGCGCACGGGACGGCCGATCGCCCATCGCACCTGAGCCCCATTGTCTTGCCCCCCAGGAGAACCGGCCATGGCATCTCGCAAGCGGACTCTGCGGCCCATCGGTGCCTTGCGGCGCAAGCGGCGATCTCACCTGCCACTGCTGGAAAACCTGGAGGAGCGGCTGGTCCTCTCGCAAGGGACCTCCTTGCCGGTGTCCCCCGACATGGCCCTCGTGCCCGTCGCGCTCGCCCACGGCGGGACCGCCTGGTTCGAGGCGCCCGGGGCTGCGGGTCCGGGGGGGCCGACGGGCTCGGACTCATCCCAGGGCACCGCGTCCCCATCGTTGCGACCGGCGCAGGCCGATCTCGGCGTCATCCTGGGCTCCCTGCCGGTCAGCTCCCCGATCGAATCGGCGGCCCAAGGGTCCCCCGGCCCCGCAGGCTACCTCCCGCAGCAGATCCAGGACGCCTACGGTCTCAGCAACGGCAGTGCATATAATAACGATATCAGTTTCGGCAGCACGGAGGGGGACGGCACCGGCCAGACGATCGGCATCTTCGAGGAGGGGTATAATCCCGCGTTTGTTGACACCTCCGCGTCCAGTTATAGCTCCAGCGCCCTGGCGCAGTTCGACAGGACCTTCGGCCTGCCCGACCCGCCCAGCCTGACGTTCGTCAACCATACGGGCGCAGCGCTGTCGTCCTCCAACAATAGCGGCAACAATCCCGATTTCGACGACTACGGCACCGGCCTGGAGATCGCCCTGGACATCGAGTCGGCGCACGTCATGGCGGCCGGGGCCAGCATCGTCGTCCTCTGCGCCACGCAGGATCCCGGCGACTACTACGAGGACATCCCGCTGGGGATCGCCACCCTGGCCGGGTTGCCCGACGTCTCGGTGATCTCGGCGAGCTACGGCTACTTCCTCGATCTCTTCGGCCAGCAGGGCCTGGAGCAGGGCTGGGACAGCAGCATCATCCAGCCCGCGCTGGCGGCCAACCCCGACGTCAGCATCTTCGCGGCGACGGGCGACGACGCGTCGGCCTACGGGCTGGTCTACCCGGCCGCCTCGCCCGAGGTCGTGTCGGTCGGCGGCACGAGCCTGACTGTCACGAAGGGCGGCCAGCGGATCAACGAGACGGGCTGGAGCGAGGGCGGCGGCGGCTACAGCCAGGCGTTCCCACTGCCCTCGTACCAACAGGCTGACGGCTTCTCCGGCAATGTCTTGAATCGAGCGCACCAACCCGGACGTCGCCGCCGACGCCGACCCCAACACCGGCGTGGCCGTCTACGATCCCTACGACCTCGGCTCCGCCACCCCATGGGTTCGGACCGGAGGGACCAGCCTGGCGACGCCCCTCTGGGCCGGCATGGCCGCGATCGCCGATCAGGGCCGCGCCCTCGCCGGCGGCACGCCCCTCGGCTCGACCGCGATGCTGACGGACCTCTACAATCTGGCCAAGATCGCCCCCGGCGACTTCCACGACATCACCCAGGGGAACGACGGCCACTTCGCCGGACGGGGCTACGACCTGGTCACCGGCCTGGGGACGCCCAAGGCCAACCTCCTCATCCCCGACCTCGCCGCTTATGGCCTGGCCAGCAAGGCGCTCATCCTCACCCAGCCGCCGCCCAGCGTCGCCGCTGGCGGCCAATTCGGCATCATCGCCCAGGACGCGACGTCGTACGGCGCCCTCGACCCCACCTACTCCGGGACCGCCACCATCTCGATGCTCAGCGGACCGGCGGGTGCCAGCTTCACGCCGGTGAGCGTCCCGGTCACCGACGGCCGCGCGGTCTTCCAGGAGCTATCGCTGAGCACCAAGGGCGTCTATACTTTCCGGGTCGCGATGACCGGCCTGGCGTCGAGCCACACGAACCCCGTCACGGTGATCAACGCGCGGGCGGGGACGGGCTACTTCTATCCGCTCCCGATCGGCAACAGCCTGGGGACCGACGTTGCGGCGGCCGACTCGAATGGGTTTGCCAGCAACATCATCATGCTCTCCATCTCCAGCCTTCCCTATATGGTGACCGGCGGCCAACTCGTCGTCAACAACGGCTCGAGCCTGAAGAGCAAGTCGTTCACGATCGTCGGGCAGGGCGAGTCGAGCTCGGTCATCAACGCCGGGTCGACCAGCCGGGTTTTCGAGATCGTGGGGACCGGTTCGGGCCTCTCGGTGGTGTTTCAGAGCCTGGCGATCGCCGGGGGCCGCGCGACCGATGGCGGAATCCTGGGCAGCACCGTGGCGATGGGCGGCGGCCTGCTGATCGACGGCGGCACCGTGGCGCTGTCCGGAGTCGCGGTGACGAACAACGAGGCCAGTGGCGCCGCCGGAGCGGTCGGGACCACCGGCCATTCGGCGACCCGGTCGCATGTCACCGGCCCGCCCGGCGGTAACGGGGGTGCCGGCGGCAACGCCGAGGGCGGCGGCATCTACCTGGCCTCGGGCACCCTCACGCTGACCAACGACCTGATCCAGGGCAATGTGGCCCAGGGCGGGGCCGGTGGCGCCGGCGGCCGGGGCGGCTATGGGTTCACCGGGATCGAATCATCCACCGCCGGCAACTCCATCGGCCCGCCTCATGGGGCTAACGGCGGACCGGGCGGAAACGGCGCGGCGGGCGGAAACGGGCTGGGGGGCGGCCTCTACCTCGCCGGTGGTACCCTGGCGCCGCTCAACAGCAGCGTAGTATTCGGCGACAACGCCTGCGCGGCGGCGCGGGGGGTGCTGGCGGGAACGGCGGCCGCGCCGGGATTTCCGGCCCGTACGTCGCAGGCAACGGAGGCGCCGGTGGGCCTGGAGGAAACGGCGCGGGGGGTGCGATCTTCCTGGCCGGCGGCAACGTGCAGTTCAACCGCCCGGCCAACATCGAGGCCAATGTGGCCGCTGGCGGCGCGGGCGGTCGCGGCGGCTTCGGGGGCACCGGGAGTAATGGCTCCTTCGCAGGGTTCGCCCCCCCGGGCCAGGACGGCGGGCCGGGCGGCAATGGTGGCGCGGGCGGCAATGGCGGCGCGGGCGCCGCGGGGGGTTGGGGCCGCGGCGGCGGCATCTATCTCGCGGTCGGAGCGACGCTCACGCTGAACCAGGGGGGCATCCTCGGCGGCAATCAGGCGCTCGGGGCGCGGGCGGCCATGGGGGCACCGCCGGGCAAGGCGGCAATGGCGGCAGCGGCGGCCTTGGCGGCACCGGAGTCGCGGGAGCCGCGGGCGGTGGTGCCGGCGGCATCGGCGGCCACGGCGGGCCGGGCGGCAATGGCGGTGCCGCGGGGCGGGGCGGCCAGGGCGGAATCGGCGGCATCGGCGCCGGCGGCGGGCTGTACCTCGGCGGCGGGAAGGTCCAGGACAACGGCGGCGTCATCGCTTCCAATGCCGCGATCGGCGGCAGCGGTGGCACCGGCGGTTGGGGATACTTCGGAAGGAAGGGGGGATCTGCCGGCGGAGGCGGTCGGGGTGGCGCCGGCGGCATGGGCACGGCCCTCCACCCGACGGGTGGCGCCGGCGGTCCCGGCGGCATGGCCGGTACCCCCGGCCTGCCCGGGGCGGCCGGCAACGGCGGCAACGGCGGCGAGGGCGGAGCAGGTGTTGGCGGCGGGGTCTACGTCCAATCCGGAACGATCACCCTCAACCATGGCTCGATCAGCGGGAATCACGCCGACGGCGGTGCCGGTGGCCGCGGCGGTACAGCCGGCGAAGGCGGCACCGGCGGAGATGGCGGGCATGGCGGATACGGCGGATACGGCGGCACGGGCGTGTCGGGAGCAGCCGGAGGCGTCGGTGGTGTCGGGGGCGCCGGCGGCAATGGCGCTGAGGGCGCGGCAGCCGGCCGGGCCGGTCGGTGTGGCAACGGCGGCAACGGAGCAGGAGGCGGCCTGTATCTCGGCGGCGGCAACGTCCAGGACAACGGCGCCACAATCGCCTTCAATGTCGCGGGCGGGGGTATCGGCGGCGCCGGTGGTTGGGGATACCTCGGAGGGAACGGGGGAGGTGGCGGCCTTGCCGGCGGTGGTGGCACCGGCGGCCCGGGCGGCAACGGCGGCGCGGGTGGCGAGGGCGGGGCGGGCGGAGTCGGCGGCAACGGTAGATCCGGCCACACCGGTGGCGTCGGCGGTATCGGCGGAGCGGGCTACGGCGGGGGCGTCTACGTACAAGCCGGGACGATCGCCTTCAACAGCGCCCCGGTCACCAGCAACGAGGCCATCGGTGGTGTCGGCGGCCGGGGCGGTACCGGCGCCGAGGGCGGGGAGGGCTATATCGGCGGTGGTGGCGGCATCGGCGGCTTCGCCGCCAGCGGCATGGTGACTCCGAGCGGTGCTGGCGGCGCGGGTGGCACCGGCGGGGCGGGCGGGGCAGGCGGGGCAGGCGGCAACGGTGCGCCCGGCCAGGCTGGGGGCGCCGGTGGTGCCGGCGGAGCGGGGGCCGGCGGCGGCGTCTACGTCCAATCCGGGACGGTCACCTTCAACAGCGACTCGCTCACGGGCAATCAGGCGATCGGCGGTGTCGGGGGCCTGGGGGGCCGCGGCGGCAGCGGAGGTACAGCCAAGAGCGCCGGCGGGGGCGGCGACGGTGGTCGCGGTGGTCATGGCGGGACGGCGGCGATGGGTGGCGTCGCGGGCAACGGTGGTGCTGGCGGCCACGGCGGCCGGGGCGGGGCCGTCGGCCTCCCCGGTCCGGCCGGGGCGGGCGGCGCCGGCAGCATCGGGGGACTCGGTGCCGGCGGCGGGCTGTACGTCGGCGGCGGCAAGGTCACGTTGAATTCCGTCCTGGTGAGTAAGAATCGCGCCAACAGTGGCATCGGGGGCTCGGGTGGCATCGGCGGTCATGGTGGCTCGGTGGCCTTCGGCGGGCCCGGCGGCGGGGGCGGCGCGGGCGGCAGCGGCGGCAATGCCGGCACCAGCGGCCAGGCTGGTAAGGGGGGCGCCGGTGGTGCCGGCGGCAGCGGCGGCCTCGACAATGCTGGCGGCAACGGGGCCAATGGTGGCAATGCCGGCAACGGCGGCAACGGCAATGGCGGCGGCCTTTACCTGGCCGGCGGCGTTGTGGTCTTGAATAGCCCCAGGATCAGCGGCAACTCCGCCTTCGGGGGCGCCGGCGGCGTCGGCGGCGCAGGGGGCATGGGTGGCTCCGGCGGAGGCGGCGGCAGCAGCGGCGGAAATGGCGGCGCGGGCGGTGCCGGCGGCTTCGCTTTCACCGGAGGCCAAGGGGGCACCGGCGGGCATGGCGGCAACGACGGCAATGGCGGCGATGGTGGCAACGGCGGCCACGGCGGCCACGGCGGCAATGGGGGTTCGGGTGGGTCCGGAGACGGCGGCGGCCTGTACATCAACGGTGGCGTCGTCACGCTCAACGGCGGCAACGTCAGCGGCAACCAGGCCGGCGGCGGCGCGGGCGGACAGGGCGGCGCGGGCGGGCAGGGCGGCGCCGGATTCGAGGGCGGTGGCGGCCGCAGCGCTCCCTTCTTCAGCGCTTCCGCCATCCACAACAACGGCGGCAATGGCGGCAACGGCGCCCCGGGTGGCTCGGGCGGCAACGGTGGCAACGGCGGTCAGGGCGGCAATGGCGGCGCTGGTGGCGACGGCGGTCAGGGCGGCCACGGCGGCAACGCGGCCGGGGCCGGCCTGTACCAGGGCGCCGGAGTGCTGACGATCAACGTCACCAAGTTCACCAGCAATACCCTGGCCGCGGTCGCTCTCGGCGGGGCCGTCGGCGCGGGCGGCGCAGGAGGTGGTATTGCCCGCACTTCAAACGGAGCCCCAGGCGTCGCAAAGGGCGGGTCGGGCGGCTCGGGCGGCTTCAGTAATGGCGGGATCGGGACCCAGGCGCCGTCGGGGGCCGCCGGCCTCTCCGGCACTGCGGGCCAATCGGGAGCAGCCGGTGCTTCAGGGTCCGTCGCGGGCGCCGGCGGCATCAACAGCAAGGACACCAAAAAGGGCGGCATCTACATCGCCGGAGGCACGATCATCATTCATTGACCACGACCGTCACGGCTTCTGAAGCGTCAGCGTTCCCAGGTCGACCGGCTGGGCCGATTCGCCCTCCTTCGCCGACGGTACGGTAAAGCGATGGCCGCCCAACTGGAAATGGCCTCCTCCCTCTTGATCGAGCGACGCGGCCAGCCCGTAATCTCCCGCGGGCAGGTCGTCGATGCGGAATCGGCCGTCGCGGTCCACGGTGGACGTGCTGTAGACCCCCTCCAGGCGAACCTCGGCGCCTTCGCTCGCGGCCACGACCAGGGCGAGATTCCACCGAATCTTCTCGCGAGTTCCCTCCGGCGGTTGCAGCTTGCCGACGACCGCTCGACCGGATCCTCCCAGGTCGATATGAACGGTCTTTCCACCAGGGAAATCCGCCGCGATCATGCACGATGAGGCCACCTCCGCGGCTCCATCCTTCGACGTCATCCTGAGTTCACGACCGATCCGCCCACGGCCCGCGATCACGCGTTCGAAGACAAATCGTCCATCCGGCCCGGAGGTCACCTCGTGATGCGTGAAGATGCTCGGTACATCATTCCCGTGCGAACGGAGGCTCTCGACGCCGATCGTGATCGGCACGTTCGCGGCCGGCATCTTGCCGATCCGGAAGGTCCCCTCCACTCGGGCCCATGGCTCCAGGTGGATGATCCTGGCCCGATCCCATTCGGAAGGAGATTTGATGTGAGCATATCCAGAAAGATGAGTGATCACGAGCTGAAAGGCCGTTTTCTGCGGCGGGAAATGGAAGCGGCCGGCGGCGTCGGTCTCGAGTCGCGTGCTGTACGTCGCCGTATCGTCGATGTCACCGTTCTTGACGTTGATCTGCGATCCCGCGATGCCCAGCGCGACCTTGGCGCCCGCCGCGGGCCGGTTCGCGGGGTCACCACCTTGGCGATGATGTCCTGCCCTCGCTTCAGCGCGAAATCGATCGTGACATCGCCCTCGGTGCTCTTGATGTCGCGCGAGTCCGCCACCAGATAGCCGTCGGCCTCGATGCGCACCAGGTGCGCAAAATACCCGTGGGTCTCGCGGAGCTGGTAATGGCCGTCCGAGGCCGAAAACGTCTGGCTAGGGACCCAGTTCATGTGCGTTGGGCTGGACCGGACGCCCGGCACCACGCGAAAAGCCTTGATCGGCTGCTTCGTTTCCGCGTCGATGACCTTGCCCGAAATGACGAGGGTGGGGGGCAGCCGGAAGACATACTCTTCCGGGCGTGCGATCAGCGCCTCGTTCCGACAGTGTCATCCCGTCGCCGGGGGAGTAGATATCGGCCTTGAACTCGTCCAGCGGGGCTTCGTTCCACACCCAGACGCCATTCGGGTCGGCGTATTCACTGATGTGGTCGAACTCGAAGTAATCGATGCGGCCGCGCCAATGCTGGAAGAAGATCCGCGCCCTGGCGGCCGGCTTCCCCTGATGATCCAGTACGCGGATAGTCACGGTGCCGCCTGGCTTCATCGTGAAGTTGACCGGACCCATATCGGCCTGGATGGGCAGCTCCTTCATATCGATGGCCCGGCCCTTGGCCGACACCACGATCCGGGCGGCCCGCGGCTCGCAGCCGGCGAGATGGTAGACGCCGTCTTGGCCCGTCCTGGCTTCGCGGATGTCGTTGAGGAACTTGGTGCGGATCAGGGCCCCGGCGATCGGCTTGCCGGCTTCGTCGGTGACCTTGCCGGTCACCGTCAGGCCGCGTTCCAGGACGATCTTCGCCGCCGATTGCCGGCCGCGCTCGAGGCCGAACTCGGGGCGAGTCGAGCGCCCGGCGCAGTGGTCGGAAGCCCGGGTGATTGATCTCCACGAACACCTCGCTCATCGAAGCCGGCACGCTGTCAAAGTGCCAATGGCCCGCGGCGTTGGTCTTCCGTGCCGCGCCGACGCCGAACTGTCGATGGACACCAGGGCGCTTCTTGTATTCCATGCTGGGGCTGACCGTCACGCCCGCGACTGGCTTGCCTTCGGCGTTGACGACGAGCCCTCCCACGGACCAGCCCACCTCCAGCTCGGCCGTGAAGCGGGTCGGAACCGCCTCAGCATGACTCTCGGACGACCAGCCCGCCCAGTACGGGCCATAGCCCGGAGTCTCGATGAACACGTCGAAAGACTTCGGCGCCTGGGGGACCTCGATTGCAAGTTGCCCCTGGGCGTCCGTTGCCACGAACAGGCCGTACGGGCCCCGTCGGAGGAGCTTACCCTGACGGATGTTCTCGACCCTCGAGCCCGGGTCCGAACGAAACTCGACAACGGCCTCCGGAATCGGTTTCCCGTCCGGCCCCACGACGCGCAGGGCGAATTCCTGGCCGGCCTTGGCCGGCGTTTCACCGGCGGCGGCCTGAGGGGAACCGGCCAGGGCCCGGGGGTCGTCGACGACCAGGTAATGGCCGTGGTCGGACGAGACGAGCAGGAGGGATTCGTCCCAGTTGCTGTGGGCTTCGACCCATCGGATGATGGCGCGGACGGCCTCCTCGCCGCTGTAGATGGCGCCGACGGCATTATCGAGGTTATTCGCATGGAGGCCGAAGTCGACGTCGCCGGCCTCGACGAACAGGGCGAATGGCTGATCGGGCCGGGCGGCCAGGACGGTCAGGGCGGCCTCGGTCATCTGGGCCAGGGTCGGCTGCTCGAGCCGGTCGGTCGGGGGGTAGACCTCCGCCTTGGCCGCATGCCGCCAGGCGGCCGATGCTGGGCGCGGGGTCATATCGGCCGTCGGCGGTCCGGAACGGGAGATGATCGAGCCCCGCGCGGCCGAAGAAGCCGAAGAGGCGCGCGGAGCGCGCGGCAGCGTCCTTGGCGGCCCGGACCAAGGCCTCGCCACCGCTGGCCAATGGCTCGGTGTGGACCACGACGTACTTGCCGCCGTTCTTGACGTCGATCGCCGCGAAGTCCGGATCGGCGATGAAGGTATTCCCCGGCACCCAGTTCTTCCCCTGCGGTGCCATGGTCGACGCCTGGCTGGTGATCCCGAAGCCGGCGCCCATGACGACGTCGAGGCCCGGCAGGCGCGGGGCTCCGCGGGCCTGCTGGAGGATCCCCGGCAGGCCGAGCATCTCGCGGGCGAGGTCCTGGTAATCGTCGCGATCGACGTCCTGCGCGTACATGGCGGCGGGCGAGACGTGGTCGAACGGCACGCTCGTGACGGTGCCCAGCTTCCATCCCTGTTCCTGCAACTCGTGGAACAAGGTCTTCACCGGCCGGCCGCCGTCGGTGACGTTCACGCTGTTGTTGTACGACTTGACCCCGGTGACCATCTCGGCGGCGCTCTGCGAGGAGTCGGTGTACGCGTGCGGGACTCCGCCGACGGCCTGCACGCCGGCCTTGTCGGCGGCATTCATCGATTGCCCTTTGAGATAGCCGGGGGCGCGCAGGCCGAGTGGCCCCGGCGTCCACGGGTTCGGCCCGGCGATCCGGGCATCGTATCCGCCGCCGAGGCTCTCCGGCGGAATTGACACGGTCTGGGCATCGACGTCCGGCGTGTTCTTGTCGTGGGTCGGGCTGGTGACCACGAAGCCATACTGCGACGCGCCCCCGGCCTGGTAATCCTGGAAGATCAGCCCCGACCCTTTGCCCTCCCGGTAAACCTTGCCCGTCTTGACGATCGCCGCGGCCTGGGTCGTGGGCCAGTCGAGGCCATCGAACCAGACGATGAACAAGTGCTTGACGCCCCGCGCGACCGCCTCCTTCTGCACCCGGTACAGGTCGCTCTGGTCGGCGTAGACGGCGCCGGGGTTGACGGTGTGCTCCGGCAAGAAGCCGTAGGCCGACTTGATCTTCCCGGCGTCGCGATACCGGCTGTTCTCGCCCATGACGGCGCCCAGGTCGGCCTTCTTGCCGAAGACGTAGACCGGCACCAGTCGGTTCGAATGGCTGGTGTGATTGGAGAAGACGTCGCCGGCGCCCTGCGACCCGAAATGATAGGCCCGATCCGCCTTCTCGTCCCGGTTGGCCACGTAGGCGGTCTGGAGCGCCTTCAAGCGGTCCGGTGACTCGCCGTCTTGCGCCGGGCGACCGCAAGGCTTGCCACGACGAGCACCATCGTCAGGGCGAGGGCCGCCCTCTCGATGAACCGAACCGTCCGCGATGCCGAAGCCCCATTTCGTCGAGCCATCCGCTCTGGTCCTCCCGATGGAATCCCGGTCCTCTCCATCCGACCCCTCGACTGCATTCTACAGACTTTAGTAGTGGCGATAGCCGGTGGCAAGTGGTGTCGTCGTGGTCGGTGGCCACTTGCCACTCCAAAGGGAGCGTGCACAATGGTAAAGAGCCCCCCTGTGCAATCGACGCTTTCGATCCCCCTGCCGAATCTCGTGCGGAGGTCTTCTGGTGTATCGAGACGTATTGGCCATCGTCCTGGCCGGGGGTCGGGGATCGCGCCTGGAGCCGCTCACTCGAGACCGAGCCAAGCCGGCGGTCCCGTTCGGCGGCATCTACCGGATCATCGACTTCACGCTCTCGAACTGCATCAATTCCGACCTGCGCAAGATCCTGGTGCTGACGCAGTACAAGGCGACCAGCCTGAACCGGCACATCGACCAGGGGTGGAAGTTCCTCTGCCGCGAGCTGGGCGAGTACATCGAGGTGATCCCGCCGCAGCAGCGGATCGCCGAGATGTGGTACCAGGGGACGGCCGACGCGATCTATCAGAATGTGTACACGATCGAGAAGGCGGCGCCCCGGGACACGATGATCCTGGCGGGCGACCACATCTACAAGATGAACTACGCGCGGATGATCGATGAACACCGCGCGAAGCAGGCCGACCTGACGATCGCCTGCCTGCCGGTCGCGCGGGCCGAGGCGCGGGAGTTCGGCGTCATGGGGGTCGACGACGAGAACCAGGTGATGAGCTTCCTGGAGAAGCCGAAGGACCCGCCGGCGATGCCCGGCCACCCCGAGCTGGCGCTGGCCTCGATGGGGATCTACGTCTTCAACACGGACGTGATGTACGAGCTGCTGTTCCAGGACGCGGCGCGGAAGGAGGCGAGCAACCACGACTTCGGCCGCGACATCATCCCGGCCATGCTCGCGGGTGGCTCGCGGGTGATCGCCTATCCGTTCCGCGACGAGAACCGCAAGGGGGGACCGCGTACTGGCGCGATGTCGGCACCCTGGACGCCTATTTCCAGACCACCATGGACCTGATCCAGATCGACCCGATCTTGAACCTCTACGACCAGGAGTGGCCGATCCACACGTATCAGCCGCCGTACCCGCCTCCGAAGTTCGTCCACACCGAGGGCGACCGGCGCGGCGCGGCGTACAATTCGATCGTCTGCCAGGGGGCGATCATCTCGGGAGGCCAGGTCTACCGCAGCATCGTCTCGCCGGACGTGCGGGTCCACAGCTACGCCCTGGTCGAGGACGCCATCCTGCTCGACGGGGTCGTGATCGGCCGCAGTGCCCGGGTCCGCCGCGCCATCATCGACAAGGACGTCCGCGTGCCGGCCCACTTCGAGATCGGCTGGAACCGCGACACCGACGAGGCCCGCGGCTTCATCGTCTCCGATGAGGGCATCACCGTCGTCGCCAAGGGGGAAGACCTGGAGCGGTTCGGGTGAGGGCCATTCCGCTCGGATTCTGGTAAAATCGTGACGGGGGCCGAGTGTCCGTGGACCACCGGATCGCGTCGCTCCCGATGCCCTGTTTCCGGGAGATCCGCCATGTCTGGGACCGTGAGCAAACAAACAATCTTCGATGCCTTGCATCAGGTCTCGCCGGACCGATGGGGCGACGTATTGGCGTTCATCGAGTCTCTGCGAGCGGTGAACGAACCCGCCCGGGAACCGGAGAAGTGCGCCTTGACGGCCTCCGAACTCCTCGCGTCCGGCCTGGTCGGGCTTTGGTCCGATCGAACGGACATCGCCGATAGCCGGGAATTCGCCCGCCGGTTGCGACAGCAGGCCCAGACCCGGAGCCGCGGATGATTCTGCTGGATACCGATGTCGCAATCGACATCCTTCGCGGTTTTCCACCGGCCGTGGCGTGGCTCCAGGGGCTCGGCACCTCGGTCCTCGGCATGCCGGGATTGGTCGTGATGGAACTCGTTCAAGGTTGCCAGAACAAGGCCGAACAACTGCGGGTCGAGCAATTCTGCCTACCGCATCCCCTACTCTGGCCCACCCACGCCGACTGTCAGCGCGGCCTGGCGGACTACGTGGCCTTCCACCTGAGTCACGGTGTTGGCCTGCTCGATGTCCTGATTGGTCACACAGCGGTCGGCCTGAACGAACCGCTGGCGACCTTCAACGTCAAGCACTACCAGATCATCACGGGGCTGAAGACGGTCCAACCGTATTGAGGTCGGGGCTATCGACGACAGCGCCGCTTCACCGAGGGTGGCATCACCGTCGTCGCCAAGGGGAAGACCTGGTCGACCCGCGGACCGCCGAAGCTCTTGAGAGCGAACAGTTCGCCGAGAGTCTCGTCGATTCTATCGGTCGAAAACTCGGGGTTCAACCGGATGCGATGAGGAAATCCCGCCCTCGGCCCCCGCGGCGGCTTCGAGACGATGGCGGTAATGCTCCAGGCCGGGGACGGCCAGGCCGGGCACCTTGGCCGTATCGTCCCAGTGCCGCAGGCGCACGGCGTCGCGATAATACGGGTTGGCCTCGAATTGCGCGCGCTCCTCGGCCTTCATGGGACCGCCCTGCACGTCGAGGCTGAGGCGCGAGGCGGGCGAGAGGCCCTCGAGGTAGGAGGGATCGACGGCGCAGAGATATCGCTTGGCGGCGACGTGCAGCCGGATCGGCGCCGTGACCGCGGCCCCGAAGTGCCGGGCCAGCCAGGCGCCGCCGGCCTCCTCGTGGCGACCGTCGACCCCGCGCTCGGCGAGGTCCTCGTCCTGGCCGTCCAGCAGGTGCCCCACGTCGTGCAACAACGCCGCCACGATCAAGCGGTCCGGAGCACCTTCCCGGTCGGCCAGGTCGGCGGCCTGCAGCGCGTGCTCGGCCTGCGACACGGCCTCACCGTGATACGCCGACGCACCCCGGCGGGCGAATAATTCCAGGATCTCCTCGACGATATTCATTAGTAATATCCTAAATTTTAAATATTATCACTGAACTCAAAGCCCAGGTCGCCCTTGACCGAGACCGGTTTCGCCGATCGCGCCGGCCGGAGCTGGTCGACCAGGAAGAACGCAGCCGCGACGCTCGTCAACAAAGCGACGGCTGCCAACACCCAAAAGACGCCCTGCCAGCCCAGCGTGACCGAGCCCTGCGCGATACCGACGCCGGCGAGTGCGCCTCCCAGATAACCGAGTCCATCGATGATCCCGCAGGCGGTCGCGGCGCCACGCTTGCCGCCCAGGTCGAGCGAGATCGCGCCCGCCAGGTAAGAATACGGCCCGATCAGCAAGAAAGCCACGAGCGAGAGCAGGATCAGGGCCGAGCGCGGCCGTCCCGAGAAGTCCGCCGTGCCGAGCACGATCAGGGCCAGTCCACAAAGTGTCATCCCGCCCAGGATCACCGCCGCGCGGCCGCCGCGGCCGAAGCGGTCGCCCAGAATCCCCGCGGCGATGACCGAGATCCCGCCGAAGAGGGGGAACAGGCTGCTCAGTCCGGCGCCCGAACCCTTGCTCAGGCCGACCCCTTCCACCAGGTAGGTCGGCGTCCAGTTGTTGAACGTCTCACGCAACAAGGTCATGCCGACCGACATGAAGCACACGATCCAGAAGGCAGGGCTCCGCGCCATCGTGTCGAAGAGCGGACCGGCCGCATCGGGATTCGGGTCCTCGCCGAGCGCGCCGAACAGGTTGCCGGGATTCGACGGCGGCTCGGGCAGGCCGAGGTCCTTGGGCGACTCGCGAATCCAGGCCACGTTGAGGATCCAGAGGCCGGCCAGGACGCCCGCCGCGACCCAGAAGACGCCCCGCCAGCCCAGCCCGGCGCCGATCAGCCGTGCCATGAAGGCGCGCGCCACCGCGTCGCCGAACAGGAAGCTCAGGCTGATGACGCCCATCACCGTGCCGTATCGCGAATAGGAGAACCAGCGTGAGGTGATCTTGATCATCCCCGGCCAGCCCAGCGACTGGATCAGTCGGTTGGCGGACCAGGCGAGGGTGAAGACCGGCAGCGAGCCCCCCATCGCGAACAGCATCGTGCAGGCGATCGCGCCGGCCATGCTGATCAGGTAGTTCCGGCGCCCGCCCAGCAGGTTGACCAGTCCTCCCGCGAAGAACTTGCCCAGCGCGTAGCCCAGCGTGCCCAGCGTGATCACCCAGCCGAGCCAGACCTTCGCCGAGTTCCGCTCGATCCCGCGCACCGCCAGGTCGTCGATGATCAAGGGGAGCGTGACCGACAGGTTCGACCGGCAGAGGTAGAACCCCGAATAACCCAGCACCATCAGCCCCACCATGAGGATCTGCCAGGTCCTCAATCGATCCGCGGTCGGGGTCATGGTCTGAGTCATGGCCGGAGCCTCCTCTTCCCGAAGTCTAACATAGGCGGCGACGGACGACGATGTCGCATCATGAGTCAGAGACCCGGTCGAATCGCGACCACAGGCCGCTCGCGACGAAGTCCCGGGGCCGTGCCGGCTTGCACCGGCCGGTCCCCGAGACTCGGCTGTCTTCGCCATCCATCCCCCGCATCATCGGGGCGGCGAGGGCGATCTGGGCAGCCTGCGCCTCGATCAATCAATCAATACTGGTCAGAACTGACGATCTCGCCGCCGGAGCGAGTGATCATGTAGACGACAACCCGAGGGTCCACGGTTTCCTTGAAGAAGTGGACCGACCCGTCGGCGAAGAGCATGTTGGCACCGCCGGGGTGGAACGAGTAGATCTCGTTGTTGCTGGTGCAGTTGATCAGGCAGATGCCGTTACCGCGGATGCCGTTGGAGGAGGACCCGTCGAGGTGGGCGTAGGAGAACGGGTCGGCCCAGGCGCCGCCGCCGCCGTTGACCGGGTTGATCACGCCGTCGACCGGTCCGTTCTGATTGTAGATCGTGCGGGAGTGGTTGTAACCGATGGGTCGGCCTGCGCCCTCGGCGATCATCACGGTGTTCGACGTACCGTCGGTGATGCTGGCGATCCGGACGTGCGCGATCGGCGTGTTGACCAACCCGGTGGTCGGGTTGCCGGTCGAGATGTCGCAGATGGCCCCGCTGTCGGCGTTTGTGAGCGCCGTTGGCGGCGGCCTGGGAGTAGCCCAGGCTCAGCAGCAGGCTGGTGTGGAAGCCCGGTGTGGCGAAGTAATCCGTCCGGCCCCACTCCTGGTCGGGCGGGTTGGGGACGGGGTTGCCGTGACCGTTGCCGAATCCGCTCCAGACGGTATTGTAGTAATTGATCCTGCCGGGGGCGGGCGACGAGGGGCAGAGGAACCCGTTGATCGTGATGGAGTACGCCGAGTTCTGGCCGACTCCGGGAAAGAGCCCCCCCGAGCCGCCAACGGCCGGCGGCACGTTCATCTGGTCGAGCGCCGCCAGGTTGAAATTGATCATGTTGTAGACGTTCTGTTGCTCCATGAACGGGAGGATCCGGGTGAAATTGCCCGCATTCTCCTGGTTGGAGCTGAAGACGGCCGAGGGATCGGAGTCGGGCAGGTAGGGGGGCACGAGGTAGTCGACATCGGGCGGCATCCAGCCGTTGATCGACTCGAAGTTCAGCGTGCCCAGGCCGATCTGCTTCATGTTGTTGACGCACTGGGCGCGGCGGGCGGCCTCGCGGGCCGATTGCACCGCGGGCAGCAGCAGGGCGATCAGGACCGCGATGATCGCGATCACCACCAGGAGCTCGATCAAGGTGAAGGCCCGGCGGGGCCCCGTACGGACGCGGGTCATGGTGTGTACTCCTATTAGATGAGGGTTCGATGCCGGAATTGAGGATGCGGGCACCCGAATGTGGCCACATCGGATCGACGGAGTTGATGGATCGAGTCGCGTCACTTGAGCGTGATTTCGAGGGTACCCAGGTCGGTGGAACCGGGTTTGATCTCGGCCTTGAGCTGGGGCTTGCTCGAGTCGGAGTACCGGCCCTTCAGGCGATCGGAGGGGACCGGGTCGAGCTTGTCGTGCTTGGCCACGACGACCTGCTTGCCCCCGACTCGTTGCGATCTTGGTCTTGCCGCCGGCGTCGGCCGCCGCGGAGTCGTCCGGCTCGGGCCACTGGACAAGCACGTTGTACTTGCCGGGTGCAGCCCCGCGGCCCAGCGAGGCACTCTCGACGATGAAGGACCCGTCGTCGCCGACGGTCGCCGACGGGATGACGCCCGCCGCCGTGGTCGGGGCGCGGGCTCGCCGGGTTGGCGGTGGAATAACAGGATGGCCCCGGCCGCCGGCTGGCCGTCGCAGACGACCTTGCCCGTCACCGGCGCCAGGCCCTCGGCCGTCCCTCCGCACGAGGCGAGTGTCAGCGCCAGGGCCGGCACCACGATCACAGCAACCCGGAAACGAATCATCATTTCGCCTCCTCACCGGGCCTAACCAAAGGCCCGGACCTCTCGCGTGTCCATGCCGCATACTGTATATACAGATTCGTCTCACGAACGAGAATGATTGTCGCCTCTATCGCTCCGTACGCAAGTGAATAATCGATGAATTCCCCGCATTAATTCGAAGAAGGGATGGTCACTGACGTGCAAACGTGATGGGACCGTTCGGAATTTCGAGCAAGAATCTGCGCTACACAGTTGTGCCTGGAACCCTTTTCGGCTACGATTGAGCCGGTTTCGATTCGAGTGATGGGGCTTGGGGTTGGGGTGTGTCCGAACGGACTAGGGGGGTCGATGTCATCCGCAACGTTGCCGAAATATCTGGATATTGCCCGCGCGATCGAGTCGCAGGTCGCGGGGCGGGACGGCGCCAAGGTGCCGAGCTCGCGGGAGGTCGCCGCGGCGTATGGCGTCTCGGTGGTCACGGCGTCGCGGGCGATCCAGGTGCTCAGGGACAAGGGGCTGATCCGGACGGTGGAACGATCGGGCAGCTTCGTGACGCCGGCCGCGGCGGCCGAGAGTGCGGAGCGTCTTGCGCTGGTCCAGCGGAGCACGCCCGGGCCCGGCTTACCACGCGAGCCTCGCGTTCGTGCAGGCGGGGTTCGCGGCCCTGCGCGCAGGAGGGAATCAAGGTCGAGCACGATCGCTTCCACTTCGACGAGGCGACGCGCCCGGCCGACTTGCGGCGGCAGGCCCGTCGCGCGGCCGAGGACGGGATCTCGGGCTTGATCTTCATGCCGTCGCGCTACGAGGACGACGGCCACGCGGCAGGACGAGGCGTTCCTCCGCGCCTGCCGGCGAGGCGGGGATCGTCGTCGTGCTGATCGAGCGCAACCTCCGCGGCCTCGCCCGCCCGCTCGAATACGACCTCGTCGCGGCTGACGACCTGGACGGCGGGCTGCGATGCACGCAGCACCTGCTCGACCAGGGGCGGCGACAGATTGCGTTCCTCACCGGATCGCCCACCAGCAGCCACGAAGCTCGCCTGGCCGGCTATCTCGCTGCGCTGCACCACGCCGGCCGCGGCCGCGATCCGCTCGTGCTCGAGCAGCCCTCGGGTCTGGCCACCAAGGAATCGTACGCCAAGCTGGCTGACCGCGTCCTGGCGCAGCTGCCGACGGCGTCGTCTGCTACCAGGACTACACCGCGCTGGGATTGATCCTCGAGTTGCTCAACTCGGGGCGTCCGCGTGCCGGCCGACGTCGCCGTCACCGGCTTCGACAACCTACCGATCGGCAAGGCCTACTCGATCGGCGTGACGACGTATGCGTTCTCGTCCGAGTCGGTCGCCCGCCAGGCCACCCGGCTGATCCGGGCCGGCGTCGCCGGCGACACGGGGCCGCCGGTCAAGGTGCTGATCCCCGGCGAGCTCATCGTCCGCGAGAGCAGCCAACCGTCAGATCCGAAGGCATGAGCGGGCCATGCCTGAAGCCCGTCGGCGGCACACTTAGCAGAGGACCGCCCATGACCGGCAACGAGATCGAAAGCGCGTTCGCGGTGCTTTGGCCTCCTGGCACTCGTGGCCGTCGCCGCGGGCATGGCGCGCTAGAGCCCGGTGTGGATGGGCCGCCAGACCGACGGCAGCTTCCTCGTCTCCTCGGGCCAGCGGATCGAGGCGGGCTCGATCGCCTTCAACGGCCGGCCGATCGACCTGGCGGTGCATCCCCGCGACGAGGTCTTCGCCGTCCTGAACAAGTCCGAGGTCTTCCTGGCCGATCACGACGGGCGTCGGGCGGGGCGCAGGGTCTCGCTCTCCACCTCGGGAGGGCGAGACCTCGGCCGGGTTTCGCGGCCTCGTCTGGTCGCCCGACGGCACGCGGCTCTTCGCCAGCACCGATCGCGGCCATGTCCAGGCATTCACCTATGAGAGCGGCAAGCTCGAGGGCGCGGCGCCGCATCCGCATCCAGCCCGACGGGGACAACGAGAACCCGGTTCCCGGCGGGATGGCGATCACCCGCGACGGCACGCGACTGTTCGTGGCCGCGGCCAACCGCAACGCGGTCGCCGAGGTCGATCTCGACCACGAACGCGTCGTCCGCGAGTACCCGGTGCAGACCCTGCCGTACGAGCCGAGGCTCTCGGAAGACGAGCGGACGCTGGTCGTCAGCAACTGGGGCGGCCGGCTGCCGAAGCCCGGCGACCGGACCGCCAAGAGCCAGGATCTCGACATCGTGGTTGACGACCGCAGGGGCCCCGGCGTCGGGGACGGTCAGCCTGATCGATCGCGCAGACCGGCGCAACCCGGCACGTCGCGGTCGGCATCCATCCCACGGCGATCGTCGTGCGAAGGCCGGCTGCGCCTACGTCGCCAACGCCATGAGCGACTCGATCAGCGAGATCGATCTCGACGCCGGCCAGGTCACGCGGACGATTCCCCTCCGCTGGGGATCGCTCCGCGTGCTCGGCGGCATGCCCAATGCGCTGGCCTTGCGCGGCGACACGCTCTATGTCGCCGACGGCGGCGACAACGCGCTGGCCGAGATCGACCTGGCCAGCGGGCAGGTCCGCGGGTTCCGCCACGCCGGGTATTTCCCCACGGCGGTGGCCTTCAGCCGCGACGGCAAGTCGGCCTTCGTACTCAACACCAAGGGGAACGGCTCGGTGAGCAAGACCTCGCTCGGCAAGCCGGGCAATGCCCACGACTTTCAGGGCACGGTGACCATCGTCGACCTGGCGGCGGACCTGGTGAAGCGAGACCGAGCTCGTCGCCCGCAACAACCGATGGGAAGTGCAAACCCAGGCCGGCCGCCGCTGAAGGTCTACAACGGCGGGATCAAGCACGTCCTCTACATCATCAAGGAGAACCGCACCTACGACGAGGTCTTCGGCGACCTGCCCATCGGCAACGGCGACCCGAAGCTGTGCAGCCTCGGCGAGACGATCATGCCCAACCACCGCAAGATCGTTCGCGAGTTCACCCTGTTCGACAACGGCTATGTCTGCGGGACCAACAGCGCCGACGGTCACGCCTGGTCGACCCAGTGCCTGGCCAACGACTATCTCGAGCACTTCTACGTCGGCTACTCGCGCACCTACCCCGACGACGGCGACTGCGCCATGTCGATCTCCAACGGCGGCGCCCTGTGGGACGCCGCGCTCGAAGAAAGAGCGATCGGTCCGCGTCTGGGGCGAGTTCTGCGACGACAAGCTCGCGACCTACGACCCCAAGCCGAAGGACTGGTTCGAGCTCTGGGAGGACCGAAAGTCAAGGGGACCCACCGGTTCAAGTTCACCGCCGACACCACGGTCGCCAGCCTCAAGCCGCTGATCAACCGCGAGGTCCACTACTGGCCGCTGCTCCAGAGCGACCAGTTCCGCGCCGATGTGTTTATCCGGGAATACGAGGAGTTCAGCCGGCAGGACAAGCGATGCCCGACCTGATGATCATGAGCCTGCCCTGCGACCATACCGAGGGAACCAACCCGAAGTATCCGACGCCCCGCGCGATGATGGCCGACAACGACCTGGCGCTGGGCCGGGTGGTCGAGGCCGTATCGAAGAGCCCGCAGTGGAAGGAGACGTGCATCTTCGTCGTCGAGGACGATGCCCAGTCGGGCCCCGACCACGTCGACGGCCATCGCACCGTCTTCATGGCGATCAGTCCGTACAACCGCCGCAAGACGGTCGACTCGACGTTTTACACCCAGACGAACATGATCCGGTCGATCGAGATGATGCTGGGCCTCGACCCGATGAACAAGTTCGACTCGGTCGCCGACCCGATGGTCGCATGCTTCAGCGACCAGCTCGACCTGACGCCCTATCGCCCGGTGGCCGAACAACGTGCCGCTCGACGAACGAAACCCCTCGGGCGCGGCCATGACCGACGCCGATCGCTACTGGCTGGAGAAGACCCTGTCGCTCGACTGGAGCCACCTCGACGCGCCCGACCCCTACTGGATGAACCGGATCACCTGGTACAGCCTCTTCAAGGGAACGCGCGAATACCCCGCGCGGCCGGGCGAGGGGCCCGGGATGCGCTCATGACGACGATGACGACGATGACGAGCCCGGACATTGAAGACTGTCCGCGCCGGTCGCGGCGTCCGCCGTCCCGGGCGCCGGGGACGGTCTCCCAAATCGAGTAGCATGGGGGAACCGAGGAATTCTCGCATGGGTTACTACTGCGTTTACACCCAGATTCCTGAGGGAACCCTCATGGACCTGGACGAGTCCGAGGTTTCGACTCTCATCGAGCAGGCGGGTGCGCCAGACAGCCGCGGGACCTCGTTATCGGTCCTGAAGTTGTACGAATCGCCGGGCATGCGGAACGAGTTGCCCCCGCCAGTGAGCCTGGAAAAAATGTGGCTGGCGCTCCATCACCTCCTGACGGGCGAGTTTCGGTCCGTGGCCTCGCCTCTCTCGCGTGCCATCCTCGGCGGAAAGACGGTCGGTGGCGGTTGCGCGCCGTTGTCTCTGGGCGGACGAGGTTTGTGAGATCGCGTCCGCGCTTTCCGCGCTGACGCACGAGGAGCTCCAGCGACGCTATGATCCGGCAAGCCTCAAGGCGGGTTGGCCCGAAACGCCAGTTGATGAGACCGAGGATGATGAACAGGTTTTCGGGGAACTGGTCGGCTACTTCGACCTGCTTGTCACCTACTACCGATTGGCCGCGGCACGAGGGAACGCCCTGCTGATCGGCATCGTCTGAGTCGAACGGCTCGAATCTCGAGCTCCCACGGCGCCGGCCCAATGCGACGCCTCGACTCGAGCCCCAGATCGTCGTGTGTGCCGGTCCGGCCCAGGATCAAATCACCGGCCTTCCGCTTGTAGATCAGGACCCAGTCCGGTTCCACATGGCAATCCCGCCAACCCTTCCAATCGCCTTTCAAGCCATGATCTCTGTGCCTCGCGTCCAAGGGACGATGATGGCACAGCGACTCGATGATCGCGCGAAGCTTGTCCATATCCTTGCCGCGCCGCCTCTGACGCTCCACGTCTTGCCGAAATTTGGTGGTCGGCTTCGCCACGAGAGGCGGGGGCGGTGGTGGCGGCTCGGGAGTTGAGGTCTTCTTCGACTTGCGCCTGGCCACATCAAATACCCAGGTCCTCGAACATGGCTTCCAGGCTCGGATAGTCGAGCAGGTTCTTGCCGGCATCGGCGTCGCGCAGGACCTGGGCGGTTTCCGCGTTGAAGGGAGCATCCTTCTCACGCGGCGCCTTCCTGCTGGCTTTCGGCTTAGACTCGCCCTTGGCAACCGCCCCCGGCCCGTTCGATCCGGTCCCCTCGGGCTTGGCCTTCTTCGGAGAAACTTTCTTGGGAGTGAGTGCCTCGCCCTTCGATCGCTTGGGCGTCAGCTTGTCCGTAGCCATCGACGATCCTCTTTCTGCATCACCGGGGCAACCGCTGTCTTTCTCGCCGACTCCATCTTACTCATTTCCCGGTCTTCCTCAATGTGAGGACCGCGCTTCGGCTGGCGTTCCCTGTTCCGGTCGCACCGTCTTGCGTGCCGTTTTGCCAGCCATGACTTCCCCCTTCCCGCCGAAAGGGACCTCGCACAACGAAGACCTTGCCAGAGTGCCGTGGCAGACATCTCGCCGCATGGCCTGGTCACGGTATAGGATGAGTCCCGGGATGCAACCCGAGATTCGGGGGCTCGATCCGACGACCCGGTGTCGGATTCCCACCGCGAGTCGGTGAGCGAACTCTGGGAGAGAGCCCACTCGGTCAGCCTCGGGATTCGATGGGGATCTGTGGCGATGAACGATGTGACCCGGATTCTCGCGGCGATCGAACAGGGCGACCCGGGCGCCGCCGATCGGCTCTTGCCGCTGGTTTATGAGAAGTTGCGCAACTCGCCGCGGCGCGGCTCGCCCGGGAAAAACCCGGCCAGACTCTTCAGGCGACGGCCCTGGTCCATGAAGCCTATCTGCGACTCGTGGACGGTGACGACACGAAGCCGTGGAACGGTCGCGGCCACTTCTTCGGCGCGGCGGCCGAGGCCATGCGGCGGATCCTCGTCGAGAACGCCCGCCGGAAAGGTCGGGGCCGGCATGGCGGCGGTCTCAGGCGAGTTGAGCTCGACGCGGCATGTTCGCTGGCCGAGCCCCCGCCGGACGACGACCTGCTCGCGCTCGACGAGGCGCTCGACCGGCTCGCCGCGCTCGACCCGAAGCGGGCCGAGGTGGTGAAGCTCCGATTCTTCGCCGGGCTGACCATGCCGGAGGCGGCCGACGCGATGGGCGTCTCGCTGGCGACGGCCGAGCGATACTGGGCGTTCGCCCGCACCTGGCTATTCGCCGAGCTGAAAGAAGAGCCTCCGTCCGACGCTCAGCCGAAAAAATCATCTCCGGCGTGAGGGGTTTCGAGGGATTCCGTCGCACGGACAGACAGAACCCTGCATAAGAGGCTATTTCAAAAAGGGGACAGGCACCTCGAAGACTCGGAGCCAGTCCCCGTTTTGAGATAGCCAGTAAGGAGCCCCCTCATGACTGACCTGTCCGCCATCGAGTCGATCTTCCTGGCCGCCCTGGAGCGGCCGACGCCCGAGGCCCGGTCCTCATACCTGGACGCCGCCTGCCTCGATCCCGGAAATCCGCCGGCACGTCGAGCGACTGCTCAATGCGCATCCCAAGGTCGGCAGCTTCCTCAATGCCACCGCCGAGGCCGGGGACCGCACCGACGATTATGCGCCGATTTCCGAGGGGCCCGGCACCCTGGTCGGCCCGTACAAGCTGATGGAGCAGATCGGCGAGGGGGGCATGGGCCTGGTGTTCGTCGCCGAGCAGCAGCAGCCCGTCCGCCGCAAGGTTGCGCTCAAGATCATCAAGCCGGGGATGGATACCCGGGACGTGATCGCCCGGTTCGAGGCCGAGCGCCAGGCCCTGGCCCTGATGGACCACCCCAACATCGCCCGCGTCCTCGATGCCGGTAAGACCGAGAGCGGCCTGCCCTACTTCGTGATGGAGCTGGTCAAGGGGATGCCCATCATCGAATATTGCGACGTCCACCAGCTCGCTCCCCGAGACCGCCTGAAGCTGTTCGTCAACGTCTGCCAGGCGGTCCAGCACGCCCACTCCAAGGGCGTCATCCACCGCGACCTGAAGCCGTCGAACATCCTGGTGGCCCCCCACGACGGCGTGCCGGTGGTCAAGGTGATCGACTTCGGCGTCGCCAAGGCCGTCGGCCAGCAGCTCACCGACAAGACGATCTACACCCGCCTCCAGCAGATGATCGGCACGCCGCTGTACATGAGCCCCGAGCAGGCCGAGATCAACGCGCTGGACGTCAACATCCGCAGCGACGTCTACAGCCTCGGCGTGCTCCTGTACGAGTTGCTCACCGGCACGACGCCGTTCGACCGCCAGCGGTTCGCCACCGCGGCGTACGACGAGATCCGCCGGATCATCAAGGAAGAGGAGCCGCCGAAGCCCAGCACGCGGCTCAGCACCCTCGGAGAGGCGCTTTCGCACCGTGTCGATGCGACGGAAGACCGAGCCGGCGAAACTCTCGGCCCTGGTGCGAGGCGACCTGGACTGGATCGTGATGAAGGCGCTCGAGAAGGACCGGTCGCGGCGGTACGAGACGGCCAGCGGGATGGCCAGAGACGTCGAGCGTTACCTGGCCGACGAAGCGGTCGAAGCCTGTCCCCCTTCGGCTTTGTACCGGTTGAAGAAGTTTGCCCGCAAGCACCGGGCCGCCCTGGCGACGGCCTCGGCGATCGCCGCCGTGCTGGTCCTGGGGATCATCGTGAGCGCCTGGCAAGCGGTCCGGGCCAGGCAGGCCGAGCGGATCGCTCGCGTGGAACGCGATCGAGCTGTCGTCGCGGAACGTGTCGCCGAGGTTTCTCGGCAGGAGACGGAGGCCAAACGGCAAGAGGCCGAGTCAGCCCGGCAATCGCTGCGGCGATCGCTCTACGTCTCGGACATCCAACGGGCGCAGGCGGCCTGGGACAGCGGCAACCGCGACGTGATGTGCGACCTCCTGGAACAGCAACGGCCGGGATCGGGCGATGACGACCTGCGCGGATTCGAGTGGCGTTACCTTCGAAGATTGGGCTCGACCCTCCGTGTGGTCGAATTGTCCGATCGTCTGAAACTTGGGACGATGAGCCGCGACGGGACTCGTTACGTCGCCACCGCATATTCGCAATTGAAGAAGGGACCGCCCGACGCGTATGAACTCGAGCTCAGGCTGGCGGATGGTCTGAGCGGCAAAGAAGTGCGCAGGATCGATCCCTACCCTGGCGAGATCCAGACCATTGGCATCCCTTCGATCCAGTTTAGCCCCAACGGCCATCGCTTCGTCCACCGTTCGCAAGCCCGCGACGCGTCGGGTCGTCCGGTCAAATGGCGTGTCAAGGTCTGGGATTGGTTGACCGGTCGCGAGGTGTTTGCGCGCTCCGACCTCACCGGAGTGGTCTCGATGCCGGCGTTCGACCCCTCGGCGACCCGGTTGGCAACGGGGATCGCCCGGCCCAGGGATCAAGCCGGTGGCGACTTGATCATCTGGGACATCGATGGCGGAAAACAGCTCCTGGCGATCCCGTTACCGGACCGCCAGTTCGGTGACTGGTCCTCGATCACATTCAGTCCGGATGGGACACGCATCGCCGCCGTGTTGCTGCCCGCCAGACTCCTATGCCGCCGACGCTCCGCGCGAGCTCCGGGCCTGGGACGCCGCCACGGGCAAGGAGTTGTTCCGCCACGATACGGGCCCCGGGGCGACCGCCCTGGCCTATAGTCCCGACGGGCGAACCCTGGCGGTCTCCGGCGACGGCGGGCCAATGCATCGGATCCGGGATGCCGGCTCGGGCAAGGAGATCCTCAAACTCACCATGGGGGAGGAGGGCCTGATAAACTGAACGGCTCGACCCGATCGCCTTCAGTCCCGACGGAACCGCGCGTGGCCGGCACGGTCTGAGGACGGGAAAGTGCGGATCTGGGACGTGACCCCGGATGAGACCAGGGCGAGCCGATCGCCGGATCTGATCCTGAAAGGGAACAACGGACCAGGGTTTCGGATGTGGCCTGGAGCACCCATGGCCAGTTCGTCTCGGCCACGGCCCAGGGCCGCAAGATCCTGACCTGGGAGGTCCTGGCCCAGGACGAGCACCTCACGATCAAGGGGACTGACGAGACGACCCGGGTTGGGCCGACCTCGACGGCGAGTGCGAATCGGTTCGCCGCCGCCTTCGGGACGGCGAGGGCCCGGGAAGACCGAGATCAAGGTCTGGAATCAGGCGGGTCAGGTGCTGTTCCAGACGACCGAACCCGCCCCGGACGGTCCCAGGAACAGAGAGAGTGTTCGAGCGGTCAAGCTCAGTCGCGACGGCACCCGACTGGCGTACCGCGCGAATTATGACTGGTTCGAGCCGATGGGACGAAAAAAGCGGTCAGCTCAGGTCCGGGTCTGGGACATCGCGACAGGTCGAAGCGTGTTCCATCGCGACCGCGAGGATAACTATGCCCTCGACGTCTAGCATCTGGTTCGACGACGTTGCCCTCAGTTCCGATGGACGGCTTCTGGCGACGATTGCGGCCAGAGGATCCTTATCGGCGTCAAAGTCATTGCTTTCCGTCCGAGAGCTCGATTCGGGCGAAGAGCGCCTCCATCGAGATCTGGATGGGGAAATCCATGTACAAGATCGTCTTCAGCCCCGACGGCCGCCGGGTCGCGGGCAACATCTGGCTTCGATCCAGGGAGTCTCTGGCTACTGAGCTTCGAGTCTGGGATGTCGCGACGGGCCAGGTGGTCCTGAGCCGTAAATGGGACGAGAGCCCTCCCCACGAGCCGTCCTATAGCGGAGACGGCCGATGGTTGGCATTGCCATTGGCGAAGAGAGACGGTGGCAGTGTGATCAAGGTTCTCGACGCCGCCAGCGGCGAGGAGCGTCACTCGCTCACGGGTCATGGCTTTCCGATCTTGGGGGTGACTTTCAGCCCCGACAGTCGGCGACTTGCCTCCTTCGACATCTCACGGACCCAGTACTTCCGACGTCAAGCTCTGGGACCTCGCTATGGGGAAGGAACTGCTGACCTTCTCGACAAAAGCGCTCGAGCCATCTTCTTCGAGGGGGCCGCATGTTTGTTCCGACGAGGAGCCTCTCGTTCAGTCCGGACGGCAACCGCCTGTCCTACGTCGTCGGGAGCCATGGTCGCGAAGCCAGGGTGCAGTTCTGGGACGCCACCCCGATGCCGGACGAGAAGGCCGAAGCCTCGCGATGACTACCCTGAAGCGGCCCGGTGGATTACCCTGGATGTCGACGTCCCGTGCTCTAGTGTCGATCCACGGCCGCGACGCCCTGGGATTGGTCCGGAACGGCCTCCACCGATGAACGAAGTGACGCGGATCCTCGAAGCGATCGACCAGGGCGAGCCCGGCGCCGCCGATCGGCTCTTGCCGCTGGTCTACGACGAACTGCGCAAGCTGGCCGCCGCGCGGCTGGCGCGAGAAAAGCCCGGGCAGACCCTTCAGGCGACGGCCCTGGTCCACGAAGCCTACCTGCGCCTGGTGGGTGGTGACGATGCCAAGCCGTGGAACAGCCGCGGCCACTTCTTCGGCGCGGCGGCCGAGGCCATGCGGCGCATCCTCGTCGAGAACGCCCGGCGCAAGGCGCGCATCCGCCACGCTGGCGGCCTGAATCGGATCGACCTGGACCGGATCGACCTCGCCGCGGACGAGGCATCGGACGAATTGCTCGCGCTCAACGACGCCCTGGACCGTCTGGCCGAGGAGGAGCCAACCGTCGCCGAAGTGGTCAAGGTCCGGCACTTCGCCGGGTTGACGATCGAGCAAGCCGCCGCGGCGCTGGGCATCTCGGTGCGCACCGCCAACCGCCACTGGGCCTATGCCCGTGCGTGGCTCTATCAGCAGTTGAATCCTCCCGACGGAACGACGGATTGAGAGACTGTCTCGGAAGGTCTTTGTAGGGTGCTCTGTGAGCACCGATCTGGCGGACTGGGCCGAATTCGGTGCTCACAGAGCACCGATCCGGCGGACTGGGCCGAACTCGGTGCTCACAGAGCACCGATCTGGCGGACTGGGCCGAATTCGGTGCTCACAGAGCACCCTACGAGACGGCCGTTGAGGCTTCCGGGACAGACTCTGAGAGAAATCGCGAATCTGATGGCACGATTCGCTCCGGGACGTCGCACTGCCCTCCAGAGAGATCAATTCAGATGGAGGACCGAGCCATGAACGCGGAAAAGCCGAGCGTCAAAGCGATCTTCGACGAGGCCGTGGAGATCGAAGATCCCGGAGCGCGACGATCTTATCTGGATCGGGCTTGCACGAACGACGTCGAGCTCCGCCGAAAGCTGGATGCCCTGCTGCAAGCGTATGGCGACGCCGGTAGCTTCCTCCAGAAGCCGGCAATCGATGCGGACCTGACCGACCCGTTCACACCCTCTGCTCGCTCGCCCGCGACCGCAAGAGCCCCGGCCCATCACCGAAGGACCTGGGACCTGCATCGGTCCTTATAAGCTCTTGCAGCCGATCGGCGAGGGCGGCATGGGCATCGTCTACATGGCCGAGCAAGAGAAGCCGGTCCGGCGGCGCGTCGCGCTCAAGATCATCAAGCCGGGGATGGACTCCAAGCAGGTGATCTCGCGGTTCGAGGCCGAGCGCCAGGCGCTGGCCTTGATGGACCACCAGAACATCGCGCGCGTGCTGGATGCCGGCACGACCGAGACCGGCCGCCCGTATTTCGTCATGGAGCTGGTGCACGGCGTCCCGATCACGAAATACTGCGACGACGTCCAGCTCAATCCCCGCGAGCGTCTCGAGTTGTTCATCCCCGTCTGCCAGGCGATCCAGCACGCGCACCAGAAGGGGATCATCCACCGAGATATCAAGCCCTCGAACGTCCTGGTGACGCTCTACGACGGCAAGCCCGTCGCCAAGGTGATCGACTTCGGCGTGGCCAAGGCCACCGACCAGAGGTTGACCGAGCGCACCATGTTCACCCAGTACGGTTCGATCGTCGGCACACTCGAGTACATGAGCCCCGAGCAGGCCGAGATGAGCGCCCTGGGGGTCGACACGCGGAGCGACGTCTATGCGCTCGGGGTCCTGCTCTACGAGCTCTTGACCGGCACGACGCCGCTCGAGCGCGCGTCGCTGCGCGAGGCGGGCTATGCCGAGATCCTGCGTCGGATCAAGGAAGAGGAGCCGCCCAGGCCGAGCACCCGACTGAGCGAATCGGGCGACGCGCTGCCGTCGATCTCGGCCCAGCGCAAGACCGAGTCGGCGAAGCTGGCGAAGTTGATGCGCGGGGAGGTCGACTGGATCGTGATGAAGTGCCTGGAGAAGGATCGGACGCGGCGGTACGAGACGGCCAACAGCCTGGCCCGCGACGTCGAGCGTTACCTGGCCGACGAAGCGGTCGAAGCCTGTCCCCCTTCGGCTTCGTACCGGCTGAGGAAGTTCACCCGAAAACACCGGACCGCCCTGGCGACGGCCACGGCGTTCGTCGCCCTGCTGATCCTGGGGACCATCGTGAGCGCCTGGCAGGCGGTCCGGGCCAGGGTTGAACGAGATCGAGCGGTCCACGCAGAACGTGTCGCCGAGGATTCCCGGCGCGAGACGGAGGCCAAACGGCAAGAGGCTGAGTCAGCCCGGCAATCGCTGCGGCGATCGCTCTACGTCTCGGACATCCAACGGGCGCAGGCGGCCTGGGACAGCGACAACGGCGATGGGATGCGCGACCTCCTGGAACAGCAACGGCCGGGATCGGGCGATGACGACCTGCGCGGATTCGAGTGGCATTACCTTCGAAGATTGGGCTCGACCATCCGTGTGGTCGAATTGTCCAACGATCTGGCTTTTGGAACGTTGAGCCGCGATGGGACGCGTTACGTCTCCCCGGTGTATTCGCGATCGAAGAAGGGACCGCCCAACGCGGCTGAGCTCGAGCTCAGGCTGATGGATGGTCTGAGCGGCCGAGAAGTGCGCAGGATCGATCCCTACCCTGGCGAGATCCTGGTTTTTAGCCTGGATACGATCCAGTTTAGCCCCAACGGCC
The DNA here is from genome assembly GCA_963845755.1 of uncultured Planctomycetota bacterium. Classification (GTDB taxonomy): domain Bacteria; phylum Planctomycetota; class Planctomycetia; order Isosphaerales; family Isosphaeraceae; genus CAWJTV01. Next base: position 543,288 of record CAWJTV010000011.1, read on the forward strand.
ATCGCTTCGTCCACCGCTCGCAAACCCCCGACGCCTCGGGTCGGCCGGTCAAATGGGGTTTCAAGGTCTGGGATTGGTTGACCGGTCGCGCGATGTTTGCGCGCTCCGACCTCACAACAATGGTCTCGGCGCTGGCGTTCGACCCCTCGGCGACCCGGTTGGCAACGGGGATCGCCCGGCCCACGGATCAAGGCGGTGACGACCTGATCATCTGGGACATCGACGGCGGAAAACAGGTTCTGGCGATCCCGCTACCGGACGGCCATTTCCGTGGCTCGCCCTCGATCACATTCAGTCCGGATGGGACACGCATCGCCGCCCTGTTATGGCCCGCCCGACCCTATACCTCAAGCGCCCCGCTCGAGCTCCGCGCCTGGGACGCCACCACGGGCAAGGAGCTGTTCCGCCACGGCATGGCACCCCGGGCGACCGGCCTGGCCTATAGTCCTGACGGGCGAACCCTGGCGGTCTCCTGCGACGGCGGGACGATGCATCGGATCCGGGATGCCGGCTCGGGCAAGGAGATCCTCAAACTCACCATGGAGGAGGACCGGAAGGACCGGAGAGGGCCCGACTCGATCGCCTTCAGTCCCGACGGAACGCGCGTGGCCTACGTGTCGGAGGGCGGGAAAGTCCACATCTGGGACGTGTCCCCGGATGAGACAAGGGCGACCCGAACGCCGGATCTGATCCTGAAAGGAAACTGGGCGCTCGTTTCGCACGTGGCCTGGAGCGCCGACGGCCGGTTCGTCTCGGCCTCGGGCCAGGGCCGCAAGATCTTGACCTGGCAGATCCAGGCCCAGGACGAGCATCTCACGCTCAAGGGGACTGACGAGGCGACCTGGGCCGGGCCGACCTCGGCGGCGAGTGCGAATCGGTTCGCCGCCGCCTTCGAGACGAAGCGAGGGCTCGGGAAGACCGAGATCAAGGTCTGGGATCAGGCGGGTCAGGTGCTGTTCCAAACGACCGAACCCGCCCTAAACGGTCCCAGGATCAGCCTTACTCGTCGAGCGGTCCAACTCAGTCGCGACGGCACCCGACTGGCGTACCACGCAACTTACCAGTCTCGAGCCGATGGGGCCGAAAAGAGGGTCGTTCAGATCCGGGCCTGGCACATCGTTACAGGTCGAAGCATATTCCATCGCGACCGCGAAGAGATCATTGCCCGCGACCTGGATCTCAATTCCGACGTCGTTGCCCTCAGTTCCGATGGACGGCTTCTGGCGACGGTTGCGGCCAGAGGGCCCTTATCGTCGGCAAGTTCAACGCTTTCCGTCTGGGAGCTCGATTCGGGCGAAGAGCGCCTCCATCGAGATCTGGATGGGGTCTTCCTGCAAACGATCGTCTTCAGCCCCGACGGCCGCCGAGTCGCGGGCACATTCTGGCCTCAACCCGGGGTGCCTCAGGCTTCTGGGCTTCTTCGAGCCTGGGATGTCGCGACGGGCCAGGTGGTCCTGAGCCGTAAATGGGACGAGCACTCTGCCGGCGAGCCCTCCTATAGTGGAGACGGCCGATGGTTGGCATTGCCATTGAGGAAGAGAGACGGTGGCGGTGTGATCAAGGTCCTCGAGGCCGCCAGCGGCGAGGAGCGTCACTCGCTCACCAGTCATGGCTTTGGGTTCGGGAGGGTGACCTTCAGCCCCGACAGTCGGCGACTTGCCTCCTTCGACATCTCACAGGTCTTTGCTTTCCATCCGTCCGACGTCAAGCTCTGGGACCTCGCCGTGGGGAAGGAACTGCTGACCTTCTCGACGAAAGCGATCGAGCAACCTTCTCTGGAAAGGGCGATGTCTTTTCCGGCAAGGAGCCTCTCGTTCAGTCCGGACGGCAACCGCCTGTTCTACGTCGTCGGCAGCTATGGTCGCGAAGCCACGGTGCATGTTTGGGACGCCACCCCGCTGCCGGACGAGAAGGCCGAAGCCTCGCCACGACTACCCTGAAGCGACCCGGTGGATTACCCTGGATGTCGACGCTCCGTGCTCTGGTGTCGATCCATGGCCGCGGCGCCCTTGGGTTGGTCCGGAACGGCCTCCACCGATGAACGAAGTGACGCGGATCCTCGAAGCGATCGACCAGGGCGAGCCCGGCGCCGCCGATCGGCTCTTGCCGCTGGTCTACGATGAACTGCGCAAGCTGGCCGCCACGCGTCTCGCCCGGGAAAAACCCGGCCAGACGCTCCAGGCGACGGCCCTGGTCCACGAAGCCTATCTGCGCCTGGTGGCTGGTGACGACCCGAAGCCGTGGAACAGTCGCGGTCACTTCTTTGGCGCGGCGGCCGAGGCCATGCGGCGGATCCTCGTCGAGAACGCCAGGCGAAAACGGCGCGTAAAGCACGGTGGTGCTCAGCATCGGGTCGATCTGAACGAGGCCGTCCTCTCGACTGACGGTCCGGCGGAAGAGCTGCTGGCCGTCGACGAGGCGCTCGAGCGCCTCGCCGTCGAGGAACCGCAGGCTGCCGAGCTGGTCAAGCTGCATTACTTCGCCGGGCTGACCGTCGAGGAAGCGGCCGAAGTGCTTGGCGTATCGGCCAGAAAAGGCTATCGGATCTGGGCTTACGCGAGAGCCTGGCTCTTCCGCTACCTGGGTAGTGAGCAAGCGTGTGGAGACTAAATCCCGAAAACTCGGCTGACGTGGCAGTGATTCGTTCGGGATGTCGCACTGGGTTGGTGAGGTCATCAGAATCCCCTTGGGAGGACCAGACGATGAATGCCACCAGCCCCGATGTGAAATCGATCTTCGGCCGGGCCCTGGAGATGGAATCCGCGGCCGAGCGGTCCGCCTTCCTGAGCGCGGCCTGCGCGGCGGACCCCGCGCTCTGCGCAGAGGTCGAAGACCTGCTCCGCGCCATGGAGGGCGCCGGCGATTTCATGAACCGGCCGGCGGCGACGGGCTCGGTCACGATCGCCCATGCCCCGATCCTGGAAGGCCCCGGTACGAGGATCGGCCCGTACAAGCTCTTGCAGCAGATCGGCGAGGGGGGCATGGGTGTCGTCTACATGGCCGAGCAGGAGACGCCCGTCCGGCGCAAGGTGGCGCTCAAGATCATCAAACCGGGGATGGACAGCGCCCAGGTCGTCGCCCGGTTCGAAGCCGAGCGCCAGGCGCTGGCCGTGATGGACCACACCCACATCGCCAGGGTCTTCGACGCCGGCACCACCGAGACCGGCGCCCGTACTTCGTCATGGAGCTGGTCCATGGTGTACCGATCACCAAGTTCTGCGACGATGCCCAGCTCACACCACGCGAGCGCCTCGAGCTGTTCGTACCGGTCTGCCAGGCGATCCAGCACGCGCACCAGAAGGGGATCATCCACCGCGACATCAAGCCGTCGAATGTGCTCGTGACGATGTACGACGACCGGCCGGTGCCCAAGGTGATCGACTTCGGCGTGGCCAAGGCGATCGAGCAAAGACTGACCGAGCGGACGCTGTTCACCCAGTTCGGCGCCCTGGTCGGCACGTTCGAGTACATGAGCCCCGAACAGGCCGAGATGAACGCCTTCGGCGTCGATACACGGAGCGACATCTATTCGCTGGGGGTGTTGCTCTACGAGCTGCTGACCGGCACGACGCCGCTGGAGAAGCAACGGCTGCGCGAGGCGGCCCTTGGTGAGATGGTGCGGCTGATCAAGGAGGAGGAGCCGCCGCGTCCGAGCGTGCGGCTGAGCAGTTCCGGCGACCTGCCCAAGATCGCCGCGGCGCGGAAGACGGAACCAGCGCGACTGTCCAAGCTGGTGCGCGGCGAAGTCGACTGGATCGTGATGAAGTGCCTGGAAAAGGACCGGACGCGACGGTACGAGACCGCCAGCGGGCTGGCCAAGGACGTCGAGCACTACCTGCACGACGAGTCGGTGGAGGCATGCCCGCCGTCGGCCGGCTACCGGCTCCAGAAGTTCGCGCGCAAGAACAAGCGGTGGCTGGCGACCGCGACGGTCATCGCCGTGCTGCTGGCGCTCAGTGCGGCCGATGGCGCCTGGCTGCTCCTGCGCACCGCGCGGGCCGAGCGTCAAGCGATGGAGGCCCTCAAGCGGGCGATGCAAGAGGCCGCCAACGCCGCCCAGGCCCAGAAGGACGCCTTGCGTCAGAGGGACCTGGCCACGGCCCAGCGTCAAACGGCCGAGGACGCGAGGCAATCGGTGCGGCGGTCGCTGTACGCCTCGGACATGCAACTGGCCGAGGAAGCCTGGGAGTCGGGCGATATCCCTCGAATGCGCGACCTGCTGGAGGAACATCGGCCGCGGCCGGGCACGCCCGACCTGCGCGGCTTCGAGTGGCATTACCTGCGCGGGCTGGGCACGACCGTCCACATCGCCAAGCTGGCCCAGGACTCGACCTTCGGACAGCTCAGTCTCGATGGAACGCACTACGTCTACGTGGGCATGCTCTTCCCGCATCATGAGCCGGATGCGGGCAAGAAGCTCGAGCTGAAGCTGGTGGATGTCACCTCGGGCCGGACGGTGCGCCAGATCGTCCCCTTCCCGGACGAGACGATGAGCAACGTCCATGTTCCGCTCACGTTCAGCCCCGACGGCAAGCGTTTCCTCGCCATGATGCGCGTCACCGACAAGTCGGGCCGCAGCGCTTGGCGGATCAAGGTCTTCGATTGGGAGACCGGTCGCGACATGTGCACGCTCGCCGATCTCGGCGGAGTGCCGGGCGCCGCGGCCTTCGACCATTCGGGCGGGAGGCTGGCCGTGGTGACCCTCCGGCAGGAGGGCCAGGCGGGTAGCGACCTGAGGATCTGGGATCTCGCCAGCGGCCGGCAACGCCTGGCGATTGCCTTGCCGGGCCGGCACATCGTACACCTCCATTCGGTGGCGTTCAGCCCCGATGGAACCCGCCTCGCGACGCTGACGAAGCCGGTCGGCCCCGAAGCCTCTCGGTCCGCGGGCGAAGTCCGCGCCTGGGACGCCGCTTCGGGTGCGGAGTGGCTGCGTTTCGAGACCGGGCCGGCCTCGGCCGGCCTGGCGTATAGCCCCGACGGCAAGTGGCTGGCGGAAATCAGCGTCGGCGGGGCCTCGCACCGGCTACGAGATGCCGGATCGGGGAAGGAGGTCCTCGAGCTCACCACGGCCCCGAGCGCCGGGATCTCCTTTTCGGTCGCCTTCAGCCCCGACGGCTCGCGGCTGGCCGTCAGTTCGCAGGATAGCAAGGTGCGGATCTGGAACGTCACGGACGTCGAGACCGGAGGCGGCCGCGCTGCCGACCGCATCCTGGATGGAAAGATCACGTTGCTGGACCACGTGGCCTGGAGTGCCGACGGCCGGCAGGTGTTCGCGTCCAGTGACAATGGCGCGGTCATGTCGTGGCCGGTCACCGCGCGCAGCCGCAAGTCGCGGTGAGGGGGTCGGGCCCGACCGAGCGGGTTACGGCGACCGCGGCCGCCGCCAACTCGCGGTTCGCTGCCGCGTTCGAAGCTCCCGGCGGGATGACCGTCCTGAAGGTCTGGGATGAGGCCGGCCATGTCCGTTTCACGACGGATGTCGCCTCGGCGGGCTACGGCTCGCCTCTCATGGACCCCAAGAAGGTCGTGCTCAGCCGCGACGGTAGCCGTGTGGCCTACCACGGCTGGGATCCGCGCCAGGCGGACGGGCCGCCGAAGAAGATCGGCCGGCTGCGCGTCTGGGACGTCGCAACGGGCCGAGAGGTGTTCCACCGCGAGGGCGAACTCGAGAGGGGCCTCTTGTATCACGCGGCCTTCAGTCCCGACGGGCGACGGCTGGCCACGTCATGGAACGTGTGGAAAGACTCCCAGCCGGAGCGAAAGCACTGGGAGTTCCAGGTCTCGATCTGGGACATCGAGACGGGCCAAGAACGGTTGCACCTGGATCTGCCGTTGCCGACGACTCTAGCGTTCAGTCCCGACGGGCGACGGCTCGCGGGCGGGCTGTCCTCTTCCTGGTCGAGCCCGGGGCGGGAGAGCGAGGTCCGGGTCTGGGACGCCGCGACGGGCGAGACGTTCCTGACCCGGAAGTTCGCGCACGGCCTGATCGACGCCGTGACCTACAACGGCGATGGCACGTTGCTGGCTGCGGCCGTCGGCAACGTGGGCGACGCCGGAGTGATCAAGGTGCTCGACGCCGCCAGCGGCCGGGAGCGGCTGTCGTTCGCCGGTCATCGCTACATGATCTGGAAGCTGGCGTTCAGCCCCGACGGCCACCGGCTGGCCTCGCTGGCCTCGTTCCCGATGCAAGTGGCGGAGGTGAAGCTGTGGGACCTCGCCGGCGGCCGGGAGCTGTTGACCCTGAATCCGACCGGAGTCAACCTGGTCGGGAGCAACGGTTCCGGGAATAGCGGATTCGCCTTCAGCCCCGATGGTCATCGCCTGTCTTATCTTCCCGGCGGGTCGAGGCGCGACGCCGAGGTGCAGGTCTGGGATGCCACGCCAATGCCGGACGAATCGGCCGCGGTCTCCGGTCGCCTGCGATGAACCACCGGCCGGAGACGTCTCGCCGCTCGATGATCTCCCGGGATAGAATGGAAGGAGAGACGATTTGCGGGTTAATGAGAGAGACTCGATCCATGAATGAGGCCACGACACTCGAACTGCCGGACGAACTCTACGAGGTCTTCCGACACCAGGCAGCCTTGATGGGAAAAACCCCGGAAGAGCTGGCGGCAGAATGGATGGCGCGCAATGGGCCGAAGCCTCGGCGACACCGGGACGATCCGGCGCACGCGCGGCTTTGGAGCAACTGCGGCGGTATGCGGGAGCGGTTGACAGCAGTAATCCCCAATCCGCCGATAACGAGGTGATCGACGCCGATCTCGCCCGAGAATCGGCCGGCCGGTGCGATTCCTCCTCCGAGGAACCGTCCTGATGCTCCTCGACACCTCGGGCTTGTTTTGCTACTTCGACGCCAGCGAGACGCGTCACCACGACGCCGTGACGTATTTTTACACGGCCCCGGCCCGGTTAGTGCACAGCGACGTCCTGGCCGAGTTCACCCCCTTTGCCAGGTCCGTGGCCTCGATCGAGTCAGAGCGCTGGCCTTCGTGGCGGACCTCATCGATAACCCCGAGGTCAACATCGTCTGGGTTGACGAGTATCTCCATCGCGCCGCACTCGCGTTCCTGCAGGCGCGACCCGACAAGGCCTATTCACTTTGTGACGCTGTCAGTTTCTTGCTGATGAAGTCATGGGGAGTTCGACGAAGCCCTGACCACCGATCATCACTTCCAACAGGCCGGGTTCGTCCGACTCCTCTCCACATAGGCATAGTTAACCGGCACGACATCGCGAACTCACTGGGCAGACCATTCGCGCCAATGGAGAATCCATGGGCTGATGAACGGCTTCAGCCCCCGACGGGCGGCGGCTGGCCTCGGTCCCCAGGCGAGCCGCGGGTGTGAATCTGTGGGACACTGCCGGAGGCCGCGAGTTGTTGACCCTGAAGACCGCCGGAATCGACCTGGTCGGGAGTAACGGCCTCAGCAATAGTGGCTTCGCATTCAGCCCCCATGGGCATCGCCTGTTTTATCTTCCCGGGGGCTCGCGCCGCGATGCCGAGGTCCAGGTCTGGGACGCCACGCCGCTGCCGGACCAGCGCGGCCGAGGACTCCGGTCCTCGCTGATGAGCCGCCGGCCGGTTACGACTCACCTCACTGCCAGGACCGGGGCGGGATGATCGGCTGGTGATCTTCCCGAATGCGGCTGGCACGCCGTTGGCCAATCTACGGCTACCGCCGGCTGGGGGAAGGCTGTCCCCTCCAGGTCGTTTGTGCGAGAATTTGACCGGCCCGTCGCGCGACCCGGCTGGATGCCGCCGATGATGGTATGTCTCGAGATCCCGCCGATGCGCCGCGCCCCGGCCGGGAGACCCATCGATGGCCGCCGACGCCGATCGCCACCTCCTCTTTGGTCTACTCGCCTTGCAGAACGGCCTGATCGACCAGGCACAGCTGGTGGCCGCCTTCCAGTCGTGGACCCGCGACAAGGACCGACCGCTGGCCGACCATCTCGTGGATCTGGGCTACCTCGACCGAGCGCACTGCCCGCTCCTCGAAGGCCTGGCCGCTGTTCACCTCGCCCGCCACGGCGGCAACGCCGAGCAGAGCGTGGCGGCCATCCCAGCCGGCAAGTCCACGCGCGAGAGCCTGGCCAGGATCGGCGATCCCGACCTGGTCGGCACGCTGGCCCGGGTCGGCCCGCGCTCAACCCTGCAAGACGATGACGGTGATGCCGACCGCACGGCCTCGTACTCCGTCGGCGCGGCCACCAGCGACGGCCAGCGGTTCCGCGTGTTGCGGCCCCATGCCCGGGGCGGCCTGGGGGCCGTCTTCGTGGCGCTGGACACCGAGCTGCACCGCGAGGTGGCGCTGAAGCAGATCCTCGACCACCACGCCGACGACCGGGTCAGCCGCCAGCGGTTCCTCCTGGAGGCCGAGGTCACCGGCGGGCTGGAGCACCCGGGCATCGTGCCCGTCTACGGCCTGGGCAACTATGGCGATGGCCGGCCCTATTACGCCATGCGGTTCATCAAGGGGGACAGCCTCAAGGAGGCCATCGAGCAGTTCCACGCCGATGAGTCGTTGAAGAACCAGCCCGGGAGGCGCTCGCTGGAGCTGCGCAAGCTGCTCCGTCGTTTCACCGACGTCTGCAACGCGATCGACTACGCGCATTTGCGCGGCGTGTTGCATCGGGATATCAAGCCGGGCAACATCATCGTCGGCAAGCATGGGGAGACCCTCGTGGTCGACTGGGGTCTGGCCAAGGCCCGAGGGCGCGCCGACGTCGCCGAGTCCAGCGATGAGCGACCGCTCTTGCCCAGCTCGGCCAGCGGCTCGGCCGAGACGCTGCCGGGTAGTGCGCTGGGCACACCCGCCTACATGAGTCCGGAGCAGGCCGCCGGCGAGCTCGACCGTCTGAGCCCGCGGTCGGATGTCTACGGCCTCGGGGCCACGATGTACTGCCTGCTGACGGGAAAGGCGCCATTCGAGAATGACGATATCGGCGAAATGCTCCGCCAGGTCCGCAAAGGCGAGTTCCCGCCGCCGCGAGCGATCGACCCGGCGATCGACCGCGCCCTGGAGGCCGTCTGTCTGAAGGCGATGGCCACGAAACCGGAGGATCGTTACGGTTCGTGTCGTGCACTGGCCGACGACATCGAGCGCTGGATGGCCGACGAGCCGGTCACGGCATGGTCGGAGCCGTGGACGCGGACGCTCTTGCGCTGGCTAACCCGGCACCGGGTCGGTGTGACGGCGGCCGCGGTGGCGGGCCTGGTCGCACTGGTCGGCCTTGCTGCCGTCGCCGCCACGCAGGCGCAAGGCCGCGCGGCACTCGAGATCAAGAACCGCGAGCTGGCCGATGCCAACGCGAAGGTGCAGGCGCGCTACGACCTGGCCGTCGACGCCATCAAGACGTATTACACGGGGGTCAGCGAGGATTTTCTCCTCAGGGAGGATAAGTTCAAGGACCTTCGCAACCGGCTCTTGAAGTCGGCTGCCGACTTCTACGGCAAGCTCGGCGCGCTGCTGGGCAAGGAGAAGGATTTCGTCTCGCGGCGTGCGCTGGTGGCCTCGAACTTCGAGTTGGCCGACTTGACCGACAAGGTCGGCCGCAAGGAGGATGCGCTAGCGGCACACCGCGCGGTTCTCGCAGCGAGGGAGACGCTGGCGGCCGAGCCCGGGACGGACGCTGCGACCAAGGCCGAAGTCGGTTTGAGCTTGACGGCGATCGCCACCTTGCTGACTTCGACCGAGCGGACGGACGAGGCGCTGGCGACTTTTCGCCGGGCGGAGTCGCTGCTGGCGGGCCTGGCGGAGTCCGAACCATCGGCGCGGGCTGCGCTGGCGGCCTGCCGAATTGAGCTAGGTTTTCTCCTGTACCTTACGGGCAAGTCGGCCGAGGCACTGGCGGTCTACAAGATGGCGCTAGCCGATCAGGAGGCGCTGGCCGCCGCCCATGACGCCTCGAACGACGTGCGCCACGGATTGGCGCACACGCACCGGCGCATTGGCGTCCTGCTCATGAACATGGACAAGCTGGTGGACTCGGAAACCGAGCTCCGCGCGGCCATGGCGATCTACCAGAAGCTGGCCGACGACAACCCCGATGTCATCGAATTCCGCAGCTCCCTGGCGTACAGCCACTACCTTGTTGCCACCGTGCTCATGAAAACGCACCGCCCGGCGGTGGCCGAGTACCGCGCGGCCCTGGCGATTCAGCAGGAGGTGGTCGCCGACAATCCCGCCGTCACCTCATTCCGCAGGTTCCTGGCGATGAGCCACCTCGACGTTGCCACCGCGTTGCAATTTGCGGGTGAGTCGAGCGCGGCGGAGGCCGAGCTCCGCACGGCGAGGGAGACTCTTCAGAAGCTAGCCGACGACAACCCCGACGTCACCACATTCCGCATGTACCTCGCGCAATCGTACGACAGCCTCTCCAGCCTGTTGTCGGAGGAGGGCAAGTCGGCGGAGGCGGAGGTCGCGGCCCGCACGGCCGTGGCGATCCTGCGAATGGTGGTCGACGACAGCCCCGACGTCGGCACCTACCGTTTCAACCTGGCGCTGAGTCACAACGGCCACGGCTGGCTGCTGTCGCAGACGGGCCGGCCGTCAGAGGCGGAGCCCGTGTACCGCGAGGCGCTGGCGATTCTTCAGAAGGTGGCCGATGAGGACCCGAAGGTCCTGAGTCATCGACAGAACGCAGCCAATGTCGGCAACAATCTCTCGACGGTACTCCGCCGGCTCGGCCGCCCGGCCGAGGCCCGCGAGCAGTGCGAGCGAGCCCTCACCATTATGGAGGACCTGGCCCGAGAGGACCCCGGGGCGACGAGATACCGCGACGGCCTGGCAGAGTGCTACCTCAGCCGCAGCCTGATCCGACGTGCCCTGGGCGACCCCGCCGGCGCCGCGGCCGACGCCCGTCGGGCGGTGGCGCTGTTCGACGCCCTGCCGCCGCGGTCGGGCGAGCGAACGTTCTTGTCCGCGTGTGCCCACGCCGCGCTGGCCGGCCTGGCCGGTCGCGATGGCTCGGGCGTGGCGGCCGCCGAGGCAACGTCCGAGGCCGAGACGGCCGTGGCCCGGCTCCACAAGGCCGCCGGCGTGGGCTACCGCAACCCCGACGCCTACCGCACCGAGGACGCCCTCGACCCGCTCCGCGGACGGCCCGACTTCCAGTTGCTGATCATGGACCTGGCCATGCCGGCCGAGCCGTTCGCCGGCCCCCACCGAGACCCGGCGGGCGGCTGGGAGACCTCCGGTCCGGCCCGCGGCGGCGACTCTTCGGGTACCCGGAGACCCGTGCCTAGCGCGGCGCGTGCGCAACGCAACCGATCGGCGCTCTCAATTCACTTTTCGGCCACCTCGAGGGCGACCGAGTCCAGCCACGCGCAACCCACTCCGACCAGCGCCAGTCCGTAGTCGATCCGCTCCGCATCCTTGGGAACATCCCCGACCATCTCAAACATTCGCCATTCGGGTGTCGTGATGGGCCGGTCGGCCATGTCATCCTCGAACGCCAAGGAAGCCGGGCCGAATCCTGGCTTCTGGATGCGTAACCACAGATGCGCCTGGTTCCCTGGACCGGCTACCTCCGTACGAACGGCCGCGCGCAGCTTGATCCGTTTCCCCTGGAATGGCTTCGCGTCGATCGTTTGCCCCAGACCTCCGAAAGTCTCTCCGTATCGTGGGCCGGGCTTCGGGCGGATCAGCGCGCATCGCTGACCGGTATGGGGATGATCTTCACTCGTCACTGCCTCATAGCTCAGACCGCTAATCCCGGACGAGCCCGTCCAATCGGTCGGCTTCGTCCCCGGATCGCCGCTCTCGAAACCGAGGTTGGCGGGTGCGGCCAGTTTCTGGACCTTGGGACGCCCTCCCGCTGCGTTCGGTCGAGCGGAGGTCGTTTTCTCGACAAAGAGCAAGGCATCGTAAATCCGAGGTACCCTCGACGGCGAGAAAAACTGGCTCGCGGACTGCTCGGAGTAACCGGCCCCGATACTTCGGGTCGTGCGGGGCTGGTCGAACCAGGCCGCGACCGGTCCGTCCTTGGGTAGTTCTCGCAGATCGATCGCCGCCAGCGCCAGTCCACTCGCGGCCAGTATCGCATCGAGACTACCCTCGGGTGCCGGCTTGACCTGGAACGGACGCAGCCGACCAGTTCCGAAGGGCATCTCCACGGCTTGAAACGATCCCTGGTTAAAGGCGAAGCCAAAAACGACCATGTCGGTGCTGTACATCTTGCGCAGGTGATGGCCCATCCATTCCTGGCCACTGGCCACCGAGGTAGCCACGTGACCGTTATGCGCCCAGACCACCATTTTCGTGCCCGGTCCTTCGTGTTCGAGGATCCAACGAATGTTGTCAGCCATGGCCCGATCGCGAACCATAAACGTGTCCCCGGGGTTTTTCATGGCCAGGGCCTGGGCTAGGACCTGAGCGTGCTGCCGCGCGACGGCCAACTCGCTCTCGCTGGTCCGTTTGACGTAATCGGTTCTCTGCTGATCCAGAAGGTTCAGGAGCCCTTGCGCCGCGGTCATCACCGCCTGTTTCTTCGCCGGCGCGAGTGCGTCATACGACCTCGCGAGGAACGGGTTGGCCAGAGGCGAGAGTGCCTCTTTCGTCCCGCCTGGAAGCTGGGCATCGACCTTGGAAACGTAGGCCAGGGCGACTCTGGCCGCGCGGCCCGGGAACTGCGCGTCGAAGCCGTAGAACTTGACTTTCTTCTCATGACGCGGGTCGGCGTTGTAATTCCGCATCCAGCGGATCATCTCGAGCACCTCTTCGGTGTCCCAGGTCCAGAAATACATCCCTGCCAGCGCGCTGGCGGGATCGCCTTTTTCGGTGAGAACGAACTCGTTGAGGTCGAAGGCTTCGGGCATCGTGGCCTCGATGCCGAAAACGGTGAATCCCATCTCGGAGACGAGGAACTCGAGCATCCTGTGCTTGAGTTGAAAGAACTCACGGGTCCCGTGCGTGGCCTCCCCGAGTGCCACCAACCGCGCCTCGCCGATCACCTTCTTGAGCGGCTGCATGTCCTCGAATCCGTGGCCGGCCTCCACACCCTTCAGACGAATCGCATGTTCCGCCAGCCATTTCTTGACTCCCTCGACCTGGGCCTTCTCGGCAGCCAGCCGCTCCGCGTATTGATCGGCCGTAAGCAACTCCTCGATTTTCACCTGGTAACCGCCGCGCTTCGCGGTCTTCTCGAGTGCGCGGATCTCCAGCCGGTAGTCGCCGGAGGCCGCTGCGACCACTTGAGCGGGTTCCGGTCCTTGATCGCCGTTGGGACTGTCCACTTCGACAATCCGTTTGCCGTCCGGGCCGAGGATCCTCACCACCACATCAATGCCTCGCTGATCGACGACCACGTGGAGAAACTGACCGGCCTTCACGAAAACCTTGTAGTCATGAGCCTCGTGACCGGCCATGGTGCGCTCGATGGCCTTGCGTGGCTCGAGAGTGGTAACGGTCTGGCTTGGCTCCGATGGCTGCTGCCCGCCCCGAATCCCGGGAGCGAACGATAGCATGGCAGCAACGAACATGGTGGCAAGCAAGGGAATGAGTCTGTCCACGTAGCCCTCCTACATGCGTCAAGGTCTGGAAACGCTCAAGGTTCTGCGGCCTTGCTGAGCTCAATGAAGTCAAACGGTGCGATCGATTATCGGCCCCGGGGTCCAGCTTGTCATTAGGCCTCGCTTTGAAGGATGGGAGGGCGAGAGGTTCAGCCCACTTTCCTTGTGGGCGGCCACCGCGAGCGCTACAGGGCGGTGTCCGAGTGACCTGTTCCAGAACAAGTAGTGTCTTCCTCCTCACGATCCCTGCTCCATGCGCATTTGGGAACCCGACGTTAGAGCGCCTCTCGGTTGGGTTGCGCACTGCGCATGGCGCGAGACGCGTGATCGATCCGAGCCCGAGGCCAAGGCGACGCCCTCCGGCGGCCCGAAGGGTCGCAGGAACCCAGCCCGGCGTGAGGAACGCTGACGAAATAAGTTCCCGAAGTCACTGACACCCACTCGTTCCCACGCTCCGCGTGGGAATGCCGTCTGCGACGCTCTGCGTCGTCGGCAAGACCGGGAAGTTATTTCGTCAGCGTTCCAAACGCCGGGACTCGGATACCCGCGCCTGCGCCGGCACCCTGAAGAGGTGCTGGAGGGTTTCCTGCGGCCCTTCAGGCCGCTGGGACCGGGGCTTGCACCTCGGACCCCGAGTTTCACCCGCGGCTGGGCTCCTGCGGCCAAAGGCCGCGGATGAGCTCTATTGACAATCCGGAATCCACCGACATAATACAGACAGTCTGTCTGTCTGTGATCATCAAGACCAGCAGGGGCGCCCTCATGAAGAAGGAACCAGTCACCGAGGGGGAACTCTCGATCCTGGAAGTCATCTGGGAACAGGGAAGTCCAACCAGCCGCGAGATTGCGGCCGCGATCTACGAGAAGGTTTCCGACTCCAAGATGGCCTCGGTGCAAAAGCTGATCGAGCGGCTGGAAACGAAGGGCTACGTGAACCGCGATCGCTACGAACGGGCCCATCGCTTCGAGGCACGGGTGAGTCGGGAAGAGTTCCTGCGGCATCGCCTCCAGGGACTGGCCGATCGACTTTGCGACGGAGCCATCGTGCCGTTGGTGACGACACTGCTTCGATCGAAGAAAGGACTTTCCCGGAAGCAGGGAGAACAGCTCCGCCAGCTCATCGACGAGCTCTGGCCGTCGGATCAGTGATCCTCGACATTCATTCCATTCGAGAGGTATCCCATGTACGCCTTCTGGGAAATCATTGCCAGTAATGCCGTGGTCGCGACGATCCTGGCGATCGGCGTCATGCTGCTGGGCCGCATCTGGAAGAACGCCGCCGCGGTTCATGCGCTCTGGGTCGTCGTACTGCTGAAACGGGTGTGACCGACGATTGATGTAGCATATTATCGGAAACCGCCCAGGGTTCAGGCTGCCACCGGAAACCCGCAGCGGTCGATCTTCGACCAGAACTGGTCCCACCTCCCGGTCGTGTGGTTCAAGCAGCGTAGACTCAGCACCGCCGCCGCTCCCGACTCCTTCCATTTCATCCCCGAACCGCAGAGACGTTGCTTCACGATCACCTTGCAGGCGGCTTCGGTCACGCCACTGCCGATCGGCTCGTTGTTGGCGACCCGCGCCGCATAGTCCATCCGTCCCGCGGTCGATTGGTTGGTGAAGTAGGTGATGGCTCGTTGTACGTCCTCATCATCCTTGGCCCACGGCCGCACTTTCGCCAGCGACTTCAATTGCTTGAGGATCGTGGCCGCGCCTCCGGGTTCGTGCTTCAACGTGTGACAGCTCGCCTCCGTCCACGACCGACGCGTCGCGGGCTGGCCCCGGTACAGCACCGCCGCCGCCTTGCCCAGATACTCCGCAGCATGCCAGAAGTCCACGACCTGAGTGTCAGTGTACCGTCGGAGGAATTCCCAGTTCCCCTTGGCTCCGTCGGCGATCCCGGCGTAGTGGGCCTGAGGATACTTCGCCTTCACCTGGGACACCTCCGCCTCCAAGCGACCCAGGAAGGTCGCCTTGCCGTACTCGGGCGTCGCCGCCAGGTAGATCGTGTGCTGCCGCTGGCCCGCGCCGTCGTAGAAGCTGATCGTCCCGACCATCGTCTCCCGCCAACCGTCCTCGCACATCAGCGCGCAGGTCCCGTCCAAGCTGAGGGCCACGGTCGTCGGGGGCGTGTCCATCGTGGGGAGGTGGTAACTCCAGTCTTCCTCCTTGACCAGCGCCACGGCGGCCACCGCGTCGGCGACGTCCTGGATCAGGCAGCGCGAGACGTCCCGGCCGTGGTTGTCGCGCAGATCGCGCCGGACTCGCGCCGAGCCGAATTCGGCGTACTTACTCGCGACCATCTTGGCGAACTTAGGGGTGGAGCTGACGATGATCCGGGCGTCACGATCCAGGGGGCAGTAGGTGGCTCCGCCCTGGGGACTCTGGTAGACGTGCCGTTGGACCGTGGCCATGCCATAGGGCGTCTGGTAATCCTTGGAGGACTGACCCTTGCTGGTCAACGTGACCGAGCCGACGGTGAGGGGAGAGCCGTCGGTGTCGAATTGCCGCAGTCCTTCCTCAGTGGCCAGGACACCGGCGGCGTTGAGTTGGTCCTGGAGCGTTTCCTCGAACTCGAGCATCGAGCGGTGGTAGGGGATGGTGATCTGGACGGTGAAACCCGCCTCAGTGCGGCTGATGATCTGTGCGGACATCGTCGGGCCTCCGTGAAGAGAGAAGAGAATCCCCCAAAATCTTACTGAGAAAGCTCCTCAAACTCTACATCAATCGTCGGTCACACCCGCTGAAAGCTGAAACTGTTCACACCACCCCTGATCACCGCGGAGCTTCCGATCGCCTCCGGCGTCTTGCCGGCCGCGGAGAGCGCCGGCCCGCAGAAAACGATTTTGAGCTCGCCCGCACGCCACGAGGCACAACCAGCCGCTCCCGTGGCCGTGACGCATTCTCGCGGCGCCATCGCCGCGGGCAACCCGCAGCCCGAACTCGGGAATTGGTCCACCGAGACGGCCGGCCTCGAGCCGTGGTCGCTCTCCACGATCCTCGCCGCCATCTGGATTGGCGGCGCCTCTTTTACAGCTCTGGCTCATGCCGTCCGCATTCGCCGTTTTGCCACAGTCATCCGCGAGTCCGAGGCGGCGCCGGAGAGCATTCGCACGATGGTCACCGAGATCTCGAGCCGGCTGGGCCTGAGGCGCGTGCCCGACGTGTTGATGACGTCGCGTGCCCTGCCGCCCCTGGTCTGGTCGCTCGGGTTCTTCCCGCGCGTGATTCTGCCTTCCGATCTGTTTGCCCGCCTGAGTCCCGACGCTCAACGCACCATCCTCGCCCACGAACTCTTCCATATCCGGCGCGGCGATGATCGCGTCCGGCTGCTCGAGCTCGCGGCGAAGACGGTCTTCTGGTGGCATCCCGTCGTGTGGTGGGCAAGCTGGCAGTTGCGCGAGCTTGAAGAGCAGTGCTGCGACGGCCGCGTCCTCGAACTGGTCCCCGATCAGCCGCGGACGTATGCCTCGGCCCTGGTGGACACCCTGGAATTCCTTTCCGAGCAACCGCGTCATCTCGTCCCCTTGCGCACGGCGATCGATCCCGCCGGCTCATTGTCCAGGAGGATCTTCATGTTGACCTAGAGGCGACCGAATCGGTTGAGTCTCCTGAGCGCCACGCTCGTCGCCGGACTTGTTGCCGTTCCGCTGGCCGTGGCCTTCGCCGTCGATCCCCAGCAGGCGAACCAGCCGGCCGCCGGGGCCCAGGCGGCGATTCTGCGCGGTCACGTGAAAGACGAAGCGGGTGCTCCGCTGGCCGATGTCCGCGTGCGCGTGGCCATTCCCGCCGCGGATATGCGGTTTGTCGATTCCCACACCCCGCACAAGCAGGCGGAGGCCCGGACTGATGCGAGCGGCGACTACCGGCTGGAAGTTCCCGGGATCACCAAGCCCACGATGATCTCGATCGACGCAATGAAGCCGGGCTATCGCCGGTTAGTGGGAACCTTGATGTCCGGCGGCGATCCGAGGGACGTCGAGGTCGCGCCGGGCAAGGACGCGGTGGCTCCCCTGATCCTCAGGCCCGCGCTCTATTTCGCCGGCATCGTCGTGGACCAACAGGGCAAGCCGATCCCGGGGGTGGAGATTTACGCCAATGTCGTCATCGGACGCGGCTCGGGCGGCATTGAGCAGATCGCGAGCCATGCGGATGGGACATTCGAACTGTTCAGCTATCCCCGGAAAGAGGGCCCTCTCGGAAAGGAGCTCGGCTTCGGGTACGTCGTTTTCTCCCATCCGGATTATATCGAATATCGGCTTAAAGACGTTTACGCACTTGCGGAGAACCAGCGCGAAACCCTGCGGGTCATCCTCGATTCGGGTCACAAGGTGACAGGCACGGTGTTCGACATCGCCGGGAAGCCGGTCCCCCATGCGATGATCGAGGCCATCCGCAAGGATTGGTCTCATCGCAAGGCGACGCTAACCGACGCGAACGGCAAGTTCGCGTTGCGCGGTCTCAGCGACGGCCTGACGATGGTGACCGCTCACGCCCTGGATATCAAGCAGAAGACTCAACTGCCGATGGCCCTCAGCAGCGACAAGCTCGACCTCGAAGTCCGTCTGAAACCGATGGCGATGCCCGCCAATCTGAAGGCGTACACCGTGCTCGGCCTGCAGCTCACGGACATGACTCCGGAATTGAAATCGGCCTATGACCTTTTCAATGACCGCGGAGCGCTGATTCTCGATCCGGGCAAGGATTCCGATCGCCTCAAGATCGGCGAGCTTGTCGAAGGGTATGTCTTCTGGATGGTCGGCCAGCGGCGCATTGGCAGCGTCCGTGAGTTCGTCGATCATCTTCTCGCCGAGACCGCCGGTCAAAACGCCGAGGAATCCTCCGTGCGCATCGTCTACACCTTCAGGACAGCCGAGTCCGTCGGAACGAATACGCAGTATCTGAAACTGACGAAAGACGACCGCAAGCAGTTGCAAGTCCTGTCGGACCAGCTCAGGCCCGAGGAGGACTGATCAGTAGGGGCGGTTTTACCTCGATCCAAGCCGGATAGCGAGCGCATGCGTGCGCCAGGCTCTGTTGGCAATCCATTGACAAAACCTGTCAATGATGGCACAATGGAGCCAAAGGAGGATCGGCTATGGATACGATGAACATCGCCTTGCCCGAATCGATGAAACACTTCGTCCAGGAACGCGTCAGCGAGGGCGGATACAGCAGCGTCAGCGAATATGTCCGCGAGCTCATCCGCGCCGACCAGAAGCGGAAGGCCGAGGAGCGGATCGACGCTTTATTGCTCGAGGGGTTGGACTCCGGCCCGCCGATCCCCGTCACCCCGGAGTATTGGGAAGAGAAGAAACGCCGCCTGACCGAGCGGCTTGGCAAGGCCGTTCTCCCGCAATGACCGCCCGATATCGCGTACTGCCCGCCGCCGACCGAGACCTGGACCACCAGGCCGCGTACCTGGCAACACAGGCTAGCCTGGATACGGCCCTGCGTTTCTATGATGCCGCCGGCGCCACCTTCGCCAAGCTTGCCGACATGCCCGGCATCGGCGAGCGGTGGCCCTCGACAAACCCGCGTCTCGCGGGGCTACGCGTCTGGCGGATCGAGGGATTCGGGAAGCACCTGATCTTCTACCGCCCTGCCGCCGATGGCATCGAAGTGATCCGCGTCATCCACGGGGCGCGCGACATCGACAGCGTGCTGGAATCAGGACCTGTGGTGTGACATCCCAGAACGGTCGCTGGCGGATGATAGATTTTCGGTCTGCGGCGCGGGGCTGGTGGTGGGTCGGGCTCGATCGGTCTGGCGGGCTCGGGTGGGTCAGGCTCGACGGGCAGCCAGGGGAATCGCGCCGCACGGCGGTACTTGAGGGCCAGCCTTCGGTGGTGCTCCTTAAAGCGTTCGTTCCATTCGTTATGACGTTTGATTAATTGTATTTCGGCATCATTGGGGGGTCCGAACCCGGAAGCCCTGAGAGGTATGAGGCCTTTTTCTGCTTTGGATTCGCATTCCTGAGCCTTGGCGGCGAACGCCACGGACCGTCGCCCGAGCGTGTAGCCCCAGGGCACGAGCGCGGCGACGGCGACGGCGATCATCAACACACGGAGGGTGAATCGAGGCCTTTTCATATTTGACCTCCGGGAGTCAGGCGGGTTCTCGGATGTGCTCGCCGGTCTATCAGAGTTGGAGATGTCAGTCAACTCGAATGATCGATTCGACGCACGCGGGATTCGGGCTGGGTCCGGTCATGGGAAAGTCAATCAGGCCCCTATGGAATCTCTTCGCCCATGACCTGCACCTACGAGAGCGCGATTGCCGACCTCCTCAGGTCGAAGACGAACTCGAGAACTCGATCCTGCCCTTGCCGAATCCCTCTCGCGAGTGCTAAGATCGGAAGATTTTCGGGCCGCGCCGCCTCCAATCGTCGAGGCGAGCGCGGCCCTTTGTCGCTTCGCTCCAGTTTTCAGTGTTAAGTGTTCAGTGAGTAGACCATTTATTACCTGAGCACTTGTGCGAGAAGACTCGAAGCCAGTTCCCTTTTCCTCCGGGGCTTCTTGACGTGCCCAAACGTACTGATATCCATAAGGTCTTGATCATCGGCGCCGGCCCGATCGTCATCGGCCAGGCGTGCGAGTTCGACTATTCCGGGACCCAGGCGTGCAAGGCCCTGCGAGAGGAGGGCTATGAGGTCGTGCTGGTCAACTCCAACCCGGCCACGATCATGACCGACCCCGAGATGGCCGATCGGACCTACATCGAGCCGATCACCCCGGAAGTGGTCGAGCAGATCCTCGCCGTCGAGAAGCCGGACGCCGTGCTGCCGACCCTGGGCGGCCAGACCGGGCTGAACGTCGGCCTGGCCCTGTATGAGAACGGGGCCCTCGACCGGCACGGCTGCATCCTGATCGGCGCCAGCGCCGACGCGATCCGCAAGGCCGAGGATCGGGACCTGTTCAAGCGGTGCATGGAGGAGATCGGCCTGGAGAGCGCCGCAGCGAGCTGGCGCACAGCCTTGACGAGGCCCGGCAGGTCCGCGATTCGGTGGGGCTACCGTGCGTCTTGCGGCCCAGCTTCACGCTGGGCGGCTCCGGCGGCGGCATCGCGTACAACCGCGAGGAGTTCGACCGGATGGTCAACACCGCGCTGGAGCTCAGCCCGGTGCACTCGGTCCTGGTCGAGGAGAGCGTCATCGGCTGGAAAGAATACGAGATGGAGGTCATGCGGGATTGTGCAGATAATGCCGTCATCATCTGCTCGATCGAAAACTTCGACCCGATGGGCGTGCACACCGGCGATAGCATCACGGTGGCCCCGGCACAGACGCTCACCGACAAGGAATACCAGCGGATGCGCGATGCCTCGCTGGCGATCCTCCGCAAGATCGGCGTCGAGACCGGCGGCTCGAACGTGCAGTTCGCCGTCGATCCGCGCACCGGTCGAATGATCGTCATCGAGATGAACCCGCGCGTCAGCCGCTCGAGTGCGCTGGCCAGCAAGGCGACCGGGTTCCCGATAGCCAAGATCGCCGCCAAGCTCGCCGTCGGCTTCCGCCTGGACGAGATCCGGAACGACATCACTCGCGAGACGCCCGCCTGCTTCGAGCCGACGATCGACTACGTGGTGACCAAGATCCCGCGCTGGGCGTTCGAGAAGTTCCCCGAGGCCGACCCGGTGTTGACGACGCAGATGAAGTCGGTCGGCGAGGTCATGGCGATCGGCCGGACGTTCAAGGAGTCGCTGCAAAAGGCCCTGCGCGGGCTGGAGGTTGGCCGGTTCGGACTGGGCTGCGACAAGAAAGACCTGTGGCGCACGGCGCGGCAGCCCGGCGAGGACGAGATCAAGTCGAAGCTGGCCACGCCCAACGCCGAGCGGATCTGGTCGATCCGCTATGCCCTGCTCGCGGGCCTCTCCATCGAGCAGATCCACGCGCTGACCGGGATCGACCCGTGGTTCCTGTCGAACCTCGCCGAACTGGTGGAACTGGAGGGCCGGCTCCGGCAGGTGGAGAGCCTCGAGGAGGCCGGCGACGACCTGTTGCTGGAGGCCAAGCAGAACGGCTTCTCCGACCGACAGCTCGCCACCCTCTGGGCCACGACCGAGGCCGAAATCCGCCGCGACCGCAAACGTCGGGGGATCAGTGCCGTGTTCAAGCTGGTGGATACCTGCGCCGCCGAGTTCGAGGCGGTCACGCCGTATTATTACTCGACCTACGAGCAGGAGGACGAGGCGCGCATCGGAGAGCGACCGCGAGTGGTGATCCTCGGCGGCGGCCCGAACCGGATCGGCCAGGGGATCGAGTTCGACTACTGCTGCTGCCAGGCCGCCTTCGCGCTGCGGGCCGACGGGTATGAGGTGGTCATGGTCAACTCGAACCCCGAGACGGTCAGCACCGACTACGACACCTCCGACCGGCTCTTCTTCGAGCCGCTGACCGTGGAAGATGTCTTGAACATCACCGAACGGATCGATCCCATGGGGGTGATCGTGCAGTTCGGCGGGCAGACGCCGCTGAACCTCGCCCGCGCCCTGGAGGCCGCGGGCGTGCCGATCATCGGCACGAGTCCCGAGTCGATCGACCTGGCCGAGGACCGCGAGCGGTTCCGGCTGGTGATCGAGCGCCTGGGGCTGAAGCAGCCGCCGAACGCCTCCGCGACCCATTTCGAGCAGGCGCGCCGGATCGCCGAGCGGATCGGCTACCCGGTGGTGGTCCGGCCCAGCTTCGTCCTGGGCGGCCGCGCCATGGAGATCGTCTACGACGAACCCAGCCTCGATCGCTACATGGCCGAGGCGGTCGACGCCAGTCCCGAGCACCCGATCCTCATCGACAAGTTCCTCGAGGACGCCAGCGAGGTCGATGTCAACGCCGTGTGCGATGGAGTCCGCACGATCGTCGGCGGGGTGATGGAGCACATCGAGGAGGCCGGCATCCACTCCGGCGACAGCGCCTGCGCGATCCCGCCATTCTCGCTGCTGCCGGAGATCGTCGAGCAGCTCAAGGAGCAGACTTATGCGCTGGCCGAGGCGTTGAAGGTCCGCGGGCTGATGAATATCCAGTACGCGGTGAAGGACGGCGAGGTCTACGTGCTGGAGGTGAACCCGCGGGCGTCGCGGACGGTGCCGTTTGTCTCGAAGGCGACCGGCCTGAACCTGGCGCAGGCCGCGGCGCGGGTGATGGTGGGCCGGACGCTGGAAGAGCAGGGGATCACCGCGGAGCCGGTGCCGCGGTACGTCTCGGTGAAGGAAGCGGTCTTCCCGTTCGTGAAGTTCCCGGGCGTGGACATCGTGCTGGGCCCGGAGATGCGGTCGACCGGCGAGGTGATGGGGATCGCCATGGACTTCCCGGCGGCTTTCGCCAAGAGCCAGCTCGCGGCCCTGAGCCGGCTGCCGTCCGGCGGAACGGCGTTCGTGAGCGTCGCGCCGAGGAACCGCAAGGCGGTCGTCCCGATCGCCCGCAGCCTGGCCGCCATGGGCTTCCGCCTGCTCTGCACCGAGGGCACCGCCGCAGCCATGGTCGAGCACGGCATCGCCGTCGAGACCATCCGGAAGATCCACGAAGGGCGGCCCAACGTGCTCGACTACCTGGCGAATGGCTCGATCGCCCTGATCGTCAACACGCCCAAGGGCAAAGGCGCCGGACCGACGAAGGACGCATCCGCGCCAGCGCCGTCTCGCACGGGGTGCCTTGCATCACCACCATCGCCGGCGCCAAGGCCGCCGTCGCGGCCATGGAACGGTTGCGGGCGGGGAAGCTCGAGGTTTATGCGCTCCAGGATCTGTTAAAATCGAAGTAGCCTGGGCATCAGTCGAGTGGGAATCGGATAAGGGGGGAATCCCATGGCAACCGTCACGACCCGAGCGACGTTGGACGACCTTCTCAAGACGGATGGCAAGGCCGAACTGATCGGTGGGAGGATCGTGCACTTCATGGCAAGCGGACATCTACCTAGTGTGGTCGCGCATGACGTGCATGAGTCGCTCGACGATCTGGAGGACCTGGACCAAGCCGATCTCAAGCACACCGCAGCGTCTACTGGCTCAACAGCCACGATCCCGACTTCGACGCGAAGGCTCTGGCGATTTGCAAGCTCTACCTGGAAGCACGAGTGATGTACGAACGAGGACGGCTGCTGATCTGCTGTGACGAGAAGACGGGGATGAAGGAGTTGGGACGGACTCATCGCACGCAACCGGCTCGGCCGGGCCAGCGCGCACAGCGCGAGCAAGACTCCATCCGCGATGGGACACGGGCCTTGATCACCTCGTTGATCGTGGCCACCGGTGAAGTGATCGGCGATTTGGGACCGACCCGAACCAGTGTCGATTTCGCGGCGCATTTGGGACACGTCGCGGGCCAGTTCCCCGAAATCTTCGGGTGTGACTGGGTCGTGGACAACCTCAACACGCATTGGAGCCTGGACGTCTGCCAGCTGATGGCGGAACTCTGCGGTGTAAAGTTGCGCTCGAGATTACTGTGAGCCTACGCGAATATGCCCGGCGAAACGGCCGCGGTGTTGCTTATGCCGACGGCATGGGATTCGCCGTCCCTGAGCTGCCATCCGGTCGTGAATCGTTTTCTCCCGATTCTTCCTATTACGTAGGGCCTCTGCCCGCGTGCCGGATGCGGTTCGTCGAAGGCCCGCCGACCCTGGCCGTCGAGGTGCGCAGCGAAAATGACTTCGGCGACGCCGCCGAGGCCGAGATCGTCGCCAAGCGTGTCGATTACTTCTCCGCGGGCACGCTCGTCGTCTGGGACGTCGATCCCGTGGCGGAGCAGGTCCATGTCTACCGGTCCACCGATCCGGGGCATCCCACGACCTACGCCCGGGGCCAGACGGCCGAAGCCGAGCCCGCCGTGCCGGGCTGGCGGATGGCTGTTGATGACATCTTCGCGTGAGCCGGCGAAGGCCGCCGTTGCAAACGTGGAACGTCTGAGCACGGGGAAGCTCGAAGTTGATGCATTATAGGATTTGCTTCGGGCCGATCGAGGAAAGTAGGGCCGGTTGCAACCGAGGGGTTCAGCTCGGTGCGCAGCAATTCCCATACCTGCATGGATCGGCTCTCAACCTCGCGATCAGATCGGCATTGACCCCACACTCGCCACGCTCCGCGCGATTCACGATCACAGCCCATTCGGTCCAACCGTCGCTTGCTGGGCTTCCTCCGCCGGCCCGCTCGGCGGCAGGATCTCGCGCAGCACGCATCGGAAGCCAGGAATCACGTCCTCGCCCAGCAGCTCGTCGTCCTCGAACAGGCGGCTGACCGAGCCGTCGCGGCGGTTGACGATCGCCGTGCGCGCGCCGGGATAGATCACCCAGATGATGGGCACACCCGCCTTGCGGTAGTCCGTTAACTTTTCCTCGACATCCTCGGCCAGATCATTGGGCGAAACGACTTCAACGGCCAGGTCGGGGGGGAACTTGGCCCACCCCTTCGGGAGCTTGCCGCCGGGGAGGTGCTCTTTGCGGATGAATGAGACGTCGGGCTTGCGGAGCCGGTTGGGATCATGGGGGAAGCACTGGTAGCCAGTATCGGCCGGCAACGCCCGCCCAAGTCCGTGCTGCTTGCAATGCGGTACGAGGAGAGCGAGTAGGTCTCCCCCGACTCCGCTGGATTCCAGTCCCCTCTTGCATCCAGTAGTTCCCCGTGGACCAACTCGTAGTCCACCCCATCAGGCATGGCGAGCAAGTCCTCCGGCGTGTAGCGGGACTCGGTCGCAATCGCCGTGCTCATGATCCACCTCCCAATCGATGACGTGAAAGGCGCTGTCGATCTCCCGAATTGTACCACCTGTCCGAAACCCTCGCGAGACCGGCCGAAACCATGTCAACCGACCCGATCACGGACGCGCGAGACCCGTCGGTCCAGAGCCCCCTGACAACCGTCCGATCTTTCGGATAGAATGTCGCGGTGCCGTCGGCGAACGAAGGACATCGCGGGAATCATCGTGTGGGGAATCCTATCCATGGCACTACGGGTCGGGCCGGGGCCGGTGTTCGTTTACGAATCGCTGATCCTGGCGCGGCGGCGGCAGGTTTATGCGGGCCGGGCCCTGTTCGTCGTCCTGATGTTCCTCGGCCTGGCGGCGGCCTGGTGGAACACGGGTGTCGAATCGTTCGCGAGCACGGGGCCCGGTACTGCGGCGCTGTTCCGGGTTCTCGCGCGCGTCGGCGAACGGTTCTTCTACAACCTGGCCGGCCTCCAGCTCGCGCTGGTGCTGCTGGCGGCGCCGGCGGCGACGGCCGGGGCGATCTGCCACGACCGCGCGGGGGATCTTCGAGCAGCTCGCCATGACCGATCTCTCCAGCGCCGAGATTGTGCTCGGCAAGCTCGGCTCGCGGTTGGCTCCGATCCTGGGACTGCTGGTCTGCGCCTTGCCGGTGACGGCGCTCGCCGCGTTGCTCGGTGGGATCGATCCGCAGGCGTTGTTCAGCCTGTTCGCCGTCTCGGTGGCCATCGCGGTCCTCGGGTGCTCGCTGGCGCTGGCGATCTCGTTGCGGGCCGCGAAGACGCATGAGGTGATCATCGCGGTGCTGGCCCTCTGGATCCTCTGGCTGCTAAGCCTACCGATCTGGTCGGGCGCGTCGAGCATCAGCGGAGTCGTGCCGCCGCCCGACTGGTTCAGGAAGGCCAATCCGGTGCTGGTGGTCTATGCGCCCTATGCCTGGCCGGGATATGTGACTCCATCCGAAGTCGCCATCTTCGTGACGGCGATGTTTCTGCTGTCGGCCGCACTGGTCGCACGGACGATCGCCACCGTGCGTCGGAGCGTGCTCGAGCCGGCCCGGAGGGCCAGCGGTCGCGCGTTCCTCGACCGCCTGAGCTTCGCGCGGTGGCTGCCGGGGCCGTCGCTCGACGGCAATCCCGTCCTCTGGCGCGAGTGGCATCGCAACCGACCGTCGCGATTGATGCGGATCATCTGGGTGATCTATGTCATCAGCTCGGTCGCCGGACTGGGGATCGGGATTCATGAAGCGATCGTCTACGGCGTCGGCCGGGCCGCCGGCTCCTTCACGCTCGTGATTGCACTGCACCTGCAATTCCTCTTCGGCCTGATGATCGTGAGCGTCCAGGCGCCGACCTCGCTGGCCGAGGAGCGGGTACGGGGCAGCCTGGACGTCCTCTTGACGACGCCGCTGTCCACGCGATCGATCCTCTGGGGCAAGTGGCTGGGGAGCTATCGGGTCGTCCTCGGGCTGGCGCTACTCCCCGCCGTGGGCTCCGCGATCGTGGCTGTCATGGCATCTCCATCGCGCGGGATGGGCCTCGTCGATCGCATCGTGGCGCCCGGCCTGGTCGTCGGCGAGATGCTCGCCTACGGGGCGGCGATCACCAGCATGGGCCTGGCGCTGGCGACCTGGACGCGTCGGCTCGGCCGCGCGATCGCCATCAACGTGGTCATCTTCGCCCTGATGACGATCGGCTGGCTGTTCTTCATCGATTACGTCGTCTGGCAGCCGCTCGTGAGATGGCTGACGTTGAGAGGCGTTACCGACACGCGCTGGCTCGTGGAAGGTATGATGGTCATCAGCCCCTTCTGGGCGCCGATCGGGACGCTGAACTGGCTCCTGGAGAACCGTGGGGGTCCTGCGTGGAAGTTCTGGCTGCTCGCGGCGGCGTGGTGCGCGCTGGCCTGGGCGTTTGCCGCGGCGATGTTCTGGGCGACGCTCAGGACGTTCGACCGCTGCCTGGGGCGGATGCCGGAGACGAGCGTCCCCGAGGACGGCGATCCCGCAGTCCGATTCGGCGGTCCCGAATCGGGCGATCTCGACCTTGTGGTTTCGTCGGCCGCCCCATCGCCTCGCCTTGCCGGTGCGGCCGATGGGCGTCAGTATGGCGATCGGTGACACCGAGACGCCACGGGCCGAAACGCGATCGATCGTCTACCCTGGTCCGTTCGGCGCGGCTGGCGCGGATGAGACGGGATCGGCCGGCTTGCGTGGCGGGAGGATCTCCCGCACAAGGCAGCGGAAGCCGGGAATGACATCCTCGCCGGAGAGTTCGTCATCCTCGCCCAGTTCGCTCGGTGGGCCGTCGCGGCGGAGGACTTTGACCTTGCGCTGCTTGGGATAGATCACCCAGATCAGGGGCACGCGAACTTTTCGATAGTCATCCAGCTTTTCCTCGAGTTCCTCAACCCGATCGTTGGGTGAGACGACCTCGACCGCGAGGTCCGGCGGAATCCTGACCCAGCCCACTGGCTCGACATCTCCAGGCAAATGGCCGCGGCGCACGAACGAGACATCCGGCTTGCGGACGAGGCCGGGATCGTGGGGAAAGCACTGAAAGCCATTGTCGGCCGGCCAGGCCATTCCCAGGCCGTGCTCTGCACAGAACTGGCCGAGACGCAAGAAGAGGCGCCCTCCGACTCCGCTGGATTCGGCTCCCATGTTCCTCTCCACCAGTTGTCCGCGAACCAGCTCGTAGCTCTTGCCGTCGGGCAGGGCGAGCAAGTCCTCGGGCGTGTAGCGGGTCTTGGTCGCGACGGCCGTGCTCATGGTCGGTCTCCCGATCGATGAAGCGGATCGTGGGTCGGCTCAATACCGTCGATCTCGAAGATCGACGGATCGATCACCTCCGCTTCCGACGAAGTCCGTAGACGATCGTAAACCTCGGCTTTGATGATCAGGTCAGTGCGATGCGTTTCGGGATCGAGGATCGGGACAGGCACATCGTCAGCCTCGTCGACCGCGCAGTCGGAGCTCGTGAGTGAAGATGGCCATGATCTCTGGATACCCATTCAGCCGGTTGTTTCCATAACGAAGATTTTACAATCGGTGCGATCGCCACGCGAGACGAGTCCCGCTCCGGCTCGTTCCGGATTTGCGCCGGGGTGCCGTCGTCAACCGCCACATCGCCTCGCCTTGCCGGTGCGGCCGATGGCTGTCAGAATGGCGATCGGTGACACCGAGACGCCCCGGACCGAAACGTGAGGAGTCCCTCCATGGCCCAGGCGACGATCGAAGCTCCAAAGAACCGGACGCTGGCCGATCTTGTGAAGCGGCTTGGGAATATCCCGCTCGACCGGATCCGCAGCCAGCCTCCGCCCGGAACCGCCACGGAGAAAGACGTCATCGAGGTCGAACGGCGTGAGAACCGGAGCTGCGAATTAGTCGAACGGCACCTTGGTGGAGAAGCCCTTGGGTACGAAGGAAGGTTACATGGGCTGGCGGCTTGGCCACCTCCTGGGCACGTATCTCGATCAGAACGACATCGGAGTCGGTCTGGGCGCCGACAGCATGATGCGGATCGCGCCGGGTCTGGTACGGATCCCCGACTTGTCGTTCGTCACGTGGGACAAGCTTCCGGACCGGATGCTCCCCGAGGAGCCGGTCGCCGGCTTGGTCCCCGACCTCGCCGTCGAGATCCTCAGCGAGGGCAACACCCCGGCCGAGATGAAGCGCAAGGTCGGCGAATACTTCAACGCTGGAGTCCGACTCGTCTGGCTGATCGATCCCAGGAGGCGTGCGGCGCGGGTTTACACGGCTCCCAACCGATCGGTCGCGATCCGCGAGGACGAGTCGCTCGATGGCGGCGACGTCCTGCCGGGTTTCACGGTTTCCCTCGCCGAGTTGTTGCGACACGTCCCGCATCCGCGGAAGAAGTGACCGGCGTGCGTTCCGCCGGTTCGCAATCCTCGGCGGTCATCCGCGCTTGTCGGGAGACTTGTGCTATCTCGATAATAGAGGGATGGTTCGTCCGGTGAGGGCGTGTCCAGCCCATTCGGTCGCGGAGCGGCCCGAATCGAACTGGTTCGACCTGAGCGTCGAGCTGGGAGATTGCGCGCCGGACGAAGGGAGCAACGAGGGGAGAGTTCGAACCGTGAAGATTGCAGTCGTCGGGACGGGATACGTGGGGCTGGTGCAGGGGACCTGCCTGGCCGAGAGCGGCAACGACGTGGTGTGCGTCGACAAGATCGAGGCCAAGATCGAAGGCTTGAAGAACGGGCGGGTGCCGATCTACGAGCCGGGGCTGGGCGAGCTGGTCCACCGCAACATGCGCGACGGCCGGTTGACGTTCACGACCGACCTGGCCGCGGGGATCGCCGAGGCCGAGATCGTCTTCATCGCCGTGGGGACGCCGCAGGGCACGCACGGCGGCGCCGACCTGACCGGCGTCTGGGAGGTCGGCCGCCAGATCGCCTCGAACCTCCACTCCTCCAAGGTCATCGTGGTCAAGAGCACAGTCCCGGTCGGGACCAACGCCGAGCTGGGGCGGCGGATGGCCGAGGTCACCCAGGTCCCCTTCGACGTCGCCAGCAACCCCGAGTTCCTCAAGGAAGGTGCCGCGATCGACGACTTCAACAAGCCGGACCGCGTCGTCGTCGGCGTGCGGCGCGACGCGGTCGCCGATCGGCTGCACGAGCTCTATGCCCCGTTCCTCCGCACCGACCGGCCGTTCTTGATCATGACGCCCGAGAGCGCCGAGATGACCAAGTACGTCGCCAACTGCCTGCTGGCCACCAAGATCAGCTTCATCAACGAGATGGCCAACCTCTGCGAGGTCTACGGGGCCGATGTCAACGACGTGCGGCGCGGGATCGGCCACGACCAGCGGATCGGATTCCACTTCCTCTTCCCCGGCGTCGGCTACGGCGGCAGTTGCTTCCCCAAGGACATCCGCGCCGTGATCCACATGGCCCAGTCGATGGGCCTGCCCGCGCGGATGATGGAGGCCGTCGACGAGGTCAACGAGGCCCAGAAGGATGTGCTCTTCCGCAAGATCCACCGGCACTTCGACGGCGCGCTCGAGGACAAGACCATCGCCGTCTGGGGCCTGGCGTTCAAGCCGCGCACCGACGACATCCGCGAGGCGCCCGCGATGGTCCTGATCGAGTCGCTCATCGCCGCCGGCGCGCAGCTCCGCCTGCACGACCCCGAGGCGCTGGCCAACGCCCGCCAGATCTACGGCGATCGGCTCGTCTACTGCGACCGCCCCTATGGCGCGCTCGAGCAGGCCGACGCCCTGGCCGTCGTCACCGAGTGGAACGAATTCCGCAGCCCGGACTTCGAGGTCATGCGCCGGCTGATGCGGCAGCCGGTCGTCTTCGACGGCCGCAATGTCTATGACCCCGCGCGCATGGCCGCACTGGGGTTCACCTATCACGGCGTGGGCCGGGCCTCGACCATCCAGGGATGACGATGCAGCTCGAGCGAGCGAGCCCTCACGCCGCGCGCACCCGGCTGCCCACGACCTGGGCGGCCAGGGGCGCCAGCGCGCCGGCGACCAGCACAACCGGGATCATCAACAGACCGGTCAGCCGCAGATTCAAGCCGATAAACAGTCCGGGCAAGATCATCGCGTAGAGGATCAAGAGCGGGACGGCGCCCAGCCACGATGCGAGCAGAGCGACCGTCCCGCACCGAGACACCAGGAACGCCACGGCCTGGCCGGCCAGGATTCCGAGTAAGGGCCAGAGGAACGCGTAGCTCGCGCCGGGCAGCCAGAGCGAGGTCGCCACGGTCACCGCCAGCCACCAGCCCAGGATGCCCAGGCCGAGGCCCTCCCACGACCCCCGCCGGCTCGCCCGGACGAAGACCGCCCCCGCCACCAGCACCGCCACCATCGAGAAGATCGGCAGGAGCGGGAATTCGAGCCCGATAAAGGGCACACCGAGGTTTAGCAGGATGTCGCGCACGACGAACCAGAAAAGGTCGGCCGCAAGAATCGCCGCGACCAGGGACAGGAGGAAGGCCCCGAACCCGATCACGATTTCCACGATTCGGACACGTCCCCGCGCCAGGCCCAGCGCAATCACGACCAGGTACGCCAGCACGGCGATCCCCATCAGGGGGATCACCCACCTCATGGGATAGATCGCCACAAATCGCTGGAGCACCGAGAGGTAAACGACATCGTCACGACGGACGTCGTCGAGGTCGAGCCGGACCAGGTGCCGGGCCATCTCCAGCAGGTTCTCACCTTGATGCTGGAGCGCGCGCACGTCGAGATTCGCGGGCGTGTCTTCGGGCGAATGATAGGAATACAGCCCATCAATGAACGCGAAATTCAGTCCCGGCATGCCGTGTTTCTTGTAGATCGTGAAATCGGTATCGTTGGGCATGATCCGATAGACGGCGCCGGTCAGCGAGGTCGCCATGGGATGAGGGAGCGCCTGCGCGAGCTGCTCGATCAGCCAGCCGTTGCCCTCGCTGGTCTCGAACATGTACGACGGGCCGGAATTCCCCCGGGCGTCGAAATTCATCGCGACGCCGACGTCCTTGGCCCAGGGATGCTCCGCGGCGAAGACGTCGGCCCCGAGCAGGCCGGCTTCCTCGCCGTCGGTAAGGAGGGCGATCACGTCGCGCTCGGGCGGAGGGCCGGCCTTCAGCGCGCGGAGGGATTCCAGGATCGCCGCGACGCCCGAGGCATCATCGGCGGCTCCCGGGCCGCTGATGCGCGAGTCATAGTGGGCCGAGAGCAACAGCGCCTTCTTCCCGGCCGGCCCCGTACCGCGCCATCGGGCGACGATGTTCCGCACGTCGCGCCGGGACGGAGCCGATTTCGACTCGGGACCGAGTCGGGCGGGCATCGCGCGGCTGCTGGATCTCCGGCTCGAAGCCCAGCGCCTTCAGCTCGGCCATGATGTAGGCGCGCACCGGCTCCGCCGCGTCCGAGCCGAGTGGGTGCGGCTTCTGGGCGATCGCCTCGACGTGCTTCATGGCTCCCATCGCGGAGAAGATATCCGTCGCTTTTGCGGCCGACACCGCCGCAGGCGGCTGCTGGGCGGAGAGCGCGATCCCGCACACAACCGCCACGAAGACGACGGTTGCGGTCGCGGGCAGGAAACGCCGGGTCGCGGACAGCCCGTCCGGAGTGTTGCTCGTCACGGCGGCGGCCTCACGGTTCTGGAGTTTCGATACGCCTGCCCTAGGCGGACTGCGCCGGCGACGACCCGGCCGGCTCCACCCGCAGCACATCCGCCAGGGGGACGGTGGTCATCCGGTCGAACATCGGTTCCGGATCGCCGCGCCGCGCCAGGCCGACGGCCACCGTGGTCCGGCCGATCACGGCCAGCTCCGGATGGCGGACTTCGAACGTCCGGCCATCGGTCAAGATGAGGCGGAACGGCCGGAAGGGCCGTTTGCGAAGGTGGTCTCGAAGCTCTTCCGGTCGCATGGGCGAGGGTCTCCAGGGCGTTGATGGTCGGGGACATTGTACGACAACGCCCGCCGGGCGCCCATCGGAGACGCGCGGTGCCTTCGCGCTCGGAGGTCGATCGGCCGGTCACTCGCTAGCCCCGGCCGCGAGCCGGGCCTCGGCGCGCCAGGCGTCGGCCAGCCGGGCGAGGCCGGCGTGGCTGGCCAGGTCGGCGAGGTCGCGCAGGGAGACCGGGTCGTCGCGATGGGTGAGGGCGACGTCGAGGCGCGGCCCCAGCGTCAGGGGGTCGAGCACCTCGCGGATGCGGCCGATGGTCACGGCGGCCTGGAGGGCCTCGGCATCGCGGCGGAGGATCCGCAGGGAACGGGCGATGCACGACCACGATCGCCAGTCCTGGGGCAGCACGGCCACGGCCTTGCGGCAGGCGTCGACCGCCCGATCCGGCCGGCGATTGTATTCCAGGTCCCAGCGGCCGCGGAGCCGCCAGTATCGGGCGTCGCGCGCCGATTCGGGGCCAGGCCAGCCGTCGAGCACAGCCCGGCCGCGATCGGGCTCTCCGGCGTCGGCCAGGGCGGTTGCCAGCGCCTCGCGCGCGCCGAGGTGCTCGGGATGGGCCGACAGGATCGCCTCGAGCTCGGCCAGTCGCGTGTCGCGATCGGGATCGGCCGCGCGCGGTTGCGCCGCGATCCGCTGCGACAACGCCACGCGGGCGTCGATATCGCCGGCATCGGCGTCGATCCAGCGCCGCAATATCGTCCGGGCCCGTTCATCGGTCAAATCGGCGAGCAGGGCCAGGGTCAACTGGCCCAGCAATTCGCGGCGGGACTCGGATGAGACCCGGTCATACCCCGCCCAGCCCAGCTCCTGGGCCTCGAGCGTCCGGTCCTCGACGCGCAGGATCTCCAGCAAGAGGATCCAGCCCTCGGGTTCGGCCGGATCGGCGGCGACCGCCCGCCGGAGGCTGCGCTCGGCCTGCGCCGACAGGCTCAGACCCAGGCAGGCCCGCGCCTCAGCCAGGTGGGTCGCGCCCGTCGCGGCACTCGTGGCGTTGAGCCTACGCCAGGCGCGCAGCGCCGTCACCCAATCGCCGGCATGGGCCGCCGACTCGGCTTCCGCTCGCAACCGTGCGGGCGATTCGGGGAGCAACCCTCCGATCACGAGCACCAGGCCGACGCCCGCGACACACAGGGCCGCCAGGATCCACCGCCGGCGCCCTCGGCCGATCGAACGACCCGCGCCGGGTCGCGACGCGGCCGGGTTCGGAGCGGCGGGGGCCGGGGCTCGGGAACGGGATCGGCCTGCGGGACGTCGGGGCATCGGTGGATCGTCGTGATGGATGGCGAGTGGCGGGTGAGAGTCCGTTTCCTCACTGACAACCCTTCGCTCGGGAGCACTCGAGGGACCTCTCCCCAGGAGTCGCGGCGGTCGACCCGCCCTACAAAACCTTATGTGCCTTGAGCCCTCCGCGCCAAGGGCAGACAATGGACCGGCGCGAGAAACCCGATCGCCTCGAGAAATCCGATCCAACGAGCCGATGACCATGAAGACCAACGAACATCCTCGAACAGGATCGAGCCGGGAGCCCGTCGTTCGCCGACCGGACTGGGTCGTCCTGATCGCCGCGATGTCTGCCCTGATCGCTCCGTCGCGCGCCACGGCGGACGACGAGGCTTTCATCATCACGCCGCCCGGCTTCACCCAACCGGGCCAGGCGAAGACAGCGATAGGTGAGAAGACCGCCCGGCTCCGGATCACCGTCCGCGACCGCGCCACCGGCCGGCCGACACCCTGCCGGCTCAACGTCGTCGGGCCTGATGGCAACTTCTACCAGCCTGCGCCCGGTCCGCTCTCGCCCTACAGCCTGACCGGCCAGTGGCCCAGGACCGGCAAGGGGAACCGCGAGGGCAAGGCGCCGATCCGCTACCTCGGCCGGTTCTTCTACACGAGCGGAGCAATCGAGGTGGCCGTCCCCGCCGGGACCATGCGTATCGAAGTTTGGAAGGGGTTCGAGTATCGGCCCGTGGCAAAGACCATCGAGGCGGCCATCGGCCAGACAATCCCGGTTGACCTCGCGATCGATCGCACGGCTGCGATGGCACCGAGCGGGTATCACTCGGGCGACCTGCATCTGCACTTCCCCCGCAAGACCGAGGCCGACGACCGGGTCATCCTCGACCTGCTGGAAGCCGAGGACATCCAATTCGGTTCGATCCTCGCTTACAACGAACCGGCCGGACCGTACAACGGCGTGATGGAAGCCATGGACGCGCCCCAGCTCCGCGGGTTGGGGAAAGCCTCGGTCGTCCGTCGCGGCGAAATCGCAATCGCATCGGGACAAGAATATCGAAGCTCGACTTATGGTCATCTCAACCTATTCTGGCGCGATGACCTCGTGCTGAAGAGCCAGCAGGTGGATGCCAACAACTGGCCCCTGTATGGCATCCTCGGCCGGGAAACCCGGCAGCACGGCGGCTTCGCCATCCACGCGCACGGCGGTTATGCCCAGGCGATCTATGCCGACTTCGTCCAGAAGGACGTCAACGCCGTGGAATTGCTCCAGTTCGGCGTCTATCGCGGGATCGAGCTGACGGACTGGTACCGGATCCTCAACATCGGTTATCGATTTCCGTGCGTCGGCGCGAGCGACTACCCGGCCTGTCGCTACCTGGCCGATTGCCGGACATACGTCGATCTCGGAGCGAAATTCCTCCCCCCCTTACGGAGGAGGGGCCAGGGGGGATTGAACCCGCCGGAGCCTTCGACGCCGAGCGCCTCTGATCGGCCGACCCGAACAGTACCCCCCCATACCCCCCCTTCGCAAGGAGGGAGAAAAGGCGCGGGCGGCCGCGAATCACGGCGTGGCCGCAGACAACGCGTTCGCCGCCTGGCTCAAGGCCGCTGTCGAGGGCCGCAGCTTCGTCACCACGGGTCCGCTGCTGTTGCTCGAGGTGGATGGCGAACGCCCCGGCGGCATCCTCCGCAAGACCGGACCGGGGCCGCATCGCATGAAGGTGAATGTGCGCGCGGTGTGCGAGGTCGCGCCGATCCAGACCGTGCAGATCATCGTCAATGGCAAGGTCGTGCACGAGCAGGCCGTGCCGGCGGAGCAGGGCAGGGGGGTCTGGATCGACGTCGAGCAAACCCTCGACCTGAATCGCTCGTCGTGGATCGCGGCGCGGGCGTTCTCGAAGGCCCCCTCCGGGGCGCCCGACTCCGAGGCTCATACCAACCCGGTGTACGTCACCTTCGACGACAAGGCCCCCTACGACCAGGATTCGCTCGATCACCTGGTGACGCGGATCGACGAGCAGATCGCCGTGCACCGAAAGCGACGGTTTGATGAGAAGGCCCGCGTGCTCGATTATTTCCAGAAGTCGCGGGACATCCTGCTGAGGATTCGACGGAATGGCGGACTGCCGGCCGGAGGCGTCCCCGACGCCTGGATCGCGGATACCACCGAGTCAATCGACGCCAGCCGGCGGAAGATCGCCGACGATCAGCTCGAGCACTTCCTCCAGGCCGAGCCAGCCGTCACACCACAGGATGCTTTGAAGACGTTCGAGACGGTGGATCGATTCCGCATGGAGCTGGTCGCGGCAGAGCCGATCGTGCAGAGCCCCGTCGCCGCGGCCTTCGATGCCGACGGTCACCTCTACGTCGCCGAGATGCGGGACTATCCCTACAAGCCCAGGGCCGGTAAGACGCCGCTGGGCACGGTGCGACTGCTGCGCGACACCGACGGCGACGGCCGGTTCGACCAGAGCACGGTCTTCGCCGACGGCCTGCTCTGGGCGGCCGGAATTGCGCCGTGGAAGGGGGGCGTCTTCGTCACGGCGCCGCCGGACATCTGGTACCTGAAAGACACCAACGGCGACTTCCGGGCCGATGTGCGGACGAAGGTCTACACGGGATTCGGCACGCAGAATCAGCAGGCGATGGTGAACAACCTGGCCTGGGGCCTCGATCACGTCATCTACGGCGCGGCGTCGGGCAATGGCGGAATGATTCGAGTGGCGGACGATCCCAAAGCGCCGGGGGTCTCGGTCGAGCACAGCGACTTCCGATTCGACCCGGTGAGTGGGGCGTTCGAACTGGTCTCGGGCAACAACCAGTTCGGCAACACGTTCGATGACTGGGGGAACCGGTTCACGTGCAATGAGTCGCACCCGCTCTCGCAGCCGGTCTTACCGCGCCGGGAGCTGGCGCGGAACCCGTACCTCGCCGTGCCTTCGGCGGTCCGGGACATCGCCGGGGGCTCGGTGCCGATCTTCCGGATCAGCCCGGTCGAGCGCTGGCGGCAGATCCGTTCGAGTCGACGGATCGCCTATAGCGAGCGGCCCACGGGATCGGCGGGAGTGAGCCACCACGTCGTCAACGCCGGCGCAGGCGCGACCGTCTATCGCGGCGGCGCCTACCCGGCGGAGTTCTACGGAAACGTGTTCGTCGGCGACGCCCAGAATAACCTGATCCATCGGAGGATTCTTGTTCCTGATGGGCCAACCTTCCAGGCGGTCCGCGGCCCGCGCGAGCAGGCCACGGAGTTCGTCCGCTCGTCGGACAACTGGTTCCGGCCCGTGAACTTCGTGAACGCGCCGGATGGTACGCTCTACGTCCTCGACATGAGCCGTGCGGTCATCGAGGCAATTCATATCCCGCTCGACGTGGTCAAGCATCTCGACCTGAAGCGTGGGCGCGATCAGGGCCGGATCTACCGGATTGCGCCGCCGGGGTTCCGCTATACACGTCCGCCGCGCCTGAGCCAGGCTACGACGATCGAGCTGGTGGCCGCGCTGGCGCGGCCTGACGCCTGGTACCGCGACACGGCGCATCGCCTGATCTTCGAACGCCAGGACCCGGCCGCGATCGAGCCGTTACGGAAGCTGTTGAGTCCGGCCAGAGCCGCATTCCCACCGGCACAGGTCAATGCGCTCTGGTCGCTGGAAGGATTGAAAGCGCTCAGGGATGATGATCTTGCCGTGGTCTTATCAGACCCCGTGCCGGAAGTCCGCGCCCAGGCGGTCGTGCTGGCCGCCGCGCGGCTCGATCGATCGCGGGCCTTGCTCGAGAAGGTCATGGACCTGGCCATTGACGTCGATTCGCGCGTGCGGTTCCGCGTCGCGCTGGCACTCGGTGAAACGAACCGACCCACGTGCCGTATGCCGCTCTGGCGCGGATCGCCCGCATCGGGATGCGGCGAACCGCTGGATCCGCACCGCCGTGCTCAGCTCGTGCGCCGCGACGGCCGATCGGCTGTTCGTGGACCTCTGGACGAACCAGGCCCCGCCCACACCGGACGTCGCCGAGTTGCTGAAGCCGCTGGTGGAGATCGTCGGCGCGCGGAACCGACCCGAGGAGATCGGCCGCGTGCTCGATGTGCTGGCGGGCTCACAGGTCGCCTCGGCACTTGCGATGCGAGACGGGCTGGTCCTGTCCTTGGCCCGAGGCGTGCGGCGTTCGGGCGGACGGATTCCGATCGATCCGAAGTCGGCGCGGCCTGGGGTTGCGATGGTCGCGCGCTCGTTCCAGCGTGCCCGGGCCTTGACCCACGACGCGCACACGCCCGAGGCGGCACTCCTGACCGCGATCGACATATTGAGCACGCTCGACCCGGACGGATCGCATGCGGATTTGCAGGAATGGCTCGCACCGCAGCAGCCGCTGTCGGTGCAGGTCGCCGTGGTGCGGGCCATGGCCGAGGGCCGCGCGGCGAACCTGCCCGACATCCTGCTGCCCCGCCTGCGCACCTTCGAGCCGACGGTCCGCGCGGCGGCCATCCGGACCCTCTTGAGCCGCACCGATTGGACCAGGGCGCTGCTCCGCGCCATCCAGCCCGGCGCCGCGGGCGGGATCAGCCCCAGCCTGATCGAGCCGTCCGACCGGACGCCGCTGGTGAAGCATCGCGACCCCGAGATCGCCCGGCTGGCCAGGCCGTGTTCGGCCAGTCCGCAACGGGCTCCCGCGCCCCGAGTCATCGCCGACTACGCCTCGATCCTGCGGACCAAGGGTGACCCCGGCCGCGGTGCCAAGGTGTTCGACCGCGAATGCAAGACCTGTCACAAGGTCAGCGACCGCGGATTCGCGCTCGGCCCCGACCTGACCGGCTCACCGTCGAGCGATTCCGCCGCGCTGATGGCCAACATCCTCGACCCGAATGCCAGCGTCCAGCCTGCGTATCTTCAATACATGGTGATTGACCAGAACGGCCGGACGTATTCAGGCATCATCGCAAATGAGACGGCGACCAGCCTGACCCTCCGCCGCGGCGACGGCGCCGAGGACACCATCCTCCGTGCGCAGGTCGCCGAGATGGCCAGCACCGGGCTGTCGCTGATGCCCGAGGGGATCGAGAAGGCAATCACCAAACCCGAGATGGCCGACCTGATCGCCTTCCTGCGAGCCTCGCATCGCGGCGGCCCGGGAGAAGGGCCGGACGCCGACGACCGCGCGCGTCCGCTCGATATCGGGACCTTGCCGGGGCTGATCGAGCCGGATCATTGAGGCCGTTGCTCTCGCGGACGACGTGGCGTAGCATGAGTGTATGCCGACCGTACTCCGAAGCGGGCCGTTCCGATTCTTCCCCTCGTCCCACGCTCCCGCGTGGGAATGCCGTCCCGGACGCTCCGCGTCCCCGTCGGCGCCGAAGACCGCGACGCAGAGCGTCGACGACGGCATCCCACGCAAGAGCGTGGGAACGAGGGGAGTTCGCCGTCTGACCGCGTGATTGAAGAAGACGGTCCTGAATTGGGGGCTGATTCCGCGGTTGAAAGCCGGGTCGCCTTGGCCACCGGCGTGATGGTCAGCGAGGATACTCTCTCCGTGGAGCTAGCCGACGGCCGCACCATCGCCGCACCGCTGGCCTGGTATCCACGCCTGTCGCATGCCACAGCCGAGGAGCGGAATTCCTGGCGGCTAATCGCCAACGGCCAGGGAGTCCACTGGCCAGCCCTCGATGAAGACATCAGCCTCGTCAATCTCCTCGCGGGTCAACCCTCGGCCGAAAGCCAGAGTTCGTTCAAGAAATGGCTCGCGAGCCGGGCCAAACCACGCCCCGGAACAAAGTGGCCGAGAGCCTACATCACGTCAGTGGTGGCTTCTCGAGGAATCCGATGCGGTAGATCCGAGGAACCGAACGCGGTGAGCACAGTTAGACGCCGTTAAGTACCGGCGAGGAAAGGATGGGACACACCATGGAGATGGAGCGGTTCGAGGCGGAGATCAAGGATCTCTCCCAGCGCGTCAGCAAACTGGAGCCCGGACGAAAGGGATGGCGGGTCGCTCGCCGCAACCGAGGCCTGCCGATCCTTCGACACATCATCAGGGTTCCGAGGACCCGGCAGGACAAGGGCAACCCACCGACTGGCCTGGGCTCGAGACGATCGAATTCCGATCGGTCGCGGCCTTCGAGCAGGATCTCGAAAGGCTCGACGCACCGCGAGCACCAACGTGTCATCGAGACCATCAATGCCAAGTCGCCGCTCTGGCTGAAGGATCGTCGGAGAGCGGAGAAGGAGTTCCTTCGTCCGTTCGTCTTCCGGCTTCGCGGTGGACTGGAATCGTCGCTGTATGACGATTCCGGCTGGAAAGGCGCAGAGGAATCATCCTGGCGGTGGATGACGATCCCATCTTCGGCCAGGTGATTGTTACCCTGTGAGGGTCGTGACGAAGCGTGTCAGAAAGGCGGCATACGACGAGCTTGCAGAGCTGCTGTATCCTGGACAAGTCCTCGAAGTTCAGAAGCTGGAAGGTCAATGAATGGCCAGGATCAAATGCTTGAAGGACGAGTACGGGATCATCCGAGAGGCCGCGAAGATTCTACCTGATGATGCCTTGAAGGCTGCCTTCCCCGATGCGCTCGGCGAACTCGAGGACAATGATTGTTATGTGAAGAAGTCGTTCCCTCAGACCCGGCTGCACCGGATTACTGGGATCAAGCAGGCCATCTTTCGTGCCGACATCGACAGGATTTCGGGCTGGAGGTTGCACCTGCAGATGGGCAAGGATACTTGCATCCATCTCAAGGATATCATCGAGGGTCAGAAGCACGATGACGTGGTTCAGGTGATCAAGGCCAAGAAAGAGCCTCTCCAAGATAGAATATGCACTCAGCCTCCTCGTTTATCGGGCGAATCCCCCATGAACGAACTCCGCGTCCTCTTCACCCCTGACAAAGACAAGGGCTATCTCGCCCACCTCGCCGATGCCGGCGACAACAAACTGGGCGTCGAAGTCCCGTTCACACCCTTCCTGACCGAGGACGATTACGAGAACCTGTGCTGGTACCTGGAAGAGTACATGGACCTGCCCGACGGCGGCGCGGTCACCCGGGCGCGGGGCATCGAAAAAGACCTCGACCGCTGGGGCCACACGCTGCACGACGCCCTGTTCGCCGCCAGGGAGAACCGCGACCTGCTGAAGAGCCTCCTCGCCGCTTCAGAGCCGCGCGAGCTGACCCTGGCCACCCAGGACCCGATGCTGCTGCGGCTCCCCTGGGAGCTGATGGCCGACGGCGCGGGCCGGCTGGCGCAACGGGTGTCCGTGCGCCGGCAGTTGGAAGAACCGGAGAAATCCGCGACGGTCGCGGCCAAGCTTCCCCTGCGGATCCACTACATCGTCAGCCGGCCGACCGATGCGGGCTTCATCGATCCCCGGTTCACCACCAAGGCACTCTTCGACGCGCTCGACCCGCTCGGGGGCAGCGTGCGGGTGGATTTCTGCCGCCCGCCCACCGTGGCGCGCATGGAGGAGCTGCTCCGCGACGGCCAGCATGCCAGCGACCCGTACGACCTCGTCCACTTCGACGGCCATGGCACGTTCTTGCCGCATTCGCAGATCGGCGCATTGTGTTTCGAGCAACCCGACGATGGTTCGGACGTCTCGAAGACCGACCTCGTCGAGGCCGAGCGGCTGGGCAACCTCCTGGCGAAGTATCGGGTTCGTCTCGTCGTGCTGGAGGCATGCCGTAGCGGCACTGTGGGGAAGTCCGCCGTCTTCCGTTCGGTCGCACCCAGGTTGATCAAGGCGGGCGTAAGCAGCGTGCTCTCGATGAGCCATGCCGTCCACGTCGAGGCTGCAAGACTGCTGCTCGACCGCTTCTACCGCGAACTGGTGCGCGGGACCACCATCGGCCATGCCGTGGCCCAGGCCCGCGGCGCCTCGACGTCCACCCCAGCCCGCTGGCTGGAATCCGGTCCGGGAGCCTTGACCATCACCCTGGCGGACTGGTTCCTGCCCCACCTCTACCAGCGCGGTGTGGATGATGCACTCGTCCCGCCCGATGCCGCCGAACAGCCGCCCGTGCGAGAGTTCGACATCTTCCTCAGCCACAATCACAACGACTCGGACCGCGTCGAGGCGCTCGCCCGCTTACTTGTGGAAACGCACGGCCTGCGAGTCTGGCTCGACAAGTGGGAGTGCGGGCCTGGCGGACTAGAGCCGCAATGCGAGATCGGTATCAAGAACAGCCGTTTCACGGTTGTCGTCACCTCGCAGGACGCCCTTAAGTCGAGGTGGGTGCGGTGGGAAATCAAGAAGCACAACCAGCTCAATCCCGATGGCGACCGCCTCATCCCGGTCAAATTTGAGCCGCTGAAACTTCCGCCCAAGTTGGATGGTCTGCTCTGGGTGGACTTCACCGATCCCGCCCGTGACGTCGACAACGCCGCGATCCTCGCCCGGCTCATCCGCAGTGCCGACGCCGAGGACGCCCGTCGCCGTCGCAGGTTCCGCAGCCCGGCACAGCGGCCCGAGGAACCCGGCCGATTCCCACCGCCGCCGCAATACAGTTTCCACGGCCGGGCGCGGGAGCTCCACATTTTGGAGCGACGATTCCGCACCGAGCGCGGCATCGTGCTGCATGCCATGGGCGGAATGGGCAAGACCGCGCTGGCCACCGAGGCAGCCCACTGGTGGACGCGCAGCGGCCTGTTCCACGATGGCGCCTGCTTCCTCAGCTTCGAGCAATTCGCCAGCGCCGACCGCGTGATGCAAGTCCTCGGCACCTACCTCGCCGGGCCGAAGTTCGAGCAGCTCCCCGCCGTCGAGCAGCGCCGCCGAGCCATCGAGCTGTTCCAGCAACACGCCGTGCTCATGGTCTGGGACAACTTCGAGAGCGCCCTGCCGGAGTTCGAAGACCCGGCCAGCCCCTACACCGACGACGAGCGCCGCCGCCTCGCCGAGCTGTTCCGCGACCTCACCACCGGCGAAGGCCAGGGCCGACTGCTTGTCACCTGCCGGCCCGGCGACACCGGCCTGCCCGGGGCCGGACGATACGAACTCCACGGCCTCGAACCCGCCGACAGCCTGTGGCTGCTGTCGCACATCCTGAAACGCGATGGCCTGACCTTCAACGATCCCCGGTTCGCCCGCGACCGGCTCGATCCCCTGCTGCGCGATCTGGCACACCATCCACACTCACTCGAGCTCGTTGGCCCGTACCTGCGCATCGCTCACGCCGGAGGCTATCCGGGCCGACCTCGGTAAGATCGTGGCGGAGGCCAAGCAGGATGCGCCGGAGGGCCGCAACCAATCGCTGTTCGCCTCCCTGGAGTTCTCCCGCCGCCATCTCAGCCCCGCCGCCCGCGCGGCGCTCCCCTGGCTCGGCCTGTTCCGCGGCGGGGTGTTTGAGATCAATCTGCTCGACGTGAGCCAGCTCGACCCGGCCGCCTGGGAATCCATCCGCCGGGAGCTGCAAGCCATCGCCCTGGTGCGGCCGGAGGACGACATCCAGATCACCGGCCGCCTTTTTCTGCGTTTCCACCCCACCCTCGCCTCCGCCGCGGCCGACGCCGCCCTGGCGCAGCAGCCCGAGACCCGCCGGCGCTTCATCGACGTCTATTATGCCCTCAAGCGGGCGCTGGACCAGGCACTGAACGGCTCCCAATCGCGTACTGCGCTGGCAATCCTGGACCGCGAGGAGGCGAACTACCGCACCGCCGTCCACTGGGCCTTGGCCGATCGGCAATTCCGGGCCGCCGCGGCGCTGGGCGACACGTTTCGCGACTATCTGCAAATGTCCGGCCGCCTCCGCGAACGCGATGCCTGGGTGCAGTGGCTGAAGGACGTAGTGACCCAGCAGGGCTTTACCCGGGAAGCCGCCACCTACGAACGGCAGCACGCCTACACGCGGTTTACCCAGGGCGATCCGCAGGGCGCGGTAGAGCAGCTCCAGGCCCTCATCGAGCGCCTCCGCCACACCACGGAGTTCGATCCCGCGTTTCAACTGGCCTTGGCGATTGGGGACTTGGGCAGGATCTTGTACCTCAGCGGTGCTCCGACCCAGGCGATCCGCATCCTGCGGGAATCCATCGGGCTCTGGGAGGCTCTGGTAGAGAAAACCGGTGGCCAGCCCTGGGAGACGCTGTTGTCCATGCCGGACCACGCCAAGGCCGCGGCCGAACTGGGGAACCTCTCCGCCACGATGGGCGATTTGGCCAATGCCCTGAGGGAAGCTGGTCAATACGACGAGGCCCTGGTCGTGGCGGAGAAGGTTCTGGGGATTCAACAAACTCTGGGCAACCAGCGCGAAGTCGCGACCGGCCACATCCAGTGCGCCCAGATCCTCATGGCGGCGGGCCGCTACGACGAGGCCGATGCCCGCTACGACCTGGCCCTGGCCGCCGCACGCCAGGCCGGGGACAAGGAACAGGAGGGAACGACCCTCCAGCATCAGGGTTTCCTCGCCGACAACCGCAATCAACTCGGCCGCGCCATTCGACTTTACCAGCAGGCGCTCCGGCTCTTTCAGGAGGCGGGCGATCAGGGCTCGATGATGCGGACCTACAACCTCTTCGGCGAGGTCGAACGGAAGGCGGGCCGCCTGGCCGAGGCGCGGGCCTGGTACGAGAAGTCCCGCGAGCTGGCCGGGCAGTTGAAGGATCAGGTCGGCCTTGGCCAGGCCGCCCAGAACCTCGGCATCGTCTGTCAGATCGAAGGCGATGCCGCCCGCGAGCGGGGCGACGAGCCGGCGGCCCGGCGGCACTACGAGGCCGCCCGCCAATCCGTGGAGGAAAGCTTGCGAATCAGGCAATCCCTCGGCAACAAGCCCGATGAAGCCGGCTCGTTGAGTCAGCTCGCCCGCATCCACCTGCGCCTCGGCGACCTCGCCGCCGCCGCGCACCACGCCCACGCAGCCCGCCAGATCCGCGAATCCCTCGGCCTCCTGGATGTCTGGAGGAACTACGACACCCTCTCCGAGATCGCCCAGGCCCGCGGTGATGCAGCCGCCGCTAGCGAGTCGGCGCAGAACGCGCGATGCCGTGCTCGCAGAAGCCAAACGCCGCGCCCACGGTCTGGCCAAGTAGGGTGCTCTGCGAGCACCGAATCCCCGTGTCAAAACGATTGGTGCTCACAGAGCACCCTACAAACCGGCTTCGGCGATGGC
Source organism: uncultured Planctomycetota bacterium (assembly GCA_963845755.1). Lineage (GTDB taxonomy): Bacteria > Planctomycetota > Planctomycetia > Isosphaerales > Isosphaeraceae > CAWJTV01. Next base: position 588,245 of record CAWJTV010000011.1, read on the forward strand.
TCGTTCCCCGCGTTCGCCGTCGGCCAACTCCCGCCGATCCCCCACGGCCTGCCGGCCGAGCTTCGCCAGTGGCTGGAGGAGTTGACGCAACCCATCCGAGACGCGCCGCGGGGATGAGGGCGCGAAGGCAAGCCGATTGTTGGGTGCGGGTCGCTTCACCGGCAAAATCGGCAATGATCGCAATAACGGCAAAGACGGCAGACCTTGCCACAATGAGGCTCGTCCGCTCCATAGATACTCAGTTTCTCCGTAGATGCTCACCTCCCCGAGTGAGTATCTACGGCGTTTGGTGAGTATCTACGGGGCCCGGTCAACACACATGACCACCCCCACGGCCCGTCGAGCCGGTCCGGACGGGGACGGCTCCGTTCCCATAGAGGCTCACCTCTCTTCATAGGGGCTCACTCTCTGAAGGTGAGCCCCTTCGGCGGTTGGTGAGCCTCTACGGTCGAGCCGGTCCGGACGGGGACGGACGGCTCCGGTCCCATGCAGGCTCACTTTGTCTATGGAGGCTCACGCGCGCAGGCTGAGCCTCCATGGGGATGCCGGTGGAGAGGACCGAAAGAAACGACCAGGACCGCGGCCTGCTCCGCAATTCCTGACCATGGACCATCGACGACTCTTCCTTCCGGCACGCGATGGTCGAAAAAGATGCCAAAAAGTGCCACCCTGCCGAGCCGGTTGGCCGCCCGAAGTCTCGGGAGCAACTGTTGTTGCTTCAAGACCATCGCCTCGGCCCCGCGTGGCACGGCACTCGGGTGTGAGGCGTCAGGAGATGGCGGACACGTCGGGAGAGTCCGGCGGGAAAGACTGACCTATAAGTGGACTTCCCCGGTACACTGAGTTGACTTCAACGCGATGTCATCCTCCCAGGGTTCTCACGATGAACACAACCCCCACGACCCCATGGAATACCAGCCTCTACGACGACAAGCATTCGTTCGTCTGGAAGCATGGGGCCGCGCTGCTCGATCTTCTGGTACCAAAGCCGGGCGAGCGGATCATCGACCTCGGCTGCGGCACGGGTCATCTGACGACCAAGATTGCGGAGGCCGGGGCCGAGGTCGTCGGCATCGATTCCTCATCCGAGATGGTCGCAGAGGCGCGGAGCCTCTATCCCAACATTCGTTTCGAAATCGCCGATGCCCGCGACTTCGCGTTCGCTGAGCCGTTCGACGGGGTGTTCTCCAACGCCGTGCTCCACTGGGTCAAGGAGCCCGAGAAGGCCATCGCCTGCGTGCAAGAAGCCCTGAAGCCGGGCGGTCGGTTCGTGGCGGAGTTCGGCGGGCGGGGAAATGTCAAAGCGATCGTCTCAGCCCTCGATGCGGCATCCCGCGCGATCGGCCTCGGAGCCTGGGAACATCCCTGGTACTACCCCGGCGTCGGCGAGTATGCTCCGCTGCTCGAACGTGCGTGGGCTGGAGGTGACCCACGCGTTCCTCTTCGACCGCCCGACTCCTCTGGAAGGCGAACAGGGCCTGCGAGACTGGGTCAAGATGTTCTGCGGCAGCCTCCTGGGCCGCGTACCGCCTGCCGATCATGAGGGCTTCTTCCGGAATGTCGAAGAGGTCGCCCGGCCGACGCTCTATCGCGACAGTGGGTGGTTTGCCGATTACCGACGCCTGCGTATCGTGGCACGCAGGACCGACGATCTCGAGACCTGATCCAGACAAAGGAGGCAGTGGATGAAACGCAGCTTTGCCATGCTGGTCCTGCTGACCGGCTTTACGGTGGCGGCTTTCTCGGCGATGGAAACGGATCCCCCGGCGCCGAGCGCCGATCGGGTCGGCTTCCCGAAAGACTACCGCGAGAAGTTCACGGTGCTCCGCCGCGTCAACCGGCCCGAAAAGAAGCAGGTCGTCACCGTCTATGGGAACGAGCCCGCCGCGTCGATCAAGCGTCCCGCGGACTTGCCCTATCCCTATGGCTCGATCCTCGTCATGGAGACGGCCGGTGCCAGGAAGGATGCCGAAGACAAGACTCTACTCGATGGCGAGGGCTATTATCGCAAAGACCAGGTCGTCGGCCTCCATGTCATGAGGCGAGAGAACGGATTCGGCGAAGCCTACGGCAAGAATCGGACCGGTGAGTGGGAGTACGTGGAATACCGGGCCGATCAGACCTACATCACCCCGCCCCAGAAGTCCTTCGCGTGCGGCAGAGTGCCACCTCAAGGCGGGGCGAGAGCGCGACTTCGTCTACCGGGGAAGGCTTCCGGCCGCCGCAGGGGAGAAATGAGGTCCCTGAGCATGGAACCGATTCAGATCCTAGGCTTACTCCTGATGGCCTTGTGCCTTTTCCTGGCCTTCTGGGTCCCCGCGGAGTTCCTGCGCAAAGCGGGATTCTCCCGATGGATCGCCTTGATCATCCCGTTGACCGGATTCGTCGGACTGGCCATCTTCGCGTTCATCGAATGGCCGGTTGAGCGCGAGCTGGCCTGGCTGCGCTGGAAGTCGGGTGAGCTGACGGCCGATACCCTCCCATCGATCGAACGATACGCTGTCGAACTCGAGCGGCGCGGCGAATGGAAGAAGGCCGCCGAGATCTACATGGAGCTGGCACAGAGGGTACCTGCTGATGAGAACGGTGAGTATTACCAGAACTGCGTGAAGCGCCTGAAGGAGCACCTGGACGTGTAGCCGGGGGTCCTGGGCGAGCGTGCCCCGTGAGGGACCTGTCATGTCAATCGACACCTACGCGGCCGGGACGTGTCTGATCGTGGCAAGCGCCGTGATTGCCGTCCTTGGCCTGATCGCGGTCCGGAGGACCTATAACGTCCGGAACCTGGCCACGATCCACGAGGTGAGCGGGCAATTCCTGTCGATCGTCGGGACCCTGTATGCGGTCCTCCTCGGCCTGATCGTCGTGGAAGCCATGTCCCGATTCCAGCAGGCCAGCACCCTGGTTGGAGACGAATCGAATGACCTCGCCGAGGTGATCTACCTGGCCGGCGGAATGCCGAGCGCTCAAAAAACGGCGATCTACGAACGGGCCACGGCCTATGCGCATCTCGTCATCGATCAGGAGTGGCCCCTGATGGCCCGCGGCCGGCCCCTGCTGGAAGCCCGGCAGGCCGTGCTCGATCTCATGCAGATCGTGCGCGACTGGGAACCGGCGACCGAGCGTGAGAAGGCCATCTACGCCGAAGCCCTACCGACCGTCTCGGACCTGTGGAACACCCGGCGACAGCGGATCATCGCCAGCCAGCACGGCATCCCGGCGCTGGAGTGGTGCGCCGTCATCCTGGGCGGCATTATCACCGTGGGACTCACGTACCTCTTCGTCCTCGACAATCTCAGGCTCCAGATCGCCCTCACGGCGATGGTCGCCCTGCTGATCGCGCTGAATATCTTCCTCCTCCTGATGTTCGGCTATCCGTTCTCCGGCGACCTGTGCGTCAGCCCCGACAGCTTTCGCGTGGCCTTGTTGGCCTTGCCCCAAAATCAGTCCATCCCCGGGTCGCGGTGAGTCGATGGCCGACATCCAGAGCCCCCGGCTTCTTTACATCAAGGGCGCCTTGTTCCTCGGCCTGGGCGTCCTGGCATCGACGATCCTGCTCATCGAACACCCGCGCGTGAAGACCGCCGCGCTGCTGGCGCTGGCCGTCTGGGCGTTCGCGCGGGCCTATTACTTCGCCTTCTACGTCATCGAGCATTACATCGATCCTCATTACAAATATGCGGGACTCCTGTCGTTCTTGCGATATGCGATCCGGCGGAAGTAGACGTTCGTCCTCGAATTTCAGGAGCCGCCGCCATATAATGAGGAAGGACCGAATCCCCATGGGAGGGGACGAGGACCGACTCATTCACCGCGCGGAGTGGCCATCGCGGATGAGATTGGCGCGCGGCAAGGCGGCACCCAGAACGGCCTTGATGATTTGCCTGATTCTGGGTCGCATGTCGCCCTGATCTGAAGTCATTATCCAGGGACCGAACGGGCCTGGTTTGAACCGATTCACCCGATTTGAAGCTGGGAGATTGTCATGGTCGACCTGATCAAGAAGGCGTTTTACACGGGCCTGGGCCTGGCGGTGTTAACCAAGGAGAAGGCCGAGGAGCTGGTCAAGGACCTCGCCGAGCAGGCCAAGCTCTCGGAACACGAGGGCAAGGACCTGGTCGAGAACATGATGAGGCAGTCCGATCAGGCGCGGAATGATTTCCAGGCGAAGATCGATGAAAGCGTGCAGGCGGTCGTCAAACGGCTCAACCTGGCGTCCAAGGACGAGGTGGCCAGCCTCAAGGCCAAGATCGACGAGCTGTCAGCCAAGCTCGGGCAAGGGCAGGGGACCGGATCGTAGTACCCAGGCGCATCTCGCCCTTCAGGGCCTCCAGCTCGGCGCGGAGGGCGGCATGCCCGGATTCGGGAACCTCGTCGAGATAATCCTCGATCGCCGGCCGCTTCCCGGTTCGCCAGTCAGCCTCGAAGCGGCGACAGACGGCGTCGATGCGTCGCGCCAGGTCAAGGTCCAGACGATCGAGACGGGAATCTGTCGGGTTGTTCATCGGATAGTCCGTTATTGGCAAGCTGGCGCGATCATCGCAACCGGACGGTGCTCGCAGAACACCCGCCGACGGCAAGATGTCCGCTCCGACGGAAACGGTGACAGGAATCAGTCCGAATCGGTGTCGAGGATGCGGCGGATCAGCGCCAGTTGCCGCGCCACGGTGCGGCGGGCGCAGCCGAGCTGATCGGCGATGGCGTCGGTCGTGAACCCCTCCATGTGCAGGATGGCGACCCGGCGAAGGACATCGTCGTCCAGGCGGTCGAGGAGCCGCCGATATTCCTCGGCCACCATGGCGGCGAACTCGGGAGTCGGCTCGGAGCTGACGGCCTGAGCAGGAGGTCGTCGTCATCGCCCTCGTGAGGATCGGTGAATTCGGAGGCGGCCCGGCTCGATGGCCGGTCCGCTGAGTGCGAGAAGATGTTCAACGCAGTCGTCTCCTGACTCAGCCCGGATGCCGGACCGGAGGTCTCCTTCCCCTCGCCGCCCACCATATTCCCCTCATGGGCCAGGACCTCAAGTGGTGAGTGACGAGCGAGACACGACCGATCGTTTCCTTTTCTCGCGAAGGGCTGCTGCAAGTCCCTATCCACTAAATTTATAGTTCAAAGATTATTGGGATCAGGATTATCAGGGACTGGCATTGCGCAGTCTTATCTGGTAGATTAACCCTTCAAGAATTGTCAGAGCCACCTCGAACGTCCCTGGTTGTCGTGCCGTCCTATCTGTCGCGTGGGGCGTCCCGAGGTTGTCGGATCACATCCGATAGTCGCCCGGCCCGACGTTGCGCAATCCTGTCGTCTGCATCGATCATTCGAAAAGGTGAAGTCGCCTCGGCAGTGGCGAGGAATCGACCTCGCCAGGATGTCATCATGTCTGACTAATTCATGGCCCGGGTTCTCGCGGGACGGCGGATTCCCGAAGGAACCAGGCGACGAACCCCGGACCGCGCCTGTCCCGAAGGAGGGGGTTCTCCATGTACGCCTATTTGCGGGTGGTCTCCGGCCCCGATCAGGGTCGCATTTTCAACCTGGTCGAGGGGACGTCGCTCTCGATTGGTCGTGGCGAGAAGACCGACACACGACTGACGGATAAGGCCGCCGCTCGGCTCCATTGCGAGCTGCGCTGCGCGGCGGGAGGGTTCCTGCTGGCCGACCTGGACAGCATCAACGGGACGCTCGTCGGCGGCCAGAAGATCCAGGAGCACGCCCTGAAGCACGGCGAGGAGTTCGAGATCGGCAATAACCGGATGAAGCTGTACACCTCGGTGATCGCCGATACCCAGAAATTGGAAGAGGCGGCGAAGTCGGCGTTCCATCCCGCCATCCGGACGGAGGAAACGGTACTCACCGGCCAGACGATCTCGCACTACGAGCTGGGGCCGCTGCTGGCCCGGGGCAGCACGGGCATGATCTACAAGGCCCGCGACACCCGAACTGGCAAGGAGGCCGCCTTCAAGATGCTCTATCGCGAGATCGCGCAGGACGAGGAGAACCTCAGGCGGTTCATGCAGGTCATGAAGACCACGGTCGGCCTGCACCACTCCAACCTGGTCGCCATCTGCGGCGCCGGAAAGCAGGGCGAGAGCTGCTGGTTCGCGATGGAGTATGTCGAGGGCGAACCACTCGTCAAGATCATCGAACGCCTGGGTACGAAGAAGATGATTAGCTGGCGATACGTCCTATCGATGGGGATGCAGGTCGCCGGTGCCCTGGAGGCCCTCCACGAGAAGCATGTCATCCATCACAACGTGGCGCCCCAGAGCATCCTCATCCGCACCAAGGACAAGGTCCCCAAGCTCGGCGACATGATGCGGGCCAGGGTGATGAACGGAGTCGAGGTCAAGCCCGCGACCCGTCCGGGCGAGCTGACGGGGAACGTGGCGTACCTGGCCCCCGAACGGACCCGCGGCGACGCGGAGGTGGACATCCGCTCGGACATCTACAGCCTGGGAGCAACCCTCTACACGCTCCTGGCCGGCAGGCCCCCGTTCGAGGGGAAGACCCTGGTCGAGACCGTGGCCAGGATTCGTCAGGAGGACCCGATCCCTCCCAAACGATTCCAGGACGCGATCCCCGACGAGTTCCAGGATGTCGTGGAGAAGATGCTGGCCAAGCGCCCCGAACTTCGCTACCCGACCCCCGCGGCGGTGGCTCGCGTGCTGGGGCACGTGGCGAAGGCACAAGCCACGGCCTCGGACCCGAACAAGTCGGCGTTCATCCGGCTCTCCAGCCAGCCCGGATCGACGGGAGGCGGACCCGTCGGCGGCTGACGCGGATCGACGACGGACAGGCTCGAGCCTTTATCGCCCGAGTCTCCCGGTGTACGATACTGGGGATATCTTACATCTGTAGTCGTTGCGTTGGCCAGGATCAAGTTGTGGGCCTCAATCCGATCATCCGCTTCGAGCTGATCCGGACTGCCCGCCGGAGTCGCCACTATGTGATGCGCGCGGCCCTCGGCCTGGTCCCGGTTTACGTCGCCTGGGTACTGTATGAATTCGGTGCGCAGGCCGCGGCGATGAACGGGGGCCACGAGAGATCGATCGGCTTCCGGTTCCGGCCCGAGGTCGCGGATCTGGTCTTCCTCGAGCTGACCTGGGCGCAGGGGCTGGCGATCCTCCTGTTGGTGCCCGGTCTGGTGGCCGGATCGATCGCCGAGGAAGATCGGCGTGGGACGATGCTCGATCTGCTGGCCACTCCTTTATCGAGCGTCGCGATCGTGCTGGGAAAATTGATGGCGCGGTTGGTGCACGTCGGTGTGGCCGTGGGAGTCGGTCTGCCGGTCGTCGTGCCGCTGGGTCTACTGGGGGCGCTCGACCCCGTGATCGTGGCGCTTGCCTACGCGATGTTGCTTGCGCTGACGTTATTCGTCAGCTCGCTCTCGCTACTCGTCTCGGTCATCGTGCGCCAGTCGGCGCCTGGCGATTCCGACAGCGTACCTCCTGGTCGGTAGCTGGCTCCTGCTCCCGGTCTGGTATGCCCCGATCGCCGGAAAACTCGGGTGGCCCTTCTCCTGGCTCCGGGCGCTCAACGACGGGATCCTCCAGAGCCACCCACACGAGGCCGCCATGTTCCTGTGGCGGATCCCCTCAGCGCGGCTGTTCTACCCGCCGAATCTCGCGTGGGCCTGGTCGGGGTTCTTGAAGGCGTTCCCGAGCTTCGTGGGACTCCAGGCGGCGTGCTCGGCACTCTTTCTGCTGCTGGCCGCCTTTTACCTCCGCCGCCTCCGTTTAGGGCTCGGGAGACGGCGAGCCCGTGACCTGATCGGCTCGCCGCGCCCCGCCATCGGCGACGACCCGATGCTCTGGAAGGAGTGGTACGCTCCTTCACGCCTCTCTCGAACGGCGGTCAGGCTCGCGGCGATAGTGCTCGGCGTGCTGCTGTTGTGCCCGCTGATCGAGCCAGCCTGGGCTGCCTTCCGGGAGTGGCAGGCGAGTTGGTGGGATGAGACGACCAGCCTGGGAGCACGAGGGGATCTGAACGAGTCCCTGCGTCAGCTCAATGCGGGGATTTACCTTCTCGGACTCGTCGCCGTCGCCGCCCTCGCGGCGAGCAGCATCACCGGCGAGCGTGAGCGGGGGACCTGGACGAGTCTGGCGACGACCCTCGTCAGCGGCCGCGAAATCGTCATTGCCAAGGTCTCCGGCACCCTTCGGGCCGTGCGAGGGCTGTCCATGCCCTTTCTGACCTTGTGGGGGATCGGCCTGGCGACCGGTTCCGTCCACCCGCTCGGCGTCCTGGCCGCGGCGGCCGGACTCATCATCTACGCCAGATACGCGGCTGCACTTGGCGTGCTCTTCTCGATGGTGTCGAGTAGCTCGGACCGGGCGATTGCGGCGGCGCTCCTCGCCCTCTTGACCAGCAACGCGATCGCTTTGCTCTTCATACCCCTAGATCTCATCGGCCCACTCGGCGGGTCATGGCAGACCGTATGGCTGGCCGGTGTGACGCCGTTGGTCGAGTGGGTCTCGCTGGCATCCCCCGTGGAGATCCGGTGGTGGCTCGAAGGCCGAATTGGGGAGGGGCAGATCGGACTGCCGTGGGGCCTCTGGAGCACGCGGATCCGTCTCGATCCTGGTCTGGTCCGGACCTATCTGGCCAGTCTTATTCTGCACGCGATCGGCACAGTCGCCGTGATGCGGGTCGCGGCCTGGTTATTCGACTCTCAACGCGATGGATTCCGACGTCCCTTGAAATCCCTCTGGGGAGGTCCGGCGCGTGTAGACCGACCCCGAACATGGAATCGAAAGAATCGAACCGCCTCTGGTCGTTGAGAGAGGGTGTTGGAGCGGAGCAACCGCCCGACGGTCCGAGGGGGCTTCCGCCGATCCTGGGCTCTTCTTCGGATCCGCGCCGGACGGCTCGCTTGACTTGCTCCCGCGCCTCGACCAAGATTCCGTTACGAGGAACCTTGGCGATCGATTCCGATCAGGGCCATCAGATAAGAGGGACCACGCATGGGACAGGATCCGACGCGCCGAACTTTCATGAAGGACTGCTCGACCTCGGCCGCGGCCCTGGTGGTGCTCACCGCCGCGCAGCCGGGCGCCGCCGAGGCCGAGGCCGACGAGCTCCGGGCGGGCACGCCCTATCTCTGCATCACCTGCGGGACGCAGTTCTCCGAGTCGGCGCAGCCGCCCGCGCACTGCCCGATCTGCGAGGACGAGCGGCAGTACGTCCATCCCGACGGCCAGCAGTGGACGACGCTGGAACAGCTCCGATCGTCGCACAAGAACGTGATCAAGCCGGAAGAGCCGGGGCTCTACTCGATCAATACCGAGCCGAAGTTCGGCATCGGCCAACGTGCGTTCCTGATCCAGACAACGAAGGGGAACGTCCTGTGGGATTGCGTCGCGCTGGTGGACGACGCGACGATCGCGAGGGTCAAGGAACTGGGAGGGATTGCCGAGATCGCGGTCTCGCACCCGCACTATTACACGGCGATGGTGGAGTGGAGCCGGGCGTTCGACGGCGCGCCGATCCACCTGCACGAGGCCGAGCGCCAGTGGGTGATGCGCCCGGACCCGTGCATCCGTTTCTGGAAAGGCCGGACGCTCGCGCCTGCGCGAGGGCCTGGCGCTGGTCAGCACCGGCGGCCACTTCGAAGGCTACCAGGTCCTGCACTGGCCGGCCGGCGCCGGCGGCCGGGGAGGCGCTGATGGCCGGCGATCAGCCGCAGATCTGCATGGACCCCAAGCAGGTCACCTTCATGTACAGCTACCCCAACTACATCCCGCTGAACGCCCCATCGATCCGCCACGTCATGGAATGCCTCGACCCGCTCGAATATGACCGGATCTATGGCGCGTTCTTCACGCGCGGCAAGGGCATCATCCCGACGCGGGGCAAGGAGGTCGTCCGCCGTTCGGCGGAGCGATACCTGCGGGCCATCCAGAGTTGAACGCCGGTCGAGGCTATTCAAAGGAGTCGTCCCATGGCAACCGCCGAGGCCCTGATGACCGCCGAGGAGTTCGGCCAACGGCCCGACCCCGGCTATCCCGAGGAGCTCGTTCAAGGAAGGATCGTCGCGATGCCCCCACCGGATCGACGTCATGGTCGGACCTGTCTCAAGGCTGGGCGAATCCTGGACACGTATGCCGAGGAGCACGACCTCGGGCGCGTGATGACGAACGACTCCGGCATCATCACGGAGCGCGACCCGGACACAGTGCGCGGGGCCGACGTCGCGTATTACAGCTTCACGCGGCTGGCCAAGGGGCCGCTGCCGGCCGGCTATGGTCCGGAAGTCCCCGAGCTGGTCATCGAGGTTCGGTCGTCCGGCGATTCGTGGCGAGAAATCCTTCGCAAGGTCACGGAGTATCTGACCGCCGGTGTGCTGAAGGTCGTGGTCCTCGACCCCCAGTCCCGTAAGGCGCATATCTACAGCGTGGATCAGGAGCCAGAGGTCTTGGGCCCGGAGGACGAGCTGACCATCCCCGATCTGCTGGGCGATTTCCGGGTCGCGGTGCATCGGTTCTTTGAATGATCGGCATCTTGCTCTGAGCCGGTCGCGCCAGCCGGGAATGGGCCTTTGGTTGATCCCGGCCGATCTCAATCAGGGGCGCCCCGATAGAGCTGAACCAACCCCCCGTGGTCGGCCGAGGCGAGGGTGCGGCCGTCAGGCGCGAACGCCAGGGCGTTGAACTGTCCGGGGCTCTCGCCCAGGCTCAACAGCTCCTGACCGGTGACCGGGTCCCAGAGTCGAACGGTACGGGATACTCCGGCCGAGGCAAGGGTGCGGCCGTCGGGCGAGAACGCCAGGGCGCGCACCTCATCATCGTCGGCATTGATGACCCGGCGCGGGGACCAGGACGCCGGGTCCCACAGGGTGATGAAACCGCTCTCGTCGGCCGAAGCCAAGGTCAGCCCGTCCGGGGCAAAGACGACCGAGGAGACCGGGTATCGGCCCCGCAAGACGGCCAGGGATTGACCCGTGCGAACGTCCCAGAGTCGGACGGTCCGGTCGTTGCTTGCCGAGGCCAGGGTCAGGCCCTCCGGGGAAAACGCCAGCCGGCGGACGACGTCGTCGTGGCCGTTGAGGACGGCCCGCGGGGCACCGGTGTCGCCATCCCAGAGCCGGATCGTCCGATCGGAACCGGCCGAGGCCAGGATGGCGCCACCGGGCTGAAACGCGACCGACCGGACGCGATGGGTGTGCCCCGAGAGCGTCTGGATCAGCCGCCCGGTCGCGGTCTCCCAGAGTTTCACATTGTCCCGCGCCTCGAGACTCCCCGAGGCGATGACGCGCCCATCAGGTCGGAAGGCCAGAGCGACGACGGTCGCCTCGTGACCCCTGAGTACGGCGCGTTCGCGGCCCGTGGCCGGGTCCCAGAGTCGCAGGGTGTCGTCGTTCCCCCCGGAGGCCACGGTCGCGCCGTCGGGCGAGAACGCCACGTCCCAGACTTCGTCACGGTGCTTCGCGAACTTGCGGAATTCGGCGGCCGGGTGGGGCCGCCAGTTGGATAGGTCGTGGTCGCCGCCGAGGTACAGACTCTCGCCGTCGCCGGCGAAGGCGATGTACTGGAAGGTCCGCCGCCCCGGGAAGACCTGCTCCCGCAAGCCGGTCGCGATCCGCCAGACGGTCATGGGGATCGCGCCGCCGGGCTGGCCATAGCCATAGAGGGCGAGCCGGCCGCCGTCGGGCGAGAACGCGAGCTGAAAGGTCCCCTCGCGCCGACTCGAGCGAGACGAGCACGCGTCTCCGACCCGTCGCCAGGTCACGGAAGCTGACCTGCCGTCCCTCCGCGAAGGCGACGAGCGTAGACCCGTCGGGAGAAAAGATCAGGCGGTCGGGACGCAGCTCGTCGTCGGAATGGACCCGAGGCGCCTGCGCCTGGGCCAGGTCCCAGACGAAGACGCGATTGGGAGCGGCGGCGGCCAGGCTCCGCCCATCGAGCGAGACCGCCAGCGCCGAGGCGTCCGGGAATTCCGCCGAGATCGTCCGGGTGATCCGGCCACTGATCGCATCGCGGAGGGTTAACCGGCCGTCAGACTCGCGGACCGCGAAGAACCGCCCGTCGGGCGAGGCCATGACGAATCCAAAACCCGCGACGACGTAACTTGGCCGTGGCCGCGAAGCATCGGACGCCAGGTCCCAGACCCGGATGGTCCGGGTGCCGCGCGGGTCTCTGGTGACAAGGGCCAGCAGGCGGCCGTCGTCCATGAAGGTCATCACCCGGACCTCGTCAGCGAGTTCGCCAACGGGCCGCGACCGAAGCCGGCCTTCGGCCACGTCCCAGAGCCGGATTTCCTTCATTCGGGTTGACGTGGGCTCGATCTCTCCGCATGAGGCCAGGATCCGACTGTCGGGCGAGAACGCGAGCCATTCGGCGGCGCCCGCGTGACCGGACAGGGTGGCCCGGGAGCGACTCGAGGGCGTGTCCCAGAGGATGATGCCGCCCGCCGCGTCGCACGATGCCAGCGTGCGACCGTCCGGGGACAGGGCGACGCGACGGACAGGCGCCTGGTGTCTCCCCAGCAGTGCGACTTCGCGGCGGCTGAGCCGCCAGAGGTATCGCCAGGCAAAGTCACGATGCCTGGGGCCGGGCCCGTTGACATCGTCGGTGAGGACCTCCTGGCGGCGCTCGAACTGTCCCATGTCGCATGCCTGGTGGGCCAGTCGCATCTGGGCGGAATGGAGGTGCCGATCGGCCAGGGCCTCTCGCTCCACCGCGAGCCGACGTTGCCGATCGGCCTCCTCGGCCTGGCGGTCGGCCCGGTCGATCTCGTGCTGGAGCCGCACGTTGTGGGCGCGGAGCCAGGTGTTGGACCAGGCCATCCCACCCGCCGTGCCGATCACGACGATCACCGCCACGGCAGCCAGGGCGGCCTGTGCCGGGCGCCGGCGCGACCACTTCAGGCCGCGCTCCCATGCCGATGCCGAGCGGGCCTGGATCGGCCGGCCGGCGAGGAACCGTTGGAGATCCTCGGCCAGGGCCGCGGCCGATGGGTAGCGGCGGGCAGCGTCCTTCTTCATACAGTGAAGGCAGATCGTTTCCAGGTCGCGGGGGACGTCGGGGCGCAGCACCCGGGGGGCGATTGGGTCGTCGTCGATGACCTGGCGGACCGTCTCGGACGGTGTCTCACCCCGGAATGGCGCGCGGCCGGTCAGGACCTCATACAAGGTCGCCCCCAGCGCGTAAACGTCGCTCGCCGGCCCGATGTCTCGCAGGCGGCCCGCAGCCTGCTCGGGAGCCATGTACGGCGGCGAGCCGATCGGCAGTCCGCTGTGGGTCTGATCATTGTCTTCCTCGGCCAGCTTCGCCAGGCCGAAGTCGGTCACGCGCGGGACCAGGTCCGAGAGATCCTTGGCCGTGTCCGGATCGGCCGGAGTTTGGAACAGGACGTTGCTGGGCTTCAGGTCGCGGTGGAGGATCCCCCGTTCGTGCGCGTGCTGGACGGCCCCGGCAATCGTCGCGATCAGCCGGGCTGCGGTCCGTGCGGGTACCGGATGCTGTCGTCGCCTTCAGCCAGGTCGAGAGCGAAGGACCCTCGCAATACGCCGAGGCGATGTAGGCGATCGGCCCCAACTCGCCGGCCTCGTAGACCGGGACGATGTTCGGGTGGTCGAGGACCGCCGCAGCGTGGGCCTCGCGCATGAACCGTCGACGCCCTTGGGTCGTGATCAGTCGTTCGAGCCGGGGCACCTTCAGGGCCACATCGCGGCCGAGGACCGGGTCGTGCGCCAGGTAGACGACACCGAAGCCGCCCCGGCCGACCTCGCGGACCACCTCGAAACGGCCGAGCGCCAACGACGACCCGAGCCCGGCCGGGCCTCCCGACGACTCCGCGCGCGGACGGATCATCTCCAGCAACCGAAGACAGTCATCCATCCAGGGCTCGTCCGCAGGCCCCTTCGGCCCGGCCCCGGCGGCCATCGCCGCGTCTGCGGACAGGAGTGCCTCGAGCAGATCCGCATCGATCGGCGTGGTCTCATCGTGGGTCATGGCCGGAGCCCATCGTTTCGCGCAGCCGCAACAGCGCCCGCGCCCAGACCTTGCGCGCGGCTTCCGGCGAGATCCCGAGCCGCAGGGCGATCGCCTCGAACGTCAGCCGCTCCTCGTGATGCCACCGGATGACTTGCCGGTAGTGCTCGGGGAGGCCCGCCATCGCCGCACGTAGCGCGTCTTCCCGTTCGTGCTTCATGGCACGCTCGCTCGGCGAGGTCGCCGACTCGGACACGTTCGCCGCCGGGTCCCGGCCGGTCTCATCCCAACCGCGTCCGCACGCGACTTCCCGGGAGACTCGCCGCTTCCCGGTCCCACGGTAGCGGCGGCGCATGTTCGCGAGCAGATGCCGGAGGATCCCCTCGAGCCAGGTCCGCAACACCGCCGCGTCGCCGCTCCGCAACTGAGCGATGTCGCGCCCGGCGGCCAGGAACGTCTCCTGGACCAGGTCCGAGGCGTCCACCTTCGCCGCCAGATCGGGCGCCAGCTTCCGACGCGCCATCAGGGTCAAATGGCCGCGGAATACCTCGAGCGCCCGGCCGATGACCTCGGCTCGTCCCCGGTCCTCCACCTCGCCTCCTCCGGAAGAGGCCTCCGGGATGAGCCGACTTTCAGAGTCGATGAGCATGTTGGAATACCATTCAGAAATCCCGCCTCCTCGGCGTCTCGACCAAGCGTTGCAGAGAAAGGCCAATTCCGCGACCCCAGGCCGGTGGGCACGGAGGCCCACCCCGCTGGATCAAAGCAGGATCTGCTCAGTACCCCGGACTCGAGGCCGCTCGGGCGTTCAATCCTGTCTCCGACCGGATTGAGTGAGACTGCATCACCTCATGACTCGCCGGTCCGGGCGCCGAGCGGCTCTCCTGTAAGAAACGTCGGAAGGCCGCGTCCGGTCGCGACAGGAACGGGTCCTTACCGGGAGAAGCCGGCTCATCCCATCAAGCGTCAGACGGCGTCGTGCGCTGGCGAGGCGTGTCACCCGCGATGGGCCAGCGGTCTCTTTCCACGAAGGACTTTCTCATGGGAGCGGTCTGCAAGAAACCAACAGATTGTTTGACGGGAGACCGCTCTCGCCGACGTCACAAGCTCAGTGGAGATGATCATGGCGGGCTTTGAGATCTGGTCCGAGATCACGACGGACGCTACAGGAGGCGACGGGGTGCGGCATTCCGCTTGGAGCGGTTGGGATTCCAACACCGCCCCACCCGACTTCGTCATCAACAACAACACGGTTCGCGTCGAATGGCACGGACAAAACGGCTCCGAGAACAGCTACGACCTCGTGTATGACGATTATGTCGAGATCGTCCCCGGGTCGGGCCTGAAGTTTCCGTCCACGATCAAGGTCCGGACTTACGCACGCAGCCCCAAGGGGAATGGCAGCGGCCGGGGCTGGTCGAAGATCAAGGTCGTCGGCGATTACGTGAAGTATCGCTGACGACGCCAGCGCTGCGGCTGGCTCCCTCACCAATCATCACCCCGTGAGCCGAGCGAAGGGCCCTCGCAAAGTGATCGCTTTCATTCATCAAGCGGCTCCGACTCCCGATAGGGAGGCCGAAGTCTCCGAGGGCCACGTCCGTGCGATTTCCCGACGGATGGGGCTCCCCATGTTCTCCGATCCGGCCATTATGCCCGGCTGGCCATCGAGCCCCATCCGTGCGGCTTCCGCACGGGCGAGGACCTGTGTTGCCCGTGCGGCCGAGGTGCCGAACGGCGAAGGTTCGATCCGCGGTCGAAGACCGCATCAAGACGTGCACTCAGGAGGTACTGCCGATGCTGAATCAAGTCAAAGGTCTGCGCCAACGCGGACGCGGGCTGACGCCTTCTTGGAGAGGCAAACCGTTCCGGCCGACGCGATGGCGGCCCGTGCTGGAGCCACTGGAGGAGCACCTGCTCCTCAACGCTTCCAACCTGGTGGTCTCCGCGGCCGTAGCACCGACAACGCTCATTTCATCGCAGTCGGCCCACTTGAGGTGGGACGTGACCAACCGGGGGACCGAGGCGGCTAACGCGAGCTGGGTCGATCGCGTCTATCTGTTGACGGACGACGCGATCGACGGCGCCGACGCCCTCCTCGGCGGGTCGGTCGCCGCACCCTCGACGCTCGGGCCGGGCGAGAGCTACACCCAGGATCAGAGCATCACCGTGCCCGCCGCCGACTCGGGCAACTATTACCTGCTCTTCGCCACCAATTCCGACGGGGCCCAGGACGAGGCCACAACGGCCGACAACATCCGCGCCGTACCGATCACCCTGGTCGGGTCCTCGGGCAAGCTCCCCGACCTGGTCGTCACCGCCGCAACGGCGCCGACGTCGGCCGAGGTCGGCCCCATCGATGTCTCCTGGACCGTCAAGAACCAGGGAACGGGCAAGGCCTCCGGTTTCTGGGGGGACACGTTCTACCTGTCGAAAGACAACACCTACGACTCGTCCGATACCTCGATCACCACTTCATACCACGACGCATCTCTCGATCCCGGAACGAGTCAGTCCTTCGATGCGACGCTCTATCTCCCGAGCGTAGCGGCCGGCAACTATTACCTGCTAATCGTCGCCGACGGTTCGCATTACGTGAGCGAGAGCGACGAGTCGAACAACGTCTTCGCCCTGCCGATCGCGCTCACGGTCCCGGACGTTCGACCTGGTCGTGACGGCGGCCGAAGCCCCCAGTACTTTCAAGTCCGGCTCGAACGTCGACGTCTCCTGGACGGTGACCAACCAGGGGATCGACTCGACGACGGCTCCTTACTGGTACGACTACGTCTATCTGTTGACCGACGACAAGTACGACGGCTTCGATCCTTACGTGACTAACGAATACATTGGCAACACGACCCCGCTCGCGGCGGGCGAGAGTTACACGCGCAACCCGACCATCACGATCCCTGCGGTGACTCCCGGCAATTACTACCTGCTGTTCCTCACCGACAACTCGCACAGCCAGGCCGAGGCCAACGAGAACAACAACGTGCGCTCCGTCGCCGTCACGGTGACGCCAGCCAACCTCGATCTTGTGGTCACCGGCGCGACCGGGCCGGCCTCGTCGCCGCTCGGCGCGATCGACGTTTCCTGGACGGTCAAGAACCAGGGGACGGACCCGGCCGGAGGCTACTGGTCGGATTACGTCTACCTCTCCACGGACGACGCGCTCGACGGCTCCGATCTCTTCGCCGGGTCCAGTTTCGTCTCGGCGAGCCCGGTGATCGACGGCGGGAGCAGCTATACCCGGACCCTCACCGTAAACCTGCCGAACGTGGCGGCCGGCAACTATCATCTGCTGTTCGTCGCCGACGGTTCGCACTCCCTGAGCGAGACCGACGAGAACAACAACACCTTCGCCCTGCCGATCACGCTTTCGGTCCCGGACGTTCGACCTGGTCGTGACGGCCGCCGGCGCCCCCAGCTCGGCCAGGTCCGGCTCCGGGGTCGCCGTCTCCTGGACGGTGACCAACCAGGGGAGCGATTCGACGACCGCACGGAACTGGTACGACACCGTCTACCTGTTGACCGATGATACGCTGGACTTCTTCGATGACTACGTGACCTCCGTGTACATCGACAACCCCACCCCGCTGGCGGCGGGCGCGAGCTACACCCACGATCAGACGATCGGCCTTCCCTCGGTGGCGGCAGGCAATTACTACTTGATCTTCGTCACCAATGAATCGAGCTATGACCAGCCCGAGACCAACCCGGACAACAACGCCCGCGCCGTGCTCATCGCGCTCACCGCGGCGGAAGTCATCAGCCCAGTCGATCTGGAGGTCGAAAACACGACTGCCCCGGACTCGGGCTCGGCCGGCGAGTACATCGCCGTCACGTGGGTCGTCTCCAACGTGGGGACGGACTCGGCGAGCTCGAGCTGGCTCGACGCCGTCTACCTCTCGACCGACGACACCCTCGACACGGCGGCCGACACGCCGCTGGCGTCGATCTCGATCGCTTCCCAAAGCCCGCTGCCCGACGGTGACGGATACATCGTGTCGATGGACGTCTTCTTGCCGGGATCGGTGGCACCGGGAGATTATTTCCTCCTGTTCACCGCGAATTCGAACGACACTCAGGATGAGGCGAGCCGGGCGAACAACGTCGGGACGCTCTCCTTCACGGTGGAGAACGTCTCGACGCTACCGGCGACCGTGTCGTCGTTCCTCGTCAACGACGGCGAGGCGCAGCGGTCGATGGTCACTCATCTGACGTTGACATTCAGCGGGGTCGTCACGATCGGGAGTGACGCGTTCGTGCTCACGCGCTCCGACGGGGCGACCTTGGGCGTGGTCGCTTCCTCGGAGGTGGTGAACGACCAGACGGTGGTGACCCTGACCTTCACGGGGAGCGGGATCGTGGCCGGTTCGCTGGCCGACGGCAAGTACACGCTCACGATCCGGGGCGACCGGGTCCATGACGCGGCGGGTCAGGCGCTCGACGGCGATGGCGACGGCGTGGCGGGCGGCGATTACGTGGCTCATCTCTTCCGTTTCTTCGGCGACGCCAATGGCGACGGGGTCGTGGACAACGTGGACTACTTCTCCCTCCGATCGACGATCGGCAAGAAGGCCGGCGACACCGGGTTCCTCTGGTTCCTGGACTCCACCGGCGACGGCACCGTCAACCTCGCCACCGACTATTCCGCGTTCAGCAGCCGGTACCACAAGACGATCGCGTGAGGCGATCCCTCCCGCGAGCCGGGGACCGCCCGCAGACAACGGCGCGGTCCCCTCTTCTCTCGTTCCGAACATCCGTTTTTCAACACCAGGAGATTCTGATGAACTCAGTCAAGAGGATTTTTGCTCTGATTGTGGTCGGGGCCGGTGTGTCGTCCGCATCGGTCGCCGAGGCGGGATCGGTCTATCAGTTCGCCTTCGACCAGTTGACTTACGAGGTCGATCCCGGCACCCAGGTGCTGGTGAACGTCTTCTTGCAGGAACAGGTCAGCGCCGGGACCTCGTCGGTCCTGGCGACCGACGGTCTGATCGGAGCAGGCGTGCGGGTCTCCTTCGACCTGTCTCCGCTGCCGAGCGATCCGGCGAAGGTCCTCGGCGTGAGCGGCGTCCTGCCGAACGACGGCTCGGGCGGCTTCACGGGCGGCCTCTATCACCTCGGCGTCGCCTCGGGTTCCTATGCCGAGCTTTCGGAGACCGTCGGGCTTTCGAGCCCTCCCATCATGGGGACCGATCTGGGAGGCGGCCTGTTCGAGATCCTGATCGGGACGTTCCGGTTCACGGCGGGTTCGATCGCCGGGCAGACCACGTTGATCCAGGCCGGCGACATCCCGGGGTTTTCCGAGATCGTCACGAACACTGGCGAAGTGTTGGATGCTTTGATCGCCCCAGGAACGGCCAGCATCCATGTCCGCGGAGAGGCCGTGCCCGAGCCCTCGAGCTGGATCGTGCTGGCGCTAGGTCTGATCGGTGTCGGCGGCTACGGCCTGACGCAGTATCCCCTGCGGACTTCATCGGGCCGCCCCATGCTGTAATCGCGGCCACGCCCGCCTATGGCTCGGCCCCCTGGGTCGAGCCGGACGATCATCGGAAAGCCGCGTCCGGTTGCGCAGGAATCGGCTCCGTACTCAGGGAAGGACGTTCGCACTGACGAGGCCATCCGACGCGCCGTGCTCGGCGGCCGATCCACTGCGGGGTTGGGGCGGCATGCATTCCGCTTCAACCCCGCCGCGGGCCGCTCCCGATGAACACGGTGGATCAGGGTTACTTGTTGGGGTCGTCGTTCTCGAATCTTTTGAACGAATTCACTCTCGTGGAGATCGTATGATGATACCATCTTTCTCGGGCCGGTTCCTCTACCGGAGCTTTCGCAACGGGCCGATCGACGTGAGCGGCGGCAAGGTCGCCGGCTCGCCGGTACTGGCGGAGCCGTGGGCACCGGTCGGTACGCTCGACGTGAAGACTGACGCCGTCACGGGCAAGGTTACCGGCACGTTAACGTTCCGGCCCGGGGTTGTCCTCCAGATCTCGGGCCAGTTCATCCTCGCCGACGACCCGCTCCCGGCCTCCGTCGAGATCCGTGGAGAGGGGCTCGGCGCCGTCTACCAGATCAAGGGGTGGTTCGTTCCCGACGGTGACCACCTCGTCGGCTCCGTGCTCTGCCTCGCGGGTGATCTCGCCCAGCAGCCGGTCGGGACGGTCGGGCCATTCGCTCTATTCCGGACGAATTGATCGCCCGGGGCAGGCGGGTCGAACCGGACGAGACTCTCACCCTCAAGGGACATACGAACGGAGCAACGAGCGTGGCGTTCAGCCCTGATGGCCAACGGATAGCCTCCGCCAGCACTCTCCCAGACCCGACGGTGAAGGTTTGGGACGCCGTGACCGGACAGGAAATCCACACTCTCAAGGGACACACTCACTCCGTTGTCCGCGTGGCATTCAGCCCCGACGGCCAGCGGATAGCCTCCGCCAGTGGGGATAAGACGGTGAAGGTTTGGGACGCCGTGACCGGCCAGGAAACCCTTACCCTTAATGGGCATACGGGGGGTGTCATCAGTGTGGCGTTCAGCCTCGACGGCCAGCGGCTCGTCTCGGTCGGTGAGGACGGGACGGTAAAGGTGTGGGACGCGCGGCCGCTCGACGCCGAACCTGCGAAATCCGGCCCAACCCCACGTTGAGGGAGCCTCGCAACCACTCCTCGGATTGCGGCCTGGACTCGCGGCAGATCCTGATGCTGCCCCGCGAGTCGTCAGGCCAGTGCGGGTGTCAGGAACCCTTCGACGTCTTGGTCGATTTCAAGAATCGGGACTGGCTCCAGCTTTCTCCCACGACTGGGACATCTTCAGGGTGGCGCGAACGATGGACCCGAACCTGCGGAAGGAACACTTGAGAAACGCCTATTTCCGTGCTGGCACCGCCGCAGCCGGGTTTCAGGTCTACAAGCCGGAGCCCGACGTCGATAAGATGGACGGGGGCATCGCCGCGCCGGGTCCGAAGAAGACGGTCCGATTACCCAAGGTCGAGATTCCACTCAACGAGTACAAAAGACGAGGCACCAATCCGAGAGGCTCGCCCTACCTTGCAGAGGGGGCGCGAGTGGACATCCGGGACCGGAGTCGGGAGAAGGAAATGGCCACAGTGATCGTCGAAGTACCGGACAGCGCGTTTTCGGCGTTGCGGCGTTCTCCCGAGGAATTCGCTCGGGAGATGCGCATTGCCGCGGCGATTCAGTGGTATCATCAGGAGTTGATCTCGCAAGGAATGGCTGCCGAGATCGCGGGATTGAGCCGGGCGGATTTCCTTGACGCCTTGTTCCGCGCGAAGGTGCCGGCCAGCCAGGTCACCATCGAAGAGTTGCAGGAGGAGCTCGAATCGTGGCAACGCCGCTCCGGCGAATTGTCAACACCTCGCCCTTGATCCTGCTGTCCAAGGTGGGGCGGCTCGACCTGCTCCGCGCCGGGGTACCCGATATCCTCGTTCCGGACGCCGTGTTCCAGGAAGTGGCCGCGCGAGGACCCACCGACCCGGTCTTGCTTGCGATTCAGCGGGCGATGTGGTTGAAGATCGTTCCCTCGCCTGCGACTCCACCCCAAGTACTGGCCTGGAACCTCGGTGCGGGAGAGAGTTCCGTGCTCACGGTGGCTCTGACCGATCCGGACTGCGAGGCGATCCTCGACGACCGCGATGCGCGTCGATGTGCCCAGGCCCTGGGAGTCGGATTCCGAGGCACAGTCGGCCTGGTCATTCTGGCGAAGCAAATCGGGACACTCCCGTTGGCTCGTCCCGTGGTCGAACAATTGAGGCGATCCGGCCTTTTCTTGACTGATGACCTCGCCAACCGGGCCCTGGCCTTGGTCGGGGAGTAATGCCTTATGCCCAAGCTCACATGTGGAGTGGCTCCGCAACGCGGCCCACGATGTGGTCCACCTACGCGAGGAGGGGTTGCAGCGCCTCCCGAACGGCGAGATCTTTCAGAAGGCGCACGCCGAGCAGCGCCATCCCGACCTTCGATCTGGACCTCAACGAAATCCTTGCCAGGACTGCGCGTCAGATCGTCAGCGTGATTCTCTTCCGCTTGCGCGTCACCCGTACCGAGCACGTCGCTGCCACCCCCCCTCTTGGCCTCGGGTCCGGCTCGCGGTATGATCCGGGTACTATGGAACCCACCTCCTATGATTTGATCGTGATCGGATCCGGCCCGGCGGGCGAGAGCGCGGCGGCGGCGGCGGCGCTGTTCGGCAAGCGGGTGGCGATGATCGAGAAGAGCCCGCTCGTCGGCGGCGCGTCGGCCAATACCGGGACGCTGCCGAGCAAGACCCTCCGCGAGACGGCCCTGGCCATCTCCGGGCTCAAAGCGCGCGACCTCTACGGCGTGGACCTCTCCCTACGCCGCGAGGCCACCGTGGCCGAGTTCATGTTCCACGAGCGGCGGGTCTCGGCCAGCGAGCGGAAGCGCGTCGAGCGCAGCCTCTCGCGGCACGGCGTCGTGTTGTACCACGGGATGGCCTCGTTCCTCGATCCCCACACCATTCGCGTCGTCACCGAGGTCCACAACCGGGACGGCGGCGGGGGGCACGGCGGCGAGCCGATAGGCCATCATCACAACCACGGCCACGGGCCCGCTCGGACCTGCGAGATCCGCCTGCACGGAGAGACCATCCTGATCGCGACCGGGTCTTCGCCCGTGCGGCCCCCGGGGTTTCCCTTCGATCATCCCCGGGTTCTCGACTCCGACACGATCCTCCAGCTCGATCGCCTGCCCCGGTCGCTGGCGGTCATCGGCGCGGGTGTGATCGGCAGCGAGTATGCCTGCACATTCGCCGCGCTGGGGACCGAGGTCTGGATCGTCGACGGCCGCCAGGAGCTGATGCCGTTCCTCGATCACGAGGTGGCGCGGCGCACTCGAAGAGGCCATGCACCGGCAGCTCGGCATCGAGTTCCTCTGGAAGAATCACGTCACCCGGTGCGAGGCGCACGATTACGGGGACATTACCCTGGAGTTCGACACGGGGGGCCGGCTCTGCGTCGACGCCGTGCTCGTGGCGGCGGGGCGGTCCAGCAATACCGAGGCGCTCAACCTCGCCGTCGCGGGCATCGAGCACGGCCCGCGCGGGCTCCTGAAAGTCGATGAGCATTATTGCACCAGCGTCGGGCATATCTACGCCGCCGGCGACGTCATCGGCTTCCCTGCGCTGGCCTCCACCAGCATGGAGCAGGCCCGCGTCGCCATGTGCCACGCTTTCCATCTCAACTACAAGACCGACCTGGCCCCCATCCTCCCCACCGGGATCTACACGATTCCCGAGGTCAGCATGGTCGGCGCGACCGAGGCGCAGCTCAAGGCCCAGGCGGTCGATTACGTCGTCGGCCTCGCCTCGTATGCCCACTGCGCCCGCGGCGAGATCATCGGCGATCAGACCGGGTTCCTCAAGCTCTTGTTCCGCCGCGAGGACATGAAGCTCGTGGGCGTGCACGTCATCGGCGAGCAGGCCTCGGAGGTCGTGCACGTCGGCGTCGTGGCCATGCTCGCCGAAGGCACCGCCCAGCTCTTCAACCGCTC
The DNA here is from genome assembly GCA_963845755.1 of uncultured Planctomycetota bacterium. Lineage (GTDB taxonomy): Bacteria > Planctomycetota > Planctomycetia > Isosphaerales > Isosphaeraceae > CAWJTV01. Next base: position 611,701 of record CAWJTV010000011.1, read on the forward strand.
CTGCTTCAATTTCCCCACCCTGGGCGACCTCTACAAGATCGCTACCTACGACGCCCTCCAGAAGCGCGAGCACGGGGCAGTGGTCCGTAGTCCGTAAGGATTCCCCCCACCGGCAGGAGCCTTTCACCCATGGCCACCGCGACCGAGACCGAGACGATCGCCGATCTACTCGAGCGACTCGGAAACATTCCCGCGAGGAGAGTGCGCTCCCGGCCTGCGCCCGGCACGGCCACCGAACGCGATGTCATCGCCATCCACGACCGCGAGAACCGGCTCTTCGAGCTGGTCGACGGCACGCTGGTGGAGAAAGTCATGGTCTTCGATGAATCGATTTACGCCGTCTACCTGGCCGGCTCAATGCTCAAATACCTCGAGACCCACGACGTGGGCAAGATCGTCGGCGCCGACGGCATGATGCGGCTCTTTCCCGGCCTGGTGCGGATTCCCGACGCGGCATTCATCTCGTGGGGCGCTATCCCAAGAAGAAGCGGAAACGGGGCGAGATCCCGACGGTCGCGCCCGACCTGGTCGTCGAGGTACTCAGCAAGGGGAATACCCCCAGGGAAATGGCGCAAGCTCGACGAATACTTCCGGGTCGGCGTCCGGCTCGTCTGGTACGTCGATCCCAAGAAGCGGACCGTCCGGGTCTATACCGCGCGCGATCGTTGGGTCGTTCTCCGAGAGGACCAGACTCTGGACGGCGGCGATGTCCTGCCGGGCTTCTCGCTCTCACTTCGCGACTGGTTCGCCGAGGCCGAGCGGACCGGGCCGCGGCGCGGAAAGTAGGCGGATGCCGACGCACCGAAGTGCGGCCGGAGACGAAACCGTTGCGGATCCGGGGCCGCCGATTTACTGTGAGAGAGTGGTCTGCAAGACGAAGCGAGAGAATCCCGCCGAGTCGCCGGGACGACCGCAGCACCCCCAGGCCGGCCTCCCACCGGGCCAGCAACCCCAGAGCCCAAGGCCCCCGAGTTAGACTCGTGCGGATGATCGATCCATCGACCAGAGAGAATTCATCATGACTCAGAACTCGAATCGCTCCTGGATGCCCCGCGCAACCCTCGCCCTCCTGGTGACGGGAGGCCTGCTGGCGCTGTCCGCCACGCCCAACCTCGCCCGGGCTCAGCAGAAAAAGGACGAGAAGAAGGTCGAGGCGAAGAAGCCCGAGGCCAAGCCTCAAGCCAAGCCCGAGGCCAAGAAACCCGAGGCCAAGAAACCCGAGGCCAAGAAACCCGAGGCCAAGAAACCCGAGGCCAAGAAACCCGAGGCCAAGCCTCAAGCCAAGCCCGAGGCCAAGAAGCCCGACCCCAAACCTCAGCCCAAACCCGAGGCCAAGAAGGCCGACGCCAAGCCGGCTCCGGTTGTCACGCCGGTTGCCGCCCCGGCCACCGCGAAACCGGCCGCCGATGATCCGGCCAAGCTGAAGTCGCAGGTGGCGGCCCTGGAGAAGGAGGTCGCCACGCTGAAGCTCAAGATCGTGACGCTCGAGCTCGAGAAGCTCGGCGCCATGGTCAGCATCGACAAGGCGAAGGACGGCAAGGAAACGGCGACGGTCAACATCCTCAAGAAGTGGTCGGGCGACAAAGACTCGCTGCAACTCTTGAAGACCGTGCCCCATCTTCAGGTCGTCTACATCGACAATGAACAGATCAACGACGCGGCGATCACCCCGCTCAAAGATCTGCCCGGCCTGAGTGCGCTCACCTTGATGAGCCCGCAGGTGACCGATGCCGCGCTCGACAACCTCAAGGGGTTGAATGGCCTGACGATGCTGTTCTTGACCCGATCGAAGGTCGGCGACAAGGGCCTGCCGAGTCTCAAGGGGCTCAAGAACCTCCAGGTGCTGGCCTTGAGCCGCACCCAGGTCACCGACGCCGGACTCGACGCTCTGAAAGATCTCAAGAGCCTCAAGTCGGTCTACCTGATCGGCACCAAGGTGACCCCGCAGGCCGTCGACAAGCTCAAGCAGGCGATCCCTGGAGTCGCGGTTTACAAGTAGCGTGCTCGGCGAGCACCATTCCTCTCCTCGCGGTTTGTCCCGAAGCCGGTTCTCGTAGAGCACTCTACGGGACCGGCATTGGCCGTTTAGTCGGCGATCGCGAGTGAAGCCCACGCAGTCCGTCTGCGCGGCGAGGCGGACGCCGGGGACGCTCCGGCATCCGCCCCATGCAGCGGTCGAACGTCACGAGCGTGAGCCCGAGCACCAGCACGGCGAAGAGCAACGTCACCAGGAGCAGGAGGACTTCCCCGATGTAATACGTCAGACGGCTTTGCGAAGGCGGCCAGGTCGCCGTCTCGAATGGCAAGAGCTGGCCGCCGAGTGGGCAGGCACTGGCGAGGATCTGGGAGAAGTATTCTTCCGCCTTGTGGTCATCCGGCCCGAACAGGCCGAGCCAGATCAGGAACGGTGTGAGGAACTGCAGCTCGAGGATGATGATCCAGGCGAAGGCGACGAAGGCGTAGCTCGCGACGCTCACGGCCACGGCGCGGCCCAGTCGCCGCATCCAGGTCGCCAGCGCCAGGCCGACGCTCGTGACCGCCGCGCCCTGGACCAGCAGGAATGCCACGGGGAAGATCGCAAACGCGATGCGGTCGATCGCGGTCAAGGGCGCGGACGGCGGCTGTCGAAGGCCGTGAACCGATTCCGGCGCTCTCACCGCGATCACGATCGCCCCGATCATTGGAAGAAAGGCCAGCGCCGGCACCACCCGATAAGCTCCCCACCACTTGGCCAGGACGATCCGGTGGGTCGGCAAGGGGGTCGTCATCAGCACGTCGAGGCTGCCGCGCATTCGCTCCTCGGCCAGCACTGTGGGTGCCATGAGGCTGACCAGCAGCAGGCCGAACGTCGCCTGAAGACCAGCGTCCATCGCGAGAAACCGCTGCCCGTTCGGGTAATCGTCGGAGATCGTGGCGAGTCCCAAGCCGGTCCCGGCCAGCGAGCCGGCGATGAAGAGGCCCCAGACGACCCGAGCCATCCGCGACGGTCGGCTCCGCCGCCACTCGCGCCAGAGGACGGGGTTCTTATCCAGTGATGGACTCGGGAACCAGGCGCTCAGCCGCCTGCCGACCTGGCCCAGCCGCGCCGACCATCGCGCAATCCTTGTGGCCGATCGGTTCGTCAGATCGGACCGGAGCCGGAGCACGGCGTAGCCGACCAGCCCGGCTGAGAGCACGAGTAGCCCGCCCAGGATCGCCGGGAGGAACGCACCGCTCACATAAGTCGGCCAGGCGTAAGGGGCCCACGCCAGCACGAACGGGTTGATTTTGATGAACCAGTCGGGCACCACGGGGAGCACCCCGGGCGACCTCAGCAAGTCCCAGACCACCGGACCCAGCACCCAGGCGGACTCGATCGCATAGACGACCATCAAGACCTCGTGCGTCCTGGTCGCCCGGACCGAGACGGCCATGGCCAGCGCGCAGCCGAAGACGGCCAGGACCACCGTGATCAAGGTCAGGGCCAGGATCGCGTCGATGATGACCCCGCCGAGCAGTCCGGCCAGCGCCAGCACGGGCACCGTGGCGGCCATCAGGGCGAAGACCGGCATCAGCCGCGCGGCCAGCTTGCCCAGCACGATCTCGGTGCTGGATAGGTCGGTGACCAGCATGTGGGTGAGGCTGCCCGCGCGCGGTCCTGGCAAATCGCGCCGGCGGTCGCGGCCGGTGCGACCAGCAGCACCAGCGCGATCTGGGTCGTCGCGATGGCGTAGTAGAAGAGCTGACCCAATTCGGCCAGTCGCTGGATCGTGGACGCGCCGCGGTGGTTGGCAGGCATCGTGCCCAGCATGTACCAGGCCATCGCCATCGCGACCAGGAGGCCCAGGACGAAGAACGATCGCAACGCGTAGACCTGCCAGCGCCGGGTGGCGGCGATCGATTCGTGGATGAAGACGGGCCCGGGTCCCCAGCGCATCGACATCGGCGTCCCTCCGTGTAGCCATCGATCCGCGGGATTCCCCCGAAAGCGAGGCACCCATCGGATGACGGAAGATATCAGAGAGACGCGCCCGTTGACAACCTCACGACGGCGGCAGCTCTTCGAAATTCGTTAACCGCTCTAACTTGTGGTGTAACTCCCGTAGATGTTGTCATTGGAGGTCGTGGCGAAGTTGCCGACGACCTTGGTCTTGTTCGAGAGCGTCACGGTGCCCGCGGAGATATACAGGCCGCCGCCGATCCCCTGACCGCCACCGCTGCCGCCGTTGGCCGCGTTGAGGGTGATCAGGACGTTGGAGAAGGAGGCCGTGCCGGAGTTGTAGACGCCGCCGCCCTCGCCATTGCCGCCCCCGGCGCCGCCGATAGCCTGGTTGCCCAAGATCGCGCTATCCGTGACGGTGAGTGTCGAGCCCGAACTGCTCTGGATGCCACCCCCCTCGCCGGAGCCGCTGGTGGCGCCATTGGACGCGGCGCCGCCCGTGGCGACATTGCCCGCGATGCTACTGTTGGTCATCGTGAGACTCGCCGATTCGTTCTGGATCGCGCCACCTTCGCCGGGGCCGGCCTGGCCACCGGCGATGGTGTCGGAGCCGCCGGTCGCGCTGTTGCCGAGGAAGCTGGAGTCGGTCACGGTCGCGGTCGCGCCGAGGAAATTGACCAGGCCGCCGCCGGCACCGAAACCGCCGAAGGAGCTTCCCGAAGTGGCGCCGGCGCCGCCAATGGCCCTATTGCCGGCCAGGAGGCTGGACGAGAGGTTTAGCGTGGCATCGGAGTACTGGTTGATGATGGCCCCGCCCAGGCCAAATCCTCCACCGCCTCCGCCCTGGACCAGGTTGTTCGTGAACGTGCTGCCGCTGATGGTCAGCACGGCTGGCTGATAGCCGCCTGAGGTTGGCGATCGCCCCGCCGACCGCCGGTTGCACCCAGAGTGGAGGCGTTCGAGGCGACAGCCTGATTGCCGGCGAACAGACTGCCGGTGATGCTGCCCTGCAACAGCCCCTCGAGGTCCAGCGCACCGCCCTGCGCCGGTCCGGTCGAGGTCGCGCTATTGTTGACGAACGAGCTGTCCGACACCGAGATAGTCGCGAAGAGGTCGGTATGGATGGCGCCGCCGTCGCCGATGCCGTAGGAGCCCGTCCCGATGGCCTGGTTGCCCTCGAAAGTGGTGTCGGTGATGGTCAGGACGTTCGCCGCCGACTTGACGAAGCCGGTCTCCATCGAGATGCCTGCGCCCAGGGCCAGCGAGCCCGAGGCGGTGTTATTCGCGATGCGGCTCCCGGTGACGGTTACGTCCGCGCTCTCGGAGACGATCCCGGCGCCGAAGGCCTGGCCGCCACTCGCACTCTGATCGATCGTGTTGTTCTCGATCGAGCTGTCGGTGACCGTCAATGTCGGGACGGGCGATTCGTACGGACGCCCGAAGATCTCGACGCCGCCGCCCGTGTTGCCGCTGACCTGGCAGTTGGTCAGATACAAGTTGGCGTAGGCGTTGTCGACGGCCGCGCTTCCGCCGCCGGAGGTGTTGCCGCTGACCGTGCAGTTGGTGAGACTGACCGCCTGGCCCGAGCCCACCACGGCGGCGCCGAAGTTGGCCGAGTTGTCGTTGACGGTGCGAGTTGGTGAGACTGACCGCCCCATTGAAACTGGAGATCCACCGCCGAATTCGGCCGAGTTGCCGGAGAGGGTGCTGTCGGTGATCGTCAGCGTGCCGCCCGTGTAGACGCCCCCGCCAAGGTCGTTGCTCGTGTTGTGGGAGATCGTCGAACCGGAGATCGTCAGTGTGCCGTTATTGAAAATCCCGCCGGCGCCGTAAATCCCCGGGGCTGGACACGACGGAGTTGCCCGTGACGACGCAGTCGGAGACGGTCAGCGTGCCGTAGTTCGTGATGCCTCCGGCACCGTAGCCGCCCGAGATCGCGAACGAGCCGTCGGTGACGGTCAGGCCCGAGATCGTGGCCGTCACGCCGCCCGCGACGTCGAACACACTCGACTGGTTATCGCCGCTGACGGAGACGTGCTTGGCCCCGGGCCCGTCGATGTTCACGCTCGTGGCGACCTCCAACGGGCCGCTGCTCAGGGTGATCGTCCCGTAGCGCGCTGCGCGGCGAACTTGATCGTGTCGCCCGAGCTGGCCTCGGTGATCGCGGCGCGGAGCGAACCAGCGCCGTTGTCATTGTCATTGGTGACCGTGATCGTGCTCAGCAGCTCACGGACCTCCAGTGGGATGAGCCGCGGGGCAAACCGCCACACCGGTCGGCGACGGGCCCTCCAAGCGGTCGCGGAGAGCTGATTGCTTGTTGCGCGGTCTGTTCATGAACATCGTGGAACTCCCTGCTGTTGAAAACATAAGGCACGAGTGCAAACGACATGGCCCTGCCCGGAGGGGAGAACCAGGCTGCGTCCGAACCGTCACGATCGCGAGCAACCTGAGGTCGCCCGTCGAATGGCACCGGCCCGGACCGAGCCCCTCCGCCGCTGCGGCACTGACGATGCAGGTTGAGAGAGCGTCACTCGTCCGTCGTATAGCCCCCGTAGATGTCGTCATTGGAGGTCGTGGCGAAGTTGCCGACGACCTTGGTCTTGTTCGAGAGGGTGACGGTGCCGGAGGAGATATACAGGCCGCCGCCGATCCCCTTTCCGCCGCCGCTGCCGCCGAGGGCCGATTGAGCTGATCAGGACATTCGGAGAAGGACGCCGTGCCGGAGTTGTAGACGCCGCCGCCCTCACCGCTGCCGCCTCCCGCCCCTCCGATGGCCTGGTTGCCCAGGATCACGCTGTCGGCGACGTCGAGGTGGAGAAGCTGCTCTGGATCCCGCCACCCCTGCCGACGCCCCCCATGGCGCCGTTGGGACCCGGCGCCGCCGACGGCGACGTTGCCCACGATGCTGCTGCCGGTCACGGTGATCATCGCCGAATCGCCGTTCTCGATCGCGCCGCCTACACCGGCACCGGCCTGACCACCGGCGACGCTATCGGCGCCGCCGATCGCGCGATTACCGAGGAAGCTGGAGTCGGTCACGGTCGCGATCGCGCCGGAGGACATTGTCCAGTCCGCCGCCGAACGCCGCCGCCGAAGGACGTGCTTCCCGAGGTGGGGCCGGCGCCGCCGATGGCACTATTGCCGACCAGGAGGCTGGACGAAAGGTCCAGCGTGGTAGAGTTGCCCACGTTGATGATGGCCCCGCCCAAGCCGAACCCTTCGTTGGCTCCACCCTGGGCCAGATTATTCGTGAACGTGCTGCCGCTGATGGTCAGGACTCCGGGCAGATCGAATCCCACGTTGGCGATCGCCCCGCCCTCCGCGTTTCCCTGGAGGTAGGACGTGGACGAGATGATGGCCTGGTTGCCTTCGAAGAGGCTGCCGGTGATGGTGCCCTGCACCAACCCGCCGAGGTCCAGGGCGCCGCCCTGCTGAGACCCACTACCGAGCGCGGCATTGTTGAGGAACGAGCTGTCGGTCACCGAGATGGTCGTGACGGAAAAGGTTTGGATCGCCCCGCCATCGCTACCGGCGCCGCTCGTGCTGATGACCTGGTTGCCCTCGAAGATGCTGCCATTGACGGTCAAGATGTCCGGCAACTGAGGGAAGCTATACATGGCGATGCCTCCGCCCAGAGCCAGGGTGCCGATGGCCGTGTTGTTCGCGATCAGGCTCCCGGTGACGGTCACGTCCGAGAGGATGGAGTCGATGCCGGCACCGACGGCCTCGCCGCCGCTCGCACTCTCATTGATCGTGTTGTCCGCGATGGTGCTGTTGTTGACCGTCAACGTCTCGGTGGGGTAGGGAGGGCCGGAAGAGTTGATCTCAATGCCGCCTCCCGCGTTGCCGCTGACGACGCAGTTGGTGAGACTCGCGTTGGCGAAGCTGAGGATGCCGCCGCCCTCGCTGGAAGAGTTACCGGAAATGGTGCTGCCGGTGATCGTGAGCGGGCCATCGTTATTGATGCCCCCGCCGAAATTGCCCGTATTGTTCGAGATCGTGGAGCCGACGATCGTCAGCGTGCCGGCATTGAAGATCCCGCCGGCGCCGTAAGACTCGGAGCCGGACGCGACGGAGTTGCCCGTAATGACGCAGTCGGAGACGCTCAGCGCGCCGTAGTTCAGGATGCCTCCGCCGCCGAAGCCGTAGGGCACCGCGTACGAGGCGTCGGTGATCGTCAGGCCCGAGATGGTGGCGGTCACGCCGCTCGCGACGTCGAAGACGCTCGACTCGTCGTTGCCGCTGACGGTCACGTGCTTGGCCCCGGGGCCGTCGATGTCCACGCTCGTGGTGACCTCCAGCGGGCCGCTGCTCAGGGTGATGGTCCCGTAAGCGCTGCGGCGAACTTGATCGTGTCGCCCGAGCTGGCCTCGGTGATCGCGGCGCGGAGCGAGCCCGACGCCGTTGTCATTGTCATTGGTGACCGTGATCGTGCTCAGCAGCGCACGGACCTCCAGTGGGATGAGCCGTGGTGAGAATCGCCACAACGGCCGGCGACGGGCCTGATCTCGTCGGATCATCGTGGATTTGAGAATCTGAATGCAAGAATGTGACAATAATTGCATCATATCATTCCTTGTTGTAAGCAATCTGGATGGAGGATGAGAGAGCGAGAGCGTTTCACGATCGGGAAGAGCACGCCCCAAGGTCGATGCGCAGCCACCCCCCTGGCCCCCCCTCTGTAAGGGGGAAAATAGGAGAGGGCACGCCCGATTGCTTTCCCTCCTTACGAAGGGGGGCAGGGGGGCTTCGCTAGGGACTTGGAGCGAATTCAAGACGATCGTGAAGCGCTCGAACCCATTCGATGCCGAGTGGCTGGCCTCGGTGCGCGCACGGCGGGCGGGACTCCTTGAACGGGAAACCGGAGACACCCGCATGCTGGCACAGGGAGTTCCATCGAGAGGAGCAATCGCTACAGGACAAGGCGCCGTTCGCCTCGGTTCGGGGCGCGGATTAGTCGGATTTTTCGGATCGGGAGCGTGGTGTGGTCCTTGTTCAGCCGTCTCAGGTGCTCACCGAGCACCCTACTACGGATTCCGGATCCGTGCGCAACCCCAGCGTCCGGCGCGCTAGTCGGTCGTATAGGTCCCGTAGATGTTGTCGTTGGAGGTGGTGGCGAAGTTGCCGACGACCTTGGTCTTGGTGAGCGTGGTGATGGTGCCGGCGGCGATGTAGAGTCCGCCGCCGTAGCCTTTGCCCCCGCCCGAGCCGCCGATGGCCGAGTTGAGGGTGACCAACACGTCGGTGAGCGAGGCGTTGGCGCCGGTCCCGGAGATGAAGACCCCGCCGCCCTCGCCGGCGCCGCCGCCCTGACCGCCGATCGCCGAGTTGCCGGCGATCAGCCCGCCTTTGACCTTGAGAGTGGCCGCGTACTCGAACACGCCGCCGCCCTGGGCATCGCCCGCGAATCCGGGGGTGCTGGTGCCCTGGCCGCCGGCGCCGCCGACGGCGGTGTTGCCGAGGATCATGACGTTGGCGAGCTTCGCCGAGCCCCCGTAGAACACGTAGATGCCGCCGCCCTGGCCGTAGCCCCCGCCGCCGCCGGTATTGCCCTGACCGCCGTCGCTGCCGATGGCGCCGTTCCCGGTGATCGCGGTGCCGCCGAGCGTCAAGGCGCCTTGCCCGCCGACGAAGATGCCGCCGCCCCAGCCGTAGCCGCCGGTCTCGCCGGCTCCGTAGGACGCGTCAGCACCCTTGCCGCCTCTCGCGACGTTGCCAGCGATCACGCCGCCCTGGATGGACAGGGACGCGCCGGTCGTACCGACCGCGCCGCCGATGCCTTCGTTCCCGTAATAAGCGGGAATTGGCGAGGCGCTGGTGCCCGGGCTCCCGAGGGCCTGGTTGCCGATGAAGGAGGTCTTGGTCACGGAAGCGGGGGTGTCTACCAAATCCAGCGCGCCGCCCTCGACATAGGTGCTGTATGAGGGTACTCCGGTGCCGCCGACGGCCTGGTTCCCGGTGAACAGGCTGTCGGCGATCGTTGTCATGAGCGTCGGGCTCGGTTTGGAGTTGAAGAAGAGCTGGCTGTAGATCGCCCCGCCGAGCGCAGCTTGCAGGCCCTGTCCGGAGCCGCTCACCGCCTGGTTGCCGGAGAACTTATCGGATGTGAGGGCGAGGGCCTCCAGATACGTGTCGATGGCGCCGCCATAGGCGGGACCCGAGGCTTCATCCGAGGGATTGATGGTGCTGCTGTCGCCCAGGGCCTGGTTCCCGGTGAACGTGCTCCCGCTGATGGTGGTGGTTCCCCCCCCGGAGGCGCCGAAGCCGCCAATGTTGATCGCGCCGCCCTGAGCCTGGCTGCCGGCGGTGCCCGTGCCGATGGCCATGTTCCCGGAAAACAGGGAATTCGTGATCGTCACGGGGCTCGGAGGGGGCGGAGGGAAGCCGTAGGGCGTGCCGGGAGCGACCGCGAGCGCACCGCCAGCAGCGAGGCCGGGGCCGCCTTGAGTCAAGGACTCTTCCGCCTCGTTGTTGAGGAACTGGCTCGTGCTGATCGTCACCACAACCTGCGGGTCCGTCCAGATCGCGCCGCCGGCCGCGGTCCCGCCCTCGAAGCCAAACTCCGAGGGGTTGTTGATCGCCACGTTCCCGCGGAACGTGCTGCCGGTGACCGACAAGCTCCCATATACTGTGGAATACAGGTAAGCCGCATTGATGACGTTGATTGCGCCGCCCTGGGCATCGACGCTGAAGGACTGGTTGTCGATGAAGGTGCTCGAGCTCACGGAGACGCTCGAGCCATTCTCGGCGTCGATCGCGCCGCCGTCGCCCGTGAAGAACAGGGCCTTCGCCGAGCCCGCCGTGTTGTCCTCGAACAGGTCGTTGTCGATGGTGAGACTCAGTCCGGTGCGATCGCCGCCGTTGGAGATGCCGCCACCCGAGCCGCCGGGCGCCTGGTTGTCCTTCAGGACGCTGTCCTCGAGTGTCAGGTTAACCTGGCGCGAGGATCCCGCCCCCGTTGCTGAATACCGCCGTTCCCGTCGGCAATCGTCAGGCCCGAGACGGTCATGTCGGCGGCCGGTTCGGAGGGATCGTAAGGAAAGACCCCCAGCTCGAAGACGGTGTACGTATCGTTGCCGCTGATCGTGAGCTTGTTTGCCCCCGGGCCCTGGATCGTCAGGTCGATGTTCGGGGCGCTGAGTGGTCCGCTGGTCAGGGTGATGGTCCCATACGCGCTGGGGGCGAAATCGATCGTGTCGCCCGAGACGGCCGAGCCGATCGCGGCGCGGAGCGAGCCGGAGCCGCTGTCGTCGTCATTGGTGACCGTGATCGTGCTCAGCAGCGCGCGCACCTCCAGCGGGATGAGGCGCGGGCTGAACCGCCACGCCGTACGAAGACGGGCCCGGCCCCGCCGGACGAAGACGGATCGCAGCCTGGGCATACCACCACGTGCCAATAATGACATGATGCTACTCCTTGTTGCATGAATTCGGGACACAGAACGACCGCAGGACCACGGACGATGCCGAGCGGTCTGGCACGGCGCGCACCGAGGGCGATACTCCGGGACCTTGGGGGAACGAGAGCCGGAGCCGCCCGCCTGCTGGTGCAGGGAGTTTCTTCGATCAGAACGACCCTCAAGGGACTAGGCGCTGTTTGCGTCGGTTCAGGGCGCGCGGATGGATCGGAATCCGTGGGCGTTTTCCCGGTCGGCGCATGGGACGGAATGCTCGTTGGACGGTTTGGCGGGGGGCGTGGCTGTTGACGCCTTCACCCCACGTCGGCTCTTCGCAAGACGTTGCGCGGCCGAGCTTGAGCCTGCGACGTCGGCCAGCCCCGGCGGATGCGACGGCGCGGGAGACCCCCGACGCCAGTGCCCCAGCCCCTCGATATTGGCAAGACGTGAAGCATGCCGTCGAGTTTTCTTGCATGAGTACCGAGGGGAAACCTTAGAATGGGTCCTCATCAAGGAGCCGGCCCGACGAAAGGAATGGCGCGAATGAGTCTCTCACGGTAGGGCACATGCACGACTTCGACCTGATCCTCACGCTGACAGGCGGACTGGCCGCGGCACTGATCTGCGGCACCATCACATTCCGGCTCGGGCTCTCGCCGATCGTCGGCTACTTGCTGGCCGGGTTTATCGTCGGGCCGAATACGCCGGGATTCGTGGCCGACCGGGCGCTGGCGGACCAGCTTGCCGAGATCGGGATCATCCTGCTGATGTTCGGCGTGGGTTTGCAGTTCCACGTCGAGGAATTGCTGGCCGTGAGACGCGTTGCCGTGCCGGCGGCGATCGGCCAGAGTCTGGTCGCGATGCTGCTGGGGACTCTGGTTGGTGTGTCATTCGGCTGGAGCTGGCCGGCCAGCTTCATCTTCGGGCTGGCGATCTCGGTGGAGAGCACCGTGGTGCTCACGCGCGTGCTCTCGGACGCAGGTACGCTGCACACTCCGGCCGGTCACATCGCCCTCGGCTGGCTCGTCGTCGAGGACCTGTTCACGGTCCTGGTGCTGGTGCTGCTGCCCGCGATCTTCGGCCGCGGTGGCATGGGCGCGGCCGGCCTGGCGGTCGCGGTGGTCGTGGCCCTGGTGAAGGTCGCGGCGATGGTCGGACTGACGTTCCTGGCTGGCCGACGGCTGATCCCCTGGCTGCTCTCAGTGGTCGCGGCGACGCGCTCGCGCGAGCTGTTCACGCTCACGATCCTGGTCGTGGCGCTGGGGATCGCCGTGGGATCGGCGAAGGTCTTCGGCGTCTCGATGGCCCTGGGCGCGTTCCTGGCCGGCATGGTCGTGGGCCGATCGGAGTTCAGCCTGCGCGCGGCGACCGAGGCGCTGCCCATGCGCGATGCGTTCGCCGTGCTGTTCTTCGTCTCGGTCGGGATGCGGTTCGACCCGCATTCCCTGGCCGATGCGCCGGGCCTGGTGGCCGGCATGCTGGCGGTGATATTCCTGGGCAAGCCGCTGGCGGCGCTGGGCATCGTGCGGTGGCTCGGCTATCCCTGGCGCGTCTCGGCCTCGGTCGCCACGGCATTCATCCAGATCGGCGAGTTCTCGTTCATCCTTGCCGCCGCGGGGAAGGGCCTGGGCATCCTCGACGATCGGGCCGAGAACGCGCTGATCGCCGGAGCCATCATCACCATCACCTTGAACCCGATGCTCTACCGGCTCGCCCGGCCACTGGGGACCCTCCTGGGCCGATTCTTCGAGGAGCCCGCCGGATCGGAGACGGCCGTGCCCGAGCAGCAGGCCGGAGCCGAAACGGGGCGAGATCGGGCCGTGGTCGTCGGATATGGCCCGGTGGGCCGGACGCTCGCCCAGCTCCTCGGCGAGAACCAGATCGAGCCGGTCGTCATCGAGCTGAACCTCGAGACCGTGCGCCGGCTCAATACCGAGGGGATCGCGGCCGTCTATGGCGACGCGGCCCATGCGGAGACCCTGAACCAGGCCGGATTCGGCGAGGCCCGCGCCTTGATCCTCAGCAGCTCCCAGTCCACGGGGAATCAGGAAGCCATTCGCCTGGCGCGCGAGCTGAATCCTAAGGCCTTGATCCTGGTCCGTTCGAATTACCTGCTCGAGCGGCCGGCGCTGTGCGGGGCGGGCGCCGATCTGGTGTTCTCCGGCGAGGGTGAGGTGGCCCTGTCGATGACCGAGGCGCTGCTCGAACACCTGGGGGCGACGCCCGAGCAGATCGACCGCGAACGGGCGCGGATCCGGTCCGATCTGTTCCAGGGCCGGGGAGCCCAAGGACCCTCGCCGGATGGCCCGCCCTCCTCGGAGGGAACGTGTGAGCCGACGGTCTCTCCTCCTATCAATTCGGATCTCCCATCAGGATGAAGCCGGCCCAGTCGTGGGGATGAGCGAACGGGTGGCCTTCGGACCGGGCATTGGACCTGGCCCGGATCTCGCCCCGCGCGATCTGGCTCAATTCGCGCTCGACCTCGGTGCCGGTCAACCCGCGGAGCCACGCCTTGGCCTCGTGCAGCGCCTCGGCCTTCGAGAGCGGCTTGTCCAACCCGGGTCGCTTGCCCAGCCAGTTCTGATAGAACCGGGCCATCAAGAGCGCGGACGACCTGTCATCCACTTCCCAAAGGCTGACGATCACGCTGCGGCTACCGGCCAGGAAGAACGCCTGGGCGAAGCCGACGAATCCTTCGCCGCCGCTTTGGCGTCCCAGGCCGCTCCGGCAGGCGCTCAGCGTAACCAACTCGGCATTGAGCTTCCAAGTGTTCATGACCTCGCCGGCGGTGAGTGTGCCATCGAAGACCGGCGCATTGAGCGAGACCGTGGCGGTCGGGTCGGGCAGCTTGTCCTGCGAGAGCAGCAGCCGGGAGTTCATCGGCGCGAGGTCGTCGATCTTACCATGGGTGGCCAGGTGAATCACGGTGAACCCGCCGAGCTGTCCGCGAGAGCGCACCGAGTCGAGGGTCTGTTCGCTCGCATCTGAACCGAGGTAGACCTCACGCTGGTCGAAGAATCCGGCGATGGTCTGGACCTCGCGGCGGGTGCCAGGCAGCGGATCGAAGGTCGCGCCGCGAGAGCGGCGGAGCGAGATGTCGCCCTCGCGCTGGGCGAGCAGGGCCTGCGGTGCCGGTTGGGTGTTCGGGACGACTCCGAGCGGCCCGGGACGGAGGGTCAATTCGAACGTCTTATTGTCGCGCCAGACGGCAACCGCGATGCTCTTGACCTTGAGATCGCCGCCCTGGACCTGCTTCTCGAGGTCGTCGAGGGCCGCGAGCCTGGCGCCGCCATACTGGAGCAGGATATCGCCCGGCCGGATGCCAGCCTGTTCCGCGTTCGAACCGGGCTCCACCTGCTGGACGAGCAGGCCGTGATTGGGAGGTTTGGGCGCAGGCGGGTTGGACGTGTCGGCAGCCGGGGGCACGGGGTCGCCCAGGGCCAGCAGGCGGCGAGGCCGTGCCGGCTTGCCCTCCTCCTCGTGGCGCCGTTCCTGGAGCCAGGCGAAGATTGTGCCCGAGGGAGCATAGCTGACGAGGCGACGCGGCGCAGCCGGCGGACGGGCCTCGACCATCGCCTCGACGGGAATGCCTGCCAGTGCGGGCGACGGCAGGACGATCAGGTGCCGGACGGACGGCAGGCCGTCGCGAGCTTCCAAGGCAGTCTCCAGCGGCCCCAAGCGTTGCTGGGCCAACATGGCTAGGGGCGTCTGCCAGTCCTTCTCGATCTCAGTGCCGAGGAGTTGGCGGACCTGACCAGGCCGTTGTTCATCGGCCGGCCTCCACGCCGGGTCTGGTCCGATCCCGACGATGCGGATCCACTGTGGCACGCCAATGCGCCGGACCACGCAGGCCCAGTGGTCGCCGCGAGGATCGGCGGTGTTGGGCATGGTCTTGAGGTCGAGCCAGCCGACGAGCGCCGCGTCGGCGGGGATCCGGGCCTGAATCTGGTCGAGGTCGTACACCGCACCGGCGGTCGCCTTGTATTTCCGGATGACCTCGGCCTCGAGTTGGACCAGCCGGCCCTGTAGATCGAGGCGCTGGCTCTTGAGCTCCTCGAGCTGCTTGCGCTGATCATTGGTGGGGTCCTCGACGCTCATCCGGGCATTGATCTGGTTGTCGAGCCGGTCGAGCCGGTAAGCCAGCTCATCATGGCCGCGTCGCTCGTCGAGCGTGAGGGGTCGGCGTCGGGCGGCCAGGTCATCGAACAAGCCGCGCGCCAGGCCGGATTCCCAGCGCTGCCAGGCGTCCGCGTCGCATGCCTGCCGGGCCAGGAGTGCGGCGAGGACGGTCAGGGGCGATTGCTGCGACCCGAGCGCGATCCGGCCCATCCCCGTGAAGCTGACGCGAAGCCTCGCCGCCTCGTAACTCCGGGTCGCGGCGAGCGCCTGGGTTTCGGCGTCGGAGTAATTCCCCTGGGCGGCCAGGTTGAGAGCCAGGCCCGTGTAGCTCCGCGCCGTTTGGTCGTGTTCCTCACCCAGCCTGCGGCGGCGGATCTCCAACGACTTATCATAGAGCGCTTCCGCCTCAGCGTACTTCCCTTGCCGCTCCAGATTGACGGCCACTCTGCTGTATCCGACTGCCAGGTAGGGGTGGCTCTCGCCCAAGCGGCCCCGCCAGATGTCCACGGCTTTACGGTGCAGAGATTGAGCCTCGGCATACCTCTCTTGCCTCTCCAGATTGGCGGCCAGGTTGCTGTATCCGGCGGCCGTGTGGAGGTGGTCCTCGCCGAGCTGCTGGCGCCAGATGTCCACCGCCTTCTGAAGCAGTGGCTGGGCCTCGGCATACTTCCCTTGATCGCGCAGGTTGGCGCCCAGATTGTTGTACGCCAGGGCCGTATCGGGGTGGTCCTCGCCTGAGGCGAGGCGGTAGATCTCCAGTGCCCTGCGGAGTAGCGGTTCGGACTCGGTGTCTTTGCCCTGGCCGGTGAGATCATAAGCCAGGTTATTGTAGCTCCTGGCGGTGTCGGAGCTGATCTCGCCCTGGGCCCGGCGGTGGATCTCCAGCGCCTTGTGGAGAAACGGCTGGGCCTCGGCGTACTTCCCTTGATCGCGGAGGTTGAGGCCCAGGTTATCGCAAGCATCGGCAATCCGAGGGGCATACTCGCCCTGAGTATGGAGGTTGATCTCCAGCGCCCGACGATAATGCGGCTCGGCCTCGGCGTATAGGCCCTGGCCGTCGAGGTTGGCGGCCAGGTCATTGTAGCTGGCGGCGGTATACGGGTGATTCTCACCCAGGGCGTGGCGATCGATCTCAAGCGCCTTCAGACAGAACGGCCTGGCTTCTTCATACCGCCCCTGGGCATCGAGGTTTTCGGTCAACCCGTTATAGATCCGGGCCGTGTTCGGGTGGTCCTCGCCCAGGATCTTGCGGCGAGTGTCAATCACCGACCGGATCAGCGGTTCCGCCTCGGCGAAGCGCCCCTTCTGATGGAACTGCTCAATCTCCTCATCGTGCCGTATGGCCGCCGCCAGCTCGGATTGGGCTTCGCGCGGCAGGCCGGCCACGCGAGTGCACGACTGCTCCTCGATCCGCGCGTTGACCGTCTCCCAGTGGTCCTGGCCCTGCACGCGGTTGCGGATCGCCAGGACCTCTCTCGCGGGCGCAATCGCCTCGGCGAATCGACCTTTCTTCTCGAGATCAGCGATCTGTTTTTCCAGCGAATCGGCCCACTTGGCGTCGTCGCCTTGGAGGACGCGCTGCCAGGGGGGCTTCGACTTCAACACGACTTCCTTCCCTGGCGTCGCCTGAGCCAGCACCGGGGCAGCCGAGTTGATCAGGATGGAGCTTGCCAAGGAGGCGACGAGACACGAGGAAAAACACTTGTTGAAGATTCCGGTTCTCATGACAGGATTGCCTTTTTGAAGACATTCGGTCGGTCGATTGTTGACGTCGAGAGGCCCGCGCCGAACGCAGCGACGTGATCTCGTTTCCGGTTTTCCTCGGTACCATGGCCCTGTTGCCGTTCAATCCTTCGGCCTGACCGAGAAGGCAATGGCCTGGACTAGCTCGACGTCGGAGATCTCTTCGAGATACTCGCAGACCGCCAGGAGGGGCGCGGGGGCTTCGCGTTCGGAGCGTCGCCGGAGCTCACCGCGGGGGACGCTGGAGACCCGCTGGATCTCGCCGTCTTCGAAGCCCCAGACGCGGGAGACCCGATCGGGCGCGACGTGGCTCCAGGCGCTGACGGAGGCCGTCCCTCCCGTTCCATCGGGCAAACGGCGGCAAGGATTTACGCGACGCGACGACCACGAACACTTGCAATCCGGGTCCGTCCGTCAAGCCGAAGGTCCCCGATGGGCCGAACGAGATGCTCGCCGATCGAGAGGGTGGATCGCTTTCCTTCGGGGGGCTGCACAACTGGACCATTCCGTCGGCGTTTAGGGCGATCAGATAACAGTAGGCCGGTGCGTCGAGCCGGGCGGTCAATCCCACTTCGTCACCGACCAGGATCGCCCGAGCGGATAAACCGAGCGGGCCGAACGATTGCGGAGCGTCGCCGCGCAGGTGTTCGGTCTCGAAACTGACGGTCCTCAAGGGTGCGGCGGTGGCCGGCGAGATCACCATTCGTTCCGGCACCGACGATCGAGGCTGCGATCTCAGAGCCAGCAGCCAGGCGGCCAGTACTGCGAGTCCCATCAGGCCGGCCGCTGCGATCCGGCGCCGGGCGAGGAACCCGCGCAAGGCGCGTTCCAGCTCAAGGGCCGTTCGGTAGCGCCGCTCGGGATCGAGGGCCAGGGCTTTGTGGCAGATCCGCTCCATGGCGCGTGGCACGCGCCGGTTCAACCTGGCGGACCGGGAGATACTCGGCGTTCAGCGCTTGCCGGAGCTTCGAGAAGCGCGAGAGCCCCCGGTAGAGCGGCTGGCTGGTCAGCAGGTGGTAGAGCAACCCACCCAGGCCGAAGACGTCGGTCAGGGGACCGATCCGATCGGCGCGGCCCTGCGCCTGCTCGGGACTCATGTAGGAGGCCGTACCGCCGGACCAGTCGACTGCGTCGTCGGACCAGGCGTGCCTCCAGCGAGCCAGGCCAAAGTCGATCAACCGAGGCCGGCCCTCAGAATCCATCAAGACGTTGCGCGGCTTGATGTCCTGGTGGACGATCCCCCGATCGTGGAGGTAAGCGACGACCTGCGCCAGCTCGGCCACCAGCCGGGCCGCCTGTCGCGGAGCCGGCCGGTGAAGGCCGACGAATTGCTCCAGGTTCAGACCGGGAACGTACAACATGACCATGTACGGCCGGCCTTCGTGGACGCCGAGATCATAGACTCGTACCAGGCCGGGATGGTCGCACTCGCATAAGAGCCGCGCTTCGTCAACCAACCGGTCATGTACGGGCGACATGGACTGGCACTCGACCCCTTGTTCGAGCGGCCGCTTGGCCAGCTTGAGGGCAAAGTTCTTGCACATCCACGGGTGGTGTACCAAGAAGACCTCGGCCTGACCCCCCGTATCCAGGCACGAGAGGACCAGGTACGTACCTATCCGTCGAGGCGGCTCGACGCCAGTGGCCGGGTTTGGCTCGCCCGGCGCCGACCCCGGTTCCTCGGAGCGCTCCTCCGAAGAACGGATTTCTCGTTCGCTGGATACCAGCCCACCCAGCAAATCGCCCTCAACCGCTCTGGCCTGTTCGGGTTCGCCACGCTCGCCTGAGTTCGACGCGCGCGACTCAAGTCCCTGCTCGAAGGTTTCTAGCGCCCAGACCGTTTGGTCCTGCGAACCATCGCCGCTGATCCAGGACGACTGCCGCAGTTGGTGCAGTTGGTGCAGCACATCGAGGTCTCCGACAATCGCCTCGTCGGAAAGGTCTCGATCGATCAGCCATTGGCGAGAGTCGGTCTCCAAATCGCGTTGCAGGTCCTCCCAGTATTCGTCCAGTAGCGCGGAGTAGTCCGGGTCCGAAATCGGGCCGTCACGCTCATCATGGTCAGATGATTGGCGATCCATCATGACCCGTCCTTCGCGATCGCGCGAAACAAGGGCTGTGCCTCGGCGATCCAGCGCGCGACGCACTCCTCCGACACCTGGAGCCGCTGCGCGATCTGCCTCGGATCAGCCCCCTGGAATCGATGGACGCCGATCGCGTCTTGCTGGTCAATGCGGAACCCGCGCCGGCTCATCAGCTCCTGTAACTGCATGGCCTCGCGGACACGACGGACCGCGCGGCAGTATCGTTGCCGCACCGCCGCTGGTGCGATCTCCAGATCGGCGGCGATTCTCTCGTGGCTCTGGCCTTCGAAGAGATGCAGGAAGATGATCGCCCGGTCCTCCTCGCGGCACCAGCTCGCGGCCAGAATCAGCCGATCGCATTCCTCGGCCCGCGCGAGCCGATCGGCCACGGACGTCGAAGAGCCGGCAAGCTCCTTCTGGTCGCTCCAGGCCGGATTGACCGGCTTCTCCTGACCCACGTTCCGCCGTTGATTGTGCCAGTGCCGCAAGAGCTTGAGCAGCAGCTTGTCCTGGATGCGAGCGAGCCAGGTGTAGAATTCGCCAATGCTCTGGCCCTTGAATCGGTCGAACTGGATCGTGGCCCGAAGCAGAACCTTCTGGACCAAATCCGAGGCGTCTTCCTTGCAGTCCAGCTTCCGGGAGATTTGCTTCCCCGCGCTGCGGCGAAGTCCCGAGCGGCATGCCGCCATCCACTGGTTTAGGGTGGACGGACTCCTCTGACCTGCCTGCCTGATCGGCCCATTCAAGGGTCGCGCCGTCGATGATTCCATGGGAGCATTCCCGTCCGGCCTGTCGCGGCGACTTCGCAATCTATTCCGAGTACCGAGCACGATCACGGTTGTGACGGAGCCGCTGAATCGCCGGCGCGATCTGGTCCCGGCGCCGTCCTCAGAGATTGGCATGCATTCGGGGATAATTCGTACACGTGAGTCGTTGAATCCTGATCGACAATCCATGATCTCAGCTCGGGGATCTCAGTTCGGCGGAGATCGCAAGAATCGCTTTCTGGCCCTGTCACACTCTTCGCGAAAAGGGAGCTTACCCCCATGGAGGACGTGCGGTGTGTGTGACCAGAGGCCCGGCATGGACCCGACCCATTGGGCCGGCGAGGACCATCCCGCAGCCCACATTCCTGTGGCCCGAGGCGTTGATCACCACATGGTTTCTCGGAGGCAAAACCCGAGGAATCGCGACGGGAGTCATGAGATTCGAAACGAAGTCCGAACCCATTGGGTTCTGCCGACAAGGAGAAAAGCATGAACATCCGACAGCTTTACCTCGTTCTTTGTCTAGTCTGCTGGATCGGGCTGGGTGATCTTGCCCTCGGCCATGCGCAAGGGGGTACGATTTCGCCGCTCACGCTCTATGATAGCGCGAATGCCCCATGGACCGTCACCTGGAACGACCCCAATGTCACCATCACAACGACTCCCGCTAACGGGAGTACGCCTACTGCGCAAACCACGGCAATGCAACTGAACTATGCGTTCGCTCAACCCAACACCACTCCTCTCGTTCTCACATTCACTGAGGTGAATGTGGCAACCTCGAGCTACGGCGGCAAGAATGGAGACGGCACGGCTGGGCTCAACTTCAGGCTAACCGAAGCCTTGACCAATAATCTTCTCGACCCCATTGTCAGGATCAGCGAGGTGCTGAGAGATTCGGACATAATGCCCGATGCGAATAAGAATCTTGTCTACCTCACACGGGCCCAGGAAAACACCCTCTACACGAACGGCAGTGCTCACCACCCGGGCTTTTCACACTTCCACACCTTGGGGGGGGCCAACTACGCTGGGTTCACGCCGAACCAATTCAACGGGACGAATGACCTCGAACTCACCAACGGAACGATCGCGGTCGGCGCCACGGCCACGATTGGTGCCTTCAAGATCCACGACATTGTTGTTGATCAATACAAAAGACAGTTCACGCTGACGGTCACGGCGGCGACTGCGAACCCGGAGCCGGCGTCGGTGATCATGCTGTCGATCGGAATGGCGTCGATCGTGGGATACACCTTTCAGCGGAGAAAGCGGGCACGTCTTGGAAACCGACCCAGTGAAACCGTGTGATTCGCCCGAGTCATCGCGGCGCTGGGATTCTCTGGGGGCGTCGCCCTGCGGGCACCGCCCTCAGCCATCCCGACGACGACGTGAGCCGGAAGTGGGATGGCTTCCACCCTGGCGACGACATCAGCCGGAGTGGGGTGGCTGAGGGCGGTGCCCGCAGGAGAGCCCGGCTCCGACAAGGACCGGGGCCTGCGGTCTCACGTTCCTCGACGGCGAGGAGCCTACGATACGGGTTCGCGTTCATTGCCCGAACGATGTCCGCGCGAACGTCGTCCACGTGCAGAAGTTTGCCCGCGCCGTACCCGTTCCCTGAGGCTCGTCGGTCATCGATTCGAGCCTGATGACGCCTCGATCTCCGCCCGCAAGGCGGTGATATCCTGAAGGATGGCCGGCAGCTCGTCCAGGGGGAACTGGGACTTGACGGCGCCGTTCCAGAAATGCCGCTTTGTTCATACCGTAGACGACGGAGGTGAATTCGTCCTGGCCGAGCGTGAATCCTCCCGCGGCCAGGATGGCCTTGCAGCCGTCAACACCGTCGCGGCCCATGCCGGTCATGATGATGCCGACGGTCGCCGACTGGTAGACCCTGGCCGCCGCCTGGAACAACACGTCAATCGAGGGCCGATGCCCGCTGACTTCCGGGTCGTCGGTGATCACGGCCCGCACCCGCGGCGGATGTCCCGTCAGGGCCAGGTGCCGGTCGCCCGGGGCGATCAAGATCTGATCGGGGAGCACCAGGTCGCCTTCCTGGGCCATCTTGACCTTGATCGAGTCGGGCGTGTGGCGATTGAGCCGCTCGGCGAAGGTCCTGTTGAACTCCGCCAGCATGTGCTGGACCAGGAGGATCGGCGGGAGCGGCGCGGTCAGCATCGGGAAGACCTGGCTGAGTGCCTGCGGGCCGCCGGTCGAGATCCCGATGACGATGCACGGGGCCGCCGCCGCAGCCGAGACCCGCCCCGGCTTCGTGCCCGGTGGACGCGACGCCGTCGTGGGCGATGTCGCGGTGGTTGCCCGGAGGGCGGCGCGGCGCGGGCGCCGGACCCGGCTCTGGGCGGCGCCCAGCACCTTGGCGATGAGCAGGTCGCGGCTGGCGCGCATCTCCGCGAGCTGGTTCCGCTCGGGTTTGGGCAGGAAGTCGACCGCGCCCAGCTCCAGGGCCTGCAAGGTCACCTCGGCCCCTTCCTGCGTCAAGGCGCTGACCATCACCACCGGCACTTCGTGGACGGCTAGAATCGACGGCAGCGCGTCCAGGCCCGAGACCTCCGGCATCTCCACGTCCAGCGTGATCACGTCCGGCTTGAGCTTCAGCGCCTGGGCGACTGCCTCGCGGCCATCGCGCCCGTAGCCGGCGATCTCGATCTCCGGTGACCCGCTGAGTAGGTCTGACAAGAGCCGGCGCATCAACGCCGAATCGTCCACGATCAGCACGCGGACCTTGCCGCGGACCTCGTCGCTTTCCGGCATCTGCTCGCGATCGGAAGTCGCCATGGTGGGTCTCGTCTCGTCGGCGGCGATCCGCGATTGAAGAAGGACTCTCGATTCGAGATTCGAGATTCAGAGATTCGAGATTCAGAGATTCGAGATTCAAGATTCGAGATTCAAGATCGATCGTTCTTATTTCAGCAGCCATCCGTATCTTGAATTTTGAATCTGTAGTCGAGGATTCCCCCGATGCGCACGCAATGAGGCGTTCCTCCGGAAAAGGCTTCGACTCACGTCGGCGCCGCCGGAGGCGGCCCGTCACCGCCCAGTTTGGCCAGCAGGTTGAGGACCCGCTGACGCTCGAACGGCTTGACGATGAAGTCGAATGCACCGTCACGAATCGATTCTATCAACGTCTGTTTCTGATCGAGCGCGGTAACCACGACGACCTTCGCCTCCGGGTCGCTGGCGCGGATCAGGCGCAGGGCCTCCAAACCCCCCATCTCCGGCATGACGAGATCCATCGTCACCAGGTCGGGGCGGAGCTGCTTGTAAAGTGCCACGGCATCCACCCCATTGCCGGCCTCACCCACGACCTCCCAGCCGGCTTCGGCCGCTACGCCGGAGATCATCTTTCGCATGAACAGGGCGTCGTCGACAACCAGGAGACGTTTCATGGGCTCACCCCGTTGTATGGAAACCTGATGCGACTCGCTCGAGGATCTCGGCCTGGGGTTACTTCAAACTTCTTGTTAAGATCCAAAGTACCATCGCGCAGAGGGCGACCGCCACCATCAGGCACCTCAGGCGTACCCGGAGGAGCCATGGAAAAAACAGGGCGACGATCGCGAGTACCGATCCGAATCCGGCGCCGCAGGCCGATCCCAGTCCCGCGCCGGTCTTGAGACCAGCCTGAGCGGGGCTCCATGAGGGAGGCGGAGGGTCGCCGTCCAGTGCATACAGGCCCCTCGCGATGCCCGGCGCGAAGACGCCGACGAGGAGACCGAGCGTCCCTCCGCACAGGCCGAATGCCAGGGCGGCGACGGCGATGATTTCGAATGCGCGCCTCAAGATGGCGGCTCGACTCTCATTCAGAAGGATCTCCGGCACACCGTGGCTAGATCTCATATTCAGATCCTCCCGGGACCTTGATCGCGATCATGCCCGAACTGGTGTCCAGGGTCAACCGGCGGCCGGCCGTGCCGCCGAGGTCGCGGGCCAGGATCGGGATCTTCCAGTCGCTCAGGATCTGCTCGATGGCCTCCTGGTTCCGCTGGCCGATATTGAGCGTGGAATTGACGTCGGGATTGAGCTGGAACATGCTAGCTCCGCCCGCGAGCTTGGCGGTCAGGCGCGTGCGGACCTTGGCACCGAGCCGACGCTCGAAGTCGGCAATCAGGGTGGGTATTGCCGTGTCGGCGTACTTGCCGGGATGATCGACCGCCCCTCGCGCCGAGGGGAGCACGACGTGGGCTAGACCCCCCAGCCTGGCAATCCGATCGTAGAGGACGACACCCACGCACGAGCCGAGGAGCGTCCGGATCCGGGTCGGCGCGGCGGCGACGACCCATTGGCCGATCGCCACGGAGACGACCTCGAGGGATGCCGGCGGTTCGGTCGAGCGGGGGATCGGCACGGTCGCCACCTCACGGGGAATCGGGGGATTCGAGCCGGCCCAGCGACGTGGCCAGCGTCTCGAGCGCCGCACGGCTCGGGATGAACAACAGCGTCCAGTTGAGGTTCAGCCCTGGCCGATCCCCGGCGAAATCGCTACGGATCAGCAGGACCTGGTCCAGCTCCAGGGCCTGCTCCATCAGGGCAAACTCGAGCAGGCTGCCGGCAAATTCGTGCAAGAACGTCGGAGGCGTGGGGACCAGCTCGTCGGCGACGGACTCGCGGGCGCCGGGCAGGTGCGCCGCCAGCGCGTTGACGTACGCGCAGCCCACGATGTTGGTCGTCTCCTTGGCGGCCGACTGCTCGAGGTCGCCCCAGGACGTGGTCGTGCCGATCGGTTGGTGCATGAGCAGGTTGACCAGGGCCAGTCCCGAGCGGTCCTCGAACACCAGGAGGATCGAGCCGGTGAGCCGGCCGGTCAGCCCCATCGCGCAGGCCGCGACCAGGGCATCCGGAGGGCCCAGCAGGTCGGCCGCCCGATCCAGCTCGAGCAGGTCGACCTCGCTGATCGTCAGCCGGACCTCGGCGCCCAACCATTTCGAAAGCGCCAGCGACGCGGCCTCGGCGCCCCGGTCGAAGATCATCCGCAACAATCGACACTGGGCGTCCGTCAGGATGGGTTGCATGGGTTCTAACTTCGGATTATAGATTGTACATTCAAGATTCAAGATTCACCAAAATCCTGATGGAATGGGAGCCCGGAATTCGGTGTTGGGCCCTCCATCATTCCCGCCGCCGGGCCGGCTGCCGGGCGACCATGTCGATCACGGCGTCGAGGTCGAGGATCAGCGAGACGCGACCGTCGCCCAGGATGCTGGCTCCCGACAGTCCGGGGATGGACCGGTAGTTCTTCTCCAGCGATTTGAGCACCACTTCTTGCATGCCGATCAACTGGTTGACCACGAGGCCGATGGTGGTCTCTCCGTTCTGCACGACGACGACGGTGCGCTTGTCGGTGCCGTCCTCGGACGGATGGGAGCCGTTGCGCGCCGCGGGGTGGTCAATCCCGCCCCATCGGAAGACGTCGCCGAGCGCGACCAGGGCGACGATCTTCTTGCGGATCTCGATGGCCGGCCGGCCCTGGACGCGGTAGATCTGGCCGGGGCGGATCTCGACGATCTCATCGATGTGATCCAGGGGGATGGCGTAGATCTCGTCGTAGATGCGCACCAGCAGGCTGGACATGATGGCCAGGGTCAGGGGGAGCCGGATAGTGAACGTGGTCCCCTGTCCCTGGGCGCTGCGGACGTCGACGGCGCCGTTGAGGTTCTCGATCCGGCTCTTGACGATGTCCATGCCGACGCCGCGGCCAGAAATCTCGGTGATGGTCTCGGCGGTGCTGAGGCCCGGGTGCCAGATGTAGGTGACCAGGTCGCGGTCGGACAGCTCGCCGGCCTCGGTCTTGCCGAGGATTCCCTTGGCGATGATCTTCTCGCGGATGCGCTCGCAGCTAATGCCGTGGCCGTCGTCGCTCACGGTGATCACGACGCTGTTGCCGCGGTGCGAGGCCAGGAGCGAGACGGTGCCGGCGCGGGGCTTGCCGGCCGCCTCGCGCCGATCGGGCGGCTCGAGCCCGTGGTCGACGGCGTTGCGGACCATGTGGATCAAGGGGTCGGAGAGCTCGTCGATCATCCGCTTGTCCAGCTCGGTCTTCTCGCCGCCGATCTGGAGGAGTACCTCCTTGCCCGAGGAGTGGCTGAGGTCGCGGATCACGCGACGGAAACGCTCGAAGAGCGGGCCGATCGGGACCATGCGCGTGTCGAGCACGCCTTTCTGCAATCCGTCGGAGACCCGGCCGAGGCTGTGGATCGCGTCGGCCAGCGCCTTGATCTGCTCGCGCGCCTCGCGGATCAGCATCAACTCGTCCTGGATGGCGCGGAAGTTCTCGCGGAGTCGGCGGACGTGGGCCGACCATCGGTCGGGCGAGCCGCCGGCGGACGTGGGCCCGGCGCCGGCCTTGAGGTCGGCCAGTCCGTCGAGACAGCGGGTGACGCTGTCGAGCCGCTCGCGGGTATCGGAGGCCAACGACTGGGCGTTGGAGCCGCGGAACAGCTCCTCCAGCCCCCGGGTGATCGCCACGAAACGGGCCTTGGTGATGACCAGCTCGCCGGCCAGGTTCATCAGGTGGTCGAGCCGGTCGCTCTCGACCCGGATCGTCTCGGCGACCCGCACTTTCTTCGGCCCGCCGGCCTTCGGTGCGCCGGGGGTCGGCTCACCGGCCGACGCGGCGCCAGCCGACGTGGGTATGCCCGGCTCGGGGAGCAGTGCCTCCGTGGGACTGGTCGCCGGGCTGGCCGCATCGTGGGGTGCTGGCTCGGGCTCGAGTTCGGCCGTCCTTTCGGTAACGACCCTCGCGGGCACCGATGGCGACTCGAGCGTTCTCGCGGGCCCGGACGCGGGCGGCAAATGGGAGGCTGTCACGTCACGCCCGGGCGGATCGGCCGATTGGATTCGTACCTGAGCCACTCCCTCGACATCGGCCAGGGCGCGCAGCTCCTCCATGCCACAATCGGCGACCAGGACGACCGTGAACCGCGAGAGCGGGTCGACCTCGTCAAGCCGCTCCGTGGGCGGGTCGGTGGAGACGACCCGGCCCCGGGAGGATAGCCGGTTCAAGACCAGCCGCGCCTTCATGTCGGCCAGCGGCAGGTTGGCTTCGAAGACGACCGTCACCGCGAGGCTGTTCTCCTCTTCGAACCTCCGCGTCGTCGGCGCCGGTGCCGGTATGGCGGCGGCTGTTGTGGTCGCCGACGGTGTCGGAGGGGTCGTTGTTGCCGTCGGCTTCAAGGCGGCCTCGACCTGCGCGGTCAGCCCCGAGAGGTCGACCTCGCTCTGACCCTGCGCTCGCAGGTCGCGATGATAATCCCTCAATTCATCGAGACAGCGGAATGTCAGGTCCAGGGCTGGACGGTCGAGTACCCGCTTCTTGCTCCGGAACTGTTCGAAGAGGCTCTCCATGTGATGAGTCAACCGATTGACCGGCTGGAACCCCATCACCACCGAGGCCCCCTTGATGCTGTGGAACATCCGGAAGGCTTCCTGCAAAGCCTTGGCGTCGGCCGGGTCTTGCTCCAGGCGCAAGAGCGCATCGTTGAGCCCGGCGATGTGCTCGTCGGTCTCGTCCAGGTAGAACGGCATCAGCTCGGCGATGTTGAATCCGGACACGTCGTTCCCTCCCGGGTGTCGGGAGCCCTTCGGTCGTTCGTGTGTGGTCTCCGTAGGGTGCTCGGTGAGCACCGGCGAGGGCCGGACACGGGAATTGGTGCTTACCGAGCACCCTGCAAGCCTGCGTGCAACCCAAGAGTACGCCGCGCTAGCCACTGGGTTTCTGGTAAAGCCACGGCGAGAGTTTCGTCAGGGGGTCGAGCATGGTGTAGATCCCCTCGGTGGGGCCCACGACCAGGTAACCGCCCGTGTTCAGGGCGTCGATCAGGTTGCGGACGACGACCTCCTTGGAGTCCTTATCGAAATAGATCAGCACGTTTTTGATGAAGATGCAATCGAACGGCTCCTCCTTGAGGGGGGAGAGCAGGTTGTGTTGCTTCCAGGTGACGAGCGCCTTGACGACCGCCTTGACCTTCCAGCGCCGGGCGGGCTCGTCCTCGTCGAAATAGGCCAGTCGCTGGTCGGGCTCGACGAGTCGGATGGCGCGGGCGTCGTAGCCGCCGGTCCGGGCGGCGGCCAGGACCGAGCCGCTCAGGTCGGTTCCCAGGATCGTGGTGCGCCATCCGGCGAACGTCGCCTTCTTCTGCAGGATTTTCAGGGCGATCGAGTAGGGCTCTTCGCCGGTGCTGCACGCCGCCGACCAGATGCGCAGCGACCTGGGCCGTCTCCGCAGCGCCGCCTGGTTGGCGATCTCGGGGAGGAACGCGTCGCCGAGCCATTTGTAATGCTGGGGGTCGCGGAAAAAGTAGGTCTCGTTGGTGGTGATCGCGTCGAGGAACATCGGCATCTCGCCATTGCCGGCGGGCGAGGTCAGGTGGACATAGTATTCGGCAAAGGTGCCGATCCCGGTGGCGCGCAACCGTCGCCGTACGCGGTTGCCGATCATCACCCTCTTGTTCTCGGCGATCCGGATGCCGGCAACCCGGTAGATCAGCTTGCAGAACCTGTCGTACTCGTCATCGGTTAACTCGGTGTTGATCATGGTTTCGTCTTCGCCGGAGTCCCGCCTTCAGGCGGAACCGGAGCAAGATCTTAGGACCGGCTGAAGCCGGGACTCCAACTCGGGACTCACACCTTGAACCCCGAGATCACATTCTTGAGCGCCGCGGCCTGCCGCACCAGTTCCTCGGCGCTGGCGGAGAGCTCCTCGGAGCTGGAGGCATTGGTCTCGGTGATGCTGGAGACGTTCTGGATCGCCTTGTTGACCTCGGTGGAGGCCTCGGTCTGCTCCTTGGTGGCCTGGGCGATCTTGGTGATGCTAGCAGCGGTCTCCTCGACGCCCTGAACGATCTTTGCGAGCGACTCGCCGGCCTTCTGGGAGAGCTGTGCGCCGTCGGCGACGCGCCGAGTCGAACTCCTTGATGAGTGCGGTGATCTCCTTGGCCGCGGCGCTCGAGGCGCTCGGCCAGCTTGCGGACCTCGTCGGCGACGACGGCGAAGCCCAGGCCGTGCTCGCCGGCCCGAGCGGCCTCGATCGCCGCGTTCAAGGCCAGGAGGTTGGTCTGGCTGGCGATCTCGCTGATGACCTGGATGATGTCGCTGACCTGCTCGCTCGATTTCTTGATCAGGACCATGGCCTCGATCGCCTGATCGACCGACTCGCCCCCCTGCTTGGCGAGTTTCGAGGTGGTCGTGGCCTGCGTGCTGGCGACCGAGACGTTCTGGTTGATCTCGACGATCGAGTTGGAGAGTTGCTGGATCGACGCGGACATCTCCTCGACGGTGGCCGCCTGGTTCTGCGCCGAGTCGCTCAGATAGTTGGCGCTCTCGGCGACGACGCGCGAGCCCTCGGCGAACTGGCTGGCCGATTCGATGACCTGGCTGATGATATGCTTGAGGTCGGCGATCATCTGGGAGAGCGCGGCGCCAGACGGCCCATATCGTCGTCCCCCTTGACCTCGACGGCGATGGTCAGGTTCCCCTCGGAGGCGGCCTTGGCGACCTTCATGAGCTGGTTGACCTTGATCTCCAGGTCCTTCTTGGCCTGGTCGAGCCGCGTCTGCTGGTCAACCCGCTCCAGGGCCGTGGAGACCAGCCGGCCGACGTTCCGCAGGGCGTCGATCCGTCCCTCCGACGGCGTGATCGACTCGTCGGTGAGGAAGTCCATGGTGCCGATGACCTGACCGCCGACGAGGATGGGGAAACCGATGCCCGACTTCAGTCCGGTGCGGCGGGCCGCCGTGGCGCGCAAGAAGTTCTTCGCATCGCTCAGGTCGGGGACGAATACCAGGTCGCGCGACTGCCAGGCCTTGCCGTTGATCCCCTCCCCCTCGCGGAACTGCGTCTCGGCCGTCACCCGGCGGAACTCCTCGCTCACCGAGCCCGCGTCCTGGGCGAACCGCAGCACCTGCTCCTCGGGGTGGAGTTTCCAGAACGTCCCGTAGGTCCAGCCGAACGCCTCGCGCACGCTGGAGAGCGCCGCGGTGATCACGTCGGATAGGGATCGCGCGCGACCGACCGCCACCAAGAGCTGATTGACCGCCCGGATGTCGGCCGCGGTCTCCGCCTCGCGCTTCGCCAGCTCGACCTTCTCGGTCACCACCTCCCAGGTGATCATCGGCCCGATGAACTTGCCGTTCTGGTCGGACATCGCGCTGACGCTCAGCTCGAACAGCTCGGGGCCGACGTTGATCGTCGCGGTGCGGGGCAGGTTGCGGGGGTCAGCCAGCAGCCGGCGCTGATACTCGGGCGCCTTGTGGAACACGTCGATCGAGTGGCCGATCATCTCGTTCACCCGGATCGGCAGATGCGCCTCCAGCTTCTTGAGCGTCTGCTCGGCGCGCGGATTCATGTATTGGATCTTCAGGTCGAGGTCGGCGTACATCAGGTTGATCGGCGCGTTGTCGACCATCTGCTTGATCCGCGCGAGGTCGCCCATCCGCGCCAGGGCGGAGAACTTGTTCGAGGCCGTGCGGCCGATGATGCGCAGGGCTTCGAGCCGCATGGGGGAGACCTCCACCTCGTGCGTCGAGAAGAAGTCGAGCGTGCCGGCGACCTGGCCGTCGCGCATCACGGGCAGGGCGACGGCCGCCCGGACCCCGGCGCGGCGCGCCAGGGGGGCGCGGCAGCAGTCGTGCAGGTCGCCGACATCGGCGACGTGGAACAGGTCGCGCGACCGCCAGGCTCGTCCGTTGAGGCCCTCACCCTCCTTGAACCGCGCCGTGCGGGTCAGCCGCTGGAACTCGTCGTCCACCCGGCCGGATTCCAGCGAGAACACCAGCGCATTCTCCACCGGGTCGACCGTCCAGTAAGACGCATAGGTCCAGCCGAATTCCTTGCGGATCGTGTCGAGCGTGGCGCGGACGACGTCTTCGACCGTCTCGGCGCGGATGATCGCGCCCAGCGAGTCGATCATCGCCTGGGTGTTGGCATTGGCCTCCGCCAGCAGGGACTGGGCCTCCTCGGCGATATCGAGCGACGCGGGCGTGGCCCGCGCGACCTGGTCGTTCACGATGCTCATGACCGGTTTCCTTCTGGCTCTCGCCTTGCTCTGGGCGGGTGACGGACGTGGTTCTTGGTCATTCGTCATGGGTCATTCATCATGGGTCAGTGAACGGACGAGGCGGGACGACCTTCCCGTTCTTGCCACTCGCGACTTGCCACTCACGACTCCTGCCACTGGCCGCTGACCACGGGGCTGTGCTCGTCGAAGAGCTTCTCGATGTCGAGGATGATCAGCAGGCGATCGTCCAGACGGGCGAGGCCGGAGATGTACTGATGGGCGACCGCCAGAACGGACAGCGGCGGCGGCTGGATCTGGTCGCGGTTGATCCGCATGACCTGGGTGACCGCGTCAACGATGCAGCCGACCGTCTTATCATGGATATTCACCACGACGGTACGCGTCTCGTCGTCGACCTCGCGGGGCGTCAGGCCGAATCGCTTTCGCAAGTTGATGATCGGGATGACCGAGCCGCGCAGGTTGATCAGCCCCTCGATGAAGTCGGGCACCTGGGGAATCCGCGTGATCGGCTTCATCAAGATGATTTCCTGGATCTTGGTGATGGCGATCGCGTAATCCTCGTTTTCAAGCCGGAAGCCCACGAGCTGGATGATCGGGTTGTCGCCCCGGCGGACGACACCCTCCGCAGACGGGACGTTTCGAGTTCCAGCGAACATGGTTGCAATTCCTGGTGTGCAATCGTCAGTCGTCAGTAAGAGTCGATCTTCGGCCGGGCTTTCCTGCTACCTGGATGATCGTTCCGACTTCGTCACGGCGACAGATGAACAACAGCATCTGTCGGCGCGGAGACCGCGCCGGACCTCGGCGTTCATCGCCGCGACGGCCGGCTCATCGGGATGTCGCAAGAGGACTTTTGTATCTTACATTGGTTTTTCTCTTCTTGCATGACGTCCCCGTCAGAATGATCCGGGATCATGGTGCGGCGTGAGCCCTCGTCGGCGCGGTCTTCCCACCAGGCTTCGTGGTCGTTGAAGTCGTCATCTTGTGCGCAATCGGCGTGTTCGCGACCCCCTGCCAAGAATCGCGGTCGATCATCCGACCGTTTCCTGGGTTCGTTCGGTGGATTCTGGATGAGCTGCTCGTCGCTCACCCCGTGACGATCGCGGGAAGGGTTGGCAACTTTTGGCATTTTTTGAGAGGGTCCTCATCTCCGATCTCTCTGGTTGGAATCGAGTTGCGGCGACCCCGCGATTCGATAGGGGCGGCCTGACGGCCTGACTTGGAAGTGATCGCGCGTGGCTCATACTATTAGGATGCCGCAACTTTTGAAAAACATTAATGCACCTAGCGCGGTTTTCGGGCCGCGCGCCTCCGGAACTCTCGATGTCAACGGCAGATGCGAAAATCTCAAAAAAATTTTAGTCGGTTGTTTAGATCAGGTACTTATGGCCGGCGCAGGCGCGCGGATTGGCGATTTCTTCCCAAGGCTTCGCATTGCCATGATTCGTCTTCGACTCACGGCCAGACTCCCCGGGCGGTCGAATGGGGGTTGACGGGGAGGAGGACCGGTCGTTGGATCCGAACTGAGCACCACCGGAACCTTCAACGTACGGGAGACGCGGAGTCATCGACATGGGATTCATCCCGAAGGGCGCTCGCTGGTACCTGGCCGGTCTCATCCTCGAACACACGATTGAGGGCGACCCCCGGAACGTCGTCCACGTCAACACGCATCTGATCGAGGCGGATTCTCCCGAGGAGGCGTACCAGAAGGCCAACGCCCAGGGCCGGGCCGGGGAAATCGAGTACGCCAACACCGACGGCAGGATGGTCCGCGTCGCCTTCCGCGGCCTGCGGGATCTGGATGTGATCCACGACGACCTGGAGGACGGGGCGGAGCTGTTCTACGAGGAACGGGTCGGCATCCCCGAGGACGCCTTGGCGGGGTGGGTCACGCCCAAGGAGGAGCTGGCGGTCTTCGCGCCGAGACAGGCCAGGTCGGGCGGTCCGAATTACCTGCCCCAGGAGATCGCCGAGATGCTGGAGGCGCAGGGGATCTCGCGTCCGGTTGACGAGGGCTGATCCCGGGACTTGCGATCATGCAATTGTCTGAGGCCGCCCTGATGGGACGTAGGTCATCGAGGCGTAAAGCCGATCAGCGATAAGTCCTGGCCGGGCGGAAACCGTAGTTGATCATGCGCATCGACGGCGAGTCCCCGCCAAGGACCGCCGAGCGGTCGTTCGACGGAGGATAGCTGAACGCCCCGCCCCGAAGCATACGAGGGGTGTCGTTATCATATATATCTGATGATATACCAATATCAATTCGCCTGCTTTCTCCGGAAATCCTGGAACGATCCTGACACCACTCCCAGACGTTGCCATGAAGATCGAACAGGCCGAGATCGTTGGGTTTGAGCCTGCCCACAGGCTGAGTTCTGTCATTGGGCGAGTTCGAGACATACCACCCGTATTTTCCCAGTAACCCCCAGGGCTCGCCGAAGGAATACCCCGTAGCCGCTCCGGCACGGCATGAGAATTCCCATTCCGCCTCGGTCGGCAGGCGATAGCCCGTTCGGTTCTGAATATCCGAGATCAGCTTCATGCCCTCGCCGTAGTCTCCCTTCTCATTCGGACCATAGCACCATTGGTCCTCGGGGAATCCCTCCTGCTGGCTCAACCAATTGCAGTAGGCGGCCGCCGCAAACCAATTGACCGAGTTCATCGGACAGGTTGGCTCAGGACTATATCGCTCTTCGTTCTTGACCTGGAGCCGGGGGTTCTCCTTCAGGCACCGTTGATACTGCTCCACGGTGACTTCCTTGTTGGCGATGGCGAAGCTATGACCGATTCGTTCTCGATGTTGGTCCCCTCTCTCCCCCATCTCGGACTCAACCGGACCTCGAACGATGACCATCGTCTGACCCTGGCTGTTGACGTACCATTCACGGTGGTTCTCCTGCGAACGTGCTGCACCGTGGTCCCCATCGAGCGTGGGGAGAGGCCGTTTTGCCAGGTCGTTATCGATCGCCTGGAGTTGAGGCTCACTCCGCCATTGACGGAGCAGCCAGTCCGCCGCCCCGTGAATGCCAGGATCCGGATCATTGCGGTAGAGGTCCAGGAGTGTCTTCGCCCAGCCATCCCGCTCGTCGGTCGAAAACCGACCTTCCCCATACTCGCCAAGGCTCAGAATCAACGCCCTGCGAATGGAAACATCGCCCTCCTGGACCAGTTTGGAAATCAGGAAAACGGGTTCAACTCCCACGGGTCCAAGCCGATGGACCACGTAACTTCGCAGGCTGGGATCGGGACTGTGTCTCAGCAAGGTCCATGACTTCTCCATTCGTCCCATCCGGATCAAGGCAACTGTTGCGTTCGCTTGCCGCTGGTAGAACTTCTCCCACGCCTGGTTCTCCAGGTCGGTGGGTATTCCACCTTTTCGGGGAGTCCGCTTCTTCGCGAGTTCGACCTCGAGACGTGGAGCGGTCTGATCCGAACGCCTTTCGACACTGGGATAGAGTGCGGCGAACGGCTTCTCCGAAGCGTCCATGAGCAGTTGCGCCAACTCATCGGGCCGATCGCGCACGTATTCGGCAAGCGCACTGGCCGCCAGGGTTCGCTCGGATTCCCCGCGCTTCTCGTCGTGGAAGATGGCGCTCAGAGGCTCGCTGAGCTGGTTGGCAACAGGGCGAAGCGCGTCGATCCAGCGGGCGACCCCGTAGGCATTCTCGGCGACGAGCCGATTCGCCACGTCGATACGGACCTGCTCCCATCGAGGATTCCTGGGATCGTAGAGTGCCAGCGCGCCGGCCGCCGGGAGGGCTTTCCCTCGATCTTCCGGTCCCGGCTCCTCCAGCACCCGCCAGCATTCGGCGACGAGGGTGTCCTTGTGCCCGGCCAGCGCCTGGCGAAGGACCAAGATACTCTGGGCGTCGGCATGGAACAGCCGGTCCATCAGGTAGGGCAATTCCGCGATGCCGTCCCGATCGAGCAGGGCCAGGGCGGCATGCAAGTGCTTCTCGGATGTCCTGGCCTCCCTGGCTTCGGCATCAGCCTGTCTCAAGAGCGGATCGACCCATTGCCGGTAGGGTTCGAGCTCGACGATGATGCCCGGTACGTCCAACAGCGGGGAACCCAGGAGTTTGTCCCGCAACCTCTGGGCTTTCAGCCGGCCATTCGCTTCGTAGCCTCCCCAGGCCAGGAGGATCAGCATCGTCGCCAGGGTCAACCCTCGAACCCCATACACTCGCCCCGCCCGTCTCATCATCTCGCGTTGCGGATCGGTCCAGTCCTTCTTCCGGGTCATCAGCCGGATGTTTGCCCACTCCAGGGAGGATGGCAGGTGGCGGTTTTCGGGCCTGGCGTTCCAGAGGGAGGAGCGTTCCGCCAGCCGCAGCTCCGCACGTCCGCGCCGGGTCTCCCGCTGCTTGCGGGTCAGCCAATCCCGCAGCGAGTGGACCAGGTAGTCGTGGGTGAGCTGGTAGAAGGATTCCGGAAAGGATGAAGGATGAAGGCGGAAGGATGAATCAGACCGGTCGGCCTCCGTCGGTGGATTCTTCCCATTCATCCTTCCGCCTTCATCCTTCATCCTTCCGAAGCCTTCATCCTTTTCCGAGGGGTCTGTCGGCGTGATCAGCCGTAACTCCGGGTCGAGGATGCGGATCAGGTCATCGAAGTCGCCGGGGCGGTTGGCATAGCCGGAGGCTTCGCACAATTCCTGACGGGACCTCATCTGCCCCTTGATGTCGGTGCCGCTCTCGGGGAGCAGGGCTTTCAAGACGGCCTGGGCGGCCGTCTGGTGGAAGCGGTGCTCGGCAGGGGCGGTCGCGGCGCTGAAGGTCTCTTCGAGGAACGTCAGGCCGACGCCTTCCATGCCGCCCACCTCCCGGAGCGTGGCCGGGGTCCAGGGTTTCCCCTTCATCATCTCGGCGAAGAGCGCCAGCCGCACCGAGATGACCTTGCCGTCCTGGGCGAGTCCCGAGATCGCTTGATCCAGAAACGTCTCGTGATCCTTGCTGAGATCGCGTACGCTCTCGGGCAATGCCCCGTAGGCCCGCCCGAACGCCATCAGGACCTTCCGGGCATGGCGGGGGTCGAAGAGGTCCACCAGGGCGCTGTTGTCGCCTTCGAGCAGGCGGATGTCCAGGTCGCGCAGGAACCGGCTGGCGGCGAGCCAGAAATCATCTCGGACCAGCACCACGGCCTGGACGTGCTCGCCATCGCAGTGCCGCAGCGCGGCGACGAGCTCGGCATTCTCCTCACCGCGCCGGGCATGGAGCCACTGCTCGAACTGGTCCAGGACCAGCAGCACTTTCCCCTCGGGCGGCAAGAGGCGGCCCCGTCGCAGGTTGGCCAATGAATCGACCAGCCCCGACGATCGGGGCAGCTCCGGACAGACCTTGCGCACGCCTTTGAGAAGCCGGGCCTCAGTCTCCTCCGGCGTCGCCTCGAGGTAAACCGGCAGGATATGCTTTCCCAGCCGGGGCAAGAGGCCCGCCTTGACCAGCGACGACTTGCCGCAACCGCTGGGTCCGTAGATCAGCCCCACGCGAAACGTCTGGTCGGGATCGATCGCCTCGATCTTGCGCTTCCAGAACCGGAGGCTCTCGGGCAGTCCGTCGCGGTCGCGCGGGCCGGGGAGCAGTTCCAGGAAGAAGTCGGCATCGTGCTCGTCGAAGGATCGCAACCCCTTCGGCACGATCTTGATCGCTCGTTGATCGGAGTCGGATTGTCGAGAGACGGGCGGCAGTGGAGCGGCTTCCAGGGCTGAGCCGGGCGGCGTGCTGATGGGGACCGCGGGAGGGGCTGGAGGGGCCGTGGCTGCCTCGGCCTGGAGGAACGCGCGCAGGTCTTCCGCCATGTCCCTGGCGGTGGTGTACCGATCCGAAACCCGCTTCATCATGGCCTTGAGGCAGATCCGTTCCAGCTCCCTGGGGATCGTGTCATCGACCTGGCGCGGTGGGCGAGCCTCAGCCCGGGTCACTTGCTCGACGATCTCTCGAAGCGCGTCCGCCCGGAATGGCTGGCGGCCGGTCAGTAACTCGTAGAAGACCACGCCCAGGCTGAAGACGTCCGAGCGCCCATCGACGAGGTGCCCCTCGCCGCGGGCCTGTTCGGGGCTCATGTACGCGGGCGTTCCCGCCAGCCCGCTCCCCTTGCCGAAGTCCTCGTCCTTGAGCGCCAGTCCGAAGTCGGCGACCGAGGGCTGGCCCGAGGCGTCGACGAGGATGTTGGCCGGCTTGATGTCGCGGTGGACCACCCCTCGGGTGTGGGCATAATGCAAGGCGTCGGCGAGGGTGGCGACCAGCTCCGCCGACTCCCGGAAGGACGGTCGAGCCTGCCGCGATCCGGACCGCCAGGTTGCCGCCTTCCACAAACTTCGATACGACGAAGCAGAATCCGTCTTCCGTGCGGCCGACATCGAAGACCGGCACGATATGAGGATGGTCGAGCTTGGCCAGCATCCGGGCTTCCGCGAGAAACGCCTCGACATCCTGGGGACCTTGGATGTGTTGCCGATTCGGCACCTTGATCGCCACCAACCGGTCGAGGTCGTCGTCGCGGGCCAGATAGACCCGTCCGAACCCGCCCTGACCGAGGTACCGGTGGATCCGGTAGCGTCCGGTCCTTGTGGGATCGCCATCCGGGGCGCCGCTCGAGCCCGCGGCGTGCGGTTCGACGTCCACGGTTTCCGACAGGTCCTTCGTCTCATCCATCGTTCGGTCCCTGACAGCGATCGATCGCTTTCATGGATGTCAAGCAGAGCCATTGTCGCATCCCCGGCCGGGATGGAACAATGGGCCACGCGCTTGCCGGCAAGAACGTAGGTCAGGCTTTCCAGCCTGACGTCCGGTCGTGTCAGGCTGGTCCGCATCGCTTTCCGCGGCCTGCGGGACCTGGATGTGATCCACGATGACCTGGAGGACGGGGCGGAGTTGTTCTACGAGGAAAGGGTGGGTATCCCCGATGACGACCTGGAACGCCGGGTCAAGCCGAAGGAGGAGCTGGCTGTCGTCGCCCCGAGACGGGTCAGGGCGGACGGGCCGGATTACATGCCCCAGGAAATCGCCGAGATGCCGGAGGCGGAGGGGATCTCGCGTCCGGTTGACGAGGGCTAACGCCGGGGTCCCCGATCATCCCATTGTCTGAGGCCGGCCTGAGGGGACGAAGGTCACAAGAGGGTAAAGCCGATCAGTGGTAAGTCCTGGCGAGGCGAAAACCGCCGTAAGAGCCGCGGACCGACGGCTCGGTCCTGCCACGGTATGCCGACCGGAGGCCCGCCGGCTGAACGACGAACGTCCCGCCCCGAAGGAGACGAGGGTCCTTGTCAATAATAATTAATGACGGTTTTACATTTATTTCTCTATCTTCTTCTCCAGGCTCCCTGTACCGGTCCTGACACCACTCCCAAAGGTTACCATGAAGATCAAACAGGCCGAGATCGTTGGGTTTGAGCCTGCCCACAGGCTGTGTTCTGTCGTGCGAGTTCGCGTTATACCACCCGTATTTTTCCAGTAGCCCCCAGGGCTCGCCGAAGGAATACCCCGTGGCCGCTCCTGCACGGCACGAGTACTCCCATTCCGCCTCGGTCGGCAGGCGATAGCCTGTTCGGTCCTGGGTATCCGAGATCAGCTTCATGCCCTCGGCGTAATCTCCCTTCTCATTCGGGCCATAGCACCATTGGTCCTCGGGGAATCCCTCCTGTTTGCTCAACCAATTGCAGTAGGCGGCGGCAGCATACCAAGTTGCCGCGTTCATCGGGCAGGTTGGCTCAGGACTCAGAAGCTGATTGTTCTTGACCTGGATACGGGGGTTCTCTTTCAGAAACCGCTGAAACTGCTCCACGGTGACTTCCTTGCTGGCGATGGCGAAGCGATGACCGATTCGTTCTCGATGCTGAGTCGCTCCGTCCCCCATATCGAACTGAACCGGACCTCGAACGATGACCATCGTCTGACCTTGGCTGTTGATGTACCATCCACGAGTGTTATCCTGCGAAGACGCTGCACCCTGGTCCTCCCCGAGCGTGGGGAGAGGCAGTCTTGCCAGGTCTTTGTCGATCCCTTCGACTTGATCATCGTTCCGCCATTGACGGAGCAGCCAGTCTGTAGCTCCGTGGATGCCAGGATCCGGATCATTGCGGTAGAGGTCCAGGAATTTCTTCGCCCAGACATCCCGCTCGGTGGTCGAGAGCCGACCTTCCCCATACGCGCCAAGGCCAAGGATCAACGCCCTGCGAATGGAAACCTCGCCCTCTTGGTGCAGCTTGGCAATCAATAGAGCGGGTTCAACTCCCAGAGGTCCGAGACGATTGACCAGATAACTTCGCAGGCTGGGATCGGGACTGTGCTTCAGCAGTGTCCACGACTCCTCCATTCGTCCCATACGGATCAAGGCAACCGC
This sequence comes from uncultured Planctomycetota bacterium, assembly GCA_963845755.1. Classification (GTDB taxonomy): domain Bacteria; phylum Planctomycetota; class Planctomycetia; order Isosphaerales; family Isosphaeraceae; genus CAWJTV01. The sequence continues at coordinate 651,104 of CAWJTV010000011.1, forward strand.
TGCGGTTGCCTGTCGCTGGTAGAACGTCTCCCATGCCTTGTTATCCACGTCAGTGGGTTCTGCGCCTTTTTGGGAAAGCGGCTTCTTCGCGAGTTCGACCTCGAGAAGTGGAGCGGTCTGATCCGACCGTCTTTCGACACTGGGATAGAGTGCGGCGAACGGCTTCTCCGAAGCGTCTATGAGCAGCTCCGCCAATTCATCGGGCTGATCGCTCGCATATTCGGCAAGCGCACTCGCCGCCAGAGTTCGCTCGGTTTCGGATCGCTCCGTGTCACGGAAGATCGCAGCCAGCGGATCTCTCAGTTGGTGGGCCATGGGGCGAAGGGCATCGACCCAGCGAGCCAGCACGTAGGCATTCTCGGCAACGAGCCGATTCGCTACGTCGAGACGGACCTTTTCCCAGAGAGGATTCCTGGGTTCGTAGAGCGCCAATGCGCTGGCCGCCGGGAGTGCTTTCCCCTGATCTTTCGGTTCCGGCTTCTCCAGCACTCGCCAGCATTCGGCGACGAGTGTGTCCTGATGACCGGCCAGGGACTGGCGAAGGACCGAGATATCCTGGGCGTCGGCACGGAGCAACCGGGCTTTCAAGTAGGGCAATGGCCTCTCGTCCACGGGGAGCAGAGCCAGGGCGGCATGCAACTGCTTCTGGGAGTTCCCGGCCTCTCTGGCTTCGGCATAAGCCTGTTTCAGCAGCGGATCGACCCATCCCCGGTAAGGTTCGAGCTCGACAATGATGCTCGGTACGTCCGACAGAGGGGAAGCCAGGAGTTTGTCCCGTAACATCTGGGCTTTCAGGCGTCCCCTAACCTCGTATCCTCCCCAGACCAGGAGGATCAGCACCGTAGCCAGGGTAAGACCTCGAATCCCATACACTCGCCCCGCCCGTCTCATCATCTTGCGTTGCGGATCGGTCCAGTCCTTCTTCCGGGTCATCAGCCGGATGGTCGCCCACTCCAGGGAGGATGGCAGGTGGCGGTTTTCGGGCTTGGCGTTCCAGGAGGAAGAGCGTTCCGCCAGCCGCAGCTCCGCACGTCCGCGCCGGGTCTCCCGCTGCTTGCGGGTTAGCCAATCTCGCAGGGAGTGGACCAGGTAGTCGTGGGTGAGCTGATAGAAGGATGAAGGACGAAGGATAAAGGATGAATCGGAACCAGGAACGGCCGATTGCTGTTCCGCTGGTTCATCCTTCATCCTTCCGCCTTCATCCTTTCCTGATGGGTCTGTCGGCGTGATCAGCCGTAACTCCGGGTCGAGGATGTGGATCAGGTCATCGAAGTCGCCGGGGCGGTTGGCATAGCCGGATGCTTCGAACAGTTCCCGACGGGACCTCATCTGTCCCTTGATGTCGGTGCCGCTCTCGGGCAGCAGGGCTTTCAAGACGGCCTGGGCCGCCTTCTGGTGGATGCGATGCTCGGGAGGAGCGGTCGAGGCGCTGAAGGTCTCTTCGAGGAACGTCAGGCCGACGCCTTCCGTGCCGCCCACCTCCCTGAGCGTGGCGGGGGTCCACGGCTTCCCTTTCATCATCTCGGCGAAGAGTGCCAGGCGGACGGAGATGACCTTGCCATCCTGGGCCAATCCCGCAATCGCTTGATCCAGAAACGTCTCGTGATCCTTGTGGAGATCGCCCGCGCGTTCGGGCGATGCACCATAGGCCCGCCCGAATGCCAGCAGCACTTTCCGGGCATGACGGAGATCAAAGAGGTCCACGAGAGCGCTGTTCTCGCCTTCGACCAGCCTGACTTCCAGGTCGCGCATGAACCGGCTGGCGGCCAACCAGAAATCATCCCGCACCATCGCAATCGCTTGAACGTGCTCGCCATCGCAATGACGGAGAGCGGCGACCAGCTCGGTGTTCTCCTCACCGCGCCTGGCATGGAGCCACTGCTCGAACTGGTCCAGGACCAGGAGCAACTTCCGCCCGGACTGCAAGAGGCGACCCCTTCGCAAGTTGGCCAGCGAATCGACCAGCCCCGCGGATCGGGACAGTTCCGGACAGACCTTGCGCACGCCCTTGAGCAGCCGGGCTTCGGTCTCCTCCGGGGTCGCCTCGAGGTAAACCGGCAGGACGTGCCCGGCCAGCCGGGGCAAGAGCCCCGCCTTGACCAGCGACGACTTGCCGCAGCCACTGGGCCCGTAGATCAGCCCCACGCGAAACGTCTGGTCGGGATCGATCTGCTTCGATCTTTCGCTTCCAGAACCGGAGGCTCTCGGGCAGTCCGTCCCGGTCGCGCGGGCCGGGGAGCAGCTCCAGGAAGAAGTCGGCATCGTGCTCGTCGAAGGATCGCAGGCCCTTCGGCACGATCTTGATCGGCTCGCTGATCGGAGTCGGATTGTCGGGAGGTGGGCGGGAGTGGAGCGGCTTCCAGGGTTGATCCGGGCGGCGTGTTGATGGGAGCCGCGGGGGCGTCAGGCGGGACCGTGGCTGCCGCGGCCTGGAGGAACACGCGAAGGTCTTCCGCCATGTCCCTGGCGGTGGTGTACCGATCCGACACCCGCTTCATCATGGCCTTGAGACAGATCCGTTCCAGCTCCCTGGGGATCGTGTCATCGACCTGGCGCGGTGGGCGAGCCTCAGCCCGGGTTACTTGGTCGATGATCTCTCGGTAGCGAATCACCCCGGAATGGCCGGCGACCGGTCAGTAGCTCGTAGAGGACCACGCCCAGGCTGAAGATGTCCGAACGCCCATCGACGAGGTGCCCCTCGCCGCGGGCCTGCTCGGGGCTCATGTAGGCGGGCGTTCCCGCCAGGCCGCCCCCCTTGCCGAAGTCCTCGTCCTTGAGTGCCAGTCCGAAGTCGGCGATCGAGGGTTGACTCGAGGCGTCGATGAGGATGTTAGCGGGCTTGATGTCGCGGTGGACCAGCCCCCGGGTGTGGGCATAATGCAAGGCGTCGGCGATGGTGGCGACCAGCTCCGCCGACTCCCGGAAGGACGGTCGAGCCTGTCGGATCCGGACCGCCAGGTCGCTGCCTTCGACGAACTTGGACACGACGAAGCAGAGTCCGTCGTCTGTGCGGCCGACGTCGAAGACCGGCACGATCTGGGGATGGTCGAGCTTGGCCAGGGTCCGGGCTTCAACCAGGAATGCCTCGACATCCTCGGGGCGACTGATGCGTTCCGGCCTCGGCACCTTGATCGCCACCGGCCGGTCGAGGTCGTCGTCGCGGGCCAGATAGACCCGTCCGAACCCGCCCTGACCCAGGCGCCCGAGGATGCGGTAACGCCCGATCTTCGTGGGATCGCCATCCGGGGAGCCACTCGAACCCGCGGCGGATGGTTCCAGGTCTGCCGTTTCCGATAGGTCCTTCGTCTCATTCATCGTTCGGTCCCTGACAGCGATCGATCGCGTTCAAGGCTGCCAAGCAGGGCCATTGTCTCATCCGGAGCGAGGATGGAACAACGGTCCAGATCCTTGTGACATCGGGGTTCTGGTGACACTCATCGGCTCCTGAGTGAGCGTCTCGGCCAGATCGGCGCGCACGGGCTGGGCGATGACCCCGCGGCCTTTTCGACACTTCTCGGTGATCGCCACGATGTGACCACGGTTGTGAGACCGTAGTTCGGACGGGGACCTTTCACCTCGCACGTGAGTGCGACCGCCTGGCACTCCGGATCGGGCTAGAGTGCTTAACTTTTGCATTGCGCACGCCCTGAGGCGCTGCGAATTCACTCCCCCGAACCCCCCTTCGCAAGGGGGGGACGGGAAACGGGCTTTTCCCGATCAAGATCCCCCCCTTGCGAAGAGGGGGTTCGGGGGGGTTCTTCGGGAGCAGGCTGCGAGTGTGTGCCACCCAACTGTGAGGCTCTCTAACCGCATGATGTCACCGACACGTCGAAGTTGATAAATCTCGACTCGAGAAGCTCAGTTCGTTTCCGAGCCTCCCGGCCACTTTCTTTGCCTTGACGACGACCGACCCGACCGGACGTTCAACTCCCTATCCAGGCGTCGGCCCCAGGCACACCAGGGTGATGTCGTCGGCCTGCGAGTGTTCGGCGGAGAACTCACGGATATCCTGGAGGATCGCCCGGCCGACGGCGACCGGCCCGCCAGACGACTGGGCCACTCGTTTGATAAGGCGGTGGTTGCTTTGGGAGTCGTAGAGCTCATCCGCGCGGCTACGCGCGTCGGTCACACCGTCGGAGTAGATGACGACAACGTCGCCCTGGTTCAACTGGACCTCGGTCTGCTGGTAAACCGAATCCTCCATGATACCCAGCGGTAACCCGGAGACCTCCTGGCCGACTTCCTCCGCTCGGCCGTCGGCGCGACGGATAATCACGGGCGTGTGGCCTGCTGATGTCAAGGTCAGCTTGTGTGTGGAAGTATCGAGCACGCACAGGCCGAGAGTAATGAACTTATCCTCGATCCCGGCGGCGCAGAGCAGGCTGTTCAGACGAGTGGCGGTCGGCGCGGGGGCATCCTCGGTCAGGATGCAGTACCGCGTGTCACCGGAGAACTTGGCCATCATCAATGCCGCCGCCACACCCTTGCCTGAGACGTCGCCCAGTGCGACGGCCATGCGGTCGGCAGGGAGAGGCACAAAGTCATAATAGTCACCCCCGACCTCGTAGGTCGGCTGGTAATGAGCGAAGAACTCGTAGCCTTGGACGGTCGGCACGTCTTGCGGTAAGAACCGCTTCTGCACCTGCTCAGCGAGTTTCAAATCGCGGTTGAGTCGTTCGCGCACCAGGAGCGACTCGAGCATCGAGGCGTTCTGGATGGAAATCGCCGCCTGGCTCGCGACGGCCGCCAGGACGTCGAGGTCGTCCTCGTTGAACTGGCGGCGGTCGCTCGTGTCGAGTTGGAGAATCCCCAGCGCCTTGTTGTCCGGCGTCAACAGCGGGACGCACATGACCGAGCGGATTTTCAAGTCGGAGATCGAGGCGCTGCTGGGCAGGTTCTTGTCGTCGCCAGCGTCCTCGCTCAGCACCGCCTTCTTCTGGCCGAGCACGAAGTCAACGATTGACCGGCTGATGCTCGTCGGGACCTCGTCCTCGGGTACGGTTCGGCTGAAAGACGTACGCTTCTGGGGGCGGTACTTGAAAGCCTTACGCACCAGTCGCTTGCTCGAGGGATCCTGCAGCATCAGGAAGAGCCGCTCGGCACCGGGAAAGATTTCCATCAGCGAGTCGAGGATCTTGGGGGCGACTGTGTCGATCCGCAACTCGTTGGAGAGACTTCGGGTGATCTCGAGGATCGCTTTGAGCTTCACTTCGGGACGAACCGCACTGGCCGTCGCGCTCGAGCGCGAGGCTTCGAGTGTGCGGAAGTCCCGACTTTCCCTGCCGTCGCTCTCGGTGACCACCATGAGGTCGGCGGCGGGTTCGGGCTCCTTTGGCTTGGGCGGCCCAACGGGGTAGTAGACGAACTCGACGCCGCAGATGCTGATCCGGTCGTTCTCCTTCAGAAGATGCTCGACCCCCCCCTTGAGCGCGGTGTCGTTGACAATCGTCTTGTTCAGCGAGTCGAGATCGACCAAGAAGAAGGCCGGCCCGACCTGGCGGATCTCGGCATGCCGCCGGCTCACTCCGTTGGTCGCCAGAACAAGGTCACACTCCGGCAAGCGACCGATCACCGTCACGCCGCTTTTGAGATCAACCAGCGCACCGGCAAGGTCTCCGGTCACCCGTTTCAAAACCGCCATTGGACAGTACTCCGACCCGACATGGTCCTCGGAACAGAGGGCGCACGATATAGAGATTATGGCCTGGCCGGACCGATTTGTCTGCTAGTCGGTTCGGTCTCCGGAACGAGATTGGCCGACGAGTGGCCGGTTGGAGAAATCGTTTAAACGGTCATGGGCGGGCTCGGAGGGACTCGAGGATCGCCTCGGCTCCGAAGAAACCCAGGACACGGTCGGCCCGCAAACGGCTCCGTACCTCAAGGACCAGGTCCTCGAGAGCCGCCTTGGTCCGCCGGGTCGTGTGAGGGATTGGCGGGCGATCGCACCCATCGACCCGGTCGAGGGTACGCGTTCACACCTCGGTCAACAATTGTCCGAGATGATCACTCGTTCCCACGCTCGGCGTGGGAATGCCGTCTGCGACGCTCCGCGTCGTCTTCGTCTTGGATTTCCAGCGACCCGTCGGTTGTCACCGAAACCCAGGACTCCGTCTCGGCAGGGTTGCGGGCGTCGGAGGATCTCCCAGGCGTCGGATCGAAGGGGAGCCCCGCTCCACCGGGTTCTCGGAGATGGCGCTCAACTTCTGGCTCATCATCGCGTCGGTCCCAAGGATTCTCGGAGGCCTGACTTCGAAGAGGACGACGCCGAGCGTCGCAGACGGCATTCCCACGCGGGGACCGCTGACGAAACAACTTCCCGAAAACTCGCTGGTAAGTACGAGTCTGTCCTGGAAGCCTCAATGGCCGTCTCGTAGGGTGCTCTGTGAGCACCGAATTCGGCAAAGTACACCGGATCGGTGCTCACAGAGCACCCTACAAAGACCTTCCGAGATAGTCACTAAGTACCTCCGGAATCCGGGAAGTTATTTCGTCGGCATTCCGAGCGTGGGAACGAGTCATCGCGTTCCGACGGGGTAATCGGCGGTTTCGATGCCGAATGTCACATAAGCTGACATTGATATTTTCTGATGCCTGAAAACCAGGCATCTTACAACTGTTGACCAGGGTGTGAACGGGTACACTCTCTTTTCTGGCAATCTTGAAGACAGACCATAAGAAATACGATCGTGGTTCGTTTAAGATTGGCGAGGACAGTCGGGCATCGGAGAATGCAAGAACGGATGAACTCGAGACGAGAGTCGGCACTCGGGAGTCCGAGGGACCATGCGCTTATCCATTCCCTTCATCCCACTCAGCTTTCGCGTCACCGTCGAAAGACGGCCGTGGCGGAGACTGACAATCTTCGGCCTGATGGTCCTGATCGCCATCCTTGGCATTGGGCTGGGACTGGTCCGTTTCTCGGAGCGGCGGGCCAACGATTGGGCAATCGACCGGCGGGCTGCCGCGCGGCACGCCCATGAAGCTTCGTTCTACGCGCAAATGCTGAAGAACACCCGGGTCTATCAGTTGGATCACCCACGAGAACATACCAAGACCTGGGTCATCCATGGGTTGCAGTATCGGGTTGACCAGGACCTCGACCGATACCTCGAAGCGATGGTCGATTACCACAAGCGTCAGGCCGGGAGGCACGAAGCCGCGATCGGTCGTTGGTGGTCTTCCGTAGCTCCCGAGGCACCCCCTGCTGCGCCACCCCGCGTTCCCTTCGATTGAGGCGATTGACGGTCAGAACATTCGTCGCAGGAGAACTGACTCATGTCGCGATGGAGACAGCGTCGCCAAAGGCTTGCGATGGCAACGATGTGGCTCGCCGTGGCGATCGCGGCGGTTCCCTTCCGGCAGGCGGCCGCCTTGATCACGGGCGGGGAAGGAAACGCCCCGATCGCGGACCCGGGCTGGCCGAAGGGCGCGGCCGCGATCTTCAACAACAAGGCGCGCATCGCCTGGTGGGAAGGGCCGCCCTTCGGCGGCGGGCAGTGGCATGCCGAGTATCGCGGTGACGCCAAGGTCTTCAAGTCCGTACTCGATGACTTCGCCAAGCTCGAGGTGAAAACGAAGCGGGTCATCGTCCATGACGGCGAAGGGGCGAGCTTCTGGCTCAATCCCGATGGTGAGCCGGCGAAGCGAGCCGCCGCGCGGATGGACTGGAGGTTCATGGTCTGGCAACGCGCCAACTGGGAGCAACTCCGCAAGATGCCGGCCCGTTTCATCCCCGCCGATGCCGGCGATGCCGAGACGGGCCCTCCCTCGCAGATCGATGTTTACACCGGCGGCACCCTGCGATGGTCCGAGGTCACCGTACCGAAGGGGCTCGAGGTCATCGATCAGCGCCTGGAAGCCCACGGATTCACGATCGCGGACGGGGTCGTGCTCGAAGGTAAGGTCGTCGATCTGGCGACGAGGCGGCCCATCGCGGCGCGGATGCGATTGCAACGCATCGAACCGCAGTCGAAGGGCGGATATCACGACACGGTCGTGGCCGAGGCCGTCGCCGATGTACAGGGCCGATGGGTCCTGAAGCGGGCACCCGCGGGTTGGTATCAACTGGTGATCGAGGCGGACGGCTACGTCCCGCGGATCGCGGGTTACGCGCGGTTCGACAATCAGCCCCTCTGGCAATCTTACGATAGCGGCCTGTCGCGTCCCGGGCCGGTCTCGGGGCGGGTCGCCGATCACGACGGCCGGCCGCTGGTGGGCGTCGAGGTGCATATCGAAGACATCGAGCCGGATGGGGGTGGACGCTATGAATCGCCGCGGGAGGATCCCGTCCGAACCGACGCCGACGGCCGCTTCCGCTCGGATCGGCTTCCCATCGGGCGAGCCAGGATCTGGCTCCAGAAATCCGGCTATTGCCGCCTGGGATTGGGCAAGCCGATCGTGTTGCCGACGAAGGACCTCGAGCTCACGATGATCAAGGCGGCTCAGGTGCGCGTCACGGTCAACTTCTCCGGGACCGATCGTCCCACGGAGTACCTCGTGCATCTGGAGCCGGAAGGCGGCGAGGCCGTCGGCAAATGGTCGGGGTCGGGGGCCATCGACGCGAAGAATCAGATCGCGTTCGACGACGTGCCGCCGGGACGGTATGTCCTCCAGGGACGGCCGAACCCCGGCCGGGTCGATCAGCAGACGCCGCCGATGCCGATCATCCTGAACGTCGGCCGGACGACCGAGGTCACGCTACGGGCCAAGTGAAGTCCGGCGGCGAATCGTCGTCGGATTCAGAGCGCGTAACACTTGCGTGGCGCAGACCCGAGGGTCGATGCGAATTCACCCCCCTGTATCCCCCCTTCGTAAGGGCGGAGGATTGAGACGGAGCGACCCACTCCCCTTCCCCCCTACGAAGGGGGGATACAGGGGGGTTCTTCGGAAGAGGGCTTCGACCGTGCGCAACGCAACTGATAAGCGCTCTACCATCAACAACGGAGCCTCGATCATGAACGCACGTCGCTCGATCGCCATTCTCGCGATCCTCGCGAACTCCTGCCTCGCGGCGAGGGCCCAGGATCACCTGGAACCCGAGGAAGGCGCCATCAACACGGCCGATTACCACTTCAGTTACGCGACGAAGATTCGGGAGACATTGCTGAAGGGCGGCTCCGACCTATTATCGGGCACGGATGATCTGCCTTCATGCGTTCCAGCCGGAATGGGTCGTCACGGTGATCAGGGAGGACAAAGGGGGGCTGACCCCCGACGACCAGCCTGCCTACGTCGTGGAATTCGCCCTCGCCGAGGAGAAACTCTGGTCCGCGAAGGATTATCGGAGCATCGCGGTCAAGCGAGCGCGGGTGCCGATCGATCGGGAGAGCGCCGAGGCCGTTCATGAGGTCTGGCGGCGGATGTTGCGCGGGGTCCGATACCCGAAGGAGCGCCGGTACGGAAAAGACGGCGTGGACTACCTCTTCTCCCGGCGCGTGTCCGTCAGCGAGGCAGGAGACCTGGCCGGCTTCGAAGACGGGACGATCTGGACGCCCGACGCCGGATCGTTGACAGGCGACCTGGCCGCGATCGGAGAACGATTGAAGACGTATACACTCGCCAAACCCGACGACCGCGATAAGGTCCGGCTGGAGATCCGGGACAAGGCCAGGCTCCTGAAGGCCAGGCTCGATCGGCCCCGGCCGACGGAATGAAGGCGGTTGCCGGGATCAAATCGGTGTGAATCGGAAGGCTCACAAAGGAGTTAACGGAGCGTCTTGTGTTATGGGCACTTCCATGGATGCCTTTCCCTCGTTCCCACGGTCTCCGTGGGAATGCCGTCCTCGACGCCCCGCGTCGTCCGACCGGACCGGCGGAGGCGGGAAGGACTCGGGCAGCAGGGACGCAGAGCGTCCCAGACGGCATTCCCACGGGGACCGTGGGAACGAGATCCCTCCCACCGATCGGGGTATCACACTTCCCGGACGAGATCGCCTGCGGATTGCCGGCATTCCCCCAGGAAAACGACGGCCGGCCTTCACAGATCAGGCCCTTATGTTAACGCCTATGGGGGCTCGAGGGCACATCACTTCCACAGTAGCATTGCCCAACGGTATCGTCAACCAGGTTCAGGTCAGGAGTCTGCGCCGCGGGGATCGCCCATCCATGGACACGAAACCACCGAAACGCGGCTGTCTTTGGAAAGTCGGCCTGCCCGTGCTCCTGCTGCTCGCGGCCGTGCTCGGGGCCGTGCTGTACGTGAAACGCGGCATCGACCGCCGGCTCGCCGACGCGATCGCCGCGGCCGAACGCGTCGATCCCTACTGGCGGCTCGATGACCTGATGGCCCACCGGGAACCGGTGCCCCAGGCGGAGAACTCGGCGGGGGTGTTGTCCGATGCCCTCGTCCTGATCCCCGCAAATTGGGCCGATGTTCCCGGGCCGCAACCCGGTGCGCCGAATCCTTCTCCTTCGAAGGCGTCGAAAGCCTACGAATTCCTGGACACGACGGCCGCCAACATCCGCCTGGATGACGCGGCGGTCGAACGCACTCCGCGGAGCGCTGAAGACGACCGGCGACGCGGTCAAGATCGCCCGGAACATCGCGGATTATCGTCGAGGCCGGCATGAGGTGATCATCGGTCCGACGGTCATCGATACGCGCCTCGGGCTGACGCAGGAGGCCCGCGGCGTGGCCCGCCTGATGGCGGTCGACGCGGCGGTCCGCGTCCACGACGGTGATCCCGACGGCGCGCTCGACTCGTGCCGCGCGATCCTCGGCGCCGGTCGCTCGATCGGCGACGAGCCGTTCCTGATCTCCCAGCTCGTCCGCTTCGCGATCGGGTCGCTCGCGATGAAGTCCACGCGGCGCGTCCTGGGCCAGGGCGAGCCGTCCGACGCGGCACTCGCCCGGCTCCAGGCCCTCATCCTCGATGAGCTGGATCAGCCCCTGTTGCTCCATGGAGTGAAGGGAGAACGGGCCGCGCTCACCGAGCTGCTCCGTCGCCTCCGAGACGGCGAAGTGCCGATGTCCGTACTGAGCCAGGGCGGCGTGAGCATAGGTCCCGGCGCCTCGATCTCCGCAGCCAGTCCCTGGGCCACACTCTGGTTTGACCAGCAACGGGCGGTCGCGCTGGAATGGATGAACGACGCCGTGGCCATCGCGCGGCGGCCCGCGACGGCGCGTCTCGCGCTCTGGCGTGCGTGGGAAACGAAGATCGCCCGGGCCAAGGAGGGCGGGGCCGGCACGTCCTCCGCAACGCTCGCGTTCCTGCTCGCGCCGGCCCTTTCCAGCGCGAACGCGGCCTTTTCCCGGTACCAGTGCGAGCTGGGCGCGACGGCCATCCTGCTGGCCGCCGAGCGCCATCGCCGCAAGACGGGTCAGTGGCCCGCATCGGTCGAGGCCATCGATCGGAGCATCCTGCCGCGTGCGCCGGCCGACCCGTTCTCAGGCCAGGCGTTCCACATGGAGCACCGGGACGGGCAGCTTTTCATCTATTCGATCGGCCCGAATCGGCAGGACGAGCACGGCGACTACGATCCGAAGAAGTGGACGACGGGCAGGCCCGATGACGTCGGCGCCATCGCGTGGGACGTGCCCTTGCGCGGGCGAATGACCCCGCCCGAAGACAAGGCATCTCACCCCTCGAAGCCCTCGCCATGATGTTCCCTCATCCCTGAGAGATAGACTATGATTCACGCCGGGCACAAGGGATCGAGTCGAGAGCCGAGTCGCCATCGCGAATCGGAGCACGATTCGCTCTATAATTTTATCATATTTATATTCGCTGGGAAGGACGCATGGATATCGAAGCCGCACTCCAGGGCGGATTAGAGGGATGGCAGTACCGAGAGCCACCCGCCGATCCCACGGTGATCGCGGAGCTTTCCGCCGGGTCTTCGATCGCGCTGCCCGAGGAGTATCTGGCCCTGCTGGGTTTCAGCAATGGCGGCGGCGGCGAGTTGGGCGTCGAGCCGGGGTGGTTCCAGCTCTGGCCAGCCCAAGAGGTACTGACGTTGAACCGCGATTATGGAATCCCCGGGTTCTTGCCCGGCTTCTTCGGCTTCGGCTCGAATGGCGGTGGAGAACTGCTGGCCCTCGACCTGCGGAGCGGCCCGCCGTATCCGGTCGTCATGGTCCCCTTCATCCCGATGGACGCCGATGAGGCCGTGATCATTGCCCACGACTTCGCGGAATTCTTGCACGCCCTCGGTCGGATCTGCCCGGATTGAGTCAAATGGCGACCCAGGCTCGAACCGACGGCGACGGCGACTGACTCCCCTGGACTGTTGAGCTAACGACGTTTGGTCCCACCGAGGCCTGGGTCATGCGACAATCCCGCGTGCGGTTCACGATCCGGGGACTCAAGATCGTCATCGCGGCGATGGCGGGGCTGATGGCGCTCGCGGTCACCTCGCCCGGGCTCGCGATCCTGATTCCGATCCCGTGCCTCGCTCTGATCGGCTCGTGGTGGCTCGTGCGCCGGGGCCTGCGGCGTGTCGCGGGCATCGGCTTCTGGATGCTTGCGATCGCGATCAACGCCTTGTACACCGTGTGGTGCATCGCGCCGGGCTACCTCTTAGTCCCTGGCCTGTTCCTGGGATCCTGGGTTCTCGCCATGCCGGCGATCGGCGGCCTGGGAGTAGCCTGGGGCATCCTCTCGACCCGATCGAGTGCGATCCCCCGGCGCCTCCGAGGGTTGGCCGCGACCTCGGTGGTGCTGCTGACCGCGCTGCCGCTCGTGACGGTCAGCACCCTCTGGCCGCTCCGGATTGCGTTCCTCACGGCCCGGCCGGGCCTGGAGAGGCTGGCCAACCAGGTCGCCGCCGGGACGACCGTGAGCTTTCCTCAACGGGTCGGCGTGTTCCAGTTCGCGGGCGCGGGCTTCGATCGACCGTCGGGCAACGTTGGCCTGATGATCGACCCGGATCCGAGTGGGCCCATCGGCTTCGTCCGCACCCGTCCCGTTCCATTACCGGCGGAGCGCGACCCGATCCACGGGTCGGACCTCTACGTGGAGCTGGGATGGGGATGGTCGTACCGCGTAGAGGATTGACGTCGGGTCATCAAAAGAAAAGAGGAAGCCGGCCTTGCGGAGTCCGCGAGGATAGGGTACAAAAATCCATGTAACGCCCTCTCGCGAACACTCGGGACGAGACGATGGACGGAGGGCGTCTCGCGTCTCTTTCGGGCCAGATCGAGGAAGCGATTCTCACCCTGGCGGGGATGTCAACAACTGGGTCGGCTTGGCAAGGAGGGTTTTCGATGCTGGTGCTCAGCCGCAAGCTTGGTGAACGGATTCTGGTTCCGCACTGCGACCTGACGGTTACCGTCGTCGCGATCGAAGGCAACACGGTCCGGCTGGGCATCTCGGCGCCGGGAGAGATCCGCGTGTACCGGGAAGAACTCTGGCGACAGATCTGCGCGCAGGCGGCGCCACCCGATACCGTGCCAGCGGGGGCCGCGAAGGAATGAATCGAGCATCATGGGCCCGGCTCCTTTCCACCTCACCATGCATCCGCGAGTCGAGCGGTTCCACGAGTGCGCTCCGACGGATCTCACCGCGTCTCCCCTACGCAGGAAGGCGACCACCGTCGGGACCGCGATGACCTGCGCAGCATCAACTCGCTCCGACGATGGCCGTCGGCCGCGGTGATCGTCTCACAGGCTCTTTCCGAAGGGGGACAGGCACCTCGAAGACTCGGAGCCAGTCCCCGTTTTGAAACAGCCTCTCACGCGAGGAGAAGGGTTTCGAGCAAGACCAGAAAGATGATCGCGATCCAGAAGATGCCTAGAATCCGCCCAGCGCGGTCGAGCCAGTCTGGCCGTGGCCGCCAGCGGCCCGTCAGGGCCAGCGTCAGCCAGACGGCCGCCACCGCCGCCCCGCACTGTCCATGGCCGAAAGCCAGGGCTGAGGCCAGGGTGTCGTGTACCCGCACCCCGAACGGGGCGGCGGGAGAATACGAGTTGTATGACAGGGCGAGGTTCATCGAGCCGACCAGGGCGATCACCATGGCGACCGCGCAACAGGCCGCGAATCCCGGCTGACGCGCGAGTCGGCGAAGCGGCGGGCGGAAATGAAGGAGTTCCAGGAGAAGAGCAGTCAGCGTCCAGATCGCAACCATGGGTTGGATGGTGAGGTTGCGTACATCCATCGGTTGGCCGTTGAGGATCCACCGGGCGAAACGGGCCGCTGCGAGAACGGGACTCCTTTGGATCAGATCCTTGTAGTGGCTCTGAACGAACGGTGGCCAGATCGGCCAGAGCCAGAAGCTGAGTGCCAGGGCCGCCACCACGATCATCAGGTCGCGCAGCGTGAACTTTCGGCGTTCGGACATGCGAGGAGCCTCGCTCGGGACGCAAACAGGTAGCCGTCGTTGCTGGCCACGCACGCTTATGATAGGTTCGCCAGAGCCCCGGGGCAATCGATCCTGAGAGGACACTCCTTGCATCGGGGTTTCGACCTCTTGCACAGCGCCTGACCATGCTGACGCAGCAACTGATGGGCCTTGATGAGCCAGGGATACGCCCGGACCAACTCGTCCTCGATCGCCTCTTTCACCAGGCGGTAGGTCATCGCATCGTTCGGCTTCTCCTCGCCGAACCCGAGCCGGACCAACACGCGCAGGCCGTTGGACTCGAGCGCCAGGACGGGCAAGATCTGATTGAAGAGGAGGATCTTCTCGGCGCCGGGGTCGCCGATCGCGGGGAACCGTTTGAGGGCCTTCCTGGCCTGGGCTGTCGGGCGTTTGAGGACCGTCCGCAGGTCGCCGTCGAACTCGCGGACGGCGATCTCCGCGGCGCGACAGAGCTTCTCCACGGTGTTCGCGGCCAGGATGCCATGTCCGCCCACCGCGATCAATCGGTCTCGCGGTGCGGCCAGGATCCGCTCCGGGGCGATCCCGATTTGCTCACGAAGCATCGTCATCGCCTCCCGTCGTCGGCGAGGTAGGCGACGTTCTCCCAGATGATCATTTCCCAGGGGTCGGTGACCTCCGGCGGGGCGGGCTCACCGAAGTATGCTTCAAGTCGCTCGATGACTCGCGGTAAGCGAATCGACGACATGGCGGCAAGACCTCATCCCCGAGAACCGGTCGAATCGGACAGCATTGCGTCGCGATTGCAACCCAAACCCAATATCCGGCGGATTCTCCGAAGCAATAACGCTTGACGCATCATCTTTAAATTTAAAGAGTTACAACGGTATTTCGCGGCCGAATTGCTACTGAATTGGGTCCACATTGCGACTATTGGGTCCTGCCAAGCAATTGCACCCAATCTTTCAGCCTGTCTCCAGTCCACCCGATTTTGGGTACCAGCGAGCTGCCCGGGTGGTTCCCACAAATTGAACCTTTCCGTCGTCTCTGAGCTCCCTTAGCAGAATCTGCACCTGGCCGCGGCTCAAGGCAGGCAGCACGTCCCTGAGATCCTGCAACGGGCTTCCATCCGTCGCGTTCTCCTGGATGTGTTTCATCAGCAAGCTCTTGTTGGTCTCACGATCGAGGCCCTTCTTGCGGGTATAGGCGCCCTTCTTCCCGACGAAAGAATAGTAGCGTCGCGAGAGCATGAGTTTGCCCCGCCCCGCCCGCTCGATCGTGCCGATCTCGAGGAGCCTGTCGATGCGAGGCCGGTAGACATCCGGTACTTTCTCGCCGCGGGCGACGTAGCCGAGGATCATCCAGTCGGCCGTGGAGAAGCTGGCAAGCTGCTCGTTGCCGACCTTCTCCAGGAACCGGACGAACAAAGGATCCTGGATGGTCCCGTGCAGTGTGAGGGAGACCTGATATCGGTCGGTATCGGTGAAATCCGGGAGTGGTTTGCTCGCGCGGATCGACTCCTCGAAGATCATATTCATCCCCTGGCCGGAGCGCTCGACAAGACCACATTTCAGGAAGACGTCGGCGAGTCGCCGGTTTCGCGGAGACTGCCGGTCGAGGATGTTCTCCAGGGTGATCGGGTAGGGGAGGCCACCGGGGCTGGTGATCTCGATGCGGCGCGGATACTGCCGGACGAAGATGTTCGATCCGAGCTGGTAGTCGCGGTGGCTGACGGCGTTGAGGATCGCCTCGCGGACCGGCCGTTCGGAGAACGTCGCGATATCCAGGATGAAGAGTCCGTCCTGGTAGTGCTGGAGATCGTTCCGCTGATTGATCGTGTTCCAGAGATCGTCGTAGAAGCGAAAGAAACCGACGCGGTAATCCTTGCGCCTGGGCGGGGCCGGAAGCGTCGGAGGATCGGTATTCAAAGGTGACCTCGGATTGCGCCAGGAACCGGCCCAGCGCCCGGTGGGTCCCGAAGAGGATCAGCGCCGCGTAAGTGAGACGTCCATCGATCACCAACTCGGCATCCGTGAGGAGTTGCTCGGGCGAGAGCGTCGCGAGGGCGTGGTTGCCGGACTTGTGGATCCAGGGCCGCCGGAACTCCTCGATCGCTTCGAGATCGAGGTCGCTGAGCGTCGCCTCCTTGCAGATCTCGGCGGAGAAGTCCCGCCCGCCCTCGCCGAAGATCAGGCGGAGTTGCTCTTCTCTCATGGGCACGAGGCGATCCCCATCCCGGCTCCAGTAGATTCCCTTGTCCGCAATGGGGACGCCGACGGGACGGGACGGGATGTGGAACACCAGCACTGGGCCGTCGGGATGCGGGATCTCATCGAAATCGATACGCAAGGGAATCCGGTCGCGAAGGCCCATCAACGTTCGCTCGGGCTGGGCGAATGCGCTCGAGCCAACGACTTGACGGGGTCGCTTGTCCGTGACGCCGAGAATCACCTTGCCTCCGCCGCTGTTCGCCAGGCTGACGCAGTACTTGACCAGTTCCTCAAAGTCGAAGTGTCTCTTGGCTTCCTTGAATTCGCACTGCTCCCCTTCCTTGCCTTGCATCCAAGCGTCGAGCTGTTCCACGAGCGTGCTCATGCGTCTCCCGTGTCCCCTGGTTTCTCGATGATCGGCGACTGCGAACTTCCGACGATCGGATCGGACACAATCACCGTACCAGCCCCTTGTTGCCGGCTCAACGGGCTATTACAGTCCATGTTAGTGGTCGAAGGCTCCCCGGCCGTGCACGACACGGGGTGAGGAACCGACCGGAGTGTCTTTTTCTCGAGGGAGGTGACGCGATGTCTCGAACCGGACCGCTCACGAAGACGATGATGAGCCGGCGCGAGTCGCTCAAGACGATGGCCGCGGCCGGCGTGGCCTGCCTGATGCCGACGATCATCCCGGCCTCCGCGCTGGGCCGGGGCGGTGCCGTCGCGCCGAGCGAGCGCATCGTGCTCGGGGGTATCGGCCTCGGGCCGCGCGGCGAGTACGACCTCAAGTGGATGCTCCGCGAGAAGGACGTGCAATTCGTCGCGATCTGCGACGCGCGGAAGGTGCGGCGCGAGGCGATCAAGCAGATCGCCGACAAGCATTACGGCAGCTCCGACTGTCAGATGTATCCCGAGATGAAGGAGTTCCTCGCGACCCGCGACGACATCGACGCCGTGCTGATCGCGACCGGCGACCGCTGGCATTCGCTGGCGACCATCACGGCGATGCGGGCGGGCAAGGATGTGTACTCCGAGAAGCCGTCGTGCATGACGATCGCCGAGGGCCGCGAGGTCGTGGAGACCGCCCGGCGGTATGGCCGCATCTACCAGACCGGCACCCAGCGGCTCAGCGAAGGACCGTTCGTCACCGCCATCGAGCTGGCGCGCTCCGGACGGCTCGGACAGGTGCAAACCGTCCGCGCCCACATCGCGCCCTGGGACGCCGCCGAGATGAGCCACGCCTGGCTCCCCGAGGAACCCCAGCCCTCCAAGGACGAAGTCGACTGGGACGCCTGGCTCGGCCCCTGCCCCTGGCGGCCGTACAACTCCACTTATGTCAAGGGCGGCTGGCGCGGTCATTACGACTTCCACACCAGTTGCATCGGCGAGTGGGCGCGCACACCTTCCCCCAATCCCAGGCCGGCATCGATGCGCTGACCACCTCGGCCG
This sequence comes from uncultured Planctomycetota bacterium, assembly GCA_963845755.1. GTDB lineage: Bacteria > Planctomycetota > Planctomycetia > Isosphaerales > Isosphaeraceae > CAWJTV01. The sequence goes on from CAWJTV010000011.1 coordinate 669,019, forward strand.
TCGAATATCAATACGTGAAGAATGCCACCGGCGACGGCATGGTCGTCAAGTTCGGCAACGGCGTGCAGATGGTCCTGTCGCGGGGCGACAAGTACTGGCACGGGTCCTGCGGGATGCGGTTCGAGGGGACTGAAGGCTGGGTTGCCTGCGCCGACAGTTACAAGAAGCCCGAGGTGTCCAAGGACAACCTGCTCGAGGACGGCACCAAGCTGCTGGCCGACTACATGGACCGCACCCAGCGCCCATGAACCACGCGCGCAACTTCTTCGATTGCGTCAAGTCGCGGCAGCAGACCGTGGCCAACCCGGACGTCATGCACCATTCCATGAGCACCGTTCACGGGGCCAATATCTGCATGTGGCTCAAGCGCGACCTGAAATACGACCCGGTGAAGGAAGAGTTCAACGACCCCGAGGCCAACCGGCTGCGCACCCGCCGCCAGCGCGAGCCGTACATTTATTGAACAGTCGTCAGTAGTCAGTGAAGACAGCGACCAATTCTGCTACTGCCGACTGCCTACGATTCAAGAGGAACACACCCATGACCCGAACGACACTGAGACTCGCATGCCTCGGCCTGGTCGCGCCGCTGTTCGTGGCTGGCGCGACGGCCTTTGGACAGGAGACTCGCCCCGCCGCGAATGGGCGGGAGGCCGAGCTGATCGCCGTCTTGAAATCGAGCGCACCGCTGAAACAGAAGGCGGACGCCTGCCGCGAGCTGTCGCTCGTCGGCACCAAGGAATCCGTTGCGCCGCTGGCCGAGTTGCTCGGCGACGAGAAGATCGCACACATGGCCCGGTACGCGCTGGAACCGATCCCGGATCCGGCCGTCGACAAGGCACTGCTCAACGCCCTGGGCAAACTCAAGGGACGCCCCCTGATCGGAGCGATTGGCAGCCTTGGTGTGCGACGGGACACCGATGCCGTCGGACCGCTGGCCACGCTGTTGAACGACCCCGATGCCGGCGTGGTACAGGCCGCCGCTCGGGCCCTGGGCAGCATCGGCAGTCTGCCTGCCGTGCAGCTCCTGGAGGACGCCCTGGATAAAGCCCCGGCCGCCAATCATGCGGCAATCGCCGAGGGTCTGTTCCGCTGTGCTGAGACCCTGACGGCCCACAATGAGCGTGGTGCGGCGATCGCCATCTACGCACGCCTGGATCAGCCGAAACTGCCCAAACCCGTCCGCGACGGCGCCGCGAGCAAGGCCCGCTTCCTGAGCCGGGAAACCGGGCCGACGTTGTAGATTCGAGGAAGTCTCTCACGGGGCCCTCTGGCCGCGCCCGAACGAGGGATTCCGGAGTCGAGATTCCGGAGTCTCGAATCTCGTTGCGGCTCCGCCGCGTCGGGTTCCTGGAAAAAGATTAGAGGATTCATTCGTATGTTGATGAATAGACGCGATGTGCTCCGCCGGACGCTCGCGACGGCAGGCCTGGGCGTCGCCGGCCTCGGATCTCGCCGAGCGAGGGCCGAGGCCCCGCCCCGGGCGCTGCCCGATGCGACACCCCAGCATCTACCGCGCTGGCGCGGGTTCAACCTGCTCGACAAGTTCATGGTCAACTCGCAGAAGCCGTTCGTGGAGCGAGACTTCGCGGATATCGCCGAGCTGGGCTTCGACTTCGTCCGGCTGCCGCTGGATTACCGATGCTGGACCGACCCGGCGAAACCACGCGATCTGAAAGAGCCGATCCTCAAGGAGATCGACCAGGCGGTCGAGTTCGGGCAGAAGCATGGGATTCACGTCCAGCTCAACTTCCACCGAGCGCCGGGGTTCACGGTCGCCAGGCCGGCGGAGCCGAAGTCGCTCTGGACCGACCCGGAGATCCTCGAGGTCTGCGCCACCATTGGGCGAGCTTCGCGGCGCGATATCAAGGCATCCCGAACAACCGGGTCAGCTTCAACCTGTTCAATGAGCCCGACGACAAGGTCAAACCGGACGAGCACCGCCGGGCGGTCGAACGCGTGGCCGGTGCGATCCGCGAGCGCGATCCGGACCGATTGATCGTCTGCGACGGCCGCGCCTGGGGCACCAAGCCGCCCGAGGAGCTGCTCGGCCTGAAGGTCGCGGCGGCGATGCACGACTACACCCCGATGCCGCTGACCCATTACAAGGCGTCGTGGGCCAACTGGGACGAGAGCTGGCCCGAGCCGATCTGGCCGCTCAAGACGAACGATAATAAGTACATCACCCGCAAGACCATCGCCCTGGACGTGATCAAGCCCTGGAAGGACTTCGAGGCCAAGGGCGTGGGCGTGATGGTGGGCGAGTTCGGCTGCCATAACATGGCGCCGCACCGGTTCGTCCTCTCCTGGATGCACGACACGCTCGAGGAGATCAAGAAGGCCGGCTTCGGCTGGGCCCTGTGGAACTTCACCGGGAGCTTCGGCATCTGCGACAGCGGCCGGTACGACATCGCCTACGAGACCTGGCACGGCCGCCAGCTCGACCGGGCCATGCTCGAGGTGCTCCAGGCGGGGTGACCCGGTGCCCGGCCGCTTCGTGTCCGAATCGAGACGGTGCGGGACCACCGAGGAACGGTCTGCGAACGTCCGGTGATGCCTCTCGGACGCCGTTCGGCCCGGTATCGTCCTTTTCCCTCGGATGCGATCAAGCCCGGGTCAATCCGACGGTGATCGCCCGGTGGAGGGCGCGGAACTTGGAGGTGAGCCTCTGGATCTTGAAGTCGAGCCACCGCGCCAACGCCCCCATCCGACCCGTCCTCGCGATCCACTGCTGCTCGCGTTTTTGCCTGGCCGTGCTGCTCCGCTCTTGCCAGGGGAATTGTCGGGGGATGGTTCGCCGTCGTCCCCGTATGCCGAAAATGAGGACATAGGCGAAGCGAGGTCGATCCGAGCGGTTGGGGCCCGCCGAGTGCAATGTCATCCCATCGTGGAGTGAGACACCTCCGGCCGGAAAGGGGCAGGCGACGGCCTCGATCGGATCGAATCCTTCGACGCACTCCAGTCCGTGCAGCCGCGGGTCGGCCTTGGCCGGTCGATGAGGCAGGACCTCCCCGAGGTGGCTGCGGGATGAAGTGCAGGCAGCCATTAGCGATGGTCGCCTCCTGAAGGGGGAGCCAGAAGCTGACCGCCTCGGAGTCATAGCGCGGATCGCCGAAGGCCGCGTCCTGGTGCCAGGGTGTCGATTCTTCTCCATGTGCAGGCTTGAGCAGCGCCATGGTCGATAAGGAACTCTACGTCCGGTCCGAATAACTGCGCACGACGATCTCGGCCCGGGCCAGGAACTGGGCCCTGCGCAGTTCGGGGACGAGGCGTGACGGATGCAGGATCTGCGGAATCAAGGGTGGACTGTCATCCTCGTCGATCCCGACGAGGTCCAGGTGGTACCCGCGGTCGCGACCGGCTCGCTCCGCAAATAGCTTGGCGAAGATGCGCCGGAGACGCGCCAACTCCTCCGGGTCGGCGAACTGGTCGATCGTCAAGTAACCGTTCTCGCGATAGGACGCGATCTGGTCCGGACTCAAGGCCAGACCACATGGCCGTCTCGGCTTCAGCATCTTCGTTACCCTTGGAGGTGGCAATCGCGGCCGTCGATCATGACATGTCCCGAACGGCACTGCGGCGAAGGCAGGCCGTTCGCGATCATGGGAACCGCGTATCGCCAAGGATAACTGACCCGTCGCCGAGTCGGAATTGAACTACTGACATTGGCGAACGGATGTTGTTTTTCCCGACGCAGGATGTTGATTTGCCAAGATGTGCGTCGATTTTTCCAGACATTGCTTCGTGAAGTGACAAGATAATCAACAGCGTTTCGAGTCCAGGGGCGTGGGCGTGATGGTGGGCGAGTTCGGCTGCCATAACACGGCGCCGCACCGGTTCGTCCTCTCCTGGATGCACGACATGCTCGAGGTGCTCCAGGCGGCGTGAGAGGCTCTCGGCAAGCGGACCCGCTCATTCCGCGCTTCGCCCTGTCAGCTCATCGAGCGCAGCCCAGACGGCCTGGAGTACGGCATCTGAGATTCGACCCAGCCTGGACTGGATGAGGCGCTGGTCCAGGACCGTCATCTGGAACACCAACGCTACGGAGGCTCGCTGCAGGCCATTCTCCGCATCGGCATCAACCGGGACCGTGCCGGGGAAGCGAAGGGCCGCGAGTTGCGTGGTCATTGGGATCAGCAAGATGGTGGGGAGGCGTGACGTCGCCGCCGCGTCCTGCGCCACGATCGCGGGCCGGCGTCCCGCCTGCGCGTGCCCGTTCCGTGGCGGAAAATCCACCCAGTACACATCGCCCACGTTCATGATGATTCCTCTTCCTCCTCGAAGGGGAACATCTCCCAGGTTTGCGCGCTCAGGGCCTGCCATTCGGCCAATTCCGCGGCCAGTTCCGCGCTCATCGGTTCATCACTCAATGGAACGAGCAAGACCCCTCCACGAGTCTCAAGGATCCGGACGGGAGTCGCCGGCGACATGCCGTATCTCTGCCGCACGCCGTCGGGTAATTCGATTTCACCAGATGGGCCGACGATCAAGGTTTCCATGGCCGGGCTTCCTTACGAATTTCAATCAGGGCAATGCCTGGGTTTCGACAGATCCATAGCTATTGCTACATCTTTCCGCGTGGAGGGGAAGGCTCGTGGAGAGATGCACCGCGCGAGTGCGACGACCGGCTCGGCCAGCTCAAACACGTTGAGCCCAAGGTTCTCCAGGCAGGGTGATCGACAACGTTCATTGTACCGCGAGGGACGGCATCGAGGCAAAACCGATGAGCCCTACGGAGAACCCGAAAGCCCATATGTCCCGAAGTGATGTTTGTATAAACATCATATGAATTGTCGCTTGTAAAGTCAAAGCCGCATCACAGGTGTAGAGTCGAAGGACGATGCCAGAAGGAAAACGGCACGGTGAGTTCACCGCGAAGTTAACAGCAGGCGATGGGACTCAACATCGCTCCCTCTCGCTCATTTGCGGCAACCGGACACATTCGCGCGCAAGGTTTGGCCCCCAGGGCCACCCGTCGGCGGGATGGAGTGCCGAACGACGCTGTTCTACATCGTTCCCACATGGGCGCATGACGCCTGGGCTTTCCGAATAGCCGTGGCGATGTTAAGATATCATATACCTTCGTTCCAAGGCCACTGGAAATGCCATCGAGATGATTCCACCGTTTGAGGAAAACGGGTACTTGCCGCCGGGACTCCATGGCGCCACGCTCGCTGAGATTGAAGCCCGCTTCGGCCAGCAGACGGAGCTGCGACAGGTTCAGATGGAATCGCTTCAATGGCTCATGGATCTGGCGAGACGTGCGGGGGTCCAGCGGATCGTCATCAACGGGAGCTTCGTAACAGACGTGCCTGAACCCAACGATGTGGATTGTGCATTACTCATCAGCCCCGGTTTCCCACACGACCCGAATGCGGAACAAGAGCTGCTCCAGGGGTTGCCCTTCCTCGATATACATCTGGTGCGGCAGGACGGCTGGGACGAACTAGTGGGGACCGTGTTTGGCACGGACCGGCGCCTCAATCCCAAAGGTATGATCGAGATTGTATCATGGAACTGAAAGATGAACGTGAGGTCGAGGTCACTCGGGACAAGCTTCGCTCGCTCGAGGCGCGCTATCGAGCGATCCAGGACGAACCGGGTGAGGACTCCCATATCCAGGAGCTGACCCTGCGATCGCTCAAGCGGATGATCAATCAGATGAAGGAAGAGATCGCACGATTCGAGGCGCACCGAACTTCAGGAGCATCCCGCGCCCGCACCACTATCGCGAAGAGTTGAATACCCTTCGCTTTCACATAGAGTCAAGTCCCGCTAACGACGCGACAGCCGGACGATCTCATCCTCCGGAATCTGCCGTGGGTTAACCGCGGAGAGAAGCGCCTTCACGGGAGTGACCTCGCCGTCGCGGATGAAACAGAACTCGCCGGGCTCTTGTGAGGGCAGGCGGCTGGCGACGTCGATGCGGCAATCGCTGAGCATCGGCTTCATCTTGGCGATCGAGTTGGCTTCCTTCACCTGGCCGACCAGCCAGGCGCGGATGTTGTCGCGGCACTTGTAATCGAAATCGCCGGGGCTCTGGGTGGCCAGCAGTAGGCCCAGGCCGGCCGATCGCGCCCGCTTCAGCAGGTGCTCCATCGGCTCCTTGGTCGCCGGTTGTCGCACCGCCGGGAGATACAGGTCGGCCTCGTCGAAGAGGACCACCGCCTGGAGTGTCCCGTCCGGCGCGGGCGACTTGCTGATCCAGCGCCCCAGGCGCCATCAGGAGCTGCGAGACCCAGAACTGGACGTCCTGGTTGGTCCCCAGGAACTTGGTGCTGATGATGCTCAGCCGGGTCTTGCCCGACGTCTGGCCCAGGCCTCGGCCCAGCAGCGCATCGACGTCGAGTGGCTCGCCCTCGGCGGCCAGCAGGTCGCCGCGGATGTGTCTCAGGGTCTCCAGGTCCTGGACCAGCCGGTCGAAGAGCTTGACGTCGAGGTGGCCGACCACATTGATCAGGGCGGGGTCCTTCTCGGCAATGAAGTTGACCAGGGCCTGGATGGATATCGCGGCCCGAGGTTCCTGGCTGAGCAGCTCGATCGCGCGGATCAAGATCGCCAGGCATGATTGATCGCGCTTGTTATCCCCGTAATTCATCATGTCTGCCAGGGCCGTGGCGGCGAACTTGGCGGCCTGCTCGCGCTCGTGAGAAGGCAAGGCCCCCAACCCGGCGGGGACCGCGGCGATCGACAGCGGCCGCCCGTCGGGCCGGCGCGGGGTATACAGGGCGACTTCCACCGAGGAGCGGAGCGTCTCCGCCCGCGCGGCCAGCTCGCGGTCCAGTCCGGCGCGCAGGCCCAGGTCCGGCCGGGCGTAGGCACACAGGTCGCCCTTGCGGTCGATCAGGATCGCCGGGATTCCCTGGACCAAGAGCTGCTCGACGACACCCAGCGCGGCCGTCGTCTTGCCGCTGCCCGGCGCACCCAGGAAGGCGGCATGCCGCGTCAGCTCGGCCGGGTCGATCGCGACCGGCTCGCCGCGGCGGTCGCTTGTGGTGCCGATGACGATGCGATCGGCCCGGGGCAGGGGGGGGCTCGGCTCCGGCGGCTTGACCGTCGTCGCTCCGGCCGCGGGATTGGAGGGAACCGACGGTTCGGCGGGTGTCGGGGCGATCGTTGGTGTCGGCTCGGGCCGTCGGTCCAGGTCGAGGATCGCGCGCAGCGACGTGAGACCGGTCAAGGGCCGGCTCCGCTTGAGCCAGGCCACGAAGGCCGGGTCGGCGTCGATCCCGCGGCCTGTGCGAAACACGGCCAGCGCCATCATCGTTCGCCAGTCGGAGTCCTCGACCACGACGCGACGGCCGCCCCGGGCGATCAGCTTGCCCAGTTGCTGCGAGACCGCCGCTTTGGGATTCGCCGGGAACGCCGTCGAGCGGACGATGACCGGCGTGTGCTCGCCGGCGCGGCGCTCGACCTCCTCGATCTGACGACCCAGCGCGCCGCCCTGGGGACCCTTGTTGCAGACGCCCGCCAGCAGTCGCCCGACCGAGTTGTCCGCGGCATGGCGCTCGGCGAAGACGAAGCGGCCGGCCGTCTCCGCTTCGAAAACGTCGCCCGCCTCCACTTCGCTCGAGCACGAGATGATCGCCGCCGCGAGGATCGCCGCGAGTTCTTCCTCATCGGTGGGGACCACCATCGTCAGGGTCGAGCGCAGCTCGTTCCAGGCCTGCTCGATCTCGACGATCTTCGACTCCAGGTCCCGGACGCCGGAGTCAACGCGGGCATCAATAGGGTAATCCGCCATCTTCCCTTTCGCGATGCAATGCTCGCGGTAGACCTGGACCGCGCCAGGACATCCCGGCGCGCAGGCCCACCAGCCTGGCGACCATCGCCTCGGGGAGCGGGAACGTCGGCTGGTCGGCCCGGAACGAGACTTCCATCGACTCGTACAGATACTTCAGCCGCTGGGCGATGAGCTGCTCGACCTGATCGCGATCGCAGGGGGTCGTCAGGCCGACCGGCGGAGGGTCGGTCTCGATCCGATCCTTGATTGGCCTGGTGAGCAACTTCTTCAGCTCTTCGTAGTAATCTTCGAGGCAGGCGATGACCACGATGGCCGAGCGGAGCCGGCTGACGATGTCGCAGAGCGTGGCCATGGCGCGGCGGAACTTGACGGCCGCATCGTCCAGGTCGAAGACATCCTCGAGCTGGTCGACGCACAGGATCAGCGGGACGTTCTCGACGGCCCACATCAATTGCCCCAGCCGTTCGATGAGCCGGTGCGGCGCGTCCGGATACGTGCAGGGGACGATCCCGCCCAGCAGCCGGCGGTCGTGCTCGGTGAGGTCCTCGCAGCGGAGATACTTGAGCACGCCGCGCCTTGATCCGCGGGTCGTGACCTTGAAGATAGAGCAATGCCTGGATCAAAAAGACGTCGATCGTGTTGAACCGGTCGTCGAGGATGATCCGATCGGCCATCTCGGCGACCAGTTGATCGAGGCCGGGCTGGTCGAGGCCCCCCTCGCGGAGCCGGTCCAGCCAGTCGCGCGGGACGTCGCGCGACGATTCGGCCAGGGCGTTCGAGAGCCGCATCAGCCCCGTGGTCTCCGACCGGGACTCGTCGTAGGCCTTGTCGAGCGAGTCGATCAAGTTGTTGAGCACATAACGGCCATACTGGCCCGTGAACGCAGTCATCTGCAGGTAGCCGCAATATCCCGACGACCGGGCATGGACCCGGTTGCGGAAGGCCCGCATGAGATGAGTCTTTCCCGATCCGGCGTCGCCCAGCAAGAGGAGGATCCGGCCCGCCGGCAGCCCCGAGATCTCGCGCACCCGCCCCACGATCCGCTGGAACGTCTCGCGCGCGCCGGCGTGGATCGACTCCACGTCGAACGGGTCGCGCCTCCAGATATCGTTGGCGTAGGCAAACGCGTGGAACAGCTCGGGAAGCGGCCTCGAGCAGAACGCGGCGACACGAGGATCGACCCCGACCGGACCGCCCGGCGACTCGGGGCTCGTTTTCGCACTCATGATAGCTGTCGCCATGGAAGACCACCTTCAAATTCGGATAAAATGAAATGTGGCGTTGAGGTAACTTACCTCGGACATGCGGACGTCCTCCGGGTCCATGGCCTGGACCAGGTCGGCCCGGCTCAGGTCGAGCAACCGGGCGTTGTTGGCCGCGGCGAGGAACTCCCGGAATCGATCGAGGCCCATCTCCGCGAAGTCCGGGTCGGATTGGAGCATCCTCCAGACGTGCACGATGAATACCTTGTTATCGCCGTAGCGTCCGGTCGAGCAGGCGCGGGCGGCGGCCTTGACGCGCTCGGCCAGTTCGGACATGGGGAGTGCCGTCTTCTCGGGCTGCGAGCTGTGCGGCGGAGATCCCAGCGGGCCGCTGTTCCGGTCAACCCAGTCGCGAAGGACGGCATCGCGGAGCTCTTTCGAATCATCGCGCCGCGCACCCGCGTTCTGTGCGACCAGACGGCCGGCGGCCTTCTTGAAGTCGGTCGCGCGGCCGTCGCCCAGCGCGGTTCAGTACGGCCGCCTTGACGTTCTTGAGATCGAATTTCCGGGCTTCGCCCTCGAAGCCGATGAGCTTCCAGGCGAGGGCATCGATGGCATCGTCGAGCGTCTTGGGGACCGCGGCGATCGGCAGGTCATACTGGCGCCTGAGCAACACCGCCTTGAAGATGGGGTCCGATCCCATCGCCTTGAGCTGGGCCTCGCCCGAGGCCGGTAGACCCAGCACGCTGGCCGGGAGATACGTCTTCCTGATCACGGTCCAGTTCGTCCTGGGCTTGAGCGACTCGACACCCAGGAATTCGAGCCCGCGCCGGCGGCCCGCCGCGGTCAGCGTGACCTTGGGCGCGGCCTTCCTGGACTTGCCCAGCAGGAAGGCCACCAGCCCGTCGGCCTTGAGCGCCTCGATCGCGTGGTTCAGCGCGGCGGCCAGCGGTGTGCCCGAGCATCGGTGCGCCAGAAGCGGCTCGAGGTCCTTCTGGATCTTCGAGATCGATTCGCCCTTCTCGCCCGCGACCAGCAGCCGAATCAGGACCAGGGACCCAATCGCGTCGTGATTCGTCGCAGACGTCATGCGCGCTCCCTCACTTCCTGCCGATGCCGGCAAAACGCGACCGCCGACAGGAACGTCTCCAACAGCTCCTCGAGACGCCCGACGACGTCGGCGGCGAGGATCCGCAAGACCAGGTAGCCGCGCTTCTGCAGCTCCAGGTCCTTGCGGCGGTCGCGGCGGTAAGACTCCGGGTCCTGGAAGTGATAATATCCGTCGATCTCGATGACTAGCTGGAGCGAGCGGGCGACGAGGTCGACCTCGATCGGTCGGCCGGCACCGAAGTGGAAGTCGAGCGTGGTATTGAGCTCGAACAGCCCGGTGGTCTCGGGCAAGGATTCGAGCAGGTCGAAGACGAATTGCTCGGCGGCGCTGCGGGCGTCATCCTCGGAAGGATGAAGGATGAAGGATGAAGGATGAGTGAATTCGGCGTGACTCGGCGTGCCCCCTTCAGGTTCCAGCCTTCCCGCCTCCGGTTCCAACCCGACCTCACGAGGAGGCGGGGAGAGCACCGATCCCCGCAGCAGCGCCTTCGGCGCGCGACTCGGGCGCCTGGTCGAGGTACGCCGCGAACGCGTCGGGCTCGACGATCAGCCCGAGGGTGGCCTGGGGCTGGGCCTCGGCGAGGTCGGCGAGCAGCCGCGCGAGGCTCACGAGCTGCGAGAGATCTTGCCCGGCCGGCGCGGCGAGCAGGACGGGCAGGCACTCCTGGGGGACCAGCTCGCCGATGGCCCGATACACGCGGAGCCAGGGCCGGCCGTGCCCTTCGAGCCCGGCGTTCAGCTCCGGCCCGAGCCCCGCCTTGGACCGCCGGTGCCCCTGGGCCGCCAGCTCGATCAGGCGGCGGACCGCCAGCTCGACGCCCGATTCCGAGACCAGCGGGACGGCGGAGTCCAGCAGCCTCGCCACGTCATGAGCCGTCATCCCGCGGAGCTGTCGGCCGAGCAGACCGGCAGGCTGATCCCGCCGCTCCGCCAGCCAGGCGACCGCGGAATCGACCAGATCGCGCCCGGCCGCCAGCCGGTCGACCCACGGAACCACCAGGCTCTCGGCATCCGTTTGCTCCGAGCGCACCAGCACCATCTCCCGCCCCAGCTCCCACGCCCAGCGCCGGAGGGACTCCAGCACCGGACCGATCGGTCCGGCCAACACCGACACCGTGGGAACCCCGGCTCGACGACGCTCGTCGTGACGATCGAGCCCATTGTCCATTGCGTCGAGTGCCGAGCCCATCGCCTGCGTCCTCAGCGGATTTCTGGCCTGATTTCGACGTCCTCGGTCATGACGACCGCCTTCGCGGTCCCGTCGTGATTCGCGTGGGATCCGATCTGACCGAGGACACCGGACAAAATCACATTCTCCAACAGCCATGTGCGACTGTCCACGCGCCAGGCCGTGCAGGTGCGGAATTTGCAGGCAGGTTTCCGTTGCCGTCCGGAGAATCCTGCGCTTTCCACGCGGAACCGAAGCCCGACGGACGACGAACAACTACCAAAGGACAACGAGAAGCCCCTTGAGAGCTGATCCCCGGCAGGCTAAGGTGCATCCGGTGTCTCTCGAAGGACCCTTGAACCTCACGATACCATCAACCAAGGAGACATGACATGGCGATCACGAAGTGCGTTGCGTCCCTGGCTGCCGGCTCGCTCATCTGCGTCGCGGTCCTGGGATTGCGAACGCAGGCCGCCGCGCCGGAGAAGGCGGCTGCCGGAACTCCGGTCACCAAGGCCAGCGCCCAATTGATCCCGACGACCAAGACGCAGAGCACGGTCAAAGGCACGATAACCTTCACCAAGACCGAGCACGGCGTCCACGTTTCCGGGGAGATCACGGGGTTGACTCCGGGCGAGCACGGCTTCCACGTCCATGAATTCGGCATCTGGAACGAGGACGGTACCGCCTCGGGAGGCCACTTCAACCCAACGGGTGCACCGCACGCCGCGCACGACAGCGCGAAGCGGCACGTCGGCGATATGGGCAACCTCAAGGCCGACGAGAGCGGCAAAGCCACCGTGGAGCTGGACGATGATCAGATGAGCTTCGAGGGCCCGACCTCGATCCTGGGCCGCGGCCTGGTCGTCCACGCGAAGGCCGACGACCTCAAGACCCAGCCGTCCGGCGACGCCGGCGGCCGGCTCGCCGTCGCGATCATCGGCGTGGCCAAGCCCTAGGCTCTCGGAAGGATGAAGGATGAAGGATGAAGGATGAAGGATGAGTCCGTAACTGGTCTTATTCAGCCTTCAACCTTCTGGCCCGTGGTCTGGGTTGGGTGCCCCGTGAGCACCGGAGCGGGCCGGGCGCGGGGATCGGTGCTCACGGGGCACCCGACGCGCCCGGTCGCCACCCCACAGTGAGACGACCTCATTAACGACCTCATTACTGATGGCTAGATCGAGACGAACTTCGCCTTGAATTCCGGGGACGCGAAGAGGGTCGCGTACAGCGGGACGATGTTCCCCTTGCTGACCTGGGAACCGTAATGGGCCTGTTCCCTGGCGGTGGCCGGCCGGCGCAGGACGTTCTCGAAGATCGAGTTGACCTCGGCCCGGACACCGCTGGGGCTGGTGATCACGCTCAAGGCAACCTGACGCCGGGAGACGCCGCGGCCGATTTCTCGAGCGAGTCGGGCCTGGGTGGCCGGCTGGAACGGAGTGCCGAACCAATCCTGTGCCAGGGCGTTCAGGAACCCGTCGGTCGTGCCGCCTCCCTGGGTCTTGTAGAACTCCTTGGAGCCGAAGATCTTGGCGTAGAGCGTCGTTGACCGCTCGGTCCCCGAGGCCAGCGCCTGGTTCAGCTCGGCCGCGGTCGCGGTTCGACCCAGCAGTTGCTGATAGGTCCCTTCGACGGCCTGAATCTTCGCCTGACGGGACTGGAGGATGAAGGTCGAGACCAGCTTGGGGGAATACCCGCCGTTGATCAGGGCAATCCAGTAGGCGGAACTATAGACGGACGCGATACCCAGGGTGTCCATGTAGACCTGGTTGACGAACAGCTCGCTCGGGCTGCCGATCACCATGGCCAGCGGTGTGGAGGTCGCCCCCACGAAATTGGAGTCGCCCGAATAAACCGCCGTGATCGACTCCGCGCCGACCGGGAGGCTGGAGACCGTGAGCGTGGCCTGGTTGTTGGTCAGCGTGCCGGAGCCCAAGTTGTTGCCCTGGCTGTCGTAGAACGTCACGGTGCCCGTGGGCGTGCCCGAGCCGGTGGCCACCCTGACGATCGCCGTCAGCGTCACGGCCTGGAAGCCGAACGGGTTGGTGTTCGAGGCCGAGAGCACGACCGACGTGGCCCCCTGGGTGACGACCTGGCTGACGGCGGCCGACGTGCTGGTCAGGAAGTTCGTATCACCGGCGTATACCGCCGTCAGCGAGTCGGTGCCGGCCGGGAGCGTGGTGAGGCTCAGCGTGGCGACGCCGTTGGACAGGGTCCCTGTCCCCAGGCTGGTCGTCCCGTTGTTGAAGAACGTCACGGCGCTCGTGCCCGTGGGCGTGCCCGAGCCCGGGCTGACCGCCGTGACCGTCGCGGTGAGGGTCACGTCCTGGCCGGCCACCGCCGGATTGAGGCTGCTGGTCAGCGTGGTCTTCGACGACGCCTGCGCGACCGTCGCCGTGACCGCCGGCGAGGTGCTGGTGGAGTAAGTCGCGTCGCCCGAGTAGACGGCGGTGATCAAGTTGCTGCCGGTGTTCAACTGGGTCGTGTTCAGCGTGGCGACGCCCGAGCTGTTCACCGTGACGGGAGCACCCAGGTCGGTGCCGCCGTCCAGGAACTGGACGGTGCCCGTGGGCGTGGCGCTGCCGCTGGTGTGGCGCGACCGTGGCCGTCAGCGTGACCGACTGGCCGAAGACCTGCGTGGTGGCCACGGGGCTGACCGTGGTCGTCGTGGGGGTCAGGGTGGTCAGCACGACAGAGTTGCTGCCGGTACCCCCCTTGTAGGTGATCGAGAACTGCTGGCCCGAGAGCGTCAGGATCGCCCCCTCGGCCAGGCCGGCGAACGTGCCCGTGATCGCCGCAGTGCCGGTATTGTCGATGATCGTGAACTGCTCGCCGGCCGTCGGCGTGAAGCCCGTGCCGAGCGTGGCGTTGAGCGTCGCACTGCCCAGCGTGATCGCACCCCCGGCCTGCAACTGGCTGTAATTCGTGCCGACGGTGGCGCCATTGATGGGTGCGACGAACGTCGAGTGGGAATCGAAGACCGCCGGGCCGGTGTCGATCAGGATGCCGGTGGACGTCGCGGAGTCGCCCGGGCTGATCGTGGCGCCCGCGGCGGTGACTGACGCGACAGTCCCGGTCCCGCCCAGCGTGCTCCCGCTGTTGGCGCTGACGCCGCCGATCGCGCCCCCGCTGTTGGCGGTGTTGTCAACCAGCAGCGTGCCGTCGTCCACCGTGGCCCCGAGGCTGCCGCTATCGGCGGTCAGGTCGAGCACACCCGCGCCCTGCTTGACGAGCCCGCTCGATCCGGTGATCGCCCCGCTGAGCAACAGAGTCGCCGCCGGGTTGTCGACCGTCACGTTCCCCGCATTGGTGAAGGTCACCGGCAAGGCCACCGTCGAACAGGCCCGAGGTCTGCGAGGAATCGAGCCCGCCGGCCAACGTCACGGCGTTCCCGGTGATGTCGAAGCCGGTGTCCTGGACCAGGATCGAGATAAGGTCCAGGCCGGTCATATCGTTATCGCTCTGCTGCTCGGCCGACGTCAGGTCCGGCGGGAAGATGACGTTAAATCCGTTGCTCGGGACGACGCCGTTGAGCCAGTTGGCGGTGTCGGACCAATCGGGGCTGTTGGCGACATCGCCCCCGCTCCAGGTGGCCGTGGAGACCGTCTTGGCGGTCAGCACCACCGAGTTGTTCAGCGTGCCTCCCTTGTAGCTGATCGTGAACTGCTGGCCGGAGATCGTGAGCGTCGCCCCTTCCGTGAGGCCCGCAAAGTTCCCCGTGATCGCGCCGGAGCCGGTGTTGTTGAGGATCGTGAACTGCTCGCCGGAGGTCGGCGTGAACGACGGGCTGAGCGTGACGTCGAGCGTCGCATTGGCGAGGTTGATGGCGCCGGCGACATTCAACTGGCTATAACCCGTACCGGCCGTGCCATTGTTGATGGTCGGATCGAAGAAGGACTTGGCGTCGAGCGTCAGGGGGCCGGTATCCTTCAAGACGCCGAGACTCGAGCCGCCCGGGCTGATGGTGGCCGCCGTCGTGATGATCGAGGCCACCGTTCCCGCCCCGGCCAGCGTCGTGTCCGTTCCGGGCGTGACCGCGCCGACGGTCCCGTCGACCTGCAACGTGCCGCCATCGATCGCGGTGGTCCCGGTGTAGGTGTTGGCGGCCTCCAGGTCGAGGACACCCGAGCCGTTCTTGGTCAGTCCGTCCGACCCGGAGATCACCCCGCTCATCACGAGAGTCGCCGTCGGGCTGGAGACCGTGACCGACCCCAGGTTCGTGCCCAGGGCGATCGGCAGGCCCAGCGTCGAACTGCTCGAGGTCTGCGAGTTGAACGATCGGGCCGGTCAGGTCCACGGCGTTGCCGTTGATCGTGTAACCGTTGTTCTGGATCGTGATCGAGTTGAAGTTCGTGTTGGCCGCGAAGTCGTTCGTGTTCGTCAAGGCCGCGCCCGTCACGCCGGTGGGGAAGACCAGGTCATTCCCCGCGACCGGGGCCACGCTCCCCTGCCAGTTCGCAGCGTTCGACCAGTTGACGTTGGTCGCCGAACCCGCACCCGTCCAGGTCGATGTCGACAGAACCACCCGCGACTCCAGCGGCTCCAGAGTCAATCCCAACGATCGCTGCCCCCTCCTCGTGCCTCCCCGTCTCCCTCGCGATAATGCTCCGAGCTTCCCCTCTTTGAAGCGCCCCGACCAGAACTCCATGGCCCATCCTCCCGTTGGGTAGAAGCAACGACTCCCTGCCTCTTAAATGCGTCCAACAACCCGCACCAAGTCCACTCAACTTGCGCGACTTTCCCCACGCCCTCTCGTTCAACCCGTGCCCTGCGATTAATCGCACCGGATCAATGCATTGTAGCACGCAATCGAGCCAGGTCAATCGTGCCGATTGGGGCGATTCGGTGGAGGTGAGTTGGGTCTGTGAGGTCGGAATCGTTTCGAGCGCGGGGGAGCGAGTTGACGGCGAAGACGAAGGCGCCGAGGGACCGTTGGTGCGCAAGGGAGGGGTGGACCGCTGGCGTCGGGACGGGCCGGGTTGCGGTCTGCGCGGTCGTGCCCGCGCCGGTCCTGGCGACGCGAATCGAGGTGGCGTCACGACGCGGGCTTCCTGGCGGAGATTCCGGGGCAACCTGACCTGGACTCCCTGCCTCGAGTCGTGCGTCCACCTGCATCCACCGCCTGGCGTCACGCTTGTTGCGCCTCGACGTATCTTAATTATGCCGATCTCCTCCTGGGGCCACGACTTCGACGCCGGGGTCTCAACTCGCCGGGCGAACGACGGGTTGAGCGAGCCGCTCCGAGGTTTTCCGATTCTGGCTTGCAGGAACTCGGGAAAACGCGGTTGAATGAAGAGTCGGGTTGGTCCGGTTACTCTCGCCGGGGCAGTGAACGCCCGATCCCTGGCCTCGTGGTATGAGCGCCGGGTCCTCGGCGACCGCCCGTCTCTGGAGCCTCTCTGTATCGAGGTTTCTTTTTTTGAATAAATCAGGTCTTTCTAGAAAATGAGAAACCAATGATCGGACGTAACAGGGTGTATTCCCTCCTCTCGGCGACCGTCATGGGCCTGGCGATAATCGGCTGCTCCGGGGAGTCCAGCGACAACCTGCCACGCGAGGCGATCGCGGGGAAGGTGACGATGGACAGCCAGCCGCTGCCCAAGGGGACGATCCTCTTTTTGCCCGAGGGCAATCAGGCTGAGGAGGCGTCCTCGGCCACCGGAGAGATCGCGAACGGCGAATTCTCGATTCCCCGTTCGCGAGGGCCGGTGCCGGGCAAGTACAAGGTTTCGATCAGCCATACGGATCAGCCGGAGGGGCGCGTCAAGATCCAGCTCAAGAAGCCCGGCAAGAAGCCCGCCACCGGCTTCACGGAATTGATCCCGGCGAAGTACAACACCAAGACGGAGCTCAAGGCCGAGATCCCCAGGGGCGGCAAGAGCGACCTGGATTTCCCGCTCCAATCGAAGTGACGCGGAGGATGGCCGTGGCGGGACGACCCGGCCCAAACGGTCCTCTCCGTCGCATGGGACCTGGCGGATGAACACCTCCGCGGCGCAGCGCCCCCCGGCAGAGGCACGACCTTCCTTCCTCCCCGTGCTCGGGTCATACTGGAATCGATGACCCGCGTCACACCGGCGTGCCCTCTCGCCACCGGGCCACGAGACACGGAGGCGCGGGAGGTTCCCCCGGTGGGACACGTACGCCCCAAGGAGATCTTCAATGACCAGGATTCTGTCGGCCGTCCTCGCGCGGCAACTCGGTGGTACCATTGTCATCCTCGTCATTGCCGGAACGATCGCTCTGGCAGACGACCGGGTCCCGAAGGCGGAGGAGCAACAACTTCCGCTGGCGATGCACTCCAAGATGAGCGAGCGTCCCAGGATCACCGTCGGCCGGGTCGGGACCGATCTGGTCGGGGCCGACAACCGGGCACTCCAGGCGGCCGTCGATTATATCGCGGGCCTGGGCGGGGGGACCGTCGAGATCGGGGCGGGCGAGTACCTGATGCGCGATTCCCTGTATCTGCGTTCGGGCGTAACGGTCCGCGGACAGAAGGGTAAGACGATCCTGCGCAAGGCCGACGCGGCCGTTTCTCCGCTGGCCCTCGACGGCGACTTTGGCGAGCAGCAGATCACGGTCAAAGTACCGGAGGGCTTCACCGTGGGCGCCGGGGTCGCGATCTGGGACGACCATGCCGGCGGCTTCCATACCACCGTGGCCCGGATCACCGGAAGCCGCGGGAACACCTTCGCGATCGACGCGCCGCTGATGGCCGACTGCATGGTTGGCAACCATGCCACAGCGGCCACGGTCTTCCCTGTGGTAAGCGGCACGAACATCCAGGGGGCGAGCGTCGAGGACCTTGTCATCGAGGGGAACAAGGGGGCCAATCCGCAGCTCAATGGATGCCGAGGTGCGGGGATCTACCTCTACCGCGGATTCGGCACGACGATTCGCGGTTGCGTCGTTCGGAACTATGATGGCGACGGGATCAGCTTCCAGCAGTCGAACGACGTGACCGTCGTCGACTGCATCAGTGAGGACAACACCGACCTCGGCCTCCACCCCGGCAGTGGCTCACAACGCCCCGTGGTGCGAAACTGCCTGGCCCGCCGCAATGGCACGGATGGCCTGTTCCTGTGCTGGCGTGTCCGCTACGGCGTGTTCGCGGACAATCGCATGGAGGCGAATGGCCGGTTCGGCATCTCGATCGGCCACAAGGATTCGGACAATCTCCTGCGCAACAACGCGGTCATCGGAAACGGTTCGAATGGTGTGTTCTTCCGCGACGAGTCCGAGGGAATGTCGCCGCACCGCAATCATCTGAAGGACAATCGCATCGAGGACAACGGTCGGGAGACCGGCACCGCGGGCATCCGCATCCGCGGCGAGCCGTCCGGTCTGATCTTCGAGGACAACGTGATCCGCGACACGCGCGCAGGCTCGCGTCGGACGCAGACGGTCGGGATCCTGGTCGAAGAGCGGGTCGGCCCGGTGAAGGTCGGAACGAATCGGATCGAGGCGAGCCCCGTGATCGACGACCGCCGCCGCGAAGCGTCGGAGTCGGGATCTCCGGAGTGACGCCCCGTGTTGCGGAGTCGCCTCCGCAGCGATCGCATCCCCATTCCGCCCACAAGATCGCTTCAACGACCGCCCCTTGAGCTGAACCCCGGCCGGCCGAGGGGCGGCCGGGTCGCATCGGCGGCGTCTCACGAAGACAGCGCGGCCTGCAACATGGCCCGCGCGTATCCGACGTTGAAGGCGATCGCCGCGTAACCGCCACCGCCCGGGTAGAAGGATCCGAATTTCGTCCTCTCGCGGTCGTAGTCGAGGGCGCGGGGATGCTCGGGATAGATCAAGCGCGGGTAGCCTTGCCGGACCAGTTCCTTCATCACCAGGAACATGTTGATGTCGCCCTCGTCCAGGAACACCTCGGTATATTTCTCGTATGGCTTCCGCACCTTCACGTTGCGGTAATGCACGTGGTTGATGCAGTCGCGCCCGCCGAAATAGCGGCACACCTCGAGCGGATCCTCGCCCAGTTCCCGGGTCACGCCGCAATCGAAGGTAATGCCGTTGGAGGGGCTCTTGACGATGTCGACCAGCCGCTTCCAGCCCGCCAGAGTGCTCATAATCTGGCCCGATCCCCGGCTGATCGGGGCCGGCGGATCGTTCGGATGCAGCGCCAGGCGCACCCCCGACTGTTCGGCGACCGGGACGACGGCCTTGAGGAAATACGTGAGGTTGGCCCACATCTTCTCGGCCGAGTGGGCGCCGACCTGCTCCAGCGGAGGCAGGTCCTTGACCTTGTCGTAGTCGAAGGCCGTCATCCCCGCGCCGGCCCGGCCGATCTCTTCGTAATAGCCTTCGATCAGCCGGTGGGCGTAGAAGTTGTATTCGATGACCGGCAGTCCCACCTTGCCGGCCGCGCGGATCGACCGGATGACCTTGTCGATCTCGGCGTCCCGGCCGGGCCTCCCATAGATGGTGTCGGGAAACCCGATGATCATGAGGTTCCCCACCGTCACGCCGTGGCCTCTCAGGCGATCGATCAGCTCCTTGAGCCGGGCCTCCTCCCACGGGATGGGCCCGGGGTATCGGGCGATCACATGTTCCACCCCGAGCTGCTTCACCCGACGAGCCCCGGCCTCGTCATCCGGGCCTACCGCGAGGGGGCTCGTACCGACTTCGAGGCAGATCTTGGGCGTGCCCGCGCTCATGCCGGGGTCCAGACGCCGTCGCCGCCACGTCCGGCAATGGCAAGGCTGCCACGCCCGCAGCCTGGATGAGTTTCCTCCGAGAGAACGCGTCGCTCATCGTGTGAACCTCCTTCCGGTTACGGGCGATCATACGCCTCCGCCTGATGGATGACAATGAATGGTCGTGTCCGCATCGCCCCCAGCAACTTACTGGACGGCGCTCCTGGGAACGCCGCAGACGTCCAATACCGGCAGCATCTCGGTCCGCCTGCCTCGCTCGCAGCGGTTCGACGTGGAGCAAGTTCGAGGACTCATGCAGCGGGTTTCCCGTCAGGAGCCGCTATGAACCCCGCATCGACGCTCCCGAGAGATGTCGTGAACTCGCTGCGCCCGCGGGACGTGCAGCTCGATCTCTCGAGCCGTGGCTGGAAGTCCAAGCCTTACGGGCCGGATGGGAGAGGGCTCCAGTTCCTCCATCGCGAACCTGTGCGACGCCCTGGTCCTCCGAGGGCCGGCGGCTCAAGGTTTCCCGCTCCAACCTCACGCGCTTTTTGCCACAACCTGGTCTTTAGTTTGCCGCAAGGGGTTAGGCCGCGTCCGGCGTGCCCGGCGACTGCATGACCTTGTCGAGCGACGGGAAAACGCCGCCGGTGATCTTCCTCATCGGCCTTCGCCCCGGCGCACGGCCTCGATCGTGGCGATGTCGATCTTCTTCATCGTCATCATGGCTTCCATTGCGCGCTTCGCGGCGGCGCGATCCGGGTCGGTCGTCGCCTCGAGCAGCACGCGCGGCGTGATCTGCCAGGAGAAGCCCCAGCGATCCTTGCACCAGCCGCACTGGCTCTCCTCGCCGCCATTGCCAACGATCGCGTTCCAGTAACGATCGGTGTCTTCCTGGTTTTCGGTCAGGATCATGAAGCTGACCGCCCCGTTCGGCTTGAAATAGGGCCCGCCATTCAGGCCGATGAACGACTGACCCATCACGGTGAACTCGACGGTGAGCTCCTCGCCCACCTTCGCAGACGGATTGTCCGCAGCGGAGGCGTGGCCTTCCCCGACCCGGCTGTCGGGGAACACGCTCGCGTAGAACTCGGCCGCCTCGCGGGCCTTGCCGTGGTCGAACCACAGGCAGATGGTCATCATCTTGCTCATGTTCGCTCTCCTCACTTGCCGCCGTCGAGCGCGAAGGCAGCGCCTTGGGGGTCGGTACCCATGATATCGCAAAAACTTACAGAGCGGCCAAGGTCAATTTGTAACCAGCTATTTCAAAACGGGGACTGGCTCGAATGGCATGAAGTTAATTTTAACTCCTGATCTCCAAACGGTTTGCGTCTAGCATGTTTTCGGCGATTTGGGCGGAATGTTGATATCTAGCTCGTTCCATGCGGCCTGTATCCAGGGCGTTTTCGATCTGGGCATCGAGCGAGCATATCTAAACTATTTCTGATCGTGGAGGGGGAAATCGACCCTAAGTGCAATCGGACACTATCTTTACGCTTAACTTAATGCCATTCGGGACTGGCTCCGAATCTTCGAGGTACCTGTCCCCCTTTTGAAGTCGCCGCAGGCGCACCCTGGGATCACGTTCGCGAGATCGCGGCCCGCGCTCGCCCTCGCCTGTTCGAGTCGGCGCTGACCGGCATCGTGGCCATAGCCGTCCGGATGTGGTGCTTCGACCAGTCGCCGTCGAACCGGCCCACGGCTTCGTCTCCTTCTTCGTCCTCGGGCCGGCCGCCGCGGGTTCGGCCGAAGGCCAGGTACAACGCCGGCATCAAACCCAGGTTCAGGACCATCGAGGCTACCAACCCGCTCAAGAAGACGATCGCCATCGGGGGCTCGATCTTATGCCCCGGCTTGTTGCCCGCCCAGGCCAGAGGGACCAGCGCCAGGCCCGTCGCCAGTGGGTGAAGGGGACCGAGGAGAAGGGGTGGCACATATCGGTCTCCAATTCTGTATGATTCGTCCCGTCCCCTGGGTTGGTCGGATCCGAACAGCTTAACATCCACTGGAGCCGATCAGGTGACGGTCAACGAGCAGAAGCAGCAGTTGAGCGTGGCCTACGTGCACGCCGTGGCGGCGCGGGCGGGTTATACCTGTCAGGTGCAGACCGTGGACCTGGATAGCGTGGACGTCAAGATCGGCGCCGTGGGATATGTCCACGATCAGGCCGTCTTCCGCTCTCCCGAGATCGCGGTCCAACTCAAGGCGACGTCCACTCCGAGGATCGGAGCGAAACACTTGACCTTTCCCCTCAAGCGGAAGAATTAAGACGAGCTTCGCGCGCTAAACCTCATCCCTCGGTTGTTGGTCATCCTGGTCCTTCCCAAGAACCCGGAGGAGTGGATCGAGACGAGCGAGGAATGTATGATCAGTAGGCGGTGGGCTTACTGGGCGTCACTCCTGGGGATGCCGGAAACGTCCAATACCCGCAGCGTCTCGGTCCGCCTGCCCCGCTCGCAACGGTTCGACGTGGAGCCACTTCAACGACTCATGCAGCGGGTATCCCGTCAGGAGCCCCTATGAACGCCGCATCGACGCTCCCGAAGGATGTCGCGACATCGCTGCGCTCGGGGGACGTGCAGCTCTATCTCTCGAGCCGCGGGTGGAAGTCCAAGCCCTATGGGCCGGATGGTATCGGGCTCCAGTTCGTTCATCCGTCGTTCCCCAAGGTCGATCTCCTCCTACCCCTCAAGCGGGACCTTGGCGACTTCGCCCTCCGGATGGGAGACCTGGTCGTGGCCCTTGCGACCATCGAGCGGCGCCCGGTCCAGGAGGTCCTCAACGATCTCTCGGGGCCGGCCGGCGATGTCTTCCGGTTGCGCGTCGCCGGCTCGGTCGCCGCGCTCGGAAATCTCCCCATTGATGAAGCGATCCAGCTCCTCCAGGGGGCAAGGCAATTACTCTGGTCGTCGGCCTTTAGCGTGATCCGTCCCGAAGCCCTACACCCGATACGGACCAGCAAGCCCATCGAGGCCTTCCTCAATAGCTGCCGCGTGGGGCAGACCGAACGAGGGAGCTTCGTGGCTACGATCCTGGCACCGGTTCCCCCGGAGATCCAGCCGTCACTTGCGGGCCTGGACGCGGGCCGGTTCGAGCCGGAGCCGCCGTTCCCCCGCCAGGTGACGACGCGGCTGATGTCCAGTCTGGGGCTAGTCTCTCAGGCGATCCAGACCGGCAAGCCCGAACGCCTACTGGACGCGGTCCCGCAGGGCATCAGCGCACACCTATGCGACGCACTGGTCCTGATGAAGCCGCCCGGCGACGAGTCGAGCCTCGACATCCGCGTCACCTGGGCCAGGACCCGCCCTCACTTGCCGGCGGAGGTGCCGAAATCGGTCTCATTCCTCCAGGAGCACTTCACTGTGATCGAAGAAGTCGGCCGACAGCTCCGCACGCGGGCCACGGCACGACCCGAACGCTATCACGGGCGCAGTCCTCAGCGTGAAGAAGGCGCTGCGGCCCCTGCTGGCCGACGTGGTCGGCTCGATGGTCCTAGCGGCCGAGGTCGGCGGTGCCCCGGCGCGGGTGAAGCTCGATCTGCGCGCCGACGAGTTCGCCACGGCCTGTGATGCCCTCCGCGACGAGAAATCGGTCGAACGTGACGGGGACCATACGCCACGACGTCAAGGCACGCGAGTATGTCCTCACCGACCCGACGGGCTTCCGGGTCGTCACGGGTTGACTGATCCCCCGCCGATCAGAGGTGACAGCCCGAAACACGATCACCACGCGAGGAGCACGAGATCAAGCCCACCGAACCGGAGAAATCTCCGTACCGGGCTCAGGACCAACTCCTGATGTTTTACGAAAGCCCGTAGGAATTGTGATTCCGGTTTTTGCCGTTGTGGGACGGAGAGAACCACCGCGAACGGCTGCGACAGTCGAGTGGACGCCTCAAGGCGATCCCGGTAAGATGATTCGGAGTCGCCTTCGATGGAGGATCCGATGCCCCACGTCACGATTTCGGAAGAGACCTTCCGCCGTCTCGCCTCCCGAGCGTCCGCCCTGAACATCTCGGTTGACGAACTCGTCAGGCCGGCCCTGGACCGGCTCGCCGAGGCCGGGAACGGGGCCCCTCCGCCCGAGCCGCCGTTGCCGCTCACCGGTGACGCGTGCGCGCGCGGAGTACGAAGCCTGGAAGCAAGACGCCGAGCGCCTGGCTGATCGCTACCCGCAGGGATTCGTCGTCGATGACAGCCGTGAGACTATTTACCGCGAGCGGGAAGACGCCCAACTTTGATCCTCCTCGATAGCAACATCTTGGTCCGACGCGCCCGGACCTCGGACCCGCAATTCGCCACGGTGGATACCGCGATCAACGCGCTGCACGCCGGCGGCGAGGCGCTCTGCGTGGTCCCCCAGAACGTCTACGAGTTCTGGGCCACCGCCACCCGCCCGATTGCTGCCAATGGGCTCGGCCTATCGATCCCCGAGTGCCAGGTGCACGTAGCTCGCATCAAGGGGCTCTTTCGCTTCTTCCCGGACCAACCGGCGCTTTATGCCGAGTGGGAAGCGCTGGTCGGAGCCCACGCCTGCCAGGGCCGCGTCTCGTATGATGCCCGGCTGGTCGCCGCCATGCGGACCCACGGCATCACCCGACTACTGACCTTCAACGGCCCAGACTTCGCTCGGTTCCCCGGCCTGACCCTCCTCGACCCGGCCCTGATCGCCGCCCCGGCCAACCCTCCGCCGAGTACCACCCCGTGACCGGTGAACGCGACCGCCCTCCTTTTGCCCTTTTTCTCCCCTCGGGAGGTTGATTAATTCGTTCCGTCCCGAATGCCACGAAGTTAGTGCACAAATCCTGCCTTCTAAACAAGTTGTAGCATCTTGAGCAAAGGAGGGGCTCCGGGCAATCTGGTGGTAGGTCCCAGCCACCCTGACCCCGAAGGAGCCCTCCCGTGCCGGTACGAATTGTCACCATCTTGGGCCGTCTCAAGCAAGACCTCGCCGACGGGCTTTCTCGCGAGGCCATCGAGCAGGCATGCAAGCAGGAGAAATACTCGTGGCGCCAGCGGATGCTCGATCCGGTCACGACCGTCTATCTGTTTATCCTCCAGATCCTTCACGGCAACACCGCCTGTTCGCACGTGGTCCACTTCGGCCGATGGAACTTCACCGATGCCGCCTACTGTGCCGCGCGGAAGCGGCTCCCCCTGGCGGTCCTCCGCCGCCTTGCTGCGCGGATCGCCGCGAGTGTCCGGACGGCGACGACGGCCCAATCGACCTGGCACGGCCACCGGGTCTGGCTCCTCGACGGGTCGAGCTTCTCGATGCCCGACACCCGCGAGCTGCAGGAGGCATTCGGCCAGCCCAGCGGCCAGCGGCGGGGATGCGGCTTCCCGGTCGCCAAGTTTCTGGCACTCTTCGACCTGGCCACCGGCATGCTCCTGCGGGTCGAGCCGGCGCCGCTCCGCTCGCACGAGATCGCGCAATGCGCCGTGGCCACCTCCGCTCTGAACCCCGGCGACATCGCGCTGGGTGACCGCGCCTTTTGCTCATACGCTCACCTGGCCATCCTCCTGAACCGCAAGCAGCACGGGGTCTTCCGCGCGCATCAGCGCCAGATCATCGACTTCACTCCGGGTCGGCCGCAGGCGGTGCGGGGCAAGGGGAAGAAGCCGCACGAGGCAAAGATCCGTCCGCATTCGCGGTGGGTGCTCTCGCAGGGCGAATCCGATCAAGTAGTCATCTGGTCCAAGCCCAAGTCTCATCCGAGATGGATCACCAAGGATGAGTATGCGTCACTGCAAGAAGAGATCGCGGTGCGTGAGCTGCGATATAAGGTCTCGACGCCGGGATACCGTGTCGGCGAGGTGACGCTGGTGACGACGCTCCTGGACGCGTCGGTGTACCCGGCGGAGGCGCTGGCGGATCTGTACTTCCGGCGATGGCAGGTGAAAGTTTATCTGAGAGACTTGAAGATCACGTTGAAGATGGATGTGCTGAAGTGCAAGACAGTGGATGGCGTGTTGAAGGAGCTGGCGGTCTTCGCCCTGGTGTACAACCTGGTGCGATCGGTGGCGTGCCAGGCGGCGCAGGCTCAGGGCGTGGCTGCGGGCCGGGTGAGCGTGACCGACGCAGTGCGATGGCTGGTGGGCGCCGAAGGGGACGAGGATCTGTCGGTGATCTTGACCGTCCCCAAGCGGAAGGGTCGATTCGAGCCGCGCGTCAAGAAGCGCCGCCCGAAACAGTACGATCTGATGACCAAACCCCGCAGAGAACTACGTAAAGAGCTTCTGGACAACAAGGTTGCAGCTTAAATTCGCGGCATTCCTCCGCGTCCCCTTTTTCTCCGGGCTTGAGTTCGGCTCCTATTACATCTTTCGTAATTCGTGGCTCCTGCTCACAGAATCGGACTATCACAACATTCGCGCACGAATTCGCTTCCGCTTTCAAGACCTTTTCCTAGACGGTCTCAAGGAATCTGACTTCCCGTTTCTCAATATGTCACTTCGGAGCCAGCACGTACTTGCCATTTGGAGGGGCTATATGGTCATGGTCGGGAGCAATGGCCACGTGTGGCGCACAGCGCCCAAGGACGAGAATCTTGGGACGTATGACGACGTCACAGTTGGCCATCTGGACGCCTTCGACTGGCGAAGTCCTGAGTTCATCGACCTGACGGTGACGATTGATGACAAGCGGCTTGCAATAAAAGTCGGCAAAGTGGCGCATGAGGTCTTGGTTAAGGACATGCCGTACGGGTATGGCGCCGGTAAGGTCCGTGTGACAACGTCCAGATGCCGTGTGCGGATTCAAGAGGTTGAACTAACGCCACTACCGTCCAACCAGTCCCGCCGTGGCAAGCGGAAGGACCCCTGACCGAGTTGGGTCGCCCGGTAATATGAGACCAGAAAACCTGGCAATGGATCCTCCCAATCGCGGACGCTACATGCCGCTAGTGGGCTCGTTGTCACCCGTTACCTGCCACCGGATCGGCGTGCACCGGCATGGACGCCATCGGCGCCGGGGCGTGGTGCTTCGACCACTCGCCGTCGAACCGGCCCACCATTTCGTCGCCTTCCTCGTCCTCGGGCCGGCCGCCGCGGGTGCGGCCGAAGGCCAGGTACAAGGCCGGCATCAGGCCCAGGTTCAGGAGCGTCGAAGTGACCAACCCGCCCAGGATGACGATCGCCATCGGGTGCTCGATCTCGTGGCCCGGCTTGTTGCCCGCCCAGGCCAGCGGGACCAGCGCCAGGCCCGTCGCCAGGGCGGTCATCAAGATCGGGGCCAGCCGCTCCTCCGAGCCGCGGATGACCAGGTTCAGGCCGAATGGCTCGCCCTCCTCCAGCTCCAGGTGCCGGTAGTGGCTGACCAGCATGATGCCGTTGCGCGCGGCGATCCCCAGCACCGTCACGAAGCCCACCAGCGAGCCGAGCGACAGCACGCCGCCGCCGAGGATGGCGCCCACCACCCCGCCGATCAGGGCGAAGGGGAGCGTCAGGGCGACGAGGGCCGTCAGGCGGAGCGAGCGGAAGTCGGCGTGGATGATCAGCAGGATGCCCAGCAGCGATAGGGCGCCCAGGGCCAGCAGGCGACGGCTCGACTCCTCCCGCGCGGCGTATTCGCCCAGGAACTCGGGGTGATACTCGCGCGGGAACTCCAGCGCCGAGACGCGTTTCTGGACCTCGCGGGCGACGCTCCCCAGGTCGGCCCCTGGCGCGATGTTGCAGGTCACGTCGATCTTCCGCGAGGCCCCTTCGCGCTTGATCTCGTTCGCCGCCGGCACCAGCGCGATCTCGGCGACGTCGGAGAGCGGCACGTGCGTCCCCAGCGGGGTCTCCACCGGCAACGTACTCAGCTTTGCGACGTCGTTGCGGACCTCTTCGGTCCCCCAGATGAACACGTCGAAGATCTTCTGCTCGCGGTAGAGCTCGCCGACCTTCAGGCCCTTGACCAGCGTGGTCGCCGCGCGGCGGACATCCCCGGCGGTCAGCCCCAGCCGGGCCGAGGCCTCCGGCCGCAGCCGCACGTCCAGTTGCGGCACGAGTAACTGCGGCTCGACCGTCAACTTCGTGATCCCCTCGATCGGCTCCATCACCTTGGCGACCTCCTGCGCCTTGGCGCGGAGCACGTTCTGGTCGGGGCCGAAGAGCCGCACCACCACCGTGGCCCCGGCGCCCGTCAACACTTCCTTGATCCGCTCTTTCAGGTAAGTCTGCACATCCTTGTAGAGGCCCGGGTAGCCGTCGACGACGTCCTGGACCTTCGCCAGGGTCGCGGCGTGGTCGCCCTCGGGGTCGACGCTGATCCAGAGCTCGGTGAAGTTCGGGCCGACGACCTCGTCGGCGACCTCGGCCCGGCCGATGTGCGAGCCGAAGTTGCGCACGCCGGGCACGGCAGCGCAGCTCCTTGCTGACGTTGACCGTGACCCGCCGCATGGCCTCCAGCGAGGTGCCCGGCTTCTCGATCCAGTGCATCAGGAAGTCGTTCTCCTGGAAGTCGGGGAGGAACGACTGGCCCAGGCCGTAGACGCCCCATCCCGTCGCGACGAAGGCCGCCAGCAGGATGACCACCGCCCAGCCGGGCCGACGCGCCAGCGGAGGCAGGACCGCCCGGTACACCGCCTTGAGCACCCGGACCAGCGGCGACTCGCGCCGGCGCTCCGAGGCCCCGGTCAGGAGCAACAGCGACAGGGCCGGCGTGACCGTCAGCGCCACCAGCAGCGAGGCGAGGATCGCCAGCACGTAGGCCAGGGCCAGCGGCCGGAAGAACGAACCCGAGAGCCCGTCGAGGAAGAAGACCGGGACGAACACCAGGATCACGATCAGGCTGGCATAGACCACGGCGCTGCGGACCTCGAGCGAGGCGTCCAGGACGACCCGGAAGGCCGACCGCGGCCGGGCCGCGGTGCGGTTGAGCCGCAGCCGCCGCACGATGTTCTCCACGTCGATGATCGCGTCGTCCACCACTTCCCCCATCGCGATCACCAGCCCGGCGATCACCATGGTGTTCAAGGTCGCGCCCATCGCCGTCAGCACCAGGGTCGCGGCGATCAGCGACAGCGGGATCGCCGTCAGGCTGATCACCGCCGTGCGCCAGTCGAAGAGGAAGGTCACCAGGATCAGGATCACCAGGGCACAGCCGACGAGCATCGCCTCACCGAGGTTCTCCAGCGACCGCTCGATGAACCCGGCCGGGCGGAAGATCGTCGGGTCGACGTCGACCCCCTTGAGGCCGGGCTTGAGGGCCTCGAGGGCCTTCTCGACTTCCTTGGTCACTTGCAGGGTATTGCCGGTCGGCTGCTTCTCGACGATCAGCAAGAGGCCCTCGCCGTCGTTGATCACGGCGTCGCCGATCGGCGGCGGGAAGCCGACCTTGATCTCGGCGACGTCCCCCAGGCGCAGGGGTGCTCCGTTGCGGAACGCGACGGTCATCTTCGCCAGGTCCTCGGGCTCCTCGATCGCCGCGCTATGGCGGACCGCGATCCGCTGGTTGGGCATGTCGACGAACCCGCCGCCGGCCACGGTCGCCGCGTCGGTCACCGCCTTGACGATGGTGTCGAGCGTCACGCCGTTGAGACGGAGCCGACCCGGGTCGACCAGCACCTGGTACTGGCGGTCGCGCTGGCCCCAGATCGCCACGTTCGCCACGCCGGGGATCGCCATCAGCCGCGGGCGGATCGTCCACTTCGCCAGCAGGGTCAGGTCCATCTGCGAGAGCGTCTTGGACGAGACCCCGATCTTCAGCAGCCGGCTGGTCGAGGACAGTGGCGAGAGGATCACCGGCACTCGGGCCGCCGCCGGCAGCCGGGACGCCTCCACCGCCAACCGCTCCTGAACCACCTGCCGCGCCGACATCAGGTCGGTCCCCTCCTTGAGGATCAGCACCACGCTCGAGAGCCCCAGCACCGACTTCGACCGGATCGTCTTGAGCCCGATCGTACCGTTGAGCGCGTTCTCCAGCGGCACGCTGATCAGGCTCTCGACCTCCTCGGTCGACAGGCCCGGTGCCTCGGTCTGGATCTCGACCAGGGGCGGCGCGAACTCGGGGAACACGTCCAGCGGAGCCGTGCGCGCCTTCTGGATGCCCACGATCATGAGCACCACCGCCATGGCCAGCACCATCACCCGCAGGCGTAATGATGTCGAGACGATCCAGTTCATCATTTGTCTTTTGTCCTTTGTCCTTTGTCCTTGGTCCCTGGTCCCTTGTGGAGGAATGCGGTGTCCTGGCTGATGGCCTGGGGCAGGCTCTCCAGGCGGAATGTATTGAAATATCTCAGTATGATTGGTGGTAGTGCATTTCGATCGTCGGCGACCCAATAGATCAAACGATACCACGCGCCATCCCTCTGGAATGCGAGCAAATCGATGAAACGCGGCGGACGGCGGTCGGGGAAGGCTCCGTTACCCGGATACGTCGAGATCCTCTCATAGGCGGCCTTCCCTTGAAACATGGTCGGCTTGAAGTCGGCCAGGTCGGGCGGCTGTTCTTCGGGCCGTCTTTCAACGGCGAAAGCGGCGGACCACTTGCTCGGGATGAGCATCCGGGGATTCGCCGAGATCCCCGCGAACTCCTTCCAATCCTCAACGTCGAATTCCCAGTTTGGCGGAAGGACGATCGAGAAGCCCTTGGGGTGGACGACGCGATTGGCCTCAACGGGTAGCTGGTCGGGAATCGCGAGACCCGCGCGGCTTGCCGAAGTTCGGAGACGTCAGGATCGGCGAGAGCATGCAACCGACGATCGGGCTGATGATGCCGAGGGTGATCAGGGTTTTGACAAGGCGCCGGGGTTTCGGCTCGCCTTCCTCGCGGCCCTTGGCGGGCGCGTCGAATTCGGGATCGAAGGCAACGCGGGACTTCATGGCGATGTCACCCACGGCAAGGATACCACCGAGCCTGTAGGGTGGGTGAAACCCACCGGGAAGAGACACGATCATCGGTGGGTTTCACCCACCCTACAAGAACGCTCATTTCTGCCCCCCGAACTCGGCGCCGTAGAGCTCGGCCGCGCCCTGGCTGACGACCTTGGCGCCGGGCTTGAGCCCGCCGGAGAGCGCAGCGAGATCGCCGACGACGCGGTCAACAAAGACGCGGCGGCGGGAATAGGCGTGGGGTGCGATGTTCTCATAAACCCAGGTGCCGCCGAGAGCGTCGCGGATCAAGGCAGAGCGTGGGACGGCCAGGCTGTGTTCGTCGCCGCTCAAGGGGAGGGTGACGCCGACCCGCTGGCCGGGTCGGAGGGCGTGGCCGTGGTTCTCGACCTCGTAGTAGAGGAAGACGGTCGCCGCCAGCGGGTCGCCCGAGGGTGGCGCGGTGACCGGCCGGGCCGCCTTGACACCGACCCCGGGCGCCGCGGACAGGCTGCCGACGCCCGCCGGCTTGTCGGCCGCCAGCCGCTCCAGGTCGCCGACATATACCGGCACCCGGACCCAGATCGGGTCCAGCTCGGCCACGTCGAACAGGGGCGCGGCGACCGGGACCGGCTGGCCCTCCTGGGCGTGGACGTTCTGGAGGATGCCCTTGACCGGCGCCCGGAACGTGAGCGTGGTCATACCGCTGCCGGCCTCAGGGTCCAGCGCGATCTTCCGCAGCTCGTCGCGCCGCTCCTCGGCGGCCTTGACGGCCGTCTGCGCCACGTCGAACTGCGCCTTGGCGTCGATCAGCGCGGCGGCCGGCAGCAGCTTATCGCGGACCGCATTTTCCGCCCGGTCCAGGGCGATCCTGGCGATCTTGAGCTGCTCCTGCGCCGTCCTGACCTGGCCGTCGGCCTCCTTCAGCAACGGCGCCATCGTGGCGCGGGCCTCGGGCGAGAGGATCGGCTTGACGACGAAGATCGGCTGTCCCTGGCTGACCAGGCTCCCGGGGAGAGGGACCTTCGCGCCCGGCGGGGCCTCGACCGTCCCCAGGAACGGCGAGGCGACGATGATCAACCGGCCGGTGGGGATCATCACCTCTCCGCCGTAGCTCACCGCGCGCGGGACCGGCTGGCGCTTCGCCTCGACCGCGACGATCCCCAGCCGGTGCTCGGCCTGTTCCGTCAGGTCCAGCTTGGCCAGGTCCGCCTCCTTGACGGCGCCGGTCACCTTCGACGGACCCGATGCCTTGGTGCCGGCCGGGGGCGACCCGGCCGCAGCCTTGGGTGCCGCCGGCTGGCAGCCCGGCCCGGTCGCGTACGCCAGCGAGGCCAGGCCGCCCAGCATCAGCAGCCGGCGGCCCGAGTTGCATCTCATCATGGCTTCAATCTTCCTCTCGTGCCCGAGTTCGAGTGGCATGTTGCTGCTCTGAAAACCGGTCGCACATTGTAACCCGGCGGTGGCAGACATCATCTCAGATCCGGCGGTTCACCGTCCGTCCGCGCCCCACCGGCGGCCAGGTCCAGCGGTTCGAACGAGTTGCGGTCAACTCAAAATCTATGAATTTCAAAACATTTAATCTATATAACAAACTTCGCTGCATTTAGTGTACGATTGATCCATCTGTTAATCACCTGTTCTCAGGTGAGCGGGCCTGGAGCGTTTCGCGCCTGGTTCGTGCATGAGCCGCACGAGTGCCGCGGCGTACGCAGCTCATTCGTGCGGCGATCTAGGATCGCGGGGCACCTCCATCGTGTCGAAGAGCGGGGAGGACGAGCGTGACGCGGGTCCCGCTCCCGGAGCCGCTGTCGATCCCGAGTCGGCCGCCGTGGGCCTCGGCGATCGAGCGGCAGATGGCCAGGCCCAGTCCGCTCCCCTCGATCTCGGGAGACCGTGCGGGATCGACGCGATAGAACCGCTCGAAGACGTGGGGCAGGTGATCGGCCGGAATGCCGATCCCCGAGTCGTCGACCGCGATGCGGATCTGGCCGTGGGACGACTCACCCTGAACGGCCACGGTGCCGCCGGGCGGCGTGTACTTGATGGCGTTGTCGAGCAGGTTGAAGAAGAGCTGGCGCAGGCGGTCCGCGTCCCCCTGGACTGGGAACGAGCCGGGCAGGTCGACCGACAAGCCCACCCCCTTCTCCTGCGCGGCGACGCCCATGTGTTCGCCCACCTCGGAGACCAGGTCCTCCAGCCGGATGGTCTGGTCCTCCCCGGTGCCGATGCCCGCGTCCTCGCGGCAGAGGAACAGGAGCTGAGAGACCAGTCGCGTGAGCCGCTCCATTTCCTCGAGGAGGTTCTCGAGCATGCGCTGGTCGCGTTCGGGCGAGCGCGGCGACCGGAGGGCGACCTCGGCTTCGGTGCGCATGGCGGCCAGCGGGGTGCGGAGCTCGTGGGCGGCGTCGGCGGTGAAGCGCCGGACCTCCTCGAAGGACCGCTGGAGCCGCTCGATCATCGCGTTGAAGGTCCGGGCCAGGCCGTCCAGCTCGTCGTCGGTGCCGGGTGTTTCCAGGCGGCGGTCCAGCCGGTTGGACGTGATCTCGGCCGCCGTGGCGGCCATCCGATCGATGGGCTCCAGTGCCTTGCGGGCCAGCCAGTAACCGCCGCCGAGAGTGCAGGCCAGCGCCAGGGGACCGATCGTCAGGAGCACGACCACCAGCTCGCGCAAGGCAGGGCGCTCGGGGCCAGGCTGGCGGCCACCTGGAGCAAGAGCGGGCCGGACGGCCCGCGAACCACGCCGCCGGCCAGGTGCACCCGACCCAGTCGCTCCAGCGTGACGCTCCGCAACACCGGCCCTAGGTCGCCGACGTCGGGGCGCGGCAGCCCCGTCGGCTCAACGCCTCCGCTCCGGAATACAAGCTCACCCGCCGGAGTGGTGAGGTCGAATTCGTGGCCCTCTACCGCAGAGAAGCGCGCGTGCAGGAGATCGGGCAGCGCGGAGAGGCTGCCGGCCCTCCCGACCTCGTCTCCAAACTCGGTGAACTCGCCCCGCAGCGCGGCATCGGTCAGGGCGAACAAGTGGTGCTGCATCAGCAGGTAGACCGCCACGCTGAAGCCGGCCAGGATCGCAGATAGCACGGCGCCGTACCAGGCCGTCAGTCGCCAGCGGATGCTCAGATTGGTCATTGGTCATTGGTCAGAAACGAAACGGCCATGAAGACCGGATTCCCACTCCTTACTCCCCACTTCTCAAGACATAGCCCACGCCCCGAACCGTCTGGATCAGCGCCGCCCGGCCGGTGCGGTCGATCTTCTTTCGGAGGGCGTTGATGTACACGTCGATGATTCGCGTCATGGCTCCGGTCGCCTCCTTCCAGACGTCCAGGGCGATCATGTGACGCGTGACGACCTCATTCTTGTGGCGGATGAGATACTCCAGCAGTTCGAACTCGCGTCCGGTGAGCTCCAGCTCGGCCCCGGCCCGAGTCACCCGGCGGTCGACCAGGTCCACGACCAGGTCGCCCGCCCGCATGACCAATTCCCGGCCCGAGGTGTCCCGTCTCAGCAGGGCACGGAGCCGGGCGAGGAACTCGGCGAAGGCGAACGGCTTGACTAGGTAGTCGTTGGCCCCTTCGTCCAGGCCCCGGACGCGGTCCTCGACGGCGTCACGCGCCGAGAGGATGAGGATCGGCTTGGTGAAGCCGGTGGTCCGAAGCTCCCGCAGCAGGCTCATCCCGTCCCGGCCCGGCAGCATCAGGTCGAGCACGATCGCATCGATCGCATCGCCGGCCGCCATCGCCAGGCCCTCCTCACCCGTCGAGGCCGTGATCACATCATAGCCTTCGGCCTCCAGGCCGCGCCGCAGGCTGTCCAGGTGCCGCTTCTGATCTTCCACGACAAGGACGCGCGCCATCGCCAGACCCCGCGGCCCAGACACCCCAATCGGCAGCCCCAACTTAGTCTATCGGCCGCACGTCCAGGTCGCATGGGGAGTTCGGTTAATTCTTCTTAACAATGGGATCCCGCGGTTTTTGACGCCGATAATCAATGCGCGGATTGGAGCCGCTCCGTGCCTTGGCCGAACTGGTCCGCGGAAGCGGGACAGCGGTCGGCTGACACCATCTAAAGGGAACCTCGGGCAGGAAGCTATTTCCCATGCGCCGATTCACTCGATACGTTACGCTCGCGCTGCTCGGCAGCCTGGCGGTTGGGTCGGTCCGGACAGTTGCCCAGGACGCCTCGCCGGACAATTCGTCCCGGCCCGCAACGCCAGCCCAATCCACCACTCCGCGCCAGCCGTCAACCTTCGGCGGGTCTCGCAGCCCTATGAGTCTGAGCGTCCAACAAGCCACGCCCGGCTCCGGTTCGTCCCGTCAACCGGCGGCGCCTACCGGCACCGGGACGGGACCAAAGGGCATTGCCTCATCCCGTGTTGCATCACCATCCAAATGGGCAGCGGCTCACAGCGCGCCAGCCGTCGCCGGGTCGAGGAACGCCGGCTGGCCGGCTCAGCCGGCAGCCGGGGGAGTGGCGGCGCGTCGGGCGGCGGGCGATCCCGCGGTGCGGCGGACTCAGATTGCCGGGGCGGCGATGACCCAGCCGCTGGGGCCGGGTGTGATGCCGCTGGCTCCGCCCTCGAGCGATCTGTCGGCCATCGCCACGACGTCGCCGCTGGGCGGCCAGTCGTTGAGTCTCCAGGCGGCCATGTACGGTGCCTTGACCGGCAACCCCGACCTGGTGACGCTCCGCCAGGGGAACCCACTGGCTGCCTCCGCCGAGGCCGTAGAGGTCGCGCGCCACTTCCCCACCACGCTCAACCCCACGCTCTGGATCGACTTCCGGCCGATCACCCTGATCCCGGCCACAGAGGCAATTCCACCGACCGGCATTAGCAAGGGTAGCGGCCATAGCTTCTACCACTTCGGCCAGGATCTGATCTATCTCTCGCTGCGGCAACCGATTGAGCTGGGGCATCAGACCACCCACCGCTACCACATCGCGCAGGCCGCCTACGACCAGCAGAGGTGGAACGTCTTGCAGGCCGAGCTGACCGCGCTGGTCCAGACCTACCGGTTCTTCCAGACGGCGGCTTACCGCCGCGAGCGGTTTCGGCTGGCCCAGCAGTTGGCCGACTTCAACGACCGGCTGCTCGCAACGCTTCGGCGCCAGCTCGAAGCGAGTCAGCCGGGGGTGACCGTGGCGGATGTCGCCCTGGCGCGCATCGAGAGCCAGGGGACGCGCCAGCAGGTCAAGGCGGCGCGGCAGGACTACCTGACGGCCCTGGGCGACCTCCGCAACCAGATCGGCATCTCCGAAGAGGCCGGGATGGTCGAACCGTTCGGCGAGTTCACGCTGCCCCAATACATCCCGCCGGTCGACGAGCAGTCCATGATCGAGACGGCCCTGGCCAACCGGCCCGACATCCACGCCGCGCAGGCCCAGGTGGCCGGGACCCAGTCGGCGGTCCGCCTGGCACAGGGCGATCGCATCCCGACGCCGGTGATCGGGCCGCAATATGAGATGGACGAGGCGGGCGTCCAGTACGTCGGCATGGTCTTCATCTCGCAGTTGCCGATCTGGAACAACGGCAAACCGCTGGTCCACCAGCGCCAGGCCGAACACCAGCGCGCGCTGGTGGCCGTCTACCAAGCTCAGCAGCGCGCCGTGGCGCAGGTCCGGGCGGCCGTGGCCCGCTGGAACGGCGCCACCGACCTGGTCAACGACTCCTCCGGCCTGAGCGTGGAGCTCGGCAAGGAAGTCGCCGCGCTGGAGCGGCTCTTCGAGCTGCGCCAGGCCGACTTGACCCGGCTGATGCAGGCGCGCCAGCGGCTGATCCAACTGGAGAACTCCCGCCTCGACGCCGTCTGGGCGGCCACCCAGGCCCAGTCCGACCTGCTGCTGGCCCTGGGCGCCCCGTCCCTCATCCACGCCATGCTCAGCCAGGCGCAGCGCGACGCGGCCCCCGGAGGCGCGACGCCGGCCCCGCCGACTGCGCCTTCCGCCTCATCGACGCCACCCGCACCGAACCCCACTGCACCGCGCAACGGCACGGCCACCGCGACCCTCGCTCCCGCCGTGAGCGCGCCGAACGCCGCCGTCCGCCGTTAACAAGCATCTCCAAGAGGTCGGCTGGCCCTCGTCTCCTCAATCCTCGGGCCAGGTCGCCGCGCGGCGGATCCAGCCGATCATCCGTTCGCCGGCCGTGCAGAGGCCGAAGCCCAGGAGGCCCAGGACCATGGCCGTCGCCACGAAGGCCAGGGTGCCGGCGATCCACATCAGGACCGCCAGGACCAATCGTCCGATGAACGGGTCGAGCAAGACCCACATCCAGGTCGCCACCAGCGCGACGGCGAGCATCAGACTCCGGATCCGGAACCGGCGTCGTCGTCGTTGAAGCTCGCCAGCGACTGATGGCCGTGTTTGATCCATGGAGCGGGTTCGATGATAGAAGGCTGAACACTCAACATTAAAAACATCAATCCATCAGAAACCGTCCGGGTTCGGCGTCTTCATGACGGATCTCGTCAACCGGTTCGGTCTTGCCCCAACCGGCATAGAGGCGGTTGGGCGCGTTGAAGACCAGGCCCGGGACGTCGCCGACATTGCGGTAGGCGTGCACGACGCCCGGCGGGATCCAGACCGCCATGGGGTTCGACGCGCCGACCTCGACCACCCAACGATGGCCACGGGTCGGGCTGTCTGCCCGGGTGTCCCAGAGGAACAGCCGGAAGTCGGAAGGGCCCAGGAACGCGAATCCGTCGGTCTGATCGAAATGCTCGTGCGGCCCGCGCGTCACGCCCGGCAGGGTCGCCGACACGTACGTCATCGCCGGCCAACGGGACTCCGCCAGTTCATCCTGACGGAACAACTCGACCAGCCAGCCGCGGGCATCGTGATGGAATCGCAGCGGGCGCATGGTTACTCCATCGATCTCTCCATCGAAGAATGCAGGAACCATCTCGACCCTGGATTCCATCACAGCCGAGCCGCCGATCTGCCAGAATCCCTTCATGGCCACTCTCCTTTATTGTGAACTCCTCGGGTTCCGGAGCGGTCTGACTCCAGCGGAATCGGGATTTTCCCCGTGGGTGTCTCCCGCCAACCCGCAGTCATCCGTGCTCTGCCGGCGGGATCCGGCACGCTGTGCCCTCCCGGACCACGTTCCCGCAAACCGAGGCGCCTCGATGCATTATAATCGGCAACGGGTTTCCCGGGAGAGGAACTCCTGCCGTGCGTCCACCCAGGCCGTGCGGGCCAATTGACAGCGAATGATTTATCTGCCTAGACTGAGTCAGCGCATGCTAAAACCTTATGCAGGCGATGTCCTGTTGCCAGGAGGACCAGGCGTGGCCGATAAGCCCTGGAGTGGCCGGTTCGCTCAGAAGACTGACCGGCGCGTTGAGGCGTTCACAGAGTCGATCTCCTTCGACCATCGACTTTTCAAGCAAGATATCCGCGGTTCGATCGCCCATGCGCACATGCTCCAACAGGTTGGGTTGTTAACTCACGACGAATGCCGGCAAATTGAGCGGGTACTGTCAGAAATCCAGGCTGACATCGAGGAAGGGCGATTTGCGTTCGTCCTGGAGCGCGAAGACGTCCACATGCACATCGAGGCGGCGCTCGTCGAGAAACTGGGTGACACCGGTCGGAAGCTGCACATGGCGCGGAGCCGCAACGATCAGGTCGCGACGGGCGTGAAGCTCTGGGTTCGTGAGGCAATCGACCGGGTCGACCGCGGTCTGATCGGGCTTCAACGCGCCCTGGTGTCCGCGGGCTTACGACATCGCATGCTGATCCTGCCGGGCTACACGCACATGCAGCGGGCCCAGCCGGTCCTGGCTCCTCATTACTTCCTGGCCTATGTCGAGAAGCTGGAGCGGGATCGGTCACGGCTGGCGGATTGCCGCAAACGGCTGAACGTCCTGCCGCTGGGTGCCGCGGCGCTGGCCGGCACCAGCCTGCCGATCGATCGTGAATTCGTCGCGCGGGAATTGGATTTTGAAAGCGTCGCGGCCAACAGCCTGGATGTTTCGAGCGATCGGGATTTCGCGATCGAGTCCGTGTTCGTGCTGACGATGATCGCCGAGCACCTCGCCGGCTGGGCCGAGGAGT
Organism: uncultured Planctomycetota bacterium; assembly: GCA_963845755.1. Classification (GTDB taxonomy): domain Bacteria; phylum Planctomycetota; class Planctomycetia; order Isosphaerales; family Isosphaeraceae; genus CAWJTV01. Next base: position 707,744 of record CAWJTV010000011.1, read on the forward strand.
GGATTCTCTGGAGCACCCAGGAGTTCGGGTTCCTGGCCCTGCCCGACGCGATTTGCACCGGCAGCAGCATCATGCCTCAGAAGAAGAACCCGGATGTCCTGGAATTGATCCGCGGCCGCGCGGCGCGGGTCATCGGCAGCCTGACGACGCTCCTGGTCCTGATCAAGGGCTTGCCCCTGGCCTATAACCGCGACTTGCAGGAGGACAAGGAGCCGTTGTTCGACGCGTTCGATACCGTGGAAGCCTGCCTGGAGCTGGCGGCTGTCGTGGTGGAGGGCGCATCGCTCCGCAGCGATCGGATCGCCGGGCGGCTCGACGAAGGCTTTCTCGACGCGACCACGTTGATGGAATACTTGATCCGACAAGGCGTCCCCCAGCGCACGGCGCACGAGGCGATCGGTCGCCTGGTCGGCCTCTGCGAGCGCCGGGGGCTCAAACGCCTGGCCGACCTGACCGACGCCGAGTTGGTCGAGGCGCATCCCCAGCTCGGCACCGAGGCGCGCGGGGTGCTCGGGGTCGAGAACGCCATCAAGGCGTTTCAGTCATACGGCTCGACGGCGCCGGCGGAGGTGGAGAGGCAGTTGGAAGGTTGGAAACGCCGCTTGGAGACCCGAACTGAATGATGCTGGAGTTCCGCCTTCAGGCGGTCCGAATGAACCGATCCCGGCGGTCGCTCCAAGGTGGCGCGATGGCCGACTTCGTCCTTCCGTGGCAAGTCGAGGCGCGGCTTGTTGTTGATGCCACACTTGCCAATCAAGGAGCTCCTCCATGACTACGGATCCGATCTCACTCACCCCAGTCGAATCCCAGTTGCTGCATTCCATGGCACAACAGACCGGGAGGAGTGAAAACGAGTTGCTCCACGAGGCCTTGGATCTTCTCCAAGCCAAGGTCGATCTCGAGAAACGCCGGTCTCAGCTTCGAGGTGCCCGCGGCATGTGGAGGGATCGCGACGACTTGCCCAACCTGGCGGACCTTCGAAATGAGATGAATCGGGGATGAGCGAGGCCGGTGCCGTATGTCAACTCGACTCATGATAGATACCGACGTTCTGATCGACTATCTCCGCGACCAACCTGATGCCGTGACTTATCTTGAGAGTTTGACCGGGCCTCTCTTGATGTCCGTCATCACGCTGGCCGAGTTGTATGCCGGTGTTCGGGAGGGTGGCGAACGCACACGACTTGATCAATTCGTCCAAGCCTTTCAGTTGGTACCGGTAGACGGGGGAATCGCCCAGAAAGGGGGACTGTATCGCAGGGATTATCTCCCGAGCCACAACGTGGGACTCGCCGACGCACTCATCGCGGCCACGGCCGAAAGCGAACAAGCGACATTGGTAACGCTTAATCAAAAGCACTTTCCGATGCTAGGCCAGTTATTCGTGCCTTACCGGAAGCCTTAACGTTAGCCCAGCTGTTCCCGGCCGGCCGGCGAATCCGGCCTTGCCTAACCGACCGAAAAGGACCCCGAGGACCCATGGAACCCTACCGCTACCGCGACGGACAACTGTACTGCGAGGACACACCGGCGACCGATCTAGCGCAGCGGTTCGGCACGCCGCTGTATGTCTACAGCCAGGCGGCGATCCTGGGGACGCTCCGCGCCCTCCAGACCGCCTATGCCGAGGTCGATCCCCTGGTGTGCTACTCGGTGAAAGCCAACTCGAACCTGGGCATCCTCAAGGTGATGGCCGAGCACGGCAGCGGGTTCGACGTGGTCTCGGGCGGCGAACTGTACCGCGTGGGCCTGGCCGGCGGCGCGCCGGACAAGACCGTGTTTGCCGGCGTGGGCAAGACCGACGAGGAGATCCGCGCCGGGCTCGAGGCCGGCGTCTTGATGTTCAACGTCGAGAGCGAGGCCGAGCTCGACGCCGTCGCCCGAGTGGCCGCCACGATCGGCAAAGTCGCGCCGATCGCGCTGCGCGTCAATCCCGACGTCGACCCCCAGACTCACCGATACATCTCGACCGGCAAGAAGGAGTCGAAGTTCGGCATGGACATCGCGCGGGCCGAACGGGTCGCGCAGGCCGCCGTCGCGATCCCTTCGATCCGCATGATCGGCATGCACATGCATATCGGATCGCAGATCACCTCGACCGAGCCTTATGCCGGCGCCGTGGCCAAAGGGGTCGAGCTGATCGGCCGGTTGCGCGAAACTGGGTCATCCGATCGCGTGGTACAACATGGGGGGCGGCTATGGGATCAACTATAAAGGGCGCGAAGCCCGGCCGATCGAGGAGTTCGCAAGGGTGATTTTGCCGGGTATCAAGGCCGCCGGCTGCCGGCTGGCGATCGAGCCGGGTCGCGTGATCGCCGGGAATGCGGGCATCTTGCTCAGCCGTGTGTTATATACCAAGCAGTCGGGTGAGAAGCGGTTCCTGATTCAGGATGCCGCGATGAATGATTTGATCCGGCCGGCCTTGTACGAGTCGTATCACCGGATCTGGCCGGTGGTGCTGCCCGCGGGAGTGCCTCCGCCGCCGGAGGACGCCGAGTCCACCGCCGCGGTCGCCGGGACGGAGCCCTGGGATGTCGTCGGTCCGGTGTGCGAGAGCGGCGACTTCCTCGCCAAGGACCGCCCGCTGCCCCGGCTGGATTCCGGCGCCCTGATCGCCACCTTCTCCGCCGGCGCCTACGGAATGGTCATGGCGTCCAACTACAATACCCGTCCCCGCGCCGCCGAGATCCTCGTCGATGGTCCGAACGCCCGATTGGTCCGCCGTCGCGAGACCCTCGAGGATCTCGTCCGCCACGAGGTGGGACTCTCCTGACGCGGCCTCCGGCCGCAATACGAAGTGGAATTCGAGATTCCAAAAAACAAGATTCCAAGATTCAAGAAACCCGGAAACCGCTCCGCCTGGAATCGTGAATGTTCAATTTTGAATCTGGAATCTGGAATCTGGAATCGAGACCCATCAACCACTGACCACCGGACCCTGACCCATGCGATCCCACTCAACGCCTCGTCGAGCCGTGGCCGTCCGATGGCTGACCGCGAGCCTTTCGGTCCTGATCGGGAGCGCGGTCATTTCGATCGTGCCCGGCTCGGGGTCAGGTTTGAGTTCCGCGGCCCTGGCCCAACAGGCGGATGCGACTCCCCCCGCCGAGGCCCAACCGAAGGGTGCGACTCCCGCAGCCGCGGCCCAACAGGCGGATGCGACTCCCCCGGCCGCGGCCCAACCGACGGCTCCGGCTACGCCCCCGACCTCGGCCCCACCGAAGGGCCCCGTGCTCTTTCCCATCGAGCCGAGGACGGCCATGGAAACCTGGGATAAGATCGATACATTGATCCGCAGCGGCCATCCCGAATTGGCGGTGCCGTATCTCGAGAAGTTCCTGAAGAACCCGCTGGACGACGCCACCTGGATGGCGATCGGCGACCGGTTCGGATTGGCTTCCTTGATGCGGCTGTCCGAGGACCCGGCCACCCGGCCCTTCGCCCAGCCGGTGACCCAGGCGTTCGTGGCGGCTTCGCGGCGGCAGGCGGCGAAGAATCCCTCGCGGGCGAGCGAGCCGCCGGGGCCTGAACTGTTCGCCAAGGAGCCGCAAACGCCGATCGAGCTCTGGGAAGCCGCCGACTATCTGATCCGCACCGGTCAGGCCCGGAAGGCGGTGCCGTATCTGGAGAAGTTCCAGAAGAGTCAGCCCGATGACGCAACGTTGGTCGCGGTCCGGGAGCGGTATGGCCCGGGGTCGTTCCTGCGACTGGATCAGGATCCGGGGACACAGCCGTTCGCGAAGCCGCTGATCGACGCCCTGACGGTAGCCTCGCGACGGCATGCAACCCGGCCGGATCGGATCGCCCGGTCGATCGCCGAGCTGACGAGTTCTCCCGAGGAGCAAGACTACGCCGTCCGCCGGCTTCGGGAGGCGGGTCCTTATGCGGTGCCGTACGTGATCGAGGCGCTGCGGCGGCCGGGGCTGTCGCGGCGGGATCACGACTTGCTGGTGAAGAACCTGGGCCGGCTGGATTTCTCGGCCGTCCCGGTGCTGGGCGCCGTGCTCGAAAGCCCCGAACCCGCCCTGGCGACCGATGCGGCCACGGCGATGGGCTCGATCGGCGATCGGGAGGCCGTGCCGCTCCTGACGTACCCGGCGGCCGCTCCGGGTGTGGCTCCGGCCCTGCGGGCCGCCTCGCAGGCGGCGGTCGCCCGATTGATCGGACGACCGTTTGGTGACCAGCCGCGCACCCCGGTCCAGGTCCTGACCGAGGCCGCCTGGAGCGAGCATCGACGCCGGCTCGACTTTCCCGAAGAGACCATCGTCGTCTGGGCATGGGACCCCGCGAAACACGCACCGGTGCCTCGCGAGGTGAACGCCGACGAGGCCCAGTCGATCCTCGGCCTGCGATTCGCGCGGGAAGCCTTGCGGCTGGACCCGAAGAACCGATCGGCGCAGGTCGCGCAGGTCAGCCTGGCCCTGGAGAAGGCGGTGCAAGGCGTCAATCCGGACGAGACGCCGGCCAAGGATCCGGCCACTTTCGCCGCGGCGACCGCCGCCGGGCCCTCGCTGCTGGGCGAGGTGCTGGAGACCGCCATCGCCGACGGCAAGACCGATCTGGCCGTCGTCGCGGTCCTCGCCCTGGCCAAGGTCACCGACGCTACGGCGCTCGCCGCGGGAGGCCGGACTCATCCCCTGGTCCGGGCCCTGACGGCGCCGGGACGGCGCACCCAGTTCGCCGCCGCCCGGTCGCTTGTCGAGCTGGCGCCCAAACGGCCGTTCGCCGGCTCCAGCCGCGTCGCACCCGTCCTCGCCCGGTTCATCATGAACCAGCCCCAGCCCCGCGCCGTGGTCATCGACGGCAACCCCAGCCGGGGCGGGGTGCTGGCGGGCTACCTCGGCAACCTCGGGTATCATCCCGTCCTGGAGCGGACCGGCAACGAGGGCTTCCTCGCCGCCGCCGAAGCCGCCGACGTCGAGCTGATCGTCGTCAGCTATGACCTGTTCTACGGCGACTGGAGGCTGACCGACACCCTGGCCAACCTCCAGGCCGATGCCCGCACCGCCGCGATCCCGCTGTACGTGTCGGGACCGTACGACCTGAGAATCACGCGGCCCAACCTGGAGCGGCGATTTCCCCGGAATCCGCTGGATCGTGCCCCCGCTGGACGCCGCGACGCTCGAGCAGGAGCTGAAGGACCGGCTGCCGCTGGTCTCGGGGCGCTCGGCCCCGACCACGGCCGCCGAACGTGTCCGGCTCGCTCGCGATGCGGGCCAGTTGCTGGCGCGGATCGCCGCCGATCCCAGGTCTCCGCTGGCCTCCGGACTGCTGACCATCGAACCGTCGCTGATCCTGGCCTTGACCTCAACCGAGACGGTACGTCCCGCGGCCGCCGTCCTCAGCGAGCTGCCCGACCCGGACGCCCAGCGCGGCCTGGCCGACCTCCTGCTCGACCCCTCACAACCACCGGACCTCCGAACCCAGGTCGCCGCCATGCTGGTGCACAGCATCCGTCGCTTCAAGCCGCTGATCGTCGCTCGCCAGGAGGTCCGGCTCGCGGAGACGCTCGATCAGGAGATCGATCCCGGCGTCCGGTCCGGCGTGGCCGCCGTCCTGAACGCCCTGAAGTCGGCCGTTCCCCCGGCACCGCCCCAGTCACGGACCACGATCACGCCAGCTCGGCAGAAGTCAGTAGTCAGTAGTCAGTAGTCACTCAATGCATTGGACTTCGGGAGATCTTCGGTTGCTTGGGGCGGCCTCGTATTCGGTCAAGACCCTCGGGCTCAATGGTCTTAACTGACGACTGACGACTGACTACTAAGGAAGCGTCCATGGCCCTAGAGCCGAGAACCGGCCCCGGCACTCCGGGACAACGACGCAGCGGCGAGGATTCCGCACTGCCGGGCATCATCGGCTCGAGTGCGGCCCTCCAGGAGGTGGTCAAGACCACCCGCCGCGTGGCGCCGTCGCGCGCCTGCGTCCTGATCGTCGGCGAGACTGGCACGGGCAAGGAGCTGATCGCGCGCGCCATCCACGACCTCAGTCCCCGCTCCACCGGCCCGTACATCCGGGTCAACTGCGGCGCGCTGACCGAGAGCCTGCTCGAAAGCGAGCTGTTCGGTCACGTCAAGGGTTCGTTCACCGGCGCGGTTGACAATCGAACGGGCCGGTTCGAGGCGGCCCATGCCGGCAGCATCTTCCTCGACGAGATCAACAGTACCTCGCCCAAGCTCCAGGTGAAGCTGCTCCGCGTCTTGCAGGAAGGCGAGTTCGAACGGGTCGGCGACAACAACACCAAGAAGGTCGACACCCGGATCATCGCCGCGACGAATCGCGACTTGCTCGAGGAGATCGAGGCCGGCCGGTTCCGGGAAGACCTGTACTACCGGCTCAACGTGGTGCCGATCTACCTGGCCCCGCTGCGCAAGCGCCGGGACGACATCGAACCCCTGGTGAACTTTTTCCTCAACCGCTACGCGGAGCAAAACCGGCGGGATATGAGGAAGGTCCACGCGGAGGCGATGCGGCTGTTGCGCGAGCACGACTGGCCGGGGAATGTGCGGGAGCTTCAGAACTACGTCGAAAGGGCGGTGATCCTCGGCATGGGCCCGGAGCTGACGGTCGAGCACTTGCCGCCGCAGTTACGGGGCCAGAGCGTGCCGCGTCCGATCCGGTCGCGAGGCATCGGCACCGACCTGGCTGGGCTCACCGCCGAGCTGGTCCGCTCGGGAGTCCGGGCCGCCGGGCCAGCCGCCAACGACCTGTACGACCGGATCGTCGGCCGGGTCGAGCGCGAGCTGATCGAGCAGGTCCTCCAGACCTGCGACCGCGTCCAGATCAAGGCCGCCGCCCGGCTGGGCATCAACCGCAACACCCTGCACAAGAAGCTCTCCGAATTCCGTCTGGATGACACTGCGGCCGCGCCGGCCGGCTCGTCTTCCGACAACGGCGATTTCCGCGACTCCGACGACGACGATCCGAACCCCGATCGCGATTCACCCCGACCCGGAGCCGAACTCCCGGCGCCGGCCCCGCCCATCGACGAGTATTAGCCGGCATGTCTGACCGCAGAGACCGCAAACCGACGTGGAACATGATCGAACTCATTCACAAGACACAGAGAGCACAGAGAAGACCGGGCATTTCTGACTTCTCTGTGCCTCTGTGGTGAGGAATCCAGGTTGATCGTCCGTAGTCCTCGATGACGCGGCCTGTCAAGCACTGACCCGTGAGAACCGGGCGTCAGATCAAACAGGCGAGGGTGAAAGAGGAAGGCAATGCACGACTCAACGGTCCAAGGATCAACCCTCGAGCTCGACCAACTCTACGACGGCGATTGCCTCGAGCTGTTCCGGCGGGTTGAAGATGGCTCGATCGACCTGATTTTCGCCGACCCGCCGTTCAATATCGGCTATGATTACGATATCTACGACGACCGCCGCGATGCCCAGACGTATCTGGACTGGACTCTCGCCTGGGGTCGCGAGGTGGTTCGCGTGCTCAAGCCCACCGGCACGTTCTGGCTGGCGATCGGCGACGAGTTCGCAGCCGAACTGAAGGTCCTGTTCCACCGCGAGCTGGGTCTATCGTTACGGAGCTGGGTGGTTTGGTACTATACGTTTGGGGTCCACTGCACGAAGAAATTCACCCGGAGTCACGCCCACTTGTTCTACTTCGTGCGTGACCCCAAACGTTTTACTTTCAACGACCAGGCAGTCCGCGTCCCCTCGGCGCGGCAGTTGGTTTACTTCGATACGCGGGCCAACCCCGAGGGCCGCCTTCCGGACGATACCTGGATCCTCCGCCCGCAGGACGTCCCGAACGGCTTCGGCCCCGAGAGCGATACCTGGTACGTCCCGCGGGTCTGCGGCACGTTCAAGGAGCGTGCCGGCTTCCACGGCTGCCAGATGCCCGAACAGCTTCTGGGCCGGATCCTCCGCTCCTGCTCGAATCCCGGCGAGGTCGTCCTCGACCCGTTCGGCGGCAGCGGCACGACGCTCGCTGTGGCCAAGAAGCTGCACCGCCACTTCCTCGGCTTCGAGCTCTCGCCCGACTACGCCGCGGCGATCCGAACCCGACTCGACGCCGCCAGGCCCGGCCAGGCGCTCGATGGCAGTCCCGAGCCCATGGCCGGGGGCAAAGGACGAGCGAAGCCCTCGAAGAATCGATCGGTCTGACGACTGTTGCTGAGGTCAATAACTCGGCAATAGGCCAGTAGAGTCGTCCTCCGTAGGATCCCTTCGCCCTGCGCGCCTCTGGGGATTCCGAATTCCGGATTCGAGATCCCGGATTCCCGGATCATTCCCCTTCGGGAATCCGGGATCGCGAATCGGGAATCCCGATGGGGTTGCGGCCGAAGGCCGCGTTAGGTAGTCCCTATGCCGGTTACCTGTTCCATCCACGACCGAATTTACAGCGTCAGAAAGCCAAGCAAGAAAAGAACGATCGGGATCAGTAGCTTGGCGATGAACCAGGGAAACGTGCGTTGAGATCTTACGAGAAAATGCAGGATCGTAGCAGCTACGCAGAGGTTCATGTTCACACCTAACAGGAGATTGCACTCATGCGCCGGTCGCTCGCCGGGCTTATCGCCAACAAGTAGGGCGTCTGACAATCCCAGCACTTGATGAACAGCCAGCATCAGCAGAAAGGGCACCAGGAAGGCCGGAGAAGCCCATGGCGATTGCAAGACCGAGAGGAATCTGAACCAGGTCCCGCGAGATGGTAGATTGTCTGTCGCCTGCGCATCTTTATTTAAAATACGTTCTGATTTTGAAGAATTCATCTCGACCATATCCTATCAAGGACCGGCGAAACGGCGTGTTATCGTGGATGAACCAGATCGTGTCGAGGAGGGCCGACTTCCCGGAGCCGTCGGGCCCGAATCGGGTTTTGTCGGGCTCGAGATCGAGCGACACATCGGCAAGGGAACGATAGTTCCGGATGTGGATCGATTTCAGTCGAACAGGGAACGTTCGAGCGCTCCTCGCGGGTCATGATCGCGCGCCCTCTCATCATCTTCGATGATACCCCCGCCCGGACAGCCGGGTAAACACTCAGCGATTCAAGACCGACGGCGCTCGGCCGGCAGATCTTCCCGCGTGGGATCGCATCTCGGCATCCATTCTGCAAGAATAAAATGCGCCAGGCCGACACGAGGGGACGCCGTCGTGACGGGGCGCCTCCATCGGAAGCCGCGGCAAGATTCGGAAGGAGAACGCCAATGCCCAAGGCCAAGAAAACGACCAAGAAAGCGAGCCAGCCGGCCAAAGAGCAGGGAGGGTGCCTCTACTCGCTCGAGGTCTTCCTGATCGGCGGCAACCTCAGCGATTCGTTCGTCAAGAAGAATCCGGTGGTCTCGCGCATGATCCAGATTCGGGGGGACCAGACCCTGCAAGACCTGCATTACGCCATCTTCGATGCCTTCGGCCGCTGGGAAGAACACATGTACGAGTTCCAGTTCGGCAAGGGGCCCATGGACCCGAAAGGGCCCCGGTATGTGATGCCGATGGCCTTCGAGAACCCACTCGGCGAGGACAATTCGCCGGCCGGCCGCCGTGGACACGACCACCATCGCATCCCTGGGCCTGAAGGTCGGCGACCGATTCGGCTACTGGTTCGACTTCGGCGACGACTGGTGGCACCAGATCAACGTCGAGGCCGTCGAGGACACGGTTCCCCGGGGCAAGTTCCCGAAGGTGACGAAGCGGGTTGGCAAGAGCCCGCCGCAGTATCCGGACGAGGATGAGTAGACTCGATCTCGCAGAGATCGTTGCCCCGTGCACGCATCTTTTAGATAAACAGATGTAATAGCACAAATTCCCAGATAATGCTGAACCGAGAATCCGGAATCTCGCATCCCGCCGCGATTGGTCCGATCGTCGGTCTTGATAGGAACCGTGCCATGCGCCTACCCGAGGACAAGATCAAGCAAGCCATCCTCGATCCCGACGGCGAGATCAGGGAAGGCGCGACCCGCTACTTCGCCGGGTCGTATCGCCCCGACCCTTCCATCATGCCGATCGCCATCAAGGCGGTCGAGACCTACGGCCGGCAAGGCGCCTATCATCTGATCGGGCTGTCCAGGGATCTGTCGCAGACCGAGGAGACCATCACGTGGGTCATCGACGAGCTGAACGACAAGCGGTGCGGTCAGTATGAGAACTATGCCTACAACCTGTCGATGATCTTGGTGGAGGCCGACCCCACACTGCTCTCGCCGAAGGAATCGTCGATCTACGAGGCCCGCCACTTCCTCCCCGACTTGATGGACGCCCTGGAGGAGCGGCTGCAAATGATGTCATGGGATGAGGCCACCTGCTGGAAGAACCTGGAGCAGCTCTGTGAGGAGGACAAGGACAAGGAATACGTCAACGAGTTCAACCTGGGCCGTGCCAACCATATTGTGGAGGCTCTGGCGCGACACGGCCCGTCGTGCGAGGAGAAGGTCCATTCGTTCCTGACCCAGAAGATCGAGGACTACCGTCACAACCCGATGGCGTGGCTGGAGCCGATGGCCGTGTTCCTGGCCGGACGGGCACATCTGGAATCGACGATCCCGCTGATCGTCGCCAAGCTCCAGGAGGATGGCGGTGACTTGCTCAACCAGGCGTGCGCCGAGGCACTGGGCCGTATCGGCACGCCCGCTGTACTGGAGGCCGTCGCCGAGGCGTTCCCCGGGGCCGAACATCACTTCCGGATCTACGCGGCCGGAATGCTCGAACACATTCATTCCGACCTGGCCGTGGAGACGTGCCTCCACCTGCTGGGCCTGGAGAAGGACGACGATATTTGCGTGTTCCTGGCGCACGCCCTTCTGTCTCACTTCGCGCCCGAGGGAATCGAAGCGGCGCGACAACTTCTCCTGGACCGCTCTTTCGGCTTCGAGGGTCAAGGACTGCGAAACGATCTGGTGACGACCGCCACGATCATGGGCGAGCGGTTCCCCGAACTCGATGAGTGGCGCGCCGCGGAGAAGGCCGAGCGGGAAGAACACCGGAGGGTGATGGAGCGCCTCGAGGGCAACCCGAGAGCCCAGCTACTCTACGGTCTATCGAAGCTGACCGGCGAGCCGATGCCTGATCTACCCCAGCTCAAGCCACCGCCCCCGCCCGCGCCTCGTCCGGCCTCACCCGCGCCCCGGCTGACCCCCTTCCGCAATCCCCAGGGCCATCAGACAGTCGGTAGGAACGCTCCTTGCCCCTGCGGAAGCGGGAAGAAGTTCAAGAACTGTTGCATGAGGAAATAAAGGGAGAAGCACCGTCGTGTTGCCTGCGCTCTGCCCAGGAGCCGATGGTCGAGCATCACCGACCCGGAGGATGACCATGGACCCCAGCGAGATCATCGAATCGCAGTGTGACGCTGCCCGCGACATCCTCGACCGCTTCGGCGCCGAGAAGGCGCTGGGCTACTTGATCGGCGAGAAGTTCCTCAACTTCCTCGAGGTCGCCGAGACCAACGCCGAATGGCGGGAACTCATCCCGGATTATGTGGCCGAGATCCTCTCCATCTTCGAACCTCACCAACTGGCCGAGTACCTCGAGACGCCGCGTCGCTTGGGACCGTGGGGTCATACGGCCAGCGAGGAAGGGCACCGCGTATTACGAGCCGAGCAGGATGACTCGGAGACGGCGCGAGAGGATGCCAGGAACCTGTTACTGCTGGAATGGGCCAAGGAGTTGCTCCTCGACGAGCGGAGACCCTGACCGGCCGCACCGTCATTGGTTCCATGGAAGACTCGAAGAGGTGATCCGCGCCGGCGCCGAGACTTCCCGGCAGAACTCCAGTACCGTTCGCGTGTAGAGATCCCGCGCGGAGTGGAGAAGGTCGCCGTGCTCGGCGCCGGGGATGAACACCAGCTTGCAATGGGACGTGATTCGACCGTGGAGCGCGCGGGCCTCCTCGGGGCGTGCCCGGCTGTCGGCCGCACCGGCGAGGATCAGGACGGGCACATCATCGGGGATGCCGGCGATCGCCTGGAAGGGGGAGATTTCGTCGAGGTGGGGCAGGAAGACCGGCGCGACGAGTTTCAGCCCGGTGTAGGCGACATGGCTGAGCACGGGCGGCAGCGCGCACTCGACCCGGTTCCAGACGGCGGTCTTCAGGTCCTGGTAGGGGCTCTCAAGGATGTAGCCCCGGACGCGATGGGCCAGGTCCCGTGCGGCGAAGACGGCCGCCGCCGCGCCCATCGAGTTAGGAACAGCGAAAAAATAACCTGAGCAATTATTTCTGGGGGCGGATTGTGTAGTTCCACTCTCCGTGAAACTTGGCCGGCGTTAACTTGAGGCTAGCAAGTTGCTCGTCACTGACCTCGATTCCGGTCTCATATACGTCGGTATCCAGGAGGGCACGCACCGTCAGGCCCGTCTTCGTCGTCGTATTCGCGATGAGGTTCACGATCACCTGGTAGCTCGTCAGCGGCCGGCCCCGCCAGTTCTTGGTAATGAAGCAGAAGAGCCGATGTTCGATTTTGTTCCATTTACTGGTCCCCGGTGGGAAGTGACACACGCGCAGCGACATACCCAAGTCACTGGCCAGGTCTTGCAATGCCAGCTTCCACAGTCGGTTGCGGCTGCCATTGCTTCCGCCCCCGTCCGCGGTGATCATCAATTGCGTAGCTCGCGGATAGCGCCGGCAACCCATCTCCCGCCACCAGCGCCCGATGCTGGCCACCGCGAACCGCGCCGTATCGTGATCGATCCCCACGCTGACCCAGCCTTCGTTATGAGCGAGGTCGTATACCCCATAAGGGATCGCCTTACCCAACTTCTTGTCCGGGAAGTCATGGACTTTGACCTCCTCCGGCTCGCCTTTGGGTTGCCATTCCTCACCCGGGTTCTTGAATTCGCCGACCAATTCCTTCTTCTTGGTGTTAACGGACACGACCGGTTGACTGCGCCTCTGGTATGCGATCACTTGTCGGTTGATGTACTCGAACTGGGCGTTGCGGTCCGGCTGCGAGGAGCCTTCTCTCGTCTTGCGATTGGCTTGCAGGCTATAGCCGGCCTTCTTCAGGAGGTGAGCGACCGCGCGGTCCGACACGGCGTGCCCCTGATTCCGAAGTTCCTCGGCCAACTTACTGGTGCTCTTACAGGTCCAGCGCAGCGGCGACTCCGGATGCCCTCGGGTCGCCGGATCGACCAAGACCTCCAAAGCTTGTTGCAATCCCGGGTCGGTCTCGGTCAGGAGCTTGCGACCGGCACCAGGGCGACGAATCCGCAACGCGCGGCTCGGCTCCGGATGAGCACGACGATCTTCCAGTTCACGAAGCCCCGCCGCGATCGTATTACGAGCCACACCCGTAGCCAGGGAGACGGCCGTGACGCCGCCCCAACCCAAGGCGGAAGCCTCAGTAGCTACCCACAGTCTGCGTATCTGCTCGTCCATCACAGGAGACAGCGCCAGGTACTTCTGCCGGATACACTCAATGGTGGTTGTGTCTTGCATGCGGCAAGGATCGTCGAAGCCGCATAATTCCGCAACCCGAAATTGCTCAACTTATTTTTTCGCGGTTCCTTACCGTCAACAATCACCGACCGCCCGGGCCGGCGGGCCTCGAGGAATTCGACCGCCGCGATCACGTCGTGGCGGGCGCCGAAGCCGATGTCGTCGAAATGGCCCGTCGAGTCGCCGTGCCCCCGGAGCGTGATCATCAGCACGGCATAGCCCTGCGACGCGAGGACCTTGGCCCGGATCAGGCTATTCCGCCGATGGCCCTTGTGGCCGTGGAGTACCAGCACGCTCGGCGCCTCGGCCCGACCGTCTACGAACCACGCGCCGATCTCCTCGCCGTCGCGGGTCGCGATGCGGTGGCTATCCAATCGTCCCCAGTCCACGCTTGGCAGGGGCTCCGCGAACCGGCCCGTCAGACGATGGGTCAACAGATAGGCGACCGCCACGGAGATCAACAGCCACCCGGCGCACAGAATCGTCGAGATGACGATCAATCGGCGCACGGTCCGGCGCCTCTTGAATTGCAGCAAACGAACGCGGATCACGCCTTTCAGTTCCCTCGGTCTGACGGCGGGCGACCCTCTCTCCACTGATACTCGGCTCGAGGATACAACAATTCGCCATGTTGAGGGAAGCCGAGCCTGCGTCGGCGGGACCTTCGAGCCAAGGCCGGCGGCGTGGTATGCTCAAGGTTCCGCCACTCGAGACCTGAGGAGATCCCCATGCCCGACGACCGCATCGCCACGATTCGTCCGGTCGAGGAACTCGAGGCGACCGGGAAGGTCGCCGCGATCTTCGCCGACATCAAGGCCACCAAGAACATCGACTTCGTACCGGCCTTCTGGCGAGTCATCGCCACGAATCCGGTTCAGCTCGAGCTGGTCTGGAACACACTCAAGTCGTTGATGCATCCCGAGTCGGTCGGCCGCGCGCCGCGGCTGGACCCGAAGACGCGCGAGATCATCGCGCTGGCGGTCTCGGCGACGAATGGATGTCCGTACTGCATCAACTCGCACACCGCCGCGCTGCGCAAGCTCGGCCTGGACGAGGAGGCGCTCGGCGAGGTCATGGCGATCGTCGGCCTGTTCAACATGACCAATGCCCTGGCCAACGGCTACCAGGTCGAGCCGGACGTCCGGCCGAAACTGGATTGAGAATCGAGATGTCCCATGACGCGCCGCTTCGTCGGTTGTCTCGCTCTGGCCGCGGGGCTTCTGACCGCCTCGGGCGTGGGTCTCCTGACACCGCCCCTCGCCGGTGCCGAGCCGGGTTCGGAGTCGCCGAGCGGGACGATCCGCCTTCCTGCCGGTCTGACCGCCCACTACGACTATCACTACGATCGCAACGCACGCCGCGCCGGCGATGCGATCATCGCGCTCACCGAATCCGGCAACCTGCTGCGCTTCGATCTGGCAACGCTCAAGCTGACCCGTGAGTGGTTCGGCCCGGTACCGATCGCCTGTCTGGGCCGGGGCGAGCACGACGCGATCCTGGCGGGTTTCGAGAACGGCCGCGTCTGCCGGATCGAGCCGGCAACGCTGGCCTTGACCGAGGTTCTCCGGCTGACGGGCAAGCCGCGGTGGGTCGAGGCCGTGACCGATCGAGCCGGGCCGGCCGCGAAGACCCGGCTCATCGCCGTGTTCAATCAGACGCGGCCGGTCGAGCGGAACGGGACGCGATTCCCGATCAGCATCCCGGTCGTCCAGGAACTCGGTTCGGGTAAGACGTATCCCCTCGACTCGATCAAGAAGGAAGGCGCGGACCCATGGACATTCGTAGGTATTTCCGTCTTCTCTATGCCCTCTGTGGCTCTGTGGTGAGACATTCGGGCTAGATATCGCCGAGGCGCCCCGTGGAATCGCCGAATCGTTCGAGCCCGGTCATCCCGAGGCGATCGGCCAGGCCGAGGAACAGGTTCGTCGTCGGTTTGGAGCCGTGCTTCACGTAACGGCCGGGCTTGAGCGTGCCGCCGCCGCCGCCGGCCAGCACCAGCGGGAGGTTGTCGTGGGTATGGCGATTGCCGTCGGCATTGCCGCTGCCATACAGGATCATCGCGTTGTGGAGCAGCGAGTGGCCGTCCACGTCCTTCGTCTCCTGAAGCTTATCCAGGAACCGGGCGAACTTCTGGACGTACCACAGGTCGATCTCCGCGACCTTCTGGATCCAGTCGGCCCGGTTGCGGTGGTGGGTCAGGTCGTGATGGCCCTCGGAGATCCCGATGTGTTCAAACGAACGATTGCTACCATCGTGGGCCAGCAGCAGGGTCGCGACCCGCGTCGAATCGGTCTGGAACACCAGCACCAGCAGGTCGTACATGAGCTGGAGGTATTCGGCATAGTCCGAAGGGACGCCCATCGGCGTCTCGACGCGCGGGTCCGCGGCGTCGCCGAACCGTTCCGATTTCTCGATCCGCGTCTCGATCTCGCGCACGCTGGTCAGGTACTGGTCGAGCTTGGACTGGTCCTGAGGGTTGAGCCGCCGTTGCATGGAACGCGCGTCGTCCAGGACGAAATCGAGGATCGATCGCTGCTCGTGCCGCCGGCGCTCCAGGTTGGCTTTCCGATCGCCGGGCGCGCCGGTTCCGAAGAGTCGCTCGAAGACCAGGCGCGGATTGGCCTCAGGCGTCATCGGCGTCGTGGGCGAACTCCAGGAGATGTTGTACTGATAAACGCACGAGTAACCCGGAATCGCAGGCCCCGGTCTTCCGCGCCGGCTCACACGCCAGCTCCAGCGAGGGGAAGCGCGTGAGATGACCGATCCGACGCGCCATCAACTGATCGATGGAGATGCCCGCGCGGATGTCCGTCGCGCTCTTCTTCAGCCGGACGCCGGTCAGGAACGTTCCGTTACCCCGCGCGTGATCGCCTGCGCCATCGGGGCCGCCGGTCGCCGTTCGATGATTCAGACCGCCGAGGACCTGGATCAGCCGCCGGCTCGATTCCAGAGGCTGGAGAGTGCGGCTGAGTGGGAACTCGGCCCCCTCGTTCTTGGGCCACCACTGCGCCGGAATGGCCCCGTTGGGGAAGTACACGAAGGCCGCGCGCGAATGGCGCACCCGTGGCGGTCGTGGCCAGGCCGGAGGCGGTCGCCGGCACGGCAGCGATGGCGCGCGATGGCGCGAGCGACGCAAAGGCCGGCACAGCGAAGCCGGCGCCGAGCCGGCCGAGGAACTGTCAACGGTTGAAGTCCGGATCGCGCCGGGCGGCGCCCGAATCGTCCCGGTCGAGTCTCGATGTCATGGAACACTCCCCAGCTTGACGCGATTGACCGTGCCTTGCCCGATCGTCCTATCGGAAGGGTTCGGCGGCTTCCCCGGGCCCGTCCGCTGCTGCTTCTGGAACGGCGCCGATTCGATCACCCCCACGACCAAGGCCATGGCGCGACCGTCTTCCGCCTCGATCCGCTCCACCAGTCGATCCACAGCGCCCACGTCAGAATAACCGAGACCGCGCCCGAGGGAATACGTGAGCAGCTTCTCGCTCACGCATCGGTAGAACTCGCGGCGATGGTCTTTGACCAGGATTCGTTTCAACTCGCGGACGTTCTGGAACGATTCGCCGGTGATCAGTCGTCCCGAGGCGTCGATCGGCACCTTCCGTTCCATCTCGCGCCACCGGCCCAGCGCGTCGAAGCTCTCCAGCGCCAGGCCCAGGGGATCCATCCGATTGTGGCAGGAGCTGCACAAGGCTTCCTTGCGATGCAACGCCAGCGCCTCGCGCAAGGTCGGACTCCGGCCCTGAATCTTCCGGACGGCGGCCTCCAGCGGCGGGATGTCCGGCGGCGGCGGGGCAGGGGGTGAGCCCAGGATATTATCCAGCAGGAACAGGCCCCGCTTGACGGGCGAGGTCCGATCCGGGTTCGAGGTGACGATGAGGACGGTCCCCTGGGTCAGCACGCCGCCGCGCGGACTTCCCGGCGGCAGGGAGACCTTGCGCATCGCGTCGCCCTTGACGCCGGGGATCCCATACTGTTTCGCCAGCGGCTCGTTCAGGAAGGTGTAATCCGAGTCGAGCAGCTCCAGCAGGCTGCGGTCGTTGTGCACGATGTACTCGAAGAGCATCTCGGATTCCCGGCGCATCGCGCGCCGGAGGTCGCGGGTCAGGTCGAACTCGCGGAAGCGGCGGAATCCCCGGAACAACGAGCTGCGGACCGTTTCGAGCTCCTTCTTCTCCGCGTCGGTGAGCTGGTCCGTGGGCTTGCCATTCAGCTCTCGAAATCGCGCCCGACGCCGGTCCGCCTCGGGGTCCGGCGCCGCGTCCCGGCCGATCACGGCGAACGCGTTGATCACGACGGTCTCGATGTCGCGCGCCTGGAGCCATTGGCCCACGAAGTTCCGGACGAATTCGTCCGACCGCGGGTCGGCGAGCATCCGCTTGACCTGCGCGGAGAGGTCCTTTCTCAGCCGATGTTCGCCGGCCAGGCGGAACAGCTCATCGTCGGGCATGGACGACCAGAGGAAATACGAGAGCCGCGACGCCAGGGCATATTCATCAATGAGCGGATACCGTTCCGAGGAGCCTGGCTCGCTGTCCTCCTCGCGGAACAGGAACCTCGGCGATGCCAGGATCGCCGTGATCGCCTGGGCGATGCCGGCCTCGAACGTCGCCCCTCCCTGGGCGGACGCCCGCTCGGCGAGCGCCGCGAGCCGGTCGACCGTGGCCTCGTCCACCGGACGCCGGAACGCTCGGGTGGCGAACCGGCGCAGCAACTCGCGGGCATAACGACGGCGCTCCGAGACATCGACCGGCACGGCTCGGGGGAAGAACCGGCCGTAGGTCGGCGGCTGGGTCCAGTAGCGTTCCTCCAACGGCCCGCGCACGATCAGGCCATTGATCCGGATCGCCAGCGACCGGACCCGTTCCTTGGCCGGCGTCAGCGGCTGCACTTCGATCGACAGCTCATGATCGCCGGATTGCCAGGCTCGGTCGATTTCGAAGCGGTAGGTCCGGCCTTCTTGCCGCACGAAATCACGCCGGAGGCGTTCCTGGCCATCCACCGTGAGGAGGACCCGACACTGGTTGTAGTCGTTGACGCCATCGACGTAGCGTTCGGTTGCCGACAGGTCCAGGATCAACCGGTAGTGGCCGGCATGCGCGGCCGCGAACGTGGTCGAGACCTTCGCCGACTCGTAATAGGGCAAGGAGAGCGGGCCTTCCTCGTTGCTGCCGGCGGCCGGGCTCCCGGCGCGGCGAAAGCGTTGACCGGCAATCGTCGTCTCCGTGACGGCGCGCGCCGACATGGGCACGGCTTGCGCGACGATGGACCGCGACGCCAGGAGGTACTTCTCCAGCAACATGGGGGAGAGCGTGAGCACGTCACCGATGGTGTCGAACCCGTGCCCGGTGTCATCGGGCGGGAACTCGGCCGTGGTGTCGAAGTCGACGCCCATCAGCTCGCGAATCGTGTTGCGGTACTCGACCCGGTTGAGCCTGCGGACCGTGACCCGGCCGGGGTCGGGATCGTCCGGATCGAGCCCGAATGCCCCCGACTTGATCCAGTCCTCGAGGAGCTGCTGCTCCTTCTCCGACGGCCGCGGCTTGCCGGCCGGGGGCATGATGCCGGACCGCACGTTCTTCAGCACGGCCCACCAGAACTCCCCGTCGTGAAGCCGGGCCCCGTCCGAGGCCAACCCATCGAGGGTCACGCCCCCTTTTTTCAACCCGTTGCCATGGCAGGCGAAGCAGTAGTCCTCGAGGATCGGCCGGACCTGCTGGTCGAATCGCGCCTCGACGCGGTCCGCGGCGCCTGCGGTGCGCAGCCACGGTTGAAGGAGCGCGGCGAGGATGGCGGCATGACCGATCAGCCAGTACCGGGAAACTCTCATGGAATCAGCGCCTCCGGAGGGAAGGACGAGGCGGGTCGGGTCGCTTCCGTCCCAGTATACTGCTTGTGATCGGCGACTCCACGGCTTTCCGGGAGGAAATCCGCTCAGCCGCGGGTCTCGTCGGCACCTGGCCCGGGGCTCGAAGTCTTCAAGTCCACCCCAGCCCAACCGAAGAATTCCGGGGCCTCGCGGCCTACGGTCGGCATCGCGCCGACGTCGTGCGCCCCGTGAGCCCAGAGGACACGGCCGGTGTCGAGATCCCAGAGCGCCGAGAGGCCGCAGGTGGACCAGTCGTCCTCGGTCCAGTGGGCGAACGGCTTGCTCCAGAGCTCGATGCGCAGGCAACAGGGCAAAGATACGGGGCACCCGGAATTGGGTCCGGAGCGCCTTCGCGTGACGGCGCCGGATCTCGTGCAAATCGGGGAACAGGAATGGGACGACGCCTAGCGGAAAAACCCGACGGTCCGTCCTCCAAGTGGGACAATCGCGCCTCAGGGCGCCCAGCGGAATGGCCACCATGGGGAATGTCAGATCGTAGCCTTTGCGGACTAACGGTTCGGGGCATTCCCTTCTCGATCGCTGAAATGCACATTACGCCCGTCCTGCTCCAGTTCGAAGTCCACGAGTCCTGGGCCGGCAAGGATCGCGCCCCCGATTTGGCCCTTCAAAGAATCACACGCGAATGGCGGCCAGCTAGTCGACAGATCCGGTAGGAATGCTTGACTCATAAACGAGCCAGTGGAAAATTCAATATCAATGAGGTCGCGGGCGAGGTCGCGAGCGCGGGGGAGGGCGAGGTCGCGGTCGCGGGCGAGAGCGAGATCGCGGGCGAGGTCGCGGGCGAGGTCGCGAGCGCGGGGGAGGGCGAGGTCGCGGTCGCGGACGATGTCGCGGACGAGGGCGAGGGTGAGAGTGAGGGCGAGGTCGCGGTCGCGGGCGAGGTCGCGGGCGAGGTCGCGGTCGCGGTCGTGGGCGATAGCGAGGACGAGGTCGCGGGTGATCGACTGAAGTAACTTCGTAAATTGATATAAAATAATATTATGAGATTCTGCCTTCCAGGACATCTCACAAGCGCACATCAGGTCAAAATGGCGTAACGCCGCCCGCGTTGGGCCTGGCCGCCCAATTCCCGTTTTCCAACGAAAGCCGGACGCCAGGTTCTTCCGCAGGCCAGGTCTGCGATCATCCAATGCAGCGCTCGGCGCTGCCAATCCTCGCCCGAAGAAAGCTTCCATCGTTTGTCCCCAACTCTCACGATCCGTCGGTGCGATCGTTCGTCTTCGATCGGCCGTGAGACCGGGAACCGCGGAACCGCGCAGATCGATCCAGACCCGGGTCCCGACGGCTGGCGCGATCTCCAATCGCGATCGAGCGATTTCGTCCCTTTCGACATTCATCCCCTGCACCACTACACGCGATCGCGCACCGCCCTCAAGCAGTGGTTCCACGAATGACGCCAATTCACCCTGTCGGCACAACTTCTTGCCCTCGTCCGCATCCACGGGCAGGTCCGGACCTTCCGGGGGTCGGTAATTGCGCGGGAACCACAGCCGGATGCGGCTACCGGTCGCCTCGGGCCCTTCACAGTCCTCCCAATCCCAGAAACCCCATTTGGGATCGCCAAGGAACGAGCTCGGACACTCCCATTCCTTGGCCTTCTCGATGACCGCTTCTCGATTGATCGGCGCCAGCGTGTCGATATGGAAACGGTCGTCGATCCGAATGGCCGCTCCCCCGGGAACGCGAATCTCAATCGGATATCGGGGCCAGACGACATGAGCAGCGGCAATGAAGGGCGGACATCGATCACCCCAGCTCCTGGGTTGTATTGCTCTCCCCTCTCGTAACCGAAGTGATGTCGTAACGCCGGAAGGAACGCCTGTGCGTTGTGTTCGAGGCGGAATCGCGATTTGAGGAAGAGTTTGATCTCGGTTCCCTGGCGTTTCTCGTCGGAGCCAGAACAAACTTCCGGGACCGGAGATCGTGATGTCGCGCGGGGTGCGGTCGGTGTCGTTCGCACCGCCGGGGCAGGTGCGGACCTCCAGGCGATCGGCAATCATGAAGCATGAGAGGATCCCGATGCCGAAGATCGAGATCGGGGACGTGATCAGGTTGGCGTTCCGCAACAAGGCCCGCTCCCGATGATAATCGGGACTGCGGTAGTAGCATCTTGCCGACCTGGGTGAAGAACCGTGTGATGACGTCCTCCGTCATCCCCACCCCATTGTCCTCCACCAGCAGGTACTCCTGACCCGAGGTCGCGTCGTGTCCCCAGGTCAGAATGACTTGCAGTGCTTCACTCGACAAGGAAGCGGATCGATCTTCTCGTGCGGCGTCTCGCCTCGTGCGAGCATCTTCAGTCGGAGATCTCGCAACTCCAGGGCATCGAGGGCATTCTGGAGGAGCTCGCGGAGGATGAAGGATGAGTCAGACGTAAGCGACTCACCCATCAGCAGCTTTTGGATCTCGTCCTGGTCGAGCTGGAAATTGAGGTCGCGGTACGTGTAGATGGGCCTACCATGCTCCTCTTTGGCCGTGATGGTCAGCTCGACTTTGCGAGGCAGGTGAATCCCGTACCGCCAACTCCCCAGGTTTAGCAACGGGCCACGCTGCCAGTCGAGTTCCTCACGCACGTCGCGGATCTCGGTATCGATCGAGGAGACGAAATCGCGAATGCTTTTCTCGTAGACCGGGTGGTGGCATTGGTGTGCAGAGTACTCGAGCCGCGGTTCGCCGGACGGGAGCGTTGCTAAATTCCAGCCGTTGATCGCGAGGTGTTTGTTCCACTCCTTCAGGCTGAACTGGCGTTTTCATCCTACATCCTTTCGCGGAGTGGCTGGGGTCAAGCCGAGTCGGCCGGCCGGAGGAGTAGCCCCGCAAAAGTCAGGTTGACCGCTCACCGCTACCAATCAGGACCGAGAAGCCGGTATCTTTCTTGACCAATTGGTTCAGTCTGTAGCGCAGCCAGCCTGCGCCATGCCCATGGCTGGCGCCGATCAGCACCGGCCAGCGCTGATAGTCGATGCCCGCATAGGCGAACAGGGATGCGTTGTTCGCGACATCCGGTGCTTTCATGGCATCGAGCCATCGATTGATCCGGCTCGTTGTGTCGTCGTCGGTGTGGGTGACGCGAATGTACTCCGCGAGGATGTGCGTCTCGATGGCTTGCGGCTCGATCTCGGTCGCCCGGAGCATTGGACTGGCTCAACCGATCGATCTGCCGAACGTCTTCGCCGAAGCCGTCGCGGAACCGGAGATAGTGCTGTCGCTGGGTAGACTGGCTTTGAGCATCGGTAATGGCCTGGTGCTCTTCGACGGTGAACGCCATGCCCAGGTCATGAGTGTACGCGGCCAGGAGTGCCTCGGAGACGACGATCGGCACTCGGCGGCGACCCTTCGGGTGCCCGGAGGCCCGCGTCGAACGCAGGACGGAGGCCGCCTGAAGGCGGACATCCCGCAAGATGCGCGGAATCGGAGGTGGGATGTCCGGCTTCCGCCGGTCCGCCGGTCGAGGGATCGTGCCCGGAACGACCCGACCCGGCGACCCGCTGGGTTCGTTTTGCCAGTCCGAATGAGCCGACGGGGCCGTCGGTTCGTTTTGCGGATCGTGATGGCCGCCGCGCGCGGCACCCCAGAGCAGCAGGAGCATCGCCACCGAGACCAGGCCACCCAGAACCGGCAGCCTCTGACGAGGGATCTCCGGCGGGGGTCCCGTGGGTTCATCGCGGTCGGTCGGAAGCGGGACCGCCGGGGTCGTGGGTTCGTTTTGCGAGCTCGCGGGGTCGAGCGGCGGGCCCGCAGGCTCGGACGCGTGATCCGCAGGGTCGTCCGTTGGACTCGCGACCGTCTCGCGGGGCGCCGGCTCGGCGCCGGTCGAGTTGGCCGGAGTCGCCACTGGAGACGCCGGGGCCTCGGAATCGGGACACGATTCGGCTTCGGCTTCCGCTTCCACGCCCACGCCGGACTTGCGGACCTTGACGAGCGTATCAATACTGCGGCACAGCGACCGATCGCACGAGAACTCGTACCGGCGCAAGCGTTCGCCCTCGGCGCCGGGGTCGAACGACAGCCGGGCGGCCACGTCGTCAGCCTCGGCGCGGCGGCGATGCTCGGCGGCGATCGGCTCCAGCCGCGCGATCGCCCGGTCGGCGACGCTCCGGAACGCGGCGATCGTCTCGGCTTCCGGCGCCGGCAGCCGCTCATCCAACTGCCGCAGCAGCCAGCGATCCCAGCGGTCCTCCCGCTCCAGGTCGAGGTCGTCCGGCACCGTGATGTCGGCACAGCACTGGAACGGATCCACGACCTTGTGGCAACCACTCCGGTCCAGCGGTCGTTTTCCCAGGAGGCGGACGGCATTGACCTGCTGCTCGTGCGACCAGGGGCGGCCCCTGTCGAGCTCGGCGCGGAGCTCGGCCCAGCGGTCGAGCAGCCATCGGCAGCCGGCGGCCGTCGATTCGAGCCGGAAGACGATGGCCTGGGGATGGTCGAGCAGGTCGAGGTGGCCGGGGCCCTTGGCCGAGTCCGGCCCGGTACCCAGGACGTTGAGGATGTTCTCCATCAGGCCGGGTTCGGCGTCCTGGCCGCGTCCGCTCAAGAGCCAGAAGCCCAGCGCGACGGCCACTTCTTGCTCGCGCCGGGCCTCAGCCGCCGGGACCGAGGTGATGAGGTGGGCGAGCCGGGCGGCCTCGGCCCGATCGGCCCGTTCCAGCTTCCAGTGGGCGTGCACCGCGCGTTCAATCAGGGCCTGTTCGATTTCCGAACGGGGCTGAACCTCGGCGGTCCAGGCGTTGAGCCGCGCCTGGAACGCCTGGGAATCCTCGCCGGGCAAGATGTGGGTTTTGGCGGTCATGCCGTGTTTGACGGCATTGAACTTCGACCGTTGCTTCCCTTGAGGCGTGGACGGCCCTTTACTCATACGGCCGTTACGCCGGCTGATCTCGGCTCGATCGAGTTTGGTCGCGGTCGTAGCGGTTGTGACGGTCATGATGCTGAGGCCCCGGTGCGCTGGCGACGGCCGTCGTGATCGTGCGGATGTCGACTTCGATACCCTCCACTGGGTATGATCCGCACATCCCCGCTTTTAGTTGCATGAATTTTCTTGGATATGACATTTTTTGGGGCTTTACACCACCGGATTCTTGACGCAACCCGAAATGAGCCAACGACTTTAGTCTCGTCGCCAAGCTCTGGGTGGGAATGCCGTCTGGGACACTCCCGCGTCCACGCGCTCGGCGTGGGTCTCCTGACCCCGCCGCGAGCCGGATCGAATTCTCGACTGTCAACGATCCGGATCGTTCGTGATCCATCGGAGTGGGAAGAGTTGCGTTCGTGCGGTCGTTGGGGGGTAAGACGCGGTTTCAAGAGGGGACAGGCACCTCGAAGACTCGGAGCCAGTCCCCTCTTGAAACCGCGTCTAAGCGTACAAGGCCGTATGGAGGGATCCGACCGCCGGCACGGGAACGTCTGCGTCGATGTCCGCGCGGCACATGAGCGTGGACCGGCGAAGCGTGGCGCTCCGGGGCGGCGAGGAGCCAGCGTTCGCCGTCGAGGGATTCCCCACGTGCGAAGTCGCTCGGAACTCGGCCCGTCCGAGCATTTCGCACCGCGGGGCGATCCGAAAGCCGTCGCTTCTACCGGACCCGATCGAGGGGCCCTCTCTCAAGGAGTGCATCGACGGCTCGAGCCGCGGGGCTGACACGTCCTGGCGTCGCCTGCCGCGTTCCCTGGACAGGATCGCCGGACCCCGAATGGACCGCCCGGTTCGACTTCACCTTCGGGGTCCTCGAGCCGAAGATCGGGCCGTTGACGTCTGCCCGGCCTGCCAGCATCTTCCCGGCGATCCGGCCGACGTAATCACCCCCCGGCCGGCCGTCCTGATCGCCGTCGATCAGTTTGCCGGACCGATCGGTCAGGCCGTGCGGCCCGCTTCCAAGGATGACGAGCCGATAGGGGCGGTGGAGGTTCAGTCGGGACTTGGTGTGCACCATCACGACCTCGGTGCTCGGGTCGTAGATGACCGACTCGATCGCGATGGGAGGATCCGCTCTTCGGCCCGCACGCGGATCCCTGATGACGTAGTTGGCCCGGTTTGCCGCGCGCGCGGAGTCGAGCGCTCCGCTGAAGTTGATGACGAACCACGTCGGCTGGGCGTGGAATCCAAAGCGCCGGACCCGCACGACCGTGGGCCCATCGACGACAGAGGGCGATCCGCTGGAATTCGGGCTCGAGCTGGTCGTCGAGGTCGACGTCGAACTGGAAGCCGCAACCGCATCGGTCCGCGTGGCGGTGTTCTTGACCGTGTTGGATTCGGTCTCGGCCGCGCCGACCTGGGCCGTGGTCGTGATCGAGCCCGCGGTTCTCGGCGTGACGACGACCGTCAGGACAGTGTGGGCATCTTCGGACACCTGACCCAGGTTGAATGTCAGGACGCCATCCACCGGCGCGACGTTGCCCGTCGCCCGGACGAAGTCCACACCGGGTGGCAGCGTGTCGGTCAGCGTCACCTGGGTGGCCGCGGCCGCGTCGCTATTGGTGACCGTGATCGTATAGGTCAGTTCTTGCCCGACTTTCACCGTTTCCGGGGCCTCGGCGATCGAGACGGACAGGTCTGGGACTTTCGTCGGAGGCGGTGCCTGGATCGTGGTCTCGCGGCTCGTCGAGTTGTTCGACGTGTCGGGATCCGCCACGCTCCCCGAGATCGAGGCCGAATCGGTGAGCGTGCCGGCCGATGTCGGCGTCACGACGATCGTCAGCGTCGTTTGAGCACCATTGGCCAGGGTGCCGAGCGCGAAGGTCAGCGTGCCATTGGCCGGCGTGACGCCGCCGGGGGCCGAGACGAAGGTTACTCCCGCGGGCAGGGTGTCGGCCACGGTCACATCCTGGGCCGCATCCGGACCGTGGTTGGTGACGGTCACCGTCTCGGTGAGGTTGCCGCCCAGCGTCAGCGGGTCGGGAGCGGCGGAGACGGCGACGGACAGGTCCGCTGAAGGGGTTGGCGGCGCTGTCGGCGCCTGGACCGTCGCCGCGCGGCTGTCGGAATTGTTCGACGTGTCGGGATCCGTCACGCTCCCGGAGACCGAGGCCGAATCGGTGAACGTACCGGTCGCGGTCGGCGTCACGACGATCGTGACCGTCGTCTGAGCGCCGTCGGCCAGGGTGCCGAGCGCGAAGGTCAGCGTGCCATTGACCGGCGTGACGCCGCCGGTGGCCGAGACGAACGTCACGCCCGCGGGCAGGGTGTCGGTCACGGTTACGTCCTGGGCCGGATTGGGGCCGTGGTTGGTGACGGTCAGTCCATAAGTCAGGTGGCCGTCGCCCAGCGTCAGCGGGTCGGGAGCCGCGGTCACGGCGATGGTCAAATCGGCCGACGGGGCCTGCTCGGTCGTCGTGGCGACGGTTGCCGAATACTCCGAGGTATTGCCCGACGGATCGGTCGCCGTGGCCGCGACGAAGTTGGGGGTTCCGGTGAACGGGACGGTGAAGCTGCCGTTGCCGCTCGGGTCCGTCGGCACGTCGATGGAGCCCAGGAGTGTTTGACCCACTCCGCGGGCCGAAGAGTCGGCCGTACCATTGCCGAAGAACTCGATGTGAAACGTCGAGTTGGGCGTGCTGTTGAGCGTGCCGACGATGGTCGTGCTGTCGCCGACGATCGTGGCCGAGGTGATCACCGGGTCGTTCTGGAGGCCGTTGGGTCCCGTGTCGGAGTCGCCCGGGTCATTCGGTGTCGGTGAAATGCCGTTGCCGAGGCTGATGCCCAGGTAGCTGTTGTCGAAGAGGGAGTTGGAAAGGATGCTCGTCCCCTGGCCGCCAGAGCCGACGAGGACCCCGTCACGTTGATTATTGGTGATGGTGTTGGAGAGGATGCTCGTCCCCTGGGAACTCGAGACGCCGATCCCGGCGAATTGGCTATAGGCGATGACGTTGCCCGCCCCGGCGGCAGAGCCGCCGACCGTGTTGCCGGACCCATTGATCCCGATGCCGTTGACGCCATTGCCCAGGGCGGCGCCCGAGGCGGTCGTTCCGATGAGATTCCCCTGGACGAGGTTCGAAGACGTATTCGCGGCGGTTCCCGAGATCTCGATGCCATCCCCGCCGTTGCCCGAGATGATGTTGCGCGCCGCGGGCGTGGTTCCCCCGATCGTATTGTTCGAGCTCTGGTTGATCAGCACGCCGTCATCGCCGAAGTTGGGCTGAGCGGTGGATCCCGAAGCGTCGGTGCCGATGAAATCTCCTTCGATCAGGTTGCCGCCGTTCCCGGACAAGCGGATCCCGACGCCCGAGTAGACACTGCGATTGATGACCAGCCCACGGACGACGGAGTTGCCGGCGGTGATCTGCAGCCCATAGCCGACCCCATCGAGCTCGATGAGCCGGACCGCATTGTCGCCGTTTGTCTGTGTATTGGGGCTGGCACCCGGCTGGGTGTAGCCGTCGATGATCACCGGGTCGGTGATCGTCGGCAGGGCCGAGGCCAGGTCGATCGTTTGCACGCCCGAACCGGGGATGTTGAACGCGATCGTATCGGTGCCCGGCACGGTGTTGGCGCACAGGATCGCCTGGCGGAGCGACCCGGTGCCGCTGTCGTCCGTGTTGGTGACGATCAAGATGTGACCCATGATCAGGTCGAGCGAGAACTCGGAGGTGTTCCCCGAGGGATCGGTCGCCGTGGCATCGAGGAACGTCCCATCGGGGATGTCCGACGGCACGTCGATGCTGAAGGTGACATGGCCGTTGGCGTCGGCTGGCGGTGTTGTCATCGTGCCGAGGAGGGTCTGACCGGGCCCCGAGCCGTCGAAGCAGCAGGTATCGTTCGAGTACAACTGCACGGTGAAGGCGGCATTCGGAGTACTGTCGATCGTCCCCACGACCGTCGTGCTGCCGCCGGATCGCGAGGCCGAGGTCAGCACCGGCGCGGCCTGGGAATTGTTGCCTCCCGCGACGTTGCTCTCCACGAGGTGGGTGGGGTCCGCCAGCAGGATAGCGTTCCCGTAGTTGCCGACGAAGATGGTATTGCTGAGGATCGTGTTGTTGGTGCTCTCCAAGTCGACGAAGACCCCGTTCGCATTGTTTGCGATGATGTTCCCCGCACCGGCCACCGTGCCGCCGATCGTGTTGTTGTCGGAGCCGCCGGAATGCAGGTCGCCGCCGATCTCGATGCCGGATCCCGCGTTGCCCCCGAAGTTGAGCGTGCCGGTGAGGTCGGTGCCGATCGCATTACCCTGGATCAGCACGCCGGTCGATAACTCGAGGTCAATTCCGGGCGAGGCGCCCCCGATAATATTGGCCGCCGCGGGAGATGTCCCACCAATGGTGAGGTTGGTCCACCCGCCGACGTAGATCCCCTCGCTGTTGTAGAACGTGGCGGTGTTGGTAAGGGCGGTTCCGGCGGCGTTGACCCCGATCCGGTTCCCCTGCACCAGGCCATCGTGATAGGTATGGCCGGTGCCACCGCCGTTCTCGAAGGCCAGCGCGTAGGCGTTATAGTTCGCGATCACGTTGCCCGCACCGGCCGTGCTGCCCCCCACGGTGTTCGACGATCCGCTGATGACGACGCGGTTGGCGCCCCCCAGAACCGTGCTGCCGTCGGCTCCGATGCCGACGTAATTGCCCTGGATCACGCCACGATCCCCACGGCTCTCGACCTCGGCGTTGCCAAGGTTGCCCGAAATCACGTTCCGCTGCGCGGGGGCCAGGCCGCCGATCGTGACATCGTCCACCTCGGACCGGATGCCCTGAGCATTGCCCTGCGCGATCATGCCGGTGGGATCGGTGCCCAGGAAATCGCCCTCGATGTGGTCGCCGCCGGTGCCCGTCAGCCAGATGCCGTAGGCGCTGAACTGGTCGATGACCAGCCCGCGTACCGTGCTGTTCCCGGCACTGATACTCAGGCCATTGGCGCCGCCGGCGGCCGAGCCGTTGAGCTCGATCAAGGGCAGGGCGTTGACCCCCTGGTTGAGCGCGTTGGTATTCGGGTGCGAGCCGGGCTGCGTGAAGCCGTCGATGAAGATCGCATCGGCGATCGCCGGCAGGGGCGACGTCAGGTTGATCGTATGCACGCCCGGGCCGGGGATGTCGAAGTCAATCGTATCGAGCCCGGCCGTGCCGGCCGGCGCGTCTCCCGAGGCCGCGTTGGTATTGGCCGCGGTGATCGCCTCTCGGAGCGTCACCACCCCATCGTCGGCGATCGTATCTCCCGTGCCGGTCACGGTGATGGTCGCCAGCAGCCGGCGATCCTCCATCACTTCGACCTGAAGATGACACCGATCGTGGCGAATCCGAGAACGGCGGCGCCGCCGTTGAGTCGAGAGGATCTCGAACGTGGATCGACTCTCAAGCCGGTACATGGAGAGAGACTCCGCGAAGTGACCTTTGGTTCCATCCCAGTGATTACGTCCCTGTTATGCTGATCCGCAATGACCAGCAGGACGCGCAAATCGCACCGATTTTTTTCAAAATCAATCTTCGATTAATATGACATTATTGACGATCTGAGATGATCCGATGCCCCGTGTCGTGAGGCCGCCGGCAAACGGACGCGTCTCGATACGCGATCCGGACGGATGCGCAGGCACGCCCCGCGACCGCACGACGCGAGTCGATCAGACCGCGGTAAGTCCAGGGCGCCTCGAGGCTCGATTCGTAAGAGACCCTAGAATAACCACGAAATACACGAAAGAAGAAAGAGGATCAGAATATGATTTTCCAATTCGTCTCGCTTCCGTATTTTTCATGTATTTCGTGGTCGAACTCTTTGAGGGAAAGAAGTCAAGAGAAGTAAAGTATCGAGATGTGTTAGTATGTTTAATAATGATATAATTGGAGAATAAGCCATAACCAAAATTGAGGACAAGCGTTGCGAGCACCTTGTTCCCATGCTCCGCGTAGGAACACCGCGTGCCAGACGCTCTGCGTCCCGAGGATTTCCCAGGTGGCGCACGGGACCCTGTCAACGCGGAGCGTCAGAGACGGCATTCCGACGCGGAGCGTGGGAACGAGGAAGTCCCTCACCAGCCTCAACTTAACTTAATTCAACGTATTGGATTTAAGGGGAGGAAAGGGGATATTCGCATGATCCCGGGGTCTGCTCGACTCGATCGTCAAGCGCTCTGGCCACAGGCCGAGTACCCCGGACGCGGTCACCGGCTCCTGGTCTTGCCGACGGGATCGGTCCCCTGCGCTTCGGATCTCGGGTCGAGCCGACGGACGAGGATCGCCCAGTCCCGGTCGGCGTGCGACGGTGGCGGCCCGAGCGCCCGGGTCCCCGCTCCTTCGAGTTCCTCGACCGTACCCTTTTGCAACCCGCCGCCGGCGCGGGGGTCAAACCACCTCACCGAATAGCGGCCGGGCTCCAACGTCAGGGAGCAGGTCCCGCCGTTGCCGAGGTAGACCGCATACACCGCGCCTGGCCTGGCCAGGCAGAGGGCCTCGGGAGTCGAGACCAGTTCGGGACACGGCTTCGTTTCCCGCACGGGGACATGCTGGAAGAACTCCAAGGCCCAGCGCGTCTGGTCCCACATCCGGTCGCGCGACCGGAAGTCCTCGAGATTAATATCATTGTGAGGGTATCGCAGCCCGAAGAGCCACTCGGCGCCGGAGCCGCCCAGCATCAAGGGCGTCCACAGGGCATGGCGACGGACCCCGTCGTGATCGGGATCGTCGGTGTCGGGCTTGACGCCGGTACTCGCCGGGCCGATCTCGTCGAGGAACACCGCCCAGGGTCGGCCCGACGCCGCCGAACGATTCAGCCAGGTTGAAGTGCTCTTTCCACAGTTTTCCATCTTGCCCACCTGGAGGGAGGCGCCCGAGAAAAGCCGGTCGCCCAGCAGGGGATTGTAAACCTTGTCGTGCTGGCTGGGGAACGTGTGCACGACGATCGGGTGGTCGTACGGGTCGAGCCGATGAACGTAGCGGGCGAAGCTCTTGAGTTGATCCGTCGTGTTGGTGTTCTCCTCGCCGAGGTTCCAGACCAGCGCGGGGTGGTGCGCGAACCGGGCAATCAGCTCGCGGTAATAAAGCTTCCTCTCAGGGCCAAGTGAGCCGCCGTCGAGAAGCTGATCGTTCTCCTGCTCCTGGTGGACGACGTGCAGCATGATGCCCCGTCGGTCCATGTGAGCGAACACGGTCTCCCACTGGTCGAGCTTGCTGACGTCGAAGCGAAACCGCTCGTTCGACCCGGTCCAGGGCCAGACGTCCTTGCCGTCGCCCTTGACGTTCATCGTGAGGAAGTAAATGCTATTGATCCCTTTATCCGCCAGATAATTCAGTGCGCCAATCAGGTTCTTGCCGCGACCGCCGCGCCAGGTGGGGTCGCCCGGGTGCCAGTCGCGGGCGTGGGGTTCGAACCGGTGGGTCGGCCGGGTGCCGTCGAAGTCGACGAAGGCCAGGAGGTTCTCGGGGCTATCCGCTCCGCCCTTGAGAAAGGCGGAGTTCGTCCCGGCGAAGACGAAGTAGCGCTCGCCGACGTCGCGGAGCAAGCCTGTCGCGCGGGCGTCGGGGACCTGTTTATCGGATCGGTCGACGTGAAATGTGCCGTCGGCGATACCCGACGCGTTCGCCAGGGACATCGTCGCGGATGGCGACGTCCGTGCCGCGGACCAGCTCGGCGTGGAAGGTCCAGTCGCCTTCGGAGTCGGGGAGGAATCGGGCCTGCCAACGGTCGCCCCGCTCGGCGCCGGTCTCGCCGGCAGAGCCGTCCGCGGCGAAGAAGCCCGGAACGACGAAGGTCCGCCCCGCGCGGGTGAAGACGACCGTCAGACGGTAATCGCGGAACGGGTTCGGGTCGGCCGTCTCCGACGACTTCGGTCCCTGAAACGTGAACGAGACCGGGTGCCATACCTTGCGCTCTCCGTCGACCTGGACGGGCATTGCTGGCGTGACCGCCGTCCTGGCACCATCGGCTTCGAGCAGCCGCGTGATGAGCTGGTTGGTGGTCGCGGTAGGGTCACCGGGCCGGTTCTCACCCCAGTTCGCATCCGCGGCGACGACAACGAGCCCGCGGCTGGGAATCATCAGCGCACAATTTCCGCCGAATCCGAGGCTCATGAACGTATCGGCGGGTGCGGCGGGCCAGGTCATCCGGTCGCGTTGCGTGGGAACCGGGGCGTTGAACCACCAGTTGAACCCGTAGATCCCCGGCCCCGACCTGCTGAAGTGGCTCGAGCCGCCGCCGTAGCTGCCGATCTTGAGGTAGTCGTCCGTCTTGGCCTCGCGGCTGACGGGCAAGTCCCGTGGCACATGGGGGCGCTGGTAGTCGTCGAAGTACGACCGCGGAAGGATTGGCTTCCCATTCCATTGCCCCTTGTTCAGCCAGAACCAGGCGATCCGGGCGAAGTCTCGCACCGAGGCTTTGAGCCGACGCCGCCGATCGAACGACAGCCCGTCTTCGAAGCCGAGCGCCGCGAACCGCTCGGCCGCGACCGCGTCGGGATTGTCCTGGAAGACCCGGTCGAAAAGCGTCTTCTGGTAGAGCATGATGGCGAAGTCGTTGTAGGCCCACGCTTGGCCCGGCGGCTCCGGGCGGGCGTAGCCGCTGACCATGTTCGCCAGATGGGCGAACGTCATCGGCGCGTCCTTCTCCGAAAGCTTCCAGCCGGCGTCGATGACCTTCGCGTCCACGCCCGCGACCTTGCCTTCCTGGATCGCGAAGAACAGCAGTGTGGAGAAGACTGGCTTGGCCGAGGAGTACCAATCTTTCTTCTCCGACTGAGACCCCCAGGTCTTGATGACGCAGCCGTCCTTGACGACGCAGCCCCGGCCGCTGAATGCCCGGGCAAGCGCATCGAGCCGAGCCGCGTCCATACCGAGTGCTCCCGGCTCCTTGACCTCCCAGTTCTTGCCGGGAAACGTGCGCTCTCCGGCGGAGGATTCAGGAGCCAGGACAGCCGCCACGGTCCCGACGATGACCACAATCCACGCCCGTTTCCGGACCGAAAGGCTTCGCAAGATCCTCGTGAGGGCGACCATCGTGTCGTTCCTTTCCGCTGAGCAGGTTGTTCATGCTCGGGACCGAGTTCCAAAGATCCCGCGGTGCCCAATCACTTTTCGATGCTCGGCTGCCAGTGCGGCCACATGGCCGCATGACCCTGCGACAGATCTGTGAGCTGGCGCTCGGAGCGGTCGGCGAGCCGCATGACGTAGAGTTGCCGGACGCCACTCCGTTTCGATCCGTAAGCCAGCCAACGGCCGTCGGGCGACGGCGTCGGGTGATAGTGCAGCGAACCGCCGGGTGTTTGCGTCAGGCGTTCGCTCCGGCCATCGAGCGCGATGCGGTACAGCTCCACGTTGTCGCCCACCTTGGCCGTGTAGAACACCGAGGTACCGTCCATGGACCACGCCGGGATGTCGCTGCTGCCGCCGTGGAAGTCGGGGACGTCGAGGAACGCGATCATGCCGCGGTAACCGCCCCGGTCGGCGAGCTTGCGGAGGCTTTTTCCATCGGCATCGGCCACGTACGGGTGGCAGTTGTAGTGCTCTCCGGCGACGAAGAGCAGGTGCTTGCCGTCGGCCGACCACTGCGGTGCGAAGTTGAAGGGATGGCCCGTGTCGATCTGTCGGGCGTTCAAACCGTCGGCATCGGCCACGTACACCTGGTAGCTCTTGTGATAGGCGATCCGCCGGCCGTCCTTCGCGGCGCTGAAGCCGTAGGCGAACTCGTTCGAGTCCTTGGTCAGGTCGTGCTTGTTCCGGCCGTCGCGATCCATCCGGAACGGGTGCGAGTTGCCATCGATGAGCGCCTGGAAGCCCAGCTTCGCCGGATCGCCTGGCCAGAAGAAGAGGCCGGAGTTATGAAAGCTGACGCGGTCGATCGCCGTGAGGTTCGTCGCCGACCCGGTCGCCAGGTCGACGAGGTTCATGTCATAGAGCCAGCCCTCGGCATTGTAGCGGAACTGTTGATGCTCCTCCTCCCAGCGCGCATTCTCGGGGCTCTCCCAGCCGCGGCCGACGATCGCCAGGCGACCGTCCGGCGACCAGCCCGCGAACTGCGTCCAGGAGTCCGGCTCATGGCTCAGCCCCTCGGCGACGAGGCGACGGCCGGCCCCATCCTGCGCGGACGGTCACCGCGCGCATCGTGGCCACGTTCGCATGCCGGCCGCCGGAGAGATCGGTGCGCAACTCGGTGTAGCCGATGAGGACGTCCTCGGCCGATGCCTCGATCGTCGCGACGAGCAATAGCAGCGCCGTTGCGATCGACGGGCGGAGGATCGGGCGACGTTGCGAGGGGCCGGGTAAGTGGCCATGATCAATGAAAGTCATAAACCTTCGTCCTTCCTTTCACATCGCGGACGGGTGGACGCCCTGGTTCGCGCGGACCTGGGCGATCAAGGTCTCCACGAACGAATCGAACTCGTGCCGTTGCGGGCCGGAGCGCGCCACGTCGAGAAGGATGTTCCCCTGGTGGGAGACGAACTGGAGGAACTCGATCTTCGGGGCGGTCTTGGCGAAGATCACCAGCGAGACGAAGAAGGCGCCCCCCGCGACGGAGAACCAGACGGCGGTCCAGAGTCTCGGGTTGACCGCCGCGCCCGTGGTTTGGAGCGCGATGATCACCAGGCCGATCGCGATCATCATCAGCCCCACGCCGAACCCGAACTCCTTGGGCCGGACGCGAAGACGGTTGGGCTCCGGCCGGAGATTCGCCAGCATGATCGTGATTTCCGACTCGACTCGGACTGTCTTCGATCGGACGATCACCCGGTCTTTGAAGAGCTCGAACTGCCTCCGGCCATTAGGACGGACTTCATAATACCGGTCTATGGATTCGAACATGTATGATTTACCATATATTTTATTGTAAACAATCGATCTCCTTGCGGTCGATGGGCAGCAAGGCGCCATTTCAGAAGATACCGCGCCGATCGGTCCGTCGCACCATCTTTGAACCGATGCGGGTGGCCATCACCCTCGACAGGGACACCTTGACGACTCGAGGCCGCGGCCAAGAGACTACCAACTGTGCGGTTCGATCCTCGCGTGATGCCTGGAGCTCTCGATCGATGTCCATCTATGTCGATGCAGACGCCTGCCCGGTCAAGGAGGAGGTCTACCGCGTCGCGCGGCGGTATACGATGAAGGTCTACATCGTCGCCAATGCGCCGATGCGGGTGCCGGCGGAGGAGTTGATCGAGCTCGTCGTGGTAAAGGGCGGGTTCGACGCGGCCGACGATTGGATCGCCGAGCGCATCGGACCGGGCGACATCGCCATCACGTCCGACATCCCGCTCGCCGACCGCTGCCTGCGCCGAGGAGCGCCGGGCGCTCGGTCCGAAGGGGTCGCCGTTCACGGAAGACGCCATCGGCGATGCCGTCGCCACCCGTGCCCTGCTCGACATGCTGCGACAGTCCGGAGAGTTCGGCGGCGGCCCCGCCCCGTTCACCAAGGCGGACCGCTCGCGATTCCTCTCCAAGCTCGACGAGACGATCCACGCGATCCGACGTGACACGCGGAAGTGAAATCGCGACACTCCTCGCTCAACACCACCGCCGGTTGCCTCCTCGTTCCCACGCTCCGCGTGGGAATGCCATCTGGGACGCTCCGCGTCCTCTTCCCGGACGGAGACCAACGACGCGACGCGGAGCGTCGAACCCGGCATTCCCACGCGGGGAATGCTGACGAAATAACTTCCCGAGTTCCGGGGGTACAGGGCGGCTGGTTTCCGGGAGGTTGTTTCGTCAGCGTTCCAAGGCGCACCCTGGGAGCCGAACACGGAGCGTTTCTCTTCTCTCCTTTCCCCGAAGGGGTTCCACAACAAAGCCCAGGGTCGCCGCCAGGCGCACCCTGGGTATGCTGGCCCATGGTTTTCTCCCGTACCCCAACGGGGTTCCACAACGCTCAATCCCAGACGTAACGCTCATCGATCGCGACCCCGTACTTCTGGCAAAGGCGGCGGAACTCCTCCTGGAACGTCACCGTTCGGTGGTGATCTTCTTGATTCTTGATAGACTCAACCAACACCTCCACATGGGATGGGCTGGCCGAAAACACGCCATATCCGGCCTGCCAATGGAACCCCCGCAACTTCGGCTCGTTCTCCTTGACCCACTTCGAACTCTCGCGTTTGAGCTCACGAATCAACGTCGCCAGATCGATCGTACGACCCAGGCGATTCAGGATATGCACATGGTCGGCAACCCCGCCAACGATGAGGGCGGGACTCTGGAACTTCTGGCAGGTCCCCGCCAGGTACGCATGCACCCGCTCGCGGAAGACCTTGTCCACCAGCAAGGCCTCGCGGTCCTTGGTTGAGAAGATGAGATGCAGGTAGACCCGACCCCAGGGTGCGCCTTCGGCGACCCTGGGCTTTGTTATGTAACGCCTTCGGCGTAGAGACAAGACCGTTCCCCGAATGGGATACACAGCCGAAGGCGCACCCTGGGAGCGGAACACAGAACGTTTCTCTTGTATCCGTTTCCCGAGGAACGGTGACGAAACAACCTCCCGAGTTCCGGGGTGCATGGCAGCGGGTTTCCGGGAAGTTGTTTCGTCAGCGGTCCGAGCGTGGGAACGAGAGTGGGCCGCCTTCTTCCCGTGGTGGTGTTCGGCGAGGAGTGTCGAAATCGCTCGGACGTTTCCCATGCTAAAAATCCAGCACCAGGGTGTTGACACCTCGGCCAATCCTGCTATTCTTTTAGCATCTTGCTAATTTTCCAGCAGGGGAGGAAGCCGTGATGGGACGATCGAAGGACCAGGGAATCGGCTTGAGCCGCCGGGAGCGGCAGATCATGGATGTGATCTACCGCCGAGGTCAGGCGACGGCGGCGGAGGTCCTTGAAGACCTGCCCGACCCGCCGAGCTATTCGGCGGTGCGGGCGATGCTGCGGGTACTGGAAGAGAAGGGTCACTTGCGGCACGATCAACAAGGGCCAAGGTATCTATTCCTGCCGACAGTCCCGCGCGACAAGGCGCGCCGATCGGCGCTGAAGCAACTGGTGCAGACGTTCTTCGAAGGCTCGACCGAGCAGACGGTGGCCGCCTTGCTCGACCTGTCGGCGAGCAAGCTGTCCGACTCCGAGCTGGATCGGCTCTCCCAGCTCATCAACGAGGCCCGGAAGGAGGGGCGCTGAATCATGAACGCGATGTGGGAACTGCTGTCTCGTCCCTCGTCGGCGCTGGCGGTCGACGTCGCGGCGAAATCGACCCTGGTCCTCGCCGCGGCGGCGGTGTCTGCCCTGATGCTGCGCCGGGCTCCCGCCGCGCTGCGACACCTCGCCTGGTACTTTGGGCTTTGCGGTGCGCTGGTATTGCCGATCCTCGCGTTCGCCCTGCCCGGTTGGGCCTGGCCGGTCCTGCCGGCGAATTCCGATGGATCCGTCGTCCCACCGGCGCCGCGGGTTGCCGCATCGACCCCTCCGACCGTCGGAGCTCAGGAGCCGGCGGCCAGTCCACAGAAGCCGGCGACTCCGCGAGTTGTCGCCTCCCTTGCCCCGTCGCCGCAGCCGACGATCGTCGCGCCGGCGCCGGCCCGGGTCGCGTGGCTCGCTCCGTCAACTGCGATCCTATCGGCGTGGTTGGGGATCGCGGCGTTGCTCCTGATGCTTCCCCTGATCGGCCGGCTCGCCTTGTGGCGGCTGGCGCGCGGGGCGGAGTCGATCGAATCCGGCGAATGGTTCGAGCTGCTGGGCGAGCTCACCGCGCGGGCTGGGATTGTCGCGGCGCAGTGAGGCTGCTCCGGGGCCGTCAGGCGCTGATGCCGATGACCTGGGGCTGGATCCGGCCCGTCGTCCTGCTCCCCTCGGACGCGGAGGCTTGGCCGGCGAGCCGGTGGCGCGACGTCTTGCTCCACGAGCTGGCCCATGTCCAGCGGCTCGACTGCTTGACCCAGGCCATTGCCCAGGCGGCGTGTGCACTCTACTGGTTCAACCCGCTGGCCTGGCTGGCGGCTTGGCGGATGCGCTTCGAGCGCGAGCGCGCCTGCGATGATGTGGTCTTGCTCTGCGGCTCCCGCGCCTCGGACTACGCCGCGCATCTGCTCGACCTGGCCCGGTCGCTCCGATCGCGGCATCGCCATTCGCTGGCCGCCCTGGCGATGGCGCGGCCATCGCACCTGGAAGGGAGACTTCTTTCGATCCTCGACGCGGGCTGTCCACGGCGCGGGCTGACCCGACCGACGGTCGCCCTGGGCCTGATCGCACTGATGGCCTTGATCCTGCCCCTATCGGTCGTGCACCTGGGCGTCCGGTCCGCGGCGGCGTTGCCGGTGCGGGGCCAGGCCCGAGCGGCAACCGCGAAGGACGAGGCCCCGGCCGAACCGCGCCGGACCGTCACCGGCTTCGTGCTCGACGAGAAAAACAAACCGATCTCCAGTGCCCGGGTGGCTGTCATCGCTGAGCGTCGCAAGCAGGTCGGGATGGCCACCTCCGGCGCCGATGGACGATTCCAGGTCGAGTTCCCGACCATTCCGCCCGCGC
The DNA here is from genome assembly GCA_963845755.1 of uncultured Planctomycetota bacterium. Taxonomy (GTDB): domain Bacteria; phylum Planctomycetota; class Planctomycetia; order Isosphaerales; family Isosphaeraceae; genus CAWJTV01. The sequence continues at coordinate 746,367 of CAWJTV010000011.1, forward strand.
GGAGGGCGAGGCTGAGCATCATCGCGGCCGCGCCGGGCTACGCCTTCGACGGCAACGAGCTCAAGGTCGACGCTGTGAGCCAGGAGACGACGATCACGCTCGATCCCGAGCGGGTCGTCGAGGGACGATTGGTTGAACGTGCAGAACCAGCCCGCGGCGGGGGTCACGGTTCGTATCAGTAATCTGAACATACGATCTCTTGCCTATGATCCTTACGATACCAACGGGGAGATGACGCTCTGGCCGGGCCAGGCGACGACCAACAGCGACGGCCGGTTCCGACTGCCCGGTCTGGCGCGCGGGCGGCGATCACGCTCGAGATCGCGGACCCGCGATTTGCACACCAGACGCTCGCGATTGCCGCGGGCGACGAGGGGCGGAGCAAGCCGAAGACGCTGTCGCTACTCCCCGCGCAGACGATTGACGTCCGGGTCGTCCACGACGACGACGGTAAGCCGGTGGCCGGGGCGCAGGTCTACGTCCGGGCCGAGCGTCGCAATCCGTTTTCCTTCGGCAACGAGACCGATGCGAAGGCCGACGCTCAAGGCCGCGTGCAGATCGCCGCCTGGCCGGGTGACGCCTTCCGGGTCACCGCGTATCCCCGAGAGGGCGAGGCGTATCTCCGCCGCGAGGCGTATCTGGATTGGCCCAAGGGGGCCGTGCAGCAGGCCGTCGAGGTGAGGCTCAGGCGTGGCGCGGTGGTGCATGGGAAGCTCGTCGAGGAACCGTCCGGCAAGGGCGTGGCCGGCGCGAAGGTCTCCTATTACCAGACGCGTCGCAACAACCCGCTCTACGCCCACTCGTTCAACCGCGACACAAACAGCGGACCCGACGGGACATTTACCCTGGTCGTAGATTATGGTCCGGGCCACTTGCTCGTCCAGGGGCCCAGCGACGATTACATCAACCTGCCGACCAGCTTCAGCGAGATGGGGATCCTCTTGCTGCCCGATCTCCCGCTCTACCCGGACGCGCTGGCCCACCTGGACATCAAACCGGGCACGGCCACGCACGAGATCACGATGCGGCTGAGGCGCGGGGTGACCGTCCAGGGGCGGGTGATCGGGCTCGACGGCAAGCCGAACTCCGACGCGTTCGGGCTGAGTCGGGCCTACACACCTCACAGCGAGCAGGGCATCCCATTCACGCACTTCAGCCCCGGCATCGCCCCGCGTATCGGGGTCAAAGACGGGCGGTTCGAGGTCCCCGGCTGCGACCCGGAGAAAACGTTGCCTTACCACTTCCTGGACCGGAAGCATCAGCTCGGCGCCACGGCGGAAATCTCGGGCAAGTCCACTGCAGCCGATCCGGTCACGGTGCGGCTCCAGAAGTGCGGCTCGGCTCGCGTGCGCCTCAAGGACGCCGAGGGCAAGCCGCTCGTGAATTATCCCGCCGACGAGCACCCCTACATGATCTTGCTCATCACTCCGGGGGCCGACTGGGGCTCGTCGAAGGGGACCAACGCGGACCAGGAGTATCAAGTCAACCTGGCCCCGGAGGATAATTGGAACCTCCACACCGGCCCCGACGGCCGCGTGACGCTCGTCAACCTGATCCCCGGCGCATCCTACCGGTATCGCGGCGTCGAGTTCACGGCCGAGGCCGGCAAGTCGATCGAGCTGCCGGATATCACCGTCGGAGGGCGGAAGTGAGCGATCTGCGAGGTCGTTGGAGGCGACGTCGCGAGTCCACGCAGGACCGGCTAGGATTCAGGATTCGAGATTCGAGATTCGAGATTCGGGATTCGAGATTCGAGATTCGGGATTCGAGATTCAGAGTCTGTCCCAGAAGGGGCCGGGTCGGGCGAGCGGGGGGCGTCAGCCCCCTGTCTTGGAGGTCCGTCGCTCACCGGACAGGGGGCTGACGCCCCGCGCTCGCCCTTCTGGGACAGACTCTCAGGATTCAAGCTTTGAGATTCAAAGGTTCTTAATTCGAATATTGAGTCTAGTATTCGCCGGATTCGAGCATTCAAGAATTCGTATCTTGAATCGCGAATCCGGAATCTTGAATCCCGAATCTCGAGTTCCCACGTCTCGTCGTGCCGTTCAGCTCGTGGTGTAAGTGCCGTAGATGTTGTTGTTGCTGGTGGAGGCCCGGTTGAGGACGACGGCCGTCTTGGTCAGCGTGGTGGTGCTGCCGGTGGCGAGATAGAGGCCGCCGCCGATGCCCTGTCCGCCGGTCCCACCCTTGCCGGCGCCGCCGCCCTGGGCGACGTTGAGGGTCACGATCGTGTCGGCCAGCGCGAGGGTCCCACCGGGCAGCGCGGGGTCGGCCGAATCGTCGGGCCCGGCGTTGTAGACGGCGCCCCCGAGCCCGTCGCCGCCGGCGCCGCCGCCCGAGCCACCGGCGCCGCCCTGGGCGGCGTTGAGCGAGAGGAGGCCGTCCGAGATGCTCAGCGAGGATCCCGCGTCGTTATACGCGGCGCCGCCGGCGCCGGTGCCGCCGTCCCCGCCGCCCGCGCCTCCGGATCCGCCCTGGGCGAGGTCGCCGAGCAGGCCGACGTTCGAGGCGGTCACGGTCGAGAGGCTGGACACAAAGTAATAAGTGCCAGTGTTGAAATCGTAGAGTTCGAGATCCTGGCCGACCGTATAAAGACCACCGCCCTCGCCCGCGCCGCCGCCGGAGGTACCGGCGCCGCCCGCGCCGCCGACGGCCTGATCGTCGGAGAGGAACCCGCCGGAGAGCGTGGCGTCGCTGCCGGAGTTCGCCAGCCCGCCGCCCTGGGCCAGGCCGCCCGCGCCGCCGGTCGCACCGCTCCCGCCCGCGCCGCCCTGGGCCTGGTTGCCGGATACGGTGACGTTGGTGGCGGACAAGGTCGTGGGGAGGACCGTCTCAACGTAGTTACCGGTGGTGGGGTCGAAGTCGAAAGCGATGATCGCCGTGGTGGAGATCCCCGCGCCCTGGGCGGATCCCCCGGCACCACCGATCCCGCTCGAGGCGCCGGCGCCGCCCGCACCGCCGATCGCCTGATTGCCGTTGACCAGCTCGGCGGAGAGCGTGAGGGCGCCGCCGGCGGCATAAATGCCGCCTCCCTGCGCGGACCCTCCCGCGCCGCCATTGCCGCCCGAGGCACCGGAACCCCCCGCGCCGCCGAGGGCCTGGTTGCCGGAGACCCGGCCGCCCGAGAGGCTGACGGTCCCGCCGAGATCCAGGCCGCCGCCCTGGGCCGATCCGCCCGGGCCACCGCTGCCGGTCGACCCGCTCCCCCCCGCGCCACCCTGGGCCAGGTTATTCGAGACCACCGTGTTGGTGAGGAAGATCTGTCCGTCGAGGCTCAGGCCGCCGCCGATGCCCGAGCTGCCGAACGAGCCGAGCGAGGCCGCGCCGCCGATGGCCTGGTTGTCGCTCACCGTGCTGTCCGAGATGGTGAGGTCCGCGCCACCGGAGTCGATGCCGCCCCCGAGACCTTCGCCAGTGAAACCGCCGCCGCTGTCGCTGCCGCCCTGGGCCACGTTGCCCTTGATCGTGGTCTGGGCGATCGTGCTGGCGGGAGTGGCGGCGCCGCCGCCGATGATGTCGATGGCTCCCCCCTCAGCGACGCTACCGCCCCCACCCTGGCCGCCGCCGCCGATGGCCTGGTTGTTCGTGAACGCGCTGCCGGTGACGCTCAAGGTGGCGACAATCGTCACGCCATCAAACGTGGAAGTTCCCTGCTCGAAGAAGAGGGCGCCGCCGTCGCCCTCGCCACCCGAGCCCTGGCCGAAAATGCCGGCGGAGCCGAGGCCGCCCTGGGCGAGATTGCCGTTGAAGGCACTGTCGCTGATGGTCAACGCGCCGACCTCCGAGTTGATGGCCCCGCCGAGCGCAGTCCGATCCATCGCCGATGATCCCGGTGCCGTTGGGGCCGCCGAGGGCCTGGTTATCCGAAAGCGTGGAATGGACGATCGTCAGCGCGGTGCCTTCGTTCATGATGGCGCCCCCGTCAGCCAGGCCGAAGGGCCCCCCGGTCCCGCCGATGGCCTGGTTGCCATCGAGCGTGCTGCCGCTGACGGTCAGCGTCGTGCCGCCTTCCATGAACACACCGCCGCCGAAAGCGGAGCCGCCGCCGAAAACGGAGCTTCCCGAGGGGGAGCCGCCGATGGCCTGGTTGTCGCTCACCGTGCTGTTGACCAGGCTCACGGTCGAGGGACCATTGCCCGGATTCAGTTCGTAGATCCCACCGCCGAAGGCGTCGCCGCCCTGCCCACCGATCCCGCCATAGGCCAGGGCCTGGTTGTCGGTCACCGTGCTGTCGGTGATCGTCATGAGACCGTTGTTGGCGATCCCGCCGCCCTGGGCCCCGAAGCCTAGCGTGCTGGCGACCGACGTGTTGCCGGAGATAGTGCTGCCCAGGATCGTCATCGTGGCGAGGTTCGCGTTATCGATACCGCCGCCGATGCCGGGGAACACGACGAAGCCCGGCTGGCCCGCGTTCGCCTGGTTGTCGGTCACGGTGCATTTCTCGACCGTCAGCGTGCCCTGATTGCTAATCCCGGCCCCGTCGGAGGCCAGGCCGTCGGTGATCGTCAGGCCCGAGATGGTGACGTTGGCGCCCGGATCGATCTGGAAGACCCGGCTGGAATCGTCGCCGCTGACGGCCAGTTCGTCCGCACCCGGGCCATCGATGGTGATGCCCTGAGAGATCTCCAGCTCGCCGCTGGTCAGGGTGATCGTCTGGCCGCGGAGATGGTGGGCGAACTTGATCGTGTCGCCGCTGGAGGCGTCGGCGATCGCCTGGCGGAGCGAACCGGAACCGCTGTCATCCGTGTTGGTGACGGTCAGCGTGCTGAGCAAGGCGCGGACTTCGAGCGCATCAAGCGCCGGGGCGAAGCGTCTGCGGCGCGCGTGGGCAGCGCGGCGGTCCGAGCGGACGACGTTCCGTGGCGATGAAGATGCATGGTCAAGAAACTTCATGTGCAGTACTCCTTGGCTGCAAGTCGTCATGTGCGTTCAGAACAGGGGACACCGAACCTGACGAGACCGTGAGACCGTGGCTCGGCCGCGATTCCGGAACCTTGGGCCGTGCGAGAAGATCTTTCTCTATAGGGAGGGCGCCATCTGGCTTCGGAGAGGGCGCGCCGAACGTCGGACTTTCTGGTTTTTCGGCTCTTTTTCCAGGTTACAAAGCTTTATTTTATTGTTATTTCTAGTATATTAATTTATTATTATATTTATTCATGTTATAATTGGTGAGTCTGGAAGGACACATTCGGTGTGACGGCGCAACTCGAGCGGGCCGCGGCCCGAGCAATGGCGGCGGCTTTCGTCAGAGTGCTGTCTCGGTGTCCACGTCAATCAGGCGTTCCGGCCTGGCGTCTCACGACGTCGGGCTGGGAAGCCTGAATTGTTTTCTTCGCGCAGTCGTCTTCTCCAGATGCTCGGGCTGCCGCGGGTCGCGGCGGGTCTGCCCGAGGAGGTCGGTGGCCTCGGCGCGGATGCGCCGGGCGACCTCGTCCCAGGGGACGGTTTGCATCCATTGGTCGGTGCGGACGAAGGCGTCCCGGGCCCGGTCGGGGTGGCCGAGCCGGTGGTGGGCCATCGCCAGGAAGAAGCCGTAGTAGAGGAGGTCATCGTGGTTGAGCGCTGCGGCGCGGTCGAGCGCGTCGATCGCGTCGGGATCGTCGCCGGTGCGGTAATGCGCGGCGCCCAGGGTGGCCCAGGCGACCCAGGAGTCGGGCGCCCGCTCGAGAATGTGGTGGACGATCCGGATGGCCTCGGCGGGGTCGCGAAGCTCGGCGACGGGGCAGCCCACGAGGAACCAGGCGAGGTGGTGCGGGGCCGTCGGATCGCCGCCGGGCCGGGCGGCCTCGTGGAGCAGGTCGAGCGCGCGCCGGGCGTAGGAGCGGGCGATCGTTGCGCGGCGGTCGGAGGCCAGGGTTTCATCCCGGGCCGCCAGGGCCGCGCAGCTCGTCAGCCAGTTCGCGGCCAGCGCGGCGACCGCGACGCGATCGGTGGAGTCGCGGAGCAAGTCCTCGGCCACGTCCGCAGCCGCGGCGTGAGCCCCGAGCCGGATCAACACGGCATTGAGCGTCTCGCGCTGAGCCCTCAGTCCCGCGCGGACGGTCGGATCGTGCGGACTCAATCGCACGGCCTCCTGCTGGGAGGCGACGGCTTCCTGCAAGAGGTCGCGGGCGGCGGCGAAGTCGCCCCGCCCGGCCAGGAGCGAGCCCCGGTGGAACCGGGCCAGGGCAATCGCGGCGCGGTCGTCGGCGCGATCGGGCTGTTGGGCGGCCAGGATCTCGGACAACTCCCCGGCTCGCGCGAAGAGGGGTTCGGCTTCGAGGGAACGGCCGGCGGTCCAGAGCCATTTCGCCAGGTTGAGCACCGTGAGGGCTAGCTCCTGGCGGAACTGGGGTACCTCGGGTGCGTCGGCTGCCAATCGATCGTAGAGCTCCAGGGCGCGGCGGAGGGCGCGCTCGGCTTCCGCTTTCCCTTCGGGCTTCTGGGCCAGGAGATTGCCCAGGGCCCGGAGCGACCGGGCCAGCTCCTGGCGGTAGACGGGGACGGCCGGGTCGCCCTGGACCAGGTCCTGGTACCGTTTCACGGCGTCGCGGTAGGATTGCTCCGCCTCGTTCGACTGGCCGGTCTGGGTCAGCAGGATCCCCAGGTTGCCATGCAGGCCGGCCTCCATCTTCAGGCCGCGGAGTCCGCCGATCGCCTCGGCCAGCTCGATGGCCTTGCGATAGGCGGTCTCTGCCTGGCGGAGCCGGCCGGTCTGGCGGCTGAGCAGGATGCCGAGGCGGTGGTAGGCGGAGGCCAGGAGCGGGCGGTTGGCCGGAGTGTCGGCGGTGCCGTTCACGAGTGCCTGGGTCAGCTCCGCGGCGCGGCGAAGGGTGCGATCGGCCTCATCGGGGCGGTTCGTGTCGTTCAACAAGCTGCCCAGACCGCTGTAGCTCCGGCCGAGGGATTCCCGGACCACGTCGGCGGCCGAGGTGCCATCGGGCTCGGTGCGCCCGCCAGCGCCCCGGCAGGGATGGCTTCCAGCACCAGGATGGCCTGCCGGTAGGCCCGTTCGGACTCATCCGTTCGACCGAGTTTCCGCTGGATCTCCGCCACGCGAAAGGCGGCCTCGCCGGCCTCGGCGCGGACGGACGGATCCGGGTCGTTTTCGAGGGCGAAGCTCCGGTAATACTCCAGGGCCTTGAGCAGGAACTCGCGCTGACGCGGCTGCAAGTCGGGCTGCTGGCCCAGCCAGTCTTCGGCGAAGTCGGTATACCATTCCTTGATGGCGCGTCGTGCTGCGTCGCGCTGCAACCGGGTCGCGTGGTGAGACCGCTCGATCTCGGTCTGTTCGGCCAGCACGACGAGAATGCCGGCGGTCAGGCCCAGGACCATGACGGCCAGCATCGGCAGGGCGACGAGGATGGCCGCGGTGTGTCGTCGGGCCCACCGCGACCAGCGTTCCAGCGGGCCGGGCGGCCGGGCCAGGATCGGCCGGTCGTCGAGGAAGCGGCGTAGGTCGTCGGCCAGCTCTTGGGCCTTGGCATAGCGGCCCGCCGGGTCCTTGGCCATCGCCTTGACGACGATCGTCTCCAGGTCCCGCGGCACGGCCGGGTTCAGCGCGGGGCCGGCGCGGTTCTTCCTGGGCGATCTTCCGGAACAGCTCCTGGCGGTCGGTACCGGCAATGGCCGGCCGGAGCGTCAACAGCTCGTAAAGGGTCGCACCCAGCGAGTACACGTCGGTCCGCTGGTCAACGACGGCCCGGTTGGCCTGCGCCTGCTCGGGACTCATGTAGCGCAGGGTGCCCACGAGGTCGCCGGTGGCCGTCAGGCTCTCCTCGCTCTGGAAGCGGGCCAGCCCGAAGTCGGTGACCCACAAGTGACCGCGGCCATCGACGATCAGATTCGACGGCTTCACATCGCGATGGAGCACCCCTTGCTGGTGGGCGTGCTCCAGGGCCTCGGCGGCCTGGAGGCCCAGCCGGGCAGCCTCCAGGAAGAAAGTGCGGTGGCGCATCGAGGTGGTCGACGAGACCGCGGCGGAATCCCCTGGGGTCATCGCCCGTCGGGTTCGACCCCAGCCACCCCGGGTCTTTCTGAGAGGGACGGGGGTGGCTGGGGTCAGGCCGGCGCTGCCGGCGCTGCCCCCAGGAGGTCCCTCCGGTGTCGCCAGGGATAAGATCAAGGTTGACCCACTCGCCGCGCCATCCTCCTGTTTGGAGAGCTCGGCGATCCGGTCGGCGAGGGTCGGTCCGTCGATGAGCTGCATGGCGTAGTAATGGACGCCGCCCTGGCAGCCGACCGAGTAGACCGGCACGATGTGCGGGTGGTTCAGTTGCGAGGCCGCCTGGGCCTCGACGCGGAACCGGGCGATCTGTCGTGGGTCGATGGCGGCGGCGAAGGGGAGGACCTTCAGCGCCACGCGGCGGCCCAGGGAGTGTTGCTCGGCCTCGTAGACCACGCCCATCCCGCCGCGGCCCAGCTCGCGGATCACGCGGAAGTCGCCGAGCCGGGGACCGTCCGCCGCTTCGCCGGGCGGCTCGGTAACAGGAGGGTGGAGGCCATCGGCCGGGCGGCTCGGTGGCGACCCTTCCCGTGCCCGGAGACCCGCGGCGAACAGGGAGTTGATCGGCATCGGCGCGGTCCTCGTTCGGGTCGTCGAACTGGAGCGGCCGCGGGTGGAGGGCCAGTGCCTCGGCCGCCGCCTCGACGAGGTGGAGGCCCTTGAGGCAGGCGCGCAGCCGGGTGGCGATGGCCGGGTGCCGGCCCACCCATTCTTCCAGGTCGACCGGCCGGCCGGCCTCGACCTCGGCGAGGTAGGCGTCGAGGACCCGGGCCAGCTCGCCCTCGCCCTCCGCCTCGCTGAACCCGGCCTCGTTGATCGGGTCTGGGCCTTCGGGGTTCATGATCGACCCTCCATCGCCGCGCTGAGCCGTTCCAGCGCCCGGGTCCAGAGCATCCGGACCGCGCCGGGCGAGCGGCCCATGCGCACCGCGACCTCTTCGAACCGGAGCCGTTCCAGGTTCCGCAGGATGATCACCTCGCGATAGTCGGGCGGCAGGCCGGCCAGGGCGTCGGCCAGCAGGACCGCCTGCTCGCGCCGGGCCGCCGCCGCGCTGGGCGATGAGGTCGTCGCCATCAGGGCCTCTTGCACCCGGGCGCCGGACCGTTCCAGGACCACCTCGAGCGACTCCTGCCGACGATAGTCCCGCAGACCGGCCTTCTGGTGCCGTGCCTGGTCCGCCAGGTTGCGTGCCAGAATCCGTCGCAGCCATGCCAGCAGCTCCCGCTCGGTCGAACCTTCGAACTGGGGGAAGTCCCGGTGTGCCTCCAGGAAGGTCTCCTGAACCAGGTCGGAGGGATCCAGGCGCAGACGCAGGTTCGTTCCGATCAGGGTGCGCGCCAGCAGCCGGGTGTAGTTGCGATACAGCGCTAGCAGTTCCCCGAACGCCTCGAGGTCTCCGGCCCGAGCCTGCACCAGCAACTCTTCGGGCGTTCGGCTCGCGTCCGCCATCGTTGAGGATCTCCACCGGGAATCAGGCGAAGGGCACGCGGGGATTGTCACGGTCCCGAATTTCGTTTTCCGGTGAAGACCGAAGCCATCGGAGGTCGCCGTTCACGGGATACGGAACATTGACGTTCAAGTCGGCCTGACTGCATGCTGATTCATCATAACAAGAAATCCTGGTTCGCTGTCGGCAAGGGTGATGGAGTTCGCCCAAACGTCGAACCACCCCGATCGAGATTACTGTGGGGTGCATGGAAAGGTGGTGGGACCTGCCAATTCCAGGGGCATGATTTGCGCCGCAAGTTGGGATACGATAGAGCGCTTTCGCCACGGAATTCCCTGGGGTCGAGCCGGCTCCGCCGGCGCAGCCCCCCGGACGGGCCGAGGCGACGAACAGGTTCACCTTAGTGATCGGCAGACCCGCGCCGAACCGCAGTGTGTCGCTTACCCAGGAGATATTCCCGGCCATGTTGACCCCCAAGTGGAGATTCATCGCCCTGGCCCGGGTGTTCCTTGGCGTCGTCGCGACGAGCGCGAGTTATCTGGCTCCCGCCCTTGCCGTGGACGATGACGCCAACCCGAAGCCGGCTCCCGGGCCGGATGTTCGTCGTCGGCCGCGTGCTCGACGCGAACGGCAAACCGGTGCCCGGCGCCACGGTCGCGGTCTATGCGCAGCACCTCGCGTGCGGGCCTGGTCCCCGCCTTTTTTTGTCGATAAGGGGCCAGGTTTCGATCGGCGAACGTCCGCGCCGACGATCTGGGCCGGTTCCGGATCGATGCACCTCGTACGTCATCGTCGCATCATGAGGCGTTCGGCGCCATCGCCCTGGCGCCCGGTCACGGTATCGGCTGGGTCGACCTCGATCCCGACGACGATCAGCCCACTGCCGACATCACACTCCGGCCAGAGCACGTGATCCATGGGCGGCTCTTCGACCTGCAAGGCCAGCCTGTCTCGAATGTCACGCTCGCGGTCGCGATCGATCCGTCGATCCAAGTCCACCGGATCCGGCCGCGGTCCCGGAGACCGCTCGAGGGTGTTCGTCTATTCGTATACCAAAATCAATGATCTTCCGGCCTGGCCCCGGCCGGTGATGAGCGACTCCGAGGGCCGCTTCACCCTGCGCGGCCTGGGCCGGGGCCTGGATGCGCTCCTCACCGTCCATCACCCACGATTCGCCCTCCAGAGAATTGAGATCGAGCCGGATGACCACTTCGAAATCGAAGCCGAGTGACGGCGGCGCTGATGCCGGCTCAGATCCTGACCGGACGCGTGACCTATGCCGACACGGGCGAGGGAGTTCCTCATGCCCCGCTTGAGGTGATGGCCAGTCACGGGAGAGCCGTCATCCCCTCCGCATTCGAGACCGACGACCAGGGCCGGTTCCGCGTGGATCCTCCGCCGGCAGACCGCGTCTTCGGCGTCCTGGCCCATCCCCCGAGAGGACAGCCCTATCTCATCGCCCGGGGACGTGTCGATTGGCCCAAGGGCGCGCTCGAGCAATCCCTGGACCTCGCCTTGCCGCGTGGCGTCTTGATCCACGGCACGGTCACTGAGGAGGGCTCCGGCAAGCCCGTCGCGGGCGCGACCGTCGACTTCGGCGCATGGGCGGCGGAGCTTGGCGGAAAGCGGAAGCATCATCCTCGATACCGCAGCCGATGGCTCATTTCAACTCGGAGCGATGCTCGGCCCGGGTTGCCTCTTCATCCAGGGGCCCAGCGACGATTACGTGTTCCAGTCCATCGACACTCAGATGGTTAATGCAGGCCGGCCCGGCGGCGGCCGGCTCTACTCGCACGCCCATCAGTTGCTCGACCTGAAACCCGGTGTCGCCAGTCAGGAAGTCCACGTCGTGCTTCGCCGCGGCGCGACGGTGACCGGCCAGGTCGTCGGTCCCGATGGCCAGCCCGTCCGGGAGGCCTGGATCTTCAGCCGGGTCGTTCTCGATCCGAGACAAGTTCCGTGGCAGCGCTGGGCGGCTCGCCACCACGGCAAGGTGCACAACGGTCGTTTCGAAATCCACGGGCTCGACCGCGATACCGAGGTCCCCGTCTACTTCCTGGAACCGAATCGCAAGCTGGGCGGCACGGTGAATCTCTCGGGTAAGTCCGCGACCGGCGAGCCGGCCACCGTCCGCCTCAAGCCCTGCGGCGCGGCCAAGGCGCGAGTCGTCGGCCCCGTCGGCAAGCCGGTTGCGGGGCGGCTCCCGGGCACGATCATCACCATGGTCGTCACCCCCGGCCCACCCTCCTACGGTTTCCCGTCAGAACAGGCCAGCCTTCTCTCCGCCGACGAGGCCGCCCTGAACCAGGTGGATACGGTCAACTACCCGGCCGAGGTCACGACTGATGCCGACGGCCGCATCACGCTCCCGGTCCTGATCCCCGGCGCGACGTATCGATTCATCGACTACACCATGGCCGTCCGCGGCCAGACCGGCCCGACGGTCCGCAAGGAGTTCACCGTCAAGCCCGGCGAGACGCTCGATCTGGGCGACGTGCGGATCGAGAAGCCCCAATCGCCATGAATTCTTCGAACCGTCTCGCCGAACCGCACGTCGTGACCTCGGTCGTGAGACCGTAGTTCGGACGGGGACCTCCAACCTCGCACGTCAGTGCGATTCACCCAGCCCCTCAGATCGGGCTGACGCCCGAGGCTGGTGGGCTGCGCCCCGTCCGAACCACGCACTCACCTGCCTGGTCGCGGGCAGGAGCCTCTACCAAGAACACAACTCGGGATAAAATATCGGACACCGGGGCAGTATCCGCCAAGGGATGAGTTCTAACGAGGTTCCGGCAAGGGCCCACGAGCATGGCACATGCGGCATCCGGCTTCGTCGTCCGGCAAATCGGCTCGCTCTTCGATGGGGGTTCGGTCGCCGGATGGTCCGACCGGCAGCTCCTTGATCGGTTCCTCTCGCGCCGCGATGCCGTCGCCGAGACCGCCTTCGCCGCGCTCGTGGCCCGGCACGGGCCGATGGTCCTGCACGTCTGCCGGCAGCTCCTGGGCGATCACCAGCATGCCGAGGACGCCTTCCAGGCCGTCTTCCTCGTGCTGGCCCGCCGGGCGCGGTCGGTTCGCGATCCCGATCGGCTGAGCAACTGGCTCTACGGTGTCGCGCTCCGAACCGCCCGCAAGGCCAGCGTCCGGCTCGCCCGCCGGCGCAAGAACGAGAGCGATCACGCCAGGAACGGCCCAGCTCCGGGATCGGACCTTCCGGCCGATCAGTCGGTGATCGCTCGCGAGCAGGCCGAGATCCTGCACGACGAGATCGAGGGCTTACCAAAAGCCTTCCGCCTGCCGGTGGTGCTCTGCTACTTCGAGGGGCTCACGCTCGACGAGGCGGCGCAACGGCTGAGCTGGCCCGCGGGCACACTCCGCAGCCGACTCGCCCGGGCTCGCGACAAGCTCCGCCGCAGCCTCACCCGGCGCGGCATCGTCTTGCCCGCCGCCGCCCTGGCCGCGGTTCTCGACCCCAGGAGCGCCTCGGCCTCCGTCTCATCCCCCCTATGCGACATCACCTCCCGCGCTGCCATGAACTTCGCGGCCGGACAGGCCGCCGCGCCCGCCGCGACGGCCCTGGCCCAGGAGGTGCTGAGATCCATGCTGTTTCACAAGCTGAAGCTCACCGTGCTGACCTTGCTGTTCCTCGGCGCCGTCGCCAGCGGCGCGGGGTATTTGACTCGTGCCCTGGCGACGCGGGACGAGCCCAAGGCGCCGCAGCCGCGGATTGCGACGAAGCTCGATGAGGCTGCCCAGCGTCCGGCCGCGGGCCGGATGTTCGTAACCGGCCGCGTGCTCGACCCGACGGGAAAGCCGATGTCGAATGCGACCGTGATGGTCTACACGGCGCTCAAGCAGCCGGGGCGAGGCGATGCGTTCGATCAGAGGAGACCGTCGGCGATCGGCCGGGCGCGCAGCGACGGCTCGGGCCGGTTCCGGGTCAACGCGATTCGCACCACATCCGCCCGGCATCACCTTGCCGGCGCCGCCGCGCTGGCTCCCGGCTACGGCGCCGGCTGGATCGAGATCGACCCCGACGCCGACGCGCCGACCGGCGAGATCGTGCTCCGCCCCGAGCAGCTCATCGAGGGACGGCTGTTCGATCTGAATGGCCAGCCGGTCCGTGGTGTTGAGGTGACGGTCTTGGGAATGGGCCGCGTGATCCTGATGAATCCGGGGACGACCACCGTTCGCGAATCCCTGGAGGGTCCTTTCTTTTCGCCGTATCACCCCAACGACCTGCCGGCCTGGCCCAGGCCGGCATTCAGCGACTCGGACGGCCGATTCACCGTGCGTGGGGTCGGCCGGGACGTTCGGGCGTTCCTCCTGATCCATGATCCACGGTTCGCCCAGCAGAGGGTTTCGATCGATACCGGCGGCACGTCGCGGTCGAAGTCGGTGACGGCGGCCCTGGAGCCGGCCCGGACCATCGCGGGACAGGTCACCGATGCCGAGACCGGCCAGCCGATCCCCCATGTCCGGTTCGTGGTCTTGGCTTACAAGCACGGCGCCGGCATCGTCAACCTCTTCGAAGCCGACGACCAGGGCCGCTTCCGCATGAATCCACTGTCGGCCGACCGCTACAGCATCACCGCGTCAACCACATCGGGCCCGCCTTATCTGAGAGCCTCGATCCGACCCTTCGACTGGCCCAAAGGGGCCATCGAGCACCGGATCGACCTTCTCTTGCGCCGGGGTGTGGTGATCCGGGGCAAGGTGATCGAGGAAGGCACGGACCGGCCCGTCGCCGGGGCGCGGGTCAGCTTCGGGGCGCGCCGGACGAACGACGAGGCGACCGCTGGCGGGAACGGCGCCGCGGAAACGGCGCCGGACGGCTCGTTCCAGCTCGCGGTACTGCCCACCCCCGGCTACCTGATCGTCCTGGGCCCGAGCGAGGATTACGTGTACCAGGAGATTGGCCAGCGGATGGTCCGCGAAGGTGAATCGGGCGGCCGGAGGGTCTACGCCCACGCCTTCATCCCCCACGACCCGAAGCTCGGCGGCGCGGGCTCGGAGGTCCGCGTGCCCCTTCGCCGGGGCATGACCGTGAAGGGTCGTACCATCGGACCGGATGACCGGCCAATCCCGGCAGCCGCGATGATCAGCCAGGTGTTCCTGCCGCCGTCGCCCAGCGTCTGGCTGTCCTGGCGCTCTGGCTACGCGGGCCAGGTGCGCGACGGCCGGTTCGAAATCCATGGCCTCGATCCGCACGCCGAAATGCCCGTCCACTTCCTCGAGCCGAAAAGCAAGCTGGGTGCGACGGTCCACTTCTCGAGCAAATCGGCGAACGGCGAGCCTGTCACTGTCCGGCTCGAGCCGTGCGGCACGGCCAAGGCGCGGCTGATCGACCGCAGTGGGAAACCGGTCGCGGGATTTCGCGGCGCGTCCCTGATCGCGATCATCGTCACACCCGGCGCCTCCCTCGGTGCGCCAGACCAGCGCGGGCAGCTCGCCGCCGATGAAGGCGGCCTGTTGGGGATCGACCCGATCAACTACGCCCCGGGTCCCGTGTCCGACGCCGAGGGTCGCATCGCGCTGCCCGCCCTTATCCCCGGGGCGACCTATAGCGTCCGCACGTCTTCCCGAGGCGCCCGGCCCTCGTTCCGCAAGGACTTCACCGTCAAGCCCGGCGAGACTCTCGACCTGGGCGACATCCGGATCGAGAAGCCGGAGCGATGACCGATGCGACGATCCCATCTGGGTTTCCATCGCGGATTCGCCGATAATCGAACACGACCCGGGATAAACGGAACCTCGGCACCACAGTATCTCGCGAGGGGATGAGAAACGATCGGACTGATTCACCACAGAGTCACAGAGAACGCAGAGAAAAACGTCGGCTGCATCCTGGTCTCGTCGGCGCCTGGGAATCGCCTCCTGCCGGAGGATCGGACCGAAGACCAGGATTGGCGAGTCATTCTGTCTTCTCGATGCTCTCTGTACTACTAATCTTGGAAATCTTGTACGGCGAGCAAGAGTTCCTAATGGATCAAAGAGCAAGGGGTTACATCAATGAAATACATCGAAAAATGTTTATCTGTGCTCTCTGTGTGCTCTGTGGTGAATCTCTTCTGATTGATTGGTTGGTTGCGGCTCGGCCGCGCTGTGTCTCTGTTGTGAGTCATCCGGGTCTTCGACGTTTCGCCGAGAGAGTCTGCGTTCATGGCGTACCTGGCATCGGGGTCGTTGGTCCGTCAGCTCGGTTCGCTCTTCGAAGGCGGCTCGGTCGCCGGGCTCTCCGACCGGCAGCTCCTGGAACGGTTCAGCACCGGCCCGCGCGATGCCATCGCCGAGGCGGCCTTTGCCGCCCTGGTGGCCCGGCACGGGCCGATGGTCCTGGACGTCTGCCGGCAGACCCTCGGCGACCAGCACCATGCCGAGGACGCCTTCCAGGCCGTCTTCCTCGTGCTGCGCGCAAGGCCCGGTCGATCCGCGACCCCGACCTGCTGGGAAACTGGCTGTATGGGGTCGCGCTCTGCACGCGCGCGGTGCGCCCGGCTCCAGCTCGCCCGCCGGCGCCGGCGCGAGGAGGGCGAAACTATGAGGCGAGGTGGTCCTGGTCCGGGCTGGTCGGCCCCGGTCGAATCGACGGTCCCGCCGGCCGAACAGCCGGTCCTGGACCGCGAGCAGGCCGAGATCCTGCACGACGAGATCAGCCGCTTGCCGAAGTCGTTCCGCCGGCCGGTGGTGCTCTGCTACTTCGAAGGGCTCACGCTCGACGAGGCCGCGCGGCGGCTCCGCTGTCCGGCCGGCACGCTCCGCAGCCGATTAGCCCGGCGCGCGACAAGCTCCGCCGCGGCCTCACCCGCCGCGGAGTCGTCTTGCCCGCCGCCGCACTCGCCGCGGTCCTCGAAGCTCGGCCCGCATCGGCGTCCGTCTCATCCCCCCTGTGCGACATCACGACTCGGGCCGCGCTGAACTTCGCGGCCGGACAGGCCGCCGCGCCCGCCGCGATGGCTCTGGCCCAGGAGGTACTGAGATCCATGCTGCTCCACAACCTGAAACTCACCGCGTTCACTCTGCTGTTCCTCGGCGCCGTCGCCACGGGCGCGGGCTTCGTCGGCCAGGCACCGGTCCCTCAGGCGGGAAAGCCCGACCCACGTCCGATCGCCACCAAGCCGGACGACGCGATCCCGAAGCCGGCCCCAGGCCGGATGTTCGTCGTCGGCCGTGTGCTCGACGCGAACGGCAAACCGGTGCCCGGTGCCACGGTCGCGATTTATGCCCGGAGCCTGGCACAACGTCGTGCGCCGCGCTGTTGGGAAGGTGGCAGATCCCGATCGGTGACGCCCGCGCGGACAGCTCGGGCGGGTTCCGGCTCGATGCGCCCCGTACGTCATCGTCGAGCCACGAGCTGTTCGGCGCCATCGCCCTGGCACCGGGCTATGGTGCCGGCTGGGTCGAGCTCGACCCCGACGACGATCAGCCCAGCGCCGACATCACGCTCCGGCCGGAGCAAGTGGTCCACGGGCGACTGTTTGACCTGCAAGGCCGGCCGGTCCCCGACGTCACGCTCTCGGTCGAGGTAATCAGTCGTGTCCTACCGCAGCCTGCGCCCGGCGCTCGTCCCGGCCGACCGGATGGTGTCTTTTATGTTGGGACAACAACCCGGGACTTTCCCGCCTGGCCTCGGCCGGTAATGAGTGACTCCGAAGGCCGCTTCACCCTGCGCGGCGTGGGGCGAGACCTGAGAGCGACCCTTAGGGTCCATCACTCGCGGTTCGCCCTCCAGAGCATTCCGGTCGAAACGAACAGTGCCTCGAAATCCAAGCCAATCACCGCGGCGCTGGTGCCGGCCCAGATCATCACCGGGCGCGTGACCTATGCCGACACGGGCGAAGGCGTTCCTCATGGTCGGCTCGAGGTGCGGGCCAGCCAGGGGAGGGTCGCCGTCCCCGCCGATTACGAGACCGACGACCAGGGCCGGTTCCACCTGAATCCGCCACCCGCGGACCGCGTCTTCGGCATCAGCGCCTATCCCCCGGAAGGACAGCCTTACCTCGTCGCCCAGGGGGTCATCAACTGGCCCAAGGGCGCGGTCGAGCAGTCCCTCGACCTCGCCTTGCCGCGCGGCGTGTTGATCCACGGCACGGTCACTGAGGAGAGCTCCGGCAAGCCCGTCCCGGCGCGATCGTCAACTTTGTCCCTCAGGGGCTTCGAGCGAGTCGGGCCAACAGCAGTAGCCGCGTCGAGACCGCGGCCAATGGCTCGTTCCAGCTCGCAACCGCCCCCAGCGCGGGCTGTCTCTTCATCATGGGTCCCAGCGACGATTACGCGTTTCAGGCCATCGGCTCGCGAACGCTTCAGAACCGCCAGCTGGGCCGCGGGCGTTTGTACGCGCACGCCAATCGATGGCTCGACCCGAAACCGGGCATCGACAGCCAGGAAGTCCGCGCCGTGCTCCGTCGCGGCAAGACGGTGACCGGCCAGGTCGTCGGGCCGGACGGCCAGCCCGTGCGCGAGGCCTGGGCCTTCAGCCGGGTCATCCTCGACCCGAGGCAGAGGCCGTCGGTGGGCTGGACCGGTCGTTACCACGGCCTCGTGCGCAACGGTCGCTTCGAAATCCACGGGCTCGACCCTGATGCCGAGGTCCCCGTGTATTTCCTCGACCCGAAGCGTAAGCTGGGCTGCGCGGTGAATCTCTCCGCCAAGTCGGCGTCCGGCGGGCCGGTCACCGTCCGGCTCGAATCCTGCGGCGCCGCCAGGATGCGGCTCGTCGGGCCGGATGGCAAGCCGGTCGTGGGACAGCTTACCGACCAACCCGTCCAGATGGTCGTCACACCCGGCCCACCGTACACCTTGGCGATCGACCAGCCCGACCTCCACGTCGCCGACGAGGGTGAGCTGACCCAGATCGACACGGTCAACTACCCGAGTGTGCTGGTATCGGATGCCCAGGGACGCCTCACGCTCCCGGTCCTGATCCCGGGCGCGACCTATCGATTTATCGACTTCACCACGGTCCGGCGCGGAGAGACCGGCCCTCAGGTCCGCAAGGAGTTCACCGTCAAGCCCGGCGAGACGCTCGACCTGGGTGATCTCCGGATCGAGAAGCCCCGATCCTTGGTAAAATAGGAGTGGGAATCGCTCGGCGAATTCCGACGATCCTTACGGTCAAGGGACCACTCTGATCCGTGGAGATTCCACCATGAATGACTGGCGCGATCGCATCAGCGTAGATCCTTCCATCTGCCACGGCAAGGCCTGTATCAAGGGCACGCGGATCATGATCGCGATCATCCTCGACAACCTGGCGGCCGGCGAGGAAGTGAGTACGATCCTGCGGAGCTATCCGACCCTGAGGCCCGAAGACATCCAGGCCGCGTTGCAGTATGCCTCGGAGCTGGTGCGAGAGAGGATCGTCACCCTGCCGGGGGCCGTTTGATGCGTTTCAAGACCGACGAGAATCTGCCGGTGAAGGTGGCCGAGTTGCTGCGTCAGTACCAGCACGATGCCCTCAGCGTGCAGGACCAGCAGATGGCCGGCCAGGGCGATCCCCAGGTCGCGAGCGTCTGTCAGGCGGAAGGCCGCGCCCTCGTGACGTGCGACCTTGACTTCTCCGACATTCGGGCCGACCCGCCGGAGGATTATCACGGGATCATCGTCTTGCGTCCGGCGGTCCAGAGCGACTCGTCCTTGCTACGGTTGGTGAACCGCGCTATACCTTTGATCGATGTGGAACGCCTGGATGGGTGCATCTGGGTCGTCAACGACCATCGCGTCCGGATCCGGGGGACAGGGTCGCCGGGCACTCCCTGAGCGTCCGCCGGTGTTTTCGGAATGAGCTGGGACAAGACGACCGGCACTGCCGGACTGAGAATCTCCGAGAATCGTAACCACCCGGGATAAAATGTCGGACACCGGGGCAGTATCCGCCAAGGGATGAGTTCTAACGAGGTTCCGGCAAGGGCCCACGAGCATGGCGCATGCGGCATCCGGCTTCGTCGTCCGGCAAATCGGCTCGCTCTTCGACGGCGGTTCCGTCGCGGGCTTGTCCGACCGGCAGCTCCTCGACCGGTTCATCGCGCGCCGCGATGCCGCCGCCGAGTCCGCCTTCGCCGCACTCGTGGCCCGGCACGGGCCGATGGTCCTGCACGTCTGCCGGCAGCTCCTGGGCGATCACCAGCATGCCGAGGACGCCTTCCAGGCCGTCTTCCTCGTGCTGGCCCGCCGGGCGCACACGGTTCGCGATCCCGATCGGCTGAGCAACTGGCTGTATGGGGTGGCGCTCCGAACCGCTCGCAAGGCCAGGGTCCGGCTCGCCCGCCGGCGCAAGAACGAGAGCGATCACGCCAGGAGCGGCCCGGACCCGGGATCGGGCCTCCCGGCCGATCAGTCGGCGATGGCTCGCGAGCAGGCCGAGATCCTCCACGACGAGATCGATCGACTCCCCAAGTCGTTCCGCCTGCCCGTGGTGCTCTGCTACTTCGAAGGGCTCGCGCTCGACGAGGCGGCGCAACGGCTGCGCTGGCCCGAGGGCACGTTCCGCAGTCGACTCGCCCGGGCGCGCGACAAGCTCCGACGCGGCCTCACCCGCCGCGGCGTCGTCTTGCCCGCCGCCGCACTCGCCGCGGTTCTCGAAGCTCGGCCCGCCTCAGCCTCCGTCCCATCCCCCCTGCGTGACATGACGACCCGGGCCGCGATCACGTTCGCGGCCGGAGATGCCGTCGCACCCGCCGCGACAGCCCTGGCCCGGGAGGTGCTCAGATCCATGCTGATCCACAAGCTGAAGCTCACCGTGCTGGCCCTGATCTTCCTCGGCGCCGTCGCCGGCGGCGCGGGCTTCGTCGGCCGGGCATCGGGACGTCAGGCTGGAAAGCCTGATCTACGGGAACGTCAGGCTGGAAAGCCTGACCTACGGGAACGTCAGGCTGGAGAGCCTGACCTACGGCCGGCGCCCGGCCGGATGTTCGTCGCCGGCCGCGTGCTCGACGCGAACGGAAAGCCGGTGCCCGGTGCCACCGTCGCGGCCTATGCGATGAACCTGGCAGCCGGACAGACCCCCTACCGGAGGGCCCAGATCCCGATCGGGGATGCTCGCGCCGACGCCTCGGGCCGATTCCGAATCGATGCGCCGCGGATATCCTCGTCGCGGTATGATGTCTTCGGCGCCATTGCCCTGGCGCCCGGCCACGGCGCCGGCTGGGTCGTGCTCGATCTCGACGATGAGCAGCCCACCGGCGACATCACGCTCCCACCGGAGCAAATCATCCACGGGCGACTGTTCGACCTGCAAGGCCGGCCCGTCCCGGACGTCACGCTCGCGACGGCGAATCTCCACCGTCTCCTCCCGCCGGCCCCGGCCGGGGCTCGCGGGCGATTCGGGCGATTCGATGGCATCATGTATGGGTATACCCATATCAATGATTTTCCCGCCTGGCCCAAACCGATGATCACTGACGCCGAGGGCCGCTTCACCCTGCGCGGGCTGGGCCGCGGCTTTGGTTCGACCCTCACCGTCCATCACCCGCGGTTCGCCCTCCAGCGCGTCGAGGTCGAGGCGGATGGCACGTCGGAATCGAAGGCGATGACCGCGGCGCTGATGCCGGCCCAGATCGTCACCGGGCGCGTGACCTATGCCGACACCGGCGCGGGCGTGCCTCATGCCCCGCTCGAGGTGTTGCCCAGACTTGGGAGACCGCGTCACCCTCTCCGAATTCAAGACCGACGACTCGGGCCGGTTCCGCGTGAATCCCCCGCCCGCGGACCGCACCGTCACCATCATCGCCTTTGCCCCTGAGGGACAGCCCTACCTCACCGCCACCGTGAGCATCGAGTGGCCCAAGGGCGCGCTCGAGCAATCTCTCGACCTCGCCCTCCCGCGCGGCGTCCTGATCCACGGCACGGTCACCGAGGAGGGCTCCGGCAAGCCCGTCCCGGGGGCGACCATCGCGTTCCTCGAGCGGGGGCGGCGGGGCTCCCGGCTCGGCGGGAATGTCTACATCGAGACCGCGGCCGACGGCTCATTTCGATTCGGGGTCAAGCCCAGCCCCGGCTGCCTCTTCATCGCGGGCCCCGCCGACGATTACGTGTCCCAGGCCATCGGCTCCCGGATGGTCCACGAAGGCCAGCCGGGCGGCGAACGGATGTACGCGCACGCCTACCGCTTGCTCGACCTGAAGCCGGGCATCGACAGCCAGGAAGTCCCCGTCGTGCTCCGCCGCGGCGCGACGGTGACCGGCCAGGTCGTCGGACCCGATGGACTGCCGGTCCGCGAGGCCTCGATCTTCAGCCGGGTCATCCTCGATCCGAGACAGAATACGTCGGTGACCTGGGCCACTCCTCAGCGGCACGGCCGGGTGCGCAACGGTCGCTTCGAAATCCACGGGCTCGATCCCGATACCGAGGTCCCCGTCTACTTCCTCGAGCCGAAGCGCAAGCTGGGCGGCGCGGTGAATCTGTCGGGCAAGTCGTCGGCCGGCGGGCCGGTCACCATCCGGCTCGAGCCCTGCGGAGCCGCCAGGGCGCGGGTCGTCGGTCCCGATGGCAAGCCGGTCGCGGGCGTCTTGCCACGCAACACATCCAGATGGTCGTCACCCCCGGTCCAACCTCCAGCTCGGCGCCAGACCAGGCCGGCCTCACCTTCGCCGACGAGGCCGACCTGTCCCAGATTGACGCGGTCAACTACAAGTCGGAGCTGGTCTCGGATGCCGAGGGCCGCATCACGCTCCCGGCCCTGATCCCGGGCTCGACGTATCGATTCATCGACTTCACCACGCGCCGGCGCGGTGTGGCCGGCCCTCAGGTCCGCAAGGAGTTCACCGTCAAGCCCGGCGAGACGCTCGACCTGGGTGATGTCCGGATCGAGAAGCCACGGCCACAGTAGGGTGTTCTCCCCGTCAATCCTGAGATCCGAGGAGTCGCTCACGAACCGATTCGATCGAGGAGACGCGACCACTCCGGACATCCTCGTGCGCGTGCTCCACCAGGTCCCGGAACGACGGATTACGTTCGATCAAACCCTCGAGGAACCCGGAATCGTCCGGACGGATGGGCAGCAGCTCGAAGATCGGTTGGCCCTCCCGGGTCACGACCACGGGCGAGGTCTGGCACTCGTCCGCGTAGCGTTCAAGGTTCGCTTTCGCTTCCTTCAGGTCGATCACTGTCATGAGCCGTGTACTCCTTCCCCAGGACATAGAGCTGATTCCCTCGCTTCTCGCCCACCACGAGCACGTTCACGTTCACGGTCCGATCCTCTTCCGCGACATCGTACAAGACACGAGAGTCGCCCAGACGTAGTTCCCAGGTCGCCACTTCATTCGGACGCATGAGTTTGACGCGACGCGTCTCCAGTGTGGGCTGATGGCGGCGGTGATTCTCGATACCATGGAGTACGATCCGCTGCGCGTATCGAGAGAGCCCGCCCAGATGTCTGGCCGCTTCATCCGCGATGTTGATAGCATACGCCTCGGCCATGGGCGGGCTCGGAGATTGCGACGATCCTCCAATGCATTATGGCGCGTCCTTCGTTTTCCGGACAACCCGGGACAAGCGGATCGGCAACCGGGCAGTATCCGGCAAGGGATGAGCAGGAACCCAGTTTGGCGTCAGGGAGCCCACGGGGATGGCGAATCTGTTGACAGCATCCGTGGTCCGTCAGCTCGGTTCGCTCTTCGAGGGCGGCTCGGTCGCCGGGCTTTCCGACCGACAGCTCCTCGATCGGTTCGTCACCAGACGCGATGCCGCCGGTGAGGCGGCCTTTGCCGCACTGGTGGCGCGGCATGGACCGATGGTCCTGGGCGTCTGCCGGCAGCTCCTGGGCGATCGCCATCATGCCGAGGACGCCTTCCAGGCCGTCTTCCTCGTGCTGGCGCGCCGGGCGCGGTCGATCCGCGACCCCGACCTGCTGGGCAACTGGTTGTATGGCGTGGCGCTGCGGACCGCGCGCAAGGCGAAAGGCCGGCTGACCCGCCGGCGTCGGAACGAGGAGGAGGCGGTCCTGAGACTTCCGGAGTCGCGACTTCGTCCCGGCCGATCACGCCGCGATCGTTCGCGAGCAGGCCGAGGCCCTGCACGACGAGGTCGAGAGATTGCCGGTCGTCTTTCGTATGCCGGTCGTGCTCTGCTACTTCGAGGGGCTCTCGCTCGACGAGGCGGCGCGACGGCTGGGCTGTCCGGCCGGGACCGTGCACAGCCGCCTGGCCCGGGCGCGCGACAAACTCCGCCGCGGCCTCACCCGCCGCGGCGTCGTCTTGCCCGCCGCCGCACTCGCCGCGATCCTCGAAGCCAAGACCGTGTCGGCCTCCGTGTCGGCCTCCGTCTCATCCTCCCTGTGCGGCATCACAACCCAGGCCGCGATTGAGTTTCGCGGCCGGGCAGGCCAGCCTCGGCCTCCGCGTCGCCCTGGCCCAGGAGGTGCTGAGATCCATGCTGGTCCAAAAAATAAAACTCGTCACTTTGACCTTGCTTGTTCCTCGGCGCCGTCGTCAGCGTCGCGGGCTCTCTGGCTCACGCCCTGGCCATGAACGATGAACCCAAGCGTTCCCCGGCCGGGCCACAACCGCCGATCGCCGCGAAGACCGGACGACGCCGACCCGAAGCCGGCGCCGGGCCGGATGTTCGTCGTCGGCCGCGTGCTCGATCCGTCGGGCAAGCCGGTGCCGAGCGCGACGACCATGGTCTACGCGCGGAGCAAGGCGCTGGGAATTCACCGAGCATGTCGCGGATGAAGCCAGGTCCCCATCGGCGATGCCCGCGCCGACGGAGCGGGACGGTTCCGCATCGACGCCCCGCGGATCTCGTCGTCGCGGTACGATCAGTTCGGCGCCGTCGCGATCGCGCCCGGCTATGGCGCGGGCTGGGTCGACCTCGACCCCGACGCCGATCGGCCGGCCGCCGACATCACGCTCCGGCCCGAGCAGGTCATTCAGGGCGGGCGTTTGACCTGCAGGGCCGGCCGGTCGCGGGCGTCGCGATCGTGATCGAAGTGATGGGTCGAGTGAAGAGCCCTGACCTGGGCAACCGGAACTGGACTTCGCGGAGTGCTCTTCTGGTGGCTCGAACCCCCGGCCTACCCGCGTGGCCCAAGCCGGCGACCACCGACGCCGAGGGACGATTCGCCATCCACGGCGTCGGACGGGGCTTGCGGGTCGTTCTCCGACCGATGACCCGCGATTCGCCACACAGCGAATCGTGGTCGATACGGACGACGGACCCACCGAAGCCATGACCATGGCGCTGGAGCCTGCCAGGATCATCAAGGGACGCGTGACTTATGCCGACACCGGTAGGCCCGTTCCGCATGCGCTGCTCGGGGCCCAGGTCGTATACAGGTAGTGCCGGCCTCACGGAATTCGAGACCGACGCCGAGGGTCGGTTCCGCATCAATCCCTCATCCGGCGATGTCTATTTCGTCCTGGCCTATCCCCCCGCGGGTGAACCCTACCTGACCACGAGTCATCGCCTCGACTGGCCCAAGGGCGCGGTCGAGCAGTCGCTGGACCTGGCCCTGCCGCGCGGCGTTCTGATCCACGGTACAGTCACCGAGGAAGGATCCGGCAAACCTATCGCGGGCGCGGCGATCCGCTTCATCGCGTTCGAGGAGCGGCAACTCAACGCCGCCCTGCGGAGCGGCAGCTCCGTCCTTGACACCGGAGCCGATGGCTCGTTTCGATTCGGGGCCCTCGCCAGCCCGGGCTATCTCTCCGTCATGGCCCCCAATGACGATTACGTCTTCCAGGAGATCAGCCGCCGGATGGTTGTCGATGGCCATCCCGGTGGCCGGCGGTTCTATTCGCATGCCAACATCCGGCTGGACCTGAAGCCGGGCGTCGGCGAGAAGGAAGTCCGCGTCACGCTCCGGCGTGGGATCACGGTGAGAGGTCGGGTTGTCGGGCCGGACGGCCAGCCGGTCCACGATGCGCGGATGATCAGCCGGGGCCTCCTCCAACCGTCACCCAGTCCCTGGCGGTTCTGGCTGGTCGACCACGCCTACGGCCACGTGCGCGACGGACGGTTCGAAGTCCACGGGCTCGACCCCGATGCCGAGACCCCTGTCCATTTCCTCGAGCCGAACCGCAAGCTGGGCGCGACGGTGATCCTCTCGGGCAAGTCGATCGCCCTGATGACGATCGCGAACCGCTCAGGTGGGATTGCGGCGGGCGCGACGGATGGTTTCTCGGACAAGGCCACGACCCGTGGGCCGATCACCGTCCGGCTCGAACCCTGCGGCGCCGCCAAGGCCCGACTGGTGGAACCCGACGGCAAACCGATCGCGGGACGTCCACTCCGTCGGGTCGTCACGATGGTCGTCACTCCCGGTTCACTCGGCACTCTCGCGAACGAGAAGGCCGGCCTCCTCGCCGCCGACGAGGCCTACCTGAACCAGGTTGACCCGGTTGACTACGAGAATCCGCCCGCGTCCGATGCCGACGGCCGCATCACGCTCCCCGTCCTGATCCCGGGCGCGACGTATCGCCTCGTCGACTTCACGACCGCCCGCGATCCGGGAGGTCCTCAGATCCGCAAGGAGTTCACCGTCAAACCCGGCGAAACCCTCGACCTGGGCGACATCCGGATCGAGAAGCCGGAGCGATGACCGATGCGGCGATCCCATCTGGGTTTCCATCGCGGATTCGCCGATAATCGAACTCAACCCGGGATAAACGGGGCCTCGGCACCACAGTATCTCGCGAGGGGATGAGAAACGATCGGACTGATTCACCACAGAGTCACAGAGAACACAGAGAAAACCGTCTGCTGCATCCTGGTCTCGTCGAGCGCCTGGGAATCGCCTCCTGCCGGAGGATCGCACCGAAGACCAGGATTGGCGAGTCATTCTGTCTTCTCGGTGCTCTCTGTGTCTCTGTGGTGAGTCATCCGGGTCTTCGACGTTTCGCCGAGAGAGTCTGCGTTCATGGCGTACCTGGCATCGGGGTCGTTGGTCCGTCAACTCGGTTCGCTCTTCGAGGGCGGCTCGGTCGCCGGGCTCTCCGACCGGCAGCTCCTGGAACGGTTCAGCACCGGCCCGCGCGATGCCATCGCCGAGGCGGCCTTTGCCGCCCTGGTGACCCGGCACGGGCCGATGGTCCTGCACGTCTGCCGGCAGACCCTCGGCGACCAGCACCATGCCGAGGACGCCTTCCAGGCGGTCTTCCTCGTGCTGGTCGCAAGGCCCGGTCGATCCGCGACCCCGACCTGCTGGGAAACTGGCTCTATGGGGTCGCGCCTCCGCACGGCCGCAGTGCGCCCGGCTCCAGCTCGCCCGCCGGCGCCGGCGCGAGGAGGGCGAAACTATGAGGCGAGGTGGTCCTGGTCCGGGCTGGTCGGCCCCGGTCGAATCGACGGTCCCGCCGGCCGAACAGCCGGTCCTGGACCGCGAGCAGGCCGAGATCCTGCACGACGAGATCAGCCGCTTGCCGAAGTCGTTCCGCCGGCCGGTGGTGCTCTGCTATTTCGAAGGGCTCACGCTCGACGAGGCCGCGCGGCGGCTCCGCTGCCCGGCCGGCACGCTCCGCAGCCGATTAGCCCGGGCGCGCGACAAGCTCCGCCGCGGCCTCACCCGCCGCGGCATCGTCTTGCCCGCCGCCGCCCTGGCCGCAGCGTTGAGCCACCGATCGGCCTCGGCATCCGTCTCATCGCCTCTGTGCGACATCACGACCCGGGCCGCGATCAGCTTCGCGGCCGGAGACGCCGCCGCGCCCGCCGCGACGGCCCTGGCCCGGGAGGTGCTAAGGTCCATGCTGATTCACAAGTTGAAGCTCACTGTGCTGACGATCCTGTTCCTCGGCGCCGTCGCCAGCGGCGCGGGTTCATCGGCCAGGCACCGGAGCGTCAGGCTGGGAAGCCCGACGAGCAAGACCGTCAGGCTGGAAAGCCGGACCTACGACCGGCCCCGGGCCGGATGTTCGTCGTCGGCCGCGTGCTCGATCCTCAGGGCAATCCGGTGCCGGGCGCCGCGGTGATGGTCCATGCGCGGCTCAAGCTGTCGGGACGGGGCGACCCGTACGCGAGATTGAGTCCGGTCCCGATCGGCCACATGGAGAGCGACGGCTCGGGCCAGTTCCGGATCGATGCGCCCCGTCTCTCATCGTCGCGGTATGACACGTTCTGCGCCGTCGCCCTGGCCCCCGGCTATGGCGTCGGCTGGGTCGAGCTCGATCCCGACGACGATCAGCCCACCGCCGACATCGCGCTCCGCCCCGAACAGGTGATCCACGGCCGCCTCTTCGACCTGCAAGGCCGGCCCGCCCGGGACGTCACCGTCTCGGCCGCGTCCATCGGCCGCGACCTTCCCGATGATTCGGCCTCGCGTGGTCGGCGCTTCGAAGGGCTCTCTTATCGATGGACAAATCTTAATCATTTCCCGGCCTGGCCCAAGCCGGCGACCACCGACGCCGACGGCCGCTTCACACTTCGTGGCGTGGGTCCGGACTCGCGTGTGCGCCTCACCGTCAACGATCCCCGGTTCGCCCTGCAACGCATTCAGGTCGACACGGATCGCGCCTTGGATTCCAAGCCGCTGACGATGGCACTGGCTACCGGCCCAGACCATCACCGGCCGCGTGACTTATGCCGACACCGGCCGGCCGGTTCCTCATGCCCGGCTCGAGGTCGGGGCGACCCATAAGGGCGCAACCCAACCCCTCGAATACGAGACCGACGGCGAGGGACGATTCCGCGCGAATCCCTCGCCAGGTGACCGCTATAGCGTCTCGGCCTATCCCCCGGAAGGGCAGCCCTACTTGGGCGCTGGCCAGTCTTTCGAGTGGCCAAAAGGGGCGGTCAAGCATTCGGTCGACCTGGCCTTGGCTCGGGGCGTCGTGATCCGCGGCAGGGTCACCGAGGAAGTTTCCGGCAAGCCGGTCGCCGATGCGAGGGTCTGGCTCACGGGACGGCGCTCGACCGACCGTTCGAATTCACGCAACGCCGAGAGCTGTTCGGGTCCGGATGGCTCGTTCCTGCTCGCGGTCCAGGCCGCACCGGGCTATCTCGTCGTCGAGGGACCCAGCGACGATTACGTACTCCGGGAGCTCGGCCAACAGATGATCAGCCAGGGCCGGCCGGGTGGCCAGCGCGTGTACTCTCACAGCTTCATCGCCTGCGACCCCCGATCCGGCAGCAACGGCCTGAAAATCAACGTCGTGCTCCGCCGAGGCATCACCGTGCAGGGGCGAACCCTCGCGCCGGATGGACAGCCCACCCAGGACACCCGCCTGTTCAGCCGGATCCTGCTCGAACCGTATCCCATACCCTGGCGGAGTTGGAGCTTTTCTTCCCGTATTGGCACAGTGCGCGACGGCCGTTTCCAGATCCACGGGCTCGACCCCGACATCGCGGTGCCCGTCTACTTCCTTGAGCCGAAGCGCCGGCTCGGCGCCACGGCCCATCTTTCGGGCAAGTCGGCGGCCGGCGGGCCGGTCACCATCCGCCTCGAACCGTGTGGCACGGCCAAGGCTCGACTGGTCGAATCCACGGGCAAGCCGATCGCCGGATATCGCGGTTCGCGCCTGATCGCGGTGGTCGTCACTCCCGGCTCGTTGTCCAGCCGCCGACCCCAACCGAACGATGACCGCCTGGCAGCCGATGTCGCGAGCATGGGGGAAATCGACCCGATCGACAACGGGAATGGGCCGGTGTCCGATGCCCAGGGACGGATTGCGCTCCCTGGCTTGATCCCGGGCGCGACCTATTGGGTCTCCCGACTCGGTAAGGAATTTACGGTCAAGCCTGGCCAGACCCTCGACCTGGGCGATATCTTGATCGAAAGACCACGACCGTAGAGTGGGTGGAGCTGAACCCCTGTCGGCGCAACCCCTCGATCGGCCGAGCCTTGCGTCAGGCGCATTTTTCGGACCCAACCTGGGATACGATGACCTAGGGCGCAACAGTACCTCGCGTGGGGATGAGTTTCACTTCCAGAGAGGTCCGCGGTCATGGTGTATCTGGCATCGGGGTCGTTGGTCCGGCAACTCGGGCTCGCTCTTCGAGGGCGGCTCGGCCGCCGGGCTCTCCGACCGGCAACTGCTGGAGCGGTTCAATGCGCGGTCGCGATGCCGGCGCCGAGGCGGCCTTCGCCGCCCTGGTGACCCGGCACGGACCGATGGTGCTGGGCGTCTGCCGGCAGCTCCTCGGCGATCGACACCATGCCGAGGACGCCTTCCAGGCCGTCTTCCTCGTCCTGGTCCGCAAGGCGCCGGTCGATCCGCGATCCCGACCTGCTGGGAAACTGGCTCTACGGCGTGGCCCTCCGCACCGCCCGGTGCGCCCGGCTCCCGGCTCGCCCGTCGTCGCAGGAACGAAGTCTGACCCCGGCGACGGTCCGCCAGCCCCGGTCGAGCCGACCGTCCCGCCGGCCGAGCAGGCCGTCCAGGCCCGCGAGCAAGCCGAGGCGTTGTACGACGAGATCGAGCGGCTGCCCACGGCCTTCCGACTGCCGGTTGTTCTGTGTTACCTCGAGGGCCTCACCGTTCACGAGGCGGCGCGACAGCTCCGATGGCCACACGGCACGGTCCGCAGCCGGATGGCCCGGGCACGCGAAAAGCTCCGCCGCGGCCTCACCCGCCGCGGCATCGTCTTGCCCGCCGCCGCCCTGGCCGCAGCGTTGAGCCACCGATCGGCCTCGGCATCCGTCTCATCGCCTCTGTGCGACATGACCACCCGGGCCGCGATGAGCTTCGCGGCCGGAGACGCCGCCGCGCCCGCCGCGATGGCCCTGGCCCGGGAGGTTCTGAGGTCCATGCTGATTCACAAGTTGAAGCTCACTGTGCTGACGATCCTGTTCCTCGGCGCCGTCGCCAGCGGCGCGGGGTTCATCGGCCAGGCACCGGAGCGTCAGGCTGGGAAGCCCGACGAGCAAGACCGTCAGGCTGGAAAGCCTGACCTACGACCGGCCCCGGGCCGGATGTTCGTGGTCGGCCGCGTGCTCGATCCTCAGGGCAATCCGGTGCCGGGCGCCGCGGTGATGGTCCATGCGCGGCTCAAGCTGTCGGGACGGGGCGACCCGTACGCGAGATTGAGTCCGGTCCCGATCGGCCACATGGAGAGCGACGGCTCGGGCCGGTTCCGGATCGATGCGCCCCGTCTCTCATCGTCGCGGTATGACACGTTCTACGCCGTCGCCCTGGCCCCCGGCTATGGCGTCGGCTGGGTCGAGCTCGATCCCGACGACGATCAGCCCACCGCCGACATCGCGCTCCGCCCCGAACAGGTGATCCACGGCCGCCTCTTCGACCTGCAAGGCCGGCCCGCCCGGGACGTCTCGGTCTCGGCCTTTTCCATCGGCCGCGTCCTTCCGGGAGATCCGCGCCTGCCCCGTGCGCGGTTCGAAGGGCTCTCTTATTTCTGGACACAAATCAATGACTTCCCGGCCTGGCCCAAGCCTGCGACCACCGACGCCGACGGCCGCTTCACCCTGCGCGGCGTGGGCCGGGACCTGCGTGTTCTCCTCACCGTCAATGATCCCCGGTTCGCCCTGCAACGAATTCAGGTCGAGACGGATCGCACCTCGGATTCCAAGCAACTGACGATGGCACTGGAGGCCGCTCAGATCATCACCGGCCGCGTGACGTATGCCGACACCGGTCGGCCGGTTCCTCATGCCCGGCTCGAGATCGAACCGATTCTGAGGGGCGCAACCCGACCCCTCGGATACGAGACGGATGGCGAAGGACGCTTCCGGGTGAATCCGTCGCGAGGTGACCGCTGTGTCGTCAAAGCCTTCCCCCCGGAAGGGCAGCCCTACCTGACCGCCCGCCAGGATTTCGAGTGGCCCAAAGGGGCGATCGAGCATCCGGTCGACCTGGCCCTGTCTCGGGGCATCGTGATCCGCGGCAAGGTCACCGAGGAAGGCTCCGGCAAGCCGGTCGCGGAGGCGAGAGTCTGGTTCCATGGACGGCGCTCGACCGACCGTTCGAATCCGCGCGTGGAGATGAGCGGCTCGGGGCCGGACGGCTCGTTTCTCCTCGCGGTCCCCACCTCCCCGGGCTATCTCGTCATCGCGGGCCCCAGCGACGATTACGTACTCCGGGAGATCGGCCGGCGGATGCTGGACGAGGGCCTGCCGGGTGGCCGGCGCATGTACTCCCACGGCTTCATCGCCTGCGATCCCCGATCCGGCAGCAAGGGCCTGGAAATCAACGTCGTACTCCGCCGAGGCATCACTGTGCAGGGTCGGGTCCTGGCGCCCGATGGGCAGCCAACCCAGGAGACCTGGATGTTCAGCCGGATCATGCTCGATCCCGCTCCCGTATCATGGCGGATTTGGGGGGTTCCTTCCAATTACGGCACGGTGCGCAACGGCCGCTTCCAGGTCCACGGACTCGACCCCGACATTGAGGTGCCCGTGTATTTCCTCGAGCCGAAGCGCGGACTCGGCGCCGTGGCCCATCTTTCAGGCAGGTCGGCGGCTGGCGGGCCGGTCACCATCCGACTCGAACCGTGTGGCACGGCCAAGGCTCGGCTGGTCGACTCCATCGGGAAGCCGATCGCTGGATATCGTGGCTCGCGCCTGATTGCATTTGTCGTCACTCCCGGCTCATTCTCCAGTCGCCCCCAGGATAACGATGGCCGTCTGGCAGCCGATGTTGCAGGCTTGAGCGAAATGGACCCGATCAACTTCGGGAATAGCCCGGTGTCCGATGCCCAGGGGCGGATTGCGATCCCGAGCTTGATCCCCGGCGCGACCTATCGGGTCTTTCGACTCAGTAAGGAATTCACCGTCAAGCCCGGCGAGACGCTCGAGCTGGGTGATGTCCGGATCGAGAAGCCACGGCCACGGTAGGGTGTTCTCCCCGTCAATCCTGAGATCCGAGCAGTCGCTCACGAACCGATTCGATCGAGGAAACGCGACCGCTCCGGACATCCTCGCGCGCCCGCTCCACCACGTCCCGGAACGACGGGTCGTGTTCGATCAGGTCCTCGAGAAACCCGGAGTCGTCCGGACGAATCGGCAGCAGCTCGAAGATCGGCTGACCCTCCCGGGTCACGACCACGGGCGACGTCTGGCACTCGACCGCATAGCGTTCAAGGTTCGCTTTCGCTTCCTGTAGGTCGATCACTGTCATGAGCCGTGTACTCCTTCCCCAGGACATAGAGCTGATTCCCGCGCTTCTCGCCCACCACGAGCACGTTCACGGTCCGTTCTTCTTCGGCGACATCATACAAGATACGATAGTCGCCCAGGCGGAGTTCCCAGGTCGCCACCGGATTCGGACGCATCCGTTTGACGCGACGTGTTTCTTGCGTGGGCTGATGGCGGAGATGAAGCTCGATGCCATCAAGTACAATCCGCTGTGCGTATCGAGTAAGCCCGCCCAGATGACTGGCCGCTTCATCCGCGATGTTGATCGCATATGCCTCAGCCATGGGCGAACCCGGAGATTGGGACGGTATTCCCATGCATTATGACGCTCTTCCCTTTTCCGGACAACCCGGGAGAAAATCATCGGCATCAGGGCAGTATCCCGTGTGGGGATGAAAACGACACCGCGTGCGACGCTCGGAACGATCTCGACCAGGAGAGGGCCTGACGGTATGTCGCCTGTGACAACTCCATCGGTGGTCCGGCAGCTCGGGTCGCTGTTCGACGGCGGTTCCGTCGCCGGACTCTCCGACCGTCAGCTCCTCGAGCGGTTCAACGACCGCCGCGATGCCACCGGCGAGACCGCCTTCGCCGCCCTGGTGGCCCGGCACGGGCCGATGGTCCTGCACGTCTGCCGGCAGATCCTCGGCGACCACCAGCATGCCGAGGACGCCTTTCAGGCCGTGTTCCTCGTCCTGGCGCGCAAGGCCCGGTCGATCCGCGACCCCGACCTCCTGGGAAACTGGCTGTATGGGGTCGCGTTGCGAACCGCCCGCAAGGCACGAACCCAACTTGCCCGCCGGCGCAAGCATGAGGAGGGCGACGCCATGAACCGTCCCGGCACATTGGTCGAACCGATGGTCGAGCCGGCCGGAGGGTCGGTCCTGGCGCGCGAGCAGGCCGAGATCCTTCACAGCGAGATCGACCGCCTGCCCGGCCCGTTTCGCCTGGCGGTGGTGATGTGCTATCTCGAGGGCCTGACCCTCGACGAGGCCGCCCGACGGCTCAAATGCCCGGCCGGCACGATCCGCAGCCGCCTGGCCCGGGCCTGCGACAAGCTCCGCCGTGGACTCACGCGCCGGGGCGTCGTCGTGTCTGCGGCCGGCCTGGCCGCCACCTTGAGCCCTCGAGCCGCATCGGCAGCCGTCTCATCCCCCTTGTGCGAGATGACGACCCGGGCCGCGTTCGCGTTCGCGGCCGGACAGGCCGCCGCGCCCGCCGCGACGGCGATTGCCCAGGAGGTGATCCGATCCATGTTCGTGACCAGACTGAAATTCACCGTGATGCTCTTGCTGTTCCTCGGTGCCGTCGCCGCCGGTGCGGGATTGGTTGGGCAGGAGCCAGACCGTCAGGCTGGAAAGCCTGACGTACCGCGTCAGGCTGGAAAGCTTGACCGACACGCTGCCCCGGGGCGGATGACCGTCGTCGGCCGGGTGTTCGACCCGTCGGGCAAGCCGGTGCCGAACGCGTCGGTGATGGTTTACGCGCGGCTCAAGCAATTCGCGAATCCGGTCATCCGGGCCGGCGGCCTCGGCCTGGGCCCGCCGGTGACCGATTCCGGGCGCGTGCGAGGATTCGGGCCGGTTCCGGCTCGACGCGGCGCGGACCGCGTCGTCGCGAAACAGCCTGCTCGTCGCGGTTGCCCTGGCGCCGGGTTACGCGATGGGCTGGGTCGAGCTCGACCCCGACGCCGATCAGCCCACCGCCGAGATTGCACTCCCGCCCGAACAGATCGTCCGGGGCCGGCTCTTCGACGTACAGGGCCAGCCCGTCCCGCGCGGCGGTCGTGGTGCGGTCGGTCAGCCTGATCGTCGATCGCCAACTGGGCAGTCCGCTGTTCCGGCCCGATTACTTCGATCGGCCGACGATCGACCTGCCCGCCTGGCCCAGACCGGCGATCAGCGATGACGCGGGCCGCTTCACCCTCCGCGGCCTGGGGCCCAAATTCGTGACCCAGGTCACCGTCGATGACGCGCGGGGCGTCCTTCCGCCAACCCTGATCCAGACCGACCACACCATCGACCCCAGAGACTTTGGCACGCTCTTACCCGTGATCAAGGTCGACACGGGCCCGGATCCCAAGCCGCTGACGATCGCCTTGCAGCCGACCCGCACCGTTTCCGGGCGCGTCACTTACGCCGATACCGGCCAGCCCGTCCCCCACGCTCGGCTCCTGCTCGGGACCACGCTAGTCCAGGCCGATGGCGAGGGACGGTTCCGCGCGACCACGCCTCATGGCCGCGAGTTCGGGAACATCAAGGCTCAGTCGGCGGACGCACTGCCATACCTGAATGTGTCGAAGTCGTTCAACTGGCCCAAAGGCGCGGTTGAGCATACGGTCGACCTGGCGCTGCCTCGCGGCGTGGTGATCCGCGGCAAGATCACCGAGGACGGCACCGGAAAACCGATCGTCGGTGCGGTCGTGCTGTTTACCCCCTACAGCTCGGCACGAGCGAACAAGCAGGAGAGACACAATCCGACCTCGTCCGCCACCGACCCCGACGGCGCGTTCCAGGTCGTGGCGCCGGCCGGTCCGGGCTACCTGGTCGTCCAGGGTCCCAGCGACGATTACGTGCTCCGGGAGTTCGGCGCGAAGGGTGGGGAGTTCTATGCCGAGCCGGGCAACCGGCGTTTCTACGCCCACGCCTACACGTTCCTCGACCTCAAACCCGAGAGCGTCAGCCAGGACGTCAACCTCACGCTCCGTCCCGGCACGACCATCACGGGCCGAGTCCTCGGGCCGGATGGCCAGCCCGTCCGTGACGCATGGATCTTCAGCCGGGTCATCCTGCACGAGGTCCCCTCGGGAGGGTGGAAGATCTGGAATGTCAACTACGGCCGAGGCCGAGGCCAGGTTCACGACGGCCGCTTCGCGCTGCACGGGCTGGGTCCGGACGAGGAGGTCACGGCGTACTTCATCGAGCCGAAACGGGACTGGGGCGCCGCGGTCAAAGTCTCGGCCAGATCGGCCGCGGCCGGGCCTCTCACAATTCAGCTCGAGCCCTGCGGCACGGCCACCGCGCGGCTGGTCGGACCCGATGGGAAGCCGCTCGTCCGCTACACCTACCCGTTGATCTCGATGGTCGTCACGCCGGGCCTGCCATTCCAGGGCAACCTGGCGAAACCCGGCGGCCTCTTGGCCAACGCGGTGCGACTCGACGAAGTCGCCCCGCGCCATTACCAGAACCCTCGCGAATCCGATGCCCAGGGGCGGATCACGTTCCCGGCCTTGATCCCGGGTGCGCACCTATCGCCTCATCCACCCCAGCCAAGACGCAGGTGGACGCATCCAGATCCGCAAGGATTTCACCGTCAAGCCTGGCGAGACCCTCGATCTGGGTGATATCCTGATCGAGAAGCCGCAAGCCCGGTAGAGATGTTCGAATCCATCCGCAAAGGCGAGGCACACGCCTATGCTAAAAATCCAGCACTTAAGTATTGACAGCTCGGTCGATCCTGCTATTCTTTTAGCATAATGCTAGTTTTCTAGCAGGAAAGGAACCGTAAGTGCAGTAGGATGCACGGATCCAAGGGACGGTCCGAGAACCCCGTAGGGTGGGTGAAACCCCACCAAGAAGAGCCCCCGGTACTGGTGGGTTTCACCCACCCTACAAAGGCCGAAGCGAAGGTCTCCCGACGGGTGGAGTCACACGATATGCCGAGATCCACAACGAATTCCCCCTGGGCTCGCTACGAGCCGAAGCCGGACGACCCGTGGGACCTCCGCAAGGTGGCGCACCTGCACCGCCGCGCCGGCTTCGGGGCGACGCGGGCAGAACTGCTCCGCGACCTCGAGGCCGGCCCCGAGGCGAGCGTCGCGCGGCTATTCCACCCGCCCCAACTCGCCACCGAGGAGGCCGAGGCGATCGACGGACTGCGCCAGACGGCTCGGACCTCGTCGAACCTCGACTTGCTCAAGGTCTGCTGGCTCAACCGCATCCTCCACGGGCCCGACCCGCTCCGTGAGAAGCTCACCCTCTTCTGGCACGGGCACTTCGCCACGAGCAACAAAAAGGTCGAGTCCGTCGCGCTGATGGACCAGCAGAACGAGACCCTGCGCACCCACGCCCTGGGCCGATTCGCCGCGCTCCTGGAGGCGATCATCCCGGATCCGGCCATGCTCGTCTGGCTCGACGGCGGCACCAGCAAGAAGGACAAGCCCAACGAGAACTTCGGCCGCGAGTTCCTCGAGCTGTTCACGCTGGGCGCCGGCCATTTCACCGAGCGCGACATCCGCGAGGCCGCCCGTGCGTTCACCGGCTGGGTCCGCGAGGATTCCCAGCGAGGCTTCCAGGAAACGCCGAAGTTCCACCACGATCCCGCGCAGGTCAACAACGGCACCAAGACCTTCCTCGGCAAAACCGGAGCCTGGGGACCCTCGGACATCGTCCGGATCGTGCTCGAGCGCCCCGAAGCCGCGACGTTCCTGGCGCAAGCTCTACCGCTATTATGTCAGCGAGGCCGGCACGCCCGGCCCCGAGCTGATCGAGCCCCTGGCCGATGAGATTCAACAACACGACTTCGCGATCGGCCCGGTCGTCGAGGTCGTCCTCCGCTCGCGGCACTTCTATGCCCGGTCCGTGTATCGCCAGCGGATGAAGTCGCCGGTGGAGTTCAGCGCGGGGCTCGTCCGGATGCTCGAAATCCCGCGCTCCGGGATCAACCCCCTGGCGCTCTCGGCCGCCTGTGACACCCAGGGCCAGGAACTCTTCGCCCCACCAAGCGTCGAGGGCTGGGTCGGCGGCCCGCTCTGGATCAATCAGCGCCACACTCCTGGAACGGACCAACTGGGCCGCCGACGTCGTCTGGGGCCGCGCCGAGAACGGACTCGCGCCGTTCGACCCCGCGGCCTGGGCCGCCGAATACCTGATTGAACCCGACCGTGCCGCCGCCGCCCTGATCGACCTGCTGTTCCAGGGCGACCTCGGTGACGAGGCCCGCCGCCTCGCCCTCGACGCCGGCCGCGACGGCAGCCCCAACGCCCTGCGCAAGTCCGTACAACGCCTCGCCAACTGCCCTGAGTTCCAACTAGCTTGATACGGTAACAGATCAGGATGATTCACCACAGAGACACAGAGAACACAGAGAGAATCCAGACAACAGTCCGGTCGCTTGCAACACAGATGCTGATCCGGTCCGGCAGCATCCTGAGGATCGTGACCTGGAATCCGGAATTTGGAGTTTGGAATCTGGAATTGTATTCGTTTTCTCTGTGCTCTCTGTGCCTCTGTGGTGAAAAAACTCCGGTCTTCTCCGTCTCTCCGAACTGAGCAACAAGAAGGAGCCCCCCAATGCACCCGACACGCCGCGAGATGCTTCGCCTGGGCCTGGGTTCGTCCGCGCTCCTGGCCTGCGGCCCGACCGTTCCGTTGTTCCTCGCCCGGTCCGCAAGTGCCATGGCGAACATGAAGGGTCGGATCCTCGTCGTGGTCCAGCTCGATGGGGGCAACGACGGGCTCAACACCGTGGTGCCGTATCGCGATGACGAGTATCGCAAGCGGCGTCCCAAGATCCAGGTCGGGGCAGGGGAGGTCAAGAAGATCGACGACCACGTTGGGCTTCATCCGGCGCTCGAGGGCTTCTCGAAGCTGCTGGAGCAACAACGGCTGGCGATCGTGCAGAGCGTGGGCTATCCCAACCCGAACCGGTCGCACTTCGAGAGCATGGCGACCTGGCAAACCGCCCGGCTGAACCCGGACAAGGCGGCTCCCGGCTGGCTGGCCCAGGCGATCGACCGTCGTCCACGACCGGAGGGCGATGCGCCCGGCCTCCACATTCACGAGGCGATGCCGCTGCCGCAATCGCTGGCCGGCGGCCGACAAGTGATCCCTTCACTGGCCCGGCTGGAGCAGTTCCGCCGCCGGCTGGGCGTGCCCGAAGGAGCCGATCCCGCCGCGCAGGTCCAGGCCCTCGATCGCCTGGCCCGGCAGGACCGTGGCGAGCCCGGCTCGCTCCTCCAGTTCGTCGAGCGCTGCTCCGTCATCACGTATGCTAGCAGCGCAGCGCCTGGAACGATTACATCAAGACAAGACGTCCGCATCCTCGAATTATCCCGATTTTTATGGCCTGGCCCGGCGGCTGCGCCTGATCTCCCAGTTAATCAAGGCCGGATTGTCAACCTCGATCTATTACACGCATCTCGACGGCTTCGACACCCACAGCGGCCAGCTCCAGCGGCACGCGGGCCTGTTGCGCGAGCTGGGTGGCTCACTCGGGGCGTTCCTCGACGACCTGGAGAAATCGGGCGAGTCGGAGCGCGTGCTGGTCCTCGTCTTCTCCGAGTTCGGCCGCCGGCTCGGCGAGAATGGCAGCGGCGGGACCGACCACGGCACCGCGGCCCCCGTCTTCCTACTGGGTCGGCCGGTCAAGTCCGGCCTCCACGGGCCATACCCCGACCTGACTTATTTGGACGACGGCGACCCCAAACACGCGATCGACTTCCGCGCCGTCTACGCGGCCGTGCTCGATCGGTGGCTGGGCGTCCCCCATCGCGAAGTCCTCGGCGCGGCGTTTGAGCCGGTGCCGGTGCTGCGGAGATGAGGAGTCCTTCGAAACATCGCCGGAAGATCGGCACGACCCACAAACCGGTTGCGCGCAGACTACATCAAATGTGAATAGTGTAATAATAAATCAACTATATTGACACTGATAAAATCAGTGTACCCTTGCTCCACCTGTTAGCAGGAGCATGGCCCTCGGGCGATTGGCGGCCGGAAACCTCACGACAGAAGGAACTCGAGGTCCTCGCGGGTGAGGTTCTGGATGACGCCCTTGTTGTCGGCGTTGAGGATCGCGTCGGCCAGGTCGCGCTTCTTCTGCTGCAATTCGAGGATCTTCTCCTCGACCGTGTCGCGGCAGATGAGGCGGTAGGCGAAGACATGCTGGGTCTGGCCGATGCGGTGCGAACGGTCGATGGCCTGGGCCTCGACGGCCGGGTTCCACCAGGGGTCGAGCAAGTAGACATATTCGGCGGCCGTCAGGTTCAACCCCAGGCCGCCGGCCTTGAGGCTGATCAGGAAGATCGGGCAGTCGGGATCGGTCTGAAACCGCTCGACCTTGGCGGCGCGGTTGCGGGTCCGGCCGTCCAGGTATTCGTAGACGATCTTCTCCTGGTCGAGCCGCTCGCGGACGATCGCCAGGAAGCTGGTGAACTGGGAGAACACCAGGACCTTGTGCCCCTCCTCGACGACTTCGGCGATCGACGGGATCAAGAGGTCGAGTTTGGCGCTGGCCTCGCCGCCCAGCTCGGCGCTGATCAAGGCCGGGTGGCACGCGGCCTGGCGGAGCCGCAACAACGCCTCGAGGACCTCGATCTTCGAGCGATTGAGCTCGGCGGAGTCCTTGCGCAGGAGGGCATCGCGGTAATGTTTCCGGAGCTCGTCGTAGCAACGCCGCTGGTCGGCTTCCATGTCGCAGTAGAGCGTCTGCTCGGTCTTCTCGGGCAGGTCCTGGACGACCTGCTGCTTGGTCCGGCGGAGGATGAACGGCCGCAGCGACTTGGCCAGGAGCGTGCGGTCGATCTCCTCGAGCGTCCCGCTGCCGGCATACCGCTTGAAGACCGTGTCGCTGCCCAGCATGCCCGGGTTCAAGTACTCGAAGATCGACCAGAGCTCGCCGATATGGTTCTCGATCGGCGTGCCGCTCATGGCCAGCTTGAAGCGGCTGCGCAAGAGCCGGGCGGCCTTGGCCGACTGGCTTTCGGCGTTCTTGATCGCCTGCGCCTCGTCGAGGATCGCGTAGTCGAACTCGATCGGGGCCAGTTCGGCGATATCCGTGCGGACCGTGCCATAGGTGGTAATGATCAGGTCATAATCCGAGAACGACTCGCGGAGGGCGTGGCGGCCGGGCCCGGTATAGTCGAGCACGCGGAGCCGCGGCGTGAACTTGGTGGCCTCCTGGTGCCAGTTGAACACGAGCGAGCGGGGGACCACCGCCAGCGACGGCCCCTTGGCCTGGCAGTGCGCCCGCCGCCTTTGCAACAGCGCCAGGACCTGGATCGTCTTGCCCAGGCCCATGTCGTCGGCGAGGATGCCGCCGAACCCGAACCGCTGGAGGTAGTCGAGCCAACCCAGGCCCTCGCGCTGATAGGGGCGGAGCTCGCCGTGGAAGCCCGGGGGCGAGTCCAGCGCCACGACCCCCTCGAACTGGCGGAGGTTCTGTCGCACCTTCTCGAACGCGGCGTCGACCCGGATCTCGGGCTGGGCGGCCAGGAGCGCATCGAGCATGCCGGCCTGGGCCGAGCTGAAGCGGAGGTTGCCGTTCTCGTCGCCGGTGGCCAGGTCGGCGAGCATGCCGTACTTCTTGAGCCATTCCTCGGGCAGCATGCCCATCGAGCCGTCGCCCAGCTCGATCATGGCCTCGCCGCGGCGGGCGGCGGCCAGCAGGTCGGGGAGGCTGACGCGCTGGTCCCCGTAATCCACGCCCCCCTCGAGCTCGAACCAGTCGATGCCCGTCGACAGGGCCAGCTTGAACTCGCCGGCCGGCCGGATCAGCTTCCCTTCGGCCTCGATCCGCCAGCCGACGGCGACCAGCTCCTTGGTCACCACGGGCATCCGCTTGGCCGGCAGCTCGAGGGTGCCCGGGTCCAACCGCGGGTCCTTCGCCTCGCGGAAGCCCAGCTCGAAGAGCTTGACGTCGGCGGCACTCTCCGTCCGCGGATCGCGGCGGATCACCAGCCCCAGCTCGGTCGAGACCGCCAGCGGCGTGGTCCGGCCGGCCGGGATCACGGCGCCGTCGTAGTCGAATTCCAGCTCGCCGATCAGCTTGTCGGAGCCCAGGCCCCAGTTCTGGCGCGGGGTCCGCAAGGTCAGGCAGGGCCGCGGCTTGGCGACGATCTCCTCGAGGTTGAGCGTCTCGACCAGTTCCAGCGGGGGCACGCGCGGTCTCGGCCAGGATCCGGCCGAGCATCAGGTCCTGCTGCGGCTCGACGAACGTGATCTCCTTCTCGTAACGGAGCCGGAGGATCCAGGGCATGACGCCCAGGTCGTCGAACCGCGCGGCACGGCCGACGCCCAGGACCAGCAGGCCGGGGAGCAGGACCAGCGGTTCGGAGAGGTCCATGCGGTTCTCGCCGCGGCGGAGCGTGCCCCGCCAGGCCCACCGCTTGCCGCCCGCCTCGGAGCGGACATCCAGGACGAACCGCCAGGGCTGCCCGTCATCCCAGCGCACCGTCGGCGGGTCATCTTCCCCCTCGGTACGCCTCAGCCGCAACCGGCCGGTCCGCGCCAGCCGCTCCACCAACCCGGCCTGGTCTTTCCGCAGCACGAACCGACGTGTGCCGCGCAGCGCGCGATCGGCCGCCGCTCGCGCCGCAGCCGATCGATAGGCCGGAGCCGGAACCGGAGTCGCACCCGCACCGTTGGTTGTCTCGCCGCCCACCGACGGGCCGACGCCCCCGGCCGACGGGAGATACCCGGTGTGCTGTGGGCTCCCCTGGGCCTCATCCAGCAGGGCCAGGATCAGGCGGTCCTCGGGATCGTACTTGACGTGGGCGGCCCGAGGCGCGTAATACCAGGGACGCAACGGTCCCCACTCGCCGGTCGTCTTGCGCTGGCGGCGGGCCAGATCGATGACCACCTGGTTTTGCGCCAGGGTGGCGGCCACGTCCAGGACGTAGACCAGCAGCCGCTTGCCGTTGCGGTTGACCGCCTTGACCCGGCCCGTGCCGGTACCCACGATCCCCGAGCCGG
Organism: uncultured Planctomycetota bacterium; assembly: GCA_963845755.1. Taxonomy (GTDB): domain Bacteria; phylum Planctomycetota; class Planctomycetia; order Isosphaerales; family Isosphaeraceae; genus CAWJTV01. The sequence goes on from CAWJTV010000011.1 coordinate 788,507, forward strand.
GTCTTGCCGCCTTGACCTTGGCCCGGCGGTCCCTCGGCGCGGGGCCCCGGTCGCCCTGGCTCCAGGGTCCGGCCTCGCCCAGCGGCTCACCCCGCATCCCCCGGTGGTCCTTGCGCGCGGCCGGGCGCCCCGGCCTCCGCTGCCACCCGCGGGGCGCGGCGAACCCAGGCCGACCACGCCCAGCTCCGAATCGATCACGTACGGCGGCTGACGCTCCATCCCCGGCTCGTTGCGGATCTCGGGCAGCCCCGACGGCGACGTCGGCCGCCGCGGCGCCTCCACCACCAACCGCACCGGGAACACCGGCGGCGATTGCAGCAGCCCCCGCGAATCGGCCAGCAGCAGGGTCGCCCAGAGGTGCTTGCACGGCTCGCCCTGCGGGCTGAAATACGGGCAGGTGCACGAGGCCAGCAGCTTCGAGCCTCGCAGCCGCACACGCACCCGGTACTTCGCCGTCCCGCGCACCCGGGCCACCAGCTCGCCGGCCCGGGCCGCCATCACGGTCACCCGGCCCTTGATGAAATACGACTGGCCCCGCGTCCGGACCGCGTCGCTGAAATTCCGCGCGACTTTCTGGGCTATCCCCATCATATGTCCGTCGTCCGTTTTTCCTTGGTCATTGGTCATGGGTCATTGGTCACTGGTCACCGGCTCAGGGCTTGGCGCGATGGGGGCCTTCTCCTCACCGGGCACCGTGGTCTCGAGGCATACGGGTAAGCGGGTCAGGAGTTCGTCTTTTGCTTCGTCGCGAGAGGACCGCCGAATTCTCCCGCCGCGCGGTTCGTCAAGACGGCCGAAAACCGACGGGGATCGGCATCATGATTTAATGATCAATGACCAATAACCAATGACAAGTGACGATCAAACGTCCAGATTCTTGACCTCGAGCGCGTGCTTCTCGATGAACTCACGTCGGGGCTCGACATCGTCGCCCATGAGGGTCGCGAACAATTCGTTGGCGGCGGCGGTGTCCTCGAGCCGGACCTGGAGCAAGGTGCGTCGCGCCGGGTCCATGGTGGTCTCCCAGAGCTGGTCGGCGTCCATCTCGCCGAGCCCCTTGAACCGGGTGATCTTGTTCCCCTTCTCGCCGATCTTCCGCACGGTGGAAACCAGAGAGCGGAGGTCCAGCAGGGGGTACGATTCGCCGTCGCGCTGGAGGACGAACCGGGGCGGAGGATCGTCGCCGGTCACCTCGCGCGGCAACAGGACCTCGGCCCGCAGGCCGAACTCGTCGCGGAGACGGGCCAGATGCTTGTTGAGCATCTTGACCTCGTGCAGTTCGATCTCGCGGTCGGGCCGGCCGTGGGCGGCCCCGGCGGCTGCGGCCGCGGCCGTATCGGGCTCGAGCCCCTCTCGGATTTCTTCACGCAAGTGGTGCGCCGCGGCGTAATCCTGGCGCTCTTTCTCGCTGTAAAGCGGGATCTCGGCCCCCTGGTGCTCGACCAGGTACAGCGGCAGCAGGCCATCGAGCGGGTCGGGCGCGGGGGCATCGGCCTTGGGCTGATAGGTCATCGCCAGGAAGCCGCGGAGCGAGCGGTTGCGGCGGCCGAAGGCGCGCAGGCCCTGTTCGATGCCGGCAACCAGGTCGAGCAGGGCCTTGAGTCGATCGCCGCTGATACTCTCCCCCCCTGGTGGGGAGAGCCGGAGGGGGGGTTCTTCCGCCCCCACCCGGTCCTTCGGACCACCCTCCCCCGTCAAGGGAGAGTGAGACAGCATGGCGCCGGCCAGCCCGGTCTCGATCAGGATCGTCTGCATCTGCGGCTCGGCGTGGATGTACCGCCGCTCCTTCTTGCCGCTCTGGATCATGTAGAGCGGCGGCTGGGCCACATAGAGGTGCCCCTCGGCCACGAGTTTCGGCATCTGCCGATAGAAGAAGGTCATCAACAAGGTCCGGATATGGGAACCGTCGACATCAGCGTCGCTCATCATCACGATCTTGCCATACCGCCGCCGGGCGGGGTCCTCCTCCTCGCCGATGCCGTTGCCGACCGCCGTGATGATGTTGCGGATCTCCTCGTTGCTTAACACGCGGTCGAGCCGGGCGCGCTCGACGTTGAGGATCTTGCCTCGGAGCGGGAGGATCGCCTGGTAGATCCGGTCGCGGCCGCCTTCGGCCGTCCCGCCGGCCGAATCGCCCTCGACCAGGAACAGCTCGCTGGAATCCTGATCGTGGGTCGAGCAGTCCATCAGCTTGCCGGGCAGCCCGCCGCCCGAGAGCACCCCCTTGCGGTTGCGCACCAGCTCGCGCGCCTTGCGGGCTGCCTCGCGGGCCTCGGCCGCGAGCTGGGCCTTGGTGATCACCTTCTTCGCCACCGCCGGGTTGGTCTCGAGGAACTCGCTCAGCCGCTCGTTCACGACTCGCGCGACCATCCCCTCCACGTCGCTGTTGGTGAGCTTGATCTTGGTCTGGCTCTCGAACTGCGGGTCGGGCACTTTCACGCTGATGATCGCCGTGAGGCCCTCCTTGAAGTCCTCGCCGGTGATCGTCAGGTCCTTGTTCTTGGCCGGGGCCGCGCCCTTGGCGTACTGATTCAGCGTGCGCGTCAAGGCGGTGCGGAACCCGGTGAGGTGCGTGCCTCCCTCGATCGTATTGATGTTGTTGCAGTACGAGACGACCATCTCGCTGATGGAATCGTTGTACTGCAAAGCGACCTCGACTTCAACGGCTCTCTCCTCGTCACGGCCGCTCAGGACGACCGGAGGGTGTAAAACGGTCTGCGCACCGATTCAAAAAAGCAACAAATTCGCTGAGCCCCTCCTGCGAGCAGAACGCGAGGTCCTTGCGTTCGTCGGTCCGTTCGTCGGTGAGGCCGATCCGCACGCCCTTGTTGAGGAAAGATAGCTCACGAAGGCGCTTCTCCAGGATATCGGCGTCGAAATCGGTCTTGGGGAAGATCTCGGCGTCGGGCAAGAAGGTGATCTTCGTGCCGGAGGACTTGGCCGGCCCGAGGGAGCGGACCGGCCCCGTGGGCTGCCCTTTCTCGAAGCCCTGGAGCCAGACCTGGCCGTCGCGGCAAACCTCGGCCTCCAACCACTCGGAGAGGGCGTTGACCGCAGTCACCCCCACGCCGTGCAACCCGCCGGAGACCTTGTAGGCATTGTGGTCGAACTTGCCCCCGGCGTGCACCTTGGTCATCACCACTTCCAGGGCGCTTTTGCCGCTCTCGCCATGGATGTCGATCGGGATACCTCGCCCCTCGTCGTTGATCGAGATCGAGCCGTCAACGTGGATCGTGACCTGGATCGAACGGCCGAAGCCGGCCATCGCCTCATCGATCGAGTTGTCCACGACCTCGTTGACCAGGTGATGCAGCCCGCGGCACGTCGGTGCCGCCGATGTACATCGCCGGTCGCAACCGGATCGCCTCGATCCCCTCCAGGACCCGGATGTTCGCCCCGGTGTACGTCGCCGACGGATCCTCGTGAGCCCCCCGGCCATTGCCCGTGGGACCCGCTTCGCCCACGGCGCCATCCAGCAGTCCTGTCGCCTCGATACCGTCCTCGATCTTGCTCAATTCCACCATCGAAGGTTTCCCTTGATCCATGCGTCTCGTCGTCCCAAGTCGAGCCCGACCGGGCCGGGTCGGACGAGATTGGCTATCCTCGGTCGCCGCGGGTCGCGGCGCGTCCCGGCCTCCGGCTTCGTCTCATCCCGTATCGCGCCCCGCCCGCTCATGCCGGGCGGCCGTATCCCGCGGGCGCCCCCGCCCGTGGCCATGCCGTCGCCGGAAGTCCGGACGGGCACGGCAGGTCCAAATCCGGTCTGTTCCCAGCATTCTCGATTTCCGATGCCCCATGAGGAATGAGGAGAGTTCGGGAATCCGGGTTTCCGAAATCCCGGATCGCCCATCCGGAATCGCCAGCCCGGAATCGCCGTCATGCCTGCGCGGGCCCGCGGTCACCCCGACGGTTCGGGCCCGCGCCGGGTTCCGTCCCGGACCAGGGCCGGGCGCGCCCCGGAGACGTACCACCCGCCTCGGCCGCCGACTCACCGGCGCCGCCGCCCTCGTCGGGCCCCACAGTCCCGACCCGGAAGCGGATGTCGTGAATCGCCGTCCCCGGCGCAGCCCGAGCGCAACGCCGCCAAAAGGGCCGGCTTGCGAAACGCGGCCAACTCCTCCAACAGCGCCGGATGGGACACTGTCACGTTCAACACCCCTCGCCGCACCTCACCCAGTTGGGTCTGACGGCACTCCGGCTCGCCCACCGCCGCGTTCCAGGCATCCTCCAGCTCCTGCCGGACCCAGAACCGCCCGTATCCCCGCACGGTGAACAGCTCGCCGAGAATCTCCGACAGCGCCTTGGGCCCTCGACGATTCGGGATTGACATGCTCCCTCAATCCAATGAAACCACGGATTCCCACGAGCCACGGAGAGTCACAGATTGCGGATAAATGAATGATTTCTTCGGATCGCTCTCCCGCGGCTGGTCCTCGTTCGGTGTGATCGCGCGTCCGGCGGCCCTCGGTCCTCTCCTCCACGCCCATCTCCACCTCGGGGAGAAACCCGACCGGACCGTCCCCACGCCCTTGCGGCGCCCCTGGCCCTCAATGCTCGACGTGAACGCCTCTTCGGCTATTCTGATTTTACCGGCCTCGTCCAGAATTTTCACCGGTTGGCGGCGCGTCGATTGCGGATTCCCGTACGCCGTGTGAGGTAAGCCGCAAGCCGTAACCGGAAATCCTTGCTCGAGTCCAGCTTGTAGAATCCCAGCTCGGCCCGTTCGCGGTGGCGTCGTTCGATACGCAACGCGGACCCGTGATTCCGTCCGGCCGTCGCAGTCCCCGTCTTTCCTGCGTATGGCGTGCCGGGTCCTGCGGACTGAACTCATGACCGTTCGCGGGTCAAGGGCATGACCACGTAGGTATAATGATCGTCGGTCTTGAAAACGGCGGCGTTCTTGGCGTCGATCAGCTCGGCCGTGATGGCGGCGGTCTCGTCCAGGGTCTTGAGGGCATCCACCAGATATCGGGGGTCGAAGGTAATCTCGACGGCCTTGCCGTCGTAGGCGATCGGCAACTCGACGTGCGAGCTGCCGACGTCGGCCGACTGGCTGGTGAGTCTCAGCAACCCGCCGCCAAACCGGAAGTCCACGCCGCGACTCTCCTCGCTGGTGACGATGGAGGCCTGCTCGACGGCAACCCGGAGCGAGCCGACTTCCAGGGGGATCCTGACCTCGATGTTGGTCGGGAAGACATCCTGGTAGCGCGGGAATCGGCCTTCGACCAACCGGCTGTAGATCACGGCGCTCTCGGTCCGCATCAATACGGCGGCACCTGACTGGATGGCCAGGTGCACGGGTGGGTCATCGTCGGCCAGATGGCGCTCGATCAATTTCAGCGCCTTGACCGGGATGACGGGAGAGCCCAGCGGGGCGACCGGGCTGTTCTCGGCGTCGGCCGGGGCCGACATCCGGGCTAACCGTTGACCGTCAGTACCCACCATGGCGATGGACTCGGCGGTCATCTCGACCAGCACTCCTCCCAGGCGCATAGCGGGTGCTCTCGACGTCCGTGGCGAAGATCGTGCGGCGGATCAGCCGCTTGAGATCGGCGGCCGCCACCACATGATAGCTCGTCGCGGTGAAGTCGGGAACCTCTGGGAAGAGGTTGGCGTCTTCCACCGGCAGGGTGAATTCCGAATGCAAACCCCGGACCACCAGTCGATCGTCCTCAGCCTCGATCGCCAGCTCCGAGTCGCTGCTCGTCCGGAGGATCGAACCCACCTGGGAGGTCGGCAAGATCACCGCGCCGGGCCGCTCGACTTTCACGCCCAGCACCCGGTGGCGAATCCCGACTTCCAGGTCCGTTCCCATCAGGACCGAGCCATCGTCGGCGTCGGCAATCAGCTTAACGTTCTGCAGGATCGGCTTGGGGCTCCGTGCCGGAACCACCCCGCTGACCGTGCCGAACGCCGTGAGTAATCCCTCACGGTCGCAGAGCGCACGCATGCATTAAACGCCTTTCGGCATTACTGAGAGAGAACGTCGTGAGTGATTCCTCACGGTTTGCTTTGCTTTGCACAACGCCTTTTGGCATCACTGAGAGTGGTATGAAGGAAAGAACTTACCATCGCCTCAGTCATAGCGACAGCATACCGCCGTGGATAGCCGCGGACGGCACTCGAACAAACCGATGATACCAAAGTGCTTAGTCGGACACAACGTCCTTTGGGCGCCGGAGGGAAAGTTGTGGATAACCCGGTCGGCGGTCCCGGCACGGCCGGCATGGGTGTGGCCGGGCGACGATTGCGCGTGGCCGGGGTCGTTCACGGCACTCGCGCCGCCTACCGATGATCAACCGGTTATCGACAGGTTTTCCCCTGGGGCCTGTCGATCGTTTGCCCGCCGGATTGGGGCGATTCTGACGGTTGGATCGCGGGGCATCGGCCGGCGGGAGATCGGCCGAATCTCCTGGTTGCTTGCCGTTGACACCTTGGGGCGATTCTCGCATGATCCGCCGTAGTCGAACGACATGAGGTGGTCCCCCTCATCGAGCTGGACGCTGCAATCGGCGATTGCCATCAACGACAAGGGCCCGATCCTCAGTTCCGGCATTGGTCCCGACGGCAAGCCAGGCACCTTGGTGCTGACGCCGGTCTCCAGGCCGCCGCCGGTCCCCGAACCGAGCACGCTGGCGTTCTTCGGCCTGGTGGCCGCGGTTGTAGCCCTTCGGAGGGCCAGGCCGCGTCGCCGAGCCGAACGGATCGTCGGATCACGGAGGATTCGTCGCGATGGGGGCTATGCGACTGGGAATGGTGCCGTTGGCCGGGCTGCTGGTCCTATCGGCCCTGGTATTCTTGCCGGGGCTGGGCAGTTCGGGACGGTTGAGTTACCACGAGGCATTCGTCGCGCAGGGGCGCGCGGGAGATGCTGGACTCGGGAATCTGGGCCTATCCGACGATCGGCGGATTGCCCTGGCTGGAGAAGCCTCCCTTGCCCTGGTGGCTGACCGCCGCGCTGGGCCGCCTGGCCGGCGGGGTGGACGAGACGGTGGCGCGGCTCCCCTCGGTGCTGGCCGCGACGCTGCTGGTGCTGGGGGTGGCCGCGGTCGCCGCGCGCGATTACGGAACGGGGATCGGCATGCTCGCCGGCGCCATTCAGGCGACGACAGCCTGGACGGTGTTGCGCGGCCGGCTGGCCGAGGCCGACATGCTGCTGGCCTGCCTGATCACCTGGGCGATCGTCGCCTTCGACCGGATGCGCGATGACCCGGCCGATCCCGACGCACGGAGGGCGGGATGGAGTTGGGCGCGCTGGGCTTTCTTTGTGCTGCTGGGCGCCACCTCGCTGGTCAAGGGGATCGGCTTCGGCGCGGTGCTGATCCTGTCGGTCGTGGCGGCGGCCGTGCTCTGGCGTCGCGACGGCACCACGATGCGCCGGCTCCGGTTCCCGGCCGGCTGGGCCGTGGCGACGGCGTTGTCGATGGCGTGGCCATTGTCGATGGTGGTCTGGCACGGATTCGGGGCGCTGGCGCTCTGGACGACGCACGTGACCGATCGACTGGCCGTACACCCGGGCGAGTTTGCCGGCGAGCGCTGGTGGGAGTACACCCCGGGCCTGTTGATCCAGGCGATGCCGTGGACGCCCCTGGCTGTGATCGGGGCCTGGCACTCGTTACGGCGGGCGATCCGGCCTCCTTCCCCCGAAGGAGGGAAGGTCATTGCCGGCGACCGCTTGCTCTGGGCCTGGTCGGCGGCGCCGCTGGCCTTGCTGGCGCTGGCCACCGTGAAGAACGCGCATTATGCGATCGCTGCGCAGGTCCCATGGTCGATCTGGGCGGCGCTGGGACTGGCGCGGGTGAGTAGCCGGCTGATCCGCCGCGGCCGGACGCCCCTTCAACTGCGGCGTCTCGCGGTCGCCGGCTTTGCCATCTTGGGATTCGTTACGGGATCGAGCTTCTGGCTACTCGGCCCCTGGGTCGACCGCCGCGGCGTCGAGTGGGCCTTCTACGAAACAGCGGCTCATCACCTGCCGCCCGGCGCGCCGCTGACCCTCCTCTACGACGACTGGGACCGCAACCCGTACGAGAGCCCGTTCGGCGCGTTCCCGCACGACCTGGCCGTCCGCTTCTTCTACCTCGGTCGCACCACCTGCTGGCACTCGGGAACGGAGGCTCTCGCGGCGCATCGACACGACACATCCCGTGGCACGCCGGCGAGCCCTGGACCGGCCGGACAAGACGAGAGTCGTACTCACGGAGCAGCCGATTTGCCCGCCATCTACGTGATCGGCCGCGATCGTGACCTGCCGGCGCTCGGGAATCTCGGCGGCGTGGAGGCCGTGGCCCAGGGACCGAGCGGGCGCTTCGACCGGACGTATGCCTTATTCCGCATCATGCCCGCGACGAACCTCGATCCGGAGTCATCGGTCGCCCGCGCCGGCAATGAGGACATTCCACGTTGACTTTCCGGCTCGAGCAGGGTTCTCCGATTGCCGGTGCGAGGAGTCGGTCTCGGATCAACGGCCGGGCGGCAACGCGGTGAGACGGGACGCCCCGCACCCGTGAGCAATGGGAATCTTCCCGATAGCGCTCACCCGAACCGGACCTTATGCTAGAATCGCCCTTGATCCGTTTTCCACCGATGCCACCCCGGGCGGAAGTGAGACGAAGCGAGGTGTGCGCATGAGTACCGTATCGAAATCCGGGCCCAAGAAGTCCCGGAAGACCGACCCCTTTCGCTACGGCTGGCGGGATGTGCGCGTCAAGTTGCCCGACGGGACCGTCACGGACGATACCGTGCCGTTGACCGAAGAGGACGTGCTCTTTCCCAAATTCGGGGATTTCATCGTGCAGACCACGCGTCACAACAGCGACGTGGGATACCTCAAGTATGTATTCGAGGCGCAACTGACGGGCGACCGCACGGCGGTCGTGATCTCGGATTGCCTTATCCAATGGAACCTGCCAGGCGTCCGTCCCTTGGGCCCGGACGCCGCGGTCTTCGTGGGCGTGAAGCTTCCCAACGAGTGGAAGACCTTCAACGTGAAGGCCGAGGGCGCGATCCCGAAGCTGGTGGTCGAGGTGACCTCGCCGAGCACGCGTCGGAACGATCTGGGCCGGAAGGTCGACTTCTATCATCGAGCCAAGGTGCCCTTCTACCTGATCGCCGACGCGGTCGGAGAGGCCACGGAACGCCGGATCGAATTGATCCTCTATCAGTACGCTCCCGAGGGATTCCGGCGGATCGAGCCGAACGCCCAGGGCCGGCTCTACCTGGAGGCCGTTCGGCTCTGGATCGGCGTCACGCACGACCGCCGGACCGGCTTCGAGCGGCTGGCGTGTTATGACCCCGAGACCGGAGCGGAGATCGGCGATTACCTGGCCCTGACGGAAGCCCACGCTCGTGCCGAGGCCGAGGCGCGCGAGGCCAAGCGTCAGGCCCAAGCCGCCCAGCGTCAGGTGCGCACCCAGACGAAGCGCGCCGAAGCCGAAACTCAGCGCCGAAGCCGAAGCCCAGGCGCGGGCGGCGGCCGAGGCCCGGATCCGCGAGCTGGAGGCCGAGCTGAAGCGATCTCACGGTCGCGGACGATAGGGCCCCTGCATCGAGACCCGCTTTCCCGAGAGACCGACTGCCTATCGAAGAGGAGACTCCGCGATGATGACACTCCGATCGGACCCGAGCTTCACGCCAGCCCCGCTGTCCCCTCCTCGCCCGTGGGCCCTCGCGATCGCGGCCGCGGGCCTGGTCATCGCATCGCTCGGGTTTGGCCAGACCGCGAAGGACCAACCGGGCGCCGGGTCCCAATCCAGCAAGCTCGTCCTCTTTGACGGCAAGAGCCTCGACGGCTGGAAGAAGGCCGACTTGCCCCGGGCGGGCGAGGTCAAGGTGGAGGATGGCAAGATCGTCATGAAGACCGACGACTCGATGGCCGGCATCACGACCACGCGCAAGGATCTACCTACCCTGGACTACGAATTGACCTACGAGGCCATGCGGCTGGATGGCTCCGACTTCTTCGCGGCGGCGACGTTCCCTGTCGGCAAATCGTACATCACGCTGGTCAACGGCGGCTGGGGCGGCAACGTGACGGGTCTCTCCAGCCTCAACGGCCAGGACGCGTCGGAAAACGAGACCACGTGCGTCGTCATGTATAAAAACAAGACCTGGTATCGGTTCCGCGTCCGCGTTACCGGGAAGGTGATCCGCTGCTGGGTCGACGACAAGGAGATCGTCGCCGTCAACTACCAGGACCGGCACGTGGGCACCCGGCTCGAGACCCGGGACAATGAACCGCTGGGCTTCGCCACCTGGCACACCAGCGGCGCCTTGCGGAAGATCGAGATCCGTCCGCTGAAACCCGACGAGGTCGCGGCGGCGAACAAGATCGAGGAATGACGCCCTCCGGTTGGGCGGAAGCGGGGGATCAACCTGCTAACGGCTCAAGGTGGTGAATGAAACACAGGACTGGCCATGCTGTGCCGGCGGAGTCTTGCCCCGGCCACAGGGAGGTCCGGGACGGCCTAGGGTGCCCCGCTTGACGGGAAGTCGACGAAGAGAAGGCCGTTGACGACGTTATCCTTGAAGCAGGTCGGTATCGACGCGTTCACGTTCGGCGGCTCGGAGAACCTCAGGTCCACGATCCCCGTCGGCCGGCCGTCGAGCACGTCGAAGGCGATCTGGCAGAGTTCGGTCTCCTGGCCCGCCTGCCAGGGCCGCGGCGTGCCGGCGCCGTCGAAGAAGAGGATCAATAGATCTTCACCCGACATGGTCCCGTTGAGGCTGACCGTGCCGGGCAGGCCCGCCCCGGGGTCAATTCTGACGAACCTGAGGGTGTCGGCGGGGAGGCGGACCTTCAGCTTCAACGAGCTGACGGCCACGTCGTTGCGCGGGCGCGCGATTACGCGGCAACGGGCCGGCTTGCCGAGCTGCACGCTGGCCGGGACCAGCCGGAGCGACTCTCCGAGGAGTTCCGACTGGCGGTTGAGGGTCTCCGAGAGCTTCTGCTGCAACTCCTTCAAGAGGACCATCAGGTTGGTACGCACGTCCGGCGGGGAGGTCCGCATGGTCCCGTAGAGTTCGAGGAGTACGTTCCTCCGGACGTCGAGCTCGGGCCTCAGCTCGCCGAGGGCCCTCAGGGCTGTCGCGTCGAGGCCGCACATGGACCGGAAGACCAGGCCGTCGCGACAACGCCACAGGAGTGTGGGGTTGGCCCAGGCCCGGTGGCCCTCGCCGAACTGCCCACGCTCGATGACTTTCTTCCGGGCCCGGTTCAGCACCAGGTCGAGGCGTTCCCCGGAGAGCAACCCGCTATAGATCGCGCCCGAGAGGATCTCGGCGGCCTGCGACTCCAGGTCGAACTGCATCGCGATGACCGCGCCGACCGTCGTGTTCTTCAGCAAGTGGGCCGCGACCGAGTCGAAGCCGCGCTTCGACGACTTCGGTGGGCCTTGCGGGGCGGGCGCACCGGGTTGTTGGGCGCGGCGCAAGCGGTCAGGACCACGAGCCGCAGGTCGCGCGCGTCGTTGAGGTTGATCCCGAGATTCTCAGCACGGACCTTGTGCGACTGGGGGTCCGGGCCGTTCGCGACGGTCGGGTCAACGAACGCGAGGTACGCCTGGGGCAGATTGTTCTCGTCGGGCTCGACTCCGCCGTGTCCGGCGAAGTGGAGGACGTGCCAGGTGCCGGACCTGAGCCGGTTGTTGAGCTCCTCCAGCGTCGGCGGCTCACAGAACTCCAGTACGGCCTGCCCCCGGTCGACGGCCGGCTTCAGGGCGTTCTGGATCGCGAGCTTTTCCTTGGCCGTGTCGGCGGGCGGGAAGTCGGCCGGCGCCGAGACGACCGCCAGGTACCGGAGTGGCCCGGCGACGTCGAGGGGGCTGACGGTCGGGCGTTCCTCGAGCGCCCGGCTGATCGGGGTCGTGGTGTCGGTGGTGACGTACAGGGGAAGCGTCGCGGTCTCGGGCCGGCGGAGCAGCTCGAGCGGCAGGTCGGACAGCGCGGCCATGGTGTCCGAAGGCGTGTCGGCCTGGTCGGGGCTCTTGAAGACGACCACGATGGGCAGGAGCGCGTGACTGCGGGCTTGCTCGTTATAGCATGCGTTGAGCGAACCCCTCAGGTCGGGCGTCAGGATCGAGTCCCAGACCTTGTGGCCAAGGTCGTGGAGGAAGTTCGAGTCGGCCCGGAACGCGGGGCTGCGGAGCTTCGCGAGGTCGGCGGCCGGCAGCTTCGAGGTCGTCACCCCCTTGTCGCCGATCTCATCCGGGAGCGGGCAGACGTCGAGGTGGACGCGCCATTCCCGGGGCGTGGAGGTTGCTCCCGACGTTGGGACAGGGTCCGCCGGCGAGAGGATGATGCGGAACTCGCTCGATTCGGTCGGCATCGGACGTCACTCCCGGGGGGTCTCGAGTTTCTTGGCGGCCTCCTCGGCGCGTGTCTTCTCTTGGATGAAGTGGGAGATCTGGCTCTGCGGCATCACGCCCCCGCTCTGACGGAGCTGATCGGCGAGCTGGTTCGTGAGCTTGGCCCGAAGCGCGGCTTCGATCTCCAGGGCCTTGCGCTGCGCCGGGTTGGCCGACGGCTGCCCTGGTCGGAAGTCGAAGGGGCGCCCGACCGGGTCGCGCAGGTAGAGGGCGAAGGCGGGAAGGTCGGGGACCACCGCGTTGGCTGCGTCGGGCTGTCCAGCCCTCCAGGCCGCCTCGATGAGGTCGCACTGGGTGTGGGCGAGGGCCTTGTAGAACGCCTTCCAGAAGCGGGTCGAACGGTCACGGTTAACCTGGTACTGGTTCGCGACCATCGACGGCAGGCTGAGGGCGGACGACGACTGGGCGAGCCGCGGGAATCCGAGGATCTGGTAGTTCCTGACCTCCGACGGCGAACTCAGGCAGAGCAGGCCGACCGACGGGGGCAGCATCCCGGCGAGCCGCGAGGGGGTCACCCAGTCGGACAGCTTGCGCTCGTCCTCGCAGACCAGGCACCCCTCCCCACGGCTCAGCGCGGCGTGGCCGATGAAGTGCAGCACATGGGGCTGGTGTTCGGCCAAGGCCCGGGACAGCGGCAGCATGATGGGGACGCTGAATAGCGCTTCGAAGCCAGCTTCCCTGATCGCCGAGCGGGCGATCTCGATCTCTTCGCGCGTGTCGTAGCCCACCTTGACATCCGGTGCGCTGGCCACGACCATCACCCGAAGTTTGGAGACAGCCTGCGGCGGAGGCGCCAGCCGGCGCGGGACCCACCTCGCGAGGCGATAGGCCGGCCGCAGCGCGAATGGTGGCCCGGCGCCATCGGTCAGCCACTCCCAGGGAAGCTCGTAGGGCACATGGGAGCCGCTGCTGATCTTGATCCGCAGCACCAGGGCGCCCTCAGGCCCCGGGGGCGATAGGATAGCCCGCCGTACCGCCTCCGGCAGCGCGTCCCAGAGGCGGGGGCCGCACTCGGGCGGGGGTACGCCTCGGATACCGCCGTCCGGCCCGCGGCGTTCCCCCTCACGTCGCCACAGGCCCCCGGGGACGAGAAACGACCCGACATCTTCCGCCCGCTCCTCGAACAGGTCCTTCTCGGTGCGGCCGAGAAGGACGTGATAGGCGCCTTCCCGGCGCGGGGAGGGCGAGAAGTCGAGACAAAGCTCACGGAATGGCATGGGCGTTGACCCCTTCGTTGCGGCGCATCGGGCCGGGCTCAGAGCTTGTCCGCGAACCCTGAAATGAACTGCTTGTGACGGGCGCTGTTGTTGCCCCAGCGAAGGCCGAACTGGCCGTTGGCTCGGATCAGCTCCGCCGTGCGCTCGCCGACCTTCTTGAGGTTGTCGCTCAGGTCGCCCGCCTCGGCCGCGTCGTTCGCCGCCAGCCGTGCGGCGGCGGCGCAGTACCGTGGCCGGAGCTGGCTCGGCCGGTTCTGGCCCGACCTCAGGTAAGCGGCCGCGTTGCGGATCATCGCGTCGCTGCCGGCGGTGTAAGGGATGAGCTCGCGGACTGTTTTCAGCCTCAGAGCCGGCCGTTTCGAAATCCATGAGGGCGCGGAACACCGCCGGGAAGTCCGCCTGGAACTTGCGCAGCGGCTCCGGGTCGCCGTACGTGGCCCTCCAGGCCGCGTCGATGCGGTCGGCGTGCCTGGCCACCACGTCGCGCTGCGCTGCGGCGGCCGGCCCGTCGGGGATGAGGGTCCGGATATAAGTGGTGTTCATGAGGATCCGCACATAGTGCGTCGGGTGCGGGTCATCCTTGTCGTAGCTCGTCACCTCCTTGGCGGGCAAGAGCAGCAGGCGCATCAGGGTGTCGGTGTAGGCCGGTCCGACGAGCTGGAGTGCGACGAGGTCGGCGAAGGTCTCGGCCTGCCAGTCCTTCCAGACGTCGACCCGGTCGTTGGGCGCGCCCGCGGCCCTGAGCTCCGCCTCCAGGGCTTGAAGCAGCTCGTCGCGCAGGGCGAGGTCGGATTCCAGGTCGTGCCCGACCTCATGCGCGAGGGTGAGGAAGTCCCAGGGGGTCTCGGCGTGATCCCAGGGGAGCTCGATGACCGGGATCGGCGTGCGGTACTCACCGCGTCGGGGCCGCCTGAGGCCCTCCGGGTAGCTGCCGCGAACCCACGTGGCCGGCGAGAACTCGGACGTGAAGTAGCACAGGGGCGGCTCGCGGAAGTCGTCCCGCTGGATGATCCCGGCCGTCACGGCCTTCTCCATGGTGTCCCGGTAACAGTCGAAAGCGATGGTGTCGGCCAGCCAGAGCGAATCCTTGTAGCTCGGGTCGAACCGGAGCTGGAGCTTGCTGCGGAAGAAGTCCCAGACGAACTGTGACCGGAGGATCTGGTTCACCAGCTCGGACGACTGGTCGAGGTATTCCGTCAGTCCGCCGGCCGGCTGAAGTCCGTTGATCAGGTCGGCCTGGCCGTCCTTGAACACGTCCATGAGGATCTTGACGGCCTCGATCTGGCTGAAGTGGACGTCCATATCCAGGATCGTCCGGGCGCGGGTCTGCCAGTAATAAACTTCTGTGGGGATGGCGCTGACGCGCCGCCTCAGCTCCTCCTTGTGGACGGTGAGGACGGCCTTGAGCGGCTCGTCGGCCGTCTCGGCCAGGACGTCCGCCGAGGGGAGCGAGACACCGGCCAGGCCGATGGCCGCGCCGACCTGGCAGAGAAACTCACGACGGTCTGTCTTCATGAGGTCCACCCTCCGGAGGATCCAGCGTCATCGACAGGTCCTTGGCTCGCACGATGCGTCCGGCTCGAAGCAGGAGGCCGTGAACGGGTGCCGTGCCGGATCATCCTCCCGAGCGGACGTCGCCCAGGGACGACCGGCAAGGCGTGGCTACGCTTCGCCGACGCGCTTCTCTAGGGTAGTCGGGAAAGCGCGGCTTTGCCCGCCAATTCTAGCCCAATGCTAGATATTGGTTAATGTGAACATTTGTAATATAATTGACAGCAGCCCCGATCTCGGCGCCGTTCGGCATGTAAGAACAACTTGTATCGCACCCGGGCCGGGAATTGTCGAATTGAAGCCGAATCCCCTGCACTACGGGGAAAAAAGGCTGTCGCCGCGGATGGCCGATACACGATGAGCAATACGTCGTCCATCGAATCGACCGTGATTTCCATGGCTTCAACACCGGTCTCCGTGCTATCCCGGAGAGTGCAAATCCTACCGCCCGTGCGAAAGTGCCGCACGGCTCGACCAATCGGCACGCTGGAGTCACGCCCATCATGAAATATGCGCTCCACGATCTGACGCCGCTGTTGGCCTCCGCGGTGATGACGGTCCTGTGCGCCTCGGCAGTCGGCCTCCAGTGGCCGGTCCCTTCGCCCCAAGCCGTGACTGCGGCGGCCCAAGCAGGCGAACGCCGGAGCCTCTTGCTGATCACGGCGGGCCCCGGCCTCGACTACCGGAAGCTGGGCCCGGCCGTCGCCATCCACGACCACTATTATGAGAGCGAAGGGGGTACCTTGCGACATCGTCTCCTGGCCGTGCCCCGGAATGCCGATCTCTCCGGGCTCGAGGCGCTGCCACTGACGTACAGGGTCCTCGATCCGAGGCCCGCCGCGGGTGGCTACGCCTGGGTGTCCGGGGCGGCTCGGAACCGGCCTGGGATCGAGCGGGCGGGGGGCCGTGTGCTCCTGGAACGGGCCGGCTCGTCGCACCTGGTCGCGCTGCCAGAGCCCGGTGGGGAACGACGGCTGGCGGAGGTGCTCCCGTCCGCGCGTGTCCGGGCGATCGACCTCGCCCGGGAAATCCGCCCCGACTGGATCGCGCCGGGCGCCCCACGCGTCGACCTGCGCCGTAGGGCCGCAGGCCGTAACGCCCAGGTCGAGGCCCTGCTTGCGGGCGTAAGCGACGACGACTGCCGCCGGCTCCTCGAACAGCTCACCGGCGCCACGCCGATCACGCTCGGCACGGAGTCGCGGTTGATCCGCACCCGGTTCGCCGGCGGAGACGATATCGTCCCGCTGACGAACTGGCTGGCGGAGGAGTTCCGGCAGATGGGACTGGACGCCCGGATCGACACGTTCCCCTCGTCGCAGGGCCGCGACCTGCCCCAGGTCGAGGCCACTCTCGTGGGGGCCGACCTGAAGGATGAGTTCGTGCTGATCACGGCCCACCTCGACGCCGTCCGCGGGACCCCCGGCGCCGACGACAACGCCTCGGGGATCGCCGCGATGGTCGGCGCGGCTCGCCGGCTCGCCGGGCAGACCCTGCGTCGTTCCGTCCGCTTCGTCGCCTTCAATGACGAGGAGCAGGGGCTGGTCGGCAGCGTCAACTACGCGCGTCGCCTCGCCTCCGAGGGCGCGCGATCGCGGGCGTCCTCAACATGGACATGGTCGCCTACGACCGGGACGGCGACGGACGCATCCAGCTCCAGGCCAACGGAACGCCCGAAGGCGACCGGCTCTGCGAGGCGCTCACGACCGGCGCCCGCACCTACGCGCTGGCCCTGAACCTCGTGAAGGTGGTCGACCCGGAGGAGTCCAGCGATTACGCTGCGTTCTGGCGCGTCGGCATTCCGGCGATCAACATCGGTGACGAGTATTTCCTGTGCAAGGGCGACTGCGTCACGCCGCCCGACCGCGGGATCACGCCACCGAAAGGGGATTTTACCCCGTGCTATCACCGCCCGTGCGATCGCCTTGACGACCCGGGATTCCGCCGCGACCTTGTGCTCGCGGTGACGCGCATGCTCATCGCCGGGGCGAGCGAACTGGCCGAGCTCCAGGCACCCGGCAGCGACCATTCGTCGAAGCCGTCGCGTTGAACGAGGGCGTGCGAGGGACAACGTCATCCTCCGAACTCCAGAAAAGGACCGAACCCATGCGACCTCCCTTGACGATCGCTGCGTGTCTCGCCCTCATCGCCACCCCCGGCCTCGCGCAGCGCAACGGGTTGTTTACCTCGTTCGCCACGCCGAGAAGACCGATGACGCGACTGACCCCTCGCTGACCGACGACGGGGTCAAGCGGGCCAAGACGCTGGCCCGCATGCTGGGCCAGGCGCGCGTTGACGCGATTTACGTCAGCGGCGCCCGCCGTACCCAGCAGACCGCCAAGCCGCTGGCGACCGCCCTGGGAATCACCCCGGTCGTCATCGGCGACGGCGACCCCCAGAAGACATTCGACGCGATCCGTAAGGACCACGCCGACGACGTCGTGCTCGTCGTGGGCCATTCCGACTCGGTGCCAGACATGATCAAGCTCTGGGCGCCGGGGGCCGACGCCAAGATCCAGGATCCCGAATTCGACAAGCTGTTCGTCGTCGTGCCCAGGCCCTCCGGCCCTGCGGGTTGGACGATGTTCCGCTACCGGATCGACTCGCCCTGAGCGCGGGGCATCCGCGTGGTTTTCCAGAGTCGACATCGGCCAGACTCAGAAGTCCTGGGCCATCTCGATGGCGGCAACGAACTCGCGGCCCAGCCGACGGGTCAGGGCCGTCCGCTGCTCGTCGTTGAGGGCCTTGAGGACATTCTCGCGGGCCAGCTCGAACGCCTGCTTCTTGAGTTTCATCAGTCCCTCCTTCGAGTGCCTCTCGGCCGCCAGGCGCCTCTGGAGCGTGGAGAGAACGCGCGCGTTGTCCGCCCGGGCCGCGCGTAACTTCTTCTCCTGTTCCGGCGCGAGCCGCAACATGCCGAGGTACTCGGTCGGCAACGACCCGCGGATGACCTGAACCTGGCCACGGATCTCGTCGAACCGCTTCCTCTGGGACGGGGTGAGGACCTCGGCCGTGCGCCGGTCGAGCTCCGACGGCGGGATCTTTCCGTCCGCGGACCGCTCGAACAGGCGCCCCAGAGTCTCCTTCTGGGGCAGCTCGAGCTTGAGGTCCTCCTGCACCTGGGCGTATCGGAGCAGGTAGGGCCACTTGGCGGGCGTGGTCTGCTGGCCCGGCGCGGGAGCTGACAAACCGGTCGTCACAAGGAGCGCCGCACCGAGGATTGCTGATCGGCTAACTCTCATCGATCCCTCCTGTTGAGATTGACGTCGGCTCGCACGCGCTCCGGGAGGCGGAGCGATCCGCGAGGAAGCGTCGCCGGAAAAACCGGTGGCAAATTCCTCCCGGCCCCGCGGACCAACGGCCCGACGCCCCGCCCCCGGTCGAGGACCTTGAGCGGGGCGTCGATGGTGGGTTGGAGTTTTCCTCCGTAGGATCCCTGCCGCATGCCGCGCATCGGCGGGATCCTTGATTCCGATTCCGGATTCCGGATTCCCGAAACCTCCTTCATCCGGAATCCGGAATTGGGAATCGTGAATGCCTCTTCGGCTGCGGCCGAAGGCCGCGTTAGAGTCGTCCTCCGTAGGCTCCCTGCGCCGTGCCGCGCCTCTGGGGATTCCGAATTCCGGATTCGCGATTCCGGATTCCCGGATCATTCCCCTTCGGGAATCCGGAATCGCGAACGGGAATATGGATTGCGGCCGAAGGCCGCATTAGGGGGAAACCCTCCGCTCGGTTCATCGCCCGGCCGCGCGGGCGGCGCGACGGATGTCGGCGCGGAGCGTGGACGGGATATCATAGAGCTTCGGCCGGAAGGTCGTCGTCTGTTCGCGGGTCCGCCGGATCTGACCGGAAGTAAACTCGCTCATGCAGGCGTCGTCTGTATAATTCATGAAGTTATGAACGGGGTCGAGCCACGGCTTCGTCGAATCGCTCGGGTCCATGTCGCCGGAGCAGGAGTCCGGCACCGGCGAGGGGCAGCCGAAGTTCACCTGGTGCGGGGGAGTGTCCTTCACGTCGTCGTCCGGAGGCACGCAACCGCCCTGGAACGTGTGGAACAGGCCCACCCAGTGGCCCACCTCGTGCGTGGCCGTCTGGCCGAGGCCGAACGTGCCGCCCGCGGGGTTGGCGGAGCCGTCCTCGGCCGGCAGGCTCGTGTGCAGGATGACAACCCCGTCCATGTCGACGTCGGCGGCGAGGTCCGACGGGAAGGTCGCCCACCCGAGCAGCCCGTCACCGAGGTTGGCCGTGTAGAGATTCAGGAACCGTTCCGGGTCCTTACCCAGAGTCGTCTTGGCCTCTCGTTCTTCCGCACTGAGGTGGCCCATCGTATACCAGTCCGCGCGGTCGGCGTCGGCGTCAACGTCGGTGTAGTCGGGGTCGCCGGCCAGCGCGAAATTGAATCCGAAGGTCCGGAATTCTTTGTTCAGCACGTTGATCTGCTGATCAATGCGGGCGCGGCTGACCTTGCCCTCATTCCCCTTGTGGATGACGTGGAAGGCGACGCGGATCGTCACCTTGTTCGAGGGATTGAGCGAGTCTTCCACCCCGGCGACCCGGCGGACCGCCTCCGCCGCCAGCCGTGCTCGGCGCATTTGGTTGTCGGTGGGAATCGGTGTGTCGCAACGCCGGCCCGACTCGACGAACTCGCGTACCGTCAACTGCTTGCCTGCAACCTCCACCTTCCCGGCCTGATCTTGCGGGGCCCCTTGCGCTCGGGCGGCTCGCCATCGGGCGGCCGAACGGCGCCAATGCGAGCAAGCCGAGGGCCACACCTGTAGGTACGGCAAGCAACAGCGCAAACTTCCTGGCCCTGTACATCATGGTTGTCTCCCTTTTCCCGATCAGGAAAGCCTGTGCGACTGCCGAAATGAACGCGATGCCCCTCCCGCTCGGCAGATTCAGAGGGGGCAGCTCCAAACCGAGGTGATGGTCCCATCGCGGTCGAGAGTGACGAGATCTCCGCCATGGAGGCCGAATTGCACGAAGAGATGGTTCGAACAGGCCGTGCGTCGCGCCTTCTCCCGGGCGTCAGCGCGATTGCACAGTCGGCGAGCGACAGAACGGACGGCGAACGCCGGGAGAATCCCGATCGGGATTCTCCCTTCGAGAGCGTCCACTCGGCGCTCTCGCTTTCGAACGGGCGAGGCCATCGCGGCTGGCTTCTCAGCGACACCTGTCGGCCACGGCCGGCGATTGAGCCGGCGGGAGTTCGAAACCGGTCAAGGAATCCGTGTCAGATAGGTCTGGGTCTCACCGACGGCGACGATACTCTCCGTCCCGGCGATCGGTGGATCGCGGCGTAACACGCTCAGGGTGCGCTGAAACCGATCGTCGATCCAATATTCCTATCGAAATCCCGTCCCCGGTCGCGTCACGGCCCGGAGACGAACTCGACCACGACACTGGGGATATCGCGGGCGGTGTCGGGGACTCGCCCCTGGCGCTCGGGCAAGGTCAGGTCCAGGGTGGTCCCCTGGGAATGATTCGCCCGATAGTTCCTCAGCATCACACCCAGTTCTTCATCCGGATCGCTCTCGGCTTCCGACGGGATCGGTGTTCCGGCCACGACTCCGCTGATCAACTCGTGGCCGTGCCGTTCGTCGTAGGTTGTGACGGCGTCCAGATCAGCCGGATCAATCCTCGTCCGGGTCGGTCGGGGTACCGAGGATCTCGGCCACATCCCAGAGCCGGACGTGGTTGTCGCCGCCGCAGGCGGCGAGCGTTCGGCCATCGGCGGAATACGCCACCTGGGTCAGCCGCGAGGATTGTCCATCGAGGCGGATTCGCTGGCTGCCGGTGGCAACCCACCAGAGTCGGACCATGCCGTCGTTGCCCGCCGTGGCCAGGGTCGATCCATCCGGCGAGAAACCGACTGCGGTGGTGCCATAGGTATGTCCCGCGACCTGACGGCACAACCGGCCGGTCGTCAGGTCTCGGATCCGGACTGCCTGCGCTCGACCGGACATGCGGCGGCGAGCAGGGTGCCGTCCGGCGAGAAGCGCGATCGAGGAGATCGGGCCTAACGACCCGCTCCCCAACAGTCGGCTACGGCCAGTCTCGAGATCCCAGAGGTTGATCCGTTGCTCCTCGCGTTCTCCCGATAAGAGGGAACTGCCCGTCGGGCGAGAACGCCAGACACAAGGCCGGAAATCGGCCGTGGAGTGTCGCCTGCACGCGGTCTCGCGGCGAGGTCCCAGAGCAGGATGTCTCCATTGCGTTCGGTCGTCGCCGCGAGGGTGCGGCCGTCGGGCGAGAAGGCCAGGGCCCGGGTCTGGCATATCGGCGCGTCCCGCAGTCGTCGTGTTCCACACGACGCCAGGTCGAAGAGCGAAGAGGTCGGCCTCGACGCCTCCCATCGCCAGGAATCGGCCGCTGGGCGAGAAGGCCACGCCCCAGGCCCGGCTGTGGTCGTCGAGGAATCGCGGGAGGCCCCAACCGTCCTGAAGATCGCGCAAGGCCACGCGCCCCTCGTGATTCGTGGTCGCGACCGTCTTGCCGTCCGGAGCGAGCGCGAAGCCGAGCGTCAGGACGCCGGGCTGGCCACGAGCCAACCGCATTCGAATCGGCTCGCGGCTCGGCTCGCCACTCGAGAGCCACGCCAGACCGAAGAGCCCCAGCAGGATGAGACTCTTGAGTCCCCAGGACGGGAACACGACCCATTTCCGTCCCATGCCCGCTCCCTCCCGATGCCACGGGTTGGATTCAACCCGGCGGGCGTCTCGTTCGAGGTTACAAAATTCGTCGTACGACTACAATAATAGTCATAAGGGGCCGTTTGTCAACGAGGTACATCGGATTCTCTTCCACGGGCGAGCGCGTCGAGGCGGCTCGTCGGATCGGCCGGTGTTGGATCGATCACTGCCTTGGATCGAGCTTTCCCGCCGGGTGCTCCGGGGCGTCAGGCTGGGAAGCCGGGGGTTACGAATGTTGTGGCCGTGGGCCGCGTGAAATGCCGCTTCCTATCAGACAAGGCGCCGTCCGGCCCCCGATGAGGCGAGCGCGATCATGGGCATTCTCGTTTTTCCGCTCGGTCGCTGCCTTCAAGGGTCGATATCCGAGTGGCTCTGATCTCCGAGGGACATAGGACTCCAACACACTGGTCAACACAAGAGCCCTCTTCGCGCCGGGTGGCACACGAGGGCTTCGTGGTTGCCTCCGGGCTTCAACGAGCGGCGGTTGGCCGTTTGCCAGGGTCATTCACGAACCACCGCGAGCGTCGCGGTGTCCATGGCATCGGGACGATGTTCCCGCACGAGGAGGCTGGACCGATGACCGCGCGACGAATCGTCACCGTGTTATCCGACAAGATCGCTGCCCACCGCTCCGCGTTCGCCACCTGAAGGACGGGGACCGGTCGGGGATCGAATGCGCAACCGTAGGAGCACGCTCCGCCGTCGCTTCCTGGTCGCGTACGTCTATCTTCAAGAGGGCCGATCCCATGTCCACGACGATCCCCCGAGAGAAGGCGGCGAGGGTCCGCATCGATGAACTCATCGGCAGGGGTTTGAAGCTTGCCGGCCCGGAGGTCCGGGCGAAGCGCGCCTTCGAAGGCTTGCTGCACCGGGTCCGGAGCCGGACGGACCTCTTGCGTCCCAGGGTCGGCAGGAACCGTTACTCCGACCTGGGGCAGGTGAATTTGCTCTGTGGATTGCTCGCATTGGCGGCCGAGCATCGCGATTGGCTGCGGCGGGCTGGCGATTGGGTGCCGTCCGGCGACGGTCCCATCGGGCAATTCGCCTCGCTGGCCCAGCATCTCTTATCCCATTATCCCCTGCCGGTCTTCATGGCCTCGGTCTGGTTCCCGGGCCGCGATCCCGAGGCGATCCGCCGGCAGGGCTGGTACAAGCACCTCGGGCTCGGCCGGAACATCCGCACGGCCGACATTCCGCTGATGCTCACCAAGCGGATGGCCCACGAGTTCAGCCTGGCCCCCGACCATTATTCGATCGACAAGGCCTTACGCTGGGGGCAGGTCCGCGGCCTGGGAGGCTCGAAAGACTTGGCCCGAGCGATCGTGGCGACGCGCCTGGGCCGATCGTTCGCGCACGAAGACTTCTGGCGGACCGTGGTCCACTTCTTCGTGAACCACCCCGAGCTCGAGCTGATGCACATCAAACCGATCGTCGCGTACCTGCATGAGCAGAAGTTCGAGCCGCGGAAGGACCTGGTCGAGGACGGTGAGATGTCGGTCAACCCGCCGCAGCCGAGCCTGTCGATGAAGGGCCGCACGCCGCGATCGCTCTTGCGGCAGATGGGCGAGTGGCATACCTGGCTGCGGCGTACCGAGCGGGTCCAGGCGCTCCGTTGGGCACGATCGGGAATCGGCGAATTCCGGCTCGAGGTCGAGCTCGACGAAGGCCAGCCGCGTTGCTGGACGATCCGCGAGCTGCTCAGCAGCGGCGAGCTCTACCGCGAAGCGGCGGCGATGCGGCATTGCGTGGCGTCGTACGCGCGGGCCTGCCGGTGCGGCTACACCTCGATCTGGTCGATGCAATTCGGCGAGCGACGGGCGGCGATACCGGGCCCTGACGATCGAGGTGGACCCCGCCACCCGAACGATCCGTCAGGCCCGCCGCCGCGCCGATGCCCAGCCGAACGCCAGGCAGCGGGGTATTCTGGAACAGTGGGCGCGGCAGGAGGGGCTGACGATCGAGTGCTGAGGGGCGAGCCTCGGCGAACATAGCTCACGGCTCGTCGATCGCTCTCGCCGGGTCTGGACGACTCTGGTACGATCACCGGGGATCCCATCCCGACCGAATCCCGCGCCCGGCGAAGGAGAGGCATGGCCATGAGCACGGTCTCGAGATCCCGATCCGAGAAGCCGGTGAAGCGCCGGAAGCCGCAATCCGCCCCGTATCGCTACGGCTGGCGGGAGGTGTTGGTCACGGCCCCCGACGGCACCCAGACGCTCAAGACCGTGTCCCTAACCGAGGAGGATATCCTGTTTCCCCTGGTGGGAGATTTCATCGTGCAGACCACCCGCCACAACGAGGATGTGGGATACCTCAAGTCGGTATCCGAGGTGCAAGTGGCCGGCGATCCAGGGGCGGTGGTGATCTCGGACTGCCTGGTGGACTGGAACCTGCGGGGCCGTCGCCCGCTGTGCCCGGACCTCGCGGTCTTCTTCGGAGTGGAACACGATCCGGACGAAGAATGGGATACGTTCAACGTGGCGGCGGAAGGAGCGGAGCCGGCGCTGGTTGTCGAGGTGACCTCGCGGAGTACGCGGAAGAATGACCTTGTGGCCAAGGTCGAGCTCTATTATCGAGCCAGGGTGCCGTTCTATCTGATCGTCAACGTCACCGATCGAGGGAAGAAACGTCGCATCGAATTGATCGGCCGCCGGTACGCGCCGCGGGGGTACAAGGACGTCAAGCCGGACGCCCAGGGTCGGATTTACCTGGAGGCGTTGCGGCTGTTTGTCGGCGTGACGCGGGATCGTGCCGGCGGCGAGCGGCTGGCGTGCTACGACCCGGATACGGGCGGCGGAGCTGGGGAATTATATGGCGGTGGTGGAGGCGCTGGCCGCGGCTGAAGCCCGCGCCGATGCGGAGGCCCGCCGCGCCGACGCGGAGGCCCGCCGCGCCGAGGCCGAGGCCCGCCGCGCCGATGCGGAGGCGCAGGCCCGGGCCGCCGCCGAGGCGCGAATCCGCGAGTTGGAGGCCGAGCTGAAGCGGCTGTCGCGGCCGGCGGCCGTGACCAGTCCGAGCGGGGATCGAGGACCAGCCGGTACCCGCCCCGCTCGGACCGATTGCCAGACCATCCCCGATCAGTACTGAATCAGAACTGACCACCTCCCCGCCGTTGCGGCTCGAGAGCATCTGGTAGACGCCGTACCGCGTCCCGGGGGCGAGGGTCAGGAACCCGTTGACATCGGACACACCATTCGGGAAGCCGGTCGCCGGGTTGAACGGCCAGGTCTGGATCGAGTCCTTGAGGAACCGCACCGAGCCGTCGCAGAACGCGAAGTTGCGCCCCCGGGATGGAAGCTCGACGCCGAATCGTCCCAGGAGAACGAGTATTCGCCGGAGATGACCGGCACCTTGTTGAACGGGTTCATCGGATAGAGCGTGGTGAAGATGGTGTCGGTGGAGATCGCGTCGCCCCACCAGCAGTAGCAGTTCATCGAGGCCGCGGCCCCGAACTTGCCGTTGGCCCGCTCGCTGAAGATGATCGTGTTGCTCGTGCCGTCCGTGACGCTCGAGAGCGGCAGCGCGATGTTGTATGTGAACATCCCCGACCAGCGGCGTTGGCCCGCGACGTGATGTTCGGGTCGTTGGCGGTCGCCCCGCTCCAGTAGAACTCGATCCCGGCCAGAACGTGCCGGAACAGCCGCCGTAACTGCTGAACCGCGTATACCAGTCGGTCAAACCCATGTAAGCGCCAATATCCACGATCCGGCTGATCGTCGGGTCGCTCGGGCACCAAAGGGTCGACAACCCCGTCCTGTAGGCCGTCTGGTTCACCGAGTCCTGGATGTTGATGCTGAAGTTCACGAGGTTGTACAGGGGCTGCTGCTCGAGGTCTCCCAGCATCGAGACGAAGACGCTCTGCGATTCGGGTAGCAGACCTGGTAATACGGGTCCCACTGGATCGGGCAGCCGATCGGGAATGTCGTATTCGAGCTCACATAGTTATGCGTCGCCAGGGCGATCTGCTTGAGGTTATTGGTGCACTGGGAGCGACGAGCGCGCCTCGCGTGCCGCCTGCACGGCGGGCAACAGCAGCGCGATCAGCACCGCGATGATCGCGATCACGACCAGCAGCTCGATCAGGGTGAAGCCTCGGTATCCGAAGATCCGACGTGGCGAATGGGACATGGACGTTCATCCTTTCTGAGGGAACGTGAGAACAGGGAAACCGTCAGAGGCGAAGGGAAAAATAAACGAGTGTTCATAACATTGGTCAAGCGGCAACGACGACCGGGACCGGGCCGAGCTCCGTGGGTCAGCTCGGGATCAGGGAGCCTCCTTCTTTCCGGATTTGCGAGTCAGGTCCGCCTTTTTCTGGAGCTCCTCGGCTCTCCTGCGCCGCTTCTCCCCGGCTTTAGGGTCGGCGGTGACACCCTCCCCGCCGCAGCCGAGGCAGGCCATCGGCGCGGCCAGCAGGGAGAGGAGAAGGGAACGTCGGGTGACCGACTGCATCGGCCAAGGGATCATGGTGGATTCCTCCAGGAACAGGATGGATTGGTGGCTCTCGGTCGTCATATCTGGCGTGGCGTCGTCCTCATGGTGTCCTGTCGCTGACTCAATAGGAACTCAGTCATATTACTATTTAATCATATTATTGTAATCGTGGCGCGAAGGGATCGTCGGGGAACTCCAGGTCCATCAGGTCCATCATCAGGCGCCGGAACCGGGGATGGGTGCGGAGCGGATCGAGGAGGGCTTCCTTCCGCATCTCGTCGAGGTGGATCATCCCCTGGAATTCGTGGGACGACCGGGCCTTCTCGAGCAACTCCAGGGCGCGCGTCCAGGTCCCGATCCGGCGAGCTGCCGGCGCTCGGCCGGCGGTCTGCGTGGATCTTCAAGCGCGAGTTCGGCCAGGGCCGCGTGGACGCAGGCCGCGTCGTAGGAAAGCATCCAGTAATTATAGGCGTGCTCTCACCTCCTTTTGCCGCGTTCACCGTGTCGCGGATCTGGTCGCCCCGGAGAGCCAACTCCGACAGATCGCCCAGTCGGGCCTTGGTCAGTGCATGAAAGGCCCGAAAGACCTCTTCATCCTTGCTGCCGAGTCATGAGCTAACTCGAAGGACCTCTTGGAAGTCGGGGAGGGCCTCGGCAAGGCGGCCGAGACGCATCCGCGACTCGCCTTTCTCTGCTGAGGGATTCTGCGAGTCGTCTCCGGCCAATCTGAAGGTTGTGGGGATCGCGGCGCGCGAGGAAGCGGAGCAGGTGGATGCAACGCCCTGACCACTCGAGGGCGGATTGTTCATCGCCGCGAGAGCTAGAATTGTTTTCATATGTCCCGTACGCAATGACGAGAGCCTCGGCGATCCTGATATCCTGCGGGATGGTCGGCGGCAAGCTTTTCCAGGATGGCGATGGATCGTTTGACCGCCGCCTCAGCCTGGGGGAACTTCCTTTCCCATAGCGAGGCCATGCCCTAGACTTGCAAGGTTATGGCCAAGACTCCAATTGGTACTTGGTCACCACGGGGTGATCCCGAGCGAGCTTCTCCGTGATCTCCACGGCCCTTTGATGCGACACGATGCCGCCGGGCCGGTCGTGGAGCTTATTCGCTTGCAGGCGTGCGAAGGAGTGGAGGATCGTCGCCAGCGATTCCTGGTAGGCGGTCACCTCGGCGTGTTGCCGCGCCAGCCGGTCCGCAAGGCCCAGGGCCTGGCGGAACGCCGCGTCCGCCTCCTTGACGCGTCCTTGAATTCGGTACTGGTCGCCCAGACGGCCGTAAGCATCGGCCAGTTTCGACCGGTACTTCGCGATCGCGGGCTGCTCGCGCGCCAGCCCATCCCACAGCGCCGCTGCCGCCTGG
This sequence comes from uncultured Planctomycetota bacterium, assembly GCA_963845755.1. Lineage (GTDB taxonomy): Bacteria > Planctomycetota > Planctomycetia > Isosphaerales > Isosphaeraceae > CAWJTV01. Next base: position 816,126 of record CAWJTV010000011.1, read on the forward strand.
ATCTCCCGTTCGGACTCGGTCCAGCGTTGTTCATCGCGGAAAACGGCGGCCGATGTTTCGAATGCGCCTGGGCCAGAGCATCGCGATAAGTCGGCTCGGCCGGGACGATCGGCCACCAATCCCATTCAGGACTTCAACCGCCTGCCGACCGGCCTGCTCGGCTGCGGCGGTTTCTCCCAGTCGGGCCCGGATCCCGCCCACTGCGCATACCGGCGTTGGCCGCCTCCAGCCTCATCGAGGGATCCCGACTCTGTGGGAGGGCGAACCGCTCATAGAACCCCAATGCCTTTTCCAGGATCTCCCGCTGGTAATCATCCATCTCCTTCTGGTCTTCCAGCTTGTCAGCCACGCCGGTGTACATCTCGTCGACGACCCGGCGCGCGAAGGCGAGGTTCTGCTCGGCGATGTCGCGCTGGCGGGCGACCAGGACATTGCCGATGGCCAACGCCCCTACGGCCATGATCAGGGTTGCGGCCAGGCCGGTCACGAGCAGGCGATGGCGGCGGCCCCATCGCCGCAGCCCGACGGATCATCGGCTCGCGCCAGGCCGAGACCGGCTCATCGGCCAGCCAGTGCTCGACGTCGTCGGCTAGGGCCCGCGGCGTGCGGTAACGCTTTGCGGCCGGCTCGGTCGCCATCGCCTTGAGGCAGACGGCCTCTAGCGCCGGGTCGATCCAACCTTGGAGCTTTCCTCGGTGGCGGGAAGTCGCCCCGCTCGACCCGGCGGAGCAGCTCCAGGCATGTCCGGGTCGTTAAAGGGGCCCGGCCGGTCAGCAGGCAATAGAGGGTGGCGCCGAGGCTATAGACGTCGCTGGCCAGGTCCCAGCTCGTCGATCCGCCCGGCGGCCTGCTCGGGACTCATGTAGGCGGGCGTCCCCAACCGGGCCCCTAGCTCGGTGCCGCGCAGGTCGCTGCCCGACTGCGGGATCAAGGTGCGATCGTCCATCGTCGCCGCGGTCGGTGCGGGATCGGGCCGGCCCAGGCTCTTTGCCAGTCCCCAGTCGACGACCAGGGTCTCGCCGAACTTGCCGAGCATGATGTTGCCGGGCTTGAGGTCGCGATGGAGCACGCCGCGGCTGTGGGCGTAGTCGATCGCGTTGCAGACGTCGAGGAACCGCCGCAACAGCTTCTGGAGCGCCAGCGTCCGTGCGCCGGGGTCTGCGGCCCTGGTCCTCCTCCTGGTGGAATGCTCGATGGCGGCCTTGAGGTTGTCGCCGCGGATGAACCGCATGGCATAGAACGGGCGGCCGTCGTCGTAGGTCCCCAGGCCGTAGACCGGGACGATGCCGGGATGTTCGAGTCGTCCGGTGATCTCGGCCTCGACGACGAAGCGCGCGACCTTCTCTCGGTCTGACGGCGTGATCGAGCTTGATGCGCTTGAGGGCGACGATGCGATGGAGCTGCTGATCGCGGGCGACGTAGACCTCGCCGAGTGCGCCGCGGTCGTGGATGCGGACGATCTGGAATCGGCCCTCGGCGTCGGAGGCGACTCGCATGGTCCCAGCTCGCGGTAGTCTCAGGGCCGCAGTCTCCGCCATCGGTGGTCAGGCCAAGGTAGAGGAGGCTGGCCTGGAAGTCGAGATCGGGGACGACTTCGAGCCGGTCGCGGACGGCGGGCAGGACGGCCAGCACGGCGAGGCTGCGCTCGGGGTCATGGCCGTGCTGCTGGATGTGCTCGCGGACCAGCTCGGCGAGGACGGCGTGCCGCGCGGGGCTCAGCGCGCCGCGATCGAGGAGAATCTGCCCGAGGGACAGGGACTTGTCGGCGACCCAGGCGCCGAAGGCGGCCAGGAGGGCGTCGCGATCGATGAAGTTGTTTTGTAAGGCCAGCAAGCCGAAGAGCAGGCTGTGGGCCGCCGTCCTCGGCTTGCTCGTCGGCCTGTCGTGCGGATTCGCGAGCCCGAAGGCGGCGACGACAGCGGCAGGGTCGTCGGGGAAGCGCCGTTGATATTCGTCCAGGGTGGGCGTTTCGCCGGCGCCACGTCGCAACTCGCGCTCGACGCGGATCAACTCCTCCAGGAGCGGAGCGCGCCGGGTTCCGGACTGACCGTCCAGGTAGTCCTCGATGCGGGGCCGGTCGCCGCCCCGTTTCCAGTCGGCCTCGAAGCGATCGGCCGCTTCGTCGATCCAGGTCCGTTCGCCTGCCTGAACAGGGCTCATCTCGGTCTCCTCGGACGCTCTCTGAGGCTCTCCGGTGAACGGTGAACGGGACGATCGCTTCCTGTCAGCCATGTTCAGGGCACCGCGGCGCACAGTCGCCCCTTCTCGGGAAGACTGCGCCGAGGCCGTTTGGGGACAGGGCCGCCCGGAATTCCTCTCGTCGGATCCGGATTTGCCATCGAGATCGACGCACGACTCCGCCCCAACTCTCAATCGTCGCCGCTTCCCCAGTAAGCCCGGATCCGCTCCAACTTGCGCTCGACGGTCCGGAGCGTGCATTCCAGCGTCTGGGCGATCTCGGCGTTGGTATAGCCCTCGAGCTTCCACTGCGCGATCTGGCGCAAGGCGGGGTCCGCGAGCATCTGGAAGCGCCGTTCCAGGGCCTCGTTGAGCAAGGCGGCCTCCAGCGGGGTCGGACCGTCGGAGTCGATCTGGTCGAGGATCGAAACGGCCTGGTCCCCCGCGGGGTCATCCGTCGATGGCTCGGTGTCCTCCCGGCGAACGTCCCGCTTGGCTTGCCGGTGGCGGTTCGCCGTGTTCCGGGCCTTGCGCAGGGTGATCTGCACGAGCAAGTTCCAGAGCTGATCCCGATTGGACAGGTCAAAGTCACCCCGACGCTGGCGTGCGCAGAAGCTCTGGTACATGCTCTGGAGCACGTCTTCCGCATCCTCTCGACTGCGGATCCGCGCCGAGAGGTGGTTGCGGGCCAAAACCAGCAACTCCTGGAAATAGCGTCCCCAGACCAGCCGGGCCGCAACCTCGCGCACCGCCGGTTCGTCCGACCGCAAATCGATGATCAGCCGCGTGACCGAACCCTGTGCACCCATCAAACCCCCGGTCGCCGCAAGTCGGTCAGGCTTTCCAGCCTGACTTTCTGACACGTCAGGCTAGAGCGCTTCACATTTGGGTTGCGCACACAAACGGCGTCACTTCGGCGGCCTGAGGGGCCGCGGGAGCCCAGCCCGGGGTGCAAACCCCGGGACTCGGTCAAACCGCGCCTCCAGGTGCACCCTGAAGGGGTGCCGGAGGGCTCTCCCGCGGCCCTATAGGCCGCCGGAATGTGGGTTTGCGTCGGACCCCGGGTTTCACCCGGGGCTGGGCTCCTATGACCCCAACAGAGTGGCATATAGCCCGTTGATACCTGATACTGTCATCCCTCTGAGCCGCCTCAGAGGGCGTTGAACCCGACCCTGACGCCGGATTGCTGCTTGCATGGAGGTGATCGTCCTCGCGACGTCCTACCACGGAGAGCGGACATGACACGACGATCGGCCTTGGGACGGCACAGCCTCCGCATCCACCGGGAGTTCGTCCCCTCCCGCTGCCAGCTCCGCGCCCTGGCCTTGGCCTTCGAGCAGGCCCTCCCCATCATCCGGAGGCCGCTGACGACGCCGGCACGACCACAAATGTTCGTTGATTCTGATTTGAATTCGTTCACACAACCAGGCCGTTCGGGGGCCCTCCGATGACCGAACCCATCGACCGCCGCGCCGCCTTGTACGCCAGGGTCTCCACCGAACAGCAGGCCCAAGAGGACACGATCGCCAGTCAACTCGATCTGTTGCGCCGGCGGATCCAGGCCGATGGCCTGACCGTCGCCCAGGAACTCCAATTCGCCGACGACGGTTATTCGGGCGAGACCTTCCGGCGCCCCGCCCTGGAACGGTTGCGCGACACGGCCGCCGCCGGGGCGATCGACCGGATCTACATCGAGTGTCCCGACCGATTGGCACGGGATTACCCGTATCAGATGGTCGTGGTCGACGAGCTGCGCCGCCAGGGCGTCGAGGTCGTCTTCCTCAATCACGACCTCGATGAGAGCCCCGAGGGTTGACTGCTGTTGCAAGTCCAGGGGATCATCGCCGAATACGAGCGGGTCAAGGCCCGTGAGAAGTGTCGCCGCGGCCGGCTCTACGCGGCGCGGTCGGGCCAGGTCAGCGTCCTGGGCGGCGCCTTACGGATACCATTACCACACCAAGCAGGAGGGAGGTGGCGCGGCCCGGTATGTCGTCCAGTTCGCCGAGGCCCAGGTGGTCCGAGAGATCTTCACCTGGGTGGGGATCGAAGGATGTTCGCTCAGTCAGGTGTGCCGACGATTGCGAGAACGCGGGCTCCTTACCCGCACGGGCAAGGTGCATTGGGATCGGGCCACGGTCCTGGGCATGCTGCGCAACCCGGCTTACATGGGGACAGCCCACTTCAACAAGGTCCATTGCGTCCCGGCCCGTCCCCGGTTGCGCCCGCGTCGGGGAGTCCCCGAGTTTCCACGGCGACACACCGCCAAAGCGGCGACGCCCCCCGAGGACCAGATCCCGATCCCGGTGCCGGCGATCGTGGAGCCGGCCCTGTTCGAGGCCGTGCAGGAGCGGCTGGCGGAGCACCGCCGACATCCCGGCCAGGCGGCCCCCCGGCCGCGCCATCTGCTGGCGGGCTTGGTGGTGTGCCAGCGGTGTGGTTACGCGTATCGCGGTCGGGCCATGAAGAAGAAGGGAGGGAGTCGCTATGGCTATTACCGCTGTTATGGGGCGGAGGCCGAGTCCTTCGCCGGCCGGGCCCGGATCTGCGACAATCCGGCGATCCGGATCGAACGTCTGGACGAGGCGGTGTGGTCCGATGTGCGCGGGTTGTTGCTGGAGCCGGAGCGGTTGGCTGAGGAATTCGAGCGGCGGTTGAGTCGGGCGAACCGAGGCGAGGGGACGACTCAGTCGAGTCGGAGCCTGGACAAGTTGATCGGTCAGGTCCGCCGCAGGCTGGCGCGGCTGGTGGAGATGTACGCCGACGGATACATCGAGAAGGAGAAATTCCAGAGAGATATGGATATTTCTCGAACACGAATGTCAGAATTGGAGTTGGAGCGTCGGGCGATGGACCAGGAGGAACAGCAACGGGAGGAGTTACGGTTGGTGATGGGTCGGATCGAGGAATTCGGGGCGCAGGTACGCGCTGGTTTGGATACCAGCGACGTGGCGACGCGTCGTCGGATCATTTGTGCACTGGTCAAGAAGGTCGAGATCGATGCCGAGGCGGTTCATATTGTGTATCGTGTGAGCCCTCGCCCTTTTGCCCAAACGGCCCCGACAGACGGTAACATGCCACACTGTTGGGGCCGTTCCCGCGGCCCTACAGGCCGCCGGAGATCGGCTCGCCTCGTGTCTGCAACTCGATCGTTACGCGCGCTAGAAAGCCCGACCTACTGGTCAATCAAGTTCTCCAGCGAAAACCCGACAGGTCGCTTCAAGATATTCTTGGCAAACATCGCATCAACGAGCAATTTAAGAGACCCAGCTTTTTCGACCGTTGTATATGAGCGGCTTTCAAAGGCGTCGTCGTAGGGTGGGTCGAACGCCGCTTTGGGGCGTCAGGCCCACCGGACACCGCTCGCATCACGACAGGCTCGCCGCCATCGCGGGGCCGGAACGCTTCTGGTACGATCGCGTAGGATTGGAGCTAGCACTTCCGCAGGAGAACACCCGAGCGCTCCCGAGAGAATCGCCATGAAACGACCACTTTCGGCCTCGCATCGATCCGGTCGATCCGCGTTATGGCCTCGAGGCGAGCGACTCGAAGACCGATCTCTGATGAGCGTCCAGTTCACCATCGACCCGCTCCAGGACGTCCATCCCATCTCGCGATACATCTACGGCGTCAACCAGCCCCTGGCCGGATATACCAATTTTACCTACCAGCGACTGGGAGGCGATTTGACGACGGACTGGAACTGGGAGAATGGCGACAGCAACGCCGGCCACGACTACTACTATCAGAATGAGAGCCTCAGCGATTTCACCGGCGGCACCGATGGGCCTGGCGGCGCGGCCGTCCCGATCATTCAGAGCGACCACGCCCAGAACGCCGCCACCTTGCTCACGGTTCCCATCAACGGCGACGTCGCCGCCAACACGGCCAATGACGATGTCCTGTACGACCCCGTCACCACGGTGACGACTTCCGTCAGCTCCACGGCCACAGTCATCCCGGTCGCCAGCGCCGCCGCCATCCCCACCACGCCCTACTACATCGTCGATCGATGGCGAGGAAATGGAAGTCACCAGCGTCAACCTGACGCAGAATGACCTCACGGTGGTCCGAGGGATCAGTGGGAGCACGGCGACACCCCAGGCCAACGACCCGGTCTATCTTTCCCCGGATGTGAGGAACAGCGGGGCGAATTACTTGCAGACCCAGTTCGAGCAAGAGCTGCCGATGAAGCCCGGCGCCCCCGGCTCGTTCACGCTCAATCCCACCCCCGGCGGCCCGGTCTACGCGGACGAGTTCGTCAACTGGGTCAATACCATGTATCCCTACGGCGAGACCAGCACGACCACCCCTATCTGGTACGAGCTGGACAACGAGCCGGACCTCTGGAACTCCACGCACACCGAGATCCAACCGAACCCCGTGACCTACGCCGAGGTCGTCCAGGATAGCATCGACTACGCCGAGGCCATCAAGTCGGTCGAGCCGAACGCGCTGGTCTTCGGGCCATCCAGCTACGGCTGGGAAGGATTCACCTCGCTGCAAGACGCGCCGGACGCCGATGGCCGCAACTGGCTGGATGATTATCTCCAGCAGATGCAGCAAGCCTCGGTCACCGCCGGAGAGCGGTTACTCGACGTGCTCGATATTCACTTCTACACATCAACGCCCGACGACCCGGCCGACATCGTGCAGGCCCCGCGCTCGCTCTGGGACCCGACCTACATGGAAAATAGCTGGATCGCCCAGAGCATTCCCGGGCCGATCGAGCTACTACCGCGGTTGCAAGCCGCCATCAACCAGTACGACCCCGGCACGAAGCTGTCGATCAGCGAGTACAACTACGGCGGCGGCGACGAGATCGCCGGCGCGATTGCCGAGGCCGACGCCCTGGGGATCTTCGGCGAGCAAGGACTGTACGCCGCCAGCGAGTGGCAGTTGAGTTCCAACGAATCCTACATCGCTGCCGCATTCAACATGTATCGGGACTTCGACGGCAACGATAGCACGTTCGGCGACACCTCCGTTTCCGCCCGCACCAACGACGTCACCGACACCTCGATCTATGCGAGCGTCGACTCGTCCGACACCAACGTGATGACCCTGGTCGCCATCAACAAGAGCACCCAACCGCTGACGGCGACCTTGCAGCTCGATCACGTTCAGCCGGGCGCGACGGCCGCCATTTACCAATTGACCAGCGGCTCGACGACGCCGCAGTATGCCGGCACGGTCACGATCACCAATCCGGCCGACTTCAGTGACCTGATGCCGGGCTCCAGCGTAACGACGATCCGCATCATCTCGCCGAGCGGCCTGGGCGACGCCCCGACCGTGGCCACGCCCGCCCAGGCTTCGCCTCCCACCGTCATGGGCGTCACCACCGACCTGAGCGTCGTGGGGGCCGATGCCGGCGGGGCGTCAAACTTGACTTACACCTGGAGCACCACCACGGCGCCGGCGCCGGTCACCTTCTCGGTCAACGACACCAACGCCGCCCAGGATACCGTCGCCACGTTCCATGCGGTTGGCACCTATTCCTTCCTGGTGACGATCGCCAATCCCGGCGGCTATTTCGCGACCAGCAGCGTGAATGTCACGGTCGATCCCACGCTGAGCCACATCACGCTGACCCCTTCCGATCCGACGGCGACCGAGCAGGGAGACCAGCAATTCACAGCGACGGGCACCGACCAGTTCGGCAACGCACTGAGTGCCCCACCGAGTTATTCCTGGTCGGCCGGCGCCGGCTCCATCTCCAGCGCCGGCGTATTCGTGGCCCCGGCCGCGCCGGGGAATGTCACGATCACCGCGTCCGCCGACGGCGTGGAGGGCAGCACCACGGATTCCGTGGTCAACCCGACGACGATCACCGTCAGCGCCCCGACCGACCTCGCCCTGCGCAACGCCGTGGCCCAGGCCAACACCGACGCCGCCAACGGCGACGCGGCCACGATCGTCTTCGCCCCCAGCCTGGCCCGCGACATCATCGCGCTGAGCTCCGGGCCGCTGGACCTGACCGCCGGCACCGGCGCCATCCGGATCGAGGGCGGCGGCCTGATCACCCTCAGCGGCGACGGCGACACCCAGGTCTTCCAGATCGACAGCGGCGCCCAGGTCACTCTGGACGGGCTGACGATCGAGGGCGGCAGCGCCGGCAGCAGCGGCGGCGGCATCGACAACTCTGGCACCCTGACCATCACGAACTCCACGCTCGCCGATAACACCGCCGGCACTTCAGGCGGCGGCATCGACAACACGGCAAGTCTTACGGTGACCAACGTGACCTTCACGGGCAACTCCGCTCCGACCGGCGGCGGCATCAACAATGCCGGCACCGCGATGATTGCGGATGCCACGTTCAACGGCAACGATGCGACCGGTACCAGCGGCACCGGCGGAGCGGTCGCCAGCACGGGCACCCTGACGCTGACGAACTCCACCCTCGCCGACAACTCCTCATCGAATGCCGCCGGCGGCATCGCCAATACCGGCCAGATGACCGTGACGGATTCCACCATCGACGACAACACCGGTTCCTACATCGCGGGCGGCATCAACAATGTCGGCACCATGTCCGTAACGAACTGCACCCTCGCCGGGAATGATGCCTACCTGGGCGGCGGCATCTACAACGGCAACTATTATGGCGCCTCCGGCAACTTGACACTGACGAATGACACGATCACGAGCAACTTCGCCGCCTATGGCGCCGGCGGTGGCATCTACATGGCGAACGGCTCTTACAGTACAACCGGCGGTAGCACGCTGACCCTGTACAACACCCTGATCGCCGGTAACTACGCCTCGGGCAACAGCGGCGATCCCCTCAGCAATCCGGTCCTCCCCTTCGGCCCGGACATCCAGGTCCATAGCGGCACCGTCACCGGCTCGAACAACCTGATCGGAGACGGCCAGGGCCTGACGGGCATCAGCAACGGCGATGCCAACCACAATCAGGTCGGCACACCCGCGGCCCCGATCGATCCGCTCCTGGCCGCGCCGATCGAGAACGTCGATTTCACGCTGGCCCTCACCGCTCCGGTCGTCGCGTTCAATATCGCCCAGATCCCGCTGATGAACAACGGCGGGCCGACCGAGACGATCGCGCTGCTCCCCGGCAGCCCGGCCATCGGCGCCGGCACGGCGATCACCGGCGTCACCACCGACCAGCGCGGGCTCCCGCTCGACTCGCCCCCCGACATCGGGGCCTACCAGGTCCAATCCGCCTCGTCCTCGCTCGCCATCGCTTCGATCGGACCCATCGCGCCCGCCACGCGCAACACGCCCGTCACCGCGATCGATGTGACTCTCAGCGAGCCCGCCGGTCCCGGCGGATTCACCGCCGGCGCCCTCATCCTGACCGACGACGGCGGCCCGAACCTGATCACCGGCGCGGTCGCCGTCACCCTCGTCTCCGGCTCGACCTATCAGATCAGCGGCCTTTCCAGCCTCACCGGCGCCGAGGGCTCCTACACGCTGACGGTCCACGCGGCCGACATCCCGGACTCATCAGGCAACCTGGGGTCTGGCTCGGCGTCGACCTCGTGGCTGATGGACACCACGCCGCCCACCAGCACGGTCAACGCCCTGCCGTCCCGGACGACCGCGATGGCCTTCACCGTCTCGGTGACCGCGTCCGACCCGGCCGGCGCGAACGGCAGCCCGCCCTCCGGCGTCGCCTCGATCGCCATCGACGTCTCGACCAATGGTGGACCGTTTATCCGATTTGCCACGGTGACGCCGGCCCAATTCTCGGCGACATTCACGGGCCAGGCCGGCAACACCTATGCCTTCTACAGCATCGCGACCGACAGGGCCGGCAACGTCCAGCCGACTCCCACCACCGCCCAGGCGACCACGACCCTGATCGGCACGACCTCGCCCACCCCCACACCAACACCGACTCCCACCCCCACGCCAACCCAGACGGTGATCATCGGCGAGCAACCGCTTTTCCAGCGCAGGCTCAAGAAAGGCAAGCCCGTCGGCAAGGCGGTCCTATCCGGCTTCACGCTCGACTTCAGCGTCCCGCTCAACTCCACGGCCGCTATGAACGCCGCGAACTATCAGCTCGACACCATCACCACCAAGCGGGTCAAGAAGGCAACTCATCAAATTCTACATACGATCACAAATTTAAGAATATCATATCTTGTGACCAGCGACACGGTCGAGATCGCGTTCAGAGCCAAGGAGACGTTCCCGACAGGCGGTCAACTCACGGTCCTCGGCGGCCTGACGACGGCCTCGGGCGGCACGCTGAGCGGCAACGCGGTGTTCGCGATCTCCAAGGGCGGGAAGAGCCTCGGCCCATCGTCGTGAGTCCTCGATCCCGACTCCCGACGGCGGGGATACCGATGCGCGAATCCTGGCGAGTTGGTGGCGGTGATGTTAGAGTAGAAGCCTGGAGGGTCCCATGAACATCACGCCCGAGATCCGGCAGGCGATCGAACGATCCGGAGGCGAGCCACTCCGGCTGGAAGATCCCTTGAGCCGGGAGTCGTACATCCTCCTGAAGGCTTCCGCTTTCGAAAGGATCCAGCAGCTCCTCGCTCCGCTCATCAGCAAACAGGATGACTGGCAATGGGCGGACGCCTATCCCGCAGCCGATGAGGCGTTCCGCGAGGGTTGGGAAGCACCCGGTATGTCGGATTACGACGAGTACGAGAAACACCGGCCGTGAACCGTGGCGATGTCGTGCTGGCGTTCTACCCGTTTGCCTCCGGATCCGGCGGCAAGAGACGCCCAGCTCTCGTCGTGCAAAACGATGCCGACAATGCGCGGATGGGGGCCACGATTCTGGCCCAGATCACGACGAACCTGGCCCGAGCGGGCGAGCCAACCCACCTGCTGATCGAGGCGTCCACGATCGAGGGCCAGCAATCCGGTCTGCTGCACGATTCACTCATATCGTGCAATAACCTGGTCACGGTCGAACTGACGCGCATTCACAAGGTGATCGGTCGCCTTCCGGCAACGACGATGCAGAAGATCGACGATTGCCTGAAGGCCGTACTCGGTCTGCCGTGACTCGGGGATGGCCAGAAGCGCTCCGTTGGCCTTCATCTGGCTTCACCAAGCGGGCAACCTCTCGAAGTCAGGGCTGCCCCTGGGCCGGCAAGCCCAGTCATCCTCATCCCAGGTCGTTAGAGCGCGTAACGATTGCGTTGCATACACGAGGCAAGCCGATCACCGGCGGCCTATAGGGCCGCGGGAACGGCCCCAACAGTGTGGCATGTTACCGTCTGTCGGGGCCGTTTGGGCAAAAGGGCGAGGGCTCACACGATACACAATATGAACCGCCTCGGCATCGATCTCGACCTTCTTGACCAGTGCACAAATGATCCGACGACGCGTCGCCACGTCGCTGGTATCCAAACCGGCGCGTACCTGCGCCCGAATTCCTCGATCCGACCCATCACCAACCGTAACTCCTCCCGTTGCTGTTCCTCCTGGTCCATCGCCCGACGCTCCAACTCCAATTCTGACATTCGTGTTCGAGAAATATCCATATCTCTCTGGAATTTCTCCTTCTCGATGTATCCGTCGGCGTACATCTCCACCAGCCGCGCCAGCCTGCGGCGGACCTGACCGATCAACTTGTCCAGGCTCCGACTCGACTGAGTCGTCCCCTCGCCTCGGTTCGCCCGACTCAACCGCCGCTCGAATTCCTCAGCCAACCGCTCCGGCTCCAGCAACAACCCGCGCACATCGGACCACACCGCCTCGTCCAGACGTTCGATCCGGATCGCCGGATTGTCGCAGATCCGGGCCCGGCCGGCGAAGGACTCGGCCTCCGCCCCATAACAGCGGTAATAGCCATAGCGACTCCCTCCCTTCTTCTTCATGGCCCGACCGCGATACGCGTAACCACACCGCTGGCACACCACCAAGCCCGCCAGCAGATGGCGCGGCCGGGGGGCCGCCTGGCCGGGATGTCGGCGGTGCTCCGCCAGCCGCTCCTGCACGGCCTCGAACAGGGCCGGCTCCACGATCGCCGGGACCGGGATCGGGATCTGGTCCTCGGGGGGCGTCGCCGCTTTGGCGGTGTGTCGCCGTGGAAACTCGGGGACTCCCCGACGCGGGCGCAACCGGGGACGGGCCGGGACGCAATGGACCTTGTTGAAGTGGGCTGTCCCCATGTAAGCCGGGTTGCGCAGCATGCCCAGGACCGTGGCCCGATCCCAATGCGCCTTGCCCGTGCGGGTAAGGAGCCCGCGTTCTCGCAATCGTCGGCACACCTGACTGAGCGAACATCCTTCGATCCCCACCCAGGTGAAGATCTCTCGGACCACCTGGGCCTCGGCGAACTGGACGACATACCGGGCCGCGCCACCTCCCTCCTGCTTGGTGTGGTAATGGTATCCGTAAGGCGCACCGCCCAGGACGCTGACCTGGCCCGACCGCGCCGCGTAGAGCCGGCCGCGGCGACACTTCTCACGGGCCTTGACCCGCTCGTATTCGGCGATGATCCCCTGGACTTGCAACAGCAGTCGACCCTCGGGGCTCTCATCGAGGTCGTGATTGAGGAAGACGACCTCGACGCCCTGGCGGCGCAGCTCGTCGACCACGACCATCTGATACGGGTAATCCCGTGCCAATCGGTCGGGACACTCGATGTAGATCCGGTCGATCGCCCCGGCGGCGGCCGTGTCGCGCAACCGTTCCAGGGCGGGGCGCCGGAAGGTCTCGCCCGAATAACCGTCGTCGGCGAATTGGAGTTCCTGGGCGACGGTCAGGCCATCGGCCTGGTTCCGCCGGCGCAACAGATCGAGTTGACTGGCGATCGTGTCCTCTTGGGCCTGCTGTTCGGTGGAGACCCTGGCGTACAAGGCGGCGCGGCGGTCGATGGGTTCGGTCATCGGAGGGCCCCCGAACGGCCTGGTTGTGTGAACGAATTCAAATCAGAATCAACGAACATTTGTGGTCGTGCCGGCGTCGTCAGCGGCCTCCGGATGATGGGGAGGGCCTGCTCGAAGGCCAAGGCCAGGGCGCGGAGCTGGCAGCGGGAGGGGACGAACTCCCGGTGGATGCGGAGGCTGTGCCGTCCCAAGGCCGATCGTCGTGTCATGTCCGCTCTCCGTGGTAGGACGTCGCGAGGACGATCACCTCCATGCAAGCAGCAATCCGGCGTCAGGGTCGGGTTCAACGCCCTCTGAGGCGGCTCAGAGGGATGACAGTATCAGGTATCAACGGGCTATATGCCACTCTGTTGGGGTCATAGGAGCCCAGCCCCGGGTGAAACCCGGGGTCTCCGGCGCATCCCCCAGATCTCCGGCGGCCTGTAGGGCCGCAGGAGTCACCTCCCGGCACCCCTACAGGGTGCACGAGCATGGCGCCGTCCGACCGAGTTCCCGGGGTTTCACCACCGGGCTGGGCTCCGGCGGCCCTTCGGGCCGAGGGAGGACGTCTGCGGTTCCGGTCCCAACCGCATTCCCTCACCGTCCCCGTCTCAGGATGCGTCAGAACGGACGCGTCGGGCTGGCGGGGCGAGTGTGCCGTCCAGGCGATAGACGCTCCAGGGCAGCGAGGTGCTGCTCATGGGTCCTGGACCTGGTAGACTCCAGCGATGAACGATCGACCAGACAGGCCGGTCCCAGTTCGCCCGTTCGGCCCAACGGCGGCCTGGAACGCCTGACCGACTTGAACGGGCCGGCAACGACGAGCGTTCCGGCGGATTGATGCAGGCCAGGCCGGTGAGTCCTCGACCATGTCCAAGTTCTTCATCTCCTACCGCCGCGACGACAGCGCGGCCGATGCCGGGCGGCTCCATGAGAAGCTGACGGACCACTTCGGGCGCGGCAGCATCTTCATGGACATCGATGCCATGAGCCTGGGCCGCGATTTCCGCAAGCAGCTCGCCGACGCCGTCAACCAGTGCGATGTCTTGCTGGCGGTCATCGGCGACCACTGGCTGGATGCCCGCGATCCCAAGAAGGGCACTCGGCGTCTGGATGACCCGGAGGATTGGGTGCGGATCGAGATCGCGGCGGCCCTGGCACGGGACATCCCCGTGGTGCCCTTGCTCGTGGGACACCAGACCGCGATGCCGCGCACGGCCGATTTGCCCGACGATTTGAAGGAGCTGGCCTATCGCCACGGCACCACCGTCCGTTCCGGGGAGGACTTCCATGGCCAGGTCAACCGGCTGATCAAGGGCCTTGAGGGTCTCGGCAAGGCGGGCCGCATCGCCGACGAAGACCCGAAGATGGCCCTGCGGCGTGCCTACGAGATGCTGGAGCTGATGGTCCGTGAGGTTTATGAACGGCGGTTCCACGAGCCGCCCGGGACCCGTTCCCTGGAGAACCTCGTCCAGCGCCTGGACCAGGCGGGTTGCCTTCCGGCCCGGTTCGATCTCGCCGCGATGATCCAGAAGCTCGGCGAGACGGGGACCGCCCAACGGGACGAGGTGTTCACCCCGGGCGACGTCCACCAGGCGCTGGCGCAACTGACGGAGGTCCTGAAGTGGTACATGGAAGGGGAGCCGCCGGAATCGCTCGGCCCGCATCCCGGACCGGAGCCTCCGCGGCCGACCGGACCTGAGGCGCGGATCGCCGTCGTACCCAAGGGACTGCGGTCGTTCGACGCCGACGACAGTAGTTTCTTCTTGCAACTCCTGCCCGGCCCGCGCGACACGGACGACCTGCCCGAGAGCCTCCGCTTCTGGAAGCACCGCATCGAGGCTCGGGACGATCCGGCGTTCACTGTGGGGGTGATCTACGGCCCTAGCGGTTGTGGTAAGTCCTCGCTGATGAAGGCCGGGCTGCTGCCGAGATTGGCCCGGCGGATCATCCCCGTCAACATCGAAGCGACGCTCGAGGAGACCGAGATCAAGCTGCTCAACACCTTGAGGAGACGCGTCCCCGGGCTCCCGGGCGATCGCGACTTGACCCGGTCCCTCGCCGCGCTCAGGGCGGGCGAGGGCCTGCGATCCGACCAGAAAGTCCTCATCGTCCTCGATCAGTTCGAGCAGTGGCTGCACGCCCATCGGAGCGATCGCGACACAAAGCTGACCCGGGCGCTGCGGCAGTGCGACGGCGATCGCGTCCAGGCCATCGTCATGGTACGGGATGACTTCTGGGTCGCCCTGAGCCGGTTCATGGGCGAGCTGCGCATCGAGCTCGTTCAGGGCCGGAACGCCGCCCTGATCGACCTGTTCGACCCGATCCACGCCGCGAACGGTGCTGTCGGAATTCGGCCGGGCGTACGGCCGCCTGCCCCGCGGCAACGAGGCTCTATCGGGCGACCAGGAGAGCTTTCTCACCCAGGCCATCGGGGGCCTGGCACCGGATGGGCGGGTCATCCCCGTCCGGCTGGCCCTGTTCGCCGAGATGGTCAAGGGCCGGCCGTGGTCGCCGGCGACGCTCAAGGATGTGGGCGGCACCCAGGGGATCGGTGTCGCCTTCCTCGAAGAGACGTTCAAATCCACCGCACTGAGAAGTCACCAGAGGGCCGCCCTGGTCGTGCTCAAGGCTTTACTCCCCGAGAGCGGCACCGCCATCAAGGGCCACATGCGGTCGCACGATGACCTGGCCATGGCGTCGGGATACGCCGCGCGCCCGAGCGACCTGGACAACCTGCTGCGGACCCTCGATCGCGACATGCGACTGATCACGCCCACCGATCCCGAAGGGTCGGAATCCGAGGGCATGGAGGGTCTCGCTCGATCGGGCCGGTTCTACCAACTGACGCATGACTATCTCGTCCCCTCGATCCGCGACTGGTTGACCCGCAAGCAGCGCGAGACCCGGCGCGGGCGTGCCGGACTCCGGCTGTCCGACCGCGCGGCGCTCTGGAACGCCAAGCCCGAGAACCGGCACCTGCCCTCGGTGCTCGAGTGGGCGAACATCCGGCTGCTGACGAGGAAGCCGGACTGGACCGAAGCCCAGCGAGCCATGATGAAGCGGGCCGGCCGGGTGCATGGCCTGAGAGGGCTGGGCCTGGCCATCGCCGCCGTGATCGTCGCCGCCGTGGTTCTCGATGTCCGCCGGCGCATCGACGAAGACAAGCAGGCCACCATCGCCGACAACCTGGTCCAGCGCCTGCTCGTCGCCGAGACGACCCAGGTCCCGGACCTCGTCAGGGCGCTGGATCGCTACCGCCGCTGGGCAGACCCGGCATTGAAGCGCGTCGTCGCAGACCCCGGCACGATCCCCGGGCGAAACTCCACGCCAGCCTGGCGCTGCTGCCCGTCGATCCGAGCCAGGCCGCATACGTGGAGGAGCGGCTCCCCGACGCCGGGCCAAAGGACTTGCCGGTCCTCCGAACCGCGCTCTGGGATTTCCGCGACCGCGTGGCCCCGAAGCTCTGGCAGGATCTGGATTCGGCCCGGCCCGACGACTCGCAAGTCCGGCCCGTCGCCGGCGCATTGGCCGCTTACGATCCCCAGAGTCCCCGCTGGGCAGACCTCGGCGACAAGGTGGCCGGGGCCCTCGTCACGGTCAACTTCATTTATCTCCAGGACTGGCTGGATGACCTGCGCAGGTCCATGCGACGCTGAATCCGCACCTGTCACGGATCTTCAGGGACAAGACCCGAACCGCCGCCGTGCACACCCAGGCGACGAACATCCTGGCCGATTACGCCAAGGACGATCCCTCCCTCCTGGCCAGCCTCATCATGGACGCCGACCCGGAAACGTTCGCGCGGCTCTTCCTCGTCGCCGAGAAGCTGGCGGACGCGACTTCAGCCGGGTTCCAGGCCGAACTCCGCAAGACGACGCCAGCCGAGGACGAACCGGCCAAGGACGCGCTGGCCGAGCGTCAGGCTCGCGGCGCGGTGGCCCTTCTTCGGCTGGGGCACGCCGATGCACTGTGGCCGCTCCTGAAGCACAGCGCCGATCCCCGGCTGCGGAGCTATATCGTCAACTGGCTGAGTCCCCTCGGGGCCGACCCGAAACCGCTCGTCGTCAAGCTCGAACGCCTGAATTCACTCCCTCGCCACGCGGAGCGGGGAGAGGGTGGCCGAAGGCCGGGTGAGGGGTCTTCGAGCCCGCCACCAAGAAGATGGACGAGATCCTCTTCCACCCCGAGACCTCCCAGCGGCGGGCCCTGATCCTGGCCCTGGGCACTTACAAGACCGGCGGCCTGTCGCGGGAAGAGCGCGACCCGCTCATCGCCAGGCTGCTCGACCTCTACGAGAATGATCCCGACGCCGGCATCCACGGCGCGGCCGAGTGGGTCCTGCGGCAGTGGGAGCAGCAGCCGAAGCTCCGGCAGATCGATGACCGGCTGAAAGGCCAGGATAAGGGTGATCGCCGCTGGTTCATCAACAAGCAGGGACAGACCTTCGTCATCGTTGAGGGGCCGCTCGAGTTCCGCATGGGCTCACCCGCTAACGAGCCCGAACGATTCTCCACCGAGCCGCTCCACCGCGAAAAGATCCCCTACCGCTTCGCCATCGCCGCCAAGGAGGTGACCCTCGAGCAAGGTCAGCCTTACTCCTCGCTGGCTCTCCAGGATGCGGAGATCAAACAGTATGGTCTCACGCCGGACCATCCCATCATCGCCGTGAACTGGTTCGACGCGGCGGCCTATTGCAACGCGCTGAGCGAGAAGGAGGGCCTGACCGAGAACGAGTGGTGCTACCGCAAGAATGACCAGGGGAACTACGCCGAGGGCATGCGGATCAAGGCCGACGCCGGGAAGCTCAAAGGCTACCGCATCCCGACCGAGGCCGAGTGGGAATATGCGTGCCGGGCGGGGGCACTGACCAGCCGGTATTACGGGAACGCGAAGAGCCTGCTGGACCACTATGCCTGGTATCTCGCGAATTCGGGCGATCCGAGCCAGCCCCGCGGCTGTGCGCGAACGCTGCCCAACGATCTGGGACTGTTCGACATGCTGGGGAATGTCCATGAATGGTGCCAGGATCGGTACGGCTCCGAGCCTGATCGCAAGGAGGCAAACTTGGATGCAATCATCGATGCAAGCCCTCGTCTGCTTCGGGGCGGGGCGTTCTCCAATCATACCGGCGGACGTCCGCTCGGCGAACCGTTACAGGAACGCGCCCGCGAACCGCAACATCAACATCGGTTTCCGCCCCTCCAGGACTTATAACTGAACACTTTTACACTTTTACCACTTCCGCCTTTTGATGTTTACGTGGCTTGGGTGAATTGGTATTGTCCCACCCGGCGTAGCCGGGTCGGCACGTCGCCACCCGCGGCGTGTTCCACAAGTGATCGCACGTTCATAATTTCAAGTCAGGATCGATGAGTCCGGCAAGGTTCGAGGGCACCACACCTTGGGCTCTCCGCGTTGAGGGTCGCCCTCGCTCATGGGATGATGTGGGCCCAGTGTTGTGCGTCGACATATCGCGCGAGGTGTTTCACGTTATCGGTTGCCACGACGAGGCGATCCTGAAGCCCCGTGAAGAGCAGTGCCTGAGCGGCCAGGATGACATCGGCGTCGATCCCTTTGTCGTCGGCGGTGCCGAGCCCTTTTCTCCGCGCGTCGGCCCAGAGTTCGGCGGCCTTGCGCATCGCTGCGGTGGTGATCGGGATGTAACGCCCGAGATCGATCCTCAACTGGTCAAGCCGCCGGATGCCGTCGAGCGCTCCATCCCAAAGAAGTCCGCGTCTGACCTCATAGTCGGCGATCTCGGGGATGGCGATCAGCGCTCCGTTGGCCCTGGCCTGATGGTGCCAGAGTGTTAGGCGTTCCACATCAGGATGGCCGCGTTTGCGGCAGGCGTCTCCCAATGGTCCTGTATCCAGGACGATGATCCGCGCCACAATCATCCTCCTTGCGGGATCAGGGCGGCGGTTTCTTCCGGGGCTCCCACGGGCTCATCGATCCCGATGTCGAGGGTGGCCAGCCCGGTCGAGGCCAGCCTCGCGAATCGCTCCCAGGTGGGCTTGGAGAAGATGCCACCAAAATGGCGGCCCGTCGGCCGGAATTGCACGGGGTCGATGTCGCTCTGATCGCGAAACACCTTGAAGTACCTAGGCTCCGAGGTTGACACGCAGAGGATCTCCTCGAGTGAACCGCGATCGGCCGTCCAGGTGCCATAGAGGGGTGCGGCATCGAGCGCAACCCCTTCCTGGACCTCCCAGGGATTATCTTCCGGCCGTTCGGACACGAAGACGATCGTGTTGAGCGGCTCGATGGTGACAGCGTACAGCATGATCGAGTCTCCTCGAGGATGGATCATCGGCCACTTCCTCATGGGATCCATGATAGCCGAGATCGCATCCGGAGTCGAAGCCGGGCCGCGCCTTCATTCTTTCCGATCTTTCGAATGACTGAAGACCTTCAATCGCGTCGCGAGTTGGCAGTAGGGCCGATCGTAGGTCAGGCAGTTGACCTTCCGGCTCGCGACGATGGTCTGCTCGCTCCGCCAGGTCAACCGATCGCGGAGCGGGGCCTGCTCGAGGAAGCGGTCCCGACCGATGACCAGCAGCGCGACGAATTGGATGGACGGCACTCCGAACCGCGTGGTGTACGCGGTCGTGCCCCTCTGGTTGTCGAGCCACAAGATCCAGTCGATGATCTGGCTGAACCCGCGCTCGAAACGAGCCGACCAGCCGGGGGTGGCCTTGGACGACTTCTTGAAGCTGCTGGTCTCGGTCGCATCTTCGAATTCGACGAAGCAATACTCGTGATTCTGGGAATCCCCGATCACTAGGTCGGCCTTGTGGTCGCCGAAGATGTCGAACTCGAAGGCGATCCGGTCCGTGTGGGCGATCATGTTGTTGCAGGTTCCGATGAGATCTTCTCGAGTGAACCGCGATCGGCCGTCCAGGTGCCATAGAGGGGTGCGGCATCGAGGCGCAACGCCTTCGTGGACCTCCCAGGGATTGTCTTCCGGCCGTTCGGCCGCGAAGACGATCGTGTTGAGCGGTTCGATAGTGATGGCGTAAAGCACGATCGCGTCTCCTCGCAGACAGGCGGAAGCCCTGGCTGCGGCCGCGGCCCGCGCCGCCGAACCTCTGGCCCGCGCTGGAGCCGAGGACTGCATTCGTGAGCGAGAAGCCGAGCTCAAGCGATTGCACAACCGGAAAAATCGATAAAGTCGCACCTATTCGGGCTCGCGCAATGCCGCGCAATCCACAGCTTATTATTTTTTTCGTTTTTTCTCATCTGCCGCCCCGGTCGAGAGTTGGGGAGGCCGAAGTCGTCATTTTCGCAATAGGTGCATTAACGTTTTCTGAAAGTTGAGGCATACTAATATTTGTAGAGCGCGCGTCAAACCACATCGCCCCACTCGCCCCGGAACCAAGCTGGATGCATCCGCGATGCCCGTCCTCGACCTCCTGCCTTCGAGGGACGGCCCAGCACCGCCTGCGCGCGCAGTGCGCCCACCCGGCAGGGGGTCCCGCCCGAACGTGTTGCCGGCACGGAAGATCGGTGAGGGCGACCCTTCCAAAAACTGTCTATTTGTGCCATCCAGGGCTACCTTTCTCGGGGGCTGATGCCCACCCTCGAGACCGGACCGGCCGAATGCCCCTCTTGCGGACCGAGTGCATCCCGTACGGCTCAGACCTTCTTGATCGGGCTGGGCGTCCGATCGCCGAGGCCGAAGAGGTGGCGGACGGCGTCGAAGAAGGAGTGGGGGTGGTCGTGGTGTGGCTCGGTCATGGCCGAGCGGACGGCCGCCCGCGGGTGGTGGAGGAACTGGTTCTGAAGGCGCATCATCGTGTGAGCGATCGCCTCACGGTCGGCCTCGCTGAGGTCCGGCCGGGCGGCGAAGAGCTTGTTCAGCTCGCCGAGGCGGATCGAGTCGTAGCTGCTGCCCAGCTCCTGGAGGATGTGGCCGGCGTCGTGCTGGTGGCGGAGCAGGGCATAGCAAGTGGTCGTCTCGCGCTCGATGATCGCCAGCGCGGGGTCGATCCCCTTCTGCCGCTGGAGCCGGTTCTGTTCGGCCTGGGCGCGGAGGTCATCCACGTGATAGAGCATCACTTGATCAAGTTCACCGATCCGCGGGTCGAAGTCGCGAGGGATGGCGATGTCGAGGATCAGGGCCAGGCGATTCCGCCGCGCGCTGGACCCGCTGATATTGCTCGAGCGTGACCACCGGCTCGTTCGCCGCCGTGGTGCTGATGACCAGGTCGGCGTCGACCAGGGCCTGGCCCAGCCGCTCGAACGGCACGGCGCGGCCGCCCCAGCGCGCCGCGGCCGATTCGGCCTTCTCCGCGCTGCGGTTGGTCACCAGGATCGTCCCCGGGTTCAGGCCCTTGAGGTGCTGCAAGGTGGTCTCGCCCATCTTCCCCACGCCGATCACGAGCACCGTCTTATCGGCGAACGAGTCGAAGACCTCGCGGGCCACGTTGACCGCGACGCTGGCGACCGACAGCTTCCCCTGGTCCATGCCGGTCTGGGCGCGGACCACCTTGCCGACCCGCAGCGCCGCCTGGAACACGTTGTGGAAGATCGGGCCGACCGTCTTGCACGCGTCGGCGGCCTTGTACGCGTCGCGCACCTGGCCGAGGATCTGCCCCTCGCCCAGGACCAGGCTCTCGAGGCTCGCCGCGACCCGGAAGACGTGGCCGACGACCCCCTCATCGTGGTAGCTGACCAGGTGCCCGGCGATGACCTCCGCGGCGACCCGGTGGAACTGGACCAGGGCCTCCGTCAGGGCGTTCGACTTCGGGAACCTGCTCCGTGGCGCCGGCGAGGTAGACCTCGACCCGGTTGCACGTCGACAGGATCACGAGCTCGGTGCCGGGGAACGTTCGCGACAGCCGCTCCAGCCCGGCGGCGCACTGGGGACCGTCGAAGGCGAGCGCCTCGCGGACCGAGGCCGGCGACGATCGGTGATCGACTCCCAGGGCCAGCAGTCTCACGGCGGCGCCATCCTTCCGGCGGTCTTCGCCGTGCCATGGGCCGTGGGCAATCGCAGGGCCTCGACCCCGACCCACGAGAACACCAGGAAACTGAAGGCCACGATCGTCAGGACCATCATGCTCCGGCCGCGCATCGCCGGCCGGAACCGCGCGTGCAGCAGCCCGGCGAAGACCACCCACATCACCAGCGCGCTCAAGACCTTCGGATCGGTCCAGCGGAGTACGTGCGGGTCGAGGGTCGCGGTGGCATGGCCGTCGCCTCGCGTGGCGAGGCTCAACACCACGCCGATCAACAGCCCGAAGGTCAACAGGGGAAACGCCACCGTGATCGCGCCACGGTTGATCCGCTCCGATTGTTCGAGGCTCGGCAGCGCCAGCCCGGTGCGCGACGGCCGCTTGGCCTTGAGCCGCCGCATCTGCGCCAGGTACATCAGCCCGGCGAGGAACGCCACGCAGGTAAACACCCCACCGCCCAGGAGGAAGATCCCGTGCACCGTTCCCCAGAAGCGGACGGTGCCTCCCCAGTCGACCCAGTCGGACTGCCGCGGCGCAAAACCGCCCGCGCCGACCACCAGGCCCAGCACCAGCGGAAGGACGAACATCCCCACGGCCACCGGTTTGGGCGAGCGGACCATCAGGTATAGCCCGATCAGGGCCACGATCCAGGACAGCAGCATCAGCGAGCCGAACGCCGTCGCGACCGGCGCCATCGGGTCCTTCCGCGCCATGCTGGCCAGGAAGGCCGACTGGACCAGCCAGCCCAGCGCCATCAACCCGGCCGCCACGTACCAGCGGATGGCGCTGCGGACGAAGAATCGCGCCAGCTCCGCCACCAGGGCCAGCGCATACGTCCCCGCGAAACAGAGGACCGACAAGCGATCGATCACGCCGACACTCCCGGCATGCCTACCCCCTCCCGGGGCTTTCCTCCATCCTTCCCCGACCCGGTCCATTGTAAGCGGGCGCGGCGGGAAAACCCAGACCTCGATGGTGGTGGGCGGTGAGAACGGATCGGTACCGTCTTTACTCGCGCATTGCCCCGCGACCCTCGATCCGACCGAAGGCCGCGAGGCCGAGGCCGAAGGTTGCCAGCAGGGCGTAGAAACCCATCGACGGGGCGCCGAGCATGAAAGCGGGCGAGGCGGTGTGGAATGGCTTCCCGATCGCGGCCAGCTCCATCATCGTCTTCGGGGGAAGGCCGAAAATGACCAGGACGAGGACCAGGAGGACCGGGATCCGCGGCGACTTCGCGGCGGCGCGGGCGAGGACGGTGATCGGGATCAAAAGGAGAGGGATCGAATAGTCCCAGGTGACGGGCGAGACCAGGAGCATGGCCGTCACGGCCGAGCCGTAGGCGAGGTCGCGACCCGCCGGCGTCTTCGCCCGATGAGCGAGTACCACCACGACGGCCGTGACGACCAGGTCGGACACAAGTGTGCCGTAGCGGGCGACGGCCGAGCTCGGCCAGAGCGGTGTGATCCGTCCCTGTTCACCGACCGGGTCGAACAGCTTGTACCAGAACCCGGATAGCGACAGGTTGAAGCCGTAGCTCCGGAACTTTTCCAGGGTGGGCAGGACGATTCGCACATAGTCGTCATAGGTCTCCCAGCCCAGGATGGCGATCGTCGCGAGGTTCAGGGCGGCGAAGGCCGCGCCGGCGGCGATCAGAGCGCGCCAGCGGCGCCGGGCGGCGAGGTAGATCGCGATGTAGGCGGGAAACAGCTTGATCGCGGCGGCCAGGCCGATCAATGCCCCGGCGGCGGCGGGCCGGTCCGATCGGTCGAGTGCCCAGCTCGCCGTCACCAGGAACACCAGGACCATCGTGAGCTGACCCTGCTGGAAATTCCCGTAGACCGGTAGGCAGAGTGGCAGTAGGGCGGCGACGGGCAAGAACAGGGCCTTGAGCTCGGGCAGCGACGCGGCGACGATCGCCAGGCTTGCCAGGAAAGCGACCAGCGAGATCATGTTCCAGGCCAGCATCGCATCGGACAGATCGAGCCCTGCCAGGGGTAAGGCGAGCAGCACCGAGGTTGGCGGGTGGGCATTATACGCGATGTCGCTCTCTTCGTCCGATTGCGGGCGTCCGAGATACAGGGGGATCGTTCTGGAATGGAGCGTATAAACGGGGAGTCCGCCCCGGTAGTTCTTGGCCGAGGCCCAATCCTGGAAAAAATCCGGCCTGGATTTCGTGGCAGGCCGAAGGATCCTGGCGTACGCCGGACCGAGCCCGACCCAGGCTCCGGCGGCCAGGACCAGACACAAGATGCTCGCCGTGCGCCAGAGCCCTGTGGCATCTTGCCCGAAACCCTGTGCCCCAGAACGGCCCATTGTACCGCCCCTTCGACCCCACCACCGGCGCGGTCCGTCCGCGCACTCAACTCTAGGACATGGATGGCGATCCTGCCGTTCGTCCCGGGCGGCTCTGGGACGGGACCTTCAGGGACTCACCTCCAGCGACGTCTCCGCGCGGAGGAGACCGGCGAGCGGGCCGGAGTCGAATTCGACGGTGATCTTGGCCGTTCCTGGGGATTGCGACTGGGGCACTCGGACCGAGGCCGGGCAGAAGGTGCCTCAGGCGAAGCCCGAGTGCGCGGTGGCGAGGGTCTGGTCGCCGGCCGTCTGGAGGGCGACCTGGGCGCCCAGGGTCTCCTGGAGGGCCGGCGAGGCCGGCGCACCGCGATAGCCGATGTTGATCAACAGCCCGTCGCCGGTGTAGAGCAACGGCTGCAAGTCCACGTCCTCGCCGGGCCTGGCACGCTTCGCCGGGTTGTCGGTCAAGTGGACCTCGAAGCTCGGCGTGCCGATCGGGTCGATCGCGACCGTGCCGTGTTTCTCGACCTTGTACCAGCGGGGCTCTCCCTTGGCTCCGTTGTCGGAGAAGATGAACGACCATCGCTGGCCGCCCCTGGGATCGTCGAGCGCGATCGTCACCGTGCCCAGGCGGTACTCGCCGACCGGGACCGTGGCCGGCTCGGTGCCGGAGAGGCCGTAAACCGAGCCATCGCGACCCAGGGCGGTGGCGTGCACCTCGACGGACTCGGCACTCTTGCTGGCCGCCCCTTTCCAGGCCAATCGCAGCGTGCCGACGCCCACCAGCTTTTCAATGGCGAGTCGGCTGCCCAGCTCGTCCGAGCGGACGACGTATCGCGCGCCGTCCAGGTTGAGAACCGTGGCGAAGAGGAACTGCTCGGCGGACGGGTCGAAGCGGCCGTCGGCGTTGAGGTCGATCCAGAGCCGGTCCTGGCCGTCGGACACCAGGCCGTTGCCGTCGCCATCGGCGCGGTGCGCGGCCAGATGGCGGACCGGGGAGTTCGTCGAGCCCGTGCCCGGATCGCCGAGCGCGACCGTCCCTTCGAGATAGCCGGCCGCGGCGTAGCCGAGCGTTCGGCCGCTCGCGCCGAGCCGGAATACCACGGCGCGGGGGATGGTCCGGGTGATCTCCTTGTCGACCATCGCCACCTCGAGCGGCAATCGCCAGACGCGCTCGCGACGCGAGCCGGTCGCCGCGGGCGCGGGGGTGACGCGGTCGCGCTCGTCGATCCGCCGGTTGCGGTCGGAATCGACGTAGAGGTCGACCTCACCCGGCGCGACCTCGTCGAGCACGACGGTGGCCCGGATCGAGCCCGCGCTGCCGAATCGAATCTGGGCGTAACGACGGCGCGAGGAATCGCCGCGATAGCGGATCTTCTCGAACAGGTCCTCGGGCTTCTCGCGGCTCAGCACCAGCGCGCGGAACGGGGCGTGCTCGAACGGATCGCCCGCCGCCGGGAGCACGAATCGCCAGGCCGGCGCGGTCGACGGTTTGTCGGAACCATCGCCGACCCCGGTCATTGCCAGTGCCAGCACGGTCAAAGGGACGAGATTCATGAGCATCGCCTTCTCTGTTGCTCAGAGGTTAATATCGTCATGGTCTCCTCACGAAACGAATCGGTCTCCGCCCGCTCCGCGACGCGGTGGAACCGGCGCGAGGGCATTCGCGCCCGCACCAGCTCCATTTTACAGATACCGCTGATCCGGCGTCCAAAGAAACAAGAAATATTGATAGATAGACCGCCATCGATCGGCGCCGTGGAGGGCCAGGACCTTGGCGACGGAGATCCGCGTCCGGTTCTTGGTCGCGTCGTGATCGGTGCCGGGCGCGGGGTCGTCGGGGAGGGCCTCGACCTGCTCGACGGCTCGCCGCGGGTTGACCAGGGCCAGCGCGGTCAGGATGTCCGGCGACACGTAGTCGGCGCCGAAGATCGCCTGGCGCGCCCCGGCCCGGTCCAACTCGGGCTCGAGCAACCGGGCGGCCAGGCCGCGATCGTAGCGGGCGACCATCATCGCGAGCACGGCGGTGGCCCTGGCCAGTTGAGGCTCATCGGCAGCGGTCTGATCGCCGCGGGCGCGGCGGAGCAAGACGGCGCGGCCGAGGAAGTCCGGCAGGCGGTCCGGTGCGACCTGCTCGACGATCGGCAGCAGGCCAATCGCTACGGTCAAGGGGCTGGGCTGGCCGGTCTCGAGGTTCTGCGCGGCCAGGCGCTCCAGCTCGATGAATGCCTCGTCGAGCAGTCGGACCGCCGCCGACCGGTCCGTCGCGGCGACCGCCTGCGCCATCAGCCCGAAGGCATAGGGACGCAGGGGCAAAGCATCCGGCGAGATTCGCGATTCGGCGAGCCGACGGGCCCGGGCCAGGTCCTGGGGCGCCATCCTCGTGCAGACGGCGACGATCTCGCGATCCATGTCCGGCCGGAGGCTCGTGTGTTCCAGCAGGATTCGCTCGGCGACGGCCGGGGAGCGGGCCGCCAGTTTGTGGGCGATCCGGCCGTAGTGCTGCTCGAAGATCCGGCTGCGGTCGCCCGGCTCGGTCTTCCGGGCGTCCTGTCTCTGCTCCTCAACGATCTTCAGCGCGGCGGGCAAGTCGACCTGCGCCAGCGATACAGCGAGGTAAAGGGGGGCGTGCTCGGAGGCCTTGTCCCCCCTGGGGATATTCCTGGCCAGTTCCTGACCCTCGCGAAGCACGGCTCGGGCGCGTTCGACGTCTCCCAGGTCGATCAGGCGGTCGGCGATCTGGCCGGTCACGTTGAATCGGTGCAGCAAGGGAGTGACGGGCTTGCTATGCAAGATCGCCTGATCGAGGAACTGCGCGCTTGCGCTCGGGAGCCAGGTTCGGTATGACGTCCACGAGCCGGACGTATCCATAAGCCCGCGCGTTCGCGCTCGTAGCGGCCTCGATGATGGCGGTCGCATCGTCGAGGCTCTCACTAGCCATGGCTTCCGCCAGCAGGGAGCGAATCTCGTCGACGGAGTCGGGATCGCCGAACTTGGCCTCATCGAGCCACTCCATCGTGGAGTGCGGATCGATGGCGGCCGCGTCTCTCAGGACCACGTATTTCTGTTCGTCGTCGCCGCGCTCGAGGACCTTCGCCGCCAGGGGCTCGATCAACCGGCGGGCCAGGGCTTGCTCCTCTTCGATTGGCAGGGCGGATGCGAGCGTCTGGTACGCGACGATGGGAGGCTCGCTGGTGCGCGCGAGCGTGACCTTCACGGGAAGAGGATCGCCGGAGCCGGGGCTCACGGAACATCCAACAGGCGCAGACCGATATCCCTCCGTTTCGACGAAGATCAGAGCCGGTCCTTCGAGGACGCCGGGGAGCTGGAATCGGCCATCTTCCGCGGTGAGGGTTTCGGTCGGAATCGGTCCATCTCCCGACTGTCGAATCCGGGCGCCGGCGAGCGGCTGGCCTTGGCGGTTGACGACCCGTCCTTCGACGTTCCCCACGCGCCTCAGGGCCAGGACGGGGGGCTTGGTCGATCTCTCGCCCAGTGCGATGGCGGGCGACCGTGCCGTCAGCCGGCCGGGTGCAAATGCCTCGGCATAATAGGAGGCATTGGCCGCGAATCGCCGTCGCAAACGATAGCGCCCCGCGGCGTCGGTACGCAGCGCGCGCGAGCCGTCTTCGCCCGCGATCGGGTCGATGAGGATCACGCGCCTGCTCTTGTCCTTGACCTCGCGCCAGATCCGGACCGACGCGCCGGCAATCGGCCGGCCGGCCGTATCGACAACCCGGCCAGCAACAGGCGTGGTGTGCTTCGGGTTGATGGTGAGCCTCATGGGCGCTCGGCCGTGGCCTGGGTCTGGATGGTCACCGCGGGCGTGCTGGCGAAGCCATCCCACGCCGTGAGGCTCAGCTCGGCGATCGGATCGATGCCGTGGAGTGTGAAGTTGCCGGACCGGTCGGTGCGCGCCAGCGACGCCTGGGACCTTCCCTCTTCCGAACCCCAGATCGCCTCGACCTCGGCGCCGGCGACGGCCTTGCCGTCCTCGCCGACGACCACGCCCTGAACCTCCACGCCGCGCCGCAGCGCGATCGGCGGCATCTCCAGCTCGGCGACCCCTCGCGGAGGCATACTCTGGGGGATCTCCGCCTGGTCGGCCGGCGTGAAGAAGGGAGCGGGGATCCGGATCGGCCACCCGAACGGCTGGTTCACTTCGCGGAGGATCCGACCGGCGAACCGGCCCGCGGCGTCCGCCATGGTGAATCGGTCGCCGCCGTAGTAGCTGTTCAGGATCACCTTCGCGCCCACGATCGGCCGGTTCGTCCCCTTCTCGCGCAGCACTCCGCGGACATTCACCGTCTCGCGCAACGGGATCGCGATCTCGGTCGTCCGCCCGGCCTTCACGACGACGTGCTTCGGCGCCGGTCCGCGCAACGGAGGACTCCTGGCGGCGTCGAATTCCAGCGCAAGGTCGAGCGTCCCCGCGGCCATGGCGGGGATCTCGAATCGTCCTTGGGGGTCGCAGACCACAATGGCCGACCCACGATGCCCGGAGCCGGCATAGCCGCCGACCTGGGTCGCGGCGCGGAGAGTCACACCTCGGATTGGCTCATTAGCTGGGGCGACCAATCGTCCCACGACCCGGCCGACCGGCGCCAGCGCGAGGTTGATGATTTGATCGGCGTCTTTGCGTTTGCTGATATCGGGAATCCGGAATCCCGAATCCGGAATCTCGAATTGGGAATCCGGAATCTCCAGCGTTTGTGTACCAAACCCAGCCGCCTCGACCCGGAACGAGCCGAGCGCCTCAGGCGACAACCCTGCAAGGGCGGCTCGACCGCTCGCATCGGTCGTGGACGCGAGAGTCTGTCCCAATGGCTCGGGGATGAGCACGTCTGCGGCGCGAATGGGAATGACCCGGGCACCGGCCACGGGCTTGCCGTCGGGACCGAAGAGGCGGATCGGCGTTTGGCCGGGCGATCCGAGCTCGAGTCGGATGGGCGGATCGTCATGCAGGACGACTCGCGGCAGACGATGCGAGGCGACGCGTGTGCCCTCTCCAACGGTCACCGCCCAGACCGTCATCGGCGGCGGCGTCCGCCGCGCGACGACCTCGGCGGGGATTTCGAGTCCGAACCGGCCGGCGGCGTCGCTACGAGCGTGAACGAGGATCGGCGGCGCTCCCTCGCCCGGGTCGGTGAAGGACGCGTACCACATCTCTTCCCCGAACTGTCGCCCCTCATCGGCGCGGATCGCGTCGGCCAGCCAGATGTTGACATTCGCAGCCGGCCGGCCCGAGCCGTCGACGACGGTGCCCACGATCGCGACCGGCTTCGGGTCGGGCGAGGGAGACAGTTGGGCCAGGGCCAGGGTTGCCAGCACCACGGGTACGAGTGCCATCAGCGTCGACTCCTGTCACGAGGAGGCGGTCCGTCAACTCTACAAATAGCGCTGGTCGGGGGTCCAAAGACCCAGGAAGTATTGGTAGATATACCGCCAGCGGTCGGCGCCGTGGAAGGCCAGGACCTTGGCGACGTAGATCCGCGCCTGGTACTTGTTGGCCATGGGGTCGGTGCCGGGGGCGGGGTCTTCCGGCAGGGCCTCGACCTGCTCGACCGCCCGTTTCGGGTCGATCACCGCCAGGGCCGCCAGGATCCGCCAGGTCACCAGGTCCGTGCCGAAGGCCGTCGCGTGGCTCCCGATCTTTCGCAGCTCGGGCTCGAGCAACCGGGCGGCCAGCGCGCGATCGTACCGCGCGATCAACATCGCCATCGCGGGCGTGTTGTACGCGTTGACGTTCCCTTCGCGACCGGTCGGGTCGCCCTGGGGCGGCCGCAGCGCCAGGGTGCGGGCCAGGTACTCCGCCAGCCGGTCCGGCTCGATCGCCTCGACGATCGGCAGCAAGCCCCCGCCCTGGTCGGGAACGGGGTAAGTGGCCATTTCCCCGCTGGCGCTGACCTGGTCGAGGGCCGCGTAGGCCGCGTCGATCAGCTCGAGGGCTGCGGTCTTGTCGGTTGCGGCGATCGCCCGGGCCATCAGGCCCAAGGTATGCGGCCGATAGGCCAGCGCGCCGTGCGAGAGGCGGCGTCCGGCGATGCGGCGGGCGCGGGCCAGGTCCTTCGCAGCCATCCGGGAGCAGACCGCGGCGACGTACCGATCCGCGGTCTCGTTGATCGGGATCCGCTCCAGCACGCGTTCGGCGTCGGCCGGCGATTGAGCCGCCAGCCTGTAGGCGATGGCGCCGAGGGCGCGTTTCGAAGAGAATACTGCGGTCGCTCTTGTCGTTCTTGCGCGTTGTGCGCGAGATCGTCGAGGAGCTTCAGTGCGGCCGGCAGGTCGAGCCGGGCCAACGCCTCGGCGACCAGGCCGAGGTTGTAACCGTTCTTATTGCCTTTGGGGGTATTCTGGCCGATCCCGAGCGCCTCGTCGATCACGGCCCGCGCCCGTTCGGTCTCGCCCAGGTCGAGCCAGCGTTCGGCGAGCTGGGCCTCGATCTGGAGCCGGTCCGTGGACGACTTCATCCCCCGCTCGTTCACGGCCGCTTGCGCGAGGAGTTCCCGGAGTCGGGCCGGCGGCAGGTCGCGCCGGAGCTCGCAGATCCCCACGTATCCCCAGGCACGGATATCGGCGGTACCGCTGGCCTCGAGCAAGTCCGTCGCCTCGTCGAGATTCTCGCGCGACAGGGCTTCGGCCAGGTTGACCCGGGCGACCGTGAGATAGTCGGGGTTGACGAACTTGAACGACTCCAGCCGTTCGAGCATGTCGAGCGGGTCGATCTCGGCCGTGTCCTGGAGAAGGCGCAGTTTCTCCAATTCCGTGCCACACTGGAGGAACGTCTCGACACAAGGTTGAATCAGCCGTCGCGCCAGGACGATCTCCTCTTCAACGGGCAGGGCCGGCGGGAGGGTGTGATACGCGATGGTAGGCGGTTCGTTCGTCCGCGCGAGCACGACCTGGACCGGTTGGGATCCGTGGTTGACCGGCCGGAAGTGGGTCCGGAACCCCTCTTTTTCCGCGAAGACCAGCGCAGGTCCCTCACAGACGCCGGAAAGCCGAAACCGGCCGTCCTGGGTACTGAGGGTTTCGGTCGGCAACGGGCCGTCGCCCGACTGGCGAATCCGGGCGCCGGCGATCGGCTGCCGCTGACGGTCGACGACCCGCCCTTCGACGGTCCCCACGCGACGGAGCACCAGGACGGAGGTCTTGGTAAATTGTTCGGCGAGGGCGATGGCAGGCGATCGCGCCGTGAGCTGGCCCGGCGCAGACGCCTCGGCGTAATAAGAGGCATGCGCCGGGAATCGTCGTCGCGAGCGGTAGCGGCCGTCGGCGTCGGTGTGCAGCGCGACGGAGCCATCACCGGCTGCGATCGGCTCGACGACGATCACGGCCCCGGCCTTGTTCCGGAGCTGGCGCCAGATCCGGACCGATGCGCCGGCGATCGGCTGGCCGGCCGGGTCGACGACCCGGCCGCCGACGGGGGTCGTGTGCTTCGGGCTGATGGTCAGGGTGACCGGTCGAGCGCCGGGCCGGACCGTGACCTCGGGCGTGCTGGCGAATCCGTCCCAGGCCGTGACGTGGAGATCGGCGAGCGGATCGACCCCGTGAAGTGTGAACATGCCTGCCTGGTTGGTCCGCCCCAGCGCCGACCAGGGCTGCTCCTCGGCACCGGTCCAGATCGCCTCGACCTCGGCGCCGGCGACCGGCTTGTTGTCTTCGCCGACGACGGTCCCCTGGACGTCGACGCCGCGCGCCAGCACGAGTGGTGTCAGGTCGAACTCGCGGACCTCGCGCAGCGGCATTCTCTGCTGCGGGAGGGTGATGTCGGCCGGCTCGAAGAAGGGTGCGGGAATCCGGACCGGCCAGCCGAATGGCTGGGTCATCTCGCGAACGATCCGGGCGGTGAACGTTCCCTGGGCGTCGGTCACGGCGAAGTGATCGCCGCCCAATCGCCCATTCAAGACGACCTTCACGCCCGGAACCGGCCGGTTCGACTCCCTCTCGCGCACCAGCCCTCGGAGCTTCACCGTCTCGCGGAGCGGGATTGTCATCTCGGTCGATTGTCCGGCCTTGGCGATGAGGTGCCTCGGCGCCTCGCCGCGCAGCGGCAGGCTCCTGGCGGGGTCGAATTGCAGCTCGAGTGTCAGTACGCCCGCAGCGATGGCGGGGATCTCGAACCGTCCCTGCGCATCACACGTCACGGTCGCCGACCCGCGATGCCCGGAGCCGGCATAGCCGCCGACGAGCGTCGACGCACGAACGGTTACGCCCGTGATTCGCTCATGGCCCGGCGCGACCAGTTTGCCCGCAATCCGGCCGACCGGAGCCAACCGGACATCGAGGGACGGAGGAACCTCGATCTCCTGTTCGCCGAACCCCTGCGCCTCGACGCGGACGGCTCCCAGCACCTCGGGCGCCAGGCAGGCGATGACCGCCCGACCGTTAGCGTCGGTCGTGGTCTCGAGCGCGTAGGTCAATCGTTTGCGGATCGGCAGGTCTCCGGCGCGGATCGGAGTGACCCGGGCGCCGGCGACCGGTTTGCCGTCGGGGCTGAGGATGGTCAGATCGGTCCTGGCGGGCGCGCCGAACACGATGCGGACCGGAGGATCATTTGCCAGCACGATGCGCGGCAGGCGCAGCCAACCGAGGCGTGCGTCCTTTCCGGCAGCCGCCGCCCAGATCGCCAGGGGCCGCGGCGACCGTTGCGCGACGGCGTCCGCCGGGACGAGGAACGTGAATCGGCCCGCGGCATCGGCCGAGATGTGGTCGGATACGGGCGTGCGCCCTTCGTTCGGCCGAGTGGTGGGCGACCACCACAATTCGATGCCGACCTGCCGGCCTTCCTCGGGGCTCATCGCCTCGGCCAGCCAGACGTCGGCAAACGCGACAGGAGAGCCCGACCGGTCAACCACGATCCCCGTGATCGGAACCGGCTTCGGGTCGGCCGAGGGGGGCAGTTGGACCAGAGCCAGGAAGACCAGGGTCGTGAGTGACATGCGAATTCTCCTACGGTTGCACTGACAAATGTCGAATCTCAGGGTAACGGCCGGAAGATACCGGGTCAAGGCGGGGTGGGCGGGCCGTTCCGCATGTCGGTGGACAGCCAAACGACGACCCGAGCCATATGGTAGTGTGGGTGAAACTACTAATATAACATAAAAACTTGTTAATATAACTTGTTCCCACGCGGGAGCGTGGGAACAAGTTAGAGTCTGTCCCAGAAGGGCGAGCGGCGGACGTCAGCCCCCTGTCCGGTGAGCGACGGACCTCCAAGACAGGGGGGCTGACGCCCCCCGCTCGCCCGGCCCGGCCCCTTCCGGGACAGACTCTGAATCGACTCAAGAAACGGCCGGAAATTGGTGGGTTTCGTCCACCCTACTCAAATAAAAAAAGTACGGGCCTTGACTGGCCGTAGAGTCACCGATACACTGTATTAGTTCGATAGCACACTAGGGAGCCAGGACGAATGATCATACTCGACCTGAACACGGGCAACGAGCGGCCGATTTACAACCAGATCGCGGACCGAGTGAAGTTCGCGGTGGCCGGAGGTGCCTTGCGTCCCGGCGACATGGTGCCTTCGGTGCGGGAGTTGTCGAAGCAGTTGGTGGTGAACCCGAACACCGTGGCGCGGGCCTACGGGGACTTGCAGAAAGAGGGCCTGCTGGAAACGGTGCGCGGGATGGGGCTCCAGGTGGCCGAGGGCGCCGTGGACCGCTGCCGCGTGGCGCGTCGGGAGATGGTGCGCCAGCGATTGCGGCACGTCATCGAGGAGACGTGGCAGAGCCGGATGGACCCGACGGAGATCGAGACCATCTTCCGGGAGGAATGGGCCCGCGTGGCCAGCCGGAGCAATGGCGAGGCCGGGATCTCCGCCCGAGCCTAGCGGATTTTGGGCCTGCTTCTTGATTCCATCCCAAATCCCAAGTCCAGAATTCCCAATCGATCGAGGGGGCGCGGCATGGCACACGCGGGGGCGGTGATCCGGGTCGATAGGCTGACCAAGCGGTACCGGAGCCAGACGGCGGTCGATGGGCTGTCGCTGGAAGTGCCCGAGGGCTCGGTCTTCGGCCTGCTGGGTGAGAACGGGGCGGGAAAGACCACGACGATCCAGACGGTACTGGGGATGATCCAGCCAAGCTCGGGCCGGCTCGAAGTGCTGGGCATCGACCCGTCGCGGCAGGGGTTCGAGGTGCGTCGGCGCGTGGGTTTCGTGCCCGAGGCTCCGGTGCTCTACGACGGGATGACTGTGGCTCAGATCGGCTGGTTCGCCGCGGCGTTCCACCTGGATGCCAGGAGGTCCACCGGAGGCTACCGGACGCGGTACGCCGAGCTGACGCGCGATTTCGAGCTGCCGCCGAAACGGAAGATCAAGGAGCTCTCGAAGGGGATGAGGGCGAAGGTGTCGCTGTCTCTGGCGCTCGCCTCGGACCCGTCGCTGCTGATCCTCGACGAGCCGACCTCCGGGCTCGACGTGCTGGTCCGCCGCGAGTTCCTCGAGAGCATGGTCGACCTGGCCGGGGCGGGCCGGACCGTGCTGCTGTCCAGCCACCAGATCGGCGAGGTCGAACGGGTCGCCAGCCATGTGGCCTTGCTTCATCGCGGCAAGCTGATCCTCGCCGAGCCGCTGGACGACCTGAAGGCCCACACCTTCGTGATCTCGGTGATGTTCACCAGCCGCGACCACCCCGAGACGCCTCCCGAGGGACGCGGCCTGGAGCTGATCGACGCCT
Source organism: uncultured Planctomycetota bacterium (assembly GCA_963845755.1). Lineage (GTDB taxonomy): Bacteria > Planctomycetota > Planctomycetia > Isosphaerales > Isosphaeraceae > CAWJTV01. The sequence goes on from CAWJTV010000011.1 coordinate 851,040, forward strand.
CGGACGCCCCGCGCCAGGCGCGCTGGCTGGTCCGGGCCGCGGACCGCTCGGCGTGCGAAGCCCTGCGAGCCATGCCGGGTGTCGAGGACCTGAACGTCGAGTCGCCCAGCCTGGAGGAGATCTACATCGGCTACATGCGCGCCCGGCGGCCCGAGCGCCCGGCGCAGCCGCGGGTCTGGTACGTGGCGTGAAGGAATATACGAGTGATCGGTCGTAGCGTGGTGTCGAACGTCGCGCAGCGGCGTGAGGCCCACCGAGGAGCTGGAGCCATCCCATGTATCTGCGTTTTTGGTGGAAGGACGCGCGGCAGTTCTGGCCGATCTGGGTCTTCCTGATCCTGGCTGCGGCCGGCACGCAGGGGCTCTTGCTGTCTTACGGGGATCCGAGTGTGCGGAACTTCGGCGTCCTGGGTTTCGTGGCCTTGTGCTGGGCGACCCTCTATGCGTGCGCGGTCGGTTCGGCCGCGTTCGCCGGGGAGCGCGAGACCGGCACGCTACGATTCCTCGACATCCTCCCAGCTTCGCGCGGGGTCGTCTGGACGAGCAAGGTGTCGTTCGCCGCCTTCACGACCCTGGGCCTGACGGCGACCCTGCTGGCGATCGCGGCGCTGGGTAGCGACGATTGGGACTTGCCAGGCCAAATCCACGCATACCCGGATGCGCTCCCGTTCGTCGGCGTTCTGGTGCAGGCGCTAGCTCTCGGGCTGTTTTGCTCATCGATCATGAAAAACGCCATCATAGCGGCGATCTCGACGGTGGGCCTCACGGCCGTCGGTTGGACAGTCCTGATGGCGTCTTTTAGCCAAAACGGTGGAGGATTCAGCCAGGCGACGGACGAGATCTTCGGCGGGCAGCTCAAGATCGCATCGGCCGCGATCGTCGCCTCGCTCATCGCGTTCACCTGGGCGCGGCGCAACCGTCGGGCGCCGATCCGACTGCGGCTCCAATCGCCGATCGTGGTGACGTCGAGCGGCGCCGGGCGCGGGTCTCCTGGCCCTGCCCTCCGGCCGACCGACGGTCTCCAGCAGCCGAGGAAGGGTCCGCCTGTGGAGACCCTGGGTCAACTCGTCGTCGCCGACACTCCGGGTGCCCGGAGACCCGCGCCGATCGCGGCCCTCACCTGGTCGGCCGACCAGCCACGGCCTCGATCATGGCTCACGGAAATGCGATACTTGATCTGGCAGACCATGCAAGAAGGGCGCGCGACCTGGTATCTCCTGCTGGTGATCGGGCTGATCATCCCGTTGAGCGTGGCGACCCTCGGGGACATGCGAAACCTGTCCTTCGCGATACCCTGGAACGCGCTGATCGCCCTGGTGGCAGGAGTCAGCGTCTTCGGGCTGGAGAACCGGGCGCGGACTTATCGATTCCTCGTCCACCACGGGGCGCGACCGGGGTCCGTCTGGCTGGCGAAGCTGCTGACCTGGTGCTTCGGGCTGGCGATCATCTGGGTGCCGCTGGTGATGATGCACGCGGGCTCGCCCACGATATCCCCCGACTCACGAGAGGACTTGATCTGGCTCGCCTTGTGCCTTCCGACAGGCTTCGCCGTGGCGCAGTTCTGTGGGATGGCAATCTCGCGCGGGATCACAGCCTGGGCGATTGCCCTGGTGGTCTCGATCGGATTAGGACTCGCCCAGGTCGAGATGGTCCGAGGGATGATGTTGCCGATCTGGGGCCTGGCGGCGATACCCCTGACGCTGCTGGCGGCCACCTGGGCCTGGCGCAGGGACTGGCTTCTGGACCGCCCGGCGCCGGGGCGCTATGTCCGGCTCGGATTGATACTGGCCACGACCGTGGGGGCGCTGCTGGGCGGATACTCCGGTGTGCGGGTCTGGAGCATTCCCGATGCCGGGCCGATCGCCGAACCGACTGTCTGGACCGCCTTAGACATTCTTCCGCCCAGCCGCAATGCGGCCGAGCTCTATCGCGAGGCGGCAGGCAAGCTGAGCAAGAGCCGGCTAGGGAATATCGTGGACTATGCCATGGAACGGGAGGCACTCGCCCTGACCCGCCAGGCGGCGGCCCGGCCGGACTGCCGGTTCGCACCAACCGAGCAGCTCACCTTGGTGAATGGACCGAACCTGCCGCCGATGAACGAGCTCGCCGGATTGATGATAATCGACGCGCGCAATCGCATCGACAAGAAAGACCTCTCCGGTGCCTGGGACGACATCGTGGTGCTGCTCCGCATGGCCCGGCACGTCAGCGAGGGAGCGACGATCACCCACGGCAAGAAGGCCCTCGCGATCGAGAAGGAGGCGCTGGACCTCGCGATCGACTGGGCCACGATGGAGGGTCAGACGCCCGATCGGCTCCACGCGGCGATCGCGGCTTACCGGGACTGGATCGGGCTGACCCCGGCGGTGGAGGTCGCCCGGGCCGAGGGGATCCTCCTCGAACGGACGATCGATCTTCCCATCGACGACCTCAAGGGATTGCTGCTGGAGACCATTGTCGGTGCCACGTCGTTGAGCCAGGGCAAGGTCCCGATCGGGGCAGCCCTGCGGGTCGGCCTGATCACTACGCCCTGGGAGCGCGCCCGTGCTCGGCGCGTCAACCGCCGATATGTCGCCGACCTCATCCAGATGGCGGCTCTCGAACCGTGGCAATCGCGGCCATCGCCCGGGCCTGGAGACCCGATCTTCTACGATCTGGAGAGCACCCCGCTGGCGAAATTGCTGGAAGCGAGCTTTGATTCCTATCTCCTTGCGGAGCACAACAACGAGGTTGCGCGACGGGCGATCGTGCAAGTGATGGCGATCCGGGCCTGGCAGCTCAAACACGGTGGCCAATTCCCCGATCGCCTCGAAGCGATCGTCCCCGACGATCTGCCCAGCCTTCCCGTCGACCCGTACTCGGGCAAGCCATTCGGTTATCTCGCATATGCCCGGAATCCGTCTTTGGTCCAGCAGACGCTCTTGGCCGCGGGGAAGCTCGTCTCCGACCCGATTCCGCCAGAGACTCGGGTGCTCTTCAGCGCCGGGCTCAATCGAGCAGATGACGTCAATGTGGCCACCACCTCCAGCTACCGTACTGACGATATCCTCTTCCCGATCCCACCAGTCGGTGCGCCTCGCTGAACGGCGCCGGCCGATTGCGGTCGCCGTGCCGCCGGACCCTTCTGAACCAGGGACTCGAAAAGGCTTCGCCGCGAGATTCCTTGGGGCGTCGTCCTCCGGACGCCGACCCCAGGATCGCCGATCGTCAGTCTGCACCGCACATTCCCGCCTTGGAGTTTCTGGAAGAATCCTTGGAAAATCACCGACGTCGTGGCGTCATGGTAGATAGACAAGGAAACTCCAGCGGTGGGAGATGCCTGGGTGGGACGGATCGGTCCGGAGATCCTCGGTGGCCTGTTCGACGAGCACGCCGCGACGCTGGCGCTTTACGCCCGCCAGTGGTGCGACGCGCCGGGCGCTGAGGACATTGTCCAGGACGCGTTCGTCGCCCTGGCCCGTCAGAAGTCGGGTCCCGACCGACCCGTCGCCTGGCTTTACCGCGTGGTTCGCAACGGCGCGATCGGCGCGGCCCGGCAATCCCGTCGACGTCGTCGGCGCGAGCAGCGGGCGGCCGATCGCGAGGTCGTGCCGGCGTCCGACGGATCCTGGTTCGCCGCCACCGACGACCAGATCGACGCCGAGCACGCCGCCCGGCTCCTCGCCGACCTGGACCTGGAAACCCGCGAGATCATCGTCGCGCGGCTCTGGGGCGGGTTGACGTTCGAGGAGATCGCAAAGCTTCAAGGCTGCTCGCTGACCACCGCCCACCGCCGCTACCAGGCTGGGCTCGCCCGGCTGCACGAGAGGCTCGAAACCCCATGGACCACGATCACCACGAAGACCGACAAGACCTGAGATCGCTGGAACATCGCCTGGCCGCCTGGCGGCCGTCCGCCGGCGCGCTCGATCGCGACCGGATGCTCTACGACGCCGGCCGGGCCGCGGCGCAAAGCGAAGGCCGTGGCCGTGCCTGGCGTCTGGCCACGGCCACACTCGCCGTCATGACGCTGGGATTGGGCGCGCTGTTGGCGCAGGAGCGATCGCAGCGAATGGCTCTCGAGATCGCGCTGGCCGCACCTATGGTGCCATCGCAACCGTCGCCCACGCCGCCGGTCGCAGTCGAGCTCCCGCCGATCGAGCGTCCGGCGCCGAGCAGCTATTTCGCATTGACCGCGCGGCTCGCGGCGAACCCGGGCGACTCCCCGTGGCCCGACGCCGAGATCGAACGCCAACCGCACCGGCCGGACTCCACGCCGCCGGAAGTGCCTTCGCGACCGGTTCCACTCCGGCCGCGAGACATCGAGCGGGTGCTGGATCTCTGATCTCGAGATCTTACGAAATACACGAAAACGAGAAACCGAGCCGGAGGAACCTGTGATGATCCGAGTGCGTCGCGCTCGATTCGAATGGATGGTGCTGCTCCTCGCCGCGGGGACGGTCGTTGTCCCGAAACTCGCGTTGGCCCAAGCCGCGGCCAAGGCGCCCCAGCCGCTCAATCCCACGCCGCTGGTGCTCAGCCCCGCGGCGGAGCCGGTCCCGGCGCTGAAGTACCGGCTACTTCCGAGCTTTGCCGATTTGAACCCGGGCGATGCGGCGCCGATCTATCTGCGCATCCGGCATGCCACTCCGGATGGGCTCTGGAATCAATCCATGGAAAAATGGAAGATGTGGAGGAATGTGCCGCTCGATCAATTCCCGACCGCCGAGGCTCGCAAGTTCGTCGATGAGTGGAGCGGGCAATTCCAGCAGATCGAATTCGGGCGCACCGCCAGACGTGCGACTGGAATTATGCCGTGCCCGAGCAGCGGCTCAATATCATCAATGTCGGTCTGTCCGACCTTCAGTCGATGCGGCACTTGGGCCTGATCATGACCATCAAAGCACGCGTCGAGATCGCCGAAGGGAAGCTCGCGGACGCGATCCAGACCGTCGAGACCAACCTGGCCTTCGCACGCCATATCGCCGAGGGGCCATTCTTGATCAATGGCCTGGTCGGCGTCGCAATCATCGCCGTCACGCTCGACGCCGTCGACGAGCTGATCGCCCGGCCCGACGCGCCCAACCTCTACTGGGCCCTGACCGCGCTGCCGCGGCCATTGATCGACATGCGTCACGAGCTGGAAATCGAGCGAAAGCTCTGCGAGAACCTGATCCCCGAATTGAGGGAATCCGAGCTGGCTCGACCGCGGACTCCCGCGGAATGGGCAGTACTCCTGACGCGGATGCACGAGGGAATGGTGAAGTGGGCCCGCCTGAACGTGCAACAGGGAAACCAAGGTCCCGGCGTGCTGCCGGAACTCCCCAAGGAAGAGCTCTCCCCCTTCAAGTCCCAGGTCCTCCCCGGGGCAAGGGAGCATCTGAAACGATCGCGCAACTGGGCGACGACCAGCTCAAGGCCATGTCCGAAGATCAGATCGTCGCGCTCTACATCGCCGAGGGCTACCGCGAGATCTGGGACGACTGGTTCAAGGCCACCTACCTGTCGGCAGATGAGGCGATCGCGCAACAGGCCAACGCCCAGAAGGCACTCGTGGCTGCAAAGAAGAGCCCTTTCGTCCTGTTCGCCCAGTATGTGCCAGGTGTCTACGGCGTGATCAAGAACGAGCTGCGGATCGAACGCCACGTCGCCATCCTGCGCGTGATCGAAGCGATTCGCCTCAACGCGGCGGCCCACAACGGCGCACTGCCCGAATCCTTGAAAGGAATCACCGAGGTCCCCGTCCCCCACGATCCCGCGACGGGCGAGCCGTTCATCTACCGCGCGGCCGATTCCGTCGCGATCCTCCACAGCATTCGCGCCGAACCCGCCCTCTGGTCCTCGTCGTACCGGATCACGATTCGCCCTGGTTCCTAGCCATTGGACCCATGACTAGGGACCAACGTGTCCCGGACATCCGACGGGCTCGAGGCTGACGTCATCGATCCACATCTCGCCGACGTCGGCATCCGGGTCGATGCAGAAGTCGATCGCCACGGTGGTGGCCTCGGCATCGGTGGAGAAGACGTGCTCGACCTTGGTCCACCTGCCGACGGTCTTGAGGCAGCGTTGGGAGGCGGCCCGTTCGAGCTGCCTCCAGGAGGTCGGCGTATCCTTGTACTGGGCGATCCGGAGGCGGCATTCGCCCTCGGTCCCGGCGGCGATCAGGTACGAGAACCGCAGGCGCATCTTCGTGCCGTAGCGGACGGGCCGCTCGGGGAATCGGTAGTAATGATGACCGGGCACGTGGGCTTCCAGGTGCAGGCTATCGGGCCCGGAGACGGCATGACGCGTGTCGCGGCGATCTTCCGGAGGCTCGGGCCAGGTGAATTTCGGATGCGCCAGGTACTGCTCATGGTCCAGCGGCACGCGATCGCGGATCGTCGCCCGGCCCAACGTCAGCTCGATGGCGCGGATCCCCAGGAGCGGGTCGTAGTCACCGTAAAGCACGTGCTGATGCTCGAGCCGGAGGCGCACATGCACGATGCCCTCCGGAGCCACGCTCCACAGCAAGGCTGAATCAAGACGATTCTTCTCTGACTCCTCCTTCAGCCTTCCTCCTTCAGCCTTTCCTGAAGCGCCGGAAGTCCAGACCGAGACGATCAGTTTCTCCCGGCATTTGTGGGCCTCATCGGGTGCCGCGATGACCTCACCGACGGTCGAGAACTCCGGACCGTGTGTGAGCCCCAGCGACGACCAGTGTGGGATGGCATGGCTCGCCACCCGCGAATTCGACACCCAACTGTCCACCTTGACCCCGATCTCCTCGGGAGTAAGGACCACACCGGTCGGGCCCGTGAGCCGGAGCCGGTAGTCGACGACCCAGGCCCCCTGGTCCTGCGCCACCGTGCGGCCGATCGGCACCAGGGTCCAGTCCGGCGGCCTCGGGCCCGCTCCGGCGGCGAGGATCATCGCCCCGGCGACTATCGTGAGCCCAACCTTCCGGTTCCGCCGTTGAAGCAAAGATTTCGCCATGTCATGACATCCTTGTTCGTGCACATCCGACGCCATCCTGGCGCGGACACCTACACGTTGGTGTTGATAATGATCCAACCCTCGAAGTCCCGCATCGCGGCAGGAGTGATCTCCCCGTTCGGACTGGACCGATCCGACTCTCGAAATCGCCCGATCTCCTCTCCAGGAGGGACCCTGGGAAGTCTTCAAAGAGGAGGGCCCCCTAGTCTTGAGGGACCCTGGACTACTGCATTCCTGCCATTCCTGTGCCGTCGGTGGGAGTTAATCGACCACCGGCGACATCGCCGATCCTCCCAACAAGAAGTATGGAACACTCAACAACTTCGTGTCGAGAAAAATCAAAATTCTTCCCAAAGGCTGGGCATCATGGGGCGAGGGAGAGGAGGGGCTGTCCGGGCCGATTCGACGGCCGGGTAGGGTTGGGAAATCGGATTGGCCGGCCCGGAGGCCCGTCAATCGTCGTCGTTTTCCTCGTCGAGATCGGTACTCGCGTCACCCTCGCCCTCGCCCTCGCCCTCGATCGAGTCGAGCTGGGCCGGCAGGGAGGAGCAGCGGTCGAGGAAGCGCGGGAGGAACCGGTCGAACGAACACGGACACGGCGATCTGAGTCGTGGCGTTGTCCATGCCCCAGATACTGGCGTGGGGTTCAGCCAGGTCGGGATCCGTCTGGACAAAGTCGCGCTCGTTGAATGCGAGCGAGACGGGGACTTCCTCGAGCCATCGTTCCGCCAGGGCGTTGACGCCCGGGCCGCCCAGGGAGATCGTCGGCAAGGCTTGGAGCGGGTCGTCGTGGATCCAACGGAAATCGGCCACGACGCGGACGACATAACCGTCCAGGCCGTCGCGCCCGTCGGCGACGGCCGCGCTCAGGGACCGCTCGATCTGCTGCTTGAGATAATACGCCAGGGGCCGATCCATTTCCTCGGCGCAGAGCGTACTACCGGTGACGATCAACAGCGTTCGTCGCGGAGGTCCCTTTGCCATCTGCGGGTCCCTTCCTGTTTGTCCTCGGTCCTTGGTCCTCCTTGTGTGATGCCGAACTTCCTCATCCGGCCAAGCCGCAATCCCAGACTCGCTCATGGGGCAAAGATTCTCTGGAGGAGGATTCCAACCACGACGATTTTACCAGGTGTCTCCTGGCGTTTCCTCCCTTGTTCGGAAGGATGAAGGCTGAGTGAGAATTGGAACGGTCTGGATTCATCATTCAGCCTTCCCATCAAGGGGGAGAAGGGTTCTGCGTGGCCCGCCAGAGAGCGATCCGCCGGAGTGCGGCCTGTGCCGCGTGGAACGCATCCTGGCCTTCGGCCTCGAATCGTTGGGCAACCGCCTGACGGCCCGCCACCAGGGGGATCAGGCAGGAGAAGACGACGGGACCCCCGGGCTGACCCTCGATGGTGAATCGGCTCACGCCCAGGGCCTGCATCTTCCGGCTCAGGGCCGCCCAATCTTCTCCAGAGGAGACCGCGGGTCCAGGCTCAGTTCGCGGCGGCGGCCCGAGAGGAGATGCGCCGGCAGGCGCCGGGGGCGAATCCGGCGGCGACGGAGCACTCCCCGGCATCAAGGAAGCCAGCGAGTCCAAGAGGGCCGGCGCGATCTCCCGATCCCGAGGGGGCAGGCCGCTAGAGGGGGATGTAACCGCCGGATTCACGCTCGGATCCAGGAGTGCCGGCGGCTCGTTCTCGGGCGAGGTCGGCCCGAGTCTCGGCTCCGTGCGTGCGGTCCGCTTCGAGGGGTCCGAGGCGGACTGCGACGTCGCCAGCGGTGCCGACAGGGGCGGTGCTGGAGGCGGGGAAGAGGAAGGCAACGCCGTCGGCCGCTCGCCAGGCCCTGGTCGATTCGACTGGCTATCGGGCGTATCTGCTTTTCCAGATTCCGTTTCCGTGACGAGGGACGGGATCGGTGCGAGTGGTCCGGCGACCAACTCGGCCCCAGCCTTCGCCGCCTTGGGCCCCTCTCCGGCCCCGCCGGGGTTGACGGCCCCCTTGAGGTCGAACCGAGGCAATCTCGCCCTCTTCGTTCAAGCCCAGAGAGCCGAGGAATTGCGTCTGAGCCCATCGCAGGCCCGGCCCGTTGACGAAGGCGCCCCCAAGGAAAGCGGCGGCTACCAGAACGATGACGAGAACGACTTGACGCACGCTCGCGGCCTCCCTGCCTGGGCCCATGCCATCATCAACATCGACTTGTCAAAATCGGATCGACCGCAATAATCCAACAGGGTCCCAAAGGATTGCTCCCTGCGGCGAATACCCTTAGGGACCGCTTCTCCCGGCCACCGCGCTGGGGACGGATGCAAACGATTGAAACGATGGAATCGAATTTACCTTGAACCTGGAATGAAGCAAGCCCAGTCCGGTACAACCCGTGTGGGGTGGGGCGGCGCCGTCCCCGGCCACTGGTGGAATCACGGTCGCGTCGCGACACGCATCCACAAGCCGGTGAACCCGCGGTTCGATCCCGATTTCCACGCAATGAGGCGAGGGCCCTCGTGGACCTTGGGGGGAGCGATCCTCGGCCTGGTCCGTGTGATCGGGTTCCTCATCGCCTTGCCGTTCCGGCTGCTCTTCCTGGTGATCGCCTTGCTGGGGCGGATCACCGGGCTGGTCGTGGGCTTCCTCCTGATGGTCGTGGGGACGGCGCTTCTGCCGGGTCCCCTGTTCCTCATCGGAATCCCCCTGCTCGTGATCGGGCTGGTGTTGACGTTGCGGTGTCTGGAATAAGGCACAGTGTTCCGTGGTCCGTATTCCGTGGTCAGTATGTAAACTATTTGAAGGCTGACCACGGAATACGGACCGCGGAACACCATGAATTCCATCTACCTCGACCACAACGCGACGACGCCGATGGACCCCACGGTCCTGGAGGCGATGCGGCCGTATTTCCTGGCCGGGGGCAACGCCGAGAGCCGGCACGCGCCGGGCCGGTCGGCCCGCCGGGCCTGGGATCACGCCCGGGAGACGGTGGCGCAGGATCCTGGGTGCCGAGCCGTCCGAGGTGATCTTCACCTCCGGGGGTACGGAGTCGAATAACCTGGCGATCTTCGGCCTGGCGGGCGCGGAGAATTCGCCGGGACACGTCGCCAGCGGCCCGATCGAGCACCCGGCCATCATCGAGCCGGTGGCCCGGCTGGAGGCGGCGGGCTTCGCGGTCGACCGCGTGCCGGTGGACGCCCAGGGCCTCGCCGACCCGGCGTGCATGGCTGGGACGTTTCGCGACGACACGCGGTTTGCCACGTTGATGCTGGCGAACAACGAGACCGGCGCGATCCAGCCGGTCGGCGAATTGGCCGGTCGGGCCGCGGCGCGGGGGATCCCGGTGCACACCGACGCCGTCCAGGCCGTGGGCCGCATCCCGGTCGATTTCCACGCGCTGGGCGTGGCGACGCTCGCGGCCAGTGCGCACAAGTTCCACGGGCCGGTGGGATCGGGATTGCTCCTGGTCCGGAACGGAGTCCGGCTGGGCTCCCGGCTCTTTGGCGGCGGCCAGCAGCAGGGTCGGCGGCCGGGGACCGCGGCCGTCCCCCTCGCGGTCGGGCTGGCCGCGGCCCTCCAGCGATGGCACGACGAATCCTCGACCCGCGCCGCGCACTGGGTTGTCCTCCGCGACCGTCTCGAAGCCGGACTCATCGCCGCGCTGGGCTCCGATCGCGCGATCCGCAACGGGCCGATCGACAACGACCGGCGCCTGCCCCAGACCCTCAACATCGGCTTCCCGGGCCTCGATGGCGACGCCCTCCTCATGCAGCTCGACCTGGCCGGCCTCGCGGCCTCGCTCGGCTCGGCCTGTGCCAGCGGCTCGACACGACCCTCGCCGACCCTCATGGCCATGCGCGTCCCCGACGACCGCCTGCGCTCCTCCGTCCGCTTCAGCCTCGGCGCCACGACGACCGCGGCCGAGATCGATGAGGCCCTGCGGCGCATCGTCGAGGTCGTTGGGCGAATCGCGGCGGCTGGAGACTGAACGATGAGTTGTCGGGTAATGCAAGTGCTTGCCTGATTGGAACATACGATGTTCCGAGGATCGTTTCGCAAGTGGTCTTCGATTTTCCGGTGAATCCGTCAAGGTTCGCATCATCTCTGCGTCGCCTGAGCAAGGCGTCGTCCGAACCTCATCGCCCACAACGGAAACCGCGCTATGGAGAACTCTTACGACTAATGTGTAACCAGACATCGAGGTTTCGGACACTTATCTAGAGGGAGCTATGGCCTCTGAAGAACTTAGGCTATCCGGACCTCTCTCCTTCCGCCCCAGGGCGGCTCGCTTATACAGGAGGCTAATGTCATGTCGCAAGGACATTTCGGTTCATGGTTGCACGGGATCGTCAACACCTTGGCATCGGCGCGGCGATTGGGTCTGCGTAGGTCTCGCCTGAGTCGGCACCCTGTGGTGGAGGACCTCGAAGGGCGTGCCTTGATGGCCAACATCACCGCCAGCGCGGTCATCAGCTCGGTCGCCGACGGCTCCAACTTCGATTACACGATCAACCTGACAAACTCCAACACGAGCACCTCGGCGATCGGCACATTCTGGTACGCGTGGGTCCCTGGTCAGGACTTTCTCGCCTCGAGTCCCATCTCCGTCACTCCGCCCGGCGGCTGGACGGACACGATCACGCATTCGGGCTCGACCGACGGCTACGCGATCCAGTTCGTTGCGACCAGTCCCACGTATGATGTGCAACCGGGTAGCTCGATGAGTTTTGCGTTCCAAAGTTCTGATGCGCCCGCGTCGGTCAATGGGAATTCCCCGTTTTATCCAGGTACCCCGGTGGGAACCTCGGTCGTTTACCCCGGGGCGCCATTCAGCGATGGCGGTCATCAATTCGCCGTGACAGCCGCGACACCGACACCGACCCCAACGCCAACGCCGACACCAACATCGACTTCCCCGGTCACGATTACCGGCGTCCGCCTCATCGAGAACAGGAAACACGTGGTGACCGGAATTGTCGTCAACTTCAGTGGTGGCGTGAACGTCGCCGAGGCGGAAAACGTCGCGATCTATTCGCTGACGACGCAGGGCAAGCACGGGGCATTCGTGGGCCGAGGCACCACCCTTCTCAAGCTGAGATCGGCGTCCTACGACACGGCCCTCAACGACGTGACCCTGACGCCGCGCAAGGGCTTCGCGCTGACGAAGCCAGTCGAATTCGTGGTCCACGCACAGCCACCGGGAGGTTTGCAGGACAGCTCGGGCGCGTTCATCGACGGTAATGATGAAGGTCAAAGTGGAGATGATGGCGTCTTTATCGTCACCCGGAGGGGTGTAACCCGCGCGTAAACGCGGATCCATCGACCTCGATCCAGGCTGGCTGAAATTCGAAATCCTCCGCCGATCGTCGCAGGATCGGCGGGGATGTCGGGCGGTCTTCTCACCGCGGTTTCGTGATGGTCAGCCGCCCCTTGGTTTTCCACTGGTAACCGGGCACCTCGTTTCGGGGTGTGAGCGTATAGGCGATGCCCGGCTCCATCCGGGCGTATTCCTCGGGCGGGATCGCGATGAATAGCTCGTGGTCGGTGGTACCGACAATCGAGCCCGTCGTGATCCGCCCGTGAACATCCGGTTGGCCGTCGGCCTGGAACAGGAACTCCTTGCCCGCGGCCAGGAGGAAGACCTTGTACTGTTGCCAGGGCTCGCCTTCGATCCACTCTTGACCGTGGATCAGGAGATGGCCCGAGCCATCGTTGACGAAGAACCCTTGTCGTCTCGCTCGCTTGACCGAATCGGGGGCATCGTCCGCATCGGCCCAGTAGGCCCGGGTGATCGTGATGGACCGGTGCTCCTTCTTGCCGTCGTCCGCGGCCGATCGCCGCGTATTCGGATGCAGGGCTTCGGCACTCGAGGCCCGTTTTCCGGTCGACTGCGGGTGGAGGGCGATACCCCGGATCTCCGCCAACTCGATGGGGCGGAACTGGACCTGGTATTCCTGGATCTGGTCCGGCGGCAAGTCGAACTCGGCATCGATCAGGTCGAGGAGCCATTTCTTGTTTCCGTCCGAGCCGACCGAATAGGACACGGCGGGGAACGACCTGCCGTCGCGGTGGATCGCGACGACGCGCCGGTCTTGCTCGAGGAAGTTATGGGCGACCGCGAAGACCGTCATCGATCGGCCGTACGCGGTATAAGGGCGCGCCTTGCCGAAGGTGAACTTGTGACCATTGACGAACTGGCCCTGGCCGCCTCGACCGTTGTTGGACACCTCGGTCTTCCACGGACCGTTGGCCAGCCGCGCCTCGATCCCGCAACGGGATCGGTCGTCGGGGAAAGCCGCCTCATAATAGTCCAGCTCGGGCACGTTCCGCCCGTCCTTCGTGGGCCGGCCGCCCCAGTAGGAGGTGGAGGGGGTCGGGAGCCAGCGGAACAGGTCGTCCCGGCCCACCCCGGACGTGCGGATCAAGACCACCCGCACCGGCTCGCCCTCGCGCCCATGGGTCTTGCGCTCGATCGTGTCGACTGGCGCCTCGGTCAACGGCGAGCCGTCGGGCTTCCACCACGTGTCCGGGCCGGTGGGGACGGTGGAGACGCCGACGACCTCGAACGTCGCACCCCCAGCCATCGTCACGCGGTACGGGTTGCCGTCCACGGGTTGAAAGGAAGCTGGCCCATCGGGTTCCGGCGGTGCCGATCGCGCCGGATCGCCATCCCCGCGCCGCCCGCGACGGCGCCGATCACCAACAGGGCGAGGGTCCTCTTTAGCAATCGATGGAAGAACATAGTTCGTAAAGCTCCTTCAGTCAGTGCGGCGACCGTGGCGGGGACGATGGCGGCTACGGTCCCGCTCGCCGCGTAGCGGACCGCTGCCTCAATGGTGGTTTGCTTCCAGGTCTCGGCGACGGCCGTCGAGGCGACATCGGGAGCCAGAGCCAGGACCGCCGGCGCCACACTGCGGCGGGTCAGGCGGTTGCGCAATTGCTGGCGCGCCCGGGCCAATCGGGACTCGATCGTGCGGACCGGGCAACCGAGTTGTCGGGCGGCCTGCTCGCAGGTCAGGCCCTCCAGATGACAGAGCACGATCGGCAGCCGGAATCGCTCGGGGAGCCGTCCCAGCTCCTCGTAGAGCTCCGGCCAGGACGTCTCCGAGGCCTCGCGATCGCCGTCATCCGCGCGACGGATCATCGTGGCCATCTCCGCACCGCGACGCTCGCGCACCCGCCGCCGGGCGGCATCGCGCCGCGCCCGGCTCGCGACCCGCGCGGCGACCCCGTAGAGCCAGCTCGCGACCGAGTCCGTTCGCCGGATCGTCCGCGCCTGCCGCGCCAGGACCAGGAACGTGGCCTGGGCGGCGTCCTCGGCGTCGTGACGGTCCCCGAGGATCCGCCGGCAGACATGAAGGACCATCGGCCCGTGACGGTCAACCAGTACCGCGAACGCCGCCTCGGCGTCCTCCGCCGGCCCGCTCCGGAACCGATCCAGCAAGGACCCGTCGGTCAGGCCAGTCACCGTCCCGATGTGGAACAAGGTAGTAAGTTGCTTCCAGACGGCCGAAGAGGACGCGCTTGCCAAGGTGCCATCTCCCGCTCGGGTTGTGCAAGTCCTACGCAGATAGTGTCCGCCGGGGCCATCGATCACCCCAACTTTTTCGATCATCGTAGTCGACTTGACCGGTGTTCAGCATTCCCAACACCACGGGATGTCCGCAACGGCTCGGTGGACCGGTGGCACTGCGGTGCCAACGGATCATGGCGATCCTATTGAAATAACTTCATTTGCTGCCCAAACTTCGGGCAATCAACCGGCCGCACTGGCTGGCATAAGGTGGCAACTTTTTGGCCCGGCTTCCGCGCCTGTCGCACCGTTTTCGACCCGCGGCGGGGTCTCGAGTCGTGGTCGGTAGTCGGAGGTCCGTGGTCCATGAAGACGTGGGTGACAATCCGTGGGGACTGGGAGAGCGCTTCAAGCGGTCCGGGACCGCTCGCGCGCACCATCGCCGTCTCTACTATTTAGGATGCCTCAACTTTCGAAATCCGTAAATGCACCTACGGTGGTTTTGGCCCATTTTGTCGGCATAACGCTAAATGTGACAGAGATATAAAAAAATCTCAAATTTTTTTTCGGCTGTTGATTGTCAGCGTGATTCAAGACGCTCGATTCTCGGAAGGCCGCGGCGTTGCTCCAGTCGCAAATAGTGACTGAACAATACTTTACCGCCAAAGTGGTCCCAGACTTTGCACCGGAAAGTGTTACCCGGGCCGGAAAGTGTTACCCGGGGTTGAACCTGGCCGTTTTCTTCATTCCCCGCTTCGTTCCGTCCCCTTTCTCCGCACCCCCGAGAGGCCGGGGCGTTCGTAGTGCGATCTACGCGTACAAATCCACGCTGGATCTACTTCCGTGGCTGCATCCCGCTCGCTTCCTTCTCTACTTGGTCGTCGAGCCTGAAGAGGTCGCGGAGGATCGACCGCTCCTCTTGCACAAGGTCGAGCAGCACGCGCTCGTCCTTTGTCTGCAGATATCGCACGCCGACGCCAAACAGACGGGTCGCCAGGGTCAGGTGCGTGTACCGAACCGAGACCGCCCGCCATACATCCGCCCAGGCGTCGAGGGCGTCCGCGCCGGCCTCGGAGTAAGCCTTCATGCGTGAGACTGCGAACCAGCGAGTCACCGAGCACGGCGAGCGGCCTCGGCCGGCACGGAAGTTCCGGCGGCATCCTTCGACGACATGGGTGGCACCACAGGCTCTTCGTCCTTCTTCCGCTCCAATTCCTCCTGCGCTTCCCGAGCGATATCTGCCAGCCGATCGACTCGAGTGCGCCCACGTTTTGCGGTCGGTTGATGTACCGAAGATGGTCGCGATCAAGTTGGGCAACTGCTGGGATCTTCCCAGGTCGAATCGCCAGGGGGGTAGCCGGAATCGCTCACGGAGCACGCGTTCGGCTTCTGCCCAATTGCCTTGGATAACATGGGCTTTGGCTAGACCCTCGAACGCTCCGGCCTGAGCCCCATCCAACTGGATTGCCCGGGAGAAGTCGTTCACCGACTCGCCAATCTGCCCGAGGACCAGTTTGGTCCAGCCGCGACTCTCCCAGTAGTATGGGTCGTTGGCGTTGAGTTCAATCGCTCGGTCGAAGAAAGGAAGGGCTTCCTCGAATCGGCTGAGGTAGTTCAGGGCCATGTCCCTTGCTGCTCCAGACGATAGCCCTCTCGGCGTCGAGTTCGAGCGCCTGGTCGTAGACGGTCAGGGCTTCCATGATCCGGCCGAGGCGGTTCAGCGCGGCCCCTTCGAAGATCAGGGCGTTGACGCACTTGGAGGTCGAGTTCGATTGCTTGAGTGCAGGCGGACGAGGACCTCCTCGTATTGGCCGGCGAGAAGAACAACGTGCCCGCAACACGAACACATCGTTCCGCTGTATCAGCCGTTGCAGCAAGCTTCGACGAGCACACGACCCACTTGTTCCGGGGCACCGGTACGCAATAGCTGCCATTAGGTCATGATACAGAGCCACTTCGACGGGACTGGAGTACCTCCGGACGGCATATCTTGAAGTGCTGCCTCGAAGTACCGCCGCTCGAGGTTCGCGTCTTCCGGAAGGCCTCGGAGCCGGGCTTCCACTCCGGCCTTGTCGTACCAGATCCGCAGGAACTCGACAATCAGACGGATCGGCTCTCGGCGGGGATCCTTCACTTCCACGCACAGCCGCATCAGTGGTTCTGCCAGTTCGTACCGCGACTCGCGGCCGACTGTCTGCGCCGTCACGTACCCCTTGTCCTTGAGCGACTTCAATTGCGCCGCGACCGCCTGCTCGGTCAGGAACAGTTCCCCCGCGACCTCCTTCACCGGTACCGTTTGGGTCTGCCGACAGAGGAACTCGACGATCTCCCGCTGCTGATCCGGCAGCCAGCGCAGTCGATCCTGGTAATACGGGGTCAACTCGTCCAGCAACTGCTCGAACGCGGTCACCAGGTCGTCGAGGTTCTGCCGGGTGGCGAATTCCGACAAGACGATGAACACGCGGTGGCTGCCGCCGGCGATGTGGCGGATCGCCCGCACTCGCCCCCGGCCGGTCGGCGTTTGGAGGAACGTAGCGAGGTCGGTATTCCCCGTGAGTGCGGCGATTTTTTGGAGCAGCAACAAGGCCTGGTCGGCGGAAAGCGGGAGGAGATGCTCGATCTGAAAGAAGTTGAAGAATGGCCGGTCGCGGTCGGACACGTCTTCGGTGAGCTGTTGCGCCGTGGCCAGAGTGGCCGCGACCGGGTTTTCCTGGAGAAAGGCGCGCCACCGCTTCTGCCCCTCGTCCTTCAGGCCTCTCATCACGTCGTCGAGGTTCTCGACCACCACCAGCAGCGTTCGCCCGCCAAGCTTCTCCAGGAGGTATCTGGTCAACACGGTGGAGCGGCGATCGTCGGCCTCGTTCGCGAGCAGGACGCGTGCGGGTGGTGGGAACTCGTCGCCGTATTCGGCTCTCAGAGCGCGAAGGATCCGCAGGAGAAACTTCCAGAACGACGGCGTGGTCTCATCCTCCGGCAGCCAGGCGATGCGGACCCGCTCGCTGACATCCGGGTCCTTTCGCAGTCGCCCGACGAGCAGGGCGACGAGATGGCTCTTGCCGCACCCGCGCGGCCCGACCGCGAGCAGGTGATGCTTTACCCCAGTCAGTACGCTGTCCCCGAGGCGTTTTAGCCACACCTCGGCCAGCCGCTCTCGTTGGACGAAGATGGCTTCCAGCACCTCCGGGTCGGTGCGGTTCGGGCTGAACCGTGAGACAAAGGTACGGCTAGGCATCATTCCAGCCCCCGTTCGATAAGCCACCACCTGCGGAGCAGGGCCGACCGGAAGGTATAGCGCCCATCCGTGCCTTTGCTCAGGTAGTGGTCCATTGCGAGGTGGCGGAGCAATTCGCGCATCTGTTCATCTTCACTCGTGCCGGCGCCCTTGCCCACGTTGAGAAGATCCGCCTGGGTCAAAGGGACCTGGTTTCTCGCGGCGTAGTCGAGAATGGCGAGGGCACTCTTCTCGACGCCCGGGTAGTATGAGTGGATCCGTTTGAGAAAATGCCGCAGATCGCAAGGGTCATGGACGGCAGTGAGGAGCCATTTCACGGCGTCATCGATCTCCGTTCGAGTCGCTGATCGGCCTCCTGTGCTGAGCCGTGACACGAGCCAATGGATATAGAAGGGAAATCCGCCGGTGACTTCGGCGATCCGGCGGGCTGCGTCCGGTTCCCCCGGCAGCTTTTCGCCGGCGATCATCTGAGTGGCGAGTTCCGTCGCGACCTCAGGCTCGAGAGTCGGAACCTCAATGAGCATCATGTCATTGACTGGTTGGTTTCTGTAGCCACTCCGCCGCAACTCGGCAAGGATGTGATGCATACCGACGGACCCACACAGCACCATTCGGAAACCCTGCCCAGTGGTCGGCGATTGACGCAAGCTTCGCAGCACATCCAGCACTTCCATCGTCGTTTGCGCACCATCTCGCTGCGGATCGGCGATTGCGGACAGCATCCACGGCATTTCGTCGAAGAGGAACACGACCCGTTTTCCGGCGACATGCTGTTGTTCGACGAGGTCTTCCACGGCGCCGTTCAGGAGCGTCTTCCAATAGCCGTCTGGTTAACTCTTCTTCTCGGGAAACATCATCGGGCCTACTTGCGTGCCGCCGAGCGATTCCAGGAAACTCCCGATGCGCCGCCCCTGCTTTTTCCAGCCGGTGAGACGGCCCTGGATCTTTTCGCAGACCCTTTCGGCGAACTCGGCGGCCGAGTGAACCTGTTCGAGATCCAGTGAAATCGGCTCCCAGCCTGGAGGTGGCTCGGCTTCCATCTTGTGGAGGATGCTTGTCTTCCCGATTCGTCGCTCAGCCTCCATGCGCACGCTGTTCACTTCCAGCACGCGCCACAGGTCAGCTATGAACTGGTCCCGCCCGAAGATGTCTTCAATGGGCAATTGAGCACCGGGTGCTGCTTTCATGGCGATCTCCCAATAGCTGAGGTGGCTGGCTGGTCAAAGCCTATCCAAGGACTGAGGTTCTGCGACTTCGCCGCAGGAGGTCGCGGGTGAGTTCATTGCTGCGGACCACCCGAGTCGTAGCAATCTCCCAATCACTCAGCAAGGAATATACGATAGAAAAATCGTACGATATTTATTTTGTATTTCAGGGCATCTTTGTCAAGGCAAACTTACTGTTACTCTTCTTGGAGGGGGACCGGAGGTGTTTTGGTCGTCATAGTGCTTGAATCGCCCAGGTTCTCAGAATTCGTCCAAGTTTCCTCGCCAGTTGACGTTCCAACTGACATCCAGCCTGAGGCTGGTCTCGCAGGCGAGACAAACTGTCAAGGTCGAACGCCTCCTGGATGCGGTCCCGCAGGGCATCAGCCGGGCCTCGACCATTGTCGCCGATCGGCTGTGCGGTGCGGTGTCCGACCCGATCATCCGCAACGCCCAGGAGAAGCGACAACTCGCGATGATCGCCGACCACTTGCAGCAGCGCGGTTACCGCCAGGAAGCCCACCCCGCCGGCAAACCGCTCAATCCGATGGAGCCGGGTACATTCACCTTCCGCATGAACGTGGTCGTCGGCACGCGGCACAAAGTCAACATCCCGATCGACGTGGTCATCCAGCGGAAAAAGCCGAAGCCCAGCGGTCTGCCTATCCTGATCGAGGCGAAGTCGGCGGGCGATTTCACGAACACGAACAAACGGCGGAAGGAAGAAGCCGTCAAGATCGCCCAACTGCAACAGGCTTACGGCAAGGACGTTGAATTCATCCTTTTCCTGTGCGGCGACTTCGACAGTGGATATCTTGGTTACGAAGCCGCGGAAGGCATAGACTGGATATGGGAACATCGCATAACCGACCTGGACCAACTCGGGATCTAAGCGTGATTGAAACCGAGGCACAGCGGCAGCTCACGCAGAGACGGCTCGATGAGGCCAAGACTGCCACCGAGCGTAACCGCCTCGGGCAGTTCGCCACGCCGCCCGGACTCGCCCTCGACATCGCCCGCTACGCGCTGGACCTGTGGCAGGGCAGGACGTCCGCCGCGGCGTTCCTCGATCCCGCGATCGGTACCGGCTCGTTCTACTCGGCCCTTCGCCAGGTGTTCCCGACGGGAGCGATTGCCGACGCTTGCGGCGTCGAGATCGATCCGGCCTTCGCCGACGCCGCCCAACGTCTGTGGGCAGGAGCGGGCCTGCGGGTCATCCCCGGCGACTTCACGGCGCTCGCTCCCGATCGGGTCTATAACCTGGTCCTCACCAACCCGCCGTATATTCGGCACCACCACCTGGAGCGAGCGGACAAGGAGCGACTCAAGGCACTGGTTGCCGACCGCTTCCGCCTCGACATCAGCGGCTTGGCCGGGTTCTACGCCCATTTCCTCTTGCTCTGCGATGCCTGGATGGCACCCGGTGGCATCGCCGTCTGGCTGATTCCGTCGGAGTTCATGGACGTCAATTACGGGGCGGCCATGAAGACCTATCTGACCGACCATGTCAAACTCTTGCACATTCACCGATATTGCCCTTCCGATGTGCAGTTCTGTGACGCCCTGGTCACGTCGTCGATCGTGGTATTCGAGAAATCTGCCCCGTCGCCGCACCATCAGGTCCGCCTGTCGTTCGGCGGGCCGATCACCGGCCCGACAGCGTCGGAAACCGTCGACCTGGCGGCACTCCGGCAGTCCAGGAAGTGGACCGGACTCGCCAAGAACCCGATACCGACCGCAGAGTCGTCGCACACGCTGGGCGATTTCTTCTCGATCAAGCGAGGCATGGCAACCGGCGCCAACGCGTTTTTCATCCTCGAGCGGCAGGAGGCGATCCGAAAAGGCATTCCCACCGAATTCCTGCGCCCGATCTTGCCCAGCTCCAGACACCTGCCCGACGGGTTGATCGAAGCTGAGCCGGACGGCTACCCGCGGTTGGAAAAGCCGCTGGTCATCATCGACTGCGATTTGCCGGAGCCGGTCATTCAAGCGAAGCACCCGGAGTTCTGGAAATACCTGGAACAAGGCAAGGCGCAGGGCATCCCTTCCGGTTATCTGGCCAGCCGCCGGACTCCCTGGTACTCGCAGGAGAAACGCGACCCGGCTCCCTTCCTGTGCACCTATATGGGCCGAGAGAAGAGCAACGGCAATCCGTTCCGCTTCTTCTGGAACCAATCGCGGGCGACGGCGGCGAACGTCTACCTGCTTCTTTATCCCAAGGGCGAGATGAAAGCTGCTCTGGCCGCACGGCCCGACCTCTACACGATCGTGTTTTCTCACCTTCAGTCGCTCACCGGCGAGCATCTCATCAAGGAAGGGCGCGTCTACGGTGGCGGCCTTCACAAGATGGAACCGAAGGAACTCGCCAATTTGCCTGCCGATGTTCTCGCCCGGATCATCCAGGGACGGCCGTCGCCGAAGCAAATGTATCTCGCAATCTGATCATGAACGGTCATATTCCGAGACCTGCCATGGATTCCGGCTGACGATGGATGACAAACGTGCCTGGAAACAGATCCGCGCGACTCACTGGTCCTCTTCACAAAGGTTTCAGAGCGAAGCGTCGCAGGGTCTCGATGTGAACTTTCGGATGTCGGGCAGGATTTGTCAGATGCTACCCCCACGACGCCGTCCCGGGACCATGAGAGGCTCTCATGTTCGACGACTGGCTTGACATACTGCTGAGGGGGTCTTTCGACCTCAACCTGCCGGCAATAACGCTCTCATTCGGCGATGGAACAGGGTTAGACGCAATACCGTTGAAATAGGCGCAAGCCACAGCCTCCTGTTACTTTGGGTTTACTCACGACCCAAGCAACACGGAGGCCATGACTCGCATGCCGCACGGACATTGCACGCTGCCGCCCGATGCGTCGGGCCGGATCTTGGATCGCTTGGCGGGACTGGAACAGATTATCTCGCCCGAGGCCGTTCGCCAAGTCCTCGCGGCCACCGGTAAAACCAATCAACGACGTTGCACACTGACCCACGAGATTGTTTGCTGGGTGGTCCTGGCCATGGGGCTGTTGACCGACTTGCCGATCCGCCAAGTCTTCAAGCATGCACGCCGGCTCCGAGTCGGCGAGGAGAGTCCCCATCGATCCAGCCTGTGTGTGGCCCGGCAACGCCTGGGCATCGCGCCGGTCCGCCACCTGTTCGAGCACGTCGTTCATCCTCTGGCCCGGCCCGATACGCCCGGAGCCTTCTACCGCGGGTTCCGCCTGGTCGGCATCGATGGGACCGTCTACGATGTCCCCGACTCGGAGGCCAACGCCGCGGCCTTCGGCGCCCCTCGGCCGGGCCGCGCGGCGACGGCGCGTTCCCCCAAGTCCGCAAGCTGAGCCTGGTCGAATTGGGGACCCACATCGAACTGGCCTTCGTGGTCCGGTCGATCGCCCACGGCGAACCGTCGATGGTCGGCGGCTTGCTCCGCCATCTGACTCCGGAGATGCTCCTGTTGGAGGATCGCGGGTTTTTCAGCTATGACCACTGGAAAACGGCGATGTTGCGGGGCGTCCAGCTGTTGGCACGCGTGAAAAGCGGCTTGATCCTCAAGTCGATCCAAAACCTGGCGGATGGCTCGTACCTGGCCAAGATTTATCGGGGTTGCTACGACCGTCAGATCGATCGGGATGGGATCGTCGTCCGGGTGATCCGCTATACACTGGACGACCCGCAACGAGTCGGACACGGTGAAACTCATGTGCTGATCACGAATCTCCTTGACGCGGAGCTTTATCCTGCTGAAGAATTGATTATTCTTTATCACGAGAGATGGGAACAGGAGTTGGTCTATGATGAGCAAAAGACCCATCATGATCCGCGGCGGGCGACCAAGCCGGCACAGATGCGAAGCGAGACCCCGGCGGGGGTGATCCAGGAGATCTATGCGCTGTCGCTGGGTCATTTCGTGATCCGAGCCTTGATGGTTGCGGCCGCCGGGACCGTGGGGCTGGACCCGGATCGGCTGTCGTTTCTGGGGTGCTTCCAGATCCTCAAGTGCCGGTTGCCAGAATGCAACAGCTCGACCCCCGAGGCGTTCGAGGAGTGGTACCAGGGATTGTTGTGGGAGATGCAGGGGGAGCGCACCGATGACGAAATGCGGAGGAACCGGATCAATCCGCGAGTGATCAAGCGTAAAATGTCCAAGTGGAAAAAGAAACGATCCAAACATCGACACATTCCGCCCTTGAAGAAAACCTTTGCAGAGACAGTGGTTATGCTTCCTTAAACGGTATTGGGGTTAGACGGGAGCGGACATCTGACCTGGGATCCCGAGCTTCTTTGCGGCAGCAGAAACAAGCGGCAGAGTTTTTTCCAATGCCTCTAGCAATTCGTTTTCGAGTTCGGTCATGCACTCATCCCTGCAAAATGTTTGGGGCGACCCTAGCACAGGAGTAACGGGAAATAAAGGGCATTGGACTAAACCGCTGCGCGGTAGAGCCTTGAATCGTCGGCCTCTGGACAACGCCAGCCGACTTGGTTATGTTGTGTCTTCCTCAGACTATTGTCAGACTTCATGGGGAGCACCATCATGCGGCTTCTGATCCACGCGGTATGGGTGCTGGCGGTTCTGGTTTCGCCCTCTCTCTCCGCGGCGGCGGATGAGAAGCCGACGGAGACGTTGGCATCGCTCAAGAAGGAACAAGAGACGGCGCTCAAAGAACTGGAAAGTCGGCGGAAGCCGGGAACGACCGAGGCCGAGCAGAAGAAGGCTCTCTATCGCTACTACGAGACGGTCGCTGACCTCGGTCGCCGCGCCATGGCCGTCGTCAAGAGACGTCCTGATGCGCCCGACGCCGTCGAGGCCCTGAACTGGGCCCGTTCTGCGGGGACGGAGGGCAATGCAGAGCTCGCTGGCGTTGTTTATGACTTGGTGGCCGAGCATTATCTCGACTCCGACGCGATCCTGCCGCTCTGCCGTCTCGCCTGGGTCGACGCCGTCAAGAGCCCCCAGGTCGAAACTTGTCTCCGCGCCGCGGTCGAGCGAAGCAAGAACCCCAGGGTGCGTGCTCTTTGCTGCTTCAGTCTGGGCCGGTGCTATCAGGAGCTCGCCTCGGCGGCGCGAGATCTCAACGACCCCGTCCGTCGCGAGATCCGCGAAGGAATTCTCGACCGCTTCGGGCCGGTCGTGATCCGGCGACTCCGCTCCCTCGATCCCGAGAAGCTCACGCGCGAGGCCGAGGCGTGTTTCGATCGCACGATCAAGGAGTTCGGCGATCATCGACCCTTGGGCACGTTCTTCCCGCCGCTGGGAGACCAGGCCGAGGGGATGCTTTTCCTGCTGCATCACCTCGGCATCGGTCGCACCGCGCCTGAGATCGAGGCGGAGGACATCGACGGCAAGCCGATGAAACTCTCCGACTACCGGGGCAAGGTCGTCGTGGTCTCGTTCTGGGCGACCTGGTGCATTCCGTGCATGGAACAAGTGCCTCACGAGAAAGCCCTGGTCGAAAGGATGAAGGGCCGGCCGTTTGTCCTGATCGGCGTCAACGGCGACAACGACCGCGAGAAAGCGAAAGCGGTCTCCGCCAGGGAGGGCGTCAACTGGCGTTCCTTCTGGCCCGGTGGCGCGAAGCGAGGCATCCCCCTGGAGTGGGGCGTTAGCGTCTGGCCAACCTTCTATGTGATCGACGCCAACGGCGTGATTCGCGACGACGGCCTGGTCTACTTCGAGGATATCTATGTGCGTAAGACACCCGACAAGATGATCGAGAGCTTGGTTGCGGAAGTGGAAAAGGCAACGAAGCGGTAAAAGTCGGCTTCCAGGTCTTTTGAGAGTGTCCACTGACGAACGATGAATGAGATGCAGCACAACTGGATCCGGGAGCGAGCGACGAAGCTCACCCGTCAAGCATGGTGTCTACCGGACGGACACGCAGAAGGCGACCCGCGAACGACGTCGGGCTCGGAAGAGGGCGTGAGGATCGACACGCCGGCCCGAGGGGCACGACGACGAGCCACGAGGTCGGGTCGGCCGCGGTCATCCGGAGGTCGGAGGGGTCGCCGCGGCGAGCCATTTCGCGACCAGCCGGCCCGCGCCACCCCCTGGTAGGAGCGGGCGCTTACCCTAATCGGAACGGACGACCCCCTCAGAAACCGTTCGCCGGGGAGAGGAAAGGGCTGGAACCCGGACGCGGGATCGGTTCCGGACCCCTTTGACGACCCGGACCCCTTTGACGACCTCTGGACATCATCGTCACGACGCCGGAGGGATTCGCGCGGCGAAAAGACCTCGTCGGCACCATCGAGTGGCCGGCGACGCGGGAGGGCAAGGTGCTGGCTACGGCGCGGGCAATGCTGGTTAAATATCAGTATCCATCGAAAACACAGCGATCCCGATCTTTCGAAGTATCAACCGGCCTAAGAGACGGGTATTCCAGGTAGAAATCTTCGTTGAATTCCTCCCTAGTCATCAGATTGTATGCCGTTGGGTTAGGCCCTAATATGTTCTTAATCTCCTGAATGTGAGCTTCACCGACTTTCCAGACACCAACGACCCTGTCTCCGCGGAAAGATTCGGCATTCTCAAACGCTAAGCTGTGCATCGCCTTTGACCGATCTAGATCGACTTGGTCTTTCGTGCGGACGACTTTGGAAGAGTCTCCGAAGTACCTGTTGAAGGAGGTTCCTATGCTGAAGAGGTCAGTTTTCCATTTCACACGTTCAGACCATTGCGTGTTCTGAATTCCATCCCTAAAGTAGGCCAACCCTACATCCATCCAACGCAATGCATCTTTTGTAACTTTCCCTCCCTCTTCCCCCTGCAAAGCCCTCGCGAATTCGTCCTGCACCTCCTTGATCAGGTTCGATGCGGCTTTACGGAATCCGACCCAGGCCTCTCCAGCCGTCATCAAATTGCCTTCGATCTGAAGTACCTCCTGTTCCGAGACGGCTTCGATGCATCGGATCAAGACTGGAAAAACTTGATGCGTTAATCGGGCTATAAGGCTTTCCGCGCGGAGGATTGCTGGATCCCCCCATGTGGGATTGCCGAGCCATCGGTTTTGCTTGAACCCGGTCTCTCGGAAATATTCGCTTTCTGCTCCCAGGAACTTCTTTGTGTATGCCGCCTCTTCCGTTCGGCGGGGGTCCGATTCGTCGTGTCTTTCACCGACTATGTTCAGTTTGTCCCGGACTAAAGGCTTTTGCTGCACGATTTGGCGTAGAGGGGAACGAGGGCCCGGAACCCGTTTCCCAGACTGTGATAGTCTTTCAGGCAGAATTGGTCCAGACTCGCTGCACCGAACCGGGGACCAAGGAGCGGGCCGGCAGGATCGCCCCATTCGCCGCGACCGTGGTGCGAGTGGAAACCGCGCCGGGAAGAGGTGCGACGATCGGTCCAGTGCCGGCGGGCTTCGCCTGGATCGGCATGGCGGCTGTCGCGGCGCGCAGCCCCATCCGCTCGGCCTCGGCCTCCAGCGCCGGGTCCTGCACCACCGCCACCCCCGCGCCCAGCGGGTTGCGCACCCGGCCGGCGCGCTGCTGCACCACGTGGGTCAACTCATGGCCGAGCAGTTGCTGCCCGTGGGTCGACTGGGGGTTGTACTGGCCGGGGGCGAAGTACAGGTCGGTGCCGTGGGTGAAGGCCAGGGCGCCGATCGAGGAGGCCTCGGGTCCGACGTGGACGCGGACGTCGGCGAAGCTGGCGTTGAAGAAGGACTCCATCTTCTTCTGGATCGCCTCGGGCAAGGGCTGGCCGCTGCCGGGGGGCTTGAGCGTGAAGTTCGCCGGCAGGGCGAAGGCGTTGCCGGCGTGCGGCTGCACGGCCGTCGCGGCGGCGACCCGAGGA
Source organism: uncultured Planctomycetota bacterium (assembly GCA_963845755.1). GTDB lineage: Bacteria > Planctomycetota > Planctomycetia > Isosphaerales > Isosphaeraceae > CAWJTV01. Next base: position 877,704 of record CAWJTV010000011.1, read on the forward strand.
CGGATCGGCTGGGGCGCTTGCTGAGCGGGGGCGCCGCCGGCTGGAGGGCGCCGGGGGCCGAGGATTGGCCGGCAGGATCGGCCGCGGCGGCTGGCCGGGTCGCGTCGCGGGCTGGAGGGCGCCGTTGGCCGGGCGGCCGGGCAGGATCGGTGCTGGCGCGAGAGCCGGGCGGGCCTGGATCGGGGCCGGCGGCCGGGCGGGCCTGGCCGGAGCGGGCGAGGCCTGGAGGATCGTCGGCTTGCCGCCGGGAAAGCAGCCCTGGATCACGCGCGAGGGGCCGCCGGCGCGGTGGGGATGGATCGGACCGGGTGACGATGTCATGGGTGCTCAACCTTCGCCTGCCAGGACCCGATCGCCGACGAACCCGCGGACGACCGCGCTCGTTGCCTCGCCGACGCCTGACGCATTCCTCCGCCATCGGATCGATCGTCCATTCCAGCGTGACCTGAGACCGCTGTGAAGTCAAGAGAACGGCATTCAACCAAATCAATTCGAGTTCGGGCAAGAACCGCCCCCCGCCCGGTCCTGGACCGCTGCGTTGGTCGGCCCGTCAGTCGTCGACATCGCTCGTCGCGTTCGTCGGGAAGTGCGACGGCATCGGCCCCCGGCGGTCCGGCGCCGTCGGAGAAAACCAGGGAGACCTGGTAGCCGTTGACGACCCCCTCAGAAACCGTTCGCCGGGGAGAGGAAAGGGCTGGAACCCGAACGCGGAAGCGGTCCCGGACCCCTTTGGCGACCCCGGAAAATGCTCTTTCAGCGGGGAGCGGACTCACTCGTACTGTGCCCAACGTCGAGGTCACCAGCGCACCGAGGATTGTCGCCGTAGGCTCGCGAGGTGGTCATGGCCCTGGTACAATCCGGCCGTCTCGACAACGGTGGAGGAGGTCCCGAAATGATCGTCGATCGGTTCGTCGCCCGGCGCGCTTGCGCTCTGGCGGCCGTCGGCCTGGTCGTGACCGGTTGGGGGCTGCTTCCGGCACTCATCGAGCCGGCTCGGGCACAGGACGCACCATCGAACCGCCGGCCGGCTTCGGAACCCCAGGGTCGCTCGCCCGTCGTTGGCGAACGGGTCCGCGCGTACGATCGGTCCGTACCCCGCTCCGCCGAGATCCGCAGGGTTGCATTGACCGTGCTGGATGACGAGACGAGCCGGCCGCTGGCCGATATCGAGGTGCGGGTCGAGAATCACATCGACGTCTGGGCTTATGTGTTTCGGACGGATCCCGCGGTCGCCTCGTCCTGGAGTATCCGTTGATGCACGGAGAACCCATTCTCAGCATCGCGGCCCGGAAAGACGGTTACGTCCCGCTCGGACAGGGTTGGGGATTCGGGGAGAATTCCCGTCCGCCCGAAGCCTGGACATTCCGGCTCCGGCGCGGCACCACGATGGGCGGCATCGTCGTCGCCGTGGCCGAACGGCCCGTGGAAGGGGCGACGGTTGCTGGTGTCCGTTACGAAATACGGCCTCGGCGAGCGACCCGCCAACCCGACTGGCTACGAGTCCTATTACGGCATCCCTTCGCGCACCGGACCCGATGGCCGGTGGCGGACCGACAGCGTGCCTCCGGGCGCCGACGTGGTCAAGCTTAAGTTGATCCATCCGGACTTCGTCAGCGATGGCAGCGCGACACTCGGATAAGCCTGGGCGTTTCGACGACTTACTCATGGATGTTAGGGGAGTGCGGCCGAAACTTGATGTAGCTCTGTAGTTAGTGGAATTCTCATGTCAAGCTGCAACTGGAAACCCATACTGGTCCACCTTCGACCAGAACTGCCCCCAGCGTTCCGGCGTGTACGTCAAGCACCGCAGGCTCAGGACCGCCGCCGCTCCCTCTTCCTTCCACCTCATTCCCGAGCCGCACAGCCGCTGCTTCACGATCACCTTGCATGCCGCCTCGGTCACCCCGGAGCCGATCGGTTCATTGGCCACCACTCGTGCGGCATAGTTCATCCGCCCCTCTCCATGTTGGTTCTTGAAATACCTCACCGCGTCAATGACTCCCTCGCTCTCCTTCGCCCACGGCCGGACTCGTGCCTTGGATTGCAGCTCCCGAATCACCCGGCCCGCTCCCCCCACCTCGTGTTTCAGGATGTGGCACATCTCCTCCAGCCAAACCCGCTTTGCTCCCTCCTGGCCGCGGAATAACACCGCCGCGGCGCCGCCCAGGTATTCGGCCGCGTGCCAGAAATCCACGACCTGCACGGCGGTATGCCGCTCCAAGAAGTCCCAATTCCCCTTGGCCCCATCGGCGATCCCGATGAACCGTACGCCGGGGAGTTCCGCTCGGGCTCGTTCGACCTCGCGGGTCATCCGCTCCAGGAAGGTCGCCTTGCCGTATTCGGGGGTCGCCCCCAGGTAGATGGTGTGCAACCGCTCCCCATCCGCGTCGTAGAATCCCAAGGTCCCCACCATCGTCTCCGCCAACCGTCTTCGCTCAGGTGCATGCAGGACCCATCCAGGCCGACGCTCACCGACGCGGGTGGCTCATCCCACCGCGGCAAGGAGTAGCTCCACGATTCCTCCTTGGCCAAGGCCACCGCCGCCACGGCGTCGGCCAGGTCCTGGACCAGGCACTTCGAGACCGAGCGGCCATGATTGTCCAGAAGGTCGCGCCGCACGCGGGCGGCGCCGAACTCGGCGTACTTGCTCGAGACGACCTTGGCAAACAACGGGGTGGAGGTCACGATGATCCGTGCCGCGGCTCGAGCGGGCAGAAGGTCGGCCCTCCCGGGGGAGACTGGTAGACGTGCCGGTCGATCGAGACGGTGCCGTACGGGGTTTGATACTCCTTGGGGAGTTGCCCTTTGCTGTACAGGGTCGTGGGACCGACTTGGATGGGAGATCCATCGGCGTCGAACCGCCGGAGTTGCACGGCCGTGGCCAGAGTGCCGGCCTCATTGAGTTCTTGCTGGAGCCGGGCCTCGAAGTCGAGCATCGACCTGTCGAACGGCACGGTGATCTGCAGAGTGATACGGTCGGGAGACGAAACGACGAACTGGGCAGCCATGGCTTGACTCCTGGAGTGGGTAATTGATGGAGCCAAGACACCAAAATCAACCGAGAAAATCAACATCAGGTTTCGGCCGCACCCCTCATGGATTGTCCGCCGAACTTGAACCCCTCACCGCCGCTTCCGAGGTCCTCCTTCCGGTTGAGGCCCCTGTGCTTGGCCTGCACAGCCTCGATAAGTTGCGGCGAACGTCGGCCGTCTTCCGCGAACGTCTTGCGGGATGGTTGGTTGGTGGGGCTGCGTCGGCCCTGGGGACGCAGCACAGTGCTCGGGGCGATGAGAGGCACAAGACGCACAAATTACATTTACAGAACAAAGGTGTCGCATTATCAGACGCTGTAGCCGCAGCACGAGGCGGACCTTGGAGCCCCTCCGGATCTCGCGAGTCCCAGTTGCTTCGGTGTCTCGGACCGAAGCAGGAAGGTGAAGGCTTATTCGTCCCCATTGACCATCGGAAGAGTTTACCCTGGGGGCGCGTCCGACTAAGGATTATCTACGCCCAGGTATTGAACACGGAGTGCAATCCGACGAAGTCGCCGCAGAACGATTGAACTAGGCGAGCACGGCTCAGGGATAACCAGCACTCGCTGCGGTTCGACTCCGATCCCCGCTCGGGGTCATTTATTGCCGTCCTTCGCCTTCGGCGGCGGGGCCCCGTCGAACTGGTGCGGAAGTCGCAGCATTCTCGCGGCGCGGTCGAGATTGTCACGGAGCCAATGCGTGGGCAGCCTCACTTTGCAACTGCGGCTGAGGTCGCCGACTGTCCGGACGGCAGCCCAATGGATGTGAACGTCCGGTGTGAGCGGGGCATTCCGTTCCATTTGCCCTAACTGGCGGCCAAAAGGGAGAAGCTCGTCATAGAGTGAGTCAGCTACTGGCCGTTTTATCCCAACCACAAAGTTCGCCGCGTCCCCAGGCTTGCCCCATTCGGTTGGACAGAGCCGCATAGCGTCGCATACGAAGAATCCGCCGGCTCATATGTCGGCGTCCCCGACCCGGCCCCGGGGCCATCACAGTGGCCGCCGACGGCGAGCTCTATCGGCCTGCGTGCGTTCGACCCCCGCGACCGTTTCCGAGGTAGCGCAGCCCCAGCCCCGGGGATTCCCGATTGATCTTCACAACACGAGGCTACCTGGCTCGCTGGAAGAAGGCGTGCCGGTGGCCCTTTACCAATGCAAGTTGATCGCCATCGTGCTCGTTGACCCCGCCGAGAAGGACGGGCCACTGAACCTTGACGTGGCCCTTGAGCACGATGTCAAGCGAAAGGGAACGGTCCTCGGCCCTGACGATTGACGCTGAGCGGCGCGTGAATCTCCGGCCACCACTAAGGGCCTGGTGAGGAAGGCCCGCTCCCATCCGCCGAGTTCGTCATCTATGGGCTCGACCCCAAGCGGCCGCGTCGGATCACGGCCGTCCACGAGGAGCGACGCCTAATCGGCTGCGTGACGGGACTGCGGGGTGACGAGATTGGGCCATACGCCATCAGGCTCCAGCCCTGGGGCACCATAACCGGTCGGCTAGTGGACGCGGCGGGTGCCCCGCGGAAGATGGTAATGATCTGGCCGAAGGACGGCCGGGACTATCGGCCGGCCTCTTCAACGTCCAGACTGATGGTGACGGACGCTTCCGGCTGGAACGGGAGATCCCGGGCCTCAATTACTCCGAGACCCTGGTGGGTGTCCAACCCGGCGAGCGTGGCTTTCCATTCGAACACGTCGTTCTGAAGGCCGGAGAGTCGAGGACCTCGGCGATGTCAAAGCGAGGCCCAACAGGTGAGTGGAGTGGTGTGGGCCTCACACGGATCGGGTATTTCGCCCGGCTGGTCAGGGGTGTGCAGTCGGGCTCGACCCCCGGCGAGGCGTGGACGATGAAGGCCTTGGTGGTCGTGGCGGTGCTCATCGCCGATTTCCGCGGAGGGGAAACTGTCCGACATTCTGATCGGCCTGCACGGATGTTGCGGATTGCCCCATCGTTCTCAGTCCCTTCCTCGCCCTCGGTTCCGTCGTCCGTCAGGTCCAGAGCCGGCGAGGTCCTGATGACCAGGGCGATTCTGCCGTGATTTCGCCGCGATTGCCTGTGATTGACCGCCGGCCGCGAGTAATCTGACCCTCGGTTTGTCTCAGAAAACCGACTGACAACCCGAGGGAGTACCGGTGATGGACGACACCCATTACGCGAGTTCTCGCCCGGTCCACGCATCCGTATCACCGCCGCTACGAGGCCCTCGCGCCGTGTTCCTCGACGGCCGCTCTCAGAAGGACGTCGCCGAACACTTCGGCTAACCGCCCGCGTCCCGGGGTCCATTTTTTTCTAGGATGGCAAAAGTCGCTGGGAATCGCCGTAAGTCCTTTGGCGATGGTCGGCGGTCCGACCGAGGAATAACGACTTACGTCAAATCCAAGTCACCTTTGCCATCCTAGTGCTTTGTCACAGCTAAAAATTGGGGTTGGGGAAACCTCCGCGACCGTGGATGATACGGGGAACAAGGAGGCCCCCATGAACAAGAAGTACATTGTCCGGCTTACGGCTGAGGAACGGGACGAGTTGGCGGCCGTGATCAAGAAGTTGAAGGGAACCAGCGAGAAGGTTGAACGCGCCCAGATCCTGTTCAAGGCCGATGCGGACGGTCCGAACTGGACCGATCGTCGCATCGCCGAGGCGTTCGGATGCCGAACGCAGACCGTCGAGAACATTCGTCAGCGTCTCGTGGAGTACGGCTTTCGAGAGGCATTGGACCGCGGCAGGCGCCAGATGCCGCCGGTCGAGAAGCTACTCAACGGCGAACAGGAGGCGAAGATCATCGCCACACGGCTCGGGTCACCGCCCCCGGGTTATGCCAACTGGACGCTGCGGCTCTTAGCTCGAAAGGTGGTGGAACTGGGGATCGTCGAAACCGTCAGTTACGAGACGGTGCGGCGGACTCTGAAAAAACTAGGGTAGCAAAAGTAGCTGGTCAGCCCCTCGGCTCGGTATAATGGACGTAAGAATAGAGCAGAGGAGGCTTTCCATGCGTAATCGCAAACGACGACAACCACGACCACAACCGGATCGCGACCTGACCCTCACCCCGGTCCTTTTGAACTGCCCCGAGTGCCGGCACCGGACCGGTGCCGACTACAACAACTTTCGCACCATCAGCACCCTCGACGGCGTCTTCCGGCTGACCCTGACGATCCGACGCTGCCCCAATCCCGCCTGCTCCCGCTTCCTCCGTCCCTACCGCCCCGAGGCTGAGCCCCATTTCGCCTTGCCCTATCACGAGTTCGGCCTCGACGTCATGGCCCTGGTGGGCCGGCTCCGCTATGCCGAGCACCGCAGCATCCCCGAGATCCACCGCGAGCTCACGCACCGCGGGCTCATCCTGGCCAAGCACACCGTCACCAACCTGTTGGACCGCTACGACGAGCTGCGGTCCCTGGCCACGGCCGATCCCCAGCGACTGGGTCCGCTGTTGCCCCGCAGGGCCGCGTCATCCTGGCCATCGACGGCCTGCAGCCGGATGTCGGCCACGAGGTCCTCTGGGTGCTGCGCGACTGCCTCTCCGGCGAGATCTCCTGGCCAAGAGCCTGCTGTAGTCCACCGCCAAGGACCTGGCTGGCCTGATCGACCAGGTGCGAGAGGCCCTGCCAGTGCCGATTACCGGCGTGGTCTCCGACGGTCAGGAGAGCATCCGCAACGCCGTGGGTATGGCCCTCAAAGGTGTCCCCCATCAACTCTGCCATTTCCACTACCTCCGCGAGGCGGCCAAGCCGATCTACGAGGCGGATCGCCACGCCAAGAAAGAGTTGAAGAAGCGGGTGCGGGGGATCCGGAAGATCGAGCGTGCGGCGGAGAAGACGCTGGAGGACGACGAGGAGGACGCGGAGGCGAAGGTGGTGCGGGATTACTGCGCCGCGGTGCGCGGGGCCTTGACCGACGACGCCCTGCCGCCGCTGGTGGCCTCCGGGCTAAAGCGGCAGGATCGATTGAGCCGGATTGCCGCCAGCCTGGACCATTTGGTCGCCACGGCGGGGGCCTGGCCCGGGGGCTTGAAACGGCTGCAGCAGGTGCTGCGGCGCGGGCTGGAGGAGACGGCCGCGTTGTTCCCGGCGGTGCGGGAGTCTTACCAGTGGGTCAAGCGCACCGCCCGGATCCTCAAGAACGAGGAGGGGCTGCCGGCGAAGAAAGTGCGACGACGGATGGTGCAACTGCTGGTACGGATGCACAGGGCGGCGGCCACGACAACCGAGCCCGCGGTGCGAGCGGGTTTGAAGCAGTTCGTGAAGGTGACTCGGAGCTACTGGCCGGGCTTGTTTGCCTGCTACGACTCGGCGGACCTGCCGCGGACGAATAACGACCTGGAACACACCTTCGGCAGTCATCGCTACCACGAGCGCCGGGCCAGCGGTCGGCGTCGGGGGTCGCCGGGCTTGGTGGTGATGGGCTCGGCGCGGGTGATCTCGGGGCTGGCGACGCGGCGGCGGCCGGACGAAGGCTTGGTGCTGAGCCCGGGCTATCTTGAGGGCTGGAAGAAAGTCCGCACGGAGTTGGAGGCGCGGCGGGAATCGCGGCGGAAGCAACGCCGGTTCCGCCACAATCCCGATGCCTACCTCAAGGAGTTGGAGCACCGCTGCCTCCAGCTAACTTTGCCAGCCTAGAAAAAAACGGGATGACCAACCGCAAGCTTGAGTACTGGGTCATCCCGCCCGAGGCTGACGGTGAGTTCGTGGCCCACATGGAAGAGGTGCTGGAGACCTACGCCAAGCCTTACGACTCGATGCGGCCGATCCTGTCCATGGACGAACAGCCGGTGCAATTGCTGAAGGAGTCCCGCGTGCCGATCCCTGCCACGCGCCGACACGCCAAGCGCGTCAACTACGAATACGAGCGTGCCGGGACGGCGAACATCTTTATGTTCACCGAGCCGCTGGCGGGCTGGCGCGAGGTGGCCGTCCGGGATACCAAGACCAAGGTTGAACTGGGCGATCGAGATGGCCGCGCTGTTGGAGGGCCGTTATGCCAGTGCCGAGCGAGTGATCGTGGTATGCGACAACTTGAACACGCACACCAAGGGTGCCTTCTACGAAGTCTTTGCACCGCCCCGTGCTCGCCAGTTGGTCCGCCGCATCGAGTTCTGCTACACCCCCAAGCACGGCAGTTGGCTGAACATCGCCGAGAACGAGCTCAGCTCGTTGACGCGGCAGTGTATAGCCGGCCGCCGCTTCGGTGATGCCCAGGCGCTGCGAGTGGAGACCACCGCTTGGTCAACCGACGTCAACAGCACCCAGCGCGGAGTGGATTGGCAGATGAAGATCGACGATGCCCGCTCCAAATTGAAGTCGATCTACCCCAAAATTAAGCTGTGACAGAGCACTAGTTTTTTTCTTACCTATCGCTTCGCAGGCGATCAAACAGCCGCGTGGCGACTGGCGGCGGGACGGTCCTCACATCGATGAGTCAGCCCATGGCACAGCGATGCGTGCATGATCCTGTCCCCGGGTCGTCGCCGGACCGTTGCCTCAGCCGACCGGGAGCAATCGACCCTCAGAACGCACGTGCTGCCGACGGCTCGGGCTCGAAGGGGTTGGGTGGACGGCGGCGCACACCGAGGTCCTGCTCGGTGAATCCCCACACGATCCGGGTGCGAGGTGCGACGGTTCCTCAGCCTCGGGCCGTACACACCCCAGCCAGCGCCGCGGCCATCTCCGGGGCTTCGGCTGTGCTCCAGGGCTTTCGCCCGGCGTCGCACCCGACGGCGACGACGCGCGATCGTCGCCGCCGCAGCCTCATCGCGACGATACGTCAGGAAGTGCTCGGGGTGAGCGGCGATCCAAACGTCGGGCAGCAGCGACTCCAAGTCCACCTGGGACCAACGACACCAACCAGATGACTGAGAGCTCTTGACACGACGAAGCGATGGTGTCACTTGGGCGAGGCGAAACTGCTTTCCCGATTAGTCGGTGTAGAGTTTATTCTCGTCCGGGAGTTTTTCATCCTTGAGGAACTGGTCCTTCTCGGCCAGGAATTTCTCGAGCGGCGGTCGTTCCTTGAGGCCAATCGCCCGTTGATAAGCGTCCGCCAGAGCCAGGAGCGTGCTCTCATCGTAAAGGCGGCCTGCCATGAACTGCGGTCGAGGCACGAGGAAGCCCTGGTCTTTCTCGAACTTCTTGGGGAAAACAAGGACCGGATGCCCGGCGAGATTTGTGTACAGCCCCAACTCCTCTCCGAGATAGATGTCGATTGTCTGCATCAACTTCTCGAGCCGTTCCATCAAGATCGCCCGCAACCGGCTGAATTTCAGGTAATCGACCGCCGACAAAAGATGGCCGTACGCCCAATACCTGGGCCAACCGTGGACTCCTTTCGGTTCCCCGCGGCGTGTCAGCTCGTCGAACGTCGCGGCCGACTCCATCGCGACAACCGCTTCAATCAACTCGAACGTCAGGCCGTAATCGTCCAACAGTTTCGTCTTTGGAATGGGCACGAGTTTGACGCCGAGCTGCGCAGGACTCGCAGTTCCTCGCGATCGTCATCTTTGCCGTTTTCCGGGGAGTAGCCCACGCGGATCGTGGAAATGTCGCGAGAGGAGGGCCACACATAGGGGCGATCGACGGAAACCGCGTCTCGCGGATCGACGCCGTGGATCGTGGCAAAGACCAATCCGCAGTCGTCGGCGCTGCGACAGATCGGCCCGACCGTATCGAGCGACCAACACAATTGCATGCAGCCGTACCGGCTCAGCGCCCGTAGGTTGGACGCATCCCGACGGTGCCGCAGCGCATCGACGGGTGGATAATGCTGCCGCCCGTATCCGTCGCAATCGAGAAGCCGACAGTCCGGCGGCGATCGCCGAGCCGGAGCCCGATGACGAACCCGCTGCATCCAAGTGCGGGTTCCAGGGACTGCGGGTCAGGCCGCGGTACCATTGAACTCCGCCTCCTGCGAATGGGTTGGTCGCGAGCTTGGCGATGAGCACGGCCCCCGCATTTTCCAGCCGCTCGGCGACCGCCGCTTTCACGTTGATGACGCGGTTGCGATACTGCGGGCGCACCAGGTCGTGGGGTAGCCGGGATAGGCAATGATGTCCTTCAGCCCCCACGGAATCCCGTGCAGCGCCCCACGATCCTTCCCCTCAGCTAGCTCACGGTCAGCTCGCCGCGCCTGTTGGAGCGCGGCCTCGTCCATGAAAGTCACGACGCATTTGAGCAACGGGTCGTAGCGGCGCAGACGGGCAAGGTAGAGCTTCGTCAGTTCGACGGATGAAATCTTTCGGCTGCGTAACAAGGCCCCGATGTGTCGGATCGAAGCGAACGCCAAGTCCTCGTCGGAGTTGGGGCGTGCCAGCGTACGCGAAACCGGCATCGGCGATGCCACAACTTGATAACCGCGCGGGTCGGGTCGTGATGCGGGACTTGTCAACGGCGTAAAGACAAGCCCGGGACGCTGCGAATTGTCAAGTTCGATCGCGCGAATGCGTGTCGTCGATTCTCGATACTGATTTAGATGGTTGGCTGCCGCTTCGCGCTGGGCCGGAGTGAGCCTGATCCCTGCGACCCACTCGGCGTCCTCAACCATTTGTGGCGAAACCGGTCCTTCGGCCGCCTTCGCCGTCAACGCCCGCTGAAAGACGCCCGTTCCGATCCCTGCCGCCCCGAGAATTGCAAGCGCTCGTCGCCGCGTGAGCATGGTTCGGGTCCCTCGAGAGAGGTGTCAAGGACAGCACAGGCGCCATTGTAGGACGCCATCGGTTGAGCGCCATTGATCATGAGCTGGAATTCGCTGATGTCAAGTAAGCGACCAGCGAGACCGCGAGGAAGTAGCCCGCCCACACGGCGGCGAAGACCCCGAGACTGTCCAACCAGAGCCAAGGATCCGTGAAGCTGCCGATCGACCTTCCCGAATGGGCCACCTTGAAGATTACGACCATCGCGGTCAGCGGGACGGTTGGGCGCAGGGCATTCTTTAGGCGAACGGCAGAAATTAATTTACCTGCAAGACAGGCGTTTTCGGCTTGATCGTGATGTCATACTTCGGTAACGCCGCCAAACGCTCCAGGCGCGCTTCGTACTCCTTCATCTCCTTGGCCGGAACTCGTACGCCATCGGGATACTCGCCATGGAGCCGCTTCACCGTCGGGTGCCGACCCTTCCAGACCATCCGGAGGGCGCATTGCAGCACGACCTTCAGACAGGTCAATAAGACGCCGTTCCATTTCTTCTCCAACGCCGACCAGCAGCGTTCGATCGGATTGTATTTGCTGTGATAAGGGGGATAGTACACCAAGCGAATCTCCAATCCCGACCCGTCGGCGAATTCCACCATCCGTTTCAAGAACTGGGTCCGCCGGCCTGAGTTCTTCGGGCCGTTGTTGACGTAGATCACCAAGCGTTTGATATGTCCCAAACCCGACCGGACCTCCAGCCACCACATCCTCAAGGCATCGACCCAGGCATCGCTGGTCTCGCGCTCGCCAAACAGAAGCATCAACGCGCCCGTTGCCATCATCAGGACGCCGAAGGGAACCAGTTTCTCCTTGGCGGGCGGATCATGGTCCCATCCCTTGGTCACTTCACCGTCGGCGTCAGTCCGGGTTTTTTCCCCCCCGAGCGTAATCGCCCAATCCCACCTTGGCTTTGGTATCCATGGAGATCTCCAGAGTTTCCGGATCGGCCCGCGCCTGTTCCCGTACGGTCTTGATGTTGGCGAAGATCGCGTCGGTTTCTTTGGTCTTCTTCAGCGGTTTGCCCTTCTGAATCCGCTTGAGCCGATAGTTCATCCGATTGAGGATGTCCCGCATCGTGCGGCTCGCTGGGCAACTCCTCGAGGGCATAGCCTTTGGCGATCAGGGCGTCGCGCACCTCAGCCGCCGACAAGTTGGTGTACCGCCGCGGCGACTTGAGTTCCGGATCGGCGTGCGAATGGGGTTCCACGATGGCGCGGATATCGGTCGCCAATTGGGGATCCTTGTCTTCGCTGCGCGGCCGGCCCCGTGCGGCAAAATCCTCCAGACACCGGAGGCCTTGCCGGGCCTCATGGAGTCCTTTCTCGACCGTCTCGCGCCCCCAGCCGAAACGGCGTTCGGCTTTGCGAGCGCTGCCGTTGCACAATTCGGTAGCGACCTCGGCGAGGAACAAGCGGCGCTGGTATCCGGTCAGGCGCTGGCGCCGGAACGAAGCAAGTCATCAACGCAGGCGGCGGACGTGTCCATGAGCGTGACCCCCCTCGTGGGACAAGACAATCCTCAAGGAACAGTCTCGCATCCCGCGGGATGGCCGGATACCTCAGTTCTTGGGTAGGATTCCACTTACCGATCGCCTAAGGATACGAGTCCGAGGTAAGCTGAAGGTTCGTAATCACCGCTTCCAGCCCGGCCCGGAGACGTTGGCCAGGGAGCATCGAGCGGTGGTGGCGTCCGTCGACGATCGGCATGAGGCCGTCGCCGGTCGGGCTGGATGCGGAGCCCCGACATGTCTCAGGAATCCCGCTGCCAGACGACGCATCTCCAGATCCTCGCGGGGAACTGCCCCTGGTGCAAAACGGTGATCGGTGCCGAGTCGCCAGCCGATGCCCCCGGGGAACGCCGGTGGGACATCTCCCGCCTGAAAGTCAACCTGAATCACGCGGACACCGAAGCCCGGATGACCACGATCGGGAATGCGGGATGGTAACTTCCCGACGTGGCCGAAGCCGTGGACGTCCTCCGCATCGCCCTGAGCAACTCGGAGAAACGGGTTCGGGAAGCGGCGACGACCGCCCTGGTGTCGCTGGATCGCCGGCTCGCCGCCGATGCGATCGACGCGTTGGAAGTCGCTTCGCTCAAGTGGAGGCATCGGGACGACCTGGCGATTCGCATCGTGCTCCTGGGCCATTACAACGGCAAGCATCGCCGATCGGAGGCGACCCGGGAGGCACGGCAGGCCCTTGTCCTCTGGATCATCGAACACGCCCCGAGGTCCGTCGTCGCGGGGACCGCGTACGTGACACTATTCCCAGCCGGGGACGGACTGGCTTACCAGCAGGGAGGACAGCGCTGGATCGCCCTGGTCGAGGATCATCCCGAGGACACGGTGATCCTGGGCAACGCCGCTTGCTTCTTCACTCTGAGCGACCAGGACAGAAGCGAGGAACTTTTGAGGCGCGCCCGGGCCTTGGATCCGGAAGACCCTGTCTGGTCGGAGCGGCTCGCGCACCTCTACTGGATGGCGATGTTCGGCAAGCGCGGCCAGGCCCGGCGGTTATTGGCGGCGAGGGCCCAGGCCGAGTTGGAGTGGCGCAAGGGTTGTATCAGGACGAGCAGGAACGGCTGGGACAACTCCACCTCCTGGCCGAGTGCACATTGGAGGCTGGCGATCATGCCAGGGCCGAAGATTATGCCTCGGAATTGCTCTCCAGGGCCGAGACTGAAGACAAGAACATCTTCTATGGCCACCAGATCCTGGCGAGGGTGGCTCTCGCCGAAGGGGACGTGGAGCGGGCGAAGTCGCACTTGCTCGCTTCCGCGGAGACGGCGGACTGCCCCCTGTGGAGCAGCACCTTCCGGAGCATGGCGCTGGCCAAGGACCTGCTCGACCGGGGCGAGCAGGAGACGGTCCGCCGCTTTCTGGAACGGTGCGCGTTGTGGTGGCCGGGGAATGCGCAGTGGCTCACCGAGTGCGTCGAGGCGATCGACCGACGTGAGGAGCCCATCTTCTTGTGCTGGGATTGAGCATCTGGTCCCTGAGATGTTGGATGCCGGACTTCGTCCGGGACGACGCTCATCCGGACGTGGGAGGTCGGGCAACCGGTCCTTCTTGTTCAAGTCCAACCCGAAACGACATACCTTCTCTCCGGGGGAGTGACCGCGATGGGTCGAAAGAGTCGCTTCGAGTCGAAGGCACTCCAGTATGCCTTCGACCGCTATGTCGGGACCGATCCGGCTCGGATCGAGTCGTTCGAGCAAGAGGTGGTCAACGCCGAACTGGCCAGGAAGGTCTACGACCTGCGAACCGAGGCAGGGCTGACCCAAAAAGGGCTCGCCGAGCTGGTCGGCACGGCTCCATCCGTGATCAGCCGGCTCGAAGACGCCGATTACGAAGGCCATTCCCTGGCGATGCTCCGACGCATCGCCGCGGCGCTGGGCAAACGCGTCGAGATTCGCTTCGTGACCGTCAAGCGGGCCACGAAGCGTGCGTGAGCAACAGCGACCCACTTCGGTTGGCCCAGCCGCCGAGTCGTCCGAATCGCATGATGATCTATCAGGAACCGATAATCATTGTTTCGCCTGAACGACTGGTTCCCACCATCGAACTCGACTTCGTCTGCAAAAAGGAAAATGCCGAAGTCGCCGCCCGACGCATTCCGATCGGACGCACCGGCCTCAAGGGCCAGTGCGACCTCGGCGGACGTCCCAACGATTCTCGCCGCCGAATGGGCTGGATGCGAATGGAACGGATGGATACGATGGATGGCTACTGTACATCACGCCCAAGACCGGCCACCGAGCTTCCGTTCGATTCCCAAGGGGAGCGTCCATGACCGATGCCGAGCTGCGGATCTTCGCATTCCTCACGACCTCCGATGCCACTCGGCCCGCCGATCTCCCCGATTGGTTGCTCGCCGTCCTCGAAGGCGACCGCCCGGACGAGCTCAGCCACGAGCTGATCACCGCCGCCTCGCTCATCTATGCCCGCCGCCTGCACCCGGGGATCAGCCTCGACGACGCCCGGGACCTAATCGCCGGATACGCCGCCGACCCGGCGCGACTCGAAGAGCTCTCCGGTCGGATCACGGCGTTCCGGCTGGCTTGCTGCTTCGAGCGGCTCAAGCGTTCGGGGCGGTTCGAGGACGTCTTCATCGACGACCCGTTCGATCCCGACGGCGCCGTGTCGGTGAAGCTGACCGAGGCGGAATGGCGGTCCGCCAACCGGGCGTCACATCCTCGGGACGCGTCGCACGGTCAGGACGACTTCAGCCGGAATTAGCCTCGTCTCGCGATGATGTCCGTTTCGTCCGGAGAACCATTCATGACCGCAGAAGAGATCCTTGATGAACTCAGGGCGCTCGGGGCGGAAAGCATCAAGAAGGTGCTTCGCAATCACGGCGTGCAGGAACCGTTCTTCGGCGTGAAGATCGGGGACATGAAACCGATCCAGAAGCGAATCAAGAAAGACTATCAACTCGCGCTCGATCTGTACGACACCGGGAATTACGACGCCATGTATCTGGCCGGGCTGGTCGCCGACGATGCCAGGATGACCAGGAAGGATCTCAATCGCTGGGTGAAAACGGCCAAGGGAGGGTGTCTCGCATCGGCCACAGTCCCGTGGGTCGCGGCGGGAAGTCCTCACGGGTACGAGATCGCCCTGGAGTGGATCGAATCCCAGGAAGACCACGTGGCTGCTGCCGGGTGGGCGACTCTGTGCAGCCTGGTGGCCCTGAAGGATGACGACGATCTCGATCTGGCCGGGCTGAAACGACTCCTCCGGCGCGTGCAGGAGACGATCCATCAGCAGCCGGATTCCGTTCGCCAGGCCATGAACGGCTTCTTGATCGCAATGGGCACGTACGTGAAGGGACTCAGCGACCTGGCTGCGCAGGCGGCGGAGAAGGTCGGCCCGGTTTCGGTCGACATGGGTAACACGGCCTGCAAGGTACCCGACGCGGTGGAGTCTATCCATAAGGCCCGCGAGAGGGGAGCGATCGGTAAGAAACGCAAGACGGTGAAATGCTGAACGAGGGAATGGTTGCTGAGATCGACTGGGGATGTCGATTCCGATAGGGTTATGTTCCGCCAGGATTCCCGGGAGGACCGTCTTCGCTGCGGCCACGGAGGGATGGCTCATGATCATCCGCATTCCCCTGTTCCCGATTGAGTTCGAGTTCATCGCCCGGAGGCGGACACGGCCATTTCGCATCCGATTGAGAACCCTCCTGATCGCCACGGCGGTTGTGGCGGTGATCATCTACCTGTTCTTGCCACTCTCCCCGGCCGATCGTCGGTTGAGGGCCAGTTACGAACACCTGGGCGCGCATGTCCTGAATTCGGGAATGACCAAGGGACAGATCATTGAGCAAATTGGCCCACCTGCCGCGGCCGATATCCCGTCAACGCCGAACCATGCCACCGGCTATACCTGGGTGGCATCGTTCGAGACACCCTTGAGGTATCAACGCTTTGAACTCAGGCTCTCTTTCAACTCGGCCAGCGATGATGATGAGGTGACTGCCGTCGGCATGGACACAACGGATTACCAGGGCCTTGAGTTGATGTGGTATCGAGTTATGGGTATCTTGGCTCGATTTTCATCATGATCGTATAACTCCGCGGATTCGGAGACTGTCGCACGGACATCGGGCATGGGGATTCCGCCCCGAGGAACGCTGACGAAACAACCTCACGATTTCCCCTCGTTCCCATGCTCCGCGTGGGAATGCCGTCCGGGACGCTCCGCGTCCCACGGGCGGGGCCGAAGGCCGCGACGCAGAGCGTCGAAGAAGGCATTCCCACGCAGAGCGTCGGAACGAGTTAGGGCTGGTCCGATTCCGGGAAGTTGTTTCGTCAGCGTTCCTCGGGGCGACAGACAACGATGCCGTTTTCGTTGCGACAGTCTCCGGATTCGATATCATTGCAGGCACACGCCGGGCCGGCAAGAGTTCGGTCACGCCTCGAACATGTGGTTTACGTCCTGATAGCTGACGGCGTCACTTGCGAAGGTGAACGTGCCGAGTTCGCGCATTTCCCGGGCGGCGCGAAGGAACGCACCCAGTGCGGCCCGACTGAGCGCACTGCCGACGCTGATCCGCTTCACGCCGAGCTTCGAAAGGTCCGCGAGGCTCAACGGAACGCCGCGCAGGCCCATCACGACATTCACCGGGCGATCCACGGAACGGACCACCGCCGCGATGTCTTCCTGCGTTCGCGAGGCCCGGCGCATACAGGACGTCCGCCCCGGCGTCCTGATACGCTTGCAGGCGCTGGATGGTGTCCTTGAGGTCGGGCCGTCCCCAGAGGTAGTTTTCCGCACGCCCCGTGAGCGTGAACGACCATGGCAGCGCCCGCGCCGCCTCCGACGCGGCGCGGACCCGCTCCACCGCGGCGCCGAGTTCGTAGATCGGATCCTCGGGGCGATTGGTCGTGTCTTCGATCGAGCCGCCGACGACTCCGGCCGCGGCGGCCAGTCGGATCGTCTCCGCGACGGATTCGAGGGTGTCACCGTAGCCGTTCTCGAGGTCGGCACTGACCGGCAAATCGGTGGCTGACGCGATCGCACCGACGTGGGAGATCATCTCATCCCGACCGACCTTGTAGTCTCGCTTTCCGGCGGAGAAGGCGTAGCCGGCGCTCGTGGTCGCCAGCGCCTTGAAGCCGAGATGAGCCAGCAGCCGTGCCGTGCCGACATCCCACGGATTGGGGATAATGAAAGCGCCGTCGGCCTCGTGGAGCGCACGAAAAACTCGTCCCTTTTCCGATTGCGTCATCATGCCCGTTCACCGGTAGCGAGAAGTGTCGATGGTGGATGGAACGCTCCCTCGCCGACTTCCACGAGGATTCTTTCTTCGCCGATGATAGGGCGGTTGGTCACCCGTCGCAATGTGGGATTCCCGCGATCCGTGAACACTGGTAACCGCCGGGCGGCGCCGGATCAGGTGATGGCAGCAGGTAGGCCGCGGGCCGGCAATGGGTCCCGCCAGGCGTGAGGAGTTCCTCGATGGGAGGTCAGGGTTTGACGATCTCGAGCGCCTCATCCTTCCCGGCGAGGTTCTCGGGATCGATCATGTGAAGGAGCGTTGCCGCGGCGAGGCGAACGTTGGCGTCCTTGTGTTCGAGTTGTCGCGCCAGTTCCCTGCCGCATCGTCGTAGCGCCAACGGCGTGGGCGATCCCGCGGGGAACGTGGCAGCAACGATCCCCGCGGTCCCGAACTCCGCCGATCCGGCCGAATAAAACGCCGTGAGGGCGTTCTGCCGTTCCGTCAGTGAGAGAGTCGGATCGGAGGCAACTTTCTCCAGGATCGTGACGATCTGGGTGCTGGGATTCGCGTCGGTGTCGAACGCCTGCATCGCGGCCAGAGCGGCGCTGTACCGCACGGCGGGGTCGTCGGCCTTCAGCAAGACATCGAGGGCCGGCAGGATGCGTGCGGCGCCGGCTCCGAGGGCCGAGACGCAGCTCACCGCATCGCTGCGCACCGCTCCGTCCTTGTTCGCGAGCAGGCTTGCGAGCGCCCGGGCGGCCGCGTCCTGACCTGGCTCGCCGGCAAACTGCATGACCTCGATGACGGACTTACGGTCCGGTATCGGCTCCGGGTCGGCAACCACTCGGGCGAGCCCGCGGAGGGCCGGCGCCTGGAAGTCGCCGCCGACTCTCAGAAGGGCCCGCGCGGCGGCGATCCGCACCTCGAGATCGTCGTCCTTCAGCGCCGCGGTCAGTTCGTCGGCCGCCGGACGAGCTAACGTCCCGAGAAGTCCCAGAGACTCAGCCGACGCCGCGCGCACTAACGTGTCCGGATCGCGAATCGCTCCGCGAGCGCCGCCAGCGCCGGCACATAGGACCCTCTCGGAGCCAATCCCTGCAACGTCTGCCCGAGCGAGTGAATCGCCGTGATACGGCTCACTTGATCGCCCGACGTCACCAAAGGGACGAGAGCGGCCACCTTTGCCTCCAGGTTGACCTGGGGCGTCCCCGGCTCACCGGCGTACCACATCTTGAGCCGCACCAGGCCGACGTAGAGCACGACGCACACCCCGACGATCAGGGTGCCGTAGAGGAGAGGCCCGAACGTCTTTCGCGGGTGGGCCATGAGCGACCTTCCTCGAGAGGTCCGCCATCGGCAACCTTGGTGGTGCGCCTCGAAACCTTGACTCATCCTACTACTGTTGTCCCCGGCTTTCAACCTCTCGTGATTCTGCGGCCGGGAGCCCGAGAAACCCTCGGTGGCTTTGCGGCTGCCGAGGGATGCGATACGGCGAATCGGCCAACCGCAACAAAACGATTGCCTGGCGTCGCTTTGACCGAGACGCCCGCCATTGCCCGCGGTAGCATGTCGGTTGCGCGACAAGATGGGTTCGACGTGGCGAGGGACCTGAAAAGGCACACTTCGCACAGGCGAGAACAGGTCTGTCATTCATTCCGTCCCCATTTTCTTTTCTCCGCCAGAGGATCGAAATGTGCGGCATTCTGGGGATCTATTCGCCGACGGGTGCGGTCGCCTCCGAAGAGCTGGAGCGCGCCACCCGGCGTTTGACCCACCGCGGCCCGGATGGTCAACGCACCTGGCTGGACCCCGACCATCGCGTTGGCCTGGGCCACGCACGGCTGAGCATCATCGACCTGGCGACCGGGGACCAGCCGATCGCCAGCGAGGACGGGCGGCTGCAGATCGTGGTCAACGGTGAGTTCTACGACTTCGAGCGCATCCAGGAGGATCTGAGGAGGCGCGGCCATCGGCTCCGGACCCGATCGGACAGTGAGATCGCGCTGCACCTGTACGAGGAGCGCGGGACCGGCTGCCTGGAGGAGCTCCGGGGCGAATTCGCCTTCCTGCTTTGGGACGGCGGCACGGACCGGCTCTTCGCGGCGCGGGACCGATTCGGGATCAAGCCGCTGTATTACGCCTGGCGGGGCGATGTGCTCGTTCTGGCCTCAGAGGCCAAGGCGCTCTTCGCGGCCGGCGTCCCGGCTCGATGGGACCGCGCCACCTTCTTCCGGGCCGTCCATCATCAGGCGCCGCCGCAGGACCGCACGCTGTTCGAGGGCGTGCGTCAGGTCCCGCCGGGGCACTACCTGATCGCCTCGGCCGGTGAGGTCCGGCTGGTCCGCTACTGGGATTTCGACTATCCCGCGGCCGGCCGGGCCGGCTCGGCGCGCCCGGATGCCGAGCATGCCGAGGAGTTCCGGCGGGCGCTTGATGAGGCGGTCCGCCTCCGGCTCCGCGCCGATGTGCCGGTCGGCTGCTACCTGAGCGGCGGGCTCGACTCGTGCGCCGTGCTGGGACTGGCGGCCAGCCATCGATCCGATCCGATCCGGGCGTTCACCCTGAGCTTCGATCGGCCGGAGTACGACGAGACGGCGATCGCGCGGGAGATGGCCGATCGCGCGAATGCCGAGTTCCACCCGATCCCGATCACGCAAACGGACCTGGCCGACCACTTCGCCGAGGCGGTCGCCCACGCCGAGACGCTCGCGATCAACGCGCACGGGGTGGCCAAGTATCTGCTCAGCCGCGCCGTGCGAGATGCCGGCTACAAGGTGGTCCTCACGGGGGAGGGGGCTGATGAGATCCTGGCCGGCTACCCCCATTTCCGCCGCGATCTCTGGCTCTATGACCAAGAAGCTACCGGCCGCGATGTGGGGTCTGCCCAGGCGCTCCTCGATGAGCTCCAGGTGCGCAACCCGGTCTCGCGCGGCCTCCTGCTGCCCGACGGCGAGGGGGCCTCGCTGGAGAGCCTCCGCGCCGCGCTGGGCTTCACGCCGTCCTGGCTGGAGACCAGCGCGACCCAGGCCCACAAGCTCCGCGCCTTGTTCTCGCCCGAGTTCACGGCCGAGTTCGACGGCCACGACGCCTACCGCGAGCTGCTCGAGGGCCTGGACGTGCCCGGGCAGCTCGCCGGCCGAGCGCCCGTGAATCAGTCGCTCTACTTGTGGTCCAAGGTCATGCTGCCGAATTATGTGCTGGCGTTCCTGGGCGACCGCATGGAGATGGCCCACTCCATCGAGGGTCGGCTGCCGTTCCTGGACCACCACGTGGTGGAGCTGGCCCGGGGCCTGCCGATGGACCAGAAGATCCGAGGAACGGTCGAGAAATACGTGTTGCGCGAGGCCGCCCGTCCGGTCTTGACGGCGACGGTCTACGCCCGGCAAAAACATCCGTTCACGACGCCCCCCGCCGCCCTGTCCCCCGACGGCCGGTTGTACCAGCTCATCCAGGATACGCTGCGCGGGCCGGCCCTGGAGTCGCTGCCGTTCTTCGATCGATCGCGGGTCGTGGCGCTGCTCGATCAGCTCCCGGCGATGGACGACGGCGGCCGGACCGCCTTCGACATGCCGCTGATGGTCCTTTTGAGCGCTTGCGTGATCCACGAACGGATCGTTTCGCCGGTCTGAGCCCTCAGGAACCCTTGATCCGTCGGAACACATGGGCCTTCGACCGCTATTGATTCGCCTCGTGACGGTGAAGCGGACGAGCCACCCGCGTCGGCCGATGTGGATCGAAACCCTCCTCCAGGGCCGAGTTACATGCAATTCTCGCTCCGACGATCGATAACCGGATGACCGTTACCTTGAGAGGGCTTCCCGCCGCCGGGTACAATAGTGGGCACGGCCTTCGACATTGAGAACGATCCGACCGGTGGTCTGGTAGGGAGGTGACTCTTGAGCCACAGCGATTGGACCGAATCCGACCCGACGCTGAACGCTCATCGCGAGCGGTTGCTGGAGACCCTGCGCGGTTACGGCCGGGTGGCGGTCGCGTATTCCGGCGGCGTTGACAGCACGGTGGTCGCCCAGGCGGCGTTTGACGCGCTCGGGGACGCCGCGATCGCCGTCACGGCGGTCTCCGATAGCCTGGCCGCCGGCGAGCTTGAGGAGGCCCAGGCGCTGGCGCGGCGGATCGGCATCCGCCACCGGGTGATCCGCACCGAGGAATTCGCCGACCCGAATTACCTGCGCAACCAGCCCGACCGCTGCTATTTCTGCAAGAGCGAGCTCTACGGGCGACTCTCGGGCATGCTCGGCGAACTCGAGGTCGACGCGATTGCCTCGGGGGCCAACATGGATGACCTGGGCGACCATCGCCCGGGGATGCGTGCCGCCTCCGAGCGTGGGGTGCGCCACCCGCTCCAGGAATGTGGGCTCACCAAGGATCACGTCCGAGCCCTGGCCCGCGCCTGGGACCTGCCCACCTGGGACAAGCCGGCAACGCCGTGTCTCTCCAGCCGGATCGCCTACGGCGAGGACGTCACCCCCGAACGCGTCCGCATGATCGATCAGGCCGAACAGTGGCTCCGCCGGAAGGGCTTGCGCAGTCCTGCGGGTCCGCTACCACAAGGGGGACCTGGCCCGCATCGAGGTCCCGCTCGACGACCTGCCGCGACTCGTCGACCTGGACGTTCGCGGGGAGCTGATCGCCGCCTTCCGCGCCCTGGGCTTCAAGTTCGTCACGCTCGACCTCGAAGGCTTCCGCTCGGGCAGCTTCAATAACGTGATCCCCGTGGATAGTTTGCTCCTCCGCAAGTAACGACGACTCCCATGGCGCAGGTAACCTGCCGTTGCGGTGAAGAGATCGATGTCCAGGCGCGGGGTCCGGATCGGATCGACTGCCCGCGATGTGGTGCGCGAATTCGCCTGCGCCGGCGGAACGCATCGGCGGGATCGCTGATCGGCGTGAGCGAGACGGAGGATGGGTTCATCCGGTTCCACTGCCCGTGCGGACGGCGGCTGAAGGTCCTGGCGTCGAGTCGTCCGGAGGCGGGCAAGTGCCCGGATTGCGGGCGAGTGGTCCCGGTGCCGAGCTCGGCCTGGTCGGGCACAGTGTCGATGGGCCGTCCTCTCGACGATGCGGAGTCGCGGACCGACGAGATGGACGAAGCCGACCTCGACCGGCTGGCGGAATGGGGCGCGCGTCATGGAGGCCGTCCGGCGTACGATCCCGATGCCACGCCCGCGGCCATACCGGCCGTCACGGGCTTCCCTCCGGGTCAGGGTGGCGACAGCATGTCCCGGCCGTCGAAAGTCAAGTTCGAGGCCGGCTTGAGGGTCTGTCCCCGCTGCGGCAAGCCCGTCCACCTGAGCGCCACCACCTGCCGCGAATGCGGCTCGCCCGTCCCCCGGCGGTGAGCGCCGATGGACCGATGGGTGTCGGAGGCGGCCCGATCCGAACCGCTGCCCGGAGGCAACGCCTGTGAGCACCGCCGAACGACGACCGCCCACCATCCCGCTGCTCGCCGATGGCCAGCGGCTCAGCCAGGCCGAGTTCATGCGCCGATACGAACTCACACCGCCCGGCTTCACCGCCGAGCTGATCGGAGGGGTCGTCCACGTGCCTAGCCCCGTCTCTCGCCGCCCACGGTCAACCCTCGCACGAAGTGAGTTTCTGGCTCGGACATTATGAAGTCCGAACTCCCGGTGTCGAGGGCCTCGGGGAAACGACCACGCTCATGGACGAATTCGGCGTGCCTCAGCCCGATGCGCAACTGCGCATCTTGCCCGAGTGCGGCGGCCAGACCCGCGATGAGGGCGAGTACGTCGGCGGCGCGCCCGAGCTGGTCGTCGAGGTCGCCAAATCCAGCCGGAAGATCGACCTCGGCCCCAAGCGGGACGATTACGAACGCGCGGGCGTCCAGGAATATCTCGTCGTCGCTCGCCATCCCGACGATGTCCACTGGTTCGTCCGCCGGGGCAAGAAGCTGGTGAAGATGCGACGCGATCGCGATGGGCTCTACCGGTCCAAGATCTTCCCCGGCTTGTGGCTCGACCCGGCAGCGCTCTCGAGACGAGATCTCGCCGGGCTACTCGCGGTGCTCGAGCGTGGCCTGGCCTCGCCCGAGCACGCCGAGTTCGTCGCCAAGCTGGCCGCCGCGGCGAGAAAGGTGTAAGGTGACTGACGGCCAGACGACCCCGTCGAGTCGGAGGCAACGCCCGTGAGCACCGTCCAACGACGATCGCCCGTACCGCCGGCCATCCCGCCACTCGTGGCCGGCCAGCGGCTCAGCCAGGCCGAGTTCATGCGCCGATACGAACTCACACCGCCCGGCTTCACGGCCGAGCTGATCGGAGGGGTCGTCCACGTGCCCAGCCCGCTCAGAATCGAACACGCCGCCTCATCCCCCGACCTCGTTGCCTGGCTCGTTCATTATCGAGCCCGGACTCCCGGCACCCAGGTCCTCGCGGATGCGACCACGCTGCTGGACGAGATCGGCGTCCCTCAGCCCGACGTGCAAATGCGCATCCTGCCCGAGCACGGCGGCCAGACTCGGCCTGGGGGGAAGTATATCGGCGGCGCGCCGAGCTGGTCGTCGAGGTCGCCAAGTCCAGCCGGAAGATCGACCTCGGCAAGAAACGAGATGACTACGAGCGCGCGGGCGTCCGTGAATACATCGTCCTCGCTCGCGTTCCGGATGAGCTCTACTGGTTCATCCGCCGGGGCAGGAAGTTCGTGAAGATGCGCCGCGATCGCGATGGGCTCCATCGTTCCAAGGTCTTCCCCGGCCTATGGCTCGATCCCGACGCGCTCCTGGATGAAGACATCGCCACGGTTTTCGCGACGCTCGAGCGTGGCCTGGCCTCGCCCGAGCACGCCGAGTTCGTCGCCAAGCTGGCCGCCGCGGCGGCACGAGCCAATCGGAACGAGTGAACCCGCGGATTTGGAACCGCCCACTGCGGAGAAAACCGATGAGCCACGACGTTGCAGAAAAAGTGAACCTCGCGCAGAAGCTCGCCCAGTTCCACGACTCGTGGAGCCCCAAGATCGTCGGCGAGCTGAACGGCCAGCAGCTCAAACTGGTCAAGTTTCAGGGCGAGTTCGTCTGGCACCATCACGATCACGAGGACGAGCTCTTCCTCGTGGTGAAAGGGCGATTCCGGATGGAGTTCCGGGACCGGCAGGTCTGGCTCGAGGAAGGCGAGTTCCTGATTGTCCCCCGTGGTGTCGAGCATCGGCCCGTCGCCGAGGAGGAGGCCCATGTCCTGCTGTTCGAAACCCGCCTCCACGTTGAACACCGGCAACCTGCGGAACGATCGCACCATCAGCCAGCTCGAGCGGCTTTGAGCGTCCTCGCGAGACCGAGTGGGTCAATCGCCGGTCGCGACGCGCTCGGGCTCGGGGCGGGAACGAATGTGTTCGCGAGCCGAGGCTGCGGCGGAAGCCGGCGCGTTCCCGACGATGGGTCCGATCCATCGCCGGACGATCGCCGCGAAGTTCAGCGCGGCGATGATGCCGAACGACACACCCGCCAGCATGTGCCAGGGTTCGTAGTAAGGGGTCCACTGAGGCGGCATCACCATGGAGGCGCGAATCGCCTCCATATACCCGTAATAGCCGGCCAGGAATGCGGCATCCGGGAGCCCGATGGCCACCACGGCGATGCTCGCGGCCCCCACGAGGATGCGCGCCCGCTGGGCCCGGCTGGTCGTCAAGCCTTCGGCCGTCCGCCGCGCCATCGCCTCGGCGAACCGCCGTGATGCCAGGAACCAGGTACAGGCCGCGAAGACGCAGAGGCTCACCCCGGGCGCCGCGTCCACGCGCGTCAGCGCGAAGACCAGGGCGGCCACCCCGATGACGAGCATCAGATGGCCCAGCGTCAGACGCCTCCGGCGCTCTCCCATAGACCCACACGCCTCGCTTTTGGGATGATCGAACCGCGGTCGGACCTTCCACTCGCCGCGCCCGGCCCGATCATCAGACAATTGTAGCAACAACCGATGTTCTCTGCCAACGGCAGGATGGACCTGGGAGCGAGCCTGGGGAACGGACGTTCGGAATCCGGGGAATTCGCCGGCGAAGGCGCATGCGTCGAGAGACTCGGACCGAGATCTGGTATCATCGAGAGGGGGACATCGCCATGAGGTTCCTTCGGCGCGATCGCGATCGTCGGCTATGCGATCGCAATCCCCGGCTCCTTTCGCGATCGGCGTGCTCGTTCCCTGAGGGGAGATGGGAAGGAATCGGATGGAAGATTCCGGATTCCAGATTCAATAAACATAATATTCTGTGCCGATTGAAATTGTAATATCTTCGTATTCTGAGTTTGTTATTTTCAATCGATTCATTCGCAGACTCCGACAGGAAACCCGTAACTGAGGATGCCATGTCGAATGATTCCCAGCGTCGTGTTGCGATCGTCACGGGTGCGAGCCGGGGGATCGGCGCGGCCATCGCGGTCCGGCTGGCCCGCGACGGGTTGAACATCCTGTTGACCTACCAGAAGTCGCCGGATGCCGCGCAGGCGGTTCGGGAGCAGGTCCTCGCCCTGGGCGTGGAGGCCCACGCGGAACGGATCGACGCCGCCGATCCCAAGGCGCCGGCCGAGGCCGTGGACCGGGCGATCGAGCGGTTCGGCCGGCTGGACGTCCTGGTTAACAACGCCGGGGTCTACGAGACCGCGTCGCTCCTGGAGGCCACCGACGAGGAATTCGAGCGGGCCTTCGCCGTCAACGTTCGGGGGACGTTCCTGGCGGCGCGCGCCGCGGCGCGAGTGCTCCCTGCCGGCGGGCGGATCATCAACATCGGCAGCATCCTGGGCGAACGCGTGCCGATGCCGCGGGTTGGCATCTACAGTGCCACCAAGTTCGCCATCAGCGGCTTCACCCGCGCCTGGGCCCGCGACCTCGGGCCCAAGGGCATCACGGTCAACGCCGTCCAGCCCGGACCGATCGACACCGACATGAACCCGGCCGGCGGTCCGTTCGCCGAGAACCAGCGCGCGATGACCTCGCTCCGGCGGTTCGGCAAGCCCGAGGAGGTTGCCGAGGCGGTCGCGTTCCTGGCCTCGCCCGCCGCCCAGTACATCACCGGGGCGATCCTGAACGTCGATGGAGGAACGGTTGCCTGAGGCCTCGAGAATCGGGCATGGGAGGCCGGGCGCCGGGGCGGCCGGCGAGGATCGCTGGCGAGCGGACGTCGGAAACTGTGTCACCAGTGACGACCGTATGCGTATGATGAGCGTGATGGTTCACCGGTTGGGAGGTTCGAAAATCCAGAGTCCTGGCTGTTGGTGAGTCCTCAAACGCGCGCCTGCCGATTATCATCGACCTGAATACGACGGGTACCTGACACACCGATTATCCGCCAGAAAGGGATTGGCGATGTCCACCACTGCCTTGAATCATCTTCATCTGCGTCACGTCGATGGCGTCGTGGTCATCGACATCATGAGCAAGGACATTCAAGGCCCGGACCGGGCCAAAGAATTCATCGCCGAGCTGATGAGCGTCGCCGAAGAGGAAATCGGGAAGCCGATCCTGGTGAACCTGCGCCGGGCGCTCTACTTCAGCAGCATGGGGTTTTCGGGCCTGTTCAAGCTGGTGAAATGCGCCAAGGAACGGCAACGGCCGGTGAAGTTCTGCAATATGCACCCAGACGTGCGCGTCGGGGCCGACATCGTCGGACTTCCCCACGTCGTCGAGTTCTATGATAGCGAGGAGGCGGCGCTTCGGGCTTTCGCGACGGCGTGAACCGAACCGCGGGTGGGGTTTCACGACCCACGCAGGCGCGGGGGCGTGCCGGCCCTCAAGGCTCGGCGGCGGCCGGGCCGAGCTGGCCGAATCCGCTACTCGACGATCGGCGGCATCTCATCGCCCAGGTCGGCCGGGTCGTTATTGGGCAGGCTCTTGAGATAGGTCCCGACCAGGGCGTCTTCGGAGGGTGGGAGGGTGCCGTGTTCGCGGCGATAGATCTCCTCGGCAAGCATGACGACGAGATCGTGGTACTCCCTGCGGTCCCGAAGCCGATCCGGTGACCAAGGCCATTGAATGCTGTTTGCCACGAGGATTCGCAGCTTGATGTCGTTGGAGGCGACCAGCCAGCTTGCGACCTCCGTCGGGGGAAGCGCGGGCGCCGGCCGGTGCCGAAGGACCGACGGAGTAAAGTGTCACGCTGGTTGTACCCTTGGTCACCGGGTTCGTTGATGTCAGCAGAGAGAACAAAGCCCGGACGGCCGGTTTCCGTGGCTCATGAGTTTCCACACATGCGAGCCAGTTGGCGTAAAGCAGTTGCAGGACGCGCCGGCTGCGTTCGGGTTCGCGCAAGAGGAAACGGCTCCCGGCATCGAGATGATCGGTCATATCGGACGACAACTGCATATCACCCAGGTGAAAGTGATATTCCCAACCGACCTCCTGCTGGACGGAGGTAGGGACCGGCTGCTCCAGCGAGCGCATCATAGCCAGGTATCCCGCTTTCATCGCAAACAGATCCCAGTCGGGCTTCGGCTCGTTCTTGAGCACTTCGTCCAGGGCACCATGAAGCTGGGGGATTGAGGTCCTCGGATCGACCGCCCAGGTCGCGAGCCGTTGCCGCGACAAACCGTCCCAATAGTAGTAGAGGTTGACGCGCTGATTCAAGCTCCCCCGCCGCCTGGTGTGGGTTGCCATCCGGAGGATCGCGCGATAGCAGTCCCAGGCGCCCGCCATGTCGCCGCTCGTTTGTCGCCTGTCAGCCTCCAACAGGACCAACACCGCGATGCGTTGACCATTCACCACGGATTCTCCGTCCGGGTTCGCGGCGTCGGATTGGTCGGCCCCTTGTTGAAACAGCTCGATCGCCTTGCGATTCGCCCCGACCCACTCCCGCGACATCCGATCCGCCTGGGACCAGGAGCGCGCGAGATTGGGAGGAGAAGGCGTGAGATTCTCCTCCGCTCGCCGAAGAAATGTGAAGGCATTCTGATCGTCGGGGATGCTGAAGGCGCGGAACGCCGCGACATCGAACGGGTCTCCGATGTCCGGGAGCCCGTTCAGGCTCGTCAGCCACCAGATTGCGAGGGCCGAAGCGGCGACTGCAAGGCCGATCGCCAGGACGAGCGAGACGCGCCAGAGTTGACGGAGTCTCCTGCGGAGCAATTGACGCAGCTTCGGCGACGTACCGCCCACCGCCACAGGTGCGGGGCGCTCGGATTGGGTCAGCATGAGAGGGTCGGCTCCAGGCGAATGAAGATCAGCAGCCTGACTTCCACGCCATCCTATCACAATGTGTCGCCCTTGCAACGACAATTGTCAGAGAATTGGGAAACGGGAACAACCGCCATCACCCAGGTGGCTGGGGCCAGCTCTGGCAGCCAGGCTGCGGGAGGCGGATTTTCGCCGGGCCCATCTTGGAGCACGGAAGACCAAAGGCGCAGGAGGCGCGAAACGGTTTCTGGACAGCGATCACGACAGACCGTTGGTTCTTGTCCGCCTTCGATCGTAGGGCCCTCAAGGGCCCTGGTCCGGCGCATCGATCGGAATCGGGGGCAGGCCGAGGGCGCGCTCGACCTCCTCGGCGGTCACCGCGAGTCGGCCCAGGGCGCGTTGATAGAGGCCGGAGACTCGAGTGAGCGCCTCGCCTCCGGCTTCCAGGAGGCCGCTGATATCGTCCTTCTCGGGGAGTAGAGGAGGGAATGCGAACTTGGCCAGGGTGACGTTTTCGTCGGCGTGCTCGAAGGGATAGTCGATCGCGTCGCCGAGTTTCCATCGCGACTCTTCCAGCCGGTCGCGAAGGCCGGCGGCGGCGCGAAGCACGGCGTTGACCAGGGGCTGGTTCTTCGGGTCCTTGCCGGCTTGATAGGCTTGCAAGGTGCCGAGGAGGACCGAGCGCGGCGTGGGCCAGCCGGGCGAACTGGGGTGCGACGTTGGCCGCGAGGTGGGCCGCGCAGTGATAGAGCGGCGCGCGCCTCGTCGCGGCGCGCCGGGCCTTCGGTGACGCGGCCGACGACCGGCTTGGCCTCGAGGAGGCCGAGCACCTGGGTGAGCCGGCGAGCGGCGGCCGCGGCGAACGGCTCGCATGCGGCGTTCGACCTGGCGGAGCTCGGCCTCGGCCCGGTCGCGGGCCGATTCGGCCGCCTGGGTTGTCGCGGCCTTCAGCTCGAAATCGGCCGGCTTCACCGGCACGCCCGTCTTGAGGAAGATCAGCGCGACATCGGCCAGGTAGAGCCGTTTTCGGATCGCGTCCGCACGCTCGGCCGCCTCGAGGCAGTCGCCGCGCGCGGCCTGGACCTCATTGCGGGCCTGCACGAGTGCCCGGTTCGCGGCGGTGAGATCGGCGGGGGCGTGGGGTGCCTCCGCCGGCAAGGGCAGCCGCTGGGCCACGTGCCAGGTGCCCAGGAAGAAGCGGCCGGCCGCCTCGGCCCCCTCCTGCGCGGCCGTCTGAGTCTCGACCAGCTCCGAGACCTCGTAGAGCTGGTCCTGGGTGATCCCGGGTCCGAGCGACGACTTATACATATCCAGCGAAGATTGTTTCGCCAGTGCGTCGAAGTTGCGGAACACGTCGGTCGCCGGGCCTTCGACGGGGAAGATCCCCGGCCCGGGCGCCTCGCGGAGTGCGCGGGCGATCCGGTCCTTGTCGGCGGGGTGGGTGTCGAACAACCCGGTGCGGGTCGTGTCCATCGACTGGCGGAACGCCGCGATGAGCGGCTCGGGGATCTGCGGGATGTTGGCCGTCACCAGCTTGGGGAAGTTATCGGGCAGCCGCCGCTGCTGCCAGCTCGACTGGAGGTCGGCGAAGGCCCCGTTCTCGGCCACGGACATCACGCGGAACCGCCACATGGTCTCGGCGAAGACCGCGCCGCCGACCATCCGCGCCTCGTAACGATCGGCGTCGTACTCCATCTGCCGCGAGAGGAAGCCGCTGACCACATGCCCCACCTGCATCAAGACCCAGAGGATGCGTCGCGTCAGCCAGACCGCCAGCCGGACGATGGCAACCAGGAGCACGATGAAGCCTTGCCCCTCCGACGACCACGCGGCGAGGGTCTCGTCCCACTCGTCGCGCTGGTAGACGACCCGGGCGAACCACAGGTTGATCCGCATGATCAGCGCATAGAGCCGCATTCCGGCCCCTTGTGAGAAGTGGCCGAACTCGTGGGCCAGGACGCCGGCGAACTGCTTGAGGGTCACGCCCGCCGCGAACGGCAAGCCGATGGTGAGCACCAGCTCGCCGCCGAGGACGCCGAGGAGCCCGCCCTCGCGGTGCGCCGATGCGTTGACCCGGCAGTCCACCGCGATCCGGGCCGGCCGAGGCGCGCCGACCGTGGTGCAGACGCCATCGACGAACGCGTAGAGGAGCGGCTCGTCGCCCGGCTCGAGCGTGCGTTGCTTGGGCCCCCGCGCCGGGCGGGCGAACAGCGGCTTGAGCATCAGTGCGACGACCACGGCGCCGGCGATCAGCGGCGTGATGTAGATCAGTGCCGCCGCTTTCAGCGCATTGCGCCGGGTTCCCAGGGCCTGGAAGATCGTCACGTGGTGGATCGCGTGGTACACCAGGCCGGCCACGATCAGGCCGATGATCGCGACATAGGCCAGGGGGAGCAGCACCATCACCCCGGCGACGATCGCGACCCAGAGCCGGTACAGGATCGTGGGCCGAACCGGCTCGATCTGGCCCTCGAACGCCGCGAGGATCTGCTTGGGGGTCATGGTCCTCCGCGTGGGCGCGGCCGCCTCGGTCACGCCCTTGGCACTGATCCCCACGCCGGGCAGTGCCTCCGCCCGCACCCGGGCGGCCTTCGCCTTCTTCGCCGACGTCTCCGCCAGCGCGTAGGCGTCTCCGTCATCCGGGCCCACCGCGTGTTGCCGCGGTTGTGCCGAAGGGACGACGACGTCATCGGCGGCCGGGCCGGCCTCGAAGATCAAGCCGGGTTCGACGGGTGCCGTCTCCAGGACCGGTGCGGAGAACACCGCCTTGCAGTGCGGACATCGTCCGCGCCGGCCGGCGTGCACCTCCGGAACCTGAATCGTCGCCCGGCACGACGGGCATTCCACCTTCATCGGCATGGGAGAGCCTCGGTCGGAGAGGATCAGGTCGGACCAGCGCGGCGCGGGGCTGCCGCGCCTCGATCTCCTGAGAATACTCCGACCGAGCGTCGCAATCAATCATTGTTGCGACGACGACTTGATCCGACGTGCGGCCTCCTCGAGGGATTTCCGGAGCTGATCCAACTGGCCGTCGTCGATGTGACGGCGCTGGCCCTTGACCATCGACAGGAAATGGTCGATCTCCTCGGGCTTCGCCGGATAGCCGATATTGCCGCCGGGCCCGTCGGAGGTCGCTTGCGACTTGCCCTTGACATCGAGGATCGCGAACCAGGGGATTCCGCCCGAGGCGTCGGAACGGTACCGCGACATCACGTCCTTGCCGCCCGTCATGCGGTCGACGTCGACCTGCGCGACGATGAAGTCGCGGTCGAGGATCGCCGCGATCTCGGGCTGAGCCAGCCAATCGTGGAGCTTGTGACACCAGCCGCACCAGGGGGCGCCGAAGGTCAGCAGGACGCGCTTGTCGTCGGACGACGCCCGCGACAGGGCCTCCCCGAGGATCAGCTTGGCGTCCTTCGGAGCGATCTTCCATCGGTCCAGGAACGCCTGGACCCGCTTCGGATCGTGATGGTCGCCCTCCTCGAGCGTGTCGGTCCGCTGCGCCGTGACGACCTTGCCCCGGGCGTCGAGCACGGCCAGGAACGGATAGCCGACGCCCCTCTCCAGCTCCTCCTTGCTCAGGGCCTCCTTGCACGTCTTGAGCAGATCGGGGGCGTTGGGCGATTCGAGGTCGATCGTGACGAGGACATATTCATCGCTCAAGGTCTTGCGGATCTCGCGGTTGCTGGCGAAGAGATCGTGCAGCTTGTGGCACCAGCCGCACCAGTCGCCGCCGAACATGAGCAAGACGCGCTGGTCATCCTTCTTCGCTCGCGCGGTCGCCTTCTCGACCTGGACTTTCGCGTCGGCCGTCTTGTCGTAGATCGACTCCTTCTTGGCGGCCTTGGCCAGCGGGCTCGCCGGAGTCTGCGCGAACGCGGCTCCCGCGCTCACGACCAGGATGCAGGCCGCTCCCCACCATCTCCGAAGCTCGTTCTTCATGTTCGTCTCCTCTTGATTTGTGTCAGCCTTACGGGTTCACATTACTGTGATCGCCCTTCGGGGAGCAAGCATCATCCGATCCGATTCGTCGTCACAGCCCGCCGCAAACTGCGAGGGGACTGTCACATTCGATGCCAAGGATTCTACCGGGGTCGAGCGATCCGGCCTGCGGATCATGACGCCCCGCGAGTTCCTGGGCCGGATCGGAGAGAGACCCGATGAGCACGCTGAGCCTGCGACTGCCGGAATTGTTGCACAAGCAATCGAAGCACGACGCGGAGCGGGAGGTCATCTCGATCAACCCACTCATCACGACGGCGGTGGCCGAGAAGCTCTCGGCGTTGATGACGGGCGACTATCTGGAGGAGCGCGCTGCGCGCGGCGATCGCGGCGCGTTCGATCGGGTCCTGGCCAAGGTGCCCAACGTCGCGGCCGAGGAAGCCGAGCGTCTTTGAAGGCTCGGCGTCATCTCGCTGCCATCGATGCAAGAAGAGGACGCGAGTGATCCGGTTCTGGAGGGCGCGATGACTCAGGGCGTCGCGGACCTCCCCAGGAGGTCTCTGACGATTGCTTGCCTCCAACCGATCTTGCTGGGTGCGGTGCCGTGGATCTCGCGGACCATCGTCCCGTTCTGGGCGATCACGAGGAGGGTGGGGAAACCTGGGTCCAGAGGCACGGGTCGGATCCTGCCGGCGGCCCATCGGGCGCCGGTCGGGGAGCCGCTTCTCAATCCGACCTCCCATTGATCGGGAAGTCATCATCCTCTTCTAGCCGATTGCCAGGAAAGAGTTTGTTAGCGTCATAGATTTCCCAATCGGTCGCTTCCATATCGTCGGGTGATGGTTTATATGGCCAGTAAGAACCGGAAGTACTTCCTTCGCCATTGTCTAAATCCCACATCGTGGGCACGCGTTTGAATTCGTCATTGATTGCATCCGATGCGTATTGGTAGAAGTGGTTCACCACAAGGTGGCGGTCCCAAATCGACCGCCTGACCTTGTAGAACTCTTCTTCGTGATCGCGGATCAACGTCATAGCTTCCGTGAAGGTCATGGCCCATCTCCTCCCTTATATTCTGACTACCGCATCAGCGAGTGGCAATGGGATTCCGGCGGGAAAGTTTTACGATA
Organism: uncultured Planctomycetota bacterium; assembly: GCA_963845755.1. Classification (GTDB taxonomy): domain Bacteria; phylum Planctomycetota; class Planctomycetia; order Isosphaerales; family Isosphaeraceae; genus CAWJTV01. The sequence continues at coordinate 911,343 of CAWJTV010000011.1, forward strand.
TGTCAGTCATTTCCTCCTTTCATGGAACCACGCAGACACTATACCGCGGATGATGGCGATGCCGAGGGACGGCCCGCGAGACGATCACGCCGAGATCGCACAGGGCCAGAGATTCGAGCGGGGAAATCCGCGGCACCCTGGAATCGTCTCGACGAGAAACGCCGCTTCCGCTAGATTCCTCGCACAATCGAAACGGGAGACGATCAATGGGTAAGGCAATCCTGCGCGGGATTCTCTGGGTCTTCTTCGGCATGTTTCCAGCAGCTTTGCTGGTCGGCATGCTCTACCGCTTCCCGATCCCGTTCCGGGGATATGTGAACGGTTGGGAGATGTTCCAGGAGGGCCTGAATGAAACGATGGAGCTCATCTGGCTCCTCATCCAGGCGGTCACCTATTACACGTTCTGGGGCGGCTTCATCCCGCTGGCCCTCCTCGGAACCATCGCCGGGTTGCTGGGTCGCTGGCTGGGTCGGCCGGATCACGGCGATCTGTATGCGCGGAATATTGCCTTGGGCCTGGGCTTCGCTTTGGCGGCCTTCCTGTCGGTGCTGGATAAGATCGTGGGGCCGTGGGTGAGTTAGGAGGCTGGCCGGGCTTCCAATCGTTTCCTCCTCCCCAGAACCACACGGCGATCGTCCCGCCTACCAGACCTGCCAGGAGAGCGAAGAGGGAGTGGCCAACGCGAACAAATTCTTCTTGATTCGCCGAACCGGGTAGGGTGGTCCGCCAGCGAGCCGCTGGCTCTTGCAGGACCATGATGGTACCGGCTTTGGCATCAATGCAAGGTAGGAGGGGCTCTGTGCGCCGCCCCGTCGGCCATCCAGGCGTGAGCCGCTCTAGCTGATCTGCGCCTTCAGCCAATCCGTCGCGGCCTTCCAATCCGCCTGATGGATCCGCTCGGCGACTTCTTCGAGGAAGTCGAGCGTATCCTTGGAGGCGTCATCGAGTGCGATCGGCTTCGGCAGGTTCATCTGCACCCGGTGGTAGTGCCCGGCCAGCGCCTGATCGCACACGTAGCTGTTCGATGCGGAACTGGCGTCGAGCAGGGCGGAGAGCAACGGGAAGGCGGGCGTGAGCGTCTCTTTGTTCCCCAGGCTCACCCCGCGAGGAAGGGGAGAGAGCCATGCCAAGGCCCCGTATTCGGCCGCCCTGTCGAAGGGCGTTGAATGTGGGATGTCGATCCCGCTGATTTGTACGCCCGTGCCGATCGAGAGGATGCGGATGCTATTGACATCCCCCTGATTGGCACGGCAGGCGAGGCCCAGCGCGATGCTCGCGGGGCAGTTGGCGAAGAGGCCGCCGTCAACGCAGAAGCCGAACTCGGGGTGCGGGTAAGGCGGGAAATAGAGGGGGGCGGCGCTCGTACAGAGGGCGGCATCGACCAACTTCGTCGAGAGGGTCTGCTTGTCCTGGACCCGAATATCAGCCGCGTCGGCATTCGCTTCGCCGACATTGTGCAGCACCAGGGGTGCCCAGTTCCTGGCCTCTGAGAACAGTCGGAGCGTCGTGACCACCGCCGACCTCCTCAGATCGCCCATCGTCGCCTTCCCGAAGTGTTGCGTCAGCACCCTCCTCAGCCCGGCGTTCGAATACCTCGGGTGGATCAGGTCCAGCGGATCGAACTGGAAGCTTCTCAGGAGTTCCCGCACTTTGGCATCGAGGCCGCTCAGGAATTCCAGGAACCGGCTCCTCGCCGGATGCCTGGAGCTATTCACCGTGAAGATCTCCGGCCCGCGGTCCCGATACAGCGCGACCAGCTCGGCCGGGGATAGGTTGTGGGCCAGCCCCAGGGCGATGATTCCGCCCGTGGATGTCCCCGCGAAGAGGTCAACCTTGTCGAGAAACGGGACCTCGTTCTGGAGCCGTTCGATGACCTTGGCGGTCAGCAGGCCGCGAATTCCGCCGCCGTCGCACGACAGAATCAGGTACGGCTTGGTTCGGGAGGGTTGCGCACCCACCGCGGCGGCCATCGGGAGCGAGAGTCCGGCCAACTTCAGCGTGTCGCGTCGGGTCATCCTGTCCATGGATCGGACCTCCTGGAGGGGTGGAAGCCTGCCTAGGGTCCGCCATTTGAGTCGGCATCGCGGGAGAATGCAAGGTCATTCGGGGACGCCGACGTCTTCAAATGGGCGATGCCGCTTCGCGACCATTCGGTTATCGACGCCTTGCCCCGCGATACCGATGATGCCACCCCGCGGAAGGTCCTTCTTGCTCATTGACCTTTGATCACCGTGGATCGAGTCCTTTCCGATGCGATACGATGGATCTCCCGAGGGTCGAGCCGTTCGACCGGCGCATGACAACCTCGCGGACGTTCCCGGCGCGGACCGGCTCGAGCACGACGGCCGGGACCTCTTGCGATCGGAGAGGACAATTCGGCATGACGCTCGTGCTCTGGTGGGGAATCGTGGTCGGCGCCGTGGCCGCGGGGGCGGACGATGATCGCCCCGCTTTCCCGTTCTTCGAGCCGGTCCAGCCGCCGCGCGCGATCCAGGTGATGGCCCACCGCGGCGCGATGAACCAGGCGCCCGAGAACACGGCGCGGGCGCTGGAATTCTCCATCGCCGATGGCGTGGAGTGGGTCGAGGTCAACGTCCGGCTCACCAAGGATGGCCATCATGTCCTGTTCCATGATGGCGAGCTTCAGGGGAAGACCGGCGGCTCCGGGGCGGTTCGCGCTCACACCCTGGCGGAGATCCGGGCCCTCGATGTCGGATCCTCGTTCGCCCGGCGATTCGCCGGCGCGCGAATCCCGACGCTCGCGGAGGGATTGGAGCTCGCACGAGGGCGGGTCAACCTCTACCTCGACCTCAAGGATGTGGACCCCGTCCAACTGGCTCGCGAGGTCGTCGCGGCCGGGATGGCGCGTCAGGTCGTCTTCTACGACAGGCCCGAAGTCCTCAAGGCGATCCGCACGGCCGCGACCGAAGAACTGGCCGTGATGACGAAGTGGCGACCGCGGTTCGGCATGGACCGATGGGTCGAGGAGGTCCGGCCGGCGGCCGTCGAGATCGACGCGGGCGACGTCACGCTCGAAGCCTGTCGCGCGTTCCACCGGCTCGGGATCAAGGTCCAGGCGAAGGTGCTGGGCCAGGAGGACCGGCCCGAGGTCTGGGACCGCATGGTCGCCGCGGGCGTCGACTGGCTTCAGACCGACCACGCCGAGGAGATCCTGGCGCGGCTGGCCCTCAAGACCACTCGCGGCCGAAGACCACAGATCGCCCACCACCGCGGAGCATCGCGTTATGCTCCTGAGAACACGTTTCCGGCCCTCGAAAAAGCGATCCACCTCGGGGCCGACTTCGTCGAGTTCGACGTGCGCACGACCCGCGACGGGAAGCACGTCTTGCTCCACGATGGCACCTTCAACCGCACGACCAGTGGGCGGGGAGCGGTCCGCGATCAGGAGGCAGGCGCGATCGCACTTCTCGACGCCGGATCCTGGTTCGGCCGATCGTTCCGGGGGACGATGGTCCCCAGCCTCGACGCGTTCCTCGAAGCGGCGGGCCGGCAAGTCGAGCTCTACGTCAACGCCAAGGACATCGCGCCCAAGGCCCTCGCGGAAGTCTTGTCCCGGCACGGCCTGATCGAGCGGGCCGTCGTGTATCAACATATCGAATACCTCGAAGAGCTCCGGCGCATCGATCCGCGAATCCGACGGATGCCGCCGCTCCGAAATCCGGCGCAATTCGATGTCGTAATCGACCGGGTTCGACCGTATGCCCTCGACACCCAGTGGTCGATCCTCTCCAAGGAGTTGATCGATCGCTGCCACTCCAAGGGCGTCAAGGTCTTCAGCGACGCGCTCGGCATGCACGAGTCGATCCCCCGATACCGGCGCGCCATCCGCGACGGCATCGACGTGATCCAGACCGATTATCCGCTGCGCGTGCTCCGGGCCATCGAGCTGGAAGGCGGGGCGAGGGATTGAGGGAAGCCATCTGCGGAGGGGCATCTGTGATCAAGCTTAGCTTATCGCACAAGTCTTCCCAGGGAAGCCATTGCACGCTTCGGCTTACTGCCGTCAGGTGGATAAGAGAGGCAGGTTACTGAATCGATGTCGGCGGCTGGGATGCAGAGGGGCGGTTGAACCGGGCAAGGTCGAGATCAGTAACCATGAGAGGGGACGTTCGTATCTCACCATCTCCCCGATCGAACGCATGGATAACGTAGCCTGCCAATAAGACCGACCAGGGGCCGTCTCCGGGCAATCCCAGGCTGCTGCGAAGTGTCTCCCGCTCTCGCACTTGTGGCCCGTACGCGCGGATAATCTGGTCGAGGGACACCTCCGGCCAAGTCGCAGTCGATGGCGTCTCGATGAGCGTGATACCGGCTCCGTCTCGATAGCAGGCCAAGACGAAGCCGCCGCAGCTAAACCGACGGTATAGCCTCACCTGTTTCTCGTCCTCATACCAGCATTCAGGGGGATCCACAACATAGGTTCGCCATGTACCGACAAGTCCACCAGGGCGATTCTCTTTGTCCACCTCGGCGAGCCAATCGATCATGCCTTCTCGCTCGTCGACCGTGAGATTGATCCATCCTGCCACGTGGGACGGGCAGATCGGGTCCTCTCCAGCATGTCCCCGTGAGCGATCACCCGCCACCAAAGGTGGTCCCATGTGAAACACGTGGACCTCTGCGCCGTAGACTACCGTACTATCTTCTCGAAGAAGGGCGACGTGTTTGACGAACGCGGAATCTGGGTCGTCGTAAATCCCAATGACTGCGAACTGGGCCAAGGGCATTCCCGGCGCGTCGGGAACAACGAGGGCGGGCACGTGCATGGCCTCCAGGGAAGGGTTTCTCAGAGAGCGTGCCGTGCGCCTCGGACCGATTCAAGTGGTCGGGCCGACAGGCATTCACCGAGCAAGCCCGTCGTCGATATTCTTCACGGCTGGATGGTCACACGGAACTCCGCGGTCGAGCCAACCGTTTCGGATTCGTAGGAGTTCCTGATGCAAGCGACGGATCAAGAACCCTCGGTTCAATGCCTTGACCTGATCGAGTGCCTGTTGCAGCCGTGGGTCGCCAAGAACCGCCAGCGCGGAGACCGCGAACCGGGCAATCAATGAGGGTTCCCCTGCGGCGAAAACATCCGGGTCAAGGAGCTTGGTCGTGAATTCATAGGTGCGGTCCGCCACCGAAGGGATCGGAGACTCCGGCGGTTGCGATTCGAACAAACGCGTGACAGCCTGCAATGCGACAGCGCGGGTGTCAACTCGTCCTCCTTGCATGAACGGAAGCAGACGCTCAACCTGCACTTGGGTTAACAGCGATGCCCCACGCCGGAGGGCCGACCAAACCACCTTGTCCTGTACCTCGGATTCAGACCGCAGGGCTGAAGCGATTGCTAGCAGTCGATCTGCCGCCGCGGCCCTCAACTCCGGGGGAAAGTGAAGGTCCTCAGCAGCAAATACCGTGGCATCGCGCCATTCCGGAGGGATGTCTGTGCGACCCAGTTCGTCCACCAAGTAGCTGAGAGCGTCCTTCTGTTGAGGCGTATCGACGAGTCGACAGAGCGCCGCGATCCGCATGGTTGGGCTGGCACTCTCGTCTTGCAAGGCAGGCCAATCACCGGGGGGAGTATCTTCAACAAAGTGAGCGCTGTCGGGCGGTTCCGTCCTCGAGGCGAGACCGCGATGATCGACGGCCACATTTTCAGACATGTTTATCCTCATTATGGAGCAATGTTGTCCATCCCAGTTCTCTCGGGTTAGTTCTTTAAGTCCTGCTCCTCATTATAGTTGCGATGCCGGTCAACGTTATGCCACCCGCAGATCCGAGGCAATTTGCGTCCATAGCCGCAGTCAATCATCATACGGCGTCTTCTCGATGGGGACAACCACTGTCCTATCCGGATCCGACACGAATGTAAACCGAATCTGTCATGCCGAGACCCTATGAAGTATCTCCGGTCGGAAGTCCGTCATCACTTGCATCCGGCTTGATGAAAAGCAAGGAGCCTTGGGCGGGGGTGTGCCGCGATCGAACGAATGGACCTCGGCGGCCAGCGATTCCGGCACCGCCGCTGTGAGAAGCTGCGTCTGAAGACATGATGGATCAGTGGGAGGGTCTCGCGTACGCCCATTGTTGCAGCGCCTCGGCCGAGTTGGCCCGGGGACGTCCTGCCGAGGCGCGGGCGCGCTTCCCGGATGAGCCGTTCGCCCCCTGAGCGATGCGATCGGAGAAGGACCAACCTCCGACCGAGGTCTGATTCAAGGCCGCGCCGTCTCCGCCATGATCGCGATGAGCTGTTGGCCGAAGCGGAGGCGGTCCTCGACGGTCGTCGGCCGGCCGGTGCGCGCGTCGTTGGCGATGCGCTGCTCCATCAGCAGGATCAGAACTCCGAGCTGAGTATACAGGACGTTGGCCGAGCCAACGGGGACCTCGCCAAGCACCGGCCCGTGGCTGGGCCGGAAGCTCGTCTCTCGCACCAGGCGATCGCTCAGCCGTTTGACGATCCCGCGCGATGCCTCATCATTCGCCCGGGTCGAGAGGTACTCGCCAGTCTCGGTGTTGTGCAGGTTGATCATCAGGTGAATCTTCCGGCCCGATGCAACGTGCGAGGCAATTGTCTTCTTGACGTACCAGATCTCCGGCATTGCGGCGAGGTATCGCTTCTGTCGCAGGTCAACCTCGTCCCAATGGCGATTGACGTCGAACCCGTTGGCGTTGAACCGGACCTGGCCCGTGGCGGAGCCGTCGGGGTCGACCATCGGGGTGAATACGAAGACGGCCCGTCGGCGCAGGTCGCGGGCCTTCGGGTCGTCGGAGGTGATGAAGCGTAGCGCACCCTCCATCACGTACGACGTCCCGGACTCCCAGGCATGCTGACGGGCCTGGAGCCAGACCGTGACCTTGTCCCGGTCGTCGACATCCGGCGCGGTGACCGTGATCAGGTGCAGGTCTCTCCCCAGCGCGGTCTTGCCGATGACTTCGATCCGAGCGTTGTCGCAGCGGTCGAGTTCCTTGAGAAGCCGCGTCAATCGGCTGGTCGTGTACGGCGGTTGGTGGGCGATCCAGAGGACGTCGTGTTCTGGACGGATCCGGATCGTGGCCTCCTTGGCGCGGTCGTCCCAGGTGACCTGGGAGATCGGCTGCCAGTGTTCGCCGTCGTCGCTGGCGACCGGGAGGATGCCCGGCCCCATCGGGCAGGCGCCGGGCTTGCCGTTGTACTCGCCCACGTAGTCGGTCATGGTCAGGGTGAGATCGCGGTTGCGCGCCCCATCGATCCGGAAGAAAAACCAGCTCGCCTGGCGGTTGTGCGCGTGTTCGTCCTGCTGGCCCTTCACATGACAGCGGAACGCGGTCTCGCCCAGCCGCTCGATCGTGCCCAGCGAGGCTCCCTCGAAGTTGGTGTTGAAGCGGATGGAATCCGGCTCGGCTGCGGCGGCCATGCCGGCGAGCCAGCCGGTCGCGGCGAGCAGCCTGCGGAAGAAGATCGTGAATCCCGAGGGCATGGCCGGACTCCGTTTCATGGCGATCGTTATGGGTGTGCCTGCTGTTTCGCGACGCGCAGCCTTCATCTGGGTCACGAGTTCCTGGTAGCGTTCGGGCGTGATCGAGGGGATTCCCGCGTCCGCCTGCTCGAACTCACCGACGGCTTGCCCGGCCTCGTCTTGCACCTGGACCTTGGCCCCCGCCGGTACGATCACGTCGCGGAAGATGGCCTCGTCCACCCTGGGCGCCAGGGTTACCGAGTCGATCGTGGTGTCGCGCCGCCAGTTGAGCAGGAGCCAGCCCTGACCCATGTGGGACCCGACCTCGAGGCCGAGCTCGGTGACGCGGACCGGATACCAGAGCCCCGGTGCGATCTCGCGGAAGTCCTCGCAGTGACCGGTGCGGGTCGGCATCAGCGGATTGGCGAAGTTACCGGCGCACGCCTCCAGCTTGATCGGGATGTGGTTCCTATCGGCTGCCAGGTACAGGACGGTCGCAGCGTCGGATACCTTCCCGCGCGCGGAGGTAAACGCGCCCCGAACCACGAGACACGGGTGGCCGTCAACCTCCGCCGTGCCGCCAGGGCGGAACTGGAGCGTCGTCTGTCCGACGCCATTGTGCCGCGGGGAGGCGAGCAGGTCGGCGAGAGGGCTGAAGATCAGGTCATCGCGCAGCAACAGCGTGTGTGGCCGATACACGAAGATGCCATCGCCACGGCCGTCGTCTATCCTCACGCGTCCTCGGCGCAGGAACACTCCGGCACCCTGAGGGTTGAGCGGGTGGTCCGCACTCCAGTACCTGCGTGACCATCGCCCATCGAACGCGTCGACCTGGTGCAGCGCGAGGTCCCAGCCGGTGCCCGAGGCTTGCATCCGTCGCGTGATGTGATAGGCCAGGTCATCCTTGACGATCGAGCGGTCGTCCCACGACTCCTCGGCCAGGGGATTCCACTGGTAGAGATTCGGGATGACTCGGTGCGCTTGAACGTGGACCTTGACCTCGATGTCATCGTAGCGCTTCTCCTCCTTGGCGACCTGGGCGGCGACTCGCAAGAGACTCACCTGTGGGCGATCGCCACCGACCGGCTCCGGTAGCTTCGAGCCGACGAGCGCGCGATCCTTGATCGTGAAGACGGGCAGATCGGTGGGGATCGCGACGTCGCGGAAGAAAGCGGCCTCGTAATGCGGCGCGAGGTCGACCTTCTCGACGAAAGTCTCGGTCCGTTTCGCGACGACCTTCTTCCCCCCGTGCAGTCCCTCGATCACGTAGTCACTGGCCGTGATCTTCGTCGGGAACCAGACGCCGGGCGACACCTCGCGCAGCCCCTCGACGTGCATGTCATGGTCCGAGAATTTCTCCTGGACGCAGTGGTAATTCCGCTCGGGGGCCAGCCAAAGATACTGGGTGATCGGGTCGAGATTCAGATTGAACCAGCGGTCGATGCGGAGTTTCAGGCAACGAAGACCGTCGATCTTCTCCTCGCCCTCGAAGTGGGTCGCGACCCTGGCGAACACGTCCATCGAGCCGGATTCGATGAGCTCTCGAGGGTATTTGAGGTAAGCGTGGATCGTCAAGGTCCCGCTCAGGTAGACCGAGAGGGGGAAGTTGAGTTTGTAGTGGGCCAGCGGCAGGCTATGCGCGGGGGAGATCTCCGGATGCAGGAAACGCCCCAGGTGGATGTTCGCGCAGTTGCCTGACGTTACCGTGCGCGTCCGTTCCCCGTCGTAGGCGGAGACCAGCTCCCGACGGCCCTTGAACCCCGGCATCCGTTCGAACGCCTGGTGCCGGAGGTAGATCCGATCTCCCTGGAGGACGACCCGGCGCGTGGCCATCGTGGTGACGTCGGCGGGTTCGGCCGGATCCTTCCGGCTCGTGTCGCGGATCACGATCCGCGCGACGTATTCGATGTCCCGGTATCTCGCCTCCTCGGCCCGAACCGCCGCGACGATCGCGGCCATCCGATCGCCCTTCGTGACGGGCGGGGGTTCATCCGCCACGACGACCATCGGCCCGAGCTGGAACAGGCCGGTAACGAGCAACCATCCTGTCGGCAAGTGTCGTCGAATCCGTCGCATGCTCGGAGTCCTCCCCACGGCCTTGATGGATGCGGGCGGTTGGGCCTGTTCCGAGTCGGGAATGGTACAGGGACGCGGCCGGTCGGCCGATCGTCACGGCTTGCCACAATGGGGATCGCGCTCACTCCCACGCCGAGCGGAGCCAGATGCCGCCGTCGACGGCCAGGGCGGTGCCGGTGATGTAGTCGGCGTCGTCGGAGCAGAGGAACACGGCGGCCTTGCCGATGTCGTCGGGCCGGCCGAGGCGGCCCCAGGGGAGGGTCGCGCCGGCCTTGGCGATCGCCGCGCTACCGAAGGCTTCGTGCTCGCCGGGCGTGTCGATCCAGCCGGGCTCGATGACGTTCACGTTGATCCGGTACTTGTACAGCTCGGCGGCGATCGTGAAGGCCATGTTGTTCAGGCCCCCCTTGCCGGCGTTATAGGCGATGCTCCGCGCATACGGCGTGTGGACGTGGCAGCTCGAGATAAACACGATCTTGCCCCCGCCGCCCCGCTCGACCATGTGCCGCGCCACGAGCTGGCTCATGTGGAACCCGCCGGTCAGCGTCCCCTCGATCACCTTGGTGAACGCCTCTGGATCGTATTCGAGGAAGTCGGCCCGGTGCTGGTAAGCCGGGTTGCTGACGAAGATGTCGATGCGTCCCAGGCCGTCGATCGCCCGCGCGACGACCTCCTCGCACGACGGCCGGCGGAACACGTCCCCGTCGACGAGCACTGCGCCCGGCCCATCGCCTGGATCTCGGCGATGACCGACTCGGCCTGTTCCGTCTTCTCGCGGTCGTTGACCGCGACGTCGGCCCCCGCGCGGGCCAGCTCCAGGGCGCAGCCGCGCCCGATCCCCCGCGCCGCGCCGGTCACCAACGCCGTCTTGCCGTTGAGTCTCATGATCGCTGCTTCTGCACAAATGAGAATGTCGATTACAACTCGTCCGGTTCAGATGGACAGGATACCCGCCGCGACTTCGCCGGGCAAGCGACCCATCGGCCGATCCGATCGTTGGGGCTTACCATTTTTCCACAACCGAGCCCGTGGCGCCAGACTCTTTATCTCTGCGGAGGCTTGCAGCCGTTCAGGGTGATGACCCAAGGAATGACGATCGTGCAATCGGACCAGCCACAGTATGCGCGAACCCGACCGACAAGGACGCTATCTTCGGCGAAGCCGCCGGTGAAGCTGTACGTCCCGTTCCACGCGGTTCATCAGGTTGCCGTCTCGGGTGTCGTGACGAAGTCGCCTCATTTCTACCCGTTCTATGCGGGGCCAAGGTGGGCCGAGCTGAACGCGGTGAAGGCCAGCGGCAAGCTCATGGCCAACGGGAGTTTCGTCTTTGCGGGAACCAATCAAGGCTCGATCGAGCAGGCGCCCGCGGTTTATGTCTGGGGGGTAGACCGCAACGGCAACCTGCCCACGGGGCCGTTCGCGGGCCGCCCGAACGTCAAGTTCGACGCCATCGTGATCGTCCGGCTCGATGCTTCGCTCAAGCCGACGGCGCAGGTCGTCGACCTGGTCCGCGGCACCACGACCGACCTGCCCGCGTTCGATGTGCGAATCAGGGGTCGCAAGATCGCGGTGACGGTCCCCGAGAGCCTGCTCCCCTCGACGGGCCTGGCCCCCACGCGGTACCGCTTCAACTACTGGCCTGAGGATGGCGGACCACCCGTCTCCGCGTCCGTCGCCAGCTTCGCGCCCGAGTTCACCACGGCGCAAGTGGGGACCGCGCGCCGCCATTGATGGCGATCCCGCCCGTTGCGAAATGGCCGCCGCCCCTCCCGACCCGCTATCGGATCGATCGGCACAATGTGGGATCGGATTTCTCCGATCCTTCTGGACTTGCCGGACCGCAGGCCGTATCGTCGAGTAGCGTGACTCGGCGATTCGAAGCGGTGAACTCCGGGCGGGAGGCTTCGACCCATGTCTTTGCGCAATGCCATGGCGCAGCGTCTGGCCGGACGCGGTCAGGCCCTTGCGAGAAACGCACTCATCCTGGCGGCCCTGGGGCTGACGATCATGCTCGGAACCTCGGCTCCGTCCACATTGCTCGCCCAGACCGGTCGAAGTCCGTTCGAGGATCTGCCGGGCACTTCCGGCTCGTCCGATAAGCGGGATGGCTTCGCTTCCGCGTCGCAGTCCCGGGAAGCCAATGTCCCACACGGCAGCAGCCCGATCGAGAGTCCGTCGCAGCGGGTCGTGCAGAAGTCGCGCGAATTCGCCCTCCACGGCGACAAGCAGGCGGTTTCCTGGAGCGGTACAAGGATCTAGGTCTACCTTGTCGAGCGGGTTGGGCCGTGAGGCGGGGCGGTCCCCTCGCGGGCCGGGGAGCAGAGGTTGATCTTCGTCAGGAGGTTTCAGCCATGTCACAGCGCGACGAGGTTCCGCGGAGAGATGCGGAGGAGCCGGCTCGGCGATGGGCCGTATGTCGGGGTGCGGTCGCCAGAGAAGCCATCATCGGGCTGGCGATCGCGACGGCCTTGCTGGCTCCGGGATTGGTCCGGCGCAGGCACCAGACGGCCGGGATTGGGTTGGCAAGCGGGTCGTGCAGAGGTTCCACGGTCTCGAGCTTCGTGAGACGCAGTCATCCGAAAGCCGAGAACCCGATCGAATTGAGATCTACCGCGTGGAGCGAGTTCGCGACCGATGGCTCTGGCTGGAAGCCGAGGAGACGAAAACCAGCGGCTGGGTCCTGGCGAGCCAGGTGATACCGGTCGAACGGGCCATCGAATACTTCTCCGATCGAGCCCGCCGCAACCCGGACGATCCCTGGTGTTACCTCATGCGGTCCAAACTCTGGTACGACAAGGGGCGTCTCGACCGGGCCCTCGCGGATTGCAACGAAGTGATCCGGCTCGTTCCCGATGATGCCGCCGGGTATAGTAACCGCGGAGTCGTCTGGTCGGAGATGAAGAAGCAGGACAACGCCATCGACGACTACACCAAGGCCATCGAGATGAATCCTCGATACTCCGATGCCTTTCTCGGCCGTGGCACCGTCTGGCGCGAGAAGAAGGAGTACGATATCGCCATCGCCGACTTCAACGAGGCCATCCGAAACGATCACCGAAATGTCGCGGCCTACAACGGCCGTGGGCTCGCGCGGTATGAGAAGAGGGAGTACGACCTGGCGATCACTGACTTCGACGAGCTCATACGGATCAATCCCGGATTCTCCTGGGCGTACCACAACCGCGGTCGCGCCCGGCACGCAAAGCACGATTACGCCAAGGCCATCGTCGAGTATGACGAAGCGATCCGACTCAATCCCGACGACGCTTCGAGCTACGAGGATCGCGGCCTCGCCTGGTCCGCGGAGAAGGACCATGAGAAAGCCCTCGCCGATTTCAATGAGGCCATCCGGCTCGATCCCAAGTCCGCTTCCGCCTACGACAGTCGCGGTCATACCTGGTCCGATAAGAAGGAGTATGACAAGGCGATCGCGGACTTCGACCAGGCCATCCGGCTCGATCCGGATTATCGCTGGCCTTACAGTGGTCTGGGTTGGGCGTTGCGCGGCAAGAAGGAATACGCCAAAGCCATCGCCGACTTCGACCGGGCCATCCAGATCGATCCTCGGAGCCTCGATGATTACTATGGCCGTGGTTTGACATGGTCCGATCGGAAGGACTACGACAAGGCGATCGCCGATTATAACGAGGTCATCCGGCTCGACCCGAAGTTCGCCTGGGCCTACTATCATCGTGGTTTGGCGGGCGCTACCGGAAAGAATGGGGCAGTGCCCTCGACGACTTCGATCAGGCCATCCGCCTCGATCCCAAGGAAGCCTTTTCCCAGTACTCCCGGGCGGCGATCCTGTTCCTGACGCGGCGCGAGGGTGCGGCGGATGCGGCGCAAGCGGTGCTGGACCTCCAGGGCTGGCGCGGGAACCTGTCGATATACGCGGCGCTGCTGGATCACTTCGTCGCACGCCGCGCCGGCCAGGACGGCCGAGCGAAAGAGATCCTCGACGCGGCCAAGGCCCGATGCGACACGTCCGCCTGGCCCTATCCGATCATCGCGTACCTTCGCGGCGAGCTCGATGAAGCCAAGCTTCTGGCATCCGCCATCAACCACGACAAGATGACCGAGGCGCGGTGCTACCTCGGGCTCCAGATGCTGGCGATGGGCCGCAAAGCGGCGGCCGAGGCGCACTTCCGCTGGGTCAAGGATCGCGGTAACTCACGATTCACGCAGCATGCCCTGAGCGTCGCCGAGCTGGACCGCCTCCTGGCGGAGCGGACCCAGGGGGATGGGCCGTGATGCGGGGCAGATCCAGCGCCGGATGGACGCCAACGGGTCTTCGCGAACGTCCCGGCTTTTTCGCGTGTTGCCGAACGTGACTCGGCGATCGATCCGAGCGGATCGTCCTCAACCGAGTGGGATTGACCCAGGGCACGCCCTTCCGGAGCGCCGAGGGGGGAAACCGTCAGCCCGAGGTTGTGAGAGTGCGGCTCAACGGCTCAAGTGGGGATGACCGGCATGGCACAGACAAGGTCAAGACCATCGCGCTGGATGGCTCCGTTCCTCGGAGTCATGTTGGCGGTCGTTCTCGGGTGGACCGCTCAACCCGGGCGGGGTCAGGTGCCGAGCGCCGTTCAAGAACCGGCTCCCGGACGGAACCGAATCCGGCCTACACCGTTTCCCAACCCATCCGGATCGTGCATTGGATGCCACAACCAGGACAAGAACCCGACCTATGCGCAGCCGCTCCGCGACCAGATGATCTGTCGGATGAACGAGTGGCAGTACTACAACAAGGCCGACAAGCACCAGATCGCCTACCACCAACTGGCCTCGCCGCGGAGCCGGCAGATCGTCCGACTCCTCGGCTTCAAGGACCCCGATGCCACGACCGTGGATTCGTGCCTCCGATGTCATGCTCTACCGGAGGTCGGCGGGCAGCCGATGAACCCCCAGTTTCTCTCCGAAGGCGTGACCTGCGTGGCCTGTCATGGTGCTTATCGAGAGTGGGTGGGCGAACATCCGGATGCGGTGATCTTACGCGGTCTGGTGCACGCGGCGAACCGACCGAAGGACTGGCTCGATCTCAACCGAAAGGAGAAGGAACAGATCAAAGGGATGACGGACCTGTGGGATCCGGTCCGACGCGCCGAGGTCTGCGCCTCGTGCCACATCGGCAACTACGAAGAGAAGAAGATCCTCACGCATGCGATGTACGCCGCCGGGCACCCCCCTTTACCGAGCTTCGAGGCGACGACCTTCAGCGATGCCGAGCCCCGGCACTGGCAGTATTTGAGGGAGAAGACCGCCGATCAACAGAAGCGGCTCCAGCCGGTTGTCGAGAAGAACCGGGAGCAAGCCGAGCTCGTCATCGTCAGCGGCCTGGTCGCTTTTCGCGAGTCGATGAAGCTTCTCTCCCGGGAGGCCAGTGCGAATCATAACGATCCACCCGGGGCCGCCTGGCCCGACTTTGCTCGGTACGACTGTCGCGCCTGCCACCACGAGCTGAGAAGCACACTCCGGACCGAGAGCCGGCGGGCCCGCGTCGCTCCGGGGCGGCCGGGCGAGCTGGAATGGCCGCAGGCCCTCGTGCCGATCGGCATCAAGCAAGTGTCGGGAGACTCGAAGAAGGCTCTCGAGGAACAGACCCGATATGAGTCACTCCTCCGGAAGTTCCACGAGGCCCTCGGCGCCCGGCCCTACGGTGACCCCCGGCGCACGATCGAGGCTGCGGACGACCTGGTGTGCTGGGCCAACGGTCTCCTGATCGGCGATAAGCGATCGCCGGTCGATGATGCCCAGGCCAGGGCAATGGTCGCCGGCCTGTGCGAACTGGCCGAGAACGACGAGGCGGGCTACGACGTCGCGCGGCAATGTGTCTGGGCGTTTCGTGCCATTTATCATGAGCTTGTGCCAGAGCCGGCTCGCGACGCCAAGATCGAGGCCGACCTCCGCAGTCTCGACGGACTCCTGTCATTGACCTTGCCTAACGCTGGCGAACAGGTGTCGATCGAGACGTCTCTCGCGCTGCGCCTTGGCGTGATCGCCAACTATAACCCCGATGCCGTTCGCGGGCTTGTCCGGGACATGAGAGAGCGACTCCGTAAACAAGGCTGGATTCCCGCGAAGGGAGAACCGGCTAACTAGGAAACGGTCCGAGAACGGTATCCGGCCTTTGTAGGGTGGGTGAAACCCACCAGTACTGGGCAGTTCTTTTCACTCGTTCCCACGGTCCCCGTGGGAATGCCGTCCTCGACGCTCCGCGTCGTCCGACCGGACTGGCGGAGGCGGGGAGCACTCGGGCGGGAGGGACGCAGAAGGTCCCAGACGGCATTCCCACGGAGACCGTGGGAACGAGGTTCCTCCCATCGATCGGGGCATCACACCTCCAGGACGGGATCGCCTGCCGAGTGCTGGCATTCCCCCAGGAAAAGTCGTGGCGGAAGAAACCCGCGGAACGGGAGAACGGAAGAACGGGCCGTGTGTCGCTTACACTCGGGTGCAGGAACGCTAATGATTTTTCACGCAGCGATGGGTGCTTGCGTGTCGCGACCTGGCCGCGCGTAGGGATGACCTGGCCGGTTGCGAATCTGGTCGATGAATTCCTCGTCGTCGTTGAGCCAAGCCGCGCGGAGGTTGAGCACGGCCTCGGGGTTGGCGTTGTTGTTCCAGAATTTCTCGCTCCCTTTGGCGCGCTGGTTGAGCTGCTTGACCCACGATTCCACCGGGCTGCTGGTGATGGGTAATCCGACCCGGCGGTAGCGCGGGTAGTCCATGCGCGACTGATTATTCTCCAAGTAGCCGCGCTCGCGATCGAGCACGCACCAGGGATGGTCGGGGTCGTCTTTGGGATTCGTCGGTGGATCGATCCGGCTTTGGTGATCGGCGATCTCGCCCAGGACGTCCCCGACGCGACCTTCCCAGCACGACTCCGCCCAGTGCCGGCCCAACTCAACGCCTTGGCCAGTGGCCTTGGCCGCGGCGTGCACGTGTTCCGCGGCGTGGACGAAATCCAGGATCGGCTCGAAGTCGGCGAAGTGACGACGCTGGATCGACCAGTTATACGGCAGGCCGTCGCTGACGAAGGCCTTGGCCGTGGCGGTGAAGAAGCCGCGCCGGTCCGCGGCGGCAGCCGCCATCCAACCGAACGTCTCGCTGTCATTCAAGGTGGCCAGCCCGGAGCGGACCACCGGGACCGGTCTCCAGTCCGGTTTCTCGGCCGGGGTCGCCGATTCACTCGCCGGTGGCAGCTCGACAGCCGATCCCAGAGGTCCAGCAAAGCACGTGGGGAGGTTCGGCTGTGGATCGACGTCGGATACCTGACGCTTCATCCGCAGCAGGACGGCCGTCTTGGTCTCCCTCCAAGCCGGCTCGTGGACCCCCGGCCCGTGGTCGGGTTGGCGCACCTGAATACGACCGCCATCGATCATGACGGCGGCCAACTCGATCGGCGGATTCGCGGCCGTCGTCGGCGTCATCAACGGGCGATCTTTATAGGCCGTCGTCCGCTCGGTTTGCTCATCGACTCCGATGCCTCCCTGTTCCTGGCAGAGCGTCTGGAGGTGGCGGGGTGAGATCTTCAGTTCCGCAGCGATGCCGGCCAATTTCGCGGCCTCGGCGAACGAGCGGGCGGCGATGGCCATCGCGACCAGGATTGCCCGCATCGTCGGGCTATAGCCGCGGTGATCCAAGCCCTGGCGCGGTCTATTGGGGGAAAAAGACCCGCCGGCATCGCGGGCAAGAGTGCCGTGCCTCTTTGAGGGAGATCGGCCCGTCGCGGGTCTCCAGCGGTCGCTCTTGGATGGTTCCGGCGCAAGCCTGGCCGCAACCGGGACAGGGTTGCTCGTGCTCGGCGGACTCGGCGCATTGAGACGCGGTTTGCTCGCAGAGCAGGCGTGCCACCTTGCGACCGGCTTCGTGAGCGCGTTGCTCGATGGTGGCGAAGTCGAGCCCCGCACCCGTCTGATCAACCGCGAAGAATTCTTCCTTGACCATCCCGAGAAGTCGCTGAAGACGGGCATCCTGGGCCGAATCGGTAGGCGAGCCGCGAAACATGACGATCCTCCATGATCAAGCTATCTTGCCCCAACGTCCTTCCACCCTATCAAAATTCGTCGAGTTCTCCTATTGACGTTTGGCTACACCCGGATGTGGCGACATTAGCGTTCCTGCTCCCCTTACACTCTGTGTATCGTTTCTCGCCTTGCCTCGCTTGACCTCTCCGGGTATGGTCTCGGTCGTGTCCGGCTCCCGCGACGATTCGGGCGACCCGCTTTTGGCGCAACCCGTGCCCATCCACCTTCGGATCGACCTCAAAACCCCGCCACGAATCCCTGCGATCGGCGAACTCGCCAGAGCCGTGCCGGGCCGGTATCGCGGTTCGACTGCGCCGAGGTTGAGAACTCAACCCGAGGAGAGGAAGATCAGGGCATGGGGCATCAGGAGAGGAACGCGACCCTCGGTGGTCGAGTCCGACGGGTGGCCGCATGGCTGGCGATCGGACTGATGACGGTCGTGCCGTGCCGGTCGCTGGGCGAAGAGCCCTCGGCCCAGGACTGGGTCGGTAAGCGAGTCGTGCAGAAGTACAACAACTTCCCCCTGCGCAACGACGGCCAACCCGTGGCGGGGAGCGGTGAGCGGTTCGTGATCTACCGCGTGGAGCGGGTTGAGGGCGGACGGCTCTGGCTCGAGGCCGAGGGGCAAGGCCTGCGCGGCTGGGCTGCGGTCGGACAGATGATCCCGGTCGACCAGGCCATCGCCTTCTTCACCGATCGAATCCGTACGCGCCCGGATGATCCGTTCCTGCGTTCGATGCGACTCGGGCTGTCGATGGATCAGTGCGCGCACGCCTGTGCCGTGGCGGATTGCACCAAGATGGTTTGCGCGGGGATCGCCGAGTTGAGCCGGAAGGCCCGGCTGGCGGCGCGGGAGGCGGCCGTGGCCGGAGTGCCCATCGAGTCCGACGGTCGTGAGCTTTCCCTCGAGGATTGGCTCGGCCAGAAGGTTGTCCCGAAACATCGGGACTTCCGGCTTCCGAATGGACAGGGCGACCCCTTTCACGATAAGAAGCTCCTGTCTCACTACGTGCTGGACGTGAACGGCCTTTCACTGACGATCATGACTTCCCAGGGCGACGCCTGGGTCCCGGCCGATCAGGTCGTACCGCTCGACAAGGCGGTCGCGTTCTTCAGCGACACCATCAAGGCCAATCCCCGGGATCCGTTCCCTTACTTCATGCGCGCCAAGGTCCTGCTGGATGTGTCGAACGATCCGGACAAGGCCCTGGCGGACCTGAACGAGTCCATCCGCCTCGATCCGAAGAATGCGGCGAGCTACCGCAATCGCGCCGACGCCTGGTCGGAGAAGGGGGATCCGGACAAGGCCATCACCGACGACTCGGAAGCCATCCGGCTCGATCCGAAGGATGCCGGCTCTTACCAGCATCGAAGCGAAATGTGGGGGGCCAAGAAGGATTACGACAAGGCCCTCGCCGACGTCAACGAGGCCATCCGGCTCGATCCCCGCGATGACGACGCATTCGCCCTGCGCGGCGATATCTGGCTGTCCAAGGAAGCCTACGATCAAGCGATCGCCGATTACACGGAAGCCATTCGGGTCTATCGCCGCCGTCATGAGGTTTTGGCGGGTCGTCCCGCGTCCCAGTACGGAAATCCGAAGTCGGATCGGGCCGGCGACGATCCGGCGCACCTCGCTTTCTCACCGGCCGCGCCCACGCCATTGCCATCTGTTCTGGCAGACCTCGATCCCGATCGCTTCCTGGATCACGGGCGCGAGCTGGCCCTGGCCTACGTGGCGCGCGGGAGAGACTGGTCGGACCAGGAGGAATACGACCGGGCGATCGCCGACTACACCGAGGCCATCCGGATCGTTCCTCCGCTCGCCGAAGCCTACCTGAGTCGTGGCATGGCCTGGACGAAGAAGGAAGCGTACGACCAGGCGATCGCCGACCTCGACAAAGCCATCGAGCTCGACCCCCGGAACGCGGGTGCCCACGGTGTTCGCGGCGTCGTCTGGGGCGAGCGGAAGCAGTACGACAAGGCCCTCGCCGATTGCAATGAGGCGATCCGACTCGATCCCAAAGACGGGGACGTCTACGTGTCCCGAGGCTGGGTTTGGAGATGTCAGCAGAAGTATGACAAGGCGATCGCCGATTTCAGCGAGGCCATCCGTTGCGAACCGCGGGAGGCGCGATTCTACAGCACGCGCGGCTGGGCCTGGTATGAGCGGAAGGCGTACAACCAGGCCCTCGCCGACTACGATGAGGCCATCCGGCTCGATCCTGGCGATGCGTCCGGTTATGGAGGGCGCGGCTACGTTCTCTCGAAGAAGCGAGAGTATGGTACGGCTCTCGCCGACTTCGACCGGGCGATTCGCCTCGATCCGCGATGCGTGGGAGCCCACGCCGGCCGCGCCTGGATCCGGGCGACCGCTCGCGATGCGAAATACCGCGACGGCCCGAGCGCCAGAGAGTCGGCTTCCCAGGCGTGCGCGCTGTCGAAGGAGAAGAACGCCTACGCCCTCGATGCGATGGCCGCGGCCTGCGCCGAGGTGGGCGATTTCGACGCGGCGATAATCTGGGAGATCCGGGCGATCGAGCGCCAGAATGACGAGGAAGACCAGGCGGAATCCCGCTCGCGGCTGAAGCTCTACCGGGAACGGAAACCCTACCGAGCCGAGTAGGTCAGGCTTTCCTGCCTGACGGATTTGATGATGTCAGGCGGGAAAGCCTGACCAACGAATGGAGGATCGGGGAATGAGGCATGGAGTGAAACACGCGACGATGGGCGAAACGGTCCGGCTGACCGCGTGGGTGCTGGTGTTTGGGCTGTCTATCGCCTTACCGGTGCGCTCGCTGGGCCAGCAGCCGGCCGGCCCGGAGGGAGGCGGCCTGCGCGTGGTGCCGAAGCATCGGACCCTCACTCTTCAGAACGGCGGCGGCGCGCCGCCGCGCGGTGAAGCCCGATGTCTTCCGCGTCGCTCAGTCCAAGGGCGGCTGGCTCTTGCTCCGGCCCGACGAGGGCCCCGCCGGCTGGGTTGCGGCCGATCAGGTCGTCGCCCTCGATCAAGCCGTCGCGTTCTTCAGCAGCGCGATCAGCAAGGACCCGC
This sequence comes from uncultured Planctomycetota bacterium, assembly GCA_963845755.1. GTDB lineage: Bacteria > Planctomycetota > Planctomycetia > Isosphaerales > Isosphaeraceae > CAWJTV01. The sequence goes on from CAWJTV010000011.1 coordinate 931,940, forward strand.
ACGATCCCCACAACTTCGCGATGCGCGCCCTGGCGCTGCTGGTCGAACGGGAGGATCCGGAACACGCCCTCGCCGACTGTAACGAGGCGATCCGGCTGGATGACAAGGACCCGATCGCCCACCGCATCCGCGGCGCGATCCACTCGGCCACCCAGAACTACGACAAGGCGATGGGCGATTTCGACGAGGTCATCCGGCTCAGGCCGAAGGACGGGGCCTCGTATCACGACCGCGGGACCACCCGGATGTTCCAGCAGGACTACGACCGGGCCATCGCCGACTTCAACCAGGCCATCCAGCTCAATCCCAAGGACGCGGCGAGCCATATCTCCCGCGCCGCGGCCTGGCTGGAGAAGAACCAGCAAGACCAGGCCATCGCCGATTGCAACGAGGCCATCCGGCTCGATCCCGCGAACGCCGATGCTTACCTGCTGCGCGCCTCGATCCATGGCCAGAAGCGGGAGTTCGACCAGGCCATCGCCGACTTCACGCGGATCATCAAGATGAATCCCCAGGCGTTCCTGGCGTACGAGGCGCGGGACGAGTTGGCGGAACAAGAAAGAGTACGCCCGGGCGATCGCCGATCTCAACGAGGCGATCCGCCTCAATCCGAACTACCCCGGCGCCTACGTCGAGCGCGGACTCACCTGGCGGGATCAGCGCGAATACGACAAGGCCATCGCCGATCTCGGGCAGGCCATTCGCATCGATCCCGAGAGCCCCGAGCTCTATGCCCTCCGCGGCGACACCTGGGTCGAGAAGAAGGGGTTCGACCAGGCCATCGCCGATTTCGGCCGGGTCATCCAGCTCGAGCCCAAGAACGCGTTCGCCTATTGCAGCCGCGGCCTGGCCCACGCCCGGAAACAGCAATACGACCAGGCGATCGCCGACCTCGACAAAGCCATCCAGCTCGATCCCAAGAACTCGGATGCCCTCAACGGCCGCGCCTGGTTCCGCGCGACCTGTCCGGTCGCCAGCTATCGCGATGGGGCCCAGGCCATCGCCTCGGCCACCCAAGCGTGCGAGGTCGCCGGCTGGAAAGAGCCCGGACTGATCGACACCCTCGCCGCCGCCTACGCCGAGGCCGGCGACTTCGGCTCCGCCCTGAAATGGCAGGCCAAGGCGATGACGCTGGAAACCGATGCCCACGAGAAGGCCGAATACGGCGCGCGGCTCCAGCTCTATCAGGCGAAGAAGCCCTATCGTGAGGAGAAACCCTAGAGCGCGTAACGATTGCATTGCGCACGCCCCCGGGGGCGTGCGATCGACCCGCCGCAGCCCGGGGGGACGACCTCCGACGGCGGCCCGAAGGGCCGCAGGAGCAAAGCCCCGGGTGAAACCCGGGGTCCGCGGCAGGCCAGCCCCCATCTCCGGCGGCCTGAAGGGCCGCAGGAGACTTCCGGCACCCCTTCAGGGTGCACGAGGAAGGCGCGGGGTGCACGAGTCCCAGGGTTTCACCCTGGGCTGGGGTCCCGCGGCCCGTCAGGCCGCAGAACATCGGCTGACAGCGTGTGCGCAACCCATCTGTTATGCGCTCTAATGCGGCGCTGACCTGGAGGCGCTCAACGGTTGGATTTCCAAACAGCGCGAGAAGCGGCAAGGACGACGTCCGTACCACAAGGAGGATCGGGCTATGCGGGGTTGGTGGAAGCTTGCGGCGAGTGGCGGCACTCGGCTCCGGGTCTGGAAGGCCGTCGTATTCCTGGGCCTGGCGATGGCCATGGCGGGCGTCTCGGGCGGCGAGGAGCCGTCGGCAAAAGACTGGGTCGGCAGGCGGGTCGTGCAGAAGTACAACAACTTCCCCCTGCGCCACGACGGCCAGGCCGTGCCGGGGAGCGGAGAGCGGTTCGTGATCTTCCTCGTGGAGCGGGTCGAGGACGGACGGCTCTGGCTCAAGGCCGAGGGGGAAGGCCTGCGCGGCTGCGCCGCGGTCGGACAGGTCATCCCGGTCGACCAGGCCATGGCCTACTTCGACGCGCGCATTCACGCCCATCCGGACGACACGTTCCCCCATTTCATGCGCGCCGGCCTGTGGATGGATCGGAACGAGATCGACCGCGCCGTGGAGGACTGCACCGAGATCGTCCGCCTCAACCCCGAGCCCCGTTCGTTCGTGGATCGCGGCAATCTCTGGCTGCGCATGCACAACGCCGACAAGGCGATCGCCGACTTCGACCAGGCCATTCGCCTGGATCCTCGGGCCACCCCGGCGTTCACCGGGCGCGGTGAGGCTCACCTGCTGAAGAAGGAGTACGATCAGGCGATCGCCGACCACAGCGAGGCCATCCGGCTCGATCCCGACGACGTCGTGGCCCGCTTCAGTCGCGGACAGACCCAGGCGGAGAAGGGCGACTACGACCAGGCCATCGCCGACTTCACCGAGGCCCTGAAGCGCGATCGGGAATTCCTCGCGGCGCTCAACGGCCGGGGGCTCGCCTGGCACAAGAAGGCGGAGTACGACAAGGCGATCGCCGACTACAACGAGGCCCTCCGCATCGATCCGAAGAACGCCACGATCTATTACAACCGCGGGCTCTCCTGGCAGTTCAAGAATGAGTTCATCAAGGCGGTCAACGATTACAATCAGGCCGTTCGCCTCGACCCGCGCTACGCCGCGGCCTCCCGGTTCGGGCGTCCCACCTCGGGCCTGGCCGGGCTCGTCGGCGCGATCCAGGTTGGTCCGCCGTTCGCACCGGGGGGCGCGGGTGTCGTCGATCCGGACGTGCTCAAGGCGGGCGGTGACGACCCCTTCGGCAACTTCACCCGGGACCTCGAGCGCGACCTGGCCTACGCCGACCTGTGCATGCGACGCGGCTACGAATGGGGGAGCGAGAAGGCGTACGACAAGGCGATCGCCGATTTCACCGAGGCCATCCGATTCAACCCGCACCTGACCGGTGCCTACATCGGCCGCGGCCACGCCTACCGCGAGAAGAAGGCGTTCGAGAAGGCCATCGCCGATTACGACCAGGCGCTAAAGGAAGATCCGCAGGCCGGGGTCGCAGTCATGGGCCGCGCCCTGGCCCGGGAAGGTCTGGGACAGATCGACCAGTCGTTCGCCGACCTCAACCAGGCCGTCAAGCTCGACGCGCAGTCCCCGGTCGCCCATGCCGGCCGCGCCTACGGGTGGCTGCGGAAGAAGGACTACGACAAGGCCATCGCCGATTTCGACGAGGCCTTGCGCCTCGATCCCCAGATGCTCAGCGCCTACGTCGGCCGCGGTCATGCCCGGTTGGAGAAGAAGGCGTTCGACCAGGCGATCGCCGACTACACCGAGGCCGTCCGGATCAATCCCGAGATCGTGGAGACCTACCTCGGCCGCGCCCGGGCCTGGTCCGAGAAGAAGGAATACGACAAGACGATCGCCGACTACGCCGAGGCGATCCGGCTCGACCCGCAACTGGCGTGGGCCTACAACAACCGCGCCTGGCTCTGGGCGACGTGCCCCGAGGCCAAGGCCCGCGACGGCAAGAAGTCCATCGAATCGGCGACCAAGGCGTGCGAGCTGTCCGACTGGAAGGAGCCCGGCATGATCGACACTCTCGCCGCGGCGTATGCCGAGACGGGCGACTTCGAGGCGGCCGTGAAGTGGCAGACCAAGGCCAACGGGCTCTTCGCCGACGGTAAGGATAAGACCGACGGCGAGGCGCGGCTAAAGCTCTACCAGGAGAAGAAGCCGTATCGCGAGACGGCGCCGTGACGAAGCCAGCTCGGCAAGGAGGATCGGGCGATGCGAGGCTCGAGAGCGATCGCGGCGGCGTGCGGCGGGACGAGAGCGCCGAACACTCGCATTGCGCATGCCGCCGATTCGGATGGAGGGACCCCCTCATCCGCCCTTCTGGCACCTTCTCCCCGAGGGGGAGAAGGGGACGCGATCCGTCGCCCTCGCCCCCACGGAGAGAGGGTCGGGGTGAGGGGGCGTGTGCGCAATCCAACCGTGAAGCGATCTGGATCGCCTCACACTGGGGTTGGACACACGCGAAACCCTCTCCCGAAGAACCCCCCGGAACCCCCCCTGCGTAAGGGGGGGACAATTGAGGCGGGAGTGGTCCCTTTCCTGTCCCCCCCTTACGAAGGGGGGGTTCCGGGGGGTGGATTCGCGCCCCCACAGGGTGTGCGCCATTCAATCGTTAAGCGATCTAATGGAATCGGACTGGTCGTCGTCGTCGGCCTGATGACGGCCTGGGCGGTCAGTGCCCGCGGTGACGAGCCCGCCGGCAAGCGAGTCGTGTCCCGCTCTGGTGCTGGCCTCGATGGAGGCTTCCTGGCCGACCTTGTCGCCGATCTTCGAGAATTCGGCTCCGATTGCTGCGTCTTCTGCGGCTGCGTCTTGCTGGAGACCGACGAATACGACAAGGCGATCGCCGCCTTCAACGCGGCCATCCGCCTCGATCCTCAGAACGCCGAGGCCTACACTGATCGCGGCTTTGCATGGTTTCAGAAGAACGAGCTGGACAAAGCGATTGCCGATCTGAATGAGGCCATCCGCCTCGATCCCCAGGTGGACGGAGCACACGCGAATCGCGCCGTCATCTGGTCGGTGAAGAAGGAGTATGACAAGGCCATCGCGGACTACTCGGAGGCCATCCGACGGGATCCGCGCGACGCTGCCGCCTATGCCGGTCGGGGAAGCGCATGGGGGAACAAAGGTCAGTACAACCGAGCCATCACTGATTACAAGGAGGCGATTCGGATCGATCCGCACCTCGCCACGGCCTACATCGGTCGTGGTGCCGCCTGGACGCGGAAGCTCGAGCTGGACAAGGCCTTGATCGATCTGAATGAGGCCATCCGCCTCGATCCCCAGGACACACTCGCTTTCATCAACCGGGCCGAACTCTGGAGGGCGAAGAGTGAATTCGACCGGGCCATCGCCGATCTCACCGAGGTCATCCGGCGGGATCCCCGAGCCGCCAAGGCATATGCCGATCGCGGCTGGATCTGGAAGGCCCGCGGTGAGTATGCCAAGGCCATCGCGGATTATTCCGAGGTCATTCGCCTCGATCCTCGAGATGCGCGGATGTTCAACAGTCGTGGGATCGCTTGGTATTTCCGGAAAGAATACGATCGCGCGATCGCCGATTACACCGAGGCGATTCGCCTGGATCCGCGTTACGCTCAAGCCTACAACAACCGCGGGCTCGTCTGGCAAGTCAAGAAAGAATTTGACAAGGCCATCGCCGATTTCAACGAGGCGGTGGGCATCGATCCTCGGAACGCCAAAACCTTTGATAGCCGGGGCGAGGTCTGGTTTCAGAAGAATGAGTACGACAAGGCGATCGCCGATTTCAACGAGGCGGTCAGGCTTGATCCCCGGCAGATCAGGTCTTACGGAAACCGCGCGTCAACATGGCGCAGAAAGGGAGAGTACGACAAGGCGATCGCCGACTGGAACGAAATCATCCGCATCGAACCTCAGTCCTCTGGGGCGTATAGTGATCGCGGCGCGGCTTCGATGAACCTGGGGAAGATCGACGCGGCGATGGCCGATTTCAACGAGGCCCTGCGGATCGATCCTCGCCACAGCCTGGCCCACAGTAATCGCGGCTTGGCCTGGTGCAGCAAGGGAGAGTATGACAAGGCTATCGAGGATTGCAACAAGGCTATCCAGCTCGATCCACAATGTTCACTTGCCTACAACAACCGAGGTATTGCCTGGTGGAGCAAGAAAGAGCGTGATAAAGCCATCGCCGATTACACAACAGCCATTCAACTCGATCCTCGAGATGCCAGAACTTACTACAATCGCGGCATAAGCTGGCACGACAAGGGCGACTACGACAAGGCCGTCGCGGATTATACAGAAGCGATCCGGCTCAATCCCGGGCATGCTAATGCGCGTAGCGGCGGGGCCTGGATCTGGGCGACCTGCCCCGACCCGAAATACCGCGACGGCCAGAAGGCCGTCGCGTCGGCGACCAAGGCGTGCGAATTGACCCACTGGAAAGACGCGAATCACCTCCATACCCTCGCCGCGTCGTACGCTGAAACGGGCGACTTCGAGGCGGCCGTGAAGTGGCAGACCAAGGCCAATGGGCTGTTCGCCGAGGGTAAGGACAAGACCGACGGCGAAGCGCGGCTCAAGCTCTACCAGGAGAAGAAGCCGTATCGCGAGACGACACCGTGACACGGCCTGCACGACAAGGAGGATCGACCGATGCCAGTTTCAAGGACGATTGGGGCGTCGTGCGGACCGGTGTCGATCGCGCGCGTCCTGGTCGTTGTACTGATCGCTGCCGGGGCGGTGGGCGCCCGGGGTGACGAGCCGGCGGGCAAGGATTGGGACGGAAAGCTCGTCGTGTCGCGCTCCGATACTCTGACGCTGCGCAACGACCACGGCGCCATGATCGGCACCGGCGAGAAGGGCCTGTTCTACCGCGTGGAGCGGGTCGAGGGCGGCCGGCTCCGACTCAAGGCCGAGGGGAAGGACCTCAGCGGCTGGGTCGCGGCCAAGGAGATTGCCGTTCTCCAGCCGCGGGCCCCCACTCCGCCGGCAGGCGCTGCCGGCTTCGCCGGGAGGAGACTCCGGCCCGCCGATATGCCCGAATTGAAAGGCGTGATGACCGTGCGCCAGATCTCTGTCGGCTCCCGGTTGCTCGACGCGCGAGAGTACGACAAGGCGATCGCCGAATTCACCGAGGCGATTCTCTGGGATCCTCGGAACGTCGTGGCGTACACCAATCGCGCCTTCGCCTGGATCCAGAAGAACGAGCTGGATAAAGCACTCGACGATCTGAATGAGGCCATCCGCCTCGATCCCCAGGATGAGGTCTCGTACAAGAATCGCGCCGGCATCTGGTGGACGAAGAAGGATTATGACAAGGCCATCGCCGATGACTCTCAGGCGATTCGATGCAATCCGCGGGATGCCGCCACGTACGTCTATCGAGGAAGTGCCTGGGGGAACAAAGGGCAGGCCGACCAGGCCATCGCCGATTACACCGAGGCGATTCGGATCGATCCGCATCTCGCCGTGGCCTACTCCGGTCGCGGTGCCGGATGGCTAGCGAAGCGGCAGTTGGACAAGGCCCTGACCGATCTGGATGAGGCGATCCGGCTCGATCCCCGGGACACGTTCGCCTTGATCAACCGCGGCGAGGTCCGGCGGAGGAAGAGCCAATTCGACCAGGCCCTCGCCGATTGCTCGGAGGCGATTCGGATCGATCCGCATCTCGCCGGGGCCTACCTGAATCGCGCGAGTATCTGGTCGGACAAGAAGGAGTACGAGAAGGCCATCGCCGACCTCACCGAGACCATTCGACTCGATCCACGAACGGCCAAGGCGTATGCCGACCGCGGCCGGAACCGGAGCAAGCGCGCCGAGTATGACAAGGCGATCGCCGACTATAGCGAGGCCATTCACCTCAATCCTCGCGATGCGGGCCTGTTCAACAGCCGTGCTATGGCGCGATATTTCCGGAAGGAATACGATCCGGCGATCTCCGACTACACGGAGGCCATCCGGCTCAGTCCTCGTTACACTCGAGCCTACTACAACCGCGGCCTTACCCACTATAACAAGAGCGATTATGACAAGGCCATCGCGGATTACACGGAGGTCATTCGGCTCGATCCTCGATACACTCGAGCCTACCACAGCCGCGGCCTGACCCACTATGACAAGGGCGATTATGACAAGGCGATCGCGGATTACACAGAGGTCATTCGGCTCGATCCTGGAGATCCCGGTGCCTACTACAATCGCGGCATCAGTTGGCACGACAGGGGCGACTATAACAAGGCCATCGCGGATTACAGTAGAGCGATCTCACTCAGTCCCAAGGACTACTATTATGCGGATCGTGCCTGGGCGAGACGCGAGAAGAAGGAGTATGCCACAGCCCTCGCCGACTACACAGAAGCCCTCCGCCTCAATCCCCGTAGTGCTTCCGCCCTTAACGGCCGCGCCTGGATCTGGGCGACCTGCCCCGATGCGAAAAACCGCGATGGCCAGAAGGCCGTCGAGTCGGCGACCCACGCGTGCGAGCTGGACGATTGGAAAGATGCGAGTCATCTCGACACGCTCGCCTCGGCCTATGCCGAGCGAGCCGACTTTGATGCGGCCGTGAAGTGGCAGACCAAGGCCAATACGCTATTCACCGAGGGCAAGGAAAAGGCCGAGGGCGAAGCGCGGCTAAGGCTCTACCAGCAGAAGAAGCCTTATCGCGAGACGGCGCCGTGATACGGCCGGGACGCCAGGGAGGAGCGGGCCATGCGTAGTTCGAGGGGGATCGGGGCGCCACAGGCCAGATCGCTGTGGCTCGGGGTGAGTCTCGCTGTCGGACTCTGGATGGCCGGGACGGCGGGCGCCCAGAGCAACCGGTCGGCCAATGCGGTCCCCGCGGCCGGGCCCATTGCCGACCCCGCCGTTCAGCAGGCCGACATTCCTGTACAGCATGGCATCGGCCTGGCCATCGCGACGGCTTTCGGTCGGATGGAGGCCAAGGCCTCTTTCCGCCATGGCCTGGAAGCGGCGGAGCGTCGCGATTTCGACCGGGCGATCTCCGAGTTCACCGAAGCCCTCCGGCATGATCCCCTGTCGGCCCAGACCTACTTCGAAACGCGCGTCGGTCTGGATACAACAGAAGGAATACGGCCAGGCGATCACCGACCTCAGCGAATCGATCCGCCTGAGTCCCCACTATGCGGTCACATACGCCAATCGTGGCGGCATCTGGATGATCCAAGGTCAGTACGACAAAGCCATCGCCGACTTCAATGAAGCCATTCGCCTCGATCCTCGAGATGCCGGCTTTTATGCCATGCGAGGGTACACCTGGTTCCAGAAGCGGGTGTTTGATCGAGCGATCGCCGACTACAACGAGGCCATCCGGCGGCAGCCGCGAATGCACGGAGCCTACACGCTGCGCGGCATGCTCTGGATGGAGACGCACGATGCGGATAAGGCCCTCAGCGACCTGACCGAGGCGATTCGGCTCAATCCTCGGAATGCAACGGCTCTGGTAAACCGCGCCGAGGTCTGGGGCGGCAAAGAACAATTCGACCAGGCCATCGCCGATTGCAACGAGGCCATCCGAATCGATCGTTCAACTCTCGATGGCATACGCCATTCGTGGCCGTGCCTGGGGGGAAAAGAAGGAATACGAGACCGCGCTGAATGATCTGAACGAGGCGATCCGCCTCGATCCCCGAAATGCCGCCGCCTTCCTGACGCGCGGTGCGATCCGGGGCCGGAGGGGTCAAGAGGATCAGTCGCTTGCCGATTGCAACGAGGCCATACGACTGGATTCGCATCTCTCGATGGCCTACACCGTTCGCGGCACGACTCTGGTGGCGAAAGACGAGCTGGACAAGGCCCTGAGCGACCTGAACGAAGCGATTCAGCGCAATCCGCGTGACGCCTGGGCCTATTCCAATCGCGGCGCACTCTGGCTGAAGAAGCAGGATTACCCCAGGAGCTTCGCCGACCTGAATGAAGCGATCCGACTCGATCCGCGAAACGCCATGTCGTATAACAACCGCGGGTGGGCTTGGGCCGGTTTGAAGGCGTACGACAAGGCGCTCGTTCGACCTGGATGAAGCGATCCGCCGTGATCCCCAACTGGCCCTGGCTCACGCCAATCGCGGCGCCGTCTGGTACGAGAAGAAGGAGACGCAACGAGCCTTTGCCGACCTGAACGAGGCGATCCGCCTCGATCCCCGAAATGTCCGGTTATATTGCGCGGTCGAGGATCTGGAAGGCCGAGGGTCAGTTCGACCGAGCGATGGCCGACCTCGACCGAGCCATCCAGATCGATCCCCAGGACACGACCGCGCTAAACCGGCTCGCCTGGTTCTGGGCGACCTGTCTCGACCCGAAATACCGTGACGGCAAGAACGCGGTCAAATTGGCGACACGGGCCTGCGAGCTTGACGGGTGGAAAACCCCGTACCCGATCGGCACCCTCGCCGCCGCCGATGCCGAGGCTGGCGACTTCGATTCGGCGGTGAAGTGGCAGACCAAGGCCAATGCACTCTACTCCGGCGTCAAGGACAAGGCTGACGGCGAGGCGCGGCTCGAGCTCTACCGAGAGAAGAAGCCGTATCGCGAGACGACACCGTGAGGACACAATCGACAGGCTCTTGGCGCGGCTCGCTCGAATGCCTCACACTTGGGATGCGCACGGGCGAGTAGGGTGCTCTGCGAGCACCGGGCTTGCAGGGAACAACTCGGATCGGTGCTCGCAGAGCACCCTACAAAGACCTTCCTCCACAGGCCCATCACCGGCGCGGCTGGTCCGCCTCGGCCTCCTTCAGCAGCGATTCGATGGCATTTTCGAACACTGGCGTGTCGAACGGGTGGAGATCCGCCTTGGAGCGGATCACGCCGCGGTGGTCGATGAGGAAGAACGTGGGATGGCCGCGGACATTCCAGCTCGTGGCGATCGGGCCGGGGTTGTCGAGCTTGCCGCTGTCGCCGTCCCATCAGCATCGCCAGGTGATCTCGCCGCGTGCGATCGCCTGCTCGAGCGCGTCGCGGCGATCAGGGTTGTTGATCCCCAGGATGACGAACGGCCGGCTCCTCAGACGTTCGAGGGTCGCTCGCAGTCGCGGGTAGAGCTCTCTCGCGTCGGCTGATCTGTTCGCGCGTCTTGGGTTGTCGTAAGCTGAAATCGAGTATTGCCTCCGTGTCTTCTGGAGTTGCTTCGTCATGACGAGCCCATTTCCCGGCGTCGATCCCTATCTCGAAGCCCAGGGCTATTGGCCGGACTTCCACGCGAGATTCATCACCTACTGGGCGGAAGCCCTGAACGACGTTCTGCCGGACCATTACGAGGCGAGGATCGACGAGCGGCTGAGCCTGGTCGAGTTGCCGGCTGAGATGGTCAAGCGGATCGAGCCCGATCTGGTCATCAGCGGGCGCGGTCCATCTCCTCGCGTCCTGACGGCTCCAGCCGTCGTCGAGATCATCGAGCCCGTCACCGTTCCTCTGTTCATCGAGGAGGAGGGCCGAGAAACCTTTATCGAAATCCGGCATCGCCCGGAACGCACACTCGTGGCGGTCCTGGAACTGCTCTCACCTGCCAACAAGGAAGAACCGGGTCGCCGGTCGTACTTGAACAAGCGCCATGCTCTGTTGCGCGAGAGAGTCCACCTGGTCGAGCTGGACCTATTACTCGGCGGACGCCGGCTTCCCCTCAGTGCGGATTACCCGCCTGGGAATTATTTCGCCCTGATCTCGCATGCGGCCCACCGGCCGAATTGCAGCGTGTATGCCTGGACGATCGCGCAGCGGCTGCCGAACATCCCGATCCCGCTTCAAGAACCTGACCCGGACGTCCGGATCGACCTGGCCGCGGTATTCGCCCAGACATTCCAGCGCGGGCGCTATGGACGTTCGATTGACTACACCGCAATACCGTCCCTGTCGCTTTCCCCGGCCGAGGGGGAGTGGGTCCGACAGTTGGCGTCCACGGCGAGAGGTTGAAGATCACGGATCCGGATCGGCTGGCGCCGGAGGCTCGAACGCGGCGAGTACTACGAGGAGGACGAGGATCGTGAGACGCTACCGTTCGCGGATCTTGATCGCGTTCGTCGTGCTGGTCGCGGCCCTGATCTTCATCCCCCTGTTCGTCCCATGGACGCCGATCAACTGCGGATATGATGAAGTGGATATCCGCACGGGCAGGACCCGATCCTCCTGGTATCTCGCAGGCTGCAAGGTCTACCAAAGGGTGAATGCGTCCGCGCTCTCGCGCGCCCTGCCGCGTGAGATGGTCAACGGCGCGAAGCCCGAATGGAAGACGGTCAATACGATCTCCCCGGGACTCGGCTATTCCCCGCACCACCGATTCCACGGTGCGCTTCACCAGATCCGCACCCTCGAGCGTCTCTGGCAGGACGCGAAGGTCGATGAATCGGGCAGACGACAGATGGCCTCTCATGTCCTGGCGCTCTGGCAGTTCTATGGGGGGTATTACGAGCCCGGCCATTACATCGACGGCCTGCGGGGCCTGTCCGACGCCAGGGAGCGTGGGCCGCTCCTCCGGACCATCGGGACATTAAACATGCCCGAGGAGCATGCCGAAGGCGATCACCTCGTCCTCACCGTCTTCTACCCCGATGGGAAACCACTGGAACGGGTGCGAGGTTATCGCGAGGCAAGCGGTCAGTTCGTGAAACACGGCACCCGTGAGACCTGGCATCCGGACGGAAAACGAGAACATTATCAGCATTTCGATCGGGGGATGCCCCAGGGTTGGGGGTTCGATTGGGATTGGGACGGCAATTTAACGTGCATTCATAAACATAATCGTATAGATATTGTAGAATATAAATATCAGAATCTCGAATCGCATCCCGCCTACGCGGAAGCCCGACGTCTCATCGCGACAGGGCCCGATGATCGCATGGATGGCCCCGAGGCTCCGGAAAAGGTGATACCGGACGAGCGAAGTTTCCCCGGCCAGCCGCCCCGCCGTGCCCCGGCATCGCCCCGGCCGGCCGATGGCGGCGAAGCCGACAAATCCATCATCGACGACGCAGTTCAGGTTCCTCTTGACGATCTTGATGCCGGTCGGGACGACGGGGCGGTGAAGGTGCAGCCGCCGGCGCTCGCTGTGCACGGCCTGGTGATCGACGCGGCGACGAAGCGGGGGATTGCTCGGTTCCGGGTCATCCCCGGCGTGCAGCAGAGTTCCGAGGTGACCGAAGTGAACTGGCAGTCGCATTCGATCACGACCCATCGTGGCGGGCGGTTCGACCTGCCGCCGGACGCTCGGGCCTGGCCTAACATGCGATACCGGGTCGAGGCCGAGGGGTACCGGCCGAGCGTCTCCCGGATCGTGAAGAGCTCGGAAGGGGAGGTCAAGCTCACGTTCGTCATGCAGGCCGACGCGGGAATCTCGGCCGTCGTCCGGGCGCCCGACGGCGCCCCGGCGGCCGGGTCGCAGGCCACCTGGATGACATACTCTCGCGAGGCGACCGGCCACGGGGCGACGATCACCGTCTCGATAGACGAACGCCGCGGAGCCACGGTCGTCACCGCCGACGCCGCGGGCCGATTCCGGCTGCCGCCTGAGTGCGACCCGGGCACGATCGTCATCGCGCACGATCGCGGGTATGCCGAGATCCGGCCGGCTGACCTCATCTCCTCGGGCGTCGTCACGCTCCGCAGGTGGGGCCGCGTCGAAGGCCGGGTGTTCGCGGGCACGAAACCCGTCGCCGGTCAGACGATCTGGGTGCAACGGTGCGGGCACCCGAGCGGCGATTCGCCGAGGGCCTTCTGGATGAATGAGGTGATCACCGACGCTGACGGCCGGTTCGTCTGCGATCGGGTCGTTGCGGGCGAGCTGTTTGTCGATCGCGTGTTTCCGACGAGCAACGGCCAGGGCGCCGTGGATGGCCTGACGACGACCATCGAGGTCCGCGAGGGACAGGTCACGCGCTTCATCCTCGGCGGCCCGGGTCGCACTCTGGTCGGCCGCTTCGAGGCTCCGAAGGACCTCGGCTTGCCGATTGACTGGTCGAAGGTCCGCGTCGATCTCGGCCTGAAGGCCCCGCACATCGGATTCCCCGGCGATGAGACGGTGTGGAAAAACTACAGGACGTTCTTGAACACGGAAGAGGGCAGGACCTACAACCGCTACAATCTGCCGGTCGGCCGCGACGGCTCGTTCCGGATCGAATCGGTGCCGCCGGGCGACTACCAATTGATGATCACGATCGACGGACCGGCCGTCGGCAAGCCGGCCGAGACCCGGATCGAATACGCAGCCGGAGGTGCCGAGATCGAGGTCAATCCGGTGGTCAACGGTCGCGGCGAGGAACCACAGTCTTTCGGTACGATCGCGCTTCAGAAGCTGGAGCGGCTCACGAACTGATTGCGTGCAGAATACGAGAATTGTGAATATTGAAATATATTATGTATAATATTAACGATGGTGAATCGAGGGTCGGGTTGGCACACCTGTTCCTCCACCTGTTCTCAGGTGCACGACCCTGGGTCGTTTCACGCTCGGGTTGCGCACGCGCCACGCGGACGCCGCGGTGTGCGCAGCTCATCCCTTCCGGATCATCCAGGCCCATGGAGGTGTACGATGGCCCCACTCTTGCCCGTGCTGTGGCTGGCGATGGGGATGACGGTCCCGCTCAACGGGACGGTCGTGGATTCCGCCGGCCGGCCGGTGGCGGGAGCGACGGTGTGGCTCGGCGATACGATCGCGACCCGCCCAGGGCCCGAGGTGCTGGCGACCGCCCGGACCGACGATCGGGGCCGGTTCCGGCTCGAACGGGCCGACGATCTGGCGGGCCGGGGTGTGATGTGGTCGCCGACGCTGTGGGCGTATCACCCGGGTTCGCGCGTCGCCTTCCGCGAATTCAAGGGGAACGTGCCCGGGGCTGATGAGCCCGTGCGCCTGGTGCTCGGCCCGCCCGCCTCGACCGCGCTCCGGGTCCTCCAGGCCGACGGCAAGCCCGCCCAGGGGGCGCGCGTCCGGCTGGTCCAGGCGAACTTCAAGGCCCCACGCCCGCCGGACGGGATGCTCGACCGCCTCGCCGCGACGACCAACGCGGATGGCCGCGCCACGCTCGACGGCTTCGCGCCGGCGGACATCTTCTCGCTCGACGTGACGGCCCCGGGGCAGCTCGTGCAGTGCCTGCCGATCGACGCCGAGAGCGGGACGGTCGCGCTCCGCCCGCTCGGCCGGCTCACGGCCCGGATCGTCGCCGACAACCCGAAGGTCCTGAAGGGCTGGACGATCACCGCCTGGTCGCGACCGACCGAGCCGGGCTACCGCGGTCCGTATCGAACCCACTGGGTTCGCGAGACGACCGGCGATGACGGACGGGTCGCGTTCCCGCCCATCGCCCAGGGTGCGGTCGACTGGGAGTTCAAGGCTCCCGAGGGGTCGAACTATCTCGTGGCGAAGTTGCCGTCAGCGCGGATCCGGCCGGGCGAGACGGAAGCGGCGGAGATCCCGGTCATCCGCGCCGTTCGGGTCGAGGGGACCGTTGTCGAGGAACCGGGCGGGGCGCCGATCCCGGGCGTCACGGTCGATCTGGACTCGCTGACGCACTTCAACGGACGCGCCAATCGCATGGTCACCGATGCCCAGGGGCGGTTTTCGACCCTTGTCCAGCCGAGTAAGGTCCGATTCAGTTTCACGTTCCACAACATGCCCAAGACGTATTTCTTGCCCCCGCAGACGCCTCACTGGGCGGATTTCGATATCCCGCAGGGGGCCGAGCGACAGACCTTCAACCCACCCCGGCTCCGCCGGGCGGCGCAGGTCCGGGGCAGGGTGGTCGACGAGTCGGGAAAACCGGCCGTAGCGATCAGCGTCGAAGGCCACTGGACCTCGGCCGAGTTCGGAAGGAACCCGAACTCGATCCGGGCCGAGACCGACGGGCGGGGCGAGTTTGTCCTGGGCAACATCGCGCCGAAGGCCGAGGTCAAGCTCTCGGCGTCGAGCGGATTGGTCGCCGAGTCGGAGCTGGTCACCGTCCCCACGGCCGGCGAGGGTGAGCCGGTCACGCTCCGGCTCCGGAAGAAGCCGACCCTGGCCCTCTCCGGTCGGGTGCTCGGCGCCGACGGCCGGCCGATGCCCGGCGCCCTGGTCCGGGTCAAGGTCCGCCCGCCGGATCAGTGGCCGGGCGAGGGGAGCGACTTCGCGTTCGACGGGGCGGAGGAGGTCCGCACGGGGCGCGATGGCCGATACCAGACGCCCGCGCAGCTCCCCATCGGATATGAGTATCGCGTGGCGGCGCAGGCGCCTGGACATGAGCCGGGGACATCGAGCTGGGTCGTCGCCCCGGGCACGGTGGTCCCCGACCTGAGACTCCGGCGGTCGGTCGGCACGCGCGCGGTGGCCGGTCGGGTGGTCGACTCGGGCGGCAAGCCGGTCGCCGGGGCCGAGGTGTTCCAGTCGGGCGATGGCCCGACGACGACCCGGGATACGACCGGCGCCGACGGCCGGTTCCGGGTCCCCGGCGTCCCGAATGCGCCGGCGTTCCTGTTCGTGTCGAAGGAGGGATATCACTTCCTCGGCCGCCGGGTCGAGCCGAAGGACGAGTCGGTCGCGTTCGCTCTCCGACGGCTCGACGAGGCTCCCGCGGCCCCGCTTCGATCGGCGGCCTCACCGGTCGCTCGAAACGAGGAGCGCGCGATCGCCCGGGCTCTGATCGCCGAGGCCCAGAAGGCTCCCGGAGGCGCTCATGAGACGCCGGAGCGCATGCAGATCCCCGAGATCACCGCCCTGATCGACCCCGACCGTGTCCTCGAGATGATCGAGAACCAGGTGCTCGCGGCCGGGCCGCCTCTGGTCTCGGCCATGGCCCTTGCCCGGTTCGAGGATGACCCTGGGAAGGCCCTCGAGCTCCTCGATGCGATTGATCAGCCGGATACGGCATCGGTCGCCGCCTTGAGTCTGTTCGATCGCCTGGGGGCGATGGCTTCGCCCGAGTTCCGCCGCGAGCTCCTCGAACGCGCCGCGCGTCGGCCCCCGATTAGCGAGGATCCCGGCCAGGCCGCGAGTCAGCTCGCCCGGATCGCCGACCGCTGGCTCGACCTCGGCGATGCCGACCGCGGCGCGGCCCTCGTGCGGAAGGCCCAGGCCCTGGCGGAAAGGCCCCGCCAACAACCCTTTCCCGATCCTCGTGGCGACCTGGCGCTGGCCCTGGCGCGGGTCGACCTCCCCGCGGCGCTGAAGCTCCTGGAAGGCCCGGAGCCGCGTGGGTATTCGCCCCAGGTGATCCAGACGGGGATCGCCAATCGCCTCGCGACGGTCAACCCGGGCGAGGCTCGCCGGATTATCGGCCTGCTCTGGGAGCCCGGCAGCGCGTCGGTCCGGCGCGGGGTCTGTCTCCGGATGGCGGCGAAGAATTTGCCCGCGGCGCGGGCCCTGGCGGCCGCGGATCGCGACTCGATGGTCGAAGCCCTGCTGCCGGCGGTCGCGGCCCGGGCTCGGGCGAAGTCCGACCCCGACGGCGCCCGGGCGCTGTTGCGCGAGGCGGTCGAACGGCTCGCCAAGGTCGAAGACGGCCCGGGGATCCGGCCCGCGCCGGCCGTCGCGCTGGCCCGGCTGTTGCCGCTGGCGGTCCGGATCGACCCCGACCGGGCGCCGGATCTCTTGTGGCTCGCCTTGTCGCGACGCCAGCCGCTGACGGCCCTCCCCGAGTCGATGCCCGGCGTGAACCACCCGGTCCGCCAGCACTACCTCGACCTGGCCGAGGTGGCGGCCCTGGTTGCGCGCTACGACCACTCGGCGGCCGAGGCCGTCTTCGCGCCGGTGGCCGACCGGCTCCTGGAACTCCTCGACGAGCTCCAGGGACTGGGAATCGAGGGCCCCACGATCTTCCGGGCCGCGGGGGCGTTCGACGCCCGGCTCGCCAGGACATTGCTCGATGCCTTGCCCGAAGACCCGGAGCGACCGGCCAGCCCGCCGACCGGCCGACCGCCCGGCTGGCCCAATTTCCGCCATCACACCAAGGCCCAGGCCCGGATCGCCCTGGCCAGGATCCTCGCCCTGCCCCCGGGGCTGCGCCTCCGCGAGCTGTTCCCGCCAGATCGCTACGACTGGGTTGGAGATTTCGAGGATTGATCGATCGATCGACGCGATGGGCCCAGGAGGGCGAGCTGTCGGAAGTTGCGCTTGTGATCTCGTTCTTGCGCTCCGGCATGCGTATACCGTGAACAGGGTGGGGCGTTCCCAATTTCGGAATACCCTGGTTAAATGGGTTCAGATAACCGTGCGACGTCTTCTTCTCAGGGAGTGCGACTGTCATGCTCCAGGCTGGGTCTGGTTTGTGGTCAACGGAGCGAGATGAGTTGGTGGAAGTCTCCTGTTAACGGTTCGACTTGTCCGCGAGGCATCCCCGGTTGCTCTGGGATACCATCATCCTGGCCGCGGGCGGAGTCCTCGAGGATCGATTCCACAACCAATCCTTCCCGGTCCACGATGATCCCGAAGTTGCTCGAAGACCTGGAGGGGAGTGGTTCGGTTCCCATGCCTTGAACTTGCCCTTGCCCGGGCCCGCTATGGGATGTGGAGGAGCACGCATCTACAGATAACATCGTGCCAGGCTCTTCAAGGAGCTTCGCCATGCAACCTGCCGCGCAGACGGCCCGCGGCCGTCGCTTCGTCCCGATCGTCATCCTCCTGCTGATCGCCGTGATGCCCTCTCCGGCCCGGTCCCAGGAGCCGGCGCCGGCGAGCGCCCCCGCCAGGCCGAGCCGTGGACCCCGCCGCGAACGAGCCTGCCGCGGTTCTTGGTTTCGGCGACTGCCACGCTCTTCGAGCAGGGGCTCGCCGATCCGCGCGGTTGCGAGTACCGGACGATTCAGATCCGGGTCGGGAGCGTCTGGGGGGGTCAGGCGCAGGAAGCCACCACGCACGGCTGGGTCTTGCCGGTCGCCGACGGCGCGAAGCCTCGTCACGCGATCGCCTGGAGCGGCCTGGTCTACCCGCTGGCCGGCTCCGGCGAGCCGGCCGACCTCGACGCCGACGTCCGAGCCATCGAAGACACCACCGGCACCGCTCGGGCAGCCGGTGCCGCCAAGGGCCGGCCGGGTCGAGAGATGGGATTCCATGCGATTCGGGACCAACAACGAGGGATCCGCGGTCTCGGTCGCGACGCTCCATTCGATCAAGGTCTGCCTGCTCCTCCGGCTGGGAAGGGCCGACCTCGCCGAGGTGGTCTGGGCGGCGGGCACAGGGCTGCCGAAGGACCCGAAGCCGGCCGGTGCGCGGCCGAAGCTCGACTTGAACTCCTATGGTCTCTCCTACCTGAGCATCGCCCGGGACCTCGCCTGGTACCGCTTCGACCGGGCCATCTGCGCCCACATGCGAGGCGACGACCCGCTCGCCCTGGCCGACGTCCGGGCGCTCGACGCGCTGGCGCTGGCCGTCGATACCAAGGCCGAGGCGATGGGCTTTTCCCGGCCCGATCGGCAGGTCCCGCCCGGCGAGGTGGCGCCCTACATCGAATTCCTCAACCAGTTGCCCGAGTTCCGGGACGACCAGGAGCGGCGCGCGCGGGAGCGGGCCAACCCGCCGGCCCCGGTTCGGGGCGAGGGCCGGCCGGCCCGGGTCGCGAAGCTGATCCGCGACCTGGACCAGGTCGCCGCCCGCCAGTGGGGCCAGCCCGGGGGCGTGGTCCTGGGCGAGTCGCCGATCATCAAGGGCCTCATCGCCGAGGGAGACGCCGCCGTCGAGCCGCTGATCCGCGCCTTCCGATTCGACGACCGCCTGACCCGCTCGGTCGGCTTCCATCGCGATTTCTTCCGGAACCGGCATATCCTGCGGGTCGACCAGGCTGTGCACACCGCACTGACGGGCATCCTCAAGACCACGAACTTCGCCCCGCCGGACCCGAACCAGCCCGGCCGCGGGCCGATCAGCCGGGAAGAACTCGCCAATCAGATCCAGGCCTACTGGGAAAAGAATCGGGCGATCCCGGTCGTCGAGCGCTGGTATCAGACCCTGGCCGACGACGAGGCCGGCGACGCGGCCTGGCTCGAAGCGGCGGGGAACATCCTCCAGCCCGAGAATATCCGGACCGTCCCCGGCGGCGGGCCGTTCGTTGTGACCGAGACGACCCCGGCGAAACCGGGGGAGCGGCCCCGGCTGCGGGGCGAGTCGCTCCGCGCGGACCACGAGCCGACCGTCGCGGCCCTGATGGCCCGGCGCGTCGAGTCGATGTTGAAGACTCCCGAGGGCCAGCGCTTCGAGCTGCTCGACCCGTGCCGGATGGGCGCGATGCTCGCGGCCTGGGACCCGGTTGCCGGCGCGCCGACGCTCCGCGAGCTGACCCGGATCTGCCGCGAGCGCTACGCTCGGCCCGATAACGGCCACGACTGGACCCACCAGAACCTCGCCGTCTCGATCGCCCGGTTCACCCTGGCCCTGGCCACGGCCGGCGACGCCAAGGCCATCCGGGAATATGCCGAATGGGTCCGAACGACCTCGCCCGACTGGCTCGATCGGAACGCCCTGGCGGTCCTGGAGCCGTTCTACCGACGGCCCGACGACCCCACGCTCGCCGCCACCGCCGCCTGGCTCTTCGGCGACAAGCGATCCCCCTGGGTCCCGCTGATCGGCCGCAAGGGGGTGCGGCTGACTTACCACGTCGCGGAGCTGATCGCCTCGCCGATGGTCGAGGTCCCCGCATTTCGCAAGATGCTCCTCGCGGCCCTCGACGACCGCTCGCCCGCCGGGACGGCCAAGATCGGTGACAACGAGTCCGTGAGCGTCGAGATCGAAGGGGGCTTCTCGATCGGCCGCACCGCACCCAAGGACGACCGCGACCCGCCGGCCCAGGGGACCGAGGTTTCCATCCGGATGTGCGACTTCTACGCCTGGCAGCTCGCGACGCTCCAAGGCGCTCCTACCTTCAACCCCTGCTGGCCCGAGTCGCGACGCGACGCCGGCGTGGCCGCGATCGCGGCGTTCCTCAGGCGCAAGGGAGTACGTTAAGAGCGGATCCAGGATCATCGTGGCGCGCGATCCAACCGTCCGGCGCTCTCGATTCTTCCGCCCTGCGGGGTTTCGGGAACAGACTTTCAGAGGCGGTCAGCCTCCTCGGCCGGGACGTCGGGCACCCTGGCCAGGACGCGATCGAACGCGCCCCGATCGCCGCGAGCGGCGCGCTCTTCCAGGTACTCGGCGGTCATCAACGCCGAGAGCTTCTCGGCCACCGCGGTCGTGATGAACTGGTTGATCGAGATGCCCTCCCGCTCCGCGGTCCGCTTCAACTCCTTGTGCAACGATTCCGGCAGTCGTAGGCTCAACGTGCTCATCGGGTCTCTCCGATCCGGGTCAGGAACTCGCGGGGTGTCATGATCCAAAGGCCGAATCGCTCGACCCCCGCAAAATCCTTGGCGTTGAACGTGACAATCCCCTCACAATGCGCGGCGACAGCCAGCTCGAGCACGAGGTCATCCTTCGAATCCGGAAGCCACGGGCGCCAAAGATAATAGATCCGTTGCCGCTGACCCACTGCGCAAATGTAGTCGATCACGGCGTCGATTTCCGTCTGATCGAAACCCACGATCTTGACATGCCGCATCAGCACATCTTCGTATTCGAGCATGAGCGGAACCGATATCGCGATCTCGAAGCTCTCGGTGCCCAGTAATTGGATCAGGCGAAACAATGCCCTCTGGCGTGACCGCAAACCGGCCTCGAGCACATTCGTGTCCAGGACGATCCTTGGTGTGTCCATCGCGGTATTATAGAGTCTTCCTCCGTAGGCTCCCTGCCGCGTGCCGCACCTCTGGGGATTCCGAATTCCGGATTCGGGATTCCGGATTCCCGGATCATTCCCCTTCGGGAATCCGGAATCGCGAATCGGGAATCCCGATTGGGTTGCGGCCGAAGGTCGCGTTAGGCGATACCAAGAAAGGAACAAGCCGCCTTGCGCTCGGGTCGGTCCGATCCGGACGATGGATCTCGGAGACGACCGCGCCAACGCCGAGCCACCGGCGGCATTCGGCGCGGTGCCTGGACGTTGTCGGCGACCGTCGTGTTCGGTTTCCTCCGGCCCCGCCCTTGCCGTAGAATGGACCCGACGCGGCGCTGATCCGTTCGCCGCCGAACGGCCGGCGACCCGGCAGGGGTCGCGGCGTCGGCCGACTGCCGCGTCGGAAGGCCCTGGCTCGCCATGCCGAAACAACGCATCTTCATCAGCGCCACGACTCGCGACCTGGGAAGCTATCGCGAGCTTGCCGGCAAGACCCTGCGCGAGCGCGGCTATGTCGTGGATGATCAGGCCGTCTTCAACCTGACGTATCAACAAATCGGCGAGAAGCTCAAGCACCGGATCGCCGGTGACCTGGGAGACGGCCCTCGCCCAGTTGACGGAGCCGGAGCGACGCTTGCTCGAAGTGCTCTCCTGGCTGGCTCCGGGGCCGATCCCAATCTTTTTCTTCGACGCCAAGCCGTTGACGGAGGCCATCCCCGATCCCCGTGAGGCGCTGGCGGGACTGGCGGGCTATTCGCTGGCCTGGTTCGATGCCTCGGGCGATGCGGTTGTGGTCCACCGACTGGTGCAGGGGATCACCCGCGGTCGCATCCCCAAGGCCGACCGCACCGCGAGCCTGCAAGTCGCCCTGGACGCGGTGAATGACGCGGCCCCGCACGAGAGCTGGGATGTCCGCACCTGGGAGTCTGGACGCCCTTGGCGGCGCATGCGGAGGCGGTCAGCCGGAACACCGACGATGCCAGCATCACCGAGCCGACGGCCTGGTTGGCGAATCAACTGGGTTTGTACTGGTATGCCCGCGGCCAGTTCCGCGTCGCCGAGCCGCTCATGCGCCGGGCGCTGGCGATCAATGAGGGGAGACATGGCCCGGACCACCCCGAAGTCGCCAGCCGGGTCCGCAACCTGGCGCAGTTGCTCTACGTCACCAGCCGCTTGTCCGAGGCCGAGCCGCTGATGCTCCAGGTCGTGCGGATCCGCATCGAGTACCAGCGCCGGACGGGGCACGAAGACCCGAACCTCCGCGTCGGCGTGGACAATTACGTTGGCCTTCTGCGAGCGATGGCGAGGACCAAGAAGCAGATCCAGCACCAGTTGCGCGAGCTGGACGAGTCCCTGGGTTCGGAAGGCTCTTGACCCCGCGCACGTTCCGGGCATTCCGCTGGTCAGTCCGCATCCGCCCAGGCGAAGGAAACGCGCTCCCGGCCGCCCGCGCCGGCATGAGGCCCGCTCGCGCGCGAGTCTTCGGCCCATGTCTCGAAAGCCACGCTCGAAGATTCGGGTGACAGGCACGCGATACGGACGGAAGTCTCTGTTGGTAAGGGGTTTGCGTCGTGTCAACCCGGGTCGGTCGTGGTTGCGTAAAGGGCCGGGTTTCGGTATAATGAATGATCCGAATCATCCGGCCGCGCGCGGCGAGCTAAGCCGGGTGTCCTGCCTCCCCTTGATGGGGCTCAGAGGCGATCTCCGTTTGTCGATTCGTCGGGTGGGTGCAACCCACCAAATTTATGCGATCAAGAAGTTCGGTGGGTTGCACCCATCCTACTGGGACTAAAGGCTGAGTCAGAACCCGGTTGGTCTTTGAATGAGCCTTCAGCCTTCCGACAGAGGGACCGATTGACTGTGACTACTGCCGTTGTACCTCCCGCCCCACCCCTGCCGCCCCAGCCGCTGGACATCGAGGAAGAGCTCAAGGAGAGTTACCTCAATTATGCGATGTCGGTGATCATCAGCCGTGGCGCTGCCCGACGTCCGCGACGGGCTCAAGCCGTCGCAGCGGCGGATCCTGGTGGCGATGCGCGACCTGGGCCTGGTGCCCGGCGGGTCCACCAGCAAGTGTGCGGGGCCAGTCGCCGAGACGATGAAGCGATATCACCCGCACGGCGACGCCTCGATCTACCCGACCCTGGTCCGCATGGCGCAGTGGTGGAACATGCGCCACCTGCTGATCACCGGGCAGGGAAACTTCGGGTCGATCCACGGCTTGCCCCCGGCGGCCTTCCGTTATACCGAGTGCAAGCTCAGCCCGGTCGGCGCCGAGATGCTCGAGGACCTGACCCTCGACACGGTCGACTTCCAGCCGAACTATGACGGCAAGTATGAGGAGCCCCGGGTCCTGCCCGGCAAGTTCCCCAACCTGCTGGTCAACGGCTCGGGGGGCATCGCCGTGGGGATGGCCACCTCGATCCCACCCCACAACCTCGGCGAGGTCTGCGATGCCCTGATCGCCTACATCGACGACCCAACGATCGAGCTCGACGAGTTGATGGAGATCATCCCTGGCCCGGACTTCCCCACCGGCGCGACGATCTGCAACAAGTTCGGCCTGCGCGAGGCGTATCGCACCGGGCGAGGACGCGTGATCATCCGGGCCAAGTACGAGATCGAAGAGCTCAAGGACGGCCGCGCCCAGATCGCCTTCACCGAGATCCCCTACCAGCTCACCAAGGAGATCCTGCTCAAGAAGCTGGCCGATCTGGTCAACGGCGGCCGGATCACCGGCGTATCCAACATCGACGACTTCAGCGACCGCAAGCAGCCGGTGCGGCGTGGTCGTCACCGTCAAGAAGGGCGAGGACCCGAACGTCGTCGTCAATCAGCTCTTCGAGTACTCGCCGCTCCAGGACACCTTCAGCGTGATCATGCTGGCCCTGGTCGACGGCCGGCCCAAGACCCTGCCGCTGAAGGACCTGCTGCGGCTCTACGTCGAGCACCGCGTCAACGTGATCCGGCGTCGGACCCAGTATCAACTCCGCCAGGCCCGGCAGCGCGCCCACATCGTCGAGGGCCTCTTGATCGCGCTGGCCTACATCGACGAGATCATCCGCGTGATCCGCTCGTCGGCCAATCCGCCCGAAGCCCGTACCCGGCTGATGGGCATCGCCGTCTCGGCCGAGATCCTCCGCCGCGCCCTCGACGATCCCGAGGCCAAGGAGGCGGCGAGCCTGACCCGCATGCAGGCCGACGCCATCCTCGCCATGCAGCTCCAGCGCCTCACCGGCCTCGAGGCCGACAAGCTGGCCCAGGAGTACATCGGGCTCAAGGCCGACATCGCCGGCTACGAACGCATCCTGGCCGACGAGGCCGTGATCCTCGAGATGATCCGCGCCGACCTCCGCGAGATGAAGCACAAGTACGCCGACCCGCGCCGGAGCATGATCGCCGACGAGGAGGTCGGCGACTACGACAAGGAGGCGCTGATCCGCGAGGAATACATGGTCGTGACCGTCACGCACGACGGCTACATCAAGCGGCTGCCGCCCAGCACCTACCGCGCCCAGGGCAGGGGGGGCCGCGGCATCGCCGCGACCAACACCAAGGAAGGCGACTTCCTCGAGCATATGTTCGTCGCCCTGACGCACGACTACATCCTGTTCTTCACCGACAAGGGGAAGGTCTACTGGATCAAGGTTTATGACCTGCCGCTGGCGACGCGGACCGCCGGGGGCCGGGCCATCGTCAACCTCCTGCAACTGGGCGACGGCGAGCGGATCACCGGGATGATCCCGGTCCGCCAGTTCCACGAGGATGAGTGCCTGTTCATGGTCACGCGGCGGGGCACGGTCAAGAAGACCGAGCTGACGGCGTTCAAGCGGCCGCTCGGGCGCGGGATCATCGCGCTGGGACTCGATGAGAACGACGAGCTCATCGGCGTGGCGCGCACCAAGGCCGGCGATCACGTGATCCTGAGCACCCGGGACGGCATGGCGATCCGGTTCGATGAGTCGCGGGCCCGTGCGATGGGCCGGCAGGCCTATGGCGTCAAGGGGATCGACCTGGCCGAGGGGGACGAGGTCGTCGGCATGATCGTGGCCGTCGGCGATGAGGACCCGGCCAGCATCCTGACCGTCTGCGCCAAGGGCTACGGCAAGCGGACCCTCCTGACCGAGTACCGCACCCAGAACCGCGGCGGCAAGGGCCTCATCGACATCCAGACCTCCGAGCGCAACGGGCCGGTCGTCGTCGTGTCCAAGGTCACCGAAAACGACGAGATCATGCTCACCACCAGCGGCGGCCTGGTCATCCGGACGCGCGTGGACACCATCCGCACCATCGGCCGCAATACCCTGGGCGTCCGGCTGATCAAGCTCGACGACGGCGATACCGTCAGCAGTCTCGCCAAGCTGCCCGAGGTCGAGCTCGCCGACGCCGGAGCCGAGGTCATCGACGAGGGCGACGTCGACGAGGGCCAGCTCGACGGTCTCCACGAGCCCCACATCATCGATGACGGCGTAGCCGAGGCCGAGGCCAGCGACCACCTCGATGAGACCCAGGACGAAGACGGTTCGGCGCTCGGGAGTGAGTAGGGATCTTCCTCCGTCAGATCGCCGCGCCGTGCGCGCATCTGGGGATTCCGAATTCCGGATTCGAGATTCCCGATTCCGGAATCATTCCCCTTCGGGAATCCGGAATCTCGAATCGGGAATCCCGATTGGGTTGCGGCACGTCCGCGTTAGGAAGATCGCCGCGCCGTGCGCGCATCTTGCTGCGGTTTTTCGGTGGTCACGCTTTCCAGCCTGACCCGCCTGGCGTTGTCATGGTCAGGCTGGAAAGCCTGACCTACGAATCAAGAGGCTCGTGCCGTCCGGCGCCCCTGGCGGAAGGCCAGATAAGGGAGGAGAGAACCACCAGCCAGCATCAAGATCATCGAGGACGGTTCGGGGATGCTCGTGGGCTGGATGGGATTGAAGATGATCCCCGAGGTCAACGTCACGGAACCGGTGTTGGTCGTGGGTGGCCCATTGGGATCCGAGGTCGAATGCGACTTACCCACGTAGATGACGTCCGTCGTCGGATTCGTGCCACTGGGTGTATCCACGTTGCCAAAGACGGTGAAATAGCCCAGGAACAGGTCGGACGCGGAGTTATCGACGATTGGCGACGAGGAACTGTTGATCCAGGTGACATCGGATGCCGTCGGGTTGGTGCCAACCTGGGTGATGCTGGAGACGAACGGACCGTACTGAGGTGGGGAGAGCACGGATCCCCCCGGTTGCGACGTACCCGCGCCGGAGCGATCCCAATAAGGTCCTGGGCTTGAATCGAATCGCCGACCTTGAGGATGGTGCCGGGTGTCAGGTAAACCAGGAATTGATAGTCAAAAAACGGGTCACCGACCCCCTGGACGCCACCCGTCTTGATAACGACGGCCCCCGCCTGGGCCTCGCTCCCGCCGGCGATCATCGCCATGAGCGCGGTCGCACCTACCCAGAGGGACATACGTTGAGTTGATCGGTTCATGTTGCACCCCACCTTAGCACACCCAAAGGATTAATAATCCTGGGAGACCGCATGCTCCACCGGGGGGTATCCACCGGAAGTCTGCCGCCGTCCAGGTCCCCTGAGAGCCGCACGAAATAGCACCGATCTCACTTCGAAAATCCGCCGTGGACTTACGAACCGTTATTGCATCGATAGGAGATCGTAACCGGACTGATTGAGTAAACGCAAGGATGTATCGCCCTCTGTTGAAAAAAGGGAACAAGCCCCGGCCCAGCAAGCCGAGGGGAGGGTTGTGCTTGCAGCCGGGATGGGACGAGCCGGGGCCGCCGGTCGTTGATGCGAAAACCAGATTTTTTGTGCGTCTTGGAACGGAGATCGGAATCCCGAACTGCTGACTGTGCCGTCCGAAGTCGGGTGCAGGAACGCTAATGATTTTTCACGCAGCGATGGGTGCTTGCGTGTCGCGACCTGGCCGCGCGTAGGGATGACCTGGCCGGTTGCGAATCTGGTCGATGAATTCCTCGTCGTCGTTGAGCCAAGCCTGCGCGGAGGTTGAGCACGGCCTCGGGGTTGGCGTTGTTGTTCCAGAATTTCTCGCTCCCTTTGGCGCACTGGTTGAGCTGCTTGACCCACGATTCCACCGGGCTGCTGGTGATGGGTAATCCGACCCGGCGGTAGCGCGGGTAGTCCATGCGCGACTGATTATTCTCCAAGTAGCCGCGCTCGCGATCGAGCACGCACCAGGGATGGTCGGGGTCGTCTTTGGGATTCGTCGGTGGATCGATCCGGCTTTGGTGATCGGCGATCTCGCCCAGGACGTCCCCGACGCGACCTTCCCAGCACGACTCCGCCCAGTGCCGGCCCAACTCAACGCCTTGGCCAGTGGCCTTGGCCGCGGCGTGCACGTGTTCCGCGGCGTGGACGAAATCCAGGATCGGCTCGAAGTCGGCGAAGTGACGACGCTGGATCGACCAGTTATACGGCAGGCCGTCGCTGACGAAGGCCTTGGCCGTGGCGGTGAAGAAGCCGCGCCGGTCCGCGGCGGCAGCCGCCATCCAACCGAACGTCTCGCTGTCATTCAAGGTGGCCAGCCCGGAGCGGACCACCGGGACCGGTCTCCAGTCCGGTTTCTCGGCCGGGGTCGCCGATTCACTCGCCGGTGGCAGCTCGACAGCCGATCCCAGAGGTCCAGCAAAGCACGTGGGGAGGTTCGGCTGTGGATCGACGTCGGATACCTGACGCTTCATCCGCAGCAGGACGGCCGTCTTGGTCTCCCTCCAAGCCGGCTCGTGGACCCCCGGCCCGTGGTCGGGTTGGCGCACCTGAATACGACCGCCATCGATCATGACGGCGGCCAACTCGATCGGCGGATTCGCGGCCGTCGTCGGCGTCATCAACGGGCGATCTTTATAGGCCGTCGTCCGCTCGGTTTGCTCATCGAC
The DNA here is from genome assembly GCA_963845755.1 of uncultured Planctomycetota bacterium. Taxonomy (GTDB): domain Bacteria; phylum Planctomycetota; class Planctomycetia; order Isosphaerales; family Isosphaeraceae; genus CAWJTV01. Next base: position 960,022 of record CAWJTV010000011.1, read on the forward strand.
TCCGATGCCTCCCTGTTCCTGGCAGAGCGTCTGGAGGTGGCGGGGTGAGATCTTCAGTTCCGCAGCGATGCCGGCCAATTTCGCGGCCTCGGCGAACGAGCGGGCGGCGATGGCCATCGCGACCAGGATTGCCCGCATCGTCGGGCTATAGCCGCGGTGATCCAAGCCCTGGCGCGGTCTATTGGGGGAAAAAGACCCGCCGGCATCGCGGGCAAGAGTGCCGTGCCTCTTTGAGGGAGATCGGCCCGTCGCGGGTCTCCAGCGGTCGCTCTTGGATGGTTCCGGCGCAAGCCTGGCCGCAACCGGGACAGGGTTGCTCGTGCTCGGCGGACTCGGCGCATTCGAGACGCGGTTTGCTCGCAGAGCAGGCGTGCCACCTTGCGACCGGCTTCGTCGAGCGCGTTGCTCGATGGTGGCGAAGTCGAGCCCCGCACCCGTCTGATCAACCGCGAAGAATTCTTCCTTGACCATCCCGAGAAGTCGCTGAAGACGGGCATCCTGGGCCGAATCGGTAGGCGAGCCGCGAAACATGACGATCCTCCATGATCAAGCTATCTTGCCCCAACGTCCTTCCACCCTATCAAAATTCGTCGAGTTCTCCTATTGACGTTTGGCTACACCCGGATGTGGCGACATTAGCGTTCCTGCTCCCTCCGAAGTCTGGCTGAACGAGTTGAGGTGGAGCGATCGTATCGATCCGGTTAAGATGGCCGTGTGCCGGTCGATTCCGTGGTTCGTTCCGGAGGGGTGTACCGTCCCCACCGGGGCGTTATCGGATGTGGCGGAAGGCCCGTGGATGGGCTGAGGAGATGATTGCATGGACGCTGAAAACGGGGGGAAGGCGAAGTTTCGCATTTCGAGCCGGTCGATGATGCTGGCCCTGGGTGTGCTGACGGTCCTGACCGTGTCGGTGGTCTGGAGTGTCCGGCAGTCACGGCTCACGCAGGAGGCGCTCCACCGGGCCGTCGCCGCCGAACAGGCTGCGACGCAAGCGCAGGCGAATACCGCGGAGCCGCACCATCCGCTTCGGGGCAGGGCAAAGATCCTCCGAGACGAGGCGCTCCAGCGGGCGGCCCGCCGCTCTCCGAAGGACGTCGAACGCGTCGGTCACCTTTACCAGGAGCTCGACTCCCTGATGCAGATCCAGAATCGGATCCAGCAGGACCTTCAGACCCTCCGTCGCCAGAGGCCCAAGCCGGACGCCGCCGCGACCGGGAACACACGCCCGGTACCAGGGTCCGATCCGGCGGCCGGGCTGCCCTGACGAGGATGTGAAAGCATCGAATAGACGATTCCAGATTCAAGACTTCATGAATGCAATGCCTCATGCAGACAGGAATTACATCCGTCTTCTATCTTGAATCTGCGATCTTGAATCGATGCGGCCCCAGCTTCTCAGGGACCTGGGGACTGGAGGACCAACCATGCGAGCGCTGGTGACGGGCATATCGGGCTTCGTTGGCGGGCACCTGGCCGAGCACCTGGCCGAGGCGGGCGACCTGGTAGTGGGGGTCTCGGCGTCGGGCCGCTGGCCGGCGGAGCCGGCCCACCTGGGGCGAATCGCTCGGATCGAGCGGTTCGACCTGATCGATTCGGAGGAGGCCGAGCTGGCCGAGCTGTTGCGCCGCAAGCAGCCGGAGGTGATCTATCACCTGGCCGCGCAGTCGAATCCACAGCAGAGCGTTTCGGACCCGCGGGGCACCTGGGCGATCAACCTGGGCGGGAGCCTGAACCTGCTGGAGGCGGTGAAGGCGTCGGGCGTGAAGCCGCGGGTGATCCTGGTCAGCTCGGGGACCTGTTATGGCGATCCGGCGCCGGAGTTCATCCCGGTCCGCGAGGATTGCCCGGTGTGCCCGAATAACCCGTATGCGGCGAGCAAGGCCGCCGCGGACTTGCTGGGAATCCAGCATCATCGGGGTCATGGTACGGACGTCGTGATCGTCCGGCCGTTCAACCATGCCGGCCCTCGGCAATCCCCGAGGTACGTCCTGTCCGGGCTGGCGAGCCAGGTGGCCGCGGTCGAATCGGGCCGCAAGGACGCGGTCGAGGTCGGCAACCTCGATGTGGTCCGCGACTTCACGGACGTCCGCGACGTGGTCCGCGGCTACCGGCTCCTGGCGACGCACGGCAATCCCGGCGAGATCTACAACCTCGGGAGCGGTCGCGGTACCCGGATCGCCGATGCGCTGGAACATCTCCGGTCGCTCGCGAAGCGACCGGTCACCGTGCGGGTCAACGCGGCGCGGGTGCGGCCGGTGGACCTGCCGTTGCTCGTCGCCGACGCGGGGAAGCTCCGCGCCGCGACCGGCTGGGAGCCGCAGTTCACCATCGAGCAGACGCTGGCTGATATGCTGGAGTTCTGCCGTGCAACGGGCGTGGGACTGACGTCGCGATGACCGTGATGGTGATGCTGGGACCGGCAAAATGGCATTGAGATAAGGATTAACTCCAGATGGTGTGTACACGTTCACGGGCCGAGGGTGATTTCCGTTCCGATTGGAGCCGGGTGCGGAAGCATGGAACCTGATCTGGCGACCCCCGGGTCAGAGGCACCCACTTGAACGCGTCGGCGCCGTCGGACCGACGCACGCAAGAGCCATCCAGTTTGAGATGACCGGTGCGGGGATTGTAGGGCCAGAGGACGTACACCAACTCGGTTCAAAATCCAATTGTCCCGATTCGCCAGAGGCGAATACAGCCGGAGATGGGAGAAAGGAGACAGCGGCCATAGACTCCTCCTCCGCTTCCTGATTCGTCCAAGCGGACACTTGACCGCGGCCCGTTGCCCCTTTCTAATTCGTTCGCTGGGCGCCCGACTCATTGCCCGTTCACCGACGGCGTGCTCCTCTGATCGCGCCGTGTGACGCGGGGGAACCGAGCGGCCCGACTGAATGATAGAACCCGGGGATGAACACCCAGGACATGACCATGATCCTACAGATTGGGCTGTCCGTTATTGCCTCGCTGGCGCTGTCGCTTCAGGGGATGGTCCAGAACGGCCCTCTGATTGGAATTGACTGCAACTACACCCTGGACATGGCGAAGCGTAACAAAGCGTGGAAAGATCGGTTTGAACTCGTTGACCCATTCGAGCTGTTCGCAAAGAACGGATGCCGGAACGCGCGCATCCGCTTGTGGGTCGGTGACGATGGGATCAATCGTCTGCGATACGCCACCGAGACTGCCCGTCGTGCGAAGCAGGCCGGTCTCAAACCGTACCTTGTCGTTTTTCTGAGCGACGAGTGGGCGGACTTTGTAAAACAACCAGCGCCGGTTGTTTGGAAGAAACTAACACCAGAGAAGAAATTGGCGGCGGTGGCAACATACACGGAAAACGTCGTCATCCACATGGCCAAGAATGGGGTTGACATCGACACTTTCGAGATCGGCAACGAGATTGATTTTGGAATCTGTGGAGAGTTCGAAGAAGAATGGCCGCGGCGCGTGAGTGTCGAATTCATGCGAACGCAAGTCTGGCCGCGCATGACGCCGATCCTCAAGGCGGCGCAGGCCGGTGTGCTCAAGGTCCAGCCCAAGGCGAAATTCATCTTGCACTTGTCGCAGTGGAATAACGTCAACTATTGCATCTCCTTCTGGCAAGCGATGATCGCCGCTGGAGTGCAACTCGACTATCCAGGGCTCAGCTACTTTCCTTCTTCGGCGAAAGAGCCTATGCAGCGTCCGTTCAGTTTTCTGCAAGCGCAGGGTGGCAAGATTGTCGAGGCACTGCACAAGCCGGTACTAATCTGCGAGACCGGATATCCAGCCGCCGCCAACTTCGGCGGGCAGTTCGCAGAGTGGAATCTGCTGGCCGAAGGGTATCCCCTGAGCGACGATGGACAAGCCAAGTGGATCGCCGATCTGGCCGCGGTCATTCGCCATGATCGAGATTTCGCCGGCGTATTCTATTGGAGCCCGGAATGGTATGACGGCGGGCTTTGGGACGCATTCGCGCTATTCGATACGCACGGCGTCGCACGGCCGGGAGTGCGATCGTTGACTCCCTAACGCGCGTCGGTCTGATCGACGAATGGGTGCGCCGTGGCTAAGGTTTGTCTGGTCTTGTCGGGAGTGCCCCGACCCCGCTGGAAGAAGGCGGGTCAAACGTTCCGCTGACCTTCAACCGAAAGGATCGAGGGGACAACAGCATGCGGAAGAAGCGACGTGAGGCCCAGCGTCAAAGGGCCGAGAGACGTTCGCAAGTTAGGCCACGCATGGGTAAGGCTGGATTGCTTGAACTCCAGTCCCAGTGGGTGTGCTCGATCACCGCCGGGAATGACGCTGAAACCCGGATTCCTGTCTCACGGGGGCATGCCATTCACCTCCGTGATCTTCCGGCAGGACACACCCTGCAATGAGCAGGGGCAAGGGATGAACGGAGGCCCTCAACGTGGACCGGACCTGACCGACAACCACGGGATCGCCTAACGGCAGCAATGCCCAAGGCGACAGAGTCCCCGTAGTAGGCATCGGCCCAAGGGGGACAGGACACAGGGCTTCACCAAGAACGGGGTGACTCGGATGAGTCATTCAGCCCTACTCAGGCTTGAAGCACTGCGGAAGTGCAACACGGACCTCAACTGGGTCAACGCGGATCTGTATCGACTCCTCTACAAGACGGATCTCTACATCGTCGCGTATGAGAAAATCAAATCCGCTCCCGGGAACTTGACTCCTGGCACCGACGGGATGACTCTCGATGGGTTCTCCATGGATGCCATCGACGACATCGTGGCGACCCTGCGAGACGAGGGTTTCCAATTCAAGCCTTCGCGGCGGGAATACATTCCCAAGGCAAATGGCAAGATGCGGCCTCTCGGCATCTCATCCCCAAGGGACAAGATCGTCCAAGAGGTCATCCATGTGATCCTCGAAGCGATCTACGACAGTCCGAAAGGGCCTACCTTTAGCGACTGTAGCCATGGTTTTCGGCCTGGTCGAGGGACTCACACGGCCCTGCATGAGTTCAGGACCAAGTGGTCTGGTGTGACGTGGATCATCGAAGGGGATATAAAATCCTGCTTGGATCGGGCATCTTGATACCCTCCTAAAAACGTAAGTTGTTGAGATCTCCTGCCCGCAGTTGCCGGAACCGGGCCAGGGTCTCGGGAGTGTCGGGAAACAGGTAAGTCCTTCTCTCGAAATTGATGTCAATTTGAATTGTTCCATTGTGGATTCGATCATAGATCCAGTGTCGTGGGATATTCAGCTTCATGGCCACCTGTGGGACTGTCAAGAAGCCGGGGATCTGGCGTGGGTGCGATTGATGGCGGTCGCGCATCAGACCGTGGCTCAGGCGAAGGAGCTGAACCGTGCTGGGCAGAACGGTTCGGCCCCTGGGCGAACGGAAGCCATCTTGGGTCAACTGGCCGGCGATCTCCTCATCGGTCTTCCCTTCCCGCGCCAGCCGCAGGATCGTGTCCTCCATCTCTCGGCTGCCTGAGAGTCGGGCCAAGGCGCCCACCGTGACTGCGAGGTCGGCCTCCGACACGTCACCCCCCTTCCAGACGACGCGACAGTGGACCGTGTCCGGGACCCTCCGATCAACGACGACCTTGTCGATCAGGCATCGCAATAGCGCCTTCTTCTGCTCCTGTGAGAAGCGGTTGGCCTCCCACCATTCCGGGATCGTCCGCCCGGCGTCACTCAGCGCCTGGCGTGTCGCGCTGTCGAGTCGAGCCCAGGTCGCTGGCTGCGGCTCTTCTCGTGCCCGCGCCTCTTCGGCCTGCTTGAGTTCCCGTAAGGCGATCTCCCAACGCTTCTCGAGTTCCGCCGTCACCAGCCGGTTGTCTGGATCGGACTTCTGGAACTGGCGTTCGGCCAGTCGCGCCTGGTAACGAAGTCGTTCCAACTCTTGCTGCCGTGCCCGATGGATCTGTTCGTGTTCCTCCGAGAGAGACCCCAGGACGCGCTCGTAGATGTCGAGCTCCGCAGGCGCCAAGGCGGCGAAGAAGACTTGCACGACATGGTCGTCGATCGGGTCCGCGGGGAGGTACTGGCAAACCGGGACCTGATGTTGTTGGCGCAAATAATTGCAGATATAGTGAGTTTTCGGTTTGTACTGCACGACCATCTGGTGGCCGCACTCGCCGCAGTAGACAATGCCGTGCAACAAGGCTTTTCCCGGCCGGGGAACGCCTCGGGTCCGATTGCGATCATACTCGCTGTAATTGTCGCGGATCATGGCCTGGATTTTCTCATAAGTGGCCCAGTCGATGTAGGCCGGATACTTGTCCGGAATGCGGATTCGCCACCCGGCCATCGGCTGGAGTTTCTGCACGGCCGGCTGGTTGGGACCGGTTCGGACCGAGCGGGTGCGCCCGTAGACAAATGCGCCCGCGTAGGCGGGATTCTTCAGGGTCGAGCCCAGACCGGCGACCGAGGGCCTCTTCCAGGCGACGTCGCCGAAGGAGTCGCGTCGAGGAATGAGCAAGTTTCGCTCTTTGAAGTACCGGACGACTTTGGCAATGGACCGCAGGCGGAGGAACGTGGCGAAGACCAGATCGATGCGTCCCTGGACCTCGCGATCCGGATGCTTGGTGACGCGTCCCAGCGGATCACGGATGAGGCCGGTCGGCAGAGTCAGTGCCAGTTCCCCGCGTTGGGCCTTCTTGAGCACGCCATCGATCAGCCGACCCCGGAGGGTATGGAGCTCCAGCTCGGAGATCTGGCCTTTGAGCCCGAGCAGAAGGCGACCGTTGGGAGTGGAGGGATCGTAGATCCCATCGCGGTCGCCGATGAGGCAATGACGGTAGCCGCAAAGATCGAGCAGTTGATACCACTCGGTGCAGTTTCGTGACAGACGGGTGACATCGTAGGAGAAGATGATGCCGACCTGGCCGAGTGTGACCCGAGTGATGAGTTCCTTCAACCCCTCGCGTCCCACGACGGTGCTGCCGGTCTTTCCCAGGTCGGCATCGATGATCTCGACGTCCTGGGGATCCCAGCCGCACTCACAGGCGCGTTGCCTGAGATCGTACTGGAGCCGTTGGCTCTCCAGATTGTTCAGGACCTGATGAGGGCTGGACTGTCGGATGTAGATCAGGGCCTGGCGGCCCCGGTGGAAAGCCGTTACGAGTTCTGAGATATTCATGAATAACCTCCGCGCAGATCGCTGAGATGTCGTCGATGGCTTGCTGTTTCACGGTCTTGGGGAGCTTCGACCAGACGTCTTGGGGCAGGGACACGGCGTTTCATCCTCCTGGATCAGGGAAAGGAGCTCACGGATGGCGTCCGGAGTCCATTTTGTCCCGGGAAGGGTGATCTGGCTTACCATCGCGCTGGTCGAGGCGACGGGGATGCGGAGCTGCATCCCGTCGCGATAGGCGACGAGTACATGGCCGGAGCCGTGGGGTGGTCGGGAGATCGAGACGACGGCAAAACGCCGGCGGAAGAGGGGGTGAGTCGGATCCGTCACCTCAATCTCTTCGGGAAGGGATTGAGGCGGGTTGTGGAACGGGGCATCATGAAAGGGTCTCGTTCGACGAGATCGATCACCACGTCCTGGTTTCCCTGATCCGGAAGAGGATCTCGGACGAACGCTTCATCGGCCTGATCTGGAAAGCACTCCGGGCAGGCTACCTATGGAGGAAGGAACCGGGGGCCTCGTTTATCGGGACCCCGCAGGGGAGCGTGGCCAGCCCTATCCTCGCCAACATCTACCTGCACGAACTCGACCTCTTCGTCGAGGGACTACAGCAGAAGTACGAGAAGGGCAGCAAGCGGAAGGACAGCCCCGAGTATCACCGGATCAACTATCGCAGGCAGCGAGCGTTGAAACGGTCAGGTGGGATCATGACGCCGGAGATTCGCGCTTTGACGAAACAGATGCGATCTCTCCCGTCGATGGACACGTTTGACCCTGGCTTCGTCAGAGTCAAATACATCAGATATGCAGACGATTGGATCGTCGGCGTCACGGGGCCGAGGTCCCTGGCCGAACAGATCAAGGACGAGATTCAGGCGTTCCTATGGGACAGGCTGAAACTGCAACTCAGCCAGGAAAAGACGGTCGTCACTCACGCCAAGACCGAGGAGGCCTTCTTTCTCGGGACGCGGCTTCAGGTGGGGGCCGTCAACCCACAGCCCAAGGTTACCCACTGCCACAACCAACGGCGGCACTACCGGCGCCGGTGTACGGGGTGGAGCCCGCTGATGCGAGCGCCGATCAGGAAACTGGTCAAGCGTCTTCACCAGAAGGGCTTCTGTGACGGTGAGGGCATCGCCCGATCCAAGACAGCGTGGGTCTGCCTGGAGGTGAAGCACATCATCGAACTGTTCAACAGCACCAATTGGGGGCTGTTGAACTACTACAGGTTTGCTGACAACTTCGCCTCCATGAGCCGTATCCAGTACATCCTGCATTTGTCACTTGCGAAGACCTTAGCCCACAAGTTGCAGAAGCCCGTTAAGCAGCTCCTCTGCGAACACGGACGCACTCTGCAATTCAACTGGAAAGACGGCGAGGGGAAGGAACGGAACACCTTCTTCAAAGCCAACTCCGACTGGACCCGGAACCCCACGGCATTTCTAACGGGAAGAGATCAAACCGACCCACTGGAGATGCACGTCCGATTCCGGACAAGGTCCCGCCTGGACCACCCATGCATCATCTGCGAAACAACGGTCGGGGTGCAGATGCACCACGTCCGTCACATCCGAAAGATGGAGGGCAAACCTGTCGGTGGGTTTGCCTGGCTGATGCGACTCCAGAACCGGAAGCAAGTGCCCGTCTGCCGAGAGTGCCACCGTAAGATCCACCGAGGAGAATATGATGGCCTCCGACTGGCGGACCTGGCATACCGGGTTGGACCGTGACACAAATGTAGATCCTGTGTCTGGAGAGCCGGATGCACGAAAACGTGCCTGTCCGGTTCGGGAGGGGGCGGTTGGATTCCCTTGAGATCAAGGGGCTGGCCGCCTACCTCATCATTAGCTTAGTCGAAAACCCTGGTCATTTAATGAGTTACGCCAAAAGGTCGCCGTTCGCGGGGCGTAACAGATGGGATGAGGCGACTTTGATCACCGGTTCCGCCTCGGGCACGAGGGAGGGGATCGCATGGCCATCGCGATCAGCTCGGAAGCACGACGCCAGGTAGTCCAGGACGTTGAGCCCTTGCTGCCGACACCAGGTCACCAGGGTCAGCATCCGCTCCACGAAGGTAGGACGGTGTCCCAGAGTCGTCCAGGCAGAGTAGGCTGCGGGTTCATGCTGCAGATATTACGAAATTACCGTACAAGGAGTTCGGACCGTGAACGGCTACGGCCATGGCCCAGTTCACGCGGGCGATGGAATTCTTGAACCGGTTCGCGCCGAATTACCCGTCGCGAACCACGGTCCTGGCGGACTACGAATACACTTACCGTCAGCTCGGCCAGGCGTGTCTGATGTCCGGCTGGACGGCGGGGGCCGAGTACAGCCGGAAGGCCCTGGAATCGGCCTGGGCCTTCGTCGCGGCCGAGCCGGAGAACCTCTGGCTCCGCAAGAAACTGGCCATCGACTACGACCAGCTCGGCGCCGCGCGATTGCTCCTCGGCGACCTCGACGGCGCGGAGGCGGTTGCTGTATCAGAAATGCCTGGCCACCAGCGAGACGTTCGCCGACGCCGATCCCGGCTCGGTGCAGAAGCAGGGGGATGTCCTGGAGACCCTGGAAGCCCTCACCGATAATGCCGAGCGTGCCGAGCAGTTCCCGGAATCGCTCGAGTGGATCAAGCGGACGTTGCACTGGCTCGACCGGCTCGACCGCGAAAAACGCCTAGGGCGCGACGTTCTGGAGCCGTCGCGGTTGATCGCCATGGGACGGCAGGCGCTCTACCAGCCCGCCATGGGTGGCCTCGGGCTGGATTCCACGACGGCCCCGGCCCCGGATCTACCGCCCCTCCTGCAAGACTGGTGGAAGCTCCTGCGGGGCCTGGGACTGGCCCGGCGCGGCCGGCACGCCCAGGCCGCCGCCGAGGTCCGTGACGTGCTGAGCCGCGACGCCCAGAACCCGATCAAGGCGATCCGGGTCGGCCGGGTTTTCGCCCGCTGCGCCGAGGCCGTCGCGCTGGGTAAGGCGGACACGGCACTGACTGCCGAGGAACGCACGCTTCGACAAGATTACATCGACTCGGCTCTCGATGCGGTCTGGCGGACGATCCGGCTCTCGCCGGATACCACCGCCGACACATTCGCCGAGCCCGATTACGACCTCCTGTGGCGCCGCGGCGACCTGGCGACCGTCGCCCGCGAGCTGAGCCAGGAGGCGAGCCGGAAGGCCCCGGCGCCGTGAGTCGTTCACCCCAACGGTCTCACGAGCCGTGGGCGCGGGATCGGTTCGGCGCGGGTCACGGCTCATTTTGCCCGCATGATCTCGCGAGCCCGGACATCGCCCAGATCGCGGGTCTCGCCGGGCTCGAGCACGACGCGATCGATCACGACGCCGAATCCCCCCTTGGCGGCTTCCGGCCCGACGGCTTGAGCGGAATACTCCTGACCGGTGACCAGGCCCTCGTACCGGAACCGGCCGTCGGCGTCGGTCTTCTGGCCGAAGAGGATGACACCCCGGGCCGGGTCGATCATGGCGTCTTGCCAGTCGCCGGTCATCAGATCGACGCGCGGCCTGGGCTTGCCCTCGGCGTCGACCAGGCGGCCGACGATCGTGCCCCAGGGCTGGAGCTTGACCGTGTACGGCTCGGCTTCATCGCCCCGAGCGATGAGCAATCCCACCAGCTTCTTCCCGTCGTGACGGAAGAGGAAGCGCTTGGGCCGCATCGGGTTGAGCCTTGAAATCGCCATGACGCCGGGCGTCTTCGTCGCCTCGATGCCTTCGTTCCCGGTCGGAAACGCGTGAGTGTGGCCAGTGACGCCGTCCACGGGCATACCGTCGGGTCCGAGGACATGGACCTCGCGCTTCCGGTCGGGCACCAGTACCGCCTCGGCGGTCATCAGGCCCGAGTCGTCGGGGGGATTGACCAGCACGATGGCGCTGATTCGGGTCCTGCGGGGAGTGGACGCGCCCATCACCGACGGCGAGGATGAGGGTGTCCTTGTCGCCGTAGGTCTGGACGGAGCCCTTGACCGGCGCCTTCGCCTTCCCCGCGTTGAAGAACTCCTCGGGATCGACGCAGGCCGGCCGGTAGTGGCCCTCGGCCGTGCGGACGAGGACTGCTCCCGGGCCCGGCAAGACGCCCAGGAGGTAGGACCCGTCGCCCTGAGCGATCCCCGAGTTGTAGGGCCCGAAACTTTGCACCGGGTCATAGCCGGGGACTTCCCGGACATGGGGATTTGTGTAGATGGGCTGATAGCGAACGTCGCGCGCCTCTGACGGGCTTGCCCGTCTCCTGGTCGATCAGCTTGAGTCGCATCGGGATGCCCGGGACGCAGTCCACGTCAAACGGGATAGGTGACAGGCCGGCAGTATCGGGCACGTTGGCGCACGTCACGAAGTACGGGGCTTTCTTTCCCGCCAGGACCATCAACCCGTAGCTCTTGCCCTTGGGAAAGCCCGACAGGGTGTACTGCCCATTGGCGTCGGTGGTTACGCGGGTGTTCGTCTCCTTGCCGCCGACGGCCACGCCGGCCAGAGGCTGTCCGGTCCGCTTGTCGCGGACGACGCCGGTGAGTGCACGGCCGGGCGGGATCAGGTGATCGAAGCTCGCGCCGTAGATCGTCCTGGCCGCGAACGTGCCCGGAGGAGTCGAGACCGTCGCGGCGTTGCGGGTCATCGCGGTGATGGTGGCGTTCTGGATCGTCGGCCCCTCGACGGCGATCTCGACGATCCGGTCGCGGCCGATGCCGGTCATCCGGAATCGACCTTCGGCATCGGTCGTGACATTTGCCGGATGGCCGGGAATTCGCGACCAGTAATTCTTGGCGAATCGGTGGTTGGAAGCCCGCCTCGGGTCATCGCCGAGGAGCTGGAGATAAGGGTCGATGCCGTCGGCGCCCTCGGCCTCGATCCGGCCGCGCGTGACCTTCGCACCGGCGACGGGGCGACCCTGAAGATCGAGGATCCGTCCCGTGATCGGCACGGAGTCATCGACCAAACGGAGGGTCAGGCTCTCGTCGGGCACCTTGCGCAGCTCGACCCAATCGGGGCCGAGTCCCTCGGCCGTTGCCAGCACGGTGACGGTCGCCCAGGGTCCGCGGCCGATGGCGTCGTCGAACTCCGCTTTCGACAGGGTGACACGAAAGCTTCCCTTGTCATTCGTCTTGGCCTTGAGGATCGGCTCGGCTCGCTCCCGGATTGAGCCGGGGTCGAACAGGAACACGGATGCTCCTGCCGCCGGCTTGCCCGCCGGGCCGAGCACCGTGCCCTTGATCCGGTAGGCCGGGATGAGCGTCACGTCCTGCTTCATCACTTCGGCCCCCTTGGGTGGGTCGATCCGGGCGAGGGCGGCGAAGTTGCCCGTGATGATGCCGTAGGGCGCAACGTTGAGATCGTGCTCCTTCACCCCGTACTCGTCGTCACGTTCGGGGGTCACCAGGTAATGGTAATCGCGGTCGTGGTACACGCCGATCAGTCCGGGACCGGGCAAGCCGACGACCCGGTACGATCCGTCTTCCTGGGCGTGGATGATATGGGATGGGATAAAACCGCTGAAGCCGGGATAATCCGGCAAGTTCGGGTTGCCATGCAGGGAGAAATACTCCACGCCGACCGACACCGGCTTCCCGGTCACCTTGTCGGTGATCTTCCCCTCGATCCAGATCCCGCGCCTCAGCTCGAGGGCGGCCGTCACCGGGTCCAGGCCGGGAGTATCGGGCACCTCCTGCGTGATGCAGGGATACGGCTGATCGTCGGCCGGCAGGGCCATGATCCTGTTCCCCTTGCCCCGGGGCATGCCCGTGAGCCGGAAGCGTCCGTCGGCGTCGGTGGCGGTCTGGATGAGGTCGTCGATGTAATTCGGGCGAGTGGCCCGCGTGGAGCTGCGGATCGTGATCCCGGCCAGCGGCTCCTGGGTATCCCGATCGCGGACGACGCCGACGATCGGCTTGCACGGTGCGGCGGCGTGCTGGAAGTTGGACCCGTAATACGTCGTCATGATCCGCGGCTCGCCGCGATGGGGAGGGTTCCGACTTTCCGGCACTTCGAGCGTCTTCCCTGGTCGCGTCAGGATATGCAGATGCTGGCTGACGATGGTCGGTCCGTCGAGCTGGGCCGCGACGAGTCGATTGGGGCCGATGCCGTCGAGCCGGAAGCGGCCCTCGGCGTTCGTCGTGACCGTCGCGGATGGTGCGATGGTATACTGCGGGAGATGCTGGTGCTCGAGCTGGAATCGGTCCCCTTTTTGGCCCTCGACGGCCGCGAGCCACGGGCCGAGGTCTTCCCCCGGCGCCGCGTTGATCTGCATCACGCGAAGGGTCGCGCCCGGGACCGGTCGTCCTTCGAGGTCGATGATCTGGCCGACGATCGGCACGTCGTCCTTTACCAGGGTAATCGTCAGGTCGTCCGACTTCCCGTTCGGCGGGATCTTCACCCAGCCGACGCCGTAATTCGGCGCCGCGGCGGCGACGGTGGTCCCCTGGTTGCGGTATTTCGTCGCGGGGACCGTGAAGGCGAACTGGCCGCCCGGCCCGGTCCTCCCGGCCTCGGACGACGGCTGCGGCTGATGGGGATAGCCCCATGAAATCGTCAGGTACAGCCTCGCACCGGCGACGGGCTGCCCGCTCGGTCCGAGCACGCGGCCGCGGTAGGTGAGCGTCTCCGCTTCGGCGGTGGCCTTGGCAGGCTCTGGGACGGGCTCGTGGGCGACGATCCGGGGTAGGGCCGGGATCGGCGCGTTGGAGACGGCCGGTGCCATGGCCGCCAGGCCGGTGGCGAGGCAGGTCAGCGCGCCCAGGATCAAGGCGGCGGTCGCGGCGATCTTCAGCCGGGCGATCATCATCGACCTCATGGCCTGCTTCATCAGGGCCACCGTCGTCGTCGAGACCATGCCGGCCTCAGCCGATTCGCCCAGCGCGATGTGACTGGCGGCCCGGGTCGTCGCCCGGAGTAGCGGCATCGCGACCGCGGAAACTGTGCGGGCGGCGGATCCGGCGCCGAGCGTGGCGGCGGTGAAGGCCACACCGCGTCGCGTCAACCGATCCCGGAGCAATTGCTTGCCCCGGGCCAGGCGTCCCCGCGTGGTGCCTTCACTCCATTGCAAGGAGTTGGCGGCCTGCTGGTAGGTCATGTCCTCGAGGTAGCAGAGGACGATCGGTCGGCGATAGCGCTCGGGGAGCCGGTCGATCTCCTGGTGGAGCACGGCGCCGGCGTCGTCCCAGGGCGGACCGGAAGTCTCCCGCGCGCCGCCAGCTCGGCCGCCTTCTGCTCCAGTCGGCGGCGCCGGGCGGCGTCGGTCTTGACCTGAAACGCGATGCGCCAGGCCACGCGATGGAGCCAGCCGCCGATCGAGCCGTCGATCCAGATCGACCTGGCCTTTCGGGCCAGCAAGAGGAAGCTCGCCTGGAAGGCGTCGTCGGAGTCGTTGGGATCGTCGAGGACGCCGCGGCAGACGGCCATGACCATAGCTCCATGGCGCTCGACCAGGGCCTGAAAAGCCAGTTCGTCGCGGTGCGACACGTAATGTTCCAGCAACTGACCGTCGGTGAGTCCCGCCAGGGTCCCCTCGTCGAAGAGGCGGTGGATCTGCCGAAGGGCGGTGCCGCGTCGTGCGCGTAGCCATGGGTGGTCTCCCTCAGGATTCGCGGGTTCCTACCCATACTAAGGGCTGCCGGCCCAGGGTACGCACGGAGTTTCCTCGAATTTCGGCAGTCGGGCACGTCCGCGTCCGCACGGAGTGGAATCAGAAGCGGATTTCCGGGCGTCGGGTTGATGACCCAACCGGCCGTCGCCATCCGACCTCGCCGCGAGCTTCATCTCGTCCGCCCGGACTTCCCCGCTCGGTCCGGCGCCAGGATCACGTCGAGGAGTAAACGCACGTCGCGGTGCGCCGAGACCGGATGGCGGAACGGGCAATCGGCGTGGAGCTCGTAGCGGTTCGCCGGCCCTCGCGGACTCGCGAGAGATATCCGCCTTGCTCCAGGAGGGCTGCTCACTCTACGCGCCGAGGTCTGCTACAGGCGCTGGTCGTTGCACTCACCATTGTGATGCGCCGTGGGCGTTTCTCGATCGAGTTTCCGCTCAAGCGAGTTGCGGGACGCTCCCGGATGGCCGTTCCTGCCGGGTGAGCCGGGGCGCGACAACCGGTCGCCCGGTGTCCTCGCCTTCGAACGATTCTCCAACGGAAACTTCGACCCGGAGCCTATTCCGGGTCATGCGGGAGTTCCCACAGAGGAATCCGATCGTCTTCGCGATGAGGCGCCCCGTCACGACCCTGATTCTGGTCGTGGCCCTGATCAGCGGCGGCTTCCTCGCCTTCAACAAGGTCAGCGACGGTCAGTGGATCGAGGTCACCAACCTCCAGCACCCGGCCGATCCCCGCAACGACGATCAGTGGGTGCCGATCAATGGCCTGGAGCAGGTGATCCTCGGCGACCTGTTCGACCCTCGGTGAGGGCTCGCACGTCGAGCTCGATTCCACCCGAGTCGCAGGCGAGCCACCGCTCCCGGTTCGTGATCTCGCCAAACCCCGCGCCGCGCGCTGGCGCGGCTTCTCTGAATTGACCGGTCCGCACTCCAGTCGGTGGCTGGACTTTCCGTCGCGGTTGCGGTCGGCCACCGCCTGGAGCCTTGAGTGGGGACAACCCGTTGTATCCTTGTCCCATCGATCGCTCCCTCGTATCATCGGGGCCAAAGCCAGTGGGACCATTCGTGATGAACCGAGGACCGAAGACGAAGGATCCGCGCCCATGCTTCCCGAACTCACCGAGACGATCCTCCACACCAAGGCCGCCAAGGGACTGACGTTCGTTGACCTGGCGAAGTTCGTCGGGTGCAATCCGATCTTCCTGGCCTCGGTCTGCTACCGCCAGGCCAGCGCCACCCGCGAGCAGGCCGAGAAGCTCATCGAGGCCCTCGGCCTTGATCCGGCCTGTCTGGCCGAGTTGACTGCGTTTCCCGTCAAGGGGGGATTGATGCCGACGATCCCCGTGGACCCGCTCCTCTATCGTTTCCACGAGATCCTGCAGGTCTACGGGCTGCCATTGAAGGACGTCATCCAGGAGACCTTCGGCGACGGCATCATCAGCGCCATCGACTTCACCATGGACGTCGAAAAGGAAGCGGACCCCAAGGGCGACCGGGTCAAGATCACGATGTCCGGCAAATTCCTGCCATACAGGAAATGGTGAACCGACCGCCGTTCCCCGGCATTCGACCCACACATCGAGATGCGATTTTTCCCCAATTCCTGAACGCGCCGATCCCCTCACGGCCAGTACCATAGATAGGGAACCTTTGAGAGAAGGCCGGCGAGGGTCCATGCGATGGCGAGGGGATCGACCAAAAGCGCTCTCCGACAGATCCGGACGCTCTTCGAGCTGGGCACGCTCGGCGGGTTGACCGATGGCCAGTTGCTGGAGTTGTTCCTGACGCGGTCAGGGGACGACGCCGAGGATGCGTTCGCGGCGCTGGTCCATCGGCACGGTCCGATGGTCCTGGGCGTCTGCCGCAGGATGCTGCCCGGCTCGCACGACGCGGAGGACGCATTCCAGGCGACCTTCCTGATCCTCGCACGGCGGGCCGCCGCGATCGGCCGGCGGGAGCGGTTGGCGAACTGGCTCTATGGCGTCGCAGTCCGGACGGCGAAGGAGTCGCGGCGTCGGGCGGCGCGGCAGCAGGCGCGGGAAAGGCGGGCGATGGACAGGAACAAGGTCGAGTCGGAGCGGGCCGGAGATTGGGACGACGTGATCCCGATCCTCGACGAGGAATTGAGCCGTCTGCCGGATCGATACCGAGCCGCGCTGGTGGCCTGTGAGCTGGAGGGCAAGTCGCGTCACGACGCCGCCCAGCAACTCGGACTTCCCGAGGGGACGCTCTCGACTCACCTGGCGCGCGGCCGGAAGCTGCTGCGCGATCGACTCGTCCAGCGCGGGGTGAGCCTCGGGGTCGGGGCCTGGGCGGGACTGCCGCGCGGCGCCGCCGAGGCCGCGGTCCCGGACCGGCTGCTCACCTCCACAGTTCATACGGCGCTCGGTCACGCGTCCGGCGGAGTGGCATCGGGAATGGTTTCGGTAACAGTCACGGCCTTGGCCGAAGGAGTGCTCAAAATGATGATCCTGACCCGGTTGGCTCTGCTGGTTGCGGCTGTCCTGGGATTCGGCGCGGCGGGCCTGGGCGCGTATGTCGCCTGGGCGGCAGTGCCGTCGCCAAGGGACGAGCCGTCCGGGGCCCCGGTCGCCGTCAAGGCGGAGGATTCCACGGCCGGCACTCGCCGGGCCCGGGTCCATGGCATCGTCGTCGACGGGGCCGGAGAAGCCGGTTCCCGGGATCACGGTGCGGGTCGCGAACTACGACGACCATCAGTCGCGCGGCGTCACGGACCCGTCCGGTCGGTTCGATTTCGCCATCCGGAGCCCTCTGCTCAGAGACACGATGCTTCTCGCCGGCACGGCCGACCAGTCGCGGCAGGGGTTCTACGCGTACGACTTCTCCGTTGAGGAGACCGAGACGAAACAGCCCGTCACCATCGTGCTCAAACCGAGCCGGGACGTGGTTGTCCGCGTGACCGACCCGGCGAAATCGCCCGTACCCGGCGCCGCGGTCGAAGCCGTGGCGTCTTTTCGGACCATCGCGACGGCAACGGCGAATAACCAGGGGACGACCTTGTTGCGCATCCCCGCCGAGGCGCCCGTCCAGTGGATCATGGCCCTGAAATCGGGTCAGGGGATTCGACTACTTCGAGCATGGCAGCAAGCTGCAAACAGGTGCCCCGAACGAGGACCTTCCGGCGATGGTCACCCTCGTCCTCGACCGCGCGCGGACCGCCCGCATCCAGGCGGTGGATAGCGCGGGCAAGCCGCTCGCGGGGATTGGCTTCGTACCGTGGTATTTCCAGAAGCCCGGCAAGCGCGGGGATGCCAACATCGCGGGGGGCGAGATCGTGCAGGTCGTGACCGACGAGCGCGGGATCGCGACCTTCGACTGGCTGCCGGCGACGACTTCACCCGTCGTCTTCTTCCCACGCACGGAGGGTTACCATGCCCCGTTGCGGACGATGCTGGAGAAAGGAGCGGCGGACACCACCCTCACCGCGCGATTGCTGCGGATGGAGACGATCCGGGGCCGGGTGATCGGGGCTGACGGGAAGCCCGCCGCGGGGATCCTGGTCGTGGCGCAGGGGTGCGGACCGGGCTCCGACAACGGCAGCAGCCGGGCTCGAACCGCGGCCGATGGGTCCTACGAGATGACCGTCAACTCGGACGAGTCGTATGTCGTGACCGTCTCCGACGACGACTGGGCGGCGCCGGGCCACATCGGGGTCATCGTGCCGCGAGGGCCGGCCTGTCGCGGGGCTCGACTTCCGCCTCGAACGCGGAACCCTGATCCACGGGACCGTGACCATCGGCTCGAAGGGGAGGCCGGCGGAACGACGGAGTCTCTGGCTCCATCAGAGCGGGGGCGAGCTTCCCAAGGAGTTGCGGGGGAACGACCGGATCTATCATGAAGTGCGGATGGACCGCTATGCGACGACCGACGCGAACGGACGATACCGGATCCGGGTCGGGCCCGGGACCTATGGCTTGGGCATCTCGGGTCAGATCGCGCAAGAGACCGTCACAATCAAGAATGAGCCGGAGCTGATCCACGATTTCCGCATGCCGAGGCTGGAGCGCGGGCCGATTTCCGGGCGGGTCGTCGTCGCCGGGGAGCCCAACCGGGGCATGGCCGGAGCGAAGATCGACGGTGTGATCGCCGAGCCACTCGGGGGTCTCGACCTGATCATGGTCGCCGATGCCGAGGGCCGGTTCCGCGCCGAGCGCGAGCTCAAGAAGATGGTCGTCCATGCCAGGAGTCCCGATGGGTCACTCGGCGGCATCGTCGAGATCAGCGGTGATGATACCGAGATCGAGATCCCGGTCGGACCGACGGCGATCGCGTCGGGGATCATCCTCGACAAGCACGGCGACCCGATGGCCAACGCATTGCTCAGTTGGGGTCGCCGCGTTCATGCGGGTGACGAGAATGCACCGTTCCGGGACAGCTTCGGCCCGAAGGTGGTGACGGATGAGGAGGGTCAGTTTGTGCTCCCGGAGCTGGTCGTGGGCCAGGAGTATCGAATCAGCGTTCCTACGGGGAACGATACCTGGAGCCAGGTCGGCACGGTCTTACCCAGCGAAGCCGTGCACATCGACCTCGGGACACTCCAGGTCGATGCGAACGGCGGGAAACGGGATGCCTCGTCGTTCCGCGACGGCGGGCCGGATGCGGGCGACCTGGCCCCTGGTTTCGATGCGGGTGGACGTTCTCACGGTGCGCGGACCCTCGATGGCCGTCCGCTCAAATTGGCGGACTTCCGCGGCAAGTTCGTCCTGCTGGATTTCTGGGCGAGCTGGTGCGGGCCATGTATTTCCGAGATCCCTCAACTCCAGGCGGTCCATGAAGCCTTCGGCCGGGATTCGCGGTTTGTCATGCTCAGCCTGAGCGTCGACGAGAGGATCGAACGCGCCTCGGCAATTTCAGGAGAAGCGAAAGCTCCCCTGGATGCAGGGTTTCCTCGGTATGGGCATTCAGGGCGCGATCCCGGACCGCTATGGTGTCCAGGCGATCCCGGCCTTGGTCCTGATCGGCCCCGACGGCAAGATCGTGGCCAAGGGGATGCGGGCGGAGATCCGGAAAGAGGTCGCCCGCGCCCTATCGGGAAGTCGGAAGGCTGAATAAAACCGGTCCGGACTCCTAGCCTGGATTCCCATGGAGGCAGATTGGGCTAACATTTGTTGCCGCATGATTGGAAAAAAGCCCGCGATACTCAGCTTTTCGCCTCGGAACTGGTTATGCTCCTCCAAGAGTTAAAGGTGGGTCTCCCACTAAGTTAACTTGATCACCATGGATGATATGTTCGTCGATCGAATCTCACTTCCTCCTGGAAAACAAGGGGTTCTTGCGACAAATCTATCGAATTCACCACAGTGGATGCATTGAGTTGACACCGTGGATGCTCTTTTTTCAGTTTACGGATCACCTAACATCGAGAGAGGCGTTTCGATGAGCCGTTTCAAGCCAGAACCACTTGAAATCCAGGGGAAAACCCACTTCGACGAATTTTGCTTCGTTTATGGATTGCGTCGTAGCCTACCCCGTTTTTGCCTCCATGGGAATCCAGGCTAGACCAGCGTGATGAGCACGACCTCGGGGCGGCAGAGGAAGCGGATGGGCGGTGTCACGGTGCCGACGCCCCGAGTGATGAAGACCTGGGCACACGGGCCTTGAACGAGTCCGTGGAGGTATTTCTGCCCGTACCGCGAGGGGACGACCGGGGCACCGAAGCCGGGCACGATCACCTGGCCACCGTGGGTATGGCCACTCAGGACCAGCCCAACACGAGGGTCTCGGAGGGTCTCGACAAAGTCCGGGTTGTGCGACAGGAGGAGGACGGCGTCGTCCAGGGTCGCGTCGCCCATCGCGGCGGGGAGGTCTTGCGAATCCGTCCAGAGATCGCCGACGCCGCAGACCCGCAGCCGGGTCCCGCGGCGCTCGAGCCAGACGCCCCGGTTATTCAGGTCGGGCAGGTTCGCCTCAGCCAGCGCGGACCGGCTGATGGACGTGAATTCCCGGTTGTCGTGGTTGCCCCGCACTGCGAACCGTCCCAGGGGAGCTGTCAGCTTGCCCAGCTCGGCAATTCCCGGCTCGATGAAGTCGGCGGAACGGTGCATATAGTCCCCGGCCAGCAGGACCATGTCGGGCCGCAGCGAATTGGTCAGCGCGACGACATGCCGGACGTATTCCAGCGGGACGAACGGCCCGTGGTGCACGTCGGCCAGCAGAGCGACGGTCGTCCCCCGGAAGGGTCCAGGGAGGTTCGGCAGCGCGATCGTTTGCCGCACCACCCCGCACCACCTGGCCTCCAGGAAGGGATAGATCCCGCCAGCCACCGCGCCGCCCGCCGCCACCAGGCCCACCCGCTTCAGGAACTTGCGTCGATCCATCGATTCCTCCCCGATTCCGGTCGCCCGAAAACACCACGCGCATCGTGTTGGCGTTAGCATGCTGGAATTCCATCGAAAAGGCCACCGCAAACGCGACAGGTTCGTGACGCTTCGCGGATCCTCGGGACGATGCATCGCTCTGGAGATGATTGACGCCCCGATGATCTTACTCTACGATACGCGCTTCCACGATCGAGGTGAAGTAAGTTCGCTTCGGGAAACAGGGTTACGCTCGGTGGTCTGGCGAATCAACCCAGGCGGGTGGCACGCATCGTGGTGGTTCGATCATCTCTCTTGCAGCGATTGAAGGGGTAGCTCCCCGAGTCGGACGACCGCACCTGGAGCACTCACGATGGCCGACCGTCCGTACATCTTCTTCGAACTGACTAATAGCTTGTGCTCGACCTGCCTGCGCAAGGTCGAGGCGAAGGTGATCTTCCAGGAGGGGCGCGTCTACCTGGTCAAGCACTGCCCCGAGCACAAGCAGGAAAAAGTCCTGATCTCGACGGACGTCGATTACTACCAGTTCTCGCGGCGTGCGCTCAAGCCGGGCACGATGCCGCGGAAGTTCAACACGGCGATCGAGCGCGGTTGTCCCTACGACTGTGGGCTCTGTCCCGACCACGAGCAGCACAGTTGCCTGGCGCTGGTCGAGATCACCGACCACTGCAACCTGACCTGCCCGATCTGCTACGCCGAGAGTTCGCCGCGTCGCCCGTTGCATCGGTCGCTGGAGCAGATCGCGTTCATGCTCGACTGCGTCGTGCGGAACGAGGGTCGGCCGGACATCGTGCAGATCTCTGGCGGCGAGCCGACGATCCATCCCGAGTTCTTCGAGGTGCTCGACCTCGCCCGGCAGCGGCCGATCAAGCACCTGATGGTCAACACCAACGGCGTGCGCATCGCCCAGGACGCCGAGTTCGTCCGGCGTCTCGGAGCGTACAAGCCGGGCTTCGAGGTGTACCTCCAGTTCGACTCGCTCGACGCGGTGCCCCAGCAGGCGTTGCGCGGCGCGGACCTGGTCGAGGTCCGCACCCGGGCGCTCGAGCACCTCAACAAGCACGGGATCTCGACCACGCTGGTCGTCACGCTCAAGAAAGGGCTCAACGACGACCAGGTCGGCGCGATCATCGATTTCGCGCTGGAGCAGCCGTGCGTCCGCGGGGTGACGTTCCAGCCGGTGCAGGCCGCCGGACGGATCGAGGGGTTCGACCCGGCGCGCGACCGCTTGACGCTGGGCGAGGTCCGCGCGAGAATCCTCGAACAATCGTCCCACTTCCAGCCCAGCGACATCGTGCCGGTCCCTTGCCATCCCGACTGCCTGGCCATGGCCTATGCACTGAAGCTCGGCGGCAAGGTTGTCCCCCTGACCCAGCTCCTGGACCCCACGACGCTCCTGGAGATGCAGGGCAACACGATCCTCAACGAGCAGGATCCCGAGATGCGCCGGCTCGTCCTCGAATTGTTCTCGACGTCACACTCGCCCGACTCGTCGGCCTGGACGCTGCGCCAGCTCCTCTGCTGCCTGCCGGAGCTGTCCGTGCCGCAGCAGCTCACCTATGACAAGATCTTTCGCGTGTTGATCGTGCAGTTCCTCGACCCGTATAACTTCGACGTCCGCTCGGTGAAGAAGTCGTGCATCCACATCGTCCACCCGGACGGCCGGATCATCCCATTTGACACGTATAATTTATTCTATCGCGACACGGTCGCCGCGCGGATGCCCGCGATGCCCTGGAATCAGAGTCTGCCGATCCTGGTCGGAGGGGTGTCATGAGCGATGCCCCCCTTGCGCCGGATTGCCGACACTGTGGCGCGGTGAACGACTCCGGTGCCTCGGAATGCTGGCAGTGCCACCGACGGGACTGGCGGGGCTCCCAAGGCCCCGTCGAGGAATCCCCGGTCTTGGCCTCCGTTCGAGGCGCAGGGGTCGTTGACGGGCGGCCTGGTCCTGATCATCACGATCCTCTGCGCGGTCGTCGGCCTGGCCTTCCGGGCCAGCCCGTACCTCGGCGCGTGGTCCTGCTCCCGACTCTTGTGATCCTTGCCCTGGCGGTCGCCCTGTTCACGATCTGCATGGCATTCGGCTGAGGCCACCCCGATGAGCACCATTCCCGCATCGCTCCCATCCGACGCATCGCCACTTCCCGGAAGCGAAGACCGCCCGTGGTACATCGTCGGCCGCTGGCAGGAATACCAGGGCGAGGCGCGGGCGAACCTGCTGCGGCTGGTGGCCGTCGCCGCGTTCTACGTCATCGAGCTGATCAATTATTACGGCGTCGATCTGGGCTTCATCCAGCTCCCGAAAGTCAGCGACCTGGCGTTTCACAAGACCGTCACGGCGATCGCCGCGGCCTGGGTCTTGCTCGGCGTGGGAGTCCACTTCTGGCTGCGACTTCACCTCATGCCCGAGGCGCTGAAGTACGTCTCCACGAGTCTGGACGTCGTGCTCTTGACCCTCCTCCTGATGGTCTCCGATGGGCCAAGGAGCCCGATCATCGCTGCCTATTTCCTGATCCCTGCCCTGGCCTGCCTGCGGTTCCAGCTCCGCTTGGTCTGGTTCGCGACGATCGCCGCGATGCTCGGCTACGTCTGGCTGCTGGGTTGGGCGGTCTGGATCGAGAGCGTTCGGAACGTCCGCGTGCCGCGATACCACGAGCTGATCTTCCTGACGGCGCTGGCGATGAGCGGGATCATCCAGGGCCAGGTGATCCGCCGGGTGAAAGCGCTGGCCGCCGAGTATGCGCGCCGCCTGGCCTCCACCGGGGAGCCAGCTCGACCTGAGTCGAGCCCGGTTGGAGGAACCTCATGAGCCGGATCGAACCCCGACCGAAACCGGAACCAAAGGGGAGTTGCTGGGACTGCGGCGCGACCAATTGGGCCGATGCCCGGGGTTGCTGGCTCTGCCACCGCCGCGATTGGAAGTCGGGCGCGATCGCGGCCTCCGTAGGACGCACGGCGGCTGACGACGAGCCGACCCCAAAATCGAGAGATCGGGCCGATAAGGCCGCCAGGGTGAGCTCGATCGCATCCACGGTGCTCATCTCTCTAGCCGCGTTTGTCTTTGTGACGGTCGTCCTACCACTCATGGTCATCGGTTTTGTGACCGTCGCCCTGGTCATCGCCCTGAATCAGTTCTGCTCGGCCCTCACGGCTCACCCGCCTTGATGGCCGGGCTGGGGAGGGCCCGCTTGGCTTCATCCGGAGACCACGAAGACAGCCCGGATCCCTGGTTTGCAGCAACTGAGGTTCCCATGAGTTCCGAGAAACCGCCGGCTTCCCTGAGATGCTTCGACTGCGGCGCGGAGAACGACCCCGGCGCCTCGGAATGCTGGCTCTGCCATCGGCGGGACTGGCGAGAGGGCTCCGCGGGCGCCGAGCCGAAGTCCCTCGACTACGCGCCAGATCATCGAACAGCTCCATCGCGAGCGACTCGTGTCGATGACCGGCCGGATTGGTGTGGTCGCGCTCGGACTAGTGCTGCTCGCAACTCTCGCGGTTGCGCCGGACTGGCCATCGGGCTGGGGATCTTGGCGGTGCTGATCGCCCTCCCGGTCTGGGGTGCCGGGACGATTACCAAAGGGATGTCGCCGCTGGCCCGATTCTTCGTGACCTTGGTGCTAAGCCTCGTATTCTTAATCCTGCTGGTCGTGGCGCTCTACATCGCCCTTTATCTCATCTGCATCGCGATGGGCCTGATCGATTAGAATGGAGCTCGAGAGGCCCCGGGATCACGGGACGAGTTTGACCCTGAGGGATGCCGGCGTCGGGAAGCGATCCGAAGCGAGAAAGAGTTTCCGCCATGAGCGCCGGGATACCCCAACCGGAACTCCCCTGCTGGCACTGCGGTGCGTGGAACCACCGCGGCTCGTCGGAGTGCTGGCTGTGCCAGCGCCGGGATTGGAACAAGTCGCCCTTGCTCCCACCGAGGACGGCCGCCCGGTCGCCGCGCGGGCCGCTCTCGACCATCGCGGGCCACATGATCTTGATCGCGCTGATCGCCGTGTTCCTGGTCATCTTCATCGCGGCGCCGCCCCTGGCTATCGCCTTGCTGGTTTGTGCCCTGCCGGCCTGGGCGATCGTCGAGATGAAAGCACGCCGCCGCCGTCGCCGAGGTGACTCGATGTCCGGCATCGAGAGAGCCCTGTGGATCGTCGGTCTGACGATCGGGATCCCTATCGTGTTGGCAGTAGCTCTGGCCATCGCCTTGTTCACGTTCTGCGCCTTCATGCAGCGGTAGACGGAGATGAGACACCGATGATCAACCCGCCGCCTACCCCTGGCCTGGCCTACACCGGGATCATGATCCTGTCGATCGCGACGGCAGTGATCTTGAAGCGCCGGGGCGACCGATCGTTGCCACTGTCGGCCGCGCAACGGTGGGGGATCGCGCTGGGGGCTTTCTGCGGCGCGATGATCGGCTCGAAGATTCCGTTCGTGCTGGCCGACTGGGAGGGCCTCATCAGCGGCCGGGCCTGGTTCGACAACGGCAAGACGATCCTGTTCGGCCTGGTCGGGGGTTATTTTGGCGTCGAGCTGGCCAAGGCAATTCTGGGCGTGACGGTCAAGACGGGGGACAGCTTCGCGGTGCCGGTAGCGGCGGCGGTGGCCGTGGGCCGGCTGGCCTGCTTCGTCGGAGGCTGCTGCTTCGGCAAGCCGACGAGTCTCCCCTGGGGCGTCGTGTTCCACGATGGCATCCCTCGCCACCCGACGCAGCTCTACGAAGCGGCGTTCCACGCCTCGGCCGCAGTGTTCCTGGCCTGGACCGAACGCCGGGGACTGTTCCGACTCCAGCGGATCAAGCTCTATTTGATCGCCTACTTGATCTATCGCTTCTTCACCGAGTTCATCCGCCCTGAGCCGGTCATCGCCCTGAGCCTGACAGCCTATCAGTGGGGGGCACTGGCCTTGCTCCCGGTTTTCGCCTGGCTCTGGCGGCGCGACGCGGCGCCGCGCTCACTAGAGTTCGAGGATTTGCTCGCCGCCGTGCGCGGGATTGCCGGCCAGCGAGTGAGATTCCCAGTCCACGACGAGGTCGAGTCGCAGAAGTGGCAGCCGACCGATGAGGACCGGTGTGCCATCGGGGACTTCCACAACGTCCATCGTGCAGTCTCGCCCCTGGATGGTGAGCCGCACGGGGTCGTACATGGCGGCTTTCTGGTTCTGCGCCTCCAGTCCGAGCCGATGAATGACACAGGACGGAAGCGCGATCAGCTTCGTACTGGAATCCACCAGCGCGTTGGGAACCCTCACGCGCCGGACATGGTCGGCGGAGATCAATCCGCGCTCGGCGTCCCAGAGGTCCTTCAAACTCTCGATCGTCGCTTCCGTGAAAACACGCCCCATCGTTTCGGCCTCCATGGACTTCGCCTCCTTCGATATCAGGCATTCGGACGATCTGGCCCTATGACCATCGTGCTCCAAATTTCACCGAAAGACCAGTCAAGTCCGCGAGATCGGCGAACTGCGACGTGAGGTGCAATCCCGGCCCGCCGGTTGACTCGGATCGGTTCACCCCGTTACGATCGGCGGAGACAAACCGCGTAAAGATGAAGCCCGTAACCCGAGATGGTAAGTCGAGCGATGCAGATCCTTTTGACAAACGATGATGGTGTTTTTGCCCCCGGCTTGCGTGCGTTGCGCAAGGAGCTGATGCGGCTGGGGGAAGTGACCGTAGTGGCCCCGGCGATGGAGCAGAGCGGCGTGGCGCACTCGATCACGCTGCTCGAGCCCTTGGTGGTCAAGAAGGTCGAGGATGTCAACGGCACGACCCTGGGCTGGAAGGTCGAGGGGAGCCCGGCCGACAGCGTCAAACTGGGGATCTGCGAGTTGATGGCGCGCCCCCCGGACCTGATCGTCTCGGGGATCAATTCGGGGTCCAACGCTGGGATCAACGTGCTGTACTCCGGCACGGTCGCCGCGGCGATCGAGGGGGCTTTTTTCAAGATCACGAGCATCGCGATCTCGCTGGAGCTCTCCGAGCACTTCGATTTCCCCCACGCGGCGCGGCACGCCGTGCGGGTGATCGAGAAGATCCTGGCCAATCGGCCGCCGAACGGCTCGCTGTTCAACGTCAATCTGCCGGCCCACTCGCGCGGCGAGCCCCGGGGCATCCGCGTCGTCCCCATGGGGCTGGGCCGCTACGGTGAAGGCTTCGAGCGCCGGCAGGACCCCCGCGGTCGCACTTACTACTGGATGACCTACAACCCGCCCTATCACCTCGAAGGACCCGAGACCGACGTCACCAGCCTCTGCGAAGGTTACATCACCGTCACCCCACTCCATTTCGATCTGACCCTCCACGATCGGATCGACGAGATCGGTCGATGGAAGTGGGATTAGCCCTCGGAAGCCTCCGGCCTCAAGGAGACAGCCATGCCCCCGCGACCGCCATCGCGACCCAACGGTTCCCGACGTCCGGCCCGACGCCGACTCGCCCCCCTGAACTGGCTGGGTGTCGTCGCCTGCGCCCTGGCTTGCGCCGGCTGCGAGGAGGAAGTCCGGCATGTCGCCGATGCCAAGCGGCCCGAGACCCGTGCGCCGGGAATCGCCGGAGTCGTCATCGACCAGGACGACATGGCCCGGCCCGCCGCCAATCCTCAAGCCCAGGCCAAGCTCCAAGCGCCGGCCAAACCCCGTCCGATCCTCAACAAACGCACCAATGACATCCGAAACGCGCAGACCGAGCTGCAATCGGGCGGAGCCAAAGTCGCCTCGACCCGGATCGTCGCCAAGGATCCCATCACGCTCCAGGGCAACGCATATGTCTCCATCATCGGCCGCGCATCGACGGACAACATCAAGCACGCCATCGATCTGTGGCAAGCCGAGAACGGTCGCTACCCCAAGGATTATAATGAGTTCATGGAAGAGATCATCAAGAAGAACAACATCGCCCTGCCGCAACTCCCTTACTACCAGGAGTACGGCTACGACGAGAATCAGCACAAGCTCATCATCCTGGAATATCCGGACCGCAAGGCGCAACCGCCGCAATAATCGGAAGGCTGAAGGGTGAGTCAGAACCGGGCTGATCTCGATTCATCGTCCTCCTTTCCTCCCCGGGAGACTCAGTTCGGCTTGGGCGGGTTGCTGGGAGTGAGCGAACGGTCGACTTGCGGTGAATAGTGTCGAAGGCCGCTTCCCCCCCGGCCGATCCGGTTCGAAGAGGGGGTCCCGGAAGGCATGATCTGGGCCCCGTAGGGGATCTGAACCGGGGAGATCCGGTTGACCTTCCAGACACCCGGCTCGGTCTCCTGGAAGCCCAGCGACCAGACGGAAGTGCCCGAGCCGAGGTTTGTCCTGGCGAGGGCCCCGAACTCGGCGCTGCCCCGTCGCGACTGGTGGCCGGCATTGGTCCGAAGGTTCCGGATCGCGATGAAATCGAAGGTGGTATGGCTCAACCGCTCCTGGATCAGGCTGCGCGTCGCCTCACCGTCCAGGGCCGTGTCCCCTCTCAAGTATTGGACGTTCGGAGTCAGGTGCGTCATCACCCGATCGACGTCCGAATCCAGGACCGCCTGCCGAAGGTCGTAGACCACGTCCTCGATTCGCTCCGTGTCGGTGACCCAGACCCACTCGACGGCGACGAGCACCACGGCCAACCCCGCCGCAATCAACGCACCGATCAGGTATTTGCCCTGCTGCGTCACCTTCAGCGCGACCCCGAAGGCCGCGGCCAGCAGCAACAGCCCCGCCGCCAGGACCGTCGGATCCTCCGAAATATAGGTCATCGAGATCCACTCCTCAGAGCCGGATGATTGGTCGTTCGCAGATGAATTGAACTCTCGACCGCGACTCCACCGGGCCACTCCGATCGCCCTGCGACCGCCACCACCCGGGGGCATCGCCCCGGAAGGATGAAGGCTGAGTCAGAAATGTCGCCCTCCGGGCACCGAGGCCAGCCAACCCAGGCCCGGCTTCGGAAGTCCGGGGTGGCTGGCGCCGAGCCGGCTTTTTCATCCTTCATCCTTCCCGACGTCGTGCCGCGACCACGAGGTTCACCGAAAGGGATTCGCGGGCCATGACGGTTGATTCTCCTCTGACATTTGTCACACTTCTCTCATAGGCATTGTAGGCTGCGATTCTCGGCGGGAAAGGGGGTATACCGAGATTCCGGGGACAACGAGCGAGACCAGGGTTTCGAGCCGGTCGATCGCGCCAGGCCGGCGGAGGAACGGGCTACGGCCGTTTGGGTTTGGCTGGTTCGGCCGCGGGCTTCTTGGCGTCTTCGGCCTTGGGCTTGGCGACGGCTGCGGGGGCGTCCTTGGCCTTGGGCTGGTCCTTGGGGGCATCGCCGGGCCGGGTGTGGCGAATGGTCTGAATGTCGGAGAACGTGACGGGGAGGAGGTTATACTCGGGCTCCCAATCGACGGCCCGGCCCCTCAAGGAGATCTCGAGGAACCGGAAGAGCGAGGAAGTGACCTTGGGCTCGAGGCGCAGGAGCTTGTAGCCGTGGAGGGCGGAGGGATAGAGCTCGATCTTGTTGAGCCGGTGGCGCTCGATCAGGGCACGGCTGCGTTCCACGGCGTCCTTGGAGGCATGATCGTTCTCGCCGGCGATCAGGAACGACGGGATTCGGGGGGCGATCGAGGCCATGACATGGCGGAGCACGAAGCCGGAGCCCTCGGGCATGGGAGAGATCAGGACCAGGGCGCTGAGGTCGCTGGGTCGTCCTTCGGTGGTGATGGCCGCGCCGGGCTGAAAGGCCCAGGCCGTGGTGAGGTTGGCCCCGTCGCCCAGGGCGATCACCCCCAGTTTGGCCAGGTTGAGCTCGCCGCGGTTATGGCGGTCGACCAGGAAATAGAAGGCCGCTTGCAGATCCTCGACGACGCGAGGCCGCTCGATGGCGGTCAGGACCCGCCGTTGGTTCTGGCCCTGCCCGCGCAGGTCCAGGCTGAGGACGGCGTAGTTGAGGCTCTGAAGATGCTCGGCCAGCCCCTGTCCCTTGAGTTCGAGCACCGGCTCCTCGAAGTCCTTGCGCGACCGGCCCGACTCGTGGATCAGCATGACCACCGGCGCGGAGGGGCCGAGCTTGGAGCGATAATACGAGGCGGCCAGGGGCGCCCCATCGAAGGAATGGAGTCGGAAGTTGAAATGGTAAGTGCCCGGGGCCAGCCCCCCGACGCCGCCGCCGGCGAGCTTGGCCAGCGGATCGGCCGCATCGGGCTTGGCGACCTTCTTCAAGGCCACCCCTCCCTGGTCCTTGACAACGTTCCGCGCCTTCCGCGCCGGCGGTTGCTGGGCCTGGGCCTGCATCATCGCCAGGCCGAGGATCACCATCACCATGACCAGCGCCAACCACGACTTCGCCGCAAGCGCTTCGCAACGGTCTCGCATGGTTTTGTCCTTAAGTCCGTGGTCCGTGGTCCTTGGTTTTCTTCCGCGAGCGTCCCGCGACGTTTCGCAGCGCCTTGCGAATCGTCGGTCAACCCGGCGACTCGGTTCGGGCGATCCGGTCGGCACCGGCGAATGAGCCATCGAACCGAGGACCAAGGACAATGCCCTCTCGTCAATCGTAAGTACCGCTCGCACAATGGACAAGCACAAAGCCTCGCGAGAACGTTGGGCGGGACCGGCCAGAATCGGGAGCGTCCTCTCAATAATCCGGGAACACCGCGGGCTCGATGTGGCCACTCTTGAGCGTTGCGTCGCCGGACGGAGCGGGCTCCTCCATCAATCCGAGCGAGGAGTGAGCACGGCCTCCCGATTCGACGCGATCGCGGAGGGTCGGCTCGGTGCGTTCTGGCCGAGCGGCTTTCCGGATCGCCGCTCCCGGCGGGCGGGTGGTTCCAGGAGCGTGGCACACCCGTGATTTGGGCGCAGGACCCGGTATTGATGTAACGTCATGAGTTCCAAGAACTTCGGAGGGCGAACCGGTGATATGAATCGGCACCTTCTGGCAACTTTTGCAGCGGTCCGCAGTCCGTGGTCCTCGGTCAGAAAATGCAGGGAATCAAAGAGAGGAAGAAGATCCGGCCGCACTCTGAGTCTCGTCTTTTCCGGAACAGGAAACATCGAACGTCGCCTCCTATTTACTAGGATGCCGCAGCTTTGGAAAAACGTTAATGCACCTACGGCGAAATCGGCCGATTTTCTCGGCGCAACCCCGCACGAGAATGAGACATAAAAATTTTTGATAAATATTTTTGACTGTTGATTAGGGCCTGGTTCAAGTCGCTCGAAACTCGGCTAACACTTTTCTCGGTAGGCTGCGGCGCTGCTCCAGTCGCAAATCGTGATCAAGCAAGACTTTACTGCCAGAATGGCCCCAGGCTTTGCACCGGAAAGGGTTGCCCGGCGTTGAACCAGGCCGGATTACGACCGAAGTCGAACCACGGATAACGGACCAGAACTGGGAGAATCGATGTCCACGCAACGTGTTGTCGGTCCCGGTGTTGTGGGCGAGTCGCTCCGGACGCTCTTCAGCGTCGGCACGCTGTCGGGCCTGACGGATGGGCAGCTCCTGGAACGGTTCGCGGCGGTCCGCGGCGGGACGCCGGAATCGGAGGCGGCCTTCACGGCGCTGGTGGAGCGCCATGGGCCGATGGTGCTGTCCGTCTGCCGGACGGTCCTGGGCGACCGGCATGATGCGGAGGACGCCTGCCAGGCCACGTTCCTGGTCCTGGCGCAACGAGCTGGGTTGATCCGGCGGAGGGATTCGGTGGCGAGCTGGCTTTTTGGCGTGGCGCGCCGGGTGGCGCTGCGCGCCCGTCGCCAGGCCGCCCGGCGTCGAGAGCTGGAGCGGCGCCGTCGGGCGCGGGTCGGGGTTGGCGATCCGGTCTGCTCGCCCCCCGCCGAGCCCTGGCCGGAGCTGTACGAGGAGCTCGACCGGCTCCCCGAGTCGTTCCGCGCGGCGGTCGTGCTCTGCGACCTGGAGGGGCACTCCTACGAGCAGGCCGCGGGGATTCTCCACTGCCCCGTCGGGACCGTCCAGAGCCGGCTGGCGCGGGGACGGGAACGGCTCCGGCATCGCCTCGAGCGCCGTGGACTGTCGTCGGCCATCATCCTGGCCGGCTCCGGCGCGGGGCCGATGGCACCATCGGCGACCACAGCCATGTCGCCGCAACTCATCAAATCGATCGCACGAACCGCGATGGACACGATGTCCAGGGGAACAATCGCCGGCTTAGCCCACGCGCTGGCCAGTGCCGAGATCCGGAGACAGATGATGACCCGAACACTGAACGGCCTGGCGGTACTGGTGCTGACCGGCCTGATCGCGGCCACGACGATCGGACTGGCGCTCGCCGGGCGGGGCGACGATTCCAATTCCCCGGTGGCCGACGTGAGCCGGAAGCTCGATCACGGGCCGATTCACGTCCGCGTGCTGGATATGGAGGGAGAAGGGGCGCCGGGGGTCGCGGTCGAAGTCCGCAGAGCGGGGCACCCGCAACGCACTTTCCCGACCGATGCCGAGGGGCGTGGAGTCATCCCGCGATGCCATCGGTGATTCGGCGGTCCTGGTCGCCCGAGCCGGGCAAGAGGCCCTGGCGTGGGGCATCCTGGGCGATCCCAGCCAGAAGCGGCCCGCCGGCACGAAGGACGATCCGGTCACCATGAAGCTGCTGCCTTTGACCCATCGAGTCGAAGGCTCCTTCGTGGACCAGAAAGGAATCCCGATTCCCGGGGTCGAGATGACAGTCGAGTGGCTCGATCACCCGACCAACGGTTCGGCCGGATTGAACGAACGCGAGGCGACCTTCGATCAGGCTGTCACGGACAAAGCGGGCCGATTCACGGTGATGTTGCCTCAAGGAGCCGGTGGCATCCTCGGAGCCACGCATTCGCGGTATATCGGCCTGGAGGTCGAGGTCGTGGCGGATGCACGAATCCTCGACCCGATCAGGCTCGAGCCAGGCGGGGCGATCGTCGGAAGGGTGATCGACGCATCCACCGGAAAACCGGTCCGTGATGTGACAATCATGGCCCAGCTCATCGAGGATCACATGCGAATGTCCAGGGGCCGGAAGGGTGTGGGCGTAACCGACGACGAAGGCCGATTCGCCGTTCGCAGCCTGGAGTCGGGCGTCTATAACGTCGTTTTCATGGGCGTGCCCGGCCATGACCAGCTCACCGCCCGCGCCGTCGAGGGGCTGCGCGTACGGGCCGGTGCTGAGACGCCAGCCGACCTGACCGTCATCCGTGGCCGGTTGTTGCGCGGGGTCGTGGTTGACCGCGAGACCGGCCGGCCGGTGCCCGGGACCCCGGTCGGCTGTCACGGCCCGGCGCGACCTCAATCCGGCGAGGCCATCGAATCCAACAAGACCGACGACCAGGGACGATTCACGTTCCACGTCCCGCCCGGCGAGCAGTACGTCTACGTTCAGGACAGCAACGTGCTCAGTCGCATGGGGAAACGGCGCCTGGTCGTCCCCGAGCATGGGGAGGTCGAGCCGATCCGACTCGTGCGAGGCCGCCTGGCATTCAATCCCTTCGGGCCCGCGAGAAAGGCGGCGGTTCCACCGCCCGTGCCTGTCACGGCGACGGTCCCGGAGGCGGTGAAAGTCGAGGCGAAAGCCGCGAGCCAGCCGGAGGTCCCGGCCGGCCGACCCGCAGAGCCGCCGCTGCCGGAGCTGGCAAAAGTGCCGGCCCCGATCGTCCGCACCGTGGCCGGACTCGTCCGCGATCCCAAGGGTCGGCCCGTGGCCGGGGTCGCCGTGCAAGCCAATATTCCCCAACCCAATGCGCCACCCATGTCGATCGAATCCGCGGTCACCGACCGCGCGGGCCGGTTCGTCCTCGACGCGCTGCCGCGCCGGCCGCTTCAGATCATGCTGACTCGTCCAGGCATTCTGTACCAGGACGAAGCTCTCCCGCCCGACCGCGACCAGGTTGAGCTCACCGCCCTCCTCAAGCCCGACCCGCGCGACGATAACCCGCCGGGTCCCCGGTACGATGAGCCGATCCCGCCCGGTCTCCGCGAACGGTTGACCTTCGTCGATCTGGACTCGCGAGGCAGCGATTTCCTGGCCGACGGTCCTAGCTACGGCGGCGATGACCTGAACCGCCTGCCGCGCGGAATCCATAAGCTGGCCGATACCTATTTCCGCATCGGCGAGAAGATGGTCCACGTCCAGGGCCGGTCACGGCCCGACCTGCCCGAGTCCGTCCGGGGGATCCCGGTCCAGGCCCGGGGCGATCAACTTCACTTCCTGCACTCGACCCAGGGCGGCGACCCGGAGGACACCGAGATCGGCGCCTATGTGATCCACTATTCCGACGGGTCCACCGAACGCATCCCGCTGGTCTATTCCCGAGAGATCACCAACTGGTGGCACCGGGACCCGGGCCGAAAACTGACCGGGGCCAAGGTCGCCTGGACCGGCTTGAATGACGCGGTCGCCATCCACGTCCGTCCCGGTCTGTTCGTCCGCTTGTTTACCATCACCTGGACGAACCCCCACCCGGAGAAAACCATTGCCGCGCTCGACGTCCTGTCGGCCGGCAAGGACTGCGACCCGTTCCTGGTGGCACTGACGCTGTCGCGCTGGTAGACATTGCGTAAACGCAAAATCTTTCACCGACGAGGACCAAAGGGTTGCACTCGACCGCCGCTCGGTCCATCCTAGAGCGCTTATCAGTTGCGTTGCGCACGCCCAGAGCGATGCGAATCCACCCCCCGGAACCCCCCCTTCGCAAGGGGGGGACAGGAAATGGGCCACTCCTCCTCAATGGTCCCCCCCTTGCGAAGGGGGGGTTCCGGGGGGATCTTTGGGAACCGGCTTCGCCTGTGTGCAACCCAACCGTGAAGCGCTCTAGGAGAGGGTCGTTCGAAGCGTGCGACGGACGACCATTGTATACTGCATCCTGCCTGGGAGGGACACACATGAACAACACGACGATCTCCTCCGGGACCGGGCGGCCGACGCGCCGTCAGTTCGGTCGGGCCGTGGCGGGCGCGGCGATGGGCGTCATCGCGATGCCGGCGATCGTGCGAGGCCGGAACCTCAACGAGAAGCTGAACATCGCCATGATCGGCTATGCGGCACCGAGCCGCCGTGGCGCGTTCAACCTCAAGCAAGTGAAGTCGGAGAACATCGTGGCCCTGTGCGATGTGCTCGATCCGGCGGACGACACGATCGCGGCGCAGTATCCCAAGGCCAAGAAGTACCGCGATTTTCGCAAGCTGTACGACCATGCGAACCAGTTCGACGCGGTGGTCGTGAGCACGACCGAGCACACTCACGCCTTCGCCACGTTGCCGGCCTTGCAGCTCGGCAAGCACGTGTACTGCGAGAAGCCGCTGACCTACAACATCGCCGAGGCGCGGGTCATCCGCGAGGCGGCGGCCCGGACCAAGGTCGCGACCCAGATGGGCACGCAGGTCCATGCCGGCGACAATTACCGGCGGGTGGTCGAGCTGATCCAGGCCGGCGCCATCGGGCCGGTGCACGAGGTGCACCTCTGGGTCAGCCGCGCCTGGGGACGCCAGCCCAAGGAGGCGTCCGACAAGAACAAGGATGTCCTGTTCGTGCTCGAGCGGCCCGAGGAGACGCAGTCGGTCCCCGCCGGGCTGGACTGGGACCTCTGGCTCGGCCCCGCGCCGCGCGGCCCGTTCCACTCGGCCTATTATCCCGGCCCACGCTGGTATCGCTGGTGGGACTTCGGCAACGGGACCATGAGCGACCTGGGCAGTCACCGCAACGACCTGGCCTTCTGGGCCTTGAAGCTCCAGGCGCCTCGGACGATCGAAGCGTTCGGCCCGCCGCCCCACCCGGAGATCGCGCCGGCGTCGATGCACGTCGTCTACGAGTACGGCCCCCGCGGCGACCAGCCGCCGGTGAACCTCCACTGGTATCAGGGCACCGAGAAACCCCAGGCCTGGCGCGACGGCACCATCCCCGACCCGTCGAAGTGGGGCGACGGCGCCTTGTTCATCGGCTCCAAGGGGATGCTGCTCGCCGGATACGACAAGCGCGTGCTCCTGCCCGAGAAAGACTTCCGCGACTTCCCGCCGCCGGAGCCGTCCATCCCCAAGTCGCTGGGCCACTGGGCCGAGTGGATTCACGCCGCCAAGACCGGCGAGCCGACGACCTGCAACTTCGAGTACGCCGGCTGGCTCACCGAGGCCAACCACCTGGGCAACGTCGCGTATCGCACCGGCAAGAAGCTCGAGTGGGATGCCGCGAAGATGTACGCCCACAACGCCCCGGAGGCCGAGGCGTTCATCCACCGCGAATATCGCAAGGGATGGTCGCTGGCCTAGAGCGGCTCACGCTTGGGTCGCGCACGGGGCCGTAGGGTGCCCTGTACGACTCAGTTCGAGTATCTTGTACGCCGTGCACGATTTCATAACGTCTCGACGTACAAGATGTTGGATTGGCAGAAGGGATCGAAGGATTCTTCTCTGTGCCCTCTGTGAGTAAGCGTTCACGGGTCAAGGGTGACAAACGTATAGAAGGGGCCGGAATCCAAACCGGGCCATGCGGTATCGGGAGCTTCGCTCCAGATGGCTTCGGTGTCGTCGGACCGAAGAGCACAAGTCGGGGCGTGCGGTGCCAAGATCGGTTTCTACTCAGGATTGCCAGTGATGGCGGTCCAGCATAACTAGCCTACTTCGCCTTCGACTGTGTTCGCAGCCTCTCAAGAATCGCCACAAATCGTGGATCGCCGCGAAGAGCGTCGATGTCGGGATCGGTTTCGAGCTGGTAATGGTCGTCGAAGCCGGAAGCGATCGCCAGATCCAGTGCCTCGAACGAGCGATCGATGAGCTTCTTGCGCTCCGCGAGCCGTTCGGGCGACCACATAGCGACCGGGTGATCTCGGTCGAGGCTGTCGGCGGCGATGGCCAGCGCGAAGGCGCTCTGCAACCGGAACATCGCCGCGGACCGGCTCCTGCTGTTCTGGGCCGCGGCAACCTTGAGCAGGTTCTCCGCCTTGGTGCGCGCTTCTTGGGTTTTCCCGCAACGGGCCAGGGCGAGCATCCATTCGATCGCGGCTTCGAGGTCTCTGGGTTTGGTGTGCGAGTATTGCTCGCGGATCGCCAGACACTCGTCGTACAGCGTCTGCGACTCGGATCGGTTGCCCAGCTTCAGGGCGGCCGTGGCCGACTTGTACAGAAACTGAGAAAGCCTTCTCTTAATAGCGAGCAGTTCCTCGGCGTGCGCTCAGCTCACGTGTCAGGGCGAGTGATTCGTCGTACGTTTTCTTGGCCTCATTGGGCTGTCCCAGGAAGAAATGCGCATCGCCCAGGGCATCCAGGATGAACGCCAGATTCTGCTTGTAAGACTGGTTTCTCGGCTCGAGACCGAGGATCTCGCGACGCATGCCGGCCGCTTTCTCGAAATGCTCGAGCGCGAGCCGTTCTGCCTTGTTGTGTTGATGAAGGGTCGCCATCCGACGGTGGATCTCGGCCACTGCGGTGAGATTCTCCTCATCGCGGCGCGAAGCCATGACTTCCGCGTACAAGGCGAGGGAGCGGTTGAACAGCGCCATCGCCTCCGCGGGCTTTCCCAACTGGTAAGTGACCCAGCCCAACTCATCGAGCGACCTCGCGACGAATCCCTTCCGCGCGGTTTCCGTGTACTCGTTCGTGCGCGGAGATCGGAGCACACGTTCGGCAATCGCGAGCGACCTCGAAAAGCCCTGAAACGCCCTGGCGTAATCTCGGTTCGACATCTCGAACTCGGCGAGGTTCGCGAGAGCCACCGAGAGATTCATGGCAGCGAGGTCGAAGTCCCGTGCCTCGTTCTTGTCGATCTCTTCGGCCACGGCGATCGCCTGGGCATATCGTTCCCGAACCATCTCGACATCCGCATCGGGGCGCGAACGCAGGCTATCCGCCTCGTGTAACATCAGCGTCAACTTCGCCCGCTGGTTGATCCCGTCCGAGTCGGCCCGGGAAATCTTGTCCACGAATCTCATGATCTGACGGCCAAATTCATCCTGGACGGTCTTCGTGTAGATCGAGCTATCGAGCGTATGACGGAGATCCGTCACGGCGAAGGTGATGGTCGTTCGATAGCGATCGTACTCCCGCTTCTCACCTTCACGTGCCTTGGCCTCGGCGACACGCGCCGCTTCCGCCTCCTTCCGGCGGCTCTCAGTCCGGATCATGCCTGATGTCGTCCCCGCGATGCCGGCCAGCAAGCTCAGCAGGACCACGGTGGCGGAAATCACCGCGCCTCGGTGCTTGCGGACAAACTTCCTCATCCGGTAGGTGCGGCTCGGCGGCGCGGCCGCGACCGGCTCGTGCGCCAGATGCCGCATCACGTCCGCGGCGAACCCGTTGGCCGTCTCGTAGCGGCGCGTGCGGTCCTTCTCCAGCGCCTTCATCACGATCCAGTCGAGGTCCCCCCGCAAAGCCCGTTTCAGTTGCTCTGGCTCGATGTTGCGGCTGGCGGCGATGCTCGGCAGGGTCTCCGCCGTGCTGATCTTCGTGCTCGGTTTGGGCGGGTCGACCTCCCGCACCATCCGGAGCATCTCCAGGATAGCCCCGCGCTTGAACTGCTTCGCGTCGATCGGCGGCGAACCGACCAGCATCTCATAGAGGATCACGCCCAGCGCATAGACGTCGGTCCGGGTGTCGATGTCCATGGACGAGGGATCGGCCTGCTCGGGCGACATGTACGTCGGGGTGCCGACGATTGCACCGGTGTCGCCAATGCTCAGGTCGGTGAGGTCAAACTCCGTCGCCTTGGCGACGCCGAAGTCGATGACCTTTGGGGTAGGCCGGCCGTCAACCTCGGTGACCAGGACGTTGCTCGGCTTCAGGTCTCGGTGAATAATCCCCTTCTGGTGGGCGTGTTGCACGGCCTGACAGACCGCGACGAACAGCTCCAGCCGAGCCTGCACCGTAAGCCGCCTCTCGTCGCAGTACGCCGTGATGGGAACGCCCTGGACAAGCTCCATCACGAAGAAGGGCTGATTGGACTGCGTGGTGCCGCCGTCGAAGACGCGGGCGATGTTGGGGTGATCCATCAGGGCCAGAGCTTGACGCTCGGCGTCGAACCGGCCGAGCACAGCCCGAGAATCCATACCGATCTTGATCAGCTTGAGAGCAACCTGGCGCTTGACAGGCTCGGTCTGATCGGCGCGGTAGACGGTGCCCATCCCGCCTTCGCCGAGGACGTCTCGGAGCGTGTAACGACCCGCGATGACCCGATCCGCGATGAAGCCGCCGCGCTGGGTGTCGTGAACGATGCTCGATGGCACGTCGATCGTGGCGTCCTGTCCGGAGACGTCGGTCGCTTCCGCGCTTGTGGCCTCGTCGATCGTGCCGCTTTGTCTGTAGACGCCAGTGGCTTCGGCCGTCCCGACATCGGCGACCGAGGCCGGCGCCTGGGACCCTGGCCGCGTTTCGCATGCCGGGGTCTGGGTCGCCGGGAGGGTTTCGGCCGAGGTGGGTTCCCACATGCCGGTGGCCTCGGCGTTCGGGACGGGGCCGGCCTGGTCCTGGACGGCGAGCGGCGCCTCGACGCGGGCGCCTGGCTGGACCGGCTCGACCTCGACCAGGGTCGGGAACGTCTCGCGGATCTTGTCGGCCATCTCCGGCAGGCGGTCGACGTACTCCTGCAGGTCCGGCCGCTCGCCCCGGCGATAGCGCTCGGCGAACTCCTTGGCCAGCTCGTCGAAGCGGCCATGATCGTGGGAACCGGATGATGTGGACATTGTCAGAGATCCTCCCAGCCGCCGGCATCATCGCCAGCGGGTCCTTGACCCGCTTCAGGGCGCGGAAGTATCGCTTCGCCCCGGCTTCCTGCGTGATCCCGAGCACCTGCGCCGCCTCGGTGCGGGCCGAGTTGCTCGAAGTGTCTCAATGCTACCACCTCGCGGACGATGGGGTCGAGGCTCTGCAGCGACTCCCGGGATTGCAGCATCCGCTCGGCGCGGTGGGCTGCCTGGGTCGGCGAGGTGTGCCCACCCAGGAGTGTCGGAGCCAGCGCAGTCGAGCTGGCCCGGGGTAGGGCGACCTGGTTTAGCGAGATCTCCAGCCCCGCGTACCGCAATCTCGTGCCGAGGTGCTGGCGGTGCAAGGTCGTCAACCGCCGGCCGACGTGGACGCGCAGCCAGTGCAGCGGTGGGAGCTTCGGGTCGGCCAGGTAGGCGTCGAGGTCGCCGGCGACGTCGAGCCAGCCTCGGAGCCGAGGATCCCGGCGCAGCTCCACTTTCGCCGGAGCCGGTCGCGATACTGGTCGAACAGCGCCGCCGGCGCCCGACGGTCGCCGCCGCGGAGCGTCTTGTCGATGAGGTCCCCCATACCTCTTATCCGCGCCGGACAGGAACCGGGACCGGAAAACCGGAATTGAGATCGGCGGACGCTCTCGGGTTCTCGGAGGGCCCTCTCGGCATCATGCATGGAGTTCAATGTGGTGACGTCGAGACCGACAGTACAGTACAGCGTGACGCAGCTCGTTGCATCGCAGCGGCAGGCGGTCTGGCTTGGGCACCGGATGCACGCAGGTCGCGGTCGCGCGGAGAAGCGTGCAGGACGGGGCTTACAATCGTCCTAGCGGGTCGAGTTGCGCGTCGGTCGGATCGACGAATGGCACTAGCTTAAGCGTAACTCATTTTCAGAAAGAAAGTTGTATCGTGATGGTTTTCCCGTCGATGGTGCTCAGGATGTTATGAGGCTGGGTCCATGTGGCTTGATTTGAGGCTATATTCTCTATCAGTACGCGTTCACACCTCGGTCAACAATTGTCCGAGATTATCACTCGTTCCCACGCTCGGCGTGGGAACGAGTCATCGCGTTCTGACGGGGTAATCGGCGGTTTCGATGCCGAATGTCACATAATCTGACATTGATATTTTCTGATGCCTGAAAACCAGACATCTTACAACTGTCAACCAGGGTGTGAACGGGTACGATCGCCTGGATCAGATTCGTCACATCGAAACTGAACGGGCTGGCTTCCGTGCCAGGAAATCCGTCCGGGAGATCGCCGGTGCTGCCGAGGAAGGTCGTCTTCTTGAGGAAGTCGCCCAGCCCAACGATCCCGTCGCTGTCGGGATAGCCGTTGACGCTCACGCGGCCCGGACCGGCGAGGGTCTGCGCTCCCGCGATATCCAGGAAGAGCGTCGCGGATTGGACCGTGGCGCCGTGGGGGAGCGTCGTGATCGAGGCAATGTCGAATTCGATGTCCGAATCCACCGACAACTGGTCAGCACCGTCCACCACGACGGGAAGCAGTTGCAGCGAGTGGTCCAGGATCGGAGGAGAGTTCCCAACAATCGTCCTCGTCCCCTCATCGGACGGGCCGATGATGAGAGAATCCGCGAGGCCCGGGACGGCCGTGACGGAGACCGCCAGGGCCGCCCAGAATATCATCGCTGTGCGCCGTCGATTGCGCCGTTGCATCATCACCATCTTGAACTCCTGATCTAGGGTGCGAGTGCCGCGCCGAGCGGATTCCCTGTCCTCCCGGGGCGGGTCAAATGTACTGAAGTCCCATGCCAAAACCTTGAGGTAACGGCCTCCTGAGCGATCGACGAGGCCCTGAGGGATGAGTCGGTCCCGGAACGATTGCGCTCGAGGCCGCGTCCGCTCGCCCGAGCGGAACCAGGGGCCCTCGCTACGAAGTACACCCGCGCGGCCGAGTTGGATCGGGCCGGCGAGGAAATGCAGGCGACGCGAGGGATCCGCCCGCCCGAGACCGGGGGTGCTGCGGGCGCAAGATGCCCGGGTCGATCAGGCTCCTCCTCACACGATCTCCAGAGAGGTGCTCGGCCGCGGACCTATGGCTTTTCCGCCCCGGATTCATCCGGCGCGGCGATCCCGGTGTATCGCAGGGGAGGGACGAGCTGCCTCGCGGTCGTCGGGCTCGACACAGTGAGCGCGGGCCGCAGAGCCGTCCCTGCGTGTTGGTTGTTACCCACCCTACCATGGACGCATCAGCCTCTCCCGGCCCGAACGGCCGGGGCACCCGCACCATCGCTCCGCCCCCGGCGCTCCGCGCGCGGGGATGGAGCCCACACGCGGACCGGCGGCCGCGCCGCCGTCGCCCTCGAGAGGCCTGAGCCGCCAAACCGGAGCACCAAGTGATGAAATCCCGACGTATCGCATCCTCGGCCATCCTCGGCTCGGCCGTCGCCGGGCTCGCCCTGCTGACGCTGGGCGGCGGCCGGGGGCCCCAATTCGGCGACCCCCTGCCTGGGCTCACCGCCGACCAATTGGCCCGCTTCCAGACGGGCAAGGCCGTCTTCGAGCAAGAGTTTGATCCGCTGGGCGGTCTGGGGCCCGTATTCAACAATACGGCCTGCGCCAAGTGCCACGACCAAGGCGCCATCGGCGGCGGCAGCGACACGCTCGAGACCCGCTACGGCCAGGTGATCAACGGCGTATTCAACCCGCTCACCCAGTTCGACGGCCAGTTGCTCCATTCCATGGGGATCGGCCTGTTCAACGGCGTCAACTTCGTCGGCGAGGTCGTGCCGCCGGTGGCCAACGTCGTGGCCCACCGCCGCACCACTCCGCTGTTCGGCCTCGGCCTGGTCAACGCCGTGCCCGACCAGTTCCTCATGGATCTCGCCCAGCTCGAGCAGGACTTCACACCGGAGACGGCCGGCCGGGCCCTTGTCCTGACCGATGTCTTCAGCGGCCAGCCGCGAGTCGGCCGGTTCGGATGGAAGTGCCAGATCGGCACGGTCCTCACCTTCAGCGGCAATGCCTTCCTCAACGAGATGGGCATTACGACCCCATTTTTCCCGCACGAGAACCCCCCGGGAGGAGACGTCGCCCTGCTCGCCGCGAATCCGGCCCTGACCAACCCCAACGACACCACCGAGACGGTGATGCAGCTCGCCGACCATACGACGTTCCTGGCGCCCCCGCCCCGGCTTCCCTTTTCGCCCAAAGCGACGCTCGGTGAAGCGGTATTCCTGGGGATCGGCTGCGCCAACTGCCATCTTCCCGCCATGCGGACCGGGCCCAATGAGGTTGCGGCGCTGGACGAAGTTGTCTTCTTTCCGTACTCCGATTTCCTGGTGCACGACATGGGTGCCCTCAACGACGGGATCGCGCAACCGCCCGCCACGGGCCAGGAGATGCGGACGGCCCCACTGTGGGGCGCCCGGATCCGGACGAGTTTCCTTCACGATGGCCGCGCCAAGACAATCCGAGATGCGATCTTGGCTCACGACGGCCAGAGCCTGGCGGCCCGCAATCGCTTCGCCGCGCTGCCGAGACGACAGCAGGCGCAACTCCTGGAATTCATCAACAGCCTGTAGGTCGCGATGACCCCGGCTCGACCGGCTCGGGAACCGAGACCCGACGCTGGAGATCGGTCAGGGATTCGAGGGCCCACGTAACCGAGGCCCGCGCGCGCGCCACTATATAGAGTACGCGGGGAGATGCGAGGGGGGCTGTAGGCTGACGGATGCGTCGGCCTCGGTACCCCCGTTCTCCAAGAGATCCTTCCACTTGCTCGACGGCCGCTTCGGTCTCACCGATGAGAGGCGGACCCTCCTGCAGCTCGGTCGGGAGCTGGGCATCAGCAAGGAGCGCGTCCGTCAGATCGAGACCCGGGCCTTGCGCAAACTCTGGG
This sequence comes from uncultured Planctomycetota bacterium, assembly GCA_963845755.1. GTDB lineage: Bacteria > Planctomycetota > Planctomycetia > Isosphaerales > Isosphaeraceae > CAWJTV01. Next base: position 1,003,521 of record CAWJTV010000011.1, read on the forward strand.
ACACCGACGAGGCGCGGAGGCTGGCCCGGGCGGCTTGGAGTACGTGAGTGATTCGCACCGGCGTGCGATCGGATCGGGGACGGGACAGTCAAGGGACCGCGCCGTGTCGAACCCGGTCGGTTCGTGGGGGAGAAGACGATGATGCGGATGGGAAATCGGCCGGCGAGCAACGGGGAGTACGGCGACGAGGCGAATCGGCCGTCAGCGAGCGAGGACCGGAGCGACGAGAAATTGATGGCCCAGCTCGCGGATGGCCAGCCCGAGGCGCTCGGGCCGCTGCACAGTCGCTATGCCGCGCTGGTCTTCGGCCTTGTGGCCCGATCGCTCGATCGGGACGCCGCCGAGGAGATCAGCCAGGAGGTCTTCCTGGCCGTCTGGCGGCACGCCGCGACCTTCGACCCGGCGCGGGGCTCGTTCCGCACCTGGCTTACTCGGATCGCCCAGACGCGCGTGCTCAACGAGGTGCGGCGCCGCGGCCGGCGGCCTCGCATCAAGTCAAAGTCCCATGAACCCGTCGAAGTGGATCGACCCGACTCCGGCCCCGGACCGGCCGAGGAGGCGTGGCGGGCACATCGCCGCGACGCCGTGCGGGCGGCCGTGGACGCCCTACCGTCGCCCCAGCGCAAGGCGCTGAGCCTCGCCTTCCTCGACGACCTCACGCACGAGCAGGTTGCCGCCTTCCTCGATGTGCCGCTGGGGACGACCAAGAGCCGGATCCGCGCCGGGGTCAGGGCCCTGCGCACCCGGCTGGCTCCCCTCGTGGCGGCGGGCCTGATCGTCACGGGGCTCGCCATCGCCGGCCTTTACGAGATCGATCGGCAGGCCGCCCTCCACCGCCGAGACCGCGCCTTGAGGCTGGTCACCAACAGTGACGTCGTGCCGCGCCGCCTCGGGCCGGCGCCGGGGATCAACCCCGCGGCCCACGGCAACTACCGCGGCCGGCCCGGCGTCAACCTGGCCGTGCTGACGCTGTCCTACCTCGACCCGGCCCCCGCCGGCTACGAGTATCGGGCCTGGGCCTTGCACCAGGGGCGCTGGACCTTGCTCGGCCGCGCGACGCTCGAGGGCGAAGGCCGCAGCCTCATCATCGCCGAGGGTCCCGATTTGACAGTCCTCCCGGATCAACTCCAGGTGACGCTGGAGGCGATCGGCGCTCATGCGGGTGCCGGTGCCGTCCCGACCGGGTCGCCGATCGTCCGTTGGCCGACCCCATAATCCGGCGGCCCACACCGGGTCCTCGAGGGGGCGACGAAATGACCGGAGATCACCAGCCGGAGGCACGGCCAAGACTGGCCCGTGTCTCCGGCTCGCGTTGGGATCCGATGGCCCCCGCACTCCCGGGCCTTTAGCCACGTCGTCGGGGATGTCGGGGATCGACGGCGGTCACGGCCTGTCGATCCGCATGATCCCTCTCAAACCGCATGGGGGTTCCGCAACGGGTCTCGAAGAGGGGAGAGACCAATCCAGGACGGACGGGCCGGTGTATTCACTACCGGAGAGGCGAGATCATCATCGGGGGCCATTCTCTCCCGGGCGGCCAGGGATGCCCGCCCGGCCCCTCACCTCGCTGGCGAGCGAGGGACTTCAAGATCGAAGGCGACACCAAGGTCCCACAACCCATCAGGAACATCGACCATGAGCTTCGATCCTCACTCGCGTCGCTTCAGCCCGCACTGGATGTTGCCGGCAATCGAGACGGACGGGGAGGAGACGTCCGAGGCGCCGGACGCGTCTCCCTTCGTCTGGGACGAGGAGTCGCCGAACGCCCCCGCCGAGCAGGTTCTTGATGACGCACTCGAGCAGATCGCGTCGGAAGCGTGCCGTGTGTGTCCTCTCTGCGGGGCGATCGTGGCGAGAGATGGAACCGTGGTGAGCTGAGAACCATCCAGCGCGATCTCCCCTTAGAGCGCGTAACGATTGGGTTGCGCACGCCCTTGGGTCGATGCGAATTCACCCCCCTGGATCCCCCCTTCGCAAGGCAGTGAGTTCAGGGTTTTCCTCTGGCTCTAGGGGGCCCCGTCTTTTGCTCATGTGCTTGCTGGAGAACCCGGTAGGTCAACGTATGGTTGCCGAGCACACGCTTCTTGACTTTCTGATGACCGCCACGGCCGGAGCTGGGCGCTTTCCACCAACGGTCGCTCCAGGCGCCGCGCAACCGCTCCCGCAAGTACGTGCGCACCTCACTCGCCGTCGGCACGGCGCCCAGCAACGACAGCAACGTCTTGACCTCAACCAACTCGCTGACCGACACCATTTGCCGCTCCACGTCACCGAAGAGCTTCTCGTTGGAGATCGCCTTGGCCTCACACTCTTGATGCGATGCCAGGTGCGTCCGCACGACTTGCAGGGCGTTGTACGGCAGCAGGCAGAACGACAACTGGAACAGGACCGCCTTCGGCTGCGTGCCGATGAGGTGCTTCAGCGAGAACACGTCGGTGATCTGCTGGAAGACCGTCTCCAAACTCCAGCGACTGTGATACGTCGTGAGCATCGCCTCGGCGGAATACGTCGCCTCGTCCAACAGGTCGGTGATCACGCCCAACTCCTTGCCGTCGGCCAGATGCTTGGTGATCCGGCGCACGTACACGCGGTCGGCCTTGGCGACCTTGCCCAGCCAGCCCCACTCCTGCACGATCCGGCGCCCGTCGGCGTCGCGGAGCTCCTGCGCCGGCCGGGACGCATCGGCAACGAACGTCGTGTTGCTGCAGTAGCGGATCAGGAAATGGCCGCCGGCCTTCAACACCTCCCGGGGAAAACTCAGGTTGCAGTAGAGTCGGTCCAGGACCACCAACCACAACTTCTCCCCGCGCCAACTCCGCCAACTTCGGCAGCAGGCCCTCGGTGAGAGCCGCTTCACCGGCTTCGCCGTCGAGGTGGCCCACCATCGCGACGGCCAGGCCCGTCCGCAGGTCCAAGCCCACCGACGCCCGCGCACCGAGGATCCCCGCCTGCAAGCCGCGCAACGGCTTGAGGAGCCGGCGAACGTGCTTGATCGCCTTGCCGTCGGCCCCGAAGACTTCGAACCCGGCCCAACACGCCGGCAACGGCTCCACGGCCAGGGTCTCAGGCAGGACCGCGTTGAGCCGCTGGGTGCCTTCGGCGAGCAGGGCCTCGCTGAGGGGCAGGGGCAGGTTCCCCAACTTGTCATAGGACGAGGTGATCGAGACCGGCAGCGTGCCCTGTTCCTGGGCCCGCGTGAAGGCCTGGTAGCCACTCCCCTCGTGCTCGATCAAGGCATCGGTGATCAGATGGGCCAGCGTGCGGAACTTCAACTGCTTCTCGAAGCAGGGCCCGCGATTTCGCGCCCAGAGATCATCCAGCCACGAATCCGCCATCGCGTAGTGCAGCAACCGCCACACCGAGTCGGCCAGAGGAAGCCGACTCAGCACCTCGGCGGCAAACGGGGTGTCGTTGAGGACCGAAGGACTCCGGACGGCTGCGGAAAAGACGGCGACCTCCATAACCGAAGGACTCCTGAGAGGACCGAAGGTGCAATCCGATGGGTATTTATGATACGGACCTCGGATCCGCGGTGGAACGCCAAGACCCTGAACTCACTGCCTTCGCAAGGGGGGAGGATTGAGACGGAGCGACCCGTTTCCTCTCCCCCCTTACGAAGGGGGGATCCAGGGGGTTCTTCGGGAGTGAGCGTCGAGTGTATGCAACACAACCGTGAAGCGCTCTAGCTTGGACCGTGCCACACCCCTCGCATACAGCATCGGGAATGAGCTACGGACCATTGGCCGCCCGATAAGGCCTATCCCTAGTCAACGCGGCCTCCCTCCCCGCCCTCGCGAATTCCCCCTCCGAAGTCATCCGATCAGGCCATCCCGGTGTATCCCATGCGAGGGGTCGAAACCCCTCACGGTGGCGTGGCCGGGTCGAAATCCGCGCCGAGATGGGCCGAAGGAGGACGTCAATGATGGCCAATCAAGTCAATAGTGATCATGAGGGCGATGGCGTGGATCGTCGCGGGTTCTTGAAGTGCATGGCCTGGGCCGGCACCGGGCTCGTCTGGTCGGTCGGCGGTGGGGTCCTTTCATCGCGGGCTTTCGGCCAGGACGCCGGGCGGGCGGGGGCGGGCAGCTTCTCCTTCGTCCAGATCAGCGACAGCCACATCGGGTTCGGCAAGGACCCCTACAAGAAGACCGTGAAAGCCACGCTCCAGGAGGCCGTGGCCAGGATCAATGCGCTTCCGCAACGACCCGACTTCCTGATCCACACCGGCGACCTCACCCACCTGTCGACCCCCGAGGAGTTCGACACCGTCGCCGAGATCCTCAAGGGGGTCAAGGCCGGCAAGATCTTCTACGTGCCCGGCGAGCACGATGTCATCGGCGACGGGTCGGAATACCTCAAGCGGTTCGGCGAGGGGACCAGGGGTGAGGGCTGGTATAGCTTCGGCCACCGAGGGGTCCACTTCATCGGCCTGGTCAACGTCGCCGGCCAGGGCACCGACAAGGGGCTGGGCGTCCTCGGCGACGAGCAGCTCGACTGGCTCAAGGCCGACGTGGCGGGGCTCGCCGCGAGCACGCCGATCGTCGTGTTCGGCCACGTCCCGCTGTGGGCGGTGTACCCGCAGTGGGGCTGGGGTACGCAGGACGGCGAGCGGGCGCTGGGCTGCCTCAAGCAGTTCGGTTCGGTCACCGTGCTCAACGGCCACATCCACCAGATCGCCCAGAAGGTCGAAGGGAACATGACTTTCCACACGGCTCGCTCGACCGGGTTCCCCCAGCCGGCGCCCGGCCAGGCGCCCGCCCCGGGCCCATTGAAGAACGTCCCCGCCGAGAAGCTGCGTACGATGCTCGGACTGACGAGCGTGAATTATATCACGGGTCGCGGGCCGCTGGCCGTGGTCGACGAGGCGCTCCAGTGAGCCGCTACGAGGCGCCCAGCCAACCGTCATCCGGCGAGGGACGGTGGTCCCTCGTCGGCCTCGAACTCCCCGAGAATAACAGTCGGAGGATGGACCGATGATGAAGACATTCGAAGAGCTCCCGTGAGATCTCAGGCGCCGGGTAGACGCGGTCAGGGATCGTTTCGCGGCGACCTCGCAGGCCGGCGCGGCGCCGCAATTCGATCTCTAATTGGAATTGGTGCCGGCCCCGGTGCTTCTCATGCTGATGAGCGAACTGCTGGTCTTCGCAGGCCCGACCGGTGACTCGACTCGTAACGGGAGACGACTAGCGCGTCCGCGGCTCGCCGCTCCTCCTGGCGAATCGCACTTGCAAGCAGCCTGTGGCCGTGCAGTCAACCCGGAGGCGCACCATGATGTCGCCGCTTCCGAAGACCCGTATCTGGCCTCGCTCTACAGGGGGCCGGTCGCACGCAGACGACTCCCTTCAATCTGGCGCAGGCGCTCTTCGGTCGGATCGACCGAAGGACCTGAGAAGGATTTCTGCGGCTCGATGCGTTTCTGCACGCTTGTCACCCTCGACCCGTGAACGGTTACGTCCCCGGACAAACGTACCATTGTCAGAGTCTGTAGCAACGAGACCGGGTGATAGGAACTCGTTCCCACGCTCCTGCGTGGGAATGCCGTCTTGGCCGCTCTGCGGCCCCGGCGACGCGGAGCGTCGCACCCGGACGTTCCCACGCAGAGCATGGGAACGAGGATCCCGATGGTGTGAGGACGAGGCCTTCCTTCCTGAGCCCGGTTCCGTTGCTACAGTCTCCATTGTCACCGAGTTTTCCTTCACGGATTTCGGCGTTGATTGGTTGGTTGCGGCTCGGCGCCTGTGAGCACCCGTTTCCGTGTCCGCCCGCTCCGGTGCTCGCAGAGCACCCTACTTGCGCTTTTCCTTCTCGCGTGGACCGATTGAGAACGGCGGGACTCGGTTCGACTTTCTACTTCTCGGTAGGCAGGAGACCTGCGGTCATCTCGCGGAGGCGTACCGTGCCGTCAGCATCTCCCGTGGCAAGCCGACTCCCATCCGGTGAGATTGCCAACGAAGCGACCAGGCCAGGTTGCTGCTGCCAGGTCGATTCGCGGTGGACCTTCATGGCGTCCCAGGTCTGGATGAGTCCACCCTGAGCCGCCGTCACGAGCTTTCGGCCATCGTTTATGAACGAAACCGATATGATCATACGATCAACGTGGTTCACGATCCGCGCGCGGAAGGCCCGTGCCGACATCCCACAGTCCAATTGTCCCATCGGTGCTCCCCGTCGCCAGGGTCTGGCCATCGGGTGAGAAGGCCATTGTGGGGATGGGTAAGTTGTGCCCGGTTAGCCTCATACGCAGTTGCCACGAGGGATCTGCCCGCTCCCAGAGCAAGACCAGGCCCTCGGCGCTCGCCGTTGCCAGGATTTTCCCAAGCGGAGAAAAAGCCACCGCGTTGATCGTCCGATCGTGTCCGTGGAGGACACAACGTACGCGCGCCTTGACAAGGTCCCGGATCCGGATCGTTTGATCGAAGCTGCCCGTCACGAGACTGCCACCATCGGGGGAGAACGCCACCGCCGTGACCGTCGCCGTGTGTGACGGAAAGGTCATCGATTCCGCGTCGGCGGCCACGTCCGAGAGCGTGATCGAGCCATCAATATTGCCGACCGCGAGACGCGACCCGTCCGGCGAGAATGCGAGACAATACGCGCCGTCGCCATGTCGCGGAAACGTGTGCTGAATCCGGCCGTCATCCGCGTCCCAGAGGATCATCGACCCATCGCCGCCCACCGAGCCCAGGAGCCGGCCGTTGCTCGAGAACACCACCGACCTGACGCGCTCCGGATGCCTTCCGATCACGTTCCGCGTTGATGGATCGGAATCTTCCCCGGAGTCCCGGAGCACAACCCACAGTCCCGCGCTCATCGCCAGAATCAGGATCACGGCCCACCGACTGGTCATCGCCGAGGCCCTCGTCTCACCCTCCTGCACTCTCTCGTTCATGAGATTAACTCCGTGCTAAGGGCCCGATTGCAACGTTGCCATTCACGTCATCAAGACCTTCCAAGAGTCCAAAACCTTGTCAGCCAACGACAATTGTAAAACTAACTACTACGTTTGTCAATGGTACGACGACGGATCGGGCCGTCGCTGCTATCTGGGAACCACTGGATCGGCCGAGATTACCGGCTATGATCGTAGAGAGTTCGGAATGGGCCCTTGTCGAATTCGCCCCAGAGGAATCAAAACATGAACTATTTTCGACTCATTGCGCTCGGTCTGCTCGTGATTCTGAGCCTGCCCGGTTCCGTTCCGCTCCGGGCCGACGACGACTTCCGGCCGCTGTTCAATGGCAAGGACCTGACCGGTTGGGTGCCGGTCAACGTGGCGCCGGAGACGTTCACGGTCCGCGACGGGATGATCGTCTCGACGGGCAAGCCGACGGGCGTGCTGCGGACGGACCGCCAGTACGAGAACTTCGTCATCGAGCTGGAGTGGCGCCACCTTCAGCCGGGCGGCAATGCCGGGCTGTTTGTCTGGAGCGACGCGCTGCCGGCCGTCGGGGTGCCGTTCACGCGCTCGTTCGAGGTGCAGATCCTCGACGGGCAGGATGGGCCCAACTACACCAGCCACGGCGACGTCTTCGGCATCTGGGGCGCGACGATGACGCCCGACCGGCCGCATCCGGCCGGCTGGATGCGCTGCCTGCCGAGTGAAAAGCGGGCGAAACCGTCTCCCGAGTGGAACCACTACCGCGTCATCTGCCAGGATGGCGCGATCAAGCTGGCGGTCAACGGCAAGGAGGTCTCGGGCGCCGGTTTTTGCATGCCGCGCAAGGGGTACATCTGCCTGGAGGCGGAGGGCTCGGAATGCCACTTCCGCAACCTCCGCATCCAGGAGCGGCCCGCGAGTGGCGCGGGCCCGGCCGAGACCGCGGCGCATGATGAAGGCTTCATCTCGCTCTACTCGGGCCTCGACCTCCGCGGCTGGCGGTCCGACCCGGGCCACACCGGGCACTGGCGAGCGAAGGATTCGATCCTCGACTACGACGGCAAGAGCGCAGCCCGGGACAAGGACCTCTGGACCGAGAAGCAATACGGCGACGTCATGCTGATCGCCGACTGGCGATTACCCGGCAAGCCGGCCCCGCGCCGGCGACCGGTCGTCCTATCCAATGGCGACGATGCCAAGAACGTCGACGGCTCGGCCAAGACCCTGGAGATCCCCTATGCCGGCGATAGCGGCATCCTGCTCCGCGGCCAGGAGAAGGCCCAGGTCAATATCACCTGTAACACGATCGGCTCGGGTGAGATGTATGGTTACCGGGTCAACAAGGCGATGCCCGCAGAGGTCCGCGCTGGCGCCATCCCCAAGGTCAAGGCCGACAGCCCGCTGGGAGAGTGGAACCGGTTCGTGATCACGATGAAGAAAGACCGCGTGACCGTGATCCTCAACGGTCAGACGGTGATCGACAACGTGCCGCTTCCCGGCCTCCCCGCCCGCGGCCCGCTCGGTCTCCAGCACCACGGCGACCCGGTGCAGTTCACGAACCTGTTCATCAAGGAATTGGAGTGAAGCCGCATCGCCGGGGGTCGGCAATCCCGACTGCGCCCATGGCATCGTAGCCGAGCCGGTCACCCACCGGCGGACGTCCCTTGCTGGCGTTCTTCGAGGAGGGCTTGCAGCTCGGCGATCGCCTCCAAATCTTTGGGACGACCCGCGGCACGCTTGAGCTGGATGAGTTTTTCCAGGGTCACGAATCGACAACGCACACCAAAGGTCTCCAGTTCCTGGGTGAAGGGTAGAAGCTCTTCGAAAAACCCGCCGCCGGCCACCTCTCCCAGCAAGTCCAGGTCGCCGAGGGTGGTGGTCAGGGTGAAATTCAGACCCGACTTCAGCGTGCGGTCGTCCCAGCGAAACGGCAGGCCGGGCGGGGCACCCCGGAGGTAGGGCTGATAGGGCTGGAGGGCCGTCGCCAGTCGAAGGAGGTTCTCGAGGTCGCGGGCGTAGACGACGTCCACGTCGTAGGTCAAGCGGGCCGCCCCATGAGCCAGCGCGGCGCCTCCGCCGATGACGATGAAGCGGACGTCATTCTGAACGAGAACCGGCAGGATCTCGCGGAAGTTGGGCCCCATGTCCGGACTCCCTTTGCCGGCCCTTCCGGCCGGCTTCGCGCAACTCCTGGGCGAATTCCCAGAATCGCTCGAACTTGGCGAACCGCTCCTCCACCGTGAGCTTCAGATTCTCCCGCAGCAGCGTCCGATCCACATCCTTCTTGTACGCCTCGATGACCGGATCATAATCGTCGGCCGGCGCCGGCTCATGCGGCCGGGCGACCGCCTCGGTTCCTCGCGTCGGTTCGTCGAACTCGCCGCTCATTCCGTTCTCTCCCGGGTTGCAACCAGGTTACGCGAAGACCAGCGTAGGAGGTAGAGGTAGGGTGGGTCGAGCCGCGATTCCTCGCGGCGAGGCCCACCGAAGGCGCTCAGGTCGCGCCGACGGCTTCGTACACTTTCCCGTGACTCTTCAGCCAATCGACATCACCGCGAAGCGCATGCTCTTCGACCTCGCGGAGCCGTTGCACGGTCTCCGCCTCGTAGCATGGTTCGCTCGGGTCATCCGGGGGGATGACCATCTCGACCTCGACCGCGACGACGAAGCGGTCGGTGTGGATCCACCGGACGCGGGAGATTCGCTTGCCTGGGATCCGCATCGCTTAGTCCTCATCGAAGAAATGAACGGTCACGCGCTTCGCGACGCCGGCCTGCCGGAGATGCGACCAGACGGCCTGGATTTCCGTTCCGTCCGCCAAGGATTCGCGAACCTCGACTACCGGGTCGGGCTTGGCGTCGCGTCGCTCGACGATCAATTCGCCATCGTCAAGGCCCGCGACGGCCTGCCATCCCTGACTTCTACGGGATTGAGAATACCCGGGCGTGGACTCACCCGGCCACGAACGAGAGCCTGCTTCAAGATAGCAAAGACGCCCGTCGGTAGGAAGGTCGCGCGATCGGTCCGACCGCATAGGATCCTCGGGTACCCCGTCAACCAGCACCCATCGCCCGAGCTGTACGAGTCCACCGTCGAGTGGCCGACCCGATTCGGGACCCATCGTGAGCTCGCTCCGACCCGTTTCCCGAGGCCGGCCGATCTGCTATGGTCGTCCTCGACACGATGGACAGCAACGGCCCCGCAAAGAAGGAGCACACGTCATGTCGGAATCCGAGGCTCAGCTCGATCGGAGAGGGTTTCTGCTCGGCTCCCTGGCCACCGTGGCGGTCGGGGCGATGGGGATCCCTGCCGCTGTTCCCCCGGAAGCCGCCGGCTCCGCGCTCGCACCCACGGTCGAGGAGCGATCCCGCCAGTTCCTCAAGGAATACGTCAACGGCTGGCTGCCGCTGGAGACGGCGGCATCCGAGGCCAACTGGGCGGCGTCAACCGACGTGAGCGAGGCCCACACCGCCGCGCAGGTCGCCAGGAACCTCGAGGTGAATCGCTATGTCGGCGCGCCGCGAGTCATCGACACGGTCCGCGACCTGCTGAGCCACAAGGACGTGCTCCCCGATGTACAGGTCCGCCAGCTCGAGAAGATCCGGCTCCGCGCCGCCGAGGCGCCGGGCACGATTCCCGAGGTCGTCAAGGCCCGCGCCGAGGCCGAGGCCAGGCAGGGCGCCACCCAGGATGGCTTCGCGTTCACGCTCCGTCGCGGAGACCAGGACACACCCGCCTCGGCCAACGACCTCGACCGGATCCTGGTCGAGTCGCGCGAGCTGAACGAGCGCCGCGCGGCCTGGGAGGCATCCAAGACGATCGGCCGTCCGCTCCGCGACGGCCTGCTGCGGCTCCGCGACATCCGGAACCAGGTCGCCCAGGCGATGGGCTTCGACGACTTCTTCGCGCTCCAGGTCGCCGATTACGGCATGACCGTCCCGGAGATGATGACGCTCTGCGACCGCCTGGTCGCCGAGACGAAGCCGCTGTACCAGCAGCTCCACACCTGGGCCCGGCATGCCCTGGCGAAGCGCTATCAGGCCGAGGCCCCGCGCGACGGCAAGATGCCCGCCCACTGGCTCCCCAACCGCTGGGGCCAGAACTGGCCCGGGCTGGTCGAAGGCGTCAACATGGACGCACCGTTCAAAGGGAAGCCCCGGGAGTTCATCACCGAGCAGGCCGAGCGTTTCTATACCTCGCTCGGGTTCCCCAGGCTGCCGAAGTCGTTCTGGGAGAAGTCCGACCTCTACCCGGCCGACCCGAAATCCGGCCGCAAGAAGAATAGCCACGCCAGCGCCTGGCACATCGACCTGCGCGAGGACGTCCGCAGCCTGATGTCGATCGAGCCCAATAGCCGATGGTTCACCACCGCCCATCACGAATTGGGCCATATTTACTACTACATTAGTTATTCGACGGCCGGCGTCCCCTACCTGCTCCGCGCCGGGGCGAATCGTGCATTCCACGAAGGGATCGGCGACCTGATCGGCCTGGCGGCCGGTCAGCGGCCGTATCTCAAGCAGGTTGGCCTCCTGGCACCCGAGGCCGAGAAGGCCGAGCCGGTGACGTTCCTGCTCGACACCGCGCTCGACGGCTCGTCGGTCGTCTTCCTCCCCTGGTCGGCCGGCGTGATGACGCATTTTGAACGCGACTTCTATGCCGGCAAGATCTCCGACGGCGCCCTGAACGCTGCATGGTGGGAATTGGTCGGCCAGTACCAGGGGATCACCCCGCCGGGCGAACGCCCTGAAACCCTCTGCGACGCGGCCACGAAGACGCACATCAACGACGACGCCGCGCAGTACTACGACTATGCGATCGGGACCGTGATCAAGTTCCAGCTCCACGATCACATCGCCCGTGAGATCCTCAAGCAAGACCCGCGGGAGTGCAACTACTACGGCAACAAGCGGGTCGGCGACTTCCTCCGCGGCATCCTCGCGGCCGGCGCGACGAAGGATTGGAATGCCGTACTACGCGAGGCGACCGGCGAGGGAGTCTCCGCCCGCGCCCTGGTCGCCTATTTTGCGCCACTGGCCCAGTGGCTCGAGCACGAGAACCGGGGACGCTCTTGAATTCTCCGGATTCGGTAGGGTGCTCCGTGAGGACCGGGGCGGGCGGGCTCGACTCTTCGATGCTCACAGAACGCCCTACGAACCGCCCTCGAGGCTTCTCGTACACCCTCTGAATCAGTAGTCCCTCTTGTCCGATCGAGCCGCGTATTCTTTCCACACATCCACCGCCTCCGAACGCAACAAGCTTGCCTCAGGCATGGCGCGCTCCGCGGTCGGTTTCAGCAACTGCGCGTAGATGAATTCGTCATCAAAGTTGCCGTACTTCTTGGAATCGCCGGCGGTCGCCCCGTAAACGATGCCATCCAGCGCGGCCCAGTACGACGTAGCCAGGCACATCGGACACGGTTCGGAGGACGTATAAAGAATACAGCCGTCGAGTTTCGGCGTTTTTAGCAGGGCGCACGCCTCGCGAATGGCTTGCATCTCGCCGTGCCATGTGGGGTCGTTCTGGGCGACGACGTGATTCATACCGTCGGCGATCACGGTCCCGTCCTTCGTCACGATCACCGCACCGAAGGCGCCACCCGTCTTGTACTCCACACCGGCCTTCCGCGAATTGGCAATCGCCCGGCGCATGAATTCTTCGTGCTTCGCCCTGGGGAAGCGCGCCATGATCTCTCCGACGCTGACGGTGGCCTTGTCGCTGGGGACTTGAACGAACGCCATCGCCATCTGGGGCCTCGATGCCTGGACCAGCCAGAAGATCCCGAAGGCCAGGACGCCACCGAGGATCACACCCAGGCTGATCCGTCCTCTACGGGTTCTCAGACCCTCTTGAAGCGAGTTCATGAAGCGATCTCCTTAGAATTGGCACTGAAGGAGGGAGCGGAATCACCACATTCGGTTTGATGTGGCGAACATCATGCCGATTGCAACTGGCCGGGAGGCTGACATCGAGTCCCAGCTCAACCCTAGAACGCATGTTTCCATGTGAGGGAGAAAAACCGACATGCGAAGGACAGGCGGCATCGCTCCCTTAGCCGCCGAACTGCTTCACCGGCCGCACGAGGCGGCCGGGGTCTGATCTCAGCTCTGATTTGCCATCCGCGGAGACTGAAGACCGGTCTTACTGTACCCCTTCGACCAGGGTATTCATGATGGCCTGGAACTCGGGCCGAGACTCCAGGACCTTGATGTCGCGATCGGCCTTGATCGACTCGGACAGCTTGGGGTTGGCATCGATCGCGTCGCGGAGCAGGACGACGGTGCGCGTGAGGTGGATCCGCAGCAAGCGTGCGCGCTCCTCCTGATGGAGTTTCTCATCGCCGCCGGCCTGGGCGACCAGGCGCGCCAGGAGCCGGGCGGCATCGAAGCAGGCCTCCGGACGATTGGCGGATGGGACGATCTTGGGCGCCTCGAGGGCCAGCCGGGCCGCGTCGTCGTAGGCGCCGAGCTTCCGGTTGAGCTCGGCCAGGTGGATGAGGTGCTCGGCCAGCTTGAGCCGGAAGACCGGGGCGTTGTTGCTGAGCCGGACGGCCTGGCGCTGGTGCTCCACGGCGGCCGTCAGTGCGGCCCGGGCATCGGCCGGCTTGCCGGTCCGATCCAGCCATTCCGCCTGCCCGTCCAGGACGACCCCGAACGCATAGTGAAACTCCATCGACCGGGGAGCCTCGGCCAGGACCTTGTCCAGGTTGGCGACCGACTGGGCGAAAAATGGCCCGGCCTCCCCCATGCGCCCGGCCGCGATCGCAGCTCGCGGGGCGTCGTTGTTCGGGACGATCGCCAGCCGTGGCCGCTGGTCCGGGCTGAGGAAATCGGCCAGGTTGTTCTGGGCGATCGCCAGGTTGTAGCGGTCGTTGAGCGTCCCCGCCTGGACCGGCCAGGAGCTTCTCCGAGATCGCGATCGATTGACGGAACGCGTCCTCGGCGCCGGCGCGGTGCAGTTGGCCCAGGTTACTGAGCACCTCGGCCTGGATGCGCAAGTTGTCGGACGTCGCGGAGTCGTCGGCTTTCGGAGCGAGCAAGGCCAGGGTTTGGCGATAGCGCGCCTCGGCCTGCTCGGGCCGGCCGGCACTCGCCAGGGCCGTCCCCAGGTTCTGGAGACAGCGGGCCTGGCCGATCCGGTAGTCGAGGTTTTGCGGATGATCGGCCACCAGCTTCTCGTAGAGTCCCAGCGCGGTCTCGAAGGCCGGCAGGGCCTTGGCCGGCTCGATCTCCTGCTGGGCGAGGCCCAGGTTGACCAGGTTCGTCGCCAGGGACTCGCGATACCGGGGCTTATCGGCCATCGCCTTGACCAGGGCCTCGTTGATCGATCGGGCCTGGAGGTAGGAAGGGATCGCCTGATCGAAGAGCCCCTTCTTGCGCAGGACCTCGCCGAGATTGTTGTGGTCCTTGGCCAGGTCGAGCCGGATCTGCACGTCGTCCCGGGACCTGGCGAGGATGGCGTCGTTGACGTCGATCGCGCGGCGGAGGAACGGCTCGGCGGCGCCGATCTGGCCCTGCAACTGGAGGACGTTGCCGAGGTTGGTCAGGGTCCGGGCCAGCTCGCGCTGATACTCGAGGCGGTCGGGGAAGTCCTGGGCCAGGCGGTCCACCAGGGGCAGCTCGCGGCGGAACTGGCGATCGGCATCCCCCAGGCGGCCCGAGTCCTGCTGGAGCATCCCCAGGCTATTGCAGGCCCGGGCCATGGCCTCGCGGTGGCGGGCGATGGTGGGGAACTCGGCGACCAGCTTGTCGAGCAACTGGAGGGCGCGCCGGAAATCTCCCTCGGCCTTGGTCGCATCGCCCAGCTCGCGGAAGATCCAGCCTCGGGCGTCGAACGTCCAGGCCAGCTCGTCGCGGATCTCGGCATCGCGCTTGACGTCCGCGGCCTGCGTGGCGGCGGCATGGGCCCGCTCGAGCTCGGCGATGGCCTGGTCGTAGACCGGTCCGGCCTGGGGATCCTTGCCGTTGAGCCGGAGCAGGTCGCCCTGACTCTTCAAGGTCTGGCCCAGGTGGAGGATGTCCTCGGTCGTGGCCGCCGGATCCTGCTTGATGTCGGCCAGGATCCGCTGGGCGGTTACCGCCTGCTGGTAGAGCTCATCGGCCTGACCTTTGTCGGCCCCACGGCGCACCAACAGGTCGGCCAGGAGGGTGCGGGTCCGGGCCAACGCCTGCTTCGCGCCCCGGCCCACATCGGCCCGGTCGGTCAATGGCAGGAGCATCTCGACGGCCTGGCGATACGCGTTCTCCGATTCGGCCAGCCGGCCCAGCTTGCGATGGATATCGCCCATCTGCTGGTAGGCCCGGCCGTGCTTCAGCCGTACCGACGGGTCGCGCGAGGCCCGGCTGGTGAATTGCTCGTAATAGGCCAGGGCGTTCTTGAGGAATTCCTCCTGGAGCGGGTCGAGTTTCTCGTCGAAGCCGATATCGGCGACCTTGGTGAGCAGGTTGACGGCGTTGCGGGCCTGCTGGCCCTGGGCCTCGGCCTCGTTGCGCTCCTGCGAGACCAGAAAGGTACTGGTGCCCAGGGCGATCGTCCCGAGGATGAGCAGGCCGGCGGCCGTGGACACCAACGTCTTGTGCCGTCGGATCCACCGCGCGGCGCGGTGGGTCCAAGGTTCGGGGAACGCCTTGACCGGCTCGTCGGCCAGATGGCGGCGGACCTCCTGGGCCAGCTCGGTCGCCGTGGCGTAGCGATCGGCCTTCTCCTTTTGCAACGCCTTGAGGCAGACGGCCTCCAGGCCCGGCGCGATCTGCGGCACGATCTGGCGCGGCGAGGTCGGGGCCTCGTTGCAGACCTTCTTGATCACCTCGGCGGTCTTCGGCGCGACGAACGGCGGCCGGCCGGTCAGGATCTCGTAGAGGATCGCGCCGAGGCCGTAGATATCGGTCCGCTGGTCGACCAGGTCATGGCGCGCCTGGGCCTGCTCCGGCGCCATGTAGGCCGGGGTCCCCAGCAACTGGCCTTGCATCGTCCCTTCGGGCCCGGCTCCCGACTCGGGGACGCCCCGATGGCCGGAATTCGAGCCGGGGTGCGCGCTGCCGTTGGAGCTGGGGGCCGGGTGCGCGCTGCCGTTGGAGTTGTGGCTCTGATCGGAGGCCCCTCCCGGGAGGGAGCCGGCGCAGGTTGCGTCATCCGGCGTCCCGGGTTGCCTGAAGTCGTCGTCGTCGGCGCCGGCGGCGCAGGTGACGGCGGTCCCGACCTCGGGGAGAAGTTGTTGCGCCGCGTCGTCGGGGGCGGTCACGCTCTCGCCCGGCATCGGCACCCGCGAAGGGTCCGGGCCGACGCGCTTGGCCAGCCCCCAGTCGAGCACGATGACCTCGCCGAAGTCGCCCAGGACGATGTTCTGACCCTTGAGGTCGCGGTGGATGATGCCCCGTGAATGGGCATAGGCCACGGCGTGGCAGACCGCGGTGAAGTTGGTGAGCAGGTCGACCAGTCCGACCGAGTCCGCCTGGCCGGCGACCCGCTTCTTGTGATACGCCCGGATCGCCTCGCTCAGCGTCCGGCCCCGCACGAACCGCATGGTGTAATACGGGACACGGCCCTCGCCCAGCTCGTAGACCGGCACGATCCCGGGATGCTCGAGCTGCGCCGTGATCTTGGCCTCGTAGAGGAATCGGGAGCAGACGATCGTGTTGTCCGACTGGTCGGGGCGCAGTTCCTTCAGCGCGATCTGGCGGCCCAGGGCGCCGTCGCGCGCAGCCAGACCCGGCCCATGCCCCCCTTGGCGTGCAGGTGGGTCAGCGTGTAACGCTCGCGGCTCTCCGTCTCGCCCGGCGACAGCGTGCCCAGCACGACGTGGCCGCCCTGCGCCTGCGCCAGCTTGCCCTCATTCACGCCGACCGCACCGGCGACCTCACCGATGGCCTCCAGCGACCGGCCGTCCATGGTCGCCGCCAGGGTCGCCTGGGGATCGCCCCCGTGGCTCTCCAGCTCCTGCGCCACGGTCTTCTCCAACTCGACTCGTTGCTCGTCGGTCATCAGTCCGCGATCGACCATCAGATCGGCCAGTTCCTGCGTCGGCTCCGAGGCCCACGCCGCGCAGGTCTCGGCCAGACAATCCGCGTCGACCGCGCCGTTCTGGAAGGCCACGACGCCGAAAAGCAGGTTGCGCTCGGTATCCATGACAGCCTCACGATCGGGTCAGACAGAGCACCAGTCCAACGAATACGTTCCTCGAGGTCCGGTCCCGGACGATCCCAAGCCTCAGCTTCGAGTCGCCATCGCCGTCGATTCCTCGGACGCGATGGACCTGATCCGGAATCTCGATCCTGGATGACCGATCCGTCGGTTCTGGACCTCTTTCAAATCGCGTAGTTTAACGGATTTCCGACGAGTTGAGAAGCCTCCACCGGCCGGATCGCCGGGGGCAGGGCAGGAGGGGAAATGCGGAAGGTGGGACGTGGCATGAAGATGTGATGAGACCGAACGCAAGGGGGAGCCTGGCGGTCGCCGGGCTCGAATCTGGGGTCGGATTTCGCGGGAAATGAACTCAGAGTCCCCAAGAGAAGGGGGACTCTGAGACGGCCGGTGAGGGCGACGGGCCGGCATCCGTTCCGGCCCGGGACGGCTCGCCCTGAGGTTCTACGGTTTGCGGGGCCTCAATCCTTGTCGTCGTCCCTGAGAGCCTTCAACTCCTCGGCGAGCTTGGCGATCTGCGCCTCCAGGGCCGCGATGCGACGCTCGCGCCGGCGATCCCTGGCGGTCGCGGCCTCGTTGGCCGGCCTCGTCTTGCCTCTGGCCGTCTCGATCGCGGATCTCGCATTCCCGAGATCCTTGCGATTCTCGGCTCGTTTCATATCGGCGTCAACTTTCTTGTTCACGTCTTCAGCGATTTTCTTCGCGAAGTCGGAGCCGGCGCCGAACTTCGCTTCCATCTCCTTGCCGAGATCCTTCATGCTCTTCTCGAAGTCGGAGCCGGGGCCCAGCTTGCCTTCCAACTCCTTGCCGAGATCCTTCATCTTCTTCTCGAAGTCGGAGCCGGGTCCGAACCTCGCTTCCATCTCCTTGCCCAGCTTTTTCATCGCCTTCTCGAAGTCGGAGCCGGGTCCGAACTTCGCTTCCATCTCCTTGCCCAGGGCTTCCATCTTCTTCTCGAACTCGGGGCCGAACTTGCTCTCGATCTCCTTTTCGATCTTCTCTCCCAGAGCTTCCATCTTCTTCTCGAAGTCGGGGCCGAACTTGCCCTCGATCTCCTTTTCGATCTGGGAGAGGTCGAGATCCTTCTTGTCTTTCTTCACGTCGGCCTTGGCCTTGGCCTCAGCCTTGACTTTGGCCTTGGCCTTGTTTCGCGTCGGCCTGAGCCTTCCTGGCTTCGGCCCTGGCCTTCCTGGCTTCGGCCCTGGCCTTCGCCTTGGCCCGAGCATCATCGTCGTCATCGTCATCATCATCGTCGTCCGCATCGTCGTCGTCGTCATCGTCGTCTGCATCATCGTCATCGTCATCGTCGACGACGGAGGCGGTGGCGACCGGATCGACGGTCGTGGCCGGGGCCGCGATGGCGGGCGTTCCGTTCGATTCGTCCGCGACCGGCCGCGCGGCCGACCAGGACGGCAGGGCGAACACGGCCAGGAGGCACGCGATGAGGAGACTCAGGGGTGAGAGCCGGCAGGGTACGTGGTCGTGCAAGATCATCGTCAATCGCCTTTCGAAGAATCGGCCCGAGCCGGCGACACCCAGCGCGGGCGTGGGCGGCTTGGCCAGGGACAGGGTCGAACAGATCTGGAAGAGTGCTTCGGCGTAAGTCAGACGGTCCTTGGGGAGAGCCCAGACGACCCAGGCATCGCAGGCCAGCTCGGCTTCGGCGTCGAGTCGGGTGCGGGCCAGCCAGTAGACGGGGTTCCACCACCAGATCAGGCCGGCGGCCAGCTCGAGCCGGCTGACCCAGTGGTCGCCGCGGCGGAGGTGGGCCAGCTCGTGGGCCAGGATGCCGCGCCATCGCTCCAGGTCGAGCGATTTCACGAGTGGCGCCGGCAGGAGCAGCTTGGGCCGGCCCAGGCACCAGACCAACGGTGTACCCAGGTCGGGGACGACCAGAAGTTCGGGCACGCGGACGCCCAGCCACCGGCCGATCCGTTGCGCCTCATCGACCAGGTGGTCCGGCGCCGGCACGGCCGATCGGAGCCGGCGGTGAAACCGGACGATCCGAGCCGCTTGACCGAGCCCCAGCAGCACGCTCAGGGTTAACCAGGTGAAGATCAGCCCGCGCACCAGCCAGCCCGCGGCCGCCGGCACCTCGGCCGTGGCCGGTTGGTCCTGGGGGGATTCGGCGGCGATCACGATCGTCTCGTCCAGATCGTCCGGGAATTGTTGCGGAACACTCGCCAGGTCGCGGGCGTCGGGCCGAGACGAGGAGAGGTCGATGCGCCAGGGAATGACCGTGGAGGTTGTCGGTTCCGAGGGGAGCACCGGCGCGACCATCAAAGGGCACGGGACCGTGCGATCGGCCGCCAGGGATGAGGTGCGCACGGCCGTCGCCGCGAGGAGGGATCCGTCGCCGGTTCCCCAAGGGCTGGCCCAGGGCCAGCTCACCAGCGGCGGGGTCATCAACTTGATCAGGACCACGAGCCACAATGCGTGCCGGGCCGTCGGACCGATCGGCCGTAACCGGCTCGCCAGCGCCGCGACCACCGCCAGGCCCGACGCCACCAGCGTCGTCTCCGCGAACCATCCCAGCATCGGAGCACCTCCCGGTGAGTGTTCAGTCGGTGAGGAACCGACCGCGAGATCGTTTCTCGATCCACTGAAAACCGACAACTGAACACTGCCTACTGCGTCTGCTTCGATTTCGTCGGCGGGGGATCCCTGGGCCGCGGCCTCGTCGAGCAGCCGGCGCATCCGCGCCAACTCCTCGGCCGAGAAGCGGCCGCCCTGCACCAGGGCCAGGACCAGCGGCGCGGCGCGGCCGTCGCACAGCTCGTCCGCCGCGTCCTTGAGCCGGCGTTCCAGCAGCTCGTCCCGGGTGACCGTCGCGCGAAACACGTGCGGCACCATCGACGGGTCACTGGCGACATATTGCTTGGCGGCCAACCGCTGGAGCAACGTCGCCACCGTCGTGTACGCCCATCGCCGGCCCCGTTGCGCCAGCTCGGCGTTGATCGCGCGGACCGTGCCCGGCCCCCGGTCCCACAGCACCCGCAGGACCTCGCGCTCCGACTCGCTCAGACCCGGCTGATTTCCCGTCCCCATGTCCGCTCCTACCGCATCGTCCTGGTTTTCGCCGACGTCCATCTACAATCTGTAGTAGGCAGATTACTACAAGCTGTAGGAGGATTCAAGAGCAATTCGCGGGGAGTGGGAAAATATTTCCGGGGGGGAGATGGCCGGAAAGCCGGCGCGGGAAACCCAACGGCCGGATAGAATCGAAGTCTCGAGAGATCCGTCCCTCGTGGGGAGGTGGCCATGGTCAAGGAACCGGTCATTCGCAAGCTGATCATCCAGGGCTTCCGGAGCTTCTGCTCGGAGGTCGTGGAGTTCGATAATCCCACGGTCCTGGTGGGCCAGAACGGGTCGGGGAAGAGTAACCTGATTGATGCGCTGGCGTTTCTGAGCGAGGCGATGGTGAACCCGCTAATGCAGGTAATCGCTCGACGCCATGGCCAACAGGTCGTGTGTCATAGGTCCTTACAACAGGGTCGCCTATATCATGGAACCATGGGGCTTGGAGTCGTCTTGGGGGCGATCAAAGAGGACGTCAGCGCCGCCCATTATGCATTTGAAATCGCCGTGGATGAATACAGCGGAGTCTCGGTCGAGCGGGAGCAGTGCGTGGTCGAGGCCCGGGACGGTCGTCGCACCTGGTTCGAGCGGATCAAGGACCAACCCTTCCGTTCCAATGTGAGTGGACTCGCCCCCCAACTTGAGGAGGATTTCCTCGCCCTCCCCTTGATCGGCGCTGACGCAAGGTTCGCCCCGGTGTACCAAGTCCTGGGGCGGATGCACTATTACGCGATCGACCCCGACAAGCTGCGATATTGGCAGTACCCGGAATCCGGTAGGCTTCTGCATCCCGATGGCGATAATGCGGCGAGTGTCTTGCGAGAGATTGCCGACCACGATCCAGATGATCTACGACGGATCGAGGAACTCCTGGAGGCTATCGTCCCCACGATCAAGCGCATCAATGTCAAGAGGTCCACGAGTCAACTAACGATCGAGTTCACCCAGCACCTGGACGGTGGACCGAAGTCCTTGACCTTGGAGGCTGCGAGCATGTCCGATGGAACGCTTCGCGCCCTAGGCCTGCTAATCGCAATTTATCAGAGGCCAACCCCATCGCTGATCGCGATCGAGGAGCCCGAGGCGACGATTCACCCCGGTGCGCTCGGGGTCATCCTCGACGTGTTGAGTTTTGCCAGCGAACGGACTCAAGTGATCGTCACGACCCATAGCCCCGAGGTCCTCAACGCGGAATGGTTGGAGGACCGGCATATCCGGATCGTCACCTGGGAGGACGGAGAGACGCGGGTCGCGCCGCTCGCCACCTGGTCCCGCGAAGCGCTGCGCGAACACCTGATGAGCGCGGGCGAACTCTTCCGATCTTACGCTCTGGAAGGCATGCCCCGCGGCCTGGAATCGGCCCAGCCATCGGAGCTCTTCGAGGACGTGGCGGTATGAAGATCCAGCCGATCGTCGAGGGAGACGGTGAGGTCGGTGCAGTCCCTATTCTGCTTCGCCGCCTCGTCGCCGCGGCCAAGGCCTATCCGCTCGATGTCAATCTTCCCATCCGGCGCTCGCGGACGGATCTCGTGCGTGAGGACGGGGTCCGCGACGCCATTCGCCTGGCCCGGAAGAAACCAGATTGCGCGGCGATCCTCATCATGTTCGATAGTGATGATGACTGCCCCAAAGGCCTCGCCCCCGAGGTGCAGACGTGGGCACAGGCTGCGGCAAGCCCGATCCCATGCTACGTCGTCATGGCGACGCGGGAATATGAGGCATGGTTCCTGGCGACGATCGAGTCGCTCCAAGAAGCCCGAGGTATCCGGGCCGATGCGATATCCCATCCCGATCCGGAATCTCCCCGGGGTGCCAAAGAGGAGCTTCGGAAGCGGATGACCCCGAATCGGAAATACACCGAGAAAGCCGATCAGCCCGCGCTTACAGCTCAGTTCGACATGGCGATGGCCTACCAGCGCTGCCGTTCCTTTCGGCGGATGGTCAAGGCCTTCGGGCTGCTGGCCGAGGGCGTCGGGATTGCCCTCGAACAATGGCCGCCGTCAGATTGGGTGAGTCCGTAGCGAGGTTGACGTTGATCGACATTCCAACTCAACATAAACCCACACGGCGCGGTAGAATACTTGCTCAGGCCAAGTGCTTGCCGAGGACCGAGGGCTCTGAAATCCTTCCTTGATTCCGGAAGCCGGTCGGACGTGCCGCCGCGCGCTCGCCTGAACGCGTTTGGCTCGGTCCCGGTCGCCACGTTTCCGATCATGACCGCGTTTGTGGCGAGGGCGACCAGGCGCCGGCTGTCGGGCATAAACATAAAATTATGATAATTCTATATATATTTTAATTGATGTGTGGCGATGACGCGAGGCGCGAGGTCGGATGGTCATCCCCGGGTTTTTCTGACCACGAACCACTGCCCCCCGACCACGAGCAACACGGCTGAGAGGGCGACCAGCGTGACCGTCGCGGCGCGGGCCAGGCCCGTCGGCCGGTATTGCAGCTCGACGCGTTGGGTGCCGGCGCCGGGGAGCGGGATCGCCTGGAGGCCGCCGTTGGCGCGGAGGGGCGGCTCGCAGGGCCGCCGTTGACCCGATAGAACCAGCCGGGATAGAAGGTGCGCCGGAGGATCAGGATGCAGGAGCCGTCGTGCTCGACGGTCGCCGCGCGGCTGTCCCAGTCCAGGACACGGGTGGCTCGAGCGATCGGCTCCGGCAGTGCCGGCCGAGGATCCTCGGGGAGGAACCAGGCTTGCTCGGGGTAGTCGTGCATTTCCAGGGAGGTGTAGAGTTCGCCCCAGCTCCGCGCCTCGACGACCCGGTTGGCTACCCAGGCTGGTGGGAACGCAAAGGGGTCCTGCACCAACTTCCACGGCCCGTGGCCGTGCTGGCGCGGGACGCTTGCCAACACCCGATCGAGGGCCGGGTCGGCGATCACGTCCACGAGTCGGAACCCGCGCACATCGTCGTCGGCCCCCCACACGCCATGGGTGACGCCAAAGCGGAGTTGCCAGCGGTGCTCACCCACGAGGACCCCGGGGAGCGGCCGCGTCGCCGTCGCGAGCAGGTAGTTCGGCGGGGGCGGCGTGATCCCCAGGTAGGGGTAAGCCGTGGTCAATCCGGCGTCCACCGGCACGTTGAGGAGCCGGCCGCCGACCAGGCCCACATCCGGCAGCGCGGCCAGTCGTCGCAGGACCGGGCTGGATTCGGGCAGGCGGACCTTCCACGCCCACCAGGACGGCCCGGCAAACAGGAGAGTGCCCAGCTCCAGCACCGCGACAGAGACCGGCGCCCGAGCGCCCAGCCGGCCCAGCCGCCAGCCCACGATCGCCAGCAAGCCCAGCGTCCAGGCGATCCCCGCCGCCGCGAAGCGCGTGTCCATCGTTCCGGCGCCCAGGCCCTGCCGGAACTCCGTTCGCTGCGCCCAGGAGATCGACCAGATCCAGGCCGCGGCGCCGAACGCGATGGCCAGGGCCAGGCCACGCCAGAACCGCCGCGGCGCGATCGTGCGGTCCAGGCCCCGGCCGGCCAGCAGGGCCAGGCCCAGACTGGTCAGGAGCGTGTACCGCGCCGGGCGCGGAACCAGCCCAGGCCGGGAAGGTGCAAGAGCATGTCGAAGCCGGCCGGCCACCAGCCCGGCATCGTCGCCAGGACCATCGACAGCGGTGCGACCAGCCGCCAGGCGGTCAAGGTCCGATCCCGACGCGTGGAAACCCACCCCACAAACGCCAGGATCAGCGGGACGACTCCCACGTAGGCGCATGCCTCGCCGGCGAATGTCTTGAGACGGAACCAGTAGTCATCCCCCGCCCCCATCGGCCGGCCCAGGAAGACTTCCGGCAACGCGAGCTGGGCCCAGTGCTCCGGCGGGAACAGGTGATTGGAAAGGAACTCCGCGGGACGGTTGAACCCGGCGACACCCGTCAGCTCCCAGGTCAGCCGGAGCTGCACGCCGGCGATCGCGGCACCCCAGGCCAGGCCCAGGATCAGGCCGAGGATCCGCCAGGGATGGCGGCGATCGCTTCCCGTTGCCGCGGAAGGGGATCGCCCCAGCGCCCGCCAGGCGCCGGACAGCAGCGCCAGCCCGCCGGTCCACATCTGGATCTGGAAATGCCCGAGCGCGATCTGGACGCCCCAGGCCAGCGCCAGCCCGGCCAGCCACGCCGGCCGGCCGGTCGCCGCGTAGCGGTCGGCCAGGAGCAGGCAGAGCGGCAAATAGGGCATCACATGATAGAACGGCTCATGGACGGCATGCACCGACTGGAACCCGCACAGGGTGAAGCTCAGCGCCGCCATCGCCGCGCCCGCGGGGGTGATCCCCAGGGTGTGCGCATAGGCGAAGGTCGCCGCCACCAGCGCGACCCAGTGCGCCCACATCGACAGGCCGTACGCCGTCTCGACATGCCAGAACCGGTAGAGGAACCAGTTGGGCGGATAGAACACCGCGACGTGACTCTCGGCCACCAGGGGGACCCCCAGCCCGAACCGATCGCTCCAGAACGGCAGCCGGCCCGCGGCAAGCGCCCGAGCGAGCTCCGCCTTGATCGGCTGGTACATCAGCTCCGGGTCGCCGCCCAGCGGCGCGAAGCCGACCAGCACCGGCGCCATGATGCCCCCCACCACGCAAACCGACGCGAGCAGCCAGGGATTGGCGATCGTCCGGAACACGGCAAAGTCCCGAGTTAACGAGGGCGCGCCGGGCGGCTTGCCAGTTCACCAGGGGCGCGATGTACGACGGTCTCGTCATACCCGAACGCGGCCGTCGGCCGCAACCGAAAAGGAATTCAAGATTCCCGATTCGAAATGTAAGTGACCCACGGAGACCCGCGCCGAACGTCACGACCGATCATGCCGGCACCAACGGAGCGAACCGGCCGGCGGCGTCGGTCCAGGCGTCGGTGTCTCTGGGCTCGTAGATCGTCACGGGGAACGAGCGGGCGACGACGGCGCGGAGCTCGGCGATCGAGCCGAGCCGGCCGCGGCCGATGGCCTGCATCAGGATATTGCCGATCGCCGTGGCCTCGACCGGCCCGGCATGCACCGGCCGGCCGCAGGCATCGGCGGCAAACTGGCAGAGCAACGCGTTCTTGCTCCCGCCGCCGACCACGTAGATTGTGCGGATTGTCGTGCCCAGGATGCCCTCGAGCCGGTCGATCGCCCAGCGATATTTCAGGGCCAGGCTCTCGAGGCAGCAGCGGACCAGGGCCCCCTCGTCGGCGGGAGGGGCCTGGCCGGTCCGCTTGCAGTACGCGGCCAACCGCGCGGGCATGTCGCCGGTGGCCAGGAAGGTCGTGTCGTCGGGATCGACCAGAGTGGTGAAAGGGGGGGCAACCTGGGCCCGGGCAGTGAGCTCCTCGTACGACAAATCCCGCCCGGTGCGGGCCCAGGTCCGGCGGCTTTCCTGAACGAGCCAGAGCCCCATGATGTTCTTCAGCAGCCGAGTCGTTCCCGCCACGCCCCCCTCGTTGGTGAAATTATACCTCATTGTTTCGGCGTTGATGACCGGATGTGGAACTTCGACCCCCAGCAACGACCAAGTCCCCGAGCTGAGGTAGCACCAGTCGGGTGGCGCCGATCGCGATGCAGATGCCGAAGACGACGGTGATGCGGATGTCGCGCGTGCCGGCACGGCGGCCACGGCGCTGGCCGTGTCGTGAGTGGCCGGCGCGATGACCATCACGGGGCGGGTCAAACCGATCTCCTCGGCGACCGACGACCGCAAGGGCCCCAGCGCCGTGCCGGGCTCGATCAGCTCGGGCAGGATCGTGCGGGGGACCTCCAGGTCGCGGCAGAGCTCTTCGGACCACGTTCCGGTGCGCGGGTCGAGCAACTGCGTCGTCGAGGCGTCGGTCCGCTCGCCGGCCCTCCGGCCGGTCAACAGCCAGCCGAAGAGGTCCGGCATCATCAGGAGCGTCTCGGCCATCTCGAGGATCGGCGAGTGCGACCGCACCATCGCCAGGAGCTGATACAGCGTGTTGAACGGCAGGAACTGCAAGCCGGTGATCTCGTAGATCCGCTCGCGCGGGACGCGCTGGAACGCCGCCTCGAGCATGCCGTCGGTCCGCGCATCGCGATAATGCACCGGGTTGCCCAGCAGCGTCTCGCCCCGACCGATCAGGCCGAAATCGACCCCCCAGGTATCCACGCCGGCCCCGTCCAGCTCGCCGGACCCGGCCGCGGCTTTCTTGAGCGCCGTCTTGACCTCTTCGAACAGTCGAGGCAGGTCCCAGTAGAGGGTATCCCCCATCCGGACCGGTCCGTTGGGGAAGCGATGGACCTCGTCCAACTCCAGGCGCTCACCATCGAATCGCCCCAGGAGCCCCCGGCCGCTCTCGGCCCCGAGGTCCAGCGCCAGGTAGTTGCTCGTCGTGGCCATGTGCGTCGGTTCTCCCGTCGTGCGCGATGATTGCGGTGCGGTGCGATGCGGTCCCTTCTCTCGGGCGGGATGACCGCCCATCATAAGAACCCTTGAAGGACCGAACAAGCAGACATCCCAATCAGAGCGATCCCCTTTCCGGCTTACGTCGCCTCCCGATCTGAACGCCCCCTCCCGCTTCCCTGAGGTACACCCGGCTGGTTCCAGAGCAGACCGAGAAGCAATCCGGCCACGGCCGCGAGGATCAAGATCAGCGTTCCCAGAGCCCAGGCGACCCTGGGAAACTCGCCGTGCATCTTGAGCGACCCCGGAGTCACGGGGTTCCGGACATCGAACCACCGGTAGAGTGCGATGATCCAGGGATCGGGATATGGAAGACCCTTGTCGAACGTGAAGTAGACGAAGAATCGAGCACGGTAATAGGCCCAGGCGACGTAGATCGTCGCGGCGACAACGGCGGCCAGGATGACCGAAACCGCGGTCCGCGCTCTGCGCCCGCGGATGCTGGGGCCGAACATCCGGCCGACGGCGAACGCGGTGAGGGTGCAAAGGCCCCATGCGATGACCGAGTTTGAGGCCACGATCCAGGCGTAGCCCAGCGAACCTTGCGCCCGTACCCAAGCGAACCCGATCGCGCAGGCGATGATGACGACGATCCACGTTCGCAGGTTCATTCGGCGGTCGCGCATGGTCGGCTTGCCTCGAATACCGGCTTCTATCGCGATCCGGGCCTCCTGGATTCCCAATCGAGCACGATCAGCGACACCGCCTGTCTGGGCAAGTTCACGCGAAGGGTGAGCTTGCCGCCCTCGGGATGGAGCCACCGGGGTGAACCTATCAATGTAAGGTCCGATGCCCTCTCCAGCGTGGCGTACTGGTCGGGTGTTGGCTTCGACGGCGAGCCCATCCGCTTCCACGCTTCGAACGCGTTGCTGTGGTCCCCGTCGATGCGGAAATGTTCCAGCAATACGGGGCCAATCCCGGCGGGCAGTTCCGCCACGGTCAGCTCGATGTCGGCCGCCGGGCCCGGCACGTCGTCGTCGTGATGGTGCCAGGCCAGCACCCAGAGCTTGCCGTCCGCGCGGCTGGCCAGGGCCGAGACGTCGGGCTTGCCCCGCACGCCGCCGGTGCGAATCGCCTCCAGCCCGACCGCACCCGTGCTCTCGACGGCCAGCCGTTGCCCTCTCATCATCCCGAACATGCGGAAGACGTTGAGCACCGGCAGGGCGATGCCGTTGGTCGCCAGCACGCGAAACCCAGCGAAGTACGGCTGATCCTCGAACTCGAAGGCCCACGTCACGGCCCCTTCGAAGTGGACGCCGTGCTTTGCGGCCAGCTCATACTTGCGGGCGAAAGCGGCGGCGGTGTAGCTGGCGTAGAGCGTCCCGTTGCGGTAGCCGTTCTGCGGATAGACGCTCGACGGGCACGCGGCGCAGCCGTCCGGGTCCGATTCGCCGATGATCACCGGCTTATTCTTCAGCTCGGGATAGCTCGCCACGACCTCGAAGCCCCGGTCGACGTCCTGGAGCTGCGAGGCGATCCCGGTCCGGACGTGCCCCTCGACGAACCGAGGATCACCCTTGGCGTGGAAGGCGATGAAATCGAGCGGA
The DNA here is from genome assembly GCA_963845755.1 of uncultured Planctomycetota bacterium. GTDB lineage: Bacteria > Planctomycetota > Planctomycetia > Isosphaerales > Isosphaeraceae > CAWJTV01. The sequence goes on from CAWJTV010000011.1 coordinate 1,031,550, forward strand.
GAGCCCGTCTTCCCGGTGGCATGATTGGTGCCGCGGAGACAGTGCTCGAGGAAGTCGCGGAGGAACTTCCGGGTCGACGGGGTCCGAGGCCCGGCGACGTGCGGGCCGCCGACCCGCGCCGTGGGTAAGGCCCGCTTCACGGCGTCGACGGCGTGATCGTAGAGCCGGTGATATTCCTCGGGCGTGCCCCGCCAGTAGAAGATGTTGGGCTCGTTCCAGACCTCCCAGTACCACGTCTCGACCTCGGCCCGACCGTACCGCTCGACGGAGTGTCGCACCCACCGGTGGACCAGCTCGGCCCACTTCGTGTAGTCCTTGGGCGGATAGGCCCAGCCGGTCGCGAGCGGGCTCCGGCCGCCCGGTGTCCAGGAATGTTGATAGGGCACCGGCTTGGTCGAGAGTGCCTCGGGCATGAAACCGATCTGGACATAAGGCTTCACGCCACGTTCCCGATAGGTGTCGAAAATACGGTCGAGGATCGTCCAGTCGTACTTCGGGTTGCCGGCGGCGTCTTCGGAGTAGACCCCGGTCGATCCCCACTTCAGCGCGGGGGTGCCGTCGCCGGAGGTCAACAAGTTGTGAGTGCGGATATAGACCGACTGAGGACTCAGGTCGGCAAGCTGCGAGAGCAGCTTCTGACCGTCTTTCATGTAAGTATAATTCGGCTCGTCGTGGCCGAAGAACCGCCAGACCGGACGCATCTCTCCGTTCGTGCGAGATGCATCGACGCGAATGGTGACAGGGAACGGCGGGTCGCCGGATCGCGGCCCCGGGTCGTCCGGGCCACCGGCGTGGCCGGCCATCGGGCCGATCGCGACGACGAGAATCCCCAGAAGACGACAAGCGGCCGATCGAGCGGCCTCGCGGAAGGTTTCGGGCTTAATCTTCATTGTACAGACCCTCGCAAACATTCTTGGAGTGATGGGCCGGGCGGATCTCTCGTCGCTACTGATTTATAGGGTGTAATCTGGGCCCTCGCAAGGGATCGGGGAACCGTTATCATATCGCATAGCCGAGCGCGTCACCGCTCCCGCCTTTCCGGAGCTACGCCACCATGTTGCGAGCGTTGAGATACCTCCTGATCCTGTTCGTGTTCGTCGCCCTCGCCTACCTGGTCTACGTGAAGATCCGAGAGACGGCCTGGCAGGCGGACTACGACGCGGGACGGAAGGCGCAGGCCGAGGGCCATCTCTCCGAGGCCCGGGCGCAGCTTCAGGCTGCCGTCGAGACGGCCCGATCCTTCGGCGAGCGCGACCCGAGACTCGCCCAATCCCTGATCTGGCTGGGTTTCGTCTCCATTGCCGAGGGAAAGGATGACGACGCGAGGCGGCGTTCCAGCAGGCCATGACTCTGCTCGAGAAGCTCCCGGCCGGGAATACTCTGGACATGGCCGAGTGCTTGAACGGCCTGGCGATCGCCGCGGGACACCAGGCCAAGAACGCCGAGGCCAGGGCATTCCTCGAGCGGGCTCTGGCTATCCGGCAGAAGACCCTGGGTCCCGATCATCCCATTGTGGCCGAGACCCTCGACCACCTGGCCTGGGTCCAGTGTAACAGGGGCATTACGCCGAGGCCGAACGGCTCGCCCGCCAGGCCATCGCGATCCAGGAGAAGACGCAGGGAGCCGGAAACCTCGAGCTGGGCCGCAACCTGAGCCATCTGGCCTGGTTCCTGATCCGGCAGGACAATTATGACGACGCCGAGCCTTTGCTCGAGCGGGCCTCGGCGGTTCTCGAGCAGCAACAGGATCTCGGGCGCCGCGATCTGGCCGCGTGCCTCAATAGCCTGGCGATCCTCAAGTGCGCCCTCGCCCGGTACGGCGAGGCGGAGACCGTTGTTCCGAAGGGTCCTCGAGATGCGGGAGCAGGCGCTCGGAGCGGACCATCCCGAGGTGGCGGAAAGCCTGAGCAACCTGGCGAGCGTCCTCCGGGACGAGCATCGATACGCCGAGGCCCGGCCGCTCTACGAACGGTCGCGGCGCGCGATCGAGAAGGCGATGGGGCCCGGGAGTCCCGCGCTCGCCTGGACCCTGACCAACCTCGCCAAGCTCGAATCGAAGGAGAAACACGACGCCGAAGCCGAGGCGCTCGTCCGTCAGGCGCTGGCGATCCGCGAGAAGACTTTTGGTCCGATTCATCCCGAGGTGGCCATGAGCCTCAACCAGTTGGCCAGACTGGAACTCGAGCACGGCCGCTACGACGAGGCGGAGGCCCTGGTCCGCCGGCGCTGGCGATCGAGGAGAAAACCGGTCCGCCGATCGCCTCGGCCGGCGGCTTCGACATCCTGGCCCAGATCCTGGCTCACCACGGTCGAGTGGCCGAGGCCGAATCCAGGTTCCGGACCGCTCTGGCGTTCCGAGCGGAGGTGATTCACGTCGATCACCCCGATACCGCGGAGATCCTGGAGCACCTCGCGGCGCTGCTCCGCAAGACCGGCCGCGGCGGCGAAGCGAAGACGATCGAAGTCCAGGCCAAGGCGATGCTGGAGCAAGACGGACCCAAAGGTTCCGGCAAAGTGACGACCCGCGTCGAGGAGAATCGGCCGGGAGAATGACCAGCCGAGAGCACCGCGACGCGTAAGGCGAGGCGAAGGGAGGCGGGCACTGGATGGTCTTCAGCCGGATCGCGGACGAGCAACTGCACGCCCGCCTGGAGGTCGTCGCCGGATTCTTCCTCGTCGCCTGTGCCCTGACCCCGCTGGCCGCCTTCCTCGTTCATCACTATCGACGTCGCTCGAGGTAGGACCCAGACGATCCTCTCCGCCTCTGAGGCACGGCGGTCGACCGAGGCCGGGATTCTTCCCTCATTCGCCCGCAAGCTGGGCGCTGCATTGCGCGACGACCTGGGCGGCGACCTGGTTCGGGCTGTAGCCGCCGGGGAGCCGCACCAGGAGCTTGCCGTGGCGGTCGCAGAACTTCTTCACATCGCCGAAGGCATGGCTGGACCAGCGAATGGCCAGGAGGACCAGGGCCACGTCCGGCCGGGCGACGAGCGACTCGAACGTGCCGACGGACTGATGTTCCTTCGTCTCCAGCCAGATCAGTTCCTTCAGCCCCAGGGCTTTCCTCAGGGATTCCTGGGCTTCCCGACGGCGGCTGCCGCCGATCAGCGCGACGCTCTTCCCGGTCAGCAACCGGGCGGCTTCCTTCACCTCGGCCGTCGGCTCTGGGGCGGAATCGGCTTCGGTCCGGCCCGAATGAGTCGCCAGGAACCGGTCGATTTCGCGGAGGACCAGGCGGAATCCTTGAGGCAGGTCGTCCAGGTCGGGTAGCTCGTCAATCACGGGGAGCAGGAGCTCGCGGAGCTCGCGGTTGCTGGGCGGGACGCCCTTGTCGGCGATCTCCTCTACCATGTCGATCACGGCCCGCCAGTCCGGCTCCGCCGACCGGCCCTCCCGGATTTCGTCCAGCCGTGAGCGGAGCCGGTTGAACCCCTCTTCATGCTGGGGCCCGATTCCGGCCTGCCCGTGCCGGGCCCGCTGCTTCTCGATGCGGGTCAGGAGGTCGGGCCATCGGACCGGGTCCGCCGGATCGTCCACTCGCATGAATCGTTTCACATAAACATGATTGCGTGCGCATGTGATCTTGAGCCAGTCGAAGACTTGCAATTGATCGGCGTCCTCCGGCGCCGGGATCTTTTGCATCGCGACCCGCAGGGACGACTGGGCCTCGGCGATGAGGGGGAGCGCCTCTTCGAGTGCCCGCGGAGCGGCCTTCTTCTCCTCCCGGATGATCCGGGCCAGCGCCAGCGATTCGGCGAGCGCCTCGAAGCACCCGCCCAGGTCGTCGAGCCGAGAGATGTCCGGGGCTGGGGAGGGATCCGCGGCACTGCCCCAGTAAAAGCCGTCCGTCAGGGTGTCGGCCCACCGGGTGACCTCCGGGTCCGGCGATGGCCCCTCGTCCTCGAGGTCCGCTCCTTGTTGGAGCCATCGCTCGTGGGCGGCGGCCCAGGCGCGGCTTCCGCTTTCTTCCGGCAGCGGGCCTCGATCGGCGCGAGGTGATCCACGATGACCTCGGGCTCGGCGATCTTCCGGGTGTTGGGCTTGACGTGATTCCGGGAATGGGCGGGCTGTCCCAGAGTCAGTTCCCTGAGCGGTTCCGGAGGCTGGCGCCGATCCAACGAGACCGGGGCGACGGGAGATGGCCGCTCCCCGGTCATCGCAGCCGAGGGGGCCCCAGCGGCCGGATCCCCTCGATCGCGATCGTCCTCGTTCGGAGGAACCGCGATCGCTTCCAGAATCCTCTCGGCCAGGGACCTCAGATCGGCGCGGAGGCCGGCATCGTCGGCCGCCTGCTCGATCAGCCGGTTGGCTTCCGCGGAGATCAATTTCATCTGCCAATCCACTTTTGCACCCTCCTCCCACATCCCTATTTTCGATTCGGGTCGCCGAAAAAGGAAGACGGAGTGGGTGCAAGAGGATGTCGAGCGAGCCGTTCTCGCCCCCGGTGGGCTGGGCGCAACCCAGCGACACAAAGCATGGTCGATTGGTGGGTTGCGTTGAGCAAATGTCAGCTTCACCCAAACCGACGAACTCCCAGGCTCCCGCGTGGGAACGCGATCGCCCGGTCAAATTGCGACAGGCTCGAAAAGGCGGAACTTTCCCGGCCGCTCGTTACACTACAAGCGTCGGGCCGAGGGCAACCCGGGAAAGGCGAGGCATGTCGTGACCACCCCGAACCAGTCGTGGCAGCGGGACCTCCAGACGATCTTCCAGGCGGGGAGTCTGGCGGGTCTGTCCGACGGCGAGTTACTGGAACAGATCGCGGCCCACCGCGGCGCCGGGCGTGAGGAGGGTCTCGAGGTGGAGTCGGCGTTCGCCCTGCTGATCGAGCGACATGGCCCGATGGTGCTCCGCGTGTGCCGAACGGTCCTGGGCGACCCGCACGAGGCCGAGGACGCGTTCCAGGCGACGTTCCTGGTGTTGCTCCGCCGAGGCGGCTCGATCCGCAACCGGGAATCGGTCGGTCCCTGGCTGCACGGCGTGGCCCGTCGGGTCGCGGCCTGCGCACGGTCGGCCGGGGCGCGGAGGCGTATCCACGAACGCCGATGGTTCGACCGCCGGATGGGTGCAGGGTCCGCGGCGGATCCTCACGAGGTCGATCTCGCACAGACGATCCACTCCGAGCTGGATCGGCTGCCCGAGCGCTATCGCGCACCGATCGTGCTCTGCGACCTGGAAGAGCGCTCGCTCGACGAGGCTGCGCGGCAGCTCGGCTGGCCGCTGGGAACGGTCAAGAGCCGGCTGAACCGCGGCCGGGAACGGCTTCGGGATCGGCTCGTCCGACGCGGCGTCGCGCCGGGCGTAGCGGGGCTCGCGCTCTCGGCTTCGGCCGCGATCCGCCCGGCCGGCGCCTCGACCGTTTCCCGCGCGCTGGCCCAGGCGACGACCCAGATGATTGGTGAGGCCGGCATCATCGCCGGAGGCTCGTCCGCCTCCGTGCTGGTCCTGGCCAGAGGGATGGAGAGGATGATCCTGATGAGTCAATTGAAGATGGCCGCAGTCGGGCTGATTGTCGTGGGGCTGATGGCGCTGGGGATCGTCGCCGTGGCGAGCGGCCCACGTCCGATCGCCCGCGATGACGCTCCCTCCAGGGCGGTCGCGGCGAAGGCTGGTACCACCGCCAGGGCGAACGAGGGCAAGCCCGCGCCGGCTCCGAAACGAAATCCCGTCGGCAGCGAGGAATCGCACATCGAGACGATCGACGTGTCGGGCCGCGCCACGGATCCCTCGGGCCAGCCGGTCGCCGGCGCGACGGTCTTCGTGATCGACACCAATCTCCGGACGATCTCCGGCAAGAGCCTCCTGCTGGCCACGGTGACGACCGGCCCCGACGGACGATACTTTGCCCGGGGCGTGGAACTGCCCGTGTGGAAGCCGGCCGCCAGCCCGATCCCGGCCGCCGAGGAGGGCCGGTTCCAGGTCGCCGGGACCGCGCCTGGATTCGGACTCACCTGGCACGCGATCGCGTGCTATCGTCCGGAGGCGCGTCCGAGCGCGACCCCGGTCAAGCCCGGCACCTCGGAGCCCGAAGCCTTCCATCGCGGCGAGCCGATCTCCGTGGATCTGCCGTTCGGCCCGCCCGCGTCGATCACGGGCAAGCTCGTCAACGACCGTGGCCGGCCGCTGGCGGGCGTCAAGGTTCAGGTGGGCATCATCGATCATCGAAGCGGCAAGATGTGGTCGTGCAACCGCGTCAACCCGACGGACACGCTTCCTCGCGAGCGCCGGGCCTTCGACGGCATCCGGGGCTTGCCCGAGGAACCCTTCTTCACCCACACCGGCGCCGACGGCACCTATCGCATCGATGGCCTGCCGCGCGAGGCGGAGCTGCTCTGCTCGATCGATCCGGGCCCCGAGTACCTGTCGATGGATGACACGATCGCCACGACCACCCGGGCGGTCCCGAATGTCCGGAGCCTGGGCTACGCCGGCGTGCTGGACCATCCCTTCGTGTCGCCTCGCGAGGTGCGCCTGACTGTCCGTTACGCGGATTTCGAATCTGCCCGCCCGCAACGCGATGGTGCGGGCCATGTCCAACCGCGAGATGCTCCGCGCCGGGAGCGTCGGCGAGACCGATGACAACGGCCGCACCACTCTACGGCTCCGTCCCGGAGAATACGACCTCGCGGTCGAGCCCCCGCCCGGCGCCGTCTACCGGCCGGGCCGGGCATCGGCGAGGATCGGCCAGGAGGCGGTCGCGGAAATCGCCGAGTTGAAGCTCGAGCCTGCGGCTCGCGTGACGCTCGAAGCCGTTGAACGCCAGGACCGGAGTGGGGATCGCGGGAGTCTCCTTCCAGTACGAGACCGACACATCACGACAACGTCGGAGTCTGCCCAGCCAGCTCGTCTTTGCCGATCATCCGGCGACCGATGAACGCGGCCAGTTGCGCGCGGTCGTCGAGCCGGGCCGACGGCGGTTCTTCGTCGAGTCGGTACCGGCGGGCTGGAAGCTCGAGAGCATCCCGAATGGGTTCGTCGAGCTGGCGGCCGGTCCGGAGATCATGGTCCCCGTCGCTTTCCAGAAGCTCGAGCCGGCGGAGGAGAAAACGGCGAGCGGACAAGCCAACCCGATCTTCCCCGAAGCGCTCGTCGCGAAATGGCGCGTTCAGAACCACCGGCTGCAAACCGGAAAGTTCCGGATCCGCGAGTATTTCCTCCAGGCTGACGACTCGATCCGATGGTCCGATCTGGATGCGTTCCTCCAGACGACCGACCTGAGCCAGGTCGGCGACCTCCCCGCAGTGATCCGGCCCCGGTTCCCCGGGTTTCGCGATCCGGGGATCAAGTTCTCCCAGGTCGTCGTGGATGGTCCGCGGCGCCGGAATACCTACCGGTTTTCCCAGAGCGCGGCGACTTCTGTAATCGTGTGCAACGAATGGGAAACCGTCCGTTACGATGGTAACAACCAGCAGGCGGACGTCTTCGACGCACGGAAAGGGGGCCTGGGTGTCATGGGGGTATTCGACTTCAGCCACACGCCCCACGTGGCGGACCGGCCGGCTCGCACCGTCGCACGGGGCGGAGCGACTCCGACGGTCCGCCGCACCAAGGGCGCCGACGGCCGGCTGACAATCGAGGCCGAGTTCGGAACCGGACGAGCGCGATGGGTCGTGGACCCGAACACCGGGTTCGTCCACTCATACTCGACGGGGACGAAGGGCAACTCCTCCAGTCGTGAAGTCCGGCAATCTGGCCCCAAGATCTTCGAGAACAGCGTCGTCCTGCCCACGGTCTTCGTGGATGCGACGATCTCGAGCGATCGGATCAATTATGTCTGGGTCCGGCGGGTCGAGGCCGTCAACCTGGCGTACCATCCGACTCCCCGGGATTTCGTAGTCTCCGCGCCCGCCGGGACCGTGATCCTCGACCGTCGCGAGGACTTCGCGCATCCCAAACAGGGTATGAACCGGTATCCGGTCGCCGATGTGATCATTTATGCGGATGGGATGTCATCGCGCAATCGATCGATCGATCCGGTGCTGAAGACCGGCCAGCCGGCGCCTCGGCTCGAGCCCAAGACCTGGCTCGACCGGAACGGCCCCGTCGCCCCTCCGGATTTGAAGGGCAAGGTGGTGCTGGTCAACTTCTGGGGGATTTCTTGCGGTTTCTGCGTGGTCCAGTTGCCCGAGGTCCAGGCCGCTGCCGATCACTTCGCGTCTCGAAGCCAGGATTTTGTCTTGATTGGACTGCATGACAGCGGTGGCACGGTGGACCAGGTCGCCGAGTTCGCCCGAAAGCGCGGACTCACCTATCGCCTGGCCATCGATCGCCCCGCGGGTGAGGAGGGCTGGTTCGGCGCCACGTCCCAGGAGTACGGCGTCCGCGCGATCCCCGCCGCCGCGGTGATCGACCGTCAGGGCAAGGTCGCCTTCGTCGGCCGGTTCCCCGAGGCTCTTCAAAAGGTCGCGGACCTGCTCGGGAAGTAACAACAAGGGGATGCTCCTTCTACAGGAACGACGCCCCGAATGCGGCGAACAGCGCGGCACGGGCGCGCAGGAGCACCGATGAGTCGCCGGACCCGACGCCGATCCGGCGGATCTCGAACGGGTCGAACGCATCCGGCCGGTTGACGCCCTCGAGGGAGGCGAACGCCAGGCGGTAGCCGGCCTCGGCGGCGAGGGTCTGGGTCCGGGCGGTATAGGCGCCGGGCCAACCGTAGGGGTAGGCCAGCGCCGCGACGTCGCGGCCGAGCCGGGATTCCAGGATGCGCTTCGACTCGGTCAGCTCACGGCGCTGGGACGCCTCATCGAGCTCGGCCAGCTTCTGGTGGCTGTGGCCGTGCGAGCCGATCGTCAGGGATGGGTCGGCGTCGACGATCGGCCGCACTTGGTCCCAGGTTGTGAACAGGTCACGGGCCAGGGTTTCGCTGTCGATGGCGACCTCGGCCCGCGCGGCGAGCTGCTGGAGGAACCATCGCTCGTCGGCGATCGTGTTATCAAGGAATGCTCGGATGACCGCCAGGATCGCCGCGGATCGCGGCATGACGTCCAGATCGAGGGAGAGGGGTGGCTGGGAGTGGTCCGGGCTTCGATCGAGCAAGAGCCGCCGCGCGCGGGTCTGCTTGATGGCGTAGGCGACCTCGTCCCACCACGGGAGCCGCGGCGTCTCGAGGAACGCGGTGGGCAGGAAGAACGTCGCCGGGACCTGGTGCTCGCGCAGGATGGGGACGGCTACCTCGAAGTTGTCGCGGTATCCGTCGTCGAATGTGACCAGCGCGGCGGGCTTGCGGCCGGGAAGGCCGGATTCGCGCATCGCCAGGATGTCGGAGAGCGTCAGCACCCGGACGGAGCGGCTCAGCCAGGCGATCTGGGCGCGGAACGATTCGGGCGTCGCCGAGATCACCGGGTCATAGTACGAGTCGGCGCCCGGCTCGGCGATCCGATGGTAAGTCAAGACGATCAGCACCGGCCGCTTCGCGGTAGAGGCACGCTCCAGGAGTCGGAGCATCCCCGTTCGCTCGAACACCTGCGCCAAAAATGCACGTTTGTTCTTCATTTCATTAGAGGCAGTAGGCAGTAGGCAGTAGGTCGCCGGGTCGTTGATAATAAGCGATGGACAGAGAGGTCGTCACCGGTTGACTGGTCGTCACATCGATCGAAGGTGAGGGCAGGGCAATGTCCATAGTGAGTCGCGAATCGGCGAACGACGGTCCTGGCGACGTGTTCCCCACGCTGGGGATGTTGATCCTCGGGGGGATTGTGGTTGGGGCGGTTTTCGGCGGGTTGGTGGGACCAGGCCCCGACCCGCTGGCTCGTGCGACGTTCGGCGCGGCGCTTGGAATGATCATGGGCATGTTCCTGGGCCTGAGCTGCGGCGTGTGGCGAGCCGGTCTCCCATCGCCGACGGTCGCGCCGGAACCCGGACCCGCGGGGGCGGGATCCCGAGCTCTGGGACCCCTGGCTCGACAGCGGTCGCGATCTCGAATGGGTCGGCCCGGAACCGGACCTCGCGCCCGCAGTGGTCGTTGAGGAGCCGCCGGAGGTCGTCGCGTGGAGCCCGGGCCTGACGGCCGGGCGGGCGCGGGTCCGGCCTCGCGTCATCTCGCCCGAGACCGGCGAGGCACTCTTGTTGGAAGACGAGATCGGTCCCATGATCCAGGCCGGGCGATCCGGTTTGATTGCGATCGCCGGTGGACCCGGCTCGGGCAAGACTGCCGCGCTGCGGCACGTCGCGGCAATTCTCCCTCCGTGGGCCAGGGATCGTGTGCGATTGTTCGATCAGTACGACGATCAGCCAGACCCTGAGCTGTTGACCCAGAACCCAGCCGCCTTCATTGCGGATGCTGCCAATCGCCAACTTGTCATCCTCGTGCCACGCAATGCGTCACTCCTCAATAAGCTCAGAGTCTATCGCCTCGCGGCCTGGAGTCAGGACGATTTGATCGAGTACCTGCTGGCCGCCCAGCCGGAACGGTGCCCCTCGGTGATGGCACGTTTGAAAGCATCGGGAGATCGCGGCTTCCTCAACGGCATCCCCGAACTCTGGACCATCGTGCTCGACCGGATGGCGGCCGATGAATCGATCGGCGACTTGCGCACAGCGTTGCGGCATGAGCTGGCCGAGCGGATCGGAAACCGGCCTGCGTTGCGCGAGCGCATCGAAAAGTTCTGCCTGGACACCGTCGGCGTGAATCTGTCGTCGGAATTGCCTGCCGACGTGTTCCCGGGCGATGCCGCGGCCGCTGAGGATCTGGCTCGCCTGATCCGACACCGGCCTACGGCGTTCTTGCTGGCCGCGGACCGGCTCGCGGCCATCATCGAGACCGGCCGTGAGAGCTTGCTGGACACTCATCGCTACCCGCGCGACCTGGTGCGCGAAACCGCCCGGCGGATCTCGGAAAGCACTCAGGCGCGTCAGCACCTCCAGGAGTGGACGAGTCACCTCAAATACCAACAGGTTCAGCCACTGGCCGCGAGCCTGCTCCATGCCACGGTGCCGGACTGGCGGCCCGAGCCGGGTTGCTATCTGCAATTGGAACGTGCCTATCTCGACGGAGTCCAATGGTCGGGGCTGAACCTCGAGGGTACCGTCCTTCGCTACGCCGAGTTGAAAGGTGCCGATTTGACCGCGGCCAACCTGGCGAACGCCCGGGCGGACCGGGCTCAATTCCAGCAGGCGAACCTCCACGGCGCCTGCCTGACGAACTGGCGAGCGGAAGCCGCCGACCTGAGTCATGCCGATCTTCGTTGGACGATCGCGGACCACGCCCAGTTTCGCAAGGCGAACCTCGCCGGCGCGTCATTCATCGAGGCGAATCTGTGGAAAGCCGATCTTCGTGACACCCAGATCGACGGCGCCGACTTCACCGGTGCCAATCTCGAAGACGCCCACCTGACCGGTCTGAAGCTCTGTCTGGCGCGGTTCGATAAGGCCCGCTTCGGTGGGGCCGACCTCCGCAAGTGCGACCTCGAAGAGATGCACTTGCCGGATGCCGACTTCCACGTTGCCAACCTCCGCGGCGCCCTGTTGACCAGCTCTCGGATGCCGAACGCCAACTTCCAGGGCGCCGACTTGCGCGACGCCGGGCTCGCCGAAGTGGAATGGCCAGGGGCCTGCCTCTGCGACGCCGACCTGAGGGGCGTGAACTTCCACCTGGGTTCCTCGCGAGGCGGCCTGGTGGGCAGCCCGATCGCCTGCGAGGGGAGCCGCACCGGGTTCTACACCGACGATTACCACGACAGGGACATCAAGCCCCCCGAGGAGATCCGCAAGGCGAACCTCCGCGGCGCCGACCTCCGCGGGGCCCATATCCAGGACGTCAACTTCTACCTGGTCAACCTCCGCGACGCCCACTATACCGAGAAGCAAGCCGAGCATTTCCGAAACTGCCGGGCCATCCTCGACGATCGGATCCGGTAGGTCAGGATTCCCAGCCTGAGTCGGCCTGAGTCGTCAGGCTGGAAAGCCTGACCTACGTATAAGCATAATCCCCTTCCAATGGCGTGAGGTAGAACGCCGCGTCGCGTGGGATGATCCCCTGACGATCGCGGATGTGGAACTTCACCGAGAACCGCGAAGTGTAGCCGCTCCGGCGCAGGGCCTCGGCCGTCCATGGCGTGCTGGCGTACGCCTGGGCGAGGTCCGCGCCCTGACGCGCCAGCTCGTCGGTCAGGGCGATCGCCGCCGCGTGCCAGGTTGAAGGATCCAGGTCATCGAGCAGACAATCGACGAACTTCCCGGTGAGGGTGCGTCCCTGGTCCTTGGGGATGAGGTTGAGCACGGCGAGGCCGCGGAGCCGGCCTGTGTCATCGAGCAAGTGCCAGCCCGACATCGCCTGGCGCGGGAAGCGGAGGAACGCATTGAGCCGGTCCGGGTCTCGGCGCGTGAACAGGACGTGCGCCCTGGCCTGCTCGACGATGGGAAGGATCTCCGGTCCAAACGCCGAGACGCGCCGGATCGCGATGACCTTCCGCGGCGCGGCCGGTGGGTGAATCCACCGGTTCGTCATGTCGCGGGCCAGGCGCGATCCGCGCTGCAACGGGTTGAGACCACCGGACCGGAGCCAGTAGCCGGCGCGGAGGACGCGGGAGTACGCCGGCACGAGGCTCCGCAGTTCATAGCCGGCCCGCTCGCCCACCACCAGCGCCGCCTGGCTGACCCCCAGCCCGAACTGGGTCACTACGCCTTGATGCGCACGGCGCATCAAGCTCATCCCGAGTGCGCGATGCTCGGGCGAGCCCAGCCAGTCGATGATGTGGATCGTCGGCACCCGGCCGCCGAGAGCTGAGAGCGCCTGGCCCTCGAATTCCGTCCGGCACAGACCGAGATGCCCCACGATCCGACCCGCCTCGTCCCGCCCGACGTAGCTGAGAGCGGTATCGGAGTCCAGCTCATCATCAGCCGGCTCCAGGTACTTCCAGCGCAGCACCTCGGGCGCCGCGAAATCGGCATCTGATGGCGCATGGAATCCCGCGGTCAGGAATCGGCTCAGCTCCGGGAGGTCGTCTGGGGTCAGCGGGCGGATGTCGCGGGTCATGGTCACTTGGCCTGAGCGGACTTGCCCGTCACCCTCCGGATGAACTCGACCTCGCCGGCGATATAGGGCGTGCCGTCGTTTCGAAAGATGTCGTGAAACCAGGTCTTCGGCTCGGCGGCGTACGGCTTCTGCCACGAATCCCACGGGTAGATCGTCTGGGTCTTGCCGGCCACGAAACCCCAGTTGTACGCCCCGACGTGCTCTTCCTTCAGGTAGGAGAGGATCGGGTCGAACGTGCTGCCCATCGGCCGGGCCATGTACTCGGTGCAAAGGATCGGCCGCCGGTAGCGCTTCAGCGCCTCGACGTCCTTCTTCAATTCGGCCAGCGGACGGTAATTGTGGAAGCTGATTACATCCGAATTTGTGAGCATGTATTTGTTGATCGGCGATAGCTGATCGGGGTCGGACAGGTTCCCCTGCCAGACACCGGCGGTGACCGGCTGCGACGGGGCGGCCTCGCGCGCCCAGGCGAAGGTCTTCTCGAGGAGGGCCATGGCCATCTCGGGCTTGGAGGCCGGCTCGAGCCGGCCGTAGCTCGATCGGTTGGTGTTGTCCGGCTCGTTGAACAGGTCCCAGGCCTGGACGCGGCGGTCGGTCTTGAATTTGCCGAGGACCCCGGTGACGTAGTCCTTGAGCGCGTCGTGACGCCTGGGATCGACGAGGACCTTGGCGCCGGGGCTCTGGGCCCAACCCGAGTTGTGCACGCCGGCCTTGGGGTCGCGCTGCTTGCCCAAGTGCGGGAATGGGTCCCAGACCGCATCGAACAGGACGAACATCACGCCGATGTGGTGCCGGTCGGCGATCGCGAGGAACTGCTCCATCCGCGTGAGGAACCCCGGCGCATCCTGTTCCCAGAGCATGTTGTGGAGGAAGACCCGGACGCTGTTGAACCCGAGGTGCTCGGCCAGGCCCAGCTCCCAGTCGATTATCTCCAGATCGAACGTGTCGGCCTGCCACATCTCGAGCTGGTTGATCGCCGTGCTCGTTGCGTAATTGCAGCCGACCAGCCAGGGATGTGCGCGCGACCACTCCGCGGCCTTCTCGACCGGCCAGGCGCCGCGCTCGGCGGACATCGCGCTGCGCGGGGGTCGCCGCCACGGCGATGATGGCCAGGAGGATCGCCAGGGCAAGAGCATTGCGTCGTTTCATGGGTGGTCCCTTGGGGGCGCATTTCTTCGTTCGAGGTTGACTCGGGCGTCGTGTCATGCTCGATATTCTCCCACCCGGAGTTCACGATCCGCCAGGGGAGTTCTCGTCTACGGCGGTGATTTCGGGTAGCGAGCCAATTGCCGAAATCGCGACCATGCTCATCTCCCCAGAAATAAGGCGTTCTGGTAGACTCCTGCCGATGTCGCCAGGGACGCGGCGGCTGGCCGTGTTCCTCGCGGCCTCCGTGCGCCTCGAATCGATGTTCAACAAGGAGGTTCCGATGTTCGACGACCGTGCGCCGCACCCGCCGCCCGGCGTTCGAATCCCTGGAGGGCAAGATCCTGCTCTCGACCGGGATGGCCGACCCGGCCTTGGCCGTTCACAGGGCCAAAGTCCAGCGCTTCTCCCTGAACGGGACTCTCAAAGGCATCCCGTTCGGGACGATCCAGCAAGCCGGAATCTTTGTCACCGCCTTCTTCGTCACGGGCAGCCCTCGATCGATGGGGAAGGTCAGCGGTTCGCTCAACCTGGCCGATCCGCTCCTCTCTCCCGGTAAGATGCCCAACCTCAGCAATGCGACGCTGACCATGTCCAATGCGCGCGGGAGCGTTCAACTGAGGATGGCCGCGTCGCCGTCGAGGCGTTATGTCTTCGTCGTGACCTCCGGGTCGGGGGGCTTTGAGTCCGCATTCGGGTCGGGAACGGCGGTTGTCTCGTATAATCGGCGGATGCACGAATACCTGGTCGCGCTGCACTCGAGTGCGTTTTAGCCGGTGGTGCCTGGGATTGCAATCGCCAGGCCGTGACACTGCCGGCACAAGGAAATAGGGGGACGGACGGCAGACATTCATGAGGGAGCGACCCTGTCGGATCCCAGGCAAATGCTTCAGCAGGCGAAGATGACGCCCCAAGGTCTTCTCCCTGCTCATGAGGATCGGCTTGAAGTTCGCGACGATTCTCCATCTCGGGAACGGCCGATCGCTCCTCAACGGGAAGGCATCGAGCTGGGTATCGGCAGCGGCCATCGGTTCGTGGACAATCTCGGCGCAGTTGAGGCTCGTCCCAAGCCGCACGGGTTACTCCCATTGCCGGCCGAAGTGGAAGCGATCGTTGCCAAAGAGAAGATACGGCTCGCCGGCGAGCATGGCATCATTCCGACGGCCGAGGCGACCCAGCGAATGGTGGACTCCTTGTGCCTTCAGTACTTTTTCGACGGCATTGATGTCGCGTAACGCCAATCGGCTCGCGGCGTCGAGGTGCTCGCGGTCGGCCTGGAAGAAGTGGGAAGGTTCATCGAGGACGCAACGCCCGATCAGCGGGAAGGCGTTGTGATCGGGCAGGGATGACCATGTCGCGAGTGGAACAGCCGCTTCTGGCCAAGACGCCCTTGTCCGGAGATGTCCTCCTTCGCGCCGAGTTGCCGATTCCAATCCTGACGAGTGCCCAGATCAGGGCGCACTGGAGCCGCCTCACGAGCCGCAGGTGATCAAGTTGAGTAACATGCGGGCCCCTCCGCTCCGCGAACCCGGCTCGGATCCGGACGCGATCGGCCGGCGGGAACCCGTCGAATCGCGATGGATCCAGTCTATTCCAACCCGGCTCGGATTGCCAAGGCAGGGCAAGCCTCGCGACTGCGCGACAAGTATCCCCGCTGGCCATGCGCGAGTTCGGCCGTCTCGAGGTCCCGGTCCAGGTCCGGTCGATGGGCGATCGCGATCGCCGCCGCGAGCAGGAATAGGCTGCCAGCGACCAGGGCGGACAGGCCCGTGGCCGTGCCGAGAAACGCGGGTTGGAGCTGTGCGATGCGGCGAAGGGCTTCCCATCCGGATGCACCGCCGGAGTAGGCGGGGAGCATCCGTGTCCAGAGCAAGGTCTGCTCGCCGATCAGGCAGGAGCCGACGAGGATCGCGGCCAGCGTTGTGCCCAGCCGGCGCCAGGGCCAGGCCAACGCGCCGGCGATCGTGAGGGCCAGGAACCAGGGCAGGGCCGCCGCGGCGTACCACGGGCCGGTGGTCGCCCGGCCCCAGGCCAGCTTGGACTGAACGGCGTGGTAGTCGAGTGCCACGGTCACGCTGAGGCAGAGCAGCAGACACGCGATCGGTGTCCCGATCGAGTCGAACGCCGTAGCCGGCCCGTCGAGCTGGCGCCCGCGAAGCCGGAACCGCCGGCCCAGGCGACCGCCAAGTCGCCGATCCGCGCGTCCGACCAGCCACCACCCCCAGCCCAGCAGCCCGGCCAGGGCGGCGTCGAAGTAGGCCGCGCGCACGGTCAACCCCGACCCGACGAAGCTCCAGCCGCCCGCGACGAACGTCTGGCTCAGCCAGAGCCGTTTCGCCTCCCTGATCCACGAGAAGGTCCCGGCGGTGTGAAACAGGTCGGCCAGGCTCCGCCCCTGGTGCCGGTTGAGCACGGCCTCTTGCATCGGCGTCGGGACGCCGTAGTCCGCGAGGTTGGACCCGACCTCCGGCCCGACCATGACGCACAGGCCCAGTCCCATCGCCAGCCCGGAGCCCAGCGCACGACCGGCCGGAACCCGTTCGCGAATCACAGCGATGAGCCAGCAGCCCGCCAGGAAGGGGACCAGGCTCCACTGCGTCGCCTTGATCAGGATCGCCGAACCCGTCAAGAGCCCAAGTCCGGCGCATTGCCAGGTCCATCGGCGTGGGTCCAGCCCCAGCGCCGGCCACGACGACCGTGGCCAGGAAGATGCCCAGGGCATCGTTGGAGACGCGCGTGCCGGTCATCAAGAACACGGGGTGCACCGCGATCGCCAGGCCGACCCACGCCGCAACCCGCCGCGATCGCACCCGACCTGCGACCACCCCCAGCGCGACCCATACCGCGCCCGCCATGAACAGCAGGTTTATTAGCCTCAGTCCCCCGACCGAGCTCCGCAGGTCGTGCACGCCGCCCATCGACTCGAACCACGGGGCTGCCAGGCGGTAATACCACCACGAATGCTGCGCCTGGTAAAGCTTGATGGGATTGGCGCGTCCTGTCCCCTCGAGGCGGGCCGGGGCACTCTCGCCGGCTGTCGCCTTCGATGGGTGACGGGACCAGTACGCCGCATATCCCACCGCGCCGAGGCGGGGGTCCATCTGCTCCAGGGCGGACCGGGGCTGCGGGAACGCCGGCAACATCGCCGACAGCAGGGAGCGCGGGACTTCCGTCTCGCCCAGGGTCGCCCGCCGTCCGGTCTCGCTCACGTGAACCACGTAAGCGACGTGCTGATACTCGTCCCAGCCCTCGAACGGCGGCATCACGCACAGCTCGACCAGCCCGCGCGCCAGGACCAACCCCGTCAACAGCAGGCGAAGCCACCATTCGAGCGAGGGGGGCGAGCCACGGTCCGGCGAGTGCTCGGCCGATCCCATCGCGCGTTCCCCATGGCTTCGGTTCAGTTCGACCCATCGTCTCGCCGCGTGGCGTCCCATGTCCGTGTCTATCGGCCAGGCCGCGCGTCGCATTCACGTGTGAGCGTATCGGGAGTCGAGGAATGATCAGAAGAATCATCATGATCGGAAACATCGGCTTTTCCGGATCTCGTGAAGAGCGTAAAACCGAACCATTCGCGACGGCTTCGCGTTGGATCGGAC
This sequence comes from uncultured Planctomycetota bacterium, assembly GCA_963845755.1. GTDB lineage: Bacteria > Planctomycetota > Planctomycetia > Isosphaerales > Isosphaeraceae > CAWJTV01. Next base: position 1,049,270 of record CAWJTV010000011.1, read on the forward strand.
GAACGAACGGAGTATGATGGAGGCGATCTGTTCAGGTGAGGCGAGTCTCGGACCACTTGATTGGGGCGGTCGGAAAGGGAGTCGGACCATGATCCATGGGATTTATCACATGACCCCGCGCCAGTTCCGCAAGGCGATCGATGCCGGGGTGTTCGGGGAGCGTCACGTCGAACTCTTGGGAGGGATACCCTTCATCATGTCGGAGAACCCGCCGCACATTCTGGCTTCGGCTAATGTCGCTTCAGAGTTGTTTACGCTCGCACCTCGGCCTCAATGGTTTGTCAACAAGGAACACCGCTTGAGGTTGGGTCAGTGGCGACCACTCGCGGACACCATCGTGCTCCGCGGTCCCAAGTCAACCTACGGCACTCGCCTGGCCCGAGCCGCCGAGGTTGCACTGCTGGTTGAAGTCTCCGACACGACCTACGCCAAGGACAGCGGGCCGAAGCTGCGCCGGTATGCCACCTTCCGTATCCCGGTCTACTGGATCGTCGATTTGAACCGCCGGATCGTCGAGGTCCGCACCGGGCCGTTCGGCAAGGGGAAGCAGGCCGGTTACGCGCATTGCGACACCTATCGTGAGGGGGACACGATCCCGGTGGAATTGGATGGCCAGGAGGTCGGGCGGGTCGCGGTGTCCGATCTACTGCCCTGAGCGTATATCTCTGAATAACGTCTTCATAATTGCGATCTCAATAGCCCAGGCAACAGTTGGGCTCGACCGAACTCAATCCGCTGATGCGGCCTTGCAGGGGAAGCCGCTTCGCCTCGGCCGCCTGGTCGTGGACGACCTTGCCGCCGAGGACGACGTGCGTCACGTGCGTGGTGTGTTCGAACGGGTCGCCGTCGTAGAGGACCAGGTCGGCCACCTTGCCCGGCTCCAGGCTGCCGTATTCCGCGTCGATCTTCAGGATGCGGGCCGCGTCGAGTGTGATCGCCTTGAGCGCGCGGTCGTAGCCCAGGCCGTTGACCATCGCGATCGCCGCCTCGGATCGCAGGACGCGCGTCTTGGGGACGTAGGACTCGAAGCCCGAAGTGATGGCGATCGGGATGCCTCGATCGGCCAGCAGGCCGGCATTGTTCAGCGTCGTATTGAAGGTCTCGGGTGATCCCGGGCCGTTGCATGGTCGGGTGGACCAGCACGGGCACCTTGGCCGCGGCGATCGAGTCGGCGATCAGGTAGGCTTCGGTGGCCAGGCTGAGCCGTCGCCTCGAGGCCGAACTCGTCCTTCAGGCGCAGGGCGGTGGCCAGGTCGTCGGCGCGGTGGGCGGCGAAGAGCGCGGGGACCTTCCGGTCCAGGAGCAGGCCGAGGGCCTCATGCTTGAGGTTGCGGTCCGGCGTCGGCGCGTCGGCCTTGGCGGCCTGGCGCTTCTTCCGGTCGTTGGACGCGGCGACCAGGGCATTGCGGATCAAGGCCGCGGTCCCCATGCGGGTGCCGGGCGCCTTGCCGGGATACGTCGTCTTGGGCACCTCACCCAGTTGGAAGACGACCGCCGAGGGGAACCGTACCGTCATGGCCTCGACCGTCCGGCCGTGGGTACGGAAGATCCCCGCCTGGCCGCCGATCACGTTGACGGGACCGGGACAGGCCTGGATGACCGTCACACCCTGCCGCATGGCGAATTCCAGCAGCGGCTCGGCCGGGTTGAAGCTGTCGAGGATCCGCGCATCGGCCTGGTTCGGGTCGCTCCGTTCGTCCTGATCCTGGTCGGCCAGGTCGTTGAGCTGACCCGAGACACCAACCACGGTATGAGCATCGATCAACCCCGGCGTGACGACCGTGGCCGAGAGCACGGGAGTCCCCGCGGGCAGCTCGGTGCCCTCGGCGCTGCCGGCGTGGCGGATCTTCCCATCCTCAATCAGGACGAGCCCGTTCCGGACCGGCGGCCCCTTGACGGTGTAAAGCAATCCGGCCCGGACCGCCAGGCGCCTGGCGTCGCGCGGGATGTCAGGACCGCCCTGCGCCGCCGGGGGGACCGGGTCGGGCGGCGTGGTCAGCGGCGCCGGCCTGGGCCGGGTGGCAGGATCCGCCAGCGCGAAGCCGCCGACCGCATAGTTGCCCTGACTCCCCTCGGTGCGATCATAACGTTTTCGACCCTCGATATAGGTTTGCAAGACCTGCGTATAGACGCTGAACGGCCGCCCGGAGAGCACGACAAAGTCGGCATCCTTACCGGACTCGATCGAGCCGACGCGGCGCTCCAGGTGCAGCATCGCGGCGGGGTTGAGCGTCAGGGCCTTCAGCGCCGCGGCTTCCGACAGCCCGCCGCGCACCGCCAGGCCCGCGGTCCGCAGCAAGAATCGCGATTCGGTGACGGAGTCGTCCGTGTTGATCGCGATCGGGACCCCGGCCTTCTCGAGGATAGCGGCCTCCTGGTAGATCAGGTCAACCACCTCGGGCTTGCCGCCGGGGCTATCCACAATGGTCATCGAGACGGGGATCTTCCGCCGCGCCAGCTCGTCGACCACCTTGTACGCCTCAGTACCATGCTGGACCACGACCTCGAAGCCGAACTCCTCGGCCAGGCGGACCACCGTCATGATGTCGTCGGCGCGATGGGAATGGAAATGGACGGTCCGCTTGCGATCGAGCACCTCGACGAGCGTCTCGAGCGCCAGGTCGCGATCGGGCTCCGGCGGCTCCTTGGCCTGGTTCTTCGCGTCCTTGGCCTGGTTCTCGGCCCTGGCCTTGTCCCGGGCCTGAAGGTACGACCGCCATTTGCGGCGATAGTCGAGGGCCTTGACGAACTGCTCGCGCTGGAGGGCCGCCAGGCGCATCCGGGTGCCGGGGGCCTGCTTCTGGGTACTATAGGCGCGCTTGGGGTTCTCGCCGTTGGCCATCTTGAGCCCGCCCTCGGGCGTGCCAGGCTGGACCATCATGTTGGTGATCGGCCCGGGCCGGAGTTTGACATAAAGGGTCTGGCCGCCGATCACGTTGCCGCTGCCGGGCATGATGTTGGCCGTGGTCACGCCGCCGGTCAGGGCCATCCGGATCCCCGGATCCTCCGGCCAGATGGCGTCGACGGCCCGGATCCCCGCCTGGACGGGGCCGGTCATCTCATTGCCGTCGCCGTGGGCCTGGACGGACGGCCGGGGAGAAATCCCGATATGCGAATGGGTATCGACCAGCCCCGGGATCACGAGCTTGCCGTCGAGATGGTGGACGACCGCCCCATCGGGGATCGCGACCTCACCCCGCTTGCCCACCGCGAGGAACTTGCCGTCCTGGACCACGAAATCGGCATCGGCGATCTCGCCCTGGGCGACAGTCAGGACCGTCGCGCCGCGATAGACCTGCGCCGGCTCCATGCCGGACGCCGCGCGGCCCAGGAACGTCAACGGGAGACACAACAGCATGGTGAACGCGCGCATGAGTCAATCTCAACGGGGTAACGATTGGGATCAGGGGCGGAAGATGGGTGCACTGCCGGTGTCGGTACAATACAGCGAGTGTGACGGCGCCGCAACGACTACCCCCACCGGAGGATCGCCTTGTCCTCCTCGGCGACGGCTTACCCTCGTATGGCGTCCGAGCCCGCGCGGGCGATGGCACAACGCCCGGCAAGGACCACGACCGTCCTGATGACGTAACTCCTGCTGATTTCTCGATTTCAGTCGGAAAAACCGGCGACACGGACTGACACTCGATGGCAACTATTCGACGGGCCTGCGGCGAGGGTAGCCCATCCTCGACCTGTTGGCGGGTCGTCGGGCAGGGCAATCGGGGTGCGTGAAGATAGGAGGCGAGCCTGGATAGGATGGGGACGCCGGGCCGAGCGGCCCCAGACCGCTCGCGCGCACGCTACCCCGTTACAATCAGTATGCCTCAACTTTGGAATTCGGTTAATGCACCTATCGGGGGATTCGCCCGATTACTCGGCGCAACTCCAGACGCTACAGGAATATAAGAATATTCATAGAAAAAAGTAAGCTGTGGACTGTTTTCCCCGAACCGGCGGTGTCGGTGGCTCCCGGGATCCGGTGCGGCCGGGCGGAACACCCCGACAATCATGAAGATCTGCGCCTTCCTCCCGCACGAAGGTATCGGCCCAAGATCGGTCAGCGGGGCGGGCGGCTCGGCTCGGCGACGAAGCGCTGTCGGGTGGGTGCAACCCACCAAGAAGTGGCCCGATCCTGGTGGGTTTCACCCATCCTACAAAGACTCAGGAACCGGGTCGAATCTCCCGGCGGAGCCAGGCGCGAGCGTACGCCCAGAGTCGGTCGGCCGACCGCGGTGAGATGCCGAGGACATCCGCGGCCTGGGGGATCGACAGCCCCGCGAAGTAGCGGAGCTCGACCAGCCGGACGGCCAGTCCATGAGAGGGTTCGCGCCGCCCGAGCCAGGCGGTCCAGCCCGAGGTATCGGCGAACCAGCGTGTCATCGCGATTCGTCTTGGAATTCTTGAGAAAGGGACTGGCCGAGGTATTCATCATGGCGCTGGGCAACATCGGCGATGTCGGAATCGATGGCGCCGGCCCAGCGCATCAACGGATCATTCTCCAGGTCGATGAGCCGGCGCGCCAGCCAAACCCCGACCAGGGCCTCGGGCGTCGTCCCTTCCTGAGCGGCCCACTTTTCCAGGCTGTGGTAGACAGGTTCGGGAATGTCGATCGTCAACGAATGCGCCAGGAAAGGCGGCCTCGCGTTTCAAAGGGTTTCTCACCCCATTCTACGGTCTGGCTCGAGGGTTTGTCTCCATCGCCTTCCGCCAGGCGGCGGCCTGGTCTTTCTTGCCCCAGGCGTCGTAGAAGGCGACGAGCCGCGCGCCGGCCTGCGCCGGGCGCTTCTTCCTCCAGAGGAACGGAATCCGCTCCTCGCACCGACTCAGGCCCTCGTAGCCCCCGATCAACAGCGGCTCGGCCTCGGTGTATCTCTGCTGTCCGACCAAGGCCTCGCCTAGAACGCTCTGGGCATCGAACCGGGTCCAATGGTCGGGATGGCGGTCCAGCCGGATCGCCAGGGCGCGGCGGCCCTCGGTCTCGGCCTCGGCAGGCTTGTGCTGCATGAGATGGAGGCGGGCCAGGGCGGTGGCCGTCTCGGCGACGAGATTACCCTCGTCTCCCAGGTTGGCGCAGGCCTTCTGAGCTTCGATGAGTGGCAGTTCGGCCTTCTCGGGCCGGCCCTCATCCAGATAGAGCTCGGCTAGCGGAATCAGTGCAAGCAGGCTGCTGTGCTCCCCCGTCGAGTGGCGCCAGCCCTCGAGCGCTTGAATGAACAGCGTTTCGGCCTCCGCCGGTCGGCCTTGTGTTTGGTAGGTCTTGGCAAGGACTTCCATCGCGAAGGCCACTTCATGGTGATCCGCTTTCAAAATACGCCGAAACTCCTCCAGTGCTTTGGTTAAGAGTGCTTCCGCTTCCGCGGCTCTCCCCGTTCTTTCGAGCAAGGACGCCCGAATGACAATCCACCTCAATGTGTCAAAATGTCCCGCCCCCCGCATTCGGCGTGTCCCCTCCAACGCTTGAGCGGATAATTCCTCGGCGCGGGCGTACGCGCCCTGCTCCTGATAGAGCCATGCCAGATTGGCCATCATGGTGAACCTGAGGGTGTCTTCCTCGCTCAAGATGCGGCGAGCGATCTCCATCGCCCTCGTCAGAAGCGCCTCGCTCTCTGCGAACTTGCCCTCCCAGGTGTCGAGCAGGGCGAGGTCATTCATCGTCACGATGGTGGTGCGGTGTTCCTCACCGAGCGACGTTGCGACACAACTTCAGAGCTGTGGTGTAGCGTTGATCGGCCTGCGAGAACTTGCCCTGGACCAAGAGCAGATTTCCCAGCCGGTAGATGGCTCGAATCGTGTCAGGGTGCCCCTCGCCCACGACACGACGGAGTCCCTCGAACGCCTCGATGTCGAGAGACTCGGCCTTCGCGTACTTCCCCTGATCCGCGTAGAGCCGTGCCAGGCTGCCGATGATATTGAGCGTTTCTCGGTACTGGTCCCCCAATTCGCGTCGGGCCAGTGCGACGGACCGCTCCAGTTGCTCTTCCGCCAAGGGGTAGAGTGCCAGGGCGAAATAGGTGTCGCCGATTGTCCGTCGTAACGCCGCCTCGACTGCAGGCTGGCCGGCGAACTTGCCGCCGATGGCTGTTGCGGCGCGATCCAGCAGGGTGCGCACCTTGATATCGGGATCGGGCTTCTGATCAGGACCTCCCTGCTTGTTCACGTCGGCCTGGCCCAGCAGGTCTTGCTGGAGGAAGTCGTTGACCGCCCGGGCGATCTCGCCCTCGGTCGTCGCTCGCTCGGCTTCCGCCTTCGCCACCTGCTCGGCCGCCACGGCGCGGTTCCGTTCCCGAGTCGAGGCCCGCTCGGCTTGCGCGGCACGGATCGCGAGATAAATGCTGACCACGGTAGCCACGACGAGCAGAAGCGCGAATGCGCCCGCTGTCGCCAACGACGCCCGGTGCTTGCGCGCGAACTTCTCGACCTTGTACCAGGCCGAGGGCGGACCGGCCTCGACCGCGTCGCCGACCAGGTAGCGCTGGATGTCCCGTGCCAGGCCGTTGGCCGTCTCGTACCGCCGCGTGCGCTCTTTCTCCAGGGCCTTCATCACGATCCAGTCGAGCTCGCCCCGGACCAGCCGCGTCAGCCGGGCGGGCTCGATGCGGCGGGTGGCTGCGATTGAGGCCAGCCGGTCTCCCGAGTGGCTCAGGCGCGTCGAGGGCCTGGGCGGCTCTTCTTCCTTGATCCGTCGCAGGATCTCGGCATAGCCGGCCTCGCGCACCTTGGCTCGCTCCAGCGGCGTCGTGCCGGTCAAGAGTTCGTAGAGCAGGACGCCCAGCGAGTAGATGTCGCTGCGGGTGTCGACGTCCAGGCCGGAGAGCTCGGCTTGCTCGGGGCTCATGTATTCGGGCGTGCCGATCAAGGCGCCGAACTGGGTGAAGAGCGTGCGCTCAGTCAGCCGCTGATCGATCGCCTTGGCCACGCCGAAGTCGATGATCTTGGGCACCGGGCTGCCGTCGTGGAGCGTGACCAGGACGTTCGACGGCTTGACGTCGCGGTGGATGATCCCCTTCTGGTGAGCATGCTGGATGGCCTGGCAGACGGGGATGAACAGCTCGAGCCGCTCGCGGGGGCTGAGCTTGGCCTCGTCGCAATACTGGGTGATCGGAATCCCGCGCACCAGGTCCATGACGAAGTAGGGGCGTCCGGAGGTCGTGGTGCCGGCATCGAGGACGCGGGCGATGTTGGGATGGTCCATCAGGGCCAGGGCCTGGCGTTCGGCTTCGAACCGAGCAACGACCTGTCGGGTGTCCATGCCGGGCTTGATGATCTTCATCGCGACCTTGCGACGGACGGGCGTCTCCTGCTCGGCCATGTAGACGACACCCATGCCCCCCTCGCCGATCTGCTGGAGGAGCTTGTACGGGCCAATCCGACTGCCGGGTCCTTCGGTGATCGGGCTCAGGCGCGATCCTTCGTCGCCGATCGGGGCGGTGGCGTCGCCGAGATCGGCGGGTGGTTCGAGGAAGCTGTCGGACTCGGCATCGGCGGCCAGCAGGTCGTCGATGCGTCGGCGGAGGTCGGCGTCGCCGACGCAGGCCTGGTCGAGATAGGCGGCGCGGTCGGCCGGATCGGTCCAGTCGAGGGCGGCGAGGAAGATCGCGCGTTCGGTCATGGTGAGTCTCTCCCTCGGGCTGACCTCCGCGTCCGCCTCGGTGGCGGCTCTATTCTCAATGCGACGCACGCGATGAAATCACGCCAGGACTTTTCCCCTGCGCCGAGGCCAGGCCGCTCGTGACTCGATGATCTGGACGGGATCGTTGCTTTTATATCACGTTGAACATCCCGATGCCAAAGAGGATTGGAAGAGTGGAGAGTTCCGACGCGCCACGATAGTCGCAACGCTTGTCTTCTCCGGCGGCTCGAGGGTTTCTAGAATCATGGTGAGACCGCTCGGTGAACACGACCGTGCATCGGAAAGGACCCAGGACCATGATCCATGGGATTTATCAGATGACCCCGCGGCAGTTCCGCAAGGCAATCGATGCCGGGGTCTTCGGCGAGAAAAAAGTGGAACTCCTGGGAGGGATTCCCTTTATCATGTCGCAGAACCCGCCGCACATTCTGGCCGTAGCCAAGGTCTTCCTGGCGTTACAAGCTATCGCCGCTCTACCTCGGTGGTTCGTCAACAGGGAGAGCAACATCTCGTTGCGGGGGTGGCTGCCGATTCCCGATGTCGTTATCCTCCGAGGTCCGATGGCGATCTACGGTCAGCGATTGGCCCGCGCCGGTGATGTCCCTCTGTTGGTCGAGGTCTCCGACACGACCTACGCCAGGGACAGCGGGCCGAAGCTGCGGCGCTATGCCAGCTTCCGCATCCCGGTCTACTGGATCGTCGACCTGAACCGCCGGATCGTCGAGGTCCGCACGGGACCATTCGGCAAGGGGAAGCCGGCCGGTTACGCGGTGTGTCACACCTATCGCGAGGGTGACGTGATTCCCGTGGAGCTGGACGGTCAGGTGGTCGGACACATCGCGGTGTCCGACCTGCTGCCGTGAGTCGGGAGATCGAGACGATTGACAGGCCAGGCCATTCCACCGAGCCGGCCAGGAAGGAAGTGGGACCATGATCCACGGGATTTATCAGATGACGCCGCGGCAGTTCCGCAAGGCGATCGACGCCGGGGTCTTCGGCGAAAAACACGTTGAGCTCCTGGGAGGAATTCCCTTCATCATGTCGGAGAACCCGCCGCATATCTTCGCGTCGATGCGACTCTTTGCCGCGCTTCAGGTGCTGGCAGCCCTACCGCAATGGGTCGTCAACAAGGAGCACTCCCTTGCGTTGGGCCGCTGGCGGCCGCTTGCCGACACCGTCGTGCTTCGTGGTCCCGACACGATTTATGGCACCCGTCTGGCCCGCGCCGCGGATGTCGCACTGCTGGTGGAGATCTCCGACACGACCTACGCCAAGGACAGCGGCCCGAAGCTGCGCCGCTATGCCAGCTACCGCATCCCGGTCTACTGGATCGTCGATTTGAACCGGCGGATCGTCGAGGTCCGCACCGGACCGTTCGGCAAGGGGAAGCAGGCCGGTTATGCGGTGTGTCACACCTATCGCGAGGGCGACCTGGTCCCCGTGGAGCTGGACGGTCAGGAGGTCGGGCGGGTCGCGGTGTCCGACCTGCTGCCGTGAGTCGGGCATGGCGAGTTGGGTGCAGCGAAGAGTGGCCTGGAATCTCGTGGGTTTCCGATCCGGTCATTTGGGCTTTCAGGGCGGCAGTTGGGCGGCTATCATAGCCGCTCCAGGAATGGCTTGTGAAGCGAATGGATCGACCCATCCCAGGAAGGAATCCGTGAGTACGGCCAGTCCCGCCGCCAGCGCCATGTCCGGCTCCCACCCGAAACCTCTGCCGCCGGTCCTGGGCCGCCTCTTGAGCGGCACGTTCTGGCTGACGTTGCGCGTCCCCCTCCAGGTCGTCTTCTCGTTGTGGTCGACCCGCCTGGTGTTGGAGGCGGTCGGGGCGGACGGCAATGGCGCCTATCGGTTCGCCTGGGGATTCGGGTTCTTCCAGTTCCTGTTCGAGTTCGGCGCGAGCTCGGCGTTGCAGCGGCAGATCTCCGACGCCTGGACGCGCGGCGACCGCGACGGCGTTGACCGGGCCATCGCCAGCGGGATGAACTTCTACGCGGTGATGGCGATCCTTCAGATCGCGGCGCTCCTGGGGGTGGCTTATGGGGCGCTGCCGCACTCCGGCCTCCAGCCCAGCTCCTATCCGCTGGTCATCAAGCTCCTGTGGCTCCAGGCGATCACGGCCCCGACGTTCGGCGTCGCGGTGGTCGTCTCGAGCGTGCTCCAGGCGGCACGGCGTTACGATTTCATGCCCCGGTACGAGCTGGCGATCACCGTGGTGCGGTTCCTGGTCCTCTGGCTGGGGGTGAAGGCCGGGGTCGATTTCTTCTGGATCGTCGCGAGTCAGACGGCGATCCAGGTGGGCCTGGGCCTGGGCCCGGCGCTCTGGGTGATGGCGCGCGAGCTGGATCACGTGCCGCATTTCCACGGTGCGCGGTGGGACGACTACAAGGCGCTGGGGCGCATCAGCTTCTATATCGCATTGATCCAGATCAGCGTCGTACTGGCCGACAAGATCGACACCATGATCCTCGGCTTCATGCTACCGGAACCGGCCAACCCCCACATCACCGTCTATGACATGGTCAGCAAGGCATTCTTGCAGCTCCGTCAGGCCGGCTGGATGCTGGCGTACCTGGTGATGCCGGCCGTCGCCAGCCTGGCGGCCGCAAACGACGTGCGTGGACTGGAACGAGTCAAGTACGATGGCACCCGGATGCACATCGGTCTGCTGCTGCCGGTGGGGCTCCTGGCCTGGATCTATGCCGGTCCCTTCCTCTCGCTGTGGTATAGCGACCGGCTGGACTACGACGCGTCGAACGTGGCGCCGCTGATGCGACTGTTCCTGGTCGCCGCGATCCCGCTGGTGCTCTCGGTGCCCGCCCAGATGGCGATCGGGATCAACAAGATCAAGGTGATCGCCCTGTCGGCCCTGGTCGGGTCGCTGGTCAACCTGCCGGTCAGTTGCTACCTGACGTATCGGCTCGGCGTGGCCGGCGTGATCTGGGGCACCGTGCTGACGACGCTGTTCTCCAACCTGCTGGTGCCGGGCGTCTATCTCTTCCGCGAGCTCCAGATCGACCCGCGGACCTACCTGAAGCGAACCGCCGGCGCCCCATTGGCCGGCGCCGCGGCGCTGGTCGCTGTCACCGCGCGTGGTGCGCGCAGCTCCTGCCGATCGCCGCGAGTGGGCCGGCCACCCTGTCGCGGATCACGCTGTTCCTCCTCCACCTCACCGTCGGCACCCTCGGCTACATCGCCGGATATCTGCTCGTCCCCGCCGGCCGCGGCGACTTCACCGAGCTGGCCGCCAGGCTAAGGCGGCGATGAGTGAGTCGGGGAATTACACGTTCTCACGGCTCGTAGGTCAGGTTTTCCAGCCTGACGGTGCCGGATCGTCAGGCTGGAAAGCCTGACCTCCACGTTCGCCGGGGCAATCACATCCGCTCCAGGCGATGGACGACCGGCCGCGCGTCGGTCATACTCATGCCTGAGAATGGACGGCGATCGGGGCGTCCTGGCTCTCCGAGGCGCGGCGGCCGTGGCACATCAGTTCGATCGAATAAGAGGGGAGTGAAATCCGGTTATGAGAGGGATTTGTTCAACATTCATCGTGGCGGCGGTGGCATGGGGATTGTCGGTGGCCGCCGTGGCCCAGGCGCCGAAGGGGTCCGGGGACCAGCCACGGGCGGACCGTCAAGCGGAGGGTCCCGCTCCGAAGGCGGCGGCCGTCCCCGAGCCCGGCGGCGAGGCCAAGGCGGTCACCAAGGCGATCCTGGAAGAGATCGACAAGCGCTCGGAGCTGATGGCCAACATCGAGTATCTCTGCGACATGATCGGCCCGCGGCTGACCGGCTCGCCGGGCCTGGCCAAGGCTAACCAGTGGACCCGCGATAAGTTCCGGCAGTACGGCATGGCCAACGCCCACCTCGAGTCGTGGATGATCGAACGGTCCTGGGCCCGCGGCGAGGCCAGGGGCCGGGTCGTTGTCCCGGTCGAGCAGCGCATCCTCCTGGAATCGGCCGGCTGGAGCCCCTCCACCAAGGGCCCACAGCGCGGGCCGGTGGTCCACGTCAAGGCCCAGTCGGCCGACGAGCTGAGTCCCTACAAGGGCAAGCTCAAGGGGGCCTGGGTCTTGCTCGACGAGGTCTCCGTCCAGCCTTCGCCCAAGCAGGCCGCGCCCAACCTGGAAGGCGACATGCGCCGGCGGATCCGCGACTTCACCCGAATGCGGGAATTCTACCGCGAGCTGCAGAAGTTCCTGGTCGCCGAGGGCGTCGCCGGGCGGCTCCGCGACTCGAACAAGGAGCATGGCCTCGTCAACATGACCGGCGCGTCGGCCAACTTCACCCGGGCCGAGATCCCCGAGGCGTTCCTGACGACCGAGTCCTACGGCCTGATCTGGCGGCTGCTCAAGCGCGGGCCGGTCGAGCTCGAGATCGACCTGAAGAACACCTTCAGCGACGACGAGGTCGAGGTCTACAACACGGTCGCCGAGATTCCCGGCGCCGAGAAGCCCGACGAGGTCGTGATCATCGGCGGCCACATCGATAGCTGGGACCTCGGCACCGGCGCCACCGACAACGGCACGGGCATCATGGCCGTGCTCGAGGCCGCCCGGGCGCTCAAGGCCGTCGAACGTGAAGCCGAAGCGCACCATCCGCTTCGTCCTGTTCTCGGGCGAGGAGGAGGGTTTGCATGGATCGCGTGCTTATGTCAAGGCTCATGAGAAAGATATGGCCAAGATTTCCGGCGTGCTGATCCACGACACCGGGACCGGGAAGGTCAAGAGCATCGGGCTCCAGGGCCGTTACGACCTGCGCGAAGTCATGGAGAAGGTGGTCGAGCCGTTCAAGGAGGCGGTGAATCTCGAAGAATTGAGCATGCGGAGCATGTTCGGCACGGATCACCTATCGTTCCTGCCGCACGGGGTGCCGGCCTTCGCCGTGGTCCAGGACATGGCCGAGTATCGCAAGACGCACCACACCGAGAGTGACACGTTCGACAAGGTCTATCCCGACGAGATCAACCAGGGTGCGAAGGTGCTGGCGGCGTGGGCTTACAACGTGGCGATGCTGCCGGATGCCCTGCCGCGCGATCCCAAACCCCCCCAGCGCGGGATGTTCGACAGCCCCGAGTTCCAGCAGCCCCGCGACCAGAAGCCGAAGTCCGAGGAGCCCCGGAAGCCGGGCAGCAACGGCCGGGCGGCTGCCGACGCGGGGCGGTGAAACCTCGGAGTGCGTCGCCAATCGAGTCGGGGCGGGGGTTCGCTATCCGCGCGAAATGCCTGCTGGACTCGTCGGACTGACCGGGTTGGGTTGAACTCATGGACGTGCGGGGGTTGATGGACAGGATCCAGGCGGCGGCGAAGGCTCTGGCAGGCCGGTTCCGTCGCCGCAAGCCCGCGTCGCCTCCCCGCCGTCTGACCCTCGCCCCACCGGAGCCGATCCCCGCCGATCCGGCGGAGCACGCCATTCAATTCGCTGAATATCACAAGCGGTCGAACATCGAGACGACTATACTGCACGTGGCCTCTGGGGACACTCAGAGCGTCTCGAGGAACGCGACGAGATCGGCGATCTCCGCGGGCGTCAGCACCAGGCCGCGGGGATGGTGCTCCTTCCGGAACACGTCTTCGAGCGATCGGGCGCGGCCGTCGTGCAGGAAGGCGGCGCGCCGGCTGACCCGCGCAGGGCAGGGGGGTTGAACTCATGGTTCCCCACCTCGTCGCGCAATCCCACGTTGAAAAGCTGGGGTGAGGCGTAATGGGGCGGGGTATGGCACGTCGCGCATTTCCGGGATTCGAAGAGAGCACTCCCGCGCCGACGGCGGCCTTCGTGGCGTCAGGGCCCGCACTCCAGAGCTTCGGCGAGGGTGGCTCGAGGGATTCCAGATAGGCGATGAGGTCGGCGACCTGGGCGTCACTTGGCCTCGGGCCCTGCATGGTCGTCATGATCGACTTGCTGACCTGGTCGCCCAGCCGAGCCATGGACCCGGTCCAGGTCCAGGGGCCGGTACTGGCGACGCCCAGGAGCGTCGGCACGCGCTTCGGCGCGCCATAAGAGCCGTCGCCGAGCGTGTCGCTGAGGAGGTTGTTCGTGTGGCCATCGGTGTGGCAACTCTGACAGCTCATCCAACCGTCGTGAGAGAGCTTGGCGCTCGAGAATAGTCGCTCGCCGCGGTCGGCGGCGCTCGGCTCGGGATGGGGGCCGAGGCCGATCGTCGCGGGGCGCTGGCCGGTGGCGATGGTGATGACCGAGATCGTGTCGTCCAGACTGTCGGCGACGTAGAGGGATTCTCCGTCCGGGCTGGTGGCCAGGGCGATGGGCCGGCGTCCCACGACGATCCGATGCGCACCTTGACCGAGGTCCGCCGCGATCGCGACCTCGTCCATGCCGGAAAGTGCGACCATCACATGGCCGCGGCGGTCGAAGGCGATGGCCCCCGGATCGCCCGCCGCATAGCCGACGTCGCCCAGGTCGAAGAGTTTGCTGCCTTCGAGGAGCGTGGCATCGGGTCTAGAGCCGTTCACGATCGAGTTGGGCTCGCGTGAGGAACCCCCCCTGGCCCCCCCTTCGTAAGGGGGGGAGACAGCGGCGCGTTCTTTCCCCTCCTTGCGAAGGGGGGGTGAGGGGGGGGGTTGTTGCAGGGGTTCTTGGGAGTGCACAAGCTGAGCGTCAACGACTGCATGACTCAGCAGCGCTTCTGTTCGCAGGACCCGCAGATGATTGCGGATCAACTGACCCCAGTGCACATCATCGAAGCTGGTCTGCGCCAGGCGGTTGAGCACCTGGTGCGCGAGGACCAGCGTCCGGCCGTCGGGGGTGAAGGCCAGTCCGCGGATGTTGTGCGCCGGCAGCGATCGAACCGACTCGATCGCCAGCGGCTTCGTCTGAACCACCGCGAGCTGTCCGCCGAACGCATCGGCGACGACGAGCCGCGATCCCTCGGGGAAAAACGCCAGCGCGCGCGGGCAGAACGGCAGGTCGAGACTTCCGTTAATGGAGAGCCTCGGGTGCGGGTCCTCCGGCCCGCGCGCGACAGGCCGGCGAACGTCAGCCGCCGCGACCAGAGGGAAGCCACGACGCACGACAGGCCGTCGGCCGAGACAACCAGCCCGACCGGATCGGCACTGACCGTCCGTCGTTCCAGGACCTGGATCGAATGGCCTTGGTAATCGAGTAATAAGAGGTCGTTGGCCGCCTGATCGACGGCGAGGAGGTGGCGGCCGTCGGGCAGGACGGCGAGGCCGGCCAGGCCGCTGCCGATATTCGGCTCGCCGACCACGTGGCGGGAGGCGATGTCGATCACCGAGATGGTGCCGCTCCGCCGGTTGGCGACGAGCAGCGTCTTGCCGCCGTCGACGAACGCCAGCGCGACGGGCTGGCGGATCCGCCGGGCCAGGGGGCCGTCCGAGTTCGGTTCGTCGCCGCGGGCGACTTCCTGGCGCGTGCAAGAGCCAGGCCAACAGGGCGACTGCGCCGAGGGTTCGAGTTAGTGAATGTTTGCGCATGCTTGTTGACTTTCATCCGTGGATCGACCGTTCAGGACTTCTTCCGCGGCCGTTCGAGGTACTCGATGGCCTTCACCAGGGCATGGTTGACATGCGGGACAGCCTTCGAGGCCGGATTGGCTTTCTGCGGTCGGGAGGACGGTTCGCGAGGCATCGGGTTCGTGGGGGCCATGACGTCCGGCTTCACGCCGGTCTTGATTTCCGGCGGCGGTCCCGACTCGATCCGGCGTACGGCAACGCGGTCTGGATGGGTGTTCATCGCGTTCTCAGCCGCGTTGCTGAGGGGCCGGCCATCACCGCGTTCGAGGTAGCCGGTCAGCAATTCGATCGACCAGGAGCCATCGCCGACGGACACGCGCGACCGAATGCCTTCGATCGAGGGCTTCCTGACGTGGGCGCCGGCGGTCGGCGAGCCGACGACCGTCGCCCGGCGGTTGTCCTGGAGTGCCGCCGCGAGCCATTCCGCGGTGCCCCACGTGGTGGCGTTGACCAGGATGGCCATCGGCCAGCCGCGGAACAGGGCGTCAGGCTCGGAATGATAGACCGTCTCTCCTTGCGCGGTACGGACGCGGCCGATCGAACCGTGATCCAGCAGGCAATCGGCCAGGAGCACGGCCGAATGGACCGAGCTGCCTCCCCGGCCGCGCAGGTCGAGCACCAGGGCCCGGATGCCCTCGCTCTCGAGTTGCCCTGCCAGTCTGCGCAGCTCATGGGGAGTGCTGGCGGTGATCTCGGTGATCGCCAGATAGCCGATCGGATCGGGGCTATCGAGCCGCACGTCCCAGCCGCCGGCCGGCCGCTTTTGAATGCCATGTACGGTCTCACGCGGGAGCGAGCCGCGGGTGATCGTATACGTCCGGGATTTCGTCTCGTTGGGTTGCCGGACCTTGATCGTGACATCGGTTCCCTCGTCACCGCGTAGCCGATCGACGATGTCGCGCAGGATCACGCCCTTGGTGGCGACGCCATCGATTTCCTCGATCAGGTCGCCTGTCATGACTCCGGCTCGAGCCGCCGGCCCGCCCGGGAAGACCTGGTGGATGTTCGGCTGGTGTTCCTTCTCATTGGTCGATAGGGCGATATGAATGCCGACATAGCGATTGCCCTCGATCTGCTCGGCCACCTTGCGCTCCTTGGCGGAGATCAATTCCGCACCGCCGGGGACGGCGGCGAGCAGTCCATCGAATAGCGTTTCCTCGAGCATCCTCGCCGGGGCCGGCTTGCCGGTCGTGTTCGACTTCGGCCAGGCCTCCACGAGAAGCTCCGCGAGTTGATCGGGCGTCGCGATGGCCGAGACGCGGCGGCCCAGCCCGGCCGGGACCGTCGCGCCGGATGCGTGGTACAGCGCCTTGATCGCGGAGAGGATCATCTGCTGCCGAACGGGCGGATCGATGTGATGCTCGAGCACCGCGTCGGTGATCTCCTGGATGCGCTTCGCAGGTCGGGCGGCGGCTTGGGGGAGGGATCGCCCGCGATCGCCGTCGGGATGGAAACGACCGCCGCGATCGAGAAGACGACAAGGCCGATCAAAGACGTCCGGAGGGGTCGTTCCATGATAAAGCCTCCTGGTTCAGGACAAAAGATTCACTCATCAAACGCAAATCGCTTCAGGTCACGGCGACCGTGAATGATGCGTAGGACCAAAATCGTGTCCTCAAGCGGCCTGAAGAATACCACGTACGGTGGTACCGGGAAGCTGCGAAGACCCGGAGAGATCTCGTCCCTGAGCCGTCCGGTCTCGGGAAACCGGGCTCGGCTACGGCACTTTTCCAGGATTTGCGAAATCAAGCGGTCGGCCGCTCGCTCGTCTCCCTTCGATGCGACCGAGTACCAGATATCGCGCACGTCGTCTTTAGCTTTGGCGGTTAGCTCCGGCTCCCTCATGATCTCTTTGACCTTCGCTCGGCCGCGAGACGTTTGCGCCCCTGAGCTTTGATCTCCTTGAGGGTTTCCTCATTGAAGTTGGAGACCTCGCCTCTGTCGGCCTGGTCGATTCCGATCTGAATCTCACGCCGCAGCTCTTCGAGTTTCCTCTGATAAATCTCATCTTTCTCCTTGAGGAGTCGCAGCCCCTCGCGGATAACCTCGCTCGCCGAATGGTAGAGGCCGCTTCGGACCTTGCCGCTGACGTATTGTTCAAGCTCCGGCGTCAGTGAAACGTTCATACGTAATTCGACTCCTTCATCGATTCGGAATAGCCCGTACCCCGAATCGTACGTCCGGCCACGGAGAATAGCAATATTTGTTATCGAGGCCGAGGGCGCCCTCACACTCGATCGAGCGGGTTCATCGTCATTTCTTGATCAACCACACCTCGGCGACCTGGCATCCGCGACCGTTGCCGCCGCGGCCCGGCTCGACGGTCCAGGTCAGGGTGAGGGTGCCGGTCTTCGACGCCTCGGAGGGGATGTCGAACTCCACCGGCGTCATGTCCCGCGGCTTGAGCAGGAACGGGTGCACCTCTCGCGTATCGTTGGCCGCCAGCCGCACCTTCACCTGGAACATATCGCCGGTATACACGACCTTGACCCTGTACGACGCGGCCGGGTCGAGGCCGTTGTATCGCATCCGCAGGGGCTCGCCGAAGAGGGTGCCGGAGTGTCGGCACCAGGAACGGCGCCAGGAGGGGTCCTGGTCGAAGGCCGTCATCGGGCCGTGGAACGAGGCCGGGTCCTCGGCATAGGGCGAGCCGGGGACGCGGTGGGGGCGCTGGAGGGGATTGCCCAGGTCGTCGTAGAACCCGCCGGGACCGGGGTTCGTCCACTCGACGATCGCCGCGATCGCGCGGAGCCGCGCCGGCTCGGAAGTCGTCTGGCGGATCGCCTCGAAGCGGCGGTTGAGCCAGATCCGGTTGTTGAGAACCTGGTCGATCGTGTCGAGGTTGGCGCCCCGGCCCACCGAGATCGCCTTGTATCGCGGGACGCTCAGTTGCATGCGAATGCTCTGGAATAACGCCTCGCCCAGCTCGAAGACCCGCGCCCGGAGATCGGCCGCGACCGGCTCGCAGCGCCTCCGAGGATCCGCTCGGCCTGTTCCATCGCGGCGATCGAGCCGATCGCGCCGGCCTGACGCAGCCTGTCGATCGCCCGCTCCTCGAGGTTGGTCTCGAAGATGAGGCGGCTGCGGACATAGGCGTCGTAATAGGCGCGGTAGAGCGCCTGCTGGAACCGCCAGTTCGCCAGCACGCGCGGCGGCACGCGGCGTTCCAGCGTCCGGAACTGCTGGAGGGTCGTGTTGACCGAGCCGTTCGTCAACAGCGGCCCGCGCCAGTTCTGCTCCAGGGCGAAGAGCCCCTGGGCGAAGCCGTCGGCGTCGCGGTCGGGCAGGCCGGCGAGGATTCGGGCATAATCGCGCAAGACATCGAGGATATCCGCATCCGGGTCCCAGCCCAGCGCGCTCCAGACGATCTTGTTGACGTCGTCGTTGCAGCCCTCGGAATAGGTGATGAAGCCAATCGTGTTCTCAGCAAACGCGTGAAAGATCGTCGATTCATCCCGCGGGCGGGGATTGATCACCTCGCGGCCTTCGGTCAGGGCATAGGCGACGTCCCAGTCGGGGACCGGGTACTGGCAGCGCAGGCTGTGGGTGATATCCGGGTAGTCGCGGATCGGGTACTTCGACGGGACGGCCTTCCTCAGCTCGGGGAGGCTGATCCGCACTTGCGGGCCGTACACGATGCCGCCGAGCCAGGCGGGCTCGGCCTTCACCAGCGCGAGGAACTCGTCCAGCCACTCGCGGGAGAAGCTCTGGGGCGAGACCCACATCTGGGCGGTCGGGTGATAGCGCCGGAGGTTGGCGGCCTGCTTTTCCAGGAGGGCCATCAGGTATTGGGGCCGGGTGTGTCCCGGATCGCCGCCGGGCACGAAGACCGCGTCGATCCGGGGCAGCTTCTTGAACACCTCGGCCCACTCCTGGATCGCGTGCTCGACCGTTTTCGGATCGGAATAATCGGCATCCATCGCCGGATACCAGATCCAGACGTCCAATCCATAATCGGCGCAGATGCCGGACATGCCGGCCATCATCGCGAGGGGCGGCCGGGGGAAATGCGGGCTATCGGCGTCATCGTCGGAACGGGGCGGGATCAGCTCGATGGCATTGGTGCCGAAGAGCGCCAGCTCGCGGATGTAGCGCTCCCATTGGGGGAGGTCCCAGGCGTCGTAAGAGTTCGTCTTGGGACGGTAGCCGAGTTGATGACCGCGCAGCGGGTATTTCGGTGCCGAGGTCAGGTTGAGCCGATCGGGCAGCGTCGCCTGCCCCGGTCTCATCCGCAGCGTGCGCAGGAACCGGCCGACGCCGAAGAGCACGCCGCGCGCATCGTTGCCGATGACCAGCACCGCAGGCGCGCCCCGGCCCGTGTCCACGGTGCGGATGTGGAAGCCCTCCCGGGCATCGCCGCCCGGCGGCGCGGCGGGGACGTGGTCGCGGAACGGGCTGGTGTCTGATCGCAGCAGTCGGGCCGGCCCGATCGCGACGATCGGCTCCGCACCGCCCGGCAACCGCAATGAGACCTCCCAGGAAATGCCCGCCTGCGCGCACCTCCTCGACCAGGAGCTGCACGGCCTGGTTCTCCGGACCCGATAGCCCGTCCGGCACGACGACCACGGCGCGATTCAGGTCGAGCTCCGCGGCGCCGGCCGGGACTTGGCCCTGGAGGATGCCGGCAAGGGCGGCGATGAGCGTCAATCGGACGGCGAGCGATCTTGTGGGGTACATCATTTGTAGGTCAGGCTTTCCAGCCTGACAACTCCCGGCGCGTCAGGCGGGAAAGCCTGACCTGCAAACACTCACGGTGCCGTGCCCACTCCGGCGACGTTGGTGACTTGCGGCTTGTCGGGCTCGGGATGCGCCATGGCGGAGCGGGCGGCAGAGCGGGCCGTCGAACGCCACGGGCGCCCAGAAGATGCCCAGGGCGATCGTCAGGCCGACACAGACCGCCACCGAGACCCCCACCGGCCAGCCGCCGCGGGTCCCGATCGGTTGCCGGGCCGGGCTCAGATACATCAGGACGACGATCCGCAGGTAATAGTACGCCCCGATCGCCGCGTTCAGCACGCCGGCGATCGCCAGCCACAGGAACCACGATTCCCCCATCTCCTGCGCCGCCAGCGCCGAGGTGAAGATCTCGAACTTGCCCCAGAATCCGACCAGAGGAGGAATCCCGCTGAGGCTGAGCAAACACACGGCCAGCCCGGCACCCAGCCAGGGCTGGGCCCAGCCCGCCCCGGCGAGGTCGTCCACCGATTCGACGGGCCGATCGCCGATCCGCAGGGCGATCAGTACGCCGAAGGCCCCCAGGGTCATCAGGGCGTAGGCGACCAGGTAGAAGAGGATCCCTTCGATGCCGTAATAGAGCCTCGTGTGATGCTGGCCGTTGGCGAACGCGACGGCCACGCCGATCATCATGTAGCCGGCGTGCGCGATCGCTGAGTAGGCCAGCAGCCGCTTGAGGTCGTCCTGGACCAGGGCCATGAAGTTGCCCACGATCATCGTCGCCACCGCGATCACCGAGGAGACGAGGATCGCCTGCTCGAACAACGTCGCCGACTCGGAGAACACGGTCGCCAGCGCGCGGATCATGGCGAGGAAGCCGACCGCCTTGGGCACCCAGGACAGCAGGGCGGCGATCACGATCGGCGAACCCTGGTAGACGTCGGGCGCGTAGAAGTGCAGCGGGACGGCGGCCACCCGGAAGCACAAACCCGCCATCACGAAAACGATCGCGATCAGGCCGAGCTGCGGAAGGGGCACGTTGCCCACCTTGAGGAACAGGAACGACAACGCCTTCAGGTTGCTAATGCCCGTGGCCCCGTACAGGAACGTCAGGCCGTACAGGAGAAGCGCCGAGGCGAAGATGCTGAGGAAGAAGTACTTGGTCGCGGCCTCCTGGGTGCTCGGGTTCCGCTTCGAGAGATAAAGGAGCAGGTAGGTGGGCATGCTCACCAGCTCCAGCCCGACGAAGAGGAAGACCAGCTCGTTGGCCGCGGCCACGAGCATCGCCCCGGCATTCATGATCAGCAGGGCCCCGAAGAACTCGCCCGCGCGCTCATCGGAGGGTTCATCGTGCGCCAGCCCTAACACGATCAGGCCCGTCAGCAGCAGGACGATCCGCGCCCAGAATGAGAGGGTGTCGTTCAGGGCGACGGCGGCGTAGAGATCGGTCTCTTGCCGGGCCACGGCCAGGAGTGCCACCAGCGCGGCGAGCATCGCCCAGACCGCGGCGCGGCACCAACGTCGCCGCGGCTGCCGGAGGAACGGGGATGCCGTCATCAGCCCGATGCCGGTCAGCAGCAGGATGATCTCGGGGAGGAGGATCAGCGCCGTCTGTCGCGCCGACTCGTAAGCGTCGGAACCCATCGTCACTGGCCTTTCTGGGATGCCTTGGCGGGCGGGGAGGTCTGGCTCTTGCCCTTGGTCTGGCCCTTGCCCTTGGTCTGGCCCTTACCTTTGGTCTGGCCCTTACCTGTGGGGCTGGCGCCGGGGCGTGGTGCCCCCTTGCCCGTGCCGCCCCGCCGCGGTTGATTCGGGATCATCTGCGATTGGCCGAGCTGCTCGCGGATGAGCTCGCGCTCGCGCTCGCGCTGGGTTTCCACGTTCTGGCTGATCAGGTGCACCGCAGGCTGGATCTGCTCGAAGATCGGCCGCGGGTAGAGACCGATCGCGACGATCAGGAACATGATCGGCGCCAGGCCGGCGATCTCATGCCAGCCGACGGGCCGGACGGCCGCATCGGGCGCCGGCTGCGCGGTTGCCGAGGCCGCCCCATGAGCATGCTCGCCCGGTTCCCGCAGCGGGCCGAAGATCACCCGACGCACCATCCAGAGCAGGTAGAACGCGCCCAGGATCATCCCGGTCGCCGCGAACACGGCCGCGAGCGGGCTGGTACCGAAGGCGCCGACCAGGATCGGGAACTCGCCCACGAACCCGTTGAGGCCCGGCACCGCCGCCGAACCCAGGGCCGCCAGGATCAGGAAGAAGGCCAGCAGCGGCAGCCGGTTCCATAGCCCGCCCATCTCGTCCATCGATCGGGTGTGGTAGCGCTCGTAGATCACCCCCACGCAGGCGAACAGGGCGCCGGTGGTCAGCCCATGGTTGAGCATCTGCACCACCGAGCCGTCCATTCCCGTCGGGTTCAGCGCGAACAGGCCCAGCACGATGAATCCCATGTGACTGACCGAGCTATACGCGACCAGCCGCTTGATATCGGTCTGGGCCAGTGCGGCCAGGGCCCCGTAGATGATCCCGATCACCGCCAGGGTGGCCAGCATCGGGAACAGCCAGCCGGCGGCCAGCGGCGTCATGCCCAGGTTGAACCGCAGCAGTCCGTAGCTCCCCACCTTGAGCAACACGCCGGCCAGCACGATCGACCCGGCGGTCGGCGCCTCGACGTGCGCCAGGGGCAGCCAGGTGTGGAACGGGAACATCGGGACCTTGATCGCGAACCCCGCCAGCAACAGCAGGAAGATCAGGACCTGCGGGCTGCCCCAGGACGTGGCCGTCTGCCAGGGCGCCCAGTTCAGGGCCCCGAGCCCCCGGGTCAGCTCGGGGATCGAGAAGGTCAGGACGTTGCCCCTGGAGAACTGGTAGTGCACCACCACCAGCGCGATGACGCCCAGCAGCGTCAGCAGGCTGCCGGCGAGCGTGTAGAGGAAGAACATCACCGAGGCCCGGCGCCGCTGCGGGCCGCCCCAGATCCCGATCAGGAAGAACAGCGGGATCAGCGTGAACTCGAAGAAGATGTAGAACAGGATGACGTCCAGGCTGGCGAACAGGCCGAGCAGGCCGGTCTCCAGCGCCAGCAGGAACGCATAATGCGCGGCCACGCGCTCGGTGATCGATTCCCACGATGCGCAGATCGCCGTGATCATCAACAGCGAGGTCAGCACGAACAGCCACAGGCTGATGCCGTCGAGGCCCAGGGCGAACCGGATGTCGGGCCGGTCCGTCAGCTCGGTCGCGGGTCGGCCGTTCGACGTCGCTCCACTCGGGGTGGACTGCATCTCGCGGCGGGTCGGCGCGTCGGACGAGTTGCCCGACCAGGAGACCCCGTATTTCCCGTCCGCTCCGACCGAAGCGAACTGGGGGTCCTCCACCTGCGGACGGAACGACGTCAGCAGGATCAGGCTGAAGGCCAGCGTTGCCAGGGCAACCCCCAGCGCGATCGTCCGCGCCCTGTGGCGGTCGGTCTGGGGCATCAGAACCAGGGCCAGGCTCCCCACAACCGGGAGGAAGACCGTGATCACCAGGAGTGTCAACATTCATCCATCCTCATCGGACTCGCCGACTCATTTGAGGCCCTGACGAATAGGGGACAGGTACCTCGAAGACTCGGAGCCAGTCCCCTTTTTGTCAGGGCGCGTTAAGCAATTCCGAGCCGAGTTGCAAGAGAATCAACACGAGTAAGAGCAGCGCCACGCTCGCCGCCGAGGCGGCCGCGTAGAACTGGATCAAGCCGTTTTGGTAGAAGGACAGCACCTGGCGGCCGAACCAACGGGGAACGCGCGCCACGCCGATCACCAGGCCATCCACCAGGTACACATCCAGGAACTCGCAAATGATCGCCAGCCCGCGGATCGGCGTCACGACGGTCCACTGATAGATCTCGTCGATGTAGAACTTGTTCAGCGAGGCTTCGTACAGCGGCTTGATCCGGGCACCGAGTGAAATCGCGGCCTTCCCATTCCCGTAGAGGAAATAACTCAGCCCGATGCCAACCACGCCGGCCAGGGTGCCGATGATCGCCGTCAGCCAGGAGAAGGCGTGCTCCGCGTGGCCCAGCGACTCGAAGCCGAGGGTCTTCTCCAGATGCCCGGCGAACCACTCGGTTGCACCGCCGAAGAACGGGCCGATCAGGAAGCAGATCAAGCCGAGGAGCACGGTGCAGCCGGCCAGTGCGAGCAACGGGAAAGTCATCAGCGGAGGCGACTCGTGGCCGATCTCACCGTGATGGGCATGAGGAAGGCCGGTCAAGCCCTCGCCATGCGGTTCGTGGTCGTGGGCACCGGCCGGTTCGGCGTGGTGGGACGCGATCGCCTCCGGGTCGTCGGGACCCGGCAGCTTCTCCGGACCGAAGAAGGTCATGAAGAACGCGCGGCCGGTGTAGAACGCTGTCAGGAAGGCGGTGAAGAGCGCGACCCCGTAGATCAGGCCATAAGGCCAACCTCCGCCGGCTTCGTGCCCGACGTCTTCGGCGCTCGAAAGCGCCAGGAGGACCTCGTCCTTGCTGAAGAAGCCGGAGAGCGGCGGGATCGCGGCCAGCGCCAGGCCGCCGACGGCGAACGTCCAGCAGGTGATCGGCATCCGGTGGCGCAGGCCGCCGAACCGCCGCATGTCGATCACGTCCCCCATCGCGTGCATCACGCTCCCCGACGCCAGGAACAGCAGCGCCTTGAAGAAGGCATGCATGAACAGGTGAAACATCGCCGCCACGACCGCGAGCTGGGCCACGCCGCCGACGCCCGCCCCCAGCGCCATGAACATGTAACCGAGCTGGCTGACCGTCGAATAGGCCATCACGCGCTTCAGGTCGTTCTGGGTCACGGCGATCGCCGCCGCGAGCAGCGCCGTCGCGCAGCCGATCGCCGCGATCAAGAGCTGTACCCCCGGGGCCATCGCGATCATCGGCGTCGAGCGCGCGATCAGGTAGACGCCGGCCGTCACCATCGTCGCGGCGTGGATCAATGCCGAGACCGGCGTGGGGCCCTCCATCGCGTCGGGGAGCCAGACGTAGAGCGGGATCTGGGCGCTCTTGGCCGTCGCGCCCCAGAACAGCAACAGCGAGATCCCGACGATCGCGCCGTGCGGCATGGCATTCAGGTTTTTCGCACTGAAGATATTATCATAGCTCAGGTCGTGGGCCGGCGCGATCGACCAGAGCCAGAAGATGGCGATCGCGAATCCGAAGTCGCCGACCCGGTTGACCAGGAACGCCTTCATCGCCGCCGCCGAGGCCGATGGCCGCGCAGTGCCAGAAGCCGACCAGAAGGTAGCTGCAAACCCCCACGCCTTCCCAGAAGACGTACGTCAGGACGTAATTGTTGGAAAGGACCAATCCCGTCATCGAGAAGACGAACAGGCCGATCTCGGCGAAGAACCGCGTGTAGCCTTCGTCGCCGTCCATGTAGCCGGCGGCGAAGACGGCGACGAGCAGCGAGACGAACGTGACCATCGAGAGCATCATCGAGCTCAGGCCGTTAACGCGGAGCTCGATCGGGATCTGGAAATCGGTGGCCGTCAGCCAGCTCATCACGGTCCACGTCTGGTCCGGGCCGGCCGATACGAGCGTGCCCAATGAGAACAGGAACGCCAGGCCGATCCCGACCACGACCGGGACGTGGGCCGCGATCTTCAGGCGACGGGCGCCCAGGGCGATTGCCGCCCCCAGGAGCGGCAACAGTGGGATGAACCAGGCGTACCTTACGAAGAAACCGGGAAGCTCCGGGTCTGTCATGGCGCTGCTCTTTCCAACGGGCTGTTCGACGGCTCGATTGTAGGGTGCTCTGTGAGCACCGATCTGGTTGTCCGCGTTGTTCCGGTGCTCACAGAGCACCCTACGAGGGGTCAGCGTCGCCGCTCGATCCATGGTTCCACGGGGTGGGCCGGCTCGATGCCGGCGGGGGTCAGATGCGGATACGACTCGGGGCCGGGTACCACCTCGAGCGGCTCGGCTTCCTCGGCGAGGTCGGTCGCGGGCGTGGGCGGCACGTTCGCCTCGCGAAGGTCTTGCCAGAGCGTGACGTCCAGCGACGACCGCCGATTATAGAGGATCACGATCAGGGCCAGTGCGATCGATGCCTCGCACGCGGCGACCGTCAGGATCATGATCGTGAAGACCTGGCCGGTCCAGTTGCCGTGATATCGGCCGAACCCGACCAGGCTCAGCGCCGTGCCCTGCAGCATCATCTCGGCCGACAGGAACATCACGATCAGGTTGCGCCGACTCAGGAAGCCGAGCATGCCCAGCACGAACAGCGCGGCTCCCACCAGCAGGTAATCTCGGAGGACATCGAGCGAGAAGATATCGGGCGGCATGGTTTTTTCTTCAAGGAGCAAGTCGCGAGGAAAGTCCGATACGAACGTGGGCCGAGGGGCGAACGTTCACGGGGCGACAACTTGAGCGGGGTCTGGGCCGGCAGCGCCGGGCCGTTTCGGGTTGGTGATCGCGACGGCCCCGATCAGTGCGACGAACAGGAGCGCACCGGCCAGGCCGACGGTCACCAGGTGATCGGTATACAGCGACGCACCCAATCCGGCGACGTTCGGCTTCTCCTGGCCGGGTGCGTCGAAGATCTGGGAAGTCGGGGTCAAGCTCCGATCGAGCACGGTGACGATCGGTGACGTCGTCAATTTGCTGTAGGCGGCGATCTCGTGGGAGCGGAGGAGAGACCTCTCC
Organism: uncultured Planctomycetota bacterium; assembly: GCA_963845755.1. Lineage (GTDB taxonomy): Bacteria > Planctomycetota > Planctomycetia > Isosphaerales > Isosphaeraceae > CAWJTV01. The sequence goes on from CAWJTV010000011.1 coordinate 1,075,742, forward strand.
GCCTCGAGGTCTCTCCGATCGGGCGTCACCCCCTCACGCGGAGGAGCGGGGCGGACCGTGGAGAGGGCGACCATCAGGCTCCAGAACAGCAGGTAACAGGTGATGGTGGCGGCCTCGGGCGTCCGGGCCGCTCGATCGTAGACCGCCCGGCCTTCCATCTGGGCCAGCATGATAACGAACAGGAAGGTCACGATGATGGCGCCTGCATAGACGATAATCGTTCCGGCCGCCAGGAACGGGGCCCCGGCCAGGAGGAAGAGGCCGGCCGTCGACAACACGACCGAGGCGAACCAGAGGGCGCTATAGACCGGGTTGCGGCTGGTCACGGTCAGGAATCCCCCGGCGATCGCGGCCGCCCCGAAACCATAAAGGAACAGGGTCGGCAAGAACGGTCCCGGCGGGCTCCAGAATCCCAGGAACACCAGGAGCGCCAGGCCCACCGCGGCCAGACCCGCACCGTGCCGCCGTCTGCGGCCGGGTCAGTCCGTGACGGTGCGGCAGGATCAGGTAGGTCCCCGCGGCGCCCAGCACGACGACCAGTGTGGCGAGGATCGTGTCCGTCAGCGAGATCGGCATCGTCGGGCCGCTTTCCAATGTAGGTCAGGCTTTCCAGCCCGACGGCGATGATTCGTCAGGGCGATGATTCGTCAGGTTTCCAGCGACGGCAGGATTCGCGTCGGGTCCGGGCCCTCGGCCGGCGGTTTCCCATAACGCATGGGCTCGGTGTTGCAGGTCGCGTCGAACACGGAGAGGAGCTTCGTCTTATCGAAGATCATCTGCTCGCGCGACAGGCCCGTCAGGTCATAGAGTCCGGTCAGCTCGATCGCCTCGACCGGACAGGCTTCCTCGCACATCCCGCAATAGATACAGCGCAGTTCGTCGATGACGAAGCTCTCCGGGTACTTCTCCCGGTCCGGCCAGGTTGGCGGGGCGGTCGTCCCGACGATGTCGATACAGTGCGCCGGGCAGGCCGTGGCGCAGAGCATGCACGCCACACACTTGACCCGACCTTCCTCGTCCTTGTTCAGCCGGTGCACGCCCCGGTAATTCGGGCTCGGCACGTGCTGCTCCTCGGGATACTGGACGGTGATCGCCTGGTGATCGAACGCGACGCCCGCCATGTGCCGCGCCGTCACGCCCAGGCCCTGCACGATCGGCCACAAATAGGCTTTCTCGAGCCAGTTCAACTTCGGCGGGTCCATTCGCTTCAGCTTCGGGTCGTCGAGTCGCATGGCTTTCACCCCAATTCCAGATTTCCGATTCGAGATTCCGGATTCGAGATTCCGGATTCGAGATTCCGGATTCCGGATTCCGGATTCGAGATTCCCGATTCCGGATTCCGGATTCCCGATTCAGCCGCGGATGAGCTGCACGATCGCCGCGGTGGCGACCAGGTTGACGAGCGCCAGCGGAATCATCACCTTCCAGGCCAGGTTCATGAGCTGGTCATAGCGGAAGCGGGGCAAGGTCCACCGCACCCACATGATGAAGAGGATCATCAGCGTCACCTTGGCCAGCAGCACCGCGACCTTGGCGATCACGCTCAAGACACCCGTCTGGTCCTGGCTCAGGAAGAAGAAGTCCCAGCCGCCGAAGAACAGGATCACGGTCAAGAAGCTGACGGTGATCACGTGCAGATACTCGCCCAGGAAGAACATGCCGAACTTCATCGCCGAGTACTCGGTGTGGAACCCGCCGACGAGCTCCTGCTCGGACTCCGGCAGGTCGAACGGCAGCCGATTGGTCTCGGCGAACGCGCTGACCAGGAAGATCAGGAAGCCCAGCGGCGTGGCGAAGATCCCCCAGACGTGGGTCCGATCTTGCCAGTTGATGATCGCGTTCAGGTCGAGCGAGCCGGCCCAGAGTACGATGCCCAGGACCGAGAGGCCCAGCGGGATCTCGTAACTGATCAACTGCGCGCTCGAACGCAGGGCGCCGATGAACGAGTACTTGTTGTTCGACGACCAGCCCGCCAGGATCACGCCGTAGACGGCCAGACTGCCCACGGCGAACACATAGACGATCCCGATATCGACGTACGGCGCGATCTGGAAATCCAGGTACTGGTCGTGTCCGACCGGCCCGAATGGCACCACGGCGAAGCCGATCGTCGCCGCGGCAATCGCGATCATCGGGGCGAGCAGGTAGAGCGGTTTGGACACATAGGCGGGAACCACGTCCTCCTTCAATAGCATCTTGGCCCCGTCGGCCAGGGGCTGGAGCAGGCCGAACGGGATGCCGAACTCGCGGCCCGCCCGGTTCGGACCGATCCGGTCCTGCGCGTACGCGGCAACCTTGCGCTCGACGTAGATCAAGTACGCCACGGCACCCTGAGAAATGCCGACCACGATCAGGATCTTGATCAGGATGCCGAGCACGAACAACATGTTCCCTCCTCAGCTTTGTTCAGTGTAGGGTGGGTGAAACCCACCAAGATACGGCCCGATTCTGGTGGGTTTCACCCACCCTACGCGAAATTCCATCTGGAATTATGGTCCTCGATCCGCGGTTTCACCCACCCTACTCAACGCCACCTCGCCTCTCCTGCGGCGACGAACCAGCTATCGACGAAGCTGGGCGGGGCACTTGTCCCATCGCGACCGGTCGGCGGCTGGCCGATCACGGCCCCGAAGGGGGGCAGCTTACCGCCCTTGGCGACGGCGAAGGCCGGCACGTTCTCGGCCAGCTCGGCCAGGACCTCGCCGGAGCCGACGGGCCCGCCGGGTCGATTGAGCAGGATCGCGAACAGGTCGAGGTCCGGCAGCGAGCCGTCGCGCGGGGGCAGGGCGGCGGCGGAGTATTGCAGCCGGTTGTCGGCGTTGACGTAGCAGCCGGCCTTCTCGGCGAACGTCGCGCCGGCCAGGACGACGTCGGCCCGTTGCGCCAGCGGCGTGACGTTCGTATCCTGAACGACCAGGAACTTCACGGCGGACCGTAGTGTTTGGCTCTGTGTCTCGTCGATCGCCGGTTCGATGGAGTCCGACACGGCATACAGGCCCTGGAATTCGCCGGCCGACGCGCGGCGAGCCAGCTCCTCGTAAGAGATCACCTTGCCTTCGAAGTGGTCCAGGATCGCCTCGACGCCGCGGCGGTTGGGGCACTTCTCGGCGTGGATCGTGAACGGACGCGGCACGACGAAGCTGGTGTCGCCGGTGCGGCCCTTGGTCTGGTCGGGGCGGAACGTCTGATCGGTCCCGCGCGTCGGGACCGGCCCCATCGCCAGCACGGTGGCCGGGCTCAGGCCCTTGAGGTAGCGGGCCAGCAGGTAGGCTTCTTCCACGGTCAGGAACGGCGAGAGCAGACCGGCGACGACCCCGCCGCGCTGGAGGATCTCTTGAAATCCCCGCTCCACCGCCTTGAGGGCCTCGTCGACCGCGACGGCCCGATGGTCGCCATCGCGCTGGACGTACATCGCCGACAGGAGGTTCGGATCGTTGGCCGCCTTGTAGCTATAACGGCCCTCGTCGCAGATCCAGTAATCGTTCACATGGGGATTCTGGCGGGGCTTGAACCGCCAGAGCGCGCCCCGGTTCTCCTCCGCGGAGATGTTGCAGCCGGTCGAGCATCGCGTACAGATCGAGTCGTGCTTCGACAGGAACCAGACCCGCTGTTTGTGCAGGAAATCCTTGTCGAGCAGGGCACCAACCGGACACAGGTTGACGACGTTCCCGGCCAGCGGGTTGTTGACCGGATGGCCCGGGAAGATGTCGATCTCGGCATGGTTGCCGCGCCGCATGACCTCGAGCTCGCCGGTCTGGGAGATCTCCCGGGTGAATCGGACGCAGCGCGTGCACATGATGCAACGGTCCTGGTTGAGCTGGATCAGGTCCGAGACATCTTTGCGCGGGTTGACGAGGCGCTCCTCGACGAAGCGGTGGGCGGCCTGGCCGAAGTGGTAGCTGTAGTCTTGCAGGCCGCACTCGCCGGCCTGGTCGCAAACTGGGCAGTCGAGCGGATGATTCAACAGGAGGTATTCCATGATCATCCGCTGGTGTTCCTTGACCTTCGGGCTATCGGTCACCAGCACGGTCAGGTCCTTGGCCGGCGTCTGACAGCCGGGGACCAGCTTCGGCAGCATCTTGATCTCGCCGGTCTTGGCGTCCTTGGTGCCGACCTCGATCTCGCACATCCGGCAATTGGCCACCACCGACAGTGCGGGGTGCCAGCAGTAGTACGGGACCTCGATCCCGGCGCGCTTGGCCATCTGGATGGCGTTGAGCTTCTCGCCCTCGGGGATCGTGTATTCGTTGCCATTGATCAGGATGGTGGCCATCAGCGTGTCATTTCATTTCGCGGTCAGTGTCGTTGTGAAAGATTCTTCGCCCGTTACTGCTCTGCGGGGGGTGGGTATCTTCGGAGATTCGAGATTCGAGATTCGAGATTCGAGATTCCGGATTCGAGATTCGAGATTCCGGATTCAAGATTCACTACCCCAGAATCACATCGAAGACCGCCGCGAAGATGAAATCCCGAATCTCGAATCCCGAATCCATCTGAGGCTCAAGCGGGCTCCGGCCTCGGTGACCGGAGCGACACGGCGGATTCCGGGACAAAACCCGGCGGCCCGGCCACCTGGGGCGGGCTCGCCCCTTCGGCGCGGATGCCGTGGGCGATCTTGTCCTGGAGCGGCGTCACCTTCCACGCGTCCGACTGATGCTGCCGGATGTAGTCCTCGAGCTCCCCGCGGAACTTGGCGATCGCGTTCTTGATAGGCCAGGCCGCGCCGTCGGCCAGTCCGCAGATCGTGGTCCCCGGCATGATACCCATGTTGTTGGCCATGTGGAGCATGATGTCGAGGTCTTCGATCCGTCCACCGCCGGCCTTGATGCGCTTCATCGTCTTGTAGAACCAGCCGGTCCCTTCGCGGCAGGGGGTGCACTGGCCGCAACTCTCGTGGGCGAAGAAGCGGCAAGTGTTATAGAGGTAATCGACGATGCTGGTCTTGTCGTCGATGACGGTCACCGCGGCGGTGCCCAGCCCGAGGCAGCCGGGCTTGCGGAGGCTCTCGAAGTCCAGGGGCGTGTCGAGCTCGGCGGCCGAGAGCAGTCCCATGCTGATCCCGCCCGGGACGGCGGCCTTGGCCGTCCGGCCCTTCCAGACGCCGCCGGCATGCTCGTCGATCAGGGCGCGGCAGGTGATCCCCAGCGGCACCTCGACGCAGACCTGCTTGTTGACGTGCCCCGAGACACAGTACAGCTTCGGCCCATAGCTCTTGGGCACGCCGATCGTCTTGAACCACGACGCCCCGCGCTCGAGGATATGAGGCACGCAAGCGAGCGTCTCGACGTTGTTGACCACCGTCGGCTTGCGGAACGCCCCCTCGATCGCCGGGAACGGCGGCTTGATCCGCGGCCAGCCGCGCTTGCCTTCCAGGCTCTCGATCAGCCCGGTCTCCTCGCCGCAGATATACGCCCCGGCCCCGCGGTGGACCCACACATCCAGGTTGAAGCCGGTCCCATAAATGTTCTTCCCCAGATGCCCGGCCGCGCGGGCCTCGGCGATCGCCGCCTCGAGTATGCGATATGCTTCGATATATTCGAACCGCAGGTAGATATACGCCGTTAACGCCTTGGTCGCGAAGCAGGCGATCAGGATGCCCTCGAGGAACTGGTGCGGGTCTTTCTCCATCAGCAGGCGGTTATTGAACGTCGCCGGCTCGCTCTCGTCCGCGTTGACGCACATGAGCGTCTCCTTCCGATCCTTCGGAAGGAAGCTCCACTTCAACCCGCACGGAAACCCGGCGCCGCCGCGGCCGCGTAGCTCCGAGTCCTTGACGATATTGAGCACCGCGTCGGGGTCGGTCGCCAGCGCCTTGCGCGACGCCTGATAGCCGCCCCGCGACTCATACACTTTGAGCGTATGGCTATCCGGCACGTTCCAGTTGCGGCTCAGGACGGGTTCAAATGCGGCCAAGGTTGAGTCCTTACGTAGATCAGGCTTTCCAGCCTGACTTCCGGTTCCCGTCAGGCTGGAAAGCCTGACCTACGAGGTCATGTCCCGGCGCCCGCGTTTCAGCTCTTCCATCATCGAATCGACCTTATCCTCATCAAGCGGCCCATAGACGCGCCCGTCGTTGACCAGGGCGGCCGGCGCGAAGTCGCAGACGCCCAGGCATTCGGCGAACTCGACGGTCAGCTTGCCGTCGGGGGTCGTCTGGCCGGGCTCGATCGCCAGGCGGTGGCACGCGTGCTCCAACAGCTCATCCCCGCCGCGGAGCATGCACGACAACGAGCGGCAGATCCAGACCCGCACGTCACCGATCGGCGCCTGCGGGAAGAACCCGTAGAAGCTCATCGTGTCGTGCACCTCGGCCGGCGTGATCTCCAGCAGGTCGGCGATCTCCACCATCGCCTGGTACGGCACGCACCGCAGGTGTTCCTGCACGATATGCAGGGCCGGCAGCGTGACCGCCCGCTTGCTGGGATAGCGCGGAATCAGCGATCGGATCTTCTCCGTCATCGCTTCGCTCAGAATCTTGTGATCGTTAGTCATTTGTGGTTAACCGTGCCCCGTAGGGGCCGCAACAAATCAGCCCGGGGCAACGCCCCGGGGACCGAAGTCTCCCTACAAAAAAGCCCTGAAAGGGCGGCACATGTGAAGCTCCATGGCCCGGTTTGTGTCGCCCTTTCAGGGCTCGGCTTGAGGTGCTCGACGGAGTCCCCGGGGCGTTGCCCCGGGCTGATTTGTTCTGGCCCCTTCGGGGCAAGGATCCGCCGCAACCACTCTCCTCATTACAGGCTCAGCTTCCCTATTGCGAAGATTCATTTGGCCCCTTCTCTCCGGCCACGGGTACTCGAGGTCAGCGGTCCAGTTCCGCCGCGATGATATTGAGGCTCCCCAGCACCGCCACCACGTCTGCGAGCAGAAGATCCTTGATCATCAGGGGAAACACGGAAAAATGGATGAACGACGGCGGCCGGGTGCGGACGCGCCAGGCGGCCTGGCTGCCGTCAGCAACGAGGTAGTAGCCGAGCTCCCCGTTGGGCGCCTCGACGGCCGCGTAGACCTCGTCGCGCGGGGATTCGAAGCCGCGGTTGGGCATGATCAGCTCGAAGTGCTGGATCAGGCCCTTCCATGCTGTTGTACGTCGTCAGCTTGTCCGGCAGCGGGAACTTCTCGGCGATCGGCACGTTGACCGGCCCGGCCGGCAGGCGCTGGACCGCTTGCTGGATGAGGCGATAGCTCTGCCGCATCTCCTCCATCCGGACGATGAACCGCGCCCAGCAGTCCCCCTCCTCGGAATACGGCACCTCGAAGTCGAGCTCGGGGTAGACGAGATACGGCACATCCTTGCGCAGGTCATAGGTGACGCCGCTGGCCCGGGCGATCGGGCCCGAGCAGGAATGGGCGATCGCGTCGGCCTTGCTGAGGACGCCCACCCCGCGCACCCGGTCCAGGAAGATCCGGTTGCGGAACAGCAGCTTCTCCATGTCCGCATAGACCTTGGGAAAGCTGTCCAGCACGAACTGGATCCGGTTGAGGACGCGGTCGTCGAAGTCGTAGAGCAGGCCGCCGACCCGGGTGTAACCGGGATGGAACCGATAGCCCGACATCTCTTCGTAGACGTCGTAGATCAGCTCCCGCAGGTTGAACGCGAACAAGAACGCGGTGAATGCGCCGAGATCCAGCGCGGCGGCTCCCGTGCAGAGCAAATGGTCGCTCATCCGCGCCAGCTCGGAAATGATCACCCGGATATACTGGCAACGCGGCGTCAGCTCGATGCCCATCAGTTTCTCGACCGCGTGATGCCAGGCCACCTCGTTCATCGGGGGGCTGATGTAGTTCTTGCGGTCTACAATCGTCACGTACTGGTTATAGGTCAGATGCTCGCCCAGCTTCTCGAACCCCGAGTGCAGGTAGCCGATGTCCGGCGTCGCCTTGACGATCCGCTCGCCGTCCAGCTCCAGGATCAGCCGCAGGGTTGTGTGGGTGGCGGGATGCTGAGGGCCGAAGTTGAGGGTCCACGTCGTTTGCTTCGTGTCGGTTTGCAGCTCCGGTTCGTCGAGTAACTGGGCGGACATCGAGTCATCCTGTCTCATTCAGGGGCGGGAATGGGATTCCGCGGCGGTCCTTCGGGTCAGGATTCGCTTCGGGTTAGTCGCGGGAAGTTATGACGCTCGCCGCGCCCGCGCAGCGGGTAGTCTTTTCGGAGCGGATATGCGGTGAACTCCTCGGGCATGAGGATGCGCCGCAGGTCGGGATGGCCGCTGAACCGGATCCCGAACATATCGAAGACCTCGCGCTCCAGCCAGTCGGCGCCGGGCCAAAGCGGGACGGCCGAGGGGAGCGTCGGGTCCGGGTCGTCGACGCCGGCCTTGACCACCAGGCACTCGGACGTCTCGAGGTTCCGGAGCACGTAATGGACCTCGAACCGGGCCCGCGTCCGGCCCGGATAGCCCAGGTAATCGGTGGCCCCCAGCTCGGCGAGCATGTTGAACCCGCACCGATCCTTCAGGACGGTCAACAGGTTGTTCAGCCGCGAAGGCGGCACGAACAGCCGTAGGTTATCGCGGAACCGCGACAGGCTGAACACACCATCGCCCAGGGCCCGCGCCAGGGTGGCCAGGGTCGTCGCGTGCGGGTCGATGGTGGCTGCGGCGGTTTGTGTCGTGGTGCTCATGGGGTAGTAGTCAGTGGGCAGTAGGCAGAATTCAGTAGTCAGTATTCAGGCAGTATGAAATAGACAGTGGGTAGTTAAGAGCATTCCTTGCTGACAACTGAATACTGACTACTGCTTAACGCGTCTCTTCGCCTCCGAGCCGCCCGGGGCCGCCCGGCAATCGGTATCCGAATCGGTCTTCGTCGCCGCGCTCGGCGGCCGTGCCGTAGCCGAGGGGAGCCGTGCGCTTCTCGGCCAGGTACTTCTCGCGTTCCAGCAACTCCGGCAAGCCGTTGTTCCCCGAGAGCGTGCCGCCCTTCTGGATCTTGGCCTGGATGTCGATGAGCGCCCGGAGGATCTGCTCGGGGCGCGGCGGGCAGCCGGGGATATACACATCGACCGGGATGAACCGATCGACACCTTGGACGACGGCATACGTGTCGAAAATGCCGCCGGTGCTGGCGCAGGCGCCCATGCTGATGCACCACTTGGGCTCGGGCATCTGCAACCAGATCCGCTGCAAGACCGGCATCATTTTCATGGCCACGCGACCGGCCACGATCATCAGGTCGCACTGGCGCGGGCTGAACCGCATGACCTCGGCGCCGAACCGCGCGATGTCGAACCGGCTGGCGCCGACGGCCATCAGCTCGATCCCGCAGCAGGCGGTCGCGAACGGCATCGGCCAGAGGCTGTACTTGCGGCACCAGTTGACGACGGAATCCAGGGTCGTCACCTGCACGTTCTCGGGCATCTCGATCGCGTCGGCCGGCTTGACCGTGAGGGTCGATCCCGTGGGTGTGGTGTGCCGGGCCGGGACGACCGCCGGATCCTTGCCTACCGCCATTCGAAGACCCCTTTCTTCCAGGCATAGGCGAACGCCGCGGCCAGGATCACGATGAACAGCACGATTTCCCAGAAGACCCAGTTCCGGAATTCCCGGGGGATTCCGGCCACCAGGCCCGGCGCCGACGCGACCGTTGACGCCAGTCCCGGGTCCGCGCTCCACTGCGCCACGGCCCATGGATACAAGAACAACAACTCGACATCAAACAGCAAGAAGACGATGGCGACCAGGTAGTACCGCACATCGAACCGCTGCCGTGCGTCGCCGATCGGGTCCATGCCCGACTCGTACGGCATCTGCTTCACCCCGGTCGACTTCCGCGGGCCCAGCATCGCGCTGGCAATCAGCATGCTCGCCGCGATCAGGACCGCCACGATCAAGAAAACGAAGATCGGCGTGTATTCCGTGCCCATGGATCAAGGCCCTTGGCCAGCCGGGACCCCTTTGTGAAGGGTTTCACAAAGTCGGGTCCAAAAAAATCCTGGCGTGCGCCGGGATTGTCTCGGCGAGATCAGAAACTAGGTGGGTGGAGTCGAGCGGTCAGGAGCCGTGAGGCTCGGACGTCGGGGAGTTGGTCCGATCTGATCCGAACCGCGGGCTGCGCGAGGCTCGAGAATGCCGCGCCACGTGTGACCCATTGTAAGGATCAAAAAACGAGCGTCAACGAGCTACAGAAAAAAGGCTGAAAGCGGGAGACGGTCGCCAGAGGACCGGGTTCCCCTCAAGAGGGAGTGGCTCATGGGCCAATATGCGTGGCCGCTGCCGCGATCTGATACGAGCCCGACGCGCCAGCGAGTGGATTCCGGCGGGGACCATCCATTCACTCGATGGCGCGTCGGGCTTGTAGGAACGGAGTTCACCGATCTCGGCCCATGAGCCAAGGGAGTATCGGTGGGCACAGGGGATTCTCGTTCTCGCGTGGGAACGAGATTACCCGGTGTCCTCGCTACCGTGTCCAAGACGGAAGGCCGAAGACGGAATAGGACGGGAAAGGAATCCGCGTTTCTTCGTTTCGTTTACTCAGGCTTCGTCCGTCAGTTGGACGGTGGCGAGGAAGTCGAGGGCTGGCGGGTCCGTCGACTCCGTGGCAGGGTCATCGGGTCCGGCATCAATGAGTCGCGATCATCCATGCTGCCGGCCCGATCCAGGACGCGGCTGGGACTACTGCGTGGACGTGCACTTGTCCGCGAGGAACCGGTCGCCGGGATCGGGGGTGCCGGTCGGGAGGAAGTCCCGCGTCCTCGGGCTGGGCTGGCGTCCCGATTCTGCGCGGCGGCTGGTTCTCAGCGGGCATTCGGGATCCCCGAAGGGATGCCGATCCACGGCGGATTCCGGCGGCCGAACCCAGGACCTGACTCGGCGAGGGGGCCCGGGAGTTGATCACGCGGTCGGATTCCCGGCGCACCTGCCGGTACTCGCTCAGCAGCGTAGTACGCTTCCTGGGATCGCGTTCCGATAAATAGGCGAAATAGGTGTCGGCGACCTGCCGCTGGGTCTCTTCAAACGTCGGTGTGGTCCTGGCGTTGGGCTGATACGCCCGGAACTCGCCCCCGCCCCAGGATGGGTTGACCGCGGATCGATAGTAGGGCGTCCCGATGCCGGCCCGGTCGGTGACGTTTCGCCCCGGCCCCGGCCCCGCGATCGCCTCCAGGTATTGCTGAAACTGATTCGCCCCTCGGCCCGAGCGCATCCACGGGTCGCTGCCGCCGCCCATGGGATCGGCCGGTCCCATCGGCGTGACATAGGGAGCGTATTGACGATTGTAGGGCTGGAACGGGTCCGGGCCGAAACCCGTCTGGGCGCGGGACGTCGGCGCGATCACGATTGCCAGCACGAACGCCGCCGCCCCGATGCCACAACCACCGAGCCGGCTTCCACGTTGCGATGTCATCTTCGGCCTCCCGGACGATCCGCGAGCCGATTGTGTCCCGGCCGGCGGCGGGAATGCCCCGGCGGAGACGCAACGAGCGACGCAGTTCAGAAATCCACGCGCGATCGACGCTCCTACCTGATGAGGCTTTGAGCCCGGTCCGAGCCGCAATCCCCGTGCCGCGTCGCGTCGCGAACCACCTCCGCGCGGCGCGGTCGTCGATCGCCGATCCCGGAAGCTCGAAACCTCAACCACCATTGTAACCATTCAGATCGACCGAAACCACTGGGCAATTCCGGTTGTTCCGTCGGCCACCCCGATCCGGACTGCCGAGACGCCCGGACATGCGGATTGCGCGGGGACTCCCGGTCTGGCCGGTCCCGGCGCGGCGGGACCGCACGCCGAGGCGCCGTGCCTACCGGCTTGAAAACGGCGATACAAAGTGGTATCGGATCAAAGGGAACGAGAATCATTCGGCGTGTCGATGGCGAACGCGCGGACGCCGGTGAAGGAATTGGCCCCGGAAACGACGCAGTCGGCGTCGAAGGCGATGCCGGTCACGGGGCGTTTCCGAGTGCACTCGGCCGCGGGATCCTGGAGTTTCTGGGAGCGGCGGAGGGCAGCGAGGCTGCAAGCCACCATCTCGATGCGGCGTCCCGGGTGTTGACACCACGAGGACGGAACCGGCCGCCCGACCTCTCGAGATACCTCATGAGTATGCCTGTAATGTCCGCTGATGACACGCGTTCCAGACTGCTTGTGCGGGTCAAGAACAACGAGCCCGACGCCTGGCTGAAGCTTGTCAAATGGATCGGCCCGTTCATCGTGCGCCGGTGCCGACGAGCCGGACTCCAGGCGGCCGACGTCGAGGACGTCTCTCAACAGGTCCTCCAGAACATCTGGACGCACCTGGCCTCCTTCCGCAAGGAGGAACCCGGGCACTCCTTTCGGGGCTGGGCTTACACGTTGACGCGGACCCGGATCGCCGATTTCCGGCGACAGGCCCCGCCGCGCAATCTGCCGGGGGGCGACTTGCCCGCCATGCCCGATCCCTCCGATGCCACCCACTTGCTCCAGCGCGCGCAGTTCCTCGTTCTCCAAGAGATCCTCGCGCAGAATGCCAACGATCCCGGCTTCAAGGCGTTCTACCGGACCGCCGTGGATGGGTTGACCGCGACCGCGGCGGGCGAGGAGCTTCGGATGAAGGCGTGGACCGTTCGCCAGCACCGGTCGCGCTGGATCAAGCGGCTGCGCGAAAAGCTGCGCGACGAATTCGGGGAGCTTCTTGACTGAAACCGCCGCCGGCTGTCACACCTCACCGTCCAATAAGGTGGAGTCCCCTCCTCGGCGAAGGAAATCCCAATGAACGAGGTCCTGCATCCCGACATCGAGCAGATCGCTTCCTTCCATCTGGGCACGCTCCCGCTGGAGAAAGTGAATGCCCTGGTCGCTCATCTGGACGGCTGTCAAGACTGTCGTGTCCGCGCCGAGGGCCTCGAGGGGAAAACCGACCTGTTCGTTTCCTGCCTCCGATGCGTGGCGGAAGTGCCGCCCGAGGATCCGGCCCAACACAAGCTGATGGATTATGCCGCCCGGATGCCCCGGAAGAACGTCGGGCTTCCTGCCTCCCAGGCGCCGCTGATGGTGGCCGGCCTCGAGGTGATCCGGGAGTTGGCGCGCGGCGGACTCGGGGTCGTCTACCTGGCCCGCCATCCCGTACTGGGCGCCCTGCGCCGGTCAAGCGACCGCAGTCGCGCGGCGAGGAACTCCGGCAGATCCTGCTCGCCCGGTTCCGTCGCGAGGTCCGGGCCGTGGGGGCCTTGCGGAACGATCACATCATCCGTGCCATCGACGCCGGTGACGACCCCGAAGGTCCCTACCTGGTGATGGAACTCGTCGATGGCGAACCGCTGAGTCGCCTGGTGGCGCACCACGGCAAACTGCCTGTCGCCGAGGCCTGCGAACTGGTCCGGCAGACCGCGATCGGCTTGCAGGCCGCCCATGAACGGGGACTCGTTCATCGCGACATCAAGCCGTCCAACCTGATGCTGGCCCGCGCCAATGCCGGGCGCGCGTGGTGGTCATCGACTGGGGGCTCGTCAAGCAGAATACCGACGGCGGTCAGGCCGATGTCGTGACCGAACCCGGGCTGACCTCGTCGGGATCGACCATAGGGACTTACGACTACATGGCCCCCGAACAGGCGACGGATGCCGGCGGCGTCGACATCCGCGCCGATCTCTACAGCCTGGGCGCCACGCTCTACTGCCTGCTGGCCGGCCATCCCCCCTTCCATGGCCGGACGAACCAGCAGAAACTCAAAGCTCAACTGAGTGAGCCGTTCCCACCGCTGAATCGCCTCCGTAAGGACATCCCCGGCGGGCTGATCAAGGTCCTCGATCGGATGGTCGAGAAAGAGGCCACAAAGCGATACCTGATCCCCGCCGAGGTGGTGAACGCATTGCAAGGATTCTGTTGCAGGCCCGACTCGCCTACGCTCCTCGACTTGCTGGAATCCCCTGCCGTCAATCCGGCCCCGGGTCTCAAAGGGAATCCCATTTTCGACGGGTCAACCGACTCGGGATCCGTAACGCCTCCGGGCGGCCCATCTCCGATCTCGCCCACGCCACCATACCCCGGTCACAAGCCCACGTCGGTACCGATCGGAGGGCGCGTGGCCGCGGTGGCGGCTTACTTCCAGCGAGCGCTCGGCGGCGCCCTCCCTGGAAACGGTCTTGGCGGCAGGCGAGCCGCGATGGCCGGGCTGATCGGCGTCGTCCTCCTGGGCGTATTCCTCTTCGTCCTGAGCGCGGTCCGCTCCAGGAGTCCGGTTCTTCTCGACGAGGACTTCCGCGAATCCCTCAAGAACAATCGTGCGCTCCCCGAAGGCTGGACCGGCAACGCCTTGACCGTGGTCGCCGATGAAAACAAGCGCGCATGCCTGGAGACCGCCAAGAAGGAGGGCGACGACCTCGTGACGCTCCCCACCTTGGCTCTCGGCGACAACTTCTCCATCGAGGGGGACTACATTCTGCGGGGATATCAGTTCAACTCCCGGACGGCTAGCCAGTCCTTGTCGATCCAACTGGAATCCACCAAGGGAGACACAACCGTTCGCATTGTCATCAACCATGCCGGCTTCGTGACCATTGGGAATAATCAACCTCGCCAGGCGCCCGGTTTCCCGCTGCCGCCACCGCAGGATCAACATGGAAACGTCAACCGGGAGTACCTCGGGCAGTTCAAGATCAGCAAATTCCGCATGATCCGTGACGGAAAGATGTTGCGGGTGTACCTCAATGGCAAGCCGGCGGCCACCGCGACGCTCGAGGATCTCCCGGATACGGACACGGTGCGCATCGGCTTGACGGCCGGAGTTGTCGAGGCTCCCTTCCCGAGAATCCAGAAGGTCGGCTATGCCGCTAGGCTCTACAACCTGAAGATCTGCTCGCCCGCCACTAACGAGCCGTCGAAGGCACGAACCTCATCGACGAGCGACGGCAACTCCGGAACGCCTTGAGTCATTCCGGGAACCACCATCCGGATCTCCTATGAACCACTATCCCGCCCTGTTCGAGCTGGCGAATCAAAAGCTCCACCCTCTCGGGGGGTCGGAATCGTTCCTGGTGGGACGGAATGAGACCGCGGATGTCCCGGTGCTCGACACGACCTGTTCGCGCCACCATTTCCGGATCGTCCGGCGCGAGGGCCGGCATTTCGTCGAGCCGCTCAACGCGGGGAACCCGACGTATCACAATGGCCGACCGGTCGCGAATCCCGAGCCCGTCGAGCACGGATCCGTCCTTCAGGCCGGTCGGGCGCGTTTCCAGTTCCTGGTTCGCGAGCGTGGGGACGACACGCGAAAGAACGTGACGATTCCGCTCGTCGTTCCGGCCGCCGACTCGACCGTGATGGCCGGTTCGGGACCGGTTGACGCCGACCTTCCCGGGCTCGCGGTGTTTCCCCTCGCGGGCGTGATGATGGTGGGGCGCGAGTCGGGGCGCGTGCAGATCCTCCTGCCGCATCCCCAGGTGTCGCGCAGTCACGCCTGCATCACGCTCCAGGGGAAGACCGCGACTCTCACGGACCTCAATAGCGCCAACGGGACGTTCGTCAACGGCCAGCGGATCCAGGCGCGCCGCGACCCTCAAACCCGGCGATCAGATCGATATCGGACCCTATGCTCTTGCGTTCACCGGAACGACCTTGGTCCCGCGTCCTCGCTCCGATAACGTCGAGCTGGTGGCCCGCGGGATCCATCGCGTCGTGGTGAACCGCGAGACCGGCCGGCCGCTGGTGCTGCTCGATGAGATCAGCCTGGTGATCCGGCCGCGCGAGTTCGTCTGCCTGCTCGGCCCCAGCGGCTCGGGGAAATCGACCCTCCTGTCGGCGCTCAGCGGCCGCGCGGCCGCCGACAATGGATCCGTGCTCCTCAACGGCAAGGATCTCTACACGCATTTCGAGGCCCTTAAACAGGACATCGCCGTCGTTCCTCAGAAGGACGTGCTGCACGACTCGCTCGCCGTGGGACAGGCCCTCTGGTACACGGCGAAGCTGCGTCTCCCTCCCGATACGAGCCAGTTGGAGATCGAGCAATCCCTGGGCGAGATGCTCGAGACGGTCGGTCTCACGGGCCGCCGCGGCACGGTGATCCGCCACCTCAGCGGCGGGCAGGTGAAGCGTGCCAGCCTGGCCAATGAGATCCTCTGCAAGCCGAGCCTGCTCTTCCTCGACGAGGTGACCTCGGGACTCGACGAGCAGACTGACCGCGAGGTCATGAACCTGTTCCGTTCCCTGGCCGACGCGGGCAAGACGGTGGTCTGCATCACGCACAGCCTTGCCAATGTCGAGCGGACCTGCCACCTCGTCGTCATCCTCACTCCCGGCGGCATGCTGGCCTTCGTCGGCAAGCCGGCCGAGGCGCTGGCGTACTTCGACATCGAACGGCTGGGCGACGTCTACGAGCGCCTCGCGGAAAAGCCGGCGGAAGACTGGCAACGGGCATTCCGGGCGAGTCCGCTGTGGCAACGCTATGTCACCGGGCGCCTGCCGCGCGAGACCGCCGCGCCGGTCAACGCAGGGCTCACGCGAGGCAGCCGTTCGGGCGAGCGGCTGAAATTGTTCTTGCGCCAGTCGGTCCTGGTGACGAGCCGGTATGCCGCGATCTGGCGGGGCGACTCGCTGTCGCTCCTGGCGATGGCGGCCCAGGCGCTGGTCGTGGCCGTGCTACTCGGCCTCCTGTTCGGAGACCTCGACAAGGTGACGAGGCCCGACGAGCACGCCCGGCGCACGGTCAATCTGATGTTCCTGCTGGCGGTTTCGAGCTACTGGTTCGGCTGCAACAACGCGGCGAAGGAAATCGTCAAGGAGCGCGTCATTTTCCGGCGTGAACGCGACTTCAACCTCCGCGTGGAAAGCTATTTCACTTCGAAGCTGATCCTCTTGACCGCGTTCAGTTGGCTCCAGGCGCTCCTGCTCTTCGGGATCGTCCGTGCCTGGTGTCATCCGCCCGGCCTGGCCGGTCAGGCGTTAACCGTGCTCTTGACGCTCGCCCTGGCGGGCGTCACGCTGGGGCTGGCGATCTCCGCGTTCGCGGCGACCGAGGAGATGGCGATCACCCTGATTCCAATGGCGATCATCCCACAAATCATCCTGTCGGGAGCGATTTCTCCGCTCGAGGGAGTGAGCAAGGTGCTGGCCCTGCTGGGCATATCGACGTACTGGGGCAAGCGGGGCCTGGACGCTGGCCTGCCGGAGAAGGTGGCGCGCGCGGTCTTACCGTCGGGCCTGGAACAGCATTCCACGGGCGTTGCGCTGCTGGTGTTGCTGGCGCATGCAGTGGCGTGCATCGTGGTGTCGCTGGCGGTGCTGCACTGGCAGAATCGCCGCCGCGGACTGGCCGCACTCCTCGGACGCAAGGCGCGGTAACCGCCTCGATCCGCCGGGCGCGTTTCCAGGGTCTTGGTTCGATCGGGGCGATCGATCATGATGGTATGCCGACGGACTTTTGCCGGCGCGACTCGGACATCCCGGAATCCCCATGATCACGTCGTGGTCGGCAGGAATCGCCGACGAGCACATGGACGAGGGCATTCTCATCGAGCTGGGGACGGTGGTCCGCCGTCATCCCTGGTGGCGAGCGCGCGCGGCTGACCGGCGCTTGCTGGACCGGCTGGGCGTGCGGCCGCCAGCCCGGGTGCTCGATGCCGGCTGCGGATGGGGCGTGACTCTGGCCATGCTGGAACGGCGCGGCTATCGTGCGGCCGGTCTCGATGTCTCCCGGCGGACGCTGGCTCAACTGGACGGAGAGAAGCCCGGCCGCGAGCTGATCGAAGCCGACCTGTCCGGCCCCCTGGCGGTCTCGGTCGAGCCGTTCGATGCCGTGCTGGCCCTCGACGTGATCGAGCACCTCGACGACGACCGCGCCGCCGTGGAGCGGCTGGGCAGGCTGGTGCGTCCGAACGGCGGACTCGTGGTCGTGAGCGTGCCGGCCAGGCCCGACCTATTCTCCGAGTTCGACCGCATCCAGGGTCATCGTCGCCGGTACGATCCTCCGCGGTTGCACGCGGCCTTCGCCGACACCCACCTCGTCGTGGATCGCCTCTTCTGGTGGGGTGCCTGGATGGTCCCGATCCTCCGCCGCCGCGCGCACCCGGCCGCACCCATCGGTTGCGGAGACGCCAGCCGAGACCTACCTCCGTTACTTGCACACCCCACCCTGGCCGGGCTCCTGGCTGCTACAGCTCGCGTATGCCCTCGAGCAGCCCTGGGCGCTGGCCCAGCGGCTCCCCACCGGGACCTCGCTGTTTGCCGTCGCTCGACGCGCATGATCGATTCGAGGACAATGACCGATTGCGTCTTCCCATCCCTCTCTGAGACAGGAGCTGAATCGCATGAGGACCTTCATGAAGGGAGCATGCGCCGGTTTGCTGATCGTCGCCGGGGCCGCGGCGCTCGGCGTTCCGGCGGCCGAGGGCGACGGTCCGCAAGCGGGTGCGTCTCACCCGGTGGCGATTGCCGGGTCCGGCCGGCCGCAGCAGGCCGGGGCGGGGAATGTCGTCGCCGTCCTGGCCCAGTCGTCGCCGCTACAAGGGGCTCCCGGGGAACGCCAGGCCCCCGCGGGTGGCACGCGATCGGCCGCCGTCTGGCCGTTCCATCCCCAGCGCGACACCTTCCGCCCCGATGCGCTGCTGGACTTGCGCGCGCTGAATGAGCCGATCGCCGGCCAGAGCGGTTTCATCCGGCTATCCGCCGACAAGAACGACTTCGTGCGCGGCGACGGCGTTCCCTTGCGGTTCTGGGCCGTGAATTTCGACTTCTCTCGAAACCCGAACCTCGAATCCCTCGGCCACACCGCGCGGTTCCTGGCGAAGCGCGGCGTGAATTTGGTCCGTCTGAATGGGTTCCTGGAGTCTCACGCGAAGAATTCGCGGGTCACCGATGCCGATCCGAAAGTCATCGACCAGGCCTGGCGGCTGGTCGCGGCGATGAAGAAGGAAGGCATCTACACGGTGATCAGCCCGTACTGGGCCGCGGAGGTGAAGCATGTGCCCGCTTCCTGGGACCTCGGGGACTGGCCCGAGAACGTGAGCCCGCAGGGCCTGCTGTTCTTCAATCCGAAGCTCCAGAAGGGCTATAAGACCTGGCTGAAGGACCTGCTGACCCGCCGCAACCCCTATACCGGCATCCCGATCGCTCGGGATCCCGCCGTCGCCTTGATCCAGATCCAGAACGAAGACAGCCTCTTGTTCTGGACCGAGCAGGGAATCAAGGGCCAACAACTCACCTTGCTGGGTCAGCAGTTCGGCGACTGGGCCAGGCGGAAATATGGTTCGCTCGAGGCCTGCGCAGCGCGCCTGGAGCGGTCAGTCGATGCCCGAGGACGATCCGGCTCGGGGCGTCCTGGGTGTCCACCCGATCTGGCAGTTCACCAGGCCGCAGACCGGGGGCCTCAAGAAGCGGCTTGACGATCAGCTCCGGTTCTTCGGCGAGACGATGTATCGATTCAACGCCGAGATCGCGCGCTACCTCCGCGAGGAGCTCGGGTGCAAGCAATTGATCAACGCCGGCAACTGGAGGACGGTCGATGCCATCCGGCTCAACGACGTCGAGCGCTGGTCTTACACGGCCAACGAGGTGCTCGCGGTGAATAGCTATTTCAGCCCAGTCCACCTCGGCCCCAACCGCAACTGGCGGATCGACCCGGGCGACCGGTTCCAGAACCAGTCGGCCCTGGTGAACCCGCGAGCCTTGCCCCTGGCCATCAAACAAGTGATCGGATATCCGATCGTGGTCACCGAGACACAATGGCAACCGCCCGCGGGCTTCCAGTCCGAGGCGCCATTCCTGGTGGCGGCCTACCAGTCGCTGACCGGCGTGGATGCCGCGTTCTGGTACACGACCGTGGAGTTCGAGTGGTCGAATCGGGACGTGGCCGAGTGGGATTCGGCATCGCGACAGAAGTATGCGACCGCCGTCCCCATGATGCTCGGCCAGTTCCCGGCCGCGGCGCTGCTGTTCCGCCGGGGTGACGTCAGCCTGGGCCAGCCGGTTGTCGTCGAGCACCGCAGCCTCGAACAGCTCTGGGAGCGGGTGCCGCCGATCATCGCCGAGGATGCCCGCTATGACCCCAATCGCGACCTGGGCGACACGGCCAAGCAGTCGAATCTCGCGCATGGCGTGGACCCGCTGGCCTTCCTGGTCGGGCCGGTCCAGGTCGTCTATGGCTCGGACCCGGCCAAGACGACGGCCGCGGACCTGGGCCGCTACATCGACTCCGAGAAGAAGGTGATCCGCAGCAACACCGGCCAGCTCGCCTGGGATTATGGCCGGGGCGTCTGCACGCTCGACGCGCCCCGGGCCCAGGGCGTGACCGGGTTCCTCCGCCCGGTCAGTCCCATCACGCTGAGCGACGTCACCATCCGATCGGAGAACCCGTACGCGACCGTGCTTGTCGTCGCGCTCGACGATCAGCCGCTGGCCAAGAGTCGTCGGGTCCTCGTCCAGGTCGGTACCCGGCAACGGCCCACCGCCTGGCGCGATCACGCGGTGACCTTCACGGTTGACAATGGCCGCGAAACGATCAACGGCCGCCAGATCGATTCAACCGGGACGATGCCCTGGATCATCGCGGCGACGGAAGTCACCATCCAGGTGCGGAACGCCGGCCTGACTTCGGCCACGCTCCTCGACATCAACGGGAACGCCCGGGCGAAAGTGCCGCTCCGCCGCGCCGGGGCCGCGATCGAGGTGGAGCTCCCCCAGGATGCGATGTACGTCGTGCTCGGTACACAGTGAGAGGCCCGGACTTCTCAAGGGATCAGCAGGGCGCGGTTCCGTTCGAGCCGGCATAGAGCAGGGCCGTAAGCGGCTCGTACGGAGCCTCCTGTGATGTCGTCCACGTCGAAATCCGGTCGTCTCAGTCTTATTAACCCTGCCGTCAAGGTGAGCGACCTGCGCCTGGGAGATTGGTGACCTGGAGACCGTTCGGTGGCTCGCCGGTCTTCAGACTGACGACCAAGATGCGCGGCGTGAGCCAGTGGAGCCGGTTTTTCAGTGCGTCGATCAGAACCGATGCCTGATTCTGCCTGCGACCCCGAGGGCCAGGCGGAAGGTCCTGTTCCAGCCATAGCATGGCGTGGACTGGAGTCTGACCGCACCCCAACCGCCTCACGACTCGTCCCCAGACCTCTTCGTTCCCGCGATGATGGGCCGCGACGATTCCGGCGATCGTGTCGCGAAGCTTCTGGCCGACCTCGATCGCCAACTCACCTTCCCTCAGCCGCTCCTGGTTCTCGATCCGATGCCCGCGGAAGTCCTTCACCTCGATCAGGTAGAGCCGAGAATCTGCCTGGAGGGCCACGAAATCGACGGCCTTCGTCTCGTCCAGACGTCTGATTCGATCTGTGTAATCCGAATGTTCGTCATACTTGATTACGAACCAAGAGTCATCAAACTCGAAGCGAAGTCGAGCTTCGTCGAACGTCCCTGGCACGGTCAGGCCCTCACTTGACTCGATCGTTTTGATAGAACAACGCGCGCTCTCGGTCGTAGAGCGCCTCGAACTCTTC
This sequence comes from uncultured Planctomycetota bacterium, assembly GCA_963845755.1. GTDB lineage: Bacteria > Planctomycetota > Planctomycetia > Isosphaerales > Isosphaeraceae > CAWJTV01. Next base: position 1,097,128 of record CAWJTV010000011.1, read on the forward strand.
CATGATGGGATTTCGATCCAGCTCGGCGAGCGTCCCTCCGGACTGAACCTCGACCCCGCCCTGATCGCATCGGCTGAAGGCGAAGAAGCGAATCGGCGCGTCGCCGGCCGCGGGCGTCTGATACTCGGCGTTCAGGGACAACTCATTGGTCAAGAGATAATCGTGAGTGGCGACGAGAATCTGGACTCCGTGAGCGGCGAGCTGGAGAAGGAAGTCCGCCACGATCTTGATGAGCTTGGGGTTCAGGCCAGACTCGGGTTCGTCCCAGAAGAGCACACTGTTTTTCGTCAGCCAGCCGTTGGCGATCAGACGCATCAAGGTGGCGATCTTGCGGAAACCTTCGGCCGCGAGAGGAGCTTCGATTTTGCCGTCGTCCTTCGACAACAAGTAGAAGTGATCGCCTTCGAGAGTGACTTCGATGCCGAGAGATTCGCCGAGTGGACGCCATAACTCTGATGCAGCCTCGCCACTCGGTCCACGGAACGGTGACGCGCTCAAGGCGAAGCAGAGATCCGCATACGTCTCGTCAAAAGCCAGCTCGCGATTCTGGTAGGCCGCGTAGAACCCGGGATAGATGGAAAGGACTTCGCGAGTAGGAAGGAAGACGCCAGTCGGTTCGATCTCGAGATCATCGGGGTGCCGCTTCACGCGGAGTTCTCCAAGAGTGTTCAGTTCAAAGCTGATCATACCCTCGTCGAAATCGAGCTGAGCCGTTAGTTTCTTCCTGCTCCGACTTCTTCGAACCAGACGCCCGATCTCTCCATGATCGGGCCGAAAGACGGCGGCGAGTTTCATCGACAGCCTGTCTGCCAAGAACTTAGGCAGACCCGGGGATGTCGAGGCCGCCTGATTCATGAGAGCATGCCGGACACGCAGCATGGAATAAGCCAGTTTCAGCACGTGGGTCTTGCCGGTGGCGTTGGCCCCGATGAAGACGTTGACTCCGCGGGAGAAGGACAGTCTTGCCTTATCGAAGACTGTGAATCCGGTTATATTCAAGTTCTGGAGCATGCTCAATAAATCCTGGCGATCAGAGTAGCAAAGGGGACGCAGCTACGAAGCAGCAACGGACCTGGTACCCGGGAATGCTTCAAGACGTCCGCACCCGGAAGACGCTCAGCTCGCCGGCGTCGGGCTGGGGGTAGCGGAGCACCTCGCCGCGATGTTCGGCGAACTGGACGAGCCCCTGCATGAAGGCGACGCCGTCGCAGAGCCGGTCGTCCTCGTAGACCTGCATCGGCGGCTCGATCAAGGGCCGGGGGAGGAAGACGATCGTCTTGGTCCGCGCAGGGTGATCGACACGTTCAGCCGGTTGAGGCTGTAGATGAACTCCTTCTCGTTCATCGCGTGCTCGACGTCCGAGACGCCGTAGCTGACGATGACGACCTCGCATTCCTGGCCTTGCATCCGGTCGACGGTCTCGACGAACGGGTCCCGGTGCCAGGGCCGGACCGCCGTCAGGGCGCGGCGGATGGCCTTGATCTGGAGATGATGCGGGCTGACGACGAAGAGCCCGTCCTTCCAGAACGCGGCATCGCCCTCGGGAGTATCGGGGTACTTGCGGCGGGGGCCGAGCTGGAGTCGCTCGCGGAGCCGGACGGCGGCGCGCACCACCAGCCCCGCCTCGACCCGATTCTCGACCGTCGCGCGCACGCCGTCGAGCACGCCGATGACCAGCGGGTAATTCGGGTCGAGCAGGACGTCGGCCAGCTCGTCGCCGTTGGGCGACCTGGCCAGCGCCAGCTTTCGCGTCGCGATCTCGTTGCTGGCGCTGCGATACGCGGGGGTGTAGATCTGCTCGGCCGGGTAGAGGCAGAGCGTGCGGCTCATCCGCCAGTTCTCCAGGAGCGTCGCGGTGTAGCGGCGGTCGGGGTCCTGGGCCTTCAGGCATTCGAAGATCGAGCGGTGAAGGATCGGCTCGCCGGGTTCCGGGTCGGGGTATGCCGCCTGGATGATCGGCGGGAGCTGCTTGTCGTCGCCGGCAATCAGCAGCCGCGCCGCTGGGCCGAGTCGGCCGAGCACGATCGCGGCCTCGGGTACGCGCAACTGCGAGCCCTCGTCCACGACGACGAGGTCCGCGCCGAGAGCGGCCGTCCCCTTGTGGATCGCCCAGGCGGTCCCGCCGCACAGGCCAATCGTCTCGCCGGTCGGCCAGCCCCAGCCGGTCTTGCCCACCTTGGCGTCAACGTCCTGGACGTCGTCCATGCCGGTCAGCCGGCCCCCACCGAGCTTGTGGATCGGAAACGCGCCTCGGACGATCTGGTGCCGCCGCTGGAGCTCGGCCGCCTTGCGCAGGGCGTTGTCGATCGCCGCGTGCGTGAAGGCGGTCAGGAGAGTCCGGAAGGGCTTGCCCGCGGCGCGGTGGGCTTCGGCCAGGCAGAGGATGGTCGAGGCCAGGAAGTGGGTCTTCCCCGTGCCGGGCGGGCCCCAGACCAGGCGGAGGCCATGGTCGAGGATCCCCTGGAACGCCGAGAGCTGGCTCGCCGTCATGCCGTGGTGTCGGGCCAGATCCAGGGCACGATCGCGAATCGCTGTCGGCACCGCGAGCGAACGCGCCGCCTCGTGCGGCCGTTCGATCAGGTTCACAAACGGCGCATCGGCCTGCCGGTCGAGCTCGGACAGGTGGGCGAGGACCTTGTCGATGTTGTAGTCGGTGTACCGCTGCTCCAGGAAGTATTGCGCTCCCGGCTTCAACGAGGGGAAGAGCCGGCCGGGCTTGACGTCCAGGCGGAGCACGCCCTCGGTGGAATCCTCGGGATCCCCGATCGCCTTGACGCCCGCCAGCGCGAGCGGCAAGTTGTTCGGCGCGTACGGCCGGTCCTTCCAGACGTAGTCGTCGAAGCTGAGCCGGGCGATGTTCCCTTCTTCCGACGCCTCGGTCAGGATCCAGTTGGCGAACGTCTCCTCCTCGAGCTTCACGTCCCGCTGGGAGGGGTCGAGGCGGAAGCGGCCGTCGGCCAGATGAGTGAGGCGGAGGGTTTCACCGTCCATCAGCCGTTCGCCCAGCGGGGCCATCCGGCGCTCGCGGACGCCCAGGTAGCCGAGGATCGATTCGTGGCGGGCCACGAACGCCAGCCGCGAGAGGGCCGGATGGCGGTGATCGAAGGCCGACGGCAGCTTGAATTTCGGCGGCCAGGCGAACAGCGAGTGGCCCGACTCGGTCAGCCGCTCGCGGATGCCGTTGATCAGGCTATTCGTCCCCGCCAGCCGGTAGCGGATCTCGCGCTCGATCCGCTCGACATACTCATCCTTGTCCTGATGCCAGACAGCGAAGATTGCGTCCGACCGCATCTGGTTGGAGAGCGCGAACGAGAAATAGTCGTTCTCCTGGTAGGGGAATCCGAACTGCTTGGGCATGAGCAGCCGGACGGCGTCGGCGAAGCGGTAGGCGATGTCCAGGGGCAGGGCGAGCCGGTCGCGGAGGACGTCGACCAGGACCACGACCGGGAAGACCACTTCGTCGGCCGGCTGATTCTTGGTCTGGATCAGCTCGGGGCGCTGGAAGTGGAAGAAGACCTGGAGCGCCTCCTCGGCGACCTCGGGATCGGCGACGCGGCGGAGCAGGACCTCGGTGAGCCGATCGCGCTCATAGGTATCATAGGTATAAGCTTGCAGATTTTTCTGGAACTTCCATTCCGGGGCGCGGGTATTGTGATCGTGCACGGGCTTGAGCAGGCCGTACAGGGCCCGGACGAACTCCCGCTCGAGCTCGGCGCAGCACTCGGGGTGCGGGTGCGCGCCACGTTGACCATCGGCTTCGGGTTCTCGCCGAGGACCTCGCGCAGGCCCTGGGCCTGGATGCCGTAGGCATAGACCTGGCCTGAGACCGGCTCGGACTGGACCGTGATCACCAGGCGGATGTTCTCGCCCCGGGGCATGGCCAGGGTCGCGCCGTCGTGGACGTGGGCCTCGCTATTTCGCATCGCGCGGACCTGGAGGCGAAGGCGCTCGGCCCGCCCTCGCAGCGAGGCGCAGTCGTCGAGCAGCCCGACGCGCGCGGGATCCTCGAGCAGCCGCTCGCAATCGGCCAGCGTCTTCACCGGGGGCTCGAGCGCGCCCAGGAACTGCTTGGCATACGTGGAGAGATAGGGCACGCGCGAGATGTCGTCGGTGCGCGCCATCTCGGCGCGGCAGTGGTCGAAGTAGGGGCACCACTCGCATCGATAATAGACGTGCCACGGAGCAAGATCGGCCGGCCGCTCCAGGAGCGGCTGGACTTCCCGTTCCAGGAAATTCTCGAGCGGCGGGCGGATCGATCGCGTGTCCATCGGCTGGGGCTGGTCGGCATGGGCCAGCCAGATGGCCGCCGTGTCGTCGACCCGGAGCCGCGGCTCGACCCAGTCGTCCAGGACGTGGCGGAGGATCAGGGTGTACAGGGTGGCCTGGATGCGATGCGACAGCTTCAAGCCGGGACTGGCCTTGATGTCGACGACCCGCAGGACCGGGCCGGCCTCCGACTTCTCGCAGACGATCAGGTCGGGCCGGCAGTCGGTCACCTGGACGATGGCCGGGTCGATCCGGTACCGCGCGTAGAACGACGGGGGCGTGATCAGGGTCGGCTGGTAGATCGACTGGCCCGGCTCGAGTTTCGCCAGGATCCGTCGCGTCTCCGCGGCACCCCAGACGCGGTCCTTCAACCGGGTCTCCGGCTTCCCCTCGGCGATGAACACCCGGCCCTCGAGCCGGTTCGCCACGACGTCTTCCTCCCAGGTGTATCCCCCTTCCAGGATCGCCGTGGTCACGGGGCTGTGGTCGTAGGGCGGCTCCGGGACCCCCTCGACGGCCAGTTGCTCCTTGGGCGTGCTGGAATAGCGGAGATACCGCGGGCACTCGTGGAAGAAGTAGCGGGCGATCCGCGACGGGCTGATCAGCTTCGGGCCCGGCACGCCCGCGATCGGGGCCGGGACCGGCTGGCCGGCAGCCTTCTTGCTCTTTCGCGTCATGCGGCACGGCCGGTTTGGGCTTGATCTCGACAGCGGGAGGCCCCACCGGTTTCTTGGCACGAGGCATCGGGTATTCCTTGAATTTCAGGCTGGGAAGCCTGACCTACTCCTTGCCGGCGTTATACCTGTGTCTTCAGAACTGTGGAGGCAAGAAAGCCAGGATCAGCCTTCGATTGGGAGCATATCCTCGTTCTGTCCTCACCAGCAGCTTCAATTTCAGGAGCGCGTTGATGTCACGAGACAAGGTCTTGTCCCCTTTGCCGGCATACGCTTCCGCGACACGAACCGAGGCTCTTGTCAACTGTTTGCGTGGCGTGGGGGTATCGGACAGATCAAGAAGCAGATGCTTTTGCCGCTTGCAGGCTAGGGTGTCCTTATCCCGAAAGACATCGTGCACATGATTCTCCCATGTGACCCGCCATTGTTGATCGCGGATGTAATCCAATTGCTCCTTCAATCCATCCACAAATCCCTGGATAGCATAGATCATGAATCGAACTACGCCGTCATTGGCCTTGTGCGACTTGTCGAGTTCCGCGTAATAGCGAGCGCGGGTCTTGTTGTAATGATTGCTCAGGAGGTGGCAAGCTGGTAGCGGAACTCCGGACTGGGCCAGCAGCAAGAATTCGATCAATCGCGCCGTGCGACCATTGCCGTCCCCAAAGGGGTGTATCCATGCGATATAGAGATGTGCAAGCATTGTCTTTATGATAGCATAGGCAAATTTCAGCTCGTGGCTGGGAGGGTCGAATTCGTTGTTCAGCCAATCGCATAAGCGTTCGATGAGATGGGGGCAATCTTGCCAGGGTGCGCCGCGATAGGATGCAACGCCGACCGATTGCACGCGAAATTCGCCGGGCTTCACATGGTCTTCGACTTCCAGCCCCCGCAACACCAGTCGATTGAATCGGCAGATCAACTCCGGAGTGAGCTTCGACTTGGGGTCCCGGATCAGCTCGCTCGTGATCGAATTGCAAGCATCAACGACGTTTTGGACCTCGATCGCAAGATACTCCTGGGATTTCGGCAGCTTGAGTTCTCCCCGGATTTGCTGCTCGACCTGTTCCTCGGAGAGCGTGTTGCCTTCGATGCTCGTTGTGGCGTAAACGCCCTTAGTTAAGTAGAGCACGTAAAGCCTGGCAGCCACATCCGGCTTGAGTGGGACGCCCGCAATGTGCTGGCACTCGGATTGGGCTTCTCCCAGCATCATCCACAGACCATACGGCGCGTCTGTCAGGGAGCACTGAAAATTGATCCAGGAATGTGTCTCCTGATATGTCCCTCTAGACAGATAACATAAATTGTGTCTTGACATAGTATTACGGAAAATCAATCGAGGCCCTTGTCCAATCTCGTGTCCTCTCTCATTGTCCTACGTTTTTTCCCGTTGTCAACGGGTCGCATGCCGGTAATTCGCTCGTGTCCAGTAAGCAAATGCATCGATCGTCACTGACCACCTGCAACTACTTCCCCCCGACGACGGTGAACTCCGCCGAGGAGTCGCTGGGCTTGTCAACCTCGATCCGGACCTCGGGCGACTGGCGTTGGGGCATCTCGATGCGGAGGGTCACGGTATGGCGGCCCGGAGTGACGGCCGTGGTGAATTCTCGGGTCCCGGCCGGAGCGGGGATGTCGTCGACCCAGAAGCGCATCCCCACGGGGGATAGCGGGCGGATCCGGATCGTGCCTTCGGCCGAGACATTCAGCTCGCCCTGGAGGTAGAGCACGGGGCTGTGGCTGATGGCGGACGCGTCCTCCAGCGGGAGGGCACCGGCGACCTTGGCATAGACCGTGGTCCAGCGGTCGGGGGGCGCGGTGAGTACCTGGGCGTGGAGCACCTGCGGCATCGGGATGGCCTCGGCCAGTGCGGGGGGGACCTGCTTGAGGACGCGCCAGGCGCTGGATCGTGGGGATCGTCCGGATGGCATAAGGACCGGGCCGGCCCAGCTCCGAGAGGAACCGGACGAGGTCGAGGAACTCGGATCGGGTCATCAGGTTGACCAATCCCTTGGGCATCAGGGAGCCGCCGGCCTTCTGATCCTCGATGGCGGAGACGGGGACGACCCGCAGGGCGCCCGTGGCCTCCTTGAGCACGATCCGCTGGTTGTCCTTGTCGGTGACGATCCCCTGGTAGACCTGGCCGTCGGTGGTGAGCACGGCGAGGGTGTGGTATTGCTCCTTGATGGACTGGTCGGGGACGAGGATCGCGTTGATGATATAGTCGGGCGGGGAGCTCAGGCCGATCGAGCTGAGGTCCGGCCCGACGTCGCCGCCGGCCTTGCTCACCGCGTGGCAGGTCATGCAGTTCAGGTCGTTGCGGCGGAAGACCTGCTCGCCGCGCGCCGGATCGCCCTTGGCGGCGACCTCGGCGACCAGGGCGGCCAGCTCGGCCGGGGTCGGCGGCTTGATCTCGGTCGCGATGCCCGCCGCGTGGCCGAGCGACTCGGACAGCGCGGAATCACTCAGGCCGAGGGAATACATGCGCGCAGGGCCATCTTGGCGGCATCGCTGGAGATGTGCTGCCGATCGATCGCCGCGGCGAGGACGGCGCCGCCACCCTGCCGGTTGAGGAACGCCGCGATCAGGGGCTTGAGGTCGACCCGCTCGGCGACCGCTTGCGGGATCAGCTCGGCGGCGCGGGCGGCGGCGGCGTTGACGTCCAGCCGGGCCAGCGCCGCGACCGCCAGCACGCGGACGGGCGCCGATGAGCCCGTCCCGGCCAACTCTTCGATCCGCGACCGGCCCGCCTGGCCGCCGATCGTCGCCAGGGCCTCGATCGCGGCGGCGCGCAGCTCCTCCTCGGCCGTCGCCGACCGGACGATCTCCCGCAGGGCATTCACCGCCGACTCGAGCTTCCAGAGGCCCGCGAGCCGGACCGACGATTTCGCCAGGGCCGTCGCCCAGGTTGCCGATCCCCCCGATAAGATCGAGACCAGCTCGTCGCGACCCCGGCCCGGCTTCATGTCCCGGGTGAGCGCGGCCTCGGCCAGCGCATCCAGCGCCTTGACGCGAATCTCCGGGGCGAAGCCCCCCCTCATGACCTGGCTATAGATGTAATCCAGGTCGCCCACGGTCCCGCGCTTGCCGATCATCTCGATCACGGTCCCCTGGCGCGCCTCGGGGACGCGGCCGCTCGCCAGGAGCCTGGCCAGCGGGCCGCCCGAGGTCTGGGCATCTTGCGCGGCCCGCGCCGGGGAGACCGTCAGCAACCCGGCGGCGATCGCCGCGAGCGAAACAACCCATTTTATAAAGTCAATCATGGATTTACTTATTCTGAGATTGGCTCTTGATCCGCTGATCGAGGGTCTTGGTGGTCTCGTTGAGGGTGTATTCGAGGTAGTCGTCCTGGGGCTGGACGAGGGATTCCAGGGCGATCTCCTGGGCCTTGGCAGCCTGGCCGCCGTCGAAGAAGCTCAGGGCGCGGACGGCCTCGAGCCGGACGCGGGGATGGTCGTCGTTGACCTGCTTGCGGAGCAGCTCCAGGGACTCGTCGACGCGGTCGCGCCAGTAGCAGAGGACGCGGGTGGCCGCGGCGCGGGCCTTGGGCTCGGGGCAGCTCAGAATCTGCTTGAGCAGCGGGACGTCGATCTCGTCGAGGCTCTGGTGCAACCAGAGGGCCTCGAGCATGTGCCGCCAGTAATCGGCGTCGCCGGTATCCAGGCCGGTCACCCACTTCGCCAGGGCCGAGAGGACGTCCTGGTCGGGCCGCTCGCGGAGCTCGCGGCGCGCCCGGTAGCGGGCCCGGTCCTCGTACGCCTTGAGCAGGTCGAGCAGCTCGGGGACCGTGGCGCCGGCGATCTTGGGCCGATCGACCAGCGGCCGGCGCGGATAGGTGATCCGCCAGATCCGCCCGTGCGTGTGGTCGCGGTTCGGGTCGCGGAGCGAGTGCTGCATATGGCCGATCAGCGGGTTGAACCAGTCGACGACGTAGAGCGCCCCATCCGGGCCGAATTGCAGCGCGATCGGGCGGAAGTTCGGATCCGACGATCGTAAGAGCGGCTCGACGGCCGCACCCGCGAAGCCCGAGCCGTCCTCCTTCACGCGATACCGGAGGATGCCCTGGAAGCCGATGTCGTTGTTCAGGAGATAGTCCCCCTGGGTCTCGTGGGGGAAGTGCCGGCTGTAGACCAGCTCGCAGCCGCAGGTGGGCCGCCACTGCATCGGGAAGAACTGTTTCATCCCGCCGTGCTTCTGCGGATAGACGACCTGGCCCGAGAACGCGGTGCCGTAATAGTTCGCCCCGCCGGAGGCATCGGCGACGAAGTTCTGGCCCCAGGCGTCGACGTAATGGCCCCAGGGGTTGGCGAACCCGTACGAGACGAAGATGTCGAACTTCTTCGTCCGGGGCTCCCAGCGGAAGATCCCCGCCTCCTTGACGCGCTGGGGTCCGTATGGCGTCTCGACCTGGCTGTGATGGAACGTCCCCTCCTGCCAGTACAGGGCCCCGCCGGGGTCCCACGTGTAGGCGTGCATCGCGTGGTGGCTATCGGCGGTGTCGAAGCCGTGCATGATCAGCTCGCGGGTATCGGCGCGATCGTCGCCGTCGGTGTCCTTGAGGAACATGAGGTTCGGCATCTGGGAGAGGTAGACGCCGCCGTCGCCGAGCTCGATGCCGGTGGGCACGTGCAGCCCGTCGGCGAAGACCGTGCATTTGTCGGCCTTGCCATCGCCGTTGGCGTCGTCGAAGATCAGGACCTTGTCGTTCGGCTTCCGGCCGGGCAGGTACATCGGATACGACGGCATCACCGTGACCCAGAGCCGGCCCTTGGCGTCGAAGGTCATCGCCACGGGATCCTCCAGCGCGGGGAACTCGACCTCGGAGGCGAACAGGTTGATGGCGTAGCCCTCGGGCAGCGTGAAGGTCTTGATCTCCTCCTCGGGTGTGGTGATGTGGATCCGGCCGTGGAAGTTGGTCTCGACCTGGGCGAACGCGCCGGTGTTGCTGTCGTCGATCGTCGCGGGGACGCTCTGACCCCGGGCGATCTCCCAGATCCGGCGCTCGCGGTCCTGGATCATCTTGCGGAGCTTGGCGAACTCGGCCGGGAAGTTGACGATGCCGAACGGGGCCTTCCGGCCACCGTAGATATAACAGCCGTTGACCGCGCGATAGTCGTAGAAGAACTGGAGGTTCTTCTCCTGAACGGCGTCGAAGAGGGCCTTCTGGTTGACCTTCTTCGCGATCGGCCTCGGGCCGAAGAGGGCCTCGTCGAGGACCGGAGCCAGCGCCCGGTAACCCGCGTCGCTGAGGTGGACTCCGTTGATCGTCAAGGGGTGGCTGGCGGCCTGGTAGAGCTTCTGGGACGGCCGGAACAGGTCGACGAAGACGACGTTGATGCTTCCGGGCCACCTCGCCCATGGCGTCGGTGTAGAGCTTGATGTTCTCGTTGTTCTTCTTGCCGTCGGTGATGTGCGGGTTCTTGAGGTCTTCCTGGGCGATCGGGGAGAGCAGCACGAGGTGCGGGGCTTCCTTGCCATTGTACTTGGTGGTCGTGGACTCCTGGATGAACCGCTCGAGGTCGCGTCGAAATCGGGGCAGTCCGGCGGGCCCGGCGAACGACTCGTTGACCCCGAAGACGGCCAGGAGCACGTCGGGCTTCTCGTCCTTGAGGGTGTGGCCGTGGTCGTTGAAATGGGCCTGGCGCGGGCGGAGGGTCAGCTCGTCGGCCGAGTATCCCAGGTTGTGGACGACCAGCTCGAGCTGGGGGAACCGGCTATGCAAGAGGGTCTCGAAGTGGCCGTAATACTGCATCCGCTCGGCCAAGGTGTTACCGATGATGATGATCCGATCGCCCTTGCGCAGCTCCAGGCGCAGCGGATCGGCCGCGACGGCGGTCCGACCGACGCAGAAGACCACGATCATGCCGGCGGCGGACAGCCAGGTCCCGAACCGTCGTCTCACTCGACTGGTCATCACGGTTTGTGCCTCAGGGAGGGAGGAATTTCCATCACGGTCGTTGCCGATCCTGCATCAGGGGGCCGCCCCCTTCAGACCAGGAGCCGTACCCCGCGATGCGGGCCGTTCCAGGCCGGGGATGAACAAGCGGGCTTCAAGGCGGGCCGGTGCCGGGCAGAGAGCACGATGTCACCGTTTCATTAGGTGTACCGCAGCCGCGACGCGCTGTCAAAGGGGGCGCCAGCCGAGTTGCGAGTGTCGCGCATCGCAGCCGATGCGGCGGCGGTTCGGCCGATCTTTGTACTGGCATGGTGGTTGCTTCAATGTGGCATGACCGGTCAACCGTAAAGACCACGCGCCCCGAGCCGCTCCGGAGGATGGACCGATGGTCAGGAGTTCGAAAGCCCCGGTGAATCCACGTTGGGTTGCCGGAGTCAAGACGGTCTCGACGTTCCCTCCCGAAGGGACCTTCACCAAGGACGCCGAGACCATCGCCGAGATCATGGCTCGAAAGGAGGTGAGTCCCAAGGGGATCGGGTCCGGGATCCGGATGATCCAGTACTTCATCAACCGCGCGGGCAAGAACCTGTCGCCCGAACGGAAGCACGAGTTGGAGAAAGCGAAGAAGATCCTCCAGGCCCAGGCGCGGGGAGAAGAATAGGATGTGGCGTTCTCACGGAACACCAACCACCCCGCGGTCGGACGGACCGACTGAAGACGGAAATCGGAAGGTCGCGTCGGACCACTTGCGATCGAGCCCTCAGCCTTTGAAGAACGGGCTTCGCCCATCGCGAATCGTGGCACAATGTGACACTCTATGATAACAAATCGGCGAGGCGCGCGAGCGTATCCCCTGGTGTGAAGCGAACTTGGGGAAAAACGCGAAAGGAGTTGGATCAATCCCATTGCGAGTGGTTCGGACCTCTGCGTCGCAGCCTGTGGCCGCTTCGGGAACGGGCGCACGCGACCGCTCTATTCTTAGTATGCCGCAACTTGGAAATTTCGTTAATGCACCTATGAGCGAAACCGGGCCGCCGGTCTCCCGAACTTTCGACCACAGCGGCAGATACAAAAATCTCAAAAAGAAAAAGCGCGGTGGATTCGTCGCGGTCCCGAGACCCATGAGAACTGGCAGAATCGGCAAAATTCGCCTCGCCGGTCCAGTTTGCGTGGATCGTTGATGGCCCGGGAGCCGGACTCGGAGGTTACTGGACCGAATGGGCTGTGAGGTTTTCGGTCTCGACCGCCGGGGTGGACGATGACAGCGTTGATCTGACTCTGGCTGGCCGGGTCGTCGAGGGTGTTCCATCTCGTCCCAAGATCGACGTGCAGCTCAAGTGTACTTCAGAGGATGTGCTCCGAGAGCGGGAGGTGGTTTACCCACTGAAGAGGAAGAATAATAATGAACTAACGATCACTATTCGACGACCTGATCGGCAAGATTGTCATCCGCACGACCGTTGGCGGCCGGTCGGCGCGCGTCAAGGTCGTTCTCGGCCGCGACGACTATCGACGCGCGTGCGATGCCCACCGGGATGAAAAGCGTGTCGCCGTCACCGGGATCATCCATCACGACATCAAGATCCGGGTCTACGACCTCTCGGAAGCTGAGGACTTTCAGGTTCTCCATGACGAGTAGCGCGGTACCGACAGCGTGTCGACGCAGAGGGTCGCCGAGGAAGTCGATTGAGAGTGAGCGCCGGGTGGAACGTTACCCTCCGATCGTGCGACCGGACACGACCGGTCGAACGAACCTCGACAGGTCTGACCGCTCGAGCGCTCCGGGAAAAAAGATGAAGGGATCCCTCGACTTTTTCCGCGGGACTTTCTGGAGGGGCAAGGACCAGTGGCCCTGGCGAAGCAACCTGGCGGGGCGAATGCCCCTCTGCCGCGAGGCGAAAGGAGGCGTGCCATGGTCGATCTCGTACAATGGTCCTTCGCGATTGCACTTACCCCGATGGCCCTGGGCCTGGCGTGTCGGCTGATCTCCGGGATCGGCAATTCTTCGGGACGGGGATGAACTCCAACGGGAGAGGCCGCACCTGGCTCAACGACCGGAGTGCCCGCGAAGGGTCGAGTGCGGAACACGCGGCCCTTCGCCGAGCTCCGACTCACAGCCCCGCACCGACTCGAGACCGAGAACGCCGTGAACAGATGATGAAGACAATTTTATGTCCGGGTCCGGTGGCTCTCACTTCACGGCCTGGAATGACCCGTAACGCACTTACAGGAGCACACCAATGGTTTCTCTCCTACAGCGCGGTGGCAAACTCCCCTTGACGGCATTTGCCCTGGCATTGGTGATCTGGATCTTCTCCAGTTCATCGGTCATGGCCCAAGGCGGGCATGGTGGTGGCGGCGGCTTCGGTGGCATGGGACACATGGGCGGCATGGGACACATGGGTGGAATTCGCCATCCCGGCTCCGGGGGTCTCGGCGGAAATGGCTTCTACCCGGGGTTCTATGGCGTGGGCTATGGCGGCTACGGCGTGGGCTATGGCGGCATTGGCGTGGGCTATGGCGGCTACGGCTACGGCTACGGTTATCCGTACTATGGGGGCTATGGGACGGGCTATGGCCTTCCCTTCTACGGCTATGGCAATGGTTACGGCTATGGCTCGACTTACTACGACACCAGCTTCCTGGCACCGGCCCTGGGCTTCGGCTATTAAGAAGCGGGCCGGGAACCCGTTCCTGGATTCTTGGCGATCCCGGACGAAGTTGTGGCAAGGTCTCCTGACCGTGCGACTGGGCCGACCGAAGGTTTCCCCTGGCCCATCCCGCCGGGAGACCTTCGGCCCGGCTCACGGCGGGGTCGGGAGACCCGCGCCGAGCGACGATGACAGCGTGGATCTGACCCTTGCCGCCCGGGTCGTCGCGGGCACTCCATCTCGGCCCAAAATCGACGTGCCGCTCAAATGCACCTCGGAGGAGGTGCTCCAGGAGCGGCGGCCCTGGCTTCCGTAGACGCCTGGGTCGCGACAACTTATCCTGGGGAGAAGGCGCTGAGGTGCGGACTCCACCCCAGGAGGCGAGCCAGGAACACCATCGCGTTGAGAACGCGAGCCGGCCCCGACGGCGTGCTGATGCTGAGCGTCCCGGTGGGGATGTCCGGAGCCAACCGGGAGGTCAAGGTCGTCGTCGAATCCGTCGAGGGTCGTGTCGGAGAGCCCTCAGGGATGACTCAGGAGGAATGGTCACGATTCGTCGCCGCGACGGCCAGTGCGTGGAAGGGTAAACTGGAGCGGCCCGAGCAAGGGGTATTCGAAGGCCGGGATCAATGGCCTTGATTGACCTACCCGATACGAATGCCTGGATTGGCTATCTCCGCCGGAAGGATGTCGCACTACGCTCACTCTCCGGCCAGCCGCAATACGGTGCGGTAAACGCGGTCTGTCAGATACAACCCGGCTTGACACACGGCGTCAAGGGTCGGTCGAACGGCCGCGATGCGACCCTGTTCCTTGGCTCTGAGCAAGATGCCGGCCGTTCCGAGCAAGGGGATGTTTCGCCGGATGGCTTCTGTGCGGGCCGCGCGGTCGTCCAGCACGACGATGGCTCCGGGATTCTCGATGGCCAGCGATAGCCCGGCGAGCTCACCGGCGTCGAGCCGGTTCGGGTCCAGTCCGGGAGCAATCCGCGAGACCGGCCAATGCGCCGCCAGGCTTCTTCGAGCAGACGGAGGGCTCGCAGGTTCGGGTCGAACCGCTTCGTCGCCGCGACCAGGGGCAGTTGGAGAAACGACTCGATCTTGAATGATCGATCTCCTCGATACCAACGCGTGCATCGAATGACCTGCGCCAGCGTAACTCGGCCGTGATCGCTCGGATCGCCGCAACGCCCGCGAGCGATATCTGTCTCATGCTCCGTCGTGAAGGCTGAGCTCGTGACCACGGTGCCCATTGCAGTCAGCAGACCCAGGAGTCATCTCATCAAGAGATCGAGAACTTCGTGCGACCGTTCATCAGTCTTTCCTTCGATGACGGCGCCGCTGACACGAGTATGGCGCGAATCGCTCGCCTCGCCGATGCTCGTAGTCACGCGGGCATCGCCATCGGGCCTTACGGACCTCCAGGTCGCGGCCATCGTCCTGGTTCATGGCCTGACGCTCGTGACCCACAACGTCATGGAGTTCAGCCGGGTGACCGGCCTTGAAATGGGAAGACTGGCAGGTGACGCCGTAAGGCCACCGTTGAGACCCGCCTTCATTGATCCGCGAGTGGTACTCGAACTCGACGGCCTGCGATAAACCGCTGGGTGGAGTTCGATTCGCTCATGCCTGATGCCGATGGAATGCCGGGCGAGTCGGATCCATGACTCACCCGGATGCATGGTCAACGCTGTTCCGTTATGATGAGACCGGCCTCATCATGAACGCGGAGGGCGACGTCGGCCATGAGCATTCCCCCTCGGACGATCCGGCGCGACACGCGGGTGTTCATCAGCGCGGTCACGCGCGAACTGGGCTCGGTGCGCGACCTCGTGAAGAAGGGGCTCGAGGACAACGACTATCACGCCGTCGAGCAGAAGAACTTCCCGCCCGATTACCGCGACCTGAAGGAGAAGCTCCGCGAGCGGATCAACTCGTGCGACGCCGTGGTCCACATCGCCGGGCAATGCTACGGGGCCGAGCCGCCCGAGAAGCCCGACGACGCCCCCCGGCGCGGCTACACCCAGCTCGAATACGACATCGCCAATGAGTGGACTGCCGTTCCTATCAAGGAATTCTCGGGATCGTAATCGCTTGAATAGGTTCAATAACGAGTTTCATTCATGACCCTGCGATCCCAGGCGGTTCGTTTCAGAAGAGAACCCCCTGGGGCGCTGCGAGCAGTAATGGGAGGTCGGCTCCTCTCTCACTGGACGCAACGAACTTCCTTATCTCCTCTTCCGGCCAACCTTCCATGAATCGAAAGGCTGACGTGAGGCTGTAGTCTCGTTCACATTCGAGAGCCAACCACTTTCGCCCAAGCAGTTCCGCAGCCTCGCCTGTGGTATTTGACCCCGCGAAGATATCGAGGACGAGGTCATCTGGATCGGTGAGGAACTTGATAAAGAATTCCGGGAATGATCGCGGAAACCTCGCAGGGTGCGGAGCCAGATTCATAGTCTTGCAAATGCGGATGTAGAGTGAGTTGCTCTCCGTGTTTGGATATTGCAAGAGGTTAGACGGGATGGCACCTCCATTATCCCTCCCGAAGCCACTGCTGATATCGTGACCTGATGGCCGATCTTTCGGTCTGTAGAACTTGTCTGGGTCTTCGATGAGTTTCTTCATGCGCTCGCTGTAGGGGGCCAGTACGTTGCTGACATTGGCCTTGGGATATTCGGTCTTGGACAGCCACCAGACCGTGTTGACTGAATCCTTCGCACGGATCTTCTTCTTGTTCACCCACTCGATGGGCGAAGGCAATTTAGCCGGATTGTGCCAAAAGAACTCTTCGGCGAGATGGAAGCCTTGCTCGTCACATAATCTTATCAAAACTCTATAGTTATACAGGGATCTGACCGGAACGCCCCGCTGGTAGGCACCGCCGAGGTCGAGCACAAAGCTGCCTGTGTCCTTCAAGACCCGACGAACAAGCGGCCCGAAGGAGACGAGCCATTCGACATACTCCCGTTGCTCGCGGTTACCGTATTCTTTCTCGCGCAACAGGGCAAATGGCGGCGATGTGATCACCAGATCGACGGAGCTTTCATCCAAGCATGACAGATAGTCCTCTGCGAATGTGACAATCGCTTTTCCGAAGCGGGTGCGGTAAAGCTCAACGGGTTTGTCGCCATGCCTTCGCATCAGTGTCGCGGCCAAAGTCTCGCTCCCTGTCTGTAGACTATGCGTAACGGTATCGTAAAGTCTGTAGACCTATAGTATGCACTGCCCAGAGAGTGGCGTCAACGGTGGTTTCCCACCAAGACGCAGCGAAGGGCGTGGACTTGAGCGACGTAACCGTCCGTTTCGGGAATCGACTTCGTGAGATTCGCCTGCAGAGGGGCATTTCCCAAGAGGAACTTGCCGAACGGGCTGGGCTGCACCGAACCTACGTCAGCAGCGTGGAGCGGGGCGAGCGGAACATCTCGCTCGTGAACATCGAAAATCTCGCTCGGGCCTTGGGGGTCACGCTGGGCGAACTCATGCCTTAACCGCTGCCTGGAACAAGGGCAATCGAGTTGGGATTCAAGACCAATCGAGAGTTTCTCCGCAACATCAGCATTGGAGCGGTCGGGGTTCGCAAAGTGGCTGACCTCCTGACTGCGGCGGCTTCCAGATCATCGAGCTTGAACGCGGTTCGAGGAGCAACAAGATTTGGAAGGATAAGGATAAGAAGAGGCGTATGCCCGATCTCCTCTGCTTGAAGACAGGTACGCGCTTCGAAGTCGGGCGAAGAGCGCTCTCACGGTTACGATGTCCGATGCTAAGAGGCCAGAAAGGGCTTGGAATAAAGGCTTACGAAACAGCGATGTAATTGCATTCATCCGATGCTCTCAGCAAGGGAGTAAGTGGGTGCCAAGCAATCGGATGACGCTGTTCAAGGTCGGTGAAATGGGGAGAGCCATCCGTCTCGCGAGTCGGAGCAAGATCAAGGCTGCATCTGAGGGTAGCGAGCTTCAGCTAACATGGCCAGCGACCATCCCGAAGGAAGGTGGCCGCGTTGTATCGATTTCTCGAGACCAGATCAAGATGAAGCTGAATTCGGGCAAGGATGGGAAGTGCCTCCTTCAACGTAGGAAGAAAGCTACTGCCCGGACAAGCCGAACGAAACAAGTGAAATTCCGACTAAATCCCCATGTGAAGGCAGGCGACTCGTTCGGAGACGGGGACACGATCATCGCTTCATCAATGTCGAGTCCTGTTCCGCCGATCTGTCCCGTGGTCTCCCGATACGACTTCCTCGCCGATCTTCGGAGTGACGAGCGTGAGACGGTTTATGCCGCCGTGAAAGCCCTCGGATTTCTGCCCGAGTCTGCTCAGCGAAGCGTCCCTGCTCTGCGCCACATCATGAAGGATCACGCTGACTCATTCATAGGACTTGAGGCCGCTGCGTCGCTGGCTCGACTAGACGAATCGGTGGGATGGAACCGGATCGCTCAAGTGGCGACAAGGGAAGGATCGATCGAACTTCGCATGGAGGTGGCACTCATTCTTGCTGAGTTTCAGGGAGATGAAGCCTTGAGGCTTCTCGCCGATCTCGCCCGTAACCCCTCCAATCCTCCTGAACTTCGCGCGGCAGGTGCCTGGGGCATGGCTGGGCAGCCGCGAGATCTCGGCGCGACCGCGCTCCTGAGATCTCTTGGCCGGCGAAGATGACACAACCACGATGCATGCGATTGTCGCCGCTTCGCGACTTCTGAACGATCAGAGTTTGGACACCGCTCTCGACCTAATTGGCAGAGATGAAAGGCAATCCGCAGGGCTTGTCCGAGCCATCATTGCCTCAGGCCGCAAACCCGTCGGGAAGATCGTGATGGGGCTGGGGAAGGCCCCCGCCAGTGCTCGTCCATGGCTGATCTATCTTCTCGCCTCGCTCGGCCGTGAGAGTTGCGAGTCTCACCTTATGGCCCATGCACCAGAATTGCTGCCAGAGCTCGAATTCTTCTGGACCTACCACCAGGAGAACTGGACCAATCGCTTGGATGTCGCGGATCAGATTGACTTCCTCATGGGGCAGTTGCCTGATTGAATTAGGCCGCAGCCCGGAGCGGTAGGTCAAAAGGCGAACTCGTATTCACAGGCAAACCCAGTGTAAGGTCGCCTCTTTGTAGAAGGGCTTCGCCTCGATGATCACGGTGGGTCGCACGCGGAGGGGTTGCCGATCCGGGGCATCACGCTCGGACCTTGGGTCCTGACTTGACGGCCTCCGGACTCATGACCGTCTCGAGCTCGGGTTGGCCGGCTTCGGGGCCGGTGTCAAGGCGATGATGGAGCGCATCGGGCTGAGGCGCGATCGACTCGATCATCAGCTCATCATCGGGGATCGACTCGCGAACGCACGCCTTCCCGACCGCCTCCATCGTCTTCTCGATGCAGACCCGGCGCCGGCCGTGGTAGGCGGCCAGCTTGCGGTGGTTACGCCTGTCCTGGAGGAGCCCCTCGAGATCCTCCAGGAATTGCTGGTATCCCTGCTCGATCACCCCGGGACGGCGCGATTGCGAGGAATCGGGAGGAACGTCGCTTTGGAGGACTTGGAGGCCGGGCTGATCGGGGAGATTCTCTCGGGACATCATGCCAGCTCCTCGGTCATCAGGTCCGTGAGCGGCAGACTTCACGGGAAAACCAGGAAGGCGGTTTTCGCCGGGCCTCTTACGATCGGCACCTTCTTCCGAAGCTAAGGGTTCAGGACACGGGAGTCAATGGCAAGAGAGAGAACCCGGGCGCGGCGGGTGGAAGACGCGGTTGGCGCGGCGTTCGATCCCTGGTAAGCTGTCAAGGTGAGTTTCCCAGATTGTCTATCACCCGAAGTCCAAGGAGGGACCTCCGATGCCTTTCCAGAAGTCACCATCGATGGATCGAGACGGCGTCGAGCGGCTCGCCGAAGGGTGGGGGAAAGTCGTGGCCCGGCGCGTCCACGATGAGGTCGGGCCCGAGTTGGATCTCGACGCCGACGACATCGAGCAGATGGCCATCACCGCCGCCCGCGCCGTCGCTCGGGGCACCATCGCCGATCTGCTGGAGCGGAAGGCCGCGCTGCTGGGGCCCGAGCAACCCTGCCCGACGTGTCAGCGGCCTTGCGCCGTACAGCGCGAGCCGCGGGCCATCGACTTCTGGGGCGGCGCGGTCACCTACGCCGAGCCCCAGTGCCACTGCCCGGCCTGCCGCCGGGATTTTTTTCCCTCAGCGCCCGGCGCTACGGCTGACGTCCCATGACTACAGCCCCTCGGTAGTCCGCAAGATCGTCCGTTCCGCCACCCGCGAGCCCTCCTTCCGCGAGGCAGCCGAGGCCGTCGCCGAATTGGCCGAGGTGGACATCAGCGGCCGGCAACTCGACCGCATCGCCCGCGAACTCGGCGAGCAGTTGCGGTCCCAGCGGGATGAGCCGGTGGACCGCTTCCAGGCCGGCACGCTCGAGCCGCGCGTCGCGACACGGCCAGCCCTGGCGGTCGTCGAGGTCGATGGCGGCCGGCTCCAGATCCGCGGCGCGGGCCAGGGGCCGGGAGCCCACCAGGCCGCCTGGCACGAGGACAAGATCGCGATCCTGGCGACGATGGCCCCTGTCGTCTCCGAGTGCGACCCCGAGCCGGAATTGCCCGCCTGTTTCCGCGATCGGGCCTACGTCGAGAAGGTCATCGGGGCCATCGGCGGGACCGGACCGATGGGCCCGCCGGCCCCCGAGATCCAGGAGCCCGCCGTGCTGCCGATCCCGGCCGTCGCCGAGGCCGCCGAGCCGCGCGGTACGCCGGAGCTATCGGTGCGCACTTACGTGGCCACGACCGCCCCGGTCGATCGCTTCGGGCCGATGGTCGCCGCCGAGGCCCGACGGCGGAACTTCGCCGCGGCCGCCGCCCGGGCGTTCTTGGGGGACGGCTCGGCCTGGATCTGGGGGCTGCACCGCCGCTCTTTCCCGACCTTCGTGGCGATCGTTGACTTCCTCCACGCCCTGGCCCACCTCTTCACGGCGGCCCGGGTCATGGTCGCCGACACCGAGGGCCGCTGGGAGTCATTCCAGGCCTGGGCGGAGGCCTGCTGGAACGGGCGGGTCGATCGGGTGATCGCGGAGCTTCGCACCTGGTGTGATACCCAGATCGCCTTGTGCGGGTGCCCGCTGGAAAGGCTAGCCGACGACGACCCCCGGAGGATCGTCGCGCGGGTGCTGGGCTACCTGGAAGACAACCGGGAGCGGATGGACTATCCGCGCTATCGTCGCGAGGGCCTCCCGTGGACGACCAGCCACGTGGAGTCAACGGTGAAGATATTCAACCGCCGGGTGAAGGGGTCGGAGAAGTTCTGGAGCGAGGCCGGTGCCGAAGCGATCCTCCAACTCCGTGCGGCCTTCCTTTCCGAGGATGGCCGCCTGGACCGCCACCTCAAGGAGCGGCCCAGCAGCCCGTTCCGCAGCTACAAAGCCAGGAAGACTGGGGAAGCCGCGTAACTCGTCAGAAAAACGAACCGCGTCTTCCACCCGGCGCGGCGCCTCGGGCGATTCGCATTCTTCCCGAATCGTCGGCCCGGTAGAATCCGGGCAGGAGGGATCCGCCATGCAGACCATGACGCTATCCCAGGACGCCGTCGTCGTGTTCCGGCTCCGCGTCAAGGGCCTTCGGCTGCCCGTGACGGAGCCCCGGCTGCTCGCCTACCGGGAACTCGTCGCGGCCGGGATCATGGTGCCTGAGGGCGAGGAGTTCCAGTTCACCGACGACGCCTCGGCACGACGCGAGGAATTGCTGAACGAGTCGCAGGACCGGATCGAACGCGAGCGGTTCGAAACCCCCGATGCGAGCCATCTCTCGGAGTCGGCCAGGGAGGTACTTCGCCGCCGCCTGGCGGGTGATCGGGAGGTGACGGACGCCAACCGGCCAGCCTATCGCGAGTTGGTGGCGGCGCGGATCATGATGCCGGTCCATTCGTTCCTGGGTGGCCCGGAATCGGACTTTCATTTCACCTATTGGGGATGGGAACGGCGATTCGAGTTTGCGGAAATGAGCTGCGCAACGAGAGCGTGTTGACCGGCCGGAGGCGTAACCCCGATCCGGCAGGGATCCTGTCCGAATAACCGTCGGGAACGTGCCACCCGCCGATATCAAGCCGGGTCCGGAGCCGACTTTCCCTTCCACCCCCTATCCATTGCCCGACAAATCTCTCTTGCCCGGTCGCTGATCGACAGGTCGGTTTTCGGCGCGGCCTTGAGCGCCGCCTCATGGTCCATGCCGTTGCGATGCTACTCATATTCGTGGGCGATGATCGAATCCAGCCGGTCGCGGAGGCGCGATCGCTCGAATCACCGGGACGCTTCATCGTCGTAAGCCTTCTTGAGCAATTCGAGATTGAACACGCCGGAGTCGGCGATGAGCCGGCCAGCCGGCGCATAACTCCCTCCGATCGTGCCGCGAGGATGGAACGCCGCCCATCGGATACCCGCATCGCGGTCGGGCATGCCGATTTCCTGGATTCCCAGTTCGGTCATCCGCTGAGCGACGTAGTAATCCATCGGCTTTCCGCTTCGTTCACTCTCCGGCCAGCCGCAATACAGTGCGGTAAACGCGGTCTGTCAGATACAACCCGGCTTGACACACGGCGTCAAGGGTCGGTCGAACGGCCGCGATGCGACCCTGTTCCTTGGCTCTGAGCAAGATGCCGGCCGTTCCGAGCAAGGGGATGTTTCGCCGGATGGCTTCTGTGCGGGCCGCGCGGTCGTCCAGCACGACGATGGCTCCGGGATTCTCGATGGCCAGCGATAGCACGGCGAGCTCACCGGCGTCGAGCCGGTTCGGGTCCAGTCCGGGAGCAATCCGCGAGACCGGCGCGATGCGCAACCAGGTCGCCGAGGCCAGTCGGATGGCCCGCACGTTCGGGTCGAACCGCTCGCCCGCGAGCACCTCCTGGAACACCGTGTCCGGGACGGTCACGTCCGAGTCGGGGGGTTCGCGGAGGAGCTCCAGGCCGTTCACGCCCGCCAGTAGGATCAGGGGTGATGTGTTAACGATCCGCACCGATGGGCAGCTCCATCTCGCGCCGGAGTTCTTCCTCCGTGACCTGGATGGCCTCGACTCCCGCCTCATGGAGCGCTTTCAGAAAGAGAACGCGGTTCATTCCGGCAATTTCCGCCGCCTTCCCTTGTGAGATCCGGCCCTGTTGAAACCACAGTACGGCTGTTGCGAATCGCATCGCCTCGCCCAACTGCTCGTCCGTACCCCCGCCGAGCGACGTCATCTCTTCGGGGACCTCGATTGTGATCGTCTTCATCGGTCGTACCTCCTTCTTCCGATTATAGCCCAGGCCCGTTCTTCCGAGCGAACATGCCATCGAGCCGACCAGGCCACCCGCCGGGCTGGGCTCCGGCGCCCTTCAGGCCACGGCATGGAGTCAACGCCCCTGACCCGGGCGGTGACCAGCCACGATCCGCATCCGAAAGTACCACCTCAAGGACTGTGCGTTCGATTCATCCGAAGGACGATTGTCGCCGCCGAGTCGGTCCGTGAACCACCCGGATGCATCGACAACGCCCCTCCGTTATGATGAGTCTTGCTCGATCATGAACGCGGAGGGCGACGTCGGCCATGAGCATTCCCCCTCGGACGATCCGGCGCGAGAGTGTCTTCATCAGTGCGGTCACGCGCGAACTGGGCACGGTGCGAGACCTCGTGAAGAAAGCACTCGAGGACAGCGACTATCATGCCGTCGAGCAGAAGAACTTCCCCGCCGATTACCGCGACCTGAAGGACAAGCTCCGCGAGCGGATCGGCTCGTGCGAGGCCGTGATCCACATCGCCGGCCACTGCTACGGCGCCGAGCCGCCCGAGAAGCCCGCCGACGCGCCCCGGCGCAGCTATACCCAGCTCGAATACGACATCGCCGTCGAGCTGGAGAAGCCGGTCTATGCCTTCCTCACCGGCGCCGGCTTCCCGGCCGACCGGCACGATTCCGAGCCCGCCGAGCTTCAGGAGTTGCAGGAGGCCCATCGCCATCGCGTGGCTTCGACCGGCCAGGATTACAACCCCGTGGCCACGCCGAGGAGCTCGACCAGAAGATCCGCGGCCTGCGCCTGAAAGTGGAACGGCTCGCCACCGAGCTCCAGCAGGTCGACCAAAAGGTGGACGAGCACAGCGGCCGGTTGCGACGCGGACTCGTCGCCGTCGCGGTCCTGGTGATCACCGGGTTGGGCGCAATGGGTTACGTCGGCTGGCGGCAGCAGGCCGAACATCGGGCCCAGCAGGACGAGCAAGTGAGGCAGCAGGCGGAACGCGAACGGCAGCAGGCGGAACGCGACAAGCAGGAACGCGAACGGCTTGCGGCGGAGGCCGCTCGCAAAGAGGCTCAGACGATTCAGCAGGTCCAGCAGGAGTTCGCCGAGCGGTTCCTCCAGCAACTGTTGACGGACAAGCAGATCTCAGCGGAGGTCGCCCGCCAGCGTGCCCTCAAGGAGTTGCCGGCGCTGGTCAAGCTCCCCCTGGCGGAGATCCAGGCCCTGATCGACCGCAAGATCGCCCCGCGGGCGACCGAGGAGAGCCTGTCTCCCCTCGACCGGGCGCGGGCAGCCCTGGCCAAGGGGAATCTTGATGAGGTGTTCCGGGCGTCGGACGAGCAGAAGCAGCAAGGGCGTGAGCTGGCGATGCTGGAAGGCACCGCGGCGCTGGCCCAGTTCCGCAAGACGCCGAAGCCGGAATGGAACACGCCGCGCCCTCGCCGCGTTCCAGCGGGCCATGGCCTCGGCCGACCCGAAATCCCCGACGGAGTGGCAAGCCTGGACCGACGCCGCGGTCGCGACCGCTTCGATTTTACACGATCTTGCTCATTATTCGGAAGCTGAGCCACTGCTGCGGGATTGTCTGCGACTCCGCGAAGCCAACCGAGGGCCGAACTCGCCAGATGTCGCCATCGTCCTCAACAACCTGGCGTTGTTGCTCCAGGCCACGAATCGGCTGGCGAGGCCGAGCCGCTCTTTCGCCGCGCGTTGGCGATCGACGAGCGAATCGTACGGCCCTCACCACCCCACCGTTGCGAAAAGCCTCAACAACCTGGCGTTGTTGCTCCAGGCCACGAATCGGCTGAGCGAGGCCGAGCCGCTCTTTCGCCGCGCGTTGGCCATCGACGAGAAATCGTACGGCCCCGACCACCCCGACGTTGCGATCGACCTCAACAACCTGGCGTTGTTGCTCCAGGCCACGAATCGGCTGAGCGAGGCCGAGCCGCTCTTTCGCCGCGCGTTGGCCATCGACGAGAAATCGTACGGCCCGGACCACCCCGACGTTGCGATCCACCTCAACAACCTGGCGGTGTTGCTCTATGCCACGAAACGAATGACAGAGGCCGAGCCGTTGATGGCACGGGCCATTCGCATCCTCTCGCAATTCCAGCGATTGACCGGTCACGAACACCCGAACCTGCGAACCGATGTCGAAAACTACCGCCAACTGCTCACCCAGCACAAGCTGGCCGAGCCCGAGATCGCCAGGCGGATCAAGGCAGCGAGAGAGGGGACGGACAAGCTGTCGCCCATCATCCCCGAGGTGGAGCGGCTCCTCGGCCCGGCCAGACCGGTCGCGGACGTGCTGACATCCCTGGATCGCCAGTACAAAGAGCAGGGCAGACCGGCCGTCTATTTCCTCAGGCCCAAAGAACCGATCGCCCCTCATCTCGACGAGCTCCTCCGGCCCGACGGCGACTGGTTGAATGCCCAGGGAGTCCTCGCGTTCCGCAGGCGTGATTATGCCAGCGCAGTCGTGTTCTACGACGCCGCCCTGGAGCTGATGGCCGGCCAACCCGCAAAGCTTCCGACACGGCTCCTCATTCGCCTGAATCGTGCGGCGGCCTTGCGCGACTTGGGCCAGGTCTCGCAGGCGCGCGACGACCTCGTAAAGCTACTGCCCGAGCTCGATCAGCTCCCGGCCACGGAATCCACAACGAAGGGCCGGGCTCGCTATCACCTCGCGGTTTGCCAGTGGCGCCTGGGCGATCGGGCCGCGGCCCAGAAGTCGGTGGAGGAGTCGCTCGCCGTTTACGACGCCGCGCCGAAAGCGAAGCCCGTCGATCCTGGCATCCGTCAGCAGTCCGAGGAACTGCTCGCGGCCCTGAAGGCTGGAAAGGCCCCACCGCCGCTGGCCGCGATCGACGCACCCGCCGCGCTCGAGGCCGCCCGAGCCCGCTATCGAGCCCGCGAGGCGCTGACGAGGCTCCCCTTGAAGGAGAAGGCGGCTCCCTTGCTGGATCAGGTCCTCGGCCCGGCCCGGTCCACCGAGGAGGTCTTCGACGGCACTCGACCGCTACTACCGCGAGCAAGGGAAGCCCGCCGTCTGGTTCCTGCCGCTGAAGGAACCCATCGCGCCGCACCTCGATCAACTCCTCGGGCCGGCCAAGACCGTCAAGGAGGTGCTCGACTCTCTCGACCGGCAGATACCGTGCCAAGGGGAAGCCTGCGGTCTGGTTCCTGCCGATCAACGAGCCGATCAGCCCGCACCTCGACGAGCTTCTGGGCAAGCCATCGAAGTAGGGCTCGCTTGCTGGGGCGATCTGCCTGCAATCCAGATCGCTGAATCAGTGGCGTCGGTTTCTTTCCGAGTGAACACAGACTGATAGACCGTCCTCTTGATGGAGGTCATCGTCTTGACAGTCTTGACGGTCTCGACATCGCGGGGTAGCGTGAGGATGGGAGGTGAACCATGCCCAAAGAAACGCCCCGATCGTCTTTCCGTCTGACGGCTCGCACGATCCAGCGAATCGAACTGATCGCCAGATGGCGCGGGGGCATGACCAAGACCCGAGTCATCGAAGAAGCCGTTACAGCCCTCGCCAACGAGGTGCCTGCGTGGTTCCTGGAAATGGACGCCAAACGACAGAAACACCAGGCGAAAACCTGAAAGGATCAACCCATGGCCACCCACCTGCAAGTCCGCGATCTCATCACCGCCCAGCCCTTCCAACCGTTCCACGTCCGAATGGCCAGTGGCAGGACCTTCGAGGTCCGGCACCCCGAGAACATCGCCTGCTCTCAAAACAACCGCGACATGGTCATCTACGATGGCGACGAAATGATCCGCGTCGAAGCCCTCCTGGTCGAGATCCTCGAGCCGGTGAAAGCCACCAAGTCAACGGAGGGCAACGGCTCGTCATGATTCCGGATCTGCCCCGAACTCGTTGAGAGGACCCCCGCTCGGGCACAGGGCGATTCGCATTCCTCCCGAATCGTCGGCCCGGTCGAATTCGGGCAGGAGGGATCCGCCATGCAGACCATTACGCTATCCAAGGACGCCGTCGCCGTGCTCCGACTCCGCGTCAAGGGCCTTCGGCTGCTGCGGCTTCCCGGCCGATCCGGTCGAACTCGCGCACCGCATCCAGGGCCTGGTCGATCGGGACATGAGGTTTCAGCCGACGAGTGTCGGCGAGGACTTCGACACCGCGGGGAACGCCGTTCTCCCGGGTCACGTAGAGGGCCGTGGCCAGATTCTCCAACTCCGTCACGCCCTTGGAGCCGAAGGCCTGCGCGACGTACGTGATCTCGCGGGCGTACTTCGCCAGCGTCACGGGGTGGCGCGACGCGAATTCGGCGCTCGTCCCGGTCGGCACGAGGCCCGGGCCGTAGCCGGGCGACCGGTGATCGAACTCGATCAGGAAATCCGCCCGCAGCGCGGTCATCTCCTCGCTCAGGTCGAACGAGTACGGGCCGTGCTTGTACAGGATGAACTCGTATCCGGTCGGCACTCCGAGCAGTTCCTGAAGGAAGTAAGTCGCCTTCTGCATGTGGGTGTGGCCGCACCAGCTTTCTTCGCGTCGAAGCTGGTCGGCCAGCTCGGTGAGGATGGCGGCTTTCTGAAGGCGGTCCATGGGTCAGGTCTCCTTGCGGGCCTGGATGAGCTGGTCACGGTTTGCGGTCAGCCAGTGGGTTGCATCCTTGAGCAGGTCCGCCCTGATGAACACGTAATCGACGGCGACCACCGGGAGGTGTTGTAATACCTCGGAGAGCTTCTCCGACGACGCGATCCGCCCATCCCGGAGCAAGACCGGAAAGACCGACGACTCGCGTTTCTGCGTGTACTTGTCGTGCCGGACGTTCTCCTCGCCAAACTCCGCCTTCGCCCCCTGGAACACGGCCTGGGCCGCCTCGGGATTCACCTTCACGTCCTCCGGATGGCGCTGATAGAGGACCTTGAAGTGGTCGTGGTGGGCGATCCGCCGCGCGGCAGCGTGACCCGCCAGCGACACGTCGCTCGCCGCAGCCAGGATACGGGAGTTCACTTCATTGTCGGTCATTTGCAGATGCGACTCAAGACCCGTCTGAAATTTTCCACCGGGCAGGTCGGCGGAGAGGAAGTCCTTGAGATGGATATCGTAGATCCGCCGGATCGGGTGGAAGTAGACCTGCGAGTACATGTAATGGCGGGCGAGCAGCAGCGCCTCGGCCGAGTGGAGACCGCCTTCTTCGACGCCCAGGGTGGGCTCGGCGACCGTATCCGGCTCGACCTGGAGGTGCAAAGGGATGATGCGCAGCGTATCGATCAGGCGGAAGTGATCGAATCGCCCGTAGGCAACCCCAGCGTGATAGGAGTCGCGGAGCAGGTAATCCATCCGGTCGGCGCCGAAGGCATCGCCGACGATGATCTCGGCCAGGATGGCTTCCCAGTACGAGAACGTGAGGCCCGTGGCCTTCCGGGGGCCGATGGCCAGCTTGACGACATCCAGCGGCCGCAGGGGCGGGGTCATGGACGTCCATAGGCTGGCCAGCTCCGGGCTCAGGATGATTTCCCGGCTCAGACGTTCGTGGTCCCAGCCCTCGGGGAGGAGTTCCTTCTCCGCCGCGTGCGAGAAAGGCAGGTGGCCCATGTCATGACAGAGCGCCGCCATCCGCAGGACCCGGCGCCAATATTGGAGCTGATTCGGCTGCCCGATCTCCTCGAGGACCTTCCGGACTTCGTCGCTAACGTTCGTGGGGTTAGGGCGCTCAACAATAAGTTACCGAATTTGGCTCTGTTTTCTGTGCGGTCGTATCTGATAATTCCACTCGCCGTGAAAACTGTTACGGCGTATGAGGACTTCGGATAATTGCATACTGGATACGGTCTTTGCCTTCTGGTAGTGATTCTCGTCGAGCCAAGCGTGAACTTCCAGGCCCTCCTTGGTTCGCGTGCAGCCGATCAGCTTGACGACGATCTCCAAGGTCTCCAGGGGAACACCTCGCCAATTGCGGGTGATGTGGCAAAAGAGCCGATGCTCGATCTTGTTCCACTTGCTCGTGCCCGGTGGATAGTGGCAAAGTTCCACTGCCAGGCCCGTTTCGTTGGCGAACTGTTGAACGGCCCACCTCCAGAGGCGCGTTCGCGGGCTGTTGCTGCCCCCACTGTCGGCCGTGATCAGCAACCGCGTCGCTCGCGGATATCTGGGTTGCCCCAGGCGCTCCCACCAGCGACGAATCGCGGCGACCGCGAACTCGGCCGTATCGTGGCTGATCCCCACCGACACGCCGGCTTCGTTGTGGGCCAGGTCGTAGACCCCGTACGGCACCGCCTTGCCGAGCTTCTTGTCCGGGAAGTCATGGGTCTTGACCTTCTTGGGGTCTCCCTTCCTCCGGTAACTGCGACCCGGATTCTTGAGATTTCCCAGGGGCTCTTTCTTCTTCGTATCCACCGATATGGTCGGCTGTCCCGCACGCTGGAAGGCGGTGACTCGCTTGCTGATGTGTCGGAATTGTGCATCACGATCCGGATGCTGCTTGCCTTCGATCGTCTTGCGGTTGGCTTGCAGGCTATAGCCGCACTCATGCAGGAGTCGGCCCACCGTGTTGGCGCTCACCGCGAACCCGTCTCGCGCCAACTCATCCGCCAACGTCCGCGTGCTCTTACACGTCCATCGGAGTGGCGACATGGGGTCGCCTCGCCGCCGGCATCGACCAGCTTCTGCAGGGCTTCGACGAGCTTCGGCTGCTCGGACGTCGCGGCATTTACGGCCGCCGCGACCGGCGTTGTTGGGTCGGCGGTGGCGAGTTGAGATCAGCCAGATCCCGGATCCCGGTTCGAATCGTGCGGTCCGACATCCCTGTAGCAGCAGCCACCGCTTCGATGCCGCCCCAACCGAGCGACCGCGACTCCACTGCGGCCCATCGCCTTCGAGCGAGCTCATCCAAGTCCCCGACAATCGCGGAATACTTCTCACGAATCCATTCGACGACTTGTGTGTTCGGCATCCTCGGAAATATCATCCAACCTGCCGTCGTCCGTCAATACCAATTTCGGTAACTTATTGTTGAGCGCGCCTTAGTAACGATATCGAAGACTCTGCTGGCCAGCTCCATGACCCCGAGCGAATGCTCGAAACGCTTGTGCGTCGCCGCCGGATAGAGCATGTAGGTCAGCGCGAGTTGGTGGATATGTCGGAGGCGCTGGAACGGTCGCGAGTCCAGGACCGCACGCTCGTCCGAATCGAGTCGGACGAAGACGTGGATCGGGTCGCGGATCTCATGCAAGTTCTTGCCCATCGCGTCCGTCTCACGGCCTGGACCACGGCGCCGATTACCCACGCCGAGGAATCGTCGTGTCCAGCAACGATAACCTCTCGTTGGGCTCGGTCAAGGTCGGGGGCAGAAATGAGGTGTCGTCACGGAAGCCGGTCAGCCGGCCCCGAGACGGGCTGTTGGACGCGGTTGCTCATGATGTCCAATTCTCGATGCTCAAGCCGGGCACGGCAGATAGGTCGGTATCCTCGCTGACAACGGTGCACTCGCCCAGGACGAGCGCGATGGCCGCGACCTGGATGTCTCGATTCCGAAGAATAGCTCGCCCACCACCGGGATGCACGTGCCCACTGCTGCTCCTGTCAAGCGAGCCGCCCTGGCCCGCTGGTCAACGCCTTTGCGACGATTGATCAGATCGCCCACGGCGCCGGTGTCGAGCAAATATCGTCTCATTCGAATAACCCTTTAAGTCGCTCGGCTCGTTCGTCGAATCGGGCCTTCTCCCAGTCTCGCCGCTGTTGCCGTGCGGATTGCAGCGCGGCCTCCTCTTCCGCGGAGAAGCTCAAGGGTTCGAGCGAGGCGAGCCAGGCGAGCCAGCGAGCGATGGACTGCGGGTCGTCGCCGAGGAGGTCTCCCGGGGAATCGGTCTCGAGCGGTTCTGCGATCGGCTCGACCGCCAGTGCGGTCCCGTCGGGCCAGTCAACCGGTTGTGTCGGGACGATCTGCCCGTTCTTCCAGATCGCGTGAATGGATTTCATCGCGGTGCCCCCCTCCTTCGTCGGTGATGCGCCCGGATCGGATCAGACTTCGTCGCGATCGTCGTCTTCATCCCACCAGATATCGCGGTCGATGTCCATCGGGAATGAATTCGTGGCGAATTATCCTTAACATTCCTGGACCGCCCGTATCAAGCGCAGGGCAAGCCGGAGGTCTATTACCTCAAGGCGGTCGGCAGGAGTTCAGTGACCCCGGGTCTGGATGTCGTCGGCCTCTGTCGAAGGGCAATCGGGGGGTGCCGGATTGAGCCCCGAATGGGCGCGATGACAGCTCGGCGCGAGCCCCGAGAACGCCAGCCCGATCCTCTGGCGGTCCGCGAGCCCCGACGGGGCGACATCACCGCCGGCGCGGCGTGGAGCGATGTCGCCCCGTCGGGGCTCGCCGGAAGGGAGGGAGCCGAGGCGTGGCGGGAGGTCCCGGGGTTGACACCACCCCGGGCTTTACGATCTCGTCCCGTTGGGACTGGCCGGAGCGTCTCGGTTGGGAACCGCTCGATTCCTGGGTGGACTTTGATCCGCCGGTCGCCCAAGCCGAGCGAACCGATCGTCCCGCACCTCGATCAACTGCTTGGGCCGGCCCGGTCGGTCCAGGACGAGCTCGACTCGCTCGGCCGGCAGAACCGTGCCCAGGATAAGCCCGCGGTCTGGTTCCTGCCGCTCAACGAGCCGATCAGCCCGCACCTCGACGAGCTGCTGGGCAAGGCTTTCGAGTCGGGCTTGGTCATATGGGGCACCAGGCGATTCGCATTCCTCCCGAATCCTCGGCCCGGTCGAATTCGGCCTGGAGGGACCCGCCATGCCGACCATTGCGCGATCCGAGAACGCCGTCGCCGTGATCCGATTCCGCGTCAACCCTGGAGACTCCCGGCGGGAGACCTGCGGTCCGGGCCACGGCGGGGTCGACAGACCCGCGTCGAACGTCGGACATCCTCGACCGGGATCGACCCAATCGCCAGGGGCCCGCGTCATCGCGGCGGAGAAGCCTCGTAGCGAATCCTCTTTGGTAACAGGGAGTTACGGGCGATGGACCGACGAACGGGACTCGGGCGGCTCGGGAGAGCGATCCGATGCCGCTCGGAGACGTTCCGGAACGGCTCGACAACGATCTGGCGAACCCGAGTCGGTTGAGATAAACTGGAATCGAAGTGATCGGGGCGTCCTGATCGGCGGACGACTCGATCGATATTGACGGACAAACCTGACGAGGCGGGGTTCACCATGCGTTTGGCGCCCGTGATCCTGCCCGACCTGGGAACCGGTCCGGACGTACCGATCGTCGTGAGTCACTGGTTCGCGGCGCGAGGGCAGTGCGTCTGGGAGGGGGAACGGCTGGTGGAAGTGCTGGCCGGACCCGCGACCTTCGACGTCCCTTCGCCGGTGACCGGACACCTGGCCGAGATCCATGGCCAGGAAGACGATCGCGTCGAGCCGGGGGCCGTTCTCGGTCTGGTCGCGGAGGAGGATGCGGCCGGGCCGACGGGCGACCACGACCACGGCGCGGCGGTCCCCGCGGTCCGGTCCGTCGCGATCCCCGACCTCGTCGCCCCACGACATGACGACGTTCCACGAGCACTCCGCCGGCGTGATCCCTTACCGCCGGGCAGACGATGCGGGCCCACTCTACCTGGTCCTTCATTCCGCCACGGTTCGCAACCCTCGCGCCAAGTGGGAATTCCCCAAGGGCGGGGTCGAGCCGGGCGAATCGATCCAGGCCGCCGCCGCGCGCGAATTCCAGGAGGAGACCGCCCTGGTGGACTGGTCCTTCCATGACGGATTCCAGCGGAACCTGTCCTACACCTACATCCGGCGCGGTCACAAGGTCGTCAAGACCGTGACCTACTACCTCGTCGAAGTCCGAGACCCCGCGCCGCTGGCCCGATCCCCCGAGCATATGGAAGACCCCTCCGGCCAGTGGTATCACTGGGGCACGTTCGAGCAGGTCAGCGCAGTTGCTCTATCACAGCAAGATCCGCCAGATCTTCGCCGAGGCGGACGCCTTCCTCCGGAAGCCGTGACCGCCGCTCGACAATTCGCTGGCGGCGCCTGTCTACGCGGGTCCTCGATCCGCGTTCTTCGACTCGGGCGCGGGCCGGGAGACCCGCGCCGATCCGCCGGGTTTTCACCGGGGCATATTCATCGCCCGACCCATCGCCGGGCGATCAGGCGATTCCCATCACGCGGTGATCGATCGAGAACGCCCGCCCGCGCGGGGATTTGTAGTCGAAATTCCCCAGGCCGACCTGGCCGGCCACCGCGATGTACTGGGGCTGGCGCATGTCGAACATCTCGTGATCGAACGCGTTGGCGGCGACGCGGCCGACGCCAGCCAGGGGGGCCATCTTCAACTCCTTGCGCTTGGCGTCGAGGATGTCCCATTCGACGCGATCCATCGCCACGGGGTCGGTCGCGAAGAGCATCGCATTGGAGTCCCAGAGCCACTTGGGATCCCGGCCGAACGGGCCCCCATCCCACACGCCGCGGGTGCCGTCCATGATGTGGAGGACGCACTTCTTGCGGACGATCGGGTGGCTGACCACCGCGGGGATGTAGGCGACCATCGCGACGCCCTGGGGGTTGGAGTGCGAGCGGAAGACGTTGTTGAACAGCCCGTGGCTCATGTTCTTCAGGGCCCCGGTCACGCCGGCGGCATGGTGATCCTTGAGGCAGGGCAGGCAGATGATCTTGTCCAGGCGCTTGGTGACGATCCGGCCCAGGTGGGAGCGAAAACACCGGTCGTCCTTGGGGTCCATGCCGCGGCCGACGAGCGTCAAGTGCACATATTCGTCGCGGTCGTAACCCGTGATGGGATCGTCGCCCTCGAATTGGATCTTCAACTGGGCCTCGTCCCAGGCGTCGGGCGTCAGGCCGCCCCACGCGACGCCGTCGGGCAGGATCTTCTGGTAGCCCGCCTCGCGGAACTCGCGGCCATAGCGGTCGAAGACGACCATGTCCTTGAGCTTGATCCCGGCCGATCGCAGCCCGTCGATCACCTCGAGGATCAATTCGGGCGAGGTGTGGGCGCCGGGATACCCGTTGGGTACCGTTTTGATCCCTACGGCTTCCCCCGGCTTGACGAAGATCCGCCAGGCCTCGACGGGGTCATCCACACCCGTCAGGGCCTTCAGCCCGCGGTTGAGGGTCGCCCGAACACGGCCTCGCGGCCCCCCCCACCTTCGCGCTTCAGGGCCGGGTTTCGAACCTCGATGACTCGACCCGGGTAGGGACCCGGCACGCCCAGCGTTCCCGGGTGGCCACCGGGGGCGCTCCGTCCTCCGGCTTGTTGTCCCGAGACGGTCGACGCCCCCAGGATCGAGAGCCGCGGTGGCGCCCAGGAAGTCGCGACGATGGATGCCGCCGCAGGGATATTGTCCTCGCATAAGTCGTCTCCTGTTGGTTCTAGGTCCGTGTCCGAAAGAAAGAGAGACGCGCCCTTGTTGATGAGAGATTGATCCGTAGCCGGCGCTCAGGAATCGGGGGCTGGCCCGCCAGCCGCCCGCGGCTTGGCACGGCTGAGAGACAGATGATCGGCGACCAGGAGCGCACCGACCGCCACGCACAGGGCCACGCTCAGGTGAGCCAGGAGCCGAGGGGTCGCTTCGAACGCCATTGGCTGGAAGGTTTGCGAGGCGGGGAACAGGATGGCCCCGCCGAACTCGTAGATCGCGGCCCCGATGACGGCTCCCAGGATGCCCCCGACAATGGCTCGGGCCATCCGCGCCCCACCGCCGAGCCCGATTCCGAGAGCGAGCCCGGCCGCAGCCCCGACGGCCAGCCAGATGCCGCCGTGAGTCCGCAGAGCCAGCCCCAAATCCTTGTTGTGGTCCTCCTCTGAGGCGGCGGCGCGAGCTTGGTGGAACGAGGGAACCAGGGCGAGGGTGGTCCCGGCACCGGCGGCTCCCCCCAGGATCAGGCCGGTAACGCCCCCCAGGATCGCAGCCCGGGGCGATCGCCGAGACTGGCCGCCGGTCGCTCCCAGCACCATGCCCAAGAGCATCCCCAGGCTGCCGTAAGCCAGCGCCGCGGACCGATCCCAGGCGGCCCTCCGCCGCCGATCGGCCTCCACCCGCTTATCGTTCGACGACCGTATCGAGGCGGGCATGTCGTTCGAGGGCCTGAACAGTTCCGGCGCGACCTCTCCAATGCAGAAACCGGCAAACCCGGCGAGGAGGCTCATAATGAGACTGACCAACCAGAGACGATAGTGAGGCCACGGGGCCGCCCCGCGTCGATTTGGTGTCGCGTACCGCGTCCTCAAGCGGCGGTATGCCGCCAGCCTCGGGTTGGGACGTCTGAGGTTGATGATCGGATCGCGTCATGATGCCACGTCCCTTGTCAAAAGAATGGAGGGCCGCACGGATGCGGCCTGATTGACCAAACCAGGTCGGTCAGAACGGTCAGTGTGTTAACTCGTCAGTCTCCACCAGCGAATTGCTCGCGCCTTGCTGCTGGGAAGCGCCGAGCGGCGCTCCGCACGCGCCGGAGCTGCTCCATGAGCCGATCGGCGTCCTGCGCGACGACCGAGGCGGCGGTAGGCCTGGGCGAGGCTATAGAGAGGTCCAACCGCTCTCGGCTCGAGCGTCACCGCGCGATCGAGCGGCTCGATCGCCGTCGCAACGTGACCGCGCTGAAGCTCGAGCTTGCCGATCCGCCACCACGTGCCGAAGCGCTGCGGGGCCCATTGCAGGGCCAGGCGCCAGCAGTGCTCCGCCTCGTCGAACGCGCCTTCGAGATAGTACGATTGGCCGAGGAGATCGGCGACCTTGGCGTCATCGTCCTCCTCGAGCGCCCGATGAAGATCGCGCCGCGCATCCTGCCAACGACCGACCACGAGCAGGTTGTGGCCATACTCGGCCCAGAACATCGAGCGGGGCTTCAACGGCATCTGCTTGAGCTCGGGATCGAGCGCGATGACGCGATCGAACGCGAAGACCGCCAGCTCGGAGTCCCCCGTGTTGTGGTGGACGACCCCAGCCAGGGTGTGACCGATCACGGCACCCGTGGGGATCTTGATCAAGCGATCGGCCGTCTCCAAAACGTCGGCCCAGCGCATTCTCCGAGATCAGGACCGCGGCCATCCGGCTCAGGGCCAGCACGTCGTCGGGCCGACGTTCCAGGATCTCGCGATACGCCTGGATCGCCGGCTCGCGGCGGTTGTTCAGCACGAGGGCGTAGGCGCGGATATGCAAGTCCTCAACATCCAGGCGGCTCGGGCCCGCTTTCTGATAGTAGACTTCGGCCCGGTCGGGCTGGCCGACTCGACTGAGGCAACGGGCGACCAGCAACGCCGCGTGCCGGCTGAACGGCCGGCGTGCCGAGGTAGCCCTCGGCCTCGCGGAGGGCGGTCGGCAAGTCGTTGCGTCGATACGCCGCCTCGGCCCTGGCCAGTTCCGCGGGATGGAGCTCGGCCCAGGCCAACACCGCCAGCAGCCCCGCGGTGACCAGTCCGATGGCGACGGCAACCCATCTCCGCAACCGGCGGCCGCGGCGGCCGCGGCCGGATGGCGTTGCCGGTGCGGGGATCCGTCCCGCGGCCATCAGCGTCAGAGGCGGAGACGTATCTGGCGGCATGATTCGCGCTTTCCCCAAACGCGGCCTTCGGCCGCAACCAAAAAGGGATTCAAGATTCGAGATTCAAGATTCCGGAATCATCTCCATTTTGAATGTTGAATATTGAACTGGGAATCTCCAAAGATGCTCGCACGGCGCAGAGATCCCAAACGCGGCCTTCGGCCGCAACCAAAAAGGGATTCAAGATTCGAGATTCAAGATTCCCGAAGGGGAATGATCCGGGAATCCGGAATCGCGAATCCGGAATTCGGAATCCCCAGCTGCACGCACGGCGAAGCGAGCCTACGGAGGAAGACTCCAAGGACGTCGGACCACCTCGAAGGCTGAAGACCGAGTCAGAACGCGTTGGATTCATCCTTCATCCTTCCCGATAGGCGGGTCAGGGCGGCGCGGCTGACTTCGTTCTTGGGGTCGTTCCCCAGGACGATTCGGTGCCATGCACCGGCCTCTTCGGGCAACTCCATGCGCTCCCGCGCATCCGCGATCCTCTGATAAAGCTCCGCGTGGGGACGAATCCCCAGGTCGGGTATTGCGACGGCCTGGTCGTAGAGTGCGGCGTAGGTCCTGGCTGGCAGCGTCCCGGCGCCGCAGGCGCCGGTCGATCTGATCGGCCTCGGCGGATCGGCCGGTGTGGCGTAGGGCGCCGCCAAGCCGATACTCGACGACCCGGTTGTCCGGCTCGGCCGCACGGGCCTGTCGGTAAAGGTCGGCGGCCTCGGTCCATTGGTTGCGTCCCTGGGCAACCCTGGCCCGATGCTTCGCGAGCTGCGGCAACGTCGAGAGGGTGGCGGGGAGTCGTTCGAGCTCGTCCTTCAAAACATCGACCTGGCCCGACTCGTCGAGGCCCGTCAGGAGGCAATCCCAGGCTTCGACACGCCCCGGATGAGCTTGAACCACCCGGCGGAGCTGGTCGATGCCCGCGTCGATCCGGCTGGCCCGCGTCATGGCCAGGCCCACGGCCAGGGCCGAACGGAACTCCCCGGGCTGATACCGGACCACCGGTTCGAAAATGTTCACGATCGACTCGGGTGCGGGCGGGCGCGCGTCCGTCCGCACCAACTCCAGTAGCAGCAGCACGCGGTCACGGGGGTCGGGTTCCACCGGGTAGAGTCGCATCGCCAACCGGCGGTGATCCTCCTTCCTTCCCTGGGCGTAGTAGAGATGCAGGAGGTGCCAGCCGCACTCTGGCGCAGTCAGGTCAACCTTCGAGCGCCTCGAGCCAGGCCGCCTCGGCCTCATCCAGGCGCATCAGGCGATTCAGCGCATCCCCGCGCAACAGATGAAACGCAACGGCCATCGTCGAATTGCGGGGATGGACACGGTCGAGGTAGTCCAGCGCCAACTGCGCGGTCGGCGCCGGTCGGCGCTCGGATGGCGACCCACTCGGCTCAGGCCGCTTGAGGAGGATCTGGGCGAGCAAGAGATGGGCGGCCCCGTCGTCCGAGTCCGACGTCAGGCGAGGCCGGAGCATCGCTTCGGCCTCGTCGAGCCTTCCGGCATCCACCAGCTTGATCGCCTCGTCGAGCGAGGGACGCAACGGCGACGCATGCCACGCGCCCCAGCCCAGACCGCCGGCCGCCATGGCAACCATCAGCCCGCCCAGGATCCACCGGGCAACCCTCTCTCGTTCCCAGCTCGGGTTTGAGTTCATGGCTGCCGGACCCCGATCACCTCCGAAGACGATCTTGAGCGGCGAAGACGCGCATTCCGCATGCCGTCGATTCGGATGGAGGGACCCCCTCATCTGCCCTTTGGGCACCTTCTCTCCGGGAAGAGAAGGGGACGCGATCCGTCGCACTCGCCCCTACGGGGAGAGGGTTGGGGTGAGGGGGCCTTTGCGTAATCCAACCGTGAATCGCTCTAAGAGTCTGTTCCCGAAGGGGCCGGTCCGGGTGAGCGGGGGGCGTCAGCCCCCTGTGCGGTGAGCGACGGCCCTCGAAGACAGGGGTCTGACGCCCCCCGCTCGCTCTTCCGGAACAGACTCTCCGTGAGGCGGACGGCGATGGTCGGCGCTCGCCCGGGGAGAAACCCGGCCCGGTCAACGTCCATCAGGGACGATCGGAAGCGATCCGAACGCTCGTTCAAGCCCCCCAACGAGGGCTTCGCGGATCGCCTCCGAACTCCCAGGTCGCGGCGGTTCTCTCAGTAGGAATCCGAGCTGAGGACCTCACCCCCATTTCTCGTCCCGAGCCCCACCCAGGTCAGGGGGTTGACCGTCGCCTTGAGGAACTTGACCGACCCATCGCAGAACCCCACGTTGGAGCCACCCGGGTGCCGCGAAGCCGATGCGACCACGCTCGCGATGCCGGAATAGGGCCGGCCGGGAACATCACTATACCAGCACGACTTCCGGTTGGGCGTTGTGGTGTGGCTGTAGGAGAACAGGTCGCCGAGCCACCAGTCCCCCTTCCAGGTGTAGGAACCGCTGCTCTGAGGAGTCGCATCGCAGGCCTTGGCCTGCAGGAAGTCGTTGTTGAGCTGGCCGGCGAAGGCATTCGCGGTCGCAGTCATCTGGTAGATATTGCCGAGGCCGGTATCCGATTGTCGCGCGCCACTGCCGTTGCCCCTGACCCATTCGCTGAAGGCGGCCGTGTTGCTCGTCCCGTCGGTGATGGAGGCGAGCGTGACCGGCGTTTCGTAGCTGCCACCCGCCAGGGATCCGAAACCGCCCCCGGTCGGCATCTCGGGACTTGCTGCCCCATAGCCCTGCGCAGGCAATCAGACCCGCGTTGGCCGTGGGGACGTAGCACACCCCGTTCGAGGCCCCAACGGTGCCGGCGCGGAACGGGTTGCTCCCGCCGTTCATCGGATAGCTACCGCGGCCGACTAGACTCTGGCCTCCGCCCGGAGCGTAGATGAAGTACGTCAGGTTGGCCAGGTCGGTATCCGAGGGACACAGGAAGCTGTTCACCTGGTTGCCGGCGGCGGTGGCGTTGATCAGGCCCCACTGGTCGCAGTCGGCCGTCGAGCCGTTCATACTGCTGACGATATCCGAGCCGGATGCCCCCCACCGCGCGGCGACATTGAAGTTGATCGCGTTGTAGATTGCGTTCAGCTCCAGGAACGGCGCCATCCGCGCCAGCGGACTGAACGTCTGGCCGGTATTCTTGCCGTTGTTTATGCTGTAGATGATGTACATCGTCGGCAGGGCTTCGTTCGCGCTGATGTAGTTATGCATGGCCAGCACGATCTGCTTGAGATTGTTGGTGCACTGGGCACGGCGGGCAGCCTCTCGGGCCGCCTGCACGGCTGGCAACAGCAGCGCAATCAACACGGCGATGATGGCGATGACGACCAAGAGTTCGATCAGAGTGAAACCGCGACGCAAACGCGACATGTGAATGACTCCGAGTCGATGGAGGAGAGAGTAACTCCGACCGATCACGAGGCGATCTTCTCCTCATCAGGATCATCTCGCGAGGACGACTGAAAGACGAATTGAGCGGGTCGAACGAACACGGCTACTGCCGGCGAAGACCCGCCCGATCGATGGACCATGACAGATCAGGGACATCTCTGCATCATTGAGACTGAGGTTCCTCCTTCGGAGTCTCGGGCTTGTGTCTTCGAATCCCCTTGCCCTTGGCTGCCTTGGCGTCCTTCGCGAGCCTGGATGCATCTTTCTGATTCTGCTTCGTCGCAAATTCGCCGTAGTTCTTGGCACCGCCTCCACCTGTACCACTCGTGGGCTTGTTCCCAGTCAGGTTTTCATCATTCGTCGTGGACGGGCCGCATCCCGCCGACAGAAGGGCGCCCAGCGCCACTGCCGACAGCGCCAGCGTTCGGTACTTTCGCATCATCAATCGCTCCTCCGGAAAGTAAAGTTCGCCCCGCGATCACACCTCGCCGGGCTCCGTCTCGTCCGCAGAAAATCCAGGACCGACGCACATCCAGCCAGACGCTCACGCCGACCCTCAACCGGTCTTGTCGAAGGGACCCGACGAGCGCTAGCGAGTTGTGGACCAATTTCGAATCGACCGACTGGAGGACCGGCTTCAACCGGTTAATCCCGCCACAAAGCGGCACTCCGACCCACCAAAACAAGATCTGGCGGATCGCTCGTTGATAGGTCGATCCGGAGGCAAATTTCTAAACGGTTGCAGACGTCCGCGTCTCACTGCCCTTATGTGTCATCAACCTCGGTCCGACGGCTTGGATTACCGCCTCGAGGAAGAAAAATATCGGTCGAAGTTGGGACGGGACTCCAGCCCGCCAATTGAAAGTGAACGCGACACCAGACGATAGGTAGTCGAAGAAGATCGCACGGCCTCTGACGGACGTAAAGTGATAGTGGGGATTATTTCGGAGTCGCCCCACGCTTGTCAAGAAAAAAGTCCTACGAGTTTGATTAAAAAGGAGTTTTTCCGCGGAAGATCGCCATCAACGAACTTATTAGGGGTTAGTTTTAACATCCATGGTGACTTGCCAGGAACCAGCGTGTTTACCTTTTGTCGCTTCAATGTTTATCGATTGTTTGTCAGCGATTCACGCGACTCAATCGAGGGAAGGGCGCCCCGAGCCGCATTTCTTCCCGAGTTGGGGAAGGTCCTCTTTCGTGTCCGACCGAGTGAGCCAACCGTGCGATTGCGGGCGTTGCCCTACGGGGCAAGTTTGATCCTCCCTGCGTTCGACGAGAGACAGCCGCGGCTCGGCTGCTCGCCGAGGGTTCCCGATCGTGAGACGTCGCCGTCCTGGAAAGCGGGACGGATCAAGAATCCCAGGGCCATGGACTTCGGGGCTGTCGCCGATCCGGTAGAAAGGATTGTATGATAGGGTTCCCTGGCCGGACTCCCGTGACGAACCGATCGACAGAGAGGAAAAGGAAGCTGCAAGCTTCCTTCGAGTACATCAAGCGACTGGTCATGCGGTCATTCGTGCGACCTGCTAAATAGGCTTGCGTGATTCCGGGAGGGCGAGGCTCCGTCCGAGCCGGAGTTCGATGTGGCTCGCACGGAGGCTCGCCCTCCCAGGATCGTGCAAGGTGATTTAGAGCGCCCAAACGATCGAGATGTCGGTTCAATCTCGATACGCGCGATGTTCGACAGAGTTCGTATCGCAGTGATTCTGCCTCTGCACCGGGTCGCCAGACCGGCTCCAACACGATCCCGAATGAGGGGCCGTCGAGAACGGCGACAGGCGCCTTGAAGACTCGGAGCCTGTCCCCGTGGTCGAAGAATTCCGAGCTTCGAGGGCGGCTGCCAGGCGTCCAGACCTTATCGTGGCGCAACGACGCGACCCCGGCGAGTCTAGTCCTCAGGGCGACAGCGGGTAGGTCGTGCCCACCGGTTTTTCCGCGGCGGTGTCGGCTTCCGGTGGACCGTGCCCAGACTCCAGAGGTTTTCCAAGAGCCTGTTCATACACCCTCGAGACCCGACGAAGAGGACATTCTCCTTGAGCGTAGTGATTCCGTCCGATCGGGGCACCTCATCGATGGCATCGCCTGCGTCCCGAGCGACGACGCCCCGGCTCCTCCCGCTGGACATCCTGGCGCTGTCGGCATACTGCGGCCTGGCCAGCGGCTTGCTCGAAGTCGGAACCCGCGTCGTCGCCACGAGCCTCTCCGCCAATAACCGACTGCACTCGATGAGCCGACACTTCATCTGGCTGGTCCCGCTCACGGAGCTGCTGCTCTTCTCCCTGATCGGCCTGGTTCTGGCCCTGGTGGCCAAGCTCCGGCCACGGTTCGGTACATGGTTCGGGGTCCGTGTCATCGGTTTCCTGGCCATCCTGCCCGTGCTCATGGTCTCGAGCCCGCGGATCTATCGCGAGGCCTGGGTGCTCTTCGCGATGGGGGCGGCCGTGCCGCCTTGCGCCGTTGCTGGAGCGCCGCGCGCGCCGGGTTGCGCCGGCGACTTCTCCTGACGTTTCCCGGCTTGTTGGGTGTGGTCCTGGTCCTGGCCGGCTTCGTCCTGGGGGACGAATGGCTGGCCCAGCGGCGCGAGGATGCCCGCCCCTTGCCGCCCGGCAATCCGCCAAACGTCCTCTTCATCACGCTGGACACCGTCCGGGCCGACCATCTGAGCTTGTACGGCTATCAACGACCCACGTCGCCGAACCTCGAGAACCTGGCCAGATCGGGTATCCGCTTCGACGAAGCCCGCGCGGCCGCGCCCTGGACCCTTCC
The DNA here is from genome assembly GCA_963845755.1 of uncultured Planctomycetota bacterium. Classification (GTDB taxonomy): domain Bacteria; phylum Planctomycetota; class Planctomycetia; order Isosphaerales; family Isosphaeraceae; genus CAWJTV01. Next base: position 1,139,523 of record CAWJTV010000011.1, read on the forward strand.
CTCACATGCAAGCATGTTCACAGGCCGCTGGAACCACGAACTGAGCGTCGATTGGATGATGCCGCTCGACAGGAAATACCCGACCCTGGCCGAACATCTCGGGTCGCGCGGCTATGCCACGGCGGGATTTGTGGCCAATCTCTTCGGCTGCTCCTACGACAGCGGACTGAATCGCGGATTCACCCACTATGAGGATTACACCCTCGACTATCTCGTACCCTTACGCATGGCGTGGCTCGTGGACCATCTTGCGAGGGTGATCTCCGGAGTGGGCACGCTGTTGGGCCACTCCGGGGACGCCGGCTATTTCCGTCCTCTGCACGAGTCCTGGCTCTCGCCGTATTTCGATCGATTGCGGAAGAAGGATGCTGGATTGATCAATCGTGCCTTCCTGGAGTGGTTGTCGCACCGCTCTCAACCCGCGCGGCCGTTCTTCGCCTTCCTGAACTATTTTGATGCTCATGCCCCGTTCGTGCTCCCCGAGGGGACCGAATACCGCTTCGGGTTGAGACCCAGGAGACCGGCCGATTTCACCTTCCTCGAAGTCGACTGGGAGTTGAACGATAAGATGGTGTTTCGCCCGGTGTATCACGAGCTGGTCCGAGACTCCTACGACAACTGCGTGGCTTACCTCGACGGGCGACTCGGCGAGTTGCTCGATGAATTGCAACGCCGCGGCGTCCTCGATCAGACGGTGTTGATCGTGACCTCGGATCATGGCGAAGGGATGGGAGAACATCATCTCTTCGACCACGGCGAGAGCCTGTACCGGACTGAGATCCACGTGCCGCTCGTGATCGTCTTGCCCGTGAGCCAGCGGGCCATGGGAGTCGTGCGCGAGACCGTGAGCCTGCGCGACCTGCCGGCCACCGTCCTCGACCTCGTCGGCCTGCGAGACGGGTCGCCCTTCCCGGGCCGGTCACTGGCGGTCCTCTGGAGCGATCCTTCTTCCCGGGCGAGTCCTGGCGCCACGGGGGCGGTCCTCTCCGAATTGCCTCGACCCAATCCCGGCGACCCGAATGGTGGACGTTCGCCGGCGCGGCGCGGTCCCTTGATCTCCCTGGCCGAATCCGAGTACGTTTATATCCGCAACCGAGGGGATGGCACCGAGGAGCTTTTCAACGAGCGCCTCGACCCCGGGGAGGTGCAGAATCTCATCGGTGTCGAGGCCATGCAGCCTGTCCTCGAGCGGCTCCGGCGACGACTCGATCAGGGGAAGTAAGCGACATGCATTTTTCGATCAAGGGGCTGCGGAAAGTGCGTCGCCACCGCCTGATCCTGATGATTGGCATGGGGCTGGCCGTGGCTGCCTGGAAGGGGCCCCCGTTGGTCGAGGGCTGGCAAGTACGATCCGAACTCCGCGCGGCAGAGCACGATCTGCGCACGGGACGTGTCGGGGACGCCCAAACCCGACTCGCTTCGCTGGCCAGGCGCTGGCCGGGCCGGGGCGACGTGGAATTCTTGCTGGGCACCTGTGAGATGGTCGCGGGCCATCAGGACGACGCCTTGAGCGCGTGGGGCCGAGTCCCGGATCGGGCCAGCGAAGCGTCCCGCGCGAACCTGTTCCGCGGCCGGTTGGCGCTGGAGACCGGCCGCTATGGACTCGCGGAGCGATGCCTGGAACGAGCCCGTCGCGCCGGCGGCGACGTCGGCGCGGAGACCCGGCAACTCCTGAGAGCGTTGTACTGGGTCACCGGCCGGCGGGACGAGGTCCGAAACATGCTCCAGGGGGAGGTCGAGCAGTTGCGCGATCCTTCCGAGCCCCTACGCATGCTCTGGAACCTCGACCACGACCCTTATCCCATCGACAGGATGACTCGGTCGCTCGAGCAAGCGAGGAAGGCGGCGCCCGACGACGACCGCGTGTGGCTAGCCCTCGCCGACCTGGCAACTCGCGTCGGACGATTTCGAAGAGGCCGACGATTGGCTCACGCGCTGCGAGCGGGCTCGGCCCGACGACGGCGCGGTCTGGCGCGCCCGCCTGCGATGGTCGCGGGCCGCGGGTCGGCCCGACGAAGTCGTACGCGCCGCGGGCCACTTGCCGCGGTCAAGCTGGACGCGGTCAGGCTTGCTCGAATTCCATGCCTGGACGGCCGCACAACGCGGTGACCGCCACGCAGAGCGATCGGCCCTCGAATCGTTCGTCACCCTCGAGCCGGGCAATGCCGCGGCCTTCGAGCGCCTCGCCGACCTGGCCGCGCTGTCCGGAGAAAAGGAGCGGTTCGCCGAATTGCGACGCCGGAAGGCGGTCATCCAGAACGCGCGCGATCGCTACGAGCAACTGATCATTAGACCGGACATCGCGACGCACGCGGCCACGCTCGCCCGAGCCGCGGAATCGATCGGCAGGCGGTTTGACGCCAAGGCCTGGTGGCGGTTCGCCGCGGAACGGGATCGCTCTCTCGAGCAAGAAGCCGCTGCCGCGCGGATACGGCTGGCGGAGGCCGAGCCCACGCCGCTCGAGGGTGGTGGGACTCTCGCTGATCTCCTGGCGCCGGCTCGTTCTCCGAGAGCGGACAAGGAAGCGGCCCGCCGCCAGCCGAGCGTGGCCACGTTCGTCGAGGACGCCGAACCTCGCGGTGTCGTCTTCACGCTCGACAACGGGCGCAGCGACCTCCACCAGCTCCCCGAGACCATGAGCGGCGGCGTAGCCCTGCTCGATTTCGACGGCGACGGCTGGCTCGATATCTATGCGTTACAGGGGGGAATGTTTCCCCCGCCGGCTGGTCCGTCGCCATTCGGCGACCGCCTCTGGCGCAACCGGGGCGATGGCCGGTTCGAAGACGTGACGGTCGCATCCGGCCTGGCCAGGCTGCCCGGTGGTTACGGCCACGGAGTCGCGGTGGGCGACTACGATAACGACGGCCGGCCCGATCTCTTCGTCACGCGATGGCGGTCCTATGCCCTCTACCACAACCTCGGCCGGGGCCGGTTCGAAGACGTTACCGCCGGTGCCGGGCTCGGCGGCGATCGCGACTGGCCGACATCGGCGGCATGGGCCGATCTCGACAACGACGGGGATCTCGACCTGTACGTGTGCCATTATCTCAATTGGGATACCGTGAATCCCACAATTTGTAATCGACCGGGAGCTCTGGAAGAAGGGCGCGGTTACTGCGACCCGCGCCGCTTCGAAGCGCTGCCGGACCATGTCTTCCGCAACGACGGCGGCCGATTCGTGGACGTGACCGAAAAGTCCGGCCTGGCCGACCACGAGGGGCGCGGGCTGGGGGTCGTGGCGGCCGACCTCGATGACGACGGCAAGATCGACCTGTTCGTGGCCAACGATATGTCGGCCAACTACTTTCTCCGCAATCGCGGAACGTGGCGATTCTCCGAGGAGGGGCTCGAGTCGGGCCTGGCGTCGGGCGCGGCCGGCGGTTATCTGTCGGGAATGGGCGTGGCGTGCGGCGACTTCGACGGCGACGGTCGGCTTGACCTGGCCGTCACCAACTTCGTCAATCAGTCCACCACGCTTTATCACAACCACGGCGGAGGTAACTTCAGCGAACGATCCGCCGAAATCGGCCTCGCCGCCGCGACACGATTCGTGCTCGGCTTCGGGCTTGCCGCCCTGGACGCGAACAACGACGGTCGGCTCGATCTCGTCCAGGCCAACGGCGACGTCGAGGACTACCGCCCCGCGATGCCCTATGAGATGCGCCCTCAACTGTTCCTCGGCGACGGCACCGGAAGGCTCGTCGACGTTTCGGAGACGGCCGGGCCGGCATGGCAAGTGCCGAGGGTCGCGCGCGGCCTGGCAACCGGCGATCTGGACAACGACGGACGCGTCGATGTGGTCATCATCTCCCAGAATAGCCGGCTGGCCTTGTTGCACAACCAGTCCGCGTCCCAGGACCAATTTCTCACGCTCTTGCTCGAGGGAACCGCCTCGAATCGCGATGCTGTCGGCGCGCGCGTGACGGTGATCGCCGCCGGACGAACCCAGGTCGCGGCGCGGTTCGGCGGAGGCAGTTATCAGTCGGCGAGCGACCAACGTCTGCATTTCGGACTGGGACCGGCACGGGTGGTCGATCGTGTCGAGGTCACGTGGCCGTCGGGCCGTCGAAGCTGCTATCAGGGCCTCGCCGCGGGCACCGGATACCGTCTGCGCGAGGGAGACGCGGTCCCCAAGCCCCTGGCCGGCTTCCCCGCCGCGATACAGCGCTGAGTTCAGATCGGCGGACGGAGCCGCCTCCTACAGGCGGATTTGTCGGAGGCGAGCCCTGGCTCAACCTACGATCGGCTCGTCGAATGACTTCGGCGGCGAGGGAAGTGCCGATCGCTCTCGACGAGACCACCAGGCGAAGGCCATCCAACCACAGAGGGTCGCTATGGAGATCATCGCGCCGATGAGGAACGATGCCGGCCGATAGGTGTACACCAGCGTGTGCTGACCCGCGCGGCACCGCGGCGCCTCGCATCATGCGGTTGGCGCGATAGATCGGCGCCGACTCGCCGTCGATGGTCAAGTGCCAGCCGGGATAATAGGTGTCGGCCAGGATGACCAGGCCGGGGCGCTCGAGTGCGGCTCGCAGGACCACCCGCTGCGGCCCGTGCTCGACGACCGTCACCGACTCCGACGGCCCGACCGGCGTCGAGGAGAGGGCTCCCTTGAGGCCCTCCTTGTCATCGACCTCGATCAAGGCCGTCTGGCGCAGGTCAAGGACAGGTCGGTCGGGCCCACTCCAGATCGGATCGTTCATGAAGGCCAGGGTCCTCATCATTTCGCCTCGGGTCGCCGGGTCCCGGGCGGGAGAGCGTACCCGCGCGGAGTGGACAATCCAGGCGCGTGGGTAGGCGGCCTTGTTCCGGCGGAGCTGCCAGTCCTGGCTGACGGACCAGGGCTCGCCCCGACCCGGCGTGGGCTCTTCATGCAGGACCTCGGAACTGGGGTAGATCAGCTCGGTCTGGTCAAGGAACGAGGCGAATCCCCGGAGGTTGCTTCCCCACTCGGGCGTGGCGGGCAGGAGGAAGTAGCGGACGCCCCAGACGTCGAAGCTGCGGCGAGGGAAATAGGCCAGCGGCTGTCCGGCGGGGACGCCCAGGGCCCGGGCGATCCCGTCGGGCATGGGCATCATCCTCGGCTGGAAGAAGGTGACATAGTCCTCGATTTCCAGGGATCCGATCGTCATGCCGTACTCGAGCCCGAGCGGTAGGCCGATCAGAGGGTAGAGGGTCTCGTGTGACCAGGTGGACAGTTCGGAGAGCCGCCGGGGCGTGCGGGTGGCAATGAAGCGGGTCGGATACCAGCCGGTCATTCGATGGATCCGGAACGGGCCCGGGGAAGGGTCGGACCGCTCGGCCGTCTCGATGAGCTGGGCAGCCCTGGAGGGGGCGTCGAACACGGCCTGGGGCACGGTCCAGATCAGTTTAGCATTGGCTGTGGCGAGGTCGGCAGCCACGCACACCAACGCCAGGACACCGGCGATCCGGGGGCGACGTGGGAAAACGTATGCCAACGCGAGGATCGCCGCGAGGACGGTCGCGCCCTGGGTCAAGGCCCACTGCGTCTCGCCCCAGTGCCGGGGATATCCGCCGGGCCGAATGCCGAGTCGAGCGGGACACGACCGGCCAGATAGCCGAGAGCGCGACCGCGCGCCGCCGTCGCCAAGGCCAGGCCTGCCAGACCGGCGGCGAGCCCGGTGAGACCGAGCCGACGCAGTCGACGCCACCCGGCGCCGTCGGCCGTCGCACGATCCCACCCCGCACCCGCCAGGACCGCCAGGGCCACCGCGGCGAACGTCACGAACTTGGCCGGATATCGGAATCCTCCGAAGCCGGGAAGGAGGATCGCGAGCAATCCGAAGGGGCTCCCGGTCCCGTCGTAGGGAAACGGATCCGGGCGCAGTTCGTCTTGAGCGGGATCGTGCGGTCCCAGCAGGGAGGCCCAAGGAGTCTCCCTCGCCCACCAGAGAGGGCCGCCGTACTTGCCGAGACTCGCGAGCAGGCTCACGACCGCGATGGTCGTCAGCCAGGTGCGCCAGGGCGGGCCAGACTTCCATCCGGCCGCGCTGAGGGCGAGGGCCAGCGTCGAGGCGCCCATGTAGAGCGAAGCGGTCCAGAACTCGTGTTCGCCGACGGGTGGGATGGCCTGCAGCCAGGAGCGATTCTCGGGACAGCTCGTCCCGAACACATTCGGCCAGAGGAGTTCGGCGAATCGGCAGGGGTCCAGGCTGTAGCGGTAAAGGGTGGGCGCGGGGATCCCGGCCGCCCGCCAGCTCTGGCCGGCGAACTCCAGGGCCGGCAGAATCTGCACCGCGGCCAGCGATGCCGCCAGGATGAAGATGGCCGCCAAACCGGCCAGCATCGGTGCCAGCCGGGCCTCGTGCGGGCGACGATGCCAGCGCCACGCCATGCCCAGGCCGACGGCCACCCAGGCCGCCAGGACCCACCCATCCGCCGTCAGCAACCGCGGCGGAGCCCATCGGGTGTAGGCGGCACCCAGCGTGGCCACGATCCAGACCCCCGCCATGCCCAGGACCATCGGCCCGTTGAGAAACGGCACCGGCCGCGCCCGGGCATGGATCGTCAGTACGATGGCATAGCCAGCGCCGCAGAGAGCCGTCAGGTAGGCCGCCTCTGGGTCGCCGGCGAGGACTTCCAGCGCCAGGACCACCGCCAGCTCGGCGCCGCCGCGAAGCCGTCGCTGTCGTAACAAGCGGTCGATGGCCCACAGGCCCCAGGGGATCCAGGCGGCTCCCATCAGGCGGTTCATGTAACAATAGAGGAACAACACCGGCGCCCCAAAGGCATAGTTCAATCCGCCGAGGTAGGATCCCGCACGACTTACGCCGAACCCCCGCCCCAGCAAGACCACGCCGAGGAACGCCACGATCGTATGTGCGATGACGAAGAGCCGGGCAGCCCACGGATACGGGAGCAGGGCGTAGAGCACCTTGCCGGGATAGAAAACCGCCGCGTTCGCGTTGCCGAGCAGCGGCTCGCCGCTGTTCTGCCCATCGTTCCACAGCGGCCAGCGCCCGGCGCCCACTCTTGCTGCACTTTCAGATAGAGCGGATAGAAGAGGTTGCCCGCATCGCGGTAGGCGAACTGGCCGTCTTCGAACAGGACGGTTCGATAGCAGACCACCAGGAGGACCGAGCAGCAGACCAGACCAACCAGATGCGACAGGGCGCGGGGCATGACAAGACTCTCGGCCGGGATCCCTCGGTCCCTTCAATGCCGGAGCGGGATCGATCTCCGAGGCCCATCAATTTGACGGCCCGCGCCCGGTTGGGTCAAGCGGCAGCCATCACGGGAGATCTGGTAGGGGGCTCTCTGAGCACCGAGACAAGCCAGCGCTTGCGCCGCCGATTCGAAACACTTCCCGATTCAGTGGGTATCCTGGATCCGGATAGTGACCGGATACTGTGCTGCGGGCCCCACTTGAAGCTCGAGCCGGCTGCCACTCGGGCCGGTCGTGACCTTCGCAGGTAAGCCTTCGACTACGATGCGTCCGGGGAGGCCGGAGAGCTGCACGGTCGTAATGTGAGTGTCTGCCGAGCGGTTCTCCAGGGTGAAGCGGGTTTCGCGCAAGGAAGGGTCGATCCGGATGGGCTGGTCGGCGGCGAAACCGTCGCGATTGAGGACCACGTGGAGTCGTCGTTCGTTGCGCACGACGTGCAGCCGCTGCCGCAAGCCGTCCTTGGGCGTGACGGCGAAGCCATCGGGGGTTTCGGTGAGGTGGCCGCCGTAAGCGATCGGGCCGAAGATCGGGTCATCGGCGACGATCGTGGCGGCCGTGCGCAGGGCGCCGCAATAGCCCAGATCGATCTCGCAACCATAGTACCAAGAGCCGCGCGGGTGCGACTTGCGGAGCCAGCTTGTCGCCCAGGCGCGGGGCTCGAAGCCGCCGCCGGCCGCGCCATCGTTCTCCTTGCCGGGATACCAATAGCCGTAATGCGATTCCGGCGTGCCGCTGTTCACAAGGGCCCAGGAGCTGAGGTAGGACGCGTAGCCCAACCGGAGATAGTCCGCCGGCTGCCTGGCATCGTGCAATGCGTAATCGAGCACGCCCCAGCCGCCCATCTGGGACATGTAGCTGAGCGTGTAGCTGCCCCCCATCCCGGCGCGGTAGTCGCTGCCGAGCAGATAGTACGCGGTTTCCAACCAACCGCGGTCCGCGATGTTGGCCCGGATTTGTTTCTCCAGGAAGCGGAGGGCGGCGTCGCGGGTGACCGAGGCCCCGGCGCCCTCGGGACGCGGCGTCGAGCCGGTCATCCGCTCCAGGGCCCACCGGGCCAGGGCGTGGGTCGATTCGAACCCCGTCGAGTCGAACGCGTACTCGGAGCCGAAGAGATAGGGGTCCTTGTTGACGAAATGGGCGACCTTCTTCTCCCAATGGCCTCGTAGCTCCTCGGCTTGCCGGGTCTTTCCATTTTCCTGGAGGGCGTCGATCACGTCCGGAATGATGACTTCGTTGTAGGTACCGGTCTCGTAGGCCGACCAGCGCTCGATGGCCATGGGCACGGTGAAGAAGGCGCGGGCCGTGCCGAACGCGCGCTCCAGGTAGGCGTCGGCGGTCAGCTCGGTCTGGATTCCGGAATAGAGCCGGGCGATCTGGTACATCCGGTAATAGAGCAGGATGATATGCGGGTAGTCGTAGATCCGCCACAGGTGCTGTTTACCGTTGCGGCCGGGGTTCTTGCTCTCGCGGTTGGTCTTCCAGTTGGGAATGCCGTAGGGTGGCTCAACAATAAGTTACCGAAATTGGTATTGACGGACGACGGCAGGTTGGATGATATTTCCGAGGATGCCGAACACACAAGTCGTCGAATGGATTCGTGAGAAGTATTCCGCGATTGTCGGGGACTTGGATGAGCGCGCTCGAAGGCGATGGGCCGCAGTGGAGGCGCGGTCGCTCGGTTGGGGCGGCATCGAAGCGGTGGCTGCTGCTACAGGGATGTCGGACCGCACGATTCGAACCGGGATTCGGGAACTGGATGATCTCAACTCGCCACCGCCGACCCAACAACGCCGGTCTGGCGGCGGCCGTAAATGCCGCGAGTCCGAGCAGCCGAAGCTCGTCGAAGCCCTGCAGAAGCTGGTCGATGCCGGCGCGCGAGGCGACCCCATGTCGCCACTCCGATGGACGTGTAAGAGCACGCGGACGTTGGCGGATGAGCTGGCGCGAGACGGGTTCGCGGTGAGCGCCAACACGGTGGGCCGACTCCTGCATGAGTGCGGCTATAGCCTGCAAGCCAACCGCAAGACGATCGAAGGCAAGCAGCATCCGGATCGTGATGCACAATTCCGACACATCAGCAAGCGAGTCACCGCCTTCCAGCGTGCGGGACAGCCGACCATATCGGTGGATACGAAGAAGAAAGAGCCCCTGGGAAATCTCAAGAATCCGGGTCGCAGTTACCGGAGGAAGGGAGACCCCAAGAAGGTCAAGACCCATGACTTCCCGGACAAGAAGCTCGGCAAGGCGGTGCCGTACGGGGTCTACGACCTGGCCCACAACGAAGCCGGCGTGTCGGTGGGGATCAGCCACGATACGGCCGAGTTCGCGGTCGCCGCGATTCGTCGCTGGTGGGAGCGCCTGGGGCAACCCAGATATCCGCGAGCGACGCGGTTGCTGATCACGGCCGACAGTGGGGGCAGCAACAGCCCGCGAACGCGCCTCTGGAGGTGGGCCGTTCAACAGTTCGCCAACGAAACGGGCCTGGCAGTGGAACTTTGCCACTATCCACCGGGCACGAGCAAGTGGAACAAGATCGAGCATCGGCTCTTTTGCCACATCACCCGCAATTGGCGAGGTGTTCCCCTGGAGACCTTGGAGATCGTCGTCAAGCTGATCGGCTGCACGCGAACCAAGGAGGGCCTGGAAGTTCACGCTTGGCTCGACGAGAATCACTACCAGAAGGCAAAGACCGTATCCAGTATGCAATTATCCGAAGTCCTCATACGCCGTAACAGTTTTCACGGCGAGTGGAATTATCAGATACGACCGCACAGAAAACAGAGCCAAATTCGGTAACTTATTGTTGAGGCCTAGATCGCGTAGGGAAAAGGCTCCGTCTCGGTGCACTGGAGTCCGCCCCAGACGTAATGGTGAATGTAATAGTCGATGGCTGAGACTTCGCGCTGATCGGGATACGAGACGTTCTTGGAGGCGACGTAGGGCGCCTTGCACAGACCGGGATCGTCGCAGGCGACGATGTAGGCATTGAGGCCGTCGGTGTCGTCGGGGCTGCGGAGGACCTGCTTGCGCTGGTCCCAGTCCGAGATCAGGCCGTTGTACCATTTGGATGGATCGCGGTGCTGCTGATGGCTGACCAGGAAGCGCGCCCGCTTCTTGATCAGGGTTTCCAGCGGCTCGGTGACGAAGAACTCGAGGACGGCCGATTTCTTGCCGGCGTATCGGATCGTCAGCAGGTTTTCCCCCAGCCGGGAGAAGCTGACCTTGTAGATATGGTTGTCCTGGCCGTGAGTGCCGAGATCCTCGATCCGGGTCTGATCGGGGAATTCGGCGGTGAGTGAGTCGATCGGATTGCGGGTATGCAGGGAGATCAGGGCCGGGAGGTCGGTCGGGACGGTCATTCCCGGTACGACGTTCACGTCGAAGAGATCTTCCTCGTAGAGGATGGTACGGACCCCGGCATAATCCTCACCCCATCGGCACTTGAAGCCATAGCGAGCGCGGTCGCCGGGCTGGTCTCGGGGCGCGAGGGTGACGCTGGTATGGGCTTGCCGCCAATTTCCGCCGCGGTCGCGGGCCCGAGCCCCCGCGATCGCCGAATGGAGGAACAGACTCCAGGCACGTCCGCCTCCAGGCTGCGTATCCGCGTCGAAGTACTCGAGCCGGGTGTCGTTGACGGGCGTGATGACCAGGTAGGGTCCGACGCTGTTGGGGCGCATCAGGAAGAGGAACGAGCCGTGCCCGGAGATCCAGGAGTGGACAATCTGCCGCGCGGTGTCGGTGGCCGTCTTATCCCGGGAGAATCGCGTGTTGAAGGCCATGGGGAATGCCAGGTCGCCGATTTCGAGCGGTCCGCCGCCGAAGTTGCGCAGTGCGATGGTCCAGAGCAGCTCGCGGCCCTGGAGGGTGAACGACTCGATCAGCTCCAGGTCGGAATCGATCGGATACGTGATCTGATAGCCCGGCCGGTCCTTCGCCGCGTCGACGCGGTCGCCCCGGCCGGTCAGGCTGGACGTTCGCACCGTCTTCCAGTCGCCGCCATCGCGGCGGTAGCCGATCACCAGCGTGCCCAGGAACTTGCCGTTCTGGATGTAGTCGGTATCGAAGGCGTCGTGGGTGTGCTTGAGGCTGGCGATGCCGCCCTTGCCGAGAGTCAGCGTGAACTGGTCGTTGGCGAGCCGTTCCTGGCCGAATGCCGCGGTCGAGGAGCCGATGAAGACCAAGACCAACACGGCGCGCGCTGCAAGTTTCATGGTTCACCCTCGAGGGATGCCCTGGGAATCGGACCGGGGATTCGGATCATTAGACGTTTCCCCCGAGATTGACGCAACCGGACCGGATCGGGAGTGTGAGTTCGTGGCACAACCACACGGCGACTCCTACGATTGAAGACATGATACTAGATGCGGGCGACAGAGGCTCGTGCGGTTCTTGGAATCATCCCATCTTATCCGAGCCCAGCCGGCAGCCGCACGATTCGTTCCGTCCCCGTTTCGAGCACCGATCCTGACGCCCCGGTCATCGATGCGCGGAATGGGGCGGCTCTTGGGACGGTCGTCGCTTCAAACTCGTCTCCGTTGGGGCCGGCTTGAACCTTGAGCAAGTCCTTGCATAATCTACGCTATGGCAACAGTTCCCGAAGCGTTCGCCATCGCGATTCAGCACCATCAAGCCGGTCGGCTCCAGGCTGCCGAGCCGATCTATCGGCAGATCTTACAGGCTGAACCGAGCCATGCCGATGCGTGGCATCTGTTGGGTGTAATCCACAAGCAGACCGGCAATTATCAAGTTGCGGCTGAGTGCATCTCTCGCGCCTTGACCGTGAGACCCCATTGGGCCGAGGCCCAGGCTAACCTGGGTGATGTCTTGAGGAGGCTGGGGAAACCGGACGAAGCGATCACCTGCTACCGCCGGGCACTGGAGTTGAGGCCGGACTTTGCCGAGGTCCAGATCAACCTGGGCAATGCGTTCAAGGGCCAGGGGAAACTGGAGGAAGCGATTGCCTCCTACCGACGGGCGGTCGAGCTGCGACCGGACTTTGCCTTGCGCAGAACAACCTAGGCGCAGCGTTGAGCGATCTTGGCTACCTGGAAGAGGCGATCGCCTGCTACCGCCGGGCGCTGGACCTGAAGCCGGACTATGCCGAGGCTCAGAACAACCTGGGCAATGCGTTCAGGAAACGGGGAAAACTGGACGAAGCGATCGCCTGTCACCGCCAGGCGCTGGAGCTGAAGCCGGATTTTACCGAGGCGCAGAATGACCTGGGAACCGCGTTGACAGATCAGGGCAATCTGGAGGAAGCCATCGCCTGCCACCGCCGGGCGCTAAAGCTGAAGCCGAACTTCATCGCGGCTCAGAACAGCCTGGCCAATCTGTTGAGCCGTATTGGAGAGCTGGAGGAAGCGGTCGCCTGCTACCGTCGGGTGCTGGCACTCAAGCCGGACTTTGCCGAGGCGCAGAACAACCTGGCGCAGCGCTGAGCAGCTTGGGGAAGCTAGACGAAGCGATCGCCTGCCACCGTCGTGCACTGGAGTTGAAGCCGGACTATGCCGCGGCCCAGAACAACCTGGGCACGGCGCTGAGCGATCTTGGGAATCTGGAGGAAGCGATCGCCTGCTACTGTCGGGCGCTGGAGCTGAAGCCGGATTATCCCGAGGCGCAGAACAATCTGGGCAATGCGTTCAGGAAACAGGGAAAACTGGAAGAAGCGATCGCCTGCCACCGCCGGGCGCTCGAGTTGAAGCGGGACTTTGTCGAGGCGCAGGTCAGCCTGGGCAATACCTTGAGCAGCCTTGGGAATCTGGAGGAAGCGATCGCCTGCTTCCGCCGGGCGCTGGAGTTGAAGCCGGACTTTGCCGAGGCCCAGAGCAACCTGGGCAATGCGTTGAAAGACCAGGGGAATCTGGAGGAAGCGATCGCCTGCCACCGCCGGGCGCTGGAACTGAAACCGGATTCTGCCGAGGCGCAGGTCAACCTAGCTGCGGCGTTGAGCGATCTTGGGAAGCGTGAGGAGGCGATCGCTAGCTACCGCCGGGCGCTGGAGTTGAAGCCGGACTTTGCCGAGGCGCAGAACAGCCTGGGCGTAGCGCTGAGCGGTATTGGGAGGCTTGAGGAAGCGATCGCCTGCTACGTCCGTGCACTGGAGTTGAGGCCGGACTTTGCCGAGGCGCAGAACAACCTGGGAATCGCATTGAGTCGTATCGGCAGGCTGGGCGAGGCGATCGCCTGCTACCGTCGGGCGCTGGAGTTGGAGCCGGACTCTGCCCAGGCTCAGAACAACCTGGGCAATGCGTTCAGGGATCAGGGGAAACTGGAGGAGGCGATCGCCTGCTACCACCGGGCACTGGAGCTGCAACCGGACTTTGCCGTGACTCAGAACAACCTGGGCAACGCGTTCAAGGATCAGGGGAAACTGGAGGAGGCGATCGCCTGTTACCGCCGGGCACTAGAGCTGCAACCGGGTTTGGCCGAGGCTGAGAATAACCTGGGCAATGCGTTCAAGGATCAAGGGAAGGTTGATCAGGCGATCGCCGGCTACACACGGGCACTGGAGTTGCGACCGGACTATGCCGAGGCACACAGCAACCTCCTCTGTACTCTCCAGTATCGTACGGGTATGACACTCGCGGAATTAGCCGAGGCCCATGCCGAGTACGACCGCCAGCACGCGGCACCCCTCTACGCGCCTTTTGTACGCCATGAGAAGATCCGCCATTCTCGTCGACGGCCCCGTATCGGATTCGTTTCGCCCGACCTGGGCCGGCACCCCGTCGGCTTTTTTCTGATCCGCACCTTGGAAAACCTCGGCCAGGAGCAGCAGGAGACGATCTGTTACTCCGACCGAATTATCAAAGACGGCTTAACTCATCGCCTTCAAACGGCCGCGACCCAATGGCGCGATGTCTTTGGCATGAGCCACGAAGGGCTGGCCGAGCAGGTCCGGGACGACGGGATCGACATCCTGTTCGACCTCGCAGGCCACACCGCTCGGAACCGCCTACTGGTCTTCGCCCGCAAGCCGGCGCCGATTCAAGTCAGTTGGATCGGCTATGAGGGAACGACCGGCTTGGCGGCGATGGACTACCTGCTCGTGGATCGGTTGATGGTCCCAGAAGGAAGCGAGCGGCACTATCGGGAAACGGTGTTGCGCATGCCGGATGGCTATCTCTGTTACGATCCGCCGGAGACGGCACCGCCGGTCGGCCCGTCACCGGCTTGGGAGCGGGGATTTGCAACCTTTGGCAGTTTCAACAATCTGGCCAAGATTACGCCGGAAGTGGTGGCGGTCTGGGCGAAGATCCTGCTCAGGGCACCGACCACGCGCCTCGTCCTCAAATATCGCGGACTGGAGGATTCGGCTGTGAAAGAGCGGTTCTTCAACCTCTTCGGCGCTCACGGAGTGGACCCACAACGGCTGGATTTGCTCCCGGCGAGTTCCTATTCCGATTATCTGGCAACTTATCACCAGGTGGATGTGACGCTGGATCCGTTTCCGTTTTCCGGCAGTACGATAACCTGTGAGTCCTTGTGGATGGGGGTGCCGGTGATTACCTGCCCCGGCGAGACCTTCGCCAGTCGGCACTCGCTCAGCCACCTCTCCAATATAGGCCTGACGGAGACGATCGCTCGGGACCGGGAGGAGTATGTGGAACTGGCAGTCTCGTTGGCAAGCGACCGGCCGCGCCTGGCGGCGCTGCGGTCGGGGCTGCGTGAGCGAATGTCGGCCTCTCCGCTGTGCGATGGGAGGCGATTCGCAACCCATTTGATGTCGATTCTGCACGACGTTTGGGAAGGTGGTGTCCCGAGATTACGAGTAGAATTGTAGAGGCCGTTGCGAAGGTCGCGGTGGATGCTGAAGTGCGCCCTGGAACTGGACCACTTGGGAGCCATCGTTATGGCATGGCGAGCATGTCGAACCATACAGGGCAATCGGCAGGAATCCAACGCTCCTTGGGCTTGATCTTTGCTTGATCGGTCACGAAAGACGCAGAGAGTGCGCTGCCCGCGCCGCAATCGACCTCAGGCCAGGGCTTCCAGCAGCGACCCAGCCTCCACGAGGTCCGGTGTCGTGAAACCTTCCGTATACGTATCGAAGACGGCCGCCAGCGCGGCGCGGGCCTCGCCGCGACCGCCCTGCCGCTGCCAGAGCCGGGCAAGGCTCATCCTGGCCCGCAGCTCCCAGGCCCGGCTCCGCTGGTGTCGGGCGATCTCGATGGCACGGCGGAAGCATTCTTCTGCGGCAGCGGCCTGGTCGGGCGACTCCGCCAGCAACAGCTCGCCTTTGAGGCGGTGCAGCTCGGCCTCCTGGAACCGCTCGTCGTTCCTCTCCGCGATTGCCAGGCCCTCGTCCAGCGCCCGCGCGCGTCCCCGAACCGGCCGGCCTGAGTGTAGGCATCGCCCAGGGCGCTGAGTTGGACCGGAAGGATCAGTTCGGCGCCCGTGGCGCGCCAGGCGTGGACGCCCTTGAGGATCAAGGGAATCGCCTCCTCCACCTGACCTTGGTGGAGCATTCCGTCGCCCTTGTAGAAGGTCCCCGAAGCGATCCACCACGCAAACCCTAGCTCGGTTGAGATCGCGAGGGATTCCTCGCCGGCCGTCTGAACCTCGGTCCCGAGTCGGCAGCACTGGTGCAGCAAACCCGTGTGGTGCAGAGCGTAACCCAGAGTGAACGGGTGGCCGACCGCGCGGGCGAGCTCACGCATCTCTCGATTGATCCTGAGAGCTTGATCCGGGAATCCCAGGTGCCAGAGGGACATCGCCAGATGGCAGCGATTGGCGACTCGCGGATCCGTGCTGGTGTAGGCGGCCCAGTCCCGCTTATCCTCCGGGCAGTCGTACTGGTCCACGGCCATCGCGAGTCTGTCGTGGGCGCCGGCGAAATCAGCGCGGTAGAGCATCGTCTGCCCCACCCACTTCAAGGCTTCCATCACAATGCCGCGATCCCCGAGCCGATTGGCAAATTCCATCCCCTCGTCGGCCAGCCCCGTGCACCGCCGAAAATCGCCGCGCGTGAAGTGAAACACCCAGCTTCCAAACATGCTGGCGAATACTTGCGTCGGCTGACCCACCCGCTCGCTCAGCTCACGTGCCCGCGCGAAGACGGGGCCGACCCCGGGGGCGGAGTAACCGCGCGATGCGATGTAGGCGGCGCCGAGAGGGCGGAGCAATGCCATTTCCCGCGCGTCCCTCTCGGGGGAATCGTCCAGCGTCTCCAGCAGCGTTCAGCCCCCGGGACAGGTGGCTGATCGCTTCGCTCTCCGCCGATCGCTCCCGCGAGCGCACCCCCGCCTTGAGCCAGTAGGCGACCGCCTTCTCGGTCAGCCCGGCCTCGGTGAAGTGGTGGCCCAGCAGCTCCGGTTGCGTCTCGGCGGTCTGCGGGAACTCGACCTCCAGCACCTCGGCGACCCGCCGATGGAACTGTTGCCGCTTGCTCTTGACCAGTGCGTTATAGAGCGCATCTTGCAGGAGGGCATGCTTGAAGACGTAGGTGCAGCGGGGGGGCCGGCCCTTCGCATACAGGATCTCCGCCCGCGTCAGCTTGCCCAACTCCGCCTGGAGCGCCGGCTCGTCCATGTCCGCCACGGCGGCGAGCAGCTCGTAGCTGGTCTCGCGGCCGAGCACCGCGGCGAGCTGGCCCACCTCCCGGTCGCCCTCCATCCGGTCCAGGCGGGCCATGACGAGATCCTGGAGCGTGGCAGGGATCTCGCCGCGCCATGAGGGTCCTGACCCGCGTGCTGTCTCCCTCTTCCTGATCCAGCACGCCCGACTCTTGCGCCAGCTTCGTGAACTCTTCGACGAATAGCGGCACGCCGGCGGTCCGTTCGTAGATCTGCTCGACCACCGCCTCCGGAGTGGCAGTCCCCAACTTCTTCTGCATCAGCTCGCCGACCTGGCGCCGCGTCAAGCGGTTCAGGGCCAGGCTGGTCTGATGGGCGACCGCGGGCCACGGCGTCTGGAACTCGGGGCGGAAGGTCAGCAGGGTAAGGATGGAGTCGTGCAGGCCCTCGGCGAGGAACAGCCCGAGGAACTCCAGGGTGGAGGCGTCTACCCAGTGCAGGTCCTCGACGACGAACAGGACCGGCCTCCGCGCGGCGAGCGTGTGCAGCCACTCCAGCATGGTCTTGAACGTCTCTTCCCTCTGCCGGATCGCGGGCAACGAGAGCGGGGGGAAGCGGTCCGTGGTCGGCAGCGATAGCAACGACGCCCACAGCGGCACGGTCTCCGGCCGGGCCAGGCCGTAATGCTCCAGGCGGTGGAGCAGTCGGTCGAACCGGGCCTGCGGCGGCTCGTCGCGACCGAATCCGAGGGCCCGCTCGTAGAATTCGATGGCCGGGTACAGCCCCGTGTTCTGGTATTGCGGCGCACGCGCCACTCGATGATCGGCGCGTCCACCTCGCCTTCGACCATCCGCCCCAGGACGTGCTCCTTCAGCGTGTGCACGAGGCGCGACTTGCCCAGGCCCGGCTCGCCGATGAGCAGGACGATCTGGCCCATGCCCTCCAGGGCTTGCTCCCAGCGCTCCTTCAGCAGGCTGATCTCTTGGTCGCGGCCGGTGAGTGGCGTGAGCCCAACCGGCCCCGCCACCTCGATCGGGTCGCGTACCGGGGCGACGGCCCGTACCCGGAACAGCTCGGTGGGCTGCGCCACGCCCTTCAGTTTGAGGCTGCCGAGGCTGTCGCATTCGAAGTGGGCCTGGAGCAACTGGTGGGTGGCCCTGGTGCAGACGACCTGACCGGCCGCGGCCACGTCCATGAGCCGGGCCGCCACGGTGCGTGCCTCTCCCACCAGCGAAACCGACTCCTCTCCCGCCTCCACGACGGCCGGTCCGGTATGGACGCCGACCCACGGATTCAGCTCCAGCGTTTGTCCGCGGCGGAGCCGCTCGCTGAGGGCTTTCAGATCCTCCAGGAGGCCGAGGCCGGCCAGAGCGGCGCGGCGGGCGGCGTCCTCATAGGCAACCGGGTAGCCGAAGCAGGCGAGCAGCCCCCCCTCATTGCACTGCACGACCGACCCACCAAACCGGCATACCGCCTGCTCGCAAGCCTGTTCGAAGGCCCGCAGCAGCTTGACCTGGTCCTCCGCGTCGATTTCCAGATACGCCTCGGACTCGAACAGACCGCAGCCGCAGACCAGGACTGTCACCTGGCGGCGTTCGGCCTCGCGGGCGCCGCGCCGGGACGAGGACGGCTTCGGGGTATCGGGTCCCGATGGGGCCTGCGGTGCCGCGCGGACCTCATCCGTCGGTATTGAGACCGGCGCCTGCGGGGATGCCGGCGTCTGGACGGCGCGACGCAGGTCGTCGGCGAAGTCTGCCGCGGTCGTGTAGCGGTCCGAGAGCCGCTTCGCGAGGGCCTTGAGGCAGGCCCGCTCCAACTCGGGCGGGATCTCGGGGCGGAGCTGGCGCGGGGGCTGCGGATCGTCGTCGCGAATCTGCCGCAGCAACTCCCGAATGTTGCGCGCCCGGAACGGCAAGTGGCCGCAGAGCATCTCGTAAAGCACCACGCCCAGGCTGTAGATGTCGGTGCGGCCGTCGATGCGGTGCGCCGCGCCGGCGACCTGCTCCGGCGCCATGTACGCCGGCGTGCCGGAGATGACGCCGAGTTCGGAACCACCTGCCCCGGCCTCGTCGAGGCCCAGCCCGAAATCCACGAGGATCGGGCCGCGGTCCGGCGTGAGGATGATGTTCGCCGGCTTGATGTCGCGGTGGAGGATGAGGCGGGCGTGGGCGTGGGCCAGGGCATCGGCCAGAGCCGCCGCGATCCGGGCCGCCTCCGGCCAGGGCGGGCGGTGATCCCCCAGCCACCGGCTGAGGTCGGGGCCGTCGAGGAAGTCCGAGACGATGTAGACTTGTCCCCCATCCAGGCCGATGTCGTGGACCGTCACGATGCCGGGGTGGCTCAGCCGGGCGAGCCTGCGGGCCTCCTGGAGGAACCGCTCCGCCTCGGCCTGTGGCCCCTCGGGGCCGCCGCGGAGGACCTTGATGGCGACGGGCCGATCGAGCTGCGTGTCGTGGCCAAGGTACACCGCGCCGAAGCCGCCGGTCCCCACGACGTTCCGCACCTGGTAGCGGCCGAATGCGGCCGGAGGGGACGGAGCGTCCTTCCTCGTCGTCGGCTTGGCCGGCTGACCCGGCGTCAGGTCTATGGTCAGATCCGAGTCGCTCCCCGGCTCGGGATTACTGACGGCCGGGCTGGAAAGAGCGGAATCCGACTGCACGGCGACATCGCCCGAGGGCTCGTCTGGGTGGGGCTTACCCGTCGGGTGCAATGTTGTTTCCTCCTCGCGACACAGGGCAGGCGATTGTGCCGATCGCGCGAATGGAAGGCGGAGTGCCTGGGACGGACGTAGCGGTTGGAGACCCTCAAGGACAGGATCGGCGGATCCGGAATCTCCGACGACCATATCCTAGCAGCATCGACCGATCCTCCGCGAGAGAGCGGGCGACCATCGCTTGCTGCGAAGACCTGGAGATGCAGGAAGACCGGTTGATGCGGCGCTCTGCGGAATGAACGGACGCAGAAGGCGGTTGGGTTTTGCCCATTCGCCATCGCGTGGCCACTTCCAGCGGGCGACACGCTCGGGCTTCAACTTGTGCTGCCGTGCCACCTCGCCCTGGCTCGTCAGGCCGGTGAGGACTTCGAGGACGATCTGGGCCTTGAACTCGGCGGTAAAGGTTCGGCGGCGACGCTTGGGCATGAGAGGACGCTCCTGGGAGGCCAGTATTGACTATCGTACTGGTCCAATCCCAGGGGCGCAGTTCAGGCGCCCGCCCCAGTCTCATCTGAGCGAAGGCATCGATCGGCTCAGGGACGAGATGGGACTGAAACGGGCGTGAGCCGTGGTGTCCTAACGCGGCCTTCGGCCGCAACCCCATCGGGATTCCGGATTCGCGATTCCGGATTCCCGAAGGGGAATGATCCGGGAATCCGGAATCGCGAATCCGGAATTCGGAATCCCCAGATGCGCGCAGGGCGCAGGGATCCTACGGAGGACGACTCTAGGGGCGGGTGTTAACGGCTCTGTGATTTCCAAGCAAGAAGCGATAGGCAAGATACGGCACCACTAGGACTGGGGACACGAACAGAAGAGAAGCGACGAAGATGCCGAGGAGGACGGCCAGTTCGGGGAAGGCACAGAAGTACCCGATGATCGCGATCGCGATCATGCACCAGCCGATAGTGAACTGTGTCGCTCGGACCATGGCGGGCCCTCCGAATTCGATGAACAGAGATCGCTCTCGATCCAGTGTACGAGGACGGCGCGGCTCCAGCCGTGTTCAACCGTTGCACGGGCGTACCAGAGACGTTCCTTGGGGTCCTTGATCTGGTCGAGGATAACGCAGTTGTGGAACCAGGGAAGTTGTGTACCCGATGACCGCCTGGAAGAACAGCGTCCACTGGGCGAGGTAACTGGTGTCCGCCGTGTCGGGTCGCTTTCGCGCCTCGGCCATCGCCTTGAGGTGATGCGCGATGCACTTGTGGGTGCGGTAGGGAACGTTCTCGTAGCTGGCCAGGCAGTCGCTGACCAGCACCCCCGGAAAGTCCGCGCCCAACGTGTCGGTCACCACCTCACGGCCGCGGCTCGACTCGACCCGGTAGACCGTCGCGATGTCGGTGGTGAAGACCCACAGCCAGGCCCCCGGTGCGCCGACATACCAACTCGTCTCATCGACGAATACCGCCGCCGCCGCTCGCACGTTGACGATCAGGGCCGCGTAGGAGGCTTCGGCCTTCTGCCCAACCCGCTGCACCCGCTGCGCCAAGCCGCCGGGACTCAGCCGCAGCCCAGCGACCTGCTCGAGGACCCGGCAGGTCGTTCGCATCGTCAAGCCGTGCTGCTTGTTCAAGGTGGCGGCCAGCGCCTGGGCCCGCGGCCCCAGTTGCGTCGCGGCGGCCCCGGTGGCGTCGGAGGTCTTCAGCGGGTGCGTGCTGTGGACCTCACCGCAGTGGGGGCACACGCCGCGATACGTGACCAGATGGGTGACCCGCGGTTGGACCACCGGGATTTCTTCGATGAACTGCTCGATCGGCTCGACCCCTTCGACGGCACCACCGCAGTGGGGGCAGGCCGGCAGCGGCACTTCGATATGCTCATCAACTTGCGCGGGCACGGGGCGAGAGACGCCCGGATGTCCCTTGGGACGGCCGGGCCGCTCGCAGCAGCCTGCTGCACAATTGGTTCATCGGGCCAGCCGTCGGCGAAAGCCCGCATGTCTTTGAGGTTGCCGTGTCGGCGTGACGACAATCGGCCGTGATGAATCCTGAAGATACCATGGTCGGCCGGAATTGTCAGGGGTTATCGCCGTGGCCGTTCTGTTCGTGGGGCGCTTCGTTGCCTCTGTTGGGCAGGGAATCGTCTTCATAGCCGTTGCGCCGCATACGCGACCAGTCTGCTAAGCGTCGTCAGTCCATCGGAAGTGATCCCCAGCTCGAACAGCCGCCGGGCTGTCTCTTCGGCATTGACGAAGCCGGGGGTGTCCAGATAGCGGAAGATCATCACGAACTCGACCAGCACGGGGTAAAGGTCTTCCATCTCCGGCATGACGGTGAACAGGGATCGCAAAAGACGGCTTGGTTCATACTCGGCCGCCCCCTCCAGGCCGTCGGTTAGAAGCAATCCCGCCCACCAGAGCAGATAACCCTCACTGAAGGGGGCAAGCTGCACGATGCTGCCGAACGGGCCGAATCGTATGGCGCATTTCTTCTGGGACGTCACGGGGGTGCTCCTCTCCTGTGTTGCCATCCTAAGATCGGAGCCGGTTCCGGTTCAATGGCCGTCGAGCCGATACAGGCAATCATTTCCGGGGAGGGGACGGTAGCGGGAAATAATCCTTTTGATTTCTCGCGATGCCTCGGTTGCGGGTCGCGTAAATGACGAGGAGGTTAAGCAGCCGACCACTCTGGCGGGTCCGAGGTAGCGACCGCAGGCGCCCGGTCGGCGTCGAGACTCACGCCAACCCGCGCGGCCGGGCGCAGTCACGGGCCCGTGTACTGGACCTGGACCTCAGTGCCGCCGATCAGGCTCGACTTCGCGATCACGCCCCCCGACCCATTGACCATGTTGATCAACTGGGCAGAACCGGAATCGACCGTCGCGCCCGATTGCGTTCCGGCATTGCAGTCGGTGAAGTCCACCGTGTCGAAACGGGCCAGCGTATAGCCGAGCTGACTCAAAAGCGCCTCCACGATCCACTCGGCGCTGCTCCCAGCCACCTGGGTGCCCGACGGCGCCGTCGCATGAAAGAACCCGCCCGTGTTGGTCGTGTTGTTGCTCAAGAAGACCGCCGCGCTGGTCGTCGAACCCTGCGTGATGCAAATGAGCAGCGAGATCTCGTTGCCCGGCGCAAAGCTCAGGTTCGTGATCCAGAACGATCCGGCCGGGAACCACTCCCACCAGGGGTTGTATTGATGCTGCGGTGCTCCGCCGGAGGTTTCGACGTCGGAATCGCAGCCGGCCTGAAGGATGTCGCCCGTGCCGTTGTCGCCGTCGATGCCGATCCACGTCGAACGCAAAGTACTCGACGTTGTCCTGAGCGCCTCCCGGCATATAGCTCTGCGGAAAGCGCCAGGTCGAACTCCACCCACTTGATGCTCGTCCCCTGGGGCGGGACCACATAGGCACCCGCCCAGTTGGAGGTCTCCTGCGGGCCGTGTTTTCCCAGCAGGTGCGGAAGCTTCTTCCGGCGCGGCTCGCGCGGTTTGAATTCGGGCTGAATGAATCGGTATTCCTTGTGACTCAACTTGCGAGTCCACCGATCGGCCAGTTCGGGGAACTCAACCGGACAGCGAGGATAGCCGTACATGGCGCGCCTCGCGGTCTGTTGCCTTGGCTGGGTCAATGCCCGGCGGCGGTGGCGGAAACGTGCGGACGGTCACCCCACCCGGAAGCTGAATCTCACGCATCGTGTTCTCCCTTCGCTCTTGGAGTTCCTCAACGGCGGTTCGGCCAAGCCCACATCGCAGTCATCTAATGAGATCAACCGACCGGGCTCAGCAGCGAAACGCTGGCTGATTTTTTGCCAAGGGAGGAACGAGGCCGGAAGCAGGGTGCCCTGCGCAGACCTCGGTGGATCCTGGCGTCCCGAGCTGGCACTTCCAGTCCTGAACATCGGTGTCCAGGACTCGGCGGGTCTCCCCTGGGTGTGCTGGGCGAGCTTCTGGCTGCGGAGTTCTTCTGTGGCCGAAAGAGGGGTCCGTGCTTGAGCCCGGCCTGAGTGACGTACTCGGCGATTGCCTCGGCGGCAGTGAGGACCCTCCGGGCATCACGCTCCCTCGGGGCCGAAAAGCGACGTTTCCCCGCGGACGACTTGCTCGGTGATCGTATAGATCTGGCCCGGCTGACGCTCGGGAAGGTCGTACATGATGTCGAGCATCAGGCTTTCCATGATCGACCGCAGCGCCCGTGCTCCGGTCCCTCGCGCCTTGGCCCGCCGAGCAATTTCTCGGATGGCTCCGTCATCGAAACGTAATCGTGCACCGTCGTAGCGGAAGAGGACTTCGTACTGCTTGGTGAGGGCGTCCTTGGGCTCGGTCAGGATCCGCGCAGGTCTTCCTCGGAGAGCTGGTTGAGCGTGGCGATGATGGGGAGCCGGCCGATCAGCTCGGGGATCATGCCGTACCGCTCGAGGTCTTCGGGGGTGACCTGGGCCACCAGCTCGTTGCGCTCGAGCTCGCGGTCGTGGGCGCGCTCGTCACCGCGGCCGAAGCCGATCATCTTCCGGCCCAGGCGCTTGCCGACGATCTCCTCGAGGCCGACGAAGGTACCGCCGCAGATGAAGAGGATCTCGGCGGTGTTGACCTGGAGGTACTGCTGCTCCGGGTGCTTTCGACCCCCCTGCGGCGGCACGTTGGCGATGGTCCCCTCGAGCAGCTTGAGCAAGGCCTGCTGCACACCCTCGCCCGACACGTCGCGGGTGATCGAGACGTTCTGGCTGGTCTTGCCGATCTTGTCGATCTCATCGATGTAGATGATGCCCTTCTCGGCGGCGGGGATCTGGTAGTCGGCCGACATCACGAGCTTGAGGATCAGGTTCTCGACGTCCTCGCCGACGTAGCCGGCCTCGGTCAATGTGGTGGCGTCGCCGATGGCGAACGGGACGTGCAGCCGGCGGGCGAGGGTCTGGGCCAGGGCGGTCTTGCCGCAGCCCGTCGGGCCGATCAGGAGGACATTGCTCTTGGAGACCTCGACCTCCTCGAGATCGGGATCGCCGAGCTCGCCGCCATGCACACGCTTGTAATGGTTGACGACCGCAACGGCCAGCGTCTTCTTCACCCGCTCCTGGCCGACGATGTAATCGTTCAGGTGGGCCACGAGCTCCCGGGGCGTCGGGATCTTCTCGATCCCGGAATTCTGTCGCTGATGCTGCTCGAAGAGGCCGTCACACACCCCGACACAATGGGCGCAGATGCTGCGCGATCGGCCGGCCCGCGGACGCGGGGATCAGCGCCCTCCCCTCGATCATCGGGCCGGTCTCGGCGCTATTCCGCCCGCAGAAATCGCACAGTACAGGGGGCTGCCCCGGGGAAGGGCGCTCTTCGGTCGTCACGCTTGTCACTCCAGATCGAAATCACGGCCGGAACAGGGACGTAGCCGGACCGGGGACCAGAACGAGGGCATTCCTCAATCACACTAACGGTTGGGACCGGAAGAAACCAGAACGAGAGACCAGAACGAGGGCATTCCTCAATCATCCTGACGGCTGGGTCATCTCGAGGACGCTCTCATATCGCCCGTGGGTACAATGGCAAAAACGCGACTCAAGGACTGCATCCCAGGATTCGGATCGGTTGAACGCAAGCGACGGCGGAAGTACAATCGCCGGATTGCCAAGATGATCATAAAGATCGACCTGGAGCAGTCTACGACCCGCTGGTCCCGGGGATGCCTTCCTGGCGTCGGATGGATGTCGGGTCGCCGATCCGGGACGTCTGGTATGAGGAGTCGGTTCGCGGCAATCGCACTGGTGGCTTCGACGTTGTCCGGTTGTGGCGGAGGACCTTCGTCCAAACCACCACCGATCCCTGCTGGGCCGGTCCCGGTGGCGAATGCCGTTCAGCCGGCTCCCGCTTTGACAAAGGTTGAGGCCGCGGCAGGACCGTTCCGGTTTGTCGATATCTGTCCCGGCTCCGGCGTCGACTTCGTCCACGTCTCGGGCATGACCCCGCAAAAGCTCTTCCCGACTGCCAACGGCTCGGGGGTTGCGGTCTTCGACTTCGACGGAGATGGCAAGCTCGACCTCTATTTCGCCACGGGCAATGCCCTGCCGCTCTCGGCGGCGCCGGATGCCCGGAACCGACTTTACAAGAACCTGGGCGGAGGAACGTTTCGCGACGAGACGGAGCGCTCCGGCCTGGGGTTTCGAGGCTACTGCCACGGCATTACCGTGGGCGATATTGACAATGATGGCGATCCGGATCTGTTCTTGAGCAACTATGGGGGGGACGCCCTGTTCGTCAACAAGGGCGACGGCACGTTCACCGAGGTCGGCCGTGCGGCGGGGATCTTCCGGCCCGGCACCTGGTCGACCAGCGCCGCGTTCCTCGACTATGATAGCGACGGCGATCTCGACCTGTACGTGAGTCGCTACGGCGATTGGCAGTACCCGCGAGACGACAAACTCTGCGGGGACGAGAAGCGGAGGATCCGCCGCTATTGTCCTCCCGCCGAGCTCAAGCCGGTCAAACACACCCTTTTCCGAAACAACGGCGACCGGACCTTCACCGACGTGACCGACCAGGCGGGACTCGGCCGGCCGGACGGGCACGGCTTCGCGGCCCTCGCGGCCGATCTGGACGGCGACGGCAAGATCGACATCTATGTGGCCAACGATAGAGATCCCCATTTCCTCTATCTGAATAACGGCGATGGCACCTTCCGCGATGTTTCGGAGAAGAGCGGCGCGGCTTTTGACATCGATGGTCGGGCCCAGGCCGGCATGGGTGTCGACGCCGAGGACGTCGACGGCGACGGCCGGCCCGAACTGTTCGTCACCAATTTCGCGAACGAGTACAACACGCTCTACCGAAACCTGGGAGGGGGATACTTCTTCGACGCCACCGGCGACTTCGGTCTCGCGGTCGACAGCATTCCATGGATTGGCTGGGGCTGCGCCCTGGCCGACCTCGACAACGACGGCTGGCCGGACAGTCGTCGTGGCCAACGCCAATATCGACGACAATGCCGAATCCCTGGGCCAGTCGCTCGACTATCGGGAGCCGCCGCTCTTACACCGGAACCTCGGCGGCCGGCGGTTTCGCCTGTCGACCTCGGGTGCAGGGGCCTATTTCGAGGGTCGGCACCTCGGCCATGGCCTGGCGGTCGGAGACCTTGATGACGACGGCGACCTCGATCTGGTCATCAGCCACAAGGACGGTCCACCTGCGATCCTTCGCAACGATACGCCGACCGGAAACCACTGGATCCGCTTTGCCCTGGTTGGGACTCGCGGATCCCGCGACGCCGTGGGGACGCGCGTCGAGGTCGAGGCCGGAGGGCGGGTCATCTGCCGACAGAAAAAGAGCGGACACAGCCTCATGTCGTCGCACGACCCGAGGATTCTGGTGGGCCTGGGCCCGTCCGAGGTCGTCGGCCGGGTGACCATCCGATGGCCCTCCGGCATGATCAGCACGCTCGACCGGCCCCTCGTGGGACGAACCCATGAGATCGTGGAACCGAGGTAAGCCCAGGGGTCTTTGGGAACGTGGGCGATCATGGTTCCTGCCGGCGCTCGACTGCGTTGTCACGGCGATCCAACCCGAGGCCGCGACCACCCACCGAGACAGCCCGTGCCCAGGAGCGCCTGGAACGGCAGGTGAATTGCCAGATCGAAGCCGCGGGGATAGAGTGTAGCGGTGCGGGTGGGCCGCGATTCCAGACTGCGGCGTGGATGCGGTTCGAAGCAACCCCATGAGGTCGGATTGACTCCGAACCATCGATGTCAACGCGACCAACAGCCTCCACCTCGGTTCGTCGGCCGGTAGCCGGGGCGGTCCGGTTCTTGCTCCTGGTGGTGGGGATCGTGGGAGCATCGGTTGGTGTGGCCGTGTGGTCAACGGATCCGGCCCGGTCGGCGCGGCCGGTCGCAGTCGCACCGCGACGGGCAGCCCCGGGCCCTCACCAGGTCAAGCCAGAATCGCCGGCGGCTCCGGCGACCCCGCCACGGATCCCGCTTTACACCCAGGACTGGACCGACGATAGCGGCGTCGGGCTCGCCGCCCGGTTCTCGCAACCGATCACCGACCCGCAGTCGCTCGAGCAGATCCGGGCTTCGGACGAGGGCGCGGGGCCAGCGCGGGATCGCTCAACTGCGCCAGGAGCTGGCCGCGATCGATCGCCGGACCCCGGCAGGGCGGGTACAGGCGCTCCAGCTCGGCGTCTTCCTGGGGACCCTCCACATGTCGATCGGCGAATTCCACGAGGCCGACCACTGCTTCGCCGAGGCCCAGGTCGCGGATCCCGACTGCCCGAACCTGCTCAGAGTGAACATCGAGGCGCTCCGCGGGGTCGCGGCCCTGCGGCGTGGGGAGACGGAGAACTGCGTCGACTGCTGCAACGGGTCGAGCTGCATCTTCCCGCTCGCCCCGGCGGCGGTCCACCTGCAGCCCTCCGGATCGCGCCAGGCGATCCGCCACTTCACCGGCTATCTCGAGCAGAGGCCCGAGGACCTGGGCGTCCAGTGGCTCTTGAACGTCGCCTACATGACCCTGGGCGAGTATCCCGACGGGGTGCCGAAAAAGTACGTGATCCCCCTGGGGCCGTACCGGTCGGACGGGGGCGTCGGCCGGCTGGAGAACGTCGCCGGGCGAGTCGGCCTGAGCGCGAGGGGCCCGAACATGTCGGGCGGGATCATCGTCAACGACTTCAACGGCGACGGCCTACTCGACGTCTTCTACTCGACCAGGGACGCGGCGCAGGGCTGCGCCCTGTTCGTCAACCGCGGCGATGGCACGTTCGAGGACCGTTCCGCCCAGGCCGGGATCACGTCGCAGGTCGGGGCCCTGAATTGCAACGACGCCGACTACGACAACGACGGCGACCTCGACATCCTGCTGCTGCGGGGCGGCTGGGACCTGGCCCGTCGGCCTTCGTTGCTGCGCAACGAGGGAGACGGCCGCTTCACCGATGTGACGGTCGCCGCCGGCCTGTGCGAGCCGATCGCCTCGCAGGCCGGCGCCTGGGCCGACTACGACAATGACGGTAAGGTCGACCTGTACATCGCCGGCGAGTTCCGGCCCGAGAACGCCGACCCGGGCAACCGGGGGCGGCTCTACCACAACAACGGCGACGGCACCTTCACCGATGTCGCCGACTCGGCCGGCGTCTGCAATGAGCGCTATGGCAAGGGCGTTGCCTGGGGCGACTACGATAACGACGGCCGGCCCGACCTGTACATCTCGAACTTGAACGAGGGGAACCGTCTGTACCACAACAACGGCGATGGCACCTTCACCGACGTGGCCAGGCGATTGGGCGTGGCCGAGCCTTACACCAGCTTCTCTTCCTGGTTCTGGGACTACGACAACGACGGCCGGCTGGACATCTTCGCCACCGGCTCCCATGCCACCCTCGCGGAGATCATCTTGAGCCAACTGGGCCGCCCGACCGGCGGCGAGCGCCCGCGACTGTACCACAACGAAGGGGGCCGGTTCACCGACGTGACGAAGGAGGCCGGCCTCGACCGGGTCTGGCTGCCGATGGGCTCGAATTTCGGCGACGTCGACAACGACGGCTTCCCCGACTTCTACCTGGGCACCGGCAGTCCGCCCTATTCCTACCTGGTGCCCAACGTCCTCATGCATAACGTCGACGGCCGCCGGTTCGAGGACATCACCATCGCCTCGGGCACGGGCCATCTCCAGAAGGGACACGGTGTCTCGTTCGCCGACTGGGACCGCGACGGCGACGTGGACCTGTTCCTCGAGTCCGGCGGCGCGGTACCGGGAGACAAGGCCCATAACGCCCTCTTCGAGAACCCAGGACATGGTCGTCGCTGGTTGACGCTCCGGCTGGTCGGCACGCGGTCCAACCGTGCTGCGATCGGTGCCCGGGTGCGCGTGGATCTGTCCGGGCCCGACGGCCGGCGCTCGGTCCACTCCGCGATCGGCGGCGGTTCGAGCTTCGGCAACAACCCGTTGACGCCGACCATCGGCCTGGGCCGGGCCACGGCGATCGACGCGGTGGAGATCACCTGGCCGGATGGGGGCACGCGCCAGGTCGTGCGCGGCCTGCCAATCGACCGGGCCGTCGAGATCATCGAGGGACGCGAGGGTTTCCGCGTCCTGGACTGGACGCCGGTCCCTCGATCGGGGCATGGGTCCTGAGATGGTCGCAGTCGTAGGCTGGGTCCGGCCTCGATTGATCGAGGCGAGGCCCGCCGGACTCGCTGACGTGACGACCGATCTCCAGCCGGATAGACTGGAGACCGTCGGGTCTCCTCGATCCCGCTCTCGATCCCCGGACATTCACATGAATCGAACGACATTGGCTTACTGCGTTGGCCTCGCATTCACCATCATCACTCGATCGATTGCGGGCGACGATTTCCCGACTCCTCGCAACACGGAACCATCAACGACGCGGGCATCCCTCCAGCCGAGGCCGCAGCCGGCTTCCGGGCTCCGCCGGGGTTCCGCGTCTCGGCCTTCGCGGCCGAGCCCGACGTCCAGAACCCGATCGCGATGGCCTGGGACCGGCGCGGTCGGCTCTGGATCGCTGAGAACTACACCTATTCCGACGCAACCGATCGGTTCGACCTCCGTCATCGCGATCGCGTGCTCATCTTCGAGGATGCTGATGCCGACGGCCGGTTCGACCGTCGCACCGTGTTCACCGACGACGTGCAGATGCTCGCCAGCGTCGAGCTCGGATTCGGCGGTGCCTGGCTGCTGTGTCCGCCGCGGCTGCTGTTCGTCCCCGACCGCAATCGGCGACGACGTCCCCGACGGTCCCGGCCGAGGTCGTACTCGACGGGTTCTCCGTTGTGGTCGATAACCATCACACGTTTGCCAACGGCCTGAAGTGGGGACCGGACGGCTGGCTCTATGGACGTTGCGGGGCATCTTCCCCGGGACAGGTCGGGATCCCCGGCACACCCGACGCCTTGCGGATCCCTCTCCGCGGCGGCCTCTGGCGATTTCATCCGCTTCGCAAGCGGTTCGAGGTCCTCGCCCACGGCACGACCAATCCCTGGGGACACGACTGGAATGCGCTCGGCGAGGCGTTCTTCATCAACACGGTCAACGGCCACCTCTGGCACCTGATCCCGGGCTCGCACCTCGTCCGCCCCCACACGATCGAGCCGAACCCCCGGGCGTACGCGCTGATCGACCAGCACGCCGACCACTGGCACTGGGACAACTCCAAGCCACTCACCTACGGCAGCAAGGTCGGTCCCGACGACGGCCGGCGCGGCGGCGGGCATGCCCATAGCGGACTCATGATCTACCTGGCCGATCAATGGCCGGAATCCTATCGAGGCCAGCTCCTGACCCTGAACTTCCACGGTCGGCGCGACAACGTCGAGCGGCTCGAACGGTCCGGCAGCGGCTACGTCGGCCGCCACGAGCCGGACATCCTCTTCGCCGCCGATCCCTGGTTCCGCGGGATCGACCTCGGGTACGGGCCGGACGGCGGCGTCTTCCTGCTCGACTGGAGCGATACCGGCGAATGCCACGATCATGAGGGCGTCCACCGCACCTCGGGTCGGATCTACAAGGTCACGTATGGGAAGCCTTCCCAGGTGATGGTCGGCGACCTGTCGAAGCTCGACGAGCGCGCGCTGGCCGACCTGCACCGGCACCCGAACGAGTGGTTCGTCCGCCAGGCCCGGCGCGTGTTGGCCGACCGCGCGGCACGTGGAGAACCGCTCCACGAAACGAAGAAGGCCCTCCGCACTCTCTTCGACGAAGACCCTGACCCGGTGCGCAAGCTGAGGGGGCTCTGGTCACTCTACGTCATCGGTGCGGCGGATGATTCCTTCGTCCGACGCCTGCTGGATCACGAGCACGAATCGGTGCGCACCTGGGCGGTCCGGCTGCTCACCGACGATTGGTCGCTCGACACCATCTTCAGCGATCGGATCGGACCCGATGTCGAACCACCTCCCGACCTACTGGCCAAACTGACCGCAATGGCCCGCGACGACTCCTCGGGCCTGGTGCGGCTGGTGCTGGCCTCGACGTTGCAACGGCTGCCGGTGAACCGGCGCATTCCCCTGGCCCGCGCCTTCTCTCACATACCGAGGACGCCCACGACCACAACCTGCCGTCCCTGATCTGGACCGGACTCATCCCCGTCGCGGCGACCGATCCCGCCTCGCTCGCCTCGCTGGCGGCCGACTGCCGGATCCCCGACGTGGTCGGACTGATCGCCCGGCGACTGGGAGAGGACATCGAGTCCCGGCCTGACGCTCTGAATCGCCTGCTCAGCATCGCCGCAACGCGCCCCATCGACTTCCAGTCGCAAGTCGTGTCGGGCCTGGCGGCGGCGCTGGCCGGCTGGCGCAAGGCGCGGAAGCCCTCGGGCTGGGATGCGTTCCAGCGTCAGATTGCCACGACGTCGAATCCAGCCCTCCGCTCGCAGTTTCGGGAGTTGGAAGTCCTCTTCGGCAACGGCCGCGCCCTGGACGAGGTCCGTCGCCTGGCCCTGGACGAAAACGCGGAGATCGAGGAGCGAAAGACCGCGCTGCGGACCTTGATCGAGAGCCGGCCGACGGATCTACGCGCGATCTGCGAGAAGCTGGTCCGAGTCCGTTACGTCAATGCGGTCGCTGTGCGCGGGCTCGCCCTCTTCGACGACCCGGCGATCGGCCAGTCGCTGGCCCGGAACTATCGCGCGTTCCACCCTTCGGAGCGTCCCGCGGCGCTCGAGACCCTGGTCTCCCGCCCGGCCTTCGCCCGGGCGCTGCTCGACCAGGTCGCCGCGGCCAAGATCGCGCACAACGACGTTACCCCCTTCCATGCGCGGCAGATCCTCAGCCTCAATGACCCGGCCTTGACGAAGCGGCTCTCCGAAGTCTGGGGCGAACTGCGCAGTTCGTCGGCCGATCGTCGCGATCGGATCGCCGCCCTCAAGCAACGGTTGGACGCGGGGACCCTCGCCCAGGCCGACCGGAGCCGGGGACGTGCGCTCTTCACCCGCGTCTGCGCCAGTTGTCATCGACTCCACGGCGAGGGCGGCTCGATCGGTCCCGACCTGACGGGCTCGGGTCGCGACAACCTCGATTACTTGCTCGAAAACATCGTCAACCCCGCCGCCATGGTCACCGCCGACTTCCGCATGGTCGTGGTCGCGATGAACGACGGCCGCGTCCTCAATGGCCTGGTGAAGGCCCAGACGGCACGCACCCTGACCCTCCAGACCCAGACCGAGGCGATGGTGCTGGACCGATCCGAGATCGAAGAGGTCAAGCCCTCATCCTCGTCCCTCATGCCCGACGGCCTGATCGATACCCTCAAGCCCGACGAGATCCGCGACCTGATCGGTTACCTCGCACATCCGGCGCAGGTGCCTTTGCCAGCAGCCGGCGGAGGGTGAGACATCGGCCGGACCCAGTCCCGGTGAGAGAGCTCTCATGAAACGGTTCCGATTCTCAGTTGCGGGCTTGATGGCTGTCATCCTGCTGCTGGCCGTTGGCATGGCCGCACTTCGCGACCCGACCACGCTCTGGGCCAGGGCGATCTTTACCGCCGCCGTGACCCTCTTCGCGGCATCCCTCCTCGGGGCGATGATTCATCGCGGCATCCCTCGGTTCTCGTGGGCGGGCCTGGCCGTCTTCGGATGGGTTTAACTCATCATCAGCTTCGAGCCCTGGCCGGGGAATGCGGTCGGACCGCCGCCGCTGCTGCCCTCCTCTTTATCACATTTAAGAGGCATTTATGATCGTATCGGAATGGCTGACGTGCGCCGATCCCATTGCGATGCTGGATTATCTCCACGGCAGGGCCAGCGACCGGAAGCTGAGGCTGTTCGCCTGTGCGTGCTGTCGGCACTACTGGCATCTCCTGAACGAAAAACCGAGTCGCAATGCAGTTCTCGTTGCGGAGCGGTTCGCTGATGGTCAAGCTACACCGCAAGAACTGGAGGATGCAGGGGAGGAGGCCGTGGATGCCGGTAGGGAGGGTGATGGGACGGGTCCGGTGGCTTGTTGTCACTTTCCTCCTGACCAATCCTATCCTGTGGAAGCGGCGAAGCATGCGGCTCGGGAAATGATCGATGTGATGAACACGGGGAGAATTGTATCAGGTGGCGGCGAGTTGTCGGATGCCGAGTGGAGGGCTGAGCTGTGGGCAGAAGCAGACATTCTACGTGATATCTTCGGCAACCCCTCCCGCCCCGCCGTCATCGACCCGGTTTGGCTTACACCTGGCGTGATCACGCTCGCCCGGAGCATCGATAACGAACGAGCCTTCGACCACATGCCCTTTCTCGGCGATGCCCTGGAAGAAGCGGGCTGCGACAAACCGGACATCCTTGACCACTGCCGATCGCAGAATCAGCATTTTCGGGGATGCTGGGTCATTGATGTAATCCTCGGCAAGTCGTGAGTCGGGTGTACCGAATACTCCTTGACTTCCTCGTGACCGAGCTGACCGACAATCTGAATCCGGCAGACTGCACATTCTGTCGTTCGACCCGCCCTACCTCTCCAGATATCACGTAGGAAAGCCGCATCTACTTGTTCGCGATCGCCGCCGTCCAGTGGGTGATCTCGTCGGCGGTCATCATTCCTTGGGGTTTCAAGCGAGCGTCCTCATAGCCCCACAAACCGATGTCAACCAGGTATTGCTCGCGCGAGAGCAGCGTCCCCTGGCAGAGCTTTTCCGCGGGCTCCGGTTGCCCCGACTCCCGCCGGAGGCAGTCCGACAACTCCTTCATGACCCAGGATGGGACCGTGTCGCGCTCGCCAGGATAGATAAATCCAAACATCACGAGATGCGAGAAGAGAATGCGCCAATCCCGGTCGAACCGACGGAGCAGGCGGTGCCAGTCGAAGTTCCGGCCGCTCTGGCGGATGAGGTGGGCGATGTCGGCCCCGTCGAACCGTTCGCGCTCCATGACATATCCTTTCGACCAGATAATCTCCTCGGGCGGGCACAGTCGCACCGGGATGCCGAGCAGCTCGGCCGGGACCGCGTGCGCGAACCAATCGTCGTCAACCGTGGCCACGCCGTTGCCCGATCGGTAGATCACGTCAACGAACCGTTCGACGATCCAGGCCTTGGCCAGCCAATGAGGGAAGGTGACCTCGGTCCGATAGCCGTGTGCCTCGAACGCACGGAGGATTCGATCCAGATCGCTCGCGCGCACGAAGACGTCGATATCCTTCGTATGCCGCTCGATCCCGGCCAGGGTCGCCAGGGAATACGCCCCACCCACGAGATAAGGCACGTCGGTTTCATTCAGGATCGTGAGCGTGCGAATATAGAAATCGCGCGTCCCTTGATCGAGCTCCACATGTCCGGGCTGCACGAGTCCGCCTCCTTGGCAGTAGGCAGTAGGTAATAGGCAACATCCTCAACCCTGCCAATTGTTCTCTACAGGAGAGGCACGGCGCGTGCCGAACCGGCATCGGCTTTGCAACCGAGGGATTTACTACCTACTGCCTACTGCCTACTGCCTGGGAGGCGGACATGCTCGACTCGGAAAACCTGGTGCGTCTGGCCGCGGTAGGAGATCTGCATTGCACCAAGAAGTCGCAGGGGCAGTTCCAGGCGTTATTCACGGCGGCGGCTGAGCAGGCGGACATCCTGGTTCTCTGCGGCGACTTGACCGACTATGGCCTACCGGAGGAGGCCGAGATCCTGGTCCGGGAGATGGCCGGCGCCGCCAAGCTTCCGACGATCGCCGTCCTGGGCAACCACGACTTCGAGTCGGGGCACGAGGCGGAGGTCCGGCAAATCCTGGTCGATGCGGGCATGATCGTGCTCGATGGCGATGCCATCGAGGTGCGCGGGATCGGCTTCGCGGGTGCGAAGGGGTTCGCGGGTGGTTTCGGTCGTGGCACGCTCGGCGCCTGGGGTGAACGAGCCGTCAAGGTCTTCGTACAAGAAGCGATCGACGAAGCGATGAAGCTCGAGGCGGCCCTGGCGCGCCTTCGCACTGAGCGTCGCATCGCCGTGTTGCATTATGCACCGATCCGGGCCACGGTCGAGAACGAGCCGGTCGAGATCTTCCCCTTCCTGGGATGCAGTCGCCTGGAGGACCCGCTCAACCGCTATCCCGTCACGGCCGTGCTCCACGGCCATGCGCATAACGGCAGCCCGCAGGGCCGGACCAGCGCCGGCGTGCCTGTGTACAATGTCTCGCTGCCCCTGCTCCGCAAGACCTCCCCGGAATCGCATCCCTTCCGCATCCTCGAGATTCCCACGGGACCGGGCGCGGAGCCCGAGACGCCGGCGACGAAACCGGAGATGTGAGACGACTCGCACTCTGATCCCATCGCCGAGATTCGCGCGAACCGTTCACGCCCGTTCCTCGGGCCGGGTGACATCCGGCACGTCCACCCCCAGCGCGGTCGCCAGGTCCATCTGGTGTTCCTGTTCGTTGACCAGGATACTGCGGATCTGCTCGGCCAGAGCATATTCGCCGAGTGCCTCGCACTGGCGCACGCGCTCGCGATAATTCCGGATCGTTTCGTTCTCATTCTCCAGGTCGAAGCGGAGCATCTCTTCCGCCTTCTCCGAGGTCTTCACCGGCCTGGGCGTCACCGACGGCATGCCGCCGAGGTAATCGATCTGCTTGGCGATTGTCAGCGCAGTGCTGAAGCTCCTGCTTCGCGTGCAGCTCCAGTTCGCCGGCGATGTTCATGTACTGTGCGCCCTTGAGGACCTGCGAATACACCACATAGGCGATGATCGCCTGGTACTCGCGGGAGAGGTCCTGGTTGAGCAGCTCGATCAACTGCTCGCGGGAAACCGTCTTCGATCCTGTGGATGCGGTCGCAACGTTGGCCATGGTATGCTCCTGAACGGGGGATAAACCTTCCACTGCGGCAGAGCAAATGTCATGCCGAGTCCCAATGGCCCACCAACGGCCCCGCAGCCGGAGCATGCCGGGGGAACGGCCAGGCTCGAGCTTCTCTGTTCCCGCGAGTCTCGACACCTGGCCGCCCCGAGGTACCGAGGGTTGCAAACGCCGCACCAGTGACGTTCGGGACCGCGAGAGATCCGGTCGCAAGGGACATTCTGTCTCCCGGTTCGTCCGGTCACGACGTGGCTCGAATCGGCCCGGCACCGATTTTGCGACGGGGATACCTTCTCGGGCTTCGCTTGATCGTTAGGTTGAGAAGCCCCTTGTTCTTACGGAGACAGAACCGAATGCGATACCTGGCCCTGGCTGCCGACTATGATGGGACCCTGGCCAAGGATGGCCATGTCGACGGATCGACCCTGGCGGCCCTCGAGCGATTCCGAGAATCAGGCCGTCGTCTTATCCTGGTCACGGGCCGGGAGCTCGATGAACTGCTGGAAATCTTCCCGCGGATCGACCTTTTCGATCGCGTCGTGGTCGAGAACGGCGCGTTGCTCTACCGGCCCGAGGGCCGTGAGGAAAAGGTGCTGGGCGAGCCTCCTCCTCCCGCGTTGGTCGAGGCGCTCCGGACGCGTGGAGTCGAACCGCTCTCCGTGGGGCGTGCGATCATCGCCACGCGGGAACCGCAGCAAGGTGCCGTCCTCGATGCCATCCGCGAGCTGGGCCTGGAATGGCAGGTCATCTTCAACAAAGGGTCCGTCATGGTGCTCCCCTCGGGCATCAACAAGGCGACAGGCCTGGCCGTCGCGCTCGAGGAGCTGGCCCTCTCGCCGCACAACGTCGTCGGCGTGGGCGACGCCGAGAACGACCACGCGTTCCTGAGCCTCTGCGAGTTCTCGGCCGCCGTGGCCAACGCGTTGCCGACGCTCAAGGAGCGGGCCGATTTCGTCACCCGGCAGAGTCACGGCCGGGGGGTCGTCGAGCTCATCGATCAGATCCTCGCCGACGAACTGGAGACGCTCTCGCGGTGCATGACGCGGCATGCGATCCCCCTCGGCACGCGCGAGGATGGGACCGAGATCGGCATCGACTGCTACGGAGTGAACATCCTGGTCGCGGGGACATCGGGGAGCGGCAAGTCAACGATCACCACCGGGCTGCTGGAGCGGCTCGCCGAGGCCGGTTACCAGTTCGCGGTCGTCGATCCCGAGGGGGATTACTCGACGCTCGAAGGCGCGGTCGTCCTGGGCGAGCCGGAGCAGGCTCCCACCGTCGAGGGAGCCCTCGATCTCCTGGCCGGGCCCCGACAGAATGCCGTGGTCAACCTGGTCGGCATCCCGATCGAGCACCGGCCCGCCTTCTTCGATGGACTGCTGCCGCGCCTCCAGGAGCTGAGGACCCGGACCGGCCGGCCCCACTGGATCGTCGTCGAACGAGACGCACCACCTCGTCCCTACCACCTGGCACCCCACCCCGCTGACCCTTCCTCAACAACTGGAAGGGATGCTGCTCATCACCGTCCATCCCGAGAGCATCGCCGAGGCGATGTTGACCGCGGTCGACCTGGTCCTGGCCGTGGGCGGATCACCCGAGCAGACCATCCGGGCCTTTTGCAAGGCCGTGGGGGAAAGTCCGCCCAACATTGAACCGACCCAGCTCGAGCCGGGCGAGGTCCTCGCCTGGTGGCGCCGATCGAACGAATTGCCGATCCGGGTCCGCGGTATCCTCCCGCGCTCGAGAGCGCCGCCGCCATTCCCGCAAGTATGCCGAGGGAAACCTGGGACCCGACCGGAGTTTCCACTTCCGGGGTCCGGACGAGAAGCTCAACCTCCGCGCCCAGAACTTGAACCTGTTCCTCCAGATCGCCGACGGCGTCGACGACGAGACCTGGACGCATCACCTCCGCCAGGGGGACTATTCGGAATGGTTCCGCGACAAGATCAAGGATGCCGAACTCGCCGACGAGACAAAGCGGATCGAGCAGCAGTCGGGGATCAGCCCCCAGGACTCGCGCGCCGCCATCCGCGAGGAGGTCGAACGCCGATACACCCTCCCCAGCGAACCGGCGGAGTATACCAAGGCCGCCGAGCCGGCCTCGGAAGTAACGGCCGATTCCAGAAAGTAAGACAGTTGTGCTTTCCTCGCCCTCGTATGGGGGAGGTAGCCGAAGGCCGGTGGGGGTGTGCTCGTTCGCTATAAGGATGCGAGGTCAGAAACCACGCCGGGATTCGCCTGAGAGGATCGCCCAGTCCGGCCAGGTTTTTCGCAAGCACTGCTCGTAAGAGAGGCCGAGCAAGCTGGCAACGTGGATCCGGGCGTCGTTCGTGCTCACGTCTGGACCGACGGGCAGTTTCTCGAGCCGCGCGACCGCGGCGCGGGGGTCGAACGAAGCCCAGGCCTCGAACTCGGAGAACCAGGTCACCAGCTCGCGATCCTCGGTGTGATCGATCCGGTCGCGACTCGTCTCGAACAGCGCGGCGGCCATTTCGCGGTCGTACCAGGCGAGGTGCTGGATCAGAGCGCTCGGGGAATAGGTGCTGACCATGCGCGGATTGGCGAACGGAGGCCGTGCGGCCACGTAGCGCCACAAGACCTCGGGCACGAGGGCCGGGTCGATCCGCTCGACGACCGGCAGCAAGCTTCCGGCTCGGCGGTCCTGGAGCTGTTCGGGCCGCTCCTGCATGAGCCGGTCGATGAGTCGCAGTCCGTCTTCCAGCGAGCGACGCGAGGCGGTTCCATCCCGGTCCTTCTCGGCCAAGGCCACATACACGGGCACCTCGGGGAGCTGCCCAATCCCTGGGATTTTGCCGATGACCCGCCGGGCCCGCGCCGAATCCACTTGGGCCAACTTCCAGAAATACGTCCCTAAAGTCCCGTTCCAGACGCTCCCCAGGTCTTTCCAGAACTGCACACTTTCGGCCGGATCCAGATACCGAAGAGGCAGGACGACTTTGCCTGAGCCTCCCATGCGGACACCTTTGAGCTCTTTGGCGAGAGCCAGGGACCCGGGCGCGTCGACCACAGCGAGTTGCGCGGCGAAGTAGGCCCGTCGATACTCCGTCTTGTTCGTCATCTGGTTGGCGAGGCGGAGGCCCTCGGCGAAGAGCGATTTGGCCTTCTCGACCTCGCCCAGCTCATCGAACCGCTCGGCCGCACCACCGATCCCCCAAAGCCGCTCGGCGGCGTCGGGCGCGGCCCTGGCGTGGAGCGCGGCGCGATCGAGTAGGGCGAGCTCGCGCGCACGTTGCGCGGCGGGAAGGGCGTCGACCACCCCGAACAAGGCCCTGGCGCGCTGGGCGGGGTCGGCGATCGACTCGGCGACTGAGCCGGCTTCTTCCGGATCGGTGTCGGCGAGTGCCTCGGCGACCGCAGTCTGGATCCGGAACTCCCAGATCTTGTTCAGGAACTTCGCCGATTCCAGCTTCTCCAGAACCCCAGCGGGATCGGCGTTGGCAAGGGCCTTCAAAGTCTCGTACTTGGTCCGATCGGCCCCCTTCTCTACGACCACCTTCCAGACCGGCTCGACCAGCCGCCGCGCCATCGCCCGGGATTCCTCCCTCGGGATCAGCTCGGGGAGCATCCGCATCGCGCGCGCCGGCCGTTCGGTCCCGCGCGTCAACTCGACCGTGACCTCACTCTCCCCCTCCTTGATCAACTGCCCCTGGAATCGAAACCCCACGCCGCGTGCGAAGACGAACACCGGGCCCTGGCGAAAGCCGCTGAGAGAGAACCGTCCATCGGAGCCGGTCTGGGTCGTTGTCTGTTCCGGCCCGTCGCCCGACTGGAACACTTCGACATTCGCGGCCGGCTTCCCCTGGCGATCGATGACCCGTCCGCCGATGGTCCGCAACGACCGCAACTGCATGGGAAGGAGGGTTCGTGGCGCCTCGTCGATCGCGATCCAGTCGGAAAGGATCGGGTCCTTGCCCGGGGCTCGAACGGCGACACGATATGTCGATCCGACCAGGAGGTTATCCGGTGTCTGAAAGTGGCCGTCGGCCGTCGTCTTCAGCGGGCCGCCGCGCAGCTCGACCGAATTCGGCCTCAGCCAACCCCCTCCTCTCGACCAGATCTCGACCACTTGACCGGCGACAGGCTGACCGGCGGAATCCACGATCCGGCCAGCGAGCCGGCTGGTCTTCTTGAGCTTGATCGTGATGACCGGCTCCACGGCGCTCTGACCAGGTCGCTCGACCAGCAAGACGTCCTGCGTGCCGATCGGGTCGGCCGCGACCCGCACGGCGACCAGTTGATCGCGGGCCGCCAGGTAGTGGAAGGTCGCCCGGCCGTCCGGCCCGGTGGTAACCGCCAGAGGACTCGCCATCGACTCGGGGATCTCCGCGGTGTCTCCGTTGAAGACGTGAACGATGAGCGGGGCAATCCGCGCCCCGGCGATCGGCCGGCCGTCGGAGCCCACGATCTGGATGGTCCGCGGC
The DNA here is from genome assembly GCA_963845755.1 of uncultured Planctomycetota bacterium. Lineage (GTDB taxonomy): Bacteria > Planctomycetota > Planctomycetia > Isosphaerales > Isosphaeraceae > CAWJTV01. The sequence continues at coordinate 1,180,074 of CAWJTV010000011.1, forward strand.
TCCGGCTTCCGCAAAACCAGGCGGTACGGCCTGAGGAGAAGCGATTTCGCCGTGATGGCTGACCCGGGCCGGTAGGCCAGGAAGTTGTGGGCCACGCCGCTCCCCAATGGCGGGAGCTTCATGCGGAACTGGCCGCCGGCATCGGTCCTAGCCCGGGCCTCCGCCTGGTATTCCTTGCCCGACACTCTGGGAGCGACATAGAAGACGACCAGGACATCCGCGACCGGCTTGCCCTGGTCGTCGACCACCGCGCCCGCGGCCGTCAGATCAAACCCTGCGGCCGTCAGACCACTTTGAGCCTGAGCAAGGCCAGCACCGCCAGCAGTGGACCCAGAAGCGTCGCCATCGAACCGACCTCCTCGATATGGTGTGCACAATCGCCCTATCTTATCGGAATGAGCGTCGGTCCGGCATCGCTTGGCTCGGAAAGTCGGTCAGGCTTTCCAGCCTGACGTATCTGGTGAATCAGGCTAGAAAGCCTGACTTAGAAACGATCCGAGAATCTTGTAGGGTGGGTGAAACCCACCAGGAAGTGTCCCGATTCTGGTGGGTTTCACCCACCCTACAAACCCCGGATCCGCGTCTCGGACAGTTTCTTACATGAGGTTCTTTTGTTGTCGGGGTAATCCATCGAGAACGGGCGTACGTCACGATCTGGACTGACCCGAGATCGAGTCGGCGACGGCGCAAGACATCCAATCTCCCTCGGATCGCGGTCGCGAAGGGATGGGTCGCATCGAAGACTCGCCGGCAAAGCGTCTCCGCTTCCTGGAAGAGGATCTCGGCACCGACGGTATCGCCGCACGCCAGGAGGGCGTCGGCTGAAGATGCCAGACAGTTCAGGTAGCGGGGATCCAGCTCGCCGTAGCTGTCGCGGAAAATCGCATTCTTGCGGTCGAAGGTGGATCGCGCGCCGGCCCAATCTCCCTGCTCCGCCTGCAACTGACCAACGACCGTCATCCAGGTCGAGAAATCGGGGCTGAGTTCACCTGCGATCGCCCGGCTCAGCTCGACCATCCGAAGCGATAAGATCTCGGCATCCTTCTTGCGCCCCAGGGAAATCAACCCCAAGATCTCGCCTCGGAGGCGGTGGGACTCGACCTGGAATTGGTCGACGTCCGAGGGCGGCCCTGCCATCGAATCCGGTCGCTCAGGCGCGCCACGATCGGCGATCGGTTCCGTCGCGACGTCAGATTCGATGGTCGGATCAGGCGTCGCCGGGACGGCCTCGGGGGATTGGGCTCCGCGCAGATCCATGAGTTGCGGCAGCCAGGCGCGGACGTCGATCAGTTCGAGGGCGATGTCCAGTTCGGGGGTAGAGATTTCGCCGGTCGAGTGCAGGGCGAAGATGCCGTCGGATGCTCCCATCGGACGTGCGGGCGTCGTCGATCTCGCGGCCGGTTGGCCCGGCAGGCGCACGGATTCGGCAAAGCCCGGACGACTGACGGGCGGCCTGGCTTCACGCCTGCCTTGAAATCCGGCGGCAGCGCCCACGAAGGCGGCCACCTCAGCGGCCACCTCATCGTTGATCGGACGCTCGCGAGCGATAAGCGACTTGAGCTGCTTCTCTTCCGCCTCAAGTTTGGCCAGGTCTCGCATCTGAGCATGCAACAGTCGGAGCTCTTCTCGTGATGTCGCCAGCTCGTGTTCCCGGGCTCGGAGCGTACGGGCGTACTCGTCTTCGACGGCCCTCCGCGCGGTCACAGCCTCCGTCATCTGGCTTTCCAACTCTCCGAGGCGGGCCCGTAGCTGTTCCGCTTCCCGCGGATGGATCAGCCGCTCGGTCGAGTCCTTTTCGATCTCGGCCAGGGCCTGGTAGATTCCGTCCTGGAGTGTCGACGAATGAGCGAGCAGGTCTTCGAACTCGCGCGTTGCCGTATCGGCGGCGTCCCGGGCATCGCGGCAATCGGCTCGCAGCCGCGCGACCTCCTCGATGGCGGCCCGTAACTCCTCTTCGAGCCGCGCCGACGACGCGGCGCGGTCGCGCACCGCGGCCGCCTCAGACTTGTGGCGCTCGAGTTCCGTCCGGATTTCCTCCAGCTCGACCCGTAGGTCATCTTCGCGCCGGGACCGCTCTCTCGCCTGGTCCTTGAGACCTTCACATTCGGCTGCAAGTCTCTCGGACTCGCACGCCCCGCTCCTGAACAAGTCGACTTCGACGCGAAGTCGGTCGAGCTGCGTACGCGCCTCCACGAGTTCTTCATTCGACCCCACGTCGTCTTCGGAATCCTCGACCGTCGGTCCCAGAGGCGCGGGGGATGGCGATTCTCCGATCGCCGGGACCGGCCCGACCGAGTTTCCCCGCACCACTTCGTCCACCCAGTCCTGCTCGCACTGGCCAGCCGACTCGATTCCGCCGGTCGTCAGGACAGGGGCTGGACCTGCCCCTTCGGCTCGCCCCGCCTCGAAGTCGGCGAGCCCCTGGGAACGGCCGTCTTCACCGGAGTCGGCCTTCTCAGGGTGATCATCGACCATGGACGAGTGGAGGCCATTGCTCATGGATGGGACGTGCATCTCGCACGGCCCCCCTGTCATCGACGCGGCCTCCCGTTGATTCGATGGGACTTTATCGTTAGTGACGGGCAGCGCCTCGTACACGACGTCGCAGCGGTTGCATCGGATCACCCGCCCTAGATCCTCGGCCCGGAAACTTGCGCCCAGCCCGCACTCCGGACAGGCGACCGGCAGGATCCGGGGTACCACGAAGGGATGACTGCAGCGGTTACACTGGACTCGCTGACCGATGTATTCGGTCCGAATCTTGACGGTCTGATGGCATTTGGGACAAGGGATCGGGACTCGATTGAGCATGGAACACCCGCGATATGTGGCCAGGTCGCCAGGGCCGACGGGCACGATTGCCGGCCCGGCGACTACACTCGCCGCCATCGGTGAGTTCAACTGCGCAGGAGCGAGCAATCATCGATTTAACATAAAAGATTCGCAATTCTTTATCAGGCAACAATGCAATGGTGATACCGATGTGTTTCTCTAGCTCTTGTATCTTGACTCGCAGATCTTAACGAGCCTAGGATAAGCCTTTCAAGTTCATTCCGACGGGCAGAGCGTAACCGGCGAATCAGCGTCGTTCGGCCGGCGTTGCGCACCGACCTTGCCGGTCGGCCAGTTCTCGCGGTTCCTCCAGGATCACCGTTCGCGGCGCGATGGCACTGCAAGATCTGGACGAGTCGACCCCCGTCGGGTCCGAAGCGCTCGTTGTGAGGGAAGCTGTCTGAACCCTCCGGAGGGTCCGAATATGGCGGCGCCACCAGTCACGGACGAGGCATTCTTCGAGTTGGTCAATCGGAGCGGGCTGCTCCCATCGAACCGGCTGAATGCATACCTCGCGAGCCGGGGCCCGGTAGCGGGCGGGCCGGGGGGGGCGCGTGCCGCCGCACAGGCCGCGCTCACCGAGGGACTGCTGACCAAGTATCAGGCCGAGCAATTGCTCGTGGGCCGGTGGCGCAACTTCCTCTGCGCCGGGAAATACCTGATCCTGGAACGCGTCGGCCATGGCGGGTCGTCGGCGATCTTCCTCGCGAACCATCTGGCGATCCAGCGACCCGTCGCGTTGAAGGTCCTGCCGGAGAACAAGGCCGAGAACCCGGAGGCCCTGGCCCGCTTCTACCGCGAGGCCCGGGCCGCGGCGATGTTGGACCACCCGAATATCGCCGACTTCTATGATATCCACCGCGCCGACAACCTGCATTTCCTCGTCATGGAATTCGTCCATGGCCCGGACCTGGAAGGGCTTGTCGGGAGGGGCGGGCCGCTGCCTCCAGGACGAGCCGCGGAATACATCCGACAGGCCGCGTTGGGGCTGCAGCACGCCCACGAGGTCGGCCTAGTCCACCGCGACATTAAGCCCGGCAACCTGCTCGTCAACCGCTGGGGGACGGTGAAGATCCTCGACCTCGGCCTGGTGCGGATCTTCCAGAGCGACGATGGTTTGACCAAGGGGCAGAATTTCCGCTACGTGCTGGGGACGATCGATTATCAAGCCCCCGAGCAGGCCGTCGACAGCCATGAAGTGGATATCCGGGCCGACATCTACAGCCTGGGTGCGACGCTCTACTTCCTCCTGACCGGGCAACCGGTCTTCCCCGAAGGGAGCATCGCCGAGAAGCTGACCTGGCATCAACGGCGTCAGCCTCGGCCGATCAGTGAGTATCGCGCCGACGTGCCCGCCGGCCTGGCTGCGGTCTTCGATCGCATGATGGCCAAATCGCCGTCCGATCGATACCAGGAGCCGGCGGAGGTCGTCGAGGCACTCGCGGAATGGACCCACGAGCCGGTCCCTCCACCAACCGAGGCGGAACTCCCGCCCATGAGCAAGGCGGCCCGCGCGTTGCTGGATACCCGGCCAAGGCGATCGACCCAGACGGTCGACTCCTCGGTCCGTCGCGTCCCATCACCGCTCCTCACGGCCCTCGCGGTCACGCCGCCGGCCGTCATGGTCACGCCGCTCGCCGAGGAGCCGGCGGCGCCCGCGGCCGACTCGTCCCGCCCGCGGCCGACTCCGTCCCGGCGCCCGCCGCGGTCCAGACCAGGCCATGGTTTCGGCGCCGCATCGCCTTGATCGCGGCGGCGGCGTTGGTGGCACTCGCGTTCGCGAGCACCCGGAATTACGGCGTGGTCTCGGAGTTGCCGCAACCCCCGCCGACGTCCGCCGTCAACTCCATCCCGCGGCCCCCGCAGACGTCGGGACTGAGCAATCTATTCGACTCGGTCGCATCCCTCAACGCGCAGATCGCGTCCGAGTCGGCTCCGTCGCTCAAGGCGGATCTCCTGGTCCGGCGCGGAAACGACAATAGCCGCCTCGGGCGTTGGCGGCAAGCCGCCAACGACTTCCGACAGGCCCTGGAGCTCGACCCGGATAACGAGTGGACCTGGTACTCCGCTATCCCTACGCTCGTAGAGATCGGCGATGGCGACGGTTATCGCAAACGGTGCCTCGATATGCAGCGAAAGTTCGAAGACTCCCACGACATCCTCCTCGGCGAGAGGATCGCCAAACTCTGGTCGCTCACACCGAACTGCCCCGGCGATCCGGGCATTCCGACCCGGCTGGTCGATCGCGCCCTGGCCAGTGAAGCGAACAAGAAGCTCTATTACTGGGTGATGTCCACCAAGGGGATCGCGGAGTATCGCGCAGGGCGGCTCACCGAGGCGGTCTCATGGCTGAAGAAAGCGATCGACGCGACCCCCTCAACCACCCTTCAATGCAAGGCGCTTTCCGGACTCTTCCTCTCGATGGCGTTGCGGCGCCAGAATCTCCAGGATCAAGCCCGAGAGGCACACGACCGGGCCGCCGAACTCATCGACCGTCATCAATCGCAAAATGGTGGTGACCTCGGAGCGGAGTGGTGTGATTGGTTGATGTGCCAGATTCTCCGCCGCGAGGCTGAAGAGACTCAGGGAGTACTGAAGTAGCTCGCCACTCCAGGCCGACTCCCCTCCGCGCAGCGCCCGGCTCTCTCGTGTGGAAGACATCGTCATTCCCCACGCGAGGCGTATAATCGGAGGCCGGTTGGCCATCCATCGGATGGGCACCGACGCTTTCCGAGAAACCTGAGCCTGTGGAGGCGCTTCTTCCATGCAAAGCGTGCACATCCATCGAGTCGGACTCGCCCTGGCCATGAGCGCGGGCGTCGTCGTCCTGGTCGCGACGGGCGGATGGACCCAGACCCCGGCCCAGCCGGAGACGTCCGCGCCCAAGACCAAGGTTGACCCGAAGATCAACGATGCGTTCAAGAAGCCGAACGTCCGAGACTACGTCAAGAAGTTCGAGTCGGAGACGCGCGAGAACTTCGCGCAGCGGCACGACATTGTCGCCGCGCTCGAGTTAGCTCCGGGCATGGCCGTGGCCGACATCGGCGCAGGCACCGGGTTCTTCACCCAACTGTTCGCCGAGAAGGTCGGACCTACCGGCAAGGTCTATGCTGTCGATATCGCCCCCCGGTTCCTCGAGCGCATCGCCACCGAGGCGAAGAAGCACGGGCGAAGCCAGGTGGTCACGATTCTGGGCAGCCAGGACTCGACCAACCTGCCCCGCGCCTCGGTCGACCTGGTGTTCCTCAGCGACGTGTATCATCACCTGGAGAAGCCCGAAACGACGCTGGCGTCGATCCACCAGGCGCTGCGGCCCGGCGGCCGGCTCGTCGTGATCGAGTTCGACCGGGTCGAGGGGAAGAGCTCGGCGTTCGTGCTCAAGCACGTGCGCGCCAGCCAGGCCGTCTTCCGCAAGGAGATCGAGTCGGCCGGGTTCACCGCGATCCAGACCCACAAGGCCCCGCCGTTGAAGGAGAACTTCTTCCTGCGCTTCGAGAAATCCGCCGCGCCGCGCACGACGCCGGTCAAGTCGCGTTAGAGCGCCCTGTTGGAGTTCGAATTCACCGTGGCTGGGCGAATGGGTCGATCGGGAAGGCCACGTCGAGGAAGAGGGCCTGGAAGTCGGGGCGCGACCGGATCGGGTCGAGATCGGGGTCGCTCCTCATCCAGGCTGCATCGCGCCAGCCGGCGGCGACGGCCCGGTGCAGGGTGGTTATCGCCTCGCTGGCCGTGGCCTGGCCGTCGGCGGCCGAGGGGCCGGAACCGGCTTCGGCGGCGACGCCGGACAGTAAGGACTGATAGCACGCGATGTTGTAATAATCCCCCGGAGTCGGTTTCGTCAGCCCCTGATAGAGGGTGATCGCTTGGCGGAAGTCTGACGCCGCGTCGGCGGGCCGTCCACATTTCTGCATCGCGATCCCCCGGCGCCGGAATGTGGCGGCCATCTCGGACCGAAACGAGGGTGTTGACGGGTCGGCCTCAACCATTTTGCGGTGGATCGCGAGTGCCGCGTCGAAGGACGAAGAGGCCTCCGCGAGATGGCCCATCGCGGCGTAGGCGTCGCCGAGGTCAATGTCGGCCGCGACGAGATCCTGCCGGTATCCGTGGTTCTCTGGGTGGTAGGTGACCAAGCTCGCCGCGATTTCCTGCGTCCTCTTCGAGCGCCTCCAGCACCTGCGCCATTCGCCCGGCTCGCCGGTGGATGTCGGCGGTCTGGCGAAGGACCCGGATCAATTGCTCGCGGTTTCGCGTGACGGCAGGATTCTCCTTGATCAGGATCTCGCGGGCTTCCCGAGCTCGTCCGAGCGCCTCGAGGGCCTCCTCATGCCGCCCGAGCGCGACGAGGGCTTGGGCGCCTGTGGTAGCGACCCAGGCCGAAGCCGCGGGTAAGCGCACGAGGGTTGGATTTGCGCTCGCCGTCGCCTTGAGAACCTCCTGCGCCCGGACGAAGGCAGCCAGCGCCTCGGTCACTTGACCGGTGTCGGAGAGGCGGATTCCCATGTTGCCGAGGTTCCTGGCCAGCTCATGGCCGATGTTCGGGTCCTCGGGATGCGCCCGGAACAGCGCCTCCCCCAGGTCGTGTGCCCGCTTGTATGCCGACAGCGCCTCCTCCCCGCGACCGGCTTCTTCCAGGGCCAGGGCCAGCGCGCCGTACAGGTCCACAAGTTCGGCCTGGTGATCCTCGGAACGAGGTTCGGCGCCCACCGTGCGCCTCCAGGATCGACCGCGCCCGCTCGACCGCTTCCAGCACGTCGGCTGCTGGACGATGACTGGAAGAGAGGGACATCCCATACAACATCTCAGCACGGGCCCACTCGCTCCGGAGCCGGCGGTCGGCGGGATCGGCCTCGGACAGCGCCCGAAAGAGATCCCGCGATCGTCCGATCACCGCGAGTGCGTCATCGTGCCGCCCGACACCCGTCTGGATAATGGCGAGGGATCGCAGGCAAAGGGCGAGCATACGTTGCGACTCTGCGTCGGCCGGGTTCTCGCGAGACAGAGCCTCGAACAGGGTCAGGCGCGCGCCGGAGGACCACCTGGGCCTCCTCGATCGAGTCGAGATTCCGCGTGAGCTCGCCGACCTCGAAATAAGCCCGGCCCAGGGCCTGGCGCGAGTCGCGATCCTCGTGCCCTTGCAAGAGCTCCTCGAGCTTGCGGTAGAACTCGCGCGCCTCGCGCAATAGCTTGGTCCGCAGCGCCTTGAACTCCTCCTGCTTCAGCAGGATGTCCTCGCTGACCCCCGTGTGGAACGTCCGGATCGCCTCCTGGGCGAGCGCGAAGCGGGCCCGCTCCCGCTCGTTGGAAGCCGCGAGATCGGCATTGGCCCGGGTCACTTTCGTGTTGGCGATCGCGAGGTCCATGTTGGCGCGCTTCAACTCGCGGTTGGCCCGGGTCTGGACGGCCAGGACGGCCGCCGTGCCGGCCAGGGCCACCAGGACCGAAATGGCCGCCGCCGTCACCCCGCTCCGGTGCCTTCGCGCCCATCGCCGCGCCCGCCGCGACAGCGGCTCTCGCCAGGACGAGACCGGCTCCTCGGCCATCCACCGCTCGACGTCCTCGGACAGTGCCTTGGGCGATGCGTAGCGGTCCACCGGCTTGCGGGACATCGCCTTCAGGCAGATCGACTCGAGCGCCGGATCGATCGTCGGATGGAGCTGCCGCGGCGGTCGGAACTCGCCCCGCTGAACCGCCCGGATCACCTCGCCGAGATCCCCCTCGAATGGCGGCTTGCCCGTCAGGAGATAGTACAGCGTCGCCCCGAGGCTGTAGACGTCCGATCGTGCGCCGAGGTTCTCCAGGTCGCCTTCGGCCTGCTCCGGGCTCATGTAGGCCGGCGTTCCCAGGGCGCTGCCCTGTAAGGTCTCGGCGGTCCCGCTCGCGGAGGACGGGACCAAGGTCCGCTCGCCCGAGTCCGAACCCGGCTCGGCCCGTCCCAGGGCCTTCGCCAGCCCCCAGTCGACCACCAGCGTCTCGCCGTGCTTGCCCACGATGATGTTGCCCGGCTTGAGATCACGGTGGAGCACCCCACGGCTGTGCGCGTACTCGACGGCGTTGCAGACGTCGGTGAACCGCCGCAGGAGCTGGCGCAACTCCAGCATCCGCGACCCCGAACTCTGTTTGCCAGCGCCGGCGTGATAACGGTCGATGGCCTCCTTGAGGCTGTCGCCGCGAATGAACCGCATGGCGTAGTACGGGCGACCGTCGCCGTAGGTCCCCAGGCCGTAGACCGGGACGATGCCCGGGTGCTCCAGGCCGCCGGTGATCTCGGCTTCCAGGAGGAAGCTGCGCGCGACTGGTCGGATCGTCGGCATGCTTCTCCTGGATCTGCTTCAATGCCACCTCGCGATGCAACTCCTCGTCCAGGGCCACGAAGACGGCGCCCAGGCCACCTTTGGCGTAGGGGCGAAGCACGCGGAATCGCTGGCCTTCGGACGTCGCGGCGCCGATGGCATAGCTGGCGGTGCGGTCGGCCTCGCCGTCGGCCGGGCTCGCCGTCGGTCCCGAGCCGAGATGGGCCAGGGTGCACTCGATGTCGTGGTCGCCGATCTGGGCCAGGCTCTCGCGGGTCGAGCGGCCGGCTTGGATGGCGGCCAGGCTCTTCTCAGTCGAGCCGCCGTTCTTCTTGATATGCCGCTCGACAAGGGCCTCGACGGCGGCTCGGTCCTCGGCGTCGAGGTCGCCGCGGGCGGCGAGGTGGTCCGCCATGGCGCGCGACTTATCGCGAGTCCAGGCGCGGAAGGCGGTGATGAGTCCGTCCTGATCGATCAAACCGTTCTGGAGCGCGAGGAGTCCGAAAAGGAGGTCGCGGTCGACGGCAATCGGGTCCATGAGTGGGAAACTCTCGTCGTTTTCCGAGATCGACCCGCACCTTCAAGCGATGGCCCCGATCGGCGATCGCCCGCGGTCGATCCGTCGTTCAGGGGATTCAGACAGAATATCGCGGGACCAGATGATCCTTCCATAGGACATCGCGCGAGGTTCGCACCGGTCCGGCCCGTGCGCAACCCAAACGTGAATCGCTCTTATTCGTGTGGTCGGCTCACTCGTGGTGACGACTCGCCATCCATGTTTGGTCCTGGCTTGCCGGTCTCCCCGGCCGGGTATTAAGATAGTAGGCGAAACGCGATGACAATCATGAAGGTCTCAGAGTCCCTGAGAACAAGGGGACATCCGTGAGAAAAAGGGGACCGGCACCTCGAACGCTCGGAGCCCGTCCCCTTTTTCTCAGGCACCCTTACCCCTGAGATTCGATTATCCGCCTCAGGAGGCGTCAGTGTGTCCACAATGTCGTGGGGGACGGCACATCCGGGGAGTTATCGCGGTCTTATCCCAAGGAGCTGGCATGTTCAGTCCGAACGTCCGATACCGATTTGTCGCGGCCGTGCTGGCCGTCGCGTGGGTGGCGGTCTTGGCCGTTTCGTCGCAACGTGAGGCGCTGGCGGGCCCCACGGATAAACGGTCCGACTTACCGCTCGATCGGGGAGTCAATCAGCGGGTCGCGGATTTCACCCTCAAGGACGCGGTCACCGATCGGCCGACCTCGCTGTACAGTTTCGTGGGCAAGAAGGCGGTCGTGCTCGTCTTCCTCGGGACCGACTGCCCGGTGGGCAACCTCTACATTCCCCGGCTGATCGAGCTCAATCGCGCCTATCGCGGCAAGGGCGTCATCTTCCTCGGCATCAACTCCAATGCGCACGAGACGAAGGAGGACATGGCCAAGGTGGTGCGCGAGACCGGCATCGACTTCCCCGTCCTGAAAGACCTCCAGAACAAGGTCAGCGACTCGCTCATGGTCGAGCGGACCTGCGAGGCCCTCGTGCTCGACGGATTTACGTTCGTCCGCTACCGCGGGGCGATCGACGATCAATATGGTGAGGCAGGTAAGGCCAAGAGCAGCCCGGAGAAGTCCTATCTACGCGACTGCGCTGGAAGCGGTGCTGGCCGGTAAGCCGGTGAAGGAGAGGGCCACTCCGGTGGTCGGCTGCCTGCTGGACCGGGTCGAGCCCAAGCCGATCGCCTCGTCGACGGCGTCGCGGATCCGGGCGCCGGGCGCGGCGTTCAACGCCGCAGTGGAGGCGCGGAATCGCGAGCAGCCGGTCAAGGTCGGGGCGGTCACGTACGCCAAGGACGTCTCGCGCATCATCCAGAACAGGTGTGAGGGTTGTCACCGGCCCCACGAGGTCGGGCCGTTCTCGCTCCTCACCTACGACGACGTGCGCAAGCATTCGGCGATGATCCGCGAGGTGGTCGACGAACGGCGCATGCCGCCCTGGCACGCCGACCCGCGCTACGGGCATTTCCGCAACGATCGCAGCCTCTCGGCCCAGGAGCGGGCGACCCTGCTGGCCTGGGTCGATCAGGGGACTCCGCTGGGCGATCTCAAGGACATGCCGCCGGCCCTGGCGCATGCCGAAGGCTGGTCGATCGGCCAGCCGGACGTCGTCTTCGAGATGCCCGAGACGTATTACGTCCCGGCCCAGGGGACGGTAGCCTACGTCCACTTCCTCATCCCGACCAATTTCAAGGAGGATCGCTGGGTCCAGGCGGCCGAGGCCGTTCCCGGCGACCCGTCGGTCGTCCATCACATCGTCGCCTTCCTCCGCGATCCCGCGAAGGCGAAAGGCCCCCGGCGCGGGCCCGGAGAACACTTCTGCGGCTATGCCCCCGGCGACCTGCCGACCGTCCTCCCCGAGGGCACGGCCAAGAAGATCCCCGCCGGCGCGGAGTTCATCCTCCAGGTCCACTATACGCCCAATGGCCGCGTGCGGACCGACCGCTCCAAGATCGGCTTGGTCTTCGCCAAGACCCCGCCGACCCGGCAGGCCTACACCATCGGGATCGCCAACCCCGACCTGATGATCCCGCCCGACCGGGAGATCGCCGTCTCCTCCGCGATCGTCCTGCCCCGGGAGATGCGGCTGGTGAGCTTCATGCCCCACATGCATCTCCGCGGCAAGGACTTCCTGTACACGGTCACCAAGCCCGGCGAGTCGCCGCAGACGGTCCTCTCGGTGCCCGCCTATGACTTCGGCTGGCAGACCTATTACATTCTCGACGAGCCGATGGTCCTGCCCAAGGACACGCGCATCGACTGCCTGGCCCACTTCGACAACACGACGGGCAACCCGTACAACCCCGACCCGAAGAAGCTCGTCAAGTGGGGCGAGCAGACCTGGGAGGAAATGATGATCGGATACGTCGACCTCGACGTACCGGTGGGCTCGCCGCCGATCGAGGGCTCGGACCTGCGCCCGGCGGCGGTCCGGGCCACCCAGACCGCGATCCAGGCGGTTCGTCGCCTGGGCGGCAGCCGAGGCACCGGCCCGAACGCCCCGAAGCCACCCGCTAACCGCTGACGCTGAACGATTAGGGAGCCCGGCCATGAATCGCACGGCGCGGATCGTGTCGTTATCGGTTGCGATGGTGCTGGTCGCGATGGCCGGGCCCGGCAAGGGACGCGGGTCTTCCGACCCTGAACCGGCTGGTCAGGCGGACGATGCTCAGGGCCGCGACATCCCCGCGGCCCTGGCGCCGTTCGAATACCTGGTGGGCCGCTGGAAGGGGCAGGGGGTGCCCCTGGACAACCCGGCCCAGCGGTTCCGCGGCTGGACCGAGCAGCACGCCTGGGCCTGGACCTTCACCAAGGGGAAGCCGACCGGCCTGTCGCTCGCGATCGAGGGGGGAAAGGTCCTCGCTGCCGGCAAGCTGACCTACGATGCGGATCGGAAGCACTACCGCCTCGAAGGGAGCGGGCCGAACCCTGGCGCCGCCCGATCGCCTTCGAAGGGGCGCTCTACCGCTCGGGCAAGACGCTGGTCCTCGACGAACTCGGGCACGCCGCCGGCGCGGGGCCAAACCATGGCTCGTTGCGCCTGTCGCTACGACCCAACGCCAACTTCATCCGATACACGATGTCGCTGGATCGAAAAGAGCCCGGCGCCGCCCAGTTCAGCCACGCGATCGAGGTGGGACTGACCAAGGAGGGGGAATCGTTCGCCGCGGGATCCACCAGCGGTGCCGATCGCCCCAAGTGCATCGTGACCGGCGGGGCGGCCACCATGACCTTGACCTATCAGGGCCGCACATTCCCCATCTGCTGCACCGGCTGCCGCGACGAGTTCAACGAAAGCCCCGAGAAATACCTCAAGAAGGCCGCCCTGATGGCCGCGTCTCCGGGCGCGAAGTCCAAGACCGGTCAGCCGGCGTCCTCGCGAGTCAGCCGGTTCGAGGACGCCTTCGCCGGCGATGTCGTCGATGAGCCCGCGATGAAGACGAAACGCCCCACAACCGGCGGAGCCGCCAAGACCAAGTCCGCCAAGGCCGACCCGGATTCCGATTCGGATCCTGACGAAGCGAAGCCCCCGGGCCCGGGCAAGTCCGCATCGGCGAAAGGCACGGAGAAATCGGCCACATCCAAACCATTCGCCCGCGCGGCCAGCTTGCTCCGGATCGGTCAGAACCTCGAAAAGTCCGGCAAGCCCGACGCCGCGCTCTCCACCTACAAGCGGATCGTCAAGGACTTCGCGGACACTCCGGCCGCCAAGACCGCCAAGCAGCGGATCAAGGCACTGGAGAAGTCGTGACAACCTCCGCGTCTTCGCGTGAATGAATGAGCCTCACCCGTGACGCGATCATGTGCCAGCGATCTTTGATGCCGTTTCACCTCAAGTCTCAGCCGCTCTGGGCGATCCTCGTCCTGGCGTTGTTGCTGAGGGCGGCGGTGATCGTTCGCGGCCCCGAGCGGTTCGACGACCCGGACAATTACCTGCCGATGGCGCGGGCGCTGGCGGCGGGGGAGGGATTCGCGCTGCGGGGACGCCCGACGGCCTATCGTCCGCCGCTGTATCCCTTGATGCTGGCGCCCTTGACCGCCGCGAGCGATGCGTGGGTTCCCTGGGGGATCGCCCTGTTGCATCTCGGGCTGGGGGCCGGGGCGGTCGGGTTGACGGCGGTCGCGGCCGAACGGTTCGGCCTGTCGCGGGCGCGGGCGATGGTCGCCGCGCTCGTCGTCGCATGCGACCCGGTGCTGATCGTCCAGTGCCGTTCGGTGATGACGGAGACGCCGGCCGCGTTCCTGGTCGCCGCGACCCTGGCGGGGCTGGCGTACGGGGGACTGCGGGGCTCCGTGCTGGGCGGTCTCGGTTTCGGCCTGGCTGCGCTTTGCCGGCCTAGCCTGCTCGCCGGTGCCGCGCTGACGGTCCTGGCCGGCCTGGCCGCGACGCCGGGTGATCTGAGGCAGCGCCTGTCGCGGAGCAGTGCACTTGCCCTGATCGTCGGCCTGGTCCTCCTGCCCTGGATGATCCGGAACCTCGCGGTCTTTGGCGAGCCGATCTGGACGACGACTCATGGCGGCTACACCCTGGCGCTGGCAAACAATCCCGTGTACTACCGGGATGTCCTCAATGGCGAGCCCGGCCGGGTCTGGACCGGGCACGACCAATGGCTCTGGTGGGATTCGGTCAACCGCGAGATTCACGGTATGAGCGAGCTCCAGGCCGATCGCTACTTGAAGGCGCAGGTCTGGCAGTTAGTGCAAGAACGTCCGGGCGATTTCGGCCAGGCCACGCTGGCCCGCCTCGGCCACTTCTGGAGCGTGGCGCCGGCCGCTTCGGTCTATTCGTCGACGATCCGATGGGCCACGATCGCCTGGACCTTGCCGCTGTGGATCGCGCTGGGATTGGGCCTGTTGCGGAGGTCCCTCTGGCATTGGCCACGGCTCGCGGCGCCGATGATCGTGATCGGCCTGACGCTCGTCCACGCCTTCTTCTGGACCGACCTGCGAATGCGGGCCCCGATCGTCCCGGCCATCGCCCTGATCGCCGCGGGGGCGGCTCTTCCCCGGGTCGCAGTCGCCCGCATGCGCACTGAACCCGAACTCGCGAGCGGCCGCCCGAGCGCATCAGACCACGGTTGAAGGCTGGCCGATCGGAGGCTGGGCCGGCAGCGGAGCCGGCGGATTGTGATCGCCCCCGCGCGAGAAGACGATCCACCGCGACATCGAGAAGCTGATCCCCGTCGCGACGACGATGCCGACCACGGCCGCGGCCAGCTTGTGCCGGGCGAAGAACCCGATCTGCATCGGCAGGGACAGGCGGAGTGTAAAGCTCACGACGATCGCCAGTGCGTTACTCAGGGCATAGGTCAAGAACTGGCGGGACCAGGACCCGCGCCGGGCGTCGTTGAAGGTCAGGCGCCGATTCAGGCTGAAGTTCCACAGCAGGGCGATCGCGATCGAGAGAGCCGCGGAGATCGCCAGGTGCCAGGAAAACCCGAAGAGCTTCGAGGTCTGGGACACCAGCCAGGTCCGGGACAGTAGCCACTGGAACAGGGCATAGAACGACAGGTCGACCACCATGCCCGAGGCGCCCACGGCGCAGAACTGGATGAGCCGGGAGTAATTCCCATAGCGCCCGTCGAGCACGTGCTTCAGGGGACGCAAGTCGCGGACCACCAGGCGTTGCGATCGGAACCGAGCATCCACGAGAACGGGCACGTCAACCGGGTTGGCGGGCCGTCGCAGGAGCAGTTCCAGGACCAGGCTGGAGCCGCTGGCCGATAGGGTTCGGCCTCCCTGCTCCCAGAACGAGCGCCGGACCGCGAACAGTCCCGAAAAGACATCGGAGGAACCCAGCACCAGCCGGCTGAGCCACCCCAACCCCAACCGTGGTCGCCACCGGCGCGACACGCCCGACCGATTCGACGTGGGCACGGCAACCGCCAGGTCCGATCCGCTTGTCCGGATCGGGCCGAGCACCCGGAGCAGGGATTCCGGCGCGTAATGGCGCTCGACATCGAGGACGATCAGATGTTCACCCGTCGCCGAGGCCAGGCCCGCCCGCGCGGAGGCACTCCAGTCGTCCCCGTCGGTCTCGACGTGCGTGGAACTGGCCCCCGTCGGCCCGCCGATCGGGAGTCCATCCGTCCCCGCGTCCTCGTCGCCCGCGCCCACGGTGATGACCTCGATCGACTCGAAGGACAGGTTCTGTTCCAGGATGCGCCGATACTCGGCGACGGCCTGCTCGCTGAGGGCCCGTCCCCGATTTAACGGCAGGATGAGACTGAGTCTCCCTGCGGAGGCTGGGGATACGGGACACTCGCTGATCCGCATCGGGGACGAATCTCCTTCGACACGCGGACGGGTTGATTGAGGGTCGTGGCTGAGGGCAGGTCGGAAATCCGATCCTGGAAAGGGATTCCGGCGACCTTCCAGTCTCGGTGATCTCGAGCCGGCGACCGGGATCGGCGGTCGAAACCGACGGGGATGCCAACCGACCCCGTTTCCCAAGGATTGGACCACGCGCACCGGCTCCGGCATGGGGCCAGGAGGGCATTGGGCCGGCGTGACCAATCGCTTCATGAGTATGTTAGTTCAAACCGTCCCGCGTCGCAAGCCAGGCTGGGTGCGTCCGTCGAAACCAAGCCAGGCGGGACCATCGTCCGGCCCGGGCCGCCCGGAACGCCCGATTGTCAAGGAATGGGACCGGATTGTATCGTGAGCTAGACTATTTGGTGAAAGCGTCGCGTGAGACCGGGAATCCGATCCAGCCCGAGACGTCAGGAGTGCCAACGTTGAGAACAGTTATCACCGGAGGAGCGGGATTCATCGGGTCGCACCTGTGCGAGCGGTTCCTCGGCGACGGACACGAGGTGATCTGCGTCGATAACCTGCTGACCGGCAACCCCCGCAATATCGAGCATCTCCGGGACCAGCCACGGTTCCGGTTCGTCGAACATAATGTCTCCGAGCCGATCGAACTCGATGGCTCGGTGGATCATGTCTTGCATTTCGCCAGCCCGGCCAGCCCCGTCGATTACCTGACGCATCCGATTCCCACGCTCAAGGTCGGGTCGCTCGGCACCCACAATGCCCTGGGCCTGGCCAAGGCCAAGGACGCCCGGTTCCTGCTCGCCAGCACGTCGGAGGTCTACGGGGATCCCGAGGTCCACCCCCAGCGCGAGGATTACTGGGGCCACGTCAACCCGATCGGTCCCCGGGGCTGCTACGACGAGGCCAAGCGGTTCGCCGAGGCGATCACGATGGCCTATCATCGCTACCATGGAGTGAAGACGCGAATCGTCCGCATCTTCAACACGTACGGCCCGCGCATGCGGCTCAACGACGGCCGCGTGCTCCCCAACTTCATGGGACAGGCCCTCCGCGGCGAGCCGATCACCGTCTACGGCCACGGCGAACAGACCCGCAGCTTCTGCTACGTCTCCGACCTGGTCGAGGGGATCGTCCGGCTTTTGAACACCGACTTCTCGGAGCCGGTCAACCTGGGCAACCCCGCCGAGATCACCGTCTTGCAGCTCGCCCAGGAGATCATCGCCCTGGTCGAGGGGACCAAGAGCACGATCATCTACGAGGACCTGCCCCAGGACGACCCGAAACGGCGAAAGCCCGACATCACCCGCGCCCAGAAGCTCCTGGGCTGGCAGCCGACCGTCGATCGCTCCGACGGCCTGAAACGCTCCCTGGAATACTTCCGGGGGATCGTCTGATCCATGGGGGCGGCCCGTTCGACGCGCGTCCGGTCTCCTTCGAGTTCGACCCCCGGGTCGGGAGGATGGTACAATCAGGCCAGGCCGCGCGGCTGGCACGTGACGAATGAGCTCGGGAGGATCGATCATGAAGGGCATCGAGCTCGACTCATCGACATCATTGCCGTCCGTCATCGCAAGGAAGCGTATGACGAAGTCGGCGCCAAACCATAACTTCCGCATTCGCGAGCGCGGCATGGCCTGGAGGCTTCGCCACGCGGGCTCGACCCCCGCCATTCACCGGCCGCCCATCGATCAGTAGCCGCGCCGGATCAGTGAACGAAGTTCATGACCTGGCTGTCGAAATAAATCGCGAAGTTGCCCGGTCCGGCCTGGTTGCTGAGGGTCTTCGCGTCGTTCGACAGGGCCGCGTGCAGCCTCGGCGTGAGGCCGATAGCCTGGGCGATCGCGCGCATTTGATCGATCGTGTCCTGGGCGAGCTGCTTCCCATCCGGCACCTGGGCGACGGACCGATCCAGCATGGGCTGAATGTTCTTCACGATGCTTGGGTCGTGGTTGGGGTTGAACGGCCGTGGCTGTCCGTTGCTCGGGTACACGAACAGGTACAGGCGTTCGGTGGCGACGTGAGCGGGGAGGGCCTGGAAGGCGTTATCGAGAAAGCTGCGGAACATGCCCAATTCATTCGCCGCGACGCTCGGGCTGAGCCCGGGCGGTATGGCCGCCTGGTCGATGGCTGCCTCGTCCTGGGCGAGCGCGTTGACCTGGGCCTGGGTGACGTGCGAGCGGCTCTCGGCCTCGGCCAGGTCGCTCTGGAACTTCGCGAATCCCTTGGGATCGGCGGCCTCGAGCGCCGCCGCGGCGTTGGCCGCCACGCTGGCCGACGGCATCGGCAGCGCGGCCACGGTCGAGAGGAGCTGCCGGTCGTCGAGCGGCTCGCAGACGGGCTTCAGACGATTGACGCCCCGTCTCGCGCAGGGACGTCGCCGGCAGACATCTCCGTTGATTATCGTATGCGTCGTCATCTCACCTCCCTGGGCTAGAGGGTCCGGCAATTATCTGCCGGACGGAATTGCGAGGATCAACGTCCCCGCGGCGATCGCATCTCCATCAGATCGTCAGGTCACTGGCCGGCATGGAAGGTCAAGGTGAGGCTCCCCTCGGCGGCCGACGGGTCCACCGCGCCCCCGGTCACGGTGCCCTCGACCGACTGATCGGCGAGGGTCAGGTTGACGTCGACCGTCCCGGTCCCCTCGGCGTCGCGATAGACTCCCGTCCCGCCATGGACCTTGTAAGTCAGGGCGACGGACGACGTCAGGTCGCTGAACGGCACCGCGGTATCGGCGGGACCGTGAACGACCAGCTCGACACGGCCGTTTGGCGTGTTGATGTCGAGCGTGCCGCCGGTGTTCCGGATCGACACATTCGAGATCGCCGAGATAATGCCCCCCACCGTCGGGTTGTTGGCCGGGGCGTTCGGAATGCCCTGCTGTGCGGCCCTGGTGAAGTCGAGCGCCCAGTTGTGCGGGCTGTTGGCGCTGGGTTCCAAAGGCGCGCCGTCCTGCGGGTCGAAGGTGATGGTCCCGCTCTCGGGCAGCAGGACGGGCGCCTCCGCGGTGCCGCCGATCGAGACCTGCCTGCCGCTGAGCGACACGTCGAGGCCCGTTCCCGGGGCCGTGGCCGGCTGGATGGAGGTGAAGAGTGCGGCGGGGCCAGCATTCGGCACGGGCACCACCTGGATGGAACGGACGGCGAATCCCTGATTGAGCGCAACGATCAGGCCGTTGCCGGCACCGGCTTGTAAGACGGTCGTGCGCAGGGTCATCGCATGCGGCGGTTCGGAGAAAAACGCGCCGGGACCTCCGAGCGTGTCGCCCGCGGCGAAGGCCGTGACCTGGGAATCCAGCCCGCGGTCGCGCGAGGCCGCCGGGGTGACGGTCACGTCGTACGTGCCCGGGGGCACGTCGAGCTCGAAATCGCCGCTCCGGCCGGTCGCCACGCCGTCCCGGATCGTGATCTTGCCCGGATTCGAGAGCCAACCGTAACCGAGCCCCGCGGAATACGATGCGTCCGGGAGCACGAGCGTCCCGGCCGAGGCCGTCGCCTCACCGAATCGCACCGTCAACGTCGGCGTGAGTCCTTGCCGAGCCTGCTCACCGAACGCCGCCAGCGCCGCGAGATTGCTCGCCGGGGCACCGGCAGACGCCACTGCGGCGGACGCCGCGCCCGACCCGCTCAGCACCACGCGTTCTTCCAACCCCAGGCTGTCGGGCCGGACCCTGCGACGACGTCTCGTCATCCCTGACTCCTTTCCCGAGCATCCAACCTCAGGGTTAAGCGCTCACCTGGATCGATTGCCACGTAAGATCGAGCCTCGCGATTCGACGGCGACCGTCCCGCGGCCGACGATCCGGGCCACGTCCCACACCAGGGCCGTGGCGTCCTCGCTGGCCGAGACCAGCCGCCGGCCGTCGGGGGAGAAGGCCAGAGCGGTGAGGGACGAGCAATGCGCCGGGACACGGCCAATTTCCTGGCGCACCGCCACGTCCCAGAGCCGGATCGCCAGCTCCCGCCCTGGCAAGCGGCCTGGACTGATATCGACGCCCGTGGCGAGGATCGTGCCGTCGGGCGAGAACGCCAGGGCTTTGAGCCGGTTCTTGGGTCCGTCGATGTGGGCGAGCACGCGGCCCGAGGCGACCTCCAGCAGGAAGATCAGGCCGTCGCGGGTGCTGCTGACCGCCACGAGCTTGCCGTCATGCGAATACGCGAGCTGGGCGCCGGTCGTGCTGAAGCCGTCGATCGGCCCCTTGTTGGGCAGCGCGACCCGGCGCGTCTCCTTCGCGGTGGCCACATCCCAGAACCGGACCCAGTCGCCGCCGACGGTGGCCACCGACTTTCCGTCGGGCGCGAACCGCAGCGCCTTGACCAGCGCGGGGCCGGGCCGCGACTGCGCCACGCCGTCCCTCCGCGTGCCGGTGGCCGTATCCCAGAAGATCACGCCGTCGTTCGCCGAGGCGGCCAGCGTCGTGCCGTCTGGCGCGAGCTCGGCGCAGGAGACAAATCGATTATCGAGCTTACCGGGCAATTGGAACCGGCGCAGCTCGCGACCGGAGGCCACGTCCCAGAGCCGGGTGGACTCGAAACCGTAGCCGGTCGCCAGGGTCTTGCCATCGGCCGAGAACGACGCGAACCCGAGGCCATCGCCGCTTTTCGCGAACTGGCGGATTTCCCTGCCGGTCGCCGGGTCCCAGAAGCGGATCGTCCGGTCCTGGCCGACGGTCACGATCGATCGGCCATCGGGCGCGAAGGCTGCGTCGCGGATCGATGAGCGATGGCCCGATTGGGGCTCGAGTTCCCGATGGCTGGCCACGTCCCAGAGCCGGAGGACGTGCCCGCCCGCCGTGGCTAGGGTCCCGCCATCGGGCGAGAACGTGCAGGCGAGCGAGCCGTAGTCCGTCTCCCAACGGCCCAGCTCCCGCCCCGTGGCCGTCTCCCAGACCTGGATCGGCCCGATCAAGGGCAGGCTCTCGCCGGGGGTCGGGAAATCGGGGCCGACCGCTTCCGTGGCCGCCAGCTTCCTGCCGTCGCGCGAGAACGCGAGGCCCTGCGGCTCCGCGTCGCCCGTTCCGAATCGGCGGATTTCCTGGCCCGTGGCAACGTCCCAGAGCCGGACCGTCTTGTCGGTCGCCGATGTGGCCAGGGTGTTCCCGTCGGGCGCGAGCACGGCCCGGTTGACTCGCGTGTTGCCCATCGCGATGCGGCGGACCTCTTTCCCAGTGGCGACGTCCCAGAGATGGATCGCGCTCTCCTCCGACTGCGGCGCTGGCGGGGTGCGTCGGCCTGGCCGGGGTCGCTCCGGTCTTTGCTCGAACGCGACGGAGATCAAGATCTTCCCATCGGGCACGAACGCCAGCGCCACCGCCGACGGCGGGCAATCGATGTGCCGGATCACCCGTCCCGAGGCAACGTCCCAGAGGGTGATGACTTCCTTCTGATTTTCGTCGTAATGGCCCGCCGCGAACCTCTGTCCGTCCGTTGAGAAGGCCAGGCAGTGCGGCGGGCCTTTGCCCGCGAATTGCCGGATCAAGCGGCCGGTCGTTACGTCATACAGGCCCGTCCCGAAATCGGCCTGCACGGCCAGCGAACGGCCGTCGGGGGCATAAGCGAACTGGACCGACCCGTTGCCGTGGCCCACCCCGGTCTCGACGTGTTGTCGGAGTCGTCCCGTCGCGGGATCCCAGAGGTGCAGGCGCCGTCGAACGAGGCCAGCGTCCTACCATCAGGGGAGTAGCTCACGTGGGTCACGCCGTTTTCGTGCAGGAAGCGCGTGGAACCCAGGCGAGCCAGGGCGCCATCGGGAAGCGGGTCGCCGAGCAGGTCGGTCGGCGCCGGCGGGCGCACAGGCTGGATCTTCACGATGGGTGTTCGCTCTCCGGAGAGCTTCGTTTTGCCTCGATAGACGAGCAGGGCCGCGCCGCTGGCGACGACCGCGATCAGCACCAGGGGCGCTGCCCACTGGACCAATCGCGTGAGGGCCATTTTTCGGAGCACGGCCTGAAGCAAAAGCGCCGCGGTGCGCGACAAGGCCCCGGCCGCCGCGGAGCCGATTGCGGCCTTGATCGTGGCTTCTCGCAAGGCGGCTGGGATCGCCGCGGTCGCCGTTTCGCGGAGCGAATCGACGGCAACGATTCCAGCGGAAAGGGCCAGCCCGCGACGGGTCAGCCGGGTGCGCAGGAGGTCCCGCGCCCGAGCAATCCGGCCGCGGACCGTCCCCACCGGCCAGCCCAGCTCGCAGGCGGCCTGGTCCTGGGTCATCCCCTCGAGGTAGCAGAGCACGATTCACGCCCGGTATTTGGCGGGCAATCGGGCGATCTCCTCATGGAGCACGGGCGAGAGATCCGAGGAATCTCCCGCGGGTTCGCCCGACATCGCCACCACCTCCGCCGCCCGCGATTCATGCGCGCGGCGCCGCCTGGCCGCGGTCCTGGCTTTCAGGGCCACGCGATGGGCCACGCCGTGCAGCCAGCTCCCAATCGATTTCTGCTTTCGGATCGACCCGGCCTTGCGGGCCAGCACCAGGAAGGTCACCTGAAAGGCATCCTCGGCATCGTGGTCGTCCTGGAGGACGCTCCGGCAGACGCGCAGGACCATCGGCCCGTGGCGATCCACCAGGCGCGGAAGGCCGCCTCGCCGGCTTCCTCGCGCCCGGCGACGAACCGCTCCAGCAACGGGGCGTCCGACAGCCCCCCGAGAGTCCCGATCTGGAACAGCGCCTCGAGCTGTCTGGAGAGGTCGCCCGATCGTCCACTCGCCATGCCGCCGTCACTCCGTTGACGAAGCCTGAACACCTCGTTCTGGCCAGAGTAGTGCCCGTCCAGAGTGCCAACTATACACTTTCTTCGGAATTCGGGCTTGATTGAGATTGCAATCGCTCGGGCTGGGATCACTTCGAACCGATGGTGATTACTCAAACCCAGGAGTTCCAAAGGTGTTCGGACGAACGGTCCCCCTCATGCTTCAAATTTCCCATCTCACTCGATGGCGAATGTCGCCTTGCCGGAAACCTTGGGATCATTGGCCTGGGTAACCTGGATGCTCTCGGCGCCGGCCTTTTCGAAGGTGACCGCGTTCACGAAGATGTGCGATCCCTGATCGGCCGGCGTGAACGTGTACGACTGAGGCGTGAACTTCGCGAATCCCGGGGCGTCGGCCGGCGGCTCGGCGATCTTGAGGCTGGCATACACCGAGGCCGGGTAATTCGTCCGGGAATCGGTGGGGCTGGTGATCGCGACCGTGCCGGTGTAATTGGTCAGGGGTTGCCCCTGGGCGTCGAGCGCCGTGACCTGAAAGCTCAACGGCTCACCCGGCTGACCGTCAGGGACCACGGGCGTCACTCGGAACGAAGCGGTCGTCAACGGCGTGACCGTGATGGTGATGGGAGCCGAAGTGCTCCTGGCGAAACGGTTGGTGTTCGGTTGGTAGACGGCCTGGATCCGATAGTTGCCGGCCTTTTGCAACTGATTGTTCGTGAAACTGACCGGCTGGTCGAACGCATTGACCGCGGCCTTGCCCAGCACGATGGAGTGGGGAGACACTGTCGTCAACTCCACGGTCCCGCCGGCCAGGCTGCTGTTGGCGTTCTGGACGGTCGCGCTCAGCGTGACGCCCTCTCCCGTTTCGAGGCTGTTGGTCGAAGCCTGGAGGCTGGTGACGGTGGGGGCGTTCTGCGTCCGGGGCGTGATTGTCACGGTCAGGGGAGCCGAGGTGCTGGCGGTGAAATCGGCGTTGGTGGGCATGAATCGGGCGACGAGCCGGTAGGAACCGAGGTCCTTCAGTTTGTTGGTCAGGGTGGCGATTCGCGTCTTCCCGCTGGCCGTGCTCTGCTGGTTCGAAAGGCCGAAGATCGACTCGATGGCCGGGAGGATCGGGTTGGTCGAGGCCTTCGGCGGGTTGATGGCGGCTTCACCCAGAAGGATGTGATGAGAAGAATCGGTGTAGATCTGGACGATCCCACTGATGGGCAGCACTTTGCCGGCATCGACCTGGTTGCCCGAGCCCGCATCCTTCACGGTCGCGAGCAGCGGGATCCTCTGACCACTCTCGGTGCTCGTGGCCCCGGATTCGAGCGTGATGACGGTAGGGACATGGAGCGGCTGCGGGATCACCTTCACGGTGACGGGGCTTGCCGCGCTCGCGGAGACCCCGGCATTGCTTGGGGCGTACTCGGCCTTGATCTGGTAATTGGCGAGCTTGGTGAGCTGGTCGGTCGAAATGCTGGCGCGGCCCTGTGGGTTCACTCCAGTGACGCCCAGCACCATCCGCTGGGCTGCCTCGACCACGAAGGTGACCTTGCCCGAAGAGATCGGAGCGTCGTTCGCGGCGTTCTCCACACTCGCGGTGAATGTGACGTTCGCGCCCGTCACGGCGGTGGGTAATGACGTCTGCAAACTTGTGATGGAGGCCACCTTCGCGTGGGACGCCGCGGGCGCGGCCCCCGTCACGCTGAGCAGGGTCCGTCCTTCGAGGAGTTCCAGGTCATGCCGCGCGGGCGCCGGGCGTCGATGCGAGTTTCGGCTCCAGAATCGCGCAAGAGACGACATCACTCCCTCCGCGGAATACGACGACGAGATCGGTGGCGCCCGGATGCCGGAACGTTTCGGTTCCATTCGTACGCACGACCGTGCCTCGCGGTTCGGAGGCTGCCGGTTCGACGAACACGGGTCGGTCGCGCGCGTTCCGCGTGCCAGGCAACGCGTCGGTAGTAGTGCCCGCCCGGACGGCAGCCACTACAACTTTCCCGCGGATTCGGAGAAGACGTTCCTCAGCCGTGGCCGGGAGCCCCGAAGCCGCGCGCTCGCGATGATGGCCTTGTCATCATCGCAAGGTCTGCGTATTCTCTGGAATGTTTGAGCCAGGAAACCAGGAGGGGCATCTCGGACCCGACATGGAGGTCACCCGATGAGATGGCAACAGGTTCGCGCGCGGATCGGGCCGCGGCAAGAACGCGGCTTCACCTTGATCGAGCTGCTGGTCGCCGTGGCGATCATCGGCATCCTGATCGCGCTGTTGCTCCCCGCGGTACAAATGGCGCGCGAGGCGGCGCGGCGGCTCCAGTGCACCAATAACCTGAAGCAGCTCGGCCTGGCGGTGGCCGGGTATGAGTCGGTCAACGGCTGCCTGCCGCCCGGCTCGCTGCGCGCAGCTCGCCAGTGTACCTGTATGGTCCGGATGAGGACTTCAGCGTATTCGTACGCCTCCTCCCCATGTTGGAACAGCAGACCACCTACAACGCCACCAACTTCAGCCTGACGGCCTACGACATTCAGAACAGCACGCTCTGCGCAACGGGTATCGCAACGCTCTGGTGCCCGAGCGACTCTGGCATCACTACGACTCAAATCGGTTGGACGAGCGGCCCGGTCTGGGGCTCCAGTTACGCGGCCGTGTCGGGCCCGTGGGAGTGGGACGAGTTCTTCCTCGTTCCCGGCACGTTCGACCAGATCATCCCTGGCCAGGTCCAGCGGATCGCCCAGCTCGGGCTGATCTACCCGCTCAGCTCGGTACGCCTGGCGCAGGTCACCGACGGCTTGAGCAATACGCTCGTTTTTGGCGAAACGGACTTCACCACCTGGTACACCCAGTGGACCGTGGGCGACGGCTACGACACCCTGGTCGGCACCACCGCGCCGCCGAACGTGAACGGGCCGGTCTTACCGGGCTGGCAGCCGATGAGCATGTACAGCCTCCATCCCGGCGGGGTCAACTGCACGTTCGGCGACGGCTCGGTCAAGTTCATCAAGAATGCGATCGACTCCTGGCCGTACGACCCGAATCTGCAATGGACTCCCAGCCTGGGCTGGTCGCCGGTCTTCAACATCGCGTACGGCCCCTATACCATCCCCGAACAGGTCCCTTACATCCTCCCCGGCGCGAAGGTCGGGGTCTGGCAGGCGCTCTCGACTCGCGGCGGAGGCGAATGCTTCAGCGCCGACGCGTATTGAGCGTGCAGACCGGCCCAGCCGTGACACAATCGATCAATCCTTGAGAAAATCGTTCAACCTGGCCGTCGTAGTAGACGGCCAATGGATTGCGATCGGTCGCGCCGGGGCCCAGGTCGGTATTGGGGGTCGGGCCCTGTCGGTGTCGAATGACCGCCTGGTCGCGCGCGAGCGCGGACCCTAATTGCGGCGGGACATGGGCCTCCCTGGCGATCACCTCCATCTGGGCGATCGACTGGCTGACGAATTGCTCCGCGCCGGGCGCGGAGGAGATGTAACTCGTCAAGAGTGCCCGCTGGCCGCGGGCCCAACGCGCAAGATCGGCGGTGTTCCCCGTGAACGCCGTATCGACCACGTCCTCCACCTCGTTCATGGCGCCTCGCGCGGATCCGTACCGAGGTTGGCGGAGTCGATCGCCTGATCGATGTCCGCCTCGTCCTGGGCCAGCGCGCTGACCGCAGCCTGGGTGACCTGCGAGTGACTCTCGGCTTTCGCCAGGTCGCTCTGGAACTTCGCGAACGTCAAGGGAACCATGGCGTTTAGGTCCGTCGCGGCGTTCGCCACCGCGGTGGCCGGCGGTGTCGCGAGCGCGACCGCCGGCACCGTTGACAGGAGCTGCCGGCCGTCGAGCGGCTCGCACGCGGGGCTCAATTTGGTCCGCGACCTTCGTCGTCCGTTTCGCGTTGAACGATCCATCGTCTCACCTCGGTCTCGTAGGTCAGGTTTTCCAGCCTGACAAAAGACGGGCGTCAGGCTGGAAAGCCTGACCGACTTAAAGCCTGACCTACTGGAAGCTCAGGGTGACCGTGCCGGCGACATCCGCCGGCTCCAGCACGCCGTAGTTCACGATGCCTTCGATCGATTCGCCGGTCGGCGTGAAGGTCATGGTGACGGTTCCGCTTCCCGTGGCCCCGCGATACGCCCCGGGCCCGGCGCGCACCGTGTAATTGAAGTTGGCGACCGCGCTCAAGACCACTCGCCCCTCCGGGGCCTCGAGCGACCGGGGCCCGAACCCGCGCCGACGGTTCAACGTTCTTGCTCCCAGTACGAACCGGATGAAAAGGCTGACGCGACGGTTGAGTTGAGGTGGAAGCGAGTGGAGCAGCGCGCCGTCGCATCCGACGAGATGGCACCATCATTTCACGAAGTTGACGGCCTGCCCGTTAAAGTACACTTCCAGCGGATCGCGATTGGTGGCTCCGGGGCCGAGATCCGTATCGGGCTTCGGCCCCAAGGCGGTCTCCAGGAGGGACCAGTCTGTTGAAAGGGCGTCGTGCAGTTGCGGTGAGACCCTGGCCGCCCGGGCAACCACCTGCATCTGCGCGATCGTCTCATGGACGAGCTGAGTCCCGCCTGGCACGCCGGTGACGTAGGCGTCTAGAGACGCCCGTTTGCTGGCCACCTCGGACGGCGTGTCCTTGAGCGCGTCGTTGACCACGTCCTGGAGATTGAGATTGCCCAGCGAGGTCTGGGGATGAAGACCGGCGGACTGGATCATCTGGTTCAGGGCCACCTCGTCCTGGGCGAGCGCGTTGATCTGGGCGGCGCTCACGCGCGAGTGACTCTCCGCTTTCGCCAGGTCGTTCTCGAAGTGGGCGAAAGCCGTCGGCTGGAGGGAATCCAGGATCGCGGCGGCATTCGCCACCGCGGCGGACGGAGGAGCCAGGCTGCCGAGCGCCGTGGCCGATACAACAGCCGTCAAGAGCTGCCGGCCGTCGAGCGACTCGCACTCGGGGCGAAGCGTCATCCGCGGTCGTCGCCGCGCGCTCCGTGTGATGCTGGCCTCGCCATTCCCAAACGGGGCGCCCTGCCGCCGCGAACGATCCATCGCCCTGCCTCCGTGCATGCCATTGTGCTGGTCAGCCGTGACACACCGACAGGTTCCGGCATCGCCGTCATAAACTCCCGCCGGAATTCCACCAAGACGCATTTCACTGGTTTTCCCGAGGATACCGACCCGACGCGCCGGCGAGATCCGCTGTAAGTCCTTGGAGCAAAACGGAAAAACCATCGCTTGCGGTCGGGCTGGTATCCCGGGGTTGGCCACGAAGAGGCTTCCGTGCTGGCGAGATGCTGATCGAGGTGTTTGGAAGACCTTACGTGTCCAGCATCTGATACGACGGTCGTTCGGGGAATGGTTTCGAAAAATGTCCCCGCGAAGAGTCCTGGACGATGATCGCAAGGATCGAGGTCGTGAGCATTCCGCGGTTTGTGGGGACAACCGAGCCTGATTTCACCCACCCGACAAGTCCTCGATGTAACGTCCCGTGAATTCGTTCGCTGTCGTCACCTCGATCGTTTTCGGCAGCCGGCCGTCAACACGGTGACTCCGGTAACCAGGATCACCAAGCTGGAGGGCTCAGGAACGGTCTGGCCGGAAAGCGAGAACGCGGCGTTGAACTGCGGGGGCGTCGTTCCTCCGACGATGTCGGTCCCGACCCGAAGCCAGTCCGGGGCCAAGTCTTCATTGCGAATCCAGGTCTGGAGGTCGGGCGAAAATGGCGTCCCCGGCGGCGACCCACCGGCGTCGATGGGCTTGGGCGCCGAGAGCCAGAAGAAATCACCGTTCGTCAACTGGACCTGGGGGACGAAGAAGTAGTGGTCGGCGGCCAGCAAGAACGGCGTCGAGAAATCGACGCTGAACTTGACCTCTTGCCCCGTGACGGAGCCGTCGCCTCCGGTCGTCTGGCCCGGGAACGGGTGGATGCCGTTGAGAACCGAGTTGGCGGCGGTAAAGGAGGTGTTGGCGATCGACGTTGTGAACGTGAGACTATTCGCGGACGCGCTCCGGTCGGCGAATTCGACGTCCGAGGGCGAGTTGATCCGCGACGGCACATTGCCCGACGGGGGAAAGCTGGAATCCTTGGGGAACACCCGATAGATCTCGATACGGACGTCCATGATGTCCGAGCCCGAGGCGCCCGTGGGAATGAGCCCCGTGAAGGTGGCGCCGGTGAGCCTCGTCGTAGACGTCAGGGGGAAATCGTCAGCCGACTCAATCTCGATCTTGCCGGCCGCATCTGGCCGCGAGGCCATCGCCATCTTCCCGTCCGGGTCGTTCGTGGTAAAGACGAAAGAGTCGGCCGAGGCGGGATTGGTCAGCAAGGCCGCGACGGCCGCCAGGACGGCCATCCGCAGAAATGCTTTCATGATGTGTCTCCTTGTTGTAAGGAATCACTCGTTCGAACGGAGGTACTCTCGAGGTTTTCGATCCTTGCGACGATGCCTCTACGAAGGCGAGTCTCAGGTTTTTTCGCATCGCCATTCGTCAAAGCCTCGCACGACGAGGCCTTGACCAGGTGCCGGGCGCCGCGGTCCATGACACCATTGCCCGAGGTTGCGCAGGCGATGTGAGGCGAGTGCATACCGTCCTCGGTATGCCCCTTCATTTCGCATTCATCGACTCGGGTTGTCCCGTATTGTCACTGCAGAGTCGGACGACCCCGGAGTGCCACCGACTCACGGTGATCACCATCGGTCGTCGGACCGGATATGAAATCGCCGAGCACCCTGAAGAGATCGCAATTCGACGCCCCGACCAGACACGAAATCGCGAATCTCCCTGAAACCTCGATGATGCGAGAGGTCATGTGGAGGTGGTCCACCTCTTAGAGCGCCTAAATGAACCCAGCCAATCGGTGTACTCTAAGTTACCCCGTACCGCTCAAGGAACCGGAACGTGATGAGGATCTGGGCCAGATTGCTGAGCCCTTGGTGGATGTCACCGCGACGATCATAACGCACACGCAGGCGGCGAAACTGGTGAAACCAACTGAGGGTTCGCTCAACCACCCAGCGATACACACCCAGGCCACTCCCGTGGGGCGTCCGCCGCTTGGCCAACTCCGGGTCGATCCCCCGGTCGCGCAACTCCTGCCGTTGCTCTTCGTCGTCAAAACCCCGGTCGCCCATCGCATGGTCCGGTCGTTGGCGGGGGTGGCCCGGCTGGCCGGCGATGGGGGGAACGGCATCCACCAACGGCACGGTCAAGTTGGCATCCGGCGTGTTCGCCGGGATCGTATCGGTGACCAAGGGCACGCCTTGGCCGTCGGTGACGATGGCGTGTTTGCTCCCCAATTTCGAGCGATCGACGGGGCTGGGGCCGGTTTCTTCACCCCCACCCACGGCGCGGACGTGACCCGTGTCCACGATGAACCGCTCGAAGTCGATCCCGTCGGCCTGACGGAGGTGGGCCAACAAGATCGGGTGGATCTGGTCCCAGATGCCGGCGGCCTGCCAGTCGCGCAAGCGATTCCAACCGGTCATGCCGCAGCCACAGCCCATCTCCTGGGGCAAGTCCTCCCAAGGCAGGCCGGTCTTGAGGATGAAGATGATCCCGGTGAGGACTTTGCGATCGTCCAGCGGGGGACGTCCGCCTTTGGGCCCAGGGGGATGAGGCGGGATCAGGGGTTGGATCAAGTCCCAGAGTTTGTCCGGGAGCAAAGGCTTGGCCATGATGAGACCCTTTCCGACAGGCCAAAGGGGTAGTGGACTCCTCTCAAGATTGAGAGCAATTGACGGGCCGATTACTGGGTTTTTTTAGGGTCTCTAAGAGTCTGTCCCAGACGGGCGAGCGGGGGGCGTCAGCCCCCTGTCCGGTGAGCGACGGACCTCCAAGACAGGGGGCTGACGCCCCCCGCTCGCCCGGACCGGCCCCTTCTGGGACAGACTCGTAATCCTGCCTGTCTCAGAAGGCCGGCCGCGGCGTGGGCGCGACGGGTCGGGCGGCGGGAAGAGACCCAATGGCGACCCTGTTGACAGTCGGCGTATCCGTGACTCTCGCGAGCATCAACTCCGCTGCGGGTCCTCCCCCAGGATTTCCGTTGCGGCGTTGCGGCCGTTGATCGCGATGACGCTCCCTCCCGGATGGGTACAGGCCCCGCAGAGGAAGACGCCGGGCATGGGCGTCCGCGGTTGAAGCCGTTGGTCCCACATGTAAGGAGGCAGGCATTCGCCCTGAAAGATGTGGCCGCCGGATAGTCCGACCTCGCGCTCGATGTCGGGAGGGCCGAGGACCTGCACGTCGATGACGGCGCGGGGCAGGTTGTCGCAGAATCGGGCGATCGAACGCAGGGCCAGGTCCTTGACCTCCTCGCGGCGGCCCTCCCAATCGCCGCGGGCGAACGTATGCGGCACGTACTGGGCGAACACGCTCATGCTGTGCGCGCCCTCCGGCGCGACGCTCGGGTCGTGGGCCGTGTGGAAATAGAGTTCGCTCCAGAGCCGATCCGGCAATTCGCCGGCCCGTGCCGCCCGATAGCCGGCCCGCCATTCCTCCTTGCTCAGCGGTGTATTGATCTGACCCAGGTGATGGGGCATCCGCGTGCCCGGTCGCGCGGTAAAGCTGGGCAGCTCACGCAGGGCGATGTTCACCTTGACCGTGCATCCCACCTGGGGGACCGCCTCGACGCGGGCGCGCCAGGCGGGGTCGGCGGCTTCGCCCAGGAGCCGGAGGGTCGTGCGTGGATCGGCGTTGGAGACCACGCACGGTGCCTCGATCCGCTCGCCCCCCTCCAGCTCGACGCCCTTTCCCGGCACGATCCGGGCCACAGGCGTCCCGGTGAGCACGACCGCGCCGGCGTCCCGGGCGATGTCGCAGAGGATGAACGAGACCATCCCCATCCCGCCTTCGACGTAGCCCCAGGTCCCCGGCACGCCCCCGAGTCGGCCCGATTGATGATGGAAATGGATCGACGCGGTTCCCGGGTCGTGCGGGCTCGCGAACGTGCCGATCACCCCCTGGCCGAGGTAGGCCATCTGGAGCCGTTCGTCTTCGAAGTAATGCTCGACGAACTCGACCATGGACCAGTCGAAGAGCACGCGACGCGCCTCGGTGTCGTTGCCCAGCCGACGCTCGATCTCGGCGCGGGAGGGGGCCCGTCCGATCCAGAGATCCTCGGCGCCGGCCGGGCGTAACGCGTCGCGCAGCCTCCCCTTCACCCCGCTGAACGCACGCCATCCATCCACGTCCCCCGGCGCCAGCCCCCGGATCTCCTCCTCGCAACGCGCGTCGTCATCCCAGAGCTGGACGCTCGTCCCATCCTCGAACGGTACGAAAAGTCCGGCTTGGGCCGGAGTCCAACGGAACCCGTAATCGACCATCTCCAGCTCGTCGATCACCAGCGGGTGGAGCAGCCCGACCAGATAGGCACACGGCGAGATCCTATATCCCGGCCAGGTCTCCCGGAGCGTGCAGGCACCCCCCACCTGTTGCCGGGCTTCCAGCACCAGCACCCGCCGGCCCGCCCGCGCCAGGTAGGCCGCGCACGTCAGGCCGTTGTGACCCGCCCCGACGACGATCGCATCCCACGAAGCCGCCGTCAACTCCCGCAACCGGGCCGGCGCATCCACGAACCCCAACGTCGCCGTCGCCGATCGATGGCCGCCTCGTGTCGTTATCATCGGTATTATCCTCTCATTTTGACCGCGGTATCTGATCAAAAGTATAGATAAAATGGCAAAAAACTGTTCGATTGGCCACGGCCCCCTTGCTGGGAACAAACGAACATGGTATTCCAACGAGCAGCAAGGCGCGAAGCTCGGACCGGGCCCGATCCCTCGCGGGCCACCGTCGTGTTGTAAACTGGGAGTGGCGGATCGAGCAACGGTCGGGTGGTGGGGCGTGCGCGGGAAAGGCGGCGTGCGATGGCGAGGACCGGGTTGGTGGTCATCAAGCTCTCGGACTTGGTCGACGGCCAGGAGGCGACGTGCTTCGCGGCCCTGGTGAAGAAGACGCGGGCGTTCACGCGGGCGAACCAGCCCTATACCAAGTGCCTGTTCCGGGACAAGCGCGTCAAGCTGGAGGCGATGATCTGGGCCGACCATCCGCTGCTGCCGGAATCGGAGACCTGGATCGAAGGAAACCCGTATCGCCTTCAGATCCGCGGCAAGTACGACCTGCGCTATGGCATGCAGATCGAGCTGTCGGCGATCCGGCCCGCCACGGACAACGATGCACGCGACGGCTTCGACTTCGCCGACCTCTACGAAAGCAGCAAGTATCCGGCGGATGACCTCTTCAAGAAGGTGACCGACCTGATCCAGCGCAACATCGATCAGCCGGAGTTACGTCGCCTGGTCGAGACGATTCTGCACGAGCATGAGCCCCTGTTCAAGAAGATGCCCGCGGCCCAGGGCATCCATCATACGTACACGGGCGGGCTGCTCGAGCACGTCTGGAGCATGACCCGCATCGCCAGCTTCCTGGCGGAGCACTACGCCAAGTATTACGACCAGTTGAATCCCCCCTTCAATCGGGGCGTGGTGATCGCGGCCACGATCCTGCATGACATCGGCAAGCTGCGCGAACTGGAGTATCACCCGGTCGAGGCCAAATACACCACGGAAGGTTGCCTGATCGGTCACATCCTGATGGGGCGAGACATGATCCGGGAGGCCGCCGGCAAGATCGACGGCTTTCCGGAAGAGACGCTGATGCTCCTGGAACATGCGATCCTGCGCATCACGGCAAGCGGGAGTTCGGCTCGCCCGTGCTGCCCCAGACCATGGAAGCCCTGCTCGTCTCGTACATCGATGAGCTGGATGCGAAGATGAATTCGGTGGCCCGTGAGCGCATGGCCAGCCAGACCGCCGACGCCTTCACCGAACGGATCTTCGCGCTGGAGAACCGCCGGTTCTACAAGGGCATCCCGGAAGCGATGCCCCCCGGCTCCGCGCCACCGCCCTTGATCTAAACTCGACGTGATGCACGAGTGGGTGGATTGTCTCGTGCCGAGACTTGCTCCCGCGCGGGTTGCGGTGCTGGGCCCCGCTATGCCTCCGGTGCGGGATCCACCGCCGACTTGGCATGGCCGCTCGATCGGGGTTAGAATTGCGGTCGAATTCCCGTTAGCGGCGCTTTCGTCGGCGCCGTCGCGAGTCCCATCGATTTGGCCCCATTCGAGATGAGAAACACCCGATGAAAGCGATCCATCGTATGGCGTTGGCGGCTTTGATGCTCGGTATCACGATTGGTTGTGCGGGCGAGGAGAACGCCGCCCCACCCGCAAATCCGGCGATGCCGACAGGCGGCGCGAAGCCGGCTCCCCCCGTGCCTCCGGGACCGGCCAAGGAGACACCGTCGAAGGACATGACCCCGCCGCCTCCCCCCGCGGATACCAAGAAGCCGGCGGCCGACGGGCCGAAGATGGAAGGTCCCAAGACGGGCAAGGCCGAGGCGCCGGCCGCCAAGTTGTCCGACGAAGAGTTGGCCGCGATCAAGATGCTTCCCGCCGCGGAACAGGATGTGGCGATCAAGCAGGCCATCTGCCCGGTGAGTCAGCATCACCTCGGCTCGATGGAAAAGCCGGTCAAGGTGACCGCCGAAGGCCGGACGTTCTACCTCTGCTGCGATACTTGCCAGGATGACTTGAAGGCTGATCCCAAGGGGATCATCGCCAAGCTGGACGCCCAGGCCGCCAAGAAGTGAGCCCTGGCCCCTGGATCGGGCCGTGGGGACCGCCCCGAACATCGGACGGCGCATCGCGTTGTCGGTGTGACCATGGTCGTGAGACCGTGGTTCGGATGGGGAACCCCCAACCGCGGCACGTCAGTGCGATCGGGCGGCTCGGGCCGACGTTCGAGTTTGGAGGATGTTGGTCCCGTCCGAGCCACGCGCTGACCTGCGTGGTCGCGGCGGGCCGCTCCCTGGGGCGGGGATCGTTACGAGTGGCCCGTCCCCTCTGGCATCGATCCACAGGTCGTTATTTTTTGTGCCTCCCCGCCCCCTGGGGACTGGCGGCGCCGGCACGGCGTCGTTATACTGCTTCCTCAAGCGAGATTGAGTCTTTGAAACCGTGCGCCGATGTCGCGCGGTTTCCGTCGGCAAGTTCAGGATCGGCGTCTCTCCCGCGCTGATGCAGACGGACCGAGCCCGCCCGCTGGGATCATGAGTGAACGGACCAACGCCAGGGACGAACCACCCAAGACTTCGCAGCAGGTCGGTGCCGTGTTCCGCTTGCAAGCCACGTTCACTCGATAACGATCCCACCGAATCCGCACGCCTGGCGGTCTCTTTCCGGAGCTGAGGTCGGCGCGTTCGGGGGGTCTCGAACGGGTGGACCGGATTTCCGGATCGACCGGCGCCCCTGGCTATATCATGCTCGAAACTCATCCTGATCTGTCTGATGGAGGACTGTCATGCAAGAAACCCGCGCCCGTGATGCCGCCATGAACGCGATCGCCTCCTGGCCGATCAACAACCGGCGCGCCCCCCGGTTGACCATGTCGATCCGGCAGCTCTTTGGTATCAACGTCTTCTCCGATGAAGTCATGAAGGCGAGACTCCCGGAGAACGTGTACAAGGGGCTGCGGAACACGATCAAGAAGGGTGCGCCGCTGGACGCGTCGATCGCCGACGTCGTCGCCGCGACCATGCGGGAGTGGGCGATGGAGCGGGGGGCGACCCACTTCACCCACTGGTTCCAACCGATGACGGGGCTGACCGCCGAGAAGCACGACTCGTTCCTGGCCCCGACCGAGACGGGCTCGGCGGTCGCCGAATTCAGCGGCAAGGAGCTGGTCCGGGGCGAGCCCGATGCCTCGAGCTTCCCCTCCGGCGGCATCCGCACGACCTTCGAGGCCCGGGGCTACACGGCCTGGGACCCGACGAGTCCCGCCTTCATTCTCGAGAACCCCAACGGCACGACCCTGTGCATACCCACCGCCTTCTGTTCCTGGACCGGCGAGGCCCTCGACAAGAAGACCCCGCTGCTCCGCTCGATGGAGGCCCTTTCCAAGCAGGCGCTGCGGATCCTCAAGCTGTTCGGCTCGGATGCCACCCGCGTCTTCAGCACCGCGGGACCGGAGCAGGAGTACTTCCTCATCGACAAGCACTTCTACTTCGCACGGCCCGACCTGATCAACGCCGGGCGGACCCTCTTCGGCGCCAAGCCGCCCAAGGGCCAGGAGATGGAGGACCATTACTTCGGCGCGATCCCCGAGCGGGTCCTGGCCTGCATGTTCGAGTCCGAGACCGAGCTCTACAAGCTCGGGGTGCCGGTCAAGACGCGTCATAACGAAGTGTCCCCCGCGCAGTACGAGATCGCGGTCACCTTCAACAACGCCAACGTCGCCACCGACCACAACATGCTGGTGATGGAGACCATGAAGCGGGTCGCCGACCGATATGGCCTTCAGCTCCTGCTGCACGAGAAGCCGTTCGCGGGCGTCAACGGCTCGGGCAAGCACCTGAACTGGTCGCTGGCCGACGATCACGGGAACAACCTGCTCAAGCCCGGCGAGACGCCGCACGACAATGCCCAGTTCCTGCTCTTCCTGGTCGCGGTGATCCGCGCGGTGGCCCGTCATGGCGATATCCTCCGCGCCACGGTCGCCAACGCCCATAACGACCATCGGCTCGGGGCCAACGAAGCCCCGCCGGCGATCATCTCGGTGTTCCTGGGCGACATGCTCCAGGACATCGTCGAGCAGATCGAGAAGGGAGG
Organism: uncultured Planctomycetota bacterium; assembly: GCA_963845755.1. Classification (GTDB taxonomy): domain Bacteria; phylum Planctomycetota; class Planctomycetia; order Isosphaerales; family Isosphaeraceae; genus CAWJTV01. The sequence goes on from CAWJTV010000011.1 coordinate 1,216,348, forward strand.
CGCGAAGACGGCGAAGGCCGGCGGCGAGCTGAAGATCGGCGCCTCGGTCCTGCCGACCTTGCCGAGGGATGCGGGCGACCGCAACCGGACCAGCCCGTTCGCCTTCACCGGCAACAAGTTCGAGTTCCGGGCCGTCGGCTCCAGCCAGTCGATCGCCGGCTCGATCGTGGCGCTGAACACGATCGTCGCCGAGAGCCTCGACGATTTCGCGACGCACCTCGAGGCCGCCGTCGCGTCCGGAAAGAACCTGAACGCGGAGATCCAGGGTCTGCTCCAGAACGCCGTGAAGGAGAGCAACAAGGTCATCTTCAACGGCGACAATTACAGCGAGGCCTGGCACGCCGAGGCGGAGCGTCGCGGCCTGCCCAACCGCCGCACCGCGATCGACAGCCTCCCTGACTTGATCTCCCCCAAGTCGTTCAAGCTGTTCATGAAGTACGGGATCTTCAACGAGCGCGAGCTCCAATCGCGGTACGAGATCTTCCTGGAAAGCTACAAGAAGACGATCAACATCGAGTCGCAATTGACGATCCAGATCGCCAGTCGGATGATCCTCCCCGCTGCGCTGCGCTACCAGTCCCAGGTCGCCGGGGCGGTGGCCAACCTCAAGGCCACCGGCGCCGTGGTCCCCAAGGCCCAGGCCGCCCTCTTGAGCGACCTGGTCGAGGCCATCGACAGTCTCCAGGAAGCGACGGACCGGCTGTGCGACGTGACCGAGGAAACCTCCGAAGGCGACGCCCTGGCCCATGCCAAGCACTCGCGCGACGCCATCATTCCCGCCATGAACGCCGTCCGCGCCGCCGGCGACAAGCTCGAAGGGATCGTCGCCGACGACCTCTGGCCCCTGCCGACCTATCAGGATATGTTGTTTTTGAAGTGAGTGTTGTTCGAGGGGCATGCCGGTTCACCACGAGGCCGACCGGCGCGGGTCAATCCGTGCCGGTCGGCCTTGTCGTGCGCGGGCCGACTGACGATCATGAGGGACGATCGGCCTCCGGAGCTGGCGCACTCTTTTCCACAGGAGCAACGCGATGAACGCGCGACAGACCTGGTTCGGTTTGACGATCGGTTTCCTCGTCCTGGTCATCCTGACCTGGGGGCTCATGGTGCCGCCGGCCGAGGCCCAGAAGGCCCGCGCCGAGCCGCGATACGAGTACAAGGTCTCCCCCTTCCGGGTCAGCCCCAACGATCGCCTCGGCGATGATCTCCTCGGCGACGACGCGCGGGCGACACAGTTTGAACGCCTGCTCAACGACTACGCGCGCGACGGCTGGGAACCCGTCATCGACCTCTTGAATCGGAGCAAGGTGCAGACCAGCGGCGGCGCTGTCACGACCGCCGACACCGTCGCCTTCATCGCCTTCCGGCGCTCACGGTAAGGCGATCGCCAGATGGTTCGCACTCGATCGTCGCGGGTCACGCCGTGCCAGTCGCTGACTCGTCATCTTGTGCGGACCTGGGCGCGACGATCCGCGGGTTAACCGATGTCTCAGTCTCCGTACTCCACAGGACCTTCGACATGCTCGCCCCGCGCGGAGCGACTCGGCCGCGGCCCGCGCGCGGTCGATGTCCGGGAATTCGAAGGTCAGGCAGACGCCTCCGGACAGACCCTCGGACGGGGCCTCGCGGTAGTCGAGACGCCCTCCAAGATGCGAGACCCGTTCGGCCAGCGCCGCCTCCCTAGTCGGATCCTCCGGCGGTCGGTAGTAGACTTCGAACATGTAAGTCATGGTGACCTCGCCGTATCAAGCGCCAGGACTCGGATCCTTGGGTAGGAAAAAGATATGCCCCCAACTCCCACCCCGGCCCTTCTTGCCCCGCGTCCAATCCGCGTACTTGACATGAGGCAGATCGTTCCCGACACTCGGCTCCGCCGGATGGACCTGGAACCACTTTCGGATGCCCAAGGGTGGGCCGGCGTAGGGCTGGCCGACGACAGCGCGGGGCAGCTCGACGGCATCGGGAAGCGCCGCGCGGACGAGACGCCGAGCCTCATCCTCGGACGCGGCCGTTTCGTCGAACCGCCCGGGTTGGCGGATGCCGTCGATGATATCGTCGTCGCTCACTCTCTCAGGATCTCAACGTTGGGTCACCGACGCAAGCGGATTCCCGGTCCTCGCTGCGCATTCGCAGAGGAGCCCATCATCCGCATCGACGTCTCCCCGCGCGAGAAGCAGAAATTCCTCGCATCTTCACGGTCAACGGACGGGAACATCCCGAGGAACTCGTCGAGCGAATACCCGTCATCGAGGTAGTCGAGCAGGGTCTGCACCGGCACGCGGCTCGCGCGGAAGACGAGCGTACCACCCATCACGGATGGGTCAGAGCGCACTGGGCTGCGATGAAGTGTTTCCATAAGTCAAGACTATCGAAGTCGACAGTCACCGGTCAACTCACGACGAAGGCTCATCGCCGGCGCCTTTCTGGTTCGTCGTCCGGTGGGTATGACGGCTCGGGAATGCCGAGATCGCGACAGATCTTTCGCGCGAAAGGATCGGGGATCTCCGTATGCCGGGCACCGCGGAGCGGCGGTTATTGGCAGGATTGCCCCACCAAGAGTGTCGCCTCTCTTCGCGGACCAAGACACACTCGTGCCGCCGGAGATGAGCAAGGAGTTCGTATCGTTTCACGACGAGAGACTCACTTCCTCGTAAGCTCCGCTCGCGGCTGCGCGCGCGTCAGCTCGGTTCATCTCCAGGGCTTCCTCGAGCGCATCGCGGAGGTTCTCCGATAATTCCTCGCGGGTAAGGCCCTGGGAGTTGACCCCGGGAACTTCTTCGACCCAGCCGATCCACCATTCACCATGCTGCTGGATCACCGCGGAATAGATCGTGGCCATGAAGCTCCTCCATCATCGTGGAAAGCTACGACAGAACCGCTCGATCATCGCTCCATCTTGGTATCATGGCGTTGGACCCACGGATACGCAATCCGAGAGCTGGGATGAGGCGGTCGAATGAGCGGGGCACGGCCCCCGCGACGTTCCTGGCCACATCACGGAGAAGATCGATGGGATCGCCACGAAGTCGATCGGAGAATCGCTTCCTCGCCCTCATGCGGTCACCTAAGTCGCCTCCGGTCATCATCGCTCACCGCGGCGACTCGTTCCACGCCCCCGAGAACACGCTGGAGGCCGTGCGCCTGGCCTGGGAGGCCGGCGTGCCGGCGTGGGAGCTCGACGTCCAGTTGACCTGCGAGGGCATCCCCGTCGTCCTCCACGATGAATCGCTGCTGCGGACCACCGACGTCGCCACCCGATTCGCGGGCGACCTGCGCGGTCGCGACGGATTCCGCATCTCCGACTTCGACTACGACGAGGTCCGGACCCTGGACGCCGGCTCCTGGTTCGTCGCGGACAACGGCGGCCCGCGCTCGGCCCGTGCGTTCGGGACCCTCGACCAGCTCGATCGGGCTCACATCGATCACTATCGATCCGGCGAGGTGTTCATCCCGACTCTCGAAGAGGCCCTGATCCTGACCACGGAGCAGGATTGGCTGGTGAACGTCGAGATCAAATCGTTCCCGGAACAGCCGCCGGGGCTGGTCGATCGCGTGCTGGAGGTCATCGCGGAGACGGGTACAGCCGATCGCATCCTGATCTCTTCATTCGATCACAGCGATATCGCCACGGTCCGACAACGCGACCGCCGTTACGGCCTGGGAATCCTCCTGGCTACGCCCATTCATCGCCTCCCCGAGTACGCCGTAAACATGGTCCGAGTCAATACGGTCCATGTCTCCACCGAGGTCCTGGGTGCCGAGTCCGTCGCCTATCGGCGGGAGCCTTCGCCACTGTCACTGCGTCACGAGGTCGTCGGGGCCTTGAGAGCACGGCACATCCCCGTGCTGGTCTACACGGTCAATCACCAAGGGGGCGGAAATCTCGCCCGTCATCTCGCCGAGATCGGGGTGAACGGACTCTTCACGGACGATCCGGGTGGCCTGCGTCGCGTGTTCGAGGAAGCGCTCCGGCGCACCGTTGAGAATCAGGATTTCGGCAACAGCCCGCGCAGCCGGTTCACCGCCTCCGCCGTCCGACGAAAGGCCGGGGCTTTCAACGAGGAAGTCCCGCGAACGACGCGGCCGTCGGGGTTGGCCCGGTCGCTCAGTTGCTGGTTGAACGCCTCGATGTCACGGAGGATGCGGGCCAACACCTCGGTCGATTCCCTGGCGACGGTCCGCTGGCGGAACAGGAGCAGGTTGAGCCGCAGGCGGCCGACTCCCGCCTCGAACTCCGATCCCTCTTCGGTGCCCCTCAAGCCGGCTCCCGCCTGGGCGAGGAACTCGTCGAGGGCGGCAATCGCCCGATCCACCTGGGCGACCAGGTTCCGGTCGACGCGCCGGGGCGCGCGATCCGCCGGGCCGAGCGAGAGGATTCGCGGCAGCCCGAAGTCGTCCGAGAGGGCATCGATGCGCTGCCGGACTTGCTGCCAGCGTCGCGTCAGTTCCGGCGTCCCGGGGATTCGTACGATCCGGGCCTCGACCGACCACACGCGGCTCCGGAGCGGCCTCAGCGCGGCCACGAGGTCCTGGTTCGAAGGCGCGGCCGACAACGTCCGTTCGAAGCCCTGGACGAGGTCGAGCAGGCCGTTCAGGTCCGCGACCAGGCTCGGACGGTCCGTGGCTGCCGGCCTCGCCTCGTTGACGGCTCCGATCAGGTCGCGGAGACCTTCGGAGAGCCGACGCGCTTGCTCGCGGATCGCCACCAGCTCCGGCGCGGGGCCAGTGGGAGCGGCGGCCGGCTCGCCGACCTCGGCGTCAATCGCGTTGAACACCGCGGTCATCACCGGGAACAGTCGCTCGAGGTCTCCCAGGTGGAAGGCGGCGCGCGGCGAATAGCCGGGGAGTTGCCCCAGTGTCGAATCGACCTGCCGGAAGGCGGCACCGACGTCGTCCAGCAGGGCCCGCGAGCGATTCAGCCCGGCCAGGTCCGGCGGCGGGTAGCTGACGTTGATATAGAAGATCTGGGCCGCATCCCAGAGCGTGCTCATCTCGCCCTCGAGGCGGGCCCCGATGCTCGTGAGGCGGAGGTCGACTCGCACGTTCTGGTACATCGCGATCGTTTCGAGGACGGTCAACCGCGCCAGCCACGGCAGGTCGCTGGACTGGAATTGTTGGGTCATCGCAAGCCGGTTCACCAGCTCCTCCTCGAGCGATCCGGCCGGAGCGATCTCGAAGCTGTTGATCACGCCGTTCTCGAGGTTCTGAGCCGACGCCGGTTGGGGGGTGATGGCCAACCAGCCACCGAGTACCAGGAGCCGCACGAGGCCGTTCCTGCGAGCCATCCGGACCGGATCAGTTCGCTTCACCTGGTCCCTCCGCCGTGGAAGGCGATCCATTGGATTAAGATTCAAATATTCAAAATTATAAAAAATCTAGAATCTGCCATTTGGAATGCCCGAGTTGGATGCTCGGACGGCGTAGATGGCCCGGGCAGGTTGAGTTCAGACGAAGGGCCTCGCATGGTTCCCGTGACCGAGGGGCCCGGGCAGGTCCGACACGCCCATCAAAGCCTCATCGATCGAATGGGCGGCGTGCCGGCCCTCGGCGATCGCCCAGACGATCAGGCTCTGGCCGCGGGTCATGTCGCCGGCCGTGAAGACCTTGTCGACGCTGGTCCGCTTATCGGCGCCCGCCTTCACATTACCGAGCTTGTCCAGTTCGACGCCGAACTGCTCGAGCATCCCCTTGCGCTCCGGCCCGACGAAGCCCATCGCGAGCAGGACGAGCTGGGCCGGATAGACCTTCTCCGTCCCCGGGATCTCCACGAACTGCATCCGCCCGTTGTCCAGCTTCATCTGGACATGGACCGTCTCGAGCGCCTGGACGCGACCGCGCTCATCGCCGACGAACCGCTTGGTGTTGATCGAGTACTCCCGAGTACCCCCCTCCTCGTGCGCCGAGGAGACGCGGAAGACGTTCGACCACTGCGGCCAGGGGTTGATCGGTGCGCGGTCGTCGGGCGGTCGGGGGACGATCTCGAACTGGTGGACGCTCCGGCAATGCTGGCGATGGACGGTCCCCAGGCAATCGGCGCCGGTATCGCCGCCGCCGATGATGATCACATCTTTGCCGCGCGCTGAGATAAAGTCGTGTTCGTCGATCTGATCGCCGGCCACCCGTTTGTTCTGCAAGGGGAGGAAGTCCATGGCGAGGTGGATGCCCTGGAGTGCTCGTCCCTCGATGGGCAGGTCGCGCGCCTGGGTGGCGCCGCCGCAGAGACAGACGGCGTCGAATGCATCGAGGATCTGCCGGGCCGCGATATCGACGCCGATGTTCGTACTCGGCCGGAAGACGACCCCTTCGGCTTCCATCTGGAGGATGCGGCGGTCGAGGTGGCGCTTCTCCATCTTGAAGTCGGGGATGCCGTAGCGGAGCAGGCCGCCGATGCGGTCGGCGCGCTCGAACACCGTGACCGAATGGCCGGCCCGGGCGAGCTGCTGGGCACAGGCCAGCCCGGCGGGCCCTGAGCCGACGACGGCCACGCTCTTGCCCGTCTTCACCTTCGGCGGCTGGGGGACGACCCAGCCCTCGTCCCACGCCCGGTCGATGATGCTGGCCTCGATCTGCTTGATCGTGACCGGGTCGGCGTTGATCCCCAGGACGCACGACGCCTCGCACGGGGCCGGGCAGAGCTTGCCCGTGAACTCGGGGAAGTTGTTGGTCGCGTGCAACCGCTCCAGCGCGGTCCGCCACTGGTCGCGGTAGACCAGGTCGTTCCAGTCGGGGATCAGGTTCCCCAGCGGACAGCCCTGATGACAGAACGGGATGCCGCAGTCCATGCACCGCGCCCCCTGCGCCGGAGCTTGTCATCGGGGAACGGATGGTACACCTCGAGGAAGTCCTCGAGCCGCTGGGAGACGGGCCGGCGCGTCGGCAACTCGCGCGGGAACTCGATGAATCCGGTCGGCTTACCCACGGGTCACCTCCATCGGCTCGACCCGATGGTAGGCGTGCGCCGTACCATTGTCATTTTCCTGGGCCGATCGCTGTTCATTGAGGACGCGGCGATAGTCGGTCGGCATCACTTTGACAAACTTGCCGACCGCCCATTCCCAGTCGTCGAGGAGTCGCGCGGCGACCGAGCTGCCGGTGTACGCGGCGTGCTGGATCAAGAGGTCGCGGACGAGCTCGAGGTCATCGGGATCGATCAGGGGTTCGATCTCCACCATCTCCAGGTTGCAGCGTTGAGTAAAGTCCTGCTCCTCGTCGTAGACGAACGCCATGCCGCCGCTCATGCCGGCGGCGAAGTTGCGCCCGGTCGGTCCGATCACGACGGCGACGCCGCCGGTCATGTATTCGCAGCCATGGTCGCCGGTCCCTTCGACGACGGCGTGCGCCCCGCTGTTCCGGACGCAGAAGCGTTCGCCGGCCCGGCCGCGGAAGAAGGCCCGGCCGCCGGTGGCACCGTAGAGGGCGACGTTGCCGATCAAGACGTTCTCCTCGGCGACGAACCGCGACACCTTCGGCGGGAAGACGACGATCTTGCCGCCGGAGAGCCCCTTGCCGACGTAGTCGTTCGAATCCCCCTCGAGGGTCAGCGAGATCCCGCGCGGCAGGAACGCGCCGAAGCTCTGCCCGGCCGAACCGGAGAACCTGAGCCGGATCGTGTCGTCGGGGAGCCCCTCGCGGCCATGACGCCGGGTCAGCTCGCTCCCCAGGATCGTGCCCACCGTGCGGTTGATGTTGCGAATCGGCAGCTCCAGGGAAACCGGCTCGCACCGCTCCAGTGCCGGCTGGCAGGCGGGGAGCAGTGTGGTCACGTCGAGCGACTGCTCCAGCCCGTGATCCTGGTCGCGAACCTTGCGGACGGCCACCTCCGGCCCGACGTCGGGCCGGTAGAAGATCTTGCTAGTAATCAAGGCCCTTGGCCTTGTAGTGATCGATGGCCTTGTGCATCTCCAGCAGGTCGCTGCGGCCGATCATCTCTCCCACGGTGCGGAACCCGAGCTGGGCCATCAGCTCGCGCAGTTCCTGGGCGATGAAGTGGAAGAAGTTGATGACGTGCTCGGCCTGGCCCTGGAACTTCTTCCGGAGTTCGGGATTCTGGGTCGCGATCCCGACCGGGCAGGTATCCAGGTGGCAGACTCGCATCATGATGCAGCCCATCACCACCAGCGGGGCCGTGGCGAACCCGTATTCCTCGGCACCCAGGAGAGCGGCGATCGCGACGTCGCGGCCGGTCTTGAGCTGGCCGTCGGTCTGGACGGTGATCCGGTCGCGGAGCTTGTTCAGGACGAGCGTCTGCTGGGTCTCGGCCAGCCCCAGCTCCCAGGGGACTCCGGCATGCTTGAGCGAGGTGAGCGGGCTGGCCCCGGTCCCGCCGTCGTGACCGCTGATCAGCACGACGTCGCTGTGGGCCTTGGCCACCCCGGCCGCGACCGTGCCGACCCCCATCTCGGCCACCAGCTTGACGCTGATCCGCGCCCGGGGGTTGCTATTCTTCAGGTCGTAGATCAACTGGGCGAGGTCTTCGATGGAATAAATATCGTGGTGGGGCGGCGGGCTGATCAGGCCGACGCCGGGCGTGGAATACCGCACCTTGGCGATCCACGGCCAGACCTTATGACCCGGGAGCTGGCCCCCTTCGCCCGGCTTGGCGCCCTGGGCCATCTTGATTTGCAGCTCATCGGCGCTGACGAGGTACTCGCTCGTGACGCCGAACCGGCCCGAGGCCACCTGCTTGATGGCACTGCGCCGGCTATCCCCGTTGGGCAACGGCTTGAACCGTTCCGGGTCCTCGCCCCCTTCACCGGTGTTCGACTTGGCCCCCATCCGGTTCATGGCGATCGCCAGGGTCTGGTGGGCCTCCGCCGAGATCGAGCCGTAGCTCATCGCGCCGGTGGCGAACCGCTTGACGATCGACTCGACCGGCTCGACCTCCTCGATCGGCACGGGTCGACACTGGTCGAACCGGAAGCCGAACAGGCCGCGGAGCGTGCAGAGCCGCTCGGTCTGCTCGTCGACCCGGCGGGTATACTGCTTGAAGATCTCATAACGGTTGGCCTGGGTGGCATGCTGGAGCCGGTAGACCGTCTCCGGATTGAAGAGGTGGAATTCGCCCTCGCGCCGCCACTGGTACTGGCCGCCTTCGAGGAGCAGGGCCGGCCGGGCCTCGCGGCTGGCGTACGCGCGGCGGTGATGGTGGAGCGTCTCGGCAGCGACCTCGGCGAGGCCGATCCCGCCGACCCGAGAGGCGGTCTTGTCGAAGTATCGGCCCACGAATTCCTCATTCAGCCCGATCGCCTCGAAGATCTGAGCACCGCGGTAACTCTGGATGGTGCTGATCCCCATCTTGGACATGATCTTCACGACGCCCTTCTTGATCGCCTTACGATATCGGTACACGGCCTCGTCGTGATCGATGCCCGCGATGCGCTCGTCGCGAATCAAGTGGTCGAGCGTCTCGAACGCCACGTAGGGGTTGATCGTGCCGGCGCCGTATCCGAGCAGGAGGGCGAAGTGATGGACCTCGCGGGCATCGCCGCATTCGATCACCAGCCCGGCCCGCGAACGCAAGCCCCGCCGGACCATCTCGTGATGGAGCCCCGAGCAGGCCAGGAGCGAGGGGATCGGCGCCATCTCGGCCGTGACGCCGCGGTCGGAGAGCACGATCAGATCGGCACCCTGCTCGATCGCCTTGCAGGCCATGTCGATCATCGCGTGGAGGGATTCCTCCAGCCCTTCGCGCCTTCCGCGGCCAGGAACAGCATGGGCACGGACGCCGTCCGGAACCCGTGCCAGCCCTTGAGCTGCTTGAGCCGGGCCAGTTCGTCGTTGTCGAGGATCGGGGTCTCCAGCGCGATCTGGCGGCAGGAGTCGGGCTTCGGCTCCAGCAGGTTTCCCTCGCCGCCGGCGCCGGTGAACACCGAGGTCACCAGCTCCTCGCGGATCGCGTCGAGCGGGGGGTTGGTCACCTGCGCGAAGAGCTGCTTGAAGTAATGGAACAGCGGCTGGGCGCGGTCCGAGAGCACGGCCAGCGGGGTGTCGGTGCCCATCGAGCCGATCGCCTCCTCGCCGTTGGACCCCATCGGCCCGACGATGTACTTGAGGTCCTCGAGCGTGTAGCCGAAGGCCATCTGGCGATGGAGCAGCGAATCCGGATCAGGGCCGGGGACGTTGGGGGCTCGGGGCAGGTCGGCGAGCGACACCATGTACCGGCGGAGCCACTTCCCATACGGTTTGGCCGCGGCGAGCGAGTGCTTCAGCTCCTCGTCGTCGACGATCCGGCCGGCCTGGAGGTCCACCAGGAACATCTTGCCCGGCTCGAGCCGACCCTTCCGCACGATCTTCTCCGGGGCGACCTCGAGCGCGCCGACTTCCGAGGCCATGATCACCCGGTCGTCGTCGGTCACGATGTAGCGGCTGGGCCGTAGTCCGTTGCGGTCGAGCACGGCGCCGATCGACTTGCCGTCGGTGAAGGTCACCGACGCCGGGCCGTCCCAGGGCTCCATCAAGCAGCTATGATACCGGTAGAAATCCTTCTTCACCTGGGACATCGACTCGTGATTCTCCCACGCCTCGGGGATCAGCATCATCATGGCGTGGGCCAGGGGATATCCCGAGCGGACCAGCAGCTCCATGGCATTGTCGAGGCAGGCCGTGTCGCTCAGGCCCTCGCGGATGATCGGCTTGATCTTCGCGATGTCGCCCGGCTCGTAGAGCTCGGAGGCGAACAGGGCCTCGCGCGCCTTCATCCAGTTGATATTGCCGCGCAACGTGTTGATCTCGCCATTATGCGAGATCATCCGATAGGGATGGGCCAGCTCCCAGCTCGGGAAGGTGTTGGTGCTGAACCGCGAGTGGAACATGCACAGGGCGCTGGCGAGGAGCGGGTCGCCCAGGTCGTCGGCGAAATACAGGCCGAGCTGCTCGGTGGTGAGCATCCCCTTGTAGACGAGCGTCCGGCAGGAGAGGCTGGCGAAGTAGAAGAACTTGTGATCGTCGAGGCCCGAGGACTCGATCTCGGCCTCGAACCGCTTGCGGATGACGTAGAGCTTCCGCTCGAACCGATCGGCATCGAGGCCGTCGGCGCGGCCGACGAAGGCATGCCACATCACCGGCTCGACCGCCCGCGCACTCTCGCCGAGCGACGAGGGATCCGTCTGGATCGGCCGCCAGCCCAGGAACTCCTGCCCTTCCTCGGCGACGATCCGCTCGAACTCGGACATCCCGAATCGCTGCGCCATCCCCGTCCCGCGACGTGAAGAACGCACCCACGCCATACCGCTCGGGCTCGGGCAGCGCGATCCCCAGGGGGCGACAGCGGCTCGCCAGGAATTCGTGGGGGACCTGGATCAACAGCCCCGCGCCGTCGCCCGTATTATCTTCACATCCGCACGCCCCGCGATGATTCATATTATATAATGCAGTGAGACCATCACGCACGAGCTGATGAGATCGACGCCCCTTGAGGTCGACGATGAATCCGACACCGCAGCTATCGTGTTCATAACGCGGGTCGTAGAGACCTTGGGCTTTCGGTTGATTTGAAATCATCAGTGATTGTCCTTCCCGAGACGACCTTGCGCACGATCAACGACTCGCGGGGAGCGGGCCGCCGTTTGTCTTGTCGAAATCACATTGCGTGAATGTGTCAATTCAGGCGGGCCGGATCCTGATCTCGGTCACGTTCCACGGCCCATTCGCGCCGCGCCCGCCTCCCGGATTTCGGGCCGGTCGCCGGGACTCACGAGGGCGTGCCGGCCGTCACGCGACGATCGGGCATGGCCGATCTCGCGGGGTCGACCGCGACGGTCTCGTGGGTCAGCAAGTCGAGGAACGTCGAGGCGGCCAGGTCGAGGTGGCCGTGCCGCCGGTGGATGATCGCCAGGGGTCGAGTCAGCCGGTCCACGGGATCCCGGCCCTCGATGCGGACGGCGGCGAGCGTCCCCGCCCTGACCTCCTGGGCCAGCGAGGGCTCCGGCAGGATGGAGATGCCCGACGGGATTTCCACGGCGCGCTTTATGTTTTCGACATTATCGAATTCGAGTACGACTTCGACGTGAATGTCGTGGTGGCGGAGGAAACGGTCGATCGAACGCCGGATCGGCAGGTCCGGGTCGAAGGCGACGAACGGTTCGCCGTCCAGCTCGGACACCGGCACGCCCGGACGCGTCGCGAAGCGATGGGAGGGATGGACGGCCAGCACCATGGCCTCCTCGCGCCAGGTGACTACATGAAGATCGGTCCACTTCTTGGGATAGGAGAGCAGGCCCAGCTCGGCCTCCCCGGTGATCACGCGATCGAGCACGCGATCGGGATGCAGGTATTCGAGCCGGACGTTCGCCCGGGGATGGCGCGTCTCGAAGACCTTGATGTACCGGCTCATGTGGTGCAGGCCCACCGAGTAGATCGCCGCGACGCCGACCGTGCCGGCGACCAGGGCGCCATCCCCCAGGCCCTTGACGCGGTTCTCCAGGCTGAGGTAACGCTCAACCAGGTCCTTGCAGCCCTCGTAGTAGACCTTCCCTTCCGGCGTCAGCACCAGCGGCCGCTTCGACCGGTCGATCAGCTTCACCCCCAGCCGCGCCTCCAACTGGTGCACGGCCTGGCTGGCCGACGACTGCGAGATCCCGTTTTCCTCGGCACCCCGAGAGAAACTGGACCACCGCACGACGTCGCAGAAGATCTTCAAGGACTCGAGCTGCATCTGGTCCCTATCTATCGGCTTTTTCCAATACTGCGTTGAGCATCCTATTCGAATTCGTAATACTAATTGCAGGTTGAGAGGCAGAAGTCAAGGGATCTGCGGGAAAAAATGTCGGAATTGCAATTGCAAAGGAGGGTTGGCTCTCGTTGGCTACCTCCTGGTAGCCGACACCCTCGAGGCTCGCCATCTGGTAAACAGCGGGATTTGAGTTGGTGGGGCAATCATCCAGACCCCGCCTCTCCGGCACCATGGAGCCAGGTCGAACCGCGAAATCCCAAGAAGCAACTGGCATACCCGTCCCTGACGAAAAAATGGTTCGCCATGAGACTGTCACGGGCGGGCTTTGGAACCGCCTCATGCAACCTCCATATTGCCATGGACTTGAAGTCATCCCTTACCAGCCTCGAACCAGAGTTACCTGGCTTCCAAGAGGTTACGTTCGTTCGATTGACCAGGTGCGCAGTCCCGAGACCGAGAGCGAGCATTGATATACATCAAGTTCGGGGTAGAATGTCGACGAGGAAGGGGAGGGACACCCAGGTAGACGACACGGAGGTGGTTGGTGCCGCCTTTGACCGACTTGGCTCGACTTGCGGCCTACAGGGACGCACTCGGCAATTGGAATGTCAGCGACTACATCCAGTTTGAATTGACGGAAGAGTCACATCGCTGGATTCGGCGTGAGTTTGGCAACATAACTCTGAGGGAAATCGGGCGCCTGATGTGTGAGTACGTCAGGTCCGGCGGGGAAATCGATGAGGTGCCGGAAACGCGTCAGGAGTGGTCCGGCCAGTACGAATTCCACCACGACCTCCGGTTGACCATTTATGGGAAAAATGTTTACATAGAAACTCGTTTATATTATCGACTCCCCGTGGTTCTCGACGAATCGTGGATCCTCGTGGTGAATATTCATGAACGCTAATCCTTCGGAATTGAAACGTCCATTCGGCGCCGAACGTCCATTCCCATGGCGATGCCGTCATTGCGGTGAGAGCCATGTTCTCATGACCAGAATCCGCTACGATGCTGAAGTTCAGCATGACGGGCGCCTGTACACGTTCACGATCCCCAATTTGGACATCCCGGTCTGTCAAGCGTGCGGCAACAAGGTTTTCACGGGAGGAGTCGATGACCAGATCAGCGCGGCGCTTCGCTCGCATCTCCATCTGCTTACGCCTGAAGACATGCGCAGTGCGCTGGGGCGAATCAACCTGACCCAGAAAGAGGCGGCGGGACGCTTGGGAATCGCGGAAGCCACGCTGTCTCGTTGGCTGAACAAGACACAAATTCAGTCGAGAGCCATGGATAACTTGCTACGCGTTTTTTTTGCATTTCCACAAGTGCGCACTTATCTGATCAAAGACAGACATGATCCTCAGCTTGGAACTACGGATATCTCGGCGGACGAACCGGAGCTAGCCGAAATGGGGACCTCCGCAATTCCCAATGCAGACTGAGGGGCCTGGAAAGATTGCGAGGGTCAGGAAGAACCATCTTCCTCGGTTCGGCAGAGATTCGACACCTCGACGCTGAACTTTTCCTTTCCCCCAACTTCGATTCCGGCCGTCCTGGCGAAGAAGGGACCTCTCGAGCTATGAGAGCCCTGGTTACCGGAAGCGCCGGTCATCTCGGTGAGGCACTGGTGCTCACCCTGAAAGACTTGAACCACGAGGTCATCGGCCTCGACATTCTGGCGTCCACGTTGACGACCGTCGTCGGATCGATCACCGATCGCTCTTGCGTGGGTCGCTGCATGAGGGACGTGCAGGCCGTCTTTCATGCGGCCACCTTGCACAAGCCTCATGTCGCCACCCACAGCCGGCAGGAGTTCGTCAACACCAACATCACCGGTACGCTCAACCTGCTGGAAGCCGCGGTGATGGCCGGCGTCGCGTCCTTTGTCTTCACCAGCACGACCAGCGTCTTCGGCGACGCGCTCGTGCCGCCTGCCGGAGCGGCTGCCGCCTGGGTGACCGAGGAAGTCGCGCCCGTCCCCAAGAACATCTATGGTGTCACCAAGGCCGCGGCGGAGGGCCTCTGCCAGTTGTTCCACAGGAACCAACGGCTTGCTTGTATCGTGCTCAGGACATCGCGGTTTTTCCCCGAAGAAGACGACAACAAGCAGGTGCGGGAAGCTTACGCCGACGAGAATGCCAAGTTGAATGAATATCTGTTCCGCCGCGTGGATCTCGAAGACGTCGTGAGCGCACATCTACTGGCAGCGAGACACGCGCCTGGGATCGGCTTCGGGTGCTATATCATCAGCGCGACGACGCCCTTTACGCCCGAGGATCTGCGAGACCTGCGTTTCGATGCGCCGCGGGCGGTGCGGCGCCATGTTCCCGACTATGAGACCGAATACATCCGTCGTGGCTGGAAAATGTTTCCCAGCATCGACCGCGTCTATGACAACGCGCGGGCTCGGAATGAGCTCGGCTGGCAGCCGCAGCATGATTTCCCGTCGATCATCGACCGCCTGAAAGCCGGAGGCGAGGTGAGAAGTCCCCTCGCCCGGATCGTGGGATCAAAAGGATACCATGCCGAGGTGTTTGCCGAAGGGCCTTATCCCGTAGAATGAGCCCTCCCTCAACCATTCGTCTTCGAGGGACCATGATGGAGCCGCACCACAGGGTACTCGATCGAGTCGAGAGGCGGCTCAGGGACGATGAACGCGGATCCGGTGATCCGTGAATTCGGTGCGCGGGACGGCGTCCTTGACGCGGGGCATGTGACAGGTGAGGCAGCCCTTGGCCGGATTAACGGGGCAGGGGGCCCCGGTCCGGTGCGAGCCGGCGGGTGGGCTCGGCCCGGGTGAGCGGGCGGCGGGATGACAGGTCACGCATCGGGATTCATAGAACGCGGAGGACGTCTCGGCGTTCTGGTGGGGATTATGGCAGGTCACGCAACTGAATCCCGAGGCGCTCTCCGTATAGCACCGGCTCAGGACGAAGCTGGAGGCCTGGTATCGGACGAAGCCGGCATCGTCCGGAGTGGTCTTGGCGGGGGCCTTGTGGCATTCGGCGCAGAGCGCGACGACCTGTTCGGGCGCGGCGAGCCGGGGGCGGGCGATCGCGAGGTCGGGTAAGCCGGCTTCGATCGCCGGGCGGTGATGGCCCCCGGGGCCGTGACACCGCTCGCAGCCGATGCCGTGGTCGCGGCCCTCCGGGCGGCCGTCGGGTTCGCGGGCCGCGCGAAAGTTCGTCGCGTGACAGTGCAGGCACCTGCGGAACGCCTCGGACGAGATGGGACGCCCCAGGTAGCCGGGCTCATCGGGCGGGACGGCGGGGTGCTCCATCGTGAGGCCCCACTCCGGCGCGGCGGGATATTGTGAGACCCTCAACTCGCGGATCTGCCCGTCCTCCTGCGCGCCACGAAAGAGCGGCCCTGGTGGCTCGATCCCAGGGCGTACTCGACCACGGCGCGAAACGCCTGCGCGTCCACGCGAGTCACGGCCTCGATCCGGTTCCCTGTCCGCGTGAACCGATGGACGACGCGCGGGTTGTCGGCATCGGGCACGTCCCGGTCCGGCCAGGGCAGGTCGTTGACCTCGGCGGTGCGACGCAAGGTGCGGGAATGCCGGCTACTCTGCTGGCCCCGGTATTCCGCGGGATGGCAGGGTGCGCAGCTCGCGGCGCCGACGAATGGGGCGGGCTCTCGGGTCAATGGGTCGGAGGCGCCGAATCCGCGAGCCGCCCCCAGGGCCGCGGCTGCCTCCGTCGCCTGCCCCTCCTGGAGCCAGGCCCGGCTCAGGAGCCACTCCCCCTCGGGATCGAGCCGACCGCTCGCGGCATTCTGGAGCAGGGCCCGCGCCTCGGCCGGGCGGCCGGCCTGGAGCCAGCAGCGGACGAGGAGCCGCCTGACTGCCGCCGGTTCCAGGTCGGCACCCGTGAGGTTCGGGTCGCGCCGCAGGGCATCGACCAGCACGGCCGCGGCGCCGGCGGGGTCGAACAGCTCGGCCCGCAACCGCCCGAGCCGGACCTCGCCCCGGACCTCCCATCCGGGCTGCCGGACCAGCCGATCGGCGGCATCGGCGGCATCGGTCATCATCCGGGTCTCGGCCCAGTATCGGGACAGGGCATCGAGCGTCTCGGCGTGGTCGGGTTGAAGGTCGCGCACCGCCCCCAGGGAGGCCAGACCCGGTCCCACCTGGCCCCTGTCCAGGAGCCCGCGCCCCAGCAGGAAATAGTCTTCCACCTCCATGGACGCCGTCCCGATCCGCCGGTAGATCGCCTCGGCCGAATCGTCGCGCCCGCGCCGCGCCGCCGACCGCGCCAGCAGCCGGAGCGCCTCGCGGTCAGAGGGATTGGCCTTCAAGAGGGCGCGCGCCTGCCCCTCCGCCGCAGGCCAGTCCCCGCGCCGGTAGGCCAGGTCACCGCGATCCGAACCGTCGCCGCCACCTTCCCCGAGACCAAACATCGCCCACCAGACCGCGCCGACCAGCAACGTGACGACCGCGATAAAGCCCACCAACCATCCGGATCGCTCTCCTCGCATCCAGCTTCTCCATGATGTTGACGGCTCTCGTCGTCACCAGTTCTGCAATTGTCGATCCACCGCCGCGGCCCGTCAAGCCAGGCCGCGCAGCCGTTCATGCCATGATCAGATCCCAGGTTTTCCTCGTTTCCGCGTAGCACCCTCAAAACGGATCCTCGATCGGAAAGTGCGGACCTGCCATGGCCATCGAGAACGGCTCATCTTCCGTTCGAAGAAATATGGAGAGTCGCCCCCGGCCGTACGAGGCGGCCAGGGTCGAGGAAGAGAGAGGGAGGCGTGCGTTGGGTTAGCTCCGCAACTCCTTCATCCGCCGCACGAGGCGGCGGGGTCGGGCCGCCAGCGAACTTGGCCATCCGAGGAATAAGTTCCGAGGAGTGTCGCATTCTTTGCGACAATTTCATTTGACAGCGCGACTCCTCGTGTTGCATCATCCCTAAGTTGACGGTCATGAGTTGCGCAGGCGGACGTTGTGGGACGATTCCACGATGTCATTGAGCATCGCATGCTTGTATATAGTGTTCCACTCACCACCAACGGCCCGTCCGTTCCTGGCTTTCCTCCGAAGTTGGTGTCGCCCGAGCGAAGAGGCGTGATGTGGCGATGGAATCGTTTGAGGGGTAATTGATGAGCTTGCCCCCGGTGGATGCGTCTTCCGGCAGTACGGAGCCGGAGGTAGAACGCCTGGCTGCGATGGCCAGGCAGGCGCTGCGGCAGATCCGGATCTTGCAATGGTCGTTCCTGGGTCTGGTGATTCTCGTGGCCGGGACCATTGGGGGTCTGTACGCGGCGGGGTCCCTTCACATCGAGGGACTCTCGCCGCCGGTCGTTCGGAGGGTCGAGGCGAAAGAAATCGGGTTCTACAACCGCTTCGATACGCGGGTGATCCTGGAGGCCGACGACAAGTGGGGCCTTCCTCAACTGATTTTCATGGACCTGAAGAAGCGGTACCGCCTGGGTATCAAGGTCTGGCCGGAGGGTGATGGAACGCCGGGGATGGTGTTCTATGATCAGGGCGGAATGCGTGGGAATTTCCGGATCGACGAGGACGGCACCGCGGTGTTGAACCTCGTGGGGGAAGGCGAGAAAGGCCGCAAGGGAGGCATCGCCCTGGCCGTGACCCCCAACGGCACTCCGACCTTGAAGCTGACCGATAAGACCGGAAAGGTGCTGTTCCAGGCGCCGGCCGCTTCCGACTGATCTGATCTGATGTGATGTGATCGACGGACGTCGACAGGGATCACATCAGGAATCCCAGGTGAGATCGTGGCCTTGCACGGCCGAGTCCACATCACCGGGAGTTCCGGATCGATTTGTCCCATCAAGGGAGATGGATTTATTATGCAAGTTTCCCGACTGGCTGGCCTGATCCTGCTGGTTTTCAGCCTGGGTTTCGCGCTGGGCTTGCCCGGCTGCGGGTCCGGCAATCCCAACGAGCGCGAGTTCCTGGCGACCGCCCCGCCCGGGAAGCCTTCCGATGACCCCGAGGATAGCAAGGTGTCGCATCGGCGGGAGCGGACCCGGAACGTCGCTCCGCAGGTCGCGAAGATCGAGGCGCGGAATCAAGGAGCGACGGCCAAGAAAACCAAGGCGCCGTGAGGTCTCGTGCGAACGAGCGCACGCGGTCTCGCCGCAGACAAACGTGATTCGGTGTCCGGGTATTGGTACTTCATCCTCTTTTTTCCGGAGCCCCAACCATGAGAACCCGCCGCGAGTCCCGAGCTTTCACCCTGATCGAGCTGCTGGTCGTGATCGCGATCATCGCGGTGCTGATCGCCCTGCTCTTGCCGGCCGTGCAAGCCGCGCGCGAGGCGGCTCGCCGCGCCCAGTGCACCAACAACCTGAAACAGATCGGCCTGGGGGTCAACAACTACGAGAGCGGCAACGGCGCGATCCCCCCCTCGGCGACCATTTCCACCACCCAGAACTATCAAGACCAGGGCGTCCTCTGCCGCATCCTCCCTTACATGGAGCAGCAGGCCGATTACAACTCGATCAACTTCCTCTACGGCGTTCGTGGCATCTGGGTCAATGGGGGGGCCTGGAACGCGCCTCCCATGGACGAGAGCGTCTGGGCCGGCGACTGGGGCCGGAGCAACGCCACGGCCAACATCACCTATGTCAATGCCTTCCTCTGCCCGTCGGACCCCAATAACGGCGGCAACAACCAGTTCTTCATCAATGGCCAGCAGCGGCTGATCTGTACCACCGACTACTACTGGAACGTCGGCCTGTCGCGGTTCTTCAACGGCGGGATGGTGAACGGCCCGACGTATTCCCCAGGGGCACTGGACTATAACATCCTCAACGGAGCCCAGTGCGCCAACAGGGTGATCACGATGGCCTCGTTCACCGACGGCACGAGCAACACGGCCATCATGAGCGAGTCGGTCCAGAGCAACTCGGGGCTGCAAGCCGACGGCCTGGGCATGGTCTACGCCGGCCCTTCCTGGAACCAGTTCCTCGGCCAGGGTACTCAACTATCACCCCCCGATTGGCTGGCCGCCCAGTATTGCCAGAACACAGCCGGTCTTGGACAGGATTACTGGTGGAAAGGCGAGTTCGCCCTCTCCGGCGGACACAACATCTATTCTCACACCCAGACTCCGAACCGGCGCTCTTGCTACTGGACCAACGTCAACAGTTTTCCAGCCGTTTCGAGCGACCAGGATTATGCCGGGGCCACCCAGACCATGGTCGCCGCCAGCTCGTATCATCCCGGCGGCGTGAATGTTTTGTTCATGGATGGATCAGTCCACTTCCTGAAGAACTCGGTCAACTTCATGGCGTGGTACGCCATCGCCACCCCGGGTCGTGGGGAAGTCGTCAGCAGCGATGCTTATTGACAGTGTTCAGTATTCAGTTTTCAGTGTTCAGTGAAGAAGATGGAAGCGATTGGGGATTGCTTTTCACCGAACACTGAAAACTGTCAGATGATGAAGATGCCGCGGTCAACCGTCTCCGAACCCGGTCCTTCCCTCGCCCCCGAGGGGCGGCGCCGGCTCCCCCGTCGGCGGCTCGTGTCGGCCGGGGCGCTCGTGCTCGCCCTGGCCTCGGCCGCCTGGTTCGGTACATGGTTCGATGTGCTCGGCCGGGCGAGTGCGGCGTATGAACGGCATGAGTACCGCACCGCGCTGCGGGCCGCGCAGGATCATCTCCGGTTCTTCCCCAACAATCGCCCTGCCGCGCTCATGGCGGCGCGGTGCCTGGCCCGCCTGGGCCAGGCGCGGGAGGCCGAGGCGTATTATCGACGGGCCGAGCCGATCGAGCTCGCCGAGTTGCAGGTCCGCGCCTACGGGCTCGTGCAGGCTGGAGATCCCGAGGGCTCTGCGGGTCTACGAAGAGCTCCTGAGTCGCCGGCCCGATGACGCCCTGGCCTTGAAGCGGCTGGCCGCCGTGCGTATGGGCCGGAAGCAATGGCGACCGACGCTCGAACTGGCCGATCGATTGAAGGCTTACTCGTCCGAAGCGGTCGCCGGCTGGACGTTGGCCGCGATCGCGCACCATGAGTTGAAGCATCATGAGCAGGCGGTCGAGGCCGGCCGCCGGGTCGTCGCGCTCGATCCGGAACTGAAGAGATTGCTGTTGCCGCGTTCGCTCTTCTGGAACAACCTGGCCCTGGACCTGATGGCTCTGGGTCGGACCGAGGAGGCGCGGGGATACCTGGAGCGGGCCCTGGCCCGCGCGGAGGACGCGGGACTGATGGAGCTGCTCGGCCTGACCTATTCGCAACAGGGCTTGACCGATCAGGCAGAGCGGTGCTGGCGACAGGCGGAGGCGCTGGGACCCTAACAACGCGGACGTCTGTCTCGACCTGGGCCGGCTGGCGCTGAGCCACCGGCAGTGGGGCGAGGCCGTGGACTTCCTCAAGCGGGCCGCGGATCGGTCGAGGGACGCCGTCGAGCCGCTGTATAACTTGAGCCAGGCGTATCGGATGCTGGGCAACCGTGACGAGGCGGAACGCTATCGGCGGCTGGCCGACCAGCGTCGAGCGGCGCTGCCGCCGCGCCGTGGCGGTATGGGCGAGGACGTCGATCGCCCGGTTGCGCCGGACCGCGATGGTCAAGCGGACTCCCGGACGGAGCCCGGACGATGACGATCCGCAAACGCGGACTCCGCGACCTGGGACTCACCCTGCTGTTGATCGCGCTGGTCGCGACGACCGCGGCCCTGGTCCTGGCGGCGCGTCTGCGGACCGGCCCGAGCCTGGGCGGTCTCGACCCCTTGCTGGCGGCCGGGCGGTTTGATGAGGTCGAACGCCGGGTCGAGGACTACCTGCGCGCGCATCCCGCGAGTATCCCGGCCCATATGCTGATGGCGCAGGTCGCGCTGGCGCGGCACGATCAGAAGCCGCGACTGGCCCTCGATCATCTCGCGCGGATCCAGACGCGCGATCGCGAGACGCTGGCCATCGTCCGGCTGAACGAGGGGAAGGCGTACTCGGCGCTGACCCGTTACGATCGCGCCGAGGACGCCTGGAAGGGCGCGATGACACTGAACCCCCAGGTGCCCGAGGCCGGGTGGGCGTTGCTGGGGCTCTATTACATCCAGGGCCGTCGCGCGGACGCCCACCGCCTCGCTCTGGCACTGCACGCCATCGAACCCGACCCTCGCGATCGCGTGCAACTGCTCCTGGAGCTGTTCCGCCAGGACGCGCAACCACTGGTTTCCGAAACGGTCTTCCCGACGCTCGAACCGGCCGTGCGCGACCATCCGGAAGACCTTTACACGGCGATCGCGCTGGGCCTGGCCCTGGTCCGGAGCAGCCGGTTCGACCAGGGACTGGCGATCCTGCGCGACACCGTGACGCGCCATGCCGACAGTCCCGAGGCCTGGGACGGGCTCTTGCGGGGCCTGGACGAGTCGCGACAAGCCGACGATCTGGCCCAGGCCTGGGCGAAGCTTCCTCCCGATCTGGCCGCCGACCCGCGGTTCGATCGGCATCGCGGTGCCGTCGCCGAGGGGCGGCGGGACTGGTCCGCGGCGGCCGACTCCTACCTTCGGGCGTGGCAAGCCGACCCGTCCGATCTCCCGGTCCTCTACCGGCTCAGCCGCGTGCTCCAGATCGCGGGGCGACGCACGGAAGCCGATGCGTTCGGCCTCAAGGCCCGCGACGCGATGGCGGCGCGGGACCGTGCCCTGGCGCTCTACCGGGAAGCGAATGCCGACAAGACCCTCGGCCTGGTGCCCCATCCCGACTTGTATCATCGCATCGCCGACCTCCGCGAACAGATGGGCCGCGCCGACGAGGCCCTGGCCTGGCACCGCCTCGTGCTCCAGGATCAGGCCCAGGATCCGACCAGCCGGAATGCGGTCGCGCGGATCGAGGCCGCGATCGCCGCACTCCAGCATGCTGAGTAACCCCAGGCCCTCTGGCTATCGGCCCCGAGGAAGAACCGTCGTGATCGCCACCAATTCCTGGGTAGAGCCCCTGATCGGACTGGTCGCCAATGCGCTGCTGGCGATCGGCGCGTACGGGATTGCCGGTTCTTTGCTGGGACAGCCGCGGGGCCTGGCGCGCGGACTGGCCGCAGGCGTGGTCTTCTGGACGGCGTGCATCGTGGGCCTGGAGGGGCTCGGCGCATTCGGAGCGATCGGGCTCTATCCCATCCTGGCCTGGGCGGGGACGATCTTCGCGGTGAGCCTGGTGGCGCGCCGGCTCGGACGTGGCGAGATCGTCGAGTTCCGGGATAAGGCGCCGAGGCGCCCCTAGGCTGGGACGCGCTCCTTTGCCTGGCGCTGCTGCTTGCCGCCGGGTTGCGGCTGGCGATCCCGTCGGTATTCATGGCCGTGAAAGTCGTCAGCGACGGGCCGATCTATCATCTCTACTTCGCGGCGCGATGGTGGAAGGCCGGCCGGTTGATCCTGATCGCGGCCCCGTTCGGGGAGAATGCGGCGACCTATTTCCCGGCCAACGGCGATCTCTGGTTCACCTGGCTGATCACCTCCTGGGGCGGCGAGACTCTGGCCAAGGTCGGCCAGGCTCCGTTCTTGCTCTTCGCCGGAGCCGGCGCGTATGGTTGCGCCCGATCGGTCGGGGTGGGCCGCCCCGCCAGCCTGATCGCCACCTTCTGGTTCGTCTCCGAGTCGCTGCTGTTTCTGTATTCCGTCGAACCGAACGTCAACACGATCTTCGTCGCCGGCTATCTGGTGGCGGCGTATTTCTTCCTTCAGGGCGTGCGCGGGGAAGGCCAGACGTCGGCACTGGTCCTCGGCGCGCTGGCCGCGGGCGCGGCGATCGGGACCAAGGCGGTCGGCATCGTGTTCGTCCCGCCGCTGATCGTCCTGGCGCTGGCGGCCATCGGCTTCCAGGCCGTGCCGAGCCGGGTCAGAGTCCTCCGGATGGCGGTCGTCGCGCTGGTGCCCGCGGTCACGGGAGGATACTGGTTCGTCCGCAATGCGATGCTCACGGGCAATCCGCTCTATCCGCTCGACGTTCGCGTGATGGGACACACGCTCTGGCCGGGTTGGTACGGCCCCGACGCGATGCGCACCAGTCACTACTACTTGGCCGTCGGTGATTGCGTGCGCGGGAGTCGAACATCCTGCTCGGCCTGCTCGACCCTCGGCTGGCGCCGTTCTGGCTGGCCGCGCTGGCCGGTGCGTGGGCGTGGAGAATCGGCTCAGTGGCAAGTGGCAAGTGGCAAGTGGCAAGTGAAGAGAAACGCGATGACCTGCAACCGGCCGCTGACCACTGGCCACGCCGTGTGGTCTCCGTCTCTGGCCGTGTGATCAGCATCTTCTCGGTTCTGGCGGTCTTGAACATCGCCCTGTACTGGCTGGTGATCCCCTACCGGACGCAGCAGCGATTCATGCTCCAGGCCCTGGGCCTGGCAGTCGTCCCGCTGGCGGCGACCTTCGATCGCGGGCGATGGCTCCGTTACGTGGGCGCGCTCCTGCTGGCCATACACGTCCTGACTCCCGCGACCTGGCCTCTGCCCGCGCGAGGCCGCGATCCCCTGGGACCTGTCCCCCTTGATCCCCAACGCCATCAGCGCCCTGCTGCCGCTCTTCCCCGCCTGGGAGCCGGTGGCTCAAGCCCGCGGCGGCGGCGCGGCGGCATTCCGGCCCACGACGTTCGCCATGATCCTCGCGGCCGTGTTCCTCGTCTGGGCATGGAGTCGCCGGGCCGCGATCGCACTCCGGCGACGGCCCCGGTGGCGATGGCCCCTGGCCGGATTCGCCGCCGCGATCTTCCTCGTGCTCGGCTTCGTGGACCTCGGCCCCATGGTCTTCGACGTCCGGGCCCGGTTCTATCCGCCCGGTTTTCTCGACTTCTATTTCGGCTGGCTCGACTTCGAGAACCGGTGCGGACCGACGGGGGTCCGTGTGGCCTACGCCGGGACGGACCTCCCGTATTATCTCCTGGGCCGGGGCTTACGAAACGAGGTCCGCTACATCAACATCGACCGGCATCGGGACTGGTTGATGCACGACTACCATCGCGAGGCGATGGCCCGCGGCCTGGGGACCTGGCCGAACTCCCGACCGGGCTGGGACCGGATCCGGCCCGATTATCGCGCCTGGCTCGACAACCTCGACGCCGAGGGCATCCAGCTCCTGGTGGTCACGCGCGCCAACCCCGACGAGGGGATCCACAACCTCGCCGACAAGGAGGGCTTCCCGATCGAGAAGGTCTGGGCCGACGCCCATCCCGAGCGATTCCAGCTCCTCTATGGCCAGGCCGAAGAGGACCCATGGTTCCGGCTCTACCGGGTCGTGCGCGTTCCGAGAGCGGTCAGTTCCCCGTAGCCGGCCTATCCCCGGTACTGACCCTCCACCAGGCCTGCCGCAAGGCCGGCATCGGACCGACGACCTACTACCGCTGGAAGGCCCTCCAGGAGGAACCTATATCGCGCGAACAATTTCGCATTTCAGAACTCGAAGCTGAGGTCGGTCGCCTCAAGCTCCTGGTCGCCGAGCTGGCGCCGGACCGCCGCATGCTCCAGGAGGCCCTTGGAAAAAAAGCCCGTACAGGTCCAGATGATTCCCGGAGGAGCCGCATTTTAAACATCTGTATATATGTAATTGTAGATTTGCGAAGAAGCGGCGTTTCGATGGTGACGTAGAATGATGGATCGGGCAAGGGCCTGCGCACCTGATCTCCGGAAGTCTCGCGTGGGACGAAGCCGACCAGGCCGAGGACTTCAGCCATGGTGAACCTGGCCCGGACTTCAGCGAAGCGAATACCCGGCATGGCGGCGGATCTCTGGATCGGCCACGCTAGGGTCGATGGATGCGGCCGCTACTCCGATACCTCATTTCGTTGTGCAGGCCGGGTCAGGTGCAGCGCCTGCTTCGGCCCTTCCGTGCGGATCCTGCGGTTCGCTATCTCATTAGCGAATGTTCAGCCGATCGACTGGGACCTTGAGATAGTAGGTGAACGCGCCGAGCAGGTCGCCCTCCTCGGCGTTCGCGTGACAGTGTAGACAATCCGCCTTCGCGCGGATCGCGCCGAACATCCGCGTCGGTGCTTCTCGGGTCCACACCAGTTCCTCGCAGCGGCGCAGGGCGTCGAGGCCGAGGCGCTCGAACTCGTCGAGCGGCCGCCGTTTCGCTTGCCGGGCGAGCGGCGGCGTCGCTACCTCGTCGAGCACGTACACCGAAGGCTCGTCATCGGTCAGCAGGCTGACCAGTTCGACGCGGTCAATGTCCCGCGATGCGACCTCACCGCCGCGATCATTCTTGAACCAAAACATACGCATGTACCCGAAACCTGATATGTTCTTGAATAAGAGAACAGTGAGGTCGTGGACATAGTACGGTCCGGTCGCCCACTTGGTGTTTTTCGGGGCGCGTTCGATGGAACGGCAGTAGGTCGGCGGCATCGGCTCGGCGGGTTTGGGCAGCAACGTGCGGCCTTCCCATCCCTTCAACACCCCCTCGTAGTTCAGGCCGTTCTCCCGCTTTGGATCGCCGGCGGGCCGTACGGCTCGCCGGCTCCGCTCCGCCTTGCGAACGTCGTCGAGCGTCGTTGGCGGAGCCCATGTGCATTCACGGTTCCGGCTCTGCTCCGCTTTGCGAACGTCGTCGAGCGGCTCCGCGGGCACAATCGGCTCTTGGGGCGAACCGGCGAACGGCGTCGGCTCCTGAGACGGGTCGATTCGCGCAATCGGGCGGTAATTCCGATCGACGGAGAAAATGGTGCCAACCCCGCAAGCAATCGCGACGGCCAGCATCACAAAAAGTTTGGCCATGTGAGCAGCCTCCGGTACGAACGCGGGTCGAACGCCTGGCGAGCGCGGTTTAAGCTCAATACCGTTTAAGGAAGCATAACCACTGTCTCTGCAAAGGTTTTCTTCAAGGGCGGAATGTGTCGATGTTTGGATCGTTTCTTTTTCCACTTGGACATTTTACGCTTGATCACTCGCGGATTGATCCGGTTCCTCCGCATTTCGTCATCGGTGCGCTCCCCCTGCATCTCCCACAATAATCCCTGGTACCACTCCTCGAACGCCTCGGGGGTCGAGCTGTTGCATTCTGGCAACCGGCACTTGAGGATCTGGAAGCACCCCAGAAACGACAGCCGATCCGGGTCCAGCCCCACGGTCCCGGCGGCCGCAACCATCAAGGCTCGGATCACGAAATGACCCAGCGACAGCGCATAGATCTCCTGGATCACCCCCGCCGGGGTCTCGCTTCGCATCTGTGCCGGCTTGGTCGCCCGCCGCGGATCATGATGGGTCTTTTGCTCATCATAGACCAACTCCTGTTCCCATCTCTCGTGATAAAGAATAATCAATTCTTCAGCAGGATAAAGCTCCGCGTCAAGGAGATTCGTGATCAGCACATGAGTTTCACCGTGTCCGACTCGTTGCGGGTCGTCCAGTGTATAGCGGATCACCCGGACGACGATCCCATCCCGATCGATCTGACGGTCGTAGCAACCCCGATAAATCTTGGCCAGGTACGAGCCATCCGCCAGGTTTTGGATCGACTTGAGGATCAAGCCGCTTTTCACGCGTGCCAACAGCTGGACGCCCCGCAACATCGCCGTTTTCCAGTGGTCATAGCTGAAAAACCCGCGATCCTCCAACAGGAGCATCTCCGGAGTCAGATGGCGGAGCAAGCCGCCGACCATCGACGGTTCGCCGTGGGCGATCGACCGGACCACGAAGGCCAGTTCGATGTGGGTCCCCAATTCGACCAGGCTCAGCTTGCGGACTTGGGGGAACGCGCCGTCGCCGCGCGGCCCGGCCGAGGGCGCGGCGAAGGCCACGGCGTTGGCCTCCGAGTCGGGGACATCGTAGACGGTCCCATCGATGCCGACCAGGCGGAACCCGCGGTAGAAGGCTCCGGGCGTATCGGGCCGGGCCAGAGGATGAACGACGTGCTCGAACAGGTGGCGGACCGGCGCGATGCCCAGGCGTTGCCGGGCCACACACAGGCTGGATCGATGGGGACTCTCCTCGCCGACTCGGAGCCGGCGTGCATGCTTGAAGACTTGGCGGATCGGCAAGTCGGTCAACAGCCCCATGGCCAGGACCACCCAGCAAACAATCTCGTGGGTCAGTGTGCAACGTCGTTGATTGGTTTTACCGG
This sequence comes from uncultured Planctomycetota bacterium, assembly GCA_963845755.1. Lineage (GTDB taxonomy): Bacteria > Planctomycetota > Planctomycetia > Isosphaerales > Isosphaeraceae > CAWJTV01. The sequence goes on from CAWJTV010000011.1 coordinate 1,244,036, forward strand.
TGGCCGCGAGGACTTGGCGAACGGCCTCGGGCGAGATAATCTGTTCCAGTCCCGCCAAGCGATCCAAGATCCGGCCCGACGCATCGGGCGGCAGCGTGCAATGTCCGTGCGGCATGCGAGTCATGGCCTCCGTGTTGCTTGGGTCGTGAGTAAACCCAAAGTAACAGGAGGCTGTGGCTTGCGCCTATTTCAACGGTATTGGGTTTAAGCTCGTGGGCCGAATCCATGGCATCCCAGAGACGGTCCCGGTTCAGTCATAGCGATGTGACCATCAGGAACCCGTCCTTGACCGTATAGATCAGGCTGATCGATTTCAACAGCCGGTCCAGCGCCGACTTCAACGGCTCCCCCTTCGCGGTAAACGAGACCGGCGTCGCGAGTGTCTTCTCGGCCTCCTCGAGGCCCATGGGGTCCACATAGATCGGGATGCCGCGATCGTTCGGGCCCCTGCGAGTCGCGGATGTGATGAGCTTGAACACATCTTCCAATGATGTCTTTTCGAACCTCAGGTCGATCTTGTCTTCGAGCCGATCCAGGATGAGCTTCGTTGCCGGGTCGGGCTCGAGGAGACGTTCGCCATCTGATTCGCGAATGTTCAGCCGATCGACGGGGACCTTGAGATAGTAGGTGAACGCGCCGAGCAGGTCGCCCTCCTTGGCGTTCGCGTGACAGTGTAGACAAGCCGCCTTCGCGCAGATCGCGCCGAACATCCGCGTCGGCGCCTCCCGGGTCCACACCAGTTCCTCGCCGCGGCGCAGGGCTTCGAGGCCGAGGCGCTCGAACTCGTCGAGCGGCCGGCGTTTCGCTTGCCGGGCCAGCGCCGGCGTCGCCATCTCGTCGAGCACGTACACCGAAGGCTCGTCATCGGTCAGCAGGCTGACCAGTTCGACGCGGTCGATGGCCGGCGACGCGACCGAGACGCCGCGATCATTCTCGAAGATGTCCATGCGCCAGAACCCAAAACCTGAGCGGTTCTCGAATAAGTGGACCGTGCCGTTGTGGACACCGTACAGTCCGGCCGTCCGTGTGGTGAGTGTCGGGGCGCATTCGATGGAACGGCAGTAGGTCGGCGGCATCGGCTCGGCAGGTTTGGGCAGCGACGTGCGGCCTTTCCGTCCCTTCAACACCCTCTCGTACAAGGCAGGGATCTCCAGCGTCTCATCCGGCGGCATCGTGCCGCCTTTCCGTCCCTTCAACACTCTCTCGTATTTCCGGCCGTCCCCCCGCTTTGGATCGCCGGCGGGCCGTACGGCTCGCCGGCTCCGCTCCGCTTTGCGAACCCCGTCGAGCGGCTCCGCGGGCACAGTCGACTCTTGGGACGAACCGGCGAACTTCGTCAGCTCCTGAGGCTGGCCGATTCGCGCGATCGGTCGATTATTCCGATCAGCGGAAACAATGGTGCCAACCCCGCAAGCAATCACGACGGCCAGCATCACGAAATGCCGAAGTTTGGCCATGTGAGCAGCTTCCCGTACGAACGCGGGTCGAACGCCTGGCGAACGCGGTTTAAGTGATCTCGCCTACCCTTGACATGCAAACCGATTTTATCCCCACGAGACTGACACCGCCAGGTGGCGCGGCCAATTGGCTGCATTCACAACAAACATCAATGATCGCATGCAGGTTCGCGCTCTTGCTCTTAGGCCGTCGAGCTAGGGTTCACCCAATCGTCGGATGGTCGGACTCCGGACCCGATCGGAGGTCATCGTGGCTCGACTGGCGATGCCTCGAGTCCGGGGACGCGAACCGAGAAGAGGAACCCATAACAGGGCTGCACGGCCTCAAAGGGCGGGAAGCAACAAGTGTACGAATCCAAAAAATGTTGGGATTTCGTTATAAAGAAGTGGGCCGGACTCAGACCGGCTTCGGGAGGTCCCCGTGTTGCCGACCGGCAACCGATCAACCTCCCCTTGTGTCATGGGCAGGACGAGAATGCCTGCCATCTCCGGCCCTCACACGGGAAAAACGACGTATGGACATGGGGCTTCATCTTCGATCGTACCAGTGACGGTCGAAGTCTCAAATGGCTGAATATTGTTGATGATTATACTCGAGAATGCCTGGTGTTGGAGCCGCGCCGGGCATGACGGCCGAGGAGATCCGGGTCATCCTGGCCGAAGTCGCGGCGACTTGTGAGACGGATGTGCCTATCGATGAAGACCCGCTCGATCCATCGTCTACTGTATGAAAGAACAGGTAATTCCCATTATCACTGGATCAAGAAATGGGGAGCAGGCCATACGGCTCCGCGCAATCCACAGGCATTATTTTTTTGAGAAAAATTTTATCTCTTATCCCTGTTGAGGGTTCGGGAGCGAAAAACCGTAACTTCGGGCATAGGTGCATTAACGGTTTTCCAAAGCTGAGGCATCCTGATCGTAGAGGGCCGCACTATCACTTCCCGCCGCGTCCGAGTCGTCATCAAACTATGTCAGGGGATAGCCGAACACGTCACCGTCCGCCATCGGCTGGTCGCAATCCAGACCCGAGCGGACCGACTCAGCAGGCGTTCGTCCCGAACTCGCTTCAGGCCAACGAGATCGGGGATGGAGGCCTTTCCAATTGATAACAAGGTGTGCCACTTTGTGCCACGATCCGGCCCTGGGGGTCGCACGAGGCGGTGGCGCGGGACGTCCCGGTCATCACGGCGAGCTCGGGCCTGGGGCGGGGCCGGCAGGCTCGCTGATGGTGATGTTCGCTCGGGATGCGGCAGCTCCAAACCGGCCGACCACCGCGCCGCCCTGGAAGCCCACGTCAAGCGAATGATGGAACTGCAAAAGCGGGTTGAGAGATTGAATCGAGACCTCTTACCGAACACGCAGGAGTACGAGGCCGTATGGTACGTCCTGGAAGCGCGGCTCTGGTTGGAGCGGGCGAAGACCGAGTCATCCCCCTCGCTCGAGTGCGGAACCGGGTGGGCGCGGAAGGGGAGTTACCCAACCGGATTCAGCTCATCGGCCGCCGCACGAGCCAGCTCCTCGACGCCGACCCGGTCGCAGAAGTCGCCGAACGATTCATCATCGAGGCGCTCGTCCTTGAAGCGGACGAACACGGGCAGAAGCTCGGCAACGACGCGGTCGTAGGGGACGTAGTCCTTGAACTCGACGTTGAGGCGATCGCCCTGGGTTCGTCCGCCCAGGAAGATGGTGTACGTGCCGGGTCCGGGTGTGCCGTCGGCCTGGACGTGGGCCGAGCGCCCGACCAGTCCGATGTCGGAGTTATACGGGCGGGCGCAGCCGTTGGGGCAGCCGGTCATCCGGACGGTGAACCGCTCCTGGTCCAGGCCCAGGCGCGCCAGCTCGAGCTCGAGCTGGTCGATCACGCCGGGCAGGGCGCGCTCGGCCTCGGTGACCGCCAGGCCGCACGTCGGCAGGGCAGGGCAGGCCATCGACCATCGCCGGACCGTCGAGATCTCCTCGACCGTCGCAATGCCGTAGTCTTCGAGCCATCGTTCGATCGCCGGCCGCCAGGATGGCTCCAGGTCGATCAGGAGGATCGACTGCTGGCAGGTCAGCCGGCCGGGCGTCCGGTACTTCTCGAAAAACGCCCGCAAGCCGCTGAGCAGCCGGTACGAGCCCTGGTCCTTGATCCGGCCGTTTTCGACGGGCAGGCCCAGGAAGAGCTTGCCGTCCTCCTGACGATGCCAGCCCAGATGGTCGTCGACCTCATGGACGAGCGCCGACTTCGGGTCCATCACCGGATGGCCCAGGTATTCCTCGATCTTCGCACGGAAGGCCGGAAGTCCCCAGTCGTGGATGATGTACTTCAGCCGCGCCCGCTTCCGATCGGAGCGGTTGCCGAAGTCGCGGAACACCTTCAGCACGGCTTCGCCGATCTTGAGCACGTCGGCCCGGTTGACGTAGCAAAGCGGGACGGCCAGGAAGGGGAACGTCTTCTGGGCGCTGGGTGTCGTGCCCAGGCCGCCACCGACCAGGACGTTGTATCCGACCAGCCGGCCATCGTTGACGATCCCCAGGTAACCCAGGTCGTTGGCGTGGATGTCGGTGCAGTTATCCTCGGGCAGCGCGAAGGCCGTCTTGAACTTGCGCGGGAGATACGTCTTGCCATAGAGCGGCTCGACCGGATCGTCACCGGCGGTGGGCACTTGCGCCGGACCGGCCGGCGGCAGCGATTGGATTTTCTCGCCGTCCAGCCAGATGTCCCAGTAGCTCGTGGACCTCGGTGCGCAATGCGAGGCCCAGCGCTGGGCATCGGCATGAAGGAGCTCGCGAACCGAATCGGTCAGGGGAGCCGGGCAGCAGAGCACGTTCCGCTCCACGTCGCCGCAGGCCGCCAGGGTTGACAGCAGGCTCTCGTTGATCCGACGGATCGTGGCCTTGAGGTCTTCCTTCAAGACCCCGTGGAGCTGGAACTCCTGCCGGGTCGTGATCCGCAGGGCGCCGTTGCCGATCGTCCGCGCCATGTGGTCGCAAGCGAGGTATTGCTCCGCCGTTAACCGACCGCCGACGATCCGCACCCGCACCATGAACTGGTGCGCCTTCTCTTTGCCTTCCTTCTTCAACGTCCTCCGGAGGTCGCGGTCGTCCTGCTGGTACGAGCCGTGGAACTTGAGGATCGTCGCTGCCTCTTCGCTGATGTGCGACGAGCCATTGTTCACCTCGTCGATCAAGAGCGTCCTGAGATACTCGCTGGCCAGCTTGATCGCCTCAACCTTGCTCGGCTTCGGTGCCGCCGGCCGGTCTGGTCGGCTCCATGGACTCCTTTGACCTCCCAGGTCGAAAGTTCAGCTTTCACGTGAAGATTGTGATGTTTATTGTATAAACGAGGTGGGGATAAATCAACTGCTCAGCAGGCCAGAAGGTGATTGAGGAACGGGCCGGCAGGGGGTTGGACGCGGCGGCCCGTTCGGGGCGTAGACGCGATCCCCGATCCCGGCCTCTCGACAATCACGATTTCCCTTCCGTGGACCGAATCAGCGGGGAATCGCCGGGGACGCGGGTATATCGGGAGGAGCGGGGACGTTCAGAGGCTGTTCGAGCACGGCGCCATCCTTCTTGACGGCATCGGCCTTCTTCTTTTCCGCCTGGCTGCGAATCGCCTGATCGAGTTGCCGGACGATCATATCGGTGTTGTCTTCGACCGAGGCGGTGCCGGGAGCCGAGAAGACGAACTCGGTGACATTGAGGGGGGCGTTGAGTTTGACGTCGGTGTATTCGAGGATGATCTTGGTGGGTTCGACCGTCTCGATCGAGCTCAACGAGCCGATGGGCCGGCCGTCGGGGCCGCGCTTGCGGGTGTCCATCTCCGGGTGCGCTTTGAGGTCGACGACGACCGAGGGTTTCTGACCCTGGATGATGAGTTTGTAGGGCCAGGAGTCGTCCTTGCCGATGTAGAGTGAGGCGATGCCGGGGATATAAGACGGCAACATCCCCATCTGGGGGACGGGTCGGGAATCGGGCCCCATCAACCCTTGCCGGGTCTTCCACTTTCCGCGGAAGATCCAGACGGGCTTGCCGTCGAGGGTCCCTTCCTCCCTGGTTTCGAACCGGAAGAGCTGGCGGAGGCCGACCAAGAGGGTCTCGGGGCCGGCCAATCCCATCTGGCCAAGGGCCTGTTCCTTGAGCTTCGGGTCGAGCTCGGGGGAGCCGAGCCGCTCCACGATCGGTTTGATGCTCAACTTGCGATAGGTCTGAGTCTGGAGGACCTGCTGGTAGTCCCACAACGTTTCGCCGTCGCAGATCTGAAGGGTGGTCCCGCCGGTCTCGGGGAGGCCGGAGACCGTGAGCCGGAGGTACACGCGATGGTTGGGAGCCATGCGATAGTCGCCCCGGATGGTGAGGTGCTCATTCAGCATCTCGACAGTTTCCACCACCTTGGCCACCACCGATTGGAGCTTGGCAAGCTTCGCGGTCGCCTCGTCGATGAGGCGTTCGGCCGGGGTCGGGGGCTCCTCGGCCTTGGGAATGGCGGGTTCCTGCGCGGCGACGCTCCCCGGGAGCGCGGGCATGACCGGCCCGGTTGGCGGCGCCGGGGCGGCGCCGGGCGTCTGGCCGCCGATCCGCGGGTCCTGGGCCGAGGCGGCGCAAACCACCCGGACAGGATGGCCAGGCCGAGCATCGACGCGGCGCTCAGGAGACAGGCACCGGTCCGCGGGGAAGGGACGCGGTTGGGGGCCCAGCGACGGGGACTCGACGGCTCGGTCATTCGGAAAGACTCCCGGGAACCAGGTCGGTGGCCATCTCCCGTGTCGATTCCATCGGCCGTGACGGCATCGCGACTCGAACGGGTCCACCAAAACACGGCGCCCGGCACGGAAGGAGATGATCCGATTATTAAGTCTGATTGGGATGTACGGCAATTCCTCAAGGGTCGCGGAGGAATGCCCGATCATAATCGCTAGGCGTCAGGAGACGCAAGTCCGCGTTTCGTCCTGAGAAAATGTCCGAGGACGGCGTTCGGCCGATGTCGGGTGGGTGAAGCTCACCAGGATCGGGCCGCTTCGCGGTGGGGTTCAACACCCGACTGGGTCCTCGGATCGTCTCTTGAGTCCTGAGCATGGGGTTCTTGCTGGCCCGGGAGTTCGGAAGCGGCGACCAGGGACGATGAGGACCCAGGGACTTGAGGACCCATGGACGAGAGGCCCGGCTCGGCCCAATCCGACCGGTCCGAGTCGGTCGCGGTCAATGTTAGGAAGACAAGCATTCTCCCCGCTCGACGGATTCGGGTCCCACCGGCTTCGGGCCGGCCCGGTCTGTGCGAGGGAGTTGGAGGATTTCCATGCAAGCATTTGGAATGCTGCTGCTGGCGGCAGCGACCGCCGGCGACGGATTTGGATATAGCGAGCCGGGCGTCCGGCTCAAGAAATGGTTGCGTCCCCACGCCGTGGTCTCGGCCGACGCGCCGGGGCCGCCGCAGTACACGGCCGCCTCGATGGGAACGGGTGGACCTACGGGTGCCACCCCGGGCCGGCGGTTCGTCAGCACCCGAAGCCAGATCTACTTCCTCGACCCCAATGGGATGCAGATCGGCTGGCAGACCGGCGGCGGGTCCGGCAGTGAGCGGTCCTACGTGCCCGCCCAACTGACCGTGCCGGCCCGCTACAACTTCAATCAGGGCTATATCTACCGGCTGAAACTCACCACGATTCCCGGTCGTCCTGCCAACGTCACGCTGTACCCGACCATTGAGGTGGCCCCGACCACACCGAGTACGGACGCGTACCTGGCGCATAACGCCATCCCGGTCCAGTTCACGCCCGAAGACTTCGATCAGGTCCTCGATGGCGGCAACTTCGTGACCAAGGTGATCTATCTGCCCGATCCGAAGTTCCAGGAGCTGGCGGTCTCGGGCGTCGAGACCCTGGTCTCGACCCGCTTGGAGCCGGGGATCGACCCGATCCTCGAGGCCGACAAGCGCGGGACGATCCTGCTGATCGTCCGGCTGGGTGCCATCGACCTGGAGATGCCCGGTGGTGGTAGCGTCCTGGGCGGTGCGGCGAGCGGTCCGGCCGGCGGCGCCACCGTTGGCGGCCACCCCGCCACCATGACCGCGCCGGCCGGCGCCCCGGGCGTGATGGAACTGCCGCCCGGCGCCCTGCCACCGGGCATGACGCCCACGCCGCCGGTGGCCCCCGGCACGGTCGTGCTCGATCCGCCCGCGGCGGCGGCGCCCGCGGCGGGGACGCCCGTGGCCCCGGCGCCCGTGGCCCCGGCGACCAATCCTGCCCCGGGCCCAGGACCCCAAGCCGCGGCCCGCACCTCCGGCGAAGTCGCCGGGCCCGTCGCGGTCGCTCCCGACCCCGCCGACCTCAAGTCGATGGAGTCTACCCCCTGATCCGTGGATCAGTGGTCAATTCGCGCGTTGAACAACCCCAGCCCCGTTTTAGCAAGGTCTCCCGATCTTGCCATGCGGCCGACCGTAGGTCTCCCTGCTCGGGAGGCCTACGGTCCCCTCTCACGGCGGGGTCGGGAGACCCGCGCCGAACCGTCGTCTGTTCCGAAAGGCGGTCCAACGCCCGGCCGCAACCGATCTCTCGCGGTGACCACGAGCGTCAGCCCGTGGTTCGCACGGGGGACCTCCAACCTCGCACGTCAGTGCGATCCCCTCAGCCGTTTCGGACTGACGCCCGAGGCTAGCGGACGTTCGTCCCGTCCGAACCACGAACTAATGTGCGTGGTCACGACGGGTCGCGCCCAGAATCCATCGGATGCCTCCCGATGGAACAGACATCAGAAATCTGAATATTTGAGGATTCCCATGAGACGCCCAGGAAGCACTGGCCGGTGTGGCCGGTTGGCGATGAAGACCGGGCTAGCCCTTGCCCTCGCGCTGGGGCTGGCCACGGCGGAACTCGAGGCACAAGACGTTCCCGGGCGGCTCCCGCCCGGTGCCGTGCCGTCGTCGCCGGCGACCGGGGTTGCCGTCGTCGGTCCGACGACCGTCGAGGGCGGCGCGACGGTGCCGGCCCCAGGTTCGGCCGTTGAGGCCGCGACCGGCGTGCCCGGGCCTCGGGCGCCCATGCTGTCGCCGGACATCCAGGTCGTCCGGTTCCAGGCGCCCGAGGGGGTCGCGGTCGAGGTCCTGGGACCGACCCCCACCCCCGTGCCGCAGGGCGACCACGGCGGAGTCCTGACCACGGGGCTCAAGCGCGGTGTGGGATACCGACTCCGGATCTTCAATATCCCCGAGCGGCCGGGTGCCGAGGTCTTCCCGGTTATCGAGGTCGTGGGGCACCTGCATCGTCCCGAGGGAATCGACCCGGGCAAGTATCCGATCCGCGTCATCTTCACCAGGGATGACCTCGATACCGTCCTGGACCTCGGCCGGCTGGTGACCAAGGTGATCTACCTGGAAGACCCCGATCAGGCGTTACCCTTGCGCATGGCCAAGGATCAAATCCCGGTCGTGTCGCTCAACCCGGCCGAGCACCCCTTGCGGGTGGCCTCGGCGCTGGGGCGGCCGATGGCGATCGTCCGGATCGGCGGCCGGCGGCCCACGCTCGAGGAGGTCGATGGCGGGTCCGCGGGCGACCTCGGGCTGGATTGGGTCGGGGGGATCGGGACGGGGCCTTGCCCCTATCTGAGACAGGACGGCACCCGCTGCCCGATGCCGTGCGGGCCGGTGTGCACCGCGCCGGCCCCAGCGGCCCAGACGGCCCTGCCGAGGGATGAATACCTCTGCGACGGCGGCGACCGGGGCATTCGTGCGACCGTTGGGCCCAATGGCCTGCTGGGCGGCATCGAGCCGCGCGACGCGGTGGTCCGCTTCGATATCGGCCTGGGAGAGCGCGTCCAGCCGCGCGTCCTGCCGACCAATGTCGTCTGCCTCTACGCCCCGCGGTTCGCCGAAGTCCGGGTCACCACGGGTACCAACGCGACGATCGACGTCCAGGGGCCCCGGGTGGGCCACGTCGTCGAGACGCCGCTCTTGGCCCGGAACGAGGCCGGGGCTCGCCGCATCGCCCAGAACCAATCCGCCGAGCTGGCCCGCAATCGATCGCGGGCCTCGGGCCTGAAGAGCCGCGAGTGGATTGGCGAGGAGTCGAACGACCGCCGGGCGGGCGGCTTCGATAATACCACCCAGCTCGCCTCAAACCTCCAGAAACAGAACACCGAGCTGGCCCGCAACCGTGAGAAACTCCTGACGAGGCGGAATCGGATCCGCCTGGAGGGCATCAAGACCGCCACGCCGCCTATCGTGACAGGGGTCGTCGAAGGGGCCGGCGAGGCAGTCCGGGTCTTCGGGCCGCACTCGATGAACGGCGTCGAGACGCCGCCCAATCGCCCCGGCCTGGCGGTCATCAAGCGCGTCAGCGCCACCGAGGCCGAGCCGGGCGATAGCCTCACCTACGTGATCGTCTATCGCAACATGGGCAACACGCCGATTCGCACGGTCACCATCGCCGACAGCCTGCTACCGCGCCTGGAATACGTCAAGGGCACCTCGCGCGGGCCTGAAGGGACCTCTTTCTCCAGCGCCGTCAATCGCGTGGGCTCGACCGAGCTGCGCTGGACGCTCCCCGGCATTATCGCCCCCGGCGCCTCGGGACATGTTTCCTTTGAGGTGATCGTGCGGTGACGACGGCGTGCCCCGAGTGGCCCATCCGGTCATTGTCAACCCAAGCGCCTGCGCTCGGATAATAGCCTCCACGGTGATGACCTCACCAATCCGCCCTCTCTCGAGGCGGTTACGGTGTAACCTTTCCGACGGCCCGGGAAGGATCCACCGTAGGAGGCAATCGAGCGATGAGTGCGGACGCAGGAGACACAGAGGACCTGATCGAACGGGCCGGCCGGGGTGATTCCCTGGCGGTGGGAACGCTCCTGGCCCTGCACCGTGATCGGCTGCGTCGGATTATCGCCGCACGGCTAGATTCCCGCCTCCTGGCGCGCGTCGATCCGTCGGACGTCGTGCAAGAGACCCTGGCCGAGGCCGCCGCGGCGTTCCCGCGCTACGCGCACGAACGCCCGATCCCGTTCCTCGCCTGGCTGCGACAGTTCGCCTGGCAACGGATCGTGAAGCTCCACCGGTTTCACATTCACGCGCAGCGGCGGAGCGTCGTCCGCGAGGCGGACCTCGCGCCGGAGCTACCCGACGAGTCCGTGCTGGAGCTGACCCGGCGCCTGACGGCGGACGGAACCAGCCCGAGCCAGGCCATGATCCGCGATGAGTCGCGTCAGAACGTCCGCCATGCCCTCGCGAAGCTCGCCGCCTCCGACCAGGAGATCCTCCTCATGCACATCGTCGAGCAGATGACGATGGCCGAGGTTGCCGGCGTGCTGGGGATCACCGAGGGCGCGACGAAGGTCCGTCACCTGCGCGCCCTGCGCCGGCTCCGAGTCCACCTGGACCCGCCACGATGATCACGACGAGCCCCCACATCACCAGCAGCGCGACGGACGAACGCCTGGCCGAGCTGGTCGAGCGGTTCCTCGATCGGCTGCGATCAGGCGAGGCGATCGATGCCGGATCGTTCGCCGCCGAGCATGGCGAGCATGCCGCGGCCCTGCTCGAGATCCTGCCGGCGGTCGTGGCCCTGGCCGGGTTCCCGGACAAGGATCCCGCACCCGGATTCCCGATGAACGCGGAAGTCGTGCTCGATGCCGGGGTGCTGGGCGATTTCCGGATCACGCGTGAGATTGGCCGCGGGGGGATGGGCGTGGTCTACGAGGCGGAGCAGGTTTCGCTCGGCCGCCGCGTCGCGTTGAAGGTCCTCCCCCACTTCGCTGCCCGGGACCCCAGGCAGCTCGCGCGGTTCCACGTGGAGGCCCACGCGGTCGCGGCACTGAACCATCCCAACATCGTGCCGATCTTCGCCGTCGGCAGCGATCACGGCGTCCATTACTACGCGATGCAATTCATCGAGGGACGCTCGCTGGCCGACCGGATCGCGGTGGCTCGTCGCGAAGCGGAAAGCGGCGGCAGCCGGCCTCGTCCCGGCCTGGCGCCAGCGGAGGTCGCGCGACTGGGCGTTCAGGCGGCCTCGGCGCTGGACCATGCTCATGGCCTGAGCATCCTCCACCGAGACATCAAGCCGGCCAATCTCCTGGTCGACGAGACGGGCCGGCTCTGGGTGGTCGACTTCGGCCTGGCCCGCGTCCAGACCGGTAGCGACCTGACCCCGACCGGCGACGTCCTGGGCACCCTGCGCTACATGAGTCCGGAACAGGCCCTCGCGCGGGGGATGCTAGACCCGCGCAGCGACGTCTATTCGCTGGGGATGACCCTCTTCGAGCTGCTGGTCCTGCGCCCGGCTTTCAACGGCGACGATCGCCAGCAGATCCTCCGCCAGATCGCCGAGGAAGAACCGGTGCGGCTCCGGAAGATCGACCCGACGATCCCGCACGATCTGGAGACGATCATCCTCAAGGCGATGGCCAAGGAGCCGCTAGGGCGTTACGACTCGGCGAGCGAGCTAGCCGAGGACCTCCAGCGCTTCCTCCGGGAGCAGCCGATCCGCGCCCGCCGCCCGCGTCCGGTCGAGCGGATCGGCCGATGGATGCGGCGTCACAAGACGGCCGTCGCGGCGACAGCCGCCATTCTCCTGCTCGCCATGATCGGCCTGGCCGCGGGATACCTCATGCTCTGGAAGGAGCAGGGCCGGACGCAGGAAAACCTCGAGATGGCCTTGAGGTCGCTCGACAAGCTCCATGTCTACCTCGGCGAAGAAGGTCTCAACACGAATCCCGAGCAGACGGAGTCGATCCTGGCTTCCTTGGAGGCGGACCTGGTCCTCTACGAGAGGCTCGCCGGCCAGAACCCGCAGAATCGCGAAGCCCTTTGGGGCGCGGCGCGGGCTCATCGCCGGATGGGCGACATCCGGGCGCGGACCCCCTCCCAGCTCGACAAGGCCGAGGCGGCCTATCGCGTGGCCGACCGCCTGCTGTCGGGGCTGTCGTCCCAGGCCCCCTCCGACTTTCGCTTTCGCGAGGAGCGGGCCCTGACCCTCGGGAACTGGGGAAAGCTCATCTATCATCTCGGCGGCCAGCGCGGATTTCGAGGATCCCTGGCCGCGGAGGCACCGTTACGCCAGGCCCTCGCGATCGATCGAGACCTCATCGCAAACCGCCCGATGGAGGCGCGGTATCAGCGAAGATTCGTCCAGAACGCCTTCTACCTGATCGGCGTGCTGTTCATCGCCGATCGGCACATCGAATGCGAGCTTTGGCTCACACAGGCCCGGGATGTCTTGCGGGGGCTGGCCGACGGTTCGCTCACGGATCGCCTGGACCTCGCCGTCGACTACAAGCTGCTTGGCGACATGATGCATGCCACCGGCCGTCCCGAGGAAGGCGCCCGGGCTTACGACCAGTCCATCGTACTGATGGAATCCTTGTCCCACGAATCCTTCGCCTCGCCGGCCGATCGCCGTTCGGTCGTGGAGCTGTTCGGACGGTTGGGGCAGCATTCCTTCTGCTCCACGAGCCAACCCGGGAAGGCGTTGGAATTCTACGCCCGAGCGTTACCCACCTGGGATCGACTCGTCGCCAGGATCGATCTGATGCCCGCCGAGCAATACACCCGAGTCCACGCCCACAGTTACCTTGGTTATCTCTTCGAGAACAACGACCGCCCGCGAGACGCCTTGGCTCCCCGCCTTCGGGCGGTGGAACTGGGCGAGGCGCTGCTCAGGGCCCACCCGTCGGTGGCGGAGTATCGGAAAGGATTGGCGGGCAACGCCCGCGACCTGGGTTTCGTTCTGGCCAAGTTGGGACGGGCCGGCGAGGCGTGGCCTTACTTCGATCGCTCCCTCGAGCTGGTGCCGGAGACGCCCGACTCAAGCAAGACATCACCTGGCGTCTGGTGATCTATCCCAATCCCCGACCGGCCCGCGCGATCGAGATCGCGGAACAACTCACCCGGGATCATCCGGATGATCCGGCGTCCTGGAGTCGCCTGGGCCAGGCGCGGGTCCGGGCCCGCGACTGGCCCGGAGGGCAGGAGGCCCTGGAGCGCGTGATCCGGACAGCCAGGGGGGGCGATGTCAACGATTGGCTGTTCCTGGCCCTGGCCCGCTGGCACCGCGGCGACGCGCCCTCGGCCCGCCGTTGGTACGACCAGGCCGCGGACGCCCTGGATCAATCGACGGGCCCCGGAGATCCGGCGATCGATCTCCTCCGAAGCGAGGTCGCGGACTTGATCGGCGCGGGCGGTTCCCCGCCTCATCGAAAGCCCTGAACGAAGCATCCTGACACGTACTGTCTCGACAGGCGTTCGCCGGGACGTCCCCGGTGTGCGCACACCTTTTCCGGAGTCCGACCCATGAACCGATCGTCTTGCATCCGCGTAACGGCTGCCCTCGTATCCCTGGCATCGATCCTCGCCGCGACTCGCCCGGCGAGCGCCGGCTTGATCGGCAATGATGACAAGAGCGGCACTCTCTACAACGTCAACCCCTTGACCGGCGCCGCATCCGACCCCCGTGCCACAGGGATCTCGGGACTCGTCGGCATCGCCTCCAGTCCCGGGGGCGTCCTGTATGGGCTCACCAGTTTCGGTGGCGGGCCGACGCCGGATGCCCTCTACCGGATCGACCCGATGACCGGCGCCTCTTCGCTCGTCGGGGCGACCGGGCTCAAGAGCATCTTCGAAGGGGACCTGGGTTTCGACCCGACGACCGGCGTTCTTTACGGCGTCCAGAACGTCACCTCCCAGGGCCTGGGGCTCTTCACCATCAATACCGACACCGGCGCGGTGACGATGATCGGCAATGTCGAGAGGTTCGGCGACCTGTCGGACATCGCCTTCGATAAGTCGGGGAATCTCTTCCTCCTCGACGACGACCAGAACGGCATCAGCAACCTGCTCGAGGTCAACAAGTCGAACGCATCGATCCTCAGCACGGTCCGGCTGAGCCAGACCCTCGGCCCCGTGGGGGGGATGACCTTCGACCCCAACTCGGGGAAACTCTACGTGGTCAACGGGACGGACGGCCCGTATACCGGGACCAACAGCTTTTACACGCTCAACACGACGACCGGGCGCTCGCGCTGATCGGCAATACGGGCCTCTCCGCGGGACTGTCTGGCCTGACCTTCACTGTCGCCTCGGTCCCGGAGCCCGCAACGGGGATCCTCCTGGGGCTCGGCACCGTCGCGCTGGTCATCTTCGGTCGTCGCTCGGGATCCAGGACCGCATGATCTCTTTCCGGATCCGCATCCCGTTGGCGGTTGAACTCGAATCGGCTTCGCGGTACGCTGGGCGAGTGTTCGAGAATTGTTCGACAATTCGTCCGGCGGTCTCGGGAGACTGGGGATGCTTCGAGTCCTGGGCGGTCCGAAACGCCTCTGCGACGGCGTAACGCGGCGGGAGTTGCTCCAGGTCGGCTCGCTCGGATTGCTCGGGCTGGGCCTGACAGAATGGCCGGCCCTGACCGCGGCGCGGGCCGGCGAGCCGCTCCCCTCGGCGAGCCTGCCGGGTTTCGGCCAGGCCAAGGCGTGCATCCTCTTGTTCATGTACGGCTCGCCCAGCCAGCTCGAGACCTTCGACCCCAAGCCCGACGCGCCGGTGGAGATCCGCGGTGAGTTCGGGTGCATCCCGTCCAGCGTCGCCGGCCTGAACGTCTGCGACCGGCTCCCCCGGCTGGCGCAGGTGATGGACAAGGTCACGGTGATCCGATCGGTCACGCATCCCTACCCGCTCCACGGCGTGGCGTTCGCAACGACGGGCATCCCCCGGATCGACGTCCCGCTGGAGCTGAATCCGAAGGACCCGAGCCACTATCCGTTCATCGGCTCCGCGGTGGATTACGTTGACGGCCGCCGGAAAGAAGGGGCGAAACCCGGGCGATCGCCGGTACCCCGCAACCTGGTCCTTCCCTGGGCGTTCAGCAGTCATCGGGTCGGAGAGGTCCCGCGCTCGGGGCCGTATGGCGGATTCCTCGGCCAGGCCTATGACCCGGTCTGCACGGAGTTCGCCGGCAAGGGGACGAACGTCGGCGCAAGACGCTGGCCGGCCAGGTCTGGGAGGATGTCGAGCCGTATCGCGGGATCACGCCGGAGAGCCGGTTCCAGCTCAGCTCGGTCACGAACCTCGGCCCGGATCTGACCCTCGACCGACTCGACCGCCGTCGCACGCTCCTGGAGCAGATGGAAGACCTGCGCCGGAGCGCTGATGCGTCGGTCTCGCGCTCCTCGGGCATCGACCGCCATCGCGCGATGGCCTACGACCTCGTCAACTCGCCGAGCCTGCGGCGGGCGTTCGACCTGGGCCAGGAGCCGGACGAGAACCGCGAACTCTACGGCATGACGCTCTTCGGCCAGGCAGCTCTGACCGCCCGACGGCTGGTCGAGGCCGGCGGCCGGTTCATCACCGTGTTCTGGGACGAGTTCGGCCTGGCGGGCACCGGCTGGGACACGCACTGGGACCACTTCCCGCGAATGAAGGACGAGCTGCTGCCGGGCCTCGATCGCACGCTCTCCGGCCTCTTGATCGACCTGGACCGCCGCGGGCTGCTCGACGAGACCCTGGTCGTCCTCCTGAGCGAGCACGGCCGGACGCCCAAGCTCTCGCTGACCAACGGCGGCGGGCGCGACCACTGGTCGCGCTGCTACTCGGTCGTCATGGCCGGCGGCGGCGTGGCCCGAGGCACCGTCGTCGGCCAATCCGACAAGATCGCCAGCGACCCCGCCGAACGCCCCGTCTCACCCAAGGACATCCTGGCCACGATCTATCATCTGCTGGGTATCGACCCCCACACGTTCCTCGCCGACCTCCAGGGTCGGCCCATGCCGCTGATCCCCGACGCCGAGGTCATCGGCGAAGTCCTGGCGTGAGGTTTGTTGACAATTCCACACAGCCGTGAATCGAAGCGATTTCAAGCGATTGGCGGAACTGCGACTCCGAGAAGCTGACTCGCTTCTTGGCGCTCGCCATTTCTCCGGAGCGTATTACCTCAGTGGATATGCGATCGAGTGCGCTCTGAAAGCCTGCATTGCCAAGAAGACCAGACGTTTCGACTTTCCCGAGTCTCCGGATACGATTCGACAGTATTCCTCGCACAAACTCGAACAGCTTGTCATCGCTGCCGGGTTGGGGACAAAATTAAAGAAAGCCAGCGATTCCGATTCGGTCTTCAGGGACTATTGGCTCATCGTCAGCAAGTGGTCCGAGCAGAGTCGATACCGGATCACTCTCGAGCCCGAAGCCGAAGCCCTCTTGGAGGCGGTCGGCAATCCCGATCACGGAGTCCTCTCATGGATCCAGTCCTTATGGTAAGTGCCAGGCCGCTGCTGCCGGAAGTGATCGACGAAGGAAGGAGGCTGATTCGAGTCCTTCACGAATCGCAGTTCGATGCCGTAGCGGCGTTTTGGGCCTTCCTGAGCGACCTGGAGCGGTGGCGGTTGTTGATCGCCTCTCGAGTTTATGACCGTGAAGGGCCCATCAAAGCGTATTCGCGTTTCGGATCGATCTACGACCACATTACACCGCGATTAAGAGTCGCGATCACGGATGTCGAGCTCTTGAGTTGCGAGGATCATCGCGTGAAAGCCCTGCAAAAGCGATTCCCCTTTAAGCGCGAGAAGGCTGATACCGTCATCGAACACACGAGCCTTGACGGGGAATACTTCGAGGCCGTTTACCTGTACCAGCTCTCGGAGATCTGAACGAAAACGGGCGGTGGTCTGATGAAACACCGATCTCGTATCCTTGGGGTCGCGGCGTTCTTGATGCTCGGTCCCGCCAGGGCCGCGCTGGCCGGCATGCCGACGGTGATGCTGGACGACCTCGCCCGGATGCGGATTCAGACAATCTCGTTCTTCCTGCTGTGTTTCCTCCTGAGCTCGTGGGGCATCCAGCGGATCTGGAACGCGGCGCGTCGGGATTTCCCGCGTCTGCCTCATTTGAGCTACGCGCGCGCCAACGGCCTGGTCGCCTTGTGGGGCCTGCTGTTCGTCCTGGTGCTGACGATGATCTCGGGGGCGCGGGAGCTGATGACCCCCGGCGCGTGGAAGAAGCAGGGCTACACGTACAAGCTCGCCGAAGACGCGTCGGCGGTCGATCCGGCCGCCTCGCGGCATCAGATGGAAATGGAACGCCGCCGCGCGCTGGACGGCCTCCGTGCCGCGCTGTGGACCTATGCCCGGCATCATGACGGAAGGTTTCCGCCGAACTCCTCACCGCCGGAGATTCCCGATGACGCCTGGCTCGTGCCCGATCCGTCAGCGATGAGGTATCTCTACACTCCCGGCCTGGTCGCCGATCGCGGCGCCGCGCCGCTGGCCTATGAGCCTGCCATCTTCGAGGGGGATCGGTTCGTCCTGCTGACCAGCGGCGCGATCGTCCGGATGACCGAGGACGCGCTACGCACCGCCCTGGACAGGAGGTAATCGCCGTGAGGCCATGGTTCGTCCGCGCCGTCCTCGGATTCCTGGTGCTGTTCTTGATGGTCTGCATCGGGTTCCTGGCGCCGATCGACTTCGCGGTCGCCCTGCTCTTCGGCTGGGTCGTCTACCTGTACCGGGTCCTGCCCGAGGTCCGCACCAACTGGTGGGGCCTGGCGACGGCCATCGCCTGCCTGGTCCCGCTCGCGATCGGCACTCACCTCTTCCTCGCCTGGTTCTCCAGGCAACCGGATGATGCCAAGGCGGTCCTCGAGCGTCGCTGGCGATGGCGATGGACCGGCTGGCTGATCGCGGGCGTCGTACTCATGTTCGTTGCGGGGTTGGCCGCGGGAGGCGTCGCGCACCAGATCGGCTGGCTGATCAACGCTCCCGAGCCCCTCGTGAACGCCGATGGTGGTGGCCGCTCGGCCGCCCGGCGCGCCGCAATCCACGAACAATCTCAAGCAGATGGGACTGGCCCTTTACTACTACCATGAGAAGCACGGGACGTTTCTGCCCGGAGCCACCTTCGACCGCGTCGGCCGTCCTCTCCATGGCTGGCAAGCGATGATCCTGCCGGATATCGAGCATCAGGAACTCTCCGACCAGATCGACTTCGCCATCCCCTGGGACGCGCCGCGCAACGCCGAGGCATTCCGGACCGAGGTGACCGTGTACCAGATTCCCGGGATCAACCAAAAGAAGGACGCGGCCGGCTCCGCGCTGAGCCACTACGCCGGCAACGTCCACATGCTCGGCAGCGATCGACGATGGACCACGAAGGATGTGACCGATGGTGCGTCGAACACGGTGATGGCCGGCGAGGTCGCCAGCCACTTCAAGCCGTGGGGCGATCCGATCAACCGGCGCGATCCCGCGCTCGGCGTCAACCGCTCGCCGGACGGGTTCGGCAGCCCGTTCGTCGGCGGCGCGAACTTCCTGTTCGTCGACGGCTCGGTGCGCTTCATCAAGAACGCGATCGACCCGAGTGTCCTCAAGGCTTTGGGCACGCCGAAGGGTGGCGAACGGGCCTCGGCCGAGCAATACTGAGCGTGTTCGTAGGTCAGGCTTTCCAGCCTGACGATTTCTTGCCGTCAGGCTGGAAAGCCTGACCTACGGGATGCCTCGGGACGAAAGGACAAGGATCCATGCCAGCCCTCGAACCGTACATCGACGCCCACTCGCACATCTGGACGCCCGACGTCGCCCATTACCCGCTGGCGAAGGGTTTCACGGTCGCCGACATGCAGCCGAAGTCCTTCACGGCCGAGGAGCTGCTGAAGACCTGTCGGCCCGCGGGCGTGGGCCGCGTCAACCTGATCCAGATGAGCTACTACGAGTTCGATAACCGTTACATGCTGGACATGATCAAGTTGTATCCCGACCGGTTCGTCGGCACGGCCATTGTCAACCCGCTGGGCGACGATCCCGGCGCGCAATGCGCGACCTGGCCAAACAGGGCGTCCACGCCTTTCGCATCCATCCGGGTTACAGCAAGCAGCCACCGGCGCGCTGGCTCGAGCCGCCCGGCTACCAGGCCATGTTCGCCACCGCCGCCCAGACCGGCCAGGCGCTCTCCTGCCTGATCGATCCCGGCGGGTTCCCCGAGGTCGAACCGCATGTGTCGGCGGTTCCCCGACACCAAGGTCATCATCGACCACCTCGGTCGCATCGGTGCCAGCCCCGACGGCTCGATCCACGATGCCGACGTCGCGGCCCTTTGCCGGCTCGCCGCGCATCGGAACCTCTTCGTCAAGGTGGGCGCCTTCTACGCCCTGGGCAAGAAGACGCCGCCGTATCTCGACCTGGCTCCCTTGATCCGCCGGGTGGTCCAGGCCTTCGGCGCCCGGAGATGCCTGTGGGAAAGCGACTGCCCCTTTCAGGTCGTCAAGCATCGTTATGAGGATAGCGTCGCCCTCATCCGCGACCACCTCGACTTCCTCAGCAAGGACGATCGCGACTGGCTCCTCGTTCGTACGGCCGAACGGACGTTGTTTCAACCTCTCAAGCCCTGACGCGGCCGAGAAGGAAGGCATTCGGGAAGGCTGAAGGCTGAAGGATGAGTCAAAACCCCACCGGTCTTGATTCATCCTTCAGCCTTCAGCCTTCCGATAATCCGCCCTCGCCCGGTTTGCGGCAGGGGAGGGTTCTCCCTAGAATGAGATGGCTCCGTCCTCCTTCTTCCCGGAATTGAATGCCCGCTGAGGTGGCCGATGTTTGGCGCCGTGTCCGAAACCCCTTACGACCTGCGATTCCGCCTGCTGGGCATCCCGGTCCGGGTTCATCCCTTCTTCTGGATCGCGGGACTGCTCCTGGCCGGCAACGTCCGGGACCTGTCGATCATCGTGATGTGGGTGGGCTGCGTGTTCATCTCGATCCTGATCCACGAGTACGGACATGGATTGATGGCCATGAAGTTCGACTCCTCACCATCCATCGTGCTATGGATGGGCGGAGGCTTGTGTTATAGCCAGACAGAGCGTCAGACGCCCCTCCAACGGCTGGCGGTTGTGCTTAGCGGTCCGGGGGCGGGGTTCGTCTTCTGCGGCATCGTTATGCTGATTTACTCGATCCTTTATGGTGTGACACCGCGCGAGCACCTCAGTTTTGTGAGGTATCTGCTGAAGCTCCCCGACGATCGGGAAGGGCTAGGCGGCCTGCTCCAGAAACTCGATATCGGGGGCGAGACAGAGCGTGCCCGCATCCAACTGTACGGGAACCTGGTTTGGATCAACCTCTTGTGGGGCCTCATCAACCTCTTGCCGATCTTCCCGCTCGACGGGGGCCGGGTCAGCGAGATCCTGCTCACTTACGTAAACCGTTATGAGGGAAAACGATGGAGCCACACCGTTTCTCTCGTGATCGCGGGCCTGCTCGCCGTCGTCAGTATCCCCTTGACCAACTCCTACTTCCTCGCGGTGTTCTTCGGCTACTTCGCTTTCCTCAACTACCAGATCCTTCAGACGATCCACCGAGCCCAGGTCATGGGTCTGTACGACGATGACTGGTGGCGGCGATGACCGATCGCCCCGCCGCGCATTGCCGGCGTGCCGGCCGGTCTGAGGGGTCGGGTCCGGGCGGCGACGGAACGCGCGGGACGTACCGGGACTCGCCGACTTCACACCTCCCCAACATCGAACGAGTCATTGCCGGCATGGATTGATTCGGGCGGTTCACGGTCGTATGATCGAGATAAGCGGAGGAGCGGGTGGATGCCGGGAAGCGACGAAACGGGCGATTTCCGGGAAGGGGCCGAGGTCCCCTCTTTCTTTCGGGCGGCTGATGCACTAATCATGTACGGTCCCGATGGTGCGGTTGCCGGGAACAGAGATCAGTAGTCCGTGGTCCGTGGAGTGTGAAAGCCGGAAGATCGGGCGCGGGTCTCCGGGCACCCGCGGGGTCGCCGCCGGTGGGCGGAGGATTCGGCTCGATGAGAGTCCGGCGGGGTGGGTTTTCCACCTTCCACCTTCGGCCTTTCGGTGGTTGTGCTAGGCTTGATGAGAGTCCAGAGGGTGGATTTCCACCTTCATCATTCATCCTTCATCCTTCACGAAGCCTTTCCGAGATTTTATGCGATCACGACGAAGCGGATCGAAGGGTCCTCGAAGGGCACGCCGGGCCGGGACCGGCCGGGACGAGGCCGGGGCCCTGAGCGGGCCGGCGGTCGATTCCGGTCAAATCATCGTGCTGGGCGACCGGCCGGAGAACCCGGCCATGGGGATTTGCCGGGTCCCGCTGCTCCCCTTGCGGTCGGACGTGGTCTTTCCCGAGACGGTGGTGCCGCTGGTCATTAACCGACCCAGCGGCATCCGCCTGATCGACGACGCGATGATCGGCGAACGGATGGTCGCGCTGGTCAGCCAGTTGCATCCGGAGACGGACTCGCCCGGCATCGACGACCTGTTCCCGACGGTCTGCGTCGGACTGGTCCTCAAGATGCTGAAGTTCCCCGACGGCTCCACGCGGATCGTCTGTCAGGGCCGGTATCGGGCGCGGCTGGTCAGCGTCGTGCAGACCGAGCCCTACCTCGTCGGCGAGGTCGAGCCGCACGAGGAAATCGTGGAGGAAGGGGTCGAGCTCGACGCGCTGGTGCACCACGTCAACCGATTCTTCCAGCGGATGGTCAACCAGAGCCAGCAGATCCCGGAAGAGCTCCAGGTCGCCGCGATCAACACCCGGGAGCCCGGCCGGCTGGCCGACCTGCTGGCCTCGAGCCTGCCGTTCACCATCGAGGAGAAACAGAGCCTGCTCGGCGAGACCAACGTGCGCGCCCGGCTGGAGCGGCTGGGTCAGTACCTGTCTCGCCAGCTCGCGGTCCTCGAGCTGTCAACCAAGATCCAGGAGCAGGTCGGCAGCGAGCTCTCCAAGGCCCAGCGCGACCATTTCCTCCGCCAGCAGCTCAAGGCGATCCAGGAAGAGCTGGGCGAAAGCGAGGGAGAGAACCCCGAGATCAGCGAGCTGTGGGAGCGGATCAAGAAGGCCAACCCACCGGTCGAGGTCCTGACCGAGGCCGAGCGCGAGCTCGAGCGGCTGGCGGGCATGCATCCCAGCTCGGCGGAATACTCGATCGTCCGGACCTATCTCGACTGGCTGGCGATCCTCCCCTGGAGCAAGGCCAGCCGCGACCGCCTCGATATCCGGCGCGCACCGCAAGGTCCTCGACGCCGATCACTACGACCTGGAGAAGATCAAGGAGCGGATCCTCGAGTACCTGGCCGTCCGCAAGCTCAAGAAGGACATGAAGGGCCCGATCCTCTGCCTCGCGGGGCCGCCGGGTACGGGCAAGACCTCGCTGGGCAAGAGCATCGCCAAGGCGCTAGGCCGCGAGTTCGTCCGCGTCAGCCTGGGCGGCGTCCACGACGAGGCCGAGATCCGCGGTCATCGCCGCACCTATGTCGCCGCCCTGCCCGGCCGCGTGATTCAGGGCATCCGCAAGGCCGGTACGAACAATCCGGTCTTCATGCTCGACGAGGTCGACAAGCTCGGTGCCGATTTCCGCGGCGACCCCTCCGCCGCCCTGCTGGAAGTCCTCGACCCCGAGCAGAACTCGACGTTCCGCGACCATTATCTCGACGTCGACTTCGACCTTTCGAAGGTCATGTTCATCGCCACGGCGAACATGATCGAGACGATCCCGTCCCCGCTGCTGGACCGGCTGGAGGTTCTCCAGCTCCCCGGCTACAGCGAGGAGGAGAAGACGCAGATCGCCCAGAAATACATCATCCCCAAGCAGCTCGACCTCCACGGACTGACGCCGGCGGTCCTGACGATCACCGACGCGGCGATCCGAAAGATCATCGCCGATTACACCCGCGAGGCGGGCCTGCGCAACCTGGAGCGCGAGATCGCCGCGATCTGCCGGAAGATCGCCCGCCGCTTCGCCGAGGGCCAGCGCATTCCCAGCACGATCGAGCCCAAACGGATCGCCGATCTGTTAGGCCCGTCGCGGTTCTTTCGCGAGCTGGCCGACCGCACCGGCATCGCCGGGGTGGCCACGGGATTGGCCTGGACCCCGACCGGCGGCGAGATCCTCTTCATCGAGGCGACCGGAATGCCCGGCAAGGGGATGCTGACCCTCACCGGACTGCTGGGCGAATCGATGCGCGAGAGCGCCCAGGCAGCCTTGAGCTATCTCCGCAGCCACTCCAAGGACCTCGGGCTGGATACCTCGCGGTTCCACAAGACCGACCTGCACATCCACGTCCCGGGCGGCGCCGTCCCCAAGGACGGCCCATCGGCCGGCGTGGCGATCGCCGCGGCGCTGATCAGCCTGTTCCGGGGCAAGCCGATCCAGACCGCCCTGGCGATGACGGGCGAGCTCACGCTCACCGGACGCGTCCTGCCCGTCGGCGGTGTTCGCGAAAAGATCCTGGCCGCCCGCCGCGCCGGCATCAAGAGCGTGCTCATCCCCCGGCACAACGAGAAGGACCTGATCGAAATCCCGGCCGAGGTCAAGGCCGACCTGACCCTCCTCCTGGTCAACACCCTCGATGACGTGGTTCCCCGACTCTTCCCCAAGGACTCGCGCAAATCCACCACACCGCCCCAGACCATGAAGAAGCCCGCGCCGCGCGTCAGCCCGGCCCGCGTCGTGAGTAGTCAGTAGGTAGAACAAACAAATCGGCTCGTGTTCACCGCCTATTGCCTACCGAAATCGGCTTGTATTCACCGCCTACTGCCTACTACCGAAGCGACCGCTCTGGCCCGGGAGCGTCATATCGCGTAAGATTCGTCCCCGGTTGGCGAAAGCGAGCCGGAACGGAATCCCCTCGGTCCACGGAAGGAACGAACCCGATGAAGATCCAGCACCCCTGGCTGGTCCGGTCGGTCGGCGTGGCGGGTGCCGCGCTGGTCCGGCAACTGGGCCGCACGCTGAAATACCACTTCCGCTACCAGGACCCGCAAGTGGCGCCCGAGATGGCGCGTCAAACCGGCCAGCGGTACATCTACGCGTTTTTCCACGAGGTCATGCTGTTCCCGGCTTATTACTGGCCTTGGCCTGAGATGCACATCCTGATCAGCGACCACCGCGACGGCGAGCTGATCACGCAGGTCATCCGGCGGTTGGGATTCAGCGTGGTGCGGGGCTCGACCACGAGGGGCGGCACGCGCGCCCTCCGCGAGATGACCTTGCGGATCGACCGCGGCCACCTGTGCGTGACGCCGGATGGCCCGCGCGGCCCGCGCCGGCACGTCCATCAGGGCCTGGCCTACCTCGCCAGCCGGACCGGTTTCCCGATCGTCGGCGCCGGGATGGCCTTCCAGCGACCGTGGCGAGCTAAGAGCTGGGACCGGTTCTGCATTCCCCGCCCCTTCAGCCACGCCGCCTGCGTTGCCCCGGCGCCGGTCATGGTCCCCCCCGACGCCGACCGCGATACTCTCGAAGCGTGCCGCTTCGAAGTCGAGCGTCGCATGCAGGCCGCGATGCTCGAGGCCGAAGCCTGGGTGAGGGAGCTGTAGAGTCCGCGACTTGATCCTCGGCTCCGGTGGGGCCTCCGGCCGTGTGGCGTTTGCCTCCCACTGCGGAAAGGTCCTGTCCAGATCGAACAATCACTTATGGTACTGTTCGTCGCTCACGTGCTCCAGCCAGTCGACGACCTTGCCGTCGAGCTGTTCCTGGATGGCGATATGCGTCATGGCCGTGGTCGGCGTGGCACCGTGCCAATGCTTCTCCCCCGGCGGGAACCAGACCACGTCGCCGGGACGGACTTCCTCGACCGAGCCGCCCTCGCGCTGGACCCGGCCGCAGCCGGCCGTGATGATCAGGGTCTGCCCCAGCGGATGGGTGTGCCACGCCGTCCGGGCCCCGGGCTCGAACGTGACGCTGGCGCCGGCCGCACGTGCTGGGTCGTGCGCCTGGAACAACGGGTCGATGCGGACCGTGCCGGTAAACCAGTCGGCCGGTCCTTTGGCGGACGGCTGTGAGCCACTTCTCTTGATTTCCATGTGAAGCTCCGGATGTTGGGATAGGGAGGCGACGACGGCGAAGTGAGTCACCAACGGTGCTGCGGCCGACCCCAGCCCTGCGGCAAGGAAGCGGCGGCGGTCTGTCATGGCGGGACCGCGGTCGATGTCGTGATCGTGAGAAGTAGCCATACAGGTTGCCCTGTTCGAGTTACACCGCATAGATCCTGCGCGTCCGTCGGAACCGGCTTTTCAATCACGACCACGTCCACCGGCTGGCTTATGGGATGTGCTCGACGATCACGCATCGGTCTCGCGCGGCATGACCTTGACCGTCGCCGAGCGGGCACTTGCCCCGATCATCGGGCTCAGATACGGGCTGCCGCGGTACTTCGCCCGGTAAGCCTCGTCGATGCGCTCGTTGATCGGACCATCGACTGGCTCGAAGGCGACTTCTTTCGTCATGCCGGCGGCCGAGATGCACCCCGACTTCTGACGCACCGCGGCCCGGTACCAACGAGAGTTCTTCCCGTTGTACGCACGCACGTAGAGGGCGTCGTTGACCGTGACGGACCAGATCCACGTCGGGGTGCCATACGTCGCCCCGTCCTCGCGGAAGGGTGAGATGTGCAGGTCGTCGGTCTCGGCGATCTTCCTCAGCTCGTCTCTCGACCAGGTGGTCATCGCGGGTCCTCCTCGTAATTCGTTTCGGGCGATAGCAGGGTCTTGATCGCGCGGCGCTCGTCGATGAGCGTCGTTACGCCTCGGGAATGGCGTCGCGGCTGACGCCGTTCTCCGATGCATTCCCCAGAGGCTTCCTCCGGAGGATGACTGCGCCGTGCGTGCAGGTTTTCGATGGATGAGTCTCACGCGGAGACACGGAGAAACACCTATTCCGGTCGAGACGGTCCCTAACGGAATCCGATTGCTGAGGGGGTTCTCCGCGGGCTCCGCGTCTCCGCGTGAAATCTGGTCGTGAATCAAGGGGGTTACGGCGCGGCCGCGTTAGGGCAGGCACAACACGATAAGTTCCGCAGGGAGATTGGAGCCCCCAGTCGGGACGACGATGTATTGCTTGCCGTTCAGCATGTAGGTCATCGGCGCTCCCGTCGCGTTGCGTGGTAACGCCACTTCCCCAACCACCTTGCCGGTGGCCTTGTCGTAGGCGCAGAGTTTCGGCTCGTGGATCTCGAAGTCCGGCACCTTCACGGATCCCGGATCGGCGCTGGCCTCGCGTTGGATGGTGCGCTCGCGCTGAGTGTTGCCCTCTTGCCCGACGATGAGCAGTCGTCTTCGTCAGGAGTACGTGACCGCGCGCGGCTCGCCCGAGGGGCGGGAGGCCAAGCTGTTTCAATGCAGGATTGCTTTGGGCCAGGTCGCCCATCGGTACCATCCATCGGTGGTCGCCCGTATTCATATCGATGGCAGTGATTCGCCCGTAGGGCGGTTTCCAGAGGGGGACGCCTCGCATCGTCTCCATTGGAGCGAGCGTACCGGCAAAGTCGGCATGCGGTACCGGCGACTTCACCATCGTGGCCGCGTACGGGAGCGTGATCGACGGTACGTACAAGATCCCGGTCTCGGGGTCGAACGCCGCGCCCGCCCAGCTCGCTCCACCGGCGATGCCGGGCATCTGAATCGTGGGTTTCTGCAGGGACGGCGGCGTGAACAGCGGGCCGTAGTTGTACTTTTCGAGAACGGCCAGCGCGTCCTTGCGCAGCTCCGGCGTGAAGTCGATCACGTCGTTCTCCGTGATCCCCTGCCGGTCAAAGGGCGCGGGCTTGGTTGGGAAGGGCTGCGTTGGGGACAGTCTCTCGCCGGGCACCGTTGACTGCGGAACGGGCCGCTCTTCGATGGGCCAGATCGGTCTGCCTGTCACACGGTCGAAGACGTAGCAGAAACCCTGCTTGCTTACCTGCGCGATGGCCTTGATGGGCTCTCCGTTCACCCGGAGGTCGACCAGGTTGGGCGCCGCAGGCAGGTCGTAGTCCCACACCCCGTGATGGGTCATCTGAAAGTGCCAGATACGCTTGCCGGTACGCGCATCCAGGCAGACCAGACTCTCTCCGAAGAGGCCATGGCCGGGCCGCTGGCCACCGTAGAGATCGTTGGAGGGCGTGCCGAAGGGCAGATAGACGTAGCCCAGCGCCTCGTCCGCACTCATCAGCGTCCAGGCGTTGGCGCCGCCCGTCGTGTTCCAGGAACCCTGATCCCAGGTCTCGTTACCGAACTCTCCCTCTCCTGGGACGGAACGGAAGAGCCACTGCTGCTTGCCGGTGCGGACATCGAAGCCTCGCACGTCACCGGGCGGCATCTCCTTTGACAGGGGGAAATCGTGAACTTTCGACCCCATCACCACGACGTCGCGACAGATAATGGGTGGGGAGGAGACGCCGTACAGATGCCGATTGACAGGACGACCCAATCCCTGCGTCAGATCAATGCGCCCCTGTTGACCGAATGTGGAGATGAGCTTGCCTGTCTGCGCGTTCAGGCAGATCAGGTAACCGTCGCCGCTGCCGAACAGGATGCGTTGATCGTTCCCATCCGCCCAGTGGGCAACGCCGCGATGCACGAAGCCATTATTGGAGGGCGTTCCGTTTTTCCACGTCTCCGGGTCGTGGACCCACCGAGTTTTTCCTGTTGCAGCGTCGATGGCAGCGACCTGGGAGAGCGAGGTGCTGACATACAGGACGCCGCCGACCATGAGCGGGGTGGATTCCCACGTCCAGGTTTTTAGATCAGGATTCGCTTTTGCGATCTCCTCATCGGCGGATCGCCATGTCCACGCGACGCTCAAGCGATGGAAATTGTCTCCGCCGATCTGAGCGAGCGGCGAATACTTCGAACTGGCCTTGTCGCCGCCGTAGCTCGTCCATTCCGTCGCCGGGCCCGGGACGTTCCTCGCCTGAGCATGCGCGAGACGGCCGACAGGCACACTCGGTGCGAGCAGGGCGGCCAACAGCAGAATCTTGTGCGCCCGACTGTTCATGGATCCTCCGAATCGAGTCATGCGTCTTCCCAATTTCTCGCCCGAGGTTGTCCAGCCAGAGCCCGAGAGGGCCCCCGCGGCGGTCTCCGAGGACGGCCGCGAGGAGTTCGATGCGTCGGGAGAGCCCCCGCATGGCTGCCGCGGAAGTCGAGTGCCGCAATCGGTGGGCATCCCGAGCGAGGGCCCGGATGGCTTGAGCGAACCGGGCCGGGTCCGAAAGCGAGTTCGTTCTCATCCTGTACTCCTTCGCCGCTTAGCGGCCGGTCATCTGCTCCAGGTGTTCGGGGTACCGGGCCCCTTGCACCGTGATTTTGGAGGCTGCGGTCTCAATCTCGCGGAGGTCGTCGGCCGACAGCTCGACGGTCGCCGCCCCGATGTTCTCTTCCAGGCGATTCCGCTTCGTGGTGCCCGGGATGGGGACGATCCAAGGCTTCTGGGCGAGCAGCCAGGCCAGAGCAATCTGGGCCGGTGTCGCCTGCTTGCGATCGGCGACCTTGCCGAGCAGGTCGACCAGGGCCCGGTTCGTTTTCATCGCCTCCGGCGTGAAGCGGGGGATGGTCTTGCGGAAGTCGGAGCTGTCGAGCTTGGTGGTCTCGTCCATCTTTCCGGTGAGGAAGCCCTTGCCCAGGGGGCTGTAGGGGACGAAGCCGATGCCCAGCTCTTCGAGCGTCGGCAGCACCTCCGCCTCCGGGCCCCTCGTCCACAGCGAGTATTCGCTCTGGACCGCGGCGACCGGCTGGACCGCGTGGGCCCGGCGGATCGTCCGTGCCCCCGCCTCGGAGAGGCCGAAGTGCTTGACCTTGCCCTGCTGAATGAGTTCCTTCACTGCCCCTGCCACGTCTTCGATGGGGACGTCCGGGTCGACGCGGTGCTGATAGAACAGGTCGAAGGCGTCGACCTTGAGCCGCCTGAGCGAACCCTCGGCGGCCTCCTTGATGTGCTCCGGCCGGCTGTTCAGGCCCGGCCGACCCTTCATGCCGCGGGGGTCGAGCTTCGGGTCGAGGTCGAAACCGAACTTGGTGGCGATGACCACCTGCCCGTGGAACGGGGCGAGGGCCTCGCCGACCAGCTCCTCGTTCGTGAAAGGGCCATAGACCTCGGCGGTATCGTAGAACGTGACGCCGCGTTCGACGGCGGTCCGAATCAGCGAGATGGCCTCCTGCTTGTCCATGGCCGGGCCGTAGCCGAAGCTCATGCCCATGCACCCAAGCCCCAGGGCCGAGACTTCCAGGTTGCTGTTGCCGAGTTTACGCTTCTGCATTTGTCTCTCCTTCGAACTGGCATCGGGGAGGCTTGTCCGACCCTCACCATGGTGTGTCTTCCCCATCCCGCCCTCCGAGGTTTATTAGAGGCCAACTGACCGGGGATGGAAAGGAACGTTCCTCCAAAAGGTTTGCCCAATTCTATTGGGACCTGGGCGAACTACCCGCGCCATGCGGAATATTGTAACCTGATCTTATGGGAACCTCAGCAAGATCGGAGGATGGGATGAAAGGCCAGCGTGACAATCGCGAGCGGCTCGCGAGCCTCCTCGACGAGGTGGCCGTGCACGAGGGGGTCCATCAGACGCTCGTCGAGGGCGTGGAGGTGGTCCGCGTCTCGAAGTCGGTGCCCCGGGCCCCCGTGGTCTATGAGCCGAAGATCCTCATCGTCGGCCAGGGCCGTAAGCGGGCCTATCTCGGCGGCGAGGTCTACAGATACGACGCATACAATTACCTGGTCTTGTCCGTGCCGCTTCCGGCGGAGTGCGAGACCGAGGCGAGCCCCGAGGAGCCCTTACTACTCCTCGCCATCAACGTCGAGCCGACCATGCTCGGCGAGATGATGCTGGAGATGGACGAGTCCCCGGCGCTGGTTGGCCCGACGCCGCGGGCGATCTCCTCCACCCCGATGACCGAGGAGCTGGGCGGAGCCATCTGCCGGCTGCTCGAATGCCTCAAGTCCCCGCTCGACAGCCGGATGCTCGGCCGCCAGACGGTCCGCGAGGTCGTCTATCGCGTGCTCCAGGGGGAACAGGGCGGGGCCCTGCGTGCCCTGGCCAGTCGGGACGAGCACTTATCCCGCATCGCCCGGGTCTTGAGGCACGTCCACGCCGAATACGCGAGGCCGCTCGGCGTCGAGGAGCTGGCGAGGAAGGCCGGGATGAGCGTCGCGGCTTTCCACCATTACTTCAAGCTCGTGACCGCCAGCTCGCCGCTCCAATACCTCAAGCGGATTCGGCTCGACCAGGCCAGGCGGCTCATGGCCCTTGACGGCTACAACGCGGGCACCGCCGCGAGGGCGGTCGGGTACGAGAGCCCGTCCCAGTTCAGCAGGGAGTTCAAGCGGCTCTTCGGCGTCACGCCCGTCGAGCAGGCCGAGCAGACAAGGGCCCGCCTCGTGGCCGGGTGATGCTTCCCAGAACGTGGCCCAGCGGCCTCTGGTCGGTCCGATCCCAGGGGCGCACTTCACTCGACCTCCTTGCGCGATTCCCACTGCGGCGGACGACGCAATCGTCCAGGCCAAAGCCAGCGATACTGCGCGCTTTGGTCTGATCGTCCTGAGCGTTCGAGGGCTACTGCTCTCACACAAGTTTCGACCAATCCTGACACGCTACGACATCGCCGTGCTTCAATGGGAATCCGACGCTTGCTGCGATTCCTCATCCCATTCAACCCTTATACGACACCACCGCCTGTTGCGTCGTCGGCGGAAGAGCGTGGAATTCGCTACGCAGGAACCCGGCCCGGGCAAAAATCGACTGGAATTCCGCAAACGTGTACGCGTCGCCGTGGGCTGTGGTGGCGAGCATCACCAGCGCGAAGTTAGCCGTCGATGGAGGCGTGATGCGATCGGGCTCGGGAATGAATTCCAGCGTCAGGGCTCGGCCACTCGGTGCGAGCGCCGCGTACGCTTTGGCCGCCAACTGCTCACATGTCGGCACGTCGAAGTGATGCAGGAAGTTGGTCAGGAGCACGATGTCGTAGGGGCCGCCCCAATCCAAGTCGAAGGCACTACCGGGACGCAGAGCATACCGCTCGGCAACATCCGCCCTACGAGCATTCTCCTCTGCGACCGCCAGCACATTTGGCCAATCCAGCGCGGTGACGTGAGCTTGGCGATAGCGATCCGCGATGGTGATGCCAAACAATCCGTGCCCCGCGGCGACATCGAGCACGCGGAGCGGTTGCCCGGTATCTCCGCCGACCAGACCCGCAAGCAACTGGGCCGGCATCTGCATGAGCGGAGCCATTGCGCGAGCGAACTCAACCCAAATCGGGTTGTCGTGAGAGACGGTTCCCTCGTCGGAAACCGCCGTGCCGCCACGCCGCACGGCCGCCGTCAGTTGCTGGAAGCTCTCCCTCAATCCGGGCGCGAGGATGAAACGAACCGTGCCGCCCAGATAGGCCGGCGACTTGCGATCGAGAAACGCCGCTGCGTCGGCGGTGATTTCGTAGCGGTCGCCATGTTTGTGAAGGAAGCCGAGGATGGTGAGATAGTCTGCCAATATGCGGATGCCACGCGGCGCGGCCTGGCAGGCATTGGCTAACTCGGGAGCCGTCTGGTGCCCGGCAGCCAATCGCGAGAACAAGTCAAGTTCGATGGCCGCCCGGAGAGCTTCGGTACGCTGATAGGCGCTGATCGTGTCGAAAAACAACGCGGGGGATGGTCCTTGGGGAGGCATTGCAACTCCTGATTCTATGTTCGACCGCGACATCTTCGCTCATCGGTGACACCGTGGAGCTTCAGCACGTTCATCAGGGCAATCTGGTTCGAACGCCTGCTCGGGCGACAGCCTGCTGTCGGCGCAGGTGTCACGCCCCTGAATGCTTCCTGGAAGACCTCCGGCTTCACCCCAAGGAGTGATGCCATCAGAACCACCGGCCTGCAATCGTGCTTCGGGTCATCTTCGGGTCCGCCGGAAAAAAACGACGGTGAAACGTCGGCGCGGCCGTGTAGCCGTTCATGGACGCAATTCCGTTAATGAGCGACGTACCCGCCTTATCGGCCGATGCAGGCATCGACAGGTGAGGGCCGGGACCTGAAGCACAGCCCAATACTCAAGATCGATTATACGAAACGGGCGAAACCATGAAAACGGTCGAGTGTTGCTGACCGTGCTGCCGGCACCACCGGGACAGTCCCAGCAATGCCGTAACGGCGATTGGAAGCGGACCGGCTGCGGCGGGATAGCCGCGCTTGAGGTGCAGTCTGTCGGTGCTCTGGACGGGGTGATGTTCCCAGGCGGACCCACCATCACTTGCCCGGTGGCAGGAGGCGTCCTTCCCAGAGGCGCGAGATGGCGGGCGGGGGAGGCCGGTGCGCGTCGTCAAGGGCGTCTCCCTCGACCTGCTCGACCTCGACCAGGGCCGGGAACATCTCGCGGATCTCGTCGGCCATCTCCGGCAGGCGGTCAAGAATCCGACAGACTCCCTTGACACGCAACTAAACGGTTGCATAATGGGGCGATGGACGCAGACCTCGACAAGGTGTTCAAGGCGCTCGCCGACCCGGGCCGGCGCGTGTTGCTCGATCGTTTGCGCGAGGACAACGGGCAGACGCTGGGCCAGCTCTGCGAGCACTTGAACATGACCCGTCAGGCGGTGACAAAGCACCTCAAACTGCTGGAAGAGGCGTCGCTGGTCGTTCCGATCTGGCGTGGCCGCGAGAAGCTGCATTACCTCAACCCGGTGCCGATCCACGCGATCGCCGAGCGCTGGATCGGGAAATTCGAGCGGGGCCGCCTCCGCGCGCTGGCCGAGCTCAAGAAAAAGTTGGAAGGAGAAGCCGATGGCTGATTCGCGGTTCGTCTACGTGACCTACATCCGGACGACACCGGAGAAGCTGTGGGAGGCGCTGATCGATCCGGAGTTCACCCGGCGTTACTGGGTGGAGACCTGGCAGGAATCCGAATGGCAGCCGGGCGCTTCCTGGCGGCTGATGATCCCCGACGGTCGCGTCGGCGACAGCGGTGAGATCCTCGAGATCGAGCCGGGTCGCCGACTCGTCCTGTCGTGGCGCAACGAGTTCAAGCCCGATCTGCGCGCCGAGGCTCCTTCTCGCCTGACCTACGAGATTGAGAGCCAGGGTGAGTCGGTCAAGCTCACCGTCATCCACGAGAGCGAGACACCCGGCTCGAAGCTCATCGAGGCCGTGTCGAACGGCTGGCCGATGATCCTGGCGAGCCTCAAGAGCCTCCTCGAGACCGGAGAGCCGCTCGAAGAGTCCCGCCGATGGCCGAAGGGGATGTGAGACGAGAGAAGGGGGGCGCGCTGATGAGCACGCCCCGGCGTCGAGTGCGGAAAGGGGTCTGGAGTCGAGACTCGGAATCGGCTTCAGGCTCATTTGTCATCTCCATGAGGATGGGCGACACGGATTTCGAAGAAGCGATGAGGGGCACCGACTTCCCAGAGCCGGTGGGCCGATCGCACCTCGCCAGGACGTGCGGCCGGCGGTTACGATAGGGCCGAGCCAGGAATGTTTTCTGATCGCGTCCCCGAGGAGAGAATCACCGGTGGAATCCCTCACGACGGCTCCGGATAACGTCGAGTCCGCGACGACCCGATCCACAATCGTGGCCTTCCGGCTCACGATGGCCTCGATCTGGACCATCGTGATCCTGGTCCTGTGCTGGATGCCCGGCGAGTGGATCCAGGAGGTCGAGCAAGGGTCGCCCTGGTTCGAGATCCCCGACCTCGACAAGGTGGTCCACTGGGGGATCTTCGTCGTCTTCGCCGTCCTCTGGCTGCGGCTCGGGACCTCGCGATGGCGGTATGCCTGGGTCGCGCTGGGTGGCCTGGCCGTGGCGGCGATCAGCGAGCTCGTGCAGAACCTGCCGTGGGTCGGGCGAGACGGGGAAATCGGTGACGGCATCACCGACATGGTCGGTGTCTTGCTCGGCCTGATCGTCGCTCGCTGGCTCGAGCCCCTGCTGCGCGGGTTGGAATCCCGCCTGTTCCGGGGTTCGACCTCATGAGGCGGCCGTCGTGATGCGCGTGCAGCAACCCTCCGGATGCCCGGGAAAGGGATACAGCGATGATGCGAGACTCGTGCCGGTTGCGCAGGCCGGTGGTGACGATCGGGATCAGCCTCTGGGGGATCGTTGCGATGGCGGCACCGCTCGCCGCCCGGGAGGGCGGTCGGGCGTTGTCCCTGGGCTGGGACAAGGAGATGTTGACGATCCGCGGGAAACACCTGCCCGGCGGCGCGCTCGAGGTCTGGTACATCGAGGCTTACTGCCGCCCCGGTTCGACACATCGTGATTGGAAGCAAACCGTCATCCCTCACAAGACGGAACGGATCGCGGCCGACGCCGACGGCCGTCGCATCGCGCTCCGCTCGCGACTGGACGACGGCGTGGTGGTCGACCACGAGATCCGGGCCGGGCGGGACGAGGTCGATTTCCGGGTGGTCGCGACCAACCCGACCGCGGTCGAGTCCCGGGCGCAATGGGCACAGCCCTGCATCCGCGTTGACCGGTACGCGGGCACCCGGGCCGAGCGGGTCCGAAGCCTATCTGCCCCGGTGTTTCCTCTACGTCAACGGCAGGCCAACCCGGATGCCCACGACGCCCTGGGCCCTCTCCGCGCTCTACACGCCGGGCCAGGTCTGGTGTCCCGAAGGAGTCAGCCGTGATGATGTGAATCCGCGTCCGTTGAGTTCCATCGTCCCGTCCAGCGGCCTGATCGGCTGCGTCTCGGCGGACGGCAAGGAGATGCTGGCCACCGCCTGGGAACCCTACCAGGAGCTGTTCCAGGGCGTCATCGTCTGCCTGCATTCCGACTTCCGGATCGGCGGATTGAAGCCGGGCGAATCGAAGACGATCCGCGGCAAGATCTACCTGATGCCGGCCGATTTCGCGGAGCTGGAGGCGCGGTACCGCAAGGATTTTCCCGAGCAAGTCCGCCGGAATCCCCCGGCCAATCCCGGCGCGGCGGCGAAGACGCTTATCGAGTTCGGCTGGGATGAGCCCGGGACCGCCTTCCTGCGCAGCCACCGCGCCGAGCTCGAGGCCACGCCGTTCGACGGCTGTGTCTTCCACGTCGACGCGCATCCGGCCCGGGGAGCACCGGTCAGCTTCACCTGGCGCGGCTGGGGCCGGCGGTCGTTCTCCGCCGATGAGCTGACGTCGGCGCGCGGCGACCTGGAGTCGCTGGGCCGGTCGCGGTTCCGACACAACTTCCTCCGATTCAACGTGACGCCCGCCGACCTCGACTGGTTCGACGACCACGCGGCGGTCGTCAACAATGCCGGGCTCGCCGCCCAACTCGCCCGCGCCGGTCACTGCCGGGGAATCCTGTTCGACACCGAGCAATACGAGGGGAAGCTCTTCGAGTACGCGAAGCAGCGCGATGCGAAGCGGCGCACCTGGGACGACTACGCCGCCCAGGCCCGCCGTCGCGGCCGCGAGGTCATGACCGCCTTCCAGGAGGGATTCCCCGACCTCACCGTGTTCCTGACCTTCGGGCACAGCCTCCTCTGGAAGCAGACCGAGCACGGGAAGACGCCGCTGGCCGAGTGCCGCTACGGCCTGCTCGTCCCCTTCCTCGACGGCATGATCGACGCCGCCAAGGGCCGGGCGCGAATCATCGATGGACACGAGATGTCCTATGGATACCGAGACGCCGATGCCTTCGCGCAGGCCCGCCGAACGATCCGGCACGACGCCGCGACCCTGGCCGCCGACCGCGCGGCCTATCAACGCGTGGTCTCCGCCGGCTTCGGGCTCTGGCTCGATTACGACTGGCGGAAGGAGGGATGGAGCACCGCCGACACCGGGAAGAACTACTTCTCTCCCGGACGATTCGAGACTAGCCTCCGCGCCGCGATCGAGCAATCGGATGAGTTCGTCTGGATCTATACGGAGAAACCCCGATGGTGGTCCGA
The DNA here is from genome assembly GCA_963845755.1 of uncultured Planctomycetota bacterium. Classification (GTDB taxonomy): domain Bacteria; phylum Planctomycetota; class Planctomycetia; order Isosphaerales; family Isosphaeraceae; genus CAWJTV01. The sequence goes on from CAWJTV010000011.1 coordinate 1,280,081, forward strand.
CAAGGGCGGAGCGGTCGATCTGCCACCGGTATACGTCGAGACCGTACGGCGCGTCCGGCGGGCGCTGGTGGGGGAATGAAAAGGGTGCTTTCATCGGGGCCCTGTCGGAGAGGAGCACGGACGGAATGGTTGAGAGCCGATCAGAAACTCGTCTCCGTCGATTCGTTGCTGATCCGCGAGAAACCGGGTGCGAACATCCCGGCCCATCGGGGTGGCGAGACGATCCCTTGTTCCTGGAGCGCTTTCTCGGCGGCCTCGCGGAGTGCGCGAGACTCGGCGTCGGTCAGGACCTCGCCGAGGCGGTAGCGCATGAGGTGGGCGTGGAGCGGCATGTCGGCCTGATCATAAAGCGTGGACGCTGAGGTGAGCGCGTCGGCGGCGCGGACGGGGTCTTCCTGGCAGGCGGCGATGGCGGCGCGGATGTAATGGGCATGGGCGACGCCCCAGGCCTGTCCCTCGCGCTCGAGCTGCTGGGCATCGCGGCCGGCCTGGAGCAAAAGCGCCTCGGGCTCGGTGGACTTCTCCGCGATCGCCACGGCGATGCGTGCCCGCTGCTCGAGCATCTGGATGCGAATCAGTTGGATGCGGAAGAGCAACGAACGGGAATACTCGGGCCAGGTGGCGTCGACGCGGGCCCAGGCCCGGGCGATCGCGCCGCGATAGAGGTCCAGGTGGATCAGGGCATCGAAGGCGGAGACGTGCTGGAGGTTGAATGGCCCGTTGCCCCGTCGGTTCAGGAATGCTTCGAGATCGGCCTCCGACCCCGGGGTCTCGTTGCCGGCCAGCTTGATCATGGTCATGTAGAACGAGGTCAAGGTCGTGGCGGCGTAGAGGTCGCCGCGATCGCGGGCCTCCTGGTACAGGACGGTCCATCGCCGCTTGAGCTCGTCCATCTGGCCCAGTTGCAGCAACGCCCGCAGGGCGAAGTTGCTCCCGGTATCGCGCTCCCAGGCGACGCCCGTGCAATGATTGCGGAAGAGGTCCTCCGCCCGATCGAGGGCGGTCTGGGCGTCCTTCCAGCGGCCGAACAGGAGCGAGCTGAGCCCGCGCACCAACTCGACCATCCCCCGGGCGTGGGGAGAATCGATCCGCTGCGCCAGGGCCTCGGCGACCGCCAGCAGCGCCGCGACGCGCGGCACGGCGGACAGGCCGACGGTGGCCCGATGTGCCGCCTCCATGGCCAGGGCGCGGGCGATGCGAAACGGCTCGCCGGCCCGGAGTGCCAGCAGGAGCCCGCGGGTCTGGAAGTCGGCGCCGCGGATCGGCTCGATCATGCTCAGGCCGGTGACGGCCGACCAGCAGAGGTCGATCCGGGTGAGGTCCATCGGGGGAACCTGGCTCTGGTCCCGCTCGTGGAAGCGGAGCCCGCGCAACCGGAGCCGGCCCCGATGCCAGATCAACGAGGCGAGGGCGAGGCGGGGCGTCTCGGGCATGCTCAGGCCCATCTGGGTGAACAGGGTGCGCAGCAGGGTGAGCCCGTCGTCCAGGTGGCCGCTGATGAGGAGTTGGTTCGAGGCCAGGCGTTTCAACTCCAGGGTCTCGGCCGCCGTGGCGGAGATGGCGGCGGTCAGATAAGCCTGGGCCGCCTCGGCCCCGCGGCCGGCGTTGGTCAGCGCATCGCCCAGCCGCTTCCACAGGCCGCGGGCCTGGTCCACCGGCCCCGGATGGAGTTCCACCGCGATCCGGTAGAGCCGCGCCGCGTGGTCGAAGGCCAGGGCCGTCGCGGCTTGATCGGCCCCGCGCGAATAGAACTCGCACGCGCGCCCGGTCTCGCCGGCCCCGCGATAATGCCCGGCGAGGACCTCGGCGTTGACCGAGCCGGCGGCGGACAGGACCGTCGCCAGTCGTTGGTGATGCCACATCAAGGTCTCCGGCGGCAAGTGGGCCACGACCGTCTCGCGGATCCGGTCGTGGTAGGTCTCGACGTCGTCCTGCTGGTTCTGGCCGATGCAACGGATCAGCCGGGCCGTGCGGAGCGAGGCCAGGGCCACCCGCCCCCGCCGCCCAGGTCGCCGGCCTGGAAGGCCAGGGCCTGACGGATCGGGCGTCCCGAGACGGCCACGACCCCCAGCAGCCGCTGCGATTCCTCCGGCTGCCGCTGGATCCGCTCCCAGAGCACCTCATCCAGATCGAGCTGACCGATCGCCTCCCAGTGATCGATCGGCTCGCCCCCCTGGATGTGTTTGACCAGCTCGTCGATGAAGAGCGGGTTCCCGCCCGACTCCCGGGCCACCATGCGCGCCTGGGCCCGCGACACGGCGTCATCCCGCCCCAGCAGGACCAGGGTCAGGGCGCGCGCCTCGGACTGCGTCAAGGGCTCGACGGCCAGCTCGCGGTGGTCGAGCCGTGAGGAGCCACCGGCGATCGACTTGCGGATCTCGGTCAAGAACGGGCTCCCTTCGGCGTCCTCGGAGCGGAAGCAGCCCAGGAAAAACAGGACGGGCGACTGCGGCGAGCAGATCAGGTCGGAGAGCAGGATGGCGCTATCGACGTCGCCCCACTGGAGGTCGTCGATGGCCAGGACCAGGGCGGTCCGCCTCGCCAGCCGGACCAGCAGCTCGCGGAGCCCGGCGAAGGCCCGGCGCCGCAGCTCCTGCGGATCGGGCATCTCCGGCGGCGCCTGGCGCCGCACCGAGGCCACCGCCTCGACGCTCTGCAACACCGGGAAGACCCGCGCCAGGAACGGCACCTCGGGGGGCAGCAGCGCCTGGACCTCACGCGCCGTCAGTCCTTTCAGATGCCGCACCAGGGCGTCGATCAAGCTATCCAGCGCCTTGTATGGGACCGATTCGCGCTCGTAACACCGCCCGGCGAGGACGACGGCCTCATCCCGGGCGATCAGGCCGTCGAGGAACGACCGGATCAGCGTGGTCTTGCCGGTCCCCGTCCGGCCGAAGACGAAGATCGACTCGGTCCGGCCCAGGTTCAGGCTGGAGAACACGCCATCGAGGACCTGGAGGTGCCGCGACCGGCCGATCAAGGGGAAGGACCGGTACGGCTCGGGGACGTCGACCAGCTCCGGGACCTGGCCGCTCAAGAGCGCGATGATCTCGCGACCGCCCGGCCGACGCGTCGGGTCCCGGTCCAGCAGCGTCAGGCAGAGCCGGACCAGGTCCTCCGGGATCCCGGCCACCCGCGCGGCCGGCGACGGCGGCGGCTGCGTCCGCTTGGCGATGATCAGCTCCTGGGGCGAACCGGCGAACGGGAGCCGGCCGGTCAGGGCCTCATAGAGCATGACGCCGACACTGTACCAGTCGCTCGCCGGCGTGATGGTCAACCCGGCCGCCTGCTCCGGCGACATGTGGGCCACCGTGCCGACGATCTGACGATCCGGGCTCTTGTGCCGGCCCGAGCTCTCCAGGTCGGCGGTCAGCCCGAAGTCCAGCAGGACGACCCGTCCCTCGAGGGTCACCAGGACATTCGTCGGCTTGATGTCCCGATGCAGCTTCCCCGATCGATGCAGCGCATCGACTCCGGCGGCCAACTGCCGCATCGCATCGCGGAGGCGGGCATCATCGAAGACGGGCGACCCTGGGCCGTCGCGGACGGCCCCGGGTGCCGTTGGCGTCGCGATCCCTTCGCCTCGACCCGAAGCCGTGTTTCCCGAGGCGCAGCGCGGGACGCTCACCGACAGCCGGTCCCTGAGGTAGGTGACGAAGTCGCAACCCTCGACCAGCTCCATCGTGAAGAACCACCGATCTTCGACGACGAACATCTCATACAGGTTGACCAGGTTCGGATGAGTGATATCGCTCAGCGCGCGGAATTCTTGCTTGAACCGGACCAGGGCCGCGGGATCCATGCGTCGCATGGTCTTGAGGGCGACGAGCTCCCCGCGCTGCTGGTCATAGGCCTCGTAGACGACGCCCATCCCGCCCGCGCCCACGCGGCGGACCAGCGTGAACCGCACGGAGTTGAGCATCGCCCGGAGGCTCTCGGCCTCCGACCTGAGATGATGGTGCTCGTCCAGTGCGTAGGACAGGTTCTCATAATCACCGGTCTCGCCGACAGCGGTCGGGCCGCGGGTGACCCGCAGGTCGCTCGGGGGGTTCGGCAGGGCCGCCGTGGAGGAGACTTCGCGAGCCAGGGCGGCCGGATCGACCTCGGTGTCGTTCCGCCGCGACTCGAAGGCGACCGGCTCGGTGGGCGTCTCCGAGAGCACAAGGGACGGCGAGTGGCCCGCGATGGTCTCGTTCAACCGGCCGAACGACCGGCGCCGTTCTTGACGCTCGCCGTCGACCAGCGGACGGATGAGCTCGCCACGTTCGGCGATGTCCGGGAACGCCGACAGATAGACGCGGATCGGAAGCGGCAGCCCGTGCCGCCATCGCTGATGCTGATCGACCAGCAACACCTCGAGCCGGTCCTCGGCGCCCACGGCCAGATGCGACGACAGGAAGCTGAAGACATCGGGGACGGGCGGCCCGGCCTCCCAGAGGCGCGCGAACTGCCCGGCCAGGCACTCGTCCTCATTCGAGCCGGAATTGGAATTCATCGCCCGGTGACTCCCGTCGCCCGCCACGATCGCGACTCGTGCGAGTTTCCGGGAACCGTCTCTCACCCCGGTGCTGGTCCCCCGGAATTCGTCGCAAGTCTCCCTAGGATACGGAGGCAACGGTGCGCCAGGCAATCGAGGACCCGGGCCGATCGGCGACATAGAAGCGATCCTTGCTTGCGATGGGTGATTGATTGCGATCTTCCTGCTTTGTACGTCCGGTTGACGAGTCGCACGCACGCTGCCACGCTTGAGTTGTCCCATCGTGTCGCGCCGACGTTGGGCCGGTCCACTATTCCCTAAATTCCGATTATTTTGCCTGACCCCTACAGCCGTGGCTTCGTTTTTCGCCTTTGACGGGGGCCGGACGGCGAGTTTGGGTTCGTTTTGCGACGTTCGCTGCCATGGGGTTAATCCGCTTTTCCGCAAATTCGTTATATTTTGCCCAGTCGTTACAATCGTGGCTTCGTTTGAGGCGTTTCGCGATGGCCGGTCCTGGGTCCGTTCACTCCTCTCAGGCCGGCCGGAGGGCGGGCCTGGGTTCGTTTGGCGGCTTTCGCATCGGCGTGTTTCTTCGTGACCCGACGCCCGAGCCCCCAGGCCTGATCCTCTTCGGTTTCGCATCGCATCACCCTCGGATCAGCTTATTTGCGCACCCCGAACGCTCTTGGGAAGTCCCGACGTGCTTATTATAGGCAATTCTGGCGGTTCCGGCCACAACTTTAAAAAGAATCTGAGAGTCGGTTCCCAAAGCCCCAGAGGGGCGACCGGACGTAGCCAGGGGCGTGAGCCCCTGGACGATCTGTCGCCCCTCCGGGGCTCCCCGAATCGGGGGAACCCCCCTCGTCCAGGGGCTCACGCCCCTGGCTACGTGCTTCCGCCCCCATCCGGGGGCTCAGGAAGGGACTTAGGGAACAGACTCTAAAGGTGCTCGGAAAAAATGAATCCACTGGCACGCTGTCTGCTCTTGAGTCCTTCGGAGAGTGATCTCCCGAACCGAAGGAGGACCACCATGAAACCCCTTGGCGTCTCCGACCTCGCACGTGGAATTCGCCCTGGAGCCCTTGCTGCCACCCCCGCCTCCGCGCCGCTTCCGCTTCCAGGCCGGGACGCAAACCCCTGGACTACCGCAAGATCCTCACCGGCATCTTGTTCGTGCTCAAGACCGGCATCGCCTAGGGACGACTTGCCCGCCGACCTCGGCTGCGGCTGCGGCAAGACCTGCCGGTCCTACCTGCAGGCGGTGGCAGCAGGCCGGTGCGTCCTGGCGCCAGTTGCACGCCGTCTTGCTGGCGCGCGCTGGACGGGCGTCGACGCGATCGACTGGGAGCGGTGCCGTGATCGACGCCTCCTTCGCCAAGGCCCCGGAAGGGGCGGCGAGGACATGGTCCGGATCGATGGAGCGGAGCAAATCCGGCAATAAGTTCCACGAGGACCGGAGCAAATCCGGCAGCAAGCACCACGTGATGACCGACGCCCAAGGCGTGCCGCTGGCGGCGACGGTGACCGCCGCCAACGTCCCCGAGATCACCCAGGTCTTCACGACGCTCGACGACATGCCGCCGGTGGGCGGCAAGCCGGGGCCGAAGCGGCAGAAGCCCGACCGCTTGCAGGGGGATCGGGGCTACGACTCGGAACCGGTGCGGCAGGGTTTGCGCAGGCCGGGGGACCACGCCGGTGCTGGCGGCCCGCAAGACGGAGCACGGCAGCGGTTTGGGCAAGTCCCGCTGGTACGTAGAGCGGACCATCGCGTGGCTGCACTCCTTCGGCCGGCTCTAAGACGCGACTGGCCGCTGCGGACAGAGGTCGAGTGCCATCGCCTGGAACCCGATCGTATCGTGTCTTCGAGCGAGAACGCCGACATCGGCGGATGAGGTCAAACTCCGACCTTCTCCAGGTTCCTGTCGCGCATTCGGATCTCCTCGATGAGACCTTCAGCTTCCGTGGATGCTTGGAGCCTGGTACGACCTAGCCGTAGGATTCGTCGAACCTCCTCCCGGACGCCATTCGAATGGAGGCGGAACTGACCGACCACGACCGGTTCGAGATCCTCAAGGCTCTCGTCGGGATACTCGTAGAGGTCAAGCCTCTCAATGGCGTGCAGCGCGATTGCTACGCCCCGCTTGTACCGGGCTTTCATTCGCGTCCGCCGCCTGAGAGCACATCAGTCGTTGATCGAAAACGAGGGTCATCGCCCAAGCAAGGCGGCGACTGGGGTTGCCGTCATCGGCTCAAAGATCTCCGTTCCGTCGGGTGCGGGCGCGGCGTGCAGGGCGCCGCAGTGTTCACACGACTCGCGTGTGACCACGCGGAGCTTACGACATTCTGGGCAGGAGACACGCGCCGGCCATTCCTGCAATACCAGCATCAGGACGAAGCCGACCCAGCCGAAGACCAGGCCCATCAGCGCCCAGCCGATCCCGCGCGCCGGGAAAAGGCGGAACGGCGGGCCAGCATGGAACAGCCGAGCGCACTGGCCGCAGCCGAGAGCAAGATCAGGGCGACATAGCCGGGGATCAGTCCCCCGGGAGTCCCTTCAAACCGCGAGGTCCCGGGAACGAAATACCGCATGTTCTCAAGATAATCGAGAAGCACAGGCTGGCGCGTGCTGCGCTTCGAGCGCCCCTCCCAACGCAGAGACTGCGATAGCCCGACGAGGGTCGCGACCTCCGTCATCGGCGTGACCAGCCCGAAGAACGCCTTGGCATTCGAGGCCGCCGGATACGGACGTTGCGGGTGGTCCCGGTGGGCGAGCTCGCGCCCCCCGGCATCGTATTCGTGCAGATGGAATGGCGCGGTCTTGGACTCCTGGGGCTCCACGAAAAGAGTCCCTGGATTCGGTAGATACCAGGCAAAATTGCGCTCTGGCTTGTCCAACTTGCCCAGCGCGACGAGATAGCCATAGCAGTCGTGGGCCCTCGGCACGGACACCATCGGCGAACCCTCCTCGGTCAGGAAGTGGAACGACTTTTCCGTGCCGACGACAAACCACTCATGCTTCGTCAAGAAATCCTCGCACTCGCCTGCGCTCACCACGGTCTCCCCCGCACTCGGAGTAAAGAGGGCTCGGATCGTGCGCCGGGCAAAATCGACCGTGTCAACGCGGCCAGGAAAAGCCAGGAATGGAATGTTAAAGGTGTACCAGCGATTATTCTCATATCGAAGCTCTCCTTCGAAAGCGCGGGCCCGGCTGCGCCCCGGGCGGGGTAAACCCATCCGGTCCGAAACTGCCAAGGAGATGATGGTAATACAGATGGCGGCCGACCAGGCGGCCCTGAGCCTGGTCGTAATACCAGAGTTCGTTGCCTGGCTTCGTCTCGTTCCTGCATTCCACGTAGAATCGGCCGCTATTGCGATAGCTCGAGAAGAGTGGAGCCCCCATGTAGGAGGCCGGGGCCGCCAGTCTCGGACGATCCACGCTGCGATTGAGATCGGGCAGCTCGTGCCCCTCGAGATCGGTCCAGGGACCTATCGGGCCGCGGCCCATGGCGAAGGGCATGGCCACCTCCCGTCCCTGGCGATCGATGATCCATTCCCAACAGAACCCGGAATCGAACCACGCGCCGATCGTTTGCTTGCCGAACATGCTCACGATCAAGAGACCTGCAAGGAAGGTCATGGCCAGGGCGGCCTTGGCGAGACGAGGTTGCGGGGCATAGGCGCCTCCGGCGCAGATGCTGCCCCAGGCCGCCACGCTGACCACCAGACCGATGATCGCGATCGCCAGCAGGGCCTGCCAGAATTCAGGCAGGACCCACACGAGGAAGGAGCAGAAAAAGGCTGCGGCCAGGGCCAAACCACGGCTGCCATACCAGCGCACGTCTCGCTGGGCCGTGAGCATCCCCGCGAAGTAGTAGACCAGGCCCGAGAGGATGTCCGCCAGCCAGGGAAGGCTCGTCCGCCAATGATAGGGCGCCAGCAAGTTGCCCGGTCTCGCCTTCCAGGTCTCGATACACACAAACGGAATGCCCAGCGCGAGCAAGTAGAGGCTCATGCCGGCGATCGCCTTGGCGAGGAAAACACGCGATGGGTAGAGCGGCCGGTGGAACAGCAGCGAACGCGGGTCGCCGTGTCCGTCAAAGAACACCTGCAGGAACCCGAGCGCCGTGCCGAAGAGGACGCCCGTGAGGCACAAGAAGAACGCGATTGTGACGTCGGGCATGGGCTCGCCGGGCTTATTGATCAGGAACATGAGCAAGATCGCCAGGCCGGGCAGAGGCACCCACTTGAGGTGTTCCCGCCACTCTTTGAAGATCAACGCTTTCATGGTGAGTCCCCCGATTAACTGAATCCTCGTGATAGGGAAAGTGAGCGTGTGATGAGGTCGCGAGTGCCGCCCATCAATGCCCCGAAGGGGCCGAAACATACCAGCCCGGGGCAACGCCCCGGGGACTGGGACGACCACCCCAATCCCAGCCCTCAAAGGGCGAGACAAGCCGGGCCGCTCCGTTGAGGTGTTCCGCCCTTTCAGGGCGGTTTTCGTGGGGCTTCCGATTCCCGGGGCGTTGCCCCGGGCTGATCTGTTTCGGCCCCTTGGAACGCTGACGAAACAACCTCCCGATTTCCCCTCGTTCCCATGCTCCGCGTGGGAATGCCGTCCGGGACGCTCCGCGTCCCACGGGCGGGGCCGAAGGCCGCGACGCAGAGCGTCGAAGAAGGCATTCCCACGCAGGGACCGCTGACGAAACAACTTCCCGAAAACCCGCTGGTAAGTACGAGTCTGTCCTGGAAGCCTCAATGGCCGTCTCGTAGGGTGCTCTGTGAGCACCGAATTCGGCAAAGTACACCGGATCGGTGCTCACAGAGCACCCTACAAAGACCTTCCGAGATAGTCACTAAGTACCTCCGGAATCCGGGAAGTTATTTCGTCGGCATTCCGAGCGTGGGAACGAGTTAGGGCTGGTCCGATTCCGGGAAGTTGTTTCGTCAGCGTTCCTCGGGGCGTGGACAACCCGACGTTCCTCGCACCGTCTCGCCCTCGCTTTCCCTCTTGCGTGGACCTATTTAGATTGCTGTCAATGTGACGTGCCTTAGCGCACTGGCCGATTCGAAGATCTCCGTGCCGTCGGGTGCCGGTGGGGCGTGCAGGCCACCGCAGTGTTCACACCGGTCGCGTGTGACAACCCGGAGCTGGCGACAATCCGGGCAGGAGACGCGCGCCGGCCATTGCTGCACCACGAGCATCAGGAGCCACCCGACCCAGCCAAAGAAGAAGCCAACGAGTGCCCACATGATGCTGCGCCCGCGGGAAAAGGCATAGCGGCGGGCCAGCAGCCAGCAGCCAATCGCGCTGGCCGCTCCCGACAGCACGACCAAGGCGATGTAGCCGGGAACCAATCCGGTTGGGACCTCTTCAAGCCTGGAGGTACCAGGGATGTAATACCGGCTGTTCTCAAGGTAATCGAGAAGCATGGGCTTCCGGGTGCTTCCGTTCCGGCGCCCTCCCAGCGCAGGTACGCGCGATGCGCCAACAAGGGCCGCGGCCTCCGTCATCGGCGTCACCGCTCCGAACAAGGCCTTGGCGTACGAAGCCGCTGGGTTGGGACGTTTCAGGCCGCTGCGGTGGGCGAGCTCACGACCGGAGGTGTCGTATTCGTGAAAATGGAATGGCGTGGACTTGAACTCCGCGGGCTCCGCCAATGACTCCATCGGCTCATACCAGGCGAAGAAGCGTTCTGGGTTTTCCAGCCTGCCGAGCATGACGAGATACTTATCCTTCTGGCGGTCTTGAACCCTCGGTACCGAAAGCACCGGCGCGCCGTCTTCCGTCAGGACATGGAGCGACCTGTCCGTGCCGACGAAAACCCGTTTCCATTCTCGGTCAAGGTCATCGTCGCAATCACTTCCAAAGGTTATGGTCTCTCCGGCAGCAGGAGTAAAGAGCGTTCGGATCGTGCGCCGGGCAAAATCGACCGCGTACACGCCGTCCGAGCACACCAGGCACCCGTAGTTCATCTGACCGTAGTACCAACGGATGCGATAGCGAAGCTCTCCGTGGAAGCGTTCCCCCGGGCGCACGCCGGCCGGAGTAAAACCGTCCGGGCCGAAACGGCCAACGAGCTGATGATAGGACCTGTCGTATCCGACCAGGCGGCCCTCGGCCAGGTCGAAATACCAGACTTCGTTTCCTGGCTTGGAATCGTTCTTGTATTCGGCGTAGAATCGGCCGGGATTACGGTAACTCCAGAGGTGCGGCGTCTCCATTGCTACACTCGGGGCCTCGAAGTTGCCATCGCCCTTACCCTCGAACACAGGGAACATCGGCCGTTTGAGGCCGGGCAGCTCCTGTCCGTTGAGGTCGGTCCAAGGGCCTAAATAACCGAGGGCGGTTATGACCAAGGGAGCCGCCATCACCCGCCCCTGGCGGTGGATTCCGTAGGCCCACCGGAACCCGGAATCGGACCACTCCCCGATCATTTGCTTGCCGAGCATGCTCAGGATCAGCAGAGCCGCCAGAAAGGTCATCGCCAGGCCAGCCTTGGCGAGCCGCGGCTGGCTGGCATACTCGCCTCCGGCCGAGAAGCTGCCCCACGCCGCCACGCCCACAAACGACCCGATGATCCCGATCGCTACGAGCGCTTGCCAGAACTCGGGCAGTGTCCAGACCAGGCAGGAGCCGAAGAAGGCTCCGGCCAGAGCCAAACCCCGGCTGCCGTACCAGCGCACGCGCGCTGGGCCATGAGCATCCCCGCGAAGTAGTAGACCAGGCCCGAGAGAATGTCCGCCAGCCAGGGAAGGCTCATCCGCCAATGATAGGGCGCCGGCATGTTGCCCGGCGTCGCCTTCCAGGTTTCCAGACACACAAAAGGAATCCCCAGCGCCAGCAGGTAGAGGCTGACGCCGGCGAGCGCCTTGGCCAGGAAGATGCGCGACGGGCTCAGCGGCCGGTGCAAGAGCAGCGAACGCTTGTCGCCGTGCGCCTCGAAGACGATCTGCAAAAAGCCGAGCGCCGCGGCGAAGACGACGGCGGTCAGGCAGTAATAGTACGCGTCCGTATCAACGGGCATGGGCGCCTCGGGCTTCTCGATGGAGAAGACGAGGAGGATGACCAGGCCGGGCAGCGGGACCCACTTGAGGTGTTCCCGCCACTCCTTCAGGATCAGCGCTTTCATGATGCGTCTCCAATCGTGTTCAGGAAGAAACTCCTGTCACCCTGCCGTCCGACATGGGCGATCAAGGCGTCCTCCAGGCTGATCGGCAGCTCGTCCACGGCCTCGGCCCCGAGGGATTCGAGATCGCGCCTGGTCCGTCCGTTGAGATTGGCCACGATGAGAGACAGCTCGTTCTCGGTCCGCGTCGCCCGCAGCAGGCCCGGGATGGCCGGTAGCTTCCGAGGCGGCTCGCCAGGGAACCGCACCACCAGCGAGCGCACGCGGTCGCGGAACGTGTCGAACGCTGGCGCAGGCCCGCAAGATGCTGTAGTCGAGAATCGCGACGTGGTCGGCGACCCGCTCCACATCATCCAGGAGGTGGGTCGAGAAGAAGATCGTGCGCTCGCGGCTGCGGGTGAAGTAGATCATGGCCTCGAGCAAGGACCTGCGGGCGGCGGGGTCCAGGCCGGTGGCCGGATCATCGAGCATCAGCACCTCCGGCTCGATCGCCAGCGTCATCGCCAGGTGGAGGCCGGCGCGCTGGCCGTGCGAGAGGTGGCCGGCCCTGGTGCTCGGGTTGATCGCGAAGTAGTCGATCACGGCGGCGAAGATTTCTTGCTTCCAGTGATGGTAGAAGCTGCGTTGAAATCGCCCGTACTGGCCGACCCGCATCCAGGCGTAGACGGGATGTCCCTCGGCCATGTAACCGATCCGGGCGCGGGTTTCGGGACGGAGCGTGGCGCTGTCGCAGCCGAGGATGATCGACGAGCCGCGTGTCGGCTCCAGGAGGCCCAGGAGCATGCGGATGGTCGTCGTCTTGCCGGCTCCGTTGCGGCCGATGAATGCGAAGACGCTGCCCCGCGGCACCCGGAAGGAGACGCTGTCGACCGCGCATTTTCGCCCGAAGTAGCGCGTCAGCCCCCGCGCCTCGATCACCGAGTCACACGGATCGGGTGGGCTGGTGTGGTCACAAAGAGCTGTTGCGATCATGTTTTGCTCCAATCGGTTTGGTTTCCCAATCCAGCTCGGTCAGCTTCTCGTCCACGACCTTGCGGATTTCCTCGGCGCTGAAGTCGAGGAAAACCGCTTCATGGATGAAGTCGTTAACGGCGAGCCGCAACCGCCGCAGACGTTCGGCCTTGCTGTAGATCTGCCGCTTCTCCGCCACGAAAAAGCCCATGCCCTGTTGCGATTCCAGCACCCCGTCGCGCACCAGCTCCGCGTAGGCCTTGACCACGGTGTTGGCGTTGACAACCAACCGCTCGGCCAAACTCCGCACACTGGGCATTGCCTGACCGGGGATCAGGGCGCCCGTGGCCACGCCCAGGCGCACCTGATCGATGATCTGGCGGTAGATCGGCGTGCCGGTTCCGGTCGTAACGTTGATGTGGAAGGCGGACATCGTTCACCACCTGTACTAGTTGTAGTAGTACAGGATAAGGTTCTCTCTTACAGTTGTCAAGCCTTTGGACGGAAATTATTTCCCGGAGCCGCTCGCGATGGCGTCTGATGGGCGTTGATCACCATTTCCAGGGTAATCCCCGGCCCGATGGGATCGCGGGGCATGATCTCCGCTGATTGCCAAAAGCCCACGCCAAACCACGTTCTTAGAGTCCGCGATGCGTCCTGAACGACTGCGCCTTTCGGAGCGGAACACGCAGTCCGATCGGGCCGCCTCGCCTCCCGCGCGTCAGTCCGTCCCCCTTGCTCCCACCGTGGCCCGGTGCGCATTTTCACGCAGAAAGCGCACTGCTGAACTGGCGAACCGAGTTCCTTCTCTGTTGAGGCCTTCGCCCTGGCCTACGAACCGCGAGCCGCGTTGCGCGCGTTGGTCCGACGGCACCGAAGTCGATTGATCCGAGTCGTTATGCTGGCGAGAGTCCGTTCAAGACGTGTCCCCATGCCGGGCAAGAAACAGCTTTCCCTTCGGATGGCATGGATTCCTCCCCAGACGGCCTCCGATCGAGCGCACATTCGCGGGCGGGCGGGGCCCTATTCCCCTGACGCGGCCTTCGGCCGCAACCCCATCGGGATTCCCGATTCGCGATTCCGGATTCCCGAAGGGGAAGGATCCGGGAATCCGGAATCTCGAATCCGGAATTCGGAATCCCCAGAGGTGCGCAGGGCGCAGGGAGCCTACGGAGGACGACGCGAACGCGGCCTTGGAACGCTGACGAAACAACCTCCCGATTTCCCCTCGTTCCCATGCTCCGCGTGGGAATGCCGTCCGGGACGCTCCGCGTCCCACGGGCGGGGCCGAAGGCCGCGACGCAGAGCGTCGAAGAAGGCATTCCCACGCAGAGCGTGGGAACGAGTTAGGGCTGGTCCGATTCCGGGAAGTTGTTTCGTCAGCGTTCCTTCGGCCGCAAAGCAATCGGGATTCCCGATTCGCGATTCCGGATTCCCGAAGGGGAAGGATCCGGGAATCGCGAATCCGGAATTCGGAATCCCCAGAGGTGCGCAGGGGAAGGATCCGGGAATCGGGAATCGCGAATCCGGAATTCGGAATCCCCAGAGGCGCAGGGCGCAGGGAGCCTACGGAGGACGACTTTAAATGTTGTCCCCTTCGGTGGAGGTCGTGCCCGAGCCCGCCCGACTCTTCAGCCCCCACCTCCAACCGCTGATCGCCGGCATGTCATCGCCGAACCGGCCGATGTACTCTCTATGCTCGATGAGCCTGTCGTGGATCGCCTGCTTGAAGTAGGCGGCCCGGGCGCCCAACTGCGGTAGCCGATCGATCACGTCCTCCACCAGGTGAAACCGGTCGAGGTCGTTGAGGACCACGATGTCGAACGGCGTCGTCGTCGTGCCCTCTTCCTTGTAGCCGCGAACGTGCAGGTTCTTGTGGTTCGTGCGCCGGTATGTCAGGCGGTGGACCAGCCACGGGTAGCCGTGGAAGGCGAAGATGATCGGTTTGTCTTTCGTGAACAGGGCGTCGAAGTCCGCGTCCGCCAGGCCGTGCGGGTGCTCGCGGCACGGCTGCAGAGTCATCAGGTCCACGACATTGATCACGCGAACCTTCAGCTCCGGCAGGTGTGCGCGCAGGAGCTCGACCGCCGCCAGCGTCTCGAGGGTCGGCACATCGCCGCAGCAGGCCATGACCACGTCCGGCTCACTCCCCTTGTCGTTGCTGGCCCACTCCCAGATGCCGAGGCCTTGCGTGCAGTGCTTGACGGCCTGGTCGATCGTCAGCCACTGCGGCGCGGGCTGCTTGCCCGCGACGACGACGTTGACGTAGTTGCGGCTCCGGAGACAGTGGTCGGTCACGGACAGGAGGCAGTTGGCGTCGGGCGGCAGGTAGACGCGGATCACCCCGGCCTTCTTGTTGACGACGTGGTCGATGAAGCCGGGGTCCTGATGGCTGAAGCCGTTGTGGTCCTGGCGCCAAACGTGCGAGCTGAGCAGATAGTTGAACGAGGCGATCGGCCGCCGCCAGGGGATGTGGTTGCACACCTTCAGCCACTTGGCGTGCTGGTTGAACATCGAGTCGATGATGTGGATGAACGCCTCGTAACAGGAGAAGAATCCGTGCCGGCCGGTCAGGAGGTATCCCTCCAGCCAGCCCTGGCACTGGTGCTCGCTGAGCACCTCCATCACCCGGCCGTCCGGGCTGAGCTTGTCGTCCTCCGGGTAGATCTCGGCCATGTAGCAGCGGTTGGTCACCTCCAGCACATCCTGCCAGCGGTTCGAGTTGTTCTCGTCCGGGCTGAACAGGCGGAAGTTCTGGCTCTCCAAATTCTGCTTCATGACGTCCCGCAGGAACGTACCCATCGCCCGGGTCGACTCGGCCATGGTCGCGCCGGGGCTGGGAACGTCGACCGCATAGTCGCGGAAGTCCGGCAACTTGAGGTCGCGCAGCAGCAGGCCGCCGTTGGCGTGCGGATTGTCGCTCATCCGGCGATGTCCCTTCGGGGCCAGCTCGGCCAGCTCGGGGAGCAGCCGGCCCTGGGCGTCGAACAGCTCCTCGGGCCGGTAGCTCTTCATCCACCCCTCGAGGATGCGGATGTGCTCGGGCTTGTCCATGTCGCCCATCGGCACCTGGTGGCTCCGCCAGTAGTCCTCGCACTTCTTGCCGTCGATCTCCGGGGGGCAGGTCCAGCCCTTCGGGGTGCGGAAGACGATCATCGGCCAGGCCGGCCGCTTCACGACGCCCCTGGTGCGGGCGTCGTCCCAGATCCGCCGGATCTCCGCGACGACGGCGTCGAGGACACTGGCGAGCTGCTGGTGGACCGCACCCGGGTCGCGCCCTTCGACGAAGTAAGGTTTGTAGCCCATGCCCTCGAAGAACTTCTGCAACTCGTCCTTCGGGATGCGGGCGAGGAAGCAGGGGTTGGCGATCTTGTACCCGTTCAGGTGGAGGATGGGGAGCACGCAACCGTCTCGTGCCGGGTTGAGGAACTTATTGCCATGCCAGCCGGTGGCGAGCGGGCCGGTCTCCGCCTCGCCGTCACCGACCACGCAGGCGACGATCAGGTCCGGATTGTCGAATGCCGCCCCGTAGGCATGGCTCAGGGCGTACCCGAGCTCGCCCCCCTCGTGGATGCTGCCCGGAGTCTCGGGGGCGACGTGGCTGGGGATGCCCCCCGGGAAGCTGAACTGCTTGAACAGCCTCCTCATCCCCTCCGCATCCTGGCTGATCTCCGGATAGACCTCGCTGTAGGTGCCTTCGAGGTAGGCGTGGGCGACCAGGGACGGCCCGCCGTGGCCCGGGCCGATGACGTAGATCATGTTCAGGTCATCTCGCTTGATGACCCGGTTGAGGTGGACGTAGAGCATGTTCAGGCCCGGCGACGTGCCCCAGTGGCCGAGCAACCGCGGCTTGATGTGCTCCCGCCCCAGCGTTTCCTCCAGGAGCGGGTTGTCCAGGAGGTAGATCTGGCCGACCGACAGGTAATTGGAGGCCCGCCAGTAGGCGTCCATCGTGCGCAGTTCGCCGGCGGAAAGAGGCCCTGCCGCCGCGTCCTTGGTACCGTCACCGCTTTTCGGTTTCACTTCGCTGCTTGCGGGTGCCATGAACCATTCCTTCAGTAGGTCTCGGGAATGAACTTGAACGGGTAGTTCGGTTCCTTGTAGTCTCCGGCCTTCTGTCGTTTGGGCAGACGGACCGCCTCGCGCGGGGCGTCGTGATAAGGGATCTGGCTCAGGAGATGGCTGATGATGTTCAGTCTCGTGCGTTTCTTGTCGTCGGACCGCACCACGAACCACGGTGCCCAGGAGGTGTCAGTCGCCGCGAACATCTCGTCCCGCGCCCGAGAATAGTCGTACCAGCGGCTGTAGGACTCCAGATCCATCGGCGATAGCTTCCAGATCTTCCGGCCGTCGTGAATCCGCGCTTCCAGTCGCCGGGTCTGCTCTTCCTCGCTCACTTCCAGCCAGTACTTCAGCAAGATGACTCCGGACTCGACGATCGCCTTCTCCACGGGCGGCGTGGCCTGAAGAAAGTGGCGCGCCTGCTCGTCGGAGCAGAACCCCATGACCCGCTCGACACCGGCGCGGTTGTACCAGCTACGGTCGAAGATCACGATCTCGCCTGCCGCCGGGAGATGGGGTAGATACCGCTGGATATACATCTGCGTCTTCTCGCGATCGGTCGGTGCCGGCAACGCAAGGACCCGGAAGACCCGCGGGCTGACGCGTTCGGTGATGGCCTTGATGACACCTCCCTTGCCGGCACCGTCCCGCCCCTCGAATACGATGCAGACTTTCAGGCCCTTGTGCTTCGCCCACTCCTGGAGCTTGACCAACTCCACGTGCAGCTTCTCGAGTTCGCCCGAGTAATCCTTGCCTTTGAGCTTCTCATGCGCAGCGGGCGCGTTCTCCGCCGTTTTCTTGTCGCGACGGCTCACGTCAATTCCTTTCAATGACAAGTTCTTGCTGGAGCGCGATGAGGGGCACGCCGATCGGACTGGAGGATGTGTCGCCCGGAATGGCAAGCGAAATCCTCGGCGGCAGCTCCGGGGCTCGATGATGAAGGGTGATCGGGGCTGCCTGATTCCTCGCTCGGGAGCGACCAACGACGTCCGAAAGCTATCATATCGTCTCCCCTCGGGAAAGGACCTCCGCCCCCGATTTTCCCGCCCTCGCCGACTTCCACGCCGGGGACGGCCAACTCCTCCTCCTGATGCTCGACCTGATCCAGGTGACTCGCGGCGGCGTCTCCACGACGGGACCTCTCGAAACTCGCCGGTCAAGTCGATGGAATCCAGGGCGGCGCATCACATGAGCCTCACCGAAATACAGACGCCAATAAATGCAATCGTGCGAGATGCACTCGCGAAACAGGTACCGGGATATGGCGGCCTCGACCCAATTCCGGCTAGAGTTGTGTTCGATCGAAGTAATCGAGTCCATGGTTCGTTGGGAGCTGCCGCGATGAAGGGGAAAACGTTCTGGGTCCTCTTGCTGGCCTTCCTGGCCGGGGGCGGGGTTCTCGCCTGGCAGGCGTGGCAGGCGCGGTTGACGGCGCTTCCGCCGGGGATCGCTTCGGGGAACGGGCGGGTCGAATCGGTCCAGGTGGACGTGACGACCAAGGAGCCGGGCCGCGTCGCGACGATCCTCGTTCACGAGGGGGATATGGTCCGGCCCGGCCAGATCGTCGCCAAGATGGACACCGTCACGCTCGAGGCGACGCTGGCGCGAGCCGAGGCGACCGTCGCCGAGCAGGAGGCCAAGTTGTTCGAGATCGATGCCGCGATCGCCAAGGCCGATAGCCAGTTGAAGCTGGACGAGCTCGATTTCGCGCGCACCCGCGCGCTCTTCGCGCGCAAGGCGGTCCCCCGTGAAGAGTTCGACGTCAAGGAGACCGTGGTGAAGACCTCGGGCGCCACGTTGAAGGGTGAGAAGGCCCGGCTCAACACGGCCAGGAAGAGCGTCGACGCAGCCAAGGCCGAGGTGGCGCATACCCAGTCGCGGATCAACGACATGACGCTCCGCTCCACCGTTCCGGGGCGCGTACTCTATCGACTGGCCGAGGAAGGCGAGGTGCTGGGCACCGGCGGCAAGGTCCTCACGCTCGTCAACCTCGGCGATGTGTACATGGAGATTTACCTGCCGGCCCAGGACGCGGTGAGGGTCAAGATCGGCGCCGACGCTCGCATCGTCTTCGACGTCACCCCCGAATACGCGGCACGGGCGAAGGTCAGTTTCGTGGCCCCGGAAGCCCAGTTCACGCCCAAGCAAGTTGAGACCCGCAGCGAGCGCGACAAGCTGATGTTCCGCGTGAAGCTGACCGTGCCGCCCGAACGCGTCCTGGCCTACATCGAGCGAGTGAAGACCGGTATCCGCGGCATCGGCTACGTCCGACTCGACGACTCCGTCGAGTGGCCGGAGCACCTCAACCGGCCATTCCCGGGGCCCGGCCCAACTTCAGCGGGGACGACCTCATCGCAGCCGGCTGCCTCGGGGCCCTCGGCCGTTCCGTCGAAGCGCACCTGCAAGCCGCCGACCGAGAAGGCGACCACGCCCGGCGCCCGTCGAAGCGCACCCGACGCCGCCGACCGAGAAGGCGACCACGCCGCCGGCTGCCGACGGATCGTCCCCCAAGTCGTAAATCGAGAATGCGATGGCTATCTCCAGCGCTTCTGCCGACCCCGTCCGAGTCGACGAGCCTGTGGCGTTGGCCCGCGCCATCTCGCACGTCTACGGGACGACGCGCGCACTCGACGGCCTCGACATCGCGATCCCGGCCGGCTGCATGGTCGGCCTGATCGGGCCCGACGGCGTGGGTAAGTCGACCTTGATGGGCCTGATCGCCGGGTCGAAGCGGATCCAGACGGGCGAGGTTCGGGTTCTCGGCGGCGACATGAACGACACCGATCACCGCGAGGCCGTTTGCCCGCGGATTGCCTTCATGCCCCAGGGGCTGGGCAAGAATCTGTACTTCGAGCTGAGCGTTTTCGAGAACATCGACTTCTTCGCGCGGCTGTTCGGCGTGCCCGACGCCGAGCGAGAGCCTCGCATCAAGGGCCTGCTGAACGCCACCGGCCTGGGCCCGTTCCCCGACCGGCCCGCGGGCAAGCTCTCCGGCGGCATGAAGCAGAAGGTCGGCCTCTGCGGCGCACTGATCCACGACCCCGACCTGCTCATCCTCGACGAGCCGACCACCGGCGTCGACCCGCTCTCGCGCCAGCAGTTCTGGAACCTCATCGACCACATCCGCGAACAGCGGCCCGGCATGAGCGTCCTCGTTTCGACGGCTTACATGGACGAGGCCCAGCGCTTCGACTGGACGATCGCCATGGATGCCGGCCGGGTCATCGCCACCGGCACGCCCGCCCAGTTGATGGAACGCACCGGCACGAGCAACCTGGAAGAGGCGTTCGTCGCGCTGCTTCCCGGCGCCGAGGAGGGGGGCGCCGCGCCTGGTGATCCCCCCGCGCGTGGACCCCGGCGGCGAGCCGGCCATCCAGGCCACGGATCTCACCAAGCGATTCGGCAGCTTCACCGCCGTCAATCGCGTGAATTTCACCATCGGCCGCGGCGAGATCTTCGGCTTCCTCGGCTCCAACGGCTGCGGCAAGTCCACGACGATGAAGATGCTCACCGGCCTGCTACCCGTGACCGAGGGCGAGGCCAAGCTGTTCGGCGAGCTCGTGGACGCCGACGATCTGGCGACTCGCAAGCGCGTGGGCTACATGTCGCAGGCATTCTCGCTCTATGGCGAGCTTTCGGTGCGGCAGAACCTCGACCTCCACGCCAAGATCTTCGACTTGCCCCGAGACCGGGCCAACGCCCGGATCGTTGAGCTGGTCGACCGCTTCGGCCTGCGCTCGCATCTGGAAACGCCTTCCGGCGACCTGCCCCTGGGGCTGAAGCAACGGCTTTCCCTGGCGGTCGCGGTGTTACACGAGCCCGACATGCTCCTGCTGGACGAGCCGACCTCCGGTGTGGATCCGGTCGCCCGCGACGAGTTCTGGGAGTTGCTCGATCGACCTCTCGCGCCGCCAGGGAGTGACGATCTTCGTCTCCACCCACTTTATGAACGAGGCCCTCCGCTGCGACCGCATCTCGCTGATGCACGCGGGCACCGTGCTGGCCTGCGACACTCCGGCCCGGCTGATGGCCGAGCGCGACACCGACGACCTGGAAACCGCGTTCATCGGTTTTATTGCCGAAGCCGAGGCATCCCGACAAAAGCTTGCCGGCACCCCGCCCCCCGCGACCGAAGAGAAGGTGGACGACAAGGAAGCCAGGCCCGCGATGGCGATTCCGATCGCTTCCCCCGCGGGGGCCCCGGCGCACCCGACGAGGTCCGGCTTGAGCCTGGGGCGAATGCTCGCCTACAGCCGCCGAGAGGCCCAGGAGATCGAGCGCGACCCGGTGCGCCTGCTCTTTGCGTTCCTCGGCTCGGCCCTGATGATGCTCGCCTTCGGCTTCGGCATCACCACCGACGTCGAGAACATCCGCTTCGCTTTCCTGGATCTCGATCAGTCGCCCGAGAGTCGGGCCTATCTTTCGGCTTTCGAGGGCTCGCGCTACTTCATCCTCCATCCGCCGGCCCAGACTCCGGACGAGCTGCAACTGCGGCTCAAATCCCACGAGATCGAAGTGGCCCTCGAGGTGCAGCCCAACTTCGGCCGGAACGTTCGGAAAGGAAACGTGGGCGAGATCACAGCCTGGGTGGACGGCGCTCCCACAAACCGCGCCGAGAGCGTACGCCAGAATATCGTAGGCGTGCACAACAACTTCCTGAATGAGCGGGTGCGGAACAGCCCGATCCACTTCCCCGGCCAGCCCCCGGTCGAGGTGCAGACCCGCTTCGCCTATAACCCTGCGTTCGAGAGCATTTACGCCATCGTGCCCAGCGTGCCGGCCATCTTGCTGATCCTGATCCCGGCGATCCTCATGACCGTGAGCATCGTCCGCGAGAAGGAACTGGGCTCGATCATCAACTTCTATGTCACGCCCACCCGGCGGCTCGAGTTCCTCATGGGCAAGCAACTGCCCTACATCGTCATCGGCATGATCAATTACGCAGTGCTCCTGCTCATGGCGGTTGTCGTTTTCGGGGTCCCGCTCAAGGGCAGCGGATGGATGCTTACGCTCTGCACGCTGCTGTACGTCACGGCGACCACGGCCCTGGGGATGCTGGTCTCCACGTTCACCTCCAGCCAGGTGGCCGCCGTCTTCATCACGGCGATCCTTACCATCCTGCCGACCACGCAGTTCTCGGGTCTGCTCCAGCCGGTCTCGACCCTGGACGGCGGCGCCCGGGTCTTCGGCACCCTGTGGCCGACCTCGTATTACATTCACGCCAGCGTCGGCGCCTTCACCAAGGGCCTGGGGGCCGACGGCCTCTTGATGGACGCCCTCGCCCTGGCCGCCTTCATCCCCATCCTCATCGGCCTGGGCGTTGCGGGCCTGCCACGCCAGGAGACCTAGCGTGAAGCGTCTCTCCAACATCTTCTGGCTCGGCCTGAAAGAGTTACGCAGCCTGGCGAGCGACCCCGTGCTCGTCGGGTTCATCCTCTACGCCTTCTCGCTGTCGATCCTCACGCAGGCCCGCGGCGTCAAGTCCGAGGTGAACAACGCCAGCCTCGCCTTCATCGACGAGGACGAGTCGCAGCTCTCCAAGGAGTTGATCGCCGCGTTCTACCCGCCGCAATTCCAACACCCCGATCTCATCGCGCCCGGCGACGCCACCGGCGACATGGATCGCGGACGTTATATGTTCATCGTCACCATTCCGACCCGCTTCGAGTCCGACCTCCGCCGCGGCCGGCCCACCGAGGTGCAGGTGACCGTGGACGCCACCGCGATGCAACAGGCGAGCATCGGCGCCGGCCACATCAAGAACATCCTCACCGATCGCATCGCTTTGTTCATCCACCGCAACGACGCGAAGACGGAGTTGCCCCTGCGCGTCGTCGTCCGCAAGGAGTTCAATCCGAACGGCGAGGCGTCCTGGTTCAGCGCGATCGTCGCCCTCATCAACCAGATCACCACGCTCACCGTGGTCCTCACCGGGGCCGCGCTGATCCGGGAACGCGAGCACGGCACGATCGAGCACCTCCTCACCTTACCACTCACGCCTTTCGAGATCGCCATCTCCAAGGTCTGGGCGAACGGCCTGGTCATCCTGCTGGTCGTCGCCGCCTCGATGGTCCTGGTGGTCCGCACTCTCCTGGACGTGCCGATCGCCGGATCGCTGCCGCTGTTCCTCGTCGGGGTCGTACTCTACCTGTTCTTCGCCACCGCGCTCGGGCTCTACCTGGGGACCATCGCCCGCTCCATGGCCCAGTTCGCGCTGCTGATCATCCTGGTCGTCATCGTGCTCCAACTGCTCTCGGGCGGCAGCACTCCGGTGGAGAGCCAGCCCCTCTGGATGCAGCGGCTCACGTTGCTCCTCCCCTCGCGTCACTTCGTCGCCTTCTCGCAGGCCATCATCTTCCGCGGCGCCGGGTTCGAGACCGTCTGGCCCCAGTTCCTGGCCGTCGCCGCCATCGGCCTCGCCTTCTTCGCCTTCAGCCTCCGACAATTCCGAGAGTCCATCGCCGTGACCAAGTAGCGATCGCGCATCGTGGGGTTGCGATCTCAGTGCGCCGTGAAAAGGCTCGGATCTTCGGCGGGTGCGAATTCCGCCCGGAAAACTGGTCGCTCCATCCGGTAGCGATCGGAGCGGCGGCGGAGGTGACAAAGCCGTCGAAGCCTTCGAGACAACGGGCCGCTGTGGCGGTTCGGCGAGCAGGCAGGCCGCAACGACAGTGAACGCCGTGCAAGCCCCGAAACAACCCGATGTGGAAGCCGACCCGGTTGCTATACGGGGAAGGCCGCCGTCCTGGGAGACAGAGGGATTACCCTCACGACTGGAGACCAAGGGTTTGCTCTCATCGAGCTTGGTGCATAAGTCCGGAAAACCCCGAAAAATCACAGCCTCGGGGCGTGGGAACGAGTCATCGCGTTCCGATCCGATACCTGGATGCCCCAGGGGACGCGTAGGCCCGACATCGATCGCGATTGCAATGTTGGGTGATCGTGTGTGCCCTGGCGGAGTGGCTCGAGTGGTCGGCTGTTCAACTCGGGTGGGTCACAACCCGAATTCCGCTAGATCATCATCTGTAATATCGTCAAAATTTACCGATCAGTGGCGACAGTCGCAAGCTGGTACGCCGAAGCGGCTTCGGCGGATCGGGCGGGCCGCGAATTGGCCCGTATCTTGAAACTTATTCCAATCTTCATCACAGTTTCGTCGTCCGTCAACGCCGCATGGATACACTAGTCCCTCGTAACTTACGCTTCTCGTTCCTGGAGGATCTTCGACGTGCTCAAGCATCGCCTCTCGCGTTCATCGCATGGCTTTACGCTGATCGAACTGCTTGTCGTCATCGCCATCATCGCCGTGTTGATCGCTTTGCTGTTGCCGGCCGTGCAGTCGGCACGCGAAGCGGCGCGCCGTTCCGCGTGCATCAACAACCTCAAGCAGGTCGGTCTGGCGATGCTCAACTTCGAGAGTTCGCGGCAGGTGTTGCCGCCGACGTGGGCGATCAGCACGCCGCTGCTCCAGCCACCCTTTCAACCGGTGGACCTGACGAATCAGGCGTTGGTCGGCCCGGACAATTATGAGCCTCCCTGCCCGATCCAGGTCGGCGAAGTCTGTAATAACGCGATCGACGTGCAGACGTGGGTCACGATCTGCCTCCCCTACTTCGAGCAAGGAAGCATCTACAACGCCTACAACATTTCACAGCCCTTCAGTGCCCCCGTGAATACGACGTTCGTGGGTACGCAGCTCAACATGATGATCTGCCCGTCGGCGCCAAACGGCTATCGCACGGCGTCTTACACCGACCCACTCTCTCAAGCCTTTTACGGAGCCAACTGGTCGGTCACACTCGCCGGGGGCGATTATGCGGTCGACGATGGCGTGGATTCTGGCTGGATGGCTGCGAACAATGTTCCGCACCCCGCGGGCGTGGACACGCGTGGCTTGCTGCACGGCAACGTGGCGCCCAGGATTGCTTCCGTCACGGATGGAACTTCGAACACGATCATGGTTTCGGAGGATGCAGGGCGTCCTCAATTCTGGCTGAACGGGCGCCTGATTCCCGACGGTACTTCGACGGCCAGTCTGGGGATCGGCGAGAGCGGGACCACGATCTACACGAACGAAGGCTCAGGCTGGGGTTGGGCCGATTACAACAGTGAATTTTATACCGACGGCGACGGCAGCCGGCAGCACACGAATTGGAGCAGCAATAACGAGGTTTACGCGTTCCATCCCGGCGGAGCGAATCACGTTTTCGCCGATGGATCGGTGCATTTTATCAAGCAGACCACCGCTCCTTCCGTCTTCGTCTGGCTCATCAGTCCGGGCGGCGGAGAAGTCATCTCGAGCGATACGTATTGATCGAAAGTTTTCGCCCTGGCACTCGCTGGCGGCGGTCCGCTTCGAGAGCGTCAGGGCGACCCGTTTCGCAATCGTGTCGAACAGATAGGGCTTGATGATGATTCGCAAGGCATTGCTGCAATCGGGTCGGGTGGATTGGCCCTGGCTGTTGCTCCTTGCGGGCACGATTCTGCTGCCCGCGTGTAGCAACTCGCTCGAGGATCATCCGCCTCTGTATCCGGTGAAGGGCAAGGTGATTCTCGACGGTAAGCCAATGACGAGCGGAACCATCATTTTCGAGTACTCCGGCGATGGCGCCGATGCTCCCAAAGGTGCTGGGGGAGGACCATTTCGAGTCACCTCCAAGATCAAGGATGGTACCTTTAACCTCATCGGCTACGCGGGCTCCGAGGGCATGCCCGCCGGAAACTACAAGGTTGGCATATCGGCGACGCAGGGACGAAGCGAAGAGAATCTCTTCGGCCGGGAAGTCGTGCTTCCGAAGAAGGGGAAATCTGCCGTCTCGGTGAGTCGGTACGCCGATCCGAAAACCTCGGGGCTGACCTCTCAAGTCTCGAAAGATGAGCCAAATGAGCCCGTTTTCGATCTGAAGTGAAGGCTACCTACGACTCCCGGGGATCCACGGGGAAAGAGCCGTCGGGAGCTAATCTCTCGTCGGGGCTCCCGACGTCCTTCGGTGACTCCCTCCCCAACACTCACGTCCCGTCACGCGACTGCCGCTGGGCTACTCCTCACGCGGCCTTCGGCCGCAACCCAATCGGGATTCCGGATTCGAGATTCCGGATTCCCGAAGGGAAATGATCCGGGAATCGGGAATCGCGAATCCGGAATTCGGAATCCTCAGATGCCCGCTCGGCGCAGGGATCCTACGGGGGACGACTCTACTTCAGTCTGCCAGGGTCAACCAGACGAGATCTCTCCGCTTTCCACTTGACTCGCGATCGCGGTTCGGGAGGATGGGACGGCGAGCACCTGGATAGATCGCCGATGCCGGCGAAAGACCGACCGCCGGGGTGATAGGCTGACTGGTGCCCCGTTCTACGAGATTTGGAATTCGCAAGTGAAATCCATGTCCGATTCAATCTCAAGTGGCACTCAAATGAAGACTGCTCTTCGTACACTTCTCGCTGTTGTGGCCGGCATGGCGCTGGCTTTCGTGCTGGTGATCGCCGTCGAACTCTTCAGTGCAGTGGTCCATCCTGTCCCTCCGGGATTCACAGGTACCATGGACGAAATGTGTCAGCATGTCGCCCGATATCCCCACTGGGTTCTGGGGGTTGTCGTCCTGGCCTGGAGTGCAACAACGTTCGTCAGCACATGGGTCGCCACACGAATTGGAAATCGATTGGCGGGCATCGCAGTCATCCTCATCTTAACGGTTGCGATCGTATTCAACGTCTCCAAGCTCCCGTACGCGATGTGGTTCAAAGTCGTAATGCTGACTTGTTTCCCCGTGGCGTGTTACTTGGGAGGCCTGCGCGGAGTACAGACTTCCAAGCCTGCGGCCGACTCGAATCCAGAGTAGTCCGTTGATCTCGGGGAGACGATTTCGCGGATACCGGGTCAAGAGAACCGATCCTCCACTGCGATGTGATCGCGGAACAGCGCGGCCGAAGGCCGCGTCGGGGCTAACGCAGCTCGATGATCAGGTAACTCCAATCCGAAGCCACGTCGATGACCACGCCGGACGTGCGGGAATCTCGATACTTGGCGGGAACAACGGGCGCGTTCGTGTGAGGGCCCAGATGGGCGTGATACTGGCCCGGGAAGGCACCGGGCTTGTTGTACTGGAAGTTGACCAGTTGGAACGACCCGTCGTCCTGCAGCGCGGACAAGGCCGAATGGCCACCATCCGAGTCGAAGCAAATGTACGTGTTGGTAATCGGATGGCCGGAGTAGGTGACTCGACCCGAGACTGCGGATAGATTCAGGTCCCTAGTCGGTGCTTCGAGACAGAAGAGGAATGGCGTCATGGCCGTGATGCCAAGTCCCCAGGTCATCAGTCTCCGTGCTCCATGCAAATCGATGAACATTACGATCACTCTCCGGGCAGTCTTCGCACTTGTGTGAGGATTGGGAATGGGTCTTCGACGCGCAGTCGTGACCCGACCGGGATTTGCGGTAAGGTCGATGAAGCAGCGGGACCACGACGCCTGGACCTCGATGGGTCCGCGATCCTGGTTCCGGGATGGTAAGGGCCGAAACGGTCGCAGCCTCCGTGGCTGCCGAGGTCTCCGTAGTGTTGTCGGGGAGGACGATATACGCCCTGACGGATGCCGAGGCGTGCCGGTCCTCTCGCTACTTAACAACGGCCGGAGACATCGGCCGGAGACAGACTCGTGTCGAAAAAAGCAGGAGTTCAGTCGGGCGAGGGAAGGCGTCGCGAGGAGGTCAAGGACGAGAGGAATCTCAAGTCATTACGTGGCTGCCGCTTTCGACATCTGATATGGTCGCCGCCGGAGAGTCATCGCCGATCGCGAATCGTTGTTCCGCGGACCGTACCGCCGAGCAGCCGCCTCGTTGTCACCTCATCCCACTCCGTCTTCATCGGGAAGGCGCAGACCTTCGTCTTGCCCTGGCTGCTCGGGTCCCACACGAAGAAGCTCACCATCGCCTTTGCGACGCGGGCCTTCGGCGGCACTTCCAGCTTCGCCAGGTCGAAGCGGACCAGGAACGCGTTACATCGGTCGGCGCGTCGCAGTGCGTTGTCGCGGGTCGTCGAGCCGAAGGAACGATCCACCTCGTTGTAGTCGATCAGAGCGTCGCACACGGCGGCCCTCCCCTGCAGCACGAGGGTGCGCAACGGCACGGATGCAGGGAGTTCCGCCTCCGGGTTCGCCGGAGTCCTCCCTGTGTCGCCGTCGCGGTCAGGGCCGACCGGCCCGGGAGTGACCGATATCGGTCCGGCTGGACGCCGGATGAGGTAAGTGCTCACCGCGCCGAGGACGATGAGCGCGCCCGCCGCCATCCGTGGCGCGAGGCCGCCCTGACTTTCGCCTTCGGGTTTGGCACGAAGGCGGCCGATCGACCCATTCTGTTCCCTTGTGCCGCCTACCTCATCACTCAACCTCGGTCTCTTCCTTTCACACTGGACGATCACACCGACGCCCGACCCGCCTCCGCAGTGAGAGCGAGCTGAGCGTTTCACACCCCGGGCTCCAAATCGGCGAACGTCAGGGGTTGGCCGTTCTCGTGAATGAGCGATCCCAGATCGATCCCCAACATCGCCGCCAGAAGTAGATCGTCGAGGCAAGGCTGGACAAAGCGGATTCCGAGCTGGAGTGGTCCACCAAGGCGGATCGGGATCGCCCCGATCCAGTCGGTCCTGGCCGGGCTCTCGATCCGAAAACGCACGGGTGTTTCGAGAGGAATGGTCTCTTCGGTTGAGATTAACGCACCCTCTCGGCTGATGTTGAGCAGCGTAGCTCTCGTTCTCCAGTTGCTACCGCCTGCCCTGAACTCCAGGGCGGCTCGGTTGTTCACGGAGACCCATCGAGGCGAGATCCTACGTTCATTGGGAATGACCATGCACGAGCATCCATCTTGACTATTTGGGACGCTGATTGCGTGCGACGCACCAGTAGCATAGAACACATTTTGGAGTCCACCACCGTTAGGATCCCTGCGCCGTGCTCGCGGCTGGGGGATCCTTGATTCCGGATTCCGGATTCCGGATTCCGGATTCTCGAATCTTTCTTCATTCGGAATTCGGAAGAGGCGACACCACGCTAGCGGGGTGCCAAACCTCAGCAATCCGAGCTCGAGGACGTCCCGGCCGGTCATTGGCCGCCACCGCCTTCTCTTGCTGATCCGACTGATTTCGCAACTGCAAACGATTAAAGGACTTGCGGGATTTAACGGAGGAGTTCCAGGTCGCTCAACGGTTGACTTGCACACACGAGGTCGGCATCGATGGGAAACGAGCCCGATGCGCCCGCGCGTGAATTCCGGTGGGAATCCTCCATTCAAGTGAAGAAGCGGAAGGAGATGCCTTATGCCAAGACAATCACTTCTACCCTGGGTTATCTTCCTCGGAGTCGGCTTTCCTGCGGATTCCCTTCTCGTCGCGTCGGTCCGAGCCCAATGGACACTTCAGGTCAGCGGGACCAAGGCCCGGCTGCGGGGTCTCTGCGTGGTGGATTCCCGGGTGGTCTGGGCGAGCGGGACCCAGGGGACTGTGATCCATACGCGGGACAGCGGCGTCACCTGGCAGGTCCGGCCCGTACCTGGAGCCGCCGATCTCGACTTCCGGGACATTCACGCTGTCGATGACCGAACGGCGTACGTCCTGTCCATCGGCGAGGGAGAGAAATCTCGGATCTATAAGACAACCGATGAGGGGAAGACCTGGTCCTTACAGCACGTCAATCGAGACCCGAAAGGATTCCTCGATGCCTTCGCCTTCTGGGACTCAGTACACGGCATCGCCCTGGGCGACCCGGTTGAGGGTCGGTTCATGATCGTGATCACCGATGATGGCGGTATCGCCTGGAAACGAATCCCGGATGGAAGGATGCCCCTGGCGACACCAAGGCGAGGGTGCCTTCGCCGCGAGCGGCACCTGCCTGCTGGTCCGTGGCGAACGTAACGCCTGGTTTGCAACGGGCGGGGCGAAGACAGCGAGGGTGTTTCGTTCCACGGATCGGGGTCTCACCTGGAGCGTCCACGAAACACCCATGTTGGCCGGCAATGCCTCTTCGGGCATCTTCTCCCTGGCGTTTCGCGATGAGAACCATGGGGTCGCCGTTGGCGGAGACTACAAGCAGCCCGAACAGTTGGAGAGCGTGGCCGCACTGACTTCGGACGGAGGCCGGACGTGGCGCCTGCCCCAGGGTCGCGGACCTGGGGGTTACCGATCAGCAGTGGCTTACGTCCCTGGGGCAACTCGGCCGACTCTCGTCGCCGTCGGTCCCATGGGGTCGGACATCTCGACGGATGATGGCGAAACCTGGATGCCGTTCGGCCGGATGGGGTTCCATGCCGTCGGCTTCGCCAGCCCCGATGCCGGGTGGGCCGTCGGCGAGGAAGGGGCGCTCGCCACATCAACGAATCTTTTACGCTAACCTGTGTCGTTTTCGAGATCCGCGGGTCTCCCGCGTGCGATGGGCGCAGGAGAGCGCCGGTTCGATCCGGCCATCCGGATCGGGGATGCACGCGGGCAGCTCTGAGGAATTGGGGAATTTGTCGCACCTTGACGGCAGCGTAAGTCCCGAGTAGAACCTCTGTTGAAGCGCCCGACCATCCTAGGCCCTCAATTTTTTTCTTCGCACCTCATGACTTTTCGGGCCTTTCCCGGTATAAGGTCCACTTACCGGAAGTTCCAGGGGCCCATCGATGCATGTGCCGAGCCACCCCACGCTGGTCCGTCGGATGCTCGACCGCCGCCTCAAGCAACTGGCTCCGGCTGGGCCGCTCCTGGCGGCCAGCCTGGCCCAGGTGCAGAAACGTTGCGGCCAGCCCTCCTGCGCCTGCCACCACGGTGGCCCGTTGCACTCCGCCCACCACCTCACCTTCTCGGAGGGGGGTAAGACTCGCACGGTGTATGTGCCCCAGGACCTGCTCACGGAGGTCCAAGAATGGGTGCAAGAACACCAACGTCTCAAAGGCCTGATCCACGAAATCAGCCAGTTGACCCTGGCCTTGATCCAGGGCCACGTCTCGCACCGAAAGCGGCGGCGGGGACGACGCTGAACATCGGACCTATCCTGGTGCGAACCCTGGGTCACTTCTTCCCCGATCTCAACACCTGGATCGATGCGATCGATGACCCGCGGTTTGCCCCCTTGGTGATCTACCACAAGCGGTTCCTGCTGTGGTGGGGGCTGAGTTTGTTCCTGTGCAAGTTGAGCAGCCGGCGCCAACTGGACTACCAGTTGAACACCGACGGCCCGGAGGTCCTGCCCAATCTCAATCGTCTGGCGGGTACGGCGAAGAGAGCCGGCCGGTGAACCAGACCTTGGAGTACTTCCTGGGGAAAATCGGCCCCGACCCCATCGCCGGGTTGCGGCAGCGGATGGTCCAGCGGTTGATCCGCATGAAGGCTCTGGACGCGGCGCGGCTGCAGGGGCGGTTCGTCGTCTTGATTGACGGCTCGGGCTATCTGGTGTTTCACTCCCGGCATTGCGACGATTGCCTGACCCAGCGGCACGGTGAGACGACGCTATATATGCACCAGGTGCTGGAGGCCAAGGTGCTGGGGCCGGCCGGCACGGTCA
The DNA here is from genome assembly GCA_963845755.1 of uncultured Planctomycetota bacterium. Taxonomy (GTDB): domain Bacteria; phylum Planctomycetota; class Planctomycetia; order Isosphaerales; family Isosphaeraceae; genus CAWJTV01. Next base: position 1,311,227 of record CAWJTV010000011.1, read on the forward strand.
TCTCGATCGCCAGTGAGTTCATCGACAACCACGACGTCGCCAGTGCCCCAGCGGGTGCCAGCGCGGAACGGATCAAGCAGGATTGCGAGTTGAAGGCCTTGCGACGCCTGGTGGAGAAGTTGCGGATCGAGTTCCCGCAGTTGCGGATTTGCCTCGGCGGTGACGGCCTGTATGCCTGCGGAGAAGGATTCCAGGTCGCCAAAGATTATCGATGCGACTACATTTACACGTTTCAGCCTGGACGACTTCCCGCCCTCTGGGAGGATTTCCAGGGGTTGCTGCGGTTGTGTCCCGACCAGCGCGTGGAACGGATGACGCCGCAAGGGGTCCGGCAGGTCTATCGCTGGATCAACGGCCTGCACTACAGGGACAGTGATGGTCGGGACTGGACCATCAACGCTCTGGAGTGCACCGAGACGGGCAAGGAGGGAAAGCAGACGGAATGGTCGTGGGTGACCTCTCTGGATTTGAGCCACGAGACTGTGGTGGAAGTAGCGACCAACGGAGGGAGGGCACGCTGGCGCGAGGAGAACGAGGGATTTAACACCCAGAAGAACAGTGGCCTGAACCTGGAACATGCCTACAGCCACAGATGCTGGCCGGCCTACTATTTCCTGTTGCAGATCGCCCATCTGCTGTTGCAACTGGTGGAGAAGGGGAGCCTGTTGCGGCACCTGGCCCAAGAGCAGGGGAAGCGAACGGCCGTGGAGCTGTTCGGCTCGTTGAAGAACATGGCGCAACGATTGTTGGAGAGCCTGCGGTTTCGACACTGGCCGGACGAGGTCTTCGAGCCGGCCGGAGCCGGGCCGATCCAGATCCGACTGGACAGCAGTTAGCCGCCGGTGGCGGGTGGGCGTGTTCCAGGTTCAGCCGGGTTCTTCAGGGTCTGATAGCGGTCGCACTCGAAGCCGCCTTCGAGCCCGTCCCCTTACGGCCTTTGCCGGCCCTCGGTCGCCATCCACGCGGCTTCCGCGTGCCGGCCTACCGCCCGAGGGGCGGATTTCTCAGGGCTGGCACGCGGGGCTCCCGGTTCTAGTCGGGCCATCGGTTTGTTATCCTGGGACGAAGACGTTAAGGGTCCTGGAACCACCATGCCCCGGGTGTGACGATGAATCAGCAAGTTCGGGAACGCGCCCGACCGGAATCCCCGCGAGAATCCGCGGCGCGAGCGTGGCGGAGGGAAGGCTCGTCCGCTCGCAACCTGAAGCGTGGGAGCCGGCGCGAGTCGATCGAGTCGTTTGTGGTGGTCTTCCTGGCCTTCCTGATCTGGAGCCTCGAGGCGGAAGGGTTCGTGATCCCGACCGGCTCGATGGCGCCGACCTTGATGGGCCGTCACAAGGAGATCGCGTGCCCGGAATGCGGGTACGTGTACACGGTCAACGCGGACCGCGAGGTCGAGTCGGTCCCGCCCAACGCGGGCGCGGGCCCGCGGATCCAGTGGGGGACCTGCGAGAACTGCCGGTTCGAGGCGGCCGTCGGCGACGCGCCGAGCTTCTCGGGCGACCGGATCTACGTCATGAAGGACGGGGTCTCGCTCCCATTCTTCCCCGGGGTGGGGCGGGTCCGTCTCGATCGGTGGGACGTGGCGGTCTTCAAGCTCCCCGAGAAGCCGGAGGTCCGCTACATCAAGCGGCTGGTGGGGATGCCCGATGAAGTGCTGCGGATCCAGGAAGGGGACGTCTGGGTCAAGCCAAAGGACGGGCCGGCCGAGTTCGAACGGCCGCTCCGGCCGCTGGTGCACCAGCAGGCCATGCAGGTGACGGTCTACGACGATCGCCATCGCGCGGCATCGTTGCGCGGGGATCCGAGCTGGCTGCGATGGTCGGCCACGGAGCCCGGCGGCTGGACGGAACCCCGGCCCGGGACGTTCGTGCCCGATCGCGCGGGTCCTGGGTGGTCCGAGCTGAGGTATCGCCATCTCGTGCCCGCGCCGGAACAATGGCCGGATATCCGCGCCGGGCGTCGCCCAACGGGCCCGGCGCGGGCGACCCTCATCACGGATTATTCCTCGTACAATACCGACCTCGCGGCCGCGGACCGCAACGACCCGCGCCGTGCCTCCCGATCCTGGCTCCAACCGCACTGGGTCGGCGACCTGACCGTCTCGATGCGCCTGACCGTCCGGGAGGTCGGCCGGCGGCGTGCGGCTGGACCTGATCCGAGGCGGCCGTTCCCATCGTTGCGAGATCGACCTGGCCACCGGCGACGCTCGGCTGTTCCAGGGAACGGTCGCCCTGGGTGCCCCCGCGCCGACGCGGATCGCCCGGCCCGGGACGTACAACCTGACCTTCTCCCATATCGATGGCCGCCTGACCCTCTGGGTCGATCGCGAGCTCCCGTTCGGCGACGGTCGGAGCTACCCGATGGCCTCCGAGCCGGCCGTGCCCACCGAGGCCGATCGGGAACCCGTGCGGATCGCCGCCAAGGACGCCGCGGTCGCGATCGACGACCTGGTCCTGAAGCGCGACGCCTACTATACGCTCGATCCGTCCGAGCCGGATTACGCGAACCTCGGCGAGGCGGCGCACTACGATCCCTCCGCCCTGTTCGACCTGCTGGCGGATCCGCGCGATTCGCCGTCCTGACGCATCGGTCGCCGCGTGACTTCCCGATCGCACCGGGACATTACCTCATGCTGGGCGATAATAGCCCGTGGAGCAGCGACGGAAGGGCCTGGGGCGATACCGACCAGATCGACCCGGACCGGCCGGATCTGGGATGGGACGATTCGGGACGCGCCAGTTGGGAAGTCCCCGAGTCGCTGATCATCGGCAAGGCGTTCTGCGTCTACTGGCCGCATCTCCAGCCCGTCTGGCCCAATCTGCGCCTGAGTGCCGATCTGCGGTTTCCCGCGCCTCCCGTATATCCAGCGGATCCGCTGGATTCATTGAAGCGGATCCGCGTCCGGAGGCTCGGGTGCGCCGCGGGCCAGGAAGGCCGGCGGAGAAGGGGGTTGACCCGTCGGAAGATCGCTTTAGACTTATCGTTACGCATTGTGCCGGTTCACAGTGAGGCGTGGGATTCCTGACCCGGGCTGAAGCGTACGGCGAGGCTGGTTCCCCGGCGGTGTTCCTGAACCTTTGGCCGCGGCGGTACGTAAGATGGTTAAGGCCATAGGATCTGATTCGGCGGAAGATCTCGGCCAACTCTCCGATGAGGAGTTGATGGGCCGGTATCGCGAGGAAGGGCACGCCGACGTCTTCACCGAACTCGTCCATCGGTATGAGCGGGAGCTGTACCGTTACCTGGCCCGTTACCTGGGTGATCCCACGCTTGCGGAGGATGTCTTCCAGAACACCTTTCTGCAGGTTCACTTGAAACGTGGATTGTTCGAACAGGGCCGGGCCTTTCGCCCCTGGCTCTATGCCATCGCGACCCATCAGGCCGTCGACTCGCTACGGAAGGCCGGAAGGCATCCCACGGTGAGCCTCGATCAGCGGGTGGGCGGAGGCGGTCGGGAATCGGATGCCGGCAACCTCATCGATCTCCTCGTGGGCGATTCCGCCGGGCCCCTCACCGAGTTGCAAGAAGCCGAACGACAACAGTGGGTCCGCGAGAGTATCGCTCGACTACCAGAGACACTCCGTCAAACCTTGATCCTGGCTTATCACCAGGATTTAAAATATCGGGAAATCGCCGAGATCCTGAAGATTCCGGTGGGAACTGTGAAGTCACGCTTGCATGCCGCGTTGGAGAAGCTCCAGCAGATGGCGCGGTCGGCGAAGCGTCTCGGGGAAGAGTAACGCCATGAAAGCCGATGAGATGATCGATTATGTCCTGGGCCAGGTCGACGGCGCCGAACGCGAGCGGCTGGAGCAGTCCTGCCGCGAGGATGGCCTCGAAGCGGCTCGTGTCGAACGCCTCCGGCAGGCGATCAATCAGTTGCTCGATGATCGAACCCCCTTCGAACACCCGCCGGATTTGGCCCAGCGGACCGTGGCCTTCGTCGCGCGGAACCGTTGACGAACCCGGTCGCTGCTGGAATATGTGCCGGTGTGGGTCCCTTTTCGTTGGGCGGATTTCGCGGTGGCCGCGACCATCTTCGTGGCCGGCATCCTGACCCTGTTGCCGGCGATTCAGAGGTCGCGCGAGCGGATGAACCAGGCCGGCTGCCTCTTTAATCTCCAGCGGCTCGGCACGAGCCTGGGGCAGTACGCATCCTTGCATCCGTTCCTGCCCTATCCGCCGCCGCCCCATCAGACCGATGCCCCGGCGGGCTCCTTCGCGGTGATCCTCCACGATGCGGGTGTCCTCGACGACCTCTCGCTCCTGGATTGTCCCTGTAATGGCAAATGCCCTCCCGCCGGCGATGCGGAGCTGGTCAGCTTCGACCAGATCGAACACATCCGCCGGCACGATCCGGCGCGCTATCAGGGCATGCTCCGCTGGGATTACGCCTACAATGTTGGCTACCGCCACGCATCGGGACATCCGGGTCCGCTGGAGGTGATGCATTCGTCGCGCATTCCGGTCATCGCCGACCAGCCCAATCATGAGAACTATTTCACGATCAAGGACGGCAACAGCCCGAATCACGGGGGACGGGGGCAGAACGTCCTGTTCGGCGACGGTAGTGTCCATTGGTTCCGGACGCGTAGCGCCGGGCCCCACGACCCGGACATCTTCCTCAATAACGACCGGCAACCGCGCCCGGGCGTCCATGTGAGCGACTCGGTCCTGGTGCCGAGCAAGATGCCGTTCCACGGACGTTGACTCGCGCAGGTCAGGCTTTCCCGCCGGCCTGCCTCTCCGACGCGGTCTGCGGCCGCATCCAGAGGGATTCGAGATTCCGGATTCCCGATTCCGGATCAATCAGGAATCCGGAATCTCGAATCCCTCGGATGCGCGCGGGCGCAGAGGACGTACGGGGGACGACCCTACCTGCCGGCGGGCCCCCGAAGTTGATCGCAGAACATCAAGGCGAGCAACGTCTTGGCGTCCTCGATCCGGCCGTCTACGACCATGGCCATGGCCTCATCCCAGCGGACCACCACGACCTGGAGCTCTTCATCGAGCTCGTGCCGGACCGGGCCGGGATGGAGATCCTCGCATAGGTAAAGGTACATCTGCTCGTTCATCACACCGGGGCTGACATACCACGGCCGGACGAGCTGGATGCGTCCCGCCTGGTAGCCGGTCTCTTCCCGGAGCTCGCGCGCGGCGGTCTGATCGGGCGACTCGCCGGGGTCGATGGTCCCGGCGGGGACTTCGAGCAGGGTGCGACCGATCGCGTAGCGTTGGTTCCGGATCAGGCAGACGTGATCGGCGTTGACCATCGGGACCAGGGCAACCGCCCCGCGATGGAGGACCACCTCCCGCTCGGCGATCGTCCCGTCGCGGAGGGCCACCGGCTGCAGGGCCAGGTCCACTTTCCGGCCCCGGAAGATGATGCGTCGGGTGAGTTGAGGATCATCCATCGGCTCGGGCTCCTCGACTTCACTCAACCGGCGGAAACGCCGTGGGAGACGGCCGGTCCGCGATGGCGATCGCGGATGGTCAAGACGGGGCAGGGGGCCTCGCGGACGATCCGTTCGGCGACCGAGCCGAGCAGGACGTGGCTCAAGCCGGTCCGGCCGTGGGTGGCGATGACGATCAGGTCGACTCGGTTGTTGACGGCATAGGAGACGATGGCCTCGACGGGGCTCCCCCACCGCACCGCGGTGACGATCGAGCGCGGGGTGCCCCAATTGGGGTCGAGCAAGCGGCTCAGCGTCTGCTTGGCCCGGTCTTCGTTCTCCTTGTAGTATTCCGGGGGCATGACGGGCATCAGCAGCGGGTCGGGGCCCGCGGGGAGGAACTCGGAGAGGACGTGCACCGAGTGCAGCACCGCACCCAGGCGCTCGGCCAGCCCGCATGCATAGCGGACGGCCTCCTCGGAATGAGCGCTGAAGTCGGTCGGGGCCAGGATCGATTGGATCGCGAGCACGGCGGGGTCGCTGTTGCTTTCAGCGTCCTCTCGGACCAAGGCCTGGAACCGCTGGCGCAGCTCGCGGGTGATCGGGCCGGGGCGGCCCATCCCGATGGCGCGCCCGTCGCACTCGATCACAGGGATCACCTCGGCGGCGGTTCCCGTCAGGAAGCATTCCTCGGCCTTGAACACGTCGAGGCGGTCCATCGTCCGCTCGATCACGGCATAGCCGGCCGCCCGGGCCAGCTCGATGACCGCCGCGCGGGTGATCCCTTCCAGGATGCCCGAATCGATGCTCGGCGTGTGGATCTGGCCGCGATAGACGACGAAGACATTGTCCCCGGTGCACTCGGCGAGCTCGCCCTTGTGGTTGAGCATCAGGGCTTCCAGGCAGCCGGCCTGGGTCGCCTCGATCTTGCCGAGGATGTTGTTGAGGTAGTTGAGCGACTTGATCCGCGGATTGACGGCATTGGGATGATTCCGCGTCGTCGCGGCGGTGATGATCTTCAGGCCGTGCTCGTAGAGCTCTTCGGGATAGAGGCTGATGTGATCGGTGATGATGATGATCTGAGGGTCGATGGTCTTGCGAGGGTCCAGGCCGAGGCTGCCGGCGCCCCGGGTGATCACGACGCGGATGTAGGCATCCGTCAGCTTGTTGAAGGCGAGGGTCTCACGGATGGCGTTGGCCATCTCCTCGCGGCTCATCGGGATCTCGAGGTGGATCGCCTGGGCCGATTCGTACAGCCGGTTGAACGTGCGCCTTGAGGCGGAACACCCGGCCGGAGTAGGCGCGGATGCCCTCGAAGACGCCGTCGCCGTAGAGCAGCCCGTGATCGAAGACGCTGATCTTGGCGTCGGCCTTGTCGTACAGCTTGCCGCCGATGTAGACCTTGGGACCCATGGTGCTTTCTTTCTAACCGTGTTGTCTGTCGTGGCTCGCGGTCGGCGACCTCTTCAGGCCAGCACGGGCGACCATTCCTCGATCTGCCCGTGCGCGAGCTGAACGACCCGGTCAGCCTGGCGCGCGATATTCGGATCATGCGTTACCACGATCATAGTGAGACTGCGCTCGCGGTTCAAGTCGCGGAGCAGCTCGATGATGCCATGACCGCTGCCGACGTCGAGGTTGCCGGTCGGCTCGTCGGCCAGGAGGACGACCGGCCGGCCGGCCAGCGCCCGGGCGATCGCCGCGCGCTGCATCTCGCCGCCGGAGAGCTCCGCCGGCCGATGCCCGAGCCGGTGTCCCAGCCCGACCCGCTCCAGCAGCTCCGCGGCTTCATAGCGCAGCCGGCGTCGCTCGCGCCCGTACGACCAGAGCCCGTGGGAGATCCACTGCGGCATCAGCACGTTCTCCAGCGCGGACAGCTCGGGGAGTAGGTGGTAGAACTGGAAGATGAACCCGAACGTGCGGTTGCGCAGCGTGTCGCGGTGCCGGTCCGGCCGATTGTCGATCCGGGCCCCTTCGAGCCGGACCTCGCCCGAATCGGGGGCGTCGAGCAGGCCCAGGAGATGCAAGAGCGTGCTCTTGCCCGAGCCGCTGGTGCCGACGATCGCCAGCATCTCCCCGCGCTCGACTTCCAGGTCGACCCCGCGCAGGACGGGGACTTCGTTCCGCCCTTTCCAGTAGCTCTTGGTCAGGCCGTGTGCGGAGAGGTGGCCGGTCGCCGTCATCGTCTTCACCTTCGCCTTCCGTGGATCTTAGGGATGGAATTCGACATGCAATGGATTGCCCGAACGCGGCCCGCGGCCGAAATGACACGGGGATTCAAGATTCAACATTCCCGAGGGTAATGATTCCGTATCGTCTTCATCTCGAATCTCGAATCTCCCGGATCCGCGCGAAGCGGAGATCTCACGGAGTGAGGTTCGATCATTCGAATCGCAGCGCCCGCACGGGATGGAGCCGCGCCGTGCGCTCGGCCGGCCAGATGCTGGCCCCGATCGCGATCAACAAGGCCCCGGTCACGATCCAGGCGACGGTGAACGGCTCGATGATGGTCGGGATCTTGTCGAAATAGTAGATCGATTCATCGAAGACCCGCCGGCCGGTCGCCTGGCTCAAGATCCGCTCGATCTCGTTGATGTAGCGGACGAACAACAGGCCGCCGGCCATCCCGACTCCGCTGCCGACGGCCCCCAGCAGCAGGCCGTAGCCGAGGAAGATCCCGCGAATCCCGCCATTGGAGGCCCCGAGGGCCTTCAGGATGCCGATGTCGCGCGTCTTCTCCACGACGATCATCGAGAAGATCGCCAGGATGCCGAACCCGGCCACCGCGATGATGAAGAACAGCAGGATGTTCAGGATGCTCTGCTCGATGGCGACCGCCCCCAGGAGCGGACCTTGTTTCTGCTCCCAGGTCCAGACCCGGTAACGCATCGGCCTCATCCGGTCCAGGGCGACCTGGAGGTCCTCGGCCAGCGTGTTGATGTTGACGCCCGGCTTGACCTTGATCTGGATCTGGTTGACCGCGCCGGTCTTCCGGTCGTAATCGTACAGCTTTCGCGTCTTCTGGAGGGCCTCGAGCGACACATAGACATGAGTCGAGTCGTACTCGCTCATGCCGCTCTTGAAGTAGCCGATCGTGGTCGCCGTGTCGAAGCCCGCCTCCGACCGGGTCTCGCCGAACCGGGGGAAGAGCAGGCCGAGCTTCGTCCCGGGGGTGCCAGGAACTGGTCGGGCTGGCCCTTCTGATGGAACGTCGCCAGGGCATAGCCGATGATCGCGCCGGTATCAGGCGCCTGTTCCTCCATGTCCTTCTTCAGCTCTTGCTCGAACACCTTGCTGAACTCGTCCTTGGGCTCGTCCTTCATTTCTTGCAGCAGTTCACCGGCCGGGGTGTGCAACTTGAGCTTCTCGGGGACATGGAACGAAGGGGGAATCGAGCGCCCTTATCGTTGACGAGGAACTCGGCGAAGTCGCCGGTCTTGGCTCGCTCCTCCGGCTGGACACCGATGATCTGGATCGGGCGCGTCATCACTTCGCCGCCGATCTGGTAGTTGAGGATCCCGGGACATTCCATGGTCGGGGCCATGGCCTTCACCTGGTCGCCCGCAACGTCCTTGACCCGCGCCTCGACCTCCTGCCAGTTGTAGAACCCGTCGAGGCTGTAGGACTCGATCAGGACGTCGGCGAGCACCCCATGGAGCCGGTCGCGCATCTTGTCGGCGAATCCGGCCATCACCGAGTTGACCACGATCATCGTCGCCACGCCGAGCATCACGCTGATGACGCTCGCCAGCGCGATGTATCGCGTCTTGAGATACCGCCAGCACAGCAGGTACTTGTACACCTCGACGGCTCCTTCCTTAGAGCAGTAGTCAGTAGTCGGTGGTCAGTAGTCAGTACGTAAGCAAGAAGGGCATTTCTCTCTGTTTTTCTTCTCGCTGACTACTGACTACTGACTACTACTGGTCGCATGAGCGGGAACAGGATCACATCGCGGATACTGGGCCGGTTCAGCAGGATCATGCAGAGCCGGTCGATCCCGATGCCCAGCCCACCGGCGGGGGGCATCGCGTACTTGAGCGCCCGGACGAAATCGTCGTCCATCTTGGCCATCGAGTCGTGTTCCGGCAGGCCCGCGAGCTGCTTCCGGAACAGCTCTTCCTGGAGCCGGGGATCATTGAGCTCGGTATAGGCGTTGGCCAGCTCGATGCCGTGAATGTACAGCTCGAACCGTTCGGCGACGGCCGGGTTCGACGCTTTGCGCTTGGTCAAGGGGCAGATCGCGGCGGGGTAGTCGATGACGAAGATCGGGCCGGTCAGCCGATCCTCGACGACCGCTTCGAACAGCTCGCTGGTGACGACGTCCGGGTCCTTCCCGGCGGTGGCGATCCCAGTGGCCTCCGCCCGAGCCTGGATCGCGCCGGGCTCATTCGGATCGATGCCGGCATGCTCGGCCAGGAGTTCGGCGTAGGTCCGCCGCGGCCAGGGCGGCGTGAAGTCGATGGTGGTCTCGCCCCAGGGGCGGACGAACCCGCCGCCGATTGCAGAAATCGCGCCGCAGATCAACGACTCGGTCAGGTCCATCATGGCGTGGTAGTCGCCATACGCCTGATACGCCTCGAACATCGTGAACTCGGGGTTATGCCGGGGGCTGAGCCCTTCGTTGCGATAAACCCGCCCGATCTCGAAGACCCGCTCCATGCCGCCGACCAGGAGGCGCTTCAGGTAAAGCTCGGGGGCGATCCGCAGGAACATGCTGATGTCGAGGGCATTATGATGAGTGACGAACGGGCGCGCCGCGGCTCCGCCAGCGATCGATTGCATCGTCGGCGTCTCGACCTCGACGAACCCTTGGTCGGCCATGGTCTTGCGGAATGAGGCGATCAGTTGGGAGCGGCCGAGGAAGACGGCCATCGAGTCGGGGTTGCTGAACAGGTTGACGTAGCGCTGGCGATAGCGCTGTTCCAGGTCGGTCAGGCCGTGCCACTTCTCGGGCGGGGGGAGCAGGCTCTTGGTGAGGAAGGTGAGGGTCTCGGCGAAGACGGTCAGCTCACCGGTCCGGGTGTAGTCGAGCCGGCCGTTGACGCCGATCAGGTCGCCGAGGTCGAGGAGTTCGACGAGCTTCCAGCCCAGCTCGCCGACCTGCTTCTGGCCGATGAAGATCTGGATGTGCCCCGACCAGTCGCGCAGCTCGAGGAAGACGACCTTTCCCTGCCCGCGACGCAGGCCGATCCGGCCGGCCACGCGGACCGTAGGTCCGGCCTGGCCGCTGTCGGGCTCATTGGGCGGCGCCGAGGCGCGCACCTCGCCGATTGCCCGGTGGCCGTCGAACCGATGGCCCCAGGGATCCAGACCCAGCTCCGCGATCCGGCGGAGCTTCTCCAGACGGACGTCTTCCAGGCTCTCGCGAGGCTCTTCGGACATCGTTCCCCTTAATTCTTCGCGATCCGCCACTTCGGGCCAGACACGGCCAAATTGTAGTCACTCGGCCGCGCCGGTCAATCGCAACCGGTCGCGTCGATCGCGGAGAACGGCGGTCGAGAGAACCGGCCCGTAGGGTGGGTGGAGGCGGGCAACCCACCGGCGCAATACTCGCGTAGATGGTGAGTTGCGCTGAGCAAAACTCAGTTCCAGCTGCCTTCGGGGTTGGCCGGTCATGGCCAACGTGCCACCGAGAGGTCGGAGATCCGCCGAAAGTGGGCGAGGTTATTGGTCACCAGCGTCGCGGTCAGGGAGAGTGCGTGTGCGGCAATCAACAAGTCCATGGCTCCAATCGTCTGCCCGGCTTGTTCCAGCTCATGACGGATGCGGCCATAATGCACCGGGCAGGTCGTGTCGTCGTAAGCAAACACGTCGAAAGGCGTCAGGATCTTTCCAACGGCGGCGATCTCGGTGTCGTAGTCGCCGCTGTTGTGGGCGCCGAATTCCAACTCCGAGACCGTGATGGCCGACAGGCCGACCACATCGCCCTTCGCCTTGGCCTCTTGGCAACGCGCGATCAGGGCCAGCGCCCTATCGCGGCGATCGCGCTGCCGCGGCGGCGCTTTGAGTCCTGCGCAGCATGAAAATGACCATGTCCGTGTCCAGGATGTAGAGCACGGCGATCAATCCCGTGATTCCAACGGCGGTTGCACGCGCCGGCCGGACAGGAACTTGTCGGAAAGCTGCTCGACCCCCTCGAAAAAGATTTCCCAGGGATCTCTGGTGATGACGAGAAAGCCTTCGTCCGTGCGCTTGAGGTGGACCGTGTCCGCCTCGACGCGAAACTCTTTCGGGAGCCGGATCGCCTGGCTGCGACCCGTCCGGAACACCTTGGCAATCGCCATGATCAGCCTCCGCGAGTTTGGTGGTATCTACCATATGGTATATGCCACGGTCACGATAGGCAAGTGGTCGCCGCCCCTACCGGGCTCGGAGAGTTGGCTGGTTCTCCCGGGGCCGAAACCCGCCTACCGGGGCGGCTGGGCCGCATCGGCCTCGAACTTCCGGTTCAGCTCGCGGATGACCTCCTCGGTGAGGTCGTTTCGCGGATTGGCGTAGATGACCGACCGGCCCAGGGCATCGTGCACTTCCTGGGGATCGGAATCGGCCCGAGGACCGACTGACACCTTGACGACGTAGTCCAATCCCCTGGCCTTGGCGACCTTGGCGATCACCTGTTGGATCTTTTGATAGAGAGTGGCCGTCATGCCGGCCTGACGTCGTGTGAATTCGCGCTCCGCCTTTTCTTGCTCGGTTTCCAACCGGTTCCTCAATTCCGAGACCTGCTTCTCGTGAATGATGTAATCCGGAGTGCCCGGGACGAACTTTTGCAGGAACGAGTCCCCCTCCTTCAGCAGTTGCCGGGATTTCTCCAGGTGTCGTTGCGCGGCCCCTGTATCGAGAGCGAGCTGGTCCATGAGTTTTTGAACCCTGGCATAACGCTTCCAGACCGCGTCCATGTCGACCGAGCCGATCGCTGCGCCGGTCGGGTGCGGCCCAGACTGGCCGGTCGTTGGTTCGCCCAGTTGCTCGGGTGGAGGCGTCTCGCTCGGCGATTCCTCACGGCCCCAGTTCGGATCCAGTCCGATACGCTGCCGCTCGGTCATCAGCTCGCGGGCTTTGCTCAGGTAGCGGGTCTTTAACTCCTCGTAGTGCCGGGCTGCTTCCTCGGCTTGCTCGGCCCATTTCCGCCTCACCGAATCTTCATTCTCATTCGAGTCTACCACCTGGCGAGCGATCTCGGCCCTGCGCTCCCTCTCCTCCAGCGCGGTCGTGACCTCCGCCTGGAGCATTTGAAGCTCGGCGGCAACCAGATGGAGCTCGAGTCGTTTCAACTCCCGTGCCACCGCAACTTCACCTCGGGTCGCGTCATTCGGCTCCTTCGAAGAGGCTTCGGGGATCCGGGCTGCCCGGACTTTCACGGGCTGGGTCCTGGATTGCGGTGTCCGCCCTACCGGCTGCGCGACCACGAATGCCCCGATTGCGAGGATGCCGCAGGCCAGCACCGCGAATTTCAGCTTGGTCATCAACATGGCGTTCAACGCTCCTTCCACCAGTAAGGCGACCGTTGCCGGGACCACCCCGGCCGTGGCCGCACCCGCCGCGAGGTCTCGAGCGGCCCGCGCCGTGGCTTCCACCAACTCGGCCGGCACAGCCGCCGAGGCCGATCGTACGGTCAATGTCACCGCCAGAAGTCCGGCCACGGGAGCCACACCGCGCCGGCCGAGTCGAGCCCGCAGCCACTCGCGGCCCCGGGTCAGCCGGCTCTTGACCGTACCGATCGGCCAGCCCAGGTGCCGCGCCACCTGTTCGTGAGTCAGACCCTCCAGGTCGCAGAGCACCACCGGCAGACGGCAGCGGTTCGGCAGGCGGTCGATCTCCTCGTGAAGGACCGCGAAGACGTCCTTCCATTCCTCTTCGCCGGAGATCAGACTGGGCCGACTTTCGGCCGCGCGGCGCTCATGCTCGCGACGCCGTGCGGCGGACCTCCTTGCCCGAGAGGCGATCCGGTAGGCGACTCGATGGAGCCATGGACCCAGCGAGTCCTGGACCCAGAGCGCCCGGGCCTTCTGGACCAGCACGAGAAACGTGGCCTGGAAGGCGTCCTGGGCGTCGTTCGGGTCGTTGAGGGAACTCCGGCAGACGCGCAGGACCATCGGGCCGTGCCGCTCAACCAGGGCCGCGAATGCCAGCTCGGCCGCATCGCCAGTGCACGTCGTAAACCGTTCCAGCAACTGACCGTCCGACAGATCCCCGATCGTCCCCAGATGGAAGAGGGTTTCGAGTCCCCGTCGCACTGCCCCGTTCGGTCGAATCGCCACGGGTGGTCTCCCTGGTGTTGCCATCGTTTCTATGAGGATAATCCCATTGAGGATATCGGCGGTTCGAACTTTTTCATAACGACACCTGTCGATGAACTCACTGGCGATCGAGATGACCGTGCCGGCCGGCCCCAGCACCTTGGCCTCCAGCACCTGGTGCATATATAGCGTCGTCTCACCGTGCCGCTGGGTCAGGCAATCGTCGCAATGCCGGGAGTGAAACACCAGATAGCCCGAGCCGTCAATCAAGACGACGAACCGCCCCTGCAGCCGCGCCGCGTCCAGAGCCTTCATGCGGATCAACCGCTGGACCATCCGCTGCCGCAACCCGGCGATGGGGTCGGGGCCGATTTTCCCCAGGAAGTACTCCAAGGTCTGGTTCACCGGCCGGCTCTCTTGCGCCGTACCCGCCAGACGATTGAGATTGGGCAGGACCTCCGGGCCGTCGGTGTTCAACTGGTAGTCCAGTTGTGCCGGCTGCTCAACTTGCACAGGAACAAACTCAGCCCCCACCACAGCAGGAACCGCTTGTGGTAGATCACCAAGGGGGCAAACCGCGGGTCATCGATCGCATCGATCCAGGTGTTGAGATCGGGGAAGAAGTGACCCAGGGTTCGCACCAGGATAGGTCCGATGTTCAGCGTCGTCCCCGCCGCCGCTTTCGGTGCGAGACGTGGCCCTGGATCAAGGCCAGGGTCAACTGGCTGATTTCGTGGATCAGGCCTTTGAGACGTTGGTGTTCTTGCACCCATTCTTGGACCTCCGTGAGCAGGTCCTGGGGCACATACACCGTGCGAGTCTTACCCCCCTCCGAGAAGGTGAGGTGGTGGGCGGAGTGCAACGGGCCACCGTGGTGGCAGGCGCAGGAGGGCTGGCCGCAACGTTTCTGCACCTGGGCCAGGCTGGCCGCCAGGAGCGGCCCAGCCGGAGCCAGTTGCTTGAGGCGGCGGTCGAGCATCCGACGGACCAGCGTGGGGTGGCTCGGCACATGCATCGATGGGCCCCTGGAACTTCCGGTAAGTGGACCTTATACCGGGAAAGGCCCGAAAAGTCATGAGGTGCGAAGAAAAAAATTGAGGGCCTAGGATGGTCGGTGCTTTCAACAGAGGTTCTACTCGGGACTTACGCTGCCGTCAAGGTGCGACAAATTCCCCAATTCCTCAGAGTGGGGATCTCGTTCCCATGCTCCGCGTGGGAATGCCGTCCTGGCCGCTCCGCGGCCCGGGCGACGCGGAGCGTCGCACCCTCACGTTCCCACGCGGAGCATGGGAACGAGATGACCCGGTGTCGATACGACAGTCTCTGTTTCCACAGCCCTTTTTCGAGAGTGACTGACCATGTCGTGGCGCCAGCGGTTCCTGTTGTGGTTTGGCCCGAGCATCCTGGGTGGCATCACTTTTGGGGATTGGTTGGCGTTGCTTCGCGAGAATCGCTTTGACGTCGATCCGTCTTACTGGTTGCGGGCCGCCAGCATCACGCTGTGCAGTCTCGGGAACTCTCTGGATCGTCGCCGTGAGGAGGCCAGCTATGGACAAGAGGTTCGCGACACTACGGTGGATCCTCCGGTCTTCTTGCTCGGAATCTGGCGCAGCGGGACCACGCATCTCCAGAACCTCTTCGCCGTCGACGAGCGCTTCGCCTTTCCCAACTGGTATCAGGTCAGTTACCCGCACTCATTCCTGGGCACCGAGGCCAAGAGATCGCGGTTCCTCGGCGTCTTGATCCCCGAGACGCGGTTCCAGGACAACATGAAGTACGGCCTCGCGTTCCCCGCGGAGGACGAGTTCGCCATTTCCACCGTCTCGGCGCGTTCGGTCATGATGAGCTGGATCTTCCCGCGGCGGGCGGAACACTATGCCCGATACGCGACTCTGGGCGAAGTCCCCGAGGCTGAGGTCGCCGAATGGAAGGCCGCGCTCCTCGGGTTCGTCAAGAAGCTTTCCTGGAGGTATCGCAAGCCCGTCGTCCTCAAGTCCCCCTGCCATACCGGGCGAATCCGGCTTCTCCTCGATGTCTTCCCCGAGGCGAAGTTCGTTCACATCCACCGAGATCCCTATGCCGTTTTCCAATCCTCCTGCCATACGACGCGCGAGGGGATAAAGTATTGCACCTTGCAGCGGCACAACCTCGATGTGGAGGAATGGGCGATTCGCCGATATCGTGAGGTCGTGGACGCCTTCCTCGCGGAGAAGGACCTGATCCCGGCGGGGCGATTCCACGAGCTTCGTTATGCGGACCTGGAACGCGACCCCGTCGGCCAGATGCGAACGATTTACGAGGCGCTCGGACTTCCCGACTTCGGCGACGTGGAGCCCTCGGTCCGGCGCTACGTGGACTCGCTGGCGGGTTATCAGAAGAATGTCTACGCCGAGATGCCTCCGGCGACGAAGGAGCGACTTCGGAACGAATGGCAACGCTCCTTCGCAGCGTGGGGATATCCCACCTGAATCGGTCGAGGCTGGATGACACCCGGTTTTTTGAAGTAGTTTCCGCCGCGACGGGCCTCTATCCGATCGGAAGGCCGATTTGAACGACGAGGGACCTCATGGCAGGGATCACCACGGGCGTCGTGCTGAGGCAACTTCGAGCACTGTTTGACCGCGGGTCGATCGGGGGACTGAGCGACAGTCAGCTCCTCGAGGGATTCGCCGTGCACCGCGACGAGGATACCTTCGCCGCGCTGGTCGATCGGCACGGTCCGATGGTGCTGCGCCTCTGCCGGCAGGTCCTCGGCGACGAGCATGAGGCCCAGGACGCCGCCCAGGCGGTCTTCCTCGTGCTGGCCCGCCGGGCCGGGTCGATCCGGCGACAGGACTCGGTCGCCGGCTGGCTGTACCGCGTGGCCCGTCGCATCGCGATCCGGACGCGGGTCGTGGCGGCCCGGCGCCGCGAGATCGAATGGCGGAAAGCCCAGATGGAGACGCCCTCGGCTCGCGACGATCGACCATACGTCCCCCAGACCGAACTCTATGAGGAGTTGGACCGGCTCGCCGAGCGGTATCGGGCGCCGCTGGTCCTCTGTTACCTCGAGGGCCTGACTCACGAACAGGCCGCCCAGCAGCTCCGATGCCCCGTCCGGACCGTCGAGACGCGCTTGCAGCGTGGACGTGCCCGCCTTCGCGAACGATTGATCCGCCGCGGGGTGGTCCCGTCGGCGGTGCTGGCCGGTGCCAGCCGATCGGCGCCGGCCGCTTTGCCGGCGGCATGGACCGCGGCGACCGTTCGGGCCGGAATCGCTTTCCACACACGTCATGCGGCGGCCGTCGGGATGGTCTCGGCGCAGGCCGTTACCCTGGCAGAAGGAGTCCTCAGAGTCATGTTCCTCAAGAAGCTTGGGTTGGTCACGATCTTGCTCGTGATCCTCGGCGGAGTTACCGTCGGTGGTGGCGTGTGGGCGAGTCAAGGCGTGAAGCTGGCGGTTCCGGATCCGGTTCCGCCGGCGATCTCACCACCGTCCGCTTCGATGCCGGAGATCCCGTCGCCCGGCCCCGAGCCGGACGCCCTGGTCGTCCTGCAAACCCAGAAAGACTCGAAGGATGATGGCGCTCGTGAACTCTCGCGTGATGACGGCAAGATGGTCGGCAAGCGGAGCATCGCGGGCGGCGGGCATGCCGTCCGGTTCGAGGCGCCCGGCGAGGGGTGGACGCTGACGGCGGTCCGGGTCCATGGGGCACGCTATGGCACGCGCCGCGTACCCCGTGAGGACTTCGCCGTCTTTCTCTGTGATGAGGAGTTCCACCAGATCAAGGAGTTCTTGTTCCCTTACTCGAAGTTCGAGCGGGGCGATTCCAAGTGGGTGACGCTGGAGGTCGAGCGGACCAAGCTGCCCAAGACGTTCATCCTCGGGGTCGATTTCGATCCGACGCAGACCAAGGGCGTGTACGTCAGCCACGACCGGGAGGGAAGTGGTAAATCGATGGTCGGCCTGCCCGGAGAGGGGCATCAGCCATTCCAGCAAGGGGATTGGCTGATTCGTGCCAGGATCGAGTCGGCCAAGGAAAAGGCCGCGAAATGAGCCGATCGCCTGGAAATCGGGCGAATCGCATCGTCGCTAGCCGCGGGTGAGGTCCGGAAGAAGATCGTAGGATGCGGCCTGGATCCCTTCCACGGCAACGCGATCCATCGCCTCGGCGAGCGTGTCACGTTCGTTCAAGGGTTTGAGGATCCACGTACACCAATCCGAACGCGGACTTCGGCTGCAACCCAATAAATGGTGGTTTCAAAAGGGGGGACAGGCACCTCGAAGACTCGGAGCCAGTCCCCGTTTTGAAACAGCGTGTAGGGAATTCAAAGCAGAGATCCCACGGAGGGCGCCTCGGTACATCAACGTCCCAAGAGCTTGTCCAGCGCCGCGAAGATTTCGACGAGCACTCCGGCACTCAGGGTGCCGACCCGATCACCAATGCGCCGTCGGTTGACAGCCCGCGTTTGAAAGACGAGCGCGACCGACGGGTATTGCAAGCCGTTCTCGTCGCTGGGCTGCACGAGCGGTGTCCCGGGGAAGTGCAAGGTCGAGGTCGCCGTGGTCAGCGGGACGGTGAGGACAACGGGCAGTTTGCCCGCATAAGCGTCGTCTTGGATGATGACAGCAGGCCGGCGCCCGGTCTGCTCATGGCCAGTGGAGGGCGGGAGCTCGACCCAATGGACGTCGCCAACGGTCACAACCGCTCCTCCCGCTCCCATTGATCGATCAGCGCCCAGGCCTCGTCACCCACCCGTTCCCAGGCATCGAATTCGGCACGCACTTCCGGCGTCAGCTCGGGTGAGGACGAAGGGATCACGATCTCGACCTGCGCCCCTCCGGGAGCGGGATGGGCCCTTGGGGCACGACCAACCCATTCTTGACCAATCCGGGGATGACCATACGCTCGGTTTCCATGGGTCCTCCTCGCCATTTCGCCAGGCTTGACCCCTCCATCAGAGCATCGAGGAAGCCAGCGTACCAGCCTTCCGACACAAGCTCGGTGGTTCGGCCCGCGTCTCCGGGCACCGGAAGGGTCGTCGTCGAAACCGACGGCTGGAGGTCAGGCCTCCCAATCCGAGCATCCGTTCCCACTCACCACCAAGCTCGCCCTGTCCTCAATCGATGCCGGTTGGAACCACGCCTGGCCGGATTCGGCTATGGCAGCCCGAGTCGTTTCCGCGCGATCCACTCGATGGACAGGATGCCGAAGAACGCAATCAGGGCGAGGGGTTGATCCCAGAGCGGAGTTTCCTCGGTGCGGGTGACCGTCTTGGTCCGGCGCGGAGCAGGGGGGTGAGTTGATCGGCCTCGGAGTCGGCGAGGACGCGGCCGCCGGTCGCGGCGGCGAGGCGGTCGAGCGGATCGCGCGTGGCGGCCAGCTCGACGTTCTCGGTGGTCTCTCGCGCGATGACGTCGAGCCGCGCCTCGGGGACCGTCTCCCGGGCCGCGTTCAGGTGGAGCGCGTCGGCGAGTTGCGGCACATCGAGCCGGATCGCGTAGGTGCCGACCGGCATTGAGGGCGCGGTGCCCTCGAACGTGCGGGGTTGGCCGGGGATGGCGGACATCGGGATGAGGGCGACGGCTTCGCCGGTCGTCGTTGACGAGGAAGGATCCTTCTTGAACAATCGGGCGGCGATCAGGAGGTCCGGGGCAACGCCATCGACGCCCTCGCTGATCCGCGCCTGGATCCGGACGTCGCTTCCCTCCATCACACGCGGTTGGGCCGGCCCGAACCGGACCAGGGCGTTGCCCGCGGTCAGCTTGCGAGTCGTCGCCCAGCGCACCACCTGGCCCCAGAAGCGGTGATGGTACGCGTCGCCGACGCGATGCCGCCAGCGCCAGGTGCTGTCCGTGCCGACCCAGAGGACCTTGCCGAGACCGTACGGTTGGGCTGCGATCGCTGCGGCCGACGAATCGTCACCGATCGCGGCCAGTACCGTGGCGCCGGGCTTGGACCGGCCAGAGAGCACCCAGGGGAGGCGCGGAAGGCCGGTCCAGATGGCTCGGTTCTGGACGGCATCGGCGGCAAGTTGGAGCATCGGCCAGGCGGCGGTTTCGAGGCCCGCGGCCGTCGGCAAGAGCGCAACGCCGGGGGGCAGGGCCGGGTGTGCCGGATCGTGCTGGGACGGATCGGTGAGGACGAGCTGGGGCTCGGTGATCGGTAAGAGCTGGCGGACCGTTTCCTGGCTCAGGAGCGTCGCCCATGACTTCGGGCCGGGGTTCAGGACCAGCGTCCCGCCGCGCTCGGCGACGTAGGATTCCAGCCGGGCTATGACTTCCGGCGTGAGATCGGCCGCGCCCACATCGCCGACGATCACGATGTCGAAGGCGCCGAGCGGGTCGGGCTGGCGGTCCGCTGGCTCGGGTCGGGCGGGGATCTGCGTCTCATAGGATGACGGGAACGAGCCGTCGGAACCGGGCTGCTCGAAGACGACGGCCGTGAGCTTCACGTGAGGGTCGCGGGCCAGGGCATTACGGAGGTAGCGGAACTCCCAGCGCGACTCGCCGTCGACGAGCAGGACGTTCGCCTTGTCGTCGGCCACCTGGATCATCAGGCTGCGGCGATCGTTGTCGGGCCGGGTGTCGCCGTCGAGCGGGCCGACCGCCAGCGAAAGGGCGGTCGTGCCGGGCTCCTCCATCGGGATCTGGAACGTCACGACCGGTCGAGTCGCCGAGCCATCGGCCGGCGCCCGGACCGACTGCCGCAACGGAGAGCGCCCGGGCCGGTCGAGCGTCACTGCGACCTCGCGGCCGGCGTAGTCGTCGATCTTGAGGGTGGCCTCGATGCGCGCGACGTCGCCCCGATACACGCTCTCCGGCGCCTTGACCGACGCGATCGCCGCGTCGCGCGGCGGAACCGTGGAGCCGACGAGGACGGGGAACACCGGGATCCCCCGGGCCGCGAGCCGATCGATCAGAGGTACAGGGTCGGCCGCCGCATTCTGCCGGCCGTCGGTCACCAGGACCACGCCGAGCACCGGCGCGCCGGCCTCGCCGGGCGCAAGGCCTCGGCCAACGCGGGCTGCCAGTCGGTTACCCGGCTCGAGGGATCGTCGGCCTTCGGCGGTTTCCTGAGTGACTCGGCCAGCGCGGCGAGGTTCGCTGGCGTGGTTGTCCGTGCGAACGCAAACGCGTTGACCGCATGGTCCACGGCGAGTCGCGCGATCGGCGCGGTCTCTGCCGCAATCAGCCTTCGCATGACCTCGCGGCGCGTTTCGGCCGGGCGGCCGGCGTCGGCAGTCTCCATGCTTTGCGAGACGTCCACGGCGACGATCACATGACCGCGCAACGTCTCGCTGAACACACGGGCTGCGATCGGCTCGAACAGCGCGAGGATCAGCGCCGCGGCCGCCGCCAATCGCAGGGCCAGCAGGGACAGGCCCGCCCGCCGCGAGACCAGACGACGCTCCGTGCGGTAGAGGATCCACAGCAGGATCAGCGCCACGGCTCCCGCGGCGATCCAGATCCCTCCGCGGCGATAGCCCGCCAGGAGAAGCCGCCAGCCGCCGAAGAGATCGAAGGTCATGAATCGGCCGCCTCCAGGCGATCGGAGGTCCACGAATTCAAAAAAAGGAATAGAACTCGAAATACACGAAAAAAGGAGACTGTAGCAACGGAACCGGGCTCAGGAAGGAAGGCCTCGTCCTCACACCATCGGGATCCTCGTTCCCATGCTCTGCGTGGGAACGTCCGGGTGCGACGCTCCGCGTCGCCGGGGCCGCAGAGCGGCCAAGACGGCATTCCCACGCAGGAGCGTGGGAACGAGTTCCGATCACCCGGTCTCGTTGCTACAGACTCGAAAAAAGACAAAGAATAGCACGGGGCCAGGATGAGGATATCACAGTCGTGTTCTCCGGAAATAGCAGCCGGACAATGAATATTCAAAATATATATCATAAATTTAATTTTAAATATTAAATTGTTTTGTGAATTTTGTGTTCTAATTCCGATGTATATTGTGGATAGCACATTTTGTGGACGATGTCTGGGGGATTTCTACTCTCGTCCCTGGCCACGGACGATCCGCCGGGTCAGGTAGACCTCGACGCACAAGAACCCCAACGCGGCGAGGACCAGGAGCCGCCAGACTTCGTGCTTGCCGCCGGGCTCGGCGGCCGAGAGGCGTGCGGCCAGGCGGTCGGCGTCGGTCTCAAAGGCGAGGTGCCAACCCTGGGCCAGCCCGGCGGCCTCGGCCGGCTCGAGCGGACGCAGGTCGGATTCGCGGCCGTCGCCGGTGACCACGGCATAGGCCAGGGCACCGGGTGGGTCGGGGAGCGCGAGACGATACACGCCGGCTTGACCCGTGTCGTCGAATCGTGCGTGGGTCGTGCTGCCACTTCGTACCACCGTGGCCCGGGCCGGGCTGCCGTCGGGCAATTCGAGTGCCAAGGCGTTGACGCCGGGCGGCGGGGGCGGGTCGAGGGGGAAAAATAGGGGCTCGCCCGCCCGGATGATCGGCGACCGACCGCCGCTGCCGGCGAGGTGGACGATCCACTCGTGGGTCATAGGGACGTAGTCGGGATTGGCCGGCAACGTGCCGGCCTCGGCATCGATCGGCGTGGCCAGCGCCAGGACGCGGCCGCGATGCCAGGGGCGCTCGACCAGCCAGGGATCGCCGGTGTCGAGTCGCGCCGAGACCGAGGCACCCGGCCGGGGAGCCAGCACCCGGTAGGCGAAGAAATCGGCCTCGGCGAGCGGGGGCTCGTCCCCCTGGCCGAAGGGCGCCATAAGTGGACCGGTGAACGTCCGCGGCGCGGGGTGCGCGATGGTCGCGCGACGAGTCGCATCCCCCTTCCGCTCGCCGAGCCGGGCGGGCATCCAGCCGATCGCGCCGAGGGATGGGGCGTCGGTCCGGTCTCCAGGCGCGACCAGCAGGCCGCCGCCGGCTTCGACGAATGCGCTGAGGGCGGCGATCTGAGCGGACGTCAGCCGTTCGACATTGGCCAGCACGACGACGCGCTGACTTCTCAGCGCGTCGGGCACGAGCCGAGCGGGTGCGATCACGCGGGCGCGGACCTGCGGGGCGTCGTCGCCGGTCGGGGCCAGCGCGGCGCGGAGGAAGTCGGTCTCGCCGCTGAAGGGCTCGGTGGCCGGCTCGCCGTCGACCAGCAGGACGGGGACCGCCGGCGTGACCTCGATCGGGATGTCCGACTCGTCGTCGCCGGGGAGCGCATCGACGCCGTCGAGCCGGACGGTCACGAGGTGCGAGCCCGGCGCCGTGAGCGACGTCTGGAACGCGAGCGGCGCGCGGCCGCCCGCCGGGATCGGCCCGACGACCTGGCCCGAGCCGGCGACCGGCCGGCCGTCGAGGAAGAGCTCGGCGGTGCGCACCAAGGGGCCGGGACCGGCGTTCTCGACGGTCGTCGTCACCGTCAGCGGCAGGCCCGGAGTCACCAGGGTGCGCGTGACGCTCAGCGGACCGACCGAGCCATTGGGCATGTCGGCCGTCTCGCCGTTACCAAGGGCAATCGACCAGATCGACGGCGGGAAAGCCAGCCTGCGGCGGATGTCGCGGACCATCGCCCAGCGGTTGGCCTCGCCCGGCCGCCAGGCGAAGCGCTGGCCATCGGTCAGGACGATGATGGCTCGCCCCGGGTTCTGGGTCTTTTCCAGGATGCGGAACGCCTCGACGAGCGCGGCGGGGATGTCGCTCGACCCTGCGCGAGCTTGATCCCGGCCAGGGCCTCGTCGAGCTTGGCCGGGTCATAGCGGGGCGGGTTGACCAGCGGGTGGACGCGCTCTCCGGCGACGAGGATCGCCATCGTATCGCCGGGCCGCGACTGGCGGACGAACCGCCGCGCCCAGGCGACGACCCGGGCGCGCGGGCTCGTGCCGGACTGGAGCCGTCGATCCATGCTGGCCGAGCCGTCGATCACGAGCACGACGTCGCGCGGCGGTGCGTCGCGGCCGAGTCCCGATCCCGGACCTGTGGTCGATTCCTCGCCCGATGCCGCCGAGGCCCCGGGCGCCCAGAACGGCCGGGCCAGTGCCAGCGCGACCAAGGCGAGCAGGCCCATCCGCGCTAGCATCAGGAGCAGTTCGGTCACGCGGAGCCGCCGCCGCGACTGGCGGCCGAGGTCGAGGAACTGCATCGCGCCCCAGTCGATCACCGTATCCCGGCGGCGATTGAGCAGATGGATGATCACCGGGAGCGCGGCACCGCTGAGGCCCAGCAGCATCGCGGCATTGAGGACACCCCAGCCCACGGCGTCAGCCTCCCCGCCGCGACCGCGACGACAGGTAGTCCAGCAGCGTCTTCTCAACCGGTTCGGCCGTCGACGCCCGCTGATAATCGGCGTTCATGGCGTGGACGCGCTCCTGGAGCGTCCGGCAGAATGTGTTGAATCGTTCCAGGTACGCCGCGCAGGGCCAGTGGATCCACGCGGAGGTCGTGATCGGTGCGCTCCAGATTGCGGAACCGCGCGGGGTTCCGAAACGGGAACTCTTCCTCCTCGGGGGCGAGCGTGTGGAAGAACAAGACCTCGTGGTGGCGATGCCGCAGATGACGCAGCGCCGCGGTCAGGTCGTCGATGGCGTCGAACCCGTCGGAGAGGATCACGACGAGCCCGCGACGGCGGATCCGATCGGCCAGGGCATGCAGGATGCCGCTCAGGCGGGTCTCGCCCCCGGTTTGTGTGCGTTCCAGGGTGTTGCACAGGATCGCGAAATGTCCGGGCGCCGATCGCGGCGGGATCATGGCGCGGACGGCACTATCGAAAGTCACCAGGCCCACCGCGTCGCGCTGGCTGATCATCAGGTAGGCCAGCGATGCCGCCAATCGCCGCGCGTGCTCGAATTTCGAAACCGTCCGACCGGCGTAGGCCATGCTCCCGGATGAGTTGACGACCAGATAGGCGCGCAGGTTCGTCTCTTCTTCATATTCCTTGACGTAGTAACGATCGGTCTTTCCGAAGGCTCGCCAGTCGATGTGCCGGATCTCGTCGCCCGGCCCGTACTCGCGGTGCTCGGCGAACTCGACCGAGAAGCCCTTGAAGGGGCTCTTGTGCAGGCCCGACATTACCCCTTCGACCACCAGGTGCGCGATCAGCTCCAGCCGGCCGAACCGGCTCAGGATGGTGGGGTCGAGGCTTGGTTGGTCATTGATCATTAGTTATTGGTCAATATATGGAACGCACCGATTATCTTTCGCCCTGAAGGGGCCTGACAGATCAGCCCAGGGCAACGCCCTGGGTTATAGTCGCACGTTGATATATAAGCCCTGAAAGGGCGAAACACCTCCCTACCCATCGTGCCGCCCTTTCAGGGCTCGAGGCACGTTTGGATTCGTCGTCCCAGGGCGTTGCCCTGGGCTGATTTGTGGCTGCCCCTTCGGGGCGAATCCAGGAGGTCTCAACCTCAAATTGCAGGCAGGCGCTGAGCCGAGCCATCGTCGATTTGGAAAGACTGTCGATCACACAACGGTCCTTCGATGGAATGGCTAATATCATCCCAGTCGTCCGGTTCCATCTCCGCGAGGAGAGGATACATCGCCTCGACGTCCTCGCCGTCGGTGAGGGCCTGGATCTTTTCGAAGTGCTCGGCTCGCATCAGCACGTAGCTGGCCTTGGTCGTGTCATCGACGAGGTAGACGGGGGCACCGTCTCGTTCGTCAATGGCCTGTCGCAGGTCGTCGGGAAGTTTCGTCGTCATGGTATCGTCCCGTTGATCGATGAGTGAGGCCAGTATACCAGCAACGGTAGACCGAGGCCAGCACCTTCGGGCGAGCCGTGGCAGGCGGCTTGCGCCCGAGGAATCAACTGGCCCGGAAGATCCGGGCGGTGGCCTGTTCGGTGGCCGCGGGGATCTCGGTCAGCAGGTGGTCGACGATCTTGTCGGGTGCGATGCCCTCGGCCTCGGCGTGGAAGGTCGTGACGATGCGGTGGCGGAGGACCGGCTTGGCGACGTGGCGTACGTCGGCGACGCCGGCATGGAGCCGGCCATTCAGTGCGGCGCGGGCCTTGGCGGCCAGGATCAAGGATTGGCCGGCGCGCGGGCCGGCGCCCCACGAGACGCACTTCCGCACCAGTTCGGTGGACTCGGGCTCATTCGGACGACTGGCGCGGACGATGTCGCGCGCGTACTGGAACACGTGCTCGGCCACCGGCACGCGGCGGACCAGTCGCTGCAAGCCGAGGATCTGCTCGCCCGTGAGCGCGATCGCCGGCGACGGCGATTCCTCGCCGGTGGTGCGCCGGAGGATCTCCAGCTCCTCGTCGGCGCTGGGATAGGGCACCAGGACGTTCATCATGAACCGGTCGAGCTGGGCTTCGGGGAGCGGATAGGTCCCTTCCTGCTCGATCGGGTTCTGGGTCGCCAGGACGAAGAACGGGTTGGGCAGGGGATATGTCGAGCCACCGGCGGTGACGTGCCGCTCCTGCATCGCCTCGAGCAGCGCGGCCTGGGTCTTCGGCGGCGTGCGGTTGATCTCATCGGCCAGGATCATGTTGGCGAAGATCGGCCCGGCGATGAACGTGAACCGCCGCCGCCCGCTCTCGGGGTCGTCCTGGAGGATGTCGGTCCCGGTGATGTCCGAGGGCATCATGTCCGGCGTGAACTGGATGCGGCGGAACGAGAGCTGCAAGATCTTTGCCAGGGTGCTGACGAGCAGCGTCTTGGCCAGTCCCGGCACGCCGACGAGTAAGACGTGGCCTCGGGCCAAGAGGCCGGTGAGCAGGTCTTCGACGACGCTCTCCTGGCCGATGATGACCTTGCCGATCTCGTCGCGCAGCCGCCGATAATCGTGGGCGAGGGCGGCGACCGCTGTGGCGTCGCCGCCTGAGGGTTCCACGTCGGATGGGGCGGCTGTTGACATTGCGGAGAATCCTCCTTCGGGGAAAGGCTGAAGGATGAAGACTGAAGGATGAAGGAGTGACCCTCGGGAATACGCCGGATTTCAGGCTCACGCGCCGATGGTGTGGCTGTCAAGTGGCGAGAGATCCTCGAAGGCTCTCGAGGGAGCGTACCGAAGCGGTTTTCCCGTTCTGGCGTCGGTGGTCGCGGGGGCTGTATGATCCAGATCGATGATGACCCAATCCCTGGCCAATCGGAACAAAATTCATGGATGCCGAAAACACGTTGGAGGCACTCCTCGAAGGATACCCGGTGGTGATCTCCGTGACGGTGCAATGGGGCGATCAGGACGCCTTCGGCCACGTGAACAACACGGTTTACTTTCGCTGGTTCGAGTCGGCCCGGATCGCGTACTTCCTGCGGATCGGGCTCCGGACCTTGCAGGCGGACGAGCGAGTCGGGTCGATCCTCGCATCGTCCTCGTGCGAGTATCGCAAGTCCATCACGTTCCCGGACACGGTCCGCGTGGGTGTCCGCGTGACCCGAATCGGCCGCACCAGCATCGGGTTCGAGCATCGGATCGTCAGCGAAGCGCAGGGGCGCTGGCGGCCGAGGGAGCCTCGACGGTCGTGGTCATCGATTACGCCGACAATCGGCCCCGTCCCGTGCCGGAGTCCGTCCGCCAGGCGATCGGGGCGCTGGAGGGGCACGGCTTTGGCTCCTGACTCCAGCCGGATCGAGTTCGAGCCACGCGTCCCAGGAAGGAATCCATGCAGGATTATGACACCAGTTGCAAGTGGATGATCCTGCACCATGCCGACGCGATCCTGCGCATGGCCGGCTCCCGCCTCATGAAGTCCTGGAAGGCGATCCAGGCTGAGCCGGTGCATCCGCGGCGACTCCCCGACGGCCTGATCGAGGTCCGGTATGTCGGCCGCCCCCGGCCGGTCTACTTCGTGCTGGAGGTTTCCAGCTATCCCTACCGGCGGCTGGCCAAGCAGGCAAGCGATGTTGCCCTTCTGGTTTATCTCGAGCACGGCGTGGTGCCCGAGGTCGTGACGCTGGTCCTGTATACCCGCGGCAAACGGCCCACTCCGAGTAATCTGATCCTGCCCAGCGAGGAGGGCTTCTCGAGCATCCAGGTCTCCTGGAAGGATGACCCGGGCATGTTCCAGTTGTTGGGAGGGACCAAGGCCATGATCAAGGTCTAATCGCCGCTGCTTCGAGTAATCATCGAAGCGGCAACTCAGGAACGCGAACGGGAGGTGAAGGAAGACGCCCTCATCACATTCCTGGTCGGTCGCTTCGGGGTCAAGGCCAAGGCCGTGAAGGCCAAATTGGAAAGCGTGAGCGACAACCGGCTTCAGGCTCTCCTTGTCCTCGCCGGCACTTGCCCGGATCTCGAGACTTTCCACGAGGCGCTCGCACCGCGGAGAGGCAAGCGGGGACTCTGAGGATCGACTCGATTTACGGATCGTTGCGGGAGTTGGAGCCAAGCCTCAGCGGAATCGTTCCTTGTCGACCGGGATGCCCGAGCGTCGCCAGACGGCCTTCCAGGGTTCGTCGACGGGTTCGACCAGCCGTGTGATCAGCCCGGCGCGGTCTTGATTGATCCGGCGATTCGTCGGAACGCCCGCATCCGGACTGACGGGCGGCAGCGCCTCGAACATCGCCACGGCGCGCGCGGGTCAACAACCGCCTTGGCCCGGATGACCATCAAGACGTACCGGACGTCCCCGCTGGGGCTGAGTGGGCGGGATGCCGTGGCCTGCGTGAGCAACAGGTCGGCCACCTGGCGGTCGTACCGGGCCAGGAAGGTCGCGTTATCGACGGGGCTGAAAACGCGGACAACGCTCTGGGGGTCCTTGTCGACTTTCGGCATCAGGGCGACCGCCTTCCAGAAGACCTCGTTCAAGCGTTCCGGCGTGACTTTTTCGACGATTGGGAGGATCGACGCGGCGGGATTGTCGGCGACCATGAGCCGGGGGTTCACGCGCTCCGCAAGGTCGCGAGGACCGCCGAGTCCATCGATCAACAGGATCGACTCGGCCAGGGCCGAGCGCGCGGACGACTTGTCCCGGTCGGCCAGACCGAGCGCCAGGAGGGCCCAACCGCAGGGTTGCTCGCGAGGCATCTTCAGCCCGGCGATCAACCGCCGTACGCGATCTGGATCAGTCTTCGACATGGCAGAGTCCGTTTCAACGGCTCGGCCAGGGTCAGTTGGATCGGTGGGATCGGTCCTTTCCCGGTGAGCTCGGCCAGTTCCGCGGCGACCAGCCGACCGGGACGGTAGGCCCAGATGGCCCGAATGGGACCGATTCCCTGCAACCGTTGCCGGGCGAGCTCGAGACGGAAAGCTCCTTGAGCGTCGGTCGTCGTCCGTGCCAGCGTGGGGACCAATTCGTCTGCGGGCCTCCGTGCCGCGAGCACGACCTCAACACCAGACACCGGCTTTCCGGCGGGGTCAACCACGACGCCCGTGACGGTCACGGAATCCGCGGGTTGAGCCAGCAGTGCCACCGCGATCATTAACGTTCCCATGCGGGTGCCTCCTCTCGTCCATCAGGGTCATCGAGCCTTCTGAGGTGGTCGGACATCGACGGAACTGATCAGGATTCTACACCCGCGCGAGATTAGAGTCGTCCTCCGTAGGATCCCTTCGCCCTGCGCGCCTCTGAGGATTCCGAATTCCGGATTCGCGATTCCGGATTCCCGGATCATTCCCCTTCGGGAATCCGGAATCGCGAATCGGGAATCCCGATGGGGTTGCGGCCGAAGGCCGCGTTAGGAAGTCAGTGACTACAGGTGGAAAGAATCGGATTCCAGATTCCGAATTCAAGATTCAAGAATCTTAAGTCTGTAATCCATCGGGCTTAACATCCATTCGAAATCTTGAATCTATGGTTTTGAATCGATTCTTTCACAGCTTCTCAGCCTTCGGGCACGGTCCCGGTGTCGGTGTCGGCGTCCTTCGAGCTCTCGAGGGAGGTCAGTCCGGCGGCAAGAAACGGGCGAATCCGGTCGTCGAGCCAGGACTGCTTGAGGAACCATCGGACGTTCCCGGCGAGCGACGCGGGGCCGATGGTGTGCAGATCGTGCCCGCAATGCACGAGGGCCAGGAGGTTGGCCAGGGTATAGAGGAGCTGCGCGAAGATCTCGGGCATGGTGTGGTCGGGCCGGTGGCGGAGTTGCTTCGCCATCGATTTCAGTCTCGCCAGCAGGCCGAGGAGGTCGGTCTGGGCCAGTGCCGCGGCTTCGGCCGGGCTGGGATCGATGAGAGTCAACAGGCAAATCGGTCGAACCGAACGGGACGCGGGGAAACCGCGACTCGAGGCCAGCCGCGACGGGGCCAGCGGATGCGGCCACAGGGTGCTGGAGGAGGGAATGTACTTCGTGAGTTCAGTCGGTGTCAGCATCTCGGTCAGGGGCAACTCCAACTGGAAGCCGATCAGGATGTTGAGCTCGTCCTCGTCCGGAACCATCAACGGTTCCTCGTAGACGCACGCCGGCGGAAGTCCGGGGCCCGAATCGATGACCATCGCAGTGGATCCGGTCTGGCTCTGGTCTGAAGCCAGGTGGGGCATCACCCGATAGGCCAGATGGAGAAGATTGAACTGGGACGCGTTCGAGTCGCGGAGGATCGTCATCCATTCGTGGAACCGTTCCTCGGCGCTGACTTCGTCGCGAAGGCCGCGCGGGATGACTTCCTCGACGAACCGCCGGAACGCTCGCTTGGCGGTCGTCAAAGCGCAGTTGAGGCGATTCGCGTCGAACTCCGGGTACGCTTCCAGCAGTTCGGCGCGCGTCTTCCCACGCCGACCGCGGAACTCATCGGCCAGATAGATTTCCTCGAAGAAGACCCAGAAATGAGGTTTGCCGGTCCGCTCGCAGTGCCGCCGCAATGCCTGGAGCGCCTGGTGCAGCACGTCCAGGGCGTAGATCGCATCGGGGTCGAGCGTCGTCTCCGGTTCCGCCACGAAGGCTTGGCTCGCATCGGGGTCGAAGGGATAGGGCCGCGCGCCCCTGCGGCCCTCCGGTGGAAGTCGTGAACGTGATGTTGGATCGACCGGTACAGGTAGGTGCGGAACCGAGCCCGCCGTCCATTCCGCGTCTCCTTTTCCTGGAAGGCGCGGAAGGTCCCGAGGAAATCCTTTTCGGCCACCTTGAGCAGGAAGGAATGGGCCAGGTCGCCGACGTCCGCCTCGGGGACTCGCATCAGTCGGAGTGCCCGAAGGATCGGATCGTAATACGCCAGGCAGAAGGCGTTCCAGGTGGCCAGGTCACCGTCCCGGGTCACGTTCTCATCGGCTACGAAGGCGTCCATCGATTGGCCTCATTGATTCGATTCACACCGGGAACGCGACGTCCCCGGTTCAGGCTGCCACAAGGTCCGTCTCTCCAATGACGCGGGAATGGGTCGGATCTTGCGCCGGTTGGGATGGCTGCCGGGTCATCGGGTCGGGTCCGGATGCGACTCCGGCCGCCCGGGCGAGCCGGTCAGCGGGGATTCGCAGAAGAACGACCCTCCCCCACGCTGACGCTGAAGGGGAAATTCTCGTACGGGACCTGGATCGCCGTCACAGTATAGCGCCACTCGCCCGCGGGGGCCCCCGCGGCCTCGACGACCAGCGTGGCCTGCGCCTCCTTCTCGTACACGTCGCCGGTCGGTGCCACCAGGCTAAGCTTGAGGCGGGCACCCTGCCCGGTGACGCTGAGCGCGAACCGGAGCGGGGCGCCGCTGGGACTGACGTAGGTCCGCGTCACCGACGGCTGTCCTGAGGAATGACTGATGAGGCTCCGCTTGGTGGGCGAGAAGCCGCCGGAGATCATCGTCTTGTCCGACAGGGCTTCCGCCTCAGCGTTCACCGCGCTAAAGACCAGGTAACGAAGCAGTGCCTCCTCTTGCCGGCTATTCTGGGCCTCGTTGTGAAATGACGTGAAGATGACGGTCCCGTGGCCCGCCGGAAACTTCACCAGTAACGGCGCCTCCACCTGGCGACCGGTCATCGTCTTGAATGGCCCCCGCATGAAGATCGTGGCCCCGTTCCCCTCGAACCGTGCGGGATCCCAGTTGTTGGTGTCGAAATTCAAGGAGACCGTCGTGCCGAGCAACTCCTGGAGCCCCGAGTCCAAAACCTGAGCGGTGACCACCTGCGCCCGGCCGCTCCCACGGCTCGCGGCTGAAAGCCGGTTTCGTACATCCCACATCTGCGTCTGAAGCTCGTGGATTTCTTTTAGGATCGTGCGTGCTCGAGACTTAGCCTGGGCCTGAATGATTTTTCGGGCTCGACTACCAAGGACCTTTCCGATGGCATCGATGTCCCAGTCGAGCGGCGAAACCCCTCCGTCGCGCAGGCCCTGGACGATGTCCCCCGCGGAGGGTTTGGGGTTATCAGCGAACCCCGCTCCTTCGAGCGCGACCGCTACGTGGTTCAGCCGCTCCGAGAGCGAACGACTCAAGGCGATCACTCGGATGGCCTCGGGAATCGTCTCGATCGAGGACCTCGGGCTGATCCTGTCAAGCCACTTGCGCTCCGCAGCCTCTATCTCGCCCAGCATGGCTTCGGGTATCTTCACCGCGCTCGGGAACGCCGCCGCGACGACTGTGTAGCGAAAGTCAGATGCGTAAAGACTCCCGCCACGAGTCACAAAGTCGCGGACGTTCTCCGACAGTTGTTCGAAACGCTCACGCCCATACGAGCCGTACGTGACTCCCGGACGCTTGGTGTCCTTGTAGGTCGCGCCTCCCCACTCTGAGGACCACGCGTCGCACGTCAGGAAGAGGATGTCGAACTGACTCGTCCACTTCGGATCGAGCAGGTCCTCGATGGGCAAGCTCTTGAATCGAAACCCTTGGCCCAGGCCGCGGAGGAGTCGTCCCATATCGTCGTATTTGGAGTTCGTCACAGCAATCCGCAGCGCCCGGGCCGGCCGCCGGGCGGCGAGGTCAATCTCGTGGAACCGGACCGGTCCGGTGCTTGCGACCGGCATCACACGCCGGACCGGCCCCCGGGGGTTTCCTGTCAGCTTCTTACGAGCGTCCACCAACGAGACCGCCCCGACCGAGAGGGTGAACGGGAAATTCGGATACGGCAGGGCCTCCGGCGTCACCGTGTAGGTCCACGCCCCGGCGATCGCCTGAGGAATGTCGATCGTCACGGTGGACTCGCCCTGCTTCGTGAACCGATTACCGCCCGGTGAAATGACATCCAACCGCAGCTTGGCCCCCCGCGCCTCGAAGCCTAGCGTGAACGCCAGGTTCCCCGGTCGCGCGTGCTCATACTTCCGCGTCACCGACGGATCGCCCGGCGCGGCGCTGAGCAAACTCGATTTCTGGAGCGAAAGCCCGCCGCTGACCATCGAGCGCGACACGGTCGCTTCGAGCCCGGCCGTCACCGTCGAAAAGACCAGGTATTTTAGCAGCTTGGTCTCCAGCTCGTTGTTCTGTTTCTCGTTATGGAAGGACGTGAACAGAACGTTCCCCTTGCCGACCGGGAACTTGACGAGCAACGGCGCGTCGATCGTGACGCCCGCCGTGGTCCGGAACTTCCCTCTAAGATAGATGGTCCCGGAATCGCCGCGGAAGGCCGCGGGCCGCCAACCGTCGAGGTCGAAGTGGAGCGGCATCTCGTCCCCGATCAGGTCGCGCAGCTCGGGCAAGACGACCTCGGCGCGGAGGTTTTGTTTCAGGCCCTGGGCGACCGCTTCGGCGTCAACCGCGTCGGGGAACGCCGCCTTGAGTGCATCGAACCGAAGGTCGGAGGCGTAGAGTGTCCCTCCTTTGGTGACGAACTCCCGGAGCGCCTCCGAAAGGAGTCGAACACCGGCCGCTCCTGCGGAATCATGGTCCTCGGCGCAGGTGAGGAAGATCGCGTCGAATCTGCGCAAGCGGCGGGGTCGCGCAACGTCTTCTCGTCGACGACCTGGAACTGATAGCCTTTGCCCAGAGTGACGAGGAGCTTACCCATGTCGTCGAAACTCGCCGGGGTCACCGCCAACCTCAACGGGGTCGGCTGCGGCGCCACGGTCTTCAGGGCCGTATTGTGAACCGGGTTCGTCGGGGCACTGGCCGCACCACGACGATCGACGAGATAAACGCCCAGGAGGACCACAGCCAGCAGGATGGCAAAAGCCGCATCGGTGCATATACGGGTCATGTTCACACTTCCCACGCCTTCGGGTTCCGAGTATTCATCGCACCTAGAAGGCATTCTCCGATACACGAGACTGTGAGGCAAGAACACCGAATTCCAGGGAGTGGTCAGGACCTTCGGCGAACTGATCCGTTCACCAAGTCATCGCCGACTCTTCGAAGACGAACCAGGTCACGAGAACTTGCGCGCCTCGACGATCGAACCGCCCACAATTCGGGGAATTCGAGATAGCTGCGTCCCGCGGGCAACGGGGTGAGGAGGGGCGTTTTGGCCGAACCGAGGGCGCCCTCTCGTCAGCCCGTTGCGAACCGGAGTGCGCCGGTTTAGGATTGGCTGGGGCATGAGCGACCGGCGTCGCGGCGCGGTCAGCCCCGACGAGCGATCGAGGAGGTAGCACGACGTGTCCGACAATCGGCAGTCCATGAGCGACATCGCGATCGCCATCTCGCTGGCCTGCGCCCTGGGAATTGTCTTCCTCATCGACCGCATTCGGGGCCCGGTACCGACGGGCGAGATTGTCCAAATCAAGCCGCAATCCCAGTCTGCGCCGCCGCCACGTGCCCGGGCTCTGCGTCTCGCCGTCACCCCGCACCAATATGACGACATGGGGAAACTGCTCAGCCAACTCGGGTCCGGCTTCAGTCACACGGACCTCCCGCTGGAAGATCTCGAAGACGCCTCGAAATTGGCCGACTATGATGTGGTGTTCCTGACCTGCGCCCAGCCTGCCCCTCGTTGGGGGATCGGGGACGAGTTCGCTTCCAAGAACAAATACGCTAACCCCCGGGGGCGGTTCAATGAGGAGGTCTTCGGCCGGATCCGCGAGGCGCTCCGATCGTACGTCGGTGGCGGTGGCACGCTGTACGCGTCCGACTGGCGGTTCGTCGTGCTCGAGAAGTGCTTCCCCGAACTCTTCGGGGGTAACAACCTCCCGCCCGGTGCGGCGCAGACCCTCACCGCCGAAGTCATGGATCCCGGCCTCCGCGACTTGCTGGGACCCACGGTCGATCTGAAGTTCGACCTGCCCAGTTGGCTCCCCGCCGGATTCAAGGGCGAGCGGGTCACCGTCTATCTCCAGGGCCGGTACCGCGTCACCGGGGAAGATTCGGCCGTCATGGCACCGTTGCTGATCAAGGTGCCCTTCCAGCAAGGAACGATCATCTTCACCTCGTTCCATAACGAGAAGAACAACGGCGAGCTCGAGATCAAGTTGCTGCAATTCCTCGTGTTCGCCGCGGTGACGGCCAAGGAGACCGCAGAAGCCCAGAAGATGATGATCTCGGGGGGATTCTCGCCCCAAAAGCAGAACCTGCTCAGTGCCTCAGCCGACGCCCAGTCCGTAACCCAGATCTATACCAATTCCAAGCGCGGGCCGCTCCGCTTCGCCCTGAGCTTTGCCAATCAAGGGGCCTTACTCAAGCTGGCTGTCCGTGGTCCGGATGGCCGGACTTACGAGCAGCAGGGTGAATTCACATTCACGGTCGATGTACCCGACGCCGCGGCGGGTGACTGGTCGTATACCGTGACCGCGCAGAAGGTCCCTTATCCCAACTTTCCGTTCACACTGACTGTGGGCGGGAACTAGGGCGCCTAGCTCCTTGCCGTCGCGGGATGAGGCGAGATCGTTTCGGCACGCCGCCCGGAGCGGTCGGCATCCCATCTGTTAGCCCGTGCCCACGCCGCCGCCGGCCGGCCCGACCTCTCCGAGCCGATCTACCGGCAGATGATCGCGTCGGACCCCGACGAGAATCGCGCGGTCGAGCCGCGTTTTCGCGACTTGCTCAAGCCGGCAATGCTGGATCGGTTCGACGGCCGTTGCCGCATCCGTGCTTCTGAACCCTTGGTCGAGGTGGTCAAGCTCGTGCCGCACGTTGGGGCCGGCTCTTCCTCCCGGGGAATCCTAACGCGGCCTTCGGCCGCAACCCCATCGGGATTCCCGATTCGGGATTCCGGATTCCCGAAGGGGAATGATCCGGGAATCCGGAATCTCGAATCCGGAATTCGGAATCCCCAAAGGCGCGCACGGCGCAGGGATCCTACGGAGGACGACTCTAACGCGGCCTTCGGCCACAACCAAAAAGCGGGATTGCCGATTCGAGATTCCGGATTCCCTACGGGGAATGATTCGGGAATCGGGAATCTCGAGTCGGTAATTCGGAATCCTCAAATGCGCGGAGGGCGCACGAATTCTACGGAGCAAGACTCTATCGCCTGATCGTGATCCAGCGCGACCTGCTTAAGGTACTGGCCTCGCAGCGTCGTATGCTCGACCGCCTGGGTCGAGAGAGTCGCTCGGCTGGGAGACAACGCACTGGCCCGCGAATATCGCAGGGGGGCACCTCATCCGCCCAGCGGGAGGGTGAGCAGCGGGCCTGTGGTCTTCACGTCCGATTCTTGCAGCGCGAAGAGGATCTCGAGGATGGCGAGAACGGCCCGCGAGTTCACGTCGTTCCGGTCGATCGAGAACCAATAGCCCCGGTACTGGATGGCCACCTCCGCGTTGTGGGGCCGGTGTTTCTGTGCGTGGACACGGAAGTTCCCAGCGGTGATCTGCGTCCAGTCGAATGGCTGGCCGTCCGGGCCGGGCGTCATCGGCACGATTCCCGACTGCACGTGCTCCTCGGGGACACACACACCCTTCGAGAGGAAGGTCATGATCTGGAGGATTGACCGCAGGTTCAGGTAGATCGTGTCATTTCCCATCGGGTTCAGAGATTTCGTGTCAGCCTCCTCAGTCAGCTCCGACTTGATCCAGTACCTGCCCAGACCTGGGGTCAGGTGGAAGATCTGCGCCACTTCCTGCATTTCAGGGGAGTTGACGTACGGATCGCGGATCCGAAGGAAGAGCTCCTTTTCCCGCTTGTGCAGAGTCACGTTTTCCCCCTGGGTGCGGTAGACGAAACCATCCCGTGCGGCATTCAGAAGATCGCTTCCTCGGACCGAGCTCTTCGCAATGGGATCGGAAGCGATATCGGTCTCCTCGTTCGTCCCGACTGCCAATTCCGTGGCATCGCGCTCGCGCAGGGATTCGAGGATCTGGATGGCCCGAACAAACAGCCGGTTGTCGTCGGAGACCTTGGGCGTCAAGGTGGTCGCGCGGGGGGCGTTCGGCAAGTCGTTGATGTCGTTGATGGTCAACAACAAGAGTTGTTCGAGATTGGCCCCCGCGTTGACCACAATGAACAGATCGGAAGACAGTGGGGTCAGCAGCGACTTGGCGATCTCACGCCCCTCGCGCGGATGGTAGCTCAGAGTGGGTGTGTCGCGGAGGGACAGCTCGCCGTAACCGAGGCTCGCGCGGCCCGGCTCCTGGTTTCCGTAGCCTCCGAGATAATTGCCGTGGCCAGCCATCTCGAACTGACTGGTGATGCTGGGCAGGTCGATGAACACGGGGGAGTCGGCGTAACGGAGCCGGACGATGTTCATCAACAACTGCTCGTCGTTGGTGTCGCGGACCACCTCGTTGTACCGCAAGCGGGTGTAACGGATGGCCTTGGGACCAAGGCAGCCGCTCGCGCCGGTCCAAAGGGCGAGGACGAGGACGACCTGTCGAAACGACCGGTGCCCCATCGTCTTTCGCCGACCGCGATCATCCATGGGCTGCACCAAATCCGCCCCATCGTCTGGCCGCCCGGCCTTGAGGGACACGATACTCCGGAGTATCCCCAAGAGTTATCGGCGGCAAACCCCGCAAACTTGACGGGACCCGCCAGGTCGCGACGCCTGGCCCGTGGGTTCGGCTTGACAGATCGAGCCGCTTGGGAAGAATCCGCAGTCGAGGGTGTTTTTGTGCGGCGGGGTGGGACACGCCGGTCGTCGCGAGCCGGTCATGGAGGGCCCGAGATGCCTCGTTCGGTCTGGGAGTGGGTGCTCTGGCTGGTGGCGTTGGCGGTTCCCTGGCTCCTGTCGCGCCAGCGCCGTCGCATCAATCTTGCGAGCCTGGTGGGTCTGATCAACCTGCTCTATGCCTGCGCCTTCGTGCTCGTGCGTCCGGGTGCCGAGTCGTCCGAGGCGGCGACCGCCGCGATCGGTCTGATCGCGCTGGACCTGGCCGCGTGGTGGGCCCCCGACTCGCTCCAGCGACGATTGCTCGACCGGGTACGATGGCCGTCGGCCAAGATCGTGCTGACGGTCGCGACGATCAGCCTCGTCCCCCTGGGGCTGGCCGAGCAGGCCGCGCGCGTGCTCACCGATCTCCGCGTGCTGAACTATCACCGGCCCATCCAGACGGTCTGGCGGTCCGGGCACGACGACTGGCGGCTCGCCACCATCACCGGCGACGAGAACCGGGAGCCCGACCCGGTCCTGCTATGGCGGCCGGTCGACCACAAGCCGTTCAATGCCCAGCGCTTCAAGGGGCCGCTCGTGGAGCTTCCCAAACCGTCGGACGTGATCCGGGTGATGTGCTACGGCGATTCCCTGACCGACGGCCCGCCCCTGGGAGGCTGGCCGACCCGGCTCCAGGTCCTGTTGAACGAGCGGCCGGCCACCCTCGGCCGTCGGTTCGAGGTGATCAACGCCGGCGTCGCCGGGTATTCCTCGCATCAGGGCCTCCGGCGCTTCCTCCAGGAAGTGGACCGATTCCAGCCCGACCTGCTCCTGGTCTCGTTCGGCTGGAATGACGCGGCGGAGGCCATCGGCCAGCCCGACAAATCATTCCGGATCCCCCCCTGGCCCATGGTCGCCTGTCAGCGGGCGCTGGTCCGCTATCGGGGCTATCTTGTGCTCATGTATTACACGCGCTCCTTGCGTGCGCAGCCGCCGGCTTCGCCGGCCGGTCCGGTGCATCCCCGTGTCGACCTCGCGGATTACCTGGCCAATCTCGACCGCTTCCGCATCGAGGCCGAGGCGCGCGGCATCCCGATCGTGTTCCTCACGCGTCCCCACAAGGTCGCGCCGGCCGCACTGGGCCAGGACCCCACCTGGCGGGGCGCCGTGCCGCGATATAACGCCGCGCTGACCGCCTGGGCGCGACGCCGTGGACTCCCGCTCATCGACGCCCAGCGAGCCTTCGAGAAGCTCCCCACTGCGCTCTTCTCCGACGAATGCCACTTCACACCCCAAGGTTATCAGCGGATGGCTCAACTGGTCCGCGACGGGCTGCTCGAAGACCGGGACGGGCTCCTTCGGCTCGCGGGCGAGGTATCCACGGTCCCGGTACCCTGAAAGGGCGTGCGAGAAGCTCGCGTAGGAAGGGGGCACACCCGGAACTGGCCCGGAATCCCGAGCCGCGCCGGGCCCCGTTCCCCGGCGGATGGCCTTTCACGCCCTCGGGGGCCACGGTAGAATCGAACGCGATTCTCACGCGGCGCCGCCGCGACGGCGAGACCTCACTGCGCCCTCCGCGCATCTCGAGGATTCCCAATTCCACATTCAAGATTCAACATTCGTTATTCAAGATGGAACCGAGGCCGGTTTCTTGAATCGCGAATCTTGAATCCCTCTGAAATGGCGGCCGAAGGCCGCCTTCGAACTTGTTGAACGATCAATGGATTGCAAGGCGGACTCATGGAACCCACTTCCGACCAGATCCAGCACGCGGCTTATGAACGTTGGCTGCGCCGCGGCCGGATTCACGGGCATCACGACGGGGACTGGTACGGCGCCGAGAAAGAACTCGCCTTCCTGCTGAACTACCAGACGTTCGTCGAGTATCCGCTGGTTTCCGCCGAACCGCGTGTGCTGGACAATGCGTCGATCCGGCGCTGCCGCTTCTGCGAGCGGACG
This sequence comes from uncultured Planctomycetota bacterium, assembly GCA_963845755.1. Taxonomy (GTDB): domain Bacteria; phylum Planctomycetota; class Planctomycetia; order Isosphaerales; family Isosphaeraceae; genus CAWJTV01. The sequence continues at coordinate 1,350,519 of CAWJTV010000011.1, forward strand.
GACGGTCAGGCGGCGTTTGGCCGGGCCCAGGCGGTCGTGGCGGCTCTCTCGGAAGCCCCGTCCCTGTTCACGGCCGAGCTCTGCAGCGATTGCCAGGCGGATTGGCGCGATCCGCTCGATCGGGAGCTGCGGGAATTCTGGCAAGCCCTGCGTGCCGATCGGGTCGGGTTCGACGCCCAGGGCCGGCCGACCGCCCGCCCGAGCTTCACAATCGGTGCGTTCAAGGCGTTGATCGCCGGCGCCATCCTGATCTTGCCCGAGACCGATCTCCCCGCCGTCGTCGACACGATGGAATGGGTGAGCAACCCGGACCACGATTGCGACGACAATCTGTTCGCCGGGATCCTGCTGCCAGGTCTACGCCGCACCGTTCCTCGAGGACCTCTGCGGGATCAGCCTGGCGAGACGGGTCGAGGCCGAGGCGCCGCTGCCGGACCTGCTCGTGTTCCTCGGTCATGGTGGGATCGTGGTTCAGGTCCCCGTGCCGCTGAGTTTGCGCGATCAGGACCTCGACGGTCGCGCCGTGCATCAGCCTCAGCGGTCACTCATCGGCGGGTCCGGCCCCGATTTCCAGGAGGCTTGTCATCGGGTGCTGCCGTTGGCCCTATCCCGGAGGCGCCCCCACGGGGAGCGCCGGCGTCCTTCGATGGCTTCCTGAGAATCCGCCATGCCCGGCACACTGGCCCGCGAAGAGAACACCGGACCCGACTCACCCCAGGGCACGCCGGTTCCCGCGCCAGGCCAGGGCGATCACGGCCCTCTCGTTCGCGGCGGTCATGGTCGCCGCGCTCTGGGTGGGCTTCACCGCGATGCGACCTCGGCCGGAGAAGCAAAACCCAGGCGTGCGGTTGCTCAGCCTGGACCGGCCCTTTCCCGCCGGGGGGCGCTATCCCTCCGACCCCTACATCGGACCGCGCGTCTGTGCGGAATGCCACCCCGGTGAGTTCGCGCAGTACTCCCGATCCGGACATGCCCAGACCCTGGGCCCGCCCAACCGGCGGGCCTTGCGCGCGCCAACTCGACGGGCAAACGGTCGCCGATCCGGAGCTCGCCGAGGTCTCGTGGAACTACCAGTACCGCGACGGGCAGTTGCACATCCGCCGCATGGCCCAGGGCAAGGTCGAGGATTGCATCGCCGAGTATGCGTTCGGATCCGGCCATCACGCCTTGACCTTCGTGAACGTGATCGATCCCAAGATCCCGGCGATCCTGGAGCATCGCATCACCTATTATACGGTGCAACACGCGCTCGGGCTTGACCCCCGGCCACAACATCCGACCGCGCCCTGCCCAATCGTGACTCCCCTGGGAGGCGTGCTCCCGCCCGCGACGTCCCGGAAGTGTTTCGCCTGTCATACGACCCAGACCTCAGCCCGCGACAACCAACTGATCGACGAGAAGACCATGATCCCCAACGTCTCCTGCGAGCGCTGCCACGGCCCCGGGCGGGCGCACGTGGAGGCCGCGCGGCGGGGTGCGGACGGTCGGAGCTCCAGCTCCCGTTCGGTCCGGGCCGTTACACCGCCGATTCGTTGCTGGTGCTCTGCGGGACCTGCCACCGGCATCCGTCCCGGTCTCGGCCCGGCCAGGTCCGGCCCGACGACCCCCATCTGGCCCGCTTCCAGCCGGTCGGCATCCTCGAGTCGCGTTGCTTTCGCGAGAGCAACGGCACCTTTAGTTGCGTCACCTGCCATGATCCCCACGCGCGGGCATCGACCGACCGGGCGTCGTATCTGGTGGTCTGCCTCTCGTGCCACGCCGGCGGCGGCCGGGACGCGACGCCGCAGCCGACCGGCTTACAAGGCACCCCTCCGCATCGCCGGGTCCCCTTGCCCCGTCGCGCCGCGCGGCGATTGCGTCCACTGCCACATGCCGCGCGTCGATGCGGGCCAGAACGTCCTCTTCGCCGACCACTGGATCCGGCCCCGGCACCCGGGGAATCCACGCTGCCGCTGCGCGGTCCCGCGCCGAACCTGAAGCTCCTCGAGACGCCCGAGCCCTGAGAAGGGCGCGGGCCTGTATCGAGGCTCGACAGGCTGGCGAGATTCCTGGCATGCTCTCGATGGAGTCGCGTGTCGTTTCAGGCGGAGACCCGGGGAGGAATACCGGCTGTCTATCCCAGGGCCAGGGTGCAATGGCGGGCTGTTCCCGGATCGACCCTTCCGGTCGAGCAATCGCAGCGTCATCGGTTCGAGACCGTTCGGGCCGGGCCAGGCCGCGGGATCGGCGGTGCGTCCCGCACACGGAAGGCGTCGTGACCCTCGGTGATCTCGATCACCCGATCGATCGGGACGTCGTGGAATTCCTGACGCGTCCGACTCGTGGGCCAACTGACCTCCAGGGTGGGGATGCTCTGGGCCTTGCCCAGCCCGATGGTCAAAGAGAACGGGTTGCCACCGTAACTCGACCCGCTGGTGACCTCGCGATGGCGGGAGTCCACCCCGCCGCCGGGCTTGGGAAGGTCAACACGGACCCGGGCGCCGATGCCGGCCCGGTTGGTCTTGGTGCCCACCAGGCGGACGGTCAGCCAGTGGTTCCCGTGGCCGGGGTTGAGAAACAGGGCGTTGTGGGCACGGTCGCCCGGAGTGGCGCCGCCCGCCTCGAGAAAGATGTCGAGGTCGCCGTCTCGGTCCCAATCGGCGAAGGCGATCCCATGCCCCTTCTGAAGGTGCCCGGTGCCCGAAGAGGTCGTCACGTCCTCGAACCGGAGCCCGTCCACGTTCTTGAACAAGACGTTGGGAACCACGTAGCGATACTCGGCCCGGCCGGTACCGAGATACATGTCGAGATACCCGTCGTTATCGAGATCGCCGAAGTTTGATCCCATGCAAACGAGCACACGGTCGAGACCGACCTCCGTCGTGACATCGCGGAAGCCGCTGGGCCCCTCATTGCGAAACAGCCGGGGCCGCTCGCCGAGGGTCGGCTGGCCGAGGTGGCTCCGGATGACGTCGGGGAGCCGGTTGCCGAAGGCGCAGACGAACAGGTCGAGACGACCATCGTTGTTGTAGTCCCACCACCAACACGCGAAGCTGGCCAACGGCTCGGTGACGCCCAGCGCCTGGGCGACGTCGGTGAATGTGCCGTCGCCGTTGTTGCGGAAGAGTCGGTTCGGTCCGGCGTCGTTGGAGACGTAGAGGTCGGGATCGCCGTCGTTGTCGTAGTCGCCCCAGGCCGCCCCCTTTCCCCAGAGCCGGTTGAGCACCCCGGCCACGTCGGCGACGTCGGTGAACGTGCCGTCGCCGTTGTTGTGGTAGAGCCGGCCGTGGTTCCGCGGGTCGGGACGTTTGGGATTGAACTCACCGGCCATATACAAATCGACGAACCCGTCGTTGTCATAGTCGGCCCAGGCGCCCGAGTGGCACGCGATCGGAGCGAGCAGGCCCGCGGCGGCGGTGACGTCCTCGAAGGTGCCGTCACCCCGGTTGCGCAACAGAGAGGGCCGCTTGGCCCGCTCCCACCCGCCGCGCAGCAAGAGCACATCGAGATCGCCGTCATTGTCGTAGTCGGCGTGGGTGGCGTTGGCCGCCCCGACCTGGTCGGCCACGCCGGCCGATCCGCCGCCTCCTCGAACATCCCATTGCCGCGATTGATGAAGAGCCGCGGCCCGCGCTCGGGGTCGAGGTTGGACGTGAAGACGTCGAGCAGGCCATCGCCATTGAAGTCGTCGACGATGCAACCGCCGGCATTATTCTCGCCGGGTACGTCGAGTCCCACCCGCGCGGCCACGTTGTGGAACCGGCCGACGTCGATCGACGACCGAAACGGCTCCAGGGAGATGAGATGCCGTGTGGGGACCTTCTCGGGATACTCGCCCAAGGTCATGTAGGCGACGTTCAACAGCCATCGGACGCCGATGTCCTCGGGACGCGTCTCCAGGTAGGCGGTGAAGTGTCGGATCGCCTGGCGCGAGCCGGCCGGCTGTTGGTGCACGGCCGAACGGGCGAGGGGGAAGATGCAACTCGCGTCAGTGCAGCAAGCAATGCAGTTGTCGGACTCGCCCCGCCGCAAGGCGGCGACACCCAGCAGCGCCTCGATGTTGGCTTCGTACCCGTTGGGCTTCGATGGACGGGTCTCGCGGGCGGCTTGGAAATACGACATGGCTTCCTCGAACCGGCCGTCGAACATGTGGAGCTCGCCGATCCAGAGCTGGAACTGTGCGACCTGCGCCGCCTCGCGGTCCGATTTGGGTCGCCCGAGTTGCGACAGCTTTTCCTGGAACCGCGCGATCCCCCGCGCCCCCGCCCCTTACGCGCCGCGGCCACCTGGGCCAGCGACGCGGGGTCGGTTTCGGCCTCTTCGAACTCGACGGCGAGGGAGATCCCGCTGTCGTCGATCCAGCCGTCGGAATAGAGCGGAACCGTCTCTCGCCGCGGCCCGATCGGGCTCGGGGCTCGGGCTGGGGGGCACACCCCTGGCAGACGCCAGCTCGAGCAACCGCCTCGGACTCAGGCCGGTGAGCGCGGCCACCCCCCCGAGGCTGGCCATCACAATCAGGGCAAGTGCACAGAGTAGCCGGAAGGTCCTGACCATTCTTCGACGCATGAATCTTACTCCCGAAGAGAAGGACCAAGACCAGGCCGCCCGCGTGGCCGAGGCGGGTGTCCGCAAACCATCGCGATCCGGCGAGCACGATCTTGCGATTCTCCCACCAACGGCTTGCGGTGCAACCCCGGATTCTAGGTCGAGTCCGCGTCTTGCGATCGCCGCCCTGGTCCTGTATCCTGGACGCGGGGTCCCTCGCCCCGGCCATACCCGAGAAAACCGGCTTCGTCAACGTCTCGGGCTCGGTCGAGCGTCTTGCAATCGCCTCCCTGGTCCTGTGTACTGGAGTCGGCGCCTCCGCAGGCAGCCGGAGAAGACCGGATCCAGGGTCGTCTCTCCGAGCAACTCAATCCCGCCTTGATGGGCTCTTCGATGGACTTACTCCAGGGACTCGCGACGGCAAAGACGCTCCAGCCGAAGGTCGGTGAGGCGTGGGAGAGCCAGCCGGCCGCCGCCACGACGCCAGCGACGATCCTCTTACTGGCCATCGGGATCGGCCTGATTGCCGGTTTCCTCGACCTCGGCATGTTGATGGTCAAGCTCGCCTGCAGAAGGAGGGGTTTTATTATCTGAGTCCGGAGTTCGTCTGGCTCATTCCGGCGGGCGTCGCATCATTGGTCCTGATCCCAGGAACGATGCTCGCCCTGATCGCCCTTCTGCGCCGCGGGAACATGCGGCCCGGCCTCGTGGTGGGGTGGCTCGTCTTCTTCGGGTCCCTGGAGCTGGCGGCTCGGCTGCCCTTGAAACTGTGGGCATTGCCCTTGCTCAGTGGCGGGGTCGCGTTCCAGTTGGCACGGCGGGTCCGTGTCCGCCCGATGGTTGTCTCGACGCTCAGCCGTCGCCTGGCGCCGGTGCTCCTGGGCATCTGGGCGGCCATCGTCCTGGTGACGTCCGGCGGCCGGGCCTGGTCGGAGCATCGCGCGACGACCACGCTGGCCGCCGCCGTCCACCCCGCGGAACGTCCTGCTGATCGTCTGGGACACCGTCCGTGCCGCCAACACGAGTCTCCACGGCTACGATCGTTCGACCACACCCCACCTCGAGAAGCTGGCCGCGCGCGGGGTGCGGTTCGATCTGGCCTTCGCGACATCGTCCTGGACCTTGCCGTCGCACGCCAGCCTGCTCACGGGCCGCTGGCCGCACGCGCTGGGGGTCGATTGGACCACGCCCTTGCGACCCGACGTCCCCACACTCGCCGAATTCCTCGCCGCCCACGGCTACGACACAGCCGGCTTCGTGGCCAACCTCGACTATTGCGGTCGCGAAACCGGGCTGGCCCGGGGCTTCGCGCACTACGAGGATTTTCCGATCAACGCGTGGGACACGTTCAACCGTTACCTGGCGCTCGGCCGCCGGCTCGATCTACCGTCCCGGGTTCCTGCCCTGAACGCGCTGATAGAGAGAATCTCCGGCTACCGGGCCGTCCTGTTCTTCCACAACAAAGAGCACGCCAAGGAGGCCGCGGCGGTGAACCAGGCGTTCCTCGATTGGCTCAACTGGCAGCGAACCGGCGCCGCCCCTTCTTCGCCTTCCTGAACTTCAACGACGCCCACCCGCCCTATGAGGTCCCCGATCCGTCGGTTGCGGGATTCGGACTCCGCCCGTCATCCGAAGGCGACCTCGAAACCCTCGCCGGCTGGAACCTCTTCGGCAAGGCGAGTCTCGCTCCGCGCGATGTCCGCCTGGTCACCGACGTCTACGACGATTCCATCGCCTATCTGGATCGCCGAATGGGGGCGCTCCTCCAAAAGCTCGACCGCCGCGACGTGCTCCAGGACACGATGGTGATCGTCACATCCGACCATGGCGAGCATCTGGGCGATCACGGGCTCTTGTTCCACGGCGGCAGCCTGTATCGCCAGCTCGTCCAGGTCCCCCTGGTGATCGTGGGCCCCGACGTGCCGTCGGGCCGGGCGGTGGCCGATCCAGTCAGTCAGCGCGACTTACCGGCGACGATCATCGATCTGCTCCAACCGGACAGACTGCGCCGTTTCCAGGGCGGTCGCTGGCACGTTTCTGGGACAAGGGCCTGGAATCGGAGGCGGGCCGTTCGCGCTCCGAACCCCTGCTGATCCAGACCGGCAAGCCGATCTACCTGATGAACCAGGGTCGCGAGCCGGTCGCCAAGGGACCGATGTCTTCCGTGGTGGCTGCCGGGATGCATTACATCCGCGAAGCCGATGGGCGGGAGGAACTCTTCCTGCTGGATTCCGATCCGGAAGAAGGCCGCAACATGGGGGACTCATCGGCGGCCGCCGCGGTTCTCCATCAGTTCCGCCAGGATCTCTTGTTGCTGTTCAAGAGAGACTGAAATGAACCCACGGAAGTTGCCATTCCGCCCGATGGGAAAACCGCCCATCCCGCAGCGGGACCCCGGCGGCTCATGAGCGCGTTGACCGCTCCGTTGGCTTCCCGGGGGCTCCCTCGAGACACGCTCGATGAGGATGACACATGCCTGAGACGATGGCCGGCGCACCGACTTTCGGACCCGAGCACCCCCGGCTCCGGCCGGTTGCGGAGCGCCGAGCCCGGTTTATCTGTGCGCTCTCGCTGGCAGCGGTCCTGGTCGCCGCGGTCTACGTGGCGGTGACCGCCAGGCGGCCCGGGGCGCCAAGCGGACACGGCAAGGGCGTGCGATTGCTCACGGTGGACCGGCCATTTCCCGCCCAGGGACGATATCCGTCAGACCCCTACATCGGGTCCCGGGTTTGTGCGGAATGCCACCCGGGTGAATCCGCACTCCACTCCCTCTCCGGACACGCCCGAACCTTGCGTCCGGCCGGTCGGCGGGCCCTCGCGCGTCAACTGGACGGAACCAGGTTCAGCGATCCGGAGTATCCTGATGTACTCTGGAGCTACCAGTACCGCGACGGACAGTTGCACATCCTCCGCACCGACCAGGCCAAGGTCGAGGATCGCATCGCCGAGTATGCATTCGGCTCGGGTCAGCACGCCACGACCTTCGTAAGCGTGATCGATCCCAAGATCCCCGCGATCCTCGAGCATCGGATCACCCATTACACGCAGACCGGGACGCTGGGTCTGACCCCCGGCCAGAACGCGCGACCTCGATCGCCCGGCCTGGATTCCCACGGGGGCATGATCTCGGCACGCAACGCCCGGAAGTGTTTCGGATGTCACACGACCCAGACCTCCGCCCGCGAGGATTTGCCGATCGACGAGGCGACGCTGATTCCCAACGTGACCTGCGAGCGCCGTCACGGACCGGCGAGGGCCCATGTCGAGACGGCGCGGCGCAACTCGACGAGCGCCGAGCTTCGGCTCCCGTTCGGTCCGGACCGATCCACGGCCGAGGGCCTGCTGATGCTTTGTGGCACGTGCCACCGTCATCCGTCCAAGGCTCAGCCCGGCCAGATCCGGCCCGATGACCCTCACCTGGCACGATTCCAGCCGGTAGGAATCCTCGAGTCCCGGTGCTTCCGCGAAAGTAACGGCGCTTTCAGTTGCGTCACTTGCCACGATCCGCATGCACGGGCTTCCTCCGACCGGGCGTCGTATTTCGAACATTTGCTTGTCCTGCCATGGGGGAAGCGGTTCAGACGACCGGCCGACCGTCGCCGGGACCCCGTGCCCCGTCGGGCCGCGCGGCGATTGCGTCGAGTGTCACATGCCGCGCGTCGAAGCGGGCCAGCACGTCCTCTTCACCGACCACTGGATCCGGATCCGGCGCCGGGCGAATCCATGCTGCCCCTACGTGGTCCCGCCCGAACCTGAAGCTCCTCGACACGCCCGAGCCCTGAGAATCGACGCGGTCCTGGATCGGGGCTCGACAAGCCGACCGGATTCCTGAGATGCTTTCATTAGAGCGCCTCACAGCTGGCTGGCACACACTCGAAGCCTGCTCCCGAAGAACCCCCCCGAACCCCCCCTTCGCAAGGGGGGGATCTTGATCGGGAAAAATCCCGTTTCCTGTCCCCCCCTTGCGAAGGCAGTGAGTTCAGGGTCTTGGCGTTCCACCGCGGATCCGAGGTCCGTATCATAAATACCCATCGGATTGCACCTTCGGTCCTCTCAGGAGTCCTTCGGTTATGGAGGTCGCCGTCTTTTCCGCAGCCGTCCGGAGTCCTTCGGTCCTCAACGACACCCCGTTTGCCGCCGAGGTGCTGAGTCGGCTTCCTCTGGCCGACTCGGTGTGGCGGTTGCTGCACTACGCGATGGCGGATTCGTGGCTGGATGATCTCTGGGCGCGAAATCGCGGGCCCTGCTTCGAGAAGCAGTTGAAGTTCCGCACGCTGGCCCATCTGATCACCGATGCCTTGATCGAGCACGAGGGGAGTGGCTACCAGGCCTTCACGCGGGCCCAGGAACAGGGCACGCTGCCGGTCTCGATCACCTCGTCCTATGACAAGTTGGGGAACCTGCCCCTGCCCCTCAGCGAGGCCCTGCTCGCCGAAGGCACCCAGCGGCTCAACGCGGTCCTGCCTGAGACCCTGGCCGTGGAGCCGTTGCCGGCGTGTTGGGCCGGGTTCGAAGTCTTCGGGGCCGACGGCAAGGCGATCAAGCACGTTCGCCGGCTCCTCAAGCCGTTGCGCGGCTTGCAGGCGGGGATCCTCGGTGCGCGGGCGTCGGTGGGCTTGGACCTGCGGACGGGCCTGGCCGTCGCGATGGTGGGCCACCTCGACGGCGAAGCCGGTGAAGCGGCTCTCACCGAGGGCCTGCTGCCGAAGTTGGCGGAGTTGGCCGGGGAGAAGTTGTGGTTGGTGGTCCTGGACCGACTCTACTGCAACCTGAGTTTTCCCCGGGAGGTGTTGAAGGCCGGCGGCCATTTCCTGATCCGCTACTGCAGCAACACGACGTTCGTTGCCGATGCGTCCCGGCCGGCGCAGGAGCTCCGCGACGCCGACGGGCGCCGGATCGTGCAGGAGTGGGGCTGGCTGGGCAAGGTCGCCAAGGCCGACCGCGTGTACGTGCGCCGGATCACCAAGCATCTGGCCGACGGCAAGGAGTTGGGCGTGATCACCGACCTGTTGGACGAGGCGACGTATCCCGCCGAGGCGATGCTCACGACGTATCACAGTCGCTGGAGTTTGGAGACGGTCTTCCAGCAGATCACCGACGTGTTCTCGCTGAAGCACCTCATCGGCACGCAGCCGAAGGCGGTCCTGTTCCAGTTGTCGTTCTGCCTGCTGCTGTACAACGCCCTGCAAGTCGTGCGGACGCACCTGGCATCGCATCAAGAGTGTGAGGCCAAGGCGATCTCCAACGAGAAGCTCTTCGGTGACGTGGAGCGGCAAATGGTGTCGGTCAGCGAGTTGGTTGAGGTCAAGACGTTGCTGTCGTTGCTGGGCGCCGTGCCGACGGCGAGTGAGGTGCGCACGTACTTGCGGGAGCGGTTCGCGGCGCCTGGAGCGACCGTTGGTGGAAAGCGGCCACTCCGGCCGTGGCGGTCATCAGAAAGTCAAGAAGCGTGTGCTCGGCAACCATACGTCAACCTACCGGGTTCTCCAGCAAGCACATGAGCAAAAGACGGGGCCCCCTAGAGCCAGAGGAAAACCCTGAACTCACTGCCTTGCGAAGGGGGGGTTGGGGGGTGAATTCTCGTAGGGTGCTCTGTGAGCACCGAATTCGGCAAAGGGCGTCGCATCGGTGCTCACAGAGCACCCTACAAAGACCTTCCGAGACAGTCTCTGATCAAAGGAGAATCGCCGATGCGCCTCGGGCAGAAGATCGTCCTCTCCGGGGCGTGCAGCGCCGCGATCGTGGCAGGTGTCAGCGCCTGGGTGCCGTCGCGACTTCGTCGGGAACGGCATCCTGAGTCCCCGGGCCGAAGGTGGGCCATTCGACACCTACGGTGAAGCCCGGTGTGGAGTCGTTTCCCGACCCCAATGCACCCGGGACCGGGCCGAGCGTCTTCCTCGATCGAAGCGACTTCGACCAGGATGGCTTCGAGCGGCACTCCCCTTCACGGGCTTGATCCGGGACGCCGGCTCGCTGGAGGAGGTGCGCAAGGCCGTTCGCGAACGTGGCCCGTCGCGGGATCGCCGCGCTGCGGACGCAATACGATCGGCTCCGTCTCGACTCGTCCCCCGACCACTCCGCAGCGACGCGAAGCCATCCGCCTCGAGAAGCTCGATCGCGTGCCTTATATATGCACGAGGGCAAGTTCGCCGAGGCCGCGTCGTGGCTGGGGCGGATCCTGGAGCCCGGCCGGGAGCCGGCGGTTTCCGCCGATCTCCAGGCCGAGGTGCATGTCCTGCTGGGCATCGCCGCGCTGCGGAGGGGTGAGATCGAGAACTGCCTGGACTGTGTCGGCCCGTCGAGCTGCATCTTCCCGATCGGCGCGAGGCCTGCCACGTCAGCCGGCCGGCTCGCGCGAGGCGATCCAGCAGTTCACCGCCTACCTGGAGCACGAGCCCGGCGACCTCCGCGTCCGCTGGCTGCTGAACCTCGCCTACATGACGCTGGGCGAGTATCCCCGAGAAGGTCCCGCCGGCGTACCTGATCCCGCTCGATCGCTTCCGCTCGAAGCTCGCAAGTGGGCCGGTTCGAAAACGTCGCCCAGCGGGCCGGCCTGGGGTCCAGGGGCCCGAACCTGGCCGGCGGCAGCATCTTCGACGATTTCAACGGCGACGACCTGCCCGACCTGTTCACGACGTCGATCGATGCCGACCTCGGGGCCTCCCTGTTCATCAACCGAGGCGATGGCACGTTCGAGGATCGTTCCGCCGCGGCCGGCCTCGGCGAGCAGGTCTATGCCCTCAACGTCGCCCGCGCCGACTACGACAACGACGGCAACCCCGACGTCCTGCTGCTGCGGGGCGCCTGGGAGAAGTCGGCCCGGCTCTCGCTGCTGCGGAACAAGGGGGACGGGCGCTTCGAGGACGTGACCATCGCCAGCGGGCTCGGCGAGCCGCTCTCGACCGAGTCCGCCGCCTGGGGCGACTACGACAACGACGGCCGGCTCGACCTGTTCGTCTGCGGCGAGTACCACGGCGAGCACCCGACGCCCGCAACCGCTGCCGGCTCTACCACAACCAGGGCGACGGCACATTCAAGAACGTCGCCGCCGCGGCCGGCGTCGTCAACGAACGCGTGGCCAAGGGGTCGGCCTGGGGCGACTACGACGGCGACGGGCGGCTCGACCTGTTCGTCTCCAACCTCGACGCGCCCTGCCGCCTCTACCACAACGAGGGGAACGGCACCTTCCGCGACGTCGCCCGCGAGATGGGCGTCGCCGGGCCTCGCCACAACCGTCGTTCGCCTGCTGGTTCTGGGACTTCGACAACGACGGCCGGCTCGACCTCTTCGTCAACGACTACTACGCCCAGCTGGCCGACGTTGTCGCCTATTACCTGGGCCTGAAGGGCAAGGACCCCGGCCATCCCCGCCTCTACCGCAACCTCGGCGCCCAGGGCTTCCGCGACGTGAGCCTGGAGGTCGGCCTCGATCGGCCGATCCCGGCGATGGGGGCCAACTTCGCGTGACATCGACAACGACGGTTACCTCGACGCCTACTTCGGGACCGGCTGGATGTCGTACTCGGGCCTGGTCCCCAACGTGATGCTCAAGAGCGTCGAGGGGCGCCGATTCGAAGACGTCACCGACGCCACGGGGACGGGCCACCTCCAGAAGGGGCATGGCGTCTCGTTCGCCGACTACGACTGCGACGGCGACCTCGACCTCTTCGTCGTCCTCGGCGGTGCTTACCCGGGCGACCAGGCGTACAACGTCCTGTTCCAGAACCCCGGGCACGGCCGGCACTGGCTGAAGGTCAAGCTCGTCGGCACCAGGACCAACCGCTCGGCGCTGGGGGCCAGGATCCAGGTCGAGCTGAAGGGGCCCGGCGGCGCCGTCGCGGTCGATCTATCGCGTGATCGGCAACAACGGCAGCTTCGGCGGCAACACCCTGGTCGAGACGATCGGTCTGGGCGACGCCACGGTCGATCGCCCAGTTGACCGTGACCTGGCCGACGAGCCGAACCCGCCAGACCTTCCTCGACGTGGCCGCCGGCCAGGCGATCGAGATCACCGAGGGGACCGACGGCTACCGCAGTCCTCGACCGACGCGCCGTTCGCGAGCCCGGCTCGATGACATCGGACCGATCATGCACGAAACCGTCACACAACCTGCACGACGGCAAAAGGCGGTCGGTGGGAATCCTGGGCCTCCTGTGCGGGGCGCTGGTCCTCCTCGCCGGCTACTACTTGTTACGTCGCCCGGGAGCGGGCACACGTCACCGGCGACCGGACGCCGCTGCTGGTCCCCGCCGCGAGCCGCTCGCGCCGGGGGTCCACCTCCTCGGCGGCCTGAAACCATCCGCGGCTTACGTGGTCGCGACCTCGGAGGGGCTCGTCTTGATCGATTCGGGCCTCGAGCGTCCGACGCGAGTCCTCTCGGTCGCAGATGGCGGAGCTCGGCCTCGATTGGCGCGGCGTGCGCGCCATCTTGCTCACCCACGTCCACGGCGACCATTCCGGAGGTGCCCGGTACCTGCGCGAGATGACGGGGGCGAAGGTCTAGCCGGCGCGGGCGATGCCGCGGTCCTGAGGGCCGGCGGCCGCGCGAGGCATTCTTCAGCACATTCCAAATGCCCGAGTGACACCACACCCCACGACGGTGGACGTGGAACTCCAGGGCGGGGAATCGATCGCCTTCGGGGATGTCCGCTTCCGGGCCCTGGCCACTCCCGGACATACCCCGGGAAGTATCTGTTACATGATGGAGGGGCGGACCTGCGCGCCTTGTTCGCGGCGATGTGATCACCATGCTCCTCGGCAACGCGAAGCGGCCCGGCGACGTCGGCCGGCCCCTGGGTACGTACTCGGCGTACCTGCGCCCCGCTACCGTGGCAACGCCAAGGACTACCTGGCATCGCTCCGGTTGCTGCGTTCGCTGCCGGTCCCCGACCTCGTGTTGCCCGGCCACCCGGCGCCGACCCGACACCCCAGAGCCCGATCCTGTCGCAACGACGATGGGAGAACCTGCTCGACGGCGGCATCCGCGAGATGGAGACCCTCATGGCCCGCTATGAAGCGGATGGAGAAAACTTCCTGGATGGCGTTCCCAAGCACATCCTGCCCGACCTCGATTACCTGGGCGAGTTCGAGGGCGTCGCCGTCTACGGCCTGTTCGCCAGGTCCAGCTCTACCTCGTCGCCCCGAGTGGGACCGGTCTCGCCGCGTTCGTGGAGAGCCGCCTTCGCCAGCTTGGCCGGAAGCCGGCGGCACCCACCGCGGTCTTGCTCCCGGCGGGCGATGCGAGGACCCCCTCGGCCGAGGAGCTGGCGGCCCGCGCCGGCATCGCGATCCGACCCATCCCGCTGAAAGGACGAGGCTCCTCGCCGATGGCCTATCAGCTCGAGTGGGCCGGGAAACGAGTGTTGTTCTCCGGGCGGATCCCGTCAAGATCACACCCGAGTCCGTCGCCGCTTTGGTCTCCGACATTGGGACGTCGAAAGCCCGTTTACAGGAATACGCGGACTCGATCAAAGCGCTCCGCGGCCTTTCGCCGCAACTCTGGCTGCCCGCAACCCCGATCGAGGGCCAGAATGCCAACCTCTATGACGATGATTGGGAACGCGTCCTCGACGCCAACCGGGATGTCACGCGATTCGCCCTTTCCCGGGTCAGGTTGAATTGAATGATGAGGCATCCGAGATTACGGTGGGTGAGATCCATCGCGGAGTCGCATCCAATCGCATGGTGCCGCGACGGAGATCCGCCGGCAACGTCGCGCTTCGGGAGGGGCTGAACTGAGATGAACCCCACGGACGTCGCCATCCCTCCGGATGGGAGGACCTCTCATCCCGCGCGAAGACTCCCGGGCCTCATGGTCGGGGCGAGCATCGTGCTCCTGGTCGGCCTGACGGTCGTGCTGTGGTGGCGCGGGACGCATTCCTCCGCCCTGAGCCCGGTCCAAGCCGCGACGGCGCGGGCGGGATTATCTCCGTTCGGGACGGCCGGACCTGGCGTTCCAGGCCGTCAGCGACGTGCGCGACGAGTCACCCGAGGCGGGGGAGGCGATGGCCGTCGCCGGGTTGGCGCTGGCACGAATGGGAAAATACCGCATGGCGCGGATGCGCTGGAGCGTGCCTTGAAGCTCCAGCCGAACCAGTTCGAAGCCGCCGTGACTCTCGCCGAATTGAACCTCGATCTGGGGAATGCCCGGCGCGGGGCCGACGTGCTCGAGGCGGCCACCCGGCTTCGTCCGCGCGAGTTCGGCGTCTGGCGGCTCCTGGGCCATACCTTCAACGACCTCAACGATCCCGACGGCGCCGACCTAGCTTATCAGAAGGCCCTCGAGCTGCGGCCCGAGGACCGCGAGGTGCTGTCCAGCTTGATCGCCCTGCTGGTCAACAACGGCCGATCGGCCCGCGCCGGAACCTGGATCGACCGGGCACTCAAGTCGAATCCCGAGGATCCCGCCGTCCTGGGCCTGGCGCGCGAGGGGCCCTCGAGGAGAATCGGATCGACGAGGCCCTGGCCTTCGCCGATCGGGCCCTGAAGGGCGATCCTCAGAACCCCGATGCCTTGATGGCCCCGCGCAATGTCGGGCCGCCCGCCGCGCAATGGCAGGAAGCCCTCCCCGACGCGGAGCGCGCCGGCGCTGGCGCCCAATGACCTGCCCCCGCTCCAATGGCTCGCCATCGTCGAGGCCCGCCTGGGATTGACCGAACGCGCCGCCCAGACCACGGCCCGGCGCATCCAGGTCCAGCAACGGGCCAAGCTGATGGATCGACTGAAAGCCGAGTTCGAGGCCCATCCCGATGACCCGACGATCCCCTGGAAGATGGGCGAGCTCGCCCGCGAAGCCGGCTCGTTCCGGCTCGCCGGCCGCTGCTTCGAAGCGTCGTTGGCCCTCGACCCGAATTATGAAAAGGCACGCGCGAGCCTGGCGGTTCTGAAGGCCGCGCATCCCGAGATGGCCCGGAATCCCATCCCTCCGACTCATCGTCACGGGACCAATCGCTTCCCGGGTGCTCCCTTAAACCAGCTCGATGAATGGCTTCGACCACCGTGGGCCGGACGGAAGGGCTCCCGACCGCGTCACCCGGGGAGACCCTCGGTCGGCCGGGTGGCAAGGTCGGGAGTCCTTCCCACAACGCAGGAGGCGTAAGCAACCCAATCGTCAGGGGCGATTGGAGGAACTCTCGGCGGCGGCGAATTCATCGGCGAACACCGCAGCCAAGGTTCGCCCCGCCCGTTTCCCGGTCTTGGCACGACGGCTGACCCGGTCGAGATCCTTCCGCAGGTCGTCGGGTTCCCGACCCATCCCAATGGCCCAGTTCAAGAAGACCTTGGCCTCGAACCAGCAGCCGAGTTGTTCCGCCAGGTGGGCCATCTCCACCGCGTCGCGGTTCGGTTGACTCCGTTGATAGAGTTTCTGGTATCGAGCCAGGAGCCCTCCGATCCTGGCCTTCTCGCGGCGGAGTTCGGTCGGCGCGCGGGGTGGCCCTCTTGGACCTCCAACTGGGCCAACCGGTTGAACGAGGTGAAGTCGGTGGGATCGTCCGCGATCATTCGTTCCAGGTCACGCCGTTTCATCGCGACATCCTTGCGGTAAGTGATCACCCAGGCCGTCACCCTGTGGATCTCGGCAGGCGTTAACGCCTCGGCCGGCAGATGCGCGAGAGCCTCTCGTGCCTCAGCGATGCGTCCGGTCGCCATGGCCCAGTTCGCGCGGGCTCGCCAGACTGGGATGTCCTGGGGACGCCGCGGCAGACAGGCTTCGAGCCACCGAGCCGCCTCGTCGAACAGCCGACACGTAGCGCCAGGTTGGCTTTCCCGAGCCAGATTCGATCGTCCTCGGGAGCCAACCGAGCCGCACGATCGAGAAAGGAGCGAATGGCCTCGACCGGGGTCAAGCTCCCTGGGAGGCCGATGTGGACCCGGACCAAGGTCATCGCCGCCGCCGAGGCCCCTCCGCCCTTCGCATTCAGGTGGTCCCAGGTCGCCTCGATGAGACGCACCAGTTCCTCAAGGCGGCCCTCGATGCTATAAATGGGCACCAGCAGCTCGAGCAAGCCGACCTCGTCGGCCCGCGGGTCCGCCATCAATTCGTTGATGAGCCGCTCGGCGTCCGCGAGACGCCCATTCTCGATTTCGAGGTCCAAGCGAGCGCGGATCGCTCGACGTGCAAACCAGGAGCTCGGCGGAACCCGTGCCCAGGCCTCGGAGGCCGCCTGAGGCCGCCGCGCCCTTCTCGCAGACTCCCAGGAGATAGACCGCCTCGTCCGAGTCGGGCTTCCATGAAAGGAGATCCATCAAGTGCCGCGCGGCCGACCCATGCCGGCCGTCTTGAATCTCCTGGTTGATCTCCGCGATGGCCCTCCGATAGCGCCGAACGTCCCGCCATCTCCAGCCTCCCCAGATCACTCCCACGGCGAGGACGGCCAGCAACAACCACCGGCTCCATCGCCGCTCGTGCAGGATTTTTCCTCGTTCCTTCGCGACGGGGAGTTCCGGCATTTCCATTCGCATTCGTTCCCTTCGACACCCCGGCGAGCTCTCTGCTGGGTGAATTGCCGGCACGCGACGGTGTCAAGCACGCCCATGTCAGGTGGCTGGTGGAACTCGGTGGCCCGTCACCCTGAGTCTGGCCGGGCTCCGGGCGAGGCCGGCTGCTGTCTCCATCCGCCCATCTTCGATTCCTGATGATGCGAGACAGATTGATTCGGCTCCGCGGGAGTGGCCTGCGGGGAGGGCTCGCTTCAAGCCGGTGAAACGGCAAGTCCAAGGCTCAGTCTATTCCCCTCGTCCCAGGGTCGCAACGCGTTCGGCCCGAGCTGCCGAGTGCCGAAACGGCCGGGGCACAACCAACACGTCCCGAGAATCTTGCCGGAGAGCATGTGCGGTGCTATTCTCCATGGTTCGAAGTTCGAACGACTCTCTTCACGACTAGGACGCGATCCGGTCCTTGTTCCAAAATCTTGCCGTGAGCCGATCGGGGCCTTTACCACTTCTGGTCTTGTCAGCCTGGTGTGGGCTCATCTCAGGGCTGCTCGAGGTCGGGATGCTTGTCCTGCGCAAGCGAACTGTCAACCTGAACCAGCTTTACTCCATGACCCGTCATTTCGTCTGGCTGATCCCGCTCACGAACCTCATCATCTTTCTCGCCTTGGGCGTCCTCATGTCACTCCCTTTCCTGTGGAGGGGCGGTCGAGGCCGTTGGGTCGCCGTGCGGCTCTTCTGCGGCTTGACACTGCTTCCCCCCGTCTGGGTCGCCCTTCCGCGGATTTACGGTCCCGCCAGCCTCCTCCTGGTGATGGGCGCCGCGACGCAGTTAGTCCCGGTGCTGGAGCTTTACGCGATTGGCTTTCGGCGCCTGCTGCGGTTCAGTTTCCCCGCGGTCGCCGGACTGGTGACGATCCTGGCGTCATCACTCTGGGCAGGGGACCGAATCAAGGAGTGGCGCGAGGGTGCACGGCCGCTCCCACCGAGAAATTTACAAAATGTTCTCATGATCATACTAGATACCGTGGGAGCGGAACATCTGAGTCTCTACGGTTACAAACGTCCCACCTGCCCGACGATCGAAGAACTGGCGCCGCGAGGGATTCGCTTCGATCGGGCCCAGGCGACCTCGACATGGACACTCCCCTCGCACGCGAGCATGTTTACGGGGCGGTGGCCTCACGAGCTCTCCACCGGCTGGCTCACCCCCCTCGACGACACCGCGCCAACCCTGGCCGAGTACCTGGGATCGCGTGGCTACGCGACGGCCGGCTTCGCCGCCAACTATTGGTATTGTGCGTCCGATTCCGGGCTGGGGCGCGGGTTCGTCACTTATCAAGACTACATCTTCCCCCGGCTGACGGCCCTCAAGACGGCCGTCCTGGTCAAGGGCTTCCTGGATGGTCTGCGGTCGGTTGATCGTTTCCTCGATGATTGGCTGGATCTCGACTTCGTGAGGCCCGCGGTGGGAGTCCTTTCCTGGCTCTTCGAGGCCGATCAAAAAACCGCGGCTGTGGTCAATGGCGAATTCCTCGAGTGGCTGGCCCGCGCAGGCAACCCGAACGGCCGTTCTTCGCCTTCCTGAACTTCAATGATGCCCACCATCCCTATGTCCTGCCGAGCGCGAGCTTCCTCCGGTTCGGGACCAGTCGGGAGGATGAGGGTGAAGGCGAGCCGATCGAGGAGGAATTGCTGCGGTCTCCGCGCGGGCCGAGCGAGCAGCAGATTGCCCCGGTTCGCAACGCCTACGACGATTGTATCGCGAGTCTCGATGAGGAATTGGGCCGATTGATCGACGAACTGGAGCGCCGCGCCCTCCTCGATCGGACCTGGGTAATCATCTCCGCAGACCATGGCGAAAGCTTCGGCGAACATCCGGGCGTGTTTCGTCATGGCATGAGTCTCTACCAGACGGAGCGACACGTCCCCCTCGTGATCATCCCTCCATCCGGGCATTCGTCGGGACGGGTGGTCACCGAGCCGGTAAGCCTCCGGGACCTTGCAGCGACGATCGTCAACGTCCTGGATGTCGAAACGGGTTCCCCCTTCGCCGGGAATTCGCTGGCCCGGTATTGGGATGGCTCATCCTCGGCGGCAACGGCCCATTCCGAGGCCCGCGATCAGGCGCTTTCCGTAGTGGTACCCCTCGACCCGCTCAAGATGGCGCCGGAACTAGAGGGCAACCGCCGCTGGCCGCTGGCTGCTCTGACTGAAGGCGATTGGACTTACATCCGCCGTGAAGGAGACGTTCGCGAACAGCTCTTTCGGTTGGGCGATGATGCCAAGGAATCGCACAATCTCGCGAATGACCCGACGTTGCAGACGACCCTCCAACACATGCGCGGGGCCTTGAGTTCGACTCACAGCGGGCCCACTCACCCCGGAACGGCTTGAACCCTAGCAGCAAGTCCCCCTCTTTCCGGGGCCGTGTGCCATTCCGAGTGTTCAGCGCTCTGGAGTCTTCCTGGGTAGGATCTCTGCGCCGTGCGCATTTGAGAAACTGGCAAATCGGGATTCAGGATTCGAGATTCAGGATTCCGCATCCCCGAAGGAGAGGATTCCGACTCCGGGAATCTGGAATCTCGAATCGGGAATCTTGAATTCCTCTTGGGTTGCGGCCGGAGGCCGCGTTAGAGTCGTCCTCCGTAGGATCCTTGCGCCCCGCACATCTGGGGATTCCGATTTCCGGGTTCGAGATTCCGGATTCCCGGATCATTCCCCTTCAGGAATCCGGAATCTCGAATCGGGAATCCCGATTGGGTTGCGGCCGGAGGCCGCGTTAGGGAAGAGGGCCGGTGCGCATTGCGCCGGGTATGGGCGGCATCTGCTCATCAGGCACGCCGAGATCGATTAGCCCCTGGCGCACCGGTTGACAGTCCGGGGCCAGGGCCAGCGCGGCCTGATAGCTCTGGATGGCCAGGAGCTTCCGTCCCGATTCCTGGGCCAGCGCGCCCGAGCCGGCAGCGCAGCTCGAGATCGTTCGGACTCGCGAGGATCTCGCGCAGGAGGTCCTCGATCTGCTGGTTGCGCCGCTCCACGACCTGGCGCCGATTCAGCGTGCGTGCGGCTTGTTCCTTCTGGCCCAAATTCGCCTGGATCGAGCTGAGCAGGCCGAGGGCCGCCAGGTCGTTGGGGTCGAGCGCCAGGCGCGCTCGACCGCGGATAGCGCGTCCCGAGGATGCCCCTGGCGGAGCCGGACCCGGGCCTCGAGGATCAGCGCGTCGCGGCGATCGGGATCGATCGCCAGTACCCGTTGGAGGAGACCGGCCGCGTCCTGGCCCCGGCCCAGTTCCAGGGCAATCTCGGCGGCGAGCGCCAAGAGCCGCGGATCGGCGGGCCGTTCCGTCAACAGCTCCTTCACAAGGGGTTCCGCGTCTTGAGGACGATGCAATCGGACCAGCGCCTCAGTCAGGCCGAGCCGAGATTCCGGGTGGCCGGGCTGGCGTTCGAGGGCGTGTTGAAATGCATCGATCGCGGATTCGTATCGACGGAGCCTCAGGTACACCAACTCGCCCATGGCGAACCAGGGCCGGAAATCCTGGGGGTCGATCCGGGATGCGCTCAGGAGCATCTGGAGCCCGCGCTCATTCTCGTTCGCGCTCAGGTAGATCGCGGCCAGGACGCGCGCCGCCGCCGCGTTGGGCTGCAGGCTCCACGCGCGTTCCAGGTCGCGGCGCGCCGGAGCGACCTCCTCGAGACCGGCCTCGGCCAGCCCGCGGACCGTCAGGGCCTCGGCCTCGGATTCGCTCCCTTGCCGGATCGAGGCAACAGCCTGGATCGCATGCCGGAACCGCCCTTGCTCCAGGTAGTCATGGCCGTGCGCCAGGGCCGCGACCTCCCCCCGTCGTGCCCAATAACGCCAGGGGGCGCGATTTCCGAGGTAACGGTCGGCAACGAGGATGACCGAGAGCGTTGCCACCAGGCCGATGATCAGGAACGGCCAGGCCCGGCGCGATCGGAACATCGGACGCGACATCAACGCCTCACGCGAACACGCCGGCAGATCCGGCGCAGAAACACGAGGAGGCCGAGCCTCTGGAAGGCCCGGCCTCTCGTTGTGCTGCGACCGGTCCTCGATCCGAGGAACGGCTTTCAATAACTGTCGGACGAGACGACCTCGCCACCGGCCTTCGAACCCAGGTACCACATGATATTCATCGACGTGCTCGACTTGATGAACCGGACCGAGCCGTCGGCGAACGCGGCGTTGGCGCCTCCGGGATGGAAGCTGCTCATGTTGTACATGCCGGGTGCGTCGAAATCGCCGCCCCACGACTCCATGTTGCAATTGTAATACGCCGGGTTCGGGGCCAGTAGGGTGTTGCCCAGGGTATGGCCGAACTCCGAGTCGGACCAGTCCCGACCCATCGTGCTCTTGTTGGTCTTCCAATTGCTGCCGCCCTGGATCGAGCTCAGGGCCTTGGACTGGCAGGTGCTCAGAAAAAGCTGGAAGCTCTGCAGGACCGCCGGGCTCGAGGGCGGAAGCTGGCTTTGCCCACTCGGGTTGCCCCAACTGCCGAAAGTCCCAACCGAGTTCTGCAAGATATCGATGACATCCTGGAGTGAAAGCTGGCTGGAATTGCAGTCGCCCATCTTCCACTCGCCGAAGGCGATCGTATTACTGGTGCCGTCCGTGACGTCGGAGATGGAAACGGTTCCCGGATCCGTTATCGACACGATGCTGAAGATCCCCGGCGGTTTCGCGGAAGCCCACGGGGTGGCGCAGCGCCGACCGATCCCCAATAATTGTTTCCGGGATACCGGATCTGATTCAAGGCCGCCACGCTGAGGCAACTGTACAGATTGCCGACGGGGAGGCCGGAGGACGGGCAGAGGAAGGATTGGACGCGCGTGCCGAGGGCCGTCGCCTGGATCCCCCCGTCCAGGTTGGTCTCCGTGCAAATGCTGAAGTTGATCGCATTGAAGACGACGGTTTGTTCCATGTACGGTAGGAGGTAGCAATGGACGCTGGTGGCTCCCCAACCGGAATCGGAACCCGATATATAACCGGTCGGGGTACCGGGGGCGTTCTGTGCGTAACCTTGGGGAAAGGCATTCGTAGCGGAGTGATAGTTCGCCAGCGCCAGCCCCAACTGTTTCAGGTTGTTGGTACACTGGGCTCGACGGGCCGCCTCGCGGGCCGATTGGACCGCAGGCAGGAGGAGGGCAATCAACACGGCGATGATCGCGATGACGACGAGCAGCTCGATCAGCGTGAAGCCGAGCGGCCGCCGTCGGCGCAGCCAGTTCATGGACGTCATGCGTAGACTCCTCGGGATGAAGTAGGAATCGGCGGCTCGACGATCCGAGCCGTCTTTGCCGCCAATCAGAGGCGTCGTAAGAGTGCGTTAAATCCGCCCCGAACCAGGACCAAGGCAACGAAGGCTCCGACCGTTGGGGCGTCGATCGGTCGAAACCGGCCTCCTCGTCTCCGCCTCAGGACTGACGCCTGAACCGGCATCCACTCTCCTCGGGAGGGCCAGGCGAAGTCGTCCCTCTGCTTACTTAGTGCTCGGATTTCCGTTTTCGGTTCTCAAGGAGGGAAAACCTTTTGCGGAATTCCTGAAACGGAAGTGAAGCGACCAATCCCTCCGAAGAGTTGGCGTCTTCCGGAAGATGTTCACGATAGCCCATGAAGTCAGCGGGCGTTACGGACGGTCATCACCGACCTCATTGCGGCTTGAACCGCTTCTCCATCATGTCCTTGTATTTGGAGCTGGCCCCGTATTCCTTACCAGCTTTGTCCTTGCGCGGTTTGAGTTCTTCCGCCGTGGGGGCGGCCACAGCTTCCGTCGGTTTCGCCGGTGGGGGACTGTCAGGTTGGCTGCACCCCGAAAAAGCCCCGCACATCGCGCACGACACCACGAGGCAAGCCAGGATGGACCCTGTTTTCGATTTCATGGACGGGATTTGACTCCTCGTAAGGGGTGGAATTTGGGCCTTGGTAAGGTCCCGAGCCGTTGGAAACTCCAGAGCGATCAGGACCAAAAGGCGGACGAACTCAACGATATAATTAAGAGTACAAGGGCGCGGTTCTGAAATGGTATTCGGTCTAGAGTGCGAATCATAGCACGGGTCATCCGCAATGTTAAATATTTTTTTTGCGGATTTTCTCCTCGCGTCCCTGCTGACACCTCCGGGCGATTCCAGGGAGAGGGTCTCCTGCGACTCATACCCAGGAACTTGGAAGTAGGTTGCATATTCGATCGAGGGACATGAGATTTTTGGATTCGGTGTCGCGACGATACCGGATGTCGGCACGAGCAGCCAGGGATTGCCGGAGGAGCCGGCTCCGAATCCGCAAGAAGTGGCCTGCGTCCTGAATCCGCGATGTTGCGTGGTATCGAATCCCGAACTCCGAGAAGCCGCGGTGCGTCGGCCAGAGCGTGGCGTCACGGGCCGGGTCGGGAAAGCGGGGTCGCCGAGGCGCCGTGATCCGCCGGGCAAGCGGGATGGTTGTGGGGCGCATCCGCGGCGGCATCCCGCTCGGACGCCAGCGCCTCGGCCAGGGTCGGCCCCGGTCCCGCGGCGGCGGCGTGCCGCCGCTCCAATCGAGCCAACGCCGCTTGTCCATCGGCGACAGCGGGACCGCTCGCCCCCGAACGCTTCCAGCCATGATCACGGTTGGCCGCACCGCACGCGACGGGATCTCGAATAGGTTGCGAACCTCGGCGACACGACATTAGATTGGACTCGGTTCCTGCTGGCCGCTGGCCACCGACCACTTACGAAGGCTGCGGCCGAAGGCCGCGTGAGGGGATGAACGATGAATGCCGACCAGTCGCAACCGATCCCGGAATCGGCAGTCCGCGACGAGTGCTGCGCTGATCCCGCCGATTCGCTTCCCTCCGCGACCATCGCCGGGGGAGTCGCACGACGGCTGCCGCTCTGGCTCCTGACCTTGGGCGTCGGCCTGGTTTCCGGCCTGATCTCCTGGGCGGGCGGCGAAGCGATGCTCACAATGTTTCGGATCGAGGACGAGGCGATTTATCCCGCGGATTACCGCAAGATCGGTGGTTACCAGAGGAGCGCGGTGGGTGCGGAGGTCCAGGGCGCGGTCGCTGCGTGACCGTGGACCGGAAGCAGGCGGCGGCCAGCTTCGGCTTGCTGGGGATGGTCCTGGCGGTCGGTCTGGGCCTGATCGGCGGCCTGGCGGCGGGCTCGCCGCGTCGGGCGATCCTGGGTGCTCTCGGCGGAGGTCTGGCTGGTGCGGCGGCGGGCGCGGGACTCTCCTGGGTCGTCGTCCCGATCTTCTTGCGTTTCCAGACCCCGGCCTCCGAGCCTGCTCGTCCTGTTCCTGAGCCACGCGGCGATCTTCACCGCATCGGCGCCATGTCGGGGCTGGCACTGGGCCTGGGCCTGGGTGACGGCCGGGCGTCGGGGCGCGCCTTGTTCGGTGGCATGCTGGGCGGCGTCATCGGGACGACCGCCCTGGAGATCGTCAACTCCCTGGCCTTTCCCCTGATGAGGACCCTCGAGCCGATAGCGTCGGAGCCGAATCCGCGGCTGCTTGACATACCTCTATGTGGCGTTTGCCTCGGCATTCTTCGCCGGCTTTGCCGCGGGAGGACATCGAGAAACGGCTTCGGGGAAAGCATGAAGGAGAAGGATAAGGCGAAAAGTCCGCGAGAACGAAGGCCGAAGCTCAGACTTCCGATAAAGCCGGACGAAAAGAGGCGGTTTTCGTCATGCCAGGGCTTCCGAATCGCGGACGTCGCGGCTGGTGGATCACGGCGGGGCTCGTGGTCTTGATCGGCTCCGGCGCCGGCCTGTGGTGGTGGGCCGGCCGTGATGTCGGGCCCGTCGCCGCGGGCCTTTCCGCCTATGATCGGCAAGACTGGGACCGGGCGATCCTGCTGGCACGCCGGCGCCTGAAAGAGGCTCCCGACGATCAGGAAGCGTTACGCCTGGCCGCGCGGACAACAGCCCGGCAAGACCGCGATCAGGCGGCGATCTCGACCTATTCTCGCCTCGAGCTGAAGCAGATGACGGCCGAGGACTATTTCCTCCTGGGTCGGGCCTTGAGCCGCACCGGGCAGGATGATCTGGCCTTGAAGTCGCTGGAGGTGGCGCGTGACGCCGATCCGGATCGACCGGAGATGCTCGACGAACTGGCACAGGTCTATTACCGGAAGGACCGTCCGGTGGCGGCCGAGGAGCTGGCCAGCCGACTCGTGCGGGAGCCGGGCCGGGAGGCTCGGGCGCAACTGATGCTGGGGACGTTTCGTGCGGCGCGGCACGATCCGGCCGGGGCGGCGCGCGCCTTGCAGCGGGCGTTCGAGCTGGATCCCGACGGCAAGGCCGCCGCACCCCAACCGGCAAGGCCACTGCGCCTGCTCTGGGTGCGTTCCTTGCTGCAATCGGCCCAACCGGCCGAGGCGCGGCGGGTGCTCGAGGCGATTCCGGAGTGGCAATCGGATCCGGAGTCCGCCTGGCTCTCGAGCCGGAGCTTCCTCCAGGAACGCGTATGGTCGCAGGCCGCCACGGCACTCCAGGCCGCGGGCTCATATCGCCGCAACCATCCCCTCGAGCCGGAGCCGGCCCCGTATGTCGGCGCGGACGCCTGCGCCGAATGTCATCGCTCCACTTACGACACGGTCCTCAACAGCCGGCACGGCACGACATTCGCCCGCGCCCGCGATGCTCGATCGCTCCCCTTGCCCGATCGGCCGTTTCCCGACCCGGCCGATCCCAAGGTCCAGCACCGGTATGAGCGCCGGGACGATGGCATCCACGTCGAGACCCGGGTGGGCGACCAGGTGTTTCGCGCCCTGGCCCGCTACGCGCTCGGTTCGCCCGATCACTACGTGACCCTCACCGGCCTGGACGAGCAGGGACGCTCGCGCCTGCTGCGGATGTCGCATTACGATTCGCCCAGGGGAGCGGGGTGGGACATCTCCACGGGGCTGGTGCCCCACCCGGCTCGTCCCGACCAGTTCCTCGGAGAGCTGGCGGATCCCGGGGACGGAGAGCGGCGGTGCCTGGATTGCCACACGACCAACTTCCGCGCCATCGAGGACAACGTCGGTCCCGAGTCGGCCGATCATGCGATGGGTTGCGAGCGCTGTCATGGGCCGGGGGCACACCATGTCCTGGCGGTCGAGGCCGGGTTCTCCGACCGAGCGATCATCAGCCCGGGCCTGCGCACCCCGAGAGACGGTCAACCGGCTTTGCGGCTACTGCCACGGCCTGACCGAGCCGCATGGCTTTACCGGCGAGCCGGACGACCCGGGCTGGTACCGGTTCCAGACCGCGCGGTTGCAGAAAAGCCGCTGCTACACGGCCAGCGGCGGCCAGCTCCATTGCGTCACCTGCCACGATCCACACCGCAAGGTCGAGACCGCGGCGCCGCCCTACGAGGCCAAGTGCCTGAGCTGTCACGGGACCGGCAAGACGACCTGTCGGGTCAATCCGGCCAAGGGCTGCGTCGGCTGTCACATGCCGCGCGCCTGGAGGGAGCCGACGCACTCATTTCAGTCGGACCATAACATTCGAATCGCCGCGCCGCGGCCCGCCGGATCGTGATCGACCCTTACGACGCTCCTGTCGACGAAACTCGTTGGGGATTCGGCGGATTGTAAGATCCCCGCGCCTGTCGATCATCCCGTCCTCGATGCACCGCGACGGTCCGGGGGATCGTAAGTCATTTCCGTGCCAGACAGAGCAGGGTGATGTCATCGAACTGGGACCGATCGACGACGAACCGCTGCACGGCCTTGACGATCGCATCACCGGCCGCGGTGGCTCCCGGACCGGCGCCGGCGATCGCCTCCCGCAGCCGGCTCTCGCCGAACCGCTCGTTGGCGGCATTCATCGCGTCGGTAACGCCGTCGGTGTAGAGGATGACCGTCTCGCCCGCCTCGATCGTGGTCGTGGCCGTCTCATAGGGATAATCGGGCATGATGGCCAGCGGCAGGCCCGAGACGTTCTTGCCCAGCTCTTCGAAACGTCCGTCACGGCGGCGGATCATCGGGCAGGGATGGCCCGCATTGACGACGCTCAACCGATGGCTTTGAACGTCGAGGATCACCAGGAGGAAGGTGATATACAGGTCGAGGACGCCGCCGTCGTCGAACTGATGGTTGAGCTGGCTGACGACCCTGGCGGGGTCGGGGTCGCCCTGGAGGAAGAGCCGGACCTCACCCGAGAGTTTGGCGGACAGCAAGGCGGCCGGCATCCCCTTGCCCACCACATCCCCCACGGCAATGGCCCATCGGGTCGCGGCGACGCCACGGTCCGCGGCCCCGGCGCCGTCGCGGAGGGGAAAGAAGCCATAATAGTCACCGCCGACGTGCCGCGCCGGCTCATAGTAGGCCCAGAACTCGTAACCCTGCACCGACGCCGGCCGATCGGGTAACAGGGCCAGCATCACTTGCCGGGCGAACAGGAGCTCCTGCTCCATCTCGCGCTGGCGGACCAGGGCCTTGTGCAACCGCGCGTTCTGGACCGCCACGCTGATCTGGTTGGCGACGGCGACCAGCAGGTCCAGGTCATCCTGATCGAACCGCCCCCGGCCGTCGCGCGTGTCGATCTGCATGATGCCGATCGGCTTCCGGTCCTGATCCAGCAGCGGCACGCACATCAACGAGCGGATTTGGCTGTCGGAGACGCTCTCGCTCTCGGGGAATTCCTTGGCCAGGTCCTTGGAGAGGATCGCCTGGCCGTCGTTGAGCACCCGGTTGAGGATCGTCTGGCTGATCGTCAACTCGCCGGCCGGACCGGTCCGCGACCGGATCACCTCCGGCACGAGGGTGTCGCTCCCCGGCTCTCGCACCAGCACGAAACCGCGCTCGGCCCGCGGGAAGATCTCGAACAGTGAGTTGAAGATCCGATCGAGCAATTCATTGAGGACCAACGTCCCGCCCAGCTCCTGGCTGATCAGCCGCAAGGCGCGCAGCTTGGCCTCGGGCTGGACCAGCGGCAAGTTCCGGTCGCTCTGGTTCAACAGGTCGATCGCCACGTAGACGGTAGACTGCTCCTCGTCCCCCTCCTGGATCTGGACCACCCGGCTGCTGAAGCACATCAGCACCTCGCCGATCTGGATCGTATTGCCCTCGTTGAGCAGCACCGGCTGGGCCAGCTTCTGGCCGTTGACGAACGTACCGCGCAGGCTGCCCAGGTCCTTGAGCACGAAGCCCGTGCTCTTGCGCAGGATCGCCGCATGCTTGCGCGACACGGATTTCGGCTGCAAGACCAGGTCGCATTCCGGGTTGCGGCCGATAATCGTCAGGTCGCGATCGAGCGTATAGAGTCGTCCCGTGAACGGGCCGTTGATGATCTGCAAGGTCGGGACTATCGTCTGCGGAGCTGCCATGGCGTTGTCCGCGCGTTCGTCGCGCCTCCCTGGCCGAGACCACCTCACGCTCCTACCGCCGGTCGTCCCTGATCGCGCGAAAAGGAACCTGTGTTACCCACTAACGGATGGATCCGCCCGCCGGCCCGCAGCCTGTCCTCAGCCCCTCTTCCTGGACAGGATCCCACGCCGAGCCTCGGCGCGGACGCGGACATTTCCGCCCCCGCACCAGGATCCTTTCCATTCTTACCATATTGAGACGATCAAGAAACGAGGGGGATCTTCCGAAAAAACGCCAGCGGGGCGGCCCAGGCACCGGTTACTTCTCCGCGATTCCCGTGCCGAGGGTCAGATTACCCCCGGCCAGTCAAATCCGCACGTCGGTCAGGAAAGTCTGCCCTATTGACTTGACAGCCACTATAATCGGGGGGAGCAGGGAGATAGGCCATCGTCCCGAGGGTGGGACGACGTGGCTGGATCATCACCTCGGTTTTCCGGAGGTTGGGATGAGCTCGATCGGTTCCCTGACCATGTGTATCCAGAATCTGCGATCGCCCGATGGCCGGGCGACGACCACGCCGCCCAGGTCATCTGGGAACGGTTCGCGAGCCGATTGCAAGACCTGCGCGCCGCCACCTCGACCACCGAATCCGGCGCCGGGAGGACGAGCAGGATATCCTCCAGAGCATGTACGCCAGCTTCTGCGTGGGCCAGCGCGAAGGCAAGCCCTCGCCGGCCAGCCGCGAGGAACTCTGGCGCCTCCTGGTCCGGATCACGCTCTGCAAGGTGGTCAACACGGTCCACCGCAACTATGCTATCTGCCGGGACGTACGGCGCGAGCGCGGCGGCCACGACGGCCTCGCCGCCGGCACCCCCGTGTTCCCGGGCGGCTTGCTCGACCAGGTCGACCGCGCCTCGACCGACCCCGGCGAGAAACTCATCATGGTCGAAGAGTTCGATCGCCTCCTCCGCAACCTTCCCGAAGAGCTCCGCCAGATCGTCGTCTGGAAAGTCGACGGCTTCACCAATGCCAAGATCGCCAAGATGATGGGACGCACGGTCCGCTGCGTCGAGCTCAAGATGCAGCTCATCCGCGCGCTCCTCGGCCAGGATCCGGCCGGCGCGAGCAAGGCGGAGCTTGTTTGAAAACGTCAATCAAAGCGGAATGTCGGCCAAAAAACGTTCATTCCGGTCCTGAGGGTGTCGGCAGAGGCTGTGAAAAAATCGATCCAAGACCACAAATTCAAGATTCAAAATGATGTAAGCCATGTCTGCATGAGATATTACGTCCATTGAATTCGGAATCTTGAATCTGGAATTCGGAATCTCCTATCCGATTCTTTCACATCCTCCGACCGAAAACAGGGAATCGCGCGTCCAGTACTGAATCAAGATTCCGGCCGCCACAGCGACGTTCAGCGAGCTGGCTCCGGGGCGCATGGGGATCGTGACGGCGCGCTCGCACAAGGCGAGCCACTCGGGATCGATGCCTTCGTGTTCATCGCCGAGGACCAGCCCGAGCCGTGGCGGCCGGGCGACGTTCTCGAACGATTTCGAGGCGGGATCGGCGACGGCGGCGAGGAGTGCGATCCCCGCGGTTTGGGCCAGCCCGCCGGCCACGTCGATCAGACGGTCGCACACGATCACCGGTAGCCGCAGCACGGCCCCCATCGAGACCCTCAACACGCGCCGAGAGAACGGGTCGGGACACTCCGGTCCCACGAGGATCGCGTCGATCCCGAAGACGTCGCCGATCCGCGCCAGCGCTCCGAGGTTCTCCGGATTGCTGAGTTTTGGGCAGATCGCCAGGAAAACAGGCTGGTCGGGGCCCCCGACGATCGCCTCCAGGCTCGGCCAGGGACGACGCTCCGCACTGGCCAGCACGCCCCGGTGGAACGGGAAACCGACGATCGCGTCGACGAGTGCATGAGGCATGACATAGACCGGCACTTCGTCGGCGATCGCCACGTCGAGCTTCGAGTCGTAGCGATCGGTGACGAGGACCGAGACGACGGGGAACCGGCTCGCCAGCAGGCGCTCGACCAGCCGCTCGCCCTCGACGACGAACTGGCTCAGCCGCCGCGTCTCGTTCGTGGCCTTGAGCGCGCGATAGATGGCGATCCGGGGGTCGTCGAGATCGTCGATGGGGATTCGGGGCATGGAAACCGGTCCTGGGGACTGTCGGCTCCACCACGGATCGCTGCCACGGAGGTTTATTCCAGATAGGCATCAACGGCCGCGGCGGTGTAGGTCCGTTCGAGATCGACGGGAACGGCCGAATGGACGTCCAAGGGCAGCGGGAGTGTAGGCAGCTTTGAACCCGGGGTCAGCGGCGGCTCCCAGATGGCGAGGAATCGTCCGCCGGTCGCCGCGGGCTCACCGACCCGATAGCTCACCGCGAACGGCGGCGGCAGAGGCCCGCGATCGACCGATAACTCGGCCGCAATCTGATCGGCGAACGAGAACCCGATCGGACGTCGATGCACGTCCACCAGCAGGAGATTGACGGCTTCGTGCAGATAACTGAGATAACGCGCCTGGTAAATTTCACGAGCCGAGGCCCGGTCCTTGTTACGCGGCGAAATCAATTCGATGGCCGCGATCAGTCGCCCCTGCCTCTCGACGAACAGGGAGGTCCCCGGGTCGAGCGCAAAAACGGCCACCTCGATCTCGGGCTCGATCGCCTCTCCCGACGCGGACGTTCCATCGCTCTCCGAGGGATCGCCTGCCATGATCGGAGCATCCGCCAACCGGTGGACTCCGACATCGGGACGGCCCTCGGGCGCGCCGACGGCCACGACAGGCGCCGAGCCAATGTAGGCCCGATAACCCGCCGGCAATCGCGGCTTCACCCACCGAAGAAGTTCGGTGATCCAGAGATGGTGCATTCCCTCCCAGCCCGAGCGGTCGGTCCAATCGTGGAACGGCATGGTTGTCGAACCTCATCCAGAACGAGCCAGGAACTTCGCGGACGGAAACATCGCTTGACTTCAGTATACTGTCGGACCAGGAGGATCGGAATCGGCCTGAGAGCAAGCATGCCCAACGAACGCAACTGTGAGTTCGGGTGAATCTCGTTTTCCCCGAAAAACTCTGATTGCCAGCGGTCTCTCGCGACACTACTGGAAAACACCAACATTCCAGGCGCATTCTTCAAGGTCCGTGAACCGTGATCAGCGAACCCTCCCGCGCGGCACCAAGATACCTGTCGGACCTGTTCCGGAACGGCACGCCGGCCGCCCTGAGCGACAGCGAGCTGCTGGACCGGTTCGCCGTGCGCCCCAGCGAGCACGACGAGACCGTCGAGCTGGCCTTTGCCGCACTTCTGGCTCGACACGGCCCGATGGTGCTGCGTGTCTGCCGTGCGCAGCTCGGCGATCGGCACGAGGTCGAGGATGCCTTCCAGGCCACGTTCCTGGTCCTGGCCGTCCGGCGCGGTCGATCCGTCGTCGCGGTTCGGTGGCATCCTGGCTTCACGGAGTAGCGCTCGCATCGCGGCCGCGGAGCGCTCGCGTGCGGCGCGCCGACGGCGGCACGAACAAACCAAGGCTGCAATGACCTCTTCCACGACCGAAGAGGCGGAGAACGATCCGGTGCTCGACCGCGAGCGAACGCTCATCATCCAGGAGGAGATCGGTCGCCTTCCCGAGAAATACCGGGCGGCGGTGGTCCTGTGCTATCTCGAAGGCTTGACCCACGAGATGGCCGCCGAACACCTCGGCTGGCCGGTCGGTTCGGTTCGGAGCCGGCTGGCCTGGTGCGAGAGCGGCTTCGCGTGCGGTTGACCCGCCGCGGAGTCGAGTCCGCTGCCCTCTCATGCGATCGGTCGGGAACGGCGAACGACCGGGAATCGGCCCCACCGTCGGTCTTCGTCGCGACAAGCCTGGTGGACACAACGCTGGGCGGGGCCTTACGAATTGGGCTGGGCAAGCCCGCGCTAACTGGGATCGTCTCGGCCGAGGCCATCGCGCTGATGGAGGGGATCGTGAAATCCATGACGACCGCGAAAGTGATCTTCGTGACGGCCGCGATCCTCATCGCCGGTCTGGTGACCGCGGGGGCCGGTGTGCTGGGCTATTCCGCGACCCACGCGGAGAATCCCGCGCCAGCGGTTACCCCAGAACAAGCCGCCAGCCCACCGGCCACGGCCGCTCCGGTCGCGCAAGATCCGCCCCGTACCACCGCCACGAAACCGGCCGCCAATCCCGGGCCGCTCGTCGTGCAGATCGAAGTCGTCGATCCGGAGGGGCATCGGCTGTCTGGAGCCGAAGTCGTCACGACGATCTCGTATACACGCGGCACGGAGAACGCCGACTCGGTCCTCGAGCGAGCCCGCTCCGACGGCCAGGGCCAGGTCCGGCTCGAGGTCGCTCGCGAGCGCCCGGCGCGAAAGTCCAGGGTGCGTTCGTCTGGGCCTATCAACCCGGCCACGCGATGGCGACGACGAGCTTCTCGCTGATGAATGGCACATCTCCGCCGACGACCCGCCTGACGCTTGATCAACCGGTGAAATGGACGATCACCGTCGTCGGGCCGGATGACCGGCCCATCGCGGGACTTCGCCTCGCTCCCCGGAAGCTTCGGAGCTTGGTCCGCAGACCCACGATGAGCGTGCTTACGATCGCCTCTGATGAGCTGCTCGAGCCGCTGACGGTGACCACGGACGCCCAGGGCGTGGCCACGTTGTCCTATCTTTCTCGAGACATGGCGCCCCTGTCGATCGAGGTGACCGGTCCCGGAGTCGCCCCGCACACGCTACCGCTCGACACTCCCATCGGGAATGCGACGACCCTCAAGCTCGGCGGCTCCGGGCGGGTGGTCGGCATCGTCCGCACGGCATCCGGCGAGCCGCTGACCGGCGTCCCGGTGGAAGTCTGGGTCCAGGGGGCGGGGACTCTGCCGGCCGGTGTCGGCATCCCTGGCCTGACTCGCCGGATCACGGCCGACGCGATCGTCCGGCCCGATCCGCAGCCCGTGAAAACCGGCCCGCAAGGTACGTTCCAGACTCCACCGACCCTATTGAACGGTTCGGTGTATCGCGTGGCCATCCGGCAAGACGGGTTCGTGCCGTTCGTCTCCGACTGGGTGAAGCTGGACGGCGAACGCGCCACGATTCCGCTCATCCGTCTCCAGCCGCTCCAGAAGCTGACCGGTCAGATCCAGGACCGCCAGGGCCGTGCGGTCGCCGGTGCCCGCGTCTTCCTGCCGTCGGGCGGTCCCGCATCGACGACCGACGCCAACGGCCGATTTGCGCTGACCGGCATCAACCCTGGAAAGGCCGTTCTCCTGGCCGAAAGGAGCGGTTTCCGGCTCCAGGGCTGGCTGGTCGATCCGTCGTCACGGGCCGAGGTGGGGTCATTGACCTTGGCTCGCACGAGCGAAACTCCCGAGCGTGTCGTGAAGCCACTCGCCGACCCGATCCCACCCGCGGAATCCCGCGCCCTGGCCGACCGCCTGCTGGAGCCCTTCTTGCGCGACACCCCGGAAAACGCCGGCAGCGCCCGCAAACTGCGGGCGATCTCGGTGCTGAGCGAGTTCGACCTCAACCGCGCGCTCGACCTGTTACAGAACGGTAAGTTCGCCGATGATGATTTCCAGTATGAGAACATCCGGGCATCCTTGGCGGACAAGCTTGCGGCGAAGGACCCCGTGGAAGCCGAGGCGTTCATCGAGACGATGCCCGATCCCTTGATGAAGAGCCGCGCCCTGGTGAGTTTGGCCAGCGCCCTTCCCGCTTCGGAGCGCGTTCGGAAGCAAGCCTTGATAGAACGTGCGATCACACTGTCCAGGGATCGGCTCCGACAGGTCAACGCCAGAGCACGGCTGTTTTACCTCTCGGGGATCGCCGAGCAATGGCTGGACATGGGCGAGCGCGATCGAGCCCGGCCCCTGCTTCAGGAAGGGAAGTCCCTCTTTGATTCCCTCCCTCTCCAGAATGCTGTCCGAGAAACCCGTTTTCTGGTCCAACTCGCGCGGCTCGAGACCGATCAGGCCCTGACACGGTTGCAGAAGCTCCCGAAACGGACGAATACGAGGACTCGCGACGATGCGCTGGCCGCGGCCGCCGCCGAGCTAGCGACCGATCAGCCAGCCGAGGCCGAGCGGTTCTTCAATCAACGAGAGGGCGCTGGGGACCCGTTTCTCTCCCACACCAGCATCATGCGACTGTGCCGTCGCCTGGCCCGGATCGATCCACCGCGCGCCCGTCGCGTCGCCGCGTCGCTGAGCGGTCGCGGCTCCCGGGCCTGTGCCTGGGCGTCCGTGGCGCTCGGCCTGGCCGAGAAGGGCAACGCCGAAGCCACCGAGGCACTGGACCGCGCCATCCAGGAGATCGATCAGGTTCGGGAGTCCGGACCGGGTCCCGAATTCATGATCATCGTCGGCGGCGTCCGCTTGATGTACCCGGCCAACCCCGCCGTCGTGATCCTGCCGGCTGTCGAGCGGATCGCTCCCGATCGGCTGGCTGACGTTTTCTGGCGCGCCGTGGCGCTTCATCCCCGGCTCGAAAGCGAACGTGAGGATCGATTCCAGAACTCGTTCGTGGGCTTCGAGTGCATGCTGCTGTCGCGTTATGACCGCGAGGTGGCCGCCGCACTCTTCCAGCCGATCGATTCCTACTTGAACGCGCTCGCCAGCGAGAAAGGTCGCAGTCCCGCATTCACGCCCAGCCTCATCATGGGCAAGTGCTGCATCGACCCCCGGTCCGCCGTCGTGCTGCTCGAAGCACTGACACCGCCTCGAGCTCTCAACCGCGAGAACGACCCTACAATCGTGGGGCGGCTCCGCCTGGCCGAAGTGCTGGGCCTGCCACCCGAAAAACGCTGGACGCGGCTCTGGCGTTCCATCACCGCCCAGCTCCCGCTCGACGATTGATGGAGCCTCTCCGTTCCTCGATCCGTGGATCTCCCGAGAATCCTCAGCTCGGCCCCGTGCCGACGGCGAACTGTTGCATGCCGCTCACCGTGACCAAAAGAGTGAGCGAGGAATGTGTCTCTGGGACTGATATCCTCCAGGCCCTCCCAAAAAGTCGCATCGGAACGCCTGGAAGAAGTCTTAGAGTCGTCCTCCGTAGGATCGCTGCGCCGTGCGCGCATCTGGGGATTCCGAATTCCGGATTCGCGATTCCGGATTCCCGGATCATTCCCCTTCGGGAATCCGGGATCGCGAATCGGGAATCCCGATTGGGTTGCGGCCGAAGGCCGCGTTAGGGAAAGCGGTCGCTTTGATGCTGAAAGTTGACAAGGACCCCCAGAGCGGTGTCCGCGCTTTCAGCCTCGTCGATAACGCGACCTTCCTGGCCCGGTACGACCGCCAGGTGGCCGACGTGTTCCTCGCGCAGACCGCGGCATCCCTCCCACGCGGACTCAGGGGGGACATTCGGTCCGACTTGACGGGCATGCGGGCCGAGGCGACTTATGAATAGATATCGCAGGAAATGCAGTATCGTCGGCCGGGGATACCGGGAACCGAGCGGCCACATCCGGGACAGGTCCCGGAGTCCGGCGCGGAGCGGGTCGGGGTGGTCCGGCCGGGGATGCTTCAACGCGCGGGGCAGGAGCCGGCGGCGGCGGGGATGGCGCCGGTGGCCGCGACGGGCCTGGGACCGTGGGGGCAGGTCTGACGGGGAGGGGCGGTGAAGGCATTGCCGGCGGCCGAGGCGGGGCCAACGGCGCGGGACGTTGCGGCGCCGCCGGCGGAGGAGCGGTTGCCGTCGCCGAGGCGGCCGTCCGCACGGTCACGACGATCGACTCGATCGAATGCGATTCATCCGGTCGCATCTCGGTCACCGTCCCCGAAGTCACGTCCTCTCTCTTGATCTTCCCGTCAAGGAACCGGTATCGGTAGGCCACCGGGGCGGCGCCTCGGGCATAGATCGTGGCGGCCCGCGTATTGCTGCCGATACTGACCGGCTCGACTCCCAGGTTGACGGTCCGGGATTCTCCGCCGCCATAACAGACCTCGAGCCAGGCCTTGCGAGCGATGCGCTCGGCCAGGGCTAGCATCAGGCCCAGGGCCAGGCCCAGCAGGATCGCACCCAGGACGCGACCTCCGGCATCGCCGCCGGGCATTCCGCACAGCGCCAGCGTCGCCCCGAGGAACGCCAGGGCTCCGGCTGCCCCGCCCACGGCCCCGCCGATCATCCCGCGGTCGGAGGCGCAGGTTGGGTACGAAGAAGGCGAGGACCAGCCCCGCCAGCGAGCCGAGGAGGGACCAGCCCAGGACGCGGAAGAGCACCTCACCGGCCGGAGTACCCGGGGCCACCTGGTAAAGGAGCTGCCCGGCCACCCCGCCGGCCAGGCCGGCGACCAGGCCGCCGAGCCAGCCCCACACCGCGCCGCTTGCCGGCAGCCAGCCCTGGCGCAGATACACATGCTGTCCGGCACAGAGTGCCATCGAGATCATCGCCGTGATCACGGCGGTCCAGGCGGCGATCGCCGCCAGGAGCCGGAGGGAGCTCCCCACATCGAACGTCTCTTGAGATTGTACGCCTTTGAGCACGGGCGGCGGCGAGATCGCGGGAAGGTCTCGGGCCGCCTGGGCCGCCGCCAAGGGCGGCGGTGTTGCCGACGCGGGGGATCCAGAGGTGCCACGGCCAGGGCTACGGCCGCCGGGGGCGCGGGCGGCGGCAGCGACTCCGCGGCCGGGGGCACCGGTGGCTGGCTGGCGATCTTGATGCGTGCGATCTCCCGGCTCACCTCGGGCAATAACTCCGCGAAGGCCCCCGGCTTCCGCGCGGCTTGCCCGAGGTCGAAGACCGCGCCGCGCGCCTTGGCTTGCAAGGGCTCGAAGACGGGTCGGAACTGGTTGCGAATCACGAGATGAAGCTGGTCGATCCGGGCTCGATCAAGGAGGTCGGCCATCTGCTCGAGCGACCGGACCTCCAGGTCCGGAATGTGTGGACCGGCGTCGGTGATCAGGATCAGCGCCCGGCTGGCGTCGTCCCGGAACGACTGGCGGGCCGCCAGCAAGAGAGCATCGAGGCTGCTCTCCGGGATGTCGCCTCCACCGAAAGCGACCAGGCTCTTGCCGACCTCCTCGCCGAACGCTCGGTAGTCCTTGGTAAAGACCTCATTACCGATGTGGAGCAATTGCGGCGCGAGATCGAGTGGCTTCGGTGCGAAGAAGCCGAACACGGGATGCATGGCCGGCGCCGCGCCGGCGGTGGCCGGGAAGAACCACGGCCTTCTTGGCTGGCTTCATGATCATCAGGTGGTCGCGAAACCCCGTCAGGCCGATCCGAATGTCCATCTTGCGCTGTTCCAGTTCCCTGGCGAACTCGATGATGCCGTCGCGAATCCCTTCGATGGCCCAGGTCATGCTGGAGGTCACGTCCAGGACGAACATGACGTCGACTTTCAGGGGAGCCGACTTGGTGGGGTTGACCGTCAGGTCCAGGCGGCTGAACGCCTTCGGGGGATCCGTCGCGCCGGGCAGACCATCGGGGCCGGTGGCGGTCACGGACACCGGCTGCGTTCCGACCGAAGCCTCTGCCGTCGCCTGGACCTCGATCTCGCCCTGAGTCGCGTCTTCCGGCAGTTTGAGCCGCGTGGCGGTCACACCGGCCGGCAAATTGCCGAGCTCCACGTCGACCGGACCGCGGAACTGGTCTCGCGCGACGATCACACCGAAACTGTTCTTGCTCGCCTGGTCCACGACCACGCCGGGCGAGACGCTCAGCCGCAATCCCGGGGGTAGTGTCGGACGCGCGTCGATCCTGAGGCTCAACCGGCTGGCCGCCGTCGGAGGTTCGGTCGCTCCCGGCAGCCGGACGGGGCCGGTCGCGGTCACGGGCAGCGCCTTCGTCCCGACGGGTGCCGACGCATCGGCCTGGAGCCGGATCTCGCCCGATGTTGCTTCCGGCGACAGGCTCAGCGCATTGGCGGATACGCCCTCCGGGAGCCCTCCCACCTCGACCGTGACCGGACCGCGGAAGTAGTCCCGCGCGATGACGACTCCGATACGGTTCTCGCCGCCTTGCGGCAAGACGACTTCCGGCGAGACGTTCATCCGCAGCCCCGGCGGGTTTGGCTGGGCCGCTCGGATGTTCAGTCGGAGACTCGCCGCGGCGGAGCACACGTCGGGTCGTGGAGGGCTTTCTGCCTCCAGGGCGATCTCGCTCGACCCGACCGTCGAGTCGGCCGCGGCTTCCACCTCCACGTCCGTCTCGCCTCGATCTGCGGGGATGGTGACCGGGGCGATCACGACACCTTCCGGAGGATGAACGGCCTTCAATGTAACGGGCCCGACCCATCCCTCACGAGCGACCTTGACCCCGAAGCGACCCTTCCCCCCCTGATAGACCTCGAGCCACGGCGACGTAGCCAGGCGCAGCGGTGGAATCGAGCGCACGGCCGGCGACGAAGGTCGCAAGACCCTCCAGAGTGCCTCTCCGAAGATGAGGGCGCCGAAGAGACCTCCCAATGCCCCGTACAGCCCGAAAAGCCATGGTTTCGGGAGCGTGCGACGCAACCAATCGTTCAAGCCGTTCATGGGATTCGACCGCTCCGCAGCAAGGACCCGTCGCAAATTGCCGGTATCAGGAGATCCACAAATGCCCCGGACTGCTGGATAACTTGCGGGCTGATTCTTCCGCGCCGTGGCCGCCTCGCGATCCTGGTCCCACGGCGACGGTGCGCGGACTCAAAAAGAAAGGTCGCAGAGGATACAGTAGCGTTGGCCCGGGGGCACCGGCTTCCGGCAGCTTGGACAGAGAGTCGCTCCGTCTGGGGCGGTGGTTGGTGCCGAGACGGGTGCGCTCGCCGCGGCCGGCGCCGCCGGCCGCAGCGGTGCCGTCGGGGATGTTGTCGAAGCCGGGGCAGGCCTCGGCAACGTCACCGCGGGCACGGGCTTGGGGACGGGAGGGGTCGTCGGGGCTGTGGGTTTCGGCGCCGGGGCGACCGGAGGCTTCAACGGCGGGGCGACCGGAGGCTTCAACGGCGGGGCGACCGGGGGCTTCAACGGCGGGGCGACCGGGGGGGGCTTCGGCGCCGGGGTGGTCATCGGTGGCGGTGGCGCGGGGGCGGTCATCGGTGGCGGTGGCGCGGGGGCGGCCATCGGTGGCGCCGGTCGCGGTAATGGCGGTGTGGGCAGCGACACGGGTGGGGGGGCTGACGCGGCGGTCGCGGTCGCGGGTATCGGGGGAGCCATCCCGGCCGTCGCCGCGGCTTCACTGGACCGGTGGTGTCGCTCGCTGAACCGGATCGAGTTCATCCCGAGCCGGATGACGTCACCGTCGTTGAGCAGGACCCGGCCGTCGATCCGCATGTTGTTGACTCGAGTCCCCTGACGGCTCTGGTTATCCTCGAGGGCGAACCGGCCGTCGGGCTGGCGAGTGATCCGTGCGTGTACCTGCTCCACGTCCGTGTCGCTGCGAGCCATGAAGGGCAAGGTTGCGTATTCGGCACTTCCCAGGATCGTTTGGGACTCGGACAGGATGAGCTGGCGGCCGGGCCGATAGCCGTCGAGCACGGTCAACCAGGCAGCCTTGAAGACCACCTTGACCAGCCCGATCAGGATGCCGATACACATCCCCAGGATGACGAATGCAGTGGCCCGGCTGCTCATCCCCGAGCTCGACGCGATCAGCGCCACGATCGGATCGAACAGGAATCCGCCGACCAGGCCGCCGATGGCCCCGCCGATCAAGCCGTTGCGGAGCTTGGCCGGCGATCGCTCGTACAAGCCCTCGACAACGCCGATTCCCGCCCCCATGATCATCCAGCCGAAGGCGCACGGCAACCGGAAGGAGCTGAACAGGATATCGCCCAGGAAGCCGCCGACGGCCCCTCCGACCCCTCCCGCGATCAAGCCGGGGACGACGCGCTTGATCTGTTGCTTCCACTGGCCGTTGGCCATCCCGGCGACCAGGTTCAGTCCCGCGCCGATGGCGCCTCCGACCAGGGCACACATCACGATGACACCGGTGCGGCCTCCCTCCGCGCCGCTCCGGCGGGTCAGGAACTCCGAGACCATCCATCCCAGGAACGCCGACCATCCGCCGATGATCGCGCTATAGTAAATGAGCCGGTTCAGGGACATGCCTACCTCGTTTCTTACAGGCTGTTTCCGAAAGGGGACTGGTTCCGAGTCTTCGAGGTGCCTGTCCCCGTCGGGAAACAGCTCCTTACGCGAGTGGCGACGGTTCTCGATGCCGTCACGCCGGTCAAGCCGTATTCCACGGTCGCTCGGCGGCTTCAGTGAGTCAAGTCGCCCGGCTGGATCTCGATGGTCGCGTGGATATCTACTCCATCAGGGGACAATCGGGCAGAGACGTCGCGCCGACCCTCCACGCGCTGTCCCGGAACGACGAGCCAGTTCACCTGGGTATAGCCGGCGGTCGCGGCGGCGGCGACGGGCATCGCGGCCGTATGTCCGCCGGCGAGGGCCAGGCCCTCGGGGAGCGTAAGCGTGACCGACTGCCCCGCGCGGGGGTTGCGCACCAGGGCCGAGACCCAGAACGGCTTTCCCGATCGGAACGGGCCGCGGGGCACGAGCGAGAGTTGGACGTCGGGCGGCTGGACCCTCAGCGTCTGCCGTTCGGTGACCGTGCCGGGCTCGAGCGCGGCCTGGACCTCGGCATCCCCGATCAATCCCGGCGCGATCTCGACGAGCCAGCTCAATTGCGTATACGCGCCCGAGCCTTCCACCGGCTGCGAGAGCGATTCGGGACGACGCGCCGTCAGGCCGGCCGGCAGCGTGATCTGGACCGTTTGGCCGCGGTGGGGGTTGTTCACCAGCGCGACCAGCCAGAACGACGAGCCCGCCCGGATCGGGCCGCCGGCCGTCAGGCTCAACCGGGCGTTCCGGGTCGCCGTGCTCGAGATCGTCCCCAGGCCGTAGGAGAACCCCAACGCCCGGGTGTGGCCCGGCTCGAGCGCCGTCGTTGCGTAGTAGAGTCCCGCCGCCGTGTCGTTGCCGAAAGGCATGTGCCGATCGTAGTTCCACGCGGCGTTCTCCCCTGGCCAGTGCGAGAGCAAGAGCTCGCCCGGACGCTCCTCCCCCTCGGCAGGGACCAGGTTGATGTTGACGATCACGCCGGGACTCGCAGGGATGGGCCGCTCCAGCGACTGGACGAAGTCGGGTACCTCGCTGCCCTCGACGACCAGAGGGCCGGTGACGAGCCCGTCGCGGCCCGGCACGATGAACGGGACGCCGTCGTTGTCGCCGATCAACGTATCCAGCATCGCGCGAAGGCCCACCTGACGGGTCGTCACGCCCGTGTTCCGCAGCTCGTAGGTCACTCGGAGCGTGTCCATGCGCTGGGAGACATCGCCGGCGACGAGCCGAAGCGTCTGACGGACCAGGATGTCCCGGAACGACCACGCCATGACGATCGCACCGTCGGCCTCGGTATGCCAGGGTTCGACGGTCTCACCCTCGGAATCGCCGAAAATGGGCGCCCGGCCGTCGACCATCAGCCGCGTGTTGTTCGTCTGCCCGTCCGGGCTGTATGTGAGTCGTTTATCGTCGTCGGACGGATCGTCCGGATTACCCGTCAGGCAGCTCAGGCCGAACCGGCCGTCAGGCGTCCGTTTCACGATCACCCGGGGAGTCGGGTCGACCACGCGAGCGGGCGGCGGTGGTGGAGGGGGTGGCGGTGGAGGGGGAGGCGCGAGGGCGACGTCCGGTTCCGCTTGCGGAGCCGGCGGGGGCGGTGGAGTTCCCGAATCCATCAGATAGACGACGCCAAGGACGACCGTCAGCGCGACCGCGACAATCCCATCGGCCATGAACCGCCACGAGGACGGTCGCGCGGTCGCCGGGTCGTTGATGTCGTCTGCCGTCGTCGTCATCGTGAGCCTCCGATCCCGCCCTTACTCCGCGCCCGCCGCGGTTCCCGGGAGGGTCAGCGCGCAATCTCGGTGTTAGAGACCATCTCGTCGAGGGTTCGGCGGAGGTCCACCTGGA
This sequence comes from uncultured Planctomycetota bacterium, assembly GCA_963845755.1. Classification (GTDB taxonomy): domain Bacteria; phylum Planctomycetota; class Planctomycetia; order Isosphaerales; family Isosphaeraceae; genus CAWJTV01. The sequence goes on from CAWJTV010000011.1 coordinate 1,392,679, forward strand.
AATTCACGAGAGCGCCGCTGCGCTCGGCAAACTGTGGCGACGCAGTCGTCGGTTCCAGCGAGTGGACTCGCCCGAGGTCGCGCTGGGCGAGCGCCGCGTTGCCCGTGAGATGGTGGTAGGCTCCGCGCAGGTACCAGGTTACGGAACTGGACGGATTGAGAAAAATCGCCTCGTCGAGGTCCTTGATCTTGAAGTTGGTCAGATTGTTCGCAATCAGGGCCGCGATCGCTTTGCTCACGATACGCTCCGAAACGACGGCATCCTGCTGCTGCCACCTGAGGTGGGGCGTGTCGAGCTTCAGGCCGGTTTCGCTGCCGATCAGCTTGCGGATCAAGTCCTCCAGGTTCTTGAGGTCCCGCTTGCCTCCCGAAGCGCGGCCATCCAGCACGAGCGCGGACGCGTCATTGTAGTAGGCACGCTCCAGGATCACGCCATTGGCCTCGGGGTAGTATGCGAGCTGATTGGAGAGGCGCTCGAGGAGCGCGCGCAGTGGGAAAACGGCGAACGTGCCGGCTCGCACTCGCACGGCGGCCGGCGGCGACAGATCGGGCCAGGCTTGGGCCGCGGCCTTGCCGGCGAGGGGGACCACGCCCTGGGCTTGCCCCTCATGGTCTTGACGGCCGGAGAGGACGAGGACGTTCTCTTCGTCGAAGATGCCCCGCTCGACCAATACCCCGTCGAGCGCCGGGTCGCGCACCACCAGTTTGCGAAGCTCGGCCACGAGGCGGTTCGGGCGTGACGTGATCTGTTTCACGACGGGGGCGCCTACCGTCTTGAGGAGCTCGTCCTCCTTCAGCCAGGCTTCGAGTCGCGCCTCGACGCTGCCCTGGGAACCCGCGATCGTCGCCCCTTGCAGGACCAGCTCGGGAGCCAGGTCAGGACCCTCGGCCGCGCGGAAGAAGAGGCGGTCGAGACTGGTTTCGTCGAATTCTGCGGCGATCTTCCCGCGAAGAACCCGGAGCGACCGATCGGTCGGGGTTGTTTTCAACCGGAAGGTAGGTGGGCCGCCGACCTTGCCTCGGGTTTTCTTGGCCAGGGCGGGCGTGAGTATGTCGGCGAGTCGCTCGGACTGCGCCGGACCCAACCACAGGCCTTCGAACGTCGTCTCACCCTGAGGGCCGAACGTCAAGTCCTTAAGGAAGACGCCATCGAGCGCCGGATCGGCCGCGACGTTCGCCTGGAGGTCCCGCACGGGGTTGGGCAGCTCGGTCACGCCGTTCTGCGCGGCGTAATCCGGGGCCGGGGGCGGAAACAAGAGCCGACTCTCCTTCCGTAGCGGCCCGGTGACCGCATCCGAGCCGGAATCGCCAGCCCCCAGGATCACGCCTTCGAACCGAAGCTGAAGTCCACCTCCCCGTTCCGGATAGATGAAGACGGCGCGGTCCAACCGGCAGTAGCGGAGCGCTTCAGTCGCCGTGTCGCGGTTCGAATCCGCGGCGAATCGCTGCTGAAGGCCGGAAAGCAGTGTCTTGCGCCAGGGCCCGACCACCATCGAGGCGACCGCGGTCGCCGGCTCGGCGGGCGGCTTGCCGCCGGGCCGAGCGTAGGCCGTCACGAACTCCGGGCGCGCGAGGAACGCCGCGGCCGCGGCGCGCTGATTCTCGTCGGCGAGCAAGCCGTCGAGCGTCAACAGTCCCTCGGCGTCGAACCGGGCGTCATAGAAGAGCAGGTCGTCGAGCTGTGACTCGTTCGCCAACCGCTGGAGCCTCCGGACCGGGTTCTCCTGGAAGGCGACCTCGCTGGCCGAGAGGTGGCCAAGAGCATCGGGGTGAACTCCCTGGGGGAGTGCGTATCCTTTGAGGCGATCGCGGATGCCGTCCGCAATCCGCCCCAGCCAGTCGTCGGCCTGGGTCTTGCGAGCGACGTATGCGCTCTGATTGATGCAGAGGCCCACCACCCGAAGTCGCCCATTCCTATCATAATAGACGTCGTCGATCCGAGTTTGCTGGAATAAATCCGGCCGGACTTTCCGATCGGCATTCGCCTTGGCGAATTCGCGGCGAAGTCTCGGCAGCAAGTCGCTCCGGACCGGGAATACAATCAGGTTCGCTGCGCTTACGCCCCCGGGGATCTGGGCCTTCCAGGCGGGTGTGTCATCCAGCAACTGCCTGGCCTCGGCCTCGATCAAGCCCGCCTGCTCGGCTCGGTCGACCGTGCCTGCGAGTATCAGCGTCCCATCCTTCAGTTCGCCCGGCTGGACGAGGGCCCCGCGCAGCCCGTCCTTCGACTCGCAGGCCAACTTGAGACGCGCGACGATCTGCCGGACGGCGGCCGGGGCCGACGATGCGGCCGCGTCCTGCCCGGGCGCATCATGCTGCGGACTGAGGAGCACCAGACCCGCAATGACGACGGCCCAGGCGGCTCGCAATCGGGATCGTCTACCGTTGATCATGGCCATCCTCCGGGGAAGTTCGCGAGTGTGTCGCGTGCTCAGTTCGTGCGTAAAGCGCCCGAGAGCCGCGCGCCTGAGAACAGGTGGAAGAACAGGTGAAGTAACCCGGGTCCCGTTTCATTTGTATTTATTAAATTTATAATATTCTTCAAAGTTAACATTGAAATCGAACCATGGGCAACCCGTTCGTGGGCCGTTATCGCTTCGTCCGGCCCGTCTTCCGGACCGGCCGGTGCGACGGATCCGGTCGATGATTCCGGCTCGGCCGTGGCGGCCGCTGGCTCGACCGGCGGGGCGTTCCCTTCCGTGAGGGCGTCGGCCGCTCCTGGCGGTTCCGGCTCCTCGGGGGATTCGGGGACGCGTTCGGGCTCCGACTCTCCGGATTCATCGGTGGGGAGCGTCGGCAGGCGCAGGACCAGGAGCGTACAATCGTCGTTGACGATGGCGTCCTGATCGCGGAGCGCCTCGATCTCCTGTCGCCAGGTCTCCTGGTCAACGTCCCAGAGACGGCCCCAATCGGGGGGCGTCCCGGACTCGATCTCGACTAGCAGCCGCTGGGCCATCGCGTCGGTCGCGAAGACCAACAGATCGTCGGGTAGCAGGTCGCCCCGGGTCACGGCTGCCGGCGGCGTCGGTCGCATCGCTTTCGATTGATAGAGCAGGGGGGTCACGTTGAAGTCGGCCGATGCGCCGATCGGGAAGGCTGCGATCATGCGTCCGTCACGGATGTGGAACATGCAGATGTCGCCCACCACCCACGCCGTCCAGCCGATCGCGCCGGCCGGGTCATTTCCGTCTCGATCGACCGGGGGCGAATCGAGGCGGAAGCCCAGGAACGTGGCCGCGCCGCACGATCGATCGATCTTCAACTGGATCGACCACCGCTGTTCCGGATACCGGACCGCCTCGAACCAGGCCCGGCGCCGCTCCTGGATCCACGGATCGACCGCCGCCATGTCGTCGAGGGCCACTCGGCTGCGCGAGGAAGCTCTTCAAGAGGAGCTCTACCCAGAGCTTGGTGAAGATGCCGTCGCTGGCTCCGTCGGCCAGGGCGAGCACGCCTCCGGCCGCGTCCGGGGCGAAGCCGTCTTCCCACTCCTTTTCGTCATTGCCGCGCTTCGGCATCCAGAGCGCGCGGATCTCGAACCGGGGCGGCCCCGCCGGTTCGGGCGCGGGGATTTCGGGTGCCGGCTCGCTCTCCGGTGCCGGCTCGGGTCCGGGTTCGGCCGTCACCTGCACCGCGGACTCCTCGACTTCCGCGGGAGGCGGTTCCGGGACGGGCGGAGGCGGCGCCACGTGCGACCAGAGCCGACGGACGAACTGGCCGATGCCGCGCGCGGCGGAGAGCTTGTTGACGAACATCCAACGCGGTGGCGGAGTGCCCGGTTCGGCGGCTCCGTCGGTGGGGTAGGGACTGCTCATGGCCCAGAGGTCACCACAAGGGCTTTCGGGGACCGGAACGAACGCCGAGGAGGTGGCTCCGCGGCGGAATAAACAATGCACCATCACGACCCCGGGGATCAGGTCGTTCAGGGCCGCGACATCACCGCCGATCGGCCCATCGGACGTGTCGCCATCGGTGCAATGGACGATGATCGGCGGGGCCGCTCCGGGGTGCTCGGCGGTCCAGCGAGCGAGCAAGCGGCTCGTGTAGACCAGGGCCGCGTGCGCCGGGGCGTTGCCCGAGGGCTTGACCTCGATCCTCACAGGTCGGCGGTTCCCGTCCGAGGCCGTGATCGACCCGGCGAGCTCGCGGAGCGGAACGAGGAGGCGGTCGGGCCCCGAGCCCGGCAAGAGCGGGCGAAGCCGTTGCTTGCCGTCTGCCTTGGTGGAGTAGGCTAACACACCCAGCTCGAAGCACGTTGAATCGATCGCGGGCTCTCCCGCGAACCGGACCAGATCGTTGATGAGCCGGTCCACGGTCCGTTGCGCCGCGGCGATCTTGGTCGCCAACGGGCCCGTGTAGGCCGTGTCGCGCATCGAGTCCGAGGCCTGGATCAGGCAGATCAGGCAACCGGTTGCGAGGCGAGCTGGGACTTCGTCCATCGGGAGACCTCGTCGCTTCCCCGCATCGTGACACCCCCGAGCGGGCCGGGCAGGGTCTGCTCGGGGGACAGCCTGGCTCAATAGTGGAGCGGAGACGTCGGCGCGGACGATTCGGTCGCGACGGGCGCGGCCTGCTGGGCACCGATTGTCCCCATCTGGATCAGCATGAGCATCTGCGCCCCGTCGGCATTGAAGACCATGCCGCGCGCGCCGGGGCTACAGAGGACTCCCTTCGACTCGGCCACGCCGCGCGTCTTGTCGGGCAGCTCGCTCGACATCCGGAACAGGACCTTCGCCAGCTCATCTGCCAGGATGTGCTCGCTGCTGGGAAACACGACCGAGCTGGCCTGCGACTCCGAGAGATGGCAGTTGAACATGAGCAACTCGCCGTCTTCGGTCGAGAGCGACTTGAGCGCGTCGGCGAACGGTACGGGGTCGCCGTCATTCGACTCGCCGTCGGTCAGATGGATGACCACGGGTGGGAAGCTACTCGGGTGGCTGGCGCACCACGTCTCGGCGATATTGTACACGTAATTGATAGCGGCGCACATCGGCGTGCCGCTCATCGCACCCTCGGCCGGCTTGCGATACCAGACCGGCAATTTGAACGAGGTGCTGATCAGGCCGCCCGCGCCGTCATCCACCATCTTCTGGCGTTCCTCGACCGCCAGCGGGTCGTCGAACAGATCGCTCACGCTGACGAGGTCGCGGCCGGTGAGCGTGCCATTCTCCCCCGCGAGCACGGGGCCGATCATCGCGTTGGGCGGATCGTTCCGGTCGGTCGTGTAACCGATGACGCCGACATCGAAGTAGTTGCGCGGCTTGTCCTCACCCTTCTCGCAGAGGGTGATGAGGTCGGCGATGAATCGGTTGATCCCGGTCGCCAGCGCATCGATCTTGGGCCGAGGGCTGCCGGCGATCCCGTTGTTCATCGAATAGGACTGGTCGAGCAGGAAGATGATGCAGGCTGGGTTCGCACGCGAGGCGCTCTTTTCGTACTTTCCGCTGGGCATCTCAGGGGCTCCTCGGGGTTCGCTCGTTCGGACGGACGGAAGTCGAGGAAGGACCGGCCTTCCTCGGTCACGATCGCTGTCGATATCACGGTTCAGGGGCGACGAACAGGTTAGGGTGCTGCTGCACGACCTTCAGGAGACGGTCGATCCGGTCGATCAGGGTCCGCCCGCCGGCTTTCGGGTCGACGCTTCGGACGAGATCTTCCTTGTGGGCCTCGCAGATGTCGCGGAGCTTCCGGAGCGACGTGTCGGACCATTGTTTGATCTGATTGCGTTCGGTGTTGAATGCCAGGACGGCATCACTATACTTGGTCCCCTTGATCGGCGCGATATTCTTGTCTTCGGGGAGGTTGCGGGTCTCACCCATCGGCAATTTGAAATAATCGATCTGATCGCGCGGGAGGGTGTACTCGTTGTCCTTCGGGTCGCTGAGCGGGATACTCTTTTCATTTTTCAAGACGACCGTGACCTTGTTTCGCGGGACCGGCTCGTCGCCGTTTCCGCCGTTCAGGAGCACATCGTCGTCGAGCGGCTCCGGCTTGAGGTAATCGCGGCAGAGCTCCTGGGCCAGCCTCCGGGCCGATTTCACGAACGGGGGCGGTGGGTGGTTCTCGACGAGTTTCGCGATTTCTTCCAGATGTTCGTCGCGGCGGGATGACGGCTCCTGGAGCCTTTTGACAACCTTGGCCGCAAGGTCCCAGAGCGCCAGCCGCTCGTTGGCCTCCTGGAGGTGGCCGGCCGCGAAGGCCCCCTTTGCGGCCCGGTGGCCTTCCACGAAGTCGCGATAGAGGCCCGCGACGGCAGCGGCGCTGGACAGCGTGTCGTCCGATGTGCCCGGCGACCAGTGGTCGAGGGCCGCGTAAAGTTTGTCGAGGTCACCCCGCGGATGTCCGTTGTCGAGCTTGGTCCACGCCGACTCGGCCTCGGCGGAGGCACGCAGTTCGGCGTTGTAGAGGTCCTGATCCTTGTAGACCTTGAGCAGTTTGTCGAGTCCTTCGAGGGCCTCCTTGCGCTGGCTCTCCGGCTTGTCGCGATCGCGCACGCCTTCGAGCGCGTCCTTGATGTTGTTCTCGAGCCCGGTGACACCGAGCCGCTTCTCCTCGATCATCTTTCGATCATGCCCCCGGTCGATCACATGGTCCCGCACGGCCGAGACCAGGCGCTGCTGCAACCCGCTCGTGTCGCCCCCCGCCTTGCCGAAGCCGGGCAGTGGGGGATCGAGCCGGACGATCGTTGCGGCCACGTCGTCGGGCAGGTTGACGATCGCGTCGGCATCTTTCTTGATCTTCTCCCGAGTCTTCACCGCCCTGTCGTGTTCGGGATCGTCGGTTTTCCGCGTCGACGCCTGGGACCTCGTCAATACGTCATAGAGCCGCCGGCTTTCCAGCCACGCGGTCCAGAACAGCGGAGCACAGAGGATCAGCATCAATACGGTCTTTCGCATCGCGGTCCCGCCGATTGCGTGGTTTCGCCGACGTCACGTCGGTCGATCGAGGGAGTCAGTGCGTCATACGATTCCCGATTGGGACCAGTCTATCCGGCGCGATCGCCGAACGCGCTCCGTCTTATCTTACTGCTTGGCCACGGCGCTCACCCAGTTCCCGGTGGACCAAAGGCGGATGATTCCCTGGGCGACCCCATTTGTGCGATCGCCCGTCTCGGCGAGAGCGGCCAGGACCCGTCCATCCGGGCTGAAACCCAACTTCATGATCCGCCCCACATGGGCGAGCCGAATCATCTCCGCCCCTCGGTGTGGCTCGCCGAGCAGGCGGACCGTGATCGCGTGGTTCTCATCGCCCGTCACCAAGATCGTACCTTTGGGGCTGAGGGCGACACAGCTCAATTCATGACCCGATACCGGCTTGAGGTCAGGCGGCTTCCCTTCGCTCAGGCCGTAAAGGTTGCCATCCCAGACCATCACCGTCGTCGCCACCGCGAGATTTCCGTGAGGGCCGTGTGCCCACTCCCGCACGGGGGTGCCGAACGTGAGCTTTCTCGATACAGCGACGATGGATGCGATCGTGGCGATGACCTGGCTCTTCTCGGTCGGTGCCAACTCATGGGGAGGCCTTAATGTCTCGAGTTGCTTCTTGAGATTTCCGATCCGCCCTGCTTGATGCGTCAACATCCTCTCTTCGGTGTCTACGACCCTCTGACCAGCAGGGTCGAAGATGCGGAAGTGGAGGACGTTATTCACCTCGGCCACGACGATCAGATTCTTCCCCTCCGCCGGAATGCTACTGACGTTGCCCGAGGACACCCATTGCAACTCACATCCCGCGGGAGGACGGGAGTGCAGGTCGAACGTCAGCAAGAACGTCTTACCCTCGAACCCGACGACCAGGGTGTTCGCCTCCCGGTCGAAGGACATCGCCGAGATCTTCCAGCCGCTCTGGAATTCCTCCTTGTAGGGGATGAAGTCGAGGTCTTTGGCTCGATCATCATTCGGGTCTGTGGTCGAGCATACCTCCACGTTGGGGAGCGAATTTGACTTGCCCGAGGCCGATTCGGCGAGTGCGTACCACTGACCCCCGTTGCTGAGGGCCAACCTCACGTCGAGCGTCGTGTCAACATTGGGCAGCGGGTGCCGAAAGTCATAGTTTGCTTTCACATCCTTTGATGGTTTTTCATTCTCATCATAGAATGTATTCGATTGAATCCGAAATATCTTGGGCTGAAAGCCCGCCGCGCGGGACGCTTCCGTCGATGAGGAAGTAGTCGCCGGACGGGCTCAATGACCAGATTTTGGAATCGGACCGCAACTTCCTGGCACACGTCAGCCCCGCTGGCTGCGCAGTCGAGGAAGTAGAGCGACCAGAGCCAAGGGCTCCTCAACTCGCCTTGTCGGACGGGCTGGTATCGGCAAGCCGCGAGGAGTGCGTGGGAGTCCTGGCCGCTGGCGAGAAATGCGAAGTCCGTCTTGGTCTTGTCCGGTTTTGCCTTGCTCGGCCCCGGGTCGCGAGGAATGCCGTCGATCTCAACATCGTAGGAGGATAGCCCGGTCAGGAGCTTCTTCACGGACGATACGTACTGAGTGTCCGGGGTACTGAGCGGTTGGTTCTCGAGCCGGCTGGCCAGTTCCAGGGCTCTGGGAAATTCGTCGTGCTTGAGCTGGTGGCCGTAGACGGAGTCTCTCAGGTATTTGAACTCAATGGCCGCAAGCTCGTTGGGCGACTTGCCTTTACTTTCCCCCGGTTTCGCGGTGCTTCCCGGGGGCGTGTTCACCGTCGACGAGCCGGGTTGCCCACCCTTCATCTTGCCGAGCTCCCCCTCGAGCTCGGTGACTCTCGTCCGGCTCAAGGTGAGTTCATTCTGGCTCGATCTGAAGTCGCGCTCGAGTTCGCCGATCCTGGTCTGTCGTCGGGCCGATTCCGTCTGACTGTCCTCGAGCTCGCGGTCCTTCGCCTCGAGCTGAGCTCGTACCTCCTCCAGCTTCCTTCCGTTCAGGTTCCACGGCTTTCTGCCTCCGCTTGGACGTCAAAGAAGCCGAGACGGAATCGATGGCCCGGGGAGTCACCGACGACAGGAGCAATGCGAGGAGGACGCCGAAGACGGCCCCTCCGACAAATGTCGCCGGCATAAGGCGTGGCCTCGGGCGGCAGCCGGAGCGAACCCACTCCCAGCCCTTTCTTGCTACGATCCTTGCTCCGCGCCGGTTCACGCAACGAGAGCCGAGGTTGAATGCGCGTCTCGCGCAGCTCTTCCTCATGCTCGCCTGGCGAGCCGGTCGCGGTTGGCGTCCGAGACGATCGCCGTTGAACAGCTCGGTCTTGCACTCGACGCGGAGGTCCTGGTCCTTCACCTCCTCGGCGAGCTTCAGCGCCGCGGCGCAGGCGGCGTCCTCGGATTCGTGGAACCCCAGGAGGGCGTGGCCGAGGACCTCGTTCCGGCTTTTTCGTTTCAGGTCGTTCGAAGTGCGTAAGGACGCGCCTGGCAAACCACTGCCCGATCAGATCGTCGCGGTTCTGGCCGACCGCGTCGCAGGCGGTTCGGAGCTCGGCGGCCCGTGCCCGAGGGCGGAGTCTTCGGGGGGTTGCCGAAGTGAACCCGCAGCGTGTTCCAGCCGTCCAGCCGTCTCAGGTCTTCGGGCGCGAGGGAGTTCGGGGAATCGCTCGCGAGCCGCGACGAGCGTCTGCATCTCCGCCGAAATCCGGCCGTCGTCGAAGTTCTCGGGAGTGATCCGGCCGACCAGCTTCGCCCAGATGCTTCGGGAAAGCGGCGAGTCGGTCGCCAGCCGGTCGAGCAAGCCTTCGAGACGCTTGTCCTCGAGCCAGAACTCGGGGCCGAGCGATTGGTCGCAACGCATCCCCGAGAGCCATTCCTCGACGCGGTCCGGGGGCAGCTTCACGGGAGAACGCAGGAACCTCTCGACCAGGATCCTGGTCAGACTCGGCCTGAGATCGCAGCCGTTCGTAGACCGCCGCGCGGTCCGGGAGATTGACCAGCTCGTTGATCAGCGCGGGGAACTGGTCGTCGGAGAGATCCTTGATCACGTCGGGGCCGGGCTCCCAGCCGGCCGAGCCCGACAGGGCGATGCAGGCGGCCAGTCCGACGAACCGGGGTTCGATCGCGGTCGACCGGGCCAGCCCGCGGAATCCGGCCGGATCCGGGCGCGGAGCAGCCAATGAAGTCGGGCCGGAAGGGCCGTACCCGCGGGTACGGACTGGGACCACTCCCGCAGCAGGGCGCCTCGTTCGTCGGGAGACAGCGCCGCGGCGCCGGGAGTCGCCCCCACCACACCCATCAGCGTGACGAAATGCCCCGCGCGACGATCGGCCGGGATCACCGACTTGAGCGCCTCCCACCCCTCGCGCCAGGCGCCGGCCGGACCCGACTGCGCCCGGGTGCGTACCTCGGCCAGGAGGTCGTCGAGGTGCTCGCTCAGCAACTCGGCGAACTCGTCCCGAATCCGAGGTTGGGCCCAGACCTTGCGCAACGCCTGCCACGCCCGGCCGCGGAGCTCGTCGTCGCGGAGCAGCCCTTCGCCGAACCGGTTCCGTCGCAGCTTCATCAGGCCGTCGGCATCCAGGGCCCCGGCCTTCAGCGCAACGGCCAGGGGACGGACCTGGATCGCCTCGGCCAGCGAGGCCGGCGTCGCCCCGCCGGCAATCCGCGGGTCGCGCGACCAGAGGTCGCGGACCTCGTCCACGGCCTTCCAGTCCCCATCCGCGGCGAGTTTCAGCAGATCCTCCAGCGGCCAGCTTGCCTCGATCATCAGCTCGGGGCCGTAGGCATCCCGGAAGGTGTCCACGACGTAACCGCGGCGTCGCAGGCCATCGCTGTCCGCTTTCTCGAGGCCATTGCGCGCGTAACTTCCGATCACCCGGGCGACCTTGTTCTCGCGGAGCGACGAGTGCGGGGGCTCGTAGGTCGAGAACGGGAACGTGCCCGCGATCCGCGGCGGCAGCAATCGAGCCATCGCGTAGACCAGGAACGCGACGGCCCCCGGCTCGGCGAGGATGCAGACCCGCGTCCGGGTCCCGTTCGGCTCGTTGGCCCGGAGGAACCCGTGCAGCGCGGCCCGGATCCAGCGGCGGCGGGCCTCGAGATTCGACTCGACGCGGCCGGGATAGATCGATCGGGCCACGCTCTGGTCGGCGGGTGCCGCGCCGGCGGAGAGGAAATTCGTCAGGGCGGCATCGTCGATCAGGGAGCCTTGCGGGAGATGGTCGATCGTCGGCAGGACCTTCGTCTCGCCCCGGGGGTATTCGTCCGTCATCCAGTCGGACGAACCCCAGGCGGTGACGGCCGAGAGCGTATCCAGGTTCGGGCAGGAGGAGGATCTGCGAGAGGAAACTGTGGGGACGGCCGACGGTATCCTCGGGCAGGTAGGTCGTGTGGACGAGCGCGACCCGACCCGACGGGCCGGGGACCATCGCCAGCCGGCGCGGGGCCTGGTTGGTCGGCAGCGTGCCGCTCCTCATGTCCAGCGGCAGCTCGTAGGAGTCGAGTCGGATGCGCCCAATCGAACGTCGCGGAGTCGGCCGCCCCCGGGCTGGCGGCGCGGACGCTGAACCCCTCCCGCCCCAGGACGCTGTCCTCCTTGAGGCAGTGCATGACCAGGAGCTGCTCGATCGGCCCCGATGGGGGCGGATCGCCGGTCGCGGTCGAGGAGTTCGCATTGGCCATCGGTTCACCTCGCGGCACGCCGCCGCCTGAGAGGCCGTCGAGAAATCGATTCAAAATTTAAAATTGAAAGATTGAAAATCATAGAAATTTTGACACGGTAGCGAGGCCTCCGGGTGATCTCGATCCGACGCGGGATTGTGGGAACGAGGATCCGCTGTGTCCACCGATACTCCCTTTCTGGGGAATCCGGTTCTCTTGCGACAGTCTCTCAAACTTTTAGAAACTAACCGAGAATCTTGTAGGGTGGGTGAAACCCACCAGGAAGTGTCCCGATTCTGGTGGGTTTCACCCACCCTACAAACCCCGGATCCGCTTCTCGGACAGTTTCTTAGCAAAGCGACCGGGTATGGAGATTCGGCCCCTTCGGGGCGAGAGACAAGAATGCCGGTATCGATGCTACAGTCTCCATTTGGATTATGGAATTTTGAATCTGGAACCTTCTATCCGAGACCTTCACGCCTTCTCGGACGACCGGGGCGCCTCTCACCAGTTGAGGAGGCGTTCGAGCCACGACCGGACTCGCGGCCCGGAGCGTGAGCCATCCGGCGCGGGCGAGATTTCGATGCCTTCGTGCTGGCCCCGGCGGCGACATAGGGCCCGATCCGGAACGGCGGCCCGACCCGCCGGTCCCAGCCGAGGTCGACCACGGGCCAGACGGTGACGTACAGCTTCCGGCACCCGGGCGGCAGCACGAAGGCGGTCCCTCCCTTGGCACGGCGGTGGGTGTCGGGGTCGAGATTGAGGGTCCCCCGGCGCGCGTCCTCGGGGCGCTCGAGGAATCGCGCCGTGTCGGTGGCGACCAGGCAGGTCCGGACGAGTCGCGACTGCGCCCAGGCCCAACGCGCGGTGACGGCCGTGCCGCCCGCGTCGGGGAGGAACATCGGATCGGCCGGACGGAGGACATCGCCTTGCTGAAGCCGCTGGTCGACCCACGCGGCGATCCGGTCGCGGTAGGGAGCGAACTCGGCCGCGTGGGCGACGAGCAGGGCCGGGCTCGGCCTCGGCGAGGAACGCCTCGGCCTGGCCGCCGCGGAGCGGCGGCCACCAGCCGCTCGACCTGTTCGCTCTTGGCGATCAGGGCCTCGATCTCGGCCCGCTGGCGGACCAGGCCGGGGTGATCGGCCAGCTTCGCGGTCGCGGGCCAGCCGCTTCACCGCGACGGCGTCGCCCCGCTTGAGCGCCTGTTCCAGCTCGGCGAAGGCCGCGATCCGCGCGACGGCCTCGGCATGGCGGGCGCGATGCTCGCGGGCGTCGTGGCAGTCGGCCAGGAGGGCGCTGATCCCAGGCGGCGACCCACCGGGCATCCTGCTCGTCCAGCGGCAGGCTGGCGGGGATCGCATCGAGGGCGCGGAGCAGGTCGCGGCGGCGGATCGCCAGCTCGCAACGGGCGGCGACGGCCGCAACGGTGGGCCAGGTGCCGTCGGCCCGGGCACGCTCGGCGGCGGCGGCGATCGCCAGGTCGGACGGGGTCGAGGCGGCCAGCGCCTGGTCGAGCGCCGCGGATGAGGCGAGCCGCTCCCGGGCCTGGCGGATCCGGTCGGCGAAGCTGTTGCCGTACCCCGGCGGCGAGCGCCTCGGCCGCATCGAGGACCGCCTGCTCGGAGCCCCGGCCCTGATCGGCCTCCTCGATCCGCCGCTTCAACTCGACGAGCCGGGCCGCCCGGCCTTTGGCCGCCTGGAATCGGGCGCGGAACGCATCGGCCTCGCTGACAGCCATCGAGGACCGTCGCCGCCGGCGCCCCACGCCTTGAGCAGTCGCCCGGTCGGCCGCCTCGTCCTCGCCCGTCGGGCAAGCCGCCAGCGCCGCGAGCGCCTGGACGCGCCGGCCGGCCGCTCGGCACGGTCGCGGTGCGGCTCGGCCTCGGGGTGGCCGCCCAGCGCGTCGAGGGCCTGCCAGGCCTCGCCGATCGCCTGCTCCGGGCCTCCCTTCCGGACGGCCTGGTCGAGCCGCTCCACGGCCGCGATCCGCTTCCGCCAGGTCTCGACCTTGGTCCGGACCGCGTCGCCCTCGGCGAGCCCCTGGAGCTCGCGCCCGCGCTGGTCCCAGAGCGCGACGAACGGGCCGACCCGACGGGTCGGACTGCTCGGCGCCGCCGCAGCTCGTCGAGGAGGGCGAGGGCCGTGCGGGCCACGCCGGCCCCTGGCCACCAGCGCCGGGTCGAGCCAGTCGTCGAGCAGCTCGGGGCGATACGCCGCGGCGATCTCCTTCAGCTTGCCCCCGCGCAGCTTCTCCTCGAACTGCTGGGCCTGGCCTGACCCGCTTGTCGGCCTCGTTGACCTTCGGGACCAGGTCGGGCGGGAACGTCTCGGAGGCGTACTTCCGGCTGGTCGCCAGCTCGTGGATCTGCCGCCAGTCGCCCCCCTTGATCACCTCGCGGAGCGGACCGAAGATGTCGATGTCGAACGGGGGGACCTCGATCGAACGGCCCGTCGAGCGACTTCCGCAGCGCGGCCGACCATTCGCGGACCATCCGGTCCTTCGCGTTGTGCATCAGCTCCGGCCAGAGCGGCGAGCGGTCGGGGTCCTTGATGTCCCGCTCGGTGAACAGCAGGCTCTCCTCCTCGCTCTGGCCGATCATCCGGTGCCAGAGCGACAGGTCGTCGGCCACCGCCCGCAGCGAGATCAGGATCAGCCAGGCCGAGAAGTCGTCGATGGCCGGCGACAGGAGCTGGCCGATGCGGCCCGGGTGCTGGTAGGCGGGCAGGCCGTTCTCCCAGGCGACCCGGTCGGCGTCGTTGCCGGTGTCCATCGTCGGCACGAACATCCCGTCGTAATCGACGAGCACCAGCCGGTCGTCCCTCACCATGACGTTGCCATGCTGGAGGTCGCAATGCGCGATCTCGTGCGACCGCAGCTCGCAGATGAGCTTGATCCACTCGTGCGACATCTGCTTGATCGCCGCGCAGTCCTGCCGTTCCACCGCCTCGCGGAACCAGATGCCCAGCGTCTTCCCTTCGACCCATTCCATGCTCAGGACCGGCAGCCACTGGCCGTTGACCAGGATGCCCTCGGGATCGTAGCCGAAGTCGACCATGCACTTCGGCTTCGTCTGCTGGAGGTAGTCGTTGACCTTCTGGTAGCGCGACTTGCCGGTCGGCCTTGGGGGCGTTCATGAAGACCCGGACGGCCGTGGACCACGAGCTGTTGTATAGCCGGTAGACGATCGCGTTGGCCCCGGACCGGGGCCAGGGCCAGGGCTTGCCCGGCTTCAGCTCGACGGCGCAGTCCTTGAGCCTCGGGTCGCGGAAGGCGGCCTTCGGGTTCTGGATCACGCCGTTGTAATCGCCCGGACTGGGCCAAGCCATGGGAAAACTCGCGGCAACCGGTTCGAGGTCAATGCAACACGCAATAACCGTGCATGTGGAGCAGCCAGAGCAAGGGCTCGATCATCCCGAACGGGGTGATCGTCCGTTGCGACAGGTCTTCGATGCCGAGCTCGGCCCCCTCGAGCCCGACGGCGCTCATGGGGAAGAACATGTAGCGACCGCCGAAGTTCTCCCGCAGCATCCGCTCGACGTTCCAGCCCGGGAACATCAGGGGCATCGCCGCGGCGCAGAGCTGGGACCGCTCGTGGATCAGCGACAGGTCGACCTTCTGCGTCAGGGTCTTCCGCAAGTCGTTCACCAGCTCGATCGCCTGCGTGCCCATCGGGTTCTTGCTCACCACGCAGGTCCATCTTCGAGACACAGATGGCGATCGGCAGGTCGATCGGGATTTCCGAAGCCAGGCCCCGGATCGCGTGCATCTCCTCGGCGAATTGCGTCAAGGTCTGGATCTGGTCCTCGATCGTCGCATCGGATCCCGTCGGAGACCTGGGTGGGGTCGAGGAAGAGCGTGAACCCCTCGCAGAGCAGGGCGCGGCGGCGGAATTCGTGCTGGTCGATGTCGAAGTTCCGCATCTCGCCGGAGAAGTCGAAGAGGTTGACCATCGACTTGTTGGGGCCGAGGGGATCGGCGTCGTGGACGTGGAAGGTCAACGGGTAGGGCAGGCCGCAGCACGGTCGGATCGAGGACCTCGGCCTCGTGTGCAGCAGGTCGCTGACGAGCTCGATCGAACTGGCGCGTCCTCGCGCGAAGGGATCTTGCGGATCGCCGAGGCGACCGGGATGTTGGAGTTCTTGATCATGTCATAGAGCATCATCATCCAGTGCGTCTTTCCGCTCGACCGAATGCCGACGGTCGGGAAGCAGAGCCGGTTCTGGCGGATGTAGTTCTCGCGGATCTCGTAGTCGCAGACATTGCAGACCTTCTTGCGGAACCTGGCCTGCGGTCCGTCGTCATCGTCGGAGGCCGCGGTGTCGAAGTCCAGCGTGTCCAGGTTGAGGCAGCGCGGGCACTTGCGGCTCTCCTCGTTGAGCTCGCGGCGACGCCGCCGGCGGATGGAGGTCAGCGGGACGATGGCGGCCAGGATGAAGAACCCGCAGGTGACGAGGCGGACGAGGCTGAGGGTCCGCGCGTGGTCGCTACCGCCCACGACGAATCCCTGGAGTTTGATCGTGTCCGTCTTGAGATGAGTTTCGAGCCGCTCGGTATCCTCGACGACGCGGGAGGCGATCCGGGCCGAGACGCGAAGATTCTGGAACTGCCCCTGAAAGCCCTTCTCGATCGCCTCGACGCGATCGACGAGCTCCTTCTGATCCCGGTTCTCGGGCTTGAGGGCGTTGGCGGCGCGGGCATGCCGGATTTCCTCCAGGTGCTGGTCCAACTGGAGCCTGGCGGCTTCCAGGGCGTCCTGCGTCGCGTCGCGACGCTTCTGGAGTTCGTCTCGCCGGCGTTCGAGCGCCGCGGAATCACGGCCGGCTTCTCCGGCCGGCTCGGCCGCGGCGGGCGGCTTTTCGGGTTCCGTCTCATCGCCGGGCGCCGCGCCGCAGGCCACGGCCGCGGCCGCGGCCAATGGCAGGATCAGCGCGAAGGCGGCTGGGCTGGGGCGGCTGCCCAGGGCCCGGAGCCGCCATCGGAGCCGGTCGCGGACCTCGTGCCCCATGAGCACCACGCCCCCCAGCAGCGCGAGGATGCCCTGGCCGATCAAGCCCCACGACACCTCGATGTCCGGTCGTTTCCCCTTCCACGGCCACCCGACCAGGTGCTCGGCCTCGTCGATCTTATCCTGGAACGCCAGGTCCTTCTCCATGGCCTCTTCCCAGGCGGTGATGGACTCGGCCTCATCCCTCTCGATCGCTTTCTGCAGTTTCTCCAGTTCCGCATGCATGGCCGGCCACTGCGCCTCGGTCCCTTTCTTGATCCGCTTGCGGATCGTGTCGTCCCAGACGTTGTCCTTGGCCGACAAGGGCCTCTCCTCGGCCTGTCCGTCCTTCTGGAGCCGCCGCGGACACCAGTCGATCTTCCTCCTGAATCTCGGCCGCTTTCGCCTCGACGCGCAACAGCTCCAGTTTTAGAGCGGCGACCTCGCGACGCAAATTCGCCACGGCACCGCCGGGCGTCGAAGCCGGGGCCTGGGCCTGGGCCGCCGGGACGGTCGTGGCGAACCACGCCACCACGCCGGCGGCCAGCCCGATCCACTGGTATCGCCTCATATCCGGCCCCTCGAGCTCATGGTAAGCGTCTCACACCCGGCCCATCACCGACCGCATGCCTTGATCCACGCCAATCCGCCGGGGAATGGCGACTCTGCATTTGAGTTTCGGGCCATCCTACTGCGACGGCAGAGGACCAACGGACGCGTTGCGGTCGTCGCCGCGGGAGAGGAATTCGGAGGATTTTGTCCCTGGGACACCATCACATTACCACCCGCCGTTCCCAGCCTCAAGGCGCTGACTCTCATTCACGACTGCAATCCAGGTTTCATCGTCCCCAGGACAGGGTCACTCGGTTTCCCACAATCAAGACGCGGGCCTACCGGCCCGCTTGCGCAAGGCCGCGGCGTTTCCCACCCGCAGCACAATCGAGGCGCCGCCGACTCGGGGGCCCGCGTTCGACGGATTGATCGCGCGTTCCCAGGAATCCATCATTGCATGCGAAGCGTGGGATGGCGAGATCCTCCCATTAGCGTCTTCTTCCGTAGGCTCGCTGCGCCGTGCGCCTCTGGGGATTCCGAATTCCGGATTCGAGATTCCCGATTCCGGAATCATTCCCCTTCGGGAATCCGGAATCTCGAATCGGGAATCCCGATGGGGTTGCGGCTGCAGGCCGCGTCAGAGTCTTCCTCCGTAGGCTCGCTCGCCGTGCGCGCCTCTGGGGATTCCGAATTCCGGATTCGAGATTCCCGATTCCGGAATCATGCCCCTTCGGGAATCCGGAATCGCGAATCCGGAATCCCGATTGGGTTGCGGCCGCAGGCCGCATTAAGGATTACGAACGGGCTTGTCACGACTCCGTGAAAACGAGAGGGACCCGGTTCGGCAGGGGACCCAGATCGGCATAGGCGAATGATGTTCTCGGAGCTCGCCGCGCACGTCGCGTCATAATAACCCGAAGCCCTGGCGAGGATCCGTAGTGGTCTGCCTCGCTGACGGGTCGAGTTGGTCGCGTTGCGTCGGCGGAGAAGAGCGTCTTGCATTGCCGAGGAATCGCGCGACTCGATGAGCCGAAACCGCGGCGTCGGAGGTTCATGGCTGATCGTACCGGACGGTCGCGAACATGATGGGATGGGCTTCGAAGTCCACCTTCTGCTCGCGGGTGCCCGAGGTGATTGGCTCGCCGGAGGTAGCCGTTGACACCCCGTTCGACAAATCGAGGCGGTGCGACGGGGTCAGTCTCGGACCCTGCAAGGGCGACGGAACGGCCACTGGCCCCGGGAATCCGTCAGCCCTTCCCGGGCTGCTACGGGGCGGAGAAGACGCGGTCGGTTTGCCTTACAGGGGTTTCACACCTGGCTAAGGACCGCGGCCCCTCCGGGGTCTTCCGGATGCCTCATTCCCATGCTCGACCAACGTGTGAACGGCTACTCACAGAAGGCACAGAGAAAAATTCTTTGATGCTTCTGCTGATCGCAACCTCTTGTACTTCGAGACGCTATGAAATCGTGTGCGGCGTACAAGATTCTCGAACTTAGTCGTACAGAGCGACGCGGCGATTCGGTCGTGGAACAGCGTGTTCTCGCCGTTGACCAGCACGACCACGCCGTAGCGTTCGGCGTCGTCGCCCCGCTTGTTCAGCACGAACTCGACCTTCTGACTCTCCTTGGGCTCGGGCAGTTGCCCTGGTTACCCGCGAATTCCAGCGGGATGCGTGCACCGTCGTACCAGGCTTCGAGCGTCACGGGGGCCGCGGGGCTCTCCAGCGAATTCTTGGCCTGCGGCTGGAACGCCCGACCGGGCTGCTGCTTGAACTCGTCGTTGTCGAACCCGCCGCGAACCAGCAGGCTTTCCCCGATCTCGATCAGGGCAGGCGGATCGGTCGACGCGTGGAACTGCGTCACCGGACGGAGGACGTTCTCCGTCGCGTCGAACGCCTGGACCGAGACCGTCATCGTCCGGAGGTCGCTCGAGACCAGGACGACGCCGGTCAGGATGGCGTCCGGGGAAACCTGGGTGCGGCCCCAGGCGAGCGGATACTTTCCCTTCAGGAGGATCCGGCGTCCCTCGGCTTTGAGGTGATCCGCGCCCGGCAGCGTGGCCGCGGTGCGGCCAGCGTCGTGGATAATACCGAGTGGATGTCGCCAATCGTTGGCCAGGATCAAGGCGATTTCCAGCCGGTCGGCGAGGCTCTGGTTGATCAGGCCGACGCGGTCGCTGACACGCCCGTCCCCCTTCTTGACGCGGAACTTGAGCACGCCGACGTTCTTGTAACCGTGTTGCCGGAGATCGTTGAGGATCGCCGGCGCCTGCCTGGCCAGGGCTCGATCGATCGTTTCGGGTGCAGTTGGCGGTGCGGCTCGTAGCCGCCCGGTCAGCCCGAGCATGGCCGCGGCTCCGATGAGCCCGACGAGCCAGCGCGCGACCCGCGTGCGGCCGACGTTTTCGGTTCGATGGTTCCCGATCATCGTGGAATTCCCCTTTTCCGCTCATGGAGCCGTCACACCGGGCTTTGTGGACCTTTCAGCCACCACCAACGCGCCGCAAACCAGGAACTGACGACCACGATGAGCATCACCCCGCCCTCGACGAAGGGGTTTCCCGAGTCCGGAGAACCCGGCCGGGACGACCCTAACGCGGGCTGTAGCGCGTCGGGAGCCGGCGTAGGCGTAGCCGATGCAACGGTCGCGGCCGGACTCGACGTCGCGGCGGGTTTGAGACCGCGGGGTGCGTTGAGATCCGGCGTGTTGTCGGCGACCAAGGGCGCGGGTGCCGAGGCCATTTCGCCCTCGATGCCGACGGGCTCCGACGCCCACGACGCACCCGGCTGGCCCGTCAGCGTGAACGCGGCCCAGAAATGGGGGCGCGCGGCGCCAAAGTTATGTTGACGCTGCACGTGGAGTTCGTCGAGCTGCGCCCGCCGCAAGGCCGAGGCCGGCCCGAGGCCCGAGCCGAGATGTTCGAACAGGCCGATCATCACCCGCGCCGTGGCCTTGTCGGGGACATTCCAGAGTGAGGCGACCACGGATTGAGCCCCGGCGATCTGGAATGCCTGGCGGAGCCCGGCGACGCCCTCTCCGGACTGCAAATCGCCCAGCCCCGTCTCGCAGGCGGAAAGCACGACCAGGCTCGTCCCTTGAAGATCGGTCCCGACCACTTCCAGGCCCGTGAGCCAGCCGTCGAGGCCGTGATTGTCGGTGGCCACCGCGCCCGGCTCACTCAACTGTTTACACCCCGCCAGGAGGAGTCCGCAGCGGAGCAACGGGTTCTCGGGCGGACGACCCGAGGACGACGTGGCGGACTGATCCAGAAGAAGCCATGGGTGCTGAGGACGAGCACCCGCGGCCGCCGCAGCCTTCGGAATTGCGCTTCAGTCGCCTTGGCCTGCCGGTAGTCGGCCGGTTCGGCACCCGCATATCGGGTCAGCGGTGCGCGGATTCCGTCCGCCTCTGCTCGGGTGAACGGGAGCGGGTCGGCCTTGAACCCCGCCGGGATGGATCGAGCGATCGCACCGATCTCGCCGGGAGTCAGACTGCTCGGAGCGGGGTTCGTCGACGGAATCGGAGTGTCGGGTGGCCGATCGTGGTCGAAATCGACGTCGGCGAAGATCGCCGGGCGTGCGGTCGAAGGGGCCGCTAGCGGCGAAGCCAGATCCCGGCCACTCACGACCAGGTGGATCAAGTGCCGCTCGATCGCGTAGTGGCCGTCACCCAGGGGGAGCGCCTGCCAGGGGACGAGCCAGAGCGACCGAATCGGGGCTCAACACCCACCGTGCGGCCGGATCAATCCGAGAGCGGAGCGGCCCGAGGAGCCGCTGGGAGAGGGCTTCCAGCGTTTGATCATCATCGGACTCGCCTTCGCCCTTGTCCTGGTCCTGATCGGGACGCATGGCTCGGCGAACCGCGGCGATGGCCTGGTCGATCGGCTCGGCCTCGCCCAGGTCGATGAGACGGACATCGCCCCGATCCGCAGGCGGGATCACCCACGCCAGATAGCAAGCCCACCGCTTGTGCTGCCGATTTCCGGTGATATACCGTGCGAACTCGATGAGGACGGCATCGGAGGGAAGCGCCCCGCGCACACGGTCAAGCTCGGTCCACGGATCGCCGGAATCGGAGCCTTTGAGCGTCAAACTGAGTTCGCGTGAGATCTCGTGCTCCCTGGCGACGAGCTGCTCGATTTGTCGCGGGGTCCGGTGCGATCCAATGTCATCTGAAATGCGGGAGAAGCCAGGTTTGCCAGGCGCCCTCGCGTCTCGTTCAACCGCGCGACAATCTCGGCCACGTGGGGATCGGCGGACGCACGGGCCAGGATGGCCCGCTCGGCCAGCGCCGCGAAGGCGACGGCCTTGTGGTTCAAGATCCACGAGGCCGAATGGTCCGGCCAACCCGGAGAGTTCCTCAGGCCGGAGGTCATCCCCATCGCGATATCGTAATTCGAGTTGGTCATTCGCAAGAGCGCGAGCTGGTCGCCTTCCGAAAGCACGGGCAGGGAACGTTCCAGAATTCGACGCAGGGAGCGGCACTCGACATGCAGCAGGTCGAGGGCCTCCGGCGGCATGACGGCAGCGCCACCAACGACAGGGCGAGGATCCCACGGCATTGAGCCGTATGTGGGTGGTCGGAGCCGAATTTCGCCTCGAGAGTTCGGAGGGCACGCCGTGCGCAATCTTCGGCTTCTTGATACCGGCCCAGAAAGGTGTAGGTCGTGCTCAGGCCCACCTGGAGAACGCCCACACCAGGATGGTCGGCACCCAGAACGTCCTCGAGGGTCGATAACGCTCGTTTCAGGAGTGGCTCGGCCTCCGTGAAACGACCAGCCTCCATGAGTTCGACGGCCCGTTGTGCATCCAATAGCAACGCGGCCTTGGCACTTCCCTTGGCGAACGTCCGGTCCATCGCTTCCCCGGACGGAGGCGCGGATTTCGGCCCCTTGGTGTTGCCGAGCTTCGCGATCAGGCGCCCGAAGGCTGATCGTCATGGGATGGTTGGCGCCTCAGCTCCGCTCATAGGTGGCGAGGGTCTTCTGGAGAAGCTCTGTCGCCTCGTCCGTGCGGCCGGTGATCCCGAGCAGGGCCGCGAGCTGCGAATAGGCTTCGAGCGTGTCATGGTTCGCTGGTCCGAATCGGTCCTCGGTTTTTTTCACGCACTCACGAAGGAGCCGTTCAGCCTCGGCAAATTCGCCCTTGGCTGCGTGCAGGAGCCCCAGGCTGCCCAGCACCTTCCAGGTCTCGGGAGCGTCTGGCCCCCGCTTTTTCTCGAGGATCGCTCGTGCTTCCCCGAGGAGTTTCTCGGCGTCCGCGAATCGACCCGTGGTGATCTCCATCCTGGCGACTTCATTGAGCAGCCGGCCGATCTGAACCTCATCGGAGCCGGCTCGTGCCTTCAGGCCATCCAGGGCTGCTCGGAGATAGGCCTCGGCGTCGGCCAGCCTGTTAGTGCTCGTCATCAGGACCGAAACACGGATTTTTGTAGTCACGGCATCGGGGTGGTCGGGCCCATGCTTTGCCTCGAGAATCGCGATTTTCCGGCGGAGGTATGTCTCGGCGTCAACATAACGTCCGGCGCCTGACATACGCGTCGCTCAACGCGTCCACGACCTCGATGATGATAATGTGATTGGGTGCCAGCGTCGCCTCGAGTCCCTTGAGCGATCGTTTCAGACAGTTGATCGCATCATCATGGCGTCTGGCCGCCTTATACACCTTGCCGAGGTCACACAGGGTCACGTACGTCTGCGGATGGTTCGGTCCATATTTCGCCTCGGCGCCGGCGGCGACTTTTTCGCACACCTTCACGCCGTCGTCGGGGCGACCCGCGGCCAGCAGCGCCAGTCCAAGACGGCTCTGAACCTGCAGCGTTCGCTCGTGATCGACCCCATAGTCCGTCTTTGCCTGCTCGACGGCCTCCTCGTACGTCTTGACCGCCTCGGGGGCTCGTCCCTGTTTCAAGAGCGATTGTCCCTTGCTTTCCAGGGCGGCGACGCCGGTCGAATCCTGCGCGGCCGCGGGCTGCGCGGCCGCGACGAGCATCAACGCCAGCGTCAACAAGCTGCAGACCCGTGGAGGTACTCATGAGGAGATTCAAGCCTTCGGCCTTCAGGGCGCCGTGTTGGATCGCGTCTCGAGTTCGATCGACGTCTTCAACAGCCCGAACGCGTCCATGATCTTAAGGCCTCTGAGTCCGTCTCGCCATGGGTCGTGGAGGAATCGGTCGGACGTGTTACGCCCCCGGAGGATATCCCCGGCCGCGAACGACCCCACGCCGGCGAACGCCGTGATCCGTTCCTTGCCAGTCATATCCATGACGCGGATCGGAGGCTCGCCTTGCGCCGGAAACTGGAAATCCTTCCCCGGGGGGATCAGGACCGGCACTTTCGTCAGGACGACCACTCCACCCGAGACCCCGGTCGCGATGAGCTCGACGGTCAGGTCGGAAGGGGAGGTGTTCTTGACCCGGATGATCATGTCGTCGCCGGGTCGGAAGATGTTGTCCGGCTTGTTCGACGTCAACTCGAGCGTCAGGTGCCGGTCCACCGACCAGGCGACCGGTCGAGAAACCCCTTCCAGGGGCACGACCGGCAAACCCGCGCCGAGCAGATGGACGGCCACCGGGAAGGCGGCCTCCCATGTGTTGTGCCGGATCGAGCCGCTGTTGGCCAGCGGTGCCAGGCCGACCTGGACCGATCGCGCATTCGACCAGACCGGTTGCAAGAGCTCGGGACGGTCGACGCCGAGCTCGGCCGCGGCGATCGCGGCGGTGACCGGCTGGTCACGATACTCCCGCGCGAGCTGGTCGACGAGCTCGCGCCGCGCCGGCACGCCGGGCGCCGGTTTCGTTGCCCTGTCGTTCGGGTCGATCCGGGCTCCCCGTAGGTCCTCGAACAGGGGCGGCCTCGTGACCGCGGCGATGAACCAGTCGGCCCGGACGAACGCCAACGGCCGCACCTGCGATGCCGGCCCGAGGAACTCGTCCGCCAGCCTCGTGAAGACCTCCGAGGACGTGGGGACCACGCCATACGGGTACTCCAGCAGGATCAGGTCAAACCGGTTGATCGCGCTGGGGCCCGCCACCGTCTTGTCGCGGATGACCTGGTACGGGCTCTCATCCCAGCCCGTCGCGCGGATGTCTGACCCGGAAGAGGGTCTTCTCCGGGTCGATCGGCGTCGGCACGACCGAGGCCGAGCCCCTCGAGGTCAGGTTGATCGCCTCGATCAGAGCCTGGCGTAGGCGATCCGGTTTCTCTGGAGTGCTCCGGCGGCTGATCCGGAAATACCGCTGGAACGGCCGATCGCTCGCGGGCTGTGCACGAATATCGTCGAGGATCGACTGGAAGACATCCGGCGCCGGCCTCGCCGACCAGGGGCTCAGGTACACAAGGAGCAGGATGGCCGACGCCAGGGCGAGGCCGAGCCTGGTCCGGAAAAGTCTCCTTGGTGGTGGACCTGGTGAAGGTGGTTCCGGCCCTGGCGGAGGTGGTTCCGGCCCTGGCGGGTTCGACAACGACCGTCCTTTGAATCGCGTCGAGGTAAGCGTCCCGGAGCTCCCTGGCCGTTTGCGGACGCAACGCCGGGTCTTTCTCGAGGCAGCGAAGCACAAGCGCCTCGACCTCGGCCGGAACCTGGGCCTCGGGGTTGCGAACGGCGAAGGCCGGCGGGAGCTCGACGATATGCTTATGGCAAAGCTCGTAGATCGTCCCCTCGAAGGGCCGATATCCCGTCAACATCTCATAGAGGATTACACCCACCGTGTAGAGGTCGCTCCTCGGATCTTGAGGCGTCCGATCGCATTGCTCCGGGCTCGCATAGGCCGGGGTCAAGCCAAGATCGATCGACTGGAAGAGACTTCCTCCGGCCGGGATCTCCTTCGCCAGCCCGAAGTCGAGCACCTTGAGGAATTCGCGCCCGTCTTTCCGCCCCGAGAGGAGCATGAGGTTTGACGGCTTGAGGTCGCGGTGGATGATCGGCGGGTCTTGCTGGTGCGTGATCTCCAGCACGTCGCAAAGCTGCTCGAGGATGCGGGCCGTCCAGTCCAGCCGCATCGGCACTCCCCCGCGGAGGACTTTGTCCAGCGATTGCCCTTCGACGAATTCCATCACGATGTAGGGCCGGAGGATATCCTGGAAATCGAAGTGGACCAGGTTGACGATGTTCGGATGGTTCAACCTGGCCATGACCCGGGCCTCGCGACGAAACCGCTTGAGATTCAGGTCGTTAAACCGCGAACGCAGGATCATCTTCAGCGCCCTCGGCGCGTTGTCGATCCTCTGGTCGCGAACCAGGTAGACCCGGCCCATCCCGCCGCTGCTCAGTAGTCGGACGATCTCGAAATGACCGAAAACCACCTGACCTTCGACAAACGAAATCCGGGGATCGGATGGCTCGTCCGGATCGAGCGACGACATGACGGGGTGATCGGGGGCATCGGCCTTCGAGTCGAAGGGTTCGGTACTGAGCGCACCTGCTCCGCCCGGCGGATCGCCGGCACCCAGTCGCTCGATGTTCGGATCGCCGCCCAGTGCATCGCGGCAGGCCGCACAGACTTCGAGGTGCGCGCGGACCTCGGACGCGGCCGTCTCGTCAAGCTCACCGCGACGGAAATGGTGCAGGACATCCGGTGATGGGCAGTCGGCTGACATTCCGTCCTCCCGCCTCGTCGCCACCTGACGCCAGGATCCACCCGCCCGGCATGCTCCGACCGCTCTCGAGTCGCCGCTTCGCCATTCGAGGGGAAGGATTCGTCCGCCGGGCTGTCGCGGTGTCCGGATGGGTCGGAACGCCTCGGACTTCGGCAATCCCATTGGATCGTAAGTCACCGCGCTCGGACAAGAGTCTAGCGGTTGGTTCGTGATGCGCCGTCCACGCGGTTCGCCCTCGGGCGTGAAAATCGAGAAAAAGCAGGTCACTCGGCGCACGCCAGACCCCTCGGCGCCGTCAGGTCTCCAGAACGTGGGCACTGTCGAAGGCTGAAACCTTCCACCGCGATCGGATGATCGAGCGAGACACGCCCGCGAAGACCGCCAACGCGACGCTCTTCGCGACGTACGGCTCCGCCCGACCGGCGATTCGGTGACCCAGTTCGGGCCATGGCCGCAACGGTCGTGAGCCCGGCAGGGCGGCGGGCATCGATCCCGCCCTCTCCGACCCGTCCAGGGTCCTTGGCGATCGTGTGGAGACGAAAAGCCGCGGCTGGCCAGCGGTGGTTGAGCACCGCTGCCCCGAGGCCACAGGCCGCCCTGCGCCCAGAAACCGTCTTGTGGAACCCCATGCCTTGGAGACTTGCCATGAAGCGTTTCCGCGAAATGATGGGCGGCCTGATGGGTCGAAACGGGTTGAAGTCGATGCGGCGTTCTCCCCGCCGGCGGAGCGGGTTCGCGCCGCTCGCCGAGTCGCTGGAGAATCGTACTGTACTCAGTCAAGTCACCTTCGGCCCGGCGATCGTGGCGCCGCACCGCGCCGAGGGCGGGCCGGCGGACATTCTGAAGGTCCAGGTCCCATCGATCGTCGTCTCCGGTCAGACGAACCAGGCGGCGGCTCCGGGCAACAACGCCCGGCCCCGTTTGGTCCACCTCGGTGCCTCCGGGTTCGCCGCGGGGACCGGCGGTGCCGGGGTCGGGGCCATGGTCGCTGCCGATGATTCGGGCACGGTCGAATCCACCGGCCAGAGCGATACCCAGGCCGATAACGAGACGGGGGGATGACTATCCCTCCGCCGGGCCGAGGGTTAGAATCGCTGTCGGTTCGTGGGCCGATCGACGTCGTACGGAACGAAGCTTTCCGGACCAGGAAGTCCGGTGAACCGAGGTCGTGGAATGAGCCGTCCGTGGCGACCGGCTTCGACAAACGGGGACCAAGGCGGGGCGCTCCCAACCCTCCTTCCGAAGGAGGGGAGAGGGCGTGCCCGTCCTGTCCCGGTTTTCCGGCACCAGGGTCACACGAATATCGCATGAATCGAAAGGAGAGGCCGCGAGAGGAGCCAGACGATGAGCCAGCCCGCGCCGGATCCGCACGCGATTTTCGCTCGGGCGGCTCGAGCTCGATTCGCCCGCCGATCGAGCCCGCTATTTGGAAGACGCCTGCGGCGGCGATGAGGCCCTGCGCGCCGAGGTCGAGCGCCGGCTCGCGGCCCACGGCGAAGCCGGCGACGTCCTGGATGACCCCGTCTTCTCGACGATGTCCGTCGACGAACCGCCTCATCTCGAAAGTGCCAGCTCGGTCATCGGTCCGTACAAGTTGCTCCAGCAGATCGGCGAAGGCGGGATGGGCGTCGTCTTCATGGCCGACCAGGGCTACCCGATTCGCCGCAAGGTCGCGTTGAAGATCATCAAACCCGGGATGGACTCGCGGCAGGTGATCGCCCGGTTCGAGGCGGATGCGCCAGGCGCTGGCGATGATGGAGCACCCGAATATCGCCAAGGTCCTCGATGCCGGCGCCACCGCGGCGGGCCGGCCCTTCTTCGTCATGGAGCTGGTCCGAGGCGTACCGATCACCGAGTACTGCGACCAGGCCCGACTGTCCCCGCGCGAGCGGTTGGAACTCCTCGTGCCGGTCTGCCAGGCGATCCAGCACGCGCATCAGAAGGGGATCATTCACCGCGACATCAAGCCGTCGAACATCCTGGTGTCGCTGTACGACGGCCGGCCGGTGCCCAAGGTCATCGATTTCGGCGTGGCCAAGGCGATCGAGCAACGGTTGACCGAACGGACGCTCTACACCCAGCACGGGGCGATCGTCGGGACTCTGGAATACATGAGCCCCGAGCAGGCCGAGAACAGCGCCCTGGACATCGACACGCGCACCGACGTCTACGCCCTGGGCGTGCTGCTGTTCGAGCTGCTGACCGGGACCACGCCCCTGGAGCGGCAGCGGTTGCGGAAGACCCCGTATGTGGAGATCGTTCGGCGAATCCGCGAGGAAGAGTCGCCGAAGCCGAGCGCGCGGCTCTCGAAGACCGAGCAGCTCGCCGCGATCGCGGCGCGGCGGGGCATGGAACCCCGGAAGCTGGCCCGGCTGGTCCGCGGCGAGCTGGACTGGATCGCGATGAAGGCGCTGGAGAAGGACCGCACGCGCCGGTACGCCACGGCCAGCGACCTGGCCCGCGATCTCCAGCGCTACCTGGCCGACGAGCCGCTGGAAGCCGGACCGCCTTCGGCGCGGTACCGGCTCGGGAAGTTCGCGCGCAGAACACCGCGCGGCCCTGGTGACGGCGGGGGCGTTCGCGGCCGTGCTGATGGCGGCCACCGCGGTGAGCCTCTGGGAGGCCGTTCGCGCCACCCGGCAGGAGGCCAAGGCTCGGCAATCGGCCGTCGAATCCCAGGCCATGCTGGTCTTCTTTCGCGACCGGGTCCTGGCCGCTCCTCGTCCCGAGGGACGGGGAGGCGGCCTGGGGCGCGACGTAACCCTGAGCGAGGCCCTCGACGCGGCCGAGCCCAGCATTGCCTCCGACTTCGCCGCTCAACCGATTGTCGAGGCTGAGATCCGCGACACCCTGGGCACGACTTATCTGGATCTGGGCCAGCCGAAGCGGGCGATCCCGCAGTACCAGAGGGCGATGGAACTGCGCACCCGGACCCTGGGCCCGGAGCATCCCCAGACCCTGAGCTCCATGAACAACCTCGCCGTCGCCTTGAAGGACGCGGGACGGATCGCCGAGGCCATCCCGTTGCACGAGCGCGACCTGGAAATCTGGCGGGCGCGGTTCGGCCCCGAGGATTCCGGCACGCTCACGAGGATGATCAACCTGGCGACGGCCTATCGGCTCAACGGCCAAGTTCCCAAGGCCATCCCGATGTTCCAGGAGGTGCTCGCACGGCGAGAGGCGAGCCTGGCCCCCGACCATCCCGACACCCTGGCCGCCAAGAACCACCTCGCCGTCGCCTATCGTGGTGACGGTCGAATCTCGGAGGCCATCCCGATGTTCGTGGAGGTGCTCGCGCATTCCCGGGCGACCCTGAGCCCCCATCATCGCGACCTCCTGACGGTCATGAACAACCTGGGCGACGCGTACCTGGCGGTCGGCCGGCCCGCGGAGGCCCTTCCCCTGCTCAAGGAAGTACTCCCGCTCCGTATCGCCGAGCTGGGCCCCGACCATCTGGAGACCCTGAGCTCCATGAACAGCCTCGCCGTGGCCTACCTCTTCACCGGCCAGACCGCCGAGGCGATCCGGCGGCTCGAGGAGCTGCTCCCCCTGCGCAGCAAGAACCTCGGACCTGACCATCGTGACACGCTCAGGACGATGTACAACCTCGCCCAGGCATTCCGAGAGGCCGGCAAGATGGCCCAGGCGATCCCGCTGTTCAAGAAGGCGCTCGACCTTCGCATGGCCAAGCTGCCGCCCGATCATACCGACACGCTGATCAACATGAATGGTCTGGCTGCCGCCTACCTGGAAACGCAACGATGGGCCGACGCCGAGGTCCTGCTCCGCGATTGCCTGAGTCGTCGCGAGAAGACCCACCCCGACGATTGGTGGCGGTTTCATACGAAGAGTCAGCTCGGCGCCGCCCTGGTCGGACAGGGCCGTTATCCCGACGCCGAGCGGTTCCTCATCGACGGCTATGAGGGCCTCAAGGCTCGGGAGTCGAAGATCGCGCCCCGACAAAAGAAGAACGTGACCGACGCGGCCTCGCGGATCGTCTCGTTCTACGACGCCTGGGGGAAACCTCAAGAGGCCGCCAGGTGGCGGCAGGAGCTGGCACCGCCCGAGCATCCCACGCAGCCCGAGCCTTGAGGCCGCCGTGGGTCCGATCCGTCGAGTGCCTGACCGACGCGCCGACCGGGCGGGACCGGGCGTCGATGCCTCGATCTTCGGGCTCCCACGGCGTGAATTATTCTCCGACGAGATTCGGAAATGCCGAGGATCAACTTGCAGGTGAAGGACCTTCTGATACATTAGCGTGGTGTGTCTGTCAGCTTCACATCATGAGCCAACCTGGTAGCATCTTAAGTATCGACGCGGATCCCGTTACTCATCGACATCGACGTGACTCCGAATCTCAGGATTGGGCCGAAACGGAGAGGCAGGTGGAGTGATGGCGACAGACCTTGCCTGGTATTACCAGTCGGAATCGGGCATTGTTGGCCCGATCTCATCCGCCGAGCTGAGGCGACTGGTCGAGTCGGGCGTGGTTCGATCCACGACACGAATCCGGCGGGGTGAAGACGGTTCCTGGTTCCCCGCCGAAGGGATTCAGGTCGAGCTCGGACTCGCGGGCGGTGGGGAAGCGAAGGCGGCCCCTGGCCGTGAACCCGCCGAATGGTATTTCGCCCGACAGGATGGGCGCAAGATGGGACCCGTCACGAGGACCGTGCTCAACACCATGCTGAGCCAGGGCAAGGTCCAGCCGGCCGACCTCGTCTGGAAGGCGGGGATGGCCGCGTGGGTCCCGGCGTCGGACATTCCCGGTCTCCCGCAGCCGGGCGGGGTTCCACCTCCGGTGCGGGTCGAGAATCCGGGCGTGGTCCCGCCTCCGGTGCGGGTCGAGAATCCGGGCGGGGTTCCGCCTCCGGTGCGGGTCGAGAATCCCGGTGCGCCGCCACCGCTGGTCAAGACTTCGCCGGAACCCCTGAGGAACTCGGGTGGTCGCCCGGGCGTTGGGCGGATCATCCTGGGCGGGGCCGTGGCGGGGACCGTCCTCCTCGGCCTGATCGGCGCGCTGGCCTGGAGCTGGCTTCGGGCGAGATCCGAGCCACTCCGAGGGAGACCGGGGCAGGCCGGGTCCGAGGTCGCCGGCCTCAAGTCTGCGCGTTCCGACCACGTGTCCGGATCTCAGGGCGCCCCGGCGGCGGACGACGTCGAACCGCTTTACGACGACGCGATTGCCGCCCTGCGCCGTCGACAGTACCGCCTGGCGAGAACGCTGCTCGATCGATACGCGGCCCGCCCGGGTGCCCGCGACCCCGAATCGGCTCGTAGCCTGAGCCGTGAGATCGAGCTGGCTTCTTCCCGGGTCAAGGCCAACGAGCTGGTCGGAGGACTGGACGACGAGGCCCTGAAGAACCATCTGCGCCATGGCCCAGGGCCTCTGGTCGCGTCCGCCATCCAGACGCCGGAACTCAGGCCGTTGTACCGCCAAACGTTGCTCGACGCGTTGCGGCAGGAGAGCAACCGGCGCAGGGAGCGGGCGCCCCGCTCGTCCAGACGCCTCCGCCGAACGGCCGCGAGCGAACGGCCGCGAAGGCCAAGCGTCCGAGGCCATCAACCCCCGGCCCGGCCAATCGGCTCGCATCGAAGGCGCCCCCCAAGGGCTCGCCGGCGAAGACGCCGAAGAAAGGGGAAGGCCAGAGGCACCCGGACAGCCCCTCCGCGACGCGTACGGCCACGCTCGACATGGTCCTGGACGCGCCCGCAGAATTCGAGGGGAAGACCCTCTGTGTGGACGGGCTCTACAAGATCGGCACCCGCTTCTCCAAGGTCAAGGGCCCCGATGGAAACCCCGTCGGCTGGTCGCTGCCCGTCGAGACGAACGACGGCGTCGCGATCTGCAATGGAGAGACCAAGGTCAGGGGCCGCGATACCTATCTCCTCCTGGATGAAGAGTTCGCCCGGTTCCTCGACCGCGTCTTCCAACGACTGAGGATCCATACGTCGCTGAAACCCATCCACAAGTGCATCATCACGGTGGATGTCCGGTCTCTGATGATCGATCGCAACAATGCCCCGGTCGCCCACATCGTGGGCCTGGAAATCCTGGGGGCTTACAATCCCTTGAAAGTTATACAGAATCGATATAACGACGCTTTTATGGTTGCTCGGATCACTCCGGGCAACGCGGACATCAGCCACGGCGATGGGGCACTCTGGGTCGAGCGGCTGGGTGGCGAGGAGAAGTTCGTCCTGCCGGCGAGGCGGAAGTACCGGGAACTGGTCCGCAAGGTCGCCGCCGAGCGAGATCAGGCCATCGTCGCCCGATACCTCCAGGGTCAGCTCAGCAGCGTCATGACCATGGCGGCCGCGGCCCAGCAACGACAGTCGCAGGCGTTCGCGGCCATGATCGGCCAGGTCTTGCGCTGACGGATCCGTCGTGGACGGAATGGTCCCCGGTTCGCGGGGTTGCGGTTGGACCGCACCCGGACGGCTACTGGTTCCATTGCGGCCTCTGGATCGCGCCGAGGATGATCCCCAGGGCACCCAGCGCGATGAGGCACAATCCGACGGTGCCCAGGATGAAGCCCGCGAGTGCCAGGCCCCGGCCGCTGATCGTCCCGTTGGAGCGAGAGATCTGGTTCAGCGCGACGCCGCCGAAGATCGTGGCCAGCAGGCTGCCGATGCCGCAGAGCCAGAGCAGACCCAGTACCAGGCTGGCCACGGCCAGGCCGCTGGTGCGCGAGATCGGATAGGGCTGGGATGGGGAGGGGGCGGCCCGACTCGTGTTGGTCGAACCGCCGGCGGAGGGCGCGCCGAACCAGAGTCCGGCGACCTGACCGGCGGGCGTCCAGCTCGCCATGCCGTTGGTCCAGACGAGGGAACTCGATACGAGCTCTCCCTGGTCGATCATCCGTTGCAGCTCCGCGAGGCTCAGCGGCCCGTGATGCGATTCTCCCCGGGCGACGAACCAGGAAGCCGGCGCGGCCGCGGCCGCGGCCGCCGCCTGGGCGCCGGACTGCCGCCGGCATCGTCCGTCAGGGTGTAGGCCGGCCACTCGACATTGGCGTTCGTCAACGGCTGACTCGGACCGGCGACGGCCGGGGCGTACAAGCCGGACAGCTCGGTGGCCTTGATCCAGGACCGGCGATCCTGGGAAACCTCGTGGGCTTGTGAGAGTTGGCCCCGCTCGCGCATCGACTCGAGCTGCGACCAGTTGAACGGACCGAGGACGCGCCCTCGCGCCCGAACGTACCAGCCGCCGGATCCCACTGACATGATTGGTCGGTTCCTCAAGGGAGTTGCGGTTATCACCGGGTACTCATCATCACGAAGACCGGGCGGCCCACAACCAGGGCTTTGTCGTCGCGCGTGTCGATCTTCGGCTTGCCACCGTCAATCTCCCCCACTTTCTTCCACGCACAGCTCGAGTCCGTCGAGGGCGCGATGACCAAGAGGTCTCGATCGGGGGGCAAGACCGTCCCGCGACAGACCTGGTAGCCGTTGCCGTCCCGTGCGAGCCAGCCCACCGTTTGGTAGGTCCGCGACGCCCGTTCCTCAATCTGGTCGCGCACGTCGAGCACGGCCTTGAGCGAGGGGACCTTGGGGCGAAGCCCCAGGATGAGCCGGCGCGCCTCCTCTTGGGCCTCAAGGAGCCCGGGCGTTTCCGGATTGATCCAGGCGATGCTCCAGTTGACTTTCGCCTGGAGGAGCTGGTTCTTCAGGGGCTCCAGCGCGACGCGAAGCGGCTCGCTCCCCTCCGTGGCTGCCTGGATCACGATGCGGATCAGGTCGGCCTGGAGGATCGGATCAATTTCGGGTTGGTGGAAGATCGCATTGAGCAGGTCGATCATGACGGCCTCCCACTGGCTCAACCTCGTCTCGTTCGCCAGGATCGGCTTGAACTCGTTGGCGATCTTCGTCTGGGGGGACCAGTCCCGCGAGGCAATCCGCGTGATCGGGAGCTCACGGAACTTCTTTCCTTTCTCGAAGTCGAGTGCGTAGCTGAACTGCAACAAGTCGTTCTTTTCTTCGGGCTTCTCCCGAGTATAGCAGCGTTCATCGGAACTGTTCCCATACTTGACGACGACCATCCAGGTGTGAGCGATGATCGGCTCAGAGAACACGCGCCGGAGCTTGGCGGCCGGGCTGTCGGCACCGGCGTCGCGGCGAGCGATCGCCTCGACGTAACCGAGATACGCCGTGATCTCGGCCTTGCCGGGGAAATCGGAGTGCTGGGCCAGGAACTGGCTGCACGAGCCGGCGCGACGCCTGGCTTCCCGGGGAGTCAAGGCGTCGCGGCGGGTCTTCCAATCGGCTACGAGATGGTTCCAGTCTTCGACGCTATCCCAGAGCGGCCGCTCTTTCAGGACCTTCTGGAATGACTGCACGTCCGCCGCGTCGGGGTACGCCTTCAGATAACCCTGGATCTGACCGACAAAGCGATGGAAGAGGTCCGGCCTGTCGGCCGTCGAGTACGCGATGGCCTCGGTGATCTCTTCCCGGCGCGTTGACTGTCGGTGCAGGCCTTCATATCGGTCGGAAGCCTCCTCGAGCTGCTGCTCGAGCATGCGAGCGGTTCCCTGCAAGTCCTCGCTCGCCCGGGCAACCTCGGGCGCCAGCTTGTGTAGTGCGACGCTTGAACGGTCGATCGCATCCCGGATCGGAGCGTAGTCGGAGGGGTTCGCGTCCAGGCTTCGACCAATCTGATGGATCTCGCCGCCGATCCGATCGAGGCTGGGGCGGAGGATCGCCTCCCGCTTGGCGTTGGCCTCCTTGAGAGCGGCCTGCCGGCGCTGGGCGATCTGTTCGACGGCCTGCTTCTCGGATTCCAGCCGGGCCAGCGTGCGGGCCTTCGCCAGGGCCTCGGGTTCTTCTGGCGTGAGGGGGGCGTGTTCCGCCTCGTCGATCGCCTCCTTAAAGTCCTGGATGCGCCGCGTCTCCCGCTTGCGGGCCTCATCGTAGCGCTTGCGTACCCCGACGAGGGCGTCGTGCCTTAGCAGGTCCGGATCGACCTGCTCCAGGTTGTCGAGATAGCTCGCGGCGTCATCCAGCTCATAGCCTCGGAGCATCTCGTCGATGGTCGTGGCGGCCTGCGCGGCGTCACGATCACGGAACTGGCTGCGGACCGCGTAGAACACCAGGACACCGCCGATGAGCAACGCCACGGCCGCCGCCCCGCCGATCATCCGGACACGCCGGGTCCGCACCGCCGTCGCGGCCCGGAGGCGCGACGTATAACGTCGTTGGAGCTTATCCGGCATCCCGCCGCGTGTTTCAAGACCTCCTGTCCCAGGCGTTCCAGCTCCGCGGCGGGGACGGGTTCGGGTTCGTCGAGGGCCTGGGTCAAAGCGGCCAGCGCTTCGTCGTAGGCCAGCGCGGCGGCGGCGCGGCGATCTTCGTCCTCCAGCCACTTCAGCACCGGCCCGATGCGCTCCCAGACCGGGTCGGAGGGTTCGAGCGGTCCGGAGGCCGTCAGCGCGATCCACTCCTGACGAGCCGCGCGGCCGAGGACCGGGTCCTGGGCCGTCAGCGCCCGGCCAGACGGGCCTCGATCGCGGCCAGCGCCGCCTGGGATTGCTCGTTGCGGAGCTGCACATGGGCCTTGCTCAGGCCCTGGACCAGGCCCTTCGCGGGCGGTTCGATCCAGGGCGATTCCTGGACTTCCGCCAGCAGCCTCTTGATGTGCGGACCGTCGTGCAGCCGGACCGCCTCCGCGGCCTCCACCTGGATCTGCCGGAACCGGGCCTTTTCGATCGCCCGCAGGTCCTCGCCCCAGATCGGATTGGTCGGGTCCAGGGCCGCGAGCTTCCGCATGACCCCGATCCGCGTCCGGAGCGGGGCGCGCTGCGTCGCCAGCTTCCGGTGATTATTCAGCAAGTCCTGAAGCGGTTCCTCCTGGCCGTACGCCTCGTTGAGCAGGCCCGCGGCATCGACTTGAACCTTGGGTGCCGGCGCCAGCTCGTAGATCCCGACCAGGTCATCCCACTCGGCACGCTCGGAGAAATCGAGCGCCGTGATCGCATCGAGCAACTTCGGTTCCGCTTCGGCGAGCTGGAGCGCCTCGGAGCGCAGCCCCTGCTGCAACAACCGCTGACACCGCGCCAGCCGCTGATTCACTTCGATGCAAGCCTCGGCATAGGCCGACGCCAGCACCTCCAGGCGCACGGTCCGTGTCTGGTCGCTCGCCTGGAGGAACCCGCGGATCTCGTCAACGGTTTGGTGGTAATCGGCCATGCGCGCATCGTCCTCTACCAGGTACCCGGGTCGGCAACTCGTCCGGGCGTCAACCCTTCCGATCGAGCGATCTCGAATCGCTTCCCGTCAACTTGCCACACAATCGATAAATTAATGAGTGAAGAATGTATATTTTCTAAATATCTTAGTCTTTCGAGTTCTGTTCTTTCTCTATCGGTGCCTCTTGGGGAAACCGCGCCGCCGGCGCCGCCTGGTGGCAGTGTGGGCGATTGATCCGTGTTCGCTATCCGATTCTCCAGTTCTTGAATGCTCTTCTGAAGGGCTTTCTTGCGTTGATCATACTGCAACTCGGCCAAGAGTTTCGCATTCTCAAATTTGATGGTTACCATGTCCCGTTTGTCGTGCCAGGAACCATCATTGCGCCGCGTGAGGGAGACAACTTCTTCCTTGTTGCCATTCAAGAGCCTACAAACATCGACGCTCAAAGGTCTCTCCGTCTTCTGGAAGTCCGTTTTCCCGTACCAGGGGATCTCGTAGACGGTCTTATTGGAGGATGACCTCGGATCACTCATCTTGACGCCATCTTTGGGTAGTCGTGGCTCACCTCGCAGGATGTAGAATCGTTCCTCGGGGATTTGCTTGGATCGGACGACCAGAACGCAGTCGCGAAGTTGTTCTCGAGCTTTGGGATCGGTGTTGTTCCTCCATCGAAAATTGATGGTTCCTTTCGGGATCGAGACTTCGAATGTCGCCAGTTCAACCCGGTCGTTACTCGCTCCGAGAAGGGAATCTTTGCGGGTGATCACCGAAACGACGACCTTGCGGACTCCATCCACGCCCCCTTCGTCAACCTTGTCGTTCAAACCAGAAGAAGCGGCCCCAATCAGTTGGATCTCGGCATCGTTCGGTTTGAAGTTGTCGAGACTCTGGGGCTTCTGTGGTGCTTTACCGGGTTCTTCGAGCCGGAAGAAATAGGCTTTGAGGTTTTGCTCGGGCTTCGTCGCGGCCCCCGGATGATCAACCTTCCGAGCCAGGGCCCTTCTCTTGAGCTTTGGGCTGATCTTTCGGGCTTCCCGAAGGGGGGGCCTTGACCAACTCTTCGCCCCCGCTCATTTTACCGTCATCTTTCGCGGACTCAGCGGTCTTCCTGTCGGGCTTGCTCGTGGCAGCCACTTCCTTCGGTGCTTCCGGGACTGGTCCGGGCACCCTATCCCCCGTCACCTGTTTGGGGGGAGCGTTCTTGGATATTCCTGCCGAATCAGGATTTAGTTTCTCTGTCGTGGTCACTGTGTTGACATCCTTGATATCCGGCACGGTGGCATCGCCTTTGGCCGGCTCCGGGGATCTCGCGATCGCCGTGGGCTCGACCCGCTCCGGATTCGCCGAGGCGACGGGCGGGGCTTTTTGATCGGTATCAGGAGTCTTGGAGTTCGGATTTCGCATAACCTGTAACAGGATGAAGACGGACGCAGCCATCCCGATCAGGCCGACTGCGACGATCCCCGCGACCATGGCCCAGGTTCGTCCGGGCTGATGGCTGGCCCCGCCGCGTTTCGGTGGCCGTCCGGCCAACCCTCGGAAGGGTTCATAATCGATGGTCGGGCCGGGCGGTGGGGCCTTGGGTGGCACTCCGGCGGTCGGGATTGGGCGTCCGGAGGCCGAGGCCGGGCCTTTGCTCCGAGGTTGGTGCGCGGAGGCGGTGTCTTCGCCGCCGGCAGGTTGAAAACGCTCGCCCCGCGCCTGGTGCACCAGCGCGCGACCCTCGGCTCGTCCGAGAGACCCGCACAAGTTGATGGTCAGGGCGTTGGGCAGTCGCAGGGCGTTCTGCGCCTCGGGCGAGCCTTCGACCACGCCGCGCCACGGGCAGTTCACCCCGCGTGGGAGACTCGTAAAATAGGTGCTGAACTCGACGTCCCAGCGCCTCGGCGGCGGCAGGAGGGCGATGGCCTCGACGAACAGCGGCAGCAGGTCCATCCCCGGGCGGAAGATCAGGAACACGGGGCGCCGCGGGTCCGCGAGGAACGACTCGGCGAGGACGCCGGCCCAGCCGGCATCGACGCCGAGGGCCTTCCAGGCGCCCGCAACGCCGGGAGG
This sequence comes from uncultured Planctomycetota bacterium, assembly GCA_963845755.1. Taxonomy (GTDB): domain Bacteria; phylum Planctomycetota; class Planctomycetia; order Isosphaerales; family Isosphaeraceae; genus CAWJTV01. The sequence goes on from CAWJTV010000011.1 coordinate 1,430,608, forward strand.
TCGGTCGCCTCGGGGGGGCGTCTGGCCTGCCGGCAGGAGCCGCGGCTCTCCGTCCCAGGCCTCTTGAAGGAAGCCCGGATGGCCCACTAACCACGCCGGGCCGCCCTCGGGCCGTTCGTTCGGCTCGAGCACGACGTGATGCGCATACTTGTTGGACCGACCCGAGTAGTCGAGGTTCGCCGGCCCGACGCGCGACAGCACGCTCACGGCCATGCCCCCCACCGTCAACCTGAGGTGGGAGAAGTTGATCGGGTTCTGAGCCGCGGCCGGGTCGTGGACCGGATAGACGGGCCGATACCCGCTGAGGCTCTCCAGGAGCTCGAATAAGGGGGCGGACATCTGGGCCGTGCAGGCGACCGTGCAGAAGCCGCGGCTACCCGGCTTGAGCCCGCGTGGGACCGATGTATAGTGCAGTTCCTGGCTCATCGACCCATCCTTCGATGTCAGGCGAGTCCCATCCGCCAGCGGCCGGCTCGGTAAGGACGACGCGGTGGAACTCGGGCGGATCGGCGAATTATCTCGGCTTCCCACGACGGATGAGCCGCGGGACCAGCGCCGGCAAGACCCGCGACAGCGAATACAGCAGAGGCACGGTCACCCAGTGCGGCCGGATGTTCCTGGGCCGGATTCCGGGCCCTCCCGAACTCGAATCCCACTCCACCTGGCTGCCCAGCGAGCTAACAGCGATATACGTCGTTTCCTTGGCGAACGACTCCGCCGCGGCCACGGTCTCCGGACAATACTTGATCAGGATCTCGCGGAGGCGCCGGAGAGTCGCTCGACCTTCTCGACGTTGACACCGGTCATGTTCCCCTGGCTTCGCCAGGGATCCGCGGCGTCGTCCGGTCCCAGCAGGTGGGTCCATTCATCGAATTTGGCGAGGACGATCACCAGGGGACGATCGTATTTGCTGCCCTGCGCAAGCCCCGAATGCCGCCGGATTCGCGCGGCTGCCTCGGTGAGGATCGTCTCCTGCCGGCTCAACGTGGCCGCCCCCGGTGCAACGCCGCCTCGACAGACGGTGCGGAACCGGGGGTCCTGGGTCGGGTCGAACAAGAAGAGGGCCGCCCGAGAATGAGCCAGGTGCCGCGTCACCGGGCTCGAAGCCCGATCCTCTCCGGGCCGGAAATCCTCGCCAGAGTTATCATAGAGGCAGAGTATCCTCGCCAGTCGCGTCGGGTCGCCGCCGGGATGCCCGTCCTGCGGCTGGATGGTGAACAAAAACGGACGGGGGTACGCGACCGTTCGTTGGCCGTAAGCGACGGTGTCGAACGAGTCCCCCATACCCTTACTCTCAGTCTTGCCGATCAGACCGGCCAGGGGGACGACCTCCGACTCGACGGGATTGAGGAACAGCGACTCTTCATACTGGTTGAGCGTCCGGTTTGATTCTGTGTCGGCGTCGGTGAAGGCTAGCTTGAAACTGTGGGGCAGGATCTGGCGCAACTGCCAGGTCATCGCGGTCAGGAAGTAGGACTTGCCGCTACCGATTGCCCCCAGGATGGAGATGAACAGCGGCTCCATCTCCAGCATGGCCCGGGGGATCGGGAGATGACACCGCGGGCACGCCAGGCTCCGGCAGGTCATCCCCTTGGCGTCGATCGCATCTCCCTGGAGGGTATACCGGCTGGGCAAGAACCGTTGCTGACGCTCGGAGCCCAGCAGCGGATCACCGAGCAGGTCGAAATGCTCCGATATCCACAAGACCTCATGGGGCGAGAACCGCTCCCAGCAGTGCGGGCACGTGACCTGCGGAAGGAGCTTCAGCGCCGTGCAATCTCCGGCGGAGAGGTTGTCGTAATAGGCGGTTGTGTTCGTCATCGCATCACCGCGCAAAAACGGTCGGACCAAACTCGTGCGCACCACATTCCCACGACGAGGAGCCATCCCGCCGAGAGAGCGCCCGCGGCCGGTTCGATGCTTCGTTGCACCCCTCCATCGGCACTATCCGAAGAGTATACCCATGGCCATAATAGGACACAAGGTTCTCCTTGTCTCGATGACAGCATTGGCTTTACGACGATTCTCGAGGCGGTTTTCCCTTTCGAAACCGCCGGGTTACGACCTCCGCCGGATGCGGCGTGAGCCCACCCCAGCCCTCTCATCAGACGATGGAGGCCGGCCTGTCTTGCGCTTCACACCATTTTCCGTCGTCTTTCCCATCGACGGGCGAAGTCCGCCCGGTCGGCATCAAGCCCGGAGGAGGGAGTGAGAGGCCAACACGCTCCTGGGAATTCCCCGGACCGCCCATGAAGCGCGCGGCGGATAAGCGCTTTGTCAGGGCCGATGGTTTCCGTTATTGAGCGACCCGGCCACGGTCGTGATACAAAGCGGCCTCATGCTGGCCACGAAGACTGCGTCTTCAGGTGCCTGCACACCATGCGACACCGCAGGACTTTCGGGCCAATGTCGATTGGGAAGGCCCCCGCTCGACAGGGCCGATGCGGTCGCCGGCGTTCGTCCCCAGAGCCGATCGCAGCCCTCCGGTCAGAGACACCGAGCTGTTGTCGATGTTGATTCTGTCTGCTCGATTCCGGTCCTGGAAGGCTTTTCAAGGGAATGCCCCAGGAAAACCCCGGCCGATCATTCGTCGGCACGCCATTCGCTCTTCCAGATAAACCCCTGGACACGGACAGACCTCTGGACGCGTCTCAGGGTGGCGCAAACCTGGCCAGCCCGCCGGACATGCGACGGGACGCCGAGAAGGTGCGGGAAGCATCCAGGTCGCCACCGATCGGTCCCATCATCTCACCGGGGCAGTGAAATTCGGACCTCCTGATGGATCGGGCGAGTTTCTCCAACTGGTGCCGATGCTGGGCTCTGCTCGCGCGTTCCGCCCGCGCCGTGGATGTGTCAGACCTCGATCGGCTCGAGGAGATGCGAGCCTCGAGCCCGACTTCCCGGCGGCCTCGAGACATCATCGGCGAGAGTCCCGCCGAAGCGGGCTCCGCGAGCACTGCCCGGCTAAACCTGTGATGGCGATCTGACGCCTGACATCGTTGATCGCACCGACACGGCGTAGGAGAGATGGAACAACTAACAAAGCGGTGAGGAGACGCCCGATGTTTGGAAGAAGACGCGACGCGGGTTCGTTCGGTGTGGCGGTTGTGTGCCTTGTTATGGTCATTCTGCCGGAAATGTCGGGGACGGTCCTCGGTCAGCCGGGGACGACCTCAAAAAAGACGCAGGGAAGACGGACAAAGGGGAAACAATCTGTCGCCAGATCCAGACAGCGACCCAAGGTCGCGGCTGAGGAAAAGGGCGTGGCCGACCGGATCGTGCTGCGAGATGGCAAGGAACTGTTCGGGCAAGTCGACGAATCCGCTTCGGGCTCGGCCCTGACGATCCTGGCCCGTCGAGAAGCGATTCGGACGACGCTTCCCGACTGGTCGAAGAAATGGGAGGACGCCGAGCGCGGAACGACGGCCGTCGCGTTGCATCAGCGTCGGGAACGTCTGGCCGCGTGGCGTCGAGAACGCCCGGCGGAATCCGCGTCGGGAGATCGGATCAGCGCCTGGCTCGATCGTGAGCTGTCGGAGTCGACCGGGCCGGCCGCCCCATCGCCCCTCATCGCGATTCGGCTTGGACGCAACGACGTCTCGGCCGTGGAACGGCGAAGCGATTCGGCGGCGCGGGCCCTGAGGTGTGCCTGGCTGCTCGGACTGGCCAACCCAGAGACGACCCCTCTTGCCACGCTGAAAGACGCCATCGCGGGCCGGGGCATGAACCTTGAAGGCGACGAGCCGATCGCGATCGACCGGCTGCTGCCGCCGGCCGCCGAGCCCATAGACCGCTGGTTCCTGCGCCGGGCCGCGACCGAGGTCCTTCATGACGAGGGCCTGCGATTCATCCAGTTCGGCACTTCGATCCTGCCCGAGCCGGTCCCGGGACAGCCCCTCGATCCGGCGATGGGGGCGACGCTCGTGGAAGGCACGATCCGGGACGTGCTAGGCGTCGGGCGGGGCGACCCGCTGCCGGCGAGGCTCCACGCCGTCGCCGCTCGCGGTCGAGTCGGCGTCGTGATCACGAGGATCGAAATCGCGCCCGACCTCGGAGGTGTGGCCGCCGAGTTGACCCTCTACTATCGCAAGGGGAGCGACTGGGACCGGGCCCTCTGGAGGTCGCAGAATCTCCCGGTTGGTGCCGTGCCCCCGGTCGTCGTCTCGATCGTCGCCCAGGACCCGCAAGTCAAGGCGGTGATCAATCTGATCGACACGATCGGAGCGGGATTCGTCTCGCCCGCGATGAAGGAACGGGGTCTGGTCGTGGCCGCGACCGTCGGCGGAGCTGTCGTCCTGGCGCGAACTTCCCTGGTTCGATCCCTCGCAGGGCTCGCCTTCGATGTCGAGGGTAAGGGCCAGGCCCGTGGCTCGCGGCCAAACCCCTGAGAGGACTCGGCCCCGCCCTTTGAGGCGGGCCATGACGACGGATGTACTCGACGGGCCGGTCCCGCAGGGGTCGTTTACAAGAACCGACACTCGAGCTTCGGCCAGATGACCCTCACCGCAATGGTCCCGATCGTCAACATCGCGTTGCCTGGCGACAACAGACATGTCCCAGGGTCTGCCCCATCGCCCTATCGTCTATGAAAAGCGGGCGGGACTGGCTCGTGATGAGGCGGGAGTGTCCGGCCAGCCCAACGACATCGATCGCTCTTGGGTGTAAAGAGCAATTCGGTGAAACCCCGTCAGCCGTGGCGATCGTGTGCCTCCACGATCGGCCACGGCATGATCCTCTACAGATCCCCCCGAGCCCCACGATTGCCCTGGTGCCATTCTGGCTGATCCGCGCGCGACGAGCATGGTCCATCGAGGCGGCCTTTCCTGTTGCGGGGACAGGGCCTGTCAGACACTGTTCCTTCACAGGAAAGGCCCCTCAACACTCAGGCCATCCTCTTGTCGAGGCGGCCGACTCGAGCTCACTCCTGAGCGAGAACTTTGGGAAAAGGGCTGAAACTCGTGGCATCGTCGCGATTGCACACCTTCTCAGTGGGCATGGTGCGCCTTGCCAGCCTCGAGGATCTGTTGCTTGACGGCTTCCAGGTTGAAGCTGGCCCCCTTTTGCATCGGCGGGAACTCGATCGCGGTCTCGGCGAGCTTCGCCACCTCCTGCTGGACGAGAACAAAGCGCCAGAACTCGAACTTGAACCACTGGAAGTATTCGAGGGACCCGGTCATCCCGGTGCGCTCGAACGGGTCGAGGCGAAGGTTCACGAGAAACGGCATGTCGGGCTTCACCGTGCCGCCCAGCCAGCCGGCGGGTTGATCGATGAAGCGATACTTGTAATCGCCGATGCGAGCCGCACCGAGTTGGCCCTCGGCGAAGTACCACACCTCGCTCCGCTTCGATGGCCCCTTGCCCGTGATCAGGTCCATCTGGTTGTAGCCGTCGAGATGCACCTTGTACGTCGCGTCGCCGAGACTCTTACCTTGCTTCAGCTCCTCGACGAGGGTCGTGTCACCGGCGGCGGCGACGAAGGTCGGGAACCAGTCGAGCCCCGAGATGACCCCGTTTTCGACCTTGCCGGCCGGGACTTTCCCGGGCCATCGAATCATGGCGGGGGCACGGAAGCCGCCTTCCATGACGGTCCCTTTGCCGCCCGCGAACGGCGTCTGGCCGCCGTCCGGCCAGGTGAAGTTCTCGGTGCCGTTGTCCGTGGTGAACATGACGATGGTGTCATCGGCGACTCCCATGTCCTCGAGCTTTTTCATGACCCCGCCGACGATGTCGTCGAGCTGCGCCATCCCGGCCTCCACCGTCGACCAGCCGTTCTCGGGTGTGCGCATCTTCTCGTACTTCTCCGAGAGATGGGTGACGACGTGAATGCGGGTGGGGTTCAGCCACAGGAAGAACGGCTTGTCGTCGCTCTTGGCCCTGTCCAGGAACTTGAGTGAGTGGTCGAGGATCTCGTCATCCACGGTCTCCATCCGTTTCGGGTAGAGCGTTCCCGCGTCCTCGATCTTCTGTTTGCCGATCTTGCCCCAGCGCGGCTGCACCGTCGGGTCATCCTGAGCCGTCGCCCAACTGTGGACCATGTTGCGCGGGCCGACCTTGTCCTTGAGCGCCGGCGGGTAGTTGGGATGGGCCGGGTCCTCCATCGCATCGAGGTGATAGAGATAGCCGAAGAACTCGTCGAAACCGTGGACGGTGGGCAGGAACTCGTTGAGGTCCCCCAGATGATTCTTGCCGAACTGGCCGGTGGCGTATCCCATCGACTTCAGCGCCGTGGCGATCGTGGGCGCCTGGGCCGGCATGCCGATCGTCGCGCCCGCCTGGCCCACGGTGGTCATGCCGGTACGGATGGGGAGCTGGCCGGTGATGAAGTTCGCCCGGCCGGCCGTGCAGCTCGCCTCGGCGTAGTAGTCGGTGAACAGCATCCCCTGGGAGGCGAGCTTGTCGAGGTTCGGCGTCCGGCCGGCCATCATGCCCCGGTGATAGGCACCGATGTTCCAGATGCCGACGTCGTCGCCCATAATGACGACGATGTTCGGCTTCTTCCCGGACGACCCGGGTTGGGCCACGGCCGCGTCCTTCCCCGTGTCGGCTTGAGCCAGCAGCAAGTCCTTGCCCACCCCCTCCGAACAACAGGTTAAGCGAACGCCTCCCGCGTCGGTCACTCGACTTTCGGCCGCCGCCGGTCGGACTGCCGTCGTCGTCGCGTCGGCCCGTGAAACCGGTGTGATGCCCCGAGACCCGGCGACGAGGCCGAGCAACGCGCCCAGCCCGACAAACGCCAGCGATTGAATCGTGCCGATCTTCATGTCCATCATTCTCCTCAAGGTGTTAGAAAGACGTAAGGATTTTGCCGCTTCTGTCCGCCGCAGACCCGGATGGGTGGCTCTGCTCAAACCTTCCGCCAGGGCAGGAGGTCGCTCATCATCTCACGAACAGCTCCCAGAGTCCCAGGAGGCCGATGACCGCGATCAGCATGGCCACCGTGACGCTCAATGGCCACGGACTCAAGACCGGTGATTCCCCACGCCGGAGCCTTCGTAGCGTGAGCCAATGAGACAAACCCGCGAGCAACGCCCCGACAATCCCCAGGAGGAGCAGCGCCGTGCCCATGCGAATCGCACCGCGATGCAACCGAAAGCTCTCGGAACTCGGCGACTTTTCCTCGATCGAGCGGAAGAACGCGACCATGCCGAAGCCAAAGCTTGCCATGGCCAGGGTCGTCCTGACCCAGGCGAGTGTCGTCCGGTCCAGGGCTAGCTGGGTCCGGTAACTCGCCATGCTGGTCCGCTGTCGCGCCAGATTTATGCGGGGATCGTCGGAATTCGGCGTTGACTCGCTCATGGGTGGTCCGTTTCGTGCGGGGCCTGGCCCTTCTTGCTCTTGTGTTCCAGGTATTTCCGACTCGCCTCCAACCCCTCGATGACGTGCGGCAGGGCTTCGAGGATGCTGAAGATCCCGATGATGAGGATGCCGTGACCGACGCGAAGATGCCCATGTGCGATGTCTTCTCGAAACGTGCGCGCGGCCTCGGTCAGGCCGATCAAGACCAGCGCGATCCCCTTCACCAGGTTGGTGACGGGATTCTCGACGAACGAAGTGATGGCACGTGCGATCTGATTCCAGCGGTCGTTCATCAGACTATCCCGTCGTTCCTTTCTGGCCTGGCCCGCGCCGAGGGCCTGGGTCGAAGTACCCAAGGTCCAGCACGAGATCGAACCAACGTCACTGTGTGCCCAGGCGCGCCTTTCGGCTCGCCAACTCCGCTTGCCACCGTGCCGCGATTGATGACTCCGACGGGCGTGCTGTCCGGCGTCGAGTTCTCGGTCACGTCGATGTACATGGCCGCGGACGCATCGGCCGAGAGCTGCGATCTGGGGAGGAGCGTGAGCCGTCCGACGGTGTGAAATGGAGCTTGCGTTTCCTTCCACTCGACGCTCGCGTTCTCGATCCAGAAGTCGGGGTCCCGACGTTTGCCCCAGTAGGTCATCTTCTCCGTATCGAGGAATTGAAGCCCGATGTCGAAGGAACTCATCGTGATGTCTTCGTTCAGGTGCCGAACCAGTTCGTCTTGCAGGGCGTTCGGATTGTTCGCCTGCAGGGGCCGTGCGGGATTACCTGCGCACGGCGAGGCCGAATACTTCACGACGTCCGCCGCTCCGTGGCGGAACGGCACGTTGCTCCAATCGCGCAGTTGCTGATAGGGCCGAACCGGTTGCCGTGTCTGCAACCTGGCCTTCATAATGGTTCGCGCGAATACGAGCTTGTCTCGAAATGGCAATGACCAGAGGACTCGGGCCGGACTCGACGCCGTGAGCATCTTCACCAAGACGACGAACGCGTGTAGGTCATTGATAGGGAGCGTGGTCGCGCTTTGCAGTGAAAGGTCCTGCCGTACGGTGTTCCCGCCGGGCGCCGCCAGGCCATCCGGCGCGAGATCGACGGCGAATGACAACGCACGTACGTCGGTTTGATAATCGGATTTCACCTTCGGGTCCGAGTTGGAGAACCTCACCGTGGCGGGGTAGATACCGGGCGTGGCGTAGATGCCCTTGGCGAGCCTCGCCGCCAGCGCGGGATTGCGCCCCGCGGTGACGTCAAAGACCTCGAATTGAGCTCTCACACACACGCCTTTCGCGTGGCTCGCACGGCGGCGCGGTCCGTCTGGTCCCGCCGCGCGTGCCTGGAGCGCGAGAAACCCCTGAACGATCTCCGCGATCTGGGCCTCTTCGGTGGCCGGCTGGCGTTCCTGCGAGTGTCCGGTCAGGACGGACATGAGTGGGTCCTCCTCAGCCCTCGTCATTTCAGGTTGGCGATGAACTTCGTTGCGGTGATGCTGGGCAAGAAGCAGTAGGCCACCGCACGCGTCGTGGTAAAGCTCGAAAAGCCCGCAATCTTGATCGGAGGGGCGCCACTCGCTTGCGGAATCACAAAAATGCTTTCCGCCGGGTCCTGAGTCCCGATGAGCGGGTCTTTCGCCTTGGGATTCAGCCGGACGGCTCCGGCGAATTCGCTGTCATTCACCCACTGGCTCAGCACGAATTCATACTGGTTCTCGATATTCGAGTTGATGAAGTAGCCGAAGAGCCCGCGTTCGATTCCGTCGTACGGTTGCGTCGGATCGTAGGATGGGCCGTACGGGAGGCCGCGACGAATGAGCCGATGAGTGTTATTGCTGCCGCCGGTCTGTCCCTGGCCGCTGATGGGCTGTCCCCGCGGATTGATGCGGCGGATGTGCGCACCGACCGGACAGCGCAGCCCTTTCGGATCTCCCGACCCGTCGGGGTTCACGTACTCAAAATTGTTCAGTTGGTCCGGCGAGATTCCAGCCGGTGGGCTATCCGTGTCCAGGGAGAGCGCCAGAGGAACGCCGTTGCGCCATCGTCCGCACATCTTGGCGGCGAGCAGCTCCGGATCGATGCGGTCCTGATTCGACTGCAAGAAATTCTCGAAGCCGACCACATCGGTCCGGATCATCTTGAAGACGGCAAAACTGCCATTCCGCCCGAGCTCCGGGGGCTCTGGCACGAAGTAATTTTCGGCCTCGTCCAGCAAGACGAACAACCAGGGCTCACACGGCTGCTGGTGGTCGGGCTTGTATCGCTCCGGCCCCCCACGAATCGTCGTCATGCTGATGCCATCGACGTAGCCGAAGTGAACCTTGGAAACGGGCACCGGCTGACCATCCTGCATCTCCATCAGCGCCATGCCGTCGCCGCGCCAGAGTTCCTGGAAAGCTTGACCTTCAACGATCATCGCCGACAAGCGATCACTGTAGGTCTTCAGGGCTTCCGGAGTTGCGGCATGCAGAGTCAGCATGACGTGATCGTTTCCCGTCCCGAAACCGCCGATCCAGTTTTCCGGTCCATTCACTCCGGTGTCGCCGACCCGTTCCGCCCGCGCGGCGGCTCCGGCGACGAACGCGTTGAACGATCTGAAGGAGAGGTTGGGAGCACGATCCTTGACCTCCAATGCCAGCAATCCGGCCCACGTGATGCCCAGGTTCAGGCAATAGTCGGGCTTACAGCGCGGGGGGTCCGCCGGATTGTCTCCGGGGCCCGGCTCAAATCCGACCTGCCAGTCCCTGGCCGTCCTGATCTGGGGCGCATCGGTTTCGTCGCCGTTGACGAACCGGCCAAGAAGCTGGCGTGCTGCCGAGGGGACAGTGACCTTCAGCAGGAAATGCCGCACGATCGGCATCCGGTAGCCGCGGAGGATGAAGCCCTGAATGTCTTCAAGATCCAGTGGTTTGGAGACGGGCGATGATTTCTGGCCCTCGCCTCGGCCGAACAACCGATGAAAGAACCCGACGTTTTCTTTCTTCGTTGGCGAGTTCGTCTCAGGTTCCTGGCTCATCGCGCATCACCTTTCCGACTCAGGATCCTGGTTCTCTAGCACGGCGCCATGGGATCTCAGCCGGGCGACAATCAACCCGACACCGCTTCGGACCCGCTGTCGATGAGCAGGGCCTTGATGTCCTGAACGGTCAGGCCCGGATAGGCCTGGTAGAAGCCGATGGGGGTCCGGTTGGCGGCCGTCGCAAAATCGATGAACTCCTGGACGTGCTTCCTGCACGGCGACGGCGGCGCGCCCTCGGTGAACTTGAACAAGACATCAAAGACTTCCCCGATGTTCCGGGTGAAGTCATCGATGTACTTGTCGAACGACCCGTCGTAGACGGTGAAGAAGCCCAGTTGCCTGTCCTCGACGGGCACGAATTGTGCAAAGTGCGGCGTGCCGACCTTGTCCAGGTCTCGACGAACTTTGCCCGCCATCCCCATCGTGCGCACGATCATCTGCATCTCCGCGAACGCGAGGCGCGATTTTGAAGGCAAGATCACGAGGAATAGATTTGGCTGGCTGGCGCCCTTGACGTCCGCGGCGGCGGCCAGGGCCTTGATCTGCTTGGCGGTGGCACCGGTGTAGGCGGTGTAGACAAAGGCTGGGTGCAGGAGGTGTCCCGCCGCCCATTCGGCAAAGGCTTCCGCGTGATCGGCGACCGGTGTGGCTGGCGGATTGTCCACATGCGCGAAGAGAGTGTCGAACACCGGTCCTGCATGCCTGGCCAGATCCCGCATGAGTTGCCCGAATTCGCCGTCGAAGTCGGCGAGGAAGAGCAGCGTCTTCTCGCTCAGCACCGTGAAGCGGGAGTAATGCACCGTGCCGATGGCATCTTCCGCTCGGAACAGGTCGGGCATCAACGGGGTCAGATTCTGCGCCAGCTCTTTGGCAGCCGCGGGGGATCGGAACGGAAAGGCAAGGGTGAAATGGCTCTGGCTTACGGGGCTACTCATGGACGGGTTTTCCTTGCTCCTTATGTGTGCGACCACGGATCGTCGCGAACCGGTCAACCCCGTGCGACATGTGTCGGGGTCGACCGGCCGTTCCGAGCTAACGGGCGAACTTCAACCCTGGGTCATTCGGCGGGCCGCCGACCAGTCGGAAGCTGAAATTGTCGGCGTCTTGCCAGGCGACCTGACCGACCAGGGCCCCGTTCTGGCCTCCCTCAGCGGCCAGGGTCAAGACGCCGTCGGCGAAGGTTGATTTGCCGGCGATGTTCATCGGCGGCTTTCCCGTGCTGGTGGCGGTCCAGGTGAACGCGCCGCCGTCCTGGATCGCCAGGGCAATCTTTGCGTCCTTGGCCGGCGTGGCCGACCAGTTCCCGGCCAGCTTCCCCTCGACGGCCGGCGCCGCGGCCGGGGCCGCCCCGGCGGGCGGCGGTGGGTTACCGCCGGAGGGTTGGAACTGGGCGATAATCTCGCCGAGAGTGTGTCGCCAGGCTGGAGCCTCGCGACCTCTTTAAGCTGGGAGATGGCCTCCGGGTCATGCCCCTGGCTCAGGTACTGGTAGGCCAGCACGAAGCGAGCCTGGGCCGAATCGGGGTTGGCCTTGACGTAGGCCTCCAGCGCTCGGACCTGGCGGGTGTAGGTCGCGACGTCGGCGTACATTCCGCTCAAGGTCGTCCAGTCCCAGCCGGGTCGAACGGAGAGGACGGCGTAGAGCGGAGCCGCGGCCTGCTCGTACTTGCCCTTGGCGAAGTAGGCCAGGGACAGGAACTCGTGCATCGTCGTGTCATTGGGCGTCTGAGCGAGGGCCTGCTGATCGAGCTGAATGGCCTGAGAGTAGTCGCCTGCCTTGAATGCCTCGCGGGCCTGGTCGTACGCCGAACTCGCCCGGCCGGTGACGGCCTGATCGGGCGCCGCGGCGGTCGTGTTGATCGGCTGGGAATAGTCGGAGCCCGGCGCCGCGGTCGTCTGCTGCGCAGTTCCGGGCTGCTGCACGAACGCGGTCTGCGGAACGCCGCCCGACCCGGAATAGCCGCCGGAGTAGGGATTGCTATAGCCCGAATAGCCCCAGCCGTACATCGGCGAGCCGGCGCCCCAGGCCCCGACCCCACTCGGGTAACCCATGCCCATTCCCGTCGCTCCCCAGCCCGCATAATTATTGCCGTTCCAGGTGCCGTTATGGTTGTTGGCATAGCCTCCGCCGGCGGCGGCGCCCGCGGCACCCGCGTGGGGATACTGCGAGCTCTGGTTGCGGTTGGCATAGCCTGCGCCGGCGGCGGCGCCCGCGGCACCCGCGTGGGGATACTGCGAGCTCTGGTTGCGGTTGGCGTATCCCGCGCCCGCGGCGGCGGGGGCCGCGTTGGGGTGCGCCCGGACTGATTGCCGTATTGCGATCGGTTGCCGTAGGAACCCGACGACGGATTCGTCAACGAGTGAGGCTGGCTGAATGACGGAGAGTGCCCCATCTGGCCGCCCCCGTAGCCGCCGCCGCCGCGGTAACCGCCGCCGCGACCCGCAAGGACATCCGATGGGCAGGACAGGAGCGCCAGTGTGATGCCGAGGGCCGGCTTCGAAAGCGCGCGATTCATGATGAAGATCCTCGTTGAAAGGAGATTGTCTTGGGTACGTCTGGTGGGCTTACTTGCCGACTTCGGGTGGCTTACGCACGATCGTGAACTCGTCGATCCCGGGGACGGCGGAGCCTCCCACGGTCCTTTCCGTTCAACTGCCAGCTCATGCGGTCCTGGCCCAGGCGCGTGATGATGTTCGTGGCCGACGCGGGTTGCCCGTCCTGGCCGACGCCTTCGACCTTGACCACCCACTGGTTGCCGGTGCGCGTAAAGTAGCCTTCGCCGTGGCCGCCCTCGGAGTCGAAGATCCAGGTCTTGAACTGCCGCTTGAGTGGGTCCCAGCCGATCCGCTGGGTGCCCGAGAGTACGGGCCGTCCCTGGGTCTTCATGGTGAACTCACGATCGAGGAAGTTGCCGCCTTTGGCCCACGTGCAGGAGGTGGAGACGACCGCAGCCTGGCTTTCGTTGACCCAGTCGCCCACGAGCCACTCCAGTTCCTTGAGGCGGTCGTGGGGGGCGAGGTCGTGCGCGAGCTCGTCGCGGACGGCGGCCTGCCGCCACTGTCCGCCTTGCTTGACGTAGACGGCGGTGAAGCGGGTGATCTCCGGTGCGCCGGCACCCGCGGCCGGTGTGATCGTCGTGCGGCCCTCCTCGAGGGCCGTCTCCGGGCCGAGGAAACGGAGCGAGTCGACCTGGATGGCGATCGTGCTCCCGGGATTGCCGGCGAACGATGCGGCGTACTGGTCGCGGACGGCGGCGCGTCCCTCGACTCGCTCGCCGCGCTCATCGACGACGACCGCCGTCTCCGTGTACGTGGCGGCGGTGGCCTCGACGTTGCGAGCGTTGAAGGCCGTGATGAACGTATCGAGGAGCGCCTTGATCGCCGTCTCGTCGTCGCCCCGACCGACCGGAGATGTCACGGCCGCCTGTTCGGCTGGGGTTTGCGCGGCCGCCGGATCTGCCGGCGCTCGCTTCGTCAACTCCCGGGCGTTCAGGCCCGAGCCGATCGCGCCGATCGCGACCATGAGGATCAGAAAGACTTTCTTCATCAGCGTTTTCCCTTCTGCAAGAATGAGTTCTTCGCCCTGCGGCGGCTCGGCTCGCAACGGGCGGGTCACTGTCTATCCCGACTCCGACACCGCCGGCGAGACGAACGAACCACCCGCGAGGACGGCCTCGACCGCCGGGATCAAGTCGATGGCCGCGGTTCGCTTGAGCACGAATCCTGCAACGCCCGCGTTGCGCATCTGCGTGGCTACGGTGGGCTCGTCGTGAACGCTGAGGGCGATCAAACATAATCGGGGGAAGCGGCCCATCAACTGCCGTACGATGTTGGTCCCTTCCTTCACCGGCATTGAGAGGTCGACGACGACGAGGTCCGGGTCGAGCCGCTCGATCGTTTCGAACAATGACCCTTCATCGGCAACCATCACGACCGCCGCGAAGAGGGATTCCAGCAGACTGCGGACGCCCTGCAACATGGGAAGGTGGCTATCGGCCAGGAGGACACGGCCTTGCCTCATGGTGCCACCTGTCTTGTCTCGTTGCGCCGACCGCCTTCCGGTCTCCTCCCGGCGCCCGCCCCCTCCCCGCATGAGGCGATCGACACTCGAGGCCTTGCTCGTTGAACGCTCATAGCCGATCCCATTTTCTGCGAAGGGGCCAATGACAGAGATGCCGTAGGTATCGAGGTGCCGACCCTCTGCATCGTCGCGTGGAGACACGAGTTCACAGCCGTGCGGCACCTGGAACCACGCCGGGTGTTCGGGCTCTCGCGGATCATCTTGCGACGTGCCGAGAGGCGACGCTACTCGCAAAGCTACCGGACCCGGCTTGCGCTTCGCGAGCGCGGACGACCCGTCAGACGGAGATGATGCCGTTCCGGATCGCGTATTGGACCAGCTCCGCCGTGGTCCGGACCTCGAGCACTTTCATGACGCGAGCTCGATGGAATTCCGCGGTCCGCGTTGAGATGTGCAGGAGGCTCGCGACCTCCTTGGCCGACCGGCCCTCGGCGGAGAGCTGCAAGACTTCGCGCTGGCGAGGTGTCAACCGCCGGGCTGCGTCCGGCGGTTGCGGGCCCTCTTCTCGATACGAGCGGAGCAGTTCCCCGGCGATCAGCGGGGTCACATAGGTCTGACCGCGGAGTGCTTCCCGTATCGCCTTGACCAGTTCGTCGTGGGCGGAATGTTTCAGGACGTAACCCGATGCCCCGGCTTCCATGGCCCTCCGTGCGTACGAGACATCGCGTTGCATGGTCAGGAAGACCACCCTGCACGAAACCCCCGCCTGGCGGACTTGTGCGACGGCGTCGATGCCGTTGAGCGAGGGCATGCTGATATCGGCGACGACCACATCGGGCCGGAGTTTGATGGCGGCCTCGACCAACTCCCTGCCGTCGGACACGATCCCCACCAGCTCGAATTCTGGCTCCAGCAGGCCCCGCACCCCCTCGGCAAGGATCCGGTGGTCGTCGGCGAGCAAGATCCGTGGCTTCTTCATGGCTCGCTCCCGACCGCGGGGACGCGGACCGTGACCGTCGTGCCTTGCCCCGGCTTGGAGTTCGACGGAAAGTTCCCCTCGAACCAGGCGGACCCGCTCCCCCATGCTGGAGAGCCCGAGGCCCGCCCGCGAGCGCGCACGTCCGCCGCGTCGAAGCCGACACCCCGATCCTGGACGGTCAGGATGAGTCGCCGGCCCGACCTGATGAGCGTGACGCGGGCTTCCGCGGTCCCGGCATGCTTGACGACATTCCGCAGGGCTTCCTGGGCAACCCGGTAGACGCAGAGGGCCACGTCCTTCGGCAAGGAGTCGGTGACGTCGTCCGAGCGATAGGCGACCGCGACACCCTCCCGTCGCGTAACGCTGGCACACTCGGAGCGCAGGGCGTTGACGAGCCCCAGGTCGTCGAGGATCGAGGGGTGTAGTTGGCGGGAGAGGGCGTGGACATCCTCCGAGAGGCGCACCAGTTCCCCGCTCATCTCCTGAAGTTGGCGATGTGCGTTCGACGACGGGTCAAGCTGTGTCTCGAGCCTCGCGGCATCAATGGCCAGGACCGCCAGCCGCTGGGTCCAGTCGTCGTGCATCTCCCGGGCGATCCGGCGGCGCTCATCCTCTTGCGCCTGGAGGAGTCTTCCGGCCAGCAACCGGAGTTCGTCCTGGGTCTTTCGAAGCGACTCCTCTCGGGCGTGAAGGTCCTGATCCGCCCGCTTTCGTGCCAGGGCATTGGCGAAGATCTCGCCGACGGTCCGGAGGCGTTGGACGAGCTCATCCGGCCAGGCCCGGTACTCACGAAACGCCCCGAAACTGAGCACGCCGAGGACGATGCCCCCGGCCTTCAGGGGGATCGTCAGGTTGGATTTCATCCCCGTCTTGATGACGTACGCGCGGCTCATTGACAGCCTCCGCAGGGGCATCTTCCGGCAGTCGATCAAATCGCATCAGCTCTCCCCGCTGGACTTGCGCCGCATACCAGGGAAGATCTTCTTGGAGGATCAATGGGGGGAGCGGTGGATACCCGGGAACGACGAAGGAATGCGTGGCCAAGATACCCTTGTTGTCCTCGGAGAGTTGACCGAAGCCGCCCCGCTCGACGCCCAAGAAGGCGACGAGCCGCTCCAAAGCCCGCTCGATCTGTGCATCGACCAGGTCGGCGGCCACGTTGACGAAAGTGGCGGACAGGTCCGTGAGGAGCCGCTCGAACCGGAGGCGCTCCTCGGGTTGCTCGCGCAGGTCGAGATCGACCGGGAGCTGCCCTTGGCGTTCTTCGCAGCCGGGTGGTCGGACCTTGGCGTACAGAGGTGCAACTGCTGGTCTCATTGATCGCTACCCAGAGGTGTCCAGGCCAGGGGCCGCGGTCCGCAAACGGCGGTGGAGAAATGCCGCCGCCAGGAGGAGCGGTGCCTGGCTCAGGAAGTAGGCCGACGCGAACACGGCGAACTCGAGGCGCCCGAGGACCGTGACCGCAACGGCGGTCGAGCCGGCCGTGCAGGCGACGACGAGAAGCATCCCCTTCTCGACGGGGGACTCAGGCCAAGGGATCGAACGAGGACGAGGGCGATTCGCGGCAAGAAGACCATCTGGCCCGCGGTCGCTGCCACCAGAAGTCCGGGCGTTCTGACCACCCGACGGAAATCGCCTACGGTCAGGCCCAAGCCGACCGCGAACATGGACAGGATGACCAGGACGGGTACCCCAATGTCGATGATCGGTTTGAGCATTCGGATACCGGTTGAGTGAAGAATCTGCCTCGATCGGGCCTTCCTCCGTCCGGCACCTGCCCGAAATCGCCGTGCGTGCATCTCCGCCGGCGCCGACCCGCAGGATCTTCACCCCCGGCGTCGTGAAGCCGCTCATCCTCACGGGCCACACTTCGTCTGAACCCCCGCGACGTTGGGGGGGACCGGTCTCGCACTCGGAGAGCTACCCATTCATCAACTCTGCCAATATGACCAATCAGTCCTCATCCTGCAAGGTTCTCCGCGACTTCCGCCAACTTTCTCACCAGGCACGAAGCGCCTGAGATTGCGTGGGCGCCATCCTGGGAGCGATCGCCTCTCCACTCGCCGTACGCCGCGTCGGTTCGATGACATCATGCACATCGCAGTGAGAGCCGCGAATCGATCGCCGACGACCCACGCGGGCCGGGGGGATAGTGCTTCCCGGCCGCCCCGAGGTGACCGAGGTCGCCGTGGAAGTCTGACTGCCGCCCGCCCCGCGCCGATCGCCAGGACGCCGGGAAGAGCTCACCAGCCCACCGCGGGCTCGTGCGCACTCGCGGCATCATCTCGATGTCGATCGCATCGACTTGGGGACAGACGGGCCCGGTGCCCCGATGACTCCGCTCCCGTCGGCTGCTACAATGTCAGCAACGGGCCTATCACCCGACGCCGCGGATCGGGGGACGGCCTCATCACCGCCACAGAGCAGAAATGGGGAGACCTTGGGAACGTACTACGCCAACGTCGGACCTGTCCGCGGATCCGCAATGTACCGCGATACTCCACCCGCCGCGGGAGTGCTGGAGTCGCCCGATAACGCGACGCTGATCGGCCAGGCAGCCGAGGCCGGATGGACGGAGAACGGCGTGGCGCTCTGGCGACTGATGGTCCGGGGGGTCGCCGTACCGGGCCGATGGTCGATCATCGACCGGCAGTTCATCCCCCAGTTCAAATCGAGTACGGACTAGAATCGAGAGTGAGAGACCCGTCCGGGTACCGTTCAAGAACCCTTCGCCGTTGACGTCGCCGAGGGTCAATCTTCCAGGATCCGCTCCGCGATCCGTGCGGCGCACACCCCGACGTCTCCCGGGCGGTCCACGTACCGCGCCCGCCGCAGGATAACGCTCCGAGATCGGTTGGGGTCGCGCAAGGCCCATCGGTCAATCTTCGCCCGCAAGACGCCGCGGGTGTCGGCGACGGCAAGCCGGACAGCATCGCAGAAATCAGGCCCGCCGGTCGAACCGGGGATCTTGGATGAGACTAATGATCCGCGACTTCGCAATAGACATCTCACCACGGTAGTATTTGCCGGCAAACTCTCTCGCGAAGGTCAAGACGTCGCCCAATTCAGACCTGGCGACAATCTCGTCGAATGACTCGAGGGAGTCCTTGGGGATCGGTTCCCCAATGCGTTCCGGCTCATCCGATCGTCTTTCCGTTGCACTCATCTTAATCCTCGGTGATTGGTCGCGAAACGAAGTGTTGGCTAGTGGGACCAGGGCCACGGCTCATCCTCAACCCGCCCGTCCGGATGCCGGATCATCCTGCCCTCACGACCGGCTGGTATGCCCAGCCGGAAACGGCTCCGACCGGGTCTCGTCCACATCGTACCGTCTCGGCGGCTCATCCCGGACGATCCCCGGATGCCCTCGAGGGTATCGGCGTCGTCGATGCCTCGGCCCTTCTGGCTGACTCGGAACATGGCGGCTCCGCCTGGTCGATAGATCAATAGCCAGCAGTAGTTAACCCAGATCGCTGTTTCCAGTCCAGAATGCCAAGATCCCGCGCCCTTCCTTATACCTCACTCGAGGCGCCTCTGGGCATCCTGTAGCAATCCTTTGTCTCGGAACCCATGTCTTCTTTGAGGTTTTGGGGCCTGGCGTCCCGAAAACGAAACCGGCCGGACCCTCGAGGAGACCGCACCCCGGGACAAGGACCTCCAACGAGGACACGCTGATCAGGCGTACGGAGGCTCAACCAGAGGGGTGGGCGCGAGGATGGCCGCTTGCTAGAATCTGCCACCAATGCGATGTCCATCGGCCTGAGTGGCAACGGGGCCTCGGCAGGGATGCCGCAAACCGCGATGGGTCATCAACTGAAGGCCGGCCCAGGCCAGCAGCACGAGAGCGGTCCCCGATCCCTGTGTTCAAGACCGAGACCGAACTCGGGTAGAGGGCAAGGGCTGTCATTCAGTCCGAAAGCAACAGTCTTCCCCAGTGCCTGCGAATCACGGCGTGATCCCGCCAGAGGCCAAGGGTCGCCATCGAGCACCTTGTCCTCGTTGCGCCATCCGTTGCATCGGACGGATGGCTCCGAGGTGCACCTGATGTCAACGCCGAGGCTACCAATGGTAAACCATTTAATCTGGAGAAACGGCATCGACACAGCCCTGTCAACAGGTTGTCAAAAAGGACTCACCCACGTCCGGTCCAGCGCCGGTCATGCACTCCTCTGTCCTCGCCATGGACAACAACGTGACGATGAGACCCACTTTGTTAGGCAGCTATTTCTCTTAAATGCGTGCTCAATTTCCCCAAATTGACCCAAAAAAAACTCGAACGCCTTGCAAAGCAGATTTCGCACGCTATAATCTACACCGGACAGCAACTATAGGATGTCTCGAGTGAACGCGAGGATGCGTGAGATGAGCGCTGCTGTGCCGGCAGCGTGGGCGATGATGCGAAGGATGCAAGGCGAACTCAACCGAGGTCGATGAGGTCAGGCGACCGTTCCTGATCCGCATCTCCGGCCCACCTCTTGCCTTGAGGCCGGCCCCTCCCGTGTGTTCGCCGCCGCATCCGCGGAGCTTTGCACCATGGTCGCGACCGCGACGCGCGAAGGACCCCGATCTCACACGACGCCCACTCCCGCGCCCTGCGCCCCTGGGCGGCCGGGGCGCTTCCGCGACGAGGAGGTTGAACTGGTCGCGCGGGGCACCCGGCGCGACCAGGAGGCCCGCGCCTGCCTGGTCCGGGCCAAACTCGGGCTGGTCCACATCATCGCCCGGGCCTTCCGGGATCGGGAGCCGGAGATGGACGAACTGATCGGCGAGGGGAACCCGGGTCTGATCCGGGCTGCCAAGGAGTTCGATGCGCCGACGATTCTCCGAGAACACTCTTTGCGGCGAGGGAGCCACGCGGAAATGGATGCCCATCGATCACCGCGGAAGTGGCACGATGCCTCCGCTGTAACCGTCGGCGTGGCCCTGCTTTTCAGCCTGGGCCTGGGCGGGCCGATCGGCCCGCTGTACTTCGTTCCGTTCCTCCTCGCCGTCCTGGTCAGTGCGTTGGTCGGTGGAACGCAGCCGGGCCTGACCGCCGCCGGGCTCTCGCTGGTGACCCGCTGCCTCCTCGCCGCATTAATGGACCGGTCCCTCGGTCTGCTGGCCATCGGCATGTGGCAGGTCAGCTTCTCCGGGGTCGAGGTCCTGTACGTCTACTTGATCGCGGCACGGCGACGCGATGAGGCGGCCCTCTGCCGTAGCGAGCGGCGGCTCCGTCTGCTGACGGAGGCCCTGCCCCAACTGGTCTGGGCCGCGCCGACCGATGGCGGAGCCACCTACTTCAACCGGCGGTGGTACGAGGTCACTGGCCTAACGCCGGCGACGAGCGGCGGCGATGTTTGGTCGCGTATCATCCATCCGGAGGATCGTCGCCGTCTCTTCGACGCATGGAATCAAGCGGCCCGCTCCGGGACAGCCTACGAGGTCGAGTGTCGCCATCACTGTGCCGACGGGACCTATCGCTGGTTCCTGGTCCAGGGCGTGCCCTCGACGGATGCCGCGGGCCGCGGCGTCGAGTGGTTCGGCACCTGCACCGACATCGATGAGCAGAAGCGAGCAGCGGCCGCCCTCGCGGAGGCGACCCGGGCGAAGGACGAGTTCCTGGCCGTCCTGTCCCACGAACTCCGCACGCCGCTCACGCCCGTGCTGATGGCGGTGACCGCCCTGCTGGACGACCGGCAGTCCTACCCCTCGCTCCGTCCCACGCTGAAGATGATCCGCGACAATGTACGGCTGGAAGCCCGGCTGATCGATGACCTGCTGGATATCTCGCGGATCGCACGCCGCCAGATGGAGTATCGGCTCGAAGTCGTCGACGTCCATACTCTGATCGAGCGGGCCGTAGGAATTTGCCAGGGCCAGATCGAGAGCAAGGGCCACCACCTGACGATCGACCTGGCGGCCGTCGAGCATCACGTGCGCGGCGACCCGGCCCGATTGCAGCAGGTGCTCTGGAACCTGATCACCAACGCAGCGAAGTACACCCCGGAGGGCGGACGGATCGCCATCCGCACGCTCTCATACGGCCCGGGGCTTCTGGCCGTCGAGGTCGCTGACAATGGCATCGGCATCCACTCCGAGCTCCTCCCGCGCCTGTTCAACGCCTTCGAGCGGGGCCAAGGGGCGGCAGCCTTCCATGCGAGCGGATTGGGATTGGGCCTGACGATCAGCCGCTCGATCGTGGAGGCTCACGGCGGGACCTTGCAGGCGGCCAGCGACGGCCGGGATCAGGGGGCAACGTTCCGGCTGGAGCTGGCAACGGCCACCTCTCCGGGCGAATCCGGGGAGCTGCTCGCACGACCGCCGATCGCGGCGGGCCGACGCTTGCGGGTGCTGCTCGCCGAGGACGACGCCGCGACGGTGGAGACCGCGGCGAAGGTGCTGCGACAGCAGGGGCACGTGGTCACGATAGCCACCAGCCTGAGCCAAGCCCTGGCGGTCGTCTCCGACGAATTCGATGTGGTGGTCAGCGATATCGAGTTGGGTGACGGCAGCGGGCTGGAGTTGATGCGGCGCGTCCGCTCTCAGGGCGACACGCCGGGGATCGCCGTAAGCGGCTACGCCTCGGAGGACGACGTACAGCAGAGCCGGGAGGCGGGCTTCGCGGTTCATCTGTCCAAGCCGATCACCTTCGAAATGCTGGAGTCGGCCATCCACCAGGTCACCGCCGGCCGATTCTCCTGCCTCTCGTCGTGGGTTGACGATGTCCTCATGTAAGCCCGAAGCGGTGCGTTACGGCGCCCCGTGGACCGGGCAGTCGGTGCGAGCCGGACCCGTTCGCGGCTCATGCCGGCTCAACGATGAAGTCTCGGTTTCCAAGCATAGAAGGATGCGGGCCCTCAACGGCTTCGCCCCGGGCGCTGAAGTTAGTGGCGTTGCCTTTCAACGGTGGCGGGGATGTCCCGCCAGGACGATCGGTATTCCCTCGTGATCCGCGCCTCGCAGAATCGGGGCTTGGTTCCGGTTGATCAGACGTTCGTGACGTTCCAACCGAACTTCGCCCTTCGGGGCAGGCCCAGGCGGGTCGGATCAGCCGACCGCTCGACTGGCGGTCGAGATGGATGAGTCCGAGGTGGCCATGCATCGCTCTCATCGGGGAGGCGGACTTCCATGAACTATCCCAAGACACTGCTCGTCAGCCAGGACCCGTCGTTGATGGAGGCCGTCCGCGGGGCCTTCTCATCGACGCGCGGGTTCCAACTCGAGGTCGTCGCGGAGATCGAGACGGCCTGCAAGAGAATTCTAGAACACGATCAGGTCGTTGTCACCCTGATCCACCTCGATGGGCGGACAAATGTCGCCGGATTGACGCAAATCCTCCAAGTGGCGGCCCAGGCGGCCCGGCCAGTGGTGACGATCGTCATCTGCGAGCACGAGTACCCCGAGCAGAGCCTGGCCCTGGCGCGGCTCGGCGTGGCGGACTGCCTGGGCCGGCCGCTGAACCTCGGCCGCCTGGCGTACCTGATCGATTCTCTGACGCTCAAGGCCCGGCATGAATCCCGCCGGGCTCCGGCACCGGAGCCGGCCCCGAGCGAGGTCCTATCGCTGGGGGATGAGTCGCCGTTCCTGTTCGCGTCCAACACGCGGATGGGTCGGATGGCCGAGCAGATCAAGCGGATCGCCCCGCTGGACACGACGGTGATGATCGGGGGTGAGACGGGGACGGGTAAGACGCAGCTCGCCGGGGTGGTCCATCGACTCTCGTCGCGGCGGGACGAGCCGTTCCTGACGATCAACTGCGGGGCGCTGGCGGCCAACCTGATCGAAAGCGAGATGTTCGGGCACGTGAAGGGGGCCTTCACCGGGGCCGACTCCGAGCGCATCGGCAAGTTCGCCGCCGTCGGCCGTGGCACGCTGTTCCTGGACGAGATCGACTCGCTGCCGACGGAGCTCCAGGCCAAGCTGCTGCGGGTCGTCGAGGAGCGGGTCTTCGAGCCGGTCGGGTCGAACAAGACGATGAAGCTGCGGGCCCGCCTGATCGTGGCCAGCAACAGGCCACTCGAACGAGAGGTCGCCGCCGGCCGGTTCCGGGCCGACCTGTTCTACCGATTCAACGTAGTCGCCTTCGAGCTGCCCCCCCTGCGGGACCGCGTGAACCTGATCCCGTCCCTGGCCCGCTCGCTGTTGGCCGAGTACGCCGCCCGCGATGGCCGCCGGATCGTGGGCATCGCGCCCGCGGCCATGCAGGCCCTGGCCGCCTACACCTGGCCGGGCAACATCCGTGAGCTCCGCAACGTGATGGAACGCGCCGTCGCCCTCTGCCCCGGAGAGGTCGTCGAGCTGGATGACCTGCCCGACGTCTTCCACGGGATCGCACCGACCACAGCCCCTGGACGAGAATCGCCGTCGTCTGC
This sequence comes from uncultured Planctomycetota bacterium, assembly GCA_963845755.1. Lineage (GTDB taxonomy): Bacteria > Planctomycetota > Planctomycetia > Isosphaerales > Isosphaeraceae > CAWJTV01. The sequence goes on from CAWJTV010000011.1 coordinate 1,454,272, forward strand.
GGCCGGATCACCGGACGCGCCGGGTGGCGGCCCTAATGCGCCGATCACGGCCTTCGAAGTTGCTGTCGGTCCGCTCCCCCGGGCCCCCGCGACCCTCCCCTTCGCCGCGCCGGCCGCAAACCTGTGGGCCGCCGATGGATCGCCCTCGGGCCGCTCTGCCCTGGCGACGTCCAAGGATCGGGCCGAGCTCTCGACCATCACCCAAGCGCTGGAGCGCCACGGCCACAACCGCCTCCGCGCCGCCGCCGAGCTGGGCATCAGCCGAATGACCCTTTACAAGAAGCTCCACAAGTACGGGCTGATGGAGGCCTGACGAATCCCGGTCGGATGGATCCTGGCCCGCTCACCCGTCCCTCCTTCTCGGGCTTGGAGTCGTCTCGCCCGTATCGCAGAAAATGCCGTCGCGACGCCGCCCTGCAATCCGGAGGCTACACTTTGGGATTGGCAGCGATCGAGGGGCGAGGTGACCCTTGCCCCGGTCCGTCGCTCCCGAGCACCCCGTAAGTGACAAGGCCGCCGAAAGAAAGGAGCAAGTCGATGGGTCGTTCTCGTCTCGGGGACTTCGCGCGTATCGCGGTCCTCCTGGTCGCCGCGCTCACGCCGGTGCCGGCCCGAGCCGGTGGGCACAAGGATCGCCACTGCGCGAACGCCCCCGGCCACGTCGATCCGGCCGCGATCCCAAGGGCCTATCCCCCCCCCGGGTTCGATCACTTCCGCGCCCGGAAATCCCTGGTGTTACGCCATCCCGATCCAGGCGGTCTACCAGTTTCCCGCCGTGATGGCGAATCAACCGGGGGCCGAAGTCGGGTGGCTCCGGGTGCATCCGGAATACGGCCTCCTCGGTGGCCAACCCCACCTCTACCACCCCTGAGGCTCGGGGGCGAGTGCGAGTGCGGCACCGATCGGGACGCTGGCCCGGCGCGCCCGCCATCCGGATGGGCCGACAATTCCGCTCCGGGGGCCGCGCCACTCGCCCAAGGCACTCCCGGGGCGGAACCCTCACCGCCCGGGTATTGCGGCGCGCAGGACGTGTTGGCCAATCGTCCCTCCCCACAGCCGTTGTTTTCAACCGTCCCAGCATGGGAAAGCATCCAACACCTGATGCTCCTCTTAATAAGCTTGCTCAAGTCGTGCTTTCCGCCGCTCCGATATCATCTTTGATGATTTTTCTGGTCTTAATAACCAGACGGGGTCGAAAAACATGGCGATTCTCCGTGGTCACAGGGTCGCCGTTGATGCGCGTCTCCTCTCATCACCGAGGCGTCTCCTCGCTCTCGTGGCTCTGACGGCGGTGCTGAGCCATGCGGCGCAGTGCAGGCGCCGTTCCCTCCGGCATCGCCACCGCCGTGGATTCCATCCGCGGCCAAACCGCTCGAGGCGTTGCCGGCAGGTAGCCCGGCGTCCGGGTGGCCCCACGATTCTCCGAGGAGAGCGAGATCCCGGCGAGCTTGCCCCGGGTCCCGTTGTCGGAGCCCCGACCGGCGCAAGGTCCTCGCTCCGCGGCCTCGTTCGTCGAGAGCCTCAAGGGCAACGACGCTACCTTCGATGTCCTGGTGAACCAGGCACGGATCCTCACGCTCAAGCAGGATCTCATCGCCGGGCCAGCCCGGCCGCTGATCGCCGTCGGCGATCCGACGATCCTGGACTTCACCATCGTCAGCCCTCGCCAGCTCCGGATCAGCGGCCGGGCGATCGGCGTGACCGACTTGTCGATCACGAATGCGCAGAACGAGACCGTCGCCTTCGAGGTCCGGGTCCTCGCCGACCTGACGCTGATCCAGGGCACGTTGCGGACGATCTTCCCGGACGCGAGCATCCACCTCAGCCAGGTCCGGGACCATATCGTGATCGAGGGCGAGGCGCGGGATCCGGCGCAGATCGCTCGGATCATTCAGACGCTTTCCGCCTACCTCGCCTCGGTCTTCGTCCAGCAAGGGCGGACGGTCGCCGTCGGGCAGACCGGGCAGATCATGCAGGCGATGCAAGCCACGGGGCCCCAGGCACCAGGCGCGGCGGCCGGCGGCATGGCGGCCGGGGCCGGGGGCATGGCGCCCGAGGCTGGCGGCCAACGCTCCGGCGCCGGGGGCGTGCCGGGACAACCGACGATCGCCGGCATGCCGGGGCCAGTCGGCCCCGGAGGTCCCGGGACCGCGTTCAACCCGCTGGCCGCGTACGCGACCTCGGCGGAGCTTTCGGGTAACAGCCTTATCGCCAACCGCGGCGTCGCACCCCAGATCATCAACTTGATGCGAGTCGCCGGCTCGCAGCAGGTGTTGCTCAAGGTCCGCATCGCCGAGCTCAACCGGACCGCCCTGCGACGGATCGGCGCCAACTTCCTGGGCGTGGATCCCCGGACGGGGGGCATCGTCGGCTCGATCATCGGCGGGCCGACCAACTTCCAGGGGACAATCGGCCAGCCGGGCCAACTGGTCCGGGGCAAACAACTCTTCGGCTCCGCGAGCATGCTCCAGAATGGGTTGGACACGACTGTCTTCGGCATCTTCCAGGACGCCAACTTCGAGTTCGCACTCGGCGCCCTGCGGCAGAACGGGCTGCTCAAGATCCTCGCCGAGCCCAACCTCGTGGCGCTCAACGGTCAGACCGCCAGCTTCCTGGCCGGCGGCGAGTTCCCGGTGCCCGTCCCCCAGGTCAGCGCCTCAGGCGTCGCCCCGACGATCACCGTCCGGTTCCGCGAGTTCGGCGTCCGCGTCGGCTTCGTCCCTTATATCCTCGACGGCGACGTCATCCGGCTCACGGTCGCCCCCGAGGTCAGCAACATCGACAACACGATCGCCGTCACCCTGGTCGCGGGCGGCACGCCGGTCCCCGGCCTCGATACCCGCAAGGCGCAGACGACCGTCGAACTCCGCGAGGGGCAGACCCTGGCCATCGCCGGCCTGCTGCAATTGTCGCTCAACGGCAATACCGCGCATCCCCGTCCTGGGCGACTTGCCGATCATCGGGCCGTTCTTCAGCAACACCTCCAGCCAGCGGACCGAGAAGGAGCTCGTCGTGCTGGTGACGCCGTACCTGATCGAGCCGATGAGTCCCGGCCAGGTCCCGCCGACGCCCGGCGACGAGGTCAAGGAGCCCAACGACCTGGAGCTCTTCTTCCTCAACCGGATCGAGGCCCGCACCGGCAAGGACTTCCGCTCCACGACCGAGTGGGACGACCGCTTCGGCCTCCGCCGCCACCTGAAGCTGGAAAAGAAGTATGTCAATGGCCCGGTCGGATTCTCGGAGTGACGGAGATCCGTCCGGCCGCCTGTCCCGCATCGGTCTTCGATCGCCGTCACGGAGCATCGGGCGATCGTCCCGAGATCGACGACTGACCAATGGAGGGTAAGCGAATGCCTCGTGCACTCCGACGGAACCTGCTGCTCTTCGCCGGGCTGATGCTCGCCGGCGCTCAGGGTCCCGCCGCGTCGGCCCAGGAGGGCCCGACGCCTGCGGCCCCGCTGTCGGCTGCGAGCCTACCCGGCTTGGTGGCCGCGCCCGCGGCGGCTCCCCTGGTCGCGCCGGCCGCGACGGCGTCCGGGGGATGCACCTGCGGCAATCGCCGCGGCCTGAGCCGCTGGCGGCATCACCGCGCCCACTGCAAGCGGCACCTCCAGGACCGCTTCCTGGGCTTCGCCGAGGAATTCAACGAATGGCCGCTGGGCGAGTCGGCCTACGCCCATGCCCGGAGTCAGGTGGCCAACGGCCAGGCCGCCCGGATGGTCTTCTACCATTACGACTTCGTCGATGACACGCCGCAGCTCAATACCCGGGGCCGCGACAAGCTGGCCGCGGTCGCCGCGGCGCTCCCGACCAACTTCTTACCGATCGTGGTCGAGCGCACGCCCAGGGAGCCCGGCCTCGATGATTCCAGGAAGTCGGTCCTCCTCGCCGAATTGGGCCGCGGAGCATTCCCAGTCCCCGCCGAGCGGATCCTCATCGGCCCCGGCATCGCCCATGGCATGACCGGGTTCGAGGCCTACTACGCCATCTATCCCGGCCAGATCTCGAACCTGTCCTCGGGCGGGGCGATCGGGGGCGCCGGTGCCACCGGCTTCGTCGGCGGCGGCCTGGACTTCAATGCGGGGGGACTCTCCGGTGGTGCCGTCGGCGGCGGCGCCGCGGGCCGGTGAGCCCCGATCGTTCCGCCTCCGTCGTCGTTATGTCCATCCGAGAGGTGGCCCGCAGGAGGAAGTCCACCCAGCCCATTCCGGCGGACCACACCGCAGTCATAGCCCATGAAGGGTTTCAAGCCATGACGGCCACGCGTCGAACGCAATGCCTGGGGAGAGCGCTAGCGGCTGGGGCCTTGCTCGGTCTGGTCGGTTGCCATCAGTTCCCGTCCCCTCTCGGCAATCGAGCCGACCGGGGCCGCAATCAGGAGCCGAACGGCAGTTCGATCACGCCGGCCCAGGAGGCCGACGTGCAGATCAGCCTGGGCCGGGTGGCCGAGAAGCAGGGAGAACTGGAGCAGGCGATGGCCGCCTACCGCGCCGCCCTGGCTCGCGACGGCCGCCGCGCCGACGCCTACCTACGGATGGCGGTCCTCCACGATAAGCAAGGGAAGTTCCGGGAGTCCGCCGAGCTCTATCGCAAGGCCCTCGCCTTACGACCCGGCGACCCCGAGATCTTCTGCGACATGGGTTATAGCTTCTACCTCCAGCGCCGCTGGACGGAGTCGGAGCAGAATCTGCGCCAGGCGATCGCGGTCGATCGGGACCACCGCCGCGCCCACAACAACCTGGCCCTGCTCCTGGTCCGCAACAACCGTCTGGAGGACGCCCTGGCGGAGTTCCGCGATGGCGGCAGCGAGCCCGCCCAGGCGCACCTGAACCTGGCCTTCGCCCTGACCATGGAGCGACGCTGGGAATCCGCCCGGGAGCACTACCAGCGCTCCCTGGCCCTCGATCCCGCCTCACAACTCGCGAAGGACCGCCTGGGCCAGTTGAATGCCCTGGCCGCGAAGTTGGAGAATCGCCGGGACGGCACTCCACAGGACCCGCACGTGCTCGTCACCTCGGCCGACCACCCGCCGCCAGGGCGTGACGCCATGGTGAAACCGTGGGCGACCGTCGACTCGCCCGCCGGTACCACCCCACGGCTCCGGCCCGGCCCTTCGGTCGAGGCGGCGGTGGCCCCGCTCAACAGGCGAGATCCCGGGCCGTAACTCCGGGTGTCAATCAGCGGCGATGGCGAGCGTAAACGTTGACATCGTCTGTCAACGAAGGTTGACAGGCCAACCGGGTCGGCGAAGCGGGGAACGCGATGGACCGCCGAGCGTGCGGTGTGCGGCGATCCTCCGCAAAGCCTTGTTGAGTCATCAGTTGGGGGTGTCATCGTGCAAGAGTCGGTGCCGCGGGGGATTTCCGGCGCCGAGTTGACGCCGATTGGCACGACAAATGGTAAGAGATGAGCTCGACGCTGTCACTGCGTCGGGCTCCCGGGCGGATCCCCATACTCAAAGGCCAGACGGCGATCGTCGTCCTCTCGTCGAGGAGGGCTCCCATGAACCGGAGAGATTGATGCTGTCGCCATTCCTGGGTTCTGGATCGACCTCCATGATCAACGGCAAGACGGTGATCGTCGTCCTCCCGGCCTATAACGCCGCGAAGACGCTGGAGAGGACCATCTCGGATGTCCCGCCCGGGATCGTGGACGAGTTCCTGCTCGTCGACGACGCCTCGCGCGACGATACGGTCGAGCGGGCGCGCCGGCTCGGCATCCCCTCCATCGTCCACTCGCAGAACCAGGGCTACGGGGGCAACCAGAAGACCTGCTACACCGAGGCGCTGCGCCGGGGTGCCGACGTCGTGGTAATGCTCCATCCGGACTATCAGTACAGCCCCAAGCTGATCGGGTCGATGGCCTGGCAGGTCGCCTCGGGCGAATATGATGTCGTGCTCGGCTCGCGTGTCCTCGGCGCCGGGGCCCTCAAGGGCGGGATGCCGCTGTACAAGTACGTGGCGAACCGTTTCCTGACCGCGGTCGAGAATATCCTGCTGGGCATCAAGCTCTCGGAGTTCCACACCGGCTACCGGGCCTTCAGCCGCCGAGTGCTGGAAACCCTCCCCCTGCACGAGAACTCCGACGACTTCGTCTTCGACAACCAGATACTCGCCCAGGCGGTCGCCTTCGGCTTCGCGATCGGCGAGATTTCCTGCCCGACCAGGTATTTCCCAGAGGCCTCCTCGATCAACTTCCGCCGCTCCGTGACCTATGGCCTCGGCGTGCTCGGGACGGCGTTCCGGTTCCGGCTCCATCGCTGGAGGCTCCTCCGATGTGCGCTCTTTGAACAGGAGGGCCGACGCCTCGGAAACTCCCTGCCTGCCCATGCACCGGTCGCAGGTCGGGCCTAGGGGCTGATCCTCGAGCGACGTACCGGTAGACGTTCCAGGCTCCCCACCCGTACATGGCGTGAAAAGCCGTCGATGGAAAAGCGAATCCGAACCCGGGTACTCCGAGGGTTGAGTGGTTCTTCAATGCGAGCGACTCTGGTTGACATCCCGATGCGGGCGACGGATGCAAGGGCTTCCCGCGAGGAAGACCCGCGCTCCCTCTCGACGTCAAGCCGCTTCTCGGACACAGCCCTCCGGCTCGTCATCCTGATCGCGCTTTATGCGATCCCGGCAATCATGGTCATGAAGCCGGTCCAGGACCTCGATATCTGGTGGCACCTCCGCACGGGTCAATGGATCGTCGAGCACGCCATGGTCCCGGCGACCGATCCCTTCTCGACCTTCGGCCAGGACAGGCCCTGGGTTGCCTATAGCTGGCTCTTCGAGGTCCTGGTCTACGGCCTGTACGAGCGGCTCGACCTCAGCGGCATCATCCTCTATCGTGCCGCCCTGGGATTCGCCGTCGCCGTCGCCGTGCACCGTTTCATCGCCCGGCGCGAGCCGAGGTTCGTCGTCGCATCCGGCCTGACCGGTCTGGCTTTCATGACGTGCGCCTGCCTGATGAACGAGCGGCCCTGGCTTTTCACGATCCTCTTCTTCACGCTGACGCTCGACTCGGTGCTCGACCTCCGGGCGGGTCGGAGCGGGCCCTCGATCTGGCTCTTGCCGATCTCATATGCGCTCTGGGCAAACCTGCATATCCAGTTCATCTACGGGCTGTTCATCTTGGGGCTGGCCTGTGCCGCCCCCTGCATCGATCGGCTCCTTGGCCGCGGCCGGCCGGGGGCGCACGCCGATACGATCGGCTCGCGCGACTGGTGGCAACTCGTGGCCCTCACGGTCGCCTGCCTTGCGGCGACACTTCTGAATCCCTATCACGTCCGGCTATATGCCGTCGTCGTCGAGTACGCGATCCAACCCGCCGCCTTTCGCCTGGTCAGCGAGCACCGGGCCATGGACTTCCGCGGACCGGCGGATTGGGCCGTGCTGGCGATGGCCGGCTGGGCTACCTTCGCCCTGGGTTGGCGACGTCGGCTGCCGGCGTTCGAGTTCCTCCTGCTCGCCTCATCCGCTTACTTCTCCTTTCACACCAAGCGCGATCTCTGGTTCGTCGTGCTGGCGTCGCTGGCGATCGTAACGGGCGAGGGCTGCCGGCCCGGCTGGGTGATGGGCAGTTTCGCGCCGACTCGTCGGCGATCGCTGGCCGTCGCCGTCGGGGTTGTTCTCGTGCTCGCCGCGATCGGTTGGGGGCGCGGGCTCTCTCCAAGTCGCCTCGCGCAGGCGGTCGAGGAGAAGTTTCCGGCCAGTGCCGCTTCGTTCGTCGCGGAGCAGCACCTTAAAGGGCCTCTGTACAACCATTTCGACTGGGGCGGCTATCTGATCTGGCGACTTCCCCAGCTCCCGGTCGCGATGGATGGGCGCACGAATCTGCACGGAGACGAGCGACTCCTGCGGTCCTGCAAGACCTGGGCGGGCGAGCGAGGCTGGGACTCCGATCCCGAGCTCCGGGCCGCCGGCGTCGTGATCGCGAGCACCGAGTCGCCGTTGTGTTCCCTCCTGCGGCTCGCCGGCCGCTTCCGGGTGGCCTACGAGGACCCGCATGCCGTGGTCTTCATCCGGCGTCAACCGGCCGGGATCTAATACAATGATTACATTAATAATTTTAGTATCTAAATATATATCAATGTCTATTGGATTGGCGGTCCTGCTGCGCGCCAGGATCAAGCCGTTCCACCTCTGGTCGGTGATCGTCGCAACCCTCGCGATCTTCCTGATCCACCTATATGCCATGTTCCCCTTGGAGTATTTCGGGTTCGACTGCTCGATCTTCTGGAGGGCCGGTCGTGACGTCTGGGCCGGGCTGGACCCCTACGCCGCGGGTCGCTTCGGCCAGCATCCTCTCCTCAATCCACCGAGCGCCCTCCCCCTGTTCGCCCTGTTCGCCCTCCCGCCCTACCGCGTCTGCCTCGCCCTGTGGACCGTGGCGAACATCCTGGCGAGCCTGACGCTGGTGGTCCTGGCACAATATACGCTGAAGCTCCAGGCGCGCATCGATGGTCGTACCGACCCGACGGGCGCGGAGGCGTGGAGCCTCCCGCCCGCGACCCTCGCGGGATTGTCGATCTGCTTGACCTTCTCCGATTCTTCGCTGATGGGCTTCTATCTGGGCCAACTCAGCGTCTTCGTGGCCGTGATGCTGTTCGCGGCGCTGGTGGCCCAGGGAAAGGGAAGGCCCGTCTGGGCCGGTGTCTGCCTCTCTCTAGCCACGGTCAAGGTCGGGACGATGCTCCCCTTCCTGCTGCTCTTTCTCCGCAAGGCCGATCGCTGGACCTGGGTCACTTTGACTGTGCTCATCCTCGGGTTTTGTTCTCTCACCGGTCGAACGAACGAACTGCCGGGGCGGATCGCAACAATCGTGGATCGCATTGGGGAGTTCTCGTCGCCGGGGCAAGTCAACGACTACTCCTTTGAGGGCCCCCGGAACGAGAGCATCATCGGTCTCGAGCCGCTGTTCTATCGATTGGGACTCCGGGGCCGCGCGAGCATCAGGAATGCCCAATACATCGCGCTGCTGATGCTCGGGGCGTGGGTCGCTTGCTCCGTCGTCCGGGGCGACACGTCCCGGCCGGCCGCATGCGCTCTGATCGCCCTCTACTCGATCCTTTTCCTTTACCACAGGGACTACGATTCGGTAATCCTGGCGATGCCCCTGGTCTACGGGGCCTGCCGGGTGCGGGTGGCTCCCGACCACGGGCATCGGCCTTCCATCACGATCGGCCTGCTGGTGATCGCGGTCCTCTATCTGAATGCGTTCCTGCTCAGGCCCTTGGCGAATTGGACCTTGGAGTGGGGAGGCTGGGGCCGATTCGTGCAGGCGACGGTGCTGCCCTATGCCACCTGGATGATTCTCACTGCCATGCTCGTCCTGGCCCTCGGGACGACGCGCGGCCGGCGGGATATCTCGCCCCAATCGCCGTAAGGGTGGGGCCGCCATCCTGAGTCCTGGCTCCCCCGAGCGGACTGAGGCCGCGATTCTTCCCGATGTACTGGCTCGATCAGGAGTGGATTGGAACCGTGGACCAGTGTCAGCCCGAGGAAATAAATCATCATTTTGACCCCGAGGCCGGTCGCCCGCCCGGGCCGGGCCCGACGCGCGCCGCCCCGCACCAGGGGCCCAGGGCTGCGCGTTGCTCGAGGATGGACTGGCTCGGGCCGGGCCTCGCCCTGATCGCGGCCTCCATCATGGGCCCCCTCTATCTTACATCCCTGAGGCCACCGACCGGCCGCATCGTCAACTTCTACCAGGAGTGGGCCTCGGCGCCAATCACCTTCAGGGCGTGCCCGTCTACGCCAATCACCGGGTGACGATTCCCCGCTATCTGGGCCTCGAGATCTCGAGACCGCAAGACCTGACGGTCGAGGTGAACGCGCACCCGCCGACCTCCGTCCTGCTGGCGCTCCCTTTCGCCGCATTCCGCTACCAGGATGCCGTCCTGGCCTGGAACCTCACTTCGTTCGGCATGCTCGGGGCGAGCCTGTACCTGATCTGGCGCGGCCTGCGGATTCCGTTTTCAGCCCGGCGGTTATTCCTTTTGATCGCATCGCTGTTGGTGTGCTCGCCCCTGATCCTGCAATTCTTCTTCGCGCAACTGAACCTGGTTATCCTCCTGCTCTTGACGGGCACCTGGGCCGCGGACCGGTCGGGGAGGCCGATGCTCGCAGGGGCCTTGCTGGGGACCGCCGCAGCCATCAAGATCTTCCCGGGATTCGTTTTCATTTACTTCCTCCTGAGGGGAGAATGGAAGGCCCTGATCGCGGGGGCGCTGGCCGTGACCATGCTCACCGGCCTCACCGCGGCCGTCCTTGGCTTCGAGTCGTATCGTTGTTACTTCGATGACGTCCTCCGGCGCGTGGCGGGATTCCGCGGCGGATGGCCCAATGCCTCCCTCGTGGGATTCTGGGTCAAGATGTTCGACCCCCCGTTGAGCGAGCTGCAAGTTGAGCCGCTCTGGCGCAGCCCGGCGATCGCGCGGATCGGGATCGTGGCGTCCTGCGCGCCGGTCCTGATCGCACTGGCATCGATCGTGCGCCGGGCGGCGACGCGGGATCACCTGGACCTCGCGTTCGGATCGACATTGACGGCCATGCTCCTGGTCTCGCCGATCACCTGGGACCATTATCTGCTCCTGCTGCCACTTCCCATCGCCGCGACCTGGATTCATCTCCCTCGGTCCACCTCCGCGCGAGCCCTTTTCGCGGTCATCCTCGTCGCTTTCTGGTCCTCGCCGTCGATCATCCAGCATCTCTTGATCCCCGGGGGTAAATCGCACGGCATCGCTCATCCTCTGCAGACGGTCACCCTGCTCTCGTATCAATGTTATGCACTGATTGCGCTGTTCGGCCTTGGCGTAGCGGTCATGTTCGGGGGGGATTCGGTCGGACGGCGGATCGCGGGGAGTGTATCGAGTGCGACAACAGTGGATTGAAGAATGTGTTCATGGGTACGGGATATCGCCCTGGGCGGATCGGGTTCGATCCTTCGCCGATCGTCGCCTGGAGCGCGACAAGGTGCGTTTCGTCTGTTTGGCTGTGCTGGCGATGAGCCTCGTGCTCGCCGCCGTTTCCTTCCTCACCCCCGACGGGACTCACACGATCTTCGGTCCTGCTCGGGGATTCGACTTTGCGGGTTTCTACATCGCGGGCCGGATCCTCAACGCAGGGCCGTCGCCGCGCCTCTATGACCTCGACCTCCAGGATCGAGTCTTCCATGAGCTCCTGCCCGGCTTGCCGCCGGAGACGAAGCTGCCCTATGTCTATCCGCCCTTCTTCTCCCTGCTGTTGCGCATCCCTGCGCTGATGCCGTATGCATGGGCCTGCCTGACCTGGATGCTGCTTTCGGCCGGCCTCTACCTGAGGGGGCTGGCCTTGACCTGGCGCGGGGTCGAGGCCATTCCCACGCGAGAGCGATCGACCGCGCTACTCCTGGCCCTCTCGTTCCAGCCGTTCGTGGAGTGCTGGCTTTCCGGACAGGCGTCAACGGTCGGCTTCGTCGCGATGGCCCTGGCGCTGCACTGCGAAGCGCACGGGAGGCCGTTCGGCGCCGGGCTCTGCCTGGCACTCTGCCTGTACAAGCCGCCGCTCCTCGTCCTGGTCATTCCCATGCTGGTCGTCGCCCGGAGGTCGCGTGTCCTGGGTGGATTCGCCGCGGGGGGCATGGCTCTGGCGGTGGTCTCCGTGCTCGCGGTTGGCTCGCGTGGCTGCGTGGCCTACGTCCATCACATTACGGCGTTCTCGCGGCTCATGAGGAGCCCGACCACGGAGTTCCCCAACTGGAAATTCATCGATCTCTACCATTTCCTCGGATCGATGTTCGGTGGCCATGGTCTCCTTGGATTATCCGCGTTGGTCATGGCGGCCCTCACGGTCTTGCCATTCTTGATTTGCTCGTGGTGGTGCTCGACCGGTACGGTCCCGACCGACGACTGTTGACCTGGTCCGCGACACTGACCTGGACGTTGGTCTTGAATGTCTATATCGGCGTCTACGACGCCATCCTCATCGTCCCTGGGCTGGTGATCACCACGGACGCACACTGGCGGCGCGACCGGACGACCGCGATGACTTCAGTCCACGCCTTCAGATTCCTCCTGGCGCTGCTCTTCGTGGTGCCTTGGATCTCGCAACACCTCGCACGCTCGCTGGGATTCCAGCCCTTTACGCTGGTGCTGATGGGATTGGGGGCCTACCAGCTCGTTCTCGCCGGGCGCGACGTCGCCGGAGAGGAGATGGATAGCCGGCGACGTTTCCGCGATGCGACAGCGTTGGGTGTGATTCCATGACTCGAGACCAAGGAATCTGGGGTTGGTCCCTGCAGACGACGAACGAATCGAGGCTTTCTGGGTCGAACTCGAGAGAGGATTAACGACGGTGATGAGACGAGATGGCAGTGCGAACCTCCGTCCCTGGATCTGCCTGGTGGGCATTACGCTCCTGACGACGTTATGCGTCCAGGGCCTCCTCGCGATCGCGCCCTGGGAGAAGCTGGTCCCCGACTTCATCTGCTACTGGGCGGCCGGGAAGCTCGTCGCCTCGGGTCAGAGCCCCTACGATGAGGCGCTTCAGGCCCGGATCCAGCACGAGTGCGGCTGGGACAAGGCAACGGATGGGCTGGGCCGGTTCGATTTCCTCCCTTACTATTACCCCCCGTGGTTCGCGGCATTCTGTGCGCTGCTGATCCCGCTCGGCTACCAGGGCGCGAAGATCGCGTGGTTCGCCCTGAACCTGGAGCTGCTGCTAACATCGGGCTATCTGCTCCGGGACGCGGTCCCCGGCCTGCCACGGTCGGTGCCGCTGGTCGCGGTCCCGGTGTTCATCCTGTCGGTGATCTCGCTGTTCGTCGGCCAGACCTCGATCCCGATCCTCTTCTTCGCCGCGCTGGGGTGGCGGCTGCTGGAGGGGGGGAACGACCGACCGGCGGGGGCCGCGCTAGCCTGCCTGACGACCAAGCCGCAGTTGACCGTCTTCCTCGTCCTGGCGCTGCTGCTCTGGGCCGCGAGGCGGCGGCGTTGGGGGGTCGTGCAGGGGTTCGCGCTGACCCTGGCCGTGCTGGGCCTGGCCGGTGCCCTGATCGTGCCGGCCTGGCCGATCGAGATGCTGCGGGCCGGCGCGCATACGCCCCCGCCGACGGTCTACTTCCCGTGGATCGGCACCACCTGGTACTTGATCCTCAGGACGCTCGGCCTCCGGTCATGGAGCCTGTGGCTGCCATACCTGGTCGTGGCAGTCCCGTTCCTGGTGGTGGTGGTCCGGGCGTCGCTCGACCGGTCAAGGCCGCTGGAAGACATCATGGCCCTGGGGTTACTTGCGCCGTCCCTCATCGCGCCCTACGGCCGCCACTACGACTTCTCCGTCCTGCTGATTCCGCTATTCGTCATGATGGGCCGGCGGCTCTCGGAGGTCGCCGGGACCGCCCTCCTCGTCACCCTCGTGGTCCTGCCCTACCTCCATTTTGGGGCCCTCATGAAGTTCAGGCAGAGGTATCCGAGCACCGTGCGCCTCTTCCCGGAGTTCACTTTCTTCTGGATTCCCTTGCTCTTGACGCTGATCTGGCTTGCGACGGAGGTCTGGTCCGGACGCAGCCGCCGGGCGGCGCTCGCGGCGACAGGGGTCGTCGGAGCCGCCGACGCTTGAACTGTCCCCGGCCTTGCCCTGACCGAAACCTGACCGCGGAGTCGGCCGCCATGACCCGGAATCACTTTCTCCTGTCGCTGACGTTCCTCACGACCGCCGTCCATGCTCAGATCTTCCTGGCGACCGCGCAGTACCTGATCTTCTTCGGGAGGAATGACATCGCGGCCGTCTCGTGGTCGCTCAGCTTCTATTACGACAACGCCTCGAAGGCCATGGCGGGCATGATCCCGTACCGGGATTTCCCCTTCGAATACCCGGTCCTCTCATTCCCGCTCTTCCTGCTCCCCCGTCTCCTGGTATCGGACCTGGACGGTTACAAAGCCGCCTTCGTGGTGGAGATGCTGCTCTTCGACGCCGCAGCGATCTACCTGATCGCGCGCCAGGTGAGCGAGAGCGAGGGGATGGAGCAGGTCCCGTGGCGCCTCGGCTGGTACACGCTGTATTGTGCCATCCTCAGCCCGCTGGTGATCGGCCGGTTCGAGCTGGCCCCGATGGTGCTGGCCTTCGCGGCCGCGCGGTGGTGGTACGCGGGCCGGAGTCCCCTCGGCGGGATGACCGCCGGCCTGGGGGCGCTCACGAAAGTCTTCCCCGGGGTGGTCGCCGCTCCGGCGCTGGTCTGGGAGCTATCGCGGCTGCGGACGTCTTGGCCGCGCGGCATGGAGGCTTTCTTCGCGACCATGGCCGTCGGGCTGGCCGCCTGGTTCGCCCTGAGCGGCCGCGGCGTGCTCGATTCGCTGGGATACCACGCCCGGCGCGGCCTGGAAGTGGAATCGCTCTACGGGGGCGCACTCTTCCTCTGGGGGACCGCAACGGGGACCGTGGTCCCCTGGGTCTTCGACTACAAGGCGTATCACGTCGGGCCGGCATGGGGGGCGTGGCTGGCCCCGATGGCCTTCCCCATCCAGGTCGCAACACTGCTCCTGGTCATGGTGCAGTTCCGGCGGTCGGGCATGACCGAAGGGATGCGCTATTCGGCGGCCGCCGTGCTCGCCTTCATCATCACCGGCAAGGTGTTATCGCCCCAGTACCTGATCTGGCTCTTCCCGTTCCTGGTGGTCCTCGATGGCCGGATTGGCCGCCTCGCCCGCCAGATATTCCTGCTCGCCTGCATCACGACGGCGATGCTCTATCCGGGGCCCGGGTTCGTCATGGTGCTCGACCACCAGGCTGGCGCCATCCTGCTCTTGAATCTCCGGAATGGGCTCCTGATCTGGTTGCTAGGAGTGCTTTCTGTCGGCTTGACGGCGAAACAGTAATGAATTTTGAATTATTTTATATATTTTCAATTTAGCCATCGCCACTGATCCATTGCCGCCTGCCATAGAGGCTCATGGGGCCGCTCCCCGATCGTCGTCGACCGCCACCGTGGATGGCTACAGGGCTGACGATCCAGCGGACAGCCTACCGACACGCTGTTCCTACGAGGGCTCCGAGTAGATCCTGTCCGCCGTTTCATGCGGCCGGCCGAAGTCGGCTCATCGGGATCCTCGCGGACGTCCCGGCTCCGACGCCGGCGGGTCGGGACCTGCGCCCGGAGGCCGGTAGGCTACCGGATATGCCTTCGCGTCTCAATCTCGCGGGGTCGCGGTGTTGGTCACAGACTGCAGTGGTCCCGCTCGGCCCTCGATGGGCTTACACCTGATTGACGAGATTCTGAGAGCTTACACTCAGGCGCCACGATAGGTTTACACTCGGACCGTGTCCTGTGCCGTCCGAGGCGGTAAGGGTGAGCTATTCGAAACTGTGCCCCCAAAGGGCTCGCGTCCTAACTAATGCTCTTGAAACAAGTTGCGCTTCGATGCCCTGGCCAGGAGCGTTCTTCATGGATTACCGAGGTGGCGCAACGAAGAGTTCGGCACAGCTCGTGCTTAATCATCATCACGTATAAGACATGCGGTCTAGAATCCGACGGAAGCGACCGGTCGAGGGCGACCGGGACCCGTTCGCATCGGAGGGCCGCAATTCTTTTTCTACCTCTACGAGAGGAATCTCCATGACGAAGCTCTGCACCGCCGCCCGGAAGTTCGTCCGCGATGAGGAGGGCGCCTCGCTGGCCGAGTACGGCCTGCTCCTGGCCCTGATCGCCGTCGTCTGCCTCGCCGGCATGACAACTCTCGGAACGAAGATCAACGCGATGTTCAACCAGGTGGCCTCCACCATCTGACCCCAGCGCGGGTCTCACCGGGGTCCTCGCCCCCTCCCCTGTGAAAGTCCCACCCTGCCGAACCGGGGGCTTCGACACACACGACTCCATCTTTCACCCAGAGAGGAAGACCCATGACGAAACTCTACGCCGCCGCCCGGAAGTTCGTCCGCGATGAGGAGGGCGCCTCGCTGGCCGAGTACGGCCTGCTCCTGGCCCTGATCGCCGTCGTCTGCCTCGCCGGCATGACCGCCCTCGGCACGCAGATCAACGCCATGTTCAACCAGGTGTCCAGCACAATCTGACTGCTGGCGAGTGGCCTGGGCCGCAATCACGCTTTGCGAGTTCGGCAAGGGAGACGACGAGTTCCCTGGGCCGGCAGAACGAAAATCAATGACCCGACGCCAGGTGGTTTCGTTCGAGCCGTTCATACCCTTTTCGACAACGAGGAACGGCCGTGAATCGGCTCATCGAGGCCGCCAGGCATTTCGGTCGGGACGAGGGAGGTGTTTCGATCGTTGAATACGCCCTCATGTTCGCCTTGATCACGATCGTCTGCATCGTGGTGATTGGCGCGTTGGGGGCGAAGGTCAACGAGTTCTTCAGTTCATTCTCCGCGACCATCTGATTCACGGCCGTCGCGGCCGGGCCCGTGTGGCATGGGCGGCGATCGCGAGAGTCGGGGGACAGGCGGATTCTTACCCTGCCGGCAGGGAAAGGCCCGTTCAGCCCGGTCTCCCTTAGATCTGGTGGTCGATTCGATGAGGGAGGCGCGAGCCTTCCCGGAACGCCGGCGTCGCCGCCTGGGATGGTCAACGTAGCCCTCGCTCGCGGCGCGTGCAGCCTTTGATTGGTGGAGTTCCCTCGCGGATATCCCCTTTCCTCCGTGCGCCGAGCGCGACGAGGACAAGATCCCCATAGCTAAGGAGACCGACGGTGCCTGGTCCCGCGGACGTCCCGATAGCCATCGCACTGACCGCCACGCTGATCGCGGCCATCACCGATGTCTGGAAGTTCAAGGTCTACAACCTCCTGACCCTGCCGCTGCTCGCGGTCGGTCTCGTCTATCACGCGATGCGGGCAGACCTCGCCAGCAGCCTCGTCGGCGTCCTGTTCGGGTTCGGTGCCCTAATCGCCCTCCACGTGATCGGCGGAATGGGGGCCGGCGACGTCAAGCTGATGGCCGCGCTGGGAGCCTGGTTGGGGATGCCGTTGACCTTCCACGTGTTCATCGCCAGCTCGCTGGCTGCGGGCGCCTATGCCGTGGTCCTGATGGTGGTGACCGGGAAAGTGGGCGAGACGTTCCTGAACCTGCAGGTTCTCTGGATGCGCCTGGTTTGCATCGGCCGCTACTTGGGGGCCGACGACCGGGTCGAGAAGGAGGTGCGCCGGGCCGACCGCCGCCGGCGGATCATCCCTTTCGCCGCCATGGTGCTGGTCGGGATCGTGAGTACGCTGCTGTGGTCCGGCAGCAACCCGATGCCCTGACCGCGAGCCGCGCGGTCGCCCGCCGGGGAAAGCCCGGGCCCGGTCAGACTGATCTCGACGTTGTCCTCCTCAGCTATCCATCCCATCGGGAGTAGACTTATGAGTCCGCGTACGCTGATCGTGGCAATGCTGGCGCTATTCTTCGGCGGAACGGCCGCTGTCGGGGTCAATTCGCTGATCAAGTCCCCGCCGAAAGGGGATATGGTCCCGGTCGTGGTGGCTGCCGCGGACATCGCACGCGGAGGTACGATTACCAGCGAGCTGCTCAAGACGCGGGACTTCCCCAGGGAGCTAGTGTCCCCAGGGGCGATCATGAAGATCGAGGACGCGATCGACCGGACAGTCGCGATCCCGCTGATGCGGGACGACGCGATCCTGGAGAACAAGCTGGCCACCAAGGGGGCCGGGCGCGGGATGGCCGCGCTGATCCCGAAGGGGATGCGGGCCTTCACGATCACGACCACGCTGGCGTCGGGCGTGGCTGGCTTCATCCTGCCCGGCAACAGGGTGGACGTGCTGCTGACCATCACAGAGGGGATGGCCGGCAACTTCACCGGCGGCGCCAGCACGGCGAGGCTGCTGCACGACGTGGAGATCCTGGCCGTCGATCAGAGGATCGACGCCCCGGCTGAGAACAAGGTCGAACGTCAAGGACATGCGGTCGGTGACCCTGCTCGTCTCGCCCGACGAGGCGAACGTGCTGGAGTTGGGCCAGCGCAAAGGGAGCCTGCACCTGGCGCTGCGGAACCGGGACGACCGCATCGCGGGCAAGGCCCGGCCGGCGACGATGCTCGACCTCCAGTTGCGCCAGGAGAGGACCTGGGATCAGCGGGCGAAGGAGATCGTGGCGGCGCTGGGCGAGGCACTGGCCAGGGCGCGCCCGCCCGCGCCGCCCGCCCCCAGGCGGGAGGCCCCCAGGACGATCCGGACTCTCCGCGGGAGCAACGAGGGCCGGGTGACCGTCGCCCCGAACGACGGATCCTGAGGGTGGCGAGGTGGCCGACGGACGTTCCTGACGTCTCATTCGAACCCAGAAAGCGATCATGAAAGCCTTATTGGCCGCCGATAGCGAGGCGCTGGCCGCTGCGGTGCGGCAGGTCTTGCTCCGTGAGGGGCTGGACTGCCCGGCCTCGGAGGTCGTCCGCATCGAGGTGGCGCCCGAGCGTCTAACCAGGTCGCCGGTCGACCTGTTCGTCCTCGTCTTGCCGGACGACCCGGTCGGGGCCCTCGGGGCGCTGGAGCTGGTGGAGAAGCTGCCGCGGCAGCAGGCGACGCGGGTGCTGGCCGTCGGACCGACGGCCGACCCCAAGATGGTGCTGCGGGCCCTGCGTGGCGCCGTGGACGATTACCTCGACCGGGATGACCTGGAGGCGGAGCTCGAGGCCGCGCTGGCCCGGTGGCGGGCGAGCCGCCCGGATGAGGACGAGGCCGGGCGGGTGATCGCGGTGCTGGCCCCCAGTGGCGGCAGCGGATCAAGCACCCTGGCGGCGAACATCGCCACGGTCCTGGCCAAGCAGCACGAGACCTCCGCACTGATCGACCTGAAGCTCCATGCCGGCGACCTGGCGCCGCTGCTCGACCTCAAGCCGACACACTCCCTGGCCGACCTCTGCATGAACGTCGGCCGGCTGGACCGGGTTCTGTTCGAGCGGTCGATGGTCCGACATCAAAGCGGCGTTCACCTGCTGGCGCCCCCCGCGCAGTTGGGTGACGTCGGCCGCGTCACGTCTGAGGGAATCCGCAAGGTGCTCCACCTGGCCCGCGGCATGTTCCCCTACGTGGTGATGGACGTGGATCACCACTTCGGCGTCGAGCAGCTCGACGCGCTGCTCCAGTCCGACATTGTCCTCGTCGTCATCCGGCTCGACTTCGCCTCGCTGCGGAATGCTCGCCGGGCCATCGAGCACCTGGAGCGCCTCGGCATGAACCGGGATCGCCTGAGGCTGGTGGTGAACCGCTATGGCCAGCGCAAGGAGGTCCCGTACGCCAAGGCCGAGGACGCCCTGGGGCTGAAGATATCCCACTACGTGCCCGAGGACCCCGCGACGGTGAACCGGGCCAATAACAACGGCGTGCCCGTCGTCATTGAGAGCCCGTCGGCCAGGGTCGCCAAGAGCCTGACGAAGCTGGCGGCGAGCGTCAACGGGCGGCATAAGGTCGAGAAGTCGGCGGCGACGGGCCCGATGCCCGCCCCGTCGAGTATCCCACCGAGGGAGAACGGGTTCTTCTCAATGTTGAGAGCCGCGGGGGGCTCGTACCAATCCGGGATGCCACCGATCGGACGACCGGCGATGGCGAGCCCCGGGTTCTCCTTCAATCCAGATGACCGGTGAGGCGATGTGACCCCGGCAGGGAAGGAATTAATCGAGGTCAGGCTTTCTAGCCCGACGGACCGAAACCGTCGGGCCGGAGAGCCCGACCGATTCTTTTGCCGGCATCATGGCCGGTTTCCCGGGAGCGATCGACGATGAGCTGGATGCAGACCGAGACCCCGCCCGCAAATGGTGCCGCGTCGACGTCCCAGGAGCGGTTCCTGCGGCACAAGAAGCAACTGCACGAGCAGTTGATCACCGGGGTGGACCTCTCGGCCATCGGCACGATGAACGAGGAGGAACTGCGGGTGGAGGTCCGGCGTGTGGCGGAAGATCTCTGCCGCTACAGCGCCGACCTGCTCAACCTGAACGAGCGAGAGCGGCTGGTCACGGAGGTGCTGGACGAGACGTTCGGCCTGGGGCCGCTCGAGCCGCTGATGCGCGACCCGACAATCACGGACATCATGGTCAACGGCCCGAAGACGGCGTACGTCGAGCGGAAGGGCCGGCTGGAGCGGGTCGAGATCGCCTTCCACGACAACCGGCATCTGGTGCAGATCATCCAGCGGATCGCGGGGCGGATCGGCCGGCGGGTGGACGAGACCAGCCCGATGGTGGATGCCCGGCTCGCCGACGGCAGCCGCGTCAACGCGGTAATCCCGCCGCTGGCGCTGGACGGGGCGCTGCTGTCGATCCGCCGGTTCGGCTCGCGTCCGCTCCTGGCGAAGGACCTGGTGGCGAACCGGGCGATGACGCCGGAGATGATCACGTTCCTGGCGGCGTGCATCAAGGCCCGGGTGAACATCATCATCTCTGGGGGCACCGGCAGCGGCAAGACGACGCTGCTCAATGCCCTATCGTCGTACATCCCCGAGGAGGAGCGGGTGGCCACGATTGAGGACGCGGCAGAGCTGCGGCTCCAGCAGCCGCACGTAGTCCGGATGGAGACTCGTCCTGCGAACATCGAGGGCGAGGGTGAGGTGACCACCCGCGACCTGGTTCGCAACGCGCTGCGGATGCGGCCCGACCGGATCATCATCGGCGAGTGCCGCGGGCCCGAGGCGCTCGACATGCTCCAGGCCATGAATACGGGCCACGACGGCAGCATGACCACGATCCACTCCAACGACACCCGCGACGCGGTCAGCCGGCTGGAGATGATGGTCGGCATGGCCGGCTTCGACCTGCCGATCTGGATCATCCGCCGCCAGATCTCTTCGGCCGTCCAGATTATCGTCCAGGTGGCCCGTCTGACCGGCGGCATCCGCCGGCTGATCAAGATCTCGGAGGTCACCGGCATGGAGGGCGAAGTCATGAGCATGCACGACATCTTCGGCTTCAAGCAGACCGGGGTGGACGAGCACCGGGTGGCGCAGGGGTATTTCTCATCCACCGGGATCCGGCCCCAGTGCCTGGAACGGCTGGAGGTCTCGGGCAACCGGCTTTCCGTCGAGATGTTCGAAAGGAGAATTCTCAATGTTTGAGCTCGTATTCCTGTCGTTCTTTCCTTTGATCCTGTTGTTCGTCGTCCGTTGTGTCTGACTCTCGCTCGACCACGGACCATGAACGAAAGGACGAATGAAATGACTCCCGCCCTGCTGCCCGTCCTGGCATTCGTCGCCGCGGTCACGGCCGTGTTGGGGATCTACTCGCTGGTCTCTGACATGTACTTGCGCGATCGAGCGCGAGTGAGCAGCCGGGTCGACGAGGAGTTTCGCAAGAAGCTGAGAGCCCGGGCCAAGAAGTCGCTGTTGACGAAGGACCTCCGCGAGCTGGTGGCCACCGCGACCGCCGATGAGGAGCGGCCGACCCTGCGCCGTCGGTTCGAGGCGATGGTCGAGCAGTCGGGCCTGGACCTGACGCCCGCCCGGTTGCTGACGATCTCGGCGGTCGCCGCGCTGACGCTAGGAGGTCTGGGCGGCCTGGTCCGGCACAACATCCTGGTGGCCGTTGTCGGTGCGGTGCTGGGCGGGGTCGTGCCGGTGGCCTACGTCCATTTCAAGCGGAGCCAGCGTCGGGACAAGCTCCTGTCGCAGCTCCCCGACGCGTTCGACCTGATGTCGCGGATCATCCGGGCAGGGCAGACGATGGCCCAGGCCTTCCAGGCGGTCGCGGACGAGTTCGCGCCGCCTATTGCCGGCGAGTTCGCATTCTGCTACGAGCAGCAGAACCTCGGCCTCCCCCCCGAGACGGCAATGCGGGAGCTGTCCCGGCGCACCGGCCTGCTCGAGCTGAAGATCTTCGTGACGGCCTTGCTGGTTCAGCAGCAGACCGGTGGCAACCTCGCCGAGATGCTCGACAAGCTTTCCAGCATCATCCGCGAGCGGTACAAGCTGCGCGGCAAGATCAAGGCGCTGACGGCCGAGGGCCGGTTCCAGGGGATCATCCTGCTCGGGCTCCCCCCGGCGCTCTTCCTGATGATGATGGGCCTGAACCGTCAATACGCCGGCATCCTGCTGGAGAACTCCTGGCTGTTGTGGGCGATGGTGATCAGCGAGACGTTCGGCGCGATCTGGATCCGCAAGATCATCAACTTCGATTTCTGACGAGGGAGGTGCTCGGCGATGCCTGCCAACGGGATCGTGACCCTGACGGCGTTCCTCGCGGCCAGCAGCCTGGTGCTGATGGTCTCGCTGATGCTGGGCGACCGCTCTGGCCGACTCGAATCGCGCCTGAAGGAGCTCTCCGGCCAGGGCGGGGCCGGTCCGACCTCTCCCGACCGGGCTTCGATCACCAAGCTCGCAGAGACCACCCTGCCCAGGATCGGGACCCCGTTCGTCCCCAGCGACGAGGAGGAGCGGACCAGGCTCCAGACCCGGTTGATCCACGCCGGGCTCTACAGCCGGCAGGCCATGGTCGTGTTCCTGGGATTGAAGGTCTTCTTGATGTTCGCGCCGACGATGCTTGGCGCGGTCGCGGGCATGCTCGGCCTGGTGACGATGCAGACGGGATTGCTGGTCGGCGCGTGCTGCGGGATCCTCGGGATGATCGGCCCGAGCTTCTGGCTCGATCAGACGAAGTCGAAGCGGCAGTCGAGTTTCCGCCGGGCGCTGCCCGACGCCCTCGACCTGCTGGTGATCTGCTTGGAGGGCGGACTGAGCCTGACCGGTGCCCTGAGGCGGATGGGCGGCGAGTTGCGTACGGCCCACCCCATGCTCGCCGCTGAGTTGCACATCGTCCAGCGCGAGGTCCAGCTCGGGCGTACGACCGGCGATGCCTTGAGGAAGCTGGGCGAGCGCGCCGACCTCGAGGAGATCCGCAGCCTGGCCTCGGTCATCATCCAGGCCGAGAAGTATGGGGCCAGCCTGGTCAAGTCGCTGCGCGTCCACTCGGAAATGATCCGCGTCAAGCGGATGCAGCAGGCCGAGGAGAGGGCGCAGAAAGCGGCGACCAAGGTGCTGTTCCCCACAATCCTGTTCATCTTGCCAGCGATGTTCGTTGTGATCCTCGGGCCGGCGCTCATCCATGTGGCGCAAATCTTCGGGAGGCTGGGCTTTTGAGACGGCGCGGGTGCGTGATCCGCAGGTCCTTTCGGGGCCCAAGACATGAGGCGACAGGGCGAGCCGCCCGAGGTCGCGGCCCTGAAGGCTCGATGGTGCTGGTGGGTCGAGCTCCATGCACATCGGAGGCGGGGCCGCCGCCGAGTTGAACCCGCACTATTTTAAATTGATCTATCATGCTAAACCCCGAGGGTACAGGGGAGGTCTCGCGTGCGGATTAAGCAACGATCGCGGTTCCGGAGCCGTCGCCGGGGGGCGACTGCGGCTGAGCTGGCCATTATCCTGCCCCTGTTCGTGACGATCGTCCTGGGCGCCGTCGACTTCGGTCGGTTCGCCTACACCCATATCGCTGTCTCGAACGCGGCACGGGCAGCGGCGTCCTATGCGATGATGAACCCGCCGGACGACATCGCGTCTCCCTCGACGAACTGGCAGGGCTCGGTCACGCAGCGCGCCGCGAACGAGATGTCCGGGCAGCCGGGGTTCCAGTCGGGCAGCCTGATTACCAGCGTGTCGATTGCCAGTGGCGATGAATCCCCCTATAGCACGTGGCGGTTCACCACCACCGCCAGCTATCCGTTCCAGACGCTCATCCCCTGGAACGTGAGCATATTCGGTAGCACGCTGGGCATCCCGAGCGACCTGACCCTATCGACGACGGTCACGATGCGCGGCATCCGGCCCTAGCGGCCGGAGCCTATCAAGGCCCGGGGACGATCGGAGAGTCCGTCATGTGTCCGCGATCGAAGCGAACGAACCACCGGGGTGCCTCTTTGGTCGAGACGGTGCTCGCGAGCGCCGTCTTCGTGACCATGGCGCTGGGCATGGTCGACCTGGGGGTGGGCGTCTTCCAGAATCACCTGGTGTCCGAGGCCTCCCGCCAGGGGGCCCGGATCGCCAGCGTCCATGGCTCGCTGGCCCCGCCCGGCTGGAACGGCGGTCCCTGGGGAACGACCGCCTACTCCGGGGCCGGCAATTCGACCGATACCATTCCGACGATGATCCGCAACACGGGCGCGCTGGTCGGCCTTGACGCCGCGAACGTGACCATCTCGGTCTCGTGGCCCGACGGCAGCAACGTCGCCAGCCCCCCCTCCTACACCAACGTCAATCCCGGGACCAACCGCGTCCAGGTCACGGTGAGCACCACCTGGACGCCGACTCTCGGCTTCATCCTCGGGAATAACGTGCAAACGCTGAGCGCGACCTCCGTCATGCCCATCGCCCACTGAAGAGAGGAGCCCCATGAGACGACGACACCCCCTCCGGCAGGCCGGTTCCGGGCGGACGGGCAAGGTCCTGGTCATGTTCGTTCTCCTCATGTCGGTGCTGCTCGGCATCGTCGGCTTGACGGTCGACGGCGGCCTGATGCTGGTCATTTATCGCCAGACGCAGAATGCCGCCGACGCCGCCGCCCTGGCCGCCGCCGTCGATATCCTCAATGGCGCCACGGTCGCCTCCGCCAAGGCCACGGGTCAGACTTACGTCCAGATTTATAACAACATGTCCAACGCGACGGTGACCATCAACATCCCCCCCGCCTCCGGCCCGCACTCCGGCAGCAGCCAGTACGCCGAGGCCATCGTCAACTACCCTTTCCAGACCTCGTTCATCCAGGTCGTGGGCGTCAACGCGAGCCAGACCGTGACGGCCCGCGCCGTCGCAGGCTACGAGATCGTGACGGCGGGGGAGGGCGTCATGACCCTGGGCAGGAACCCGTCGGGCGGAACGGGCCTGCAAATCGGCGGCGGTGCCAGCCTGAGCGTCCAGGGCGGAGTCGTCGTCGATGCGATCGGTACGTCGGCCCTGTACGTTACCGGCGGCGGCACCCTCTCGGCCCAGCGAGTGAGCGTATCCGGGGGGACTTCCGGGAGCTCGAGTGTCCAGAGCTATCCGAGTGGCGGCGGTCCCTGCCCCCTGGTTGATAACACCGGGGTCGACGTACCTGACCCGTTCGCTAACCTGGCGGCGCCGAGCACGTCCAGCCCGGGCGTGTATACGGTCGTCAACAGCTCCAATCCCTCGGGGAACGATCCCCCGACTCCCACCGGAGTCATCAGAGTCAGGGATGGCCAGACCCAGACCGTCTACCCGGGAATCTATTCGCATATCCGTATTACGGGTGGGACCGTCACTTTCGAACCCGGTATCTACGTCGTCACGGGCGGGAGGACCAATGCCATCAACATCACCGGCGGCACGGTCACCGGCACCGGCGTTATGTTCTACGACACCGCGAGCAATTATGATCCGTCCACGGGGACCGACGACGGGAAGGGGGCTTCCACGTTCGGCGGCATCAACATCAGCGGCAGCGGCGTCGCTCTGAGCGGACTCGATGATCCGACCAGCCCGTACAACGGCATGCTGTTCTTCATGGATCGGTCGAACACGGGCACGCTCACGTCTTTCATCAGCATCCAGGGGGGCAGTGGCGGGGCCACGGTCACCGGCACGACTTATGCCCCTACCGCCAACCTCTCGATCTCGGGCTCGGGGAAGTGGAACTCCCAATTCTTGGTCAATTCCATGAGCATCAGCGGCGGGGGTACGGTCACGATCCAGTACAGCGGTCAGAACCAGGGCCTGGCCCCGGAGGTCTTCCTTGTGGAATGATGCGGCTGCCTTCCGCCCAGACCGCGGCCCCGACAGCTCCTCCGCGATGGGAGGGGAGCCGGCTCTCCCCCGACCCGATGGCGAGGGACGATGAGCCCTCGAGGTCGACGACGACGTGATGCACCTCGCCTGGGCCGGCTCCTTCGGATCCGGCTAGAAGGCGAGTTGACCGACCTCGACCGCCGAAGCCGGGGCGGCGATGGCGCGTGCCCCCCCTCAACGTCTCCGGATCGCCAGGACATGTCCCAGGGCGACCCCCAGTCCGAAGAGGGCCAGCACGAACAGCAGGATGGTGAGGGCGAATGCCGGCAGCCGCGCGGCGACGAACCGGGCGCAGTCCGACCAGGTCGCCATCACCGGGCCCGGGAGGTCGCCGGCCTCCGGGGCGGAGGGGCTGCCGGTCGAGAATCGGCCCGGCGCAGCCACGGGCCGGGGGACCGATCGCTCGGGCGATGGCCCCGGCATCGGACGGGGCGCGGGATGTACTCCGACCTCCTGGCCCGCCAGGGCCTGCAGCGCGCCGGCAGCCTCGGCGGCCGTCTGGAAGCGATCTTCGGGCCGGCGGGCCATGAGCTTCTCCAACACCTGGACCAGGCTCGGGCTCAGGTCGCCGCGGAAGTCCGTGATTGGAGCCGATGCGCCCGTGACCCGAAGAGCGATGCATTCCGCGACCGTCACGCCGGGGAAGGGCAGTCGGCCGCTCAGCAGTTGATACATAGTGCATCCCAGGCTGAACAGGTCGCTCCGGCCATCCATGTTGAGCGCCACGGCCTGCTCGGGCGACATGTAATGGACCGTACCGACGATCTGGCCGGCGGCGGTCACGAATGTGGCGGCGTTGTCCGCTTCCATCAGGGCGCTCAGACCCAGGTCGAGGACCTTGATCTGGCCCTCCTCACTTAGCAGGAGGTTGGCCGGCTTGATGTCGCGGTGGACGATCCCGCGCTCGTGGGCGTGGGCTAGGCCCAGGGCGGCCTGGGCCATGTAATCGACTACCACGTGGTCCGGCAGCGGGCCCCGGTCATTCATCACGTGGTCCAGGCTCCGACCGGCGACATACTCCATGACAATGTAGAGCAGCTCGCCGATCTGGTCGGCGTCGAAGGCTCGGATTACATTCGGGTGGTCCAGCCGGCCGATCAGCCGCATCTCCCGATGGAACCGGGCGATCGAACTGGCTCGGGACGCGATCTGGGGGGCGATGACCTTGAGCGCGGCCAGGCGGCCCATGAGGCGATGTTGCGCCTTGAAGACTCGGCTCCGGCCCCCTTCCCCCAGGCGATCGAGGATCACATAGCGTCCCACGATCAGCCCGAAGGTTTTGCCCTTCAGGAGGCGATCGGCCTGGAACTCCGTGAGGATCCCCTCGGCGACCAGGCGGTCGGCCAGGGCCCGCGTTTCGGTAGGGTACTCGCCGGCGCGCACCCTGGCGCCGACCTCCTCGAGCGGTCGATCACTCAGGACGCCCGAGCGCCGGATCAGGTCCAAGAAGTCGGGAGGCTCGGCCTCCGGTGATTGCGGCCGGTCGGGGATCTCCATGCTTGCAACTCCCGTCGCCTCGCGGGCGGGCAGGGATGAGGGTTCTGCAGGTCTATCCAGCCGCTTAGGGGCCGCGCGAAGTCCCATCTGTCGTCCGAGGAGCCCAACCGGCGCCGATACACCGGATCCGGCTCGCCGAACCCGCCCCGCCGAGATGGTCGGTACCCCCTAAGATGGCTTGTCGATCGCGACACTACATGCGATGCTAGTGTGGCAGACCTTTAATTAAGAGTATCATCTCCCGGAGATGACGATCACCCTTCACGGCCTTGTCCTGCGATGGCGATCATGGCGGCACATCAACCCGGATTTCTCCAGCCAATAGACCATGGCAACGGGAGCCCGGAAGCCTGGCACGGTGTCCCCGCGCCGGACCCGAACCGGGTCGTGATCGAATCCGGCAGAGCATCCTCCGAGAGTCGGATCGTCCCTCCAATCCCGGGCCAGATGAACGAGCCGGGACGGGCGGTCGAACCAGGATCGGGGCCGGTACCTGGACCGGGAGCCTCGGATAACACCTCGACCCTGGTGCTCGGAACCGCCGACCGATGCCGGTTGCTCGCCGCGGTCGCGAAGGATCCTGCCTCGTCTGAAGTGGGCTTCCCGGAGGGGCCCGCGGAGCCGGAGGCTTGGGACGGCCCCTCGTCGTCGGCGAGCGGTTCGCTCCTGGGCCAGCTCGGCCGGGCCACCGGCGGGCCGCAAGCCTCGCCCCCGTCGGACGCGGCCCCGGAGAGCATCCCCGTCGAGCTCCCCAAGCAATTCGGTCGCTACCGGATCCTTGAGCAACTCGGCAAGGGGGCGATGGGGTCGATCTACCTGGCACAGGATACGCAGCTCGGCCGGCGGGTGGCCCTGAAGGTCCCTCATCTGCACGGCAACGGCGCGGCGCCTGATGTCAACTCTCTGGAACGATTCTACCACGAGGCCCGCGCCGCGGCAGCCCTCGACCATCCCAATCTCTGCCCGGTCTACGACGTGGGCCAGATCGACGGGATCCCCTACCTGTCCATGGCCTACATCAAGGGCCGGCCCCTCTCGAAGTACATTCGAAGGGATCGGCCGATGCCGCAGCGGCGGGTGGCCAGCATGGTGCGCAAGCTGGCACAAGCCTTGGAGGAGGCCCACTACAATGGCGTGGTCCATCGCGACCTCAAGCCGTCGAACATCATGGTCAACGACCGCGGTGACTTGATCATCGTGGACTTCGGGCTGGTCTGGCGCATCGGCGCGCGGAGCGAGCGGCTGACTCGGGTCGGTCTGGTGGTGGGTACGCCGCTGTATATGTCGCCCGAGCAGGCCTCTGGCAAGGTGGAGGACATCGGACCAGGCTGCGACATCTACAGCCTGGGCGTGATTCTGTATGAACTGCTGACCGGACACCCCCCTTTCGAGGGCTCCGAGGCGATCGTCCTGGGGCAGGTCCTCTTCGTCGAGCCCCCGCCGCCGTCGAGGTACCGCATCGACCTCGACCCCCGCCTCGAGGCCATCTGCCTGAAGGCGATCGCCAAGGGCCTCGACCGCCGGTTCGCGACCATGGGCGAACTCGCCATGGCGCTGGGCGACTACCTCCGCTCCGCGGAGGGCGCCCCGAGCCTGATCGACGACCACCCGCCTGGGGATCCAAACGGCGTCGCCGCCGCGGGCCCTCCCGAGGTCGCCGAGAGGGCCGCCCCCGAGCCGTTTCCCCGACCCGACCCGGCTGCGGAGGACGAACCCATCGGCCCGGAGCTGACCATCGAGGTGCCCGAATCGGGGACCCTGTGGAAGAGCTGGCGCCAGTGGACCGCGATCATCGAACACTTCGCGCAGGACAAATCCCACATTCACGTAAACAAGCAATCGTATGATAAATTATACAGAACACTTATCGCGGCTTGCCGGGGCCGCGCCGCGAAGGCCCAGGGTCCGAGGCGGGAGTTCTACCGGAGGCTCACGGACCTTGTCATCCCCTGGATGACCCCCATGGTCCTCGAGTTGACGGATCGGGAGATCCTCTTCAGCGTGCTCTCGTATTGTCGCCAATTCGAGCAGGAGCTCCTCGACCCGACGGAGCTCCCGCCCGAGCCTGAGGATGGGGCCACGAACCGATCCGGCTGGTGGCTGGCTCTGGTCCTGCTTTTGGGGTCGTTCGTCGTGGCGCTGATCGGGACCTATTGGGCCTTGTGAGGCCTCAGGGCCGGCTCGGCCCTGAGGTCGTGGCGCAGGGCGGCGAGCGACCGAGGTGTGCGGCGGTGGCAGTCGCGCCCGGTGGGAAGACCGCCCCCGAAGCCGAGATGAGCCGGGAGCCCGAAGACCTCCAAGAACGAGCAGGGCCGCCCATTTGCGGCACGGGCCTTCCGGGGCGAAACCTAACCATCTAGTTGGCGTAAGGCATTGATGCGAAAGTAACTGGGGATCTAGGATTCGAACCTGGATTGCCCAACCCGCACTCACATTGGGGTTGCAAGTCAATGGCATTGCAACCTCTTCAAGATCTACGCCTTATGCCCCAGACCAGGCTTCACCTGCATTTTAGCGACGTGGGGTTTACACTTACAATACTGCACCCAATTTGCACCCAACGGGGAGATAGGTAAGGGATCGAGGCTGAGCCGCTAAGCCTCGCCGGTTATGAGGTCCTAAGAATCCTCCAAGGTAGCATTTCCGCAGTGGACCGCCCCCGCCTGTCCACCGCTGCCTGGTGGTGAGCTCGCGCCCCTCCGCTGCCCTTGCATCGATGCTCGCAGCCGACTCCCCTCAGGCTCAGCCGCTGACCCGAAATAGGTCGCCGCAACCTCCTCGTCATCCGGGACGGCGACGATCAGGATCGTCCCACCCGCCTTCATCCGATCCCCCAGGAACCGCTGTCCTGCCCTTTCCGGCTTGAGCCCTAACATGTCAGCGTGCCCGGTCTGGACCTTCTTGAAGGCCCCGGAATCCAGCGGGTGGAGAGACTCGAAAGCATCCTCGCCGACGCCGTTCAGGGATTTCGCGTCGAACTTCATTCCCGATAGAGGATCGGCCCCGAGATCCTGCGGCTCGGTGAGGAAGAACCTCAACTTCCGGTCCTTCGCGAATCTCGGGACGCTCGGGACGAGCCGGAGGATCACCTTCTTGACATCGCCCGTTTCGCTCCCGTGCTTGGGTAGCTCGAAGACCAGCACGCCAAAGCTTGCGTACCGTTTGTTCCTCCGACCCTCTTGAAATAGTGACTGCCGGTTTCGCCCTGTCGCGGCCCCGCCGGCTGAACCGTCAGGCTCTTGGTCGCGGTCGCCTCGTTTCCCGCCAGGGCTGGAAAGCCAGGCGACGTCGCCAAGGCGAAGAACCGAAGGATCGCCTGGAATCTGGCCAGCATTGTCTTCCTCTTTCAATCCTTGCGGTTGGGGGTGTCGCGCCGGATATAGTCTGGTCGTGGCTCTCCGAAGTCTCCACCATAGTCAAACGGCGATCCGTCCCGGCCGTCGTCCCACCCCGGTGACGATACCGGATCAACGTGAATTACGGTCGTGCGGCATCGCTCAGGCTGTTTTTGATCTGACGAACACATACCCTCCGGCGCGTGGTGGACCTCGCTGCCCAGGAAACGCAAGACCAGGTAGTTCATCATCTGAAGGCGATTCGTGATCCGATTGTCGAGGGTCCGCTGGCGCACGCTCGAATGCCATTGCAAGCCATCCACGTAGATCAGCACTTTCTTGTCGCTGGCCAGGAATGCGAAATCGGCCCGCGTGAGCAGGCGGCTGCCGTCCCAGACTTCGTGCTGCTTGGTCGGTTCGGGTAGCGAGCCGTCGGCGCGAATGGCCTTCAGCAGGTTCAGTTCCTGCGGCGACTCGCAGCCTTCGGCCCGCGCCTCGTCCCATTCGGGTCCCTCATTTCCGGGGACCGGCCGGACGCCCTGGATCGGCCCCTCCTCGGTAACGGTCTCGCCGGTCAGGGCCCGCAGGTAGGGCACGGCCAGCCGCCAGTCGAGGAGCCGGTGCATGCGCTGGTTACGGTAGGTGCGGAGGCAGCGGTAGCAGGAGTCCGGGCAGTCGTGACCGTCGAGGTGCTCCAGCGCGGCCCGGGCCACTGCCGGCAGGTGCTCGGCTAGCCTCTGCAGCAGGCCCGACCCACCCAGCACGGGGTCGATCAGCAGCAGGTCGAGCGGCTCTTCTCGCGTTGGTCCGTCTTCACTGCGGAGAAGCCGCGTCAGGACATACGCCTCCAAGTCGTCCTCGTCGACCTCGAATAGACGGACCGCGCCCTGAACCAGCGCGTAGAGCAGCGACCATGACCAGGCCACTGCCTCGTCCCCGAGCTGGGCCGGGATCGGGGACGACGAGGCGGAGTGTGTCGGCCTTCCGCTTGTGGCCCAGTGAGAAGTGGTCCGGCGTTCCGTTGCACCGCTTGGCATGCGGGCCGAGCGCCGCACGTGCGTCCTGGACCACGTCGCCCTCTTGTGGTTTGGCGGCCTTGGCCAGCTTCTTCTGCTCGGACTTGTCGAAGTAGTCGCCGCACTGTGAGCAGAGCACGAAGCCGGGGCTCGATGCCCGATCCTCGGCCAGGCTACCGACTTCCTTCAGGCCGTGGTTGATGAACCAGATCTCCTCCTGCGACCGTAAGTCCAGCGCCCAAGAGCCGATCCGGAAGCGAACCCCCTCTCGGTCGAGTTGCGGGTGGGGACGGATGTCGAAGGCCGCCATCATGCGGTCTTCCTCGCTGTCGGCGACCACCTCCGACTCCCACGCCTGGAATGCGCTGGCGTCCCAGGCAGTGTAAGTCGCAAGCCCGGCCCCGTCGTCATCGCCGATAGGCGCCTGACAGCGAGCGCAGAAGTTGAGGTTCGGGCGGTTGGCCAGCCCGCAGCTCCCGCAGAGGGTGAACTTGAACATCGACTGATCCGGGCCCGCGGGCGAGCCGGGGCGGTGCAGTGCGACGCCGGTCACCCGCCACCGGCCACCCCGTGCGTAGACGATCTGGCCCGGGGCGAACTCGCGCTGGGCCTGGAGTCGCCCGCCGAAGA
The DNA here is from genome assembly GCA_963845755.1 of uncultured Planctomycetota bacterium. Taxonomy (GTDB): domain Bacteria; phylum Planctomycetota; class Planctomycetia; order Isosphaerales; family Isosphaeraceae; genus CAWJTV01. The sequence goes on from CAWJTV010000011.1 coordinate 1,486,434, forward strand.
CAGGCTCGGGCTGGTAGCCCAGGGCCACCGAGCCGGGGTCGGATGGAAACGAGTAGCCGGGGAGCAGCCCGGCCTCGGCCAGGACACGGGGCAGGTAGGCGTAGCGGTTGTCCTCGCGGAGTCGGATGGCGAGCATGCGGTAACCCGACTGGGCCTGATTCTCCTTGGGGGTCAGCTTGATCTTTTCGCCGAGCTTCCGCACCTCTTCGGCGGCTTGGCTCAGCAGCTTGCCCCGCTCGATGAGCGTCGCCTGGACCTGCTGCCGGGAACGCGGCGGCGATCGTCCTCGAAGAAGGCGGTCGATGCGCCCGGCAGGTCGGGCCAGAGGCGCCGCGCCGACGCCACTGCCGGTTCCGCTCCCGGCCTGGATCTTGGTGAGCAGTTCCTTGATCGCCGGCTCGATCGGCTGGCCCTTCTCGGTCAGGTATGTGCGCCAGGTTGTGGGGGATGTCCAGCTCGGCGTGTTCGAGGACCAGGCTCCTGACGTGGCGGGCGATCGCCTCCAGGTTGTCGAGGTTGAACCGGGGCGGCGGGATCGCCCCGGAGATGATCTCGCCGGGATGGTCGAAGAAGTAGCCGTCGTGGGGCGTGTTGCGGCTGAACCCGGCGACGATGCCCATCCGGCTGACGCGACCCGTGCGGCCGGAGCGCTGGGCGTAGTTGGCCGGGCTGGGGGGGATGTTCCGCATGGCGACCGCTTCCAGGTCGCCGATGTTGACGCCCATCTCCAGGGTCGGCGTGCAGGCCAGCAGGTTCGGGCGGGGCGGCGTGCGGTTCATGAAGCCGTCCTCGGCCTTCTCGCGGTCCTCCTCGGTCACGGCCGCCGAGTGCTCGGCGGCGAAGAGCGGCGGGGCGTAGTCTTGCACGGCCATCAGGGCGTTCAGGTTTCCCTCTGCGATCGGCCCTGGCCAGGGGATCATCCGGCCCGAACAGTTCGGGCGGTCGCAGGGGTGCTCGTCTTGCTCGTTCGCGGTGACCCGGTCGCAGACCGAGCAGCGGCGGAAGGAGCGGCCGACCTCGAACTCGAGCTGGTCGTGGTTGACCTGGTAACCTTCCCCGTCCTCGTGCTCACCGCCGATCGTCTCCCAGGCGAGATAGCCATCTTCGGCGAGCCAGCCAAGATGGCCTCCAGCGATGCTGGCGGTGCCGCGGCTGACGGTGTCGTTGACGCGGTGCAGATGCTGCCAGAGCCGCTGGATCGAGGTCGGGTTGCCCTTCGCGTTCCAGGTCGCGAGAACAGCTTGTAGGACCGGGTGTCGGCGGACTTCTGCTGGGGTGGCAGGAAGGCGACCGGCTTGCCGACGTAGCGGTTGACCTGGATTCCGAACCGGGAGGCCAGCTTGTCGTTGGGGAAGAGGCGTGTCTTGAAGACCTCGTGGTTGACCGCCATCCGCTGCCGCATCTCGTCGAGGATCAGCCGCGCCCCGTGGGCCGCGACGCTGGGGCGGAGCTGGTGCTCGGCACAGAGTCGCTGGAAGGCGTCAGCCGCGAGTGCCTCGTCGAGCCCGGCGTAACGGACCTTGACGAGGCCCATCCGCTCCAGGGCGGCGCGAGCCTTGGGCGAGATGACGAATTCGGCCAGCAGCTCGCCGAGGATGCGGTCCTTCTCGCGCTTGATCTGGTCCTTCTTCTTGCTCTTCGGGAACCGGCCCTGGCCGATGTATCGCTCGTGCAATCCGTCGACCAGCCATTCCAGGTCGTGCGGCTCTGTCTCGCCGTCTAACAGAGCGTAGACGAGCCGTCGAAGACGTACTCGGTCCTCGGATGCCTCGACGAACCGGGCCTGGTGGGCAGGCGTCCTGGCGGCTGTCGCAGAAGACCAGCAGCTTCCGCTGGTCCGGCGGAAGACCGTTCATCAGGACCCGTGAAACGTGGGTCAGCGCCGAGGAGTTCCCGAGACTGACCGGCGTCAGCACATCGGAGCTGCCGTACCGGCTGGAGCAGACCGGGCAGCGCGTTCCCCGGCCCTTGTGCAGGAGCACGGGGCGTAGGAGGTCTTTTGTTCCCGGCAGACTCTCTTCTCCCGTATGCCAGAGCCGGAGGCTCGTGGGGTCCAGGTTGCGGTCGAACAGGCCCAACTGGGTTGCCTCAGTTTCCGACTCCGGCACCTCTTCGGGCACGTCCGCCGTCACGGGTTCGTCGTCGTCCTCCTCGACACCGGATGCGTCGACCTCGGGATCGACCTCGACCCGGACTCCGGGGGGATCGTAAAGGAACAGCGTGTCCTTGGTTGACCGCCGCCAGGTCCAGGGCTGAAGGGCCTGGTTCTCGTCCGGTTGGACGGCGACGAAGAAGTCCCAGCCGCAGGTGCGGCAGAGGGCCAGGGGCAGGCTTTTCGAGCCGCACTGGTCGCACTCGCCGATCCCCTCGCCGAGCAGCTTGCCGCAGGAGGGGTTCGTACAACGCCAGAACCGGGCCAGGCCGCGCAGGAAGCGGTGGACGCGCGGCCGGATCTTGACGAGGCCACCGTCGGGCAAGCAGGGTCCGACCAGGAGCGCGGCCTCGAGCTCGCGGCGCAGAGCCTCGAGATCGACACCCTCCCGCTCAGGCCGCTCCGCCAGCCGATCTAGACCTCGTCCTCGGAACGGGGATGCCGGAGCCAATCCATCAGCAAGTACGGCAATGCCGCGCGATCCCAGAGGGCGGCCGGCGGTTCCGACGAGTCGGGCGGGGATCCGGCCAGCTTCCGCACCAGGGCCGCGACCTGCTTGGGGTCGTCCTGGTCGAAAGAGTTCAACTCCTCCTCGGTGATGTTCGGAGGAGGGGGCAGGGTCGATCCAGAGGGTAACGGAGGCGTCTCGGTCGCCTCGGTGATGATCGCCTCGGGGGGCGTCTCCTGGCCGGTGAGCCGGCCGAAGAACTGGGCGATGCCGACCTTGGGGTCTTGCTCTTCGCCGGCCTGGAGGGTGGCTGAAGTGCCGATGAAGACCACGTCGAGCTTGGCAGTGCTCTTGCGCAGGACGTCGCGGAGGCGGCGCATGAGGCAGGCCACGTCGGTGCCGAGGGTGCCATGGTAGGTATGGACCTCGTCGAGCACGATGTAGCGGACCCGGTGATTCTTGAGAATCTCCCGCCCGTCCTTTCGCATCAGCATGTATTCGAGCATCAGGTAGTTCGTCAGCAGAAGGTCCGGCGGCCTGGTGCGGAATTCGGCCCGGAGGACCCGCTCGTTCTCGGGGGCGTCGGCGGGCCGCGAGCCCATGATCTTGGTCTCGCCCGTATAGCGGCCGAACGAGACCGTGGTGCCGTCGAGCAGCTTCCGAATGCGGTTGCACTGATCGTTGGCCAGCGCGTTCATCGGGTACATCAAGATCGCCTTGACCGAGTCCTCGCCCTCGCGGTGCTCGCGTAGGCAATGGTCGATGATCGGCATCAGGAACGCTTCGGTCTTGCCCGAACCGGTGCCGGTGGCGACGACCGTGGGCTTGCCCTCGAGAATGCGGCGACAGGCTTCGGCCTGATGGCGGTAGGGCCGGTCGGCGATCACGCCGAAGCGGGCGCGGGCCTCGGCCGAGAGGTCGTCGATCGGAGGGGCGTGCTGGTACGGTTGTGCCAGGGCGATGAACGGCTCGCGGGTCAGGAAGCCGTCCTTCTCGATCTCGGCCCGGAAGGCTTCGGCCAGATCTTCCTGGCGGGGAGCAAAGGCCGTCTTGAGCAGCTTGAGGTACTCGGTGCGGAGGTTTCGGGCGATCAGTAGTGGGTTCATATCCACGTCTCCGCAGCGTTGATGAGGCAATCGGCAAGGGGCTGGTTGACGGCATCGATCTCGGGCTCTGGTCTAGAGCCAAGGAGCAATCCACGTAAGGATTTCTGGAAGTTTTGCCTGGGCATCTCTGATCAAGCCACGATACTCCTCGGGAGGGCGAAGGAAAAGTTGGCGGACGATCCCAAGATAAGGCCGTCTGATCGAAAAATGCAATTGTAGAAGGTTCTTTAACTTGGGCCGCACTGGGGTATCCAACACGACCAGTTCGAGGAGACAAATAAACGTTTCTATTTTGACACGACGCTCATCTTTGATCGACTCCCTGTCGAGTTGGAGCACATCGAGAGTCTTTTCGGCACGTAGAAAGCGATCGGGTTGAGGGTTCAGACCCGTAGCCCCGGTGCGGAGATCCCACTCGAAATAGTCCAAAGGGTCGTCCTCACAGGGTTCGATGAGGAGCCGTCCGCACACGGGATCTGACGGGAATTGGTCAAGCTTGGCGTTGTTACAGATGCTACAAGAACGGAGGAAGTTTTCCCACGCAAACATCCTCGAGGGATACAAGGATTGAGGCTGGAAATGCTCGATGTCCTTGGCGTTCGACCTGCTCGCAATAGGTGCACTTCCCTTACGAGAACGCATCGAGTGCCTGATCGACGTGGCGTCTGGCGACAGTTTTCCGGAACGTCTTCCACGCCCGCTCGATCCAAGGGTCATGAGGCGGTACCCGTCTCGCCAGACGGGATTTCCGTGTCAGGTAACGCCTCGTCCTTGCATCAAGTGCATTCTTGCGGTGCGGACGTCGGAGCGGTCTCATTTTTTCGCTTTGAGTTCCTTCAGGGTGGTCTTGATGAACGCCGCCGTCTCGGCCTGGAGTTCCCTCTCTTCGATGGTCTCGCCCGGCGCGGTCAAGCGGTTGTCGAGCTTGTCGGTCAGCCATGAAAGTTGCTGTTCATCGTCCTTGGTCAATTTCCCCCAGGTCCGCTTGGCAACAAGGTCCGCGTGCCTGCGAATGAGGGATTCGGTTTCCTCATCGCGGGTGGCGTCGAGGCCGAAGAGCGGGCTCGTGAGGATCTGATCGACCCTCCATCCTTTGACCGAGTCGAGCGGCTGTTGGGCCTCCACCGTCCCTTCGGGCGTGACGGATCGGAGCACGAACAGGCCGCCGTCGCTGCCGGCCTGCGCGACGAACGGGCTGTGGCTCGTGACGATGAACTGCATCCGGGGGAACACACTCCGAAGTCGGAGCCCGATCTCTCGTTGCCAGGACGGATGCAGGTGCGCGTCCACCTCATCGATCAAGATCACGCCTTCGGCCGTGATCCGGGGCTCCCCACCCTCGTTGTCCACCCAGCGACTGAGTTCATGGTAGATGCTAGGTGTGTCTGTGACGGCCGGGGTGTGAATGACGCCCGGCGGGTCGTTATCGAGGCGCCTCAGGATGTCGATGGCCAGCGCCAGGAAGCTGCGATAGCCGTCGCTGAGATCGAGGACCGCCACTTCGGTCCCTCCGACACTCCGAAAATAGACGCGCTCCGAATCGACGCGGGTGATGTGGACCTCTCCGGGTAACAGGCTGTCAATCAAACGCCGAACCGCCTCAAGGGTGCTCTTGGCTCCGTCTCGCCCTGGGTGATTCTTGTCGATCGATCGGCTATAGAGGGCGCTCAACCACTCCGTGCAATGGGTGAGCGCCGTGGCTTCGCGGAACAGGGTGACGTATCGAGCTTCTCTCCCGAAAGAAAACATCAACCTGGATTCCTCGGACGTGCCGCCGAGCAATCGTCGGAACGGCCCATATCCACAGGAAAACCAGCCCCAATTCATGGCCGCGTACGGCCCGTTCATCAATGCCTTCTTGTCATCGAGTAGCGGGACCAACTGGGGCTGGTCATAAGTCGTGGCGTCGAGCACGACTTGTTGACGTCCCGTCACGGCGAATCGAGTCGTATAGGGCTTCTTCCGGATCTTTCCCACCGGGAGGTAAAGGGGGGGCCCAGTCCCTCTTGAGATCATCCCCGTTTCGACGTTGACAACGGGGACGCGCCTGTCCACTCTCACGGCGATGTCCATCTTCCCCTGGACGATCGACGCGGAGAACTCGCCGTGCGCCTGTCCCTGGCGGACCCAACCGTCGGGGTTCAACAAGAGTCGCTGTCCGGCTAGAGGACCGACCAGGGAGATGGCCATCGCCTGGAGGAGGGTGCTCTTGCCCATGCCGTTGCCGCCGAGCAGGACGATCCAGCCGCTGTAATCCTCGCCGACGTGCGGGAATTTGAGCTCGACTCGGTCGAAGCACTTGATGCCCTGAATGGTGAACTCTTGCAGATACATGAGTCGGTTCCTTACTTCGCCACGTGAAGCGTGGTGGACCTCCGGTGCAAGAGGTTGTCGATCAGGGTGCCGGCCTCCACGGTGCCGGCCTCTTTCGGGATATTCTCCCATAGCGCCATGGCCCGCTGCCACCGCGCCTCGCGCTCGGCCTTGTCGCGGAGGACTCGCTGGGCCATTTCGGGGGTGAGGACGCCTTCGTCGGGGGATAGACCGCCGGCTTCGGAAGCGGCGCTTGACGAAGGAGGCACGGCGACGGTCGATCGTGGGGATGTAGGCGACGGCTCCCAATTCGCGGGCGAGAGCCACCCTTTGCCGAAGGTCCCTGATGGGACCGGTCTCGGCGACGGCGTGGTCGGTGTTACCGGAGATATCGACCCCGGCCTCGGTGAAGAAGGCTACGATGTCAGTCGGAGGCTCCGGCACACCGTCGGGGCAGATTCTTGATATGCGCGCTGCATCGAGCCTCACATCCAACCGACCGGCGAGATAGTCGAGATAGGTCAGCAAGGCCAGGTCGCGCGTGATGAAGCTGATCGGGCGGCGGTCGGGCCCTTGTTCGTTGGCCGCAATCGATAGTCGTGTGGTAATGGGGGCTGGTCGCGGTCAAGCAGCGGGAAGGTCGAGAGGATGTAGGCGAACTCGGAGGGGGTCAGCTCAAACTGGGGCGGCAAGGGTCGCGTCGAGTAAGGTGCGCGCCCCGGTCTACGGATAAACCGTCATGCTCGTTCGTACCCTGCCGAGAAAAGGTTGCAACGTGTTCTGGCAGAGAGGCCGGCGCAGGCAACTGGCTGATCAGTCCCAGAGAGTTCGCACCGCTCGTAACCAACCGCAACACCATGTCGATCGCGAAGCTGTTCATCAACCCGCATACTGCAAAATGGGCGTCCGCGTCTGACAAGTCGGCGTGCAGCACCGGCAACTTGTGCCCGCAGGGCCACGCGGCCGGAATGACCGAAGCGATGAACGATCGCTCGTCACTCGACTTAGAGACGTCCCGAAACCCGACTTTCCATCGTCCTTTCTTCGGCGTCCGAATCTCGGCGTCGAGCCGGCTGAGAAAGTAGTGGGAGATCAGATCAGTCTCCTCGGGTGCCAGAGGGCGGGTTATCACCCAGCTCCCTGAACCCGACACGTAGGCGAACCGGGAGTAGTTGTGCTGGTGAACCCACTTACCCTCCATCAGCGGCAGGAACATGTCGCCAGATCGCAAGCAAGGCGGGATGGAACAGCTCTCCGAGGAACTTCCGGCCGGGGACGTAGACCGGGGCGTCGTTCGGTCCGGCCTCGTCTGGGGAGACGAAGATCGTGGGGGAGCCGTCGTCGTCGGGACCCTGGCCGTAGAAGCGGAGTCCACCAGGAAGATCACGTCGGATCGGAAAGTCGTCGAGGTCAGAGCGTCGAAGGGTCTTGCCCTTGGGGATCGGCCAGGGGACACGATGGTCCACTGGTGCCTCGCCGTCGAATACGGCGTACCAGACGGCGATAGGCCGCTCGATGTAGCCCCGATCCTTGTACCAACCCGCGTCTGCCGCTCGCCAGGTTTCGCCTGGCTCC
>CAWJTV010000012.1:0-202061 GCA_963845755.1 uncultured Planctomycetota bacterium
GCCGGCGGCTGGCTCCCAATCTCTCACCTCGCCGACGTCCACCGCGGAGACGTGATCGCCTGGAGCCTGACGGTCAACCCCGAAAAGGACCATAATACGGGGCATGTGATGATCGTCGCTGACGACCCGGTCGAAGACGGTGACGACGTTCTGTCCGTCCGCGTCTACGACTCCAGCGACGTGATTCATTTCGACGACAAGAGGCCAAGGGGGCGACTTCGCCGGCCACGGGCGTCGGAATGGGCAGCGTCCGAATTCGCGTCAAAGACGGCGTGCCGATCGAGTTTCAGTTTGGGCCGGCACGGACCATGTTCCACACGCACCCGATCTCGATTGGCCGGATTGAACCGCTGAGCCCATAGACAAGGGCTTTGGATGAGCGACAGAGACGAGGCGAAGCCTAAGGCCGCCAGCGGCCGTTGTTGCGATGCCCGCGGGCGGATAGAATTCATTGAAAGGTCCATTGGCGTTGGAGGGCTTAGCCGTGTCGGAAAAGGGCGAAGTGGCGAAGAGATTGGCGCAGAAGCACTCGATATCGAGCCGGGGATCACACGAATCTTTAAACTTCGGGAAAGCCCGAGCTCGAATCACTGTCTAGCGCACGATAAAACTGCTAGAAATCAACGTAGACGCTGCGCCATCGGGGATCATGCCGCTCGCACTTCGGCCCCGTGCCGGGCGGTGGTATTGCCTTTCCCAGTCGGTGATCGTGGAGGTCACGCCCGACGAATTCGAGAGGATCAAGTTGCAGGAATTGAAGCTGCCTGATGGCTGGTCGATCGACGAGGAGTATCCCAAGGGAGACTCGTTGCCGGACACCACCGCCCAGATCCGCTTACCCACCAGACGGTTCAACCGCGTTTGAGTGCTGAAGGCACCACTGCCCAATGGCAAAATAGAAACCCCAGTCGCATCAAAGGAATAGGCTTGGGTTCTGACCGCGGGAGACTCTCATGACGACGATCACGATCGAAATGCCCGACGATGTTTTCGCAACGCTGCGGCGCTCTCCGGACGAATTAGCCCGCGACGTCCGCCAAGCAGTGGCGATCCAGTGGTATAGCCAGGGACTCATCTCGCAAGGCAAAGCTGCCGAGATCGCGGGGCTCGATCGGACTGAGTTTTTGTACCGCCTAGCCCATGCCAAGGTCGATGCCTTCCAGATCAATGCCGAGGAACTCGCGGAGGAGGTTGAGCGTGATCTTCAGGCGCGTCGTGAACGCCTCGCCACTCATCTTCCTGACGCGGTTGGGACTTCTTGATGCGCTCAACGAGCCCGGCGTTCCGGTAATCGTTCCCGACACGGTGCTTCTTGAGCTGGGAGGACTTGGTCCCAACGACCCGGCCGTGCTGGCCGTTCGCCAGTCCACCTGGTTGCATGTCGTTCCAACCCCGCCGGTCCCGGCGCCGGTTCAAGCCTGGAACCTTGACGCAGGCGAAACGGCTGTCCTGGCCCTCGCGCTTGAACAGCCCGATTCCCAGGCGATTCTCGACGACCTCGCTGCCCGGCGGTGTGCAATGGCGCTGAATGTCCCGCTCCAGGGAACGCTGGGGATGATCCTCGTGGCCAAGCAATTGGGAATGATCTCGGCGGTCCGCCCAATACTCGACATCCTGCGACAGTCCGGAATGTATGTATCCGATCGGCTGGCCCGGCAGGTTCTCGACCAGGCGGGAGAGTGAGTTAATGTGGTCGCGGTGCAGAACAGGCACGAAGTCATACCACCTCGAGGTGATCATCACCGCGAGGATAGTTGCTTGAACCACCACGCCGACTCCGGCATAGTCGCCGTCGGGGTGAACCTCGCGAGCCGTTGGATGTCGCCCAGGACACGAACGAGCAATGCGCTGTCCGGCCGGGTCGCGTCGGCCCACGTCTTGATCAGCTCGGGACAAGAGAGCACGGTCAAGCCCGCCTGTTGGGCGACCCGGATGGCCTTGCGGTCATCGGTTGCGATTAGCCACCCGCGAGACTCAGCCAGAGCTACGCACATCGCCTCGCCGTCGGACCGAAATAGCTCGGCATAACGGACGAACAGCGTATTTTCGTCAGACGTGTCGGGCTGGCAGAGGCTCAGTACGCCTGAATCGATGTGCGGGGTAAGGTCGACCGCGACATTCAAGAATGCCCCCGGCTGGGCCGAATCTTCCTGTCGTACGAATTGAACTTCGGCGCGCACGGCTTCGGGCAGGTACCAGACATGGCCAGAAGCCCCCAAGATCGCTTCCATTTCTCCCGAAGCGAGGAGATCAATCAGGCAGCAAGCGTCAATGAGTATTCGCTGGATTGGACGAGTTTGTGAAATCACACGGGGACGATTCGTTTTTCGATTACGCAAACCCATGGAGAAGGCTCCTCGTTGGCGCGGGTCTCACGACCCCGCCGGAGCGCCTGACCGAAGGTCTCCCGCGCCATCGTGGGCTCTGGCGTCGAGGACGTTGGTGCTTTCAGAGCACTCCTCCAAGGAAGGAGACCTACGGTCGGGCACTCGGGCGGGGTCAGGAGACCCGCGCCGAGCAAATGCGGCACTCGGGCGGGGTCAGGAGACCCGCGCCCAGCAAATGCACGGTTGAAAGCTGCTTATGCAAAGGTGGCTCGTTAGCGGCTAACCTGCTCTCTTAGCAGGGACTTCGGAAAATCCATTCTCACGCGCTCTTCCCCCGAAGGATCCACCTCTTCGCTGGTCAAGGTCTGGTCCACGGTCTCGCGCCGTGGCCACATCGCATCGAAGGTAGTGAGCAAGGTCGCTGTCGCCCAGCTCCCCTCGTTCGTAGGCATGGACGGCGAGGTATTTGTATCGTTCGGGCACGGTGCTACTGTCGATCGGGTGTGAGGGAAGGCCCAGCATTGCTTCCGCTTTGCGCGGGCGAACTTCGATTCCTTGAGAAGATCCCAGGTCCCCTTGGGAATCAGGCCCAAGTGCTCGACCCGTAAGGTCATTGCCTCCAGCGAGACGAAGTAGAAGTGCTTCAATCGGCAGATGTCAGCCACTTGAAAGTCGCCCGTCGTGGCCACAATCTCGTGGAATTTCTGCCTGACCGACGTGGCAGGCATCAAGAAGCTCAGGGCGAATGCCTCGGCAAACCGCTCGTTCGCGGGCCGGCGACCCGGCATCGCCAGGTAGTCAATCCCCGGCTTGTAGCGATCCGTGCTCAAGAGAAAATGACCATATTCATGGAGCATCGAGACCCGGCATCGCTCGGGGGGATGGTTGCCATTGATCAGAATGCACGCTCCGAGGTCGGCCGAATAGGCGTACATGCCGGCGATGTTCGAGGGAAGTTCCTTCGTGTAAAAGATCCGCAGGCCCATATCCCACGCGAGCACGCTTCGAAGATTCATCACCGGTTGGTCGCCGAGTCCCAGCCGGTTCCGTTCCTGGTTGGCCACGACCTCCGCTTGCTCCGCCGGGTCGATCTTCAGGTTGAGCATCACCTCGGAGTGGTAGCTGAACCGAAGCGGGGCGTTCATGATCCGCTCAAGCTCCCGGTAGTCTTCAGCGAGAGCTTGGAGCTGGTCAATTGCTGCGTTCAGCGAGGCCTGACTCTGATCCCCCAACTTCATCTTATCGACGACGGCCCGCAGATGTGGCTGAAAGTCCGTGACCGACTCGCCCGATCTGACTAGCTCGTTGACCTTGCGGCCAAAGAGCGAAGCCAATTTGACGATCTCATCGGGCTTGGCCGCTCGTTCGCCCTTCTCGATGGCAATGTAGGTGGGACGGCTATATTCAAGAAACGCGGCGACCTCTTCCTGCGTCTTGCCACGGGCCTTACGTGCCTCGCTGATGCGCTGGCCGAGCACGCGATGGTCAATGTTAATGGGAAGCATGTATCGCTCCTGACTCGACAGAGAATCGAGCCGGGGTCAAAAACCTCGCCCGCCTCGATCGCACGTCACTTGGTACGGATGCAAACCTCCGTGAGTCCTTCAATCAAAATGATCGGTCGCCGGTTTTACAAAGTCAACAGCGATTTCATTTCACGTACACAGATTGTAAAGCGACAGAATCGACTAATTCATGAAAAGCAGGTACGAAAGTTCGTCCCCAGCGTGCTGCCCGTTCACGACGAATCACGCCCTCAACGCTTTCGCTCAGTGTTGGCATGATCGCCGTCGCCGTCGCGGCGTGAGCAATTCACGAGTGAACCGCTCTGCGACCTTGCGAACAGCGGCGGCCCTGGAGACGATGGTGCTTTGGGATTCATCGCTTGTGTCGTTAACCGATTTTTTCACTCCGTCGACCCATGACCCCCAGCACTGAAGGCCACGCGATCGCCATCGCACGCATCGCGGACGAGAAGAAAAACCGCACCGGCTTCCTCGACCTCAGCCGACTCGGGCTGACGGAAGTGCCGGAGGAGCTGTTCGAGCTGGAGCACCTTCGGGGCCTGAACTGGGGGTCATCATGGTTTGATGAGCAAGGGAAACCGCATGAAGCGACATCGAATCTGGCCCGCGAATTCGCACGCGGGTCTGCTGCTCGCGCTTCATCGATTTCCGGGCCTAACGCTCCTGTCGGTCTCCCAAACGGACGTCCGCGACCTGACTCCGCTGGCTGCACTCCTATCTCTCCAGTCGCTCGACTGCTCTTCGACACAGGTCAGCGACCTGGCTCCCCTGGCTGCTCTCCTATCTCTCCAGTCGCTCTACTGCTCTTCGACACAGGTCAGCGACCTGGCTCCCCTGGCTGCTCTCCAATCTCTCCAGTCACTCTCCTGCTCCTACACCAAGGTCAGCGACCTGGCTCCCCTGGCTGCTCTCCAATCTCTCCAGGCGCTCTACTGCTCTTCGACGCAGGTCAGCGACCTGGCTCCCCTGGCTGCTCTCCAATCTCTCCAGTCGCTCGACTGCTCTTCGACACAGGTCAGCGACCTGGCTCCCCTGGCTGCTCTCCAATCCCTCCGGTCGCTCTACTGCTATTCGACACAGGTCAGCGACCTGGCTCCCCTGGCTGCTCTCCAATCTCTCCAGTCACTCTCCTGCTCTTCGACACAGGTCAGCGACCTGGCTCCCCTGGCTGCTCTCCAATCTCTCCAGTCACTCTCCTGCTCTTCGACACAGGTCAGCGACCTGACACCGCTGGCTGCTCTCCAATCTCTCCAGGCGCTCTACTGCTCTTCGACACAGGTCAGCGACCTGGCTCCGCTGGCTGCTATTCAATCCATCCAGTCGCTTGACTGCCGGGGGACCCGCGTCAGCGACCTGGCCTCGCTGGCTGCTCTCCAATCTCTCCAGTGGCTCGACTGCTCCTACACTAAGGTCAGCGACCTGGCTCCGCTGGCTGCTCTCCAATCTCTCCAGTGGCTCGACTGCCAGGGGACACCGGTCAGCGACCTGGCTCCGCTGGGTCGTCTCCGATCTCTCCAGTCGCTCGACTGCTTCTACACCAAGGTCAGCGACCTGGCTCCGCTGGTTGCTCTTCAATTTCTCCAGTCCCTCAACTGCTCTTGGACACAGGTCCGCGACCTGCCCGACGCGCTGGTCTGGCGGCAATCCCTTCGATGGCTCTCTCTCTACAGAACGCGAATCACCGAAATCCCCGCGGAGGTTTTGTCGTCGGGCCCCCACACGAACTGCCTGGAAAATCTCCGAGCGCACATGCGCGATCTGGAGGAGGGAGAAGAGCGTCTACCGGACGTCAAGGTACTGGTTCTGGGGAACGGGCGGATCGGCAAGACGCAGATCTGCCGGCGGCTCCGGGGTGAGGACTTCCGGCCGGATGCCGACAGCACGCACGGCATCACTGTGAAAGCCGCCCCGCTGACTATGCCGCACGAGGACGGTGAACAGGCACGCCTCCATCTCTGGGACTTCGGCGGCCAGGATCTCTACCACGGCACCCACGCCCTCTTCATGCGCACCCGGTCCGTCTTCCTCCTCGTCTGGACTCACCAGTCGGAGAACACGCGCGAGCACACGTATCGCGGCATGACGTTCCGCAATCACCGGCTCGCCTACTGGCTGGAATACGTCCGACATCTGAGCGGCCTGGAAAGCCCGGTGATCATCGTGCAGAACATGTGCGACCAGCCCACCGACGAGGCGCGATACTCGCCAGTCGAGGATAAAGCCCTCAGCGACTTTCGCTTTCACAAGGAGCTGCACTACAGCGCCCTCAACAACCGGGGCTTCCCGACTCTCGCCGACGCGCTCCAGCAAGCATCCTGTGGCAGTGGGAAACGATCGGTCGGGCCAAGATCGGCAAGGGCCGTCTGGCGGTCAAGCGGAAGCTGGAGTCGTTGCGGGATGAGGACGCGTCCTTACCCGCCGACGAACGGAAATACCGCACGTTAACGCAGGAGTTCTTCGAGCAACTCTGCACCGAAACCGGCGGTGTGAGCAATCCGGCTCTGCTGCTCGATTATCTTCATCATGTAGGGATCGTGTTCTACCAGAAGGGGCTGTTCGACGACCGCATCGTCCTCGATCAGGAGTGGGCGCTGCAAGCGGTTTATGCCGTCTTTCAGCGCGAGAAGTGCTATCGCCAGCTTCGCGATGCCCACGGTCGTTTTACACGCTCGCTGCTCGATGCGCTGGTCTGGAGCGAATATCGCGTCGACGAGCAGAGGCTCTTTCTCAGCATGATGCAGTCGTGTGGCGTTTGCTTCGTCCACCGGCCGGAGGATCCGAAACGCGCGATCGAGACGGAGTACATCGCCCCCGATTTGCTGCCTGGCCGCGACGACGTGGCGATGGATATCGAAGCGATGTGGAGGGACGAAGCACCGCGCGGGGAACTGGTCGTCGAGCTCCCCTTCCTACACCCCGGCGTATTCGCGGGATCATCAGCCGGATCGGGAAGGAAGCAGGTATCAGCGCCCTGTACTGGAAATACGGCGTGTGTTTGTACGAAGGGACCACTCACAGCCGCGCACGCATCGAGCAGCGGTCGAGCGAGACTCCCACCACCTGGAACGGCCAGATCCTCGTCAGCACGCGAGGCGGCCAGGCGACGGAACTGCTGGAACGACTCAAAGAGTGGATCGGGGAAGAGCTGACGCGATCCGGATGCCAGGACGCTGAAACTCAGGGAGCCAACCGCCGATAAACCCCGATCGGCTCGCACGACGAAAGCCAGTGCACACCGCACCGTGAAAACCGAGCCGGAGGACAAAGCACCGCCGCACCGTTAAACTTCAGAGCGCCGCCTTCCGAGCGCGATCTCCTATTGCGTCTCCTACGCCTGGAACGATGAGAGCAAGGCCCTGGTCGATCGCCTGTGCGAGCAGGCGGAGACAGCCACGGCATTACGATCCTGCGTGACATCAACGGGCTATGGCTCGGAGCGAGCATCACCCGCTATCATGCAGGGGCTCGCAAAAGGAGATCGCGTGTTCGTGGTCCTGAGTGACAAGTACCTCAAGTCGCCCAACTGTATGTACGAGTTGATGGAAGTCTGGCGAAACTGCAAGCTGGAACCCGAGGCGCTGCGCAAGAGCGCATCCGGGTCTATCGGACGACGGATGCCGCCATGTACGACCCATCGAGCGGATTGGATATGCGAAATACTGGAGGGATCAGTTCCGCGAGCTGGACGCCGTTGTGCGTGAGGACCCGAGCCTACTGGGCAAGGCCGACTTCGAGCGCTACCGATTGATGCAGGAATTCCGCCCACCAGGTGGGAGACATCCTGGCCCTGATCGCCGACACGCTCATGCCGAAAGATCTCGACGAGCTGGACAACTATGGCTTCGATGACGGGTCAGAGTGAGGGGGTTTCGTCATTACTGGCTCCCTCTCCTTGGGGCATTGGTCTCTACAAGGGAATGCACACTCTTTTTACAGTAGCAAAGAGGGGCAAGTAATTCTCCAGCATGGCGTTGAGTTGGTCGGCGCCGTAGCGCGCGAGTCGGTCCACCGCGGCTTGCAACACCCACAGCCCGGCCAACAGGCCGCTGGTCGTGATCGCTCGGTGCCGCTTGGTCTGCCGACCGCTCAGTTGCATCAGCAATCGCTGGAATTCCTCCGACTCGGCGTCGTGCCGGCGCTCCAGTGCCCAGATCGAGGCGCCCGCCCCGAAGGCGATCAGCAGCTTGATCAGGAGCCGATGGCCGTCACGCTGCAGCCAGCCCTCCAACTGCCAGCCAGCACTCTTGAGCAGCTTGTGCATGCTCTCGATCCGCCAGCGGAAGTAGTACCACCGCGCGATCGTCGCCGCGTCGGCCAGGCCGCCGGCACGTTGGTCAGCAACAGCCAGCGTGCCAAGACACGTCCTTTCAGGTCGCGGACCTCGGTGACGACCAGCCGCAACGGCAACGGCGGCCCGGGGACCTCGACCTTCTTCTTGCCCAGGTTCCGTCGGCCGGGCCGGTGCAGGACGACCTCGGCCTCGGCGACGTACAGCCGCGCCACCCGGCCGTGATACCGCGCCGCCCCGGCATCCTGGAAGGCGTCTTCTTGGCGGAATCCGTCGGCGATTGCGACCAACGAGGTCTCTTTCCCCTGGCAGAGGACCTTGCGGTCATCGCCGCGGACCAAGGCCAGGTGGCCGTCGGCAGCCCACTGCCGCCAATGGTTGACCGAATCGGCCTCGCGGTCGATCACGTGGACCAGGGTCGTGCCCAAGCCCAGATCGTGGACATATTGCATGTCGCCGCGGACCTGATCGATGTGGCAGATGTCGGCAACCGGGTCGCCGTCGCGGGTGCTGAGCACACCATCGGCCGTGGTCAACGAGACCAGGGCCGGGGCGATCGGGGCGCCGTCGTCGCCGCGCACGATCAGGACGGAGGCGAGGTCGTAGCCGACGTCATCGGCATGGGTCAGCGTGGCACGGTCGGTCTTGGAGGGATGGTCGGCGAAGCTGAGCGTCGACCAGTCGTGGATGGCCAGCAGGACGCCGGGGCGGTCGGCCACCTCTTGGCGGATCGTCTGATGCATCGGCTCAATCAAAGCCGACTCCACGACCAGTGGGTGGATGCAGAACCGCCACAACTTTTGGGCAAAGGAGGCCGGCTTGAGCCCCGCGACCGTGGCCCCCGGGCCCGGCGCGGTGCTGGAGCCGGTCTTCCCGAACCCCTTGACGAGTATGGCGTAAGCGTTTTGGAGGTCAATCCCTAGCCGAGTTGGTAAATATTTCATACCAGCCATTATAACACAAAAACAATCTCTTGTAGAGACCAATGCCCTCGGGAGAGGGCTGGGGTGAGGGGGCGGGATGCGGCAACACCGTCGCGCAAATCGAATGACTCGCCGCGAGATATCATGGCGGGCACGAGAGCCTTCGCCGCCAAATACGAGCGGGTATTGAGGAGGCTTACGGTGGCACCGTCCCCTCACCCCAGCCCTCTCCCTCGGGAGAGGGAGCCAGTTTTTCTACGCATCGACGGCCCCTGTTCTGAGGCGGGGACTCTGGCCTCCCTGGCCGTCATCAGAAAAACCGCTCCCTGTGAGCCTCTAACACCCCTTCGCAAGGCGGGGAAATATTTCGCGCCATTGAGGTTTGTGTAGAGACCAATGCCCCGCACAGCGGGGCAAGGCGTCCTTTTGTAATCGTTTCTAACACGTCCGCGCCGTCCGGCGCTCTGATCACGAAGATTGGCACCGTGTTTCGCTCTGCCCTATCAATCGCCTCGATTCCGGGCTTTATTACGATTGGGTCGGCCGGAAGAGCGGCATTCGTTCGAAAGTTCCGTTCAGGGCATTCTTGGAGGCGAGTCCAAGCCAGTCTTCCAGGACAGTCGCATAAACGCGGCGGAAGTCAACCGTCATTTTCAAATCGCCGTCGACCAGATCGGTCAAGCTCGGATACGAGCCGATCAGTCCTGACTGAATGTGCGTGCCAGCCAGAAAGACCGGGCCGGATGTGCCGTGGTCTGTGCCGGCGCTCCCATTCTCGGCAACGCGCCGTCCGAATTCACTGAAGGCCATCACAAGCACGCGATCGAGCAACCCCAATGCGCCGAGGTCGGCGTGAAACGCCTCGAGGGCGCCGGAGAGTTCATTGAGGAGCTGGAAGTGCGTTCCAGGCTGTGCCCTGTGCGTGTCATATCCGGTTTGTAACGTGTAGAAGACGCGAGCACCAAAGCCCCCTTTGAGCAGCCGGGCGATCAGGCCGAGCCGTTGGGCCAGCGCCGATGAAGGATAACGAGCGTTGGAGTCGTCGCGGCCCAGGGCTGCCAGGCGATCGGCCGTCGCGTAGGCGTCGAGCGCCGCGCGCTGAACGAACGACGCCACACTGTCCGACGATTCGCGGTTGTCCATCATGTCGCCGGCCGCGGGCTTCGCCGCGTTGGGTTGGTCGAGGGTGAGGTCGTCGATGTGTTCGAGCGAGCCGGCGGGCGCCGATGTGCCGCGTAGGGCTGAGGGAACGGCGCCGGCGCCGATATAGAGCGACGCCGGACCGCTCGCCCCGGGAACGGCTCGGGCATCGAGGCCGCGCCCGATCCAGCCGGGCCCGGAGTGATCGACCGGGTCGAGCCGGGCCGTATGCCAGATGGCCATGCTTCGGAAGTGGGAGCGGTCGGGATTCGGGTAGCCGACACCAGGCACAATGGCGAGGCGCCCGGCCTCGAGCATCCGGCCAGCACCTTGCATCGCGGGATGAAGGCCAATCCCCTCGGTGACGGAGATGAGCCGTTTCACCGGCAGTGCCAGCGCTTCGCGATTTCGGGCGTATCCTTCATCCGTGAAAGGGACGACCGTGTTGATCCCGTCATTGCCGCCGTCGAGCTGGATCACGACGAGCACCCGGCCGTCTTTCTGAGGCGCGGCGGCACGAGCCGACCGCGCGAGGAAGCCGGGAACGCTCGGGGCGAGCGAAATCAACGGGAGGGTGCGCAGAACATCGCGTCGCGTGATCATCGTATTCTCCGGTTTCGGTGATTGGAGTTCAGGCGAGCTGGGATTCAGGCGAGGCGACGACCAATGCCACGGCCCGGCGCAGCGATTCGGGAGTTTGGTCCGAGATCATCGGTGCCAGCCGCCGGCGCTCCTGGAGCGAAAGGGTCGAGCCGTGCAAGAGCGTGGATGCCGCATCCGCGATCGCGTCGAACGATGTCGTCCGACCTTGTGCCCTGGCCATCGCCGATGCATCGATCGGGGCCGGCAAGCCGATCGATCGGCCATCGACGAGCGCCGACGCAAACCTGGTCCGCGCGATGATCGACTTGCCGGTCAACCATTCGCGGCCCTCGGGCCAGCCGCCGACATTGGGTGGGTTGAAGAGGTCCTGGCCGAGCTGACGGATCCAGCCGGCCAATGAGAGCGTGCTCGGGGGCGGATGCGAGCGGCAAGAGCGTTCGGCAGGCGCCGATCACGAACTCAGCCGGTCCGAGCACTCGCGTTCGGATATTGGCTGACGCGAAGAATGCCCGCGAGCGGAGGATCGTTTCGACACCCCAGCCGATGTCGAGGTGATGGTCGCGCAGTCCGACGGCCAGTGCGGCGACGGCCGGAGCGTCGACAGCCTGCTCACCCATGAAGAGGCCGCACAACCGCGATGCCAGGCGATGGGCTGTCGCAGGCTGGTCGGCAAGCATCGCGACGAGCTGCGAGCCGCTCCAGCGGCCTGTCTTGCCGAGGATCGTCTTCTCGCCGTCGTCGTGCTCCGCGGGCGACTCGCGCAGCTCGCCATCCTCGAAGGTCCAGCCGGTCAGTGCCCGTGCCGCCGCTTTCACGTCGGACTCGGTGTAGTGGCCGATGCCGAGCGTGAAGAGCTCCATGAGCTCTCGGGCGAGGTTCTCGTTGGGACGGCCTTTGCGGTTGGCGGTCGCATCAAGGTAAAGGAGCAGCGCGGGCTCGCGAATCGCCGCGGCCAATAGCTCGCCGAACCGCGCGCGGGCGAGGCGGCGATGCGTCTCGTTCTGCCGGCGCATGGCGCGCAGGTCGTGGACCTTTTCGTTGCTGGTCGCGAAGTGGTTGTGCCAGAGGAGCGTCAGTCGTTCACCCAACGGGTCGGGTGAGAACAACAGCCGATAGACCCACCACGCCTGGAGGCGATGGAGATCACCCGATTGGACGGCCGCATCGGCGATCAGACTCGAGATGTGATCAAAGTCGGCGGGAACGCCGCTCGCTCGGGACCGTCCTGCCAGGATGCGGTCGATCGCCGCTTCGGGGCCGTCCGCAAGGTCGCGCTCGAGCTCGAGCCACGTGGCGCCGAAGCCGGCGCGGCGATGCAGATGAACCACCCTGCGTAGGTCCCAGGGGGCGCTCGCCGTGGCGGAATAGGGCGCCAAGGGGTCGGATCGATGCACTGCATTTCTCATCGAGTGACTCGGGAACGGCGCCGGCGCCGATGTAGAGCGACGCCGTACCGCTCGTCCCGGGAACGGCTCGGGCATCGAGGCCGCGCCCGATCCAGCCGGGCCCGGTGTGATCGACCGGGTCGAACCGGGCCGTATGCCAGATGGCCATGCTTCGGAAATGGGAGCGGTCGGGATTGGGATAGCCGACACCAGGCACGATGGCGAGGCGCCCGGCCTCGAGCATCCGGCCAGCACCTTGCATCGCGGGATGAAGGCCGATCCCCTCGGTGACGGAGATGAGCCGTTTCACCGGCAGCGCCAGAGCTTGGCGATTTCGGGCGTATCCTTCATCCTGGAAGGGGACGACCGTGTTGATCCCGTCATTGCCGCCGTCGAGCTGGATCACGACGAGCACCCGGCACGTCGTTCTCTGGCGCGGCGGCACGGGCCGACCGCGCGAGGAAGCCGGGAACGCTCGGGGCGAGCGAAATCAAAGGAAGGGTGCGCAGGACATCGCGTCGCGTGATCATTATACTCTCCGGGTTCGGTGACTGGCGTTCAGAGGCCATTTCAAAAAGGGGACAGACACCTCGAAGACTCGGAGCCAGTCCTCTTTTTGAAATGGCCAGTCAGGCGAGCTGGGACTCGGGCGAGGCGACGACGAGTGCCACGGCCCGCGCAGCGATTCGGGAGTTCGGTTCGGGATCATCGTCGCCAGCCGCCGGCGCTCCTGGAGCGAAAGGGTCGAGCCGTGCAGGAGCATGGAGGCCGCATCCGCGATCGCGTCGAACGATGTCGTCCGACCTTGTGCCCTGGCCATCGACAATGCATCGATCGGGTCCGGCAATCCGATCGATCGGCCCTCGGCCAGCGCCGACGCAAACCGGGTCCGCGTGATGATCGACCTGGCGGTCAACCATTCGCGGCCCTCGGGCCAGCCGCCGACATTGGGCGGGTTGAAGAGGTCCTGGCCGAGCTGACGGATCCAGCCGGCCAATGAGAGCGTGCTCGGGGGCGGGGCGAGCGGCAGGAGCGTTCGGCAGGCGCTGATTACGAACTCGGTCGGTCCGAGCACTCGCGTTCGGATATTGGCTGACGCGAAGAATGCCTGCGAACGGAGAATCGTTTCGACACCCCAGCCGATGTCGAGGTGATGGTCTCGCAGTCCGACAGCGAGCGCGGCGACGGCCGGGGCGTCGACAGCCTGCTCGCCCATGAAGAGGCCGCACAACCGTGATGCCAGGCGTTGGGCGGTCGCAGGCTGGTCGGCGAGCATCGCCACGAGCTGCGGGCCGCTCCAGCGGCCTGTCTTGCCGAGGATCGTCTTCTCGCCGTCGTCGCGTTCCGCGGGCGACTCGCGCAGCTCGCCATCCTCGAAAGTCCAGCCAGTCAGTGCCCGTGCGGCCTCTTTCACGTCAAGCTCGGTGTAGTGGCCGATGCCGAGCGTGAAGAGCTCCATCAGCTCTCGGGCGAGGTTTTCGTTGGGGCGGCCCTTGCGGTTGGCGGTCGCATCCAGGTAAACGAGCAGCGCGGGCTCGCGAATCGCCGCGGCCAATAGCTCGCCGAACCGCGCCGGCCGAGGCGGCGATGCGTTTCGTTCTGCCGGCGCATCACGCGCAGGTCCTGGACCTTCTCGTTGCTGGTCGCGAAGTGGTTGTGCCAGAGGAGCGTCAGCCGTTCACCCAGCGGGTCGGGCGAGAACAACAGCCGATAGACCCACCACGCCTGAAGGCGATCGAGACCACCGGATTGGACGGCGTCATCGGCGATCAGACCTGAGATGTGATCAAAGTCGTCGGGAACGCCGCTCGCTCGGGACCGTCCTGTCAGGATGCGGTCGATCGCCGCTTGGGGGCCGTCCGCAAGGTCGCGCTCGAGCTCGAGCCACGTGGCGCCGAAGCCGGCGCGGCGATGCAGGTGCACCACCCTGCGTAGGTCCCACGGGTCGCTCGCCGTGGCGGAGTAGGGCGCCCAGGGGTCGGATCGATGCGCCGCGTTCCTCATCGAGTGACCTCCCTTACGTCGCCGAGTTCCTTGGTTTCGCCGGGTTCGACGGCGTGTGGCCAGCTCACGGAGACGGTCGGTGCATACACGTCCTGAGGCACGACCTTGATGACGTAGTCCCGATCGGGCACCAGACCGACAAAGGTGAAACGCCCGCTCGAGTCGGTCGTCACGTCCTTCGGAAAGGCCTGCGCGAAGGGCCTCCAGCCGAGGTAGGAATCTTGATAAGACAGGACCACGCCAGGGCCGCGGCTGGCCGTCGCGGTCGACCAGCCGACCGGAGACCGTGCCCCACGGCCGGAGCCGGGCCACGAGGGGGCCGGGCTCCGCGTCCCGGACGGCCAGCGTCCCGGCGAGCCGTCGGCCTTGATGGTGGATTGCCAGGTTGCGAATCCGATGGTGGATCAGGCCGGTGACGCGAAAGACGCCGTGTTGCCGCGACTGCCACCAGCATTCACGGCTCAGATCTAACGACAGTGTGCCGCTGACGATTGCGCCCGCCAGCGGCTGTCCGTCGGGATCGAGGATCCTGACGATCGGCTCGGGCGCCGGCACGATTGACAGGTCGCATCGGTAGGTCTTCGCCGTCGATTCGGGCGTGATCGGCTCGAGCGCCTGGCATCGTTCCGGTGAAGTGACGCCCCGGATAATCCCGAGCTTACGAGCTTGCGCAGGCTGGTCTGCCCGTGCGCGATCGGCTGTGAGGAACCGGTCGTCCATCACGGACGCAACCACCACGCCAGGGCCGGGCAGGGTGGGGAGCGTGAAGCTGCCATCCGGGCGCGTCGCGATCGGCTCGAAAAGGCTGACGTCCTGGATGGAACTCAAGTTCGGATTCTCGAGCGTGGGAAGGTATTCGACGAAGGCCGCGACGGGCTTGCCGGTCGTCCGGTTCGTGACCTTTCCCTCCACCGGAATTCCGCGCACGAGTTTGAAGTCGAGCCTGGTGGGCCCGATGCCCGGCGCGTTGGGTACTTCCTGGGACATGGGTCGATACGGCGTTCGGTCGCTGAGCATCGTACCCAGCTCGACCGGATGGCCCACGGGCAGGCCGTCCCAGACGGTAATGCCCGCGCGCGTCCGTCGCGACTCGTATCGCCCTGTCCGGCCGCCATCGGATGAGCTCGGATAGGGATTCTCGAATGCACCGTAGTGGATCATCTTGGGGCGGATGACCACGCCCGGAACCGGCTGGCCCGTGGCGGCATCGACCACGTCGCCCTCGACATCCCGCCCGGGTGCGGCGATGTGCTCGAACTCGATCGGGTAGATCAAGATATCGGTCTCCACCTGCCCCTCGGGAACCGGGGGCCGCATCGATTTCGACGACCCGACGCGCAGTCATCACCTGCACGACCCGCGTCTGGACCCTGTCGCCCTGGATCACGAGCGAGACGATCCGCTCGCGGCCCGCACCTCGGAGCCGGAATCGTCCGTCGGGGCCGGTCTTGGCCGGTGGAATCAACATCGAGAGGCTGGCCGGCGACCACCTCGTGAACATCCTGAATGCTCCGAAGGCCGTCTTCGGGTCGTTTTGAATCTTCGACAGCCACGGCGAGAGGTCCTCGGTCGGCGTGGCGTAGATCTGGACCACGTGCACGGTCACGTCCGGCAGCGGACGGCCCTCGAGATCCATCAATCGGCCCGCGATCGGAGCATCGTCGGCGACGAGCTCGAGGCGGTTGCCGTCGGGGTCGTCGATCGTCAGCCCCGCGGTCCAGGCCGGTCCATAACCTTCCGCAAACGCGGCGAGGAACACGCCTGGGTAACTCGGTGCGGGCAAGGCCGGGAGGCGAGCTCAGTCCGATTGACCGTGAATCGAAACCCGCCGTCGGCGCCACTCATCGCACGGACGGGCGGCGTAATCGGCGTGTGCGTCAACGGCTCGTCAGGTTCGACCCACAAATACAACTTGGCGCCCGCGACGGGCTGACCCTTCCGATCGACGACGCGTCCCGCGATCGGCACTGTTTGGGGAACGGGCGTGACGTCAGGCTCCGCGCTCTGGGGCCGGTTGCGCGGGTCGAAGGCCGGTTGCGCGGCGTGCCTGGTGGCGCCGGCGAATCGCGGCAGGAGGGCCGATGTCGCCAGGATGAGGAGGGTCACTCCGGTTATGCTTCGGGAGATCCATCGCGGGCGAGCACCATCATTGTCGTGTGTCATAGAAGGGTCGGGCCTCGGGTGGAAGAAGTGTTGAAGTCTGGCGGCTCGGCTCGCGCTGTCGGGCACTGCCGACCGGATACGATGAGTGGCGTGACCTGGCTTTAAGGGATTTGGATTGCCTCGCCGGAGTCGAGACGCCGAAGACGACCTCGTCGCCGCCACGGGTGATCAGCTCCACCAGCACGGTCGGATCGACGGATTTCTTGAACAGGCGCGGCCCGCCGTCGGCCATGACTCCCACGAACTCCTCCTCGAATTGGCCGCCGAGTTGAGGCAACAGGCTGCGCCCCGTAAATGCGAGGTCCTCGGGTTTGGTCCAGGGAACGCCCGTCACGGCTTCCGCGATCATCAGCGTGTTGGAAGTCCCGTCGGTTACCAACCGGATATTCGCCATTCGATCGCGCTCGAACAGGGCGCCCCCGCCGACAAAACCGAGGTAGTGCGTGACGTATTTGTCCTTCTCGCCGCCTTTCGCGACCGTGGCGGCATACACCCTGGGCATCTTCGCGAGCAGGGCCTTGTTGTGCGGGCTGTCCCAGGGTTCCGACAGTTTGAACTGCCCGTAGAGGGCCTTCTCGCTCTCGCCCAGGTAAGGCAGGATCGCGACGCGCCAGCTCAAGAGAGGCGTGCCATTTGGGCCGACGATCGCCGCGGCCGGGAAGTTGTGGTTGTTGGCCGCGAGATACGCAAGAATCGCCGTGGCGATCCGTTTCAAGTTCGTTGCGCTGCGGACGATCAATTCCGTCTTGCGGTCGGGTCCGGATTCGGCCTCCGCCTTTTCCCCTTGCACGGGGGCGGCGACCGCGATGGGCTCCGGATCGGGCTCGCGGCGCTCGGGCGCGGGCTGTTGTGGTGCCGGCTGCGGGGCGCGTCCGACGACGCCCATACCGACACCGACGCCGGTGGCGGCGGCTCCCAGGCCGACCAGCGCGGCGGCGATCAGTCCGATTTTCGCGAATAGCATGGATCTCAAGACTCCCTGGGAAAGACTGACGATCGTGACCGGGACGCTCCCGGCCGCGAGTCCTGTGGAAAGAGCCATCACATTCTTGACGGTGGAACCGACAAGCGAGTTCGGGAGCACCGAGGGCCTTGTCGAGTCGATCGCGGCGGCGACCATTCCGCCCGGGTAGGCCAGCCCGCGGCGATCGAGCCGGCGGCGCAGCCGTTCTCTCGCGCGGGACACTTGCGAACTGATCGTGCCGACCCGGCGGCCTAGCCGCCGAGCCGCCTCTTCGTGCGTGAGCCCCTGGAGGTCGCAGAGCACGATGGCCGTCTTATACCGCGCGGGCAACCGCTCGATTTCTCGATGCAGGGCTTCGATCGCGTCTTGATTTGCCAGCGCGGTACGGATGTCGGCTTGATCCGTTCGAACGGTGTGCATGGTCGCTGTTCACCGCCGCCTCCGCTTCATGGCTCTTTCGCCGCGCGTTCTTCTCCTTCAGCCGCCGCGCCGTCCGGTGGGCGACGCCGTGGAGCCAGGGACCGAGCCGATCGGGCTGCCGGATCGAGCCTGCCTTGCGGGCCAGGACCATGAACGTGGCCTGGAAGGCGTCTTCGGCGTCGTGGGGGTTGCGGAGCAAGCTTTGACAGACACCGAAGACGAGCGGTCCGTGCTGCTTGACCAGGGCTCTGAAGGCCAGCTCGGCTTCTGTGTCTCGGTGAGACGCGAAGCGCTCCAATAATTGGCCATCGGTCAATCCGGCGACGGTCCCGCCGTCGATGATCGCGCGGAGCTCTGGCGTCACTCCTACTCGCATGATCCCGACGCCCCCGTTGGTGTTCCTCTTTGCTCGAATCTCGGCTCGCGTTTTCTATTATCTCCCGCGCCGAACCGTAACCCTTGCAACTTTTCTTGCGATACGCAGACGCCCGCGGCGCGCGGAGCCATAAGTCATGCAGCTTCAAGACATTGTATCTCGCGGCAACTGGCGACACGGTGGCCCACCGCGAGACGCGGCGGGTCGGAGTGTACCAGGCCAGGTCGTTGCGAACAGCGACAGCCAGCAGGGAGACGACCGAGTCGAGCGGCACGCGCCGCGACACCGGAAACATGCATCAAGATTCTCGGATTCGCTTGCTCGGTGCCACCCCGCGAGAGAATCGCACCGGTGGACTCGCAGGCCCCCGAGTGTTTCGGCTCGCGATGCTGCATTACCTTGCGTCCACCGCATCGCCACGATTGATGTGGCCCTTGGCGGTTGACTGAGCCCCGTATCGCGATGTGTCTCTCCGCTTCGAGAGGATGCTCTTGATGGACAAGTCAACGTCCCGCGGCGAAGGGACTCACGACGCCGACCTCCATGCTGCGACCACGGCCATCGAAGGCCCTTCGACCCTCCCGCTCGTTGGCACCTCGGCCGTCCCCGGTCCCGTGGGGAAATGTCCGGCCAGAGCAGATCCCCAGCGTCCTACCGCGATCGAGGAGACGGCGCGCGGCGAGAACCGTGATGACGAACGGGCTACGACCACCGGTAGCGATGCGGCGAGACAGGCGGGACGAGCCAGCCCCAACATCCCCGGCTATGAAATCCTCGGCGAGCTGGGACGCGGAGGCATGGGCGTCGTCTACAAGGCCCGCCAGATTCGCCTCAATCGCCTGTGTGCGATCAAGATGATCCTGGCCGGCGCGCATGCCACGCGCGAGGCGGGCGCCCGCTTCCTCGCCGAGGCCGAGGCGATCGCCAAGCTCCAGCACCGGCACATCGTCGAGATCCACTCCATCGGCGAAGCGGAAGGGCTACCCTACTTCGAGCTGGAATACCTGCCCGGCGGCGGTCTGGAGCAGAGGCTGGATGGCACGCCCTGGGTACCGAAACGGGCGGCTCGACTGGTCGAGATCCTGGCCCGGGCGATGGCCGAGGCGCACCAACTGGGGATCGTGCATCGCGACCTCAAACCCGCCAATATCCTCGTCGCCGCCGACGGCACGCCCAAGATCACCGACTTCGGCCTGTCCAAAGCGATCGGAAGCGAGTCGGATCTGACCCTGAGCAATGCGATCCTCGGCTCACCCAGCTACATGGCGCCCGAGCAGGCGGGTGGCTATACCAAGCAGGCCGGACCAGCCTCCGACATCTACGCCCTGGGTGCTATCCTCTACGAGCTGCTCACCGGCCGGCCGCCATTCCGCGGCGCGACAATCCTGGAGACCATCGAGCAAGTCAAGGGGAACGATCCGGTTTCGCCGTCGCGGCTCGTGCCGAACCTGCCGCGGGACACCGATACGATCTGCA
This sequence comes from uncultured Planctomycetota bacterium, assembly GCA_963845755.1. Taxonomy (GTDB): domain Bacteria; phylum Planctomycetota; class Planctomycetia; order Isosphaerales; family Isosphaeraceae; genus CAWJTV01. The sequence goes on from CAWJTV010000012.1 coordinate 19,596, forward strand.
TGAAATGCCTCGAGAAGGACCCGGCCAAACGTTACGAGGACGCACGGGCGTTAGCCGAAGACTTGAAACGATTCAAGGCGGATCAGCCGATCCTGGCCCGCCCCATCGGCGCCACCGAGCGCGCCTGGCGGTGGTGCCGTCGCAATCGGCTGGTGGCCGGCCTGGCCGCCGGCATCGTCGCGACGATGCTAATGGGCACGATCGTCGCGACTTATAGCCTCGTCCGAGCCATCCGTGGCGAGCAACTGGCTTCTGAGAAGTCGACCGAAGCCCAGGCCAACGCGGAAAAGGCCCATGAACAGACGCAGCTCGCCAACATCGCGGCTGAGAAAGCGACCGCGGAGGCTCGCCGAGCCGATCAAGAGGCGAAGAACGCGGCGGCCGAGGCGCAGCGTGCCCGAGAGGAAGAGCGGCTCGCCGATAGTCGCTTGTACGTCGCCGAGATGAATCTCGCCCACCAGGAATGGGAAAAGGGCCGGGTAGACCTGATGCAGCAACACCTGCAAGAGGTCGTACTCGGGAAATCCGAGGACCCGGACCTGCGTGGGTTTGAGTGGTTCTACCACGATCGCCTCCGTCACGCGGATCTCCGCACCATGAGCGGGCATACCGCCGTCGTCCATGGCGTGGCGTACAGTCCTGACGGCCGACTGATCGCCTCGGCCGGCGGCGACCAGACCGCCAGGCTGTGGGACGCTGTCACGGGACGGGAAGTGCACACTTTGAAAGGGCACACGAAAGCCGTGGACCGCGTGGTGTTCAGCCCGGACGGCCGAACGCTCGCCTCCTCGAGTTGGGACGGTACGATCAAGCTCTGGAATGTCGCCTTGGGAACAGAGGTTCGCACGCTGAAGGGGCATAGGAACAACGTTCGTGGCCTCGCCTATAGCCCGGACGGCCGAACCCTCGCCTCCTGCAGCGAAGGCGGCATTTTGAGGATCTGGGACACCTCCACTGGGCGGGAGACCGGCCCCGAGTTCAAGGTCGAGGTGGTCCATCTACGCCTGGCATTCAGCCCCGACGGTCGAACGATCGCCACCGGGACCAATGATCAAGTGCGGCTCTGGGACGCAGCCACCGGCCGGCAGGTCCGGGTCCTGAGCGGTCACACCGCTCCCGTCTGGGATGTGGCGTTCAGTCCCGATGGAAAGGCACTCGCCAGCGCCAGCCAGGATCGCACTGTGAGACTCTGGGACCCCAGCACAGGGCGCCAGATCTTGAACCTGCACGGGCATTCGAACATGATCCTCGCCGTAGCGTTCAGCCTCGACGGACAGACTCTCGCCTCCGCCAGCATGGATCACACAGTGAAGCTGTGGGACGCCGCGACCGGAGAGAATCTTCGCACCGTGCGTGGGCACACCAACAGGGTCACAGGTGTCGCGTTCAGCCCGGACGGCCGAGCCCTCGCCACGACCAGTTGGGACGGGACGGTCAAGATCTGGGACGCGACCATCGATGCAGAGTCCATGCCCCTTCCCGGGCATACGGAGCTAGTCAGCGCATTGGCAATCAGTCCCGACGGTCAGACCATCGCTTCGTCGGGCGAAGACCTCTCCGTGCGGCTGAGGGATGCGGACACGGGGGAGGAAAAACATGCCCTGCGCGGGCATACTAGCCGCGTCGGATGCGTGGCGTTCAGCTCCGACGGGCGAACCCTTGCTTCCGCCAGCGAAAACCTCTACACCCCTAACATCGAGACGATGGTGCGACTCTGGAATGTCGCCACAGGCCGCGAGACACGGACCCTGATGGGGCATACCTCTCCCGTCGAATCCCTGGCATTTAATCCCAACGGGAGCACCCTCGCCTCCGCCAACTGGAAAGATGGCGTGAAGCTGTGGGATCCCGCCACAGGCCGGCAGGTTCGGGCGCTGCGCGGGCAGAACGGAGGAATGAAGTTCTTGGCATTCAGCCCGGACGGACGCATCCTCGCCACGAGCGGCTCATCCCAGAACGTGCAACTCTGGGACACCACCACGGGCCAGGAGGTCCGATCGATCAAGGTCAGTGAGGAGATCGAGTGTTGTTGGGGCTTGGCATTCAGCCCTGACGGTAGGACGCTTGCGGTCGCCCTCCACGATGGAGTGTCGATCGGCGCCGAACACTCCATCAAGCTCTTGGACCCGGCTACGGGTCAGGAGAGGATGACCCTCCGCGGATATCCCTCCAGGGTCTTCAACCCCACCTTCAGCCCCGACGGACGTCGCATCGCGGCGTCCCACCTCTACGGGACCCTCTCCATCGGGGACCTTGGCACGGGCAGGACGGTTCTGAACCTGCTCGGGGGGACATTCTCGGCCAGGTCGCCGCTGTTCACGCCGGACGGTCGCAAACTTGTTGCCGTTTCGGACGAGATCGTGAAAGTCTGGGACGCCACACCCATGACACCAGAGCAGCGAGTCATTCGCGAAGCCAGGGGATTGGTCGCGTTCCTTTCCGCGAAATCGCCGCCGAAGGACGAATTCCTCGCGCGAATCCGCCGAGATCCCACCATCAGCGAAGCGGTGAGGAAACGCGCCCTCGACCTGGCCCTGCGATTTTCTTCTGTTTCTGCCCTCCCTAATCGGCGACCACCTACGAAACCCGGACGACCTCACTAGTGCTTTGTCACAGCTTAATCTTAGGGTAGACCGACGTGAGTTTACCGCGAGCATCGTCGATCTTCATTTGCCAATCCACGCCGCGCTGGGTGCTGTTGACATCGGATGACCAAGCGCCGGTCTCCGCTCGCAGGGTGGGAACATCGCCGAAGCGGCGACCGGACACGCACTGGCGTGTCAGGGAGCTCAGCTCATTCTCGGCGATGTTCAGCCAGCTACCGTGCTTGGGCGTGTAACAGAACTCGATGCGGCAGACCAACTGGTGCTGCCGGGCGGGTGCAAAACTCTCGTAGAATGCGCCTTTGGTGTGCGTGTTCAAGTTGTCGCACACGACGATCACGTGCTCGGCGTCGGCGTAACGGCCTTCCATCAGTCGAGCCATCTCGATCGCCCAGTCCACCTTGGTTTTCGTCTCGCGAACGGCCACCTCGCACAACCCGCCAGTGGTTCGGTGAACATGAAGATGTTCGCTGTCCCGCGCGCTCGTACTCATAGTCAACGCGCCGGCCGTGTCGGCGGGTGGCGGGGATGGGCACGCGGGTCTCCTTCAGCAACTGCACCGGTTGCTCGTCCATGCCCAGCACCGGACGGGCGGGATTATAAGGTATCGCGTAGGTCTCCAGCACTTCCTCCATGTTGGCTACGAACTCGCCGTCGGCCTTGGGCGGGATGACCCAGTACTCAAGCTTGCGGTTGGTCATGCCGTTTTTTTCTAGGATAGCAAAAGTAGCTGGGAAGCCCCTCGGCTTGGTATAATGGACGTAAGAACAGAACAGAGCAGAGGAGGCTTTCCATGCGCAACCACAAACGACGACCTCGACCGCAACCCGATCGCGCCTTAACCCTCACTCCGGTCCTCTTGAACTGCCCCGAGTGCCAGCACCGGACCGGTGCCGACTACAACAACTTTCGCACCATCAGCACCCTCGACGGCGTCTTCCGGCTGACCCTGACGATCCGACGCTGCCCCAATCCCGCCTGCTCCCGCTTCCTGAGACCCTACCGCCCTGAGGCTGAGCCCCACTTCGCCTTGCCCTATCACGAGTTCGGCCTCGACGTCATGGCCCTGGTGGGCCGGCTCCGCTATGCCGAGCACCGCAGCATCCCCGAGATCCACCGCGAGCTCACGCACCGCGGGCTCATCCTGGCCGAACGCACCGTCACCAACCTGTTGGACCGCTACGACGAGCTGCGGTCCCTGGCCACGGCCGATCCCCAGCGACTCGGTCCGCTGTTGCGCCCGCAGGGCCGCGTCATCCTGGCCATCGACGGCCTGCAGCCGGATGTCGGCCACGAGGTCCTCTGGGTGCTGCGCGACTGCCTCTCCGGCGAGATCCTCCTGGCCAAGAGCCTGCTGTCGTCCACGGCCCAGGACCTGGCCGGCCTGATCGACCAGGTGCGGAAGGTCCTGCCGGTGCCGATCACCGGCGTGGTCTCCGACGGTCAGGAGAGCATCCGCAACGCCGTGGCTATCGCCCTCAAAGGTGTCCCCCATCAGCTCTGCCATTTCCACTACCTCCGCGAGGCGGCCAAGCCGATCTACGAGGCGGATCGCCACGCCAAGAAGGAGTTGAAGAAGCGGGTGCGGGGCATCCGGAAGATCGAGCGTGCGGCGGAGAAGGAGCTGGAGGACGACGCGGAGGACGCGGAGGCGGAGGTGGTGCGGGACTACTGCGCCGCGGTGCGCGGGGCCTTGACCGACGACGGACTGCCACCGCTTTCGGCCTCCGGGCTGAAGCGGCAGGATCGATTGAGCCGGATTGCCGCCAACTTGGACGATGTCGTCGCCAAGGCGGGCGACCTGCCCGGGGGTTTGAAACGGCTGAGGCAATTGCTGCGGCGCGGGCTGGAGGAGACGGCCGCGCTGTTCCCGGCGGTGCGCGAGTCGTACCAATGGGTCAAGCGCGCTGCCCGGATCCTCAAGAACGAGGAGGGGCTGCCGGCGAAGAAGGTGCGGCGGCGGCTGGTGCAACTGCTGGCGCGAATGCGCCGGGCGGTGGCGACGACAGACGAGCCCACGGTGCGGGCGGGTTTGAAGCAGTTCGTGAAGGTGACCCGGAGCTACTGGCCGGGCTTGTTTGCCTGCTACGAGTCGTCGGATCTGCCGCGGACGAATAACGACCTGGAGCACACCTTCGGCAGTCATCGCTACCACGAGCGCCGGGCCAGCGGTCGGCGTCGGGGGTCGCCGGGCCTGGTGGTGATGGGCTCGGCGCGGGTGATCTCGGGGCTGGCGACGCGGCTGCGGCCGGACGAAGGCTTGGTGCTGAGCCCGGGCTATGTTGAGGATTGGAAGGGACTGTGCGCGGAACTGGAGGCGCGGCGGGAATCGCGGCGGAAGCAACGCCGGTTCCGCCACAATCCCGATGCCTACCTCAAGGACTTGGAGCACCGCTGCCTCCAGCTAACTTTGCCAGCCTAGAAAAAAACGGCATGACCAACCGTAAGCTTGAGTACTGGGTCATCCCGCCCAAGGCCGACGGCGAGTTCGTAGCCAACATGGAGGAAGTGCTGGAGACCTACGCGATACCTTATAATCCCGCCCGTCCGGTGCTGGGCATGGACGAGCAACCGGTGCAGTTGCTGAAGGAGACCCGCGTGCCCATCCCCGCCACCCGCCGACACGGCCGGCGCGTTGACTATGAGTACGAGCGCGCGGGACAGCGAACATCTTCATGTTCACCGAACCACTGGCGGGTTGGCGCGAGGTGGCCGTTCGCGAGACGAAAACCAAGGTGGACTGGGCGATCGAGATGGCTCGACTGATGGAAGGCCGTTACGCCGACGCCGAGCACGTGATCGTCGTGTGCGACAACTTGAACACGCACACCAAAGGCGCATTCTACGAGAGTTTTGCACCCGCCCGGGCGCGCCAGTTGGTCTGCCGCATCGAGTTCTGTTACACGCCCAAGCACGGTAGCTGGCTGAACATCGCCGAGAATGAGCTGAGCTCCCTGACACGCCAGTGCGTGTCCGGTCGCCGCTTCGGCGATGTTCCCACCCTGCGAGCGGAGACCGGCACTTGGTCATCCGATGTCAACAGCACCCAGCGCGGCGTGGATTGGCAAATGAAGATCGACGATGCTCGCGGTAAACTCACGTCGGTCTACCCTAAGATTAAGCTGTGACAAAGCACTAGAGCGCCTATCGGTTGGATTGCGCACGCCCCAGGATGACGCGAAGACCCCGCTAAACCAGGCCTGGTTCAAACCAGGGTAACACTTGGAGGCGTAAAGCCCTCGGCGACTTGGCCGGAACACCTTGCCCTGAAATCGGTTGTGGCCGGAACGGCACGGCCATGGATCGCGAAACGTGTTACCCTGGCTCCGAACGACGTGAACCACGCCCTAAACATCAGGCTGAAAATAATTTCGGATTTTTTATCTGCCGCTGGGACTGAGGGTTGGGGCGACTCTCGGCCGAAATCCCCGCTAGGTGCATTAACGGTTTCCCAAAGTTGCGGCATCCTGAGAGTATGGCCCACGTGCGATCACTCCCGAGACGGACTCCCGGATCGCACCTCCCGGTCCAGGTCGTCGTCGCAACCGGATATCAGCCAAAGAGATCGGGGAGGGCGACCCGGGAAAAAGATGTCCCATTGTGCCACTTCATGACACCCGCATCGGTCGGTGAGTCCCGGAGGGGACCTGCGGTCGGCGGGGTGGCCAGGTCGGGAGACCGTGCCACAGCGTGGGGCGCGCGCCACCCACGTGGGAGGCGCTCTACGCCGCTCGCGCTTGCTTCCCGGGGAAATGACCGATCACGCCGCGCTGGCGGCCGCATTTGCCAGCGCATCGAAGAGGCGGTCGGCGGTGGTCTCGGCGGCGTGGATGCAGTCGGGAATCCCGACACCGTCGTAGGCGATTCCGGTGAGATACAGGCGGGGATGGCGCGCGAGCTTGCGGCGGATCGTCTCGACGCGGTCGAGGTGGCCGAGGATGTACTGGGGCATCGAACGGGGATGACGACCAATCCGTTGAAACAGGGGCTCGCCGGTCGCACCGATCAGCGCGCCCAGCTCGTTGCGAACAATCTCGCCGATCGCCGCGTCGTCGCAGTCAAACAGCTCGGGTTGGGTGGCGCCGCCGATGAAGACGCGGAGCAGCACGGTGCCTGCCGGCGCACGGCTGGGAAACTTGATGCTCAGGAACGAGACGGCCAGGACAGGGCGACCCTCGATCGCGGGCACGACTGCGCCGAACCCGTCGAGCGGATGTTGGATCTGGTCGCGCCGATAGGCGACGTTAACGATCACCGACGATGCATAAGGGATCGCACGGAGCTGGAGTGCCAGCGCGGGATCCTGCGCGTCGATCAGCCGAGCGGCCGCATGAGCCTCGGTCGTCAAAACGACCGCATCGGCCTCCAGTGGCGGGCCGTCGAGCAACTCCACCAACCAGCGGGATACGGGCTCGTTGCGGACAATCCGGCGAACCGCCGTGTTCAGCCGGACGCAACCGTCCGGCAGCGCCGAGGCCAGGGCTGCAGGAAGCCCGTCCATGCCATCGTCCAGGGTGACGAACATCCCGTACCGCGCCCGGACGCCTGGCGCCGACGTGCTTCTGGCCCCGGCGCGCGCGCCTCGCGCAGTGCGCCCCGAATGATGCTGCGATGCTCGCGCTCCATCGCCGGGAACTCCGGCAACGTCGCCTTGAGGCTCAGATTGTTGGGATCGGCCGTGTAGATCCCCGCGACGAGAGGCTGGATGAGCCGATCCAGGGCCTCGCGACCGAACCGGCGTCGGACGAAGCCCGCCACGGACTCCTCGATCTCGTCATCCCGACGCGGGAGGAACAGATCCATCAGCATCCGAAACTTGCCGCGCCAGGAGAGGATCGGCGTCGTCAGGAGCGGTCCCAGACGCTGGGGTTTCATCAGCACAAACCCCTCGGGCACCGGCAACAGCCGGCTCTTGCGGACCACGAACGAGCGTCGGCGGCTGGGATCCGTCTCGATCAGCCGGTCCCCCAGACCCAGACGCCTGCACAGATCCAGGCCCCAGGGCTTGTTCGTGATGAACGAGTCAGGACCTCCTTCGAGTGTGAACCCTTCGAATCGTTCCGTCGCGATCACGCCCCCCAGCCGTTCCTTGGCTTCCAGCAATGTCAGGTTGACCGATCGGCGCAGGGCAGTCGATCTCTCCTGAATCCGATGCGCGACCGCCAGGCCGGAGAGTCCCCCTCCGATCACGATCACTCGATGGGCTTTCGACGGGTCGTACGTACGCTCGGCCAAGTTTGCTCGCTCCTTCAACTCGTTGCGCAAACCGCGCTGCCGGGAGGAGTCTCTACGTCGGAGGACCTAGGCAATCGAGAGGATCAGGTGTCCCTGCGGGGCGTGTCCGTCCTGTGTCACTCCGTGCGTGACCGCCGGATCATACTCGATTTGAGGATACCAATGTTGGAAAAAAACAACGCCATGCTGGTTTTTTCTGGTCCACACTTCCGTGGAGCGTCGCCAGAATGGTTGCATTGTCCCAGGGTCTACTCTCTGTTCGTATTCTATTGCACTTACCGGGCCGGGACGAGAGGACGTGCCGCGGACCGCGCAGCGAATCCTCGGAAGGTTCGATTGATGCGATACCGCTTTGGCCGGCGAATCACGGGTATTTCAGAGGCTGGCGACCGGTGCAAGGTCTCGGTGCGACTGCTCGTGGACAATCTCGACCAGGGCTCGGACATGATCGACGGGCGTATGAGGCAGAATGCCGTGTCCCAGGTTGAAGATATGGCCTGGGCGTCCGCCGGCCTGCCTCAGGATTCGGCGGGCCTGACTCTCGATCTCCTCGAGAGGGGCGAGGAGGACGACGGGATCGAGGTTCCCCTGCACGGCGACGCCGTCGCCAAGCCGTGCCCGAGCCTGGTCCAACTCGACGCGCCAATCCAGGCCGATCACCGAGCCCCCCGAATCCCGCTGGAGGTCCAGCAGCGAGCCCGTATCGGTCCCGAAGTGGATCGAGGGGATCGCCGGATCGAGCCGGGAGAAGAGACGTGTCATGTGTGGCTGGACGAACCGCCGATAGTCCGACGGGCTGAGAGTCCCAACCCAGCTATCGAAAACCTGCAGGGCCTGCGCCCGGCCGCCGCCTGGGCATTCAGATAGATCGCGGTGGCGTCGACCAGATGCTCCATCAGCACATTCCAGGACCCCTCGTATCGATACATGAACATTTTAGCTTGATCGTAATGTCGCGACGCTCCGCCTTCGATAGCGTAGCAAGCAAGCGTGAACGGTGCGCCCGCAAATCCGATCAGCGGCGTGCCGGTGCGCAGAGAGGCACGGATCGAGCGGACGGCCTGAATCACGTAATCCAGGGGTCCGGCATCGGCCAGCGGTCGGATCCGATCCACATCGGACGGGGCGCGAATCGGATTGTGAATGACCGGTCCCTCCCCCTTGGCGAATTCCAGCGCGAAGCCCAGCGGCTCGAGGATCAGGAGGATGTCTGCGAAGAGGATCGCGGCGTCAACACCAAGCCTTTCGGTGGCGGTGACGGTCACCTCGGTCGCCAGGTCGGGACGCTTGCAGAGTTCAAGGAAGGAGACTTTCGACCGCACGGAGCGGTACTCGGCCATGTAGCGGCCCGCCTGACGCATCAGCCAGATTGGTGTCACGTCCGTCGGTTCCCGGCGGCACGCCTTCAGGAAGGGAGAGTTCCAGAGATCGTCGTCGATACGCGATGGAAGGGGGGACGTCGGGCCGTTCATGAACGTGGAGCATTTCCCAGGAACAGCAAGTCGGCTCTGCCAGATGATGCGATTCTACAACACCCATTCGATCGCGGGGACCCGAATCCGCAATAAATCCTTGGTGAAGAACCTGACAGATAGCGCCAGCAGCCGTAGAATGTCCAGTGGAGTTCGATTTCAGTGAGCTCGTAGCCTACATTCTCACTCCTCATCGTCGAAGCCGAATGACGGCCAGGAGACCTTATGATGGACGGATGAGGCTCGAGCCCTTCGTTTGACGTAAACGAGTTTGTCGGAGAGTGATGGTCAGGATGGAACGAGGAGAATCCGGCGAGTTGCGGGACGAACCGCAACTCGCAGCGAATGGACAGGCGGGCCCGGCTGCGATCCCAGGTGTTTCGGGTAGTTCTCGGCACAACGGAGTGTCGCGGCTCCCTTGGGCGGATCCGGGAAGCAGTGTCGGCCGCGTGAGAGGCAAGCCGACGTCTGACGAGCAACTGCTCGATCGGCCCACGCCCGGCGAGCCGTTCCCACGTGCGCCGGAACTGGGCGGCGTTCACCCATACCGATTCCTGGCGAGTCTTGCGGATCCAGGGAGAGTTTGTCTACGGGATCAATGCACTGGCCGAAGTCGGGTCCGCGGTGAGTATCTTTGGGTCGGCGCGGTTCGGCGAATCTCATCCGCTCTACGCGCCGGCCCGCCAGTTGGGCGAACTGCTCGTTCATGCGGGTTTCGCGGTGATAACCGGCGGCGGCCCAGGCCTGATGGAGGCGGCCAATCGAGGGGCCTACGAGGCCGGCGGCCTCTCGATCGGCTGCAACATCGAGCTACCCTTCGAGCAGATCGGGAATCCTTACACGAACCTGGCTATTAACTTCCGTTATTTCTTCGTGCGGAAGACGATGTTCGTAAAATACTCCAACGGTTTTGTCATCTTCCCCGGCGGCTTCGGCACGCTTGATGAGTTGTTCGAGGCACTGACCCTGGTTCAGACTCGCAAGGTCACCCGATTCCCGATTATTCTCTATGGCCGGGCTTACTGGCAGGGCCTTCTGGATTGGATCACGCAAACCCAACTCGTCCAAGGGGCGATTTCGCCCGAGGACCTGAGCCTCCTCGTGCTGACCGATTCCGTCGAGGACGCTCGCGACATGCTAGTCGATTGTTACCAGACACACTCGGGGTCGAACTGGAAGCGGTCGATCCAGCCCAGGCCGGATGTCGTTCCCGCCACGACACCCGCGAAGGCCCTGGATTCCGGTTGAGCCGATAGCCAATAAGCCCCAGTCCGTGAATTCTCGAGTCTGCGAGCCCTCGCGGCTTCCGCCCGAAGTCCGATCTCGTTAGCGATTCACAGGGTTCGGACCGCAGAGGAAGGGCCCCAAATGCCCGGTTCACGCACCGCGGACTCAACGACCCAAGACTCAAGGACCCCGAGCGATGAGTGAGCCACCCACGTCGGGCGCGACGTCGGATCCGGTAGCCGCCTCGACCAGCGGCACTGATTTTGAGTCGGTGCGAGCCGCCCTCGATAGCGAAGGCCCTCGAACCGCCCTCGAACGGCTGGCGGAACACCTCGAGGCGACCAGCGACTATCGCGCCTTGCTCGACGCACTCTTGCTGCGCGCCCGCTACGACCTCGACTTGCCTCTGGTCCCGTCGGGCTCCTTATCCGAGCTGCCCGAACCCGTACGCACGCAGTACGAGGAACGGTATCTCGATGCACTTCGCCTCGTGGGCTCGAAGTATCTGGAGGCTGGTGACATCCCCTCGGCGTGGGCGTATTTCCGAGCCATCGGCGAGACCGATCGCGTGGCTCGGGCAATCCAGGACTACCAGCCGTCGGGAGGTGACGAGCGGCTCGGCGCGGTGATCGAGGTCGCATTTAACCACGGCGTCAATCCTCTCCGGGGATTCGAGCTGATCCTGGAACATTACGGCACATGCTCGGCGATCACGGCATTTGAGCAGTTGCCGGCTCACGACGAAGCGGTGCGACGCGCCGGCGCCGGGCGGCTGCTGGAACGCCTGCACGAGGATCTCTCGACCAATTTGCGCACCGACATCGCGAACCGCGGGCAGTTGCTCCCGCGTACCCCAGCAACGATTGGAGACCTGATTGCCGGCCGCGATTGGCTATTCGCCGACGATGCCTACCATGTCAACATCTCGCACCTGGCCTCTGTGGTGCGCATGTCGATCCTGGTCGACGACCCTGGGCTGACCGCCATGGCTGCCGACCTGACGGAGTATGGACGCCGCCTCTCGCCACGGCTCCAGTTCGAGGGGCATCCCCCTTTCGAGCGGATCTTCGACGACCACGCGATCTATCTCGCCGCACGGCTCGGCCGGGACGTAGATTCGGCCGTCGCCCATTTCCGGGACAAGCTATCGGCGTACGATCGCCAATCCGGCGAGGCGGCCATAACCGCCCAGACGCTCGTCAATCTTCTGGTCCGGCTCGAACGGCTCGACGATGCGATCGACGTAGCATCCGAGTATCTCGCGGGTACGCCCGATGGCGCCCTATTCTGTCCCGGTGTGGCACAACTCTGTCAGCGTGCCGGAGACCCTCAGCGACTGGCGGCTATTTCACGTACTCATCACGACCTGGTGAACTACACCGCCGCCTTGCTGATGATCTCACGCCCTTGAAACCATGCAAGACGTTGACGACCGGTAGTGAATCAGCCCTCAACCAGCCGTGGTGCAGATCACTCGCTCTTCGCCTCGACGAGGCACAACCCCGCCTCGGCAAGCGCCGTGCGGGGAAGTTCGAGGAAGCGGCTGAGGAGATAGTCCCGCCCCCAGTCCTCGTTCTCGAGGGAATCCAGGGGCGGCAAGTCGGTGACGCCAAATCGATCGGTAAGAATCTCGAATGCTTCCGAGACTCCCAACTCGATGATGGGGATCAGCTCCATGGCGATGGCCTTGGCGCCGATTCGGGGAACCGGACAGAGATGGGAGCAAGCTGCCAGGTTCCGTTGCCTTGATGGACCCATCGATACCCCGCCGGAGCGACCCAGATTCCCGGATCCTGGACTGCGTATCGGCTTCTTCGTTCCTCGCTAAGGACTTGACTCTCCTCCATGCTGGCCGCGAAATAGATGAACGCCGCCAGGGCGATGGGCATCGGGTTACCGGTCGAAGGCAGAGTCACGATTCCGAAAAGGCCAAAGAGCAATGCCAGCGTCCGGCCGATAGTTGCGGCAATCGTCGTCGCCTGGGAGCGACCGAGCCATCCACCGAGCAGAGCCCTCAAGACACGCCCTCCGTCCATCGGGAAAGCCGGTATTAGATTAAACAAGCCAAGGACCAGGTTCATCTTCAAGAGGAAGCCCAGCGCCGTGTTCCCGGCAAGCTCCACCAGACCAATCGAGCCTAGACCGGTCAGCACTCCGACAATGGCGAAGTTGACCGCCGGCCCGGCCAGTGCAATCAACAGTTCAGCGCCAGGTGCCCGTGGCATGCGTCGCAGCCTCGCCACACCCCCGATAGGATACAGCGTGATATCTTCCGTCTCGATCCCGAACCGTCTGGCCATCAAGGCATGACCGAACTCATGGAGCAACACACACCCGAAGACCGAAAGTACGAGGAGCACGGACAACAGGCCACCACTAAGGACGCCTGGGAGGAGCAAGACAAACAAAAAAGTCGGGTGCAGGTATACGTCGATTCCCGCAAACCGACCGAGTTTCCAAGAGACTCGCATCCGAATCATGATCCTTTCTCCGAAGGCATTGGCCTTCGGTCCCTTCCCTATATTGTACTTCGTTGTCAATTTGAGGAAAGTTCGCTCTCTTTGATCTTCGAGTCCGTGCGGGCTCTGGACGATCTCAGAACCGGCATTCGGGACTCGGCCGATGCCAATGACGGACGATTCCCATCGAGTAGGGGTTGAACGGGATCTGCCGGAGTAATCTGAGGCTGAGGAACTTCAGCGTTCCAGGATGCCCGGCCGTGGAATGATGAATCCCTTAACCGCAACATCGATTTGTGGCCAGTCCTGGCATGCAGTCACGACCTCGTAACCGCGGGTGTCAACGACGATCGTGTCCTCGGTGCGAGCCGCCCCGACGCTGGGACTCCAGGAAAGTGCGGTGTCGCTCTCCAGGACCAGGCTACTATCGGGCCTGAGGACGGTTTCGCGGGGCGAGTAACCCACGAGGGTCCCCTGGTAGTCGAGGGTCCACTCATGCGGATGGTCGAACTTCTCGTAAATACGCTTGGCACGACGGAAAACTTCGGAGACGGGTTCATTGGGACGTGAGAAGAAAATGCAGGTGGCATCGACCATGGTCGCCAGCGAATGATGGGCCTTGTGCTCGGCGTCGACGGGCCCGAAAGCGACGGAGCGCGTGACCGAGGCGCAGAGCCCGTGGCGGCGGCCGGTGACGGCGATTGTTGCGCGCTTGAGGATGGGCGAGGCCTTGAAGATCGGCTGGCGGAACCGGGCCAGGCGATCGTCGCTGGCCACCCGCAGATCGACGGGCATCACGCCTTCGCGGATCAGTCGGTGGGCCAAGTGGCCGGCCACGTCGGCCTCGCGTTCGCCCCGATCGAAGTTGCGGCATGTCGCCTCGACGGCCAGGGTCAACGTACGTCCCAATTCGCGGAGTCTTTGCCTCTCCAAACCAGTCAGCCGGCGCCGTAGAGCGCGGAGCGCATCGCCCTCGCGACGCACCGGCGAGCAGCCATACCCTCCCATGTCGGTCGCCACCCGCTTGTTATGACAAAGCTCCGCAACGACCTGGAACGGGTCGTCATACCACGGCCGCTCCTTGAGTTGGAAACCCAGCCCCGCCAGCTCTTCCTCGAATACGCGGCTGCTCTGCACGTTGTCCGAGATCACCGCGCGGCAATTGCGATTGATGAACAGGAGGACCGCCCCGATGCCCGAGCACAGATCCCGACTCAGGTCGCCTCCCGAGGTGAACCAGGACACGGAGTCGGCCATCCCCAGCACCACGGCGTCGTGGCCGGTCTCATCCAGGAATCGACGAATCCGCTCGTGTTTCTCTTCCACGTCTTCGCGACGACGCTTCAATTCCCCGTCGCCATGATCGGCCGCGGGATCCGGGAGTGCCGGCAGGGAATCGTGGTGCGGGCGGTCCGCCGCGGTGTGAAGCACGCGATCGAATTCCATCGTCAAGTCGAGTGCACCGGGAACCGACGAACTCAAGCCGACGAGATGAAACGCGGTCGCCATGGATGCATCTCCTTGAGACGAACCCGAACTCCTACCGACCAGAGGTAGTCCTAGCGATATCCATTTCGTGTGCGTGCGAAAACAGGAAGGGTTCACTCATCGTTCCACGTTCTCCCAAGAAATTCAAGGAGGCGGGGAATTAAATCCGCATAATGCGCGGGGAAATCCAGATCATGGCCGCCTGGAACGAGAATGAGCTCATTTGGAACCCCTGCCGCAGTCAATGCAGCGGCCATCGTCGTGGACTGGCTAACAGGTATGAGCGGGTCTCGGGTACCGTGTACCAGCAGCATCGGCGAATCGCTGGGCGAAACATGATCGATCGGTGAGGCCGCGGCATAACTCACGGGGATCTGTTGTGGCGATCCCCCGAGGAACTGGTGGGCCGCGAGGCCCGCCCAGTGACTCTCGGTGGGAAGGACCGACAGATTGGTCGGCGTCGAAAATGCAATGACAGCATTGACTTGAGTCGAGACATTCGAGAGAGGGTCTTGTCCCGGTTCCGTTCCGAGCAATGCCGCAAGATTCGCGCCGGCCGACTCGCCGATCGCCGCGACCCGATCCGGATCGATCCCCAGCTCGCCTACATGGGTGCGTACCCAGCCGACCACCGCCTGGACGTCCTCCAGATTGACTGGCCAGCTCGGACGCCCCGGTGCCGAAAGCTCATAATTCGGCGCAATCACAACATATCCCAGGCGCACGAAGGCGCTGGCGATCCGTTGCCCATAACCATCTTTGTTGAGTTTTCGCCACCCTCCTCCATGGATGGCAATGAGCACCGGCCGGCCGGCCGATGGGACCGGGCCATCCGGAAGATAGACGTTGAGCTGCTCCGCGGGTCCCGAGGGGGTCGGATAGTTCAGATTCGACTCGACGATCCCACGGAAGCCAATACGTCCAACACCGGCGCGATGCTCCATCGGATTGACGACGCGCTCAATCAATGCCGGACTTGGCCCTCCCAGATGCAGCGGTACATGGCCTTTCAAACCAGGGGAGGAAAGCAGAGCACGACACTCCAGTCCTGACGGTCCTTCGGGCAGAAACGCGCGGCTCCGCCGGCGCCCGCCCGTTGGGACGCGATGAACGTATGGAAACTGATGTCTTGCGGGTCGAGGAAGAGACGAATCTCGAGCGGGGCTGTTCATGGGATGGACTTCATGATGTCGGACGCGATGGATGACGGGTTCGTGCGTTCCCGGTGAACGCCGTTGCCTTTTGCGCGGCGCAAGCCTCGTCGACCTTTGACCTTCCAGAGCCTCAGACTGTGCGCCTGAAATGAGCTTTCCACACAATTCGCAGGAAGGCAAGGATATCGGAATCCCGATTTCCTTCGTGCAGCCTCTTAAATCAACTTGCGAAATGAGCGAGTCAAGAACGTGGGCGACCGACGCATGCCTGATCGAACCAGCCCACCAATGCGCGGCTAATTCACGCAAGCAAACCCTTGAGCACGCGACCGCCGACGTCGGTGAGCCGCTCGTCGCGGCCGTTGTGCAGAAAAGTGAGCCGCCTGTGATCCAGCCCCATCAGGCGCAGGATCGTGGCGTGGATATCGTTGACGTGGGCACGGTCGGCGATGGCGTGGAGGCCGGCCTCGTCGGTGGCACCGACGATCGTGCCGCCCTTGACGCCGCCGCCGGCCATCCACATGGTGAAGCCGGTGGCGTTGTGATCGCGACCTCGGCCCCCGCCCTGACGGACGGGCGTGCGCCCGAATTCGCCGCCCCAGACGACCAGGGTCTCGTCGAGCAGGCCCGTCCGCTTGAGATCGGTCAACAAGGCGGCGACTGGTTTGTCGGTCATACCGCACATCTTCTCGTGGTTGGCGTCGATATCGTCGTGCGCGTCCCACTGCATCGCAACCGGGCCGCCGCCCGAGTAAAGCTGGACGAACCGGACCCCGCGCTCGACTAACCGACGGGCCAGAAGGCAGCGCGTCCCGAACTCGACAGTCCGTGGATTATCCAGGCCGTAGAGCGTCCGGATGGATTCCGGCTCGCTGGCGAGGTTGACCGCCTCGGGAGCCGCGCTCTGCATCCGGAAGGCCAACTCATAGCTGGCGATCCGGGCCGAGAGTTCGGTGTCGGACGGGTCGAGGTCTTGCTCGTTCATCGCTCGGAGCAAGTCGAGCGTCCCGCGCTGCTCGGAGAGCGAGACCCCCACGGACGGCTTGAGGTTGACGATCGGAACCGGGCCGCTTCGAAACAGCGTCCCCTGGTGATGTGCGGGCAGGAACCCGGCGCCCGAGCACGGGGCGCCCCCTTCCGGTGTCCCCTCGGGCTGAGTCATCACCACGTAGGCCGGGAGGTCCTCACTCTCGGAACCCAGGCCGTACGTCACCCAACTCCCCAGGCTCGGGAATCCCATCATGACCCGGCCGGTCGTCATCTGGTACATCGCCGGTGCGTGGATCACGTTATCGGCATAGCAGGAACGGATCAGAGCGATGTCGTCGGCATGGGCGTGCAAGTGGGGGACGAGGTCCGACATGTCCATCCCCGACTGCCCGTATTTCCCCCAACTGCGATGACTGCCGAGACAGAGCGGGTCGTTCTCGAGGAACTGGCTGTGGATCTTGCCGAAACTTGGCGGTAGGTGCTGACCATCGAGCCGGCTGAGGAGCGGCTTGGGGTCGAACAGGTCCATCTGGCTCGGCCCGCCCGTCATGAACAGGAAGATGCAGCGTTTGGCCTTCGCGGGGATATGGCCGGGCCGGGGGGCCAGCGGGCTTACTGGGGAAGCGGGACGCGCTCCCTGCGCGAGGAGGTCGGCCAGACCGAGCATGCCGAACCCACAGCCGGCCACCTTGAGGAACTCGCGCCGGCTGCGCGGTAAGAACGGCTGGGGGCCGGGACAGCGGCGGGGCGTTGAATATTCGGGCATGGGTTCGGTCCTCGATGATTCGAGGGAGAGACTCTCGATAAATCAGACGTCTTGGTTCAGCACTGAGAACAATTCACTCAGATCGAGGTGGAATCCGGGCAGGACATCGTCGCCCTCCAGACTCTGCGAGGCTTCAAGTACCGTGAACCCTCCGTCAGGCGTATAGACCGTAATCGTCCGCGGCTTGGGATCGACCTCCCAAATCACCCGCACGCCGGACGCGAAGTATTCATCCCGCTTCATCCTCAACTCGATCTTTGTGTTCTGTTGGTGTACCACCTCGGCGACCGAGTCAGGCACAATGGAAGAGATGGGTTTTCTCGAGTCGTTGCTGCGTCGGATGCGGTCCCAGGAAGAATAGGCGATGTCGGGAGTCCGTACCAATCCGGGCAGCAATCGAATCCATCCAACCGTCGCGTTGACTATTCCAAGGTCGTGGTTGTGCAGAAAGGTTCGAATTGGTTCCGACAGGACCGACACCAGCAGAGATTCAGGGTTACCCGTCGGCTTTTCCACCAGAACCCGATTTATCAGTTCGTAGAGGCGGTTGTACCTCCGCGTGCAGTCGATCAGGTCTGTCTCGGTGGCGACCCCTGGGCCTGGCGTAGCCAGCACGCGAGACAAGGGAATCTTCCCAAGCTCTTCGTAGAGATCCTGCAAGGTCCACGGCTTGCTGGGGAGTGACATCCAGTTGGCCCCCTCACGGCACGTAAAGGAACTCATTACAATTCAGCAATGCGAGGGCAATATCGACCCACGCCGCGGCCTCGGCCGGATCGATCCCATTGGGCTGGCGGACTTCCGTTCGACCATCGCGGGACTGATTGCGAATCCGATCGGCCTGGGCCTTCAAGAACGATCTTGCGCGTTCGACCTCATTCGATTTCGGCGCACGGGCCAGCGCGAGTTGATAGGCACGTCGAATCCGATCGTCGGTCTGGGCTCCTCCCTCGCGGAGAGCGCGGCCCGCGAGGACTCTGGCTCGACCGCCGGCGAAATCGCTATTGAGCAGCGTGAGAGCCTGGAGCGCGTGGGTGCTGGTTTCTCGACGAGGGCAGGCGCTCTGTGTGTCGGGCGCA
Organism: uncultured Planctomycetota bacterium; assembly: GCA_963845755.1. GTDB lineage: Bacteria > Planctomycetota > Planctomycetia > Isosphaerales > Isosphaeraceae > CAWJTV01. Next base: position 38,069 of record CAWJTV010000012.1, read on the forward strand.
TCGAAGGCGTCGAAGAGCGGATAACGCACATTGCGCTTGCGGAAGAGATACAACGAACGCCTCAGGTGCTGGGACGGGTCCGGATCTTCGGGCCAGAGGTCGACAACCTCCGCCTCGGTGAAGATGAGGTCCTTGAGCTCCTTCTCGAGCGGGGCAAGGATTCCCGGACCGCCCATCTGGGGATTGAGCTCTCCCGAGACGGCGAGCATGGCATCGCGGATGCCTTCCGCATCGAGTCGCCGGCGATTCATGTGGCTGAGCAAAGCGTTCTCGGGATCATCGGCGGCCTGCTTGGAATTCGGCAGGCTCGATTGTCGATAGGTTGCCGAGGTCACCATGAGCCGATGTAAGGATTTGAGTTTCCAGCCATCGGAGATCAACACATTCGACAGCCAATCGAGCAACTCGGGATGGGACGGAGACTCGCCGCGAACGCCGAAGTCGCTCGGCGTGGCGACAATCCCCCGGCCGAAGTGATATTGCCAGAGCCGGTTGACGATGACACGCGCGGTCAAAGGGTTATCGGATCGGGCCAGCCAGCGAGCCAGCGCCGCGCGACGGCCGGTCTTGTCGTCCTTCGGCACGATCGAGGAATTCGTGAACGCCCCGGTCGGCTGTGTGGCCAGGATCACGCCCGGCGGCCGAGGAGCGACCTTGGGGCCACGGTTCTGGTAATCGCCGCGTCGGAGGACGAACGTCTCGGTCTCTCTGGATTTCTGGTCAACCAGGGCCATGGCATGTGCGGGTGGGCGCGGCAGGGTTCGTTCGATCTCGTAGATCGCGCGCTTGAGGGTCTCTCGCCGATCGTGGACGGACCGATCGGGATCGGCGGCGACGGCCGCGGCGACATCCTCCCACGTGACCCGTAGCGACGTCTCGAGTCCCGCGGCGAGCTTCTTCTGCGCAGCCGTTCGTTGCTTTGAGGGCGTGTTCATCACGACTCGCTCCTCGGGGCTCAGCATGGCGACCTTGCGATCCTTGATCGCCTTTCGATAGGGTGCCTCGAGCTGGGCGAGCTCGCGCCTTGAGTGGTGCGGATTTGGCGTGGACCGCTTTCTCGGAGACTGCGAACGCGTCGCGCTCGGTCTTCGACGCGATCGACACGTCGTCGAGCTTCGACGTGGCGAAGAACGCCTGGAGCCGGTAGTAATCGGTCGTGGGGATCGCGTCGAACTTGTGATCGTGGCAGCGGGCGCACCCGATCGTCAGGCCGAGGAAGACCGAGCCGACGGTGCCGGTGATCTCCGAGAGTTCCGACTGCCGCTTGACCTCGGGGATCACGTTGCCGCCCACGACCTCGCGTGGGCCGCACCGGCAGAACCCCGTGGCGATCAGGGCGTTTCGATCGCCGGCCTTGAGGTCGTCTCCGGCAACCTGCAGCTCGAGGAAGCGATCGTAGGGCAGATCGGCGTTCAAGGACCGGATGACCCAGTCCCGGTATCGCCAGGCATCCGGGCGTTCGGCGTCGAGCTCGAAACCGTTGGAGTCGGCGTAATGCGCCAGGTCCAACCAGTGTTGTCCCCACTTCTCTCCATACCTCGGGCTGGCCAGCAAGCGATCGACCAGGCGCTCGTAAGCATCCGGCCTGTGGTCGCCAAGGAACGCGGCTGTGTCCTCGGGCGATGGCGGAAGCCCGGTCAAGTCGAAAGTGACCCGGCGGATCAAGGCCACGCGCTCGGCATCGGGAGCGGGTGACCAGTCTACCTCCTCCAGCACCGCCAGGATGAACCGGTCGATCGGATTGCGTACCCATCCGACGGCCTTGACCCTCGGCGGCTCGATGATCTTTAGCGGCTGGTAGGCCCAATGACTCCGCTGTTCGCTGGTGAAAGACTCGGGCGGGGCGAACCCGTCGGACTGAGCGGGAGGCTCGCTCGCCATCGTGAGCGGGAGGATCGGGAGGAGTATCGCAAGGGGGATCAGGGCGATTCTGCGAACAGCCACAGCCATGGACATCCCTTCGATGAGGGCCGCGCGCGGGCATCCCTGGCAGGGCCCCACGCCTTCTTGAGCGGCAAGTCATTCGTGGAGAAGTGCCGCCGGTCGGGACCGGACTTGCCCGTCTTGGTTGATCATTGCCACTTGTGACTCGCCGATGGCACCTACCAATTGTGCAGGAATGGGCCATCGGCGACAAGGGTCAGGGACACGAAGTGTCTTGGCGCGTTCAGTCGCGACTCCATCATCGTCAGACGAGTTCCCGAATCACCCTGCCGTCATAATTGATCTGGATCGGCCGTCCGTCCGGAGTCTGATGGGTGGTGTCGAGGGGGATTCCCAAACATTGATAGAGGGTCGCCGCGACATCCTCGGTGTAATAGGGGGCTTCGGTCGGCTGTTCCGCCAGGGCATTCGTTCGCCCGACGGCGATGCCCGGCCGCAGGCCGCCGCCGGCCATCAGGGCGATGCCCGCCGTTCAACCAGTGATCGCGCCCAGCCGAGGGGTTGACCTTCGGGGTCCGCCCGAAATCGCTGAGGACGAGGACCAACGTCGAGTCGAGCTGACCGCGGGTCGATAGGTCGCAGAGCAGGCCGGAGAGGGCCGAGTCCAGGCGCGGAAGAAGGCGACTCTTGAGCGCGCTGAAGTTGTTCTGATGGGTGTCCCAGCCGCCGTCGGTCACCGTGACGAACCGGACGCCGGCCTCGATGAGGCGACGGGCCAGCAAGCACCCCTGACCGAGCGAGTTCCGCCCGAAACGGTCACGTAGCCGCGGGTCTTCGGAATGGATGTCGAATGCCTTCTTGGCGTGGGGTGCCGTGACCAGGTTGTATGCTTTTTGGTAGAACGTACCTGCCGCTTGAAGCGGCGTCGGGCTCGAGTCGTCCTCCATCCGGCGCTGCCAGGTATCCACTGTCTGGAGGGCGTTCATTCGCCGCTGGAACCGGACGCGATCAACGCCACCGGGAAGCACGACATCCCGTACCGTGAAACCTGGGCGCGACGCATCTCCGGGCAACACGAACGGGTTGTATTGATCGCCGAGGAACCCGGCCACCCCCCCACCGAATCGCTGATCGATCGAGGCCCCAACCTGTACGTAAGGAGGCATCGCGTTGCGGTCTCCCTCCTGCTTCGCGATGACCGCCCCGTACGACGGGTAGACCACCGAAGGATTGAAGGGATGCCCGGACATCATGTAGGCATCCGCCACACCGTGCGACCCATTCTTGGGATTGAGCGAACGGAGAATGGAATACTTCTCCTGGTGCTGGGCGAGCTGGGGCAACGGGTCGCAGATCTGAATCCCCGGCACCTTGGTCGCGATCGCCCCGAACTCGCCGCGGATCTCCTCGGGGGCCTTCGGCTTCGGATCGAAACTGTCGATGTGGCTGATGCCACCTTGAAGCCAGATGAGGATGCACGAGACTTCCCGACGGGTTTCTCCCCCCGAAGCCCGCGCCGGAGTTCCAGCAGTGTCGGTAAACACAAACCGAGCGCAGCCAGGGAGCCGACCTGAATTACATCCCGTCGCGTCACTCTGTCGCAGGTTCGTTTCGAACCCAGCATCAACTCGAACATCGGACCCTCCCCCTTCGATCACGTTCGGGACGGATCTCCGAACTCTCGATCGCCAGGACACCCGACAACCTCGATGATCGTCGAGTATTTGAGGAAAGTTTAACATTCGGTTTGTCGTCTGGACAAGGTGGTGATGGCGCACGTTCTGCGCTCCGGCTCAATGGCGCCTGTCTGAGATCGTCTCGCGTCTGACCTATCGAAGGCTTACGCTGGATGATCGAAGTGGAAGGACGATGATCGGATCCCGGACTTCGAAGTGAGAGGAGACTCCTTGGCGGAGATCAATTTGAAGCAGCTTTCGAAGGGTTTTGGAGGAGGAATCCCGGTCCTCGAAGCCATCGATTTGAATATCCGTTCCGGCGAGCTGCTGGTCGTGTTGGGGCCATCCGGGTCGGGGAAAACGACTTTGTTGCGACTCATCGCCGGTCTGGAGTCACCGAGCTCGGGCCGGGTTTGGATCGACGGTCGTGATGCAACCTCGGTCCGACCGGCTCGTCGAGACGTGGCCATGGTTTTCCAGCAGCCTGCCCTCTACCCCCATTTGACGGTCTTCGACAACCTCGCGTTCGGTCTGCGCGCGCCGGGGCATTCCCCGGAATCAGATTCGGTCCAAGGTGAATACGATCGCCGGACTGCTGGGACTGGACTCGCTCCTGGCCCGTCGACCAGGCACACTCTCTGGAGGCGAACGCCAGCGCGTGGCGATCGGCCGCTCGATCGTGCGACAACCGCGCGTGCTCCTCTTCGACGAGCCGTTCTCGAGCCTCGACCTGCCACTGCGCGTCGGCACTGCGCGAGGAAGTGGTTGAGCTTCACCGCCAGTTCGGGACGACGTGGATCCTCGTGACGCACGATCAGGCCGAAGCGCTCCTCTTGGGTGATCGAGTCGCCGTCCTCGATCGCGGCCGACTGCTCCAGTGCGGCCCACCCCGAGCGATCTACCAACAACCAACGAACCGGTTTGTCGCCACTTTCGTCGGTTCACCACCGATGAACATCCTGGCCTGCGAGGTCGAACGCGACGGCGACCGCCTCCAAATCCACGTCATCGCGGCGAAGCAAGGGTTGAGCTGGCCCATGGCCGGCAGTGGGCCGCCCGCCGTATGGCTGGAGGGGATCGACCGCATCGAACTCGGACTCCGGCCCGAAGCGATCAGCGTACGGACGTATGGCCCATCCTCGGAAGCCCCACCCTCGTCGCCAACGTTCCCGGCGCAGGTCCTCCGGCTGGAGTTTAACGGACCCGACCTCCTCGCCACCCTGGCCCTCGGTCCTCATCTCCTGGTGGCCCGTGTGCCCGCCAGCCAGCCCATCTCTGAGCGGGAAGTTGTCCAGGTCGTCCTCGACCTCGACCGGGCCGTCTGGTTCGACCCCGCGACGGGCCGAGCATTGAATCTCGGTGGACAGGCGGCGACTAGTTCAACGTGATCAGTCCGCCGCGGAAGTCCAGCATCAGGATCCGCTCGCGGAGGAAGGCGAGACCGAGAACGCCGTCAATGTTGGCGTCGGAACGATTGCGAGAATCAAGAGTGGAGATCCGTCCGGCTCCAACCATGAATGATCGGTGCAGCAAGAGCCCAAGATCACGCGAGACTCGGAGACAAACGCAAGAGCCGTCCTGCGTCCGGGAGGCATTGGAATCGTCCAGTCCGGGGTATCAGCTCTCGAGTTCCGGCGGGAGTAACCCCCGAATCGCGTGTGGAAAAGACAACGTCTGGCGACCTCTTCCTTCCGTTCCTCTGCCGATTCATACGCAATCGCCAATTCATGAGCTAATCTTGGATCGAGAGATCGAGCGGGTCAGGGGTCCGGACCGGAAAAACCCCTTGGCCATGGCCAAGGCGAGATCGGACCCGCTCGTCGAGCCGACTTGCAACCCGATGGAATTCTTCGACTACGAGGAGACCTACCGAAGCGATGAGCCAGCACATCCTCGTCATCGAAGATGATCCAATGAATCTCGATATGATCACTCAACGTCTAGAGTTGAGGGGCTATTGCGTCGCGGGAGCCGTGGACGGCCCGGAGGGGATCGAGCTGGCCGTCCTGGAGACGCCCGACCTGATCCTGATGGACGTCAGCCTACCGGGAATGGACGGCTGGGAGGTCACGCGTCGCCTCAAGGCCGAGGCAGCCACCCGGCACATCCCGGTCGTCGCGCTGACGGCGCACGCCATGGCGAGCGATCGGGACAGGGCCGTACAGGCCGGTTGCGACGAATACGTCACCAAGCCCGTAGATTTCCAGCGGCTGCTTGCGAAGATGGAAACGCTCCTCGGACGAAAGGCGATGGCATGACGACTCGCGCGGCCTCTCTCCTCGTGGTGGACGACGAAGAGCTCAACCGGGACATGCTCTCTCAGCGTCTGGAGTTGAATGGGTATACGGTGACGGCCGTCGAAAGCGGACGGCAAGCACTCGCGTTCCTCAATCGACATTCCTTCGATGTCGTCCTTCTGGACGTGATGATGCCCGAGATGAATGGCCTGGACGTCCTGCGGATGGTCCGCCGAACTCAATCCGCCGCGGAGCTGCCGATCATCATGGTGACGGCCCGTGACCAGAGCGAGGATGTCGTCGAGGCATTCGAGCTGGGGGCCAACGACTATGTGACCAAGCCGATCGACCTTCCCGTCGTGCTGGCCCGGATCGCCACTCAGGTCTCCCACAAGCGGGCGCATGCAGCACTGCGCGAGAGCGAGGCACGGTACGCCCTGGCCGCCCGCGGTACGAACAATGGCCTGTGGGACTGGGACCTCCGAACCGATGAGGTCTTTTTCTCGCCGCGCTGGAAGGCGATGCTCGGGTACGAGGAAGATGAGCTCGGCACCAGTCCGGACGAGTGGATCCGGCGAATCCATCCGGTAGATACTCCTCGGGTCCGTGCCGCTCTCGACGCCCACCGACAGGGATGCACACCTCACTTCGAGAGCGAACACCGGTTGCTGCACAAGGATCAGACCTATCGTTGGATGCTTGCACGCGGGTTGGCGGTCCGGGATTGCGACGGCTGTGGGCAACGCATGGCCGGCTCGCTGACCGACATCACGGAGGGCAAGGTGGTCGATGCGCTCACGGGCCTACCGAATCGGATCCTTCTCATGGATCGCCTCGAACGCGCGCTGCGAGCGCTCCTGGCGGAACCCGGACTATCAGTTCGCCGTCCTGTTTCTGGACCTCGATCGATTCAAATTGGTCAACGACAGCCTCGGCCACCTCATCGGAGACCAACTCCTGACCGCGTTCGCGCGGCGCCTCCAGGGAACTCTCCACGCCCTCAACTCTTCCATCGGATGGTCGGTCGAGCCAACCATCGCGCGCCTCGGGGGGGATGAATTCACGATCCTGCTGGAAGACATCAAGGACCCGGCCAACGCGATCCGCGTGGGAGAACGGATCCAGAACGACCTCGCAACCCCCTTCAACTTGAGCGGACATCAAGTGTTCACCACCGCCAGCGTCGGTATCACCCTGAGTGGTCCCGAGTACGAACGGCCGGAAGATCTGCTGCGCGACGCGGACACGGCGATGTACGGCGCCAAGGCGACAGGCAAGGCCCGCCATGAGGTGTTCGACGCGAAGATGCGTGCCCGGGCGATGGCTCGGCTGGAGTTGGAGACCGAGTTGCGCTGGGCCCTCGAGCGCCGCGAGTTCCGGCTTTACTACCAACCGATCGTGACACTGGAGTCCGAGCAACTGATCGGGTTCGAAGCCCTCGTGCGCTGGCAGCACCCCCGGCGGGGCCTCCTGCTCCCGGAAGAATTCATCCCGGCCGCAGAGGAAAACGGGCTGATTCTATCGATCGGCTGGTGGGTACTCGACGAAGCCTGCTTCCAACTCTCCCATTGGAAGCACCGCTACTCCAACGAACAGCCCTTGATAATATGCATCAATCTCTCGGGCAAACAGTTTTCCCAGCCCAACCTCGTCGAACAGATCGAGAGCCGGCTGAATGCGAACGGCGTCGACGCGCGGGCCCTCAAGGTGGAGATCACCGAAAGCGCGATCATGAGCGATCCGGAATCGGCGGCAGAGATCCTCTCTCGACTCCGCGGCATGGGCGTGCAGATCGGGATCGATGACTTCGGCACCGGCTACTCGTCCTTGAGCTATCTACGTCACTTCCCCATCGACACCCTCAAGATCGACCGAGCCTTCATCCAGCGGATGCATGCCGACACCAAGGACTGGGAGATCATCCAGACGATCGTCCGGCTGGCTCACAATCTGGCCATGGACGTGGTCGCCGAGGGTGTCGAAACGCACGATCAGCGACACCAACTCCAGTCTCTCGGCTGCGAGCATGGCCAGGGCTTTTATTTCTCACAGGCTGTGGCCGGATCAGACGCCGAGGAACTGCTTTCTCGATACTGGCAAAGGCCCGAAACGGGAAGGGAACCGCGGGCCGACGATGCGACCTCGCCCAGCCTGCCCGTCGCCTCGGCGGTCAACGCGGCCTGTTCGATCGGGCAGTAACACCTCTCGCCTTAGAGAGCCTTGACTCGACCGCTCCTCGCCCGTTCGCGAGAAAGAAAGCGGCATTTCCCCTGCCAGTCACTTTACTCCCCAGGCCCCATGTTTTATATAACTAGCTAGGTCAGTCAACTCGAGGCTGTTGTCGGTGGGCATTCGGAGCAATCGGGTCGGCTGGGCTCCGGACTCACTCCATCCCCTGGCTCCCATTGCAGAAAGGAACCGCCATGGTCGAGCCGGCGATTCCGTATGGGCGGAGGACCCAGCCGTCTCCAGCCATCGCCGAGATGCACATCCTGTGGATCACCGCCGGACTTGGCTGTGATGGGGATTCGATCGCGATCACGGCCGCCACGCAACCCAGCCTTGAAGACCTGGTACTGGGTGCGATTCCGGGCCTCCCTACGATCCATTTACACCACCCGGTCCTGGCGTACGAGAACGGGGACGCGTTCCTGGAGTCGTGGTTCCGCGCAGCGGATGGCCGGCTCGACCCATTCCTGTTGATCCTGGAAGGTTCGATCCCCAACGAGCGGGATCAGGAGGAGGGATACTGGGCCGCCGTCGGCGTGGACCGGGCCACCGGCCAACCGATCACCACTTGCGAATGGATCGACCGGCTCGCCCCGAAGGCGTGGGGCGTGGTCGCGGCCGGGACATGCGCGGCCTATGGCGGCATCCACGCTATCGAAGGGAATCCGACCGGCTGCATGGGCCTGCCGGACTACCTGGGTTGGAACTGGCGCTCCACGGCGGGACTGCCGATTGTCTGCGTGCCGGGCTGCCCGGTCCAACCCGACAACTTCATGGAGGTGCTGCTGTATCTTCTCAATCATGCGGCGGGTCGGGCGCCAGCGATACCCCTTGACGAGGCATTACGGCCCGCCTGGTTGTTCGGGCAAACCCTCCACGAGGGTTGCGATCGAGCCGGGTATTACGAGCAGGGCGACTTCGCCAAGGATTATGGGACGCGGGAGTGCATTGTGAAGCTGGGATGCTGGGGACCCGTGGTCCAATGCAACGTCGGAAAGCGAGGCTGGATGGCCGGCATTGGCGGCTGTCCCAATGTCGGTGGCATCTGCGTCGGTTGCACCATGCCCGGTTTCCCCGACAAGTTCATGCCGTTCCTGGATATGCCGCCGGGTGCCCAGTTGTCCACGACGGCGGTCGCCATGTATGGAAAAGCCATCCGCGCCCTGCGGCAGTTCACCCGCGCGTCGATGAATCGGGAGCCCGAATGGCGTGCGCGGGCCGCGAATTGACGAGGTTATCGAAGTCCTTTCCACGAATCACCGGGGAGGACCGTCGGACCGGAGCGACCAGGAAGGAATCAATTTGAAGATTCCAAATTCAATAATGAACATTTTCTTTAATATTTGAATTTTTGACCTTGTTTATGGATGGACTACTCTGATCCGCCGAGGGGCCCGCGACATGACAGCAGGGGCAAATAATCCATCGTCCGGGCAGTCCGAACCACCTCATCTGGTCGAGATGTCGTGGGACCCGATCACCCGGATCGTCGGCAGCCTCGGCATCCACACCAAGATCGACTTTGCCAACCGGCGCGTGGCGGAGTGCTTCAGCACCTCGTCGATCTTCCGGGGTTACAGCGTCTTCATGAAGGGGAAGGACCCGCGCGACGCTCACTTCATCACCAGCCGGATCTGCGGCATCTGCGGCGACAACCACGCCACCTGCGCCTGCTACGCGCAGAACATGGCCTTCGGGATCAGGCCGCCGGCGCTGGCCGAGTGGATCATCAACCTCGGCGAAGCTGCCGAGTATATGTTCGACCACAACCTCTTCCAGGATAACCTGGTGGGCGTCGATTTCTGCGAGCAGATGGTCAAGGAGACGAATCCCGGCGTCCTGGAACGCGCCGAGCGGACCGAGTCACCCCACGCCGCCTTGCACGGCTACCGCACGATCGCCGACATCATGCGGTCGCTCAACCCTTTCCGCGGTGACTTCTACATCGAGGCGCTCCAGATGAGCCGCCTGACCCGGGAGATGTTCTGCCTGATGGAGGGCCGGCATGTCCACCCGTCAACCCTCTATCCGGGCGGCGTCGGGACGGTAGCCAGCGTGCAGCTCTTCAGCGATTATCAGGTGCGATTGTTAAAGTATGTGGAGTTCATGAAAAAGGTCGTCCCGCTGCACGATGACCTGTTCGACTTCTTCTACGACGCACTGCCCGGTTATGAGGAGGTCGGGCGGCGCCGGGTGCTCCTGGGTTGTTTCGGGTCCTTCAACGATCCGGAGTCATGCGACTACTCCTACCAGCGGATGACTCAGTGGGGCCGGGCCATGACGGTCACGCCTGGGATCGTTATTGACGGCGAATTGATCAGCACGGACCTGGTCGAGATGAACCTGGGTCTTCGAGTCTTGCTCGGAAGTTCTTATTACGACGACTGGCAGGATGCGGAGAGATTCGTAAAGGAGGACCCGCTGGGCCATCCGATCGATCAGAGGCACCCCTGGAATCAGACCACGATCGCGAAACGGCAGAAGCGCGACTTTCAGGGGAAGTACACGTGGGTCATGTCGCCCCGATGGTATGACCCGCGTACCCAGGAGTATCGGGCGCTGGACACCGGCGGGGGCCCGCTGGCGCGCCTCTGGGTCACGGCCCTGGCCGGCCTCGTGGACATCGGTTACATCAAGGCCACCGGTCGGAGCGTCAAGATCTACCTTCCCAGGACTGCCTCGTTGCCGGAGGTCGAGTTCGAGTGGGCGATCCCGCGATGGAGTAACACACTGGAGCGCGACCGGGCGCGGACCTACTTCCAGGCGTATGCCGCCGCGGCGGCCCTGTACTTCGTCGAGCGAGCGCTCGAGGAGGTGTATGCCGGACGGACACGGACCTGGACCGAATTCAAGGTGCCCTTGGAGGCAATCGGTTGCGGCTTCCATGAGGCCGTGCGCGGTATGCTCTCGCACCACGTGGTGATTCGCGACGGGAAGATCGGCAATTACCATCCCTATCCGCCCACCTGCTGGAACGCCAGCCCGCGCGACATCTACGGCACGCCGGGGCCCTACGAGGACGCCGTGCAGAATACTCCGATTTTCGAAGAGAACGGCCCCGACCGCTTCAAAGGAATCGACATCATGCGCACGGTCCGGAGCTTTGATCCCTGTCTGCCCTGCGGGGTCCACATGTACCTGGGAGATGGCCGGACGGTCCAGGTGCGCCACGCGCCGATGTTCGGCGTCGCAGAGGGGTGAGCGGCCATGTCGGGAGCTCCGGCCGCCAACGATGAAGAGCTCGAGAACCCGGATTTACGATTACGGACGTTTCGACGCGTGGGCCTGCCCATGATCGCCAATCCAGAACCTGCTCAACTCGCAACGGCCCCCGAGAGAGGGCTTAGCGATCACTCTGCGGAGGGTGGCCTGACGCTCGAGGAGGCCGAGGAGATCCTCCGGAACCTGGCTGACTCGGAATCCCGGCCTGAGGCGGCGCAGCTTCGACGGCCCGTTCCGATCGTCCCGAAAGAGGTCGGGAACGCAGTCGGTCCCGAGCCGTTTCAGCGGGCGGAAGCCCGGTATCGCACTCTGGTCGAGCAGCTTCCGGCAGTCACATTCATGGCGGCCCTCGAAGGGGGAGAAAACGAACTTTACGTCAGCCCTCAGATCGAGTCGCTTCTGGGCTTCTCCCAGAAGGAATGGCTGGAGGACCCGATCCTCTGGTACCGACAGCTCCACCCGGACGACCGGGTCCGCTGGCACAACGAATTCGCGCAGACGTGCGCGATGGGAAAGCATTTTCGCTCAGAGTACCGGTTCCGGGCCCGCAACGGTCGTGTCGTCTGGGTTCACGGCGAGGCAACGGTGGTTCGCGATGAGCATGGCAATCCTCTCTTCCTCCAGGGCATCGCTTTCGATATCACGGCACGCAAGCAAGCAGAAGCGACGCTCCGCAGGAACCACGAGGAGCTGGAGCGTCGCGTGAGCCAGCGAACGGCCGAGCTCGCCACGGCCAACGACGTCTTGCAAGGGGAGGTCTGCGAGCGGCAGCGAGTCGAGGGAGAGCTGCGCCGGGTCAATGCCGATCTCGTCGTGGCCCACGAGCGGGCGCTGGAGGCCAGCCAGGTGAAGAGTACGTTCCTGGCCAACATGAGTCACGAGTTACGAACACCCCTGAACGCCATCATCGGCTACAGCGAGCTCCTCCAGGAGCTGGCCGCCAAGAACGTCCCGAAGGACCCGACGCCCGGCCTGGAGAAGATCAACCGAGCCGGCAAGCATCTGCTCACGATTATCAACGATATCCTCGACCTCTCCAAGATCGAGGCAGGCAAGATGCAGCTCTTGCCGGAATGCTTCCTCGTTTCCGACCTGGTCCGAGAGATGGAGACGACCGTCCAACCGCTCCTGGCCAAGAACGAAAATGCACTGGAAATCCGGTACGATGAGCACCTCGGTACGATGTTCACCGACGTGACCCGCGTCCGACAATGCCTCCTCAACCTCCTATCAAACGCGTGCAAGTTCACCCAGAGAGGAACCATCCGCATGGACGTAGCGCGCGAGACCGAGTCGGATGGCGACTGGGTGCGCTTCCGGATCCAGGACAGTGGCATAGGCATGTCACCCGACCAGGTCGGCCGGCTGTTCGATGCCTTCACCCAGGCCGATGCCTCGACGACGCGCAAATATGGCGGGACCGGACTGGGTCTGGCGATCACCCGGAAACTCTGCCGAATGTTGGGTGGCGACGTCTCCGTCGAGAGTGAGCTGGAATCGGGGCTCGGCATTCTTGATCCGGATCCCCGCATCCATCGAGGTAGGTCGGGTCGAGCCTGCCAGTCTGGCGGCGAGAGGCGATTGACAGGCTCTCACCAAACGGGCGTCGTCGATTCCGGATCCGGATCGTCTCATCCTCCGGAGAGCGGCCGGATTCGGCTTCGATGGTCTCGGCTCCAACCACCTCGACCCAGACGGGCTGATGCGATACACTCATCTCTATCACCGAGAGTCCGACCACCGTGACATGGCATCGGAATACCTAACCCGGCCTTCGGCCGCAACCCCATCGGGATTCCCGATTCGAGATTCCGGATTCCCGAAGGGGAATGATCCGGGAATCCGGAATCGCGAATCCGGAATCGCGAATTCGGAATCCCCAGAGGCGCGCACGGCGCAGGGATCGTACCGAGGAAGACTCTAACGTATGCGCGACGTCGTGCGACAAGTCGTCCGGGTGCTGGAAATGGATCGCGAATTGATCCTCTGCCAGGTCGTGGAGACCCGAGGATCCACGCCTCAGAAGGGGGGCGCGGTGATGGTCGTCGATCCGACCGGCGGGCAGATCGGAACCCTCGGCGGCGGCTGCGTCGAGAACGAGGTGAAACAGAAGGCGATGCGGCAACTCGGCGGCACCGGCGCGGCCTTGCATTCGTTCCTCCTCGACCATGACTACGGCTGGGCGGATGGGCTGATCTGCGGTGGCAAAATGGTGATCGTCAGCCAGCCGTTGCGCGGTGCGGAACCGCTGGCCTACTTCCTAGCACTCGAGCGCGTCCTGGAAGCCGGTGAGGGCTTCACGGAAGCCGTGGTCATCCATCCCGAATCGGACGCCAGTCCGGCCATGGGGAGCCGATTTCTGTTCGATGGAGCGGGACGATTACGGGCGAGTTGTCCGTCGCTCTCGGTACCCGAGCGGCTGGCATCGCGGGTCTCGCCAGTCGTTGAGCGGCTAAAACCCCGCGTCGAAGGGGGAGTGGCCTACCTTCCGAGCTGGCCGCGGATCCGGCTGGTGATCGTCGGTGCGGGACACGTGGGCCAGGCCGTTGCCGGTCTGGCGGCCCAGGCGGATTTCGACGTCTGGGTCGTCAACGATCGCCGACAGTACGCCAATGCCGAGAGGTTTCCGTCGGCCCAGCGGATTCTCGTGGGACCGATCGAGGAGGTCCTCGGTTCGTTAGAGGCGACTCCCCACACATATGCCCTCATCGTCACCCGGGGACATGGACACGACCAGGAGGCGCTCTATCACCTGGCTCCAACGTCTGCATCGTACGTGGGGCTGATTGGCAGCCGTCGGAAAATCCGCCTGATCTTCGAGGGTCTTCGAGACCAGGGGATTAGTGAGTTGACCCTGAGGCGAGTCGCGGCCCCAGTCGGCCTGGATATCGGCTCCCAGTCGGTCATGGAGATCGCCATCAGCATCGTGGCTGAGCTGATCGCACGACGCAACCTGGGTCCGAAAGGGCTGTCCTCGCGTCCTCACGGCGAGCCTCTCGGGGGCGCGACCGAAGGCGCACATTCGTGTGCCGGCGTCGCGCAGGCATCATGATCGCCGCGATCGTTCCCGCCGCTGGCAAGAGCACCCGGATGGGGCGGCCGAAACTGCTGATGTCGCTTGACGGGGCGACGCTGCTCCATCGCGTGGTGACCGCGCTGCGCCAAGGGGGGGTGGAGCGCGTGGTCGTGGTGGTTCCTCCAGCCGATTCGCCCGAGGGCCCCCTGATCGCCGATGAGGCCCGGCACGCGGGTGCCGATGTCGTGAACCCCGTCACCCGACCCGCGGACATGCGGATGTCTGTCGAACTGGGACTGGCGCGGCTCAGGTCCGATGTGACCCCAAAGGTCGTGCTGCTGGCGCCCGCCGATGCACCGGGCATCTCGGCCGATCTCGTCGCTCGCCTGGTCGAGACCGCGCTGGGACGGCCCGGCTCGATCGTCGTCCCTTTCCACGAAGGCCGACGCGGTCATCCACTGGTACTACCCTGGAACCTTGCTGAGCAGATCCCGGCTTTACCGGCAGGCGCGGGCGTGAATGCGCTCGTCGCTCGCAGCGCGAACTCGATTGTCGCGTTGAACTCGGCCAATCCCGACGTCCTCGTGGATCTCGACACACCCGAGGACTGGGATAAATGGAGGTGCCGTTCACTCGATAACGATCCCATGAACCAGGATGCGGGCTCGAATTCCTTTGACCGGTCTCCACTCCCGACTACCAAGATGCAGGTAAGAGTTCGTCTGTTCGCGATCGCGAAGGAGCGCGCCGGTCGCGCTGAGATCCTGATTGAACTGCTCGCTCCGGCAACGATCGCGGACCTTCGAACCGCGCTCTGCGCTCATTTCATCGAGCTCGCCCCGTTGTGGTCGAGCGCGCTCATCGCGATTGACGAGGAGTATGCCGACGATGAAGCAACCATCTCACCGGATTCTCAGATCGCCGTGATTCCCCCGGTGAGCGGCGGCGCCAGGACGATCTCGACCGCCCGCCACGATCACTCGAATGAGAGTTTCACCATCGATGATTGAGATCACGAAAACGACAATCGACCATGCGGCCGTCACGGAGCAAGTCCGATCGAACCGCGCCGGCGCGGTCTGCACGTTCCTGGGGACCGTCCGCGAGTTGACGGGTGATCGTCTCACAGTCTCGCTATCCTATGAAGCCTACCCCGAGATGGCCCTGAAGAAGTTGGCGGAGCTGGAAGCGGAAGCGCGCCGGCGCTGGCCGATCATCGAGGTGGCGATGGTCCACCGGGTCGGACACCTGGACCTGGGCGACGTCAGCGTGGTCGTTGCGGTGAGCTGTCCGCACCGGCAGGATGCATTCGAGGCGTGTCGATGGCTGATCGATACCCTGAAAGAGGTCGTACCGATCTGGAAAAAAGAGAACTGGGCCGACGGGACCGAGGAATGGGTCCACCCCGGGTTGGGGACGAGTTGAACCCCATCGGACCGGCACCGAAATCGCTCCGCTCGTCAATTGTTCGCATAGAATGACCACGAAGACCTCGCAGGCCCCGAGCGACAGTATCCATGACTGATAGAATCAATCGACTCGTGGACTCATTCGGACGTCCCCACAACAACCTGCGGATCAGCGTGACGGACCGGTGCAACATCCGGTGCGTCTACTGCATGCCGGAGCAGGTCGAGTTCCTGCCTCGCACACAACTGCTGACCTTCGAGGAGATCGAACGATTCGTACGGATCGCCGTGACCCTGGGCATTGACAAGGTTCGGCTGACTGGCGGGGA
Organism: uncultured Planctomycetota bacterium; assembly: GCA_963845755.1. Lineage (GTDB taxonomy): Bacteria > Planctomycetota > Planctomycetia > Isosphaerales > Isosphaeraceae > CAWJTV01. Next base: position 54,071 of record CAWJTV010000012.1, read on the forward strand.
GCCCCTGGTCCGGCGGCACCTGCCGATCCTCATCGAAAAGCTGGCCGCGATCCCGGGTATCAAGGACATCGGGCTGACCACCAACGGGATCCTGCTGGCACCGGTCGCCCGGACTTTGTGGGACGCCGGTCTGAGACGGATCAATGTGAGCCTGGACACGATGAACGCCGACAAATTCCAGGAGTTGACACGACGCACCGGTTTCGAGCAGGTCATTGAGGGGATCCTGGCGGCCAAGGAGACCGGCTTCGATCCGGTCAAGGTCAACGCCATAGCCATGCGCGGAGTTACCGAGGACGACGTCGTCCCCCTGGCTCAATTCTCGCGCAAGCAGGGTCTGGAGCTGCGTTTCATCGAATACATGCCCTTGGATGGCGGGCACCTGTGGGAGCGAGAAAAAGTCCTGTTCGCCGCGGAGATCCTCGAGTTACTCGAGCGTGGAATCGGCCCGCTTCGACCCGTCGTCGATCAGGATCCCCGCGCACGGCGCTGGATTACGACTGGGTCGATGGGGGAGGACGGATCGGCTTTATCGCCTCGGTGAGCCGGCCATTCTGCCTGAGCTGCAACCGGATCCGGCTGACCTCCGACGGCAAGCTTCGGAATTGCCTGTTCGCGCTGGATGAGACGGACATTCGCGGATTGCTCCGCGGCGATGCCAGCGAGGCGGAGATTGTTCAGGCGATTCGCGACAGCGTCGCCGCGAAATGGGAAGGTCACGAGATCAATACCGCCCGCTTCATCCAGCCCGAGCGGATCATGCACTCGATCGGCGGATAACGCCCCAAGGAGCGTTCGGTTCAATCGAAAGCCTCATCAGACACCGGCTGGCTCGACGGGAGCCCATGGCGCGCGAGCCAGGCGTCGCGAAGGATCAGGACGCAGACCAGAAACAACCCCGTCCCCGCGCCCATCAGAAGACCGCAGACCACGCCCAGCCCGAATCCGAATTCGGTCGGGTTGAACCGGAGCGGCGCGTCCCGGTGAATGGAGCCAGCGTACGAATGAGGGGGCGAAACGGCCGACCGCCGCGCCGACGATCCCGCCAGCCGCGCCCGAACTCAGAGTACATGTCATCACGGCCACGATGGCCTGCGGCAGTCGAATCATCGAGGTCTCCTTCCTGTGAGATCATCGCCGTGGGATCGTATCGATTCACGTCATCCGACTGTCTTGGCCGTAAACTCCCGCTGACGAACCTGATAACGACGGACTTTCGCAGGGTTGACCAGGACTCCCAGACCTGGTCGGGTCGGGACGCTGATCATTCCCGGTGCCGCCATGTCGATCATCGGGACAGTGTAATCATCCACGAACCAGCGGGTGCTGGGCTCGATGTCGCTGGGATACTTGCAGTTGGCCAGCGTGGCCAGGTGGATGCCGTGAGCCTGGCCGATCCCCAGTTCGGGCATGGTGCCGACCCAGCAGGCGACCTCCTGTTGATGGCAGAGGTTGTGAATCGCCAGCGCTGGGCCCAGTCCACCGACTCGCTGGATCTTCAAGTTGACGATCCGGCAAGCGCCCCGCTCGATAGCCAGGGCGGTCCGTGCGAGGCTCTCGGCAGTCTCGTCCAGACAGACAGGCGTATTCACCGCGCGCTGCAACGCGGCCATCCCATCGAGGTCGTCAACGCCCATCGGCTGTTCCAGCATCAGCAAGTCGTACTGGTCGAGTTCGCGGAAGATGTCGATATCGTCCGCCGTGTAAGCCGCATTGGCGTCGACCATGAGCTCGACGTCGCCGAAGTGTTGCCGGACGGCGTGGACCAAGTCCAGGTCCTCGCCCGGACGAATCTTGATCTTGACCCTCCGGTACCCGGCCTCGAGGTGGGCCTCGATCGTCTTGATCAGCTCGACGATGCTCGGATAGAGTCCGACGGCCAGGCCGGACTCGATTCCGAGGTCGATCCGCAAATCGGGGGCGCCGAGGAGCTCGGCGATCGTGGCATGGCGGGCCTGACCGAGCAGGTCCCAGAGAGCCGTCTCCGCGCCGGCCACGGCGAATCGGCCCGCATTCCAGGAGTTTGCGATCGCATCGATGTCTTCGATGGCCGCGACGGTCTGACCCAGCAGAGCGGCGCGATCCTGGTCGTCAGCGCGTCCCAGCAGGTTTCCGGCGTGTCGCAGGGATATCCGAATGTTGCGGCCATGGGCGAGCTCTCGCCGAGCCCGATCGCCGTCTTGGTCTCGAGCGCGACCAGAATGGCGTCCTTGATGGCCACCTCTCCACCCGAGATCCGGAACGGTTCCTTGAGCGGGATCTGGATGTGGGTCAGGACGACCCTCTCGATGGGATCCGTGGTCGTCATCGGCAACTCCTCGATCCGGTGAGTTTCGAACCCATCGCGGCTGCACCGGTCCGGCGGGGTCTCCGCGGATCCGGATGATCGAACGTTCGGCCGCGATGCGGAGTGGAGTACACAAAGCCTGACTTGTCAGACGCTTGAAACTCGGGTGCTTGCCTCAGCCGTCTCGGTCCGATAGAGTAAGTGGGCTTCCGGACCCTCCAAGCTGACTGCTCATTCGGGTACCCTATGAGTGTAACGAAACCAAAAACACCTTGGTATCGAGACGGCCTGGCTTTTAGTTGCACGCGCTGCGGCGATTGTTGCACCGGAGCCCCGGGCTATGTTTGGGTCTCGGCCGAAGAGATTCAGCAACTCGCGGAGTTTCGCGGCGAGACGGTCGAGGAGTTCTCCGCGCGCTTCGTCCGACTGGTGAGTGATCGGTTCAGCCTGATTGAGAAGCCGGGAGGGGATTGCATCTTCTGGGACAAGCAGGCCGGCTGCACGGTGTATCCCGCGCGCCCGTCTCAATGCCGATCCTGGCCGTTCTGGCCGGAGAACATCGAGACCCCCCAGGACTGGGAGAGCGTGCGAGCGGTCTGTCCGGGGTCGGGCCGAGGCCGCGTGTACTCGTTATCCGAGATCCAATCCTCCATGGCTGTAATCCGAAAATGATTGCCGAAGCAAACTTGTGCGTCGCCGACGATCCCTGCGACGGGTCTGAATTCCTGAGCGAACTTCGAGCCCTCTACGATCAGCTCGACGCGGAGGTCGCCCGCCTCGGGCCGATCTGTCAACTCAGCGGCCGGTGTTGTCGTTTCGGCGAATACGGACATACCCTCTTCGTTTCGGCGATTGAGGTCGCATTCCTGCTGGACGGGGCACCACAACCTCGAGGTCCACTCGATCGAGGGGACACGTGCCCCTGGCAGGATTCCCAGGGCCGTTGCGTGGCGCGGGAAGCTCGCCCGCTGGGTTGCCGCGTGTACTACTGTGATCCGGCCTACTTGCCCGCGGCGTCGGAACTCTCGGAGCGCTTCATCTCTCGGCTCAAGAGTCTCTCCGATCGCCATGGACTTCCCTGGAACTATGCTCCCCTCCATCGCCATCTTCACGAACAACGCGACGGTGGGCGCCTGGCCATCGACCTTGCGATCGCCGGCCCAGTCTGATCGGCTGCACGGCGGCCCGACGCGGTCGGTGAAGAACCTATAAAAACCGCAACTATCTTGACTCTACTCTAAGCTACCAATACACTTGAGCCATTTGCCGCCCAATACGGCTCGACTACGCCCCGCGGAGGTCGCCACCGTGACCAAGAAAGAGATTGTGAAGAAGATTTCCGAGGACATCAATCTCACCCAGCTCAAGACGAAAGACATCGTCCAGCGGACCCTCGACGCGATCATCCAGACGTTGGTCTCGGAGGGCCGGATCGAGCTCCGGAATTTCGGCGTCTTCGAAGTCAAACAACGTGCCCCGCGCAAGGCGCGCAATCCACGAACGGGGGACAAGGTCTATGTTCCCTCGAAGAACGTCGTGACCTTCAAGCCGGGCAAAGAAATGGAAGAATTGGTTCGAAAGATGGATCCGACAAAGCTTCCGATGGAGGAAGACGACGCGGATGCCGATGAAGATAACGACGGGCCCGTCGAGCCGGTTGCGGAACCGCAGACCAGATCGACGGCCGATTGAGCCAGGACCAGGAATTCCCTTCGGGTCCAGTGGCGGCTTGGCGCAGGATTGCTGCCGGGGTCGCAGGTAATGACCTGGGGGATCAGGGATCGCGCCCGGAATCACGTCTCCGGCGGACGGCACGCGCCGAACCACGGCGATCGGAATTCGGCTCGGGGCCGGGTTGTAGCCCCGGCCACAATTCTCTCGGTCGGGACCGTGCAAGGATGGCACGGAGCGACGGATCGAGGGAGCCAGCAAGACGGGAGGAGCCCGAAATGCGGAAACTGTGCGCGGCCATGGCGATCACGGTCGCATCCCTCGCTCTGTTCGAGGGATGTGCGCCGGTCCCCTTGCCGCACTACGCGGCGTACAAGCCAAGGCGAGTGGAAGAATTGCTCGTAGACTCGGAAAACCTGCGCCAGGCCGGCGACGAATGGGAGCGATTCTGGCTGCTCGATCAGCCCTCGCACCTGACACCGTTCCGGACCCACGGCGGCGTGGGGCCCTGATCGTCAGATTCCCTGCAATGGGCTGACCGCCAGGGAGTTGGGTCCGCGAATCTCGCCTATTCCAGGGGTTGAGATCGCGAATCGAGTCATAGTGACGACGAATGGACAGGCCGGCGGAGCGATCAGCGCTCCGAACCGGCCTTCTTGTCGTCTCGTGCTTGACCTCGAACTGCGGGTTCTCGTCGAGGACCACTTCGCGTAACGATCGGCGCAAGCCGTCCCCTCAGGGGCTGAGATAACTATCGAAGAACGCGCTTACTGTCTTCACATAGCCTTCGGGATTACTCATGTAGGCCTGGACGTGCTCCACGCCCGGTAAGGTCAGCGTTCGGCACGAACCACCGACCGTATGGGCGAGCTCATAGGCCTGGCTGACCGGGACCGTCGTGTCGGACTCGCCGTGGATCAGCAGGAGTGGCCGAGCTCCCCAATCCCGGGCGAAACGGATCGGGATCAAGTCGTCGGTTTCGAACGCCGTAGATCACGCGAGCCGCCAGAAGGATGCCCGGGTTGAACCATCGGGGTAAGCCGCTGTGCTTGCTCAGTTGCGTCTCCAATAGTTTTGGCAGATCGGCGTAGGGGCTGTCGATGACCGCGACCTGGATTCCCGGATTTCGGGCCGCTTCCATCAGCAGGGTCGAACCCCCCATCGAATACCCGAGCCATCCGATCCGGTCATCGGAAAAGCCGAACGATTCCGCCCAGTCCATCACGGCTCGAAGATCCGCGCGCTCCCGACGTCCCAGGTAGAGTCGAGACGGGTCGCTCTCTCCGTGCCCTCTGAGGTCGAATAGCAGCACGTCGAATCCCCGGCGATGCAGATCGCGTCCTAACCCGGCCATCTCCAGCCAGGAACTCCACATCCCATGGACCAGTACGATCAAGTGTCGCCTCTCCTCCGTGGGAAGATACCACCCGCGCAACGTGAGGCCGTCCGCGGTCTGAGTCGACCAGGATCGGACGTCGTTGCTGATTTCTCGGGGATCGACCATCAATCGATGGTTCGTGGGACGCGTCAGCCGTTCTGCGGTAAACAGCGAAATCCCCACGTACACCATGGCGAGCAGCACGACTGGAATCCCGATGATCCAGAGGGTCTTGCATCCGATACGTCGCTTTCTTTCGTTCGGCTCCATCGGCACGACCTCCTTGGCTGAATCCGGACGGAACCTGGGGGCTCCTGGCCTGGTTTATTGTAACTCAGACGCTCGCCCTCAGGCGGCATCGGAGTGAAAAAAGTTCGTATGTCCCTGCTGAATTGTGGCTTACACGACCGAATCGGATACAGTCCGGCGGTCTATTCAAAGTGCATCCTGTTCGTGCCGATGATCCGGTCGATTGTCCACCGGCTCCTCGCTGGTGTCAGAGAGGCGAACTACTAGCTTGCTGCGCACCGGCAACCTGGGCAGAATCTCTGTTCGGCGGGAACGAACGCACTGGCGTCGTTGGCCCAGGTGCGAAGACCTCTCGGGAATTCCGACAGTTCGGGCGACTGACTTCGGACAGGAAATCCCTTAGAAGAATCTAATATGCATTCCACAAAGGACTTATGAACATGGTCGGTATCGGGATCGTTGGCATTGGTTTCATGGGCATGATTCACTATTTGGCGTCACGCCGCGTGCCCGGCGCCCAGGTTGTGGCCCTTTGCAGCCGCGATCCGAAGAAGCTCGCAGGGGACTGGACGAGCATTCAGGGGAATTTCGGTCCGCGCGGTACCCAGATGGACCTGTCTGGTTTGGCTCTGTACGACGATTATGCCGATATGCTTGCGGATCCTCAGATCCACCTGGTTCGACCTTTGCGTGCCGAACGACTTGCACGGTCGCCTGGCCGTTCAGGCATTGGACGCGGGGAAGCCCGTTCTGGTCGAAAAGCCGATCGCTTTGACGACCGAGGAGGCTGACGCCATGGTGAGGGCCGCGACTGATGCTGGAAAACTGCTGATGGTGGGTCACGTGCTCCCATTCGTTCCTGAGTTCGCTTTCGCCTGGGATGCGGTTCAATCCGGACGCTACGGCGCGCTTGCGCGGCTCATTTCCGTCGTGTGATCTCGAAGCCCGACTGGTCGAACGAAGTAGCCGATCAGACCAAGAGCGGTGGCCCAGCCATCGAACTTCATATCCACGACACCCATTTCGTCAGCCTGCTTTGTGGGATTCCGCACGCCGTTTACTCACGCGGGGTCGTTGATCGAGGCGTCGTCGTGCACCTAACGACCCAATATCTCTATGACACGCCCAATCTGGCCGTCTCCTGCGTCTCCGGAGCGTTGAGCCAAAATGGCCGCCCCTTCACCCACGGGTTCGAGATCTACCTGGATGAGGCGACCCTCGCCTTCGAGTTTGCCAATCTCGGCGGCCAAGGGCACGTGGCGACGCCGCTCTCGGTCATCAAGCCGAATGGGACAGTCGATCGGCCCGAATTAGGATCGGGCGATCCGGTTGACGGGTTTGTGCTAGAGCTGACGGCCGCGACGGAAGCCGTGGCCTTGAATCGGCCGTCGCGTCCGCTCTCGGCAGAACTCGCCCGGCAGGCCCTTCGACTCTGCCTGGCGGAAATCGAGAGCGTCGAGACGGGCCGTGCGGTCGAGGTGGCCTGATAGGCCGTTGAAGACTCGACACCACGCAACTAATATATCTTTTTATAATAGATATAATTTCTTATAAGTTAGGACTTTGCGTTCATTGATCTTTTTCTTGGAGCAGCCGACGAACGCGGTCCATCTCCTGGTCGTTCAACTCGCCCTCCGCATGGGCCTGCTCGAACGATTCGAGCAAGTCGATCGGGGAATCGGGTTCCTCTTCTTCGTGGATCTCTTGCCAGACACGGTAAGCATGGATTAATAGCATCATCGACACGATGCTCAGCAGCAACAGGCCGACATAGTAGGCCGCCCCACCTAAAACGACCGCAGTCAAACCAGCGAGCTCGGTGCAAGCCGTTCGGCTCCAGAAGTCCATGGTTAAGTCATCCTGGCCGCTGGGCCATCTCTCGTTGACGATCAAACCGAGTGGTCATTGTGAACGCACGAACAGATCTATCTCAGGTCGAATTCGATCCTTCGTTTAGATCCTTCGTCCAAGAGCCGTTTCGATCATCGGGATCGCTGGTCTAACTCTGCCGGGCCTTTGAAGATATCGCGTTTTTCTCGCTTCTGACTTGTCGAATGGCTTATCCTGATTATGATTAAGAGTTTAGCCGGAGCGACATGAAGTGGGAATGCCGTTGAGTTTTCTCTTGGGTCGCGAATGCCGGCGATCCGAATTCTCGTGAATGTACAGACATCGACGGCGAGGTCAGGCCAGCCGACCCACAAATGACGCCGGTTTCCGGTTCACTCGGCCCAAGGCCGACACTCGTACGGAGTTTCAGCCGTATCGCCCAGTCACGCGTTCGATCTCGATTCCCAAGTCGGGGAGAGGTGAGTCACATGCTACGGCACCTCGTTCGATTAGTAAGTGCGATGTTCGCACTGATGGTTTGTCTGTCGGGTTTCTCCGGCCGGGCCAACGCTCAGGCACTCGGGGCAGGCGGCGCCGACGTGTCAGATCCGTTCGCATTCTATTACGCGATCTACTTGCCAAATCAGCAGTTGCAGGCAATGCGTCCTCGGCCCTTGGACGCAGTCAACAATGCCATGGTTTCCCGGCAATACTTCGCACAGACGCAGCGGCGATCGCTCTACAACCCGATCTCCCCGTACGCGGATACATACGATCCCCTCCGTCCTTACTCGCAGCAGGGACAGGAACGCGTAGCCGCACCGTTCCGGTTCGCCCATGACCCCTCCAATACCAATGGGGAAGGCCCTTCCCTCTACTACAACCGCGTGGCACAATACTTCCCCGACCTCGCGACACGACAAGGGCGTCGGCCGAATGCGAATACCGCCAGCACCCGGCGTGGGGCACGAGGGGGTCGAGGGGGCGGAATGGGTGGAATGGGCGGAGGTATGGGTGGAATGGGCGGAGGTATGGGTGGAATGGGCGGAGGTGGAATGGGTATGGGAATGGGGATGTTTTGATTCACGACGTCTCGTCCCCACCCATGCGTCCTTTTCGCCCCGGGGCGATGGTTGGACCGAATCGACCCAATTCCGTCCGACCATCGAGTTGTCCTCCCCGGATTGCGACGTTTCGAGGCTCCTCGGAAGCATGACGATCCGTCGAGGAATTGGCCACACGTAGATTGAGTCATGTTAGGGAGCGGCCATGTCCAGGGGTCCTGAGCAGCTGCGGCTGTCACCTGATGAACGGGCCGATCTCGTCGCGTATGTCGATGGCGAACTTCCGGAAGGCGTCTCTCGCTCTCTCTCGACCAAACTGACCCACAGTGGAACGGGTCGTTTGGAAGTGGAGATGTTGAAGAAGACCTGGGAATTGCTGGGATACCTCCCCCTTCCCGCGGCCCCACCCGATTTTGCGGACCGGACCGTTACGGAGATCCGGCGACGTGAAACCAGATCGCCGGCCTGGGATCCCCGGGTCAAGACCTGGACGGCGCGGACAGGTTATGTCGTGGCGTACCTGGTGCTGGCGGTTCTGGGCCTTGGTCTGGGGTATGTCGGTACTCGTTGGTTCTGGCCGGATCCGTCGGCACGCCTGAATCGCGACCTCACGTTGGCCGAGCATCTCGACGAGTACCTGGAGGCTGGCTCGTTCGACTTCTTGAGACAACTCGTCGATTCGCGCGAATTCAGCGCAGATGCTCATTGACTCTCGTCCCGGACCCGACCCAATTCGGACTGGTCTCCGTTGATGCCCCACGAAATGCCTGTCATTGACTCAACCCGATGATCCTCGACAAGAAGCGTCACTCGATTCAAACCTGGGGGATGGTGAGCGTTTCGGCTCTCGCCCTGGTCCTGGTGGCGGCGGTATCCAACACCGACGTGAACTGGGCGCGGATTCGAGAGTTGCCGCCGGTACAGCGCGCCCAACTTCTCCAGAATCTGCGCAAGTTTGATCTGGAGTTGACGCCGGACAAACAGGCGACGATTCGCGAACTGGACCGTCGGATCACGGAACTCCCACCCGCAGAGCAGACTCGATACTTCTGGGTGCTCCGCCGCTATCACGATTGGCTCAACAGCCTTCCCGAGAATCGGCAAGGGGAATTGCTCGGCCAATCGCCGGACGAACGGATGGTGACGATTCGAAAGCTGGTCAGTGATCATCCCTTACCATCCTCCGGTACTCCGCGATTCCTGCAGATCGCCGAGGTGGGCGAGTTCTCGCCGTTCGAGTTAGCATCGGCCTTCAGAATCTGGCAGATGTTGACCGCGGAACAACGTAAGCTTGTCGAGCATAAGCCCCAGGAAAGCGGACGACGCGAGATGTTGTTCGAGTTTGGCAGAGAGCTGGAGAAGCCGATCCCGCGTGAGACCCGGCCGCCAGACTACGACCAGGAGAAATGGGTCGGCCTCTTGGAGAAACAGGGAATTCTCATCCGGCAGGCCGTTTTGGCAGAAGAACTCGCCAAGAAGATCCTGGACGAGGAGGCGAAGACGAAGCTTGAGAACCGGCGCAAGGATGTCCATCACCGTCAAGCGATCAACTATTATCTCTCCAAGACCCAGGTACGCTCGGTCCAGCCCGAACGGCTCTTTCAATTCGTCGCGGCGCTTCCCCCGTGGATTCAGTCCGGCATGGAGCATTATCCCCCGGACGAAGCGCGACGGCGGGTCTCCTTTGCATACCGGCTGGTCTTTCCTTATCCTCAGGAAATTGGAGAAGTCCGACCCTCGTCCGCACAGCCAACCAAGGGATCAGGTGGTCGTATCCCGACCTCGAAAAAGAGCGGGGTCGCTCCGGGCCAGCGCAAGGGCATGCCGCGACCACGGCCAGATTCCCCCTTCTGAGCAGGCGGAGCGACGGGATCCCATGGGATTCTCCAGCGTGGATGTGGAATGGATGCGGCTCGCCCTGACCGAGGCCGTAAAGGGACTCGGAGCGGTCGAGCCCAACCCGATGGTCGGGGCGGTCATCGTTCGGGATGGCCGGGTCGTCGGCATCGGACATCACCAGGAGTTCGGGGGCCCCCACGCCGAAGTGATGGCTCTCAGGCAAGCCGGGGAGGCGGCGCGCGGCGCGACCTTGTACGTCACACTCGAGCCGTGCTGCCATTTCGGCAAGACCCCCCCGTGCACCGATGCGATCCTTGCCGCGGGTATCGATCGCGTGGTCGCGGCGGTTCGAGATCCGTTCCCGGCGGTCAACGGCGGTGGCGTCGCGATCCTGGAGCGCAAGGGAGTGGCAATTGAGATCGGTTGCGAAGCCGAGCGGGCCCGTGGTCTTAACGAACCGTATTGGAAACGGCTGACGACGGGCTTGCCCTACGTCATCGCCAAATGGGCGATGACTCTCGACGGTAAGACCGCCGTGGCCTGCGGAGACAGTCGTTGGATCTCCTCGGAGTCCTCTCGCCGCATCGTTCATGAGCTGAGGGGCCGTGTGGATGCAATCATCGTTGGAGTCGGAACTGTCGAGGCCGACGACCCTCACCTGACCGTCCGTCCCCCCGGCCGGCGCCGCCCCGTCCGGATCGTGCTCGACAGCACGGCGCGTCTGCCGCTGACGAGCAACCTGGCTCGGACGGCACGTGAGGTCCCTGTGCTGGTAGCTGCCACCGATCGGGCGTCCGCAAATCGCCGCGATTCGCTGGAGAGGCTCGGCTGCGAAGTCGTCGAATTCGTCGGTTCGGCCTCCGGATTCGTCTCCGTGCCGTGTCTGCTCCAGGAGCTCGGCCGTCGCGGGATGACCAACGTCCTGGTCGAGGGGGGAGGCCGGGTCCTGGGCTCGTTCCTCGACGTTGGTCAGATCGACACGGTCGATATCTTCGTCGCGCCGATCCTCGAGGGCGGAGACCATCCTCGTACGGCCGCACGGGGACTGGGCCGCCCTCTGATGAACGATGCGCCGCGGCTGCGGGACATCGAGGTCTCTCGCGCTGGCGAGGACGTGCGCATCCGCGGACGCTTGCCCCAACCCTGGCGCATTCGAGCGGGCTTCATCGAAGAATGAGACCTGCAACTCTTGACCACCTCGACAGGTGAGCGTTACAGTGGCGATTGGTGATGGCATGGATTTTGCCCTCGATCCACATGCCGTGCTCGATGGGCACCATTCTCCCCCGTGGAGACTCGCTCGTGGCCGATCGACAGCACGAGCCTTCGGGAGAAAGAATCGCCCCAAAGGCGGTTGTCGGGCGAGTCAGTCTGTACTTGAGGCAGCTCGAGACTTATCAACGCCAGGGATGGAACACAGTCTCCAGCAGTCAACTCGGAGCCCCTCTCTCGATCAAGAATGCCCAAGTCCGCAAAGACCTGGCGTTCTTCGGCCAGTTTGGTCACCCGGGGATCGGTTACCGGATCGACGAGTTGATCGCCGCACTCCGACATATCCTCGGCATCGATCATGAATGGCCATTGGCGCTAGTTGGCCTGGGGAATCTGGGGCGGGCTTTACTGAAATATCGGGGATTCCGCACGCGTGGTTTTCAGGTGACGGCACTCTTCGATAATGATCCGGCGAAGATCGGACAGAGCTACGACGGGCTGATCGTCGAGCCGATCGACTCGTTACGCAAGGCGGTTGCTCTGAGGAAGATCCACCTCGCCATCTTGTGCGTACCGGCAGACGTCGCCCAGCGTGTCGCCGACTTGCTGGTCGCCAGCGGGATTCGGGGGATCCTCAATTTTGCCCCGGTTCCGCTCGTGGCGCCGCCTCATGTCAATCTCGTGGCCGTCAACCTGAGCATCCAACTCGAGAACCTGGCCTACAAGGTCCAGAAGACCCAGGGTGAGGTTTCCTGGGCCGGCTAGCCTTCCCCGCCGTCGCTGCAATCGATAAAATGAGTGAACGACTACCCGGTGGTGAAACGGTATCACAACAGGTTTTGGTCCTGTTTTTCCAGGTTCGAATCCTGGCCGGGTAGCTGTAAGTCACAATTCTCGGCTGTGGACTTGATCCACACACGCTCGATTGCCATCACAGAATCACTTGAGGATCGGCAAGACCTCCCTCTGAAGGCCACCGGTCACATGAACGGTCCCGGCGCCGTCGACGAACACGTTGACCTCGCTCCGAACTCCGAATTCCTCCTGGTAGATCCCCGGCTCGACCGAGAAGCAGGTTCGTCGCAGGACGAGGCGTTCCTCGTGCGTTTCGAGGTTGTCCATGTGGGCCCCATTGCCGTGGACTTCCTGGCCGATATTGTGTCCGGTGCGGTGGATGAAAAAGCGGCCGTAGCCGGCATCCTCGATGACTCTTCGACAGGCGGCGTCGACCTCCCAGCCCTGAAGCGGCCGGCCGACGGCATAGGCGTCGCGGACGCAAGTAATGGCCGCGTCGCGCGCTCGGGCGACGATCGCGAAGATCTCTTGATACCGCTGCGGGACAGTTGTGCCGACAAAGCCAACCCGCGTCAGATCGCTGTAGACTGAACGGGGCCGGTCAACCTTGGCCCAGAGATCGATCAGCACAAAATTGTCCGGGCCGATGACGCCATCGTGTCCGGCGACCGGTTCATAATGCGGGTCGCCGCTGTGGGGGCCGACGGCGACGATCGGCGGGCTATACGTGGTCAATCCATTGCGGTGGAAGTGGTCCATGATGGCCGACTGGACCTCAGTCTCGCGGATCGTCCGACCGGCGCGGACGCGTTCGGCGATCAACCCGAACGCCAGCTCGTACGCCGACTGTGTGAATAGCTCGGCCTCGCGATGCATTCCCCACTGTTCGTCATCCCAGGTCGCCTCGAATTGCTGGATCAAGTCGCCCGACGAGACCACCTCGATGCCGCATCCACGAACCAGCTCTATCACTCCCGCGTCCACCCGCGACACATAAGGATTGGACACGCGGGGGGAATACTCCATCGCGATGCGATTGCATCCGCCGACGAGCGCCGCCACGCCGGCCTCCAGCTCTTGCCAGGGGAGATACACAGTCTTCTCGCCGGGCAGCTCGTCGAGGGCACCGGCTTCGATGCGATGTACCAGTTTCCGCGGGTCTCCCTCCTTGGGAATGTAATAGAAGAACCGGCGCGTGCCGGGCTTTTCAACGAGCCCGAGGACTCGTCGGGCCAGGACATTGCTCCCCCTAAAATCGTAGAGCAGCCAACCGTCGAGTCCGAAATCGGCGAGGCACTTCTGGACGGCCTTGAGGTCGAACATTGCTGTCGCTCCATGAGCCAATCAGTCCCTGGGGCGGATTCTTTCGTGAGTGCTCGGATTCGAGTCGAAAAACCTGAGAACCGATCCAACTGGGTGCGTCGCAGGCGGTGCCCAATGATATCATCCGGCTCCGCGATGACATACTCGTCTCCCGACCCGAACCCAAAAGAAAACGCCGCCGAATCGTGAGATTGGGCGGCGTTTCCCGGTCAGGGAGCGCCGAAGGTCTGGCTCGACTCGACGGCGTATTGCTGTCGGGTCGGTCCGTGTCTTACTGGATCACCGCATTCTTCTGGGGGAGGACCGGGAACTGGCTGCTGGCTGGGACCGACGACGGCAGCGACTGGCCCGTCGCCGTGATACTCTGCGGAGACGGATCGACGACCGTCGGACAGTGGATCATGACGGGGACTTTCACGCACACCTCGACCGGCACCTGCCGGCAGACCGTCCGCGGCACGCAGACCGGCTTGTTCTCGCACACCTGTCGGCAAACGGTCACCGGGCACTGGATGGTCTGAGTCTCGCAAACCTGCCGGCAAACCTTGACGGGTACCCTGCGGACACACTGAACGGTCTGCATCTCACAGACAGTGACGGGCACCTGCTTGACGCAAGGTTCCGACACCATCTCGCAGTAGGTCTGACAGACCCGCTTGACGCAGGGATCCGCGACCATCCGGCAGGTCGTGACCGGCACCTGCTTGACGCAGGTCTGGGTCACCATCCGGCAAGTCGTGACCGGCACTTGCTTGACGCAGGTCTGGGTCACCATCCGGCAGGTCGTGACGGGCACACGCTTGACACAGGTCTGCGGTACCATGCGAGTGACCGAGCAGGGCACTTGCTTGTACTGGCACTCCCGGATCGTCCGCGTGACCGTGTAAGGGACCTGCTTCGAGCACGTCTCCCGGACGTACTGGGTCACGGTATACGGCTCTTGGCGATACTCGGTCTTCGGGCACATCTTGGTGACCGTGATCGGAACGCGGCGCATCACGGTGCGAGGCTGCATCGTGCAGAAGGTATACGGCACGGTCTTGGTGCACGTCTCTTGAACGGTCCGACAGACGGTGACGGGCACCTGCTTGACGCACTGCTGGGCCACGTACTCGCAAACGGTGACGGGCACCTGCTTGACGCAGGTCTCGTTCACCATGCGGCAGGTCGTCACCGGGATCTGCTGCACGCATTCCTGGGCGACCATCTGGCAGGTGGTCACCGGAACCTGCTCACAAACGGTGTACGGCACCTGCTTGCAGACCGTATAGGGCACCTGCTTGCGAATCACTTGCTTCTCATAGACCGTGCAGGCCACATCCTCGACGACCGTCCGGGGACGGCAAACGGGTCGCTCGCACCAGGTCCCGGGACACTCGTAGAGACAGCCATTGACGCAGACCGACTTGCCCGGGACGAAGTACCGCTCCATCACCGTTTCGTTCACGGTGCGGCAGACCTGCTGCTGAACCGTCCTGGGCACGCAGACGGTCTCGCAGACCTCGCGACAGGCCGTCTCGTTCACGGTCTGATAGCATGTCCGGCTCACGGTCTTGAATGAGGTCGTCTGCACGGGACGGCAGACGGTATACCGGCATTCCTTCATCACCGTCTCGCGGACCGGCCGGCTCACGGTGTATGTGCAGCTTCGCATCTCCGTGCGCGTGTACGGGGACGCGCACCGTGTATCGGCACTCTTTCAGGACGGTCTCATTGACCTGACGGCTGACCGTGTACGGGACCTGTTTGTACGCGCACTGACGAACCTGGACCATCTCGGTCGCCGGCTGGCACTGCATGACGCACTGCTGGACCGGGACCTGAACGGTGTAAGGGACGCATCGCATGCGCGTGCTCTGGACCGGACGGCACACGGTGTAGACGCAGGTTTTGTAGCACGTCTGTTGGACGGGGCGGCAGACCGTGTAGGACACCGTCTTCATGACGGTCTCTTGCACGGGTCGGCAGACGGTGTAACAGACGTCCTTGTAAGAGACCTCGCGGACCGGCCGGCTGACATTGTAAGTGCAGGTCCGAAGGGTCGTTTCCTGCACCGGCCGGCAGACCGTGTACGTGCGGTTTTCCAGGTGAGTTTCCTGGACGGGCCGGCAGACCGTGTAGGTCACGTCCTTCCAGACTGTCCGCGTGACCGGCCGCTGAACCGTGTACTGGACGGGCTGGAGGACCGTGTGATAGACCGGCCTCTGGACCGTGTATGGTTCCTCGCGGATCTGTTCGTCCACCACATTTCGCACATTGGTGACCGTCCTCGGCTGCATGACCGTCTCGGACACGGTCCGCATGCTCGGGACAAATTGCGTCTCGTACACCGTCTCCTGCACGTTCTGGAGAACGGTCTGACGCTGGAGTTGATATTGGATGTGCCCACAACAATCCTGGGGCACGGGGCAAATTCGGTTTGATGCACCACCCGCGTAGCTCGCTCCCTCCGCCGGGTGCGCGACCGCGCCCAGCCCTATGCCCAGGGCCAACAGCGCGACCGACAGCAGTTTTCTCAACATCGGACGCTCCACTAAACACTCCCGACCTACTTCGGCGCTCATCGGTTCCCGAGACCCCAAGTCTCCGACTCCGCCTCGGGACCGCCAACTCACTCTCTTACTTCGTCCCATGACCACGTCGTGCTTCAGGAAGTTTCTCCAAATTTCCCAGTGGCCAAATTCCCCCAAAACGTAATGTTTGCCCAGATGTTGTGTTGCTCTCGCAGACACTCTGAATTATCAGAAAATCCCGGGAAGGGAACCGAACCGGAATGGTGGGAGTCACCCGCAGGGTTTCGCTGATCCGTCCGGAAGAACGCGCAGTGTTCGAGGACAGGGCCTCTTCTCGGGTCGATGCCGTTGACCGAGTCTGGGCAACCTCACCGGTTCCGAGAAACCGGACGATCAAGCCTTATGCTTAGGCATCTTCGCGGCGGCCTGGTGCGCGGGATCGCAGAGACGGACGAACAGGGCCGCTTCTTCGAGTCCGACCCGGTCGGCGCGGCCAAAGGCGCGACCCGGCTAGGCTCGGATCCTAACGCGGGCATGATTCCCAAGGTCAAAACGAAATGACCTGGACGTATCTGATGTTCTCGCGTTCAGATGCTCGTGACGAACTTCCTCGCCGAAGGCCTCATGAAATGGCACTCTTTGGCATCTTATTGGAAGGTTGCCTTCCCCGATCTCTTTGTCCGGAAGGGATTTGTGACAGGTTGTCGGATCGGTCGGAGCAGTCCACTCGTCAGCATTTCGGACCCGTTCTTCGGCGCGTAATTACCACACTGTTTATTAGTATAACACAGCTTTTCAAAAGCGTTAATGCACCTATCGGGGTCCTTGGACGATCAGTTTCCCTAATTCCTGATCTCTGCGGCAGTTAAGAATATCCGGAAAAATTCCTGCCCGGTTGATTACAACGCCCCCTTTTGGCCTACGTGGTATCGTCAAGAGTCGCCCACGGGACTTGCTGCGAGCCCTTCCACCGCTTCCAGGAACCCCGAGCACTCCGAACAATCTCGTTGACGTGGCTTGGGGCGTCGACGAGAATTGTCATCGTGCGACGTCATTCGTAAACTGCTCGGGAGCCGGAGTCAACGGACTTCCGAGCCCCCACACCTGGTGCTACCATGAACGCGACAACGGTTTTGACGCTCCTGCTTGCGCTGGCAGCGGACGGGCCCGAGTCCGCACAGGCGCAGCGCGAGCGGCTCTACAACCTCCATCTCGGCGATGCCCTCGAGTACACCCTTTATCGCGACGCGAGCCATCAGGAGAAGCTCGAGTTCCGGAAAGAGCCGGTTTACGTCTGGACCAATCCGGTCCGCACCACGCAGCAGGACGGTCTGGTCTTCGTCTGGACGGGCCGTGGCCGCCCCGAGGCGATCGGCACGTTCTTCTCGTCGGCCGCGGGTGGGAGACGCGGCGTGAACCACGAGCTCCATTCGCTGTCGCTTTCGACGCTCGACGTCGTCCGCGAGGGAACGCATGAGCACTTATGGAAGCCCAGGGCCGCCGGCATCGAGCTTTCACCCATCGAAGGCGCCCCAGCCCCTGCAGGTTCTCCCGCGCCGCGGCTCGCGCAGATGCGCGCGATGGCCCGCGAGTTCTCCGCGGCCACCCGCGATGCCCAGGACAAACGCTGGGAACTCCGCCTGCTCTCGAAGCCGCTTTACCGCTATGAGAGCACCGACCCCGATGTTCTCGACGGTGCGCTGTTCGCGTTCGTGACGTCCGCCGGGACCGACCCCGAGGCGCTCCTGATCATCGAGGCGCGACGGCCTCCCGGCGGTGGAATGCCGCTCTGGTACCGTGCACTGGCCCGATTCACCGATCTGAACTTATCCGTGCGGTACAAGGGGATGGAGGTCTTCGCGGCCGACTCGACCCGCGGGGACACCCTGAAGATGTACCCGAACCAGGAATACCGGCTCTTCACCGACCGCATCATCCCCGACGTCCCCGCTCCATTCCGCGAGGGCGAAAGGCCATGAAGCCGGACGCCCGCGAAGAGACCCTGGCATCCCCTGCGCCCTGGACATGGCGGACGACCGTGTGGGCGCTAATCTGGTCCGCGGGCGTGTTCGCCGCCTATCTGGCCAACGGCCGCGAGATCTGGTCGGGCGACTCGGTTCCGGCGAAATACCTCACCTGCACGCTCGTCCGTGGCGATGGGTTCTACCTGGACCGCTACCAGGCGGACGTCCTGAAGTGGTGGCCTAACCCAAGTATGCCGTACTACGTGACCATGGTCGATGGGCATTACATTTCGCGCTATCCGATCGCCCCGGCATTCGTCGCGCTGCCGTTCACGATGCCGCAAATGCTCTTCCTGGACTGGGCCCGTCCGGGCTGGGAGACGAGCGACCCGAAGTGGTTCGACACCATCGCCAAGAATTCGGCCGCCGCCATAACGACCCTGGCGGCCCTCGTGCTCCTGGCCGTTCTGCGGAAGCTGGGCGTGGGCCGCGTGGCGTGGCTGGCGGCCCTCGCCGCGGCTTTGGGCTCGAACTTATGGTGCACGGCCAGCCAGAGCCTCTGGCAGCATGGGCCCGCCGCGCTCATGCTGACGCTGCTCGTGTGGCTGCTCTTGCCCGAATCGCCATCGCCGCTGCGGTTCGCCGCGGCCGGAGTGGCGGCGGGGCTTCTGGTCTGCTCGCGCCCATCGATCTCCCGTTCGCGGCCATGACCGCGCTCTGGGTCACGCTCCGGCATCCGCGGCAACTGGTCTGGTTCCTTCCGCCCGCGATGGTTCTCGGCGCCGCGCTCATCGGCTACAACCGCGCCTATCTCGGCGCCGCCGGGGGATACTATTCGACGTTCGACGCCGCGACGTTCGGGACCCCCTGGTCCGAAGGGCTGATGGGAACGTTGATGAGCCCCAGCCGCGGGCTCTTCATCTTCTCCCCCTGGACGCTGATCGCGTTCGCCTATCTGCCGTTCGCGTTCTTCCGGCTTCGCCCCGCAACGCTCCTTCCCTGGCTGCTGGTGACCTTGGTCGCGCACGCGCTCTTGATCTCGACCTTCTCGTGCTGGTGGGCCGGGCTCTGTTTCGGCCCGAGGTACTGGACCGAGGTCATCCCCTTGCTCGCGATCGTTCTGGGCCTGGCGCTGGCCTGGGCGAGGGCCCGATGCCGGCCCATCTTCGCCGTCTCCCTCGTCTTGATCGCGGTCTCAATCGGCGTTCAGTTCCTGGGCGCCGCCATGTATCCCTGCGGATGGGAAGACCACGCCCAGGAGGAGGGCGAGCACTTCAAAGAGCGGCTTTGGGACTGGTCGGACAGTGAGCTGTCGCGCTGCATCATCGTCAGCCGGCCCTACCGCGCCCTGTTCGGGCCGCCGCCCTAGCCGATAGTTCTCGCCCCGGACGAATTGGAGTCGAATCCGCCGCTGGCGCCCGTCACGCCGAAGGCCCCGGTCCGCTCCCGGTTTGACGCCGCCCTGGCCGAGGGTGGATCAGTCTCGCCCACGGCCGCCGGCAGCCTCGACCGCGTCGGCTGCGATCGGATAGAAGTTTGGGCCTGGGATCCCCGCGCCCCGAGACGCCGATTGCGCTCGACCTCTACGACGGCGAGACCCGCCTTGCGACCTTAACGGCCGATCGTTTGCGTCAGGACCTCGCCCGAGAGCAGAAGGGTAACGGGAAGCACGGTTTCGTCTTCGACACCCCCCCTGCTCTCAGGGACGCGATGACCCATCAGATCCACGCGAACATTGCAGGGACTGGAATCGAGCTGCACAAGTCACCGCAAGATCTCGCCTGCCCCGAGCTGGAGACACGCTGAGGCCCGTTTCCATGCGTTCGGGGTGAGTATCAGATCACGTCGGATGGAGGGTCCTCGGACAACTCCAGTCGGGCGCAAGCCGGGCTGGTACACGACGAGCCGGCGGCGACGCTCGAGTGGGCCGGAAAACCGAATAGCCCCCGGGCCAAACTCCAGGCCTTCGCGCGCTGTCCGATCGAATCGCTGCGTGATTCGATGCGAAGAAGTCCGATGGGGCGAAGCTCGGCACTTCCGGTGCCCAGGCCAGGCCGGATCATTGATGATGCCCTTTACCCAGCAATGGGACACTTCACGGTCCACCGGAAAGGGCTTCGGCTCATGGGGGGAATTCGGTGGGACACCAGACTGGCCAAGGTCAAGCCGCCGGTGTCCGTGGGCGGAACTCCTGATCCTCCAGGGCCTTCAGGCGCTCGCTCCGCCTGTCGCCCCCTGGCGACAGGACAGGCCACCACCACTTTCCCCACATGAGCCAAACTGGTTTCCCCTCGAATTCGACTCGGCGACTCGGCCGAGTTCGAATTTCGGCCGCTGGCACGAGACTTTCAGGCAGTAGTCGCTAGACGGAAGTACGCGCACCCTGTCCATACGCGGGCCTAACCCCAATACCATTGAAATAACCATAACCAAAGGTGAGATCAAGAGTTGCGAAAAACTCATTCCCACGCTCCGCGTGGGAATGCCGTCCGGGACGCTCCGCGTCCCGACGATTTCCCGGTCGCGATGTGGGCAAGACGACGCAGAGCGTGGGAACGAGATCCAAGGCCTTCGTTCTCTTCGGTTTATGGCTAATTCAACGGTATTGGGCCTAACCCGCCCCGCTTACGGGTTCAAAGCTCGTAGCTGAATTTGATTGAACATCCATTTGTGTCTTCATGGCGGGATCGCGTGCGAGTTCAGGTGAGACGGAACGGGACTCGACACCGCGTAGGTCCCGATGAACTGAGGTTCAATGAGCCGTGCTGCAATCCGCGAAGGGGGCGTTTTGGCCGGTCTTCCCGTCAACCCCCACGAACGAATCGGGATGCTCAAACCCTTGGATACCGCGCCGGATCCGCCCGGTGTCGCCTCGGTCGAGTTGAAGATTCCAGGATACGAGGTTCTGGGTCGCATTCATGACGGGGTCATGGGCACGGTGTTCAAGGCCCGGCAGATCAGCGTTGATCGGATCGTCGCCATCAAGGTCCTGGGGGCGACCCGGGCACGCGATGCCGACCTCGTTGAGCGTTTCCGCCGCGAGTCGTTGATCGCCGCACAACTGTTACACCCTAACATCTTCGCCACGATCGACGCCGGGATGGCGAGCGGCCGGCCCTACCTGGTCATGGAATACGTCCGGGGATTGACGCTCCACGAGCTCCTTAATGTGCGGGAGACCTACGACGAAAGAACAGCGCTGCGGATCGTACTGGACGTTGCGGGAGCACTTCGCTTCTTGCACCAGCATGGGCTAATCCACCGAGATATCAAGCCCGCAAACATCATCCTTACGCCGGAGGGCGTGGTGAAGCTGGTCAACCTGGGTTTGGCTCGACCTCTCGGAGATGAGACGTGGGCGGTGGCGGAGGCAGGGATGGCGGTGGGCACGCCAGAATACATGAGCCCAGAGCAGACGAGGGGGCAGAGCGACCTGGACATTCGAAGCGATCTTTACAGTCTTGGTGCCACGTTGTTCCACCTCGTCACGGGACGCGTCCCCTATGGCGGCAAGACCGTCGCCGAGGCCATGCACCGACACGCGAGCCGCACGGATCCCTCTTCCCGCGCCGGAGTCGCTCAACGACGCGCTCACCAGCGGCCTCGGCGCCATCGTGCGGAAGTTGATGGCCTGGAGCCGAGAGGACCGCTACCGTAGTCCAGACGACCTCATCTTCGACCTCGCGAGGATGCTCCGAGGCGCTCGTCCGCTGATCGCCGAGTTCGCGCCGAAGCGCTCGCTCCGCTCGCCGTTGGTGAGGCCGCGGGCGCACGCCCGCCCGACGTGGCCGTGCCTCGGCCGCGCTGCGGAGCCGACGCCCGTTCCCGACCGGCGACGCCACCGGCGGTCTGCCCGTCTGGGTTTCCCTTCTTTTGTTCTCGGGCATGACCCTCTCGCTCTTGATGACCGCCGCCGTCCTGATCGTGGTGTCCGGTTAATCGGTCCGCCCGCGTCTACCGCGACGCACCTTTACGCCACTCCTCGAGCCAGTCTTTCCCCTGTTCCTTCGTCAACGTCGAGAACAGGGCGTCGATGTCCGAGCACTTCGGCATGCCTCTTTGTTCGCACGCGAGCCCCCGGCGCACCAGGCCCGCGGATTCGCCGGTCCAGTCCCCCGTGGTCAGCGCGTTCGCCAGCGCGGCGAAATACCAGAGCCGCGCATCATTCGGGTAGTTCTGGACGAGAGTGAGAAAAACCTCGCCGCACCGCTGAGTACTTCCCATCACGAAACAGACCGGCGCCGAGGTCCATGGCGAAGTAGGCCGGGCTGACCTGATCGGGCGCAGAGCGCGACACCACCGCTTCCTTCAGGGCATTCAACGATGCATCGAGCTGCTTTGGTACGGCGGCAACCTCCGTGCGAAGGCCGTTCAGGCCCTTGTCCAGCGCATCGACGCGCTGGCGGAGCGACTCGAATGTCGCCGGTAGCGGGGAGAGTCTTTGGCTCTCTTTGACGAGGTCGTCGATTCTCGTCCGCAGCGGTGCGAGGTCGGGCGGCGCGGGCGGCGTGGGCGGCGTGTTGGTCCTGGCGTTCAGACGGTGTTCGAGCCGGGCGAGCTCGCGACCGAGCGTGCCGAGCTCCAACTGCGCTTCGCCGATGCGCGACGTCAAAGCGTCCACCGCGCTCTTCGAGGCCTTGGCGTCGATCGCACGCACGACTTCGCTCAGGTGTGAGTCCGTTGCCGCCGTGGCGGGGGGTTCCATGCGTGCGGCGCCCTTCCGCGCGGCGGCCCATCCCGCGAGTCCTCCTCCCAGGAAGAACCCGATGTTGCCGGCGATGACCACGAGTACGACCGGCAACAATGCTCGCCGCTCGATCACGACGCGAGGCGAAGCAAGGGCTCCGGCGAAGCGCGGGGGTAACGACGCATCGCGAGCCGGAAGCGACTGAGCGCGTCCATCCGACACGGGGGATTCGGCGACCTCAAAGAAGTCGGGCGGTAGTCCGCCCGTCGAGGAGAGCGTCTCATCCGTCTCGAGCGGGTTGCGGTTACTCGGGTTTTCTGCCATTCACCGTCCGCCTTTCGAGAGTTGCCCCGGCATCCGATCGTCGCGAGGAAGACCATTCGCATCGTCAACCGGCCGCGCAACGCGTTCCTCAGCGCCCGGCCGCCCAATGGCGACTTGGCTGCAAAAGACGTTCCAACCAAAGCGAACCCCGGGTTTCACCCGGGGCTGGGCGCCTGGCGGCCCTTCAGGCCGCCGGACATCGGCGGTCCTCGTGTGCGCAAGCCAACTGTGGCGCGCTCTAGAGCACATGCGAAACGGCGTCGCGCGCAGGAGGGAACGAACGCGCGCCTCGCCGCGGCGCGCGCGGGGGGATGAGCTTCTCGCAGCGCGGAACAGTGCTTTCGATTCAATTAGTCATAATGTGAACAATTTACGAGATTGCCTGCGAAAAATCCACCTGTTATAGGTCCAAAGTCCTTGTCAGAAACTACTTGCGCCTAAGCTAGTGCCATTCGTGTCGTCGGGCCGACGCGGGCGAGTTCGTGGGGCAGTCTGAGCAGAGCAGAGATTCGCTCTGAGAGTCTGTCCCAGAAGGGCAAGCGGGGGGCGTCAGCCCCCTGTCCGGTGAGCGACGGCCTTCCAAGACAGGGGGCTGACGCCCCCCGCTCGCCCGGAGACGGTCACTGGATCACTCACTCGTCCGTGGAAATCAAGCAGCCACGTTGCGTCTCTCATGTTGCCCGCTACAATCACATCATGGACGCGTCCACGCCGAAGCCGGGCTTCCCGACCACACGCTGGAGCCAGATCGCGCAAGCTGTCAACGGCGACGATCCGGTGGCCCGGGCGGCGCTTGAGGACTTGTGCAAGATCTACTGGTATCCGATCTATGCCTTCATCCGACGCAAGGGTCATGATGCGGAGCAGGCCCGCGACCTGACGCAGGACTATTTCGCCCGGCTGCTAGAGAAGCGCACCGTCGCGGCCGCCGACCGGAGCAAGGGCCGCTTCCGTAGCTTCCTCCTGCGGGACTGTTCCTTCTTCCTGGCCAACCGCAGGGATCGCGATCGGGCGGTCAAGCGTGGAGCGGGACGGCCCGTCCTGTCGTTCGACGCCTGCGAGGCCGAGAGCCGCTTTCTCACGGAACCCTGGCACGACCTGACCCCCGAGCGCCTCTTCGATCGGGCCTGGGCCCTGACCCTGCTTTCCCGGGCCTTCGACCGACTGACCGCCGACTATGCCACGTCCGACCGCGGCGCACTGTTCGATCGGCTCCAGGGGGTTCTCACCGCCGGTTCCGATGCTGTCGCTTACGCCGAGATCGCGGCTCAGCTCGGGATGACCGAGCAGGCCGTCCAGCAAGCCGCCAGCCGATTGCGCAAGCGTTATCGCAAGGCACTCCGCGACGAGATCGCCGCGACCCTCGACGACCCGCAAGAGGCCGACATCACCTCCGAGATCCGGGATCTCCATGGCGCCCTGACCGGCTGACGGTCTCAAGAAACGCGCGATGGGGCTGTCAGTTATCACGGCGGATTCTTTAGAAGAAGGTGGGAGGGGAGACAACCCGCTGGGACCTTGCCCGGAGAATCCGCGATGGCTCAACCGCGATCCTGTCCGGTCTGCAATGCCCTGATACCCCAGGGCTCGCCACGTAACCTCTGCCCTCAATGCCTCTTGCGCGGCGTGCTGGAGGACGATTCGGGGGACCGCCGGGGGAACGGGGACGACGGCGCATCCGTGACCCGGGCCAGCGTTCTGGACTCAATCGCCGCCACGATCGGTTCCGTTCCTCGTGTTCTGTTGCGCAACACGGGGCCCGGCGAGCCGCCCAGCCCGATCGTCCGGCCCCAGGATCCCGAGGACGCCGATGCCACGATCCGCTATCGCATCGACGGCGAGATCGCCCGCGGCGGCATGGGTGCCGTGCTCAAGGGGCGTGACCCCGATCTGGGTCGCGATGTGGCGTTGAAGGTCTTGCGCGAGGACCACCGCGACAACCCCGACCTGATCCGCCGGTTCATCGAGGAGGCACAGATCGGCGGCCAGCTCCAGCATCCCGGCGTCGTGCCGATCTACGAGCTGGGCACCTTCTCAGACCGCCGGCCGTTCTTCTCGATGAAGCTGGTCAAGGGCCACACCCTGGCGGAACTGCTCGAGGACCGAGCCGGTCCGGCCGACGACCTGCCGCGGTTGCTCTCGATCTATGAGGCTATTTGCCAGACGGTCGCCTACGCGCACGCCCGGGGCGTGATCCACCGGGATCTGAAGCCCTCGAACGTGATGGTCGGCAGCTTCGGTGAGGTGCAGGTGATGGACTGGGGGCTGGCCAAGGTGCTGCCCCGCGGCGGGGTGGTGGATGACGCGCGGGCGGGCACGAGCGGGCGTCAGGAGACGGTCATCGCCACGGCGCGGAGCGGCTCGGACGAGCCGGGGCTGTCGCACGCCGGCTCGGTGATGGGCACGCCGAGCTACATGGCGCCGGAGCAGGCCCGAGGCGAGATCGACCAGGTCGACGAGCGGGCCGACGTCTTCGCGCTGGGCTCGATCCTCTGCGAAGTCCTCACCGGCGTGCCGGCATTCCGGGGCCGGTCGGTCGGCGAGATCCAGCGCAACGCGGCGGTGGGCGACACGGCCGACGCCCTGGCCCGGCTGGACCGATGCGGCGTCGATGCCGAACTGATCGCGATCGCCAAGGATTGTCTGGCACGGGAGCGCGAAGACCGGCCGCGTTCGGCCGGCGGCGTTTCCGAACGCGTGCGGGCTTACCTCGCCTCGGTTCAGGAGAAGCTGAAGGTGGCGGATCGCGATCGCGCGGTGGCCGAGGCCCGGGTGGTGGAAGAGCGGAAACAGCGGCGGCTCCAGGTCGGCCTGGCCGCGGCGGTGATGGCCCTGATGGCGCTGGGAGGAGGAGGTTACCTCTGGAATCAAGGGCAGAAGGCCGAGCGGATGGCGAAGACGGCCCGCGGCGTCAACGACGCCCTGGCCGACGCGTCGCGGCTGCAAGGCGAGGCCCAGGCCGCCCCACCGGGCGATCTCACGAAATGGGACCTGGCCCTCTCGGCGGCCACGCGCGCCCGCGACCTACTGGCGCAGGGCGAGGCGGACGCGTCCCTCCAGGAGCGGGTGAACGGCTTCCTGGACCAGCTCGAAAAGGAGCAGTCCGCTGCCGCCGACAAGGCGGCTCGCGTGAAAGCCGATCGTGCCCTGCTCGCCCAGCTCGAATTGATCCGCGGCACCCCCGAGCCAACGGGTTCAACGGAATCAGATCGGGACAGACCGACGCCGAGTACGCCGCGGCGTTCCAGAAGGCCGGGCTCGACCTCGAGAAGACGGAGCCTGCCCTCGCAGGTCAGTGGCTGGCGGCGCGAACCGACCCAATCGAGCTGGCCAGCTTCCTCGACGACTGGTCTGACACCCGCAGGGAGACGGGGCGACCGGCGGCCGAATGGCGTCGGCTCGTGGCGGCCGCCCGGGCCGCCGACCCCGATCCCTGGCGCGATGCCCTCCGCGCGGGTCGGTGACGACGACGCCGTCGCCGTCGCCGAGTTTCGCCGTCTCGCCGATCAGGAAAAGGCCCTCGATGGTCAGCCGGCGGCGAGCCTGGTGTTGCTCGCCCGCCAGCTCAGATGGGTGGGCAGTGATACGGAGCGAGCGGCACGTGTTCTGCGGCGGGCCGTTCTCCGCCATCCCGGCGACTACTGGGCGCATAGCGAACTCGGCTCCGTCTTCTACTTCTACCACCAGGTGCGAGCCCGACCTTCGTCCGAGGACGAGGAGATGCTCCGGCACAGGGCCGCCGCGGTGGCCCTCCGCCCGACCAGTCCGGTGGCTCATCGCAATTTCGGCGAGCTGCTCCAGCACGTGGGGAGACGGGACCAGGCCATCGCCGAATTCGGCGAGGCCGTCCGACTCAAGCCCGACTGGGCCGAGGCCCGCTGGGTGCTCGGCAGCGCGCTTGCGGCTCAAGGCGAGGATGACCTCGCCATCGCCGAATTCCGCACCGCCATCCGGTTGGACCCCGACCAGACCATTGGACTTAAAGGCCTCGTCGGCGTTATTCGGAAGCAAGGGAAGGAAAACGACGCCGTCGTCGAATTCCACGAGGCCGTCCGACTTCGGCCCGATGACGTGAACGCGCATCGCAACCTCGCCCGCGTCCTGGAGGAACTCGGGAGGCGCGACGAGGCCATCGCTGCTTACCGCGACGCGATCCGGCGGAAGCCGGATAACCCCCAGACCCATAACGAGCTCGCCGACCTGCTGAGGAAAGCGGGGAAATTCGACGACGCTGTCGCCGAGTTTCGCGAAGCCATCAGGCTCAAGCCAGACTTCCCAGGCTCGTATATCGACCTCGGCGTTACCCTGAACAGACAGGGAAAAGTCGATGACGCCGTTGCCGCCTACCGCGAGTGCCTCCGGGTTGACCCAAGTAATTGGCTGGCCCGCTTGAACCTCGGCGCCATGTTGAGCGAACAAGGGAAGCCGGACCTGGCCGTCCCCCTCTACCGCGAGGCGATCCGTCTCAGTCCTTATAGCCGCACGAATTTCCTCATCCGCCGCAACCTAGGCGGTGCCTTGCGGGCCCAGGGAAAATTGGACGAGGCCGTCGCCGAATACCGCGAAGCGGCCCGATTCCTCGGCTAGCCTTTCATAGGGAGGCTGCTCGTCGAGACGATCAGCATTCAAGGAAAGCTGCAACAGTATCTCGCCGAATTGCAGGAGGCGATCCGGCTGAAGCCCGACGACTTTTTTGCTCATTACAGCCTCGCCCTCGCGCTCCAGCGGGAAAACAAGCTGGAGCGGGCGGTCGCTGAATTCCGCGAGGCGATCCGGCTCGTTCCAGAGTTTGCGAGCGAGCCCGACCTCCGCATCGCTCTCATGGCTCTGGGCAAACTCGACGACGAGATCACCACGGTACGCAACCAGGTCGAACAGGCGCGCAAAAGCCACGGGCCGGCCCATGATCTCACGGCCGGTGCCCTCGCGCAGCTCGGCGGATTACTCGTGAGACACGGCAAATGGTCGGAGGCCGAACCCGTCCTCAGGGAGTGCCTGGCGATCCGCGAGAAGAAGCAGCCCGATGTGTGGACGACGTTCAACGCGCGCAGCATGCTTGGCGGCAGTCTGCTGGGACAAGGAAAGCACGCCGAGGCCGAACCTCTGATCCTATCGGGCTACGAGGGTTTGAAGGCCCGCGTCGGCAAGGACCCGGCCGGCTCCGAACAGCGCCTCGCCGCAGCCTCCGAGCGGGTGGTGGAGCTCTACGAATCCTGGGGTAAGAAGGACAAAGCGGCCGAATGGCGGGCCAGGCTTGTCCCGAAGACCTTTGCGGAGCGCATGGGCTTCGCCGATCTGTTCTACGAGCGGAAGCAATACGCCGCCGCCGCCCGGCTCTGGGCCGAGGCCCTGGAGGCCGAGCCGAAGCGTGCCGAGAGCCGTCAGTCCCCGGACCGGTACAACGCCGTGTGCTGCGCTGCCCTGGCCGCCTCCGGGCAAGGTCAGGACAAACCTCCCCCCGATGACGCCGAGCGGGCGAAGTTCCGGGGCCAGGCCCTCCAGTGGCTCAAGGCCGAGTTCGCCGCCTGGTCCCGGGTCCTCGACGCCGGCCCAGCCGAGATGAAGGCCAGGGTCGCGCCGACCCTCGCGCACTGGAAGGACGACGCCGACCTGGCCGGGATTCGCGATCCCGATCCGCTCTCGAAGCTTCCGGAGGCCGAACAGAAGGCGTGGCGGGCGCTCTGGGCCGAGGTCGAAGCTCTCTTGAAGAGGGCTCAGCGGTCGGCCCCGTAACCTGGTCTACAAGGTCGGGATCGCCGATAACGACGATATTTACCTCGCCATTGGGGAGGAGGACCATGAAGCGATCTATGCCGGCCTGGGCCCGTGAGGGTGCGCGAGGTGCCGGATCGCACAGATGGGTACGGGCGAGTCGATAGGGGCAGGTGGAAACCGGTAGTTAGCCCTGCTGCCGTCGGAGACAAATCGGGCCATTTCTTAGAGCGCTTCACAGTTGGGTTGCACACACGCGAATCCGGTTCCCAAAGAACCCCCCGGAACCCCCCCTTCGCAAGGGGGGGAGAATTGAGGAGGAGTGGCCCATTTCCTGTCCCCCCCTTGCGAAGGGGGGGTTCCGGGGGGTGTATTCGCATCGCTCTGGGCGTGCGCAACGCAATTGGTAAGCGCTCTAGACCATCGAACTGACTCTCGACTCGAAACAGCGGCCCACATCGATCAGGGGATACGCGTGTTGGAGAGGCTTATGAAAAACCAGATCATGACCGCGACTGCTAGAGTCAATGAGCCGACAGAGATCACCATCCCGATCTTCCCGGCGGTCGCTCGCCTGGCTGCGATCCCGAACCCCAGCCCGAGGAGTTCCATGACGATCGCGGCGAGCAATCCCAAGAAAACATACACAATGCCTTCGAAGCCGCCCGTGGGAAGGAACATGAGTGCAAGAACGATGAAAGTGACAGGCAAGACAATGCCGAGGATCGATATCCAGAGGCTGGCCCTTCCTCGCTGACTTCTTTCATTGTCCATCGCTTGCGTCACCAACCAGTCCGGAGAATAACGCGCCTCGGGCCGGAGTTTCCCCCGGCCCTGGCGCTTGAGTTTCATGTCGATTGCCACTGGCTCTCGACTTCCTTATGGTCCTTGCTGAGGTGAACATGGTCGTGGACTTTCGCCACCCAGGCCAGCGGGATCAGGTGATGCTGGCCGTCGGGGCTGTCGCTCTTCGTGAGCTTGATCCGATCGCCTTGGACCCGGTCCACCTTGCCGACGAAATTGCCGCAGGAGGCATAGACCTCCATGTGCTCCCGGATGTCGGAGGGCGAACCGACCGGGCCTTTGCTCTCCGAGAGCGGAACGTGGGGCTCGTGCCCCATGTGCGTCGCATGGTGGCCGCCCTGGGCGGTATTTGAATTTGAAGACATGGCAGTTCTCCTCTGGGATATTCGAATCAAGAACCCGCTGAGTACGATTCGGCAAACTGCATGCCGGTCAGTCACCGCAGAGGAGAACTTCGCGTTCATTCGGCCGCGAGACGGATCGACGTTTGGAGACGCTCGGCGTCGGTCAAGAGCGAAAATCCCAGATCGCCGTAGGCATGGGCGGTGAGGATGGGTTGCCCGTCACGAATCGGACGGGGTTCCGTCGCATGCCGCTTGATAGCCTGGACCATCGCGGGCCTGGGGATTGCAGCGAGGAAATCGGGAGTCGCAACGATGGCACCGAGACGAAAGCGTGCGGGTTGCATGGGCGTTTCTCCGTATGAGCCCGGTTCGACAAAGGAGGAATGAATTCGGCAGGGAATTCGTTCGGCCGGCGGTTTTATTCGGCCGCTTCCTCGTCAAAGCAAGCGCCGTGCCGACACTCCGGGAAAAACAGGACAGGAAGCGGGCCATTCTTCCCGGCCGGTTCACGGATCGACTCCACCCGACGGTACGGTTGGCGGAGCGAGCCGAGAAACCCACTCGGCCGCGCGAACGCGTCGGCCGGGAACTCTGGATCTCCCCCTTCGAACTCGGTGACCCTGGAGGTTGTCGACAACCCGATTCTCTGAGGTGGTTTCAAAAGGTGGACAGGCACCTCGAAGAGTCGGAGGCAGTCCCCGTTTTGAAACAGCTTGTCTGGGGTATCGTGGCGGAGTGCTCCGGTCTGATCGACGCGGAAGTGCCCCCAATCGCCTGGAGTGGGCCGCCTCAATCGGACTCACCTGTTGCCTGGTGCCGAATCTCGCAGTGTGGGAGCGCGGCCCGAAGTCGTCGCACACCGTCCACGGTGATCCGGGTTTCTCGGACATCCAGCAACTCCAATTGCGGGAACTCCTCGAGTATCGGAACGACGTTGTCTCCGATCTCGGTCCGGCGAAACGTCACTCGGCTCACGGAATCCGCGCCTCGGCCGGTCATCGAGTCATTAGAGCGCTCGGAAAAAATGAATCCACTGGCACGCTGTCTGCTCTTGAGTCCTTCGGAGAGTGATCTCCCGAACCGAAGGAGGACCACCATGAAACCCCTTGTCTCCGATGCGCTGTGGAAGCGCCTGGAGCCCTTGCTGCCACCCCCGCCTCCGCGCCGCTTCCGCTTCCCGGGACGCAAACCCCTGGACTACCGCAAGATCCTCACCGGCATCTTGTTCGTGCTCAAGACCGGCATCGCCTGGGACGACTTGCCCGCCGACCTCGGCTGCGGCTGCGGCAAGACCTGCCGGTCCTACCTGCAGGCGTGGCAGCAGGCCGGTGTCTGGCGCCAGTTGCACGCCGTCTTGCTGGCCGAGCTCAACGGCGCTGACGCGATCGACTGGGAGCGGGCGCTGATCGACGCCTCCTTCGCCAAGGCCCCGGAAGGGGGCGAGGATACCGGCCCGAATCCGACGGACCGGAGCAAATCCGGCAGCAAGCACCACGTGATGACCGACGCCCAAGGCGTGCCGCTGGCGGCGACGGTGACCGCCGCCAACGTCCCCGAGATCACCCAGGTCTTCACGACGCTCGACGACATGCCGCCGGTGGGCGGCAAGCCGGGGCCGAAGCGGCAGAAGCCCGACCGCTTGCAGGGGGATCGGGGCTACGACTCGGAACCGGTGCGGCAGGGTTTGCGCAGGCCGGGGGACCACGCCGGTGCTGGCGGCCCGCAATACGGAGCACGGCAGCGGTTTGGGCAAGTCCCGCTGGTACGTAGAGCGGACCATCGCGTGGCTGCACTCCTTCGGCCGGCTGCGCCGCCGTTTGGATCGGCTCACCGAGATTCAAGACGCGTTCCTCAAGTTAGCATGTTCCTTGATCTGTTTGAGGCTCCTGGGCCAGTGAACTGATTTTTTCGACAAGGAAGGAAACCCCGGTTGAACTCGAACCCGAAGACATTCACGCGCTCGGCCGCTCCGGCGGCGAGCCTCCGGTCTCGCAATTGCTCAACCGCCTTCTTGCTCAATGCGCGGCCGTAGAATTCGGCGGAGATCCAACCCGATTGATCCACCGCGACGGACAGGCCGGCCAGGCGCCCGACATCCCAGAACAACCAGGTGATCCCGCGTGTGGTCATGGCAAGGGCGATTACAAGGGCGACCAGGATTATGGTCAGTCGGAGCGATCTGGGACCCTCCGTCAGCCTTGCCTTCTCATCAAGCGGCACCGATCTCAGGGCGCGGTGGGCCAGCCCTCCCGTGATCACGCCCGAGACCAGTCCGATGAATAGAGAGATGAGCAGGATCTGGAACCGGCGCCGCTCGGTCAGGAACAGGCCGGCGAATACGGCTGGCCAACCGAACAACGAGACGGCGAGTAGAGTCTGAGTGAGAATCGGTTTCGCGAAATGGCCACCCTGGATCAGAAGGACCTGTGACAAGGCGAAGGCGATCAACGGTAGGATCACCGCAAGGACGAAGGCGATCACGGGAAGAGCCGCATGCCAGCCGACCCTGGACCCGATCCAACAGGCCAACGCCGAGGCGACGATGAGACCGATGATGTGCCAGATCCGGAACTGCATCGCAATCGCCTCGAGTTCGCCGAAGACCGGTACGAGCCTTCGGCCGGGAGGGCATCGTTCCCATGATACACGGACTCGCGGGTTTCCTCGCGTTTTCCGGCTGTCCTCGCGCGGCGTTCAACCGATGGAGCGAACGCGCTCACGGTCCGCGCGATCTCGCGGCGATGGCGGCAGCTCTCGCGTCCCCGGGGTCGGCCTCTTCACGTCGGGATCCTGATGAGATAGTCTGGGGTCGTTGTCTGGGGTTGGCTTGCGGGATGGAGGACGATCGCGATGGGCAGCGTTTTGGACCGATTCCGGATCGACGGCAAGGTGGCGCTGGTGACCGGGGGCTCACGAGGGTTGGGACGCGTGATCGGCGAGGCACTGGCCAGCGCGGGGGCTTCCGTCACCGTGTCGGCCCGCCAGGCCGACGGAGCCCGGCAGGCGGCCGACGAGATTGCCAGTAAGACCGGACGGAAGACCCTGGGCATTGCGGCGGATGTCTCGAACGCGGATCATGTCGAGGGGATGGTCGCGCGTGTGATCGAAACGTTCGGGCGCATCGATATCCTGGTCAACAATGCGGGGATCAATATCCGAAACCCGATCGAGCAGCTCAGTGAGGCGGACTGGGATACCGTGATCGACATCAATCTCAAGGGACCATGGCTGTGCTGCCGCGCAGTGGCCGCCCCGATGAAGCGTCAGAAGTGGGGACGGGTGATCAACGTCTCGAGCATGCTCGGCGAGATCTCGATGCCTGGGCGGTCTCCCTACGCATCCAGCAAAGGGGGCCTGACGCTCTTGACCAAGACGCTGGCCCTCGAGTGGGCCCGAGATGGCATCAATGTCAACGCCCTCTGCCCGGGTCCGTTCGCCACCGAGATCAATACGCCTCTCCTGAATGACCCGGCCGCCCGCGCCCAGATGGAGGCCAACGTGCCATTGGCTCGTTGGGGCGACCCGGCCGAGCTGGGGCCGGCGGCGGTCTTTCTGGCGTCCGAGGCCTCGAGCTTCATGACCGGCGCAACCCTCTTCATTGATGGCGGTTACACGGCTCGGTGACGATTGTGAACCCGTCCGTTCCTCAGGTGTCTAGCCCCTCGGTGGCAGGACTTGACGAGAAAGCGGACCGAAGATGGTATTCGGGCTTCGTCGGGTGGGTGAAACCCACCAGGATCGGGCTCCTTCATTGGTGGGTTTCACCCACCCTACGGGGTTCTCGGATCGTCTCCAGGCCGACCTCAGTCTTCGGGAGACCTTACACGTGCAAGACCCTGCAATGTTGGTGATCCCTCGCGGCTTCCGTGCAGCCGGCGTCAAGGCCGGGATCAAGCCGTCGGGCGGCCTCGACCTGGCGATCCTCGCGGCGGATCGTCCCTGCGCATCGGCCGGAATGTTCACGACCAATCAAGTTTGTGCCGCTCCGGTGAGGTGGTGCCGGCAGCTCCTGCCCTCCAACGACATCCTCGCCTTGGTCGTGAATGCCGGGAACGCCAACGCGGCAACCGGCGCCGAGGGCCTTGCCAATGCCGGGCGGACCGCTTCCAAGGCGTCGGCGCTCCTGGGTTGCCGGCCCGAGCAGGTCCTGGTCGCCTCGACCGGAGTCATCGGCCACCAGCTTCCCATGGACCGGCTGGAAGCCGGCCTGGAACAGGCGACCGCCGGCCTCTCGACGGATCCCGAGTCGTTCCGGACCGCAGCCCATTCGATCATAACCACCGACACCCGCCCGAAGATCGTCTGGGAGCGCCGAACGATCGACGGCCGAGAGGTCCGGCTGCTGGGAATGGCCAAGGGGGCCGCGATGATCGGTCCTCGCATGGCCACCATGCTTGCATTTCTCATGACCGATGCACCGCTCTGGGCCAACACGCTTCAAGACATCCTCACCGACGCAGTCGACTCCTCTTTCAATTGTTTGACGGTCGAAGGACACGCCAGCACGAACGACACGGTCCTCTTGATGTCCAGCACGGCTGCAGACGAGCCGATCCTTCAGGGCGAGGATGTCCTGGCGTTCACCGAGATGGTCCGCGTGGCCTGCGAATCGCTCGCCCAGCAGATCGCCGATGACGGCGAGGGCTCAACCCACTTCATCACCATCGATGTCTCGGGATGTGAGAGCACAGCCGATGCGCCGCGCGATCGCCCGGGCCGTGGCCGAAAGCCCACTGGTGAAGACCGCCATTCACGGCGCCGATCCGAACTGGGGCCGGATCGTCTCGGCCGCGGGGTATGCCGGTGTGACGTTT
Organism: uncultured Planctomycetota bacterium; assembly: GCA_963845755.1. Classification (GTDB taxonomy): domain Bacteria; phylum Planctomycetota; class Planctomycetia; order Isosphaerales; family Isosphaeraceae; genus CAWJTV01. The sequence continues at coordinate 88,881 of CAWJTV010000012.1, forward strand.
CCGGAGGAAGCTCTCTCGCTCTGGATCAATGGGGTCGCCGTGTATCAGGCCGGCGTGCCGGTCCCATTCGACGCCGAGGGTCTATCCCGTTCCTTGAAGAGTCGCCGCGCGGTGGACCTCCGGCTCGCGCTCAGATCGGGGGAGGCATCGGCCCGCTTCTGGACCTGCGACCTGACCGCCGAGTACGTGCGACTGAACGCCGACTACACGACATGATGGCGGAGATTCTCGCTCGATCCTCACTCCCGCCCCTTTTTGCATTCTGGTCGCGCAATCTCCTGCCGGATCGGATAAAATCGTTTCGCGCGCCCCCCTGATCGGTCGAAGAGCGGCCGTGGCGGCAGGACTCCCCTAACGCGGCCTTCGGCCGCAACCCCATCGGGATTCCCGATTCGAGATTCCGGATTCCCGAAGGGGAATGATCCGGAAATCCGGAATCTCGAATCCGGAATTCGGAATCCCCAGATGCGCAGGGCGCAGGGATCGCTACGGAGGACGACTCTAATAATTCGATCTCCTTGAACGAACGATGGTGTAGAGGATGGGGAGAGTGCATTCTCGTTCGACATCCACTTACAGGCGGTCCCGGGAACGAAGGCGATGAACAAGTCGATCAAGACCCTGGCGATGCTGGGTAGCGGACTGGTCCTGCTGAGCGTCTCAGTAGTGATCGTGAACCAGACCGTTCAAGTGGTGCAACTGGCCAAGGAAGTCCATCCGGTCTTCGGGACCGTAACGCTGTGGGGCCTCTTGCTTTCCTACGCGGCACTGGTCGGGGTCCCGATCGTGATGATCGTTCGGATGCCGCGTCCCCTCTCGCCGCCAGTGAACGAGTCGGGGCCGGAATTCGAGAGCCACATCGCGGAATTGGGCAAGCGCCTGGCTTCGAACCCGCAGGTCCGGCTGGCATCGATCCAGCCGATCGATCGCCGGGGAGTCGACGACGCACTGCGACTGCTCGACGAGGATGCGACGCGGGTCGTCCAGGCAGATGGCCTCGACGGTCTTCCTCACCACGGCCGTTTCCCAGAGCGGCCGGCTCGACGTGCTTCTGGTCCTGATGGCTCAGTCGCGCATGATCTGGCGGATCGCCCACCTCTATTACCAGCGTCCGTCGTTGCGCGAGCTGATGCATCTGTATTCGAATGTGGCCGCGACGGCGTTCGTGGCCGGGGAGCTCGACGACCTGGAATTGCATCAGATGATCCAGCCGGTGGCGGCGGGATCCTTGGGCGCCGTGACCGGCGCGATCCCCGGTTTCCAGGTCATGACGACGATCATGGTCAACTCGCTCCTGAGCGGCAGCGCGAATGCATTCCTGACGTTGCGGGTCGGGCTGATCGCCAAGGGTTACTGCGGGTCGCTGGTCGCCCAGCCGCGGGCCAAGCTGCGCCGATCCGCCACGACGGAAGCGGCCCGCCTCCTCACGGGAATCGTCAAGGAGAGCGGTGCGCGTGTTCGGGACGCGATCTGGAGAGATATCAAGCAAAAGCTCCCGCGTCCCTGGCCGCTGCGCAAGGGTGAGCCCGAGCCCGTGTGAACGAATCCGCGGCCCTCGTCCCGGACGACGATCGCAGTCCGCGCCGCCGGTTACAAAACACCCGGTCGGCGAATCGGCCTCGATCGCATCGGTGGGGAATCCGTTGCAATCTTCCGCGGATTTCGCGGAATTCGCTCTAGGAACGAGTCACATGAGCTGATTATACTGGGGGATGGTTGGAAATCGAACGAGTGCGTGTCGTAGATCCGTGCGGAACCTGATCGCTTGCCTCTCTCGCCTTTCCACCCACCGGGCCGTCACCCCGGCCCTTCGGAAGCGACCCAGAGACTGACAGTGATCGCTGGGTCGCGAGGCTTTGGTCTGAGGAGATTGATAGTGGGTAAGAAACTGTATGTCGGAAACCTCGCCTATCGGGTGAGCAGTTCCGACCTGGAGCAGATGTTTTCGCAGTATGGCAGCGTGGAAAGCGCGGAGGTCATCTCCGACCGCGACACGGGCAGGAGCAAAGGCTTCGGATTTGTCGAGATGAGCTCCGACAACGAAGCACGGGCAGCGATCGACGCCCTTCATGATCAGGAGCAGGATGGTCGTCGCCTGACAGTCAATGAGGCCAGGCCCCGTGAGCCCCGGCCGGGGCGGCGGGGGAGGCGGTGGTGGTGGCGTGGCGGTGGTGGCGGCGGAGGAGGTGGAGGCGGAGGAGGCGGTCGAGGTGGTCGTAGCGGCGGGTATGACAGCCGTCGCTATTGATCGCACACTCTGACCCTCGACTCCCATCAGCATTGGCTTCGCGATTCGTGGTTGCCATCCTGATCCAAACGAAGACCGCCGTGTGTCACTCGATGCATGGCGGTCCCCTATCCTTCCCACACGTCTCTCCCAATTCTTTCGTTCAGCCCGTACAACCTCATGCGCGCCTTTCGAAGCCAGACCAGCGCGCGCTACACGCTCGGGTTGCAGACGAGTCGTGTGTTTAGTGCTCTGAGAGCACCGATTCCCGCGCCCGGGGCAATCGGGTGCTCACAGATCGTCCAGGGGCTGACGTCCCTGTCTACATGCGGTCGCCCCGCCAGGGCTTTGTTGAACAAATCAGGGAGTTCCGATCCGGAGTCGAAGCCCTCTCGGAGCTGGGGACGGATCACTCGGTCTTGTTCTTGGCGATGGCCAGGGGACGGAGCACCGCGAGCATGGTGTTGAGATGGGCCAATCGAGGCCCGAACCGGTTAACGAAGTCGCTGAGCGAGAAATCGCCTTCCATCAGGTTCTCATGGTTGTCTTCCACGTAAATGGCCAGCTCGCCCATCAACGAGGCATGAACCTGTTCGAGCCGGCCGAGTGTATCTCGGCAGGATTCCAGGACATGCTCGTGGCCCGCCTGCCAGCGCCTCCAACTCCGCTCCCTGGCGGGCACGCTGTTCGCGGTTGACCTGGAGCAATTCGCGGGAAATCTCGAGCTGCTGACGCTGGAACTCGAGTTGCTGACGTTGAATCTCGAGCGTCTGATTCTGGAGGTTCGCCAGAAGATGCAGGAGCAGGATCGGATCGTTCGGATTGGCGATGCTTGCGGCGGGATTCTGGCCGGTCGGGGAAACCTCCATGCGATAAGTCCAGGCTGCCGAGGCCGATGAGGGGTTTTCGCGCGATGACACTCGAGCCTCCTCCGCTTGTTCCTTGGGATTTCGCGACGGATTCCCCCGGTCAGGTGGAACCAGGAGTCGGCTCCGGCGCAACATGATTGGGTTATTCTACGCCACAACACCCTGCCCGGATAGGCCAGTGGCCGGTGCTTTGTCGAAGCATCCGCTTCCCGCGGGCGTCGAGACCTCGGGAGCGTCTCGACTCTCTGGATTGGACACAAGAATCATGTGACGAGATCCGGATCGGGCATCCAATGCACGAATGCGTCGGGAAGGGCGTCAACGATGTCGCCTGCAATCATCCCCACCTCGCCGTGGTGGTCGCGTGCGATGTCTCCGGCCAGCCCGTGAATGAAGACACCCAACTGAGCCGCCTCGAACGCCGGGAGCTTCTGAGCCACGAGCGCGGCGATGACTCCCGTCAGGACGTCGCCGGTGCCGCCGGTGGCCATTCCGGGGTTCCCCGTGGCGTTGACACCGTATCGGCGGCCGTCGGTGACGACCGTACCGGCCCCCTTGAGCACAACGACGAGGGGCCCGGAAATCGCCGCCATCGCCGCGGCGTGCTGGACGCGGTCCGACTGCACTTCCAAACGTCCTTGCCGCAAAGCCGGGCGAACTCGCCCGGATGGGGTGTCAGGATGACCGGACGCTCCAATCCCTCCAGGAGCTCCAGTTGGCCTGACAGGGCATTGAGCCCATCGGCGTCGATCACGAGAGGGCGGTCGGTCTCGGTGATCAGGAATCGAACGAGATGTCGGATTCCGTCCGACTGGCCGAGCCCGGGTCCAATCGCCACGACGCTGGCCGGCGCAATCAGGCCCTCGAGCATGGGCCGGGCCCGACTCAGGTCGATCAACCCGTCCTCGTCGCAGGGAAGCGGATAGGTCATATAGCATGGCTCGAAACTCGCGACGACCGGCTGGACTTCGGCCGACGTGGCGACGCGGACCAGCCCGGCACCCGATCGGAGCGCGGCGGCACCGCAGAGCGCGGCGGCACCACCCATACCACGGCCGCCGGCCACGACCAGCACCGTGCCGTAGCGTCCCTTGTGGCTGTCTCGCGGTCGGGGCGGCAGGCTCGGGACCCGATCGACCAATTCCAGCGCCATGATGCACCTCACTCGGACGGGCCATGGGTCCCGGCTATGTCCGGGGTCTTCATCTCGCCATCTTCCGTCAACGTTCGTTTGATCGGTTGGACGCCCAACTTGTGGCGGAATACGACCGGCTAAGCCGGGACTCCGACCCGTCGATCCCCGACCCACGCGCCCCTACTCCGCCGGACTCGCCTGATCCGGCTGGACCACGGGATCACCCGCTGTCCCCGTCTCACGCGCCTGACCCATTCGCCTGGCGATCAAACCGGCGATATGACCGCCATTGAAGCCGGCGTCGATGTTGACGACCACAACGTTCGATGCACAGCTATTGAGCATTCCGAGCAGGGCGGCAACCCCGTGGAAATGGGCGCCGTAACCGATGCTCGTGGGTACGGCGATGACCGGGCAGCCGACCAGACCTCCGACGACGCTCGGGAGCGCCCCTTCCATGCCGGCGACGACCACGAGTGCATCGGCGTTTTCGAGCTGGGGAAGCTGATGGAGGAGACGGTGCAATCCCGCGACCCCGACATCCGCGATCAGCTTGACCTCGCAGTTCCACGCCTCGGCGGTGACCTGCGCCTCCTCGGCCACGGGCAGATCGCTGGTCCCCGCCGTCACGATCACCACGCGGCCGAGCTTCTCCGCCTGTTGCTCCGGTCCCACGATCCGGAACGTCCGGGCCACCGCGTTATGCTCGCCGTCGGGAAAGGCGGTGCGGAGATGCGCGGCCACCTGAGGATCGACCCGCGTGACCAGTCCGCCCTGATCGTGTGCGAAAAGCGTCCGGAGGATGGACTCGATCTGAGCGGCCGTCTTCCCCTGGCCGAAAATCACCTCGGGGAATCCGCAGCGCAGCCGACGGTGCAGGTCCACCTTGGCGAAGCCGCCGGCGTCCTGAAAAGGCTGGACGCGAACCCGGTGTGCGGCCTCGTTGACCGTGAGGCGACCCTCTCGCACGGCCTCGAGGAGTTGCCTGAGCTGGTGAGAATCCATCGAAGCGACCTCAGGGCCTGGGGACGGGCTGCCTCGCGCTGGGCTGAATGCCTCCGGACCCCACTCCGTTGTAACCGCCGGAATCCGGGTTCGCAACCGGCGGCCCCATTCTGGCCCCGGGAACAAAAGGTCCATCCCTCCCGACCGCGACATCCCGGAGACTCGCCGCGCGGCGTGCCCTGATCGCGTCACGGCGAAGGCCCGAGCCGGATTGAGCTATCGCATCGGCGATCGCGTATGGTAACCTTGTCGTTCGAGACTCGAGCGGATCGGGCTCCTCTCCGGACGGATGCAAACTCGGGCGGAACCTCGCGCGTCACCGTGTCGGACGGGCTCACTGCCAGCCAGGATCGAGGATGCCGCATGTCGGCCAGCCCATCAAGAGTTCGAGCGGTCCGCAATCCCGCCGGCGCGCCCGTACCGATCGCCGGGCCTCCCGACTGCCCTGCCGTCGTGAAGGAACCGACCGCCGAGGAACTCCTCGGCGCCGTACCTTGGTGGACGCCCGAGTCGATCAAGGGCTGGGCAGGATCGGTATCACTCCACGCCGTCCTCCTGCTGATCCTCTGGTTCTGGGTCTCCGCGGCGCGGAGCGACGGCCCGATCGCGTTCGATTCGCGCCTCGCGGGGTCGCCTAACGGTGTACCCGACGTCAACTCCCTCACCGGCGGACTCAATACGCCACTCCCCATCCCGATGGCTCCCCCCGACCAGAGCGACCTCCCTCTCCTCACGGCCCCATTGACTCAGATGGACTCCATCCCGATCGAGGCCGACCTGAGGTTCAGTGCGAACAAGACTCCCAGCGCCGGCGGCGGCGACCCGAACGAAAACCCGGGTGCTGGCGACGGTGATGGATTTGGACTCGCCCGATTCGGCGAGGGCGGCGAGTTGATCCACGGCGTCACGGTCAAGGTCGGCGATCCGCAATTCACCCTGATCTGGAACACCGATGGGGTCGACCTGGATCTTCATGTCATCGAACCGGGCGGCAAGGAGATCTTCTGGGAAGATCCCAAGGGTCTTCGAGGCGGTGAGCTGGATGTGGACAATACCAAGGGGTTCGGCCCGGAGAACGTCTACTGGCTCGTCGAGTCCGACGGTCCCGGCTCCGAGAAGGTCAAGGGACCTGGCCCTCCCGGCGTTTACAAATGGTATGTCGTCTACTGGGGAGGCTTTGGCGGTGTCGCCAGGCCGACTCACTGGCAAGTCCGCGTCAAGCACGCAGGCCAGGTGAACGTCTACCATGGCAAGTTCAAGTCGCTGGACGAGCATAGCAAGGTCCACACACTCAAAGTCGACCCACCCGGCACCAAACTCATCCCCTGAACCAGGCATGCGGCATCGCCCCCTCAAGAAGGGTCTCCTCGGCGAGTCCAGACTGCTCCTGCGAGGCCTCTGCTCTCAAGCCGGAAACCTTTCGAGCATCGGCGCTTCGGCACGACAAGCCACCATCCGCTCGCGGCTTCACGACCGGATACCGCCCATCGATCCAAGATTGGGAAGCATTCCGAGAATAACAGTCAGACGCCGGGAGTCGAACGCCGGCACTCCCGCGGGCTTGACGTCCGTCATCGCGAATGGCTGGCGGGGCGGGACTGGATCTTCGGATCCGGGGGAAGAGTCGCCGGCTCGACTCGACCCGACATAGTGAGTTTGTTATGATTTTCACAAAGGTAACGCCTGCCGGCGATCAAGCCGGCCCACCCGGCGACGTCCTGTCTATTCGATGAGGTTCTGATGGCGAGCACGCTGCGAGAAGAACTCGCCTCACTGAAGATCGAACGTCCCGACCCGTATTTCTCGGCGCGGGAGGATCCCGTAATCCGCACGGTCGTCGAGGAGGCGGAGGTGTACGGATTCTCTCCTGGCTGCTGTGGTTGATCCCCTTGGGGATGGTGGGGGCTGGAGCCGTCTACGGCTACCGCCAGTACGATGAGTTGCGCTCCCGGCCGGAAGTGACCCGAGGACTGGTGCAACGGATGACCTCCGGCGAAGCCGAGAAACTTTTGAGCGCCAAGGGATATCTCAAGTCGCGCTTCCAGGCGATGATCGGGACGAAGATTCCGGGACGCGTCGAGCGGATGTACGTCCACGAAGGGATGAAAGTCAAGAAGGGCGATACGCTCGCAGTCATCGAACACAACGATATGAAAGCGCTCCTGGCGTTGCGCGAAGCTCAGTTGCTCAAGAACCGGGCCGAGCTCGAGGAAGCCGAGGCCGACCAGTGGGAAAAGGAACGTGAGGAGCGCCGATTGACCGTCCTCCGTGCCCGCAAGACGGTTCCCGAAGAGGAATATGAAAAAGGGGTCTCCGGGCTGAAAAAGGCCAAGGCGCGAGTCTCGGCCCTCGGGGCCGCCATCAAGTTGACCCAGGCCAACATCCAGGAGATCCAGGCTACGATCGCCACCATGTCTCTCTACGCCCCGTTCGACGGCACGGTCGTCGAGAAACAGGGTGAGGAGGGTGAAGTCATCACGCCGACGGCGATGAACTCATCGCTGGGCCGCACGGCGGTCGTGACGATCGCCGATCTCGCCAAGATGGACGTCGAGACGGACGTCTCCGAGAACTTACTGTGGCGGATCGCCATGGGCCAGCCGGCGGAGGTTTCCGTCAGTGCGATCCCGTCCAAGCGCTATCGCGGCCGGCTACGGCAGGTGATCCCCATGGGAGATCGGGCGCGGGGCACGGTCAAGGTCAAGGTCGAGGTCCTCGATCCGGATGACCAACTCTTCCCCGAGCTGGCGGCGACGGTCCATTTCCTCCCCAACAAGACCGGGAATAGCGGCGAAACCGGTCAGTCGTACCTGTTCGTCCCGAAGTCGGCCGTGTTCCAGGAAAACGGGCACGATCACGTCTGGGTCATCGGCCGGAAGAGCACCGTCCGCAAGCGCCCGGTCGAGGTCGCGACGACCACCGACGCGCTGGCGCGTGTCGAATCAGGACTCGAGGCCGGCGAATCGGTGGTCATCAACCCGCTCAAGGCGCTCCACGAGGACGAAGTCGTCCGGATCGCTGACTAACCGCGCCCTTCCGGGCGTCGACGCCGAAAGGTCCATCCTCCATGGCCGATTTGCCTTCGATTGTGCTGGTGGGAGTCAACAAGGAATATCGCCGCGACGAGTTCCGCATCCCCGTACTCGAGAACCTTCATCTCTCGGTCGCCGAGGGGGAGTTCCTCGCCCTCATGGGCCCCTCGGGATCGGGCAAGACCACGCTGCTGAACCTGATCGCCGGGCTCGACCGCGCGACCCACGGTAAAGTTGTCGTGCACGGACAGGATCTCGGCGCGCTGAGCGAGTCGCAGGTCACGCGCTGGCGTGCCAACAACGTCGGATTCATCTTCCAAACGTATAATCTCATCCCGGTCCTGACCGCATTCGAGAACGTCGAGTTGCCGCTACTCCTGACCCACCTCTCGCGGCGTAAGCGGCGGGAGAATGTGGCGAAGGCCCTGAAGATCGTGGGCCTCGAAGGGCGCGAACACCATTACCCGCGCCAACTCTCCGGCGGCCAGGAGCAGCGGGTGGCGATCGCGCGGGCGATCGTCACCTACCCCGACCTCCTCGTGGCCGACGAACCGACCGGTGACCTCGACCGCACGACCGCCGGTGAGATCCTCGACCTCCTCGATCTGCTCAATCGCGAGCTGAAGAAAACGATCATCATGGTGACCCACGACCCGTTGGCCGCCCAGCGCGCCAGCCGGATCCTCCACCTCGACAAGGGCCAGCTCGTCGATGATGTGATCCAGGAAACCCAGGTGCACGCCGCGTCATGAAATACTTCACTTATATCCTACGGAACGTCCGGCGCAACCCGGTGCGCTCCGTCCTCACGGTTGCGTCGACAGGGATCTGTCTGTTCCTGATGATGATCCTCGTCTCCTTCTTCGCGATGAATGACGAGATCAGCACATCCTCGCGGATCTTCAACCGGATCGCGACGCTGAACGCCAACGGTTTTGCCGGCAGGATTCCGATCGCATACGTCCAGGAGGTCGGCCGGCTCGACGGGGTGATCGCCGCCACGCCGTTCAGTTGGTACGGCGGGAAGTACAAGGACGAGATCCTCCCGTTCGCCCAGTTCGCCGTCGATCCGGAGACGGTCTTCACGATCATGAGCGAGTTCAGCCTACCGGATGCCCAGTTGAAGGAGTTCAAGGAGAACAAGGACGGCTGTGTGATCGGAAGGAAGCTGGCCAACGACAAGAAGCTGAAGATCGGCGATCCGCTCGCCTTGAAGGGGGACGCGTACCCGGTCGACCTCACCATGACCGTGCGCGGCATCTATGATGGTCCGAGCGATCGCGACCTGCGGATGTGCTTTATCCGATTCGACTACCTCGATGAGGCCCTGAAGCGCGTCGTGATCCGGACCTCATCGACGGGTGGCCCGCAGTTGTCGGGCAATGCGGGGATGATCTTCGTCAAGTGCCGGAGTGCCGACGCGATGGCGCCCCTCTGCAAGAAGATCGACGACCTGTTTCGCAACAGCGACTTCCCGACTCGAACCCAGACCGAGGAAGCCTTCGGCAAGATGTTCGAAGAGATGATGGGGGACCTGCGGGGCATGATTTTCTGGATCGGAATCGCCGTGGTCTCCTCGCTCCTGTTCGTCGCCGGCAATTCGATGGCGATGTCGATGCGCGAGCGGACGACCGAGGTGGCCGTGCTCAAGGCCATCGGTTTCAACAAGGGCCTCCTACTGTTCCTCGTCATGACCGAGTCGGTCCTCGTCGCCGCAACCGGCGGCATCCTGGGCTCACTGGGCTGCAAGGGCCTCTGCGAGGTGGTCGACCTCTCGCAGTTCACGGCGGGCTTCCTCCCGTTCTTCTATGTTCCCTGGAACGTCGCCCTCCTCGGCCTGGGCGTATCACTCTTCGTCGGGTTCGCAGGCGGGATTTATCCCGCCCTACGCGCGGCCAACCTGGCCGTGGTCGATGGGCTACGGAGGATTATCTGACGACGTCATGATTCCCGTCAAATATAATATCCGCAATCTCCGGGTCCGCTGGAAGACGACGCTGATGACCGTGCTCGGCACGGGGCTGGTCGTCTGGTCGTCATGTATCCTCTTCGGGCTCGTCGATGGTCTGGAGCATAGCCTGACCATCTCCGGCGATCCGCTCGACATCATCGTCATGCGCAAGGGCTCGACAAACGAGACGACCGGCGGCTTCGAGACTTCCAAGGCCGACGAACTCCTCAACCTGCCCGGCATCGCTCGCGACGAGCAAGGCCGTCCCCTGGCGGCGAAGGAATTGCTGAACATCCCGATCGCCGAGCGCCAGAACGGGACCCGGACCAACATCATCGTGCGCGGCGTGCAGCCCGCATCGCGGAAGCTGCGACCGGACTTCCGGATCGTCGAGGGGAACGATCTGGTCGAAGGCCGCGGCGAGTGCCTCGTCAGCCGGAGTATGACCAAGCGGTTCAAGGATGCCCAGATCGGTGGTAAACTCGAATTCGGCGAAAAGGAGCAATACCGGGTCGTGGGGATCTTCACCGCGGGCGGCAGCGCGGCCGAGAGCGAGGTCTGGGCGGACCTGAAGGACGTCGAGAAGAACACCGGCCGCGACGGCTCGGTCTCGTGCGTGCAGATCCGCGCGACCGGTCCCGATGATTATCGCAAGCTCCAGGACACCATCGAGAACGACACCCGGTTCAAGTTGGCGGCCATCCCCGAATCGGTCTACTTCCAGAACCAGAATCGCTCCGGCATCTTCCTCAAGGGGGCGGGGACTCTGATCGCCGTCCTCCTGACGTTCGGCGCGATGTTCGCCGCGGCCAACACGATGTTCGCCGCCGTCGGCGCCCGGACTCGCGAGATCGGCACGATGCGCGCGCTGGGGTTCTCCCAGCTCGATATCCTGATCTGCTTCATGGGCGAATCGCTGATCCTCTGCGGACTCGGCGGGGCGATCGGGGTGCTTGCCGCGATCCCACTCAATGCGCTGACGTACGAGACGAGCGACTTCAACAGCTTCGCCTCCATCACGGTCGGGTTCCGCTTCGGGCCGCTGGTGATGGCCGTCGCATTTCTGATGACGCTCGCCATGGGGCTCTTCGGCGGGATGTTCCCCGCCATCCGCGCCGTGAGGCTCGACGTCATCTCGGCGCTGCGAGAGCTGTGAGCACCCGCACGGACGGGGCACGGCATCGCGCGGGCCTTCATCGCGCATGTTCGAGTCGCACGATCGTCCGAGCCGAGGGGAGGCTGGCCCGTGAGATCTCGACGGAGTGCGCGCCCGGCCGATCGATCGGGTCGCCGGGAAGCGCCTCGAGGAATCGCTCGACCGGCTGGATATTCAGATTGATCCTGGGCGTCTTGAAGTGCATCGGGATCACGACCCGAGGGCCAATCGCATCGAGGAGCGGAGGGATCTCGGGGTAATCGAGCGTCGGCGGGCCGCCCGCGGCGGCGAGGACGATGTCGGCACCCCGCAGCGGCGCCAGCTCCGGCCCGGTCAAGGGATGTCCAAGATCCCCCAGGAACACCACGTGCAAGCCCTCGGCCTGAAAATGGACGATCGTGACCTCATCCTCCGGCCGGCGCTCGGGAGTTTCGAAGACGTGTATCGACTGGATCGAGATGTGCCGAAACATCGTGCCTTGCGGCGGCAGCTCCAGCGCCCGGATCGTCTCGAAGGGAGGTATGATCTGGCCCAGGTGGCTATGATACCGGTCGTTCTCATGGCTGACGACCACCAGGTCCGCGGGCTCGTCGATCGGCTCGTATCCCCCGCAATCGGGCGAGCGATAGGGATCGAGAATGATCCGAACGACCTGGGTCTCGATCAAGAATGCCGCATGGCCGAACCAGGTGATCCGCATGAGGATGCTCGCTCGGAAGGTGTCGATCCGCTCGGAACCGGTCGTCCGGCTACCGACACTCGATCATAACCGGGCGCGCGGGATTGTGTTACCATATGATGCGAATGGCGACTGGGAGGGTGGCCGGTCCCGCTCCAGCAGCGCAATCACCTTGCCTGGCTCGCACTCTGCCGCCCGAAAGGAGACGCATCTCATGAACCGCCGCAACTTTCTGGCCGCCGCCGGTGCTGGGACCGCGACTGCCGTCGTTTCCTCGACGTCGCCGGGAGCAACCGCACCGGTCAAAGCCGGATCCACCGGCGATGGGACGTGGTTGACCTATGCCGTCAACGTCGAGATGACCTGGGGAAGACTCCCGTTCCTGGACCGGCTCCGGAAGGTCAAGGAGGCTGGGTTCTCGCACTATGAGTTCTGGCCGTGGCGCGGGAAGGACATCGAGGGAATCCTCAAGCTGAACGACGAGCTCGGACTGATCGCGTCACAGTTCTCGGCCTCGCCCGTGAAGGGCTTCGGCCATGGGATCACCAATCCTGACCCCAGGCGGCGGGAAGAGTTTGAGGAGGAGATCCGGTCGGCCGTGGCGGTCGCCAAGAAGCTGGGGGTCAAGAAGCTTTGCGTCGTGGCCGGAGAAGAGACCGTCGGACATTCCCGAGAGGAACAGATCCAGGCGGTAATCAGCGCACTCAAAGCCGGCGCCCGGATCGTCGAGCCCGAGGGGATCACCATCATCCTGGAACCGCTCAATGTCCTGGTCGATCATCCCCGGCAACTGATCGTCCATTCCGCGCAGGCCGCCGCGGTCCTCGATGCCGTCGGCTCGGCGAACGTCAAGATGCTCTTCGATATCTACCACCAGCAGATCAGCGAGGGGAACCTCACGCTCAACATCCGGAAGTATCGCGATCGGATCGGCTACTTCCAGCTTGCCGACCATCCCGGACGCCACGAGCCCACGACCGGTGAGATCTCCTATCCCTTCATCCTGAAGACGATCCACGACGTGGGATATCGCGATCCGATCGGCATGGAGATGAGTCCCAAATCCGACCCGATGACGGCCTTCAAGTCGATCCGGCGGGTCGATGCCGAGGCACGCGCTCTGAACGCCATCGCTTGACCCCATCGGGAAGCCATTCGATGCGATGGTTGTCGCACATCGCCGGATCGCAGATCTGGTCGCGAGAGTTCCGGATCGACGTCAAGCCGATTGCGCGACTGGTTCGCGAGCGCCCCGAAACGGTCATCCTGGGACTGGGGATCCTGTTACGCGTGGTCGTCTATCTGTCCAATCGCACGATGTGGCTCGACGAGATGTCTCTGGCGGCCAACGTGGTCGGGAAGCCGATCCTCGATTTCCCGGAACCCTTGACCAACGACCAGCTCGCCCCGTTCGGCTTCCTGATCCTCCAGAGATCGATCGTGAAGCTCCTGGGCGACTCGAATTTTTCCATGCGACTGGTGCCGCTGTCCGCCGGCATCGTCGCGTTGATTCTGTTTTCCCGGCTGGCTCGCCGCATACTGCCGCGACGGGCGTCGTTGGTTGCAATGGCGCTCTTCGCCTTTTCGGATGACCTGATCTATTACTCCAGCGAGATGAAACCGTACTCGGTAGACCTGGTGGTCGGGCTGGCGATCAGTCTGCTGACCCTCAAGGCACTGTGCAAACCGGTCAGCACTCGCTCGGCGGTCTGGTTGGCCACCCTCGTGGCCGCGGCCCCCTGGTGGTCGTTCGCCTCGGTGTTTGTCGTCTCCGCTTGTGGCGGCGTGCTGGTCCTGGAGAGTCTGGTTTCGCGGCGATACCGCGCCGCGGTCCTCTGGGTGGTCATCGGACTCGGTTGGCTCGGGGACCTCGCGGTGTCCGTCGAGGCTTCACACAATCTGCTCACGCCCTACACCACGATGTACCTGTTCTGGGACTTTGCGTTCCTTCCCAATCATTCGGTGGCCGGAGCGACTCAGGCCGCATCAATCCTTCGCGACGACCTGCATAAGGCCGCGGGCATCCTCCTCGAAATCTTCGTGAACCCCTTGAACCTCGTCGGCCCGATTTGGCCGCGTGTCGGGGTCATCGTCCCCTTCATTCTCCTTCAGGTCGGTGAGCTTTCCCTGGCGCGACGGTCCTGGCTGACGTATCTTCTCCTCGTCTTACCGATCGTCCTGGCGATCGTGGCTTCTGGCTATAAGATGTATCCATTCCATGGCCGGCTGATACTCGAGCTCGTCCCGGCTTTCTTTCTCTTGATCGCCGAAGGGTCGGAGTGGGTGGGTCAGCGGGATCCGACCCGCTACCGGCTCTGCTACAAGGCTGCCTTGATCGTTCTCCTGGCCTACCCATGCTTTGCGGCGGTCTACCAGGCGTCTGGTCAGCGCTATCGCTTGTTCAATCCCCACGGTGATTTGCACACGAACGTCTTCCTGGAGGGAGCAGGATGAATCCGGCATGGTGGTTCCGTGGAGGGCCGCGTGCGTCCCGGACAGGACTCACTCGTTTCGTGTCCGAAATGGCGTTCCACGGCAATAGTAATGATAGGGTGCGGCGAGGTGGTCTTCGAGGGTGGATCCGTGGCGGCATAAGGTCATGAATCAGCGGACTGATGATCGCGATGCGGCCGCGGGAGATGCTCCGGCGGACTCGAATTCCGCTTCCCGCGACTGCTCGTACGAGTTGACCGGGCCGGAGTTCTCGCCGGATTCGGTTGTGATGGGTTGACGCACGGTGGGCCCCGAAGAGCTGTTAGAGCGCCTCTGCAATGACCAGGTGAAGCGATGGCGCGACGGCCAGCGGGTCCCGGCCGAGGCGTATTTGTCGATGCATCCAACGATCCGGGATGAAGGCGAAGCGGCATTCGAATTGATTTATGGTGAGTTCTTGCTGCGCGAGGAGCGGGGCGAGCGGCCTTCCCTGGGAGAGTTCCGATGGCGCTTCCCGCGGTTCGCCAAACGGCTCCAAAGACAACTCGACCTCCACGACGTGCTGGGGGTCGATGGCAAGGTCGAGCCACCTTGGGACGGAATTTCCGAGGATGTCGACGTGTCGGAATCGGAAGAAGTTGGTCCCCACCGAAGCGGACACTTCTTCGGGCCGGGCTACCGGATTCTGGGCGAGCTGGGACGTGGTGGGATGGGTGCGGTCTACAAGGCCTGGCAGATCCGGCTCAAGCGGGTCGTGGCGCTGAAGGTCATTCGCGCCGATGCCTATGCTGACTCGGGAGCCGCGGCGCGCTTCCAGTCGGAGGCCGAGGCAGCGGCCCGGTTCCAGCACCCCAACCTGATCCCGGTCTTCGAGATCGGGGAACACGAGGGCATGGGATACCTCGTGCTCGAATACGCCGCCGGCGGAGGACTGGATCGACGCCTGGCCGGCACGCTTCAGGACCCCGTGGAATCGGCCCGCCTCATCGAACTCCTGGCTCGAGCGATCCACTATGCCCATCTGCGCGGGATCGTCCATCGGGACCTGAAACCGGCGAACGTCTTGCTCACCGAAGAGGGCGTCCCCAAGATCACGGACTTCGGACTGGCGAAGTTGCTCGAGCGCGAGGACGCCTTGACGCGCGCCGGCGAGATCCTGGGCACGCCCAGCTACATGGCACCCGAACAGGTTCGCGGACTCACGGACCAGATCACTCCGGCCACAGACGTCTATTCTCTGGGGGCCATCCTCTATGAGATGGTTACCGGCCGTCCGCCATTCAAAGGGACTACACCCCTTTCGACGCTCGAGCAAGTCTCGAGCCATGAGCCCCTTTCCCCCTGCAAGCTCCAGCGCAGTCTTCCCCGAGACCTGGTGACGATCTGCCTCAAATGCCTGCAAAAGGATCCCCATCGCCGTTATCCGACCGCGCTGGCATTGGGTGAGGATCTGCACCGATTCCTGCAGGGCCAACCGATCCTGGCCCGGCCGATCTCGATTCTTGAACGCACCTGGAAGTGGGCGCAGGAGGCGGCCCGGCATCGCGACGGCGATTACCGCCCTCCTCGTGCTCCTGCTCGTGCTGCTGGGCGGGGGCGTGTACTACAACTCCCAGCTCCGAGAGAAGATGCTGGAGGCCCGCGAGGCCGAACAGCGAGCAGCGACCAATGCCCGGGCGGCCTTCGAACAACGAAACCTCGCCCTCCAGGCTCTCAATCAGCTCGTCTACGACGTCCAGGAGAAACTTGCCCAGACCCCTGCCACCCGTTCGCTCCGTCAAGAAGTGCTCAAGACGGCGATTCGGGGACTCGAGGACCTTGGACGAAACACCGCGGGTGCTCCACCCGATCTGAGTCAGGCGGTCGCCTACCAGAAGCTCGGCGACATCTTCCGGATCATCGGTCGATCCGTCACCGCCCGCCAGCATTACAACCAATCGCAACGGCTGGCCGAGGAGCGATTCAGGCAATCGCCGCGCGAGCTCGAAGCGGCGGAGGTTCTTTATCGGACGCACATGGGACTGGGTCTGCTCGACCTGAGAGCCGATCAGTTCGACGCGACCAAGGTGGAGTTCCATCGCGCCGTGACCATGGCGGAAACCCTCGTCGACGCCAGGCCGGCAAGGGACGGACCTCGTCGCGACCTGATCGAGGCTTATCTCCAACTCGGACGAGCTTACAGCTTCGCCCACGATTATGCGACGGCGGAGGTGTGGTTCCTCAAGATGCAGGACCTGGCCGGGAGTTGGGTCTCCGCGGATCCGAGACAGGTGCAAGCCCAAGACCTGCTCGCGTCGAGCTACCGCAAGCTGGCGGACTTGAAGAAATTCTCCCGGGAGTTCGTCGAAGCCCGCCGGCTGTACTCGCGCGCCATTGAAATCTGCGAGGTACTGCTGGCGAGATCGAACGACAGTTTCGAGTTCAGGACCCATCTGGCCATCGCGCTCGACGACCTCGCTCAGGTCGCGCAAAAACAGGACCGATTCGAGGAGGCGCGGCAGCTTTTCCGGAAAGCCGAGTCGCACTTCCTCGAGCTGGTCCGCACCGATCCCGAGCACCTGGACTCCCGACTGGCCCTGATGCATACCCAGTACAATCGCGCGATGCTGGACCGAGGCGAATCGCGGTTCGACGCGGCGGTTGCGGGATTCCGTGGCGTCCGCGATCAACTCTCCATCCTCGAGCGTGAGGGCCGGATCGAGGACCGGCACCGTCTCTTCGTAAATACCCGATCGCTCGATAAGAACATCGATTCGTGTGTCGCGGCTTCGCGGGCGTCCCGGGATCCACGCGCGACCGCCGGCTCGATCGGGACGGCTAGAACGTCGGAATGACGATCCGATCCCCTCCCTTCATGGCCGAGTCGTGGCGCAGAGCCCGACCATCGTCCAGTTGGCTGAGGTTGCCGCGTCAGGCAAGGCCGGACGCTCTCCTCGAACAGCGCTCAGGAAGGCGTGGACCAGGTGAGGGTGAGAACCGCCATGGCCGCCGCCCTGGGTGAACGACAAATGCTGCTCCCCTTCGTCGAGGCTATAGACACCCTTGGTGGTGAAGCGGCGGATCGGCTCGGGAAGGCGCTGAGCATAGTCGGGCACGGCGACTCGTTTGGGGATCTCCGACTCGGGGATGGTGTGCTCGGAGGTGCTCTTGGTGTGAATCACCGGATCCTCGCCTTCGACCTGTTGCCATTCGAAGCTCTTCGCGCTTCCGGTTGCGTCGAAGCTCTCGCGGTACTGTCTCGCGGTATCGAAGAGGCTGCGCGTGACCTCGGCAACGACGTCCGAGTCCTTGATGGTGAAGGTAGCCGTCTCGATGGCGAACGGGCTGCCGTACCGGCCGATCAGCTCCTCGCGGATGCGACCGGAGCCGTGACAGACGACGCTTTCGGCGAGTTTGCCCAGGATCGCCAGGCACGGACTGACGCAATGGGTCGCGTACCACATCGGGGGCAGCCCCGGCCAGTAATCCGGCCAGCCGTCCATGTCTTGCTGGTGACTGCCTCTGAGGAACTGGAGCCGGCCCAGCTCTCCCTTGTCATAGAGTTCCTTGACGAACAGGTACTCACGGCTATAGACGACGGTCTCCATCATGATGTAGACCTTGCCGCTCTTGCGCTGGGCTTCCACGATCCGTCGGCATTCGTCGACGCTCGTGCCCATCGGCACGGTACAGGCGACGTGCTTGCCGGCCGCGAGCGCCTCGATCGACATCCAGGCGTGGTCCGGGATCGGCGAGTTGATATGGACCGCGTCGATGTCCGGGTCCTTCAGGAGTTCCCGGTAGTCGGTGTAACGAGCCGGGATCTTGTAGCGATCCCCGCACTCGTCGAGACCGTTGCGGTCTCGGCGGCAGATCGCGTGAATCTCCGCCCCGGGATAACTCTGGTAAATCGGGATGAACTCGGCCCCGAAACCGAGACCGATGATCGCCACGCGGATCGGCTTTTCGCTTGCCATCGACATCGTCCCTGGATCATGGTGGAGGAAGAGACTTGCGGAGTTCCGTGCAAGATAGTAGGACGTGAGGGATAAGGCAAGCACCCTGTGAGGAGACCAGCATGGCGGCCTCGACTCCGGAACGACCCGTTCGCGTGGCATTCATCGGCACTGGTGCGGTCACGGCTTATCATCACCTGCCCGGATTGCGGCTGGATCGTCGTGCCGAGCTGGTGGCGATCTGCGATACGGACCCCGAGATCCTGGCTCGGCGCAAGGCGGAGTGGAAGGTGGAGCTGGCCACGACCGAGCCCGAGGAGCTGTGCCGCCGGGAGGAAGTGGACGCCGTGGTAATCGCCACTCCCAACGATACGCACCGGCCGATCGCCGTGGCCGCGGCGAGAGCCGGCAAGCACGTCATGTGCGAGAAGCCGCTCGGCCTGAACGCCGCTGACGTTCGCGCGATGTACGAGGCCGCCCGTGATGCCGGCGTGGTCCACATGACCGCGTTCACCTATCGGTTCGCGCCGTCGATGCGATACCTGCGGCACCTGCTCAAGTCCGGGTCGCTCGGAACACCTCGCCACTTCCGCTCGCAACGGTTCCTGGACTGGCCCGAGACGAGCTGGGGTTGGCGGCAGTATCGCGATCGGGCGGGAGCAGGCGACCTCTTTGACATGACGATCCACCGCATCGACTTCGCCATCGACCTGCTGGGCCCGATCTCTCGCGTTTGCGGGGCCGTGGCACGGTTCGCACCCCGCGACCACACGGCCGACGGCCGGCCCTGTCCGCCCTCCGAAGTCGACGACTGGTCGTGCCTGATCGGCGAGTTCGCCGGAGGCGCCACGGGCGTCTGGGAGGGGACAACCCTCGCCAAAGGATATCATCGCGACGGCTTCGGTCACGAATGGGCCGAGATCAACGGCTCCGAGGGCTCGGCGGTGTACCGGCTCCACGAGCCCAACACGATCCTGCTCGGCAAGACCGGACAGGATCTCGCCCCGGCAGCCGTCCCCGCCGAGTTCCTCAAGCCGGCGGCAAGTCCCCGCGACCCCAGCGTGGGACCGCCGGCAACCATCTTCCGCTACGACCTGATGTGGGAGTTCATCTCGGCTATCGTTGAGCGCCGCGCGGCCGTGCCCAGTTTCTACGACGGTCTGAACGCCCAGATCGTGGCCGATGCCGTCCTCCAGTCCCACGCACAACGGATGTGGATCGACACGCCGCCGGCCACCATGTGAGCGACGAGCCTTGTGAGGACTCGCGATTCCTCTGAGTCAGGATGCGACCGACGAAGGTGTCTGGTTCTCCGCCGGAATGTTCGCGGACTCGAGCACGCAAACGGCGGCTTCGCTTGATGGTTCCAAGCAACAGATCGCCCTGGCCGAATGAGGACGGCTGTCCTCAGCCAGGGCGATCAAAGTCTCGGAAGATCAGGCTCGGACACGAGCCGAATCGGTCGCAAGGAACTTCTTCCAGCTCTCAATCGACGGGCCATGTCCGGGGCCGTGCAGGGCATAGAGCGGCTTCCACTCGGGGCGTGCCGGGCACTTCCTGAGTTTCATTCCGGCCTGTTCGGGAGTCCGGTCGGCCTTGCGCGCGTTGCAGGTCACGCACGCCGCGACGCAGTTGGTCCAGCTCGACTGGCCGCCCTGCGAACGCGGGTTGACGTGGTCGATCGTCAACTCCTCGACCCCGGGCTGGGCGCCGCAGTACTGGCAGGTGTAGTGGTCGCGCTTGGCGACGTTTCGCCGGCTGAACGTGACCGCCGCCAGCGGGACCCGGTCGTAGTGCTGGAGCGCGATGACCTCGGGGACGCGGAGCCGGAGCCTGGCCGTCCGGATGCACGGGCCACCCTCGTGCGGCGACAGCGTCATCCACTCCTCCCAGGCGTGCAGCCGGTATTCCTCGGGATCGACCACTTTCGCCGAGTCGTTCCAGAGCATCACGAGCGCGCGAACCACCGTCGTGACGTGGATCGGCTGCCACGAGCGGTTCAAGACCAGCGTCGGCCGGCACAGGACTTCGTTCGATTGGAACATGGTCGTACCCCTTCGACAGCGTCGAGGCGCGGGGCCGGCCGCTCATTCAAGAGTCTCCTCGGTGCCGGCGGGTTGCCTCGCTCAACCACCTAGACGCTCGGACCCTCGATGGGGTTCGCTCGTAGCTCTTGGCTGAATGGCGAGTGCCAGCGAGACCGCGCGTTCAGGTGACCGTGCCGTGCTTCGTCGCGAACGCTTGCCATGCACCGCTCGCGCGGATCTCGACAATGGCGGCGATCGCCGCGTCGAGCTCGACGTCGCGACTGTAGAAGTGGGGCGAGAACCGGACCCCCGCCCCTGGTCGGTAATCGCAGAGGATGTCGAGGGACTTCAAGGTCTGCGAGATCTCATAGCCGTGCTCGATGTCGATCGCCACCGTACCGCCCCGGCGGGCGGGATCGCGCGGACTCGTGCAGCGATAGCCCGCGTCACCGGCCAGGTCCAGGAGTCGTTGGGTCTGCCGAACCGACTTGGCTCGGATCGCCTCAATTCCCACCTGCCGGACAATCTCCAGTCCAGGCCGTGCCGCGTAGAGGGCGGGGATGTTGGCCGTGCCGTGGAGGAAACGCCACCCGTCTCGACGTCGCACCAGTTTCGTCTTGAACGCGAACGGGTCTTCTTGAGCCATCCATCCCGTGAGTCGGGGCTCGAGTCGGTCACGGAGTTCAGGCTCGATCCACAGAAAGGCCGCACCTGGGCCGCCGCAAAGCCACTTCAGGCAGCCGCCAATGTAGATGTCGATCCCCATCGCGCGCACATCCACCGGGATCGTACCCACGGCCTGATAGCCGTCGATGACCGTGATCGCCCCGACCTCGCGCGCTTTCTCCCCAATCGCGGCGACGTCATGCACGAAGGCCGATTTGAACAGGATGTGGGAAAGGGCCACCAGGGCTGTGTGCTCGTCGATCGCATCGATCACGCGTTCCGCGTTGAACCGAGATTCCATCCTGGGAAGATACCACGGTGACCTCGGCGCCGTCTCGACGTTTCTGATCGATCAGGTACAGGATCGAGGGGAAGTGCATCGCGTCGGTCACGATCTTCGCCCGATTGGCGGGGAAATCGAAGGCGCTGAAGACGACGGCATGGGCCAGGGTCACGTTCGGTTGGAAGACGACCTCACCCGCGTGAGCCCCGATGAGCGGGGCCAGGAGGTCGCCCAGATCGGCGACGAGTGACCACCATGCGTCTTCCCAAGCACGGACTCCCCGAATCGCCCAAGCCTCGTAATACGCCTGGAGGCTCGCGCTGGCCGCCGCTGGCACGGCACCCAGAGAATTGCTGATCAAGTAGTTCGTACGTGAGAGAATGGGAAACTGCTCGCGCAAGGCCAGGAGCGGATCCGACGTCTCGGACCCGCGATCCGTGGAAATCCCGCACGCCGACCCTTCCCACTCGCCCGGCTCGTGATTCATGATGACGAGACTCCCCCGATATCGATCTTACTGCGTAACCTGGACGGCTTACGGTGAAACTCGGCACGGTGATTGCAATTATCTTGTCTGGGTTCCAACACGATCCGGAATGGTGGTGCGACCATGACGACAACGAGAACGCGAATCGCGACAGCGGTCTTGATGGTGATCGGGATCAGCCTCGGCGTCGTGAGGGGCGTCGAGGGCCAGGAGGTCAACCGGCCACAACCGGGGGCCGCCACCACGCCATCCGAAAGCACCCCGTCTGGGGGCATTCGGCCGGGTGGATCGACGGCGATGCTGACCGATCGGCCGGAGGACGAGAAGGCCCTCCGATCGATTGCCGCGGCTTACGGCCGCGCCTACAACGCCGGGGACGCTCGCACGCTGGCGTCCCTGTTCCATGATGATGCTGAGATGATCGATGAGAATGGTGAGCAACTCCGCGGCCGGCCCCGGATCGAGGAAGTCTTCAAAACGATGTTCAAGGAGCGGCCGGGTGCGACCATCGCGATCTTCCCGGCTTCCCTCCGGTTCGTCGGTACGGACGTTGCGCTCGAGGAAGGCCAAACCCAGGTCAAGACGACCGGGGACGAACCCCCCTCGTTGCGACAGTACACCGTCCTCTATCTCAAGCAACGGAATCGTTGGCGGTACTCGCGCGTGCGGGAGGAGCCGGCGAAGGGACTGACTCATCATCAGCGCCTTCAAGAACTGGAATGGTTGGTCGGCGACTGGCTCGACGAGAGCCCGGATTCGGTCGTGCATACCACCTGCCGATGGACCGAGGATCAGAACTTCCTGGTCCGGGATTTCACGATCCGTGTGCAGGGGAAACCGGTCATGTCCGTCCACGAGCGGATCGGCTGGGACCCGTCCACGCGACAGATCAAGTCGTGGGTCTTCGACTCGGAGGGAGGTCATGGGACGGGGCTCTGGAGCCGGAACGGGAGCGAGTGGGTGATCAAGTTGACCGGCATCATGCCGGATGGCCGGACCGCGACGGCGACCCATATCTTGACGCGCGTAAACTCCCAATCGGCCCGGTGGGCTTCCGTCGAGCGGACGGTCGGAGACCAGGTCGTGCCGGACCACGCCGAATATGTGATGGTCCGCCGTCCCCCCCAGGCGGGGACGAAGTGAGCAATTGCTAACGATCTCGCAACTCCAGAAATGCAGGCGGAGGTAGCCATGATGGGTCGAGTCTTCGGCAAGCTCTTGGGCGTGCTCGCGATCGTGAGCCTGGCTGGTCCCGCAATTGCATTTCACGGCGGGGGCGGTCATGGCGGTGGCGGCCACGGCGGAGGGGGGTTTCACGGCGGCGGCGGGTTCCATGGCGGTGGCGGGTTCCATGGCGGTGGATACCACCCGGCCGGGAGTTTTCATCCGGCGGCTCCTGCGTTCAATCGCACGCCGTCGTTCAGCACGCCGCGGAGCTTCGCTCAACCGCGCTACGCCGCCCCGGCGATGCATGTCGGCGGCTTGCCGGCCGTCCATCCGGGCGTCGCTACGGGAGGAGTCATGCGTGGTGGGACCATCGGTCAGCGGCCGCTCGGTATCAATCATCCCGCCGGCCGTGCCGGGAACGTCGCGATGAACCGAGTCAATTCGATCAACGCGATGAACCCGAATCGCCTGGCCGGCGTGCCGGGGATGGGATGGCATAACCCGTACCTCGGTTATCATCAGGGATGGGTCCATGGATACTGGAATGGCCATTATCCGAGTGGATGGGGCTGGCGCCGCGGCTACGGATATCCAGGCTACGGATACTGGGGCGGATACGGCTACCCCGGTTACGGCTTCGGTTATGGAGGTCTTGGTTGGGGACTCGGAGCCGGATTGGGACTGGGAATGGGTTATGGGTTGAGCTCTTGGCTGTACGGTCCCATGCTCTACAACTGGGGGTACGGAAACTACAATAACCCCTATTATGGCGCCGGCCTTGGCGGTGTCACGACCGTGGCCACGCAGCCGGTCGTCTACGACTACTCTCAGCCCATTAACTCGACGGGGCAACCACCGGAGGAGACGGTTACGGACCAGGCAATGGCGGTGTTCGACCAGGCGCGTGACGCATTCAAACAGGAGAATTACACCGGTGCCCTCGACCTGGTCGACCAGGCACTTCGCCAATTGCCCAACGACCCGACCCTTCATGAGTTTCGAGGTCTGAGCCTCTTCGCCCTCAATCGCTATGATGAGGCCGCGGCTGCGCTTTACGCTGTCCTGTCGGTCGGTCCCGGCTGGGATTGGACCACCCTGATCAACCTCTATTCCAAGCCGGAAACCTATACCCAGCAAGTCCGGGCTCTGGAGAGCTATTGTAGCCAGAACCCCGAATCGGCGGCCGGTCGATTCGTCCTGGCCTACCACTACCTGACCGAGGGCCACACCGCGGAGGCCCTCTCCCAGTTGAAGGCGGTCGTCAAACTGCAACCCAAGGATCAAATCTCGGCCCAACTGATTCAACAACTCGAGCAGATTCAGAAGTCGCCATCGACCAGCCAGGAGGCCCAGGCTCCGATTCCAGGCCCATCGGTCCTGTCGGAAACCGCCACCACAGAAACCCCAGCCCAGGATGCCGCGAAGCAGGGAACGCTGACAGGGACCTGGATCGCCAAGCCCGCCGGGGATACGACAATCATGGTCACGTTCCAGGATCAAGGGCGCTTCGTCTGGAAAGTCTCGCATCAAGGTCGAGACCAGCAATTCGAGGGGAATTCGAGTCTTGTCAATGGGATTTTGACGTTGGCCCAGGACCAGAACAACGCGCTTGTCGGCCAGATCAACTGGCAGGATGACCAGCACTTCCAGTTCAAGGTCCTGGGTGGAGGGCCGGGCGATCCTGGTCTTTCGTTCACGAAATCCTCTTGAGGAGTGGTCACGTCCGCTTTCCGGAGTTAGAATCACTGACAGTCTCATCGAGACGATCGGGTTGGGTCCTATCGTGGGTAGGCGGGACCGGGTCGGTCGTCTCGTAGCATGGGACGAGGAGTCGGGTTCGATGACATCCGATGCCGGCGTTTCGAATCCTCAGCTCGACCTCCGGAAAGCCGTCGAAGGTGGGGACGGGATCTCGGTAATCCGAGGCGGCGGTAACTGCCGGAGTTGGAATAACATCCAGTATCGCGTCGGATTGAGCGCCAAGAACGTCAGTTCCTCGAAGTTGTCGATGAATGTGGCGACGATTCCGCCGGGTGGTGTGGCCTACGCCCATATTCACGTAGGGTTCGAGTTGATGCTCTACATCCTGCACGGTCGCGTCCGGCATGAGTATGGTCCGGGCCTCCGGCAATCGGTCGAAAACGAAGCGGGTGACTTCATTTATATCGAGCCGGGCGTTCCCCACGAAGTGTTCAATCTGAGCGAGAACGAGCCGGTGGTCGCCGTCGTGGCCCGTTCCGACGCGAGTGAGTGGGAGAATATCGTCCCATACGACCGCAATGGCGAATCGAGCGAGAGTCACCGACCACCATCGTCGAACGTTGGGTCCTGACCCTCCGAGTGGTAAGGAGTTTTTCCGAAGCCGACGGCTCGGCTCCGCGACGATCCATCGGGTCTTTCGCCGCCTCAACGGAGAGGCCAGACCAACACTCGTCCCTTCTCATCCTCGCCATGGGTCTTGCGTCTGCTCTCGACACGAGTACAATCCAAACAATTCCACCATTCAGCGAATACCCAGCAACCAGTAACGGACGAATGCCGGCTTGGGCGACGCGAAGACGACGTCACTCGAGTCCCTACGGAGCGGAGGGTTCCTCGGCATGCTCAAATTCACAACCCAGGAGGTGGATGGCGTGCTGGTCGTTGAATTCGAGGCGACCGACGACGCCGCAAGCGACTGGCAGTTCACTCAACGGGACTGGCTCTATAAGCTGGTGGAGTCGCATCCCGATTCGCGGTTCGCCATCGACCTGACCGAAGTCAATTACCTGGCCAGCTCCGAGATCGGCTTTCTCGTCACACTCAAGCGGCGGATCGACCGTCGTCAGGGCCGCGTCGTGGTCTTCGGAGCGGGTCCCTACATCATGGACCTGTTCCGGACGATGAATCTGGTCAAGATCCTCGACCTCGTGGACACCCTTCCGTCGGCGCTGGCCAAACTCGATCACGTGAATGCTTAAATCCTTCAATCCTTGAATGCTTCGGGGCTTCTCCCGCGTCCTGAGGTTGGCAAGCGCGACCCCAGGTGCTCACGGACTCGAGGACCTGGCGGCTCTTGGGCGAACGGTCAGGAGGATCGGGGCGCTGGCATAGGCGGTCTTGACCACGAAATTGATCGATACGTGTCCCATGACGGCGATCGGGACCTTCTCGCAGGCCGGCGCACCGGGCGCCGCTTGCAGGATGATCCGGCCCTGGGTTTCCTTGGGTCCCAGCAGCGTCTTGCTTCCCGCGTCTTTCAGCGTGATGCCCGGCGGCAGAGGGTTGGCGTGAACTCCACCGAGGTGCTGGAGGATGATCGCCAGGTTGACGGGCTGTTGATACCGGGGGTTGCGGGTCACGGACACATCGATGGGCAGGGACTCTCCCGGGGCCAGAACCACCTCGGAGGGTTTGGCCTCGACCGTGATGTCAGAGGGATCCGTCACAGTCAGGGCAAGCGTTTCGACGGGAAAACGGCCGCGCCCGCCGCCCGGGAGGTAAATCTCTTCCCGGGGTTCCGCCGTGCGCGCGATCGGACCTGATGCACCATCGGCAGTCCCGCGGAGTGTCACGAGCGCCGAGGCGTGGCCGGCTCCTGGACGTGCGGATACCACGATGACGCCCTCGTTCATGGCGGATGAGATCGAGAGAGGGCTCGCCACGATGCCGGCAGGTAAGCCCTCCCAGGTCAGTCTCACGGCGCCGTTGAAGCCATGGCGCCTCGTCAGTTGGACGAAGACCGGAACCCGCCCACCCGGTCCCACGTTGATCTTGTCTGGGTCACAGGTCAGGAGGAAATCCGGACTGGTCGCCCCGGCGAGGAGCACGTAGCCGAATGTCGGGCCGCCCCGGTCGTGAAGGTCGGCGACCTGGAGCCGGTACGTCTCGTCTGCCGGCGCTTTCCACTCGATCCGGGCGTCCTTCCCGAGTCCGCGTACGTCGTCCGCTTCGCTAAGGACCTTCCCCTGGTGGTCGATCACACGCAGGACCGGGTCGCATTCCGAACCTGCGCGACTGGCAATCACCTCGAAGGCGAAGGTCTGACCCTTCCGGGCGATGAAGTCATAACCGTCGATGTCCCCTCGCGCGTCGAGTCGCCCGGAGATGGCTGCGGGAAGTTTGATCGGCTTCATCGGACCCGAGCCCGCTGGTGCGTCGGTCGATTCGGCGACGACCGGGTAATCCGTCACGAGGAAGGAAATCGGCCGTGAGCCGCCACCCGCCCTGAGCAGGGAGAAGAGGTGATCGCCCATCGCGGCGTCCTCGGGCACGTGCAGGTCGATCGTTCGCGCGGGATCAAAGCCGGGGCCCCGGACCTCGACGCGCGTGGTGGCACCCGGGTTCACCGCCATCGGAAAGACCGAGGTCGCAACCGGCCCCTTCATCGCGTGCAGCGCATAGCACCAGGAGACGTTGCCCGAATAGGTTGTATCCCGCATTTCGAGATAGTAAGTGCCCGCGGCCGGTGCCCGGAATGAGAGCAACGGGTCGCCCGCGTACGAATTATCGGCGACGGCCAGCTTGCGCCCCTGGCGTCGTGCAGCGTAAGGATGGGGTCGAGGTGAGTCTGCAAGTCGTGGATCTTGTTCTCGATCCGGTTACCCCAGACCTCGAAGCTGACCCATTCGCCTTTCTCGACTTCGAAGGCATACCAATCGACGTCCTCCACCTTGCCGACGCGTCCCGCAGCCACGGCCGGAAGGTTAAGACGCTGGCTGCTCTCGGGACGATCGTTGGCACGGTCGTCCTCCTCGAGAACGACTGGGTCGTCGACGACCACGACCAGACCGACCGACGAGACGCCCTGGGGCGTGGCGACCCGGATCTCCCGTGGACCGAGCGGCGCATCGCGCGCGACCTCGAGCCGCGCCCGAACCTGTCCCGTGCGGCGCCGCCCTCGGCGCGAGCCGTCCCCAGCGCCGGCGGTTCCACCGGTTCGAATCGCACGGAGTCGCCACGCAAGCCCGGACTCTGGCAGAGCAACGCCCAGGCACCCTCGAAGTTCTCCTGGCCCGAGATGAGGAGTTCAACCGAGCAACCGCGCGTCACGGCAGTCGGCTCGACTCGAGTGGTCATGGGGTAAGATGTCTGCGCTCGACTCGTGTTCGATAGCAGACACGCCCCACCGGCGACCGCGGCCATGATGATTCGGAACGGATGGACTTGCATGATTCACCCCGACGGTTGCGTGGAAAAAGAGACGGGCTTGACCCGTTCACCTCGCAAAACTCGGACGATCGCGTCCTGCCGGACGGAAGCCGTTCTCGCCGGTTCCACGGGGAGAGAGTCATGGCCCGCCCGCCACTTCACGGTGTCGATCAATCTGGGCGAGCCGGCGATGTATCCCTCGGGAGAGGCAATCAGCCACTCGGTCTGCGGGGCCGCCGTTTCGGGGCTTGCCGAGGACACCAGGCTGGGGGGCTGGACGAGAAGCGCGATTAACCTGCCTGAGCCGGTGTCCCACAGCCGAACCAGACCGTCCCAGCCCCCGGCCGCGGCGACGCGAGCATCGTCGGTGATGGCGACCGAATACTGCCATTCGGTCGGGCCGGCGAGCTGTCGAAGCGATGCGCCGGTCGTGCCGTCCCAGAGCCGGACCGAGCGGTCTCCGCCCGCAGAGATCAACCGGCGGCCATCGCCGCTGAATGCAAGTTGATGGACGGGCCCGCCATGTCCACCCCTCCGCGACACGGGCTTGTCGCCGTCGAGGGTCCACCAGCGGATCTGCGGCTCTTCACCCGCCGTGACAAAGCGCGTGCCGTCCGGATGCGCCGCCAGGGCCATGACATCCTGGCTATGGCCGCTGTAGGTATGCTCCTCTCGGAGAGACCGGACGTCGATCCGTTTGATCGTCCGGTCCTTGCCGGCCGTCAGCACATGCCGACCATCTGGGGTATAGGCCACCGCGTAGACGAAATCGGAATGACCTTGAAATGTCCCGGTAGACCGGCCCTGTCCGAGATCCCAGAAACGCACGGTCTGATCGAAGGAGGCCGTGGCGAGCTCGGCGCCGTCGGGCCGCAGGGCTAGTGCGAAGACCACATCATTGTGGCCGGAGAAGTCGTGAATCTGCTTGGCGTCCGGGACCGAATAGATCCGAGCCACACCCGACCGTGCCGGCAAGCCGGCTCCGACGGCCAATCGTCGTCCATCGCGACTGAATGCGAGGGCATGCACCGGTCCCGGAATCCCGAGGATCACGCCCGCAGGCTGGCCGTCAACGAGATCCCAGAGCACGACCTGACCATAAGTCCCCACGGCCAGCAGCCGGTTGTCGCCGCGGAACGCCAGGGAACGCACGGCCGGCAACGGGCCGGCCGACACGACGATTGCCATCGGGCCGCCCCGAGTCGTATTCAACGTCTTCGGTGGGACCTTGACATCCGTGGGAATCACGACGTCCAGCGCGGGGCCTCCTCGCGGCGATCTCGTCGGAATGCCGGCCGTGACCTCGGGGACACTGGCCTTCTTCGCGGATCGGATCCCTCGCGGCGCACCGGCATCGATCCAGCGGCCGATGAGTTCGCGCTGAGATCGGGGTAGAGGGTCTTCCTGCAGTGGCATCCGCCGATCCTCGTCCGCGTCCGCGAGTCGGCGCACCAACTCGCTCTCGGCCGATCGGCCCGGTACGACCACCTTGTGACGCTTGGTCCCCGCCAGGATCGCGTCGAACGTGTCGAGCACCAGTCCGCCCGAGAGGTCGGGGTCCTCTCGATGCTTGACACTGTGGCAAATCGTGCAGCGCCGGACGAGGATCGGCTTGATTTCCCGCTCGTACGTCGGGGGTGTCGGCTCCGCAGCGCATACGGAACCCCCCGGCCCCGCGAGTCCGGCTAGGAGCCCGGCCAGTGCGGTTCTGAGCATCGTCAAACCTCGGGGCTGATGCCCCGAGCGATAAGAGACCGCTCCGAACTCGGGGGTCGAATCCATCTCCGGCTCGCCTCTAATGGTTAAACAGAAACTCCTTGGAGTTGAGCAAGGCCCAGAATAGGTCCTGGGCCCCAGCGGACCGAGTCGGAGCCTCCGACAGGATCGTTTTCGCTCGTGTCGTCTCGGCGGCCGAGGGAGTCCGGTTGAACGTGAGAAGATAAAGACGGCTGATGAGGGCCGGTTCGGGGAGCTTGGGGTCCCGGAGCAGCCTCGCCAACCGACCATCGGGCTGGAGCAGCTTGCGATTCAGGAGATCGCCATTCATCAGGTGGAGGGCCTGGCTGAGATTCGGGTCGCCCGACCGCTCGCACTCACAGGCGATGGCGCGGACGGGCCGACCGAACGTATCGAGGAAGTAAGACGCATAGTTGGTATCCGGCAGTGCGATGGCGCGCGTCCCGGAGGGAAGCTTGGGAAACTTCTCCAGTGTCCCGGTGGCGGCATCGATCGCATCGAGCAACTGCTCGGCGGTCAGTCGCTTGATGGTGTAGTGGGTGAAGAAGGTCGAGTCGAGCCGGTTGTCGGGTGTGGGCATCGCGCTGAGTTGATAGACCCGGCTGGTCAGGATCTGCCGCAAGAGGGCTTTCAGATTGTAGCCGGAGTCGATGAAGGATCCGGCCAGCGCGTCCAGCAGAGCCGGGTTGGACGGGGGGTTGGTCTCGCGGAGGTCGTCGATTGGGTTGACGAGTCCCCGGCCCATCAAGTAGCCCCAATAACGGTTGGCCACATTACGGGCCAGCCAGCGTGGGTTCCGGACAGTCAACCATTTCGCCAGCGCTCGACGGCGGTCGACCGGGTCGTCGGCCGGAGCATCACCGAGGGGGCGCGGGGCCATCTTCTTGCCGGTCCGCGGCTGGAAGACTTCTCCGTCCTTGGCGACGTAGACGACCTGCTCGCCACCGAACAGGCCGAAATCGTCGCTCCGCTTCGAACGCACCCGGGCGAAATAGGCAGCTAGGCTGTAGTAATCATCCTGGCCGTACGATTCAAACGGATGATGGTGGCACTTGGCACATTGGAGTCGCACCCCCATGAAGACCTGGGCGGTCGTCTCGGCGAGGTCCGCGGGACTCCTGGCGACCCGATAATAGTTCGCCGGACCGCTACGGAAGATCGAGCCCTGCGCCGTGATCAGCTCGTCGACCATCTGGTCAACCGGCTTGTTCGACGAAAACGACTCACGGAGCCAGAGGTTGAACGCCAGCATCCCCTGGGCTCCGAGCTTCTGGGAGTCGATGCGCAGCAAGTCGCCCCACTTGAGCGTCCAGAAGTCCGCGTATTCGGGTCGATCGAGCAGCCGATCCACAAGACGGATTCGTTTCTCGGGATCGCGATCGGCCAGGAAGTCTTCGACCTCGTCCGGAGTTGGGGTCGTTCCGATCGTGTCGAGCATGGCGCGGCGGAGGAATTCGGCGTCGGAACAAGGAGGCGACGGGACGAGCCCCAGTTCCCGCCACTTGCCCGCGGATCGTGCATCCAGGATGTTGGTCGAGGTGAATGCAAACGGCTTTTCGGGACCGAACGGGACCGTGAGCCGGGCCATCGCCGGCAGGCCCTGGTACCGGACCATGACGTTGGCTTCGCCCCGGCCGATCGTCTTGGCCACGCCCGAGGGCCGCACGGTGGCCACGGCCTCGTTGAGAGTGTCGAATCGGGCGTCGGCGGTCACGTCGCGTTCGATACCGTTGCTAAAGATCGCCATGACGGTCAGGTGTTGCTCCTCACCAGGCTCCATCACCCGTTGCGTGGGATACACCTTCAGGCCGACAACCCGCGGGTCGTCCTCGATCGGTCCCGGAACACCGTTTTCGAGCCAGAGGGTCAGGAGGCGATAGGCGGCAGAACCGGCGTCCATCTTCTTGCCGCCGCCGTGCGCCACGGCGAGGGTCGGCTTGAGCAGGATCAAGCTTTCCTCGGGAGCAAACGGCGTGACCCGACGCGCCTCGGCGCTCTTGACGATCGCCGTGTAATCGGCCTCCGGCTCGAAGCCCAGCAGCGAGAGTTTGAATCCCCCCTTGCCGTGCTGAGCACCATGGCAAACGCCCTGGTTGCAGCCCAACTTGGTCAGCCGCGGCTCGATCTCATTACGGAAACTGACCTGCCGTGGCCGGGAAACTCCGCTCACCTCGACGGGAATGCGCGCGATCGCCGAACCCGCTCGCACGACCAGGTCAACCGTTCCATCGGCCAATGGTCGGATCGTACGGTCGGGCGCGATCGTCACCCGACCCGGCTTCGAGGCCGCGATCCGAGCCTCGGCGGTGAGGTCTCGCTCCGAACGGTCGGCCGCAACGCCGAGAACGACCAGGCGCTGGGTCGCCTCGGGACCGAAGAGCCGAACCTTTCCCGGGTAGACCTCAAGACGCTGGACCGGCCTCGCTGCGCCTCGAGTCTCGGCACTTCGAGCGGCCTGTGCACCGATCAGGCAGACTGCGAGCGTCACCCCAGCCCAGGCTAATTGAACCGGCGCCGATCCATAGCGGGCTATCGAGAGACGGAGGAACGACGTCGGCGTCATTGTGGTGGCTCCTTCGGGAACGATCGCGGAGTGCCGGCGACCTCATGCGGATGGTGTGTGTTTCCCTACCGTCGCCAGAGCGCCTTCTCTTACCGAGGTTGGAAGGAATCCTCAATCATGTTCAGAAGGTCATGCGCCGGGTAGCCGGACCTACGACCCATTGTTTAACAATGATTGTTTTTTCCTCCAAACGCAAGGCTCTGCCGCTACAAATCCTATTGGGGCAACATCAACCCCGACGTAGCGCTGTCTTTCCCGGCCGAGTCTCGCAATTCGTCGAGCTGGAACGCCTGAACTAACGGATCATTTCTGGTACAGGAACCCAGTGATGGCTGGTTCCTGTCGCCCTGAGATTGGCGCCTTGTGGGCACCTCGCTTTTCGAACTATCATGGGACGAAGGAATGAATCTCCTTCTCGTGAGGACCAGCCATGATGCGCGTCGCTCGTCTTTCCTTCGCGCTCGCTTTGCTCGTGTGCGTACGCACCGGCGTAATGGCCCAGCAGTATGCCGACCCCGAGTTCGATGCGAAGGTCGATCGCCCGGCCTTTACGGACCGACATCCGCTGGTGCTCATCGACGGGGCCCATCATAACTTCCACACTGCGACCGGGCGTTACAAGCCGTTCGCCGACCTACTCAAGAGCGACGGTTACCTCGTCGAGCCAAACAAGCGGAAGTTCACGTCCGAGGCGCTGAAGGGGTGCGCGGTCCTCGTAGTGGCGAACGCCCAGGGGCGCCGGCGATGAGGAACCCGGCGGCGGCGAACCCCGCGTTCGAGCCGGCCGAATGCGATGCCGTCCACGACTGGGTCCGGTCGGGGGGATGCCTCCTGCTCGTCGCCGACCATCATCCGTGGGGCCTCTCGAGCGAACGATTGGCGGCGCGGCTTGGTGTGGATATGGGGAAGAGCACGACCTATGACCCGGGCAATTCGGAGACCCGCATGCCCGGGCTATTGAACTTCAGCCGCGTGAATGGACTGATCGGCGACCACCCGATCCTCAGGGGCCGGGACGGTGCGGAGCGCATCGATCGAATCCTCGCGTTCACCGGCCAGTCGCTCAAGGGGCCCGAGGGCGCGGTCGCACTGCTTCCCCTTTCCCGGTCGGCCGTCGACCAGCCTCGTCCGGAAGTCCCGGGCCGCGAGGGATCGGCTGCCGGACGTGCCCAGGGGCTGGCGTTCACGCTGGGTCGGGGCCGCGTCGTCGTGCTGGGGGAGGCCGCGATGCTCTCGGCACAGATCAACGGCCGCCGCCCCGTTGGTATGAACGTCCCGGGGACGAATAACCGGCAGTTCGCGCTTAACGTCATGCACTGGCTCTCGGGCGAGGACTTCCCCGCGTATGGGGAGACCATCGCTGGCAATCCGAAGTCGAAGCCCCCGGGGAATGCCGGCGCCGCGAACGCACCGACCCATCCGCTCTCTTCGGCCGAGATCGCCGCGGAGTCGGAACCCTCGATCGCCCTGATCACGGGGGGTGATGGATCGGTCGGCACCGGCTTCCTCGTCCGCCCCGACATCCTCGCGACGAACGCGCACGTGATCGACGGCGCATTCCTGACCTACGTGCGCGTGCGGTTCCCCTCCGCCGAGAAGCCGCAGCAAGGCCCCTTCCCCGCCGAGCTGCTCTACGAAGACACGCGCCGCGACCTCGCGTTCCTGAGGGTGAAGTCGGCGCTCCCACCGCTCCGCGTTGCCCCGACCTACAAGTTCCGCAAGGGCGAGGACGTCACCGCGATCGGCAACCCCGGCGCGGGGGGCGAGCTGATCCTCGAGAACGCCATCAGCCGCGGGCTCATGAGCACCAGGACCTCGCTGGAAGGCCAGCGATATTATCAACTCTCGATCGCGGTCAACCCGGGCAATTCTGGCGGCCCGGTGTTCAACTCCTATGGCGCGGTCATCGGCGTGGTGACGCGCAAGAGTGTGGAACAGGAGGCGCTGGCGTTCTGCATCCCGGTCGAGGACCTCAACCTCGCGATCGAGAAGGTGGTCTCCTTTCCCCAGGATGCGATCGACCGGGAGCAGTCGCAGCACCGCCTGATCTTGACGGTGAAAGAGCTCGGTGGCGGCGGGGCGCTCTGACTGCTCGGCGTTGACCTACCGGCGGAGCAATGCAACGGCCGACGCGAAAGATCGGCAGCCGGCCACGTATTACGACGCGGCCATCAACCACCTCGAAAGGCAGACATTCCCCAGGCTGAGGGAGGAACTCGGCCGGGTCCGCGGCGATGTTCACGTTCCCCAGTCGCAGCGCGAGAAGATCGGTCAGCTCGCCGACAACCTCGAAAAACTCAAAGGACTCTACGCGGCCGACAACCGAACCAAGGGGGGAAACGACCCGCTTTCGAATCTGAGGTCCACGCATCGCCGGTTGCTCATCGAGCTATGTAAATCGCTAAAGCTCGAGGTCCCCCTCAACGTCCTCTTCTCGCTGGGAGACCCTTTGGAATCGGGCAACAACAAAGGCTCGTCGAAAGACAGCTCAACTCCGAAGAAGTGATGGAACGAAGCTCGAGAACGACGCGACGGGCACTCCTGGCCAGCCTACGGCATCCGGCCCAGTCGTGATGGGAATCGTCTCGTTGGCCGGCAGCGAGACGTCGAGCCGTTCCATTGGATCGAATTGTTGGCTTCGACCGACGCGGGTAGTCGGTCAGTGTGTGATCACAAGTTTCGGCAGTGATTCCTGGAGTCTTAGCACTCCGGCATCGGTCACATGTGTGCCTTCGAGATATAACTTCCGGAGGTTGGTCAGCCCTTTCACGTGATCCAGACCGGCATCGCTGATCGTTGTTCCCGTGATGGATAGCTCCCGGAGGTTGGTCAGTCCTGTCAGGTGAGTGGGTCCGACATCGGTGATCCGAGTGCGGTC
Source organism: uncultured Planctomycetota bacterium (assembly GCA_963845755.1). Lineage (GTDB taxonomy): Bacteria > Planctomycetota > Planctomycetia > Isosphaerales > Isosphaeraceae > CAWJTV01. The sequence goes on from CAWJTV010000012.1 coordinate 124,241, forward strand.
AAGGGACAGCTCTCTGAGGCTGGTCATGGCCTCGAGATGTTTCATTCCGGCGTCGCCGACCTGCGTTCCTCCGAGGTGGAGGCGCTGGAGGTTGGTCATCCCTCTGAAGGCGACGAGTCCCGCATCCGTGATACTCGTCTGGAGCAGGTTCAGGAATTCGAGGCGGGTCAAGCCCTGCAAATGCCTGAGCCCGGCATCAGTGATCTTGACGTTGAAGAGGTCCAGCCATTCGAGACTCGTCAAGGGCTCGAGGTGTTTCATCCCCTCGTCGGTGATGGGCGCCGCTTCGAGGCCTAGCAACTTCAGCCGATCCAGGCCCTCGAGGTAGGCCAGGCCCGCATCGGTCACCTGTGATCCGTTAAGGCTCAGTTGCTCCAGGCGGCCGAGAGACCCGGCGACGTGGCTCAACTCGGCATCGGTTGACTGCGGGCCGCCCAGTCCGACCGAGACGACGTCGCCGAAGAAGTCCCGACCCACGCGTTCCACCAGCCATCGCGGCCACCAAGGCTCGGCGTTCGAGGCCGGCCGGCCGTTTTGCATTTCCCATTCATACCAGTAGTGGCCGCCCGCTCGTTCGATCGCGATCACCGCCGCCGCGTTGAACCCGCGCCCGATGGACCATCCAGCCCAGAACCGCGCCAATAATCAGCACGAGGAGAATCAACGCTCGCACGCTGACGCGTATGTAACTCCACCAGCGTCGTGAGAGGGGTTGGTCCATGACGAGCCTTCTGCGTCGGCGGATTCGAAATCTCAGATTCCGGATACGTGATTCCGGGTCTCCCAACTCTTCATATTACAAAAGTCGGAGGCGGACCTCAACTGGCTTGTTGAGAGTCTTCTCGGGGCGTCGCTCATCGGAACGAGATCCGATCGTTGCAGAAACGTTTCAGCTTATCCTGGTCGATCTCGACGCCCAGACCGGGGCGGGACGGGATCGTCAGAAGCCCCTGATCGTCGAGGTGGAAGGGTTCGGCGGTGAGCTCATCGATATAAGGGCTTGGGGTCAGGTACTCGACGTAGCGGGCAACGGGGATGGCGGCGGAGAGCTGGAGATCCGCCGCAAGGCCGACGACGGTGTTCCAGCCGTGGGGGACGACCTGGACGTTATGGTCGTATGCCAGCCAGGCGATGCGCCGGGATTCGCTCAGCCCGCCGTTCTTGGTGCAATCGGGCTGGAGAATGTCGACGGCGCGGTTTTCGATCCAGGGCCGAAACGATTGCCGGCGCGTCAGAACCTCTCCGCCGGCGATCGGCACGGGAGAGACCCGCGTCAAGGCGATGTATCCGTCGAGGTCATCCGGCGGTAGCGGCTCCTCGAACCATGTGATTCCGAAGTCGGCGAGCATCTCCGCCGTATTGCGAGCCCAGTTCGTCCCGTGTGGCCAGAACTGCTCGCTGCCGCCGGCGTCGACCATCAACTCGACGGAGTCGCCGACGGCCCGGCGGGCCGTCCTCACTAGCAGTTCGTCGAACGCGCGGTCACGCCTCCCGAACGGCCGCCAGCCGACCTTGATCGAGCGGAATCCTCGCGATACGACCTCGGAGAGCCTCCGCGCAAGCGGCTCCGGCTCGTCGAAGAGGATGGAGGCGTAAGGGCGGATTGTCCGCCGATAATCGCCCCCGAGGAGTCGCGAGACAGGCTGACCGCAGGCTTTTCCCATCAGGTCCCAGAGCGCGATGTCGATTCCACTGATCGCATGCTCGACCGATCCCCCTCGCCCTTGCCAGAAGGCCGCCTGCCGTAACGACTCCGAGACCCGCTCCGGTTCGACGGCCGATTGTCCTCTCAGGAGCGGCCAGATCAGCTCCACGGCCCCGGCGACCAGGCGGCCCGAGGTGAAACAGCTCCCGAAACCTTCGAGGCCCTCGTCCGTCCTCAGGATGAGGAGGGTGTGCAGGTTCTCCTGCAACTCGAGTCCCTCCGGCCAGCCTCCATCCACGGCCGCCCCGCTCAATGGGCAGACCTCAATCGATCGGATGCTCATCGCGGACTCCCCGTTGCGCCTCGGGCCGTTGATTCCCGGAACAACTCGAACGAAGCCTTCCATCCGAGAATCATACCGACTCCGGGTGGGATCTCCAGAAGGACTAGAGGTCGCGTGACGCGTCTCTAACGCCGGGCGCGCCGTTGCTACCGTGCCGCACATCCATTAACCTGGTATCGTGTGGGAGCCGCCCGATTCTCGTCAGAAGTCCTGCCACGGCCGGTAATATCGGGGTCCGGTCAAGGAGAGATTGACGCAAAACGGCTTATGGTTTAGAGTTAGATAGTCTCGGAGAGGTGACCGAGAGGCCGAAGGTGCGGCACTGGAAATGCCGTGTGGTGTCACAGCCACCGTGGGTTCGAATCCCACCCTCTCCGCTTGTTAGTGATTAGAATGCCGGGTGTTAAGTCGCGATCCTCGCGGCTGCCGCCCGGCTTTTTTCCTGGCTTAATCGCCCTGGCTTAATCCGCTGGCTTAAAGCGGGTCGGTGGAAGGTAGGCCAGGACGAACCCGCTGGGCGGCACCGTTGGCTTAAGTATCAAGCCTTGGAAGTGGGCGGCGGATCGCGCTATCGCCGATACCCCATGTCAAAGCGCTGTGCTGGTTCAGCGTGAAATGGAGAAACCGGGGTCGGGAGACAAGGTAGAGTGCACATCGGAACAGGCGGCGTCGATTTGCCGCCTTGGTGCCAATCCCGAAAGGGAAAGACAGGGCGGAATCGTGCCGCCCCCCCTTCGGTCTTGGCCCCCGGGTCGGCGCTCGGGTCGTGTCGCCACGGAGCCCTATCCTCCGCCCGGGTCACTCTCCAGCATAGGGTCGTCGAACGATGCGGACAACGGCTCGGCGGCGATCAGCTCGCCGGCCGACTCGCTTCGCGCGCGGCTCGCCTCCGTTCACGCGCGGCCTCCAGCTTGCGGTCGCGCTCGGCGAAGATCGCCCGATCGCGACCGGCCAGCTTGTCCGCCGGCGCGATGTAGCCGATCGCGCTGTGCAATCGGACCTCGTTGTAATGCGCCACGAACTCCCTGACGAGGCGCCGCGCGTCCTCCAGGCTCAACGGCACCTTGACCCGGATGCATTCGCCCTTGAGCGTCTTGTGCCACCTCTCGATCTTCCCGTTGCTCTGGGGATAATAGGGTGATGTCCTCACGTGAGTCATCCCGCAGATCCTGATGAATTCCTTGAAGTCCTTGGCGATGAACTGCGGGCCGTTGTCGGAGATGATCCGGGGCCGCTCGCCGGGGAAGCGCTCGCGGGCCCGCTGGATGATCGTCTCCACCTCGGCCTCGGTCATGCTCTCGCGGATCTCCCAGTGGACGATGAACCGGCTGCAGCCGTCGAGGAGGCCGCAGAGGTAGAAGGACGTGCCGGCGACGTTGATGTACGAGATATCGACGTGCCAGTGCTCGTGGGGCCGCAGCGGCTGATGGAAGCCCTTGCCCTTGAGCGATGGTTTGCTGCTATGTGCCCTCATCAATCCGGCGTCGCGGAGGACGCGGTAGACGCTCGACGGGCTGACGGCGACCAGGTCGGCGTCGAGCATCATGAAGGCGAGCCGCCGGTAGCCCTCCAGCGGATGGTCGGCATGGAATTCGAGGATGGCCGCCTTCTCCCAGGGCTCGAGCCACCAGTCGCGGGGCACGGTGGCGTTGTGCTCGTTGGCCGAGCCGTAGCGCGCCTTCCAGTCGTGGAACTTGCTGGCGGCGATGCCCAGCCAGCCGATGAGTCGCCGCATCCGCATCTCGGTGCGGCCGGCCCAGTGGCGGACGAAGTCGACGATCGAGTCGCGGGTGTCGTGGGGGACCCAGGCCCCGGTCAGAGTTCCCCAATCTCTTTTTTTAGTTTGATATGTTCCTCCATCAATTCGGCGACGACCTCGTTCTTGCGCTGGAGCTTATCGCGCAGGGCGGCGATTGTCCGCTGGAGGTGGCCGTCGGTGGTGGCATTCTTGCGCTCGAAGGCGGCAGGGCCGTTCTCGAAGAACTGCTTCTGCCAGACGTAGAACAGCGTGGGCGAGAGTTGGTGCTCGTCGCAGAGGTCAGAGACGGGGACGTGGTCGATCAGGTGCCGCCGCAGGATGGCGACCTTCCCGACGGGCGTATAGTTCTTGCGAGGCTTTCGCATGGCGAGACTCCTGCCGAGTTATCATATAACTCGGGTGGGGCGTCTCTCCATTTCCGTCTGAAGCAAGACATCGCCGCCTGGCGCCTGGCCCGAAGGGTTTTCCCCGACGAAGGTGAAGACCACCAGTGCGTTCACGTGATCGTGGCCGCGTGGGCATGGATCGCCGGTTCCGCAATGGCCCTGGGGTCCAGCGGGGCCCTTACGGGTATCGCGTTGATGGCCACGGTCGCCATCTCAGTGGGTCTGGTCATCTACAAGGGTCGCCGAGTCGGAAAGGACAAAACGGACGGGACGCCCCCCGGCGATCGGGCCGACCTCGCCTGCCAGATCGTGAAATACCTGTTCTTAGCTTACTTTGTAGTTTTTGTACTAAAGAAAACAGACGTTTGGTTTACCACCGAGCAGAGGTGGTCATGCGGATAGGAGCTACGCGGGGGTGTCAGCTCCTCGACCTCAGCGTGGCCGAGTCGCCGCCGGGAATAGAAAAGGTGACCTATAAATCAACCTTTACAGGAAATGGGTCAGCACGAAGAGTTCTTCGACCTGTCAGGAGCCAGCCCTCTTTCCCTTGCCTTCGATGCCTCTAGCCCATGTTTGGGGTGGCGCATCGTAAGTCCTTGCGGCGCAAGGGTCGGATTTTCCATTAGTCACTACATGACCGTATTCTCCCCCTCCAGCGGCGCCGGAGGGCGTTGGTCCACCAGCTTCAGCGCCTTCAGCACCCTCCGGGCATCGGGACAGCCGCCGGCCAGCCCTCGCCGCTGCGGTTGGCCTTCCAGACGGAACGTCACCAGCCTCACGGTCGCCAATGCTTGCATGGCCCGCGACGGCGACAGATCCAACCCCGCCTCGTTGAGCCGGCGGCCCAGCAGGCGTTGAACCAACAACGCCAACGCCGCCACAAAAATATGAGCCTTGATTCGTATCTCGATCTGGTGATAGATCGGCCGCAGCGCCAGCACATCCTTGAGTTGGCGGAACCCGCTCTCGACCTCGGTCAATTCCTTGTACATCGCCACCGCGTCCCGCACGCTCAGCCCTTTCTCACTCGTCATGATCACATATTTTCCCTCGATCTTCTTCTCACGTCCCAGCCGCGCCTCGCTCTCGGTGATCTCCAGCGTCCCATCCTTGAGTTTCCAATCGAAGTAGCGATAACCGTGATATTTCTGCATAATCCGCTCGACGGCCGCCCCGATCTTCTCGGGCCGCTTCAAGTTCCCCGCGGCGACGCGCCCCTTGAGCTTCTCCAGGCGCTGGCCGGCTCGCTCCATCGCCTGTTCCCGCTTCGCCTGCTCGTAGCCGCGGCGCTCGTCCGAGTCGATGACGATGACGCGCAGGTCGGGATCTCCGGAGGCGACTTCCTGGGCACGGGTGCGCCGTGGGTTGGTCTTCCGTTCCTGGGTATTGATGCCCCCGGGGCAACGGACCCACTGGGTGTCGTCAACGGCGTCGAGCCAACCGTCGATCTGGGCGTTGCGCCGCCGCTTGACGCCAACCAGGAACCCATGCTCGTCTTTCGTAATCGCCTCGATGTTCTCATCGGTGACCATACCCCGATCACCGACGAAGACGAGCCGGCCGAAGGCGAACCGCTGGCGCAGGTCGCGGATGACGTCTTGGACCGTGGAATGGTCGATGCAGTTGCCCGCCCAGACATGATGAGCGATCGGCCAGCCGGCGACCATCACCACGCCGACGACCACCTGGACGTTCTGCGGCTTGCCATCGCGGCTGTAGCCGTGCTTGGCGAAGTCGCGCGGGCCGGCGCCCTCGAAATAGGTGCTGGTCATATCGTAGAGGACCAGGTCGGGCTTGAAGCTGAAGAGATCGCGAAGGCGGTGGTAGAGCGCCACTTCGATGCGATCTTTGGCCGCGTGGAGCTGGTCGAGGGTGCGGTACCAGGCGTCGAGCTGGCGGGGATGGACGCGGACCCGTCGGCGTTGGTGCCAATGAGGAACGAAGCGACGGCCCTTGCGGTCGCAGACGAAATCGGTCTCGAGCCAGCCGGCGAGCCCATGCTCACTGGCCGGGGCGATGAGCCGGTTGGCGACGAGCACGAAGGCGCGGTCGGCGAAGGGGACGCCCTTGGCGAGCCCGAGGTATTGGTCGAGGATCGCCCAGAGGCCGAGTTGGTCGAACAGGGCCCGAACGACGAGGATCGGCCCCCAGGTAGAGGCATCGATCACGTGAGGGTCGGCGGGATCGCCGGCGTCGCACTGGGCGTCGCCGTCGAGGAGCCGGCGGAGCTTGGGGAGCAGCTCGACGAGGAGATCCTTGCGCCCGAGGTCGGCGACGACACGTTGCTTGACCTTGCCGCCGTCGCGGTAAGCTTCGACGACGCGGACGTATTCGTGGACGGTGCCGTTCTGGGAGCGGACTTTGACGGTTCTTGGATACATGACTGGTTGCTGGCATCGCTGGCGAGGGATGTCCGGAGATGCACCGCAATCATTATCACGACAGATTCTGGCGAAATCAAGGTAATTAATCGGAATTCAATTGGAAGTTCCCGCCTAGAGTTGTCACTACACTTTTGGGGCCGGCGAGACCACAACCCAAGCGAAAAGCCTGGGAAAATAGCGGTTTTTGCGCACAGGACCAGGCGGCCCCGGCTCCGTCACCCCAAACATAGGCTAGTGCTTTGTCACAGCTAAAAATTGGGGTTGGGGAAACCTCCGCGACCGTGGATGATACGGGGAACAAGGAGGCCCCCATGAACAAGAAGTACATTGTCCGGCTTACGGCTGAGGAACGGGACGAGTTGGCGGCCGTGATCAAGAAGTTGAAGGGAACCAGCGAGAAGGTTCGACGCGCCCAGATCCTGTTCAAGGCCGATGCGGACGGTCCGAACTGGACCGATCGTCGCATCGCCGAGGCGTTCGGATGCCGAACGCAGACCGTCGAGAACATTCGTCAGCGTCTCGTGGAGTACGGCTTTCGAGAGGCATTGGACCGCAGCAGGCGCCAGATGCCGCCGGTCGAGAAGCGACTCAACGGCGAACAGGAGGCGAAGATCATCGCCACACGGCTCGGGTCACCGCCCCCGGGTTATGCCAACTGGACGCTGCGGCTCTTAGCTCGAAAGGTGGTGGAACTGGGGATCGTCGAAACCGTCAGTTACGAGACGGTGCGGCGGACTCTGAAAAAAACGGGATGACCAACCGCAAGATCGAGTACTGGGTCATCCCGCCCGAGGCTGACGGTGAGTTCGTGGCCCACATGGAAGAGGTGCTGGAGACCTACGCCAAGCCTTACGACTCGATGCGGCCGATCCTGTCCATGGACGAACAGCCGGTGCAATTGCTGAAGGAGTCCCGCGTGCCGATCCCTGCCACGCGCCGACACGCCAAGCGCGTGAACTACGAATACGAGCGTGCCGGGACGGCGAACATCTTTATGTTCACCGAGCCGCTGGCGGGCTGGCGCGAGGTGGCCGTCCGGGATACCAAGACCAAGGTCGAACTGGGCGATCGAGATGGCCGCGCTGTTGGAGGGCCGTTATGCCAGTGCCGAGCGAGTGATCGTGGTATGCGACAACTTGAACACGCACACCAAGGGTGCCTTCTACGAAGTCTTTGCACCGCCCCGTGCTCGCCAGTTGGTCCGCCGCATCGAGTTCTGCTACACCCCCAAGCACGGCAGTTGGCTGAACATCGCCGAGAACGAGCTCAGCTCGTTGACGCGGCAGTGTATAGCCGGCCGCCGCTTCGGTGATGCCCAGGCGCTGCGAGTGGAGACCACCGCTTGGTCAACCGACGTCAACAGCACCCAGCGCGGAGTGGATTGGCAGATGAAGATCGACGATGCCCGCTCCAAATTGAAGTCGATCTACCCCAAAATTAAGCTGTGACAGAGCACTAGCCCTCAGCGCACGTCCCAGACGATGGCGCTGCCCCGGTGGAATCCGGTGAAGAGCTTGGTGCCGTCGGGTGAGAACGCCAGCACGTAGGCCCGGTTGTCAACAGGTTCGAGCGTGAGGTACTGCCCACCAGTCGCGATGTCATAGAGGCGGATCGTGTCCTGGCCGAGATCGTCGCCGTACCGGATGTCCGAGGTCGCCAGGGTGCGACCGCCGGGGGCGAGCCCAGGTGGCAGCCGTGCCGGTGCGGATGCCGGAACTTCCGGCGCATCAGGCCCGACTCGACGTCCCACACGTAGACCCACTCCATCTGGCATGAGACCAGCGTGCGGCCGTCGGCGCTGAACGTGGCCTCCCACATGTCGGGCTTGCGGGGCTGCCCGGCCTTCTGCTCCTCCGGAGTCCGCCATTCGGCCAGGAATCGGCGCTGCTCGTGGCCGGTGAGAGCACTAAAGCGGATCACGTCGCCACCCCTCAGGGCCGCCTGGAACCAGGGCGTGTTGCCCGCGAATTGCATTCGGGCCACGGGAGGGAACCCGACCCGCTGATCCCGGGGGGGGATGGACCAACGGGTCCGCCCCGTCCCGACCTCGATCCCCAGGAAATGCGTATCGCCGTAGGCACCGTCCGAGGTGGCGATGACGACGATCCGCCCATCGGGCGCCATCGCCGCCGATCGGATCGCTTTCTGAGGGACCTCGCGCACCGTCCGGCCGCTGTCGGCCTCGTAGAATACGACGATCCCATGGTCCTCAGTCACCGGGTCATCGCGAATGCCGGCCGCGACCACGAGCTTGCCGTCGCGCGAGAAGCACACAGACGCTGCGCGGGGGTTCCGCCCGATCGGGCTGACGACCGGTGCCAGGGGCTTATGCCAGATCAGCTTGCCGGTCGCGCCGTCCCAGACGCGCACGAGGCCGTCGAACTGGCCGACCGCAAGCCGGTCGCCCGATGGCGACCAGGCCGCCGAGGCGACATAGCCTACGGGCGTACTCTCGTCGTGGTGCAGCCGTCGGCCGGTCGAGACCTCGAAGAGGCTGATCGCGTTGGCGATCGGCATGGCGACGAGGCGGCCATCGGGCGAGAACGCCGGCCGCCCGCCCGATGAGCCGGGTAGTTCAATCGTCCGCTCGGTCCAGCCGGTCGCAGCGTCGAGGATGCGAAGCCGGTTGTGGTCGGCCACCGCCACGCGCCGGCCGTCACGCGACAGCGCTCCGTAGCCGAAGCCGTAGTCCTCGTCGCCGTGGTAATCGGCGATGCGCTCACCGCTCGCGACGTCCCAGAATCGGACCTCGCTCATCGCCACGTGCGAGTGCCGGCCCCGGAGCTTCGTCTCCTCGCGTCGCTTCGCGGTCTGCCCGGCCGACATGATCCGACGCCCATCGGGCGTCACCGCCACGCAGTTCAGCCGGGGATTGATCGACTCGTCCAGAGGCGTGCCGTGCGCCAGGGGATCTTGCGCAGGAGCCGGCCATCGCCGATCTGCCAGATGAAGAGTGTGGCATCGCCGGAGGTCCCCGCGACGAGCCGGGTCCCGTCGGGCGTGAACGCCAGACATCCGATGCCTTGCCGGCCCATGACGGTCCCCACGACCTTCGGTGCTTCGAGCTGGCCCGCCGCCGGGCGCGGTCGCGTCGAGAGGTCTCGAACGACTTCCGCAGGCTTCGCCACTCGCCGGAGGCGGACGACCTCATCGCCCCCGATGGCGATCAGGCTGCCATCGGGAGAGAATGCGACCTCGTTGACCTCGTCTTCGCGCAGCCTCTCGCGGAACAAGAGCCGGTTGCCCGGCAGGTCCATAGCGCGACTTGGCCGTCGTATTCCCCCCAGAGCAGTTTCGTGCCGTCCGGTGAGAGCGCGAGCGACCCGACACCGCCCTCCCGATTCCCCGGCGCGACGATCTGCTTGACCTCCTGGCCGGTCCGCACGTCGAAGATGACGACCCGTGGACTCGCGGCGACGCCGCCCGCGACGGCGACCGAACGGCCGTCGGGCGAGAAGGCGAACACAGGGTGGAGGTCCTGCGCCCGCAGGTCGTCCGTGCCGATTCGCAGCAGCGCTCGCGGCGGTAGGGCTCGTTTGGCGGCGTCCGTCCGGGGCGGATCGCTCCGCTCTGCGGAGGCCGCACCGGGCGCGATTTGCGCCTCGGACTGCACACCGGGTGGCCCTAGGGCGAGAACCGTCACCGCGCCCGTGATAGTCCGGATTGCAAGCCGCGCACGGACAAGCTGCATGGCCTATTTCTCATGGAACCCTAAAAGGTTTGATCTCCGGATCACCCGTTCTACGTCCAGGCATCGTTCCGCGCCACCTGACCGGCTCAACTATGGATCAGGCTTTGCGCTGAAACGACGGTTGGACTCGGCGCCGCAAGACGAAATCGGTCCACACGAGGTGGAAAGTCGGGTGGGCTCTACCTACCGGCGGGAAGCCTTCTTCCCGCATCGTCCCGCACCCGACCGTCCGCGCCAACGATGAATCGGGCAATGCGCCCGAAGGGACTCATTTCGGCTCCAGCGGGTCGGGCTCGACGGTAAGCCAGGGGCGGGATGCGGCGGCCATATACTTCCGCCCGAGTGCGGCGTGGTATTCCGCCAGCTTTCGGTGAGGCTCCGTCACCCGTTGGGCGTAATTGGCCTGGATCTCGCGTCTCTTGTCCGCCATCGAACGCACTCTCGCTTGGGCTTCTCTGAAACGATCGTGCCCCTCGGGTTGAATCGGTTTCCCCTCAGGGAAACCGAACCATCGTTCGATCCCCCTGTCAAGTTCGTCGCTCGTCTCCGGAGGGGACGCCGGCACTTGGTTCGCCAATCCGTTGCCAGCGGCGAGAGTCGCGGCCGATGCAACCGAGCGGCGGTAGAATGCTTCCGCCTCGGCGTGCCATGTCGCCCTCGCGAGGCAACTCTCACGCTTCCGCTTGAGTCGTCTCGCCTCGCGATAGCCGCCGAACAGCAGCGCCACGACCGCCACCGCGATCATCCACCGCCCTGTCGTCATTCGGGGCAGTCGCATGGCTCACGGCCCTCTCGTTCACACCCCACCAGCCTTTGCGGCTCACTCGTCCCCCGTCGCTTCACTCCGAATCCGGCCCGACCGCCAACCACGGCCGGGCCGCCCGCCCGTTGGTACATCCTCGCAAGCCTTTCGTTGTGCTCTGCAGCTCTCAGGTCCCCCGCGGGGCCTGCCGTGCCACGCAGATGATCGGCCAAGTTCTCATGGACCGCGGCCAGCCGCATGAATTGGGCCGCCCGCCGCAACATCACGAAGGCCCCGAGCAGCAGCGAGACGGTTAGGACCGCCACCATCCACCGCCGCGTCGTCATCCGGGGTAGTCGCATCGCTGAAGCCCTCATCTCACCCCACTCACTCCCCCAGCCGCCCCGAGCCCTTCGCCTGGTCGAGCGCATTGCGGCGTTCGGCTTCCGCCTGCGCCGCCGCCACGGCTCGATTCGCCTCCGCCGCTGCCCGCAGGCGCGTACGCCGCGGCCTGCCGTTCCGCCGCCAGCCTCTTCGTTCGCTCGGCCACCAGCGCCGCGATGATGACAAGGAGCATCAGAGTACGGATGCGGACGCGCCAGCGGGGACGTTGCTGTTTCATGGTCGGGATCTCGACGCCGTTTGCCTGAAAGGTCTCAGCTCTGGATCACCCGTTCCGGCTCACCGCCATAGTCCCGCGCCCGACTGTTCGCGCGAGCTATAAATGGGACGTTCCGATCACGCGCTCATCAAATGGCCGGCCCATCGCGCCAGACGCCTTTGTCGTCCTCTTGCTTGGTCTTCCCCGTCTGCTTCTGAGAGCAGCCCAAGGCGAGAGTGCCAAAGCAGCCGATCACTCGCATCACCCAGCCGGCGAAGACGCCTGTCATCATCCCGACGACCGCCCCGAAGCTCAGGAACAAGATCGAGAAAAGTAAGCTCAGGAACAATTCACCGAACGTGTTCGGATAGCGAGGCGGCGTTGGGGAACGAGATGTTCAGGCGGTTATCATGGAGATCGAGTGTCACCAGACGATGCAATGGTCGTTGATTCTTCGGGATTCCTCGAACTGAAAGACCGAGCGGGCCGCCGAAAGTATGCCGGCAGCGATCTCCGAGCGCAACGGAACCCTGCCAGAGGTCACCACGCCAGACAATTACGATGGGATGAGTCTCATCGAGCATACGCATGGATCGTACCTGATACGCCGTGGCAAGGGTCGATACTGGATCACCCGTTACGCGTCCCGCCATTGTCCCGCGCCCGCCTGTCCGGGCCAACTATGAATCAGACTTTGCGCTCACAGCGTTGGGGAGAGTCTCGGGGGACGACCCGCCAGTGCGTCCTCATACGCCTCTCGGATGATAGGGGTGACCGGGTAAAGAGGCCCGTGAACCATCGACAACTGCTCTCGGATCTCATTCGGGCTTACCACACCGGAGGCAATCGACCCGCACATCACTTCGTAGGCAATCGCATAGAGTTCCGCCTCCGGTAAGACTTCCGACATATCTTTCAGGAACAGCGTCCTGCCTACGGCCTCGAATTCCTTCCGCTCCCGCTCTATTTTCTGCCGTTCCTCCTCGGAGAGGAGGTGGTCTATGGTCGTCTTGGGAAAGAGCTTCTCGAAGGCATCGTCATCCAGCCAGACGAGACGACCGCCAGAGGGGGCGTCGTTTGGCCCTGGGGACTCGGGTGTCAACATGGGCCTCCCCTCGATCAAAGCGCTTGGCGCCCCGGACATCACCCGGAGCATCTGATCTATAGATCAGACCTTACGCTCAATCCTCGCATTCGTACCGCCACTCGTCGGACAATTTCAGATCCAAGTACAGGTTGTAGAGCGGACCGCTGGCACGCCCAGTGGGCGCGCGCCGGGGGAGGCGCCGACTCGGACGAACCCAGAGCGACCCGATGGGTCCCGGTCGATGATCAGGCCGACATTGCCACTGGAGGGATCGACTGCCGTGGCGACTACGCGGAACAACCCGGCCCATTCCGGGCTGGTGATCCCCTGCCCGGCGGCAACACGATTGGCTAGGCGATCCAAAGCCCGCGCGGAGGCGAGGAATGCCAGGCGTAGCGGCCAAGGGGTGAGGAGCATCGTGAGCGGAAGGATGCCCGATGCGACAACCAACGGCCAAGCCCAGAACGTGGCGCGTTGTGATCTCGTTTCTCGCCGCGTCGCTGTGGTCGCCCAGGCGGCACCGGCACTGAAGACCAGCGGAAAGGCCAAGAGCCAGACGAGGAGCATCAGGAAGACGCCGCCCATACAGAGTCGGTGAATGCACAGGCCGGCGGTCGCGATGTTGCTCAAGGCGGCCACGAGCCCGAAACAGGCGGCCGAGACCCGTCGGAAGCCATGGAAGATCCACCACAGTACGCCGATCAGGGCGAGGTAAGCCAGTCCGAATGCGACGAACAGGCCGATTGGTGAACGCGCGGCGACGAGGAGTCCAGCCGCCGCCGCGACCACGATCATGAGATTCCAGATCGTGAACCGAACGCGGGGCCATCGCATGGCTCACTCCTGCCACGTCTCATCACTAATCGCCCGTTCCACGTCCCGGCCTCGTCACGCGACCGTCTGACCGGGTCAACTATAATTCAGACTTGTCACTGGAAGCTCGCTCAGCGGAGAAGGGCAAAGCTGCGATACAGGGCGACAACTAGCACGATCCAAGCGAGCCCGATTACGAATCCGAGCCAGTCGATCCAGGAACGCTCAAATCGCCACCGCCCTCCCAGAATACTCGCCGACCAGGCACCGATCACAGCGAAGCCAGGACTTTGGTAGAAGTTGTGTGAGAACGGCGTTATCACGAAGTCAGGTCGCGCCCCCCCGACGATCTGCAAAACCATTAAGGTCGTTTCCAGAGCGATGGCGCATGACATGGCGACGATCGCTGAGGTGCCCGGATAGTCTGCCAGAAGCCTTACAGGATGTCGGGGAGTTCGAAGCCGTAAGACGAGGCAGGCGACGGTGCAAGCGGCAAGCATGGGGGGGACATAGAGGAGAGAATCTCTCACGTATCCGAATCGGTCCGAGAGCGAAACGAACCTCGGGGGAGCGGGAAGGAAGCTCGTCAAGCTCGTTCGGCATAGCGCCAAGCCAACCGCAATCGCCGCCACTAACAAGACTGCGTCGAGGAGGTTGAATCTTCGCATGGCGGTCCGATCTACGACGGCCTCTTGGCAACTATCGCCTCTAGTCCACCCGTTCCAGCTCCGGCCATCGTCCCGCGCCCACCTGTCCGGGTCAACCATGACCCAGGCTTTACACTTTGGACTATGGCTCTTCAACCCCACAATCCAGGAGCGGTCGCCAGGCAGATCGATGGGCAGAGCACGGCGATTCAGCGGACGCGGCCGGACTTTCCGAGGCGTTCGAGGGAGTCTCTGGCCACCTCGGTAGGCTGGGCATCGGGATGGCCGGTGGCCATGTCCCTGAGGATGGCGATCGCCTCCGGGGTGCCGATGTGCTCCAGCAGTGCGATGGTGCGCACGATTCGGGTCCACTTCTTCTTGGGGTTGCGCCGATTCGGTTGAGGTCCTCGATCTTGTGGTCGGCCCTCAAGAAACTCTTAAGGGTGCCGAAGTAGAACATGCCGTTCCGGCTCCTCCCGAAATTGACCTCCTGATCCCCGAACCAGCCGGCCTCCTTCCCGCTCATCACCTCGACCATCCGTTTCCTCGCCGGGCTCTCCTTGTAGCGATCCATCAACGTCTCGAGGTCCATCGCCAGCCGCGGATCAAAGTATTCGAGTTCCTCGAAGGCCGGCCTCCAGACTTTCTCGTTCTCGTTCCCCAGCTTTAGTAGCAGCGCCCGTACTGCTCCGGGCGTGATCTTCAGCGGCTTCATCTTCGTCTTGAGGAACGCGACCGCCTTCTCGCGCCGGTCAGCCAGGCTGAGCAGGGCGCGTATGGCGTCGGTCTCACCCTTCTCCAGATCCGCCCACCAGACATCCGTCGTGCCTGGGCTGTCCCTCGGGCTCATGCCCGGATTGGCCGCCGGTGGGCGATGCTCAACAGGCTGGATCGTGAACGCAAGCAGCGCTAGGAACAACAATGGTAGGAGTCGCATCATCTGGTTCCTTGTACGCCTCATCGTCTACTTGGGGCGCGGCCGCCAGATGGCAAGTCTGAGTTCTAAATGAGGCTTTACACCGGGGATTCGACGTAAGTCCCGAAACGAAGCCTCGGATTTCGTTGAGCCGCGACGGTCGAACGCTGCCAGGTTTCGCGGATACGAGCCTGGCCCGACCGTGCGGACCGACGGTCATCGGCGAGGCCCTGGTTCTTCGACGGTTCGCGCGACGGAAGGATCCCAGAGCTTGATCGTGGTGTCGCGACTGGCAGTGAAGAGGATTCGGCCGTCGGCCGAGAAGGCGACCCAGTCAATCGCATCGTGATGACCGCGGAAGGTGGCTCGCAGCTTTCCGGAGGGCGTGTCCCAGAGGCGGAGCACCTCGTCCGCTCCGCCCGCGGCAAGGGTCTTGCCGTCGGGGGAGAAGGCCAGGTAGAGGGCCGGCCCGGACAGCGATTTCAGCGTGACGAGGGGCGACCTTGCCATGACGTCCCAGAGCATGACAGTCGCGGCCTCGGTCGCCGCGGCCAGAGTCTCGACCATCGGGGGTGAATGCCAGTCGCGTGACCCGACCATCGGGCACGGGCAGGACCGCGAGCCGTCGACCGGTGGCGAGGTCCCAGAGCCGGACCTCGCCCGAGCCGGACGTCGTGATGGCACCGCTCCCGACCTTGCTGCCACCGGTGGCAAGGGTCTTGCCGTCGGTGCTGAGCACCACCATGTTCATCCCGCCGGGATGCTGGAAATTGGCCCTCGCCTTGCCGGTCTGCACGTCCCAGAGCGTCACCAGGCCCGCCGCGTTGGCCCCGACCAGGGTCTTGTCATCGGCCGAGAACTGGACGAGATCCACGCCCCCCTGTCGCCCCGACGGAACGACCGTGGCCTTGAACGTGCGGGTGTCCCAAAGCTTCACGACCCCGGCGCGACTGGTGGTCGCCAGGGTCTTGCCGTCGTGGCTGAATTCGAGCGCGACGACCTCGCCGTTGTGCCCGGAGAGCATCGCACGCTCGTGGCCATCGTCGAGGCTCCAGACCTTCGCCTCGACGGTCGGCGGGGCGTCGGGTTGGCGCTGGGGAGCGGGCTTGCTCTGCGCGGTGGGCTTGGCCACGGGAGCCGGCCGGGCCTGCGCAGCGGGCTTGGCCGCGGGAGCCGGCTGGGGGCGGGCACCAGCTTCGAGGCCTTGAGCTTTGGGTGCTCAGGGCCTTCACCTTTAGCCGCCGGGCCAGCCGGGCGGGCGGGAGCGGCGGGCGGCTTGACGGCGGCCCGATTGGCGCGGATGCCGGCCGCCAGCAAGCGGCCGTCCGGTGAGATTCCCATGCAACGGACGCGCGACGTCCTCACTGCCGAGCGTCAATCGCACGCGGCCAGTTCCGATGTCCCAGACCTTGATCGTTCCGTCCGCGCCGCGCGTGGCCAGTGTCTTGCCGTTGTCGAGGACCGCCAGGCTCCGCACGATATCGGCGTGACCCCGAAGGGTGGCTCGCTCCTGGCCCCGGGACGAAGCCGCCGTGCGGACCAAGGACCGGCCTGCCGGCGACACGTCCCAGGCCTCGATCCGCCGTTCGCCGGCCGTGTACAGCGTCTTGCCGTCGGGGTCGAACGCCAGGCAAGAGACGCCTTCGCCCGCCGACGCGCCGGGCAAGGTGAGTGTCGCGGCGAGGCGGCCCGGGGCCACGTCCCAGAGCGATACGGTCGGGTCGCCATCGCATGACGAGGCGAGCCGCTTGCTGTCCGGCGCGAATGCGAGAGCCGTGATCGGCACGATGGGCCCGCGGAGCGTCGCGCGCTCGGTCCATGTGGCGACGTCCCAGAGCCGGACGGTGCGATCCGCCCCGCTGCTGGCCAGGATCTTGCCGTCGGGGGAGAAGACGACGGACAGGGTCGCCCGGGTGTGACCTTTCAAGTTGGTGAAGGGCACGCCGGCAGCCACGTCCCAGACGGTCACGATGCCGTCGGCGCCCGCGGTGGCAATCGTCGAACCGTCGGGGGAGACGGAAATCGATCGGGCCACGCTCCTCGATTTCGATTTGAAGGGCCGGAGCGGTTGCTTCGCGTCCAGTCCAAACAAGATAGGCGGCCCGCCGGCCATCGCCAGCGACCGGCCGTCGGGGGTGAAGGCAATGACCCGGGCGCCGGACGGGTTGACCGGCAGTTGGCCCATCTCGTGCAGGGTGGCGGTATCCCAGAGCTTGAGCAAATTCGAACCCGAGCCGACGGGGAGCATGGCCAGGATCTTGCCGTTGGGAGAGAGGGCAAGCTGAACGTCCTGGGCTGCGAGCAGGATGGGATCGCCCCGCTCCCGGCCCAGTTTCGGGTCCCAGAGCTGAACGTCGCCATTGGTCGTCGCTGATGCGAGCACCTTGCCATCGCGCGAGAGCACCAGGGATCGGACTTTCGCCTCCACGCCCGCGAACGGCCGAGGCGCGAGCTGGGCGGCCACATCCCAAAGCTTGAGCTGGCCGTCGCCCCCGCCGGTGGCGAGCGTCTGACCATCGCCGGCGATGGCCATCGCCGCGAGCGGTGTCGGGTGCGCCTCGGTGTGGAGGGCCTGAGCGTGGCCGTCGGCCGCATCCCATCGGCGGAGCGAGCCGTCGGCACCGCCGGTGAACAGCGACTGGCCGTCGGGCAGGTATGCAACCGCACCGACCGATCCCGAGCGAGACCGCAGCGACGCCCGACCCGACGCCTTGGCGAGGTCCCAGAGCCGCGTCGTGCCATCGCGGCTCGTCGAAGCGAGGGTCTTGCCGTCGGGTGCGAACGCCAACGCGTCGATCGCGTCACGATGCCCGTCGAGAGAACGGCGAAGCGAGCCTCTAGGCAGGTCCCACACCTTCACTGTCCAATCGACCGATCCTGTGGCGAGCGTCCGGCCATCGGCGGCGAACGCCACGCAGGTGATCCCGCTGGTGTGCCGGGCCAGGGTCGTTCGCTCGGCCGCCTTGGCGACGTCCCAGATGATCGCGGCGGCATCCCGACTCCCCGATGCGAGGCTCTTGCCGTCGGGCGCGAACGACAGGCAGGTGATCGCACCCTCGTGACCCTTCAGCACGGCCCGCTCACGGCCCGCGGCCAGGTCCCAGAGAGTGACGACTCGACCGTCACCGCCGAAGGCCATGGTGACGCCGTCTGGGCTGATGGCCAGGGCGCGGACGGTTCCGGAGGGATCGCGGAGCCGACGTCGGATCTCGTGCGTCGTGATGTCCCAGAACGTCACGATGGGACTCTCGGTCGCGGTCGCCACCGTCTTGCCATCGGGCGAGAACGCCAGGGCCAACACCGGCTCGGGGTGCATCATGATCCGGTCTTGCACGGGACCGGGCGGGCGGAGGCCCAGCCAGACGGCCCGCGTCGTCCCGGACGACGACGTCCCAGAGTCGGATCGAACGATCGGCACCGCACGATGGCGAGGGTCTTGCCGTCGGGCGCGAACGCCAGCGCCCGGACCGCGCCCAGGTGGCCCTTCCGATGAGCCCCGATGACCTGTCGATTCGCCATGTTCACGAACGCGATCGAACCGGGAGACGGCACGGTCGCCCGCGGGTCGGACAGGGCCACGGCCATGATTCCGCCGTCGGGCGCGAACGCGATCGCGAGCACGTCGTTTCCGACCGGCAGCGACTGCGGCATGGGTTGTTGCGGTTGCGGAGCTTGAGGCCTTTCTGAGGTTCCCGAGGCGGTTTCGGTTTGTGCTCGCCGACCGGCCAGAACCGCAACGTCTTGTCCGCGCCTCCCGAGACGACGATCTTGCCATCGGGGGCGAAGGCCACGCACCAAGCCGGTTCATTCTGCTTGCCCAGGAGCGTCAACGGCCGATCGACGACCACGTCCCAGAGCCACACCGTCCCGTCGAGGCTCGCCGAGGCGAGGGCCTTGCCGTCGGGCGCGAACGCCAGGCCCTGGACGCTCGCCTCGTGCCCCTCGAGCGTGCGCAAGGCGCCGGTTCGGCGACATCCCAGAGCCGGATCGTGGTGTCCGGGCTGCCGGATGCAACGGTCTTGCCATCAGGCGCGAACGCCAGGGCGGTCACGGCACCCGAGTGACCCGAGAGCGTGCCCAGCCCCGCGCCGTCGACGGTCTTCCAGAGTCGAACCGTCCGATCCTCGCCCGCGGTGGCGATCGTTGTCCCGTCGGACGAGATTGCGACGCGGAGAACCTTGCCCTCATGCCCGCGCAGGTCGGCCCGCACGGTCCGGGTTGCGACGTCCCAGATCTTGGCCAGCCCGTCGGAGCCAGCCGTTGATCAGCGTCTTGCCGTCGGGTGTGAAGACCGAGCCCGAGGACGTCGCCGACGTGCCCCTTGGGATTGACCGGGTCGAGAGGCAGCTCATCGGCCCTCATCGGTCCGGCGAGGACCGGCAGGATCAGCAGCGCCGATGCCAGTCGCCAAAGCGTCTTTGAGGCGCAACGCATTCGTCTTGACGAGCTGTCAAGTCGCATCCTTCGAGCCTCCCTCGGTCAATCGATTGGTCGTTGTCTGCTCAGCGAGCACGGTTTCACGGTCTTGGCGAGATGAAGAGCGACGTTTGTAGCGGAAACACGAGGCGCGATGCGAGCACCCGGCTGTGTCTTGCAACGGCAGCCCGGTGCTCGCGGAGCGACTCGACTTCGGCTTCACGATCACTCAGTCGCCATTGCGGGCAAGCCGGACAGAGGACGGGGCGACCAGTGACTTGAGGAACGCCTCGACTTGCTGCCGCTCGCGAGGAGTGAGGGTGAAGAACCGATGCGCCGCGGCTGCGCCCTGGCCCCCATGCATCGCGACGGCCTCTTCCAGAGTCTGGGCGCGTCCGTCGTGGAGATAGGGGCCCGAGTCGCGGAAGCCCCACAGCGGCGGGGTCTTCCACTCCAGGCGGGTGGCGCCCCGGAGCTGGGGCGACCTCGCGGGAGCGACCTGCGGATTTCCGGCCAGGTTGGGGACGATCCGAGGAACCAGCGGCTCATCGTCGTCGGAGGTGTCCTCGCCATACGACCCCTCGTCGCCCATCTCCTGACCCATATCGTGGAGGAGCAGGTCGCTGTATATCCCCTGGACATTGCCCAGCGAGGGCGTATGGCAATTCGCACAGCCGACGGCTGCGAAGGTCGTCCGGCCGGCATCGAGGTGCTTGGAATCCGCGCCCGCCGACGTCCGGCGCTCGACCGGCTGGGGCAGGCTCCGCACGTAGGCGACCAGTGCCGAGCACTCCTCGGCTGTCAGGTCGAACCCGTCCGTACGATACTTCGGGGCTTGAGGAGTCATGGCCTGATGATGACCGGGAACCTCCAGACCAACCTCGACCGCACAGGCATTCAGGACGAAGTCTTCGACGTTGGCGGTCTGGCCTTTCCATCCCAGCCGTCCGATCCGACCGTCCTTGAGCCGGCTGACCCGCCCGCACGTCGCGGGCGACTCCTTGGCCTGACGTGTCTCCATGGCCAGGATCGCCTCATCCGGGATGGCGTCGATCAGACCGAGTCCGAACAACGGCGTCGGATTGCGCTGCGACCGCCTGACGAGTAACCCGCCAGCCCCCATGATCGGCTGCCGGTTGGACGCGATGCTCGCGAACACCGCCGAGCGTACTTGATTGAGCCGCGCCGTCAGCGCGATCGGTGGCCGGGTCACCCCCAGGTCGAACCGAATTCTCGCGAGGATTGAACGTCAAGCCTGTCCTCTCCGCACGAAGAACCGCGGTGGAATCCGTGGGAACGGAGGGTAAGGGGATGAGGATCGCATCGCCTTGAGATCCGGGCGTCGCGGACCGACTCAGGGCCTGGCTGCGCCATGCATCGTAGTTCGGGTCGATGCCGAACTTGTGCAGGACGACTGTCCGGCTGGTCCGGAACCCGGCGTGGAAATCGGTCAATCGGTTGGCCGATGTCGGCGAAGGCGGAGCACTGCCCGAACGGGTTTGGGTCTGAGGATTCCCGAGGTTACGCGATGCGTTGAGGATATCGATGTTCTTGCTCACTGGCCCCGCACCGCCGCTGCCTCCCGAGTTGTGGCAGGCGACACATGATGAATCGTTGTACACCGGCCCGAGCCCGTCGCCGCCGTGGCTACGCGGGTCGTTCGCGATCCACTCCCGGTTGAAGATCTCGTAGCCGACCGCGACCGCGTCCGGTTTCTCCGACTTCGAATCGGCTCGGGCCAGGCCGCCACCGATCGATTGAACTGCCACGACGCACAAACCCATCCACACAAACAAACCGCCGAGTCTCATCGCCGAACGTGTTACCCGCATCGCGAGTCCCTCCGTCGAGTGTCGAACAGATCGTCGGCCGTCACCGAGCACGGACTGTCATCCTACATCTGTCTGCACCAAATCTCAACGAGTCTTATCAGATCTCCTGACGGACAGGGATTTCGGGGGCCCTCGTTTGCTCGACAGGCGGAATGCCGAAGCGGTCGCTCGGCTCTGCCACCCAGCCCCAGGGGATTGCTCTGGCCGTTTCATTACTAATGCGCGAAAGAAAACCGTCGCTTATGAAACGGAACATCCAGTCAGGCGAGACGGTGTCTCGTCTCTGTCCGATGCCATCAAGATGGTGAGCCGTGACACGACTGGAGACCGATGATGACCTCGCGGAAGCTTGCCGCTCCTGCCACCTTGGCCCTCTTCCTCGTGACGGTCGCAATCTACCTGGTGCAGGTCCTGGCCGGTGTCGATATCCTCGAGCGGGCGATCGGCCTCATACCCGCCCGCGTCTCCAATCTCGCCACGCTCACGGCCATCGGGAGCGGACAACTGGTCCACGCATGGCTGACCCTCGTCACCTACATCTTCCCGCACGGGGCCTGGTGGCACGTCACGATGAACATGGCCGGCCTGTGGTTCTTCGGCCGGCTCGCCGAGCCCATCATGGGCACCAAGCGTTTCTTGTTCACCTACGTCGCCTCAGGTGTAGTCACCGGGCTCGTCATCGTTCTCCTCGGCCCCCACTGGACGACGCCGGCGGCCGGGGCCTCCGGGGCGATTAGCGGGATACTCGGTGCCTTCTTGGCCCTTCGCCTGCCCCGCTGGCCCATGCGGAGGGACCGCCGCAACCTCGCGGTCCTGGCCATCGAGTCGACGTGTCTACTTGGCATTGTGGCGTGGCTGCTCGTTCGGACGCCGCCCCAAGTGCCGGACCGCATGTCGGCCTTGATGTGGCACCTCATTCCGTTTCTGGCAGGCTGGCTGTGGGTACGTGCCAGGGGGCAAGTTGTTGCGGGGACCGACGCCCACTGCCCTTATGGTTGCATAGACCCTCATTATCCCCGGCGACGACGGGGCCGGCTGACAAAGAGCGATGCAGAATCCCGGCCAATTGCCGATGCAGTTGACAACGACCGGTTTTGGCCTTGGGAGAGCGGCTCAGTCGAACCTCCCCACCGTGAGAAAGTGGATGACGGGCAGGCCGCCCCCTACCTTCGCCGATTCGATCAAGATCCCGGCCGAGCGACCGTCAGAGAGCTCCAGCTCATAGATCTCTCCCACCTCGGGGACGGCTTGGCCCTCCGGGACGAGGAAATCCCCTTGCCAGTCCCTCGCCCTCCCGGATGACGGACTCTCCTCGATCGACAGGCGGATGTCGCGGAGGACGATGTTCCCTGCCTGGCTGATCGTCCCGGTCAGTCCTTCCATCGCCGAATCTCCAAGGCTTGAGGACGGATATCCCGCCGGCGGTATGGCGAGCATCCCGCGGCCGGCGGGGTACTTATCGACGAGTCTGCAGAGGAGGATACCCGCTCATCCGGGGCCGGGCGATCCGCGGCGGTTTCGGATCGCCGCGATCGGCGGTAGACTGGGGTGGTTCGCCCCCGGTCAACTCGGGGACACGGGCCCCGATCCCGGAAGGGGACGATGGGGCGGCCCGGCCCTCCGGGGCGCCTACGACTGGCCGTCGGGGCAGGAATGAACCCGCCCCGGGACGTCGGATGCCCTCGATCGCCCCCGGAGCCTGTCCGATGACCGCGATCCTGCGAGACGTGCCCGAGGGCCGTATCGATCTCGAGAGGCGCGCCATGGCCGTTGACGCGAGACGGATTGAGGCCATTTTCAGGGCGGTGGTCCATGCCGCAGATCCTGCCCGACAGGCCGCCATCCTCGATCGGGAGTGCGGCTCGGATGCGGAGCTGAGGCGATGCGTCGAGGCGCTGCTCTCGGCCCACCGGGAGTCGCCGGCGGTGGCCGACCAGCCGGCTACGACCCGCCTCGAGTTCGCCCTGCCCTCGCTGGACATCACCCTGGCGGTCGATCCCCCGGCTGATCGGGAAGGGCCGGGCACGGCGGACCCCCGCCGGGATCGACCCCCGCGTCGCGAGGAGCCGGACGAGTCCGAGGAACCGCCGGCACTCGACTTCCTGGAGCCGTCCTGCGAGCCGGGATCCCTCGGCCGATTGGGTCATCACGAGGTGCTGGAGGTCCTCGGCCGGGGCGGCTACGGCCTCGTGGTGCGGGCCTTCGACGAGACGTTGCACCGCATGGTCGCCATCAAGGTGCTCGACCCGCGACTGGCGTCCACCTCGCCGGCGCGGAGGCGCTTCCTGCGCGAGGCCCGCGCCGCCGCGCGCCTCCGGCACGCGAATGTCGTCCAAATCCATGCCGTCGAGGAGCGGCCGTTGCCCTACCTGGTCATGGAGTACATCCCGGGCCAGACCTTGCAGCAGAAGCACGAGCAGGCCGGCCCGCTGGGAGTGGCCGACGTGCTGCGTATCGGGGCGCAGATCGCCCTCGGGCTAGCCGCCGCCCACGCAGAAGGCCTGATCCACCGCGACATCAAGCCGGCCAACATCCTGCTGGAAGGCGGCGTCGAGCCGAAGGTCAAGATCACGGACTTCGGCCTGGCCCGGGCGGCCGACGATGCCAGCCTGACGCGGTCGGGGGGGATCGTCGGCACGCCGCTGTACATGGCCCCGGAGCAGGCCAACGGCGGACCGCTGGACCACCGCACCGACCTGTTCAGCCTCGGCAGCGTCCTGTACACCATGGCGAGCGGCCGGCCGCCGTTCCGCGCCCCCAGCCCGCTGGCGGTATTGAAGCGGGTGGCCGAGGATACCCCCCGGCCGATCCGCCAGGTCATCCCCGAGGTGCCGCAATGGCTCTGCGACTTGATCGCCCGGCTGCACGCCAAAGACCCCGCCCGGCGGTTCCAGTCGGCGGCGGAACTGGCCACCCTGTTGGAACACCACCTGGCCCTGCTCCGACGGGAGTCGCCGACGGCGCCGCCGAGGGGAGAGGGGGTCGAGCACCGGATCGAGCCGCGCCGGGCGGCGATCCTGGCCGCGGCGGCCGCGGCCGTGATGCTCGGCGGCTCGGCCCTGGTGATCACCCGCTGGCTCCGGCATCCGGCCGAGCCGATTTCGCCCGCCCACCGGCCGGACGGCCTCGATCGCGGCGGAGGGCCGGCGCTCGCCGTCGCGGCGACGGCGCCCGCCGCAGCCGCGCCCCCGCACCGCCGAGTGCTCCAAGGGAGGGGCGCCGTGCGCGACGCGCTGATCGACTTCGCCGAGCCGGACCGCGCCTTCGGCGCCGCGGCCCGGGACAACGCGGTCTGCCGCCAAGACCGGTGCGCCGCTTACCTGGTCCGCTTCGACCTGGCTAAGCTGGAGGTGCCGCCGCAGGCGCGCATCGCGAAGGCGACGGTGAGCTTCTATGTGTGGGACCCGAGCCGATGGGGCAAGACGAAGGTCTGCGCCTTCCCGCTGAAGACGGCCTGGGACGAGGCGACCGCGACCTGGCGCGAGCCGACCACGGGCCGATCGTGGCAGGGCGGCCAGAGCTTCGCCTTCGGCTCCGACGCCGGACCGCCCGGCCCGGCCGTCGTCGTGGAACCCGAGCAGGGCCGCGACACCGTCGATCCGCCGACCGAGTACCGGCTGGACGTGACGGACCTGGTGCGATCGTGGCTGGACGGCGGGGCGCCCAACCACGGGCTGGCGATCGCGCCGGTGATCGACCGGAGCGTGGACGAGGGCTTCATGACGCGGTTCCAGATCTACGGCTCGGAGTACGTCCGGGAGCAGTATACGCCGAAGCTGGATGTCACGTTGCTCGGCGCGGACCTCCGATAACGCCCTCTATGCGAGTCAAGCTGCGGGGCAGGGGATAGGGCTCAAGAGATTGCCAGCAGTAGCAAGTGTTATCATCTTCAAAAGAACGCGCGTCGTGTCTCTCGCGGAATGACTTTGGTGCTAGCGAGTCATCGCTGTCGGGCGTAGGTCAGAGGCGGCACTTCATCGAGGAGGCCAGGCGCGCTCCGCCTGCGGCGGATCCCACCAAAGGTCTAGGCCCAGATCAGCGGCCAGCACCGCGGCGGCGTTGTATCCGCACAAGCCCGTGATGTTGCCCCCCGGATGGGTCGACCCGCCGCACAAGTACAGGCCGCCTACGGGGGTCCGATATTGACCGGCCCCGGGAAATGGCCGGTGGTAGCCGACCTGGCCGTCGGACAACGACCCGACGAGGAGATCCCCGCGGCACATGTTTGGCAGGCCGCGCTCCGTATCCAGCGGCGAGCGGGTGAACGCATCGAGAATCGTCTCCTCGTCCGCCAGGTTCGGGGCGAAGCGCCCCCAAAGGGCGAGCATCGCCCGGCCATGCACCTCCTGAACCGCATCCCAATTGCGGGCATCCCCCTGCAAGTCGTAGGGGGCCTTCTGCCACATGAACGCGGTGTGCCGGCCTGGAGGGGCCTGGCTGGGGTCGAAGAGGGTCGGACATGCGCCCCACATGATCGCAGGAGGGAACTCGCCCCGCCCGTGCGCCGCCACCATCTCGTGGAATTGGTC
Source organism: uncultured Planctomycetota bacterium (assembly GCA_963845755.1). GTDB lineage: Bacteria > Planctomycetota > Planctomycetia > Isosphaerales > Isosphaeraceae > CAWJTV01. The sequence continues at coordinate 150,032 of CAWJTV010000012.1, forward strand.
CATCCGCTCCAAGCCGAGGATGACCATGAATGCCCGGTTCAGTTCCGGCCGTCGCTCCGCGGCTGTATACCGCGGCGGCTCCCGCAGCGCCAGATTCAGGGCGAACAACGGGGCGATCCGGTTGTATCGGAAACCGGAAGCGGCCTCGCGCGTCGGCCGTGGGGCTGTGTCCGCGTCCAGTAGATCCAGGAACGTCTGCTGAGGGTTGAGCCCGGACGCGACGAAGGCCCTGGCGGCGATCCGTTCGCCACCGGCCAGCTCCACGCCAGTCGCCCGGCCATCACGGGTCAGGATGGCCTCCGGCTCGACTCCGGTGCGGATCTCCCCCCCGTGCTCCCGGATATCCTCGACCAGCGCCTCGGCGAGCCGGGCCGAGCCGCCCAGGCACATCTGGGCCTTGTGGCGACCGGCCAAGAGTGCCGCGATCGAGTGGCCGAAGCCGGGCGCGCGTAGGTCAATCTCCCTCATGCCGTTGAAGAACAAGAGTCCGGCGCGGACCACGTCGTGCTCGAATTCCTCTCGGACAAACTCCAGCGGCGTGCGCGCCGAGACCTCCAAGAACCGCCGTCCCAGGGCCGAGCGCCGAGTAGCTCTCTTCGCCGCTGGGGCGGCAAAGGCGGCGATTGCACCTCGGGCAGGATGATCTGCTCGACGATCGGCTGGAACTCCGCGACCCAGCGCCGTAAGGCGGCCGCGTCCCGTGGGGAGAACTCCGCAAACGAGTCCACAGTTCTGTCGAACTCGGTCCACCACTGAAGAGACCGCCCGTCGGGCAGGATCAGGGCGACGTTGAGCTCGGGCTCGAGATACACGGCCCCGTGGCGGCGTAGCTCCAGGTCGCGGTACCAGGGCATCATGGTGACGGCCCGGTGGAAGAAGGAATGGATATTGTGCCGGAACCCGGGAAGGCGGGGGTTCTCCACCGTGGCCAGCCCTCCGCCGGGTACCGAAGCACGGTCCAGGCTCAGGACGCGCAGGCCGCAGCGCGCGAGGTAGGCCTGTAGCACAAGGGCGTTATGGCCGGTGCCGAGAATGATGCCGTCGTAGTCCGAGCTCATGGTCGCCGCTCCTGGGTGTCGGTCGGAGTCGAGCCGGAATGACCGGTCAGGGTTGGCTGGCCGCCGCGAGCGATCAGCACAAGCGCAGTCCGGTCAGCATATCAGCCCGGTCAGTATAACAGGGCGCCAATCGGCCCATCGTCGGCGTCAACCATCTCTCCGGGCGTCCGCTGTTCCATGCTCCCAAGGCGCGAAAAGGCGGCTCGAGTGGGTCGCATCGAGCAACGCAAAATGGCATCGATCGGCTTCGGTGTCGTCGGACGAATGGCACTAGCTTAAGCGTAAACCCTTGCTACGAAATGGCATGCGTTCGTGGCGGGCGGGTCTTTTGCGGAGAATATGCAAGTATAATCATTTTACCGGTGGCCAGCTAGCCGGGAAACATAGGGGTTTTAGGTGGCGTCCTGGGAATCAGGCCCAAGGAGCCGGGAAGCCCGATATTCGCAAGTCTAATCGCCATTGGGAGTTGCGCTAAGCTAGTGCCATTCGTGTCGTCGGACCGAAGCGCCAGCCAATTGGGCGGGCCTGCTCGAGTCGCTGCAATCTCCTTGACAGCCGCTCCCGCCGCACAAGACAATGCGGTTCGTCTGGCTGGCGAAGTCCTCGCAGGCGAAGCCGCGACGTCTCTCGCCCCCCCCCGAAAAACTGCACCAGACTGAGGCTGCGATGCTTGGCATTTGCTTGACGATCGGGCTGGTCATCGCCGGAGAGGCCCAAACGCCAGAAAAGGACGTCAAGACTCGCCCTTGGGCCGTGATCGCCAAGCGGCACGCGATGGCCTCGAAAGTGTACGCGACGGCCGATCCCGCTCATCCATTCGTTCCGCTCAAGGAACCGGTGTTGCATCGGACCCAGGAAGTCCAAGGGAGCTCGAAGGGCTCGGTCTTCGTCTGGCTTGAGCCCTCGGGTCAACCGGCGGTGATTTGTGACGTCTGGACGGAAGCCGGCCACCTATGGAACGAGTGGCATTCGCTGTCCGCGTCTCCACTGCGGGCCGAATCGTCCAATGGGGTGTTGTTCAACGCCACCGGCCCGGGGCTGGAATGGAAGCCGATCCCGAATGCCCCGGCGCCCGCCGACACGCCGCCGGGGCGCGACCGGCAAGCCCGCCGGCTTGCCGAACGGTTCAGCGCCGACGAGGTCAACCGCAAGAAACAGCGCTTTCGCTTGCGGCTGCTGACGACGCCGTTGCATCGTTACGACACGATCGACTCGCTGGTCTCACGCGGCGGGGCGATGTTCGCGTTTTGCCAGCAGACCGACCCGGAACTCCTCTTGCTCATCGAGGCCCGCAAGTCGGGTGCGGGGTATCGATGGGAGTATGCCGTCGCGGGGTTCTCGGACATGGATCTCTACCTGCACCTCGACAGGAGTGAGGTGTCGCGCGACGTTCCCGCCTTCTCGAGCGGTCGCGGCGTTCACAGCGGCGGTCTGGTTCGGGGCGTCGATACCGCCGCGGAACTCGAAGCGGCGAAACGCGAGAAACGCGAAGAGTGAGCGCGGAAAACGGCGCCACCGTGGATCGACGAGAAAGCATCGGCCCGCAGGCAGAACTCAGGCCAACCCGGAGCTTAGCCCTCGCGGCGAGCGAGTCGTCGATGGGCCAATTGATTGCGACCGCCAGGCGGCCAGACAAACAACGCTCGGCATCGAGGAGCCGGAAGAAGCGCCAACGGCCTCCAAGGCCAAGCTCCCCTGGCCGAAAACGCTCCCCGAGCCGGCCCAGGCCATACGGACGGCGCTGGCGACCCGCCGCGACCCCGTCACGCCGGAGGAGCTCGCCAAGCAATTTCACCGCGCCAGGCTCGACCTGATCGAGGAACTGCTCGATACGCTCGTGTCACTGGGGCAAGCCCGCACCCTGCCCGACGGCCGCTTCATCGCGGGCATCATCGGGCCGAAGCGAAAGTCCCCGGCGAAATCGGTGTAGACATCAGAACAGGCGATCGTACTGCCGCGAGGCGAATTCATGGATGGCAGGGACCAGAACCGACGCCTCAAAGAGCTGAACCAGGCTCTACGTGACACCGGCTGTCTGGAGGTGCGCTTTCGACTTTACAAATTCTCGCAGAGCCTGAACATTTTCCTAAGCAATCACGAGGACTTGGAAAATGCCATCAGTAAGCACGTGTCCTATATACCCTTACTTGATTATTACGACCCCGAATTGAATGCCGCCGTGAGCGAGCAGCTCTTTCAGATAATCCGGCATCTCCATAACACGGTCGCCGCCGCGCAATCATTGGTTGATCATACGACCATCTTTTTTCGCAGGTTTTATCGGGATTCCAACCAGATTCCCGATTATCAAGCTCAAATCGACAGCCGATTCAAGAACCATGGACTGACCCAATTCGTGATCTGCCTGCGGCAGTTCTGCCAGCACTACCGCAATGTTGCCCTGACGTCGAGCCTACTCTTCGACCACCTGCATCGTCCGCATACTCGAATCATCCGTCTGACCAAGCATGACCTGCTGGAATTCGGCAGTTGGAAAGCCGCCGCCAAGCAGTTCCTCAACGGACTCCCCGAAGAGATCGACATCCTCGATATCCTCAGAAACTATAAAAATCACATCATAGAATTTTATAATTGGTTCATGTCCCGCTTAAACGATATTCACCAGGAGGATTTCGCCACGTACAACCGTATCATGGATGAAATCGAGCTATACCGTCCACCTCGATTCCCCCTCGCCATCGTTCCGAAATCCAACGATTGATGCTCATCATGCCCTCGAAGCCCAAACCTCAGCCACCCGCGCCGTCCAAGGTCATGAAAGTCACTCTGTGGCTGCGCGTCGAGAACAACAACAAGTACATCCGGGGCAAGAAGAAGGCCCGCCAGGAGATCGAGGACCGCGTCCTCAGCCGCTACCACATGAAGAAGGCTCTTCTGCAAAACGTGTGGGTAGGAAATCGTGTATTGCGGCCCTGAAACCCCTCGTTTGAAGGGCCTTTTGGCTTCTCTTCGGCGCGAAGAATCTGGCATGATGACCGGATGCGAAAACAACGTCGATTGGAAGATGCGTACCGGTTTATCGGTTTCCGTCCGGACCCCAGGGTCCGTGGCATCTTCGGAGATCCCAAGGCGAGGATCGTGCGGCTCCTGCGCCGGGGAAAAAAATGGCCTGCGGCGCCTGTGGGCGGATTCAGCGAACCTTTTACGACCGCACGACCCGTCGAGTACGCGACCTCTCCTGTGGCGACACCCGGGTCAACCTGGAGTTCGAGGTCCGGCGAGTGTCTTGCCGGAGCTGCGGCGCCGTGAAACGGGAGCATCTGCCCTGGTTGGCCAACAACCCTTTCTACACCAAGCGGTTCGCCTTCTATGTGGGGCGGCGCTGTCGGGCCTCGACGGTCCGGGATGTGGCCCGCGAACTCCGGCTCGATTGGAGAACCGTCAAGGCGCTGGAAATGGAGTACATGGGCGAGCAACTCCGACGCGCCGGGACGCCTGGCCCGAAGGTGATCGGCATCGACGAACTCTCCATCGGCAAGGGGCACAACTACCGCATCGTCGTGAGCGATTTGATCCGCGGCCGGCCGATCTGGTTCGGAGGCACGGATCGATCCGAGGAGAGCATGGACCTCTTCTTCCAGTGGCTGGGGCCGCGGAAATGCAAGGGAATCCGCCTGACCGTGATGGACATGTGGAAGGCGTTCCGCAACTCCACCCTCAAGACGGGGAACGCGCCCCAGGCCGGCATCCTCTATGACAAGTTTCACATTCTCAAGCACTTGAACGAGGCCTTGGACAAGGTGCGCAAGAGCGAGTACGCCCGGCTCTCGGGAAAGGACCGAAAGTTCATCAAGGGCCAGAAGTACACACTGCTGTCCCGCCGGGCCAACTTGTCCCAGGAGGGGCGGCAGTCGTTGAAGGCGCTGTTCAAGGCCAACAGGAGGTTGAACAAAGCCTACCTCCTCAAGGAGATGTTCGGTCAGCTCTGGGATTACAAGCGGGAGGTATGGGCGCGGCGATTCTTCGAGCGATGGAAATCGGCCTTGAGGTGGCAACGCCTCAAGCCGTACGAGAAGTTCGCACGGATGGTCGATGAGCACTGGGACGGAATCGCGTCGTATTGCCATGAGGAGAACAAGGTGCCCTTGGGTTTCGTCGAAGGGATCAACAACAAGATCCGCGTCATCCAACGACGGGCCTACGGACTTCGAGACGAAGAATACCTCCGGCTCAAAATCCTCACGTGCATGCTGCCGGAAATCTGAAAATCGGTCCGAAGTTACCCACACGCTTTGCAGAAGAGCCCAAAAAAACTAGGATAGCAAAAGTAGCTGGGAAGCCCCTCGGCTTGGTATAATGGACGTAAGAACAGAACAGAGCAGAGGAGGCTTTCCATGCGCAACCCACAAACGACGACCTCGACCGCAACCCGATCGCGCCTTAACCCTCACTCCGGTCCTCTTGAACTGCCCCGAGTGCCAGCACCGGACCGGTGCCGACTACAACAACTTTCGCACCATCAGCACCCTCGACGGCGTCTTCCGGCTGACCCTGACGATCCGACGCTGCCCCAATCCCGCCTGCTCCCGCTTCCTGAGACCCTACCGCCCTGAGGCTGAGCCCCACTTCGCCTTGCCCTATCACGAGTTCGGCCTCGACGTCATGGCCCTGGTGGGCCGGCTCCGCTATGCCGAGCACCGCAGCATCCCCGAGATCCACCGCGAGCTCACGCACCGCGGGCTCATCCTGGCCGAACGCACCGTCACCAACCTGTTGGACCGCTACGACGAGCTGCGGTCCCTGGCCACGGCCGATCCCCAGCGACTCGGTCCGCTGTTGCGCCCGCAGGGCCGCGTCATCCTGGCCATCGACGGCCTGCAGCCGGATGTCGGCCACGAGGTCCTCTGGGTGCTGCGCGACTGCCTCTCCGGCGAGATCCTCCTGGCCAAGAGCCTGCTGTCGTCCACGGCCCAGGACCTGGCCGGCCTGATCGACCAGGTGCGGAAGGTCCTGCCGGTGCCGATCACCGGCGTGGTCTCCGACGGTCAGGAGAGCATCCGCAACGCCGTGGCTATCGCCCTCAAAGGTGTCCCCCATCAGCTCTGCCATTTCCACTACCTCCGCGAGGCGGCCAAGCCGATCTACGAGGCGGATCGCCACGCCAAGAAGGAGTTGAAGAAGCGGGTGCGGGGCATCCGGAAGATCGAGCGTGCGGCGGAGAAGGAGCTGGAGGACGACGCGGAGGACGCGGAGGCGGAGGTGGTGCGGGACTACTGCGCCGCGGTGCGCGGGGCCTTGACCGACGACGGACTGCCACCGCTTTCGGCCTCCGGGCTGAAGCGGCAGGATCGATTGAGCCGGATTGCCGCCAACTTGGACGATGTCGTCGCCAAGGCGGGCGACCTGCCCGGGGGTTTGAAACGGCTGAGGCAATTGCTGCGGCGCGGGCTGGAGGAGACGGCCGCGCTGTTCCCGGCGGTGCGCGAGTCGTACCAATGGGTCAAGCGCGCCGCCCGGATCCTCAAGAACGAGGAGGGGCTGCCGGCGAAGAAGGTGCGGCGGCGGCTGGTGCAACTGCTGGCGCAAATGCGCCGGGCGGTGGCGACGACAGACGAGCCCACGGTGCGGGCGGGTTTGAAGCAGTTCGTGAAGGTGACCCGGAGCTACTGGCCGGGCTTGTTTGCCTGCTACGAGTCGTCGGATCTGCCGCGGACGAATAACGACCTGGAGCACACCTTCGGCAGTCATCGCTACCACGAGCGCCGGGCCAGCGGTCGGCGTCGGGGGTCGCCGGGCCTGGTGGTGATGGGCTCGGCGCGGGTGATCTCGGGGCTGGCGACGCGGCTGCGGCCGGACGAAGGCTTGGTGCTGAGCCCGGGCTATGTTGAGGATTGGAAGGGACTGCGCGCGGAACTGGAGGCGCGGCGGGAATCGCGGCGGAAGCAACGCCGGTTCCGCCACAATCCCGATGCCTACCTCAAGGACTTGGAGCACCGCTGCCTCCAGCTAACTTTGCCAGCCTAGAAAAAAACAACGATTCGGTCGGCCATCATCCCCCGCGATGCCAACGTGGACGTGACCCCAAGACGATGAATCGCGTTGACCGCCGCCATCCGGTAATGGGGCTTATGTTAGGTCATGAACAGTCCTGAAGGATATGCGGACTTTGCGGGCGGACATTCGACCGCGAGTGGCTAGCGGCCGTGTACGGGGCTCACGCCCGAAAGATCGTCGGTATCGGTTCGACCGACGCACGTTCAAAGTATGCTCGCGGCTCGATGAAAACGGTACGCTTGTCACTCTCGGCCCGCGAATACGGGTACTCCGATCCGACCCCCTTGACGTCCCGGCGTCCCGGAGATAACATCTCGCCTAACTTAATAGGTTAGGCATCCGGCAGTTGCGGAGCAGTAGAGCACGCGGTCCAGCCATCGAGTTCCCCGGTAGCTGGCGCGATCTCTTTGCAGCGAACGGGTGAATCTCAGGCGACCTCTGTTGTCCGGATGCCTTGGCCGGCCGGGCTGGGCCACCGCCGCGATGCTTAACCGCGTCGATCCGGTTCGGGACAACGACAGGGCCCGATCATCCAGGCCGGGCGGACCGCAGGAACCTCCGTCATGCTCGACCACTTCCGGCGTCCCGGCCAGCCCCTTAACTTTCTCCCGAGGGCGGTCCGGCTGCTGGGGCGATCCGAGGGCCGGATGAGACCCGGCCACCTCTACGAGCTGCGCGTGCGGCACGATGACTGGTGCCACCACTGGGGCGGCGGGGCCTGCGACTGCGATCCGGATTGCAGCCTGGTCGAGGTCGGCACTCCTGAGCGGAACTAGCCGACTCGATCGCGACCCCTCGGGGATCCCGCGCCGGCGAGCCGGCGAGGTCTCACGGCCGACCGGCCAGACACTCGCCGAGGGCGTCGGCCATCCGCTGGAAGACGCCAACCCAGTCCCCGCGCGTCGCCTGCCGGAACAGGCGGGCGCTCGAATACCAGGGTGAGTCGTCCCGGTCGAGCAGCCAGCGCCACTCGGCGCAATGGGATAGCGCGATCCATGTCGGCCGCCCCAGGCCGCCCGCGCAATGGGCGACCGAGCTATCCGGGCTGATGACCAAGTCGAGCTGGCTGATGATCGCGGCGGTGTGGAGCCAGTCTCCGACCTGGTACTCGAAGCCGAGGTCCACGACTGGGAATCCCGACGCGGCGAGCTGCTCGCACCCGGGGCCCTTCTGCAGGCTGACCAGCGCCACACTCGGGACGGCCGCCAGCGGCGCCAGGTGCTCCAGGCGGAACGATCGCCTGGCGTCGGCCGCGTGCCGTGGATGTCCCTGCCAGCAGACGCCGACCCGGAATCCGCCGCGGGCCGCTCCCACTGAGCCCCTCCATCGCCCGGTCGTCTCGCTGTCCGGCGACAGATAGGGCTCGCCACCCCGCATCGTCTCCGGGGTCACCCCGAGGGCCGCCGCCAGGCCCAGGACGGTCGCCTGGGCCGCGGCCGGCGACAGGTCGCCCGGGTCGGTTGCGACCCGGTCGATCCCGCGGCAACGCCCCAACAGCCGGGCCTCGGCCGGGCGGCAGAGCAGCACGATCTCGCGCACCCGTCGAACGCGCCTCGGCCGCGAAGCGGATCGCCATCAGGGCGTCGCCGTATCCATCCGTCGTGGTATTGAGCGCCAGCGTGCCGTCCAGCGGCTCGCCGCGCCAACTCGCGACCCCGGGGAGCCGGATGCCTCCGGCGGCGGGCGCCTCGTGCCGCAGCTCCAGCGCCGGCCAGCCAGCGTCGAAGTCGCCCAGCTTCAGCTTGAGGAGCCCGCGCCGAAGCGGACGGCGGCAGTCGCCGCCGCGGGGACGTCCCGCACGAACGCGTCGTAAGCGATCGCGGCCTCCCGGGGATGGCCGGCCCACTCCAGGGCCTGAGCCATCCGTTCCAGCAGCGCCGCGTCGCCGGGCCTGAGCCGCAGGGCCTCGCGGAATTCGGCGGCCGCGGCGACGTGGTCGTGCAGGCCATCGCGCAGGAGATGGGCGAGGTTGACGCGCGCCGGGTACGACCCGGGTTCGAGCCGGATCGCGGCGCGGTACTCGACCGCCGCTGCATCCAGTCCTCCCAGGAGCTGCCAGGCGATGCCGAGGTTGTTGTGGGCCCCCGGCAGCGTCGGATCGAGCCGGATGGCCTCGCGGAGCTCGATGATGGCCTGCCGTGGGTGCCCGTCGCGGATCAGGGCGAAACCCTGGTTATTGAGGTCCTTGGCCCGGGCGGAGCGGTCGGCGGGGGTCGGGACGATCGCCGACCGGTCCGTCGGCTGGGGGCCGCCCGCACGGCGATCCCGCTCGCGGAGGCGTCTCTTCGGCTGGCGCATGGTCACCCCCGCCCGGTCCCGAAGGGCGCCGGATCCCGGGCCGTTCGAGCCGGATTCGCCGTGCGGGCGGCCCGCGGTCGGCGGACCACCGCATCGCGAATCCGGCTTGGGGCACCGGTCACCTCTCCGGGTCCCGCAGCCATCCGGCGGTCTACCGGGTCATCTCCCCGAGCCGCTCCCCCCGGGCCGGCCGGTCGGCCGCCGAGGTTTGCGGGCCCGGGCCTCTATGTGACACGAGTCGGAGGCAACCTTATCACAACTGTCCGAGTATGCCAAGGCTTCCCGGCACGTGCCCGGGTCCATCACAGTGACCCGGATTCAAGAAGGCGCCGCCGCCGCTAGTGACCTACCTTGAGAAGCCCGAGATCGAGGCCATACTAGCGGCCCCCGATGTCCGCACGGCTCAGGGGTTTAAGGACTACGCGGTGCTTCTGTTTCTGTACAACACGGGCGCCCGGGCGGATGAGGCCGCTCACGTGTTGATCGGCGATCTTGAACTCGGACCCATGCCAAAACGAGACATCTCTGCCGTCCTCATCCGGGGCAAAGGCGACAAGCGGCGACGTTGCCCCTTATGGGCCAGGACGGTCACTGAGTTGGTCTCGTTCATCGCCAACAGTAGGCCCGAAGAGCATGTTTTCCTCAACCGCCGTGGAGAACCGCTGACCCGCTTCGGTGTGCACGCGCTTGTCGAGCGCCACGCTCGAAGGGCAGCGGCGAAGTTACCCTCGCTGGCGAGCAAGCGCGTCGGCCCGCACACGATCCGGCACACGACGGCAACGCATCTCTTGCGGGCCGGAGTGGACATCAACACGATCCGAGCATGGTTGGGGCACGCTTCACTGGCCACCACGAACATGTACGCGGAAGTCGATCTGGAGATGAAGGCGAGGGCCCTGGAGACCTGCGAAATCAAAGGGGAGCGGGGCCGGAAGGCGTGGCGCCAGAACGCGGGCGTGATGGAGTTCTTGAGAAACCTGTAGGAGTCTCACCCCTCCGAGGATCTGCCCGTACCCCGACCGCGAGTCAACGTGTCTACCTGGTTCTTTAACAGCAATATCGATCTGCGATAATCGTTCCGTCCCTTTTTCGACTTCCCTCGGGCCAGCCACCCGACACGACGTAATCCACTCGATCACAATGCGGAGTCCAGCCCCAGCCGTCGAGCGGTTTTCGGGCGAACGCGTTCCTCGGCTCGTCATTGAGCGCCTCATCTCACGATGGGGGCTTGCCGATCCTGACGTCGCCGAGCTCCACATTCTCGCCGGGTTTGACGGTGAAATCCCGGGAAGGCTCCGAGGTCCGGTACGTCGCGCCGGGGATCAAGGCGGGGAAAGTCAGTCGTCCCTGAGCATCCGACAAGCGAACTTGCCTGTAGTGGATCGGGTCGATGACCTGCAACAACTCCGTTTCGGCCGAGAGACGATCGCCCACCGCAAGTCCGCGTTGGTCGAGCGGGCCGGGAGCGACGACCAACGTGAGCCAGATCAGCCCGCGATTCCCTTCGATCGGCTTGCCGCTCGAGTCGAGCAGCCGCTGAGTGGCCGTGCCGCACGGCTCGAGCCGGATCGTAACCGGTCCGCCGTCTGCCGACTTGCCAGAGAGATAGGCCGTCGCGCCGAGCTGTCGCTTTGGTTCGAGGAAATAGACGGGGATCGCAACCTCCGGGGCAAGGCCGTGGATCGTGAAGCGACCGTTGCGGACCACGCCGTGGTCGCCGGACCGCCAATGGCGCCATGGCACGATGGACCGAGTCAAGATGACCGGGCTGACCATCGAGACGTCCTGGACCGCCTGACCGTCCGGCCCGATGACTTGACCGCTTACGCTGACGCCTCGGCGGAGTACAGCGTTGATTTCAAGGGCCTCCTTGCCTGGCTTCGGGTCGCAGGCGATGAAAGCGTGTGAGTAAAAGCGTCGGCCGCCAGGCTTGCCATCGGTCAGCATCCGATGACCGATCTCCTGAAGAACGTATTCGTCACTGGGGCCCTCGATCACGACATAACCCGGGGCCGGTGGAACTGCGAGGCGGAACGAGCCATCGGGTCCGGAGCGGCTCTTCGAGATGAGCGGTGTCGGCACGTCTGCCCAGCGATCTGGATTGAACCATACTCTCGCGTCCGCGACCGGCTTGCCGGATCCTTGCTCGGTGATCTTGCCACGGATAAGGATGCCGGGGGGCAACGCCAGATCTACCGAGTGCTCGACCGACCCCTTGGGCCACTCGAATCGTTTGGTGTCGGTTAAGTAGGGCTGTCCTTCCGGTGCAAAGGCCGATATATGAAAGCTGTCACCGGGCGAAGGATTCACGCGGAACCGCCCTCCGCCGTCGGTCTCGAATTCCATCGGGTACATCTGGTTCCCCTTGACGGCCCCGACCTCGAGCAAGGTGTGAGCAACCGGCTTGCCGGTGTCCGCATAAGTGACGCGCCCGGTGACGGTCTGAGGGGGTAGGAGCGTCCTCGTCAGTTGCTTTGGATCGGGAGTACGATCCGTTTCGACTTCAATTCTTTGCAGGCCAAAGCGCGGGTCATTGACGGAGAGGAAGACGAGCAGTTCCTGGCCCACCCCGCGCAGGGTGAATCGGCCGTCGGAGTCGGTGCTCACCGGCTTGGGCCACCCGGAGAAGTCGTTGGCACGAATCCATGGGAAGAAAACGCCGTCGGGGGATTGAGGAAGCCGCGGGTTAAACCGCGGGCCTACAACACTGACCGACGAAACCGAGACACTGACGCCGCGAGCGGGCCTTCCTTGCACGTCGAATAGGCGGCCTTGGATCAGTTGCTCCGGTCGGAGCCTGATGTCGGCGGCCGGCTGATCGGCGTCGAGGTCGAGCTGGACCCAGCCGACACCGTAGCCCGGCGCCAGGGCGACAGCGCAGAACGTGTCATACCGTGCCGACGAAGTTCGCGGCGCGTCGAGTCGATACAGCCCCGAGCTGTCACTGCCACCGTGACCGATCGGAATCGAATGCCAGCTCACCATTTGGTCGACACGACTCGACATTTTCAGGCGGGCGTGGACCATGACCGTTGCATTCGGCACCGGCTTTCCGTGAGGGTCGAGAACGCGGCCAGTAACGAACATTCGGCCCGGACCTGGGACATCGGACTTGGCCGCTGGCGGCGGCTGCCCGGTCTTGCGCGGTGCCTTTGGCTCATCATTCATCGCAAGAGAATTGGATAGATAAAGGCCGCCGGTGGCGACGGCGCCGAGGAACAACGCGGTCACGGCGGCCAGCTTCAGCTTGTGGATCAGCATGGATCTCAATACCTCGTGCGCCAGGGCTATCGTTGAGGCGGAAAGGGCATCGACCGCCGCCGGTCCGGCCGCGAAGCGGACTGCGGCCCGCGTCGTCATCTCGAACAGAGCGGATGAAACCGACGCCGACGCCGGCCGCGAGTCGAGCACGGCAGCTACCGCAGCGGCGGGCGCCACAATGCCGCGGCGCATCAGGCCACGGCGGAGCTTTTCGCGCGCCCGGGCCATGCGGCTGCGGACCGTGCCATGCGACCAGCGGAGCTGCCGGGCCGCCTCGCGGACCGTCAAACCTTCGAGGTAGCACAGCACGACCGGCAGACGGAACCTGTCCGGCAGTCGCGCGATCTCGCCGTGCAGCGCCTTCGCGTGCTCGCGGGCCATGATCGCCTCGTCGGCCGGCGGGACCGTCGGCTCGGCAGGCGCCTTTGAGCCGGCGCGCATCATGGTGCCGATCTCCTCATTCTTGCGTCGGTGAGCGAGCCGCAGCCGGGCACACCGGGCCGTACGGGACGCAACACCATAGAGCCAGTTGCACAGACGGTCGCCGTTCCGGATTGAGCGTGCCCTCCGAGCCAGCACCAGGAACGTGGCTTGGAAGGCGTCTTCGGCCAGGTGTTGGTCATCGAGGAGGTGCCGGCAAACGCCGAGCACCATCGGCCCGTGCCGCACCACCAGTGCAGAGAAGGCCGCCTCGCCGCCCGTGTCCCGCCCAGCGTTGAATCGCTCCAGGAGTTGGCGGTCGGAGAGCCCGACCACGGAACCCTCCTCGAAGAGCGTCCCGATCTGCTGGGCCACGGCCCCGATTTCTAATTGCCCCATGTTCGCCGATTCCCCGGAGGCCGCGACCGGTGCGCCCAATGTCAACTCGTCCCGCCGCAATATACTGTCGCGCCCTCCGCCATCGTATCCCGCAGCCGACTTCAGAATTCGCAATTCTTGGCAAACGGGCTGGACGCGTTATCCTGGTAGTCGTGCGCTCATAAGCTCGCTGAGGTCGAAGTACGGACGCGCTTTTCGTTGATAGGGGTAGGGAGCGCCGATTGGTCTCAGCCCCCCCTCCCTCCAAACCGTGCAGGCGGATCTCCCGCACACGGCTTTCCAGTCAGTGGTTTTACTTGACTCGGTGCTCATTGAGAGCGTCGAGTATGCTCAGTTCGCTCAGGGAGTCAGCGAACGGCAGGCTTCCTCCGGCATTGCTTGCCTTCGCCGATCCTGGCCCGGTTTCCACCACCACATTCCATGCAATCCCGAGGCTCTCCACCGCGTCATTACTCGGCGTCATTGCTCGGTACGATTCCCCGCTCACGGCCACGCTCGAGAATATCCCAGCAACGGTCCAGGTTAACCGTCGGACCGCCTTCGATGAGGCCATATTGCTTCATACTGTCGAGCGCCAGCATCGCTTCCGCGGCATCCTACGTAGCTATCCTCTTCCGCGATCCGCGCCTCGATCTTTTCGATCGCCTCTTCGAGTGTCATCCCTTCGGGCAGGTCGTCAACGGGCGTGCCGTCGTCGCACGCCTGCACGAGGCGGTCGCGCACCGCTTCCAGCCCCGCATACCTGATGATCTTCCGAGCGACATCGTCTTGCATCAGCTCCTTGTTCCTCACCGCGATCGCCCGCGCAAGCTCATCGCCGCCTTGGGGCAAGCCCAGTTGTGCCACGGCTTCCGCAACCCGTCGGCACAGGGAGAGGATGGCCCCCGGCTCGAGCCCCGTATGCCGCTGAATTTCATCATCAGACACGCCCGGCTCCGCCAGGTACATCTGGTGAATAAGGTAGAACCACTGGCGCACCGGAACGGGCGAATCCTCGAAGAGCACGCCGGTCGTGACGGCGTACGACTTTCCGCACGCCGGGCAGGCGACCTCAGCCGGCGGATCGTCTCCTGCCTCCGCCCCGCAGTAGGGGTAGGCCGGGCCGTCCGGCCACCGCACCCATTCCAGCAGCCAAAGCGCCACCGCCTCTTCGGCGAATATTCTGCGAAGCGTCTCCTCTTCCATGTTGCCGAGCATGGCGAGGAGGTCAAGCAGCGGAAAGCCCGTCGCAGCGGCCTCGTTACTACCGGCAGGCTCATTGCCGGGCAACCCTTTGGCCGCCCGCCGGACGGCGTCCAGCGGTGCCTCGCAAGGATTCTCCGCGAGAATTCCCGCGGCAATCAAATGGCGGAACGCGGCACGCAGACCCGTCAGGTAAGTAGCCGTCGAATGGGGTGACATCCTGGCGCTGAGTTCGGCGGCGTAGGCGGAAACATCCGCAGGGCTGATCGATTCCAGGGCCAGCCCGTGAACTTCAGCCCAACGGAAGAATCGCCCTGCCTGCTGCCGGTAGAGATTGCGCGTAGCCCCGCTCCAATCCGGCTGATTCAGGAACGCGAGGTACGCCGCCACTGCCCCCTCCCCGGCGGCGCGCACCGATTCGGGCACGTTCCTAGGCATGCTGGTTTCGGGCCGGATGGCCGTCGGCCCCGGGTCGAACGGCATACACCCCACGGGCATGTCATCGCCGGGAGAGCGCAGGGGAGCGGTGTGTTGGATTTCCTCGGGCATTTCCTTCTCCTTCGCTCAGTGGCGCTCGCAGCCACGCAGCAGCGCAACGCGGCCATACAGCGGGCTGGCCCGCTTCTGAAACGTCCCGTCTGCCGTGACCAGCTCGGCATCGAGCTTGCGCCGCGGCGAGGTACAGACAGTCCTGCAAGTTGTGCTTGATCTCCAGCGAGAGATTCAGCGCTTCATCCAGCAGATCCGCCTCCGGGACCAGCGTGATGGCCCCGATTCCAAGATGGCGCAGCCAGTTCCGGCACCGTGCTTGGGTTTCTTCCTGCCCCGCCTCGCCCGTCCGCACACAGCGAGTGACGGCGGCTAGGACCTCCAGCCGGATGAGGTCGGGGGCGAACAGCCGGCCTGGGCTGTCCATCAACTCCAGCGCGGCTTCCGTGCTGATCTCCGGCAGATACCATTTCGCGGCGACATTGGCGTCTACCACGATCATCCGCGCCGATCCCTGTCCTCACGGATCACCTTGGCGCTGTCGGAAAACGTCCCGTATTTCGCGCGGAGTTCATCCAAGCCGGCCCGTAGCTCTTGGGCGATCGCGCGCTTCTTCGCCCGCGCCGCGTAAGCGTTCACGCCTCGGTACAGCGTTTTTCCGGAAAGGTGTCCAACGAGCTGGGGGGAACTTTGAGCGAGGCGGAGGGACCACGGCGATGGGCCCGATCTCGAGTTTGACCGCGAGGAAGTTGTCGAAGCATTACCCGCAGGGGTGTTAATAGCGGAAGAGGTCGCCGGTGCCGTGCTCCGCGACATGGTAGTGAGCAGCAGCCCCGACAGCGAAATCCTCTCCGCGGCGGCCGGCCTCCCGCCCGAGGTCCTTCGTGCACTACTCGGCCTACTCCGCGATGTCCGGGGTGCCAGCTTCAGGTGGATGCAGCTTCGGTTAGGCGCGAGCCCGTCAGCCCCGGATTCCCTCGATCCGGCGGGCTTGCGCCGGGTGTGCGAACTACTGGACCGCACGCATCCCGAGCGGGGTGCTCAAGGCGATCGGGGAGAGTGACGGCACCGGTTGACCATGTCGGTGGGCCCGATGGCACTGGGATAGTATTTGTGGGGTCCGCTGTGCGGACCGTCCGTCGCCGGGCCCTCGGATCGAAGACGGTCCGCACAGCGGACCCTACAAAGCAAGGCAAAGCGGCGCCTCGAACACGCGAAACACGTACCCCAATCGGGAATCGGGCATCGTCCCATTGACCATGCGTTCCTCAACAGGAGAGCGGGGAGCCGACCGCGAGGCTCGGTTCACGGACGCCCGAGCCGGAGGCAGCGCCCGACTTGCCCTTGAGGAAGGTATTCGGGGCGGTTATCCTGAAGGCCTTCGACAAACGTCGAAGCCCCGGTTCGAGAGATGAACCCCTGGGAGGCGAACGATGAGGCTGATGTTACTCTCAACGGTCCTGGCGGGCGGAACCCTGGCATTCGCAGGGCCGTCCGAGTTCCAGCCGCCGGTGAGGCTCAAGGCGGCCGGCGTGCCGGTGCGGGTCGACGAGCCGGGCTGGGCATGCCCGTGCTGGGCCGACATTGATGGCGACGGCAAGAAGGACCTGCTCGTCGGGCAGTACCGCGATGGGAAGATCCGCGTCTACAGGAACCTCGGGGACGGAAAGCTCGCGCCGGGCGAGTGGCTGAAGGCCGACGGCGCTGTGGCCGAGATCCCGGGCGTGTGGTGATGCACCACCTCCACTCCACAGTTTGTGGACCTCGACTGCGACGGCCGGCGCGACATCCTCTCCGGCTCCTATTCCCGCAGGGGAAACGACCACATGGCGGGCCTGTTCCAGGTCCTGTACGGCAAGCCGGACGGGACGTTCCGCAAGGCTGAGGTGCTGAAGGGCACCGACGGCGAGCCGCTGATCATCCCCGTCCGGAGCAAGCCCGGCAAAGGGGACGACTGGGCCAATGGTATCTGCACCCGGCCGTTCGCGGTCAACTGGGACGGTGACGGCCACCTCGACCTGGTCGTCGGCACTCTCCCCGGCTTGTTCTACCTGTTCAAGGGTCAGGGGCACGGCAAGTTCCTCCCCAAGCCGGAGGAGATGAAGGCCGGCGACCGGCCGCTGAAGTTCGAGGGCTATCACGGCGACCCGTTCGTGGTCGACTGGGACGGCGACGGCGACCTTGACATCCTCAGCGGGTCGGACGAGGGGGGCGTGCAATGGGCCGAGAATCGCGCCGGGCCGGGCAAGCCGCCCCGCCTTGAGCCGTTCCGAATGCTGATCGAGCACGGCCCCAAGATCGAGTACGGCCAGATCCTGCAAGATGCGGACCTCAAGGGGCCGCTGGGCGACACGCGCATCTGGGTTAACGACGTCAATTCCGACGGGAAGCTCGATATCCTGGTCGGCGACCTGGCGCCGCTGATCTCCCCCGCCGACGGCCTGAGCGAGGAGGAGTTCAAGACGCGGTTCGCCGAATGGACGAAGGCGCTTGGCGAGGCGGGCGAAAAGATGCAGGCGGCGAGGAACGACAAGGAGAAGCGGCAGGAGGCGCAGCAGCGCTACGTGCAACTCTACGAGCAGCGGCTGCAGTTCATGAAGGAGGACCGGACGGGCTTCATCTGGCTATACCTCCGCAAGTGACCGTGCTTTCTCTCGTTGGCGAATTGGCAGGGCCCGGCATGACCTCGGTTGTGGCGGGGCCGGTCATGCTTTCGCCGTCTCCGTTCACGGGGAAGACGCCCCTACGACCATCCTGCAAGTGCTCCACGTAGCCGGTCACAGGGCGGCAAAGTTGGAATCAGGTGGCTTTGATTTCCGCTTGAGCGACCGGCAGGAGGGAGGGGATCGCTTGGCCGTTCCGAGCCGCTTGGAAACACGAACTCAGATAGTCGAGGACGTTGCGTCCTTGCTGCCGGCACGTGGCGACCACTGTAAACATCCGCTCGACGAACCGGCTCCCCGCCTTGCTATCGGTTCCCCCGCTGATCCGACGCCAGATCACCGCGTGACGCACGGCGCGCTCCGCCGCATTGTTCGTCGGCTCCACGCCGGGGAACCACACGAAGTTCCAGAGACCTTCTTCCACTCGGAGGATCTCCGCGCAGGTTCCCGCCGTCATGGCGCACCGGCACACCGTGCCGTCCTCCAACGCACGGCGAACCGCGGGTCGGAGCCGGAGAATCGATTCCCGCATGCAATCGTACTCCAGGGTGCCGTCCCGCGCCCGCGCCAGAAACCGAAAACCCGGTCCGACAGCCTCATTAGCCGCCGTCCGATCACCCCCGCCTCGCCACCCCGGTCGATCATCGCCTGGAAGTCACGGCGGAGATGACTCCAGCAGATCTGCCGCCAGAACGCCCAGATCCAGTTGTACGCGCTGAACCGATCGCTGCCGACGACCTGATCTTCCTTGTCCCCCAACACAGTCCGAGCGACCTTGCCAGAGCGAGCCGCGGC
This sequence comes from uncultured Planctomycetota bacterium, assembly GCA_963845755.1. Taxonomy (GTDB): domain Bacteria; phylum Planctomycetota; class Planctomycetia; order Isosphaerales; family Isosphaeraceae; genus CAWJTV01. The sequence goes on from CAWJTV010000012.1 coordinate 168,612, forward strand.
GATGGTAAAGACCGTGGCCATCGCGGTCACCGTCACCCACAGCCAGGCCTTGCGTCGGTTCTCGCGCCACCCCGTCTCATCGATGTTGACGACCTCAGCCTGATGGACCGCGTCGGCCAATTCCTGATAAGGCGCTGCCAACGCCAGAGCCGACTGCTGCTCCAACTTGGAGATCATCCCGGTGGAGATCGACAGGCCAAACAGGTCGGCGGAGAGTTGCTGGATCTGCCGCTTGCTGAGACGGTAGGCACCCGCCAAGGTCGCCAAGACGGCCTGCAGAGAGAGGCCAAAGCTCCCGGTGGGAACACCCTCGGGCAGAGTGCCGCAGGTGGTCACTCCACAGTCCGGGCAGGTGAGGCGATGCAACCGGTATTGGTTGACGACTGGCTCAATCTTGGGCAGGTCGGCGACCTGATGGATCAAGGGCGTCGGATCTTCGCCGTGCAAGTCGTGGCCGCACCGCCGGCAGGAACGGGGCTTGCAATCGCGGCACGACCGGAGTTTCTCGGGCGGGACCAACGTGCGGAACGCCTTGGGATGGCCGGGTTGTGCGCCGCGGCTTCGTCCGGAGGGCGGAGCCGGAGGCTTGCGCTTCAGTCCGATGGGATCGGTGGAGGGCGGCTTGGACGAGTTGGTGGAGTTCTGGTTAAGCCGGCGCTCGAGCTCGGCGATCCGTTGGTAGAGGGAGTTCAAGAGGGCCAGTAGCGCGGCTTGGGCCTCGGGCGGAACAGTGTCCCAGAGAGGCTCAGGAATCGGAGGCTTCGACAGTGGAGGGATCATGCCAAGAATACTACGAACTTGCTGAACAAAAGGTTCGGACCGTGAACGGGCACCTTTCCATAATGGTCCTTATAGAAGGTTCGTCGTTATCTGTACTTTCCGCGATTCTCTTCACTCTGATGCAGCCAGGTTGCGTAGGCGCCCGGCGGCGGCCTGGATTTCGGCGTGGGTGGCCTCAGGGCGGAGAACCGCCTGAATCTCCTCGGCCAGTGATTCCCGGCGCCACGGCCGACGCTTATCCGCAGGGCTCGGGCGACGATTCGGGTGGTCCCACGGCGATGTCTGGGGGCCCACCAACTCCTCCACCGACCGCCTCCAGGCCGAAGCCTTGGTCATCGTGAAGGTCCAGAGGCAGACCTGGAACGCGCCGATGTTCGCCCAGAAGGACCGCACCGGCTGCTGGCCGACCCCGACGACTTCCTTGCAATCGCGGAAGGCCGTCTCCAGGGCGAACCGGTCTCCGGCGGTCGTCAGGATCTCCGCGACGGTCGCCGACGGCTCGGTGCAGAAGAACGCCACCCAACCCGTCGGCTCACCCACCAGTACCACTCGGATCACCCCGCTGGCCGGCTGCCACGTCGCCAGGAACGTCTTGTACCGCTTGACCGTCGCCTCGCCGTACAGGATGAACAGGCCGGTGGTCCACCCGCGACGTTGTCCCGACCGCTTGGCCAGGTCGATGCGGTGCTCGCCTTAGCTCCGTGGCCGGCCGTGCCGCCCCTTCCCCCGGCTCGTCAACCTGGCCGCCAAAGACGCCCTGGAGCCCCTCAAGCCACGGTGGCGGGCGGACCATGGGGTTGCGAGAGCGAGCCGGCGCTGACACACTCGATGGGTCCAGGCGTGATGGCCCCTCGTTGAGGAGGGTCGTATGGCTGACGAATCGAGTCACGGCGTTGGCGTCGGCTCGCGAATCCTCGTCGTCGATGACAACGTGGACTCGGCCGAGACCATGGCGAGGCTGTCGGAACTCTCGGGCCACGAGGTCCAGATCGCCCACGATGGTCCGCAAGCGATCGCGGCAGCCCGGCGATGGCGCCCGGAATTCGTCCTGCTGGACATCGGCCTGCCGGCGATGGATGGCTATGAGGTGGCCAGGCGGCTCCGGCAAGAAGCGGCGGTGTGCGTCACATTAGTTGGTGGTACAGGCGATCAGTTGTGCGAGAAATCGCGGCTCCAGAAGGCTTCCCATTGGCCTTTTTCGCTGCGGTAGAGCGCGCGGAGGTGGCAAACGGCATTGGCTCCGTCCTCGCCCCAACGCATGCCGGCCAACTTCAGTCGTTGGCCCACGACCGTTTTGCACGCGCGCTCCACCGCGCCACTGCCGATGCACCAGCCGTGGGCCAAGTATTCGGGGTACTCCATCCGATGCGCGTTCCGCTGGAGGTAACCGACCAGTTCGTCGACGGCCTCGCTCAGGCCCACCCGGCGCGGCCAGTCCCCTTCGCGCAGGACCGCCGCCAGAACCGCGCCCCCTTCCTCCTTCAGGAGATGACACCATTGCCGCGCTTGATCCTCGGATTGGTCCTCGTCCTGAGGGTAAAGCAGCCGTGCCAGTCCGGTGAGCTTCTCCGCGGGGTGAAAGAAGTCAAGGATGATCACTTCCACTCGCGGGAAGTTCTCCCGCAGCCGGTCCTCCAGCCCATTGCCGCCGTCGGAGAGCCCGATCCAACGATCGGCCCGATCCATGCCGACGTGCCCGGCCGGCGTGCGGAGCAGCGGACCGAAGTCTTCCAAGGAGTACATCCCCGAGAGGTAACGCGCCTGCATCGGCAACGGCTTCTCGTCCGGCCACGGCCATTCGGGACTGGGGTTGCAGACCATCCCCACGTAGGCCATCCGGCCCTCGGCGGCGCCGCCGGCCTGGCCTTGCTGCCGGACGCCAGTGGCGTCGAGTTCGACGTAGGCACATCGGCGGCCGTCGTAGTCCTTGTGCCAGGGCCAATCCCCCTTGGGACCCAGCGCCACACCGGCCTGCACGACGTCCGCTAGCCGTTGACCCGCGCCTTCGGTGGTTCGTTCGACCGTGGATTCCCCGAGCCGAACGCCGGCCATCTCTTCGAGCAGTTCGCCCCCCTTCTCGAAACTGTCGGCGACCGTCCCGGCCAAGGTCGTGACCCGCTCCAAAGCGGGTGTCAGCTTCCGTGCCGTCAAGCCCGCCGCCTCATCGAACGGGAAGCTCCCCTGGCCACAGCACCGGCAGAGATAATAGGCGCGCTGGTAGGGGACAGGACCGACAAGGCTCAGAGGGGTAGGGGCGCGGTGCGAGTGGAATTCGGCGGTCATCCCACAGTGGGGGCAGGTCACACTGGAGCCGTGGTATCCGTTTTTTTCTAGGCTGGCAAAGTTAGCTGGAGGCAGCGGTGCTCCAAGTCCTTGAGATAGGCCTCGGGATTGTGACGGAACCGGCGTTGCTTCCGCCGCGATTCCCGTCGCACCTCCAACTCCGCGCGCCATTCCTGCCAGTCCTCAACATAGCCCGGGCTCAACACCAAGCCTTCGTCCGGCCGCAGCCGCGTCGCCAGCCCCGAGATCACCCGCGCCGAGCCCATCACCACCAGGCCCGGCGACCCCCGACGCCGACCGCTGGCCCGGCGCTCGTGGTAGCGATGACTGCCGAAGGTGTGCTCCAGGTCGTTATTCGTCCGCGGCAGATCCGACGACTCGTAGCAGGCAAACAAGCCCGGCCAGTAGCTCCGGGTCACCTTCACGAACTGCTTCAAACCCGCCCGCACCGCGGGCTCGTCCGTCGTCGCCACCGCCCGGCGCATTCGCGCCAGCAGTTGCACCAGCCGCCGTCGCACCTTCTTCGCCGGCAGCCCCTCCTCGTTCTTGAGGATCCGGGCGGCGCGCTTGACCCATTGGTACGACTCGCGCACCGCCGGGAACAGCGCGGCCGTCTCCTCCAGCCCGCGCCGCAGCAATTGCCTCAGCCGTTTCAAACCCCCGGGCAGGTCGCCCGCCTTGGCGACGACATCGTCCAAGCTGGCGGCAATCCGGCTCAATCGATCCTGCCGCTTCAGCCCGGAGGCCGAAAGCGGTGGCAGTCCGTCGTCGGTCAAGGCCCCGCGCACCGCGGCGCAGTAGTCCCGCACCACCTCCGCCTCCGCGTCCTCCGCGTCGTCCTCCAGCTCCTTCTCCGCCTGGCGCTCGATCTTCCGGATGCCCCGCACCCGCTTCTTCAACTCCTTCTTGGCGTGGCGATCCGCCTCGTAGATCGGCTTGGCCGCCTCGCGGAAGTAGTGGAAATGGCAGAGCTGATGGGGGACACCTTTGAGGGCGATAGCCACGGCGTTGCGGATGCTCTCCTGACCGTCGGAGACCACGCCGGTGATCGGCACCGGCAGGACCTTCCGCACCTGGTCGATCAGGCCGGCCAGGTCCTGGGCCGTGGACGACAGCAGGCTCTTGGCCAGGAGGATCTCGCCGGAGAGGCAGTCGCGCAGCACCCAGAGGACCTCGTGGCCGACATCCGGCTGCAGGCCGTCGATGGCCAGGATGACGCGGCCCTGCGGGCGCAACAGCGGACCGAGTCGCTGGGGATCGGCCGTGGCCAGGGACCGCAGCTCGTCGTAGCGGTCCAACAGGTTGGTGACGGTGCGTTCGGCCAGGATGAGCCCGCGGTGCGTGAGCTCGCGGTGGATCTCGGGGATGCTGCGGTGCTCGGCATAGCGGAGCCGGCCGACCAGCGCCATGACGTCGAGTCCGAACTCATGATAAGGCAAGGCGAAGTGGGGCTCGGCCTCGGGCCGATAGGGGCGGAGGAAGCGGGGGCAGGTGGGATTGGGGCAGCGTCGGATGGTCAGGGTCAGTCGGAAGACGCCGTCGAGAGTACTGATGGTGCGATAGTTATTGTAGTCGGCATAGGTCCGGTGCTGGCATTCGGGGCAGTCAAGAAGGACCGGCGTCAGGGTCAGGGCCCGGTCCGGTTGCGGGCGTGGTCGTTGTCGTCGTTTGCGCATGGGTGGATTCCTCCCGGGGTTCGATCTCCTCTTTCTACGCTCCCGGAGGGCTTTCCAGCCACTTTTGCCAGCCTAGTTTTTTTTGCGCCAGTCGCTGTGCGAGGGCCTTGGCGGCAATCTTGTGGGCGAGGGCGCGAATCCGGAATTCGTTGTCGCCGAAGACGTGGGCATCGTCGGTGGTGGCGAGGGTGGCAGCGAGTTCGCCGATCTCGGCGTCGACGGCCTCATGGATGGCTCGGGCGAGGTCATCGATCTCGGCCTGCTTCTCGGCTGACAAGGGAGCGGCTGGCATGACAGACTCCGTTTCCTGGCGCAATTCTCCTCAACAACGTCCGCAATCCCTCTTGTGTACAAAAAATCCACCAACTTTCAAGACGCCCACCGAAGAAGCGGGGTGCCAGGACGCCATCATCATCGCGGTGACGGGCTACGGTCAGCCGGAGGACCTCCAACGGACGAGGGCCGCCGGCATCGATCGTCACCTGCTCAAGCCGGTCGACCCGGGTGTACTGCAGTCGCTGCTGTCGCGAGCCGGGGCGGCCTCTGGGGCAGAAGGATGCTCGCCGGGACGTCCTGATTCCTCCACTGCGGACTCCGGACCGGCGTCCTCGCCCGGCGAAGGCTGAGGCGTCGTGGACTGCGGTCGCTCGATCACCGGCCCTCCCCCTTCGGCTTGGGGGAATAAGTGGCAGAGGGCGCAGAGGGATCGGGTTCGCTCGAGGATGGATACGAGCATCCGGCCACAGCGGGAGCACTTCATCGGCATCGTCCCTGAGTTGGCTCATCCCGAGTCATGTGCCGTCGCCCGGCGGCTTGTCTTCCGGACAGAGGGTCAGTTCGAGGGCGTCGGCAAGCTTATCCACCGTGGCCAGATTCAACCCACGTTCGTCGTTGAGGAATCGCTGCACGGCGTCCACCGAGACTCCCGCCCGCTTCGCGGCGGCGTAGGCGGTCATATCCCGTTCGCCGAGGGTCTGGCGTAAAGGCCGTCCGATAGGCCCATTCCCATGGCGCCGCTTCTTGGTTCTCGGCATGACCTGGATCACTCCGATGCATGATGGGTACCGCCTTCTTGATCCCCGTAGGAAGCTTGCAACGATCATGCCAATTGGCGTATCCGCCATGTGGCGAGTGGAGTCGTCCGCATCGCGATCCGACGAAGATTCGCTTCTGCAACCGACGCAACGATTCCGCCTCGCACTGAACGCCCCATTGTCTGGCACACCGGACGGGGCCGGCAAGACGGCGAGGCAGGCTTGTCGGCGAGGCCGTCTTGAGGGCGGAGTTCGGCCTTCGTACCGGTGCCGGAGAGCCGTACAACCCCATCAGCCGGCGTGACTCGCTCCGGTGTACAGCCCCGGCATCAGCCACCTGGTAGAGCCGCCATGTTCCGGCTCAGCCGAAGGCATCGACGAGCCAGCCGAGTGCGTCGGCCAAGAAGCAGGCCGCAGGCCGTGAAGAACCAGGTAAGATCGATCCGGCCGGTCCCGGTTGATACCGGGGGATCAGCATCGAACTGCCGCCTAACGTTAGGCGGGACATATGCCCGGATCCTCCGGCCGGTGCGACAAGAAACGGCCCAGGGTCCCGCTCGACGGGCCGGTGCCGGCCTCGATCGAGCGTGCCGGCGTCGAGGACGACCGGTAGTCACCCCGCTTCCGGCCGACGACACCGGACGCGGGGCTGCGTAGGCAAGTGAATCGGGGAGAAACGGGTCTCCCACTTTTCGCCCCGGTGGAGTCATCCCGGCCACTCTGCGAGCCATGGCTCATGGCGACCGGCAAACCCATCCTCAGAACAAACCCGGGCCGCGAGCCGGCCGCCAGGGCCCCGATGCGCTCGCTCATCGCCCGGGAGATGCAGGACATCCGCCTGGTCAACGGGTCGGAGGAGCTATACACCCTCTCATCCGAAGCGGACGAGCAGCTCAACGTGGCCGGCGATCCGACGGCCCGCACGGTCGTCCAGGGATTCCGCGATCGCCGCGCGGGAATGTCGCGGAAACAGCAGGGTCTACCGCCGTAGGATCGTGGCGCCGGCGATCGTCTGGAAACGGAGGGGAAACCGCGACGTGATGCGGACAGCGGGGGACTGGACCAGATCTTGTGCGCAGGCCACCTTTTCTTGTTCGGGCCTCTCAACGGCATGGATTCGAACCTCCCGAACGTTGGCCGACTTCTTGGAAGAAGGTTTCGTACTGCTCGGCCAGATGGCCGGCATCCCATCGCCGCGCCTCGGCTTTGGCCAGGGCGCGGTGCTTGGCCTCGAAAGACGGATCGTCCCACAGCCGTTCGATCGTCGCGACCCAGGGGGCCACTTCGCGCGGTGTCGGGATCGCGAGGTTCGTCGGCGTGTACCGTTCGGGGATCGTGAACGCGAATCCGGCCTCGCCCAGGGTTTCGGGCAAGGCCCCGCGGTCGCTGGCCAGCACGGGGATGCCGTTGGCCATCGCCTCCACGGCCACCCGGCCCAGCGACTCGCGCCAGAGTGACGGCATCAGCACCACCCGGCTGAGCCTGTAGAAATCGCGCGGATCGGGCGTGTTGGCCATCCGGTTCAGGTTGGTCAGTCCCGAGAGGTCCACCGGCAGCCGATCCAGCGAATCCGACGTCCCCCGCCCCTCGACGACCAGCAGTGGGATGTCCGGCCGCCGACGGCCCAGCTCCATCGCGATCCGGGCGAAGACCGTGAGGCCCTTCTCCGGCTGCGGGTTGATGAACGTCACATAGCGCGGGTCGGGATCCGCGGCGATGACGCGGTCGAGCGGAATCGGGTCGGAGATCACCGGCCCGTCCAGGCCGATCCGAGCCCGGTGGAATCGCCGGGAATACTCCGAGGGGAACAGGACGGTGGAGACGTCGGCAAACCCGCGGCGGTCGTTGTAGCCGAAGTTGTGCAGGTGGAAGACGACCGGCGTCCCGCTCGCCCGGGCGCGTTTCATCAGCTCCAGGCTGACGGGATGGCCGCCGTAGGTCAGCAGCGCCTGGGGCCGGAACCGCTCGAGCACCTGCTGGACCAGGCTGAGGAAGACCTCGCCCTCGCGCGGGTGGTGGTGCGCTCGGCCCGGCTGGAGGTCGTGGGCATGATGGTGACGCGGACGCCGCCGACCTCCAGGTCGACCACCTCCGTGACCTCACCACGGCTGGGCGTCGCAGTCATCCGCCGGGCCGAGCCGTCGAGCTCGAGGATGCCCAGGAGCTGCTCGACCGAGGTTTCGCCCTGGTAGTCGAGGATCCCGCAGGTCAGCGCGCGGCAATCCCAGCCGCGCGCGGCCAGCATCTCCAGCACCTCGCGGCTACAGATCGCCGCCCCGCTGGCCGGATCGAGATAGCAGTGGATCGAGGCGAACAGCAGCCGTTTGGTCATGGTTATCGGATCCGGGTGCACGAACTGCGATCGGTCACGGCCCGACCGGGTTGGAGGACGACCTGGGGCCTGTCGATCGACGCCAGGAGACTCCGGCCCAATCGATCGGCCGGATCGGGTCCTGGATGCCGTCGCGCCTCGCGGAAGTCGTGGACGGCCCGACGGCAGCCCGCCACATTGCCGTAGTCGTCCACGATCACGTAGCCGCCCACCGAGAGGCGGTCGTAGAGGCTCTCGAGGGCCTGGATCGTCAACTCGTACAGGTCGCCGTCGAGCCGGAGTACGGCCAGCCGCTCGATCGGTGCCGCCGGCAGCGTGTCCCGGAACCAGCCCGGGAGGAAGCGGACCTGCTCATCGAGCAGGCCGTACCGTCGGAAGTTGTCGCGGACCCGCTCCAGCGGCACGGCGAGCTGGGCGAATTCGTGCAGGCCATCATCGGCGTCGCAGGGGTAGCGGGCCGCGTCCGGCGGCGGCAGGCCGGCGAACGAGTCGGCGACCCAGACGGTTCGATCGCCCACGCCGTGGACCTTGAGGATCGCGCGCATGAGGATCGTCGTCCCGCCGCGCCAGGCGCCGGTCTCGATCAAGTCGCCCGGCACGCCGTCGGCCAGGACACTCTCGACGCACTCCCGCACGTTGGCGAGGCGCTTCAGGCCGATCATCGTGTGGGCCCGCGCCGGCCAGTCCAAGCCCTCGGCGCGGATCGGCTCTTCGAACTGGTCATAGAGCCAGTCGGTCAGGCATCGCATCATCAGGTCGAGGTAAAGGTCGGCCGCGGCGTTCATACGGGCTCCCATCCCCGGGGATCACGGGCCGGATCCGGCCGTCGCGGCCTGAGCGAGGCTCGCCGCGCCGGCGGCCGGGGCGTCCTCGATGGGGCACGGCTCTCCGGGCCGCACGAGCACCGTCCAGCCCGACGTGCCCTCCCGGTACTCGTGGGCCTGCCAGCCGCCCGCGGCGATCACCTCGATGATGATCGGCCCGAGGAGGGATCGCGGATGGTGCGTATTGGCCACGGCGACGGCCCGGCACCTCCCCGCGTAGGCCCCCAACCATCGCCGTGCATCGTCCTCGCAATGCGCGTCGATGTCCACGTGCAGCAGGTCGATCCGCTCCCAGCGATCGACGACCGCCATCGGATCCGCCCGGACGAAGGTGAAGCGGGGGTCCCGGACGTCGTGACGATCCAGGGGATCGACGCCCCAGACGTGGCCATCGACCGCGTGCGCCCCCTCGAGCAGGGCGCGGGTACTGACGCCGAAACGGACCCCCAGCTCGACGACGACGGTGGCATGCAGCGCCTCGACCCAGGCGGCGACCCGCCGGGAGTCAGGTTCCGAAACCCCCGAAGCGCCAGCCGGAACAATGATCCGCCGTGAGCCGGGCACGATCCAGGAGACCGCGCGCGCCCCGACCTCGGCGTGGCGGCCGGCCGGGGGCGCCGCGCAGCAGGTCGAGTTTCGCCGTCGCCTCGCGGTCGCCGGGGCATTCCTCGAGCACCGCGCGCCAGAGCCGCTCGGCCTCCTCACGGTCACCGCGCTCGGCGGCCAGCGCGGCGAGGTTGCGCCGGGTCAGATGGCCGTAGATCCCCTGGTCGAGGCTGGCGAACTGCTCGGGGCGGCGGAGGGTCAGGACCTGCGCCAGCACCGCTCGGCGCCCTCGGCGTCGCCCGTATGCCGCTGGACCACCGCTTCGCGGAAGAGCAATTCGGCATCGGCAGGATCCAGGGCCAGTCCCGCGGCGCAGGCGGCCAGGGCCTGGTCGGGCTCGGCGAGCATCTGGTGCGCCCGCGCGATCAGCGCATAGAGCTTCCGCGTGATCGAGTCACTCGGCGCCGAGCCGGCCAGGCTGCGGCGGAGCAATTCCAGCGCCTCGCGCCAGTCCTGGCGCTCGATGGCGATGGCGCCGAGGTTGAACAGGACGAACGGGTCATCGGGCCGTTCGTCCAGCTCGTCGCGGAGGATGCGTTCATCGCGTTGGAGCTTCCGCGCCCGGAGTGCCCGGTCGGTGTACCCCGTATGCCGCACGACGAGATCGGTCCAGCGCACGGGGATCTTCGCCCGCCGCAGCGCCGGCAAAATCTGCTCGTGAACGCGATAGGTCCAGCGGATCCCCTCGTGGAGCGGGAACAGCCGGATGTGATCGACGACGGTCTCGCCGCCGCTGCCATCTTCGCCGGGATCACACGCACAACGCACGACGTAACCGCAATCCTGATCCGACCGCAGCGAGTCGAGCAGCACCTGCAACGTCTCGCGCTCGGGCGGCTCGACCACGTCGTCGGCATCGAGCCAGAAGGCGTAATCGCCGGTCGCCCGCGCCAGGGCGGCATTGCGAGCGGCGGCGAAGTCATCAACCCAGACGAAATCGAACACCCGCGCACCAAAGGATCGAGCCACCTCGACCGTACGATCGGTGCTGCCGGTATCGACAACTACGATCTCATCGAAGATCCCCCGCACCGACTCGAGGCATTTCGGAAGGTTCTTTTCCTCGTCTCGGACGATCATGGTCAAGCTGACTCGGGCCCGCTGTCGGTGGTCGGTTGTTCGTTCAGATACCGACTGCCCAGGAAGCGGGGCGTCTGGGGCCGAAGACCGAAAGTTGAGGGCCGAGGTTGATCCGGAATCCGGAATCGAGAATCGAGAATCCGGAATCGGGAATCCGGAATCCGGAATCGGGAATCGGGAATCCGGAATCGGGAATCCGGAATCCGGAATCCGGAATCCGGAATCCGGAATCCGGAATCCGGAATCGGGTTCGTCCAGGCCCTCAGCTCAACTCGCCGTCCCCGAGGCGCGTCCTGCCCCCACTTCCCGGCGAACCGTCGCTCATTTTCCTCCAGCAGCGCCGACGCGTCGACCCCGTTGCCGACGAACGTCCGGCTGCCGAAGTGGTGGACGAACAGATCCTTCGCCACGGCCAGCTCGAACCCGCCACGACGCGCACGCACGGCCAGGTCGTCATCATCGAACAACCCCAACCCGAACCGCTCGTCCAGCCCGCCGACGGCGTCGTAGACCGCCCGCGTCAAGAGCAGGCAGAAGCCCGACAGCTTCCCCACCGTGAACCACTGCCCGCGATGCCGATCGCGCCACCGCCGGGCGAAGGCGTGCATCTCGTCCAGGTCGCGATACGGCACACTCTCGACCCCTTGCGGCGGCGCGGCGTAATTCGACATCGGCCCGGCCAGGCCGATCCGGTTCGGAACGGGTCTCTCGACCGCACCCGGGGAAGGAAAACGGGGACTGGCTCCCGGCCCAAGATAATCGGGGCTTTCGCGCGAACGATCGGCTGAGGCCGGGTGCCTGTCCCCGTTTTCCGCGAGAGTGCCGCCCCGCATCGCGCTCGGCGCGGGTCTCCCGCTCGGCACAGGTCTCCCGACCCCATCGCTGCCCGAACCGGCGGTCTCCCGATCCTCCGTTCCCACTCGCACCGCCGTCAACGCGATGAGCTGATCGAGCCACGCATCGGTGACGACCGCGTCATTGTTGAGCAAGACGAGGTACTCACCACGTGCGGCCTGCAAGCCCTGGTTGATGGCCCGCGGAAACCCGACGTTCCGGGCATTCGCGATGATCGTGACCGGCACGCCCGCCGCGTCCTGGACTCCGGCCAGGTAATCGCCGGTCCCATCGGTCGAGCCATTGTCGATGACGATCAACTCCCACGGCCGGCGCGTATGGCGCAACAAACCCTGGACGCACAGCCGGGTGAACTCGCGCTGGTTCCAGCAGGGGACGATGATCGAGGCCAGGCCCCGGACCGCGGACACCTTGGGGTCCGGTGAGGGATCACGAGGATCCGCTTCCTGCCCACGTTCGAGCGTCCTCACCTTCCCAGGCGCGCACGATCCCTCGCGGAGGGCCGGCCCCACGGGCCGCGCCAGCGATCCGCTCCCCGCCTCGGCATTCCCCAGCACGAACACCTGCCCCTCGCGGTCGAACAGCGCGCACGGGGTCGCCACCGGCAACCGACTGGCCCACTTGCGGGCGAACACCCGCGCACTGCGAACGAACGACTCGGTCAAGCCGACGTTCCGCGAGTTGTGCCGGCACGGGGCCTCCAGCGCAACGACCGCCCATCCGCGCCTCGACGGCCTGGAGGCAGAGATCGGCCCCGTAGAGATGGAACCCCAGCTCGGTGTCGAACCGGAGCGGCGAATCCCGCCGGATGATGAGCAACAGCTCGTCCAGCGTGACGACCGGCGCGGGCAGATCCGGCCCGTGGAGCAGCACGCGATCCCGATCCACGACGCGGCCGATCCTCCGCACCGCGGGCGGACCCTGGGATGATCCGGGAGCGATCACCGGGCCGACGCCGTAGACCCCGGCCACCCCGATCGGTCCGAATCGTCGCTCGGCCCGCCGATATTGCTCGAGGATTTGCCGGTCCCAGTCCGGCGGCAGGACCACATCCTGGTGCACGCAGACGACCCACTCGTGCTTCGCCCGCTCCCGGCCGGCGTTCAGCGCCTCCGCGGCGTTGGGCGGGTTGCGGAGGACGATGACCTGGTGCGGCGCCGGGTCCCAGGCACGGTGAGGCCATCAGGTTCGCCGCGAGCACGGCCTCGTCGTCGACGCAGACCGCGAACGAGAGCGGGACGGCCTGATGAAGCGGCCCGGTCGAAGGACGGGGATCGCCGCTCTGAGCAGCCCGTGGATCGTCGCGCTGGGGCTTGTCCGCATCCGGCATCTCGCCTCCCAAGAGCTGTTTCAAAACGGGGACTGGCTCCGAGTCTTCGAGGTGCCTGTCCCCCTTTTGAAACGGCACCTCCAAAACGGGGCCTGGCTTCGAGTCTTCGCCGTGCCTGTCCCCTCTTTATGAGGGGCTGTTCCTGATGCAACCCAGTAACCCAGTTCGCCACTCTTCTCCAGGGAACTCCCCGTGTCCGATCGTTGTCGGGCCCCGGGGGAGCGTGTATCATCGAGAGATCCAGGGAAACCATCCGACGCGGATCGGAAGGAGCAAGGCCATGCCAGCCCGCGGAGACAACGGCGTGGGGCGCTTCCGCGTCGAGATCGAGGTCGTGAATAATGCGGACTTGATCCGCCTCCAGGATGGCCACCTGCCCGCCGACCAGGTTCGCCGCGAGAGGATCCAGGGTCTGGTGGATTCCGACGCGACGAAGCTGGTGTTGCCCGCGGCGCTGGTCAAGCGCCTGGGCCTGCCGCTGGGCGACCCGATCAACGTCCGCTACGCCGACGGCCGCCGAGCCCGCCGCAAGGGTATGGATCAGGTCTACGTCCAGCTCCTGGGTCGTCACGGGACCTTCTCCGCGGTTTGCGAACCGAAACGCGAGACGGCCTTGATCGGGGCCATCGTCCTGAAAGACCTCGATCTGCTGGTGGACGGCTCGGCCCAACGGGTCATCCCCCGCGATCCCACCGGCATCACCTCCGAGATCGAGTGAACGGGAAACTCAGTCGAGAGCGCTTGGCTTTTGCATGGCGCACGCCCTGAGTCGCTGCGAATTCACCCCCCGGAACCCCCCCTTCGCAAGGGGGGGACAGGAAACGGGCTTTTCCCGATCAATATCCCCCCCTTGCGAAGGGGGGGTTCCGGGGGGTTCTTCGAGAGCAGGCCTCACGTTTGGGCAACCCAACTGCGAGGCGTTCTAACGCCCCGACTCCCCGGAATCGCGCTGGCCTCGCGCCGGGCCATCTGCGATAATCTTTCCAAGTCCGATCCAGGAAACATGATGAGTCCCGAACTCATGACCACGAGAACCGGCACACCGCGACGCGAGCCGATTGGAACGGCGATGCTCCAGCAACTTGCCGACCTGGAGCCACGGAGCAGGTCCCCCGCGACCGCTCGGAAGATCCTGGAGCTGAGCTTCTCCCCAAGGCAACAAAAGCGTGCCGGCTTCCTCTCGGAGAAGGCCCAGGAGGGCTCGCTCACAGTTCCCGAGCGAGACGAGCTCGATGAGTACATCACGGTGGCCGACCTCTTGACCATCCTCCAATCCCGAGCCCGCCGGGCCCTGAAGCCCGCCAAGCGTTCGAAAGTGTAAAAGGGGGCAAGCCTATTCATTAGTTATGTCCCCTGTCCTTCTCCTCGATAGAATACTCCCGGAGGCGCCCATGAATCACGACGACCAGGCTCAGAGAGACGCGGACATCGCCGAGGTGGTCCGGCTCGTCGCCGAGGGCCAGCACGTGACCGACGCGGAACTCCTACGTCGGATCCGGCAGCGGTCCGATGCCTTGCGGCGGGAGATGCTGAAGACGCAAGGCCTGACGGATATCGCCGTCGACCTGGTCCAGGAAAGCCGCGACGAAGGATGAAATACGTCCTGGATGTCAATGTCGCCCTCAAGTGGGTGCTCAATGAGGTCGAACTCGCCGAAGGCACGGCGGTTGCGGGATGACGGGCGGGCCCGGATCCACGAGCTGATCGCACCCGATGTGCTCCCCTTCGAGGCCGCCCACGCCCTGACGCGGGCGGAGCGGCGGCGGCTGATTGCGGACGCCGCCCAGTTCTGGGGTGAGATCATGACCGATTGCCCTCGGCTCTTCCCTGCGCTGCCGCTGGCCCAGCGCGCTGGCCATCTCACGGCAAGCCCGAATCGGTTTCTACGACTGCCTCTATGTCGCCCTGGCGGAGCGGGAGGGGTGCGAGCTGATCACCGCCGACACCAGGATGGTGACCACGCTCAAGCCGACATTCCCCTTCATCATCGACCTGGCTTCCTTCCCTTGACGGAACCGCCATCTCGGTCCAGCCGGTTTGTTCACGGGAGGGGCAAAAGGGGACATTGCTGAATGCCATTAAGTTAAGCGTAAAGACAGATTCTAATTGCACTTAGGGTCGATCTCCCCGGCTCCAATCAGAAATAGTTTAGATATGTTAATTTGATTCTCAGAGCGAAAACACCCTGGATCCAAGCCGCATGGAATGATCTAGATATCAACATACTTATAAAATCGCCGAAAACATGCTCGACGCAAGCCGTTTGGAGATCAGGAGTTAAACTTAACTTAATGCCATTCGGGACATTGCTAATTCCCCCCGCAGGCTGGACAATTTGGGTAAACCCATGATCTCTTCCCTCCCCCATGAGTCTCGGTGAGCCCATGCCTCGAACCGCAAGAGCTTGCTCGGCCGGATACACCTACCATGTCCTCAATCGCGGCAACGCACGTGCCGAGGTGTTCCACAAGTCCGACGACTACGACGCGTTCGTCGAGATGATGGCCGAAGCCTCCCTCCGCACCCCGATGCGCATCCTGGCCTACTGCCTCATGCCCAATCACTTCCATCTGGCGCTCTGGCCCCGCGCCGACGGCGACCTCAGCCGCGGGATGCATTGGCTGATGACCACCCCAGTGCGCCGCTACCTGCGACACTATCACTCCAGCGGCCATGTGTGGCAAGGCCGGTTCAAGGCGTTCCCGACCGAGGAAGATGAGCGAGACTGGGTCGAGGGCGTCAACATGGCGATGACCGAGGCCGAAGTGGAGCAGGTGCGCGAATGCGTGCGCCGCGATCGGCCGTACGGCTCGGCGGCCTGGACGACAGCGACCGCCCGGAGCCTGGGGCTGGAGTATAGTCTCCGGCCCCGCGGTCGTCCGCCAGCCACGGACCCGGCCACGCCGAACGGGAAAGGTCCCTGTTGAAGCTCGCTGAAAAACGGGTGTGTGTCGCATGGTTTTGCCGACCTAAGGCGGATACGGATTTCCCAGACTCTGCAGTTCAACCAGATCTCGCAATCCTCGTCAAGATTTAGGGATGTCCCCTGGTATGTGGCGAAGTGAGGTACTAAAGATTCTTGACCAGCAACAACAGGGGGGCCTGGGGGGGTCAAGGATCTTTTCTACTGAACGCCCGAGCAGACTTCCAGAATGGGAGTTGGGTCTCTTCTCAACTCGATTCGGAGGTCCTGTTCCATGGCTACCAAGTCCCCGTCGAAGAACCGTCGCCCGTCGCAGCCGCATGCCCTTCATAAGCCTCGGGGGGTCATTCACCCGCGCGTCCAAGCGGTCGGACCGGAGCACTTCGGCTTGGTGTGCGTCGATTGCGCCAAGGCACGCTCCCGGATGATGTTCGCCGACTTCTACGGCCGAGTCCTGCTCGAGCCGACCACCGTCGAACACAACCGATCCGACTTCGAGACCGCCGTGACGTCGGTTCGCGCGGCCATGGCCCGGCACGGCATCCGGGAGGTGATCGTGGTCGTCGAGCGCACCGGTCGCTATCACGGCCCGGTCCAGCGCAGCTTCCGCAAGGCGGGGTTCGAGGTCCGCATCGTTCATCCTTACACCACCAAGCAGTATCGACTCCCCGCCGACCCCGGCAACAAGACCGACGACACCGACCTCTCCGCCATCCACCGCGCCGCCGTCAACGGCTTCGGCCTGCTGGAGCCCGAACCCGACCCGGTCTATGCCCGACTCCAACTGCTGGCCAGGCACCGCCGCACCTCGGTGCAAAAGCGAGTCGTCCTCCAACAGCAGATGCTCGAGCATCTTCAATCGTTCATGCCAGGATACTCGAAGTGCGTCGGCGATCTCTTCGGTTCTCCGGCCATCCTCTGGGTGGCCAGGGACCTCGGCTCGGCCGCGGCGATCGCCCAGATCGGCCTGGCCGGCTTGAGCCAACAGGTTCGACAGGCCGGCCTCCGAGTGTATCGGTCCACCCTGGAAAAGATCGTCGCTTGGGCCCGGTCGGCACCGTCGGCCGAGGAACCGGCGTCGCTCCATCACCGCATCTTCCTGGAGCTCGACGCCGACCAGGTCGCCAAGGCTCAAGCCATCCAGGCGGTCGAGGGTGACCTGGCCGGGCTCTTGGCCGGGACGCCCTACCTGCTCCTGCTGGGCATCGTCGGGATCAACGTGGTCTCGGCCGCCGAGTTCGCCGGCGAGATGGGGCCGATCGAGCGCTACACCAAGGCCCGAGCGATTACGGGCCGCGCCGGGTTGTTCCCCTCGCGGTACCAGAGCGACCAGGTCGATCGTCGCGACGGTGCGCTGGTCCGACACGCCAATCGCGACCTGCGATCCGCCATCCTCACGATTGCAGATAACTTGATCAAATGCAATGATCACTTCGCGGTCCTGGCCGCGGGATGGCGGCTCAGGGGCAAGGACGCCCGTAGCGTCCGTGTCCAGGTCGCCGGTCGGTTCTGCCGGATCGCCTACCAGATGGTAGCCGGTCGGATGACCTTCCAACACCCCTGCGCTCAGCAGCGGGATCCCATCCTCGATAAACTGATCAGGTTTTCTCTTGAGCATATCATTCCACCTGATCAGCTCTCGCGAAACCTCGACGCCGCAGTGGCCCAACTCCCGCACACGGCGCATCGTGAGGAAGCGGCCGCTGTGGCGGAGGAGCTGGCTCGGGTCCCGAAATCGCGGGGAACGGGACCGCGCCAGCTAGACACGATTCTCCCCGCCATCTTGGCCAAACTGGAGGGGAACCTGGTAAGATCACCGGAGTCAGGGGAGGCTGATCCCACAGAGTGACCATCCGGACCAGGGGCCGAACAACGTCGAATCTGTCCCCAAGGCGCAAAGCCGTGGAAAAGCGTGGCGCTCTGTCTCGGATCACCAACGTCGGATAAGGCTGTGTGGGGTCACTCCCCTGATAAACCAGTATGGCGAGACGTGATCCCTGACGAGACAGAGGTGGCCCCTGGTCGGGATTGGCCATCAAACGACATCTGTAAAACCCGCCGGTTCGGCGGGGATAGGGATCGTCCGTACATAGGTCCCAAATCGGCATCACGCCAATTCCCACATGGCTGTCTTTTCCCTTTCAAGGGATGTCCCCTGGTATGTGGCGAAGTGAGGTACTAAAGATTCTTGACCAGCAACAACAGGGGGGCCTGGGGGGGTCAAGGATCTTTCTACTGAACGCCCGAGCAGACTTCCAGAATGGGAGTTGGGTCTCTTCTCAACTCGATTCGGAGGTCCTGTTCCATGGCTACCAAGTCCCCGTCGAAGAACCGTCGCCGTCGCAGCCGCATGCCCTTCATAAGCCTCGGGGGGTCATTCACCCGCGCGTCCAAGCGGTCGGACCGGAGCACTTCGGCTTGGTGGCGTCGATTGCGCCAAGGCACGCTCCAGGATGATGCTCGCCGACTTCTACGGCCGAGTCCTGCTCGAGCCGACCACCGTCGAACACAACAGATCCGACTTCGAGACCGCCGTGACGTCGCTTCGCGAGGCCATGGCCCGGCACGGCATCCAGGACGTGATCGTGGTCGTCGAGCGCACCGGTCGCTATCACGGCCCGGTCCAGCGCAGCTTCCGCAAGGCGGGCTTCGAGGTCCGCATCGTTCATCCTTACACCACCAAGCAGTATCGACTCCCCGCCGACCCCGGCAACAAGACCGACGACACCGATCTCTCCGCCATCCACCGCGCCGCCGTCAACGGCTTCGGCCTGCTGGAGCCCGAACCCGACCCGATCTATGCCCGACTCCAACTGCTGGCCAGGCACCGCCGCACCTCGGTGCAAAAGCGAGTCGTCCTCCAACAGCAGATGCTCGAGCATCTTCAATCGTTCATGCCAGGATACTCGAAGTGCTTCGACGATCTCTTCGATTCTCCGGCCATCCTCTGGGTGGCCAGGGACCTCGGCTCGGCCGCGGCGATCGCCCAGATCGGCCTGGCCGGCTTGAGCCAACAGGTTCGACAGGCCGGCCTCCGAGTGTATCGGTCCACCCTGGAAAAGATCGTCGCTTGGGCCCGGTCGGCACCGTCGGCCGAGGAACCGGCGTCGCTCCATCACCGCATCTTCCTGGAGCTCGACGCCGACCAGGTCGCCAAGGCTCAAGCCATCCAGGCGGTCGAGGGTGACCTGGCCGGGCTCTTGGCCGGGACGCCCTACCTGCTCCTGCTGGGCATCGTCGGGATCAACGTGGTCTCGGCCGCCGAGTTCGCCGGCGAGATGGGGCCGATCGAGCGCTACACCAAGGCCCGAGCGATCACGGGCCGCGCCGGGTTGTTCCCCTCGCGGTACCAGAGCGACCAGGTCGATCGTCGCGACGGTGCGCTGGTCCGACACGCCAATCGCGACCTGCGATCCGCCATCCTCACGATTGCAGATAACTTGATCAAATGCAATGATCACTTCGCGGTCCTGGCCGCGGGATGGCGGCTCAGGGGCAAGGACGCCCGTAGCGTCCGTGTCCAGGTCGCCGGTCGGTTCTGCCGGATCGCCTACCAGATGGTAGCCGGTCGGATGACCTTCCAACACCCCTGCGCTCAGCAGCGGGATCCCATCCTCGATAAACTGATCAGGTTTTCTCTTGAGCATATCATTCCACCTGATCAGCTCTCGCGAAACCTCGACGCCGCAGTGGCCCAACTCCCGCACACGGCGCATCGTGAGGAAGCGGCCGCTGTGGCGGAGGAGCTGGCTCGGGTCCCGAAATCGCGGGGAACGGGACCGCGCCAGCTAGACACGATTCTCCCCGCCATCTTGGCCAAACTGGAGGGGAACCTGGTAAGATCACCGGAGTCAGGGGAGGCTGATCCCACAGAGTGACCATCCGGACCAGGGGCCGAACAACGTCGAATCTGTCCCCAAGGCGCAAAGCCGTGGAAAAGCGTGGCGCTCTGTCTCGGATCACCAACGTCGGATAAGGCTGTGTGGGGTCACTCCCCTGATAAACCAGTATGGCGAGACGTGATCCCTGACGAGACCGAGGTGGCCCCTGGTCGGGATTGGCCATCAAACGACATCTGTAAAACCCGCCGGTTCGGCGGGGACAGGGATCGTCCGTACATAGGTCCCAAATCGGCATCACGCCAATTCCCACATGGCTGTCTTTTCCCTTTCAAGGGATGTCCCCTTTTCCCTTTCAAAACGAGCCGGCTTCCTCGGAGAAGGCCCAGGCGGGCTCGCTCACAGTTCCGGAGCGAGACGAGCTCGATGAGTACATCGCGGTGGCCGACCACTTGGCCATCCTCCGATCCCAAGCCCGCCGGGCCTTGGAGCCCGCCAAGCCTTCGTCGTGAATCCCATGCGCATCCGCACGAACCTCGTCCGGCGAGTGAGGGCGCGAGCAAGGGGACGGCGTGAATACTGTCATCTTCCCCAGGCGCCCTACAGGCTCATCTTTCCCCTCGATCACATCCTCGCTAGCCAGCAAGGCGAAAGGACGCAGAGCGATAACCTGGGGGTCGTGTGACCGCGATTCAACCGGAACAACGGACCGAACATAGCTGGATCCGGCATCCGTAAACGTGAGATTATCAGGCTCTTTCATCCGCGTCGCGATCGGTGGGTGGATCACTTCCTGTGGCGTGGATCGCAGTTGATCGGCTTGACCCCAATCGGCCGTGCGACCATTCGCGTCCTCGCGATCAATCACCCCGATGCGATCAAGGTCCGGAGGGAGTTGATGGCCGAAAGCCTTTTCCCGCTTGATGAATAAATCGGCTCCTCGGGGTCTCGGGCTCCTGGCGAACCCATGCCTGGCACCGCCTCGGGCAGATACACCGACTTCTGCTCCAGCAACGACCGCACTGACGTGTTTCATGACACGGACCTCTGCGTGACACGGACTTCTGCTCTGTTTATTAAGGCTCTCCTGAGAAAGTGACAGCGCAGTTGTCATGTCATGACCCTGACGTCTGCAAAGACGCCCTGTTCGCCCTGATGATCGCCGAGAGAAACTGGAAATAGGTCTGACCCAATCGCTCCTAATGTCTCTATTCTCCTCGCGCTCCGCGAAGACGATGAAGGTACGCGTTCAATCTCCCGTCCCAAGACCTACATGGCAGCCTTTCTTTCCTTCATCGCTCCCCCGTTAACGGCTTAGGCAACTCTCGAAGCGCGTCGGCCACGTCCCACAGTTTGATCGTATGATCCTTACTCGCCGTCGCCAGGAGCTTGCTGTCGGGAGAGAAAGCCAGGGAACGAATGAGCTTCTCATGGCCCTTCACAACAAGGGGCCGTCCGTAAGTCGTCGTCTCGATGAATCGGAGCATCCCGTCGGCGTCGCCCGTGGCGAGCAGCTTTCCGTCGGGAGAGTAGGCCATGCTGGTCACTGTCTCCTTATTCCCCGGCAAAGTACGCCACACCTCATTCGTGACCAGGGACCAAACTTGGACGTTGCCGGCAGCGCCCGGGGCAGCCAGGAACCTGCCATCGGGTGAGAATGTCAGGGTGTCCACTGGACCCTTGTGACGCTTGAGGACGGCCCTTTGTTCCCAAGTCTTGGTATCCCATAAGACGATTGATCCTTCGTTCGTCGTGGCCAGGGTCGTGCCGTCCCGTGAGAACGCCACGTCGTCGCTGAATGGGAGACAGAAGGGGAGACTTCCGTTCCCGAGCGCTGCTCGAAACCGTTGGGAGGCGACGTTCCAGAGGAGGATTCGTCCTTCGAGGCCAGCAACGGAGATCAGCAGGGTCTTTCCGTCAGGAGAGTACTCGAGACAAAAGACGATATCCGCAGTCTTGAGGATCACCCTCCGATTTCCTGTCGTAATGTCCCAGAGCTCGACGGTTTCATCCGGGATGTACCTTTGGTTGCCACGCTTATTAGGACGGTAAGACGAGCTCGTGGCCACAGTCTTGCCATCAGGAGAAAAGGCCAGATTTCGAATCCTCGTATTCCTCTTCGTGAAGATGTCCCGCTGCCGACCGCTGGGGATCTCCCAAAGCCTCATCGTATCATCGCCATGGCTTCCCCCGGCCGAGACCAAGAGCTTACCGTCCGGCGAAAAGGCCACACCTCCTTCGACAGCATCCGTGTGTCCGCGGAGGACAGCCCGCGGCCGTAGATATTCCGCTTGGGCCTGGAAAGACTCCGAGACGAGGGCCAGGAATCCCGTGAGCACTGCAAGTCGTCGAAGTTGGGGAAGGCCCGAGAAAGAACGTGTGGCCGGACGTTGTGCCCTCACGTCCGGCGACAGCCCTCGTCGAGACCGTGGCGCTTCAACTCCCCGGGAAGGATTGATGATCATGATCGCCGCTCCAAAAAAACGGGCCGAGATTGCGTTAGTACCGTCGGCGTCAACAGGTGTTCCTGGCGAACTTATAGAGCCGAATAGAGCGAAATAGAGACACATCAAGAGCGGCTTACAGCGAACTGGAGGCATGAAAGCTCGGTCTTTCTCCGATCCATGCCGAAGACCGCTTAGCTCTCTCCTCCTGTCTCACGGTACAGGATCTGGGCCCATACCCACATCATGAGCCGGATAATCTCTTGTTCGTGTCTAACCTCGGCAAGAATGGGGGTCCAGGCTGAGGGCGTACGTTCCGGAAGAACTCGGCGTAGAGCGGTCGGAGCCGGTCCGGATGCCATCGTTTGGCTTCTTTCCGACTTTTGGCGCTGTGCTCCTCGTACAAGGTCTGATCATCCCAGAGGCGAACGATCGCCTCCACCCACGGCTTGACCTCCGCTGCAGTCGGCAAGATTTCACTTGTCGCTCTCAGCCTCTTGGGTAGCGGCAGAACGAAGCCAGCGTCGCCCAGGGTTTCGGGAATTCCGCCCCGGTCGGAGCCAATAACTGGGATTCCATTGATCATGGCTTCTATCGCGACTAAACCTTGGGTTTCCCACCATAACGAGGGCATTAGCAGGATCTTAGTGATACTCCAGAATCGACGGGGATCGGATGTGTTCGCCATGAACTGAATGTTGCCGTGAGCATTGGGATCCAAGCCGCAGGCAGCAAGTGTGTCCTTGGTCCCCCGACTCTCGACGACCAAGAATCGGATGTCAGGGCGGAGGCGGCCCAATTCGTCAGCGATGCGGGCGAACGGGTAGACACCTTTCTCAAGGGAAGGATTGACAAAGGTGACAAGGCGAGGATCGCGATCGTTCGCCAGAACGCGCTCCCAGGCGACCGGATTGGGTAGGGTGTGACAGGCCAGCCCGACGTTGTCCCAATAGAACCGGCGCGCAAACTCCGAGGGAACAGTGCAATAATCGATTCTCCAGAAAGGGCTCAGGCTGCGATACGAGAAGTTATGGACAACGAAGACCACAGGAATATCTCGTCGCTTGGCCAGAGCGACCATGCCGAGCGAGATTGAGTCAGAGTCAATTGTGAGAAGCACATCAGGTCGAAATGAATCCAAAGACCTCTCGAAAAAGCGCAGAACATCAGTCACCCTCTGATTTATCGGTTTTCCTAGCCAGCTCGAGCCGAGGTGGAAGACCGTGATGGGAACCTCGTGTAGGCGCGTGAAGAGGAGCGTCGCGCGACCAGAGCCGCAAACGGAATGTCTGAGCTGATAGGAAACGCCGGCCTTACGAAGGAAACCCTGGTAGGGGACGTCGGTGTCAAAGTCCAGCATCGATGCGCAGAACGCTTGACATTCGAAATCCCATCGCGGTCAGCGCCCGAAGTACGTCAAGAGAGGCCACGGCGGCGCCGCTGGAGAAGTCGATAATCGAATGTACCGAGGCGTAGACAACCTTCCTCACACGCCGTGCCGCCGCGATAGCTCTATCCGCATCTTCGTGGAGGGGCCGCCTCGCGTGGTAGTTCACTTCGGCTCGAGCGCGTTGGCGAAGACTGGGGAAAGGGACACCGTCCCGCCTGGTTTGACTAATCCGGCGGCGTCCACTCTTGCATCGCGAAAAGAGGAACGTTGACCCGGCTCTTGCCATTCGCTTCAAGAAATCGCCGTCCACATCCCACCACAGCATATCGTTGAAACCCCCAATGCGAAGGGCGATTTCTCGACGGTGGGCGAAACCGAGCGGCAATGTTGAATCACCCGACATGAAGAAAAGATCACGCTTCAGGCACGATGAGTCCCACACATCCACAATCTCGTCATCTCCATCGTCCTGCGTCAGGACAAGATCATAGTCAAATATTAGGAGGTCTGACCGATTTACCAGGCGCGCGACATGGTCTAGGTGCGCGGTGTACAGCTCATCGCAGACGTCAACATACGCAATCAAAGATGCCTTCGCATGACGGAGACCAACATTACAGCCTGCAGCTCGACTCCATGGACCATTGCATGGGATGCGACGGATGCGGGGATCGCTTTCGATGATGGACGCCCGAACCTTCAGAGAATCGGTTCCGTTCCCCGTTGACCCATCGTGGACCCATAGCAGTTCCCAGTCGAGGAATGTCTGGCCGAGAAGTGAGCGGACTGCCGATCCGGCCGACAAATCTTCATCGGCCGCGGCCATAATGACCGACACTAGTGGTGTGCTAGGGCACACTTTCCGAGCCTCCGTTATATCACTCCGGCGCTCGCGGCGACAAAGCGTTTCCCTATTTCGTCTTGCCTCGTCCCTTCGGCATCAGCGACAAGAACTGGTCCACATCCCAGAACTTGATGCTACGGTCCGTACTCTTGCCATAATTGTCAGGTATGGCCATCATCCTCTTGTTATCCGGCATAGAAGACAGGTGGACTCCGCCGGACTGGGCCAACCGAGCCCAGAGAACCTGTCGGTAGTTCTCGGTTTCCCAAAACAGCACAGTCCCATTTGCAGCACCTGCAACCAAGAACTTTCCGTCGCGCGTGTAGTCCAGAGAACGGATCGCAATTCGACTCAGGCTGGGTTTCTCCCCAAAGTCGTTCAAGGTTCGCGAGATTTTGTAGGTTTCAAGAGAACAGATGCAAACCGTGTTTGCGTAGGTGCCACAGATAATCAGCATCTCCCGGCCGTTGGGGGAGAACCGAGAGCCCCAAATCTGTCTGCCGTCTGCGTGGACCCGCGCGATCTTTTCCCAAGTCCTCGCGTTCCACAAAGCGATTCCAGTCCCCAATAGTTGTTTCTTCACCGGTGCCGGGGCCTTTGGCCTGGCGAACGTGGACACCGTCCTGCCGTCGGGCGAGAACGAAGGGCTATAAAAATCAAAGCGCGCGTCGTGGAGCTCTGCGATAACATATCGCCTTCTTGGAATGTCGTAAATATCAATTCTGTTCATTAAACTAGAGTTAAAATAATGAGTAAGCTCATTAATATTTTTAAAATTAGTTGATACGCGAATATGTCCATCGAAATTAAATGTGAATTTACTGGAATGATCAAATATCTCCCCCATGCCAAGATTCCCCGTCTCCGGGAAGCACTTCCGCCCCGTCGTGATCAGTGTATCGCATTTGCCGCGCTCCAAGTCGTAGACAACAATCTCATCCTGGCAAACAGATTCGAAGACGCCCTCTGAGTAGTTCTGGTCGGAAATGCCCAACACGATGCGGCGGTTGTCGGAGAGTAAGAAGGCTCTGATATGCAGAGGTTTGGTCCGTTTGGTGTGCGGCTGCTCCCGCAGCAGCTCAAGCTGTTTCTCAGGCGAGGCTAGCCGCATTCTAAGCGTGGGGATCGTGACATCGACGATTTCCTCCTTTATGAGCCTCTGTTCAGTACCTGGCGCCAGGTCCCAGATCTTGATCATACGATCCCCAATCTCCTGCTTGAAGCGCCTCTGCTCAGTCCCGGACGCCAGGTCCCAGATCCTCACGGTACCGTCCTCCCGTCCGGTCGTGACCAGCATGTGACCGTCGGCCGAAAGCGAGAGGTCACCCACAGGCCCTCGATGTCCGGTCAATACGGCTCGGCACGGAACTTCGACCGGTTGACCACGAGTCGATACGGTCAGCGCAGTTAGCACGAGCGTCGAGACTCCCACCTGGACCAACACTCTGCTAAGGCTTTTCCTTGTCATAGGACCGGCCTGTCTCACGGAGGATTGGGGGCGTGTTGCATGCATCAACTTTTCGCAGGGTGTGGACCCAATTGAAGCCCACAACTGGCCACCCGGGTACGCCATGCAGGGCAACTTGCACGCTGCCTCCACGGTGGGTCGTCGTAGCCGTTCACACCCTAAACACTTTGTACAGTCAGTTCGTATTACTGTATATGAACCTACAGTTTCCGATCCCTGAAGCGCTCTGGCGGCACCCTACCCGCCGACGCCCAGGCCGCCCTTCTGGCTGCCTGGAAATCGATGAAAGATCGGATCGCTGAGTCGGAATCCACCGTGCGCGATCTCCAACCCAATTCCACCAACTCGGCCAAGCCGCCGTCCTCCGACCCGTTCGGCCTGAAGCGAAAGCCGCCGACTCCGCCGTCCCGACGAAAGCGCGGGGGACAGCCCGGCCATAGCAAAGCGTTCCGAGCCTTGGTCCCTCCCGAGAAACTTCGCTCCTCCCGAGACTGGAAGTCGTGCGCCTGCCGGCGCTGCGGCGGTGCGATTCCGGCGAGGACCCCAACCCACTGATCCATCAGGTCGGCAATTTGCCCAGGATCGAGCCGCTGGTCGACGAATACCGCTTGCATCGCTTGAGTTGTCCGAGCTGCGGAGCGACCACCTGCGCCACCTTGCCCGCGGGGATCCCCACCGGGATTTTCAGCCCGTACACTCAAGCCTTCCTGGCGACCCTGGCCGGTGCCTACCGCCTCAGCAAGCGGCAGATCCAGCAACTTGCCAGCGACCTGTTGGGGCTGTCGATCTCCACCGGGATGATCTCCAAGTTGGAGCGGCAGTCGGCGCAGGCCTTGGAGGCCCCTTACAACGAGCTGGCTTTCGCCGTCCACACGGCCGACGTGAGCCACGCCGACGAGACCTCGTGGCGCCAGGAGCGCGGCAAGGCTTGGCTGTGATTGGCGGTGACCGCGGTGATGACCGTCTTCACGATCTCTCGTCGCCGCAATGCCGAGCAGGCCCGAGCCATCCTGGGGACGCACGAGGGTTCGATCGCCGTGACCGACCATTGGAGCTCTTACGATGGGATCGCCGGCGCCGGCCGGCAGATCTCCTGGAGTCATCTCCGCCGCGATTTCCAGGCGATGATCGACCGAGGCTGGGCGGCCGAACCGGTCGGCAAGAAGCTGTTGCGGCAGTCGGACCGGCTGTTCCGGTGGTGGCATCGCCTCGGGGCCGAGAAAGTGGACTGGGGGCGATTCCGCATCGCGATGAACCGGCTGAGGCGCCAGGCGAGAGCGACCCTCGGGGACGGCGTGCGCTGCGACTGCGCCACGACGCGAGGGACCTGCGACGAGATCCTGCGCGTGGAAGAGAGCCCGTGGACCTTCGCGCAGGTCGCGGTGGTGCCACCGACCAACAACTCGGCCGAGTGCGCCGAACGGCACGCGGTGATCTGGCGTCGGATCAGCGGGCGGACCGACAGCGCGCGGGTGACCCGGTTCGTGGAGCGGATGTTGACAGTGGTCGCCACGTGCCGACAGCTGAGGCGGGACGTGTTGGACTACCTGAAGTCCTGTTTCGAAGCGGCTCGAAGCGGCCAAGCGATCCCCTCCCTCTTACCGGCAACGCCACCAAGGTCCAAAGCCGCCTGATTCCACCTATACCGCCCTAAAAAACGGTAATAGTTTTCTTCCCACCGTGTGAGCCGGGTGGTTTCGGAAAAGGAGGTTGTGGAGACTTTGGTGGTGGGATGTTGGGTGGGTGAGGAACCTCATGATCAGCCTCCTCGATCTCCATTTCCAGTTCCGCATCCGCTGCCCGCTCTGCCGCATCGAGGTAGTTCTCCCACCACTTCATCAACGCCTCGATCTGGATATCAATTCTGTCATTCTGCTGCTCAATGCGCTGGTGCTCTTGGCCAGCCTGGTACCGGACGTACGGTAACCATTTGTTCCTCCACCACTGCCATTGGGACTCGGTTCCCGAGCTCAAGTCAGGAGACCATTGAGATGACGTCGGCGACCGACGCACGTCACCCCCATCCTTGGGCTGGATGTAGGGATTACCTGGATTACCCCCTGCGTTGGGTCCGTCTGGATATAACGGTCCATCGGGTCGGTAAGGCCCCGGATCCGCTTCTCCTGGTGACCATTTCGTCGTGGGATCCTTGTTGTCCGTTCCCATCGGGTCAACAGCATCGGTCGGACTGTTACCTACGTAACGGTACAGATCTCGATCTCCACTTGCAAACCCTATAGGATCCAACCGCATGAACCTTCCAGTGCCGGGGTCATAGAACCGTGCCCGATCATAGTACTGGCCAGTGACCACATCATACTCCATCCCCGCGAACTTAAACCGATCGCCGTTGGCCGCGTTGGTCTCGGTGACGATGTTGCCGAAGCTGTCGTAGACGATGTGGTCGAGCTCGGTGCCCGAGGTGCTGACGATGTCCCGGATTGAGCCCAGCTTGTCGGTCAGGTACCAGGCCGTCGTTCCACCCGAACTGGTCCGCGCCAGCAACTCGTCGAACCGCCGCGCCGTCCACCACTCCCGGGCCGGAGACATACCGCACCAGCAGCGTGCCGGAGCCGTTGAAGTCGGCGTAGGGATTGGTGCCGTCGTAGACGGTCCAGGTCTGGGTGCCGCTGTCGTCGATGCCGATGCGGTTGTTGAGCGCATCGTAAGTGTACGTGGCAATCACTGTACCACCTTGCGTCACCTCCGTCAATCGGTTTCGGTAATCGTACGTATAGGTTGTAATCACGTGGGTTGACGTGTTGGTCTCGGCGGTCAGGTTGCCGGCCTTATCATACGTATAGGTATATCCCGGCGAGGCGGTCTGTTCGTTGTCGGTGCCGGTGGAATAGCCGGTCCCGGTACGGTTGCCGTTGGAGTCGTAGGTGTAGGACTCGGTGCGCGAGCCGGTCACGCCTGTCAGCTCGTTGGCGTTGTCGTACGTGAAGCTCGCCGTGCCCTCGGCGTCCGTCTCGGAGGTCACCCGGTCGGCCTGGTCGTAGGAATAGACGAACGTCGAGAGGGAAGTTGTCGTGCCGCCGCTGCCGCTGGGGGTGTACGCCTGATCCGTAATTGTGGTTTGGCGGTTGGCGGAATCGTAGTTGTAGTTTGTATTGATCTGGGTGCCACTGCCGCCGATTGTGCGCGACTCGGACGTGATCCGGCCGCCGGAGTCGTAGGTGATCGCGACGTTGGGCCCGGCGCTGCCGCCATAAGTCACCGTGATCCCGGTGATTTCGTCGTCGGCGTTGTAGGTGAAGGTGGCGACTCCCGCACTCGACAGGTTGTCGCCCAGGGTGATACGGTTGTGCTGCGAATCATAGCTCGAGGTGAGGGTCACACTGGGCTGATGGGTGCCGGGGCCTGAGGTCGCGGCCGTGGACTGGTTGCCGCCCGAGTCGTAGGTGAAGGTCAGCGTGGCGTAGCTGTCGGACGCGCCGGTCAGCTCCTGGTCGGCGTCGTACGTGTACGTGATCACATCGAGCTTGCCGCCGGAGGAGGTCAGCCAGGTCTCGCCGGTCTGGTCGCCGCCCGAGTCGTAGGAATAGGTCGTCCGCCGACCGTCCTGGTCGGTCGTGTCGGTCACCTCGCCGTCGGCATCATAGATGTAAGTCACGGTGCTGCCATTGGGATCCGTCACGGTTGTGACGCGGTCGTCGGCGTCGTAGGCCCACTGGGTCTTGTTTCCATCGGGGTCCGTCAGGCTGGTCTCGCGGCCTGCGGCGTCGTAGGTGATCGTGGTCACTCCGCCCACGGCGCTGATCATCGTTGTGACGCGGTTGAGGGCGTCGTAGAGGGTCGTCGTGGTATGCCCGAGGCCGTCGGTCACGGTGATCTGGTTGCCGCCCGAATCGTAGCCCAGGACCGTGGTATGGCCCAGCGGGTCGGTGATCGTGGTCAATTCGTTAGTCGAATCATATGCATATGATGTTGTATTCCCGTTCGGGTCCTCGACGGCGATCTGGTTGCCCACACCATCCAGAGTATAGGTTGTGAGGTTATTGAGGGCATCCTCGGTCGCGACCAGTCGATCGTCGTGGTCGTAGAAGTAGCTGGTCAGGTCGCCGCCGCTCGGCGCGGGGTCGGCCACGCCGGCCTCCTGGCCGGTCGGCGTCCAGGAGTAGGTGGTGACCTTGGAGAGCGGGTCGGTCACCGGGCCGACCTCGCCGACGTTGTTGTACGCGCTGGTCGTCACCCGGCCCATCGGGTCGACCACCTGGAGGACGTTGCCATCGGCATCGTAGGTCGTGGTCGTCAGCCCGCCCAGGGGGTCTTCCTCGACGACCGCTCGATCGTCGGCATCATATTCATAGGTCGTGATCCGGCCCATCGGGTCCTTGACCGAGATGGCGTTGCCATCCGCGTCATATGCAGTAACCGTCTTGTACCCGAGCGGATCCGTCACCGTCGTCACCCTGTCCATCGAATCGTAAGCGTACTGCGTCGTCCGGGCCGTCTGTCCGGCCGGGGTCGGCTCCTCGTCGGTGATCAGGTTGCCGCCCGAATCGTAGACCAGGGTCGTGATGTCGTGGAGCGCATCGGTCGTGCCGGTTTCGCGGTTGAGGGCATCATACGCGTAGGTGGTCGCATTCCCCCGCTGGTCGGTCACCTTGATCACATCGCCCTGGCTGTTGTAGGCGTAGAGCGTGGTGGTGTTATTGGCGTAGGTGGTCGTCGTGAGTCGGTCCTGGGCGTCGTACTGGTAACTGGTTGTATGATTGTTTGCATCCGTTGCTGTCTGCACGCGGCCAGTACTGGTATACGTCATGGTCGTCAAGTTATTGAGGGGATCCTTGATGACCGTCAGGTTGCCGTTGCCATCGTAGGTGTAGTGGGTGGTGTATCCGTTCTCGTCCTGGTAGGTCAGCGGCTCGGCGTCGCTGTTCCAGGTGTACTGGACATTGGTGCCGTCGGGGTAGACTTGCTCGGTGATGTTGCCATGGCCATCATATGTAAACTGATCGATGTTGTTGAGCGGGTCGATGGCGACGGTCGCCAGGCCGTTGGAGTTGACGTCGTAGGTGGAGATGTTGCCGAGGCCGTCAACCCCCACGCCGGTCGTGCCCAGGCCGTACCAATCAGGGCGGACGGTCGAGGTGTTGCCGTTGCCGTCGGTGTACGAGCCGACCGCGGCGGCGAAGAGGGTGGAGGCCGCCGGGCTGCCCGTCGTGCCGCTGTTGGTCCAGCCCTGTTCCTGGAAGGCGCTGAATTCCTCGGTGGCCAGGTCGGGCGACGTGATCGTACCGACTCGATCGGCACTGTCGTACACGATCGAAACGACATTTCCGCGCGGGTCCTGGACCGCGGTGAGCTGCCCGCCGGAGCTATAGGTGTAGGTCGTCCGCGAATCGTCGGCCTGCTCCACGGCCTTGAGGTTGCCGCCGGAGTAGGTGAACGTGGTCAGCCGCGAGGCCGGGTCCTCGATCGTCTCGAGCGCACCGCCGCTCGGCGCGTAGGTGAAGGTTGTATAGCCGCTGTAGGGATCCTCGACCGAGGTGAGCTGGTGGGAGGCATTGTACGCGAACGTGGTATGCAGGCCATTCCTGTCGATCGAGGCGGTCTCGTAGCCTCCGGAATTGAAGACGATTTGTGTGCCGTCGGTCAGGGTGCGGGTCCAGCCGCCGCCGGAGCCCGAGTTGGCCGTCAAGGTGGAGAAATCGCCGGCCGGAGTGGTGTAACTGGTGCCCCCACCGCTGCCGCCGCCGCTGGTCGCGGCGAACCAGAGGCTGCTGTCGGCCCCGCCGAGGTTGAGGATCACCCCGCCGCTGACCGACGTGATCTGCTCCAGGCCGCCCAGCGTCCAGCCGGCGCCGAGGGGGCTGCTCGACAAGTTGAGCACGGTGGCCGTGCCGCTGTAAGTCGTTGTCGTCAGGCCGGTGCCGTGGTCGAGGATCTGGACCGAGTAGGGATACCGGTTGGTCGCGAGCGTCCCGGCATTGGCCAGGATCGCGATCTGCTGGACGTCGCCGGGATTCAGCGAGCTCGTCGAGTAATACCAGGTCGTGCCCCCCCCGCTGTTGAACGTCAGGGTGGCGCTGACCTTCGACGGGACCGAGCCCGAGGCGCTCAGCGGGTTCTCGGCGACGATGATCGGGCTGGGATCGGCCGCCTGGGAATCGTAGGTCAAGGCGAGAGCGCCGATGTTGGGGTTGTAGCTGGGCAAGGGGATGGCCGTATCGAGCGCGCCGGAATTGGCGCTGACGCTCACGCCATCGCTTTGCCACTGCTGGGCGGCCAGGTTGACGGTATCCGGTGAGAGGGTCGTCGGGATGGCCAGGCCCCCGCCGCTGCCGCCCGACCCGCCGCCGCCGGTCCCGGCCGGGATCGCGAAGTCATAGGTGTAGGTCTCGGTGTGGCTGTTGGTGTCGGTGACCGACAGCGTGATCGAATCGTTGTGGGCGGTGTTGTTCAGGCTCTCCCAGGTGAACGAGAGCTCGTAGATGCCGCCGCTCGAGATCGAGCTGGCGTCGGACGTGATTCCCGAGGTGTTCCAGTTATACGACGAGACGGTGGTCCCGGAGACCTGGGCCTCGAGGACCACCGAGCCACCGAGAGTCGCCTGCTGGAGGACGCCGGGGAAGAGCACGTCGCCATGATTGATATCAAGCACGTACAAGGGGAAGTACGGGAAGCTTCCCTGGGCCGGCCCCGAGGGCGCCTGGGGGAGCGTGGGCGGAGTGAATGGCAACCCCCCGCCGGAGCGGACGCCGGGGGATTCGCCGGTGGCCGGCTGGGCGGCCGACGCGACGATGGTAGGACCGCCCGTCGAGTGAGCGGGCGCGGCGATCGGCGCGGCCGCGATGGGCTGCTGGCCGCTGGCGCCGGCGACCGCGGCCAGCAACGCCGCCGAGCCCGCCGCACCGACGGCGCCACTGCTGCCATTCTGCGGGGCCGGCACGCGGATCGGGCTCACCTGACCCCGCACCCCGGCGATCGCGGCCGCCTGCGCCCCGTTGCCCGATCCGCCCCGCGGCGGCAGCGCCGCGCCGCCGCCGTGCGCGACCGCCGGATGCCAGGGCGTGCTGATGCCGGATGGCGTCGAATCCGCGTTCGTCGCCGGCGAGAGGTCCAGCCAATCGTCGGATTCTGGATTCGGGATTCTCGATTCCGGATTGACGGCCGTGCCGCCGGCGCCCGTCGCATGACCGCCCGCGCCGGGACTCATCCCGGCCGGCCCGATCCCGATCGCGAGGAAGTTGCCGGTGTCGCCCTGGGCCTGCGCGACGCTCGTCGCACCGGTCGGGACTGCGGGGTCGATCCGCGAATTACCCCCCCATTGATTGCATCCATGCCGCCATTGGGCTTGCCGATCGACAGGATGCCGAGACCCGCCGCGGCGGCGCCGATGGGGGTCACCGTACTCCGGTTCTCGAGCTGGAGATGATCCACCTTGAGACTCAGGGCCCGACGTCTTCGCTCTCGGTCGTAGCGCGGCATGGTGCGGCTCCTCGGGATCCCCTGGCCCGGCATTCCGCCACCCCCCTCCCCGACGGGGAAGGGGAATGGATCGCGGCAAGTCCGGCGCGCGAGATCCCCTGGCGGCGAGCCCGCTCCCTCCGGGGCGGACGCGCGACAATCCACGGCGCGGATCTTCCACGCCGCAAGAGACGATGATCGAAAGTGAGCACGACAAGCGGGCCGAGTCGGTCGGGATCCGGATGGGTCAGGATCGGCGATCGCCGCGGCAATCGGGGCGATCGGAATGCAACCCCCATGCGGTCGAGATCGGCTTGGTGATATCG
>CAWJTV010000013.1:0-351972 GCA_963845755.1 uncultured Planctomycetota bacterium
TCTCTGACCGACTGCATCAGCTTCGTGGTGATGGCCGAACGCGGGATCACCGAGGCGTTGACCGGCGATCACCACTTCGAACAGGCGGGTTTCCGAGTCGTCATGAATCGTCCGTGACGTCGGCTGTGGCCGGAGATCGCAGAGGGAGAGAGGATCGGCGAGTGGAGTCGCCTCCTACAAGGAGAACCCAGAATCCGGCCCTTGTCGGAGCCGGCTTTGTCCGGCTACCCTTCCGCACCGATGCGGTGTCAGGACGCCCTTCGTTCCTGCAACATGGCGGAGAACTCCGGCTGCGCCTCGTGCAAGGCGTCGGCAAGCTCTGGCTTCTCCCTGGCGGCCATCTGGAAAATCGGCCCGATCGACGCGGGGTAGAGGACGATATGCAGGAGGATGCCCAGGCGCTGCCGAGGGCGCAGTACAGGACGGAGACGCGGAGACTGCTGATGAAGACGTAGGTGAACAAGGCGGACGTGCTGGCTCCGGTCAGGGTGAGCGTGATGAGCCCGACGAGGCGCGTTGGCACGGTGACGCGGACGAGCCCCAAGAACACGAAGCCGGCAAAGAGCCCCGACGTCAACGGCATGAACATGAGGCCGGGCAGGGCCGCGTACTGGAAGTCCGGGTCGCGCATCTGGCCGAGCTGGCTGACGACGTAGACGACGAAGGCCAGCAGGCCGGCCCAGAAGCCGGCCCAGGCCGAGACCCTCAATTCAGCGGTCCTCGTCGAGTTCGCGATGATCCACGCGAGCACGAAGATTGCCGACATGATCGCGGGGAGGATCACCCATTGGACGGTGGTCGAGATGATCGGTGCCATTTCACTTGGTCCTTTTTGCGAGAGACCTAGCCTCTCTGGAGTCGCCTCGGGGCCGGAGCGTATTCCCAGTTCTCAATCAGTGATACGCGGCGCAGCCCGAAACCTGACAGGATTGCGCGACGAAGGTCCGGAGTCAGGGATCTGGGAAGGGATGACGACGAGGTTGGAGAGGCTCCTTATCGCCCCCAACCGGAGAGGACGAACGCCGCCCATTGCTTCACCGGCGCGATCCTTCGCAGCGGGTTCCGGATGCCCGGCGCCGGGCACCGGCGCGGGGCGTTGCACCACCTTGTCGAAGTCCGGCGTGCCCCGGACCGCGGCCAACTGGCCCACCAGCTCGGGATGGCGATAGAGCCTCAACTGGGCAGTCCGCAGCGCTTCGATCGGCGGCTTGTGCAGTCGCCAGAACTGGTCGTAGAAGATTGCCATCAAGGCCGCGGTGGCCTGGTCGTCTACCATCCACAGGCTGGCGACGACGTTGTGCGCCCCGGCGAGGTGGAAGGCACGCTGGAGGCCGAAGACCCCCTCGCCGCCGGCGACTTCACCCCGGCCGGTCTCGCAGGCCGAGAGGACGGCCAGCTCCAGGTCCTGCAACGACAGCCCCGCAATGGCCTCGGCGGTGAGGATGCCTCGGTCGTCGCGCACCGTGGGATCGGCGCTGGCACTGGGGCGGTTGGCCCCGGCCAGGACCAACCCCGAGAGGACCAGCGGGTTGCGCAAGCCGGCGCCGATCCGCTCGCGGCCGATCGAGGAGAAGAGCTTGGGGTCGGGTCGCAGGACCGAGGGGATGCGGGGATCGGCGAAGAAGCCGTGGGTGGCGATGTGCGCCCAGCGGGCGCGGGGGAGCTCGCGGAGCAACTGGGCGGTGCCGGCATCGGTTCCCTGGAGGCGGACGGTGGTGCGCGAGCCGGCCGATTTGGCCACGGCGTTCAATTCCTGGAGCGTGCCGGGCAGATCCCCCCAGCCGTCGCCGCGGCCGCGCTGGGTCTCGGCCGGGCGCGCGGCCAGCAGCTCGACCTGGACTTTCTCATCGTCGACGGGCCTGGGCGCCTGGTCGTAGGCCACGCCGCCGACGGCCAGGAAGATTCCGGTATCGGCCGCCTCGGACGATCGCGGCGGGGCGGTGAGTCGATCGAGCAGGAATGGAGCGTGGGGGACAGTCGCCAGGGCATATTGCTCCAGGAGGACCGTTCCCGGCCGATCGCCGGGCAGCGCCGCCCAGGGAATCGCGGTGAGGGACCCGTCGGGGGCGATGATCGCGGTCGACGTATCGGGCGGGAGATGTTTCGCCAGCGGTTCCCAGACCAGCCGGCGCAAGGTCTCGGCGGCGGGACTCGATTGGTGATGCTCGATCGCGCTGCGCCACTGGACCACGGCGGCGTCGATCGGCTGTGCCGGCCCGAGGTCGACCTGCCGCACGGGCCGGCCCTTGGCCAGCACGTAGCCGACGTAACTCGGTGTGTAGTGTTCTCCCTTTTCCCCTTGATCAGGGGGTCCTGTTCGAAGCGGATGAACCGCAGCAGGTCGAGAACGACGGTGCGCTCGGGGAGCGATTCCAGCAGCTTGGTATACGGACCTTGCTCCAAGACCCGTTGGCGAGCGAACTGGGGAAGGGCGTCGGCCAGTTGCCGCTCCAGCCGCTCCTTCTCGGTGGTGAGATGCTGGAGCTGTTGGAGCCGCTCGGGGTGGTCGCGGCCGTCGGCGGTGGCCAGCAGCAGCCGGGCGAGCTGGCCGCGGGTGTCGCGCCAGGCCTGGAGGTCGCGGCGGGTGGCCGGGTGCTCGGTCGCCCGTTGGAGGAACGCGGCCTGGCGGCTCTGGATCATGCGGGCGATGGCTGCTTTCCCTTTCCAGACTCGAGCATAGGCGGCTTGATTGCTGCCGGGCACGTGGAAAGAGACCGAAATCAGAGCATCTCGGGTGAGCGGCAACTGGGCCAGATAATTCAGCGCCTCGGCCTCGGAAGTGGCGGCCAGCAGGAGATCGGCCAGCTCTTGCTGCATGTCCACGGCTTGCTGGATTAAGGGCAGTGCCTCGGTGTCGAGGCGCTGGGCCAGGAGCAGGAAGCCCAGGTTGTTCAGGCCTCGGGCCAGGTCGGGGTGGCCGTGCGGATACTGCTCCTTGGGATAGATGGCCTGGTTCATCGCCAGCGCACGCTCGAAATACCCCCGCGCCTCGCCGTAGGCCCCCTGGCGTTGAACAAACCGCCCAGGTTGTTCAGGTTGATGGCGAGATCAGGGTGCCCCCGTGGATATCGTTCTTTGGGGTAGAGGGCCTGGTTCATCGCCAGCGCACGCTCGAAATACCCCCGCGCCTCGCCGTAAGCCCCCTGCTTCCAGAGCAGGGCGCCCAAGTTGTTCAGGGTGGTGGCCAGTTCGGGGCGTCCCTGCGGATTCCGAGCCTGGGGGTAGAGGGCTTGGGTCATCGCCAGCGCACGCTCGAGATACCCCCGCGCCTCGCCGTAGCGCCTTGGTCCTGGAGCACCAAGCCCACTTCGTTCAGGCTGGTGGCGAGATCGGGGTGTCCCTGCGGATACTGGTTCTTGGAGTAGATGGCCTGGCGCATCGCCAGCGCACGGACGTGATAGACCCGCGCCTCGTTGTAGGCGCCCTGGTACTTGAGCAGGACGCCCAGGTTGCTCAGGCTGAAGGCCAGATCGGGGTGTCCGTGCGGATATCGTTCCTTGGGGAAGAGGGCCTGTTGCATCGCCAGCGCCACGCTCGAGATACTCTCGCGCCTCGCCGTAGGCGCCCTGGTCCCTGAGCAGGCTACCCAGGTTGTTCAGGCCGATGGCGAGGTGGGGGTGTCCCTGGGGATTCCGAGCCTGGGGGTAGAGGATCTGTTTCATCGCCAGCGCCACGCTCGTAATACCCCCGTGCCTCGTCGTAGGTCCCCTGGGCATGGAGCAGCCATGCCCATTTCGTTCAGGCTGAAAGCCAACTCGGGGTGTCCGTGCGGATACTGCTCCTTGGAGTAGAGGGCCAGGTTCATCGCCAGCGCACGCTCGAGATACCCTCGCGCCTCGCCGTAGTCCTTCTGGGCGTTGAGCAAACCGCCCAGGTCGTTCAGGCTGGTGGCCAGGTGGGTGTGGCCCCGCGGATGCCGCTCCTTGGGGTAGAGGGCCTGGTTCATCGCCAGTGATCGCTCGTAATACCCCCGCGCTACGCCATAGTCCCCCTTATCTTTGAGCAGGGCGCCAAGGTTAGTCAGGCTTTGGGCCAGATCGGCGTGGCCCAGCGGATACGTCTCCTTGGGGTAGAGGGCCTCGCGCATCGCTAATGCTTGCTGGTAATACCCTCGCGCTCCGCCGTAGTCCCCCTGGGCGCAGAGCAGGAAACCCATCCCGTGCAGGCTGGCGGCCAGTTCGGGGTGGCCTTGCGGATACCGATCCTCGGGATAGAGGGCCTGGTTCATCTCCAGCGATCGCTGGAGATAGCCCCGCGCTCCGCCGTAGTCCCCCTGGGCCAAAAACAGGCTGCCCAGGTTGTTCAGGCTTTGGACCAGTTCGGGGTGGCCTTGTCGATACCGGCCCTTGGGATAAAGCGTCTCGCGCATCGCCAATGCTCGCTGGTAATACCCCCGCGCACCGCCGTAGTCCTGCTGCTCGTGAAGCACATAGCCCAGGTTGTTCAGGCTGGTGGCCAGTTCGGGGTAACCCTGCGGATACTGCTCCTTGGGGTAGAGTGTTTCATTCATCACCAGCGCCTGTTGGAAATACCCCCGCGCCCTACCGCAGTCCCCCTGGTCAACGTGCAGCTTGCCTAGGTTGGACAGGCTGGCGGCCAGGTGGGAGTGACCTTGCGGATACTGCTCCTTGGGGTAGAGCGCTTCATTCATCGCCAGCGCCCGTGGAAGATACCCCCGCGCCCACCGTAGTCCCCCTGGGCCAGGAGGAGGGTGCCTAGGTTGTTCAGGCTTTGGGCCAGTTCGGTGTGCCCCTGCGGATACGTCTCCTTGGGGTAGAGGGCCTCGCGCATCGCTAATGCTTGCTGGTAATACCCTCGCGCTCCGCCGTAGTCCCCCTGGGCCTTGAGCAGGAAACCCATCGCGTGCAGGGTTTCGGCTAGTTCGGGATGGCCCTGCGGAAGCTCGCCCTGAGGATAAATCCGCTCGCGGATCTGGAGAGACTGCCTGGTCTTCTCGACGGCCGCACCAAGATCACCGCGCTGATAGGATCGGAAGCCGGCTTGGAACAGCTCGGATGCCTGGCGCTCCAGGTCCTTACGCTGCTCGGGCGTCAGCCGCTCCGGTGGATCATCCGCTCGCCCCGTGCAGGCCATCGCGACGAGGAAGCAAAGACCCAGCAACCCGGTCACGAGCCGGGTTCGGCTCGAGCCGGATCGAGGAAGAAATGGGTTGATCATGAGGGGAATCTCCAAGGAAGTGCGAACGCGTGGAAGTCGAGCCGAAAGGGCGTGGGCATTCATGACCCACCCTGGTTGGGGAAGATCACCGCCTGGTTGTAATCGCCCAGCGGCTGAACCTTGTCCTGCAACAGCCGGCGCAGACGGAGCACCGGATCGTCGCTCTTGCGGGTCCTGGACGTCGGAGCGGCACGGTTCTGGGGATCGAGCACCACCTCCCGGCCGTTCTCGATCCACACGGCCGTGTCGAGGGCCCGACGCGGTTGGGCCGCCGGGAGGGTCAGCCTTTTCGCGAGCTCGGCATCGCGGTCGCGCGGCAGGGGACGGGTCTCGCGCGCCAGCAGGACGACCGTCTCGAGGCCCGGTGCGCCCGCCGGGATCTCCCAGACGTCGTCCTTCTTCGGTGGCAGGTCAAGCCGGTCGCGTCTTGACCTCATCCGCCGGGCGTTGATCCCAGTGGCCCCGTTTCCAGGGGTAGATCGGGGCGGCCTTGCCATCGGAGCCGATCCAGAAGACGTAAAGGTAGGCCGGCCGGTTGAGCTTCGCCTCGATGCGGAACTGGTCGTGCGCCTTGAGCGGCAGGGCGCCCGGCTGGTCGAGCCGGAGGTTGCGGCGGCGGGGACTGGCCGGGTCGTCGATCCGGAGGTGGATCGCGCCCCGCAACGGTTCGGCATCGTCGCGACGAGGGTCCGATCGTCGTGGCTCATCGCCCCACGCCCGCAGGCCGGTGATCGCCAGGGCCACGAGGAGCCAGGCCGTGCGGTGGATCTTCGGAGACGCCTCGCTGGACGCCGCTACGAATGGCCCTGAAGGGGCCAGACAAACCAGCCCGGGGCAACCAACTTATTCCATTTGGAACGTAAGTCCTTGTCGATTCACGATCCGCACAGCATTGATCAGCAGTTTGGCCCAGACCCAACGCCACACCCGCCACGACCGGCGCACCCAGGCCGGCAGCGGACCCAGGCCGCCACCGAAGGAGGTCGCCTGGCCGAAGGATCGCTCGATCGCGCCGCGCATCGCGTAGAGGCTCTTCCCGAAATCTCCCTGCAACAGCTCGATGCAGCGGAGGCGGTACGGGCTTTGGCGGCGGTGTCCCAGTCCGGCCTTGGGGTCCTCGCCGGGGCTACCAACTGGTAGCCCGCGGCGCCCGCCGCGTCGAAGACCGGGTTGGCGTCGTACTCGCCATCGCCCAGCACGTAGCCACCGCCGCCGCAGTCGGCCAATTCCGGCAGCAACTGCTCGGCGGCCTTGGTCTCGGCGACATTCAGCGGTGTGATCGAACACACCTCGGGCATCGGACGGTTGCTCCAGACGGCGTGCAATTTGTAGCCCTTGGCGATCTTGCCGGCGCCGTGGCCATTGCGGGCATCCGGATCGTGACTGGCACCACCAACCGGCAAGGGCTTACCGTCGAGGATCTGTACCAACCGCGGGGGGACTACATCGCGGAGCCGCGTCGCCAAAGTCCGCATGAGGACGCCCACGGCCAAGCTCCGGAGTCGTCGGCTCAGAGTCGAGGGCGCGGGCAAACGACCCGGCTGGAGCGTCGTGGTCTTCCAGTGCCGAGGATCACAAGCCCAGCAGGCCGGTCGATCGTGAAGGGCGGCCCACAGGTGGACCAGGACCAAGATGTGGGGCTGGTAGGAGACGTTGACCTGGCGGATCGAGCCACCCACCGCCATGACGAGGTGATACAGTTGCGGCCAGAGTTCCAGTTCCATAGTTGCCCTCCTCTGAGGATTG
Organism: uncultured Planctomycetota bacterium; assembly: GCA_963845755.1. GTDB lineage: Bacteria > Planctomycetota > Planctomycetia > Isosphaerales > Isosphaeraceae > CAWJTV01. The sequence continues at coordinate 6,925 of CAWJTV010000013.1, forward strand.
TCTCTACTTCCATACATAGATACGATCCTGGGAGGGAAATTGTTCTGACATAAAGACTTGCGACCTAAATGGAATAAGTTGGTTGCCCCGGGCTGGTTTGTTGCGGCCCCTTCAGGGCCAAAATCGGCCCGATGCGGCCTCAAGCCTGGTGGTGTTGGGCGGGAAGGCTCGATCTCCGTTCTGGACGAGTTGGTCGGCATCCCGACCGACAACTTCCGAACCGGCAATTCCTCGAAGTGATCGGGGTCTCTCATGTTCAACGGCCCCCCTGGTTCGGGACGATGACTGCCCGGTGATACGCGCCAAGAGCGGGGAGTTTCTTTCTCAAGAGCTCGCGGATCCGCAGCACGGGGTCATCGCTCTGGTGCGTCTTCGGGCCCGGTGCCGAGCGTTCTTGTTTGCCCTGCTCGTCGAAAGTGAATTCCCGGCCGCTCTCGAGCCAGATGGCTGCACGCTTTCGCGGGTCCCCTTCGGGGAGCTCGGTCCTCTGCGGGCCGGCCAGGTCCCGCTCCAGGGTGGTGTCGGCGTCGCGGGGCAGTGGGCTGTCTTCGCGAGCCAGGAGGACCAGCGTCTCCAGCCCTGGCGCTGAGGGGGGGAGCGACACCGTCTCGTCGATGACCTCGGGCAGCTCGATGCTCTCGACCTTGGCCTCGTGGGCCGGCCGCTGGTTCCAATCCCGTTCCTCCCAGGGGTAAAGCGGCGCAACCTTGCCGTCGGAGCCGATCCAGAACAGGTACAAGTACGCCGGGCGGTTGACCCCAGCCTCGACGCGCACCTCATCGCCGGGCTTGATCGGAACGGCGCCCTGCTCGTACAGCCGCAGGCCGCGACGCAGGGCGTTCCCCCGCTCGTCAACCCAGAGGGTGATCTTGCCGTGGAGTGGCGCGGGATCACTCGGAGGCGCCGGCGCTATCACGACCTGGGGGCTTTGCGAAGGGGCGGGCTCCGGCCGGTGCCACACGTAGTTGAGAATCAGCAGCGTGATCACCGCCAGGGCGGCACACGGCCGACAGCACGGCCTGAACCCGCGGCAAGGTCAGATAGCGATTGAGGGCTTTCTGGAAGGCCTCGGCCGAGGGATAGCGTTGGTCCGGGTCGGCGGCGAGGGCCTTGAGGCAGATCCGCCTCAGCCCGCGCGGGACCTTGGCCAGGCGGAGGGCCTCCTTCGGGAAGTCGCAACGCTTGGCGCGGTCCCAGATTTCCTCCGTGGTCTCGCCCACGAACGGCTGCTGGCCGGTGAGCAGCTAATATAAGACCGCACCCAGCCCGAAGATGTCACTCCGCGGGCCGATCCGGTCGTGCTCGAACCGGGCCTGCTCGGGGGCCATGTAGGCCAGCGTGCCGCCCCAGGTCGGGTCGGGTCGGTCGGACCAGGCGTGCCGCAAGCTCGCCAGGCCGAAGTCGATCAGCCGGGGCTCGACTCGATTCGTCGATCAGGATGTTCCGGGGCTTGATGTCGCGGTGGATGATCCCCCGCCGGTGTACCATCGCCAGGGCACCAGCCAGTTTGGCCACCAACTCCGCGGCCCGGCGCGGCGTGATCGGCTCGTTGGGGGCGTGGTCCTCCAGGTTGCTCGGCCGTGGACGTACTCCATCACCAGGAAGGGCGGCCATCGTGGAAGTCGAGGTCGTAGATCTTCAAGAGGTTGGCGTGCTTTCCAGGGCGATCAATGCCGGCCCTCCCGACAAGCGAGGTGTGCTCGTCGTCGCCGACAGGTTGGCGGCCCAGCTTGAGGACCATGTTCTGGCCCAGCTCGGGGTGGATGACCAGGTAGACGTCCCCCTGGGCGCCTCTGTCGAGCTGTTCGACGACCTGGTACCTGCCGATGGCGCACGGGCCGCTCGGCCTTCACTCGGCGCGATCTGCGGGCCTCGGCCACGGCGTCCGGCCCCAAAGGTTCCGAGGTTCGCCGTCTCGAGCGGGTCGGACGTCCAGTCCAGGGTTGTTTCGCCGCCTGATGGCTGGCCCTCGGGGTGCAACGCCGGGTCAGGTACGGTCGAAGCCGCACTCAACCCGCTCTTGAGGGCCTGGCGCACCTCGGCCAGGTCGGCCCGGAGCCGCTCCAGGCGGGCGCGGCAGTCGGGACATCCCCCCAGATGCTGCTCGACCACCTCGGCGTCCGGCTCGCCGGTGACCAGCTTCAGCAATTCGGCGTCGTCAGGACAGGTCGGAATCGCAGAAGTCATCGTCGCATTCCCCCTCGAGCTCGACGCAGCGGCGCCGGACCTCTTTCAGGACACGCGAGGCGTTGACAAAGACGTGGTTGGCCGTGATCCCCAACTCGGCGGCGATCGTCGCGGCTGGACGGTCCTCGATCAGCCGACCCGTGAAGCACGCCCAGGCCGTCAATGAGACGGTTGCCAAACTTGCGGCAGCACGACCTCGAGGATCCGCTCGCGGTGCCTCTTGAGGAAGATCACCTCCAGCTCCCGGCTTTGGGACTGGTTCATCTCCCGAAACTGGCGAATCCACTCCTCTTGCACCCGGTCGCGGACCTTCCTCCGCCGTGCCCAATCGATCAGCGTATTGTGAGTGAATTTCCACAGGTACGTGCGGAATCGGCGCACGGCGCGGTCCAACTTGAACTTCGGCAGGGCGGCCAACAGCCGGATGAAAACCTCCTGCGTCAGGTCGTTGGCGTCAAACTCAGCCAGACCCAGCCCACGCAGATAACCGAAGATCAACGGACGGTAGATCTCGTGGAACTCGCGCCAGCTCGCTCCGTCGGCCGGGTTGCGGACCCGCTCCACAAGTGATATCCGGGTCGTCTCGGTCATGGCGATCACACCTGTGTACATCAGATCAGAATCTCTGGGATCGGCACAATTGTCGAGATGAGCGCCGAGATGCGGGTGGCGGCTCCCATCACGTTACACATCTCGGCGCGGCGATTCCAGGAGGCGCCCCAGCGATCCGCGACCGGCCGATCCGCTCGACCGCCTCGATCGAACCCGGGAGTCCTGCCCCACTCATTGTTACGCACCCCGGGCGCGAACCTTACAAGGTCATCCGGTCATCGTTCCCCGATCACCGACCCGTTGGCAGTTGAGCGCGCGGAAAAAGGGGACAGGCACCCGGCCCGCCGGCACTTGGCCCGAAATCCCCAGGACCATGCCGGGCCGGGAGCCCGTCCCCTTTCTCCGGTCCCGTGTGCCGTCCGAGTGGGATACGCTCCAGCCGGCCAGCATTCCGGATCGGGGGACACCTCGCACGCATTCAGTCCGGGTCACCCACCAGCACGAACGCGGCCCAGAACCGCGGATGACCGAACGGCCGCGGGCCGGTAGGCGGGGGCTGCTGAGGCGGCTGAGGTGCTACCGATTTGCCGGCCGAGGCCAGCGGGCGCACCGTCCCGCGCTGCGATAACGCGGTCAGCTCGTGGATCACCTCATCCCGGGTGAGGTTCCGCAACCAACGCTTGGCCTCGTCCAGCGCCTCGGCCTTGGGCATCGGCTTGGTGAGCCCCGGCCGCTCGCCGAGCAGGTTCTGGTAGAACCGCACCATCAAGAGCGCGGTGGCGACGTCGCTCACGCTCCACTGGCTCAGCACCAGGCTGCGGGCTCCCTTGATGAACAGCGCCTGGGCGAAGCCCAGATAACCCTCGCCGCTGGCCTGCCGGCCGAGTCCGGTCTCGCAGGCGGAGAACACCACCATGTCGGCATCGAGGGTCCAGGTGTTGAGGATCTGCTCGGCCGTGATCCGGCCGTCGGACTCGATTGCCGAGAGCCTCGAGGGCGGGCGGCCACCCGCGTCGGGGCCCAGGATCAGGGCGGAGCTCATCGCCACATCGGGGTCGACTGACCCGTGGGTCGCGAAGTGGAGGAACCGCAACTGCGCCAGTTCTCCCGAAGCGGCCAGATGCTGGACCGCTCCCTCCGTGGCCTGCGCGCCGAGGAGTGTCGTCGCTGCCGCCGTGGGGAAGAGCGCGGCGATCGCCTGGACTTCGCGGCGCGTGCCGGGCAATCGCGGCAGCGGGTTCGCCGACCGTGGATCATAGAGCGGGTCGCCCACGGCCAGGAGCTTCCGCGCGCGAGGACGGCTCGCGCCCGCCTTCACGAGCTGGGCGAACAGGGTCCCGGAGGGCGCGTAGGAGACGACCAGCGGCGGACCGTCCGTCCGGGCTTCCACCAAGACCTCGATGGGAATGCCGGCCATGTCCGGTGATGGGAGCACGATCAGCCGGCGGAGGCCCTTGAGATGGGGCGCGAGCGGCGCCAGCCGCTGGCGGGCGACCCGGGCGGCCTGCTCCCGCCAGTCGGAGTCCGCGTCCAGCAGGGCGACGCGGAGCTCTTCCCGGAGCCGATCATCCGGATCCGTCCAGGCTCCATCCGCCCCACTTCCCGGGGCCCGAATCCAGATCGGATCCCCCTCGGGCGCGCACCAGGCACGCCCAGTGCAGGGATACCGTCCGTTGCTGATCCTTCACATCCACCCAGCCGACCAGGGCCGCGTCGGGCGGCAGCGTGGCCTGGATCGCTTCCAGCGAAGTCCGCTTGCCGCCGAACGCCCCGTACTGGGCCTCGAATGCCTGATCGAGTTCCAGCAGCCGTCCGTTCAGGGTGTCCCGTTGTCGGCGCAGGCGGTCCAGCACGACCTGGGTTTGCGCGCTGGGGACGCGGTTCTCGGTCAGGTCGCCGATCTGCTCGTCGAACTGCTGGATCTGTCGGCGGAGGCGCTCTTCCTGGGTCCGCTGCGCGGGGGTCAGCGGCCGGAGCTGTCGGGCCGAGAGGTCGTCGAGCAAGCCCTGGCCCAGGCTCGACTCCCACCGCCTCCAGGCCTCGCGGACTTGACCCTGCGAGGCCAGGGCGGCGGCCAGCGCAGGCTGCGGGTCATAACGGACGGCCTGCGATCTCCCCAGCCCCGATCGGCTCAGCGCCCGTCGGCCTCTCTCGAAGCCATCGGATGCGGCCGTCCAGGAGGTGATCGCCTCCGCGGTCCGGCCGAGCGCCTGCAAGGCATAAGCGAGATTGTTGTAGGCCAGTGCCGTCTCGGGGTGGTCCTCGCCCAGCGTCTTGCGCCGGATGTCCAGGGCCTTCTGGGACGGGGGCAAGGCGTCGGCGTACCGTCCCTGGCGGGCCAGATCGTCGGCCAGATTGTGGTAGGCCAGGCCGGTGTCGGGGTGATCCTCGCCCAGGACCTTGCGACGGACCTCCAGGCTCTTCTGATACAGGGGCAAGGCGTCGGCGTACCGACCTTGACGGGCCAGGCTGAAGGCCAGGTTGTGATAGGCTGTCGCTGTGTCGGGGTGATCCTCGCCCAGGACCTTGCGGTAGATGTCCAGGACCTTCTGGTGCAAGGGCAAGGCGTCGGCGGGCCGCTTCTGTTGATCCAGGTTCATGGCCAGGTTGTTGTAGGTCTGAGCGGTGTCGGGGTGGTCCGCGCCCAGGACCGCGAGCCGGATCTCCAGGGCTTTCTCGTACAGGGGCAGCGCGTCCGCATAGCGCCCCTGCTCGTCCAGGTTGGCACCAGATTGTTGTAGGCCGTTGCGGTGCTGGGGTGGTCCTCGCCCGCGACCCGGCGGTAGATGTCCAGGGCCCGCTGGTGCAGGGGCAGGGCGTCGGCATGCCGCCCCTGACGATCCAGGTTGGCGGCCAGGTTGCCATAGGCCATTGCGGTCTCGGAGTGGCCCTCGCCCAGGACCTTGCGCCGGATCTCCAGGGCTTTCTGGAACAGGGGCAGTGCGTCAGCATGCTGTCCCTGACGATCCAGGTTAGCGGCCAGATTGTTATAGGACACCGCGGTGCTGGGGTGGTCCTCGCCCAGGAGCTTGCGCCGCAGCTCCAGGGCCTTGCGGAAGAGGGGCAAGGCGTCGGCATGACGCCCCAACTCACCCAGGTTGGTCGCCAGACTGTTATAGGCCATCGCGGTGCTGGGGTGGTCCTCGCCCAGGCCCTTGCGCCGGAGCTCCAGGGCCTTCTGATACAGGGGCAGTGCGTCGGCACGCCGCCCCTGCTCATCCAGGCTGACGGCCAGGTTGTTGACGGGCGTCGCCGTCGCAGGGTGGTCCGCGCCAGCCAGCGTCGGCGGGTTTCGATCACGGCGCGATAGATTTTCTCGGCCTCGCGGTACGCGTGCTTTCGTTCCAGGGCGACGGCTCGGCGCTCTTCGGAATAGGCCGAGCTCATGGCGCGCTGGCCTTCCGCAGGGAGGCTCGCCAGCTCCTTGATCAGGTCCAATCGATAACGCGAGCCGACCGTCTCCCAGTGCCCTGCACCGAGCAGCCTGGTGCGAATCTCGAGCACTTCGCGAGCGGGAACCAGGGCCTCCGCGAACCGCCCCGCATCCTCGAGCTGGCTGATCTGCCGGTTGAGGGCGGCAACCTTCGAGGCCGCTTCCTTGGTGAGACGACGCGGCGCAGGAGGAAGAGACGTTTCTCTTCTCTTTTTCGGTTTGCGATACAAGCCCGGCGGCTGGAGCCAGGGTCACCACCGTTGTGACGACGATCAAGAGGCTGATGGATTTAACCGGGGATCGAGGTGTCATGAAGGGTGTTCCGGATGGGATGCCTATTGCACGATCGATGGGATTACCGTCGGTTCTTGACAGGAAAGGCGAGAGCCTGGATCGCCTCGACTCCGGGACCGGCCCGGAGGGCGCGGCAGGCCGCTTCCAGTGACGGCGGCAGGTCGGCCAGGGGACGGACATCGCCGCGCGGGGTGTCGCGACCGAAAGAGCGTCCGTTGTATTGCCAGACGTTCTCGATCGGGGCCGGTTTCCAGGGCAGATTGCCGAGCTTGCGAGTCCATTCGCCATAAGGCGGCAGGGGCTGGGCCGAGGCGACCAGGACGAACGCCTGTGTGCCGGCCCCGTCGGTCAGGCCGAAACCCGAGAGTGGGTCGGGCGGGTAGTCAATCGTGGCCGTCGCGGCCGGGGCGATCTCGGGCGATTTGGGATAACAGAGCTGGGTCGTGCCGTTGGGATTCAAGGCGATCAGAAAGCAATGGGCGGGGATGCTGAGCTGGACCTGAACGCGGACATCCTGTTCGACCCGGCTCACGAAGGCCTCGCTTCCGATCCGTCCCGCGGGATCACCCGGCACGCGGCCGTGAAGCTCGGCATGGAACGATTCGACTCGCAGCGCCGCGGGCGTCAACGAGATCGGTGCTGATGGGGCGCGTTCAATCACCACGGTGGAGATTTGAGACGGGATGGGGTCCGGCCGGGGCCACACGTGATTGAGCACCAAAGGCCCGAGCACGGCGAGGGCGCATGCAGCCGACAGCACGCCCAGAACCTTCGGCCGGATGAGATACGCGCCGCAATGCCTTCTCGAAGGCCTCGGCCGAAGGATAGCGCCGGTCCGGATCTGCGGCCAGGGCCTTGAGACAGATCCGCACCAGCCGTCGCGGGACCTTGGCGAGGCGGAGGGCGTCCTTCTCGAAGTCGCAACGCTTGGCGCGGTCCCAGATTTCCTCCGTGGTCTCGCCCACGAACGGCGGTTGGCCGGTGAGGAGTTCGTACAGGACCGCACCCAAACCGAAGACATCGCTCCGCGGGCCGATCCGGTCGTATTCGCGTCGGGCTTGCTCGGGGGCCATGTAGGCCAGCGTGCCGCCCCAGGTCGAGTCGGGGCAGTCGGACCAGGCGTGCCGCAGTCGCCCAGGCCGAAGTCGATCAGGCGGGGCTCACCCGATTCGTCGATCAGGATGTTCCGCGGCTTGATGTCGCGGTGGATGACCCCTCGCCGGTGGACCATCGCCAGGGCGCCGGCCAGCCTGGCCACCAGTTCCGCCGCTCGTCGCGGAGTGATCGGCTCGTCGCGGGCGTAGTCCTCGAGGTTCCGGCCGTGGATGTACTCCATCACCAGGAACGGCTGCTCGTTGTGGAAGTCCAGGTCGTAGATCTTCACCAGGTTGATGTGCTCCAGGTCTTTCAGCAGCCGGCCCTCCTTGACGAGTGAGACACGCTCGTCGCCGCCGACAGGCCGGCGACCCAGTTTGAGCACCATGTCCTGGCCCAGCCCGGGATGGATCACCCGGTAGACGTCCCCCTGGGCTCCGCTGCCCAGCGTCTCGACGACCAGGTATTTACCGATGGCGCCGGGCCGCTCGGCCTGCGCCTCGGCGCGTTGCCGGGCTGCGGCGACCGCCTCCGGCCCGATCGGTTCCGGAGCCGCCGTCTGAAGCGGGTCGGACGTCCAGTCGAGGGTCGTCCCGCCGCCTGATGGCCGGCCTTCGGGGTGCAACGCCGGGTCGGGCTCGGTCGAAGGGGGGATCCGGCCGCCTTCGAGATCCCGGCGCAAGGCCGTCAGCTCGGCCCGGAGCCGCTCCAGGCGGTCGCGGCAGTCGGGACATCCTTCCAGGTGCTGCTCGATCGCCGCGACGGCCGGCTCGCCGGTGGCGACCGGCAGCAGCTCGTTCTCGTCAGGACAGGTCAGAATCGGAGCCATCGTCCCATTCCCCCTCGAGCTCGGCGAAGCGGCGCCGGACCTCTTGCAAGACCCGCGAGGCGTAGACATAGACGACGGTCGGCTTGATCCCCCGCTCGGCGGCGATCGTCGCGCCCGGCCGGCCCTGGACCAGCCGTCCCTCGAAGCACGCCCAGGCCGTCAATGAGACGGTTGCCCGAACCTGCGGCAGCACGACCTCCAGGGATCCGCTTGCGGTGCCGATTGCGGAAGATCCCCTCCAGCTCCCGGCTCTCGGACTCATTCATCTCACAGAATCGCCGTCCCCACTCCTTTTCCGCACGGTCCCGGACCTTCCCCCGGCGCACCCAATCGATCATCGCGTTGTGCGTGAGCTTCCACAAATACGTGCGGAATCGACCACGTGTCCGGTCCAGCTCGAAGGTCGGTAGGATCGCCAGCAGCCGCTGGAAGACCTCCTGCGCCAGTTCGTGAGCATCATGCTCCTCGAGGCCAAGGCTGCGCAGATATCCGAAGATCACCGGGCGGTAGATTTCGTCGAACTGGTTCCAGCTCGCGGCGTCCGCGAGGTCGCGCACCCGCATCAGGAGCGATAATCGGGTCTCGGACATGGCGATCGTACTCGCGATCATCGGATCAGGATCCCTGGGATCGGCACAATTGTCGAGATGGGCGCCGATGTCCTGGGAGCGTACTCACATCAGGTTACACGGCCCGACGCGGCGATTCCAGGAAGTGCTCGGATGATCCGCGACCTACTGACCAACGCCGGCCGCTTGAACCTGGAGCGCCTCACACTTGCGTGGCACGCGCCCCGCGCTGGGGCACGGTCTGCCGACCTGGCCACCCGGCCGACCGCAGGTCCCCTCCGGGACTCGCCGACCGATGCGGGTGTCATCACGTGGCACAATGGGACATCTTTTTGCCAGGGCGCCCTCCCCGATCTCCTTGGCGGATATCCGGTTGCGACGACGACCTGGACCGGGAGGCGCGGTCCGGGAGTCCGTCTCGGCAGTGATCGCACGTGGGCCATACTCTCAGGATGCCGCAACTTTGGAAAACCGTTAATGCACCTAGCGGGGATTTCGGCCGAGAGCCGCCCCAACTCTCAGCCCCAGCGGCAGATAAAAAATCCCAAATTATTTTCCGCCTGAAGTTTAGCGGGGGCTTCGCGTCGTCCCGGGGCGTGCGGAATCCAACCGATAGGCGCTCTAGCCCCAATCCCGTTGAATCAGCGTTAAGCCTAAGAAAAGACGAGACTTGCGAATACCTGGTTCCCACGCTCCCGCGTGGGAACACGCTTCCTGGACGCTCTGCGTCCCTGCGGTCTCCCTGCCGCCCCGAGGCGAAACCGACGCGGAGCGTCGAGGACGGCACTCCCACGCGGGAGAGGCTGTGATTTTTTGGGTGAAACAGGTCAGATGCACGAAGTTTGATGGGAGCAAGCCCCTGATTTTCAAGGGGTTACAAACATGGATTATGGTCAATGAGTGGGCTTTTCCCCAAAAAATCACAGCCTCGGGAGCGTGGGAACGAGAATAACGGTATTGGCTCTAGCCCCAGTGTCCCCTCTCATCCCTTGATACGCACGCCGGACCAGGACCTTACATTTCCTTCGGTCATCGGTCATGGGGCGACGACCCACGACCGCCCCATTGACAACTGTCGGAGTAGTCTTACAATTGTCATAATGAGGTCGGGGATCCCGTCGTTCTCCATTCTTGTTGAGGAGGTCACCGATGCGACGCTCGACGATCGCCGTGTTCTCGCTGCTCTTGATGCCGTCAACGGCCCTGGCGTGTTACGACGAGCACAAGGCGGGGTGGTTCAACGAGATGCCTGCCCGCTCCTGGGAACGGCCCGGAGCGAGCCGGGAGGGAAGTGAGTGGGAGGAGATGTCCGGCCTGTGGGGCATCGCCGTCGGTACGGCCGCCCTGGCCTTGATCGGGGTCTCGTTCCGGGCCTTTTCCCGCGCCCGGGACAAGGAGCGAATGCAGCCCGTCCCGATGGACACCCCGCCACCGTTGGCGTTGCCGTTCGATTGGCCACGTGACCGGACCATCCGCGTCAACCCGGGTCATCAGCCCGGAGAGCCAACCCGAGTCGTTCCGGCGGAGGTCGGCATTCTTGATGCCGTCGCGACCGATGCGGAATGACGGTCTCAACCCGCCTGGCGAAAGCTTTGTAGCAGCTCGGGATGACGCAAGTAGCCCGCGACCCAGATCAGGACCAGGTACACCGATGGAATGACGAACGGCTCGTCATGCTGCATGTGCGTGACGATGGCTCCGCCCATGTAAGCGGAGAGAAGCAAGACCCCGAGTGAATGCGTTCTCGGGATCGCGAACAGGAGCGCACTGACCAGCTCTCCCACGCCGATCAACACCAAGTGGTTCCCCAAACCCCACTTCTGCATCAGCTCGACGACCTGTGCCATACCGAACAGCTTGCCACTCGCGCTGACGAGCAACGAGGCGGTCAGCAGCCCCGTCAACACCCAGCCGGCAATCCGCCGACCTCGACTCATCGTGCTCATCCCAATCCCTCTCAAATCCATCACGATCTTCAAGTCACCAAGGCATTCGTATTGTAGATTTTCAGGAATGCGTCAAGGCGAGCTCGGGCGGTCGTCTGACCCCTCACCGCGCGAGGCCAGTTCGGCGATCGACGCGAATGATCTCCGTCGGGTCCGTTTTCAATCTTGACAGGTGTACAAAAATATCCTATCCTGTGACAGGATCATGGGGAACGTCACGGGGCGATCTCCATGCATCGCCGGGGTTGGGTTTTCCTGGCTCTCGAACCGATTTTCCAGATAAAGGGGATGAGATGAACCGCAGACATGTGGGAATCACCGGGATGGTGATGGTTGTGCTGGGGGGTGGTGGTATCCTGGTCGGGGTTCGGCTGGCGAGTGCGGAGGACGGCGTGAAGGCGAAGACGGAGGGCGTCGAGGCCAAGGCGGCCTTCGCGCGGCTCAAGGCGCTGGCGGGCACCTGGAAGGTCCAGCTCGGAGGCGACCATGAGCATGAGGCGGGCAAAGCCAAGGAACCTGTGAAGAAGCACGACGCATCCCCGGCCACGGTCACCTTTGGGCTGACCGGCGCCGGCAGCACGGTGGTCGAGACCCAGTTCCCCGGCAAGGGGCACGAGATGATCTCCATGTATCATCTGGACGGCGAGGATCTGCGGATGACGCACTATTGTGCCGCGGGGAATCAGCCGCGCCTGAAGCTCGATCGGGCTCATTCCCAGCCCGACCACCTGATCTTCCTTTTCGACGGCGGCTCCAACCTCGACCCCAAGAAAGACGTTCACATCCACGGGCTCGAGATCACCTTCCGCGACAAAGACCACGTCATCAGCGCGTGGGAAGGCTATCAGGGCGGCAAGTCCGGTGGTGCCCTCCATTTCAACATGACCCGTCAATGAAAGGGGTCTGAAGAATGAGCCGTCCGTGAGGAATCCGGCATCGAAATTGAATGAGGTTTCTGACGGCCCAGCGAGGACTTTCCTCTCCGGGGAATTCGCCATAGCGTCGATGGTCGGCCTGTGGCTCTCGACGGCCTGTAACCCCCCCTGCCCTGCCCGGCACAGCGATCTCATCCGCGGGGGGTTACAGAGTGTGACGAATCGGTTAAACTTAGCGAGCTAGCGGACGCGGTGTCGTTTCTCCCAACGGAGACGTGCGATGGTGGAACTCGAATTTTGGGACGAGCGGCGTGGAGTCACGGTCGCGCGCGTCTCGGCGCACGACTTGGCGATGATTCCGGGTGCTGGGGATCTGGTGTATATCCCCGACGACGAGGAGTCCGGCGTCTACAGGCACCTCAGAATCACCTCGCGGCACTTCTATTACAGCCAGGACGGCGCCTTGGTCTCGATCCGGCTCTTTTGCGAGGTCTTGTGATCGGCGGGCTTGCTGTGCTCCGATAGCCGCGAACGGGACGAGAGCCGGCGGAGACGGCCACAGCCGTTCCCATGCAGAATGCGTGGGGACGCGATCGCCCGGTAGCGGCGCCGGGTCAGGTCTGCGGCTTCCCGGACTTGACGTCGCGCCGATGCGCCGCGATGTCCTCGAGAAGCGGTTTGACCACGTCCGGATGCTGCCCGGCCAGGTCGAATCGCTCGGATGGGTCAACCGTCAGGTTGAACAGCAGTGGGGGATCGTGGACCACGGGCTCCTCCTGCTTGGAAGCGGGGTCGATGGTCTTGAGGTGGAGCTTCCACGGCCCGCGACGCACGGCCATCAACTCGGCGTCGCGGTAGTAATAGACGTGGTCGCGCAGCACCGGTCCGGTGCCGCGGAGCACGGGCACCAGCGAGACGCCGTCGATCGGCCGGTCGTTGGGGAGCCGCGCTCCGGCCAGTTCCAAGCCGGTAGCGAACCAGTCCATCTCGCTGGCAAGGTCCAGGGCGACGCGTCCCGGGGCGATCGTGCCGGGCCACCAGGCCAGGCAAGGTTCGCGCACGCCCCCTTCCCAGGTCGAGCCCTTCCCCTCGCGGAGCATGCCGGCCGAGCCCCCGCGCGCCTTCTGGATCAGCCACGGCCCGTTATCGCTGGTAAAGACCACCAGCGTCGACTCGGCCAGTCCCCGGTCGCGGATTGCCGCCAGGATCTGCCCGACGCTCCAGTCGAGCTCCTCAACGACGTCGCCATAAAGCCCGGCTGGGCTCTTGCCGCGGAACGCCTTGCTCGCGTGCAAGGGGATGTGCGGGAACGTATAAGGTACGTAGAGGAAGAACGGGTGCCCCTGCCGCGCCGGGGCGGATTGTTCGCCGAGGAACCGCAGTGCCTCGCGGGTATAACGGAGGGTCAGCGTATCCTGCACGGCCGGTTGCTCGATGATCGACTCGTCCCGGAACAAGGGGAGCGGCGGGTCCTTCCGCTTCTTGACCTCCATGTCGTTGCTATAGGGTATGCCGAAGTAATGATCGAAACCATGCCGCGTGGGGAGATACCGCGGTAGATGACCCAGGTGCCACTTGCCGATGCACATCGTGGCGTATCCGCGGGCCTTGAGTGCCTGGGCCAGCGTGATCTCCTCATCGGGGATGCCGCCGGTCGAATTGGGGAAGAGCACGCGGTTGAGCCCGCTGCGGATCGGCAGCCGGCCGGTCAAGAGCGCCGCCCGGCTGGGCGTGCAGACCGGCATCGCGTAATACTGGGTGAGCTTCAGTCCCTCGGCGGCCATCCGGTCGAGGTTCGGCGTGCGGATCGTCGGGTGTCCGTAGCAGCCCAGGTCGCCGTAGCCCAGATCGTCGGCGAACAGGATGACCAGGTTCAGCGGACGGACGTCGGCTGGTTGCGCCGAGATCGTCATCCCGACCCACGCCGCGAGGAATACCAGGATACGAATGCGGGCGATCATAGCCAGGGGAACCACCGGATTCAGTCGTGGAGAAGGCTCTATTCGTGCCCGTCGGCCAAGCGTTCCTGATGTCGGGCCGCGGTTTCCCGTGCCCATTGTTTGAGCTCCGGCAGCTCTTGTCGGATCGCCTCTCGGATGATGCGGTGCCGCTCTTTCTCTTCCGGCGTCGCCTCCCGAAGGATGCGCCGGCGATTCTCGCGAGTCATGAATGTCCTCCTCGGGGTCTCAGGCATGGCGGGTCATTCGCGATCGCGTCCAACTCCAGGAAGCTACACTCGGGCCGCACCTCGTCGAGGTCAAGCCCCAGGCTATACGCGATGATGAGTCGGACCTTCAGCTCGATCTCGTTGCGGGTCCAGCGGTATCCGCTGGCCTTGTGATCAGCGAAGCACGTCATGAGGATCACGAGTTCCCCGACGTTCTTCACGCCGAGGGGCAACTCCACGGCCCGTCGACGATAGCCTCCGTAGATGATGACGATCAGGGGAATCGCCGCAAACAGGGCGGACCATCGCTGCAAGCTGAAGCCCGCCGAGACGACCCCCCTCAACATGGCCCAGGCCATGCCCTGGAGATCCCTCCTGGAAAACGCGAGGGGGGGCGGCCGCAGGCCCTGCCGGCGCAGGTGCTCCCAGACGGCCCTCCGGCTCGGCGCCGGCAGGAGGGATTCGAGCGGTGTCCCGGGCCGGATGTCGTGGCGGTCGATGTCGATGCAGTTCAGTACTCCCACCCGGAACTGGCAGAAGGTCCGCATGATCGGGTTGTAGGCTTCAGCCATGGCTCCTCCCGACGTCTCGTGATGACGGTCACTCAGTCCGCGGTCTCGATGCGCAGGCCGACGAGCCGGAGCATGTTCTCCTCCCGGCCCGTGATGACGCCCGGATCCTTCTCCGGATAAAACCCCAGGAGCAAGCAGCCGTCGATCAAAAGGGGAGTCGTCGGCCTGGCCACCATGCCCTTGAGGTCGGGAGATTTCTTGAACGTCCCCCTTTGGAATGTGCTACCCACCCTCAGAGCGTAGTTCTTCCGCCCCGGAGTGTCGGGGATGAAGAACGCGATGTCGATCTCCTGGAAGCTCTGCGTTCGGTCGAAGATCGGAATCCCGTTGACCAGATCCTCGCGTTTCCAGGAGCCGTCCCGCTGCCGGCGCAACTCGCTGAGGACGACACGGATTCCGCCGATCCGCTTGTCGAAGCGGAGGTGGTAGCACCACGAATCGACCCCGAGCGCCTTGGCGAGATCCCCGGCCGCGGGCTCGGTCATGGTCGCCGTGATCTTGGGGTTGCCGGGCGCTGCGAATCCGACCAGGGGGATCGCCACGACCGCGATTCCGGCCAGCGGAACCGAGATCGCCAGGCACCAGATCGCATAGCGCAGTCCTGAACGGTCGCATGGTTTGACCTCCAAGGGTATCGTTTCTACCTACCCCGATCTATTCGGGTCGGCCTTCGACAGGCGCGATTATAGTCCCCCGACGACCTCGGCTGCGAGCAGGCCGGACGGGGTTTGACGCGTACCGACGCCAAGAGTGGTGTACTCCGCCGCCGGTTTTTGTCAGAATACATCGCGATCTGCTTGCTTTACGGGTCTTCTTCACGATATAGGCTTCATCCGATCGATTCGATCAGGGGTTCTCGCATGCTATTCGCTTATCTTGGCCCCGAGACCATGATGCCGGTGGCCTCGATCATCGCCGCGGTGGCGGGCGTCTTCATGATGTTCGGGCGCAACGTCGTACAGATCAGCCGGAACGTGATCCGGCGGATCCGGCCCGGGTCGGGGAAGAAATGAGTGATATGCACTGTCCGCGCATCTATTGGAATTTCAGATTCCCAATTAGAGTCTTCCACCGTAGGCTCGCTGCGCCGTGCGCGCATCAGGGGATTCCGAATTCCGGATTCGCGATTCCGGATTCCCGGATCCTTCCCCTTCGGGAATCCGGAATCGCGAATCGGGAATCCCGATGGGGTTGCGGCCGAAGGCCGCGTTAGGATACTTCCATTATCCGGAATCCGGAATCGCGAATCCGGAATCCCTCCTTGCTTGCGGCCAAAGGTCGCGTCAGGACTTTAGCGACGAGGACGGAGCCATCAAGAAAGTCATCGTCATCGGACTGGATGGTCTGGACCCGAGGATCGTTTCCGGGCTGATCGAGGCGGGCCAACTGCCCAACCTGGCGCGCCTGAAGGACCAGGGGGGCTTTGCCCGGGTCGCGACGACGCGCCCCGCTCAGACTCCCGTGGCCTGGTCAACGTTCGCGACCGGGACCAATCCCGGCGGGCACGGGATCTTCGACTTCCTCCGCCGGAGCCCCAAGACGTATTTGCCCGACCTGGCGCTGAACCGATACGAGCAGAAGAACGCCTTCCTGCCGCCGAAGGCCGTCAACCTGCGGCGCGGGACGCCGGTCTGGGAGATCCTCAAGGCGGCGGGCCGCGGCGCGGTCGTCTTGCGATGCCCCTGTACCTATCCGCCCGACTCGGTCCGCGGCCGGATGCTCTCGGGCATGGGCGTCCCCGACCTCCGGGGCGGGCTGGGGACCACCACGTTTTATACGACCGACGCCTCGGCCAAACCCCGCGAGAGCGAGAACGTCGTGAAGCCTGAGCCGTCCGCCGACGGCGAAGGTGCGTTCACCAGCCACCTGATCGGCCCCCGCAATCCCAAGACGGGCGCCGACCTGCATGTGGACATCACGATCCGGCTCGATCGGGCGAACCGACGCCTCGTGATCAGGTCCGACGGCACGCCCAAGGAACTGGAAGTTCGCCAGGGGGCCTGGAGCGACTGGCTGCGGGTCAAGTTCAAGCTCGGGATGCTCCAGTCGATTCGCGGCATGGTGCGATTCCACCTCGTCGCCTGCGAGCCGGAGCTGGCCCTGTATGCCTCGCCGATCAACTTCGACCCCGATACGCCGATGTTCCCGATCAGCGCCGGACCTCTACGCCAGCGACCTCGTCCGTGAGATCGGATTGTTCTACACGACCGGCATGGTCGAAGACCACACGGGCTTGAACAACGAGCGGATCTCGGAATCGGCGTTCCTGGATCAGTGCGCGATCGCCTGGCGCGAGCGCGAGGCCATGATGCTCCACGAGCTGAAATCGTTCAGCGACGGGCTGTTCTATGTCCTGTTCGACACGCCCGACCGGATCCAGCACCTGTTCTGGCGGTTCCGCGAGCCGGATCATCCGGCCAACCGGGGCGCTCCGCCCGATCCTGCGTTTGCCTCGGTGATCGACGACACCTACCGCCATTGCGATGCCATCGTCGGCAAGGCGATGGAACACGCCGACGACCAAACGCTCTTCATCGCCATGTCGGATCACGGGTTCAACAGCTTCCAGCGCGGCGTTCATCTGAACGGATGGTTGCATCAGAACGGGTTTCTGAAGCTCAAGGACGGCGTCGAGCCGGGCGAGGCCGCGGGCGACATGCTCCGCCATGTGGATTGGAGCCGGACGCGGGCCTACGCACTGGGGCTCAGCGGGCTGTACGTGAATCTCCAGGGCGCGAATCGCAGGGGATCGTCGCCCCCGAGGACGCCGACGCGCTCAAGGCCCAGATCGCCGGGGGGCTAGCCGGGCTGACCGACCCCGAGCGTCAGGGCCAGGCCGCCATTCGCCGCGTCCTGCCCCGCGAGGAGGTCTATCGCGGCCCGTTCGTGGACGAGGCTCCCGATCTGATCGTCGACTTCGCCGAGGGTTACCGCGTCTCCTGGTCCACATCGCTGGGAGGCGTCGCCGAAGATCTCCTCGAAGACAACGTCAAGAAGTGGAGTGGCGATCATATTATCGATCCGGAACGGGTCCCCGGAATCCTGTTCATGAACCGTCCGTTCCGGGGCGATGGTGCACGACTCACGGACCTGGCGCCGACGATCCTGGCGGCGCTGGGCGTCCCCAAGGGTCCGGCTATGGAGGGAGATTCCCTCCTCCTGTAGGGTGGGTGAAACCCCACCAAGAATCGCCCCGATCTGCGGGCCGAGACGAATTCACCCCCCTAACCCCCCCTTCGTAAGGGGGGGAGAAGAAAATCGCCCCAGGCGTCCTGTTCCTTTCCCCCCCTTACGAAGGGGGGGTAGGGGGGGCTTCGGTAGAGGAAGCTGGGAAACGAAACGATGAAGATCCTCGTCCTGGGCCTCGACTGTGCCGCGCCGGAATTGCTCCTCGGCTACGAGGACCTGCCGAACATCCGGCGCCTGATGGAAGTGGGCTGCTACGGCCGGCTCGAGAGCGTGATCCCGCCGATCACGGTCCCCGCCTGGATGTGCCTGGCGACCAGCCAGGATCCGGGCTCGCTCGGGATCTACGGGTTCCGCAACCGGACGGATCACTCCTACGCGGGACTCGGCATCGCCTCGTCGCGGTCGATCACCGAGCCGGCCATCTGGGACCACATTGCTCGCGAAGGGAAGCGGTCGATCATCGTCGGCGTGCCCCCGGGATACCCCCCGAGGCGGATCAACGGCCTGTCCGTGAGTTGCTTCCTCACTCCCGATACGGATAAAAATGTCTTCACTCATCCGCCCGAGCTCTCGGACGAGATCCGCAAGCTCGTCGGCCATTACCCGGTTGACGTGCAGGGTTTCCGCTCCGACGACAAGACCTGGCTCCGCGATTCCATCTTCGCCATGAGCCGGACCCAGTTCCAGGTCGTGCGTCACCTGATCCAGAACAAGGAGTGGGACTATTTCCACTTCGTCGACATCGGGCTGGACCGGATGCATCACGGGTTCTGGAAGTACCACGACCCGCAGCACGTGCTGCACGAGCCGGATTCCCCCTTCAAGGAGACGGTCCACGACTATTACCGGCACCTGGACGTCGAGATCGGCCAGGTCCTGGAGCTGCTGACTGATGACACGATCGTCCTGTTGGTCTCGGACCACGGCGCCCAGCGGCTCGATGGGGGCTTCTGCGTCAACGAGTGGCTGATCCGCGAGGGCCTGCTCGCGCTCAAGAGCTACCCCAAGGAGGTCACGCCGTTCGCCAAGCTGGATGTCAACTGGGAAAAGACCAAGGTCTGGAGCGAGGGGGGCTACTACGCCCGCGTGTTCATCAACGTGAAAGGGCGCGAGCCGCAGGGGACGATCGAGCCGTCGGATTACCAGCGGTTCCGCGACGAGATCAAGGCGAAGTTCGAGGCGACCGTGGACCGCGAGGGCAAGCCGCTGGGCACCCTGGTCTTCAAGCCGGAGGAGATCTACCACAAGGTCCAGAACGTGCCTCCGGACCTGATCGTCCATTTCGGAGCACTCTACTGGCGATCGATCGGCAGCGTCGGCTATCCGGACATCCACGTGCTGGAGAACGACACCGGTCCGGACGACTGCAACCATGCCCAGTTCGGCGCGTTCGTCCTCGCGGCCCCGAACAGTCCGCTCCAGGGGGAGATTGAAGGCGCCCGGCTGCTGGATATCGCCCC
Organism: uncultured Planctomycetota bacterium; assembly: GCA_963845755.1. Lineage (GTDB taxonomy): Bacteria > Planctomycetota > Planctomycetia > Isosphaerales > Isosphaeraceae > CAWJTV01. Next base: position 26,093 of record CAWJTV010000013.1, read on the forward strand.
GACCTTGATGGACCTCGCTGGCTACGAGATCCCCGCGTCGATGCAAGGCCGCTCGCTGGCCGCCGGAGCCACTCCCGCGGCTCCGGGTGAAGCGGGCTACGACCCCGACGATGAAGCCATCGTCCGCGACCGGCTCAGCGGGCTGGGGTATATCGGCTGATCGGTCATCGGGCGCGGGTCGCGCTGACGGATGATGGGTGCGGATCCCCTCACCTGGGATCGGGCTCGTGCGTCCACACCGCATCTCCGCGTCCCCCTCTCGGCATCCCCCTTCAGGTTGGGGGATGCAGAGAAGTCGTTGAACGGCGTTTATGTGATCCATGCGTCCCGTATTCGCCGCATGTCCCTCCGAAGCATCAACGTTCACGACTCCTTCCAGCCCAATGAAGGTCTCTTGACAGGGGGGTGAACAGAAGGTATACTTCTGTTTATTGTGGTAGGAACTGCGTCCGGTGAATCGACCCGAGTTCGGGGACGCCGCCATCAATCATGATGTCACCTAGTCGGAAGCTCTCGGTCTCTCGTTTGCGAGGGAGTTGCAAGGGTTTTGGGGATCGGCTCGGTTGCGTCGGGGAGATTGCGGATGAACCGTTACAAGCTCGCGAAGATCGTGGATTGGGCGGGGACGCTCGAAACCCGCAAGCGGATGCAGAAGGTGGTCTACCTCCTCCAAGTAGCAGGCTGTCCCCTCGGGGCCGACTACACGCTGCACCACTACGGCCCCTATTCGCAGGAAGTGGCCCGCCTCACTGACGAAATGGTCCAGGCGAACCTGCTGGATGAGAAGACCGCCTCGAACGCTGTCGGGCAGCAATATTCGTACAACCTGTCGCCCACCGCCCGGAGAAGCCTGGCCGAATTTGAGGCTACGCAGGCAGGACGGGCACTAGCGTCCGAGTCTGGAGCCCTCCCTCGCGGATAAGCGGTGGCTCTTGAGATGAAGACCTGAGAGACCTGGAGTACGCCGCCACCATCGTCTTCTTCTATAAGCAGGGCCACGACTGGCCCGCTGCCATCGAGAAGATGTGCCAGTTCAAGGGCCTGACGAATGGCGGTCAGGTCGTAGAGCGGGCCAACGCCTTGGCTCGGCGAGTCGTTGCGTGAGCGGGGGCGGGCATGTCCTCGAAGATCATCCGTGACCCGCTCTACAACTACATCAGCATCGACACCAAGAAGGATCGCTTGGCTGCTAGATCTGCTCGATTGCCCCGAGGTCCAGCGCCTCCGTCGCATCCACCAACTTGGCGTCAGCTACCTCACCTATCCCGGTGCCGACCACAACCGGTTGGCCCATAGCCTCGGTGTTGTTCATCTCACGCAGCAGGCCCTTCGTCACCTCGCAAAGATCTCGGACGAAGACTCGCAGACCAGTCACGGGCGTGCGCGGTGCTTGTGGCTGCGCTGATCCACGACGTGGGTCACGGGCCTTTTTCACACCTGTTCGAGCCCTGCCTGGGAATCGACCACGAGGTCTGGACGAAGGCGGTCCTTCTCTCCGAGGAAACCCAGGTCCATCAGATCCTGAAGCGGCACTTCGACCACACCTTCCCCCGTCGTGTCGCCGAGCTCATTGACAAGGATAACCACGACCAGCCCGCATGGCAGAAGTACCTCCTGTCGAGCCAACTCGACATGGACCGCATCGATTACTTGCGGCGGGACTCGCTCTTCACCGGTGCGGGCTACGGGCACTTCGACTGGTTCCGACTCCTGAACACCTTCGAGATCCACGAGGATGAGGAGTCGGGGCGAGACATCGTTTGGGCCGAGAAGTCCTTGCTGGCCGTCGAGGAGTACATCTTCTCTCGCTACTACATGTACCAGAACGTCTACCTCCACAAGACGACCCGTGGCTTCGAGAAGATGATCGAAGCGATGTGGGCACGGGCGCGGTCGTTCTACGACCAGGGTGATAACGTTCGCCTCGTTCCCGCCATCAAGGACTTCTGGGATGCAGATGCTGGGGCGAAGAGCGATCCTGCGAATCTCAAGCCGAGTGTTCGTCAGTACCTCGCCATTGAGGAATTCACCGTCCTCTTGCAGATCCAGGTTTGGACCGAACATCCAGACAAGGCGCTCAGCGACCTGGCAAGGCGGTTCATGGAGCGGAAGCGCTTTGCGATGGTCGAAGCCCCCATGTTCGCCAACCCTCTGGCCTCCGACCATGCCGACTGGGAGCATGCCCTGGCGAAACTCGTCCAAGGACGAGATAGGTCTTCCACCGGAGGTGTACTGCCTGAGAGACCGTGTGAAGGGCAAGTACAACCAGCCGTATTTCCCCGAAAAGGAGAGCGACGAACAGAGCGTCAAGAACGCCATCCGTGTCACCGTCAAAGGGGAGTCGAGGCCCATCGAAGTGTCCAGGCTCCTGCCCAGACTTAAGCCGCTCACTCAGGAACCCGTTGATCGGTATCGGTACTATGTTCCCAAAGAGCTTCGAGCGGCGGCGCACAAGCTTCGTGATGAATGGAACAAGCAAGCCGTGGCTGAGACGTTCGTGATGGATTACTGCATCTAGGCGGGTGCTCAGTTGAAACTTAACACGCGCTCTTGCTTACTGCACCTTCGAACGATGAGGTGCACCCATGAGCGAGATCGAATCGGAAGCGGTCGAGAAAGTCGGACCGCTTTCCTCGGACCGGGCATGCGGTGTTGCCTGTCCGGCTTCCGTCGTACTTCCGGTCGCACCGGTCCGGCGCGTGGCTGGGAATCAGCGGCCCTTCGCGCCGCAACAGAACTTGTACTTTTCGCCGCTGCCGCAGGGACACGGCGCGTAGCGATCGGTTCCGGGATACCTCTCGCCAGGCCTCGCCTTCCTCGTGTGGGCAGGCAGGGAAGGGGAACTCGGCGCCGGGTCAGCGAAACTCCGGCTGCGCAGCCCGGGGAACATCTCCTCGTGTCGCCGGATCATGGGGACGACGATCGACTGCCGAAACGTGGCGAATTCCTCGTCATCCATCTTGAGACTTTGCTGCATTTCGCCGAGCATCGTGTCCCGCTGTCATCCGGTAACAGAGCGAGGTTGTAGCAGAGCTGGCTGATCGCGAAAGCCCGGTTCAAGTCCTCCTCGGAACCATCCGTCTGATCGAGGAGCGGCTGCGCATAGGCCATAAAAGCTTCGGCAATGGCACCCATGTCCAGGTTCCTCCGCGTGATTGCACCCGATGATCGTCGAACGACGGCAAGCCCAAGGCCTGCGCGTGGCGCGGCAAAGAGTGGCCATCCCGGGGCGTGTACTCCGATTCTACCGCGACGACGATGTGAAGTGAACGGGGAGACCTGGGCTGGTGCGCACATCGGTCGGATCGACCGAAGCAACCTCGGGTCAAACGGCTTCGGTGTCGTCGGACCGACGCGCCCAAGATGAGGGACGTTTGTCGCGACCGACATGACATTCAGTCTCCTTAAACAACCGATCGACCCTGGACCGCCCGCCGATAGGCTGGCTCCCCGCCGACTTCGCGATTAATATTGAGAAGACATCGGTCCGCCTGAGGTCGCCCCATGAAACCAGATCGACCATCGAAGACCGCCGGCAAGGCCGGGTACAACGGCCAGGTGCGCGGAGCCGGCGTGGATCGCCGTGGACGTCGACGGCGTGCTCGCCTCCCACGTCGAGCAGATCCTGCCGATCCTGGAGCGACGCTACGGCCTGGAGATCGGTCACGGCGAGATCCGGTCGTGGGACTTCCCGGTCGGGGACACGTCGTTCGGGGCGATCATCCGGGCTGAGCAGCGGACGCCCGGCTTCGTGCTGGAGACCCCGCCGGTACCTGGTGCCGTTGAGGCGATGCGAGCGCCTCGCTCGGTCGCATCGCCTGGCGATCGCGACTGGCCGCCCGCCCGAGACCGATCTCTGGACCCGTCGGTGGCTGGCGCTCCACGAGATCCCCTACGACGCCTACGAGAACCTCCAGGCCGGCATGAAGCACCGGACCACGATGAGGTGCGACCTCCTCATCGACGACTATCAGCTCAACCTTCGGAGCTTCCTCGAGAACACCGACGGCCTGTGCGATCCTCTTCGCTCGCCCCTGGAACTGGGACCTCTCGGGGTCTCGAGCCACATCTCGAATCCCAAAGGCTGACGGTAGCCCGCGACTGGCCCGGGACCCTCTCGCTCGTTGACCGGCCGGGGTCAGCCCTGGGAAGGTCGGTCGGCGATGATTGACGAGAAGCTCGACCTTTTACTGGACCGTTTCGCAATCCACCAGGATCGGTACTCGATCGGCCCGTTTTTCTGGGCGGCGTGACGCTCTTCAAGCAGCAGGTCCGCGCCGAACCTGATCTACGCCTTGTCTAGGACGCGACGTATCCACTATGGTCTGGGGAAACCCGGGGATCGTGGCCCAGATCCCAAGGTCATCGGGATCATCGGCGGTGGGGTCGCCGGGATGACGGCGGCCGCCGCGGCGGCCGCGCTGGGCAACGAGGTCTGGCACTTTGAGCAGCGGACCGACCTTTGCCACCTCCAGGCCGGCTGTGAGACCCGGTGGGTCCACCCGCACAATTACGACTGGCCGAACCCCGGCTCCGACAACCCTTACGCTGGACTGCTCCTGATGAACTGGCAGGCAGGCACTGCCGCCGAGGTGGCGAGGGTCCTGACCCGCCAGTATCTGGAGAAGCAAGATGAGCTCGGGGGCAAGCTTCGCCTCCACCTCGGGGCGACGACATTTCTCGATCAAAAGACAATCAAGTGGGACAACTGCGTCGCCAGGCGCGTTGCCAGGGCGGGCTCGGCGTCTTGCGACCTGGTGATCCTCGCGATGGGCTTCGGCATCGAACACTTCGTCCGCCGGGGCGAGGTCGCCTCCTACTGGCGAAATGACGCCTTGAATCAGCTCCGGCCCGGCGTGACCTCGGAGCGGCGCGAGGTCATCTTCGTCTCCGGCACCGGGGACGGCGGGCTCGTCTACATGCTCCGATCCAAGATCTTCGGCTTCAACCAGGCGTGGATCATCGACGACCTGTTCACCGAGCGCGAGGAGGGGCTACTGAAGCTCCTGCAAGATCTCTCGCAATCGAGGCGTAAGAGCCTCTTCGTTGAACTGTCGAATTGCCTCAAGGCCCGGACTAGCGAAGAGGCCCGATCCTTGCGAAGGGTCCTCAAACGCCTCCGCAAGATGATCCGCAAGGACGTCTCCGTCATCCTGAACGGCCGGGGCCAAACCTTTGCCGACGCCCTCCACCCGAGAGGGGCGGCCGTGCTCAATTGCTTCTTGGCGTTCCTGCTGCACATCGACGGGGAGTTCACCTACGTCCAGGGAGATCTGGGAGACTTCGACAGGAGCAGGGTCAGCCTGATGAGCCCAGCGCAGGCCGGCGAACGAGGCGGCCCCGGGCCGACCCGGGTGAGCGGCGGCGAGGCGATCGAGACCAGGTACTCGGTCGACCGCGTTATCGTCCGCCACGGCACCGAGCGGGAGGAGGGCTTCGAAGCTCCTCGGCCTCGAGCGGGATGCCATCGCCCCGCTGAGGCAGCGACAGCAAGGTTGCGGCCTGGACGAGAGCCCTGTCCCCCAGTGGACGGCGGGATGGTGGAGCCAGCAGCCGAGTGATGATCAGCAGATGGCCCATGGTGTCAAAGAATTCCTGCCGCCGGCCTCGGAGGCACTCTCCGCGACGTTCGTCCAGACGCTCGGCGAGATGGTCTTCCAGGGGAGCGGCGGGACGGCGTCCGACGCCGAGTTCCGGCTGACCGTCCATCGGGCGGTCAAGATCCTTGGCAACTGCTACTTCCAGCAGATGGCCCCGTACGCGGCGCGGGGCGAGCGAGAGCGTGGTAAAGAGGCAGGACAGTCCGGCCGTATCTACGGACTCGAGGTCGGTATAGTCGGGCTGGTGTTCCGCACGGGCCTGCCGGTCGTGCTCATCAAAAGGTCCTCCGCCGAGTCGGGGGAGGACGCACAGACGTGGGACACGCTCTGGGCCGACCTCAAGACCGACTCCACGAAGTTCGTGCGAACAAAGCCCCAGGACGTCGAGACGCTCGCCGCGATCCCCATCTTCGCCCGGTCGGAGGGCGCCGACGCGACCTCTCGATCTGTCAGCCTCGTGGTCTTCGCCGACTCCAAAGATCCCCAGCTGTTCGTCCCCAAGCAAGGGCAGCAGAGGTCACCGGCCCTGACGGAAATCTTCCGCGCCGCGAAGGGCTTCGTCAGGAGTTGTGAATATCTGGTCCAAAGGAACGTCGTTCGGCTGCCGGGGAGTCCCTTCCTCGGGGTAGAGGCTACGGACCTCAAGACGGCACGTCGGACGCTCAAGAAATTCGGTCCGCAGGCTCGCGACGCCACCAGGTGGATCGAGGGCTATGGCGACGGGGTTTTTTCTCGATACTGCTTGCACTGGGATTGCATCTACGTTTCGACCAGTTCCTCCGCGGGGCGGACGTCCCGGGAGTAACCGGCGCCGCTACGGCCGCAGGTCGTCCAGCGTCGCCATCATGATGTTCGACCGACGGCCTGGCCCTCCAGTCCCAGGATTCCGGGACCCCGAGCAGCTCCGCTGTCCTCCTCGCAGGGCCTGCGACGGGATGGGGTCGTCCGAGTAGGCCACCCAGTATCGCCCCTCGGCGTCGCCGACGAGGAGGTACTCGCGGTCGGCCTCGACGAACGGGGACGGGGCGGGCCGCCAGTCGTAGCCGTTGACCAACAGGGCCTCCGGTCCTGCCGGCGCCGGCAGGAGGTGCCAGTGGGCGTGGGTGACCGAGCAGGGGCGACCGTCGCTCCCCTCGGCTCGCCCCGTGCTCGAACAGCAGCACCGCCCGGCCGTACGCCAGGACGAGCCGGTCACGGAGCGTCGCGAGCAGCCCGGCTGCCGACGCCGAGCCCGACGCGGCCATCGACGAGCGATGCACCCTCGGCACGACGAGACAGTGCCCTCGGGCGAGCGGGCCGGCGCTCACGACGGCCGCGAATTCATCGTCACTTGCGACGAAGCGATCGCCCCGGGACGCTCCCGTAAGACGGGGCCAGAGTCGCCAGGCCTCGGGGGCCTCCCGCCAACTCGTCGCAGATCTCGCAAATCTCGGCCGTGGCCATGTCCGATCGCTCCGGAATCGCTGGGCGAGGGATTAAGGGTCAAGGGAGGTCACCCGGCGAAGGCCGACCGCGCGGCGACGTAGACGTTCACTAGCGGCAGCGAGCGGGGGTCAACCTCCAGGTGCTCGGCCGCAATCGCCACGTGGTGTGAGGGCGAGGAGCCGGGTGCCGCTTCGAGCGAGAACGACCGCGCGTACACTCCACCTCAAATCCCGAACCGGCTATCATCCGGGCCTGCTCCCCGACCTCCCGTGTGATCGACGGGGCGGTCACCGGCTTTCGGCGGTCGATGAGGAAGGTCGTCTCGCCCACGGGCGTCCCGAGCCGCCGGCGAAGCGCCCTCGGCCCACCGGTGGTTGGGGAGCGTGAAGACCAGAATGCCGCCGGGGGCGAGGATCAGGGCCGCCCGGCGGAAGAATTCCGGATGATTGTACGCGTCGCCCAGGAACCCGAAGATGCCGGACACCGAGCCGTCCCGGAAATGGGGGTGGAACGCGTCCATCTCTTCGCAGTCCGCACTCCGGCTAGGGCCCCCCGCCTGGCCAACTCGAGCATCGCCCCGCTGATGTCAGTCAGGACCGTCTCGGCCGAGGGCCGGTATCCGCCCCAGCCGGCCGGCCCCACAGCCGACCTCGACGAGGAGGCCCCTCGCGGGGGCCTGGCGGCCGAAGAGGTCGCCGAGGCGGTCATGGATCTCGGCGAAGTTGGCACAGGTCGGGTGCCGCTCCGGGTCGTAATACTCTGGCGCGACCTCGCAGTAGGCCTTGAGGCTCCGCCGGGCGAGGGAGGCCGTGGCTTCTTCGGTGGCAGGGTTCGATATGATCATCGCGCGGGCGTCCCGATCTGCCGGGCGTTTTGAGCGTTGTGCCGATCAGCCCCATCCAGTCTAGCAGCCCTCCCCCCCGGCGTCGAGATGGTGGGCTTCCTGCCAGCAATTCCGCAACTCGGGGGGTCTTGAGCAACCGAGACGGTCCCCCGGGCTCAGTTTCGTAGGTTTTCCGGTTTTCCGGCTTGCAGAGGATGGGAGGGAAGCACTTTCTCGACGTGCTGGGCGCGGACTTGGGGTCGGGGACAGAGTCTCCTCGGGACCGCCGCCACGGGCATCGTGGCGGGGTCAGGTCGCGGGGCATGCCGGTCCGATCTTCAGCGTATCTCAGGGAGCCCGGACCAACCGACCCGACCAGGGCGCTCGGCAGCCCACCAAGCCTCGATCCAAGGCCCGCGCCAACGCGATCAGCGTCAAGGTCGCGCGCAGCGCCGGCTTGAGGTTCCTCAGCCAGAAGCTTTGCATCAAGGCATACACCACGAACGACGTCAGCAGGAAATTGACGATCGCCTGAGCCGCGTGCTTGAAGCAGTGGTTCAAACCCCAATGCGTTGCCAGCGTGTTGAAGCAATCGTTCTCGATGTCCCAGCGGGCATGGCCAAACCGCCACAGCCCGCGCGTCGAGAGCTGGGACTTCGTCAGCGTCGTCGCCCACGACCAAGTCGTCGTCTCGTCCGTCTCCTGCCACTGGCCGGCGATCCGCTCTCGCTTCCGCACGGTCTCCTCGGTGCGCAAGAACCGCAGCGGTTGCTTGACGCCTTCGCACGAGGTGAACCCGTCCTCGTCCCAAAACTGCACGGTGCGCCTCGCTTTCTCATCGACCCAACCACCGGGCTGCTGATGGGCAAACAACCCCGCCGCGTCCTGCACCAGCAGTCGATTCTCTCCCTTGGCCGTGACGATGACATGCTTCTGATGATCCCGGCAGAAGTTGATGAACGGCGCGTCGAAGTACAAGGCGTCGCCGGCCACCACATCGAAGAAGCGAGGATATTGGGTGAACACCCGTTCGAGGAGTCGCTTGGCGGCGGTCTCTTCCCCCTCGCCGGGCCGGAGCAATTCGACATCCAAGACCAGCGCCAGATCTTGACCGATCAGATGGCAGACCGCCCCCTGATGATAGTATTCCGTCACCTTTTCCCCATCGACGGTGAGGGTCCGGGTCTGGCAGTCCGGGCAACACCGCTTCCGGCTCGAGAAGAACTCATGGCCGTCCACCGCCGCGACGTACCAGCCCTCGTGGCTGGTCAACGCCTTGTTCCGCTTGAGTCGGTGGGCGATGTCGCCGACCATGTCCCGCAGGGGTTGGCTGTCCATCAGCGCATAGATGCGGCCGAGGGAGTCAACGCTGGGGACCTTCGCCCCCACGATGCCGCGCAGCCGGGCGGGGATGCGCAGGTCCGGCTCGAGGTCATTGAGACTGCGGCGGCGGGTGGCGAAGAGCGTAAAGGCACTGGCGAAGGCCGCGGCGGTGGGGATGCGAGGCCGGAGCCGAGAGTCGGTCAGGGTGAAGAATCGCTCTCCCAACCCGAAGACCTTCTCGACATAGGCACAGAATCGTGCCATCACGGTGAAGCGGCCTCCGCTCCCGAGGGCCCCTGGCGTCGCGCCAGGGACTGTTTCTGCTGCACGAGGTCCTGGAGGTTGTGCTGGGAGATCTCCTCGAGCAGTCGTTTGACCCGGCGCCCGGCCTGGACCGCTTGGCGGACCGGGTCGTGGAGGGCCTTGGGGATATAGGTGCCGATCTGCTTGCCCTCCGAGCGGGTGTAGAGATAGAGAGCCGGATGCTTTTGGCCACGCTGGCACCGGCAATACGGCTTACCACAAGAGCGATACCGAAGCACGAGCGAGCCGCGGAGAAACGGTTCGTTGGCGAGGATTTGAGCGGCGCGGGAGCGTGCCTGGCGTTCCGGGCTGGAACGTTGAGTCCGTGAAGTCATCGAGGTCTCCTGTTCTGGGCGAGGAATTATACGCCAGTACAGGTGGCCCAGGTCAAGGGCGCCAGCGAGTGCGAATTTGCTCGGCCGCGCCCGGAGAGCGATAACCGGAAGACGGATCGGAAGTTATCCCTCCGCAAAAAACTCAATTGCGGAATCGCTGGCTTCCTGCCTGGTGTCGCCGAGTCGCCGAAATCCCGCTGCAGGTTGCCTCCGAGTCGAATACTGTTCGCTGTCGTGTGCCGATGACTCGCGATCCTGCGGTGCTGGTGAGAGGAGATGACGACTGCTGGGCCCTGGACGGGCTAGGACTGCCCGAGAGTCTGCGTGCTTCGGTCGGATCGACCGAAGCCATCAACTCCGCTCGGGGACACCGAGACGAGGGAACCGACGGGTGGCAGAAGTCTCTTGGCCGATCACTCCGCCAAGGCCGACCAGAGCCGAATTACAAAAATACGTTCATTTCAGCGAATGAAGATATTCGATCAAGTCGGCCGCTTCCTGGGCGGTCAGGTCGGCCAACTGTCCGTCGGGCATCAACGAGACCCGCGACGGCCGGAGCTCCTCCACATCCTTGGCCGCGAGGATGCTCTCCTGGCCCTTGCTGTCCCGCAACACCACCCCTTTCTCGTCCCGCTTGACCAGCAGGCCTGTCAGCGAACGGCCGTCGGCCGTCGCGGCGACATAAGTGGCGTACTTCGGCTCGATCCGGCGCGACGGCTCCAGGAGGCTCTCCAGCAGATCCTCCCGAGAACGGAGCTTCCCGATCGTCGATAGCTCCGGCCCGACCGACGTGCCCCGGTCGCCGATCCGGTGGCAACTGCCGCACTGGTTCGGCTGCGACCAGAACAGCCTCTCCCCCCGGCGGGGGTCACCGTCGAGGGCGAGGACGGCCCTGGGCCGCGGGTTCGAGCCAAGTTTCGACCCCTTCCGCCCGTCCGATGGCAGATAGCCCTCGAACAGGTCGCGGATCGGGCCGGTCGGGAGCCGGCCGGCGGCGGCCAGTCAGCGCGGCTCGCTCGGCGGGGTCCAGCTCGCCGCGGCCGAGCCTCCGCGCCAGCCTCAACGCCGACTTCGGGCGGGCCAACAAAGGGCCGGGCGGCCCGCTGTCCGGGTCCCGTTCCGATCTCTTCGGACTCCGGTCCATTCCGGCGATCCATCGACCGATGATGTCCAGGCCCGTTTCGTCCGGTCGCTCGGAGCCGAGGTGCGGCATCCGATCGCGGCCGAACTTCGCCATGCGGTAGTAAAGCGTGCTCGCTCCGGGATCGCCCGGCTTGATGATCTCGGCATCCGGCAGCGCGAAGTCGCCGCGGGCCGGTCGGACGCCAATGGCCTTCAACTCGTCGTTCGCGATCGCGAATCGAAGCTGGAGATCAACCGACCCACCCCCTCCATAGACATGGCAATGCGCGCAGTTGGTATGGAGGTAGGACCGGGCCCGAGCTTCGAGAGGCTGGCTGACATCGGCCGGGTCGGCGAGCCGACGCTCCCGGGCGACCGAGCGGGCGTCGAACGGCGGGAGCGTGTTCCCATCCTTCTCGGCCCGGCGAATGAGGCCCGCTTCCGTGAGGACGACGAGCTGATTGCGCCCGTCGGGCCCCGAGCGATTCAACTGCTCCGGGCGGAACGCCAGGGCGAACTCCGACCAGGTGCTGTGACACGACATGCACTGGCTGCGGCTGTGGAACGACCAGACGCGATTCCGCTCCCCGTCGTGGACCTCCTTCTCGGCGCCATCGGCCGGGACCAGGTCGGCATCGGCCTGGTCGTCGCGCCAGGCATACGTGTAGGCGTACCAGTCCACGCCATCGTAATGCAGCAGTTGCGTCTCCAGCCGGCGGCCGGCCAGGGAGAGGGACTTCACCAGGACCGCGTCCTTGGGGAACTGCATCCGGAAGCCATGCCAGTTGACCATGCCGGGGATCCGCCTGGCCTCGGTGTAGAGCGCGGCGGACGACTCACCTGGGAAGGCGACCCAATGCTCGGCCGTCGCGCCGTCCTGCCATTGGCGGCAGTTGACCGCGAACGGGAGCACACCGCCCATCGGTGTCTGGTTCTTGACGTCGGCGAACAGGCCGGTCTGCGAGAGCCGGGTCGGGAAGGCGACGTTTCCCGCCTTCGCGTCATTGCGCTCGATGGTGTGGATCGTCCCGCCCTCATGGTCCAGGAAGTAAATCTCCCCGTCCTGGTTGTCGCAAAAGGCAACGATCCGGACCGATGGCCGCGCGAGCTCGGGCATCTCCGTGGTGCGGTCGCCGTCGAAGCGGGCGGCCCACAGGCGCCGGGTTTCCCAGTCGCCGAAGACGTAGGCGCCGCGCAGCTCGGGGAATTTCTTGCCGTGATAGACGAGCCCGCCGGTGACGCTACAGGCGATCGTGTGCGGGAGCTCGATCAGCGGCGGATGGATCGGCGTTGGCGCGATTTGGTCCGACTTGACGGGCTGCGGCCCTTCCCGCACAGACCAGCCGTAATTGCCGGCCTTCTCGACCCGATAGACCATTTCCCACAACTCCCAGCCGACGTCGCCCACGAACAACGTCGCCGGTCTGGCGATCGAAGCTCATTCGCCAGGGATTGCGGAAGCCGTAGGCCCAGACTTCCGGCCGGGCTCCCTTCATGGCGACGAACGGGTTGTCCTTGGGGACGGCGTAGGACTTCCCCTCGTCCTTGTGGTCCACGTCGATCCGGAGGATGGACGAGAGCAGGTCGGAGATGTCCTGCCCCGTGTTGAACGGGTCGGGCGGGTTCGGGTTCCCCGCATCGCCGGTGGAGATGTAAAGCATACCGTCGGGGCCGAAGTGGAGATCCCCGCCGTTGTGACCACCTTGCAGGAAGGAGATGACGACTTCCTCGCTCGACGGGTCGATCCGCGGCGGGTCCGTCCGGGTGACCTGGAACCGCGACACGCGCGTGCCGTCCGTCAGGTGCGGTTGGCGGGGATTCGAGCCGCGCAGGGTATAGCAGACGAAGCATTGGCGGTTCTGCTCGAAGTCCGGGTGGAAGGCCAACCCGTACACGGACTCAACCTCCTTCGCCCCCGCGAGCCGGTGAACCGTCTGGAGTTGCCGGGGCAAGTCCAGGAAAAGGTCGGGCCGAGCTTGGGGGTCGTCGGCGAAGGAATAGAGGACGCCCGACTGCTCGCCGACGATCAGACGCTTCCCTCCGGGATAGCGGGCGATGAGCAGGGGATGGTCGAACTTCAGATTCGGGAACGCACGAACGACCTTGAAGGGCGGCGGCGGGTCGGGAGTGCCCGCGACGCGGGAGGCCGTCCAGGGCGTCCGGCCCGACCGGGTCGCCTCGGCCTTCCCGGGCTTCCTTCCCTCGTCCGCGGCCGAGCCTTGCCGGGTCCCGAAGGCCGCCGCGAACAGGATCGCCAGGATCGTCGGGCACAGGCTACCTGCCATGGCGAGCGGATGACAGCATGAACTTCACTCCAAGACCGGGACCGAGCGGGCGAGTTGACTCGAGAGGGGCATTATACTCGGTCTCTTTCCCAAACGCTCGGAATTTACCCATGTTGAACGTCTGGTAATGGCACCTATGCTTCTCTCGGTATGGGTACTTTGGCGTAGAAAGAGCCCTCGGTGTCGTCGGACCGACGCAGGTTGGGATCGTTTGATTCGTCGGCCATCGACCATCAGAATTGTGGTACCGCTTGACCATAGGACGCATGTACGACGATGATCTACAGGCAGCTCTTGAACCGCGGCGAACTAGGAGTTCGCAGCCGTCGATAAACCAGTATGGGCACAATGCGAGCATGAGATTCAACCTGATAGACGTGCTCTTCCTATGGGCTTGCCTATCGCTCGGTATGGTGGTCGGGGGGTTACTGTCTTCCTATCTATTTGGGTACTTTCGCCCGGTTGCAGGGCTATTGGCGGCGCTGAAGCATGTACCTTGCCTTAGTTTACCCGGTCTACAGAGGATTGAAGCTCTACCCGATGGTTCTTCCTCGGTGCCCGTGTTGCGGGAGGTTTCAGGACGGATTTCACTTCCACGACGATGGCTGGCCTCGTGTCTGCTTTCGATGTCCCACGTGCGATGGTGAGTTTGTCGTCTGGCACAACGGCAAGCCCAGCGATCGGGAGAGATGGGAGAAGCCGGTTCTTGTCCTGAAATGGCCCTATGCATTTGGCATATACAAGCGAGCAAAGAAACCCCAACCAGCCGCTACACCGAGTACGGGCTCCGCTGACGCACCGCCGGCATCAGCGAGCTAACGTTCGGCCCACTGGATTTATCAAGGCGTCGGCTTTCTTGTATGTGTCGAATGTGACCGGTTTCTCGGTGTCACGACGGGCTAACGAGTGCGCGTCGGTGTAATCGACCGAAGCCACTTCGGATCAATCGGCTTCGGTGGTGTCGGACCGATGTGCGAGAAGCCGTCGTCACGTCGAGCCCCTCGTTCACCAGAATAGCGATGGGCGGTCCTTGGCGGTTCAGATCACCCGTTGCCTCTCCATGCCGGTCCATCTCTTGAGCGATCGATCACCGTCGGCGAGAAGCCGCCATCCCGGAGGGTCTGGGACTCGTGTCGAGGACCTCAAGGCAGGGCGAATGGCGAGATCTCCGTCGCAGACGTCGGTCCTGAGAAGTATTGATATTTATTAAAATAAATATGATGGTTCAGAGTTTGGGAAAGCATCGGATGCGAGATTCCGAATTTCAAATCCAATAATCCCAAATTTCTGATGCACTGGGATTAACATCAATTCGGAATCTTGAATTTGTGCGGGCGGAGACGGTCAGACCGCTTTCCTTCACTCAGATCCCTTTCCTTCACCATGTCTTTCGGTAGGCGGTAGGCGATGGGTCGAGCGAGATGCTAGCATAAAGTGAAATCCTTGACGATTCTCGTAGCTCAAACGACGACCCTCATCGTCGGGAGTCGCTCGGGACCTGGGGAGAAGAGAGATGGCCATAGCACGAACGGCCGATAGTGGGTTTGATGCCGCCGTCGTGGACAGTGAGAACCAGGTCGTCGCCCTCGTCGAGGTGAAGATGCACCCCGTAGAGAGATGGGCGACCATCCTTCCCAGGCAACTGGCGAAAGTGGCGGATCGCGTCGCTTTTGTCATGACGATCGATCCGAAACGGATTCAGTTATACAGCACAGGGGAAGAGAGCCTCGAGGAGCCGATTGTCCAACTCGACACCGGCCAGGTCCTCCAGCATTACGACCCGGACTTCCCCGGAAAGCGCGTGTTTGAGTCCTACCTGCTGACGCTCGTCGAGGCCTGGCTCCGTGACCTGGCGTACCACTGGAAGTCCGAGAAACCGCCGGGCTCCGAGGAACTAGCAAGGGCAGGCCTGCTCGAAAAGCTCGAAGGCGGCACAACGCTGCGTTTCGGAGCCTGACGTGGACGTCATCGTATACGTCGAGACCAACTTTCTGATGAGTGTCGCCATGGGACGTGAAGGGAGGGGGGACGACCTCTTCGCCGCCGCCTCTGCGTCCGTGCGCGTCGTGATCCCGGCCGGCTCCTATATGGAGTCGTTCTCGGCTTTTGAAGACGAGCAGAAACGCCGAAGCTGGTTCCGGGCCGAACTCGAAAAGCAGATCGTGCAATTACGGCGAGACACGACCTCTGCGAACGCAGCCACCTTACTCCGGCGGCTCGAGGAAAGCCGAATTGCCAACGATGAGTTATTGAATGATGTGCAAGCTCGGCTGTTTCGGTTCGTAGACCGGGCCGCGGGTATTCTGGAACCCATCCCCCAAACGCCCGCCATCATCCAGCAGCGCGGTGACCGCGATGCTCATCCCTGATCCTACCGATAACCTGATCCTCCACGCGATCCTCGACCACGCTGGCTGCTTCCCTGGCGCGACGAAAGCGTTACTGACTGACAACACCAGAGATTTTGACACCGACGACGTCCAGGCTGCTCTTGCCGCTACTGGCATCAACAGACCCTTTCGATCCGTCACGAACGTTCTGGGTTGGCTGGGATCACTTCCTCATTGATGTCTCCCACGGTCAGCCACCGCGACAAGGGCAACGCTGACTCTGTCCTGACCCTCTCGAAGTTCTCGGTCCCCCGAGTGGAACGGTTTTCGTTGGCCATGGGCTTCGGTTGCGGACGCCAGCGGCCGTCACTCCTTTCGTTCCGGTTTCGAGGCCGGCTGCGCTTCGCGGCCAGCGGGCCTGGCGTTCGCGTTGTTCTTGCGGCGGGCCTCCAGTAGTTCAGGCTCCCACTGGAACCTCGGGCCCTTGCCGGGTTCATAGCCCGCAAGTTGACCGTCGGTGAGGTCCGTTCGCTTGTCAGGCCACAGGCACTCCCGCACGCGGAGTGCGCGGTCACGGAGGGGCCGGCCAGTCCGGGTACCGGCGACCTCTCAGGGCAGGGATTTCCTCCAGTTCAGGACGGCGTCGAGCAGTCGTCGTGCCAGGATCGGCTCGTCGGCGATGCGGTTCCTCGCTTCTTTCGGGTCGTCGGCGAGGTGGTACAGCTCCGGGCCGCGGCCGTCGTCGTTCACCAGCATCTTCCAGTCCCCGTCGAGCACGGCCAGGTTCGGGGACCGGTCGTCCCCGCGGGGATAGTCGAACGACCGGTCGTTCCGGCCGTACTCCCAGAACAGGGGCCGGGTCCGCCGGGGGGATTTCCCGAGGAGGGCCGGGCTCATGTCCTCGCCGTCGGCCTCGTATCCTGACGGCAGGTCGGCCCCGCAGAGGTGGCAGAGGGTCGGAAACAGGTCCACCGCGGCGAGCACGGTCGCGTCGTTCGTCAATTTGGCGGGGACGATGCCGGGCCCCCAGGCGATGAACGGGAGCCGGACCCCGCCCTCGTACAGGCTGAGCTTGCTCCCCCGCAGGCCGACGGTCCGAGCCCGGTCGAACGACGGCAGCGGCCCGTTGTCGGAGAGGAACAACACGATCGTCGGGCGGCCCGCCCGCTCCGCGCGGAGGGCGTCGAGCAGCTCGCCCACCTGCCGATCGAGCTGGATCATCACCCCCCGGAGTCGCTCCTTCGTGTCGCCCTTGCCGGTTGCCCGGCCATCCTTGCCGACCTTTTGATCGTCGGCCGAAGGAACCCACGGCGTGTGCGGGTCGTCCAGCCAGAGATTCACGAAATACGGTCGATTCGGATCGGTCGGCCGGCATCCGAGGGCGTAGCCGCACATATATGCCGTCCGTATCCATCGCTTCACGAGGTCGTCCGCCGACCAGATCCAGTTGCGGGCGGTGATGTCCGGGTGGGGCTTGGGGCTCTCCCAGGTGCCGAGGCCGACGTCGTACCCGTAGGCGGCGAACGGGGGCGGGTTCTTCACGTCCCGGCCGCCGCCGAGGTGCCACTTGCCGACATGGGCGGTCCAATAGCCGGCCGCCTTCAACGCCCTGGGCAGCGACGGGGCCTTCGGATCGAGGAAATCGGCCTGCCCGCACGCCCGGTTCCCGGCGCGGGTCTGGAGATAGCTGGTAATCTTCCACCGAGCGGGGAACTGGCCGGTGAGGAGCCCGCACCGCGACGGCGAGCAGATCGGCGCGGCCGCATAATACCGGGTGAACCGAACCCCCTCCGCCGCCATCCGGTCGAGGTGGGGTGTCGGGATCGAGCCACCGTAGCAGGACAGGTCGCCCGGCCCGAGGTCATCGGCCAGGATGACGATCACGTTGGGCCTGCGGTCCTCGATGCCGGACGCGGCGCCGGGGGCCAGGGCCGCGAGCGCTATCACGAGGGTTGTCAATCCGAAATTCGTGCTCATGTCAGTTCTTCCTCGCCTTGCGGCCCGGAGGATAAGGGACCACGTGTCAGCATCGCGCCCGCGACTTAGGCGACCTCGTCCCTCGACCCGACCCCGACGTTCCGAGTTTACCTTGTGAGTGTCGCTGAGAATTGTCAAGACAAGACCCCTTGACACCGGCCCGCCGTTCCCCATATCCTGATCTCAGACAAAACGACTGAAGTTTCAGACAGAATGACTGTGGAAGAGGAAGGCCATGGCACGTCCGGCGCAGGACATCACGGAGTCGGAGCTCTCGGTCTTGCGGATCCTGTGGGACCGCGGGGCCGCGACGATCCGGCAGTTGACGGAGGTGCTGTATCCGCAAGGCGGCGCGGCACAGTATGCGACCGTGCAGAAGCTGCTGGATCGGATGGAGGCCAAGGGGTATGTGCGGCGCGACCGGAGCTTATACGTCCACCTCTTCGAGGCGGTTCTGGACCGGGACGAGTTGATCGGCCGCCGGCTCCGTTCGCTGGCCGAGACGCTGTGCGACGGCTCGCTCACGCCGCTGTTGACGCACCTGGCGCGGGCCAAGGACCTGACCGAGGCGGAGCGCCTGGCGTTGCGGGCCATCATCGACGAGACCGATGACCATTGATCAGGACCCCATCATGGAATCGCTTGTGCAAGGCATGTTGAGCAATGCGGTGGCCGTGACCGTCCTGGCGGTGCTGATCGCCATCCTGGGACGGACCTGGCGTCGTCCCGCCTGGATTCATGGCCTTTGCTTGCTGGCGATGCTCAAGTTGGTAACACCGCCGATGGTGTCCCTGGCGGTGCCGATCCCGTCCACGTGGCGGACCCCGGCCTCGCCGGTGGAGGCATCGGAACCGATCGACACGGCCGAGGTCGATCGCGATCCGGATCTGGAAATGATGGCCGCAGGGATGCTGGCGGACCTCGACACGATCGTGGAGAGTGAGCTACCGACCGACCTCCCGGAAGACGACCGGAGCGAGGCGGTAGTGCCAGTGCCCGCGTGGCGCTGGGAGCTGCTGGTGCTGGGCGTCGTCCTGGCCGGTGCGATGGCCTGGTGGCTGCTGGCGGTCGTGCGGATCATCCGGTTCCATCGCGTGCTGCGGGACGTCGAGCCGATGCCGGCGGACTGGCAGACGCAGCTCACCGACCTGGCCGCGCGGCTGGCCCTGCGACGTTCGCCCGCGGTCTGCCTGGTCCCGGGCGAGGTCCCGCCGATGCTCTGGACAGTCGGGAAGCGCCCTCGGCTGTTGTTGCCATCACGGCTCTGGTCGACCCTGGCCGAAGAGCAGCGCGCGGCGCCTGGTGCTCCACGAGCTGGCCCATTTGAAGCGCCGCGATCATTGGGTCCGGTGGTTCGAGCTCGTGGTGGCCGGGCTGTACTGGTGGCATCCCGTCGTCTGGTGGATCCGTCGTACGCTGCGCGAGGCCGAAGAACAGTGCTGCGACGCCTGGGTTGTCTGGGCGATGCCGCGCGAAGCCAGGACGTATGCCACCGCCCTGATGGCGGCCCTTGAATATGTTTCGGGAACGCGAACCCGGCCCGTGCCGGCCGTGGCCGCCTCGGCCACGATCGGCAACGGCCATGTTGCCTGCATGAAACGGAGGTTGCGAATGATCGTGCGTGCCAAGACCCCCCAGCGCCTCTCCCTGGCCGGACGTCTCGCCATTGTGGCACTCGCCGCCCTGCTCCTGCCCCTGGCACCGAGCTGGGGCCAGAGGGATTCGTCGCGAACGGGCCCGGACCTATCGGACCGGCCGCTCCGAGAGGCGAATGCCACCCACATCGTTGGCCTGAAGGCGGAGATCACAAAGCTCAATGCGGAGATTGACAAGAAGAGAGCCGAGTTGGAGGCCCGGAGCGACACGGGCTCCACGGCCACATTGAACGATGAGCTCGTCATCCTGCTGGAGACGAGGGACTCGGTTACGGAGGAGCTCCTGCGGTTGGCGTTCGATGCGAAGCCTCAGCCAGCTCGGGACGAGGAAGCCAAGCTCAAAGCCTACCAACAGAGGCTCGGGCAGTTGGCGTACTTGAAGGAGGCTCAGCCGGTTCCGGACGAGAAAGCCAAGGCCAAGAGCGACGACGGTCGTGAGGCTGCCGAACGGGTCGAGACCCAGTTGAAGGAGCTGGTCGAGAAGCTCGGCAAGGATGTGAGCCCGGTGGCGCAGAGGTCCGGAAGGCGCTCGAGCGGGCCGTGGACGAGATCCATCGGTCGCTCCGGAAGGAAGGGATGACGGCGGACGACCTGCGGCGGGCGATGGAGAAATCGCGTGAGGACCTGCGCAAGTCGTTCCAGCGAGGTGGTCCGGTCGAGAAGGAGATGCGTGAGGCGGCGGAGCGCGCCCGCAAGGAGATGCGCGAGACGATGGAGCGCGGTCGTCAGGAGGCCGAGCGCGCCCGCGAGGCCATGCGCCGGCAAATGGAGGAGTTGACCAAGCAGCGTCGCCAGATGGGTGAAGATCTCCGATCGCGCCAGCGCGAGCGGGCCAAGGAGGCAGAGAAGCAGTCCCGCCGCAGCAAGGCGGACCCGGAGGCGCGAAGAGCCCAAGGCCCGGGAGCGCCAACCCCGGGTGGCCGAGGCGTTGCGAGATCGCGCGCGTCCGGAATCGCCAAGGCCGCGCCAGGCCCGACCCGATCGCCCGAGGGTCGAGGCCCGGCCCGAAGCCACCGAGGAGAAGAAGGCCGGCGATCAATCCAGCCGTCAGGAACTGGAAGCCACGCGCAAGCAGATCCATGACCTCCAGGATCAGTTGAAGAGGGCGACCCGGCGGTTGGAGGAACTCCAGAGCCGCGAACCGCGACGGCCCGCGACCCCACGGCGTGCCACCGAGCCGGCCAAGCCGGCCCGTCCCGCTGAACCCCGGCGACCCGAAACCCCGCGCCGCCCCGCCGAGCCGGCCAAGCCCGCCGAGCCGGCCCGTCCCGCCGAACCCCGGCGACCCGAGCCGCCCGCTCGTCCCGCGGCCCCGCGTCGCGAGAACGCTCGTCCTGGCGCCGATAGTGAACGCCGGCTCCGCAACCTCGAGGAGACGCTGAACCGGCTCTTGAAGGACCTCGAGGAGCTCAAGCGTCAGAAGCCCGAAGATTCTGATTCCAGGCTTTTCTGACCTCTCTGCCCAGCCAACGGCGCACGGCGTGGGGCGGGAGACCTCGCTCGACGAAGTCGGCCATGGAGTCGCTCGCGAGGCCGCGGTTGTGGAACGACGTGTCCCATGGGGGCCTCGGTCGGCAAGCTGTCAATCTGGCTCGACGCCCATCTCTCGCAGCCGCGCGGCCATGCGATCCGCTCGCTGGTGTTCGGCTTCGGCGCGGTGGGCCTGCTCCTCGGCGCGGCGGCGTTCGACCTGGACGAGCTGGGCCTGCTCCTCGGCGCGGTGGGCCTGCTCCTCGGCGCGGCGGCGTTCGACCTGGACGAGTTGGGCTTGCTCCTCGGCGCGGTGGGATTCGGCTTCGAGACGCTCGATCAATTCCACATAGCTCAGGAACCGCTGGCCGTTCGAACCGATGATCGCTAGGTTATTGGGACCTTCGCCCGGTTCGAACCGGATGTCCAGTCGAGGGCTGCGGAATCCCGCCATCTCGGGGATCTCTTCCAGTACGTTTCCCTCCCGCCGCCAACCGACCAGATCACCGCGATCCGGGTCGTAGATGTAATACTCTTCGACCCCGTAACGCTCGTAGAACTGAAACTTGCGCTCCATCTCTCCGGCGCGATTGCCCGGCGAGCGAATCTCGAAAACGACCTGGGGTGCGATCCCATCTTCCTCCCACTGCTTGTACGAGCCCCGGTCCCCCTTGGGCCGGCCGAAGGCGACCAGGACATCCGGCGCATTGCGGATAGTGGGCTTCCCCTCAACGGCATACCAGAGCAGGTCTCCTGCTACGAAGACATTGGGCTCGTGGCGAAACTGCGCCTCAAGCCCCTCCTTGAGGATCACGATCCACTTGAACTGCAACGTGTTGTCCGACATGGATTGCCCATCGCTATCGGGATACTGGATCGCTCGTGACGGAGCGGAAGTTATCATCGTGCTCATGATCGTGTCAAACCTCCCGGACCAACGAATTGCCGCAAGTTCGAGTTTCGCACGGATTGCCGATCCGCTCAAGCTCTCATGTCATTCCTGTCCCTGGAACGCACACCTTGCCAGGAGGGATTCGCTCCGGCAGGACCTCCCGATCGCCTCTTCCTCGATGGGGAGGATCTCCGGTCGCGCAGCCCTTTCATGACAAGTGGGATATGCGGTATCACAGAGCGGATCGTCGGAAGACCACTCTGATCGGGACCCAATCCACCCACGAAGGGACCGCGCATGACCCGTCCGTCGCCGCTCGTCTTCACTCTCACCCTGCTGACCACGCTCACGCACGCGGTTCTGGTCCGCGCCGACGATCCGCGCTCAAAGTCGCTGGAAGGCTTCGACGCAATCGCCGAAAAAGCCCTCACGGACTTCAAGGTCCCCGGCCTGGCGATCGCCGTCGTCAAGGACGGCCGGATCATCTACGCCAAGGGCTTCGGCCGGCGCGATGTCGACAAGGAATTGCCGGTCACGCCTCACACCCTCTTCGCGATCGGCTCGTGCACCAAGGCGTTCACGACGTTTGTGATGGGGACGCTGGTTGATGAGGGGAAGCTCCAGTGGGATACGCCCGTGCGGACCTATCTCCCCGGCTTCCGCATGAGCGACCCGATCGCGACCGAATCGATCACGCCGCGCGACCTGGTGACGCACCGCTCCGGCCTGCCCCGCCACGACATGGTCTGGTACAACGCCAAGCTCACGGGCAAGGACCTGGTGAAACGGCTGGCCCATTTCGAGGCCACCGAGCCGCTCCGCAGCAAGTTTCAGTACAACAACCTGATGTTCGTGCTCGCCGGATACCTGGTCGAGACGATCGACGGTCGCCCCTGGGAAGAGGCCGTCCGCAAGCGGATCTTCGAACCCCTGGGCATGACCGCCAGCAACTTCTCGGTCCGCGACTCACAGAAGGCCGACGACTTCGCCCGGCCGTACGACGAGCTGGAGGGGAAGGTCCGCGTCATCCCGTTCCGCGATATCAGCAATGTCGGCCCGGCCGGCTCGATCAACTCGAGCGTTGCGGAGATGGCCCGCTGGGTCGCCGTGCATACCCACGGGGGCAAGCTCGACGGCAAGTCGATCATCAGCCCCGCGGTGCTGGCCGAGCTGCACACGCCCCAGATGACCACCGGCCAGCCATCGGACAAGAAGGAGATCTCCCCCGGCGCCTATGCGCTCGGATGGTCGGTCAACACCTATCGCGGCCATCGTCGCGTCCACCATGGAGGAGCGATCGATGGATTCACGGCCGAAACGTGTCTCTTCCCCGACGATGGGATGGGCCTGGTCGTGCTGACCAACAAGGACGGGACGCCGCTGCCCGGTCTCATCGCTCGCCACGCGTCCGATCGGCTGCTCGGTCTCGCGTCGATCGACTGGCTCGCCGAGGGGCTCGACCGGCGAACCAAGGGCCTCGAGGCCGAGAAAGCCGCCAAGACGAAGAAGGACACGGTGCGCCGACCCGGCACGCATCCCGCCCACCCGCTCGAGGAATACGCCGGCGACTACGAGCACGCCGGTTACGGGCCCCTTCAGATCGAGGTCCACGACGGCCGGCTGGTGAGCGTCTACAACGGCATCCGGGCCACCCTCGATCACTGGCACTACGAAGTCTTCAACGCCCCCAAGGCCGACAACGACCCCGCACTCGCCGAGCTCGACCTGAGGCTCCAGTTCCGGACGAACTTCAAGGGCTACGTCGACGCGGTCGCCGTCCCTCTCGAACCGAGCGTCGAGCCGATCGTCTTCCTCAAACAGCCCGACAAGAAGCTCTCCGACCCCGACTACCTCAAGCGATTCGAAGGGCAGTACGAGCTGCCCGGGCGGACCCTCACCATCCGCCTCCAGGGCCATGTCCTGATGCTCGAGGAGAAGGGCGCCCAGCCGGTCGAGCTGATTCCCGACCGCGACGACGGATTCAACCTGAAACGGCGAGTCGGCCTGAGCCTCCGCTTCGTCACTGACGATCAAGGCAAGGTCAAAGAGCTGGCGCTGAGCACCCCGGGCGGGGTCTTCTCGGCCCGGCGCAAGTCGTGATGGGAAACAGGCCGCCGAATGTCGCGCGAGATTTTCGGCGGCCCCTCCTCGAAACTCGTGACCGGCATAGAATCTTGATTGTTGAATCCTGGTTCCGATTCCTTCACAATCGCAGAGTGGAGATCTCTCGATCTGACAATTCACTCACGGATGACCAGAAGGCGCCGGCGCAAAAATCCGGCGATCATTCCATGCGAAAACCGAAGAGTCGCACCTACCCTCGGGTCGAGTCCATGGAGTCGAGGACATTGCTGTCCGCCGTGGGCCCGGTCTCGACCTCGCACGATCTGGAGTCGAGGGCGTTGGTGTCCCCCCTCGCCTCTGTCTCGACTCCGAACCCGGTCGACACCGGCGTTGCCGAGGTCAGACCAGGATTGCCGAGGAATTTCCCTCGTACGAGCGTGAGAATCTCTAATCATACCAGGAAGGGCCTGACGATCGATGCGACGGCAATTCTCAAGGAGGGTAACAGAACAGTGGGCCGCGACCAGAAAGACGTCCATCACGGCGGCACCATGCTCTTCAGGTTCCAGAAGAACCCCGATTTTGACGCGAATTGGTACGTTGAGATCGTGCTGAAGGGCAAAGGGCAAGGACCGATTCCACGAACCTTCGAAACAGCTCTGAGCCGGCCGGGCATCGGCGATCCACCAGGTTACTACGGCAATCTCTACACGGTCACCTTGACGGGCAACACGTTCAACGTGTGCTGCGTCGCTACGCCAACCTGAAACGCGTTCGCCGCACGAACAAGATCCGCCTGCTCCGTGAATCGCTCTTGACAACAGCGCCTTTGCATCGCAAAGCTACATCGGCTTTGTGTTGCAAAGTTGTCGTCCTTTCGTGCCGCATCCGTCGCGGTGAGGACCAGAGCCACATTCCGGACGCAGGACTCGACCATGAGGACCCCATGGATTCCGCGCGCTGCGGGAGGCGCCCGTCTCGACCCCGAGCTTCGGCCCAGCCCGCCGCGGCCGAAGCAGGCTTTGCTGATCAACCCGTTCTATCCCAAGGACCCGCATGCGAGCTTTGGCAAGCATGTGTTGACGCCTTCACTGGCGCTGACGAGCATCGCCGGTTCCACGCCGCGCGACTGGGAGGTCGCCTACTGGGACGAGAACTTATTGCAGGGTGCGCCACCGTGCGAGCCATTCCCGCAGGTCGTGGGAATCACCGTGCACTTGACCTTCGCCGACCGGGCCTATGAGCTGGCGGGTTGGTATCGCCGGCGCGGGGCGAAGGTGATCCTCGGGGGCCTGCATGTCCTGTCGTGTCCGGAGGAGGCCGCGCCACACGCCGACGCCCTGGCGATCGGCGAAGGGGTCCGGATCTGGCCGGAGATCCTCCGCGACGTTGAGGCGGGGACGCTCCGGCCGATCTACCGCGGCAGTTACCGGCAACCCTATCGGGAGGAACCGCCGCCGCGCCGCGACCTGCTGCCGCGCCGGGACTTCTTGACCACCACAAGCCTGATCGCCACAAGAGGCTGCCACAACCGCTGCGGCTTCTGCTACCTGGCCACCGAGGGACTCTCGATGCCGTACCAGGTCCGGGACGTCGACCAGGTCGTCCGCGAATTCCGCGACGATGGCCAGCCGTACGGCGTCTTCGTCGACAACAACCTCGGATCTCGCCCGGAGTATCTGCGTGCGCTGTGCCGAGCCTTGCGCCCGCTGGAGGTAATCTGGAGCGCCGCGGTGACGATCGACGTGACCGATGATCCCTCCCTCGCCCGCGAGATGGCGCTGGCGGGCTGCACGGGGGTCTTCGTCGGCTTCGAGTCGCTGACGGGCGAGAACCTGGTCGAGGCGAGCAAGAAGACGCCGAGCCCGGATGACTACGCGCGGCGGGTGGCGATCCTGCACGACCACGGCATCCAGGTCAACGGCAGCTTCGTCCTGGGCTTCGACCACGATCGCCCGGATGTCTTCGAGCGGACCGCGGACTGGATCGAGTCGGCCCGGCTGGAGTGCGCCACCTTTCATATCCTGACGCCCTACCCGGGCACGCCGCTGTTCGAACGGATGGAGTCTCAGGGCCGGCTCTTGCACAAGGACTGGCGGCTCTACGACACGGCGCACGCGGTTTTCCGCCCCAGCCACATGTCGCCCGAGGCACTCGAAGCAGGCTACGCCTGGTGTTACGAGCGGCTCTTCTCGCACACCTCGATCTGGCGACGCCGTCCGGCCGACTGGCGCGCCGTGCCGCCCTACCTGGCGATGTCGTATCTGTACAAGCGGTCGAACCGGTTGTGGCACCTGTTGATCCAGCACCGGCTGACGGGGCCGGTCTGGCGGCCACTGGTCGAGTGGACGCGCCGGCGGCACCTGCGGTTCCGACGACGGCTGGCGTCGCAACCCGCGGCCGGTGCCGCGAGGGCCGGAGCGATCGTCTCGGCCGGGGTCTGAAAAGGGATACTGCTGAGTGGAATCCCTGAGGATTGTCCGGGGTTGCCCGAGTTCCTCGATTTCGCCATGATGGCGTCGAACCGTGAACCTTCGAGGGACGAACATGATGGATCGCCCTGGGACGCCCCGTGCGTTGCTCCTGGACCTGGACGGCACGATTGCCGACACCTTGCCGCACATCTTCGAAGCCTACCGGCACGCGGTCGCCCCCTGGGTCGAGCGGCCCCCGACCGACGCGGAAGTGGAAGCGACCTTCGGGCCCGCCGAGCGGGAGTGCATCGCGCGCATGGTTCCCCGGGCCGACCTGGACGAGGCCGCGGATCGCTTCTACACCTACTACGAGCGCGAACTGGTCCGGAATGTGAAGCTTGTCGAGGGAATCGCCGAGCTGATCGACCATGCGCGCGCCCTCGGCTGGAAGGTCGGCATCTTCACGGGTAAAGGGCGTCGGTCGGCCGAGTTCACGCTCGTGGAGCTGGGCCTTCGCGACCGGATCGAGGTCCTGGTCTCCAGCGACGACGTGACCCGGCCCAAGCCCGATCCCGAAGGGGTCTTCCAGGCCGCCGAGAAGCTGGGCGTGCCGGTCGGCCGGATCCTCCTGGCGGGCGACTCGCCCGCCGACGTGAAAGCCGGCAAGGCGGCGGGGGCCCGGACCGCGGTCCTGCTCTGCGTGGCGTTCCGGCCGGACCGCCTGCGCCGGGCGGGTGCCGACTACACCTGCGAACGGGTCGCCGACCTCGCGCGGCCGTCGATCGGCTCCATGCCGAACGCGGTTCGGATCCAGGCACGGAGGCCGCTTCAGGAGGAGGAAACGCGCGATGATCGCATTGGCTCGGTCCGTGATCGAAGCGGCTCGGTTCTTCGAGCTGTCCAGCGACGATCTCATCGACCCGGACACCGCGGTCGAGGCCCTCGAGAGCATCGCCCACGAACTGGGGAGCCTTGACGAGGCCGAGCGGACGAGCCTGCGCGAAGCCCTTGACGAGTTGATCGGAGACGAACAGGCTGGACGTGATGGTTCCGCTCCACGACCGGAGGTCATCGAGTTCTACGAATCCTTCATGGAAAACTTCGGCCTCGAAGAGGAGTGAGCGTGAACCCGCTGTTTCCGGAGGTGATCGACGATGCTCCCCGACTCTCAACCCATCCAACCGGAGAAGGAAATCCGGCCGGGCGACCGAGCCACGCTCCGCCTGGCACGTCATGGTGCCGTCGCTGCCTGAGGTCGCCAGCCTGTTCGCGCTGGGACTGGTCTGGGGTCAACATCACTTGCAGGTGAACCATCCTCAATACCTGCCCTTGATCCTGCTGTTCGCAATGATGACGCTCGCTTCGGTCCTCTCGTTCGGATCGGGGTTCTGGCACGTAGTCGACGCCCTGGAAGAGACCTTCTGGAAAGGTGCTGGGAAACAGATCGCAGCGCATGGGACAAACCCCGTGCGGTGACGAGCGTTGTGGCGTCGGATCAACTTCGGGGTCCGAGAGCCAACATTCCGAACGAACGGTTCGCTATGATTCGCGAGACACTGGCTCCAAATTATCCACCCAGTGCTTCACGGCCTGGCGGTTCGTCGAACTTGATGTCGCCCTCAGCCTTCTTCTGGGGGACCGGCTCCGTCGGTCCCGAATCCGACTCGGCCGGATACTCGTAATTGAGGATCGCATCGACGAGAAGCGTGCCGAAGGGGGGCAGGTTTCCCTGGCCGCCCATCCCCGCATGTTTCTTGAGTGTGGCCAGCACCTCCTCCTTGCCTCGCTGCGTGGTCAACAGGTCCCGAAGTTCGGATTCGCGTTGTTCACGGGTCATGATATCCCTCCCGGGGTGTTCACCTCTCGAATGCTGCCACAGCGCTTCGTATCAACGCAAACTCCATGCCGAATCGTCAGCGGACGACGGCGCTGCCTGTCCGCCTGAGTCGGGTTTGGTCTGTGCCTGAAGGACTCATGGCCGTACTTCAATACCGGTTTCGTCTCGGAGGCTGTCTCGATGCGATGCCTCGCGGCTTGAGTCGCGCCGGGCTCTCTCATTAAGATGACGCCTGGGTTCGAGAGCACGGATCGGGCATCCGGACGGATCGCCCGGACATGAGCAAGGGAGGACAGTCGCATCATGGCAACCGCAACTCAACCACGCAAGAAGGCCGGTACTGGTAACGGGGCCGCCCGCTCACACCAGACCAAGATGCTGATCGACGGCCAGTGGCGCGACAGCCAGAGCGGCAAGACGTTCGCGACGATCAACCCGGCGACCGAGGAGGTCATCGCCCAGGTCGCCGAGGGGGATGCCGCCGACATCGACCTGGCGGTCAAGGCCGCGCGCAAGGCGTTCGACTCGGGCCCCTGGCGCAAGATGGATGCCCGCGACCGTGGGCGGCTCATGAACAAGCTCGCCGACCTGATCGAATCGCACATCGACGAGCTGGCCGAGCTCGAAACCCTGGACAACGGCAAGCCGATCGGAGAGAGCCGCCACGCCGACCTGCCGCTGGTGATCGACTGCCTCCGCTACTATGCCGGCTGGGCCGACAAGATCCACGGGCAGACGATCCCGATCCGCGGCCGGTACTTCTGCTACACCCGGCGCGAGCCGGTCGGGGTGGTCGGGCAGATCATCCCCTGGAACTTCCCGATGTTGATGGTCGCCTGGAAGTGGGGCCCCGCGCTGGCGGCCGGGTGCACGGTCGTCATGAAGCCGGCCGAGCAGACCCCGCTGAGCTGCCTCCGCATGGGCGAGCTGGCGATGGAGGCCGGCTATCCGGCCGGCGTCATCAACATTGTCCCCGGCTACGGCGAGACGGCCGGCGACGCCCTGGTCAAGCACCCCGGGGTCGACAAGATCGCGTTCACCGGCTCGACCGAGGTCGGCCGGATCATCATGCAGAACGCCGCCGGCACGTTCAAGCGGGTCACCCTCGAGCTGGGCGGCAAGAGCCCGAACATCGTCTTCGCCGACGCCGACATCGACTCCGCCGTCAATGGCGCGATGCTCGGCCTGTTCCTCAACCAGGGCCAGTGCTGCTGCGCCGGCAGCCGGCTGCTGGTCGAGGGCAAGGTCTACGACACGATGGTCGATCGGCTGGCCGCGGCGACCGAGAATCGCAAGCTCGGCGACCCCTTCGACGCCGCCACCGAGCAGGGCCCACAGGTCGACAAGACCCAGTTCGACAAGGTGCTCGGCTATATCGAGTCGGGCAAGAAGCAGGGCGCCCGGTGCGTCGCCGGCGGCGAGCGGTTCGGCTCGAAGGGCTACTTCATCAAGCCGACCGTCTTCGCCGACGTGAAGGACGACATGAAGATCGCCACCGAGGAGATCTTCGGCCCGGTGATGCAGGTCCTGAAGTTCAACGACGTCGAGGAGGTGGTCCGGCGGGCCAACACCACCGACTACGGCCTGGCCGCCGCCGTCTGGACCCGCGACATCAAGAAGGCCCACACGATCGCCGAACGCCTCCGCGCGGGCACGGTCTGGATCAATTGCTACGACGTCTTCGACGCCGCCGCCCCGTTCGGCGGGTTCAAGTCCAGCGGCATCGGCCGCGAGCTCGGCGAGAAGGCCCTCGATAACTACACCGAGCTCAAGACCGTCACCGTCGCCCTGGATTGACCGTCATCCTGGCACGATGGACAGAGCTTTCCCGGCGGGCAGGGACGCTCGCCGACCTTCCCAACCAACGGAACATTCCCACCAAACTCCCGACAAAGCGAGGAGGTCGCCCATGCGGTCGCATTACGCACCTCGGTACATGTCGAGCGGACTCTCACCGCGGCTGGCCGGCATGGCATTGACATTCGTATTCGATCTTGGGGTTGATCCCCTGGCTGGCTTTGGCGGACGACGGCGAGACTCCGCAGCGCCCTGGAGCGCGATCCCGCAGGGCTGGACCGACCTGCTGGCCCAGGCCGGCGCCAAACTCGAGGGCTGGACGCGCGGGCCGATCCCGCCCACGGGCCGGATCAATCCCCGCTCCCAGTGGTCGATCGACGCGGCGACCGGTTATCTGGTCTGCGAAGGGAACGGCGGCCACGAGTGGCTGCGCTGGGACAAGGAGCTCGGCGATGGGATCTTCCACGTCGATTGGCGGTTCACTCCGGTGCAGGGCAAGAAGGGTTACAATTCGGGGATCTACGCCCGCAACTCGGCCGATGCCCGGATCTGGCACCAGGCCCAGACCGGTTCCGGCTCGGGCGGGTACCTGTTCGGCCAGACCGAGGTCGCCGGCAAGCTCAAGGGAATCAATCTGTCGAAGCAACAAAAGGGATCTCGGGTCAAGCCTGCCGGAGAATGGAATACATTCGAGATCACCTGCAAGGGCAAGGACATGTCCCTCTGGGTCAACGGCGCCGTCACAAACCAGTGGCACGACTGTCAGGTCCCCAAGGGCTATGTGGGCCTCGAAGCTGAAGGGTATCGGATCGAGTTCCGCAATGTGAAGCTTAAGCTGCTCAATGGGGCGAGCACAGGAGAGCCGGTAACCAAGGGCTGACCGCGATCTCCGCGCGCTGGGCTGTCTTTATGGCGGTGATCGGTTAAACGCTCTGGCTCACCATCCGTTTGAGGTCCACCCAGGTTATAAGGCGCGACACGGTGTCCTCGTCCAGCGGGGGCACTCTCACGATCGCCGAGAGGCGCTCGACCAGTTCGGGCGCGACGCCGCACGCCAGTAAAGCGTCGCCGGTCACGGGCTGCTCCGGATGACGGCCCATGCCCGTCAGCACGGCATCGAGTCCGGCAAACTCTCCACCGCCGACGATCAGGAGGTGGCAATGGTCCAACTGGAATTGTTCGCGGAGGGCGTTGTCCACAATCCAATCCTCAGGTCGCAGCACAGCCTCCTGAGCGAATCTCTGATCCAGCCGCTCCACATAGATGATGCCACGCCGAGCCGCCTCGAGCTCGTAGCCGCAATCGCGGAGTAGCTCGTGCAGGACGGGACGGGCATCCGTGGTACCGAAACGACGTTCCGCGAACGGTACCCCGAAGACATGGGCCAGGGCTCGCGTCAGGAAAACGAGGCTGGTGCGTGCCGGACCGATCAGAAGGATCAGGCTCGGCCGTCCGCCCTCTTCGGCCTGGTAGTGGCGGACCGTCGCCTGGATCAGGGGGTCATCGACCGCTTGACTGCCAAGGATCTTTTCCAGCTTCGTCCGGATCTCTTCCGGCGGTGGCACGGAGAATGCGCACCCCGCAGTTTGATTGCGGCGGCGGCGTTCGCTTTCGAGGATTGACTGGCAAAGCTCGATGCAGTCGCCGCAGATGTAGACGTAGTTTGGCCCTTCGACCAGGGGTCCGACATCACGGTAACTCTTGCGGCAAAACGAGCAGTAAGCATTGGAACGAGGTTCACCCATCGCGCCCTCCGCAGAACCGACCGATAACGCTTACCCCCATGCATCGACTCTACTCGGCCATGCGCCGTCGGTCCAGAGTGTGGGAATGGGACGAGGAGCAAGATCGCGTTTTGGGCCCATTCCGGTCGTCTCGGCAGGGTACTGCCTCCCAGAGCGGACCGCGCGTGACCGAAAAAATCACCGAACCCATTCAAATCCCCTCCCGGCGACTGTGTAATCTTCAGGAGGGGAATGCATGAGCGATACGCCGACGACACGACCCAGCCTGTTGGTCCGGCTGCGCGACCCGATGGACGGGCGGGCCTGGAGCGAGTTCGTCGAGATCTATAACCCGTTGATCCATCGGCTTGCGCGACAGCGTGGGCTCCAGGAGGCCGATGCCGCCGACCTGGCGCAGGAGGTCTTCCGGGCCGTCGCCAACGCGATCGAGCGGTATGATCCCGACCCGGCCAAGGGCTCGTTCCGCGGCTGGCTCTCCACGATCGCCCGCAACCTGATCGTCAACCTCCTCAACGCCCAGCGGCGCCACCCGCGCGGCACGGGAGACTCCGACGTCCAGCAGCTTCTCGAGGCGCAGCCGGCCCCCGATTCGGACCAATCCGTGATCTTCGACGCGGAATACCGCCGCCGGATGCTCGACTGGGCGGCCGAACGGGTCCGCGACGAGTTCTCCGAGCTGGTCTGGCTGGCCTTCTGGCGGACCGGCGTTGATGGTCAGTCCGCCGAGGAAGCGGCGCGGGGTCTGGGACTGTCGGTCGGGACCGTCTATCAATACAAGAGCCGGGTCGTCGCCCGGCTCCGCCGAGAGATCGAACGCTT
Source organism: uncultured Planctomycetota bacterium (assembly GCA_963845755.1). GTDB lineage: Bacteria > Planctomycetota > Planctomycetia > Isosphaerales > Isosphaeraceae > CAWJTV01. The sequence goes on from CAWJTV010000013.1 coordinate 58,309, forward strand.
CGAGGATAAGACCAGCGACCACTCCTGAAGGGCACAACGATGGTCAACCGCATATCGGCTTGCGATCCGGACCGCTTGCGGTCCTACCTGGACGACGATCTGAGCGCCGACGAGCAGGCCGAGCTGGCCGGTCACCTCGATCGCTGCGACACCTGCCAGCAGGCGCTGGAACGACTCGCCGCCGGGAGCGGGATCTGGCGCGATCTGCGGCATCTCGGGAGCCCGTCGGACGCGTCGATGACGGGCCTGAAGCCCGAGGATCACCTGAGCCGCTCGTGGGGAAAACCGAAACCGGCCGCCCTCCGGGAGGGGATCGATCTCAATTTCCTCGCCCCTTCGGAGAATCCGGCGTACCTCGGCCGCCTTGGGCCTTATGAGGTCATCGGCGTGCTGGGCGAGGGCGGCATGGGGGTCGTGCTCAAGGCGTTCGACCCGTCGTTGAGCCGGGTCGTGGCGATCAAGGTGCTGGCTCCGCAGATGGCCGCCAGCGGCGCCGCGCGTCGGCGGTTCTCCCGCGAGGCGAAGGCCGCCGCGGCGGTTGTCCATGACCATATCATCTCCATCTACGCGGTTGATAACGACCCCGTCAGCAGTCTCCCGTACCTGGTGATGCCCTGCGTGGCCGGTCATTCGCTCCAGGAGCGGATCGACCGCGACGGCCCGCTGCGGATCGAGGAAATCCTGCGCATCGGCCGCCAGACGGCGCTGGGGCTGGCCGCGGCACACGCGCAGGGATTGGTCCATCGTGACATCAAGCCGTCGAACATCCTGCTGGAGAACGGCGTCGAGCGGGTGAAGATCACCGATTTCGGGCTGGCCCGCGCCATGGACGACGCCAGCCAATCGCAGAGCGGCGTGGTGGCCGGGACGCCGCAGTACATGTCGCCCGAGCAGGCGAGCGGCGAGTCGTCCGACCATCGGTCCGACCTGTTCAGCCTGGGCAGCGTGCTGTATGCCATGTGCGCGGGGCGTTCGCCGTTCCGCGCCAAGACGACGATGGGCGTGCTGCGGCGGGTCTGCGACGAGTCGCCACGTCCGCTGGTCGAGATCAATCCCGAGGTACCCGAAGAATTGGAAGCGGTCATCGAGCGGCTTCATGCCAAGGATCCGGCGTTGCGCTATCAAACGGCCGCCGAGGTCGCTGAGGTGCTCGGCCAGCAACTCGCCCAGCTCCAGCGCCCCGGTGCCCGTGTGAGGCGGTGCGCGGCCGTCGCGAGCCCTCAACCCGTCGCGGCGGTCTCACCTGCCGTCAAGAAAGCGGAGCCGGTCGACGACTGGGCGCCCGTCAAGCCGCGCCTCCGGGTGGAGAAATTCGTGGTGCCCGCCCTGTTGATCCTGTTCTGCCTGGCCGTCATCGGCGCGACCATCGGATGGGAGGCGACCCCCCTGGTGGCGAGCCTGCTCTTGCTGCTGGGCGTGACCGCCGCCGGCACGGCCGCCCACCTTGGCCGTCATAGGATCCAGGCCCTGGGATGGCATTCGTTCGCCCTGCTCGTCCTGCTCGGCATGGTGGCCGTCGGAACGTTCGCCTTGTTCACGTCTTCGGGACCGGTTCCCTCTCAGGCCGTAATCGCCGCGGGATTCGTCGAGCCGCCGGCGCATGGGGTCGTCACCAACCAGAACGAAAGCCAGACCATCGTCGGCTCGGGGAAGCCCGCGACAAAAGCCTGGAATCTCGCCGATTTCACGTCGGTCGAAATCATCCACCCGTTCCGCGCCGAGTTGGTCCGGGGGGATCGCTTCGCCGTGAGCGTAACCGCCGATGACAACGTGCTCGATCACATCCAGGTCGTCAAGGAGGACACGCGGCTCCGCATCGGCCTCGAGGATAACCGAAGCTACCGCCTACGCCGCGACTCGCTCAAGGTCGCGATCGCCATGCCGGCCCTGGGTTCGCTCGGCCTGAGCCATGGTGCCCGCGCCACGATCAAAGGGTTCGAGTCCCATCAGCCTTTCGAGGCGAGGCTGAGCCACGGCAGTGTTCTGGAGGGGACCCTTGCGGCGGGGCGCCTGGCGCTCGATGCCACGCACGGCAGCGAGATCGCCCTGAAGGGGACCGCCGAGACCACCCGGCTCGTCGCGGCGCATGGCAGCGAATTGCCGCTGGAGGGGTTGGCCTTCCGCGACGCCGAGATCCAGCTTTCCCACGGCGCCACGGCGACGATCGACGCCAAGCCCGAGAAAGAACTCAAGGCCGAATTGCATCACGGCAGCACGCTGACCGGAGTGATCCAGGGGGGGACCGTCGAGCTGGAGGCCGGGCACGGGTCCCGGGCTTCCCTGAAGGGCTCAGCCCGAACGGCCAGGCTCACCGGGAACTTTTCCAGCCAGCTTCCGCTCGGAGAGCTCACTCTCGAGGGAGCGGACGTCCATCTCGGTCACGGCTCGTCGGCGACCGTCAACGCCACAAGCAAGCTGGACTACCATCTCGATTTCTCGTCAAACCTGAAGTATCACGGCAATCCTACGATCGGGACGTCGTCGAAGTCGCATGGTTCGTCGGCCAGGACGATCCGCCCGGGTGACGAAGCGGCCGAGAAGCCGTCCGCGGCCCGGCAAGACCAGCGCCGGCCATCGGGTACGGCCCGGTCCGCGCGGCGGGGCGATGAGATCATCACCATCGATCTGAGGAGTGGAGGAAACGGAGGTCGTACGATCTGGATCAATCAGGCGGGTGGTCCGGCCGGCGTGATCGAGGGCTCGGGGCGAAAAGCGACCAAGACCGTGGATGTCAAAGACTTCACGGTGATCAAGATCGAGCACACGCTCCAGGCCGACGTGACCCGGGCTGACGCGTTCCAGGTTCGCCTGACGGCCGACGACAACATCCTGGATCGCATCGAGGTCGTCCGCGAGGGCTCGACCCTCCGGATCGGCCTGGCTCGAGGGAGCTACCGGCTTCAAGAAAGTCCGCGCGCGTCGATTACACTCCCAATCCTTGACGAGATCGACCTCAGCGGGGCCTCACGGGCCACGATTCAGGGCTTCGCGTCGGACCGGCCTTTCCATGCCCGGACCAGTGGGGCTAGCACGTTGGAGGGGTCGATCCGCGCCGGGGATATCGACTTCGACATCAGCGGGGCCAGCACGCTGAAGCTGGGCGGATCCGCCCGCGGGGCTCGAATGCTCGCCAGCGGTGCGAGCAAACTGGAGCTGGCAGGCTGGCAGGTGAATGGGGAGAAACTCATCCTCGATGTTAGCGGTGCCAGCTCGGTTCGGCTCGGCGGTTCGGCTCGAGCCGCTTCGCTGAAGGCGGAGGGCGCCAGCCAGCTCCACCTGGCCGACCTGGTTCTCGAGGCCGCAGACGTCGTACTCGACGGCGCATCGTCCGCGACCGTGCGGGTCAAGAGCCTGCTGAACTATGATGTAAGCTCCGCATCGACGTTGGTCTATCTCGGAGAACCCACCATCGGTAAGGCCAGGAAGACCGGCATGTCCTCGGTCTCACATCGCTGAGAGTCTGTCCCAGAAGGAGCCGGTCCGGGCGAGCGGGGGGCGTCAGCCCCTGTCTTGGAGGTCCGTCGCTCACCGGACAGGGGGCTGACGCCCCCCGCTCGCCCTTCTGGGACAGACTCTGAGCGGAGGATCAGATCCCCGCCAACGGCCGGTTCGCGCGAGGCATCGCCAGCCAGGCTCCCAGGTAAGCCGCGGGGAGGAACTCGACAACCCCCACCACCCACATCCAGAGCGGGTGCGGGATCATCATCATGGTGGCGACGGCTGCGCTCAGTCCCAGCACGCCGATACCGAGTCCAAACGCCAGCGGACCTCCGGGCGCAACCCGCGCGGCGACCCACGCCCCGGCAAAGGTCGCCAATCCCCACGCCACTGTGACCGATACCAGCGCCCCGATCGGCAGCGTCTTCATCGCCGCCGCAAACGACTCCGGGTCGTGGGGATCAAGGCCAGGCGGAGGTGGGAAGATCACGTACCCAATCGTCTCCACGATCATGCCCATGACACCCATTGTGATGAACCCAAGAACTACGGCTAGGATGCCCCGGAAGACCTTTCCCATGACGTTCTCATCCCCCAAATCGCGACCAGAGGGTCCAGGACTCCAAACCGTCCTCGATCATCGGCCGGCGCCGGGAGAGAAGTGAACCTCATTCTCACATTCAACGAACAATCATCTTTGATGACGACCGGCGCCGAACCGATGGGGTTCAGGCCCTCTGAATCTCCGGCCGCAGCAGACGTGCGCTCCCGATCCCATAGAACACGATCAAGATGCTGTAAACACACGGGCAGAACCGATCGGTCGGCGAGCCGAACGTCACCAGGAACCCGAGCACGCAGAAGGCCAGGGACAACAGCAAGCCGGCGGCGAGCGTCCATCGCAAGACAACGATCATCGATCCGCTCCTTCCTGGAGTGAGGGATGGGATGGTTGATGCTGCCCGGCGTCCGTGCCGAGCCGGCTTGCTTCTATGAGCAAGTCGCGCCGCTGCGTGCCACTCCTGCCAGGTTTTTTTGCCAGCTCTCAGAGGTCGGTCGCAGATTAGGCTAGTTATTTTGAGTCTGAAGCAACGGGACCGGGTGATTGGAACTCGTTCCCACGCTCCTGCGTGGGAATGCCGTCTTGGCCGCTCTGCGGCCCCGGCGACGCGGAGCGTCGCACCCGGACGTTCCCACGCGGAGAGGCTGTGATTTTTTGGGGAAAAGCCCACTCATTGACCATAATCCATGTTTGTAACCCCTTGAAAATCAGGGGCTTGTTCCCATCAAACTTCGTGCATCTGACCTGTTTCACCCAAAAAATCACAGCCTCGGAGCATGGGAACGAGGATTCTGACGGTGTTAGGTAGAGGCTTTCCTTCCTGAGCCCGGCTCCGTTGCTACAGACTTGTTATTTTCCCCAGATTGCTCTGATTGCCTCGTGCATCAAGTCGGCTGCCCGTTAAGATCGTCGGATTCCGGACGATCAATCCTAGCCTGGGATTCTTCGGCATTTCTGCGGACCGGAATGAGAGGCGAACTTCTGAGCCGGCCGGATCCGCTATCGAGATCTTGGGCACGCGCGCCCCATGCCCTGAAACGCCGATTTTCGCGAAGCGGAATCACGTTCCACGCGGTCCGGAGTGAGACGATTCCTCAAGGGTCTGGGACCTCCATCGCCCCCAAAGCAGGCGGCGGAGCCGCCTCGCTGCTACGCAGGACAGCGAGGCGAGGCAGAGGATGACGAGGGTCATTCGCAGGTACGCCGCGGCCGAGATGGGGAGCGCCAGGCCGGTCCCGATCGCGACGTACGCGGCCAGGCACGCGGGGCACTTCGGCAAGAGCGCCAGGACCGCGCCGGGGACCATCCATCCGGCGATGTCGAAACAGGATCGCGCGCGGCCGGCGGCCGCGGATCGAGATCGGCGACCCGCACGGCGTCCGAGCGGCGGTCCTGGCCGCGAGGGGCAACCTCGCAGCAACGACCGGCGCTCATGGCCGGGCCTCGCCCGACGCTTCGCGGGGCCGGTACAGGTCCGTCGCGTCGACGAAGCCGCCATGACCGTACCTGTCGTGGTGCCGCACCCAGTCCATCAGGTTGTGGTGGGGGCCCGTCTCGTTGCGGCCCTTCGGTGTGAGGTCGAGATAGAAATACGTGCCGAGCACCCCTTCATCACCGCGCGCATAGCACGAGTAGGTGTGGAAGACGTCGCCGACTTCGTCCTTGGTGAACACGCTGAGACCGGAGCCCTCATCGCTCGTGGCCTTGGTCATCCCGTAGTTGCAATAGACCTGGCCCGTCGCCAACTCGTCCTTGGTGAAGGACACGTGATAGTCATGGTTGAAGCTGCTTCCGAAGGACGAGACCCATTTCGCACGCCAGCCCATGCGCTTCTTGAAGGCCTCGATCTTGGCGAGCGGTGCCCGCGAGACCCTGACGAAGCTCACGTCGTGGTTCTCCAGGTGGACGAGGGCGCCTTCGGCATGGTCCGAATGGAACGAACAGCCGACGCACCCCTCATCCCAATCGGGGCCGAACATGAAATGGTGGATGATCAACTGGCTGCGGCCCGCGAAGAGGTCGGCGAGCGTCTCCTTGCCATCGGGCCCCTCGAAGACGTAAGACGTCGCGACCTTGACCCAGGGCAGGCGCGGCGATGCCGGCTCAACTCGTCGCGGAGCCTGGTCCACTGCTTCTCCTTCTCGAGGAGTTCCTTGCGGGCCGCGATCCATTCTTCGCGAGAGACGACGGCGTGATTGGCCATGGGATCCTCCTTCTCGGGCCTGCGGGGAACAGGAGATAGGGCAAGTGGCCGTTCGGTAGGCGGCCTCATCCGCGATACCACCCGCCCTGAGACACCTCAGTCGTCGATCGCCTGGTAGACGGAGGTCCAGAAATCGACGCAGACGTCCGGTGGAACGGGGGAAGTCCAGCGCGCTGGGTCATCAGGATCCCGATCATCTCCTCCCGAGGGTCTGAATACCAGGATGTTCCCAATCCGCCATCCCAGCCGAAACGGCCGGGAACCGCGTACACGTCGTCGCGCCGGGTGACCACGGATACGCCCAATCCCCAGCCGTGGCTGTCGAAGTAGCCACGGACTAGACCCGAGACCGCCTTCTGCTCGGGTGTGAGTTGATCGGTTGTCATGGTCTCGACCGACGGCCTGGACAAGATGCGCTCGCCGTTGTGTTTGCCCTGATTCAGCATCATCTGACCGAAGGCCAGATAGTCGTTGACGGTCGAGACCAGCCCGCCGGCTCCGGACGGGAAAGCGGGCGGGCGACTCCATTGTCCGCCTTCGGCTTTGTCATAGAGCTCGAGAATCCCGGTGCGGGGGTTCGGCGCGTAACTGGTCGCGAACCGGTCGAGCTTGGTGGCGGGCACGCTAAAGCTGGTGTCCTTCATGCCGAGGGGCTCGAAGATGCGTTCCCGGAAGAACGTCTCGAGCGGTTGGCCTGAGGCGCGTGCGATCAGCACGCTCAGTACATCCGATCCCGTATCATACAACCACTTCGCGCCCGGCTGGTCCATCAGCGGGAGCGTCCCCAGCCGGCGGACCCACTCGTCGGGCGCGGGCTGCGTCTGCGGCAGCGGCGGCCCCATCCTGATCTGCAGCTCGGTCGCGGCTTTCTGGATCGGATACGTCCCCGGCGGCGCCATGATGATGCCAAAGCCCCAGCGAAAGGTCAGCAGGTCGCGCACGGTGATCGGTCGATCGGCGGGCACGGTGTCGTCGAGCGGCCCGTCGATCCGCTTCAGCACTCTCCGATTCGCCAGCTCGGGCAGCAGCCGATCGATCGGCTCGTCCAGCCGAATCTTGCATTCCTCGACCAGGATCATCGCCGCCACGGCCGTGATCGGCTTGGACAACGAGGCGATGCGGAAGATCGTGTCGCGAGCGATCGGGCCGCCGCCGACGGCCTTCGCGCCGATCGCGTCGACATGAACCTTGCCCCGCCGGCTCACCAGTGTGACCAGGCCGGGCACCGCGCCGCTGTCGACGTGGCGCGCCATCACGTCGTGCATCCTGCCGAGCCGCGTCTTCGAGAATCGACCCTGGCCCATTGCGTGTCCCCCCTGCCCCGTGTTCCCCGACCGCGACGGCCGCACGGGTGCGGCCCCCGTCGCCTGCGCAGCGGCGGGCGCGGTCAGAGTACAGGACGCCGTCGCAGTCATCAAGAACGTCCGACGGTCCAATCCCATCGTTTCCCCCATCTCATCGGATTCAGAAACGCGGCGCTCGCCCGGCGGCCCGGCGGGCGTCGGCGAGCTGACCGAGATGGGTCATCTGGTGCAGGGCGATGATCAGGATCAACTGGCCCTTTGTCAGCCCGCCAGGTTGGAACCCCGGCGGCACCTCCGTCGGCGCCCGGTCGAGCCCCTCCTCACCGATCTCGTCGATCCGCGCGAGGTTCTTCGCTCGGAGGTCGCGATAGGTCGCGAGGACCTCGTCGTAGGGCGGGTACGCTCCGGCGTCGGTCGTCGGCTGCGTGCCCTGACCAAACAGGGGCTTCCAGGCCGCGACCGGGTTCGGCTCGCCGAAGAGGAGCTGCGAGAACTCCCCCTCGACCACGGCGAGGTGTCCGACGATCCACAACGGATGGTTGCCGCCGCGCGATGTCGGCTGAGTCAGGGGCGCGTCGCGCATGTCCTCGGCGGCCCCGGTCGTCCATTCGTCGGATTTCTGCAACGCCCAGCGAATCAGGTCGGTTTGCTTCATCGTCCCATCCCCTTTCGCCGCTCGGCCACCGGTCGCTCCGCGATTTCAGCGATTCGCTTCAGGCGGATGTCCCATCCTTGGCCGACTTTCTCCCGCATCTGCTCCGGGATCAGACCGATCGCCTGGTGCGTGAGCTTGAGCCGTGTCCCGTCTCCGTCGGCCGTCAGCCGGTACTGGAGGTGGTTGACGCCGGGGAACGACATGAACATCGGCCCGCACACCTCCAGCAGGGTCGGCGGCTTGATCACCTGGACGTGCCCCCAGAAATGGCCGGAATTATTGCCCAGGTCGCGATACCAACGCCCGCCCGGCCACGGCTCGATCACCATCGGGAACGGCGTCCCGTCCGGCATCGCCCCGGACGGGCCGATCTCCTCCAGCATCGCCTCGAACGTGATCTCGATCGGCGCGGCGATCTCGATCTCTTTGAGGATGCTGATGGTCTGGATCTCCTGCTCGGCAACGCTCGTTGACATGTTCATTTCACTCCATTGGTCTTGTCCCGTCCCACGGATCGCTCGTTCGCCTTGCGCTCGGCGCGCTCCTTGATTCGGTCGAGCTGGTGATCCCAGAACGGCTCGAAGGTCTGGACCCAGTCGTGGATGGGCTTGAGATGGTCCGCATTCAGTTTGTACAGCCGCTGCTGTCCCGAATGGCGCACGCCAACAAGCCCCACTCCTCTCAAGACCCGCAGGTGCTTGGACACCTGCGGCTGGGTCAGGCCAAGCGTCGCGACCACATCGCCCACCGGCCTCTCGCCCCCGGCGAGCAGGTCGAGGATCTGCCGACGCCGCGGTTCGGCGACCGCGTTGAAGGCATCCGATGTCGTCGACGCTCGTGCCATGCGGGCAGTATATACCCTAATGGGAATATTTCAAGTGCGGACGTCCGGAAACGCATGATTCGTCGGGAACGCTCGGCTCGAGCGGTCATCGCTCGGCTTGCGCACGCACTACCCCGCTTTCGAGGGGCGGCATCTTTTTGCCCTCGCCCGCATCGATGGGAGAGGGGGAAGTTCCCGGCGGCGCTCAACTCAATCGTGAAGTGCTCTAGCGATACGCCGCCGCCTGGATTCCGTAAAGCTCCGAATACGGACCGCCCCGGGCCACCAGCTCTTCATGGGAGCCCACCTCGACCACTCGCGCGCCATCGAGCACAACGATGAGATCGGCCATCCGGACGGTGCTGAAGCGATGGGACACAAGGATCGTGATGCGGCCATCGGCTCCCTCTGCTTCACCTTCACCATCGAGAGTCCCGCCGTGCGCGGCGGCGGCGTAGCGTTCGAAGAGCGCGTGCTCGGTCTCGGCGTCGAGGGCCGCGGTCGGTTCGTCCAGCACCAGGAGCAATGGGCGATCGCGCATGAAGCCGCGGGCCAGGGCGAGCTTCTGCCACTGGCCGAAGCTGACCTCGACGCCATCGGGCCAGGTCGGGCCGAGCTGCGTCTCGAGGCCCGCGACCAGTCGAGCGACGACGTCGTCGGCCCCCGCGCGGTCCACGGCCGCGATGACCGCGGGCTCGTCGTCCAATCGCGGAATATCCCCGACGCCCACGCTATGCCGCGCCGGAATTCGAACCGGTAGAAATCCTGGAATGCGCCGGAGAGCCGCGCCCGCCAGGCGTCGGCGGGCATGCGGGCCAGATCGATTCCGTCCACGAGGATGCGACCGCTCGTCGGCGGGTAGAGCCGGCACAGGAGCTTCACGAGCGTGGACTTGCCGGCGCCGTTCTCGCCCACGATGGCCACGACGGCGCCGGGCTTGATATCCAGGCAGACATCCTCGAGCACGCGGCGCTGGGTGCCGGGATAGGCGAAGGACACGTGCTCGAAGCGAATCCCGTCGGCAAGCCGCTCCGGTACGGGCGCGTCGCAGTGCTCGACCAGGGAGGCGGCGTAGTCTTCGAGCCAGGCCAGGCGCCGGGAGCCGTCGAGCCAGATCCCCCGCAGGAACCCGATCTCGCCCACCGTCGCACCGATGTACGTCGACAGCCGCGAGCCCGCCGCCAGCACCAGCAGCACATCGCTGGATCGCGCCGGGATTCGGAGCGCGACGAACGCCACGGCGGCGACGAACCCGGCGCCGAAGATCGACCAGCCGAGCGTATGCCACAGGGCCGTCCCCCACCGCGCCGCGGCCACGGGCCCGTACCAGCGTTCCCAGGCCGCGCGGCGCCGGGCTACCAGGCGATCGCCGATGCCGGTGACGCGCACCTCCTTGCCGGGCGGGGCCGTGGTGGCCGTCACGAACAGGTGACGAGCCAGCCGGTTTGCTGGTGCGCCCCGTTCCTGGGCGGCGCGCTCCACGCCCGGTCGCCATGCGGAGGTGAGCACCGTCGGCAGCGCCAGCACGGCCAGCAGCCCCAGCGCCGGGTGGATCGACATCAAGAGCGCCACGGTCACGCCGAGCCGGAGGATCCACCCGCATGTGGAGAACAACGACATATACATGTGATCGAGCACGAACACCTGGTCGCGGAGCATCGCGAGGCGGTTCAGTAATTCGGGGCGCTCGTGGTGCTCGATGGTGGCGACCGACGCCTGGAGACGGGCCACGTGCGCCTCGAGCGCGATGGTCAAGCGTTCGCGAAACCGGCGCTGCACTGCGCGTGCTGACCACGTTCAGGAACCAGGTGGCCGTTGCCGAGGCGCCCAGGCCCACGGCCGAGGCCATCACGAGACCTCGGTGGTGAGTCATCACTCCGTCGGCCAGCAGCTTGAGCCAGATCGCCAGCAGTGCATCGGGCAACGCCGCCAGGAGCGAGAGGCCGAACGACACCACCAGGAGCAGCGGCTCGGATTCATAGCCACGCTTGAGCGCCCGCCACATGGCGGGCAGTGCGGGCGGCAGATCGTCATGTGAGGACATCGTAGTCCACTCCTTCCTCCTCGTCGGCCGAACCAAAGCGCGAGGCTTGCAGGTCGAACATCGTGCGATAGCGGCCGCCCGCCGCCATCAGTTCCTCGTGCGTGCCCAGCTCGACCACCCGACCGTGCTCGAGCACGCAGATGCGATCCGCATGACGCACGGTCGAGAACCGGTGTGAGATGAGGATCGTCGTGGTGTGGCGCGTCGCCGCGAGGATGCGGTCGAAGATCTCGGCCTCGCCACGCACGTCGAGCTGCGCGGTGGGCTCGTCGAGCAGCACGACACCCGCGCCCAGCCGCACCGCGCACAAGGCGCGCGCCAGGGCCACACGCTGCCACTGTCCGCCGGAAAGCTCGGTGCCGCCCTCATAGCCGCGCGCCAGGATCGTGTCGAGATCGGCAAGGCCCGACGCGCCCGCGTCGGCGAGTGCCTGCCGGATCGCGTCGTCCGGCGCACCGGCGGGTGCCACGTTGTCGCGCAGGGGCAATTCGAATCGAATGAAATCCTGGAACACCGCCGTCACGCGCGATCGCCAGCCATCCAGGTCGACCTCGCGGAGGTCCACACCGTCGACCTCGATCGCGCCGGCCTGGGGGTCATACAGTCGGCAGAGGAGTTTGGCGAGTGTCGTCTTGCCGGCGCCGTTCTGGCCCACGATGGCCAACGACGACCCGGCGGGGATCGTGAGATCGAAGCCCTCGAGCACCGGCTCATTCGTGGCCGGGTAGGCGAAGGTCACGTTCCGGAATCGGATCGCGCGGCCGGCAGGCCGGAGGCTCCCCGCGTGCCAAGGGCTAGCGCACCGGCGGCGTCCATCGCGTCCTGGAGGCGCAATACCGCCGCGACGGGTGCGGCTGCGCCATCGAGTGCCCACGACAGCCCACCGAAGGCGATCATGCTGGTGCCGATGGCGGCGCTCGCGAAGGTCACCACGCGATCGAGTGCCAGGACGCCCTCGGCCGCGGCGTTCGCCATCGACCAGAACACCACGACGTTGGCGGCCAGCACCACGACCAGGCTCCACGCCACCGGCTGCTCGCGCAGGCGGGTTGCCTCCCAGCGCAGCTCGAAGAGGCGGAGACGCCGCGAGCGGAACCGCTCGACCACCCAGCCCGCGAGTCCGAACAGCCGCAGCTCTTTGGCGGCCGGCGGTTCGACCGCGAGTCGATAGGCGTAGTCGGCGTGACGTTGGGCTTCGCGGACCGCCTCGGTATTCCGGTCGCGCCACACGCCGCTCTCCCGCAACAGCCAGTGCGTCGCAAGCCACGCGCCGCCCAGTATCAGTGGCGCCCACCAGGCATAGGCGGCGAGCACGACGGCCGAAGCCAGGCCCGCTACCATCAAGATCAGCCCCAAGCCGATGAAGTCCATCGAGATCGACATCGGTGGGCCGGTGATGCCGAGGTCGAAGTCGCGCGCCATCGTGAGGTCGCTGGTGAGTTTCGGGCTCTCCAGGTGGCCCATCCCCGGCGGTCGCACGCAGGCCGAGGTAAGACGGTCGTAGAGCCATGCGGCCGTCCGGCTGCCGAGGTTGGCGCCGATGGCCTGGTGGATCTGCGCGAGCACCTGGAGCGGAACGAACACGACCCCCACCAGCACCAGCGGTACAACCAGGTTGTCGCCCCGCTGCACCGCGCCCACGAGCATGCCCATAACAATGGCGAACATCGCGGGCAAGATCCCGCGCAGCAGGAGCACGGCCCACCAGGCGATCGCCAGGGTGCGGTCCGCCTGCGGCAAGACCCCGAAGAACTTCCACTCGTTGCGTACGCGCAAGCGTTCGATCATCGGTGCGGCTTCCTTTCAGCCCCGATGAGGGAGATGGCAGCGGGACTGGCCTCCGACGCCATGCTCACCGGTCCTGCGTTGGAGACACTTCTTTATGCTTGCAGATCGCCGCTACAGCGGTCTACGCATGGCTGATTCATGGAAACAGATGTACCGTAAAAGCCGAGTGCCGTCAAGAGCGATGACGCCAGCCGGGGGAGCAACTCTGGCATCACCACTGGGGGTCATCGTCGCCGGGTGTGGGGGAGTCTCTACGTCATTTGCCTGCGAGCGGGTGAGATCCGAAGCGTCGAGACGCGATGGTCACGAGCGCGGCGGCGCGAAGCCGCCTGGAGCCTTCTGTCAATTGAGCACTCGTCTCAGCCGCAGGCGCGCCGCGGGATCGCTGGGGAGAGCCGTCCCGACGGGCCCAGGATGCGGGAGGGCGCCACGGAAGCCGAAGATCGAGGCTCGGTCTCGATCCGGGACGACGCCGTGCGCGCCGGCGACCAGGCGGCGCTTGGAGCGTCAGATCTGGCCCCGGCCGATGAAGAGACGCTGGTCGCCGGTCCAGGAATCGAGAATCGGGGCCTCGGATCCCCGAGCGAGATCCTGTACGTCTTGTAGGCGATGGTCAGGCCGCCGAGGTCGCCGATGTTCTCACCCATGACGAGCGCCCCGTTGACGTGCTGGAAGTAGCAGACATGGTCCCTCCATTGTCACGGGACATCGCTAAACGGAATCTCCGGGCCGGCTCGTCGGTCGATCGATTCGGGCGGGTCCGCTGACCAATTGCATCACGAGGATCGCCAGGGCCGTCAGTCCGGCCCAGAGGAAACCATCGATGATCGCCATGAGAGCACCGGCACGAACTCGATCAGGCCCATGAGTTTCCCGGCGACGAGATAATCGCGCAGCGTACCCACGACCGCCAAGACGCCCAGGAAGACAGCCAGGCCACACCCGCCGAACCGCCGCATCACGGTCCAGCCGATCAAGGCGAGGAAGGCGAGGATCACAACAATCGCCGGGTACATGGCCACTGGTCCAACGGGCGTGTCGTCGGACGTATACCGCCACCATCCCCGCGCGTGAGCCAGGGCTTCCACGCCCAGGCCAACGATTGCAACAACCCCGCCGCCGGCCAGGGCTCCCACGACACGACGCGCGGTCGCCCTGGAGAAGTAGATCGCGGCAGCCAGCAACGAGAGGTACACGCAACTGGCCAGGATGAGGATCTGCGTCATGGCCACGCACCTCCCGTCACAGCTTTGTAGGGTTATCTGTGAGCACTGGCTTATAGCTGGAACAGTGCTCCTCGGGCATCCTACCAACGCTTACCAGATCCGCACGCGGCGGTCGGGCGGGAGCCAGAGCTTGTCTCCCTCCTTGACGCCGAACGCGGCGTAGAACTCGGAGAGATTCCGAACGACGCCGTTGCATCGGAATTCGGTGGGCGAGTGGGGATCCGTGGCCAGTCGGCGGATCAGCTCGGCGTCGCGATACTTGGAGCGCCAGATCTGGCCCCAGCCAATGAAGAGGCGCTGGTCGCCGGTCCAGGAATCGAGGACCGGGGCCTCGGATCCCTTGAGCGAGATCTTGTACGCCTTGTAGGCGATGGTCAGGCCGCCGAGGTCGCCGATGTTCTCGCCGATGGTGAGCGCCCCGTTGACGTGCTGCCCGGGAAGCTGGGCGGGCGAGAAGCCGTTGTACTGCTCGATCAGCATTTTGGCCCGCTTCTCGAATTCCTGGCGATCGGCGTCGGTCCACCAGTTCTTCATGTTGCCGTCGCCGTCGAACTTCGACCCCTGATCGTCGAAGCCGTGGCCGATCTCGTGGCCGATGACCGCGCCGATGCCCCCGTAATTCACCGCATCGTCGGCGGTCCGGTCGAAGAACGGCGGCTGGAGGATCGCGGCCGGGAAGACGATCTCGTTGAAGCCCGGGTTGTAGTAGGCGTTGACCGTCTGCGGGGTCATGCCCCATTCGGTCCGGTCCACCGGCTTACCGAGCTTGGCGATGTTGCGATCGACTTCGAAAGCATGCGCGCGGCGGACGTTGCCGACCAGGTCGTCGCGACGGATCTCCAGCTTGGAGTAGTCGCGCCACTTGTCGGGATAGCCGATCTTGGGCGTGAACCTGGCGAGCTTCTCGAGGGCTTTCTTCTTGGTCTCGGGGCTCATCCAGTCGAGGTGCTGGATGTCCTCGCGATAGGCTTCGATCAGGTTCCGCACGAGCTCTTGCATCCGCGCCTTGGCCTCGGGCGGGAAGTGGCGCGCGACGTACAGTTTGCCGGCCGCCTCGCCCAGCGAACCCTCGACAAGCATGACGCCGCGCTTCCAGCGCGGGGGAGCTCGGTGGCACCGCTGAGCTTCCGCGCGAAGGCAAAATCCTCGTCCACGATGGTTTTATTCAAATAGCCCGCCGTCGAATCGATGACGTTCCAGGTCAGCCAGGTCTTCCATTGGTCCAGCGGGATCTCGCCGAACGTCCCGGCCATCGCCGTGAAATAGTCGGGCTGACGGACGATGACGTCCGATACGTCCTTGGCTCCCGCGGCCTCGAAGTAGATCGACCAGTCAAATCCGGGGGTCAGGGCGTCGAGCGCCGCGCGGTCTTTCTTATTGTAAGTCAGAGTCTGATCGCGGCTCTTGACGCGGTCCCAGTGCTGCCTGGCCAGCCGGGTCTCCAGGTCCATCACCTGCTTGGCCGCCGCGGCCGGCTCGGACCTGCCGGTCAGCGCGAACATCCGTTCCACATGCGCGACGAACGCCCCCCGGATCGGCTGGAACTTCGGGTCGCGATAATACGACTCGTCCGGCAGGCTGATCCCGCCCTGAGACACGTAGACGATCTCACGGTCCGACTGTTTGGCATCGGGCGACACCAACAGCCGGAAGGTCCCGCCGATCCCCTGGTGCTGGAATTCGGCGAGGGTGCGGAGCAGTTCCGCCTTGTCCTTGATCGCGTCGATCCGCGCAAGGTCGGCCCGGATCGGCTGGAGCCCCAGCTCCTCAGCTTTCTTCTCATCCAGGAACCCGGCATAGAGGTCGCCGATCTTCTGGGCCTCGGAGCCGCGCGACTGAGCCGCTTGTTGGGCCGTCCCCTCGATGATCGCCCGGAGATCCTTCAGCGCGTTATCCCGCAACTCCATGAAGGAGCCGAAATAGCCATACTCGGCCGGGATCTTGGCCTCGGCCAGCCATCCGCCGTTGATGTGGCGGAACAAATCATCCTGGGGCCGCGCCTTGGCGTCGAAGCCCGATTTTGTGATGCCTGACTTGACGGACGGATCCGCAGCGCCGCGCGCGGACCCGTTCCCCAGCAGACGACGACCAGACTTGTGGCCAGCAACGTCACGCCCGATGCCATGTACGGCTGCACTCTCATGCGTCCCATTCCTCAATGATGATAAATCCCACCGCCAGTCCGACTTCGGCCCGTAGGTCAGGCTTTCCGGCCTGACCGCATTGCAATGTCAGCCTGGCAAGCCTGACCTATGGGGCTGCCGGAGTCGGATCTTACCATCGTGGCGCTCGATCGGGAGGGCACAAGAGCAAACCGCATCCGCGGGCGTTGCACGGGCGGCCGGGGTTTAAGGATTGGCCCGGGGAGTTGGGGCACGATCGCTTGAGTTGGATGAACTCACGCCTGACCCTGTCGCCGCGTCTCCTCGTCGTTCCCTGGCAGGCCCCGCCGCATCGCTCGAACCCGATGAACTCTCATCCATTTCCCCACCCCTCGCCCTGGCCGAGACGCGCGTGCCGCCGCTCATCATGCGTCGCATTTGCTGCATCATGCCGTCGGCCTGATTGCCGCGGTTACGGTCCTCCTTGGCTCCTTCCATCATACGCATCATGCCGCTCATGTTGTCCGCCGACCGATCGGACTGCGCAACCCGTCGTTCCATCTCGCCGAATCGTCGTTCCAGCGCGGCGAGCCGTTCCTCCAGGGCGACGACCCGTGATGCAAGCGTCTGCGGCCGGCCATCGGAGGGAGCGGTCGGCGTGGTCGTCGCGCCTCCCGGCAGGCCGGGAGCCGGGGCGGTATCTGCTCCGGGCGCCATGAGGGGCTGAGGGATCGCGCCGGGCTGGGGGATCGCGCCGGTTGAGCGTGGAATGGTGTCGCTAGTCGCAACCGCCAGGGTCTCGGCGGTTGGGCGTGGAATAGTATCGCCTGCCGCAACGTGGGGGCGGGTTTCCGGCCGGGCCTCGGTTCCGGCGGCGGTCTTGCTCGATCCTCCCAGGGCCTCGAGGATCCGATCGAGCTTCCGCTCCAGGGCGCTGAGCCGGTCGTCTCCCGACGGGCCGGTGCCGGGGTTCCCGGGGCTTTGCGCGAGGACGCCGATCCCTGCGGTGACGACGATCGCGGAGGTGATGCCCAGGACGAGCCCTTTGAACTTGGCGATGAGCATGGCTTTGAGAACTCCTTGGGTCAGGGTTGCGACCGAGGTCGAAGCGGCCTCGGCCAGGGAAGCACCGGCCGCGACGCGGGCCGCGGCCTCGATCGTCGAGCCCGCCAGCGCGGGCGGGATCAACAGGGCGCGGGCCTCGGGCGCCAGCGCGGCATTCAGGGTGAAGGATGAAGGGGCGAGTCCCCGCCGCGCGAGTCGTTCTCGCAGCAGGTCCTTGGCGCGGGCGAGCCGGCTGGAGAGCGTGCCCTCGGGGATGCCGAGCCGCTGCGCGGCCGCGTGCCGCGACAGGCCGTCGAGTTCGCAGAGGACCACCGCGCCGCGGTACCTCTCGGGCAGCCGGGCGAGTTCCTCGTCGAGGATCGACCGCAGCTCGTCGAGGTCCGCCGCGTCGGCCGGGTTCAATTCAGAAGGCGACATGGCGTGTGCCTTTCGGTCGCGCGCCTGGCGGCGACTGGCGCGGGCTCGCGCGTCCAGCGCCGTGCGGCATGCGACGCCATAGAGCCAGTTGGCCAACTGCTGCCGACACGCGATGGAGGATGCCTTCCGCGCCAGGACCAGGAATACCGCCTGGAAGGCATCCTCCGCTTCGTGCCGGTCGCCCAGCACCCGTCGGCAGACGCCCAGCACCATCGGGCCATATCGTTCCACCAGCGCCGCGAACGCCGCCTCCGCCGACTCGTCCCGGTCCAGACCCCCGACGCCGACGAATCGGCCCAGTAGCTCCTCATCGCCAAGATGGCCCGCCACGCCAAAGCGGAACAGTCCATCCAACTGCTTCCAGACTCCACGCGATGGTGCGCCACGCATCCCGATTCCTCCCGGCTCCTCGCCCCGCCCACGCCATCTACCACATACTTGAAGCGGACCGCCCGGCGCGTCCCTTTTTTCCCGCCGAAATTGGGATCTCCCCGTCCCACGCCGTTCGAGCGAACGTCATCGACGTCGCATCTTCCTCTCTTCGCGGCAGTTGCGTCAATTGGTCTTCCTCCTGGGCTCCCGCACCTCGGTTGGGACCACGCCACGGTGATCGAGGGTTTCCGGACGGCTTGACCCGCTCGACTTCCCCAGGATTCCCGGCACACCCGGAGCCTCTCGGGATCAAGAGCTGGCACATGACTTGCTATTATCCAGATACCAGTAGACGCACGTTTGAGTAAAGTCGCATACGACGAGGGCGATGGTTGATCGGATTTCGTTGACCAGGCTCCTTGTCTTTTCGATCGTGATATTTGAGGAGGCATCCCCATGTTTTGGCGATTGAAGAACACCCTGCATGATACCGGCGACCACGCCCTGTGCCGTCGTTCGCGGCGCTGTGCACCCAGTCTTTCCGGGTCGGCTGCGTGCCTCGAGGATCGCCTCGTCCTCTCAGCCGTGGGTGGGGGCGAGCATGTCGCGCATGTCGCCCATCACGCGGTCCGGAGGGGAGTCCATGACCTACGAGGTGGCGTCAAGGTGCAGGTTTCGCACAAACACGACGTCGCGATGGCTCGCAGCCACGCGCTGCATGCATCAAACGCTGCCATGAATGATTATGCCGACCCGCCGGCTTCGCTCGTGTTTTCCTCGAGCGGCAGCTCGAACACATCGGCCTCGAGCGGCAGCTCGACCGCATCGGCCTCGAACATGACCTCGGCCTCGATGACCTTCGCGCCAACACCGGCGGCGTCCGTAGCGACACCGACAGTCGGGTTGAAGGCTTTCCACGCGTTCGGACAGCCTAAGCCGCTCAACTTTTCCGATTTCCGAATGGGGACAGTGGGCGGGAGTGGTGGTGGTAGCCGATCCGTGGTCACAAGCACGACCAGGACCCGTGTGGGCGGGGCGACCATCCCGGGGATCGTCGGCGCCTCGCTTGGGTCCACGGCTGGGCGACGACCTCGACCACGGGGACGACCTCGACCACGGGGACGACCTCGACTGTGGTCCCGACCACGACCGCGATCCCCACCACGACTGGGGGGACAACCACGATCTCGAACGCGACCGTGCCCTCAGGTTTGACCTCGGGCACGACCCTGTCTTCGGGGACGCCGGTGTCCGTCTCGAGCTCGGGGACGGTCACCTCCGCGGGGACGGTCACGTCGGTGGGCCAGTTGCCGTTGAGCCAGTTGTCGATCTCCAACCCGGTTACGGTCGTCACCACGCCGGTCAACGCTTCGCTGGCCAGCACCTCACCCCTGATGTCGCCGGTGACCAGTTCCTTCGCCGTCAACCTGACACCGGTCGTCGTCTAGGAAGGTCGACGAATGGACGGTCGCCGCGCGGACGCCACTCGACTCCAAAACGAGCGGATCCTGCGCGAGATCGGTGCTCTTCCCGGGCGGCATGGCCCATCGATGTGGGCCTGCCGCCCACTGTACTGCGCCCGGCGATCAAGGCTTGCGTCGGGATTGGAAACTCGCTCCGATCACCGATCCGGAATCTCGAATCGGGACGCCGGAAACTCGCCTCAGCCTCGGTCCCTACTCGAGCACATCCCGATATCGGAGATATAGATTCTTTTCCTCTTCGACGACGGGCCCATGTTCGACGACGGGCCCATCGGGCGATTCCTTCGTGACCATCAGGAACCCGTCCTTCACCAGATACACCAACCCCAACGAATCGAGAATGCGCGCGAGATGCTCACCCAGGGTCGGTGTGTCGGCCGATGGCGGCCTCTTGACCCGAGAGTTCAAAGAGACCTCGGCCTCCTGGAGTCCGAGCGGGTCGACGTAGATCGGGATGCCGGCTGTGAGCTTGGGCACCTTCGGATTCTTCGTGGTGAGCGCCCGGATCTTCTTGAGTACGACATCCAACGGCGCATCATCGAGGTAAATCAAACTGCCTCCAGGCAGCTTGAGGGCGTCGTAAATCCCCTCGTCCCTGAGGTTCCTGTAGTACGACAATCTGTCCAGGAGGAGTGCCTGGCGGCGCCTCTGATCGTACAAGCCTACCAGGAGCGCCACGACGACAGTCAGGAGCAAGAGCGTGCTCAACCGGACTCCGCGCACGAACCAAAGACGGCGCCGTTTCTGGGTTGTGGTGTCGGGCTGTGCTGCTGGCCAAACGGAAGGAGCAGACGTCGTGGTCATGGCAGGAGCCCTTCCTCGTCCTTCGGCTGCTCGATCATGGGATTCTCGATGGCGTCGGGCGTGGTGATCCAGATCGCACCGTCCTTCACCTCGCAGGCCAGGCCCATCGGCTCCAGGATCGTACGAAGCTTCTCCCGGAACCGGGTCCTCCCCTGAGGATCCACCGGCAGACCCACCATCGGCGACTTCAGGGTCTTGCCGGTCCGTTGCAAGGCCTCCGGATCGACGTAGATCGGGATGCCTTTCGGCAACGACGCGGCCCACTTGCTCGACATCGTCTGGATCCGGTCGATCGCATCCTCCAGGGTCGTGCCCTGGGGCCAGTCCACGTTGAGCCAATTGTCAATGGCCCAGGTGATGTGGCCCACAGACCGGCCCTTGTAGGCCGCCAGCGCCTCACGCAGCCGCGCCTCCCGGCGCTGCTCCCGGATCAGGGCGTATCCCAGTACCAGGATAACCATCAACAGCAGCGCGGTGCTGAGTCGGATCGGCCATCGCCGCGATGGGGCTGACAGGGCGTCGATTGGGACCATGGGACAGAGAGTCGAGGATGTCACGAAGCACACGAAAAGCACCGCTCGATTCACCGCAGTATGCCATGCCCGCGGTGTCTCTTCCAACCTGCCGAAGCCCCGAGGGGCCGTCTTCCCGTTTTCGCGGCTTTCGTGGATTTCCCAGTCACGACTCGATCGCCGCCATCGCGGAATGGGCGAGCCGGTAGACCAGCAGCGGCGCGCGTTTGCGCGTGACGGCCGCGGCGACCTCGCAGCGGAGGTGTCCGCTGGCGTGCTGGAGGTGTTCCAGGATGATGTCAGGCCCGTGCTCTCGCTCGGTCTTGCCGTCGACGGACGCGACCGCCACCATGAGCCGGGAGGCGTCGGGGAACGGGGTGACGTCCACGACGTGGAGGTTCCGCAGCACGGCGTCGCCGCAATCGGCGAAGACCTCGTCGAGCGTGATCGCCACCTGCCGGCAAAGCTGGCAGGCCTTGCGGTTGACCGGTCGGCCCTGCGGCCCGAATGCCGAGCCCCGGACCGGGCCCGGACAGGCGGCTCCGCCCGCCGCGACCGATCCGCCGAGGCGCCAGCCGCGGGTCCAGCCCGTCTTCCTCGCCGAGCTCGGCGCACAGGCCGCGCATTTGCACTTTTGATGGAAAATGATGTCTCATAATCGCTCTCACGGATAAGAATCTCGTAGGCAGTACGCGGTGGGGAGTAGGCAGTCGAGATGAATCCGATAAGACAGGCCGGCGCGTGCCGGACCTGCCTTCTCTCCGAAACTGCCCATTGACAGCGATGAGAGCCTGATTCGGACGCGCACGGGCGCTTTGGTGCGGCGCCGGCCGTCACGGTGCGTGACCTCTTCGTAAACCTCGCGGTGCGAGGACTACCGGGACCCGGGCGCGGGACTCAGGCTCGACGACACACTCATGGAGAGACTCATTCGCATCGTCAGCCTCCTTCGGGTCGCTTCCCATTGAGACATGGAAATGGAGAGCGTGCGGTCGCGACATATCGCGATCGACATCGTAATCATAGTCGCGCAACGGCCGGGGATCAACCCAATTCCGCTTTCGTCGTGGCCGGTGGCACGTGGCCAGTAAAGACCAACCCTCCTTTTGCCGCTTGTCCCTTGCCAATTGCCACTTACGATCGTGTCGGACTCATATCCAGATCGCCGGCGCGGGGGTATAATCGATCGGAAATCCACGCGATCAGGAGCCGACTGATGTTCACCTCGCTGCGACTGGAACGATTCAAGAACTTCAAGGACGCCGAGTTGAAACTTGGCCCGTTCACCGTCCTGATCGGGGCCAACGCCTCGGGCAAGAGCAACATCCGCGACGCCTTCCGGTTCCTGCATGGCATCGCCCGCGGCTACAGCTTGGCCGACATCATCGGCGAGAAATATGGCGAGGGTGGAGAACGCGTCTGGACCGGAATCCGGGGAGGAACACCCGAGATCACCTTTGCCGGGGACGCATCCTTCGCTTTGACCTCTCAAAGCTGTCATTCCCAGTGGTGTAAGAGCGACGCACCCGAGTTTCCAACTCTGGGGGAATCGATACCGGTTATCGCAATCAAGGTCGGAGCTCGGAAAAGGCAAATGCCATCATCACGGATTGCATCGAGCAACCTCGACGTCGGCGAGCATGCCACGACTTTTTTTCACAGCGAGCCCAAGGACCAATACATCCAAAATATTATTTTATATCCCGATGATTCCAGAAGTCACACGCTGGATCTCGATGCGACTGCTCTCCGAGGACTTCTTCGTTCCTCGGCGGTTGATCAATGAGCCCAATACTGGTCGGCCATTCGCGGGACAATGGCAAGAGCTCCGAATTCCGACCTGGTGTTATGTGATAGATATAATGAATGTACTTTCAAATATTTAAAGTCAATGAGATTCTTTGAATGGTCGCTCGGATGCGATCCGAGAGCCCTCGCTGCCCGGCCAAGACGTCCTGAGCGACAACGGCCGCAATCTCTCCTCGGTGCTTTACGCGATCTGCCAGAACGCCCAGGACAAGCGAACCTTGCTGTCCTGGATCGGGGAACTGACGCCGATGGACGCGGTCGACTTCGAGTTCCCCACGGACCCCACGGGAAGGGTGCTCGCGACGCTTGTCGAGAAGAACGGCCAGCGGATCACGCTGGCGTCGGCTTCCGACGGGACACTACGCTTCCTCGCCTTCCTCGCCGCCTTCCTGGGCCCGCATCCCTCCTCGTTCTATTTCTTCTGAAGAATTGGAAAATGGCATCCATCCGACCCGTCTCAGCTTGCTGCTCGACCTCGATCGAAAACCAGGTCAAGAACAAGAACATCCAGGTCGTGGCCACCACGCATTCACCTCAACTCCTCGGCCGCTTGAGCAAGGATTCCCTGGAGAACGCCTCGCTGATTTACCGGTTGGAGAAGGAACCTGATGCGCGGATCATCCGCGTGCTCGACATGCCGGACGCGAGACGTTTGATCAAGAAGCAGCGGCTCGCCGATCTGTTCGCCTCGGGATGGTTCGAGGACACCGCTTACTACATGCAGCCCGAGACGGATGGTCAACCGACTTCCTCGAAACCGGTCCGGCCCCGCAAGGCGAGGGCTCGGGCATGAATGTCCGAATCATCCCCGAGGACGAGGTCAATGATCAATTTATCTTGAAACCCTTGTTCGAGGCCATGCTCAAGAGGCTTGGGAAGAGGGATGCGCGGGTGAAGATCCACCCGCCCGACCCCGCGGGTTGGGAAGGCGTGAAGCAGTGGAAGCAGATCCAGCAAATCCTGGATGATTTCTCGGAAGCCCAGCTTTTCATCCTCTGCGTTGATCGGGATTGCCACGAGTCAGCGGGAGCGGATCTTGGCCGAGCTGGAGGCACGCGCGAACGAGAAGCTCCAATACCCACGGCGCCTGCTTCGTCGCTGCGCAGGCATGGCAGGAAGTCGAGGTCTGGGCCCTGGCCGGGATCGATTGGCGGCTCAAGCCGAGGTGGACCTGGGAGACGATCCGCAGCGAACGCGATTCCAAGGAGCATTATTTCGAGCCGGTCGCCAAGGATCGGGGTCTATTCGGCCTGCGCGGCCAAGGACGAAAAGAACTGGGCGCGGAGGCCGCGCGCAATTACGCCAGGGTCCGGCAGAATTGCCCGGAAGTCCGCGAACTGGAGGACCGGATTCGCCGATGGATCGCCACCATGCCTCACAGGTAGCCCAGATCGGCCAGGCGCTGCTGGATGGCGGCGTCTTCTTCGGCGGTGTAGGGCGAGTCGATCGGTGCCGAGCTGGCGCGTGGGCGCCGGCAGGCGGCCGTGGCGAGGGCCGCGGCGGGACGGGCACGTCGTCGCGGGATCGCCGCCGGATCGAGGACCTCGGTCAGGACGCGGCCATCCATGTCGGCGGGGACCGGGATTCCCAGCAGGTGGAGCACGGTCGGGGCGATGTCGAGCAGCTCGGCGCCTCGGGGCGCGGACCCGGTCCGGAACGCCGGCCCGGTGCCGATGAAGACCCCCTCCATCCGATGGTCGCCCGTCGGACCGAATGCCGGCGAGATCACCCGATGCGTCGTGAAGTCGTGCAGGCCGATCGTGCGATAGCGCCAGTCGTTGAGCACCACCGTCAGGTCGGGGGCAAGGTAGGCGTGCGGGCCGTCGTAGAGCTCCTCGGCTTCGTAGACATGTTCGACCAGCGGCTGACCCGTCTCAGGATGGGGGATCGTCTTGAGTGCCGCCTTCAGGTCTTCGAGGAGCGGGCGGGCGTCCGCGGGGGCCACGCACCCCTGGGGCTGCCGCCCCTGGAGATTCAAGAAGATCTGGCCGAAGTTGCCCTGTGCGTAGGCGCGGGTCCGCGACCAGTCGATGTGCCGCCGCGACAGGAACAGCGACTCGCCCAGCCGGTCGAGCCGGCTGGCCTGCTTGCCGCGGAACCGGCTGACCCGATGGCTCCCCAGTCCCAGCCGGCTCATCACGTCGTAGATCCACTCGGGAGTGATCCCCCGGCGATAGCACCAGGCTTTCTGCTTGACGTAGAACGAGTCCTGAAGCGCGATGTCACCCCGCTCCAGCAGCCAGACGTTGAAATTCACGTAGTGCTCGATCGGCCCAAAGCCGTGGTCGCTCATGAGCATCAGGGCGGTATCCGGCGGCAGCTCGGCCTCGATGGTCGCCGATCCATCGGTCGAGCGTCTGCCAGAAATGGATCAGCCGGGGCCGCAGCGCGGCCAGCTCGCGCTCGCGTCCCCGCGCCACCCGATGGGTCAAGTCCCAGACGTGCCATAACTCATGCTGCAAGCGATCCGTCGCCATCAGGTCGAAGAGGAACAGGTCCCAATCGCACCGGTTCATCAGGAACGAGACGGTGCGCAGATGCTGCTCCAGGAAGTCCTGCAAGTCTTCGAGCACGGCCGACTCGTTGCCGCCGTCGTGGATGGCCGTCGCCCAGGGACGATACGGCCCAACCGACGTTCTCCAGCTCGGCGAAGAGCTCCGGGTCGCTGCTGAAATCCGGCGCCGACGCCGGGCTGAGGAAATCGCCCAGGAAGAACCCGGGGAACCGCCCGGCCGGCCGCGGCGGGTAGCTCATCGGCACCCCGCCGGCCACCGTCCGCTTCCCGTGCTGCGCCGCGATCTCCCAGATCAGCTTCGACTGGACCGCCCGCGAGGAGTTGACGCGACCCTCCAACGGGTCGTGCCGGTGCTCCACGAACTCGAAGATCCCGTGCTTCCCCGAGTTCTTCCCCGTCATCACCCCCGTCCAGGCCACCGGACTCAACGGCGGAAATACCGAGCCCAGCATCCCCCATGAGCCTTGCTCGCGCAACCGGGCCAGGTTCGGCAGCAAATCCTGCCGGATCAACGGCTCCAGCACGTCCCACGTCGCCCCATCCAAACCCAGAACCATGACCTTCATCGCGACGATTTCCTTTCCGGAGCCCCGGTTTTCCGACCGCCTCATCTCACAAGAATGTCACAGCGATGACCACTCCTCGCCACGGTGATTGGCTCGACCCTCACCATATTTCACATTTTGCGCTTGTTTTGTGAAACCTCAAAATCACCATCTTACTTTCTCTCAACCCAGATACACCACCGCCTGCAAATTATCCAGGCTTTTCAGATTTACACGACAGCCGGATGTGGGAGAGCGGGGGTATGCTGGAGGGTGGATGCAATGCTCGGGTTCGGTCATAACCACTGCTAAGGTCATACCAGTCGGAGCCGGATTGTATGGGGAATGCTCAAAAGATGCAGCGCGAGGTTCCGCAACCGAGGACGAACTCCGAACGATCCCGGATCACGAATTCATAACCGATTTCCTGGCAAGAAGAAGCGTCTACCGAGCCGCTGGGAAGGTCGATTTCGCGATCCAGAAACTTTGACGTCTGGAGAATTGTGAACGATTGAATGAAAAATGCCGAGAGAATGAAATGACGGGGTAAGGAGCCGAACCGGATCGACGCGGGGGAAGCACCGTGCCCACCGCGTGGTACCCGTCTGCACCGGGCCGGCAAGGAGGAGGGTGTCATCATGGGTCGGTTATTCGGCCAACGGGATGACTCGGGGTGCGGGGCCGACCGCAGTCGCCTGGGTCGCTGGCGGACTTCGACTCGCCGACGTCCGCAGTGCGATGAGCTGGAGCCACGCCGGCTCCTGTCGAAGTCGGCGGCCCCGTCCGAGGGCTACCTCTCACCCGGGGCTGGGGAAGCGGCCAAGGCGCAGTCGCTGATGTCGAGCGTGGCGGGACCGGCCTTTCAGAAGTACGCCGGCGATCTGCAACGACTGGAGCAGTCCTCGGGCGTCACCCCGGCCCAGTTCGCGAAGCTGAAGAACGATGTCGAGCAACTCGCGGTGGACATCGATTCGTCCGACGAGATGTCCGGCACGGATGCCGAGGACGAGTCCCAGCAGTTCATCATGGTCCAGAACGCCGTTGACCAGGCGTTCGTCGGGACAACCTATACGAAGGCCGACTGGAATGCGTTGGAGACGGAGATGGCCAATGGCCTCTACAACGTCACCCTCACGACCAATCTCCCCCAGCAAACCATGAGCGAGATGAGGGTGATCGCCCGCGCGGCTCACATCACGGCGGCCGAGAGCCAGCAACTGACGGCGGACCAGCAGGCTCTTGCCACGGCCCTGGGTGCCCACGCCACCTCCACCCTGGGTGGCAGTACCCCGCGAAATCCGGTGGTCGTTTACTATGAGGGGCAGCTCAGCCAATTCGTCCACAAACGGTGAAGCCGGGCAACGCTCAGCTCGAGGACCGCACCGAGGGCGACGCCCGCGGCGTAGCAGACCAGGTCGCTCCAGAGGAAGCCGAAGCCCAGGACGAGGCCGCCCAGCGTCGTCCGGCGGATTGCGTCGATCCAGGGGGCGTGATAGAGCTGACTGACCTCAACCAGCGTGGAAAGTCCGAATGCCACGGCCGCGACCCGCCCAGTTCCGACCCGGGGAAAAACCAGACCGAGGAACAGAAACAGGGCGAGCGCCCAGAGTGTATCACCGGCGAAGCTGGCCAGAACCTGCGGCAGGTGACCGGCGAAGCGGCGGGAGCCGACGCCCAGTCCAACGGCGAGGGCCAGCAGGATCGTCGCGGCCATGGGGTGACGATGAATTGTTCGCATGATCCTCATCGTGGTCATTAGGCGCGGAGAGTCGAGCCGAATGGTGAGGGCTGGGACAGAAACGAACCTCGGATCAACCCTGCTGAATCGGAACCGGGCCATGAAGACCAACGCCGTCCGACAGCTCGACAACCTGGGCATCCCCTACGAGCTGCGCCATACGACGTCGCCCCGGACGACCTCGCCGCCGAGACGGTGGCCCGAAAGATCGGCTTGCCGCCCGAGCAGGTCTTCAAGACGCTGATCGCCCGCGGCACGACGCACGGGGTCTGCCTGGCCGTGGTGCCGGGAGATACCCAGCTCGACCTGAAGGCGCTGGCCAAGGCGTCGGGCGACAAGAAAGTCGACACGGTCCCCCTCAAGGAAGTCGAGCCGCTGACCGGCTACATCCGCGGCGGGGTGACCGCCCTGGCGTGCAAGAAGCCTTACCCAGTTTACCTCGACGAGACTGCCGACCTCTTCGATGTGATCGCTGTCTCCGCCGGCATTCGGGGCCTGCAAATCCTGATCGCCCCGGCCGACTACATGCGTGTCACCAACGCCACACTCATTGCAATCGCCAAGGAGAAATAGGGCGGTCCCGACACGTCCCACCGCACGACGCCTCCCGGGCCTCCGCTCGAGGGATCGGGCCTCTTTGATCAGATGATCCCTATTCTTGATCGAAGAATGGATGCGACGACCCATCAACACTCCCATCATTGCGAGTTCTTCCATCGCCCGGAAACCCAACACATCTGCCTAGAGTCCGCGCCGTCTCGGCATCCCTCTCGAATGCGATCCCACGCGGGCCGTTCGCGGTCGGTTAACACAAGTCGCGGGATCTCCAGGGTTTAGAAAAGCATCGTCTCGAACCTCTCCCGGCCGCGCGCCGTTGGCACGGGTCCTGCTTAAATCATCTTGCGAAGCCGGAACCAACTGCTCCCAAGAACCGGAAACCCATCCAGCATCCGCGAAACCAAGAGCTTCTACGAATCACGCTCTCCCGATCCCGGGAGTTGACTCTCTACCAGGAATCACGAGCAAGCGTCGTTCTCCCTGGCTGTGCCCGGCCCCCTCGTGGGGGGCCGGGCTTTTTTCATTTCTACGCCGTAAATACCCTGGGTTCAAGACTTACGGCTTTCCACAGATTCCACAAAACCCACGATTGGGTATCAATTCGCACGGTTTTGAGTATCAGAGTGGGTATCAGCGAAGCACCTGGCAGGGTCAGCCATTGCCGTCGATCACGCTGGCGAGCGCGTCGAAGTCGGCAGCCTCCAATAGCGGCCGTCCGGTCTGGGCATCGATGATTTCATCCCGAAGTCCGGTCTCGGGGTCGATGGCCGTATTCCACCCCTCCGGCCGGTGGACGAACCCCAGGGCGGCCGTGGGCCGCGCATCGTCGGCCTTCGGCCCCACCAGCAGCAGAGTCTTCGGCGCATACCCGCGGAATTCGTCCGCATTGATCCGGTTCATGTAGGGGCCCAACTGCGCGAGCAGCGCGATAGGGGGAGTGCGCCAGGGGAATTCCAATTCCACATACTGGGCCGTCGGATGGTGCCGCTTCAGCTCGTCGAATCCCCGGTAAGGTTCGGTCATCGGTCTCGTTCTTGGGTGGAGGATCGGCCCGCGACGGGGCCTTTATGTATCCTAATGTCCAGGTAAAGCCGCCCCGCGTGCGCCTCCCATGGCGCTCTGCGCGGGGCATAGGGCAATCGGCATTCCCACCTTCGGCGGCCCGCGGTATCATTCCGCCCGAGGTGCCCTATGCTTTCAGCCGAAGCCCTGACGCAAATGCGCCTGCACCTGGAACGGGACGGCATCCGCGTCGATGACGCCAACCGCGAAGCATACCGCGAGCTCGCGCGCGCCGGGATCATGTACCCGGTGTCGACCTTCGCGCGCGGGCCGGAGGCGTATTTTCGGTTTACCGATTTTGGATGGATGCATCGAGAGAAGATTTTGAGCGGCGAGATTACCTCTCCCTCAACTTCCGCCGCTGCTCCTCGCGGATGATCCGCAGCAGCTCCCTGGCCGCGTGCGTGATCGGCAGCGCCGTGTCCGGTGCCATCTCCACCGCTTCCTCGTGCGTATGGCCCCGGCCCTCGATCTCCTCGTGCGTCAGGATCGCCATGGCGCGGGTCTCGACCGATGCCCGCCGCCACGCCCTATCCGCGCGGGCCGACGGGCTGCATCAGCTCGTCGTGGAAAATCCCGTAATCCAGGTTCAGGCGTTCCCCCGGCGAATTGCCGCCGCCGTCGCCTTCATGCGGGAAGAATGCCCGCCATCCGATGCCATGCTGGCGGTCGCTGGCGCCGATCCGGTTGTCGTCGATGCCGAGCTTCTTCAGGAAGAGCGCCGCCCACTGGTCAAGGGCCTTGGCGTTCTCGACGGCATAGGCGCGCGCCCCTTCGGCGTCGCGTCGGTCGGGCTTGCGGGGTGTCATCGGCTATGTCCCCGGTCCATCCTGTCCAGCTCCTTCAGCAGGCGGTATGCCTTGTCATCATGCCAGGCATGCTTCTCCCACAACAGAACAGGCGATTACGAACAAAACCAACCATTGCATGAAGGCGATTGGTAATAGCGAGTTCTGCGGATGCTTCGCACAAAACATATTCGTGAATGTAACCTTCAGCCAATACGTCGAGTTTTTCAGTTTTTCCCCAGATGAATTTGACTATCAGACGCTTTCGCCTAAAGCGAAGGAGGTTTATAGCAACATGAGGCAAACTTGGGATAAATTTGTTAAATGTTATGAATAGAAGCAATAACTAGATATAGTGTTTGGTCTATAAATTATATAATCCCCCCATTCTTCGAAGTTGCTGAACTCGAACGATTGCCATCGGCCTCGCCTCCACGAGGCTCTATACTAACTCGATGTCGCCGCCCTGCGGGCTGAACCGCCGGTGCGTGAGCGGCTCGAGATCCTTGGTGAACTTCGACGTGATGACGTGGTGACCCCCGCAGCCGGGCCATGACCGCTTCACTCCCGCCTGGTGACGCGGATCGGCCTGACGCTCGAAGCGCCCTACGGGCTGTCCAAACATGGCGGACGACCAACTGTCATTGACCCTGGAGCCTATCGCCCATGTATCGAGAACACTTGACGATCGAGACCCGCGGTCGCGGGACTCACGAGATCACGCGTCAGCTCGAGCACGCCGTGGAGCGTTCGGAGATCACCGAAGGACTCTGTCACGTGTTCATCCATCACACCAGCGCGTCGCTGATCGTTTGCGAGAACGCCGACCCCACCGTGCGCCGCGACCTGGAGAGCTACGCGGCCCGGCTGGCGCCCGATGGCGACCCATCGTACGTCCATGACAGCGAGGGGCCCGACGATATGTCCGCCCATCTCCGGTCGATCTTGACCCTCACTTCGCTGACCATTCCGGTCGAACGCGGAGCTTGCGACCTGGGGACATGGCAGGGCGTCTTCCTGTGGGAGCATCGCACCAGTCCCCATCGGCGGCGGATCACCATCACGGTCCAGGGTGATTGATCGGCCGAGCGATCCCGGGAAAACCGAACCACCCCTCCCGCGGGCGGTTGCCACGGGAGGGGTGGTCTGTCAATTCTCCGGCATTCTTCGGTCAGGCCCCGCGGTTTTCTCGCGAGGCCGGGTCGGCTCCGGTCCCTCAATTGTTGGCGCTGCTGGCAATCCAGCTCGACCAGTTCCACGTGATCGCGGAGATCGGCACGCTGGTCACCGGGGGCATGGCCGGCTGCATGGCGGGCGCCATGGTCACGGATACCCGCGGAGCGGCCGGCGTGGGAGCCGCGGGCTGGGCGGCCGCGATGGCGCCCTCGAGGGATCCGCCCTGCCAGGAGCCGGTCAGGACGAAGTCCTGCTCGAGATTGACGTTGCCGACGCTGACGCGAACGCTGTTGATGACCTGGTTGTTGAGGCTCGCGATGAGCTGATACTGGCCCGGGGCGAGCGACATCTCGTAGCCGCCGGAACTCCAGGTCTGCGTGGAGTTGACCTGTCCCGTCGCGAGGTTCACGGCGCTGATCTGCACGTTCCCCACGCCGTTACCCGAGGCATAGAACCCGGTCTTGCCGGGGTCGTTGTAGGCCACGCCCACGATCTGGGCCTGCTCGCCGGACTGGGCGCCGAAGTCCTGGGTCACGACCAGCGGGCCGACCGTGGAACCGGCCCCCGTGTTCACCAGCCCGATCCCGGCATCACGATACGCGTTCTGCGGAGAGACGTTGGGCTGCTGGATGTTCATCCGATGCCCGTCATCCGAGACGCCCCAGTCGAGCAAGAAGGCTTCCATCGCGTCCTCGACCGAGCTCGCGTAGGCATAAACATTCTCACCGGTTGACGAGGCGTTGTTATAGCCGGCCGCCTGGATCCGCTGCTGAGGCGTGGACCCGTTCGAACCGTTGTGCGACTGGAACTGGTTGCTGGCCATGTCCTGGCTGTGCCCCTGGGCGGACTGTGCGAGTTGGGGGCTCCAGGCAAGCGGCGGCTGGACCGGCGACGACGCGATCTTCTGCAGGGTCGCCTGGAGATTCACCCCGTAATAATTGAGCGTGTTCTGAATCTCCGGCGTGATGTTCTGGGAGATCTCCTGGGCGGCAGCGGACGGATCGGTCCGGGCCTCGTTCAACAATTGGAGCATGTATTGCTCGTCGTTGGTCGGACCCTGGCTCGACACCGTCGACAACAACTGACGGGATTCCAGGTTGTCGAACCGCGGCGCTCGACGGAACTTGGACCGAGCCATGGAGACCTCCCTGTCTATTGAAGATCCGACCGGTGAGCACCCCGACCAGTCGTGATGGGGCACTTCATTTTCACCGGATGAGTCCCCTCACCATCCATAATGAGGGGGATTTGCCTTCTGTCGGGAAGGCGATCGCACGCGAGGGTTGTATGAACTTTAGGAAAAAATCCGTGAGGGACGACTGCATCTCTCGTACGGACGCTCCCCCAAAAAGCAAGTCACGTGCCAGTTCGAGAACCGAAGCCGATGGATCGGCCATCTCGGGGCCTAAGTCTCTGGGATTCCAGCGTTAACGGCGTCAAGCCGACATGACCGGCGTGAGGATTGCGATTCTCGTTGATCCGTTCCCGGGAGCAACTCGTTGCAAGGTGTCAAGTCGTCCTTACAAAAACGACCTTTTTACAAGGACTCACGGCAGCGGTCGAATGACGAATCTTTCTTTAAAGTCATCGGTTGCGTTAACCGACAGGGCGCATCGAATGGATCGGCGCGGTCCCCCTCTCGCGAATGCGGGAATCGATTGACCAGCCGGTCTGGAAGCAGGAGAATCAGGAATGGTGCGGCCGATCGCACCATGGAATGACCCGAATGCTCTCGCGATCATGGAAGGAAGTCCAGCCGATGCGCCCCCCGTTCCCTGGCATGGATCCCTGGTTGGAGCACCCGGATCTCTGGCTGGGCGTACATAACCGCCTGATCGCGGCGATCTCTGATGAGATCGTTCCGAAAGTAGCCCCCAGATACTTCGTCGCCGTCGAGCAGCACGCGTATCTGGTCCCGATCCATGGTGACAGGGTCACCGGCCGGCCCGATCTCCTCGTGAGCCGGACGAGATCGCGAAGGCGGCTCCCGGTCCCGTCCGGTCCCGAAGCTTCGGTTGGAGCAGGCGTCCTGGAGCTGGACGTGGAAGTGCCCGTTAAGGAGCGGGTCGAGGAATGGTATCTCAAGATCAAGCGGGTGGGGACTGGCAAGGTCGTCACCGTAATCGAGGTGCTCTCGCCGACGAACAAGTCTCATCGGCCCGGGCGGAAGCAATACCTGCGGAAGCGAGGACACATTCTCGGTTCGAACACGAACCTCGTCGAGATCGATCTGCTCCGCAAGGGCAAGCCGATGCCGATCCGTCAGCCTGTGGAAAGCGATTATCGCATCCTCATCAGTCGCGGACAGTCGCGTCCTAGGGCCAGGCTCCTGGCCTTCGGCGTGCGCCAGCCGATCCCGGTGATTCCCATCCCGCTTCTCCCGAAGGACTCCGAACCGACGCTCGATCTCAATACCGTTCTTCACGCCCTGTATGAGCGAGCGCGATTCGACCTGCAATTCGACTACGCGAATCCGCCGGAACCGCCCCTGGACAAGAAAGACGCCGCCTGGGCTCGCGCCATCGTCTCTCCGAAATCGCGCGGCAAGTGAAGGACCCGCGGTGAGGCGACCCTTGACCGCGAGCGGCTCGGAGACCAGACTGCCTTGGTGAGGCACCTGGCCAAGGGGATGCTGGCCAAGCTCGCCCTGCTCCTCGCCGTCGTGCACTCCAACCGTCGGATCGAACTGCTCGACGTCTGTGTCTCGATGCTCGATCGCGGCGACCGGAGCGATCTCGCCGCGCGCATCCTGGAGCGGTACACGACGGTGGATCCGGTCAGCCCCAAGGGCTGGCGCGGCTGGCTCGACGCCAACCCCGACGGGCGGCGACAGCCGAGGTCGAATCGGGACGAAGCCGATAGCAAGCACGTCGTCAGACCGGTACGATGAACGCGCCCTTGCGGAATGTCCATTTTCTCGGCTGTCTTGATCATCCAAGAGAGGACGCCGTGCCGATGCGCCCCCCTGCTCCGCGCCCGGTCGGAGATGCTGGCTGGGAATCCTGGGAATCCTCCTGGCCGGCCCGGAGTCGGTCCGAATCGCCTGGTCGGAGGAACCGGCCGGCGCGCGGCAGATGGAGCGACTCGGCCGCGGGGTGGTCGCCCTCCGTCGCGAGGATGGCCGCGTCTTCGTGAGCTGGCGATTGCTGGCGACCGATCCCGTGGACATCGCCTTCAACGTCTACCGCGCGACCGGCGAAGGTGAGGCCGCGAAGCTCAACACGAGTCCGATCACCCATTCGACAAGCTTCCTCGACGACCGCGCGGACCGGAGCCAATTCCTGTCATACTCAGTCCGCCCGGTTCTCGAAGGGCACGAGCAGCCAATCAGCGCCCCGTTCCGGATCCCGGCGAATGCGCCGCCTCGTCCTTACCTGGCGATTCCGCTCCGGACGCCCGAGGGCTACAGCCCCAATGATGCCTCGGTCGGCGACCTCGACGGCGACGGCGAATACGAGATCGTCTTGCACCAGGAGTCGCGGGGGCGCGACAACTCCCAGCGCGGGCGGACGGGCGAGCCGATCCTCGAAGCCTACAAGCTCGACGGCACATTCCTCTGGCGGATCAACCTCGGCAAGAACATCCGCGAGGGGGCGCATTACACCCAGTTCCTGGTCTACGACCTCGACGGCGATGGTCGCGCCGAGCTGGTCTGCAAGACCGCGGACGGCACCATCGACGGCACGGCCACACGATCGGCAGCGCCGCGGCCGATTGGCGCAATCCCTCGGGATATGTCCTGGATGGACCGGAATTCTTGACCGTCTTCGACGGCCTGACGGGCCGCGCACTGGCCACCACGGAATACCTGCCGCCCCGGGGGCGGGTCGCCGACTGGGGCGACGATTACGGCAATCGCGTCGACCGGTTCCTGGCCTGCGTGGCGTACCTGGACGGTGTCCGGCCCAGCGTCGTCATGTGTCGGGGCTACTACACGAGGACGGTCCTGGTCGCCTGGAACTGGCGGGACGGGAAGCTTTCGCGCGTCTGGACGCTTCGACAGTGACGACGGCCCGACGACCAATCGCGCCTATCGCGGCCAGGGCAACCACAACCTCAGCGTCGGCGACGTGGACGGCGACGGCAAGGACGAGATCATCTACGGCGCCTGCTGCATCGACGACGACGGCCAAGGTCTCTACACAACGGGCCTGGGTCACGGCGATGCCTTGCACCTCTCGGACATCGACCCCGACCGGCCCGGCCTGGAGGTCTTCGACATCCACGAGCGGCCCCGGCATCCCAACGGGGCCGAGTTTCGCGACGCCCGCACCGGCCGGCTCCTCTGGGGCAAGCGCTCGCCCGACGTCGGCCGGGGCGTGGCCATGGACATCGACCCCCGCCATCGCGGCTACGAGATGTGGGCCTCGGGCCAGGGGCTCTCGGGCCTCTGGAACGTCAAGGGCGAGACGATCTCCGACCGCAAGCCGCGATCCTGCAACTTCGGCGTCTGGTGGGACGGCGACCTGCTCCGCGAGATCCTCGATCGCAACCGGATCACCAAGTGGAACTGGGAAACCGGCTCCGAGTCGACGGTGCTCGTCGCCGAAGGCTGCACCGCGAACAACGGCACGAAATCGACTCCGTGTCTCTGCGCGGATATCCTCGGCGACTGGCGGGAAGAAGTCATCTGGCGGACGCTCGACAATCGCGAGCTGCGCATCTACACGACCACGATCCCCACCGAACACCGGCTCTATACCCTGATGCACGATCCCCAGTACCGCCTCTCGGTGGCCTGGCAGAACGTCGGCTACAACCAGCCGACCCAGCCGGGGTTTTATCTCGGCGACGGCATGGCAACGCCCCCGCGGCCTCGAATCTCACTCACACAAGTAAGGAAACCCTGATGTCCATTCGCATGAATCGCCAGATCCTCCTGGCGGCGCCCCCAGGGTGAGCCGAAGGAATCCGACCTGAAGCTCGTGGAGACGCCCGTGCCGGACCCCGGCCCGGGGCAGATGCTCTTGCGCACGCTGTATCTCTCGCTGGACCCCTACATGCGCGGCCGGATGAACGCCGGTCCGTCGTATGCCGCGCCGGTCGAGATCGGCGAGGTGATGACCGGTGCGACGGTCAGTCGGGTCGAAGTATCCCAGCTCGGTGGATTCTCTGTCGGCGACATCGTCGGAGCCTACTCGGGATGGCAGGACTACGCGGTTTCTGACGGCCGAGGCGTCCAGAAGCTCGATCCGTCGCTCGCGCCCATCACCACGGCGCTGGGCGTCCTCGGCATGCCGGGGATGACCGCCTGGACCGGCTTGATGAACATCGGCCAACCGAAGGCCGGCGAGACGGTCGTGGTCGCCGCGGCCTCTGGCAGCCGTTGGCTCGGTCGTCGGTCAGCTCGCCAAGGCCAGGGGCTGCCGGGCGATCGGGATTGCCGGCGGCGAACGCAAGTGCGGCTATGTGGTAAACGAGCTCGGGCTCGACGCGTGCATCGACCACCGCCGATCCGATTTCGCCGAGGCACTTCAAGCCGCTTGCCCGAAGGGGATCGATGTCTACTTCGAGAACGTCGGCGGGGCCGTCTTCGATGCCGTTCTTCCCCTCCTCAACAACTTCGCCCGGGTGCCCGTCTGCGGGCTCATCGCGCAGTATAACGCCAAGGAGCTGCCGGTCGGCCGCGATCGGATTCCGCTGCTCATGGCCCAGATCCTGATCAAGCGGCTGACGCTCCGCGGCTTCATCGTGTTCGACTTCGCGAAGCAGCAACCCGACTTCCTGGCCGAGGTGGGACCGATGGTACGCGATGGTCGGATCAAGTACCTCGAGGACATCGTCGACGGCCTGGAAAACGCCCCACGCGCCCTGATCGGGCTCTTGCACGGCGAGAATTTCGGCAAGCTGCTGGTCCGCGTCGCCGCGGAGGGTCCGTGATTCGGGACTGGCCGTTTCGAAGCGCCCATAGCCGTCGTTGCGGATCCACAGTCCGATGCCGGTGCGGTCGTCGTGAAGAACGAGTCGTGAAGGGAGGTACGACTCTCTGAGGAATGCGTGTAAGGCCCGGAACGGAGCATAGCCCGCGAAGATCAGCTCGGGGGGATTCCGGCGGAGCGTCGCCAGGATCTCCTCGGTCTGGGCCCGGACCAGGGGGTGATCGCGGTCGGCCTGGTCGCGCAGGAGATTGTTGACGAAGAAATGACGCGTGGGACTATCCAGCCGCGAATAGAAATGCAAAGGGCTCTGCCACCCCCAGACCAGGAGATGGGGGTGGGTCCAGATCGTCGCGCGACGGGCGAGGTCGCGCCCCAGCGCCCTCAGGACGACCCACTGTCCTCCCCCTTTGTACCGGACCGTCAATTGCTCCGGGGCCACGCCCAGGTAGTCGCGTGCCTGGATGAACAGCGTACCACCGATCGCCGCGAGCAAAGCGACCGACGAGGCCGTCGCGATGATGAGCCGCCCTCGGGTCGAGCGACCGCGAACGGCGGTCCTCGATCCAGATCGGAAACGGCGGGCCAGGACCGAGGCCGAATCCGCCATCAGGATTGCGACCGCGATCGCCACCCCGGGGATCGGCAGCAGGTAGTAATGCTGCCAGTACAGGCCCGGGAGGGCGACCTGAAGCCACGCCGCACACGTCCAGCCGGCGGCCAGGCGCCGCCGCGCGTCGGCCGGCTTGCCGAAGATGAGATAGCTCAGTGCCGGCACCGAAGCTAGCCAGAGGGGCCAGCTCCCGCTCCCCCACCAGACCAGGTAATTCGTCTCGCCGAACGGCCAGGGGAGCCGGCCATTCGGGTCGGCATTGCCGGTCAGCCAGCGAATGGGCCACGGCGGGGCATTCGGCTCCGGCAAGGTGTCGGTGGTCAATGCCCTGCCCTGGAGGATGATGTCTTCGTACGCGGCGTGCCCCGCGCCCTGCACCAGGACGATCGACATCGCGATCCCCACGACCAACGCCACACCCAGGCCGAACATGAGGACATCGAGAAGCCCACGGACCCATCGTCCCGGACGCGCCGGGTCCGGGAGCCAGGCCCGCAGCAAGATCGCCGGGACGAAGACCATCGCGTGGACGATCGCAATCTGTTTGACCAGCACCGCCAATCCCAGGCAGGCCCCTGCCCCGAAGATCGACCATCGGCTCTCACGCGTCCAGCCGTTAATAAGGAGCGCCAGGGATATGGCCGCGAACAGGTTGATGAAATGCTCGAAATTCGATCCGTTGCCGAAGAGGAAGGGATCGGTGCTGAGCTGCGTATACAGTCCGGCGGCGAGGCAGGCCGCAACGGGTCCACCCAGCCTCAGGGCGATCCACCACACGCCGGCGATCGTCAACAGGACGACCGGGATCGCCATGAGTCGGATCGCCAGCTCCCGATAACCCCCGATCGCCACGGCCAGCGTGTAAAGCCAGTAGCCCAGCGGCGGCTTGTTCTCGGTCAGGTCGCGATACATCACGTCGCCCTGATGGATGCGATGGCCGATGTAAGCATAGGCTGCCTCGTCGCAGTCCAGCGGCTCGCTCGCGCCAACCGTCTTGGGCCAGAGATCGAGGCCCGTCCTGGCCCGAACGTCCGGCCCGAACGTATGCGCGCGGTACCAGACGTCGATCAGCAACAGGAGAACGAGGATCACAATCGGCCATCGCATGGTCGCGGACACCTTGATGGTTAGCGGGCGGCACAGGCTCCAAGGGCTCCTGATCAGGATATTCGGGCCGAGAGGATAGGAAAACCCGCAAGACCGGCCATCCGCGTAGCCGGAACGGGCATGCAGTCACACGGAAGAGGCCTGAACTGGCTCGGGTGCCCATCGTCTGAAGAGGTTCAGGGGCGGCGAAGTCTCACGTCTCAGCCCGCGATGACCTGGCCTGCACCCAACGGCCTGGCCGATTCCTCACTCGCCCCGGGCGAACGGCTCGGCGGGGAAGTCCAGGTCCATCATCAGAACTCGGGAGTCGGCACGGGACCGAATCGGGTCCAGGCCGAATTCGACTCGGAGGAGATCGGGGTCCCGAAAGCCGCCGGCTCCGACTCTTCGAAGGATGGCCATCGCCTCCTGGGCGTGCGACCTTGCTTCCGTGTGGGAGACCTTCGATCTCGACCCTCCGGCGAGCCCCGACCGGGCGCCGTGGCAGCACGCCCAGAAGATGGTCGGCTCGCTTTGCCCGGCGGATTGGCGGCGTAGAGCTCCGCGGCCCGTCGCCAGTCGGCGGCGCCGGCGGCGGCATCGCCGGCCGCGGCCCTCGCGCCGCCCGAACGGAGCAGCGTCTCCGCTAACCCCAATACCGTTGAAATAGGCGCAAGCCACAGCCTCCTGTTACTTTGGGTTTACTCACGACCCAAGCAACACGGAGGCCATGACTCGCATGCCGCACGGACATTGCACGCTGCCGCCCGATGGGTCGGGCCGGATCTTGGATCGCTTGGCGGGACTGGAACAGATTATCTCGCCCGAGGCCGTTCGCCAAGTCCTCGCGGCCACCGGTAAAACCAATCAACGACGTTGCACACTGACCCACGAGATTGTTTGCTGGGTGGTCCTGGCCATGGGGCTGTTGACCGACTTGCCGATCCGCCAAGTCTTCAAGCATGCACGCCGGCTCCGAGTCGGCGAGGAGAGTCCCCATCGATCCAGCCTGTGTGTGGCCCGGCAACGCCTGGGCATCGCGCCGGTCCGCCACCTGTTCGAGCACGTCGTTCATCCTCTGGCCCGGCCCGATACGCCCGGAGCCTTCTACCGCGGGTTCCGCCTGGTCGGCATCGATGGGACCGTCTACGATGTCCCCGACTCGGAGGCCAACGCCGCGGCCTTCGCGCGCCCTCGGCCGGGCCGCGCGGCGACGGCGCGTTCCCCCAAGTCCGCAAGCTGAGCCTGGTCGAATTGGGGACCCACATCGAACTGGCCTTCGTGGTCCGGTCGATCGCCCACGGCGAACCGTCGATGGTCGGCGGCTTGCTCCGCCATCTGACTCCGGAGATGCTCCTGTTGGAGGATCGCGGGTTTTTCAGCTATGACCACTGGAAAACGGCGATGTTGCGGGGCGTCCAGCTGTTGGCACGCGTGAAAAGCGGCTTGATCCTCAAGTCGATCCAAAACCTGGCGGATGGCTCGTACCTGGCCAAGATTTATCGGGGTTGCTACGACCGTCAGATCGATCGGGATGGGATCGTCGTCCGGGTGATCCGCTATACACTGGACGACCCGCAACGAGTCGGACACGGTGAAACTCATGTGCTGATCACGAATCTCCTTGACGCGGAGCTTTATCCTGCTGAAGAATTGATTATTCTTTATCACGAGAGATGGGAACAGGAGTTGGTCTATGATGAGCAAAAGACCCATCATGATCCGCGGCGGGCGACCAAGCCGGCACAGATGCGAAGCGAGACCCCGGCGGGGGTGATCCAGGAGATCTATGCGCTGTCGCTGGGTCATTTCGTGATCCGAGCCTTGATGGTTGCGGCCGCCGGGACCGTGGGGCTGGACCCGGATCGGCTGTCGTTTCTGGGGTGCTTCCAGATCCTCAAGTGCCGGTTGCCAGAATGCAACAGCTCGACCCCCGAGGCGTTCGAGGAGTGGTACCAGGGATTGTTGTGGGAGATGCAGGGGGAGCGCACCGATGACGAAATGCGGAGGAACCGGATCAATCCGCGAGTGATCAAGCGTAAAATGTCCAAGTGGAAAAAGAAACGATCCAAACATCGACACATTCCGCCCTTGAAGAAAACCTTTGCAGAGACAGTGGTTATGCTTCCTTAAACGGTATTGCCGCTAACCCCCGTTGATAGGACCCGTTTCCAGGATCGCCCTTGACCAAGGCCTCGCGCAAGTTGAGTGCCCGGTCGCAGTAGGTCCGCGCCTCGGTGAGTCGGCCCTGCGCCAGCAGGGCCGCCGCGACCTTGGTCTCCCAGCCAGCCAGCGTGTCCCGATGCGAGCGGTTCGTCGGCTCGGCGGCAACGATCTGCTGTTGAACGGCCGCCGCCTCCACGCAGGCGGGGACCGCCTCGACCGTCCAACCCGCCTTGAGGAAACTCCACCCGAACGTCCCCAGGCTGGAGGCCAGCCAACGCTGGGACTGCGTATTCGAAGGATTTTCGCCGACTCGTTTTCGCCAGATCGCGACAGCCTCCTCGAACGACTGGCGCGCCTCGCGCCTCCTGCCCATCCGGGCGAGGGCGTTCCCAGCGATGAGGTGGCTGTACGGCAGATGGATCCGAGAAAGAGAGGAGTTCGGATCGACGGCGAGCATTTTCTGGATCATCCGCCGCGCCTCGGCCAGTCGTTCCAGGGCCTCGGCCGGGCGGCCGTCGTCGATCAGTTCGGCCGCCAGATTATTCAGGCCGAAGACCAGGTTGTTCCCCACGGATGTCAGGGCGGGATTGGCCTCGGCCTCTCTCCTCCAGATCGCGACGGCCCGACGCTCCGACACGACCGCCTCGTCGAGCCGGCCCAGGTCGGCATGACCTCCCGCGATATTGCTATAGAGCTTCGCCAACACGTCCCCGAAACGGTACACGTCGGGCTGGGCGTCGACCAGCCGCTGGTAGATCGCCGCTGCATCCGTGTTCGTCGCGATCACGTCGGCTGGCCGGCCCGACCGGTAGAAGACATAGCCGATCGTGATATGACTGGCACCAAGCTCTTCCTGGTAACGCGTCACCCCGGGATGCTTCCTGACAAGCTCTTCACAAATTGTGCGGGCGCGCTGGGCTGTTTCCAGTTCGGCTCGGGGGTCGGCCATGTCCATGATGGCGTCATTCAGGGCCTTGGCCAGCAGTGCGCGGGACTCGTCGCCGCCCCGGCCCGCCGCGACCAGGCCCTCGGCCAGGCGGCGCGCCTCCGTGTGAGCCGCCTGCGTCCCGGTCTTGTCGCCGCTGTCCGACATCGCAACGGCCATGTCGAGCAGGCTCCGGACCACGTCGATCTCGGCCTCGGGCGCGGCACCGGGCCGGGCCGCCAGCTCCCGGCGCAGCGCCAGGGCCTTGCGGTGGATCGCCAATGCCTGGTCATGGGTGCCGATCTGCCGGGTCAGCGCGGCCAGCTCGAAATAGGCCCCGCCCAGCGCCGACCGGGATGCCAGGTCCGGCTGGCCTTCCAGCATCTGCTCCAGCTTTTCATAGAAGCCGGCTGCCCCCTTGAGCAACCTGGACCGCAGGTCGGCGAATTCCTTCTCCTTGAGCAACAGGTCCTCGCTGACCTCGCCGTGGAAGAGCTTGATCGCGTCCATCGCCAGCTCGAACCGCTGACGCTCCCGCTTATTAGCCGACGCCAACTCGGCGTTTGTCCGCGTCACTCGCCCGTTGGCCGAGGCCAGCTCGGCGTTGGCCGTCTTGAGGCCGGCGTTGGCGTCGTCCACCTGGCGGTAGGCGGTTGCCAGGTCGTTGTTGGCGTGCTTCAGCTCGCGATTGGCCTGCGCCTGGACGGCCAGGATTCCCGCCAGGCCGACCACTCCGGCCACCAGCGCGACCACCGCCGCAGTCACCCCCGTACGATGGCGACGCATCCAGCGGCGGGCCCGGCGGGCCCACGGCTCGTTCCAGGCCGATACCGGCTCATCCGCCATCCACCGCTCGACGTCGTCGGCCATCGCCCGCGCCGACGGGTACCGATCCGAGGGCTGGAAGGCCATGGCCTTCAGGACGATCGCCTCCAGGGCCGGGTCGATCGACGCGTCGGCCTGCCGCGGGCGGGCGAACTCGCCCCGCTGGACGGCGGCGACCACCTCGCCGAGCTCGCCGGCGACGGGCGGGCTCCCGGTCAGGAGGTAGGCCATCGTGCCACCGAGGCTGTAAACGTCCGACTGCGGTCCAAGGTCCACGATTTCTCCCCGCGCCTGCTCCGGGCTCATGTAGGACGGCGTGCCCAGCGCGCTGCCGGGGAGTGTCTCGACGCTTCCGCTGGCCGACGAGGGGACCAGCGCCCGCTCGCCCGAGTCGGCGCCGGCCTCGGCGTGGCCCCGTGCCTTGGCCAATCCCCAGTCGACGAGCAGGGTCTCGCCGTGGTTGCCGACGATGACGTTGCTCGGCTTGATGTCGCGGTGGATCACGCCGCGGATGTGGGCGTACTCGACGGCGTTGCAGACGTCGGTGAACCGGCGCAACAGCTTGCGCAACTCCAGCGAGCGGCGGCCGGGGTCCGACTGAGTGGCTGGGTCGGCGTGGAAGTGATCGGCGGCCTCCTTGAGGCTGTCCCCGCGGATGAACCGCATCGCGTAGTAGGGGCGCCCGTCGGCGTAGGCGCCCAGCCCATAGACCGGGACGATCCCGGGATGCTCGAGGCACCCGGTGATCTCGGCCTCGATCAGGAAGCGGGCCCGGCTGATCGGGTCGTCGGCGTGTCGGTCCAGGATCTGCTTGAGGGCCACCTCGCGGTTCAATTCGGCGTCGAGGGCGACGAAGACCGCCCCGAGTCCGCCCTGGGCGTGGGGTCGAAGGATGCGAAATCGTTGCCTGGCGGTCTCGCCGGTCGTGCGGTCGACGTCGTCCCGGCCGCCGGCTGGGTAGCCGACCGTCCGCTCGGCGTCGTCCCGGCCGTCGTCGGTCCGTCTCTCGCCCAAGGCGACGTGGCCGAGTGTCCGGCCGATGTCCGGGTCGCCCAGGTTCGTCAGGCTTTCCAGTGTGGACCGTCCGGCGGGAACGGCGGCCAGGCTCGTGGCGACGTCGCCGCCGTGGGCCTGGACGTGCAGGTCGGCCAGGGCTTCGATGACCGCCCGCTGGGCGACGTTGAGGTGGCCGAGTGCGATCAGGTGGTCGGCCAGCGACCGGGACTTGTCGCCGGTCCAGGTGTTGAAGGCGGCCAGGAGCTGCGCAGGCTGGATCAGGTCGTTCTGCAGCGCGAGTAAACCGAGCAGGAGCTGGCGGTCGGCGGACATCTTGAACTCCGGCAGGACATCGTCGTTGGCCCGTTCCCCACGCCATGAGTGTGGTCCGGATGAGTTTTTTGATTCTAATTGATCGATGGACCGGCAGCAGCGCCGAGCATAATCGGAGAGGGAACCTGGGGACATCGTCTACCGGTCCCGGACTGAAATCGGGGCACCCCGATCGAAACGCAGAGGAGCGATCACAGGCGAAACTCGCTTCCGTGAGCTCGCCCTCTGGCGGCAAGTGGCGGAGCCGGGAGTTGGTGGTTCATGGAATCACGACGCGAAGTCC
Source organism: uncultured Planctomycetota bacterium (assembly GCA_963845755.1). GTDB lineage: Bacteria > Planctomycetota > Planctomycetia > Isosphaerales > Isosphaeraceae > CAWJTV01. The sequence continues at coordinate 102,402 of CAWJTV010000013.1, forward strand.
GGACTCAGGGCCGTGGAAAAACGCTTGCACGCTTCACTCCGACACGCGGGAGGGACTTCGGTCCGACACCACACGCATTCTTGGGGTAACAATTTGCAGGCTCTCGCGGCCGGAACAGCTCGAGCGCCTGTCGGATGAGTTGCGCACGGACCAGGACCTCGTTGGGTTGACACGACCCCTTGGGAAGCAGGCGACCACGGGACGACCCGAGTGTGTCCAACGCAACCGTGAAGCGCTCTACTCTCGGGCCTCCGGTTTGTCCGGCCCAGCCCGGTACTCGTTGGGAAGATGTCGCTTGAGCTCCATACCATCGTGGAGAACCCGTCCGATTTCGACTCGCCCGCCCTCGAGCGTCCGGTACAGGAGGAAATGTCGGGGCCGCTGCACTTTCCCTATGGACTTCTTGACCCGGTCGCGGCTGTGGCGGAGGTGGTAGGTTCGGGCCGACACCGAGATCTCCGGGCGATCATGGCTACCCGCTCGTTCGGGCGATTCGGCCACGTCCAGGATGGCTCGGATCAGCAGGGCCTCGTAACGGACCCGGGCCTTTTCCCCGAACTCCTCGTGGGTCCATGCGAGGATCGCCTCGATGTCCTGCTCGGCCTGCGGTGAGACCCGGTATTGACGCATCGGTCATTTGCCGCCGGAACGCCGTGCGGCCCGCCGGGCCGCCCGTCCGCCGATGTCCTTGATGAAGTCCGCGACTTCTCGCTCTCCTTCGAGCGTCGTCCCTTCGCCTCGATCGAGGGCGTCGAATCCCTCGGCTGCCAGTCCACGCAGCACAGCCAGCTTCTCCTCGTCCTCCTTCGCCTCCCGCTCCAGGAGGCGTAAACCCGCGCATCACCTCGCTGGCGTTCTTGTACCGCCCCGAGACAATCAGGGTCTCGACGAAATCGTGATAGTGATCCGTCAAATTGACGTTGCGCGTTGGCATGATCCACCCTCCTCAATTCGTTGATACTATTCAGATTGGCAAAAATTGTCAATCCGCGTCGGATCAAGGCAGGGCTGGTGGGCTGGTTCCTTCTTCGACTTTGCCCGCGGATGGGAGGGCGAGTGCTCTGTCCCCGGTTTTCTCCCCTGTTACCGAACCATCTTCAATACCGTCATCGGCTAAACTATAGATTCGCTTCGCCGCGTACCCGAGGCGTTGGGCAGGGTCCTAGGCAACCTCCTCGGGAAGCAGGAATCGATCCACCCCATCGCTGCCGGCGTGTTCGGGTAAGTCTCCTGCCGCCGGTCGTCAAGACGGGAACTCTCCCCGCGACGCACGGGTTCGTGTTTGGTGGCGCAAGAGCCCGTAAACAAGCCTGGCCCCGAGGTCGGTTCCGCACCCACACAGGCTTCGATGGTCCTTGATCAGGATATTCCCGCCGAGCGCCCATAAAAACCCGAAAGAGGGACCCGTCGCTTGCCAGCCAGCAAGAGGTGTGCAGGCGATGCTATGGGCCGATTCGATGGAAGGGTGATCCGATGTTGGCTGAAATCGCGCCGGCGAGGCATCCTGGCCCGAATGCTCCCCGACTGTTGTGCTGGCATCATTGGGCCGTTCCGGGCGGCCCTAACGACGGCTCTGGTATCGTCAAGGGAGACAGGTCAGAATAGGCCGATGCTCCAGTCCGGGTGATTGCCCGCCAGGAACTTCACGAGGGCTCCCGGTCGCCCCAGGTAGGGGGCCGACGCGAAAAAAGCCCGACCTGTCACAAAACCGCTCCGCTCGTTCGTCCTTGGTTCTGGACGGCGGGTGGCGACCGATCACGACTCTTTCGATGGAGGGAAAGCCATGACTCGTGGGACACTGATAGTGGCGGCAGGGGTCGTTCTGGGGACCGGAGGCTTGATCGCGGCCCGGCACGACGAAAAACACGAGGCGGCCAGACCGCTGGCGGTCCGGGAGATTGCCGAGAAGCTGGACGGCAAGGAGACGAACGCGACGGCCGTCGAGGTGACGCTGGAATCCGGCCAGGCGGGCGCCTCGCACCGCCATCCTGGGCCGGCGTTCGGGTATGTGCTGGAGGGTGAGTACGAGTGGGCGATCGACGACCAGCCGGCCAAAGTGCTCAGGGCGGGCGAGACGTTCTACGAGCCGGGCGGCTGCCTGCACCGGGTGTCCAGGAACCCGGGCAAGGTGAAGATGCGGATGCTGGCGTGGGTCCTGCACCCGCGAGACGCGAAGGACCTCGTGATCCCGGAACCGAAGAAATGACCACGGTCTCCGACTGCGTGAGGACACCATGATCGACGACGTGATCGCCCTGCGGCCGCGGATGATGTCCGTCGCTTACCGGATGCTCGGGAGCATGGTCGACGCCGAGGACACCGTGCAGGACACCTTCGTGCGCTACCAGACTGCCGGAGGCGTCTCTTCGCCCGAAGGGTTTCTCGTCCGCACCGCGACGCGTCTCTGCATCGACCGGCTGCGGGACCGGAAGCGGCGGGGTTACGTCGGACCGTGGGTGCCCGAGCCGGTGGAGACGAGCGGGCGGGAATCCGCCCTGGCCGACTCCTTGACGCAGGCTTTCCTGCTCCTCCTGGAGCGGCCGACGCCGGACGAGCGGGCGGCGTTCCTGCTCCGCACCGTCTTTGACTACGAGTACGCGGAAATCGGCAACGTGGTGGGGCGGTCGGAGGCGGCCGTTCGGCAGATCGTCAGCCGGGCCCGGCGGCGGCTCGGGCTGGAAGGTGGGGAGCGGTTTCATGCCAGCGGAACCCGTGCGGGTGGCCTTGCCGAGCGGTTCATGGCGGCCTGCCGGACGGGGGACGTGAAGGCGGTCGAGCAGATGCTCACGGAGGACGTCGAGGTCCACTCCGACGGCGGGGGCAAGGCGTCGGCGGCGCGGGTCGTGGTCCGTGGGCGCGACCGGGCCGCCCGGTTCCTGGCCGGGGTGTTCAGCAAGAAGCGTGCTGACTGCGAGATGCACGCGACCACGGTGAACGGCGCGCCGGGGGTGGCGTTCAGGTACGGCGGCGCGGTGGTTCAGGTCGTGGCCCTGTCCCTCGGGGTCGGGGTCCGGGCCGTCGATATGACCAACAACCCGGACAAGCTGTCCCGCTGGGTTGTTGCGGAGGTCGAATAGGTTTCGCCATACGAATCGCCCGAAACCTGGGGCGACAAACAAGGAGATTCGTCATGAAGATCGTGGTCATCGGTGGCAGCGGGCTCATCGGGAAAAAACTCGTGCCGATCCTTCGCGAACGCGGCCATGAGGCGGTGCCGGCTTCTCCCTCTTCGGGCGTCAACACCCTCACCGGCGCGGGGTTGACCGAGGCGCTCGCCGGCGCGGGGGTCGTCGTCGATGCGTCGAACTCGCCATCGTTCGCGGATGCCGCGGTGCTGGAGTTCTTCCAGACGTCCACTCGAAACCTGCTCGCCGCAGAAGCGGCGGCCGGGGTGGGGCACCACGTCGCCCTGTCGGTGGTCGGGGCCGACCGCCTGCCGGACAGCGGATACATGCGGGCCAAGGTCGCGCAGGAGCAGTTGATCGCGGCCGGCGAGGTGCCATACACGATCGTCCAGGCCACGCAGTTCTTCGAGTTCCTCGGTGGGATCGCCGGGCCGAGGGCCGATGGCGACACCGTCCGACTCCCGACGGCACCGATGCAGCCTCTGGCGGCAGACGATGTGGCTGGAGCACTGGCCGAAGTCGTCGTGGGGGTGCCGGTGAATGGGATCGTCGAACTGGCGGGGCCCGAGGCGGCGCCCATCGCCGAGTTCGTGGGGCGCTTCCTGGCCGCGAGTGGGGACACCCGCACGGTGGTCGCTGACCCGCAAGCCCGCTACTTCGGCGCGGTGCTGGACGACCGCGGCCTGAACCCCGCGGGCAACCCGCGCGTCGGCCCGACGCGGTTCAAGGACTGGCTCGGCCGCGCGGTGTCTCAGGGATAAGTCGGCGTTCGCGTATTTCGGGGGGCGACTGTCCTGGGAATGGTAGGGCGCCTCATGGTTGCGTTGCACACGCGACCCAGGGTGCTCTGCGAGTACCGATCACAAACCCGTTGAGGAATCCCCAATTCCGGATTCCGGATTCGAGATTCCCGATTCGGGAATCCTTCCTGTTGGGAATCCGGAATCGCGAATCCGGAATCCCTCTGTTGCATCGACAAAACGTGACTGATTCGTCTCGGTGCTCTCTGTGGCTCTGTGGTGAATCTCTTCGGGTTTGCTCCCTGGTCAACGCCACCCATAGCCGTAGAAATGCTCGGGCGCGACGCGCTCGGCCCGGCTCTCGGTGGCAAGGCTCAGCACCGCTCCGAAGGGTGCTGGGGCAAGGTCGTTGCCCCGGCCGTTGTACTGCGTGCCTCCCCGGCGGGTCCCGACGGCCACCACCTCGAAGCCGACGAAGCGCCCCTGCTTCCGGTCGAAGCGCGCCGAGCCGAGGAGCTTCATCTCCAGGCCGCGCTCCTGAACGCTTGGCTTCTTCATGTCGCGATAGCCGCGAATCGACCAGTCTCCCTTTTGTACGGCCTTGGTCCGGCCTTCCAGGCGGAGGGAGACCACGTCGCCCTGGACTGCCGTGATGCGGCTGGTCAGTGTCGCGTCCTCGATCGCACGCGCCGGGAACGGTGAAGTCTGTCCACGCACGTTGTCGAGGAAATGGAACCGGGCGAGTCGCTCGACGAGGGGTCGCGGCACCTCGCGCGTCCGGCCGGGCTCGATCTCCGCGGGCAAGAACTGCCCGGCCTCCTCCTTGGTGAACCAGGCGAAGTCCTGGTTCCAGGCGTCGGCCCACCGCCCTTGCTGCGGCGGGTTGCGCGGCAAGTCGCGTGTGTTGACCTTCAGGACCAGGCCGCCCTCGGGGAAGAATCGATCGGCCCGGTTCAACTGTGCGATGTCCAGCGGATCTTCGCCCGAGAACTTACGCCCCTCGGCCTTGAGATTATCCCAATTCTTCAGGGCCTCACGCAGCTTGCGGGCGACGAATCGCGGGTTATTGTTGTTCCAGGAGGCCAGGAACGTGCCGTCGGCCGTGGTGGCATAGGTCCCCTGACGCGTGCCCGAGGGCGCGTGCGGCCGGCATAGTGGCCCTGTTCGGCGATCTTCTGGAAGAGCCGGCACTCGGCGTCACTGCCCTTCTGCAGGCGCCCCACCTCGTCGGCGGCGGGGATGAACTTCGCGGTGAGCTCCTTCACCTCGGGGTCGGTCCAGACAGACTGTCTGGCGATCACGCCGTTGTTTCAGGTACATCCCAGGGGATGACCGTTCATCGTCCAGAGCAGGATGGGCCGATCGGTCTCTCTCGCCTCATTGATCGCGATGTAGAACGACTCCGCCAGGGGATCTCCAGGTAAGACTCCTCCTTGACCTGGGGACGGATATAGTCACGCCATCGCTCGAACGACTGATCGTCCAGGACGGGCGCCTGCCCCAGCGCGACGATCGCGGCAAATAGGAACGCGTGCATCATTCGCCCGGTCTCCAGAGAAGGATCTCGCTGGCCACTCCGAGACTCGCATTAGACACGGGCCGCATCCCCGTGTGCAAGGGACAACAGCAAATGCCTCACCCGAACTCTGCCTTCGTGGTTCGCGACTCATCATCGGCGGTCGGTCTGGGTGAGACCCTCGGGCAAACGGGTACCACCTCGGTTGAGATGGCAATCAAAGTCCTTCCAAGTTCTTCGGCCAGATCGCCGCTCCGCAGATTCTTACCGCGTCTGCCAGGCATCGAATCAAAACCTCCTGCGGACGAGAGAACATGCCCAGGCATTTTTCCGGCGCGGATCAGCGAGAGAACGTGGTGAAGAAGTAGGGGCGCGGCCACCCGACGCCGTTTGGTCGAAGGCGAACTCCCAGACTTGTTTCCCCTTCCGCGAACCGCGAATGGTCGCATTCGCCTCCGGGGCAAAGGCATATTGCCACTCGGGGCCGTTCTGGCCGTTGCGCATTTCGAGGAGCAGGTAAACTTCGGCGTCGGTGGCCAGCACGAAGGTAAAGAGTGCGCCGTCGAGCGCCTCGGATCCAGGCTTGCCGTATCGCGCCAGCGGCTTGGACAGGAGGCGAAGATTGTGCCACGTCTGGAGGTCCCAGTTCATCTCGGCGCTGAAGCCCTTGGCGAGCTCGTGCATTTGGCGGAGCCGGCGCTCCGGCGAGTCGGACGGCCTGGGTGCGTCGGGCACGGGCTTGAACTCGACTCCCGGACGGCCTGGATTCCAGGTGCGGTCCGAGACCAGTGCGTCGGTCGAGAGTGAGGAGAAGGCCTGGAACCAGGTGCCGTCGCTTCCGCGATAGACCTGCACCGCCGCGGCCGGTCTTTCGGCCGGGTCGAGCCAGAGAAAGATCGCCCCGTCGTGGACCGTTCCCACCGGATTGTTGAATCGCAGGACAGGGTCGGGCTTCAGGCGGAACACCGTCTTGGGATCGTCCGCGGGGTGGAGGTTGTACTGCGCCAGCGAGTCCTTCATGAACGCGAGCCGCTCCGTGGACGTGTCGGACTTCGCCGTCGCCATCTTCTCCCCCGCCTTTGCCGCACCTTTCGCGGCAGTCGGCGCTTGGCTCAGAACACCGAGGATCAACGCGAGCGATAACGAGAGAGTTGTCATCGTGGGCTCCCGATCAACGGCGCGAGATGGTGACATGCCCGTAAAGGCTTCCACGGATCGGGTTGGACCATTTGAGGAGCGGCTGGGGCACGAGCCGGAATGGCGCACCGCCGGGCCCGGCGGCGCGGATGGTGATCGGGCCCACCTCCTTGCGACCACGCTCCAGGGCCGCGTTCGCCGGCGCCTTCTCGTCGTCCGGCTCGTCGCCGAAGACGAGACCCGCCGCCAGCAGGCAGGAGAACGCCGGGATTACCCGTGTCGTCGGCCGTCGTCGCATGGCAAGCACCTTCTCCGGCCAGGACCGGATCGCCTCGGAAGCACTTCGACAGGCGTAGGATCGATCTCGCGAGCTTACAAAAATAGTCGGACGTTTACAAGAACCGTCCGGCTCTTCGATCGGCCGTCACAGGCAAGGGTCGCATCCGGGAACGGGCACTTAGAGCGCTTCACGGTTGGGTTGCACACAGGCGAAGCCGGTTCCCAAAGAACCCCCCGGAACCCCCCCTTCGCAAGGGGGGGACCATTGAGGAGGAGTGGCCCATTTCCTGTCCCCCCCTTGCGAAGGGGGGGTTCCGGGGGGTGTATTCGCATCGCTCTGGGCGTGCGCAACGCAACTGATAATCGCTCTAGTTTCTCTCGACGGGTTTCGGAACTGTTGCACGAACCGGCCTCGCGTCACAACGCCTTTGCGCCCTGAGCTAGCGCCATGCGTCTGATGACACCGAAGCAGGCTGATCCGAAGGTGCTACGGTCGATCCCACGGACGCCTTGTCCCCTACCTAAGAATTCCTGGTATCCTGATTCGTGATTCGCCACGGATTGTTCGCCTTTCCCGAACCGGAGTTGTCCGCGTGTCCCGCCTCTTCGCTGGAACCCCCTGGGATCGTCCCCCCACCTGCGACCGCTGCGGTCGGTTGGAGTCCCAGTGCTCGTGTCCTCCGCCGGTCCCGGAGGCGAAACGAATCCCGCCACACCAGCAGACCGCACGGCTGATGACCGAGCGGCGGGCGAAGGGGAAGCTAGTCACGGTGATTGCCGGCCTTGACCCGGAAACGAACGACCTCAACGAGCTCGGCGCCCGCCTCAAGAACGCCTGTGGGGCGGGCGGCACGGTGAAGGAGGGGCGTATCGAGCTTCAAGGCGATCACCTCCAGGCGGCCGAGAAGGCCCTCCAGGCAATCGGCTACAAGACCAAGGCCGGCCGCGGTTGATGTCGCGCGGGTCCGGACCGGTACGTCGCCCTGCGTCGATTCGGCGGCGTCTCGCCCGTCTTGACCGGGCGGCTGATCACCGCGCTGCGTGAGATCATCCGGTGACCGAACCTCGGCGGGCTCGGCCGTGTCTCATTCCTGGCGCAACCTCGTTCTCACACACTCGGGACGCGCGAGACTCGCATGAAATCCACCGTTGAGCAGATCCGGGCCCGGTTCGACGACGACGTGGAGCGGTTCAGCAACCTGGAGACCGGGCAGTCGGCCACGATCGACGCGCCGCTGGTCCTCGAGTTGATTTCCCAGGCCGCCGCCGCCACGAACCCGGGTGCGACGGACTTGCTCGACGTAGGTTGCGGTGCGGGCAATTACAGCCTCAAACTCCTCCAAAGCCTCCCCGACCTCAACGTCACGCTGATCGACCTGAGCCGGCCGATGCTCGAACGCGCCGAGCAGCGCCTCCAGCCCGCGACGAAAGGACACATCGAGGCCTTCCAGGGCGACGTCCGTGACCTGGACCTCGGCGAAGCCCGCTTCGACGTCATCGTGGCCGCGGCGGTGCTGCACCACCTCCGAACCGCCGCGGAATGGGATGCGGTCTTCGCGAAGTTCTTCAAGGCGCTCCGGCCCCGCGGCTCGATCTGGATTTCCGACCTGATCGAGCACTCCTCTGCCGCGATCCAGGAGATGATGTGGCGGCGCTACGGCGAGTACCTCGTCGGGCTGAAGGACGAGGCCTATCGCGACACCGTCTTCGCCTATGTCACCCAGGAAGACACGCCCCGGCCGCTGATGTACCAGCTCGACCTGCTGCGCAAGGTGGGGTTCCGCCAGGTCGAGATCCTGCACAAGACCAGCGTGTTCGCGGCCTTCGGCGCATGGATATGAGCGGAGTCGATGGAGTGACCCTTCTGCTGGTCATACCGCTCAAATTAGAGCGCTTATCAGTTGCGTTGCGCACGCCCAGAGCGATGCGAATACACCCCCCGGAACCCCCCCTTCGCAAGGGGGGGACAGGAAATGGGCCACTCCTCCTCAATGGTCCCCCCCTTGCGAAGGGGGGGTTCCGGGGGGTTCTTTGGGAACCGGCTTCGCCTGTGTGCAACTCAACCGTGAAGTCGCTCTAGTTCATGCCGGTCAGGCTTTCCAGGCTGACGTCCAAATACTGTCAGGCTAGAAAGCCTGGCCTACTGGATGCGATACAACCGAACCGGATAAAAGCCACTCCGCGAGGAATGAAACAACTCGCGCCTTTGCGTCAAGCCCAGCCCGGTGCGGACCCCCTCCAGGTAAGATCCCCAGCTCTCGGGGTCGATGTCCGGCGGCGGCTCGAACGAGCCCCAGAGGAAGTGGGTGACTCGATACTTCTGGATCACCTCCTGAATCCGCCGGGGATCGTAGTTGCGGGGCATGAGGATGGTCGTCCGGTCGCTGGTCACGCGTAGCTCCCAGGGGAACCAGGCCATGATCCGGGCATCGGGCGGGACCTGCGCGGGTTCGACCGGATCCAGTCTCCGGCCTCGCGGATCGCCGGCCAGTGGAGCTGGAAGGGTTTGGTCAGCCAGGACGCGTCATACGCCCAGGTGGGATCGGCCCAGACCATCGTACAGTAACCCGCGGCCAGCCAGGGGACGAGTCGCCTCCGGACGCGCATCAAGGCACCCCATTCGATCAGGCCGGCGACCGCCGTCGGCAACGCCAGCACATAGACCGGTGCGTAGTAACGGCCAAGCTGGGCGACCTGAGTCACGTCGGCAATGCTCTTGAGCGTGGCCAGCACGAACACGACGAAGATCGTCGCAATTAAGAGGTCGACCTCGCGCCCCGGACCACTTCGCGATCGGAGTCGCCCCAGGAATCCGAGGACGATCGGCAGGCCCACGATCATGGTCGAGTACGCGACGATGATCAGCAGCGACTTGACCTTCACCCTGACGATCTCTGGGAGATTCGCCGCGGTGTAAAACTGCGAGGGGAGCGTGTTGCCTTTGTCGTAGTGGTGGATGGTCCAGGAGAAGTTATATTCAAAGTAGGACGTATACGAGTAGAACGGGCTCTGATATTCGTGGAACGTGGCCACGGCCCAGGGCAGGATGACCAGCGCGATGCAAGCGACCCACAGGAGGAGCGGACCGAACTGGCGTCGGCCATGATTGACCACGAAGACGAGGCCCGCCGCTGCCAGGAGGGCGAGCGCCGTCGTACGGGAGAGGATCGCGAGTCCGCCGCAGATGCCGGCCAGCGCCGCCCAGCCCCAGGCGCGGCGAGGGCGCGGTTCCGCATGCCAGACCTCTGTCAGCGTCCAGACGGCCAGGATCGACGTCAGTACGACCAGGCTCTCGCGGAGCACGAAGCTCGCGTAGATCGCGTGGACCGGCAGCACCGCCAGCACGCCCATGGCGGCCAATGCCGTGCGGGGACCGAACCGTCGCCGGGCGAAGCCGTAGAGAGCCGGCAGGGCCAGGAGGTTGAGGACGAAGCTGCACGCCTTCGCGACGACGATCCTCGTCTCGAGCGGACCCTCCGGCGCCAGGCCGGCGACGCGGAACGCGAGCGCCCGCACGTAGGCATCCAGCGGGGTGGACCAGTCGTCCAGCACTCCGCGGCCCTCGAGGATCCGGGGATAATCCTTGAAGTAGCTCTCGACGTAGTGCTTGACCGGCCCTTCGCCCCGCAGCACGGAGGTGGCCACCTCCAGGTAGTGGCAGCTATCCCCGGAGACCAGCGGCAGGTTGCCGCCGGCGATCCAGATCACCGCGCGGATCGCGTAGCCGGCGCCGAAGATCGCGAGCCAGGCCCGGGCATGTCGCGTGAGCCATGGAGCGAGCATCAGGCCGATCACCAGCATCGCCGAGCCGATCGCGAAATGCCAGCGAACCAGGCTGACCTGCGACGGCCGGCGGATGCGGGCGAGGATCGGGACCTCGTAGAACTGGTGGGCGACCCAGTCGAAGGCCGGCGTGATCCAGCCATAACGGACGTCGAGCCAGGCCGCGACGATCGCCACGGCGCCCACCAGCAGGGCCGGCCAGACTCGGCGCCCTCGGGATTGCGGCATCACCAAGGTTCTCCGCGGACGCGTCGGTCAGGCCTTCCCGCCTGACAGGTTCGGACCTCAGGTTGGAACGCCTGACCTACGGCTTCGCCTTGAGCATCGACTCGCGCCGGGCCCGGAACTCGCTCTCCGGCTTCCACTCCGGATACCGCGGCTCCTGGGCGACCGAATGACCCAGCTCGACGAGCAGCTTGATGTCCTCGGCGGCCCCGGAGAGGTCCCAATCCGGCTTCACCTCGTCGCTCGGCTTGTGGTAGTCCTTCGCCGTGTACTCCTCCTGCTTGCGCTTGCCGAAGTCGCCCGACTTGCCGACGTATTGCCGTCCTCCCTTGGGATCCATCGCCGGGACGCCCTGCTTGGCGAACTCGAAATGGTCGGAGCGGAAGTAATAGCCCTTCTCCGGGTCGGCGTCCGGGGCGACGGTCCGGTCGTGCGCGCCGGCGATCGCGACCAGCCGGTCGTCCAGCGTCGTCTGACCCATGCCGATACTGAGGATGTCGGTCGTCGGGCCCCAGAGATTGATCACGTCGAGGTTGATGTCGGCCAGCGTGCGTTCGAGGGGATAGAGGGGATGCGTGGCATAGTACTTGGCGCCGAGGAGCCCCTTCTCCTCGGCGGTCACGATGAGGAAGAGGATTGATCGCTTCGGCGCGGGCTGGATCCGGGTGAACGCGCGGGCAATCTCGAGCACCGCGGCGACGCCCGAGGCATTGTCGGCGGCCCCATTGTAGATCGAATCCCCCTTCGATTCCGGGTCGCGGCCCAGGTGGTCCCAGTGTGCGGTGTAGACGATGTACTCGTTCTTGAGCGCCGGGTCCGACCCTTCGAGTTTGGCGACGACATTGTTCGATCGGACCGTGCGAAGTGCGTTGGCCACCGCGAACCGTGCCCGACAACCGAGCGGCTCGGGGCGGAAGTCCTGGCGGGCGGCGGCTGCCTTCAGCGCCGCGAAATCGCGGCCGCACGCGCCGAACAATTCCTGAGTCTTCGCCAGGGTCATCCAGCCCTCGACGGCCACGCGCGCCGGTGCCCCGCCCTGCTGGGGTTCGGCGATGTCGAAATTCTCCCGGCTCCAGCTTCCCCGGACCACCTCGAACGGATAGCCGGCCGGACCGGTCTCGTGCACCAGGATCACGGCCGCCGCGCCCTTCTCCGAGGCGATCTCATATTTGTACGTCCAGCGCCCGTAGTAGGTCATGGCCCGCCCCTTGAAGGCGGCCGGATCGAGCTTCGCGGGATCGTTCGGGTCGGGGACCGGCGGGTCATTGACGAGCATGATCAAGGTCTTCCCGCGCACGTCGAGGCCCTTGTAATCATCCCAACCATATTCCGGTGCCACGGTCCCATAGCCGACGAAGACGACGTCCGAGTCCTCGACCGAGACCTCGGCGGCCATCCGTCGTGAGACGGCCACGAAATCCTCGGGGAACGCGAGCGCGACCGTCCGGTCACGGATTTGGAACGAACCGGTCACGCTCCTGGCCTGGAAGCCGGCCAGCGGGACCGCCTGGATATAGGTGCCGTCCGGGTTGCCCGGCTTCAAGCCCATCCCTCGGAACTGGTCGGTCACATAGGCGATGGTCTTTTCCTCGCCCGGCGTACCCGGCCCCCGGCCCTCGAACTCGTCCGAGGCCAGGACCTTGATGTGCTCCAGGATCGGCCCCGGTTTGACGCCTTCCAGCGCCGATTTCAGGCCGGCGTCGGGTGCGGCAGCCAGGGCAAGACCCGCCAGCAGGACAATCTCAATCGATCTCAGGGTGTGACGTCGCATGGGTTCCTCGAAGGTCGTGATCGCCGATCGATGCGGAAGGCGGCCTCTGTTGTTTGGGTGCTGGATTATTACCATGGTACTCTACGAACGCACCCCTGGAGGTCTATATCATGGCTAAAGTTCTGGCATCACTGTTCACGAGTCGAAGTTGACAAACGCACAGCGCAGGTGAACTTCAAGGACAAGACGTATAACGTCACCGCCGACGAGGGGCCGTCGCTGGGGAGAGCGGCCCGGGTCGGCAGCGACTCGGCGAACGCCTGGGGCGTGCACGACGCGGTTGAACGGGACAGGCGATGCCTCGCGCGTCCGCCGTGGCGGCGAGTGGACCGACGACGGCCGGCCCGGCCGCTCGGCCTTCCGGCTGCGATTTCAGCGGGAGCGCCGCTACGACAACAGCAGCTTCCGGGGCGTGGCGGTCAGGCGGTAGCGCCTGCCATCGGCGAGGCTCCCCCCAGCGCGAGTCGCTTCTCGACGATGAACTTCCGGTGATGCGCCAGATGTTCGACGGCGCCGTTGACCATCTGCGCGACGGTCCTGTCTCCGCGGTCGCCCACGACGCCTGTCCGCTCCCATGCCTCGGGCGAGGATGCGATCAGGATACGCGCGATCTGCCTGCGCGTGATCTCGAAGGCAGTGAGCTCCTCCTCGGCCTCCCGCGCGTGATACGCGAGCGCCGCCTGCATCAAGTCGGGCTGTACGCGCTCGAAGGTCGGTCGCTCCTCCGACAGGACGCGCTTGATCCGGTGGGCGATGTTGGCATCTGTGTCGGCGAGGTGGCAGACGACCTCGAGGATGCTCCACTTCCCCGGGACTGGCCGCGAGACCAACTGCTCGCGGCTCAGACCCTCGACCGCCGGCGCAGATCCAAGGGGCCGGCGAGATAGGCTTCGATGATGGACATGGTTCCTCCCGCTGTCTGTTGTACCGTCAGGTCCGTGGGCGGCTGTGATCAGATCTGGGCGACACCGCCGTCGACGAAGAGCTCGCTCCCCGTGACGAAACTGGAATCGCTCGACGCCAGGAACAACGCGGCGGTCGCGATCTCCTCGGGGCGTCCCATCGTGCCCCGGGGGATGAGCGCGACGAACCCGTCGAGAGCGTCCTTCGGCACGCCTTCAAGGATGGGCGTATCGATGGTGCCGGGGCTCAGGACGTTCACGCGGATATTGCGGGCCTTCAGGTCCACCGTCCAGGTCCTCGCGAACGAGCGGAGCGCCGCCTTGCTCGCGCTGTAGACGCCGAAGGCCGGGAAGCCCATGGAGCCGGCGATCGACCCGTTCATGATGATCGAGCCGCCGTCGGCGAAAAGCGGCAGCGCCTTCTGGACGGTGAAGAGCGTCCCCCGGACGTTGAGACCGAAGGTCCTGTCGAACTGCTCCTCCGTCACCTCGCCGATGGGGGCGAACTCCCCGGTCCCGGCGCTGGCGAAGAGGACGTCGATCCGACCTTTCTCCTTCCTCACGGTCTCGTACAGTCGATCGAGGTCGGCGAGATCGGCGGCGTCGCCCTGGACCCCGCTGACGTTCCGGCCGATCGCCTTGACCGCCTCGTCCAGCTTCTCCCGGCGTCGGCCGGTGATGAAGACGTAGGCCCCTTCCTCGACGAAGAGCTTGGCCGTGGCCAGGGCCATGCCCGAGGTCGCACCCGTGATCACGGCCACCCTGTCGTTCAACTTGCCCATCGAAACACCCCCTTCTGGTGAAGAGTCGGAACCGAGGTTATGATAGATGCGGCTTTCGGAAGGGCAAGTACTAACCTTTTCGTAAGTGACCTACCGGACCTCGGGAGAACCGGGATGCGCAGGCCCATTCACGGCTGTGGCCTCGAGGCGGCGCTCGCCGTCGTCGGAGGCAAATGGAAGCCCATCGTGCTCTGGCGGCTCGCGGGCGGCGCCCGCCGGTTCGGCGAGCTGCGGCGGCTGGTGGAGGGCATCAGCGAGAAGATGCTGATCCAGCAACTCCGCGAGATGGAGGCGGACGGGATCGTCGCTCGCAAGGACTTCCAGGAGATCCCGCCGCGCATCGAGTATGCCCTGACCGAGTTCGGCGTCTCGCTCGCCGAGGCCCTGCGGCCGCTCTGCGAATGGGGCCGCGAGCACATGGCCCGCATCAAGAGGGCGAAGGCCGAGGTGGGCTGACGCCGGGCTATTCCGCTCCCCCGAGCCCCTCGCTGATGCGGAAGATCGTGAACCAACGAGTCTTATGCTCTGAAGCGTCCTACGAGCCGTCAGTAGCCGTGTCCTTCGGCAACCGACCTTCGAGTCCCGCGTACCTCTCACCGGCTTTCCTGAAGGCTGAGCCGTTGTCGATGAACTTCCGCTGCTGACGCTGCTCGTTCGCCACAGCGAACAGCCTGCGCACGATCGCGGGGCTGCTTTCGTTGGCCGCCTCGCTGCGGCCGCTCTCCTTGTCTGGTCGCCAGGTCTCGATCAGCTCGGGGACGATTTCGAGGAGAAACTTCACGCGGGTGGCCCGGGCGAGCTTCGGATCTTCGAGCTTCGCCAGAACCTGAGCCGGAGTTCTCTGAGCCGTGCCGGAAACAATCTTCATCGGGCCGTCGTCCACCGGCGTCGGGTCAAGCGCCATCCGCGCGAAGGGCTGGAGTGCGAGCTTCTCCGCTTTGAGGGGATCGCGGTCCAACACACCTGCTTTGTATGCGTGCACCTCCTCGAGTATGCCACGCAATGCGGCGGCGAGCGGCGTCCGGGACTCGGCCCGCGACGGATCGAGAGAGACCCGCAGCAGGTTCGCGAGGTGCTCGTTCTGCAGCCTGCGATCGCTCGGGTGGCGTTCCGCTGCCTGCATGAGGAGCCCGTTGGCCCACCGCGTCTGTCCCGCCTTGGCTTCGATCAGCGTACGCAGCGAGGCCGCCTCGCCGTCGTCGAGCGCCCGTACCGTCGAATCGGCCGGGGGAACGGTGGTCCCTCCCGTCGCCTTTGTAACAGGCGCCATAACTGCTGGACCGCGCGGCGCCGGCTCAGGGGCTGGTGGGGTCTTGAGCGTGCCCGCTGCCGGAGCCGGATCAGCCGCCTCGTCATATTGCCGAAGTGGCCCAGACGGGAGCCGCCGTTCCCGAGACGGCGCCGGCCGGGCCGCCTCATGTTCCGGTTCAATCTCGGCGGCGCGGTGACGGCACGTCACCGAACTCGGCCAGGGCGATCTCATGCAGCCGATCCGCGTCGTCCACATCGGCGTCCAGCTCGCCGAGCAGGGGGACGGTAATGGGCAGGTCCTTTACCTTCTCACCATCTGCGGTCTCGAATTTGGTCAGGACGAGAGCGTCCCCGTCCATCCGGCAGAAGATCTCTCGGACGCTGATCTCCTGAGGCTCGCCGACGCCGTTGACATAGGTGATCTTGATCGAGGGCACCGAGGGACGTTTGGTCATTCCGTCCCTGTACTTCGGGTCGGCTTCGGCGGTCGCCAGCAATTGACGGGCGGCATACGCGCCGTACGTGGCGGGATCGGATTGGTCGATCCGCAAGCGACCCTGATCGTCCTTGACGACCCGGATCTCCGGTATCGACCAAGCCGTCGACGCTTGAGGCGCATGGGCTCGTGGTTTCGCCTCTCTTCGCCCCCTTGATCGTTCGCTGCTACCACCGCGCCCATCCTCGAATGTCTGGAGGGTAGATATTCAATCCCAAGGCCACCTGATCAAAGGCGCCGTTCATGTCGGTGCCCCACCGCCCAGCGCGGTACTCGACTTTCCACCCGAATCCAGTCACGGGAATCCTTGACCAGGTCTGGCCTTCTGTCCCTTTTGACGCTTCATCCCGCCGAGAAGTTCCATGGCTCCCGGGCGACCGAGCGGCTCACCACCCGCCTGAGACCGTCTAGGGTGGGGGATGTCTGTTCTGACCCGAACCGGCGAAGCTCCCCATGCCGCACGGTGGTGAATCTGTTCGTTCCGATGTTTCGGCCGCCTTTCCCAAAAGCTCTCTGGACGGCGAAGAGGTTAGCAGCCCGCGTACGTCCGTCTCGCCGGTGAGACCATCGTTCACAAATGAGTCTCGCAGAGAGAGGACGAGAAAGAACGAGCCAGTCGAAGACCATCGCCAATCCTTCGCGGCCACCGGAACGGAATCTTTGATCCGTCCGAGGTGGCTTCGGTCGATCCGACTGAGAGTCTGTCCCAGAAGGGCGAGCGGGGGGCGTCAGCCGCCTGTCCGGTGAGCGACGGACCTCCAAGACAGGGGGCGGACGCCCCCCCGCTCGCCCGGACCGGCCCCTTCGGGGACAGACTCTGACTTTTTTGCGGACTTCCGGTGGCTGGCCAAGCGGCTGGCCTTCATGGCCCCATGATCACCCTCGTCCAGGCCGTGGCGGACTTGACCGCGGCCCCCGACCGATCCTCTTCCTGGATACCTGCACCTTGCTCGACATTGTCCGGTGCCGGAGCGCCACGTGGCCGGGGAGGTCCTGCGTGGGCATCCAGCTCCGGCGCGGCGGCGACCGGGACGGTTCGGCTTTTTGTTCAGGACAGTAACCCTCTCCGCTTGGCAAACACCCTCGGCCATGGTACTCTGTACGTCAGAATAACGAAATGCTTATGCGTATCGTCCCATGACGCATAGCGACTTCAACCACCTCCTGAGCAGCATCAAGGCCCTGACGCCCGAGCAGGCGCGGCAGCTCCGCCAGCAGCTCGACAGCCAGCCCGCCGAGCCGAAGAAGCCCGCGCCCCCGGCGTCCGCCAAGACCGCTAAACGCGCCAAGGCCGCCACGGCTCCAAGCAAGCCGCGCTCCATCGAGGAGCTTCACCGGAAGATGATCGCGCGTGGCCTGATCCGCCGCCTGCCCGATCCATCGCTCGACATCGACGACGATGACCCGGACGATCAGCCGGTTCCCATCAAGGGCGAGCCGCTGTCGGAAACCATCCTCCGCGAGCGGCGCTGAGATGGTCACCGCCTACTTCGTCGATTCCAGCGCCCTGGTCAAGCGCTACGTGATCGAGACCGGCACCGCCTGGGTACGTCGCATCACGCGCCGCAGCCCATCCACGGTCATCTACATCGCCCACATCACCGCCGTTGAAGTCACCTGCGCCGTCGCCCGCCGCCGCAAGGGCAAGACCCTCACCGCCGCACGGGCATCGTCGATCCTCCGCCGCTTCCGCCAGCATCTCGCCGCGCGCTATACCGTCATCGAGGTGACGCCCGACCTGCTGGACGAGGCCGTGCGTCTGGGCAACGCGGCATGCCTTCGCGCCTACGACGCCGTGCAGCTCGCCGTGGCCCTCGAAGTCAACCGCAGCCACCAGGCAGACGGTTTACCCCGGTGACGCTGATCTCCGCCGACCAGGCCCTCAACGACGCCGCTACCGCCGAAGGATTGACCGTGGACGATCCGCAGGGAATTTAGTGCAGTTGAGTTCGGGCACGGCCCTGGTCCCGGTCCAGGGTAAGGATCCCGGGGTGAGGTACAACCGCGGCTTGGCCGGACCCTTCTTGCCGTTGGGCGGGACGTGTCAGGCGGTTGAATCGAGCTGCGTCCTCGTTTCGCGCCGTGTTGTCACAGGAGGATGAACGGGACGCTGTAATCATTGCGGTCAGATTCACGGTTTGGAGAACTCTGTCTTTCCCAGACCATCTCAAACCTCCGAAAGAATTAGCAATGTCCCCTGCCCCCCCTGCCCCCCAATGCTTTGTCCCGGAGTCGATCTCGGACAGGGTTTTGATGCTGCTCACGTCTCCGAATGCAAGAGTTGAAGCCTCTCCCCCACGCCGGCGGGGCACCCGCGGTGGAGCGAAAGTCTCCTGAATCGCTGAGCCTCTAGTCTTTGTCTTGCGACGATCGATGCAAATCCCCGCTGTACTGGCGGAGCTGAGTCAATCCTGCGGCAGCAACGAGATCAACGAGGGCTTCTTCCTGCCTTCGCAGAAGTATAACGCTTTGAATCGCTCCATCTGCTTGATCCTATCGATGAGTGCCGTTTCCTTGTCCGAGCCGGCGACATGGCGCATCAACGCCTTCGCGTCCGCCTCGGTCAACCGCAGCACAAGATAGTTCGCAATCGCCGAGAAGAGTGATATGTTGAAGTCCTTGGCTTCTTGTGAAGCAAGCACTAGCGATATACCATACTTTCGACATTCCTTGGCCATGGTGGGGATCAGTCTCAATCGAGCGGTGCGATGGGGCCGTTGAACATGACGGCGTGCGTGATTCGAGATTGATGCCCCTGCGGAACATGTCCTTGTAGAGGCCGTAGAACACGAGGGACGAAAAGGCCTTCTGCAAATTGTCATTCTGTGTCGTGTGTATGCGGATCACAGTTGGATTGTCGCTCTCCCACAAGCACTCTCGAGACTCGGCGAGATCGAAGAAGCCATAGTCGCCAAGTTCTCCGAGGCGTGCCAGGAGGGTTTGTAGGCCCCGGTCCGGCTTTGGCTCGCCTGCGCAGGATCTCCACAAATCGCCCGAATTCCGGCTCGCACAGCCCCGACAGAAGGGCGCTCGGATGCTCCTATTTCTCCCTCAACGAAACTCTTTTTGATAGCTGCGCGGATGCTCCCCCTGAATATCTCCGATTTCAGGGAAGATCGCGACGAAAATATCGCGGAGCCCGCCTGCCACATCGAGATAAGCCAGGCGAGTCGGCTTTCCGACCGACGGCAGCACCCCAGACCGTTCTCGCACTTCGACAGCGTTCACTTTGCGATGCAAAGCTAAGAGTCTGTTCCCGTAAGTCTATCCTGAGCCCCCGGATGGGGGCGAAAGACGCGCAGCGCGGGCGTGACGCCCCTCGGACGCGGGAAGTTCCTTCGTTCTGGTAAACGAAAGCCGCCGACTCCGCCTTCGCGGCGAACGCGGCGGACAACCCGGCCATCGCAAGGCGTTCTGCGCCCTTGGTCCCTCCCGAGGAGCTCCGATCGTCCACCGATCGTCGGCCCGGGGCCTGTCGTCGCTGCGGCCATGCGCTGCACGGCGAAGGTCCCACACCCTTGATCGATCAGGTCGCCGACCTGCCCCGGATCGAGCGACTCGTGGACGAATACCGGCTGCATCGGCTCGCTTGTCCGGACTGTGGGACGACCACGTGTGCGACCCTCCCCGAGGGGGTCTCCACCAGCCACTTCAGCCCGTACACTCAGGCCGTGCTGGCGACCCTGGCCGGCGCCTACCGCCTCAGCAAGCGGCAGATCCAGCAACTCGACGGCGATCTGATGGGGCGGTCGATCTCCACCGGGATCATCTCCAAGCTGGAAGCGCAACCGGCCGCCGTGCTGGAGGCCCCCTATAACGATGCCGGCCGTCGCCGTCCACACGGCGGAGGTGATCCATGCCGACGAGACCTCCTGGCGGGAGGAGCGGCGCAAGGCCTGGCTTTGGGCGGCGGTGACCGCGATGTTCACCGTCTTCACCATCGCCCGCAACCGCACCGCCAAGGTGGCCCGAGCGGTCCTGGGGACGCACGACGGCTCGATCGCGGTGACCGACCGTTGCAGTTCCTACGACTGGATCGCCGCGGCCGGCCGGACCTGCTGGAGCCATCTCCGCCGCGATTTCCAGGCGATGATCGACCGCGGCGGGGCGGCCGAACTGATCGGCCGACGACTGTTGAGGCTGTCGGATCGGTTGTACCTCTGGTGGCATCGCCACGAGGCCGATCGGTGGATCGGGGGCGATTCTGCGCGATGATTACCCGGGTGAGGCGCGAGGTCAAAGCGGCGCCGGACGACGGTCGCGGCGCGGATGTCCGCGGATGCACGGGATGTTGCCGAGAATCCTGCGTGTGGAGGGGAGCTTGTGGACCTTTGCGGGTCGAGGGGGTGCCTCCCGACAACAATGCGGCAGTGTGCCGAGCGGCACGCCGTGATCTGGCGGCGGATCAGCGGGGGGACCGACAGGCGCAGGGGAGCCGGTTCGTCGAGCGGATGTTGACCGTGGTGGCCACGTGCTCGTCAGCAGGGACGAGACGTGCTGGGCTACCTGACATCGTGCATTGAACCGGCTCGGAGCAACCAATCGATCCCCTCCCTCGTCCCGGTGACTCCACCAAAGATCGAGGCCGCCTAATTCCAGCTATCACGCCCCATGAACGGGTACGCAGAGACTCCACTTGCTCACGGATTCGCTCGAGGATTTCCGGGTCTTCGCGAGCGTTGCGGAGATGCCGCCGATACTTGACCTCGATGAATCGGAAATGCAGCCCTTTGCGTGGGATCGCCGACACATAGATGAGATCTGGACGCGCTTTCCTTCTCGCCCCTGCCGCCACCCTTCGGTGCTAGAGGTGGAAGTAGGTCACGAACATCATCGACAGGTACGATGAAGCCGGCTGTGAGCGGCAGCCAGCAGTCGCAGCTATCGGTTGCCGTTGACTATTTAGGGCTGAGCGGAAGAGCAATCAGCCCGGAAGTCGGCGCCTTCGGTCCCGTAAGACGGATCGCCAATCGACAGCTGAGTGCTTTGAGATGCTCAAAGAGAAATTCGGCGTTTCGAAGACTATGGCTAAGACCCATCGGATCGAGTGCGCTATTGAGTAGATACCGGACCTCTTCCAGGTTGCTGGTCGAAGTAATCAACTGGAGGCAGCCCAAGTCTTCGCGTTCCGGGACGCAGTCGATCACATAGGCATCGTAGATTTCCTTGCTTTCCTTGCTATCCCCTGGGGAATTGAAATACTCAATACCTGCATTCCGATCGAAGGTGATGACCCAATCACACATTCTGTGAAGGGTCTTGAGGCTTTCTGCCTTCTCTCGGGAAATCTCCGTCCTTAATGCCAACAGATCGCCCTCGGCGTCGATGCTTCGAGCTACGCACTTTTGAATGACTTGCTGCAAGCGGACCAGACGCTCGGTATGTGTCCGGTCGGATGGGTGCTTTTCGCCATCGTTCCAATGGGGAACTGTACTTCGCCATAAAGGCGAGGGAGTGCTTGCGAATTCCCGTTCGAAGAAGGAGAGGAGGCCGAAGGCGTAGAATGGCCTGGGTTTCGCGGTCTGCTCCTTACCTTGGGGAGCCACACGGGACTCGAACGTATCGAAGGCAACCGCAAGATGTGCCGCGGTCTCTGGGGCTTGCTCACTCTTGCGAGCCCAGCGCAGCCTTGGCAGGTTTACCCCGCCCGGCAGGCTCAGTGACTCCAGCATCCAGAGGTCCTCTCGGGACAGCATACCCGCTCCGCTACGTCGTTTCTCCCTAGCCTCTGCGATGAATCGCCCTGCAACTGCACGCTGTTCCTGTGACGGATAGAGCTCCAACACGAAAGCCGGGGCTTTCGTCACCGCGTCCTCATTTAGGTCTTCGTCCGCGCCTTGGCGATATCGCTCATAAACACCGCCGAGCGAGCGTGCCACCGTAAGGCCATCACCCGCCCTGAGGGCGTGGATATGGAGGAGTTTCGGCGTGTCGTGGCATTCCAGATACTTGAAGATCTCATTCCCCAGAACTTGATGCTCTTTCTTCCCCACTGTCGGCACCGCATCCGCCGTTTCGCTTTCCCCCAATGCCCTCGCGAGAATCGCTATGGCGGCCTTTGGTTCTTTGTCGC
Source organism: uncultured Planctomycetota bacterium (assembly GCA_963845755.1). Classification (GTDB taxonomy): domain Bacteria; phylum Planctomycetota; class Planctomycetia; order Isosphaerales; family Isosphaeraceae; genus CAWJTV01. The sequence goes on from CAWJTV010000013.1 coordinate 124,482, forward strand.
AATCGAGAACCATGCCCACGGAATGGAAGCCAAGCGTGTCGGCGAAGACGAAGGAACTCCCGCTCTCCAGACCCGGCAGGAACGCTGGAAACATCGCGCCGTCCAGGACCGAAAACTCCTCCCGAATCTCCTTGGGAGATGCGTGCTGTTCAAAGGCCGCATGGAGCACAAGGTTGTCAAATGCCACGTGCCAGGCCACTGCGCAGCGGGTGGCTCGGCAAGACTATCAACCCAATGGTCCGACCCGAAAGAGACTGCACCTCAACTGTATTTGCGACCGCCAATGACGGCTCGCCTTCCTCCAGGAGCGCGGCCCATGCAAGGAGGTACTCCTTCACAATCGTATCGAATATCTTCGATTTCTCATCGTAGACTTGACCGACACCCCCGCCACAGGCTGCGAACCGTTCCGCCATGTGCCGGCTCGCGACTGCCGCCCGATCCCAGAGTGGTTCCCACAAAGTCCCGGATGAGGATTCGGCACGTACAAACGGAAAGAGCTCCGCTTCACCGGCCCGCGAGCCGGAGGCTCGCACTTTGACTCTGCCACGCGCCCGATCGCTCCCCCTTTTTCAGTCCATTGCTTTTCCACCTCATCGATCAGGGGTGGTCGAAAGACCCGAAAGTTCTTGCCGTGCTCCGGAGTTCGCAACAAGACGAATCCTTTGGAATCCACGGATGGAGTTGTAGCGGAAGTGGCAAGAACCGAAATCATCTCACGATCGGCGAGCTTGATGAGTCCCTCGCTGAAAGACCGCACCTTCTCCCCGATCCCGCCTCTATCGCGTTCGGGCGGCTGACCGAACTTAACGATAAATTCCTCGCTCTCCCGCTTGATGGAGTCGTTCCCGATGACCGAAACGACCACCCTGGCTGAGATCACGCATCCTCGCTCAACATAGAGAAGTCATCGTTACTGAATCGGCATTTCTCTTCCTTCTTCCCGGAATGCGACACCTCCCGGGAGGCAAGCTCCTCATCCATGTCCGTCAGGATGACGACGCGGTAGTCAACCGCGTTTTCCTTCAAGTTCTCGGGTCTGCGCTTTCCATTTCACTTCGAGTTTGCTGTAATCGCCCGTCTTCTCGGCCTCCGAGTTCAGGATCAGCTCCGGCGGACCATCAGGGGCCCCCTCCAATCCGCACCACTTTGTGATATTGCCTGCGCTGGTTCGCCACGGTGAAAGGTCGATGCTCTGAATGGCCTGACCGGCCTCTTCAAGCCGTAATGCGTTGACCCAGAGGTGCTTCTTGTCGGCGAGTTCCGTCAACGCGGGAAGAAGACGCTTCGTGGCCGCCGATCGTAAGAACCGCTCCAGGTCCGTAATCTGCTGCTCGGAAGGAGTCATCAGCTTCAGAGCTTCAATCCGTCGCGCAGGAGTGAGTCCGGAGACTGCCGTTCCCAAGAGGCGATCCACGAACATCCGAGAGTCATCCAATTCTTCGGCCCCCACTGATTCGTCGGATCCATGGACCGGCCAGAGGCCGATCATGTTCAAGAGTTCCCTCGGATGCTTCTTGTCCGCTGCGATACGGACGAGGAAATCGAACTCAGCCCAGAGCGAAATGCTAAAACGGCGGCCGTGTCCGCGTCGCCTTCTTCACCGCTCGTTCTGCATACTCACGGGTGTCGCGAGAAAGACGGTGGGTAACCTCGCTTCTCGCTATTCGAACTGCCTCTGTGAATAGGCTCGCCTCGTTGACCTCCCGGGCTGCGCGATAGATGCCATCCATGCCGGCGCCGGCCTTTGCCGTGTCCACGAGCAAGAGCGACGCCTCGCCCTTCGTCTCGCGGATCTCGACGGCGCGGTCGGCTGTAATCGTGCGTGTGCCCTCATCGTCCGCGTCCGCCACACGACTCACCTGCCAGCCAGACGGGGCAAACAAAGCATCGCGAGCGATCGCATCTACGATGTCAGGAGTCAGGCATGCACAAAGGCCATGGACCCCGCTTCGTGCTTGCCCAGCACATTGTCGAAGGCGTCTCGAAGGATCGTCGCGTGAAGTTCAGTCCATTCCATGCTCGTCCTCCGTATGGCTCTCGAAGCGAGGCCGCAAGTGTTTCATTGTCTCGGCATCGTTGACGCCCACAAGCAGCCCCAGATCACGGAGGCGGCGTTCCAGGAAAGTGCGATTTGCTCGCAGGAGATCATTCGAAACTGGCATACCCTGCGGAGCTTCATCAACGCAAAAACCATAACGCTCTTTGAGCCGGCCAATGAAGTCCTTAAGCGAGCGAGGCTGTACACCCGGCTTGTTTCCGCTTCGCAACACGTAACGGTGCACGAGATAATCAAGCACCGAATCTGAAAAGAGGAGCCAACGAACCTCACTCCGCTTCCTGACCGCACTCCCGAAGACGTTGCGCACAGCCGTTCTCTTCATGGCAAGGCCGTTCGGACGTCCTATAAGCAACGATGAGTCAATCACCGAGATCACGTTGCCCTGTGTGCTCTTGCGGCCCTGCAACGAGGTGAGTGACTCGGCGATGCGAAAACCGGGTTAGGCTGGCTTCCGCTGTTCAGCAATATCTGCGCAGACTCAGGGTAGTCCTCCTTCAACCTATCAGCGAGCTCCTCTGCCTTCTGTTCCAAGCTATAGAGGATCGGTCGCGCCTCTGGACGCCGCTCATGAAGCAGCTCGCCCAGCATGTTGAGCCACTCGGTGGCGAAAGGCGTGGTTCTAATCCCGAGCGTCTTTATCTTCCGATCGTATCTCGCACTCCAGTCGAGCAGCCGAAGCGCCATGAGAACCACAGGAAACCGTTCGGTTCGACGCATGAAGTCATCGAACGACTGCTCGGCAAGTGTTCTCAGTTGGCCGGCAACTCCGTTGGAGCAGTCCACGAATAGGGAGGCGGGTTCTTGCTCGCATGCCTTCTGGATTACCCCTGACTCCGACCATGCGAACAGCATCTCAATGACGCTCGTGAGGATCGTCGTCATCCCAACTGCCATGCACGATTCTAGGAGTTCAACGAAAGTGTGGCGAGGAATCCCGAAGCTTGCATAGGAGTGCACGAAACGCCGTATATCCTCGGAGAAATGCCGCGCCGCTTTTTCAGCGATAGGACGCTGGTTTGAGATACGCACGTCTTCTTCTTTTCCTCGCAGCTTGGCCGGCGCCTCTCCCAGTTGCTTCGCCAGGCGTATCATCAGCAATTGGTCCAACCCGACGGGTGTCTCCTCATCGAAACGGTCCGACCTGAGACTGCTTGGTTCCCCGGGCTCATCGCGTCGGGTAATGCCCTGATGAAACGTGCGCGCAGCAGAACATTCTTTTCGAAACCTCTGCCCACGGCGAACAGATGCCTTCCACGTCTTGTTCCGCTCAATGCGGTCGCCCTTTTGGTCGGCCAGCATCGCAACAATCATCTCGGGGACATAACGAAGGTTCGCCACAGTCCCGGGAAGATCCACCCAGAACGCCATATAATGGGCTGGCGCGACTCGCTGGACCTGTCCTTCCTGCCCAGTGGTGCTTGGCGTTCTCCAGACAGAAGCACAGTAGTAAATCACCGAGTATCGCCTGCTCGGTCTCGCCGCTAAAGCCTTCGAAATGGTTGCACTGTGCTAGCCCGTCGGCAATTCGCTCGATGGTTGCCGTCTGCCTTGGTTCCGTCCCGTTTTCCGAGTTTGCTTAATGTTTCCTGAAACTTTCCTTTACCTCGCCGCCAACCGAAGCTGAACATATAAAACACGGCCGGCAGAACGGCAGACAGATCGAAATCTTGTACTGTGATCGGCAGGGCCTTTTCATAGTTCCCTGACCAGATCTCGCGGGTCATACCACGCCCAAGCACCTCGTCCACGATGCGCGGGCCGTTGTGGCAATCTTTCCCGGGCTCACGCCCCGCCTCCTGGTGCGACTACACTCAGGTTTATTCGCTGATCTCATTCGCGGTTTGCTCCAAATTGTGGAGACCTTGAAGATCTTCTCTTCCTGCATCGGATTCAAGGCCAACAGTTCACTCTCATCCTCGCGGACCAAGCGTTGGATAAAGATAGAGAGATTGGCGAACGTATCGTCGGTCGAGACGTCGCCCAACTGGTATCCGTCGCTCAACTCCAGAAGCAGATGAAAGACTGCCCGCTTCAAGCCCCGAGCGCTCTTCACGGCCGTCGCGATAGCGATAGATCAGGAACGCTTGCCGGTGCAGGCGCTCCATGCCCTCCGCTTCCGGCGGAAGATCTGCCTCAAGTCGAAACGAGGTGACCGGCTTCTCTACCCAAAAGTCCGTTTCTGTTGGCGTTCGAGGCGTGATGGCCAGAGGGATTACGTTGGGCCTGTCGAGCGCCTGGGGTGGCAGATCTTCAAGTCGCGAAATGCCACGACACAGACGCTCGCAGAGGCTCACCAGCTTCTGTGGGTCCTTGACAATCGGGAGATCTCGGAAAAGACGCAGGTGCCGCCCGCGTGCCAGATCGAGGGCCTCGGGCTTGCCCGCGAACTCGTCATCGAGCGCCGGGCTTGCCCGCGATCTCCTCTATGTGTTCCTGCGTCCATTCGAAGAATGCCCGGCGCCGGGCTGATTCCAATTTGAGTCGGTCGTAATGAAGCGCCGTCCTGTCGCTGTCCGGGGAGGGTTTGCTAAGCAGGTGCCGATCGATCTGGGGATGAGCCTCGAGAGTGGGGTCGAAGCGGACCAGTTCTCGTAATACTTCGCCTTGTCGGCTAGGCGAATCGGCGGAGAAGGCACGGTCCCAGTATGGTGGAACTTCAGATCCGGCGTGGTAATCCTCGCAGAAGTGGACGCCGAAGAGAATATAGACCAGGGCTGCGCGTAACTCGCGGACAGTGATGTGCGTTTCCCCGCGAAGGTGGACGGCTTGCAGCGCCGCGAACAGCCGTTGGCGGGCGCGGTCGCGAATGTCCTTGTTCGCTGACCCAGGAAGACCCTCCGGACCGAAGATTCGGTTCGCACGGAAGACTTCACAGCGATCCTTTGCCGAACAGGATCGGCAAGGTGCCCATGTCGCAGACGCTCGTTCCCCACCATACAAGGAGTCCATCAGGGGCTCGAAAAAGCTGGTCTCGATTCGGCTCCCGTCAGGTGTGATGCCCCCGACGAGGGACCTTTGATTGAGGCTCACGAATCGGATGTAGGAGTCCTGCGTGGCAACTTCTCGTCGGAGTAGGTCGTACAGTTCTCCCGTGAGCGCCGTTTCATTGCCACCTTCGCGTGATTCCACACCCTCGATCCACTCGAGCAAACGCCCATCGTTAATCGCGAGGAGATGCACAATGTCATCGGTGGGCGGTCCATGCTGGAATGGTGCCAGAAACTCGTCGAGGAGGTTGTCGGCAGAGCGTCCCTGCACGCTCCATGCCGCCGATCCGTCCAGATTCATGCGAACAACCAAACCGTCACGCATTCGAGATTGCAGGATGTGCTCGGACGAGGAGTGCTTCCGAACTCCGAGTCGCGTAGCGAGATGCTGAAGTAGAGCAGTCTTGCCGTCGCCAGCATTGCCACATAAGATCACGAGGCGGACTCGTCGCTCAAATACATCATGATATAAGGATTCTTCGAGCCTTGTTTCAACGTAGGTCTGAGAGGCGAAACCCGTGTCGAGCCCCCGCGTCTCACGATTTCCCCACCGCGATCCCGGATAGGACTGCAACAGTGAACTCAGCCACTCGATTCGTTCCTGGTGCAGTTCCACTCCGGCGCGTTCTTCTTGAGCCCGTTCGGAAGCGCCCGGGAACTACCTTGGCGGTCCTTCCTTTTGTAGCCGTAGTCGGGTCCGCTTTCGGCTCGGGCGCCTCGAGGACCGCCAGGGCCGCACGAGCTGAGGCAAACCGCTGTCCCGGGTCGGGATGGGTTGCCTTGTCGAGGAAATCAGCCAGCGCGAGGCTTTCCGAGCGTTCAATTCCATCCCAGTTCAACCCCCGCTCTTTAGCTTGAGTGCCGGCGAACTGGAAAGGTTCCCTCCCGAAGACCACGTGAAAGAAGCTGGACGCCAAAGCGTAGATGTCGTCTGACGGCGAGGTCGCTCGCTGCTCCTGATAAGAGGGTGAACAATACAAAACGGTGCCGGGCGAAGCAACGGTTTCGCCAATCTTGCCGACGAAATCGTAGTCTGTCAGGACGAGATCGCTTCCGGAAACGATCATGTTTCGAGGGCTGATGTCGCCGTGAATCAAGCGGTTGCGATGGAGCACATCGAGCGCCCGACACAAAGGCGCGCAGCCACCGCAAGGCCAAGGCTTCACTGGACGTCTCTTGCTGCTCTTCTGCCAAAAGTGGGAAGACGCCGGTGAACTCGCCAAGCGGCGTGCCTTCAACCCAGGTCATCAGCGCGACGAATTGGTTCTCCCGCGGTTCGCCCGCCACCTCAAGGATGGCGGAGAGGCCCGAATGACGGCCGAGGTACGATTGCGCCAGTCTATAGGCCTTCAGGACTCGCTCGCCGGTTTCCACACTATGCCCAACTTTGGCCACGTAAGTCCCGAGATCCTCTTTCGTTCAACCGGTCGATCTCCACCACCTTGAAGGCCGTCCCCATACCTCCGGATCCGAGACGTGCAACAATTCGATAATCGCGGTCGTGGAAGCGTACTACCTGCTCTTCCGTCCAGAAGCGGGCCGGAGGGGTTGCCGGCGGCGGTAGTGATTCGCCCAGCAGTTCGGAGGCCGACGCGTTCAGGGCTTCCAGCGTACAACGCTGCGCCGGGCTCTTCCGCCATGCCTTTCGCGAACACCTCCACGGCCTGCCGGCTAGTCTCATCGTCCCGTCCCTGGAACAGTGGTGTCAGACAAGCGCAAAGCGAATATACATCCGAGCGAAAGTCCGCAACGCTCAGGCCGAGCGCTCGAACCTCTGGAGAAGCCGTGGCATCCCATTCGCGGGACGGCGTTCCGCTGGATGCCACGGTGATGTCGGAGGGGATCTTGGTGCGATCAAAGCCTGTGAGGATCGGCGAATTATCGTATTTCACCAGGATCGTTCTGGGCGTGAGGTTCCGGTGAACCATGGCCTCACCGGCCGCCCCCGCCTTGTGCAACTCGGCCAGCGCGCGAACGGCCGCCTTGTGCAAAGGTCAACCGCCTAGTCGCGTCCCATGTAGGGTCGGTCGCTCGCTCCTCGATGCTTGGTGCGGCGGGGTTGACCACCGTGAAGAAGAACATCTCACCCGCATACCCAGGCACTTCCTGATAGGAATCCAGAATTCGAGGAGCCCATTCGCACAGTTGTAACCGATGGAGCGCTTCGAACTCGCGTTTGGCCTTGGCCTCGGCATTCTTCTCGTCGTTTGCAGATAGGTCATAGAGATGTAAGATGACCCGATCTTGGCGTGCGGGGTGGCACCCTTTGTAGACACGATGAAAACGTTCCTCCTTCGACGTTTGGAGCTCCAGGTTAACATAACCGGCGAGCCGGCGCAACGAGCCATCCATAGCGACGGCGATCTTTGGCTCCAAGGCGTGCCCCAACCTCGCAACTTGTTGAGGCGACAGTGCTCGTCCGGAGTCGACGCCGATGGCGCCTTTCCAATCATTCAGTGTATGGAACCGGACCCCTCGTACCTCCTTGTTGGCGAGCCGCTTGACTTTGCTCGGCTCTTGAGTCAGCAGGATAGCGCCAGCCACATGAGGAAGGTTCGGAGCAATCTTGCGGAGCGTTGTCCCGATCTTGCGAGCCTTGTTCGTAACTCGTTCCGCCTCCTGCTCCACCAGATCTCGATGCTGGTCCACCCATGAAGGACTCCAATGTTTAACCTCGACGACTCGAACGCCGGGCGAGCCGATCACGACAATGTCGATCTCGTCCGACTGCAACTGATTGGTAATCGAGAAGGCGAGGTTCGTTAGTAGGACCCATGGGTCGTCTCCCGCTGCGGTTTGGAGGCGGCTTTTCAATTGCTCGACGGCTTTGCGCTCGCTTTCGTTCACCGCGGGGCCGCAGGGGAAGACGGTCACTTTCATCTTCTTACCTCCGTTTCCTGCATCCGAAACCTCAGCGGATCGGGGTGAGTGGGAGACCTATGGCGCAGGCCGCCACGCCGACCGTCGCAGACTGCAAGGTGGTCCAGTCAGGTGATGGCCATATGCATTGGATCGGGTGTCATCTCGCTTTTGGTCCGAGGGGCGGGCGGAAGCGCGGGCGTTTCCTCTCGTCGGCAATGCGGTGGCCTGTCGGATACGAGTCGAGGTAGTTCTCCAGCGCGTGATGCGCGGGCATTTCATGTTTCTTGCTGCTTCTCTCACGAAGCCGCGTCCAGACAATTTTCCTTGAGCGTAATCTTCTTCGTTCGCCATTGCAACCATGGCGTCAGGGTAGATAGAAATAATTGGTCGTTGCGGTGATGATTGCCGCGCTCGTCGGGGATCAGGTAGACGCTGGAAATCAAGCTGCTTCGGTCCGACGACACAGACGAATGCTCGAACTCTTCCGGACTGGTACCGGTATCGACTCTGGAGGCGTCTTCGGGCCGCAAGGAGACACCCGGGCGTCGGGCGGCGATCCCGTCGAGATCCCCGTGCGACGGTTGCGGGACGCAACGAGGATGCGACCCCGGCCGGTGTTGAAGTGCGACCACGCGTTCATCCAGGCGCCCGGCCGAGCACTCGGGTGGGGGAATCGGCCTACGCCACCCCAGCCGCCCGCGGTAGAATGCCGCCGGGAGGTGACCGTGATGCAGACCATAACTCTGTCCGCCCAGGCCGTGGCCGTGCTCCGGTTCGAGATCCGGGGGTGGAAGGCGAAGGCCCCGGCCGGCCGGCTGTCCGCCTACCGCGAGCTGGCCGCGGCCGGGGTCATGGAAACGGTGCCGGGCTCGGAGGGGGAGTACCGCTTCACCCGGGAGGGACGGGAGCATGGCGGGGCCATCCTCGAGCGGGAGGCGGAGCGGATCGAGCGGGAGCGGTACGAGCCGCCCGATGCCAGTCGTCTGTCGCATGTGGCCAGGGAACTATGGCGGCGTGCCAATCATCGCGGGCTTGCAGAAGAGGTCGCGGAGGCGCCGGAACGGATTGTGCATGCCGGGACGATTCCACGTTTCGCGACAGATGGCAAGCCGCCCACCGGGGGACAAGGTGAATTCGCGTGATGCCTTGACGACCGCTTCCCGCGCCGCGCCATTCCTCGCTTCGCCTCCCCCTGCCCGTGTTGGTGCGGGCATGGTGCCCAGATCCCGGAAGGGGCCCGGAAAGGGGACGGAACGAATCTTGGACCCCGAAGGCGACGGGGCCCGGGACTATCCGCCGAGATCACGGTTTGTGGATGACCCGTTCGTGACCGCGGGTCTCTTAGAGTGCTCGGAAAAAATGAGTTCACTGGCCCAGGAGCCTCAAACAGATCAAGGAACATGCTAACTTGAGGAACGCGTCTTGAATCTCGGTGAGCCGATCCAAACGGCGGCGCAGCCGGCCGAAGGAGTGCAGCCACGCGATGGTCCGCTCTACGTACCAGCGGGACTTGCCCAAACCGCTGCCGTGCTCCGTATTGCGGGCCGCCAGCACCGGCGTGGTCCCCCGGCCGCGCAAACCCTGCCGCACCGGTTCCGAGTCGTAGCCCCGATCCCCCTGCAAGCGGTCGGGCTTCTGCCGCTTCGGCCCCGGCTTGCCGCCCACCGGCGGCATGTCGTCGAGCGTCGTGAAGACCTGGGTGATCTCGGGGACGTTGGCGGCGGTCACCGTCGCCGCCAGCGGCACGCCTTGGGCGTCGGTCATCACGTGGTGCTTGCTGCCGGATTTGCTCCGGTCCGTCGGATTCGGGCCGGTATCCTCGCCCCCTTCCGGGGCCTTGGCGAAGGAGGCGTCGATCAGCGCCCGCTCCCAGTCGATCGCGTCAGCGCCGTTGAGCTCGGCCAGCAAGACGGCGTGCAACTGGCGCCAGACACGGCCTGCTGCCACGCCTGCAGGTAGGACCGGCAGGTCTTGCCGCAGCCGCAGCCGAGGTCGGCGGGCAAGTCGTCCCAGGCGATGCCGGTCTTGAGCACGAACAAGATGCCGGTGAGGATCTTGCGGTAGTCCAGGGGTTTGCGTCCCGGGAAGCGGAAGCGGCGCGGAGGCGGGGGTGGCAGCAAGGGCTCCAGGCGCTTCCACAGCGCATCGGAGACAAGGGGTTTCATGGTGGTCCTCCTTCGGTTCGGGAGATCACTCTCCGAAGGACTCAAGAGCAGACAGCGTGCCAGTGGATTCATTTTTTCCGAGCGCTCTTAGGAAGTCCGTAGGGTTTCCAGTGTTCGGAGCGCGCAGTACTCTGTCTACCGTCACATTCGAGGAAGCCAAGGCTTATCGGGATGAGTTGATCACAGGTCTCTGGCCGGGCGAGGAGCTGATCATCACGCGCGGCGAGCGGCTGGTCGGGACGCCCACCGAGGTGCCCCGCCCGCTGCCGGGACGCGGTCAAGGTATGCTGACGATCGTCTTGGAAGACGACAACCATCTCAAGGATTTCGCCGAGTCCATGCCGTGATGCGCTGCTCGATACGCATCGTCGAGATCATGCGCGAGATCCAGGATCTGCTGGCGAGGAGGTCATGAGCCGAACCCGCAGGATTCCATCACCGACTCCGGTTGACCTCAAGATTCCCGGGTATGACGTAGAGAGGCCGTGCTCAGACCAGAGGTCGTGCTCAGACCAGGTTTCTAGTTTCTTGGCCGCCGCTTCCTCTCCGAATCCACACCGGCCTTCCGACTCGACTACCGCCAGGAATACGGCCGCCTCACCCTCTCCGTCATCACCGTCATGGGGATGGTCAAGGGCCTGGAGAAGGTCCAGGTGACGCTCCCACTCGACATGCCGCTGGCAGGAGATTACGTAGGTCAGGCTTCCCAGCCTGACAGAGCCAGACTGTCAGGCTGGGAAGCCTGACCCTACCGAAGACGATACAACCGAACCGGATAAAAGCTCTTCGGCGAGGAATGAAACAACTCGCGATCCTGAGTCAGGCCCAGGCTGGCGCGGAGCCCCTCCAGGTAAGGTCCCCACGTCTCGGGTCGATGTCCGGCGGCGGTTCGAACTGAGTCCCAGAGGAAGTGGGTGACGCGATACTGGGCGATCACCTCCTGGATCCGCCGGAACTCGTTTTTCTGGAAAGATCTTGCTCAGGGCCGCATTCTATGGTACCCTTAAACGTACCTTTGGAGGTACTGATCATGGCTAGAGTCCCCGCCATCGTTCCGGTATCCGATCTCAGACAGGACGCGGCGGCCGTCCTGAAGAAGGCACGCGATTCGGATGAACCGATCTTCATTACACAGCGGGGGCGGGCGACGGCTGTCCTTCTGAGCATCGACGCCTTCGAGCGATCGGAGAACCAGCGAGAGCTCCTCCAACTCCTGGCTCGGGGCGAACAGGAGATTGCTAGCGGCATCGGCCACAGCCTTGACAGCGTGCTGACCGAAGCCGACACGCTCCTGTCGGAAGGCTGATCATGGACGTTCGATTCACGGCCACGGGTCGGGCGCAGTTCCTCGGTGCGATCGATTCGATTCGTCGAAAGAGCCCCCAGGCCGCCCGGCAGTTTCGCCAGCGATCTGAGAAGTCGCTCAAGCGACTGGCGAAGTTCCCCAACTCCGGCGCGCTCGTTACCGAGTTCCGCCATCTGCCCTATCGCGAGGTGTATGTCCAGCCCTACCGGTTTTTCTACCGCGTTCGGGAAAAAACCGTATGGGTCGTTGCGGTCTGGCATGGTGCCCAGATCCCGGAGGAACCGGAGGCGCGGAGCTGATCGCGCGGCCGTGTGTCGAACTTGGAGCATCGCATCAGCTCTCGGGTGGCTCGTCATCGTCACTGAGTTCGCCTTCGACTCAATTCCTCTTCGATCTGGTGAGCGGCGGCGGTGAGCCCTCGCACGTCCTTGAGCTTGGCCAGGTAGACGCATGCGCCGATCAATCCGCCGCCGTACATCAGCACGCGGAAGCCCAGCAACGCCAGATCGCCGCCAGGGTGGTCGACCAGATTGAAGATCTGGGCGGCGACCAGCTCGCTGATACCCAGGGCGCCGAACGGCAGCGGCACGGCCGTCGTGAAGAGGATCAAGGGGACCATCAGGAAGTGCTGGGCGATGGTGGTCGTCATCGCCGGGAAGAGCATCTTCCCGACGATGTAGAACGCGAGCACGTTGAGCGTATGGTTGCCCATCGACATCAACGTGCAGAACGAGACCACGTCCAGCCGGCGCCGGTAGGTCGTCAACATCGACTTCAACTCGGAGACGATCAGGCTCAACCGGGAATGCCCCCTCCCGAGTTGAGGGAAGATCGCGGTGAACACCTGGCCGAAGATCGCGGCCAGGACCAGCACGCCAAGGCCGGTCGCGATCCAGGCGGCCACGATCAGGTTGCGGACCTCGGTCGGAGGGTTCGCACTCCAGGCGATCAACCCGCCGATCGACGCCAGGATGAACAGGCCGAGGAGTCCGACGATCCGGTCGATCACCATGGACGCGATCGCCTGCGTCTTCTTGATGTGCATCTTCGCCAGGTAGGCCGCCTTGATCAGGTCGCCCCCCACCGCGCCGGGGATCACCAGGTTGAACACGTTGCCGATGAAGCCCAGGAGGATCGCCGCGCGGAGGGTGAACCGCGGGTCGATGACCCGGACCAGGAGGAACCAGCGGAAGAATGTCGAGACCAGCCCGATCATGTAGATCACGAGCGCCAGCCCCAGCAAGCGGAGGTCCAGCGGGGGTCTGAAGAGGGTCTGACCGGTGATTGATGTTGCCTCGCTGAGGACCTGCACCGTCTCGGCACTGCTGAGGACCTGCTGGGGCAACCAGCCCGGGAGCTGCTGCTTGAGGGTCGCGATCGCGCCGGCTTGGCCGGTGGAGAGGCTCGACTCCAGCTCGTCCGACAGGATCTTGCCGGAGGCATCGGCGGACGCGAGGTGCAGCGCGCCGCTGCGATCGCTCGTCTCATAGGTGTCGGTGCGGACGCCGGCGGAATCGAAGGTCCGGATGTGGACCAGGCCGTTGTTGTCGAGGCCGGCGATGACGAGGTTGTTACCCGAGGTCGGCACCCCCGCGCCGTCCCCCCAGGACATCAATTGCAGGTCGGGCCCGCTGAAGACCTCCTGGAGCTTGTACCGATTCCTCCAGATGACCCAGCCCAGCAGGCCGAAGGCCAGCGCCACCAGGAGGGCGTTGATGATCAATCCGAGCTTCGAGCGTGGTGCAGGATTTGTCATTTCGGACCATTGTTGGTAGTCATGAGAACGGTTCGCGAACCAGTCTCATTGAGATTATCATATATTATTTATTAAATTAAATCTGGTGCATCTAGTGTTCTAGTGAACAGTATTTTCGGCCTGTTCCACCTGTTATGCTACCTGTTCTGAGGCACAAGGCTCCTGAGCGTCAATCGCTCTGGGTCGCGTACGCGCCGCGCGAGCACCATCGCGGGCGCGACACATTTGTGAACCTCTTTAGAGCGTTCCCTTGGTTGAGGGGACTCCAGGGCACCGGGGATCCGCCTCGATCGCCGAGCGGAGGGCGCGGGCCGCCGCCTTGAAGATCGCCTCGCTGACGTGGTGCGTGTTGCGTCCGTGGTGCAGCAGGGCGTGGAAGTTCATCCGGCCGTGGTTGGCGACCGCCTGCCAGAAGTCGGCGACCAGCTCGCTGTCGAACGTGCCGATCTTGGGCGACGGCATCGTGACGTGCCATACCCAGTAGGGCCGACCGCCCAGGTCCACGGCGACGGTCACCAGCGTCTCATCCATCGGGAGCACCGCGTGGCCATACCGTCGGATACCCGCCCGATCGCCCAGCGCCCGATCGATCGCCTGGCCCAGGCAGATGCCCACGTCCTCGGTCGTGTGATGGTCGTCGACGTGCAGGTCCCCCGTACAGGCGACGGTCAGGTCCACGAGCGAATGCCGTGCGAACAGCTCGAGCATATGGTCGAGGAAGCCGACTCCCGTGCTCACCTCCGCCCGACCTTCCCCATCCAGCCGGAGGCTCAGGCGAATGTCGGTCTCTCGGGTCTTCCGCACGATCTCGGCGGAGCGTGCGGCCTGGTCATTAGTCATTGGTCATCAGTCATTGGTTATGGGGTCGAGATTTGACGAAGCGCCACGAGGAAACGGTCGATCTCCTCATCCGTGCCGACGCTGATCCTCAGGCCCTCGGGATAGCCGGGATAGGCCATCAGCCGGACCAGGATCTTGCGGTCCTTGAGCCGCCTGGAAGGTCGCTCGCGCCGGCGGGCCGCCGGTCGCCCAGACGAAGTTCGACTGGCTGTCGGGCACCTCGTAGCCCAGGGCGCGCAAGGCGTCGGTGAGTCGTGCACGCGTCGCCAGGACCTTGGCTCGCGTCACCGCCAGGTACTCTTGATCCAGGAGCGCGGCCACCCCGGCGACCTGGCTGAGCCTGTTGCAGTTATACGAGTCCTTGACCTTGATCAGGTGCTCGACAATCTCCGCCCGAGCCACCAGGTAGCCCAGGCGGATGCCGGCCAGGCTGTACCCCTTGCTGAAGGATCGCGTGACGATCACGTTGGGGTGTTCCGCCAGCAGGGGGATGCTGTGGTATTCCGGATCGGCGAAATCGGCATAGGCTTCGTCGACCAGGAGCGGACAGTCGAGCGAGCCCGCCAGCTCGGCGACCTCCGCGCGGGATCGCGGTGCCTGAGGGGCTGTCCGGATTGGCCAGGTAGACCAGCTTGAGGCCGGGTACGGCCAGCGCGCCGCGGTCGAGCCTCCAGTCCCGGGAATAGGGCACCGTCACGGCGCGACCGTCCTGGAGCTGGATGAGCGTCGCGTAGAGCAGATAGCTCGGCGACGCGAAGGCCGCCGGGTCGCCCGGCCCGATGAAAGAGCCGCGTCACGACCGTCAGGATGTCATCCGATCCGTTGCCGGCCAGGATCATCTCGGGTTCGACCCCGTGCAACTGGGCCGCGGCCCGACACAACTCGGTGCACATCGGGTCGGGATAGAGGCGGAGCCGGTCGGTGACCGCCTCCGCGATCGCCGCCTTGACCTGGGGCGAGGGAGGATAGGGATTCTCGTTGGTGTTCAGCTTGGTGAATCCGCCGTCGCGCGGCTGTTCGCCCGGCAGATAACCGGCCATCCGCGCGATGTTCGGACGAAAGAAGCGGCTCATCCCGTTCGGGTCCTCTGGGGCCGTCGCGAACAATCAGGATTCTTGGGCCAGGGCGGCGAGGTGGCGGAGCGGTTCGTCGTCGAGGCGGTAGACGGTCCACTCGTCCATGGGCCTGGCCCCCACCGCGCGGTAGAAGGCGATCGACGGGGCGTTCCAGTCGAGCACAGACCACTCCAGCCGGCCGCAGCCGCGCTCCACGGCCAGCCGGGCGAGGAATGCCAGCAGGGCCTTGCCGATCCCTCGGCCGCGGAATTCCGGCCTCACGAAGAGATCCTCGAGGTACAGCCCGGGCTGGCCTCGGAACGTCGAGAAGTTGGAGAACCACAGGGCAAAGCCGGCCGGCTCCCCTTCGACCTCAGCGAGGGCGGCCTCGGCGGCGGGGCGCGGGCCGAAGAGGTGCCGGCGGAAGTCGTCGGGCGTCGCCTTCGCGTACGGTTCCAACTTCTCGTAGATCGCCAGCTCGCGGACCAGGTTCACCAGGGTCTCCGCATCGTCGGGCCGGGCCGGCCGGATCGTGAACGAGGCGGTCCGGAAGCCGTTGAATCGCGATGGCGTCGATTCGGACCGCTCGTTCGGCGCGGAATTCATGACGGGCGTTCTCCTTCCAAGTCTCCCTCGACCCGGAGGTTGACACTCAGGCGGTGCGCAGTCGAGCCCTTCTTTGTCGGCGAGGAGGCGGATATCGGGCGCCAGCGCGGCGAGCCCGTCGCGCGACAGGGCGATCAGGCTCGACCGCTTGAGGAAGTCGTTCACCGAGAGCCCCGAGGCCCATCGGGCGATTCCACTGGTGGGGAGCACATGCGAGGGCCCAGCGGCGTAATCGCCCGCGGCGACCGGCGAAAAATGGCCCAGGAAGATCGCGCCGGCATTGGTCAGCCGCGGAAGGAGCCGTTTTGGATCGAACGTCGAGACGTGCAGGTGTTCGGGCGCAATCCGATTCGAAAGCGTCACGGCCTCGGACTCGTCACGGGTGAGGACCATCGCCCCGAACCGTTCGAGGCTGTCGTGCGCCAGGCTGCCCCGGCTCAGCCTCTTGAGCTGCTCCTCCAGGGCCACGACGACGCGATCGATCAGCGACGGCTCCCAGGTCAGGAGGATGCTGGCGCCCGGCGAATGTTCGGCCTGGCTGATCAGGTCCGCGGCGAGGAACCTGGGGATCGCGGTGGCGTCGGCGATCACGACGACCTCGCTCGGCCCGGCGATGCAGTCGATGTCAACCGTGCCATAGACGTGCCGCTTGGCCAGCGCAACGAAGAGGTTTCCCGGCCCGACGATCTTGTCCACGGGCTCGAGCCCGATCTCGCGGATCCCGTAGGCCAGGGCGGCGACGCCTTGCGCACCGCCGATCCGGTAGACCTCCGAAACGCCCAACGCCTGACAGGCGGCCAGGAGATCGACATTGTAGCCGCCGAATCGCGTGGGGGGGACGATAACGGCGATCTCGGCGACCCCCGCCGCCTGGGCCGGGACGACCGTCATGAGCAAACTCGAGGGATAGGCCGCCGCCCCGCCGGGGATGCAGACCCCCACCCGTCGCAACGGCCGGTAGAGCATTCCCAGCTCGATCCCCGGCCCGCGGTCGAGCCGGACGTCGCCGTGCCGGATGGCCTCCTGATAAGCCAGGATGTTGCCACGGACCCGATCGATCGTCTCGAGAAAGGCGGGATCGGCCTGACGATGGGCGTCGGCCAGCTCGTCCGCCGAAACCCGGAGTTGGCCCGGCTCGAGCACGGCGCCGTCGAGGCTACGGCCGTAGTCGAGCACAGCGTCGAGCCCGCGCGCGGCGACGTCGTCGCAGATCCGCTCGACGACTTGCCGGGGCTCCAGGGCTTCGCCGAACGCCGCAATGGTTCGCGCACGCCCCTCGGGGCTCACCACGTTCCCCCGGGGACTCAACTCGGCGCGGAGCTCGGCGATCGCCCGCTCCGCGTCGTCACTGGCGCAGTCGATTCGTCGCATTCTCAGCGCCACTCTTGGCTCCCCGACTTCTCCAGGTGAGGCACGATGCACGATCTCAGGCCGGATGTCTCGATCGCCTCACCATGGGGTTAGACACGCGTGGGGAACCCTCCGGCTCTTTGTCGGGTGCTCGCTGAGCACCGGAGAGGGCCTGACGCGGGGATCGGTGCTCACAGAGCACCCGACGCGCCCGTGTGAAACCCGACCGTGAGGCGCTCTACCAATACCGTGCAACACGGTTCGGCCGCAATGCCGAAGCCCGGCATCCCCTTGCGGATCCGCACCGTCATGGACCAGGCCACCGGCAATCCGATCCGCACGATCAAATACCGGACGATGGCGATCTGAGCATCCGGACGAGCGTGGCCTCGCCTCTCTCTCATCCATCCATGTCGTAGGCGAACCGGAGCCAGTACTTGACCTCCGCGTCGATGTCGGTCGGTGAGGTGATCGCGATCCGGTGGGTGATCCGGTCCTTCTTGGCCAGGCCCCCGGTGTCGATGAGCCGTTCGGGCACCGGCGTATCCTTCAGAGACAGGCCCAGGTCGATGCGCATGTTGGTCGTCGGCTTGATCTGGGCGAAGACGTGTCGGCGATAGAGCGGGACGATCGTCTGGCACGGGCAGACCTTCACGTCGTCACCCAGGGCCCTGCCCAGCTTCAGCAGCGTGTCGTAGATCGGCCGCAGGGCGGCCCGCTTGCCGGAGAACATCGCGGAGACATAGCCCTCGGCGGCCTCCAGGTAGGCGACCGGATCGCCGTCTTCGCGGCCACGGCCCGAAACCCGATCCACGATCCACCAGGCCGAGTTCGTCCCCAGGCCATGATGCGCCTTGAGCCAATCCCGCCGCTCTTCGTCCGAGGCCGGCCCGTCCTCTTCCACCAGCCGAATCCACTCATCCAGCGAGCGGCCCGTCTTCTCCGGGAGACTCACCAGCCACGACTGCACCATCACCACACCAGGATGGACGCTGTAAATCGATCGCGCTTGCACCTTGACCTTCGCCCGTGTCATGATCAACCCTCGCCCGGTAACAATTGTTCCATGGTCTTACTATACCTGCGAGCTCGTTTTGTTGCGAGAGCGAGGCGGGGTTCGGATACCCGTCCAGGCGGGGAGAGCGATCGGTCGGCCGCCCACTGTCGGGCGCGTCGGGCTGGCGTGACGACCGGGAACCGGGCGATCACCCGAAAGCCGTCATGGAGTGCGCGGAGGCGTTGGGCCTTGGGCGGCCATGTCCGGACCGGGCGTGGGGTTCGAGGTCGTCTCCAGTCGATCGAGCCGCTGTTCGAGGCGGTCCATCCGCTCGACGAACGCCTGGGGCAGGGTGTGCCGCAGTTCATGGATCGAGACCGCCGGATTCGGGGTCCGGCGGGTCGGGCGATCCGAGTGTGAGGGGTAAGTCGTCGCGGGCTCCGGGGCCGGTGGACGCGAGGGAGGTGAGGCCGCCGGGACGGGTTCCGGCGGCGCCGGCGCCGGTTCTGCAGGAGCGGCCCGCGAGGCGGTGGGCGTCACGGGCACGTTCGCTCGCGGTGTTGCGGAGACGGTGACCGTCGGCGACCGTGCGGGACTGGGACCCCCCGGCGTCGCGTCCGGCCGACTGGCCGTGTGCAGGGAGACTTCGATCCGCACGCGTGCCCGGCCATCACCGCGGACGATGCTCAGGATGATGGTGATCTGCGCGGGGAGTCGATCCAGCCGGTCGATCAGTTCGTGGTGCGACCGGATTGCCTGGCCGTCGAGCGCGATGATGCGATCGCCGGGACGGAGGCCGGCCGTCGCCGCGGGCGTACCGGTCAGGACCTCGCTCACCCGGGCGCCGTCCCCCGCGGCGGTCGGCGCCGGCATCGTGCCGGCTTCGCCCGGACCCGTCGGCGCCGTGGCCGGCTCGACCGGCGGCGCGAGCGGACCCACGGCGTGCAGCAGGGTCAACTCGATCCGGACTCCCAGGTAGGCGCGGTCGACGTACCCGTGGGTCCGTAGCTGGTCCGCGACCCAGAGCGCATCGCGGGTCGGGATGGCGAAGCCGAAGTCGGTATCGCGGTCGTCGTCGGGATCGACCCCGTCGGCTCGCGCCGCCGGGGCGGGTTCGGCGTCGGCGTCGGGGCCTGAGCCCGGAATCGCCAGCCCGCCGCGGATCAGCCCAAGCCAGGCGCCGCGAACATCGACGACCGCCGCGCCGCTGTCCCCGGGATAGAGCGGCGCCTGGACCTGGATCAGTCCGCCCAGTTGGCGAGTGCCCAGCTCGAGCGCGATCCAGGCCAGCGACATGCCCCCGGCTCACGGAATGACCCATGCCGAACGGGCTGCCCACCACGAACACCTGGCAACCCAGCTTCGGACCGCTGGCCGCGGACGAGATCGGCCGCATGGCGCGCGGTGAGACTTGCAGCAGTGTCAACCCCGTCTCGGGGTCGGCCGCGACCCATCGGGCCGCATGACGGCGGCCCAGGAAGTCACGCGCGACGATCGGCGCCAGGTTCTTCCGTGTCCCCGGCGCCGGTCGCGTGGGAGGTGGATCAATTCGAACCGAAAGGATCTCACCTCCATTATTGATCACCACGCCGGTCGCCACCCGCCGCGTATCGGCCGGTGCATCCGACGCAGTGTATTCCAGTGCCACAACCGACTCGCGCCCGCGCCACCGCCGCGGCGATCCGCTGTTCCAGGCGATCCCAGGCCGCGAGCAAGTCGTCGGGATGCGACGCGGCGCCATGGCCATCGCGATCGCCGGCGCCGACGGGATGCCCCGCCTGGCTCCCGGGCGGCCGGTGCGGCTCATTACCAGGACTCGCTCCCTCGGTTGTCTCATCCGGTTGCCGCGCTCCCGCGGCCGAGGTCGGTGATTCCCCGCCGTCACGAGGTCCCGCCGGATCCATCGCCGCGACCGCCACGGGCGGCCGGCGCCCGGCCGAACCTCGTCCCCACAGGCCAATCCGCGGTCCCACCAACCCGGCGGCCAGCACCCCGCCGGCCAGCACCAGCGCGGCTCCGCCGGCCAGCCAGGCCGCCGGCGTTTTCGACCTCGGATGATGGAGTAAGGGCAAACTCATCGGATTCCCTGTCAGTCCTCGTCAGCGGGCAGGCAACATGGACGAGGAGCGCACGCCGGTAGTTACTGCGTATTCAGCGGATCGTGAAAAAGACCCCTCCGATATTTCACTGCGTACACACTCCTGCCGACTACCTACTATTCTAATACACCGGTTTGGCATCGCGTGCGTGGGGCGGCATGGGGGTCCCATGCTCCAGGTCATAATTCCAGCGGGACGGCGACGGGGGTGGAGCGGGAGCCGGAGCCGCGGTCACCGTCGCGGTGACGGTCTTGGAGGCCGGCGCCGATTCCGTGGTCGGAGTCTCAGGCACCGGGATCGGGTCGGTCTGCGTCAGCTCGCTGGGAGAAGGATCGGCATCGTCCGCGGAGTTTGTCAGCGCCGGAGTCTCCGCCTCGACCGGGATCGGCGGCTTGACCGCGCCGGCCAGAGGCTGGGTATTGGCGCTGATGATGGACTGGGCGGATCCCTGCTGGCGATGCGCCTCCGGCAGGCCGATCGTCAGCACCAGGACGGCCGCAGCCACTCCGGTCCCGATGATCCCGGCCGATCTTCGCATCCAATGCCGTCGCACCTCCCGGCCGCGAGCCCTCGGCTCGCCCAGACCGGTGCCCTTCAGCGCCTCCCCCAGACTGTCGCTCATCCACGCGATGCGTAGGGCGCGTTCGCCCTGGAAATCGACCCAGGCTCGCAAACCGCGCTCGCTGATTCCATGCACGGGACGAAGCCATCGCGGACGATTGCGTGCCTGGTGGGCCATCATCCGTCGATCCAGAGCGGGCCAGAGCGAAGGCCCCTCCGACGCGGACGGCAAGGAACTGGCGACAAGGCTGAGGGTCTCCAGAGCCCGCTCCAAACCGGCCCGGTGGTGCGCGCAGCACGGGCAGGATCCCAGGTGCCCCTCGATGGATCGTCGGTCTTCGGGGCTGAGATCGCCCGCTTCGTCGTTTGGCTCGATTAGGTCATCGCGCACGCCAACCCAGAGAGGCAGGTGTACACGGACCCATTCACACTCGGGATTGCCCATCGTCGTGCCCATGGGTTGGTTTGCCCTCCTTGGCTCCGGCGTGAGCGCCATCCTGTCGGCGCTGCCAGATCTCGCGGAATTTGTCACGGGCCTTCGCCAGCCGCCATCGTACTGTCGCCTCTCGACGCCCCACGATCGCCGCGACCTCGGACGTCGAGAACCCCTCCAGATCGCGGAGGACCAGCATGGTCCGATAGCTGACCGGCATCTGACTGAGAATGAACTGAACTTCTTGTGCTAGTTCGGTTTGAATCCTGGGATCGGGGTCTGGCAGCTCGAAAGTCGCCTGCCCGTCCGCATCGGTCCGGTTGATCGAGGCGGCTGGCGGTGGATCGGTCCGAGCGCTGCGGAGCCAGTCCAGACCCAGGTTGACTCCGACCCGAAAGAGCCAGGGACCAAACCGCCTGGCGGTATCAAACCGATCGAGGCGGGTATAGACGCGCCAAAAGGTTTCTTGGGCCAGGTCGCGGGCCTGCTCAGGCTCGCGGACCAGCCGCATGAGTACGCGGATCAATTTCCGCTCATAACGCCGCACCAGGACGGCGAACGCCTGATGATCACCGTGCCGGGCGTGCTCGACCAGCCATGCGTCGTTGAGGTGTTGCTCGTCGCCACCACCGTCCGGGTCCGACGCCCCGAAGGTCCCTTCGGCGCGGGGCGAACGAGCCCCCGCTCCTGAGACCGGGGTTCGTGAATCCCTCAACGCCTCGGTCCTGGCCCCTGGCTCGTGCCCGGGCTTGGCCGGCTCCCGCATCGTGCGACCTCCTCAACGCTCTTTATGATACGATGAAGAGCTGCCCGCGCGCTGGATTTTTTTCCAGCATGTTCTTCCGGAACAACGGCGACACACGAGCACATCCCGGCGGCCCGGGTCGAGAGTCCGACGTCGGTCCCTTCGCCTTAATCCGCTGCCGGCCTTCACTTTCCAAGTCGATGTGAGAGAGAACAGCGGGCGGAAAGGGAGTTGAGAACGTGTCAACTTTGTTGACGATAACGGGTGTACGCCGGGACGGGAAAGGCAAATTCTCGGAGCGGCCTGCTGAGATGGGCGCGGATGTTCCCATGCTCGTCCTCGGAAAAACCTGGCCTGGCAAAGCCCGATGGAGTGTCAACCAATTCAGGCCTGCCACCATGGGGAAAAACCGCCGGGGATAGGCCAAGGCGCCCGCCCGCCTTATCATCGAGGGCTCTGGTGTCGGTCCGGGGGATCGTGACTCGTCGTGACCGACCGATCCGATCCGATTCGCGTGTGGGGTCTGGGCGGTGATGAGGGAATTCGGTCCGCGGGTGATGCCGTGTCCGGAGGAAGCGCGCGGGTCTGCGCTGGCGGTGCTCTATCGCCGGGTGCCGTCGTCGCTGCGCGATCCGCTGATCGCCGGCGTGCTCGACGAGGCGAGCCGGGGTGAGGTCAACCTCTCGGGGCTGTGGGTGGCTCGCGCGGGATCGGGTCGGATCCTCGGCGCGATGTTGACGCAGTCGTTGGCCGGCAAGGCGGCGGCGGTCTGGGCGCCCGAGGTGAGGTCGTTGTGGCGGCGATCGGCACTGGCCGCCGCGCTGGTGGAGGCCGCCCTGACCGACCTGTCAACGCGAGGGTTCCGGCTGGCGCAGGCGGTGCTCGACGAGTCGGCCGGGCCACAAGCAGGCCTCGACCTGATCCGCGGCGGCATGCCCCGCGTCACCGAGCTGCTCTACATGGAAAGGGACACGGCCACCCCGCTGCCTCCGCCGGAGGTGCCGGTGGGGCGCAGGTCGGTCAACCCCGCCCAGAGCCGGACCGAAGGTCGTCCACCCCAACTCGATCCCGGCCCGGACTTCGAATGGCGGCCGTTCGAACCGGCGATCGAGGAGGAGTTCCGCGCGGTCTTGCTGGCAACGTACGCGGACAGCCTGGACATGCCCGAACTGGAGGGCGCACGGGGGCTCGACGACATTCTGGAAGGACACCGTGCCGCAGGGCTGTTCGTGCCCCACCGCTGGCAAGTGGGGCGGATCCCCGGCGAGCCCGACGCGGCCGCCGTGCTCCTGATGGCCGAGGCGCCCGGCCGCGACGCTTGGGAAGTGATCTACCTGGGCCTGAGCCCCGCTGCTCGCAGACGCGGCCTGGGACGCGTCGTGCTCGGCCACGCGCTGGAGCTGGCCCGGGCCCACACCCCTCGGCTTGAGCTGGCCGTCAACCTCCGCAACACCCCCGCCGTCCGCCTCTACCGCGCCACCGGATTCACCATCCGCGACCGCCGCACGGTCCATCTGGCCATCCTCGGCACCCCAAGCGCGGCCGCGCCCGTGGCCCCCGCCCAGCCCTGAATCCGTGGCGAGCTCGCCTTTGCGCTCACCGGTCGATTTGCCGCGCCTCGATTGACGTTCTAGTCTGCGCTGGGAGTCGTCCGCCGGACACTTCCCCTCAAAACGGGGTCGATCATCGCAGCGCCCTGCCATCCGGAGGCAGGCCGGGAATCCCCGTGCCGGCCCGCCCCACGGACTGGCCGCTCCAACCGACCGGACGCGCGGACTCCCCCCTCGTGCTGGCCTCGGCGGATCGACAGAGGGATTTGAGGTTCACGATGGTGCCTCCGAGACATTCATCGGCTCGACGAGAATGACGCTCGGCTTCTTCATCGGGGCTCGCCTGGAAGGGATTCAGCCATGCTCAATCTCTCCTCTCCTACATCCCACGACCTGGAAGTCACGGCTGAGCGACGTCGCCTTCGCCTTCGCAGCCACCGCCGTCGCTCCGGCCGCGATCGATCCCGGGGCCGGGGCCACCAGCCCAGCTTGGAGTTCCTGGAGTCCGGATCACGCCCTCGACCGAGATCTGGCTGGGTGCCGACGGCAACAACTGGGATGACGCGGCAAACTGGGTGGATGGCATCGCTCCCGTCGCGAATGACGATCTGGTCTTCCCCGCCACCGCGGACAACGATGTCTCGACGAACAATTTCGCGGCCGGAACGACCTTCGACTCGATCTCGGTCGAGGGATCGGGCTACTCGCTCAGCGGCAACCCGGTGGATTTGACCAAAGGGATCACCACCAGCTATTCGTCGGGCAAGACGACCGACGCCATCGACACGGTCTTGCTCAACGGCAGCGTCTCCATCGGATCCGGCGGCACGTTCGACCTGAACGGCGCGGTTTCGGGCACGGCCGGGATCACCAAGACGGGCCCAGGGCAGATGGAACTTGCCGGCAACAACTCCTACACCGGCGCCACCACGATCGGCGCAGGGGATCGTGTCGCTCGACGATAGCAATGCGCTCGGCGATACCAGCGGCGTCGCCATCGCCGACGGCGCGGAGCTCGATATCAGCGGTGGGCTCACGGTCGGCGCGCCGATCACATCGGTCGAGGGCGCGGGTACCACCGGCGTCGGCGCCATCGTGAACCTCGGGGGAACGAACAGTTTGACCGGCGACATCACGCTCGCCGGTGAGACCACGATCGGCGTGAAAGCCGGCCAGCTCACGCTCTCCGGCGTCGTCGATGACGGCGGCAACACCTATGGCGTGACCCTCGCTGGCGGCGGAACGCTCACCTACACCAATGCGAACACTTATTCTGGAATGACCGACGTGACCGCCGGCACGCTCGAGCTGGATAGCACCTTCGGCGCCGCGCTGTCCGGGCCGTTGACGGTCAACGCCATCACCAGCGGCGACGCCACAGTTCAGGATGAAGCGGCGAGCCAGCTCACGGCCATCAACGCGAACGTCACGCTGATCGGCGGCGGGGCCACATTCGACCTCAACGGCTACAACGGGATCGTCAACTCGCTGACGTTCACCGGTGGGACGATCACGACCGGCGCCGGCACACTGCTTGTGGGCATCGGCGGCGTGACGACCAACGCCGCCTCGAGCACCGCCACGATCGCCGGCAACCTCGACCTCGCCAGCGGGACGCGGACCTTCACCGTCGCCCAGGGCAATGTTCCCGATGGCGGCGCCGACCTCGAGATCTCGGCGATGGTCATCGACGGCGGGCTGACCAAGGCGGGGGCGGGCGCGCAGAGCTCAGCGGAGCCAACACCTTCGACAAAGGCGTCACGGTCTCGACCGGCCTCGTCCTCGCCACCAACGACGCCGCGCTGGGGACGGGCGCCGCCACGGTGGACAGCGGCGCCGAGCTGGACCTCTCCGGCGGGGTCGCCATCGCCAACGCGCTGGACATCGCCGGCACGGGCGTATCGGGCGGCGCGCTGGTCAACACCGGAGGAACCAACACCCTCAGCGGCGCGATCACCCTGGCCGTTAACACCACGATCGGTGTCGAGGCGGGCCAGCTCACGCTCTCGGGCGCCATCAGCGGCTCCGCCAACCTGACCAAGGCGGGCAACGGCACACTCGTCCTGGGCGGCGGCGCCCCCAACGATTACACCGGCACCACCACCGTCATCGCGGGCACGTTGCAGCTCTCCGACACTGGCGGGGCAGCGATGGACGGCCCGCTCGTCATCGGCGACGGGACCGATACAGCCCTTGTCCAGGAGACGGCCTCCTACCAGATCGGAAGTGGATCGACGTCGATCCGCGTCAACCCTTCGGGCTCCTTCGGCCTCGATGGTCATAACGACGTCATCGGCTCGTTGACGCTGGACGCAGGCACCGTGTTGACCGGGACCGGCACCTTGACGCTGGACGGCGGCGTCACCACCATCGCCGCGACAAGCACGGCAACCATTAGCGGCCAGATAGCCCTGGGAAACGATCTGACCTTCCTGGTCGTCGTCAACACCGTTCAGAATGGGCCCGACCTCGACGTCCCGGCGATCATCTCCGGGGGCCATGCGATCATCAAGGCCGGGGCGGGCACACTTGAGCTCGACGGCAGCAACACTTACAGCGGCAATACGACGATCGACGCGGGCATCCTGGAGACGACGAACTCATGGGGTCTCGGCGGAGGCGGTGGGGCCAACATCACGGTCGCGGGAGGCGCCGAGCTGCTCGCCACGGGCGCGATCAACATCACGGCCACCACGCTGACGATCAACGGCACCGGCGTCGACAACGCCGGGACACTGGTACTCGACAACAATGCCGGCGTCCGGGCCGCGAGCTTCATCCTCGGCTCGAATGCGACGATCGGCGTGACCCACGGCAATTCATCGATCCAGGTCCCTATCGGCGATGGCGGAAACTATTACGGTGTGACCCTCGTCGGCGGCGGTACGCTCACTTTCACCGCGACGAACACCTATACCGGCACCACGATCATCGACCGTGGCAACCTCCTGATCGACGGGAACAGCTCCTCCAGCAGCGTCTTCACGGTCGATAGCGGCGGAAGCCTCATCGGCGATGTCTCGGGTGGAAGCACGGCCGTCTCCGGCATGACGGTCAACAGCGGCGCCACGGTCGCGCCGGGCTTCGGCGACAGTATGGCCGAGCTCGCGTGTTTGGGCGATGTCCGCTTCGCCAGCGGCTCGACCTACAGCGTCGTGCTCGGCGGCGCAACCGTCGGCACGCAGTACGACCAACTCAACGTCACCGGCACTGTGGACCTCAACTTCGACTCGGGCACGGGCGCCACGCTCGCGCTCTCGCTCGCCGACGGTTATATCCCCAGGCCGGGCACGACCTACACGATCATCGCCTCCACCGGAACGCTTTCCCATACGTTTGACGGCTACGGCGACGGTACGACCATCATGGCCGGGAACTACCCGTTCCGGATCACCTACCAGGCCAACGCGGTGGTGTTGACGGCCCTGCTGCGCATCGACACCTGGACCGGCGCGGGGACCGACGACAACTGGTCCACGGTCGGAAACTGGCAAGACAACGTCGCCCCCAATCTCTACGACACCCTGGTCTTCCCCGCCAGCCCGACCGAGTCGTCATCGAACAACAACTTGGCCGCCAGCACCGAATTCACCTCGATCAGCATCGACGACAGCAGCTACGCGTTCACCGGCAATGCGATTTTGCTGGATGAGGGGCTCACAGCGAATAATGCATCGGGCACGGCGGCGTTCTCCATGAACATCGCGCTCAACGCCGATCAGACGTTCACAGTCGCCAGCGGTGGGATGCTGGACATCTCCGGCGTCATCTCCGGCGCGTACGCACTGACCAAGGCCGGCGCGGGGACGCTTGAGCTCGATGGCACCAACACCGACTCCGGGAATACGACAATCAGCGATGGCGAGATCGCGATCACCAACCCCGCGGCCCTCGGTAGCGGGCAGGTGAGTATCGAGAATAGCAGCCTGATCGTTCTCAACCTCGGCGGCAGCAACACGATTCCCAATGGCCTGGTCCTCGACTCGACCAATAGCCCGTCGATGGAGAACCTGGGCGGCAACAATACGTTCAACGGCCCGATCACCGTCGGCGCCAGCACCGACGATGGGAACCTCTTGGTCGCCGACATCGACACTGCCAGCAGCACCACGCTGACCTTCGCGAGCGGCATCACCGAGTATTCCTCGGGTTATGGTCTCGTCAAGAGTGGGGCGGGGACCCTGATCCTGGGCAACAGCAATAGCTACAATGGGGGCACAACAGTCACTGCCGGCACACTCGAGCTGGACAATCCTGATCTCCCATCGGCGCCCACGATCTCCGGACCACTGATGATCGACGCCGGCACCAGCGGCAGCGCCACGGTTCAGGATGAAGCGAGCGATCAGCTCCTGGGCGGCGGCGTGGATATCACGCTGATCGGTCCGGGAGCCACGTTCGACCTCAACGGCTTCAGTGATACAATCAACTCGCTGATCCTCACCGGCGGTTCGGTGACGACCGGGGCCGGCGTGCTCGTCCTTGGCGGCGACGTGACGACCAATGCCGCGGCGACCACAGCGGCAATCAGCGGCAACCTGGATCTCGGCAGCGGCACGCGGACCTTCACCGTCGCGCAGGGCATCGACCCCAGCGGGATCGACCTGTCGATCTCGGCAGTGATCATCGACGGCGGGCTCACCAAGGCCGGCGCAGGGGACGATGGGCCTCTCGGCCGCCAACGCCTACGCCGGTGGGACGACGATCAACGCCGGCACGCTCGGCGTCGAGAACAACGGCGGTGCCCTGGGCACCGGCCCTGTCAGCATCAACAATTCCGCCGAGATGATGGTGTTCGTCGGGCCCGATTTCTCGAGCGCGAGCCTCACCAACGAGATCACCTTCAATACGACCAACCCGACCGCGATGAAGATCATCGGCGGGTCCGTCTCGATCAGCGGGGCGCTCATGCTCACGAGGTCCGCGACCTTCGACGTGAAAGCTGGCTCCGAGGCGAATGTCACCGGTGCAATTGGCGACGGCAGCCCGAGCCAAGGCGTTGGGCTTACGAAGAGAGATTCGGGCACGCTCGACCTCTCCGGCACCAGCACTTACACCGGGGCGACCGTCGTGTCGGGCGGTACCCTCGAGGTCAACGGCAGTATCAGCGGCAGTGCAGTCAACGTCGATGCCGGCGCGATCCTCGGCGGCTATGGCACGGTCGGCGACGTAGTCTCGACCGGCGGCACCGTCGCGCCGGCCGACGCCCCGAATGTTCTCGACACGGGCTCGTTCTCGCTCGACGACACTTCCACGTTCGCGGTCCAGCTCGACGGCACCACACCGGGCGGCGCCGGCGGCTACGACCAGGTCGTCGCCGTCGGCGCGGTCAGCCTGGACGGCGCCACGCTCGACGCGGTGATTGGCGGTTCCTATACGCCGGCGCCCGGCGATCAGCTCACGATCATCAAGATGGATAGCGACTCGGCCGTCGTCGGCACATTCAAAGGACCGCCCGAGGACGACCTCTTCACCATCGACGGTTACCTCTTCGAGATCACGTACCTGGGCGGGCTGAGCGGCCACGATGTCGTCCTGACCGCCCTGGAGGCGACGACGACCCAGGTTTCGACGTCGCCCCAGCCCTCGACCTACGGCCAGGCAGTCACCTTCACGGCATCGGTCTCGGCCGCATCCGGCACCCCGTCGGGCTCGGTCAACTTCTACGATGGCGATCCATCCGGCGGCGGCACCTTGCTCGGCACCGGTCCGGTAGACCTCAAGGGCCACGCGACGTTCTCGACCTCGGCCCTTCACGTCAGCGGCTCGCCGCACCAGATCTACGCCAAATATGATCCCTCGGCGTCGTCCGGATTCCTGGCCAGCACGTCAACCGCCTTCGGCCAGACGGTCGATCCCGCGGCGGTGACGGTCACTGCAAACAATGTGAACAAGGCCTACGGCGATCCGCTGCCGAGCTTCACGTTACGCTACACCGGGCTTCAGAATGGGGATTCGGCCGCCGATTTCGCCACGCAACCCACGGCCGTCACGACTGCTACCGCGGCCAGTCACGTCAATCTCGACGGCTACGCCATCACTCCCTCAGGTGCCGTCGACCCCGACTACCGCTTCAGTTATCTCAGCGGCACGCTCACCGTCACCCCCGTCAGCCTGACCGTCACCGCCGACAATGTGAGCAAGGAGTACGGTGCGCCGATCCCCACCCTGACGGCCAGCTTCAGCGGGTTCGTCAACGGCGACTCGGCCGCCAGCCTCACCGCGCAACCGGTCCTCAGCACGACGGCCACCCAGTCCAGCCCGATCATCGCGGGGGGCTACCTCATCATCCCCTCCGGCGCCATCGACCCCGACTACAGCTTCCGATACACGAGCGGCACGCTGACGATCACCCAGGCGCCTCTGACCGTGACTGCCAACGACCTGTCGATGACCTATGGTTCGACAGTCCCGGAGTTGACCGATCGGATCACCGGGTTCGTCAACGGCGATACGGCGAGCGTCGTCTCGGGGACGCCCTCGCTTGAGACGACGGCCACCCAGTCCAGCTCGGTGGGAGCGTACGCCATCACGGTGGATGTCTCGAGCCTCTCGGCCACCAACTACACCTTCAGCGGTCAATCTGGCAGTTTGGCGATCGACCCGGCCGCGCTCGACGTGACGGCGAATGATCAATCGATGACCTACGGCGGGACCGTGCCGTCCTTGACCTTCGTTATCAGCGGACTGGTCAACGGCGATACACAGAGCTCGGTCCTCTCCGGCGGTTTGACGACAACGGGCACATCGAGTTCCGACATCGGTGGCTACGCCATCACCCAGCGAAACCTGGCCTCCAACAGCAACTACGCCCTGACGTTCACGCCCGGAACCTTCACCATCAACCCCGCCGAACTCGACGTGGCGGCCAATAACCGATCGATGACCTACGGGGGGACCATGCCGGCTTTGACCTTCGGCGTCAGCGGGCTGGTCAACGGCGACACCCAGGGCTCAGTCCTCTCCGGCGCCCTGACGACCACCGCCTCAACGACCTCCAACGCCGGCAAGTACGGCATCGCCCAGGGATCGCTGGCCGCCGACGCAAATTACACGGTCAGCTTCACACCAGGCACGCTCACGATCACCCCGGCACCGCTGAGGATCACTGCGAACAATGCGAGCACGGTCTTCGGCGCACCCCTGCCGGCCTTGACGGCCGGTTTCAGCGGATTCGTCAACGGCGACACGGCCGTCAAACTGACGACCCAGCCAACCTCGAGCACCTCGGCAACATCGACTAGCCCGGTGGGCTCCTATCCCATTCAAGTCTCGGGGGCCACCTCGGCCAACTACACGATCACGTTCCAGCCCGGCACGCTGACGGTCGCTCGGGCGAGCACGTCATCCACCTTGCTCACATCGAGCGGCTCGACGGTCTTCGGCCAGATGGTGTCCTTCACCGTTCATGTCGGGTCGATCAGTCCCAGCACGGCCGTGCCCTCGGGGAGCGTGACCTTCTTTGTCGATGGAGCCGCGATCGGTTCGGCCATCGACTCCGACGGCCAGGCGACATTCAGCACCGCCTCGCTGGGTGTGGGCGCGCACGCCGTCACGGCGGCTTACTCGGGCAGCAGCAGCTTTGTGTCCAGCGGATCCGGCGCGGTCCCGCAGGTGATAGTCCAGGCCGGCACGCAGTCGGTCCTGACGGCGACGGCCGTCCGGAACCGCCACGGCCAGATCATCGATGTGAACTTGACCTCGCAAGTCCTCATGATGTCGGCGGGCGGTGGAACGCCCACGGGCACGGTCACCGATTTCGTCGGCAGACGGCAGTTGGCGACCGGGTCTCTCAGTAACGGGATCGCCGTCCTGACGCTCAAGCCGAAACAGGCATTGAGCAAGACGTTCTTCGTCGCATACAGTGGCGACGCGGACTTCCTCTCGAGCACCTCGCCCAAGCTGGTCGTCAACAACCGGGCCTTCAGGGCATCGGCCCGGCCGTTTACCGCCTTCTCCAAGCAAGGCCACGGACGGGCCCACGCGACGATGCCATCGCGGAACGTGCAGTCAGGGATCGCCGTGTTCAAGGCTCCGAATCACAAGCACGGCCGTTGAAGGCTCGAATCGTGTTCAGTCGCCAGTAAGAGACGCGCAGGGCGCGAGGCTCCCAACCCTGCCCAGCCCCCGGTACGACGGACTCCAGATTCGTCACACTACATGCTCGCCCGATTATCGGCGATTCGGGGATCGCCTCTCAGTCCCCCCGCTTGCCTTTTCGCGGCGCGAGCGCCCGGTGGAAGACGTCGAGATCCGGGCAGTTGCTGGCGAGCTCGAGGAGATCCTTGAACCGGTCGTCGCGCAGTCTCTTCAATTCGGCCTGCACGCCCGCGGCCTTGACCCCGAACCGAGCCACAAGGACGGCCAGAAGTGCCGCCTCAGTTGCCTCCCGCTTGCCTTCGCGCTTGCCCTTCTGAATCGCCTCGTCGATCACTTCCCGAAGCAACGGCGATTTCACCTTGATCATGGCTTTGGTCCCTCCCAGCAACTGGAACACGCTCGGGTCATTATACCTCAGTCCGGCGAGGAAGTGAGTGGCCACCCGCAAGCTCTCGCGTTCCTCCTCGGGTGCGTCCCGCTCGATTCGTTCACGGCATTCTCGGAAAATGGGCTCGGCGGGACCTTCGAACTGGGCCAGCGGTATCCAGGGGATCAACCCGATGTCCCCGGTCGCCAGCAGGTCCGCGGCCGGGACCTTCCACAACTCGACCACCTTCCAGTAGACGTGGATGCTCGAGAAGCCCTCCTCGCTGGAGATGATCAGCTTCCGAGGAGTCGGCCGCTTGCCTCGGGGATGAAGGACCAGTGCCACGACCTCGGGCACCACGCGGCGTTCGAGATAGACCAGGAGGGCATCATCACCGGCCTGCTTGGCCAGCCGCTGGTAGGGATAGCTGGAGACCTCCAGCACGAAGTGAACAAGCCGGGACCGGCCGGGGCGCTGGACCTCGATCAGGCCGTCGGGGAGGCGCCGAGGATGCACCGGCTCGGCCTGGAGCGGCTTCCAGGATTCGATGTTGTGGAAGCCGGCGAGGCGGAGGATCGCGTCGGCGTGGTGCTGGATCATCCACTTGCAACTGGTGTCATAATCGAGCATCTCGGGCCCCTCGGCGACGATGAGCCTCTCCCGGCCTCCACAGTCGGCCAGAGTCATCCGAACTCTTATCGGCGACACGGACGACCCGTCCGCAAGGAGAACCCCCTCGACCGACGAGAGATCACGATCCTCGTTCGCGATCGACAAATGTTAAGGATAGATCGAGGGAATGACGTCCGGGAGGTTCCACGACGGGATGGCCGGGTCATGCCGTCAGTGCCGGCGCGGCACTCCGTTCCGGTCACATCGCATTGCGGCAAAGGTTCAGGAGATGGGGTTGGCCGCGGGCGAATCCAGGCTCGGGTTCAGGCGCGGCGGCTCCGGCATCACAGCGGGCCGATGACGGAGGATCTCCCCCTGCTCGAGGTAGATGACCGACTCGGCGATCTTGGCGGCGTGGTCGGCGATCCGCTCGAGGTTCCGCGCGGTGTTCACCAGCCGCAGCAGGGTGTTGATCCGCTCGGGGTTGCCGGCGAGCTGCTGCTTGAGCTGCTTCTGGATGGCCCGGTAGTCGCGATCGATCCGCTGATCGGCGGCGATGACGGCCTGGGCCAGGGAGACATCGGCCTGGGTGAGCGCGTCGAGGCTGTTGCGGACCTGGCCCAGGGCCTCGATCCCGAGGTTCTCCAGCGGCTGGGGGATGGGCACCGCCTGGGGATCTCCGGACAGCTTCTTGACCCGCTTGGCGATATGCCGGGCCAGGCCGCAGAGTCGATGCAGTTCGCCGTTGATCTTGAGCACGACGGCGACCCGCCGCAGGTCGGAGGCCACCGGCTGATGCAGCGCCAGCACCCGGACGCACTCCCGCTCGATCTCGACCTCCCAGCGGTCGACCACACGCTTCTGACGCTTCACCGCGCCGGCCAGCTCGACCCGGACGTCGCACAAGGCATGGATACTCTGGCTCAGCGCGTCCTCGACGACCGCCGCCAGCTTCAAGATCTCGGCCCAGAGGCCCTCCATGTCTCGAAGAAAACCGCGGCCCACCGTGACCCGACCATGGTCGCCATCCGGATCGGACGGCTGCGGTTCTTGCAGCATCAGGTGATTCCCCGTCCCGTTGTCTGAACTGGCTTGACCCCACCTCGTTCGATCGCGGACCTCCGGATTCCTCGTCGCTCAACAAGACCTCGGCGGTCCGGCTCATCGCGCCGCCGATCGTCGTCTTGCCGAAACCGGCCCGGTCAGAGCCTTGCCCGACCGGGAGGAATCGATCGATTCCCGCACCGAATGCCCCTCTATCCTTCAGCTTAGGAGATCGAGCCTCTCGGAACAACGTCAAAACCGGCAAATACACGAGAAATTCACAGTGGCATGATCGATGAGGGCGAAAACATCCGCTATTCTGTCGGCAAGACAGTCGGTCACGCGTTCCCGCCCCATGGGGTCTTTCTCCGGGTCGAACCTCGAACGAATGCCCATCGAACGGCCATGATCCGCTGGAGCAATTCGGGGGCGTGTTGGATAATACGGCTCCATGGCAACCCGAACCCCAACCGCGAGGCCGCAACATGCGCACGATCATTCTGGCAGGATTCTGCTCCGGATTGATGCTGACCTCGGCTCCGAGGGCCGAAGGGGCCGGGCGGCCCAACATCGTGCTGATCATCGCCGACGATATGGCGCGGGAGGATTGCGGCGCGTACGGGCACCCGGCGGTCCGGACGCCGAACATCGACAGGCTGGCGCGGGAGGGAATGCGATTCGAGCGGGCATTCGTGACGGCCAGCTCGTGCAGTCCCAGCCGATCGAGCCTCATCACGGGTCGGTATCCGCACAACACCGGCGCCCTGGAGCTGCATCAGCCGTTGCCGCCGGAGCAAGTCACCTTCGTCGAGAAGCTGAAGTCCGCCGGCTACTGGACAGGCGCGGCGGGGAAGTGGCACCTGGGCAACGCCGTCAAGGATCGGTTCGACGTCGTCCGCGAGGCCGGCACGGCCGGCTTCCAGCTCCCGACCGGACCGAACCCGAACCCCAATCCGCAAATGACTGCCGAAGGTGCCGGGGCGATCCAGAGCGGGTGCGCCCAGTGGGTGCCCGTGCTCCGCGAACGGCCCGGCGACAAACCCTTCTTCCTCTGGCTGGCCGCCTTCGACCCGCACCGGGACTACCAGGAGGGGACCATCCCCCGCCCGCACCGGCCCGAGGACGCCGTCGTTCCGCCTTATCTTCCGGACGTGCCCGAAGTCCGCAAGGACCTGGCTTTGTACTACGACGAGATCGCCCGGCTCGATTCTTACGTCGGCGCGGTCCTGGCCGAGCTGGATCGTCAGGGCGAGGCCGGCAATACACTGGTCCTGTTCCTCAGCGACAACGGCCGCCCGTTCCCGCGCTGCAAGACGACGCTGTATGACAGCGGCATCCGCATGCCCTGGATCGTCCGATGGCCGGGGCAGGTCCCGCCGGGCCGTCGCTGCACCAGCCTGGTCAGCACCGTCGACATCGCTCCGACCATGCTGAAGCTGGCCGGCATCGAGCCGGGACCCAACTTCCAGGGCAAGGACTTCTCGCCGTTATTCAAAGACCCGAAGGCGAGAATTCATGAGACGATCTTCGCCGAACGGAACTGGCACGACTACGCCGCGCGCGGCCGGTCGGTCCGCTCCGAACAGTTCCAGTACATCCGGAACGACGACCATGAGATGCCGCTGACACCGCCCGCCGACGCGGTGCGCAGCCCGACCTTCCAGGCGATGCGCCGGCTCCGCGACGAAGGAAAGCTGATGCCGGCCCAGCGCGCCTGCTTCCTGCATCCCCGGCCCACCGAAGAGCTCTACGACGTCGATACCGACCCGCATGAGCTGCACAACCTCGCCGGAGATCCAAAATTCGCCAAGGTCCTCGACGAGATGCGACGAGCGATCGTGGAGTGGGAGCGAGAGACGAACGATGTCGCGACCGGCAAGCTCAGCCCCGATGAGTTCGACCGCGAGACCGGCGAGCCGTTGCCCAACCGGGTGCGTCCGCGATCGGTGAAGTAGTCGGAGGCGGGTGCGTCTGGCGGATCAGCCGGATTGGCGGACTTCGCGCGAGACCTGGCAAGCCGGGTCACGAGCTATAAACCAGAGATCCAAGACCGATGGAGATGCCGTCTCGGACGGCAGGGTTGGCGTCGTGGTCGCTGTGTTTTCCATGTCTTCAGGATATCCCGACGCGACCAAACCCGCAACGCGTCGTGACGCCGGGGAGACGCGGGATTCCCCGTTTTTTGGCGGCCCAGGCCGGTTCCGCGGGCTACCTCCGATGGAAACCTTTGTTCAGAAATCGTCTCCAACTTGCCCTTGCCAGGCCCGGCACTTCCGGGTTTAATGGACCAGGAAAGGCCCCAGAACCTACCCCGACCGATCCCGGCCACGCGGACCTTTCGATCCTATCTGTCAGTCGTATCAGTCAGATCGATCGAATGGGCGTCCCGTCGCATTCTCGTCGTGCCGGCCGGATCGTTGGGATTCCGAGCGGAGCTTTTCCGATGCACGACCGCATCGCCTATCAAGGCATCACTTTCGACGACGTCCTGCTCGAGCCGGGTTATTCCGAGCTGCTGCCGCATGAGGCCGACACCCGGTCTCAACTCACCGCCCGGATCGGCCTGAACATCCCCATCCTCTCCTCGCCGATGGACACCGTCACCGAGGCCGAGCTGGCCATCGCGCTGGCCCAGGAGGGCGGGCTCGGCGTCATCCACAAGAATATGTCCATCGAGGATCAGACCCGCGAGGTCGACAAGGTCAAGCGGTCGGAGAACGGCATCATCGTCGACCCGATCACCCTGCCGCCGGATGCGACGGTGGGCGAGGCCCGGCAGATCATGAGAGGGCACAATATCTCCGGCGTGCCCATCACGATCGACGGCTATCTCCGCGGCATCCTCACCCGCCGCGACCTCCGCTTCCTCGAGTCCAACGACCTGCGCATCGATGAGGTCATGACCAAGAACAACCTCGTCACGGCGCCGGCGGATACGAGCTTGGAGGAAGCTGATCGGATTTTGACGAAGAATAAGGTCGAGAAACTTCTGCTGGTTGACGATCAATATCGACTGAAAGGGTTGATTACGATCAAGGACATCGACAAGCTGCACCGCTATCCTCATGCATGCAAGGACGGACGGGGTCGGCTGCGGGTCGGTGCGGCGGTGGGGGTCCACGATTACGAGCGGATCTCCTCGCTGCTGGACGCGGGCGTCGATGTCCTGGTGGTCGATTCGGCGCACGGGCACAGCCGGAACGTGCTCGAGACCGTGCGTCGGATCAAGCGGAGCCACGATATCCAGGTGGTTGCCGGTAACGTGGCCACCGCCGAAGGGACCCGGGCTTTGATCGAGGCAGGGGTGGACGCCGTGAAGATCGGGCTGGGACCCGGCTCGATCTGTACAACCCGGGTGGTCTCCGGCGTCGGTGTGCCCCAGGTCACGGCGATCTACCAGTCGGCCAAGGCCGCCGCCGGGCGGGTGCCGATCATCGCCGACGGCGGCATCCGCTACTCCGGCGATATCACCAAGGCACTCGCCGCCGGAGCCCACGTGGTCATGATCGGCGGGCTGTTCGCCGGGCTCGCCGAGAGCCCTGGCGAGACGATCATCTATCGCGGACGAAGCTTCAAGAGCTATCGCGGCATGGGCTCGATCGGGGCGATGGCCAAGGGCTCGCACGAACGCTATCGCCAGGAGCCCGTGGGGCGACTCTCGGATAAGGATGGCAAGACGACCGCGAACCAGAAGCTCGTCCCCGAGGGGGTCGAGGGCCGCGTCCCCTACAAGGGACCGCTGGCGGAATTCGTCTTCCAGCTCGTCGGTGGCCTCCGTGCCGGCATGGGCTACACCGGCGCCCGTACGATCGAAGAGCTCCGGACCAAGGCCCGCTTCATCCAGGTCACCTCGGCCTCGGTCCAGGAAAGCCACCCCCACAATATCGTCATTACCCAGGAAGCCCCCAATTACTCCAGCTTCAGCAACGAAAACGAGGTCGTTGGTCATTAAGTAGTGGGCGGTAGGCAGTCGGCAGTGAATACGGGGCGGTCTGTCTTCACTGCCGACTGCCTACGGCCTACTGAAAAGCAAGGAGGCGTGGCTTGCGTCGCACAACAACGGCATGGATCGCGGGGACGCTCGGGGCTGGCCTGACGGCCTCGATCGTCTTGGCCCAGCAGCTACCCCAGTCGCGTTCCTCGGGGGGCGGTGCGCCGGACGCGTCGCCGACGGCCGATACCGCGCCGCTGTACGGGGCCGGCAACTCGCGCGGGGGGCGGTATCTGCTGCGAAACGGCCTGGACTATCTCCAGTACCAACAATACGAGCGGGCACTCCGGTTTCTCCGCGATGCGGAGAACCACGTGAAGGAGCTGACCGCGCCCGAGAAGCTCGCGCTAAAAAAGGGGATCGAGCAGGCCCAGAACGGGCTGAGGGCGGCGGCGGACTCGCAATCCCCCTACGCGCTGAGCGAGCGGTCTCAACCGAGCCGCGGATTCACGGTGGCCCGGCCGGAGACGGCGATCGCCTCGAGCCCGGCGTCGCCGTTTCGCGCGGACAGCCGGGGCCGGTCGGATCGTCCGGTCGCTCACTCGGGAAACGAGCCCGCGGGCGAGCCGATCCGTCTCACCAGCGTCGAGGCGCCTGAAACCACCCCGCCCCCGACGCGAGCCCGCTCGACTCCGTTCGGGAACGAGTTGACGGCCAGCGGCCCTCAGGCAGCGGTCTCCGAGATCCCGACGCTGACCGCGCCGGAGATCCCGACGCTGACCGCGGTCCCTTCGTCGAACGATCCTGCGGTCCCCGGCCTTGGCGCGAATCCGCCCTCGACCGCGGACCCGGCCTTGGTGCCGGCCAGCCCGAGCCAGCCGGTGACGTCCTCCGAGCCGAGTTCGAGTCCTCCCGACCGTCACGATGTCACGCCCCCGCCGGACGCCTCGACACAGGCCGCCGCTGCGCTGCCGATCCTCCCCTCAGACCTCTCGCCGCCGACCGACCAGGTCAACGTCTCGGGTTCGGGCCAGCCCGTGCCCCGGGACCCGGCCGTCGCCGGGGCCGCGACCGCGACCGCGACCGTCCTCCCGGAGGGACCGTCGGCAACGACCGAGGCCCCCGCGCCGAGCTCGCCGCCGGCACGGCCGAACGTGGAGAGCTCGGCCGCACCGGCAACGGACGTCGCACCCGCCCCCCGGCCTGATTCGGAGACAACGCCTCCGGCCGGCGCGCCCAGTCTGACGCCACAGGAAGCCGCGCCCGTCGCCGCCCAGGCTCCGGCCCTGATCCTGCTGGAGACGCCTTCGGCGACGGATCAACCCGCTCCCGCACCCGGACCTGCCCCCACGACGGTTCCGGCTCCCACGAACACGGAGAGGGTCGCGCCCGCGCCGCCATCCGGCGGGCTGATCCCTGCGGCGATGCAGGATTCCGCATCGTCCGGATCGGTACCGACCTCGGAAGAGACGCCCGCGGCTTCCGCCGTGACGAGCCCCCAGCCCGCTGACGCGGACGCGACCCCCTTGCCGCCGCTCGGAGCCGATGCGCAGAGCGGTGCCAATTCCAGCGGTTCACCGCCCCAGGCGGTTGCGGAGCCGGCCGGGGTGTCGGAGGCTGCGAACGCGACGTCTCCAGCCGGGACGGTGCCGGCCTCGGCCGTCGAGACCCCGCCGGTCGAATCCAAGGAAACCTACGAGTTGCCGCCCTTGCCGACCGACCTGGGTCGCGAACCGGTGGGCACCAACCCGTCGAGCGGGACCGCATCCACCGGGAGCTCGGCCCCGACGCCCGCGCCCCTGGTAACCGCGACGGCCGCCGAATCGGCTCCCGCGAGCACCGAGACGGCGAACGAGCCCCTGCCTCCGCTGCCCGTCGGGATCGAGGCACCGGCGCCCATCGGCGCCGCTGCCGCGCCGGCCCCGATCGGCACCGCGACCGCGCCGGCCCAGGCAGAGAGCCGGCACGACGTCGCCGATGCCGGCTCCGCGGAGCAACCCCCGGCACAGGCTCAGCCCGGCTCGGCGCCCGTATCGACAGCCGACGGCTCGATTCCGCTTCCTTCCGCCGCAACCTCCGCAGACGAACCAGCCCCAGCCGCCGCGGTCATCGATTCCGGTGCCGTCCCCGGCGTGAACCCGCAGGCGGACCGTTCGTCCGGCCCCGCGCCGGAAGCCGGCTCACCGCCGACGGCCGCGGCCTCCCGGATGGCGTCCACTCCCCCCGGCCACCAGGCCGATCCGTTTCTCCCCGAACGTCCCAACCCGGGCTCGAACCTCGATGTCGGTCTCCAGCGACGCGTCGAGCAGATCGCGCGCAACCAGGAGCGCGAAGAGGCGCTGCGGATCCACGAGCAGAATCGAGTTCAGCCGGACACCCCGCCCCGTGATGGCGGCATGTCCAACCTCTCGTCTCAGACCCAGCTCGACATCATCCGTGCCCCGAGCCCGGCCGAAGCCCGGCCCATCAAGGCCATCCCCGTTCCCGAGGACTGGGTCCCCCTGGCTGCACGCAAGTGGAGCCCTCAGAGCAAGTACTGGGCCGCCGCGGCCACCTGCCACCTCCCGCTCTATTTCCAGGATCCGGTCCTGGAACGTTACGGGCACCCGGTTGAACAGTTCGTCGGCCCGGTCGGGCGGTACCTGTCCTATCCCGTCGACGATCCCAAGCAGTCCACCCAGCGCAACTACCTCGTCCAGCCGTGGTTCTCCGCCGGCCTGTTCGCCTTGCAGATCCTTGCCTGGCCGTACAACGGCATCATGGATCCCCCCTGGGAAGCGCAGTACGACCTGGGCTACTACCGGCCCGGTGATATGATCCCGATCGATACCTACTGGCTCCCCTTGCATGGCTACGGCCCTCCACTCCGTGGGGACCGGTATTGATTTTAGGAATGGGCGTTGGCCCGAAAAGCCCGCGAGCCCCCAGGACCCTGGCTCCTGGGGGCTCGCATTTCAGCCACTTCGACGAGGCCTCTCACGGGCGACCTGCCCGTTGACATTCATTTCGGCGCGGGCGGTGTGGGTAGCGCGGGCGCCGCCGGGGCCGCGGCAGGTTCCCATTCGAGTTTCAGCTCCACTTCCTTGCCACCACGGAGGACCGTGAGGACCTTCTTCGGTCCGCCCTCCCGGATGGCACCGTTCAGCGCCATCCGGTCGGCGACCTTGGTCCCGTTGACCTTGACGATCACGTCACCTTCCTTGATTCCGCCCTTCTGGCCGACGCTGTCGTCGAGCACTTCGGAGACGGTCAGCTCCTCGAGCTGGACTCCGAGCGTCCGGCGGTTGCTCCTCGCAACCGGCGTGCGGAGCTTCTCGCGCGAGAGCAGGTGGTCGAGGTTGGCGATGCCGTAAGCCCCCAGCGCGACGACCAGCGACGAGTGCTTCTGGTACTCGGGGACGGCGGCGTCGAAGGTATCGAACTGGGTGTGGTGGGTGTGCTGATATCGGGCCTTGCCCGACTGTCTCCAGAAGAAGCCCGGCACGTTGGCGGAGAGGAACGAGGCGTGGTCGCTGCCGCCGCCGGTCAGGCCGGCGACTTTCCGCACCGCGAACGGGTAATCGTGATCGAGCTCCTTGACCGGGGTGAAGACCTGCTCGAGGTCGCCGAGCATGGCCTCGGTCCCGCCGATCCCGGAGAGGTAATTGGTGCCGCCATCGTGCACGAGCACGGCCGAGATCTTGGGCATGAGCTCCTTATGGGCCTTCACGTAGGCGGCCGAGCCGAGCAGGCCCTGCTCCTCGCCGCTCCAGACCATGAACCGGATCGTCCGCCTCGGCTTGGCGCCGGCCTTCATCAGGATCCGGGCCGCTTCGAGGGCGGTGGCGACGCCCGTGCCGTTGTCGGTCGTGCCGGTGGCACCGTCCCACGAGTCGATGTGTCCGCCGACGATCACGTATTCATCGGGCTGCTCGACCCCCGGGATATCGGCGATGACGTTGTACAGGTTGATCGGGCCCTTCTTGAAGTAGTTGCGGATGTCGAACTCGAGGGTGACGGCCTTGCCGTCCTTGAGCCAGGCGACGATTTCCTCGAACTGCTTTCGCAGCAGGTTGACCGCGGGGACGGTCGGGAGCTTGTCCCAGGTGATCCGGTACTGGCCGCTGGTGACCAGCTCGGAGGCGGCCCCGCGGGCGACGATGCCGGCCACCTTGGCGTTTTCCAGCTCCCTCCGCATCGTGCGGGGGGTGCCCGGTACCAGCAGCACCCATGCGCCGGCGAGCGTCCCCTTCGCCTTGGCCTCGTCGAGCTCCTTCTGATCCTTGGGCGCGAGCACGGCCTTGCCGCGGACCGCGCCTTTCGTACCGGCCGACCACGACATGGTGACGAACTCGAGCGCCTTCGATTCCGGCTCGATGACCCGGCCGAACCACGGGCCGCGATTGAACCCGACGGGGAACTCGCCCCACTTATCGAGCCGGGCGTTCTCGATCCCGAACGACTTGAACCGATCGCGCACCCACTCGCAGGCATTGGTGAGGTTGTCCGAGCTGGTCAACCTCGGACCGATCCGGTTACACAGCACGTCGAGGTGATCCATCACCTGGGGATCCTCGCGCCCCGCGGAGAGGATCCGCTCGAGATCCATGCTCCGGGCCTTCGCGTTGTCCTTCTCCCCCTGCGCCGACATGGAATGTGACGGATAACCCCGTCACCACAATAGCCCACCCAACCCAGAAACGCCGTCTCATGCATGACCTCCGTTGAAGAATGACCGGCAGCCAGACCGAATTCGCAACGCCGACCGGAGAGCAATCAGCCACGATTCATTGAGGGAATATTCTTCTCGATCCGAACGGCTGCGTCCAGCCTGTCGATTCTCGGACAGTCTCCTCGGAGAATCCGTGCGGCGGTCGTGGGGCCCCGCATTGACGACGGGTGCGCATCACGCCGATCGCCTCGTGTCATGAGGGCGGCTCGACCCCCATCGCCCGCAACTGGGCCGCCATCTGCTCGGCACGTTGACGCTCGGCGTCGCGCTCGCGAGCCACCTGGTCGCGCTCCTGGGCCACCTGGTCGCGCTCCTGGACCAACCGGTCGCGCTCGTCGGCGATTTCCTGATAGGTCAAGAACCGCTGGTCATCGGGACCAAGGATCGTGAGCTCGCTCCCCGAGAGGTCGAATCGGATGCCCAGGCGGGGGCTGGTCCAGCGGTCGATCTGGGGGATTTGAACGAGAACGCCTTGGCTGCGCTGCCACCCCTCCAGCACGATGTCATCGGGGTCGTAAAGATAGTACTCCTCCACGCCGTATTTCTCGTAAAAAACCAGCTTCTTCTGCATCTCGCGATAGCTGTTGTTGGGCGAGAGGACTTCGAAGACGACCTGGGGTGCGATCCCGCCTTCCTCCCACTGTTTGTACGACCCGCGGTAGCCCTTGGGACGCCCGATGGCGACCAGCGCGTCCGGGGCCAGGCAAATCTCGGGGTGCCCGACCACCGGGTACCAGAGCAGGTCTCCGGCGACGAACACGTCGGGACGGTTGCGATAGACCCGATCCAGCCCCTCCTTGATCGTCACGATCCAACCGAACTGGAGCGTGTTATCCGCCATGGGCTGTCCATCACTGTCGGGGTAGATGATCTGCGGCCGCGCAGGACGGGGAGTCAAGATACTCATGAAACGAGTCCTCGGATGGGCCATCCGGGTCATTAAGAGCGCCTATGGCTAGCGTGGGATAGGGCCCAGGAAAAAGGGGACTGGCTCCCGGCCTCGAGGGGTTCCGTCGATTTCGGGCTCAGCGCCCGTGGGCCGGGTGCCTGTCCCCTTTTTCCGCGCACTCAACCCAAGCGTGAAGTGCTCCAGGCTTTTTATCCGATTCTACCCGCGCGATCGTCGGATACCAACGTGAAAGGCATCGTCCGAGTCGTTCTTGCGATAAGAACGGCTCTGACCGGATCGTTCGAGCTCCCTGCGTCCTTGGAGTCGCCCGAACATCGCGATACATTTGATGAAACCAACGGGGGTTCTCGGGCCGGGTCCTGTCCCGAAATCGGTGAAACGATGAACGGTCACCACTTCATCAGTTATTCGGGCGCCAACGCGCAAGACTTCGCCTTCCAACTCCACGACGCGCTGGAAGGGGGACATCCTCACATCCCGACCTGGCTCGACAAGAAGGATATTAAGGCCGACCGGGATTGGGATGTTCAAATCGACGAGGCGATCCGCGATTGTGCGAGCCTGCTGTTCGTGATGTCGATCGACAGCGTGGAGGACCACTCGGTCTGCAAGCGCGAGTGGACCCGAGCGCTGCGATTCAAGAAGCCGATCGTGCTCCTCGCCTACGATCGGGAAGCCGTCCCGCCCTTCCGGCTGGATGGCCGCCAGCACATCGACTTCACCAAATCGTTCGACCAAGCCCTGGCCCCGTTGCGGAACCACTTGAAGTGGCTCAAAGAGCCCGAGGGCCAGCTCCGCGCTCTGGAAGACCGCCTGGCGGACGCCATTCGCGACCTCCGCCGCGCGGAGGGTTCCGATCAGGAATCGCGAGTCCGTAGCGATATTGCCGATTTGGAG
Organism: uncultured Planctomycetota bacterium; assembly: GCA_963845755.1. Classification (GTDB taxonomy): domain Bacteria; phylum Planctomycetota; class Planctomycetia; order Isosphaerales; family Isosphaeraceae; genus CAWJTV01. The sequence continues at coordinate 168,428 of CAWJTV010000013.1, forward strand.
GCGCAGATCGAAGCCCAGAGGCGCATCGCCGCCGACCCCGAAGCAGCGAAGAAGCGAACCGAGGAGAGCATCGCGCGGGGCCTGGAGCGGGAGCGGCAGCCGGCGCAACCGGTCGCGGGCATCCCTCGCACCAGATTCCTCAACCCGCGGCCGGCCCTCGCGCCGAGCTACTTCCAGGACCGCCACGTCGAGACGCAACTCATCGGTGACTTCTTGAAAGACGAGTCCAAACGGCTGATGACGATCGGCGGCCGTGCCGGGATCGGCAAGACGGCGACCGTCTGTCGCGTCCTGAAGGCCCTGGAACGGGGAGTTCTGCCGGACGACCTCGGGCCGCTCGAGGTCGATGGCATCATCTACCTGAGCGCCATCGGCTCGCGACGGGTCAATGCGCCCAACTTATACGAAGACTTGCTCAAGCTGCTGCCCGCAGAGTCGGTCCGGCGGGTCGAGCCAATCGTGCGGGACGCGAAGACCGCCACCGAGGTCAAGATTCGCGCCCTGCTCGAGGCCTTCCCGACCAGCCGCACTGTGGTGCTGTTGGACAACTTCGAGGATGTGATCGATCCCGCGACGCACAACCTCATCGACGCCGAGCTGGACGAGGCTCTCCGCGCACTGCTGAGACTGCCTCACCACGGCGTCAAGGTGATCCTGACGACTCGCGTCGCGCCCCGGGCCCTGAACCTGGTGCAGCCGGGCCGGCAGATGTCACTCGTCCTCGACGGCGGCCTGGAATCCCCCTACGCCGAGAACATCCTGCGCGAGATGGACGCCGACGGCAAGCTGGGGCTCAAGTCGGCCACGAACGAGCGGCTGGCCCTGGCGGCGAGCGGACCCGCGGCTTCCCCTGGGCGCTGGAGGCCCTCTTCGCGATCCTCTCGGCCGACCGCGACACGACCCTGGAGGAGGTCCTGGCGGGGGTGCTGCCCGAGAACGTGACCGAGGCCCTGGTCGGCGAGGCATTCAGCCGGCTCGATCTCACCCAGCAGCGGGTCATGCAGGCCCTGGCCGTCTATGGCCGCCCGGTGCCGTCGGCAGCCGTCGATTACCTGCTCCAGTCCCATCAGCCCGGCCTCGACACGCCCCGGTCCTCAGTCGGCTGGTCAATATGCACTTCGCGCGCAAGGAGGCTGGGCGATTTTACCTGCACCCGGTCGATCGGGAATATGCGCTCTCGCGCCTCGCGCCCGGCGAGGTATCGGACCGCCGGGCCAATGAGCCGGTCTTCACGCTCTACGGCCTCCGCCACCGCGCCGCACAGTATTTCGAGGAGGCTCGCCTGCCCCGGGCGAACTGGAAGACGATCGAGGATCTCGCGCCGCAACTCGCCGAATTCGACCTCCGCTGCGAGGGCCAGGATTATGAGACGGCGGGGTATGTTCTCGTGGGCATCAGCTCCAACTACCTGATGCTCTGGGGGTGGAACCGACGGGTGGTCGAGCTGAACGAGTGTTTGCTTGACAAGCTCGGCGATTTCCACATCAAGCAGTGCATCTTGACGAACCAGGGGTATTCGTACCATTGCCTGGGCCAGTCGGGTCGGGCTCTTGGATACCACGAACAGGCCCTTGCCATGTCGCGAGAGGACGGCGACCGAAGCTCTGAACGGTACCCCCTCGTCAACCTGGGCCTCTGTTATTGGGCTCTAGGCCAGACCCTCCGCGCCGTCGATTTCCTCGAGCGGGCCCAGGCGATCATGCGCGAGGTCGGCGACCGCTATGGCGAGGGGCTCGCCCTCGTTAACCTGGGCCTCTGCTACAGCGACCTAGGCCGGATGGCCCGCGCCATCGACTCCCTCGAGCAGGCGCTGGCCATCGCGCGCGAAGTGGGCCAGCGAGTTGCGGAGGGAATCGACCTTGAGAACCTGGCATGGTGTCACTGGACCCTGGGTCAGACGGCCCGCGCCATCGAGTACGCTGAGCAGGCACTGGCCGTCGCCCGCGCAGTTGGCGACCGGAGAGTCGAGGGCTACGCTCTCTATACCCTGGCGCGGCTGTCTATCGATGAAGGGCGGCCTGATGACGCGATCTGCCAGGCGATTGAAGCCGTGCGACTTGGCGAAGAGACAGGAGACCCAATGATCATCAGCGTGGGCGATGAGAACTTAGCCCTGGCGCATCTCTGTATTGGAGACTTGCCCGCTGCCCGCGCCGCAGCGGAAGCCGCTCGCAAGCAAGATATCGCGATGAATAACCACAACGTCTTGTCGCTATCGGGACTGATCGCACTGCGACAAGGTGATCGCAACGCGGCTGTCGAATCGTACTCGGCGGCGATCGCGCAGGCCGAGATGATGCTCGATTGCTGCAACCAGAATTACCAGGCTTTGGATGCCAAGGGATTGGCCCTGGCCGGCCTGGCGGTGCTCGAAGGAGGCAATCGCGCGGCAGAGGCTATCGCGACTTTCCAAGCCGCCCGGGCGATCACCTCGGCCGCCGGGATCGTCGGCCGCGTGCGGCGGTTGCTCGACGCCCTGGCGCCGGCCGATGCGGCCGGCATGTTGACTCCCATCTACCCGGCCGCTGAGTGGCGCGAGGACTCAGCGGGATCGGCCTCGTCATAGGCGAACAGCCTCTTCATCGGCATGACGATCTGAATCGCGAAACACGCCATCGTGCTCAAGGACTTCGTCGAGGCCGTCGATGCCGGGGATTGGGAAGGTTTGCACCAACCAGGATCTCATGTCTGGCGCTGCGGGAACAACCCATTCGGCCGGATCTCGACGCGGGATCGCTGACTATCGAACGTGACGTTGAAGTAGCGAAAGAACCCAACTTGACCGAGGGTGATGGTAATCGTCTCCTCACCGTTCGCTTCCGGTGTTTGATACGAGAATGCGACCTTCGGGACGACCCATCGGTACGACGTCTTTCCTTGCCTCAATTCGAAGCCGATATCCTTACCCTAGAAGCCCTTCGCTTGCTGACCCCCAGTACCTCGGAATCGCGCCGGCTCACGAGAATCGATCGCAAGGCCCAAGCGAGTAGCCACGTTCATCGGTATCGTCGTTTCATCGGCCCCCGTATCCACCAAACCGAACAGCCTGCTCGTCCCAGCGGGTCCGAAGACTCTCATCGGAACGACGGGGCGCCAGAGCTTCGGATGAGGATGGGCCGGGCTGGGAACGACCTCAAAAGGGCGGAAAGGAAACCTCACCGCCTGAGCCCCCCTGGAGCGACCTCGAAGATCGCGTCATGTTCTCCGGCGGCTGATGCCGCCGCTTCGGCCTCCTCGATGGTTTTACCTGAGCCGATGATGCGCAGGCCATCGGACGACCAGGTCACCCAGCGACCAGCCAATTCCATGGGCATGGGCTGAGGTTCATCGCTCTTGTCCAACTCGACTCTCCTGCGATTACGCGGATCCTTTGATGATGCCCGACTCTTACTCATGATCGCGACGAACTCCCAACCTCGACGTCCTCATCCAGTGATCGATCCAAATGGCGGAACTCACGCCCGCACCTGAGGACTTCTTCGAAGCCCTCGATGTCGGTGATCGACCCGATCAATTTCTGCAACCCGACCTGGAATCCGGCACCTTCGCGTGGCGCCGTTGAATCTCGGCGACCGCTTGCTCGACTGCGGCAAGTCGATGCTCGATCTCTTCTTCCTCGGTCATGGCTTCAACCTTCGCTGCGACTCGAACCTCATACAATGAACTCTATCCGCCCCCTCTCTCCGGGACAAGCGAAGTCGAAGAGACGCCCCCCGCGAAGAGTCAGCGTACGGCTCGAGTTCCTGCCGTCATCGCCATGCCGCGACCGCTCCCTTGCCGTCTTGCGATCGTCCGTGCCATAATCCACGCGGAACCATCCGTCAATCACTCTACAATGTAATCCGCCTCAACCAATGCCTGCCGGCTCTCGAGGAGACCTGGAACCATGATCCCGCCCCGATTGTTTCAAAAGGTCGCCATGCGTGCCGTCCTCTTGACCGTGGTGATGTCGGCGCCGCTCGTGATGCCGTCCGCGACGCGCGCCGAGCAGTTCGTCCTCTTCGACGCGACCTTCACATACACCAAGAAGGATGCCGATAACTCGAGGCCGAGCAAGTCGCATTACTATGTCAAGGGTGACAAGCTCAATCCCAAGCGGCCGCGAGACTGGACGGCCCCGGTGGACTATCGCAACGGGACGGTCCACATCCGCGCGGAGGTCCTCGAGAAACCTCCCGGCGGCGAACCTACGACCTGGACGATCTGCTATATCCCGAACAAGGGGAAAGGGAACGGCTACGGTTGCACGGGCACCGACCTCTACCGCGAAAAAGGCGTGTATGAGAAAGATATCTCGATGAAATCATTCTGGGAGAACGACTCCATCATCTGGTCGGAAGGCATCAAGCAGATGGATCTGGTCATCAAGGACAACAGCGGCGGCCGGGGCCACGCCGCACAAGCGAGCCGATCATGAGAAGTTCTTTCCGACCAAGATGCGGATCACCGTGGTGCAGGTATCCGCCGGTTCAAAGTACGATCCCAGCCTGGTCCCGAATCTTCCGGCCAGGAAAGTCGAGGTCGGCGCAAGAGTGCAAGACGGCCGAATCGCAGAGGGCGACGAATCGGCCAAGAAGTCCGAAGGCTGCGCGGCTTGCGAAAAGTCAGAGTAAATGAGGCAAGGTCGCTCGATTGCGGTACCACAAGGCCAGACCGCCTTCCCGCAGGATCGGATGCTCGAGCGGCCTATCACGCGCGGATGCGCCGCGTGATAGGCCACCGCATTGCGCGCGATCAACTCACCAATTGGGGATAGTCCACGGTCTCTTGCTCGCCGCGCCGGGCGTCCTCGATGGCGTCGCGAATCGCCGCCTTTCGGCTATCAGCGAACTCGACCCAATCGTCGAGCCCGATCAAGGTTGCCCCCAACTGCAATTGGTTGGCGAGATGGCACACCCGGACCCGGCCCACCCGGCGCACGAAATTCGCGATCTCCCCGAAAGCCGTGCTGCCGAGCGACCGCACATTCGCGAAGTCGATCACGTAATTTCGAGGTAGCTCGGGCCGGATCAGCGAATTGAGCTGCTCCCCCAGCTCCAGGGCATGCACGGAACTGGTGATCTCCGGGCTCAGGAATTCCACGACAACCACCTCGGGCGCGCTGTCGTCGATCAGTTCATAAGCGATGTGAGCTTGCACGTTTGCAATAGTAGACATGGCACCATATCCTTTCCCTGGGAAGTCTCAAGGATGGGAGACGTGCGATCGAAAGGAAACTCTTCAGCAAAGCGCATGCCGATTCCGCGGCGGTTCGCTCTGGCGTTGTCTCGACGCGATCATCATAAAACGGATCAAGCGACCGGTTTGTGACACACAGGCTGAATGCCAGCCGACGGCAACCTGGCCTACCGCCTGGCCTGGGAGGGCTGGCATGTCCTTTGCACCTCGATCCTGCCGTAAGAGACAGCCCCATCGCGAAGCGGGGGTACCTTTCCAACCCAAGAAGAGGAGGGCGTCATGGCTGGGACTTTGAAAGACAAGGCAAAAGCAGCAGGCAACACGATTTCCGAGAAGGCCACCGAAGCCGGGCACCGGGTCGGCGAGACCATGGAAGAGGCCAAGGATTGGGTCAAGGAGAAGGCCCACCAGGTCGGGAACCGGGTCCAGGAAGCGACGCAGAAGGCCGAGCATAAGGTCGAGGAGATGTTCGGCGATCGCAGTACCCAGACCGGGACGACCGCCGATATCCGCGAGCATATGGATGTGTACGCATCATGCGGCACGAAGGTCGGACGCGTCGATCACGTCGAAGGTAGCCGGATCAAGCTGACCAAGAACGACAGCCCGGACGGTCTGCACCACTTCATCCCGACGAGCTGGGTGACGTGTGTCGATGATGGTGTCCACTTGAGTATGGATCACAGGGAAGTCCAGAGCCACTGGCAGAGCGCGTGAGCGAACGGCCGTTGCCGCGCCAAGACCACAACGGGCCGGGGCGAGTCCCCGGCCCGTGTCGTCTCGAAACCTCGCATAGAAAAGCCCTACTTGCCGCTCGGAGTCGCCGATAGCTTCAACAACCGATCCACCGAATCGACCGTGATCGGATGATAACCCGGCCGGGCCGTGGCGTAGATCGCCTCGGCACGCTGGCGCCCGGCGGGCGTCGCGAGCAACGCTTTATACAAGGGCAACACCAGCTTCCGGCGGCCGATCGTCGTCAGGTAGGACTTCAACCGCTCATCCGCCTTCGCGTACTGGTTCCGGATCGCGATCAATAGCCACTGGTGGGCGATCTCGGAGTTGCCGCGCTCGGTCAGGCCGAACTTCTGATCGAGGTCGTTCAGGCGGTCTACGGGCAGCGTTTCGGGCAGGGCCTGGAGGAACCGGATCCATTCCTGGGTGGACCACTCCCCTGCCCCGAGCTTATCCGCGGCGATTGTCCCATCGAGCCAGCCGTGCGCGGCCATGTCGATCGCGTCGAGTCGCGTCGACTTCGGCTCGGTGAAGCCGGCGGGGAGACCGGGGCCTTCCAGCCAGGCGGTCAGGTCGATGAATTTGGCCTCGACCGGATCCGCCAGCAGGTTTTCTTTGAGGTAGGCCACGAAGTCGGCCGTGGTGATGCTCTGGAACGTGAAGTGATCGAAATACGCGCGGAGGAATCCGTCGAACCGGGCGCGGCCGAACTGCTTCTCCAGCGTCCGGAGGAAGAGTGCCCCTTTCTCGTAGGGAATGCGGTTCATCCCCTCGTCCGGGTCGCGGCCGGTGAGGTCGACGTGCAGCACCTGGTCTTTCGGCGGCTGGTCTTTTAACTCCGCGCCAGCTCCACCAGGCCGAGGCCCCATTCCATCTCGGCGCGATCGGCGCCGTAGAGGTCCTCGACGATCCGGCGTTCGAGATAGGTCGTGAACCCTTCATTGAGCCAGAAGTCGCGCCAGGTCGCGTTCGTCACCAGGTTGCCGGACCACGAGTGGGCCAGCTCGTGCGCGATCAGCGAGACCAGCGATCGGTCCCCCGCCAGGACCGTCGGCGTGGCGAACGTGAGCCGGGGGTTCTCCATCCCGCCGAACGGGAAGCTCGGGGGAAGCACCAGGATGTCGTAGCGGCCCCACCGATACCGGCCGAACCGCTTCTCGATCGAGCCGACCATCGCCTCGACGTCGCCGAACTCGTACGCCGCCGCTTTGAGCACGCTCGGCTCGGCCCAGACCCCCGTCCGCTCCCCCAGCTTCTCGAACGCCAGGTCGCCCACCGCCAGGGCCATCAGGTACGGCGGGATCGGCTGGGGCATCACGAATCGGAACACCCCTTCGCGGGCCTCGTCGGGTCGGACGCGCGACTCCGCCGCCATCACCGCCGTCAACCCCCGCGGGACCCGGATCGTCGCCGAGTAGTTGATCCGCACTCCCGGCGAGTCTTGCAGCGGAACCCACGACCGCGCATGAATCGCCTCTGACTGCGTAAACAAGAACGGCCGGGACTTCCCCGCCGTCAGTGAGGGCTCCAGCCACTGGAGCGCGCTCGCCGTCGGCGCGGTCCGATAGCTGATGCGGACCTGGTTCGCCTCCGGCGTGAGATCGATGGTCAACCGTGAGCCCAGGATCGGATCGGCGGGAGCGAGCTGATGACGCGTCGGCGTGAACGGACTGGGATTGACCGTCAACCTGCGGAGGCTGATCTCGTGGATCGTCAGTCCGCGGGTGTCGAGGACCAGCGGCGCGTCGGGCGGACAGCCGTCTTGTCTTTGAATGTCGAGGACCGCCTCGCCCTTCAGCTCGCGACGGTCGAAGTCCACGCTGAGGTCGAGCGCGACCTGCCGGACCCGCACCTGATCCGGATTACCGTACGAGTGCACATCGCGACGTACGGCGTCCTTCCCATTCGCACGCTCGGGCTCCACGCCGCTGGCGAAGCCCGGGTGCACCACGCTTATCGCGAACCAGACGAGTGCGATCAGACCAACCGACACATGCGATGCAGTGGACATCTCGCGGCCTTTCGGGAATTGGAGTGCGTTCCATGTCTCCGACCGTTCGTGAGCGTCGATTGTCCCCTCGAACGCCCCGGATTTGCCAGACCGCTTACGCCCGCTTTAAGAGATTAACCAGGCGCTCTGCGAGGATGAGAAGGCGCCTCCATCCTAGCCGCCCACGGCTAATCGTCACGACCGACTCGGGCGCCGGGGACAGATGGCCCGCGATACGTGGGAAGGGTAGGTCGGTAGGTTGCTTGCTGCGCGCGACATCGTGCGGGGATGGCCCCCCGCCCGGGGCCACCCCGAGGTCGTCGAAGGCCCGCACGGTGGGGGTGTAACTCCTCGCCGAGAATGTGGAGAATCCATGAGCGACTTGATGTTCCCGGCGCCGTTAGGCACTGGATCAAGGTCGCTGACCGACGCCATCAACCACTGGGTTCTGAAGTCCCGGCCTCCGCCCGCGACCTGGTGACATCGACGGTGGAGGCGAGACTCTACTGCATGGTCGAGTGGTTGACGCGGGTCGAGCGGGCCATGAGTGCCGTCGGTAGGACCACCCAAGCGCATGATCAGTTTAGACCATGCCTTTGGTTTCCGGGTCTTCTACCCGGGCCCCTGCCTGGGGGCCACTGCATCCCGATCGACCCGTTCTACCTCACGTGGGTCTCGGGAGAGCACGGCCTGACTTCGCAATTCATCGAACTGGCCGGCGAGATCAACACGTCCATGGCCGCCTATGTCGTGAGCAGGGGTCGCCGCTGCGCTGAACGACCGGGGCAAGCCGGTCGAGTGGGCCGAGATCATCCTCTTGAGCGTGGCCTCCAAGAAGGATGCGTGCGATCGACGCAAGTCTCCAAGTCTCCAAGTCTCCCGTTCGTGCTGATGGAACACTTGCTGGAGAAGGGGGCCGAGGTATAATGCAACGTCCCCCACATTCTCACGCTGACGGCGATGCTCCGCTATCCCGACCTGCGGACGTCCAGCCGGGAGCTGACGGAAGACTACCTGGAATCGCGCGACTGCGTGCTCATCGTCACCGACCATTCCACCTACGACTGAAACCGGGCCGGCCGGCAGGTTCCGCGGATCGTCAACGCTCACAACGCGACCCGGAACCTGATCTACCCGAGGACCACGATCGTCCGCGCCTCAATCACAAGAGGCCATTCACCGCGGCGCAAGGAGAGATCGCCATGAGCAGACCTGGATTGGCATTAGTGACTGGGGGCGCCGGCTTCATCGGCTCGCACCTGGTCGAAGCACTATTGGGAGAGGGCCTACGGGTCCGCGTGGTGGATAACCTGGCGACGGGCCGTTTGTCCAACCTGGCGCATCTGGAGGGGCGGTTCGAGTGGATCGAGGGAAACGCGGCGGATTTCGCGGTCTGCCGCCGGGCCGCCGAGGGCGTGGATTATGTGTTCCACCAGGCGGCAATCCCCAGCGTTCCGCGCTCGGTGCGCGAGCCGTTGCTGTCGCACGAGAGCGGGCCGACCTCCACGCTGAACATGCTGGAGGCCGCGCGTCAGACGGGGGTGAGGCGCTTCATGTTCGCCGCCTCGAGCAGCGCCTATGGCGACACGGTCGAGCTGCCGAAGCACGAAGGAATGCTGCCGCTGCCGCTCAGTCCGTATGCCGCCGGCAAGCTGGCCGGTGAGTACTATGTGCGGGTCTATGCGAGGACGATGGGGCTGGACGGGGTGAGCCTGCGCTACTTCAACATCTTCGGACCCCGGCAGGACCCGTCGAGCCCGTACAGCGGCGTGATCTCTCTGTTCATCAAGCGCATGTCGCAGGGCCAGGGCCCGATCATTTTCGGGGACGGGGAGCAGACCCGGGACTTCACTTACGTCGCCAATGCCGTGGCGGCCAACCTGGCTGCGATGCGGCACCCCGAGCCGTTAGCCGGCGAGATACTCAATGTCGGGACGGGACGACGAATCCGGCTGCTCGACGTGGTGGACACTCTGAACCGCATCTACCAGACGGACCACCAGCCAGAATTCCAGCCATCGCGCCTCGGCGACGTGCGTGACTCCCTGGCCAGCTTGGAGCGGATCGGCCGCGTCCTCGGTTATCGACCACTCATCCCGTTCGATGAAGGATTGAGACTTACCGTTGAGGCCAGCCGCTGATCGGTCGATCGCGGCGCTTCGATTCTCATGACCAAACGCGGCATAGCCGCTTGACGACCTGGTTCCCGCTGACCGTCCAGGTCCATGTCAACGGCTGCTCCTGGCTGGGCCAGCAGATGCTCGCCCGCCGGCTGACATTCAACATTCAGGACAATGCCCTCACGGCCCTCGAGGATCCTCAGGCCGCTCAGGAGTTGGCCGATTCGGTCGTCCGTCACAACTGGGTCAAGATCCTCAACCGCCCGGTGCGCTCGGTCAACCTCTTGATGAACGAGCGGTGGTTTCGCGGCCTCAGCGATTATTGGGCGGTGGACCAAGCCGAGTAGGCCAACCCGTCTGATCGTCACCAGCCGCGAGGTGCTGGCCGGCTGGGATCCGCGGCTGCTGGATGACTCCGCGGTCCACATCTCGGCCAAGTCGATGCCGGGTTTCTTGGGGCGGCGGTTGCATCCCCGGTTCGACGGGGAGGTGCTCACCGATTGTCGGAAAGGACAAGAGCGTGGCCGACCTCTACCGGTACCGCGCGGTGGCGCTGGCGTCCAACTGCCGTTACCTGGGCGCGTTGGCGGTGGTGGACGACCCGGCGCCGGCGTATCGCCAGGTCGAGGAACTGACCGAGCCGGTGGTGGTCTCGGGGCGGGTCCATGGCGGGTTCAACCCGGCCAGCCCGGCGGACGTGCGGCTGTTCCAGGCGGTCTTAGCCGGCGAGAAGCTGCTGCGGGGCTTCCGCAACGCCGAGATCCGCACGGCGTTGTATCGCACGACGGAGGACGACGGCCAACGCCGTCGTCAAAGCCACGCAGTCGGCCGGATGATGAAGCGATTGCACGTGCGCGGCCGGATCGTGGAGGTGCCGCGCAGCCACCGGAGGCACGTCAGCGTCAAGGGCCGGCACGTTCTCGGTGCAATCGTGCGGCTGGATCATGAGGGGATTCCGGCGGCGTCATTCGCCCGAAAGATGCGCACGGCGCAGAGATCCTACGAAGGTTAAGTCTAAAACGCCCGGATTAAATAAAAGAGATCATCAGAAAATGACACGATTGAACCTTTGTTGACACGCGCGCTGCCTAACCGTGAGCAAACGCCTTCTCAGGTGGCCGGCCTTGTGCTGGCCACTCGACCAATGGGTTTCGCCTGAAGGTCGCCTGGCGAGGAAGTTCCCTCGCGAGGTTTAACATCCATCACGTCACCACGGACTCTGGTTACCATGGCTGGATCCGGCTGGTCTTGCCAGATGCCTTGATCCTGATAACCTCTTGTGGACGCTTCGTTTCCGCGGTGGAATCGGGCGACCTTCATTCCCGGCATTCCCAAATCGTCGAGCGTTGGGTCCCGCGAGGAGTCGGAACCGGCTCGCGCCACGCGTGGCGAACCAGAGCCGACTTTCATGACAATCCGGTCGCCTCGACACCGGCGCGGGACTTGCACGAAAGCGCATCCGCTGAATCACTGGAACCGATGGCGACGATTGAGTCGCAGGGCCAGCGCCCTGCCGTGATCGGGGCTTTCACGCCGCATCCCGAGGACGCCTCGCCCCCTGAACCAGGCCAGCCGACAAACGGCCTAATCTGTCGATTCAAGCTGGAGCTGTGCACGCTGTTAGCCTTAATGAATAAGGCATACGCCGATCGGGTCGCTCGAACCTTGTAGCGAATCCCCCGTCCGCTGACCCTCAGGCCCACCTTCTCGGCGCTCCGCGGCAAAGTTAAATTAGGCTTCAATCTTTGAATAAACAATAAAACATCAGATCAAATAAGAATTTCAAAAAATTATTATAGATAACTATAAATAAAAATGAGAATATTTGAATTTTTTAACGACCGCCCGAAGCCTTTGTCCCGGCACGAAAACGGTCGGGATCGCCGCCCCCAGGCAACGCGACGAGGGTGGCCCCAGTTGCCGGGGAGGGGTCGAGGATTCTCGACGGCCTGCGCGCAGGTGGACTCGAGGCTGCCCATCGGCAAGGGTCAGTTTCAGTGATGCATGAATGTGTTCTCTCATGTCCTCAATAATCCACAGGTGCTCGCGTCAGTGCATCATTACCTATAGATTTTCTTTAATATCGATTCTTGACATCCTCTGGGCACCTTGCTAACTTGAGCGATCTCTTATTTCTCAGGGTATTTGGACTGACGCATAAACGCGCTCGATTTGCGGGCGGCTCCGGCATCCATCATTCGAACAACGTCTACATCCATTCTGACAACCAATTCATATTCATAAAAATCATCGCTGAGTCAGAATTATCGAGTCACAAAGTCGAGTTGACCGAGTACCGCTTGGTGTGTTCTGACTACGGCTACCCCAGGAACTTTCCCGTACCTCGATTCCAGCGGTCACTAAGCAAAGCTCTCTTTCATGCATGGTTGTGCGAGGACGCCGCTTGGTGAGGGTTCGCCGATCGCGGTACCAGTTCCGTCTCGTTTTGACGACAAGCAGTTGTTCCGCATGCCAGAGTGTCCTATTTATGTAATAGGGCAGAGGTGACTAAACGTACTTCGCGGACCCGACCAGCAGCCCTCCCGCACCGTAGATATCCGAACCTGAAGACGCAATTTTTATTGATCATATGAAGGTTTGAACGTGTATGGTATGGCGCAAGCCAGCCGCACGTTACGATCGCGCTGCGCCTGCCGGACGCCGACCGCATGGGAATCAGCCAGCGAGGGTTACGATGAGTCCGCCGATCGCGATCGCCGGCCTTTTCCAAGTGCGCCCTCTGGGTTGCCGGACTACGACCAAGCTGTCCGTCGAGCCGTTCAGGGACCGGGCCTGCCGGTCCAAGCTTCTTCGAGTCGCCATGCATGTAGGGATGCAATCCTGGACGCATCCTTGCTGAGTTCCTCTCGACCATTGGTTCGAGATGGTTGAAGTCCGCGAGTGCAGGCCCCGTCCCCTCTCCCGACCGAGCCGCCGATCCGGCTGGCTCCGACTTGAGATTCATCAGGAGATTTGCTTCGATGCGTCACTTGATCACACGTTTTCCCCGCGTCGCGAGACTCAATATCAAGACCTCGAGGCGGGTCGATCGGCGAGGAGTCGCGCTCCGGCCGCGGTTCGAGTCCTTGGAGCCGCGACTGGTGTTGAGCACCTACTACATCGCCACGACCGGGAACGACAAAAACAACGGCTCGAAGTCCAGCCCCTTCGCCACCCTCCAGCACGCCATGATCTCGCTCGAGCCTGGCGACATCCTCGACGTCGAGTCCGGGTCCTATGCCGGCTTCATCTCCGGCTGGGATTCTTCCACCCCGGCCAGTTCCGGAGATCCCTACGGCTATATCGACGGCACCGCCGGCAACCCGATCACCATCCAGGCCGATCCCAGCGCACCCGCTGGCTCGGTCATCATCGACTCGCGCGACAACGAGACGGCCGTCGGCATCGACCTGGAACCCGGTGATAACTACATCACCATTTCCGGCTTGACGATCGAGGACGGCGACGGCAGCATCACCAAGGACGGATTCAAAGTGACCGGGATCAACGACAGCCTTATCGATAACACCGTGACCGGGGTCGGAGGGTTCGGCATTATTGCCGACAACGCGAATAACGTGCTCCTCCAGGGCAATACCGTCTCCGGTACCACGGGAAGTGGCGATACCGGCCATGGGATCTACATCTCCGGCAGCACCAACGACGCGGTGGTCGAAGGGAACACCATCGCGAACAACGATTATATCGGCATCCATATTAATGGAGATGCGAGCGAGGGAGGCCTGGGACTGGTCACCAATGCCCTCATCGAGGACAACGTGATCTACGGCAACGGCCAGAATGGCATCAACGCCGACGGCCTTCAGAATTCCACCATCGAGAACAACCTGATCTACAACTATCAGGATTTCGGGATCTGTCTCTATCAGGTCAACGCGTCCGGGCCCAGCAAGAACAACATCATCGTTGACAACACCATCGATTACGGCACTTCCAGCGGCGCCGGTGCGGCATCCGTATCCTGGATGGGAGCACGGGCAATACCGTCTTGAATAACATCTTGCTGGGCGGCGGAGGGATCACGATCCGGATCAGCAGCGACAGCATGAGCGGCCTGACGAGCAACTACAACGTCGTCGAGTCGCTGTTCCAGTCGGAGGACACCGGCAACACCGAGTCCCTCGCCCAGTGGCAGAGTTCGACCGGCCAGGACGCGAAATCGTTCACGGCGACGCCGTCGCAGCTCTTCGTCAATCCGTCGGGCAACAACTACCAGGAGCTATCGACCAGCCCGTCGATCGGTGCCGGGACCGCGACGGATTCACCGAGCACGGACATCCTCGGCAATCCGCGCCCCAGCTCCTATGGCTATGACATCGGTGCCTACGAATATGAAGGCTCGTCATCCGGGGCGCCGACGGTGGTCAGCGAGAGTCCGGGACAGAATGCGTCCAACGTGAATGTGTCGACGACCGCGACTGCGACGTTCAACGAGGCGGTCCAGTCGAGCACGATCACCTTCACGCTGACGCCCAGCGGCGGCAGCCCGGTCGCGGCCAGCCTCTCCTACAACAGCACGACCGACACGGCGACGTTGACCCCCAGCTCGGCCCTGGCCTACAACACCAGTTACACGGCCACCGTCAGCGGGGCCAAGAGCACCTCCGGTATCGCCATGAGCTCGCCATTCTCGTGGTCGTTCACGACCGACGTGGCGCCGCCGAGCGTCACGAGCGAGTCGCCGGCCAAGGGTGCGACGAATGTGGCCGTGTCGACGACCGCGACCGCGACGTTCAACGAGGCGGTCCAGTCGAGCACGATCACCTTCACGCTGACGCCCAGCGGCGGCAGCCCGGTCGCAGCCAGCCTCTCCTACAACAGCACGACCGACACGGTGACGTTGACCCCCAGCTCGGCCCTGGCCTACAACACCAGTTACACGGCCAGCGTGAGCGGGGCCAAGGACAGCGCCGGCGATCCCATGAGCTCGCCATTCTCATGGTCGTTCACGACCGTTGGGGTGCCGCCGAGCGTCACGAGCGAGTCGCCGGCCAAGGGTGCGACGAATGTGGCCGTGTCGACGACCGCGACTGCGACGTTCAACGAGGCGGTCCAGTCCAGCACGATCACCTTCACGTTGACGCCCAGCGGCGGCAGCCCGGTCGCAGCCAGCCTCTCCTACAACAGCACGACCGACACGGCGACGTTGACCCCCAGCTCGGCCCTGGCCTACAACACCAGTTACACGGCCACCGTCAGCGGGGCCAAGAGCACAACCGGCGTTGCCATGAGCTCGCCATTCTCATGGTCGTTCACGACCGACGTGGCGCCACCGAGCGTCACGAGCGAGTCGCCGGCCAAGGGTGCGACGAATGTGGCCGTGTCGACGACCGCGACCGCGACGTTCAACGAGGCGGTCCAGTCGAGCACGATCACCTTCACGCTGACGCCCAGCGGCGGCAGCCCGGTCGCAGCCAGCCTCTCCTACAACAGCACGACCGACACGGCGACGTTGACCCCCAGCTCGGCCCTGGCCTACAACACCAGTTACACGGCCAGCGTGAGCGGGGCCAAGGACAGCGCCGGCGATCCCATGAGCTCGCCGTTCTCGTGGTCGTTCACGACCGACGTGGCGCTCGCCGAGCGTCACGAGCGAGTCGCCGGCCAAGGGGGCGACGAACGTGGCCGTGTCGACGACCGCGACCGCGACGTTCAACGAGGCGGTCCAGTCGAGCACGATCACCTTCACGCTGACGCCCAGCGGCGGCAGCCCGGTCGCGGCCAGCCTCTCCTACAACAGCACGACCGACACGGCGACGTTGACCCCCAGCTCGGCCCTGGCCTACAACACCAGTTACACGGCCAGCGTGAGCGGGGCCAAGGACAGCGCCGGCGATCCCATGAGCTCGCCATTCTCGTGGTCGTTCACGACCGTCGGGGTGCCGCCGAGCGTCACGAGCGAGTCGCCGGCCAAGGGTGCGACGAATGTGGCCGTGTCGACGACCGCGACCGCGACGTTCAACGAGGCGGTCCAGTCGAGCACGATCACCTTCACGCTGACGCCCAGCGGCGGCAGCCCGGTCGCGGCCAGCCTCTCCTACAACAGCACGACCGACACGGCGACGTTGACCCCCAGCTCGGCCCTGGCCTACAACACCAGTTACACGGCCAGCGTGAGCGGGGCCAAGAGCACAACCGGCGTCGCCATGAGCTCGCCATTCTCATGGTCGTTCACGACCGACGTGGCGCCGCCGAGCGTCACGAGCGAGTCGCCGGCCAAGGGGGCGACGAACGTGGCCGTGTCGACGACCGCGACCGCGACGTTCAACGAGGCGGTCCAGTCGAGCACGATCACCTTCACGCTGACGCCCAGCGGCGGCAGCCCGATCGCGGCCAGCCTCTCCTACAACAGCACGACCGACACGGCGACGTTGACCCCCAAGTCGGCCCTGGCCTACAACACCAGTTACACGGCCAGCGTGAGCGGGGCCAAGGACAGCGCCGGCGATCCCATGAGCTCGCCGTTCTCGTGGTCGTTCACGACCGACGTGGTGCCACCGAGCGTCACGAGCGAGTCGCCGACCAAGGGTGCGACGAATGTGGCCGTGTCAACGACCGCGACCGCGACGTTCAACGAGGCGGTCCAGTCGAGCACGATCACCTTCACGCTGACGCCCAGCGGCGGCAGCCCGATCGCGGCCAGCCTCTCCTACAACAGCACGACCGACACGGCGACGTTGACCCCCAAGTCGGCCCTGGCCTACAACACCAGTTACACGGCCAGCGTGAGCGGGGCCAAGGACAGCGCCGGCGATCCCATGAGCTCGCCGTTCTCGTGGTCGTTCACGACCGTGCCAGCGTCGCTAACCACGTACTATGTGGCCACGACCGGGAGCGACAAAAACAACGGCTCGAAGTCCAGCCCCTTCGCCACCTTCCAGCACGCCATGATGTCGCTCCAGCCGGGTGATACCCTGGACGTCGAGTCCGGGTCCTATGCCGGCTTCATCTCCGGCTGGGATTCCACCCCGGCCAGTTCGGGAGATCCCTACGGCTACATCGACGGTACGGCCGGCAACCCGATCACCATCCAGGCCGATCCCAGCGCACCCGCTGGCTCGGTCATCATCGACTCGCGCGACAACAAGACGGCCGTCGGTATCGACCTGGAACCCGCTGATAACTACATCACCATTTCCGGTTTGACGATCGAGGACGGCGACGGCAGCATCACCCGTGCGGGATTCAAGGTGACCGGGACCAACGACAGCCTTATCAATAACACCGTGACCGGGGTCGGAGGGTTCGGCATCCTCGCCGACAACGCGAATAACGTGCTCCTCCAGGGCAACACCGTCTCTGGTACCACGGGAAGTGGCGCTACCGGCCATGGGATCTACATCTCCGGCAGCACCAACGACGCGGTGGTCGAAGGGAACACCATCGCGAACAACGGTTATATCGGCATCCATGTTGATGGAGATGCGAGCGAGGGAGGCCTGGGACTGGTCACCAATGCCCTCATCGAGGACAACGTGATCTACGGCAACGGCCAGAATGGCATCAACGCCGACGGCCTTCAGAATTCCACCATCGAGAACAACCTGATCTACAACTATCAGGATTACGGGATCTGTCTCTATCAGGTCAACGCGTCGGGGCCCAGCAAGAACAACATCATCGTTGACAACACCATCGATTACGGCACTTCCAGCGGCGCCGGTGCGGCGCTCCGCATCCTGGATGGGAGCACGGGCAATACCGTCTTGAATAATATCTTGCTGGGTGGCGGAGGGATCACGATCCGGATCAGCAGCGACAGCATGAGCGGCCTGACGAGCAACTACAACGTCGTCGAGTCGCTGTTCCAGTCGGAGGACACCGGCAACACCGAGTCCCTCGCCCAGTGGCAGAGTTCGACCGGCCAGGACGCGAAATCGTTCACGGCGACGCCGTCGCAGCTCTTCGTCAACCCGTCGGGCAACAACTACCAGGAGCTATCGACCAGCCCGTCGATCGGTGCCGGGACCGCGACGGATTCGCCGAGCACGGACATCCTCGGCAATCCGCGCCCCAGCTCCTATGGTTATGACATCGGCGCCTACGAATATAAAGGCTCGTCATCCGGGGCGCCGACGGTGGTCAGCGAGAGTCCGGGACAGAATGCGTCCAACGTGAATGTGTCGACGACCGCGACCGCGACGTTCAACGAGGCGGTCCAGCCCAGCACGATCACCTTCACGCTGACGCCCAAGGGCGGTAGCCCGGTCGCGGCCAGCGACTCCTACAACACTTCTACCGACACGGTGACGTTGACGCCCAAGTCGGCCCTGGCCTACAACACCAGTTACACGGTCACCGTCAGCGGGGCCAAGAGCACAACCGGCGTCATCATGAGCTCGCCATTCTCATGGTCGTTCACGACCGAAGTCAAGCCGCCGAGCATCACGAGCGAGTCGCCGGCTAATAAGGCACCTAATGTTTCAGTAACGACCAAGGTGACTGCTACGTTCAATGAGGCAGTGCAGGCCAGCTCCATCGTTTTCACTCTCAAGAACCACTCGGGCGGAACGGTGTCTGCAGCCTTATCCTATAACTCCACGACCCACACCGCCGCTTTGGCTCCGAGATCGAGCTTGGCCTACTCGACGACCTACACGGCCACGGTCAGCGGTGCCAAGGATAGCGCGGGTGACCCCATGCCTGGCCCATTCTCATGGTCGTTCACGACGCCAGCGAATCCGAAGTCTCCCGCGATGATGACATTGCTTGGATTGCCTTCCAGCCAATTCTCAAGCCCGATTGCGCAATCGAGCTCAAGTGCTGCCAACTTGAACGAGAGAGGCTCGGAACCGAAATCCACCGGTAACGGCAGTGCGGCATCTCCGAGCATGGTGCTACAATCCGACTTCCCGTACGACGACCTGCAAACGGCAGCCGCTGTCAACTTGGTGACCGACAGCCCGCTCGGGACCGTGCCGGAAACGGTCTTGACAACGCTCGCTCGAGCTCGTCTCCAACCTTCGCAAAAGAAGCCATCCGTTGTGGGACAATACAACGGTTGACCCGCTTGCTCTCCGGGGGAAGTCTTTGCTGAGGGTCAAACTGAGTGCGAGAATCCATCGAACCGGACACCGGCCGGCTTGGCCGGTCGGTGATTCGGCCCTGGGTCTTGCGGAGTTTCGAGGATCGAGTCGCCGAGGCAAGCCGACAGTTGTCGAGACGACGGTACGAGGACGAGGTTCCGCAGTGAAGGGTAGGATCGGGAACTGGCCGCGAGGGACCTTCGCTCGATCGATAGACGAGGATCACGATCCCTCGCGGTGCCGTCTCGGGCGACCACCCCACGTGAAGTTCGGCCATCTGATATCGATTGTGATTGGCGCCCTGTTCTGCGGCGCCTTTGGATCGTGTCCTGGGCTAATTCCCGGCGACCATGCCGGGTCCCTTCCCGGGCCCGCGAGGCACTCCTCCGCGGTCGGTGCCGGTGCCGGCCAGCGAGGTCGCCAGTCATGTGATGTGCTTAATCCGTCACGCCGACCACGTCAGCCGGCCTCATGCGCAGTCCTCGCGGGGTGGCAATCCGTGATCCTTTCGCTCTCCGAGGATCCCGTAACGCCCCGAAGCCTCGAAGAAAGGTTGAAGCATGGCCGTGTAATTACGCCACCGCCCCACCGAATGCGTATGAATCGGCTCGCGCACCTGAAGCAGGCTGGCCGTCCGCACGACTCGCTTCGACTTGTGGAACTCCAAGCAGGACGGCTCCCAGTCCAGGCCCACGAAGGCGATCAGGCGCCGGGCATGGCCCTCCAGGTCGCGGACAAGTTCTTCGTACACGACTTCGAGCCAATCGATCGGCTTGGTTTCTCTCCAGTGTGCAAACAACCTCTGGTGATCGGCAAATCGCCGCACAATATGCTCCCAGTTGTTGGTCCAGGGATTCGTGGCGAACGACGTTTGCCAGCAAGATACAGCGATGTCGCGCAGGTCTCGATTACAAACGATCACCCGCGCCCGGGGCCACAAGAGGGCGATCAGTCCCAGCAAATTGAAGTTGTCGGGCATCTTGTCCACGACGCGCCTCGCCGAGGGGGGAGCCAGTCGATCCAGGCTTGCGAGATACTTGCGGGCCGCCGCGCGAGCCGAGTCGGGGCCGAGAGCCGTCAAGGCTTCAAACGGATCGCCTCTCGGCCGGCCCACCAGTTCGGGCATTGTGCGGAACAGGCGGATCGCCTCGTGCAGCTCACCCGCGCCATGGACTTGGGAATGCGAAGCCAGGATCTGCTCAACCAGGGTCGTTCCTGAGCGTGGCAAACCGACAACGAAGATCGGTCGCGGATCGGGGTCGCCCCAACTTCGGCCGCGTGCGCGCAGGTCGGGGTTGAAGACAACGATCAGCCGATCGATCATGCGAGAATACACGTCGGGATCGAATGACTGGCCTTTTGAGGCCTGGAGCGCCCTCTGGAGACTGTTGGCGATTTCGAAGTGTTCGGCGGCCTGAGCGTAGAGACCGCGCCCATCGAAGACGCCCCCCAGTGCGAAATTTAGTCCGGCCTTCAAGCTGTGAGAAACGTACTTGTGCTCGAGCAACTCTTGCATCGCCTTGATGTCGTGATCGGGTAGAGCTCCCCTGAGATTCATGGCCAGCCGCCAGTAGGCATCCGCCACATTCGGGCGTACCGCCAGGATCCGACGTGCCGTCTTGCACGATTCTTCTCGGTCACCGCGCTCCGCCTGGAGCCGCGCCAGCGCGACCCAGGGCGTGGTGAGGGTGGGGTCGTTGCGAATCGCCTCACGGTAGGAGGTTTCAGCTTGATCCAACAAGCCCTGATCATTCCGCGCAAGACCAAGTCCGTAGTGTGCCTCGGCCGACGTGGCATCGAGCGCCACCGCCGCTTGATAGTGCGCGGCGGCATCATGGGGTCGCTGGCGGGCCAGCGACAAACTGCCCAGTTGGACGTACAGGCGCGGGTTGTTCGGATCGAGAGCCCCGGCTTCCTGCAAGGCCCGTACCGCGTCGTCGTAACGCCCGCATCCCAGGAGAAGCTCGCCCATTGCGATCCGGATCGAAGCATTGCGCGGGGCCAGCTCCAACACTTGCTCGTAACAGGCGAGCGCCTCGCGGAACCGCCCCTGGAGGCGAAGTACCTGGCCGAGGTTCTCGAGCGCCTCGGGAAGCTGCGGTGCCAGGCTCAAGGCGCGGCGACAATGCATTTCGGCTTCATCGACCAAGTCGGGGTCTCTCAGCTCCCAGAGGGCTTGCCCCAGCTTGGTGAGGGCCAGAGAATTGTCGGGCTCGATCCTCAGAGCCGCGCACAGCGCCTCGGCGGCCTCGATGTGCTGGTGTAGCGCCAGCAGCGCAATCCCCAGGTTGATGTGGCCCGGTACCAACCGAGGCGATAGTCGGATGGCCTCCCGATAAGCTGCCACCGCGTCGTCAAGGTGCTTTCGGTCGTGCGCCAGGTGACCGAGAACGTTCCAGCATTGAGCCGAGCCCGGATCCAGAGCGAGTGCTCTCTGCGTTTCGCCCGCAGCCTCGTCGGGGCGGCCAAGAATGCGCAACACCTCGCCGAGGTTGGCGTGCAAGCGAGCCGAGTCCGGTACAATCGCCAGCCCCCGTGCAAAGAGCGCCCTGGCTTCGTCGGGGCGTCCCAGATGGAGTGACAAGACACCGAGCCCTTCCAGCGCTGCGACCTCATCCGGCTGCACCTGCAGGACCTCGCGATAGAGCCCCTCGGCCTCGGCCAGCCTCCCTTGCGCATGGAAGGCTCGTGCACGTTCCAACCCGCCTTCCCTCCCCATCCCGGACCTCCGCGGTTTTCTGGAGGGGCCTGGTGTGACCACCCGAGACCCGCCCAGCGAGGAAACGCAAATGCCGCCGGATGGCCAGCTCCCAAGCACACGGCCTCCGCCTGATCCAAAGCCCCCTTACTCCGCACGCGCGCAGGCGCTCAGTTTGGCGAACCCGTCTTCTGTTATCCTGGCATCCTGTCCTGATTATCGTCAACACACGAGATAGCGACGGGTGCAATCGCATTCTTGTAGGTGCAGCTCGAGGGCTAACGCGCTCCAACTTCGGTTCGATCTCGATCCTTGCCGTCTTGATGCTTCCTGAAGTCGCCGACGGAGCTGGCGGCGCGATGGGCCTCGGTCCCTCGAGTCGGTCACCGCGGGGCTCGCATGTCTCCCCGGGAATGGAGCGCCTGATTCAGCTCGGGCAGGAGCTGCAGCAGAAAACCGGTATAGGAGGCGTCCTCTGCGGCTTCCATGCCCCCGCCTGTGCGGTGAATCAGGTAAAGCTTGTACAGGAAGAGTTGGGATCCGAACGCAACCCGGGGGCTATAGGGAACGCTCCAGGTCCCCGTCGTCTTCCAGGACCAATAGATCCGTATGTGCTCAGGCGGGAAGACAGAGTGCCGTTCGAAGTCGGCCCAAGCAAGCTCGGCCCGATCCTCCTTTCGATCAACCGGCACGGAGAGCGTCTCCGGACGCTTCTCGACCATCTCATAACCGACTCCGGGATAGCAGACCTCTGGAGTATGGAGGGAGACAGGGCCCGGCCGTCCGCAGACGATGAACAGGGTGGCCGCCCTATGCGTCCTGGTGTTCTCATAAAGCCGCATCAGACAACCATCGAGCTCCGCGGCCACCATTTCCCGCGGGTCAACAGCCACATCTCGACCAACCCAATCGCCGATCGCCATGGGGACGCGATCGAGACGTCCGAGGGCGTTTTTCAGTTCTTCCGACTCCTTCCAGCGGTCCGTCCAGAGACCATCGATGATCGCCGATCCCACGACTAGCACGATCCCGACCATGACGGGGATCACAAGCGACCCTTGCACGTTCGGGACGGCCTGTTCTCGGCACCTCGAGAAGTCTTTCCCGAAGTTGGCGCGACTCGATCGCTGGTCGTCGTTCTCGATAAAGAGGTGCGAAAGCAGTTGACACTCGATGAAGAGGATGGCCAAAGTCAGGAGCATCATGAGCCATCCGGCCAGGTCATGATAGACCACGTCGGCGACTCGCTTGCCCACCAGAATATGCAACAAGCCGGTCGCTACAATCCGAGCGACGTTCACAACCAACGCGATGGGGATCGCGCCGAGGACGAGCAAGAGCCTGTCCAGAAGTGGACGACTGACCATGATGGCCGCCGCAACCGAGAGGGCCAGGAACATGTAGGACATCCCGAGTCCATTGCAGGCGTCAACGACCCCGATCCGAAAATCGTCGATGACTATCGTATTGCCGGAGCTGAATGCTGGGAGCCCGAAGACTTGCAGCGCGTAGGTGCTCGCCTCCGTCGCCATTCGCTGGAGCGGGAATCCCAGCGCCGTCTCGACACTGTAGGGAAGCGGCACCATGAAAATGAGGAATGCGAGGGCTGGCCACGCCCACGGCAAGGTGGTCCAGCCGCCGCACAGCGTGACCAGCCCTGTGAGCCCGACAAGGAGTGACATCGTCTCGAGCCACGAAAAGTAGGTATAGGCGCCCAGCAACCTCAGCGCACCGGCGCCTGCCAGCAGGATCAGCCCGGGCCAACGTGGTCCGACCCGTTCGGGCCGAAGCCGGCGGCGGGTCCAGAGGAGATAAAAGGCAAACGGCGCGACGAGATAACCGTGAGAGTACCGTGGATCCTGCGACCATCGTCGCGCCATCGCGCCTAGCGTTGGCCAGTAAGACCAGAGCCAGCTCAGGGCGATCAAGCACGTGAGTATTCCCGCAGGATCGCGCGAAAGGGAGGACAAGATCGGCCGCAGGCCGTCACATGATGAAGGGCGGTTCGATCCGGGCGGCGACTGTCCGGGTCGGTGCGGAACCGGTTCCCCCCCTGGGCCGTGAGGTGGGGGGCTCGGAGAGGAAGTATCGCCATCAAGGTCCATCAGTCTCGGCTCACCTGTCTGAACAACCGTTCGTAGTTCTCTCGCTCCAATGGCGAGAGCTTGGCTGGGCTGAGGCCCGTGGCCTGGGCGGTTTGAAGGGCCGTCTGTGCGTCCTTTCGCCGATCGGCCATCAAGTAAGCTTGGGCCAGGTGGACATACTTCAGCGGCGTGGCACTTTCGTTGATCGCGTCCTCGAGATCCCGGATCGCCAGGTCGCTGCGGCCGGCCGCCAGATAGCTGATGGCCCGAGAGTCGAGCAGGTCGGGGACCGGCCCATCGAGTCTCATGGCCCTTGTGACCAGTTCGAGGGCTTCACTTCCCTTGCCGTCGCGCCGTGCCAGCAGCCACGCCAGATTTGCGAGTGGGCCGCTGTTCGCCGGATCGCTCGCAAGTGATCGCCGATACAACTGCTCGGCCTCCTGGTAGCGTCCCTCGAGGCTCCGAATGTTGCCGAGGTGGAACAGCAGCCCGGCACTCTGGGGCGTCTGCTTCAGCTCGCGTTCGATCAACTCCGCCGCGCGACGGCATTGCCCCGCATCGACCGGTGCCGAGTAGAGCAAGGCGACCGTCGTTGCGGCGACGACCTCGGGAGGACCCATTGATGAGGCCTTCTCACAGACGTCGATCGCCTCGGCCAATCGACCCCTACGGCCGAGGAATCCGGCCAAGGCTAGGATCGATTGCGCTTGACCGGACCGAGCTCCGAACTGGCGGTAGAATTCTTCAGCCACGGTCAAGAGGCCCAGGTCCTCAAGTACGACAGCAACATTGCCGACCTGATCGGGCCTATCTCGGACAAACGATTTCAGCAGTTCGACTGCCTCATCAGGTTAACCTGTTTGTTTCAGTAACCGCGCCTTTAATTCCGCCGTCGCGAGACTCCCAGGGGCCTGCTTCTCCAGCGTGTCCACGAAGGGCGTTGCTCGGTCGATCAGACCTCGGCGGAGCAGGATGCGGGCAGCGTAAGCCAGGTAGAGTGGGTTTGTTGAATCGGTGGCCAGTAGGCTGCGGATCTGAATCTGGGCCTTGGACCAATCCCCCCCAGCCTCGTAAAGCTGGGCTAGTCGGAATCGGTCTTCCGAAGTCGTGAATTCCCGATCGGCGAGGTATTCAAGGATACGGATTGCCGCCTGCCTCGCGACCCGGTTGTTCCGAAGGGCCAGAACCGTCGCCCGGGCACGAAGTTCCTCAGCGGGCTCGTCAGGACCGGGCCAATAGGATGCACCGTCTTCCGCCAAGCCGACCAACTCCAGGGCTCGGTGGTGAGCGCCGGCGGCAGCGAGCACTGTCGCCAGGAGACGGCGAGCCCAGTCCGCATCGTCCGGCGCCTTCTCCCTGAGGTCGATGACCTTCGTCAAATAAGTCTCGGCCTCCCCAATCTTGCCGGCTGACAACGCGCAGGTTGCGGCCCCACGGAGCGTGGGAATATCATCGGGTTTCTTGGCTAGGGCCGCCCGAAACTCAGCCCTGGCCCGATCCATCTCGCCGAGCTCAGCGTAGCATCGAGCCAAGGCCGGCGCGACCTGATCGCCGGCAAGGTGGCGGCGAGCTTGCTCGATCGCGGCTCGGGCCTTTTCCCGTGCTCCGGTCCGGGCGAGGAATCGAACCATCGTCACCCAGGTCTCCGGGGCGCTACCGGCGAGCTCCAACGCATGTTGGAGTTCGGGCTCGGCCTTCGCAGGGTCTCCAGCGGCCCAGTAGAACTGGCCGAGCCACAGGTGATCGCGGTAGTCTTTCGACCCCGGCGGGATGGATTGACTCGCCAGTTCCAGCGCTCGTGCCTGGTCGCGTATCCGGAGCGAAACTTCGGCTGCCAGGCGTTGGAACTGGAAATCGGCCGAGCCCAGACCCTGCTCCTGCCACTTCCGGATCAACCCATCGGCCTGCTCAAATCGTCGGAGCTCGAACAGAAGTTGGACGGTCCGACGCACAACGAGATGGTCGGTCATCCCCAATTCGATCGCCCTGAGGTAGTTGCGAACCGCATCCTCCGGATTTCGGAGCAAATCCTCGGTCTCGGCTCGGATGTACGGAATCAAGGGCCAGGAAGGACGCTGCTCCTCAACCTCGGCCAAGAGCAAGCGAATCTCCTCGATCACGTTCGGCTCAATCGTGCCGCGAGCCCGATTTCGAGACAACCAGAGCAAGTATCGAGCCCGGCCGCAGCGCCAGAGGGTCCCCTCCGTTCTATCGGAAGTTTGCGGGTCGTCCTCGATGACCCGGATTTGATTCAGAATCTGCCCCATGGCCGCGTCATCGCCGGCACGCAGCGCCTGCTCGAACTGGGTGAAGCGGAGGCCCAGATCCCCCGGATTTCGTTCGACCAACCGGCTCAAGATACGATCTGCTGAGCCAGCGTCGCCGATCCGAAGATACGCGCCGGCTAGCACTCGGAGGAGCGGCTCTTGGTCGCCCTCGGTCCGGCTCGCGATATCTCGCTCCAGGAGGGCTAGTTCCCGGGACGCAGGCGCGCCGCCACGAGTCGCCCAGTGCTGGATCCGAGCGAGCTGCACCTCGACACGATGGCCCAGGCGGTTCTCGGCTTCTTGCAGGATGGCCAGGGCAGCCTCGGCCGTCTCGTATCGATCGGCCAGTTCCGACAGGGCAGTCCAGAGTTCGACCCGGTCCGGATGTGCGTCCCTGGCTGCTTTGAGCAGGACCCGGGCGCGCCCGGGCTGCCCCTGAGCCACGAGGGCCTCGGCCTGCCAGATCGTCACCGGGGTCGAATTGGGCATCGACCGGGCCGTCTGTTGGAGGACTTGTTCAACCTCCGCCCAGTCGCGTTGTGCCGCGGGGCGGCGCAGGTTGTGGAGGATCAGGAGTCGGGCCAGTGCAATGCCCACGGCCGGTGCCCGATCGAACACTCGCCGATATTCATCGATGGCCTCGCCGAGCTTCCCCATGGCCTCCCGCGTTGAGGCCAGCCCGATGCGCCCTTCCACGCGCCCCGGGTCCAGGCTGATCGCCCGCCGGAAGGCGGCTTCGCGCCGGTCGTTGTCCCCGGATCGTTCGTAACAAAGACCGAGGAGCAGATTCGACTGATAGGCCAGTTCCGGTTCGGCTCCGAGGAGGGGGTAGATTGACTCCAGTTCTCGCCTCGCTTCGATCCATCTCAGCTCACCGACGCCGATTCGCGCATCAAGATACTTGTGGAGCTCGAGACGGACCGGATTCTGTCTCAGTTCTTCGATGACTCTCTTCGCTTCTGCCCACTTTCGGTCGTCGATCAAGGTGTCGGCGAGCAGCCAGAGGAGCTGACTGCGTCCCTCGCGATCAACCGTGATATCGACGCTGCGGCGCAGACACATCTCGGCTTTGTCGAGTTGCCCAGTCTTTTTCTCGACCAGGGCCAATGCACTCGAGATCCGCCAGTTCTTAGGATCTAGCTCCTGGCAGCGCGTGAGGTCGCGACGGGCTACCTCGAAATCGCCACGTTCCGCGGCAAATGCCGCGGCGGTCAGCAGCACCTCGGGATCCTCCGGCGCTATTTTGAGAGCGCTGGCCACGTCTGCATCCGATCCCTCGATCTGGTTTGTCTTCCGGTAAAGCCCGCGCTCGAGGAACGCCCGGCATGATCCTCCATTGGCGGCGATCAAACCGTCCTTGACTTCGCGGGCGTCCATGACGCGATCAGCCCCATTCGGATCATTGAGCCGCCCGCGGAGCAAGTGGGCGAGCCGTACGTAGCCTTCGATCCGCTGGGCGCCAGAGCGATCGCCTTCTTGAAGTGGAGAGCAGCCTCGCCATCTTCGTGAACGCCTTCTGAGCATGCTCCCAGGAGGAATTCCAGCTCACCCTCTTGGGCAGTCGTTCGTCCTACACCCTGATCGCCAACGGATCTTTCGGGATCAAGCAGGAGTTTGAGATGGGTCCGAGCCAAGGGATACCAACCCAGCCCCATGGCCAGGTGGACGACCTGGCGCCGTACCTCGTAGCGATTCGGATCGACGCGGAGCGCCTGCTCGAGGGTCTGGATGGCGCGGATTCGATCATCCACAGTCCGAGCCAGAGAAGCGAGGATCACGCCATACTTCGCGAGCGCCGCGGGATGGTTTGGTTCGTAACCCAGGAAAAGGCGCAGGCATTCCTCAGCTTGGACGAGGTCGCCGTCCTCTTCCGCTCGGGTTGCACGCTGCATCAATACGCCAGCATTGCGCCTCACTTGGACGCGATGTAACCCGGCGATCCCCGCCCCGATCGCGATTGTGGCGAGCAGAATGGAAATCAGCAATCGCCAGTTCAACCGCACTTTTCATCACTTCGATCCAACCTGAACCGGATCGAACGCCTCCAGAAGTCCGTCAAACGCCATGCTCTCCAGGCCGCTATCACCAACGTTCACCCGTTTTCCAGCCGCGATCAGCCAAACCCTTCATGGCCCTCCGAGAACCGACGCTGAAGAACCGAAAACGCGGATAAAACTCAACATCCAGCAATGCCAAGGGGTCTCACTCCTTGCCGAAGAAAGCATAAGTATGCTCATCCCAGCATAAACCCACTATGAACGACCGACGTTAACGTTCGCATCTACTTCAACAACGCTCGATCAACTCCGGGGTCAAGAGTTAGACGAGAGCTTTTGCGGTTGGAGGCCCAATCGCCCGTAAGCAGGGGAAATTCGTTCGAGAGCGTTATTAACGAGTGTCTTGGGGACGGAAGCAGGGTCGAACCAGCTCACCACAGAATGGCGGAAGGCGAATCCCTCCGGATGCCTTTCACCGGGTGGTGCAACAGCAACTTGGATCCTCTCGATGGAGAAGTCCTCTTGACCCCTGATTCTCGGCAGATTGCAGCCAATCGCGGGGAGCAGGTACGGTCGCGACGAAAAGACAATTCAGGATGGAATCTCCGGAGGACTCATCCGGTCCGTCGCTGCCGGAATCGATCCAGACCAGCCTTACCAACTAACAAGAGAAGCGCGGAGACTCCGAGAAGGATCGTCGGCATCTCGGGGGCGATGGCGACGGAACTACCTGAGATCGACAGGCTGCCACTCGAAATCACGCTACCATCCATTGTCACACTCGAAAGATTGACCGTACCACCAACACCACTGCCGCCATTGAGACTCAGGATGTTGCCGGTGAACGTACCTCCACTTGCGGTGAGACTGCCGCCGTGGAGGATGTTGAAAAACACGTTGCCCGCACTAACGCCATTGAGAATGATTGAGGTTTGGCTGAAAGTAACGAGGTTCGATATGTTGAAGACAAATTGTTCGCTAGCGGTTCCATTGATCGTGATGCTGCCGCCGCTTATGCTGAGGGAGCTCGTCACAGCTAACACATTTTGGCCGGAATGACTCGAACTCCCCGTGAAGATGTAGTTGCTGCCGATACCAGAGTTTTGAAGGAGGTTCGCATTGGGGTGCGCACCAGTTCCTGTCCAACCCGCGGCCGTCGATGCGACCTGGTCGGCAGCCGAAACGGCACCCGTCAAGTTGGACCCCGTCACCACACTGCCTGTGACGTTAGTGTGCGAAGATGATCCAGTAATACCCGTACCGATGTATATGTTTCCATTGACAGTATCGTTCGAAGCGGAGTAACTCTGGTCCAGGCCGACGTTGCCCCCAATTGTCGAGGTTAAGACGCTAATGCCGCCTGAGCCGGGTGTCTCGAGGACGGTGAAAGTTGCGGCTTGGCCGAGGTTTAGCGTCTGCCCAAAGCAGAGTGAGGGACCCGCAAGCGCAAGCCCCAACCCGATGACCGCAGCGAATTGACTTGATGAGAGATTCGACCGATTGTTGTGAAAAATCATCGGGCCGGCCCCCAATTGCAAAAAGAGTCAACGTCAAGTTGGCATCGTCGGCGATGTCACTCAATCCCTTGAGTCCAACATCAATCCGTTCAACCTCACCATGATACCAGGAAGCCACGGGGGAATGCAAGAGGGGAGTCGCGTTTCTGCGATCAATCCGGTTCATCCGGAATCCGCGCTCCACGCTTCCCCGCCCCGCGGACCAATCCCGTTACCGCTCACCTGCGCAGCACGGCACGACACCCGCCACCAATCCGCGCGGCCGGTTCTGGCCGGGATCGTCATCAGGGTGTCCGTCCGGTGAAGTGCATCTACAAAGCGGTTAATGGGTGTGTGATCATGTTCGGGGCACGGTTTTGGTTCCAGTGTGGGGCTCGGCGCATGCGATCGCCCCGAACTCACCTGGGGCGAGGCGAACGCGGGGCGGGACATGCCCGAGCCATAGAAACTATCCGAGAACGCCTCTGATGCTCATGTGGGATTTTGGTTTGCGTCAGCCTGACCCAGGCGGTCGAGCCGCCGGTACCAGTACAGCGCGCAGGCCAGTTGGATCAGCCCCAAGTCGTTGCCGTCCTTCTTGTCGTACCGCACCAAGATCCCGCGGCACTTCGACAGCCAGCCCACCGTCCGCTCCACGACCCAACGTCGCGGCTTGTGTCCGGGCTTCCTCGCGCCAGGCTTCATCTCCTCGCTGGCTTTATGGATGTTGAGGGATGTAGTTCGCCTCGGTCGCCGCTGCCCGGCCCGTGGGGTTCTCGTAACCCCCATCCAGGCAGAGGTTCTGCGGCGCCTCGCCGGTCGGTTCGGGGCGCTCGACCACGATGGCCTCGATCGTCCCGCGCAGGGTCTGCCTCTCCAACACGTTGGCCCCGGAGATCACCACCCCCAACGGCCTGCCCTGACCATCGACCACCACCGACTTCTTGGTCCCGTTTTTCCCACGATCCGTGGGATTTGGGCCTACCTTTTTCCCCCCCGAACCGGGCCTTGCCCAGTGCCGCGTCGGCACTCTGCCACTGCCACTCGACGGCACCCAACTCGTCGCACTCGGCGACCAGCTCCGCCCAGATCCGTTCCATGACCCCGCCGGCACACCAGCGCTGGAACCAATCGTGGACGGTGCTCTTGGGGCCGAACTTGCGGGGGAGTTGCTCCCATTGGCAGCCGGTCCGCATGCGGAAGATGATCCCAGTGAGGGCGGTGCGCCAATTGGCAGTATGCCGTCCGGTCGGCTTCTTGGGCCAGAACGCCAAGAGGATGGGAAGGATTCGTTCCCACAGGGCATCCGGGACCTCCCAGATCGGTCCTAACCGCTTGGACTTCGGTTTCCGTCGCGATTTCCGCTTGGTCTTGGTCATGGCGGGACCCTCCTTCGGTTACGCTCTCGAAGAACATAACTCAAGCAGGATCCGGGCCATATCGTCAATTCTCGGATAGTTTCCTAGCGGTGATGTGCCACGCCGAAGGCGTGGGAGACTCCGGTCACTCCGTGATTCCCGCGACTTCACCGAACGAGGGCGGATGGCCGGTAGACGATGTGAAACCTCCGGGACACCGGCTCGAGAGGATCGGCTTGAACTTCGATGGTGCCCTGGTATTCCCCGGGTTTTTCGAAATCGCGCTCCACCTCGAAGAGGCCGTCCGGATCGATCCAGAGTCGCCGGCTCCAACCGTCGTTGAACCGCACCGTGCCGGTCACGATCGGCACGTCCCGATCGTAGACGCGCAGATCGAAGACATAAAGCGACTTCAGCCCGATATGCCCATCGGGAATCGTCGAAGTCCGCAGGAACTGGGCCATGGCACTGTCATCGTGGTCATCTCGCCCCTTCATCCGGCGCGGACAAGAATCGTCCGAGCGCCCCGGACCCATTCCGAGATGTTAACCGGTGCAGCGTAGGGCCAGATCGTACTTCCGTGAATCACTGCTTTCCAGGCGCGATCGCGATCGGTCGAAACTTCGAGGACTCCGCTCGCATCCGCGGCGTCGAGAGAAAGACTCGCATAAAGCGATGCCGAGCGGACGGGAAAAGCCAGCGCGAACTTATAGACCACTTCGAAGTCTTTGCGGTCGTCGATCGGTCCCCAGTAACGGATGCCGTGGCGCTTTTCGCTCCAGATCCGGGCGTTCCTCGTCAATGAGCCGTCGAGGTAGGACTTGTGCCGATCGTCGTTCAGGTCGAACTGGATCACTTCCCTCGGGGCGCGAACGGTACTCACCGCCGGTGAGATGGCGACGCGGCCCACGCCCATGTAGTGCTTCTGATCCACGTGCAGATCGTTTGCTGGGGTTGTCAACTCCAGGTGTCGGTGGGCGAGAGGTGTCGCACCCCGACCCTTCTGCGGGCGATCGACCAAGGACAGTCCGAGAACCGCGAGCAGCATCAACACGATGGCGGCCGCGCCGATCGTGATGACCCGCCCGGCTCGCAACCCGGATTTCCAGGGTCGTTCCGTGCGGTGCTTCGCTCCATCCGACAAGAATCGATCCAGCTCATCCGCGAGGTCACGGGCCGTCAGATATCGTCGCTTTGGGTCTTTTTCCAGGCATTTGAGGCAAATGGCATCCAGCGACCCGGGAACGCGGTGATCGACGTGTGATGGCGGGTCCGGACGCTGGCCGACGACCTGGAAGACCGTCTCGATCGGCGAGTCGCCGCGGAACGGTGGCCGGCCGGTCAACAGTTCGTAGAAGATCGCGCCCAGTCCATAGACGTCGATGGCCGGGCCGACCGTCATGGCTCGATTCCTGGCCTGTTCGGGTGCCATGTACGACGGCGTGCCCAGGACCATGCCGGAGAGGGAGGCATGGGCCGGGCTATCCTGATCCAGGCGCCTGGCCAGGCCGAAGTCGGTGAGCTTGAGCCGGGCGGGGTCGAGAGGCTCATCGCGGGGGCCGGCCACCAGGACGTTCGCGGGCTTCAAGTCGCGGTGGATAATCCCGCGATCGTGCGCCTCCTGGACCACCCGGGCGAGCGCGGACGTGATCCGGGCCGCCTCCGGCGGCGGTACGGGCTGGCCGCCAAGGCGTTGGGCGAGGCTGCCCCCTTCGACCAGCTCCAGGCACAGGTAAGGGACGCCCTGGTGTTCGCCGAGGTCGTAGAGCGCGACGACCTGGGGATGACGGAGCCGGGCGATCGTCATCGACTCCTCGCGAAACCGCTTGATGGCCCTGCGCGAGGCGTGCGCACCGGCCGTCAGCATCTTCAGCGCGACCAGTCGATCGAGCTTGACCTGCCGGGCCTTGTAGACGACTCCGGATCCGCCTCGACCCATCACGCCGAGGACCTCGAAGCCCTCGACCTGGATGGAAGCCGGCAGTCGCGGTTCCGAGTCGAGGGGACCGTCCTCGTCGCGGGGATCGTTGCTCTCGCTGGACGAAAGCGGATTGCGAAGGCCCCACAGCTCCCGCCAGCGGACCTGGTCCGCGTGCTCGGTCGGGTCCTCCAGCAGCGCTCGGCAACGGGGACATGCGGCGAAGTGAGCGGCGATCGGGTCCCCAGGTTGAGGATCAAACGAATCGTCGAGGTATTGGCGCAGCACGCTCGGATCCGGACAGCCGTCGCACTCCATCGGTTGACGACTCCTCGTGTTCCGCCTCCATGCGATCGATCTGACGTTTCAACATCTTACGGATCTTGCACCGCGCGACGTAGACGGTCAACGTCTCCAGCTCAAGCCACGCCGCGGCCTCCGGGATCGAACTCCCCTCGAGATCGGTCAGCACGAACGCCTGCCAGTTGTGCGGAGCGACCCGGGCCTGTACGTTCGACATCGCGCGATCGAAGAGGTCGAGGTCGAAGGCTTGATCGAGCCGCGAGAGCAGGTCGTCGCGTGCTTCCTGGTTGACGAGCAGCTCGAGCACCTGGGTATCGCCCGAACCGCGAGTGGGTTCCTGGAGTCGCTGGCGTTGATAATCGCTCAGGGCGTGATTGACGACGATCTGCAGCCAGCCCCGGAATCGTTTCGAAGAATCGTACGAAAACGTCCGGAGTGCCGTGACCAGCTTCGTGAGGACGTCCTGGCAGACATCCTGAGCGTCGCCTGGAGCCAGGCCGCGCTTCTTGCACCACAATTGAATCAGGGGTTCGTAAGACGTGACGAACCGATCCCACGCGTCCTCATCAGCCGGCTGGCGTCGCAGGCGAAACAGGAGGCTCTCCTGGGTTGTATACGCCATGCTTCGCCTCGAATCGATCGGTTTGCGATACGGACGAACAGCAAATGATGGATGTTAGCGGGCGGACAAGCCCGATGCAAGCGAAATTCAGAAAAATCTATGAACGAGGCGCAAGATTTCGAGCGATGGCGGGGTAGTTCTCCTCTTCGGGGTGATCGATGGAAGGTGGATTGGTTCAGGGCAAACGGGACAAGCAGTAGGGTTGTTCTGAAATAACGGTCCTGTACACTATGTGGAGCACCAGGAGGCTCCTCGATGATCCGCTATGCGACGCTCCGAGTTACCCCCAAGATCTTCCCCGCCTTGACCGGGCTGACTCTCGGGGAATTCGAGCGGCTCGCCGCGGAATTCGCGGCGGCGCACGCCCGAACCCGGGCCGCCTCGACTCGCACCAAGAAGGGCACGCCCCGCCGCCGCGCCCGGGCGCCGGCGCCCCGCCGTCGCTGGACCTGACCGACCGGCTGTTGATGGCGCTGGTCTGGCTGCGGATCTATCCCACCTACGAGCTGCTCGGCTGGCTCTTCGGGTTGGAGAAGTCCAACGCCTGGGAGAACGTCCAGGACGCCTTGGCGGTGCTCGAGACCCTGGCCGACTTCCCGTTCGAGCGGCCCGCCGCCGGCCGCACCCCGCTGGCCACCCCGGCGGCGGTCTTCGCCGCGTTCCCGGAGGTCAAGATCGTCATCGACGGCAAGGAGCAGCCGTTCCGACGCCCGCAGGGATGGGATCAGCAGAAGCCGTTCTACTCCGGGAAGAAGAAGCGGCACACGGTCAAGAACCAGGTCGTTTGCACGCCGGAAGGACGGATCGGTGGGGTTTCCGAGACGGTCCCTGGCTCGACCCACGACCTGACGATGATGCGGGGTGACGGCACGCTGGACCGGCTGGAGGAGGGGGAATCGGCGATGGCCGACAAGGCCTACACCGGAGGCCAGAAGGACCGCCCCGGGACGTCCCTGGTGGTGCCGACGAGGGCGACGCGAGGCCACCCGCTGACGGCGGAGCAACAGGCGGCGAACCGGGTGATCAGCGGGTACCGGGTGGTGATCGAACCTGTGATGGCCCAACTGAACCGATTTCAGGTGCTCAAGCAGGTCTTCCGCAGCGCGTTCCAGCGGCACACCGGGGTGATCCGGGTGGTGGCCGCGTTGGTTGACCGGCGGATCGCGGCGGTGCCCCTGAAGACCTACGCAGTGAACTGATCCCGAAGGGGGTCAGGGGGACAGAGACGACTGTCGGCTATTCCAGAACAACCCTAGTGTCTCTCGGCTTTGCACAACGAATGCCCCCTGCACAACGATTCACCGGGCTGCACAACGAATCGAGAATGAAGGAATTCAGAGACGCGCGATTTGGATGCGAAACTTGATTGCATGCAAATCGTTGCGATCCACGCCCAATTACAAATGGGGAATACTTCGAGATTTTCAAATTGGGATAAATGGGCAATACTTGATGAAAATACGTGCTACGAATCTCTGTCGAAATCTGTTTCGGTGCAGGAACCTTGTAAGGTGATCCGGCGTTCATTAAGCTATCAAGAAGATCTAGCCGATAGCCACCGAGGTCACCTCTGGTGGCTATCGGCGCGCGCATGATGCATGCACGCAACTGATCCGAGCCATCACTATTAGTGATGCAGACTGTGGCCACAGGAGAAGAAGCTGTGAACACCCTGGACTTCACTGGCGCACAGCGACGACTCGTGGAATCGGTGCTCACCGCCTTGAGGACGCTTGGATATCGCGATGAACTCGTCGCCGAAGATTATAAATATCTTGATCGATTCGTAAGTCGCCATCCCCAAAGGCAGATTCGGGCAGCCCTCTTCGGTAGGACTCCTGTATCATATGGGACAGCACTTATCGGCGTAGCAGAGGCCAATGGGTCACACGGCGCGTACTTTGGTTAACGAGCATCGTTCGCTAGGAGCCCCGGTGGTCTTGGAAATCCAAGATGAAACCATCGGGATTTGGGCGGTCAGCAGGGAGGAAGGATCTGCCTATCTTGAGCACAGCGTTGATGAAGTTGGATTTCGGCGGTGGATAACAGACAACGAGAAAGCTCTCCAGCCGAATGAGTTCTTGCGGACGAAGGAAGGCGTCGGACGCGTCCCTACTTTTTTCCAACCTAGCCTTTTTGCGGGACTCATCCCCGAGTTGGAATTGAAAATCAGGAAGTCTCTTGATCCGATCTTGCTCCGCGAAATCAAGGCCGGAGTTGATGCGTATAGGGGGGCTAAAGGCTGCGACCCACCAGAACGAGAGTTATTCAAGCTCGCGTTCTGGATACTGACGGGCAAGGTCTTCGCCGATCGGAATCACAAGGACTTCGCCGATCTCGATTCTCCAGGTAGTCCCGAAATCGTTCTCAATCGGGTCGCCAAGCATTACAACCAAACCGAATACAAGTTGTTGAATCATGAGGCCAGAGAAGCCGTGTTCAGCCACGTTTGGGGTCGCACGGATTTCCGCAACCTTTCTGTGGAGGTACTCTCTCAGATCTGGTCAAGAACCCTTGTTAGCGAGGAAACTCGGAAGAAGCTAGGTATCCACCGGACGAGAAGGAGCATCGTTCGTTATATCGTCGATCGCATCCCTTTCGAATCCTTTAATCTGGAGCACAGACGAGTATTAGAGCCGTGTTCGGGCAGTGCGACATTTCTTGTTGCTGCGCTTGATCGCATGCGCGACATTCCCCCTGAGATCTCCGACCCGGTGGCCCGACATGTTTACTTCCAGCGAATGTTGACCGGATTTGAACGAGATCCGTTTGGGGTTGAGATTGGGAGCCTATGTCTCGCGTTGGCCGACTATCCTAATCCAAATGGATGGAACATAAGGCCAAGCAATGTATTCAAATCGCCAGAATTCGGCCCTGCTTGCCAGGTTGCCAGGATCGTGTTATGCAATCCTCCTTTTGAAGATTTTGATGACGAGGAATACGAAGAAGTGAGGGCGACCACAAGACATAAACCTGCGGAGTTGCTTGGCCGCATTCTCGACTCGCTCCATCCGCAAGGGGTGCTTGGCTTCGTTTTGCCACGGTCTTTCCTTGACCACCGTGGCTACGCGCCGATTCGCAGAAGGATTGTCGAGCGATACGGTAGCATCGACCTCTTGTCCCTCCCCGGGAAAGGATGGGAGCATGCCGACAAGGAGACGGTACTCTTGATCGCGACAGATCCTGCCACGCACACGCAAGCAATCGTATCATTTGCGAAGGTGAAAGAGAAGCACTGGCGCGAATTCGAGCGGCTCCATGAGGTCGATTTTCGTGCCGAAGAGAGCAAGTCAAGCGAAGACGCTGACAAATCGCTCGCGGTCCTCGAATTGAAAGAGGTTTGGGATTATCTCGCCTACTGCCCGCAGCTTGGCGAGATGGCAGAGGTTCGAAAGGGGATTGAATGGAGCTTAGACCAAGAAGAGCATCGCGACCTGCTTGTTCGATCAGAACCTCGGGATGGCCATGATGATCGTGTTGGTATTGCGCCTCAAGCGTCACCGTTCTTAGCCTTCGAGTGCACCGCCCATTGCTTATCTCAACTTCGATACAGAGTATCAACGACGGCCCAACTCATTTGAGCGGTCTTGGGACCAGCCGAAGATTATCCTGAATAGAAACCGCAAATCTCGGCCGGGACCGTGGAAACTCGCAGCATTTGCTGACTTCGAGGGGCTAGCGTGTTATGAAGCTTTCATCGCCGTATGGCCCAAAGACAACGGAATGATCGTGCCGATCGTCGCTGTCCTCAACGGGCCGGTCGCTAGCGCATTCGCGGCGGTAAAGGAGACGGGAGCCCATGTCATGGTAAAGACGATTCGCCAAATCCCCGTCCCATTCTTCACGACTCAACAAGCGGAAGAGATCGGGACGCTCGTGGCGGAGTATCGCAAGGCTATTGGAGCTGCTCATCCGCTTGCTGTCCAGCAAGCTTACGGGGAGGCCGATAGGCTGCTTCGTCAGATTGACGCAATTGTATTAGAGGCGTATGGCTTGCCGCCGAGGCTTGAACGCGTGCTTTTAGATTACTTCAACGGTTTCAACAACCGGCCGATTCCATTTCGCTTCGCCGACTACTTTCCGCATGACTTCAAGCCGTTCTTTTCTCTGAGGGATTGGTTGACTCGGCGCCACGCTCAGGCAACGATCGAACGATTTCGGGGACAACCCCTGGAATTGCCCAGTCACATCCGCCGAGCGCTGGAATTGGCGACCAATGATGACGACGGGGGCGAAGAATGAACGGCTATCTATTCGACACGAACATCGTGAGTTTTTGGTTTCAGCAGAAGCCCGCGATAACCTCGCGCGTAGCAGCAATACCGAACGGGAATTTTTTATATATATCTGCTGTCACGATAGGTGAAATTGAATTTGGCCATCTAAACATAAACGCCAAGGATCCTGCCAAACAAGCTGCTTTCAGGCGCTGGATTGCCGAGACCTTCCACTCGCACCGTCTAGAAATTACAAATGCCACCGCCGGGGAATACGCCAAACTCAAGCGAGCAGTTTGTGACACTTATTTCAAAAAAAATAAATATATAGAACTTCACGAAAATGCCCAGGCTCATGTTCTGGGCGTGGACGAAAACGACCTTTGGATCGTATCCCAAGCGTACGAGCACGGCTTGAAGTTCGTTACATGCGACAAGATGACTAGGATCAAAGAGGTCCTAGGACATATGGTCGATGTAAGCACTTGGCCTCAGGTATGACCAAGACTATCCTTCTCCGGCTTTCGCCCCTGACGATCGAAGGAAAGCAACCGACTGCCCAGCCTTCTCCAATTCCCGCCTTGCTACGATCCGTAACCGCTCCCGCAGCCATGCCGAGAGCGAAAGACCTGAGAGCGTAGCGGCTTCATCGAAAGCCTGCTTCTCGGCGGCTTCCAATCGCACCTGCAACAGCACTCCCTTGGCCCGGTCCAGGTCCTTGGGAGGTCTCCCGCGTTGTTTCTTCATGCCAGAATTGTAATGACAAAAAACTTACGGGTCAAGCAGTCAGGTCTTGACTGTAAGTTTTTTGTCATTACAATAAATGTGTCATGAACGATGCCAACGCGAACCCGACCTTCCTTGGAGGGGTCTGACCCATGTCCGCGGTTGCAACGATCAAGGAGACACTCGATCCAACTGAAACCCGCCGACAGCGCGGGCTCGCTATTGCGGCCATGACTCGGATCGAACAGAAGAAATCTGGTCTCTGGGCAGTCCCAAGCCAGACCGGTAACGGCGCCTATTGGGTGCGGCTCGACTTGGAACAACCGACGTGCACCTGCAAGGATTTCGAGGAACGCAGTCAACCGTGCAAGCACGTCTTTGCAGTCCAATTCGTCAAGCAACGGGAATCCCATCCGGATGGCACCGAGATCACCACCGAAGTCATGACGGTGGTCAGGCAGACCACAGTCAAGAAGCCGACCTACAAGCAGAACTGGCCTGCCTACAACAAAGCCCAGACGACCGAGAAGCACCGTTTCCAGGTCTTGCTTGCTGAGTTGTGTCGCGGCATCGTGGAACCTGTGCGCAAGACGACTCGGGGTCAACAGCCTCTCTCGCTGGCCGATATGGTCTTCTCTGTTGCGTTCAAGGGGCCGAAAAGGGGGGCCGAAAAGGGGACGGAACGAATTAACGACCTTTAACAAAACAATTCGCTCCGTCCGTTTCGCGGGCCCCGACCCCTTTAGCGCAGGGGCCGAAAAAGGGGACGGAACGAATTAACGACCTTTAACAAAACAATTCGCTCCGTCCGTTTCGCGGGCCCCGACCCCTTTAGCGCAGGCGGAGAACGGAAGGCGTGAGTCATCGGACATGACCGGCCAACCCAACACAGGAGAACCGGATGGACTGGCAAGATCGAATCAGCGTGGACCCGAAGGTGCTCGTCGGCAAACCCGTCATCAAGGGGACGCGCATTGCTGTCGAGTTTGTCGTGGACCTTCTGGGCCGAGGGTGGACGACGGAGCAGATTCTCCGTGAATACGATCACCTGACCGCCGAAGACATCCAGGCGTGTTTGGCCTACGCGAGCGAAGTCCTCAAGTCGGAGCGGGTGTACCTCTTGCCGACATGAAGGATCTGGCGATGCGCTTTCTCGCCGATGAGAACGTCACCGGGACCGTGCTTCAGGAATTGCGGCAACGGGGGCATGATGTGCTCTCGGTCAAGGAGTCGATGCGCTCCGAGCGGGATGATGTGATCTTGGCCCGTGCCCAGGCGGAACAGCGAATCGTCATCACTCACGATAAGGACTTCGGTGAGTTGGCCTTCCGGTCGCAACTGCCTGCTTCCTGCGGCGTCATCTTGATTCGGTTGGCAGGGAGCGAATCCGATACGGACAACCAACGGATTCTCGAAGCCTTGGAGAGCCGGACGGATTGGACCGGGCATTTTTCGGTCATCACCGACAACAGGATCAGAATGCGAGCGTTGCCCGTAGTTCCGCCGCCCAGAGGTGCAAGACCGAGAAAGCGCAAGAAATGACCGACGCCAGACACAACCTAATATATAAGTAATATCATATTCTGGGAAAACCGGGGACATAGGGAAAACCGGGAAGGGATGGGACCCGGGATCAAACTTTGTTATTTGTTTCCGGGCGGCTCGCTCATCGGCGAGTCAAACGGCTTTCGACCCTTCTCGAACAGACATTCACCCCAGCGCGGAATTGCGCGGAATTGGTGTCAGCGCGGAATTGGTGTCAGTGTGCGCCGTGAAAAGGTTTCGGATTTCCAGGGGTAACCATGCCCCCCGGCAACTGGGTCGCTCCAGCCGGAAGCTATCGGAGCGGCGGTGGAGGTAACGAAACCGTCGGAGCCTTCGAGACAACGGGCCACAAGGTGGTCCGGCGATCAGGCAGGCCGTAACGCGAGTGAACGTTGAGCAGGCCTCGAAACATTTAATGTGGGCGCCGACCCGGCACTGACACGGGGAAGGCTGACATCGCTGACGATCAAGGCGAGGCTGGAATACGCCGGACCACGAGCGAACCGTCCCAGCGAGCCCGCCGGGGTAATGACGACGGCATGCCTGGATGGGGAAACCGAAGCAACACGGGAAACCCGCGCGGTGAGTCGCGTGGACTCAACCGGACGCCCGTGAGGGACAGGCCGGGCCGCCTGGGGTGGCGGAGAGCCTCGTAGTACCGTGGACGCCGGGTAACTCCGGTCGAGGGAAGGGGACTCAGTTCAAGGCCCGTGTCGGAAGGGGCCGACAGCCGGGAGATTGGCGCAAGCCTGCAAACTCCACCCACGGCTGGGACGTTCCGGAAGGCATGACATCTCATCGGCTCACCAGCCTACGTGGGTCGGTGAATGGGGCGCCTTGTCCGAGAGCCGGGTGCGGGAAATCCGCCTGCCCGGTTCGATGAGCGGGGTGTGGAAACGGGGCATGGTCGAGATGGTGGGACACCCGCAGACGAAAGGGCGGGCTAACAGGGGAAAACAAACTTCGACCTAAACTACCGCGCCACACCTCGACTCTACTCATTTTTCCGCCGGAAAAATGAACTGACACCAGACACGACCGGAAAAATGAACTGACACCAGACACGACCAAAAGACTGATCGCCCCGAGCGGCGGCCGACGCGCCGACGGAGGGTCGGTGACGATCCGGCACCACCAGCCGGGCTCGGTTAGAGCCCCTCACCAATCCCAGGGGCGCGCTTCACACTTTTCGCGCGCAGAAGCGGAGCGATCGCGCCCGGAATTGTGGATCGCCCCGATCGCCGGCGTTCCGAGGGAGGTTCAGCGATTCGCCAGCTCCTTCCACGCCCACAGGCACGCCAGGAAGAAGCGTTTCTCATCGGAAGACGCCAGTTCCGTGAAGGACCGGACTCGACGCTCGACCAGATTGATCAGCAGGAGCACGTTCGACCGCTTGAATCGGTCCGTCAGGTCGTAGTCGGCGACGTGTCGTCGCTCCTGGAGTTCGACGAAGGTCTCCGCCAGTTCGCGGATCTCCGCGGGGATCGCGAAGCTCCCCGGCAGTCCCTTCGCGACGCCTTTCTTGAGCGTCCCTCCGCCGAACGACTTGCAAGCCTCCTTCATGGCTCCGTGGACAAAGGCCCGCCCCAGGACCTGCCGGTACGGGGCCTGGTTGTGGTGCGACCCGATCTGGATGCGACAGGCCTCATCCACGAGCATATGGAAGAGGGCGTAATACGCCGAGGAGATCGCACGACGTAGGTTGGCCTGCTTCGGTTTCTTGGCATCGAGCTTCGCCAGCCGGACCGCTTGTTCCAGAAGGTCCTTGTACACGGCTCATTCCTCGTCGTCGTCCTCTTCGAGCTCGCTCGGCTTCGCGAACCCGATGTAAGCCCACCGCTCAACGTCCAGCTCACGGATGCGGCTGCGAATGGCGTTCACCAGATCGGAGAGGTCTTGACCACTCACGTTCTCGACGTCCACATCCTCGTCGATGACGATCGTCACCCGCAGCGCATCCTCCCCGTCCGAGTCGACGTAGTCCTCGACGCGGATGTTGACGACCTTGGGATTCCGCGGCAGCTTCGATTTCACCTTGCCGAGCTTCAAGGCGTCCTGGACCTTCTGGATCATCTGATCGACCGCCATGGTGTCACCTCCTGGGAAAGCCGGGCTGCTGGGAACGCGACCGGTTCTCCCCACAGCCATCCTACCAGATTCCTGGCCCCGCTCGCTCGTTGGGTGTCGCCGGGGGTATCCGTCTTCATGTCGCCTGACACCTCCCACACGCCCTCTCAGGGGCCCCGATCTCTCGTTCGACTCACGCGCTCACCCCGGCGGGGCAGGCCAACGGGGACGGAGCTGAGCAGGCCAACGGGGACGGAGCTGAGCAGGCCAACGGGGACGGGGCAGGCCAACGGGGACGGGAGCAGGCCAACGGGGACGGAGGTGAATGGCATTAAGGTCACTAAACCGAAGGGGCATCAGGTCTTGAGATGACAGGGGCTTCCGCGCACCATGGTATTTTTCCCCGGCACCCTGGCACAGGAGGCCCCCGCGATGCATCGACGGATTTCTACCCTCCTTCACCGGCTCCGGCAAGACCTCGCCGCCACCCTCGGCACCGACTTCATTCTCGCCGCCTGTCTGGCCGCCGGCCACACGTGGAGCGACGCCGCTCTCTTGACCCCGCCGGCCATCATCCACTGGTTCCTCATCCAGATCCTCCACGGCAACACCTCCTTGACCCATGTCTCCCTCCTGGCCGGCCGGGCCTTCAGCGACGCCGCCTTCTGCATGGCCCGCGCCCGGCTCCCGCTGGCCGTCTTTCAGGCCGTCCTTCGCCACATGGTCCGGGCCGTGATACCGGACACCGAGGCCATCGGCCGCTGGCGCGGCCATCGTACCTTCCTGGTCGACGGCTCGTCCTTCTCCATGCCCGACACCCCGGTCTTGCAAGACCACTTCGGTCAGCCCGGCAATCAGGCCAAGGGGTGTGGCTTCCCGGCGGCCCACCGGCTGGCGCTGGGGGGAAGTAATGGGGACATCGCTAAATCACCCTGCGGGTTAGGCAATCTGGAAAGGCGTTCGTCTCTCCCGACGGAGCGACCCCCGCCCCCGATCGACTCTACGATCACCGTCAGCACTGATACAGTGGGCGCGGAAATGAAGAAAGTTGTATCCGGCAGGCCGAGTCTGCCTGGGATCCGGCGAGGCTCTGCCCCGGCCCGCCGGATACAACTTTCTTCATTTCTCGTCCTAGCTGCGTCCCCGTTTCTCGTCCCCAACGGTACATCTCATCCGACCTTCGGGCACCTTCTCCCGGGGGGAGACCGTGGGAACGAGGGACGGATTCGAGTCACGGTGTGAACCATGTCGGGTGCTCTGTGAGCACCGGCACGGCCACGGCCTGCGCCTCGGTGCTCGCAGAGTACCCTACGAACCGCCTTCCAGG
Organism: uncultured Planctomycetota bacterium; assembly: GCA_963845755.1. Lineage (GTDB taxonomy): Bacteria > Planctomycetota > Planctomycetia > Isosphaerales > Isosphaeraceae > CAWJTV01. Next base: position 212,123 of record CAWJTV010000013.1, read on the forward strand.
CTTCTTGTACACCCTTTCAATTCTTCGTCCGCGCGTTGGCCAGGGCGAGCAGGGCGAAGGAGGTCACGATGTGGGGGTCTCCCTCCATGAAGCGGTCATCCGGGTTGGCCCAACTGCCGTTGGCATTCTGCCGCTTGGCCAGGGCGGCGACGAGCTCGGTTCGCCAGGTGTGCTCGGTGCCCTGGGCATCCACGAGCGTGGGTTTCCCCAGGAGGGCCATCGCCTTGGCGAACGTCTGGTAGTAGTAATAGAGCCCGCGCTGACCCTGGCCGGGGTTCTCGTCCAGCGTGTAGTTCTTCCTGATGTATTCGATGGCCGCCTTCACGCGCGGATCGTCCTGGGTGAGCCCCGCGTAGATCATGCTCTTGAGTCCCGCGTAGGTCATCCCGGCGTAGGAGCGGAGGCCGCTATCGCCCTGTTTCTTGGCCGTTTTGCCGCGTCCGCCCTCACTTCCGGCGGACGGGTTGTAGACGAAGCCTCCGTCGTTGACCTTCCCGGCCCGCGGCAGGTCGTTGAACTCGCTCTGGAGATTCTGGCACCGCGAGACGAAGATCAGCGCCTTCTGGAGCGCGGGGTCATCGGGAGGCAGGCCGGTGTCGCGTAGGGCCTCCACGAAAAACGACGTGTTGGAGAGGTCCGGCCGGCTGTTACCGCCGCCGTAGCCCAGCCCGCCATAACTGGGATCATCCCGCCCCTTGCCTTCGCCCTCGTCGAACTGGGTCGACTTGAGGAAATCCTGGGAGCCCTTGATGATTCGATCGTAACGCCCGCCGCGATTGGCCTCATGGAAGGCCATGAGGGCGACCGAGGTCGTGTAGACGGAGTGCGGCGCCTCCGATAGCCCGCCCTTCGGGCCGATGTACCGCTCGAGGAAGGCCAGGCCCTTGGTGATGGCCGGGTCGTCGGGTGCAACTTGTCCGGTCCGGAGCATCGCCGTCACCACCAGCGCCGTGATCCCCGGTTCCCGGTCGCCCGACCAGTTCCCATCGCTCCCCTGGCGAGACCTGAGGAAGGCGACCGCCTTGCCCGCCATCGCGGCGGCATCCGGCGCTTCACGAGCAGCGGCCGGCCACGTTGCCAGTCCGATCAGGCCCGCGCCCTGAATGCCTCGGGCCAGAAACGTCCGTCGCGAATAGATCCTCGTCATCCGTCAAGCTCCTCGATCGATGAACATGGTCGTTGTGCGCACGTTGACCGCGGTATCCGGGCCTCCAGCACGCAATTGCCGCGCCGGCGTCAAGGGGATGCACAAGTCTCAGCGAGGTAACGGGTTGAACGATTCCTGCCCATGAACGCCCTGGGCTCCTGGCGGAACTTTCACCGGCGCTGGACAAATCCTGGCCGGGGATTTCTGATCGAGAAAGAACCGGTGAGTTTCAGCCTGCGCGACTCCGCTCTCGGATCGTCCGCAAGAATCTCGTCAAACTGGCCGGTATCCCCCGATCGGTTGTGGCTCGGTTCAATGCCATGGCACCGGCGGCGCCAGGTGGGACGCCAGGATATGGCCCAGAATCTGCTCGCCCCGGATGTTCGCATGGATCGGGTCGCGTTTGAACTCGTCGAGCGGCTTGCCGGAGTCGCGAATGTAGCGCCCCCAGGCGCCCGTCATATCGAGGAAGCCGATTTTCTCCTCGGTCGCCAGCCGTTTCAGCCGCGAGCGGTAATCCGTCCCCTTCGGGTCGATGTCGGGCCGCCATTGCGCATCGTCGCGCGGATCCATCGTGCCGAACGCACCGGTCATCAAGAGGATGTCGCACTTACGCGACTTGCGCACTGCGCGGATCACCTCACGGATCGAGTCGATGTCGTCCTTGTGACTGATGCCACCGATGATCAGCAGGTCCGGGTTGAGGTCCAGCACGTACCGCTTCAACCTTGACGGCTCCTTGAACCACCAGCATCCGGTCCCACCGCGCACGCAAGTCGTCCGTTCGATCCGACACTTCGGATAGGTCTTGCGCAGCAGGTCGTCCCATCGCGAACGGCTGGTGTCGTTGACGATGCTGTCGCCGAGCATCACGATCCGCAGGGTTCCTTCGCCGTGGCCCAGCACTGCGGCCGTGATCGGCAGATTCGCCCAGCGATCCTCGGGGGGCCGATACGTGACCGGCGACATTCCGGCGTAGGCCTTCGCGATCTCCTCCAGCGTGTGCTCGGGATCTCTCAGGACGTAGACCTCGTTCTCATCCGGCCCGGCGGGCGCCGAACTGACGAGGATCAGCCCGGTGATGGCCCCGATAAGCGTGTGAATGCGACGCATGACGCGTTCTCCCGCTCCCGATCTGTCTCGATTAATGAGACGCCGCCTGCAAGATGGGCGCGGACCGCCTGGCGATGGCGACCGGTAACGCCTTTAGCCCGTGCAGGATCAGACCTGGCCGCCATGCCAGCGACTTGACCGGGACCGCCGGACGGATATCGTGAATCCGACGCAACAGGGTGTTGATGGCGATCTGGCCCTCGAGTCGGGCCAACGGCGCCCCCAGGCAATAATGCATGCCCAACCCGAAGGCGACGTGCCGGTTCGGCTCGCGGGCCAGGTCGAGCTTATCCGGTTCGTCGAACTGGCGATCATCCCGGTTGGCGGACGCCAGCACGGCAAAGACCATCTCACCGCGCGGGATCGTGACGCCTGCCATCGGCACGTCTTCGCGCGCAAACCGCTCGGTGGCCGTCAAGAGCGGTCCGTCGTAGCGGAGCAGTTCCTCGACGGCCGACTTGATGAGGTTCGGATCGTTCCGCAATTGCTCCATCGACTCGGGATGTTCCATCAGGGCGAGCATCCCATTACCGATCAGGTTCACAGTCGTCTCATGTCCGGCGATGAGCAAGAGCACGATCATCGCCGCCAGCTCGTCCTCGCTCAACTGGTCGCCGGCCTCGTGCGCCTCCACCAGGGCGCTGATCAGGTCATCCCGGGGATTCGCGCCGGGACTGGATGAGTTTGCGAACGTAGCTCATGAACGCCCACAAGGCCGGGATCGCCTTGAACAGCTCCCAGGTCGTGTTGATCTTCGACACGAGAGTATTGGACCAGCGCTGGAACCGATGCCGGTCCTTGACCGGCACGCCGAGCATCTCCGCGATGATCGTCGTGGGCAACGGCTGGGCATAATCGCGGATCACGTCCATCCGGCCTCGAGGTTCCACGGCATCGATCAGCTCGTCGGTCAGCTCCTGGATGCGCCCGCGGAGGTCCTCGATCAGTCGCGGCGTGAACGCCTTGTGCACCAGGCCCCTCAACCGGGTGTGATCGGGCGGGTCGAGGTCGAGCATGTTGCGCTCGAGCGGCCGGACGAATTTCGGGACCCAGGGTTGCCGGGCCGCCTGTTCGGAGGACACGACGCTCCACCGGTTCTTGACAAACCGGTCGTCTTTCAGCATCGCCGTGACATCGTCGTGGCGCGTCACAAGCCAGGCGGACTGCTTGCCGGCCAGCGGCACGCGATGGACCGGGGCCTCCGCGCGGAGGCGGGCGTAATACGGATACGGATTGGCCTTGAACGCCGGACTGGCGATGTCCACAGTTTCGATGCGGCTCATGAAAGATCACCGGAATCGGGGTTGGCTCGTTCACCAAACGCTTGCTCCATTATAAAATGAGAGGAGTTCTTCCGCGCCGGGTCTGATCCTTTCGAAATCCCGCGCTCCGGAGGCCGATCGAGAACGAGGAGGTCCCAAGATGCCGCGCTGGAGCGACTCAAACGATTCCGACGACGATCCGGGGATCGTGTATGATCCGGAGGACATCGATTGGCCGAATGACGAGGACGAGGATCCCACGTTCCCCTGCCCGTACTGTCATCGCGAGATCCTCGAAGAGGCAGAACGGTGTCCTTATTGCGAGAGCTATATCTCGAAGGAAGATGCGCCGGCGGCACGCAAACCCTGGTGGATCGTCCTCGGGGTCATCGTGTGCCTCTATGTCGTCTACCGATGGAATGTCTGGTGGTGAATCCTTCGGAAGGCTCAAGGAAGAAGGCTGAGTCAGCAACCGAGAAAGGATGACGGCTGCTTACGAACCGTGCCAGCCTTGATTCGCCATTTCCCCTGGCGCCGCGAATACCCCACCCCGCTAAACCACAGGCCGAAAAATTTTTGGGATTTTTTATCCCCCGCTGGGACAGAGAGTTGGGGCGACTTTCGGCCGAAATCCGCGCTAGGTGCATTAACGTTTTCCCAAGGTTGCGGCATCCTGAGAGTATGGCCCACGTGCAATCACTCCCGAGACCGATGCCCGGACCGCGCCTCCCGATTCGCTTTGGCGTCGCAACCGGCTTTCTGCAAAAGAGATCGGGGATGGCGGCATTGGAAAAAGATGTCCCATTGTGCCACTTCGTGGCACGCCCATCGGCCGCTGATGTCCCGGAGGGGGCCTGCGGTCCCAGAGCACAGGCCGCGTGCCACCCAAGCGTGAGGCGCTCTATCAGCCCCCAACTCGCCCTCGCATAGGAAGGGAGAATCGAGGTGATCATGCTTCCGACGCTGGTTGAACAATACAGGCGATGGTTCGAATATGAGAAGGACAGCCATCGCCAGGTCCTGGCTTCGCTGGAAAGTGTACCGGAGGAAGGGCGAGGCTCGGAGCCGTTCCAGAAGGCCCAGAGCCTCATGGGCCACATCATCGCAGCGCGGCGGATGTGGCTGCATCGCTTCGAGCCGTCGTCGTTCGAACGGCCCGCGGAGCTGTTCCCGACGAGTGCCACCCGAGAGAGCCTCGAGGCCGGCCTCGCGACGATGGAGCGCGACTGGTCGGCCTATTTCGGGCGCCTTAATGAACATGAATTGGCGCGAGCCTTCGATTACGTGACGTCCGAAGGAACGAACTTCCGGAGCGTCGTGGTGGACGTCCTGACCCAGGTCTACGGCCATTCGTTGTACCATCGCGGTCAGATCGCCTCGCTCGTCCGCGCGGCCGGAGGTGAGCCGGCACGGACGGACTTCATCTTCTGGACCCGCGAATCGATCGCGCCGCCGAGTTCCTCGTAGGCGCTGTCCGTTGGTCTTCATGGCGTCATCGCCCCCCTTGACGTGAGAGCTCGGCCACAACCATCGCATGAACGTCGAGCCGGGGGACCACGACGCTCGGCCCGCGCGGCGTGGTTTCGACCTTCAGATCGCGTCCATCCGGCTCGAGGTGTACCCGGCCCAGGGGATAGCCCGTCGCGAACGTGATCCGGATGTCGTGGATCGGTACGACCTCCTCGCGGAGCGGCACGTCCTCGTCGGGCCGCGCGTGGAACGCGGTGGTATTCAGGTCGCTGTAGAGGTGGACGATGAGCCGCTCCGAGCCGACTTGCGATTGGCGCATCAGGGTCGAATGCACGCACATGGGTGCCTCGACAACCATCGGCGCGGGGCCGGGGGCTACCCAGTCGATCGCATTGGCGATCAATAGGCGCTGATAGGGATATGCATAAAGATAATAAGCGGCGTCGAATCCACCGGCGAAGTAGACCACCCGGCCACGACCGAACGTGTGGGCGACCACGCCGGGGAATTCCCGATCGTCGGCGCCCTCACCCGATTTCACTCGGAGCGTGCCGACGATCCGGGCCGCCGGGCTCGTCGTCACGACCCGCACGGCTGGCCCCTTGAAGGTGACACGGGTATTGCCCACGTAGGTCGGCATCCGGCCTCGGTTGAGGAACGAGCCGACGTCCTGCTGGAAGTCGAAGACGTCCTTGCGCTTCTCCCAGTAGTCGGGTCCGATGGACTTCGCGAAGTTCTCGTCGAGTGGCTCCCGCTCGGCCGAAGTGGTGATCGTCCCGCGATGCTCGACGCCGAAGACGCGTGCCAGCGTGAAGTTCGGGCGCGGGTTGCCGTACTCGTCGAACAATGAGGCATCGAGGCTGGCCACCAGGCCCCCGCCGCGCTCGACGAATTGCGCGATCGCGGCGGCCTGGGCATCGTCGAGGCAGGCCGTGTTGGCCAGGATGAGGACCTTGTACGGGGCGAGGTCCGCGGCGTTCAGGTTCCAGTCGTTGATCACGGTTAACGGCTGGTGATCCTCGACCGCGGCGCGGAAGGTGCCGAGGACGTTCGCCATGTAGCGCTCTTCGACTCGTCCCGCGTCTCGGCCGTAGAAGTTGCGGGTGTTGTCGCTCATGACTAGCGCCGCGTAGGGCTCGGGCTTCTTGTGCGTGAGCCAGGGCTTGCGCCGCTGGACCTCGTCGAGGCAGGCGTAGAGCTCGGCTTGAAGGTGGGGCGGCTGGCCCACGGCGATACTCGGCGCGCCGCGCCATAGGTTAGCGTCAGCAGCATCCGGCGGAGGATCTCCTGCGGCGGGAAACTATCCTTGCCGTAGGGATTGCCGTGGCTGAGGATGTAGGGCTCGCTGAAGGCCGTGCGATGGTTGGTGCACGCCCAGATATACGCGTTGGCGAACGCCGGGAGAATCGTGGTGCCGCGATTGGTCTCGTCGAGCCAGAACTCCTGATCGGGGGCGTCGAGCAGGAGGTTCATCCGCGCGGGCATGTTGCGCGGGATCGAGAGGAAATGGCCGAACCGGCCGGCGTTGGTCGTCCAGGTGACGAGCGCGACATCGGGCTTGATCCGCTTCAGTCGCTCCTGCATCCGGCGGACCAGGTCTTCCATCCGACGGTCGGCCCAGTGCTGATAGCGGCGGAACGCGGGATCGTTCATGTCGGTCCTGGGGATCTCGGCGCCGGCGGCCTCGTGGTAACTGGCCCGGCAGTGCTGGCAGTAGCAAACTCCGCCGTAATGCAGCCCGTCGAAGCTGAAGGCGTTGACCGCGGGATACTTCGTGAGAATCTCCGCCAGGACGTCGATGAAAAAATCGCCATACGGGCCGAGCAGACAGAGCATCCCGCCGTGCGGATATTTCTTCATGTCGGTCTGGGGGATCTCGGTCGTATCCGATGCGATCCGCCGCCAGTCGGGATGGTTCTCATAAACCTCGCCCTGAAGGCACGGTGGATACACGCCCAGGATGCGGACGCCCAGCTTCCGGTATTCGGCGATATCCCTCTCGACCCGGCCGAGCGGGACATGCGGACTGCGCTTCTTGAGAAGCTTGCTATCATAATAGGGGTAGAATGGGTTGACGAAACCCAGCTCGCTGATCGTCACGCCGTGCGCGGCGGCCGCGGTCCGTGCCTTCGTGTCCATCCCCGAGAGGGTGTAGCCGCAACCGATCGTCTCTTGCACCCAGGCCGGGACTCGCACCTGACGAAACGGCCCCGCGTCGAACGGCTGACTCATGATGGCCTCGCCCCAGATCGCCGGCTCGTCACCTCGGGTGAGACCCGGCGACGCCAGGACCATCACGAGCCAGGCCATCGCCGTCGATGTGGGGTGCAGGGGTCGTCTCATGGTTGGGACCTCCGGGCAGAAACGGAAATGCGGCTCAGCAGGGACTTTTTCCAGAATCGTGTATCAATTTACCCGGATCGCCCCTTTAGTAAGAGGTGGAGATGACTCTCTGACCTCCTGAGTGTGCTTTATGTCGAGTGTGACGCGCAGTGCGGTCGTTCGGCCGATTTATCGACTCTTTGACGAGGGTACCCTGGTCGGCTCAAGTGATGCGGAACTCCTGGAACGGTTCGTGGCCCGGCGCGACGAGCGGGCATTCGAGGCCCTGATCATCCGGCACGGGCGCTCGGTTCAGGCGGTCTGCCGTGATGTGTTGCGCGACGCCCATGATGCCGAGGACGCCTTCCAGGCCACGTTCCTGATCCTGGCCCGAAAGGCGGGATCCCTCTGGGTGGGGAATTCGCTGGCGGCGTGGTTGCATCGCGTGGCGCGCCGGGTCGCCGTCGAGGCGAACCAGCAGAAGGCCCGGCGGCGGGCCGTCGAAACGACGGGGCTGGACGTTAACTCGGCGCGAACGAAGATTTCACCATCCCCGTCGTGGGGAACCTTACCGCAGGCGCTGCACGACGAGATCGACCGACTGCCGGAGAAATATCGAGTCCCGATCATCCTCTGCGACCTGGAAGAGCTGACGCGCGACGAGGCGGCCCAACGGCTGGGCTGGCCGCCCGGCACGGTCGCCGGTCGAACTGGCGCGGGCCCGCGCCTTGCTGAGGGATCGACTCGTCCGCCGCGGGCATGCCGAATGGAGTGGACTCATGGCGATTTCCTGGACACGAGGTGCGGCGTGTGGTGACGTTCTCACCTCCTGGATCAAGACGACCGCCGCAGCCATCACGACGTCTCCGGTCGACCCGTTGAAGATGCCAGGAGCAGCCTCCGTGGGGAGTGCGGTCCTGGCGCGAGGAGTGATTCGAACCATGATGTGGACCAAGTTGAAGACGATCGCGTTCGTGTTCTTCACGGTGGGACTCGCGCCGGCGATCCTGGCCCTGGCCGTGGCGAAGACGCGGTTCGAGACGACGCCCGACGAGGCCAGGCTCGCCTTCCAGGAAGGTCCAGCCGTCCCGGCGGCGAAGGAACACTCCGCGACGAAGCCGGGCAAAGGGCCCATTGCGGGCACGATCGTGCTCCTGGATGGAACGCCGGCCAGGGACGCACGGGTGTTCGTCTCCGTGGTCGAAGCTGTCTTCAGTCAAGGCCATCTCCGGGCCGAGACGCGGGCCGACGCCCAGGGCCGGTTCTCCCTGGACATCGCCCCCGTGGAGGTTGCGACGGCCTCATGGATTGGAGGCGGAACGCTCTGGGCCTATCGGCCGGGATCGCGCGCGGCATTCACTCCGTTTTATCGCGGAGCCCTTGCACCGGGATTGCCCCAGCGGTTCGTTCTGGGGCCGCCGGCCCATACGGTTTTCGAGGTACGTGGTCCCGACGGCCAGCCGGTCGCCGGCGCACGGGTCGAGCCGCGCCGGCTCAACAGTCACGACGCGAGCGTACCGGAAGACCTTGCGTCGCACATCGGGGCCAGCACAGTCACCGACGCCCACGGCCGCGCCGTGATGACCGCGTTCACTCCCGAGGAGATCGAGTCGGTTCGCGTCGTGTCCGAGAACTACGGGCCGCAGGATTTTCGCTTCAAATTCCAGGAGCTGATCCCGGAACCCCGCGTCCTGTCGCTCCACCCCGCGGGACGCCTCAAAGGGCGCCTGGTCGGGGACCCCGATGCCGTCCGCCGCCGTCCCCTCCGAGTGGTCAGTTTCCAGGAGTCGAACGAACAGGAAACGTCGGTCCTCCAGCAGGAGATCACGACCGATGTCGACGGACGGTTTGACATTCCCGCGACCGCCGCCGGTCGTCATTTCGTCAGTACCATTCCACGGTCCGATTTCCGCTGGTACGCGAGTACAGGGGCGAGTGAGATCGACGTCAAGCCAGGCCAAACGACCGAGGTGGGAATCCCCTTAAAGCGGGCGATCCGGGTGCGGGGATTCGTTCGCGAGAAAGGGACCGGGAAGCCTATTGAAGGCGCGCGGGTCGGCGTCACGATCGCCGAGACGACGCCGATGACCACCGATCCCAACGGCCGCTACGAGGGCTATGTCCCACCCGAGATCACCATGGTGAGACCCTGGTCGGTCCCCCCAGGTTACGCGATGCCGGCTTACGGCGGCCCTCGCCAGCAGAGGGTTCCCGAGAATGTCGAGGACTTCGAGGTGGAAACTCTGGAGTTGATGCGGGCGGGCGAGCTGCTTGGGCTCGTGGTGGACGATAACGCCCGGCCGGTCGCCGGAGCCGAGGTCGAGGCATCCTGGAATCTGGACGAGTCGGGACCTGGCACGGGTCACCATCGCCTCACGGCCCGGACCGGCCCGGATGGCCGATTCGTCGTCGATCGCGTGCCAGTGGACGCCGAGGTTGCCTTGTCCGCGCATCACCGTGGGGTTCGTACGGCAGAGTCCCGAACGTCGCGCGTCGGCGAGGCGACGATCCTCCGGCTCACGGTCGAGAGCGGGGTGAGCATAGAAGGCCGCGTCCTCGATCCCACGGGCCGGCCGGTCGCCGGCGCCTTGGTGCATCTCCGCTCCTCGAGACGCGACGTTCCTCATGGCCCGATCAAGGGGAGCGAGCAGGTTGCGTTCGAGGGCGGAACGATCCTGGTCGCGGACGCCGAGGGCCGGTTCCGGACCCCTCCGGGGCTCGACTCCGATGGCGAGTACGCCGCCTACGCCTCGGCCGTGGGTTATCGATCGAGTCGCACCTACTGGACCCGGGGCGGGCTCAAGGTCTTCACGGGCCTGACGCTTCAGCCCGAGGCTGAAGCTCCAGCGAAGTCGTCGGAATGAAAGACGACTCGATCACACACCACCCCACGGGCCTTCGATCACCTGATGCTCGTTCGACGACCGTGTCGCGGCCTCGAGCACGCGGACGACTTCACGAGCTTCTTCAGCCCTGACCGCCAGGGGTGTCCCGGCACTCAGATGATCGGCGATGTTGCGATAGAAGCCATCCCAGTGATCGTGGACGGTCGCCACGCGGTTCTCGACAACCGCGTCCGAATCATCCGATCGGCGGAGAATCCCCTCGTGCTGGGGCGGTTCGGTGGCGCGGTCGATGTCGCCGGCGCGGAGGGCGTTCTCCTGCGGGTCGATCCCGTACTTGACGAATCCGCCGTCGGTGCCGACGATCCACCAGCGGGGCCGGTCGATCCGGCAGACCCGGCTGTTCTCGATCTGGAAGAGCGTGTCGTCGAACTCCATGACGATCCGGCCATGCCCGCCGGTGTCGACGCCCTCCCAGGGGCTGGGGCTCAGCCATGCGTAGAGACGCCGGCAAGGTCCGAGGCCGAGCTGGAGGGCCTGGTCGACGAGGTGCGCGCCCCAGTCGTACAGGATCGTGCCGGCTGCCGAGGCATCGCGACGCCAGCCGCGCGGCGACGCGAATCGACAGACCGCGCTCTCGAAGAGTAACGGCTGGCCGATCGCACCCCGGGCGAGGACATCCTTGACCGTTGCAAAGTCCCAATCCCATCGCCGGTTGTGAAAGACCGAGAGCATGCATCCCGAACGATCGCGCGCGGCGATCATGCGGTCGGCGTCGGCGGTCGAGAGCGCCATGACCTTGTCTACCACGCAGTGACGCGACGCGTCGAGCGTCCGGACGGCCAGCTCAGCGTGCGAGTCGTGCGGCGTCGCGATCACCACCAGCGCCACGGCGGGATCGGCCAGGGCCTCGTCCAGGCTGGCATAGCCGCGGACGCCCTCACCCCAGAGCGCCAGGGCCTCGGCCCGGACGGCGGGATCGCGGGCGACGATCCCGTGGAGAGTCAATCCCGGCTGGCGACGGATCAAGGGACAGTGGAAGGACCGGCCCGCCAGGCCATGGCCGACGACGACGGTGGGGATCATGCTGGGACTCCTCCTCACGCTTTCATCCGCAACCCAAGAGGGATTCACGATTCAAGACTCGAGATTCAAGAATGGGAATCGCCTTCGTCTCGAATCGGGAACGCGATCGCCCGGCCGTTGATACGATCGGAACGATTTGACCGCGAACACGCGATTCCTAATAATACAGAGAATAGCCCCGGGGCTCGATTCCTCGGGCCGATTGGATTCAATTCGATCGGAACATCGGGAGACTACTTATAAATTAATGATTTGCGAAGATCCAGCCCGAGCCTGATCCGGGTTGATGGCGCAATCAGGAAGGAAGGGTGCAGGAATGATTCCTCTGGGCCGTGCTGAACCTCGGATCAACGGGCCGTTGCCTGGACCCAAGGCCGCCGCGTGGCTGGAGCGCGACCACCGGGTGATGTCGCCGTCGTACACGCGGACGTATCCGCTGGTGGTGCGCCGGGCGTCGGCGCGATGGTCGAGGACGTCGACGGCAACCGGTTCCTCGATTTCACGGCGGGGATCGCCGTGACCAACGTCGGGCACTCACATCCCAAGGTGGTGGCGGCGATCCGGCAGCAATCGCAACGCCTGATCCACATGTCGGGGACGGATTTCTATTATGCTCCGCAGGTCCGATTGGGTGAGCGGCTGGCCGCGCTGGCGCCGGGGCCGGAGCCGAAGCGGGTCTTCTTCACCAATAGCGGTGCGGAGGCGATCGAGGCCGCCTTGAAGCTGGCGCGGCATCACACCGGTCGCAACCGGGCGCTGGCGTTCATGAACGCCTTCCACGGGCGGACCTACGGCGCACTGTCCCTGAGCGGGTCGAAGCCCCTGCAACGCCGCGGGTTCTCGCCGCTGGTCCCCGACATCCATCACGCGCGGTACGGCGACCTCGACAGCGTCAAGGCCCTGCTGAAAACCATCTGCCCGGCGGAGGAGCTCGCGGCCATCTTCGTCGAGCCCATCCAGGGGGAGGGGGGATACATCGTCCCGCCGCCCGAGTTCCTGCCGGGCCTGCGCCGGCTCTGCGACGAGCATGGCGTCCTGCTTGTGCTCGACGAGATCCAGAGCGGTATCGGGCGGACCGGCAAGATGTTCGCCTCCGAGCATTGGGACGTGGCCGGGGACATCGTCTGCCTGGCCAAGGGGATCGCCAACGGCCTTCCGCTGGGTGCCATCGTCGCCCGGGCCTCGGTGATGGACTGGCCCAGCGGGAGCCACGCCTCGACGTTCGGTGGTAATCCGGTCGCCTGTGCGGCGTCCCTGGCGACGTTGCGCCTGGTCGAGCGCCGCTATCGGGCTAATGCCGTCCGGCGCGGCCGTGAGGTGCGCGCGGGCCTGGAAAACCTGGCCCGTCGCTTTCCGATCGTTCGCGACGTCCGGGGACTTGGCTTGATGATCGGCATGGAGATCCAGGGTTTCGATGGCAATCCCCATCCCGGTCTTCGCGATTCGATCATCAACACGGCTTTTTATCGCGGTCTGCTCCTGCTCCCGTGCGGGCCGAGCACCGTCCGGTTCTGCCCGCCCTTGTGCTTGACAAAGCGTCAGGTCGAGATCGGGCTCGATCGGGTCGAAGCCGCGATGACGGCGGTCATCGAAGAGGCCGGCGAGACGACAACGAAAGAAGCAGGCCGGGAGCTGGAGGAAATCACTCCGGACTCGATCTGATCACGGATCTCACATAGGTCGGGCTGGAAAGCCCGACCCACGTCCGACTTCAAGGCGGAGAACGGGAGAATCACCATGGCGCTGATGACGGCGACGGCCGAGCCCCCCTCGTTGGAATGGGAATGGAAGCGATGGCCACAGACCGAGACATTCGTCGACGAGCTGATCGCGATAGCCCTGGAGGGGAATGGCTTCGCGCGCGTGCTGGCCGACCGCCTGCCGCGCGAGACCGGGACGCGGTTCGCGATCTGGATCGATCACCTGGTGGTCACCGGCGGGCCGGGCCTGTCGGCTCGGCTCGGGGCCCTGGGTTATGAACGCCAGCCGAATCCCTATGGGGTCGGCGTGCCGGTCTTCGCCCATCCTGGCGGGATCTTCCCCCGGATCGCGCTGGCCATCGGCGGCTCGGGCAACTCGGACGGAATACCATCCGGCGTGCGAGAAGTCGCGATCAAGGTGGATTCGGTGGCGGCGTTCTCCCGCGCCCACGACCTGGGGCTGGAGATCGTCGGGTATCCGATGGGTCCCTACCGAATCGCTCGGGTTCCGGGCGAACGGACGACGCTGGCGGTCGTCGAGCGGCGCGGTTATCTGGGATTCGAACCGTTCCCCGGCGAGCTGGCCCGGGACGGCCGGATGAAGCCGCACGCCGCCCGCGACGCCCTGGCGGCGCTCGACCTCTGGCGGGCGCGCCGGCGTCGCTTCGATGACGACGCCGAAGGGCTCACCGCGACCGAGAACACTCTGGAGCGAGTCATCGAGCTCGCGGGTTCGACCGACCTGGCCTGCCATCTCGTCTTCGAGGCCGAGCGCGAGTACTGGCAATCGCGCAACGCCACCGCGCGCGTCCAGAAGGACCGGCAGGACCGGTTCGGCCTGGGCTGGGCCAACCACGACCACCATACCTTCCGATGCTCGCGACGGTCCTTCCCGCGGCTCATGGGCCTCTTCACCCGGCTGGGCTTCCAGCTCCGCGAGCGGTTCCATGCGGGCGCAGCACGCAGGCTGGGGCGCCCAGATCCTGGAGCATCCGGTCACGGGCATCGTGATCTTCGCCGACCTCGACCTCGCCCCGGAGGAAGCGACCGAGGACTTCGCCCATCAAGTACTCCCCGACCTGCCCCGGCCCGGGACGGTCGGCCTCTGGGTTGCACTCCACGGCGAGTCGATCCTCGAATCCGGGATGCATCACCTGGAAGCCCAGTTCGACTTCGACTCTTTGCGCGATGGGCTCAAGGCCGAGTCCGGCATCGAGACCATGGCCCCCTTCTCGAACTTCCCGTTCCTCCGGCAAGCCTTCACGGCCGGCGAGCGGTGGTCTGTTTCCCAGCACCGCGCCGACCGGGCACTCCACCTCGGTTGGATCGACGCCGATCAACATCAGAAGTTCCTCCGGGAAGGGACGATCGGAAGCCATCTCGAGAACCTGGAGCGGCGCGAAGGTTACAAGGGCTTCAACCAGCAGGCCGTCAGCGCGATCATCGCCGCGACCGATCCGCGCCTGCATTAATCGTAGGGTGCTCTGCAAGCACCGATTGATCGTCGAAGCCGATGTCGGGGACTCACCGAGGAACCGCATGACCGTGATACCTGCCGATGCCCGCGTCGTTGCCCGCCACCAGACCGAACGCGACCTGCGGGCGCTGACGGCCGAGCTTCTGGAAGACGAGGAACGCCTCCGCCTCGGGGGCGGACTGGAGGCGGTCGAGCGTCAACATGCCAAAGGGAGGAAGACGGCGCGCGAGCGGATCAATGGGCTGCTGGATCCCGGCGCGCCACCCTCGAGCTGGGTCTGTGGGCCGGATACCAGATCTATGATGAGTGGGGCGGCGCCCGGCGCGGGGGTCGTCACGGTGATCGGATCGGTCCATGGCCGCCGCGTGATGATCGTGGCCAACGACGCCACGGTCAAGGCGGGCGCATGCTTCCCGTTGACGATCAAGAAGATCTTGCGGGCCCAGACGATCGCCGGTCAGAATCGGCTGCCGCTGGTCTATCTCGTCAACTCCTCGGGCGTCTTCCTGCCGATGCAGGACGAGGTCTTCCCCGACGAGGACGACTTCGGACGGATCTTTCGCAACAATGCGGTCCTCTCGGCGCGGGGGATCCCGCAGCTCGCCGCGATCATGGGGAACTGTGTCGCGGGCGGCGCCTATCTGCCGGTCCTGTGCGACACCGTGCTGATGACCGAGGGATCCGGTCTCTACCTGGCCGGCCCGGCGCTGGTGAAAGCCGCGATTGGCCAGGAGATCGCGCATGAGGACCTGGGAGGCGCCCACGTCCACGCGGCAATCAGCGGGACGGTCGATTACCGCGAGCCGGACGACGATGCCTGCCTGGCGCGCTTGCGACGGCTGATCGCCCTGTTGCCCCCCGACCCCGAGTCGATCTCCGGCCGGATCGCCATCGAGCCGCCATCGCGACCCTCGGATGACGTGTATTCGATCGTCCAATCCGACCCCTCGCTCCAGTACGATGTACGAGACCTGCTCGCAGCGATCCTCGACGGCGGCCGGCTCGATGAATACCGCGCCGAGTTCGGCCGGACGCTGGTCTGCGGATTCGGCCGGATGGGCGGGATCGCGCTCGGGATCGTGGCGTCGCAACGGCTCCGGTTCCGGCCCGAGGGCGGCGGCCCGTTCCAGTTCGGAGGCGTGATCTATGGCGACAGCGCGGACAAGGCCGCGCGGTTCGTGCTCGAGTGCAATCAGAGCCGGCTGCCGATCCTCTTCATTCAGGACGTCAATGGCTTCGACGTGGGCCGCGATGCCGAGCGTAGCGGGATCATTCGCCGCGGGGCCAAGCTGGTCAACGCGGTGAGCAACAGCACGGTCCCGAAGTTGACGCTGATCGTGGGTCACTCCTTCGGAGCGGGCCACTATGCCCTCTGCGGCCGTGCCTTCGACCCTCGTTTCCTCTTCGCCTGGCCGTCGGCACGATACGCCGTCATGGGCGCGCAGCAAGCGGCGAAGACCATGCTGGATGTCAACGTCGCCACGCTCAAACGCCAGGGCAAGAAGGTCGACGATGCCGAGCTCGCCGCCATGGCCGAGGAGTTACGCGGTCGTTACGACCACGAGACCGACATCCGCTACGCCGCCGCCCGATTGTGGCTCGACGCGATCATCGCCCCGGACAATACGCGCGAGGTCTTGACGATGGCCCTGGACGTCGCGGTCCGGAACCGCGAGGCAGTGCCTGTGGGCACGGGGGTGTTTCAAGTCTAGATCGGCGGCGTTCAGGAAGTCGATGACGAACCCCGTGCGCACGATCCGCCCTTCTTCGTAATGATCCCATACCTTCTTGGATGCCGGTTTCATTTGCCTCGCCTCCGCATCCGCCTGACAATGGAGACGCGAGAGGAACCTCAATCAGAGGGCCCCGAGTCACAAATTGCGACTTTCTTGATTCTCAGATAACATGCAACTTGCGTCAATCCGACCCGTGGTCAAGGTTGATAACGATGGAACGCCGTGTCGCCACTCCTCTTCCGAGAACTCTACGTGTCGGCAACGGCGCCGGCTTCTGGGGCGATAATCTCGATGCGCCCTACCTGTTGGCCCGCGACGGACATCTCGAGGTGCTCACGCTCGAATACCTCGCCGAGCTGACCATGGCCATCCTGAGCCATCTGCGGAGCAAGAGTCCGGCGGCGGGTTATGTGACCGACGTCCCCGAGCTGGTCGAGCGGCTGGTGCCGATCCTCCGCGATCAGCCGGGACTGCGGATCGTCACCAACGGCGGGGGTCTGAATCCGAGATCGTGCGCGACGCGCTGCGGAGAGATCCTGTCGCGGGCCGGGGCCGGAGAGACGGTCATCGGGGTGATCACGGGGGATGACGTGCTGGACCGCATCCCCGGATGGATCGGCGAGGGGATCGACCTGGCCCATCTCGAGACCGGCGAGCCGATCACTAGTGTTGCCGGGCGGCTGGTGGCGGCCAACGTCTACCTCGGGGCGCGGCCGATCGCGGCGGCGCTGCAAGGCGGATCGCGCGTGGTGCTGACCGGACGGGTCGCCGATGCCTCGTTGACCCTCGGTCCGGCGGCGGCCCATTTCGGCTGGTCGTGGGACGACTGGAACCGGCTGGCCGGGGCCTCGACCGCCGGTCACCTGATCGAGTGCGGCGCCCAGGCGACGGGCGGGTTGTGGAACGACTGGGCCGAGATCCCGGACCTCGCGGGGATCGGCTACCCGATCGCCGAGATCGCCGAGGATGGCTCGTTCGCGATCACCAAGCCGGTGGGGACCGGCGGGAAAATCAGCGTCGGGACCGTTACCGAACAGCTCCTCTACGAGATCGATGACCCGTCGCGGTATCGAACTCCCGATGTGGACGTGGATTTCACGCGGCTGTCGATGACCGAGCCGGAGACGGATCGCGTGGTCGTGACCGGTGCGGCCGGGAACTCGCCATCGGACCGGCTCAAGTTGGTGGGCGTCTACCGGGACGGCTGGACCGCCAGCGGCATGCTGGCCGTGGTGGGCCGTGATGCCGAGGCCAAGGCGCGCGGGCCGGCGCGGTGATCCTCGAGCGCGTCCGCGCGCGGGACTTGAGCTGGCGGATACGCTGGTCGAATGCCTCGGAGCGGGAGACGTGGCACCTGGGGTGATCCGCCCGACGGCTCCCTCGTTCGAGGTCGTCCTGCGCGTGACGGTCCGCGATCCCAATCGGCACGCGGTTGAGCGATTCTGCCGGGAGCTGGCGCCCCTGGTCACCGCCGGACCGCCCGGGATCGCCGGCTATGCCTCCGGACGGCCCACACCGCGACCTGCCTTCGGATACTGGCCGGCCCTGGTGCCCCGTTCGCTGGGCGAGGACCGGGTCGGCCTCGACGCCCGGCCTGCCTCGGCCTGGATGGGGGCGTCGGCAATGTGATGCGAATCGGAGACGAGTCCTTGACGACACGGTGAGTGAATCCCGACTATGCTTGAACACTCGCGATCGATACGGCTGGGGGAGTTGGCGCAGCACGCGCAGCGGCGACAAGGGAGATCGCTCCAACATCGGCGTCGTCGCGCGCGATGACTCGGCCTACGCCTGGCTCGAAACGAATATGACGGAAGCAGTCGTCTCCGAGTTCCTGCGGCCGTTGGGGATCGCGTCCGTCCGACGTTACGAGCTGCCTCGGCTCCACGCATTCAACTTCGTCATCGACCATGCCCTGGCGGGCGGGGCCAGTCGGTCCTTGCGCCTGGACACGCAGGGCAAGGCGCTTGGGGTCGTGCTCCTGGAACTTCCCCTACCGGCACCGGACGATCGACCCATCACGGAATCGGAGGTCTCGAAATCATGAGCACACGTCCGCTGATCCGCGAGAATCGTGGAGCTGTCGCGGTTTTCACGCTCAACCGCCCCGAGCGTCGCAATGCCTTGTCGCGTGCGCTGCTGGCCCAGCTCCGCGACGCGGTCGACGATGTCGGCGTCGATCTGGGGGTCCGGGTTGTCGTATTGACGGGGGCCGGAGCCGCGTTCTCCACGGGCATGGACCTCAAGGAGGCCGCGGACATGCACGCCGCGCCCGACGGCGAACACGCGATGGTCGCCGTCTCGAAGGAATTCGCCGATTTGCTCCAGTGTATCCACACCCTCTCCAAACCGGTGATCGCCGCGGTCAACGGCGACGCGATGGCCGGCGGTGCCGGCCTGATGGCCGCCTGCGACCTGGCCGTCGCCGCCGAGACTGCCCGCATCGGCTATCCGGAAGTCCGGCGCGGGCTGGTTGCCGCGATCGTGATGCACGACCTGATCCGGCAGGTCGGCGACCGTCTGCGCGCGCCAACTGCTCCTGACCGGCGACTTGATCTCCAGCAAGGTGGCTCATGACTGGGGCCTCGTCAATACCGTCACGCCGCCCGAGCGTTGTCTCGAGGAGGCGATCCGGATGGCCGAGGGCCTCATCGCGAATGGGCCGATCGCCCTGGCGACGACCAAGCGGATCCTCGATGAGGCCGAGGGCCGCCCGCCGAACCTCCGGGGAGCCGCGGCGATCAGTGCCGTCGTCCGGGCCTCCGAGGAGGCCCATGAAGGCATCAGCGCGTTCGTCGAGAAGCGAACGCCGCGATGGGCCGCCTCGAAACCGGGTTAGCCAGAAGTCGAAGGGCATTCCAGATTCCGGATTCGAGATTCCGGATTCTCGGGCCCTGGTGTCGAAGGTATGATTCGAATCCCATCGATCGAGGTCCTTGAAACCGGGTTGGCCAGAAGTCGAAGGGCATTCCAGATTCCGGATTCGAGATTCCGGATTCTCGGGCCCTGGTGTCGAAGGTATGATTCGAATCCCATCGATCGAGGTCCTTTTGAGGATCTGGAATTGACGAGGAGGACCCATCATGACCCGGGATACTGCGAAGATGCTCCCCTGGGTGGCCGGTGAGACAGTCGGGGACGTGCTGGGACGCACGGCTGGGCTGTATCCCGACCGCGATGCCCTGGTCTTCCCGGGCCTGGGACTTCGCTGGTCGTGGCGCGAGCTGGACGAGCGCGTGGACCGGATCGCCGCGTCCTTGATCGGCCGGGGAGTCGCGCGGCGAGCATGTCGGCATCTGGTCGATGAACGTCCCGGAGTGGGTGATCACGCAGTTCGCCGCCGGCCGGATCGGCGCGGTGCTCGTGAATGTGAACCCCGCCTATCGACTCCAGGACCTGAAGGACGCCCTGGCGATGGCCGACGTGGCGACGCTGATCGTCGGCGCCCGTTCAAGGGGTCGGACTTCGTGGCGATGGTCGAGTCGCTCTGCCCCGAGGTGGCCGCCGCGACGTCGCGCGACTGGTCGTCCGCGCGGTTCCCCCGGTTGAAGCGGCTGATCGCACTGGGCGACCGGCCCGGTCCGGGCTGGTCGACCTGGTCCGAGCTGGAGGAGGGCGATGAGGCATCGCGGGCCGAGCTTGCGGATCGTGCCCGGTCCGCCCGCGCGGGCGACATCTACAACATCCAGTTCACCTCGGGCACGACCGGCCTGCCCAAGGGCGCGATGCTTACACACCGAAATGTGCTCATGAATGCGTTTTACACGGGCGAGCGGCTGCGCTACTCGGCCGACGATCGCGTCTGCGTGCCGGTGCCGTTCTACCATTGTTTCGGCTGCGTGCTGGGCACCCTGGTCTGCGCGGTGTATGGGTCGGCGATCGTGGTGCCGGCCCCGTCGTTCGACGCGGGCGCGACCCTCTCGGCCATCGCCGTCGAGCGCTGCACGTCGGTCTACGGCGTGCCGACGATGTACGTGGCCCAGCTCGAACATCCCGAGTTCAGCCGGTTCGACCTGGCAAGCCTGCGGACCGGGATCATGTCGGGGGCGCCGTGTCCCTTGCCCCTGATGGAGAAGGTCGTGAGCTCGATGGGGATTCGCGAGATCTGCATCGGTTACGGCCAGACCGAAGCCTCGCCGATCATCACGTTCACCGACGTGGACGATCCGATCGAGGTCCGGGTCGGGACGGTGGGCCACCCGATCCCGGGGCTGGAGGTCAAGCTGGTCGACCCCGCGACCGGGCAAGAGCTGGGCATCGATCGGCCGGGCGAGCTCTGCGTGCGCGGACATTGCGTGATGGCCGGCTATTACAACAGCGCCGAAGCGACGGCGCGCGCCATCGACGGCGACGGCTGGCTCCATACCGGTGACCTGGCTCGCCGCCGCGCGGACGGCAACTACCGGATCGTCGGCCGGAGCAAGGAGATGATCATCCGGGGCGGCGAGAACATCTATCCCGCCGAAGTCGAGGAGTTCCTGCACCATCATCCGGCGGTGGCCGAGGTCGCCGTGGCCGGGCTCCCCGACGCCCGGTACGGCGAGGTGGTCGCGGCCTGGGTCGTGACCAGATCCGGCGCCGGCGTCACTCCGGACGACCTGAAATGTTACTGTCACGGCCAGATTGCTCACTTCAAGATCCCGAAACACATCATGATCGTCGAGAGCCTTCCGCGGACGGTCACCGGGAAGATCCGCAAACACGTGCTCAGGGAAAACGCGATCGGCGCGTTGGAACTCGGGGAAGCTGCGCGGATCGAGACGGCTTAGAGTCTACCTTCGTAGGATTCCTGCGCTGTGCGCTTCTGGGGAATTCTGGATTCGAGATTCGAGATTCCCGATGGAACGATTTCGGGATCGGGAATCGGGAATCTCGAATCGGGAATCTCGAATCCCTCTTGGGTTGCGGCCGAAGGCCGCGTTAGTCGTCGCGGGCGGGCCGGGCACGATGCGGAAGCACAGTGCCCGCGCCGCCGGGGCTCCACGGGCCGGTCGCAGCATCAGCTCGGGGGAGAGGAGAGCATGACGCCGGAAACGGTGTCCTTGTTGAGTTGGTGCGAGCCGTCGGGCCATCTGGTCGTCACGGTCGCGCTCGATTGCCACGCGCCCTGACTGATATCCACTTCATGCACTGTATAGGTAATTCCATTCGATTCATAATACGACCTGTTGATGACGGTTCGATTCCCGTGGTTGACGGAATTGACCGTGAACGTAACGGTGACGCCATCGGGCCGCTCGAAAGACCCGCTATAAAGGATCTTGTGAGGAGGCACGAACGTGTCCGTACGGGTCTCGGTCTCGATCTGGCCGTTTGGTTCGGTGACGGTGTTCTGGTAGAAAACGCCGCCCGGGATCGCGGTGTAGTGATCCACCACGGTCTCCGTTCCCTCCGTACCCGGCAGGGTAATCTTCTCAGTAACTGTCACGGTCTGGTTGTTGAGTACAAACGTCTCGTCGTCCGTCTGGCTAAGGCCGTCGTAGTAAGTGGTCGTCCACTGCTCGTAAACGGGAAGGCCGGCAGCGAGGCCCGCCGCCTCCCGCGGAAAAACGTCCAAGATGGGCGGGAGGGGCGCCGCCCGAGCGACGATGGCGTGCTCAGCCTTCATGGCGTGGCCGAAGGAGCTCAAGGCGATGCGCCCCTCCAACGACAACATCGCGCCAGGGTGGAAGCGTTGAGACGGTCGCACGCCCGAACGCCCCTCAGCCACGAGTACGCCGAAGGCCCCTCCAATACAGGTCCCGAGGGACATGCTGAACAAAAGGATCGGCACAGCCATACCGGTCTCCGAACTGATCCTTGACCGACCTCCCTGGTCGAGCCACCAACCGATGGCGACCCCGACGATTCCACCGATCGCCGCACCGATCACGATGCGACGGACAACGGACAACGCGCCGTGGACTTCCTGAGCGGGTTTCATGGAAAGCACTCCTCGATGTTGCAGACACGTGCAGGATCGTTGATCTCTAGAAGCAGCATGACGAATTGGGCCGGGTTAGAGCGCCTCGCACTTGGGTTGCGCACGCGATGACGGTCGATCAGGGGCGGCCTGAAAGGCCGCAGGAGCCTCTCCGGCACCCCTACAGGGTGCACGAATAGAGTGCCGGGCCCGAGTCCTGGGGTTTCACCCCAGGCTATGCTCCTATGACCCCAACAGAGTGGCATATAGCCCGTTGATACCTGATACTGTCATCCCTCTGAGCCGCCTCAGAGGGCGTTGAACCCGACCCTGACGCCGGATTGCTGCTTGCATGGAGGTGATCGTCCTCGCGACGTCCTACCACGGAGAGCGGACATGACACGACGATCGGCCTTGGGACGGCACAGCCTCCGCATCCACCGGGAGTTCGTCCCCTCCCGCTGCCAGCTCCGCGCCCTGGCCTTGGCCTTCGAGCAGGCCCTCCCCATCATCCGGAGGCCGCTGACGACGCCGGCACGACCACAAATGTTCGTTGATTCTGATTTGAATTCGTTCACACAACCAGGCCGTTCGGGGGCCCTCCGATGACCGAACCCATCGACCGCCGCGCCGCCTTGTACGCCAGGGTCTCCACCGAACAGCAGGCCCAAGAGGACACGATCGCCAGTCAACTCGATCTGTTGCGCCGGCGGATCCAGGCCGATGGCCTGACCGTCGCCCAGGAACTCCAATTCGCCGACGACGGTTATTCGGGCGAGACCTTCCGGCGCCCCGCCCTGGAACGGTTGCGCGACACGGCCGCCGCCGGGGCGATCGACCGGATCTACATCGAGTGTCCCGACCGATTGGCACGGGATTACCCGTATCAGATGGTCGTGGTTGACGAGCTGCGCCGCCAGGGCGTCGAGGTCGTCTTCCTCAATCACGACCTCGATGAGAGCCCCGAGGGTCAACTGCTGTTGCAAGTCCAGGGGATCATCGCCGAATACGAGCGGGTCAAGGCCCGTGAGAAGTGTCGCCGCGGCCGGCTCTACGCGGCGCGGTCGGGCCAGGTCAGCGTCCTGGGCGGTGCCGCCTTACGGATACCATTACCACACCAAGCAGGAGGGAGGTGGCGCAGGCCCGGTATGTCGTCCAGTTCGCCGAGGCCCAGGTGGTCCGAGAGATCTTCACCTGGGTGGGGATCGAAGGATGTTCGCTCAGTCAGGTGTGCCGACGATTGCGAGAACGCGGGCTCCTTACCCGCACGGGCAAGGCGCATTGGGATCGGGCCACGGTCCTGGGCATGCTGCGCAACCCGGCTTACATGGGGACAGCCCACTTCAACAAGGTCCATTGCGTCCCGGCCCGTCCCCGGTTGCGCCCGCGTCGGGGAGTCCCCGAGTTTCCACGGCGACACACCGCCAAAGCGGCGACGCCCCCCGAGGACCAGATCCCGATCCCGGTGCCGGCGATCGTGGAGCCGGCCCTGTTCGAGGCCGTGCAGGAGCGGCTGGCGGAGCACCGCCGACATCCCGGCCAGGCGGCCCCCCGGCCGCGCCATCTGCTGGCGGGCTTGGTGGTGTGCCAGCGGTGTGGTTACGCGTATCGCGGTCGGGCCATGAAGAAGAAGGGAGGGAGTCGCTATGGCTATTACCGCTGTTATGGGGCGGAGGCCGAGTCCTTCGCCGGCCGGGCCCGGATCTGCGACAATCCGGCGATCCGGATCGAACGTCTGGACGAGGCGGTGTGGTCCGATGTGCGCGGGTTGTTGCTGGAGCCGGAGCGGTTGGCTGAGGAATTCGAGCGGCGGTTGAGTCGGGCGAACCGAGGCGAGGGGACGACTCAGTCGAGTCGGAGCCTGGACAAGTTGATCGGTCAGGTCCGCCGCAGGCTGGCGCGGCTGGTGGAGATGTACGCCGACGGATACATCGAGAAGGAGAAATTCCAGAGAGATATGGATATTTCTCGAACACGAATGTCAGAATTGGAGTTGGAGCGTCGGGCGATGGACCAGGAGGAACAGCAACGGGAGGAGTTACGGTTGGTGATGGGTCGGATCGAGGAATTCGGGGCGCAGGTACGCGCCGGTTTGGATACCAGCGACGTGGCGACGCGTCGTCGGATCATTTGTGCACTGGTCAAGAAGGTCGAGATCGATGCGGAGGCGGTTCATATTGTGTATCGTGTGAGCCCTCGCCCTTTTGCCCAAACGGCCCCGACAGACGGTAACATGCCACACTGTTGGGGCCGTTCTACGGCCCTTCAGGCCGCCGGAAATCGGCTGTCCTTATGTGCGCAACCCACGCGTAAAGCGCTCTAGTGCCAGGTCTCGTTTCAGGCCGGTTCCTCCTCGCTTCGAGGAAAGGATCTCCCGTCCAGTCTCGCGACCGGGCGGGAGCAACCGCCTCCTTCACTTTCAATCGCGACCGGGCCACCCTCCAGACCAAGGATGACTTCCGAGAGCGGGTCTCCCCAGCGTACCTCGGGGGATCGGACGCTGGTCCGACCGGCGAAGATCACGGCATCCGACCCGCGAGGGTCCCCCGGGAATGACCCGAGGCATCGGACGGAAGTCGGCGCGGAGCATCGCCTAGCCGAATCGGGGACGAATCAACCGGAGTCTGGTTCGGGGACCGGCTCGACTGTTCGCCGGGCGTTTCCGACGAGGATGGGGCCGGTGCGGTCTCCGGGACATCGCCCCGATAGAACTGACCGGCCGGCAAGACGGAGGATCGATCCCCGGACGGCCGGCCGATGCGGGGAGCTGAATTCAGGGCGTCGTTGGCAACTGTGTTGTGAGTGACGAGAGGGATGCTCGCGGCGTTGGGATCATTGGCTCCCGAGCCGACGGTGATCGTCGCGCCGGCACTCCCGCTCGATCCGGCCGTCCCCGTCGCGGCGAGGCTGGGGATGCCGGTGATGTTACCCGGCTGGATACTGGAGATCCCGCCGGAGCCCGTCATCGTGAACGACGTGGGGACGGGGGTCCCGCCCAGCGAGGCGCCGGGGAAGGGAATGATCAGGACGTAACCACCGGTCGTCAGCACAATCACACCCAGGTCGGCTATGACCGGCAGGAGACGATCCTCCAGTTCGCAGGCTTGCAAATCGGGATGGAACTTTCGAAGCAGATTCATTGAAGTATCTCCTCGTGACGGACTCCCCGGTGCGGTCACCGGCGAGACCGAACTGAGGTCCTCGGCGGAGACTCACCTGGAGGGAGATGTCCGTTTCGCGTGCGATTGTGCCATCGCATTCGCGACTCGAGAGTTCGGGGGTCCTCAGCAGTTCGTCGCTTTCCCGTAGGACTTCGAACCTTGAATTGATCGGACCATTGCACTTCGCCGGCCAGGCCCATCATCCGGTCATCTGCCGAAGCGAAGATGACATCGGAGCTGGCCGAACCCAACCTCGGCCTCGCCGACCCCGGAGGCAGCACGCCGGCCGTTGACGAGGATGACGTTGTGATCGGCTGAACCCTGGGTCGAATGCGAGTCCCCTCTTTAACATCATCCGTACGCGGCTGTCCGACGCGCAACCGCCCGCGCATTTTCCCCCTCTCGCCGTGTCATGGATACAATCCGACAGGCGCGAAGACGTCGTCAGGTAGCTCACCCTCGTGTCCGGCCAGGACGCTCTCAGCCTCGGCGCGGAAGCCGGCCAGGTCCTGGGCGCTCCGGGCATCGAGGTTGTGCGGCTGCTGCATCCAGCGCACGGCCCGGTTGTAGCAATCGCGCGCCTGGTCCTGGTGTCCCAGCCGATGGTGCGCCTTGGCCAGGAAGAAGAGGTCGAAGGCGTCAGACTGGCCACGGCCGGCGACCAGGCTGCGCTCGAGGGTGGCGATGGCTTCGGCGTACCGGCCTGTTCGGTACAGGACGACGCCCATGGTGTTGAGGGAGGTGTCTTCGCCGGGAACCAATTCCACGGCCCGCTGGGCGAGCGTCAGCGCGCAGTTCGAGGTCGTGCCGGGGCCCGGGACCGCGGGCCAGCTCCCAGGCGCGGTTGTTGCAGCACGAGGCCAGCTTTTGCTGGAGCTGGGGTTCGTCTGATTTCATGGCCAGCGCGGCCTCCAGGTCGGCGATCGCGGGCTCGTACTGGTTCAGGATCTGATGAATCCGTCCCCGGAAATCTCGAAGGTGGGCATCGTCGGGACGCAGGCGGATGGCCTGATCGAGGTCGGCGATTGCCTCCGGAAAGCGCCTCAGGCTGGCCCGGGCATGAGCGCGATGGTGGTAGGCGTCGGCATCGTTGGCATCGTTCTTGAGTCGGGCGGTGTAGAGCTGGACCAGCGATTCGGCGTTCTCGCTGTAGTGCTGGAGGTGCTCAGTCAGCGGGCCGTAGTTGACCTGGAGCGGAGGCAGGGGCGGCGCCGCGGGATCGGCCGGGTCGTCTTCGGAATAGGCGGGTGCGTCCCAGTCGAGGTCCATGCCGGCCAGGTGCTTGCGGATGGCGCGCAGGTCCCAGACGTGCGTAGCCGGGCTATCATTGGTGGTCACCACGAGCCGCGACCCGTCGGGGCTGAAGGTCGGCCAAACGCTGCACATGTCGGGGCTTTCGAGCCGCACCAGCGTGCGGTTGGTCTCTGTCTCCACCAGGCGGATCACCTTGCTCGCATCCTGGACCACCACCAGCCGGCCGTCCGGGGAGAAGCAGCCAGCCCTGTCGCGGATCTGCCTCACCTCGCGCCAGGTGCCGACCTCCCAGATCCGGCAGGGAGGCTCCGCTGTCATCAGCCATTTTCCATCGGGGCTGAAGACAACCTCGGTTCCCCCATCGTTGGGCAGCTCGGCGACTTTCGTGACATCACTGATGCGCCAGACCTGGGAACCGCGAACATGGCTGCCGGTCGCCAGCCATTGGCCGTCCGGGCTGATAGCGACGCCCCGGCAATCGTCCAGGGGGCCCACGCGGATCGTCCGCTCTGGAGTCGAAACATAAACATATGTAGACGCTTCACCGGCCACGATCCGGCCCGATCGATCCTCGGCGATCGCGCCATGAGACGCCGGCAAGGGGAGGCGATGCGGCGGGCCGATGCGGAATTCGCCGCGGGCGGCGTCGAGCTGGATCGGCCATCGCTGTACGCCGATGTCCCCGCTGGTGATCAGGTCGCCCGATGGTTCGAACATCAGGTTCCAGGCGTTGCCGATCGGCAGGAAGGCGAGCTCGGTGCCGTGGGCCAGGTCCCACAGCGCCGTGCCCCGGCTCGTGCCCACGACCAGCATCCGGCCGTCATGCCGGACCGATGGACGTCCATAACTGATCGGCTCGCGGGAAACATGGGCAAGAGACCGGTATTCCAGGGCCGGATAGACCTGGTAGGTTGTCAGTTTGTCCTCGAGCGAAACGACGATTCGTCCGTCTTGGCTGAATTCCGGGTATGAGCCGTCGGCCAAGCTCAGCACGGGCCGGCCCAAGACTGGGTCCCAGAGCCGTAGCTGCCCTTCCCAGCCGTTGCTGGCCAGCAACGTGCCCTCGGGATGAAAGGCCGTAGCGATGCCGCCATTGATATGGCCTTCGAGTGTCGCCCGCCGGATGCCGGTAATGGCGTCCCAGAGGTCGATCTTCCGATCGTTTCCCAGTATGGCCAGAGTGGCACCATCGGGGCCCCAAGCGACGCTTCCTTCAAGAGCAACGGGGCTCGACTCGAGCTTGGTGCCGTCAGGGCCTAAGGTGACCTTTGTGCTGATGGCGAGTGGAAACGACCGAACAAGCCGGCCTGAATCTGTGTCGAGAAGCCGACATGTGGGGAGTTGCTCTTCGCGAGAGATCACGGCGATCTGAGCCCCGTCCCGACGGAATGCCAGATCGAGCGCCGGTGCTTGTCCGCCCGAGCGCCAACTGGGCTGACCAGTCGCAAGGTCGTATACCAGTAGCTCCCCATCCTCATGGACAAAGGCGATCCGCCGGCTGTCCGGGCTGAATTTGGCCGCCCTCCCCGATACGGGGCCCGGGTGGTTCAGGGAGACCGAGCGCTGGTCGATGTCCCAGACCGTCAGGGCACCGTCGGGATGATGTCGGGTCGCCAAGTAGCGGCCGTCGGGGCTGAAGCCGAAGACGGCGACGCTGCGATCACCGCGGGCTGAGAAACGGGCAACCTCCTGGTCATCGGCGACGCGGCGGACTGAGATCTTCCCATCGCGGAACCGCAGCGCGTAGCGGGTCATAGTGGAGTCGAAGGCGGCCAGGATCACATTCGGGGGCCGGTGGATGACGCGGCCAGTGGGCTTGAGGTCGGGGAGGGCCAGGGCGGCGATCGCTTCATCGCGGAGCCGGTCGAGCTGCGCGGGAGGCAATTCTAGGTCGCGGCCGATTCGCGAGGCGCGTTCCAGGGAGTCGAGGCTGTTGAACCGCTGACCGGCGCGGTGGCTGAGCCGAACGGCGCGGGCCTGGGCTGTCAACGAGTTGAAGAGGTTTTCGCGCGTCTCAGACTCGGCGCGCCGGACCCGGTCCCGCTGGTCACGGTAGGTCAAAGCCGCCACCGACGATACGACGGCCAGAGTCACCACGACGGCCAGAGTCACGGTGGCCACTGCAGCGGTGATGCACGCCCCGGCCAGTCCCGGGTTCCGCTTGCACCACCGCCAGAACTGCTGATAGACCGGGATCGGCCGCGAGCGGATCGGCCGGCCCTCCACGAACCGTCTCAGCTCGTCGGCCATCTCTTCGGCGCTCGCGAACCGGTCGCCCGGGCTCTTGGCGAGCGCCTTGAGGACGATCGTCTCCAGATCCTGGGGAATCCCGCGTTCGAGCTGGCGCGGCGGCGCCGGGTCGTTCTCGATCCGGTGAATCAACTGGAGCTGGTCCTTACCCTCGAACGGCGGGCGGAGGGTCAACATCTCGTAGAGGGTCGCTCCCAGGGCATAGACGTCGCACTGGGGATTCGATTCGCCGCGGAACCGCTCGGGGGCCATGTACCGCAAGGTGCCGGCGATGTCCTGCGATTGCGAGAGGTCGTCTCCGTCCTCGGACTTGGCCAGGCCGAAGTCGGTGATCCAGAGGTTGCCCATCGCGTCGAGGATCAGGTTCGGCGGCTTGATGTCGCGATGCAGGACGTTCCGCTTGTGGGCGTAGGCCAGGGCTCCGGCGACCTGCCCGCCGAGGCGGGCGACCTCGCGATAGTAGCGCGCGTCAATCTTGCCGGTGAGAGTGCTGGTCGAGCCCCCGGGCTCCGGAAGCTCGCAGCCCGGGGTGTCCTTCCCGTTGGGAGGCGGCTCGTCGGCCGGAACGCTCACGGCCTGGGTGTGGGCCAGCTTGAAGCCGACCTTGTAGGCCGCGGCGCCTGCCGGATTGATCCCGTTCCCCTCCGTGCTGGCCATTCGCAGGGCGAGCTTCTCGGCCCAATCCTCCATCCGGCATGCGTCCGCAATCTCGGCCGACGCGGTTGGTCGCGGCGTGGGATCCTCGGTCTGAGATCCGTCGGACGGAGGCGCCAGGGACCACTGGCCGGTCATGAGTCCCAGGGTCGCGCTCCGTTTCAAGCCATCCGTCTCGGGGCGGCGGGCCAGGCGGCTATTCTCCTCGTCTGGTCCGGGCCGATCCTCCCGGCCGGAGGTCAGGGGGATCGTCTCGGCGTCGGGCGATGCCTCCTTCTCCTGGCGGAGCTGACGGACGTCGGCCAGGACCTTGTCCAGGCTCTGGCCGGCGATGTATTGCATCGCGTAGTAGCAGACGCCGTCGTGCACGCCGTAGTCGAAGACGCTGACGATGTTCGTGTGGTGTAGCCGCGCCGCCGATCGGGCCTCGGTGCGAAAGCGGCGCAGGTATTTCTCGCGGTTGCGGAACTGCTCGTGCATCACCTTGAGCGCGACGTGGCTGCGGAGCAATTCGCGAACCGCCTCATACACCACGCCCATGCCGCCTTCGCCGAGATAGCGGAGGATCCGGTAGTCGCCCAGCGACTCGGGCAGCTCTCCGCGGGCCGGCGACGTCGGCACGGGGGACGAGATCCCGAGGCCCGACTGCGCCGGCTTGTAGCACTCGACGAGGGCGATCTCCGGGAACAGGTCGCGGATGTCCTCGGCATGTTCGGGATAACGCGCAACGTAATCGGAGATTGACGGGTGCTCGCCGCGCCGGAGTCGTTCGGCGAACTCCTCGGCCAACCGCTCGAACGGATTGCGATCCGCCGTCGATTCGCTCATGGTTCGTTCCTTGCCGTAAATGAAGACCTTCGTTCGGCCGTCCGGCGGGGTCAGGAGACCCGCGCCGAGCGCGCCGGAGACCCGCGCCGAGCGCATTCGAGCTAGGTTCTTGCCGGGTTGGTGCCGGGGTCATCGAGGAGTCCGAGCGCGGGCGAAAGGACCACCTTGAGCCGGCGCAGGGCACGGACGTAGCGATTGCTGGCCGCGGCCTTGTGAAGGCCCAGGACGGCGGCGGTCTCTCCGTTATTCAGTTCCTCGAAATGGCGGAGGGCCAGGACTTCGCGGTCGATCGGATCCATGGCGTTGAGCGCCTCCTGGATCTTGATCTGGATCTCGGCCCGGATGGCGGCCCGGCTGGGGGTCGTCAGTCGGCCGAGGAGCTGGGCGGCCAGCGATCGGGAGTCGGCCGCCGGCAGCGACCCGTTGTAGAGCGAAACCTCGCGCCCCGCCTCGCGACTCTTCACCCCGAGGTGGAGGCGGTGCAGCGTCTGGAGCCGCTGGATGGTCAAGAATCGCAGCCAGAGAAATGGCGGCATTTTCCGATCGGCGGCGTACTCGGCCAGCCGCCGCGCGGCATCCAGGAACGCCTCCTGGAGCACATCCTCCGGGTCGATCCGCCCTTGCAGGCGCCGGTCGAGCCGAAGCCGCACCATCCGGCGGAGTCGTTCGCGGTGCCGGGCAAAGTAGTCACCGAGCGCAGATTGATCCCCTGCATGAATGCGTTGTGTCAAGGCTTCTTCGACATCGGTCGTGTCCGACATGCTCGGCCCCCTATGTGGATAACCGTCGGAACGCGACGATTGTCAACAGGTCGACCTTAAAAAATGGTCGGATCGAGATTGCTCGATCAGCGCGGTCGTCGCGCCTCAACCCAAGGTCTGTCTGTTTGCACCACAATTCAACGTTTTTCGGGTTTCCGTGGACCTGTCGAGAACGATATACTGGCTACTATGATCCGTATTCGCTTTACAGACCTGGACGCCAAGAAACGGGCGTTGGGCCGTCTGGCCGGGCGCTTCTCCTTCAAGAGCTGGGCAACGGGCGAAATGCTCGTTCCAGAACCGGCACTGGCCTACCTGGCCACTGAGGGGATCCCCTTTCAGGTGGAAGGACCCGCCACGTATGAGCAGAGCACTCCGGCGCTACGAGGTGCTGCTCCCGCTACGGTTCAATGACGGTCAGTCCGTCCCGGACGACGTTGTGGCCGAGACGTTGCTCGAGTTGGAGCAGCGGTTCGGTGCGGTATCCTCTGAGACGCAGACGATACGCGGCTTCTGGCGGCACGAAGGGGAACCCTACCGGGACGACCTGATTCGGGTCTTCGTGGACGTTGCCGACGATCCCGATCATCGTCAGTTCTTCCTCGAATTCAAGGACCGGTTGAAGGTCCGGTTCGGCCAATTGGACGTCTGGATGACGACCTACCCCATCGAGGTCTTATGATCCTGCGGTTTGAGTAACGCCGTCGCATTCAGTGGGTCTTCACGCCTCACTCGGCGATTGACACCACCCTACAAAGGACTTTTCATAAATCCTTTCAGTCTCGGCGATCCAGGACGTCGCGATAGCGGCGCGGGACACCGCGCCAGGCGGCTTGATAGGTCGCTTCCAGAGGGACGGACACGTACCACCCCGGGGCGAGGAACAGTGGCATGTCGATGAGAACGTCGCCGACCGCGACTGGCTCCTCGTAGTACGTCTTCGGCGGGCCGGCGTCGTAGGCGACGAGCGTCAGGGGTTTATCGGCCGGCGTCGGCTTCGACTTACCACCGAGCTCGGTCCAGATGACCGGATGAATGCCGGCGGGATCGCGGTCCGTTCGGGGATGGAGGTCGACCAGGAGCAAGTGATGCCCCCGGTCCAAGGCGTTCACGGCCTTGGTCACGAACGTGCGGAACTCCTTGTTGCTCGACTTGTTGCCCGCGGACAGGATTTCGATCAGGGCGATGATCCGGTCATCGCTAGCGTGGCGAATCACGATGCTCCGCTGGCGGCGACGTGTAGGTCTCCTCCTCGAGGCTTTCGTAGAGACGCACTCGGGGCGGGGCGGTGGCCACGGCGATCGCACCGGCGACGGGACCGCCCGGCCAGCCGTTGTCAGCTCCATTGGTCGTTTGCAGGGTCAACACGTCGGGCACGATGGGTCGGGTGACCTGTTCGGCCATGGCGTAATAGTCAGGGGGCAGGATGCCGCTGTTGAGAGCGGTCCGTAGTTCCGCGATCCAACTATGATGGAAATCGTGGAAAGCGCCGTCGAACACGCGCGACCAATCGTGAATGGGCATGGCGATGGTCCCGGAAACCGACTCGGGATCGCTGGAAGACGGGGCAGTCTTCCAGCGATTCAGGTTACCAGAGATCTGACCGGAATTCTATCAATGGACGCCGAGGATCGATTCATCACGACCCAGGATTGGCCGTGGACGCCAGCCCGCCGTTCGACTTTCCGAACTGCTTCTTCTCGACCGCGAGGGCCTCGGCCTCGGCCTTGAGGGCCTGAGCCTTCGCGACCGCGGCGTCGACCAGGGCTCGCTTCTCGGCGAGAGCCTTGTCGGCGGCGGCCTTGGCCGCCGTGGCCTGTTCCAGCTCCTTCTTGACGGCGGCGAGCTGGTTGGTGGCCGACTGGAGGGAGGTCCGGGCATCGGTGAGGGTCTTGTCGGCGGCGGTCTTGTCCTGGTCGGCGCGGGTAATGGCCTCGCGCGCCGAGGGCACGGACAACGCGGCCGCCCTGGCAAGGACGCGGGTCTTGGCGGCAGCCTGGGGCGCCGCGGCTTTGGCGGCCGAAGCCCGGGTGAGGCCCTGTCGGGCCGTCGAGAGGCGATCGGCCGAACTTGCGAGCGCCTGGATCAATTCGCTCGCCTTCTGGGCCTGCTTCTTCAACTCGGCGACGGCCTTGGCGTCGGCCTCGGGGGTTGTCGCGGCCTTGAGTGCCGTCGCGGCGGCGGCCAGCGCCGAGTCATGTGTCGTCTTGTCAGTCAGCGCCTTCTCCGCCGCGGTCCTGGCGGCGTTCAGGGTGTCAGTCGCGGCTTTCTCGGCCTGGGTGGTCTGACCCACGGCCTCGTCGGCCGCTTTCTGGGCCGCGGAGGTCTGTGCGGCAAGTTGTTCGGCGCCCTGGAGCGTGGCCCGCGCAGTCCTGGGCTGCGGTTGCTCTCGTCTTCACCGCCTGGTCGAGCTGCTGGACCGCGGCATTCTGCTTACCCGCCGCTTGCTCCGCCACCGCCACTTTCCCCTGCACTTGCGCCAGCGCGGCCTGCGCGGGGCCGATCGCATTCTGGAAGGGGATCAACTGTTTCGACAACGAATCGGCCTCGGCCTGTGCGGCGACCAGAGCCTGGTTCGTCTGCTGGAGCCGGGCCGCCAGCGGGGCGGGGTTGACCGTCAGGTTCGCCAGCCGGCGCCCGTCCTTCGGGTCCCAGACCCTGACTTCGCCCGACCAGTCGGCGGCGATGACCTTGGAATCATCGTGGGTCATGACGGCCTCCAGCGCGAGGTCGCCGAACGCTTCGAAGTCGCGCTGCTTGTTCCCATTCTGATCCCAGAGCCGGACCACACGATCGCGGCCGGTCGAGACCAGCCTCCCGTCCCTGGCGAAATGGACCGACAAGGCGCCGCCGCCGTGCGCGCCGATGTTCTTGATGTTGCCGCCGTTCTCCATCTCCCAGAGTTTGATCGTCCCGTCCTCGCTGGAGGAGGCCAGGACGTTCGGAATCGAGCCGCCAGCTCACGTCGGTGATGAAGGCGGCGTGGCCCCGCAGGTCGTGGAACTCGCGGCCGGTCTGGGACTCCCAGACGATCAGGCCGTTGTTCCGGTCGCCGGTCGCGAGCAGGACGCCATCGGGGCTGAACTCGGCGGCCGTGATCCACTCGGTATGCTTACGCATCTCGAAGGCGAGCGAGCCGTCGGCCGTGTTGTAAACGCGGACGACCTTGCTGGGACCGCCGAGGGCCACCTGGCTGTGATCCGGGCTGATATCCGCCGCGAGCACGACGTCGTACTCCTTGCCCACCTCGAAGACCCGGGTGCCTTTCTTCACGTCCCAGGCCACCGCCAGCCCGGACTGGCCGCCGCGACCGCCACCGGCCAGGAGTAGGTCGCCGTTGCGGCTGAACTTCAGGACGTAGATCAACCCTTCCGGAAATGGTAGCACGCCGACCAGGTGATTGTCGGTCGTCCGGTACAGGAGCACCTGCTTGTGACCGGCGACGGCGATCAACGGTGCCCAGGGACTCGCCGCCATCGCCACCACGGCGCTCGGCTTGGCCTCGGGCACGTACGGTTCGGTCGTGACTCCCTCCGGCATCGCCGGCGTACCCGACGGCTTGCCCACCGACTTCGGATCCAGCTTGAACTCGAACTTCGGCTTGGCCTTGACCGCCGCGACGCTCCCGGAGTTCTCCAGCGCACCGCCCGCGATCCAGTTCCGGATCAGGTCGATCTCGGCATCGGGGATCTTCGCCGACATCGGCGGCATCTTGGGCTCTTCCTTGTGGGTGACGACCAGCAGCAGCGTGCTGTTATCCGGGTCGCCCGGCTCGACGACCTTGCCCGAGCCCCCTCCCTGCATCGCCGAGCCGTAATTATCGAGGTTCAAGCCCCCCTTTTGCTTGTCGGGGTTGTGGCAGGAACCGCAACGGCTGCGAAACACCTGCGCCACGTGGTCCTGGAAGGTCACCTTCGCCTTGGGCGGGTCGGCGGCCCGGCCGACCGAGACAATGCCCAGAAGGGAAAACAACACACCGCATAGTACGGCAGCCGCTAGCTTGGATCGCATGGTTGCTGGTCTCTTATCGTAGGGTGGGTGCAACCCACCAGTTCTCCCAAGATTTAGATTGGTGGGCTGCACCCACCCTACGAAATGCATCGAATTGATCAATGATTAAACAAGAATTCTCGACTATTGAGCAACGCCCAGAACAGGTCATCGAGGGCCTGGGTCTGGTCCTTGCTCTGGTTCAAGGCCGGGACGAGCTTGGCCAGCTCGTCCTTGGTCGGCGTGCGCGAGAAGCAGCGCAGGTAAAGCTCGGTGATCCGCTCGTCGGGGGTCTTCTTGGATTTCATGAGCTTGGGGATCAAGCCGCCCTGCTGGATCTTGGCATTGCTGGTGTCGCCGTTGAGCAGATGGAGGGCCTGGGAGAGCGTCGGCTCCATCTTGACCTCGCAGGAGCAAGGGGTCTCTCGGGTGGCGCGGCCGAAGGTCCGGAGGAAGTAGGTGGACCGGCCGCCGTCGGCGATCTGGGTGGCTCGCGCGCCTAAGGGCAGGCCGTCGAACTTGTCCTTGGTGTCGGTCACGAAGCTGATGGTGTCGAGCAGGCTCTCGGCCTTGATCCGGCGCACCAGAGCATGGGCGAAGTTCCGGTCGTCGCTGGCGTTGCTCTCGTTGCGCTGGGTCGAGCGCTGATAGGTCCGCGAGTTGCAGATGTCGCGGACCAACTGCTTGAGGTTGTACTTCGTGTCCGTGAAGTGCTTGCCCAGGGCCTCGAGCAGCTCCGCGTTCGTCGCCGGGTTGCTGACCCGGAAGTCATCGATCGGCTCGACGATCCCGACGCCCATGAAGTGCGCCCAGACGCGATTGGCGAACGAGGTGGCGAACCAGGGATTCTGCGGCGAGGCCAGCCACTTGGCGAGCACCACGCGGCGGTCCTTGCCGGCGACGTTGGGGACTTCGCCACCCAGGAACTTGGGCGGCATGGCGCGACCACCCACGGGATGGGCCACCTCGCCGCCGCCCGAGTTGAAGATGATCGTCTCGCGATAGTCCTCGCCCTGCTTGCGGCCGATCTGGGCGAAGAACGCCGCGAAGCTGTAATAGTCGTTCTGGGTCCAGCGGTCGAAGGGGTGGTTGTGACACTGGGCGCACTGGACCCGGATCCCCATGAAGACCTGGGCGACGTTCTCGCTTAGCGGCAGCGTCTCGTTCGTGAGCTGGTAGAAGTTGGTCGCCGCGTTCTTGAACGTGCCACCGCTGGCACCCAGGAGCTCCTGGACCATCTCATCCATCGGCATGTTCTTGGAGAGCTTGTCAACCAGCCAGTTGTAATAGAGGAACATGGCCTTCTGGCTGACGTTCCGGTTCGGGTCGGTGCGGATCTGCAACAGCTCGGCCCACTTCGAGACCCAGATCTCGGAGAACTCCTTGCGCTCGAGCAGCTCGTCGACCCACTTCGCGCGCTTCTTCGGGTCGCTCGAGGCCATGAACCGTTGGTATTCCTCGACGCTCGGCGGCAGGCCCACGATGTCGATCGCGGCGCGGCGGAGGAACGTCGCGTCGTCACACTGCCCGGAGGGGCCGATCCGGAGCTTCTTGAGTTTGTCGTTGACCAGCTTGTCGACGTAGTTGAACTCGGGCTCATTGGGGAACGTGAAGGTCAGGCCCTTGGGGAGCACGATGAACTGCGAGCCGACCGTGTGGGTCTCGAACCGGGCCATGACGAACGCCTCGCCGCGGTCGCCCGCGGTGATCAGACCGTCGGGGCTGACGGGCGCGGAGACGTCATTGTTGGTCAGGAAGACGGCCAGGCTGGTGACGTCGCGGTCGGTGCCGTCGGAATAGCGGGCCCGGGCGGTGAGCTGCTGGGTCGCTCCCTTGCCGTCGAGGACCCCCTGTTTGGGATAGATGTCCACGCCGACGACCGTCGGGAGCTTGTTGACGTCGTCATTCAGGGCGCCGGCCTCGATCCAGCCATGGAGGGTCTGGTACAGTTCGCTCGACGACTCGAACCGCTTGCCGCCGGTGTGGTTCACGGCACCAATGGCCTTCTCCAACATGGTGCTGTCCGAAGGGACGGCGCGATTGATCCGGCGGCCGACCATCTCGCGGGTGAGCCGGTAGTGATCGCCCTCGGGGTCGAAGCCGAAGAGTGAGATGCGGAACCCATCCTTGCCCCGCGCCGCGCCGTGGCAGCTCCCGGTATTGCAGCCGGCCCGCATGAACACGGGCATCACATCGAGCCGGAAGCTGAGCGGGGGCTGCACCGTCGCCTGGCTGACCTTCACCGGCACCGGGACCGTCCGGCCCTCGTAACTCACGGTCAATGTCGTGGACCCGTCCGCGACCGGATAGAGGATCGCTCCCACGCGCCGGGCCGGTTTCGGATCGGCCAGGCTCAGCGCGGCGTCCTTCGTCACGTCGCGGGTGATCCCGTCGGCGAACGTCGCCTGGACCACGATCGACTGCCGGTCGCGGGCGGTCGTCAGTTGGATCTCGGGCGGGTAGACCGCCAGGCCGGTCAGCGGCGCCGTGTGGGGTGGCGCGAAGACCTCGGCGGGGAGATCGGCCTGCGGCCGATCCCCGGCGCGAGCGATCGTGGCCAGGCCGAGTAGCAGGAGACCGACTCCGCTCATCCGTCGGATCGAGGAAAACGTATGGCTCATGGTGATGGGATCCTTGCTGATTCAACGTAGATCAGGCTTTCCAGCCTGACATGTGATTCGGTGTCAGGCTGGAAAGCCTGACCTACGTGGTTGCTCACTTGCCCGCGGCCTTGGCTTGTGCGCTCTCGAGCCGGAGCTTCTCCAGCCGGGTGAGCGGCCTGGCGGGCGCAGCCGCCGGCTTGGGAGCGGCCGCGACCTTCACCGGCGCCGGCGCCGGTGCGTTCGGTTTGGGCGGCAGCGGCACGTCGATGCGGAGGGCGCCGGTGCCGATGTTGTGCAAGATCGGCTCGCCGTTCTGCATCACCACCACCTGGCAGAACAGGCTATTATGATTACCGGCCGGCGAGACCTTGTCGGTCTTGATATGGAAGACCAGGTCGGTCGTGTCCTTGGTGATCTTCTTGACGTCGGTGGTGACCTTGTTGGGCAGTCCGATCAGCGTGACCTGAGCCTCGCCTGGGAAATCGACGGCCTTGGCCACCTTGATCGCCATGTTCAACCTCCTTCCCCTGATCGACGCTCGCCGCCTGGAACGCGAGGCCGACGAATGGCTGGGAGATCGTCAAGTTGGCCAGTTGCGAGGAGACCATGATCGGCCCGGACGCCACGCCCGACGCCCCCTGGACCACGATCTTCCAGGTCCGCAACTCGGCGCCGCCGTCGGCGTTCACGGGGATGATGGCCTCGTCCTTGCCCTCGGGGATCGCGATCCCACCGCCCGAGCCGACGCCCGGCGGGTTCCACGGGAGATAGACCGCGATCGCCGCCTTGAAGCCCGGCTTGCGGTGTGCCCGGATCTTCAGCCCCATCGAGCCGCCGCGGACCAGCGGCACCTTGGGCTCGACGATCTCGATCGTGTAGGGGCATTCGTCGGTCACGGCAACCGCCAGGCGATCGACCGTCCGGGACCAGACGTTGACGTTGTTCTGGCCGAAAACCAGGATCGATGTCGCGGAGAACTCCGAGGGGACCTTGACCTTCTCGTCGACCGGCTTGCCGGTGACCGTCGCCAGCGACGAGCCCAGCGGTGCATCGGGCTTGGCCGAGAAGAGTACGGGCACGACCGGCTGGCTGGCGGCCATGATCGGCGCCTCGAAGGTCACGCCCGGCGGCAAGTTTCCGACTCCGACATTCAGCTCGCCGCCGAAGTCCGCTCGCGAACCGTAGATCAAGAGCGCCTGCCGGTTCCCCTTGGGCACCGCGGCGGCGATGATGCCGGTGCCGAGCGGGATCTGCTCGGTGACCGTGGACATCGCCAGCTTCGCCACGACCGGGGTGGCTTCGATGCGATAGGCGTAGTCGGGCCCGCCCTTGCCGAGCTGGTCGACCAGCCAGATCACATACTCGGCGTTCTCCGGCGCCTGGAATCGGAAATAGCTATCCGGTCCGATCGCGTCGTCGGCACCGAGCATCGCCCCGCCGCCCTTTTTGCCCAGGTACATGACCGGATCGAGCGGCGAACGAATCCGCCGCGCGTAGCAATGGATATCGAAGACCTGGCCCTTGGTCGCCTTGAAGACGAAGTGATCGACGTCACCGGGCTTGCCGATGATCCCGTTGACGGCCATCGTCGTCTCGAACGGCGTGGCGTGGGCCTGGTCGTCGTTGGGTTCCTTCTCGATCACGTTGCCCAGCGACGTGAGCCGGAAGACGTTGGGATACGGCGAGACCCCCTTATCGTCCTGACGCATCAGACCGAACTCGTTCGAGGCGGAGCTCGGCAGCGTCACCTTCGTGGTCGTCTCGCCGGCTGCGTCCCCGATCCAACGCACCTCCAGGGTCTCACCGGGCTTGCCACCGGCGGGCATCAGCGCCGTCGCGCGGGGGAAATTGCCCACGTGGAGCCGATAGAGGCACGCGCCGTTGCCCGAGTAGGAACTCTCGCGCACCTGGATGATGTACTTCCCATCCTCCGGCGCGATGATCGACGTGAACCCGTCGCGAAGGATCAACGCCGCGTCGTCGCTGACGCCCAGCTCGAACCGCTTCGCGTTCAGGATCGCCACGTACGGATCGAACTCGAAGATGCCCAGCCGGTGCCCCTCGACCTCGACCGAGATCCGCTCTCCCTTCTTGGCCGCGACGACGAAGTAATCCACGTCCTCGTTCTCGGCGACGCCGTTGACCGTCACGTTCATGGCGATCGGCTGCGGAGCCGCGAAGTCGTTATTGGGCTCCTTCTCCTGCGTCTCCTTGAGCGCGCCGACGCTGAATGTCCGATGCTCGCTGATCCCGGTCGCCGTCCGCACCCGCAGGTCGTGGAGTCCCAGGGAGCATTCCGGCGCGATCTTCATCCGGACGGTAACGGCGTTATCGTTCACTTTCTTGATCGAGATCGTCGCGATCCCGGGCTGGTAATACATGATCTCGACGGCATCGCCCAGCCGCTCGCCGGAGAAGGTCACGTCCAGCTCGGTACCGCGCTGGCCGCCCACGGGACGGATCGCGGTCAGGCTGGGCGAGGCCGCTTGGGCTGTTGACAGGAGCAGGAACGTGAGGGCTGTTGCAAAGAGGCTGAAACGCATCGTCGCTTCGCTCCGGTTTTCAAGGATTCGCCCGGCCGACCGCGATCTTGGGTCGGGTCGGACCGGAAATCAGTCGGAAGGTCAGCGGCAAGACCTGACTGGAAAGGACGAGGGCATCGTCCAGGCGGGCACGCCCGACCAGTTCCCACCGATCGCCTTCTCTTCGATGAAGCTCCAGTTGCCAGGGGTTGCGGTCCACCAGGTGCAATTCGCGGACGCCAACCTTCGCATAGAAGCCGAATTTCTCGCGCGAACGATCGAACCGGCTCGTGATCTCGACCGCGTAATCTGGCCCGCCGAACCAATGCGATCCCCGATCCTCAGCCGGGTTCCCCGGGAGGAACACGGCGACATCGGGGCATCGATAATTGCGTCTCCAACGCTTGGGCTGATCGCTGATATTGCAACCGGCGAAGAGCTGAATCGGTTCATCAGGCCCCAGGACGTTCCGGATGTCGATCGCGAATTCGAGTCCGAGCCGCTGATGCTCGTTGTCGGCCAGCGGCGGCATGACGTAGACCCCGTTCCAGACCTCGTCCCGGAGATCGCCGCCGGAGGCGCGGCGCTTCCGGATCAGGCGCTTCAATTCACCGGGATCGAGGCTCACGATGGCCATGGGCTTTCCTCGAATCAGTTTTCAGTGTTCGGATTTCATCAGGCAAACGTTTTATCAACTGAACACTGACTACTGACCACTGCTGGCTCAGGCCAACAACTCCTTGACCACATTGCCACCGTTGACGATCTCGATGGGCCGGTTGCCCGGCGCCATCAGTTCCTTGTCGGCGACGATGCCGAGTTGATGGTAGACGGTGGTGGCGAAGTCCTCGGGCCCAATCGGATCGCGTTCGGGCTCGGAGGCCGTGGAGTTCGAGGAGCCATAGATGACTCCGCGCTTGACGCCGCCGCCGGCCAGCACGACGCTGAAGACCTTGGGCCAGTGGTCGCGGCCGGCCTGCGGATTGATCTTCGGGGTGCGGCCGAACTCGCTGGAGACCATGACGAGGGTCCGGTTGAGCAGCCCGTTGCGGTCGAGGTCCCGGATCAAGGTCGCGAACGCCTGGTCGAACGGCGGCATCTGGCTCCTCATGCCGGAGACGATCTGGTAGTGGAAGTCCCAGCCGCCGTAATCGACCGTGACGAACCGGACGCCCGCGGCCACCAGCCGGCGGGCCAGCAGCATGCGCTGACCGGCGGCGTGCCGCCCGTACTCGTCCCGGATCTTGGCCGGCTCGGCGTTGATGTTGAACGCCTCCCGGGCCTTCTGCGAGCTGATCAGGCTGTAGGCCCGCTGGTAGAAGGTATCCATCGCCTCGATGTTGTCGCTCTTCTCGCGCTCGGCGAAATAGGCATTCACGGTGTCGAGCATATTGCGCCGAGAGGCGAACCGCGGCTCCTTGACCGAACCGGGCAGGTTCAGGTCCTGGACCTGGAATCCCGGATCCGCCGGGTCGCGACCCAGACTGAACGGCGAGAACGAAGAGCTAAGATAGCCCGTGCCCGCATACGTGTTCGGCTGGTTCGGGATGCAGACGTATGGCGGCAGGTTGTTCCGGGGGCCGTACTCGTGGGAGACCACGCTGCCCATGCTGGGAAACTGGAGTGCGGGGCTGGGGCGGTAGCCCGTGAACATGTTGTGCGTGCCCCGCTCGTGGGCCGCCTCGCCATGCGTCATCGAGCGGATCACCAGCAGTTTGTCGGCGATCTGAGCGGTCTGGGGGAGCGTCTCGCTGAACTTCTCGCCCTCGATCTTGGTGTTGATCGAGCCCATGTCGCCCCGGTACTCGATCGGGGCGAACGGCTTGGGGTCGAACGTCTCCTGGTGCGCGATCCCACCGGGGAGGAAAATATGGATCACCGAGTCGGCTTTCGGCGCGATTGCGGCGTAGTTCTTCAGATCGGCCCGCGCCTCGATTCGCAGGACGTCGGCCAGGGTCAAGCCCCCGAGCCCAATCGTCCCGACCGTGAGGAACCCTCGGCGACTGACCGGGTTGCGGAAACTGGCGGATGCCATCGAATCGTCTCCTCTGCTCGGTGATCTCGGGAATCGACGCTGCAAAACCGAGGCCGGCTCGCGGCACTCGTCGCCGCCCCGCGGAATCACCACACTGGGTAAAATAGGATAGGTGCGTTCGATACAGGATGGTCAATTGACGGCGAGAAAACCTTCGTGGTCGGGTGTGGATAATCCTTGCAAGGATGTATGCGTATCAGGAACCCACTTCGCGTCGCTCCCTCGACTTGATGTTCCGCCATCGAGGGGCCGCGTTACTCCATAGGCAT
The DNA here is from genome assembly GCA_963845755.1 of uncultured Planctomycetota bacterium. Classification (GTDB taxonomy): domain Bacteria; phylum Planctomycetota; class Planctomycetia; order Isosphaerales; family Isosphaeraceae; genus CAWJTV01. Next base: position 254,508 of record CAWJTV010000013.1, read on the forward strand.
AAGTGCTTGGCGTCTCTGAATTTAGGAGGGATGGTTGGGTCCGAAAGCGAGTCGAGTAGCGTCCTGGGATGTCCAACAGCATCGCACAGCACTTGTTAAATAAATACGGAGTGGTTGCAACCTGCCTGGCGCGGTTTCTCCTGAAAACGTCCAGGTGGGCCCTTTTTCCGAATGCGGAACGCGTGATTGTCGTCCCGCGCCCTCCAAGTTCCGTAGACTGAATCCGGTGATCGATCCCAATGTCGGAACGACCGCCGCAATCGACCTGATCGGCAAAGTTTGCGTAGACCTCTCAGATTTGGCTTCGTTCGCGCATTTTGCCTCGGATTGGTTGAGCGGGCCTGGGTTCGTTCGCGCGATTCTGGCTGGATCGGACAGTGATCCTGGGTTCGTTCGCGCGATTTTGCTCGCGAGCTTCGTCCCGAGGCCCGAAGCCTCCTGGCTGCCGCCCCATCGCGTCGCATCCCCCATTTCAGCCGATACCCCCGTTTTTCGTTTTCTTCTCGTTGCGCACCCCGAACGCTGCCGGGACGACCCTTATCCTTATTATAGAAACTCGTACGGGGTTTGTGACGCCAGGGCTCGGGAAAAACCGGAACCACCCGCCTGGTGCCGCCTCCCCGGCGACCGCATTGACGCCGGCGTACGCCGTCTGCCGACGACTTCAGAACCGAGCCCCGGTCGGTCCGCCGTGCAAGCGCCGCAAGGTGGTCGTTCTTCTGGGACACCGATTGCACCAACTCAATGAACTGCCGACCGAACTCGGCAGCCTGCGCCCAACCACGGGTCTGATCCTTGATCGTTTGAGGCTGACTCGTTCGCCGAGCTCCGCGCCGCCACGAGGGTCCGCAATGCGATCCCGGCCAATGATCGATCCATCGTGCGCTCCTCAAAGGCGTCCTGTTCTGTATGGACACCATGCCACTTACTCCAAACCGGGTGAGGGTTGGGTAGGGTCGAGCCAGCCGAAAAGAGGCGCCGGCGCGAATGTGCGTCGCGCCGCTTCCGGCCCGGGTGGGTAGCGACTACACTGGTCATGAAGACGGTCCAAACCTGCATAACGGTCAATGATCGACCTATTGGTCTGGCGGGTCATGGTGGCCGGGGCTCAAGAGGGAAAGCCGGACTACCTGGAAGTTCTGGTGGTCGCGGCGGCGCCGGTGGATCTCCGGCCGGCGCTGAACCTGGCGGTCGAGGTTGCGAAGCTCGAGGACATGGTGCGACGGTCGGCGATCCCGATCCGTATGCGCCGACTGTTCCCGCCGACGTACGCGCAATTGGAGAAGGAGCTCTCGGCACCGGCTCTGGAACGGAGGAGGCGCGAGCCGCGGGTGCTCCATTTCCTGGACCACGGGGTGAACAGGCTGCACTGTGAACGCTTGACAATGCCTAGGTTTGCGTTCATTATTACCGTCATGACAGGCCAGGATCATGAGTATCGTGATCCTCCCTTGTATCCGTGGAGAGGCACCGTCGAGAAGAGTAACTTGGCTACTCGGTGCAAGGTGGGACAGGAGCCGACTGAGGTCAGCGAGTTACAGAGCTGGGACGACCTCCTCCATTCGAGTTGATGTGATGGGTACGCTCGACGCGATTCAGGGGCTATCGGATGGGGAGTTCCACAGGCTTGGAGACGACCTTCTACGGAAGCTCGACGCCCGATACCGGCGGCTCCGCACACACGGCCTCAATGACCGTGGAGAGAGCATCAAGGGGCAGCCGGATTCCTATGTCGGTGACACGGCTACGACGTGTAGTGTGGCGGTCTGCTATACCGTAGAAAAAAAGGGGTGGTGGACCAAGGTCGTAGACGACGTTCGTGAAGCCGTCGCTGTTTCGCCGATGGTCAAAGAGATCGTTGTGGTCATCCCGCACAACGCCGACCGGGACGGACCGAAGGTTAAGAGCATCGACTGGCTCTCAAACGCACGTACGGCGGCCGGGACGGCGAGTCTCCGTGTGATCGACGGGCGGGAGATCAGCCGAGAACTGGACACAGACCACCAGGACCTTCGTTACATACATCTCGGGATTCCCTATTCTCGTCTCTCCGGCCAGAGCATCCTCGCCGGTTGCCAGGCCGCATCCCTGAAGGTCATCGATTCGATCAAGGCGAGTGGTCGATACGACCCCGGTCGTTATGTCCCGAGGTCCGCCGACGGGGAATTGTACAGGCTCTGGCAGGCGGCCGCCCGACACGGTTTCGACAACGAGCGACGAGTCGGCCCCGTCCGGTTGATTGCTCTGGTAAGTGATTCCGGCCTCGGGAAGACTAGCCTCATGTGCGAGTTTACCCTCAAGCTCGGGCGGGTGCTCCCGGTGTTGCTCGTCCAGGCTCGGGATCTGCTGCTCGGGACCGAGAACAGCCTGGTCGCCCACGCGGTCCATGACATCCAGGGCTTTCTCGACCCGGCCGCACGAGTAAACGAGGAAGCCGCCCTGTGCAAACACCTGTCTGGCTCCGTGTCGCTTACCGTCGTCCTGGATGGGCTGGATGAGGCGCACCACCCGGATGCCATCAGAAGAATGATCTCGAACTGGTTGGGGTCCAGGCTGGGTCAATCCAGCATCTTGATAGTCACTTCACGGCGGGAGTTCTGGAGGACATGTGTAGACCGCTCCTGGGAGCGATGGATGCCGTCCACGACCCATGAAGACCGCTTATCCATCAAGATTGCCGAACCTATGCAGTCCGAGCGGAGCGATCCAGTCGCCGGCATCCGGCTACCGGACCGATTCACTGATGACGAACTCGATGCAGCCTGGTTACGGGCGGCCCAGCCTCGGCAGGAATTGTTCGCATTTTCAGACGAAGTCAGGGCGGAACTTCGCCACCCGTTCACGCTCCGGGTGTTCCTCGACCTCCGCAGCAAAGGCGACCCTCTGCCCGGACCCTGACGAGGGCGGCTCTCCTCGAGTGCTGGTTGGACCGCCGGCTCGCCGCCGAGGCAGAGGCGATGCCGAGGGAGCGGATCACCCGCAGCCACTTCCAGCAAGCGCTCCGTGTCGTGGCGCGTCGCCTCGCCGATGCGAACTCGGGCTCCGTGTCCGTTGACGAGTTGACGGGAGTTCCTTACTTCAATCCAGCCAAGCCGCCTGGGCTGGTTGTTCAACGCCTAATCGAGGCCAGCATCCTGGAAAGTCTACCAGGCCGACCGGATCGGGTCCGTTTCTCCGTCGAGGCGGTCCAGGATTACTACCAGGCGGAGGTGGACATCGAGGAGATCAAGGCTGATCCCAGTCGGATGGCGGAGGTCTATTCACGCCTCCAGTTCACAACGGCCTATCTCAGGCTGCTGCGGATCGGGCACAGCCAGGTCGGCGGGGGGGACCTGGACGAGTTTGCCCGTCGCCTGGCGGAGTTGAATGCCTGGATGGCAGCCGTCGTATTGCGGCCGGCCCCCCACCGATTCTCCCCGGACATCAGGGCGAGGATCGCCGACGAACTCGGTCAGCAGATATCGTCGCGTCACCGTGCCCGGGCAGCGATGGCGATAACTATGCTCGGAGAGGTTGATTGTCAGGAATCCGCCGAGACTTTGGCGGCTCACCTTCTCCCGCCGTCCGACGCTCATCCCGATTTTAAACGCTTATGTTGTCGCTCTCGTTATGTGGCAGCTACCCGCTTTTTCCGAGGACCTCAGGCCGTGGCCAGCGCAGACACCACATAAGTTCGCATGCTGTCACGCCAACTCATGCAAGGACTCGCGATCGCGGTTTTACCGGAAACCCTGGCCCCTCCTTGGTTCGTTATTGGCCCTTCGCTGCACTGGCTTGGGCGGGGCGGGCCGGCTTCGCCGGACCTGCTGCCGATGGCAGTTGGTATTTGAGCAGTTGGAGCCGCTCGTCGATGGACCGTGCCAGGCCGAGCTAGCGGTCAAGCATCTGGATGGCGCCGATGCCACCGCAGGCGATGCCCCGAGTCTTCGCGGCGCCCTCGTAATGAATGTTGGAGGCGGTGAAGACTAGCTCGGGCGAACGGGCGGTGACCAGCCTGTCGAGCCGCAGGCAGATTTTCCGCTTGCCGACGGCGTGGTGGCGGTGTGGAATCGTATTCACTCGAAGCCTCCTTGTAGGTTCGGCTGTGGGATCGGTGTAGGTCGGTCTAATGTGCTGGAAACGCCGGGAGATCACGAGTTTTTCACTGGTTGCCCGGACGCGACCGGCCACCCCAATCTCGCGAATGGCGCATGGAGGCGAAACCCCGTGGAGCAGGCCGAAGGTGCACCGGCCATGAGCATCACATCCGACCTTGTCGAAGCGTACTCCCTCTGTCCAAGGAAAGCATTCCTGCTGATGACGGGGGCGACAACAGACCCCGGTCCGCACGCCTATGAACTGCTCATCCGAGAGCAGGCGGAGGCCAACCGCCAAGCCCACCACGTCCGCCTGGCGAATACCAATGAGGTCGTCATCGCCAGCGGCCCGGCCGACCTGACGGCGGGCCGGGATGTACTCGCGGACGCGGAACTGGCGATCAGCGGCCTCCAAGCCCACTTCGACTTTCTCGCGAAAGTGCACGAGCCCTTGCGGCGGGGACGGAGCTTCTACGAGCCGATGAGGGTCATCGGCACTTACAAAGCGTCAAGGACGGACGCCCTCGGCTTTGCCTACGAGGCTCTTGTCCTTGGCGAAGTGCAGGGGCGGAAGCCGGCCTCGGGCGCGCTGGCTCGGCTGGGCGGCCGCCTCTGCGAGGTGCAGTTCGCCAGCAGGTATAAAGAGGTGCGGCGGATCGTCGAGACGCTGCGGGCATGGGCAGCGCAACCCGCTGGTGAACACCCCGCCAGTGGTCGCTGAACAAGCACTGCCCGAGCTGCCCCTTCCGGGCCGCCTGCCTGAGCAGGCGGAGAAGGAAGACAATCTGAGCCTGCTGGACCGGATGACGCCGAAGTTGATGCGGAAGTATCACGACAAGGGCATCTTCACGGTCCGGCAACTGTCCCACATCTACAAGCCGAGGAGGAGCAGAAAGAAGGCCAGACGGCAGGCGCGGCACAACTTGGAGTTACAAGCTCTGGCAATCAGGACGGGGAAGGTCCATGTCGAGCACCTGCCCGACCTGCCACGCGGGTCCGTCGAGTTGTTCTTGGATCTCGAGGGTCTCCCGGACCGCGACTCGTACTATTTGGCCGGACTTCTCGTGTGCAGGGAGATGGCGAGGCCGAGTACGAGCCCTTCTGGGCCGATGACGAGAACAGACGAGGCCGCGATGTGGTCAGCCCTGGTCAATCGGTTGGAGACGTTCCCCGACGCCCCGATCTACCACTACGGCAACTACGAGAAGAAGGCGTTCGCCACGCTGACGAAGCGGCACGGCAAAGGCGGCGGGCTTGCTGAGCGCTTGGTCAACGTGGCATCGTCCGTGTACGGCAAAGTCTACTTCCCGGTGCGGTCGAACGGGCTGAAGCAACTGGGCAGGTTCCTGGGGGCCGTTTGGGCCGACCCGCAGGCATCGGGCTTGCAAAGCCTGGTCTGGCGGCACCGCTGGGAGATCGACGCGGGACGAGGCGTTTAAGCGGTTCCTGCTCCAGTACAACTACGAGGATTGCGAGGCCGCTCGTCTGCTGGTCGAACGCTTGGACCAGATCAAGCGGGAGGCCGCGTCGGATCCGGTGATCGAATTCGCCAGCCGGCCGAAGCGACACGCGACCGAAACCGGAAAGGCACTCCACAGCCAGTTCGAGCAGATCTTGAAGTCCGCACAGATTGAATTCGCCGGTCAGGGAATCCGTATCGCGAGAGACAAGAGATATGGGGGAGCGAATGCCTGCGGAAGAAACGGAGCGCGCGAAACGGACACCAGACTTACCGCCGGATCATGTCTAAAGGCCAGCCGGACTGTCTCCGTGGAACCGCGGCAGCAGATGCCCAAAGCACAATGTGGTGATCTCGTGCCGAAACCGAACAAGCTCGGCCGAGAGAACCGTCATCGACCTCGTGTTTTCCAAGAACGGTTGCCGGAAGACAATCACGCGGTACGTCGGGTCAATAGAGGTTACTGCCGATGTGATGCGGAGCCCTACAGACCAGAAGGATTTCGCGGCTGGCAACAAGGCCTTCGGGCACGGGTTCCAGGTCTGGGCCGTTTACCAACGGATCGTGCTTCGGCTGCCCTACGCGATCATTGCTCAGGTCATGGAGCACTTCTTCGGCGTCGGCGCTCGGCATCATCCAGCATCATCGACTTCCTCGGGAACCTTGCCGGTTTCTACTCGGAAACCGAGGCCGCCCTTCTCCGGGCGATCCGGAAGAGCGACTTCGTCCACGTCGATGAAACCAAAATCAACATCGAGGGTGTGGCCCACTACGTTTGGGTGTTCACCGACGGGCAACACGTCGTGTTCCGTATGACGGAGACACGAGAGGCCGATATCGTTCGCGAGGTGCTGGCCGACTACAAGGGCGTATTGGTCAGCGATTTTTACTCCGGCTACGACGGAATTCCGTGCCGTCAACAGAAGTGCCTCGTTCACCTCATCCGCGACATCAACGACGACCTCTGGAAGGCTCCCTTCGAGAAGGAACTGGAGGCGTTCGTCCGTGGAGGTCCAGACCCTTCTCGTGCCGATCCTAGGAAGCAGTGGATCGCTTCGGATTGAAAACCCGGCACCTTCGGAAGTTCAACAAGGAAGTAGAACGATTCTACGAGAAGAACATTTCTGGAAGGGAGTACGCGTCGGAGTCAGTGCGAGACATACCGAGAAGCGGTTCGACCGCTACCGGAACAACCTGTTCACCTTTCTAAACGAGGACGGAATCCCCTGGGAGAACAACATGGCGGAGAGGGCGATTCGGCAACTGGCCGTGCAGCGGAAGATCTCGGGATCGTTCTTCAAGCGGGTCGGTCCCGCACTACTTGCTGCTGCTGGCCATCTCGCAGACGTGCCGCTTCCAGGAGCAAGTCGTTCCTGAAGTTCCTGTTGTCGAAGGAGACCGACATGGATTCGTTTCGGCAGAGAAGGCTAGTCCGTTATTCCTACGCCGCCGGCAGCCAGAGGGTCATGCCGGAACCGCCACCAGGTCAGACAGTTTAAACGAGCGAGGTCTGGGCATTGACAGCACCATGCATCGAGAAAACTACAGGGCATCCCGAGACGATGGTTTTCGGCGAGGCAGCTCACTCGAAACTACCCCTTTAACCTCAGAAGTGATTCGGAGTCCATTCCCCTGGTTTTCTGGACCAGAAGTGGCAGTCAACCATGTATCACAGCGAGCATCTCGCTTGTTTCAGGTCTAACTTGAAGGGAGTCCAATGGTGGCTCATGCCCCAGAAAAAGCTCGGAGAGCATGCACAAAGATCTTCTCGGTCGCCATCAAGACGCGAACGAGACGCTTACAACGTCCGCAGGAATGCCATGACATCCTTCTGTTCACGCCAAGGTTTCCGATGCTCCTCGCCACCAACTTCGCAGTTCGCCAGGGCCTTGGCCTTCATTTCCAGATCTACTTCCGCATAGACGTTCGTCGTCTTTAGCGAGACGTGGCCGAGCCAGGCACGGATCGTGTTGATGTCCACCCCGGCACGCAGCAGGTGCATCGCCGTCGTGTGCCGGATCGTGTGCGGGCTGACGCGTTTGTTTGCCACCGACGGCATCGTCGCTGCGACCACTTGCCGCGTATCGCTCCACCAGCGCATGAATTCCAAACCGCGTCAGCGGTTGGCCTCGACGGTTGAGGAAGACGGGTTCCTGAAGGGGCACGACCGCTCACCAAGGGAATCAACTCGTTGACTGTCCTGGCCCACAGCGGGCAGCGGCGTTGCTTGTTCCCCTTGCCGTGGATCAGGACCGATGAGGGATCTCGCTCCGGTGTCTGACCCAGGTCGAGGTCAGCGACCCGGACCTGGGCCGCCTCGTCCGCGCGAGCACCCGGTGTTGTAAAGGAACAGCAGCAGGGCGTGATCCCGCCGACTCTGGGCCTTGCTCGTATCCGGTGCCGCCAGCAGGGCGTCCATCTCCGCCTTCTCCAGGTAGCTCACCAACGGCCGGGGCGCTTTCTTGAACGGGATGGAACGGATTTCCCCGCACCACTGGACGTGTTCCGGGCTGCGCTGCACCGACGAAGTGCGCCAGGGAGCGGATCGCCGCCAGACGCTGATTGCGCGTCGCCGCGCCACAGCCCCGCTTCTCGCCCAGTTCGCCCAGGAAGGCCCGAACCCGGACGGCCGAGAGGTCCTCGACCTGGAGCCGGTCAATCCCCTTGCGGACTCGCTGTGCGGCAAAGGGCAGGAGCAGCCGCAAGGTGTCGCGGTAGCTCCGCTGGGTGTTGCGCGCGAGGTTCCGCTCGGCGACGAGGTGCTCGAGCAGGAAAACGCCGCACCCACGGCCCGAGCAAGGCGGCGTCAGTCATGGCTACCCTCCTTTCCCGCGTAGCACTCGAAGCGTCCATTGGCTTCCGCCAGCAACTCCGGCGTCATGCTCAGATAGACCTGCGTGGCGGCGAAGTAGACATGCCCCAGGTAGACCGACAGCTGGGGCAGCAACTTCTGCACATCAACCCCCTGCCGATACCAGGACGTCAACCGGTGGACCGCGAAGGTGTGACGCAGGTCGTGCAGCCGCGGCTGGTAGCGCGCGCCGGCCTGCGCCGGACGCCGGAGTCCTCACAGACGCGACGGAAGCTATTCATCCATGGTGTCCTTGGCTCACTCGGATGCCATCGCGCATGGTGAAGAACGGAGCCTCTGCTGCGGGACTCGGGATGGTGCCGCGCGGCGGCCGAGGTGTACTCGGCCAGGACGCCACCCAATTGCGGGCTGAAGGGGACCAGCCGGGTCTTGAAGAACTTCGTCGTGGCGGACCGTGAGCAGGGAATCTTCGCCAGATCGACGTCGTCGCGATTCAGGGCAAGCGCCTCGTGGAGACGCAGACCGGCCCCGTAGAACAGCAGGACGACAGTGCGAATCGTGATCGGCTCCAGGCGGCTGCGTCGTCGCCGGTAGCAGTCCGTCGCTCGCACGAGGCGACGGATCTCGTCGTGCGTGTAGATGTACGGGACAAAAGGCGGGGGCCGTTGCGGCAGCACTACGGGCAGGGGCGACGCGGCAACGTAACCACGGGTGATGGCGTAGCGATAGAACCCGAGCAAGGCGGTGTACCTGATGTACCAGGCGCTGGTGATCGGCCCCTTCCCGTCCAGGAAGGCTTCGACTTGCTCCTGGCCCGGACGTCAGTGACAGTGGCAGACGCACCGACGGCACGCCCGAAGGCCCGCAGGAACTGGCGTTGGTCTTGAACCGTTCCCCCAACATCTGGCGATAGGCAATGTAGCGTTCGATCAGTTCTTGCAGGTTCATAGCAACCCTCCGAGATCGAAGTCGGCAACCTGGCGGAGCCCGCGAGGTCCACCTTGGCGTAGACGCGCGTCGGTCTCCGGGTGGCGGTGGCCGAGGTGGTCGCCGATCTCCTTGAGTGATAGACCCTGTTTCAGGAGGTGAGTCGCGCAGGCATGGCGAAGGGCATGGGGGCCAAACCGAGCCAGGGAAGGACTCACAACGCGCAGGCGTCGCGAGACGATCAGGTAGAGCGTACTTCGGTGCAGTGGGCGGAGTGGGGCATGACAACGTGCGAGGAAGACTTCGCGTAAGGCCGCGCGTGGCCGCACCTCCTTGAGGTAGCGGAGGATTGCCGCAGCCACGGATCGGGCCAGCGGATAGATCCGAGGCCGACCCGACTTAGAGAGCCGCACGGTAAACACCTCCCCGCTCCCAGTCGAAGTCATCCAGCCGGAGTTGGACGACTTCGCTGGCGCGGAGGCCGTAGACGGACAGCAACAGGAGCAGGGCATGATCCCGGATGTCAACCGGCCGATCTCCCTGGGTCATCGCCAGTGCCCGCCGGACCTCGTCCCAGGTCGGACCGGTGGGAATGGTTTCCTGTCCGAAGACACGGGGGCCTTTGATGGCGGCTGCCAGTCCGGTGCGACACCAGCCGCGCCTTTCCGCATAGCGGAAAAAGGAGCGTAAGAAACCGGCACAGTCACGCACCGTGGAGCGGCAGTAGCGACCAGAAGCGACCTGCGCGGCAAGGGCATTGTCGATATGATCGACCGTAATTCCTTGGAGTGAGCCGTTGGTCGGGTTGAGACGGATGAGTATTATACCGAGGGCCAAGCAACGGCACTCAATGGTGGTGGGCGACAACCCCCTCTCGTTGCGGAGGTACTCGGCAAATGCCGCAATCTCTCCAGCGAAAGGAACAGGTGTGACAGGTACTGGCTTGAGTCGTCCCAGGAACCGAAGCCAGGCGATGGCGAAGGCGAGAATAAGGTGCGGGCGGTCCGGGCCCCGGCGATCCTGCGCGGTCCGGGTTGCTGAGCCCAGAGGATTGCCGTCTGGCCAATCTCGTCGCGCGAGATGAGTTCATCTGTACGATCCGCCAAACGCAAGAGTCGAGCAATCACGAGCAGATAGTGGGCTCTGCACCGTAAGTCGGTGCGACGCATCCCGAGCTCGGCCAGATGAGCAAGGTAGCGGAGCCGCTCCTCGAGCAAGGGACCAGCGCGATGGAGTGCTACATAGCGGGGACGCTCGAATAGTTGGTCGAACAAAGTCGAAACTCCACGGGGGTAGTGAGAAAGGAATCACTTCGACTATGGTAATGACGGAATTTATGTGGTCTTCTTGCAAAGGCAAACCTGAGATTGGCCGAGAGTAGTGGCTGGCCGCCACATAATCAGGCACGTCACACAAGAGCTCTTATGTGGTCGACCACATAAGAGCTCCTCGGAGCAGTGGCGTTTTCCAAACTCGGCTATGTGCCCGCAGCCGAATTCGTGTACCGATGGGAGATGTTCGGACTCTCAGGCCATGACATCTACATCTTCAAGAAACTCCTGGGAACCATCCGAGGGGCAAACCCAGACTTCCGCAAGACTCTTGCGGAGGTGGCACTCCAGAAGATCTCAAATCCCAGCGGCGCAGCCGAGCACCTAAAGGCCGTGGCCGTGCTTTCTTCTCTCGGCGATGACCGCCTCGTGGCACACCTGGAGGGCCGCCTCGCCGAGAACGGCCTGCTCGGTAGGTATGAAAACCATGCCCTGATCGCCCTGGGAACAGATGCAGCGGGGGCCTTGTTCGCCCGCTCCGTGATGGCGGTCGGGGCAAGGCTCGCCGGACTTCCTAACGACCATGCCAACCACGATGCCCGCAACAGGCTCATCTCCCTCGTCCGTTCTAATACATATGATACGCGTTACTTGCTAACTCCGGCTTTCGAACCGCATCTCAAAGCACTCATCAAGGCCGACAATCCAGATGTTTCGTGGCTTGCCAGTGCTCTGGCAAAGCGTGGCCTCATGGCATCGCTACTCTACTCGGCCGTCGTAGTAGGCGATCCGCCAGGCGAGTTGGATTTGCATCGCAACCAACAACGAGCCTGCGTCACCACTGACGTTTGGCTGGGATGGTGGCGGCAATCCACCGACTCCGGCTTGAGACGAAGACTGCTGGGCCTTCTCCCGCTTTGCCCGAGTGCCGAGGTTGAAAAGATCCTTATCGAATGTCTCGATTCGGCCGAACTTCGTGGATCAGCCGCCCGAGAACTCGGAGACTACGGTGTTGTCCGTTCGGCGGCTGATCTGCGGGGAATACTGGCGGAAGAGATTACTGCGGGCGACCATTGGGGCAGGTACGGAGCGGTCCGTGCTTTGGGTGCCTTGCGAGACGAGGCCGCAGTGCCCCTCTTGGAGAAGACCGCGGCAGAGTATCCACTCGACTGGATTGTAGGAGAAGCGGTGTCGAGCCTTGGCCTTATCGGCACTCCGGCGGCGGAATGTGCTTTGGACCGACTCCTTCAGTGTGGAAAGGCGGGAGAGTTTGAGGAGATGGTCCTCGAAGCCCTGTTATACTGCGGTTCCGCGCCAGCAGTTTCAATCGTTGTGAATCGCGCAAGATCGAGAATGGATGGTCCCCGTTGGCTCTGCGATCGCCTCGTCGGGCTTAGCGACTTCCGTGGGTGGAGCCAAGGTGAATACTACACCGACATTTACACCGACGAGTTGGTGGACTATCTGACGTCACATTACCAGACGGGCTCGCCAGGACAGGATTGGAAGTTGGGAGAAGCCTTTCGCCAGATCGACAGTCCGGCCGTCCGGACCTTGCTGCGGAAGTGGGCGGACCGACGAGGATCACCCCAAGATTCGTTGATGCGAGAGAACGGACGCCGACGAATATCCGATGTTTGCCTCGAGGAATTGAGGGACCGAGGCGATGAATCGGCTATCGATTTTACCCTTGATGGGCGAGCAGAGGATAAGGACAACATTTACGTCCTGGCGACAGCCGACCTCCTCCGCACATTCCCGGCTACGGCTGTCGCCGAGCGTTTACGCCTGCGGCTGGCCGCAGCGACGACTACATCGCAGGTTGTGCGAATGCTCTGTCTTCTCGGGAGATTTGGTGAAGCGGCCGATGTAGACCGGGCCAACCGTTTCCTGGACCATCCTGACGACCTGGTGGCGAGCGTTGCCTGTACGACTGTGCTCAGGCTGAGTGACCCGATGCTCCTACCGGACCGCTGGTGAGATATGTAAGGTTGCAGATCGCCCCCATCGAACGCGCCGTTTGAAGAATATCAGGTAGGGGCAGGTCGAATGGACGCCTCTCGGAGGTCCTCGAACATTCGAGATCGACTACGTGAAGGACAACGCGCTGGAGGGGTATTGCTGAGAAACGACCAAACTCCACAGGACGACGGTCGGCAAGGCGACCGTGGCGCGGTGGAAAAGACGGGTTGGCTCGCTGCAGTTGCCTCGGGTGCTCTCGCGGGTTGGGTGCGCCCGAGGAAGACCCCTCACCCGCCCTTCGGGCACCCTCTCGCCCTGCGGGGGCAAGGGATTGGAACACGCCGCACTTCAAGAAGCGATCACGTACCTCGAGGCGGATTGCGGGGGTCGAGGGCGCCTCGTGGATGTTGGACAGCCGGGGCCTGAGCCGCACGGACGAAGCGAGGGTACGAGGTGGCCCTCGACGAGCTTGATGAGCTTATCGAGGTCCGTCTTCTTCTTCAAACCCAGTGCCGTGCGGAGGCCGACGGGCTCATGGAGGGCGTGCTCGTAGAACGCCTCGGCGGTGGCGATGCCGTAGCGACTCTCGAGGAGCTGGGCACTCTCCGCTGGGAAGGTCGGGATTTCGTCGAGGTATTTCACGGGCCTGGCTCTTGGGGATGAATGTCCCATCCTGCATTGTATGACTTGCCCCCCTCTGCGTCACCCACACCGATTCGCTTCACGCTGAACCGGCGTGGCTGGTCGTTGGGGTTCGGTGGGCCGGTCGTCGGCCTGCCCGCCGATTCCGTGAGCGCTCTGGCAAATCCGGGGGTTCGTGGGGACAATCGACGCTCACGAACGGTCGGAGACCTGGAACGCACTCCAATTCCCGAAGGCCCGCGAGATGTCCACTGCATCGAATGTGTCGGTTGGTCTGATCGCACTCGTGTGGTTCGCGCTGAGCGGGGTGCGCCCGGGCTTCGCCAGCGGCGTGGAGCCCGAGGGTGCGAGAGGAGAGGCCGCCGCACATCGCGATGTGCACTCGTACGGCAATCCGGATCTGGTGCGGGTCCGGCGGGTCGCGCTCGACCTCAGCGTGGACTTCGACCGTCGCGAGCTGAAGGGCGAGGCGGTCCTTGACATTCAACGACAAGATGGCGGTCCGCCCGCTCCTGGAGAGATGGGTGGCGAGGCAGAGGGGCCTTGAGGGGTGGCAGGCCGCGATCGTCCGCGGCCTGATCGACTACGAATCCCGGCGGCTGCGCTTCGTCTGCGACGATCCCTCGCTGAGGGACGGGCGCTGACGACGGGGGCGAGCTGGGCGGCCATCGAGGCCGGGGGCGACATCTCCGGGGTGCTCGAGCGATCCAGAGCGGGCTTACCTTGACCCCCGAGCTGCTCGCGGCGCAGGTCGTCCTATTCGTCCGGAAGATCAACGGATCGCTCGCCGCGTACACCCTCGACGACGCCTCGCACCCCGCGCTCTGCGGAACGACGCGGCGCTGATCTCCGCGATCGAGCGGCGACCGGAATGACCCTGGGGTGGGGCGGCAGGGCCGCCCCACCCCGCCGCCGTGATCAGAACGCGTCGCGCATCCAGGGCGAAAGGCCGGCGAACACATGGCGAGGCGCTCGAGGTCCGCCTCCGATCCCTCGATCACCCCCAGCGAGGCCAGCGCCGTCGGCGGCAGGTGCCCGGTGAACAGGACGGCGCGGCCCCGGACGCCGAGCCGACCCTCAGCCGCCCGTCGATCATACTGTAATTGTATACAAATCAAGGCCAGAGGCTTAGAATAAGTCAAGGCTCCTTGCGCGTCTTGAGATGCGTGAGGCGTCTTCGTGATAGCGTGAGTGAGCCATTGTGTTCTAGTTTCGGCTAGGCTCTCTCTGGCTTTAGTCGCGCGTACGCTGACAGGCCTGTTCGGGCGTTTGGATATCTCTGTTCGGGAATCACCGATGGAGGGCTTTGTCCATTATGGCCACCAGCCATAAAGCAAACTAGTCCAACAAATTACAAATGATCGACCATGAGGCCACCAAGGTCTCGGGCTTGAGTTTACTCGGTCTCGCTAGTTTACCATGTCGTCACCTTGATGGGCCGATTCTGACCATTCAGCCCCTGCGGATCCAATAGCCAACTGGTAAACAGGACCGACAGGACTCTCTGGTGGTGCCTCATTAGTGATCTGTCGGTCTAGTTGACTGCGAGGTTGTTGTAACGGGTGCCCGAGGCACGATACTCTTCCTACCAGCTCACCACCTGCTCTATGATGTGTCGCCGCCGAGAGGTGGCTTTGCTTTGTCGTAGTGCTCGTCGCGTGGCTGGATGGAACGTGCGGGAATGACCGCTCCGATGCGCCTCAGGCCGACACGACTGCTGGATGCGCGGAGAGCTATACCGCTCGTCGCCAGCGAGTCGCCGTGGTCGGCGACTTCGGCCGCGGCGGTGGTGAAACAGCCGACGGGCCATCGCGGTGCCACTGCCACCTCAGGCGCCGGTGCCCGGAGCGGTCTGGCTCGAGCGAGTGGACTGCTTGGATCACGCCCGTCGAGGTCTCGCTCCTCGGGTGGGCCGGCTGGGTCGCTCGTCGTGGGTCCCGGGGGATGAGCCGCTCGCCAAGGGCCAGCCTCTACTCCGATTCATTATATTAAAGTGCATTTAATTTACTGAGATGATAGTGGTTGATCGTCCTCCGAAACTGCGTTACAGTGAGGTCATATTACTTAATATATGAGCAAACAGATTTCGAAAGCCGAATCGCCCTGGAGCACCGAAGCCGTGGACGCCCATGCCGCCCTCCGGGCTGCACGGGGGTCGATGGATGTTCGGATGGCCGAGTTGGAAGACGGCGTGCGCGATCTCCGGGCCAGGCTTCACGTCGATCCCACCGGGTCGCCCAAGCAATGTCCCACCGGCCCGATCGGACTGAAACGAAAGCCACTGACTCCGCCGTCCTGGCGAAAACGCGGGGGACAGCCCAGCCATCAGGAGGCGTTTCGAGCCCGGGTCCCTCCCGAGAATCCTCGCTCCTCCCGCGACTGCAGGCCCTGCGACTGCCGACTCTGCGGCTGCGCGCCGGACGGGCGAGCCCCCAACCCCCTGATCCATCAGGTCGCCGATCTGCTCGAGATCGCGCCGCCGTTCGACGAGTATCGCCGGCGTCGTCCGAGACGGTCGGGCTCGGGGGCGACCGCCTGCGTCACGCCGCCAGAGGATGTCCGCGCCGGCAGATTCGGGCCGCACGATCGAGTCGAACGCGCGACCCGCGCGGGTGCCTACAGGCTCGGCAAGTGGCAGGTCAACCCGCTCGCCAGCGAGGTTCTGGTGCTGCCGACTTCCACCGGGATGATTTCCAGGTTTGGAGCAGCCGGCTCACGTGTTCGATTCCTCCTTCAACGGGCCGGCCGCCGTCCGCGCGGCGGAGGTGAAGCACAACGCAACGGGGCACGCCGAGCGGCAGGGAGTGATCTGGCGTCGGATCAGCCGAAGGACCGACAGGGCGCAGGGGAGTTCGTTCGTCGAACGG
Organism: uncultured Planctomycetota bacterium; assembly: GCA_963845755.1. Classification (GTDB taxonomy): domain Bacteria; phylum Planctomycetota; class Planctomycetia; order Isosphaerales; family Isosphaeraceae; genus CAWJTV01. Next base: position 270,524 of record CAWJTV010000013.1, read on the forward strand.
AATGTTGGTGGCAGTCGCCGCGAGCCGACTGCAAGAACGGCTCGTACCGGACCACCTTGGATGCCGTTTCGACGCGGCTCGAAGCGGCTGAGCGATCTCCCCACTCATCTCGGCGATGTTATCGAAGTTCAAAGTCGCCTGATCCCACCTACGGCGCCCTATCTACGCGCATGGGAATTTTTTGAGGAGTTACAACTTGGCTGACGAACTCTTGTCTCGTCGCTCCTGCTTTCGCGAGGGAACTCGGATTCGACTGGCTGATGGCCAGCTGTGGACATTCCCCGCTCCCCCGAAAGCGTCGGCATGGGAAGCGTCACCATTAGGGACCGAATACACGGGCCTTATCCAAGCGCTCAACGAGGCAGGAGATCGTTCTGAAGCACGCCTCACCGAACTGGCACTCGCTGTCTTCTTGCTCGGGCACAATTATTCCTTATCACCGACAGACTACCAGCACCTGCTCAGCTCCAACTCGGAATCCCCGGACGCGACCGAGTGGCAGGTTGCCTTTCACGACATCGCGCTGGAACACCTTCTCTCCTTCCGGGAGTCGTCCGATCCCCTCGACAGGAAGCCGTTGCCCACCGTGTCGAAGATCTTCTCTCGGCTGCTGGATCGGCTTCGAAGAGTCCTTCCATCCGGGTTCCGATGAATTTAACATTTTAAATTTGATGATAAGATAACGGAAGACGTCTCCTCGGCTTTGCCTACGCGGCTGACAATGGCGTGGCAGAGCACCTCGATGGCGCACTTGAGCCGGACGGTGGCGCGGACGCGGCGCGCAGCACTTGAGCCGAGTCGATGCCCTGTTTGCCCCCGGCCTTGAGCAGCCCCAGCGCCTTACGGCGATCTAGTGTCTTGCTTCAGACGGAAATGGAGAGGCGCCCCACCCGAGTTATATGAATAGCTCGGCAGGAGCCTCACCATGCGAAAGCCCCGAAAGAACGATACGCCTGTCGAGAAGGTCGCCATTTTGCGACGGCACCTGATCGACCACGTTCCGTCTCGGACCTCTGCGACGAGCATCAGTTCTCCCCCACCTTGTTCTACCAGCGGCAGAAGCCGTTCTTGGAGAACGGCCCGGCCGCCTTCCAGCGGAAGAGCCCCGCGCCCGATGGACACCTCCAGTGCACCATCGCCGCCCTGCGCGACAAGCTCAGCGCAAGGACGAGGTCGTCTCGGAGTTGATGGAGGAACATATCAAATTAAAAAAGAGCTTGGGGAGCTCTGAACGGAGTCTGGGTTCCCCACGACACCCGGGACGGGTGCGGTCGAAAGTTGATGTCGCACTGTAGTCAATGAGATTCTCATGTCAAGCTGCAACCGGAAACCCGTACTGGTCCACCTTCGACCAGAACTGGTCCCAGCGTTCCGGCGTGTAGGTGAGGCACGGCAGGCTCAGGACCGCCGCCGCTCCCCCTTCCTTCCCCCGCATTCCCGAGCCGCACAGCCGCTGCTTCACGATCACCTTGCACGCCGCCTCGGTCACCCCCGAGCCGATCGGATCATTGATCACCACCCGCGCCGTATAGTTCATTCGCCCCTGGCCATGCTGGTTCGCGAAGTACCTCAGCGCGTCGGCGACTTCCTCGCTGTCCTTGGTCCACGGCCGGACCTGGGCCTTGGACCACAGCTCCCGGATCATCCGCCCCGCCCCGCCCCGCCGACCTCGTGTTTGCGGATATGGCACATCTCCTCCAGCCACACCCGCCGCGCCCCGTCTTGGCCGCGGAACAGGACGCCGCCGCCGCGCCCAGGTATTCCGCGGCGTGCCAGAAGTTGACGACTTGCACCTCAGTGTGCCGCTCCAAGAAATCCCAATTCCCCTGGGCCTCGCCAGCGATCCCGATGAACTGGACCTCCGGGAGTTCCGCCCGGCGCGCTCCACTTCCCGAGTCATCCGCTTCAGGAACGTCGCCTTGCCATATTCGGGGGTACCCCCAGGTAGATCGTATGCAGCCGCTGCCCCTGCTCATCGTAGAAGTTCAACGTCCCGACCATGACCTCGCGCCAGCCGTCCTCACTCAGATGCATGCAGGGCCCGTTCAGGCCGACGCTCACCGCCGCCGGTGGGTCGTGCCATCGCGGCAAGGAGTAGCTCCCCGATTCCTCCTTGGCCAGCGCCACCGCCGCCACGGCGTCGGCCAGGTACTGGACCAGGCACTTGGCGACACAACGGCCATGGTTGTCTTGCAGGTCGCGCCGCACCCGTATGGCGCCGAATTCGGCATACTTGCTCGAGACGATCTTGGCGAACAGCGGGGTGGAGGTCACGATGATCCGCGCGGTGCGCTTGAACGGACAGAAGGTCGAGCCCCCCTGGGCGGACTGGTAGACGTGCTGCTCGAGGGAGACGGCCCCATAGGGCGTCTGGTACTCCTTGGAGAGCTGTCCCTTGCTGGAGAGGGTCGTGGACCCGACCGGGATGGGCGAGCCGTCGGTGTCGAAGCGTCGAAGCTGCTCAGGAGTGGCCAGAGTGCCAGCCTCGTGGAGTTCCTGTTGGAGCCGGATCTCGAGGTCGAGCATCGAGCGATCGAACGGGACGGTAAGCTGCACCGTGATGCCCTCAGGGGACGAATTGACGACCTGGGCGGCCATGGCTTGACTGCTGGAAAGGGCAGTAGATGGAGTCAGGACACCAAGCACCACCGTGAAAATCAACATCAAATTTCGGCCGCAGCCCGGCTATCCCCCGTATCGACGGGAGCCATGGGACGTGTCCCCTAACGCCCCGCAGGCCCCGCAGGGCTCTTCACTTTTTGAAGATACCCAGTTTGGTGAAGAGCCTTCCGACCTGAGAAGCGTTCCGCCGTATGGTCTCGGCAATATTCGTCGCGCCGGTGGCCCGGAGGAAGCCAATCGCCGCATTGCGCAGAGCGGCCATGATCTCGGGACCGCAGCCCTTGCGGATGCGACTCGCGTCCTCCCCGAGAGTCACATCGCGCACGTAATGCGACCGATTCTCGATCGACCAGTGGCCTCGTGCCCACGTCAGCAAGACACCGGCATCGGCCAGCTCCCGCGGGGCGCTGGTGAGGAAATAGCGGGTCTCTTGGGTCGTCTTGCCGTCCTGCTCGACCACACTCTCAATCTGGCCGACCTGAGCGACACCGGGCCAATCCAGATACCCGTTCAACGCCGTCGTCGCCTTCAAGGTCCGCCGTTCGCGACGACCATGCCCCTTGTCGAGGGTCGTCGCTGTGTCTTGCGTATCGGCCCAGATTTGTCGCTGTTTAGGGGGAAAAAGCCGCTTCGATGGAAGCGGCGAAGGCCATCTGAATATCGTGGAGTAGCGTCGGTTGGTTCTCTTTGACGAACCACAGATAGTGGCCCTGGGCATCAATCACCTGTTGAGACAGATCGCGTTGGCAGAACATGGCGTCGCCGGTGACCAGGCGCCCTTTGAGAACGAGGTCTTGGAGCAACCGGAGGGCGGTCTTGTGCTCGTTGGTCTTGTTCTCGCTGCCCTGAGCGACGGGAGTCTGGGCCAGCGTGAGCCCTGATTGATGAGCCACCAGGGAGAGCAGATGCACCGCCTTCTCCAGGCCGTCGAAGCTACCACGAGCCGTCTTGCCGTCCACGGCGAACGCCTCCAGTGGTGTCGGCGGGGTCGAGGTCGCCCCGCCCAGTAACGATTCCGCCCACCGCGTCAGCGCGTCCTCAAAGGCTTTCGGGCTCAGGGCAATCAAAACCTTGCGGATGCCGCCGAGTTTCGGCGGTGTGCGTGTGAAGCCGAGTTGGTGCATCAGGGCGATGTCTTGGTCGTGTCCCCATTGAGCGATCGCGGCGTAACTCTTGGCGCCGCACATGATAGCGCAACAGACCAATCCGAGGATGGCCGTCAGGGGATGTCGGCGGCCTCGGCGGCTGCGCGGATCGGGGACAGCGGCCAGAAAGGAGAGAAGACTCCCGGCGGTGTGGGCTTCCATGCGAGACCTCCCTGTGGAAAAACGCGGTGGTGCACGGTCTCCTTATCGACGAAACCTTCTCGTACCCGCCCACCCGCAGGCCCCGCGGGCGCCTGGACTTCGACATTGGTGTCCTCCCCCGAGCCATGAACCGGATCGGTAAGAATATCGCGGGGTTGCTCGTCGAATGGGATGCAGCCACGCCCCGTCCGATCGGGCCTCTCGCGCGTCCCGTCCGTCTTCCATGCTCGACGCGACGTGGCGAGGTCTCCCGATCAGGCCCCGCGGCCGACCGACGATCTCCCGTCACTCGCACAGGGAGAACTTCGGTCCGGGTCTACGGCGGGATCTGGAGACCCACGCCGAGCGCGGGAACTCCATTCAAAGGACGGCTCTTCGGGTTCGTATGAGCCGCCTGCAACCCAAGCGTGAGACGATGCAGGCTACCTCGTCGGCGATCGCTACGAAGCGTGGGATTGACGATCTCTTGTCCACTATGTCGTCGATTCAATCATCGGCATGTTGCCAAATCGCCACACTTGAAGCCTATCAATCACATTCCGATGGCATCCTGCGCAAGATCAGCCGTGCTGATGGTAATTCCAAGCTAGATTTGAAACAGCCTGATAAGCGCATTGTTTTTCGGGTGCACGGGAACCCCTGCTTGCAACCGACGGGCACGGAGTGCTGCGCACTAGAATGTGGTGAGGGATCACGATCACGAAATGCGGCATTTCGCGAGACGGGGATTGCCCAGGGCGTCGGCAAGTACGACGTCTCCGCATCGGAGCGGACCTCGTTGCGGTGAGGCCGTTTGATGAGACGATTTGCAGACCGGGCGGACGACCCGATTCGTCACAACTCGGCGACTCTTGAATGCCCTCTCAGGAGTGGCCCTTGATGGAGATCGAAGATATGCACTCGCTTACCGGTCCGCAGGAGGATGAGCCGGCGTCGATTCCGTCTCGAGTTCAGGGTGCCTCCGCGGAGCCGGTTCGCGTCACTCCGGGCCCGATCAATCCGGCTCCGCACGCGACCGCACCGGATGCCATGGGACTGCTACGGGCCTTCCGACGTCGTTGGCGGCTGGCAATCGGTGCCGGCGTGCTCCTCGGTGGGATCGCGGCCGTCGCCGCCTGGTATCCACCCCAGGTGGCTCAAAAATGACGCGAAATGTTAATAAGGCACGATTTTCCTAATAATGCTATAAAGGTCGAAATTGGGAAAAACGATCGGTAGAGGCTTGATACCGGACTCTATCCGGATTATAACGATATCACTCGCTCACTGACGAGCGGGACACAGCAAGAATCCAACGACGGTTCCATCATAGCAGATGATTCGAGATCGGCCTGAGGAACGGTGAGACAAGGTTGTCTCGGATTGTTGCATCCTAAGACGCGTCGTTTCTCGGGTGCACGGCAACCTCTGCTTGCAACCGACGGGCACGGAGTGTGCGCCCTACGAATGCGGTGATCAGAGGGATCACGATCACGAAATGCGGCGTTTCGCGAGACGGGGATTGCCCAGGGCATCGGCAAGAACGATCTCTCCGCGTCGGACCGGACCTCATTGCGGCGAGGTCGTTTGATGAGACGATTTGCAGACCGGGCGGACGACCCGATTCGTCACAACTCGGCGATTCTCGATTGCACGCTCAGGAGTAGTCCTTGATGGAGATTAAAGGTATACACTCGCTTACCGGTCCGCAGGAGGATGAGCCGGCGTCGATTCCGTCTCGAGTTCAGGGTGCCTCCGCGGAGCCGGTTCGCGTCACTCCGGGCCCGATCAGTCCGGCTCCGCACGCGACCGCACCGGATGCCATGGGACTGCTACGGGCCTTCCGACGTCGCTGGCGGCTGGCAATCGGTGCCGGCGTGCTCCTCGGTGGGATCGCGGCCGTCGCCGCCTGGTATCCACCCCAGGTGGCTTAAAAATGACGCGAAATGTTAATAAGGCACGATTTTCCTAATAATGCTATAAAGGTCGAAATTGGGAAACAACGATCGGTAGAGGCTTGAAACCGGACTCTATCCGGATTATAACGATATCACTCGCTCACTGACGAGCGGGACACAGCAAGAATCCAACGACGGTTCCATCATAGCAGATGATTCGAGATCGGCCTGAGGAACGGTGAGACAAGGTTGTCTCGGGTTGTTGCATCCTAAGACGCGTCGTTTCTCGGGTGCACGGGAACCCCTGCTTGCAACCGACGGGCACGGAGTGTGCCGCCTAGAATGCGGTGATCAGAGGGATCACGATATCACGAATGCGGCATTTCGCGAGACGTGGATTGCCCAGGGCGTCGGCAAGAACGATCTCTCCGCGTCGGACCGGACCTCATTGCGGCGAGGTCGTTTGATGAGACGATTTGCAGACCGGGCGGACGACCCGATTCGTCACAACTCGGCGATTCTCGATTGTACGCTCAGGAGTAGTCCTTGATGGAGATTAAAGGTATACACTCGCTTACCGGTCCGCAGGAGGATGAGCCGGCGTCGATTCCGTCTCGAGTTCAGGGTGCCTCCGCGGAGCCGGTTCGCGTCACTCCGGGCCCGATCAGTCCGGCTCCGCACGCGACCGCACCGGATGCCATGGGACTGCTACGGGCCTTCCGACGTCGCTGGCGGCTGGCAATCGGTGCCGGCGTGCTCCTCGGTGGGATCGCGGCCGTCGCCGCCTGGTATCTGGTTCCGGCAGCGAAGTACACCGCCGAAGCACTCCTTCTGGTCGAGCCGGAGCAGCCCAGGCTGATCGCCACCACCAAGGAATACCATTCGGATCCGGAGACCGATCGCAAGACCCAGGTGACGCTGATCAAGAGCCCCGTCGTCCTGGCGAAAGCCCTCGGCCAACCCGAAGTCGCCAAGCTCGCCTTGATTCGGAGGCAGGCGGAGCCGGCGGAATGGGTCGAGAGCGAGATCAAGGCGGAGTTCACGGGCAAGATCCTCCGGCTCAGTTTGAGCGGTGACGACCCGTCCGAGGTGGCCACTCTCGTCAAAGCGGTCACGAGCGCCTACTTGAGCGAGGTCGCCTACAAGGAAAAAGCCCAGCGACTCGAGCGGAATGAGACCCTGAAGCACCTCTTCGACAAACTTCAGAAGCAGCTCGAGTCGAAGCGCGGTGAACTTAAGGCCCTGGCGTTCGAGCTCGGTTCGAACGACAAACAGACGCTCAGCTTGCAGCAGCGGCTCGCGATGACGCAACAGAGCCAGGCAGAGCAGGAATTGCTGCGGACTCAATCCGACCTGCGCCAGGCTATGGCGAGACTCAAGGCAATGCAGGCGAAGGTAGAGAGGGACGGCTCGGATGAAGGGGCGGACTCATCCGGTGGGCCGGCGATCGCCGATGTGGAAAAGGCCATCGCGAGCGATCCGGTCGTGCTCGGCTACTTCGACAAGGAAGAGGAGCTTAAGAGCAGCATCGCGTATGCCAGGTCGGTCGTGCGGAACCCGTCGGATCCCGCGGTGGTGCGCCTCCAGCAAGAAATGATCAAGATCCAGAAGCGGCGGAAGCAGTATGAGGCACGGCTGCGTTCCCAGATCCTCAGCCAGCCGAAGGCCCCCTCCGATCCTCACGGCCAGGCGGAATCGAGCCTCGCCGCGCTCGAGGACGAAATCGGCGTACTGAAAGAGATGGAGCAAGAACTGAGAAACGAGGTCGGTAAATTCACCGGAGGCACGAAGAAGCTGGGTACCCAGGCCCTCGAGATGGAGTCAATCCAGGACGAGATCAGTAGCTCCATGGAAATGGCCAAGCTCATCGGGACCGAGATCGAGGCGTTGAAGATCGAGTTGAATGCGCCGGATCGCGTTCGGGTGCTCAAGGAGGCCAAAGCCCCGCACGTCCTCGACTCGAGTCGCAAGCTCAAGCTCACAGAAATGGCCGGTGGTGGGGCTTTCGGAATGGTCGTTCTCCTGGTCTCGTTCTGGGAATTCCGAGCTCGGCGGATCGATTCGCAGGACGAAGTGACCCAAGGTCTGGGAATCAAGCTCGTCGGCACCATGCCAACGATCCGCCGGACTACGTCCGGTCCTGTCTCCGCCGTGAGGAGCCAGCGGGAACTCCTCTGGCAACACCAGTTGGTCGAGTCGGTCGAGACCACGCGAATCATGTTGACCCACGAGGCCAACGCTGGGTCCTACCGGGTGGTACTGGTGACGAGCGCCGTCGGGGGCGAAGGCAAGACCTCGCTGGCCTGCCACCTGGCCACCAGCCTGGCTCGCGCCGGCCAGAAGACGCTGCTCATCGACGGCGATCTCCGCAGGCCGACGGTCCATCGCATCTTCGATCAAGCCCCGGAGCCCGGCTTCTGCGAGCTGATTCGCGATGAAGTCGCCATCGACGATGTCATCCGGCCGACGACGGTCAACAACCTTTGGACGATCCCGGCCGGCCACCAGGACGATCACGCCCTCGCGGTGCTGTCGCAGCCCCGGGCACGGGAGTTATTCGATCAGACCCGGGAACGGTTCGGTTTCGTGATTGTGGATTCGGCGCCCGTGCTGCCGGTCGCCGATACCCTGTTGTTCTCCCGCCATGTGGACGCCGTGTTGTTTTCCATTCTGCGCGAGGTGAGCCAGGTCCCCAAGATCCAGGCTGCTTACGGTCGAATCGCGGCTCTCGGAATCCCGATCCTCGGCGCCGTCGTGTCGGGTACTCAAATCAGTTCTGACTATCGGTATTGATCGGCAAATATGATGTATTTCGTCGATGAAGACGATCGCTCAAGGAATCCGAGGAACAACGAGGAGGGTATGTCACGATGAGCTTGGTGTCCAAGACAGATCGCGAATCGATCGAGCCGGCGAGCGTGGTCAACCATCCGTGGAAATCGACGATGGATTGGTTTCTCGCCGCATTCCTGATGTTTCCGGCCGCGCCAGTGATCCTCGCCGCGATGGCGCTGGTCCGCCTGACGTCGCCCGGTCCGGCGATCTATCGTCAAACACGGCTGGGCCGCGGCGGTCGGTCGTTCACGATCTACAAGATCCGGACGATGCACCACAACTCCGAGCGGCTGACAGGGCCGCGGTGGTCGACGCCTGGAGATCCTCGGGTCACTCGTCTCGGCCGGATCCTCCGGGCCACCCACCTCGACGAGCTTCCCCAGCTCTGGAACATCTTCCGTGGCGACATGAGCCTGGTCGGACCCAGGCCGGAGCGGCCCGAGATCGTGCCGCAGCTTGAGCGTGTGTTGCCGGCCTATCGTGAGCGGCTCCTGGTCCGGCCGGGCGTCACGGGCCTGGCCCAGGTGCAGCTCCCGCCAGACACCGACGTCGAGAGTGTGCGCCGCAAGCTCGCGTGCGACCTGTACTACATCAGTCGGGCTGGCATCTGGTTAGACCTGCGAATCATGATCGGGACTGCGCTCGGGCTGATGAGCGTGCCGGTGAAGATCAGATGCGGGCTCCTCGGCATCCCCCGCGTCGAATGCGCCGAGAGGGAATACCTCGACCAGTCGGGCGAGATGAATACTCTGCCCGGGCCATCCGATCGCTTCGCCCCGATCTCATCGGCGTCAAGAGCATTCTGAGACGAGTGGGCGGACGCTTGCCCGGCGACGATGGAGCCTCGTGACCGCGGCGACTCCCGCGTTGGAATCAAAGAGGGTGGCGAAAATCGACGGGGCCAGAGCCGCCTGTCTCCGGCAGCGGCGTGAGAGCCGGGCAGGAGAGCAACATAATATCGACCTTGGAAATGCCTCGGGATTCGCGAGCGGGGCGACGCCGAGTCAATCCGTTGGCGAGTGCCGCGATCCTCGGCTACCTGCGCCACGTGCCGTGGGAACGAGGCAAGTATCGCCTGGTGCGCCTATTCGGACGGTCCCTGCTGGTGGAGCTCGAGCCGGGCTTGTTCATCCGGCCCCTGGGCCTGTCCGCCGTGGAGGTGGGGATTATCCGCGCCGGGATGTTCGAGCCCGAGACGGTCCGGGCGTTCGCCGCGTTGCTCGCCCCGGGGATGACCGTCCTCGACGTGGGTGCCAACGTCGGGCAGTTCACCCTCATCGCCGCACGCCGGGTCGGGCCGACCGGCCGGGTCCATGCGTTCGAGCCGACACCCGAACTGGTCGCCCATGTGTTCCGCAACCTGGAGTTGAACGGACTGGACAATGTCGTGGTCAACGAGGTGGCAGTCAGCGAGACGGCAGGTCATGCGGTGCTGCACCTGGTGGAAGCGGATGATCCCGGCGAGAACTCGATCGTCAATCCCTCGCCCGGCGCCCGGACTCTGGAGGTCCCTACCGTCAGCCTCGACGGTTACCTCGCCGAGCATGCCGTCGGGCCGGTGGATGTGATCAAGATCGATATCGAGGGCGCCGAGATGCCGGCGCTCCGCGGTGCCCGAGACCTGCTCTCCAGCGAAGATTCACCCGTGCTGGTCCTGGAGTTCCACCCAACGACGCTTCGCTACAGCGGCCACAGTCCCGACGACATGCTCGGGCTGCTCAACTCTTACGGTTACGCATTTTACCCGATCGCGGTCTACAGCCTTCACACGCATGACCCGTATCTCAACGGGATCGCCGCCAAGCCCGGCCACATCAATCGATTCCCGGCCCTGCGTCGGTGGCAGCAACGTCCGCTAGCGAGTTGGGATCCGGCCCTCCTGAAGACGCTCACCTGTCCTCCCCTCCTCTGAGGGGAAAGATACCTGATGGGGGGCAGATCATGCCGGGACCTCTGGTCAGCATCATCATCCCGACCTTCAATCGTGCCTACTGCGTAGGCAAGGCGATTGACAGCGTCCTGAACCAGACGCATCAGAATACCGAAATCATCCTGCTCGACGACGGCTCAACCGACGGTACACGCGAGGTGATTGAGGAGTGCTATGGGCCCGACCCGCGCGTGCGCTACGTCTTCCACGAAAACCGGGGGGTCACCGCGACCCGCAACCGGGGGATCACCCTGTGCCGGGGTGACTTCGTGGCCTTGCTCGACTCCGACGACACGTGGTGCCCCTGGAAACTCGAGCTCCAGCTCGCCTGCCTGCACCATCGCCCCGAACTGGGCATGGTCTGGACCGACATGAGGGCCGTCGGCCCCGCCGGAGAAGTCCTCAGCGAATCTTTCCTCCAAACGATGTACCATGCCTATCGATGGTTCTCCCGGGAAGAGCTCTTCCCCCAGTCATTCCCCCTGGCCGAACTGGCCCCGGGACTTGCGCCGATCGTGGGGGATTGCAGGCTCTACACGGGTGAGATCTTCTCCCAGATGATCATGGGGAACCTGGTGCACACCTCGACCGTGCTGCTTCGCCGGGAGCGCCTGGCGAAGGTCCGCGGGTTCAACGAGGAGCTCCGGCTTTCGGGAGAGGACTACGATTTCCACCTGCGGACGTGCTGGGAGGGTGCCGTCGGGTTCATCGACCGGGCGACCATCGACTATCAAACGGGATTACCGGATCGGCTGACACACAAGTCGTACAGGGTCCAAGCGGCGACCAACTGTTTGAAGACCATCCTCCCCTGGATCGAGCAGGAGCGGTCGCAAGTCAAATTGTCGGACGAGATGCTTCGACTCCGGTTGGCGGAGGTCCAGGCTTGGGTGGGCGACGCGCTTCTGGAAGCGGGCCAATCCTCGCAGGCGCGGGCGCACCTGTGTCGATCGCTCATGCATCAGACATGGCAACCCAGGACCCTCAAACTCTTGTCGCTGGCCTTGATGCCTGACGCCGTCCGTCAGCATCTGAGGCGCCTCGTCCGGGCGCTGAAGCCCAAGATCAGAGCCAAAGTGGGGACCGTTGAGGCCACCGAGGCGTCCTGAGTCGTTCGATACCCGATGACGGGTATGAATCATCGTGGAGACAATCGAACTGATGATGAGTCCTACACTCTCACGAACCACGGACGATGCCGTGTCCGGTCGTGAGGCGCATCTGGTCCGTGATGCGGAACACTTGGACGCACTCGAGGGGGAGTGGAAAGCACTCTTCGAGGTCTCTCCCACGGCATCCCCGCCCTTGCGCTGGGAATGGGTTCGGGAATGGTGGCGGATCTATGGGCCTGTCTACGGCGACGGCGGCCGGGGCCTGCGGATCATCACCGTCCGCCGCGGGCCCGACCTCATCGGAATCCTGCCTCTGTACCAGCGGTCCTCGGCCGGTCCATGGGCGGCCCGCCAGTTGAGATTCATCTCCACGGGCGCAGCCGAATTCGAGGAGACCTCTACCGAGTACCTGGACTTGCTCCACCTGCCGAACTCGGCTGGAGAGTGTGTCGAAGCCATCTGTCAGACTCTGCTTGACTGTCATGAAATGCGCTGGGATCAGCTCGACCTCACCGATATGTCAACTCACTCCCCATTGCTAACTCTGAGCGAATCCCTCCGGGGTCGGGGTATCTGGCCCAAGGTGACGAGTCGCGAGACATGTTATGTCTCGGACCTGACAGGAGGGTTCGAGTCCTACTTGAAACGCCTATCTCAGGGAGCCCGGGGCGAGGCGCGGAGGCTGCTGAGAGAAGTGAAACGGACTGGGATGGTTCTCGAATTCGCCACGAATGCCGAACAGGTCAACCAATTCTTCGACCAGATGGTCGAACTCCATCGGAAGCGCTGGGCGTCTATCGGAAAAGCGGGCAGTTTTTCACCACATCATGCCGCCTTTCACCGCTCGGTGGCCCGGACGTTGGTCCCCGCCGGTAAGGCCGTGCTCGCCCGACTCTCCCATGAAGGAAAGCCTCATGCTGTGACCTATGGTCAACTTGTAGGTAAAGTCTATCACTGTTACCAGCGCGGCGTGTGTATCGGTACCCATCCCGTACGGAGCCCGGGCACGGCGACCCTTCTTCTGCTCATGGCCGAACTCGCCGAGCGAGGGATCGTTTGCTATGACCATCTCCCGGGCGTCAATGCGTTCAAGCAACGTTTCGCAACCGGCGAACGTCCCTTGGCCGAGTTACGGATCGTCAAGCCGACATTGCGTTATTTGACGACGAGGACCGGAAACGTGGCGATACGGGCCACCGCTAAGGCGGCGCGACTCATCAAGAGATCACTGGCCGGACGACCGGAGGGACAGCGGTTCGGCTCCCAGCAGAACCGGGCGATCCGAAGGTCCGCGATTTCGGTCGGCGATTTACCCGGGGACTCGAACGACGGTGGCAAATCACCTCGAGAGATCCAGGTGAGGCCCCCTGATGAGGAGGTGTTGTGAGTACGGCGACTGACATCTGTGACAAGGCGACGACGATCTCGGAACTCGCTGCGACGGCCCGCGACCGCTCGCCGGCCTCGTTGTCCCTGACCGTCCTCGAGCGGAAACCAGGCTGGCGGGTCGTCAACCTGGGCGAATTGTGGCGCTCTCGGGAGTTGCTTTACTTCTTGACCTTGCGCGACATCAAGGTCCGGTACAAGCAGACGGTCCTGGGAGCAACCTGGGCCATCCTTCAGCCGTTGGCGACGATGCTGGTATTCAGCCTGTTCTTCGGCCGGGTCGCCGGCAATCCCTCGAGCAAGATCCCTTATGCGTTGTTCGTACTTTCTGGGCTCGTCCCGTGGATGTTCTTCTCCACCGCCATCGCCTCGGCCGCTCAGAGCATGGTGGTCAGTCAGAACCTGGTCACCAAGATCTACTTCCCTCGGTTGATCATCCCGATGGGAGCCGTCGCGGCTTGCCTCGTCAACCTTGCGATCTCCTTCGTCATGCTTCTATCCATGATGGCCTGGTATGGAGTGACGCCGAACTGGTCGTTCGCCCTGTTCCCGCTGCTGACACTGATCCTCTTGATCACAGCGCTGGGGGTGGGGACCCTCCTCTCGGCCTTGACCGTCTCGTATCGCGATTTCCGACATATCGTGCCCTTCTTGGTTCAATTCTGGATGTTTGCAACGCCGTCCGTTTATCTTCAGCAGGAAGCCGCTCTGGATCCTGGAAAACGACTTTTGCTCCTACTCAACCCCGCCCATGGGCTGATCGCCAACCTCCGTGCGACGCTCATGGGCTTGCCACTTGATTACCTCTCGCTGGCCATCTCCACGATCGCCGGGCTCGGTCTGTTGTTCGCGGGATGCGTTTGGTTCCGCCAGATGGAAGGAACGTTCGCTGACATCATCTGACAAGATCAGATGTTTCTCGCAGCAGGTGGACCGGGGTTTCATTGCAACGTGTGAAGGCAGAGTAAAAACCATGCAATCTGCTATTACGGTTGATCGCCTTTCCAAGAGTTATCGAATCGGTGTGGATCAGCACGCAAACTATCGAACTCTACGCGAGACGATCATGGCGGCTGCCGCCTCCCCTTGGCGTCGGTTCGCTCGATTGCTCTCCACGGCCGGTCGAGACGGTAGCTCGTGTCATGAACAGAATCAGACTGACACCGACCTCTGGGCGCTCAAAGATGTCTCGTTCGAGGTCCAGCCCGGCGAGGTCGTCGGCATCATCGGCCGGAACGGGGCCGGCAAGTCTACGCTCCTGAAAATCCTCAGTCGGATTACGGAACCGACTTCGGGTCGGGCGGAGTTTCGGGGCCGAATCGGCAGCTTGCTCGAGGTGGGAACCGGTTTCCACCCCGAACTCACCGGCCGGGAGAATATTTACTTAAATGGCAGCATTCTTGGAATGTCTCATCGAGAGATCGCCAGCAAATTCGCGGAAATCGTGGAGTTCGCCGAAGTCGAGAAGTTCCTGGATACTCCCGTAAAGCGTTATTCCAGCGGGATGTATGTGAGGCTGGCGTTCGCCGTCGCGGCCCATTTGGAACCCGAGATCCTCCTGGTCGATGAGGTCTTGGCTGTGGGAGACGTCCAGTTTCAAAGGAAATGCTTGGGCAAGATGGAGCATATCGCGCAAGGTGGGAGGACCGTTCTGTTTGTGAGCCACCAAATGAGCGCGGTGCAGAGGTTATGCAAGCAATGTCTGTGGTTCGATTCAGGGCGCCTTGAGGCATTCGGTTCGAAGAGCGAAGTCATCGCCCAATATCTCTCGAAGAGCGCACAACAAGACCGACCGAATGAGTGGATTGGTCTCACAACGACGAGGCGCGGGGCTCGCGAGGCTCGATTCGTATCCATGCGATTTCGGTGTCCCGATGCCCGAATGGCCAATCATCCGTATCCAGATAGCCCCCTCGAGATCGAACTGTTGATCGAATCCGATATCGCGCGACGTGTCAACGCCCTGGTGGTCACTTTCTCCGATCGATACGGGACAAAACTCGTGAATGCGGACAGCGTCATCCTCGGCGACTCGATCTGGCTGGATCCGGGGACCAATCGTTTCCTCGTTCGGATCGAGGAACTTCACCTCACCCCGGATTCCTATATCGTCGGCCTCTATTTAGGAAACAACGATTTAATATATGACGGTATCTCAAACGCGGCGGAAATCGAGGTTGTCGACCCGCCAGTTGAGTCGTTCGGGAAGCGCCCGATGAGGGACGGCAGAGTGACTTGCCGTTTCTCGGTTACGAAGAGGGACGCCGAAATCAATGAGGAGTCTTGAATCGGGGGGTCTCTCGTCGATGATGTTTCGAGCCCCGGGATTTTTACAAAGTAACTCTTATGTCATCGATAATTAATGCAAACGATTGCGATGAGCCTGCAGTAACTTGGCGGCGTGGAGCCCCGGATCCTCCGCGGGGAGCATCCCGACCGCCTGCAAGGACATCGAGGTTGATCAGCGCGTTTGTACGCTCCTACCTGCGGAGTATCCCCATCGAGCGGGGTAAGTGGTGGCTGCGCCGCAAGACGGCGCCATGGCTGGTCGCTCGCCTGGATACGGGGCCATGGATTCGGATCAGCGGCCAGTGCGATTTCGAGTGGGCCGTACTCGAGGGGATCGACACGCTCGAGCATCGCACGGCTGACTTGTTCAGTCGGCTGCTCGGACCTAGGTCGGTCGTAATCGACGTGGGTGCGAACGTCGGCTACTACACGTTGACTGCCGCAGTATGCGTCGGGCCGGCGGGCCGAGTGATCGCCTTCGAGCCAGGGCCGACCACCGCGGCCCGTCTCCGCGAGAATGCGGCGCTGAACGGGTTTTCCAACCTCACGATCGTCGAGGCGGCCGTCTCGGATCGCCCGGGATCGTCCGTCTTTCGCATGGCCTGCGACAGCGAGGCATCCAGCTTGTACGATGGCGGATCCGATGCCAGCAGTTGCGTAGAAGTGCAGGTAACCACACTCGATGGCTATGTCTTCCAGTCGGGGCTGGACCGCGTAGACTTGATCAAGATCGATGCGGAGGGCGCGGAGGTGGCCGTGCTCCGCGGGGCTCGACAACTCCTTTCAAGATTCGACGTCCCACAGATCATCATCGAAGCGAACCCGATAACATTGCGAGCCGCCGGCGAGTCCATCGATTCATTACGCGCGGAGATCGAGAGTTCCGGCTACGTCATCGAGGTCATCGAGGAAATGCCCTGGAGGGGAGAGATTACGCAGAACTGGCTGGCGACCAGGTCCACTTGAGTAGCGGGGACATGCTCCCGGATCGGGCATCGATTTCCCCGGGCGGCGCGGCAATGGGACACCGGTGAGAGCCAGGGTGGGCATTCCCACGACGCTGGCGTCGTCTCCCGTGCGACCGGGCGCTTCGAGTACGACTATCGACGTCGGCGTAGGGGCGTGCTGGAATCTTCGGGCTGAGTGGAAGAGAGTTGTATCCGGAGGGCCGTCGCGCAGGCCATCGCCTCATTCCAGGCTATCGTTGTGTCTCCTTTATGGTAGTGACAGATTTCTATCGGCGTGGACCATGAGCGGAAAATTCTCTCACGTCCAAACTGGCAGAAGCGGAGGTGTGTCCTGAACAGCCCGGTCCGCACCCCCTTCAAAACCTCTGCCACCCCGATCCTGCAACGGTTCCTCGACAAGGTCGCGCGGGGGAAACACATCCTGCGCCGTACGCGGGAAGGACGTCTATTTCCGCCCGACGACCTCGCGGTGCCTCATGAAGCTAGGCGTTGGCGACGGTGAATGGACGATTCGCCCGGACAAGGTGACCCGAGGCGGCTTGGTCTATTCGTTCGGGATCGGCTGCGACATCTCGTTCGACCTGGACATGATCAATCGCTTCGGCTGCGAGGTGCACGCGTTTGACCCCACACCGATCTCGTTGGAGTGGTTGAGCAAGCAGTCGTTGCCGGCCGGCTTCCATAGCCACCAGTTCGGGATCAGCTCCCATGACGGGGTCGCCAACTTCGGGCTTCCGGTCGAGAACGGGGTCTCGTTCACGATGGCGCTCGACACGCCCATCCGTCAGACCTGCACCGGCGAGGTCCTCCGCCTGGCGACGATCCTCGAGCGGTTAGGGCATGACCGGATCGACGTCCTGAAGCTCGACGTCGAGGGGGTCGAGTACGAGATCATCGACGATCTGGTGGAAGTATTTCCCAGGATCGGTCAGCTCCTCATCGAGTTCCATCACCGGCTCATCCCGGGCCGTGAGGGGGTGGATCGCTCGAGAAAGGCGATCAAGGCGCTCCTGAAGGTCGGGTACTCCCTGTTTTACGTGTCCAGGCGAAGCTACGAGTACAGCTTCCTGGGAAGCGAGCCCGCCGGGGCAGCCTGGCGCATCCGGTAGCACGTTGGGCTTAACCGCTTCGTGGTTGGCCAAAGACTGCAAACCGTGGGATGCCGGCCTCCGCGGCCTGAACTCGCCCCGTCGGCCTCCGCTGTTGTCATCGGGGCCATCCGGCCTTGTCACTGGAGCCTCGATATCACCAATCGCGAGGACGAATCGCGGATTCGCGAAAGGCACTCCCACGCACGCTGGCGTCGCCCGTGCGACCGGGCGCTACGAGGTTGACTACCGACGTCGGCGTAGGGACGTGCTGGAATCCTGAGGCCAATATATTAAATAGATATGAAGAGCTTTATTATCTATTTATTAAATCCCTTTACAATTGCGAGCATTGTGACCGGCGTGGGGGTTTTCGCCCTGTGGCGCAAACGTCAGGTGTCCAAGGCCCTGCTCTCAGTCGTCACGCTCGGTTTCGTATCGATGATTGTGCTCGAGCTTCCCGTAGTGAGTCATTTCGCACTGGGAAGCCTGGAATGGTCGTTCATGCCCCTTGGGGAATTGCCGAAAGAGGTCCAGGCGATCGTCGTGCTGTCGGGAAGCAGCAATCCCCCCAATTCGGTGCAAACAGAAGCCACACTCGGTTCGGATACGTCCCATCGTTGTGTTTATGCCGCATCTGTTTACCATCGCCTGAAACCGATGCCAGTCCTCGTCAGCGGAGGCAAGGTTGACCCTACGGTCTCAGGGCCCGCCGTCGCTCAGCTCATGTCCGACTTCCTGATCAAGTTGGGCGTGGATGCCTCGGCGGTCGAATTGGAATCCGTTTCGCGCTCGACGCACGAAAATGCAGTCGAATGCCGGAAAGTGCTCGATCGACGACGCATCCGGAGGATCCTCCTGGTCACGGAGGCCTGGCATATGCGACGTGCGGCGTTATGCTTCCGCAAGCAGGGGATCGAGATCATCCCCGCAGCCTGCCATCATCGTGCGACGAGGTTGGAGGGTTCGATCCTGAACTTCTTACCCAACCCCTCCTCGACGGAAGGTCTTTCGGATGCCTTTCACGAATGGCTCGGCCTGGCCTGGTACGGGTTACGAGGTTGGATCTGACGTTGATCCGGGATCGGCGCCTTACTCCGACCATCAAGGCCGTTCCGACCGGATTTGTGCGAGCGACAACGACATCGGAGAGAACCAGGTGACCTCGTTTCGCGTTCTGATCTTATTCCGGTCAGATCGTCGTTTTCGGGATGACCCGGACACGAGACTGCGATTCACCATCCCGCTATGTCCCACAACGGCCTTGGCGAGAGTGCCAAGGTTCGTATAGCTCCGCGGTCAGGATGGACACCGAGATGGTGAGGATCACCGATTCCGATTTCACCGGTCTGGACCGCTAGGTTTAGATGTCTCCTCTTTGGGATTTGGTCTTGTCATGAACATCAGCGCAGCAATGCTCGGAGAATCGCGATTCGCGGGCTCGCAACGCAACGACGGGGAGCCGCGAGACGGCATGGTTGTCGTATTCACCGATGGTGAGATCGACGGAGTGACGATGCGACCGCTCCGATTCTACCATGATGCGCGGGGCTGGTTGGTGGAGCTGTTCCGTCAGGATGAGGTGGGGGAAGAGCGGTGGCCCGCAATGACCTATGTTTCTGAAACCTTGCCGGGGGTGACCCGCGGCCCGCATGAGCATGCCGACCAGACGGACGGGTTTGCATTCCTCGGCCCGTCGGACTTCCGGCTCTTCCTGTGGGACACTCGAGCCGGCAGCCGGACCCAGGGCCGCCGCACGAGCATTATCGTCGGGGTGTCGAACCCGATGGCAATCTGGATCCCCCCGGGGATCGTGCACGCTTACCGCAATATCGGGGGTGTCCCGGGCTTGGTGTTCAACGCGCCCAATCGCCTCTTTGCCGGCTGGGGCAAGAAGGAGCCGGTCGACGAGATCCGCCACGAGGACGCCGAGCCCGACCGGTTCCTGATGGACTGAAGTTCGCCCGCAAGCAGCCATACGACACCCAGCGCATCCTCGGCGTCAACCGAACCGAGATGCCTGATGGTGGCGATCTCTGATCGGTGCCGGAGCGTTGAGGCATCCGGGATCGGATCAGCAAGGCCTTGGGACCGGCGCCTGACCCCGACCATCGAGCCCGTTCCGGCCGGATTGGTACGAGGGACCACGACAACGGAGAGAACCACGTGACCCCGTTCCGCGTTCTGATCTTCGCCGATGCCGAGCCGCACCGGATTAAACAATTGCTCAGACATTTGATCGAGGATCTGCCTGAAGTCGAGCTGAGCTTGCTTTACGAGGAGAAGCGTCGCCCCTCGCCGATGAGTCACGGAACCGGGCCGACTCCGGAAGGACACACAAGTTTGGGTCTGCTCATACAGTCCGTTGTCGGCGAGTGGGCGAGGTCACTCTCCTCCATAGCAAGCGGGTGTCTCGATCGGCTGCTTCGCTGGCTTCACGCCGCCCCGTTCGACGCCGATGCAGGACATTCAAGCGTCGATGAAGTGCGCGAATACGCCGAGCATCAAGGCGTTACCTTCTGCCTCGCGGCGGATCCGTCTTCACAATCAGCCCGGGATTTCGTTCGGAACGAGAATCCCGACCTAGGTGTGATCTTCGGTGATCCGACCCAAGATTCGGATTTGTTCCGGATACCCAGAAAGGGCTCGATCGCTCTTCACTCAAACGGAAGGTTCGGCGATCATCGAGCCGGGCCTGCAACAAGGGACTCGGGTCGGTCCAACCAATCGTCGCACGTCGTGTCGGCCTACCGGCTCGCGGGCTGTGCCGGTTCGCCCGTTCTCCTGGATGAACGATCGTTCCCCGTTCAGCAGTACGACACGTCCCAGAGCATCGCCGTCAAGTCGGACCTTCTCGGGATTGAATGCCTCGTCAACGTCATCCGGTCGGAGCGGAGCGGTGACCGGGGAGGGCATGCTGAAGGAACAGCCGAGAGCAGATGCGATTCCTTGAGGTGCCACGGAGTCGCGGGGGCCGATGGCTTTGTCGTCCGCAATCGTCGGCCATTCCGCCCCAGGTCTGGCCGGCCTCTAGCCAAACTGATGGCTCGATTCCTTCTCTATCCGAAGGTTTGGATGGACAACCGCCGCAGGGCCGTCACCCGGCGCTTTCCCATCGTGATCCTCTTCGGCCACGTCGTGGCCGACCGCCCCAAGTTCATGGGCGTCTCGACCGATCAATTCCTCAGGCAAGTGAGGTTTCTGAAGAAACACTATCGAATTGCGTCGCTGCCCGATGCAATCCAGATGCTCGAAGAGGGTCGAGTTCCTTCACCGACCGTCGTCTTGACCTTCGATGATGGCTACGGAGATAACTACCTCGGACTGCGTGCGGTGATCGATTCGGAAGACATTCCGGTCACCCTGTTCGTGTCCACCAGAAACATCGAGGAGAATTCCCCTTTCGATCATGATCTGAGGCGCGGGGAATCGGACTTCTTCCCTTTGACGTGGGACCAACTCAAGGCGTTCGAGCACCGGGGCAGCACGATCGGTAGCCATACCCGGACGCACTTCGATTGCGGATCGCGAGACGAGGCATTGCTGAAGGACGAGATCGCCGGCGCCCAGGACGACTTGCGGCACCATCTGGGACACACTGTACCCTATTTTTCATTCCCTTGGGGATACTCGAAGAATATGTCCAAGACCGCGATCCGGATCGCGGCGGAGACCTATCCTCATTTGTTCGCCGCGTATGGCGGGGCGAACGAGCCTGGTGCCCCCTCTTTGCCGTTTTTCCGGCGTGCCTGCCTGCCCGAAACCTTGCTCGAGCTGGAACTTCTGCTGCAAGGCCTTCTGGATTTCGGAAAGGCGGAGGCCGAAGAATCTTCGATGAGTGGTCTGACGCGAGTCACTCCGCGCGTGTGCCACGCCGGATGACTCGGCATTCTCCTGGCAATCGGAGAACAACGAAGCCTTGGTTCCTCAAGGGACACCGTCCTCAGAGACGATGGCCAAGCCCCTACGCGTGCTCGAGGTCGAGCGTATCATTCATGATCCGCGACGCCGCTTCTCCTGGAAACGAAACCGTATTTCTGGACCGCGTGCCAAGAGCATATCTTGCACCTCTTGACTCTTGATACCCATGTTGACTGGAGACTGTGACGGGACAATGAGCCGATCGCCGGGCTTCGGATACTTTCTTTTCATCCTGCTTAATGCCACCCTGTTCATCAGGCCTCACGAGCTCTTCCCAGAACTCGGACTGGGCGTAATGCCGATCTACAATGTCATCATGATCGGTTGTCTGACAGTCTCAGCGTCCGCGGTATTTGGCCAGTTCAAGTCGGAAACGTTGCGTAATAATCCCGTCAATGTTTATATACTTTGCTTCTTGGCGTCGGCGGCCGTTTCGCACTTATCCCACTTTCGGATCGCTGAAGCGCTCACCGGGACGACCGATTTGAGCAAGATCCTTCTTTACTATTTTCTGCTCGTAGGATTTCTCGATACCTTCAAGCGTCTTCGTGGATTCCTGCTTTGGCTCGGCGTGCTCGCGGTGGTCTTGGTTTCACTTTCGCTGTTACACTACTATCACTTCGTCAACATCCCTACCCTGGAGGCATACCACGAATTCGAGCCTGAGCTTGATGACGAAACCGGCGGAAGTCTCGCAATAGACAGACTTACGTACACCGGGATCTACGGCAACCCGAACGATCTCTCGCGCATCTTGGTGATCGGGATTCTCATCAGCCTCTACTTCCTGGGCGACAGCCGTCTGGGTCTACTCCGCCCACTCTGGCTATTGCCGATCGCTATGTTCGGCCTGGCGTTGCACTTGACTCACTCGAGGGGGGGGCTGTTGGCTCTGTTCGCTGGTATCGGCGTCCTCTTCTACAACCGCTACGGGATGAGAAAGAGCCTCCTCCTGGGTGGCCTGATTCTTCCTATCCTCCTCGTCGCCTTTGGTGGCCGACAGACCGACTTTTCCACAAGTGGGGGTACGGCCCAGGAACGAATTAAGCTCTGGAATGAGGGCCTCGTCCTCCTGCAGGGTTCTCCGCTGTTCGGGATCGGTATGGATCAGTACGGCGAACATCTCAAGAAGGCCGCGCACAACTCATTTGTCCATTGTTACGTAGAACTTGGCTTCATCGGGGGTAGCTTCTTCTTCGCGATCTTCTGCCTGCTAGCCCGAGTCCTCTGGTCCGACCGTGCGGCTGATCCGGATGTCATCGACCCCGAGTTGAGTCGCCTCCGTCCCTTTCTGTTGGCAATCTTGTTATCTGCTATTGTCGGTATGTTTTCTGCTTCACGTTGTTATTATATTCCTACATATATGGCAGCCGGACTTTGCATGTCCTATTTAAACTTGATGGCCATGGCGGGCCATCGCATGATGCCCAAGAACGACACGAATCTCTTGGGCCGCCTCTTCTTCCTCAGCGTCTTGGCTTTGGCCGGTCTCTATGTTTATGTGCGCCTGAAGTCACGTTATTGAGCGGCCGTATCGACATCTTGCCACGAAATCGAGCGGCTTGATCGAAGGTGTGACGCAGCCGGCAGTCATAGGGACTCCGCTTCCCTCGGGCTTGAGAGCCGCCCGGCGGGACTCCCAGTAGTGGGCGCGGGCGATCACGGGCTCGTCGAGACTCTCGATTCGATCGGTATCAAGATGAAAATCGGCCTCCATTCAACTGGATATCCAGGATTGACGCCCGCCGGGGGGGTCGCGACATACACCCGCGAGCTGGCCCACGGCCTCTGCGAGCTCGGGCACGAAGTCCACGTCTTGATCTCGGGTGAACCCGTCGAGCCGGCCCGCGACGGCCCAGTCTGGGTTCATAAGACCCGTAGTGACTACTTCCCGATCGTTGAGCGGATCCTCCCCGGCTCGGGGGCCTGTTATTACATTGGCGCGACGATGAGGCGACTCGCGACCGAGTATGGGCTCGACATCGTTGAGTTCCCGAACTGGGAGGGAGTCGGCCTCTGGTATGCCCTGCGGCGTCCTACCCCCTTGATTGTCAGGCTCTACACCTCCTCCATCGAGGCGGGCCAGATCAACGGGACCAGCGGCGACCGTTCCATACGCTGGGACGTCTCTCGGGAGCGGTGGCTGTCCTTGATGGCGGATACGTTGGTGACACACTCGCAAGCCCATCGCCAATTCATGGCGGAGGAGCTGGCGATTGACAGCGGGCGAATTGCGGTCGTGCCCCTCGGTGTCATCGTGGACCGGGGATTTCGACGGGCGCCGCGGCAGGGAACCGATCTGACGGTGGTCTATCTCGGCCGATTGGAGAACCGCAAAGGCACCATAGATCTCCTGCGAGCGGCGCCGGAGGTTCTACGCGAGGTTCCGGAAGCCGCGGTTCGTCCTCATTGGAGCCGATCGACCGCACTGTCCTGGAGGGCGGACACACGCACGGTACCTCGAGGAGGAGTTTCCCTCGGAGGTTCGCAGCCGGATCACGCTCACTGGCCCATTGCCGAACGCGGACGTGGATCGCTGGTTGCAGACCGCCGACCTGCTCGTGGCGCCCTCCCTGTATGAGTCGTTTGGGCTCATGTTTCTGGAGGCGATGCGTTGGGGGACACCGGTCATCGGCACGACCGCAGGCGCCATCCCAGAGGTCGTCGAAGACGGGAAGTCCGGCGTGCTCGTGACGCCGGGCCGGCCGAGTGAGTTGTCCGGCGCGATCGTGGCACTGTTGCGTGACGAAGAGCGTCGCCGACGGCTAGGCGAGACCGGTCGCCGTCGTGTTGAAACCCTCTTTACCGTCGATCGAATGGCACGGCAGGTTGCAGATCTTTATGCCTCGGCGATCGAAAAACGGGGACGCGTGAACTCTCGACCTTCGCCGTTGCTCCGCCGAACGGGTTGCTAACCCCGCAGGGCGCCGCGAGTCATGGCCCAGTATCTGCGTCGATCGTCAGACCCCTTTGCGGCTCGCTGTATGGCCGGTGCGCCGACATCGTTGCGGTTCGTCACCCAATCGACCTTTCCGATTGTAACGAATGGGCGGGTTATGTTGAGAATGCCTTCCGCGGTAGAACGAAACCCCAACGCGTTTTGTTGGAGGAAATTGCCATGCTTCAATACATTCAGTTACCGCTTCTAGCAGCACGCGTCACGGCGGATAGCGAGAGCTTCCGCTACGCGAAACCGTTTCGGCACGTCGTACTTGATGATCTTCTTGTCCTGGAGAGCGCGCGGGAATTGTTGAATGCATTTCCGGCGGTGGAGTGGCCTGGCTGGGATCGCGGTTTCGGAGATAACGAACCTCATCAACCCAAGAAACTTACGTGCTGGGACATTGGAGTCATTCCATCGCCCCTGGATCTCTTCATCCACGAATTGAACTCCGGGCCGTTCCTCACGTGGCTCGAGAAACTGACAGGGATCGAAGACCTGATTCCGGATCCCCAGTTGGCTGGCGGAGGTCTGCATTCGTCCGGACCTGGTGGACGCCTTGTCCCTCATACGGACTTCCATAAGGGCAAGAATCAGCGCCTATACCGCCGCCTTAATTTATTGGTCTATTTCAACGAAAACTGGTCTGCGGATAACAACGGCGCCTTAGAACTGTGGGATCTGCGTAAGGACCGCATCGAACGCCAGGTGTTACCGGAGTTCGGGAAAGCAGTGATCTTCGAAACGGATGATCAGTCGATGCACGGATTTTCGAAGCCGATCGTGGGGCGGTTTCGCAATTCCGTGGCTATTTACTATTACACCGCGTATCCGACAAGTCGATACAGCGGGGACGGGGATACGCATTGGCGACCGGACGGTGGTCCAAAGAGGGGCTTGATCACACTTCCTGTGCGCAAACTGGCGATGTTCGCTTCACGAGCCATGGCGGGGGCCGGGTGGCGGCTGGCTAACGCGGCGAATCGAGTGGAAGACTGGACGGGCGGGCGACAGGCGCCGCCCTGAAATGGATCGCTCTTTGGGAGAGTGATTCGATCGACTTTCCATGGAACCGGTCTCTAATCCTTTCGGGAAGTGAAGAATCCATGGCGCGGAACCTTGACTCGATCCCACAGAACCTTGTCTCGATCGTTGTCCCTTGCTATCGCGGCGCACGCTTCCTAGCGGAAGCCATCGAAAGCTGCCTCCGCCAGACGTACCGCGAGATCGAGGTCATCGTGGTTGATGACGCAAGTCCTGACGACTGCGCCGCGATCGCCGAGCGTTATGTCCGGACGGACAAGCGGGTTCGCCTAATCCGCCGGCCGCAGAATGGTGGGGTCTCACGCGCCCTGAACACAGGGTTGGAGGTCGCTCGCGGTCGGTACCTGACCCGCCTGGCTCAGGACGATGTATTCGGTGAGAACGCTGTCGAAGTCATGCTGAGGCACCTACAGGCGCGTCCGGATGCGGGCCTCGTCTATTGCGACAACTATGTCATCGGCGAGGAAGGCGAGGTGATCGAGCGGTACTGCCTCCCCGAACCCGACGACGTACTTTCTTTCAGAAATCGCCTGGGGCTGTGCGTCATGTGGCTGCGGGAGGTCACCGAAAGGGTGGGGTATTTCGATCCTCGTTTCGACACCGCAGAGGACTTCGAGTACTGGCTGCGGATCGCGGAGTCGTTTCCCATTATCAAATGCCCCGACGTCGCCCCCTTCTATGTCCGGGCTCACGGCGAGAACGGATCCACGCTGTTCTTTGAGAGGCAGGTACACGCGACGCTCGACGTCGTGAACAGCCGCTTCCCGACTCGTTCGCTGCGGCAGCGCCTCGCGAAGCGGAAAGCACTGGCGAGCGCGGTCTTCTCTGCGTCGATCGGCTATTCCACGATTTGTCGGCGACAGATCCCGGCATTGGCCCGCCTGCTGCAGTCACTCGCCCTCTGGCCGTTCCCCTACCGCTCGGGCGAGCTGCCACGGCCGCTGGCCCGCCCAAAGGCGATCGTCGTATACACATTGCGACTTATTGGTTTACTTGGTTCATATTGACATATCATCAACATATAACATTGATAAATATCTTAACATATTTTTAATAATACTTGTATATTTGTTTTTTCGAGGATCACCACTTATGAATTTTACTCCGCAACCGAACGCCGGATTCGTCGGAGTCGACGCTCCTGCATCCCCCCTCGTTCATAAACTCCGGTCGTTCCTCTACGTGAACGACTTGGTGCCTCGCCAATTCGGGTTAGGGGCTCGTTTTATTTCGGAACTGGGCCGGCGGGCCGCGTCCGATGGCATCCGGATGGGGATCTTGCTGGCAGGTGAGCCGATCCCCATGGTTGCCGAGGCTTTTCGTGGTGCGGGAATCGATTGGTGGTCGCTGCCGGATTGGAAGGCTTCCGACGACCAGGAGCGGCGGTGGCGATTCGTATCGGGTTTCCGGCGCGTCAATGCCCTCGAAGATTGGGACGTGGTCGTTTTCAACCACTGCAATCCCGTCAGTGTAATATGTGCTTGCACGTGGTCCCGAATTCGCGACGGACGCCGATTTGCTCGGGTGTGGCATCAACACCAGGGAGTCCCTCGGCCGCGAGGCATCAAGAAGTACGTTTCGACGTTGCGTCTGCTCGGGCCATTCATGGATGCCCTCGTCACCAATTCGGGCTCGGGCAGGAGCTATTACACAGAGCGACTCTGTCCGCCGGAGAAGATCCGGGTGATCAACAATGGCGTTCCAATTCCTGAAGGCCGCACTGAGGCATCCTTGAGGACGGAACTCGGATTGCCGGATTCGGCCCGATTGCTGGTCGCGGTCTCGAGTCTGATCCGACGCAAAGGCATCGATGTGTTGCTGGAGGCCGTAAGCGAGTTGTTCAAGGAGCACAGCGACTTGCATCTGATCATCGTGGGGGGCGGGCCGGAACTGGAATCCCTCCAGGAGGCAGCACGGCGCTTGGGGATCGAGCATCAAACCCATTTCCTGGGCATCTCGAACCGGGTCATGGACATACTTTCCGACACCGACGTCTTTGTGTTGCCATCTCGCAACGAGGATCTGCCCTGTTCCATACTCGAGGCGATGGCCTCCTCACTTCCCGTCGTGGCGACGGACGTCGGTTCGATTCGAGACATGGTACTTCAGGATAAGACCGGCTTCCTTGTGCCGCCTGAAGACCCCGTCGCTCTGCGCTCGGCCCTTCGAAACCGTACTTCTCGATGAGGAACTTGCTCTTGGGTTGGGGCGCCGCGGCAGGGAGCGGGTCGAGACATTGTTCAGCTTCGATGGGGTGGTGAACGGTCATTTGCAGCTTTACCGGGACTTGTGCAAGTAGGCGTGGTCCGCCTCGGCGCCACGCGTGTTTTCCTGAGCGGCTTTCGATCTCAAGTGTTAGTGCCATAAGAATGGGATTGGTCTTGCCTTACGCGTAGCGAGACCGCCACGAGGACGAAGAGGCTCGACCACAGGGGTCGGATCGGGACCAGGAGAGAGAGTTTGTTGAGGGCGTCTTTCATTGCGGCTTGCAAAAGGGAATGGGTACAAATACCTTCTTCCAGGAGTACTGTAATGTGGAAGCGTGACAATAGCCGCCACAACACGGTCAAGCCATGGATTCCCAGGTCCTCGGTCCGATCCTCCCGACAGGAGAGGGGGCGCCGGCTGCGAGTCGAGCTCCTGGAGCCGAGGTTAGCGTTGAGCACATACTATGTCTCTACGACCGGGAACGACGACAACGACGGCTCGAAGTCCAGCCCCTTCGCGACCATGCAGCACGCCATGATTGCGCTTGAGCCGGGTGACACATTAGATGTCGAGTCCGGTTCCTATCCGGGCTTCATCGCCGGTTGGGATTCCACCCCGGCCAGTTCGGGAGATCCCTACGGCTACATCGACGGTACGGCCGGCAACCCGATCACCATCCAGGCCGATCCCAGCGCACCCGCTGGCTCGGTCATCATCGACTCGAGCAACGATCAGACAGCCGTCGGCATCGACCTGGAGCCCGGATGTAATTATATCAATTTGTCAGGCTTCACGATCGAGGACGGCGACGGCAGCATCACCCGGGCCGGGATGAAGGTGACCGGGAACGATGATGGCATCCTCGGTAACACCGTTTCCGGAGTCGGCGGATTCGGCATTCTCGTCAACAACGCGAACAACGTGCTCATCCAGGGCAACACGGTTTCCGGCACGACCGGGAGCGGTGGTACGGGCCATGGGATGTACATCTCCGGCAGCACCAACGGTGCCGTGGTCGAAGACAACTATATTTATAATAATGATTATATCGGAATTCACATCAACGGGGATGTGAGCGAGGGAGGTCTGGGGCTGGTCACTAATGCCCTCATCGAGGACAACGTGATCTATGGCAACGGCCAGAATGGCATCAACGCCGACGGCCTTCAGAGCTCGGTCATACAGAACAACCTGATCTATGACTATCAGGACTTCGGCATCTGCCTCTTCAAGCTCGACGCCTCGGCCGGCAGCTCGAACAACGTCATCGTGAACAACACCATCGATGCCGGGACGACGGGCGGCGCTGCCGCGGTTCGCATCCTGGATGCGAGCACCGGCAACACCCTCCTCAACAACATCCTGCTCGGTGCCGGCGGGATCACGCTTCGCATCAGCAACGACAGTCTTAGCGGCCTGGTGAGCAACTACAATGTGGTCGGCTCCCTGGTCCAGTCGGAGGACACCGGCAACACCGAGTCCCTCGCCCAGTGGCAGAGCCAGACGGGACAGGATGCCAACTCGCTGATCGCCACAGAATCGCAGCTCTTCGTCAACCCATCCGCGGGCAACTACCAGGAGTTACCTACCAGCCCGTCGATCGGGGCCGGGACATCGACCGACGCCCCCTCGACCGATCTGGTCGGCACGGCGCGCCCGCAGGCCCAGGGTTACGACATTGGCTGTTACGAATATATTCCTCCCGCGCTGGTCCCGACGGCCGTGAAGGACAATGGCCAGGCAGGCTACTACCAATACGGCAAGTGGACGACCATGGCGGGGGGCTACGGGGGCACGTATGCGCTGGCCAACCCCAACACCTCCAGCACTGCCACCGCCTACTGGAATATGACGGTCGCGGCCGGCACCTATAGCATCTGGGCCACCTGGGTCAACTCGTCAGCCGATGCGTCGAACGCCGCGTATACGATCTATCACGGATTCACGAGTCTGGGCACGGTCCAGGTCGATCAGCAGCAGGCGCCGGTGGAGGCCGGGTATGGTGGTGTGCTGTGGTCCCAACTCGGGACCTTTACCGTGACGAAGGGCACGATCACCGTCATCTTGAGCGCCTCGGGTGCCAACGGTGACATTATCGCCGATGGGATGCTGTTGGCAGCTACCGGCACGGCCACGGTCGCACCGGGACCGGTCGCTCCCGGACCGACAGGTACGCCCTCGTCGACGACAGAAGTTCCGCTCGGACCGCCCATGCCGGCACCCGGGCTTGACCAGGATCAGCAAAGCAGCTCCGGGACCCCGATTGTCGCGAGCGCCGGTGCTGTGGTTATCCGGCGCCGGCGGCACGATCGTGTCGCCCACCACGATCGCGGACGACATCGCCATCGGAGAAGCGAGCGGGCGGGCGAGATCCGTCACACTGCGACTCTGATCGATCGCGCGATCGACAAGGTCATCGTCGGACGGCGGCCGGGCCAGGCCCTCCTCGTCGACCCCCTCGAAGAGGGTTGAGCCGGTCGCAGGTTGATCGCTCGCCAGCGTGAGGCATGTTCAACTCGTCCTGGGGCACGGGGGTTGAATCCCACCCGGCCAGGATGTTCGAAAGGCGTCGCATCGCACCGACCCATCGACAGAGTTCATTCCGTACGATAGGATGATCGGCCGGATCCTTCACCGTGGAAGGCAGTATCCCTCCCGATCTCTCTGCGAGGTGCCCGCCATGCGATCGAAAGCTGTTCAGCGGTTGCTTTGCTTCCTCGCCCTGATCCTCGGAGGCGCCCCTCACGCGTTCGCCGGCAGCCTGACCTACTCACATAGTGCTTCCGCCCTGCCCGACGCACCCGGACCCGCGATCACCTTACTATCGATCACGGGCGAGAACGATGGGACCAATTTCAACTTCACCTTGACGTTCGCCAATCCCACGATCGAGGGACCCTCTTCTGGTAACAACGACGCGGTCTTCGGGTTTATCAACCTCGACACGGACAACAACTCCTCGACGGGCGTCACTGGTGCCTACCTGGACTCCAACGGCTATGAGCCGGGCTTCGGTCAGTATACGCCGAGCTCCTACGGAATCGACGCTTATATCAACCTGAGCAGCGAGGGGAACCCTCTTCACGGCGTCCCGGGGCTCGTCGATGTTGTCTCGACCAACGGCTTTGCTCCCATCGCCACAGTTCCGGTGACTTATACCAATCAAGCGGGATCGACTCCGTCCACGCTGACCCTATCCATCCCTCTTTCGGTTTTCTCGAGTAACGGCATTACGCTCCTGGACACCGGGAACTTCTCGGTAGTCGTGGGCAACGCCAATAATGCGACAGATTTCCTTCCTTCGAGCGACGCCGTTCCCGAGCCGAGTTCTGTGATCCTCCTGATGTTTGGGGTGTCGCTGAGCCTACTGTCCTCGGGACGTAGGAATCGGGCCGTCGCGGCGAGACCCAGCGTTCCGCTCAGGTAGGGGGATTCTCGTCAGGAGATGGCCGGTTGGCGTTGAGGACGGATTGTATCGAGGCGGAGCCACGTTACGGCTTCGAGCCGCTTCCTGACGGGGAGGAGCAACCGTCTTGGCGGCAATTGCAGTCGATTGGCGAGCCGTCCTGGGAGATCCGCCGCTCTCCTCGAGGACTCCGAAGAAGCTCAGGAGGCGGTCCAGGCTGATCCATGAATGTCGCTCATCTCGTCCTGTCACTCGACGTTGGTGGCCTGGAACGCAATGTGATCAACCAGGTGCGCGAAGGCCAGGCTCTCGGGCAGTCCGTCTCGGTCATTTGCCTCGAGAAGCCCGGAGTCCTGGCGGAGCAGGTTGATGCTTGGGGAGGCCGGTTAATCAGCCTGGACAAACCTCCCGGCATTCATCTCTCTGCATTACAGCGGCTCAGGGCCATCCTCCAGGAACTCGAACCGGACATTATCCACACGCACCAGATCGGCACGCTTTTCTACGCCGGGCCCGCGGTTGCCAGCCTGGGGAGATCGCGGATAGGTGTGGTTCACACCGAGCACGGCCGGGAACCCTACGCGAAATCCGCACGGCGGCGCTGGTTGGGACGGTTAGCCGGCCTATACGCCCAGCGCTTCTTTTGCCTGACTCACGACATGGCCGCTGAGTTAGTCACCAATCGAATCGTGCCGAAGCGGAAGGTCCAGGTCATCGACAACGGTATCGACATCGATCGATTGGGCGATCGAGGCGACCCGGTCTCCCTGCGCCGTTCTCTGGGGATACCTCACGATTCGATGGTGATTGGGAGTGTCGGTCGTCTCGTCGAAATCAAGCGACACGATGTGCTCATTCGCGCCTTCGGGGAACTGCGGCGTGAGATCCCCAGCGCTCATCTGGTCATCGTGGGAGATGGGCCCTGCAGAGACGAACTCCTCAGCTTAGTCGGCCAACTCGATCTAGGGCCGAGCGTCCATCTCGTCGGTTATCAGCCCCAAGCCTGGAAGTTCCTGTACATCTTGGACTGTTTCGCCCTGTCGAGTCGCTCGGAGGGGATGCCTCAGGCGGTCCTTGAGGCCGCCATCGCCGGGCTGCCGATCGTCGCGACCAGCGTCGGTGGCTTGCCCGAAGTCATCGAGCATGGTCGGACGGGGATCCTTGTGGAACCGTGCGAACCGGAGGCCATGACCCAGGCCATCTTGTCAATTCTGCGAGACCCTGACACCGCACGCGCGATGGGCCGGGCGGTGCGAGAGCGAGTCGAGTCGAGGTTTCACGTTCGCCGGATGGCTCGAGTCTACCATCACCATTTCATTGAGATTCTGGGTTCTGATCGTCCAGCCGATCGACCCGTCTCGAACGAGTCTCCCCTATGAAGCTACTCTTTATTTCCACCGTATTTCCGAATGCAATCGACGCATCGCGCAGGCTGTTTCAACGACTCGCTCGTCAAGGCCCTGGCGAAGGAGCACCGGGTCGATGTCGTCTCCCCGGTCCCCTGGGTGGACCTCGTTAAGGGCCTTCGAGAAGGGATCTGTCTCCCCCTGTACCGGCCCATCGCGAATCCCGCGGGCTTCGGCGTCCGTTATGTGCCCTTCCTCTACACGCCAAAAACCCTGCGCCGTTGGTACGGCGACTTCTACTGGACCTCGATCGCTGGGACGGTTCGGTCCGTGATCCGCACGTGTCGGCCGGAATTGATCATCGCCTACTGGGCGCATCCGGACGGCGAGGCCGCGGTCAGGATCGGTCGCTTGGCCGGGGCGCCGTCGTGTGTGATCATCGGCGGATCGGACGTCCTGCTCTTGACCCGCAAGCCGAGCCGGCGACGCAGGGTCCGGAAGGTGTTGGAAACCACGGACGCGGTCATCACGGTGAACGAAGACCTCAAGGACGCCGTCGTGAGTCTGGGGATCCGCCCCGACAAGGTCCATGTCTGGAGCCAGGGGATCGACATGGGACAGTTTCACCCGGGAAACAAACAGCTTGCGCGGCGCCAGATCGGGATCCCGATCCCAGGCCGTGTCATCGTCTGGGTGGGACTGATGGTTGCTGTCAAGGGGCTCGATATCCTCCTTGAATCGTGCGAGAATCTGCGGGCCCGTGGCGTTGACTATCACCTCTACCTCGTCGGATATGGGCCATTGTGTAAGGAGTTGATGGCCCGATCCGAGGCCCGCGGGCTGTCCACATATGTCACGTTCGTTGGCCCCAAAACTCACGACGAACTGCCCGATTGGTACCGTGCGGCCGACTTGACCGTGTTGCCGAGTCGGTCCGAAGGGTTGCCGAACGTCCTCAGGGAGTCGCTGGCTTGCGGCACCCCATTTGTTGCCTCCGATGTCGGGGGAATCCGCGAGATCGCCGATCGAAGTTCCAGCCTGCTCGTCTCGAGCGAGGACCCCGCCTCGCTGGCCGATGCGATCGCACAAGGCTTGGACCGTTGGGATGGGGATAGATCGCTCGCCCGGCCGATGATCAAGAGCTGGGAGGAGTCCGCGAGTACCCTGGTCAACATCATGAAACCCTATGTCGGTTCCCGCGCTCTCGGCGATTGCTGTCACGTCGCCCATCCCGCGGCCGTTCAATGAATGAGCGAATGGAACCCAAGAACTTCGATCAACGAGAGCAGGCCGCCTCTCCGGGTTCGTTTCCCTCTGCCGCGGGATACGGTCGCATCCGCGTCACAACGAAGATTCTGGATTGAGGCGGTTGCATCAACGGGCCTGAGATGACGGACGGTCCGGTGCGCTTTCCCTGCGACGGTTTCCCATGGCTGAGGCTCGCGATGTCGCAGGACGCTCCCGGTACCACCCAATCAGGCGCGACGAGAGGAGCTGGTGAATTGAACTCTTCAGCTCAACATTCCTTACTCGCGAGGGACGGAAGGCTTACGGAACACCGTGGTCGTGATGTCCGAGATCGCGGTGCATTGAATGTATTCATAACAATCGACACCGAGTTCTCGCCCCTGTTCCCCGACGGTCGCCAGCGCGGATTCGAGCAAGAAATGGCGCGCGAAATCGATGGGGTTACGGCGGACGGCAGGTTCGGCCTGTCGTATCAGTTGGACGTACTCGACAGGTACGGCCTGAGGGCGGTCTTCTTCGTCGAGTCCCTATTCGCTTCGGTTGTCGGCCTCGATCCGCTGCGCCGAATCGTCGGGTTGATCCAGGATCGAGGCCATGAGGTTCAGCTCCATTTGCACCCCGAATGGGTCTCGTGGATGTCTTCCCCAATCCTCACGGTCGGGGACCGCCATTACCTCCGGGACTACAGTGAAGACGAGCAGACATTGCTCATCGCTCACGGCCTCGAGAACCTCCGCGCCTGCGGAGTTCGCGTCCCGTGCGCCTTCCGCGCCGGAAAATATGGCGCGAATTTCGATACCCTCGGCGCGCTCGCCCGAAATGGGATCCCCTACGACTCGAGTCATAATACCTGCTATTTGGGTTATTCTTGTGATATGGATACCGGAGGATTTTTATTGCAACCCAGGGTAATCAAGGGGATCTATGAGTTCCCGATCACCTTCTTCCGCGACTGGCCCGGGCACTACCGGCACCTGCAGCTCTGCGCCTGCTCCATTCACGAGCTGAACAACGCACTGATGATGGCATGGAATATGAATTGGTATTCGGTCGTAATCGTCTCGCACAGCTTCGAGCTGATCAAACATCGGAAGCAAACCAGGAAGGCCGCCTCGGTCAACCGGATCCTGGTCCGGCGCTTCGATCGACTCTGCCGTTTCCTCGCCGGCAATCGGGATCGGTTCCAGACGGCGGTGTTCTCGGAAATCTCGACGGAATCGATCCCCAGGACGGAATTCTCCCAGCCGCTCCACTCGGGTCTGCACTACACGATCCATCGATATTACGAGCAGGCACTCCGGAGAATCATGTGATAGAATTGTGGGCATTTATTCATATGGCGAGTGTGGCCTGATTCGTGGGGATTCGCGGTCCAGGGGCGGCTCGCCTACCGAAGCCACTACCCCGGGGTTCGGCGATCACTCGGTTAACCGGAGGCGGCATATCTCGTGCCGGATTCTCGATGAGGCTCGTCGCCGTCGTCGGCGCGCGTCCCAATTTCATGAAGATCGCCCCCTTGTTATGGGAGATCCACCGTCGCCCGAACATCAGCGCTTACTTGGTCCACACGGGGCAGCACTATGATCGGGAAATGTTGACGCTCTTTTTCGACCAGTTGCACATACCACGCCCGGACATCAATCTGGAAGTGGGATCGGGCTCTCATGCATTCCAGACCGCGGAAGTGATGAAGCGGTTCGAGCCGATCGTCAAGGAACAGTCCCCGGATGCGGTCGTCGTCGTCGGGGACGTGAACTCGACTTTGGCTTGCGCCCTGACGTCTGTCAAACTCGGCATACCGGTGGCCCACGTGGAGTCGGGACTACGCAGCTTCGACCGGTCCATGCCCGAGGAGATCAACCGCGTCTTGACCGACGCGATCAGCCGATGGTTGTTCGTGACCGAACGAAGCGGCCAGATCAACCTGAAGAACGAGGGGATCCCCGATGAGCGGATCTTCTTCGTCGGCAACGTCATGATCGATACGCTCCTGGCCTGCCGGGAACGCAGTGACGAGTCCCCGATATTGGAGCGGCTGGGTTTGTCGGGAGGGGGTTATGCCGTCCTGACGCTGCACCGGCCATCGAATGTGGATGATCCTCTCGTGCTCGACGGCTTGTTGACCGCCGTCGAACGACTCCAACGGGAGGTACCGGTTGTCTTCCCCGTCCACCCGCGGACCCGGAAGGCCCTGGGCAGCCTGGTCGGAAAACCGATGCCCCGGCTCCTGTTGATCGACCCATTAGGATATCTCGACTTCGTTAAACTTGTGGCACATTCTCGTCTGGTCTTGACCGACTCCGGGGGCCTCCAAGAAGAGACCACCGTATTGGGGGTCCCGTGCCTGACGCTGCGGACCACGACCGAGCGGCCGGCGACGGTGGAGCAGGGGACGAACGTGCTCGTGGGACTGGACCCGGCCGCGATCATTTCTTGTGGAATCCGTGCACTGACAACCGCACCCAAGCCGGACCGGCTCCCGGAATTCTGGGACGGCCGCGCGGCTGAGCGGATCATCGATATCCTGGCTCCTCGATGAATCCACGATCTGGAGCGCGCATTCGGGCCGCCGCCGGCGGCGAGCTCTTGCCGATGATCGGCTTCCCCTCATCACGACTGATACGGTCGCCCCGAGCTCATCGCAGCGCCGACCTGGCGCATCGGTCCTCATTGCGTCGGTCAGACAAGTCGCCGATCGGTTTTTCGTCCTGCGGCGTCATCCATCACAACCTGCCCAATGGTAACCTGCGCCTCAACCTTCACATCGAGAGAGCAACCCG
Source organism: uncultured Planctomycetota bacterium (assembly GCA_963845755.1). Lineage (GTDB taxonomy): Bacteria > Planctomycetota > Planctomycetia > Isosphaerales > Isosphaeraceae > CAWJTV01. The sequence continues at coordinate 306,832 of CAWJTV010000013.1, forward strand.
GAATGCAACAGACGATCCTCTACTTTGGGAACGATTGGTCGGCCGATAATCGGACCTCCAGCCACCATATCGCGCGTTGGCTGGCGCGACGCCATCGGGTCTATTATGTCGAATGTCCGGGCTTGCGGGCCCCGAAGCGGTCCGGGCGGGATGCGAGGAAGGTGTGGTCGAAGCTGTGGCGGTTCCTGCGGGGGGTGAGGCCCACGCCGCAGGGGGTGATGGTCCGGACGCTGCTCCAGATCCCTCTCCACCGCTTCGCGGTCATGCGTTGGTTCAATCGTCTCTTGATCACGGTGACACTTCGCCACATGATGTGGCGGGAGAACATCCGCCAGCCCATCACCTGGTTCATGGTGCCCCATCTCTCCAACGTCGTCGGGCGACTGGGAGAGCGATTGTCGGTCTACTACTGCATCGATGATTATGCGACGCTGCCCGACGTCGATCACGACGCAGTGCGCGCCATGGACGAGGAGCTGACAAGCAAGGCCGACCTGGTTTTCGTCTCGGCCGAGAGCCTGCTGGAGCGGAAGCGGCCTCTCAACGAGCAGACCTATTTCAGCCCGCATGGGGTCGATTTCGACCTGTTTTCCCGCGCCCAAGACGACCGAACGGTCGTGCCCGCCGACACGGTCGGGATCGGTCGGCCTGTTGTCGGTTTCTTCGGTCTGATCGAGCGCTGGATCGACCTGGAATTGATCGATTACCTGGCCGAGAAGCGTCCCGATTGGAGCTTCCTCATGATCGGCCGAGTGGCGGTACCCTCAGACCAACTCCCCTCGCGGCCGAACATCCATTGGATCGGGCAACGGTCCTACGAGAGCCTTCCGGCCTACGGCAAGCAATTCGACGCCGCGATCATCCCGTTCCAGCTCACGCCGGTCATCCTTCACGCCAACCCGCTCAAGCTCCGCGAGTACCTGGCGATGGGCAAGCCGATCGTTTCGGTCAGGACGCCGGAGATCGAGAAATACGCCGACGTCGTCAAGATCTGCGACTCGCGCGAGGGATTCCTCGCCGGACTCGACACGGTGCTGGCTCGCCCGGACGGCGTCGAGGAGGTCGCGCGACGAATGGAGCGGGTGCGGCCGGAAGGCTGGGATGCTCGTTTGCACGAAGTCTTCAGGGTCGTCGAGGGCCATAACGACGACCGCGCCCACCGAGCCGTGGCCGAATACGCAGTCTAAGTCCAATACCGTACTCTAAACGTCCGCCGTCGCGCGACGGCCCATATCATGAATGTCGTTGTACATCTACAGGTGTTATGAAGTTGTTTCCTGCCTGTGCAGAAGGCCTTCACCATCACGAGCGAGCTGAGGTATCATGACAAGCCAGGTTTTCCTCCGCAAAGCCGACGTCGCCAACCCGCTGAGCACCGTGCGCGAACTCCTGAATGAATGTCGCTTCAGGGAGCTGATCGCCGGTGGAGCACGAGTCGTCATCAAGCCCAACCTCTGCACGGAGCGACTCGAGCAGCTCCACACCGCCAACACCTCGATCGGGGTCTTGCGTGCGGTCTGCGAAGTGGTGCGGGAGCAAACCGCGCGGATCACGATCGTCGAGTCGGACGGGGCGCCGCTACCCGGCCGAGGCAGCCTTCGAAAACAATGGGGTCTATGCTTTGGCCGAGGAGTTGGGCCTGAAGGTCGTGAACCTCTCCAAGGATGAGCTGGTCGAGATTCCCGACCCGCGGCTCAAGGGGTTCGGCATGGCGCGGACCTGGCTGGAGGCCGACGCATTCGTGACCCTCCCCGTGCTCAAGACCCACGCGACGACCGTATTTACCGGCTGCTTGAAGAACCAATGGGGCTGCATCCCCCGGTACGATCGCATCCTGCTACACAAGTACCTGCACGAGTTGATCGGCCAGATCAACGCAATCCGACCTGTCACCCTGGCCCTGATGGACGGCCTCGTCGGGATGCAGGGCCGTGGCCCGATCAACGGCTATCCGATCAACCTGGGTGTCCTTCTCGCCAGTCGAGACCCCGTCGCCCTGGACGCCACGGCCATGCGCCTCATCGGGCTGGAGCCGGCGACGAGCCGACACGTCGTCCATGCCGAGCGGATCGGCCTTGGGTGCTACTGCGAGACACAGATTGCTGTGGACGGGCCGTTCGCCGAGCTGCGAACGACCGTCGAGCCCGCGGTCGAGGACTGGGCGATCAAGCTCATGAACCAGGTCGCTCGGTCTCCCTTCATCACCAAGCACTTGCTGCTCAACGACCACGTCTTCTATCCGGTTCGACGCGCGGTCGGGCTCTGCGCCATCTCGCAGGCCGCCATCGCACTTTCAAGAATCCGGCCGCTTACGGAACACTACCCAAATAGGACATCATGATCGGCTCGATTGGGGGCAGCGAAGTACCCGGCACTCAAGGGAGATTGCTCTTTTGCTAAGGTCTTCATCGACGTATTTTTGAGGCAGCTCGCCGGGGTGTCGAACCGATCGTCCGGCAATCCGCGACGTCCGTCGAATTATATCGAGATGCGCCGTCAAAGCGCGGGTCCTCCGAAGAATGGTCGGCGACGAGTGCCGTCCTGGCGACGATCTGCCGACGGGACTAACACCTTCGGGGGCGCCGAATTCCTCGGGAAACCTTCCGTGAACTTCCGGTACTCTCTCAGGCGCGAGTGGTTACCATGCTCGAGACGAACGCAAATGCCTCCCACACGACCCGGTGGTGGATCTCTGCGATCTTGGCGACTTTGCTGGGTTTGGTTCTACGCGGCTTCGCCATCGATTCTCAGAGTTTCTGGTACGATGAGGCGGTTTCATCAGATATCATCATGTCCTCTTATGGAGATATATTATGTGGAGACGCGAAGGACCAGGGCAATCCGAACGCATACTTGATCTGTGCGAAGGCCTGGTCGGGCCTTTTCGGGCGCACCGAGATCGGGTTTCGCAGCTTTTCAGTGGTTTGCGGCGTCTTGACCATTCCTTTACTCGGACTCCTGGGATGTCAACTCTTCAATGAAGACGTGGGGATTATGGCAGCCGGTCTGCTGGCGATCTCACCCCTCGAGATTGAGCTCTCGAACGAAGCGAGGTGCTATGCTCTGCTTCATCTCGTGGCGGTTGGGAACACGTACTTCTTCGTCTTGTGGGTACGAGGAGAGCGACGGATCGATCTGATCCTTTACGGAGCGACCGCCGCTCTCGGGTGGTACACTCACTATTACGCCCCCGCGCTCCAGCTGGCCCAAGCAACCTCGCTGGCAGTCTTACCCCACCTTCGAAAGCGACTTTTCCCCTGGACCGGCGCAATGCTCGGGGCGATCTTGCTCTGGAGCCCATGGCTTCCCGCTTTCGTCGAACAACTCCGCACCCCCGGGAACTTGGAGCGTGTCCCCGGGGAGAGTTGGCTGATACAGTACTTCGCTACGCCGATCGCCTTCGGACTGGGGCGAACCTTTGCCTGGCGCGATTCGCCCTACTGGATGTTCGGACTGGCGGCACTCGTCGTGATGGTGACGCTGCTCTTTCCGGTTGCTCTCGGAATTGTGCGCGGTCCCTCTCAGCGATTTGCGCGCGTGCTCCTGCGGCATGGTTCCTGATACCGATTCTCGGCCCTTTGATCCCGGCAGTTCTGGGGAAGCCCATCTATTCATACCGATATGCAAGTATCGGCGTGCCGGCCTTCCTCTTGCTGGCCGCGCTAGGATTGCGACAACTTCGCCCAACATCGAGAGCGGTCCTCCTGGGATTACTCCTCAGCTTCACCGCGATCTCCTTGTTCCGGTATGCGACGCGGCCCTTGAAGGATGATTGGCGCTCTGCGGCCCGCACGCTCCTCGCCGGGATGGACGCCCAGGAGTTGGTCCTTTTCGATAAACCGATCGAGATCGTTACGTTTCGTTATTACGCTTCCAGGTATGGTTGCATGCCGGCGAAGGTGGTTGGCCTGAAGCCTCGGTCAATTGGTGGGAGCAGACTCTCCGGGAATGGGTATCGGGACGGGACTCGGATCGAGTGGGATGACCGGGATTATTCCGTCGAAATCGGCGCGAGCCCAGGTCTCTGGCTGGCCCTCTGTCTCCCCGTCCTACGCGCCGAGGAATACACATCGGAGTTTCGAACGCCTGGGTTTTAGGCTGGTTGAACATCAGTCGTTTCATCGAGTTGATGTATATCACTTCATAAAAATAAAGGGTCTCCGGGGCTCGGACACGCGGGTCCGGTGAGTCGCGGTCGCCGCAATTGGGAGGACATGTTTATGATTATATTAAAATCTATTTTTTGTTTGTGCGGCTTATTAATTATTTATGTTTATTTAATTTATATGCTTCTGATCTGTTTCCTGGATTACTGGTTCGCGCCATCGACCGGGGAAACCCCGGACGATCCCGAGGATTGGCCCGAGGTCACGTTGCTGATCGCCGCGTACAACGAGGAAGCCGTCATCGAGCAACGGATCCGCAATGGCCTGGCCATGGACTATCCGCGCGAGCGGCTTGAGATCGTGATCGGGCTGGATGGATGCACCGATAACACGGCAACGATTGCCCAGCGATTCGTGGGTCGCAGTCTCAGGCTGCTCGACTACCCCCAGCGCCGCGGCAAGGCCACCGTCCTCAACGCGGCCATGGCCGAGATCCAGAGTCCGATTGTCCTGATGTCCGACGCGAATACCGACATCGATCCTCAGGCGGCCCGCCGCCTCGTCCGATGGTTCCAGGACCCGTGGGTGGGTGCCGTCGTGGGACGGTTGATCCTGACCGAGCCGGGCACCGGCAATAACGTGGACAGCCTTTACTGGAGGTACGAGACCTTTTTGAAGCGATGCGAGGGGCGGCTGGGAGCGCTGCTGGGGGCCAACGGCGCCATCTATGCGATTCGCCGCGATCTCTATGTCCCGATTCCCTCCGACACCATCATCGACGACTTCGTCATTCCGCTGCTGGCCAAGCTCCGTTCGGGCTGCACCATCATCTACGATGGCGAGGCCGTCGCGCGGGAGGAGACCCCCGCGAGCGTCGCCTCGGAATTCCAACGCCGGGCCCGGATCGGGGCCGGCGGGTTCCAGAGCATCGCCCTGCTCTGGCGATTGCTCGATCCCCGCCGTGGCTGGGTCGCGTTCACTTTCCTCTCGCACAAAGTCTTGCGCTGGTTGTGCCCGTTTTTCTTGATCGGACTCCTGGTCAGCAACGCCCTACTCCGGGATCACATCCTTTTTCGATGGGCGTTCGGCGCCCAGATCGCCTTCTATGGGGTATCGCTCTTGGCAGCCCTCGCGCCACGGGGTATTAGACTGCCGAAGCTCATCCGGCTAATGACCATGTTTACCGGCATGAACGCCGCCCTCCTCGTGGGCTTCTTCCGCTGGATCACGAGGCGTCAGAGTGCTGCATGGCGGCGGACGACGCGGGTGGCGGAAGCCACCGGAGCCCTCCGATGAACACGGGATACCTTCTGGCCTGCATCTTCGGCGCCGTAGTCTTGCTCATGGCAGGGGGCGGCCTCGTCGACGGCGAGTTGCGTCGGAGGAGCATGGACCGCTGGATGTTCACCTACATCCGGGAGCGGTCGAGTCGTCATGCGCCGAGACCCGGCAGGCCGGTCCATCTTCTGCTGTGCATCGCCGACCACTTCGAGCCGAGAAATGGCGGGGTGACTCCGGATGTCGCCCGTGGGCGGATGCTTCGGTGGACTGAAGACTATCCGAGGTTCTGCCAGGAATTCCGCGACAGCGATGGGCGTCCCCCCCGACATACGTTCTTCTACCCCATCGAGCAGTACGTCGATTCGGATCTCGATGCGCTGGCGGAGATCTGTAGACTCGGCCTCGGCGAGGTGGAGATTCACCTCCATCACGACCACGACACTTCGGAAAACCTGCATCGGACCCTGATGACCTTCAAGGAGGTTTTGGCACGGAACCATGGACTGCTAGCCCGGCATCGCGAGACGGGCGAGGTCGCCTACGGCTTCGTGCACGGAAATTGGGCATTGGACAACGCGCGCCCCGATGGGGCTTGCTGCGGCGTCAACGATGAGATCGAGATCCTCAAGAGGACTGGGTGCTACGCCGACTTCACGCTGCCCTCGGCGCCCGACCCGACCCAGACCCGCAAGATCAATAGCATTTACTACGCAGTCGACGACCCGCATCGACCCAAGTCGCACGACTCGGGGACCGACCTCGGGAGTGGCATGATTCCGCGCGACGGGCTGATGATCGTCCAGGGGCCACTGGTCCTGGACTGGAAGCGCCGCAAGTGGGGGATTCTCCCTCGGATCGAGAACGGCTGTCTCCAGGGTAACCAGCCTCCGGACCCGGTCCGACTCGAAGGATGGCTTAGAGCGCGGGTCCAGATCCCCACGCGGCCGGACTGGTATTTCGTCAAGCTCCATACCCACGGCGCGCCCGAGGAGAACCAGCGTGTCCTCCTAGGCGAGCCGATGGCCGCGTTCCATCGCGCGCTGGCCCGGAAGGCAACCGAGGATACGAGCTTCCATTTCCACTATGTAACGGCTCGCGAGATGTACAACCTGGCCTGCGCCGCCGAAGCCGGCTGGCAGGGTACTGTGGATGACGCGCGGGATTATGAGCTAGTCTTTAACGGGGCTGTGCGATTGGTGTCGGCCTCCGGTCGAGACATCAACACGGCAACGGCGTGACGGTGCGCATTTTGTTCAGCCCACTACTTAAGTAAGATCAGGGAACGAGGCCAGGTCGCAGGCCGTGGACTCCAGCAAGGATTGAAGGCATGATCAACGTCGCCAACGGTGGGGCGAGTTCGGCGAGATCGTCGCTGCCGACCAAGATGAGAGGACGACTCCTCACTCTGGTCTTGGTCTCGGCTTCGGTCTGGGGCTGTCACTCAGACGTCCGAGCCGCCGATTACTGGGTCGCTCCCAACGGGCGAGATGCGACCGGTCGGGGCAGTCGATCTCGTCCGTGGGCGACCCTCCAATATGCCGCCAACCGGGTTCGTAAGGCCGATATCGTCCACGTCCTCGATGGTGATTACGAAGGTTTCTACTTGACCCGCGGGGGGACGCAGTACGCCCCGGTCCAGTTCCGAGCCGAGGGGAAGCACGTTCGGATCTCGAAGCGGAACCGCGAGACCCCGGACGGGATTAACATCGAGGGTGCCAGCCATGTCATTCTCGACGGCTTCGCGATCAACGGCATGCCTCGCGCCGGGATCCGTGCCACGCACAGCTCCGGTACCAGGATCCAACACATCAACGCCGATGGCAACGGGATCTGGGGAATCTACACAAGTTTCTGCGATGATATCCGCATCGAAGACAACTCCTGCTCGGGATCGATCAAGGAGCACGGAATCTACGTGAGCAACAGCGCCGACCGACCCGTCATCCGCGGCAACACCTCCCGAGGCAATCGGCAATGTGGTATCCATATCAACGGCGATGCGAGCCAGGGGGGCGACGGGATCATCTCAGGTGCCCGGATCGAGAACAACCTCATCTCCGATAATGGTCGCGGCGGCGGGTCGGGCATCAATTGCGATGGCGTGCAGGACTCCAAGATCCAGAACAACTTGCTCTACGAGAATCACTCCAGCGGGATTTCCCTCTACCGCGTCGACGGAGCGGCCGGGTTGACCGGCAACTCTGTGATCAACAATACGGTCGTCCAGGCGACGGATTCGCGGTGGGCCGTCAACATCAAGAACCGGAGCAGGAACAACCTCGTCGCGAACAATATCCTCATGAACGGTGGATCGCGTGGTAGCCTCAACGTCTCCTTGGACTCCTTGGCAGGACTCCGGAGCGATCATAACATCGTTGCGGACCGGTTCTCGCCCGACGATGGCGAGCGAATCCTCAAATTATTCTCCTGGCAGTCCGTAACGGGTCTTGATGGCCACTCTCGCCTCTCGAGTCCCCGGGATCTTTTCGTCGATCCTGATGGCGGCGACTACCACCTCCGGCAGGGGAGTCCAGCGATCGACGCGGCCGACCTCGCGATGTCTCCACGCACAGACATCGAAGGAGTGCCCCGGCCGCTGGGCGCCGGCCCGGACGCGGGCGCCTACGAAGCGAGGGCCGGCGCCAAGAACGGCCACGGCCGAGTCGGTCCTCTTCGAGGGCATGTCCTCACAGCAGGATTCCTTGCTCTCGTCGTTGCTGGGTTCGCAGCAACATGGGGGTTTCGCGCTTGGATTCAGGCTATTCCCACAGCAATCGTGATGGATGTACTTTTTGATACTTTGGCAAGCTGTTGTGTCGAAGCAACATCCAGTTGCAGGCTACAATCCCCCTTCGACCTGCCAAACTTGGCACTCTTGATATTTAATGACCAAACTAGACCCTTCAGACCAGAGTCGCGATACGCCCCTGCCGGCTCGTCGCGTTCCGGGTCCGATGCATCTCGAAGATGAGACGGCCGATTTCTCAGGTCGATGCCACACACCAAGACCTGGAGGGGTTATGCGTCTGTGCCTGGTCGAAGATATGGCCGCCGGTGGGCTTGAACCACTGACCTTGACACGTCCGGTGCATGAATTGCTCCTGGGCGCCACCACACTCGCAAGCAAACTTGCGCGCGCGTTCGGTATCGGACCTGGACCACAGCGTCGTGGATGCGTGATTCGCTCCCATCTGGTGACCGCCCAGCAACATCGTGATCCGCACATGGTGGTGAACGACCGTGACTGGCTGGCGTGCGCGGCGGTGGTCGTGGCCAACAGTCGATGGGTTCCCCCAGCGGGGTTCCGGGTTCCCGACGATCATGGTCCCTGGGTGGGATTGTGCGAGGGGCAACCGGCCTGTGCGCTGGTTGGTCCCGAGGAGGCCGACTCGCTGGAACCGCAGCATGTCAACATCTGGTTCGAGCGGGTCGCGGCCCGGTACGGAGGGTCGGAGCTCGGCGGCGAGTGGATCGTTCGCCCGTGGGATCTGGTCGCCCGCAACGGAGCCTATCTGGAGCGGGATTTTGTCGAGGGAGGGCATGGGGGAGTCACCAACCGGCACTTGACCACGATGGCGCTCGTGGGACCAGCCGATCGACTGCGAGTCCACGATACCGCCCGCATCGACCCCTACACCGTCTTCGACACGACGAACGGCCCGATCATCCTGGGGCCGAATGTCTGGGTCCAACCGTTCACCCGGATCGAGGGCCCGTGTGCGATCGCCGCCGACACCCAACTCTTCCGGGCCAACCTGCGCGGTTGTGTGACGATCGGGCCTCAGTGCCGGATCGGTGGCGAGGTCGAGGCCGCCATCGTCCACGGCTTCTCCAACAAGTATCACGAGGGGTTCCTGGGGCATGCTTATGTCGGCGAATGGGTCAACCTCGGAGCGATCACGTCCAACAGCGACCTGCGCAATGATTACGGCGAGGTCTCCGTCCCCCTCCAGGGGGACCCGATTCCGACCGGTCAGGCCAAGGTTGGCTGCTTCATCGGCGACCATACGCGGACCGGCATGGGGAGCATGCTCAATACGGGTACGTCGATTGGCGTGATGTGCAACGTCCTGCCGGCAGGGATCCTCTTGCCGAAGCACGTGCCGTCATTCACCGCAGTCTTGTACGGCCGGGTTGCGCCAGCTTTTCGCTCGACAAGATCTTCGAGACGGCTCGCATCGTGATGAGCCGCCGGGGCAAGGTGTTCAACGAGGCCGAGGAACTGCTCCACATGGCGCTCCACGACCAGACCCGCCTCGAACGCGAGCGCGCCTTCCAGCGCTCCCATGATCGCCGGGGCGATTTCTGGCCGATCGCCCAGGCCGCACGGCCCGATCGGCCCTACGCCGCTCTGTAGCTTACGGCGACCAGAACATTGATGTCGCCAGAGAATACGATCACAAGTCACTGTCGCAAGAAAGGCCGTGCTGCACTCAGCCAATATAAAACCGCACGTTTCCCAATAATATCGTTTAACTAGGATTCATTGAAAAAAATATCGAAGTGGACTTGACTTCATAGTACAATCACGGTGAAAATCCATCACTCGCTCATTGAGGAGCGGGAGAGAGCAGAGTCGCAAGGATCGTCCCAACGAAGTCGGGGACATCTGAGATTGCTCCTGGCGTGTCTGCTCGCGCGCGCATTCGATGTCTTGCGAGGGCGCCCACAAGGTTCTCTCGAAGCGACCCGCCAGCATTGTCGCTGGTAGTCTCAATTCGACTCACAATCCCAATCTCGTACGGAGGACGTACCATGCCATCATCGAATGGGTGTTTGCTTGCAGAACCTGTTGCGTTGATTGAGGACAAGGTGACCGCAATCATCGACGAGCTCATCGAGTCGCTGCCCGACCCGAAACAGCTTACCAGCCAAGAGCGCCGTGGGATCATTGCGAGATACACCTCGGTGCTCGAAGGCAATTTCATTTACTGGATGACGGCCGCGGTCATCGCCGCTAAGGCGGAGCAATCGGGGCCCATCCTGCTGGAAAACCTGTATGAGGAAGTGCATGACTGCCATCCACTGATGCTGCGCAAGTTTGCGATGGCGGCCAACGCCTTCCCCACCGATACAGACGCCTTGGCGGTGCACGACGACCTGACCAAGATACGCCAGTTCATGGGCAAGCTCTCGCCGGTCAAGTTGGTGTTGACGATGGGCTTCTTCGAGGGCTTCATCCAAAAGTTTATGGCTTACCTGGCCTACTTGGCCGCGCAACAGGGCTCGACGGAGATGGAGTACACCGATGTCCATGGTGTCTGCGACATCGAGCACACCGAAGGGCTCTTCAAGGTGTTAGCTGCTGAGATTGCCCTGACGTCGCCCGCGCCGGATGCGGATCTCTTCGAGGGAGTCGCCCTTCTTCGCACTCTGATCGAGCGGATTATCTGGCCCCACGCGGCACCGGCTGCTGCCTGAATCGCCGGGCGAGGAAATACGCGTGCCAAGCTAGCCAAGAACACTGCCAGCGGAGAACTCATGCATGAGCGTTCGATCTGAGATTCTCGACCAGTTCAACCAAGTCGCGCATGAGCAGGACAAGCGGCTCGGGCCGCTGTCCGATGAATCGCCGCTGCTGGACTTGGGCTTGGACTCGCTGTGTTTCGCGATCATTGTGAGCCGCCTGGAAACCGTGCTGGGCGCGGACCCGTTCAGCGAGAGCGAAGACGCTCCCTTCCCTGTGATTCTGGGAGAGTTTATACGCTTCTATGAGAACGCCGTGCAATAGCTTCCCTATCCTGCGGGATGCGATCGATGCCGACGGGACGCCGCCTGGCTCTTTGATCGGCGCCGCCCATCGCACCACTCTTGGCGATCTGCTCCAGGGGTCAGCGATTGCGTCCGGCGTTGAGAATCTGCGCGGACGCTCGGTGCTGATCGCCTCGGCTGACCCATTCCTCGTGGCGCTGGCGCTGATCGAGTGCGATGGACTGGCGCGGCGCATGACTCTCTATCCGCCCGACCTCGCTCTCGAGCATCTGCCCTACGTGATGCGTCACGCCGAGGTGGATTCGGTGGTCTCCGACGGCAGTTTTCTCAGCGCCGCCTCCATCGGCGCGGCGCAATATGCCATATGTACGCCGCGGCTGGTCCCGCGCGTTCATGCCAGCCTAGAGCGTCTGCCCACCGAGTGGATTCTGCTCACCTCGGGAACAACCGGCCGGCCTAAGATGGTGCTGCACACGCTGGCCAGCTTGGCGGGAGCCATTGGCGCCAGCGAGTCGCACACCGAAGTGATCTGGGGCACGTTTTACGACATTCGCCGCTACGGCGGCCTGCAAATCTACCTTCGCGCCGTGCTGTCGCGTTCGTCGCTGTTGCTTACCGGGCCGCAGGAGCTGGTGGCGAACTTCCTGCGGCGTGCCGGAGAAGCCGGCGTAACGCACATCTCCGGCACTCCATCACACTGGCGGCGGGCGCTGATGAGCCCCGAAGCCGACCGCATTGCGCCACGTTACATCCGGCTCTCGGGCGAGATCGCCGATCAGGCCATCCTCAACAGCCTGCGCTCCTTCTATCCGGACGCTGAGATCAGCCACGCCTTTGCCACCACGGAAGCCGGCGTGGCCTTCGATGTCCGCGACGCGCTGTCAGGGTTCCCAGCCAGTATGCTGACCGGCACCTCAGGTGTCGACTTGAAGGTGGTGGACGCAACGCTGCGCGTGCGCTCCAGCCGCACCGCCGAACGCTATCTCGGCGAGAATCCGCCCGTACTGAAAGACCGGGAGGACTTTGTTGACACCGGCGACGTGCTCGAGCTTCGCGATGGCCGCTATCACTTCCAGGGCCGGCGCGACGGCGTTATCAACGTTGGCGGGCTCAAAGTGCATCCCGAGGAAGTCGAAGCGGTGCTCAACCGCCATCCTCAGGTGCGGCTGTCACTGGTCAAGACGAAGAAGAACCCGATTACCGGCGCGCTCGTCGTAGCCGATGTGCTTCTCAAGGACCCGTCTACTCCCGAGGGCGATCAGGCGCGTGAATTGCAGCAGACCATCGCGCAGTTCTGCCGTGAGTCGCTGGCGCCACATAAGGTGCCGGCGGCGATCAGCTTTGTTCCCGCGTTAGCCATCTCGGAGACAGGAAAGCTGGTACGCCGTCATGGGTAACGTCATCGTGACCGGCGGAAGCCGAGGCATCGGACTCGTTGTTCGCTATGGAGCGGCGATCTTAACTGCACAGGTCTGTATCTGCGGCGGTCCCATGCTGGGGCTAGCATCTGCCGGACGCCGGGACTTCGCTACAGAAACCGTGCATGCTTCTCCTGCTGCCTAGATCTCCCTGGCCTGCCTGGCAGTCCTCCCGACTGTTCTGGCCTACACCCTGTGGTACGTGGCCCTGGAGCGGCGTTCCGCAGCGAAATTGACCATCTTTACCCATCTTACGCCGGTCTTTGGCGTCGTGCTGTCGGCGGCGGTGCTTGGCGAGGCTGTCGGGATGACCGTCATTTCAGGCGGGGTTGTCGTCGTTGGAGAACTCGCCTTCACAAACCTCAAATGAATTTTGTGGTGGCATAATCGTATGATCATCTGGAAATTTGGCGGGGCGTGCTTCTCAGATAATGAACGCCTGATCAGAATCGCTCGCAAGATCGCCGACTGGCCTCGACGCCGCGACCTCGTCGTGGTCGTCTCGGCCAAGCAGGGTGTCACCGATCAGTTGATTGCCGAGATGTGCGAGTTGAATCCCAATCCCCCGCTCGATGCGCTCGACACCATCCTGGCGACGGGAGAGATGCAGGTCGCGTCTCTGCTCGCCGCCTCGGTCGCGCGCTTCGGGAGGAGCGCGACCGTGATACCCCCGTGGAACGTGTTTCGCACGGACGATGTCCCGAATAATGCCACGATCGAGTACGTCGATGCCGTACCGATCGTCGATCAACTCGAGCGGTACACGATACCGATCGTACCGGGATTCGTGGGCGCGACGCAAACAGGGATACTTAGGACGTTAGGCCGCGGCGGATCGGACTACTCGGCGGTGGCACTCGGCGTGCGACTTTGCGCGAGCGAAGTGTGCCTGTTCAAAGCCGATGTTGATGGCATCTATTCGGCCAATCCGCACATGGATGGCGATGCGCGTCGCATCGATAGGCTGAGTCACCTCGAGGCCCTCTGCCTTGCCCGAGAAGGGGCCCGGGTTTTGAATTCCAAGGCCGCGGCGCTCGCGAGTGAGAGCGGCCTCACGCTGTGGGTACGCCACGCTTTTGAGAAAGGAGGAGGTACCCAAATCACTTCGATGCCGCATGTGTTGTCGGACTGTGGCTAGGCATTGCTCGCTGCTTAGCGAAATCTCAGGGACCCGTTGACTCCCGATGGCGACCAGGCGAGCGAATTGGAACAATCCATCACGCAGTTCTGCTGTGAGTCGCTGGCGCCGCGATAAGGTGCCGGCGGCGATCACCTTTGTTCCCCCGTTGCCCACCTCGGAGACAGGAAAGCTGGTACGCCGTCATGGGTAATGTCATCGTGACCGGCGGAAGCCGAGGCATCGGACTGGGCATCGTTCGCCGCTTAGCGAAGACCGGCTACCGTGTGATGGCCCTCGCGCGAAAAGAGAGCCCCGAGTTGCGCGAGGCCATCGATGAGGCAGCAGGTCGCGGCATCGGCTCGATTGGCTTCACTCCATACGATCTGGCCGAGACCGACGGCATGGCCGCACTCGTCAAGCAACTCCGTAAAGACCTGGGGCCCGTCTACGCCCTGGTGAACAACGCGGGCATGAGCATCGACGGCACGCTGGCGCTCACCAGCACTACGCAGATCGAGCAGGTGGTGCGGCTCAACGTGGTTTCGCCGATCCTGTTGAGCAAATATGTCTTACGTACGATGATGGCCGACGGCACGGGCGGTCGCATCGTCAATCTGGCATCGATCATCGCCTTCACGGGATATAGCGGGCTCTCCGTTTACGGCGCCGACCAAAGCGTCGATGATCGGCTTTACCCGCTCGCTGGCCCGTGAAGTCGGCCGAACCGGCGTGACCGTGAACGCGGTGGCGCCGGGCTTTGTCGATACCGAGATGACCAAGGGACTGACCGAGGAGCATCGCGAGCAGATCGCGCGGCGACGCGCATTGCGCCGGCTGGTAGAGGTGGATGACGTTGCCGCCGCTGTCGAGTATCTGCTCAGCGACGGTGCCAGGAACATCACCGGCACGGTCATCACTGTCGACGCGGGGAATACGGCATGAGCGTAGCACTCGGCGAAACCGTTCAAATAGCTGCTAGGCCAGGCGCGTCCGTATCCCGGGCTTGGCTGCGGGCGCTCGAGTTGACGGCGCCCATACCCCGCCAGCGCGAGCGCGTGCTGCCCGCAGTCGTCGACGAGTTGGGCCACCGGCTGGGCGACAAGCCCGCGCTGCTCTCCGACCGCGAGTGCTTCACCTACCTCGAACTCGCCGGTGCGCGCGGCGGTACGCCCGCTGGCGCTCGCACAGGGCGTGGCCAAGGGCGATGTGGTCGGCCTGTTGATGCCCAACCGCCCTGAGTATCTTGCTATCTGGCTGGGTGTCACCCGCGTTGGCGGAGTCGTCGCACTACTCAACACCAACCTCGTCGGGCAGTCCCTTGCGCACTGCATTCAAGCTGTTTCGGCTAAACACCTCATCGTCGCCGCGGAGCTCGCCAATGCGCTCGACACGGCCCTGCCGCACCTCGCCGCGCCGCCGCAGGTGTGGATTCACGGCGGATGGCGCAGCATCGACGAGACGATCGAAAGCCTCGCGGCCGCGCCACTCGAGGCCGGGGAGTTGCGCGAGATCACTATCGACGACCGCGCGCTCTTTATCTTCACGTCGGGCAGCACGGGCATGCCCAAGGCCGTCAACGTGAGCCACGCGCGCGTGATGCAGTGGGGGCTGTGGTTCGCGGGCATGATGGACGCCCAGCAGGGCGATCGGTTGTACAACTGCCTGCCCATGTATCACAGCGTCGGTGGAGTACTGGCTCCGGGCGCGATGTTGGCTGCCGGCGGCTCGCTGGTTGTGCGCGAGAGGTTCTCGGCGAGCCAGTTCTGGAGCGACGTCATCCGCTGGGAGTGCACCGCGTTCCAGTACATCGGCGAGCTTTGCCGCTACCTGCTGCACCGCCCCATGCGGAGAACGAGACCGCGCACCGCCTTCGGCTCGCTTGTGGCAACGGCCTCGCGGCCAACGTGTGGGAGGCGTTCCAGCGGCGCTTCCGCATCCCGCAGATCCTCGAGTTTTACGCTGCCACGGAGGGAGGCATCTCGCTGTTTAACGTGCAGGGCAAGCCCGGGGCCATCGGCCACATTCCCCCGTATCTGGCGCACCGCTTCGCGCCTGCGCTGGTCGCATTCGACTTCGACAAAGGCGAGCCGACCCGCAACGAGAACGGTTTCTGTATTCGCTGCGGCGTCAACGAGCCCGGCGAGGCGATCGGCAAGGTGCAGAACGATCCGGCGAGCACCGGCAGCCGGTTCGAGGGATACACCAGTGCGGCCGAGACCGAGAAGAGAATCCTTCGCAATGTCTTCGCAGCGGGCGACGCCTGGGTACGGACCGGCGACCTGATACGCCAGGACGTGAAGGGCTTCTTCTACTTCGTCGACCGCATCGGCGACACTTTTCGCTGGAAGGGCGAGAACGTGGCGACCTCCGAGGTTGCGCAACAGCTCTGCGCTTTCGAGGGCATCCTGCATGCGAGCGTCTACGGAGTCGCGATTCCGGGAACCGAAGGCCGCGCCGGGATGGCGGCCATCGTCTGCGAAGGCGCGCTCGACCTCGCCGCGCTGCACCGGCATCTCGCCGAGCGGCTGCCCGCCTACGCGTGTCCGCTCTTTCTACGGCTCTGTCCGCAGGCCGAGTTAACCGGCACCTTCAAATATACGAAGACCGATCTCGTCCGGCAGGGATTCGACCCGAGCCAATGCGCCGACCCACTGTACTTCAATCATCCCGAGCTGTGCGCCTACGCCGTACTCGACGCGCCGCTGTACGACAGCATCCTCGCAGGAGCCATCCGTTTATGATCTGGAACAGCGACACCACCCAGACATGCCTACGACTCTGCGCCCGCAAGTCCACGCCACGCCGATGTGCTCGGCTCGGGCGCAGTTATATAGAACCGAGGTTTCCCGTTGTTTGCCCCGCCCGGGTAGCGGTTCGCACGCTTCCCCACGGAGCACGACCTGAGCTGATCGCCACACAGCCTTAACGCAACGTACCGCAGAAGGTGAGAGCCGATGCAGGTCGATCAGCTACAGCACGAATTCGAGCGGGTGCAGGCCGATCTCGCGGGTGGCCCCATCCTTCCCGCGGTCACGGTGGACGAGATTCGCCGTTATCTAGCCAGCCAGTATCACTTCCAGAAAGAGCTTCCTCTCGATGAAGTTGTCCAAGACGCCGAGAAGATGCTTCGTAACTGGCAGGTTCAGGTAACTCATCCGCGCTATCTCGGGCTTTTCAACCCATCCGTGACGCTGCCTTCGGTGATCGCCGAGACTTTGGTGGCTATGTATAACCCCCAGCTAGCCAACTGGCGCACCTCGCCCGCCGGCAACGAGATCGAGCGGCATACGCTGGGCTGGCTGGCGGCTAAGTTCGGCCTGCCCGGAGATACCATCGCGACCTTTACCAGCGGAGGCACGGAAGCCAACCTCTCCGCCGTGGCGGTGGCGCTGAGTCATGCGTTTCCGGAATACGGCGAGCACGGTCTACGCACCTTGTCGGCGCCTCCGTCTCTCTATCTCACGGGTGAGGCGCATCATGGATACAACAAGATCGCGCACATGACCGGGATCGGGCGCCGTGCGCTTCGCCTAGTCAAGACCGACCGCTGTCTGAAGCTCGACTTGGATAGCCTGCGCCGCCAGGTGCGCCGGGACCGCGAAGACGGCTGGGCGCCCTTTCTGGTCGTCGGCACTGCGGGCACCACCGCGGCTGGGGTCATCGATCCGCTGCCCGATATCGCCCGGTTCTGCCGCGAAGAGGGTTTATGGTTCCACGCCGATGCCGCGTGGGGCGGCGCGGCGATCCTCTCGCCCGCGCTCAAGGAGAATCTCGCTGGCATCGAGCAAGCCGACTCGATCACCTGCGACGCGCACAAGTGGCTTTCCGTGCCCATGGCCTGCGGCATGTTCTTCTGCCGTCACCGGGAGAGCGTGGCGCTGCGCGTTTCACGCCGATGTGACCTACGTGTCCGGCAAGCAATCCGGGCCGGTCTTCGATCCGCTCACCAACTCGACCCAGTGGTCGCGGCGGTTCATCGGACTCAAGCTGTTCCTGGCCTTGGCCAACCTGGGCGAATCCGGATATGCGGCGATGATCGAGCACCAGGCGCGCCTGGGCCATGTCCTGCGCCGGGCGCTGACGGCCTCTGGCTGGCAGGTCGTCAACGAGACGCCGCTGCCACTGGTCTGCTTCACGCGTGAGCATCTCGACCCGGCCGCCTTCCTCGCCGCGCTGCACCGGCGGCAGATCGCCTGGATGTCCGAGGCCCACATCGACGGAGCTCCGGTGCTGCGCGCCTGCATCACCAACTTCCGCACTACGGAAGCCAGTATCCATCAGATCGTGGAAGCGATGAATCAACTGTTTCAGCAAGGGGTGGGCACGCTCAAGCCGGAGCCGCAGTTGCGATGAGGACAATCGCGCCCGCAGACTGGACAACGTCCGCGCAGAGGCACTCGCCAACGGTGGAGTCTCGATGAAACGCGAAACACTTGCCATTCACGGTGGTTACGAGCCCGACGCCGCTACGCGGTCGGTTGCGGTACCCATCTACCAGACCGTGGCCTACGCTTTCGACAGCGCCGAACACGCCGCGGCGCTCTTCAACCTGGAAGTCGAGGGCTACCGTTACACGCGCATAAGCAATCCCACGACTGCCGTGCTGGAGCGGCGCATGGCCGCGCTCGAAGGCGGACGGGAGGCGATGTGCGTGGCCACCGGCCAAGCCGCGGTGAACTACGCGGTGCTCAACCTCGCCGGCATGGGCAGCAACATCGTCTCGCCGCCGCAGCTCTACGGCACGACGCACACGCTGTTCGCGCATATTCTGCCGGAGCAGGGCGTGTCGGTGCGTTTTGCCGAGTCCGAGCGTCCTGAGGCTATCGAGCGCCTCATCGACGCCGAGACGCGCGCCATCTACTGCGAGAGCGTAGGCAATCCGGCCGGCAACATCTGCGATATCGAGGCGCTGGCGCAGGTGGCGCACCGGCACGGCATCCCACTCGTGGTGGATAACACCGTGGCCACGCCTATGCTGATGCGCCCGATCGAGTACGGCGCCGATATCGTGGTGCACTCGCTCACCAAGTATATGGGCGGGCACGGCACAACGCTCGGCGGCGTCATCGTCGATAGTGGCAACTTTCCGTGGGCGCAGCACGCCGCGCGCTTTCCCATGTTCTGCGAACCCGATCACTCCTACCACGGCCTGGTCTACACCGAGCGATACGGTCCGGCGGCCTACATCGCCCGCTGCCGCAGCCGGTATCTGCGGACCACCGGAGCCGTGCTCGCGCCGCTCAGCGCCTTCTTGCTGCTGCAGGGAGTCGAGACCGCGGCGCTGCGCGTCGAGCGCCACGTGGAGAACGGCCGCAAGGTGGCCAAGTTTCTGCGCAGCGACCCACGCGTGACCTGGGTCAAGTACGCCGGTTTTCCCGACAGTCCGTACTACGCGCTGGCCCAGAAGTACCTCAATGGGCAGGGCTGCTCGCTGATGACGCTGGGCGTCAAGGGCGGCTACGAAGCCGCCATCCGCTTCTACGATACGTTGAAACTCATCACCCGCCTGGTGAACCTGGGCGACGCCAAGTCGCTGGCCTGTCACCCGGCTTCGACCACCCACCGGCAGATGTCGCCCGAGGAACAGCGCAACGCCGGCGTTCTGCCGGAGATGATCCGCCTGAGCATCGGGATCGAACATATCGACGACATCCTGGCCGACCTCGATCAGGCCCTGAACGCGGCAATGTAAGCGAGAACGCCGCTCGCCGCGGCGCGCAACAAAGAGGTTGCCATGCCAGTCTTTTTGAACCCGAAGTATCACGATCCCGAGCGCTGGTCAGGCCTCAACTGGCCGCGTGTGCAGCCGGGCGCAAAAAAAACCCACGCAGAACTTTTCTGCACATCGGCTTGGTCAACAACATGGCCGATGCAGCCATGTGCGCAACCGAGCATCAGTTTCTCAGGCTGCTTGAGGCGGCTGCGGGGGATATGCTGGTCCACTTCACGCTCTATGCTTTGCCCGAGGTGGAGCGGAAGCCCGATGGCCGGCGCCGCGTGGGCAGCTTTTATTTTGACATTGAGCAGCTTTGGGAGCAACCGCCGGAGCAATGTCCGGACGGGTTGATTGTCACCGGACGCGAGCCGCTCACCCCCGATTTGCGCGAGGAGGCCTACTGGCCCAGCTTTAAACGCGTTCTAGAGTGGACGCAGGAGCACGCGCGTTCGGCAGTATGGTCGTGCCTGGCGGCTCATGCGGCGGTGCTGGCGCTCGACGGCATTGACCGCGTGCGCAGTCAGCACAAGTACTTTGGGATCTTCACCTGCGAGCAGGCCGCGCCGCACGCACTGCTCGCCGGCGCGCCCGCAAGCCTGCGCTTTCCTCACTCGCGCTGGAACGGCGTCTCCCCGGGCCAATTAGCCGCGAACGGATACGAGGTGCTCACGCGCACCAGTGACGGTGGCGTCGACACCTTCGTCAAGCAGGATGCAGGGCTGTTCGTGTTCTTCCAGGGCCATCCGGAGTACGAGTCCGAGACGCTTATGGGCGAGTACCGGCGGGACGTCGGGCGGTATCTCAGGGGCGAGATGGAAACCTACCCGTTGCTGCCGCTGCACTACTTCGAAGAAGAGACCGAGCGCTCTCTGTGGGAGATCGAAGCCAAGGCACGGGCATCGCGCCAGGAGACGCTCCTCGGAGAGCTCTCTGCCGTGCTCAACAGCGTCCGGATCCGCAACACCTGGCGCAGCACAGCCGTCCTCATCTACCGCAAATGGCTCGAGCACCTGTGTACGCAGAAGCGCCACGGCGGCAAACTTATGGTCGGCGTGGGAGCTTAGAAGATGCCACTTGTAGGACTCGAACCTACGTCAAATTCCCCTCTTGTAGGAACAATGGCATGATATTCGGAACGAAAATCACCCCATTGCGACGCGATGATATTCCAGAATTGAGCCAGTTTCTTATCAGCGGTGCCCGCGATCCCACAACCTATTATCGTTACTCTCACGAGGTCCTCTTATGGAAGTATTTTGATGGGCCAAGCGGTCCTTCGGGAGACTCCGTCTGCAGCCTCATCGCGCGCTCGGCGGGCAGGATCATCGGACACGTTGGAATGTGTCCCCGCCAGTTCATCGTATCGGGAAACGGAGCGACGCCAATATCGACAATGCACGCCATCGACTGGCGGGGCTCGCCTGCGCATCCCGGCTTGGGAGCCTTCTTGATGCTGCAAGCCCTTGCGACTAGCAAGACACAGTACGCCATCGGCGGAACCGAACAGGCGCAAGCCGTCTTTCCAAGGTTGGACTTCGAGCAGAAGCCCAAGGTCGCCACCTTTCGCAAGGTGCTCGCTACCATTCCATCGCTTGCGTACGACGGGTCAGGGATTATTCCGCAAATGGGCAGGAACAACTAAGGACATGGTGTCGGTTTGGCGGGCGCGCACACCGCCGGTGCCGCAGACCGTCGAACTCCGCGCGGCACCTACGTTCACCCAAGAAATTGATTGCTTACAACGACAGTCTTCACTACGCATCGTGACGTGCCAGCGTGATCACCTGCTGCTCAATTACTTTCTTCGGTGTCCACTGTCGGGCTTTTCTGGCTGGACGATTCACACATCTCAGCGAATGATCGGCTTCGCCGTCTTGAAGATCACTCCGTACGGACGAATCCAGCTTGGAAAAATAGTGGATTGTTGGCTTGATACCGAGGATCCGTCATGTTGGCAGGCCGCGGTCGCGGCGCTCATCGATCGCCTCCGCGCCCTTTCTGCGGACGATGTCACATGTTATGCTACCACCCCGAGCCTGCACGCGGCATTGCTCTGGAATGGCTTCGCCAAATCGGGGGAAAGAAACGTGTACATTCGCGACAAACAGCAATCGCTACCCCGAGACCTTCCTTTCGCACTCTCGATGTTGGATAGCGACCGTGCCATTCTCTACTGAACCTGAAGTGCGCCCCTAAAACCAGACGAGTTGGCCTACTGAACAGACGTTGCAACCGATGGCTTTGATCGTGGCATGCCGATCCATTGTTGCTCGAACTCAGCCGGAGTCAAGTACTCCAGCGACGAGTGGATCCTCTTGCGGTTGTAGACGTCATCCAGGAACCTCCCCAGGCCCCTCATGGCGTCGCTGAAGTCCTCGTACTCCGAGAGATCGACCTCCTCTTCCTTGATGGTCCTCATAAGCCCCTCGGCGTAGCCATTCTCCTCGGGTTCGCCCACGCTCGCCATGCTGGCGGTTTCGGTCAGGATCGGGTTCTCCCGCACTTTTGATGGTGCGACACGATGTCGTCGATGTGGCTGTGCCGAGGCCTTCGGAGAAGACCGACGGCACCTGTTGTTCTGCCGACAGGATCCTACCGGGATAGTAAGCCCCGGAACAACGTAACCTCCTCTCTCGAGAGGGCAGCCGACGCGTGAGCTGACGCTGCGACCGCGAGCATCAAGGCGGTCGGGGGCCAGGATGAGGTGGATAGGTCAACTTCGGTGAAGCAGCGATAAACGTCGTGAGTGCGAACAAGCGAAAGATGCTGACACGCTTGGGCCAAAACGGCATGTGGTCAGGTTCGAGGGCTCATCGATCTCTCGACGCAGATGACGGACCACCGGCGGATAGCTGCGACCTTCCCCACCCCGGCATATCGGCGAAACGTGGTAAGCCCGTCGTCTCCCCGCAAGGGAAAGCGACTCGCAAGAGAAGCCGATGGGGCGGCGGGTAAAGGAGGAGGGAGAAAGCGAAAGCTGGTCCGTAACCGACCAGATAAGGGTTGAGCCATCCGGCGAGATCACCCTACCCGAAAGGGGGCAGACTTCCCTCTGGTCTTCCGTCACGAGAGAACCTTGGCCAACCGACAAAGGGAGACAAGCAGATATGTCAGCAGCAGAAATGCCCGCTGGTGCGGCTCCCGACCTTGCAACCGACTGGCATTCCATCAATTGGAAGGCGGTCTACCGCAATGTTCGTCGGCTCCAGGCGCGTATCGTGAAGGCGGTTCGGGAGGGCAGGTGGAATAAAGTCAAAGCCCTGGTTTACCTGCTCACTCACTCATATAGTGGCCGGGCTCTGGCCATTCTACGAGTTATCAGCAATTCGGGTGCAAGAACTCCGGGCGTGGACGGAATCCTCTGGACCACGCCGGAGGCCAAGACGAGGGCCTTCAACGCCTTGCGTCGGCACGGCTATCAGCCGCAACCGCTCCGCAGGGTGTACATTCCCAAGAGCAACGGCCGCCGCCGCGCCCTCGGGATTCCCACCATGGCCGATCGAGCTATGCAGGCCCTCCACCTGCTCGGTCTCGATCCCATCGCGGAATCTCAAGCCGACGGTCACTCCTATGGCTTTCGGTTGGAACGATGCTGCGCCGATGCTCTGGATCAATGTCACAAGATCCTGAGGAATCCCACCGGTCCGAAATGGATTTTGGAAGGGGATATCAAAGCATGCTTTGATCAAATCAGCCATAACTGGCTGCTGGACCACATCCCCATGGACAAGGACATGCTCAGGAAATGGTTGAAGGCCGGTTTCCTGGAGAAGCAAGTTCTCTTCGCCACCACGGAAGGCACACCTCAAGGAGGGATCATCTCTCCTGCGCTGGCGAATCGGACGTTAGATGGGCTCCAGCAGTTGTTGGAGCAACGCTTTGGCACCCGAGGCCATCGGCGTGACGAAGCCAAGGTCCATCTGGTCCGCTATGCGGATGACTTCATCATCACCAGCACCTCACGAATCCTCCTGCAACGCGAAGTCCAACCTCTCGTGGAACACTTCCTACGTCAGCGGGGTCTCGAACTCTCCCACGAGAAAACCAGGATCACGCATTTGGAGAACGGCTTCGATTTCCTTGGCCAAACGGTCCGACGTTACCGCAGTGGCAAGGTCTTGACCAAGCCATCAAAACGAAGCGTCAAGACCTTCTTGACCAAGATCCAGGAAACGATCGACAACTCGGGGAGCATGACGGCTGGAGACTTGATCCTGCGTTTGAACCAACAGATCAAAGGCTGGACCATGTACCATCGTTATGTCGCGAGTAAACGCACCTTCACGACTGTGGACAACCGAATCTTCTGGAAGCTGAAACGATGGTGTCATCGACGCCATCCGCAGAAGAGTTGGAAGTGGATCAAGACGAAATACTTTCAACAAGTGGGTCACCGAGACTGGGTGTTCACGGGCACAATCCGTGACAGCACGGGCAAGGGCCGACCCATCCAGCTCATGAACGCCGTGGGAGCCAAAATCCTGCGGTGGGTGAAGATTCGGAGTGCCGCCAACCCCTACGATCCGGAGTGGGAACTCTACTTGGAAGAACGGCTGGCCTGGAAGCTCAGCCACACTCTGGCGGGTCGAGGACGGATCGAATATCTCTGGAAGGAACAGCAGGGACGTTGCGTGGTGTGCAGGCAAGCGCTTCACGCCGAAGAGCAACCCTGGCACATCCACCATCGGGTCTGGCGCAGTCACGGTGGCCAGGAGACGTGTGACAACCTGGAAGTGCTCCACGCCAACTGCCATCGACAAGTCCACGCCCAGAAGCAATCGCTGAAGAACCCAGCCGCGTCCTGAGAGGGGCGTTAGTGAAGGCTTGAGCCGTATGAGGCGCAAGTCTCAAGTACGGTTCTTAGGGGGCGGGGAGACAGCAATGTCTCCCTGCTACCCGACATCCGAGGCCGCCTGCCGGTACAACGATGCTCGTTCTCCCCGGGGATTCCTGGCTTTACGGTACCGGAGAAGGGACACCATCATCAAAAGTGCGGGAGAACCCAGGATCGGTATCACTTTTTCGGTCCAGTGGGAGCCACCTGAGCGGTTGCGGCGCGATCCGTTTGATCGCCACACTCAGCGGTGGCCGGAGTTCGAGCCGGCCGGCACCCCTGGCCGGCGCCTGGTCCGCGGGGCGGGTGTGACGCGAACGGCTGTCCGGGACGGGCGCGATGCCCCTTCGAGCATCCAGGGGATGTCACGACCGAGCCGCTGGCACAACTCGACGGCGGCCTCGAACAGCCCCCCGCCGGTCGCCGCGGCGTACAGGTCCAGGTGATTCCCGGAGGAGCCGCATTTGAAACATCTATAGATATGCAATAATAGATTTGCGGAGAAGCGGCAATCCGATAGTAACGTAAAATATGCTCTTCGCAGAATCGTGTGGGTAACTTTCAGAGCTCCGGCAGCATGCAGGTGAGGATCTTCAGCCGGAAATACTCTTCTTCACGGTAACCAAAGGCCCGATGTTGAAGACCGCGGATCTTGTTGTTGAGCCCCTCGACGAAGCCCAGAGCCACCTTATTCTCCTCATGACAATAAGCCTCGATGCCATCCCAATGTGTCTCGATCATCCGAGCGAACTTCTGGAACGGCTCCAGCCGCTGCCATCTCAAGGCGTCTTTCCAGTTCTCGAAGAACCGGCGTGCCCAGCAGGGTCGGTTGTCGTCCCAGAGCTGACCGAACGACTCCTTGAGGAGGTAGGCCTTGTTCCACCGCCGGTTGACACGGAACAGCAGCTTCAACGCCTGCTTCCCCTTGAGGGTCAGGTTCTCCCACCGGGAGAGGAGGTTGTACCTTTGCCCCTTGATGAAACGGCGCTGGTCCCCCGAGAGGCGTGCGTACTCTCTCCGCCGCACGTCGTCCATGGCCTCTCCCAGGTGCTTGAGGACATGGAACTTGTCGTAGATGATCCGGGCCTGGGGAGCGTGCCCTTCCTTGAGGGTGGATTTGCGGAACGCCTTCCACATGTCCATGACGGCCAGGCGAATCTTGCGGCATTTCTTGGGGCCGAGCCAGGCGAAGAACTCGTCCAGACTCGCCTCGGAGCGATCCTGGCCGCCGAACCCGATCGGCCGCCCTCGCTCCAGGTCGCTGACCACGATGCGATAGCTGTGGCGCTTGCCGACGGCGATCTCGTCGATGCCGATGACTGGCGGAGTGGGGCCGCCAGCCCGGCGAAGCTGTTCCTGCATGTACTCCTTGTCCAGCTCCTTGACGGTATGCCAGTGCAGATGCAGCTCTTTGGCAATTGCCTGGACGGTGCTCTTTGGGCACCGCCGGCCCACGTAGAAGGCGAACCGCTTGGTATAGAGGGGATTGTCCGCCAGCCAATCGAGCTGCTCGCGCTTCACGCCACCACACCGCGGGCAATCGACCCGGCGGACCGAGAGCTCGAGATAGACTCGGCGGTCGCCGCAGGTGAGGTCGCGCACACGGCGCGGCCGTTGATCGTAGAAGGTGCGACACGCACTGCCGCACACGCCGCACCGAGTTTTTTTCTAGGCTGGCAAAGTTAGCTGGAGGCAGCGGTGCTCCAACTCCTTGAGGTAGGCCTCGGGATTGTGGCGGAACCGGCGTTGCTTCCGCCGCGATTCCCGCCGCGCCTCCAACTCCGCGCAGCTTTCTTCCAGCCCTCAAGATAGCCCGGGCTCAGCACCAAGCCTTCGTCCGGCCGCCGCCGCGTCGCCAGCCCCGAGATCACCCGCGCCGAGCCCATCACCACCAAGCCCGGCGACCCCCGACGCCGACCGCTGGCCCGGCGCTCGTGGTAGCGATGACTGCCGAAGGTGTGTTCCAGGTCGTTATTCGTCCGCGGCAGGTCCGCCGAGTCGTAGCAGGCAAACAAGCCCGGCCAGTAGCTCCGAGTCACCTTCACGAACTGCTTCAAACCCGCTCGCACCGCGGGCTCGGTCGTCGTGGCCGCCGCCCGGCGCATCCGTACCAGCAGTTGCACCATCCGTCGTCGCACTTTCTTCGCCGGCAGCCCCTCCTCGTTCTTGAGGATCCGGGCGGCGCGCTTGACCCACTGGTAAGACTCCCGCACCGCCGGGAACAACGCGGCCGTCTCCTCCAGCCCGCGCCGCAGCACCTGCTGCAGCCGTTTCAAGCCCCCGGGCCAGGCCCCCGCCGTGGCGACCAAATGGTCCAGGCTGGCGGCAATCCGGCTCAATCGATCCTGCCGCTTTAGCCCGGAGGCCACCAGCGGCGGCAGGGCGTCGTCGGTCAAGGCCCCGCGCACCGCGGCGCAGTAATCCCGCACCACCTTCGCCTCCGCGTCCTCCGCGTCGTCCTCCAGCGTCTTCTCCGCCGCACGCTCGATCTTCCGGATCCCCCGCACCCGCTTCTTCAACTCTTTCTTGGCGTGGCGATCCGCCTCGTAGATCGGCTTGGCCGCCTCGCGGAGGTAGTGGAAATGGCAGAGTTGATGGGGGACACCTTTGAGGGCCATACCCACGGCGTTGCGGATGCTCTCCTGACCGTCGGAGACCACGCCGGTAATCGGCACTGGCAAGGCCTTGCGCACCTGGTTGATCAGGCCGGCCAAGTCCTTGGCGGTGGACGACAACAGGCTCTTGGCCAGGAGGATCTCGCCGGAGAGGCAGTCGCGCAGCACCCAGAGGACCTCGTGGCCGACATCCGGCTGCAGTCCGTCGATGGCCAGGATGACGCGGCCCTGCGGGCGCAACAGCGGACCCAGTCGCTGGGGATCGGCCGTGGCCAGGGACCGCAGCTCGTCGTAGCGGTCCAACAGGTTGGTGACGGTGCGTTCGGCCAGGATGAGCCCGCGGTGCGTGAGCTCGCGGTGGATCTCGGGGATGCTGCGGTGCTCGGCATAGCGGAGCCGGCCCACCAGGGCCATGACGTCGAGGCCGAACTCGTGATAGGGCAAGGCGAAATGGGGCTCAGCCTCGGGGCGGTAGGGACGGAGGAAGCGGGAGCAGGCGGGATTGGGGCAGCGTCGGATCGTCAGGGTCAGCCGGAAGACGCCGTCGAGGGTGCTGATGGTGCGAAAGTTGTTGTAGTCGGCACCGGTCCGGTGCCGGCACTCGGGGCAGTTCAAAAGGACCGGGGTGAGGGTCAGGTCGCGATCCGGTTGTGGTCGTGGTCGTCGTCGTTTGCGATTACGCATGGAAAGCCTCCTCTGCTCTATTCTTACGTCCATTATACCGAGCCGAGGGGCTGACCAGCTACTTTTGCTACCCTAGTTTTTTTCGGCGCCGGCGGAGCGTGATGACCACGGCCCGAGGGTCACCGAAGATCCCCCGGACTTCGGCCTTTGGGGAAAAGCCGAGGAACCTGTAGATGTCCTGAAATCGTTTGAGTTTGCCCATCCGCTCATCGTGACAGGTTTTCCAGCAGGTGAGAAGCGGGTTCCGCCCGGAGAAAATAGGGATTTGCTGGCCCCAAGAGGCCGAAAACTACCCACACGATTCTGCGAAGAACCCTTTTAAGATCTCGATCTGGCACGTGGCCCTGCCCAGCAGTTGCTCCAGTTCGGCGATCCGGGCCTGGTCCTCATCGCGCTGCTCGTCGGGCTGGAAGAGCGTGTGCGCCCGCTCCAGGAACGATGACTTCCAGAGGCCGAGCAGGTTCGGGCTGAGTGCGTGCTTGCGGCATGCCTCAGCCGGAGACTGCGTCCCGGCCAGAACCTCCAGGACGACCTTCGCCTTGAACTCCGGTGTGAATCGCCGTTGTTTTCTCATCCCAGTGCGCCTCCTCGGGGGTCTCAACCCCCATTATGCACTGGTCTGAATCCTGGGGCGCACTTCAGTCGAAGTCGAGCGGCTCAAGCTCCTGGTAGCCGAGTTGATGCTAGACAAGCAGATGCTCCAGGACATCGCAAGAAAAGAGTGGTGACTCCGAACCAGCAGCGGGTCGCCGCCGATTACCTGAGCGAGGAGTACGGAGTCTCGCAACGGCGGATCGGCCGGGTCTTGGGTCGGTCCCGCTCATCCCTGCGATACCGTCGCCGGGACCGAGCCGACGAGACGCCCTTGCTCCGAGAGATCCGGCGCCTGGCCCGTCGTCATCCCCGCTCCGGCTACCGGCGGGTCCACGCGGTGCTGTTCCGCCGCGGCTGGTCGGTCAACCTCAAACGGGTGAGGCGGCTCTGGATCGAGTTGGGGCTGCGGCGGCCCTTCAGGCTGAGAAAGGCCCGGAAACTCGGCCCGAAACCGGGGGTCGGCGCCAACAGTTGCACGCAGCAACCGGCGCGGTTCAAGAACGATGTGTGGACCTGCAACTTCATCCACGATCGGACGGCGGGAGGACGTCCCCTCAGGTGGCTGACGCTGGTGGACGAATACACTCTGGAGTGCCTGGTGTTGCATGCGGGTGAGTCGTTATTCGGCGGCGATGTTCGGCGGATCGTGGCCTGTGTGATTGGTCGTCGCGGGGCGCCGACCCGGATCAGGACTGATAACGGATCAGAATTTATTTGTGCGGTGTTGACGAACTGGTTGCCGGGCGGGGCGAAGTCGATCCCGGTGGCCGCAGCGAGCCCCTGGGAGAACGACTATATCGAGTCCTTTCACAGCCGGTTGCGTGATGAGTTCTTGGAATGGGTGGAATTCGAGACGGTGGCGGATGCCCGTGCGAGGGCGGCGTGGTTCCGCCGGGAATACAACACGGTGAGGCCGTACAGCTCACTGGGGTACGCGACGCCGAAGGAGTATGGCGCGGCCTGCGATGGAAGGGAGAACCGCGAACAAAGCATCATTAAATTACATATAAATAATTATATATATTTAACAGACTCCCATTTGGGGTGGACCAAAAAACGGCGAGCAGCCCACACCTCTCTCAGCTTGCCTGAGAACCCCAGAATTCAGGGGGAATCTCGATGTGGTGTCTCCAAACCTCGAAACCCGCATCAGGGCAAGGTCGAAATGTCCACTCTGCAACGTACCGCCAGACTTACCCTGAGGAATTCCCACATGGGTCGCCTGACGACTGCCATGGCTACGATTGCCGCCGAGCCGCCATTCCGCTTGCTCACCCGATTCGTGATCAAGAACTGCTGGCCATCAGTTGAGACCCGCGCTCACTGGGACATCTCCCCCCGCCCGGCATACTTGCTTGGCCTGATGCGGGCTGCCCGCCAGGCGAAGAACGAGGGAATACGCGCGATCGCAGTAGCCGAGTTCGGGGTAGCCGGTGGTCGCGGCTTAGTCATCCTCCAGGCCGAAGCCGAGGCGGTCGAGCGTGAGACTGGGATCGACATCTTGGTCTATGGGTTCGACATGGGAGCCAGCGGCTTGCCAGAACCCATCGGGGATCACCGAGATCACCCCGAACGATGGAAGCCCGGGGACTATCCGATGGATGAAGAGTTACTACGCTCGCGCCTAACCAGCCGCACGACACTGATCCTCGGAAACGTCGCGCGGACCGCCAGCGAGTTCTTTGCGCGGCACCACCCGCCCCACCTCGGCTTCGTCGCCTTCGACATGGATCTGTATTCCTCCACAATGGCCGGGTTCCAAGTCTTCACCGATCCAGACCGAAAGATGCTGATCCACTGCCCGCTCTACTTCGACGACTTAGGGAGCTTTACGTATCACCGCTTCGCCGGGGAACTCTTGGCGATCGATGAGTTCAACGCGGCCAGTCACGAAGTCAAGATTGACGTCTGGGCCGGAGTCAGGGACGATCGTCCGTTCTACAGAGCGGGTTACCTCGGTCACATGTACGTCGCTCACGACCTTGCGGCTGCTGTACGGACTCAACCACGGCCAGAGACCGAGGTGTTGCCCCTGTGACGCGGGTGTAGTAGAGTCCGCTGCGTGGGACACATAGGAATTCGCGCGTAGCCAATGGGGGCATTCGGTGTCAGGTGGCCTTCGGTGCGTGACATTCGGTGTAAGCCGTCACGCCTTGGCCAGCGCATACTAACATGTAGATCCGGTAAGGACTTGCAGCAAGTAGTTTTCGTTCCAGCCACAACTACGGCGTTTCATGGCGAGGCTGGTGCGGTCGGGATGCCGTTTCAAGAGCGACAACGTGAAGCGGTTGAGCCAGGCGAAGTTCTCCCGCAGCGCCTCCTCGCGGATCCGCGACTCGTCCTCGCGATAGGTCACGTCGAGCACCCAATGGCAGCTATTCTCGATACCCCAGTGGCCCCGGACAGCCCTCGCCAGCCGCTTCACGTCCATGGTCAGGCTGCTGATGTAGTACCGGACCTCGACGCTCTGTTTCCCGTCGCGGACGCACAGCGAGGTCACCACCGCGATCGTCTTCAGCGCCTTCCAGAGCCCGAACCCCGGCAGGCCCTCGGGGGCCGGGATCTGGAGATACGTACGCGTCTCCTGGCGCCCATGGCCCTTCTCGGTCGTTACCTGCTCTTGGGCCCCCTCCAACTCGCCCTCGAGTTGTTCGTGGATGTGATCGATGACCGCCTGATGGAGCGTCTCCTGGTTCCCTTTCAGCGCCAGGACGTAGTCCCCCTCGCCGTCGATGATCTCCGCCGCGATCGCCTTCTGGGCCCCGATCGCGTCGATGGTGATGATCGCCCCCCTGATGTCCACCAGCCGCAGGACCTCGGGGATCGCCGTGATCTCGTGGGACTTCTCGGCGCAGGCCACCTGCCCCAGCGTCAGGCCGAACTCGCTGGCCCAGATGCTGACCGAATGCAACGCGCCCAGGCCGTTCTGGCGATCGTGGCTCCGCCGCGCCGTCTTGCCGTCGACCGCGAGGACGGGCTGCTCCACGCCGGTCGCCGCGGCCGCCTCGGTGCGCAGCGACTCCAGCCAGCTCACAAAACAGGCCTGGAAGGCCCCCGGCCGCAGGGCCATCAGAACGCGACGGAAGACATCCTTGCGCGGGACCCCATCGGGCAAGTCCAGGTTTGCCACGAGGAACTCCTCCTTGAGGGCGGCCCATTTGGCGATCGCGGTGGGTCCGTTGGCGCCGGCCAGGACCGCCATCACGGCGATGATGACCACGCTGACCAGGGGATGCTTGCGATTGACCGAGGAGCGCGGGTCCTCCAACTCCTCGAAGTGCCGTGCGACCTCGTCCAGACCGATTCGCCGAACTTCCGCCATGGTCCATCCTCCGTGGGTAGTCGCAAAAGGAGCGCCATCGAGAATGATAGACAAAGGATCACAAAAAGGAAACATGACCCAGG
Organism: uncultured Planctomycetota bacterium; assembly: GCA_963845755.1. Lineage (GTDB taxonomy): Bacteria > Planctomycetota > Planctomycetia > Isosphaerales > Isosphaeraceae > CAWJTV01. The sequence continues at coordinate 338,317 of CAWJTV010000013.1, forward strand.
TTGCCCAATCTAGCCACAGTTAGCGCTAGCCCTGGGTCATTCAAAGGTCTAGCATCCGAGATCTCAGGGCCCTATAACTCATAGGCGAAGGAGTTGCCCCATGAGTACGGAGTCTACCAGTGCCACCCTCTACGATGTTTTTTGCGGGATCCCGACCCACGGCATCGCCGCGGGACGGTCTATTTTCCCTGGCGTAGGTCCTGACCCTGATCGCCACGGCCATGCTCTGCGGCGCCAGCAGCCTGGCGGCCATCGCCCAGTGGGGTCGCGATTACAACGACCTCGTACCGCTTCTGGGCTTCTCCCGCAGGACCTGAGACGGCCGCCGCTACCGCACCCCCGGTATCAGCAAGTTGCATCCCCTCCTGGCCGCGCTCGACGCCGCAGCGTTCGAGGCCGCCTTGACCCGGTGGATCTCGGCTCAGGGCGTCGCCGACCTGCCCGAGCGGGTCATGGCGCTGGACGGCAAGGCCTTGCACGGCACCCCGGGGGCATCAGCTCCCCGGCGTCCACCTGCTGGCCGCCTATTGCCTGGACGTCGAGGCCGTCATGGCCCAGCTTCGTGTCACAGGCAAGACCAAAGAGCACAAGACAGCGCTGGAACTGCTCAAGATCTTCCCCTTGAAAGGGACGCTCTTCACCGGCGATGCGGCCTTCACTCAGCGGGATTTCTGCGAGGCCGTGATCGCGGGTGGGGGCGATTATTTCCTGACGGTCAAGGAGAACCAGCCCACGCTGGAGGCGGATATCCGCAAGGTGCTCGCACCATTCCATCGCTCGCGTACAACGGCTCAGGGATTATTCCGCAAATGGGCAGGAACAACTAAGGACATGGTGTCCGTTTGGCGAGCGCGCACACCGCCGGTGCCGCAGACCGTCGAACTGCGCTCGGCACCTACGTTCACCGAAGAATTGAGGCTCTCCCGCAGAATCTGTGGGTGCGTAATCGAGAAAGGAATCCGCCTTGAGAGGGAGGATCGCGTCCTGGGACACCCTTCGCTCAAGATGGAGTTACGACGCTTCATCGGTACCGGGAGTGCCCCAGGATGCGTATCCAGACAATCCTCAATCGTGTGGAGAAGTTCAAGTCGTTCGTTTACGGCAAAGCGTGCCTGGAGGAGGCGGACGACGGTCCGACTCAGGTGGTGCAAGTCCAGCCTCGGAAGAACAGCCGACCGTATTGCTCCGGATGCGGTCGCCCTGGTTCGGCTTACGATCGCTTGGAGGAAAGGCGTTTCGAGTTCGTGCCGTTGTGGGGGATCGCCGTCTTCTTGGCCTAGTGGATGCGACGGGTGAGCTGCAAGCGGTGTGGGGTGACCGTGGAGATGGTCCCGTGGTGCGACGGCAAGAATCAGCTGACGACGACTTACCGCCGGTTCCTGTCCACCTGGGCCAAGCGACTGAGGTGGAGTGAGGTGGCCTCGATCTTCCGCACATCGTGGGACAGTGTCTACCGCGCTGTGGACTATGCGGTCGAGTGGGGCATGGCGCGACCGGGACCTGAGCGAGCTGACGGCGGTGGGTGTGGATGAGATCGCCTGGAGCCGTGGGCACAGGTATTTGGCGCTGGTTTACGACATCGGGGGAGAGTCGCGGCGACTCCTGGCCGTGGCCTCGGAACGGACGGAGTCGAGCTTGCGCCTGTGCCTGGATGGTCTCGGGGAACCGGCCTGCAAGCGGCTGCGATCCGTATGCAGCGACCTGTGGAAGCCGTACCTCAAAGTGATCGCCGAGCGACTCGGTGAGGCGGTTCATGTCCGGGACCGGTTCCACGTCATGCAGAAGTTCGGCAAGGCGATCGACGAGATTCGGGCGGAGGAGGCGAGACGACTGCAGCGCGATGGCTACGAGCCGGTCTTGAAGCGTTCGAGGTGGTGCCTCCTGAAGCGCCCGGAGGACTTGACGTAGAAGCAGACGGTGAAGCTGCAGGAGCTCTTGAAGTACAACCTCCGAACGGTGCGGGCGTATCTCCTGCGGGAGGAGTTCCAGCGGCTCTGGGAGTACCGAAGACCGGCGTGGGCCGGAAGGTCCCTGGACGAAGGGACGAGCCGGGTGATGCGCTCGCGGCGGGAGCCGATGAAGAAGATCGCCCGGACGATTCGGACTCATCGATCATTGAACCTGAACTGGTTTCGCGGCCGCGGCGAAGTCTCGTCAGGGGTCGTGGAGGGGCTCAACAACAAGGTCAAATTGGTGACGAGAAAGTCATATGGCTTCCGGACCGCCGGGGTTGCAAAACTGGCTCTGCGACACAATCTCGGACGCCTCCCCGTGCCAGAACACACCCACAGATTCTGCTGAGGAGCCGAAATGGCTTCAACTACAGTCTTCACTGCGCATCGTGACGTCCCAGCGTGATCACATGCTGCTCAATTACTTTCTTCGGTGTCCACTGTCGGGCTTTTCTGGCAGGACGATTCACACATCTCAGCGAATGATCGGCTTCGCCGTCTTGAAGATCACTCCGTACGGACGAATCCAGCTTGGAAAAATAGTGGATTGTTGGCTTGATACCGAGGATCCGTCATGTTGGCAGGCCGCGGTCGCGGCGCTCATCGATCGCCTCCGCGCCCTTTCTGCGGACGATGTCACATGTTATGCTACTACCCCGAGCCTGCACGCGGCATTGCTCTGAAATGGCTTCGCCAAACGGAGGGAAAGAAACGTGTACGTTCGCGACAAACAGCAGCCGGTACTTCGAGACCTTCCTTTCGCACGCTCGATGCTGGATTGCGATCGGGCCATCCTCTAAGAAGGCTCGGGCCGCCGTCATTTATCGGTATTAAGCGATCTCGGCTTCAGCCGGATTAGCGGCCGTCATTGGGGAGAATCGATTCTCGGACTTGTGGAAGCGAAAGACGAAGTTGGTTGAATGGAGATCTCTAACGATGTGAAAAGCCAAAAGAATTGCCTCCGGCGCGCAAAACCTGCCTGGAAGCGCTAGCTACTGTCGAGCTGATGTAAACAGAAAGGGGGCGCGGCTCATACCGCAACACCCTTTCCCGACCAACCGCCGAATGAGCCACATCCGTATATCGATCGTTGGAACCTATTTACACCTTCAGGCCCAGCCCGGCGCCAGGTATCCAAGCATACCGAACATTCATCTATAAGAGCAATATTGGCAGCCTGGGATAACCCTGCCGGAGTCGGTCGTGTTGGACTCTGCTCTGAGAGTCTCACCACCCGCATCCTGTAGGCGCCCGACCCGCAACGGGAAAAGACTGAGGCAGGGTCTCCGCATCGGAATTCACTAATGGCAGGACGGATCCGACATTCGCAAGCTCTCGTTCTTTGAGTGGAAAACTTGTTCTGAACGAACTTTTCGCCAACCTTTCCTCCCTGCTGAGGGGTCAACCATGATCGAACTGAAGGAAGCTCCCAAGGAGGGTGCGCTAGACCAGCATTGGACCGACACTTGGAACGACAGGGATCAAGGATCCTTCCGCGCACTGCTTTCCCGGATCGAAAACCGGACAGCGAGGGTCGGGATTATTGGGCTGGGTTACGTGGGATTGCCACTGGCCCGCGCATTCGTGGAGAAAGGATATTCTGTTCTGGGTTTCGACACCGATGCGAGCAAGGTTGAGCGATTGAGGGGCGGGGCAAGCTACATCGGCCACATTCCGGATGATGTTGTCCGTCAGATGCAGGCTCGAGAGTTCGAGCCAACCAACGATTTCCTTCGGCTCGGCGAACCCGAGGCGATCATCATCTGCGTGCCGACGCCTTTGACGGAGGCGCGTGAGCCGGACCTCAGCTATGTGATCAGGTCATCCGAGGCGATTGCCACCGTGTTGCGTCCCGGACAGCTCGTGATTCTCGAGAGCACGACATACCCCGGTACCACCAGGCAGGTCGTGTTACCCATCCTGGAAGCCAAGGGGCTCACGGCGGGCCGGGATTTCTTCCTGGCGTTCAGTCCCGAGCGTGAGGATCCCGGTAACCCGGATTTCTCCGCGCCGAAAATCCCCAAGGTTGTTGGAGGGTTGGAGCGGCAAAGTCTCGAGCTGGCTGCCACGCTCTATGGCCAGGCTATGGCCGAGGTCGTGCGCGTCTCCAGCCCCGAGGTCGCCGAGGCTTGCAAGATCCTTGAGAATACCTACCGTGCGGTGAACATCGCCCTGGTCAACGAGTTGAAGGTGTTGTACGACCGCATGGGGATCGACGTCTGGGAGGTGATCGAGGCGGCCAAGACCAAGCCGTTCGGCTTCCAGGCCTTCTATCCTGGCCCCGGACTGGGCGGTCATTGTATACCGATCGATCCCTTCTACCTCACCTGGGTCGCGCGGAAGTATGGCTTCGCGACCCGATTCATCGAACTGGCCGGTGAGATCAACACATCGATGCCATCCTATGTCGTCGGCAAGGTGGCCGACGCGCTCAACTCCCAGGCCAAGCCGGTCAATGGGAGCAAGATTGCTCTGCTCGGGATGGCTTACAAGAAGGATGTCTGACGATCCTGCGCGAGTCGCCGGGATTCGAATTGATGGACTTGCTCCTGCGGAAAGGCGCGATGGTCAGCTACAACGATCCGCACATCCCCGTGCTTCCCACCATGCGCCATTACCCCCGCTTGGGAATGTCCAGCACGGAGTTGACGGCGGATTACCTGCGCTCTTCAAGATTGCGTCATCATTGCGACTGATCATTCCGCTTATGACTGGGCCTGGGTGCTCGAACATTCCTCACTGGTCGTCGATACACGGAACGCGACGAGGAATGTGAGAGGCCGCCATTCGAATGTCGTCTTGGCATAGGGCTGTTTGTCAAGAACGCAGCCAATACGTGTCCGTCCGGTGAAGTGCATCTACAAAGCGGCGTGACTCCCCGCGATGATAGTGCTGTCGGGGCCAGTGGTCCCGTCAGGGAGATCACGCCGTGTCTCGAAGCCGAACCATCGATCTACGATGGAATGCCCTCCTCAACGATTTCCGCAGGAGCGGTCTGACTCAAGCCGAGTTCTGCCGCCTTCGCCAAATCTCGCTTCACTCCTTCCGAAAGCATCTCTACCAGCCCGCCCCGGCCGATCGCACTCCCAGCGACGATCGTCCTTTCGCCAGTGCCGACCGCCATTTCCTCCCGGTCACTATCCTTCCCGATCCCATCCCGCCGAGCGCCGCCTCGGGACCCCACCTCGAACTCATCCTCTCCAACGGACGTCGGATCGCCGTCGCCCCCGGATTCGACCCCCTGACCCTCCGCCATCTCATCGCGGTCGTGGAGGGACGCCCATGTTCGGACTGAGCGCCGCGGTCCGCGTCTATCTCGCCAAACAGCCGGCCGACATGCGCAAGAGCTTTGACGGCCTGGCCGCCCTGGCATCAGGCAGCCTGGCGCTAGATCCCCTCTCCGGTCATCTCTTCGTCTTCGTCAACAAGCGCCGCGACCGCATCAAGATCCTGTACTGGGATCGCGATGGCCTGGCCGTCTGGGCCAAGAAGTACGAGTAAGACTGCCCCCATCCTCTCGACTTTACAGGAATCGTCGGACACCCCCATAATCGCGCTGGCCGGCCTGATGCGGCTGGCGGAATGGATCGAAGCTCAACACCCCGTGATCCAAGGAGGTGCCCCATGTCGCGAGACGCCGGACTCGTTGCTCCCCCCCGCGCACGTCGGTCGTTCGGCCGTCGGTGCTGGACCAACTCTGGAGCCGACTGACGGACGAGCAGCGTCAACGAACGCTGCTCACCCTCAGCGACATCGTGACTCGACAACTCGGCGCGCCTCGCACCGCTCAGGAGGTGCGCGATGAAATCTCGTGATGCACGGGCCGTCAATCGCACGGACAGATCAATCGACGAGACTCCATCGACCTCCACCTTCGGCCAGAGGTCGAGCTCGAAGATTGGCGATCGGCATCTCGATCGACTCGCGATCGTGTACGTGCGGCAGTCGACGCCGCAGCAAGTCCTCGAGAACCGCGAGTCTCGCGAACGGCAGTATGCTCTGGCGCAGTTCGCGCAACGGCTCGGTTGGCCCGCAGAGCGGGTGGTGATCATCGACGAGGATCAGGGCCACGGCGGCAAGTTGACCGACCATCGCACGGGCTTCCAGCGGTTGATGACGGAAGTGAGCTTGAACCACGTGGGGATCGTGCTGGGGTTGGAGCTTAGCAGGGTGTCGCGGTCGAATACCGAATGGCATCGTCTTATCGACGTCTGCGGCATCTTTCGCACCCTGCTATGCGATCAAGATGGCGTCTACGATGCCTTGGACAGTAACGATCGTCTCCTCCTTGGCATGAAAAGCGCAATGAGCGAATACGAATTGATTACTATGTACAATCGTTTGCTTCGAGGCAGTCGGAACAAAGCGGAGCGCGGCGAGCTGTTCCTGGCCGTTCCGCTGGGATACCTCAAGACGGCCACGGGCGAGATCATTCAAGAGCCTGACGAGCAGGCGCGTGGAATGATTCAGTTGGTGTTCGAGAAGTTCGAGGAACTCGGTTCCGCCTACGCGGTCTTCCGTTACCTGGTCGTGAACAACCTGCAACTGGGATTTCGCCGTCATCGCGGTGGGCGCATTGGGGAGCTGGAGTGGAAGCCAGCCTCTCCCAGTCGAGTCCTGTCGATCTTGCGACACCCCATCTATGCGGGGGCATACGCTTATGGCCTACATCGCGCGGGGACGAAGAATCCCACGACGGGTCGAGCCGAAGGCGGCAAGTGGTTCGTGCCGCCCGAGGAGTTGGCCGTGTTCCTGCCGGATCGGCTCCCAGCGTACATTAGCTGGGATCGCTATCTCGCGAATCAGGAACGCCTCAAACAGAATCGATCGCTCCACGACACGCGGGGCGTGCCCAAACGCGGCGAGGCCTTGCTGCCCGGCCTGGTCGTCTGTGGGAAATGCGGCCGCCACATGACGACGCGATACAAGGCCGACAAGAAGCCCGGCTATCACTGCGGCGAGTATTGGCGGCTGGCCCTGGACGAGCCGTGCGGGTGCATCTCGGCAAAGACGCTGGACGACCTGGTCGCGAAGGAAGTGCTCCGCGCGTTGGAGCCCGCTGCGCTGGACCTGAGCCTACGCGCGATCGAGAACGCCGAGCGAGAGCGCAAGCGCCTCCACGACCATTGGCGTCAGACTCTGGAACGCGCACGCCAGGAGGTCGAGAGGGCCGAGCGGCAGTATCAGGCCGTGGAGCCCGAGAACCGACTCGTGGCGCGGACACTCGAGGCGCGGTGGGAGGACGCGCTGAAGAAGCAGCGTCAAACGGAGGAGGATTACCATCGGTTCCTGACGAGACTGCCGGCGACGCTGAACGACGCCGATCGCCAACGGATTCGATCGCTCTCCGAGAGCGTCGCCGCGCTCTGGCACGCACCAGGCACGTCGGCGATGGATCGCAAGCAGATCGGTGCGCTGCGCGGTGGAGCGGGTCATTGTCGTGGCCGACAAGGCGACTGAGCTCAACGAGGTAACGATCGTTTGGCTCGGCGGCATGACAACCCAACAGCAGGTCGCGAGGCCAGTCGGCAGGTATGAGCAATTGAAGGATTTTCGACGCCTCACGGAACGAATCAAGCAACTCCATCGAGAAGGACTTCACCTGTCGCAGATCGCCGCGCGGCTCAATGCCGAGGGCTTCGTCCCGCCGCGCCGTCGCGGCGTGTTCACGGCGGGAACGATCGGGGCGTTGGTCCGTGAACTTGGGCTGGTCGGAGAACTGTTCCGCGACGACCTCGTCGGCCAGGACGAGTGGTGGATCCCCGACTTGGCCGGGAAACTCGGCGTCATCGCCCAGAAGGTCCATTATTGGATCAAGCAGGGTTGGGTCCATTCGCGGCGTACGCCTTCGGGAAAGCATCTGATCGTGTGGGCCGACAAGGACGAGGTTCGTCGCCTGCGACAACTGGCCAGACGAAAGAACTCCTGGATCGCCGCCCGGCACCCTGAGTTGGTCGTTCCCAAGGACCGTCCCGACCGGTAGCAAGAGAGGCCGCCGATTCGTGGCGGCAGTAGCCCAACGTCTCAGGATTTGTGTAACGCCACAAGAACGAGGGTCCTGTGATGCCAGCATCAAGAGGCTCGAACGCGGCACCTTCCGCATCCCGGACGCGGCGGCCGATCGCGTCGAGATGACCACCGCCGAACTCGCCGCCCTCCTGGCCGGCATCGATCTGGACAAGGCCCGACGGCGCGTCCGCTACTCGCGGCCCGCCACTCCCCTTCGAAATTCGGAGAATAATCTACCGACAGGAGCATAATGCGCCAACAATCGAGCACCCGTCAACGTAGTATAGGGTATGATCACCCTCGCGGACCCACTCCCGGACGACCTGGAGGCGGCCCATCAGCTCATCCGTGAGCTGCTCAAGTCGCTCGCCCAGCAGGTCCATCTCAACGAGAAGCTCCAGCACCAGCTCGAGCAGCTCCTCCGCCAGCGCGACGGTCCCAAAGGGGAGCGGATCGACCCGGCCCAGCTCTTGCTCTTCGCCCGGGAGATCCTGGAGCAGGCCGAGGCGGCGCCGACACCCGCCCCGACCCCGGAGCCGGCCCCGGCCCCGACGCCCGCTCCGAGTGCGGCCCAGAAGAAGGGCCACGGACGCAAGCCGTTGCCGGCGAGCCTGCCCCGAGTGCCGGTCTTGCACGACGTCCCGCCCGAACAACGCACTTGCCCCGACTGCGGCGCCGAGCGCACCTGCATCGGCCGGGAAGTCCGCGAGCAACTCGAATTCATCCCCGCCCGCCTGGTCATCCTCGAACACATCCGCCCCAAGTACGCTTGCCAGGACTGCCAGGCCAACGTCGTGATCGCCGACGTGCTCCCCGAGCCGATCGACAAGGGCCTGCCAGGCCCGGGGCTGCTGGCTTACGTCGCCGTCAGCAAATATGCCGATCACTTGCCGCTCTATCGCCTCGAGGGAATCCTCGATCGCTCGGGCGTCGAGTTGTCGCGGTCGACGATGTGCGACTGGATGGCCACGATCGCCGATCTGCTCAAGCCGATCGTCGATCTGATGCTGAAGAAGATCCTCAGCTCCAGGGTCGTCCAGAACGACGACACGACGGTGCCGGTGCAGGACCACGACGGCAAGGGGATCAAGACCGGCCGGCTCTGGGTCTCCGTCGGCGACCGCGGCCATCCTTACGTGGTCTATCGCCAGGAATCGTCGGACACCCCCATAATCGCGCTCGCTGGCCTGATGCGGCTGGCGGAATGGATCGAAGCTCAACACCCAGTGATCCAAGGAGGTGCCCCATGTCGCGAGACGCCGGACTCTTTGCTCCCCCCCGCGCACGTCGGTCGATCGGCCGTCGGTGCTGGACCAACTCTGGAGCCGACTGACGAACGAGCAGCGTCAGCAAACGCTGCTCACCCTCAGCGACATCGTGATTCGACAACTCGACGCGCCTCGCACCGCTCAGGAGGTGCGCGATGAAATCTCGTGATGCACGTGCTGTCAGTCGCACGGACAGATCAACCGACGAGACTCCATCGACCTCTACCTTCGGCCAGAGGTCGAGCTCGAAGATTGGCGACCGGCATCTCGATCGACTCGCGATCGTGTACGTGCGGCAGTCGACGCCGCAGCAAGTGCTGGAGAACCGCGAGTCTCGCGAACGGCAGTATGCTCTGGCGCAGTTCGCGCAACGGCTCGGTTGGCCCGCAGAGCGGGTGGTGATCATCGACGAGGATCAGGGCCACGGCGGCAAGTTGACCGACCATCGCACGGGCTTCCAGCGGTTGATGACGGAAGTGAGCTTGAACCACGTGGGGATCGTGCTGGGGTTGGAGCTTAGCAGGGTGTCGCGGTCGAATACCGAATGGCATCGTCTCATCGACGTCTGCGGCATCTTTCACACCCTGCTATGCGATCAAGATGGCGTCTACGATGCCTTGGACAGAACGATCGTCTTCTCCTTGGCATGAAAAGCGCGATGAGCGAATATGAATTGATTACTATGTACAATCGTTTGCTTCGAGGCAGTCGAAACAAAGCGGAGCGCGGCGAGCTGTTCCTGGCCGTTCCGCTGGGATACCTCAAGACGGCCACGGGCGAGATCATTCAAGAGCCTGACGAGCAGGCGCGTGGAATGATTCAGTTGGTGTTCGAGAAGTTCGAGGAACTCGGTTCCGCCTACGCGGTCTTCCGTTACCTGGTCGTGAACAACCTGCAACTGGGATTTCGCCGTCATCGCGGTGGGCGCATTGGGGAGCTGGAGTGGAAGCCAGCCTCTCCCAGTCGAGTCCTGTCGATCTTGCGACACCCCATCTATGCGGGGGCATACGCTTATGGCCTACACCGCGCGGGAACGAAGAATCCCACGACGGGTCGAGCCGAAGGCGGCAAGTGGTTCGTGCCGCCCGAGGAGTTGGCCGTGTTCCTGCCGGATCGGCTCCCGGCGTACATTAGCTGGGATCGATATCTCGCGAATCAGGAACGCCTCAAACAGAATCGATCGCTCCACGACACGCGGGGCGTGCCCAAACGCGGCGAGGCCTTGCTGCCCGGCTTGGTCGTCTGTGGGAAATGCGGCCGCCACATGACGACGCGATACAAGGCCGACAAGAACCCGGCTATCACTGCGGCGAGTATTCGCGGCTGGCCTTGGACGAGCCGTGCGGGTGCATCTCGGCAAAGACGCTGGAGACTTGGTCGCGAAGGAAGTGCTCCGCGCGTTGGAGCCCGCTGCGCTGGATCTGAGCCTACGCGCGATCGAGAACGCCGAGCGAGAGCGCAAGCGCCTCCACGACCATTGGCGTCAGACTCTGGAACGCGCACGCAGGAGGTCGAAGGGCCGAGCGGCAGTATCAGGCCGTGGAGCCCGAGAACCGACTCGTGGCGCGGACACTCGAGGCGCGGTGGGAGGACGCGCTGAAAAAGCGTCAAGCGGAGGAGGATTACCATCGGTTCCTGACGAGACTGCCGGCGACGCTGAGCGACGCCGAGCGCCAACGGATTCGATCGCTTTCCGAGAGCGTCGCCGCGCTCTGGCACGCCCGGGCACGTCGGCGATGGATCGCAAGCAGATCGTGCGCTGCATGGTGGAGCGGGTCATTGTCGTGGCCGACAAGGCGACTGAGCTCAACGAGGTAACGATCGTTTGGCATGGCGGCATGACAACCCAACATCAGGTCGCGAGGCCAGTCGGCAGATATGAGCAATTGAAAGATTTTCGACGCCTCACGGAACGAATCAAGCAACTCCATCGAGAGGCACTTCACCTGTCGCAGATCGCCGCGCGGCTCAATGCCGAGGGCTTCGTCCCGCCGCGCCGTCGCGGCGTGTTCACGGCGGGAACGATCGGGGCGTTGGTCCGTGAACTTGGGCTGGTCGGAGAACTGTTCCGCGACGACCTCGTCGGCAGGACGAATGGTGGATCCCCGACCTGGCCGGGAAACTCGGCGTCATCGCCCAGAAGGTCCATTATTGGGTCAAGCAGGGTTGGGTCCATTCGCGTCGTACGCCTTCGGGAAAGCATCTGATCGTGTGGGCCGACCAGGACGAGGTTCGTCGCCTGCGACAACTGGCCAGACGGAAGAACTCCTGGATCGCCGCCCGGCACCCCGAGTTGGTCGTTCCCAAGGACCGTCCCGACCGATAGCAAGAGAGGCCGCCGATTCGTAGCGGCAGTAACCCGACGTCTCAGGATTTGTGTAACGCCACAAGAACGAGGGTCCTGTGATGCCAGCATCAAGAGACTCGAACGCGGCACGTTCCGCCTCCCGGAGGCCGGGGCCGACCGCGTCGAGATGACCACGGCCGAACTCGCCGCCTTCCTGGCCGGTATCGACCTGAACACGGCCCGACGGCGCGTCCGCTACTCCCGGCCCGCCACTCCCCTTCAAAATTCGGAGAATAATCTACCGATAGGAGCATAATCCGCCAACAATCGAGCACCCGTCAACGTAGTATAGGGTATGATTACCCTCGCAGATCCACTCCCGGACGACCTGGAAGCGGCTCATCAGCTCATCCGTGAGCTGCTCAAGACGCTCGCTGAGCAGATCCATCTCAACGAGAAGCTCCAGCACCAGATCGAACAGCTCCTCCGTCAGCGCTACGGCCCCAAAGGCGAGCGGATCGACCCGGCTCAGCTCCTGCTCTTCGCCCAGGAGATCCTGGCGCAGGCCGAGGCGACGCCGACACCCGAAGCGACCCCGGAACCGGTCCCGGACCCGACGCCCGCCCCGAGTGCGGCCCAGAAGAAGGGCCACGGCCGCAAGCCGTTGCCGGCGAGCCTGCCCCGAGAGCCGGTCTTGCATGACGTCCCGCCCGAACAGCGCACTTGCCCCGACTGCGGCGCCGAGCGGACCTGCATCGGCCAGGAAGTCCGCGAGCAACTCGAATTCATCCCCGCCTGCCTGGTCATGCTCGAACACATCCGCCCCAAGTACGCCTGCCAGGCCTGCGAGGCCAACGTCGTGATCGCCGACGTGCTCCCCGAGCCGATCGACAAGGGTCTGCCCGGTCCGGGGCTCATGGCTTATATCGCCGTCAGCAAATATGGCGATCACTTGCCGCTTTATCGCCTCGAGGGGATCCTCGAGCGCTCGGGCGTCGAGTTGTCGCGGTCGACGATGTGCGACTGGATGGCGCGATCGCCGAACTGCTCGAGCCGATCGTCGATCTGATGCTGAAGAGGATCCTCGCCTCCCGGGTCGTCCAGAACGACGACACGACGGTCCCGGTGCAGGACCACGACGGCAAGGGGATCAAGACCGGCCGGCTCTGGGTCTCCATCGGCGACCGCGGCCATCCTTACATGGTCTATACCTAGACGCCGGACCGCAGCGCCACCGGGCCCCGGGAGATCTTCAAGGACTTCCAGGGTTATCTCCAGGCCGACGCCTATTCGGCCTACGACGGCCTGTACAAGTCGGGCGAGATTATCGAGGTCGGCTGCATGATGCACGCGCGACGGAAGTTCTACGAGGCGCGGACCGTCGACCCGCAACGGTCCCATCAGGCGCTGGCATGGATCAGCCTGCTCTACGACGTCGAACGCGACGCCAAGAAGCGCGCGACCGCGGACTACGAGGCCTTCGTCGCGTTCCGGCACGAACTGCGAAACGAGCGATCGCGTTCGATCTTCGACAAGTTTCACGCCTGGCTGGAAGCCGAGCAGCCCAAGGTTCTGCCCAAGAGTCCGATCGGCGAAGCGATCCAGTATGCCTTGAACCATTGGGAGGCCCTGAAGCGTCCGTTGGAGGCCGGGTTCCTCGAACTGGACAACGGTGCGTGCGAGCGCGCGTTCAAGCCCGTGGCGCTGGGACGGAAGAACTGGTTATTCGCGGGGAGCGACCAGGGAGGCCAGACGGCGGCCGTGTTGATGAGCTTGTGCACGACCTGCAAGAATCTGGGGATCGACCCCCAGGCTTACCTCCGCGATGTGCTCGATCGGATCAGCACGCACCCGGCGAAGCGGATCGACGAACTGCTGCCGGACCGCTGGCAGGAGTTGCACCAGGCCGGCGCCGACGGGACTGAGTGACCGCACCCGAGCCCCGCGCTCCTCGTCACCCCGGACGAGCGCGGGGCGATCTGCGCGCCCTCAAGGTTTGTCCCGCCCCAAGTTCGTCTCGGCCCGGCGCGAGCGCGGGATGATCGCGTGCGCCGAGCACAGTGAAAGAATCAAGACGGTGCCCCGAACATCATCTCACGCCCGTGAACCGCTTTGAAGATGTGGTTCACCGGACGCACTC
>CAWJTV010000014.1:0-91370 GCA_963845755.1 uncultured Planctomycetota bacterium
GAAAGGAGCGACCGCGGTGATTCTCCTGGCCCAAAGCACGTCGATTTTCGACCCGGCCTCCCCGTCGGCCGAGTCGATCCGCAGCCTGTCCGTCCTGGTCCTGGCCATCACCGGGTTCATTTTCATTGCGGTCGAAGGGATTCTCGTCTATTCCATCGTTCGCTTCCGGCGCCGGGCCGCGGCCGGCACCTCGCTTTCCCCCGAGCGAGCGGGAGAGAGTGGTCGGCGCGAGATCGAGCCGCCCCAGGTCTACGGGAGCAAGCCGATCGAGATCGCCTGGACGGCGGCGCCGGCGCTGGTGGTCTTCGTCCTGGTGCTCGTCTCGGCCCGCACCCTCTGGGAGGTGAACGTCCCGCCGCCGCAGCCTCGCGAGGGGGACAATACGCTCTTCGTCACGGTGGTCGGCTGCCAGTGGTGGTGGGAATACACCTACGACCGTTACAACGGCCGGGAGCTGGGCTTCACGACGGCCAACGAACTGCACATCCCGGCCGGCGAGAAGGGCGTACCCCGGCCTGTCTACCTGACCCTGAAGTCCGCGGACGTGTGCCACAGCTTCTGGGTGCCCCGGTTGGGCGGCAAGACCGACCTGATCCCGGGTCGCACCAATAGCATGTGGTTCCAGACCGACAGGCCCGGCCTGTACCTCGGGCAGTGCGCCGAGTATTGCGGCACCCAGCACGCCAACATGCTCATTCGCGTCGTCGTCGATTCTCCGAGCGACTTCGAGGCCTGGCTGGCCAACGAGCACAAGCCGGCCGTGGAGCAACCCGACGTGCGGGCCGGGCGGTCCGCCTTCCTCGGCCAGTCGTGCGTCAACTGTCATCGGGTGCGCGGCACTCCCGCGCGGGGCAGCTACGCGCCGGACCTGACGCACCTGATGAGCCGCAAGACGTTGGCATCCGGCATGGTCGAGAACACCCCCGAGAACCTCCGCCGCTGGGTGGCCGACCCGCAGCAAATCAAGCCGGGCTGCCTCATGCCGGCGTTCGGCCTGACGGACCGTGAGCGCGACGACATCGTCCGCTATTTGTTGACGCTCCGCTGATCGCTTGTGAGGGCTGGACATGGCCATCGCCGAAGCAACACGAGAGCCGATCACCCGACCCGCGGCGCCGCCCTGGACGGCCGTGCTCCACGACTGGGCGACCACGGTCGATCACAAGAAGATCGGCATCCTGTACGTCATCATGGCCGTGGTCTTCCTGGTGGTCGGCGGCGTCGAGGCCCTGCTCGTTCGCTGGCAGTTGGTGCGGCCGCGCTACGACTTCCTCGGGCCGGACACGTTCAACCAGATGTTCACGATGCACGGCACGACGATGGTCTTCTTCATGGGCATTCCGATCCTGGTCGGCATGGGCAATTACCTGGTGCCGCTCATGATCGGGGCCCGCGACATGGCCTTCCCGCGCCTCAACGCGCTGGGCTTCTGGGTGACCCTGCTCGGCGGCCTGCTCGTCTATTTCAGCTTCGCGACGGGAGGCGCCCCGGCCATCGGCTGGTTCGCCTACGCCCCGCTGACCGAGCGCACCTTCGCCCGCTCCGCCGCCACCGACTTCTGGGCGCTGGGCCTGATCGTCAGCGGCGTGGGCACCCTCGCCGCCGCCGTCAACTTCATCGCCACCATCCTCACGATGCGCGCCCCCGGGATGGCCCTGTGGAAGGTCCCTTTCTTCGTGTGGACGATGCTCTGGACCTCGGTGCTCATCGTCTTCGCCATCCCGCCGCTGACGGCCGGACTGGCGATGGTCGTACTCGACCGCCAACTGGGGGCGCACTTCTTCGACGCGCAGAACGGCGGCTCGGCGCTCCTGTGGCAGCACATCTTCTGGTTCTTCGGGCACCCGGAGGTGTACATCTTGATCCTGCCGGTCTTCGGCATGGTCAGCGAGATCATCCCGGTCTTCTCCCGCAAGGTGCTGTTCGGCTACGAGTTCATGGCGGCCGCCACCGCGGCCATCGCCTTCATCAGCCTCGGCGTGTGGGCCCATCACATGTTCACCGTGGGCATGAGCCGGACCGCGGACCTCTTTTTCATCGTGTCCACTTTCATGATCTCCATCCCGACGGGCATCAAGTTCTTCAACTGGCTGGCCACGATGTACGGCGGGCGGATCTCGTTCGCCTCGCCGATGCTTTTCTGCGCCGGCTTCCTGTCGATGTTCCTGATCGGCGGCCTGACGGGCATCATGATGGCGGCGGCCCCGTTCGACTTCCAGTTGCAAGACACCTACTTCTTGATCGGCCACTTCCATTTCGTCCTGATCGGCGGCACGCTGTTCGGCGTCTTCGCGGGCATCCACTACTGGTTTCCGAAGATGACCGGCCGGATGCTGTCCGAGCGGCTGGCCCGCTGGCAGTTCTGGCTGCTGTACGTCGGCTTCCTCCTCACGTTCGGCACGATGCACATCTCCGGAGTGCTCGGCATGCCGCGGCGGATCTACACCTACGACGCCGACCGAGGGTGGGCGCTGTTGAACCAGGTGACCACGCTCGGGGCGATCATCCAGGTGCCGAGCTTCGTCCTCTTCGTCTGGAACGTGTTCGCGTCGTTGCGCAACGGCCGGCCGGCGGGCGCCGACCCCTGGGACGCCTGGACGCTGGAGTGGACCACGCCTTCGCCCCCGCCCTCGTATAACTTTGCCGTCATCCCGACCGTACACAGCCGCCGGCCGTTGTGGGACCTCAAACACCCGGATGACCCGGACTGGCAGTACGACTAACGTGACGGCCGTTTCCAACTCGTCGCCACAAGGGGGAGCAACGACGTGAGCGTCGCAACAACCACTATGGCCGGCCCGCCGGCGGGGCAGTCGTTACCTGTCCCGCCCGCGATCCGACCCGAGATTACGCTGAGCCCGGGCCAGTGGGGCATGCTCAGCTTCCTCGTCTCGGAGGTCGCCCTCTTCGGCACGCTGATCGTCACCTACCTCTTCTACGTGGGCAAGGACGTGGTCGGCCCGACGCCGGCCGAGGCGCTGTCGCTGGGCCTGGTCGTGTGTACCACGGCGTGCCTTCTCGCCAGCAGCGCCACCGTCCATGTGGCGGAGAGGAGGCTGGAGCGGGGGAACCAGGCGGGATTCCTCCGGTGGTGGCTGGCGACTCTCGTGCTCGGCGCGGTGTTCCTGGGGGGCACGGCCTTCGAGTGGCACGATCTGATCGACCGCCACCATCTGACCATCAGCCGCAACCTGTTCGGGACGACCTACTACACCCTCGTCGGCCTCCACGCGTTGCACGTCACCGCCGGGGTGACCATCATGCTGATCGTGCTCGGCCTGGCCCTGGGCCGCCAGGTGACGATCGCCAACCGGGGCGGGGTCGGGCTGGTCTCCTGGTACTGGCACTTCGTGGACGGCGTCTGGGTGGTCGTGTTCGCGGTGGTCTACCTGGTGGGACGGTGAGCCCGGGGTTTGCAACCCGGGTCTGCGGAGAGACGCATGGCAAGCGACGCGCAAATATGGCCACAACCCGAAGCCCCGGCCGCGCCGGATTCCGTCGAGATGCCCCGGCCGACGGCCGCGCCCCTGGTGCTGGCCCTCGGCATCACCCTCCTGGCCGCCGGCGTGGCCCTGGGCACGGGCTTTCTCGTCGTCGGCGCCGTGGTCGTCGTTGCGGGCCTGAGCATCTGGATCGTCCAGTTGCTACCAGGTCGCGGGCATGTCCACGAGTCCCTGGTCGAGACGGCACGCCCCCAGCTCGTGATGGCCGTACCGGGCGGCGTGGAGCATCTGCGGCCGGGCATGCCCGGTTACCGTCTGCGATTGCCGCAGGACGTTCATCCCGTCTCCGCCGGCCTCAAGGGCGGCCTGGCCGGCGGCGCGGCCATGCCGGTGCCCGCCCTCCTCTGGGGACTGCTGAGCGGCCACGGCCTCTGGTATCCGGTCAACCTCCTGGCCGGCATCGTCCTGCCGGGGGTGGGGAGGATGACCGTCCCCGAGTTGGAGCGGTTTAACGCCTCGCTGCTGGTGGTGGCGCTGGTTATTCACGTCGTGATGTCGGGGGTCGTCGGCCTGATCTTCGGCGTGCTGCTGCCGACTCTGCCGGCCGTCCCCCGGCCGATCGCCTGGGGCGGGCTGCTCATGCCCATCCTGTGGACGGGGGCGAGCTACGTGGCGATGCAGGTCGTCAACCCGGCGCTGCCGGGGAGGATCAACTGGCCGTGGTTCCTGCTCTCGCAATTCGTCTTCGGCATCACGATGCCGGCCGTGGTCCTGGGGGCCAAACGTCTTCCAAGGGGACTCGCCGGAATGGCGGGCGGCCTGGTCGGCGGTGCGGCCATGGCCGTGCCGGCCGTCCTGTGGGCGGCGGCCAGCGGCCGCGGCTTCTGGTACCCGGTGAACGTGCTGGCGGGGATGCTTCTGCCCGGCCCGGGCAACCTGGACGGGGCGGAGTTGGGGAGATTCCATCCGGACTGGTTCCTGGCGGCCGGCGTCCTGCACGCCGTCCTGTCCTCCTGCTTCGGGGTCCTGTTCGCCCTGATGACGCCCCGGTTGCCGCCCATGCCGGGGCCGATTGCCTGGGGCGGCCTGGTCCTGCCTCTGGTATGGACCGGGATCACGTACGGGCTCATGGGGGTCGTCAACCCCGTGCTCCAGGACCGGGTCGACTGGGCCTGGTTCATCGTCTCGCAGTTCGTGTTCGGCGTGGCCGCCGCGGTGGTGGTGCTCCGTTCGGAGAAGGTCCCCGTCCGGCCCGCCGGTCTCGGCCCGGATCGGGTGGCAGACTTCATGGCCGGCGAAGGGGGAGGTCGGTCGTGAAGAGACTCCGCGAGGGAAGATGGCACCTGCTGACCCTCCTGGTCGTCCTGACGGGCGGCTGCGACGTCCCCGGCAAGCCCAGGGAAGCGGACCGCCCTGTGCGGGCGGACCAGGTCAAGGGTTTCGACGCCCTCTACGGTGACGCGCTGCGCCGGCTGCCACGGGGCCGACGGCAAGCTCGGTCCCGCCCCGTCGCTGAACGACCCCGTCTTTCTCGCCATCGTCCCCGACGCGGAGTTGCGGCACGTCATCTCCGAGGGGCGGACCGTGAGCGCCGGCCAGAGGAGCCCGATGCCGGCTTTCGCCCATGTCCGGGGTGGCCCGCTGACCGATGCCCAGGTCCAGGTGCTGGCCGAAGGGATCAAGAAGCGATGGGGACCGGCTGCGTCCGGGGAGGCGCCACCGCCGTACCTCAGCCCGGCCGGCGCCAGGAGCGGGAACCTGGACGAGGGGGCCCGCGTGTTCGCCCTCGCGTGCGCCGGCTGCCACGGCGGCCAGGGACAGGGCGGCGAGCACGGCGGGCGGCCGGTCGGCGCCATCAACGAACCGGCGTTCCTGTCGCTGATCAGCGACAAGGTGCTGCGGCGCACCGCGATCACCGGCCGGCCCGATCTCGGGATGCCGGCTTACGACGGCACGGCCGGTCGGCCGGCCGATTTCCGCCCGCTGACCTCGGCGCAGATCGACGACCTGGTGGCGCTGCTGGCGTCCTGGAGGCAGGGCGGGCCGGCCGGCGACCAATGACGACTTCGGTCTTACGAGAGGAAGAAACGATGGAACCGGTTTCCAACTCGCCGCCCTCGGGGCCCGCACTCGAACCCCGCTCTGCGGCGGCGCTCGTTCCTGGGCTGGCTGACTTACGGGCTCGGCGCCGTCGCCGCGGCCGCGGTGGGCCTCCCCTTCATCGGCTACCTTTTCGGGGCCCGCAAGGCCCCGGTCACGATGGCTGCCCATGGGGCGTGTCACCGATTTTCCGCAGGGCCAGACGCGCCTGGTGACCTTCGACAACCCTATCAGCCAGCCGTGGGACGGTATGGTGGCTCATACCGGCGTCTTCGTGCGCTACGAGGGCCGCGACGAGCGGGAGGCCGACGAGACGAAGGCACACACGTTCCTGGTCCTGGCCGTCAACTGCGCCCACCTGGGCTGCCCGGTCGAGTGGTTCCCGGAGTCGGGGCTGTTCATGTGCCCCTGTCACGGCGGCGTCTATTACGCCAACGGCGAACGCGCCTCCGGCCCGCCGCCGCGCGGGCTCTACCGCTGCGTCTACCGGGTGAAGCGAGCTGGCGGGGACCTCCAGCTCGAGGTCCGGGCGCCGCACTATCCGACCCTGCAGGACACCCTGGAACAAGGATGAGGGATGAATCCGTCCAATCCCGATTCATACCTCCGAGGAGGGGACTCCCCATGAAGCGCTGGCTGCTTGCCGTAGGCGACTGGTTTGATGCTCGTTTGCGTCTGCGTTCCACCCTGCTGCCGATGATGCGGCACCCCATCCCCCGAGAGGTGGCCGGGCCGATGGGCTGGTGGTACGTCTTCGGCAGCGCGTCGCTCACCCTCCTCCTGGTCCAGATCCTCACCGGGATCGGCCTGGCGCTGGTCTACGTGCCGTCCGCCGACAAGGCGTACGACAGCCTGCTCTCCCTGAACTATGACGTGACGCTGGGCTGGTTCTTGCGGGCGCTGCACTACTACGCCGGGTCGGGCATGGTCGTGCTGGTGCTGGTGCACGCGACCCAGGTCTTCCTGCACGGGGCCTACAAGTACCCGCGCGAGCTGACCTGGGTCCTGGGTGTGTTCTTGCTCCTCTGCACCCTGGGCATGTTCTTCAGCGGCCAGGTCCTCCGCTGGGACCCGGATGCTTACTGGGGCCTGGCGGTCGGGGGGTCGATGGCCGGGCGCGTCCCGGTCATCGGGCCCTGGGTGGTCCGCACGCTCCTGGGCGGCCCCGTGATCGGCGGCGATTCGCTCAGTCGCTTCTTCGCCCTGCACGTCTTCGCCATCCCGGGGGCCTTGCTGGTCTTCCTGGCGGTCCACCTGTGGCTCGTGCTCACGCGCGGGGTCAGTGCCCCGCCCGTCCCCGGCGAAGCGGTCGATCCGAAGACCTATGACGAGGCTTATGAGAAACAGCTTGAGAGCGGCGTCCCATTTCTCGGCGATGCCATGATGAAGGACGTCCTGTTCTCGGCGCTGGCCGTGATCGTGGTGGTGGTGCTGGCGGCCGTCCTCGGGCCGAAGGGGCCGACCGGGCCGCCCGACCCCACGCTGCCCGGCGCCAATCCCCGGCCCGAGTGGCCGTTCCTGTGGCTGTTCGCCTTGCTGTCGCTCAGCCCCCCCGAAGCGGAAACCTTCATCATCCTCGTCTTCCCACTGCTCCTCATCGCCGCCCTGTTCCTCGTGCCGTTCGTGAGCAACCGCGGCGAACGCGCCCCCAGCCGCCGGCCGGTGGCCGTGCTCGGCGTGATCGTGATCTACACGGCCCTCGGCGTGCTCACGTACCAGGGAGCCACCTCGCCCTGGTCGCCGAAAATGACCGCCTGGAGCGGCGACCCGGTCCCCGAGGGCCTCGTACGGAACAGCACGCCGTTGCGGCTCCAGGGCGCCGCGCTGTTCCAGAGCAAGGACTGCCGCAATTGCCACGCCCTGGAAGGCACCGGCGGCCAGCGCGGCCCCGATTTGACGACCGTCGGCACGCGCCTGACGCGCGGCCAGTTGATCGACCAGATCAGCAACGGCACTCCGGGCGGCGGCAACATGCCGGCGTACGGCAAACAAATCAGCCCCGCCGAGATGACCGCCCTGGTCGAGTTCCTGGCGGACCTGCGGCCGGCGGGGCAGCCGCGGGCCCGGCTGGCCGCCACGCGGGATGACGAGAAGGAATACCCGTGAGCCCCACGCTCGACGCCTGCCTGCGCTCCTGGCCGTTCGACCCCTGGCTCCTGGCCGCGCTGCTGCTCACGGCCGGCGTCTATCTGCGCGGCTGGCTCGTGCTCCGCCGCCGCGACCCCCGGCGCTGGCACGGCGGCCGCCCCGCCGCGTTCCTCGGCGGGCTGGCGGCCATCGACCTGGCCCTGGCGTCGCCGGTCGAGCCGTTCGCCGACCTGCTGCTCCAGGTCCACATGGTGCAGCACCTGCTGCTCATGATGGCGGCGCCGCCGCTCCTCTGGCTGGGCGCGCCCCTGTTCCCCTTGCTCCGGGGCTTGCCGCGGCCAGTGCGCATCTTCTGGGTAGCCCCATGGCTGTCTGCGCCGCCGCTGCGCCGGATCTTTGGCCGCTTGACCCACCCGCTGACGGCGCTCGTCCTTTTCGTCGCCGCCACCTGGATCTGGCACGCCCCGCCCGTTTACGACCTGGCCCTCCGCTCGAACGGTTGGCACTACCTGCAGCACGCGTGTTTCCTGGGCACGGCCCTCGTGTTCTGGTATCCCATCGTCCGGCCTTACCCTGCCCGGCCGCGCTGGTCGCCCTGGCTGCTGCTCCCGTGCCTGTTCCTGGCCGACCTGTCGAACACCGCTTTGGCGGCCCTGCTGACCTTCTCCGACCGCCTGCTGTACCCCTACTACGCGGAGGTGCCGCGCCTGGCGGGACTCTCCCCCCTGGACGACCAGTCGGCCGCGGGCGTTGTCATGTGGGTGCCGGGCTCCGTGGCGTTCCTCGTGCCGCTGTTCGGCATCGGCGTCCAACTCCTGTCCGGCCGGGGGGCAAGCGTCAGGAGTCAGCGGTCGGAGGTCGGAGGTCAGAGGTCAGGGGCCGGAGGTCAGGGGACAAGGCCGCTCCCGTGGCAGATCTCATTGCCCGTGGTGAATTCTCCTCTGACCTCCGACCTCCGACCTGCAACCTCTGGCTTTGACCTGCTGCGCCTCCCGCTGCTGGGCCGCTTCCTGAAATGGCGACACGCCCGGCTCTGCTTGCAGGTCCCCCTGTTGCTGTTGGCCGCGGTGACGATCTACGACGGCCTGCGTGGCCCCCAGGTGGGCGCCATGAACCTGGCCGGCGTCCTGCCGTGGATTCACTGGCGCGGCCTGCTCGTCCTCGGGCTGCTGGCGGCCGGCAACGTCTTTTGCATGGGCTGTCCTTTCCTGCTGCCTCGTACCCTCGCCCGCCGCTTCCTGCCGGCCGGCTGGAGCTGGCCGCGGCGCCTGCGGAGCAAGTGGTTGGCGATCCTCCTGGTCGTCGCCTTCCTGTGGGCTTACGAGGCGCTGGCCCTCTGGGACCGGCCGAGGTGGACGGCATGCCTCGCCCTGGGTTACTTCGCCGCGGCCTTCGTCATCGACGGCCTGTTCCGCGGCGCCTCCTTCTGCAAGTACCTCTGCCCGATCGGTCAGTTCAATTTCGTGCAATCGCTGGCCTCGCCGCTGGAGGTCAAGGCGCGGGACCCGGCCGTTTGTGCGTCGTGCCGGACGAAGGATTGCATCCGCGGCCGCGACGGCATCCCCGGTTGCGAGCTGAACTTGTTCCTGCCGCGCAAGGCGGGCAACATGGACTGCACCGCCTGCCTCGATTGCGTCCACGCCTGCCCACACGACAACGTCGGGCTGATCGCCGGTCTCCCCACGGCGGAGCTGTGGAACGACCGCCAGCGGTCCGGCGTCGGGCGATTCGGCCGCCGCCGCGACATCGCCGCCCTGATCGTCGTGCTGGTGTTCGGTGCCTTCGCCAACGCGGCGGGCATGGTCGGCCCGGTAGCGGAGGGGCAGGAGCGGCTCGCGTTGCTCGTGGGCGTTCGCTCTCCCTTGCTGGCGACGACCGCGTTCTACCTGCTCGCCCTGGTTGCACTGCCGCTGCTCGCCGTCGGCGGCGCGGCCGCGCTGAGTCGTCGGTGGGGCCGGCTGGAGGCCGGCACCCTGGAGGTGGCGACGCGCTACGCCTACGCCCTGATGCCGCTCGGGTTCGGCATGTGGCTGGCGCACTACTGCTTCCATTTCCTGACGAGCTACGACACCGCCGTGCCAGTCGCGCAGCGCTTCGCGGCGGACCTCGGGCTGACGTGGCTGGGCATGCCGGCATGGGGCTGTGCGTGTTGTCGCCCCGGAACGGGGTGGCTGCTCCGCCTGGAGCTCCTATTCCTGGACGTCGGGCTGCTCCTGTCCCTCTATGCCGCCTACCGCCGGGAGCCCTCGCTGAAGGCCCTGGTGCCCTGGGCACTGCTCCTGGTGTTGTTGTTCGCGGCGGGGGTATGGATTCTCTTCCAGCCGATGCAGATGCGCGGCACTTTTTGAGGGATGAGTGATGAATTGACCATGAACCACCGCATCCAGTCGATCCTTATGTTGGTGCTCCTTTCATCCTTCATCCTTCATCCCTCATCCCTCGCAAGGGCGGACGGGGGTGCGGTGCGGCTGCGCCAGAGGGCCGGCGGCTACCAGATCGCGGTCTTCACTTCGCCCACGCCGTTCCGGGCCGGGCCGGTGGACGTCAGCGTGCTCGTACAGGACGCCGCGACCGAGGAATGCATGCCGGAGGCCCAGGTGACCGTGTGCCTGAAGGCGCCCGGGGCCGGACGCACCCTGGAATGCCCGGCCACTACGGAAGCGGCGACCAATAGACTCTTCCACGCGGCTGTCTTCGAACTACCGGAACCGGGCTGGTGGGATGTGGAAGTTGCCGTCGAAGGGCCGCACGGGCCGGCCCTTCTCCGGTTTGGGGTTGAAGCGGACGGACCTGCGCCTCGTTGGCTGGAGTTATGGCCGTGGTTCACGTGGCCGGCCCTCGTGGTCGCTCTCTTCGGCCTTCACCAAGTACTGGTTCGGCGGAGGAGTCCTCTGCCAAGCCGCGAAGCCACTTGAGGGGTTGCCTCCCGAGCCCGTCCCGGTTTCCCTGGCGATCGGTGTCCTCGCCCTGGCGTTGTGCGCCTATCTGGCGGGCGTGAATCTCTATCGGCCGGTACTGCGGGCGGACGGGATGTGGCTGCAGTTCGGGGGCTCCTTTTTCAGTTCCTCCATCGATCTTTTATTGGGCTCTTCAGCAGAATCTGTGGATGTGTTCTGGCACGGGGAAGCGTCCGAGATTGTGTCGCAGAGCCAGTTTTGCAACCCCGGCGGTCCGGAAGCCATATGACTTTCTCGTCACCAATTTGACCTTGTTGTTGAGCCCCTCCACGACCCCTGACGAGACTTCGCCGCGGCCGCGAAACCAGTTCAGGTTCAATGATCGATGAGTCCGAATCGTCCGGGCGATCTTCTTCATCGGCTCCCGCCGCGATGCATCACCCGGCTCGTCCCTTCGTCCAGGGACCTTCCGGCCCACGCCGGTCTTCGGTACTCCCAGAGCCGCTGGAACTCCTCCCGCAGGAGATACCCGCACCGTTCGGAGGTTGTACTTCAAGAGCTCCTGCAGCTTCACCGTCTGCTTCTCCGTCAAGTCCTCCGGGCGCTTCAGAAGGCGATTCCTTTCTCGATTACGCACCCACAGATTCTGCGGGAGAGTCTAAATTTTAAGGATAGACCGCATTATCCTTGACGCTCACCAGCAACCCGGCGATCTCATGGATCTGAAGATAAAGCGCGTGCCAGTGTTCCTTGATCTGCTCGGGCTTGAGTTCCCCTGCGGCGATCTTCCGCTCGATCTGTTCGCGCGGTCTGGAATGGTGGCTTCTCGTCGGTCTTGGCGTAGCGCAAGCCCTTGTTGGGGTAGCGGCCGGAAACCAGCTCCCTATGCACTCCCCAGTTCCAGGCGGTGCGCAGGGTGACGATTTCCTTGCGGATGGTCGCCGGGGAGATCCGCCTGCCTTCGGCAGTCTTATCCCTCGAACGGCGATCGGCATAGCCCTGGAGGTCAGCCAACTTCAGGTCGCGGATCGGGAAGCCGTTGCCGAGGATGCGAGTCAGATGCTTGAAATGCAGATTTGTGGTATCGAGCGTCCGTTGTTCCAGCGATTCGCAGTGCGTCTCGAGATACCGGTCGCGGAAAGCGGCCAGGGTCAGGCGAAGCGGGCAGGGAGCCGCAGCATCGCGCGTGGGCGGTTTGCCGTCGAACTGGACGAACTCGACGATGTCGACGCCAGGCGGCAGCTCGATCAGACGTTGCTTGAGCCGCAGGAGCAGGTACTCGACATGGGCGGACCTGGCTTCGGCCTCCTGCGGGATACGTGGCCGATGGTGAAAGTGCGTCGCTTTCCCGGTGACGGAAGATGACGCGATAGCTGCCGTCGCCCTGCTGAAGGCTGGCCATGGATGCACTCCGGGGCAACGCCACCGCAATGCGTTGCCAAATTGTTGCAAAATTGCCTAGACCAAGCGTCGGTTATGCTCATCGTCGTAACTACTGCCGGAGACAGGACTTGAACCTGCACCACCATGGTTAGGTGACCAGCCCCTCAAGCTGGCGCGTCTGCCAATTCCGCCACTCCGGCTTCCTGTTGCGGCGGCGTTCAAGTCGCGGTGTGGCGTGGGATTTATGCCGTTTTCCGCGACTTTCGCACCGACGGGCTTCATTCTACCAACATCGGGGTGGCACCGGCAACCTTAACAGCAGACGATCAGCCGGCCTCCGCAGTCCAGTGCGACCTGATTGAGCCACCGACCTCGCCCACGATCTTCTGGGCCGCTCGATTGTCAGCGATTCCACCGACTTCCCGTCGCGATCGCAACGGTCGCCCATTCGGGATGCACCACCACGTCGAGGCGGCGGTCGATGGATCGCGAGCAGGCCGCACGCCGCCGCCTCGGGCCGGCCCCGGCGCGGCTCCGTGTTTCCAGAAAAATATATGAAATAATGAGATTTCGATTGTGCCTGTTCGACCGCGATGGCTGGTCCCGGATTCCTGCCGAGATCCGTTACCAATCGCGCGAACGGGGCGGGACGTGCCGGAGGCCGCTACACGAGGCGGTTGTCGATCGGCTCCGTACAGGGGCTCGCAGGATATGAGGATCTCAATGCCCTCTGCATACTAGCAGGCGGCGTCTTCCCCGACTATAATCCCGAGACTACCAGAACCTTCGGGAGGCCTTTGCCATGCGACGCTGGATCGTGTTCGGTTGGATCTTCCTGGGCGGGGCCGCCGCGATGGCGGAGCCTCCTGTCAAAGTCGCCTCGATCGAGGGCGTGACGGAGTATCGGCTCGCCAACGGGGCTCGGGTGTTGCTCTTCCCGGAACTGTCGCGGCCGACCGTGACCGTGAACCTGACCGTGCTCGTCGGCAGTCGCCACGAAGGTTACGGCGAATCCGGCATGGCCCACCTGCTCGAGCACATGGTCTTCAAGGGGACGTCTCAGCATCCGCTCATCCCCAAGGCGCTCCGCGATCACGGGGCCAGCTTCAACGGCACCACCAATAGCGACCGCACCAATTACTTCGAGACCATGCCCGCCACCGACGAGAATCTCGAGTTCGGCATCGCCATGGAATGCGATCGACTCGTCAACAGCTTCGTCAAGGGCGAGGACCTGTTGTCGGAGATGACCGTCGTCCGCAACGAGTTCGAACGCGGCGAGAACAGCCCGGCCTCAGTCCTCAGCGAGCGGATCTCGGCCGCGGCCTATGAGTGGCACAACTACGGCAAGTCCACGATCGGCAGCCGTGCCGACATCGAACGCGTGCCCATCGAGAACCTCCAGGCTTTCTACAAGACCTATTATCAGCCGGATAACGTCGTGCTGATCGTGGCCGGCAAGTTCGAGGAGGCGAAGGCCCTCGCCCTCGTGGAGAAATACCTCGGCTCGATCCCGAAACCGACGCGGCAGGCTGGATGCCACCTACACCGAGGAGCCGCCGCAGGACGGCGAGCGTACGGTGACGCTGCGCCGGGTCGGTGCCGTCGGCTCGGTGGGCGTGGCGTATCACGTCCCGTCGGCCTCGCAAGCCGACTGGGCGCCGCTGAGCCTGCTGGGCGGCCTCATCTCGCAATCGCCGAACGGCCGGCTGTACAAGGCCCTGGTCGAGTCGAAGCTGGCGACCAACGCGACCGCCGGCTCGCAGAATACCCACGATCCCGGCCTGTTCTTGGCCCGGGCGTCCTGCGATCCGGAGAAGCTCGACGCCGTGCGCGACGCCCTGGTGAAGGCGCTCGAATCCCTCGGCGATGTCCCATTCACCGACGACGAGGTGAACAAGGCGAAAGTCCGCAGCAAACGGAACGCCGAGATGCTGCAATCGAATAGCCAGGCGATGTCGCAGGCGCTGAGCTCGGCGTCGAGCCACGGCGACTGGCGGCTGCTGTTCATCCAGCGCGATCGGGTCGCCGCCGTGACCGCGGCCGACGTCAACCGCGTGGCGAAGACCTATTTCCAGAAGCCCAACCGTACGGTCGGCGTCTACATCCCGGCCAGGGAATCGATGCGGCTGGCGGTGCCCGGCGCCCCCCCATCGAGCTGGTCGTGAAGGATTACAAGGGCGGCGCCGTGGGGGCGGCGGGTGAAGCCTTCGACCCCTCGCCCGCCAATCTGGATTCCCGGATCAAGATCGTGAATGACGGTAGCCTGAAGGCCGGGTTGCTGCACAAGAAGAATCGCGGCGAGACGGTCTCGCTCGTGCTGACCCTGCACTACGGCAACCCCGAATCCCTCAACGGCCAGACGGCCGTGGCCGGGATGCTCGCCGGCCAGATGATGGCCGGCACGAAGAAGCACGATCGCCAGTCGCTGCGCGAGGAGCTGGATTCGCTGGGCATCCGCATCTCATCGGGTGGCGGTGGGGGCGGTGGTCGCCGAGGGGGCCGCGGAGGCGGCGGGGGCGGTGGTAACCCGGGGCAACTGACCTTCTCCGTCGAAGCCAAACGCGACACGCTGCCGCGGGCCCTCGAGCTGCTCGGCGAGATCCTCCGCGAACCGGCATTCCCCGTGGAGGAGTTCGAAACGGCGAAACTCCGCATGGCCTCGATGCTCTCCGCCGGTCGCACCGAGCCGGGCGCCCTGGCCCGGAACAAGCTCAGCCGCGCCCTGTCGCCGTACGGGAAGGATGACGTGCGTTATGTGCCGACGCTCGAGGAGACGCTCGACCGCGCCCGGCACGTCACGCTCGAGCAGGTCAAGGCGCTCTACCAGACGCAGCTCGGCGGCTCGCACGCCGAGCTGGGCGTCGTCGGCGACTTCGACCCGGAGAGCACGCTCCGGCTCGTGAAGCAGATGCTCTCCGGCTGGGAATCGAAGACGCCGTACGAGCGGATCGACCGCAAGGCCGGCGACAATGGGACGGGGATGAAAGAGGACATCGTCACGCCGGACAAGTCGAACGCGGAATACCTCTCAGGGCTCTCGTTCCCGCTCTCGGACAGCGACCCGGACTACCCGGCGCTCCGGATCGGTAACTTCATCTTCGGCGGCAGCACGCTCGCCTCGCGGATCGGCGACCGGATCCGCCAGAAGGACGGACTCTCGTACGGCGCCACCTCGTCGTTCGCGGCCTCGTCCCGCGATCCGGTGGCCTCGCTGACCGTGACCGTCAGCACCAACCCGACGAACATCGGCAAGGTCACCGCCGCAGTCATGGAGGAACTCCAGCGGTACCTCAAGGACGGCCCGACCGACAAGGAAGTCGCCGACGCGAAGCAGGCGTTCGTCGAAGCCCAGAAAGTGGGCCGCACGGGCGATGCGGCGATCGCCGCGCAAATCGTCTCGAACCTGAACACGGGCCGGACCTTCGCCTTCGCCGCCGACCAGGAAAAGGCCATCCTGGCCCTCACGCCGGCCAAGGTCGTCAACGCGTTCCGCAAGTACATCGATCCGCAACGGCTGGTCGTCATCCGCGCGGGGGATTTTCAGAAATAGAGTCGTCCTCCGTAGGCTCCCTGCGCCGTGCGCGCATCTGGGGATTCCGAATTCCGGATTCGCGATTCCCGATTCCCGGATCATTCCCCTTCGGGAATCCGGAATCGCGAATCGGGAATCCCGATGGGGTTGCGGCCGAAGGCCGCGTTAGGGAGAGCGACACCGATGCGTCCCACAACCCATTCCGCGATCGCGCTCGTTCTACCGCTCGCCGTCCTCGGAGTTCTCAGCATCGCGACCAAAGCGGAGGCGCAGTCAATCGAATGGGGCCCGATCACCCAGTACGACACCGGTACCTCGAATACCATCGCCCAGAACTTCGGCGACGACTGCGTCGAGCTCCACGTCGGGTCGGGGAATCTGTACTACCGAGTCGGTACTCTGGATCACGAAAAGCGAACCATCGAATGGGGTCTCAGCGCCCCATACGACACTGGCACCTCCGGCGCCATCGCCCTCCATGGCGACGGGAAGTATTGTGTCGAGGTCCACGTCGGAGGCGACGGTCTGTACTACCGGGTTGGAAAGTTGGATCGAATCCAACGAACCATTGACTGGGGCCCGAGCACCCCGTATGACACCGGCAGCTCGAATGCCATCGCCCTCGGCGATCGAGACCAATGTGTCGAGGTCCACGTCGGGTCCGGGAAACTGTACTACCGCGTGGGTCGGGTGGATGACCAAAAGAAGACGATCGCCTGGGGCCCGGCCATGGCATACGGCACCGGCAGCTCCAGCGCCATCGCCCTCCACGGCGACGGAGGATACTGCGTCGAGGTCCACGTCAGGTCCGGGAAACTGTACTACTGCGTCGGTCGGGTGGACTACAGAAAGAAGTCCATCACCTGGGGCCCGAGCAAGGAATACGGCGACGGCGACGTTAACTCGATTTCCTTCAGTCCCCTGGACAGAGGAAGGCGATGCGTCGAGGCCCACGTCACGTCAGGGAAACTGTTCTATCGAATCGGCGCGGTGGATACCGCGAGAAGGACCATCGCCTGGAAAGATCCGAGCCACGAGTCCGGCATCGGCCGTTCCAGCACCATCGCCAACAGCTCCACGTCGAAAGTGGGCTACTGCATCGAGGTCCATAACAATTCGGGGAACCTCTTCTACCGGACCGGAGTCTACCGAAACGCGTCCACCCGATGATACGGGCGTCAACAGCGATGCGGAGTTCCGGGTTCACTCGTCCTCCCAGGGCTGGGCCAGGGTCGGCTGCAATGCGTAGCGTCTCATCGCGATCGTGATCCGGCCGCCGGCTCCCGGGGCCAGCGTCATGCGAAAGGCGCGATTGCCGATGGCCGCCTTGCCGTCTTTCCGCACGACTTGCTCGCAGAGGTGCGCGCCGTAGGCGCCTCCCTGGACAATCAAGGTTCGCGGCTCGACTTGATTGAGATTGACCAGGGTCAGGGTCGTCGCGTCGCCCGTGAGCGATTCGACCAGCGCCGCCACGTCTTCCGGAAGGCCGGGCCGCCGTCGGATCGGATCGAAATAACGGACGCGGGCCTGGAGGACTTCGCCCTGATGCTTGGGCGGGAGTCCCCCCAGCGTGAGTCGAACCAGGCTGGCCACCGTGGCGGGGTTATAGGCCATGGGATCGTCGGCCAGCCGGGTATCGGGCGTGCTCGTGTCCCCTCTCATCGCCGCGACCCGCCGGCGAATCCTCTCGAAATCCTCGAGCAGCGCGGTCTCGGGATACGTGGGATTGCGGCCTTCCAGGAACGCGAGCCAGGCAGGAGTCGGGCACGCGACGGCGGTCTTCCGGCTTCATCGACCAGTAGTAAAGCTCCAGGACGCCGGGCTGATAACGCTCCGGCCGGTAGTCGTACCAGCCATGATCGCCGTACATGTGCGGGTAGAGCTGGCGGTCGCCCTCCATCCGCGCGTGGGAGTTGACCGCATCGATCTGTTTTCGCCAGGCGTCGAGGAAGCGGTCGTCACCGGTCAGGAGGAACGCATTCCCGAATCCGTTGATCGCCACATGGTGGTAGTTCCGATTCACGCGACGCTGGGTGACCGGGTCGGTCACGGTGAATCCCCAGCCGTACACGCCGCCATACCACTTGCCGCCGCAGGCGCCCCGATCCGACCATCCAGGCCGATGTTGGTCGGGATGATTCCCTGGTTGGCCATCATCCGCTGCCGCCAGGCCTCGACGTACTCGATCACCCAGTTCTTGTATCGCGGATCCTGGGTGAGCATGTAGGCGTTGACCGCCAGATTGGTCGCGCCGAGGTTGAGAGGGTTGTCGCCCACGATGTCGTTGTAATCCTGGAAGTGCTCGAGCATCTGCCGGTAGGTATGCTCGCCGTGTCCGAGCCGGAACCGATTCTCGACCTCGATCGGGTCGCCCGCCCAGTCCAGCGCGGTCGCCGATCGGAGCAAGGGGCCCCGGCTGCCGTTGAAGAGGCTCCGGATGATCTTGACCTTCGGGTCGTAGTTGGGCGCGGTCGGATCATCATTGAGGTAGAACCCCGCGTACCGGACCACCCGCTGCCGGAACCGCGCATCCCGGGGATCGCACAGGCCCTCCAGGTTGAAGACCGAGAGCCCCTCGCCATGATGGAACCAGTCGAACATGACGGGGAACTCCTTGTAGTACATCCCATCGCGCGCGAACGGCACGTCGGCCGTCCGGGCTTCGGTGTACTGTCGGAGATGCCCTTCCCACGCTTTCTTGAATCGGGCCAGGATGGCTTCGTCGCCGCCGATCGCATAAAGCACGGGCCAGTCGTTGACGTTCTCGATGGCGTCGTCCGGCCCGTCATCGCCGCCCCAGCGCTCGACGCACTCGAGATAACCCCGGTCGTCGAAGTAACGGTCGAAGAACTCCAGGCAGGCGCGGTGATTGGCCCGCAACAGCTCGCGCTCGAGCAGTGCCCAGCTCGGCGGGGCCATGGGGGTCGTGATCCGGATCGTCGCCTCGGCTGCCTTCGAAGCCTTTAATGGACTGACTGGATGTGCCAGGACGAGCAGGATAGCCGTGGCTCGAATTGTCCACACACGCGCGCGCTCCATGATCGTCTCCTCTACATGACGACACCAACGGGCCAGGAATTCGACCGACCACGACTCATCATTTCGATCTCGCCGTTCTAACATCCGATTGCCCGTTGTCAAACAAAAATCCATCTTGTCCGGTTCGCCGCCCCGGATTATCTTGACAGCACGCTTCGACTTCGTCCCGCACTCCCCACTCCCGCTGCCAATGGGTGCTCTCGCCGGAGTCGAGTTCATCGATCGATGCAGTCGCCGGCAAGTTGACTCAAGGAGGGGGATCCACCATGGGGGCGCTGAGGAGGGAAGCGAGTCGGGCGACCGTGGCGCGGATGGCTGCTTTGGTCCTGGTGTTGGTGTTGCCAGGAGAAACGCGCGCCGAGCCGAACACGAAGAAGGATTGGCTGGGCAAGGAAGTCGTTCCCAAGAGCCGAGCCTTCACACTTCGTTCAACCGACGATCGGCCTTCTGGCAAGGGTGCGCTGATCTGCTACCTGGTTGACAAAGTTGACGGTTCATCACTCTTCCTCCGTGGTTGCGGGATCTCGGGTTGGGCGTCGGCTGATCAGGTCGTACTCGCCGACGAGGCCGTTGCGTTCTTTTCCACCCAGATTCGGCTGAACCCCGGCGACGCATCCAGTTACACGATGCGTGCCATGCGTCGTTGAGTGAGAATAGCGGTGCCGACTCCGCGCTGGCGGACACCAACGAAGCGATCCGTCTGAATCCGAAGGACTCCCTTGCCTACATGGCTCGCGGCGTGGCCCTGATCGCCGAGCGAGAGGTTGACAAGGCCGTCGCCGATCTTGATCAAGCGATCCGACTCGATCCCGAGAACTTCCTCGCGTACACCTCACGCGGCGAACTCTGGAATGACCGGCAGGACTCTGACAGAGCCATCGCCGACTTCTGCGAGGTGATCCGGATCGCTCCCCATTTCACGCCCGCCCATCTCGGCCTGGGGAGGGCGTGGGGAAACAAGCGGGACTTCGACAAGGCGTTGGCAGCTTTCGAACAAGCCCTTCAGCTCGATCCCGAGTCGGCGGATGCCCACGTCGGCCGCGGTGACGTCTGGCAAGCCAAGCACGATTTCGACAAGGCGCTCGCCGAATACGGGGAGACCTTGCGACTCGATCCTGAGTCGGCGGAAGCCTACTCCCACCGGGGGGCGCTCTGGTGTCAACGAAAAGAGTTTGATAAAGCCATCGCCGACCTCACTGAGGCCATCCGACTCGAGCCGCGGGATGCGTCAGCCTATATCAACCGTGGCGGCGCCCGAGCGGAGAACAAGGAATACGATAAGGCCATCGCCGACGTTACCGAGGCCATCCGCCTCGAGCCGAAGATTGCAGGGGCTTATAGCAACCGCGGCAGCGCCTGGGAGTCCAAGAAGGAACATGACAAGGCGCTCGCCAATTTCGCCCAGGCCATCCGCCTCGATCCACGCTTTGCCCCCGCCTATTGCAACCGCGCCCAGACCTGGATATCCAAGAAGGAATATGACAAGGCGATCGCCGATTGCAACGAGTCGATACGTCTCGATTCCGGTGCTGTGATGGCCTATAACACCCGTGGCAGCGCCTGGCACAAGAAAAACGACAAAGACAAGGCCATCGCCGATTACACCGAGGCCATCCGACTCGATCTCGGCTTTGCTGGGGCCTATAACAATCGAGGGCTCGCCTGGGAGTCCAAGGGCAACCTCGACAAGGCCATCGCCGATTATTCCGAGGCCATCCGACTCGATCCGCGATACACGTCCCCCTTCCGCGATCGCGGTAGTGCCTGGTTCAAGAAGCACGATTATGACAGGGCCATCGCCGATTATTCCGAGGCCATCCGACTCGGAGCGAACAGCGCGAGCGAGTTCAACGCGCGGAGCCATGCCTGGTTCGACAAGGGCGATTATGACAAGGCCATCGCCGATCTTGACGAAGCCATCCGACTCGAGCCGGGAAACGCCTTTTTCTTCGCCGCCCGGGGCAGTTCTCGGTACCGGAAGGGGGACTACGACAAGGCGATCGCCGATTACACCGAGGCCATCCGACTCGATCCCGCGAATCCGTTCGCCTACATGAACCGTGGTAGTGCTTGGCTCGCAAGGAGAGAGACTGACAAAGCTCTTGCGGACTGGGACGAAGCCCTCCGGCTCAACCCCGAACTGGGACCGGTCTACAGCAACCGCGCCGGCGTCTGGTCCGAGAAAGGGGCCTATGACAGGGCCCTCGCCGACTGTACGGAGGCCATCCGCCATAATCCGGAGGATTTCGCCGCGTACAACAGTCGCGCCGGGATCTGGGCCACGTGTCCCGACCCGAAGTTCCGAGATGGCGCAAGGGCGGTCGAATCGGCGACGCGGGCCTGCGAGTTGACGAATTGGGAGGACGCCTTTTGTCTCGGCACTCTCGCCGCGGCCTATGCCGAGTCAGGCGACTTCCGGGCCGCGGTCAAGTGGCAGACGAAGGCCAATGCCCTCTATCGGAGATCCAGTCAGCAATGCGAACGGCGAGAGCCGACGCGCTCTCTATCAGCAGAAGCAGCCGTATCGCATGCCAAAGCCGTGAGCATCATCGGAGCGCGAGATCAGTCCGGACGCTTGAGCGAACGAGCGAAGAGATCGAACGCGCCGAGCTTCTCAGCGAGGGCGGAAAGCTCACCGGTCGAGAGGTTGCGAAGCGGCGGGCGGACGGGGCCGCAGTTGACTCCGATCAGGGCCATGACGGCCTTCGCGGCGGAGGAGAAGCCGAATTCGCACAGGACCTGAACCATCCGGGCGGACTGGAACTGGGCGGCGCGGGCGGCCGGGAGATCGCCGGCCTCGAACGCGCGGATCAGCCGTTGATAGTGCGGACCGGCGAAGTTGTACGTACACCCCACGGCGCCCCGGACGCCCAGGCACCAGCCGGCGAGAAGGAATTCGTCCTGTCCGAAGACCACCTCGAAGGCACCGTCATCGGCGTGGACGCACTCCTGGAGCTCGACCAGGTCCGAGTGCGAGAATTTCAGGCCGCGGAGGTTGGGGATCCGGAACCGGGCCTCGTGGAGGAACTCGGCGATCGGCAGCCGGAGGTTGGTCATCCCGGGGATGTGGTAATAGTAGAAGGGCAAGGGATCGGCCTCGGCGGCGATCGGGACGCAGAAGTCGATCAGGTCGTTCACGGTCGCCGGCTTGAAATAGCTCGGAGCCACGGCCGCGACCGCCGACGCACCCGCTTGCCGCGCGTGGGCTGCCAGCGCCAGGGCGTCGGCCAGACAGTTGTGACCCACGTGGACGACCACGCGGAAGTCCGTCCCCGCCACCTCGACCCAGCGCTCGCAGAGCGCCATGCGTTCCTCCTGGGTCAGCGACGAGAATTCACCGGTCGTCCCCGCGACAAACACGCCGCGCATCCCCGATTCCCGGAACAGCTCCGCCTGGCGCGGGACGACCGCGAGGTCAAGTCGTCCGCGCCGATCGAACGGGGTGTGGCAAGCGGGAATCAATCCGGTCAGCAAGCCTGGCATGAAGTCGCTCCGCTCCAGTGTTCGGTTTTCCGTGTTCGGTTTTCCGCGAGTCATCAGGCCGTTACGGAAAACGGAAAAAACCGGATATCAATTTAATGGTTGGATGGCCCGAAGGCAAATCCGGAACGGACGGTTGCCCTGGGCCTGGGGCCGACATACCATCGTGGATGACCGCTGACGACTCATCGATCGGATTCCATCGAAGTAAGGGCTAGCATCATGATGAAGTCGATCGTCCGCTCTGTCTTGACCGTGGCCTTGGCCTGCGGGTTGGCCGTCTCCCCCGGCCGGGCATCGGCCGGCGAGGATGGCTGGATCGAGCTCATTGGCGACCATGGGCTGGCCGACTGGCGAAAGCCGACCGGCGACTGGGTCGTGGCGGGCGACTCGCGGCCCGACCCCAAGAACCCCAGGCTCCTGGTCCCGCAACTGGGCGGCGGGGTCATCGTCAACGGTCCGAGCGGCCGGACCCGGAATCTCCTGAGCCAGGAAAAGTACGGCGACCTCGAAGCCCACTTCGAGTTCTTGATCCCCAAGGGCTCCAATTCCGGCGTGAAGTTCCAGGGCCTGTATGAGATCCAGATCTTCGATAGCTTCGGCGAGGCCAAGCTGACCGCGAACCAGAACGGCGGCATCTATCCCCGGGCCGAGCTGCTTCCCAGGTACCACTATCTCGACGACGGCGTGCCTCCCCGTGTCAACGCCTCACGGCCGTCCGGCGAGTGGCAGACGCTCGACGTCATCTTCCGTGCCCCGCGGTTCGATGCCGGCGGCAAGAAGGTCGCCAACGCGCGGTTCGACAAGGTGACCTTGAATGGCCAGGTGATCCACGAGAACGTGGAGCTCAAGACGCCCACGGGACACGCCTGGCATAACAAGGAAGTCGCGAAGGGACCGATCCTCCTCCAGGCCGATCACGGACCGGTCGCCTTCCGCAAGATCCGCGTGCGGCGAACGGATTAGTCCGGCGACCCGACCAGCGGGCTCGATTCGCCGGCACGTTCGGGCGCATCAGCGGACTGCTGTTGTTGCCCTTGCTGCTGTCGGTAGGCCAACTGGCTGCTGAGCTTGATCCGTTGCTCCTGGCGTTGCGACTGCAACCAAGACGTGGTCGACCAGGGCGCCTCGGTCGTGGACCATTCGGTCCAGCCGTTCGGCACCCGGTCGATGGGGTCGACCTTGACGCTGACCGAGATGGTCTCGCGAGCACGCCCCTTCCAGACGCCGCGGTTGGGCGGCACGTCGGAATAATCGCGGCCGAGGGCGATCCTGACATGGTCGTCTCCGGGGAACGTTTCGTGGGTGGGGTCAACGTCCACCCAGCCGCTTCGCCCCGCCCAGACCTGGCACCAGGCATGAGTGGCGACTTCTCCCGGCTGGTGAATGTAGCCGCTGACATAGCGGGCCGGCAGGCCGATCCCCCGGCATGCTCCGAGGAAGAGATGGGCGAAGTCCTGGCAGACTCCCCGGCCCAGCCTCAGCGCCTCACCAACCGGCGTCCGCGCCGTGGTGACCTTCTTCTCGTAGGCCAGGCGCGATCGGACCGCCGCGGCCAGTTGACGGATCACATCCACCAGCAGTCCCTCCGGACGCGGCAGGGCGGCGAGGAATTCCTCCAACTCCGGACAGTGCTTCACCAGCGGACTGGGCTGGAGATACTCGATCGTCGACGCCGTGCGAAAGTCCTCGTGCTGCAAGTCGCAGGCGACGCCCGCCATCCGCTCCTCCGCGACGGCTCCCCGGTGCATTCGAACGATCGAGGTCGCCCGGATCGTCAGCTCCTGGTAACTCGTGAGGATATTGAAGAGGTTGACCCGATTGCCGAAACCGTCGCGATAGATGGTCACCGGGACCGAGGGGACCGTGCGCAGATGGTAGCCCAGGTTCGTCTGATCCTCGTCCGAGGGCGGAGCCATCCGCACCTCGAAGACCGTCTCCGAGATCGGGTCGGAATAGGCGAGCTTGGTTTCGTGCTGGACGCGAAGCAACATGGATTCGTCCCTAAGCCAGGAAGAACGTGTGCTGGATCTCTTCGCCGACGCGGCGACACGTGGTCTGGATTCCGTCGAGGAACGGGAGCAATCCGCGCTCGAAGATCTCGCCGACGTCGATATACCGCAGCTCGCTCTCCAGCCGGCCCAGCAGCCGCTCGGCCTCCTGACGTCCTCATCCTCGTCGCCGCCGGCGATCTCGCGGAGCGACTCCCGACATCGGGCCACGCAGAACCGGATCGTACGCGGGAAATCGGGGTCGAGCACCAGGAAGCGGATCACGCCGACCGGTTCCACCCGGTCGCGCTCGGTGCGGAGATACGCCCCATACGCCGAGCAGCTCCTCAGCAGCCCGGTCCAACGGACCAGTTCCAGGCCCACGTCGGGACCGTCCGATCCCGATGGGAGGCTCCGGCACTTGGCGTACAGAATCCGGCCGATCACGTCAACCCGTTCCAGGTATCGGCCGAGCCGGAGGAAATGGTAGACCTCGTCGCGCGAAAGGGTGTTCTGGATCAATCCATCGAAGAGGATACACGACTGCTTGATCGCCGCATAGAATCCCGATGGGCTGGATTGGAACCGGCGGCGAGCGCGCTGGCTACAGATATAAAGGTAAAGGCGGTTGACCTGGCTCCAGGCGTCGACTCCGAGGCTCTCCTGAGTGCCGCGGGCGTTCTCGCGGGCCCGGGCGATCATGCCGAGGATCGACTGAGGATTGGCCCGGTCGAAGGTCAAGAAGTTCAGGACGGCGGTGCGTTCGGCGGCCGGATGTGTGGAATCGAAAGGCCTCGCGGCATGCGAGGATGTTGAGCGCGATCTCGACCGGGGCCGAACCGTCATCGACGGAGCTGTTTCCGGCATCGAGCTCGAGGTACAGCCCGATATCGAGCAGCCGCGCGACGTTCTCGGCGCGTTCGAGATAGCGACTCATCCAGAAGAGGTTCTCGGCCACCCGGCTCAGCATGATCGACTCGACTCCCCGAAGCTCGTCTGCGGCTCCTCACAATAATGGGTGACGATTCTCAGTCTCAGGTCCCGCTTGCCGGCAGGGCGGAAACCGGCCGATCGGCCGTTGCGTCGCGGAGCACCCAGGTATCCTTGGTCCCGCCCCCTTGCGAGCTGTTGACCACCAGGCTCCCCTCCGGCAAGGCGACGCGGGTCAGCCCGCCGGGCATGACGATGACCCGTTCGCCGTAGAGCACGAAGGGACGCAGGTCGATGTGGCGCCCGTCCAGCCGGCCGTCGACGAAGGTCGGGTGACGGCTGAGGTTGATCGTCGGCTGGGCGATGTAGCCCCGCGGATTGGCCTCGATCTTCCGCGCGAACTCCTCGCGTTGGTCCGCGGTCGAGGCCGGACCGATCAGCATGCCGTATCCCCCGGAGGCATCGACCGCCTTGACCACCAGCTTGTCGAGGTTGGCGAGGATGTGCTGGCGGTGCGCGGGGACCAGCGGCCGGAACGTCTCCACATTTTCCAGGATCGGCTCTTCCCCGAGGAAATATCGGATGATCTCGGGCACGAACGGATAGATCCCCTTGTCGTCGGCCACGCCCGTGCCCACCGAGTTGGCCAGCCCGATGTTCCCGGCGTGGTAGGCGCCGATCGAGCCCGGCGACGCCCAGCATGCTGTCGTGGCGGAACGTGAGCGGGTCGAGGAAATCGTCATCGATCCGTCGGTAGATCACATCGACTCGACGGAGGCCGCGGGTCGTGCGCCGGAAGACCTGGCCCCGGTCGAGCAGCAGGTCGCGCCCTTCCACCAGCTCGACGCCCATCTGCCGGGCGAGGAAGCTGTGCTCGTAATAGGCCGAGTTGTAAATGCCGGGGCTCAGGACCACGACGGTCGGGTCGTCGCAGGCTTCCGGCGCGATCCATCGGAGCACGGCCAAGAGGTTGTCCGTGTAGTCGTCGACCGGCCGCACGTTGTACCGCTCGAACAGGAGCGGGAAGACCTCCTTCATGACCTGCCGGTTCTTGAGGACGTAGCTGACTCCGGAGGGCGTCCGGCAATTGTCCTCCAGGACCAGGAAGCGGCCGTCGCTGTCGCGGATCAGGTCGATGCCGGAGACATGGATGTAGATGTCGCGAGGGACCCGGAGCCCGACGCACTGCCGGCGATATCCCGAGGCCCCGAAGACCAGCTCGGCGGGGAACCACGCGGTCCTTGAGGATCCGACGCTGTTGGTAGACGTCGCCGATGAACAGGTTCAGGGCCCGAACCCTCTGCTCCAACCCGCGCTCGATGACCGTCCACTCCTCGGCGTCGATCAGCCGCGGGATCGGGTCGAAGGGGATGATCCGCTCGACACCCTGCTCGCGGCCGTAGACCGTGAACGTGATCCCCTGTTGTCGCATCGTCAAGTCGGCCACCCGATGACGGCGCTCGAGTTCCTCGGGGCTGAGCTTCAGGAGCCGTTCGCAGAGCGCACGATAGTGCGGTCGCGGGCGACCTGCGCCCCGCGAACATCTCGTCGTAGGGCGTGAGTCGATAGCGATCGAACAGTGTCGGCCTCGTCGGGCGGTTGTGTCGCAAGCATCGTTGGCCCGGAAGATGGAGGGTGCCGTTGGATCGTAAGCCAGGAATCCATTCGCCGGGAGAGAAAGGACGGCGAACGAACCGCGGCCGGGGAGAGGAAGGAGTCGGCTACGGGCTCGGCTGTCTGACCAAACTCGCGATCGGACAAACCCTCGATTCGTCTGAAGCCTGGGAACGCCGCCGTTCTCAGAATCTTTGTATCACGGGTTTCGATTCCAATCCAGAGACAAGTCGATTCTACCGGGAAGGAAGCGGGCCGACGAATCGCATTCCCGCTCGATGGTCGATGGGGTCAAGGCGTTGGCAATGCGATCACGATCTGGCTAGAATGCCCATCTCCGCCGTTCCCGCGGGGCCCTCTACGCATCGGCGGTCGTCGCCAGCCAACCAACCGAATCTCTCCCACCGCGGAGCCCATACGATGAATCCCGAGCCGATCGACCGCCGTGCCGCCTTGCGGCGAATCGCCGTGGCCGGCGTCGGTGCAAGCGTCGCGACGGCCGCGCCGAGCGCCATTCGCGCGCGGGGCCAGGCTGCCGGCGAGATGTCCATCACGGTGTTGCTGGATGAGCCGATCGGCACGATCCGCCCGGCGATCTACAGCCAGTTTGCCGAGCACATCGGCGGCGTGATCTACGACGGGATCTGGGTCGGCCCCGATTCCAAGGTCGCCAACATCGACGGCGTTCGCCGGACTCTCCTCGAGCACGTCAAGCAGCTCGGGCCCGTGGTCGTGCGCTGGCCGGGCGGTTGCTTCGCGGACAGGTACCACTGGCGCGATGGGATCGGGCCGACATCGAAGCGACCTCGCCGGTTCGGCCGATGGCGCGAGGAGACCGAGTCGAATCAGTTCGGCACCCACGAGTTCATCCGCTTCTGCCAGCTCTGCGGCGTCGAGCCCTATTTCGCGGCGAACGTCGGCACCGGCTCGCCC
Source organism: uncultured Planctomycetota bacterium (assembly GCA_963845755.1). Taxonomy (GTDB): domain Bacteria; phylum Planctomycetota; class Planctomycetia; order Isosphaerales; family Isosphaeraceae; genus CAWJTV01. The sequence continues at coordinate 27,434 of CAWJTV010000014.1, forward strand.
GAAGAGTTCCAGCAATGGGTCGAGTATTGCAACGCACCCGCGGGTTCGACGACCCTCGCCGACGAGCGGTCGGCCAACGGCCGCCGCGAACCGTTCGGCATCCGCTACTGGGGCGTCGGCAACGAGAGCTGGGGATGCGGCGGCAAGTTCATACCCGAAGACTACTGTCGCGAGTACCGGCGGTTCACCGAGTGGGTGCCGTCCTATGGAGTTGACCTCTACCTGATCGCCGCCGGTCCCAACAGCAACGACCTCGACTGGACCCGCCGGTTCTTCGCCCGATGGGCCGACGGCGCGCAGGCGCCCATCCACGGCTGGGCCCCTCACTACTACTGCGGGACCACGGGCCACGCCCTCAAGTTCAGCCGCGACCAGTGGTACGAGCAGCTCTTCAAGGCCAACAAGATGGAGGCCCTCATCAAGGACCAGTGGACTGCCATCGGCGAATTCGACCGCAAGCACACGATCAAGCTGATCGTCGACGAGTGGGGGAGCTGGCATCCGGCCGGGACCGAGATCAACCCGCGCCACCTCTTCGAACAGATGGGCACCCTGCGCAATGCGCTCGTGGCCGCCCTCTCGCTCGACACCTTCAACCGCCATGCCGACAAGGTCAACATGGCGAACGTCGCGCAGCTCGTGAACAACCTCCACTCGCTGTTCCTGGCCGATGGTGACCAGTTCGTCGCGACCCCGACTTTCCACGTCTACGCCATGTATCGCGCGCATCAGGGTGCCAAGTCCGTGCGGATCGACGTCCAGGCGGATGAGCTCACGTTCCAGTCGGCCGGCGGCCAGGCCGAGCGGATCTTCCGCCTCGCCGGCTCGGCCTCGCGCACGGGCCTCAAAGACATTACGTTGACCCTCGTGCATACTCATGCAACCGAACCCGCGGAGATCGCGATTCGACTCAAAGCCGGCGCGGCGGAAGACGTGCGGCACACGGTCCTCACCGACTCCGAGTTGAACGCCCATAACACGTTCCAACGCCCGGATGCCGTGAAGCCCCGGACGCTCCCCAACGCGTCGCGTGGGGCCGAGCTCCGCGGCACGCTCCCACCCGCCTCGGTCAATCGCTTCGAGATCCGCCTGGCGTGAGAATAACACGGATGGCTGAAGCCGACGGCCGAACCGACCTTTCCACGCCTCGGACGACCGAACGGCGAACTCCCGGAATCGGCAGGATGGACGCTTCTGGTCCACAATCGGGCGCAAGCTTTGCTGCGTAATCGTTCTCATCAATCTTGGTGCGTCGCGATCTGCCACCCTTAGCCAGACTCCCTGCTTTAACATGAAAGTGGACAACAGGAAAAAGGGGGAAGACGGGTTCTGAGTGAGACGGATGAAATGGGAGATCGTCCGTGGTGGGCCGAGTGTCACTCGGCCTCTGTTCCCGGACGAATGGGAGCGCAACAACCGAGATTGTTGGATCGCATAATCTGGGCCCGTTGGTCTGGTCGCAGATCGGTGTCCCTGTAAGTGGAGAGGATCACGCAAGTCAGGAGGTAATCACCAATGCGAAACATCGTGAAAACCTGTGCCGTTCTGGCAATTCTCGGCTGGCTTGGGGGCGCGGAAAGGGCCTTCGGACAAGCCGGCTCATCCGGGCCTGCGGGGCGTGCTGCCGTAGGTCTAGAGGCTGTTGAGCAGGCTGGCTCGGTCACACCGATGCCGGCCGGGAGTGGGGCGGTCCAAACCCCATCACCGGGCTCGCTCGTGACGAGTCCCAACAACCTCGCGCAGCAGGCCAACCAGAAGGTCCAAGCCGCCACGACAGCTCCGGGAACCGGGCAGCCATCCTTGGGCAATCCGAATCCGGTGACGACCAATCCGGCAACCATAGTACCGGGGACCGCGACTACCGGGACGCCTCCCTCGAACTACGTGCCCGGGACCGTCCCGGGATCCCCGTCTGGAGCCACCATGGTCGCACCGGGGTATGCGGGAACCGGCGAACCCGGGATGAACTACACGTCCGTCAATCCCATGGGGGTCACGATGGCTCCGGGGTCGTATTACTCCGGATTGCCGGTGACGACCTACCGTTCGATGTACGTCACACCCGGCTACGTCCCCGCGAACCAGACCTATTACTACACCAATTCGGGGGGGACCTACGTGCCCCAGCGACGCCGAGGGCTCTTCGGCGGGCTATTCGGGCGTCGCCGCCAGGTCTATTCGACCGCGCCTTACGGTTACACGTACGGCACAGCGCCGGTCACGTATACCTACGGCACAGCGCCGACCACGTACACCTACGTCCCGGCTCCCTATTAATCGGTATCGGGAAAATCGAACTCGGCTCATGAGCCGGGAAGGGTAACCACACTCGACCCCGGCTCCCGGCTAGTGGATGCAACTCACCATCCCGCCTCGACTTCTGGTGATTTGCACCCATCCTGCACCCAAGGGTGTTACCCGAATCGGCCCATGAGCCTCCTCTTTCCCAAGTTTCGTTTCCCCTCTGGATTGTCGTCCTCGCCGAGCCCTCCACACGCCGAGTCCAGCGATCCTCACCGGCTCCCACGCAGTGAGCTTCCAAGGAAGCGCAGGATCCCGCCGATTCACCCGAGCCGCCACATCTTGTTGGTTCGGTTCCGGAACCTTATCCTGGAACAACTCTTGCGGTGTGCGAGGGGTCGCCGATCGACCGTGGCTGGACAAGGGTCTCCCAGCAGTGAGCCGGGCGAGCGGTGCGATTCGCCGATGTGACGAACGACCCACCAGCACCAGTCGCACACTCCCGGAACAGCTTCCACGTTCGACTCGCGATGGCAGGAGACGGTCATGGACAGCGGTGGCCGACCCATCCACAGATACGGAGTCTTCCATGGCGCCCTGAGACGCATCGGTCTCGCGGAGCTCGTCGTGCTGCTGGCGGTCCTCACGGGGATCGCGCTCCAGGCGGCGGAACCACCTCGTCGTGCCACGAAGAATCAGGCCGATCTGGCTGCCTATGACGCCCTGATCACCGCCGAGGACCGCGACCACTGGGCCTTTGCGGCGCTCAAGGCCCCGAAAGTGCCAGAGGTCCAGAAGACCGCCTGGGTGCAAAATCCGATCGATCGGTTCGTGCTGGCCGGGCTCGAGCGCCGCGGCTGGGCTCCGGTGCGACCGGCCGAGCCCCGCGCGCTGGTGCGCCGGCTGTTTCTCGACGTGACCGGGTTGCCCCCCTCGCCCGACGAACAGGCCGACTTCCTGAAGGAGTTCGCACGAGAACCCGACGCGGTCGAGCGATGGGTCAACCGATTGCTAGCCCGTCCCGCCTACGGCGAGCGATGGGCCCGATACTGGCTCGACCTGGTCCGCTTTGCCGAAACCAACGGTTACGAGCGCGACGCCACCAAACCCTTCGTGTGGCGTTATCGCGACTATGTCATCCGCGCCTTCAATGCGGACAAGCCCTTCCATCGGTTCGTGATCGAGCAGTTGGCCGGCGATGAGCTGCCGACAGACGAAGTCACAGCCGAAACCTTGATCGCCACCGGTTATTATCGGCTCGGTCCCTGGGACGACGAGCCGGCCGACCCGAAGCAAGACCGCTACGACCAGCTCGACGACATCGTCAACACGACGTCCGAGGTCTTCCTCGGGCTGACGATGGGCTGCGCCCGTTGCCACAATCACAAGTTCGAACCGCTGACCATGCATGACTATTACCGGATGGTCGCGATCTTCGAACCGCTCCAACGACCGGTAAACGGCCGCACCGAGCTGACCCTTCCACTCGGAACCGAGGCGCAGCTTTCGACGGTTCAGAAAAAGGGGAAGTCGCCCACTCTCTCGCAAGGGTATTTCCTCCACGAACCGTCCGCGAAATCGCCGGTCAGCCACCTCCTGTTCCGGGGCCAGGCGTCAAGCCCGGGTCCCCTGGTCGGACCGGGCATCCCCACCGTGCTGGTCCCCGCTCAGCCCAGCTTTCCTACGCCCCGACCCGGCATCAACACCTCGCAGCGTCGACTCACTCTGGCGCGATGGGTGACCAGCAAAGAAAACTCGCTCACGGCCCGCGTGATCGTCAACCGCGTCTGGCAAAACCATTTCGGCGCCGGACTGGTTCGAACTTCCAGCGACTTCGGCACGATGGGCGAACCCCCGACCCATCCGGAGCTGCTGGACTGGTTGGCCTGCTGGTTCATCGAGCATGGCTGGAGTCTCAAGGCGCTGAACCGACTGATCTTGACCAGTTCCACGTACCGGCTCAGCACCCAATCCCATCCGCGATACTTCGCTGAGGATCCCGAGGACCGGCTGCTCTGGCGGATGCCGTACCGACGTCTGGAAGTGGAAGTGATCCGCGACGCGATTCTGACCGCGAGTGGCCGGCTCAACCAGACGATGTACGGACCCAGTGTTTATCCCGCGATCTCGCAGTCGGCCCTGGCCGGACACAGTGACCCCGATAAGATCTGGCGTGCGTCTGACGAGGTCTCCGCCTCGCGGCGAACAGTCTATGTGTTCCTGAAGCGGTCGCTGATCGTCCCGATGCTCGAAGTCCTGGACCTGTGCGACACCGCTCGATCGACGGCCCGCAGGAGTTCCACCAACGTGCCGACCCAGGCCCTGACACTTCTCAACAGCGACTTCGTCAACCGGCAGTCTCGATACCTTGCCGACCGATTGGAACAAGAGGCTGGCGCCGATCTCGCATCGCAGATCGAGCGTGCGTATCTGCTGACCATCGGCCGTCTGCCCAGCCCGGTCGAATGCAAGACTCTGCTCGCATTCCTGGAACACGAATCCCGAGGTCAGCTTGCCGATGCCGCGCAGCACGGGGACTTCCCTCACGATCCCCGAGGTGCAGCATCGGGCCCTGGCACAGCTCTGCCGCGCGGTCTTCAATATGAGTGAGTTCGTTTATGCAGACTGATCGGATCGGGAGAAGACCGATGACGCCCACAACCCATTCCTCCCGTTTCCGTCCCAATCCGATGCCGTGCGGCCGCACCCGCCGAGAGTTCCTCTGGGAGGTCGGCGGTGGGTTTGCCGGCCTGGCGCTGATCGACCTCCTCTCGAGGCAGGGCTTCTTTCCGGGCGTCGCTGCGGCGGAAGCCGCTTACGACAAGACCGCGAAGGGGTCGGCGATTCCGGCCGGGTCGCATGTGCTCGCACCCAAACCGAGCCACTTCCCCGCCAAGGCGAAGCATGTCGTTTTCCTCTTCATGAATGGCGCCCCGAGTCAGGTTGACACCTTTGATGACAAGCCGGCGCTGGAGAAGTACCACGGGACAGCCTACCAAGGAAAGACGCCCATCGGTTCCAATGGACGCCCGGTCGGTCTCCTGATGAAATCGCCGTTCCGTTTCACCAGGCATGGTCAGAGTGGGCTGGAGATCAGCAGTTTGTTCCCGCATACTGCTCGGTTCGCGGACGACCTGTGCGTGATCCGCTCGATGTATACCGATACGGCCGCGCACGCCTCCGGCTGTCTCCAGATGAACACGGGTAGTGTGGTGATCGGTAAGCCGAGCCTGGGTTCCTGGCTGAGCTATGGGCTGGGGACCGAGACCGAGGAACTTCCCAGCTTCGTGGTGATGACCGATCCGCGCGGGGGTCCGATCTCGGGCGCCTCGAACTGGGCGGCGGGGTTCATGCCGGCCGCGTATCAGGGGACCCTGTTCCGCAGCAAGGGTTCGCCGCTGCTGGACCTGGCGACGCCCGAAGGAACGAGTTCGCGTTCCCAACGGGATACCCTGGATCTGATCCAGGACCTGAACCGCAATCATCTGAAGGCTCATCGCGACGAAACCGAGTTAGCCGCCCGGATTCATTCTTACGAGCTGGCGTTCAAGATGCAGACGGCCGCCGCCGCGGTCGTCGATCTGGACCGAGAGGACGCACGAACCCGGACGCTTTACGGTCTGGACGATGAACGGACTCGAGACTTCGGCAGCAAATGCTTGCTGGCCCGACGACTCCTGGAGCGCGGCGTGCGGTTCATCCAGCTCTACTCGGGCGGCGGCCACCTCGAGGACACCTGGGACGGGCATTCCGACTGCATCAAGAACCACACGCTGCATGCCGGAGAGACCGACCAACCGGTCGCCGCACTCCTCACCGACCTGAAGCGGACCGGCCTCTGGGACGAGACCCTGATCGTCTGGGGCGGCGAGTTTGGCCGCACGCCCACCAGTGAGGGCCTTAACAAACCCGGCCGCGACCATAACCCCTACGGATTCACCATGTGGCTCGCGGGTGGCGGAGTTAAGGGCGGCCAGGCCATCGGCTCGACCGACGAGCTGGGGTTCAACGCGGTGGAAAACCGTTGCCACGTCTCCGACCTTCACGCCACCATCCTCCACCTCCTGGGCCTGGACCACACGCGCCTGACGTATTTCTACCAGGGGTTCGACCATCGGTTGACCGGGGTTCGTGGCCAGGTCGTCACCCGATCTCTGGCGTGAGCCGAAGGATCGTCTGCAAGATTCGGGAAACGGCTCGAAATCGCTCCCCGATCTCGAGAGGGATTTACCATCGCCGTGCGATGCTGTTCCCATGCTGCCGCGGTCGGGTCCAAGAAAATGGTCAGATTCCGAAAAAAAGAGGAAGGAACGACGGCCGCCAAGGCATTATGGAATGCGGCTGGGTCTGGCAATTGGTGGGGGCACTCTGATGGGGATTCGACTTCGCGGGCACGCGATCCACGAGATCCAGACCCTGTTTAGCTCCGGGGCGATGGGTTCCTGGACCGACGGGCAGCTCCTGGCCCAGTATCTGAGCGAGCAGGAAGGAAGCGAGGCCGCGTTACGAGTCCTGATCCACCGTCACGGTCCGCTGGTCCTGGGAGCGTGTCGCCGGATCCTGGGTGACGAGCACGCGGCGGAGGATGCGTTCCAGGCCACGTTCCTCGTCCTCGTCAAGAAGGCGGCGGCGCTCCGCGATTGCAAGTTGCTGACCAACTGGCTCTACGGGGTCGCCCTCCGGGTCGCCAAGAAGGAGCGCGGCGAAGGCCGCACGGCGGCGCGTCGTCGAACGGCAAGCCGGCAACGCACGGCCGTGGTGGCAGGAGGAGGACCCGGAAAGTGCGGAACTGAGGTTCGTCATCGACGAGGAGATCCACAGGATGCCGGAGCGGTATCGGCTGCCGTTGATCCTCTGCCATCTGGAGGGCCTCCGTCACGAGGAAGTCGCACGACGGCTGGGCTGCGCCGTGGGGACCGTCGAGAGTCGCCTGTCGCGGGCCCGGGAGCAATTGCGTTTGCGATTAATCCGTCGCGGTCTCGCGCCGACGGCCTCGGTGCTCGCCTTGGCTCCGAACCCCCTGGACTCCTCGGCGGCCGTTACCGTCTCTTCGATGATCGAGCCGACCGTTCAGGCCGCGATCACGCTGTCGAGCCGGCGGCGCCGGCGGCCTATCGGCCATCGTCCATGGTGTTGTCCACAGCGTCTTGAGGCTCTACCCGACGCTCCAGTCCGGCGTGCTCGTCTCGACGTTTCTGGCCTGCGTCGGCGTGGTCGCGGTGGGACTCGCGGTCTTCCGGGCCGACCGAGAACCGCCCCAAGCTCACGCAACCGCCGTCGATCCGCCAGCGAACATGCCCCCGAAGCGCTCCGGGCCGGAAGCGACGAAGACGAGCCCGGAATCGCCGCGGGTGTCGGAGGTGGCCTCCGTCGTACAGCCGCCCTCCGAGACCCCTCGAGGCGGCGATGAGCCGCCGAAGCCGCAAGAAAAAAAGGGGCGACGACCCTCGTTCCAGGCATCGGAAAAGCGTCAAATCCGAGTTGAGCCGGAGAAACCCCCGCGCGCCTCGGTCGTCCACGCACCGTCACTCACCGGGATCACCATCGACGGCCAACTGGACGACTGGCCCGCCGCAATGCCGCGGTATCCCATCGATAAGTTGTTGGGCGCGGACCCCGCCGGTTGAACTCGACACGGGAGGGCTCAACGGCGCCGACCTGTCGACCAGCGGGGATCTGAGCGCAGCCTTCTCGGTCGGTTACGACCCGAAGGCGCAACTGGTCTACCTGGCCGTGATCGTTCGCGACGACAAACTCGTCATCGGACACACCAGCCCTTTCGATACCGACGCCGCCGAGGTTTACGTCGATGGGCTCCACAGCGACCGAACGGTCCCCTACCCCGCTACCGAAAAAGCCTTCGAAACCGGACTCGCCGGCTTCCCGGTCCAGCAATATATCGCCATCGCGGGCAAGGGCCGGATCTACGGAGTGCGGCAGGTGACCAACCCGGTCGTGATTGGCGGGGACGTGAGGAAAACCCGGACGAAGATGGCCTACAGCCGCAAGGGCGACGTCACGATCTACGAGTGGGCGATCCAGGTCTTTGACCAGTACCCGGACAGACCGACTCGGCTTGAGGCCGGCAAGAAGATCGGGTTCGACATTGCCGTGGTCGACAAGGACGTCCCGGCGACCACGGAAAAGGGAATGACCGAGCCGCGATCCGATCGGTCCGCCTGGATCTACTGGGGCCCGCCATGGCACGGCCAGAAGACGTACGACGCCGGCTCGCTCGGCACGCTGATCCTTGGGAATTGACGGAAGGCGACAACGAACACCTCGTTCGTAATCGAGCCTCATTTCGATGATCGGGCTTGGCTTTCATGCGGGCTGTCGTGAGGCTTACTCCCACGTCCGCGCCCGTGCGTAATAGTCGAGCATGGTGCTGACGATCCGCTTCTTCTCGTTGAGCGCCACGAACATCACCAGGCCAATCCCCAGCCCCAGCATGATCGCCCACTTGGCGAAGGCGTAATCGAGGCTCACGCGGCCCATCTCGTAGACGAGGTCGAGCACGAAGGTGGTCAGCCCCAGCCAGAGGAACGTCTGCAATCGCAGGCCGATGCCGGCGACGATGCCCAGCAGCGAGACGAGCAAGAGCGTCAGCCAGGCGCCGAAACTGTCGAACTGCCAGATGGGCGCGGCAAGTGATGCATAGACGATCATCAGTCCGACCGATCGAATCGCGTTGACCGTGTCCCGGCCCAGCTCGCGGTTGACCTCGGCGAAGAGGATCGTCGAGAGGCCCACGGGGACGAAGTAGAACTGGGGATGGTCGGCCAGCATCCAGCCCAGCCGGCTCCAGGTGACCCACAGCGCCGCGTTGCAGAAGACGGCCGCTGCATAGCCTAGCCACTTCCATCGCATCTGGGCACACGCCACGGCATAGAACGTCGCCGCGGCCGACAGGTAGAAGAGACTCACCCCATCTCGCACGCCCGTCGCGAGGAATTGAAGCAGGGGCAACAGCGGCAGGATCAGCGAGACATACCGCGTCGGGCGGACGTAGCATTCCGGTCCCTGGAGCCGCGCCAGGGCCTCGGAGAGGGCCAAGTCGATGTAGCCCAGGAGGGTCAAGATCGCCGCGTCGGCGGCGGTCGACATCGGGAACGCCAGCCGGTAGTCGATGTAGGCTCCGATCATCAGCCCGTGCGACAGGTAGACCAGCCACTCCGTCCGCCATCGTGGCACGAGCAGGATGTGCAGGACAGCCGCTGCCAGCAGGACGCCAACGCCCGCGAACGTCCCCCATAGCCCGAGAGCGGGGGCGTGGGTCCCGGCCGCCAGCACGACCGCTCCCGCGAACATCGCGGACACCGACGCCACGCTCTCCATGGCCTGGGCGAGCTTGCGTCGAAGGGAATGGCCGGAATCGGAATCCTCGAGCACGCCTTTCGCCTTGGGACGCGATCCCTCGATGCGCAGCAGCCCAGCCAGCCACCAGAGCAGGAATGCGGCCGCGACGGCACCCGAGGCGCCCCAGGTTCCCTCGATCTCGAGCCCGACGAATCCCAGCCATCGGGACACGAGCCGGCCGGCGAACCACCAGGCAGCCGCGAGGGCCACGCTGCCCATGGCGGCGACCAGCGGCGAGCCGAGCGTCAGGCCGCCGAATCCCAGCGTGAGTGCGCCCAGGAACAGGGACGCGACCGTCGTCAATGCGACGGTCCCGCCCGTGAACGCCGCGGCCAGGATCGCCAGGATACAAGCCTGGTACGACATGGCGCGGCTCGATCGCCCCGACCGGACATCCCCCAGCCAGCTCAGTTCCTGCCAGCTCTCGCCGCGGGTGTACCTTCGCCAGAACAGGACCGCGGCCAGTCCAGCCATCGCCGTGACCGTGGGATAATAATCGGCTGCCGACGAGAGCTGCCCGGCCAGCGGCGAGGACGCAACACCCAGCCACCACAAAGCCAACACCCCAATCCAGTGGAGACTGATCAAGAGATTCTCCGGCTCCGCCGAAATCCGACCCTCGGGATCCGCCCCCTCGATCACCAGGAAGAACGAGGCCAGGCCGAGCGTCGCCAGCAGGATCCACCAGTCCGCGGTCGTGGAATTCACCCCGAACGGCCCCTGCCCCATCATCGCCGCACCCATCCCGCCGAGGACGATGCCGATCGCCAGGACGGCCGCCACTCCGAAGAGCACCAGGGCCCAGTTTCGTACGACCGGGACATATCCCGCATCGACCACACCGAGCCGGGCGCAGACCCTGGCTTCGTGCGATCGGGCCACGCGCTCGAGCATCGAAAGCCCCAGCGCCAGGACCATGCCGGCCATCGCCAACGCACTCCCTGACGTCAACGACGGCGCGATCACCGCAACCACGCTCCAGACCAGGAAGGTGAGCCCCACATGGACGCATTCGCGTCGCGGGTACGCCCGAAGCATCGCGATCGAGAGCAGGGACAGCGCCAGCGGCAACCAGGGATGCGCCGTCCAGGCGATCGCCCGATCCACGCTCAGGCCGATTCGCAGCGCCAGGGCGATCAGCCCGGCAACGATCGACGCATGGAACAAAGGAGATTCGTAGGCGAGCGGGCGCAGCCCTAGCCGGGCGCAAAGGGCGGCTTTCGATCGCTGGATCAAGACGCCGACCGCCCAGAGTACGAAGGCCGACGACATCGCGAAGCCCACCACTCCGATCACCGGCATCGTGGCCAGCCATCGGAAATAACAGGCCGCGCCCAGTGCGGCCACAACCCCATAGAGCCACTCGGCACGCGCCAAGCTCTTGACCGTAAGGAGGAACGCCAGCGCCGCCATCGCCAACGTCACGGATGAGCGATCCGCCAGCAGGATGCCCAGGATCGCCAGTGCCACGGTCCAGTGGTAGAGCGGTCGCGCACACGACCGGACCCAATCGCCCCCCAGCGTTTCGCAACCGAACGCGATCGCCCAGAAGACGATCGCCTCGACCACCGCACAGAGGCCGAGCACGAAGGCCATCCTGGGGTCGTTGTTCCCCACGCTGAACAGGACCAGGTACGTCGCCGTCACGACGTGGAACACGGCCGCGTAGGTCAACTCGACCTGCCGTAGGGTCCGCGCCAGCAGCATCGTCGCCGTCGCGGTCAAGGCCAGGGCGATCGCGCCGAGACGGTATGTGGACACGGTCATGAAGCGGGATCCGACGGACGAGGCCGAGGCCGACGGCCGTCAGGAACAGGCTCATGTTCAAGCAGGGCCCGGCGTAGAAGTCCAACCCGCCGCGCCGGCGTGTGAGAGACCCCGCCATCCACAGCGAAATGGCCAACAGCCCCGTCACCACAGCGAGCCATCCGGTCGCCAACCCGGGATGACCCCAGGTGATCGGCCAGTACGAGAGATCGAGCACGCCCGCGACGAGCTGAGCCAGTCCCAGGTAGACCAGGCCCGACCGTTTCATGAACCGTGTGGTCCCGACGAGCGCGGGTGCCCCGAGCAGCCAGACCAGTCCCGTAATCCAGGCGACTCCAAGATCACGGAAAGCCATCCAGTCGGCAACCAGCGTCAGCATGACGACGGACTGCGGCAGAATGCTCACGAACACTTCGGAGGCACCGGGAGCCGGCCGCATGCCGATCGGTGTCGGCGCGGCCGGCGTCGCGACCGCACGCAGCCTGTTGCGGAGCACCTCGGCAACGGCCAGGAACGCCAGTGCGTCGCCGACGAGGAGGAGGCCGTAATCCGCGGAGGAGAGGGATGCGCCGCCCATCGCGAGGGATAAGCCGCAGATCGTCAGCTCGACGAGGCTGACGAGCGTCACGCCGGCCCGGAGGATCCACGGCCGTTCGCGATTCAACACGAGTGCGAGGCTCGCCACCAGTCCGAACGTGCCCGCGGCGCCGATCGAGCTCGGCCCCTTCGCGGCGAGGAAGAGCGTGGCCACCACCAGGGCCAGCGTGGAAAGTCCGCGAGCGGCCATCGTCCAGGGGAGCGCGTACACGTCGTCAACGTCGAGGCGTCGCAAGCTCTTGCGGATGATCCAGCAGAACCAGGCGAGCGCGGCGCAGAGCAGCGCCTGGTCGGCGATAGTCACACCGGGAATGAAGGTCGAACCCGAAATAGGCGGTCCCGACGAGCGTGCCGATGGTCAAGAACGTCAAAGAGGGTGCCGCGAAGAGCCAGACGGCCAGGGCGAACCAGATCGTGTAACCCGCGAGGACGATCGCGCCGGCCAGCGGCTCGAATCCGCTGTAAAGACAGGCGGCGATCGCCAGGGGCAGGCCGATGTAGTGGCAATGCCGCGCAAGCCGCTCGTCGTTCCAGGCTTGGGAGAACCACACCGAGAGGAGGGCCAGCACGGGATTGGCGACCAGTCCCAGCACTGTTAGGAAGGGCCAGGGAAGGAACTCCGGGTAGCCGAGGGCCACTCGGATCGCATCGATGATGATCTGGATCCGATCGGCCAGGAAATAATGGGCGCCGATACGGGCCGCGACCAGTGCGCCGATGGCCAGGTAGAGGAAGACGGGTTGACGTTTCTTCGACAGCGACACCGCATAGAGTGCAAATCCCAGGAGGCTGACGGCGAGTGTGTTCCCGCTGAAGAACGCCGAATGGATGGGTGGCGAGGACAACGCCAGCGCGAAGGCCAGCCCGGAGAGCGCATAGCCGCCGAGCTCGATCAGGGCCAGTCGTTGGGTATCCGGCTCGATGGGGGCCAGCCGCCGTACACCATGGACGAGGGCGATGGCGGCCAGCATGACCGGCCCCGCATAACAAGCCGGCTCCAGGCGGAGGACATGGACTCCGATGCGGATCAGGCAGGCCAGGCCGGCGAATCCGAGCAAGCCCAGCACGAGCGTGGCGAACCGGCGATGTTCTTCCGGCGACGCCCCCCAGCGCCGGGCTCCCAGGGCCCAGACCGAGACCAGGAACACGACGGCGGGCGCCTGGAACGCGGCGAACTGCCAGCCCCAGGGCACCGGCGCCCCGGAGCCGTCGCCGCGCTGCCGGCGCTCAGCATCAGCAACGCGATGGTCAGAAAACGCGCCTCGCCATGCGGCACCAGCATCCCGGTGACGATCCGCACCAATCCCACCAGCACCAGACCGTCGACGGCCAGGAGGCCCAGTCGAAAGGTGGAGGGTTCCGCCAGCAACTTGAGCTCGCCCGCGAGCATGAAATGGATCGGCACGATGATCAAGGTCGCGACGAGCATCATCTGGCCGGCACGTTCGGCCCCCCATCGCACGAGCCCCGCTCCCAGGCCGGCGAACATCATCGTCCCCACGAGGGCCAGCGCGGCACTTGCCGGCCGGCGACCAGAGCAAGGGGCCCAGCAGGAGGTGCGCGGCGACGGTCGAGCTCACCACGATCAGGAGCACCGCCAGACAGAGGATCAACTTCTGCCAGTGCTCCTGGAGGAACTCTCCGGCGAAGGCCGCCCATGAGAACGATGGTGGCTCGATGATCCCGACCGCCGTACCACTCGTCGCCCCATGACCGGATGGCGCCGGCTCGGGAGCAATCCCCGTGAGGCGCTCGACGCGCAGGCGCGTCCGGATATTCTGGACCCAGCGCGACCAAACCGCGATCGAGGGCTGCAAGTTCTGGAGGACCTCGTACAACGTCAGGGCCTCGTCGAGCTGGCCCGTTCGGTAAAGGGCGAACGCGGCGATCGTCAGGGCTTCGACCTGGCTGGGCCGCAGGACGAGGATCTCACGGCACAGCGCGACCGCCTCGGCATCGCGGTGGTCGTCCATGGCGATCCGCGCCCGATCGAGCTGTTCGGCCACCTTGCGGTCCTGCTGGACCTGTTCGGCCTTGCGGCGCCGGACCTCCTCACGCTCCGCCTTCAGACCGAGGAGTCGGTCCAGCTTCTGCCGGAGCTGAGGGAATCGCTCCAGGGCCTCGGTGCAGACCGCGACGGCTCGCTCGTCTTGCTCGACCTCCCAGCTCAGGTCGATCGTCATCACCGTCGCTTCGAGCTGAGACGGATCGATCTGTCGTGCCCGGTCGGCCCATTCCAGGGCTTCCCCCGGCCGGCTCCTGGCGAGGGTCCGGGCACGGGTCATCGTGGCCTGATAGTGGCCTTGCTGCTCGATGGTCTCGCGCCTTCGCTGACCCTCGGCCACGACCGTCGCGTACGAATCCGCGGCGATCATGCCGCGTTCGAGCAAGTTCTTCATTTGCTCGATGAGGTAATCCAGGTGCCCCAGCTCGTCGCGCTCGCCGGCCGACAGCAGGGGCTCGATCGTCGGACTCACAGCGGACATGGTCTCGAAGCTCCGTTCCCACGGGACATCGGGAATCGTCAAGGTGCTCGCAGTAGTTTGACGGACTCCTGGCGCAACTCCTGGTCGAGTTGCTCCAAATCGCCGAAATGAGATTTGGCATCGTCCAGTCGGTGGAGCTGGTCCTTCCGGCCTCGGAGCGTTTGCAGATACGCCCGCAATTGCGGCAGCCGGACCGGGTCCGTCATCAGGTGGTAGACGAGCAGCCAGCTCTCCGCGTAACCCAAGGTGCGTTGAGCCGGTAATCCCCCATACCAATTCGGCTTCTCCGTGACGAGGTTCGTCACGGGGATCCACTCCACGCGTCGCCGGGAATGGGCCAGCTCGATCAGCCGCCGCTGGTTGATCTGGCCGGGTTCACTGGGTCCCCGAAGCTTGCGCCGCTCTCCGTACATGGCTAGCCCCTCGGAGATCCAGTGGGGAGCATCGCCCGATCGTTCGAGGACTCCCGAGTTGAAATTCAGTTGATGAGTTGCCTCGTGGGTGACGGTTTCCCGGTTATCCTGGCCGGCCGCGACGGTCATCATCGGGGTGTTCCGAAAATCGAATAAAGCCAGCCAGTTCGTGCGTTGACTGTAGAATCCGGCCAGTCCCGGCGGGACACGGCCGGCATACTTCAGGAACGGGCGTTCGTCTTCGAACACGATCAAGATCAGACGACGGTCGGGCAGCTTGATATCAAATCCCTTGTCGCGGTAATGCTTCAGATAATCGAGAGCGACCTGCTCGCAATCGGCCAGGGTCAGCTTGATGAAGGTCTCCGAGGCGTCACCCAGGGCCTGGTAGTGGGCGGATTGGAACGTGTGGATCTCATGATTGGTGACTTTCTGCACGATGGCTTCGGCGCGGCGAATCTCCTGAGCGGCGGTTTCGCCGGCCCCCGACTTCGGGTCGTCCGCGCCGATGGCGAAATTGTTGCAGCGCTCGAGGATGCCGAATCCGACCGCCGCACGGCCCGCCAGGCGCAGCCAGTCCCGGCGATTGACGGTTCGCCAGGCGTGAGCGATCCCGAGCCGACGCGAATGATTCCTCGGTTCTCCGATGCATGGCCGCGTCATGTCCGCGCCTCCCGATGATTCCCGACACGTTGGATCGCCCTTTCCCACCAAGTCCTATTATTTCGAGAAGCCGGGCAGAATCACGAGAGCAGCCGTCCAAGAAAGTGGCGGGTGCGAACCACGCCGCGGTATCATCGGAGAGCAACGTGGGGGCCAGTTCCCTTTCCTTCTCCTATGACCAACTCGTCCGATCGTGTGACACTGTGGTTGGGAAATGACGAGAGCGTGGTTGCCGCAGGACGTCTCGGACACGCGGATTGC
The DNA here is from genome assembly GCA_963845755.1 of uncultured Planctomycetota bacterium. GTDB lineage: Bacteria > Planctomycetota > Planctomycetia > Isosphaerales > Isosphaeraceae > CAWJTV01. The sequence continues at coordinate 43,221 of CAWJTV010000014.1, forward strand.
CAACTCCTGCAATTGGCTCCCGCCTTGGGTGTGTAAGGCTTGATCGGTGTTGTTGCTGGAAGCTCCGCGGCAACGCTCGCGTTTCTGATCTGGCCCCAGCTTGACGGAACGGCAACGCGTCCTCCCTCACCGTCACCTCAACGGATCCCCGGGGACCGCCCACTCGGTACTACAATCAGATGCGGGCCCAGGACGTCCGAATGGCCAACTTGCCATCCAACCTGAACCGATCCAGAACTTTCCCACTCATCGGCATTCCCTATGAAATGCCAGGTATTCATGTCGACTGCACCGTCTACCTTCCGGCGATCGGTATCGGCGCGACGGCCGTGCTGATTGGTTCGATGATGGCCAACGCGGAGAATAGTGCACTGGCGAGTGTGAGATCCAGTATTTCAGCGTCCAAGAGCCCAAGCGCAGAGATCTTGCTGATCTCTTCATCGGTAATCGTGTAGGCCGCGTTCGCCACCTGCCACGCATATCGGCGACACGCCGACACGAGACCCGAATCGGAGGCGGCACCTGGCGGAGCAGCCCACGAGAGGAGTGTATTCGAATCGGGCAACGACCCCTGGGACAGCCACTGATCGACCGCCCGACTCAGGCTGGAACCCGACATCGCCCGGGATGCCACGGCAATCGCCGCCGCCTCTTTCAAGAGGTCGAAACGGACCCCGGTATGCGTGACGTTGACTTCGATCAGCTCAAGTACCCCCTCGAGTACCGCTGGCGATCGACTCAACCAGTGGAAGACGTCGGGCACAGCCGGTGCACCCAGACGCTCGAACAGGACACCGAGCCGATCCAGCAGTTCTGCCGGCGAGTGACGGGGCCGATGCTTGTAAGACAAGTCGTAGACCAGACCGATCAGCGACGCCATCCGACGCTCGACCCAGCCCCGAATCGGCTTCAACTCGCGGAGGAAACGGTATTCCAGCCGCACCCGGCGCGCGTCGGCGACGCGATTGATGAAGTTGAACGCGAACACGACGCCGGCCGTCTCGAGCAGGAGATCCTCGTCCCCGACACGGGCCGCGGCCGAGGCGATCCAATCGACATCCACGTCTGCTACCGGCGAGGCGAGCGTCGCGTGCGCCGCGATCGCCACGAGCAGGCTCTCGGGACCCTTGCAACCGGCACGCTCGACACGCTCCGCGATCCGGTCCGGATCCAGTACCGGGCGTCTGGGGGCGATCCCATTATTTATAATTGAGTTATGATGTCCAAATAAACGGCCATCTCCGGGTGCCTGTTCGTCGTGCGGGGCCCGGATGGCCTCGACGACGGCGTCGACCAGGTCGTGTGCCCTATCGAAATCGGATCCTGCAGCCTGCAGGAAGAGCAGATGCTCTGACGTTCAGTAGAAGCACTGATTCGCCGCCGAGATTGCCACGGCGATCGACTCCCGCAAGCGCCGGGTACCGGCTTCGCCGCCCCACATGAGAGACAGCCAGGTCTTCTTGAACGAAGCCTGATACGTCGGCCGACACCGGAACGTCCGGGCGATGCTGGGATTCGTCCAGATCGAACGCCCTGCGAGTTGCCTGGTCGCGCCAACGAGTGCATTCGTGATCAAACTGGACATCGTCGGATAAACCTCCATCTTCGGAATCGGAAGTCCCACTTTGCCGCCGGAGCCGCGACGTCCATCGAGCCTCTGTCACGGCAATCGATTATGACGCAAAGTCTGAGCGCCGCTTCAATCTCATGACATGCAAACCACGGTCATCGACGAGCCGATTGGGGGCACAACCCCCCGGTTATGGATCGGAGCTGGTTTCGATGATCCATTGAATCTGCCTTGCACGCCATTGAACAGAATCCAGGGCTCATGCGCGGAATGTGCATTGCGATCCGCGCAATCGTTCGATTGGCCTCCCCGGCCGCGCCGCCGCGGGCGTCAACTCGCCGACGTTCCGCTCGCGGCACCGACCATCGCCGGCTGAAGCATGAGGGGTCCTCGTGGACTTGCGCGAATGGACCGCCAGGCCGCCCAGGCGTACAAACCCACAGCCCGCATGGCGGAGACGATCGCCAATGCGATGAACAAACCGTACACCATATGCTCGACCAGGAGCACGCCGTAGACCGCTGCGATGGCCATGGCGAATAAAGCCTGGCGTAGTGGCTTGACGGGCGTCGTTGCCGGGTCGGGGATCATGTACAGGGTAAAGACCATGAACGCCGCACTCGTCATCGGCGTCAGAGGCACGATCCATGACGTTCCGGAGTACCAGCTCCGCACTTGACCCTGGATGACAAAGGCGACCAGCCAGGTCAGAACCATCGTAAGTCGGCCCGTGAACAACCCATGAACGACGAGGCCCGTCGCCAGCACCAGGCCGGGCAGCGCCCAGTGCCACATCCCGGTCAGGTTCTCCGTGAAGTGATATGGGGGTGCCACCCCGATCGACGGGAACAAGAGCAGCGTGGCGACGATTCCCAGGTTCGACGGGTTGAAGATGTGCTGTGTTTTGCCCTCACCCACGGGTGCGCGGAACATCACCTTCGAGCAGATGGAGAGGCCGGCGGCGAACATCACCGGGATCAGCCGATCGCTGGGATACAGGATCATCGTGACAGCCAGACCCGGGATGATGGCAGGCGGCAGAAAGTTGAGAAGGTCCGCCCACGAGCCGGCGTACCGCGGCTTGCGGCCGCTGGCTCGCGCGTCGATCCACTCCAGCAGGAACTGGAGGCTGATGGCCGTCGCTAGCCCGACTATCGGCTGGATGTGTGACTGCTCGAAGCCGAGGAACATATGGCCGAGGATGTTCCAGACGATGAGTAAAATGGTGAAGTACCACAGGGCGAAATATCGACGCAGGGCGCTGCGCCTGGGGTAAAACTGCAGGGTCGTGATCGCGTCGGCTGTCGTTGCTGTCGTCATCAAAGCGCTCCCTTCCGCTCCGTCGGCCAACCGAGTCGGATGGTGTGCCAACCCGCCTTCAATGGAAACGTTTCCTCATGCGGATTGCCGTCCGGGTCCCGCCAACGAATCTCGACGGGCGCTTCGGTGATTGTACCGAGACCCAGGTGAACATCCGGGGCACGTTTTCCGGCGTTGCCGGTTCCGCCGTCGATCTGGGCCACCCGCTTACGCCCGTCCGGCAACCGGATGGCCACCGCGGCGCCGATGGCCGGCCGGCTGGGATTTTCCGCGACGGGATGACCGATACCGGGCTCGACGATCGTTGCCTTTCCCTTTTCCAGAGGGAGCAACAGGCGCAGCCCCATGAAGTTGCCGGGCTTGGGGCACTCATTGTGGTAAAAGTAAGACGGCTGCCATTGATTCGCGAGGGCGAAATCGAGCCGGCCGTCGCCGTCCACGTCGGCCAGGGAGATGCCGCGCGTTAGCATCGCCTCGGACATGGACTGACCGTCCTGCAACATCAGTTTGGGGGCCACGTCGTAATAGCGGCCATCCCTGGCCCTGGCGAAGAAGGCGAAGGTTTCATGGCCGCTGAGGTCGTCGCCAGGCTGGAGGCTCGGCCAGAACTTCGGGTTGTGCAAGAGTTGGTTGTTGCTGGTGCCGAGGCTTTGTAATTCGGGCCACTTGTTGATTTGCCCCTTGATGAAGCCATTCGCCTGGAGCGTCTCCAGGACGCCGTCGTTGTTCAAATCCGCCAGCCGGCAGTCCCACGACCAGCCACTGCGTGACAGGCCCAGTTCTTCGCTGGCTTGCCGGAACGGAGCAATCCCGTCCTTCATGCGTTCGGTCTGGCCGGTGTTCAGCCACAAGAAATGGCTCTCGGTCAGGGCCCAACTGGAAGTGAGGTTGCTCACGTAGATATCCAGCAACCCATCGCCGTTGATGTCGCCGAAGTCCACGCCCATGCCTTTGAAGGAGTCCTGGTTAATTACGCACGAGGCCGGCGTGTCCATCGTGCGCTCTCCGTGCAAGGCCGCGAACTGAAAGCGGCCGGAGGTCGAGCGATTGTGCAGCAGGCGGTCGGGGCCGAAGTCGTTGGAAACGTAGATTTCCGGCAGCAAGTCACCGTCGAGGTCGGCGGGCCCGATGGCAAAGCTCCAGCCGTGGGTCAGGTCCTCGGCGATCGCATCCGTCTGCTGGTCGAATCGGACCGTCGGATGCGGGCCCGAGGTCGCGCCCACAAACCGGAAGAATCGGAGTCCACCGCCGTTGCCGGACCTCGCCAGCGAGTCATGCAAGCTTTGGAATCCCTGGGCATTCTCGTCCAACATTCGGGAGCCGTCGGGGAAGTAATTGCCGATGATCAGATCGAGGTGTCCGTTGCCGTCCAGGTCGGCCACAGCCGCCGTCGAGGAGTACCAGCGGTCGTCGCCCTTGAGCAATTCCTGCGCTTGGAACTCGGCGGCCGAGGGCGCGGTCTTCGGGTCAGCCGGCGTTCTGCGCAGATAAACGATCGGGGTACGGCCCCAGTGGACGATGAGCACGTCCATCAGACCATCCTCATTCAAGTCGGCGATCAGGGGGCCCTGAGGGCACATCGTCGCGAGGTTCCAGTTGGGGAACGACGATCCGGGGTCGAGTGCGAATGTTTCGTAACGCGCCCCGGTCTCGGGGACAGGACCGCAATTAACCTGGTCGGTGCGTGGATCGATCCAGACGACGTCGTTTTGCAGCCCGTCGCCGTCCAGATCGCCCAGCGCCACGCTGGCCCCGAGTGTGGACAGGTAGGCTCGGATGTGCCGCATGCTGGGGTGGACCTTGCGGACATACTTGTACGGCGGGTGGTTGGCCACTTCGGGCAGCGGCGTCCGGCTAAACCGGAAGTTGTTGACGACCTCTTCCGACTCGGCCCTGGAGAGTGGCCGCTCGCGAGTCATGACGTACAGGCTGATGACAATGGCCGCAGACACGAGCAAGGTGGCTCGGCGCCGGAACCATCCAGGCGGTCGGTTCATACTGCACGTTCCTCTCTCAATGCCAATCGGACCTGAACTTGACTGCGCACAATCTCATCAGCGGGCTGTGACCCGTCGGACGGCAGGCCAAGGAAGTCACAAGCAATAGGATGCCGTCGCGCCATGGCGCCTTGCCCGTCGCGGGATGCGCGAGGCGGCGCGGGTGGGAACTGTCGCGCTCGCGGCGCAGACGGCGCCCGGCCGACAAGGGCCGAGACGCGTCGCGAGTCCGGGTCGCCCGATCACATGGTCAGGTCGTGGGGCGAGGGCCAGGGCGGCGAGGGGGATGGAAGATTGAGGAAGGATGGTCAACGGGAACGAGGCGCGTGTCCACGGCTGGGCGGGCGATCGATCCGGGATCGGCGAGGACGGGGGGACGAAGGGAGATGGCCCAGTTGCCATCACCATCGGTCATGACGGGCGGCACGGTCGAAAGCGGGACAGCCGGGTTTCCGGAGCAGAGCCCCGGAGCAGGGAGTCGGCCGCGACGGTGGTGTCTCGTCGTGGGGTGGGAGCACCGCCCCGCTCAGGATCAGTGGCTCGAGGGCGAATGTCTTCGCGGCTGCTTGCGTCCGCGAACTGAGGTAGTTTGCCGAACAGCCGGCTCGGGCCGCGGGGGCTGGGACGCAGAGGAGCATGAGGAGCGACAGGATCGCCCCGAGCCTCAGAGGCACCGCGGTTCCTTGGGCCGAGGATTGCATTACGACACCGGAGTCGGGCAGACGAAACGCAACGGATGGGGAACGAGAGATCCGACGACGGCGGCCGACATCGGTCTGCTCGATCGACTAACAAGGCTAATCGAAAGGATCGCCGCGATCAAGGACCTTCAATGCGGAAAAAGTCGTTCGGCCCGGCGGCGCGGTCGGCCCGCTACCGACGATGGCGTTTCCTGAAGTCGAACCAGCCGCTGGAAACAGTGGCCTCCCCTCCTGACCGAGAGAAGCCCGACGCTACTCGGCTCGACTTCCGGGAATCTCTCGGATGATGCCCAGCGCCCGTTTCGATCCGGGGCTGATTCCACGAGAAAATGGATCGACGCGGCATTATTCAGGATTCAGCATTATGCGATGAAAGGTTTCCGAGTTCGAGTCACTTTCTCCTTTCTCGACCTTACCTGACACTATGACATGATTCTTTTCCAGGAAAAATGAACTGACGATATATTTCTTTATGAAACCGATTTTCCGGCCACACCGATTCTCCTCCGGGAATCGGCGGTAATGCCTTGTATGTATTGATATTACGCCAAATCCAAGACCATTCAGTCATCTCCCCTTCGGTGGCTGTCCCCGTTGATCTCTGGAAGATTTTCCTTGACTCGATGCTCGTGCGTGTCAAGAATAGGAGTGGCGCAGGTGGTACAATAGAGTAATCTTATGTGCCGAAAATCATGGGTTTCTCGGCCCCGATTCTTGCTCTGAACACCGACTGCGTAACACCTGTCTAACTCGATGGCGAGGCGATTCATTCTTCCGGCACCCGGTCTGGGTGCGGGGTCTGTTGTCGATGTGCGCCTTGGACCTTCTTCCGGGCACCCGGTCTGGGTGCGGGGTCTGTTGTCGATGTGCGCCTTGGACCTTGTCAAACTCACGGATTTAATGGAACGCAGTCGCGGCAACGCGGGAACGACAGTCGGTCTCATTGATGGACCAGTCGCCGTGGACCATCCCGACCTCGCAGCGGCGATTGTCCGAGAGATCCCCGGGCGCCTGAGTGGACGCTGCGTCCGCTCCGACAGCGTCGCCTGCGGGCACGGGACCTTCGTGGCCGGGGTCTTATCTGGCAAGAGGGGGGCGCGGCGCCCGCCATCTGTCCCGGTTGCACCCTGCTGGTTCGCCCGATCTTTGCGGAGACCGGTTCCGGGGACGGGTCACTGCCCAATGCGACATCCCAGGAACTCGCGGCGGCGATCATCGACTGCGTCGAACGCGGGGGTCCATGTGGTCAACCTGAGCCTCGCCTTGGCCCGACCCTCGGCCCCGGGGATTCGGGAACTGGACGAGGCGATTGATTACGCCCTTCGTCGTGGTGTACTCGTCGTGGCGGCGGCGGGGAATCAGGGTGCCGTGGGCAGTTCGACCATCACGCGGCACCCGTGGGTGATCCCCGTGGCGGCTTGCGACCTCCGTGGGCGGCCGACTCCGGAATCGAACCTGGGGAGTTCCATCGGGACTCGCGGGCTGAGAGCACCGGGCGAGGACATTACCAGTCTCGGGGCGGCCGGTCCGCCGTTCCGATCAGGGGGGACCAGCGTCGCGGCAGCGTTCGTGACCGGTGCCGTCGCTCTCTTGTGGTCGGAATACCCCGCCGCAACCGCGGCCCAAATCAAGCTCGCCGTCACCGGGTCCGGGGCGCCCAGGCGGGCGACGGTCGTCCCGAGCCTTCTGAACGCCTGGGCGGCGTATCAAGCCATGTCGGAGCTTTCCCTCTAACGTAGGAGGACTGCGATGGAGCAGACAGATGTCGTTGGAGCAGGGCGCGATCATCCCATACACGATGGCGATGCGTCAGCACTTGGACCTGTCTTGCCCGCGGGCACCGGGGCAACGGCCGTCCCTCAGTCGGCGGGCGGCAAGTGCGGCTGCGGATGCACGGGGGGTGCCAAATCCGAGGGCGAAGCCGCGGTGAATTATTCTTTTGTCTATGCGTTGGGTCGGGTCGATCCGCGGTTCCCGTCACCGGGTGTGGAGAAGGAGTTCACTCAGGCCACAGGTCGGTCCGGGACAGCCGGACTGTCCGACCGCCAGGCTCTTCATGCGGTACTCTCAAAGCGGGAGAACCTCTACCTGGCCCGGCAACTCTGCTGGGTGCTCTCCATCGGGAGCGTGGAGACGTACATCCTCCGGCCGGGCCATCCGGGCGACTTCCACCTGTTGATCGAGGCGGTCCGCCCGTCGCCACGCCCCACCGACATTGACGTCGTCATCGGCGTGCGCGGGCCGATCGCCCCGCCACAGGCATGCAACGGGCTGATGGTCCCTGTCGTCGCGTTCGACCAGATATACTCTTTCGACGTGGACTCTCTGATCGGGTCGATCCCCCCGCCGCAGGGACAAGACGCGCAGAAATTCCGGCCGATGGCGGAAGAGGTCTTCTGGAGGATCATGCAACTGGCCGACAACGCCGGCGCGATGGACGAACACCGCGCGCTGAATTACCTGGCCGTCCGCTACGACGCCATTTACGCCAAGGCAGCCGAGTACTATGGACAGAACTACGCCTTGACGGCCGTGGACGTGCTGCCGTCGCGCCTGAGCGGCACGCGCAATCTGGTCAACGTGATCTTCTCATTCGCCAACCGCGCGACCGACTTCACCGAGAAGGTCTTCGTCCGGGTGGACGTGACAGAGCCGTTCCCGTTCTTGGTCACCAAGCTGTCTCCGTATTACGACCATTGAACGATCTCCCGTTTCGCATGGTTGCCCGTTCGCATCGGGACTTCTCGTTCGGGTTTCGGATCGAGGGCCAGGAAAACGTCGGGCGTCGGAACGAATACCCTTCCACGGGAACTTTGCGCCGAGCCTCAAGTTCCGCAATACTACTAAGGATTACGAGATGAACATGCCTGGGTTTTCTGCGGATGCATCGTTGTTCAGAGCACGCACGGACTTCCGTGCGAGCGACGCCATGCAGGGCGCGGGCGGCTCCCACCGCAGTTCCGACGCAGTGGTTCCGTCCTTCGGCATCAATCCGTTATGTCGTGCCTGGGAGGCGTGTTGTCTCCGCACAGGTAGTGCCTACTGCTGCAATCACTATTACGGCCTCTGCGTCAGCCCGGTTTGAACTTCCGTGAAACCGGACGCGGTCGGTCGGCCATTGGAGGTGAGTACCATGAGACTGCCAGGGTTCACCGCGGTCACAGCGCTCGAGAGGACCGGAACGTCTTACCGGGAGGAATTAAACCTCGTCCAAGCCGGGGGGGCCGTGCTGCCCGCCACCCTCCCTGGCTGCTACGCCCGTTGCCTGGCGTCTGCCGGAGACGATCCTTTCGCCAACTACAACTGCCGGTGCATCTGTTACGGGCCGCCCCACTGCCATCTCATGTGAGGGTCGGTGGGAGCAACGTCGGTTCATCGTGACTCCGACGCCGAGGGGGCGTCGGAGTCATCACACTGACAGATCATTGTGAGAAAAGGATCGTGAACGATGAGAATGCCGGGACTGACCGCACGGGCCTCGCTCGACACGCCAGGCGATCGCTACCAAAGCGGCGGGGGTCACAACCCCCTCTTACGAATCCTCGACCCGCATTCGATTCAGCCCGCATTCTCATGCGGCCCGTGTACATGCAACCGGTTTTGCAGTACACGACCTCCTTACGCTTGCTACTATACCAATTGTCAGCAGCTCTGTTTCGTCCCTCCCGCCAACCTCATTACCGTGCCTTGCTCGCCTCCCTGGATGCGGTGAAAGGAGGCGGAACGGAATGCCGCGACGTTAGTGCACAAACCCCGTCATCTGAACACGCTGTAGCATCGACTCATGGTCCCAGATTGGTAATGCTCTCTGGTGGAGGGTGGGTGCAACCCACCATAACCCCAGACCGGATAGTGGGTTGCACCCACCTTACAGATCGACTGAAAACGAGCCTCACCAATCTCGGCCCATGACCATGAGCCACCCCTTTTTCCCCCTCTCGCCACGGCCAACGGCAAGCCCTGGCCGCGACACTTCGGGAACATCCCGGCCGGTTGCCGTAATCCGAGCTCCCGGCCCTGTCCGCAGTCTCCCGACATAAATTTTTTTCGTTTTTTTTCATGTCGTGGTTGTGGCAAGAGTTGCGACGAAGAAAACGCCCAGCCACGCCGTAGGTGCATTAACGAAATCCCCAAGTTGAGGCATCCTGATAGATAGGTGACGTTGGGCGAAGCCATCCGCGACTTTCAGTCGGCCAAATGGCACCGCCCCCGTCCGAAGCCCAGTCCTCGCCATCGGAGTTCCCTCGGTCGATCCCTGTCACTTCCTCGCTCTTCGAAATCGCGCGAACGAACCCACCAACCTCCCGATTGAAAAGCCGCGCCAACGAAGCCACGATTGTAGCGAATATATCGATTATGCGGGTCAGCCTCGACCTCGGCACCGGAATCGCGCGAACGAAGCCAAGTTGACGCGGCGGGAAGCCGCGAACGAAGCCACGATTGTAGGGAATATACCGATTGTGCCGACTGAGCCGCCGGCGGACGCTGTCCCCTCGTCGACAAGGTTACGAGATCACGAGATCGCGATCAGGCCGGGAATTACGGTATCGCGGGTCAAGCCAATCCTGCCGTTTGCCCAGGGCGATCCGAGCGGTCAACGGTACTCCATGCAGTTTGCACAGACCCTTGAGACGTCCAGCCCTGCCGGAAGTCCTCTCGAAGATCGTGGTTGGGGATTCCCTCCCGGGGCGTTACAATGCGTCTCGATCCGGAAGCGATATCAAAACCAGGTCATGAGGACTCGCCCGGGGTCGTCAACGAATGAGGTCAGGAATGAGCGGCGAGGAAGACGGTTCGGTCACGTGCTGGCTTGGGAATCTCCGGGAAGGCGATCTCGCGGCGGCCCAGCCGCTGTGGGAGCGTTATTTTTCCCGGCTGGTCGTCGTGGCACGCGGGAAGTTGAAGCGCCTGCGGCGGACGACGGCCGGCGAGGATGAGGAAGACGCCGCACTCAGCGCGTTCAACAGCTTCTGCGACGGAGCGGCGCGAGGGCGGTTCCCCCAGTTGGCCGACCGCGATGACCTGTGGCGCTTGCTGGTCGTGATCACGGCGCGGAAGGCCATGGCGCAGGCGCAACGAGAAGGGCGGAAGAAACGCGGGGGCGGTCGCGTCGTGGACGAGGCGGCCCTCTTCGGTCCGGGCGCCGGCGACGACGGGTCGATGGCGGGCCTGGAGCGGATCGCCGGCGATGGGCCGACACCCGAGTTCGCCGCCATGATGGCCGAGGAGTGCCAGCGGCTTCTCGACTCGCTCGATGACGATGCCCTCCGGCAGGTCGCCCTCAGCCGGATGGAGGGCTATACCAACGACGAGATCGCCGACCAGCTCGGCTGCGCCCGCCGGACGATCGCACGCCGTCTGGACCTGATCCGCAAGACCTGGATGTCGGTCGTCGAGGTGAATTGATGTCCCCCGAGCGCCTGGAAGCGAATCCCGACGACTCGCTGGCCCGCGCCCGATCCGTCAACCGGGCCTGCGAGCAATTCGAAGCCGACTGGCGCGGCGGCGGCCGACCGCGGATCGCCGTCTTCCTCGAATCCTCGGCTCCGGCCGACCGCGACACGATGTTCCACGAGCTGCTCGCGCTCGAGCTGGAGCTCCGGCGGGAACGGGGGGACAATCCCCCTCGGGACGAGTACGACGCGGAGTTTCCCGACCGGGCCGAGGTGGTCGCAACGGTCTTCTCCGAGCTCGAGAAGGAACGGGATCCTCAGGACGGGACGCGAGCAAATCCCCGGCCGGCGGACCGACCTCCCAACGGCTATGGTCATGAGTCGGGAGATACCACGGTCCCTTATGTTCAGCATGATGCGACGCCGGACAGCCGGCCTCAGCCGAGCATTGGCGGCTACGAGTTGATCGAGGAGATCGCTCGGGGTGGGATGGGGGTCGTCTATCGCGCCCGGCATCAGGGATTGAAGCGACTGGTCGCGCTCAAGATGATCAAGTCGGGCTCGATGGCCAGCTTCGAGGAGCGCGAGCGGTTCCTGCGGGAGGCCGAGCTGGCGGCGAACCTCGACCACGCGAACATCGTGCCGATCTACGAGGTCGGCGAACACGACGACCGCCCGTACTTCAGCATGAAGCTGATCGAAGGGACGAGCCTGACAAAGCAAGCCAGCCGGTTCCGTGACGACCCCCGGGCCACGGCCTGGCTGGCCTTGACCTTGGCCCACGCGGTCGATTATGCCCATGGACGCGGGTTCCTTCACTGCGACCTGAAGCCATCCAATGTCCTGCTCGACGGCCGGGGGAAGCCGTACTTGACCGACTTCGGCCTGGCCCGTCGGACCGGCGTGGACAGCTCGCTGTCGATCAGTGGGGCCATCCTGGGAACCCCGAGCTACATGGCTCCCGAACAGGCCACCGGCTCTCGCGCGCGGCTCGGGCCGGCCACCGACGTTTATGGCCTGGGCGCCATCCTCTACGAGGTCCTGACCGGCCGTCCTCCGTTTCGGGCCCCCACGATCATGGAGACCGTGGTTCAGGTCCTCGAGCGCGATCCCGCGGCTCCCCGCGTCCTGCGCCCGGAGATTCCTCGAGAGCTGGAAGCGATCTGCCTGAAGTGCCTGGAGAAAGCCCCCAAGGACCGTTATGCCTCGGCCAAGGCGCTCGCCGACGAGCTGGAGAACTACCTCCACGGTGATGGAATCGCCGCGACCGGGATCGTCTCGCGCTTCCGCCGCTGGAACCGTCGCGAGCCGGAGCTGGTCGCACGGTTGGGCGGGCTGGGTCTCATGGCCATCATCACTCAGATCAACTTCCACCTGTCTTCGCACCCCGACTGGCGACTGCACTGGACGATCGAGGTGGTCCTCGCGCTCTGGGCGATGCTCGCCCTGCTCTTCCAGGTGCTCATGCGCTCGGGATTCCGGTCGGATCGGGTCCGCGTCCTCTGGTCGGCCGCGGACATCATCTGCCTCACGATCGTGACCAAATTGCTCGAAAAGGTCGAGATCGGCCCGATCGACGGGGAGAGGTTGGTGCGGATCGAGACGACCCTTCTCGTGGGTTACCCGCTGTTGATCGCGGCTTCCGGGCTCTGGTGGCGAGTCCCTCTCGTCTGGATCACCACCGTGATGGCGACGGTGGCCTTCGGTTGGCTCTACCTCGATTCCGCCCTGTGGTGGCACGAAGGACAATTCTTCTGGCGTCCTAGCCCGGAGCTAGTCCACCCGAATATCTTCATCGCGGGGCTCGTATTGACCGGCTTCGTCGTCGTTAGACAGATCAAGCGGATCATGGCGCTGAGCCGTTACTATGAGCATCGCCCCGATATCTGAATCCTTGTTTCGTGCGGTAGACGACTCCCGGATTCGAGTCGAGTCATTGAACCCCGATCGCACCGATGAGCCGAGCATGGGCGACGCGATAAGCGATCTCCGCCTGGATCGATTCCAGTTCGGATTTGGCCGTCGCAGCCTTCGCCGTCGCGAGGCCGGCGGCGTCCTTGTGTCCGCGTTCCGCGTCCTTCCGAGCCTCTACCATTTCGTTGGCGAGACCGAACGCCTGCCGGGCCTGTTCATAACCGACGTAGGCTTGGACGGTTTCCAGACGCACCTTCTCGATGGTCGCCCGCACGTTCCAAGAGGCCTGGGCGATCTGCGTTTCCCGCTGGTCCTTCACGCGCCTCCGCTTGCCCCAATCGAAGAACGTATAGGAAGCCGAGACGCCGAAAGCCCCGAAGTTCGGCTGGATGTAACTGGCCGATGTCTGATTGAAATAGGATCCGAAGATGTTGACATCAGGAATAAAATCGGCCTTGGCGACCTTGAGGGCTGCCCGTGCTTTTTCAACCGTGGCCTCGGCTTCCTGCACCAGTGGATTGCACCTCAGCGCGAGCTCGACGGCCTCCTCCGCGTCGCTGACCGGAACGGCAGGCGGTAGGGGCTGGACGAGCTCGAAGCGGGTGGAGGAAGGCATACCGAGCAGGCTGTTGAGCTGTTCGGTCAGCTCGGTGAGCTGCGATCGCACCTGAAGCAAGGCTTGCTGAGCCTCGATCATGGCCACCCGGATCTCGGGGTTCGAGCTGGTCTGGACAAACCGCTGCGCGACTTGCACCTGGAGGGAGAGAGCCGCCTCGATGCGCTGGGCACCGTACATGGCGTGGAAGGCTTGCGCAACCCCGGATAGGAGATCTCTCGTCCCCTTGTCGAGCTGGGCCTGTGCGATCTGCGCATCGGCGCGGGCGAGCTGGACGGCCGCATTGACCGCGATGAGTTTCGTGATGGGCTGAGCCAGCGTGAGCATCGTCAGGGAACTGTCTTGATTCACGACCGTGGCTGCGATCGTCTGGCTCCCCGGCGGCAATAAGCCGAGCTGGCCGGTACGGAAGGTCGCGACTTTCCCCAGGTTGTCACTGAAATGGAAGTAGTAGAAGTTGCCGAGGAGCTTCGGGAAATAATCCCTTTTCGCGGCATCGATCGCGATCGACTTCTCCTCCACGCCCAGTCGCCCCAAGGTGAGGCCGGTATTGTTGGCCAGGGCAATCCGCTGAGCGTCTTCCAGGGCAATCCGCAAAGGAGCCGAACTTGGCGGAAGGGCGGTCGTCGGTATGCGAGCGTCTTGGGCCATGACCCAGACACCAAGCACCTGAAGACTGGTCAAGACGCCGAGAAACCACGCGCTCGATCGTGCCACCTTAGATCATTTCGGTGTGATCTCTTCCGTCTGACATTCAGTGAAGTCCACCCCGGGCTCGCCCTGATCCAATGCCTCGTCGAACGCCCGCGCGATGTCCTCGTAGAGGTGCGGCTGGTTCTCCTTGACCGCGAGCGCGTAATGGCCACCCCCGTCGATGATCTTGGCGGCGATGTCTTTCTGACAACCCATGGCGTCGATGGTCACCACGGCCCCGTTGAGGTCCAGCATCGCGAGCAAGTCGGGAATGGCCGTAATTTCGTTGGATTTGGCGTCGGTGGCCACTTGCCCCAAGGTCAAATGGTTCACGACCGCCCAGGCGCTGACGACATGCAGGGCCGAGCGGCCGACGGTGCGCCGCGCCGCGCCGCGTTGGGCCTTACCGTCGATGGCGATCGGCGTCAGCTCGGGCGAATCGGTGGCGACGGGGGTCAATCCCGTTCGCTCCATCAGCGCCGTCATCCAGGAGGAGAAGCCCTTCTGAAAGGCCAGCGGGTCGAGCAGGCAGAAGACCCGTCGAAAGGTGTCGTGCGAGGGGATGCCGCCGGGCAATTCGAGGAAGGTCTCGAGCCAGTCGCTCTTGGAGTGGGCATAATCGGCGATCTGCACCCAGTTGTCGGCGCCGCAGAACACGGCGAGGGTGGCGATGAAAATGATCTCATCGAGTCGGTGGATTCGCCCCTGTTCGCGGCGGGGATCGGGCAAGTCGGCGAAATGATCGAGGAGTGAGATCGGGTCTTGGGCGGGAGTAGCGGAGGCCGAATCCGAGCTGACGGTCATGGTGTGGACGTCCCTGAAAAGATCGAGTTATCCTGGCGATCGATGGTACAAAAGACGTCCGTTTCCCGACCAGCCGGACTGTAGGATCGAGGCGAGATGCTCTTTCCCAGAACACTCAGATATCCCAGGCTGGTGCGTAAGCCCTGTCGCTCACTCCTCCTGCGGACCGCGTGGTCTGCCTGGCCGAGGGTCCGGGAAGGTACGCCGGCAGCTCATTCTCCTCTTGGGTGTCGTGACCTGATGGATTCGTTCCGGTCGACGGATCGGCATGATCCGGTTCGACGAATCATGCAAATTGTAGGAACTAGCACGTCACGGGTGCGGTTGTAACGCTCCGGCGGATAGGCGCAAAGCGTCCGGCTCCGATCCTTCGTTCGCGTCATTGAGTGAATACCCTGCAGAGCATGTCCGTTAAAGTCGATAAAACCCATAAGGTCGTCTCGAGTCCGGCCTGCCATGAACTTTGTCTCGATGGAACGCCGTAATCGCATTGCGAGGGGTCGGAAGCCCGGCCCTCGGCGAACAAGGATCGCCTGTACCAGTCAGGCCCTCGTCCCAGGGCGTCATGCCTCTGCCTCAACAGCCAACCCGCCAGACTTCGGAACCAAGGGCGGGATTCCGGTAGTCGTCACCGAACCGGGGAGCCGTGAGTCGGGGCGCGGCAGGGCCTTGGCGGGCCCAAGGATCCGCTCGTAGAACGTGAACCTGTCCGACACGGACTCGGTGCGATGGCTCGATGAACGAATGCGTGAATTCAAGGAGACGAAGGTGCGGTGGCGACGACCGGCCAAAATCACCATCGTTCTCGCATGGTGGCTCGGCCTCGCGTTCACCGGGAGCGGATGCGCCTTCGGCCCCAAGGTGCTGGAACGGACCCACTCGCGGTACAATGACTCGATCCGCCGAGTTTACGAGGAGCAGTTGCTGCAGAACCTCGTTCGCATGAGATACGACGAGGCGCCGTTCCGGTTGAATGTCTCGTCCATTGCCGCACAGTACGAGCTGGCCGGAGGCGCCGAGGCCCGGCCCTTCTTCCTGGCCCCGAACCCAGGTAACAATCCCTACCGCACATTCACTTCGGTCCTGCCGGATGTCAACCTGAGTGGCGCCAACCGACCGACCATCTCGTTCATCCCGTCCAGCAGTGAGGGGCTCCGTCGGTTCCTGACCCCGATCTCGGCCGACACCTTGGTCTTTCTGGCCTCGACGAGCTGGCCGGCCTCGACCATTTTAAGGCTCTATGCGGAGCGATTAAATGGGGTGCCCAACGCCCCGTCGGCCAGCGGCCCTCAACGCGAATTCGCGCCGGATTTCGCTCGATTTCAGCGGATCGCGCACCTGCTCCAGGTCGCCCAGGACCTGGAGCTGGTCGTCGTCTCTCCGCAGGAACGTGACACCGAGGTTAGCGGGCCGCTGCCGGCGGCGGCCGTCACAGCGTCGGCGGCCCTAGAGGCTGCGAAGGACACCATGGAGTATCGCCCGCGTGGAGATGGGTCCTCCTGGGTTTTGGTCCGGAAGGAGCATAAGCTCGTGCTGGTGGTGAACCCGGCCGCGATCGGCCACCCCATCATGGTCGAACTGGAGCAATTGCTCAATCTGGAACCGGGCCAGTCGCGTTATGATCTCATCGTGGCGAGCGATGTCTTCGACCCGCTCCGAGCCCCGACCTCGCCATCGAGCGTCTTGCGCCTGACTCCTCGCTCCACCGTTCAGGTCTACTACTACCTCGCCAACGGGGTTGAGGTGCCGCCCGAGCATCTTGCCGCCGGGCTGATCCGTCACCTCCGTGGCTCCCGACGGCGTGCCGGTCAACTTGCGGGCCGTCACGGCGGGACTCTTCGCGGTCCACACCTGCCAGGGACACAAGCCACCGCCTCAGGCTTATGTCGCGGTCAAGTACCGTGGGTATTGGTATTACATCGACGACCGCGACCAGCCGAGCAAGACGACATTCGCGCTGGTCCTTCAGGTCAGTCGGTTGGACTTCGGCCTCCAGGAGGGTGCGAGCGGCCCCTTCCTGACGCTGCCGGTCGGGAGGTAAGGTTCTCTCGCTCATTCCCACCGACCCATGAAACACGTCATCGCCCGGGGCTACCTTCCAGGACCCTCGTGCTTTAACATCGGTGGAGGTTTCGCACTTCCGAACCACTCCTATCGAGGAGCCATCCATGTCGGTCTATCTTCAGCGGGTCCGGCTCACCGTCCACACGAAGAATCAGTTCCTGGCGGGGACCAATTCCAAGGTCCAGCTCTGCTACCAGGTCGAGGAGAAGCACCTCCATCCGAAGATGGGCCCCGGCGTGTACAGCGCCGACCTGGACCAGCCCTACCATGACGACTTTCAGAGCGGCAAGGCCGACTCGTACGAGGTCAGCTTCGGGACCGGTAGCCTCGGCGAAGCCATGGGCCGGCCCGTGCCGAACGGGTTGCAATTCGACAGCCTGGACGACGCCCGGACCTTGCAGCTCCACTTGCGGATCGAGGGCAACGACCAGTGGATCTTCGACCGATTCGCACTGGCCGGCTATTTCGTCGAAGTGCGGCCAGTGGCCCAGGATGCCGACAAATACGAGGAAGTCGAGCTGGGCTGGCTGGAAATGGCCCGCCACGGCGGCGACGTCGAGATGAGCAGCGACGAGGACGAGGGATGCGAGGAATACCCGATCGATCTCAATGGCTCGTTCCAGTGACGAGGACCGAGCCCCGAACTTAAGAGTCCGACGGTATCGCACGACGGCTGGGAGAGTCTGCCACCAGGTGTGTCCGGTAGCAGCTCTCCCGCTTCGCCTGACGGTAGCCGGTCAATTTCGCCCCGGCGGTGTGAAGTTCTCCAATTGTTGGAGCCGCTTGAGCGCCTCCGAAGCGCGGAGTGTATTGTAGTTGATCCCGCCAGCATTCAGGCTACTTCCGGCCTGATATGGGTACTGCTCGAAGTCCGCGAAGAACTCCTTGATCTTCTGCTGGACCGGCACGAACAGCCAGAGGAGGTCCCCTTACCATCGGATATACATCCCCGACTCATGGGGCGCCCGCTCGTAGGGGTCGGCACGCAGGTGGATGATGACCGGCCAGCCGGGAGTATTGCGGGTCCCTGTTGCGATATTCCCGTCCAGGGTCGCGAAGTGGATCTTCCAGTCGTTCCAGCGGACGGCGTTCAGGTCGCCCCCCTGGCCGAAATAATAGTACTCCTCTCGCGGCGGCTTCTTGGCCTCCCCCTTGAAAAATGGCAGGTAGTTGTAGCCATCGAGGTGGACCTTGAAGGTCTTGCCGTTGGCCTGATAGCCGTGCTTGAGCTTCTCGCGGACGTCGGGCTCGCCGGCGGCGGCTGCGAACGTCGGCATCCAGTCGTTGTGGGCGATCATGTCGTTGATGATCGTCCCCGGCTTGATCACGCCCGGCCAGCGGACCAGGAGCGGCACGCGATGCCCACCTTCCCAGGTCGTTCCCTTCTCGCCGTGGAACGGCGTCGTGCCGCCATCCGGCCACGAAACGATCTCGGCGCCATTATCGGTTGAATACATGACGATCGTGTTGTCGGCGATGCCGAGGTCGTCGACCTTCCGGAGGAGCCGGCCGACCATCCCGTCGTGCTCGACCATGCCGTCGGGATAGAGGCCGATGCCGGTCTTGCCTTCCGACTCTTTCTTGAGGTGGGTCCAGACGTGCATCCGGGTTGTGTTGAACCACATGAAGAACGGCTTATCCGACCGCTTGGCGCGATCGAGGAAGTCGAACCCCGCCGCCAGGAACTCCTCGTCGATCGTCTCCATTCGCTTGCGCGTCAATGGGCCGGTGTCCTCGATAGGTCCGTCGGCATTCACCTTGAGCACCCCGCGTGGCCCGTACTTCTTGCGAAACTCCGGATCCTTCGGGTAGTAGTACCCCTCCGGCTCCTCCTCGGCGTTCAGGTGGTACAGGTTGCCGAAGAACTCGTCGAAGCCGTGGGCCGTCGGCAAATGATTGTCGCGATCGCCGAGGTGATTCTTGCCGAACTGGGCCGTTGTATAGCCCTGGGCCTTGAGCAAGTCGGCAATCGTCGGAGTCCAGTCGGGGATGCCGTGGGGCGAGCCTGGCATGCCGATCGTCAACAGCCCGGTGCGAAACGGATGCTGGCCGAGGATGAAGGCTGCACGGCCCGCGGTGCAAGACTGCTCGCCGTAGGCATCGGTGAAGAGTGCTCCTTCCCTGGCGAGCCGGTCGATGTTGGGCGTGCGATAACCCATAACACCGTGACTGTAGGCGCTGATGTTGTGGACGCCGATGTCATCGCCCCAGATCACCAGGATGTTCGGCTTCTTGCCGGCGACCTGAGCTCCCGCGAGGGCCGAACCACCACTCGGCGTGGCCAGGGCCAGGAGCGTCCCTTTGCCGATGTCGTCCGAGCAACACGCAGGTCCGTCGTCGGAGGGCTTGGCGGACATGGCTCGGCCCGGATCGGCCGTGGGCCGCTGCGCCGCCTGCGCGCTCGGGAAGGGGTTCAACTTGTCGGATGCCGCCAGGTAGCCCAGCAAGGCACCCGTGGCAAGAATCGCCAGGGATTGAAGTCGTGTGCCTCGAATCATGCTGTAACTTTCACCGGGTAAACGTGAGAGCGGGGGCGTTGTTGCCTCCGCCCATGAGGTGGAATACGAATTTGCTCGCGTCCTTCGATTCGATCTTTCCGGCCAGCGGCGGACCCTCCTCCTGGGTCAAACTGAGCACGTCGTTGACGTAGACCGCGCGGCCGGTGATGGTCTCTTGCTTCTGTCCCTTGTTCGCAACATCCCAGGTGTAGGCGCCATCGGCCTGGAGCGCAAGCGTGATGGCGGTGTCGGGGGACGGAGCGGCCTTCCAGGTACCGGTCAGCTCCGCGGGAGGTGGTGGCGGAGCAGGCGCCTCGGCCGGCTCGGTCGCGGAAGAAGAAGCTGGCGCCACGGCAGGAGCCGCTCCCGGAATGGACGGGGCCGGCGGGGCCGCGGTAGCGGGTGCTCCCGCAAGGACCGGCCCCGTCGCCGTCGCGGGGGCTGTCGCAGGTTCGTTGGCTTTGGTCAAGGCTTTGGCGAACGAAGCCGAGAGCCGGTCCTTCGGCTCGAGGTTCACGACATTCGTAAACTCGGCTCCAGCCGCTTCGGTGTTGCCTTCAACGAGGTAGTGGTAGGCGAGCAGAAACCTCGTCGACGTCGCGTTAGGATTGCTCCGGGCCGCCGCCTCGAGACCGCGGAGCTGGTTGGTGTAGGTGTTGACGTCGGGATAAAGACCGACCAGCGTCGCCCAGCTCCAGCAGGGGCCGGCCGAGAGCACGGCATAGGCGACCGAGGCTGCTTCGTCATAGCGCCTCAAGGCAAACAAGCACAATGATCGAAACTCATGGACGACCGGAGCATTGGGGGTCGCCTTGATGACCTGGTCGATCAGATCGAGCGCCCGCTGGTAGTCACCCGCCTTGAAAGAGTCGCGCGCGGCGGAAAACACCTGTTCGCTGCTGTCTGCGGCGCTCGGGTCAGGCGGGGCGGTCGTGACGTTGATCGGCTGCGAGTAATCGTAGACGGCCGTTGTGGCAGCCGGCTGGGCCCCTACGGCGGTCGAGTAGTAAGGGTTGATATAGTTGCTGCTCAGCCAGGTACTCGCCATCGAGCCCAGCCCCCATCCGCCGATGCTGCTCACTCCCCAGGTCGGGAAGTAGTCATACACGCCGTAGCCGGTTCCATAACCGTAGCCTCCATAGACCGGATAGCCATAACCCCCATAACCGTACCCGCCCAGAGCCGAGTAATAGCTCGAAGCGCCAAACGCAGAGCCCAGGCCGAACGAGGTCAGGGCGCCGAGGCCGTAGCCGCCCCAGAACGAGCCGAGATTGCCGCCCCAGCCACGATACCAGTTGCCATAGTAAGGCGAGGCCCAGCCGCCGCCGAATCCGCCGTAGCCTCCATAGCCCCAATTCCTCCCACCACCGAAGTTGTTGTTACCGCCAAAATAGTTACTATTATTTATATTGTTATTGGTAAAGTTGTTTCCGCCGTAGTTCGGCCGGTTGACGACGCCGAGGTTGTCTCCAATCTGGCCGATATTGCCGGATGCGATATTGCCATTCCCGATGCCCCAGTTGTTGCGATTGGCAATACCCTGTCCGTTGTTCCAGCCAGGTCGATTGCCACCGGGCCTCTGCGTACCTCCGCCGTTCCACCCCGGACGGTTCCAGGGGGGTCGATTGCCGCCGGGCCACTGGGTGCCGCCGCCACCGCCACCGGGACGATTGTTCCATCCAGGTCGATTGCCGCCAGGCCACTGGGTGCCGCCGCCGCCACCACCGGGACGATTGCCGCCGCCGGGACGATTGCCGCTGCCGCCGCCGGGACGATCGCCGCCACCGGGACGATTGCCGCCGCCACCGGGACGGCTACCGCCACCGGGAAATAGGTTGCCGCCACCGCCGCCGGGACGATCGCCGCCACCGGGACGATTGCCACCGCCACCGGGACGATTACCGCCACCGGGAATTGGGTTGCCGCCACCACCGCCACCGGGCCGGCCGCCGCCGCCACCGGGACGATTACCACCGCCGGGAAGTAGGTTGCCGCCACCGCCACCGGGACGATTGCCGCCGGTCCCAGGACGATTGCCACCTCCGGGAAGCCCACCACCGCCGCCGGGACGATTGCCGCCGCCAGGACGTCCACCGCCGCCAGGATTGCCTCCCATGCCAGGGCGATTACCGCCGCCCTGGCCAGGAAGGCTCGCGGGCCTGGTCATGCCACCGCCACCGGGGCGATTGCCGAGGTTACCCATACCCGGTCGGGCCATATTCCCGCCCCCCGTCGGCCGGTTCATGCCGCCCATGGCCGGCCGGTTCATCGGCGTGGAGGGGCGCGCCATACCACCCGGACGACTCATGCCGCCCGCCGGACGCGCCGTGCCGCCACCCCGCCGTGCGCCGCCGCCGCCGCCCCGGCCTCGCTGGGCGTAGGCCACCTGCATATCGCCGAGGACAATCAGGGCCGCCACCAGGGCGATCGTCAATGTATGCCGCAACATGGGATACCTCGCGGTGTCGCTAGGTTGGTGTCAGGAGGCTGATCGAGCGTTGGTACGGGCCATTCCGTCACACAGACCGGAAAACCTGGCACGCGCCGAGATCCGGGCGCCGAACTGCTTGAGGCGGTTGCTAGAACCCCGGTTGGGAATGATTCGTCCAGGCTTAGAAACGATCCGAGAATCTTGTAGGGTGGGTGAAACCCACCAGGAAGTGTGCCGATTCTGGTGGGTTTCACCCACCCTACAAACCCCGGATCCGCTTCTCGGACAGTTTCTTAGTTGCGAGATGCGCCGCTGCCCGGTGGCGCGGGTGCGGCCGCCGGCCGAGACGGCGCGCCGCCGGGCTGAGGAGGCTTGCGGACCATCACGACATCCGCGATGTCGGGCGCGATCTGTCCGCCGATGATCCGGTCGATCGAGCTGGTCTTGACCGAATCGTTGTTAAGGACAACGTGAATCTGGGTGGCCGAGGTCGGTCGGCCGTCGCGGAGCACGCCCGACGCCTTCACGACCCACTCCTTCTCGCCGGTTCGCGTCCATAGCCCCTCGCCGTGCCCGCCGTTGGAATCGAATAGCCACGATTTGATCTGGCCAGTCTGAGGGTCCCAACCCAAGAACATCGTGCCCGACGTTGCCGACTCGCCTTTGACTTCAACCTGATATGTCCGGATCAAGAAGCTCCTGTTGTCGGCCCAGCGCACAGTCGAACTGGATTTGACGCTGTCACTCTCGTCGACCCAATCGCCAACCATCCACTCGAGCTCTTTGAGCCGTTCGTAGCTGGAAACGTCTTCGACGGGGGCCGGGTATTCTCGGATCTCGGCCACCAGCCACTTCCCGTCTCGTTTCACGATCAGGCTGCTGAATCGAGTGAAGTCCGAGGCGTCCCCGCTGTCGGTGCTGAGACGAGTATGACCTTCGATGCGGGCCACGTCGGGGGTGAGGAATCGGATCTCCTCCACTTTGGGCTCGAGTTTCAGATCCGGGTTGTCCTCGAAGGACGATGTATACATCTCGGCGATGGCCGACTTGCCACGAGTGGCCTCGCCCCCGGAATCGACGACATTGGCGTCGTCGGTGAACAAAGCCGCCAGGGCCTTGGTGTCCGGTGCGCTGTAGGCTTTGGCGAAGGCATCGACCAGGTCGCGGATCGGCTTTTCCTCGGCGCTTTGGGCCGGCGTGGTCGCACCTTGTGCCGGTGCAGCGGCGGCAGGCGGCAGACTGCGGCGGTACCTGGCCTGAAACGAGCCGGAGGTAGCCCAGGAAGAGGCACGTGAAGAGCAGTGCCGAGACCACGGAGTATCGAGTCGTTCTCATCATGTGTCTCGCAGAATATCGTCTTGGTGGGAGTAAATCATGACGGCAAACTGATCGAGGCCCCTTTCGTCGGGGAGTACGCGCTTGAACCGCGCGTAGCGATCGGGCGAAGCCGGCTGGCACCGAACACAGGCTGCGGGATACCTCAGGATGCTTGGCCCGTACACTCGGAGCCGCCAATCCAGTTGGCTCGACGATCCTTGAAGGGGACTGGACGGCCGACATGCATTCGATTGCGACAGCTCAGATGCTACTGTCGGGCTGACGCTACTTCAAGCGCGTCGAGAACAATCGAGAACTCAAACGTCTCAACTTCACCCGCCAGCAGCCAGGTGCCACTTTCTTCCCCCTGTCGGTCGCAGGTACTGCCCGAACTCGGCGCCTCTACTAATGAGCGAGGATACGAGGTCGGCGCCTCGGTGGCGAGCCGTCGCCACTCGCCAACCCCAGAAGAGATGGGACCGTTCGAAATGAAGTGAGATCACGACTCGCGACCAAAGAATCCCAAGAATCCGCGCTTGAAGATTCACGAGGGTCTTTACAAAGATCCGGTGATCTCGCATCATACGGCATAAGCCGTCGGGCAGACAGTTCGAGGCCTGTCGCCCGAAAGGCTGACAAGCTTCCTCACATCTCGACATCGCTTCAACGTCGCGGTGAGAGTATGGGGAGGCACCGGGCGATTTGGTCGGCCCTAACTTGGGATACCCCCGCCCGATCAAGTCTGCACCTTTGTCGCCAACATCGCATGTCGTCAACTGGTCTGACGTGGGATGATGGGCGGTCTTCTGAGGCTGTCCGAGAACTGCTCCACAGTGTTGCCTTGATGGCTCCGCACTTCTCTGCGGGTATGGAGGAGTCTCGTATCCCAAGCAAATCTGCATGATCGTCGCCAACTGGACAGGCGGATGGAAGACCGTTTCGAATCGGGAGATTCATCGCCTTTATGAATCTCCTGCTCAGCCGCTTCGAAGTGGATCACTGGCGATGCTATCTCGCTTCGGAGCCGCAGAAGATCTGGCACGGCGCGAGCGGCTACCATCCCTGAGCATCGAGATGAGTGTGGAACCGACTCGCCAGGGCCGGCGAGTATCAGCCGACACTCTGTTGCTATTCCCACCAGGGTACGTCCGGCGATCAGGGGCGTGTGAGAGCCCTTGGAAAAACAGTGACGGTCCTGATGAGTGATCTGCTGGTCGAGGACCACACGGAGGGTAACCGATCGGCCCACAGAAGTGGGCGCGGCGGACCTGACGGGATCACTGGCGGGGACAGCGAGCGCTTCGACCGCACCCGTGGAAGCTGCGCTCGCAGGAACCGTTCACCGATCGCTTTGGCCTGAAAGTGGCGATCTGCCATCGCGCGATCGTTGACAGGCCACCGCAAATTATCTCGCCGTCGCACGCCATCACCCGCAGGCGGCGCGTCATCCCTCGCACGGGCAACACGAGGATGCCAGGGAGCACGCGACCACGGCTCACGAGCACAGTGAGCACGGCCCGAGACATTCGTAAACATCGACAGGTGTCGGTCGCTCGACCTTGGGCCGTCTGAGTGCATCGGGTCGAGGGCGATGAATGATTACCCATCCAAAAATCGAGGGAGGTCAGTGATGTCGGACACCGTGGGCAAGGTTGAACAGAAGATTGATGACGCCGCGGGCGCCGCGAAGTTGACAGTCAAGGGGGCTGCCGACGCAACCGGCCGGGCCGCTGGAGCCGTCGGCAACGCGGCGTCGTCAGCGGCCGATACGGCCAAGTCCGCGGCCGAGGCGACCGGCCACGCCGCAAAGTCGGTGGTGCAGGGCGCGGGCAACGCGATCAAATCTGCGGCGAAGGCTGTCGCGCATGGGGCTGGCAGCGTTGCCGCGAAGGCTGGTGAGGCCGTGAAGGAGGTCGGTGAGAAGATCGAGCAAGCCACCGAGTGAGTCCTTACCGAGCCAGGAGAGATTCGCGCGCGACTTCGCCGCTTGATCATGTTGCCAGGTCGCTCGCGAGTTCTGACCGGGCCTCTCGGTCGATCTGGCTCACTCGAACCTGGGAGGAGGCAGACCGATGGTTGAGACGAACGTGCCGAGCGCGGTCGACTTGCTGGCCGTGCGCAGTCGCGTGAGCTGGGGCGCCATCGCCGCCGGGGCGATGGTGGCCCTGACGATTTATGTCGTGCTAACCATTTTGGGCGTCGCCCTGGGCATCGAGGTGGCCGTCCGTCGATCGGGCACCGAACTCGGCGCCGGGGCAGCGATCTACTCGATTCTCGCTCTGTTGCTGGCGATGTTCTTCGGCGGCTGGGCCACCAGCCGTCTGGCGGTCGGCGAAAGCAAGATGGAGGCCGTCCTCTACGGCCTGATCCTCTGGGGCGTGCTCTTCACCGGGATGATCTGGCTGCTGGCCTCCGGCATCCGGACCGGGTTCGGCGGCCTGGTCGGTCTGGCTTCTGGGGCCTACACGACCGATGAAGGCCGGATCGACGTTGACCGGGTCGCAAGCGACCTGAAGCGGGCGGGCGTGGATGAGGCGATGGTCACCAAGTACCGCGGCTTCTACGAGCGGGTCCGAGAGAATCCCGGCGCCGCGGCGGAGGTGAGCCGCGAGGTGAGCGGCGAACTGGGTGCGCAGCAGGCGGCCCGGCAGGCCTCTTGGTGGTCGCTGGCCGGCGTGCTCATCTCGCTGGTGACCGTCATCATCGGATCTTTGGTCGGTTCCGGGGAGCTACTCCAGCCCGTGCCGATCCTGGGCGTTCGCCGCGTACCCGGCGACCGGCGTATTCGAACCACTTGACGCGGCATGCCTGTTCGGGGACTGCGGATTCCCCATCAAGAAAGGGGGTTTCCAGAGACGAAGAGGGACTTTACGTCGGTCCTTGGCTCACTCATCCCAAGGAGTTGCGCGGTCGGGGTTGGGTCCAAGGCCCACCCCTGGTTTGCGACGGACGAACCGAGTCGCGTCTCAATAAGATGCCTCTCTGCCCCGTGTGAGAACCCGGGGAACATCGGCCGATCTGGCCGGCTTTCGACGTCGTTCCTCCGGGCCCAATCCCGACTACACCCTTGTCGTACGCAACGCATCTCGATGGCTTGCTCCTGGGACCAAGGGCGTCGAGACCGAGACCGTAGGCATCACACAACACATCGAGCCTTGATGGCGTCGGTCACTGAATCCCACTCCTACACCCGAGAACGCTGGAGGTCACGCGTGGCAGCAAACCTGATCGATCTTGCGAAGAGCTATTTGACCACCGAGGTCGTGCACCGGATCGGTGGTGCGCTCGGCGAGAGCCCGGAACGCGTCGAGAAGGCGATCGAGGCCGGGATTCCGTCTATCCTGGCCGGCTTCTTGAACATGGCCTCGTCGTCGGGCGGCAACCGCCTGTCCGAGCTGCTCAAACACGAACCTTCGGAGCTGGCGCACCTGGGGGGACTCGATGGTGTGTTCGGCAACTTGGGGAGCCTGCTGAGTGGCGGCTCGGTGGACAGTTTGATCAAGTATGGCCAGTCGGTGTTGAGTTCCCTCTTCGGCGGCAAACTCAACTCGATTCTGGAGCTGATCTCGCGATCCAGCGGGATCAAGGCGAGCTCGGCCGCGTCGTTGCTGGGGATGCTGGCACCGCTGCTCACGGGCGTGCTCCGCAAGGAGACCGCCTCGGGAGGATCGTCGCTGGCAAGCTTGACCAGTTTGTTGATGACCCAGAAGGACGCGATTGCCAAGCTCGCGCCGGCCGGGCTTTCCAACGCAATGGGACTGGACAGCCTGGCCGACCTGGGCTCGGTTTCGAATGCGATCAAGACGGCGGGTGCGGGAGCGGCCAGGAAGGTCGGGCGAACGGCGGAGGCCGCGGCCAGCCAGGGGACCGAATGGCTGCGCTGGGCCGCGCCGCTGGCCCTGCTAGCTGCCGTGCTGTTCGGCCTGTATTATTGGTCCGGCGGGCTAGGACAGCCGCAGCCGAATCCGGCACAGACACCCGACCTCGCGCAAGCGACGAAGACGGTCTCGGAGAACGCCTCCGAGAGACTCGACCAGGCGACTCGATCGGTCAAGGACACCGGAAAGCGCCTGACGGAAGACGGCAAGGCCCTGATTGAGACAGTAAGCCAGAAGGTCTCTCTCACCCTGCCGGGCAACATCAAGCTCGACGTCCCCGAGAAATCGTACCTCCAGGCCTTGGTCCAGTCCTTTACCGACGGCGCCGGCACGCGAGAACCGAAGAGTTTGATCGCCGATAACCTTGACTTCGAGGGGACCACGTCCAAGCTCGCTCCCGATTCGTCGGCCGCCATCACCAGCCTGGCCACGATCATGAAGGCCTTCAGCACCGCCAAGCTGAAGATCGTGGGCCATACGGATAACGTCGGCGACGCGGCACAGAACCAGAAGATCGCGCTGGATCGCGCCACCGCGGTCAAGGACAGTCTGATCAAGGCTGGCGTACCCGCCGAGCGGGTCATTGCCGAGGGGGCCGGTCCCGATCGACCGATCGCCTCGAACGACACCGAAGAAGGCCGTGCCAAGAATCGCCGGATCGAGCTGACGATCGTCTCCAAATGATCGAGGCCCGGCGAGAATCGTCCCGGCCTTTCCCGGACCGACGCCGATCGGGGTCCGTCGGCAGGATGCGGCAACGACCGGCAGACTTCCGATGGGACCGGGCCGCGTCGCAAACCCGGCGCCGAGGAGGGAGATCACGCATCGTTCGCCCGGGAGGGAGTTGGAGTGGGTCCATCCCACTCCCCTCTCGGGTTTCGCCGGAACGATCGATTCATTCAAATTGTGTTGACATTTGCTATCTGCTTCACTCGGCCTCGCCGATCACGATCTGCTTCCCGATCGAGGAGAACGGAAGGCTCACTGAACCTCTTCCAAGTCACCGGGATTCCAGGAGCCGTCGAAGGCCGACGACTCTGGGCCGTAGATCTGGAAGTAGGCGAACCAGCCGTGGCCGGGCATCGTCTGAAGCCACTGGCCTTCGTCTAAACTTGGAAATCCGGACGGCGGAATCTCCGGGCCGGCGGCTGTCGTGTCAGCCGGCCCGGCGTGGTCAGACAACCGAGCAGAGTGCCTGCGGTGAGTAGCACCGCCGCGGTCAAGGTCGTTGGCGTTCGCATAGGTCGTCCCCTCGTATTGTGCTGAGATCTCCCAGAGCAGGCAGCTCTCATCTTTTCCTGTACGCAAGACCGATCGTGATGAGCGGTGCTCAGACCACTTGTTGGTTTATGCGTTCGGCAGGACGCCATTACGGCTTTTTCG
The DNA here is from genome assembly GCA_963845755.1 of uncultured Planctomycetota bacterium. Lineage (GTDB taxonomy): Bacteria > Planctomycetota > Planctomycetia > Isosphaerales > Isosphaeraceae > CAWJTV01. The sequence goes on from CAWJTV010000014.1 coordinate 71,800, forward strand.
TCATATAGCTGTTGATGAGACAGCGGTAGATAGGAAGGTGGTTGGAGAACAGCGCCCCCAGCCCTTCGATGTCGTTGCGCCAATCGCGGTGAAGCTCGCAGGCGACGCCGAACCACGTCATGAGCTGCGCCCCAGCCGCCGACATGCGGGCCCAGGCGGCGTCGCGTGTGGTCTTGTTGAACGTGCCGGACGCATCAGCGACGACGAAGACCTCGTAACCGGCTTCGATGGCCGAGAGCGCGGGGAAAGCCACGCACACCTCGGTCACGATGCCCGCGATGAGCAATTGCTTCTTGCCCGTCGCTTCGACGGCCTTCACGAAGTCCTCGTTGTCCCACGCGTTGATGTTGCCCGGCCGCGCGATGTAGGGCGCATCCGGGAACATCGCCTTGAGCTCCGGCACCAGCGGCCCATTGGGCCCATCCTCGAAGCTCGTCGTGAGGATGGTGGGCAGCTTGAAATACCTGGCGGCATCGGCCAGCGCCAGCACGTTATTCTTGAAGTCGTCCGGCGAGAAGTCCTGCACGCAGTTTGTCAGGCCGGTCTGGTGATCCACCAACAGGACGGCGACATCGTTCTTGTCAAGGCGCTTGTATTTGAAGCTCATGTCCGTCTCCCTTTGTTTGACGAGTGGGTTCGTGGTTCTTATCGAGCGGGCGGTTCTCAGCCGATCGGGATTCCAGCCGCCGACTCGCCGGCGCGAGGTGTGCCGAGCCGGTTCGGCGGGGTAAAGTGATCACGGACTTCGCGCCGGGTTCCCGTGTTTTCTCCTGAGCGCCGGCGGGAACTGCGATCCAATCGACCAGAACACCAACGGCGAGCATTGCGGCGGTGGGAAAAGTCGTTCGCGTTCCCACGGTGTCGTACTCAGAAGGGTAAGATAGCGGTCCGGGAATCGCTTCCTGCCCGCGAAATAGACTACGGAAATCACTTCAACTCGATGGTGATCTTCTCGATCTCACCCGTAAACGTGAACGGCAACTTGTACGTGAAGTCCACCGGCGAGCCGACGTCCCGGCCGATGTCCAGTCCTTCGCCCAGGGAGATCTGGAGCGGGATGGTCCGTTCGAGGCGGCCCTCGGCGGTCTTGGCGCCGTTCACGGACATCGTCACCATCGCGCCCTTGCCGCGGTCTTCGGCCTCGCCTTCGTACTGGAAGTCGATGACCAGCTTCACTTTGCCCTTGGGGAGCGCGTCCGTGCCCGTGATCGTGGGGCGCTCGAGTTCGAGGTAGTTGTAGACGAACGTCGGCTTGCCCTCACGGACGTAAAGGCCATATCCGCCGACGAGCCCGCCGTGTGTGATGATCATGCCTTCCGCGCCGCTCTCGGGAATCGTCGATGTCCGCCGTGAGCGTCCACGACTTGTTGAGGATGCGCGGGGCGGCGTCGTTGGGAAGACCGAGCTGTCCAGGGTAATACGTGAACATCTTGCGATCTCCGGACAGGCTCGGGCGGCCCATGAGCTCGGCATTGAGGCGCTCGACGCCGCGCCAGTCCAGCGGCAGGACGTTATGCCTGGAAGCCTCCGACCACCAGAGGTCCTGCATCTCGCGGAGTTTCTGCGGATTCGCGGACGCGAGATCGTCGGCCTGCGAGAAGTCCTCGTCGATGTTGTACAGTTCCCACTTCTGCTTATCGATATCGAATCCCTTGCGATTCGGCTCCCAGGGTGCGAACGCAATGGCGGAAGCCATCCAGCCGTCATGATAGATGCCCCGAACGCACCCCATCTCAAAGTACTGCGTGGTCCGCCGGCCCTTGGCCTTCGCATCGTCGAACGCGTACGCGAAGCTGATCCCTTCGATCGGCTTCTGCGGCGCGCCGTTGAGCTCCATCGGGGGCGTGATGCCGATCAACTCGTAGAGCGTCGGCACGATGTCGATGGTGTGGAGGAACTGGCTGCGCAGGCCGCCTTTGTCTTTGATCCGCGCAGGCCAGGAGATGATCAGCGGGTTGCGCGTGCCGCCGAAGTGGCTGGCGATCTGCTTGGTCCACTGGAAGGGCGTGTCCATCGCGTGCGCCCAGGCCGAGGGAAAGTGATTGAAGTGCTTCGGCCCGCCGAGCTCGTCGATCACCTTGAGGTTATCCTGCCACTTTTCCGGGAAGCCGTTGAAGAACAGGTTCTCGTTGACGGACCCCTCGATTCCGCCCTCGGCGCTGGAGCCGTTGTCGCCGGCAATGTAGATGAAGATCGTGTTCTCGGCGCCGGGCAACTGCTTCACCGCTTCGACGACCCGGCCCATGTGGTAGTCGCAGTGCGCCCCATAGGCCGCGAAGACCTCCATCATGTGCGCATAGAGCCGCTTCTGGTCGGCGTTCAAGGAGTCCCATGCCGGCAGACCCGCTGGCCGTGGGGTGAGCTTCGCATTCTCCGGGATCACCCCGAGTTGCTTCTGCCGCACGAACGTCTCCTCGCGATACCTGTCCCACCCCATGTCGAACTTGCCCTTGAACTTGTCGATCCAGTCCTGGGGCGCCTGGTGGGGCGAGTGCGTCGCGCCGGGCGCGACATAGAGGAAGAACGGGCGGTCCGGGGAGATGCTCTTGACCTTACGGGTCCAAGCGATGGCGTGGTCGGCGATGTCGGCGGTCAGGTGGTAGGTGGGATCGCTCGACGCGGGAACGAGGTCGCGGTTCTCATAGAGCACCGGGTTCCAGTGGTTCATGTCGCCGGCGTTGAAGCCGTAGAAGTAGTCGAAGCCCAGCCCGTTGGCCCAGCGGTCGAACGGGCCGGCGGCGCTCGCTTCCCAGGTGGGCGTGTTATGGTTCTTGCCGATCCAGGCGGTCATGTACCCGTTCTGACGGAGGACTTCGCCGATCGTCCCGCAACTGCGCGGCAGGACGCAGGTGTAGCCGTCGTACCCCGTCGCGGCCTCGGCGATGCTCGCGAACGCGGCGGAGTGATGGTTGCGTCCGGTGATGAGGGCGGCGCGAGTCGGGCTGCACAGCGCGGTCGTGTGGAACCGATTGAAGCGGAGGCCTTCCGCCGCGAGCGAATCCATCGTGGGCGACGGCACACCGCCGCCGAAGGTGCTGAACTGCCCGAAGCCGGCATCGTCGATCAGGATTAGCACGACGTTCGGAGCGCCCTTCGGGGCCTGCACTGGTTGCGGGAACCGCGGCGGGTCGGAGTCCAGGTAGGTCCGCCCCACACTGCCGGAGAAGTGGAAGTCGGGACGGGGCAGCACGCTCGGGCTGCTCGGGGTCGAAGGGGCATCACTCTTGGGCGTGTCCTGGGAGGGAGCCGCGGAGAGTCGGGCTGACGCCGCAAGCCATCCGAGTAGGATGTCGGCGGCGAGCAGGGCGACGGCCATCGCCGTTCGTATTCGCATGATATCGTCTCCCGTGATGTGAAATAGCGGTCCGGGACGAGATGAGTATTCGCGATCCGGTCGTCCTCAGACATTGGCTACAACTCTTGCGGCATCATGCGTCGCGCCGAGGCCCGTTTCAACGGGTAGGAGCTCTCGGCATCGCTCAAAGGTCATCCAATTTCCCGGTGCTGTCGGAGGTCGATGACTGAGCCATGCCAATGCGGGGGTGATTCGGAGCCGTTCGCGTCAGACCTGGCGTGCCTGGTCGATGTCGAGCCGGAGTTGTTCGAGCAGCTCTTCCTGACCGTTGAATCGGCGGGTTGATCGGAGCCGCTGGATGAAGTCCAGCTCGACCGATCGGTTATACAAGTCCCCCGAGAACCCGATCAGGTGGGCTTCGACCTTTCGGGCCTGTTCGCCGAATGTGGGGTTGGGCCCGATGTTGCAAGCGGCGGGCCATGCCGGTCCTCGGCCGTCGATCCAGACGCGGGCGGCATAAACGCCGTCGGCGGGGATCATGACGTCGATCTCGGACAGGTTGGCGGTCGGAAAACCCAGTCCGGTACCGCGGCCCGCCCCGTGGCCGACCAATCCTCGGCATCGGTGGGGACGGCCGAGAAACCGAGCGGCATCTTCGACACGGCCCTCGCTCAGGCAACGGCGTATGAGCGAGGACGAGACCAGCTCTCCGTCGATACAGGTCGCCTCGACGACTTCGAAGTCGATCCCCGCACCGGCGCACCATTTCGCCAGGCTCGAGACGTTACCCTCCCGGTCGTGACCGAATGCGAAATTCGGCCCCTCGACCATGCCGCGGGCGGCGAACTGGCCGAGGATGACCCGCTCGAAGAAACCCCGAGCCGAAAGTCCGAGGAGCCAGGGACCGGTCTTGAAAATGCCGACTTCCGTAGCACCACACTCTTGAAGCAGGGCGATCTCACGCTCCGGCCAGACGAGGGGGACCGGGGCTTGTTCGGGCCGTAGCAAGGCGACCGGATGCGGGTCGAACGTGATTGCCAGCGCCGGCACACGCGCCGCATCGGCCCGGGCGCGGAGCCGGCCCAACAGGTGCTGGTGACCCCGATGAACCCCATCGAAGTTACCCACCGTGACGAAAGCGCCACGAGCACGGGCGGGGAAGTCACGAACGTTCTCGATCGCGATCAATGCTCGGCGCCTTTCGGCTGCTCAACGCCTTGCGGCATCCCAGATTGGTTCCACCGCCTGCCCATCGCAACGCCCCGGAACGCGTGGCATCTGTCTTGGGACATCATTATCACCTGTCGCGGACGGGACGGTCAATCCTGCCCGACAACCGACCCCGAGACGCGGCGATGCCGAATCTCTATGATGGACCGTCCGTCCGCCCGTTGAGGTCGGACGTCGAGAGAGAGTGGTCTTTGTCTTTTCCGCCTACCGCCTACTGCCGACTGCCTACTGAACGATGAATATCCTGATCCTGGGAAATGGGGAGGAGGAGCTTGCCTGGGCGCACTGGCTCCTCGAACATCCGGAACATCGATTGGATGGGGCCTTTCCGGGCTTCGCCGACCCCGCGATGGCGGGAATCCCCGCGCCGCGCGATCTCGACGACGCCCTGGCCCAAGCGGGGATCGACGCGGTGATCGTGGGCGGGCCGATCGCGTCTCGCGGCGAGTCCCTCCGCCGCGCCGCCGCCGAGGGTCTGGCCATCATCTGCCTGCATCCGCCCGGTTCGGACTCGGAAGCGTACTACCAGGTCTCGTTGAGCCGGGAAGAGACCGGCGCCACGATCGTGCCCGACCTTCCTCTGCGGCTCCATCCCGGCGTGGCCGCCCTGCGTCAATCGCTTTCCCAAGGCGAAATGGGCGACTTCCGGACTCTTCGCCTGGAGGTGACCTCCGATCCGACGGAGACCGACCTGGCCCGCGTTGCATTTGCCCGCAGTGTGGATGTCGTCCGGGCGTTGCTCGGCGAGATTCACGCACCTCACGGCCACCGGCGACCCGCCGGGCGATCGTCCCGACATCGAGCTGGTGGTCCAGCTCCGCACCGGGGGTTCCCGCCGGGGCGAGGTGCGAATTCGGTCGGGGCCTTCGGAGCCTGCACGACTGATCCTCCTCGCTGCCGATGGCTCGTTGACCTTGGAGTTCGATCCCGCGTTCGAAGGACACTCGCGCCTGCTCCGGCACGCTCCGCCGTCTTCCCCGCACGTCACCGAGCTCGCGCCCTGGGATACCCACGAAGCCATCCTCTCTGTGCTGTCGTCATCAATGGGCCGACGTGGCGAGGCTGCTCTCCCCGGCCCGAGTCTTCACGACGGAACGAGAGCCATGGAGCTGGCCGAGGCTGCGGTACGCAGCCTACGCCGCGGACGGACGGTCGAACTCCACTACGAGGCGATCAGCGAGGAGGCCACCTTCAAGTCGGTGATGACCTCGACCGGATGCCTGATCTTGATCGCAATCCTCTTCGTCCTACCCCTCTCGATGGCCGGCCCACCGCTGGGCCTCAAATGGACGCTCTTCATCCCGTATTTGATCCCTCCGGTCCTCGTGATCTTCGTCGTCATGCAGATTCTTCGCCTTGCCGTGCGAAAGCCGAATGCCTCAAGACAAGCCGCGCAACGACTTCAGACAGAGGCCGCGGGCGACGATCGTGAAGATGCCGGGCCTTCTCAGTGGTAGCGACGTCGGGCGCACGTTTCCGATCCTGGTCCGGAGCCCGACCGGATATCTCACGCCGCCTTACCCGTACGAGCACCGGGGACATCGCCCGCAGACTCCTGGAAGCTGCCGAAGCTCTTGCGGAAGTTGGGGACGAGTTCGTCGAACCGTTTGGATTCCACCGTGTACTTGACCTCGTAATCGAACCGACTGCCGTGGAACCGGCGTTCGATGACGGTCATCGAGAACGGACCGCGGCGGGTGCGGACGACGGTTTCGAGCGCCTGGATCTTCCCCTGTGGCACCACCTTGCACGAAAGGATCTCACAGCCCGGCTCTTCCTGCTTCAACCGATCGGGAAGCTCCTTGGCCAGGTCGCCGAGGTCAACGTTGCGATGGTCATGGGCGAGGACCAGGAGGTTGTCAGACCAGACGCCGTGGGGTGGTCCGTTGGCCAGGAGCAGCGCGACCTCGCTCGGCGCGAGCACGGGACTCCAGCCCTCCGGCAGGTCGAGGGCGAACTTGTATTCGCGCTGGATCCAGCGATTGGAAGGCTTCGAGAGCAGGTCGGCACCGGTATTGGGTTGTGAGAACCGGGTCGCTGTGATCATCGCTTCGAAGGCGGGTCGGACGTTCGCATAGACCGAGTCCTCAACGTTCAGGATGAACGTGTAGAGTTGTCGGTTGGCGATGATTCGAACGCTCACCTCGCACAGAATCCGCCGGCGTCGGGGTGGAATTCCCAGATGGTCTCAAGCCGATCGCCTCGGGGGTCCTTGATGACCCGGTTGGAAGCGAGCTTGCCGCTGTCCCGGCCGTTCCGCCTGGCATTCGCATCGATCCGCGTGCGATAGTCTTCCAGACTCTCCGGCGCGAGGGCCAACTCGCAGGCGGCGACGCCGGGGCGCGGGAAGTCCTTCTGGGGAATGACCGCCACGAAGACCCGATCCTCATCTTCGCGGCTGGCGATTGTCCAGGCCTTGGGGATCCGCGTCGCCACCCCGTACTTGGGCGCCTCGAACGGCTCGGTCGGCGGGAGTTCCGGCACGGGCCCATTCTGGGCCATCAACATCGTTGCAAGAAGCAAGACGCTCGACATCGGCATGGTTTCCGTTGGAAAGGGCCACACGGTATTCATGATCGTTTCCCCGGACCCAGCAAACGGGTTCGGGGCTCATTACATATCGCGAATGAAATCTGCCGCATAAGAACGAACTGGCTTGCCGTTGAGCACATGGAAGGTGCGGAGACGTTCGAGGAGCTGGCCGCTGAAACGTTTGAGGGGCAGGTGGACGATCTTGCGGCCGAACCGGCGGGCCAGCCGGCGCCAGGACGCGGGCGGGAGCCTGGGGCTGACGACGGCGACATGCCGGTCCTGGCTGTGCAGGAACCCCGCGGCGAGCAGGCGCTCCTCGAGCGTGTCGGTGAAGTCGAGGCGGCGGTCGGTCCAGACGTCGGGGATCACTCGAGGCGGGAAGAGGAACAGGGCTCCGCCGTATTCGGCCTGCGCGATCCCCGGGCCGACGAGGTTTTTCATGGGATCCGTCGCGTAGTAGGCCAGGGTCGAACTCTTCGTGGTGCTCGGCGTACCAGGTGGTGCGGTTGGTGTACAGCTCGGGGTCGGCCGGCACATCGAAGAGGAACAGGACAACCTCGATCGAGCCCCGGCTCGGCGGCACGACCTTGACGTAGAGGTCGCGCGTGTGCCAGTTCCGCAAGGTCTCCCGGATATCAATGCCGTCGCGGATGCTGGTCGTGAACTTCTCGGTGCGGGCCAGGTCCGCGCCGATGATCGCCTTGGCCTGATCGCGGACGTGGCGGTGAAAGCTCTCGATCCGCTCGTCCTCCGGCGGCCAGGAGCACATGCTGAAGGGGTCCCAGCGCTGTCGCCACCGAGCCTGCTCCTCACGAAGTGGCTTGGGCCTCAGCTCGAGGGTCCGCCAGCTCAGCGATTGGCCCGGCAGCCGGCTCACCATCGGGCCGGTCCCCCAGACGGGTACCTCCGCCTGATGGATTCCCATGCGAAGGGCTCCATGGTCGTCGAAGTCCCCCGCATCGCCGTCCTCCGCCGGGGAGAAGGGGTATTCCCGGGCGGTCTCGGCCAGGGCCAGGGCGAAGTCATCGCCGGCGGTCTGCTGGGCGGCGACGATGAGCGTGTACAGGTCGGGAGTGAGCCGGCAATCCATCAACGATAGATTGCGCAGGTATCGAAGATAGATCGACAAAATTTGGGGCGTGATCCGTTGCGCGACCTTGGGATGCTTGGCCCGGAGCCGCTCGCGGGCATCGAGCACCATCTCCTTGACGCCGTCGACCGACAGGTTGTCGTCCGGGGTCAACTCGCGCCGGCCCCGTTCGTAGAGTCCCGTGATATAGGGGAGCTCGCCCAGCGCGAAGATCAACGTACGGGGATCGACGGGGAAGGATTGGATCGGCGAGAAGAACGATTCGGGCTCCGGAGGCTCGAGCCCGAGCTGGTAGGCATCGCGGATCCAGGGCCAGTCGAGGATCGAGCAAACGAGGAGAATGAGCTGATGCCGAGATTCCAGCTCTCGCAGCCGCGCCGCCATCCAGGTGACGCGCCGGATCACCTGGTCGGCCGATGGAGGCGGGACCGCCGCCAGTATCGCCGCGGCGTAGCGTTCGGGGCTAACCTTCTTGAGAGCGTAGGGGTCTGGAAAGGCCTGGGTCACCGAGACGAACCGTGGCGTTTCCAGGTCGATGAACGCGCGCGCGATCCGCTCTCCCCGCGCCGTCCGCAAGGCGGCGATCACACCCTGACAGGGGTCGATCGGGACATAGCTGAAGCCAGGCTCCCCCTCGGTCTCGTCATCGTTGGTTCCCGCGTTGACCTGAACCACTACCGAGACCACGGGCAATCGGTCAACGGCCGCCTCCACGTCCTCCTGGAACGAAGGCGGCAGCGGTACCGCCACGCAGTCATATGGCCGGCTCAGCAACTCTTCGCGCACCTGGATCGCGTAATCGCCGGAACCGTGGATGATCGGCAGGACCCGGATCCGTGGGCTGATCGTCAGGAAGTCGTCGGAACTCACGCGCGGGGTACTCATCGGTCTTGGTCGCTCCGCGTGGCGAGCCTGCCGTGATAAAGGCCAGGCTGCTTCGGTGGATCAGTTCGGTTCGATTCCCAAAAGGTCCCGATTCCAGTGTACGCTCCGACCTCTCGAGTTGCGACACCAGCCCACGCCGCGAGGTCTCGGTGCGGATGTGGTCCGAACGCGGAGTCCGCATGACCGAAAGGGGTTTTACGATGATTAACGATGCAGGACACCGATCGGCGTCATTCTCCGGGCCCAACCGGAGAAAGATGGGCCGGAACTCAAGAGCGATGTCGCCTAGGATACTTATTGGAGGGTTGGCCCCTCGAATTCAGTTAAGTTTCGTCGGTCACGAATGTCCAAACGACCCTCCCAACCACAATGGGGTCTGAGGACCAGATAATACCAGTCGTGGTTCGTACGCCCCGACCGTCTCCGCCCCGCTGTTCGAGTTCTCGAAAGCGGAGTGCCTCGACTTCGGGTGTCCAATTGCAAACCACGCAGACTCCTCTTTACCGGACGTCACTGCGCCACCGACTGCTGGCGTAGCAGCGGCATCGTGCGCAGAAGTGATGAGTTGAATCGCCCGGCAATGCGACGGGGCAAGGCGAGACGAGGATCTCCGGTCATGGCGAAACTGGCGACCGCGATTCTGCGGGACGATCGAGTTGACGACCTCATTCCCCTTTCGGACGGACCGGACGTGCCGGACGATCCCGACGATGTTCCAGCGGTCGGGCTCGCGATGGAACGATTCGGTCTCCTGGCCGGCCCGACGGCCCCAGTCGATCGCGATCGGATGATCGAGGCCTGGATCGCCAGCAACCTCGACTTCGACATCCCGGCCGAATCGACACCGCCGAATATCTGGGACCGGATTGTCGGTCGTCTGCCCGTATGGAAACGGCCCCCGAAGAAACGGCGCAGCCTGGGCGGCGGTGAGACCTCGTTCTCGGAGTGGGCCCACTTCCGCATCGCTTATCGGCGTGGGATCACCGTGGTGAGGCTCGTTGACCAGACGCTTGCGAAAGAGTCGAAGGTCCGCGAGCTGGCCTGTGACCTCATCGACCTTGTCGAGGCGGGAAATCATCGGATCCTGCTGAACTTCCAGGCGGTCGAGCGGCTCGTGAGCTGGGTCAGCCTGGCGGTCGATGAGGTCTATCGCCGCTGCCAATCTGTCCCGGGTGGGTCGTTGAAGATCTGCGGTCTCCAAGGTCAACTGGGCGACATCTTCCCGATCGCCGGCATGGGCCGAGGGATCGAACGCTATCCGGATGAGACCGCGGCGCTCGAGAGCCGCCTGGCCCGAACCCCCTAGTCCCCGTGCACTCCCCGTCGAGATTCTCATGGCCCTCACCACCGCCGCTGACATGTCCCCGTTGCGGGACAGCACTTCGTCCGAGCCGGCCAGGACCTCGAAGACGGCCCCCCGGCGCGAGTCCTCGAACCACCGACCCGCCCGTGGGCCAGCAATCAAGGCCGAGCCGGGTCTCTGGCTGATCGTTCAGATGGGGGGTTCGAAGGGGCGTCCCATTTCGGTCGCCGGCACAACCTTTCTCATCGGCCGTAGCCGAGATTGCCAACTGCGGCTCGGGTCCACCATGGTCAGCAAGCTCCATGCGGCCATCGAGCGGCGCGAGGGCAGGAACTTCTTGAAGGACCTGGGCAGCACCAACGGAACCATGCTGAACGGGCGATTGCTCCGGAGCAAAGAAGCCGAGATCCACGACGGCGACCGCATCCAGATCGGCCCCGTCATCGCCACCGTGTCCACCGCGGCCCAGCGCGAAGGCGGGGCGAAGGTCGAGGAGCAGGTTGCCGAATGGCTGCACCCGAGCGGCCCGGCGTCCCAGTCCATCGACGCGCTGGAGACCGCCGTCATCCCGACCACCGGTGGGGAGAACGCGGAAGCGGGCCCCGATGCGCAGATCAAGCTGGAGATCATCCAGGATACTCTGGTCGTCACGCCGGTCGTGGGCGAACTCGAGAGCGAGTCCATGATCGAGTTGCTGCGTTCTCACCTCCAGGCCCTCTACGAACGGTCGGCACCGCGACGCGTCGTCGTCAATCTCGAATACGTCGCCCACCTCTCCGGGCAGGCTATTGGCGTACTCCTGGCCCACCACCTCCGCCTGGATCGCTCCGGCGGGGCCTTGCGCATCTGCCAGGCGCGGGCCCGGATCATGGCCGTCATGCACCAGGTTCGCTTGACGATGCTCGTGGAATGCCATCCTACCCTCGATGAAGCGGTGCTTGCCGCATGGCCCTGTGAGACGAAGCGCTGATCCTCGAACTGAGAACGAGTCAACCCTTCAATCCTCTTCATCCTCATCATCGTCGTCGTAGGGCTCATCCTCGGCATCCGGATGGAGCGGGTCATTGGGGTTGAAGAACAGGTCACCGAGGCCCATCGGTGAGTGCTGACCGCCCATGGCCCGGCGCTTACGTCGGGCGAGGTCCTCGAGATCGGACGCCTCCTCGCCCAGGACGCAGAACAACGCCTCGCGCCAGGCGGCGTCGCGTCCGATCGGGTGCCGGGGGTCTTGCGCCATCCGCTTGATGGCGAACCGAAGCAGGTTGATCCCATCTCGCGGAGAGAAGTCGAGCTTGAGGTGGTGCGCCTGCTGGAGGAACTCGACAGTCAGCGCCAGGAGCGCATCCTCGGCGAACGGCAGGTGGTACTTCAGGATCGCCAGCTCGTCGTCGCGCGCGGGAAAGCTCAGCGTCAGGGTCGGCTGAAGCCGCGAGAGGATGTAGTCGGGCACTTCGTAGGTTGACTCATCCTCGTTCATCGTGACGCAGACGCGGAAATCGGGGTGTGCGGGGATCGTGATCCCGGCCACGATGCTCTCGGCATAGCGCCGATGGTCTAGCAGCGGGGCCAGGCTGGCCCACGACTTCTCGTTCATCCGGTTCCCTTCGTCGAGCACGCAGACGCCGCCGACGAGCATCGCCGTGACAAGCGGCGATGCGTGATAGGCGATCGACCCCTTCCCGGCGAGGACCGGGGTGACGATCAGGTCCTCCGGGCGTGTGTCAGCGGTACACTGGTTGATGAACAGCGGCTGCCCGCGCAGTCGTGCCGCGGCCATCGCCAAGGTCGTCTTGCCGATGCCGGGGGGACCGGTCAGGCGCGGGGAGAGCGGCAGATCCCTGGGGTTGACCACCAGCCAGCACGCCAGGAGCTGGCGCAGGATCGCGTCCTGGCCGATCCAGCTCTGATCGGTGGTGTCCGGGGCACCGAGATGGAGGGACACTCCATCGACCTCGCGGATCTTGTCGATGGGAGTCGCGGTTGCAGAGGGTCGTCCAGTCATCGGGATCTCAACTTAGCTGTTGGCGCATGCCATGGATGTTATTCGTCCGATCGTGGTCATCAACCAGTCTAACGCGTCACCCGGTCTTCGACGAGTCGTGCAGCCTTCAACGGGACGCGGCCGGAGATCGGGCGCGCCGTGGATGCTCGGGAATTGCCTTGGGTGCGACGCCCGGCTAACCTCGAAGTCTCGGATCCCCCGTGATACGTTGGATCATCCCGTCTTGTTGTCCTGCTTCGGAGCCAGAGCCATGGATCGTCCCGTCGCAACCTCCGTGCGCGAACCTATCCCCGGACGCGGACCCAACCCCGATAGCCCGCGGGGATCCCAGCCGTCCCGATCGTTCTCACAGAACTTCCGGAACCGGCTCATCAGCGGCCTGATCTTCTGTCTGCCCATCGCGATCACATTCTCAATTGTCTACTGGCTCCTGCTGACGATCCAGCGATTCGTCCTCGACCCGATCGCCGGCCTGATCAATCAATTCCAGCTCTGGATCCGGAACTATCCCGGGCTCCAAAGCCTCGATCTTCCGGGCTGGTGGTTCCGGATCGCTTCGCCGATCCTGGCCCTTCTGCTGGGCGTCGTCGTCCTCTACTTCCTGGGCCTTGCCTTGCGATCGTGGGTCTACCGCACGATCGACTGGATCCTGCTCCACGTCCCGGTGGTTGCGACCATCTATCGAGCGGTGCGGAACGTGGTCGAATCGCTGGGATCGCAGTTCCAGGGCGGCGCCAGTTTCAAGCGGGTCGTTCTCGTGGCGTTCCCCCATCCCGGAATGCGCTCGCTGGGACTGGTGAGCAACTCGCTGAAGGATGCGACCACAGGGCGAACGATCCTCACCGTCTTCGTCATGACCGGCATCATGCCGCCGACGGGGTTCACCCTGTTCGTCCCCGAGGAGTCCGTGACCAACGTTGCCTGGAACGTCAACGATTCGCTCCAGGCCGTCCTCTCGGGCGGGATCACCACGCCGCCGACCATCCACTACTTCGAAGGACTGACCACCCCCTTGCCTGCTGGTGGCGGGCCTATCGTCGATGCCCACGGGAATGCCCTGATCGGTGCCGAGACCGAGAGTCAGGGGAGTGGCGGTTGAGCCCTGCGGAATCCGACACGCCGACCTCGGTACGCATCCCGAGCCGATCCGACACGCTGACAGACGCCATTGTGCTACCCGGATTCGAGCGACTCCTGGCCGAGTTGTTCGTGATACCGACCGAGCCGGCCTGAGGTGCGGCGCAAAGATACGGGAGCCGAGTTCTCGGCTCCCGCGGGTGTGCACGACCATACGAATCGGCCGCGAGCGCTGTCGCCGCGGCGGACTCTCGATCAATACATATCATCATATCCGCCGTGGCCGCCGCCGCCGGGCTTCTTCTCGTCGTCCTTGGGCGCGTCGGCGATCAGGGCGTCGGAGGTGAGGAGCAGCGTGCTGACGCTGGCGGCATTCTGGAGGGCGTAGCGGGTGACCTTGGTCGGGTCGATGATGCCGGCCTTGACCAGGTCGGTGTACTCGTCCTTCAGGGCGTCGTAACCGTGGTTACCCTTGCTCTCGACGACCTTGGAGACGACCACGCCGCCGTCCTGTCCGGCGTTGTCGGCGATCTGGTGGAGCGGGGCCGAGCAGGCGCGGACGATGATCTGGTAGCCGACCTCTTCGTCGTGGGTGAGGCCCTTGGGCTTGAGGGCCGCGGCGGCCCGGAGCAGGGCGACGCCGCCGCCGGGGAGGATTCCCTCCTCGAGGGCCGCGCGGGTGGCGTGCAAGGCATCCTCGACGCGCGCCTTCTTCTCCTTCATCTCGCTCTCGGTCGCGGCGCCGACGTTGATCTTGGCCACGCCGCCGGCGAGCTTGGCCAGCCGCTCTTCCAGCTTCTCGCGGTCGTAGTCGCTCTTGGTGTCGGCGATCTCGCGGCGGATCGCCTCGATGCGGCCCTTGATCGCGTCGTGGCTGCCCGAGCCCTCGATGACCGTCGTGTTATCCTTGTCGATGAGGACCTTCTTGGCTCGGCCGAGGTCCTGGAGCCCGACGTTCTCCAGCTCGATGCCCAGCGCCTCGAAGATCGGCTTGCCGCCGGTCAGGACGGCGATGTCCTCGAGCATGGCCTTGCGACGGTCGCCGTACCCCGGCGCCTTGACCGCCGCACAGCGGAAGGTGCCGCGGAGCTTGTTGATGACCAGGGTCGCCAGGGCTTCGCCCTCGATCTCCTCGGCGATGATCAAGAGCGGCCGGCCCGTCTGCGCGACCCGCTCCAGCACCGGCACCAGGTCCTTCACCACCGAGATCTTCTTCTCGTGGATCAGGATGTAGGCATCCTCGAGGATCGTCTCCATGGTGGTCGGATTGGTGACGAAGTAGGGGCTCAGGTAGCCGCGGTCGAACTGCATCCCCTCGACCCACTCGACCTCGGTCTTGAGGGTCTTGCCCTCCTCGACGGTGATGACCCCGTCCTTGCCGACCTTCTCGGTCGCCTCGGCGATCATCTTGCCGATCTCGGAGTCGAAGTTGGAGGCCACCGTCGCGACCTGTTCGGTCTCGGTCTTGGTGGTGACCTTGGTGCTCATCTTGTGGAGCCCCTCGACGATCTCGGCGACCGCCTTGTCCATCCCCCGCTTCATCAGCATGGGGTTCACGCCCGCGACGACCGCCTTGAGCCCCTCGTTGTAGATCGCCTCGGCCAGGACGGTGGCGGTGGTCGTGCCGTCGCCGGCCACGTCGGACGTCTTGCTGGCCACTTCCTTGACCATCTTGGCGCCCATGTCCTCGTACTTATCTTCCAGCTCGATCTCCTTGGCGACCGTCACACCGTCCTTGGTCACCGTCGGCGAGCCGAACGACTTCTGGATGATGACGTTCCGGCCGCGGGGCCCGAGCGTCACCTTGACCGCGCGGGCCAGCTTCGAGATCCCGCGTTGCATCGCTTGCCGGGCGTCCTGATCGAACGCGATCATCTTGGCAGCCATACGTGATTCACTCCGGGGAAAAGGGATGATTTCGCTTGTCGTGTTCGTTTGGGGATTCCAGAACTCCGGGCCTCGCCACGGGCGTATCAGCCCGGATCGGTCGCCGGATCAGCCGATGACCGCAAGGATGTCATCCTCGCGCATCAAGAGGACCTTCTTGTCGCCATCGATCTTGAACTCCTCGCCGGCATAGGAGGTGAATAGCACCTGCTCGCCGACCTTGACCTGCAGCTCGCGACGCTTGCCGTCCTTGGTAATCCGCCCGTCACCGACGGCCAACACCTTGCCCTTCTGGGGCTTGTCCTTGGCCGTATCCGGCAGCACGATCCCTCCGGCTGTCGTCTCCTTCGCCTCTTCTCGCTCCACGACCACGCGGTCACCCAGTGGCTTGAATGTCATCGACCCGGTCTCCTAATCCTGTGCGGTCTCGCTCGCCTGATGATTCTCGGTTTCGGCGGGGTCGGGAGACCCGCGCCGAACAGCGCCGGTCTCTCGACGGCGGCCTCCCGGCGCGGCCGTGAGCACGACCCGACCCATTCGCCACTTCCTCTATGCAAGCCTCGTGCCCTTCGAGCACGTCGCATTATCTCAATATTGGATAAGCACTTCCGCGAAATGGATCGGTCGGTCGGCGTTGGCCCGACCTGCCAACGTGTCGGCCGAGTCCGGTCAGCCTGCCATTTCGGCAGGCGAATACCGCGCTTCCCAGTCACGGTCACTCATGGCCCTTGCGGAGCGTCGAGAGGGAGGGTTTCCAGGAAACGCCGAACCCGTCCGGCCAGGTTTGGCCACTGGAGGATGTCGTATCCATGATTACGATCGCTCCAGCCCCACCAGACGATGGGCGGATCATCGGCGAGGACGCAGAGCGTTGTCGACGAGGCTTCCGGTCCGCTGCGGGCCGGCCAGAACCGCCCGGGCCAGAATGCCGCGATCCGCTGGGGGGCGCCCGTCCCTCGCGGGCCCAACCGTCGCAGACGGTCGCGAGGGAGGCTGTGGCCGGGACATCCACCCTCAGGGGAGCAGTCACGTCGTCGTCTCCCCAGGCGATCCTGACATCGCGGCCAGCTTGCCAGACGGACAGGGGACGGCCGAGAACCGTACCCAGGCGCCGTGGCCTGCTGGCCCGGGCACCGAGGTCGGGTGGATCGCCCGGTGCGTCCTTGACCGTCGCTCGCCCGGGAATGAGCGAGCGGAACCGGGGCGCGAATTCCCCGGCCAGACGAAGGGCACTCGATTCCTCATCGAGGTGTAGCACCAGTACGGCCGCGATGGGACGTCCCGACTGCCGAGGATCTCCCCATAGGCAGGCCGACAGGCCGCGGAGGTGGGGCCAGAGATCGGCCTCGGGCTTGACTCCGGCCGCCGCGGCCAGCAGGTCGAGGCGCGTCCGCAAGGGGGCCATTCCCGCGCGAGCCGGGTCAACGCGCTCGACGCGATCGGCCAGGCCAAAGGCGCGATCCCAGCACGCGGGATCCGGATCGATGGCCATCGAGAACATCGCAATCGCATTCGAGGAGGGGAGTTGTGCCAGCCAGGCCGGCTCGACGACGGCGGCCCTGGTGCGGTCTCGCCGCTGCGGCTCACCTCCCGGGAACGTTGACACTACTTCGAGCATGAGCCGCCCATCCCGAAGTGCGACGGTCCCCTCGGCATGACGACAATTCAACCCGTGCAGGATTTCGACAGCACGACGCAACCCGAGAGCTCCTGTCTGGGGCATCGGGATTCGCTCGGGATCGAGGCAGAAGATCAGCCCGGACTCGATTGGACGAGCCGTGCGCTCTGCGACGACCCGGGGACTGGCGGGTATCGCATGCACACCGCGAAGGATCTCCGTACGCGAGTTCCCGACGATCAGCGTCGGGCCGACATGACAGGCCAACGGTATGCCCGAACGCCCCAGTCGCGCCACCGTCAACTCGCGACCCTGGTCCCGCAACGGCTCGTCGTCGGGATAGGTGAGCCGGGACGCTGTGACGGCGGCCGCGAGCGTCCCGTCGTCGTGAGGGACGATCGCGAACCAGCGCGGCGAGCCGCTGGCGGGGTCGAGGTCCAGGCGAAGCTCCGCGTGATCGAGGATTCTCCACTCTCGCACCATCTCCGGGTTAAACATCGCGATCACCGCCTCGAGCGGCTTGCCCAGCCGGCCCGTGTCCTGAGTCGACTGCTTCCAGGCGGTCAAGACCGCCGCGGGGCTGGCCGCGCGCGAGCCCTCGAAGAGCCGGAGGATCTCCGCGACCTGACGATCCGGATGGACCAGGCGGACAGTGAACGGTTCACCACCTTCGGTAGGTGCTCCCCACGCTTCACCTGACAGTCGGCCTGACCAAATGATGAGAATCACGCCAAGGGCAATTCGACTCGTGGATTGCTTCATCCATGCTGCCTTCATGCGGAAGTACCTGAAAGATCAACGATGCAGCACAATCGCCCGCAGATTCGATGTATTCGACTTATCTTTCCCATTCCTCGCAACTGTGGCTTCGTTTTTCGCGATTCAGCCGAATCTCGCTCCATGCTCTCTTTGGCAAATCCGTTATATCTTTCTTATGCCTCTCAGTCGTGGCTTCAATTTGCACGATGGTGGGGGTCGTTGCCGTCCGAGCGTGGGTTCGATTTGAGGATTTCGATTGGGTTCGATTCGACCTCGGGTTCGTTCACTGTGCTTCTCTGAAAGTCGCCTCGCCGTGATAATCGCCAGAATTTACCCAGTCCTCCCAATCGTGGCTTCGTTTTGAAAGTTTGTTGTCCGTCAGATCGGGTCGTTGGGTTCGTTCGACGCGTTTCGATTCGGCGACTCTCAGCCCGGAGATTGAACTGGCTAGCGTAGCCTTCAGGTGGGACGTTGTTGGAGAGGTCGAGCAAGAGGATTCTCGGCGAAGACGGACGGTCCGGTCCCGGCCCAGCGTCCCGATTCCGTGTGCCTGACGGCCGGCAAAGGGTGGTTCCGCGCACGATTTTCATTCTTTATATATTAGGATGCCGCAGGTTTGGAATTTCATTAATGCACCTATGGCGGAATCTGGAAATTCTCTCGATGTAACTATCGTAGCGACCAAGAGATAAAAAAATCGAAGTAAATTTCAAGGTGTGAGACTGCGCCATCGGTGTGGGTGCACAGACTTTCATGACCGGCTGAGGTGTTCCCGACGTCTCGCGGCCACGGCTTCCCGTATGCTGTGGTGCGGCGATAGGAGGGGTGGAGAACCATGATCATCGAGGTAACCTCGGCTGAAGGCAACCTCCGACGCTCGAGAACGTCGCCGTGGCCGGCCCGAATTCGGATCCGTTTCAGAGGAGCCAGGGCCCATTGAGCAGGTTGCCCGATTTCGAGACTACGGCTACCCGAGTCGCGCACCATCAGACCGGCGAGGGATCCGCGGATGCGGTCGGCATGGTCCGCCGCTGCGGCGTTTTGTCGGGGGACGTTTCCCTGCCGCGTCGCATAGAATCCGCGGGCCGCGGAATCGGCCCGCAGCCGATCCCTGCTCGGGGTTCCAGGAGATAGACGACCCAGTCTCCGGCGGTATTCAGGATTGGCGCTCATCCCGGCGTGTTAAGTACAAAGCGATTCGGGTTCTTCCGCACTCTTGATGGTGCGACACGATGTCGTCGATGTGGCTGTGCCGAGGCCTTCGGAGAAGACCGACGGCACCTGTTGTTCTGCCGACAGGATCCTACCCGGGATAGTAAGCCCCGGAACAACGTAACCTCCTCTCTCGAGAGGGCAGCCGACGCGTGAGCTGACGCTGCGACCGCGAGCATCAAGGCGGTCGGGGGCCAGGATGAGGTGGATAGGTCAACTTCGGTGAAGCAGCGATAAACGTCGTGAGTGCGAACAAGCGAAAGATGCTGACACGCTTGGGCCAAAACGGCATGTGGTCAGGTTCGAGGGCTCATCGATCTCTCGACGCAGATGACGGACCACCGGCGGATAGCTGCGACCTTCCCCACCCCGGCATATCGGCGAAACGTGGTAAGCCCGTCGTCTCCCCGCAAGGGAAAGCGACTCGCAAGAGAAGCCGATGGGGCGGCGGGTAAAGGAGGAGGGAGAAAGCGAAAGCTGGTCCGTAACCGACCAGATAAGGGTTGAGCCATCCGGCGAGATCACCCTACCCGAAAGGGGGCAGACTTCCCTCTGGTCTTCCGTCACGAGAGAACCTTGGCCAACCGACAAAGGGAGACAAGCAGATATGTCAGCAGCAGAAATGCCCGCTGGTGCGGCTCCCGACCTTGCAACCGACTGGCATTCCATCAATTGGAAGGC
>CAWJTV010000015.1:0-277305 GCA_963845755.1 uncultured Planctomycetota bacterium
TTTTTTTGCGCCAGTCGCCGTGCGAGGGCCTTGGCGGCAATCTTGTGGGCGAGGGCGCGAATCCGGAATTCGTTGTCGCCGAAGACGTGGGCATCGTCGGTGGTGGCGAGGGTGGCAGCGAGTTCGCCGATCTCGGCGTCGACGGCCTCATGGATGGCTCGGGCGAGGTCATCGATCTCGGCCTGCTTCTCGGCTGACAAGGGAGCGGCTGGCATGACAGACTCCGTTTCCTGGCGCAATTCTCCTCAACAACGTCCGCAATCCCTCTTGTGTACAAAAAATCCACCAACTTTCAAGACGCCCACCGCGTCGGAGGCGACTTGGAAGAAAAATGTGGCGGCGAGTTCGCTGTCCGTGTAGTTTAACAATTGTTGCCCTGAGGGCCGATTGGTTAGAATGAATCGGCCATCGCCCGGGACTCCCCCTCCCGGCCAGATCGTTGCTTCCCGCCCGGAGAACCTCGCGCTGAGGAGTTCACGATGAGGATGCTTCGCCCGGCCCTTGCGTTCGCCACCGTGCTCCTGATGGGAATGGCTGTTACTAGTGCCGCAGATCTGTTCCCCATTGATCGCCCGATCGCGGAAGCCGTCGATCATTATCTGGATGAGACCATCCGCAAGGAGGGGGTCAAGGCGGCCCCTATTGCGGATGACGCGACGCTGGTACGTCGTCTCACACTGGATCTCGCCGGACGTATCCCGTCCGCTGCCGAGTCGCGCGCTTACCTGGAATCGACCGACCCCGAGAAGAGGTCCCGGCTGGTCGATCGACTGATGGCGTCGCAAGGGTTCGTCCGGCATCAGGTGACCGAACTCGACGCCATGCTCATGGCCGGGAGCAAGGGGAACCTTCGCGAGTACCTGACGCGAGCCGTCGGCACGAACCTCGCCTGGGACCAGATCTTCCGCGAGCTGATGCTCCCCGACCAGACCGACAAGACCCAGAAAGCCGCCGTCGAATTCCTCCGCGGGCGCGTCAAGGACGTCAACCGACTCACGGCCGAGGTCAGCTCCACGTTCTTCGGGGTAAACATCAGTTGTGCCCAGTGCCACGACCATCCGCTGGTCCTCGACTGGAAACAAGACCACTTCTACGGGATGAAGGCATTCCTGGACCGCACTTACGTGACGGGCAACGGAAATAATGGCTTCCTGGCTGAGCGCGGGTCGGGAACAGTCAAGTTCAAGACGACCGAGGGTGTCGAGCGCCAGGCCCGGATGATGTTCTTGACCGGCCATAAGGTGGAGGACGCTGGGGCGAAAGACCTGTCTCCGGACGAGCTTAAGAAAGAGAAAGAGGGGCTCCAGCAGTCGAAGAAGGCGAAGACGCCTCCGCCGCCGCCGAAGTTCAGCGCCCGAGCCAAGCTGGTGGAACTGGCACTCCAGCCGGGAGACCGGGACTTCTTCGCGCGGTCGATCGTCAACCGCGTCTGGCACCGGCTCTTCGGCCGCGGACTCGTGATGCCGCTCGACCAGATGCATTCGGCAAACCCGCCTAGTCACCCCGATCTGCTCGGCTGGTTGGCGCGCGATACCATCGAGCACAAGTATGATCTCCGCCGATTGATCCGCGGCCTCGTACTGAGCCGTGCCTATGCCCGCGATACTCGCTGGGACGGCGAGGAGCCGCCTCGCCCGTCACTGTTCGCCGTGGCCATTGTCCGGCCGCTTACACCGATGCAACTGGCCTGCTCGCTCCGTTTGGCGACCGCCGACCCGGCCAGCCTCTCGGCAGATCTGAACCCTGCGGAGTTGGAGAAGCGGCTCCTGGCGCTGGAAGAAGGAGCTCGAGCGATGGGCGCGGTGCTGCTCGCGTCATCAGGCGATTCCCAGATCGGCGTGGCCGAGGCCCTGTTCTTCAGCAATGGGAAACGCATCCCGAAGGATCTCCTTTCCGACGGCGAGGGCCATCTGGTCAGCCGCCTGAAACAGATCGCCGAGCCTGCCGAGCAGATCGAGCTGGCCGTCCGCAACGTACTCTCGCGCACGCCCGACGACGAAGATCGGCGGTTGCTCGGCGCGTACCTCACGGAGCGCACCGACCGCCCCGAGGACGCGTGCCGTCAGGTCGTCTGGGCTTTGTTGACGTGTGCCGAATTCCGCTTCAATCATTGATCCATCGGACCCTACCCATCCGACCTGACTCGACGGTCGGGACACGCCGGAGCGCAACCCATGGCCGAGATCCGTCGCTCGTCGTTCTGCGGCTCACCGGACCATTCTCTCAACCGTCGCGGCTTTCTGGGCAATCTTGCCCTCGGCGCCACGGCGTTCGCGGCCGACATGACCGCCCTCAACGTCCTCACCTCGCCGGTGCTGGCCGACGAGCTGAAGCGGAATCAGAAGCATGTCATTCTGCTCTGGCTAGCGGGCGGGTCGAGCCAGCTCGAGACCTGGGACCCCAAGCCGGGCGCACCCACCGGCGGCCCGTTTCGCTCCATCCCGACTTCGGTCCCGGGAATCCATATCTCCGAACTGATGCCGAGGATGGCGGCGCGGATGCACAACACGTGCATCATCCGCTCGCTCAACACCAAGAACGGCGACCACGCTGGTGGGGCGCGGCTGATGATGCAGGGACGACGCGACGACCCGAGCGTCCGGTATCCCGACCTGGGCGCGGTCCTGGCCCGCGAGCTGGGTCAGGCCCATAGCCGCGTGCCCGACTACGTCACCTTCTATTCGGCTACCGAGGGCCGTGGTATGGCGCCCGGCACGAGCGGGTTCCTCGGCGAGCGTTATGCCCCGATGGCTCTGACGACCAGCATGACCCCCGATAACCTCCGCCGACTTGACGAGATCACCGACCTCGACCATATCCACCGCGCCGAACTTCGCGACTTGCTGAGCAGGCGGTTCACTCGCGGGCGGATGTCCTCGAGCCGCCCTGGGCAGCCACAATGTGGCTTACGAGCGCGTTCGCGGCTTGATGGCCAGCGAGACGTTGTTCGACATCACGCGTGAACCTCAGAAGGTCCGGGAGCGCTACGGTCCCACCCAGTTCGGCGAGCAAGCCTTGGTCGCTCGCCGGCTGATCGAGGCCGGCGTTCCGTTCGTGCGGGTGGCCCGGGCATGGTGGGATAGTCACGGGCAGAATTTCGAGACCCATCAAGAGCTCGTCCCCGAGCTGGATCACGTGATGTCGGCGCTTCTCGACGACCTGAATTGCCGGGGGTTGCTCGAGAAAACCCTGGTCATCACACTCGCCGAGTTCGGCCGCACACCCGAGATCAACCCGAGCCTTGGCCGCGACCACTTCGCCTCCGCCTGGAGTGCGACGCTCTCGGGCGCCGGGGTCCGCGGCGGCTCGGTATTCGGCAAGACCGACACGAACGGCCGGAAGGTCCTCGACGGCGAGATCGGCCCCGCGGAGCTGTTCGCCACCATTTACCGCGCGCTGGGAATCGACCACCAGAAACACTACATGGTCGGTGTGCGCCCCGTGCCGCTCACCGAACCCGGCACCGAGCCCGTTCAGGCCGTGCTTGCCTGAGAATCCGGATTCTTCATCGCAACGCCGAAATTCGAACGATCTGAGGTCCCGACCATGTACGGCTCAAGTCCGGAGAAGGTCAAAGTCGTCAAGCCATTATCCCGCACGGAGATCGTCTTCGGCCTGGCGAGAAAGCCGCACACCGGCCATATCTTCTTCGGCGGGTCGGACTTCGCGGTCTGGGACCTCGACCTGGACAAGGAGAAGTTGGAGCCGAAGGAGCTGGGCCGTCATCAGAGCTATGTGACCAGCCTGGCGCTGGCCGGGACGACCCTCATCTCCGGGGGGTACGACGGCCGGCTGATCTGGTGGAATACCGAATCCGGATCGCATGTCCGCGCGGTCGCCGCCCATTCGAAGTGGATACGCTGCGTGAAGGCCACGCCCGACGGGAACATCCTGGCCAGCGTCGCCGATGACATGATCTGCCGGCTCTGGGACGTCGCCTCGGGGCGCATGATTCGCGAGCTGCGCGGCCATGCGGAGATGACCCCGCACGACTTCCCCTCGATGCTGTATGCGAGTGCCATTTCCTCGGATGGCCGCCTACTAGCCACCGGCGACAAGGTCGGCCAAGTCAACATCTGGGACATCGAATCCGGACGGAGTCTCGCCACGCTTGAGGCCCCCGTGTTGTACACCTGGGACCCGGTCCAGCGGCGGCACTCGATCGGCGGAATCCGAGCGCTGGCCTTCTCGCCCGACGGGTCGCGGCTCGCCGTGGGCGGCATCGGCAAGATCGGCAACATCGACCACCTGGAAGGCCGGCCCCGCGTCGAGTTGTTCAACTGGCAAAAAGGCGAGCGGATCTGTGAGTTCTCCGGCGAGGGCAAGGGTTTGGTGGAACGCCTGGAGTTCCATCCTCGGGGTGACTGGCTACTCGCGGCCGGCGGCTACAGCGACGGATTCCTCCTTGTCTGCGACCCGGCCGCCAAGAAAGTCCTCGCTCAGATCAAAGTACCGATGTACGTCCACGACTTCGAGCTGAACGAAGGCAGTGACCGGGTCTACGCCGTCGGTCACCACAAGATCGCGATCTTCGAATTGAGCAACGGATAAGTGAGACCGACAGTGGAAGGTGAGGGCGTTCTCCGTGTTCCGGGATCCCCGGAGAGTTCGCGTTTGTTCCCGCACTGGAATCGCAGTAGGCGGAGCTCCGCGACTTACACCCAGTCCTCCCGAGCGACCTCTCGGACGCTTGGGTTCAGCCTCCGATTCACGGGGGCGGCTGGACGATGTTCGGGCTGTACGCGGTCGGACCGGAGATTCCTGCCGCGTGTGCATGATGTCCCAGCACCGCGCGGCGATCCTCCAGATTCCGGGGTTATCGTAGAAGATGACGTCCGTGTGAGCGACAGGGAGACCGCCTGAGCCGTTCGACTCGCGCGCATCAAGGCGCGTGTCTGTCGTCTGCGCCGACCCGAGCGTGAAGCGCTCGAGAGCCGTCCGCCTGAGAACAGGTGGAATAACAGGTGAGCGCCTATCGAGAAAGGGTGGAATGACTCCGCAAAGCATTGTGGCTTAGGGAGTTGCGTCAAGAGGGCGCGCGATTGACGCAACTCGTTAAGCCACAAGAGTTTCGAGCCGAATGCTGCAAGACCAGTGACGGTACGGATTTCAACCTCACACGCGATCTTGCTTCTGGCGATCGTAACTCAAACAGGTACCGACGAGAGGAAGTGCAAGATGGTCGCAGGATCGATGGCATGGGCGTGATTACACCGGCCTGAGAGGCCCGATCTCGGAATTGGACCTGCCTACGATCCGCAGCCGCCTTGCGCGGGGCAGTTTGAACCGGGCCCGGCGAGGTGAGGGATTCCTACTGGGCGGATCGGTCCGCGCGCTGGCTCGTAAGGGGCCGCGAGCCCGGTTTCAGGACTAGCGAGATCCACGAGATTCGAGCCGATTCGATGACGGAACTGCTGAGATCGTTGGCGGCGGGCGAGCGTGTTTCCGAACGGACCACGATCTGGGCGTGCTTGCAGGGCAACTCACAAATCTGTCGCGGCTTCAGTTCGTCATCCGAGGGATGGTTGTGAGGTTCACTTAACGAGGGCTTGGGCCGGATTTCGCCGGATCGTCGTGGAGCGGACTGGCGTCCCAGACCTTCGCCGTCCCGTCGTCACTCGCGGTCACGACCCGCGAGCCGTCCGGGCTGAACGACGCCGTACTGACATCCTCGATGTGCCCCTTGAGCGTGAGCAGTTCATGATGGCAGAGGCGATAGATGTATCGCCATTTCCAGCCGCGGAGGTCGGCCCGAGTGCTGTCGAGCAAGGCCAGCGCGGCGGGGATGTTGGCCTGCTGCGACTCCTCGAGGTCCTTCGTCTCCGCAATGCGATCCGAGTCGGCC
Source organism: uncultured Planctomycetota bacterium (assembly GCA_963845755.1). Classification (GTDB taxonomy): domain Bacteria; phylum Planctomycetota; class Planctomycetia; order Isosphaerales; family Isosphaeraceae; genus CAWJTV01. The sequence continues at coordinate 5,846 of CAWJTV010000015.1, forward strand.
TGACCCCGGGCCTGTTCCGCGGCCCGCCCCTGCCAGACGGCCGCACCTCCCAGGCCGCCGAGCAACACCGCCAGCATCCCGAGCAGAAAAACAGCGGCCAGCGTCGGCTTCCGCTGGGCCCACTTGGCCACCCGCTCGACCACCCCGGCCGGACGCACACTCACCGGCTGGCCGGCCGCGAACCGGCCAAGGTCAACCGCCAGCGCCCCCGCCGTCGGATACCGCTGGGCCGGGCCCTTCCCGAGACATTTCAGGCAGATCAGCTCCAGGTCGCGGGGGGCGAAGGGGTTGGACTTCTAAGGAGGTGAGGGCGGGGACGAGCGTACTTGCTCGAGCGTCTCCGCGACCGAGTCGTTTCCAATCGGGGCGTTTCCGGTCAGGAGGGCGTAGACGATCGCACCGAGGCCGTAAACGTCGCTCGAGATCGTCACGGCCCCGCGGCGCCCGGACGCTTGTCCTAGGTCCACGCAATCGGGAAAGTGGGGATCGGCGGACGGAGCCACTTCCTCCAAGAAAACCGGCGGGTCCATGTCCTTGTAGGAGCCGACTCCGTCCGGCGACATTCGGCTTCTCTTTCCCCTTGGCGTGGACCGATTTAGTATCCTCCGACGGGCCTGTATTCCCCTTCGGAGGATGGAGGCCGGGGGATGGGGAAATAGGCGGTAAGTCGTCTGCCGAGGAACTCCCGGTCTCGGATCCCTTCGGCGGCAGCGATTGCTTCGGACTGCCGGCTCATGTCTACCCATCCAAATCCTTTGCCGCGGCCTGATGAGGCGTCCTTACAAACCTCTACGCCCACCACGCTACCGAAGGGGAGAGCCAACCGTTTTAGGTCCTCGCCAGTGATTTCGTCGTAGGGCAGGTTACCGATATATAGTCTCCAGCGTTCGTCGGTCATGTCCTCTCCCGAGATCTGCGGAAATGGATCCGACGAATCGGTCCGCGCCGAGCCGATCCGGCCGACACCCTCGCCTTGCCGTTGCCGGACCGATCCAGTATGCCAGGCCCGACGTCCTCCGTGAAGGGTTCGGCGTGACTGTTTCGGGCTTCGGGCGGCTTTCTTGATCTCCTGATCAACGACCGTGACCGTCACTGTACCCTGGAACCAACCCCGCATCCTCCTCGGCGCGGGTCCCCGGGGAGATCCTCGCATGCCTACCGCGTACAAGGTGGTTTCCCCCGATGGCGTACCCCTCGGCGACGCGGAATCCATCGATGGGGTCGTCGAAGTCGTAAAGCGTGCGGCTCCGGGGCGCTACGTGATCCAGAGGGTCTCGGTCGATCCCGCCACGGGCGATCCACAGTTCTGGGACTGGGGAGCGATCACCAAGTCTCGCAAAGGGAAGATCACTCTGGATCTTCCGCCGTGGATGGACTGACACAGTCCGATCGGGTCGTTGGGAATCCGATCGGCAGAAATGACCGGACGCTCACCACCGAGGCTTCCGGGGCTCGAGGGCGTCACGGACCGCCAACTTGACGACCTCGGGATGGATCCCCGGGCCGACCCGTCGCAACACTTCCTTCTCGATCGCGTCGGGTTGACCACCGATCTGGGCAGCGAAGTCCCTGCCCCAGCCGTGGTCGAATGTAGCCATCTCCGCCAGGCGGGCGGCTTCTCCATAGGCGATACGATAGCCGAGGCGCAACTGGGGATCTTCGGGGAGTTCTCGCAGCATCTCCTTATCATCGGCCCGGGAAAGCGATGGGGTCAAGCGTACACCGGTTGCAGAGTTGCTGTCTGTTCCATAATGCCGATTTGTAGGTAGAAAGCGGATGTGAACCAAACCCAATCCCAACGACGTGACCGATGCCCAGTGGGCTTCTCTCGAGCCGCTGCTTCCTCCCGCCTCGAAATAGGGGCGGGCCCGCAAGACCAGGCTCGTTGACAATATCGATGCGATCCTCTACCGGAACCGCAACGGCTGTACCAGGCGGGCGTTGCCGCTTGACTTTCCGACCTGGAGGACGGTCTACAAGTCCTTGACAGCGAGGCTGACGGAAAAGTTTCCTAAACGCATGCTCAGAGGGTGTCCCGCGTGTAGTTGAAATGTGGGGAGCTCCCGCGGACATTTTCACGCGACGCCGAGTCGATATCCAGTCCCTTGTTCTCGGACCGAGGAAGCCAGGCTCTTCATCAGAGTCCGTATCCCGCGATGGGTTTCCAGTCAGCGGTGGTGGGATGGCACCGCCCCGCGTTCATCGGACAGTATGACGAGCGAGATCCGACTCGGGTCCCCTTACTGGAGCCACGGCGCGCAGAGGGATTCCGACCCATCCGTCCCTGGACGCGCCCGAGGAGGGCTTCGACCTCCGCCCCGAGCGCCTGCCAGGCCGTCCGCTCGCCTCGACCCCGTTCGACCTCGAGTCCCGCGGTCTCAGGGTTCGTTCCTGGTCCCATCGGTGGGCTTCGCCAGCCTGGTCCGCCATTCGGCGGCCCTGTCCTTCTTGCCCCATTCCTCGTAAAGCCGGATGACGCGTTCGGCGCCCTCCGCGAGGCGCGGCCGGTCGGGCGGGGGGATCCTGGCCTCGCGGGCCTTCATGCCCTCGTAGCCCGCGACGATTAGCGGCTCGGCCTCGGCGTATTTCTTCTGGCCTAGCAGGCTGCCGCCGAGCAGGCTGCGGGTGTTGAAGGTGGTCCACCCGTCGGGCTGACTCTTCTCGCGGATGGCCAGGCACTCGCGCAGGATGGCCTCGGCCTCGGCCCACTTGGCTTGCTGGATGAGGCTCAGGCCCAGGGGGCCAGGATACCGGCAGTGCGGGGGTCGGCGGGCCCGAATCGCCGGCGGGATGGTTCCAGCGCGGCCCGGAACAGCGGCTCGGCCCTGGCACCGCGGCCGGACTGGTAGAGCAGATTGGCCAGATTGAGCGTCAAGTCGAGGGTCATGTCGCCGTCCGGCCCGTGCCGCCTTCCGGGAGCCCTCGAGCGCCTGGCGGAACAGCGGCTGCGAGCCACCTGGCGTGATCAATGGGGCTCTGCACCTTCCCGTGGGTTCTGTTGTCTCTGCTGACCACTAGTGGGTCATTCGGCTTGCCTGTCGCCATAACGCTGTCGTTTTGACGCCGGAAAACACGGCCTGACCCTTCGGTAGACGACTTCGGGAATGGCCACGAGCAACCCGAATGACCCACTAGTAGGCCCCGCACAGCTCAGCCAGCGCGGCCCGCGCCTCGGGCGCAGTGGAGTTGACCGCGTGAGCTACCCGGCTCCAGTGGGTCGTGGGAAGGCCAGCAGTGGGGGGCGACTCGTTCAAATCGCAGACTCCTCGAGGCGATCAACTCATGGGTCGACTGCGGCCGCTCCGGGTCGCCATCACGCACCAACCGTGACTCAGGCTCTTCGCAGCCTGAGTCGTTGACCCCGGACCCGCCTGCAGCCAGTGGGGCGGGGTTCTCGCCGACAGGACATCCGCGGACGTTGCAGTCCTTAACGCCGACGGGAAAGGTCCTGGCAGTGGCGTTCCGTGATGTTACCACACACGGCTGAAACTATCTCCCGAACAGTGAAGAATCCGGCTCGCCGCGCCCCCCTCGTCGGAAACCTCAAGGGTGGTTTGCAACTCGCCGAGGTGGGGGAAGGTGGCAATCCTCGCGGCCGGCCCGGCACCCGGGACACCTTCTCATCGAACTCGAGCTGGAACAGCACCCAGTGATTCCCGGAGCCCTGGTTATTCAGCAAGTAAACGTGACCGGATTGCGGCACGACGTTACGGGGGCTGGTGAACTTCGCCGAGGTTGGGTCAACTCCGAGTCAGTCCTTGAGCTTGCCAGGACCCAGGTCGGCGATAGTGCACGGCATTGAGGCGGTATCGAAAACGACCTGTCCGGGGTTGCCCGCAGCTCCCGGACGGAGGTCGTTTCCTGGGCAGAGACCGATGACGGCGTGACGCGGGAGGCCCATCGGGTACCGGTGACGCGGTCATTTCCGTTTGGGCGCTGCCGGGACGGCGGGGGCTGCGTCGAACTTGATCGAAGCCTTGGCTTCCTTGTAAGCCAGCCAGAGGATCAGGTGGTCGAAGTTGGCACCGCCGGTCAGCGGGTTTTGCTCGTCGGCCGGGAGCGGGTTCATCTTGGCGGCGAACTCGATCGCGAGCTTTCTGGCCTCGTCGGATTTCCCTTGTCGGAAGAGGCTCATCGCCCGGTAGAATGCCGAAGTGCCCGTCAAGAGAGGATTATTCGGGGCGGCCCCCGCGGCGGCGAGCAGGGCCTCATCGGCGGCGGCATCATTGCCGCTGCGGTATTCGGCCATGCCGAGGGCCAGCAAGGACCACGGTCCCTGCGCCTCACCCTCAAGGTCCTTCGCCCCGGCGCGACCCAGAGCGAGCACCGCCTCGAGTTCCGCCTTGTCGGTAGATGGTAGGATACTGCACGCCTTCGCGGCGTCTTCGGCCGCCCACCAGTAGTTGGTGCCCTCGGCGAACGTGAGTATCCACTGCCGCGTAGTGGCGAGTTCCTTCTCCTGCCCGAACCACGCCTGGAGGGCGGCAACCTTCAGAGAAAGTGCTGTGTCGTTGAGATTGGCTTCGGACGCCGTCAGCAGCAGCGGGACCGCCTTGCCCGTGAGGCCCTGGTTGATGTACGACTGGGCCAGGTCTTGCGGTGCGTATAGGGGGTTCACGGCCGCGGCGGTGAGGTTTGGGTCCGGCTCGGGAGCCTTCGCCGGCATCGGACTCGCGGCAGGCACGGCCTTCTAGGGGTGCCCTTGGGCCCGCTCGAGCAGGCTGTCAACGTCGGACCAGAGCGATTGCCATTCCTTCCGCTCGGGCTCGGGGAGCCTGGCCAGGGCCTCAGGGTCGCGGACGGCGGCCAGATTGGTGTCGACCTTCCTCTGCTTGAGGTTCTGGACGACCTGGGCTCGCGCGCCCAAGTCGCCGCCATCTATCAGCTTCGAACAGGCGTCGCGCTCGGCCTTGAGCCAGTCGAGGGCCTGCGACCGCATCGGTGCCGAAGGGTGCAGCCAGACGACCGTGCCCCTCTTGCCGGCCAGCTCGTGCCACTTCCGGTACATTGCCAGGGCCCCTGCGTCGTCGCCGCGAGATTTGAGGATCCCGCCAAGGTTGGAGTGTGCTTCAGCGTAGTTGGGCTTGAGACGGATCGCCTCGCGGGACTCGGCGCTGGCCTCGTCGAGTTTGCCCTGACCCTTCAGAGCGCTGCCGAGATTGCCGTGCGCCTCGGCATGGTCAGGCATGAGCCGGATCGCCTCGCGGGACTCGGCGACGGCCTCATCCAGCTTGCCCTGTCCCTTCAGGGCGTTGCCCAGGCCGTAGTGGCCTTCGGCGTCGTCAGGCTTGAGCCGGATCGCCTCGCGGTAGGCGGCGACGGCCTCGTCCAGTTTGTACTTCCACATCAGGTTGTTGCCGAGGCGGCAGTAGCTATCGGCGTGATCGGGAGCGAGTCGAATCGCCGAGCGGGATCCGGCGATGGCCTTCACCAGCATGCGTTAGCGCTCCGCTTCCTTGCCTATCTCCTTCATAGAATCGGCGCCGATGATATCGAAAAAGGCATCGATCTCCGCCCAGAGCGATTGCCATTGCTTCCGCTCGGCTTCGGGGATCTTGGAGAGAGCGGTGGCGTCCCGGAATCCGGCCAGGTCGCTGCACTCCTTCAAGTGCCTGAGCCCCCCAAAGTTGTAGCCGCGGGCATATCCGCCGATTGTTGATCTCGAGCACCGCCCGAGGTCGGCGCGGAGCCAGTCGCGGGCCTCGGCGCTGAGCCGGTTCCTGGCGGCCTCGTCGGGGCGCGGGTCGTCCTCGCCCTGAGCGATAGCAGCCAGGGCGGCGGGGCAGGCGGCGTGGTGCCTGGTGAAGGTGTCCCCGTAGATCATGTAGATACCAGCATGCGTTGGCTTGTCCCCGCCGAGCCTGGGGTCGATTTTCATCGCCTCGGCCCAGAACCGCGCGGCGGCGGCGAACCGTCTCGTGTCAAAGCACATCCGAGCCAGGTCCAGGCGCTCGGCGTTGTCTTTCGGGGAGGATTCGCCCTTCAGGACGACGGTAAGACGCTCGGCCAGCGCCGCCCGCCGTTCGGCCTCGACGACCCACAACCTCGAGGGGTGGGGCCAGCCGGGCTGTTTGCTGCCCAGCTCGTGCACCCTTCGGAGCAGGGCGAGCGACCCGGCGTAGTCGCCTCGAGCCCGGAGGATTCCGCCCAGATTGAGGTGGGCCACGGCGTTGTCGGGCTCGAGTCGGATCGCCTCGCGGTAGGAGGCGATAACCTCGTCCAGTTTCCCCTGGGCCTTCAGGGCGAGGACGAGGGCGGAGTAGTACCTGGCGACTTCGGGCCTGATCTGGATCGCCTTGCGGTAGACGGCGATGGCCCTGGCCCTGTCGAGCGGGCCTCCATCTTTCAGCGAATCGCCGAGCAAGTAGCTGTACTCGGCGATCGCTTGATCCAGCGTGCCATACTCCATGGTTAATGAACCCGGGGGACCGGGCCAGTGCGAGCCCCGGCTGGGGTCGAGCCGCTTCACCGTGTGGAGTTCGGCGATGACCTCCTCGAACTTGCCCTGTCGCGCCAGAGGAAAGACGCGATTGTAGTGGGCCGTGGCGACGACGGTGGGCCTGAGCCGTTCCGCCTCGCGCTCGGCGGCCTCGGCGGCTGCGAGCGCCTCGCTCGCCTCCCTGGCCAGCCCCTTGGCCTTGAGCAACCGGCCCAGGCAGCCGAGGATCGTGGCGTTGCCGGGGCGAAGAGCGTTGAGATCGCGGTGCACGGCGAGGGACTCGTCAGAATCGCCCCGCTTCTCCAGGGCATGGGCCAGCTCATGGGCGGTTTCGGGTCGGATCGCTCGTGCCGCCGTGTAGAAGCGAATGGCCTCGTCGAGCCTGCCCCGGCGGAATTCCAGCACCTTCCCCAGCTCGTGGTTGATCCAGACATCACCGGGATAGAGCTGCTGGGCCCTCCGCAGCACCGACTCGGCCACCGTGCCATCGTCCGTGCTACGCTGCATCAGAGCGGAGCCCAGCAAGTGCAGGCTGATCGGGCCCAACTCCTCGAACTTGGCCGCCCTGGCCAGGGCCTGCAATGCTTGTTTCTCATGCGCCAGGTTCTGAAAGGAATTCTGGAATCTGTCCCGCAGCGCGTTGCGCCAGGGGTCGGGGTCGGCGACGCGGGCGGCCTCAATCAATGCCGGCAGATTGCGTCTGGCCCCGCCTTTCGTTCTGCAAATGTTCGCCCAGTCGTCAAGCGCCGTGGCCAGGGCCAGTGCCACCGACGGCCGGCGAGCCTTGATCCTGGCCCCCGCCTCGGCCGCTTTCGGGCTGCCGAAATCGATCCCGGCCGCGCGGAAGGCCTCGGCGTAGTCGTGGTCGGTGATCGAGCCGTCCGGGTCGTCGGCTTCCGCCGCGCGGATAGCGACCACGCGATCGAGCAGCGTCTTGTCGCGCTGGGCCGCGTCCAGCCCGGCCTGGATCTGCGTGCGCAAGGCCAGCAGACAGGGCGCGGCGCCCTCATCGCCGGCGGCTTCCGCCTGTTTGACAGCGGCCAGTGCGACCTGCCACCGCGTGAGGTCCTCGGGGTTGGCGCTGGCCTCCTTGAGGAGCGTGTCCGCCCGGCTCACGACCCGGTCGCTCGCCGCCTCCCGCTCGATCTGCTGCCGGACCCGTTCGGCCCGCTGCTCGATCTGCTGCCGCTCCTGTTCGGCCCGCTGCTGGAGGTAGTACGTCGTGCTCAGCCCCCCCAGCGTGATCAAGGCCAGGACCGACGCCGCCAGCGCGAGCTGCACCTTGCGCCGCCGCCGCTCCTCGATCGCTCGCGCCACGGCCACGGCGCGCTCGCGCTCGGCCGCCTGCACTCGCTCCTGCACGCCCGCCTGGTAGGACGTGATCCGGTCGGCCACCTCCTTGGCGTCGCGCGGCCGGCCCTCGGGCTCGACCGCAAGGCAATCCTTCGCCAGGGCGATCAGCTCGGCCTCGGAACCGCAGCCGTCCAGCCGCGCTACCGCGTCGGCCGTGGCGCCGTCGGCCGCCTTGCGGAGGATCTCCGTCCCGGCCCGGCCCGTGAACGCCGGCTTCGCGGTGAGGACCTCGCAGAGGATCGAGCCCAGGGCGAAGACGTCGGCCCGCTCGTCGATCCGATCGGTCTGGCCCCGCGCCTGCTCGGGGGGCATGTAGCTCGGCGTGCCCATGATCGAGCCGGCGCGGGAGAGATCCCGGTCCGAGCCGCTCCCCGCCGTCGTGATCAGGGTCTCCTGGGGCAGCTCCTTCCCCGCCCTCGCATCGGCGTCAACCCCGCCTCGCGGCAGGACCCGTGCCAGGCCCCAGTCCATCACCTGGACCTCGCCGAAGCTGCCGACCATCACGTTCGAGGGCTTCAGGTCGCGATGGATCACGCCGCGGGTGTGGGAGTAGGCCATCGTCTGCGCGATGGCGGCGAAGATCGACAGGAACCGGGGCAGGTCGTCGGCCGGCCCGGAGCGGGCCTCGAGCAGGTCGGCCAGCGTCTGCCCTTTCACCAGCTTCATGCTGAAGAACGGCCGGCGGTCGGCGAAGGTGCCCAGCTCGTAGATCGGCACCACCCCCGGGTGCTGGAGCTGGCCGCCGATCTGCGCCTCCTCGACGAAGCGGCGGACCAGGTCGGCCTTGTCGCGGAGGTCGGCTCGCAGGACCTTGATCGCGACGTCGCGGCCCAGGTCGGGGTCGCGGCCCTTGAGGACGGCGCCCATGCCGCCGCGGGCGATCTCGCCGTCGATCCGGTAGCGGATCGACGTGTCGGCGTCGGTGGCATCGGGTCGGACGACCGGCCCCGGGGTCTCGTCGGGCGCCGTGTCGCGCAGAAGAACGCGGGGGACGGTGCCGATGCTCTGGGAGATGGTCTCGAGGACGCCGGGTCCGGCCGGCTCGACGATGCCAGTCGCCTCGTGCGACGAGGCGACATGCTGGGGAGCGCGGCCCCATCAGGCAATTGGGGCAGAGCCCGCGCGGGGCGTTGGCGGGCAGCGTCGCGCCGCAATCCGGGCACGTTCGTTCAGATTTCATGGCAAAGTCCTCCCCGGGTTCCCGATGACCCCTCGTCGTCGTCCTCTACACATCAGAACGGGAAATCGCCCCCGAGGTCACACGAATCCGCGCGGATTTATCGACACTCCTCGCGGATCGCCACCGCCGGAGGCTCCCCCACTCGTTCCCACGGTCCCCCGTGGGAATGCCGTCTGCGACGCTCCGCGTCGTCCGACCGGGATCGCATCCCAGAGGACGCCGAGCGTCCCGGACGGCATTCCCACGCAGAGCGTGGGAACGAGTTTAAGTCCTTTGCTGTCTCCAGGTTATCATGAAAGCCCTGTGGTGTTCGGCAAGGAGTCTCGATTTATCGAGCGAGGGCTGCGAACAGGGCCCGGACCTCGTCTTCGACTTCGGCCGGGTCGGCCACCGTGCGGGCGATCTCCTCGCGGAGGATCTCGCCGTACCGTTTTCTTAGGCGCGAGGCGGCCATCTTGACGGCCCCCTCGGTCATCCCCAGCTCGGCGGCGATGGAGGAGAGCGGGATATCGCCCCGACCCCCGGTCAGGGTCGGGAGCAGGTGGGACATCAGGGCGGACTTCCCGGCCGCTGTCGATTCGGCCTCCAGTCGCGCGACGGCGTTCTCCAGCAGGCCGGTGGCCCAGCGCCGCTCGAACAGCCGCTCGGCCGTCCAGTCGTTGACTGGCTCGGCCGAGTAACGGCCTTCCGCAACGATGCGATCGATGGGGATCGGCACGGCACCGCCGCCCCGCTTGGCGGCCCGGTCGCGATCGCGGCAGTCGGCCAGATGATGGGCACAGGCGGCCATCAGGAACGAACGGAATCGGCCGCGTTCCGGCGCGACCGCCGCCAGGCCGTCGCGGTCCAGGAGGGTGAGGAACGTGCCCTGGACGAGGTCGGCGGCCTCGTCGGGCGGATGTCCCTTGCGACGGACGAAGGCGTAGAGGGGATACCAGTAGGCCGAGCACAGCGCGGCCAGGGCCTCGCGGGCCGCGGGGCCGGCGCGATCACCGGCGGCGACGACCTGGCTCCATCGCGTCGTCGGGAACGGGGCATTCGATGACGTTTCGGGACGCGATGCGGGCACGGTTGACCTCGCCACCAGCTCGGGAGCCAGCGTGAATTCGCATCTTCGCCGATCCACGCGTCAGCGTACTCTACGGCATGTCGGACCGGCGTCGCAACCGGCGGCTGCGAGAACGCGCCTCGACCGGTCCGGGTCCGGGAGCCGAGGCGCTCGATCCGCCACGGCTCGTGAGGGCGCCTGCGTGACTCGGCCCAGCACGAACTGGTCGCTGTGGGCAGGGACTTCGCGGCCGGTCACTGGCGATGGCGCCTGGGAGGCGAGCCTGCCGGACGGGGCAAATCCCCGCCGGGCGAGCGGGGGGCTGGGGTGGTAAGGGCGCGCTCAACAATAAGTTACCGAAATTGGTATTGACGGACGACGGCAGGTTGGATGATATTTCCGAGGATGCCGAACACACAAGTCGTCGAATGGATTCGTGAGAAGTATTCCGCGATTGTCGGGGACTTGGATGAGCGCGCTCGAAGGCGATGGGCCGCAGTGGAGGCGCGGTCGCTCGGTTGGGGCGGCATCGAAGCGGTGGCTGCTGCTACAGGGATGTCGGACCGCACGATTCGAACCGGGATTCGGGAACTGGATGATCTCAACTCGCCACCGCCGACCCAACAACGCCGGTCTGGCGGCGGCCGTAAATGCCGCGAGTCCGAGCAGCCGAAGCTCGTCGAAGCCCTGCAGAAGCTGGTCGATGCCGGCGCGCGAGGCGACCCCATGTCGCCACTCCGATGGACGTGTAAGAGCACGCGGACGTTGGCGGATGAGCTGGCGCGAGACGGGTTCGCGGTGAGCGCCAACACGGTGGGCCGACTCCTGCATGAGTGCGGCTATAGCCTGCAAGCCAACCGCAAGACGATCGAAGGCAAGCAGCATCCGGATCGTGATGCACAATTCCGACACATCAGCAAGCGAGTCACCGCCTTCCAGCGTGCGGGACAGCCGACCATATCGGTGGATACGAAGAAGAAAGAGCCCCTGGGAAATCTCAAGAATCCGGGTCGCAGTTACCGGAGGAAGGGAGACCCCAAGAAGGTCAAGACCCATGACTTCCCGGACAAGAAGCTCGGCAAGGCGGTGCCGTACGGGGTCTACGACCTGGCCCACAACGAAGCCGGCGTGTCGGTGGGGATCAGCCACGATACGGCCGAGTTCGCGGTCGCCGCGATTCGTCGCTGGTGGGAGCGCCTGGGGCAACCCAGATATCCGCGAGCGACGCGGTTGCTGATCACGGCCGACAGTGGGGGCAGCAACAGCCCGCGAACGCGCCTCTGGAGGTGGGCCGTTCAACAGTTCGCCAACGAAACGGGCCTGGCAGTGGAACTTTGCCACTATCCACCGGGCACGAGCAAGTGGAACAAGATCGAGCATCGGCTCTTTTGCCACATCACCCGCAATTGGCGAGGTGTTCCCCTGGAGACCTTGGAGATCGTCGTCAAGCTGATCGGCTGCACGCGAACCAAGGAGGGCCTGGAAGTTCACGCTTGGCTCGACGAGAATCACTACCAGAAGGCAAAGACCGTATCCAGTATGCAATTATCCGAAGTCCTCATACGCCGTAACAGTTTTCACGGCGAGTGGAATTATCAGATACGACCGCACAGAAAACAGAGCCAAATTCGGTAACTTATTGTTAAGCGCGCCTAAGTCCCCGTGGCGTTCGGGTCGGGCGGGTCGGAAAGGGGCAGTCCCCGGGGAAAGAGCTGGAATCCGGCGCCCCATCGCCGGGAGCCACTTCCGTCCCGCTGGTCGTCATGAGGGGAAGGAGTCCCCCTGGCCCTCCTAACGCGACGCCGCGGTCGATTCCAGACCGTCGTGCTCAGGTCGATTCCTCCAGGGCTTTGATGAGCGTCGGTAGGGCCCGATGCCCCTTGACCCGGCGGAACTTCCTCTCGGCGCGCAACAGCCCCGCCACGCACGACCGCCGCCGCATGTCGCCGTCACGCCAGCGGGTCACGCGCGCCGTCACACGCCGCCTCACCGAGAGGGCCGGCTCGATCGGGTTGGTCGTCGCCAGCGTCCGCCGCAGCGCCCCCGGCACGCCCAACCGCACCACCGTCAGCGTCTCCTCCAACAAAGGTTGAAGGCTGAAGGCTGAATGAATTCCGTTCGGACTCATCCTTCATCCTTCCACGAATGTCCAGGCCCCGCGCTTGCAGGTCCTCCAGCAGCGCCACACAGACCGTGGCGTTCTCGGTGGCGCCTTGGCGCAGGCCGAGGACGCGCTCGGTGCCATCCGCGGTGATCCTCGCCGCCACGATCATCGTCTCGCCAGCGTACTCGACGCCATCGATCATGAGCTCCGGGAAGCTCGTGCCGTCGAAACGGCGTTCGGCCAGGGCCTTGACCTGCGCCGCGGAGGCCCGGACAAAGTCCCGGCTGACGCTGGATTTCTTGACTCCGAAGCCGTCCGGTGTGAGGTCGATAACGTCGGCATAATCACGAGTGCTCACACCACGGGCCATTCGGCGAAGCACGGCCTCGGGCATGGCATCGGGAAATTGCAGTCGGACGTAGGTCTCCATCGAGACCTCGCCGCCCCCGTCGGTGCCCTGCACGCGGGGACGGGCGATGGGGATCTTCTGACCAGCGAGGGTCGCCGTACCGCGTTGGTGGCCGTACCGGGTGTGTGTCCGGTGGGGCTGACGCTCATAGCGTGGCCCGCACAGCCGCGTCACCTCGTCCTCCAGGAGGCTCGAGGCGACCAGCATGCCCAGTTTGAGCGCCAACCTCTCCAGGGAATCCTGCATCAGGCCGAGCAACTCATCGCGATCAGGGAGAGCTGGATCTCGCGGTCGGCTGCCCCGATGGGGACAGCAGGCTGGGCCGGCTCGGGCTTGTGGGAGTCGTGTCGCTTCGCATCGGCTCGTTTCAAGGCGGTTCCTCTTTCCTCGTCAAGGGAAAAGCCGCGTCCAGTCTAGCGACCGGACGGGAGGAGCCGCCCACTTCACTTTTCAACTAAGATCGGGACACCCTCAGATCCTGGTCGAACCCGACGCGCCGTACCCGGAGTGAATTCCCGGGCCGCGATCATATTTAGGATCACTGATGCTTATGCTTGCCGTGCGTCTACCGTTTTCTGCCGTCCAGCATCCCTGACGGCTGACGTGGCGATTTCCGCAAATACCGATGAAGACCGAGGTTGTGAGTTCGACAGAGAGAATACTTGATAGCACGCGATCATTTGGCGTAACATATTGATCGGCATCGAGGTTGCGGCGTGGGGACTTGGGTTCTGAGCTTGCCTCTCACGGTGGAAGTCGCAGGTTTCGAATCCCGCGCTGTCCCTTAGACTTACGGCGATTACTGCCCCGATCCTTCAGGAATCGTCGTTGATCTGAGGGTAAATCGGCACGGTGGACGTCTATCCCGAGTCACAGAGACCGGGACGTGACCAACCTGTCAGGCGTCATTCGCCACGGGTGGCCATTGACGGCGGGTTCTCGCGACGAGAGTTCCGGCATCACGTCGTCGATTCAAGCGTCCAGCACGCGACCAGCCTCGGGGATTGACGAACGGCAACGGCTTTTGGTTCCTGACTTTATTGAATCTCCCCTGACTCTTTTGCTTCCCCCATTCGCGTGTGATTGATGGCCGCAGGGTTGATCCGTCCCCGTGAGGCATGCCGATCGTCATGAGTGAGGAAGCCAGCGAAGTCCCGGCGTTCGCGTGCTGCTCGGTCGGGATCGGCCGTTGGTTCTGGGTCGCTTGGGAGAGCGAGTCCGACGCCCGATCCCTCGCGCCCGCCCTGGCCTCGGGATACGAGTCGTCCGCCGCCCGAGCCGAGGGGAAGGCCGTCGAGCGGGTCGGCCGCGAGCTGAAACGACTTCCCGGCAAGTGGGCGTCCGGTTACAAACGTCGCGGTGGCCTCGGGGGCCGCGCGCCGAACACGGAGGGAACGGCCGGGGACGGCGACGCGATCAGGCCCAGGGCCCGAATCGGTCGCCCGGGCGGACTCTCCAGGCGGGACGACGGAGCGACCCGTCTCGCGTTCCTGTATTCCGCGGCCGAGCGCGAGCCGCCCGATTCGCTCGGGCACGTCGCGGTGGCCAGACATCGGATTGTGAGGCAGAACGCCAGAAAGATTTACGTCAACTGCGATCCCTTCGACGAGGACGAATGGGCACGTCGAGGTGAACGAGGCGGGGAACCGTCGGGAGACGCGCCGAAGACGCGCACCCTGGCCGTCGATCGCGTCACGCTGAGGACGGAGGGGCGATTCCGCCGCCGCCATGCCCGGCGCGATCTGTTCTTCTACGCCAGCGAGCAGGACGGCATCCGAGACGTGGAGGCGGGCCTGACGGCGAAGTACGCCTGGTGCGCCACGCTCGGCGTACAGTTCCCTTGCTCGGCGGACTCCATCAAGGCCGCCTACCGACGATTGGCCTTGACTTCACACCCGGACGCCGGCGGCGATCCCGCAGAATTCCGCACAATCGAGCAGGCCTATCGCGAGGCCCTCGCTTACTTCGCTCAGGCTGCCGACGCAACATCCCTCTCCGGTCCCGGATAACCGGGTGATTGCCACACCAATACCGTCATAAAGCCGCTGATCGCCTCGCTGGGCCCGAGAAAGACAAGAGAATCGTCGATCTGCTGAGTTGACGATTCCCTTCGTCGGAAACCGGTTGCGTAGCCCATCTGGACGAAACAATCGGCAGAATCAGTAGAATTGCTAAAGTTACTCCCTTGCGACGACGATCCTATCCCAGATCGGGCGCGTGCCCGTCCAGACCATCACAGGGGAGAGAACTCATGGCTCGTCCATCGATCCGTGCGGCGGTCGTCTCGGTTGCATTTCTGGCCTTCGCGACTTCAACGCTGCTCGCCGGGCCGAACCGGGTCAACTCCATCGAGCGTTTCGGGATTGGCGGCTACATCCAACCGGTCGGGCTGCACCACGGGTTCCACATCGAACGCATTGCGCCTGACTCCGCCGCCCAGAAGGACAGGCTCCAGCCGCACGACGTCATCGTCAAGGTTGATGGCGAGCCCATCCGTAGCATCGATCACCTGCGGGCGGTCCTTGCCGAGGCATTCGCGGACGACGGCGAGGTGACAATCACCTACATCCGGGGCGGCTCGCTCGTTCACCACGATCTCCACTGCAACGTCAAGAAGGCTACAGCGAAGACTGCCAAGAAACGTAAGACCGATCCGGACGACGTAGAGATTCGCTGAATCGGCGGCAGAAGCAACGGCGGTGGCTGACCTGCTGCTGATCCTGAGCGGGCGGGTCACGCGCCAGCGACGAGGACTCACGCATCGCCGCACGCTCGATCTGGACGGGCGGCCGCTCTATTCGGCCGGGGTTGGTCTAGCAGGAAGACCAGACGGCATCGTCGAAGAAAACGGGCTGCCGATCCCGGGGGAGTGGAAATCGACTCTCCGGGTGGACGACAGCCACCGAGTTCGACTCGGCGCCTGCTTCATCCGCCTCGAAGCAGAGACCGGCGTCCGGCCGCCTCATGATTACATCGTGCTGGAGAACCGTCGGCGCGTCCGGATCGAGAATACCGAAGGCCTCCGGGGCCGCGTGCTGCAAGTCGCGGACCGGACTCGGGCACGGCGCGGGAATCTGGTCGAAATCATCCAGGTCAACCAACCACCGGCCCAGAGCTGGGTATACAGGACTGGAACAGATATATTCAATTCGGCGATTATTGCTTTCGGCGAGTTGCCTTCTACAAGAAGAAACGCCGACTCCTCTCACCCAACCGCGACCCGAAGAAGTACGGCATCATCGGCGAATTCTGGGAGCGGCCCAAGGCAGCCCTCGGGCAGCACGTGCGCAACACGGAGAAGAAGATTGCCGAGAGTTTGAGCGCCTCTGATGTACGGCGGCCGGCTGAGCATGTCCACCGGCTCATCGGCGGCGACTACCCTTCGTGTGTGGGACCTCGCGCGGAAATTCGGAACTTCGGATAGAACGCCGACACCCCGTGATCCAGGACTGGATCAAGCGGACCTTCTACCCCGACTCAGAGTCTATCCCAGAAGGGGCCGGTCCGGGCGAGCGGGGGCGTCAGCCCCCTGTCTTGGAGGTCCGTCGCTCACCGGACAGGGGGCTGACGCCCCTGTCACCCGACAGTAGGTTTTGCCGCGAATCCCGACATAAAGGTTTTGCCGCATGGACACCCGGCGGTCCCTACTTCCGTCCCGACAATCGCAACCCGCGGATCGACTCCGCGTCGATCTCGGGGGCCGGCCGGGCCCGCAGCTGCTGGCCCCCGCCGTCGTTGATCAGCCACTCGCCGTGCCCCGGGTCGAACTGGACCCAGACGTCCCGGCCCGCATACAACACTCCTACATAGATATTCCTGTTATAGATCGACACCTTTCCCTGGCTGTCCACCCGGCGCGGCACGGCCCACTCCGCCAGGTGGTCGCGCACCCGCCCCAGGCACCACGCGCCGGCCTCGTCCGCCTCGCGGTAGGCGCGGCCGCTGTGCGCCAGACCGGGGAACAGCTCCCAACGGCTGTGTCCCCCGGCGACGGGATACCGCTCCCGCTGCAGCCGGTCGTCGGCGTCCAGGCGGGCCTGCAGCTCCGCCGGGTTGCCGCAGGCGTGCGGCTCCGCCCACCGCTTGGCCGTCCCCTGCGACCGCTCCACCACGCCGTTCTGTTGCGGCCGCCGCGGGTCGTTCCAGATCACGCCGACCCCCAGGCCGATCAGCCACAACGCCAGCGCGGGGGGCAGGTCGCTCCAGGACCCCCACGGCTTGCCGTTATCGACCCGCATGCGGCGCGGCAGCCCCCACCGCTCGAAGGCGCGGCAAGTGCCGCTGCACCTCGGCCTCGGGGACGTGGGCCCAGTAGTAGTGGGGGGAAAACCGTGGTGCCCAGGAAGGCCCCCGTATATTCATCCACCAGCCGCAGCCAGCAGGCGCCCTGGCCGTCGGCCGTGCGGAGTTGCTCCGCGGCGTCCCTCTGCCAGATGTCATGCGGGGCGATGGCACGGTCGGCGGCCGACGGCGACCGCCGTCCCCCCGCCGCAGGCGGGTGCCGCTGGCGGCGGAACCAGCGCTGCAACGTGCGGCTCGCTGGGCACCGTCGCCGGGTCGGCCTCGGTGGCCAGGCGGACGCGGATGTAGCCCGCTCCCCAGGTCGGATGCTGCTGTCGCAGGGCCAGGGCCTGGGCTCGGAGCGGGTGGTCGTCGTCGGGCCGCCCCGGACCGGGCCGATAAGCGGTCCCCTGAGGGCTCGCCGGGTCGCGAGCCCGCTGGAGCAGGTGCCGGACCGTGCGGGGGCAGAGATGCAGGGCGTCCGCGATGGCCGCCGCGGTCTGGCCGCGACCGGATCGTAGCAAGATGAGGCGCCGGGTTGTCGGCGGGAGTGGAGCGGGCATAGTGACCCTCGCAGGAGTTGGCAGGATCGGACCATCACAGACTACCCCCCGCCGCGAGGCGGCAAAACCTTTTTGTCGGGATTCGCGGCAAAACCTACTGTCGGGTGACAGCCCCC
Source organism: uncultured Planctomycetota bacterium (assembly GCA_963845755.1). Classification (GTDB taxonomy): domain Bacteria; phylum Planctomycetota; class Planctomycetia; order Isosphaerales; family Isosphaeraceae; genus CAWJTV01. The sequence goes on from CAWJTV010000015.1 coordinate 23,339, forward strand.
CGCTCGCCCTTCTGGGACAGACTCTAAGTGGGGCTTGTCCCATGACTCCTCCGGCGACAATACACTTGCCTGGACTCTTGCTCGCTAAATGTCTGCATCTCTTGAATGCTATCAGAGAATCAATCACCATCCCCCTCACCTAGTCGATGTCGTTCGGGGCCGTATCCCCATGAATGGGAGTGCGCCGGTCTAGGATGTGCACGCACCAGTTTCCATCGAGAGGTAACGATCCCTGGAGAATTCAGGTCGGTTTCGGGTGATGTGTGATCCTCAGCTACCAAGATAATAAGGGAGAGAGCATGTCCGTTCACACCCACACCATGAGGAATTGGTTTGCCGAGGCGCTGGTGCTATTGCCGGTACTGCTCCTGCTCAGTTGGGCCTGGGCGCCGCCATCGAAGGACCTGGCGTTGGCCCGTGTCAGTGGCCAGGTAACCTGCGCCGACCGGCCAATCAGCGGCTCGATCTATTTCCTGCCGGATGATGAGCGCCGGCCTGTTGCGGTGGGCATCGTGAATCCCGACGGCTCATTTCAGTTGTACCTCAATGGCCGACGGGATCGGCGAGGGGCCCTGCCCGGAACCTATCGAGTCGTCGTCCGGCCGCGCGTTTCGGATAAGACGGCTCCCCGCGTTGACAGCAAGTATCAGGATGCCCACACTACAAACCTGCTGGTTCATGTCAAACCGGACTGGAATCACGTTCGCTTGACATTACAATGATGGTTCATCCGGATTTCGCGCGCCGACCGATCAGGAAGCCGCGAATTGGTGACCACGAAGCCGCCACGAATCGCCCCGAAGGGGCCCCGACAAACCAGCCCGGGGCAACGCCCCGGGGACGTGTCGCCCACCCCAATCCCTGCCCTGAAAGGGCCAGACAAACCGGGCCGGCGGCCTGCACCGGTGTCGCCCTTTCAGGGCATTTTCCCGTTGGGGGCTCCGTTCCCGGGGCGTTGCCCCGGGCTGTTATGTTGCGGCCCCTTCGGGCCAAGGATTCGCCGTGGGCGAGGCCATATCACAACTCCACCGTTTTCAAGACCGGCGCGCGCCGGATCCGGATGAACCACAATGATCCCCGATCCCCTACTCAGCCGCTCCAACGGCCTGGCTTATCTGAGTGGCAGAGAAAGAACCGATTCAATAGAGACAAGTGTAAAATCTAGGATGGGTGCAAGTCCTCGCCACACCGGGCTATGTGTTCCTTGAATGCGGCATCATTGACCTCAATGCCTCCAATGAAAGTGGATGATGGGGAGCGTTTCTGGTTTTCCTTCAAGTTCGATCATCACTCGCCTGGACGATCTCCCTTTCAATCGCTTCGCGGAGATGCTGGCGGAGAGCGAGGCCTCGGGCTATCGATTCCTCAGCCGTGTGGTCGATGAGTGGAATAGCGGCGCCAGCCGCTTCTCGCGTCCCGGCGAGGCATTGCTGATCGCCGAGGTGAATTCTCAATGGGTGGGTGTCTGTGGTCTCAGCATCGATCCTTATCTCAATGATCCGCGCATCGGGCGGGTGCGAAATGTTTACGTTCTGGCCGGTTGGCGTCGGTGCGGGATCGGTCGCCGATTAGTCCAGAAGGCGATTTCGCTCGGCCGCGGCCATTTCGAGCGACTCCGCCTGCGTGGAGAGGACGCAGGACCCGCCAGACTCTACGAATCACTCGGTTTCCGCCCGTGTGATGGCATCGCGAATTGCACGCACATCATGGAGCTGGGCATCGGAACGGGCGACCTTCGTTGATCGGCCGGGATCCCTGGCAACGCTCGACCGTCGCCTGTTGGATCCTCGGTGTCGCTCGGCGACTCATCGACCTTGTACTGGACCAACCTTGTCGGGGGCTGGCGACCGGAAGAAGGGGTCGTTCGCGAGCTGATGGGCGAGCGCTTCGTACCCTTCGGCGAGCGGATGGCTGGCATCGCCATATTGCTCGCTGGGTAGCGGCGGCGGGACCGCGTGGGGGATTCTCTTTTCGGTCAACCACGCCGCGATCGTGGCCTTGACCTGCTGATAGCGTCGCAGACTCGCCGGAGTAAGCAGATGCTCATTAAAGGGTCCGACGAGTACGAACACCCGGTTTCCTCGTTCAAGAAGGAGCTCGACCACGCCCCGGAAGGCCTGCCATTGCAACGACGTATCCAGCTCGACCCAGGAATAGTCCTGCTTCGCGATGCCGCTCTTATACCAGGGCTGCGATGCGTGTCGGCGCGAATTGTCCGAGGGAGGTAGTCCCCGGCTGAGCGGCGTCAGCGGGTTGTCATAAGGGTGCTCCAGGGTCCAGCCGGGGATATCCGCCCGGTCGTAGTACGCTTGTTGCAGGTGGGCCGTCCAGGTGCTCAGGGGCAACCGACGCTCCACGAGGACGCCCAGGCGCGGCGAAATCTCCGCCTTGTAGGCCGGAATGCTCGGCGCGAACTGCGGTACCAGCCGAGGGTGGTTGAAGTCGTCCGTCCGGTCGTCTTGCAAGTCGGCCCGGCGCGAGCTCATCCACAGCGGGTTGCACTGGATCAGGACATTCTTGCCGGAAATGCTCTCGGCGTAGAACTCGACCAGCCCACCGAGCGCCAGAGGGTGGGCGCCGTCCAGGCCGAGGTTGGCGAACCGCTCCTGCCCGGCCAGAACGTTGAGATAATGGGCCAAGGTCTCCTGACGGGTCGCGTACTCGCCCCAGATGACCGAATCACCGATGAGCAGGGTGTCGTAATGGTCGGAGGCCAGTCCGGCATAGGACTCGTAGAGCCAGTAATCGTTGCTCAGGTCGTGCGGGATCCGATAATCGGGCTCCAGCGCGAACCGTTCCGCCCGTCGCCACAACGAGGGGGTGAAGATGAAGATCGCAATCGCGAAGAGCGCGAGGCCGAGCCACTCCCGGCCGGTGAGGCGAATGCCATTGGAGAGCGCGATCGCGTCCGGCTCGACCGACGACCGGTTTGTCCTGTGACTCTCCGGCTCTTGCATCGTCCACACTCCATACGGCTCGATTAGAACTGGAAATAGATGAACTGTTTGGTGCTCGGCTGGGCCACGATCGCGATGTAGGCGATCATGAGCGCCGCCAGGCCCAGGCGCACGGGCTGCACGTCGAGCCACCCTCTCAGCGACGACCGGCTGGTGTAGAGGAGCTGATAGACCCATACGGCCATGACAAGAACACCCATCACCAGCGGGAAGCGCGGGTCCGCCCAGCCGGTCGTGAAGATCCGGCTGATGATCACCCAGGCGTCGGTCAGGCTCTGCGCCGGAAGAAGATCCAGGTGAACGTGACGAACGTGAAGACGGCCAACTGCTTGACCGGACGCGGAATCCGTTCCCGGTAGAATTCGGTCTGCTCTACCTCGCGGGTCAGGCAGCGGCCCAGCGCGTGCAATCCGCCCCAGACGACGAACGTCCAGGCCGCACCGTGCCAGATGCCCGAGACGATCATAGTAATGAACATATTGATGTAAGTGCGGAACGTGCCATGGCGGCTGCCGCCCAGCGGGAAGTAGAGGTAATCCTTGAACCACGTGGACAGGCTGATATGCCAGCGGTTCCAGAAATCACCGAGGCCCGTCGCCGCGTAGGGGTTGTTGAAGTTCAGCATCATGCGAAAGCCCATCAACGAGGCGATGCCGCGGGCCATGTCGGTATAGCCGCTGAAATCGAAGTAGATTTGCCAGCCGAACGCCACCGTTGCCAGCAGGAGCGCGGCGCCTGGTACAGTCCGGGGTTACCGTAGACCGGGTCCACATACTGGGCCAGGTAGTCGGCCAGCGCCACCTTCTTGAAGAACCCCACGAGGAACAGCGACAGTCCATCGGTCAGGTCCTGCCGCGTGATCGTCGGGGTCCGCTGGAGCTGAGGCAGCAGGTTATGGGCACGCTCGATCGGACCGGCGACCAACTGGGGGAAGAACGAGACGAATGTCAGGAACCGCACGAAGCTGCGCTCGGTCTGGATGACGCCGTTGTAGGCATCGATGGTGTAGCTCATCGACTGGAACGTATGGAAGGAGATGCCGATGGGCAGGATCACCTTGGTGAAGAATCGATCCTCCGGGACGCCCAGGAGCGAGAGCAGGGCGTTGGGATACGCGATGGGGTCGGGCAGCATCGCGGAGAACCCCAGATGAGCCAGGAACGAATTGAGGTTTTCGGTGATGAACCCGGAGTACTTGAAATAGCCGAGGAAGCCGAAGTTGCTGACCAGGCTGACCACGAGCCAGAACGTGCGCGTCCGCGTGCTCCGTTCCATCAGGAGGACCATGAGATAATCGATCGCCGACGTCCCGAAGAGCAGCAGAAGGTACCAGGGATTCCACCACCCGTAGAACGTGTACGAGGCGATCATCAACCAGATGTTCATCAACTGGTTGTTTCGGCGGACGAGGAGGTAGACGGGATAGACGATCAGGAAGAAGACGAAGAAGACCCAGGTGTGGAAGAGCATGGTTGCCTCGAAAGGATGAAGCAAGATACGTTTGAATTATCCTGCATCCTTCGAGGGCGGCGCTTGCGCACGCAGCGGAAACCGATGGCATCGCGGGCCAGGCAGGCGTCGGAGAATCCGGCGGTCTCGCCGATCCGGCAGGTTGACCGCAGGGCGTCGGCGGGGGATTTCCAGGAGCCGCCGCGGAGGACATATTCGTTGCCTTCTTCCGGCCCGCGCGGTGCCTTCTCCGGGCTGGTCTGGTAATACTTCGGGTCGTAGACGTCCTGGCACCACTCGGCCACGTTGCCGTGCATATCGAAGAGTCCCCACGGATTGGGCTTCTTCCGGCCGACGGGATGAGTCTTCTTCCCCGAATTGTCGGCGAACCAGGCGAAGTCGCCGAGTTGTCGGTCTTCGTCGCCGAACGAGTAGCCGGAATTCGTCCCGGCCCGGCAGGCGTATTCCCATTCCGCTTCGGTCGGCAGGCGGTAGCCATTCGCCTCGAAATCACACGCGCCGGTGTCCTCGTTGTAACACGGCTTGAGTCCTTCCAGGCGCGAGCGCGCATTGCAGAATCGAGCCGCCTGGGGCCAGGTTACCTGTTCCACCGGCAGGTCCGCACCCTGGAAATGAGATGGGTTGGGGAAGGCCTCGACCTTGCCGAGTTTCTCGTATTCGGCCTGGGTCACCTCGTGCCGGTCCATGAGGAATGAGTCGATCCAGACCTTGTGCACGGGCTTCTCCTCATCCCGACCGTAGCGACTCCCCATCTCGAAGGTACCGGCCGGAATCCTGACGAGTTCTCCGCCATCCTGGGTCTTGATCGTTGGCAGCTCACTGGCGGTATGCGGGGCGCCGGCCTTCTGACAGCTCAGGGGCGCCAATGCCGCGAACATGAGGCAGACGGCCATTCCTTTCTTCCTCGAAATCATTTCGCCGCCCCCTCCTTGACCACGACCCAGCTCGGTTGCTTGCAGGACTTGCCATCGTCGGTAATGGCGACCCAGCGATTCTTCTGCGTCGCGTCGGCCACGCACACGTTCCAGCCCGGTGCCTCGACTCCGGGGAATTCCGGCAACAGGCCCTTCAGGTTCCGACCCTTGAACTTGGGCCCGCGCGTGAACGTGAGGTATTTCATGTCCGGCGACCAGGTGATGTGATAGGTCTCGACGGGGTTCTTGCTCTCGACGACGTCATGGACGTTGGTCGCTTTCGGAGTTGAACTCGACAGGTCCAGATCCGCGACGCCGGCGCAATAGTCGCCGTGACCCCAACAGACCTTCTTGCCATCGGGGCTGATGTTGGGCCGGCAGCCTTCGAGCTTGAGATCGACGACCTTGTTGCCCTCGGCCTCGATGGCCAGGATGGTGTGGGAGAACCCCATGCCTCCGTGAACCGTGGCCACGAACCAATTGCCGTCGGGCGAGCAGTTCAGGGTGTAGAGATGGTGCAACTTGTGGTTGACGTGTTCGCGCGTCTTGCCGGTCTTGAGGTCGAAGAGGAACAGTCCATGGGTCGCGGCATCGAAGTAGGTGAATTTCTCGAATTCGCCCTTCATGTAGGCGATCTGGGTCCCATCGGGGGTCCAGCAGGGCTCGCGGCCGTTCTCGGCGACCTTGGTGCGGCCCGTACCGTCGCTGTTCATGTAATAGATGTTGCGGACCTTCGCATCTCCCTTGCCCTCATCGGCGACGAAGCCGATCTTGGTGCCGTCGGGTGACGGCTTGGGGTACAGCTCATCCATGTCCGCGGTGCGCGTCAGATTGGCGGAGTGGGAGCCATCGGCGTTGCAGAGGTACAGCTCCCAGTTGCCGTCACGGTTCGTTTCGTAGACGATCTTGTGCCGGTAGTTCGCGAGGTCGGCCAGCAGGTCGCTGGAACCATCCGCCGGTTTCTCCCCGGAAAACGCATCCGGCGGGTAACCGAGGAGAACCGTCGCCGTCGCGAGGACGGCCAGCCCCAAGGCAGTTCTGAAGCGATTCATGGTGTCTCCTCGAGCGTTGATCGCCCTCGGGCATTTGAAGGATGAGCAAGTCTCTGTGTGATCAATCAATCGGTCATTCTTCCGAGGGATGCCAGTCCGGCAGGGTATTCGACCCTTCCCGGGTCATTTGTACGAACTCCTCTTCGTCGGCGTCCAGACCTTTCAGGCAAATCTGCCACGGGCCTTCGGGCGAAGGTGCCCGGCAAAAGAGGATCATCGTCCCATCGGGCGAGTAGCGGGCATCGTGCTGAACGTCGGCGCCGAAGGTCATCTGTTCCCAGTTCCTGCCGTCCACATCGACCTGGTGGATGTGGCCCTGGACCGTCTGGCAAAGGACTTTCTTGCCGTCCTTTGACCATTGCGGCGTACAGCAAGGCTCGCCGGCCTTGAGCCGGAGGTTCTCCTGGCCGTCCAGGCTGAGGATGAAGATGCCAATGTCCCCCAGGTGCCGACTGGCGACGGCCAGGTGTTTGCCGTCCGGGGCGAAGGATGGAACTCCGCAGCGCTCCCATTCCTTGGGAGTGACGCGTCTCTCCTGGCCGGAGGCGAGGTCTCTGACGAAGGTTTGGTTGTCCTGGATCAAGAGGATCGACTTGCCGTCCGGCGCCCAGCTCCCCTGCGATCCCTTGGTGACGAAATGCGGCTCGGAGCCGTCGCGATTCATCAGCCAGATCTCGGGAAAGCCGCCGCGCAGCGTGGTGTAGAGGATCTGCTTACCGTCGGGTGAAAAGGTCGGATCGGCGTCGGGGTCACTCCCGCTGGTGAGCGGTTTCGCACCCTTGCCACTGGCGTGCATGGTCCAGATTTTCAGCGTGCCGCCGCGATCGCTGACAAAAACGATCGTGCCCTTGAGACGGGCCAGGTCGATCCGGCCGGAACCCGGCTCGGGACTGACCACGGGCGCGGACACTCCGCCAGCCGGCTTAGCCACGGCGTTGGTCGGGACCCGAACTGCCTTCGGGCTGGCCGCCACCGCGACCGGTGGATCTCCCGCAACGGCCCTCCGCGCCCGCCGGAAACCATAACTGTCGGCGCCGAAGCAGGCGTCGGAGTAAACCGGGAACTCCTTGTGACGGTAGGCCGCCCGGAGCTTCTCGGCGGTGCAGTCCCACGCACCGCCGCGCAACACGCGCATCTCACCGGTCAACGGACCATGCGGGTTCTCCTCGGAACCCTCGTTGTAGTAGGTTTCGCCGTAACGGTCGTGGCACCATTGCCAGACGTTGCCGTGCATATCGTAAAGCCCCCACGCGTTGGGCTGCTTCTGGCCGACCGGACGGGTTTTGCCTTGCGAATGTGGCTTGAACCAGGCATATCTCGGGAGCTCGGTCTCGGGACCGCTGAAACCATACTTGCCGGTGTTCCCGGCGCGACAGGCATACTCCCATTCCGCCTCGGTAGGGAGCCGATAGCCGTTGGCGCCGAAGTCGCATTCGAAGGTATCCGCGTTGTAGCAGGGCGTCAGCCCATCCCGCTCCGAACATCGGTTACAGAAGGTGATCGCGTCGGTCCACTGCGTCTTCTCGACCGGATTTCTCTTGCCCTTGCGCTTCGAAGGATTGAAGCCCATGACCGCTTCGTAGAAGTCCTGGGTCACGGGATACTTGTCGAGGTAGAACGCGTCGACCGAGACCGTATGCGGCGTTTCGTCGGGACGACCCGCTCCGTCTCCCATGGTGAATGTGCCGGCCGGGATCAGGACCATCTCGCTGGCGACGGCCTCGGTCGCCGGGCTGCCGGACTCCCTCCGCCCGCAGCCGGAGACCACGATCACGACAGCCAGTGGCGCCCACAACCTGCTCCTCGACATCAGTTATCCTCTCTCCGTTCTGGGAGCTCCGAATCGCCCGATCGGGAATCTCGAACGACACGCCAGGACCCTGGGATTTGCGCACTTCGGGTCGAGATTCCGCGTCAATGCCGCGCCCCTTCATGGTTCGCCGGATTACGTAGCGCCTCCTGCGTCCGGGCGCGGATCTCGGAGGCGATCGGGGCCACGCGGGGATCCCGGGCCACGAGGATTCCCGCTCGTTGCCGCAGGGCCTTCACCACCCAGCGACATTCGCCCGACAGCTCGTCCTGGTTGTCGCCGATCTCCACCAGCGCCCGGGCGTACGCCCGGCATTGCTTCAGCGCGTCGGGGCCGTCATTGTCCAGGACCTCCTTGCGGAAATCCTGATTCATCCGCGCGACATGCTCCGGCGTCTTGATCTTGGCGGCGCGAGCCGCGACCCGCGCGTCGATCTCTCGGGTGAGCGCGTCCATCTCCGCGATGAACTCGGCCAGTTCCGGATGCACCGCCTTCTGGCCAGCGAGGTACTCCTGCATCTTCTTGCCGAACTCGACGTAGCGCGTGATCCGGCCGCGGATGTGCTTGACGAACGTCAGCCCATTATCGAGGATCTTGTCGATCTCGGCACGCTTCTTCTTCTGCTCCTTCCTCTGGTAGATGGGCGTGAGGGTATCGCGCACCTCGCAGGTTGCCTGGCCCTTGTATTCGGATTTCTGCCCTTCCAGGTCGAGGATGTGCTGGCACGGGCCGACGCCCAGGGTATTGCGCATCACGTCGACCACGGTGTACATATCCAGGGGCGTTTGTGCCACTCGGTTGATCGGATAGATGACGACCGGCCCCTGGAGTTTGAGGACGCGGCTCTTGAGGGGTTGCAGGTAGCCGCGCTGGTCGGGGTCCGACCAGCACGGGTAGGGGTACTGGCCCAGGACCGTGTTCCATCGCATCCGGTTGCCAGGGATCTCCTCGTCGCCGCCGCCAAGCCAGGAGGGCTTGACGTACTCCCCGTCTTTCCGCGCTTGCAACAGCATTTCCCAACTGTCGGTCAAGTCATTGGAGCGGGTGAAATCGACGCGCCACTGGGCCGAGAAGGGCATTTTCCAGTCCATGGGGATGACCTTGCCGGTGTCGGCGGTCTTCACGTCGCGCGTGTGCCAGATCTTGGGGGCTTCCATCAGTGCCGCCCAGATCGGCTTGCCTTCGAAGCCGATCTCGGACCCCGTGATGATGCGCCGGTCATCCTGGCCGGAGAGCGTGATCTTCATGTCCTTTTGCCGATTCTCAAAGACGCACATGGCGATGGCGTCACCCTCGCCGATCAGGTGCAGGAAGAAGTTCTCGCTGGGCAGCTCGACCGCATCCAGGGGCAGCCGGGTGGCATCGATGGTGATGTCGTCGGCGAAGAAATCCGGAAGGACACCGAAGCGACCCGGGCACTCGACTCGCAGCTTGCCCGCCCCGGTCCCCGGCACCGCCTGGACGGAGACATCGCCCCGCTTGATGCGGAACTGACCAGCGACCTCGACGCCATTTGCGGTCTTGAAAGTCGCTTCCAGGCAGGCGCCTCCTCGGGAGTTCTCGACGACCGCCATGCGCTCCACACGAGTGGCGGGCTCTCCCGCGGCCGTCAGTAAACGCAACCGCAGCCGCGCGGTCGCGCGGCCCTGCTTCACGGCATGGACTTCCACGGCCGAATCCTGCCGGCGCAATACGGCGACGACCCGGCCATTGCTCAGGATGGCGTCGCCTTTGAACGAATCGGGCGTCTCTCCCAACGGTATGGCGGTCCAGTCATTCTGGCCCGCCAGGGCCGATGGCACCAGAGCTTCCGCGGCCGGCTGGCCCGTGTCCCAGACGACGATGCCGGTCCTCGGCCTGGCCGGGGACGTTGGCTGCGCGGCGGGGCTCCAGGTCGCACCCATCTGCGCCAGGGCCATGAGAGGTACGACGATTCGGGCAACCACGGGCCATCGCATGAGGCATCCCCTTGCTCAAGGTCGCTGCAAGAAACCCCGGTCCTTCCACAATTCAATGTCTCGGACGGACGATTCGCGGGAATCGATCTCGACACGAACAGCGCGATTCTACCCCAACAGACGATGGCTGACACTATATAGGACCACGCAATCGGGAAAGTGGGGATCGGCGGCCGGAGCCGCCTCCTCCCAGAAAACCGGCGGGTCCATGTCCTTGTAGGAGCCGGCTCCGTCCGGCGACATTCGGCTTCGCTTTCCCCAGAGCGTGGACCGATTTCTTCATGTACTCCAGCCGGTCCGACACCCGACGGCAGAAGTCGAGCTGGCCGAGAAAGAAACCGAGCAGATCCAGAACGTCTTTCGGGATCGGGACCGCACGCACCTCGGCGTCCGCCTGGTCGAGCTCCTCCGGACCGAAGACCAGGTCGCCGGGCACGAACTCTTCCGCCGACCGGGCCGAGGCAATCCGTTCCGCGAGCACTGTCAGATTCGCCCCGCAACCATCGAGGGAGCGCCAGCCTCCAACTCCGCGAATGGGGAGAGGAGCGCATGGGAGCAGATCCACTCGTAGGCCCTGCGAAACTTCCCGGGCAATCCTTCGCGCGTAGCCGGTCTGAACTGGAGGCTTCCGTCATCCGAGAGTGTCGCCCGACCGTCGAGCCAGGAACTGACGAGTTGTTCGGCATCCATCGGCTTCGCCCCGCCGGCACGGCTTCAGACCGACGATCGCTGGGGACGGGTTTCGAAAAGCACCGGTTATCCCACGGACACCGATTCTATTCGATGGGTTCGCATTTTGTCTGCCCGACGGACAGTCTTCCGGTCGCTTCCGTCCGCCGGCGCGCTCATCGCGGGGGGCTCGAGCCGTTTCCCGCTTCGAGCCAGAGGCGAACCAGATGGCGGCGACGCTCGGGTTCGGGGTGGTCTTCGAACGCCGTCCGGTTGTGGAGGATCCAGCGGTTATTGATGAAGTACACCTGGCCGGGTTCGAGGGAGAATTCCGCGCGCAACGCGGGCCGGTTCAACACCTCGTCAAGCCGGTCGAGCGCCTCGGTCTGGGCTGGGGTCAGGGGTTGGCCGGCCTTCCCGTGCCCGGCCTCGATCCAGTAGCGGAGATAGCGGAAGAGCGGCTCGGGCCCCTCGCGTTCGATCACCGGCCGGAGGACAGTGGGCGTCTCCCCCTCCCGGACACCCCCCCGACGGTCCACGTGGAAAGGCCGGCCGAGTGTCTCGAGCGCATCGGGATGTTCGTGGCGGAGCCGCTCGACGACGGCCAGGCCGTTCACGAGCTGGCTCACACCCCCAGCTCGCGCTGTCTTCAGGCAAAGCAGGCCGACATAATCGACGACGGTCTCACCGAAAGAGTTGTCGGTGTGGAAGCTGCTCTCGTAATTAGTGACGGAGAAGCGGGCTCCCTTCGCGACTTCCTGGCCGCTGTCCCGGACGTCGTACAGGAGTGTCCCCTGCACGTTCTGGACAACAGGCTCGCCGAGCAGTTGACCGATCATCCAGTAGAGAGCGATCGCCTCCCGCTCGGAGATCCGCTCCACCGGCAGCCGGTCGAGGACGACGAAGCCGTGCCCCCGTTCCAGGTCGTGCTTCGCGGACGTCAGGTAGCCACGCAGGGCCGTTCTGTCTTGCTCCGTGAGACGCATGCCAGGAATCGGTCCTTCGCCCCAGGCTCGCTCCTCAACCAAGGATCGCAGGTGGGCCATCAAGGCGTCTGGCAAGAGACAACTCCAACCGGCTGTGTCCCCTACAGTCGCGGCAGTCCACGATTTCGGGCCAACGGCGGGCTCGTTCGAATCGGTTTCGCTGGGCATGAAAGATTCCCAGTCTCTCAAGGGGTGATGAGGTAGTAGATCGAGCTCGGGAACCAGGCGGATCTCTCTTGCCGTCCCGGTTGACTTGCCCGGCTCGCCGTTGAAGTCGAGCGCGGTCACCTTGAGGTGGGAGGCGTCGGCTCGCTTGAGCTTCACCACACCGTCGATCTCCTTCACGAGCCAGGGGTCGTGGCCGGTGCTCGCGATCTTCTTCTCGCCGCCCGGCGCCGGCTCGGTGCGGAAGTCGGTGGGCTTTTCCTCGGACATGACTTGCAGGAGGATGCGCCGTGAGGTCGCCAGGGGCAGGCCGTCGAGGCTGACCGCGACGATGTGGCCGAGTTCCATCTTCGACGCGATGCTGAGGTCCTTCAACTCGGCCGCGCCCGCCTCGCGGAGGGCGCCGCTGATCCCCTGCGCCGCGGGCGCGTCGATGGTGAGGACACCCTTGCCGTAGTCAAGCCGGAGCTGGCCCGTGGTGCTGCTGACCACCTGGCGCCGGCGGTCGATGAAAGGCTTGAGGTCCTTCAGCCGCGATGAGCCGCCTCGTTCGGTGAACCGGACGTTGGTCCGCCCGGCGAAATGGACGAGGGGGTCGATCACGTTGCCCGGCTTGAGGGTCGTCCCTTTCGGAACGTCCTTGAGCCGAAGCTCGTCGAGCGCCGCGTCCTGGGGCAGGGGGGTACCCTTGAGGTCGAGGAGGTCGCCGACCTTCAGGTCCAGGTCGACCAGCAGGTCACCGGTCGCGACGAGACCCTTGCGGTAGATCAGGGCGGCGGCTGGGAACTGGCCCATCATCGCGGGCGACATCAGCGTCCAGGGCTGCATGAAGAAGCCCGGCTTGACCGACCAGGCCGCCGTGTCGAGCGCGAAATGGACGATGGCGTCGCTGTCCTGCAAGGCGCCGTAGGCCGCGTAGAACAGCGGGGCCTCCGATCGGTAGCGGTTCGGTCGGTTCCAGGTCGTCTCCGAGATCATCGAGGGCTTGCCGTCGTAGCTGGGATCCATCGCCGGGTGGACGAAGACCTTGGGCTTGCCGGGCTCCTCGGGGTCGAAGCGCAGCGCGCTGCGATCGGCGTAGGTGTGCCCGTCGCGGACCGACCACTCCGACGCCTCGCCCCGGCTGCGGCAGCCGAAGTAGCCATGCCGGTCGATGAAGTCGGTGACGGTGTAGCTGTACTTCTCGAGCGGGCCGAACACCTCCGGGCTGGCGGTGATCCAGTTCGACGCGGTGATCACACCCCGGAAACCCAGCCCGCGCAGGAACTCGTACATCTCGCGATAGAACCCGCGCTGGCTTTCGACGAGGAACCGGACCGTATCCTTGTCGCGGCCGGTCTTCTCGTTGAACATGTTCCAGAGGGGCCGGAACCCCACGCGAACCTCGGCCGGGCGATCGCGGCCGATCTTCTGGCCGCCCCAGGATCGCAGTGCCCGGTCGATCGAGCCATACTTTTGCTTCAACCAGGCGCCGAACTGGGTCTCGATGAGCCGCAACTCGGGGTCAGGGATCGCGTCGGAGTTGAACGTCCAGAAGAGATACGAGTCCTCGTTGAGGATCTCAAGGCCCGCCACGGCCGGGTCGTCGATTAACCGCGGCGGGTCGAGGGGTTGGGCGTCAGGAGCAGGGCCTTCCACCAGTCCTGGTAGTGCCGCTGGAATTCCTTGTTGAAGAAGAGCGCCGCGAACGCCACTTTCTGGCCGTCATAGCCCTTCAGCCAGGTCGTATCGGGCTTCGGCCTCAGCCAGAGCGGGAAGAAAATCGAGAAGTGGCTGTAGATCCCCTCAGCCTTCATTGCCTCGACAGCGTCGAAGGCGTGTCGCACCGCAGCCATGTCAACGTCGCCCTTCTCATCGAAGTAACTGTGGTGGACGCGGACGAGGTTCACGCCGTGTTTGGCGAGCATCCGCGCCTCCGTTCGGAGCTCAGCCAGTGCCTTGCTCGACGGCCCGTTCACCGCCCAGAACCGGACCGGCTCGCCCGACCGAGAGTGCACGAACTGCGATCCCCTGACTCGAATGAAGCCGCCATCGCCGGCCGCCTTCTCGTTCAGCGATCGCAGGTTGATGCCGCTAGACGGGGAGAAACGGTCGGGCTTTGGGTCGAAAGCGAACCAGCCCTTGTCTGCCGCGGCCGCGCGGCGGGAGAACTCGGCGAGCTGGTCGGGCTTCACGGCGCCCCGCGGTGTAAACGGCTCGTTGGCGAAGACGAAACAGTCGATGTAGCCGTGATTATGATTAGGGCTGTCCATCCGGAACCGGATCGTATTGGTTCCCTTCTTCAACGAGACCTGACCGGCCCGCGCCCAGGCGAGGAAGCGCAAGTCGGGCTTCTCGTCGGCGGCGATGTTGGTCGAATCGAGCCCCCGATCGACGTCGATCGCCGTCCAGGAGCCGTCGTTGAGCCGGTACGAGAGCCTTGCCTGTACGGGGTTGGCCCGCACCCAGAACTCGTAATCGCCGGCCGAGGGAGCGGTGAACTGATACACGGCCTCGCCAGGCTGTTCGTGGAAGTTGCTGATCAGATCGCCGCCGGAGAGCTGGTCGCGCTTGACCAGGTCATACCAGTACGGGTGCCGGTGCATCGTAGACGAGGCCGGCTTTTCGCCCTCGACCCAGATCCACGCCGACCGCGCGGGCGGGGTCGGGACGATCACGGCCAGGACGAGGAACGCGCACCGTACCGGCCATCGGATGGAAACGGCCCTTGATTTCATCTTCGACCTCGTTGCAACCGGGTTTTCGTGTGAGTCCCCTCATGGAGCCGATCGATCATCGGTTCAAGATAAAGAGTAAATGCTGCCCTTGCCTAAATAATAAATCAATTATATAAATACTCAAATATATTACTTTATAAAATTTCTTAAGATCCCCTCACGCCTTCTCAGCCGGGCGGAACGAACTGGGACAGAAGCAGGGTGTAGACAGCCTGGTAGTAGATGGCGGGTTCGGTAATCTCCCACGAAGCCTCGTTCGCACCGCGCTGGGCGTTCCAGGCTGCGTTCCAATCGCGGTAGGCTTTCATGGGCGGCTCGCCATGGGGGGGGCGAATCCACTCGACGCTGAAGAACTTGTTCGGGCCACCCGCCAGGTAACCCGGCGCGGGCCCGTAGCGGCTGCCCTGACCGTCGTAGAGCGGCGAGCCGTCGTGGAACCAGAGATGGTAGATCTCGGTGACGCACCGATCACCGCCCGCGTGGGCCATGTTGGTCAGGTAGCAGAACGCGAGCGGGTTGCGGCCGTGAATGAAGTGCAGGTAACCGGCCATGATCTCGCGGTAGGCCGGATGCTGTTCGGGGTTCAATCCCAGGGCCATGGCCATCAGGAGGATGCGGCCCCAGCGGCCCTTAACCTGGTTGCTGCCCCAGCAATAGTGGTCCGCGTAATGAAAGGCGAGGTAGGGATCATCCGGCCCGCCCGTCGCCCCGCGGATCGCCTCCGCCATGTGTGCCAGCGCGTTACGGAACCGCCTGGTCACGGCCGGCGTCGCACCCGGGGTCGTGGAGTAAACGAATAGGGCCTGCGTCAAGGCGACGTGGTTGAGCGGGTCAACCTGCTGACCGTCTCGGAACGGATGCAGACCATTCTCCGCCGTCGCCGCGACGTTGGGTGCCCAGCGGTTGAACATACGCCTTGAAGGCCGGATCGCCCACGGTCTTGAAGAGTTGGGCCGCGGCGTTTACTCGAGACCGGCGGTCGGCATTGATGTTGCTGCCCGCCGGGGTCGCCGCCAGGGTCTTGTCGCCATCCGAGCCGTCGGCCGGATCCATCTGGGGGTGGGCCTCGAGGTAGGCCCAGGCCCGCGCGCGGCGCCGCGAAGGCGGTCCGAATAGCCGGGGAACGTGCGATCGTAGCGAACGTAAACTCGCGTGGCCTGGGCGAAGCTGGCGGCGGCCGTCGCGGTCGCCCATGTGGTCTTGGCGGAGTAGAACCGAGGTTGCCTGTCGGTGTTGGGCGGATCCGGGCCGTTATCGAAACTACGCCCAGCGACTCGATTGAAGACCCCACCATCGGTATCCTGCATTTTCAATAGCCAATCGAGCTCCCACTTCACCTCGTCGAGCAGGTCGGGGACGCCGTTGCCACTCTCCGGAATAGTCGTGTCGTCAGGGAAGATTCGTGGATGAAGCTCATAGGCCCACAGGAGATCGAAAAGCGTGGTTTCCAGGTAGGGCACGTACTTGTTGGGGTCTCCCGCGTCGAACCAGCCGCCGAGCAGGTCGCGTGGGCGACCTAGCGACTCGCCTCCCTGCGTGTACCGCGCCGCGCGGTCTTGTTCCGGCCCGAGTTGACCGCCGCGGTGATGCCAGTTTCCACCGTACTGGGCCAGGATCGGCGTCCCGCTACGTTGGTAATAGAAGGTCCGCACGGAATCCCTCAGGACCAGCCGGTAGACGTCGTCGGCAATCCGGAACGGGAACGAGCGGACTCGATTGGCGGGATCATAGAGGTAGTAACTGCCGGAGGCGCGGACGTCGCTGAAGTCCGCGTACCAGACCCGATCTCCGCACAGTTCGCTGACCTTGCCCCCGTTCCATGGCTTTAGATTTCCGCGATGAGCCACCGTGCCATCGGCCTGTCGTCGCACCTCGTATGTAGGACCGGGACGGTAGCGCGCACCCGCGTTCTGCCCCCGGACCGCCTCGGCGAAAATCGCCGTTTTCCCGGCCCGAGGCAGCCACCCGAACTGGTCGATCGTGATCTGGGGCGTGACCACTGCGTCATCAGCCTGGGCCATCTTGGTGAAAAGGAATGCCGGGAGACTCACCATCAGCCAGAACGCCATCAGTGCGCCACGGCGCGACCTACAACGAACTGGCCGTCCTTTCGTCGTCAACACCGGTCCCTCCTTCTCGACACTAAACCCGGCGGCCAACCCTCGAGGCGCCGCCAGGGCCGTCTACCGCACAAGACCGCCAGGTCATCGTAACATCCAGAGAGCCAGAGGACGTCTACCTGGCCACCGCCTGCCGACCAACTGGAGGTTGTGGCCGGCCCCGGGGGACTGGTCGTGGGAGTCGGCGGCCTGATCCAGCCGCGGGCCTTGGGCGTCGGTTACGACATCATCGGCAAGTTGCTCCAGGGCGATTACGTCCCGACGGCACCCGTTGGACTGATCGTCGTCAAGGCGGTGATCTGGTCGATGGCGCTGGGCTCGGGCACCTCGGGAGGGGTCCTGGCACCGCTGCTGATCATGGGATGTGCTCTGGGTGCGATGATCTCCCGGTTCCTGCCCGGCGGTGATGCAGCTTTGTGGCCCCCTTGTCTGCATGTCCGCGGCGCTGGGCGGCACGATGCGATCTCCGCTGACCGGTGCCATCTTCGCCCTCGAGCTGACAAATGAGGTCCGGATCCTGCCCGCGCTGTTGATCGCCTCGGTGATGGCCTATGGCCTGACTGTGTTATTGATGAAGCGCTCGATCCTCACCGAGAAGCTCGCCCGCCGGGGCTACCACATCCAGCGCGAGTACAGCGTCGATCCGCTCGATCGCATCAGGGTCCTCGAGGTGATGACGACGAACGTCGTGACAATCCCGGCCTCGCTGCCGGTACGTGACCTCATCCGCGACTATTTCCTCGGCCCGAGCTCGCGCAAACATTCCTGCTACCCAGTCCTCGGACGAGAAGGCCAGTTCCTGGGGATGATCACCGAGTCCAATCTGCTGGATCACTGGCTGGTCGTCGGCGTCGGAGGGAACAACGGCTCCGACCGGCTCGGCGCCAGTCCCATCATTGCTTACGATTTGATGAATCCCTCGCCGATGGTCGCCTAGCCCGACGACTCCTGCCGCGAGATGGCGGAGCGGCTTGCCGTGTTGAACAGAACGAAGCCTTGTGGTCGTCTCTCCAGAGGATCCGATACGATTCCTGGGGATTCTAGGTGTTGCCGATTTGCTCAAGGCGCGGCAGTGGGCGCGCGAGGAGGAGGGAAAACGCGAGCGGTTCTTCGGCCTGCGCGGAGTCGCCGGCGGGGCAGAGACATCGTCGTAGAACGCCATTCCTCGTCGATCGCGACCACGTGACGACGAGCGTTCGACCATGGGATCGAAGCGGTCCATTTAACCGCGCATGTCAGTACGATCGCCCTGATCGACTAGGTCGTCGAGGTTCATCGGGTCCCACACTCGCTTGTCGCAACTCTGGGGCCCGGTCTCCTGGCCGTTATGTCCGAGCTCCTTGGTCTGTGTCAACCCGGTATGACCAGAAAGACGGCCAATCTGCCGAGGAGGCCTTGTCGAATGCCAACGGCGTTCTCAACGGCCGCCGATCCGGTATGATAACCCGCATCAATCGACAACACCGGCCTCGAGGAGGGCAAGCGATGTGCGGTCCGCCGTTCGATCATGGTGAAGAGGACGTCTCCCCCGAGCGGCCTGGAGCTGGGTCGAATCCCTCGCGACGAACCTTCCTGGAGCGATCGGCCGCCACGGCGATCGTCCTGAGTACCGGCTCCGGTCCGCGCCGGCCGGAAGGGGAACCGATCCCCCGCGCCCGGTGAAAGTCATCGACTGCCACGCTCATCTCCAGCACCATAGCCGCTCGACCTGGGAGACGGATGATCGGAAACTGATCGAGGCGGCCGACCGTCTGGGGATCGATCAGCTCTGTTGTTCCTGCCTCACACCCCGGCGCCCGGCGACGGCCGAGCAGTTCCGCGAGTGCAACCGCTGGGTCCTCGAGGCCACGAGGCGCTTTCCTGGCCGGGTCCTCGGCTATTGTTACGTGAACCCCGGCTATACGCGGGAGGCGCTCGAGGAGATCCGCCGTTGCGTCCGCGATCGTGGGTTCATCGGAATCAAGCTTTATAACGAATATCGATGCACCGAGCCGGTGGTTTACCCGATCGTCGAACTGGCGATCGAACTGGGCGTGCCGATCCTGCACCACGCCGGGCATCTTCATTACGTGCTCCCCGACCAGCCCCGGATCTCCGACGGTGGCCGGCTCGCCGAGCTGGCCGGTCGCTTCCCCGAGGCCAAACTCATCTGCGCCCACATCTGCGGCGGTGGGGATTGGGAGTGGACGATCAAGGCCCTCCGGAACGCGCCAAGCGTCTACCTCGACACCAGCGGCAGCGTTCCGGATGACGGGGTCGTGGAGCTGGCGGCTCGGACACTCGGCGTCGACCGGCTCCTCTTCGGCTGCGACATGTCCATGACCGCCGGACTGGGCCGGATCCGAGCTGCCCAGTTGGGCGAGGCCGAGAAGCAGAAGATCCTGGGCGGCACGATGGCCGCGATTCTGAAAGGACGGAAGGCATGATCATCGACGTAAACGCCTACCTGGGGCATTTCGCCTTCCGCCGACTGCGGCATCGGACCGCTACGGAACTCCTGGGCCTGATGGACTCGAAGAAGATCGACAAGGCGGTCGTCTCCAGCGCCAGTGCCATCACGTATCGCAACCCACAGGCGGGGAATGAAGACCTGGCCGCAGAAGTCGGGCGTCACCGCGATCGGCTCATCCCCTACGCGGTGATCAATCCGTTCTATGCCGGCTGGCGCGACGACCTGAAAATCTGCCGCGACGACTTCGGCATGAGTGGGATTCGTCTCTACCCCAAGTGGCACAATTACGGCCTTGCCGATCCACATTGCCAGGATTTGATCCATGCGGCAACAGAGCGTCAAATGATCGTCTCGATTCCGATGCGCGTGGAGGACGTACGGCAGCGGAGCTGGCTGGTGGACGTGCCCGAGGTCCCCCTGACCGAGATCGTTTCCCTCATCCAGTCCTTCCCCAACTCGCGATTCGTACTGCTCAACGGCGAACGGTATGTGAGCTCGCCACTGGGGCGCAAGGGGAGCGGCCTGCCGGCGAATTACCTCATCGAGTTGTCCCGCATGGACTCGATGCTGGCCGACGAGATCGGCCAGCTCGTGGCCAACCTGGGGGCCGAGCGAGTGGTCTTCGGCACGGGAATGCCATTCCACTATCCCGATCCGGCCCTGCTCAAACTTGAAGTGCTGGATGCGAGCCCGGCGGACAAGGCATTGATTTCGTGGCAGAACGTGGCGCGGTGGTTGCCATCATGAGTCGGAGCGCGACGGCAGTCGTCCGACCTGGCGATCGACATGGAGGCTGGTCACGATCATGCGAGATTGGTCACGGTGGACGGCGCCCGCACTGGTCACCCGCGATGATCCTGGAATCAGCTTCGCGGACGGGTTGATCACGCTCCGGCTCTTCCCGAACTGGGGCTTCCGGGTTCCATGCCGATTCCAGGTGGATGTCCCCAAGATCAGGAGAGGTGATGGTAATTGACGGCACATCACGTTTTTCGGATCGTAGAGTCTTCCTTGAATGCTACTTTCATCACCGACAATTAGAGCACGATGTTCGACCGTCTTCGTCGACCCTCATCTGTCCATCTCCAATCCGCTGACGTTGCGCTCGCGTGTTCAAAAACGGATGGGTCAACCGCATACTTCTCGATTCTGGTTCAGGCCACAAAAAAATGTACCGAACGAGCATCACAGTCTTGTATTAGAGGCTTTTCGGCGACGGAGCAACGAAGTGTTCGTGTGAAAATGTTGCGAATAAGCAACACAACCTTGTTTGTGCGCTCGACTCGATTTATAACGTCGGTCAGCGAAATCGTCCTGGGCAAGATTGCATCCTCGCTCCATCTCGGGGAAGAGGGGTATCTCGATGCGCGCCTCAAGAGGCGTCTCCCGTTTCGTGTGGCTCGCCGTCGTCATCTTCCTCGCCGGGATCATCGGGTCGCCGAGGTCCGCCCGAGCCGGCAGGCTGGGTCTCCTCGTTCCGTCGTATTTCTACCCCGGAACCGGCGGTCCCGGCCGCGTCGGCGACGGCTGGGCCGCGATGACGGCCGCGGCCAGCCAGGTCCCCGTCACCGCCATCCTGAATCCGAACAGCGGACCATTACCCGGGCCGCCCGATCCGAACTATGTCGGCGCCATGACCAACCTGGAAAATGCGGGCGGCCACGTCGTTGCTTACGTCTACACGGATAACGGGAATGAGAATGGAACTGCGCCCCTCGCCACTGTGGAGGGCCAGATCGCCACTTATATCAGTCAATATGGAAAGCTGATCAATGGTTTCTTCCTCGATGGGATGTTTATCACCCCGAGTACCCTGTCGTATTATCAAAGTCTTACTAGTTATATCAAAGGTCTTGGCGCTTCCTACACGATCATCGGGAATCCTGGTCAGCCGTTCCTGAACGGCGTCGCGCCCCAGGACTACTTGTTGACCGCCAACGTCTTCAACATCTTCGAGGGGCCGAACACGGCCCCCAGCCCCGGCGCCCCGGGATTCAACGATTATCCCTACGGCGTGACCTGGTTTCAGGGTTACCCGAGCAATCGGTTCTCGAACGTGATCCTTGATGTCCCAGATTCGGCGACCATGCTCGCCGACCTGGGCAAGGCGGTTCGATTGAACGCCGGCTATGTTTATATCACCGACCAGTCCGGAGCCAACCCCTACAGCCAGTTGCCGTCTTACTGGGACGAGGAGGTTTCCGCTATCGCATCGGTGCCGGAACCTCGAGCCTTGACGAATTTTGCGTCGGCCGCTGTGTGCGGGTCCCTCGTCATGACCCTTCGGTGGTGCCGCCGCCGGCGCCGGGCACAACCCTGTGACGAAGCCTCGGTGGTGTGAGTCTGGCGCGGTGAAGAGTCGGACCTGACACAGTGGAATCACGCCTTTTGCATCCTCGCAAACGGGAACACGGGTAGAGATGGTAGCGGTGGAGTTTTCGTCCAAGCCCCGCCCGATCCGAATCGATGAGATCACATCGAGTAATCGCCATTCATTCGTCTGACGATACGGCGTGACCGAGGTGACCAGGCCGGTGCGCGGAAAACTCGTGTGTCGCTGGGATGCGATCAGGAGGATCGGCGCGAAAGGAATCTTGACGGTTTGCCCGACAAGATTGATGGGAAGAGAAAGCAAATCCGATCAAAGCCGGCACTGGCTAGTCCAGGTGGGACACCGCGTCGACCTCGTCCTCCCAGTACTTAGGGAGCGTGTTCCACTGGTTCGGCGGCTTGGCATCGGAGATGTAGAGGTAGCCGATCCGCTTGAGGATGGCGTCCTTGATCAGCGCGCGCATGGCGTCCTGGCTGGCGATGTTGTAGGGCAGCGCTGCAAAGCGGGTCGGATCGTAAACCTTGAGGGCCGCGGTTAGCTCGAACTGGTCGAAGCCTTCAAAATTCTGGAAAACGCAAGTCACATTCGAGACGGCGTTCGCGAGGTAAGCTTCATCGCAGGGGATCCCTGGATTCGTGATCACCAAGGGATCGTGGAGTTTCTGCCGCGCGTGGTCACGGATTCGCGTGTAAATCGCCGCGTGCTGACCCTCGCGCGGTTGCTGGTCGAAGAAAAAGCCATGGACTTGGGGATAGAACCGGACCCAGCGATCGATGTCCTTCTTGATCTCGTCCAAGGCGCGATCGGCATACTGAGTGTTGACGTAACCAACCAGAGTGACACCGCGACGACTGGCCTCGGTGAAGATCGTGGCATAATCGAGGTTACGTTCTTCGCCCGGTCCGCTGGCGGGGTTGGCGATGACAACGATCTTCACCTTGGACGCGGCTGCGATGAGCCGCTGCCACTCTTTCCGGCCGGCACCGACCGGGTAGATATAGGCAGGCACGAGCAGTTGCAGTCGGTATTGCTTGGCGGCGAGGGGGGGTTGGGGTTCACCCACCCCTCGATCGGCCGGCTGTCCGGACGTCCCGGCATCGGTCGAGGTCCTGGGGTCGCCGCCCGATCGGCTTGTGGTTTTCGACGTTGCGGATGGGGTCCTGGACGCGACGGCCGGTGCCGGTTTGTCGGGGCTGGAATCGGAATCTTGCGGTTGGGTTGGCTGTTGCACAAATTTCCAACCGGAAGCGTCGGCGCCGATCGGGTCCACAGGATCGCCAGAAAAGCCAGAACCGTCAGCCCGGCGGCCCCGCCGGAGAGCGCCCAGAGCGTCTGGCTCCGTGAGAGGCGAGGCGCCGGTGAGGGGGTATTCGCCACCGTCGGCGAAGCCGCCGGTTTCGGGGCGTTCACGGACTGCGGCGCCACCTGGGGATATGAACCCGGAGGCAGGACCGCCGTGGGCATCACCTCCGGGTCACTCCCGCTCAGTGTGCGTGCGGTCGCACGCGAGGCTTGGGATTGGCCCGCACCCGCCGCGTCGGTCGGGTACCACCACGACGGGACCTCCTCATTCGCGCTCCCGCCTGAGGTCGAGACCGGCGTCTGGCCAATCGACAGTGCTGCCCCGCAGACGGGACACTTCGTCCGTTTCCCAGCGTGCCGGTCCTCAGCTTTGAACGCCCTCCCACAGTCGCAGACCACTCGAATCATCGCCTCTGTCCCCCAGGGAGCATATTCACCATAAATACTCCCAATCACGGAATTAAGGACGCAGTCCTATGCGGCTTGATGGATGGCAACATCGATGGTATACACATTCGCGACTCGATGCAAGAACCTGGAAACGTCGCTCGGGAAAGAATGTCTGGTCGGCATTTCCGGGATCGGGCCAGCGGAGCCAGACCTCATCGGCAATTCCCGTCCGATTCGTGAGATAGGACCAAGGGAAACGGGCATCAGCACCCAGACGAGCCGAATCCGCGACCTGACGGATTCGCTGTGTTTACTCGTAGGTCTTTGCTACTTTCATTGATTTGTGACACCGCGATCATCCATGATTCGAATATTCTCTACCTTCGGCGCCGCCGCGCCAAGACGATCGTTTCGCATACAGCACGCCGAATTGGCTGAGGCGCCCGGACGACTGATCGGGGATGACCGAAAACCTGACGCGGCCTTCGATCGCAACTCAACCGGATTCAGGACTCGCGATTCAACATTCCAAAAGAGGATACGGTTGCGAGGACACCGGGTGATCTCGCTGCCACGCACCCGCAATCGGAACGGCTCCTCTGGCCGATCCGCGGCCCGTGGGAGCGGTCGTCGCAGAGCGTCGCCAGCGGACGTTGCCAGGTAGGACCGAAAGAACGAGCATCGCCCGTACCCACCGATACTCCCTTTGAGGGGAACCCGTTTCTCTTGCGATCGTCTCAAGAAAGGAGATGACTCGGAAACCTTGAATGTTGAATCACGAATCTTTAATCCCATATCTGCGTAGGTCGCAGGGATCCTACTTTGAGTAAGACGCGAGCGAGCCAAACTGAGCCATTTGGACCTGGCCGTCGCCGACTTGATTGCGGGAACACCCTCCTACGATGACGTCGATGCAATCCTCGTGCCAGACTCCAACGAGGCTGCTCGCTGATGTCGTTGGGGGACTTCTGGTTATGGAGTGATTGAGGGTCGTCGTCGAAGAGAGTAAACTAATAGGTCATCGAACCCCGACGGTATGATGGTTTGATCGGCATGACGACGCAGCTTCAGGATGCACCATGCTCGACCCTCAGGCGTCGCGATTTTGGCAGGCCGGTCTTCTCAGCGGACTGATGGACGTCGAGGGACTGACCGCCTGTTGGAACGCGATTTCGCCCGCCAAACGCGACTCTTCCGAGCACATCGACCGACGGCTTGCGCGGCAGGCGGTCCAGACCAACGCGCTGACCCTCTGGCAGGCGCAGCAGCTCCTGGCGGGGCGCACCAGCGGGTTCAAGGTCGATCGCTTCGTGCTCATGAACCTGATCGGTCAAGGCGGAATGGGGCGCGTCTACCTGGCTCGGGACACCCGGCTCAACCGCCATGTGGCCTTGAAGATCCTCGCGCCCGAGCGGATCAACAACACGCGGGCGATCGCGCGATTCCAGCGTGAGGCGCGAGTCGGCGCCCAGTTGCAACACGAGAACCTGGTGCGCGTCTACGATTTCGGCGAGTTCAACGGCCGTTTCTTCCTGGTGATGGAGTACATCGAGGGCAAGACCACCGGCGCCTTCATCCAGGAACAAGGCCCAATGCCGCCGGCCACGGCGGTGCGACTGGTCCGGCAGATCGCTCTGGGGCTGGAGCACGCCCACCGCAAGGGACTGATCCACCGGGATGTCAACCCGTACAACATCCTGGTCACACACGATGGTACGGCCAAACTGGCCGACCTCGGGCTGGCCATCGAGGTGGCCGACGAGGAACGGGTCACGCGCGAGGGGGCGACCGTCGGTACTTTCGACTATGTTTCACCCGAGCAGGCGCGCCACTCCCATGCAGCGGATATTCGCAGCGACATCTACTCGCTGGGATGTACCCTCTACCACATGATCGCCGGCCAGGTCCCGTTTCCCAGTCCCAGCCTACCCGAGAAACTCTTCGGGCATCAGGCGCTGGAGCCAACGCCGTTGAACCAGTTGGTACCGGGTCTGCCCGAGGGACTGATCGAAGTCGTCCGCCGGATGATGCGCAAGTCGCCGGACCAGCGGTATGCCACACCGATCGAGGTCGCGCAGGCGCTGGAGCCCTTCGTGGACGAACCCGCCGGGGTCACCGGCCGCGTCGATGCGGCGCGATTCTTCGCCCAGCCGGAACCGCAGAGCGCGGAAATCCCGGCCCAGGTCGCGGCCTTGGCGCGCGCCGGGCAAGGGAACCCGGCAGTCCCGCCGGGATCGCGATCGCCGCTAGTTGACGAGGCCCCGAGGATCGCGGCAGCGACGACGCCATCGGCAGCGGCCGTGCTCCAACGATTCGGTCCCCTTTCTAATTTGGCAAGTGCCCCGGGCGCGACGACGGCTCGTGGTTCTTATCCGGAATCTGACACCCACGCCACCGACACTGCGGCCCCGCTGCTTAGTCCCGTGGACGATGGCGACGAGGACGAGGAGGAGATCCCACTGATCCTGGATCCCGGTCCGGAACCTTCGCTGGGCGAGTACGTGTCTCGGCTCAGGTCGTTCTTCTTGCTCGGCTCCGCTTCAGCGACCACGCGGGCGCCCGCGGGGACCAAGTCGGACACCTCGAGCTTGACATCCGGAGACTCCGCCCCGATGTCCTGGCCAGCGCATTCCTGGTTCTTGGGGCTGATTCTACTGGTCGCATTAGTGACGGTCCTGGTCATCGCACTGGCACTGCTCGGTCTGCTTGGCAGTGCTTCAAGGGGACCGGCCGACTCGAGCCAGAACGCCTCGGCCCGCACGAGTTCCTCCTTCGCCGCCGGGCCCGCCATCCCGCCAGCCACCCGCGATCTCGACCGGGGAATCCGCTTTCTTCCCGGCAGACAGGGCGCACCACTCGGCGCGAGCCGTCTGGGCTGATGGTCACTCAGATCGCGTTGCACGAGTCGGGACTCACGAGACGAGCGATTTTGCGGCCTGAATCGGTCTTGAGCAGGAGATTCGCCTGGTCCGCATCCAGGATGACCGTCCGCCGGGAGTGGATCGGCGCCCCTCACCGCCGATTCTCTGCTCCTCTCAGCTACCGACGGCCCGGAGACGGAGCAGGGATGGTTGGTCATCAACCATTTTCCATTGGGACTGAAACTCAGCGGCTCTGGGCCATGGCGACGCAGGGCGATTGGCACCTGAGACCACCCTGTCTACCCGCCGGGCAGTCTACGAGGGTTCCGCCCGTCGAAGCCGGCTGCGATCCCAGGCACGCTTCGGCTCGCCCTCTGAGGCGCCCGGGTCGGCGGGGTCGGCGGGGAGTCGCCGAACCCGGGAGAGCCCAGGTACCGCGCCGAGTCCGGCCGCTCGTCGCGTTCCTTCGTGAGAATGAGCACAGGGCCGACGAGAACGCACAAAGACGACCTCGGGCAATCTTTACGGCACATCCCGGCCCCAAGCAGGAGTACGCTCAACAAGACGTGCAACCTGCCACTTTCACGGCTCTGAAACATGTCTGGGTCTGCCTGAACGATCGAATGAGCCGACGGCCGTCTTGGGGGCCTGGCGCTTGCCGCGTGGCGGCATGTCCGATCCACACGCGATGTGGCGTTGGGGTCGGCAGCGGGCACGGGTTGGGCACGAACGAGAACTTCTCACCGGTGGGAGCCGGTGAGGAGTGGCTCGTGTCGATCGAGAGCAAGCGAAGGCCGATTCCCCGCTTGAGACTACTCCTGGCCGCGCTTGGCGACCGATTCTCTCGGCTTGATGTCTTTCATGACCTCGGCGACCGCCACCTCGAGCTGGCGGTCGCGGCCGGCGAGGTTGTCCTCGGGGGAGTTCTCGACGTAGATGTCCGGCTGGACGGCGTGGTTCTCCATGTTGGTCCGGGCCGAGTCGGCCAGGAAGACGCCGACGCCGGGCGTCCGGATCGTCGAGCCGTCAATCAAGGAGTAGCTCCCGGTCCCGATCACGGCGCCCATCGTCGGCGTGCCGACCACCTTGCCGAGCCCGAGGGCCCGGAAGCCGGCGGGGAACATCTCGGCGTTGGAAGCACTCCGCCAGTTCTGAAGCACGACCTTCGGGCCGAAGTAGCCGGTGAAGGGGCGCTCGGTCGGCTCGACCCGCGCGGCTGCCAGACCTCATATGGGCGCTGGACCAGGATCGCCAGCAGCTCCTGCTCGATGTTGCCGCCGCCGTTCCAGCGCTCGTCGATGACCAGGGCCTCCTTGTGGCGGAACTCGGCCAGCTCCTTCTTGAACTTTGCCAGCGAGGACGGATCCATCGCCTGGATATGCAAGTAGCCGACCCGGTCGCCAGATAGCTTGTTCAACTCGCTTGCGCCGCTCCTTGACCCAGCGATCGTAGCGGAGGCCGTTGAAGGCGGTTACCGAGATCGGCTCATACTTGACCTTCCAGGCGCCTTCCGGCGCGGGCTTGTCGTTGAGCGTCAGCTCGACCTTGCGATTGAGCCGGCGGCCGAGGAACGCGTAGTAATCATCGCCGGCCTTCACGGGCTTGCCGTCGATGCCGATCAGGTAGTTCCCCTTGGCGACCTTGATCCAATCCTTGTCGGCCGGCCCGTCCTCGTAGACATGGGCGACCTTGTAATGGCCGTTCGCCGCATCCGCCTCGAGGTCGAGGCCAAGGTGGCGCGTGATGACCGGCGTAGCCTCGCCCGCGCCCGCGGTCCGGCCGCGACCGGCCGAGGCCCCGGTGTGTGAGGCGTTCAACTCGCCAATCATCTCGTTGATCACATTCATCAGCTCGTGCCGGTCGGCGACGTAGGCCACCAGCGGCTTGTACTTGGCACGCATGGCGTCCCAATCGGTGCCGTGCAGCTTCGGATCGTAGAAGCGATACTTCATGCAGCCGCCAGGCGTCGTCGAACATCTCGTCCCACTCCTGGGGCTTCTCGATCCGGACGGTGACGTTGAAGTTGATCCGTCGCTTCACACCGCCGCCCGCTCCCGCGGCACCGGCGGAATCGCCGCCATCGCCGCCACCCCGCAAGCCGCCACCCCCGCCACCCCGGCCGGCCATCGCGGCGAAACCGCCGGCGCCACCTCCGCCTCCACCACCGACGTTCGTCGTGTAGACGGACTCGCCTTCCTGGAAGTAGAGGGTCCGGCCGTCTTTGGTGAGAGCGAGGTGTGAGATGCCGCCGCGGAACCCGCCCCGGAACCCGCGCGGCCGGTCATCGCCCTCGGCGCCGGTGGCTCTAGGCGTGGCCGTGGCGAGCCGAGTCATCCGCTTGCCATTATCCTGGATCGAGTAGATCGAGGTCGTGCCGCCTCCGCCCCGGGCGCCTCCGCGCCGCGGCCACTCGCACCTCCCGCGGCTCCTTCCGAGGCGACGAAGATGACCGTGCGGCCGTCGCGGGCCGGCAGGTAATTGAATACCGAGCCAGCCCGGGTGACTTGCCGGGTGCGCCGCTTCAGGCCGGCATGGTCGATCTGGGGCGTCTTGGGTGTCACCACCCGCGCCGGTGCTCCCCGACCTGCGGCCCGGTCCCGCTTCCGGGCGCGGTTCCGGCTCGTCGGGGTCGCTGGTCAGCTTCTCCAGCGGCACGCAGAAGATTTGCGACGTCGGCCGAGTCTCGCCGCCGAACTCGCCCTCGCGGCGCGTGAAGTACACCTTGGTGCCGTCGGCCGAGAACCGCGGGTTGGACTCGTCGGCCGAGTCGAACGTGATCTTCTTCTCCTCGCCGCCGGCGCTGGGGATCAGGTAGATGTCCGTCGAACGGGTCAGGTCGGCCTTCGAGTAGGCGAGCAGCTTCCCGTCCGGCGACCAGGCGGGCGTGCCGATCGGCCCATAGACCGTCGCGGTAATCTCCTTAAGATTCTTGCCGTCTGCGCTCATCGTGTAGAGCTTGCGGTCCGACGTGGTGAACGCGATCGACTTGCTGTCCGGCGACCAGGTGAAGGACGACTTGAGGGCATCCAGGTCGGTGACCTTCTGAGCGGTACCGGAGCCGTCGGCGGCGATGATGTGGATCTCCTCCCGGCCACCGGGGTCGGTGACGAAGGCGATCCGCTTCCCGTCCGGGGAATACACCACGTCCCGGTCGCGAGCCGCGCCCTCGGTCAGTTGGCGAAGCTCGCCCCCCTCTTCATCCGTCGGCACGCTGAACAGCTCGCCATGGACGCTCAGCACGATTCGCTTGCCGTCAGGCGCCAGGTCGAAATCGTTGACCGTCCCGTTGAAGTCGCGGAACTCGGTCAAGGTCTCCTGCGTCTCGGCGGCGATTTGAAGCGCGATCGGCTTGACTTCCCGGCTGGCGACGTCAAGCTTCCAAATGCCGAAATCGTGCTCGAACACGATCGTCTTCCCATCGCCGCTCATGCCCGGGAAGCGGACATCGCCCGCGGTGAAGCGGGTCACCTGCTCGGCCGTTCCGTCGGTCTCGCGCACCCTCCAGATGTTGGTTAACCCCTTTCCTTCCCGGTCGCTGACGAAGTAGATGAAGCCATCATGGCCCCAGAGTGGCCAGGCGTCCATGCCATCGAAGCTGCCCACGTCCTTGAACGTCCGCGCGGCCAGATCCATGACCGTGACGTCACTCTGATAAGCACCCCGGTAATACTTCCGCCAGTAAGCCTGGGATTTGCGGTTGATGGCCAACTTGGTTCCGTCCGGTGAGTACGAGCCGGCGACACCCATGTCCGGTCCGGCGTCTCGGGGTAGGCCGCCCTCGATCGAGACCACGTACAACTTCCCCATGAAATCCTCGCCGCGCTGACTGGCAAACAACACGTTTTTCCCATCAGGCGTCCAGTCCAGTACGGATTCGTCGGCGGAATGGACCGTCAGGCGCCGGACTGCCCCGCCGCCGGCCGGGATCAGATAGACGTCCATGTTCCCCTCGCGGTCGGAGGAGAACGCGATCCATCGACCGTCGGGCGAGAACTGCGGATAGATATCACGGGCCTTGTGCACAGTCAAACGCTGGAGATTCTTCCCATCCTCATCGGCCGTCCAGATGTCGCCAAGATAGGCAAAAGTAAGCTTGCCTGCATGGTAATCCGGGTAACGGACCAGTCGGGCTTCGCGGGCGGTCGCCAGGTGAGGGATGCTGAGGAGCATGGTCAGGTAGAGCGGGATGCGTCTCATCATGGATGTATACTCTGAGGGGATCAGGGAATCGCAACCTGCGGGGACGTTCGTGGCAAAGGATGTCCAAAGTCCACCCAAAATAGGCGACAACGAATGCAGCGAGGGCCCGCCGGTTCAGTTCGGGGGCGAGAATCAACCGAAAGCCGGTCGCGACACGTGATGGACCGTTCTCGACGGCGCCGTCCGCCGGCTTCGGCGTCTCGGATTTCTCGGCATGATCACGATGGAGGGCCAGGTTGTCGAGACCCTGGCGCAACCAGAGTCGGAATCAAGACCCCAGGATCGGCCATCCGGTGGGTTTCTTGGTATTGAGTTAGGCCATCGCGTATCTCTCTGTCGCTAGATAATATTGACTGCGCTCTGGGTTGTTGCCGCAAGCACTCATTCGGTGATCAACCACCCCCCCCTGCGACGAAGACCGTGGACACTCTGTTCAGAGCAGAGAATCGATCGAACCGCGACTGTGAAGTGCGGCCCGAGGCCCGACGTGATTCAGCCGCTCCCTCTCAGTCATCGTTCTCTGGGTTTGTAGCATGAAGGCGGTGCTGTGAACCTTCATCCAGTCCTTTGTCCGAACTCGATCGAGGATTCTCGAAGATGATCCGGCGAATTCGCGAGATGTTGCTGAGCCTGACCAGCATGTTAGTCGCAATCGTCGCCCTCTCCTCCTTGCTCATAGCGAGCTACTCCCTGGAGACCTGGCCGTGGGGCGTCCATCGGCCAATCCGGGAACAGTACGAATTGCGGGTGGTGCGTCGTGTGAAACTGGCTCCGACCTTGAGTGCTCCCGGGCGAGTGGAGAGCTCCCGCAGGACTCTGATCCGATGCGAGCTCGAGAACATTTCCGGTGGCTCGGCCAGGACCAGTACAGCCTCGACCATCCTCTGGCTGATTCCGGAGGGGAGCATGGTCAAGAAAGGCGACGTTCTGGCCAAGCTCGATGTGTCCGGTTTCGACGAGATGCTTCGTCAACAAACGATTCTTGTCGAGCAGGCCAAGTCCAGCCACCTCCAGGCCACGCTCGATCACGAGATCGCCCAACTTGCGGTCAAGGAGTATCTCGAAGGCACGGTGCCGGAAACCGTCTCGCAGATGGAGAGCAGCCTCGCGCTGGCGAGCTCGGACAAGACCCGGGCCGAAGACCGCCTGGACTGGACCAAGAAAATGAACCAGAAGGGGTACGCCTCGATCGCGCAGATCGAGACCGACAAACAGACTGTCACGACCGCGGAACTCGCCCTCCAGAGACAGGTCGGTTCGTATGATTTGTTCATGCGGTTCACGCTGCCGAAGACGCAGAAGACCCTGGAAGGCGATGTGAAAGCCGCATTGACCTCGCTGCACAACGAACAGGTTCGCCTGCAGCGACAACTCGAACGGTACGAGACGCTGAAGAAACAGGTTGACAATTGCACCATCCGCGCTCCTCAGGACGGCGTCGTCTACTATCACCAACCTCGCCCCGGACGGGGTGGACCCAACTCCCTGGATCAGCCGATCGAGGAGGGAATGGCCGTACGACAGAAACAGGAGATCTTCTATCTGCCGGACCTGTCGGATATGGAGATTCAGATGGCACTGAATGAGTCGATCGTGGCCCGGATCTCCCCCGGCCTGCGGGCACAGGTCCGGTTCGAGGCCGTGCCGGATCTGGTGCTCGAGGGCGAAGTCGCCACCATCAATCAGATTCCCCTCCAAGGTTCGCGAGAGGAAGACATCCGCAATTTCGTCAGCATCGTCAAGCTTGACCGGAGTGCTCCCGGCCTGAAGCCGGGCATGACCGCGCAGGTCTATGTCAGCCTACCTCAACGCGAGGGCGTTTTGGTCGTCCCGCATGAGGCGGTCGTAACCGAGGAAGGTCGCAGCGTCTGCTTCCTGCCGCGCGAAGATCACCTGGAGCGTCGCGAGGTCAAAGTGGGAGAAGGCACCTCTGATTTGATCGAGATCACCGAAGGACTCACCGAAGGCGATGAGGTCGTGCTCAATCCACCCGTGCGGGCAAGTCGCCCC
This sequence comes from uncultured Planctomycetota bacterium, assembly GCA_963845755.1. Taxonomy (GTDB): domain Bacteria; phylum Planctomycetota; class Planctomycetia; order Isosphaerales; family Isosphaeraceae; genus CAWJTV01. The sequence goes on from CAWJTV010000015.1 coordinate 55,704, forward strand.
CGCTCTTTGGCGGGTTTCGACGATTCCATGCCCTGGCCGGCCGCCGATTTCTCCAAGGTCGCCCCCTCGGCGAAGTTCGGAAATCGGGGTGGCCGAGCGTCCGCAGACCCCGGCGAACCCCGCAAAGGCCGCCGCAACGGCGGCGACCCGACCAGAAAGGGACGCGGGCGAGCACCTCGCAACACCGATCCTGCGACCGAGTGATGAGCCGGATTCCCATCCGAGGATGGACTTGGTGAAACTTTTGTTTTACAATGAGCTTCGATGGACTTGGGGTCGAGTGGCCACCCACGCCGGATCCCAGGTTATACGAATGGATAGGCTCTCCGCTCGGACCGGCTAGATCTGTCGTTTCGTCGAGATCATGGCAGGGAGTTGGAGAGCGGCGCGATGAGGTTACCCCATGCAAGGGCGACGCAGTTCCCGGCTGGCATCGATCGGAGTCTGGTTGATTCGGCTCGCCAGCGTGCTGGCGGTGGTCGGAGGCTTGGTATTCGGATGGGCGCGATATCACGGCCGGAGGCCACCGGGTGAGCGCTACGCGATCACGGGCGTTCGACGGACGAACCTCTACCCGACCTTGATCGCCAGCGGGCGGGTCGAGAGTGCGAAGCGGACCTTGATCCAGTGCCAGCTCGAGAATGTCGCGGTGGGCGTCCGGGGCCAGCGGCTCTCGGCAGGCGGGGCATCGACCCTGATCCGCCTGATCCCCGACGGCACGCTCGTGAAACGAGGCGAGGTGCTGGCGGTCCTGGACTCCTCCGATTACGAGGAGCTGGTCCGTCTCCAGCTCATCACCGTGGAGCGGTCCAAGGCCGACCTCCTTCAAGCCCAGCTCGACCACGAGATCGCCAGGCTGGCGGTCCTGGAATTCCGCGAGGGGACGATGCAGGAGACTCTCGAGGACTTCCGGGGCAGGATTACCCTGGCACGATCCGACCTGGAACGCGCGAACGACCGCATGAATTGGTCTCGAAGCATGAAGCAGAAGGGCTATGTCTCGGTGAGTACCGTCCGAAGCGACGAGTTCGCCGCGGCGCGGGCGGAAGAGACCCTGAAGCAGGAAGAGTCGGCCTCCGAGCTCTTCCGCAAGTACACGGCGCCCCGGACGCTCCGCGAACTGGAAGGCGCGGTCGTCGGAACCGGGGCCACCCTCAGTTATCAGCAGCTTCGCACCCAGCGCCATGTCGCGCGCCTGGCCATGCTGGAGAAGCAGGTTGTGTCATGCACGATCCGGGCTCCGCATGACGGCTTCGTCATCCATGCGAATGACAACCGCCGCCAGATCATCATCGAGGAAGGGATGCCGGTTTATGAGAGGCAACCCCTATTCTACCTTCCCGACCTCAACGAGATGGAGATTGTCGCACAGCTCCACGAGTCCATCGTCAAGGAGGTCCGTCCGGGCATGGGGGCCAAGGTCGAAGTGGAGACGTTTCCCGACCGCGAGATGGAAGGACTCGTCGAAGCGGTCTCGCCCCTGCCCACGCTCCAATGGCGGACCGATGTCCGCTACTTCGACGCGATCGTGAAGATCGCGAAATCCCCGCCCGGTCTCCGGCCGGGAATGACCGCGCAGGTTGAGATCACGATGCCGAGCCGCCAGAATGTCCTGACCATCCCCACGGAAGCCGTGGCGTCGGATGAGGGTCAAGATATCTGTCTTGTCGTCCATGAAGATGGATTGGAACGGCGCCAGGTGAAGTTGGGACAGGTTACGCGTGAGATGACCGAAGTCACCGATGGACTGCGCGAAGGGGAGCAAGTGGTCCTCAATCCGAAGCAGGAAGACGCCGGTGTCGACAATCCGATCGACGCGGTCGATGTGGTCGGGTCCGGCGAACTGGCGAATTCGGACTCCGCCGCAACAGAGGTTGCCGCAGCGCGGTGAGGATCCGAACGGTTGAAGAAATCGCACAAGCCCACCGATCCGAAACTATTCCATTCTCGATCCGAACTATCGCCCGCTGACGGCTCCAAATCCGTTCGCCGGCTGCCGAACGGTCCGACTGTATCGGCCGAGGACGTGGAACCGGGTCGATGATTGTCTTTCTGATTCATCTCGCACCCGTCTACCGACCGAATCCACATTCGGCGTGGACCAACGCGCGGTGCTGGTCGCCGTTGTGGAGTCTGAATCCATCGAGGCCTCCCGCTGTCACTAGCCATTCAACGTATCGCGCCGATCCGAGCGGGCGTGGTCATCCGGCGGTGAGGACGACTCACCCGATCGCGAAGAGCCTTGAGCGAGCGAGAGCCCATGAGTTCCCGGCGCGCCCCATCCCAATCGACGCACTCCGCTTCGCCCTCCGGACCGGCGATAATCAATGCGATTCTGGTCGGATCAGCGATCCTCTGGGGAGTGAGCCTGCTGGTGAGACATGGCCGTGTCACCTGGCCTCCCTACGCGCTGCTTTCCAGTCTGGCCACCGTGGCCGGCTGCCTCGCCTTGGTCGGGCCCATCATCTTGTTCCGCTCCTCGGAGATTGAAGGGAGCCTTGGTGAGCTGGGTTGGCTGTCTGCAGGACTGCTCGTCTGGCTGTTCGACCTGGTTGCAGTGTTTCAGGGTCAGTGGAAAAGCGTCCACTGGGCGACACCGATCTCCGATCGAACGCTGGGGCTGATGGTCCTGGCCGTTCTGCTAGCGGGGTGGAAGTGCGGACTGGCTCAACGGAACTGGTCGTGGACCAACGTGGCCGGATGGATGCTGAGCGTATTCTGGGTCGCGATGGCCGTCTGCTCGTGGATCCTCTCGCCAGCGGCACGGGCGACCGTCGCCACGCTCTGATCCTTGACGGCATCGGCCACGAAGATTAGCCTCGATGGATACCTTTCTCCCGGCATTCGGGTCGGGAGGGGATTGAGACCCGATCACTGCGATCATTCGGATCGGGCCCGGTGTGCGACGGGCGGCACCGGCCTCGATCGTCATTCCCGCTCATAAACCACGCGACCATGTCCACCGGGAGGATGTCATCTGTGGCGACCGATCAGAAAACCCAATACATCGCCGACGAAGCGATCCCAGCCATCGAGAACGAACTGCCGACTTACCGGGCTATCAGCAAGCCTGCGACCTTCAGTCTCCTCTGCGGGATCCTGGCCTCCTTCGCTTTTGCCAACTTGTTTTTCCTGGTATTCGCGGTCTTCGCCGTGATTCTGGGCGTACTCGCCAACCTGGCGATCCGTCGCCATCCTGACATCCTGACCGGCCGCCGTCTGGCCAATGGCGGCATCTGCCTGGGCATCACCTTCGGATTGGTCGTCACGACCTACACCATCGTTCAGTCATTCCTCTTGACCCGGGATGCCACCCAGTTCGGAAAGCACTATGCCGAAGTCCTCCAAAAGGGCAGTTTCGGCGACATCCTTTGGTACGGCCTCTATCCCGATGCACGGAAGAACAAGACGCCCGAGCAAGCTTTGCACGACTTCGAGACCACCAAATCGAAGGACCGCATGGTCATGGAACAGAAGATCGGACCGTTGCAGAAACTGAAGAAGCAACTCTCTGCGACTGACGGCGGACATCTCCATTTCGTGGACATCGAAAACCATGATATCGACCAGAGTGGTGGCCAGCTCGTCTACTACGCACTCGCACTCTACGAGGTCGAAGGGTCGGCTGTGAAAGGATCGCCCGGCCCCACCCAGCACGCATTGGCGATCTTCAAAGGAATCCCCAAGGCCAAGGGTCGCGGTTATGAATGGTGGGTCGACGACCTGAGATTCCCCTACGAGCAGAAGTCCTTCAAGGTACCCGACAAACCGGTCGACGACGGCCACGGCCACGCCGGCACCGGCCACTGATCGCCGAATGGTGCGATCCCTGTAATGGGTGGTTGCCTTGCTGAAATCGCGAGCGAAGCGACAAGTACCATTCCCCCGAGGCTTCGGGACCGCTTACCGTTCCGGGGCATAGGTCGAGCAGCAATGTTCGGTCTCCCAGAGCACCACTTCGACGATGGGCAAACCGGCGTCTTGCGCGTGCTCGTAGATTAGCCGGGCGATATTCTCGGCCGTCGGGTTGCAGTCCATCACGAAGACACGCTCGCCACGATCGCGAAGCACGGGAAGTAGGGGATCGTCTCGGCAGAGCAACATATTGTGATCCAGGTTCTCATCGATCCATCGCTGGACCTTTTGCTTGATCTCCACGAAATCGACCAGCATCCCGCCGCGTCAAGTTCGGGGCCCTGGAGGGTGATGACCGCGCGGCCGTTGTGGCCGTGAAGGTGCCGGCATTTCCCCTCGTAGTTGAGAAGACGGTGGCCGTAGCAGAAGTCGATCTCCCGAGTCACACGGTACATTAGCCTACGAGTCCTTGAAAGCGATTCGGCCTTTCGCCGGCTGGAATGTCCAGAAGCGCGGATCAGCTCCTTCAGTCCTGCGTTTTTCGAGACGTACGTCCGTGGGCTCTTTCTGTCCCAGGGACGCGGCTCAAGGATACGAGGACTAACGGGCGTACACAGTGCGATCCGTCACGCCCGCGTCCTGGAAGCCTTTCTTCCTCTCGGCGCATTTATTACAAGCACCGCAGTGGAGACCGTCGATCGGGTTGATGCAGGAGAACGTCAGGTGGAGGGGTAGGTCGCTGCCACGTGCGATGACTTCGGCCTTGTGCAAGCAATCGAAGGGCCGAATCAGTCGTAATGCGCCGCCCATCGCCTGATTCAACAGATCCTCCAACTTCCGGAAGAAGTCCGGCGTGCTGTCCGGGAAGGGGTTCGAGCCGAGCGACCCCAAGGCCAGAGCTCGGATCCCGCGGAGCCGGCACCAGATGGCCGCCTTGACGGTAAGGAGCAGGTTCCGCCCCGGCAGATACACGGCCTCGTCCGCAGTCTCGGAGCCGGGGACAGCCCGCCCGTCTGTGCTCCAGTGAGAGCCATAAACCTCGGCAATGGGTTCATCGAGGACGATCAGACCATCCAATCCCTCCGCCTCGACGTGGGAGAGGAACTGGTTTAGTGCGGCGATCTCGGAGGCTTCCCATCTCAGTCCTGAGCGGATGTAGAGTGGTACAACTCTCGGGTACTCGCGCAACAGGTCCACACAAAGGATGGCGCTATCGAGCCCTCCGCTGATCAGGACGGCGCTGGCGGGCTGATCCAGTCGGGGCATGGCTCGAGACCGACGATTGCGAGGAAGTTCTGTCGTGTTCCAGTGGGGTCCAGGTCTGCCTATTCTAGGCAGGTGCCGGCCGACCGGCAACATGCCGTCAGCGGGGCTCGTCTCGCGATCGGTGTCGATCCACCCACTCGAGGGCCTCTTTCTTGCTATGGATCTGGGCTTCCAGTTGGGCTTCTCGGACCCGATCGAGCAGATCCTTGAACTCCGGCCCCGGCGTCAATCCATGCCGAACCAGGTCGTGCCCGGTCAAGAGCGGCGGAGGATTGATCGGTCCGGTGGGCTGAGCCTCCAGGTAGTAGCGAGCGTAGTCGACGTGTTCGGTATTCCCCGTCGAGGCCAGCGCGTCGGCGCGATGAAGCATCAGCAGTTCCTCGATCCCCGGCTCCGCCAGGACGCGCTTCAACTTGGATTCGCGGAGCCGCTTGGCCTCACCCAGGTACTGGTGATAGGCGACGAGCCAGGTGATCTGCTCGCGTTCCGTGTTGGAGAGTTTGAGAGACCGGCACACGCGGTCGGCGATCCGGGCACCCGCCTGTTCGTGGTTATGGAAGCTGTATCGGGCGTTCTGGAAAACTCGCGTCGATGGCTTGCCGATGTCGTGCAGGAGCGCGGCGAACGCCAGAATAAAAGGCGGTTCCGGTGGCAGCAACGAGAGGACCAGCAGGGTATGCTCCCAGAGGTCCCCTTCGGGCTGAATGGGCTTGCCCTGGAATAGGCCTTTCATCCGGACTACTTGCGGAAGGATCGCGGCCAGGACGCCGGTCTCCAGGGCAAGTTCCATGGCACGGGTCCGAGAAGGGTGAACGAGCATCCGCCGCAGCTCTTGCGCGATCCGCTCGGCCGAAACGGTGACGACCTGGCCGGCCATCGCGCGGATCGCCGCGATCGTGGCCGGTTCGATCTGGAACCGGAACCGCGCCGCGAGGCGGACGGCCCGAAGCAGCCGCAGCTTGTCCTCGCGGAAGCGGGCTGAGGGATCGCCGATGGCGCGAAGGACCCGCTGTTCCAGGTCCTCGCGGCCCCCAACATAGTCGATCAGCCGGTTCGTCAGGGGATCCAGAAACATGCCATTGATCGTGAAGTCGCGCCGCGCTGCGTCGAGCTCGGGGGAGCCGAAAACGACGGACTCGGGCCGACGGCCATCGACGTAGGCCCCATCGCTCCGAAACGTGGCGACCTCGACCTCCACGCCATGGTGACGCGGGTCGCGGACCCGCACCACCCCGAAGGAGATGCCGACGGGCACGGATCGGTAGGGCAAGACCTTCATGACTTGCTCGGGAGTCGCGGCGGTCGCCACGTCGTAGTCCGCCGGCGTCTGGCCCAGGATCAGGTCGCGGACGCAGCCACCGGCCCAGAGCGAGAGATAGCCCGCCTCGACGAGCCGCCGGACCACTCGCAAGGCGAAATCGCGGCGTGCCTCGGCGTCAGTCATCGGGGGCGTCCTCCGATTCCGTGCCCTGCGACGCCTCGTCAACGTCCGGCGAGTCCGCCGGCTCGTCCCCGTCGGCCGACCCCTCCTCGGGCGCCGATACAACCCGGAGCGCGACCTGCGTGCTCCCGTAGCGGCGAATGTCCCACGTGTCAAATTCCGGTAAGATTCGCCCATCGAGGATTCGCCCGGACTCCAGCGCCACGACCGACCCGGGGGGCAGTTTCTCGACAATCCGGGCGAACATCTGGTTCAGGTATCGAGCATGGATCTCGTATTCGCGATAAGGCGGGTCGAGAAAGACCACGATCGGGCGATCGTCGGGGGGCTGGAAGGACCTGGCCCATCGGTAAGCGTCACCGTGCCGGACCTGGGTGCGGTCCTGGTACCGGAGCGTGGCGATGTTTCGGCGAATCAGGCTCACGTTATCCCGGTCCCGCTCGAGGAAGATCGCGTGCCGAGCCCCGCGGCTCAATGCCTCCAATCCGAGGGCTCCCGTTCCGGCGAAGAGGTCGACTACGTCGCGGTCGACGACCAATTCCCCCAGGATGTTGAAGAGCGACTCGCGGACCAGATCACTGGTCGGTCGAGTACCAGTCAACGCCCGTGGCCCATCGATCTTGTGCCCGCGTCGCTCTCCCGCGATGATCCTCATGCCTGCACAGCCCCGTCGCGTTGAATGGATTGAGTTCGCACGGCATATCAGAACAAGGATCGGATCGGATCGGCCCTCCGTGATTCGCCGCTCATTCCGATCTTACCAAACCTGGGCCCGACTCAGAGAACGGTGCCTCGCCTGGTCTCTAGAGCGCTCAACGCTTGGATGAAGATCGCCGGACGGAGCCGGCTCCTACAAAACGACGGTGGTCCGGCCGGAAGTCCGGGGGTAGGAGGGGGCTCTGTCCCCCGACCGTCAGCCACCCAAGCGTTAATCGCTCTAGGATCGCACGCCATCAACCGGGGATGGTCCGATCTCCTGGTCAGAATTCGTGAAACGATGCGGGTCGAAGATTTCTCGCGGCCCAAGAAAACGGTCCGATCGGCCCCGCGATGGCGCTATTCATTAGAGGACGAGATCGCGGTCTGCGCCTTGTTCGCAACGCGACACCTGGCTCGCAACACGCCACCTGCCGCGGATTCCGCCAGCCTAAAATGTGATTTTTGTTTAAACTCTGGCCGATCTCGCTAGAATGAGGTGCTGGTATTGGGGTTGTATCAACTCCAGGACAACACAATCCGTGGATGCATTCACGCCTTGCGGAGTGACCATTTGAGTATCCAACAACGTGCGCATGTCCGTGGTTCGGTTCGTCGCCTGGCGTTGTGGGTGACGATGCTGTTCCTGTCGCTGTTCGTCCCCGGGACATTCAGCCTCGGGCAAGACAGCCCGGCGGTGGCGCGGTTCGAGGATCAGGTCCAGCCAGTTCTTGTAGATTACTGTTACCGCTGTCACGGTCTTGGAATGACTAAGGGCGGTATCTCGTTCGATGGATGGGATTCCGACACAACAATCCTGAAGAATCGCGACCTGTGGTGGGCGGTTCTCAAGAACGTCCGAGCCGGGATCATGCCCCCAGCGAACAAGCCCCGTCCCGATCCGAAGGAGATGCAGGCCCTCGCCAATTGGATCAAACGAGACGTATTCGGCCTGGATCCGGACCAGCCGGATCCCGGTCGGGTGACCGTCCGGCGCCTCAATCGGGTCGAATACCGCAACACGATCAAGGACCTGATGGGGATTGATTTCAAGGCGGAGGAGGAATTCCCACCCGACGATACGGGGTATGGGTTCGACAATATCGGCGACGTACTGACAGTTTCTCCACTCCTGCTCGAGAAGTACTTCCAGGCCGCCGAAACCATCGTCAAGACCGCCGTGCCGACGGCCGCGAAGGTTATCCCCGAGCGGACCTATCGCGGCGTCGAATTCCGGGGCGAAGAGCGTGGACTCAACGGCGACCGCCTGGCGTTCGGCAAGGCGGCGAAGGTCTCGCACGCCTTCAGCGCCGATCCATCGGGAGATTACCGGTTTGCGCTCGAAGTCGCCGTTCAGCGCGGTTCCAAGGCCAAGCCCGATCGGTGCACGGTCGTCTTCAGGGCGGGGGATCGTGAACTCCTTCGCGAGAGTTATGGCGCGGCGGAGAATAGGGCGTTCTCCTATACATTCGATCAGAGATTCTCGGGCGACCAACGATTCACATTCGAGGTCATTCCCGAGAAGTCCGAGGCTGGAAAGACGACACAAACTGAGGCGGAGTCCAAATCCAAGACGGCGGCAAGCGATCCGAAAACAGCGGCGGCGGCGTTCCGAGTCGTTTCCCTTCGTGTGCAAGGGCCGACGGATCCGAAGCACTGGACGCGGCCTTCCCGCTATGAACGCTTCTTCCCCAAGGACGAACCTCCTACCGTCGATCCCGAGCGCAGTCAGTATGCCCGCAAGGTTCTCGAACGGTTCGTGAAGCGAGCGTTTCGGCGGCCGGCCGATGAGCGGACAATCCATCGCTTGATCGCCATCGCCGAACGGATTTACCAGCTTCCGGGCAAGCGGTTCGAGGAGGGGATCGCGCAGGCGATGGTGGCCGTTCTGGCCTCGCCGCGGTTCGTCTTTCGCATCGAGTCGGTCGAGCCCGGACAACGGGCAAAGGCCCCGGCTTTGCTGGATGAATACACGCTTGCTTCACGACTTTCCTATTTTCTCTGGTCAACCATGCCCGATGACGAGCTGTTTGATCTGGCCGAGCGGGGGAAGCTACGGGCCGACCTGAAGAATCAGGTCAAGCGAATGTTGGGGGATTCGCGTGGCCACGCCTTGACGCAAAATTTTGTCGGCCAGTGGCTTCAGGTGCGGGACCTGGATGGGATCTATTTCAACGAGCGAGCGATCCTCCGGCGCGAGGGGATCCGGCTGCGGGGCGCCGACACCGAGCGCAACGTGCTGGTCCGCGAGGTGCGCCAGGCCATGAAGCGGGAAACCGAGATGGCCTTCGAGTCCGTCGCGCGGGAAGACGGCAGCGTGCTGGACTGGATCGACTGCGATTACACGTTCCTCAATGCCAGGCTCGCCAAGCATTACGGAATCCCCGGCGTGGAGGGGAGCGAGATGCGAAGGGTGACGCTCCCCAAGGACAGCCCGCGCGGCGGCGTGCTGACGCACGGGACCGTGCTGGCCGTGACTTCGAATCCGTCACGCACCTCTCCGGTGAAACGGGGCCAGTTCATCCTCGACAACATCCTGGGGACACCGGCACCTCCTCCTCCGCCAGACATCCCGGCGCTCGAGGCATCGAAGAAGGAGTTCAAAGACCACGACCCGACGACCCGGGAGCTCATGGCGCATCCATCGCAGCAAGCCGATGTGCAACGCCTGTCATGCCCGGATGGATCCGCTGGGCCTGGCCCTGGATAATTTCAACCCGCTGGGCCTGTGGCGCGAGGCCGAGAGCAATCAAAAGATCGATGCCACGGGCCGCTTGATCACGGGTGAGTCGTTCAAGGACATCCGAGACCTGAAGCGGACCCTCAAGGAAAGGCATCGCCTGGATTTCTACCGGTGCGTGACCGAGAAGCTCCTCACCTATGCCTTGGGGCGGGGCCTTGAGTATTATGATGTCGAAACCGTGGACCAGATCGTTGAGCGCCTGGATCGCGAGAACGGGCGGTTCTCGGCCCTGCTGATGGGAGTGATCGAATCGGCGCCGTTCCAGAAGCGGCGAAACAATCCCGCTACGACCTCCGGATCGACGGCGTCTTCCGGCTAAATGGTTGACAGGTACGTAGGTCAGGCTTTCCGGCCTGACTCTCCCGAATCCTCAGGCTGGAAAGCCTGACCTACGAGTGTAACCCATGAAACCAGACCATCCGCACGACGAAACGGCCTTGGCCCAACGGTACGCGAGCCTGAGCCGTCGCCATTTCCTCCGAGGGTTGGGTGTTTCGCTGGCCCTCCCTGCGATGGACTCCCTGCTCTCTCGCGGTGCTGGCACGGCGGCGGCCGCCGAGGCCGCCGGACTGCCGGCGACCACCGCGACGGGGGCTCCGCTCCGGATGGCCTTCGTCTACGTCCCCAATGGCGTCAACCAGAAGTGCTGGTGGCCGAAAACCGAAGGGAAAGACTTCGAGCTGACCCCCACCCTCCAGCCGCTGGAACGGCTCAAGAACCAGTTCCAGATCATCGGCGGTCTGGACCAGATCAATGCCACCGGCGGCAAGGACGGGCCGGGCGATCATGCGCGTGCCTGTGCGACGTTCTTGACCGGCCTCCGGGCCAAGAAGACCGCAGGTGCGGATATCCAAGTGGGCGTCTCGATCGACCAGGTCGCGGCGCGTCGGATCGGTCACCTCACCCGGTTCCCCTCGCTCGAGCTGGCTTGCGACGCCGCGCGGAAGTCCGGGAACTGCGACTCCGGCTACTCGTGCGCCTACCAGTTCAACCTGTCGTGGGCGGCACCGTCACTACCGATGACGCCCGAGCCCAATCCGCGGTTCGCATTCGAGCGCCTCTTCGGCGCCGGCTCGCCCGGAGAGCGCGGCAAGAACCTGAAGCTCCGCCAGGAGCAGCAACGGTCGATCCTGGATTTCGTCCTCGAAGACACACGGGCCTTGCAGCACGAGCTGGGCTACCGCGATCAGCGGAAGCTTGACGAGTACCTGAACAGCGTCCGGGAGATCGAGCGCCGCATCCAGGCGGCCGAGCGGTTCCAGGACGTGCCCAATCCCAACGCGGAAGCCCCGGCCGGGATCCCGGCCAGCTTCCTCGACCACGTCCAGCTCATGTACGACCTGCTCTTCCTGGCCTTCCAGACCGACTCGACGCGAATCGCCACCTTCCTGCTGGCCTACGAGTCGAGCAACCGCACGTTCCCCGATATCGGCATCACCGACGGACACCACAACCTGTCGCATCACCAGGGCAAGAAAGCCAACCTCGAGAAGATCGCCCAGATCGACCTGTGGTATATGCAACAGTTCGCGCGGTTCCTCCAGCGGCTGGACGAGGCCAAGGATGTCGATGGGCATTCGATGCTCCACAATTCGATGATCGTCTATGGAAGCGGAAACGGCGACGGCAACCGCCACAATCACAACAACCTGCCGTTCATCCTGGCCGGACGCGGTGGCGGCAATCTCTCGTCGGGCCGCTATCTCAAGCTCAAGGCCCAGCCAATGAGCAACCTGTACCTGGGCATGCTCGATCGCGTGGGAATCCACGACGTCAGCCGCCACGGCGATTCGACCGGGCGGTTCGAGGGGATTTGAACAGATCTTACTCCACCGGTCGGATCAGGATAGATTTGATGTGGCCGGTGGAGATCCGACATGCCGATATGGCGATCTTGGAGCGGCCTGCCGGTCGGCCACTTCCGGATGGCGCCGCCCTTCAGGACCGCGAGTCGAAGGACGCAACCGAAAGCGGGATCGCCATTGCTGACACGCCGCCGACCCCGCGCGTGGTCGCCAGGATCGAGAGTTTCATCTTCGCGAAACGGGCCGACCGCATCGTGATTCGACATGGGCGCAGGGAGGATGTCGCGATCATCGAGATCGTCTCTCCGGGCAACAAGGCCAGCCGCCACGCGCTCCGGACGTTCGTCGAGAAAGCCGCCGATATCCTCAATCAAGGCGTAAATCTGCTCGTCGTCAACCTCTTCCCAGCGACCCCCCGCGACCCCCAGGGCATTCACAAGGCGATCTGGGACGAGCTGGGCGACCAGCCATTCGAGCCGCCGCCCGGCAGGCCGCTGACCGTCGCGTCCTACCTCGGTGGAGACATCCCGACGGCCTATGTAGAACCCGTCGGGATCGGCGACGTGCTCCCGTCGCTGCCGATCTTCCTCTCCGAGACGCGCGACATCCCCGCCCCGTTGGAAACGACTTATCAGGAGGCCTGGGCGGTTTTCCCCGACATGCTCAAGGAACTCATCGAGTCGATGGGGACGTGAGCGCCGATCGAAAGCGGACGGGCCTTCCGATCACTCATGATGTGCGTAGATGCGTCCACGTCATGCGATCCAGAGGTTGTGACAGGCTTGCTCGTAACTGGATTCCAGGTTGAGAGGGACAACCAACTCCCGGCTTAACCAGAGGGGCCGTGTCGGCAGAGGTTGCCCGATGGTCAGCTCGTGCGACCAGGCTTCGAGGATCGTTCGATTCTCTTTGATAGTCCAGCGGCATGAGGCGGCGTACAAAGGCGGAGGGAGTTCGCCAAGTGTCGGGTCAGCATGCCCGATGAAGCTCATGAACTCGGAGTAAAGGTTGGATTTTCGGACGGTCACGAAATCGATGATGCTCACGGCCACGCCTCTCTGGAGAAGTGCCGCGTACTTTGCGACGAAGATACTGCGGTGTTCCGGTCGGTCCTTGTTCGCAGGGCTGACGATTTCGACGGCGGCCACCAGGTGCCGTCCTCGGTGCGCATCGAAAACCCGGACCTCGTACTCATCGTAATCGGCCTGCGAGCCGGAATGGACTCTCGGCTCGGCCACATATCCCGAGGGGAGTTGCTTGCGTAAGTGTTGCACGAGGACTGCGGGCCATTGCCCATGGAAACCTTCCCAGGAGGCGATTTCGTCCAGTGGCGGCCGATAATGATCGGGTAAAGGCATCTGCAAGACTCCTTCAATTGCATCTTCGCAGATACTTCCTCGAAATCATGCGCACAAAGAGAATCCAAGGCCGGCCAGCCCTTTGATGTCGCTTGAGCCATCGGGGCGGATTCCGGATATCCTAGTCTACACCCGACGCGATTCGGCCGGGAATGGGGTCATCGGGGTAGGCACGGCTTGGCATGTCTCCTTGCGTTGACAGGTCTCGAGCGAGTACCGAAAACCTGACTGGGATTCGCAATCTTCGGTATCGCCTACTTCCTGGCCTATCAATTGCGCGGCAATCCTGCCCAAGTTGCGCCGATTCCATACTCTATTGAATTGATAATATTATATTTTATATATATAAATAATATATTGTCCTGGTTTCAAGCGACCTTGTACCCGTACGAAATCGTCTACTCGGACGGCACTTTGATCTTCGTCGGCATCGGCGGGGCCGTGGGCTACCATCTCGACATTCGGCAACGACAGGCGGAAGTGCCGGAGTCCGGCAGCGGTCCGCACAGGGCTGTCCCGACGATGTGATCACACGTCGAGGACGGACGGCTCCCATAGTCGAGAATCGATCTCGCCTAGATTCCCGCCATCGGGAAAAAGACGAGCCCAGGCCGCTCCATCGACTGGGCACCTGAGCGCATGGTTCGTGATGCGAACAGTCCGTCCTGACACGGGTTTCGAAGGTGGTTTGAGGGTTGGAGATTCGAATTGTGGATGCGTGACGTTCATGAAGAAATCGCTGGATTATCAGTCCGCGGAGGTTGAAACCGGTCCAGGACTTGCTAAGGTAGTTGCCAGCTTGTCGGAACCTCGAAGACAGGACGTCCAGACGCCAGGAGAGCGTTTCGAGCGGAGAACGCGCCCGTGCAAGTCTTCCACCCGAGTGCCAATACCCTGTCACGACTGACGATCTATGGGTCGGTCGTGATGTTCCTGGGGCCCGTGGTCCTCACCTACCTGGTCCTGCGTTCTCCGTATCAGACGAAGGTCGGCGTCATTCAGCCGCAGCCGGTCCCGTTTTCGCACGAGCACCATGTGCGCGGACTGGGGATCGATTGCCGGTATTGCCATACCACGGTGGAGTCCTCCGCGTTCGCCGGGTTACCACCAACCCACACGTGCATGAGCTGTCACTCGCAGATCTGGTCAACGGCCGAGATGCTCGAACCCGTTCGGACCAGCCTCGCTCAGAAGAAGCCGCTCGTGTGGACCCGCGTCCACAACGTCCCCGATTTCGTCTACTTCAACCACAGTATCCACGTAAACAAAGGCGTGGGCTGTGAGAGCTGCCACGGCCGGGTTGACCAGATGCCGATCCTCTGGAAAGCCGAGCCCATGACCATGGAGTGGTGCCTCAACTGTCATCGGAGCCCGGAACTTCACCTGCGCGAGCAGCGCGATATCTACAACATGGGATACGCCCTCTCGGAGCGACAGCAACTCGAGATCGGGCGTGACCTGGTCAAGCGGAATCATATTGAGATCGACCGGTTGATCAATTGCTCGGTGTGCCATCGATGAGCGAACAACCCGACCCGTATCCGAAGTCAAAGAACGCCTCCCACGTGGGGGTCGAGCTGCCGATTCTGTCGAGCGGCCCGATCCTCTGGCGAAGCCTGGATGAACTGTCCGATGCGGTCGCTAGGCCTGACCCGCATGCGCAGGTTCATGAGGTTGATTCGTATCAACAGCTCGTGGAGCTTTCGAGTCTCGGGGCGGATCCTTCGAGCCGCCGCGAGTTCCTGCGACTGATGGCGGCTTCGATGGCGCTGGGTGGCCTGGGAGGTCTTAGTGGGTGTGCGATTCAGCCGACCGGGTCGATTGTGCCTTACGTCGAGGCGCCCGAGCAGATCGTGCCCGGCAAGCCGCTGTTCTTCACCTCGGCCGTCGCGATGGACGGGTTCGCCTGCGGCGTCCTGGTCGAGAGCCACATGGGCCGGCCGACCAAGATCGAGGGAAACCCCGATCATCCGGCCAGCCTGGGCGCGACCGACGCGTTCACCCAGGCCACGATCCTCTCATTCTACGACCCGGACCGCTCGCAAGTCGTGACTCATGACGGGCGCGTCGATACGTGGGAACATGCTCAGGAGATTCTCCTTCAGGTCCGAGATAAACTCAAGGCGACCCGGGGCACCGGCGTGCGCGTCCTCACCCAGGCGCTGCAGCTCGCCCACGCTGGCCGACCAGCTCCGCCGGCTGCAAGCCGAGTTCCCTCAGGCGAAGTGGCACGCCTATGAGCCGGTCACACGCGACGCCGTCGGGGCCGGCTGCCGGCTGGCCTTCGGCGAGGAGCTGGAGCCGGCCTACCACCTCGACAAGGCCGACGTCATCGTCGCGCTCGATGCCGACTTCCTGACCTGGGGACCGGGCCGGCTCAAGGACTCGCGCGCCTTCGCGGCCCGCCGGGAGACGGAGAAAAACCCGCGGTCTTACATCACGGGCCGCGCGGAGGAGGACACGGCTCCCGAGTCCGCGACGATGAACCGGCTCTACGCGATCGAGTGCACGCCGACTCTGACGGGGGCCTCGGCGGACCACCGATTACCCGTCGCGGCGCGGGACATCGCCGCAATCGCGCAGGCCATTGCCGAGGTGCTCGGCGTGGCTGAGTCGCCCGCGACGGCCGTGCGAACGCTCCCGGCTGGGCTCCAATCGCACGCCCGGTGGATCGAGGCGATGGGGCGCGACCTCAAGGCCGCCGGCGCCAAGGGGCTGGTCATTGCGGGTCATGGCCAGCCGAAGGAAGTCCACGCGCTGACGAATAGGATCAACCATGCGCTGGGCGCCGTGGGTCAGACAGTAACCTTCTTCGAACGCGTGGACGTAGGGCCGACCGATCATTTCGGCTCGATCCGCGAGCTCGCCGCCGACATCCGAGCGGACGCGGTGGACACGCTGATCATCCTGGGAGGCAACCCGGCATACGACGCCCCCTCAGAGCTGGATTTCGCCAATTTGTTGCTTTCGGGCAAGGCCAATCAATGCATCCATCTCGGCCCGTACGATGATGAGACGGCTCGGCTCTGCCACTGGCACATTCCAGAGGCACACGCGTTGGAGTCCTGGGGTGATCTGCGCGCGTTCGACGGGTCGGCGACCATCCAGCAACCGTTGATCGCGCCGCTCTACGGCGGCAAGTCCGCGATCGAGGTCCTGGCGCTCCTCCTGGGTGAACCGGGGCGCTGGGCCTTGAGATCGTGCGCGACTACTGGCGGCGTCAGAACCTTCCCGGCGATTTCGAAACCGTGTGGCGGCAAGCGCTCAAGAGAGGGCTCATCGCCGATACGGCTCGGACGCCGAAAACCGTGACGCCCAGGGTCAAGGATGTCCCAGCCGAGACATCACCGCCAGCCAGCGGACCCGGCCTGGAGCTGGTCTTTCGTCCCGACCCGGCGATCTGGGACGGCCGATTCGCCAATAACGCCTGGCTCCAGGAATGGCCCAGGCCGCTGACGCGATTGACCTGGGACAACGCCGCCCTGATCAGTCCGGTACTCGCCGGCCGGATGGGGATCAAGGAGGGCGATATTGTGGAGCTGCGTTATCGCGGCAAGGGTGTGGAGATCCCGGTCTCGATCCTGCCGGGCCAGGCCGAAGAGACGGTCACGGTCACTCTGGGATACGGTCGCCAGCACGCCGGCCGGGTTGGCAACGGGGTCGGCGTCGATGTTTATCCGCTTCGAACGGCCGACGCTCCGTGGTTCGGACAGGGCCTGGAGGTCGTCAAGACGGGGCGGGATTATCGACTCGCGACCACCCAACATCATCACCGGACGGAGGGTCGCGACGTGGTGCGGGTCGCCAACCTCGAGACTTACCGCAAGGACAGCCATTTCGCCCAGTTGCACGAGCAGGACCGCGAGTTCCACGGGCCGAGCCTCATCGACGATCCTACCCCGCAGGCGGAGCACGAGGCGGGCGAGGGGAACGCCTGGGGGATGGTGGTCAACCTCAACGCCTGCACCGGCTGCGGGGCCTGCGTGACCGCCTGCCAGGCCGAGAACAACATCGCGGTCGTCGGCCGCGAGGAAGTCCTGGCCTCGCGCGAGCTGCACTGGATCCGCATCGATCGCTACTTCGAGGGCGAGGATACGCACAATCCCCCGATCGACTTCCAGCCCGTGGCCTGCGTGCACTGCGAGAAGGCCCCGTGCGAGGTCGTCTGCCCGGTGGGCGCGACGAGCCATAGCGCCGAGGGACTCAACGAGATGACGTACAACCGCTGCGTCGGCACGCGGTACTGCTCGAACAACTGTCCGTACAAGGTCCGCCGGTTCAACTTCTTCCAGTATTCCGACGAGGAGACACCCAGCCTGAAACTGATGAGGAATCCCGAGGTGACCGTGCGGCCGCGCGGTGTGATGGAGAAATGCAGCGTACTGCGTCCAGAGGATCAACCGGGCGCGAATCACCGCGGACATCGAGAATCGCGCGGTCGGCGGCGACGAGGTCGTGACGGCCTGTCAGGCCGCCTGCCCGAGTCGGGCGATTATTTTCGGTAATCTCAATGATAAGAATAGCGCGGTGACGCGGGCCAAGGCCAGCCCGCGCAATTATGGATTGCTGGCCGAGCTGAACACCCGGCCGCGCACGACGTACCTGGCCAGGCTCCGCAATCCCAACCCCGAAATCGAGGCGATCTCGCGCGATGGCTCCCCGCGATCCTGAGACTCCCCGCGAGCCTGCATCGGCCGGTCTGCCGGAGGTCGCCTCGGTCCTTGCACCCGGGCACACCTACGCATCGGTGACCGACAAGATCAGCGCGCTGGTACTGGTCCGGCCCTACAACTGGCGATGGTTCCTCGGCATGGGCATCGGGTTCGCCCTGACGATGCTGCTGATGTTCGCCATCACCTGGCTGCTGGTCCGCGGCGTCGGGATCTGGGGTATCGACGTCCCGGTCATGTGGGGGTTCGCGATCGTCAACTTCGTCTGGTGGATCG
Organism: uncultured Planctomycetota bacterium; assembly: GCA_963845755.1. Taxonomy (GTDB): domain Bacteria; phylum Planctomycetota; class Planctomycetia; order Isosphaerales; family Isosphaeraceae; genus CAWJTV01. The sequence goes on from CAWJTV010000015.1 coordinate 73,814, forward strand.
GGATCGGCCACGCCGGCACCTTGATCTCGGCAATCCTCCTGCTTCTGAAGCAAGACTGGCGGACATCGATCAACCGGTTCGCCGAGGCGATGACCCTCTTCGCCGTGGCCTGCGCCGGTCTGTTCCCGCTCTTGCACCTGGGCCGGCCCTGGGTCTTCTACTGGCTGATCCCGTATCCCAATACGATGAACCTCTGGCCGCAATGGCGAAGTCCCTTGATCTGGGACGTCTTCGCCGTCTCGACCTACGGCACCGTGTCGCTGTTGTTCTGGTATGTTGGGCTGATCCCCGACCTGGCCACGTTGAGGGATCGGGCGAAGAACCGTTGGGCGCGGTATATCTACGCGTTCCTGGCCATGGGCTGGCGGGGCTCGGCGCGGCACTGGCATCGCTATCGGACCGCCTACCTGCTCCTGGCCGGTCTGGCCACACCACTGGTCGTCTCGGTGCACTCGGTGGTGGCCCTGGACTTCACAGTCGCGATCCTGCCCGGCTGGCACTCCACGATCTTCCCGCCTTTCTTCGTCGCCGGGGCAATCTTCTCCGGGTTCGCCATGGTGGTGACCATCGCCGTCCCGCTCCGCGCCGCCTACGGTCTCAAGGACTTCATCACGCTCCGGCACCTGGAGAACATGGCCAAAGTCCTCCTGGCCACCGGGATGGTCGTGTCCTACGGCTACCTGATGGAAGCCTTCACGGCCTGGTACAGCCAGAACCCGTACGAGATGTTCGTCCAGTTGAAGAACCGGACGACAGGACCCTATGCTCACACGTACTGGATGATGATTGCCTGTAATGTGATCATTCCGCAGTTTCTCTGGTCCCGCTGGGTCCGGACCCACCCGGTCGTCTTGTGGTTCCTCTCGATCTTCGTGAACATCGGGATGTGGCTGGAGCGGTACGTGATCATCGTCACCAGCCTGCATCGCGACTTCGTGCCGTCGTCGTGGAGCATGTACCACGGGACATTCTGGGACTACGCGACGTTCTACGGCACGCTGGGATTGTTCCTGTCGTTGATGTTCCTGTTCATTCGCTTCCTTCCGGTGATCTCGATCACCGAGATGCGCGAGCTGGTCCACGAGACGCAGCGGGAGGAACAGGACGGGCACGGGACGGTGTCGCCTTCCGGGGAGGCCTCGCCATGAAAGTCGCGCACGACCCGACGGGCCCTTACGGGCTCATCGCCGAGTTCGACCGGCCCGACGACGTGATCGAGGCGACCCAGGGCGCCTACGAACACGGTTACCGGATGATGGAGGCGTACACGCCGTTCCCCGTTGATGGTCTGGCCGAAGCGCTGGGATTCCAGAAGAATCGGGTCGCGGCGTGCGTCCTGATCGGCGGGGTGACGGGCGGGTTGCTCGGGTTCTTCATGCAATGGTACTCGGCCACTCTGAGCTACCCCCTGGACATCGGCGGGCGGCCGCTCAACAGTTGGCCGGCGTTCATCCCGATCACGTTCGAGATGACGATCCTGTTCGCGGCGCTCGCGGCGGTATTCGGGATGCTCGGGCTCAACGGGCTGCCCCGTCCGCACCATCCAGTGTTCAACGTGCCCAGTTTCGCCCTGGCGTCTCGCAACCGGTTCTTCCTTTGCCTCCAGGCACGCGACCCGCTGTTCGACGAGGTGGAGTCGCGCCGGTTCCTGGAGAAGTTCCGGCCCAAGTCCATCGACGTGGTCCCATTCTGATAGGCCTAAGCGAATGAGCGCGAGATCCTTTCCCTTCAACCGGCATTCGGCCACCCTCTCCCTGATGGAGCGAGGGAGGAGATGGCTCGCGTTCGGCCTCGCCTTATTCGTGCTCGGTGGCTGCCGTAGCGAGATGTATGAACAGCCCCGCTACGAGCCCCTGGAGCCGAGCACGTTCTTCGAGGACGGCGCGTCGGCGCGACCGCTGGTCGCCGGGACAGTACCTCGCGACGACCCGCGCGGCGGACCGCCGGCCGGGGCCGCGGAGGATGTGTTTTACACGGGGTGGTCGCAAGGCAAGCTTGCCGAGACGGTGCCGTTCCCCGTCGATCGCGCAGTCCTCGATCGTGGGCAAGATCGCTTCCGGATCTACTGCACTCCCTGCCACGGCGAGTCGGGCGACGGCCGTGGCATGATCGTCCGAAGGGGTTTCACTCCGCCGCCGCCGTATTCGAGTGAAGAGCTGCGCAAGCAACCCATCGGCCACTACTTCGACGTGATGACGCGCGGTTACGGGACCATGTATTCCTACGCGTCCCGGGTCCCGCCCCGCGACCGCTGGGCGATCGCGGCCTACATCCGGGTGCTCCAGTTGAGCCAGCACGCCGAGGTCGGCAAGCTTCCGGAAGAGGACCGGAACCGGCTCCCCGCGCAGGATGAGAGTACCACCGGGAGGGTTCAGCCATGAGTACCGGCCCGGACCGGATTGACGAGGCGCTTTCGGGCCCGGCTGGACGTGATCCAGTCGCGCGCGTGGGTGGCGGCTGGAGTGGGCCTGGCGATCAGCCTCTTCGGCTGTCTGATCTGGCCGAATCGGCTCCTCCCCTCCTACCTGGTCGCCTTTGTGTTCTGGGTGGGGATCGGCCTGGGCTGCCTGGGCCTGACGATGCTCCATCATCTGGTCGGCGGCTCGTGGGGATTGATCGTCCGCCGGCCGATGGAAGCGGGCGGGACGGTGCTGTTGCCCCTGGCCGTGCTGTTCCTGCCGATCGCCCTGGGCCTGTCCTGGCTCTATCCCTGGGCGCGGACTGGCTTCGTGGCGGATGAGGCGACGCGGATGAAAGCCCATTACCTCAATCCCAGCTTCTTCCTGATTCGGACCGCCCTGTACTTCGCGATCTGGGTCGGCTTCGCGTTCGTACTCCGGAGATTCTCAACCGAACAGGACCGGCGGAGCGACCATGCACCGAGCGGCTGGCTCCAGCGGATCAGCGGGCCTGGCCTGGCCCTCCTGTTCCTGACCGGGACGTTCGCGGCGATCGACTGGATGATGTCGCTGGAGCCGCACTGGTCCTCGACGGTCTACGGCGCGCTCGTGTGCGTGGCCGAGGCGCTGGCAACACTGGCCATGATGGTCGCCGTGGTGATCGGATTGTCCCACGCGAGGCCGATGGACGAGGCCGCGACTTCCGACCGGCTGCACGACCTGGGCAATCTGATGCTGGCGTTCACCATGCTCTGGGCCTACATGTCGTTCGCCCAGTACCTGATCATCTGGGCCGGCAATCTCCCCGAGGAGATCCCCTGGTATCTGCGACGGACCCGTGGCGGCTGGCAGTGGGTCGCGCTCAGCCTGGCCCTCTTCCATTTTTTCCTGCCGTTATTCGTACTACTGTTCCGCGAGACCAAGCGACAATCACGGCTGCTCTTGCGGGTGGCTTTCCTCGTGCTGGGCATGCACTGGCTCGACATGGTCTGGCTGATCGTTCCGGCTTCGTCCGACCCGGCCAGTCCGCGGTTCCCCTGGGTCGAGCTGCCGATGAGCCTGGTGGCGATGATCGGGATCGGGGGCGTCTGCGCGGCCAGGTTCGTCGGACAATTGAAGAGCATTCCCCTGATTCCCCTGAATGACCCGAGTCTGAACGAGGCCGTGGAACACGCCGGAGGGTGACGACCGTGGAAGACGCTCTGCCACAAGGTGTGCCGGCTTCCGGCGCGCGGCCCGGCCATGAGAGCAATCGGCTCGGGCTGCGAGGCATCATCCTTTCCGTCGTGGTCCTGGTCGGCTCCGTCGTCCTGGTCGAGGCGGGGCTCGGCCTAGCAATGGGATGGTTCGCACAGAAGGAGAAACCGGCGGATGCGCTCCATCCTGGCCGGCGTGCGATCGAGGTCGATCAGTTCCCGGACCCCCGGCTCCAGAAGAATCCCTCGGATGACCTGGCTCGGATGAGAGTGGAGGAACAGCGACGGATCACGAGCTATGGATGGGTCGATCGCAAGGCCGGCATCGCTCGCATCCCCGTCGATCGGGCGATGGAGATCCTCGCCACCTCCGGCCTTCCCAAGGTTGCCGCGCCGCGCCCGTACCGGGCGCCCCTCCGAATACCTCGATCCCCCCGGGGACCAAGCGAGACGAACCGCGGCCTGATGCGAAGCAGGGTGAGAAGCCATGAAACCGGCGCGGTCGTTCCTGATGTGGATCGTGCTCGTGTCCGTCCTCAGCGCGGGCTTCCCCGCATTCGTGCGCGCGCAGCAAAGATTGAAAACCCCTGGCGGCAGCGTCGTGAGCGAAGTCGGCTTCGACCAGAAGCTGGGCATCCGGCTGCCGCTCGACATCCGCTTCCGCGACGATTCCGGCCGCGATCTGGCCCTGGGCGAGCTTTTCGGTTCTCGTCCCGTGATCCTGGTGCCGGTCTACTATCGATGCCCGCTGCTCTGCAACCAACTCCTGAACGGCCTGACCCGCAGCCTGAAACCGTTGTCGCTCGATGCCGGCAAGGATTTCGACGTCGTGGCGTTCAGCATCGATCCGGCAGAAACGCCCGAGCTGGCAGGAAAGAAGAAGGCCAACTACCTCGAGCGTTACGACCGCACCGGGAGCGAATCGGGCTGGCACTTCCTCACCGGCGAAGCCTCGTCGATCGAGGCACTCACCCGGACGATCGGGTTCCGATACACCTACAACCCCGAGACCAAGCTGTATGCCCACGCCGCCGGGGTGGTCGTCGTGACGTCCGACGGGCGGATCGCCCGTTATGTCTTCGGCATCGATCTCCCGGCCAGGGAACTCCAGTACGAGCTCGAACGGGCGAGCAAGGGACAGATCGGCTCGCCGATCGGCCGGTTACTCCTGTTCTGCTACGACTACGACGCGGCGACCGGCAAGTACACACTTTCGATCGTGCGCCTGACCCGCGTCCTCGGGACTGCGACGGCCCTGGCGCTGGGCACTTACCTGTTCATCATGTTCCGGCGCGAGCGCCGCGGGATACGGGCCTCGCGTCGAGGGGATCCGGATGGGGACGACGGGCCGGAGCGGGAAGCCGAGGATCCGTTGATTCGCCCCGAATGGGACCGCTGAGGAATTCCAAGATATGTGGAATTTTCCCCTATTACCCGATCAGGCGTCGACCGAGGCACAGCAGCTCGATGCGCTGTTCTTGTTCGAATTGGTGATCGCCGGGTTCTTCACGACGTTGATATTCATCCTGATCGTGTCGTTCGCGGTACGCTACCGCCGAGGGGCTCGGGCGGATCGTTCCAACCCGCCGGTCGCGAATCGGGGCATGGAAATCGTGTGGGTGGGCGTGCCGCTGCTCATCGGGCTGGTGATGTTCGCCTGGGGGGCGATCCTGTTCTATCGGCTGTACGATCCTCCTGCCGGGGCGCTTGAGGTTTATGTCGTGGGCAAGCAATGGATGTGGAAGGTGCAGCACTCCGAGGGTCGGGCCGAGATCAACGAGCTGCACGTGCCGCTCGGGCGGCCGATCAAGCTGACCATGACCTCGGAGGACGTGATCCACAGCTTCTACATCCCCGCATTCCGCGTGAAGCAGGACGTCCTGCCCGGTCGCCGCACGTCCATGTGGTTCAGGCCGACGCGCGTCGGCGCTATCATCTGTTCTGCGCCGAGTATTGCGGGACGAACCACTCGACCATGGGGGGGTGGGTCAACGTCCTGGAACCGACCGACTTTCAGCAGTGGCTCTCCCAGGCGTCGGCCGGCCCATCGATGGCCGATCAGGGCGAACGCCTGTTCGTCCAGTACCATTGCGCCGGTTGCCATCTAGGCAGTCAGACCGTCCATGCCCCCCGCCTGGAGGGCGTATTCGGGCGGCCGGTTCCGATCCAGCAGGGCAACGACGTCCGGTTCACCTTGGCCGACGAGCGCTATGTCCGCGACTCGATCCTCCGCCCCAAGCAGGAAGTCGTGGCCGGGTACCAGCCGCTCATGCCCTCCTTCGAGGGCCAGATCAATGAATCCGATCTATTCAAGATTATTGCATATATTAAATCAATCGGGGCAAAGGAGGCGACTCGATGAGCGCCGCGGTGGTCGAATTCCAGGAGAGTGAAGATTATCTCCGGGCGTATACGCTGAAGTCGTGGCTGCTGACGACCGACCACAAGCGGATCGGGCTGCTGTACATGGCCTCGATCACGCTCTTCTTCTTCATCGGCGGTGCCGCGGCCACGGTGATGCGGCTGGAGTTGATGACGCCCAAGGGCGACGTCTTGTTCTCGCCGGATGCCTACAACCGCCTCTTCACGATGCACGGCGTGGTGATGATCTTCTTCTTCCTGATCCCGTCGATCCCGGCGGTGCTGGGCAACTTCCTGATCCCGCTCATGATCGGCGCCCGAGACCTCGCCTTCCCGATCCTGAACTTGATGAGCTGGTACATCTACATGATTGGCGGGTCGATCGCACTGTGGATTCTCATCTTCGGCGGCGTCGATACGGGGTGGACGTTCTACACGCCGTTCTCGACGATGTTCTCGAATACGATGGTGGTGCCGGCGGCGGCGGCGGTGTTCATCACGGGCTTCTCGTCGATCCTGACGGGCATGAACTTCATCGTGACGGTGCACACGATGCGGGCGCCGGGGATGACGTGGTTCCGGCTGCCCTTGTTCGTCTGGGCGTTGTACGCGACCAGCCTGATCATGGTGCTGGGGACCCCGGTGCTGGCCATCACGGTCGCGCTGGTGGCCGTCGAGCGACTGCTCCACGTGGGGATCTTCGATCCGGGGTTGGGGGGCGACCCGATCCTGTTCCAGCACCTTTTCTGGTTCTACTCGCACCCGGCCGTCTACATCATGGTGCTGCCGGGCATGGGCGTGGTCGCCGAGATCGTCCCGTGTTTCGCGCGACGGCCGATTTTCGGCTATCGCTTCATCGCCTACTCGAGCATCGCCATCGCGGTCCTGAGCTTCCTGGTCTGGGGCCACCACATGTTCGTCACCGGCCAGTCGATGTACGCCGGGATGATCTTCTCGATCTTCAGCTTCCTGGTGGCGGTCCCCTCGGCGATCAAGGTCTTCAACTGGACGGCGACCATGTACAAGGGCTCGATCCGGCTGGACACGCCGATGCTCTATGCCCTGGGCTTCATCGGGCTGTTCACCCTGGGCGGGCTTGACCGGCCTGATGCTGGCCACGCTGGCGATCGACGTGCACGTGCACGACACATACTTCATCGTGGCCCATTTCCACTACATCATGGTCGGCGGCGCCGTGATGGCGTACATGGGCGGGATCCACTTCTGGTGGCCCAAGCTGAGCGGGCGGATGTACCCCGAGCTCATGGGCAAGCTCTCGGCACTGCTGGTCTTCATCGGCTTCAACCTGACCTTCTTCCCGCAGTTTGTGCTGGGCTACCTGGGGATGCCGCGGCGCTATTACGAGTACCCGCCGGAGTATCAGGTCTTGAACGTGATGTCAACGGCCGGTGCATCGATCCTGGCGGTCGGCTACGTGTTGCCGCTGGCCTACCTGCTGCTCTCGCTACGTAAGCCGCCGAACGCCGGTCCCAACCCGTGGGGCGCGACTGGCCTGGAGTGGCAGACCAGCTCGCCGCCCCCGGTGCATAACTTCGATGAGCCCGTCGTCGTGACAACGGAACCCTATGCCTATTCTCCTGAAGGAGCCGAGGTCATCGATGGAAACCGTAGCGACCCATCGCGGTGAGGGCGGCCTCGCGCACTCCTCATCCGACAATGACACGATCCTGGAGGTGCAGTTCGACGATCTCGAGCAGCAGCACGAAGCTTCGACGATCGGCATGTGGCTGTTCCTGGCGACCGAGGTCATGTTCTTCGGCGGCCTGATCACGGCTTATGCGGTTTACCGGTTCAACTGCCCCCAGAGAAGTCGCCCTGGCCAGCGAACACATGAAGGTCTGGCTGGGATTTGCCAATACCGTGATCCTCCTGGGTAGTAGCTTGACGATGGCCCTGGCCGTCCGCGCCGCCCAGTTGCGTGCCCACCGCGATCTGCTGCTCTACCTGGGGCTGACCATGGCCCTGGGCTCGTTATTCCTGGGCGTCAAGGCGTACGAGTACAGCGAGGAGTATCACGAGAAGCTAATACCCGGCTGGAACTTCGAGGTCCCGGAGAAGAACCGCACCGAGGTCCAGCAGGAGGACTTGAGTCCGAGGAGGATGGAGATGTTCTTTGTCCTTTACTTCTTCATGACAGGCTTGCACGCCATCCACCTGATCATCGGCATCGGCCTGGTGGGCGTGATGATGTATCTCTCGTGGCGGAGCTGGTTCTCCGGCGGAGGCGCCACGCAGATCGAGGTGGCCGGGCTGTACTGGCACTTCATCGATATCGTGTGGGTCTTCTTGTATCCGATGCTCTATCTGATTGATGTACACTCATGAGCCAGCATATCACGTCCGTCCGGACCTACTTCACGGTGTTCATCGCACTCAACGTCCTCCTGGTCACCACGGTCGCGGCGGCGTATCTCCCGCTGGGCGACTGGCATTTCCCGATCGCCATGATATTTGCCGTGGCCAAGGCCGTGCTGATCGTGCTGTTCTTCATGCACGTCCTGCACAGTCACCGCCTCACGATGATCATCGCGGTCGCCGGGTTCCTCTGGCTGGGGATCATGCTCGCGCTGACCTTGAGCGATTACCTTTCCCGGGACGCGCTCCGTATCCCGGGCAAGTGAGCGGCCGGCCCCCCTGGGTTCCTCGCGGCGTTGCAAGTTCGCCGCGTGGATGTCAGACTCGGAGATGACGGCGAGGTCTCCTCCTGGCATCAGAGAACGTGGAGATACGATGCGCCACACGATCTCGCTCATGACGATCGTCGTGTTGTCGGCGGTCCCGGTGTATGAGGTGGACCCCAAAAACTGGACCACTCGGGATGTTAAACTGATCAGAGATCACTGTTCCATCCCGAGGAGCATCATGACAGGCACACGAACGCGACATCCGGCAGCCTTCCGGGCTCGGGTCGCTCTGGAGGCCGCCAAGCCGACCAAGACCCTGGCCGAGCTGTCCACGACCTTTCACGTCCACTCGGTCCAGATCAGCCAGTGGAAGAAGCAACTCCTGGACGGGATCGAGTCCCTCTTCCAGGACGGACGCCGCCGCGACCACGACGAGAGCCAGGCGATCCAGGCCGAGCTGTACGAGCAGATCGGCCGGCTCAAGATGGAGGTCGAGTGGTTGAAAAAAAAAGCTGCCCGCGGCGGCTGACCTCAAGCGGCCCCTGATCGATCCATCCGATAGTCATCTGAGCATCCGTAGACAATGCGAACTGCTGGGTCTCAACCGATCGAGCTACTATCTCCCACCGGCTGTCGAGTCGGAGGAGAACCTGCGCGTGATGCGGCTGATCGACGAGCAGTTCCTCAAAACCCCGTTCTACGGCAGCCGGCGGATGACGGCGATTTTGGAGCGTTCTGGGGAGACGGTCAATCGCAAGCGGGTCCAGCGACTCATGGCTTTGATGGGCCTGGAGGCGCTCTTCCCCAGGCCGCGGACCACCACCATCGCATCGGACGCGCGGGTCTACCCGTACTTGCTCCGCGATCGGGTGCTGACCCACGTCAACGAGGTCTGGAGTTCAGACATCACATATATTCCGATGCGTCATGGTTTCATGTACCTGACGGCGGTGATCGACTGGTTCAGCCGGTATGTGCTCTCGTGGCGGCTGTCGAATACACTGGAGGGGCGATTCTGCCTGGAGGCCCTCGACGAGGCGTTGTCGCTGGGCCGGCCGGAGATCTTCAACACCGACCAGGGGTCCCAGTTCACGGCGCAGGAGTACACCAGCCGCCTGGAGGAGGCCGGGATCGCGGTGAGCCGGGACGGTCGGGGGCGGGCGTTGGACAACGTGTTCGTGGAGCGGCTGTGGAGGAGTGTAAAATACGAAGACATATACATCAAAGAGTATGAACGAGTTCCAGAGCTAGAGTCGGGCTTGAGGTCCTACTTCTGGTTCTACGATGAGGAGCGTCCCCATCAATCACTCGATTACCGGACCCCAGGCGAGGTCCATCGGGCCGGGTTAAACGGAGGGCTGAAGGGGGAAAAGCCTTAACAAATGCAGGTGGCCTGAGTGGTCCACCTTTTGGGGTCCACTATAGTATGCCCAATCTTCGCAGAAGCCGGTGGCCGGCGGCCGGGTCAATCAGTTGAAGGTGTTCTCCGATAAGATCGACGACGTGACGACTGTCGAGAACATCGTCAAGTCGTTCGTCACGCCCCGGATGAGCGAACAGGATCGGAGCAAGGCACTCTGGACGGCGATCGTCAAGTACCGGCATCAGACGACACCGCCCAACGAGCACATCGCGGGCGACTGGGAAGCCCACGACCCCGTGAAGATCTTCAACGTCTACGGCTATTGCATGTGCTGCTGCTGTTCGGCGATGGTCGAGGCCCTCAATCGAGAGGACGGCCGCGAGACCCGCGGGCGGATACTGAACGGTCACAGCGTTCCCGAGGTTCAGTATCGCAACGGCTGGCACATGTTCGACACGTCGCTGATCACGTTCTTCCCCCGGCCGGAAGATGGCATGATCGCCTCGGTCGACGAGATCTCCGCGTCGATCGCCGACTGGTACACCAAGCACCCGGGTTATCGGAAGAACGGCGACAAGTTCCTCCAGTTGATGCGCAAGGACGGATGGATGGGTTGGAAGGCGGAGGGGCCGCGACTCCTGGCGCACTGCCCGTACTACCGCATGGGCTACCTTCCCGCCCGGACCCACGGCTGGGACGCGACGATGTCCGAATATGATCGCCAGTGCGAGGTCTACGAGTACGGCTACCACGTCGGTCACAAGGCGTTGTTCTCCTTGCGGCCAGGCGAGTCGTTCGTCCGCGAGGCGGGCAACCGCGGTCTGCACATCAACATGGAGGTCGATCCGAACTGGGACGGTCTGAAGGCCAGGGCACCCGAGAACGACCTGGTCTACCTCAAGGAGTTCTTCCCCGGCTATCGCGGCGGCGTGGCGGCCAACGGCTTCTCCGAAACTCAAGGGGCGCTGCCGATCGGCCAAGTCAGGAGACGTCTCGTTGTTGGACCGGCATAGAACAGGGATTCGTCGTCGTACCACCTATCCAGCTCCCACCGCTGGTTCGAGAGATTTCGGTTGAGTACATAACCATGGTCGAGACCCCCGGGAAGCTCGATTCTCAGGCAGTTCTCGGAGACTCTAACTTGGCTCGTGCGGAGTCGTCGCATCGCTGGCGTGTTTAACAATGGTTCCGGGACGTTCCCACTAAGACGCCCGGCTGGAGACTCAAGGAGGCTCACGCATTCCACACCGAGACGAGTGAGGCCGATCTCGCTTTCGAGTTGTCTCCATCCGACATCGACAGCCGTCCAGAAGGAAAAGCTGCAGGGGATGGCCAGAAGGAGTAGTCCGAACGACGCCACAGATCGATAGGAACGCCTGGATCTCCTGATGCTTTGGTCGATCATGTCCACGAAGGAGACCAGGACCAAGGCCAAGCTCAACAGAAACAAGACGAGGAAGATGAGTTGCGAATATCGGCGCAAGAAACCCCCGACAGCCGACATCCCATCCGGCCACTGGCACGACGACTGCGTAGCATGGTCCGAACAGCAGTAAAGCACGGCTAATCCCTTCTTCCGTCGAATCACGATCGTCCAAGCCAGGCACCGGTCGAGGGGCACGCTGGCGGGTGAGTAACCGTCCGATTCCCGGATTGATGATCAGCCATAGGAAGGCTTCGACTTCAACGCAATGGGCGGCGAGCGATCCGAGGAGAAGGACGATGTACGGTCGCCGCTCGGGAATCTCCCGCAACTCCGTCCCATAGAGGGCCATCGGGAAGGCGAGGATCGCGATCGAAACCAACAACTGAGTCAGCGTCACCCGTGGCCACAGCCAATGTCGGTGAGGCATGCAACTTGTCACTCCTTCAACGGCAGGATCTCCACCTTGCGGAACTCGATCGGGTGGCTCTCGGCCTGAAGTGAGATGCTGCCTCCGCTGAGCATTTTGTCGCCGTTCTTGATCAGCCGGCGGCCGTCGGCCTCGCTGATCGTCGAGCTGGGCCTTCTCGTATTCGATGACGGTCTCGCCGTTGACGATGTGCTTGATGACGCCGTTGCCGTGGACCTCCGCTTCCACCGTGACCCACTGGTCGCCGTGATAGGTCTTCGCCTTCGAGTCGGTGCAGTGCTCCGTGATCAGCTTGCCGCCCATCACGATGTTCGTGCCGGGCGTGCAGACGTTCGCCGTCGATCGCTTGTTGCGGCCGTTGCCTCCGAGGAACTGGACCTCGATCGAGACCGGGAATTCCTGGTCTTTTCGCATGCTCTCGGGTGGCTGTCCGTGGATCATCACACCACTGTTTCGCAAGGCCCAGCCCGGACCGCCGCGGCACTGGTCGCCGACGAACCGATACTCGATGCGCAGCCGGTAGTGGGAGAACGGCGTCTTGTAGAAGAGATGGCCGAACTTGCCGTCGAACTTGGGGTACTTGTCATAGGCGACCTTCAAGACCCCGTTCTCCACGCGGAACGTGTCGGCGTAGTTCTCGCCGAGCGGATAGCCCGTGATCTTGGGCGTCCAGCCGTCGAGGTCCTTGCCGTTGAACAGCGCGATCCAGCCCGCTTCGGAAGACTTGTCCTGTCCCCGCGCGTCGATCGCGGCCAGTCCGAAGATGCCGAGAATCGCAGACAGGGCTGAGCGTGAAACCCAGCATCCGAGGAGCGGGTCGATTCGGGTTCGTGGCGATCATGTTGGCGTCCTCCTTCTTCGGGTCACAACCGGGGTGTTGGGGGCTTGATCGGGGCCTGGTAGGCGTTCGCGCCTTGGACCTTCACCTTGCGCTTGTAGACGCGATCGCCACAGGTGGCGTACAGGATGTTGAACTCGGGGCCGCCGAAGCAGAGGTTGGCGATCCGGCCGTTGGGCGTGGGGATGATCGCGTTGACCCGGCCAGGCTGGTCGCAGACCTGGATGCCCATCTGAGTCGTCACGTAGAGCCGGCCGGCGCGGTCTACACGAATCCCATCGGCGCCGGCGTAGTCCGCGGTATCGGGCACGTGGAGGTGGTAGTATCTTCTGCTTGTGGGCCAGCGACCCATCCGGCTGGACCTGGTAGCTGTAGACCCAGTGCGAGCGGCTGTCGGCGACGATAGAGCAGCGTCTGGTCGGGCGAGAGGGCGATGCCGTTGGGGAACGCGGGATTGTTCCATCCCTTGTCGTCCACAACCCGTTTTTCTCCGGTTGGGCTGATGTACCAGATCTTGCTCGGCTCGTTGCCACGGATGGGGTTCGTCGCGTAAATCCCGCCCTGATGGTTGACCACCAGGTCGTTACCATGAAATCCATCCGCAATCACGGTGGGATTGCCGTCGGTGTTGTACGCGAGCACCTTATCCTCGGTGACCGCGTAGAGCCGGCCATCCGGCCCGAACGCCTGGCCGTTGGCGTGCTTCGAGTCGGCGACGAACGGAGCTGACCTTGCCATCCAGGCCGATCTTGTAGGTCTTGCTGTTGGGGATATCGTTGAAATACACCTCGCCCTGGGCGTTGGCGGCCGGTCCTTCGGTGAACCGGTAGCCGTCGGCCACGAGCGACCAGCCCTCCCCCGGCACGAGGATCTCCTGGAGCTGTTGAGACCCCGCGCCAGCCTTCACCGGCGTCGGCCAGTCTTTCCACAGCCATCGCATGGCGTCCGGGAAGATCCGCGTTGCGTGCTGCCCGCTGTGTCCACCGGTGCCCCAGTCGTGGTTCACCTCGTAACCGGCGAAGATGAAGGCACGCTCCATCTCCTGGTTGGCCATCCACCAATCGCCGCCGTAGATGTTCAGGTCCGAGCTGCCGTCCTGGAGGAAGATCCGGATCGGCTTCGGCTCATACTTGCGGATGAGCGTCGGATACACGTTGCCTCCGCGTAACCCCACATACGTCCCGATCGCGCTGAAGACGCGGCGGAACGAATCGGGACGCTCCCACGCCGCCGTGAACGCACAGATCGCCCCGCTGCTGGCGCCCGCGATGGCGCGGTCGTTGCCGTCCTTCGACAGCCGGATCGCCCGGCCGTCGGGCGCGGTCTTGGTTTCGACCTCGGGCAACAGCTCCTCGAGCAGGAACCGGACGTAGTTGTCGCCAAGTCCGTCGTATTCGAAGCTGCGATTGAAACGGTCCATCGCCTGATTTGTGGGTGCCTTCACGCGTCCGGGCGTGACGAACACACCGATCACGACCGGCATCTCCTTCTTATGGATCAGCTCATCGAAGACTTTGGGTGCGTTGTACTGGATGCCGTCCTGGCAGACGTAGAGGCACGCGGGCTTGGCCGGGTCGTATTGCTTCGGCACGTAGATCCAGTAATCCCGGCCCGTGCCCGGGAAGATCTTGCTGTGGTCGAACGTGTACTTGGTGACATCGCCCTTCGGCGGGGCGGTCGTCGACTTCGGTTCGTCTCCGTGCAGGAAGCCCCCGTGCAGGAATCCGGAAAGGGCTAATAGCACGAAGACATTTCGAAGTGTAGCTCGTCGCATGATGAAGTCCCTGGCGAGTCGTCTCGGGCATGGATCATCCGGCAGTGGAGGAAACGATTCTAGCCGAGGCGAACCGCGACCGACAGATTGCACCGCCCGATCCGCGCTCGCTTCGATGAGCGTTTAATCGGATAGGTACCACGGCACGTTGACGACGATGACGCGCCGGAGGCCGCTGAAGAGCAGATATGCCTTGATGACGGCCGCCGTCTGGTTGTGCAGGATGTAATGATACCACTTGGTCCGCGACCAGCTCGGGGACGATCACGGCGAGATCGCGACCGGGGTGTGCGCGTTGGAGGTCCGCGACCACCTGCATGAGCGGTCCGTAGAGCTGTCGGAACGGAGAGAAGATGACGATCAGCCGGGGGGCGGGGACGCCGGCCTCCTGGGCCGGCTGTCGGACGCGCCGGGACCAGGTGTCCTCCAGGTCGAGGACCGTCTGCTCGTCGCCGGCAATGTGCAGCACATAGACCTCGGGCGAGATCTTCATCGCGACCCGAAGCGCCTTCCGGGTAATCGCACTCCACCCGCGGATGGGCAACAGTGCGATGGGCGGTTGCAAGCCCGAGGCATCCAGCGGGGCGTCAGAGACGACCTCGCGGGCCACCGCCGATAATGAACGTGGACTCCGACGAACATCAAGAGCAGTGCGGGGACCAGTAAGACGGTGATCCAGGCCCCTTCGGCGAACTTTGAGACCAGCACGACGACCAGGGTCACTGCCGTGCACGCCGCACCAAGACCGTTGATCGCCATCGAACGGCCGGAACCCGGACCGCCGACTCTGCGCCAGTGCTCGACCATCCCGGCCTGCGAGAGCGTGAAGGCGAGAAATGCCCCGACGGCGAACAGGGGGATCAGGCTGTCGGTGATCCCGCGGAAGAGGACGAGCAGGGCACCCGAGAGGCCCGCCAGCACGAGGATGCCTTGCGAGTAGACCAGCCGTCGGCCCCGATGGGCGAACCCGTTGGGCAGGTAGCCGTCCTGGGCGATCACCCGGCAGAGCCGCGGGAAATCGGCAAAGCCGGTATTGGCCGAGAGGGCCAGCACCGCCAGGATCGACGCCGATCGTGACGTAGTAGACCACACCCTTGCCGACGACGGCGGCCACGAGCTGCGACAGGACGCTCTCATACCCATCTGGCCGGGCTCGGTGGCACCGATGCCGTAGGCCCGGCACAGGTAGGCGATGCCGGCTAACAGGACGCCCAGAAGCGCGATGATCGCCGCCAGGGTGCGCCGGGCGTGGTCAACTGCCGGCTCGCGGAACGCGCTGACGCCATTGCTGACGGCCTCGACGCCGGTCATGGCCGTGCAGCCACTGGCGAAGGATCGCATCAGGAGCCACAAGGTCGCCCCCACCGGGACCGAAGGGAGCGCCGGCGGCGGGTCCACCGGCGCCGGATGTCCGCCCGCCGCGACCGATTTGACGAGCCCGTAGGCCAGCACACCCAGAAGCGATACGACGAACAGGTACGTCGGTGCCACAAATGCGATGCCCGACTCCCGCACACCGCGCAGGTTCACGATCGTGATCATCGCCAGGATGGCCAGACACAGCGCGAGCGTGTACTGCTGAAGCGACGGAACGGCCGAGACCAGGGCGCCCACGCCCGCCGAAACGCCGACGGCCACCACCAGGACGTAATCCAGCAAGAGCGCCGCCGCGGCCAGCAGGCCGGGGCCGATGCCGAGGTTCTCCTTGGCTACGGTGTACGAGCCGCCGCCGTGCGGATAGGCGGCGATCGTCTGCCGGTAAGAGAAATACACCACTGCGAGCAACACGATGATCAGCGTGGTGATCGGACCGATGTGCGACACGCCGCCTATCCCCAGCGGGATCAACAACGTCAGTGCGGCCTCGGGCCCATAGGCCGCCGAGGCCAGCGCATCGAGGCCCAGCATCGGAATGCCGGCCAGCACACCCACGCGCTGTTGCTCTTCCTCGAGAGTCGCCAGCCTGCGGCCGAAAAGCCAGTCGGATAGTCCCATGGGATCTCCTCGATCTTCAAAGATCCACCATCTTAACCACCGCCCGGCCAACGCATCCATGGCCATGACGGACAGTGGCCGGCCAGACCCAACTCGGTGAACTGGCTGGTGGCTGAGACGCTCGATTGTCAGACCGGGATCCAAACACTAGGATCATGATCTGTCTGGAGCCCTCGATCTACCGACCGGAGCACCGTCGATGGACTTCGCCATCCCCGAACGCATGCAAGATGTCCTGGCGACGATCCGGGAGCTTCTGGAACGCGAGGTTTATCCACTCGAATCGGCGCTGATCTCCCGGCCGTTCGCGGAGCTGGTGCCGGCCCTGGCGGCGGTTCGTCGAGAAGTCCAATCGCGCGGTCTCTGGGCGCCGCAGCTCCCGAAATCGTGCGGCGGGATGGGACTGAGTCTGCTGGAATTCGCCCTGGTCGGTGAGGAGCTGGGCAGGAGCCCGCTGGGGCATTACGTCTTCAACTGCCAGGCACCGGACGCCGGCAACATGGAGCTCCTCCGGGAGTTCGGCACGGAGGCCCAGAATACGCAGCTGGTTGATGCCCCTGGCACGTGGCGAGTTGAGGAGCTGCTTCGCCATGACCGAGCCGGACTTCCCCGGTTCCAACCCGGTCTGGATGGGAACGCGGGCCGTCCGCGACGCTGACAGCTACGTCATCGACGGCCGTAAATGGTTCGCGTCGGCTGCTGACGGTGCGGCCTTCGCGATCGTGATGGCGGTGACCGACCCCGAGGCCGAGCCGCACCGTCGGGCCAGCATGATCGTTGTCCCGACCGAGACACCGGGGTTTCGTCGCGTTCGCAACATCTCGTGCATGGGACACGCCGGGGACGACTGGGCAAGCCACGCCGAGCTGGCCTTCGAGGGGTGCCGTGTCCCGTGCGAGAACCGCCTCGGCGAGGAAGGCGCAGGATTCGCCATGGCGCAGGCGCGGCTCGGTCCCGGGCGGATCCATCATGCGATGCGCTGGATCGGAGTCTGCCGCCGCGCCTTCGACCTGATGTGCCGCCGAGCGGCGGCACGCCCCCTTGGCCCGGGAGACCGGCTCGGCAGCCGCCAGGCCGTGCAAGGCTGGATCGCCGAAAGCCTCGCCGAAATCGAGGCCGGCCGACTCCTGGTCCTGCACGCCGCCTGGACGATCGACGCCCGCGGCATGGACGCCGCTCGCGAGGCCATCTCGCTCGTCAAGTTCCACGTCGCCGGGATCATGCAGCAGGTCGTCGACCGCGCGATCCAGGTCCATGGCGCGCTGGGAATCAGCGACGATACGGTACTGTCGTGGTTCTATCGTCAGGAACGTGCGGCGCGAATTTACGATGGTCCCGATGAGGTCCACAAGACTGTCGTGGCCAAACGCATCTTGAAACGCTGAGCCCCCGTCCTCAGGAGGCCGACGATGAGCTTCGCGATCGATGAGGCCGGCCCGGTCCGGGACGGCGAGCAACTGGATGTCGAACGCCTCGGTGCCTACCTGACGGCCCACCTACCGGACGCCAGCGGCCCGATCGTCGTGGAACAATTTCCCCATGGGCATTCGAACCTCACCTACTTGATCCGCCTGGGCGATCGGGAGCTAGTCCTGCGCCGGCCGCCGTTCGCCAATCGGGTCAAGACGGCGCACGACATGGGGCGCGAGTACCGCATTCTTTCCCGCCTCTGTCGGGTGTACGAGCCGGCTCCATGCCCCGTGCTCTCCTGCGAGGACGAGAGCATTCTGGGCGCACCGTTCTACCTGATGGAGCGAAAGCGGGGGATCATTCTCCGCCGTCCGCCCTCATCCGATCCAGCGCTAACCCCCGAGACGGTGGGCCGGCTGGGAGCGGCGCTGGTGGACAACCTGGCCCGGCTGCATTCGCTCGATTACGAAGCGACCGGCCTGGGGCATATCGGCAAGCCCATTGGCTACGTCGAGCGCCAGGTGACCGGTTGGACCCGACGTTACCGGGATGCGCAAACCGGTGACCTCGGTGGCCTGGAACGAGCCATGGCCTGGCTGGACGAGAACCGACCGGGTGAGTCGGGATCGGCGCTGGTCCACAACGATTACAAATTCGACAACCTGGTGCTCGATCCCGGCGACCTGACGCGGATCGTCGCCGTCCTCGACTGGGAGATGGCCACGATCGGCGACCCGCTGATGGACCTGGGAACGACGCTGGGCTACTGGATCGAGCCGGACGACCTGGAGCCGCTTCGCCGCTTCCTGGTCGGACCGACGACGTTGCCCGGCAGCCTGACCCGACGCGAGGTCGCCGAGCGCTACGGAGTTCAATCAGGCCGCGACGTCTCGAACCTCCTCTTCTACTACGTCTTCGGCCTGTTCAAGATCGCCGTGATCGCCCAGCAGATCTATGCGCGATACGTTCGGGGAGCGACCCGGGACGCGCGGTTCGCCGTGCTCGGGACGGTCGTCGAAGCGCTGGGGGAACAAGCCACTCGGTCGATCAACTCGGGGCGATATTGAGCCAATCCGGAACATCGTTCTGAATGGAGGCCCGATGCAAGACAACCGGGTGGACACGCATCAAAAAGCGGTACAGGTCAACCTCGATAACACGAAGTACGGCACCTTCGCAGAGATCGGCGCGGGTCAGGAGGTGACGCGCTGGTTCTTCCGGGTCGGGGGAGCTGCGGGCACGATTGCCAAAAGCATCTCGGCTTACGATATGACCGTCTCGGACGCCATCTACGGCGCATCGGGCCGATATGTCAGCCGTCAGCGACTCGAAACGATGCTCGACCACGAATACAGCCTCATGACCGAACGCCTCGCCGAGAAGCGCGGCGACAAGACCCGGTTCTTCGTCTTCGCCGACACCATCGCCGCCAAGAGTTATACCCGCAAGGACAACTGGCACGGTTGGATGGGGATCCGGTTCCAGAATTACCCCGGTGCAGCGCCGTCTCAGATCCTCCTGCACGTCAGCCTGCTGGATCGCGAGACGACCTTGCAACAGGAGGCCGTGGGCATCCTGGGCGTCAACCTGATCCATGCGGCACTCTACGAGGCAGACCCGGTGGCCCTGGTGAAGCACCTGCTCGACGGCCTGTCCGCCGAGCGCATCGAGGTCAACCTGATCGAGTTCTCGGGACCAGCCTTCGCGCGGGTGGACAACCGTCTGATGAGCCTCGAGCTGGTGCACTGCGGCCTGACTGATGCGGCGATGTTCACGGCCGAGGGGAAGGTGGTCCAGCCGGCGGAGGCATTCTACAAGCGGCCGATCCTGGTCCTCCGCGGACGGTTTCGGCCAGTGACGAACCACACGGTGGACATGCTCCAATGCGCCCTGGGCCAATTCCGGCAGGAGCCGGCCAATCAGGGCGAGGACATCCTGGTCGTCGCCGAGATGACCCTCCGCCACCTCCAACAAGGGGACGCCATCGACGACCAGGACTACCTCGATCGCGTCAACTTGCTCCGGACGCTTGGCCGCGACGTGATGGTCACCAGCTTCGGCCAATTCTACCGGCTGGCCAACTACCTTCAGCGCCATACCACCAAGCTCATCGGCCTGGTGCTGGGCGTGCCCACTCTCCGCGAAATCTTCGAGGAGAAGTATTATACGCACCTGGCCGGCGGCATCCTCGAATCGTTCGGGAGAATGTTCAAGAATGACTTGAAGCTTTACATCTATCCGCTTCTGGACCCGAACGCTGGACTGGCGGCGACCGTTGCGGATTTCCGCGTGGCGCCGAAACTCCAGCACCTCTACAACTTCCTGCTCGAAAACGGCCACATCCAGCCCATCGACTGCTACAGGCCCGAATTCCTGGGTATCTCCTCGCGCGACGTCTACCGCAAGCTCAAGGAGGGAGACCCGACCTGGGTCGACGACGTTCCGCCCAACGTGGCTCTCTTGATCTGTCAGCGCCATCTTCTAGGCTACGATCCCGAGAAGTTCGACTGATGACCTCCGGGCGATGCCCACCCTATTGGAAAGAGAGTTGAACTCGTGACGATGATGACGACGATGTTGCGAAGATCCGCGACGGCCGCCTGGACGATCGCCGTGGTATGGTTCTCGATTCAGGGAGTTGCCGCGGCACCCGTCGAGGTTCCGGGTTTCGAAACGACCGAGGCGATGGTCCCGATGCGCGACGGAGTCAAGCTGCACACCCTGGTCTTCACGCCCAGGAACGCGCGAGGCGCCCTGCCGATCCTGTTCCTGCGAACTCCTTATGGCATCGACAACCGCACTTCGATGTTCCAGACGAGTCTCAAGGAACTGGCCGACGACGGCTATCTGTTCGCCTTCCAGGATATCCGGGGGAAGTTCCGGTCGGATGGGGAATTCGCCATGATCCGTGCCCCCCGCGACCCGGCCGACCCGAAGGCGATCGATGAGGGGAGCGACGCCTTCGACACGATCGACTGGCTGATCGGGAACGTCCGGGGTCACAACGGCCGCGTCGGTATGCTGGGCGTCTCATACGACGGTTGGCTGACCGTCATGGCCTTGCTCGATCCCCACCCCGCGCTCAAGGCGGCATCGCCCCAGGCATCGCCGGCCGATATGTACCTCGGAGACGACTTCCACCACAACGGAGCCTTCCGGTTCAGCTACGGGTTCGAGTACGTCGCCCGGATGGAGAGCGTCCGCGGCATGAAATTCTTCGAGTTCGATCGGCACGATACGTATGAGTGGTTCTTGAACCTGGGGCCGCTCTCCGCCGCCAATAGCCGATACTTCCACGAAAAACTGCCGACGTGGAACGACTTCGCCCACCACCCGAACTACGATTCCTTCTGGAAGAAACAGGCTGTGGCACGCTTTCTGACACGGCCGAAGGTGCCGACTCTCAACGTCGCAGGCTGGTGGGACCAGGAGGATTTCTACGGCCCGCTCAAGATCTACGAGACCTGGGAGAAGCAGGACTCCGGTCGCCTGAGCACGGTGGTCGTCGGCCCCTGGAACCATGGCGGTTGGAGCAACGGGATCGGCGATCACCTCGGTCCGATCAAGTTCGGCGCACCCACGGCCTGGCAGTATCGCGAGAAGATCCAGGTCCCCTTCTTTGCGCACTACCTCAAGGATCGGCCGATCGTTCTCGACAAGGATCTCGCTGGTAAAAAGTCGGCGGAAAATGGCGATGGCGCCGCGCCGATGTTTTCCCCGAGGTGATCAGCTTCCGGACTGGGGACAATGCCTGGAAGTCGTACGACCAGTGGCCGCCCCGAGAGGCCTCGACGCGCCGGCTCTACCTCCGGGAAGGAGGCCGGCTGGCTTTCGAGGCTCCGCCAGACGCAGAGCTGAAATTCGATGAGTACGTCTCCGACCCCGCTCGGCCCGTGCCCTACTATCCCCGACCGATCTCGCCGCTGTATGCGAATCGCCAGTGGACTGAGTGGCTGGTGCAGGACCAGCGGTTCGTCCACCTTCGCCCCGACGTGCTCAGCTACGAGACCGAGCCGCTAGCGAACGACGTCGACGTCGTCGGCCCGGTCGTGGCGCAGCTCTTCGCGTTCGACCACCGGGACCGATGTCGACTGGATCGTCAAACTGATCGACGTCTATCCCGAAGACCGCAACGAGCCACTGGCCGGTTACCAGCTCATGATCGCAAACGAGGTCTTCCGCGCGCGGTTCCGCAAGAGCTTCGAGCAGCCCAAACCCCTTGTTTCCGGAGAGGTCGAGCATTATCCCATCGACCTCCACTGGACCGATCACCGCTTCAAGAAGGGGCACAAGATCATGGTTCAAATTCAGAGTACCTGGTTCCCCTTGATCGATCGCAATCCTCAGAAGTTCGTCGCCAATATCTTCGAGGCCATCGCGTCGGACTACATCGCCGCGACCCAGCGCGTCTATCGGACTGCCGAACGCGCGACGCACATCGAGCTGCGGATCGTACCTTGATTCGACCGATCCGGAATCGGTTGCGGTCTCGGGACCCATTCGAGAATTGCCGGAGGAGCACGTTGACCCTCGACGGGGGCGGAGTTACAATCGGGACAGCGATAGACATCTTGAATGCACCGATGAACTTTTCGCCACTGAGATTCAAGGGGGGCTCGATATGCGGTCCCGAATCAGGTTACCCGAGTGCAGTGTCAGAGGTTGGTTGCTGGTGGGTCTGGCGGCCTGCGTGACCTGGAGCGGTGCGACAGCCGCGGCCGAACCAGACGTTCCCGAAGGGATGCTTGCTCAGGGCCGCGACCTGTTCACCCGGGAATGGCTGCCCGGCGATCCGGGGAGCCATTCGGGCGATGGCCTCGGACCGGTTTACAACGATACTTCCTGCGCGGCCTGCCATAATCAGGGTGGGGTCGGAGGGGCCGGGTCGAGAAGTAAAAACGTGGACTTCCTTGCGGCAATCGTGACCCCCGTCGAGGGCGAGTCCAGGTTCCGGAACGACGAGATTTCGCGGATGGTTCGGCAGATGAGCGCCCTCCAGTCCCAATCGAAAGGGGCCCAGCCCGTCAAGCCGCGGGCCAAAGGCGAAGATCCCGACCGTGGTCCGCTCCTGAAGCTGCATCGCGGGTTTCGTGACGCGTCGAGCTTGGTCCTGCATCGCTTCGGACCAGGCACCAACTACCAGGCATGGCGGGTGGGGATTCTGAACCCGATGATGAACGATATACTCCAGCCGGCGTTCTCGCTCATCGGTCCATCGATCGAGGAAAGCGCGATCGTGTTCAGTGTGGATCGACACCTGGCTTCGTTGCCGATGGAGCACGGACATTTCACTCTGGTCCAGTCGCAGCTCAATCCGCCTCCCCTCTTCGGCGCGGGCCTGATCGACAAGGTGCCTGATGCCGACCTGGAAGCCGCGGCGGCGTCACCGGACCCCAGGTTCTTTGGGATCCAGGGCCGGGTCTCGCGCCTGGCGGACGGACGGATCGGGCGGTTCGGCTGGAAGGCCGAGCATGCGTCCCTCCACGGGTTCGTGCTCACGGCCTGTGCGGTGGAACTCGGCCTGGAAGTGCCCGGCCGGCATCAAGGCATCAAGCCCGATGATCCCGACTATCATTCGCCGGGGCTGGACTTATCTCAGGAGGAATGTAACGCGCTGGCCGCCTTCATCAGGAATCTCCCCGCGCCGGTCCAGCGGCGGCCGGCGACCCAGCGCGAGATGGAGGCGATCCAATCCGGCCGAGCGTCCTTCGACCAGATCGGCTGCGCGGCATGCCATCGGCCGAAGCTCGGTCCGATCGATGGCATTTACAGCGATCTCTTGCTGCACGACATGGGCGAGTCGCTCAGCAACAGTGCCTCGTACAGCTCGGTCCTTCCCGATCCTGCCGAGGAGCAGGGGCCCCTGGCCGACGCCGATTTCCCGGCCGGCCCTGATGCGTTCGCCGGAGAGCCGCAACGGGCCCGATTGCCGTTGAGGCGGGAATGGCGTACGCCGCCATTGTGGGGCCTCCGCGACTCTGCGCCCTACATGCACGATGGCCGCGCCGAGACATTGGAGCAGGCAATCGTCCTCCACGGCGGACAGGCAGAATCGGTCAAGAGCCGCTATTTCAGACTCCGACCCGAGCAGCGGCTCGCTATGCTACTCTTCCTGAAGTCCCTCCTCGCTCCTTCGACCGAGGCGCAGCGCCGTGCGTCCTCCTCTTCCAGACATACCAGTCCATGGACCGATCTTCAGTGCCGAGTAGATCCGCAGAAGCAAGGTCCGGCGCGGACCTCAGGTTATCCGAATTGTCGTCTCCGTCCGCCGAAACACCGTCCTATCCTCAGGTTGGCAGTTTAAGGATCTTCGGTCGGCCCAGCGGCAAGGTCAGGAGACCCTGTCTCACCGTCCTGGGTGCACTATTATCAAGCCGCAGCGAGGCGATCCATGAGACGGCTCGGGATACTCGAGATCTCGGTCCTGCTCAACGTGGAAATGACCGGCGATTACCGATTCGGCAATGGATTCGTCTACGAGCATCTTCTGGTCAGCTTACCGGGACGGTATCAATATGGCTGGCACAGCGACGTGCACCATCCTGACGATCCGCACGACCGGGACTGATACCAGAGTCAGGGCACATGCTCGGAGGTGGACGGCGTGCTGCGGCTGGTGCCCGAGGGGCCGATCTCCTCGGACCTGCGGCACTCGATCGGACACGACTTCCTCCCGATCCGGTGGGAGAAGCGGTGTTACTTGATTCCCGAGAAGGAACAGCTGGTCTTCTGTAGCCTCGTCAACCAGGGAGTCTTTCCGCACTATATGCGGAGAGGTCCGTTTTCCATGGGCGATTCTGAACGCCCGAAAGGCGTCCCGGAGGTCCCCCCCGAGTGGGCTCCGTTCCTGCTCCAGAAGCCGGTGAATGGGACGATCACCAAGATCCTGTCCGATTCCAACGCGATCATGAACCTCGGCGCCAGGGACGGAGTCCGGTCGGGAATGGAGTTCTTGCGGAAAAAATGGCATCCCTGGACTGTGAAGGTTCTCTTCACGGAGACCGATCGATGCATCATCCGGATCAAGACAGGTAAACCAGGGACGATTCCTGACGCTACGTTCGAACCGGGCCACATGTACCCCGGGTTGCGGCCACTCGAGGTGGGAGAGATCATCTCGTCCCGATCCTCGGACCAGAAGTCGAATCGCTAAGCGAAGCATTTGGCAGGTCCTACCGAGCTCTCTCACAACAAGGTCAACGGCAGCCAGGCGTGCCCCGGCAGAGTCGTCGCGGTCCAATCGACTCATGGGACAGTCGCATTCGCTGCCGGTGGGTTGCGGGGCCTATAACCTGGGCCGCGAACGATCTGGCCCGGTTTCGCTCCGGTGTGCCGGCTCTCGCGGACCACGGCCACGCCGTTGACAATAACTTGGCGGACGCCGATCGAGACCTGATGAGGCTTCTCGAACGTGGCCCGGTCGGCGATCGTCTCGGGATCGAAGACGACGACATCCGCGTGGAAGCCTTCGCGCAACAAGCCACGATCGCGGATCGAGAGCCGCGCGGCGACCGCCGAGGTCATCTTGCGAATCGCGTCCTCAAGAGGGATGACTCGCTCCTCGCGGACGTACTTGCCCAGGATGCGCGGGAATGTCCCGTAGGAGCGGGGGTGAGTCAGAGTCTTAGCGTTCTCGGGGTCGGCGCCTTCGGCGTCGGTGCCGAACTTGATCCAAGGCTGACGCAACTGGAGCTTGACATTGTCCTCGTTCATCATGAAGTAAACTGTGCCGAGGCTCTGGCGTTCGGAGAGGATCAGGTCCATCGCGGCATCGAGCCAGTGCTTGCCCTCGGCCTGGGCGATCGCGGAGAGCCGCTTGCCGGCATACTTGGCGTTCTCGGGCTTCTTGAGCTCGAGGACCAGGATGCCTTCCGGTGAGGCGAGGATCCCCATGTTCTCCCAGTCGGTCTTCTGGTCGAGGACTTCCGACCGGATCCGGGCGCGTTCGACCGGATCGGCAAGGCGGTCGAAGAGCTTTCCACCTGCGGAGGCCGAAGGCGGAAGGACCGCGGTCAATCCGGTCGAACCGGCGATATAGGGATACATATCGGCGCCAACGTCCTGGCCCCGAGCGCGGGCGGCCGCAATCCTCGCAATGGCAGCCTCGGCCTTCGACCAGTTCCGCCGGCCCGCTGCCTTGAGGTGGTAGATCTCGACCGGCACAGCTCCGCCGCGACCGATCGCGATGGCTTCGTCGATCGCTTCGAGCAGGTGATCGGCCTCGGATCGAATGTGGGAAATATACACTCCGCCATACGGTGACATGACTTTCGCAAGCTCGATCAAATCCGCAGTGCCGACGAAATTGTCTGGCGGGTAGATCAGGGCCGAAGCGATCCCGAAGGCTCCGTCTTCCATCGCTTCACGAACGGCCCGGCGCATGGTGTCCAGCTCCTGAGGCGTCGGCGCGCCCTGATCCATCCCCTTGACAAAGGCCCGGATCGTCGCCGACCCCACGAACGAGCCGAAGTTGACCGAGGACCCGCGGCGCTTCATGGCCTGGAGCCACTTGTCAAAGCCGTGCGGACCCATGAGCTCCCGGGCGTGCTCGGTGGCATCGGGATCGAGCACCTTGATGACGGCGAGGGTGCGATCGCTGACCGGGGCATTCGTCCAGCCCTCGCCCATGATCTCGGTGGTGACGCCCTGAGTGACCTTGCTGACGACCCGGCCATCACCGGAGAGCAGGGCATCGCGGGAGTGGCTCTGGATATCGATAAACCCCGGACAAACGACCAACCCCTTGGCGTCGATCCGTTCCTTGGCGGATGCGTCTCCGAGCATGCCAGCCGGTGCGACCCGTGCGATCCGGTCACCCCGAATGGCGAGGTCGCCACGGAACCAGGCGTTGCCCGAACCGTCGACCACCCGGCCGCCCAGGATCACGACGTCGTATGGGCCGGCATCTGCGGCTCTGGATACGGGCGCGTACCGGCTCGTCGTGGGACCTCTCTGGTGAGTCGGCGGCGTGGCCGATCGGCGCGAGTAGGACGCTGATGAGGAGCAGTCCGTAGCGAGCCAGCCGGGGGCGAGTCAGGGTCTTCATGGGCAGCGAGGCTCCGTGAGTGAAACACGAGGTGAGCGTCGTAGGGCGGTGTCGAACGATCCTTGGCATCGTGAAGGCCCACCTATGACCACGGCACTCCGGTGGGCCTTCGCCGCGAGAACGCGCGGCTCGACACCACCCTACTACGGCTTCATGGCCTCTCGCCAGCCCGCAGAATCAGGCGATCGACGTCGGCCCAGAGGGCCTGCCAGGTTTTCCGCTTGGCCCCGGGGAGCTTGATCAACGCATCGGGATCGCGGACGCCGGCTAGGTCGCTGTCGGCGTTCCAGTGTTGGAGGGCCTGTGCAACGCTCGCCCGCTGCTTCGGATTGCCCCCATCGAGGATTCGGCCCCAGGCCGCCAGTTCGGTCCTGAGCCAGTCGAGAGCCTGGCCGCGGAGTTTGGCACGCGCGGGCTCGTCGGGCGCGGGATCATCCTTGCCTTTACCGCAGCCGGCCAGCGCCGCAGTGCAAGCGGCGTTGTAGGCGTGCTGAGCACGGCGATCATCGCCGAGTTTCGGGTCGGCCGTCAGGGCTTCGGTGTACAGCAGGGCGGAGGCCGCGCGCTGTCCCTGGTTGTAGAAGAGAACGGCGAACTCGATGCCTTCAGCCGGGGTGGCGGGGTGGTCTTGGCCCTTGAGGATGGCAGGGAGGCGACCAGCGTGGGCGACCAGCCACTCGGCCTGGCGCACCCACTCGGCCGAAAGCGCACGCCATCCGGGCTGCTTCAAACCGAGTTCGGGTCCCGTCTTGTACTCGCGGAGCGATTCTTCATAAAGCCCTTGGGCGCGCAAGGCTTCACCGAGATTGGTGTGGGCCGTGACGTTGTTGGGCGTGAGTCGGACAATGGTGAGGAATTCGTCGGTCGCCTCATCGAGTTTACCTTGATCGCTCAGGGCGACGCCGAGATTATGATGGGCCAAGACGTCGTCGGGCTTCAGTCGGATGGCGGAGCGATATTCGGCGAAACCCTCGTCGTGCATTCCCTGAGGCGCAGGGCGTTGTCGAGGTTCCTGTGGGCCGTGGCGTTGCTGGGCGTGAGTCGGACGATGGTGCGGAATTCGGCGATCGCCTCATCGTCCTTCCCCTGAGCGAGGAGGGCGAGACCGAGGTTGTGATGGGCTGCGGCGAGGTCGGGCTGGAGTCGGGTGGCGGTACGATATGCGGCAATCGCCGCCTCGTGCTTCCCCTGAGTGCGAAGGGCGTTGCCGAGGTTGTGGTGGGCCAGGACGTAGCCGGGGTGGAGTCGGATGGCGGTGCGATACTCGGCGATCGCCTCATCGTGCTTCCTCTGGGCAGACAGGGTGTTGCCGAGGTACGTCTGGGCCGGATTGCTACCGGGCCGGATCGCAATCGCGGCCGTCAGGTGCCGCACCGCCTCCTCCGGTTGCACCGCATAGGCCAGGTCGTAGTTCACCCAGAAGTCGTCCGGACGCAATCGCCAGGCCTGGCACAGAGCCGCGCCGCACCGTCCCGATCGCCGACCGCCTTCAGCCGCAGGGCGAGTAGCCGCAGGCTCTCGGCGGGCTGAGCGTCCAGTGCCTTCTCATCACCGGCCAGCTTGTGGAGGGCCTCGACCGGCGCGGCGTCCCTGGCACTGGAGCCGGTGCGCAGGGCATCGCGCAGGGATCGGGGTCGGCGGCGCGGGCCGCCGCTATCAGCCGAGCCGAGGCTTTCTCATCGGCGCGGGCCGCACGGCGGACCATGGTCCAGTCGTCCAGGAAGGAGGCCAGCTCAATCGGCGCGCTGCGGCCGGCGATCCAGGCGCCGGCCTGCTTGGGGTCGGTGGCATCCTGGTCAAGTCCGGCCTTGCGGAAGGCGGCGGCATACTCGGCGTTGGACCGCTTTGGATCGTTTTGGTCGGCGCGATCGCCACGGGCCGCTTCCAAGTCGGCCAGGAGTTTGCGATCGGTCTCGAGCCGCTCAGCCTGGAGCAAGGCTTCCTGGCGGCCTCGCTCCCGTTCGGCGATGACGCGGACGATCTGGTCCTTGCGCTCCAGGTCGGCCAGTTCCGGCATCTGGTCGGCGGCGCGGTTGGCCTCGGCCATCGCTTCGTCCCAGGGACTGACCGTGCCGGCCGGGGCGGCGTGGGCCCCTGGCTTTCAAGACGATGACGTGGTCCAGGATCCCGGCGATCTCGTGGGCAACCACGGCACGGCGGGCGTTGCGGTCGGAGACCATCCAGGCCGCCCCGCCACCGCCCAGGATCAAGGTGGCGACGATGGCCGCGGCCAAACCGGCGGTCATACGCCGCGCCCGTAGCTCGGCCCGGGCCTTGCGCTCGGCCTCAACGGCGCGGGCGGTCTCATCCGCCCGGGCCAGTTCGGCGGTACGCAACCGCTCCTGGACGCCGGCCTGGTAATCGGTCAGTCGGTCGACCACGATCCGCGGGCGGTCGAGTAGCTCGGCGCCAGGCAGGACCTGGCCAGCTCGATCAGTTCAGACTCGGCATCGCTGGCGTCAACCCGGGCGAAGGCGTCGGACAGGTCGTCGCGGAGGGCTTTGCGGAAGACGGAGCTGCCGTCCGGGCCGGTGTAGGGCGGAGAACCGGTCAGGATTTCGCAAAGGATCGCGCCCAGGCCGAATACGTCGGCCCGCCCGTCAAGCGCCTCGATGTCGCCGTGGCCTGCTCGGGGGGCATGTAGGCCGGCGTTCCCATCACGCTGCCGGCCTGCGAGGCGTCGGCATCGGAGCCGGTCCGTAGCGTGCGGATGACGCTCACCTGCTCACGCCGCTCGACGGCCCGAGTTTCGTCGGCCACCCCGCCCGAGGCCTGCACCTCGGCCAGCAGGGTGAGCGCCCAGTCGCGCTCGAAGAGCCGTTCCGGAGTCAGGTCGTGGCCTTGGTCGGCGCCGGAACGCCCTTCCGCCGCGCCCGAGTCGATCGACACGAATGTCCGACCACCGCCGCGTGTGAACGCGACTGCTCGATCATGTGCGTTGGCCAGGACGTGTATGCAATCCGTGAGCAGGAACGCGCGGAACCGCCCCTTATGGCGGTCGGCACTGGCGAGCACGGGTTTCTCCAACAGGCGGACGAAGTAGTCCTGGGTCAGGTCGAGTGCAGTGCTGGGATCGTGCCCCTTACGCCGAATCAGCGCATAGACCGGGAACCAATACGTGGCGCACAGCTCTGCCAGGGCGTCGCGCGCGTCGGGATGCCCTGGGTCGGCGGCGGCGACGCGGCTCCAGCACGTCGAAGGGAAGCGGGCATCCGAAGGTCTCTCGGATATGGTCCGTTCCGTGCAATGGGGAGCGATTGGGTGACACGCGCAAGTGCGAACCGTCACGCCAACTCACCGACCTTCGCCTTGACGAGGCGCTCGATTTCCTCGACGGCAAAGTCGGTCGCTTCTTGCACCCGGCGTTGCGAGCCGCGCCCGGAGGACTCGATCTGCTTGCGAGCCTGCTGCCGTATCGACCGAATGGCGACCTTGGCATCCTCGCCGAGCTTCTTGACGTACCGGGCGATCTCCTGTCGCTGCTCGATGCTGATCGGTGGTACGCTGACGCTGACCGTCGTCGGGTTGAGCGCGTACGCGCTGAGCCGCGACTCGTTCAGCGCCTTGACCATCGCCGGGACGTTGACCCGATCGAAGGGGATGATCAGGATCCGGTCCCCTCGTGCCTGGACAGCCCCGAGGCGTTTGATGGCGACCAGGTTCCCCTGGCACGAGACCCGGACAGTCTCGATCATTCCGATGCTGATCGTGCCCGTCCGGATCCCGCGGAGCTGATCGGCAAAGTGCCGGACCATTTTCTCAATCCTGGGCTGCCAGTCGTTCATGTGCAGTCCTGTGTTGATCGATGATCCCGAACCCGTGCAGAATCCGGCGCATCTGCCTCGTGATCGGATTCCGATAAAGCTTGGAGGGATCAGCCGCCATGAGCACCTTGCAACGACTGACCGACCGCGGCCTGATCAAACCTCCACGATGGCTGCCGGGCGGTGTCCAGTACGAGACGATTATGGGCTCGGTCGCCTACGGCGTCTCGTCCGACACCAGCGATCTGGACCTCTACGGCTGGGCGATCCCTCCCCGAGACGACGTCTTCCCCCACCTCAGGGGGGAGATTCCCGGCTTCGGCACTCCGAAACCCCGGTTTCAACGATATCAGGAGCACTACGTCGTTGACCACGATGCCCTCGGTGGCCGTGGGCGAACTTACGACCTGCAGATCTACGGAATCGTCAAGTTCTTCAACCTGGCGATGCAGAATAACCTTAATATCATCGACTCGCTCTTTACACCGGTGAACTGCGTCCTGCACAGCACGCGTGTGGGGGATCTCGTGCGCGAGAACCGGAAACTGTTCCTGCACAGAGGCTCCTGGTCGCGATTCAAGAACTATGCGTACTCGCAATTGCACAAGCTGTCCACGAAGAGCGCCCAGGGGAAGCGGGCCGACATCGTGGCCGAGCACGGTCTCGACACGAAGTTCGCCTACCATGTCGTTCGCCTCATCCTCGAAGTCGAGCAGATCATAGTCGAGGGCGACATCGACCTTCAGCGGAACCACGAACAGCTCAAGGCCATCCGTCGGGGAGATTGGACCGAAGCGCACCTCCGGGACTGGTTCTCAGCCAAGGAGTCGGAGCTCGAAAAGGTCTACTCCGAGAGCAAGCTCCCGTCCGCACCCGATGAAGATCAGATTCGATTGCTGCTGCTGAACTGCCTGGAACACCATTACGGCCTCATGGAGGACTGCGTCGTCGATCCGGACCGCGCCGTGGCCGCCTTGCGGAACGTCCAGTCGGAATTGGAGAAGGTGAGAGATCTTCTATGAGTCATCCCGACGAGAACGATCCGGCCGCCCCCGATCGGTTGCAGGCCGTCGTGTCCCGGCAGTCGTATCCTCTGATTATCGTGACGATCAGCGGCGCGCACCTCTAAGGCTTTCCCTCGCCAGATTCGGACCACGACCTGCGAGGCTGCCAATTCCTGCCCATCGAGGAAGCCGCCGGGCTCGATGCGGGACGAGAGACCATCGAGTCTTCGACGGACGAATCAGGCGTCGAGGTCAACTTGGTGACCCACGATGCCAGGAAGTTCTTCAAGCTGCTGCTCGCGAAGAACGGCTACCTCCTGGAGCAGTTGTATTCGCCGCTGGTCGTCCTCACAACGCCCGAACATGAGGATCTGAAATCCATTGCACGCGGATGCATCACTCGGCATCATAACCACCATTACCGTGGTTTCGCGAGGCCCTGTGGCGGCTATTCGCCCGGGACATCCCGTCGCGAATCAAGCCGCTGCTGTATGTGTATCGCGTACTGCTGACGGGTATCCACCTCCTGCGAACGGGTGAGGTCGAAGCGATCCTCCTGCGTCTCAACGAGAACGCCCGACTTCTCCAACTCGGTGACCTGATCGTTCGCAAGCTCGAAAGGACGGAGGGAGTCCGCTTGGACGATGGCGACCTGGAGTTCCATGGGCGCGAGTACGAACGACTCCAGGGCGAACTGGAACAGGCCCACCGCGATAGCCGGATGCCGGAAGGACCGACTGCCCGACAGGCGCTCAACGATCTACTGGTCCGACTCAGGTTCGCGACCAACCGTCAAGGCCACTGATTCCGTGATCCCCCATCGGGTGGCCAAGGACCGGTTTCCCGTTCAATCGGTCTTGCCAAGCCGCTTGAGTGCTTTCGCCGCCAGGTCGCGAGCGCGGGAGTCCTTGTCGGTCTTGCTCAGCGTGTCGAGCTGGTCCTTGATCGCATCACCGGGCTGTTTCAACTTGACCACCGCCAGGACCGCGTCACGACGGACCAGCGGGTCGGTATCGTGGAGCGCCTCCGCCAGGGCGTCCGCCACCGTGGGGTCGGAGTCGCCGACATTGCCGAGCTTGAGCACCGCTTGCCGTCGCACCTGCGGCTTGGGGTCATGCAGCTCGGCGATCCAGGATTTCACCTCGCGGCCGCCCGCCAGTAGCGGCCCAGGCGCCTCGCCGCTGCAGCCAGCCAGCACGATCGCGAACAGCAAACTTGACAGAACTTGGGTCCGTTGCATGCGCCATCACTTTCAATACGAGTCCGAGCTGATGACCTCGCCGCCGGCCCGCGTACCGAGCGCCTGGAGGACCAAACTCGAAGGGGTATAACGGGTCGAGCCGTCGGGGTTGACGCCCGCGTCGTTCGTAACGTTCCTGAGGAAGTGTACCGACCCGTCGGCGAAGAGGGCGTTCGCGCCTCCAGGATGGAAGCTCGACGGATCGTCCAGGCCGCTGTCGGTGTCGGCATTGGTGTTGAGCAAGTGGCAATGCGCCAGGACCAAACACGGGGCGAGATAAGTCGCATACGCCGATCCAGGACACGGGTTATATGGCCCGCGTAGAACGACGCCACCCGGAACCGCCCCGCACCAGGTCCCCTCCGTGTCTCCCCAGGCGCGCTCCAGGAGTAAGATCGTCTGGCTCGTGCCGTCGACGATCGCCGCCATGCGCACCCCGCTATTTCGGTAGAATGGGCCGTTGCCCGAGCCATCGTTGTTCAGACCCAGGGCGACGTCGGCAGCGTCGCTGCCCGTGCTGGCCGCATAGGAGCTCGCCGCGACCGTCGCGACCGTCGTTCCCAGCCCGTCAGTGACCGGGTACGTCCCGCCCATGGTAAGCTGATCGGATGGGCAGAGGAATGCGCTCAGGATTGTCCGGGTGCCGGTCGTATTCGCCGGGGTCTGGATGGGGAGCCAGACGTTGATCGACGAATACAAAGGTGCCTGGTCGAGTTGCGGCAGGATCATCGCCGCCCAACTCCAGCCCGGCGACGTGTCGGTCTCACCATCGATGAATCGGCTCGCAGCGATGTAACCCGGCGGGAAGATCAACAAGGCATCATGATAGTTGTGCAGGGCCAAGCCCATTTGTTTCAGGTTGTTCACGCACTGAGTTCGCCGCGCCGCCTCGCGCGCCGCCTGCACCGCAGGGAGCAGCAAGGCGATCAGGACGGCGATGATCGCGATCACCACTAAGAGCTCAATCAGAGTGAATCCACGCTGCCGCTTCATGGAGGAGTTTCTCCCAGACAGATATCCAACGACAGGGAAGCTCCGCCTCAATTAGCAAAGGGCATACCAAGATTCAAGAATGATTTATCTGCTGTGTAGATCAAGAGTTATAGCAAATAGTCCAGATGTAACTGTCTGGTAGCGAAGGCGAACAGATCGCCGATCAGTGGCCAAGGACTGTCCAGCGCGATTCAACCTCGGATCGATTCCAACTCAACAAAAAGGGCGAGTGGACTCGCTGGAGTCCACTCGCCTCTCATCGAAATCCGTCGCGCTCCTGGTCGTTGGCCTCAGGGTTCGTTTACGTTGAGATTCGCGTTCAAGACTTTGCTGATCCGGAACTGGATCTCCTTGAGGTGGGCCAGGGTGGTGTCCTCCATCTTGAGGTCCTTCTTGCCCACGAGGGTCTCGATCTTCCGGCCGACTTCGTCGAGGTGCAGCCGGGCGAGGTTCTTGGCGTCCGGCGGGGGCGAGGACTGGCCGCCGTAAAAGAGGATATACCGGTAGCCGCCAAGTGAGTAGTCGTTCTTGGGCCCGAGGACCATGTCGCTGAGCCGCTTGACGTATTCGCGCTGAAGGTTGCGGCGAATTGTCGAGATCGTGAACGGCGAGCTGCCCGAAGGTGGCGCGCCCAGCTCGGTGAAGATCCCGTCGCTCAAGGAGCGGAAGACCTCGGCGATCTTCAGCGGGTTGCTGCCGGCCTCGCTCTGCGTCTCCTGGTTCTGGATCCGCTGGAGCACGCTGGAATCGAGGCACTGATCCAGTGCGATTTCCTGGAGGTTGAGGATCATCCGGTAGATGGGGTAATCCATGCCGCCGTAGAAAGAGTAGCGACTGTCCTGCCACGACTCGGTCATGAGCTTGCGCAGCAGGCCGGGCGAGAACTGAAACGCCTTGTCGCTGAGGATCTGGTCCACCAGCAGTTTGAGGGCGTCGCGCTGGCGGGCGCCCACGATAGGCGTGATGGGATCGCGCGCCTTGTCGGTCCCCTTGAAGTCGCGGTTGACCGACTGACCGCCGATGTATTCGGCCGCGAGATAAGCCCCATTGCCGAACTGGCTGATGCAGGAGGAGAACGCGCTGCGGAGCCGCGCCGAGGATTCCCCGTCCTTGACGACCTTCTTGTCCAGGTCCTTGAGCAACTCGCCGGCCAGGGTCATCCGCATCTTGCCATAGGCCAGGGTGTCGGAGGTCAGGTCGTACGTGTTGACCTGGGGATCGTTGTTCATGAAGTCATCGTCGGTGGCGAAGGCCAGGTCCGGCTCGGGCGATCGGGAGGCGAGCTTCTTCAGCTCGGATTCGTCCGTCGTGTAGGCATACGCGATCGCCCAGTAGTCGTAAGGCCCGATCGTAGTCGAACGCGTAGTCCCCCTGCTTCTGGCCCTTGGGAGCCACGTTGATAGGGTTGTAGTCCATCACGCTGCCGGCCATCCCCTTGACCCGGGTGATCGCAGTATCGTTGACCTCCTCGGGCTTGAGCATGATGCTGGCCTTGAAGTTGTGCCGCAGACCCAGCGAGTGGCCGACCTCGTGCATGACGACTTCCTTGATCGCCTGGCCGAGGAACTCATCCGGGAGCTTGACTTCTTTCTCCTTTTCCTTGTCCTTCTTGTCCTTGTCGGCGTCCTTCTTGTCCTTGTCGGCGTCCTTCTTCTTGTCCTTGTCGGCGTCCTTCTTCTTGTCCTTGTCGGCGTCCGCGTCCTCCGAAGCGGCCATGGCCAGGGCCAGGCTGGCGAACCGCATCTCGTGGGACTTGGCCGCCGCGTAGTTGCAGGTGGCCAACCGGCCGTTGGTCAATCGCTGGCGGAGCTGGACCTGGATCGGATCCCATCCTGCGGGCACCACGTCGAGCGCGACGGGGATGTTCCCGTTCGCTGGCGCGACCGAGCCGGGCAGGCCGTTATGGCCGAGCAGCGCCGCATTCAGGGCCGCGGCGCGTCGGGTGCCCGGCGGGGGCACGGGCAGCCCATAGCCTTGTTTCATCGCCATGATCGGGCTGATGATCTCCCCCATGGCCAGGGGGACCATGCCGGCGGAGAGATCGGCCCGGGTTCCCGTGGCCGTTGGGGTCGGTACGCCGACCAGGAACGCGTACTCTTCCTTCCACGTCTTGATCCAGCTCGCGTCGAAGATCACGTCGCCATCGATCATTTCGCCAGTAATCGGATTGCTACGGAGTCCCGACATCGCGAAGGTCGAGCCCGTGGTAATCCAGCGCAGGGTGCAGTAGTTGATGTCCTCCGGTTCGAAGTCATCGCGCTCGTTCTGCCAGCGCACGGCGATGGCGTCCTTGAAGCCGATCTTCTCGAAGGCCTTGTTCCACTCGAGGATCCCCTCCTGGACATAGGGCCGATATTCATCGGGCACGTTGTCTTCGATGTACCAGACGATCTGCTTCTTGGGGGGAGAGCTTGGCGCCGTGGTTGGCCTTCTCGAGCCGCCACCGATTGATCATTCGCTTGGCGTTGGTGTCCGGATTGGGGTTGGCGAAGTCGGTGACCGCGTTGAGGAAGTGGCCGACGCGGTAGTCCGCCATCCGGGAGTGATATCCGGGATCCGGCGTCTTGCACAGGCTGTAATGCAACACCAGGGTGATGCCGCGCGGGTCGACCACGGGCGATTCACCTCCGAAGTAGTACCTTCCGAATCGGCCGCCGCTGAAGGTCGCCTCCACCTGGATCTCGACATTCTCGGGATAGGCGCGGATCTTGAACCATCGCGAGCGGTTGCGGTCCAGGAACCCGTAACCGATCTCGGCGAAATCGGTCATGAAGATGTCGGCGAAGTCGATGACCAGCCCGCCGCCCCTGGGGCTGATGCTCAGGATCGGCAAGGCCATGAGGATCGAGTCGGTGTAGTTCTGCTTGACCGCCTTGTCCAGCGGGGTTCCCGACGGCGCGGTGAAGTGGATGTTCTTGCGGATGAGCTGGAGCTTGTCTCCGACCCGGTGGAACATCAGCACCCACTCATCGCCGAAATTGAGGGGCGTCCCCGCGCTGGCGGAGCCCCGGGCGATGACCATCGGAGCCAGGATCGGATGATCGAGCAGTTGCGGCTTGATCTCGGCGTAGAGGTGCTGGTCCTTCTCATGGAGCGTGATATAACCTTCGTAGGTCTTCGCGCCCTGGGTCAACTGGTTGAAGTCCTGAAACTGCCGTCCTGGCGTCGGGCGGCCGAACTGTCGGGCCGTCGACCGGACCTCGACCGCGACAGGGGGGTCTTCGAACTCCTGGGCGTACGTTGACTGCGCGATGCCCCCAGTCGCTAACAAACCCCCGGAGAGCGCCATCAGAAGCACTCGCTTTATCATCGCTTCGTCCCCCAATCAAGGTTGCTCGTGAAATGGTGTCGTGATCGACATGATCAATCCGAAAAGTCAGCCTCGGCCTTGCGGTTTCGCCATGCGTCAAAGACGATGTACCTAGAATACACCTCGCCTCGGACGATAGTAAATGTTCTAGTGAATTCGGTCGGCGGGTCTTCGATCCTTAGTCCATGGTCTTTCGTCCTTTGTGATCAGACGCATGACACGACATTTTGCAAGCGGGCTCGGCTTCGCGAGGGGTTTGCCACATTTGATACGGTTCATCGTGTGCCTCGCCCTTCTGGCGGCCCCGGGCTGCTGGCACGGGGAGCCAGTCCCCGCGGACGATCCGAGCCGGCTGACGATCACGCTCGGTAGCCGGGCTTTCTCCGACGGCGGGATAATCCCCAAGGAGTACACGTGTGATGGTGCGGATCGCTCGCCGCCCCTGGAATGGTCGGGAGTGCCGCACTCGACTCGATCCCTGGCTTTGATCTGCGACGATCCGGATGCACCCATGGGGACCTGGTCGCACTGGGTCCTCGTCCATCTGCCGCCCGGGGTGAAGGCACTGAAGGAGGGGATCCCGCCCGAGAAGGAACTGCCGCACTCGGCCATGGAGATGACCGAGAACTCGCAGCCCCAGGCGCCGGCAGCTCCAGGGGAAGAACGACTTCGGCAAGTTCGGCTATGGGGGACCATGCCCTCCCGGTGGGACCCACCGGTATGTCTTCCGGCTCTATGCGCTGGATCAACAAATCGAGCTGGCCTCGTCTCCACCGACGCGTTCCGACGTCCTCAAGGCGATCCAAGGTCACATCCTGGCCGAAGGGCGCCTGGTCGGAAAGTACGCGCGATGAAGCGTGAGGTTTGACTGGTTGAAATCGACCAGGTGGATCTTCCTCATTCGGTTGTGCGGAGCTCATCGGAAGGTCGTTCGGATCGACGATCGCCGACCGAGGAAGGGCCGGGATGGCTTCGTTTTGCGATGTCTCGTGATCGACCGCCGGAGCCTTGGGTTCGATTCGCGAATCACCATGAGTTCGGACTGCGTACACGAGGATGACGATGAGCATCATCGCGGAGATCAGGGCCGGTACCAGCGGCACCCGGCGATGCGAGATCGCCGCGAACTTCGGCGAGGTGGGTTGGTTCGGCGGATTCTCGCGATCGAGCGGCGGGGACGCGGATTCGAGTTGCGGATTCCGCACCTCGCTCGTCCCGGTCGTCGATTCAGGCTCGGACATCATCGCGACGACTCCGCTCGCCCGCTCGATCCCATCAACTTCCCTCGCTCCGTCATCGCTTTGCCCGACTTTGATCTCCGCGACGTATCCGTTCCCGTGTTCTGTCCTCTCGGTTTTTGTCTCAGCGTGCTCTGCGATCGCTGGGAGGACGGTGTCCACTTCACTCGAGGCGGTCACGCCGGATCGTCGGAGTTTGAGGAACGTATCGAGGCTGCGGAGCAGCGACCGACTGCACGAGAACTGGTAGCGACGCAGCCGCTCGCCCTCGGTGCTGGTGTCGAACGACAGGAGGGCCGCTTGCCGGGCCACATCGGCCTCGGCGCGACGGCGATGCTCGGCGGTCAGCGGCTCCAGCCGCGCGATCGCCCGGTCCGCGACGCTCCGCAGCTCCTCGATCGTCGCCGCCTGGTCCTGCGCCAGTCCCTCGACCAACTGTCGGTCCAGCTTGCGCGCCAGGTACCCGTCGATCTCCGGGTGCGGGTTGGCCCGCCGGCGCTCGCAGTGGTTCTCCCACTCCTCGGCCGTCAGGTTCAGCGGCGGTTTCCCCAGCAGGCGGATCGCCCTGGACTTCTCGATCGATGGCCAGGGCTGGCCCTGGTCGAGGAGGGTGCGGAGCTCGATCCAGCGGTCGAGCATCCACTGGCAGCCGGGACCGGTGGATTCGAGCCGGCGGACGATGGCCCCGGCGTGATCGAGGACGTCGAGGGGCCGGGAGGTCTGGGACTTGCGGCCCGGGAGTAGGGCTTCGAGGATCTGGCTCTGAAGCTTGATGCTTCCCGATCCATTGCGATCGCTGAAGAGCCGACGGCCCAGCGCGGCGGCCTCTTCCTGCTGACGGTTCGCTTCCAGGACCGGCAGCGTTTCGATGATGTGGGACAATCGGGCGACCTCGGCGCGATCGGCCCGATCTAATTTCCAGGAGGACTGCACGGCCTGCTCGACCAGGAACTGCTCGACGTCGTTTTGAGGCTGGAGGTTGCCGATCCAGGAGTCGAGTCGCTCTTGAAGCGCGTCGGGATCCTCGCCGGGCAAGACGAGGGTCCTGGCGGTCATGCCGTGCTTGACGGCGTTGAACCGGGAGCGGTTCTTGCCCTCGGGTGTCCGGGGTCCGGTGCTCTTCTGGGCATTGCGGCGGTTGATCTCGGCCCGATCGGGCCTGGACAGAGTCGCGGTCGCGGTCATGAGGTAGGCCCCTGGTGCGGATTCCTCGGCAGTCGTCCTTAGCGTCAGATCGTGTCGCCTGGCTCGACGGCGCCGCGCCGCCGTTTACCCATACGATCCGCACGAGCGCGCTCCCAGTTGCATAAAAATTGTTGCATGTCGGGGTTTTCCGATGGCGGAGCGCCGGGATTGTGTCTACAACCCATTATCGAGTCAACAGTTACACCGAAAGGTGAGCCGTGTGATATTTCCTGGAAAAACCGAAAGTGGTCATGCGCCCGGATCGGGAAACGATCGTGAGGTTTCCCGGGGCCGAGAGTCAACGTTGCGGTCGCCGGAGCAACCCGAAAGTGAGTGGTATGAATTCGTCAGTCCCTGTTGAGGCCCCCGGGACCGATGCCTCGCCTCACGAGGGTTTGACGCTGGTGCAACGAACCTGTGCCGCGGTATCCTTAACAGAGGCCATGGTCCGTGTTGTGAACGTATGACAACTGCGAGAGAGGTGCGGTTTACAAATATCCGCTGTATAAACGGTGAATATCCCCATCCTATCAACGGAATCCGTGACGTCGCGAAAGGAGATAGGTCAAGACTGCGGTGTCAAGCCTCGACTAGTATCCACCCTTGCCAGTTGGTCAGGGAGGATTAAGCATGCGATTACCGAGGATGACGATGCGCCGGTGGATGATCACTGTGGCTCTCCTCGGGATCGGCATGGCAGTCTGCTCCCATTGGAGGGCATTACGCGCACAGCAGCCACGAATCCGCATAGACCTCTTCCCGATTGACCCGCCACCTTTGCCAGAGGGAGTCGATCCTTACGACCAAGATCGCCCGCCCTATCCATCGTCGCTCGACCTGTAAGCGATCATTCATACTTGAGCCGGACAGGCGGGCGCGGGACGACGGCCGGACGTGCAAGGGGTGATCCAGAGATCAGACTTGCCAGGAGGGACCCATGCGAGTGCCCAGGATGACGACGCGACGATGGATGATGTTCGTCTTGGTCGTTGCGCTGTTGATGGGCATGATCGTTGGCGGAGTCCGGCTCAGGCAACGACGTGAGGACCTCGCAATCCACGCCATTCACCACGCGATGCAGAAGGCTCAGTGCGAGCCCTCAAGGTTAACGCAGAGGAAATGCTCATCTTCCGTTCTCTTCGTCTTCAGATATTGGGGCCAGAGCGAAACGGGGGATCACCTGATCCCCCATCAACTGACAAAGCGCGCATGGATAGAGCGAAAGCTGCCAAGCCAGATTGGCAACACGAAGTGAGCCGGATGGAGCGAGCGATCGCTTACCATGCCGCGATGCGACGCAAGTATGAGGATGCTGCCCGGCGCCCGTGGTTCCCTGTCGCACCCGATCCGCCGGAGCCGAACTGAAGACTCCGGGTGCATCGCGTGATCGATAACTGAGAACGGGCGCGGGAATCCTAGGCAACCCGAATTCCCGCCGTCTCCTGGGTCAGGCGCCGCAACATCAAGCGAATCATCGCCACCTGAACCATCGCTTCACCGGTCTCGTTCCAGTACTCGTAGTGCTTGCTCAAACGGCGGCAACTCGACAACCAGGAGAAGGTCCGTTCTACCACCCAACGCTTCGGCAAGAGTTTAAATCCCTTGACATCATCATTTCGCTTGACGATCTCCAGGATCCACTCACAGAAGGAGCTCACCCAACGGATCAACTTTCCCGCATAGCCACCGTCGGCCCAGACCCGCTGCAACCGCGGCCACGATCCCAAGAGTTGGGCCTTGGCGAAGACCAGTTTGGCGCCATCGCGGTCCTGGATGTTCGCCGGGTGTACCACCACGGCCAGCAACAACCCCAGCGTATCCACCAAGATATGCCGCTTGACTCCGTTGATCTTCTTGCCCGCATCATAACCCCGCTGACCACTGGTTCGAGTCGCTTTGACGGTTTGACTGTCGATGCTGCCGGCGCTGGGTTCGGCGTCTCTCCCAGCGGCTTGCCGGACTTGACTGCGGAGCGTGTCGTGAATCCGCTGCCACAGCCCGTTACGACGCCATTGGTGAAAATAGTCCCGGACTGTCCCCTCGGGAGTGAGAAAATCATGAGGCAAAGCCTTCCAGGCACAGCCCGTGGTCAGGACGTAGTAAATGGCATTGATCACCTCGCGAAATGGCGTCTTCCGCGGAGCACCCGCCGGCAGAGGCGGCGGCAACAACGGTTCGATGATGGCCCATTCGGCGTCGGTCAGGTCACTGGGATAGGGCTTGCGGGGGGTGGTGGCCATGCGAGACTCCCGGGGTTGAGACAACAGTTGCCAGCCGTAGTTGACCCAAACCCCTGATCCCTGTCCAGACCCTCAAGATTCCCGCCCCGTTCTGAGACGTGACACGCGGACATCGGCTCGGCCGGAAGGTGTAAAGTGTGGTCCGGTATCGAGACCTGCCAGGGTAGAGCCATGCGTCATCCGCCTGCGGCGTTCTACGGCGGACTTTGCCGGGGTGCCTTGCTCGCTCTTGGCGTCGAGATCGCCTCCCCGCCACCACGCAAGACTCGCTTCCGGCTGCTGGCCAGGCTCTGCCGGCCGGGATTCGTTCACCCGCAGGGTCGCGACGAAAGGTCTCCGAGTTCGAGCCTCTTCCTCTCTCGAGCTTGCCTGACGCTACGACACCGATTTCCCGCCCCCGGGGGATGCTCATCATTTCCTCTTGGAGGCGATCTCGGCCAGTGTGCCTAGCACTTCGCTGATGACAACGGAGTCGATCTTGCGGAGCGGGATGCGCTCCTTGCCCCTGGGGTGCCCTTTCGTAGGGTTGTAGATCCCCTGAAAGAAGAAGCATCTCTGGACCTCTTGATCCTCCGATTCCCTCTCGTGGCCGATCCATACGCCATCATATTGAATGACGGCGGTGACGTCCGCGGCTTCGAATGGCTTGGAGTGCTCGCAATAACCGCCGCCGCCGAGCTCGGTGCTGCCCCGGGTCCAGCCGTCCCGCTCGAGGGTCCCGACCAGGCTGATCGCCGGCACCTTGAACCCCTCGTTGCGGACGATCTCCTTGGCCTTCACCTCCTCGGGATCGAGCCGGTGGATCGCGCGTCCGAGCTGCGGGAACGGCGGGATGATCTCGTAGTCGCCGAAGATCTGGCCCCAGGCCGACCGCTGCGCGTC
The DNA here is from genome assembly GCA_963845755.1 of uncultured Planctomycetota bacterium. Taxonomy (GTDB): domain Bacteria; phylum Planctomycetota; class Planctomycetia; order Isosphaerales; family Isosphaeraceae; genus CAWJTV01. The sequence goes on from CAWJTV010000015.1 coordinate 116,550, forward strand.
GCTCAGGTGCAGCGGGTGGACGACCCCCACCCGGGCCAGGCCCTCCAGGCGATGGGTCGAACTCGTTGACGTCGGCGTAGTCGCGCTCCTCGGTGACGCGGAAGGTCGAGACCAGCTTCCCGGTCTCGTCATAGCCGCCCCAGAGGAGGAGGCGCACCAGGTGGATCATGAGCGGATGGCGGACCAGCAGCGCCTCGAAGTCGGCCGGGCTCCAGCGCCGGCCGGTGACCATCGCCTGCTCCAGCCGTTCGGCCTGCACCTTGGCCACCTCCCGCACCTGCTTCTTCAACTGCTTCCACACCTCGACGGCGGCACCGGCCAGCGCCGCGTCGTCCTTGGCGGCCGGCCTGGGCAGATCGTCCTTGAACTTGCCCTCCTCGTCGCGGACCATCGGCTTCATCTCTGGCCCGAGTGCGAACCCGAACCGGCGCGGGCCGAAGTCGAAGACGCGGCCGCCGCGCTCGTCGAGGTCGCAATCGGGGACGATCCGGTCCTCCAGCTCGGGGCGTGACAGGCCCCGATCCCGGGCGATCGCCTCCATCATCTCCGCCGCCTTGGCCTTGAGCGCCTTGAACGACAGCTTCTGGGCGATCCCGTTGAGCTGCATCAACGCGGCATCGGTCCCGATCGCCCGCAGGCACTCCAGGCCGAGGACGGCGCGCTGATGCTGGTTCTCGCCGGGCCAGGCCCGGACCAGCGGGCTCAGCTTCAGCGCCGCGGCGTCGGAGCCGAGCAGGCCCAGGCGGCCCATGGCCCACTTCTCCTTCGGCGGACCACCATCGGCCAGCCAGCGGTCGAACAGGGACAGGACGAAGGCATCCAGCGATCGGCGATCGGCGTGCGCCTTGAGTGCGGCGACCAGCGGATGGGGCGAGTCGAGCGTGCTCCGAGCCAGTGCCGCGAGGGCCGTCTTCACTTGCTCCGGATTCAGCCTCTTCCCCGCCACGAGGATCGGCTGGAGCTGGTCGGGATCCACCCAGCCCGGCGGCCTGAGCGGCTTCGCCCCGGCGAGAGCCGTCCGGAGCCAGTCGGGCGTCGTGTCGTCATCGAGTGCCGGGATGGCCTGGTCGGCCCGCTCCAGTACCTCACGCCGGAGCTTCTCAACCGTCTCCGGGGGGGCCGCGGCCAGGCACTCGCGGATGAATCCCTCACGGCCCTTGCCGCTCTGGGCGCGGAGGTAGTCCACGGCGGCGTCGGCCAATTTCCCCCTGGCGGCAGCCACCGGAATCAGGCCGGGGATGGCATGGCCGGGATGCTGGTCCAGCCACTTCCGGCGCCGCCGGGGGCCCTCGATGCCAACCTCAGCTCGAGCATCGGCACGGCCGCCCTGGGCGATTTGACCAGCGCCAGGACGTCGATCAGCTCCGCGCAATGCTCCTTGTTGGCCGCGGCCAGGATGCTGTCCCGGATGAGGTCCAGCGAGTGATCCTCGGTATGGGCGAGCCAGCCGCGGATCTCGTCAGGACTCTTGAGTAGGAGTTTCAGCCGGCGCAGTCTCCGAATCGACGGCCGCCGGGCTCTCGAGTCCCAGGACGAGGAGCTGCGGCCGCTGACGTTGATCGCCATATGGCTCCGAAACATAGAAATCATCGGGGATACTCTCGACGAGGCGGCGGACTTCCTCGTGGAGTCCCAGTGCGGCGGCCAGGTAGTGTGCCAGTGGGAGGCGGCCATAGTGGTAGAATGGGGGGGGCGAAGTCTTGCGCAGGCTGGCCCGCACTTCATCCTGCATGGTGCGGTGTTCCAGGTCGTCGAGATAGGGCAAGACGTGTCGGTGGAACCAGGCGAGCACCTCGTCGTCCCCGCCCTCTTCCGGGGTCTCCTCCAGGCCCCAGATCTCCCGCGCCACGGCGAGAAAGTTGCCTGGGGTCAAGAGACCGAAGGCGACGTGGCCCACATAGCCCTGCCCGATTAGCTCCGCCGTTTCCTCGGTGGTGACGGGTTTGCTGAAGGCCTCGCTCTGGGAACGGACGGCGTCCATGAGCTTCGTTGGGGGGCGATCTTTCAACCTGACCGAGTTGGCCACGGACATGGCGACGATCCAGAAGCGGGCTTCCTCGCGGCTCATGATCGTCGCGCGCAGTGCCTTGCTCCAATCGTCGACATAAAAGGCCCCGGCACTTCGCCTCACTCCGGCCAGACGATCCAGGCAATCCTCCAGGTCGAATGGCGGCGGCTCGGGCCGTGGCCTCGGCGAGCGGGGCCGCCAGGTCGCCCAGAGCCAGTCGTCGGGATCGAGCTCGATGACGCGGGCCGCCGAGCCGGCGGCCGGCGCCGCCTCGGCGGCTGGGGGCGCCGACGCGGGCTCGGGAGGTGATGCGGCCTCGGCCTGAGCGGGCCCGGGCGGGGCCGTCGCGCCGTCCGACGGCCCGGCAGAGCTGGCGGTGGCACCGACCATCTCCGAGTAGCCCTTCTTGAGCTTCTCGGCGATCAGCTTGTCATGCGACGTCTTCGCCTCGTCCGTGGTGGCGAACTCCTTGGTTTGAGACTGCCCGGCCGTGCCGATCCGGCCGAACCGGACCGTGTGCGCCGTGCCGTCCAGCTCGATGCACCAGAACTTCCGGATCGCGCCCTCGATGAGCTGGAACTCGCGCCGACTCATGGATCGCCTCCAGTCCTTCGTCGGATGTCGTTGCTGGATGCGTGATAACCATCGACAGCGTATCGCCAACGAGCCGCGTTGGAAAGCGGCCGGCGCCTCCCCGACCGACCGGGCGACTCATGTTCCTTTCGATTCCAGGACACCCAGGGTCGCCAGCACCTCGCTCGAGCGCCACCGGGTCCACTGCGCCCAGCGGCAAGACATCCTCGCTCTCGGAGCCCCACCTGGGCGTATAGAGCCCCGGCACGAAGAAGCACTTCTCGAGCTCCTGGTCCTCCCAGCCTTCCATGAAGGGATCACTTCAGAAGTTGCACACTATCGTACGCTAAGGCCGTCTCTATATGATTCGTTTTAGGGACGCTGCCGACCTTGGCCCTGAGAATCGGGTAAAAGCCGTCCCAATAATCCATCCATTTATTACGGGGCGTCTCGAATGACGTTCGGCCTCGGGACCGCCGATCACCCCGTCGGAACGCGACGACTCGTTCCCACGCTCGGCGTGGGAACGAGTTAAATTGAAAGATTGAAAATCATAGAAATTTTGACACGTTAGCGAGGTCTCCGGGTGATCTCGATCCGACGCGGGATTGTGACTCGTTCCCAGGCGGAGCGTGGGAACGAGTTATGACCTCGAACAATTGTCAACCGAGGTGTGAACGCATACCTCTGTGACTCTGTGGTGAGTCTCTTTTGATTGGTTGGTTGCGGCTCGGCCACGCTGTGTGTACTTCATGGCGTTGTTAGTGGAGTCGCTGCTGGAGCGAGAATTGAGGCGAGCGATGGAGAGCGAGGGGATGGAGAGCCTGCCGTTGTACCCAGAGGGTCGGGCGTGTCGCCGACCGACCGCTCGGAAGGTGATCGACCTGTTCGAGGACGTGCAACGGTACGAACTGTCAGCGGGCCACCGGCCGGCCGTGGTCTTCAACACGAAACTTATATCCATGCTCATCAATACCCCATCCCATAGGCGAGCCCACGTGAGGTGTCAGGCTGATGCGACTTGAAGAGCGACCGACCGTTTGCCCACGATGCGGGTCGTCTCGTACGGTTCGCCTGATCTGGAACTGCGTCTACTCGTTCGGGGAAGACGAGAAGGACGTGGATGCGGGAACGGCGTTCGTCGTCAACCCAGCGGATAGGGATTCCTGGGGACGGTCGTGGTCGGTCTCGTGATGATCGCCGGACCGGCCGTCGCCGGGTGCCTCCTGCTCGCCGTCGCCGCACTCGTGGCTGCCGATGCCCTCTTCTACCGGCGATGGCCGTGGCTCTCGGTCCCGGCGGCCGTTGCCGGTGGTGCATTCGTCCTCTGGGCGATCGTCCTCAACGCCAGGGCGAGGCGTCGGATGATCGCGGCGATCAAGGGCCGGGTCCTGGATTGCCCCTCCTGCGACGCACCCCTGCCGCGCTGGGACGGCTCCTTCGCATGGTTCCCGCCCGAGCCCGGCGAGATCGACTGGATCGGGCCCCCCCGAAGGGAGCGTCCGATTGCGTTGCGACCGCTGCCTTCGCGATGCCTGGTTCTATGCCCACATCGACGGGAGCGTCAATCCGTACTGGAGCCCCGATCGGCCCGACGGCATCGCAGTCAACCTTGGTGGCATCGTCGTCAACCTTGATGAATCTGAAGCATGAGGAATCTCGGTCACGGGTGGCGCGGGACGATGCAGGAGCCTGTAAGCGGTGATCCATAGTTGGCGCGGACACCCAGGCGCGGGACGATGCGGGAACCTGTAACGGGTGATCCAGAGATCAGACTTTGCAATCTTCTCGCCCGGCCAGGTCGAGCGCCGTGTCCTGCTCTCGGGACGGCTTCTACGATCTTGATCGGAGGACGAATCATGAGAATCCCGCAGCGATCAGGTCACCTTGGGGCCGGGCGGGCGATCCTCCTGGCCGTCGTCCTGGCCGCGCCGCGCCGGGTCTGCGGCGCGGAACCCCTGGAGACGATTTGCGCCGCGTTCCACGCCACGTCGCAAGGACTCACTTCCGGCATCGGGAAGGGGACCTATCGCCATTATGAGGCGGTCACCGGGGGCGACTGGCAGCTCAAGCAAGATGCGGATCTGACGACCTACTTCGACGGCAAGAAGTACCACATCGAACTCAAGTATCATCGCGATGAACTCCCGACGGTGCATGTGGATTCCCGCCGGATCATCTTCGACGGTAAAACGATCACGGAGGCCATGTTTTCGCCGAGGATCCACCCTACGGGAGCCCAGGGCCGCGTCCTCCAGCCACAAGACTTCGGCAGCGGCGTGTCCAAACCCTCGGAGGTCGACTTCCCGTGGGACGTCGCCCTGCTCGTTGGCAATGTCTGGCATCCCGAACGACTGATCGAGAATGTGACTCCACAGCGGATCGAGATCAGGCAGACCCCCGGAGGGGACCTGGTGGGGAGCTATCCGCTCGCGAATACCGATCGCGTCCGAGTGCGGTTCGAGTGTCCTCGGGATTCCGGATTCAATCTCGCCCGGCTGCAGGTCTTCAACGTCGGCCAGGCGGAACCGGCCGAGGACGTGCGCATCGAATGGAAGCAGAGTCCAACCGGCTTGTGGTACGTCCGGTCGGTCGATAAAACGGACGTGTTGCGCGACCCGAGGATTCCGGTCGCGAGGATCCGTCATGTCCTGAAATACACCGAGTTCCAGCCGAACGCGAAGGTCGCTCCGAAGCTCTTCACGCAAGCCGCGCTCGGGCTCCCTTCTGGGAGCCCGATTTTGGACTGCGCCCCGAGGCCAAGGATCCCATTCGCCGTGTGCCCTGATCCGTTCTCTCCGTAGTGCGATGGTCCCGCCCGGCGAAGTCGGGTCAAAGCCCATGATCGTCGGACGATCCCGCAGGCTGCTTAGTTCGAAGGGTGGGGGGAATAAGTCTCAGCCCGGCTCCGACGTGAAGCTCATGCGGTGGATCATCATTTTTCCTCGGAGAACAATGAAGGGAGGTCGGGGTAACGGCGACGCAGCTCGTTTTCTCTCTTCCCGTTTCTATTCCCAAGGCAGATGCGATGGCCACGGTGCTGTTCCTGCACGGTTGGAATTCGAATCCGGGCGGCGTCAAACCGACCTACCTGGCCGGGCACGGCCATGTGGTGATCAACCCGGCGCTGCCCGACGAGGACTTCGACGAGGCCGTCCGGATCGCCCAGGAGTCGTTCGACCAGCATCGGCCGGATGTGGTCGTTGGGTCATCGCGGGGCGGGGCCGTGGCGATGAACATCGATTCGAGCGGCGCGACACTCATTCTCCTCTGCCCGGCCTGGAAGAAATGGGGAGCGGCCAGGACCGTCAAACCGGACACCGTGATCCTGCACTCCGAGGCCGACGATGTGATCCCGATCGCGGATAGCCGCGAGCTCGTCGCTCGCAGCGGTCTGGCGGATTCGGCGCTGATCATCGTCGGAAACGACCATCGACTGGCCGACCCGGGGCCGCTGGCCGCGATGGCCTTCGCCATCGGTCAACTGTGCCCCAGACGCATGGGACACGAGAGCGCTTAACGGTTGGCTTTCACACGCTCGGAGTCCTCGACCGAAGCAACGCCCCGAACGCGGCCTTCGGCCGCAACCCAACCGGGATTCGAGATTCGAGATTCGGGATTCGAGATTCGAGATTCGAGATTCGGGATTCGGGATTCGAGATTCGAGATTCGGGATTCGAGATTCGAGATTCGAGATTCGGGATTCGAGATTCGAGATTCGAGATTCGGGATTCGAGATTCGAGATTCGGGATTCGAGATTCCGGATTCCGGATTGCCGATCCCGGATTGCCGATCCCGGATGAAGAAGGATTGGGGAATCGGGCATTCGGAATGAAGGATCCCCCGGATGCGCGCATGCGGCAGGGGGCCTATGGAGGTCGACTCTAACGCGGCCAAAGCCTGCCTCAGGCACTCTTCCGTGACGGGGCTCCAGGGCGGCACGGGCTGCGCGGTTCGACATGATGCACCGATGACCATCGATCGGCGGCCAATTCCTCTGGTCAGTGCGGCCGGTTGCGGGTAGAACTCCGTCCGGTTTCTTCGTTGGCGAGTTGTCCCGGCAAGGGCTGGTCCTTCCGATGGCGGAGACTTCCTTGAGTCGCCCCCGTGGCGACCGACGGACTGACTCGGGAGGATCACGGCCGATGTCAGGGTCGCGAGCATGGATGGTCCTCGGCGTCCTGGTTGGTGCATCGCTGGTGGCCGGTCGCGCGGTGGAAGCCGCGGCGGATGTCCGGTTCGACAAGGATTTCCTGGCCGGGATCATCGAAAAACTACCGCCGGTCGCCTTCCAGACGCCGGGGCAGCTTCGCGGGATGGTCCACGATTTCCGCCTCATCGCGATCGAGGCTCGTGCGCGGCAACTCGTGGTCACCTGCCGGATCGACGGCGCGTTTCGCGCTCCGGTCAACGGCCCGATCACGGACCGGGTCGCGAGGAGCCCTCAGACGCCGGAGGGGTGGCGGAAGTTCAGTTTCGACGTGCGGTCGCGGGTCAACGTCGAGCCGGGCGGCGACGCGGCGCCGCGGTTCCGGATCGTCATCGATGAGGTCAAGCGGCGGGAGCTCGATGGCTTCAGCGGGATCATCGCCAAGGTCCTGGGCCAGTTCTTCGATGAGCTGGTCACGCAGCTCGCCAATGGCCGGGCCTCGCGGCTGAGCGAAGAGCTCAACGCCGAGATCGTCCGCCGCGTCGCCCTGTTCAAGGAGTACGGCGTCTTCTACGGGATCGAGTACTCCCCGGGCGAGCTGGTCCTCCATTTCGACCTGACCCGGCTCCGATCCGAGGGGATCGCCGGTTACGTCTTCACCAAGCCGCAACCGGGAAGCGTCCCACTCTACCGATGGCTTCACCCGGGCGATCACTCGCATTATTACACGCTCCGGCCCGGCGCACCCGATCGGCCCCGTGCGGTCCTCGAGGGTGTCGCCTGCTACGTGCTGGACCATCGCGAACCCGACACCGTCCCGTTCTATCGCTGGTCGAACCCACGCGACCACTTGTATACCACCGCGCCCGACGGCGAGCACGTCAGCCGCCTCGGTTATCGGCCCCGAGGGATCACCTGCTACATCTACCACGATCCCAAGCCGGGAACTGTCCCTCTCTACCGCTTCTTCGACCCGAGCCGTCGCCAGCATTTCTACACGACGCATGCCTTCGCCGAGTTCCTGAAGTGATGAAAGACGAAGGATGAGTCCGAACTCCGCCGGTCTTGATTCAGCTTTCCGGCTTCCTCCTTCCCTGTCGTCCGTCGCCACCAAGGGGAGGTTGTGCCTCCTCGGCCCATTCGACCACGGAATTGACGGGCACATTCACGCGGCTCTCGACCCGCCCCGAGGGCCAGCGGATCTCCAGGCGGTTGACGACCTCGGCGACGCCCAGCCCGAAGTGGACGCGCGGGTCGCTGGCGGAAATGTAGCTGCCGCCGCCGTCGTGCGTGCGGACGATCGTTCGACGACCGACCTGCGCGATCAGCCGTGCCGCCGATCGCGTCTCGATGGGGAGATCGGCCGCTCAGCTTCACGATCAGCCAGTTGCCGCGGCGGGGTGACTCGTTCCAGAGGACGACGCTCGGGGCGTGGTGGTGGACGATGACGAGATCCAGGTCGCCATCCTCGTCGAGGTCGCCACAGGCGAGCCCGCGCCCCATGTGGAGGGCCCGGAAATAGTCGCCGGCCCCGGCGGTGACGTTCTGAAAACGGCCGGCGCCGATGTTGCGCCAGAGGATCGGCGGATTCTCGTAGGGATATCTGCTGGCCGGGTTCGCGGCGGATGTGGCCGTTGGTGGCGACCAGGTCGAGCCGGCCGTCGAGATCGAAGTCGGCGAAGCCGGTTCCCCAGCCCGTCAAGGGGCGCGAGTCCACGCGCCAGGCCCGCCTCGTTGGTCTGGTCCTGATAATACAGGTCCTTGCCGGGAACCCCGAAGGCCCGCCAGAGCGTGTCGTGCTCGCCCCAAAAATGCGTGATCAGGATGTCGGGCAGGGCGTCGTCGTTGCTGTCGCCGAAGGCGATCCCCATGTTCGCCTCGGCCTGCCCGTCGCCGTTGACCGCGACGCCGAGCACCTCCGCCCGGTCCTCGAACGTACCATCGCCGCGATTCCGCCACAGCGCATTGCTCATCGCATCGTTGGCGACCAGGAAGTCGATCCGGCCGTCGCCGTCGAAGTCGGAGGCGACGACGCCCATCCCCCGGCCGCTACCTGCCACGCCCGCCCGGGCGGTCACGTCGGTGAAGTGGCCGTTCCCCTCGTTGCGATAAAGGACATCCGGCTGACCCGGGAAGTCGGCAGGCATGCCATAGTCGGCCGCTCCGGTCGCCGGATCCCGGCGAAACGGCGCCTTGGCCTGATCGAAGGTGAAGTAGGTCGCGACGAACAGGTCCAGATCGCCATCGCCGTCGTAATCGGCGAAGGCCGCGCCCAGACTCCAGAGCCCGCAGCCGACGCCGGCCTCGTCCGTCACATCGGTGACTCGGCCCCGATCATTGCGCCAGAGGGTATTGCGGCCGTAGCGGGTGACGTAGACGTCGGGGTCACCGTCGCCGTCGAAGTCGGCCACGGCCACACCCTGACCGTAGCCCTTGGGGCTCAGTCCGGCCTGGGACGAGACGTCTTCGAATCGACCGCTGCCCAGGTTCCTGAGCAACACGTCGGCCCGGGCCGGCTTGCCTGGCCGCAGAGGACCGCCCTGTGCGAAGAAGAGGTCGAGCCGGCCGTCGCCGTCGAAATCGAGGATGCCCACGCCGCCGCCGGTGGTCTCGACGGGCCACGCCGCGCCCGTCTCGCCCCGCTCGTAGAGAAAGGGGAGCTCCTGGGCGCGGAACCGAAGCGGAGCGGCCTCGTTCCCGGCCTTCACAGAAGCCGAGCGATCCGGCTCCTTGCGACAACCGATGGGGAATGCCAGCAACGCCAGCCCCAGTGCGGCCAACCGAGCGCGAATCGGACGTTTCCACCCCATCAATATCACGAAGACCACCTCCACACTCGCTCGCCGCTTTACCTCGATTCGACGTCGACCCGCCACCTTATGACAAACCTTCGTGTTGCCTCAAGCCCTCCTTGACGCGACAATCCGGTTGGCCGAGTGGAACCGGTGATCTTGCGATCGGATCCCGCTCATCGAGAAGGGAGTTCGTCATGAGACGAGGAATCATCGTCGCGTGTTTGACTCTGATGGTGCCGGCGTTGTTGCTGTTCCTGGCCGACCGAAGCAGGACGACCGCCCAGGAGGCGGCCCGGGTCGCTCAGCGCCAACTCGTGGAGGTTGGCAAGACCTACAACTTCTGGACAACATCGAGGTGGATGCACTGTAAAGTCGTCGAGTGCGCCCCTTGGCAGATGGGTCAGGGTGGAGTACCTCGATTTCGACAAGCCGAAACGCGGTTGGATCAATCTGGATATGATCGGGGCCATCACGGACGAGGAGTAGCCAGACGTTCGCCCGAGGGGCCGGCGAAGCATCGATCGAGCTGAAGAGAGGCGCGGGGGCATGTCAGAATCATCGGCCGGTGTGTTGCAAGGGGCGAGGGCCTTGCTGGGAAGCGGCCGGCTCCTCAACATGACCTGTCTCTCGGTTCTCCTTGTCGCCTGTTACGGGGGAGTACTCTTTGGCGGCCGGCAGTTCGGGTTCCGGGACGCAGCGCATTTCTACTATCCCCTTTACTGGCGGGTGCAGCAGGAATGGTCGGCGGGGCGGCTACCGCTCTGGGAGCCGGGCGAGAACGGCGGGACTCCGCTGCTCGGAAGCCCGATGGCGGCGGTCCTCTATCCCGGCAAGATCCTCTTCGCCCTGATGCCGTACGCCTGGGCGTTCCGGCTCTACACGATCGGGCACGTGGTGCTGGCCTTCGGGGCGATGGTGGTGCTATTGCGGTCGTGGGGCGTGAGCGGGACCGGCTCCGCGATCGCCGGCCTGTCCTATGCGTTCGGCGGGGTCGTACTCTCGGACTACTTCAACATCATCTACCTGGTGGGAGCCGCGTGGCTGCCGCTGGGCTTCCGGGCCGCCGACCGATGGCTTCGGCTGGGCCTTCGGTCCGGCCTGGTGGAGCTGGCGGTGGTCCTGGCGATGCAGGTCCTGGGGGGCGACCCGGAAGCGGCTTACCTCACCGTGCTCTGCGCATTCGGTTATGCCCTGGGCCTGGCGAGGTCTCCGGGCGGTTCGCCAGCCCGGCCATGGAGGTGGGGGTTGATCCTGATCGGCGCGACTGCCGGATGGATCTGGGCGGGACCGAGGATCGTTCCGGGGATCCACCGCTCCGGTGGAGCGTGGGGTCAGGCGATCCTTACGGCGGTCTGGGGACTGGGGCTCGCCATCTACCTGGTAACCCGTCGCCGCGGTCGTCGGGCCCGAGTGTCGACGATGCTCCTGGGACTGGCGGCGTCTTGCACCCTGGCGCTGAGCTTGTCGGCGGTCCAGCTCCTGCCGGTCCTCGAGCACATCGCGGCGAGCGTCCGGTGGGAGGGGGCCGGACTGGAAGACCTCTATGATTCCAGCCTGCTGCCGTACCGGGTCGTCGAGTGGATCTGGCCGAATGTCTTCGGCACCTTCACGGCGGGAAACCATTACTGGATGCCGTTGCTGCCTCCGGTTGGCGGAGCGCGGCCCTCGCCAATGTCCTTGTACTGCGGCGCCTTGCCGATCGTGCTGGCCCTCGGTGCGTCGGGATTCCGCGCGGGCCCGCCGTGGCGGGCCTGGATGACCGCGGTCGCTCTCCTGAGTTTCTGGGCGGCCCTCGGCGAGTTCGCGGGCGTTGCGCGCTGGTCGGTCGTGCCGCCGTCTCCCACGACGGGCGACGATAGCTTCTACGGCCTGATCGCGGCGTTCCTGCCGGGCTTCCGGCTGTTCCGCCTGCCGTTCAAACTGCTGGCGCTCACGAGCCTGGCCGTGTCGTCGCTGGCCGGGCTCGGCTGGGACCGGATCGCGGCTGGTGTCGGTCGCCGTAAGGTCCTGGCCATCACGGTCGGGTTGCTCGTCATGACCGTGGTGGCGCTGGCAGCCACGACGGCACTTCAGGGCCGGATCGTCGCGGCGATCACGGCGCGAGAGGCGACCCACGGTGTCTATGGTCCGCTCGATGCCTCCGCGGCGGTCGGCGAGATGTTGCGGGCATCGGTCCACGGGGCGATCGCGCTGTCGGCGAGCGTGATCGTCCTCGCCTGGGCCAGTCGCCGGATCACGCCGGCCGGAGTGGCCGCGTTGGCGATGTTGACGGCCGATCTCGCCATCGCCAATGCCCGGCTGGTGATCACGGTCCCTCAGGCCGATTTCGAGCGCGAGCCCGAGATTGTCCGCGTCATCCGCGACGCCGAGCGTGCCGACCCGAGCCCGGGACCCTTTCGTGTCCAGCGACTGCCGTCATGGGTGCCGATCGGTTGGGGCGGAACCGGGTCGTCTCAACGGCTGCGCGCGCTGGTCAACTGGGAGATCGACACGCTCCAGCCGGGATTTGGTCTACTCCATGGGATGAGTTACGCGTACGACGACCAGAGCCAGACCGGTCGCGCCGAGCTCAAGCAACTCTTCCGCCCGGCGTACCAGTTCGCCGATTCCGAGACTGCGGTCGTGCTCGGAGTGGAACCCGGCCGGCCGGTGCTCTTCCACCCGAGAGGGGCGTTTGATCTCTGGGGTGCCCGCTACTTCATCATCCCGGCCTATCCCGGCGACTGGACGCGCGACAATCGCAGCTATGCCGCGTTCCTCGACCAGACCGACCTGATCTACCCCGATCCGTCGACGATGGCGAGCACGGACCAGATCGCGGATCGCCAGCATTGGCTCTTGAGCAAGGACGTGCAGGTCCGTCGAAACCGGATTGCCTATCCGCGCGCTGGGTCGTCCACCATGCCTGGCTTCTTCGCGACGGCGAGCTGATTCCCTCGATGGATTCGCCCGAACCCTTCTCCCGCGACATGATGATGGCGCGGCTTCGTGCGGCGGAGGATCTCGGGACAACCGCGTTCGTCGAGACGGACGATCTGACGGCAATGCGTCTTCATCTGAGCGACGGCGACGGCCCAGTCGGCTCGAACGAGTCCGTCACGGTGCGCAACGTCTCCTCGACGCACGTGGTGATCGACGCCCGGCTCGAGCGGTCGGGGATCGTCGTCCTGGCCGATACGTTCGACGACGGGTGGCGACTCACGATCGACGGATTCCCCGCCCCGGTGTTGTGCGCCAACCTGCTGATGCGCGGCGCGGCCGTCACCGCGGGCTCGCATACGTTGGAGTATCGTTACGAGCCGACTTCGGTGCGGATCGGTGGGTATGCCTCGATGGCCGGCCTGGCGGCCCTGGCCGGCCTGGCTTTTTGGGTTCATCGCAGGCCGATCGCTCCGGCCGTCCTGGGAGTCGGCTGAGTGAGAGCGGGGATGGGCGACTCTTGATCGAGATGACGACGGAGACGCTCCAGCACGGCCTGCATCGCGTCGGACTGGATGAGGTTTCGCGATTCGCCCGGGTCCGCGAACTGCTGGTAGAGTTCCTCGGTTCCGTTCGACCTGGTTACGGATGTAGACGAAACCGTCCTCGGCCAGCGAGATCAGTGGGCCTCGGCGCGCAGGCGACCGGCCCTGATTTGGATCGTAGGGGTTGGGCTTGGACAGTTCGGAGATCACCTCGTCGCCGCTGGAATGGTTCGACGGGTCGGAAGGCTCCCGCCAGAACCGCGCCAGCGAACGGCCCGGGAACGGCGATTCGTCGCGCAGTCCGACGAGGTCGACGATCGTGGCCGGCAGGTCGCGCAGACTTACCGTATTCGGCACGTGCCCCGTCATCCGCGAATTCGACGGCATCATGATCAAGAGCGGCACGCGGATCTCCGGCCGATAGAGGCTCTCACCGTGGTTGAACAGGCCGTGCTCGCCCAGTCCTTCGCCGTGATCCGATGTCAGGATCACCAACGTGTCGTCGAGCACGCCGCTGCGCAGCAGATGCTCAAGCAGTTCGCCCAGGCGCTCGTCCAGGTAGGCCACGCAATTGTCGTAGGAGTCTCGAGCGAGCTCCCGATACGCGGGAGGCAACGTCAGCTTGTCCATCGATTCCCAGTACTCGCCCAGGAAGATGAAATCGTCGGCGCTGACGGGGTTTACGCCCGAATCGGTAGTTCATCCCGACCGGAAGCACATAGGGTGCGTGGGCGTCGTAGTAGTTGAGAAACGCGAAGAAAGGGCGGTCGGGCTGGCGCCTTCGTGAGAGCCATTCCGCGAACGCGACGTTGATCGATCGCGCATCCTTCCGCAATTCCCGCAGGAAGAGGGACGAGATCCAGGACTGCTGGAGTGGGCGGAAGGGACCGATGTCGAGTTTGCGGCCGACCAGAGCGCCGACCTCGAAGATGCCTTGAAGGCAGTGGTTGACCAACCAGGCTGTCCGCAAGGGCAGCAGGGAGTCGAGGAGATAATCCTCGAAGTGCGTGAATCCGCGGCTCAAGCCCGTATCATGGGAACAGTATGTGGTGTTGCCGGCAAATCCGGCCGTCGCATAACCGTGTGATCCGAGATACTCGGCCAGCGTGGGATAACTCTTGTCGAGCGGCGTCAGCCATCTCACGCCGAGCTCGTGAGGCCAACGGCCCGTGAACATGGTCGCGTGCGACGGAAGGGTCCAGGACGCAGCGGAGCGAGCCTCATCGAAACGTACGGCCGCCCCCGCGACCTTCTCGAGCACCGGAGAGGTGTGGCGGCCATACCCGTAAAGGCTCAGATGATCGGCCCGCACTGTGTCGAGTGTGATCATCAGGACATTCGGCGGCCGGCCGGGCGGTAAGGCGCGACCACTCTCGCGACGCTCCGCCAGCCAGTCGCCCCCGAATACCATGCCGGCGAGGATCAGGACCAGGCCCAACAATCCCGGAAAGCTCAGGAGCAGGCCGCGGCGCAAGCCGGTCATCCGCCGTTCCAGGAATCGGACCACCTGAAGCGCCGCTCCCAGGGCGAGGGCCGACCAGGCGATCAGGTAGATCTGGGGGCCCAGGACCGCCAGCACGGGCAGGATCGCCAGGAAGACGACGAGCCGAGGCCCGATCCATTGGCCAGACCGGGGCCGGACCTTCGCCAGGACGGCCAGGAGTACGCCGATGAACGCGAAGAGCGCCAGGTCCGACAGCGGGGTCAGCCAGACGAAGTGACGGCTCATCAGGTAAAGCCGGTGCTCGGGAAAGAGGGTCTTGGCAACGGTCCGAGCCCCGACCTCGATCAGGCCGCTGGCCAATCCACACCAGGCGGAGAAGATCAGAAGGTCGATCGGGCCGAGCCTCGGTGCGCTCGGCGAGGCGGGACCAGGCGAGGATCCCGAGATGTCACCGCCAGCCTTCGTCATTCCGCTCACGTTCAAGTTTCTCGTCTCCATGCTAATCCAGTCCGGGCAGGGACCGATCGCAGACCCCGCGATCACGGTGGGACAGTGGGGGTAAAGGATTGTAAATCTCGATTTAATGCAAGCATGAACACTTTACAATCATTAACGATATGGACGACCTCCCCGTGCGCATGCGCGTACCGGCGCCTCGATCGCTCAAGGCGGTCAAGCGAGCGACTTTGTTATTGAAGAGCGCCCGTAGTAGGTTGGAGCGCCCGGGCGCAGAACGAGCCCTACCCGCGGAACGCTGGTTCGCAGGTGAGGTTATCTAAAAGTCCGATCTGGTTAGTAAGCGACGAACCTGGCGACCCTTGCCCCGGTTTCTTTCCGACGTCCGACGGGTTCTCGAGCCGTCCGAGATCCTGATGAAATGGGCGTGGAGTCTCGCGCCTGGTTGAGCCGGTCGCGTCGAAGGAGCCAGCTTTCATCGAGGCTGGACCCGACGGCGTGGATTGGATCATTCGCGGATCGACAGGTATGATCGGAGGGGGTGCGGTTGTGACAGTGGCCCGGCGAGGGCAACGACGACGGAGCGCGGGATGTCGAAGGTCATGGGTCGATTGTGGGGACGATCGAAACGGTTGGTCCTGTCCTCGATGATCGTCGTATTCTCGCTGTCCCTCTTCGCAGGATATCGCTGGCATCGCGGCCGGACCCATTCGGCCCTCCGCGCCGGCAGCGTGCCGGTTCTCGGTCGCTCCGCCATGACGATCGTGCCGGGGATCCACATCCTCGGCGGCCTGGCGCCCTCGGCGGCGTACGTGATCGAAACTGCGGACGGGCTGATCCTCGTCGATTCGGGCCTCGACGACGACGCCGGTCCGCTCAGGTCCCAGATGGCCGAGTTGGGGCTCGATTGGAAGGAGGTGCGCGCGATCTTATTAACGCACGCACACGGGGATCATACCGGGGGTGCCGAGTCGCTAAGATCGGCGACGGGAGCGAAGGTCTACGCCGGGGCAGGGGACGCCGAAGTGCTGCGGGCTGGTCAGCCGCGCGAGGCGTTCTTCAGCACCTTCTATATGCCCGATCACACGACCCACCCGACCACGGTGGATGTCGCGCTCGCAGGGGGCGAGACGATCGCCATGGGCGACGTCCGCATCGAGGCCATCGCCGCGCCGGGCCATACGCCGGGGAGCTTCTGCTACCTGCTGCATCGCGGCGGCCTCCGCGTGCTGTTCGCCGGGGACGTGATCATGATGCTCCGCGGCGATGAGACGCCCCGGACCCAATTGGGCATCTACTCGGCCTACCTGGCTCCACGCTATCGGGGCGACGCGAAAGATTCGCTCGCCGCACTCCGCGTGTTGCGGACGTTGCCGGTCCCCGACCTCGTGCTCCCCGGTCACCCCCGCGCCGAACGAGTCCTCCAGAGTCCTTGCCTGTCCCCGGCGGCGCTGGGAATCGATGCTGGATGGTGGTATTCGTGAGATGGAGACGCTCCTGGCCCGATACCAATCCGACGGCGCCGATTTCCTGGACGGGATTCCCAAGACTGTGTTACCGGACCTCGATTACCTGGGAGATTTCGGGGGTTCGGCCGTGTACGGATTCTTCGTCGCACCCCGGTTCTTCCTCGTGAATGCTCCGGGCGGGCCGGGACTGGTCGAGTTCGTGAATGGTCGTCTCCGTCAACTTCACCGAGAGGTGGCGTGTCCGACCGACGTTCTGCTCACGGCCTGTGGCACCGAGGAGACCGCCGGGCTCCCGGAATTGGTCGCGAAATGCCACCCGCAGGTCTTCGCCGCCCCTGGCGGCATCGACCGGCTCAGGGATTCGTTACCCGCCGGGACCGTGGTCCTCCCGGCCAGCGACCTGGCCGGCAAGGGATGGTTCCCCGTCGAGTTGATCGCGGTAGGCGGTCGCGGACAGGCGCCAGTCGCTTACCGGATCACCTGGGCCGGCAAGACCGTGCTGTTCTCCGGACGAATCCCCTCCAAGATCAACCAGGAGTCGGGCGGACGCCTGATCGCCGACCTCACCGGTCCCGCGGGCGACCTTCGCACCTACTTTGAAAGCGTCACGCGCTTGTTCGCGGTCAAGCCAGACCTCTGGTTGCCCGCCGTTCCGGTTGAACGGCCAGAACGCCAACCTCTACCAGGGCGAGTGGCAGTTCGAGATCGAGGAGAACCTCAAGGTCATCAAGGTCATCATCTCGAGCCTGAAGAAACGATGACGTCTTCCCTCGACCGGTATCCGGTTCAAACCGAGGCACCGAGGCTCCTCAAGACGCATCGGAATGTGACTGGTCTCAAAAAAAGGAAGCCGATCGCGGATTCCGAGGCCAACGGCCCGATTCTTGCCGCCTAATTACTAAGCTATTGGGGCTCTCAGGAAGAGAGTGCGCGAAAAACCAGGCTCCGGAGAAGCGGCTCTTGCCCTAAGTATCCTCGAACTCAGTTGATACGCCAATTCGGCGGCCTTCCTTACGTCGATGAGCCCACTTCGATCCATCGAAGTGTCCGGTCGATTCTGCGCTCATCGCGCAACCCGCTCGCTTGTTAGCAAACCAGTATAAACTCATTTGTACAGTTTGCGACATGTACGATCGAACATCAGGACCGGTCCAGGAAAACCCTCGGGCTCGTCGATCGAGGATGAACGATGCGAAAAACGGTGCGAGTTCTGCTCGTCGGCTTTTTCTGCGCCGGGGCGGCGGCCTGTGCGGTCATGTTCCTCCTCAACCCCCATTTGATGAGTGGGGTCTGGGCCGATCGGGCGGTGCCGAGCCCTACGCGGGTCCAGAAGGGCGGAGGCGAGGACGCTCCGAGACGTGTCACGGGACAGGATCAGTCCCCATCGGGCCGGATGGCCACCTACGACATCATCCTGGACAAGTTCGAGGACGGCGGCTACGAGACCGCCGTCAAGTTCATGCCGCCGATCCGCGATCCCCGGTCACTCCAGGAACTGCGGGAGGCGGTCCGGGCTCGGGGACGGACGGGGATTTCCACGCTCAAGGCGCAGCTACGAGAAACTGAATCTCGATTCGCCGCCGACGCGAAAGCAAATCCTGGAAAGGGTCTCGCTCCAGCAGTCGATCGGCTTCCTCTATATGTACGAAGGAAAATTCCGGGAGGCGGCGGATTGGTTGGAGAAGGCGCTCGAGTCCAGCAAGTACCCGAGCGTGCCGGCGACGACGCGGACCCGGCTGCTGGCCGTGCTCGGGATCATCGCGATGCGCCGGGGTGAGATCGAGAACTGCCTGGAGTGCCTCGGGCCGTCGAGCTGCATCGTCCCGATCGCCAGCGACGCCGTGCATCGGAATCCGTCGGGCTCGCGCGAGGCGGTGAAGTGGTTCCTCGCGTATTTGAAGGAGATGCCGCGGGACCTTCGGGTCATCTGGTTGCTGAACATCGCCTACATGACGCTGGGTGAACACCCTCAGAAAGTCCCGCCCGAGTACCAGCTCCCGGCCGATTTGTTCCGGACCAAGGGAGAGGTCGGCCGATTCGAAAACGTGGCCGCGATCGTCGGCCTGACGTCGCGCGGCCCCAACGAGGCCGGCGGAAGTGTTTTCGACGACTTCAACGGCGACGAGTTGCCCGACCTGTTCACGACGTCGCTCGACGCCGATCTCGGGGCCTCGCTCTTTCTCAATCGGGGCGACGGTACCTTCGAGGACCGGTCTGCGTCGGCGGGACTGGGCGACCAGATCTACGCCTTGAACGTCCGAGGCGCCGACTTCGATAACGACGGCGACCTGGACGTGCTGCTCCTGCGCGGCGGCTGGGAGCGGCCCTTGCGGCTTTCGCTATTGCGAAATCGCGGGGACGGCCGCTTCGATGATGTGACCGCGGCCGCCGGACTCTCGGAGCCCATCGCCACGGAGTCGGCCGCCTGGGGCGATTATGACGACGACGGCCTCGCTGATCTGTTTGTCTGCGGCGAGTACCTGTCTCCCGGCGGCAGCCCCGGTTCGGGCCGACAGGATCCGCGCAACCGGTGCCGGCTCTACCACAACCGCGGCGACGGCACGTTTGTGAACGTCGCCGCCGCGGTGGGCGTCGTCGACGAGCGGTGCGCCAAGGGGTCGGCGTGGGGCGACTATGACGGCGACGGCAGGCTCGACCTGTTCGTCTCGAATATGGGCCAGCCGTGCCGGCTCTACCGGAACGCGCGGATGGCACCTTCGAAGACGTCGCGCCGAAGCTCGGCGTCACCGGCACCGATTACAGCTTCGCCTGCTGGTTCTGGGATTACGACAACGACGGACACCTCGACATCTACGTCAACGACTACCGGGCTCGGCTCGCCGAGGTGCTGGCCAGCGCCATGGGCGTGAAGATCCGGGGGTCCAGCCGCCCCCGGCTCTATCGCAACCTCGGCACGGATGGCTTTCGCGACGTCACCGTCGAGATGGGACTCGACCGGGCCATGGCGCCGATGGGCTGCAACTTCGGCGACGTCGACAATGACGGCTACCTGGATCTCTACCTCGGGACCGGTGATATGTCCTACGAGGGCCTGGACGTCAAACTGATGTTCCGCAACATCGAGGGCCAGGGCTTCGAGGATGTGACCATCGCCTCGGGGACGGGCCACCTCCAGAAGGGACACGGGGTCTCGTTCGCCGACTGGGACTGTGACGGTGACCTCGACCTGTTCGTCGAGCTGGGCGGTGGCACACCCGGCGACCAGGCCTACAATGCCCTCTTTCAGAATCCCGGCACCGATCGCCACTGGCTGAAGGTCAGGCTGATCGGGACCAAGACCAACCGCTCGGCCTTGGGTGCGAGGATCCGGGCCGACGTCAAGTCGGCCACCGGCCAGGTGCGATCGATCTACCGGACCATCGGCAATAACTCCAGCTTCGGGGGCAACGCGCTGGTCGAGACGATCGGCCTGCAGGACGCCATGCAGGTGGCGGCCCTGACGATTTCCTGGCCGACTAGCCGGACGATCCAGACATTCCACGACCTCCCCGCCGATCAGTTCATCGAGATCGCCGAGGGCGAATCGGAGTGGAAGGTCCTCCGCCAGAAACAGTTGATACCGCCCAATCCGTGACGCGTGTGCGCAATGACCCAAGCCGCCTCAGGGTCCAGATCCCTGGGGTGTGCCGCACGAGTCTGGGCTTTGATAAGCACGCCCTCGGCGCAGGAGGCGTGACAGATTATGTGGCTGCCGCCGGTTGATTGGTGTGATATCAGGGTGGCAGGGTTCCGTTTCAGGCGGCCTGATTAACGCACACCCAAAAGCTAAATCGCCAAGTCCCGCAACATCTCAAGACGGATCTCATCGACACCTGTATGCCTCCAATCAGGTATCTAAGAGTACGAAAGTGTTAAGAGATATTGACTCGGCTCTTTTTTTGTTGACAGCAGATCGAAGCGGTGTATAGAGTTGGGATGCTCTACAGTTTCTAGATAAGTCGTGACCGTATTCGATACAAGCCGATACCTGATCGGCATCGATTGTTTTCCGTGGGCTCTCATTGCGAGTGAGCAGCCTGGTGGGGATAACGAGCGTGCCTTTCTGTCGCTGAAAGGATTGAGAGGTTCCCGGCCTGCGACGGTTTCGATGGGGCGGGAGGTTTGTCGTTCCTCTGAATCGTCCCCATCGGACTGAAATCGCGGGCCGAGCTGACGAGTTGCGTGACTCCTCTCGAATCACGAGCGACCGAGGCGCGATCGTCGGGGCGAGCGGCTTCGGCCCCACGATCCGGGAGGCGCGAGGCAAGGGCAAGAGTTTGTGATTCCGTTTTCGCTGTTCATAAGTTAAGGTCTTCAACAGGAGGGGTTCTCGTGAATTCGTTCACTCGCGGGTTGGGGTTGGCTCTGGTAGTCGCGGGCATGCTGGGAGTGACGGGTTGCTCGACAGACAACGAGTCGGAAGCGGCCCGAGCCAAGCCTCTGGGGGATGCGGGCGTCGTCAAGACGGATCCCAATGCGACCAAGAATGAGGCGCCGAAGAGTCAGAAGGAATGGATGGAGCGAAAGGGCGATCCTTACAAGGCCGCAGGCTATCCCGGTACGACCAAGTCGAAGTGATCCTAATGTCTCGCCGCACGGTCGAAATCCGTCTTTACCGTTTCCGTTTCGCGTTCTCTTACAAGCACATCATACCGATGTGCGCATTCATTTTCGTTGGTTTTCAGGGGGTCCATCCATGAGTCGTAGACTTCGAGGATTCACGCTGATCGAATTGCTCGTCGTCATCGCGATCATCGCGGTGCTCATCGCACTGCTCCTTCCGGCCGTACAGGCGGCCCGCGAGGCCGCCCGCCGGGCGCAGTGCACCAATAATCTCAAGCAAATCGGCCTGGCCATGGCCAACTATGTCAGTGCGTACACCAACGTACCGCCGAACTCGGTCAACGCGTTCTGGGTTCCACCGACCACCAACACCCAGGTCATGCCGCACCAGAACTGGTCGCAGCTTGCCCGGCTGCTCCCGTACCTGGAACAGCAAACGGCCTACAATGCAATCAACTGGTCCTTCGGCGCCCGCTGGAGCGATGGAGACAGTGTGTACACCGACGGCGGTAATGATATCAATGCCGCCCTAGGGGCCGATGCGGAACCTCAGGTCACGGTCCTGACGATGCAAATCCAGACCTTCCTGTGCCCCTCGGACACGATGAATCCCGGTGCGTCGGGACTCGTCAATCTCAACGGAACGGCGCGGCTGATCGGGTCCTTCAACTACCCGTCAAACGTCGGGCTGAACCGGTATGTCAACTCTCCGACCTGGCAAGCGAATGGTCCCGGCTACGTCATCACCAACTGGGATACGATCCTTATCCAGCGACAGGTCAGCATCAACACCTTCACGGATGGGACGAGCAACACGGCCATCTTCTCCGAATGGGTCAAGGGACCGGGCACGTCAACGGTATCCCGGCCCACTCTGGGCATGATCTACAATATCGGTGTCGCTTCCGCGCCACCGACGACCGACCAGCAATTCGCGTTGATCTGTGCGGCCGTCAAGCCGCTCCCAACGAACCAAACCGGTACCTGCCGGGCTGCCAGAGCTGGGGCTGGAAGGGTGAGTGGTGGGCCTTCGGCGGAACCTCGATCTATTCGCACACGGCCATGCCCGGTCGCTACCCCTGCGACTATTCCGACCAGCGCGAGGACGGCCGAGGTACGATCACACTGGTCAACGCCACCTCGAACCACCCTGGCGGGCAGAATGTGCTCTTCATGGACGGCTCGGTCCGGTTCATCAAGACTTCGGTCAACATCATCGCGTGGCAGGCCATCGGCACCACGAACAACAACGAAGTCGTGAGCATGGATGCGCTTTGAGCTAAGGATTCGCTCGTCGGGATTACTTGGCGTTTGATCACGGGGACACGACCTTCGGCGATTGCCGGGAGGGCGTGTCCCCTCATCCATTCATGGCATTCGGTAGGAGCCCGAGAATCCACTCGCTGGCGCGTCGGCCTTGTAGGAACGGATTTCACCAATCTCGGGCCATGAGCCACGCTCTTTTGTGCGACCGCGATGAACACTGATGAAAAACGGGAGAAATCGCCGATTGCAAGGGTCGGATCGAGGCGATGGGGGTACAAACTTCTCTCAGCGTTACTTCTGATTGGGTTAACGGCCCTGACGGCCTGGAACCTGACCCGATCGTCCGCCCTGGAGGAAGCGCAACGGGATTATTCGCGGGTCGACCTGGTTTCTTGCTTGCAGCATGCCCTGGATCACCTGGAGCGAAGGCCCTGGAGCCATGACGCGGCGCTGCTCGCCGCAAACTGCCTGAGCCGGATGGATTACTCGGTCGAGGCCGAGGCGTATTATCAGAGGGCCGGGCGGTTGTCCGTGAACGATCTCCAGATCCGCGCCTTCGGCCTCGTGCGCGGGCCGCATCCGGATCACGCGATTCGGGCCTACCAGCAGATCCTCGAGCGCGAGCCCGAGAATATCGCCGCCATGCGCCGGCTCGCCGCTGTGATGTTGTCGCAGAACAACACGACGGAGCTGCTAAGGCTATCGGATCGCCTCAGCCACATCCCCGGCGGCGAGGTCATCGGCTTCATGCTGCGGGGGGTGGTTTATCATAACGACCGGAATCCGCAACAGGCCGTGGCGGCATTCGAGCGCGTCCTGGAGCTCGACCCTGAACTCAAGGAGATGCCCGCATCGCGCAAGATGTTCTGGATGCATTTCACCGATGACCTGGCCAGGAGCGGCCGCCTTGACGACGCCGGCAAGTACCTGGCCCAGGAGGTGGCGAGGACACCGGACGCCGAGCTCATGAACCGGCTCGGCGAGACCTATCTCCTCCAGGGAGAATCCGACGAGGCGGAACGTTGCTTCCGCCAGGCCGTGGAGTGGGATACGAAGAGGTACGCTCCCCACCTGCAACTGGCCAAGCTGGCGATTCAGCAAAGACGGCGCGACGAGGCTCTGCAACACCTAAACCAGGCCAGGCTGCTGGCGCCCGGCAGTACGGCGTTCTGTACAACCTGGCTTCCGTATATCGGCAGCTCGGCCGCGTCGAAGAGGCCGACCGCATCCAAGAGGCCATCAAGCAGGTGCGCGAAGATGCGGCCTCGGTGCCACGCGCCCCGCGGGGCGAGTGGCCCCGGTATGCCCTTTGATTCGATCGAGGCGTCTCCTCGGTCGGGCTTGCATCGGTCCAGGCATGCCGGCCCTTCACGGGGTCGTGGCAGCCTGGTCCGGCGTCGCTGCCGCCTGCGCCTCATAGTAATTGGCGAGACCCGGCTGTCCTTTCTTGCGATAGTAGTCGGCCAGGAGGCGATTCATCGCGGGATGAGACGGCTGAGCTCGGAGGACCAGGTTGGCCCATTCGATGGCCTCCTCCTCATGACCATGGGCCATCAGCCAACTCGCTGCCGCGCTCCGAAGCGCCGGGTCAAGGGGCGAATCGCGCAGCGCGATGCTGATCCGCTCGAACTCCTTCTCGTCCTTGTGAAGCTGATCGACAGCCCGGAGCTCGGCAGCGGACTCGGTCTTCCTCCCGAGCCGGCTCAGGATCAGCATGCGCTGATACCGGAGGGCGGAATCGAAGGGATCGGCATTCACGGCCCGATCATAGTAGGCCAGCGCCGATTCGAACCGACCATGGCGGAGCTCGACCGAACCGCGGGCGGCCAGCACGACGGAATTCCGAGGCGACAGCGTCAAGGCGCGGTCGAGCAACCGGACCGCGGAGGGCTCGTCGCCCTGATCCAGCGCATTCCGCCCCGCGCCGAGATAGCCCATCGGGTCCTCCGGCTGCCGCGACTGGTAGGCTGCATATTCGGCGGCGGCTTCGTCATGACGGCGCAAGAATCGGAGCTGCTCGGCCAGCCCGAGCCGCGCCTTGTCGAGGCCGGGATCGCGCTCGAGCGCCGCGCGATAGCGTGCGATGACCACCTCGGGAGCGGCATCGTGCCGCATGTCGATCTCGGTCCGCAGCAGGTGGGGGCGACCGTCGTCGGGCACCTCGCGCGACCAGCGGTCCAGGACCGCGTCGGCCTCGCGCAATCGAAAGGAGCCGAGATAGATCCGCGCCAGGGCCTCTGCGACCTCCGGATCGGCCTTCTTGCTGCCCTCAAACGCCTCGCGAAGGTACGGCTCGGCCGCGGAGGATTGGTTGGCTTTGGCCAGGACCAAGCCCTGGAGCGGTACCAGAAACTGGCGGGGGTATCCCAGCGCCCGGGCCCGCTCCACTTCGTCGTGGGCGGTCGACAGGTCGTTTCGAGCCCAGGCGATTCGCGCCTTGAGGTAGTGGGCCTCGCCCGAACGCGGCGCCGCCTTGAGCCAGCGCCCAGGCTTGCGGATGCCTCATCCAGTCGTCCGGCGTCCAGTGCACGGTGGGCAAGCCTTGCGTCCCGCGCGACCAGCCAGCGGTTTCGCAGCCAGATCCCTGCGGCAATCGCCCCCGCGGCGAGCACCACGAGATACAGGACCATCATTTGTCGCCGGCGCGAGGGGCCGGCGGCGGGCGGCGTTGCTGGCGACATCGAACTTGCCAGGGCCTCCGGCATCCTCCCGATAAGCGGGCTTCTGAGATCGGCCCGGATCCGGTCGTGAGAGCGGTGAAAAAATCGGACGGACGATTCCGAGCAACCCGCCTCTCCTGGCGGTCAAGGATAGCGCGTTTCGGGACCGTGGACAAGAGCCGGCGAAGGAGGCGGGGCTGATTCCGTAACTTGGCGAGCCGCCTGGCTCGGGCCGGGATTCTCCGCCAATCCGGGCCGGTACGATCGATTCTGGGGTTACGTTCCTGCCGATGTCGCCTGATAGAATAGAATGCCTAAACGGTTGGCTTGGACACGCTCGGAGTTCCCGACCGAAGAACCTCCCTAACCCCAATACCGTTGAATTAGCGCTAACCAGGAGTAAGGACAGGACTTGCGAACGACTTGTTCCCACGCTCCCGCGTGGGAACCACCCTTCTGGGACGCTCCGCGTCCCCGCGGTGTCTCCACTGCGGCGTGACGCAGCCGACGCGGAGCGTCGAGGACGGCATTCCCACGCGGGAGCGTGGGAACGAGAACCAGGCCCTTTTCTGCCTTCAGTTTATCACGAATTCAACGGTATTGCCCTAACCCCCCCTTCGTAAGGGGGGGAAAGGAAACGGGCCATTCCGCCTCAGTTTCCCCTCCTTACGAAGGGGGGAATCGGGGCATGGATCGCCTGCGCTGTGCGTGCCGGCCTTCGATCGTGCGAGACACACGTCGCGGTCGAGGGCCGTCGAGTTGAAAGGAACACGCGATGAAAGGTCTCGTCCGGCTCTTGGTTGCGGGGGCCTTTTGCGTTGTGGCGGCGGTCGGGGCGATCGTCTGGATTACCGGAGGCATGGATTGGTCTCGCCTGGTCCGCCCGTCGGTCCCACCCGCCCCTCCGGGGACGAGCTCGGAAACCGAAGATCCCAACGTGACGTGGTATCCCGACCCCAACGCACCGGGAACGGATGCCAGGGTTTGCGTCGACCGGCGGCTCGCTGGATGTTGCTATGGGCGTCAACGCATTCGCGTTCAAGGGAACGATCCGGGACCCCAGCTCGCTGGGTGAGGTGCGTGAAGCGATCCGAGTGCGCGGGCCGCGAGGGCTCGCCGCCAAGCGCAGGAGTACGATCGGCTCGGGCTCGACGCTCATCCCACATTCCAGCAAGGCCTCAAGGCCATCCCATTGGCCGGCGAGGTCGCGTTCTACTACATGCACGAAGGGGATTTCGCGCAGGCCGAATCGTGGCTGCGACGAGGACTGGACCTGTGCCGGAACCTCGGTTTCCCCGCGGAGATCCAGGGCGAATTCCACGCGTTGCTCGGCATCTCCGCCCTCCGTCGCGGCGAGATCGAAAACTGCCTGGAGTGTCTCGGCCCGTCGAGCTGCATCTTCCCGATCGATCGCCAGGCCGTCCACATCCAGAAGGAAGGCTCACGCGAGGCCGTCCGGCACTTCTCGGATTACCTGAAACTGCGGCCCTGCGACCTTCGATTCCGATGGCTCCTGAATATCGCCTACATGACCCTGGGCGAGTACCCGGAGCAAGTCCCGAGAGAATACCTCATCCCGATGGATGGGTTCCGCTCGAAGATGGACGTCGGAGCCTTCCACAACGTCGCGCCCCGGGTAGGACTGGGCGTTCGCGGCCCGAACCTCGCCGGCGGGAGCTTCTTCGACGATTTCAACGGCGACGACCTTCCGGACCTGTTCGTCACCTCGATCGACGTCGATCGGGGAGCTTCGCTGTTCCTGAACCGGGGCGATGGGACGTTCGACGATCGTTCCGCGTCCGCGGGACTCGACGCCCAGGTCTACGCCCTGAACCTGGCACGCGGCGATTACGATAACGACGGCCATCCCGACGTGTTGTTGTTACGCGGCGCGTGGGAGAAGCCGGGTCGGCTCTCGCTGCTCAGGAACACGGGCGACGGCGTGTTCGAGGACGTGACGCTCAAGAGCGGGCTGGGAGAGCCGATCTCCTCCGAGTCGGCCGTCTGGGGCGACTACGATAACGATGGTTGGCTCGACGTGTTCGTCTGCGGCGAATTCCACACGACCGATCCCAATCCCCGCGAGCGCTGCCGGCTCTATCACAACCAGCACGATGGCACGTTCAAGGATGTCGGCCCGGAAGCCGGCGTCGCCGGTGATGGGATCGCCAAGGGATCGGCCTGGGGCGATTATGATGACGACGGCCGACTCGACCTGTTCGTCTCGTACATGGACCATCCCTGTCACCTCTATCATAACGAGGGCAATGGCCGCTTCCGTGACGTCACCACCGAGCTGGGGATGGCGGGACCGGCCCACCTGCGCTCGTTCGCCTGCTGGTTCTGGGACTACGACAACGACGGCAACCTGGACCTCCTCGTGAATGATTACTACGGCGCGCTCGTCAACATCGTGGCTCAGGCGATCGGCGTACGCGAGAAGGAAGACGCCGGACACCCTCGCCTCTACCGGAACCTGGGCAAGCAAGGCTTTCGCGACGTCAGCGATGAGGTTGGCCTGGATTCGACCATCGACGCGATGGGGGCGAATTTCGGGGACATCGACAACGACGGTTATCTCGACACCTATTTCGGGACGGGCGAGATGTCGTATTCGGGGCTGGTGCCGAACGTGATGCTCAAGAACGTCGAGGGACGGCGCTTCGAAGACGTAACGGACTCGTCCCGGACCGGGCATCTCCAGAAAGGTCATGGAATCTCGTTCGCCGACTGGGATTGCGACGGCGACCTGGACCTGTTCTGCGTCCTGGGTGGTGCGTTTCCCGGCGACCAGGCTTATAATGTGTTGTTCCAGAACCCCGGTCACGGCCGGCACTGGCTGAAGGTCAAGCTGGTCGGCACCCGGACCAACCGATCCGCGATCGGGGCACGGATCCAGGCCGATCTGAAGGACGCCGACGGCCGCTGCGCGGTCGATCTACAGGACGATCGGCAACAACGGCAGCTTCGGGGGCAATTCACTGGTCGAGACGATCGGCCTGGGTGGCGCGACGTCCGTGACCAGCCTCAGAGTGACCTGGCCGACCAGTCGAACCACCCAGGTCTTCGCGAACGTAACTGCCGACCAACTGATCGTGATCAGTGAAGGGACCGATTCGTACAAGGCCGTTCGCCAGTCTCCCTTGAAGCCGCCGGCCGCCCGGTAGGGAAGGCGGTGCCCCTCAGAGCACCGCCGTATGATGCGGCGCCCCGTCCACCCTGCCTTCGAGTGTCCATCGAACGCTCTATGGAACAACGCAACGGGACATCGAGCCGTGTACGTCCTCCCGGACTCGTGATCGTGATCGCCCTTGTGGGCTGCATTGGCGGGATCGTCGCGATCGGCGCGCGTCGATGGCGGGAGCCCGGGTACGCGCCTGAACGAAGTCCGGGCCCTCGCGCGTGCGGGAAAGTTCGAGCAGGCCCGGGAGGCGTTGCGCCCTGACCTGCGGGCCAGGCCCGATGACTCGCACGCTCACCTCCTGATGGCTCAGCTCGCCACCGAGCCGCCGCGTCCCGATCCGAAGATCGCCCTGGAACACCTTCGTGCCGTCCGCACGAGCGGCCCGAGGGAGGCCGCGATCGTGAAGTTCTTCGAGGGGAAGGCGCAGTATCAGCGCGCGGTACGACCTGGCCGAGGACTGCTGGAAGGAGGCACTTCGCCTCGATCCCATCGTGCCGGGAGCGGGCTGGGCGTCATGGACCTGCTGGACAAGGAGGGGCGGACGGAGGAAGCCCATCGGCTCGGCATGAGGATCCACGAGAGCGAGCCCGACCCGGTTGACCGGGTGAAGATCCTTCTGGAAGTCGCACGAATTGACATCGAGAAGGTCGCCCCCGGCTCGCAGGTCCAGTTGTTCGAGCCGCTGGCGAGGGAACACCCGGAGAACCTCCCTCTGGACCTGTCGGCTGGCCTGGCCCTGGTCCATGACAGTCGGGGCGAGTCGGGGGTGGAGCTGCTGGAGGGGGCTCTCCGCGGCCACCCGGACTCGGCCGAGGCCTGGGATGCCTGGATGACCGGGTTGTTTGACGCAGCCCAGTTCGATCGATTCAGCGAGGAGTTTGCTCGCTTGCCCAAGGCGATCGCCGCCGATCCACGGTTCGCCAAGCACGAGGGAAAGCTGGCACAAAACGCCCGCGACTGGCCGCGGGCCGTCCGGGCTTATCGCCGCGCCCTCACACTCGATCCCTCGGACCAGGCGATCCTCTACCGGTTCTGGTTCGTCCTTCGTCAGTCCGGGCAGACTGCGGAATTCGAACGGATCGACCGCGACTATCAGAGCTATCGCGAAGCCTATCGCCAGTTGCGCGGGACCACCTTCGATCTGGACCCGTCGGCCATGAAGCCGAGCTCGAATGCGGAGGAGCTCGGAAAGCATCGCGGCCTCTACTACGAGGCGATTGCCATGCCGACGCTCGGCGTGGTTTCCCAGCCGGATCTCTATCATCGACTGGCCGACCTCCGCGAGCGAATGGGCCGGCGCGACGAGGCGCGCGCCTGGCACCTCCTGGTGCTGCGGGATCGCCCGGGCGACGCGGTCAGCCTGGCGGTGCTCGAGCGGTTGAAGTAACATGGAATCGTCCCAGCCCGATACCATTGCACCTGAGTGCGTGGCTTCGGATGGTGCGTAGCCCACCGACCTCGGCGTCCTCCCGATCCGATGGGCTGGGTGAAACGCACCGACGTGCGAGGCAAGAGGTACCCCGTCCGAACCACGGTCTCACGACCGGGGTCACCGTGAGCGGCAAGTGATCAGTGAGCAGTGGGCTCGTTGTGGCAAGCGACAAGAGAATGATCTCCGAAACGGAAGTGGCCATTCCCTCCGAGGTTGAGCATTCGGTCGCTCAGGTTGAACGATCGGTCGCGGTGCCCGTGCCCGTTCGAGCGAGTCGGAGACGCCTTCGTTGGCTGACAACCTTGGTGGTATCCGCGGCAGTCGTCGGTTTGCTCGGATTCAATGCCTGGTGGTACTGGCGCGACACACGTCCGATCGCCAGCCTTCGAACGATCGAGGCCTGGATCGTCCGGGAACAATATGGTCCGGCCGAGGACGCGCTGCGGGCACGCCTCAGGCATGCCCCGCATGACGCCGAGGCTCGTATGATTCTGGCGCGGGTCCTGGCTGCGCGGGGTGACACGGCGGGCTGCGCTCGAGAGCTGCATCAGGTTCCGCACTGGTGGCCGAACAAGCCCGATGCCCTGTTCCGCGAGGCTCAGGCTTACTTGATGATCGACCGGGCGAGGGAGGCCGAGGCCGCGCTCCTGGCGGTGATCGAGGCCGACCCACTCCATCCTCCAGGCTCGGAGCTCGCTCACGACGCGAGCCAGGAACTCCTGAAACTTTACGCGATGGAAGACCGATGGGAGGATGCCTACGGTGTCCTCTGGACGGCCTACGATCGTTCGGCGCCCGCCGACCGTCCCGTGTTGCTCTCGATGCGGATCCGATGCGAACTGCAGCGCGTGGCACCGACTGAATCGATAAAACTGCTACGTCGCTACGTGGCCGCCGACCCACAGGACTGGGAGGCGCGACGTTCCCTGGCGAACGTCGAGATGGCGCTGGGCCACGGGGCGGAAGCGGTCCGCGAGATGCGGGCGTGCCTCGAGGGACGTCCGGACGATTCCCGCACCTGGCGCGACTATCTGACTCTACTCCAGTCGCTGGGCGATCTCGACGCCTTCAACGCCGCCCTGGAGCGGCTCCCCAAAAGCGCCGACGAGGAGCCGGAGATCTGGCTCCTTCGCGGCCAGGCGCGCGAGCGGAACGGCGACTCCGCCGGCGCCGCCGAGAACTATCGCCAGGCTCTCCAGCTCAACCCCAATCTCGTCGCCGCTCGCTATCGCCTGGCGATGATCGAGGAGCGCCTGGGCCATCGCCAGGAAGCCGCCGCCCACCGGAAGCGCTGGCAGGAGATCCGAGACGCCCGCGGAAAGCTGGCCCAGGTCTACTCGGACTACTACGCCGCGTTCGATCGACCTGCCCAGGACCTCCGCGACGCCGTCAAGAAGCTGGCCTCGATCTGCGAGACAATCGGCTGGCTACGGGTCGCGGAGGGCTGGAACCGGTACGCGGCCACCCTGTGAGTACGCGGGACGCAATGAGGAAACGACCATGAGCGGCGCATTCTTCTCTTCACTGCGTACGACCCTACGCGGTCTTGGAACGCTGACGGAACAACTTCCCGGAATCGGACCAGCCCTAACTCGTTCCCACGCTCTGCGTGGGAATGCCTTCTTCGACGCTCTGCGTCGCGGCCTTCGGCCCCGCCCGTGGGACGCGGAGCGTCCCGGACGGCATTCCCACGCGGAGCGTGGGAACGAGGGGAAATCGGGAGGTTGTTTCGTCAGCGTTCCTCGGCCGCAAGCTAGAGCGCGTAACGATTGCGTTGCGCATGCGCCCGCCGCGAGCGATCGAGCCCACCGCGGCCAGTGGGGGACGATGTGCGGCGGCGGCCCGCAGGGCCTCAGGAGCAAAGCCCCGGGTGAAACCCGGTGTCCGCGGCAAGCCGGCCTTCATCCCCGGAGGCCTGAAGGGCCGCAGGAGACGTCCGGCACCCCTTCAGGGTGCACGAGGAAGGCGCGGGGTGCACGAGTCCCAGGGTTTCACCCTGGGCTGGGTTCCCGCGGCCCGTCAGGCCGCAGAACATCGGAAATGTTGAATCACGAATCGGGGCTTCCCGACTTGTCGCACGACCCAGGGATCCTACGGAGGAAGACTCGACTGACCAATGACCAATCCCCAACGATGTCTTCTGGGCGTGATCGTGCTGGGAGCATCGCTCCTTTTCGGCTGGCTTGGGTGGTCGCGGTACCGGTTGACGACCGACCCATTGAGCATGGCGCGAGAGGCGTATTCCCGCGGCGACTGGGAGTCTGCGGCCGGCCTGTGCGTGCGCGGCTCAAGTCGGCGCCCGAAGACGTCCCGGCCTTGCAACTCCTGGCCCGGGCGTCGGTCCGGCTGGGGCGAGACTCCGTGGCGACGGCGCTCTATCAACGGCTTGGCTCGTTGGCCCCGACAGCCGAAGACCTGTATCTCCAGGGGCTGGTCCTGTCCCGGTCCGACAAGCCCCGGCGGGCGGTGGCCACCTGGGAGCACGCCCGGACCCTGGATCCGGATCATCCTGAGACGCTTCTCGAGCTGACCCGCGCTATCGCGCCCGCGGCCGCCTCGACGACGCGGAGCAGGTCGGTACCGCACTGGCAACTGCGCCACGGTTGGGAGTCGCGCGCCGAGGCGATGCTCGGCATGATCCAGCTCGAGCGGAACGACCCGGCGGGCGCCGCCGCCTACTGGCTGCGTGCCCTGGGGCGAGCGGAGGTGGTGAAAGACGGGGTGCCCCGGCCGATCGTGCCGCGCAAGGAACTGGCGATCGCCTGGCTGCGAGCGGGGCGACCGGGCGATGCCCGGGACCAGCTCCGCATCGTCCTGGCCGCGAAGCCCGATCCCGAAGCCTACTGGCTCATGAGCCGCGCCGCACTTCAGGAGGGCGCCTGGGATGAAGCCCGGTCCGCGTTCCAGAAGGGGAGCGCCTATCGCGACGAGCATCCCGAGGTCTTCGACCCGGCCCCGTACGTCGGCTCGGAGCCGTGCGCCGCCTGCCATACCGCCGAGTTCAAATCGCAGCAGGCTTCGCGTCATGCCCGGACGTTTTTCCGCGACGCCGAGCTCGGCGGCCTCGTGCTCCCCGCCTCGACGGTCGCCGATCGCTTCGATTCCAGGACCACACACGCGCTCTACCGGACCGCCGACGGCCGGTTGCGGCAGGAGACCCGAAGGGACCGTCAGGTCTTCGACGCGGTCGTCCAGTATGCGTTCGGCTCCGGGGACCGGGGACTGACTCTCGTGGGGCGCGACGGCAAAGGGAAAGCCTACGAGCTTCGGCTCTCGGAGTATCCCGATGGCTCCGCCGCGACCTGGGACCTGACTTCAGGTCATCCACGCAATCCGGGCCGGCCCGAAGAGTTCCTCGGCCAGCCGCTGACCGAAGATGCGGTCCGACTCTGCCTGTCCTGTCACGTTACCGAGCCGAAAGCCGTGCTCGACCGATCCGGCCCGTGCGCGCTCGACCGGGGAATCGGCTGCGAGAAATGTCACGGCCCCGGCGGGAACCACCTGAGGGCGGTCGAGGCCAAGCTTGTCGAGTCGGACCCGTCGATCGGCCGGCCATCGATGGTCGCCGGCGCCCGGCTCGTACACATCTGCGCCCAGTGTCACACCCCGTCCAACCACGAGGTCTCGCGCGACGACCCGACCTCGGCCCGCTTCCAGAGCACCACGCTGACCTGGAGCCGCTGCTTCACCGAGAGCAACGACTCGCTGGATTGCGCGACCTGCCATAACCCGCATCGGGATGCCTCGACATCGATCCCACACTACGAGGCCCGGTGCCTGTCGTGCCATTCCAGCCAGGGTTCGGGACCGAGATCGCCTCAGACCGGCGACTCGAGGCCGCGTCGGCACGCGCTCATTCCATCCTCGGCTCGCACGATCTGTCCAGTCAACCCGGTGCAGGGCTGTATCGGCTGCCACATGCCGGCCGTCAAGGACATCGTCCCCCACTCGTCCTTCACCGATCACTTCATCCGCGTGCACCGAGATTGACGATCATCCTTCCCTGGGCTCGAGAGGCGTCGCGATCGATGCGGCCGATGGATTTTGGGTCGCCGTAGGCGAGCCCGGAGACGGCGGGGAACCGGTTGGGAAATCGTATTCGGTAGCGAGCACATCGGCGAGGGAACGTCCGGCCCCCTCACGGCTCGCTTCGTTCCGTTTGAGCTCGTTGAGGTGGTGCCGAAGATCCTCACGGTCCGGATGCATGGCGATGGCCACGGTCAGGTTGGCCCTGGCCCGGAAACCCTGGCCGAGCTGTTCGGCCAGGCGCGCCATCTCCACGGAGTCGCGCACTGGTTGATTGCGCCGATAGAGTTTCTGGTAGCGCGCCTCGAGTCGCTCGATCTCGCCCTTCCGAGTTTGCAGATCGGCGGCGCGGGACGGTTGGCCTTCCTGGGTCGCCAGGGCGGCGAGCCGGTCGAGAACGGCATGGTCGGCGGGATCGACCACGATGAGGCGTTCGAGGGCCCGCCGTTCGGCACCAGGATCCCCGCGCCTGCGCGGCTAGCCAGGCTGCAAGGCGCGGGGCCTCGGCGGGAGGCGATTCCGCGACGGGGAGATGCTTCAGCGCTTCGCTCGCCGCCGCAACGTGATTGGTCCTCACCGCCCAGTCCAGCCGGGCTCGCCAGACCGGGATATCCTCGGGCCGACGCTGCAGACAGGCATCGAGCCACCGCTTCGCCTCGTCGAACGATCCGCTACGGATCGCCAGGTTGGCCTTCCCGAGCCAGACCCGATCGTCGTCCGGAGCCAGGCTTGCGGCCTGGTCGAGGATGGAACGGATCGCGTCCGGCGACATGGGGTTTTGCTGGTGCTCGATGTGCGACCGGACCAGGTTGATGGCCTGCTCGGTAGCCCCTTCACCCGCCCGGTCCAGCGCATCCCAGCGCCTCTCGATCAAATGAAGGGACTCCGCGAGGCGACCTTGATATCGATAGAGCGGTTCGAGCAAGATCAAGACACTGGATGCCTCGACCCGAGGATCGTCTCGTGCGTCCCGGATGATCTGCTCAGTCTCCGAGAATCGCCCGCGCTCCGTCTCGATCTTCATCCGACCCAGGAGCGCACTGGCGGCGAACGGAGAATCGGGCGCCACCCGGGCCCAGGCCTCCGCGGCCGGTTGGGGCCGCCCTCGAGCCAGCTCGCAGGTGCCCAGGAGATAAAGAGCCGCGTCCGAGCCGGGCTTCCGGGCCAGTAGCTCATGCAGTCTCCGCGTGGCGGTCGCGTGTCGCCCGTTCTTGATCTCCTGCTCGATCTCCGCGATGGCGATGCGATCGCGCCGGACGTCCCACCCTTTCCAACCGACGCGGAGCAGCACCGCCCCGGCGACGATGGCCAGCAACCCCACGAGCCGCCAACGCCCCGCGCGCTCCCTCATCCCGATCTCCCGTCGTAAGAGTATCCGGGCCACGTGAGCCCAGCCTTCAATCAGTATGTCCAGCCGGGGCCGTGGCCGGCAATCCGACCCGGTCGCTGGACGCCTTGACAGGTAATCCATGCCTTGCCAAGATGCAGAGATCCACCGTTCGATCCCCGATTGCGATGGGCCGACGCCGATGACGCCTGAGACCGCTCTGCTCGACGAGGCCAAACCCTCCGGCGCGTGGTCTCCCGATCGCGACACCAGCCGCCCTGGCCTCATTCGGTTCCTGGTGCTGTCGGCCTGGTGCGGGCTCCTTGCGGGCCTGCTCGAGGTGGGTGCGATCATCGTGCGGAAACAGGTGTTCGATTCCAATCATCTCTACTGGATCAGCCATCATTTCGTCTGGCTGATCCCCTTGCTCAACCTGGCCCTTTTCCTCGTCGTCGGCGCGCTGCTGTCGATCCTGAGGTTCTGGCGCGCCGCGACGCGGCCGATGGCTCGCCACCCGGCTCCTGGGCGCGCTGACCGTGCTTCCCCCCATCTGGGCCGGTTTCCCGCGGATTTACGGCCCGGCCGGATTTCTCCTGGCGCTGGGTATCGCGGCGCGGTTGGTCCCGTCGCTGGAGCGGCATCCTGACCGCTTTCGCCGGATGGTCCGGGCCACCTTCCCGGTCATCGCCGGTCTCGTCGCGATCGCGGCGGGCTCGCTCTGGAGTCAAGATCGAATCAAGGAATGGCGCGAGGCGGCCCGGCCCCTACCATCGCCGGGCAGCCCCAACGTCCTGTTGATCGTGCTGGACACGGTGAGCGCCCAGCATCTGAGCCTCCATGGCTACGATCGTCCCACCAGCCCGACCCTCGAAGAGTTGGCGAGCCAGGGGATTCGCTTCGATCGCGTACGGGCGACGTCGTCGTGGACCCTGCCATCCCATGGGAGCATGTTTACAGGAAGATGGCCTCATGAGCTATCCGCCGGCTACTTCACCCCGCTGGACCGGACGGATCCCACGCTGGCGGAGTTCCTGGGATCGCGCGGCTACGCGACGGCGGGCTTCGTCGCCAACTCCGGGTATTGTGGGACGGACTCCGGCCTGGCTCGCGGCTTCACCGATTACCGGGATTATCAGTTCCCTCGGCTCACCGCTTTCCGGAACGCCGTCCTGGTGGCTCGCCCCATGGAGGCGGGACTCGCGGCGATGGGGGATTTCCTCGAGAGCTGGCCGGCCCTGGTCGCCCTGGCCCCGGCGGTAGCGGACCTCGGGTGGTATCTCCTGAGCGATCGGAAGGATGCGGCGGACGTCAATCGCGAGTTCCTCGACTGGCTCTCCCATCGCCGGCAGCCGGCGCGGCCCTTCTTCGCCTTCCTGAATTATTTTGACGCCCACGTTCCGTATCAGGTCCCGGAGCGAGGGCTCCACCGGTTCGGTGCGAAGCCGCGCAATCCCGCCGAGCTGACCGTGACCAAGTACTGGGTGATGGTGGCGAGGGAGGGACCTTCCCCGCAGCAGATCGAGTTCGCTCGCGATTCCTACGACGACTGCGTCGCGGACCTCGACGAGCAGCTTGGCTGCTTGATCGATGAGCTCGCTCGTCGTGGCGTTCTCGAGCGGACCTGGATGATCGTCACGGCGGACCACGGCGAAAGCTTCGGCGAACAACCCGGCATATTCGTGCACGGAACGAGTCTCTACCAGGCCCAGCTCCACGTTCCGCTGGTGATCGTCCCCCCCGCGGGCGGCCCGCCGCCGACAATCGTTGACCAGACGGCAAGCTTGCGGGACCTGGCGGCGACGATCGTTGATGTCCTGGGTTTTCAGGCCGAATCCCCCTTTCCCGGGACGACGCTCGGCCGGTTCTGGAAGGGGTCGTCCGCGCCAACGTCCGCCCAGTCCGCGGCGTCGGAGCCGGCCCTTTCCGAAGTCGTCCCCCTCGGTCCCTCATTCGAACCCGATCCCGGCAATGGCCATTGGCCGCCTTGACCGACGACGATTGGACGTACATTCGTCATGAAGAAACCGATCGTGAGGAACTGTACCGCGCGCGCGCGGACTCCAAGGAGCAGCACAACCTCGCCGTTGACCCGGCCATGAAAACCAGGCTGGAACGGCTGCGGGCCACCCTGAGCCGACTCACGGCCGGCCCGCTGACTGCGCCAGCGATTCAATCCCTGAGCGTGGGTGAGAGACAATCCTAGCGTCGCAATCGCTCGGAGAGGCCGCGAACGGCGGCGTCGCTGGGTGCCAGACGGACGGCCTGCTCGACGGCGCGGAGGGCATCCGTCCGTTTGTTGTCGGCCTCGAGGGCCAGGGCCAGGTGGACGAAGACCTCGGCGCGACCGGGTGCGCGCTCGGCGGCCGAACGGAAATCGGCGATCGCCTCCGGGAGATGGCGAAGTCTCCAGTGGGCGAGGCCGCGGAGGTCGCGGGCTTCTCCATTGTTGGGGGAGAGTTCGACGGCCTGGTCCAGTCGGCTGAGTGCCTGGTCGGGCTGGTTGGCGGCGAGCTGGATGGCCGCGATCCGGAGGATCACCTCGCCGTTGTTCGCCTCGAATTCCAGGGCGCGGAAATAGGCCGCGAGTGCCTCGTCGGTCTGGCCCATGGCTTCGAGCATGCGGCCCATCGCGAGGTGCGCCTTGGGGCGATGCGGGTCGATCTCGATGGCCGACTCGAATCGCTTCAGTGCCGATACCCCCTCGCCCCGCCGGGCCTCGAGATCCCCCAGGCCGATCAGGGCCTCGACATAGTCCCGGTCGTGGCCCAGCGCCTGCGCGGTAACACGACTCGGCTTCCGGGTACCGGCCCTCGTGCTGCAAGACGGTACCGAGGCGCTGGAGGGCCTCGGGGGAATCCGGCTCCTCGCTGACGAGGTGCTCCAGATCGACCCGGGCCGACTCATACTCCCCGCGGTCCAGGGCCGCCTGCGCACGCTCGCTGATCTGCTGGATTCGCTCGAGTTGCCGGGGATTGGCGGGAATGCGGTCTTCGCGACCGCGCACACCCAGCCAGGCGCAACCCGAGGACGACGCGAGCGACAGCCCGATCAACAGCCTGTACGCGGCGATGACCGTCCGTCGCCTCATGAATTGGACCTTGTCCCTTCCTGGGACCCCGCTCGTCCGTGAAACCGATAGTCCGGCGAACCTTACGACACCAGTCGGTCCTGGTCAAGGCCGGTCATCCGGCCCTCACGAGAATTCCCGGAGTTCCCCTGTCGCCCCGGAACGAGGAACGTCTCCCCCGCCCGTGTTTGCATGCCGAGTTTACAGGTCGCCGACGGCACGGCGCAGACGGAGCATGGCGAGGTTCTCGTCGTAGATGGCGTTGTAGAGGTTGTTTAACGATTGGACGCGACGCGTTTCGGCGTCGAGGACCTCGGTGTAGGTACTCAAATGTTGCCGGTAACGGTCGGTAATCACGTGGGTGTTCTCCTCGGCCTGAATGATGGCCAGCCGGGCCACCGGCACCTTGCGGCGCGACTGCTGGAGGTCGAGCCATCGAGTGCGAACTTGCAGCGCAACGTCGTCGGCGGCATCGTCCCGGCGCCTCAACGCGGCGCGTTCCTGCTGCTGAATGGCCGCGGCCCGGCGCCGGGTGGCTCCACAGTCGGTGATCGTCCAGTCCGCATAGAACGTCGCCGCCCCGATCCCCTGAGGAGCCAGGTTGTTGCTCCCCAGGTAGACGAATCCCATCGCGAAGCCGACCTGCGGCTTGATGCCCGCGAGGGTCGCCTGAGATTGGCGCGCCCAGTCCGCGAGCCTGTGCGGCCAAGCCGGCCAGTTCGGGACGAGCGCGCGTAGCGCCTGCGCCGTCAACTCCAGGACTTCACCTTCGCTGTCCGCCGTCTCCGCCTCGCCATCCTTGATCGCCTGCTCAGCCATCGCTCTCCAGTCCGTGGTCTTCGGGAGGACGGTCAATTCCTCGAGCGGCACGACCTCGGTGAGGGGGCGGCAGAGGTATCGGTTATACGTCGCCCACGCCGACTTGAGCGCGGTCCGTGATTGGATCTCGGCAAGCCGGGCATTGGCCAGCGAGACCTGCGCGGCGAGGTCGTCGCTGCGAATCGCCAGCCCTTGCTCGAGACGGTTGCTCACATCCTTGGCAAATGAGGTCAACTGCTCGACGTTGCTCCGCGCGACTTCCAGGTTCTTGCGCGCTCGCAGGACCCCGACGTACGCCTCGCCCACGGTGAGCTTCAAGTCGAGGGCCGTGCGAAACTCCTCGGTTCGCTGGGCGCCAAGCTGGGCCCCCGCGGCCTCGATGCTCCTCAGGAGTCGTCCCCCTGTATAAATTGGGAGGTTTGCAAAGGTGAGCGAGACCGGAATATCCCTCTGTCCGGGGCCGAGAATCTGGAACGCCGACGGCAATCCACCGAGCATACCGGACGCGCCCGTTCCCGCTCGAGATCCTCCGCCGGAAGACCCGAAGAACGAGCTCGTGTTGACGGTCGGTGCAGCCGTCAGGAAGGCGTTGAATGTGAAGCTACGGATCGACGGCAATCGATCGGATCGGGCGGCCCTGAGATTCAATCCCGCCGCCATCGATTCCGACTGCTGCGCCTGCACCTGTGCGTTGACTCTCAGTGCGAGATCCCATGCCTGCTGTAAGTCCTCGCTCAGGGCCGCTTCAGGTGACCTTCCGACGAGCAGACCGAGCACGATGACGATCGCTGAAATCCGTCTCATCGCGTGTCCGACTCCTCTCTCCGGAGCCGCCATGGAGCGGCCCGGACCACCGAACCCTGAGATTCTATTCGACCCCTTCCACCGCCACTATTGATCCTGAACATGGTTCTGGTGGGACCATTTCTGTTCGATCGACCGGTCGCGCCGGATGGGCAAAAGCGATAAGCTGCTACTCCCCTTCGCACGACATCCTGTTATTTTGATCGACCTCCCTTGCGAAACTCCGTTCTCGTTGGGGTTTCACACACCTCGCGTGACCACTTCCTACTCCGGGTTTCTCATTTGATTCGTCTGAGGTGGATCCAGGGAACTGCGTCGACCTTGACGATTTCCCGGATTATGCCTGTTTTATGGATAATTCCATGAAGTTCGGGAAGGCCATCGCCGATGGAACTTCGGAAGAGGGTTTCGGTCGAGGTTGAAGGCGAGTGCTTTTTCATTCACGTCGAGCAGAATCGCCCGGCGCCGCATCGCACACGGACGTTTGTCGAGCGAGCGAGCGGGTAAGGTACGCGGTGGGGGTGTCTTGGGGCTCATGCGCAAGGGATGGCGCGAGGTCCTGGGTTTATGGGGGATGTTCCTGATCGGGACAGCCCTTGCCGCTGCGCCTCAAGAGGGAAAGCGAGAAACTCGGGGAACTGGTGTCGAATCGGTACGCTTGACGGTTGAGTTAAGTTGGGGCCTATCCGCAGGAGGGGTCGGCGCGGCTGGAATCCAGCCTGAGGAAGCCGTGCCGGAGGTCGTCCTGGCGTTGACGGAGGGACGGGTCCTTGAGGTGATCGGGTGGCCTTCGGGGGAACCTGTCGGGGGATCGGATGTTTCCTCGATGGGTCCCGGCGCGGAGGGAAGGTGGCGGCTCGGGAGAGCGCGTGACGGGCGAGTGCGCGCCCGGCTCGAGCTGCCGCTGGAGGCGAGTCTCACGGTGCGTTGCGGGGACCAGGTCGTGAAGGTTCCCCTCGTGGCGATCCTGGAGCGGGCCTACCGGACACCGGCGACCGCACCGTTGACGGTGTCGGTGGAGCGGCTCGCCTGGGACGCGATGGCCGTTCGACCTGAGTTCCTCGGCGGGATCAGGGATCGTCGCCCCGGGGGCGGAAATCCCGGTCTCGGTGGCCTTCAATATCCTCTGGCCCGAATCGGTGGATGTCTCCGTCCGGTTCTCGGCCGTCCTCCGCGCCGTGGAGGGGGGAGAAGTGCTGTCGCGAGACGATCAGCAAGCGACGCTGCCGACGAACCGATCACAGCCGGCGTCGCGATTATTGAGACTCCGGCGCCCCGGAGTGAGGGAACCTATGTGGCGGAGGTCCATGCAACCTGGGAGCCGACGGTCCGGGACGGCTCGCGACTGGGCTGGATCATGCGTCGTCGCAAGTCGGCGGCGGTGTTCGACCGCATCGTCCCGCCGTGTGGTCCTGACGGTCCTGGAGCCCACCGTCAAACCGTCGGTGATCGTGGGGAAGCCGCCCACGCGGGACGGGCGCAAGGGTGAGTCCGAGGTCGACTCGGTGGACCTGACGCGGTCGCGAAGTCTCCGGCCACTGGCCTCGGGCCGATCGGCCCTGGCCGAGCCCGGCCGCTCGTCGTGGGGTGTGCCGGCCGCGGCGCTGATCGAGCCATCGGCGCGCGGCCGATGGCGCGGCTGGTTCCTTCGGACCGGTGCCGAGGCGGCCAAACTGGACCCCGCCGATGGGTCGGGCCTGGCCTGGTCGGCCGTCGGGCTCAAGGTCGCACATCCCAATCGGCCCCACCGTCTGACCCTCAAGGTTAAGGAGGGTGAACCCGCGGCGCTGGGCGTGGCCCTGATCGAACCCGGTGACGAACGCCGCGACCGTCAACCCCGCGTCCTGCTCGACGCGTGTGCCGCCGGTCCTCCGATCCTCGAGGATGGGCCGCCGCTGGTCTTCTCCTGGCTGGTGTGGCCCGGCTCGACCGAGTCCGTTTTGGTCCTGGTCAATCGCGACACCGAGTCGGCCGTCCGTCTGGGTACGGTCACGCTCACCGAGCTCGATGACGTCCCGCCGCCGCCAGCCGTCCGCGAGCCGGAGAAACCGCCCGCGCGGACATTGGGTCTCTATCTCACGGGGACGCAAGCCCTGGACCCGTTCCGTGACGACGCCGGGGCGGGTGGTGCGCTCGCCTCCGCGCGGAACCTGGCGAAGTACCTGGGCTATTGTGGTGCGACAGCCGTGGTCGTCCCCGACGACCTGTCCGACCGGCGCGGCGGCGGGCGCTCGACGGCCAGGCCGACGAGGATTCGACCGGTCCCGATCTCCTGGACGTCCTTCGCCGCGTGCTCGAGCGCCAAGGATGCTCTCTCTGGCTCGAGGTGTCTTTCGACCGTCCGAACGCCTTGCCGGGGCTGCCGCCGCCGGATTCGGAGGATGCGGTCCGTCGCGGCCTCGTGCGTCTCAACGGTCAGGGGCACGCCGATGGACCGGCCTATCATCCCCTTCACCCCGAGGTCCGCGAGGCCATGAAGCGCCGGATCGTCGCGGCACTCACGCGGAGCCGGACGGCCCCCATCGCCGGCACGCTGGCCGGCCCCACGACGTCGGGATTGGTCATCCGTCTCGGTCCCGGCCCCACGCTGCTGGGGACACCCGACACGGGTATCGACGATATCACCTATGAGCGGTTCATCCGCGAGACCTTCGCCGCCGATACGGCGCAGGGCATACCCGGATCGGGGATCCACGACCCTGAACGGTTCGCCGTTCGCTTGCAGTATCTCGCCGGTGCCGGCCGGATGCCCTGGTTGACCTGGCGCTCGCGGGCCATGGCGGCTCTGTACGCGGAACTCGCCGCGGCCGTTCAGGAGGCGGCGCCGGGGACCGTGCTCGCCATCGTGACGCCTGACCTGGATGGCGGCCCGGCCGGCAGCGAGGCCCGGCGCGTTGACCTGGCTGGACTGGCTCCCAGCGAGGCCTGGCGGAGCGTGGGACTCGACCTGCAAGGATGGCCCGCCGACCTGATGGGTCCGGTGCTGCTCCGCGGTGTCTCCCTGTCAACCGACGCCCTGGCCCACGACCTGGCGACCAGCCCTGACCTTGACGCCATCGTGGCGGGCCGGACTCGTCGCGGGGTGCTGCTCACCATCGACGAAGGAGTCCCGCAGCGGCGACCAATCGCCTCCTCGCAGCGGCCGATCCCCGATGTTTCCGCGGCCCCGGCCGCCGACCGTGGCCCGGTGCCGGGCGGGGCGACGCTCTGGTTATCGGCCCTGCCGCTCGGTGACGGCCCCGAAGCCGACGAGCCGCTGGGTCACGCCCTGGCTGCTCTCGATGCGCAGTGGGCGTTCCTCGCGGCCACGGCGGTCGCGGGCCACGAGGAACGGCTCAGGCAGTTCTCCAGGGTCTTCCGAGCCCTTCCCGCCTGGCCCCTCGGCGCTCCAGGGCCTTCGGCCGACCCCCACTCCCTGCCCTTCGGCGTCGCCATCCGCACGAGCGGCGATCCCGCGCAGACATACCTCGAGCTCGCCAACGACTCGCCCTACCCGATCCGGTTAGCCTGCCGCCTCGAGGCGCCGACCCTCGGCGCCGGTGGACGACCTCGGACGCGGTCTTCGTCTGGCACCGGCATCCGAGGCCGGCGGCCGCAACCTGGTCCTGGACTTTCTCCCCTTCGGTGTCTCCGCGATCCGGGTTGGAGCGCCCGGCGTTGAGGTCACGTCGGTGACGCCTTATCCTTCCGAGGCCGTATTGACCAGCATGCAGGCGCGATCCCGTGAGCTGTCCGCTCTCCTGGTGCGGCTCAATCGGGGGCTGGCCGGTGGCGAGGGAGAGCCCCCGAATCCGGGCTTCGAACCTGATTCGGGGCCGTCCCCCCGGCACGAGCCCAGCACGGATCCCACCAATCCGATGCCGCCCCTCCCCGCGGACATGGACCCGGCTCTCGAGATCACGGGGGCTGGCGCGATCCCGGCCGCGCCTC
Source organism: uncultured Planctomycetota bacterium (assembly GCA_963845755.1). GTDB lineage: Bacteria > Planctomycetota > Planctomycetia > Isosphaerales > Isosphaeraceae > CAWJTV01. Next base: position 159,988 of record CAWJTV010000015.1, read on the forward strand.
CCCTCGGTTGGCAGATTGAGGGTAACAAGCCTGGCCCGGAAGCTAGCGCGGCCGGAGTGACGATCGATCGCAAGAACCCCCACTCGGGCCAGGGGAGCCTGCGACTGGCCTCACCGACCGGTCCCGCCTCGGTCCTGAGCGGGTCGTTCGTGCCGAATTCCCTATCCAGCCTGACGATCCAGGCATTCTTCCGATCCGCGCCGGCCGACGCGGTGATCCGCGTCTGGATCGAGGGGGAATCGGGGGGACAGCCGTATATCCGGCGGCTCCGAGTTGGACGTGACGACGAACTGGGAAGGGCGGGCGGTCCGTGCCTCGGACCTGCCGCCGGGAGGGCTCGACTCGGCCCGGCTGCGATTCGAGCTGATGACGCCGGGCGTCCTCTGGATCGACGACCTGCACATCCTGGGCGATTCCACGTCGAAATCGGCCCGGCTCAACGCACGGCGCGCCCTGCTGGCGGCCTTGCAGGCGCACCGGGAGCAGCGGTACGCAGACTTTGCGCGCCTGGCCGCATCGCACTGGGTCCGGCAGTCGGGGATCTCGGCCTACGGCCGGCTGGCCCGGGGTCCCGACGCCCCGTCGCGAACCGATCGTACGCCGGCTGCCGCGGCTTCTGCCCTATCCTCGGACCGAAAGCTCAGGTAAGATCACACTCCTGACCGTCTTCGCGCCAGTGGAGGATTGGTCCGACTGGAACAAGGAGGAATCGGGTGTTCGTCTCCTGTAGCACACTCTGCTTCGCGCGGGAGCCGCTGGAGGCGGCCCTCCGCCAGATCGCCGAGCTGGAGTTCGACAAGTTCGAGCTGGCCCTCGTCGAGGACGGGATTCATTTGCGGCCATCCGAGGTCGGCGATAATCCCGAGTCGGCGCTGCAACGCCTGCGCAGCGGGCCTAGCCTGATCCCCTCGGCGATCCACATCGACTTCGGCCCGGTCAACTGGTCGGATCCCTTGATCCGCCGCCGGTTTGACGGCCTCTGCCGACTGGCCAAGTCGCTCAGCGTCGCCGTATTGACCATGCATGCCGCCCCGGCCGGCACTCCGCTGGACGACGAGATCCAGCGGCTCACCCAGCTCCTGAGCATCGCCATGCGCGAAGGGCTGGTCCTGGCCATGCTCACCCATTCCGAGACCGTGACCGGCGATCCCCGGGTTGCCGTCGAATTGTGCGAGGCCGTGCCCGGCCTGAGACTGACGCTCGACCCGAGCCACTTCCTGCAGGGGTCGCAACCCTACCCCGACTTCGACGACGTCTTCCCCTACGTCCAGAACGTCCACCTCCGCGACACGGGCCAGGCGCCCGGCGAGTTCCAGGTCCGCGTCGGCCAGGGACAGGTCGATTACGCCCGTATCATCACCATGCTCCAGCGCTACAACTACAACCGCTCGCTCACCGTCGCCATCATCGACCGGCTCGAAAACCCCTTCGATCGCGAAGTCGAGGTCCGCAAGCTCAAGCTGCTGCTCGAGACCTTGATCTAGCGGATGGAGTGGACGATGATTGACGGGGAAGCTCCATGGGCAAGAAGCGTGACATCCGCCAGATTGAGTCGATCGCTGGAGAGTTTCGGATGGCCCCTGAAGAGCGGCGCGACTTCGGTAGATATATCGAAGAATGCAAGGCGGTTGGAGAAAAAGGATCCGGGAAGTATGGAGACTTCACTTATGAAGAGCTACGTGATAAGGCGCGAGAGTTTCGAGGGGAAGAGAGATGAGCACCACGCTGATCGATCTGAGTCGGGAACACGCGCAGTCCTCTGATGACCTCCCGGGTCTGCATGCCCACCTCGCTCAATTGATCGGCGAGCCATTTCGTTTTGTTCAGTACTCGTATGGGGACGAGTTGACCCTGCACTTCGGGGACCTGGAGCCAGCGCGGCACCCGAAACTCAAAGGTAGACTGTACGGGGCGTTTATGCTGGGTCTACGCGCATCGCCCTGGAACTTGAAATCCGGATCCGAGCCTTGGGTCGTAAACGGGGGGATGTTGCTCGACGCTTCCAAGGCTGAGTTGGGGACGCCTCTAGACAAACGAGAATTGGAATCCCGGAAGATCATCGAACCCGGGAGTCTCGTCTTGGCGGCAGTCCCGTTTTTCGTCCAGCCGGTGGATGGATTTGGGCTTCAACTTCGATTTGCGGATGGGAGTCTTCTGTCGGTCGTCCCCGCGGTCCCTGTACCGGATGAACCCGAGGACGAAGGTCTGCCCGACCTGGCTGACTGGGAGGTCTTCACTCCGCGAGGTCTTCTGAGTGCCGGGCCCGGCCGCAGGTGGTCATTCGAGCCGAAGGGCGTAGCTTCGACCGCTCAGAAGGCGTAGCATGTCCCGTCGTTTTGTAGGCTGGCGTCCCTCGAGGGGGAACCCACATGGCCGAAGTCAAGACGCTCGCCGAATGGATGGCCGAACGCGGTAACGGCGTGTCCGAGCTGGTCGCGGCCTCGGGCTTGGATGCGCGGGTGGTCGAAGCGATCGTCGAGAATCGTTACACGCCCAGTCCCCAGCAGCGACAGCGACTCTCTGTCGCGCTGGGGATCGAGCCCGACCAGGTTGCCTGGGGGCACGTGGCGGCGGTCGAACACGTCTATGGCCACGGCCCGCAGTTTGGCCGGAGTCCTTGAGCGCGTCCGCTCACCAGCAGGGCGAACAGAGGGCGAACGATCATGACCGAGAACGTCCAGACGATCGAGCAGCTTTGCGTCGAGCACGGGATCGACGCCCGGCAGTTGGCCGAACGCGCCGGCGTGGACGAGCAGCGGGTCCTGGCGATCGTAGAAGGTCGTTGGACGCCGAGCCCCCAGGAGCGCGACCGGATCGCCGCCGTCTTCGGGGTGACCCGCGACCAGGTTGCCTGGGGCCACAAGACGCCGATCCAGCACCTCTACGGCCAGGGACCGGCCTGAACGAGCCGGCAGGATCCGCGGTCGAATCTCCTCGGCGCTCCACCGCGTCACGGGAATCTGCCGGCATGACGGCGGACGCGCTCTCCGTGCTCGGCCAGCAAGGCGTATTCCGAAGCGGCCAGCGGTCGGCTCGATCGCAAAACCTCGAGGTCTTCATCCAGCTCGGCCCGATTCGACGGAGCGGCCAGCACCACGGCAACAGAATCAGATTGGAGCACGAAGCGGTACAGGTCGGGTGCCGTCGGGACGCGGAACCCGGGCGGGTCTTCGGGCGCCGGCTGGAGCAGGGCCCCCCATCGCAGAGCCGTGTAGGCGATCACGGGCATCCCGATCGCGTCGGTGGTGGGGAAGACTTCGCGCTCGGCGCCGCGGTGAGCCGCGTTGTACCGGATCATCAGCGCATCGAGGAGTCCACTCCGCGCCATCTCGGCCGCCAGGGGCGCTGATGGCTCGTAACTCCGAGCGACCGGATGATCCCGTCCTGCTTCGCGGCCTGGCAATAAGCCAAGGCGCCTCCGGGAGCGGTCAGGGCCCGCCATTCCGCCGCCCGTTCCACGTAATAGAACGTCAAGACATCGATGTAGTCGGTCCCGAGTACGGCCAGGATCGAGTGGAGCTCCTCCGCGGCGTCGGACGAAGTGCGGGCTCCGAACTGGACGGAGACGACGATCGACTCGCGCCACGAACCCAGCGCGGCAATGACCTCACTGAGCGCGTCCGCGCCACCTGGGGTATCGGCCTCGCCCGGCCAGTTCAGGAAGTTCAGGCCCCGCTCGATAGCGTGAAGCACGTCGTCCGGGGTGAGCCCGGTACGGTCACCTCGCGTGGCCAGCCCGAGCCGGCAGGCCGGTTTGCCGAACGCGACGGCCGGGCAGGTTAGGAAGGAGGGCGATCCGGCCGCGGGCCTCGCCGGATCGTCTGATGAAGAGGGACTCACGTTCGTCATGCGGTTACTCCTGGTCTCTCATCGGTCGGGCCCGTCGCCCTGAGGTTGTCCTTCGTGCCGCTTGATGACCACGAAGTTGCAGCCGTTGGACGCCACGTTGACCGTGAACCGTAGGTGGCCATCGGCTTGCCGTGGATGCGACGACGTGCTGGTCGGATGACACTCGGACGTCTTCCGGATCTCCTCGACCTCAACCGCAGGATAGGCCGTGGGACCCAGGGCGCCCCGGACAATGGCTGCGGCCGCGTCGCGGACGCGCCGGTCCTTCGCCTGCCCGGCCAGCGTGAAGACCGCTTCCAGGGTCGCGCGACGCGCCACGGCATCGAGTTTCATGAGCGTCTCGATGGCCTGGAGCTGGACCGCCGGATCGTCGCTTTCCAGGCCCTTCTTCACCTCCGCCAGCCGAACGGCGTCGGGCTGGCCACCCGGCCTGGGAAGATCGAGGATCGCACGCATCAGCCGGAATGGCGAATTGTGTTCGCGATCGAAGCGATATTCCTGGACCTGAGCGTCCCCGGACCAGCCCAGTCCGTCGAGGTCGAGCGTCAAGTCGAAGGACGCCTCCGACCGCGACTGGGTGTCCTGCGCGTGGTGGGAGTAGAGCAGGATCCGAATGACTCCCCGGTCGTCGCGCGAGGCAACGCCGCTCGTCACGGTGCCGGCGACCACCCGATCCGGAAGGACCCAGTATTGGTCGCCGAAATCCGACAGCATCCCCAGCACGTGGAAGATCGGCATCGGGATGGTCACGGTCCGGTCCGACCGGCCGTCTCCGTCATCGTCGCAATGGAGGACTCGCGTGATGGCGTTCAAGCCCGCGAAATTCGCGGGCGGCGGCCAGACCGTCAGGATCGTCTCACCGTATGCATATCGGTGATCGCGAGCGGCCCGAAGGAGCTGGCGGTGCACGACGTCGGCACACCAGCTAGGGAAGTAGCCATTGCCCAGGTACGCGTCGGTGGCCGCTTGTTCAGGTGGCGGCATCCAGTCGGGGCACGACTCGTGCGAGTTGACCCAGAGCGCTCGGTAGTAGTCCGGGTCGATCTCCAACGCGAATTCCTTGGCCCGGATCAGCTTGTCGGCCATCAGCTCGGACCGGTTGTAGCTGTGGATCGAGATGAAATCACAGGGGCTCCCCTTGCCGCCGTGTTCGCGGCAGAGGGCCTCGACACGTTGGGATCGCATGCCATCGAGCCGATGGTCGGCCACGGCGGCGTTGAGGGGTAAAGCGCCCTCGGCGCGGGCACGGGGCGAGCAGTGGGCGAGGAACTCGCGAAGTCTCAGGTTCGTGCCGAAGATGCCGCCGAGCTCCAGGCCGCCGATGAAGACCTTCTTCGAGTCGTACCCGCGATCCTCGAAGGCGCGGAGAATCGCGTCCGTCGTGTAATCGTAGAACCGCTGGAGCTCCTTCCAGTCGGCCCGCCAGAAAAGGGCACCCAGGTCCGGCTCGTTGAAGACGCTCCAGGTGAAGCCGAGGGCAGCGTCGCCGTAGCGTTCGATCACATGGCCGGCGATCGTGCCGGCCACCTCGTGCCACTGGACATAGTCCTTGACGGTCGTCCAGCTCCGGCCGTCGCGCGCCAGGTCTCCGGGAGCGTCCGCGAAGTTGACCATGATGCGACGGCCATACTTGCGGTGGGCCAGGTCCCATTCCTTGTCGAGCCGCCCCCAGTAATAGCACGCTGTGCCGGGCGGGTCGAACTTGCGAAGGTAGCACCCGCCTGATGGGAAAAGCCCCGGCGCGTCGGGATTCTCTCGTTCGGGGAGCGGACCCTCGTATGCGATCTTCCACCCGCCGGGCGGCCTCGCGATGGGAGTAACGGTGACTGTGCCAGCCGCACGATCCGCGGCCATGACCTTCGCTCGGGCGTCATGGACACCGTCGGCGATGAGCACCGTATCGCCCGGGCGATAGTCCTCGGACACCGATCGACCCGCCGGGATGCCGTACTGCTCGTGACCGAACACGTCCTCGAGGCGGAGCACGACGCCCCCCGCGCGCGACTCCATCGCGGCGATCCGGCGCGTCTCGCGTTCGCGGACGATGTTGGGCAGCCTCTGCGGAAGGAATCCCGCGGGCCGGAACTCGGTGCCCGTCGGCCAGAAGTCGCGCTGATAACTCCAGGCCGAAGGATGCTGCTTACGAGCTTCGGCCATCAGCTCATACGTCGGCCCGTAATTCGCCGCCTCGCTGCAGAAGATCACGTTGCAGAGGCCCGAGAAGAACCGTCCCTGCCACTGGACCGGTGGGGCTCCGAGATCGATGGGGAACTCCAGAGTCCGGACGGAAGGAGTCGTTTCGGTCGTGAAGCTCCAGGTCCCCACATTCTCGGTTTGCCCGGTCCCACCGGCCGCGCCGGCCGACACTCGCACGCCATAAGTCGTCGCGGGCTCGAGCGGGCCCCGGGGCTCGATGTAGACTGCAAGCGCCCTGGCACCAGAGAGGTCAGTCCTGGGCTTCAACCATCCCGAGACCCGCTCGGCGAAGCGGCGACCGGGCCTGAGCAGATCAACGCCATCGCCTCGCTTCGACTCGAGTCGGACGGCCACCGAATCGGGGCTCACATCCCGGGGATTGCTCGTCCTTGCGGACAACGCGAGCTCGAAGTACAGGCTCGTCCGAAGCGGGACATCCCGCGCGTCGCGGAACGGCCGGGGACTACCGTGCGGATCGGGCACACGCTCAACCAACTTGACCGTCTGACCGAGCGACGTGCCGGCGCCGAGCGGCTCGAGGGCAAGGAGGAGGAACGCCACGGATTTGCGAGTGGGCCAGGCCATTTCAAGAAGCCCGAACACGCTTCACGGGAGAGTCGCGTACGTCACCTCGATCGTGTGGTGCGTGCCGGACCTCGGCGCGAAGGGCTCGAGGGTTGTCCTCCTGGTAACAGGTGAAATAACAGGTGGAGCGTCCGCACGCCAGTTTCATCGGCATTTACCGATAATATAAAAAATCTAAATATTAATATGTTCACAAATTCGGTGTACAATTCATTTGCAGATTGCCCTCGCTGCCGAACGGGCCTGCGTGCCGGACACGCCGGCGGAGTTCACCTGGCCTGCGACTGAGGCCGGGCGAGTCTCTCAGGGCACCAACCCATCACGTTGCGGAGCGTCGGTTTGCCGGGATGGAATCCGGCGGGCTCGCGGGACGTTCAACTTGAATGTTACCCGCACCGCGACCGAATCGCCACGCCCCGTCATTGCAACATGAGTCCGAGAGAGACTGGATTGGCCCGTGCCCCGGGGTTATGCTCTACGCTCGAGTGGGCACCGGCAAGGGCGACGCGTTGTCTGCAGGCTCAGCGCCTTGCCTCTCACTCGAAGGCATGCGCTCTCAATGCATCTATCCGGCGCCACGAATGACGCCCGATCGCGCGAGGGGAGGGAGACACGATGTGGTTCTGGGTACAGGCGGCACTGGCCGCCACGATCGCCGTTACTCTGGTCTTGCTCTACTCGAGGTTCATCTCGGACCTTCTACGTTACTTGCTCGATCACATGGGTCAGACGGTGATCCTCATCCTCCTTTACTTGATCGTTTACGCGCAAGTCGGTGGTGCAGCTGGGAGTCCCCTACTTGTTCTGGAACGAGGAGCCGGTGACTCGGTTCTCCGCGGCCGTCGGTTGCACGCTGCTGTTGGCGTTGCTCGGGATCAACGCTTACTACCTCATTCCCGAAAACCAACAGGTCGAGGTGATGGACCGGATCGAGGCGTTCCTCGCCCGCAGGTCCGTCTTGAAGCTCCCGTTCGGGCGTTGGCTCGAACCGAGCCGTGGGAACGCAGTCGAATTGAGCCGCTTTCTGCGGGCTGCCCGATTCCCGTTCCTGATGATGCTCTTTCTGCCGGCGCTACTGCCCCTGGTCTTCCCGGTCGTGCCCCGTTATGCGCCCGTCGCATCGGAGGATTTGGAGAGGCTCCTCAACTGGGCGAATCGGCACGACCTCTACGACGAGTGGAACCGGCACCCCGATGTCTCTGCCCACGTCCCGGCTTACCTGTTCGGGCTGGCCATCTGGGCCGCAGGGTTATTGACCGGCGTGGTCGTCGTCAAGTTCGCCATCAAGGCGACATCTTCACTCCACCCGCTGGTCAAGCGGTTCGACGCCTTCGTCTTCCCGCCGGTCCGTCGGGTACTCGTGCGGTTGAGCGAGTTGCTGCGTGGGACCACCAACCGCCCATCCGCCATAACGATCTCGGCCGCAAAGCTGAACTCGATCATCACGTTCTTCGGCGTCACGATCCTTTGCTATATCGCGTTCGGTACGGTCTTTTACGGGAACCACGACCTCGGCCTGTTCGTGTATCGGGGGGTGGCGCCGCATGTGCCATCTGTGCCCTTCTGGGCATCCTGGCGATGGCGACCGCCGCGTTTGAACTGACCAGGCCACGGTTCCGGCTGCTGGTCGTCGCCGTGGCGATCGGCTGGATCGGCTGGATGAACCACGACCCCTTCAAGCTTCGGTTCGAGAACCTGCCGCACTATCCGCCCGAGCGCCCAGTCGTGCTCACGGAGGCGACGGTATTCAAGTCGTACGACGACCCGAATTTTCGCCCCAAGTCGCTCGTCGACGAGAGTCAGTTGCTGCCGCGCTGGGCCCAATACGCACAGGCGAACTCCGCATTTCCCGGCGCAAGCCGAAACTGGCCGTCGTCTGCGTATCCGGTGGCGCGACCCGGTCGGCGTACTGGAGCGCGCTGGTCCTGGATCGGCTCGATCGAAGGATCGACCCGGCCCATCCGTTCCACAACCACGTCCGGCTGATAACGGGCGCCTCGGGGGGCATGGTCGGCACCGCGTATTACGTGAAGTGGCTGTACGACAATCACCCTCGGTCCGACCCCGCGAAGAGAAGAATCTGGCCGTCCGGTCAAGACCGTTGGTACTGGGTGATGCCGATCGACAGCCTCAGAGCCGTGGCGCGCTCGCTCGCGCTCCGCGAGACATGGAGGATGTTGGTCCCGCGCTGGGGGAAGAACTTCGACGACCGGGGGAATGTCCTGGAGAAGGACTGGGGCGATCTCCGCCTGGTCGCGTTTTCCGACCTCCGCCCCCTGGAGGAGGCGGGCGAGCTGCCGTCGCTGATCTTCTCGCCGATGACCGTCGATGACGGGCGCCGTCTCTTGATCAGCAACCTGGATCTCCGGACCGACGCCCCGACGCCGAGCGAGCCGACGGCTCATGCCCTTCCGCTCAACCGGGGGAGCGCGCTCAACGGCGATAACGATGGGACGAAGATGGAGCGTTACTCGCTCTCCGGGATCGAGTTCTTCAAGGTATTCCCGGGTGCGAACGACTTCCAGCTTTCGACCGCCGCGCGAATGAGCGCGACGTTCCCGTGGGTGTCCCCCGCGGTGAACCTGCCCACCGACCCGCCTCTCCGGGTCGTCGACGCCGGTTACTTCGACAACTTCGGAGTCAACATCGCGGGCGCCTGGCTGCACCTTCACCAAGATTGGATCGTCGCGAACACGTCGGGAGTGGTCCTCATCCAGATCCGCGATTCCGTGAGCCGGAACGACCGATTGGGTTTTCCCGAGCCCGAGACCTACGGCGCGATCGAGCAGGCGCTTGCGGGGTTCCAGTTCCTCTTCAGCCCGGTCGACGCGGTGCTCGCGGCGCGGACGACCTCAGCGATCTACCGGAACGACCAGGCGGTTGCCGCGATCGGGGAGAGCTTCACGCGACTGACGAAGGACCCGGCGTTCTTCACCACGGTCGCCTTTGAGAACTCCGCCGAGGTCACCGTCGATCAGGCCCAGGATCGATGGGGACGACACCTGGTCCGACATCCAGAACGACACTTCGTCCTCCGAGGTCCCGTCGTCTTCCACGACGGTGGCGATGAGCTGGTACCTGACCCAGGCCGAGGTCCGTGCCCTCGAGAACGCCATTCCCGAGTTGAACGTGACCCCGGGCTTTTCGAAGCAGCGGGAGGAGTGGATCGTCACGCACGCCAGGAAGGTCGCCGACGTGCCCCGCGGCAGCGCCGAGCGAATGCGATTGATGCGCCAGTTGGACCGTGCCCGCATGTTCAACGAACTCGCCGGGAACGCCGAGCGCGTTCGACGCTCTCGCGAAGTGGTGGAGGGAAGATCATACGGTCAAGGCCAGATGATCAGTTCGGCGATGCCAAGGCTGAGCGGGCGAACTCCGAGTCTGTTCCAGAACGGGTAATTCCGGTCGAGCGGGGGGCGTCAGCCCCCACCCCCGTCGGAGTCGCCATCTGGCCGGAATTCTTCTGACCGATGGATCACCGTCTCCGAGGGATTCGCCAATGTGGCCGGCGTTGACGATGAGGGCGCGGAGATCGTCGTCACTCACCCAGTCGCGCCGTTATACTGGAACCCGACAATGGTCGAAGACGAACTCGGGTACGATCCCGCCACCTGCCCCAGATTGTTGAGATTCGCGCTGGTGATCGCCGCGGTCCAAGGCGAGGTGGGGGCTCGATTGGTGAGTGCGGTGACCGTATACAACGGATCGGCACCCGCCCGAGTCCCGATCGCGAGGACGAAGACGGAACCAACCAAAACCATCCGGCGAGCGCGGTACGTAATGCTTGCTCATGCTACCATCCATGGATGACAGTCAGCGTAACAGCATGCACGTCGATCCGTGGATGCTTAACCGATTCCCGAGTCGGCGGCAACGTCAATTTCCCGGGATGCATGCTCGTCTCTGGACCGGCCTCCAGGCTGCGCCGAGCGTGAGGTGCTCGAGTACCACCCATCCAGATCGTCGGCGCGTGGACGAGTCCATCGACCTCCGGATTCGGAGGCTTACCCAGAACCCATGCGCTGCAGTAACTTACGATCACTCCTGCACTTCTCTGGTTCGCGGTCGCGCGTTAGCATTGATGAGCGACTCCCTCGTTACTGAGATCGACTACCGCCGGGAGCAAGGTCGATGAAGCCGGGCTCCGGAGCCAAAGCCGACGGCGAGGACCCAGTTCCTCCGCCGACGAACGCTGTGATCCGCATTCTCTCGGACATCGAGCATGGCGACCCGGCTGCGGCCGAGCGTCTCCTGCCCCTGGTGTACGATGAGTTGCGCAACCTCGCCGCGCAGATGCTCGCTCAGGAGAAGCCAGGGCAGACCCTCCAGCCCACCGCGCTGGTGCACGAGGCGTACCTCCGGCTGGTCGGGGATGAGCCCGAGAAGCCCTGGAACGGGCGCCGGCATTTCTTCGGCGCCGCGGCCGAGGCGATGCGTCGGGTCCTGATCGACCGGGCCCGCAATCGTTCGACGGCAAAAGCGCGGCGGGGAGTCGCCGGCGCGTTCGGATCGACCTCGAGGCTCTCCTCGTCGATCCACCCGACGAGGACCTTCTGGCATTGGACGAGGCTCTGGAGGCAATGGTGCGCGAGGACCCAGCCGGGGCCGAGCTGGTCCGGTTACGCGCCTTCGCGGGCCTGACGCTCGGCGAGGCGGCCGAGGTGCTGGGCATCGGTCGCCGCACCGCCGACCGCTACTGGGCTTATGCCCGTGCCTGGCTCTGCGACGCGTTGAGCGGAGACGAGTCGGCCTCTCCTACCTGATCGAAAAAACGTGCCGACCTGGCGCAGTTCGGGCGAAAACGGAGCATGGAGGGGGAAGGAAGCGAATTTTGCTCAGAAAAGGGGATCGATCTTGGACCAGGCCAGAAGCGATGCGAAGGCGATATTTATGGAGGCTCTGGACCGCGAACCCGGCGCCGAGCGGGCCGCGTACCTGCATGCCGCCTGCGGGGACCGCTTCGATCTGAGAAAGCGAGTCGAGACCCTCCTTGCGGCCCACGAGCGGGCCGACGAAGTGCTCGGGCCTGATTTGGGCCCGAAGGACGCGGCCACCGTCGCCATGACCTTCGTTCCCGGCCCGGGACCGGAGATCGAGCCGACCCAGGCCATCGCCTCACGCGCCAATACCCTCGGCGCGACCGTCGCCCCGACTGCGGGCGTCGATGCCGGAGTTGAGACGGCCGCTTACCCCGAAAGCCGAAATGGCGACGGCTTGGCCCAAGGTACGACGGTCCGCTACTTCGGCGACTACGAGATCCTGGGTGAACTGGGCCGCGGCGGTATGGGCGTCGTGTACAAGGCCCGGCAGGTCTCTCTCAACCGAGCGGTGGCCCTCAAGGTGGTGCGTTCGGGGGTTCTGGCCGGCGACGACGAATTGCGCCGATTCCAGAATGAGGCCGAAGCCGTGGCCATGCTCGACCACCCGGGCATCGTCCCGGTGTATGAGGTCGGCGAACACAACGGTCAGCGCTACCTCAGCATGAAACTGATCGAGGGCACCAGCCTCGTCCCCGCGCTCGCGAAGTACAAGGACGACCCGACTGCAGCCGCCCGGCTCGTCGTCGAGGCGGCCGGGGCTGTGGCCCATGCCCACATGCGCGGGATTCTGCATCGCGATCTCAAGCCGGCGAACATCCTGGTTCGACCCGGATGGCCGCCCGCACGTCACCGACTTCGGCCTGGCCAAGCGCCTGGAGGAGGACGTCGAGCTCACCCAGTCGGGCGCGATCCTGGGCACGCCCGCCTACATGTCGCCCGAGCAGGCCAAGGGCCGCCGTGGTACGATCACCACGGCCACCGACGTCTACGGCCTGGGGGCCGTGCTCTATGCACTTCTGGCCGGAAAGGCACCCTTCGGCGAAGACAGCGTGCTGGACACCCTGCAAGCGGTGAAGGAGCACGCTCCCGAACCACCTACCCGGTTCAACGCCAAGGTGTCCCGCGACCTGGAAAGGATCTGTCTCAAGTGTTTGGAGAAGCATCCGCGCCATCGCTACCCGACGGCTCAGGCCCTGGCCGACGACCTTTGCGCCTGGCTGGAGCACCGGCCCCTCGCGGCGCGGCGCGTCGGCGCGGCCGAGCGCGCCTGGCTCTGGTGCCGGCGTCGGCCGGCACTGCGCGGGACTTCTTGCGGCGCTTCTCACGGCGTTTGCGCTCTTGATCATCGGAGCGACGGGTTTCTCGATCGTCTATGCCCGCCAGCAGGCCGACCGGGCGCGGACCGAGCGAGTCCTGCGCCTGGAGGCGATGCAGGAGCGGGATCGTAATGCCGCGCGAGGCGTACATCAGCAGCATCAACCTCGCCTGGCATGAGTGGCAGGACGCAAACCCGGCCCGGGTCCGCGACCTCCTCGAAGCGACACGGCCTGCGTCGGGCGGCCTCGACTTTCGGAGCTTCGAATGGTTCTACCTGGATCAACTCGGCCGGACACCCCTCTGGACCTACACGGCGAACGAGTTGTTCGGGTCGAACCTCGTATTGGGTCCTGAAGGCACCTGGGTTGCCGCGGCGCTGAACCGGCGTGATGGCCAAGCGAACGACATCGTCGTCCTCGATGCCCACACGGGGAAGGAGATTCGGAAGATCGTCGGACGGCGCGTTCCGTTCACCCAGATCGCGATCAGCCCTGTTGACAACCAGCTTGTCACCTTGGACGCCGACGGAATGGTCGTCTTTCTTGATGTCGAAACCGGCGAGGAACGACAGAGGCTCTTCAGCACGTCGATCCAACCGACGGGTGTGGGACGTGTGACGTTCAGCCACGATGGTCGGTATCTGGCCAGGCCGGTGCCGAAATCGCCGCCGGATTCCTCTCGATCCTCGGTCGAACTCTGGGATGTTGCGGCGAAACGAAAGGTCCAGAGCTTTTCGATGCGCCCGGACGATCTCGGAGCCCGGCCGTTCAGTGTGAGCCCCGACGGGAGCCGCATGGCCATCGCGTCTGGGAAGCTGAACATCTGGAACGTATCGACGGGCAAGGTCGAGAAGGAGATCGACACGAGCGCGCTTCTCACCGACGTGTCTTTTAGTCCCGACGGCACGTCGTTGGCCGTGGCAACGTTCACGGGCTGGATTGGACTCTGGGATCCCGCAACGGGTCTCCGTGGCAGGACACTCAGCGGCCACCGAGGCGAGATCCATCGGATCGACTTCAGTCCAGACGGAAGGCGACTGGCGTCCGCCGGCCGTGACCGGGTCGTCAGGATCTGGGACGTTTTCTCCGGGAACCTTCACCTCGAGCTGCGCGGTCATGAATCCGAGATCTGGGACGTGGGCTTCACTCGCGATGGCCATCACCTCGTATCGGTCGGCTTCCACGATGGCGAGGTCAAACTCTGGGGCACTGAACGAGCACCGGAGTCGAACGTGCTGAGCCAGGAGCCACTTTCTCCCATGATCCTCCCGACGTTCGGGCTGGCCTTCAGTCCCGACGGTCGAGTGCTCGCGGCGACACAGGCCGCGGGAACCCTCCAGGTATGGGATCCCGGCGGGAGCCGGCCGCTGTACCGGATCGACAGCCGCGCCGCGATCGGCCGCGGTTGGGTTGCGATCGGCCCCAGGTCGGACGTGCTTGCGATGCTGGATGACAAACGATCGATCGTCCTCCGAAATCCGTTCGACCGGCGCCGAGATTCGGACCCTGGACTCCTCCGAAAGCAGCCGAGTGTGTGTCTTCAGCCTGAATGGCCGGTTCCTGGTCGGGGGTAGCGATCGGGTGAACACGATTCGGGTCTGGGAAGTGGCCTCGGGACGACTCGTTGCGATCCTCGATGGTCATGCCCAGCCCGTCGAATGCCTGGCCTTCAGTCCAGACGGAGGGAAACTGGCGTCCGGCAGCTTCGACAAGACCGTGAGGATCTGGGACTTCGCCTCACGAAAGGAGGTGATGGTCTATCGCGGCCACTCCAGCGGGATCGCCAGCGTTGCCTTTCATCCGGATGGGCAGAGCCTTGCCTCCTCAAGTTTGGATTCCCGGCTTCGCGGCGAGATCCGGCTGTGGGACGCCAAGACCGCCAAGGACTCGCAGGTTCTTCGCGGACACGCCGCTTTCGTGCGGAGGCTTGCGTTCCTCCCGGATGGGCAACGCCTGGTGTCCCTCGGGGATGACGGGGTACTCAAGGTCTGGGATGTCGTATCTGGACAGGAGACGCTCTCGATCACAGCCCATGGCCGGAATGGTCTTGGACTGGCCGTCAGTCCCGACGGACGACGACTGGCAACCTCGGGCGCGGAGGGATCCATCCGAATCTGGGATTCCGGGGTCCCACTCGCGCGATCGCCAGTTGACCATTAGACTTTATCAGAATCTGTTCCCGAAGGGGCAGGTCCGGGCGAGCGGGGGCCGTCGGCCCCCTGTCCGGTGAGAGACGACCCTCGAAGACAGGGGGCTGACACCCCCCGCTCGCCGTTCGGGAACAGACTTTCAGAAACAAGGACTTCCGTGCGTTTTCCCCAGGATTTCTCGAGGATAGCCCCCTCGAAGTCGCAATCGGGGATGACGTCGGATGCGTCCACACTCGTGCTCTTGACCCGTGTCTTTCCGTGGCTGGGAGGGTGACGATGATGAGTTGCAGGGAATCGGGACGGCGGCTCTTCGCTCCGGCTGTGCTCCCCATGCTGGCAAGTGGTGCGCTCACCCTGCCGCTCCTGACTGTCCTAGCGGCCGCAGGCGAGTTCCAACCCAACGCTCTCAAGTTCGGGTCGGTTCGAGTTGGTGCAACCGCCGAGGGCAGCGTGCGCATCTTCCGGAACGGGAAGGAGGCAAGCGGGCTGGCGGTCAAGGTCGAGCCACCCGCTTTCGTGCGGGTCGAGCAGATCCAGGTCGGCAGCCAGGAATTTGGGGCCAACATCCGGGGCTACTGCGATCTCTGGTTGTCCATCGACACCCGGCGCGCCGGGGATTATTCCGGCGAGCTGCGCGTCGAGATCGGTCGTGAGGGAGTCGCCGTCCCGGTGAGCGTGACGGTGCGACCACAGTTGCCGCACCTAACTCGGTTGCTCGTCGTGGAAACCCCGTTCGAAAGGTTCTCGACCAGCGACGCGGCCATATTCGACCCCTGGCTGGACCTGGTCAGCAAATCCCATCTCGACGTGCATTACCTCGATTCGCGACACCGGGGGGCCGTACTCGAAAAGATCGACCTCGAGAAGTTTGACATCGTCCTCCTGGGCATGGAAGGGCTCGTCGGTCTCGTCGATTCGGACATCAGGCTCTTGAGGGCTTTCATGGAGCGAGGCGGTCGGACGATCGTGGCAGCGAACGCCTTCTTCGTCGGGACCGTCGGCAAAGCCAACGAGTTGCTGGTGCCTTATGGATTGCGAATGAAGGACACCGAACCCCGCGACCGAAACGAGTTCCATCTGGGGGCAGCCGAGATCACCCATGATCCGCTGACCGAGGGAGTGAAAACGCTGTACTTCCATCGTCCGTCTCCTGTCGCGGTCACGGACTCGCGGCAAGGGAGAGTCCTCGTGGCGGCCCCCGGTTCTCCCACTGAGGGTTTCGTCGCCGTGGCACGTGCTGGCCAGGGGGAAGTCGTTGCCCTCGGGGAGTCACTCTGGTGGAATTGGGTCGGCCAAGCCAAGGCGAGGGGGTCTGACAATGTGGTGTTGCTGAGGGACCTCCTGGAGAGACCCAGTCAGCGGAAGTGAGCCGACGTGGATCTTACCTCCGTGAGAGTGGCCAGTCGCATCGATCGTTTCAGCGGCAGCGAATCGCCGCCTGCCGAAACGGTCCGGACCGGGCTCGTTCAGCCCCGTTCGGGCGGTGCATGATCCCGCGAGCCGGAGTCCGCCCCATGTCCCAGACGTCCGTCGTCTTGCCCCCCGCAGGCGTACTCCCTCCTGGGCCCAGGTCGCCGGCCTGGTGGCAGCTCTTCCGGTTCGCGGGCGACCCGCTCGGACTTCTCGCGGCGTGCCACCGCCGGTTCGGTGACGCCTTCACGCTGGATATCGCCGGCAACGGCCGGTTCGTGATGCTGTCCGACCCGGAGGCTGTCCGCGACGTCTTCCGCGGCGACCCGGCGGTGCTCCACTCGGGAGAGGCCAACGCGTTATTGACCCCGACCGTCGGGCGGTCCTCGGTCCTGGTGCTGGACGAGGCCCCGCATGCGCAACAGCGCCGGGTCCTGGTCCCGCCCTTGAAGGGCGAGCGGATGCGCGCGGTTCTTCGACGCCATGCGGCTGGAGACCCTGGAGGCCGTGCGGGCGTGGCCGCTCGAGACGCCGTTCCCCAGTCTGCCGGCGATGCGACGGATCACGATGCGGGTCATCCTCCGCACGGGGCTGGGCCTGGCTCCCGGCCTGGAGATGGACCGCTTCGAGGCCAAGATGGAACGGTTCCTGTCCCAAGGCCGGCAGCGGTACGCCCTGGTGCTGATCACGATCATCCCGATCGACCGGCTCAGCGGGTCGCGTTGGGCTCCGCTGTTCCGGCAACTGAGCGACCTGGACGATGACCTGTTCGCGGTCATCACGGCGCGGCGGCGGGGCGAGCACGGGCCGAGCGGCGAGAACGTGCTCGACGACTTGCTCGCGGCGACGCACGAGGACGGCTCGCCGCTCGATGATCGCGAAGTGCGCAATGCGCTCATCACGATCCTGATCGCCGGCCACGACACGACGGCGCTCGCCCTGTCCTGGGCGCTGGCCGATATCGTGCCGCGCCCGGAGGTCGTCGATCGCCTGGCCGACGAGTTACGCCGGGTCACCGGCGGCGGGCCGCCCGAGGCGGAGCACCTGCCGGCGCTGGAGTACCTCGACGGGGCGATCCGCGAGAGTCTGCGGCGAAGTCCGGTGGTGCCGTTCGTCGTGCGGAGGACGGTCCAGCCGTTCGTGGCGGGCGGCCGGGAGTACCCTACCGGAGTGGTCCTCTGCCCCTGTTCGTACCTGGTCCACCGGCGCGCGGACCTCTACCCCGAGCCCGACCAGTTCCGCCCCGAACGATTCCTGAATCGGAAGTTCGGCCCGCACGAGTGGTTCCCTTTCGGCGGCGGCAACCGGGTCTGCCTGGGCATGCCCTTCGCGCTGTATGAGATGAAGGTCCTGCTCGCGACGCTCTTCAGCCAGGTCCGGCTTGCCCGCCCACCCGGGGCGCGGTCGCGGGCGAGGCGGTACGGCATCGTCCTGGGGCCGGATGATGGGGCTCGCGTGATCGTTCGGGGATCAAGACTCTAGAACGCTTCAGATGGGAAGCCCTCTAATTCAACGGTATTGCGCTTAATGCCATTGAGCAACGGCCTCTTTGTTCCCCGGTCGGGATCGCGAAGGCTCGGGGCAATCCCCCCACGAATGCAGCGATCGGATGGATCGAGCCTCGGTTCCTCTCGGCGAGTCCCGCGGGATTCGTCGCGGAACTCACCTCGGTCTGGAGAAATATCCGAGCGCCCAGCCGACCGCCACTGCAAGGATCTGCGCGACCAACGCCCAGATCCGCTTGCCCCACTCGACCTTTTGCGTCTTGACCTATTCCTGCCACTTCTTTAGCTCCTCGGTCTCCTTGCGCATCAGAGCCAATTCGACCTTGAGATGGTCGATCGTCCCGAAGCTATCCCTCCATTCCCGGAGATCCTTGAGTTGCTGCTCGATGACAGCCAGCAATTTGCCGAACGCCGCGACCTCCCTGACGAGTTTGGTCTTCTCCGAGACGATCACGTCGAGCCGGCCGTCGACGGCTCGTAACTGCTCCACGTGTCCCGAGACCACCTTGGTCAGGTCGTCGATCTTATCTTCATTCGTCTTGCTCGGCATCTCAGCCCGCCTCCTTCACGCCCGTGATGTTCTCCAAAAGTTTCGTGTTGCGAATTTGGAGAAGATCACCCCAGAGCTTGAAGAGACGGCCCTTCATGTGTTGGGTCTTTGCCAGCTCGTCTGTCGCGAACGTGCCGGTGACTGTCCCCGTGAAGTCCGAGAGCTTGAGGGTCAAAACTGGTCGGCCATCGCCATCCTCGCCGAGGTCCCAGTCCACGGACACGAGCTCACGAGAAGTGCCTAGCACCTCGTCCAGCAGATTCGTCGCGGATTCGACCTGGTTGCGGAGGCCCGTTTCCCGATCGATCTTGTTTCGGATCACCGTGACCCAAGCACCGTCGCGGATATGACGCCGGTCGGAGAGCCGGGCATGCTTGAGCTTCCTGACGATCTCCAACAGGGATGTGATGGCTTCGGACGGAACTTCCCGGGGTTGCACCCCGTGGACGATCATGTTCCGGAGGTACATCCCCTCGCGGAGCCTGTCGGCCTCGGCTGGGTCGATGAGCCCGGCCTTCAGCAGGCCCTCGATCAAGGTGGACGGCGTCCGCTTCTCGAAGGGGCTGCCTTCCCCCTGCAAGACCTCCCGCGCCGCGACCTCGAACGCTGTCCAGCCCATCAGCAACGCGGCACGCCGGGTCTCCGGCGTCTGGAGCCGTTCGGCCACTCTCAGGAGTGATAGACTCGTGTCCCCGCCCATCTTCCCTTCGGCAATAACGACCGGTCGGTCCTTTTGCTCTCCATGCCTCTTGAGGCTGACCGCGAGAACCTCCTCGCCCTTGGTCGCAATTAAATCGACGTCAGGGATCTCCAGCAATTGGGCAAGCCCGCTGTGTGGATGGACTGCGACGGTGTAGCCGTCTCGTCGGTACCGGTCGGCAAGCACATTGATTGTTTCGGGTTCGGCCACGGCACACCCCTCAGCGAGTCGGATTATTCGATTCCTCTGGCTCCTGAATCTATCCGGAACCGATACGCTCTCACAACTTGCGTTCGAAGGGTTGAGGTCCCTGTACGGGCCAAGGAGGGAGAGCTCATGATCGCTCGCCGGACGATCGGCCTTGTGAGCACAGGATTCTTTAACAATAATTTAACGAGGCAGATGGAGGTTTTGAGACTGGACGGATGACATCGCCATGCACACAATTCGACCGCTGGTCTTCGCGGCCATCGCGATCAGCCTGAGTCTGACCTCGACTGCTCGGGCCGGTGATACGAAGGAGACGGCACCGACGTTTGAGCGGGATGTACGGCCGATCTTCAAGGCGTATTGCCTCGACTGTCACGGCGGGACGACAGAGCTCAAGGGAAAGCTCGACCTGCGCCTGGCGCGAACGGCGCGGCACGGAGGGAAGAGCGGGCCGGCGTTCGTCGCTGGCCAGCCCGAGGAGAGCCTGCTCTTGAGTCGCCTCCAGGACGGCGAGATGCCGCCGACGGAGAAGAAAGTCCCGCCGAGCCAGGTTGCCGTCATCGAGCGCTGGATCGCCTCGGGGGCCCGGACGAGCCGCGACGAGCCCGAGAGCCTGCCGCCGGGCATCGACATCACCCCCGAGGAGCGCGCCTACTGGGCCTTTCAGCCGATCCGCCGACCCGATCTGCCGGCACTCAAGTCCGAAGACCAGGCGCGGTGCCGAACGCCGATCGATGCGTTCCTGCTGGCGAACCTCCGCGAGCGTGGGGCGTCGTTTGCGCCCGAGGCGGACCGGCTCACGCTCCTGCGGCGGGCCAGCCTTCGATCTCACCGGGCTGCCACCGTCGCGCGAGCAGGTTGACGACCTATCTCGCCGACGCCGCCCCCGATGCTTACGAGCGGATGATCGACCGATTGCTCGATTCGCCTCACTACGGCGAGCGCTGGGCGCGTCACTGGCTGGATGTCGCCGGATATGCCGATTCCGACGGCAACGGCAACGACGACACTCCGCGTGCTTACGCGTACAAGTATCGCGACTACGTGATCCGTGCATTCAACCGGGACACGCCGCTCGATCGGTTCATCGTCGAGCAACTGGCCGGCGACGAGCTGGTCCCGCGTCCCTGGAACAACCTGAAGGCGGACCAGATCGAGACGCTCGCCGCCACGGGATTCCTCCGCACGGCCGTGGACGGGACTTCCACCGGTGCGCCCGACGAACCGCTCGCGGCCAATCAGGTCGTCGCCGACACGCTCAAGATCGTCGGCTCGACCTTCCTGGGACTGACCGTCGGCTGCGCCCAGTGCCACGACCATCGGTATGACCCGATTCCCCAGTCCGACTATTATCGCCTCCGCGCCGTCTTCGAACCGGGGCTCAATCCCGGGCAATGGCGACGACCTGCGGGCCGGCTGGTTTCGCTCTACACCGACGCCGATCGCGCCAAGGCGGCGGCCATCGAGTCCGAAGCGCAGAAGCTGGCGAAAGCCCTCGATGCGAAGTCACAGAAGTACCTGGACGAGGCGGTGGAGAAGGAGCTGGCGAAGTTCCCGCCGAACCTCCGCGGCAAGCTCCGCGATGCGCTCAAGAAGCCCGAGGCGCAGCGCTCGGTCGAGCAGAAGAAGCTACTGGCCGCGAATCCGAGCGTGAACATCACTCCGGGGGTCCTTTACCAATACAACCCGGCCGCGGCCGACGACCTGAAGAAGGACCAGGCGAAAGTCGACGCCGAGCGGGCCAGGAAGCCGGTCGAGGACTTCGTGAGCGTCCTCGACGAGGTTCCCGGCGTGGTGCCCGAGACACGCATCTTCTACCGCGGAGACCATCGCCAGCCTACCCAACCGGTCAAGCCGGGAGACCTGACCATCGCGGCGACGTCCGGAGGGCGGTTCGAGATCGTACCGAAAGACTCCAAGATCGCGACGTCGGGTCGACGGATCGCTTACGCGCGCCACCTCGTCGACGGCCGCCATCCGCTGGTCGGCCGCGTACTGGCCAACCGGATCTGGCTGCATCACTTCGGCCGCGGGCTGGTCGACACGCCCGGCGACTTCGGCGTACTGGGCAACCGGCCGACCCATCCCGAACTCCTCGACTGGCTGGCGGATGAACTCGTCCGCCAGGGCTGGAGCCTCAAGCGGATGCACCGGCTGATCATGACGTCGGCGGCCTATCGGCAAGCGTCGCGCCGGGATTCGTCCCGGGGCATTGCCGACACCGAGGATGCCTGGTATGGGCGTTATCCGCTCCGACGCCTCGACGCCGAGACCCTCCGCGACCGGATGCTCTTCGTGAGTGGTCGGCTCGATCGGACGCTGTTCGGACGTCCGGTCCCGGTCATCGAGGACACCGTCGGCCAGGTGCTGCCGGCGAATGACTCGCCCCGGCGCAGTACCTACCTGGAAGTCCGCCGGACCAAGCCCGTCTCGCTCCTGGCCGCGTTCGATGCGCCTGTCATGGCCGTGAACTGCGATCGCCGGATGAACAGCACGTCGGCGCCCCAGTCGCTGATGCTCATGAACAGCGACTTCGTCCTGAACCACGCCCAGGCGCTGGCGAAGCGATTGCGGTCGGAGGCGCCGGCAAGCCCGACCTTTCCCGGATGATCGCCCACGCCTGGCAGCTCGCCTACGATCGTCCGATCTCGGACGAGGAAGGGGATTGGGCGGCGCGCGTTCGTCGCGGGGCAGCTCGACGCATTGGCGAAGGCCAATGCGACCGGCGATCGGGAACTGACTGTTCTCACGGACCTCTGTCAGCAACTGCTGACATCCAACGAGTTCCTGTATGTGGACTAGTAGTGTGGTTGCAACCCACCGAGAACGTGGATCCTGACCTTGGTGGGTTTCACCCACCCTACAAAACAGCTTCAGGTGGTCTTCATGTGGACTGATTCGCCCTATGCAACGCGACGTGCCTTCCTGGCGAAGAACTCGTTCGGAGTCGGTGCGTTTGCGCTGGCACACCTGCTGCGTCAAGAGGGGTTGCTGGCCGAGACGCCCAAGAAGCCCGGCGAGAACTTGCCGCTTGATCTCAAGCCGAAGGCGCCGCACTTCGCTCCGAAGGCGACGGCGATGATCTCGATGTTCATGCACGGCGGTCCGTCGCACGTCAACCTGCTCGACCCCAAGCCCGAGCTGGCCAAACATCATGGGACCGAGTACGGTGGCGACGTCGTTTACAGCTTCATCCAACGGGCGAACAAGAAGCTCTTCGGCAGCCCGTGGAAGTTCACGAAGCACGGACAATGCGGCACCGAGGTCTCGGAACTGCTTCCGGCGACGTCGGGCATCGTCGACGACATCTGCGTGATCCGCTCGATGCACACCGGGCACAATGGGCATGAGGTCTCGATCCGATACTTCCACGGGGGGATTGCCGGCATCGCGGGCCGGCCGACGATGGGGAGCTGGATCGTGTATGGCCTGGGCAGCCCGTCGCAGGAACTGCCGGCCTACATGGTCCTCTCTGATCCCGGCGGCCACCCGGTCGACGGCACGATCAACTGGTCGAGCGGGTTCATGCCGCCGCTGTATCAGGGGACGGTGCTCCGCCCCGAGGAGCCGCGGATCTTGAACCTCGACCCGCCGCCGCATCTGCGTGGAACCTTGCAAGCGCAGAACCTCGCGTTCCTCGACCGGCTCAACCGCCGACATCAGGAACTGCATCCGGGCGAGTCCGACCTGGAGGCCCGGATCCAGAGCTACGAGCTAGCCGCATCGATGCAGACGTCCGCCAAGGAGGCGCTCGACGTCACGAGCGAGCCTGCGTCGATCCGGCGGCTTTACGGGCTGGACCAGGACCACACGCGTGAATACGGCACGCGCTGCCTGATCGCCCGCAGGTTGGTCGAGCGCGGAGTCCGATTCGTCCAGCTCTTCCTCGGCGGCCAGCCCTGGGACAACCACCAATCGATCCGTAGCGGGCTCGCCGACATCTGCCATCGGACCGACCGGCCGGCAGCGGCTTTGGTGACGGACCTGAAACAGCGCGGATTGCTCGACACGACGATCGTCCACTGGGGCGGCGAGATCGGCCGGCTCCCCGTGAGTGAAGGGAACCTCGACAGCAACGCCGGCCGCGACCATAACGGCCAGGGGTTCTCGATCTGGCTAGCCGGCGGCGGGATCAAGGGAGGCATGACCTTCGGCGCGACCGACGAGGTCGGCCACCGCGCGGTCCAGGATGTCGTCACCCCGAACGACTTTCAAGCCACCCTCCTCCAGCTCTTCGGGCTGGACCATAACCGCCTCGTGTATCACGCCAACGGCCGCGAACAACGGCTCATCGACGGCCACGCGTCCCGGGTGGTCAAGGAGATCCTGGCGTGAGCGCGGATCCACAGTCCCCGCTCGCACAACCTGATGAGGCTGGTCAAGAGCGCGGTTTCCCGCGATCGAGAGGACATCGCGGGACACGCCGTCTCCTCCAGCGGATTCTTGTAGCAGCCGGATCCTTCCGGCGATCCGAGATCGAGAAACCGAGACTCCTCCCACACGTAGGTTTCGGGTATGATCATGGCTGAGGCTCGGGCGTCGTCCGACGTCGGATCACGAAGGGTCAGGAGCAGATTTCAGTTAACGGTTAGTCCCCAAACCCTTTTCTCATCCAACGACTTTTGATCCCCATCGTCCTTATTTGGGCACGTCCGGATCCTTAGCACCTCGCCACGGTGAAGAGGCCCGGAATTCCCTTCGGGAGGGCGAGACTCCGTGCGAGTCGACCATGGTAAGCGGCTCGGACCGAGCCTCGCCCTCTCCAATTCCGATCCTCATATTCGAGGTGCAGTTCTGAGGTCCCCGGGGCGGGCGACCGCCCTGGGGGATCGGGCCCAATTCCGGTCGGGAGTCAGTTCGAGGACCGCTTGCGTCGCGCGAAAGAATGGCCGAGGCCCACCAGTATCGCGATACCGCCCGAGACGATCGACGTTGGCTCGGGGACGGCACTCTGGTAACCAACTTCGACATTGGTGACCCCGGGGAGACTTCCGGAACCGTACTGCGTCGTGAGGATGAACGCGGTAATGTACTCGCCCGGTGTGGTCGTGAGGAAGCCCAGGAAGCTCAGGGATTGAGTTCCATTGTCATATGCTTGATATGGTAGTATATAGCTGCTCAGGTTGGTATCGACCTCGATCTGAATCTGGTCCTGACGAGCCAGAACGCCCATGTCGAATCCAAACATGTTATACTGTGCCGATGAATCGACGGTCCCGCTAACGGGCGACCAGTAGTTGTTTGTCATCAGATTCACGATCGGGTCGTATCCGGTTCCCGTCCCGGTGACAAGGTTTTGATCCGAAGTGTAGGTAACGCCACCCCGGGTGAACGGGTCGCCAGGAAAGCTGAACCCGGAGCCGAAATCATTGAAATTCGAGTCGAAGACGATGGTCCCCGATGCATTGAACGTCGAAGAATTCGTCTCGACAAGCAACCCCGCCGTTGCCTGCCCCGTCGTTGTTGCCACCAGGCACATCGTCGCCACAGTCAAGACGATCCGCTTCATTGCGATCCTCATCATCGTATATCTCTCCTACGAGACCCTCTCATCCGCTGACTTGTAGCCATCGACCATAGATGAGCTAAAGCGAATTATCTGCGAGGGAGTTTCATATCTTTCTCATGGTGCGATGCGACGTTCAATAATGTTGGAAAAAACCAACGAAACTCATGTTGGAAAAAACCAACGAAACTCGAATATGGTCAACACAAAGGGGTCACGCGGAGACAAAGAGGTCAGGAGGAGACACAGGGGTCGCGAGACAAACGGACCAGGAGCTGATTCCAGTAAACGGCTACTCCCAACCCAGTTCCTCATCCAGCGCACTGACGATGGGACTCAGAACACGCGCACCGCACCTGGCCATTCCCGTAGGCTGCTCTGCGAGCGCCGCGGTGGGCCGGCGACGAGCATCGGTGCTTACAGAGCACCCGTCTGGCCCGGACACAACCCAGGCGTGAAATGCTCTAACACCCACTTCCACGATTGTCTATTGAGCGACGTCGAAGCGATGCCGGCCCGGCTATGCAAAGAAGTCTCCCATGTCGAGTCGGATCACTCCGTTGAGCAGCCAGACCAAGACAAACCGACCCCTAGAGCCTTCCGTAGGCTCCCTACGCCCTGCGCACATCTGGGGATTCCGAATTCCGGATTCGCGATTCCGGATTCCCGGATCATTCCCCTTCGGGAATCCGGAATCGCGAATCGGGAATCCCGATTGGGTTGCGGCCGAAGGCCGCGTTAGGAGGCGGCCGGCAATTAGAGGCATTCGCTGAGGAAGGATTGTCATGGCTCGGTCCTCCGTATCTCGACGTAAGCCCAACCATTCCTGTCATGAGGCGCACAGTAACCGAACTTGCGACACTTCTCGCCGAACACCACTCGGTTCATGAACCGACGAGCGGGATTCCGCGGCAACCCTTACGCCAAAGGCGTTAAGAGCAAAGCCCAGGTTCGCCACGGGCGCACCCTGGGTCGGGAACTTCCTTCCCAGGCGAACCGGAGCGTCGGGCTGGGGAAACCCCGTTGGGGTGCGCCGGAGGAGAGGGAAACCGGAACTCGGTGGCGACTCGACGTTCCCAGGTGCGCCTGCGGCGACCCTGGACTTTGCTGTGCAACGCCGTTGGCGTAGAGAACTCTGTCGAACCGAGGTGGTGATGAGCGAGGAGTGTCGAATTTGCCGGCTGGTTCGCGTCTCTCGGTGACTCATCCCGCAATGGCCTCACGGCGTATCGCTTTCACCGGATCGCGGGTATTCTCCAGAGTCTTAATGGCGTCGGCACGGGTTGGTCGTCGAAATCGACACTCGCGATCGGGAATTGCTCAGGGAGATGCGTTTCCACCGACTCTCGAGACGCTCACGCTCAGTCGAGTTCGCCGCCATACATCGCCGCGAGAGCCTTCAGCGCTGCCTTCGGCCGCCGGTCGATCGTGACCGCTCCGAAGGCTCCGAACGGCCCGTTCGCCTCGAAATGCCTCCGGTGCTCGTAATCGGCCCAGGACCACAGGACGCCGCCCGAGACCTCGGGGACGGCGGAGATCGCCTCCCACGCCGAGCGGATGTAGGCGCCCTGGAAATCCTCGGTTGAGGCGACGTCTCCGTGCATCCCGGGAATGCCCACGGCCCCAAATTCCGCGATCAGGAGCGGCTTGCCCGGGAACGCGTTGATCTGACGTCGTAAATGCTCCTCGGACGGCCTCCGCGCACGCTCGTCGAGCTGATTGCGATGGACCGCGATGGTCCCGCCGATCGACCCGTAGTACATGTTGGTCGCCACGAGGTCGGCGTCGTCATAGGCTCGGTGCTCGCGGACCGAGCCTGGTGCCGTCACGAAGGTGACCAGGCGCGTGGGGTCGAGTTGCTTCGTCCGGCCGATGAGAGTACGCATGACCTTGATGCCAATCGCGTTGTCGGTCTTCGACTCGTTGGCCATGCTCCAGATGAGGATACAAGGGTGGTTCTTGTCGCGGCGGATCATGGTTTCGAGCATCGGCAGGGCGCGATCGAGGATGTGTTCGTCCTGGACCACGCCTTCCTTGCCGAACCACTCGACGCCCCACCAGTTGATCGGCAGTTCCTCCAGGAACAGCATGCCCAGGCGATCGCAGAGGTCGAGGAACTCGGGCGTTTGCGGGTAGTGGGCGCGGATCAGGTTGATGCCGGTCTTCTTCATCAACCGCAGCTCATCCTCGACGAGCTTCATGGGCGGGTTCGGGCCGAACCGGCCGAACTCGTCGTAGCGATTAACACCCTGGATCTTCAAAGGCTTGCCATTGAGGAGGATCCGTCGGCCTCGCGCGGCGATCGTCCGGATCCCGAACGATGATGAGGCCCGGTCGATCACCGTCTCGCCCCGATTCAGGGTCGCGACCAGGGTGTTCAGAGCCGGCGACTCGGGCGACCAGGTCCTGGCTTGCGCGAGCTTCAAGGTCAACTCGTGTCGAGAGGTCGTGCCCGTGCGAGTCGCCATCGATAACGTTCGTGCCGATGGCTCGTTGCCGACGATTCCGAGCTGCAGGAACACACCCTCGGTATCCTCACTCGCGTGGATCTCGACCGTACAGGCGATGGAGGCTCCGTCGCCTTCGGGTACAGCCCGGATGCCGATGTCCCTGATGTGAATCAACGCCTTGCTCTCGACGCGGACGGGCTGGAGGATTCCTCCGTACTGCACCCACTCGATCTGCTTGGCCGCCGGGGGCCAGTCGATCCGTGGCCGATTATCGACCCGCAGCACGAGGTGGTTGGCCGAGTCTTTGAGCTTTCCTGTCACGTCGAATGCGAACGGGAGATAACCGTCGATGTGCTCGTCAAGCAGCTCGCCGTTGAGCCAGACCATGGCGTGGTACATGACCCGGCCAAACGTCAGGTGCTGGACCTTGCCCGCCCGGGCCCATGTGCCGTCGAGCGTCACCGCATACCAGCCGATCCCCTCGTAGCCGTGCATCGCCTCGTCGAAGAGATCCCACGCTCTGGGCACCTCGAGCCTCGCGCCAACCGGATCGATCGAACTCGGTGCTGAACCAGCGCTCGCGCTCGCCCACATCGCGGGTGTTAACCTGGAATCGCCAGCCGCTGGCGATCTCGCGAACCGTGCGCGGACCGGAATCCTGCGCCTCGGCGACGGGACTGCCCATCAGCAGGCCGACCGCCGTGAGCATCACAACCGATAACGCTTTGAAGCACTTCATGAATATGCGTCCCTGTGAGATTCGATCGGGTTCGATGCCACACCGGTGGAAATGGGTTCGGACGGGACCGCTTCCCAGGAATCGCGGTGCCTCTCGGATCGAGCCTGGCACGCGAGACACCGTTAGAGTGGGAATCGGCCCTCTCGCGGCCTCGAGACGGTCGTCGATTCGGATAACAGCGTCGGCCGTCGACACTCCGGACACCAGCGGAGTATCACTCCTCGGGCCAGGAAAATGAATGCGATGCCGAGCAAGACGACGCGGCCGGAACTCTCGGCGAGATACACATAGCTGATGAGGACACGGTCCGTGGCGTATCCGTAGAGGTACCGGACCAGGCTCCAGATCGCGAACCCGAGAGCGTCAGCGACCGAGACCAACAAGAGCGCCCGGATCAGCCAATCCTTCATCGGGCCTTTCCGGAGCACCGGGAACGCGACCACGGCCAGAACCAGCGGGACTGCCACGGCCGACCAGACGAGGGTGCGCCACCAAGTCCCGATCCCGACGATCGCG
Source organism: uncultured Planctomycetota bacterium (assembly GCA_963845755.1). Classification (GTDB taxonomy): domain Bacteria; phylum Planctomycetota; class Planctomycetia; order Isosphaerales; family Isosphaeraceae; genus CAWJTV01. The sequence continues at coordinate 188,490 of CAWJTV010000015.1, forward strand.
AGGCGCGCGAACGGCGTCACGCAGGCCGAGGCGGCTGCTGCGAAGATCACCAATTTCATCATCTGAGGCATTGATTGCGTCAAACGAGGACGATGAGGGCGGCCCACGCTCATGGGAATCTCCTTCCGACCAGGTTCAGCCGTCGATCTCGCGGTCCCAGAGACTGGTTGACATGGTTCGGCCCGGAGCTTTCCGATCCGGCTTCTGGGATTCCCAGTGAATCCCCATGCGATACCCGAGGTAACCCCCAGGGATCGTGCCCAGAAAGATCGCGGCACCGACGCCGAGAATGAATCCCCGCTCGCCTGGGAATAAGACGATGCCAGCGAGGCCGAGAACGAGCCAGGAGATGATCACCATCAAGATGATGGTCCAACCGGTCCGCTTGACGAATCCGCCCGCGAATCCGCCCACGAAAGCGAAATGGCCGGCCACGAGCAGCCATCAGCAGGACTTGACCGCCGCCACTCAGTTGGAGCGGCTTCGCGCGAGTGCCTACGACCATCGACAGAATACCGAACACGGCCCCACAGATTGCACCGATGACCAGACCCCGAGGAGACAAGTCGGGCCCGCCGTTCGATGGTTTCGCGTTGCCTGGCTGCCGGCGGATTGTCGCAGGCGAATCCGAGTCAACTGGAGTCATGGATCGAGCCTCCGGTACACGAGCATGCGGCGAAGGAAGTCCTGGATCGACCGACCCGGGGTGTCATTCGAGACGACGCGAACCTGGTTCGGCAAGTGCTTCCGGGCTGTCGGCTCCGCGAGCCGATTCCCGTCGCCCTCGATCGGGTTGACGATCAAGCCCTGGGCGACGCTCCGGGCCAGGAATTGCGGGAGATCGCCATGTCGTAATCCATCGAAGACGAAGAACGTGGCGGGGATCTCCCGGTCGAACGACGTGGTCCGGTTGCCGTCGGCCGGCATCAGCCGGAACGAGTCGCGGAGCGCGTTGGGCCGCTCGAAGAACGCGCGATAGCTGAGGAATCCGTCGCGCAGCAGATACCATGCGAGTCGCGTTCGTCCGGGCTCGCCACGTCCATCGTGAGCGATCGCATAGATCGCCAGAAGGGACGCATTCTGACCCCGTGCGTACAGGCCGATCGGCTTGCCCGGGAATGCGCCGGTGGTGTCCAGCGCCTGGATCACGCGGCTCACGTCGTACGACTGGCGGCCCACGAAGTTCTCGCCCAGCAGCAGGCTGACGGCGAAGACCCAGCCGGTCTTCATGGTGGCCGATTCGCCGAGGCCGCGCGGGTCGACGCCGCAGACCGCCCAGCCGCGTTCGAATGAGTCCACGACGACCGGATCCGAGGCCAGGGCTTCCTTGCCGCGATCGTCGACGGCCACGACGACACCACGGACTTCTCCTGGCGGCTGGAGCAGAAACGCCGGAATCGTGATCTCCGATTCGGTTGGGATCAAGAGTCGCTGGATGCGGACAGGCTCGACGCGGAGTCGGGACAATTGCGGTGCCGGCCAGGGTCCCAGGATCGATTCCAGCTCGAGTTTCCGGTCGGGCGAGTCCGGCGGGAGGTTGTGGGCGAGGCGCTGAACCATGGCGATGATCGCCGGCCCGGCCTGCTGATTCTGGCCCGGTGGAAAGCAGCGGAGTTCTGGAGCGTCGAACTCGGGCGTCTCGGTTGGCGGCTCCGAGAACGGGAGGCCGTCGCCGCGGTCCATCAGCCAGCGGAGGAACCAGCCGTAGGCCGCCTCACGCTTCTTCCGCTGATAACCGTGCCCTTCGGTTAAGTCGACGACCAGGCCAATCTTTTGACCGGAGTCGTACGCGTCGTAGAGGGCGTGTCCATATTCCGCGACGGCCCGCACGCCCTCGACCGGGAAGCTCTGGTCCTGCTCGGCGGCGATGATCAAGAGCGGCTTCGGCGCCGCCATTGCCAGCAATTCGTGGTTATTGGCGTATTGGATCAGGCCGGGCACGAAGTGGCAGTGTTCGGCGGCCTGGTACCAATCCAGCGGCCGGCAGACGTGGATCTGCTCGGCGAAATCGCTCGTGCCGACGACCGGGACCGCCGCCGCGATCCGATCGTCGAGTGCCGCGGTGATCCAGGTGTTGTAGCCGCCTCCCGAGGCCCCCGTAATCCCGATTCGACGCGGGTCAACCTCTTTTCGCGACACGAGGTACTCGATCGCACAACGCATCTCGTGCTCGGCGATCCCTTGCTGGGCAATGCCCACCAGGAGCGCCTCGGTGCGGCGATGGTCGCGCGAAGAGACTCCGCGCTCTCCCTGGCCGAAGGGATCGAAGGTCAGCACGACGAAGCCCAGACGCGCCATGTTGATGCAGAACGCCTGGAAATCGGGCCGGGTCTTGCTGTCCACCCACCAGTGTCCGGGATAGAAAAGCACGGCCGGCGCTGGCCGGACCAATCCGTTGGGGATGTAGAGGTGCGCCGGGACCATGAGGTCGGGCAGTGTCTGGTAGACGATCTTCTCCACGCGGTATCTGTTCCGAGCGAGGGTGCCCACGATCTTCGGCTGGAGGTTGGGCGGCCAGGGCAGGCTCTGAAGCCCGAGGGAGTGCACCAGCCTCCGCCGGAGCGGCGGACGGGCCGAGTCGGCTTCCTGGCGATTGCGCGCCCGCGGGATGGCTGCTCAGCGCACGACGGGCGCGTGCTTCCAGGTTGTCCAGGACCGCCGTCTCCTGGGTCGTGACGTCCTTCGGCCGCAAGGCGGCGATCTCCTGTGGGAGGTCGACCTCAGCGGTCACGGAATTGAGGAGAGCGATGAAGACGAGGGCGACCTGATTGGCCATGGTGATGCCACCCGTTGCGAATTGGAGACTGTTCAGGAGACTCGCGCCGAACAATCCGTTGCTCAATTATGCGAGTTCGCCTCGATCCATCGCGGCCGTGAGACCACCGTGCGATAATTGGACTCGTTGTAATCCGGGTTGCGGATCGGTGCATAGAGTTTCTTGCCGGCAAAGGGCCGGTCCTGGGTGTAGATCCAGACGCGTTCCTGATCCCAGAGGATGACCTCGTCGCGGGAGTCGCCGGTCAGGTTGGCCACGTTGGCGGTCAGGTCCGGGTGACCGTCGTCGGGGAACATCACGACGCGCCGCAGATGACCGTCGATCATGCCCCCCTCGCGGGCATTCCCGGAGAGCAGGACGAATTCCTGTCCGTCGCCGCGCCAGTTCACGGGCAGCATGGGACTGCCCGAATGAATCGGCTCTTCCTGGGCCAGGAGGTTGCCATCCGCATCGAACAGGGTGACGATCCCCGGGTTCTTCCAGAAATTGACGCACATGAGCTGGAGGCCCGGCAAGTCGGGGCGGAACTTGCCCACGCTGGCAGTCTGGGCGTGACCGATGCGTTCGTGCTTGAGGATCGTCCCGAGGCGATCGAAGATCAGGAACCCTTCGTCGCTTCCCCAGGCATAGACCCGCGGCTCGGCTTTCGGGTCGGCGCCGAAGGACCCGACCGCGAGGCCGTCGGCGTGGTCGTGCAGCTCCTTGTCCCGGCTCCAGAGCGGATGGCCGGCTGGGTTCCAGACGGCGTAGCCGATCGCGAGTTCCTCACGGCCGTCGCCGTCGAGGTCGAAGGGGTACGGGATAATGGCCGGTCTGGCCCTGGCCTTGCCACAGACGTTCCAGGCGATTGTTATAGACCCAGAAGTTGGTGTAGCGGTCCTTGACCATGACATCCTGACGCTTCCCCTGTCCGGAGAGATCCAGGAAGGCCAGCGAGTCGCCGTTGGTCAGCGTGTAAGGCTTCAACCGGTTGTCGACCAGGGCCGGCGGCATCGAGGACGATTGCCGTAGCTTTCCCGTGGCGCCTTCACGGATCTGGATCTGGAAGTCCTTCACCATGACGACCTCGTTGCGGCCGTCGCCGTCGAGGTCGTGGATCTGGAACGGGGTATCCGCGGTCAGGAGACCGTTGCGCGGGTCCGGCCGGCCCAGTTGCCAGAGCACCTTGCCGTCGAGCGTCACGGCGGTCAGGCAACTGATCTGGATGAAGTTGTCGCCGATCCGCGGGATGTTCTGGGCGATCAGCATCTCGGGCGCGCCGTCGCCGTCGAGGTCGCCGAATCGCGCATTCCGCCCGGCGCCGAATCGCGGGGTGTTGAATGACTTCCAGAGCTTGGGTCGTGGGTTCTCCGCGCGGAGCCGGGTCAGGTCCGCCTCGCGCCGGGCGATCCGGTCGGCGATCGCTTTCTCGACCTCCTCGGATGCCGAGACACGGAAGTCCTGGAACCGCGCGGGGATGTTGGCGGTGACACCCGCCTTCCCGCGAAGCAGCTCGCCGTCGTCGGCGGTGAGGACGAGTTTTCCATCGATGGATGCCTTGATCGCCGAGCCCGCGTTCTCGACTGCCAGATGGTAATAATGCGTCGTGTCGTAGGGGAAGGACACGTTGCCGAGCTCGCGCCACTCCGCCACGCGAAACGTCTTTTCCAGCGGCAGCCGCACGGCCAGGCGGGCCGTTTTCCCGCCGGTGAGAGCGAAAAGGTAATAGTGGCGATTGGTGTGATACCGGAAGACGACGCCGGCCATGTCAGCCAGTGACAGCGGCTTCACCTGGACATCAACCGTGTAACTCTCCCACTCGGGATCCCCGGTGATGAAGAGCGGATTCATGATCGCCGACTGCTCGTTGACCGTGTGCTGCTCCAGGTAGGGCGTGCCGTCCTCGTCGCCGACGGCCCAGGCGTCGAGGTGGCAAATCGCGTTGGCCCACGGCCCGAGAGGCACGCCCCGGTGCGGCAAGTAATGATACTCCTGGATCGCACCGTTGAGTTGCCCGATCGGCCTGGTCAACCATCCCGGAGGGAAGCGGGAGAAGTCGTCGCGGAAGAGGTCGGCGCCCTGACAGGGCCATTCCAGCAGTGTGGCGATAAGAGCCGCGGTAAAGGCCCACGAGAGCCTTGTCCTTCTCGGCAGGTTGACCATGAGCGGCTCCTTGTCGCTTCCCGACTGTTGAGGGGTTTGGAAATCCTCGACCGGTTCGCCATTTTAATGGATCCACCGCCCAGTTCGCCGCAGTAATAATGATAGAAGTGGTACGGCACACCGAAGCAACGGGAGTCACGATCATGGCCAACGGGAGCCACGGCTCGGCCTTGCGGCAGATCCGCCGGGTCTTCGATGAGGGGACACTCGCCGGACTGAGCGAGGGACAGCTCCTGGAACGGTTCGTCAACCGACTCGACGAGGCCGCGTTCGAGGCGATCCTGGCGCGGTACGGTCCGATGGTCCTGGGCGTGTGCCGGCGGTTCCTGCACCAGTCGCACGACATCGAGGACGCCTTTCAGGCGACGTTCCTCATCCTGGTCCGGCGGGCCAAGTCGCTGCGGGATCGTGACCTGCTGGGACACTGGCTCTATGGGGTGGCTTATCGGGTCGCGGTCCGGGCGCGGGCACAGGCCGTTTTGCGTCGATTACGGGAAGGCTCGGCGGTCAAGGATGTCGCCGTGGTCGCCGACTCTGCCGCCGAATCCGACTGGCAAGAGTTGAATCCCTTGCTCGACGCGGAGATCAACCGGCTTCCCGAGCGGTTCCGCGCGCCGATCGTGCTCTGTCTGATCGAGGACCGTACGCACGAAGAGGCGGCCCGCGCGCTGGGCTGGCCGGTGGGCACGGTCAAGAGCCGCCTGGCACGAGGGCGAGAGCGGCTGCGGTCGCGATTGGCCCGACTGGGTCTTGCGCCATCGGCAGCGCTCCTGGCGTTTGCCGTGGCTCCTGATCCGGTTCGCGCGGCGGTCCCGTCGGCCCTGGCCCAGGTCACACTCCAGGCCGCGCGACGGATCGCCGCCGGACGCGCCCTGCTCGGAGCGTCGTCGGCTGTCGCACTGGCCAGAGGCGTACTCCGGTCGCTGGCGCTGGCCCGACTCGGCGTCGCTGCCCTGGTCCTCTTCGCGGTCGCGGCCGCCGGGATGGTCGTCGCTGGTACGCTCCGAGCGACTGCTGAGTCCGAGTCAACGGCCGCCCCACCCGCGCCCATCACCCCCGTGCCCTCTGGACAGGCCGCGCCGCCTCGGGCCGAGGCGCGGACCCTCGATCTCCACGTCATCGCACGCAAGACGCGCCAGCCCGTTCCCGGTGCGGTTGTGTTTATTGAGGGTCGCCGGAAGGAGAGCTCCACAACCGACGCACAGGGCCGCTGCGCAATCGCACTGCCGAAGATTCCGAGTCGGGATGACTTCAACATCTCCGTCTGGAAAGACGGATTCGCTCCGTTGAACATCCATTGCACCGGGTACGACCTGATCGATGATACCTTCACGAATTACACGGCTGAACTCGAACCGGCGGTGGCGATCGGCGGAACGGTCCAGGACGAGCAGGGGCATCCCATCGCCGGCGCCAGGATCCGGATCCGGCTACAGCATTTTCCGGCCCAGCTCATCAACCCGGCCCAGTCCCTGAATGATCGCGACTCCATCGAGATTGGGGTCTCCGACCCGATCGAGACCGATGCGGCCGGCCGATGGCGGCTGGGAATGTTTCCGGCCGATTTCCGGGCTAGCGAGCCTCTCAGCATCGAGGTGTCCCATCCCGACTATGTGTCCGACGTCACCCAGCCCCGGCCGAATCCCCCGCTCGAGGACCTGCGCAATCAATCGGCGATCCACGTGATGACGAAAGGGCTTCCCGTGCGCGGGACCGTGCTGGACCCGGCGGGAAAGCCAGTCGAGGGCGCAGGCGCTCATCCTGGCCTGGAGCCGGTCGAACGAGTATGAGCGGTATACCACGACGACGGATGCCGCCGGCCGGTTCGCATTCGGGCAGGCCCGGGCCGGCGAGCAGGTGCTCTGTGTCCGGTCCGATCGGTTCGCACCGACTCTCGACGAGATCGCTGTCGGCCCCGACTTCAAACCGATGACGATCCGTCTCCAGCCCGGCCGGAAAATCGAGGGACGCGTGATCGACACGCAAAATCAACCGGTCGAGGGAGCCAGGCTCATCGTCGCGGAATGGCGGAGCCGGAATATCCTCGACTGGAAGGCCAAGTCGGACGCTCATGGTCGCTTCGTGTGGGAGAACGCGCCGAAGGATCCGTTCACGCTCTCCGTTTTCTGGCAAATCGGCCAGAAGCCGGTCGCCGCCGGCTCCGCGCCGACGATGGTCGTGATCCGGGTGAAGCCAGAACTTAAACTCGAGGGGACCGTCGTGGATGCGACGACGGGCCGCCCCGTGGAGCGGTTCCGCATGATCCGCGGCTTCACCGAAGACCATCCCCGCGGCGTTCGCCCGAGGCTTCCCGACGAGCGCGAACGCCCGCAATGGCAATACGAAGATCCCCGGACCTTCGACAACGGCCGCTTCGAGGTCGGTTTCGGCCGTTATGATCGCATCCGCTCATCCGCCCAGTTCGCCAAGGTTGAGGCCGAGGGCTACATCCCGGAAATCTCGCGAAGCTATCAGTACGACGAAGGGCGCCAGACGTGGCACGTCCGCCTCGAACGCTCACCCGGCATCTCGGGTATCATTCGTCTAGCCGACGGTTCACCCATAGCGGGCGCCGACGTGATCCTCGTCACGCGGACGGAGGATCTGACGGTCCGCAACGGGCACCTCGACCCCAAGCACACCCACGCCGACCGGCGTCGGACCGGAGCCGATGGGCGATTCTGGTTCGCCAGGCCGGACGAGCCGTTCCTGGTGGCGGTGCTGTCGGATCACGGGTTCGCCGTCCGGACGCCGGAAGAGATGGCCGCTGGCCAGGCCGTGACGCTCCAGCCCTGGGGTCGCATCGAGGGCGTGCTGCGCGTAGGCTCTCAACTCGGGGCCGGCGAACAGGTCGAGGCCTCCGTCCCCTTCGCCAGGACGGACACGACGTGGATCAATTTTCAGTATGATGTGAAGACCAATAATCAGGGACGATTTATCCTGGATCGCGTGCTCCCGGGTGGTCTCTCCCTGGACCGAAAGGTCGCATTTCCAGAGGCCCTGCTGCCCAACAGCCATTTGGCGTATATCGAAATTCAACCGGGAGCCACTGTCGCGGTGACGCTCGGCACCACCGGCCGGCCGATCGTGGGACGCCTGGTCCTTCCCCAGGATACCGGTCCCCAAGCCGGCTTCGCTAACGGCTCGTGCATGCTGATCCGCAATTTGCCACCACCTTATCCCAAGGAGATCCTCGGTGGGGACATGGTGCGCTTCCGTTCCTGGTGGGGTCGGTTTCGCGAGACCGAGGCGGGCCGGGACTACGCACGGCGAGCACGCGCTTACTCCGCGCTGGTCGCCGCCGATGGGACCTTCCGGATTGAAAATGTCGAGCCCGGCTCCTACGAGCTGAGATTCGGTGTCCCGCATATCCGGATTGGCGGGGAGGGGAGAGTCTGGACCACTCTGTCGGGGCAGGGGCAGCGCGTTGTTGACGTGCCCGAGATCCCAGCCGGGCGCACCGAGGAGCCGCTCGACCTGGGAGGTATCGAGCTGAAAGTCACGACCAACCGCACGCTCAAGGTCGGCGACATGGCTCCGCCGTTCACGATCAAGTCCCTCGACGGGAAGCCGCTCCGCCTGCTCGCTTATCGGAGCAAGTTTGTCTTGCTCGCCTTCTGGACGTCCTGGTCTGCCGACTGCCTGACCGAGATGTCTTATTTGAAGGACGTGCACGACGCCTTCGGGTCGGACGCCCAATTCGTCCTGATCGGCCTGAGCCTCGACGCGAACGCCGATGCCCCGAGGCAGCTCGTCACCGCCAGGGGACTGAAGTCGGCGCAGGGCCATATCCCCACCGGTGATCTTTCCGAAGATTACGGCGTGTGGTGGGTCCCGCAGATCCTGCTGATCGGTCCCGACGGCAAGGTGATCGCCAGGGACCTCCGGGGCGATCGAATCAAGCAGTCTGTCGCCAAGGCCCTCGGACGGGAACCGTGAGAGGCGCGCCGCGATCGAGTCGGAGCGAGTCATCGTTCTCCTGGCCAACATCACGTCGCTTTTCGCACCGCGAAGTAACGCTCCCAGAGCCGACGGATTTGCCGCAGGTGGCTCATGTGGTCGGGTCCGTCGGTCCCGGCGAAGCCGAGGACGACGAAGCGACCCTTCGCAAAGGCGCGGGTCTGAGTCCAGCCTGTGGCCCAGTCGACCTTCACCGGATCGGCTCGACCGGCCACGGCGTCGATCAGGAAGTCGGCGGTCTCGGCTGTGCTCGCATAGCCCTCGGGTATGAGGGCCGAGTGGGTCACCAGGAACGTCTTGCGGCCGGCGGCGGCTTCGAGGGCAAACCGGCGGAAACCGTCCATCAAGGCCGGGTCCACCTTGTGGTCCTTCGGGTCGCCGGTGTAGCCGCAATAGATCGAGTCGGCCATGATCAGGCCATCGATCCGGTCGAAGTGCTCGGGCACCTTGAGCAGGGCGCGCACCCCGCCGAACCCCGCGCTGAAGGAACTGACCACGATGCGGCCAATTCTCGGTTCGTCCGCCACTTTCTGGTCCTTCAGAACGGATCGCGCAGTCGTCGAGCAATCGGGTGAAGAGCGTCGCGTCCGAGAACGGCTCAGCGTAGACGCGCGACAGACCTTTACGATTGAACGCGATGAGCACGGCGGGCCATCGGGCATCCACCAGTGCCGGCTCGAGCACCGAAGGCGCACCGTGGAGATGCAGGACCACATCGACTACTCCACCCGTTCTGGGACGGTATCCCTCGGGGACGAAGAGCATCGCGCCCCTCGACGCCGAGCGGGACGCGACGGCCCGACGTAGACGGCTCCGGTCTCTGGTCCTGAAAGGCGAGGATCACGCCGACGGCCATACAGAGGAGTGTCATGTCGGAGGGATGAAGGATGAAGGACGAAGGATGAATCATGCCGAAGATCGTCATTGCAGGGAACCTCTCTGGGAAGGATGAAGGCTAGGAGGGCCCGGTCGAGAGGTCATCATAGTCCGACAGGGCCGCCGCCGGACAGACTCGAACTCGATGGGGAACGTTGAGTTCTTTGCGCAACGGTCAGTAAGATAGGCGGAAAATGCCTCGTCCTCTCCGAGACAGGGAGTAGCCCGTGCCTGATCCGTCCTCCAAGCCGGAATCGAAGTCACCCGGACCTCGGTCGGCGTCCGGGTCGCCTGCGTCGTCACAGGCACCGAAACCGGCCGCGGCGCCATCCGCTCCGCCGCGGTCCGCGCCGGTCCGCTCCGCCGCGACGGTACCCGTGAACAATGCCCCCGGCGACCTCCCGATCAGCGTGGCCATCGCGGCAGGTTCCGGGGAGCCCGGCACGGTCACGGCGCGGAAGGCCGGCGGCCTGCGCGACATGGCCCTGCAAGTGAACCCACGGAACGCCGGCGTCAAGGCGTCGCTCCAACACCTGGCCAAGGCCGTCAACATCGCGTTTCAGACGGACTTCGGCGAGAACTACCTCGAATCGGTCTACCAGGCGGCGATCGTCCGGCGCGGCGAGGTCCACATCATCCACAAAGAATACTTCGGGTTTGGCGACAACTGGTTCAGTCAGTTCGGCCGGTTGATCCGTTCGATGCAATTGACGCTCGAAGGACCCGACCCGGCCTCTCCGGAAGGCCAGAAACTGATCGCCGAGAAAGGTCCTTCGTCGATCCGCGGCATCTTCAACCTGATCGGCCGCAAGCTCGACCTGGTCGCCGAATATGAAGACCGCGTCCCGGCCTACGTCGAACAGATGTTCGACCGGCTCGAAGCGTCCGGCATCATCCTCGGCTGGGACCGCAATGATTGGGAGATCTGGACGACCCAGATTGGCCTCGATATCCGGATCGCTCCCAAGGCGGAAGGCGCGGTCGAACTCTCGTAGCGTGCTCTGTGAGCCACGGATCCTCGTGTCGATAACGATCCTATAACGGATCCTGGATGCCCGAAACGCGATCTTCGACAACGCACCCGCCTTGGCGCGGAGACCCGATTCCGATCGCGGTGGTCCTGGCTCTGCTCGGCGGCCTCGCGGCCTCGGCTTCCGAGCCGGTCCGGCTCACCGGGGACGGTGCTCGGAAGATGGCCCCGACGTTCATCGACGGCGGCCAAACCCTTGTGTTCGCGACGCACGAACGACCGAACCTGGTGTCCCTCGTGCAGGTTTCGTGTCGTGATGGGACACGCGAGCGCGTGCTGCCCAAGGTCGTCAACCACCAGCTCGACCCAGCATTCTCGTCGGACGGCCGCTTCCTCGCCTATTCCCGGACGGCGACCAGTCCCCACAGCGATCTGATCATCCGCGACCGTCGCGAGCAACGTGAAGTGACGTTCCGCCCCCAGGATTCGCGCCAACCGTTCGATATCCCTGCTTCGCGCCCGATGGCTCCCGCGTGGTCTTCAGCGTCTCCGACGTCGGCGGTCAACAGGTCGCAACCGTCAACCGGAAGGGTCAGGGGTTCACGGTGCTCGCTCCCTCGGGGGGCATCAGCGGTTGGCCGGCCTACTCGCCCAGCGGGAGGGCGATCGCCTTCTCCTCCAGCCGAGACGGCGACCTGGAACTCTACGTGATGGATGCCGATGGCAATCACCTCCGGCGCCTCACTCGCAGCCTCGGCCGCGACGTGCGGCCCGCCTGGTCGCCGGACGGTAACCGGATCGCGTTTACCAGCAGCCGCGATGGCGATGAGGAGATCTACGTTATCGACGTCGACGGCGCACATCCGCGGAACCTGACCCGCCATCCCGGACGCGATAGCGACCCCGGCCTGGCACCCCGATGGACGTCGACTCGCCTTCGTGTCGGATCGCGATGGGCAGTCAGATATCTATCTGATTGAAGTCGTGCCGGCAGCGCCGGACACACCTCGCTCGCCCTGAGGAGCCGCTTCGTCCATGCTATCTCGCAGTCCATGGGATTCCCGAACGCGATAAGTATGGTCATGTGAATACGTGAAGTCTCATATGGATCGACCCTGGATTCGGACGTTCCGGACGGTCAACCGGCTCCCTGTGTCCGATCAAGCAGCGGTTTACCCCGAGCCGCGGAATCAGTAGCATCGAAGGAAAGGTCGCCTGACAAGCGGCTGCCGTATCGACGCTTCAATCGACCTGGATCGCGAGTCGGGAAATGGTCGGAGTGACCCCGGAACAGGCCCGTGATTTCTACCGCGCCGCGGCGAACTTCCATCGCCAGGAGCCCTGGCGATCGGTCACTTCGAGCGAGACCATCAGGGTGGATTGCGTGCAACTGGGGGGCGGTCCCTGGTACGCAGTTGTCTTGGGGAAAGAGAGCCGCCTCAGGGGATTGATGCTGTTCGATGTCCAGGAGAGCCCCCTGTTAATCGGACGCGCCGACTGCGCGACGATCGCCGACCGGCTTCGGAATATCGGTGTCCATTTCGAGGATCGGAAGCAGGTGCGTCCGGAGGAGCTGGCGGCGATCCGTCGGCACGGGTTTGAGGTGGCCGGTCCGGGTGCCTACCCGCAGTCATTTCGCATGGAACAGCGCCGACGATTCCGATCGCCGGTCGCCTGGGAACTGGAACTGCTCGAGGCCTGCCTCTGGACGATCCCCGACTTCCTCGAGCGCGCCAAGGACCGCGCGCCCGATGTCCTGGAATATGCCTTCAAGGGGATGATCGGTCGGATGACGTTCGATCTCTCGTGGGTCTCTCGGAAAGCTTCGGAAGGATGAAGGAGGAGCGCGTGCCATGTCCGAGATTCGAGCGTTGTGGATTGAGGTCGAGGGAGGGAAAGTCCACTATCGGGTCACGGGGCAAGAGAGCGGCCGACCGGTCGTCCTGCTCCATGGAGCCAGCTTCACGTCGGCGACCTGGGAAGAAATTGGCACGTTGGAAGCACTGGCCCAGGCCGGTTATCGCGTCTATGCCTTGGACCTGCCGGGCTTCGGCCAGTCGTCGCCATCGCACGGTTCGGCCCGCACCTGGCTGAGGATCCTTCTCGACCTGCTGAAGATCGACCGCCCCGTGATTGTCTCGCCGTCGATGAGCGGGCGCTTCTCGCTCCCATTGGTTACCGAGGACCCCGATCGCGTCTCGGGCTTCGTGGCGGTCGCACCCGTGGGAATTACGAGCTTCGCCAATCAGCTCTATCGGATCTCCGCGCCGGTGCTGGCGATCTGGGGCCAGAAGGATACCCTCATCCCCCAGGAACAGGCCGATCTGCTGGTGCGGGCCGTCCGGGTCGGCCGCAAGGTCGTCATCCGCGGCGGCAGCCATGCACCCTACGTGAGCGACCTAAAGACCTTCCACGCGAGATTGCTCGAGTTCCTGGGCGGCCTGCCCGGGAAGGTCAACCATCCCGATCCCGGCCGGCGCCCTGCTCATTAATCCGGCTACTTTCGATGGCCTTGACCGCCTCGCTCGGTCGTCTAACACTGAAGAGGGTGTCTGGACCTTTCGCGTTTCCATCCTCATGCGCTCTGGGAGCCGGGAAGTGATCGCCATGCAGCCGCTGTGGGTCGTGACTGCCGGGACGCTAGGGCTCGTTCTCGGAGTGGCCTCGTACGGCGACGAGCAGGAGATCAAGTTCTCCGACTGCCCCGCCGCCGTGAGGAAGACGTTTGAATCCGAAGGACACGGGGCGAAGATCAAGACCGTCATGAAGGAGACGGATGAAGATAACGAGACGATCTACTGGGCCGACGTGACCGTCAAGGGCAAGATGTATGCGGTCGGCGTCCTGGAGGACGGCACACTGACCGAGATGAACCTGGCTCTCGACGCGGAAGAGCACCCGTTCGACCGTTGCCCGGCGCCTGTCCAGGCGACGTTGCGTCATGAGGCGTTCGGCCAGAAAGTGGGCGACGTCGGCAAGGATATCAAGTACGGCGTGACGATCTACCAGACCGTCGTCGTTTACCGAGGCAAGTCGTACGAGATCGTGGTCGCCGAAGATGGGACCCTGGTGGAAAAAGTCCTGGTGATCGAGGACGAGGAGGTCGAGGTGGACAAGTGCCCCACCGCCGTGCAGGCCACCCTGCGCGCCCACGCCGAGGGCGGGACCATCGGCGAGATTACTCGCGCCACCGGCATCGGTCAACCCACGTTCGAGGCCGAGATCAAGATCAAGTCCAAGGTCTACCTGGTCGAGATCGCCGAGAGTGGACTCTTGATCTCCAAGTCGCTCGAGGCCGGCGAGGAATGAAGACAACTCGGCCCGAAGGCCTTCGAGGTTCCCGCCGCCCGCTATCGGATCGAAAGCGCGACGTTCAGCTCCTGGATCGCTCGCTGGATGTGTCCGCCCACCCAGGCGTGTCCTGATGTATTGGTCCCCTGGTTATTGAGCTGCATATTGATTCCCTGCAAGGTGCGGAGGGCCTGACTCATCCGGGCGTCGGATTGGGCCTGGGGCATGCGGCTGAGCTTGGACGTACGGCCACCGGCCCCTAAACCGGCTCGTCCCATCCCCATGCCCCGTCCGCTATTCATGCCGGACGCGAAGCCCACGCCGTTATACACCATCGACCGGTGGGTGAGCTGTCGGATGGCCATCGAGATCGCATGCATCGCCCGCGCTCGGTGCCCCGCGTAGTCGTGATCGATCCGCGCGAGGTTCGCGTGGACAGATCGCAACCGGCCGATCAGTGCGCGGTTGTAGCCCTGGGACCGGCCGTAACCGTAGCCCCGTCCATAAGAACGGTTGCGGTAGCCCGACCCGTAGCCGTAGGCGCGGTAGCCGCGAGCATTGTTCCCCATCCCATAGGTATAACGGTTTGGGGCAAGGCTGCTGGCCGTGGTACCCGTCGTGTTCGCGACGCTGGTCCTGCTCGCATTGAGGGTGCCCGTGGTGGCCTGCCGCCGTGCCGCCGCCGTCGCAAGGTTGGTATAAGACTGTGCGTGAATTGAACGCGTCTGAGCGTTAGTCGCGCGAGCTTGCGTATTGTACGCCGGGGCCTGCGCGTTGCCGACTCGCGTCTGCGCCCGAGCGCCGTTGCGCGCGCACGGGGCCATCGCGCGAGGCATTCGCGGTGCCTTGTAGGACTGTCGGGGCGCATTAACATGCGGAGCCCGTTCGACCCGGCCCCCCGAATGGCCGCCCCGCGACTTCTGGGCGTTGGCCTCTGGAAAGGCCAGCAGAGCAAACAGTAGCGCCACCGGCAACAGCCCGCGAATCCGGCTCGATTGTGTGTTCATGGGAATCGTCCCAACTTTTTGTGACGCCCGAACGGTCCCGGAGGGCCCCCGCCTGACTGCCGCGCATCTCACTGGGACCGCGTTCTTCCCTCGTCTTGTACCGTGGCGGCACCTGAAGTATCTAACCCTCGAACCGGCCTGCGGTTTCGCCAGGACGCTCCACAGACGGCCCGAATCAGCCCGAGATTGGGCGGCGGATCCGGATGTCTCTCATCCTCCGCCGGCGATGGCGTTCAATCCCTTTCGAACCTCGTCGACCTCCGGTCGGGCCGATTGCTGGACGACCTGGCCATCCTTCAGGAAGACCAGGTTGGGCCAGATCTTCACTCGGAACGATCGCCCGAGCGGCTGGCCGGGACCGTCCTCGATTCGAATGTGGCGAATCCCCGGGTAGTCGCGCAGGAGCCCGGACAACTTGGGTGCCAGCGCCTTGCAGAACGGACACCAACTCGCGCCGAACTCCAGCAGGACCGGGCCTTGGGTCCGGTCGATCTCGTCTCGAGTGGGTTCGGTTTCCTGCGGGTCTTCTTCGGGCATGGGATCTCTCCTCAGGACATTTCCGCCCTCGATCCTGGCCCAGCAGGCCCGTAAAGATCAAGGCCCGAATTCCTCGATCGTGGCGAATCACCCGGCAATCGCAACGGCGATTTCGCCGTGGTACGATCTGCGTTCGTACAATCCTCGTGCCATATTGCGCATCCTGTGGACGCCCGATTCCCTTGAGGGATATTGCCGGGATCTCGTATTCGGAGTCCCATTCCGACTGGAGCACGCCGATGATGCCCGCCTGCACGCTGATCGCCGTCCTGGCGACCCTCTCGGCCGGGGCCATTCCCTCGGCTTCTGCGCCAACGGATAGGGCGCGGCCCAACATCGTGGTGATCCTCGCCGATGACCTCGGCTACTCCGACCTGGGTTGTTACGGCGGTGAGATCCGGACGCCTCACCTGGATGGTCTGGCCTCCCGTGGACTGCGATTCACTCAGTTTTACAACACGGCGCGGTGCTGGCCTTCGCGAGCTGCCATCCTCACGGGCTACTACGCTCAGGAAGTCCGACGCGACACCGTGCCGGGGGTCACCAGCGGGGGCAACGGCCGGCGTCCCGGCTGGGCGAAGCTGCTGCCGGAGCGGCTCCGGCCGCTCGGCTATCGGTCGTACCACTCGGGCAAATGGCACGTCAACGGCATGCCGCTGGCCAACGGCTTCGACCGCTCCTACTACCTCCAGGATACCGGGCGCCACTTCCATCCGCACATACATTACGAGGACGATCAGAAGCTCCCGCCGGTCGAGCCCGGGAGCGGCTACTACACGACGACCGCCATCGCCCAGCACGCGACCGACTACCTCCGAGACCATGCGGCCAACCACAAAGCCCAGCCGTTCTTGCTCTATCTCGCCTTCACCGCACCGCATTTCCCCTTGCAAGCACCGTCGGAGGATATCGCCCGATACCGCGATCGGTATCGGGTCGGCTGGGAAGCCGTCCGCGCCGACCGGTGGAGGCGGATCCAGGAACTGGGCCTCGTTCGAGGGAAACTTTCGGACGTGGAGCGCGACGTCGGTCCCCCCTACCACTTCCCGGATGCTCTCAAGGCACTCGGTCCCGACGAGGTCAACCGGCCCATGCCCTGGTCCGATCTGACTGAGGCGCAGCGCGGCTTCCAGGCGACGAAGATGGGCATTCACGCCGCGATGGTCAACCGGATGGACCAGGAGATCGGCCGGGTCCTGGATCAACTCCGCGCGATGGGTGCCCGGGAGAACACGCTCATTCTTTTCCTGTCCGACAATGGTGCCAGTGCGGAGATCATGGTCCGCGACGACGGCCACGACCCGTCGGCGCCACCGGGCTCGGCCAGGTCGCACCTCTGCCTCGGTCCGGGCTGGTCGACCGTCGCCAATACCCCATTCCGTCGTCATAAGACCTGGGTGCACGAAGGGGGAATCGCGACCCCCTTAAGAGCGCTCGGAAAAAATGAGTTCACTGGCCCAGGAGCCTCAAACAGATCAAGGAACATGCTAACTTGAGGAACGCGTCTTGAATCTCGGTGAGCCGATCCAAACGGCGGCGCAGCCGGCCGAAGGAGTGCAGCCACGCGATGGTCCGCTCTACGTACCAGCGGGACTTGCCCAAACCGCTGCCGTGCTCCGTATTGCGGGCCGCCAGCACCGGCGTGGTCCCCCGGCCGCGCAAACCCTGCCGCACCGGTTCCGAGTCGTAGCCCCGATCCCCCTGCAAGCGGTCGGGCTTCTGCCGCTTCGGCCCCGGCTTGCCGCCCACCGGCGGCATGTCGTCGAGCGTCGTGAAGACCTGGGTGATCTCGGGGACGTTGGCGGCGGTCACCGTCGCCGCCAGCGGCACGCCTTGGGCGTCGGTCATCACGTGGTGCTTGCTGCCGGATTTGCTCCGGTCCGTCGGATTCGGGCCGGTATCCTCGCCCCCTTCCGGGGCCTTGGCGAAGGAGGCGTCGATCAGCGCCCGCTCCCAGTCGATCGCGTCAGCGCCGTTGCAGCTCGGCCAGCAAGACGGCGTGCAACTGGCGCCAGACACCGGCCTGCTGCCACGCCTGCAGGTAGGACCGGCAGGTCTTGCCGCAGCCGCAGCCGAGGTCGGCGGGCAAGTCGTCCCAGGCGATGCCGGTCTTGAGCACGAACAAGATGCCGGTGAGGATCTTGCGGTAGTCCAGGGGTTTGCGTCCCGGGAAGCGGAAGCGGCGCGGAGGCGGGGGTGGCAGCAAGGGCTCCAGGCGCTTGCCACAGCGCATCGGAGACAAGGGGTTTCATGGTGGTCCTCCTTCGGTTCGGGAGATCACTCTCCGAAGGACTCAAGAGCAGACAGCGTGCCAGTGGATTCATTTTTTCCGACGCTCTTAATCGTCCAGTGGACCGAAGGGATCACCGCGCGCGGCGAGCTTCGCCACAATCCGGGCCATGTCATCGACCTCCTGCCAACGATACTGGAAGTGGCCGGCGGATCTCGCGTCGAGTCTGACGATCTCCCGGGTATCCCCGTGCGTCCTGGCAAGAGCCTTGTTCCGGCCTTCGCCCACGACGGCACGGTCCGGCACGACGCACTATGGTGGGCCCACGAAGGGAATCGCGCGATCCGCGTGGGCGACTGGAAGCTCGTGGCGGCCGGTCAGGACGGGCCCTGGGAACTCTACGACCTCGCCACCGACCGTACCGAGACCCGCAACCTCGCGCGGCAGCATCCTGAAAAAGTCCGTGAACTGGCCCAGCACTGGCAGCGCCTGTGGGACGAGTTCGCCGCGATCGCTTGTAAGTAACGTCTTACGAACCCATTCAGGCTCCGCGCTCTGGCGGAGCGTGCAAGAATTGTTTAACATTCGCGAAGTTCTCCCAGGTTGACGTCGGGACCACGGCGGCCGGCTGGTGTGATTGTGATGTCGGGAATGGGCTGGAGGCTTCGGTATGAACGACGATGCGATGTCCCGGTCGGCGCACGTGGATCGCCGGACATTCCTCGTAGCCTCAGGCGCGGGCATGGCGGGGCTGCGACTGGTCCCGACTACCGAAGCGGCCGAGCCCGAAGCAGCGACGGCGCGGTCGACGATCCTGTTCTTCCTCTGTGGCGGGGCGTCGCACATCGACACGTGGGACTTGAAGCCGGATGCACCGGCCGAGTACCGCGGGCCGTTCCGTCCAATCGCGACGACGGCACCGGGCGTTCGTTTCTGCGAGCACCTGCCGCTCCTGGCCCGCCAGGCCCACCACCTGGCCGTGGTCAACTCGGTCGGCGCCACGGTGAATACGAACGACCACCATGCCGGCTATTACTACAACCTGACCGGCCATGTCCCGGATACGAGCTTCCGGACGCTCGCCAACGACCGGACCCCGCGGCCGGACGACTGGCCTTACATGGGCTGCGTTGCCGCCTCGCGCCGCCCGCCGCACCGGCACTTCCCTAACGCGATCACGCTGCCGCACCGGCCGAGCAAGGCACCGTACACGCGGCCCGGTCAGTTCGCCGCGCGGCTGGGGATCGAGCACGACCCGCTCTACGTCCACGGCGATCTCGGCCAGCCTCTCCGCTTCCAGGCGCCGGCCTTGACCCTGGGCGGCGACATGACCGCGCAGAGGCTCCAGGACCGCCGGGGACTGCTCGCGGCCGTCGACGCCGCCCGGCGGGACCTCGAACACGGTTCTCGGAATCGCATCTGGTCGAGCCTTCAGCAGAGGGCCTGGGGCTTGCTGGCCTCGTCGCGGACGACTTCGGCGTTCGATGTCGCCTCCGAGCCGGAACTGGTCCGCGAGCGTTACGGCCAGACGATCAATGGTATGAGCCTGCTTCTCGCCCGGCGACTCGTCGAGGCCGGTGTCCCCTTCGTGACGGTCTTCTGGAAGGAGAACGAGGCGATTGCCAACAAGTGCAAGAGTGCCGGCGGTTGGGACACCCACGGCAACAACTTTAACTGTCTGAAGGAAAACCTCCTCCCGGAATTCGACCGGGCGTTTTCGGCCCTGGTCGAGGATCTGGCATGCCGCGGCTTGCTCCCGCAAACGCTTCTCCTGGTCACCAGCGAGATGGGGCGTACTCCGAGGATCGGCGATCCGCGATCGGGAGGCACGTCGGGAGCGGGCCGCGACCACTGGACCCATTGCATGAGCAACCTCCTGGCCGGTGGCGGCATCCAGGGGGGCCAGGTCTATGGCTCGAGCGATCGACGCGGCGAATATCCCGCCCACAGGCCCGTCACACCGGCTCATATCGCCAAGACGGTCTATCATGCGATGGGAATCCACGACCTCACGGCCACCGCCAATGACGGACGTGTGTATCATCTGCTGGAAGAGGGTGAGCCGTTGCGGGAATTGTTCTGAACCGACGGGTCGGCCAACCGACGGAGAAGACGGTTTTCAGTCGATGGGCTGAGAGACGAAGGTTTTCGATGTGCTCGCTCGGTCGAGCCTGATCTACGAGATTGAGGACTCACGATGATCTCGATCGGCCGGTTCACCGAACGGACATGCCAGGGAATGACGCGGCGGGCCTTCCTCCAGATCGGTGCGGCCGCGCCTTTCATGACGGGGCTTCCGGCGCGAGCATCGTTCTCGTCGCCGGCCACCCATGCGGCGCTGGACCTCTCGCGCGAGTCGGCGGCCATGCGCGCCGCGTACGGCCGCACCTCGTTCGGCCAGAGCTGCCTGCTCGGCAGGCGGCTCGTCGAGGCCGGGGTACCCTACGTCCAGGTGAACTGGAGCCAGTACGTCGAGGTCTTCTACGCATTCTCCGACTACGGCTGGGACACGCACGCCGACAACTTCGGCCTGCTCGCCGACTGGCACGGACCGCTCCTCGACCAGGTGCTCTCGACCCTGCTCGACGACCTCCGCCGGCGCGGGCTACTCGAGACGACGTTATTGCTCTGTATGGGTGAGTTCGGCCGCACGCCGCGGATCAACGCGATCGGCTCCCGCGACCACTGGCATCATTGCTATTCCTCGATCTGGGCGGGGACCTGCGTGCGGGCCGGCCACGTCATCGGCGAGAGCGACGCTCGCGGCGAGCACCCCGCCTCCGATTCGATCACGCCCGCGATGGTCGGGACCACAATCCTCGATCGCCTGGGTATCAGTTCGGCGGAACGGGCCGAGCTCCGGGTACTCGTGAGCGGGCGTGTGATCGATGAGCTGGGATGACGGCGGCCGTTGCCTCGACTCGTCAAGAATCGGATCCTCAGCCCGGCTTGCTGCGTTTGACGAAGCGGGGGATCAACCGTGAGGACGCCCGGGAGATGCAGTACAGCAGTGGGACGGTCACCCAGGTGGATTGGATCTCGGCCGGCCGGATGGCGGGGAGGCCGGAGATCGGATCGAGCTGGATGTTCGGGCCCAGCGAGCTCACCGCGATATAAGTGATGTCGCGCGCGAAGCTCTCGGCGGCGGTCACGGTTTCGGGACAGTAGTGGAGGAGGATTCGCCGCAGCAGTTCCGAGAGGTGCTCGATACGGTCCATGTCGACGCCCGCGACGTGGTCGACGGTTCGCCATGGGTCGCCCTTGGCTTCGGTGTCGAGCAGGTGGTTCCACTCATCGAGCTTCGAGAGGACGACGACCAGCGGCCGGTCGAACGGTGCGGTGTGCGGCAGTCCGGCGTGGCGACGGATCCGCGCCGCGGCCTCGTTGAGGATCGTCTCCTGCCGGCTGATCCGCCCGGCTGACGGCACGGCGCCTCCACTGCCCGATGCGGCCCCTCGACAAGCGGAACGGAACCGCGGGTCCTGTGTCGGGTCGAACAGGAAGAGCACCGCGCGCGACCGGGCCAGATGCCGCGTCACCGGGCTCGACGCCGTGTCCTGGCCGGGCTGGAAGTGCTCGCCCGCGTTGTCGTAGAGGCAGAGCATCCGCGCCAGCTTCGCGGAGTCGCTCCGCGAGTGGCCCTCACGCGGCTGCATCGTGAATAAGAGCGGACGCGGATAGCTCACGGTTTGCTGGCCGTAGGCCACCGTGTCATACAGCTCGCCTTGCAGCTCGGTCTTCCGGATCAGATTGCCCAGGGGGATCACCTTTGTGTCGTCGGGGTTGAGGAACAGCGCCTCTTCGCAGGCGTTGAGCACCCGGTTGGCCGTCGGGTCAGCGTCGGTGAACGCGACGTGGAAGTGCATGGGTAAGACCTGTCGCAGTTGCCAGGTCATGGTGGTCAGGAAGTACGACTTGCCGCTGGCCGGACTGCCCAGGATCGAATAGAACAACGGCTCCATCTCGAGCATGGCGCGGGGGACCTGGAGATGGCAATGCGGGCAGGCCAGATCCCGGCAGGTCATGCCCTTGGCGTTCGACGGCGTCGCCCTCGACCGTGAACCGGCTCGGGAGGAAGCGCTGCTGCCGTTCCGGACCGAGCATCGGGTCGCCGAGCAGCTCGACATGCTCCGAGATCCACAAGACCTGTTCCGGCGGGAACGTCTCCCAGCAATGCGGGCAGGTCACCCTCGTCAGCAGCCGGATCGGCTCCGCGTCGTTGGTATGGGAATCGTTCTCCAACCGGGTCATGCTCGGGCTTCCTCCAGGGGATCCCGCGGTTCAATCGGTCCTGGCCTCATCATGGCGCCGAAACACGAGCCAATCTCGAGGGCCTTTGCGATGGAAGCGGACCAGGGCATAGGTCCCATGTAGCCGCCGGCCGTTCAGCACGAATGCGATCGACGTGTCGTTCCATTCCAGCAAGTCGTA
Source organism: uncultured Planctomycetota bacterium (assembly GCA_963845755.1). Lineage (GTDB taxonomy): Bacteria > Planctomycetota > Planctomycetia > Isosphaerales > Isosphaeraceae > CAWJTV01. Next base: position 210,710 of record CAWJTV010000015.1, read on the forward strand.
GGTGCCGTCATCCCAGATCTCAACGGTCCCCGCCCCATACTGCCCCTCCGGGATGGTCCCCTCAAACGATCCGTAAGCCAGCGGATGATCGGGCACTTGCACGGCCAGCCGGCGGGTTCCCACAGTCTCCGGGATCCCCTTGGGCACGGCCCAGCTCTTGTAGACCCCGTCCTTCTCGAGGCGGAAGTCGTAGTGCAACGTCCGGGCCCGATGTTTCTGAACGACGAACCGACCCCCCGCGCCCTGGTGCTGGTCCATACCTCACCTCATCGATGCCCGACCCAGAGGTGCTACGATCCTGGCTGCCGTCACTTCTGGCCTATTGTATCAGGTCCCGCTCACTCCCGTGGCCAGCTCGATCAGGTCAGCGATCGAGCGGATCGTCTGCGGCGCGGCGAGATAACCGATGCCGCGATGCAAGTGCAGCCGGAACTGGCGGGCCAGGACGTCTTCCGAGGTACCCAGCCCATCGCGCTGGCAACGTTCCTTGAGCAAGGCGAGGTACAGCTCGTGGGCATCGCCGCCGAAGACGGGCCAGCTCATCTCGACATTGCTGTCCGCCGGAACATCCAGCGAGGCCGGTGGCGAGGACTGCCGGAGCGACAGGCAGAACGCCCATCGACAGAGCACATTCCAGTGAGGGATGCCCGTCCGGGTCTTGAGACGGATGAGCTGCTCCTTCGCCTGCGTCGAGAGCTTCACCTGTCGGATACTCATCGCCCTCACCGTTGCTAGGAACGTCCAGAATGGTACCAGTTCGGCTGGTCTGGCCCCAGGGCCGTGACCGCCGGGGACCCGCCGAGGCTGCTGGCAGCGGGCGTGCCAGGTCCATGCCGGCTTGCTTGACGCAACCTCAAGTTTCCGTGGAATTTCGGTCAGAAAGTCGGTGGCACAAAGTGGCACTCAATATGATCTTTTGGGAAATGCCCGCTCTTCCACGGTCCTGCCCGATTGGTCGTCGGGGCAGGCCGAGAAATGATGAGCCGATCGGCCGGCAATCTTGGGACATTCGTTCCGGACTCCGCGCATTCTGGGGGGGCTCCCGGCCCGCCGGCGCCTGCACGTTGGGCCTCTACCTATTAGGATGCCGCAACTTCGGAAAAACGTTAATGCACCTACGCGAAAAATCGCGGTTTCTCTCGCAGCAACGCGTGATGCGGTCGAGACATAAAAATTTTAAGAAATTATTTTCGCCGGGGGATCCGTCCGCGACTCGGGCGGCGGATTTGCGCCGGGAGCCCCTCTCCACTCCCGTGTGCCTCCTCCCAGAAGTAGCCCGGCTCCGCGTAGGTGGCCCGGGTTTCCTCGTCGTAGCGGAGGTGATAGGCCCGGGCGATGTGGGTCCGGAGCGACTGATAGTAATGCCGGTTGACCTCCGTGTCGGTCGAGAGGATCAGCACCTGGTGGCTGGCGTTGGGGAAGTAGCGTTCGATCAGGTGGCGGCGGTGAGCGGCGTCGAGCCGGGCCATCGGCGTGTCGATGATCGCCGGCAGGGGATGGGCCGATGCGCGGGCCAGACCCCACAAGACCGAGATGGCGAAGATCTGCTTCTCGCCTTCAGATAACCGCTCCCGGGGCAGGGCATGCCCGGCCTGGTTGAAGAGGGTGATGGCGAACGTCGTGGGATCGATCTGGATCCGTTCGACCAGGCTCTGCTTGCGTAGGAGGTACCGGAACGATTCGGTGATCAGGTCGGAGAGACGGTCGATCTTCCGTTCGGTCGCCCGGGTCAGGAACTCCTGCATGACGACCTGGGTCCTGGCGGCGACCCGGGTCATCCGCAGGCGATCGTCCTGGGCGTCCTCCTCGTTCGCTTGCCGCACCTGGATCGCACGTAACTTCTCCGTCCGGGCCTCCCGTTCCGCACGACGTTCCGCGATCGTCCGGTCCAGTTGTCGGGCCTCTTCGTGGACCGTTCCCAATCGCTCGGACGACGCCCGAAGCCGATTGAGGAACTGGCGGATCGCCTCGTCCTCGACTGTGATCGAATCGTCGCGATCCACCTCCTTGAACTGCGCGGTCCAGGTCCGATCGCCGATCCATCACACTCGCGGCATCCCGACGCAATTCCGAGAGCCGTTGTCCCCGGAGGTTGTGGAGCAGGGACCGGGCGCCCGGCGCCAGGAGGAGCCGTGCCTCAACGTCGTGAGCCGCCCCGGTGCGCGATTCTCGGTCCCGGGCGAGATGCGTCTTGACCTTCCTCACGACGGCCGGCGCCGTCTCCAGCTCGGCGAGCAAGGCGAGAACCTTCTCGTCGCGCTCGTCGAGCAGGCGCCGGATGACCTCGGCCTCGGCCGCTTCCGTCTCGCGCTTGTCCTGGTCCTCGACGGCTTCGAGCAGGTCGCCGACCAGGCAGAGCGGCAGCTCCGTGGCGGCCAGGGCGACGAGCTGCGCGTCGCACGCGCGGACCTCCTGGGCGAGTCCTTCCTTCCGGCGCTCGCGGTCCCCGCGCTTCTCCCAGTGCCGGCCCCCCGCCGCCTGGAACTCGTCCTCCAACCGTTCGTAGTCGGCCTTCGCTCGCAGCACGACGTTCTCGTGCTCGCTGCGCCTCGTGTTCAGGGCAGCGATCTCCTTGCGTAGGTCCTCGATCTCCCGCGCGAGCCCGGCCCGATCCTCGCGCGGTTTGCTGGCCTCGGCGCCTCGGGCGGCCAGCCGCGTTTCGAGGACGGCGGCGTCGGCGATCAGCCGCTCGGCGATATCGAGGCCCAGAAGCGATTTGACGGCCGTCCCCAGCACCTGGCTGCTGGTCTCATCCTCGGCGAGCGATCGGATCTTCTCCGCGTCGAAGAAGAAGAGCTGGGAGACCTCCAGCGGGAAGAAATCCTCCACGAGCTGGCCCCAGTGCTCCGAATGCCAGCGATCGTGCAGACCGTCCAGCGAGACCTGGAGCTCCTCGCGCACCTTCTTGCCCTGCACGCTCCAGAACCGGCTGACATCATAGACGTGCTCCTCCCCGCCGGCTGCATGGCGGAACGTCAGCGAGACGCCCGCCCCTTCCGCGCCGCCGACCCCATGGTGGATCGACTGACGGAGGAACTCGTCATACCCCAGGTTGGCCCGCTTCGAACACCGCGCAGGGTGCCATAGAGCGCGACCTGGATCGCGTCAAGCAGCGTGGTCTTCCCGGCGCCGTTGGTGCCGCCGAACAGGACGATCGGCCGCATGCCGGCGTTCCGGGGTGCGGGCGCGGAGTCAGGTCAAAAGATTGTTCGCCGCGGTAGAGACCGAAGTTCCGCAACGTCACGCGTTCGAGGATCATTATGGTCTCGCCGGTCGGTGGTAGGGCGTCCAGAACCTTGTCTACTCGGTGTTCCCAGGGTGCGCCTTCGGCGACCCTGGGCTTTGATGTGCAACGCCTTTGGCGTAGGGATCATCGCGGGTGCCCTCGTGTTCCCAGGGTGCGCCTCGGCGACCCTGGGCTTTGATGTGCAACGCCTTTGGCGTAGGGATCTGGCGTTTCCTTTGATGTGCACCGCCTTCTGCGTAACGACCCGGCGTTTCTTGACCCCAACGGGTCGGACAACAAAGCCCAGGGTCGCCGAAGGCGCATCCAGCGACGGTGCTCGCTAATCGCTACTCTTTTCAAAGAAAACCATCTGCCCACTCTCCCCGACTTCATCCGGGTCTTTCAACCGCTTCAACCGCTGATCCCGTTCTGTGAGGACCGCGAACGCTTCTTTCTCATCCTCGAACACCGCCGCCTTGAGGCACTTCTCCAGCGCCTCGATGACGCCGACACGCCGGGTCATTCCCCGGAACTTCTGTTCGACCCCGAGGAGTGCGACCTGGAGGTCGAAGAGGACCTCGTCTCCCTCGCAGACGTCGCGGAGCAGCTCCCAATCGTCGGACCGGAGCGTATTGCCCTCCTCCCGCGGCCTGGGGAATTCCTCGCCGGTCACCTCCTGGTAGATCCTCGGCAGGCTGTCGTCGAACTCGTGCTTCTCGTGCAACCAGAGCCGGCGGATCTCGTCCAGTTCCTCCAGGCTGATGAGCTGGATCTCGCGGAACTCCTTCGGTCCCTCCCGGCGTGCGCTCTGCTGGGCTTCGAGCACCCGACGGAGCCAGTATTCGCGCGCCTCCTTCTTGTACGGGCCGGGGATCGTCCCATCGTGCCAGAGCTGGACCTGGCCGTTCATCCGCCGGAAGTCGCGCTTGTCCTTGTCGGGCTCGCCGAGCTCGTTGCGCAGCTCGAGGAGCGGCGTCATCCAGACTTTTTCTTCGTCGTTCTTGATCATGGCCTCCATAGAGCGGTCCTTGTCGACGACCGTGCAGACCCAGCACCCGAACCGGCTGCTGCCGCAACTGGGGGTCGAGCTATCGACGACCAGCGGGCATTCGCCCCCCTCGGTGGCCCCTTGATACATCCCCAGCAGCGACTTGTTGTCGTGGCCCCACGGGTTCTTGACCTGCATGAGGAACAGCCAGACGTCGTCGTTGTTCCAGTCCTCGATCGGCGTATAGACGAGCGAATTCGGCAGGCTGGCGTTGGGGACGAGCCGGTCGCGGACCCGACGCTCGGCGTGCTTCTCGATGGTGATGGCCCGACGCTGGCTCTCGGCCTTGCGAGTGCCGAGGACGAGGATGGCCTCGCCATACTCCTGCACGACCCCGCGGATGAACGCATTCGACGGCTTGATCTTGAGCCGCTCGGTGCACCATCGAAACTTCTGATTCGGGGCCGGGTAACCACGCCCGATCAGGTTCACCCAGAACGAGTTGGCGATCTCGGGCGTGAGCTTGTGCGGGTGGATCGGTAGCTCCTGCTCGCGCGCCGCGGCGCGCATGCGGTCGAGCGAGGTCTCGACCCACTTCGCGACGACCGGTTGTTCGACCATCGTATCGGTCGAGATCACGTGAATCGCCTTCGTCCGCTCGGCGGCCGGCAGCTTGCGGATGGCCAGCCAGACGAGCTGGAGGGTCGCGCTCGAATCTTTACCACCGCTATAACCCACCACCCAGGGAATCGCGTCGGCGAGATACAACTCGCGAATCTCGGCGCACACGGCCTCGACCGTCCTGGCCAGGCCCACGCGCGGAAGGCGGAAGGCGGTCCGGCAGGCTTATTAGACGACCTGGCCATTGCGGTTCCTTCGGAATTGGGTTTCCAATTCCTGTTCGTCATCGGTGAGCTTGAGACCGAGGTGCTTTTTGATGGCATTGCCGGTAAGACCGACATTGATCAACCGCTTCGAGAGCCTCCCTGTGGTCATCGCACGGCCCTCCCAGAGCGCCGCGTTGCTCCGTGACCAGTCGAGCGATTCCAGCCTGGCGAGTTTCCGCTTCCAATCCTTGGGATGCTCGGCGCATAGCGCACTGCCGGCCCTGGCAATCGCGGCGAGAGCGAGAGTATGGGCGTGGATGTAATCCCGTCGGAGATCCGCGGCGCTGACCTTCCGCTCCTTGGCGAGTTGCCAGTCCGGCATTCGCTTCGCCACCTCATTCCAGAACTCGGCGGCGATTGCAGCCCTGGCTTCGATCGCGTCATCGGCGTGGTCGGCTAACAGGATGCGAGTCGCCTGATAGATCCCGCTCAGTGTGAACAGCTTGATCGATCGATTCGAAATCGTGCTTCTCTCCGTTTCCGTGAGATCCGTGAACACCGACACGCGTTGCATGAGGATCTTGGCGACCTGGGCGTCTTCGTCGCGATGGTCGTAGACGATGCTGAGCGATGTTGTCGGCCGGATTGCGTAACGGTTGAGATCGGCGAACATCTGCTGGCAACGCTTCAGACCAACGTCCATGAAGAAGACGACCGCGATCGTCTCATCCCCCAATTCGGGATTGTCCCGCAGCGCCCCTTCGATACCCGCCCGGCGGTGTTGGCCGTCGTTGATGACGAACCGAGCCGACATGGGAATCCGGAGCTGGCCGACATTGTTTTCCGGTCCCCCGGGACCAAAGGGCTCAAACGTAATCTCTCCATCGATCGAGGCGGTCAAGGCGGAGAAGGTGTAGTCTCGGGGGTGCTGCACGATGTAGCGGGCAATCTCCGGCACACGGGTCTTGTTCAGGATCCGCTGAGCACGTAGCTCCGGCTTCAGCTCATCCTCGTCGAAGAGGAAGATCCGTGGGATGAGCCTCAACGGGCACATCGAGACGTAATAGGCCCGCCCGGCTTGGATCCCGCGAATCGCTGGAAAGATGTATTCGAAGGTCGCCATAGGATTGTGGACGGCCAGAGTTGGAAGTCAATTAATAGACTTCCAACACACTACACTTGACTTCCAATTGCGTCAATTGGGCAGCTTGGAGGCCCTGTCGCCAAGCCGCGGTCTCGCGGGGTGGTGACGGTCGCTGGGCCAAGCCGAGTGCATCTGTCCCGAATTGTCGGGTTGAACTTAAATCGTTTGCTATTGACGGGTTGTGAAACGAGAGATATAACAGGTCCCGGGATTGACGCTCGAAACCAAAGATCGGAGAGAGGGCTCGATTCGGACTCGGCGATCCACCGCGCTGGAAGTCAAACGAGGTCTCCACTCGGAGCATCCATTCGAGCGCTTAACTTTTGCATGGCGCACGCCCTATGGCCCCGCGAGTTCACCCCCCGGAACCCCCCCTTCGCAAGGGGGGGACAAGAAACGGGCTTTTTCCGATCAATATCCCCCCCTTGCGAAGGGGGGGTTCCGGGGGGTTTTTCGGGAACAGGCTTCGAGCGTGTGCAACCCAACTGTGAGGCGCTCTGGAAGAACCTGGTCAAGATCAATCAGGCCGGGGGAAGTGACCCATGTCCACGATCACACCGACTCCACCGATGACGAATTCGTACTGGATCCCCGCGCCCTGCATCGTTTGACGCTCGACGAATACGAAGCGATGGTCAAGTCTGGTATCCTGACGGCTCGGGATCGGGTGCATCTCATCAACGGATGTCTGGTGGAGAAGATATCACATAGTCCAGCCCATGCGTGCGTCAACGAAATCTGTGGCGATACCCTTCGCGCTCTCTTGCCCCCAGGCTGGTCATTGCGAGGCGCGAAGCCCGTGCGAATCCCGAGACCCAGACCGGAAGCGGATAGCGAGCCGGAACCGGACCGGTGCATCGTCAGGGGCACCACCCGGGATTATGAGGATCAGCATCCGGAGCCCGAGGACGTCGCGCTCGTCGTCGAGGTATCCAGGTCCAGCCTGGCGGAAGATCGCAAAATGGCAGGCATATACGGCCGCGCAGGGATACCGGTCTACTGGCTGATCGATGCCGTGAACCGCCAGATTGAGGTCTACTCCCAACCCGGCCCGGGTGGTTACACGGTGATGGACGTGCTCGCGCCGGGGCATGTCCTGACCCTCGTTATCGACGGCGCCGAGGTGGGCCAAATCCCCGTGGAGGACATCCTGCCCTGATCACTTCCGGGGGGCGGTCCGGAGAGCCTTCGATGTCCCAGGTCTTGAAGTTGCTGGAGACCAACTTATGATCGACCTACCGACCATTGACGAGCTGCGTGAGACCCGTCGTCGCCTGGCAGAACAATCGGGGCTGGACGTCCAGCGCTACGCGGCCTTGCTACAGCAGTCCGTGCCGAGGTCAGCCGGCCCCTACGTGTCCACGCCGCTTCTGCCCCAACCGATGTCCCCGTTCCGTCAGTCGTCTGACCTCGAACCCGAGCACGCCGGGGCCTGATTATTTGGCCCGGGTCGTTGTGACTGCGTACCGTGTCCGCGAGAAGGGAGGCGGGACGTGACGGAGAACCTAGTCAAGACCAAGAAGGCAGGGGGAAATTGACCCATGTCCACGATCACACCGACTCCGTCGATGCCGCTGCCGGAGGAACCGACGTCCGCCGCGCCATTCATCCCGGTTTCCGGCGACAAGAGGACGCTCATTCCGGGCGTTCCCTGGGAGACCTACCGCACCCTGTCCGAATCAATCGGCGAGGGCGAACATGTCCGACTGGCCTATGACGGGAAGGACCTGGAGATCACGACCGTCGGCAATATCCACGAGATGGTTAAAGGGTTGACCGGCGACGTCGTTCATGAGGTGGCGGCGGCCCTGGACGTCGATTATGTGGCGTGCGGCGAAACGATATGGGACGCTCCGCCCCGGGGACTCCAGGCCGATCTGTCGTACCACTTCGACGCCGGGAAGATCCGGATCGCCAGGGAAGCGGCGGCCCGCGGCTCGAAGGAACCGAGCGACGATCCCCATCCCGATATGGCGGTCGAGATCGACATGTCGCCTCCTCAGAACGACCGGCCTGCAATCTACCGGGACCTCCGCGTTACCGAGGTCTGGCGACTGGTCAGGCTCGAGAAGCTCATGATCGAGCAACTCCAGCCGGATGGTTCCTACGCCGCGGTAGCGGAGAGCCGGTTCCTGCGGATTCCACCCGAGGATCTTCTCCGCTGGGTGAAAGAGGGGCTCGCCGAAAGCCGACCCGCCTGGACCCGTCGCTTAAGACAGTGGGCCGCGGCGTTGGGCCAACATGCCCCCTGATCGCCTCCCGGGAGGCGGTCCAAGAAGAGAAACGGCACGTGACGGAGAACCTGGTCAAGACCAAGAAGGCAGGGGGGAAGTGACCCATGTCCACGATCACACCGACTCTAACGATGCCGCAGCCGGCGGATCCGGACTGGGTACCCGAGCCGCTGGGTCGCTTGACGTTGGACCAATACGAGGCGATGGTCGAATCCGGCATCCTGACGGCCCGCGACCGGATGATGCTCATCAACGGGTGTTTGGTGGAGAAGATGACACACAGCCCTCCCCATGCGGTCGCCGATGAGCTGCTGCGGCGACGCGCTCCGACCCCTCTTGCCGGCGGGCTGGTCGTTGCGGACAGCCAAGCCCATCCGGATCCGTAGGCCGGCCCCGGAACGGGACAGCGAACCGGAACCGGACCGGTGCATCGTCAGGGGCACCACGCGGGATTACGAGGATCAGCATCCGGAGCCCAAAGACGTCGCAGTCACCGTCGAGGTATCCAGGTCCAGCCTGGTGCTCGATCGCAAGATGGCTGGCATCTCTGGACGGGCCGGCATCCCCACCTACTGGCTCATCGACGCGGTCAACCGCCAGGTCGAGGTCTATTCCCAGCCTGGGCCGTCCGGTTACGGGGCCATGGAAGTGCTCGCGCCGGGACATGTCCTGACCGTCATCATCGACGGTGTTGCGGTGGGCGAAATCCCCGTCGCAGACATCATGCCACGCGAACGGCCCTGACTCCTTCCGGCGGTCCCGCTTTGGCCATGGCAAGCACGCCGACGTCGAAATCTTGGCGATCGCATCTTGAGCCAACCCGGTGTGATAGGCTATGGTGATTGGAAGTCGAACAATGACTTCCAAAGTCAACACGGAAACTTCCAACTCGTCAATTGGCGGATCGGAGATTCCGCAACATCTCCCGGAGGCTCGCTCCGTGAGACCGATTTACCTCGACTACAACGCGACAACCCCGCTCGACCCGCGAGTCTTCGAGGCCATGCGGCCCTACTATCTGGCGGAGTTCGGCAATGCCGGGAGCCGGACCCACCTCTACGGCAACCAGGCCAGGGACGCGGTGGAACTTGCCCGAGCCGCGATTGCCGCACTCCTCGGCCGAAGGCCGGAAGAGGTCGTGTTTACGAGTGGCGCGACCGAGAGCAATAACCTCGTCTTGCTCGGCCTGATGGCCCATGGTCTGGGTTCCGGTCGAACCCACGTACTGGCTTCCAGCATCGAGCACAAGTCCGTCCTGGCGCCCCTGGAAAAGCTCCGGTCGGCCGGTTTCGAGGTCGAGTTGTTGCCGGTGACGGACGGAGGCTATGTCGATTCGGAAGAGGTCCGTCGTCGGTTGCGCGAATACGCTCCTTGTCTCGCTTATGCACGCCAACAATGAGACGGGCGTTCTCCAGCCCGTGCGCGAGGTCGCCGGTCTCATGGCTGACTCCCGTACGCTCTTTCACGTCGACGCCGCGCAGACGTTCGGCAAGCAGGTGGACGAATTACGCCAGCTCGACTGCGATTTCCTCGCGATCAGCGGCCACAAAATCTATGGACCGGCCGGCATCGGGGCGCTTTGCATCCGACGTTCCCGACTCCACCGGACGGCGCTCGAACCGATTATGAGAGGCGGCGGTCAGGAAAGAGGACTCCGGCCCGGCACGCTCCCCGTTCCCTTGATTGTGGGACTCGGCGCCGCGGCCGAACTGGCGGGGCGGGAGCACGGGGCACGAACCGCCCACGCCGCGGGATTGAAGCGGGAGCTTCTGATCGCCCTGGATGCCGTCCCCCATCGAATCAATGGGGATCTTGCCAGGATGCAACCTCATGTCCTCAACGTCAGCTTTCCGGGCGTGCAAAGCGAGGCGCTCATGCTGGCCTTGCGGTACGAGATGGCAATCTCCAACGGCTCCGCCTGTACGTCGTCCAGCTATTCGACGAGCCATGTCTTGCGAGCCATGGGCCTGTCGGAGAGCCGGATCGAAACGGCGGTCCGGTTTTCCTGGGGGCCGGGCGTGGACTCGATCCCAGTCATGGCCCTGATCGAAGCGGTCAGGAAGCTGACGTGCTCGAGCTCTTAACGTTTGAGTCGCGCACGAGCAGCACCAAGCCGACGCGCATCCTGAAGTGATACGAGAGGGGGAGGGTGACGGAGTGTGATTGGCCCCGAAGTCGCAGATGTCCTCCGACGGCCTGAAGGGCCGCAGGAACCCAGCCCGGGGAGAATCCCGGGAATGGGTCGCACCGCAAGTCCTCCGTGCACCCGGAAGGGGTGCCGGAGCCGGTTCCTGCGGCCTTTCAGGCCGCCGGAGGTCTGGGGTATGCCGCGGACCCCGGGTTTTCACCCGGGGCTGGGCTTCTGCGGCCCTTCAGGCCGCCGGTGATAGGCTATCCTTAGTGATTGCAACCCATCCGTTAAGTGCTCTAGACTTTGCTCGACCGCCTTGGGGATGACGGGCAATTGCTGGGACGCGATCGGAACGAATCTCGGAAACATTGACCATGGCCGGCTTCGAGCTTCACCTACCGGCGATCCGCGGCAAGCAAGCGGGACGCGAGTTCTTCCTCATCATGTGTCCCCTCGCGGTCCTCCCGCGCCTTTTTCGCTCGGAAGATGAGGATGTCCAGCCCGAACTCCAGGCCCAGCGGGTCCTGATCCGGAGCCGGGTCCCGGAGATCGCCCGCTACATCACGGATAATCCCGACTCTTACGTCCTGTCCTCGATCGTCGGCTCGGTCGACCGCGAGGTTCGCTTTGAGCCGGTCCCTGGCCAGGCCGGGGCGTCAGGGATGGGCACCCTGACGCTGCCGATCGCCGCCCGTTTCCTGATCCACGACGGCCTCCACCGCCGCGCCGCCATCGAAGCCGCCCTTCGTCTCAAGCCCGAACTCGGTGAAGAGACCGTCTCGCTCGTCCTGTATGTCGACCCGGGCTTCCAGCGATCGGAGCAAATCTTCTCGGACCTGAAACGCCACGAATCGCGCTCGTCGCGCTCGCAGGGAATCCTCTGCGATAACCGCGACGAAATGGCCCTCATCACCAAGGAGCTGATCAAGAGGGTGGATGTCTTCGAAGGCATGACCGAGATGGTCCGGAGCAAGATCTCGAACCGCTCGCTCAAACTGTTCACGCTGAGCGGGATTTACCACGCGACGGAGACGCTCCTCTCCCAGAAGCCGAAGGCCCCGTTCGCCGAGAAGCTTGCCCTGGCGACGCAGTTCTGGACCGAGGTGGCGAACCAGATCCCGGACTGGAGCCGCGCCAAGCGTCGAGAGATCAGTCCGGCCGACTTGCGGGCATGGTGTGTCCACTCACACGCGATCGCGTTGGCGGCCTTGGCACGGGCGGGGCGATCTCTGCTGGAGATCGACCGAGACAAATGGCGAAAGCGTCTGGCACCGCTCCGGAAACTCAACTGGCTCCGGTCGAACCGGCAGCTCTGGGAGGGTCGAGCCATGATCGCAGGCCGCCTGTCCAAGTCGAATATGAATGTGTTGCTCACGGGCAACGTCATCAAACGGCAGTTGAGGCTGCCGCTGACGCGTGAAGAGCAGGGGGCCGAAGAACGTCTGACGACACCGACGTTGGATAAGAGCCCGAAGCGCTAGCGAGTGAATTCCGCCGGAGTCCATCCATTCACTCGCTAGCGGGTCGGGCTCGTATGAGCCGTCGCCAACCCAACGTTCGACGCTCTAGCCGGATCCCAGGAACTTCTGCCTCCGATGCCAGTCGAGATACGCTGGGTCGGGGTAGAGCGACGAATCGTTGGGCAACCGGATCTTCTGCCCATGATACTCGGCGAGCGGCTTCTGGTCGGGGCTGTCTTCGGCGAAACAGTCGCGAGCGACGATGACCGTGAAGTCGTCCGCGATCGTCCAGAGCCCGTTATCGAACATCCAGTGGGCGTTTCGGCAAAGAGCGATGCCGTTCCGGACGTCGTTATTCCGCGAATCCGAGAACTGGTGGATATGGGCCGCGTCGATGAGCGTGCTCGACGAGACGGTCATGATCCGGTAGCCGGTCAGGGCACACGCATAGTTGTACGTCGGGACAACCTGGAGCCGGAATCGGGCTTCCCGGCCCTTCTGCGTCGCATCCTCCGGCGCATGGTGCTGGGAGGCACTGACAACCTGGTCCTCGTTCGGAACCGGGATGCCCAGGAGAGCGCAAAGACCCGGCCACTCGTCGTTCGGGAAATACTTGCAGATCAGAACCCGGGCGCCTCGTCCCGAAAAGCCGCGTCCTTCAGGCATGCCTCGAAGTCGGGATTGAGTTCGGCAAACCTTGCCAGGCGACGATCGGGCGCGGGCTTGCCGTTCTCGCCTACGGCCTTCCAGCAGCCGTCGCTCTGCAAGTGGTAGAACGGGAAGCGCACGTCGGGAGCCTGCGTCCGGCGTTCCGCGACGACGTACCAGTACGAACAAAACTGGAAGGCCAACTCGGGCGTCAGAGGCATGACCTTCTCGGGTAAGCGAGCTTGTTCGGCGAGCTCCATGATCGCGAGGAGAAGCAGCGGCTTGTGCGGTGCTGGGTTGCCCTTGGCCCAGTCAACTCGCAGTTTCCCGAGCTTTGACAGCCATCGCTCTCGCGTTATCGCATCCATCCGGATGCCCTCTTCGACTCTTCGACAACGGACAACGAAGGAATTGTGGGGAAAAGCACCGACGCCGATTCCTCCAACTCCTTATGACACCAGTTCCTTACGTCACAGTTATCTCGTCAGGCGCGGCTTCATAGCCCTCTTTCTCCCTGGCCTGCCGGATCCGCTCGATCAGCGCCGGCAGGTGCGGCCCAAGCCACTCTTTATTGTTCCCAGGAAACAGCCTGATTCGCCAATGACGAAACCTCTCGCCTCGCCCACCAATCTTCACTGCGTCCACCGCCGCACAGCGGAAGAATAGGTTGATTGTTCGCCGCAGAAACATTTCCCACCACTCGGGTTCCTTGGCGTGAATGCGCGTCGGAGTCTTCATAATCGGTAATCGCGTCGGCGCGGAGGTCAAGATCGTTTGATTGTTGCGAAAGCTGATGTTCTGAATTCCTTTTCCCTCCGGGCCGTTGCAGGTTTTGCACAGCGTTTGCAAATTGTCGAAGTGGTTGTTGCCCCCGTGGTAGCTAGGCGAAATATGATCCACTTGAAGCTGTGTCCTTTGCTTGCCGTAGCCACAGCACAAGCAATGGAACCCGTCCCGCGACTTGACCCGTTCCTTCAACTCGTCGGATGGCTCGACGATCGGTATCGCCTCGGGTGTCTTGAATTGGGGACGATGTTTTCCGGGATCGGTGCCATGTCGTTTGGCGTGGAGGATTCGATTAACACAAGCATCGTAATGCGATTTGAAGAGGTCGTAGTTGTAGTAAATCACGCGCCAATATCGATCTCTATCATGATACTCTGCATCTAAGGCCGCATCCTCATCAACGCGGCTCAGACGATCCGCGAGGAGCCGATGTGCAACCGCATCGAGATCGTGATGGTCTCTGACGTCGAACGGGAAGAACTTTGGGACCTGCTTTTCATTTTGGGCAACGTGTCTTGCAATGCCGAACAGGTCCTCAACCAGTCCTCCTCCGACGCGCACATCGACCCCAGAAAAGAACTTTTCGTGCCAGTGGTTGACTCGCTCTCTGACATCTGCAATCCGAACGGAATCCTCCTCAAACGAGCCCAAGTCTTCGTTCTTGAGTGAATTGATGAAGGACTCGAACGCTGGCTTCTCATCCTCGAACACCATGACCAGTTGGCCGACTGGCTCAACATCATCGGTTCCCTCTACGTGCGCGTAGAATTCGACGCGATACCAGCCAATCGGGAGAAAGGCTTTATAGGGAGCAGGATTCACGTTGATCCCCGAATCCATCTGTCTGGCGAGGCGTCGAACAAGGTCGATCGAAATCATCTGGAGCGGCGGCCTCTTGCCGTACTCGGGGATTGTCTCATCGGCCAACCCGGGAGCGAGCTGGTCGTACGCCGCCCAGTTGATGCGGTGTTTCCAGTTGTCAATGAACGAGACAATGAACGCCTTGTCGGTCCCGCCGAACTTTGGTCCTCGGAGGGGGTGCCCAACCATCTGGGTCAAGAGAATCTGGCTTGTTGTCTGCCGCGTGAGGAAGACCGTCTGCACATCGGGAACGTCGGTTCCTTCGGTGGCCATCCGGATGTTGATCAGGACGTCGAGTTTTCCGTCACGGAAGGCTTGAAGCACTTTCGCATTCTCGGCTGATGTGCGCCGGTTTCTGGCTTCTGTGCTGCCTGGATTTGCGTCAACGTGGGAATAGATGGCATCAGCCTTCACGTCTCGTTTCTTGAGCGCTTTGCTCAGTTGTTCGCATTGCTCCCAGCGGTCCGCAAAAATGATCGTTTTTCCGTATCTCTGGCGCTGGCTGACGTAGCAGCCAGCAATATACTCGTTCCGTTCCCGGCTGCTTGCGAGCGAAGTGATGATCGTGTCGGGCAGATCCCGGTTTGTTCCCACCCAATTCTCGTATTCTCGCTCGTCGAAGTTCGCGTCGAAGGCGGTCGGAGCTTCCTCAGGCACGGGCCTGGCGAGGATGCCAGCGGCCATCAATTTTTGCGGAGCAACTTGATAGATAATGCCTTGCGGAAAGAGCTTGTGCAGCCAACCGCGTCTATTTTCCTCGCTGTAGGTGGGCGTAGCCGTGAATCCCATCAAGTGCATCTGCGGGCAACGCTCACGGAGGCCCAGGATCAGGCTTCTGTAGCTCGGAGCCGGCGAATGGTGGGCTTCATCGAAAACGACGAACAACCGACCCTTCGTAGAGTCCAGGAACCGATCTAATTGCCGGTGGCGATGGCTGACCGCGTTGCAAACAGTTTGCAGCGAGCTAATCACGACGTCGTCACTCGCTTGAATGGAATGGACAGGGAAGTGGCCGATCGTGCCTGAGACGACGCGACTACACAGCCGAGACTTCGGTTCTGCAATCAGGCCGACAACGTCGGAGAAGCTGGAATGGGCTTGCTCCAGCAGATGGTGGGTATGGGCCAACCACAGGACCTTGAAACCGTCGGATAGCGGGTTCCGGCAGATGAAATGACAGGCCGTGAATGTCTTGCCGGCTCCAGTCGGGAGAACGAGAATTCCCCCGCGAGGTTCCGGCGGAGCGGATTTGTACCACTTGTCGAGTTTCTGGAGTGCCTCCGCCTGATGCGGCGCAGGACTCTTGGCGACTCCATGCCGGCGAGCTTCGGAGAGGTCATATTCGCGGTAGGAGTCACTTGTTTGGTTCGGCGTGGCCATTCGAGCAGACCTTAGCTACATGGGGGCGATGACACTGTGGCTGATCGCCCGAGTTCAGTGGACCGGGCCCTCCTGCTCGATCGTCGGCGTCCCTTTCAACGATTTCCGCTCTGGCAGGGCTGTTTGCTCCGTCTCGCTGGCACTCTTCCAGGACTGATAGAACTCCTCAACCTTGCCGATCTTCTCGGGGTGGATGAGTTGCAAGACGACCGCATTTGATTCTTGAAGGTCCCGTTCAGAGCCTTCAGGCCACATGCCGCCGCCGTTGCCAACCCGATCACACGCAAGGTCGTGCTTATTCAGGTATCTACGAAACTTCCCTTCCTCTGTTCGAGGAACTTCGAATAACCCCGTCTGTTCGTTAATGATTCTTAGCTCTCCCATGTCATGTCCCTTCACCACTATGTTGTGAGCAGATTCACCACACCCGGTCTGAGCGGGCCAGCGCATTCCAAAATAACCTCCAAACGGAAAGTTTAACGCCAAGATTGGCCGGAAGTCCATTACATGCAGGGATTTCTCGCACCCAGCCATCCGAACGGCAACATGCAATTCCCACTGGTGGGTCGAAGTCAGCCTGACCTGAGTCTCACCGACTCGCTGGTTTGTGGGAGGTGCAATTCAGTTTCTGGACGGAGAACTCTAGCAAGTCGTGAGAACAATGGCTTTATTGCCTGCTGTCGTGGCCAGCTTCAAGAGGCAATTAACGACATGCATCATTTACCCCGGTTCGACACCGTCGGATCCGCTGGACAAGACGCCGACGAGTGGGACGCGATCCGCGGCCCGCCACCGAGGACTTGCTGGTCTACCTGGCCCTCGATCGGTTCCGGCGACGTCCGCCGATGTCCGCCCTGCCGATCGGCCTCCAGCGGGACATCCGGGCGTTCTTCGGCAGCTATGCCAGCGCCTGCCGCCTGGCGGACGACCGACTTTTCCAGGCCGGTGACGCCGAGGCCGTCGACGACGCCTGCCGACGCTCGGACGTCGGCAAGCTGCTTCCCAACGCCCTGTATCTCCACCGCACGCCCTGGAATCGCTCGACCCGCGACTCCGCGTCTACGAGGGCTGCGCCCGGGCCTACCTCGGCGAGGTCGAGGGCGCGAACCTGATCAAGCTGCACCGCCAATCGGGCAAGGTGTCGTACCTCGTCTACCCCGACTTCGAGACCGACCCCCACCCGGCGCTGTTGCGAAGCATCAAGCTGAACCTCCGCACCCGCGAGATCGAGAGCACCGATTACGCCCAGAGCGCCAACCCGCCGGTCCTCCACCGCAAGGAGACGTTCCTGCTTCCCGATCACCCGTTACGGGCGAAGTTCGAGCGGCTCAGCGCCAGGAGGAGTGCGCCGGCCTGCTGGACGAGACCGCGACGATCGGCACGCGCGAGGGGTGGGCGGAGCGGCTCCGCGCGACGGGCTACGCACTACGAGGTCATCGGCTGGTCCGGAATCGTACAGGGGATTGAATCGCGGTGTCAGGCGATCTACTGCCGGGACGGGTTGAGCGCGGACCACGTCGGTTTGAACTGGCACAAGGGTTACCTTCACCAGTTACATCGTCGGATCAGAATTCCAGCCGGAAGGAGCCCTTGGGGCCTTCGAAGGTGAAAACGCAATGTCGAAGGACGTCTCTGCCGATCAGAGCCTGGAATCCCTGAGTCGAGAGATCCGATTCGATGACCGGAATCGTCACCATCAGGGGATGGGTCTGAGTCTCACCCAGCACAATACAAGCGTCATACTGATTGCATGCCTGAAAGGCCGGTCCCGTGGAAGGAGTGTGGATGTAGGTGATCCCTCGGAAATCGAGACCAAGGCTCGCAATCAGTCCGCGATCCAGCGCGGCAGCTGGCGCCGGTGTCGAGCAAACCGAGGCCCACACACGGAGACGAGAAGGGAATCCCCGCTTTCTTCAGCGCCTCGACCCGCTGACGACTCTGCATGGCTTTGAAGGGGACTAGCGGCCCCAAGGCACTGATCCGGTCGGACAGGACGGACATCAAGCAAGGTCCCGTGAGAAATACTGGATCGGTTCCACTCGACTGATTTGTTTGACCAAGAAAGCAACCACGCCAAACTTCTCGTATCCGGCCTGAAGCGCATCTTCGTACGAGTCGAAGGGGCCTTCGATCGCCTCGCCGTGCACGACGACGTACTTCCCCTCGTTGGCGAGCAGGTCCATCAGGTGCTCGTTGTATACGGCCAGCTCCCGCTCCAAGGCCATCGTTATCACCTCGATCGATTGAACCTCGATGGCTAGAACGCCCTACAATCACTGAATATCGGCCCAGAAGCCGGTATTCTTTGGGCAGAATGTGCAATTCCCACAGCGTCCCCGCTTCGCAAGCTGGCTTACACGCCGAAACATTGCCGACAACTATCGCCCGGACCAACTCAATGATTCTCTGATCGTTAGTACACAATCTCGGACGGTATCAAGAGCCAGCTTCGGGAATCGGGCATTAATCCAGCTCGGCCATTCGACACGGCACCGCCAAGCTCTGGACCCGGTTCGGCTCGCTCCCGCGGGCGTTCGCCCTGGTCAAACGCGTCACCGGCTCCTAGTTGGACGTGATCTCCCGGCGCAGCACCGAGGGCTTTCTCGTGTACCTGGCCCTCGGCCGGTTCTGGCGCCGGCCGACGATGTCCGCACTGCCGATCGGGCTCCAGCGGGGCATCCGGGCGTTCCCTCGCGGGAGACCCTCGGTCCGGCTCGCGACGGGGTCGGGAGACCCTCGCCGAACAGCTTCTGGCCGACGACCGGCTGTTCCAGGCCGGCGACGCCGAGGCCGTCGATGACGCCTGCCGACGCTCGGACGTCGGCAAGCTGTTGCCCAACGCCCTGTATCTCCACCGCAGCGCCCTGGAATCGCTCGACCCGCTGCTCCGCGTCTACGAGGGCTGCGCCGGTCTTACCTCGGCGAGGTCGAAGGCGCCAACCTGATCAAGCTGCACCGCCATTCGGGCAAGGTCTCGTACCTGGTCTACCCCGACTTCGAGACCGACCCCCACCCGGCCCTGTTGCGCAGCATCAAGCTCGACCTCCGCACCCGCGAGATTGAGAGCACCGATTACGCTCGACAGCGCGAATCCGCCGGTCCTCCACCGCAAGGAGACGTTCCTGCTGCCCGATCATCCTCTGCGCCGAAGTTCGAGCGGCTGACGCGCCAGGAGGAGCGCGCCGGCCTGCTGGACGAAACGGCCACGATCGGCACACGGGACGGTTGGGAGGCACGATTGCAAGAGAGGGGGTTCACGATTCGCGGGCATCGCTTGATACGACGGGTTTCACGACCGCCCGATGACGAGTCAGATCAGAGTGATGTAGACTGCTGAACCATCGTCGTCAACCACTTACCTCGTCCAGTCTTCGGTGACGAGGTTGGGGACTCTGGCGAAGTCCCCCGTATTACGAGTCAGCAACACCAAGGCGCGCGATAGCGCGATCGAGGCGATCCGCAGGTCCATCGTGTCAACGCGCAATCGGCGGCCGTCCAGCCCATCGAAGACCGCCGCGGCGGCTACATCGAACGGCACGACGGGAGCCGCCGCGAATTGCCTTAGGTTCCTGGCGAGCATGCTATATCCCCGCACGATGTCCTCGGCCTTCCGCGCCCGATTGATGTAAGTATGGGCCCCCAGGGCCTGCTCGTGGAAGCTCACGATGGAGAACCCCAGGTCGGACCGAGATGCTTGACGAATGCGGGCTGACAGCGTGGCATACTCCTGGCCGGATTGCCGCTGAAGGATGCTGATGTGATCGGTGTCCAGCAAGTACTTCACGGCACGATGTCCTCGACGGATCGCTCTCCCTTTCGAAATCGCCCGGCCGTAGGCAATCACCTCGTCAAAAGCTGGCTCATCTTTGAACGAACCGATGACCTGTTCCAGCCAATCCGGAGCCGGCGGCTGGATCAAAAGGTGCTCTCGAAGTTCGGCAACCGCAGCCTCCACGGCCGCGAGACGCTCTTCAACCGTTGTGTCCACAGGCATGAGAGCTCACCCCCTAAGAGCCTCAGGTGATCCCGCTATTGTTCCATTCTCCCATCGGCTGAGGCCGCTTCAGCTCGGTCGAGCTTCACGGGATAGGGCAGAAACCCTCCTCCTAAGATAACTCGGTCTCCCAAATCTAGCGAGCCCACCGACTCGATCAAGCCCCGTTGAGATCTCGAACGAGTCTCAGGGATGCCGGACGGCATTGATCGCGGGGCGAGAGCTGTTTCGGGTTGCCAAGGGAGCGGTTGCCGGATGCCGACGAATGCATGCCGGCCGCCGCGATCGTGGCCCGGTTCGGCTCGCTCAAGCGGGCCTTCGCCCTGGTCAAGCGGGTGACCGGCCCCGATGAGTGGGACGCGATCGCCCGGCGCAGCACCGAGGACCTACTCGTGTACCTGGCCCTCGGGCGGTTCCGGCGCCGGCCGCCGATGTCCGCCCTGCCGATCGGCCTCCAGCGGGACATCCGGGCGTTCTTCGGCAGTTACTCCAACGCTTGCCGCCTGGCCGACGAGCGGCTGTTCCCGGCCGGCGACGCCGAGGCCGTCGATGACGCCTGCCGACGCTCGGACGTCGGCAAGCTCTTGCCCAACGCCCTGTATCTCCACCGCAGCGCCCTGGAATCGCTCGACCCGCTCCTCCGCGTCTCCGAGGGCTGCGCCCGGGCCTACCTCGGCGAGGTCGAAGGCGCCAACCTGATCAAGCTGCACCGCCAATCGGGCAAGGTCTCGTACCTCGTCTACCCCGACTTCGAGACCGATCCCCACCCGGCCCTGTTGCGGAGCATCAAGCTCAACCTCCGCACCCGCGAGATCGAGAGCACCGATTACTCCCAGAGCGCGAATCCGCCAGTCCTCCACCGCAAGGAGACGTTCCTGCTTCCCGATCACCCGTTACGGGCGAAGTTCGAGCGGCTGACGCGCGCAGGAGGAGCGCGCCGGCCTGCTGGACGAGACCGCGACGATCGGCACGCGGGAGGGCTGGCAGAGGCGACTGCAGGAGAGCGGGTTCACGGTTCTCGGACATTGCTTGATACGACGGATCGCACAGAAGCCCAAGGACGAGTAGGATTGAAGGTATTCCCTGGCAGCGTGGCTTGATGGAGATTCTTATTGGCGGTTCAAGTCGAGCAGCCAGCGCGAAGAGGAGGGATGGTCATGTCGAGCGTGACGTTGGAAGAGGCGCAAAGTCACCTGGCCCAGTTGATCGAGCAGCTCCAGCCCGGTGAAGAGATCGTGATCACTCGCGACCGTAAGCCGGTTGCCCGCCTGATCGCCGAGTCGGAACCCCGGCGGCAACCGCGGCGTCTGGGAACCATGAAAGGGACGGTCCTTCACATCGCGCCCGACTTCGATGCGCCTCTCGAGGACTTCAAGGAGTACATGGAGTGAGGCTCATTCTCGATTCCCATGTCCTCCTCTGGGCGGTCGATGATCCAGTCCGACTCAGTCCAACCGCCGCCGCCCTCTTGCAAGACCCGGCCAACGAGTTACTCGTCAGCGCAGCCACCATCTGGGAGATGTCCATCAAGGTCGGACTGGGAAAGCTGACCCTTTCCCAACCGTACCGCGACGTGGATGACCCAGGCCCTTGCTGATCTCGGGGCTACGATCCTGCCGATTACCGTGGAGTATTCCGACGCTCAGGCTGCATTGCCCTTTCATCATCGCGACCCCTTCGATCGGTTGATTATCGCTCAAACTCTTGTCGAAGGAATCTCGGTCGTCAGTGACGACGGCCAGTTCGACGCTTATGGCGTCAGCCGCCTCTGGTGAGGCAGAAGTTCCGCTTGGCGGCCCTCGGCCGGTTGCCGAAGGCCGACGAATGCCCGCAGGCGACGAAGTCGCGGCCCGGTTCGGCTCGCTCCCGCGGGCGTTCGCCCTGGTCAAGCGGGTCACCGGCGCCGACGAGTGGGATACGATCGCCCGCCGCAGCACCGAGGACCTGCTCGGGTACCTGGCCCTGGGCCGGTTCCGGCGACGGCCGCAGATGTCGGCCCTGCCGATCGGGCTCCAGCGGGACATCCGGGCGTTCTTCGGCAGCTATGCCAAGGCCTGCCGCCAGGCCGACGACCGGCTGTTCCAGGCCGGCAGTGCCGAGGCCGTCGATGACGCCTGCCGACGCTCGGCCGTCGGCAAGCTCCTGCCCAACGCCCTGTACGTCCACCGCAGCTCCCTGGAATCGCTCGACCCGCTGCTCCGCGTCTATGAGGGCTGCGCCGGGCCTATCTCGGCGAGGTCGAGGGCGCGAACCTGATCAAGCTGCACCGCCAGTCGGGCAAGGTCTCGTACCTCGTCTACCCCGACTTCGAGACCGATCCTCACCCGGGCCTGTTGCGGGGCATCAAGCTCAACCTCCGCACCCGCGAGATCGAGAGCACCGATTACGCCCAGCAGCGCGAATCCGCCGGTCCTCCACCGCAAGGAGACGTTCCTGCTCCCCGAGCACCCCTTGCGCGCGAAGTTCGAGCGGCTGACGCGCCAGGAGGAGCGCGCCGGGTTGCTGGACGAGACCGCGACGATCGGCACACGGGAAGGGTGGGCGGAACGGCTGCGAACGATGGGCTACGCTCTCCGTGGCCATCGGCTGATTCGGAGCAAGTCGAGGGATTGCCCCCCCGAGTCTCGAGTGAGTACCGCCGCGGACGATGACGCGGCACAGTCCGGAAGTGCTGAGTCGGCTGGCTACAGCGCCTATCTTTTGGATTGCGCACGCTCCATGCCAGCGCGACGCCGTCGGCCGGCGCCCGCGTCGGAACATGCCCCGAAGGCGGCGCCCAGGAGCCCGATGATCATCAGCATGGACAGGCCGATGCCCTTGACGTCGTTTTCCTTCAAGGCCGCGATACCGACGCTGAAAGCTGCGACGATGAAGAGAAAGCTGCCGATGGTTGACCTAGGTGGATGCATCGTGATTTTCCCATGAGCGACCCCTGCATCCTAATCTCCTCAGCGAAGGCGGTAAACGACCTGGCTGGGGGAGGAGCCTCCGTCCCGCGACCACACCGGCCGAAGATCGGCGGCCCGAGCCGGCTCCTGCAGGGGTTCGTCGGGGGCCTTTCGTCATTGCGAAACCCACAGGTTAGGCGCTCTAACCGCCCGCATCGACAAACGGCCCGAACCAATCGAGCCGGTAAGTGAGGTCTAAGAGGAGTTCGTCGTAAGTCACGCAGAAGATCCGCTTGGAATTGACGATGACGTGCTCGCGTCGCCAACGCAGGCGGTCATCCTCACCGGTATTCATGTGCTGGTCACGGCCGATCACCAGGACCCCCGTATAATCGATCGCCGCGCCTCCCGCATCGGGCCTCCATCGTGGCCGTACCAGTCATGTCCTGGAGCTTGTAGAACCAGTCGACGACCTGGGAGAATCCGTGCTCGAAGCGCGGGCTCCACTCCCGGGTGGACTTGTCGCCGTGCTTGACGAACAAGCTGCGTGGTCCCGCATCCTCAAACTCGACGAAGGTGCAAGCGCGCGTCACCGAGTCGGCGATCGCCAGGTCGCGACGAAACTCCCCGAAGAGGGGGTACTCGTAGGCCATGAGGTCGAGCCGTTTCACTGCAGGTGTGTGGGGCCCGATCAGGGCTGTCGCATGTGGCCGCGACCGGAAGAAGTCACGGAAGGCGGCTTCCTTCAAGTGGGCATGCGATTCCAGAAGCACCCGGAACTCCTCAACCTCGGCGTGGGCAGCGCGGGGATCGAGCACGTGAGGCACGAAGTCGGGCTTGGGACGACGCCCTCCCCTTACTTGGCCCCAGCGATCGTTTGCAGCGTCTCATGGTGGACGATGTCGGCAACCTCCAGGGGCCGGCCGGGGCGCAAGGAGATCAGGATCCTCCAGCCCCCATCGATCGGTATCACGTAGAACGTCTCCGACACGCCCGGCCTCCTGGCCACGCGCGCGGGCCACTCGCTCGGAGGGAGCTTGGCGAGGGTCTCCAGCTTCGCTCGGATCGCCGCCTGGTCGGCCTCCGGCAATTGATAGAATGCGTTGAATGCGCGATAATGCAGCCCGAATCCAGCGATTTCCATCATCGGCCTCCTCAGCCTCGACCCCGCACCGTTTCTTCTCGGGGCGGACGTCTGCCCACCGGACTCCATTCTACGTCAGGATTCCCACCCCGCTCAAGGTCGGGTGTCGTTCGGCGCTGCTCGACGAAGCGGCGACGATCGGTACGCGGCCAGCCGGCAGCGGCGGAAGGCCGCGGCGCCGCGCAAGCGGATCTCGGAAGTCCGGTTCGAGGAGAACCGGGAGCTGCTCGAACCGTTCCTGGCGACGATCGCCGCCTTCGGGCGGTTGCCGGAGGCCGACGAATGCGCGCAGGCCGCCGAGGTCGTGGCCCGATTCGGCTCGCTCAAACGGGCCTTCGCCCTCGTCAAGCGGGTCACCGGCGCCGACGAGTGGGACGCGATCGCCCGGCGCAGGCACCGAGGACTTGCTCGTCTACCTGGCCCTGGGCCGGTTCCGGCGCCGGCCGCCGATGTCCGTCCTGCCGATCGGCCTCCCGCGGGACATCCGGGCGTTCTTCAGCAGCTATGCCAATGCCTGCCGCCTGGCCGACGAGCGGCTGTTCCAGGCCGGCGACGCCGCGGCCGTCGACGACGCCTGCCGACGCTCGGACGTCGGCAAGCTCCTGCCCAACGCCCGGTATCTCCACCGCAGCGCCCTGGAATCGCTCCACCCGCTACTCCGCGTCTCCGAGGGCTGCGCCCGGGCCTATCTCGGCGAGGTCGAGGGTGCGAACCTGATCAAGCTGCACCGCCAATCGGGCAAGGTGTCGTACCTCGTCTACCCCGACTTCGAGACCGATCCCCACCCGGCCCTGTTGCGGAGCATCAAGCTGAACCTGCGCACCCGCGAGATTGAGAGCAGCGATTACGCCCAGAGCGCGAACCCGCCGGTCCTCCACCGCAAGGAGACGTTCCTGCTGCCCGATCATCCTCTGCGCCCGAAGTTCGAGCGGCTGACGCGCCAGGAGGAGCGAGCCGGCCTGCTGGACGAAACGGCCACGATCGGCACGCGGGACGGTTGGGAGGCACGCTTGCAAGAGAGGGGGTTCACGATTCGCGGGCATCGCTTGATACGACGGGTTTCACGACCGCCCGATGACGAGTCAGATCAGAGTGATGTAGACTGCTGAACCATCGTCGTTAACCACTTACCTCGTCCAGTCTTCGGTGACGAGGTTTGGGACTCTGGCGAAGTCCCCCGTATTACGAGTCAGCAACACCAAGGCGCGCGATAGCGCGATCGAGGCGATCCGCAGGTCCATCGTGTCACCGCGAATCGGCGGCCGTCCAGCCCATCGAAGACCGCCGCGGCGGCTACATCGAACGGCACGACGGGAGCCGCCGCGAATTGCCTTAGGATCCTGGCGAGCATGCTATATCCCCGCACGATGTCCTCGGCCTTCCGGGCCCGATTGATGTAAGTATGGGCCCCCAGGGCCTGCTCGTGGAAGCTCACGATGGAGAACCCCAGGTCGGACCGAGATTCTTGACGAATGCGGGCTGACAGCGTGGCATACTCCTCGGCCGGATTGCCGCTGAAGGATGCTGATGTGATCGGTGTCCAGCAAGTACTTCACGGCACGATGTCCTCGACGGATCGCTCTCCCTCTCGAATCGCCCGGCCGTATGCAATCACCTCGTCAAAAGCTGGCTCATCTTTGAACGAACCGATGACCTGTTCCAGCCAATCCGGAGCCGGCGGCTGGATCAAAAGGTGCTCTCGAAGTTCGGCAACCGCAGCCTCCACGGCCGCGAGACGCTCTTCAACCGTTGTGTCCACAGGCATGAGAGCTGCGACCCCCTCGTGCCTCCTCAGGTGATCCCGCTTTTGTTCCATACTCCCATCGGCTGAGAGCCGCATTCAGCTCGGTCGAGTTTCACGGGATAGGGCGGAAACCCTCCTCCTAAGATAACTCGGTCTCCCAAATCTAGCGAGCCCACCGACTCGATCAAGCCCCGTTGAGATCTCGAACGAGTCTCGAGAGGATGCCGGACGGCATTGATCGCGGGGCGAGAGCTGTTTCGGGTTGCCAAGGGAGCGGTTGCCGGATGCCGTCGAATGCGCCGCCGGTCGCCGCGATCGTGGCCCGGTTCGGCTCGCTCAAGCGGGCCTTCGCCCTGGTTAAGCGGGTGACCGGCGCCGAGGACTGGGACGCGATCAGCCGGCGCAGCACCGAGGACCTGCTCGTCTACCTGGCCCTGGGCCGGTTCCGGCGACGGCCGCCGATGTCCGCTTCGCCGATCGGACTCCAGCGGGACATCCGGGCGTTCTTCGGCAGTTATGCCAACGCCTGCCGCCTTGCCGACGACCGGTTGTTCCCGGCTGGCGACGCCGTGGCTGTCGATGACGCCCCGCCGCCGCTCGGCCGTGGATAAGCTGTCCGAATTGGGTGACGAGCGGGAAGGGTCATTGACCCTGGTCGATAATGGCTTGAGAGATCGAGATCGTTGATTTGGCAGGTCCAGGTGGATGGAGATCGAGGTTGATGGCGACGAATGAGAGCATGAAGACGATGGTCACGCCGCAGGCGACCGAACAGGGGACTGTGGTCGCCGTTCTGCTGGCGCTCAGTGTATCCCATTTGCTCAATGATACGATGCAATCGCTCCTCCCGGCGGTGTATCCGATCATGAAGGCACGGTATGCCCTCAGTTTTACCCAGGTCGGACTGATCACCTTCGTCTTCCAGGTGACCGCCTCGCTCCTTCAGCCGGTCGTGGGCTTTTCCACCGACCGCCGGCCACGGCCGTACTCGCTCGCCTGCGGGATGGTTTTCACGCTCGTCGGTTTGATCCTCCTGTCGGTCGCAGGCAGTTTCTCCGCAATCCTGCTCGCTGCCGGACTGGTGGGAGTCGGTTCGTCGGTGTTCCATCCGGAGGCATCGCGGGTCGCTCGGCTGGCGTCGGGCGGCCGGCACGGGTTTGCCCAATCGTTGTTCCAGGTCGGAGGGAATGCCGGGTCGGCGATCGGACCGCTCCTGGCCGCATTCGTCGTCGTCCCGTGGGGCCAGTCGAGCATCGCCTGGTGCTCGGTCGCTGCCCTGATCGCGATGACCGTGTTATTCGCCGTCGGCCGGTGGTATGAGCAGCATCTCTCGATGGCGAGGGCGAGGCCGCGCGCGGGGCACGATTCGGGACGGGTCGGACCGTCGCGGACCCGCGTCATGTCGGCGGTCGGCATCCTCCTCCTGCTGGTCTTCTCGAAGTACTTCTACCTGGTGAGTCTGAGCAGCTATTACACCTTCTACCTGATCGACCGGTTCGGCGTGTCGGTCCCGACGGCCCAGATCCTCCTGTTCGTTTTCCTCGGTTCGGTGGCGGCAGGAACCCTGGCCGGCGGGCCGGTCGGAGATCGGATTGGCTTCAAGGCGGTGATCTGGGTGTCGATCCTCGGGGTCCTACCGTTCACGCTGGTACTGCCTTCCGCCAACCTGTTCTGGACGGGCGTGCTGACCGTCCCGATCGGGGTGATTCTCGCCTCGGCCTTCTCGGCCATCATCGTCTATGCCCAGGAACTATTGCCCAGCCGCGTCGGGACGGTTGCCGGCCTGTTCTTCGGGTTCGCGTTCGGCATGGGCGGTCTCGGAGCGGCCCTCCTGGGCCGGCTGGCCGACTACACGAGCATCGCCTTTGTCTATCGCGTCTGCTCGTTCCTGCCCCTGATGGGGCTCTTGACTGGCTTCCTCCCCAATCTGGACAGAGGACCGTCCCGGTCCGGTGAGTCGAGATAACTCGCCAGCACGCGTCAAGAAGTCGGTTACTGAGCGTTGCGTGAAAAACGAAACCTCGTGCCCAAGAGTGGACACTCCGAAGCGATCACGACGCTGTGACCACGGTCGTGAGACCGTGACCACGGTCGTGAGACCGTGACCACGGCGCGGGCTCTCGGACAGCCAGGTGGGGATCTGCGAGAACTCGACAAATGTCGGCATCAACGAGCCTGAACGAGACTGCATCGAATGACCAGGAATCCGATGACCGCGATCAAGCCCTGGAGACCCTCGATGTGGAGTATTGGAGGACCTGAGGGTTCTGGCCTGAGGTGAAATCGGCCAGCGGAAAGCCTGTCGCGCAAGAGTGGAGGTCGGTCAACGGATCGACCGAATTGTAATTAATACAATGAGTTATGGCACGCCAGATGCTCGGTGAGATCTGCCGTGTTCAGGCGGTGTCGCCTGGTTCCCATGCGACCACACAACCCCTCTTGGTGTTGGAGTACGAACATGTGCCGATCGCTTTCCGCCACGCTCTTGACGCTTTCTCTGATCTCGTCCGCAGCCTTCGCCCAGGACAGCCCGGGCCCGCTCCGTCGAGCCGGGCAAGCCCTCGATAACGCCGGCAAGAACATTCGCGCCCGAGTCGAGACCGAGATCACACGCGGCCAGATCGCCGTCCAGGAGCGCGACCTGCTGACCCGCGTCACCCGGCGGATCGAGTGGGATAAACGATTTGTCGGCTCGACGCTGAGAATCGAGGTTCAGGCGGGCGGAGCTGTGATCCTTCGGGGATCGGTCATCAACGATACCGTCAAACTGCGGGCAGTCGATCTGGTCGAGAATACGATCGGCGTCACGAGCGTCGTCGATGAGCTGGCGGTGGTCAAGGAGGTCAAGGTCATCAAGAGCAAGCCGGCGGCCACGGTGATCGAGGTGACGCCGCCGATCACTGTCCCGGCTGAGACCAAGGTCATCGTGAAGCCTTGAACGCCGCGGACTCGATAATCTGTCGCCAGATGCCCGGAGATAGCAGACGAGAAGCCACGTTGAGTGGGTCCAACACTGCGGCGCGGAGTGAGGCCCACCGAGCGAATCCGGTGGGCCTCGCCTCGATGAATCGAGGCTCGACCCACTCTACGACATGACGGGATCGTATCCTCGGTTCGGTAGCAACACGACCGGTCGTGGTATAGAATCGACTCGTGTTTTGCCGCCGATCATGATTCCTTGCCGGGGGTTGAATCCATGGTTCGCGCATCGGGGTTCGCGGTGGTTTTTCTGGGTCTTTGCCTGATACGGCTAGGACATGCCGACGAACCAGCTTCGATTCCTCGTGCGACACCCCAGCAAGTCCAGAAGACGGTCGAGCGCACCATCGGATACATGCAGGCCGAAAGCGCCGCCTGGTTGAACACGCGCAAGTGCGCCGCTTGCCATCACGTGCCGATGGTGCTCTGGTCGCTGAGCGAAGCCGAACGGCAAGGTTACGCGATCGACAAGAAATTCGTGATGGAGACGGCCGAGGCCACGCTGGGCAGTCCGGAAAAGATGATCGCAGCGAAGTTGTTCGACGATCCGTCCGCTCCACCCGACCCGCGCCCCCTCGGCAAGGGCGTAAAGATCGGCACCGCGTTCATGGCCGTCGCGGCGCGGTCGTTGCGCTCGCTCGAGGCGGGACAAAAGCAAAGTCTCAGGCGGATCGCCGACGAGATCGTCAGGAAGCAGCGCGACGACGGCTCGTGGGAGTTTTTCCTCAGTCGACCGCCGATCAACGAGAGCGAGACCACCGACGCCGTCTGGCTCATCATGGCCTTGCAGGGCGAAATGGGACCGGACGCGTCGGAATCGCAGCGCGCGGCGCTCGCGAAAGCGATGGCCTGGCTGGCCGGCACCAGGCTGCCCGACAACCTTCAAGACAAGGTCTTCAAGGTCCTGTTGGCGGCTCGCGCCGGCAAATCCCGCGACGAGATGCAAACCACGATCGATGAGTTGCTTGCCCTTCAACGAGCCGACGGGGGCTGGAGCCAGAAAGCCGAGATGACGAGCGACGCCTATGCCACCGGCCAGACGCTGTACGTCCTCTCGCTCGCCGGTTACACGGCCGATCGACCCGATATCAAGCGAGCCATCGACTTCCTCGTCGCCACGCAAAAGCCCGATGGCAGTTGGCCGATGACTTCGCGGTCCACTCCAGACGGCAGGCCCGGGGGGGCGAAGTTATTGACGCCCATCACCTGCGCCGCCAGTGCTTGGGCCACACTGGGTCTGGCACGACTCGCGCCGAAACGGTCATAAGGCGGACTGGCTCCTGCCCTCGACTTCCCGCGGAATCGTCTCCAGATCCCTTGCTCTACGCGCCTGTCAGTGATGCAGGAACCCCGTGGAGCGATCGACGGCGGTGGGGACGGCCCTGGCCTGGGCTCGCCCGTGAGAACTGCTGATCCGCACGGTCTTCGAGGCGAGGTAGCCATCGTCATCGACCTGGATCGTGTAGGTGCCGGGGATGAGCTTCTTGATGCCCGGTTGATTCGCCTTGCCTGACCAAGTCGTTGTCAGCTTGACAGTCTGACCGTGCTTGATCGGCGTGAAGGCGCGGAGGGTCCGACTCGATTCATACACTTCGGTCAACCCCTCCAGGACGGTGATCTGTGCGACGTTCTTGCTCGCTTTCAAGGCGATATGTTTGGCGCTGGCGTCCTTCAGAGTGAGCGCGATGCGGACGCTCTCTCCGATCTTGTAGCGACCTCGGTCCGTCGAAAGCGTCGCCACGACGTCTGGTGTACTCGAACCTGTGAGGTTCTGACCCGAGGTCGTTGCTTGGGATGAGATCTGGAACGTGGCGACGTCCGCGTTGGGATCGAAGTTGTCGGAAACGGTGAATACCCCCGTGGGGTTGCCCGCGGAGCCTTGATTGGGAATCCCGTCCCAGGTCACGGTCTGAGAATACGACTGCCCGGGCTGGAGCGTCGACCAGCTCTCCGTGTTCGGATCCGCCCAGTTCCAGGTCGTTTCCCAGATGATCGTTCCATTCTGCATGACCTGGAATTCCGGCGTGCCGATGATGATCGGGACTGGCTGATTGCCGGCATTGGTCTCCGTGAACACCAGAGTTACCGGCTGGCCGGGATTGTATATGGGCTGATCCGTCGTGACGCTCGTAATCAGATCGTCCTGACTCGGTGGCGTGATTTCGAACGTCGTTGAGAGAGGAGTCGGGACGAAGGGCGGATCGTATTCGACGACGAAGTTACCCGTCGGATAGCCTTGGGAGTAGGCAACAGGCTCGGGGAGGTAGTCCGTCCCCGCCAGGTAATTCGGATGGTAACCCGGAATGCCATTCCAGGTAAAGGATGTCGTGAGTGCCTGACCTGCATCGATCGGCGACGAGAACGGGGGTGCCCAAAGTTGCAGAGTATCCGCAATGACAGACGTTCCTTTGTAGAGGATGTTGACCTCGGAGATGTCCCACGAGGGAAGCCAGACAGTTTGGTCGGACGTGTTCGTCTCCGTGATCGATATCTGGATGGTCTGTCCAAGCTGATAGACCGACTGGTCGGTCGTAAGCGTATATGCGAGCGGATCGGTGATCTGGAAGGTCGCGTTCATGCCTTGCGGGCCATTCGGGTTCGAGACGGTGAATGTTCCGAAATTGTTGAAGGCATCGGTGGTTGTCGTCGGGGGCGAACCGAGTTGTTCAGGGATCATTCCATCCCAGCTCGCCGTTTGCGAAATGGATTGTCCCGACAGGAGCGTTTCCGATGTCGGCGATTGACCGGCATTGGCAGGGTCCGACTGCCAGATCGCGCTGTTATTCTCCGCGATGGTGAAATCCGTCGGACTAACCTCGACCGTGACCGGCTGGTCGCTGACGTTGGTCTCGGTGAAGGTCAACTCGATTGGCTGTCCGACCTGATAAGTGGGCTGATCGGTGGTCAGGCTGTAAGACAAGGATGAGAGCAGCGCTCGTCCTTCGAGTCGTTCGACATCTGGCACGGTACGACGGGCCATGGGGTCGCTCCTGGATGCGCCGTGATTTGATCGTAACGTTAATTCTACAGACGTAGTCGGAATCGTGCAACCAAGCCGGCCAAGCGAGCCTCGCGGATTGCACAATCCGTTCCCATCGCTCGACCTGCCGGGACGGAGACCTTATCCGGGTACAGATCGGGCCAGGTTGTTATGACCTTCGCTTCGTGGAGGCAGACGGTCAGGCGCGCACGAATTTCTCGCGGGCGAGGAGGGCCGCGCCGAGGATGCCGGCATCATCGCCGAGGGCCGCGCGCTCGATCCGGACCGTCCCTTCCGGATCGGTCAGCGCCTGGGAGCGCGCCGAGGTCCGGACCAGGTCGATGTAGGGGGAGCCCAGTGCCCCAGCGACGCCACCGCCGATGATGAGGATCTCGGGCCCGATGACGTTGATGAGACTGCCCAGCCCGATGCCGAGGAAATGGGCGGCGCGATGGACCTCCTTGAGGGCGACCAGGTCCTTGGCGGCGACGGCCTCGGCCAGGTCGCCGCTCTTGAGGCGTCCCCCCTTGCGGCCCATCTTCTCGGTCAGCACGGTGGGCAGGCCCCTGCGCGCGGCCTTGGTGACGCGACGGGCGATGGCCGTCTTGCTAGCCAGCGCTTCCATGCAGCCACGCGACCCGCAGCCGCAACGCGGTCCGCCCGCCTTGACGACGATGTGGCCGAGCTCGCCGGCATTGCCGGTCGCGCCCTCGAGGATCTCGCCACCGAGGATCACGCAGCCGCCGATCCCGGTGCCGACGAACGCCGCAATGATGTCGCGATACCCGCGCCCGGCCCCGAGCCGGAACTCGGCGTAGCCGCCGACGCGGACGTCGTTCTGCACCAGCACGGGGCGGTCCAGGGCGGCCGAGAGTTCCGGACCGAGCGGGAAGTTCTTGACGTTTAGATTGGCACTGAACAGGATCACGCCCGCCTTCACGTCCAGCGGACCGGGAGAGCCGATGCCGGCCGCGACGACGTCCTGACGGCTCAGGCCGGCGTTCTCCAGGGCCTCATCGACCCCGTCGAGCATCGCCGCGAGGATCGCCGGTCCCCCTTCCTTGGCCGGCGTCGTCCGCTTGGCTCGCCCCAGGATCCGCTGGTCGCCGGCAATCACGGCAACCAGGATCTTCGTCCCACCCAGGTCGATCCCGAGTACTGGAGGTCCTTCGCCCTGCCAGCTCATGCGTCCCAGCTCCCCGTCCAGAACAGGCCCTCATGCCGATGTGGGGCCGTGCACGTACCCGCTCCCGCCGACGGATTCTTGAGTTTCTCCGGTCGGTGGATTGTAACCGCTCTGTCCGCGGATTGGGAGCGGTCGCTCGGACGAGGTGAAGCAGCCTTCACGGTTTCCCGGCCGACCCGGAACGGTGGATCACATTCCCTCCCGACTTACGGAACTCTCATCGGGCAGGGCCGGCCGCCGATTCGCGATGCAGACGCCCGAGGAGCTCGACGGCTTCCGCGACGATTCGCTCGCCCGTGCCCCGCTCGAGGAAGCTGTGCAAGCCGGTCCAGGTCTGATAGCCGCCGCGGTCGAAACCGCGCTGGTCGGGGATATATCCGATATAGTCGTTGGCCAGCTCGAACACACAGGTATCGCGGAACGGCGAGCGCCGCTTGATCTCCTCGCCCAGGACCGTGAAGAACTCGCCCGGTACGCCCACGATGGCCACGTCGCCGATCAGGATGGCCTGGATCCAGGTCTTGCGTTCTTCTCCCTTGTGGGGCGCCAGGAGCCGGCGCATGGCGCGGAAGGTTTCGCTCACGGATCGAGCGCCCGCGGGATCCGGGATCCGCCTGGTGCAGTAGGACACGACGGCGCGGTCGTCCGCAGCCTCGTCGAACTGCCGGACGCGGACGGTGATCTCCTGCCGCCGAGCCACGACCTGGTCGACGGGCCGAGGTTGGGCCGCATCGAGCGCGTCGGCGACCGCCCGATGGATGCGGTAGGTTGCCTCGAGCGGCGCCACGTCGAGGTTGTGCGTCGAGCCGGACGCCCCTTCGAAGAAGAGGACGGTCCCGCCTTTTTCCTTCTCGAGCTCCTGTGACGCCAGTCCATAGAACGAAGGCGATCGCACGCCCGGCTTCTGGGTGCCGATCGTGTGGGTGGAGTGATTGAACAGGACCGCCTCGAGAGCGCCATCACTCCGTCGGAAGGCCAGGACCGGCAGCTCGGGGTCGAACGGACCGGTCGGCCGCACGGCATCCTCGCGAGACCCGACCCAGTAAATGGTCCCGTCGCTCAGCAACAGCCGGCTGTTCTTGCCGACCGACGATTCCTCGCCGAGCCGGAACAGAAACGTGACCGGTGCGAGCCGTCCACAAGCCTTCACGGCGGCCGCGACGATCTTGTCCTCCACCTGCCGCGTGAAGGTCTCATCGCGCTCGTAGCCGTGGACCGTGACGGTCGTCGGGGCGTGGTGCGTGTGGGTCGCATTGATCAAAATATTGTCGAAGGGGATGCCCGTCGCTTGCTCGATCCGATGGGCGGCCCGGTCGAGGACGTCGCGCGCGATCATCAGCACGTCGCAGGCGATCAGGGCGACCCGATGACCGTGGGCGTCCGCGATCACCACGGCCGAGGCGCGCAGCAACCCCTCCTGACCTCTGGCCTTCCCCGGCCCGATCCCGCCGCCGATGACCATCGCATCGTCGGCCGTCAGGATCTCCGCCGCCGCGCCGGCCTTCAACTCCTGGGCAGCGGCGTTGGTGGCCGGGCCCAGCGAGACCAGGATCGTCACGAGTATTCCAGGAACTCTGCTCATTCTTGGGAATCCGTGATGCTCGTTGACGCGAACGGAACACGCCCCACTCTCCAGTCGCTAGGTATGGAGCTTGCGTCCTCGGAGAGGATCGGCGCCATCTCCGGGGAGGATGGGCTGGGGACGCCCGAGGACAAGATGGGGCAGGGGGGGGCGAGTCTCGATGCGGCGGGCCTTGGTCAGGTCGATGCGTTCGTCGGAGAGGGTCACCTCGAACTTCCGATTGCCCGGGAGGATGAGAGGGACCCGGACCGTGAACGTGCTGCCCTGGCCGGGCTGGCTCTCCAGGTGGACGTCGCCGCCGAGCAACTTGGTCAGCTCGCGGACGATCGACAGGCCGAGCCCGGTTCCCTGGTGCTCTCGGGTTAGGACTGTCTCGCCCTGACCGGGCGCCTTCGCCTGGCGGAATTTCTCGAAGATGGCCTCGCGCTCCTCCTCGGCGATGCCGATGCCGGTATCCTGGACCTCGACGACGACGAACCGGCCCTCGGCACGGGCACGCAGGGTCACGCGCCCCCTTCCGGGGTGAATTTGATGGCGTTGGACAGCAGGTTGTAGAGGATCTGGCGCAGCTTGCCCGGGTCCTGGCGCAGGAGGGGGATCGCCTCGTCGATCCGGTTCTCCAGGGCGATGTTCTTCCGCTCGGCGATCGGCCGGGTTAGGTTCACGAGCCCCTCGCAGACATCCCGGATCGAGAAGTCCTCGGTATGAACCTCCATCTTGCCGCTCTCGATCTTGGCCAGGTCGAGGATGTCGTTAATCATCGCCAGCAGCATCTTGCCCGAGGACTGGATGTTACCGGCATATCGGCGATGCCGCTCGTTGAGCTGGTCGGTGCCGGCAAGGACCTCCGAGAAGCCGATGATCGAGTTGAGCGGGGTGCGCAGTTCGTGGCTCATCGTCGCCAGGAAGTCACTCTTGAGCCGGTTCATCTCGAAGAGAGCGAGGTTCGCCTGGGCCAGTTCATCGACTTTACGGTCGAGGTCGTTATTGACCTCCCGGAGCTCCTGCTGCATGGCGACCAGGTTATGGAGCATCCGGTTGAAGGCGTGGGAGAGTTCCTCGAACTCGTCGCCGGTCTCGATCTGGCTGCGGATCGTGAGCCGGCCGGCGGCGATCGCATCGGAGACGTCGCGGAGGTGCTTAACCGGCTTGACGATCACGTAGCGGACGATCATGTACGAGGAGACCATCGCCAGGATCGCCGTGATCATGGCGGCGCTGATCAGGATCGCCCGATTGCTCCGGATCGCCTTGTCGGTCTGCTCCATCGGCAGGTTGACGACCACGGCGCCGGCCAGGTCGCCCGCCTTGGTTTCTACCCAGTGGACACCATCCGGCGCCGGCCTGTACATGTGGTTGTCGATCTGGGTGTTGTCGTCGCCATGGCAAGCCATCAAGCAATTCTGCTTGAAGAAGACCGCCTGGATGTACTGGAACTCCTTCTTGCCATTGGTGACGCGCTCGATCCAGATCGGTGTGCCGTCGGCGAAAGTCGGTGGCTTGTCGGGGGCGTGGGTGGGTTTGCGCTCACCCGCCTGGGCCTGCGCGGCCTCCACGAAGTGCTTGAGGGTGGATCGCTCGAACTCGTCCCAGGGCTGCTTGTTGTGATCCTTGGGGTTATACGGGTCCAAGACCCGGGCCTGGTGGTTGGGGACCTCGTCGAGCGGCTTGAACTCGGAGGAGAGCGTGGCGAGGGGCGTCTCGAAGTTGCTATTACCCAGCTTCTTGTAGTGGATGTTCAGCAGCGTCGGGTTGACGAGCGTCCGGGCCGTCTGGGTCGTCTGCTTTCGCACCAGGCTCTCGGTCTTCTGGCCGTACCAGAAGAAGCTGCCCGAGACCAGCACGAGGATCCCCAGGCCGAAGATGAAGCGGCATTTCCGCTCCAGGCTGGTCTCGCCGAGTAAGTGTTTGAAGCTGCGATAGGACACGAGTCCGTCCCCTTCGACCCCCTCATGGGTCGGACGACTTCGGCAGGTGGATCTTGGCAGACTGACCGGAATGCGTTGACACCGCGAAACTGTAGATCGGCGATGCGCCGTCGGTTGCGCCAGATTACTCGGAATCCGTCGCCGGGTCGAGATCGGACCGGCGAAACTCAACGAGCGACGCGTCGGCGTTTCTGGCCGGTCGGACGAGGTTCGTCAATGGCCGTAGTTTCCATGGGCTGCTGCGCTGTCGACGGCTCGAAGTGAATGCCATGATCGCCGGGATACGGTTTGCGGTGGTCGTGCTTGTTCATCTGGATCGGGACAGGAACGCCGTCAGGAAATGCATGGCACCGGACCGGATTGAACGACGCGGAACGGTCCAGGTGCACACACTCGTAGCATTGTGGCGTATTCGTCATGGCCTGACCCCCCGGCAACCCTCGAACAGGGCGATTATCTCCTCATCATAATGAACTTTCCCCCAAAGGCCAGCGTAGACTTCAGCCACGAATTCCTTGGGGTTCCATGCCGCCCGACCACTGACCTTCCTGGCGATGACAACCTGAGCGGGCTGCAAGCTTTCGGCATACCAGATACGCCCGCGATCAGGGACCGACATGGAGCGATAATGGGCCGCGTGACCGAGCTCGTGACGAACGATATGATGGTGATGATTCGTTGAGTAGAAGTCCTTCTGATCCTGCATGAACCCGGCCATATCGGCCCACACTGGATGATCCGGATTGAATGCGATCACATCGTCCAGGTGATCGTAAATTGAAATAACCCGGGCCTCCTCGTATGGGTCGTTGAACATGACTCTGAGATGCTCGCGCGCCTCCCGCAACGGCACGACGGCGACGCCACGGCTGCGAGCAACCCGGGCCGCTTTGCGGATTGACGCATGCACCGCTCGCTGCAGCTCGGGATCCCCGCCTCCCATAGTTTCCCTCACCGATTGCACCAGCTCAATCGGGATCTGCTCGATCGCGTTACTCCCGCACCTGGCAGCCGGGGCAATAGTAGGTCGGCCGTCCGATGAGTCCGGCAATCTTGGTCTTCAGGATCGGCCGTTGGCAGTTCCGGCAGGGAAGGTTTTCGCGGCCGTAGACCGAGTTCTGGGCCAGGAATCCGCCCTCCAGCCCGAGGACCGTGCGATAGCCGGCGTCGAAGCTGGAGCCCTCCAGCGCAATCGCCGTTGCCAGGATCTCCCCGATCGCCCGATGCAGGCGGTCGAGCTGCTCGCGTGAGAGAGTCGCGGCCTTGCGCTCCGGATGAATCCCGGCGCGGTGCAGCACCTCGTCGGCGTAGATATTGCCGATCCCCGCGAGGACCTTCTGATCCATCAAGGTCGGCTTGATCCCGCGCGGTCCGCGCCAGACGATCGGCGAGCTCCTCGCGGCCGATTTCCAGGGCGTCGGGACCGTGCGAGCGAGCGAACGCCCTCGCCGCGGCTTCGGCATCGGAATACCAGCAGATCTTGCCCAGACGCCGCGTGTCGCAATACCAGACCGTCGCGCGCGGTTTCTCCACGTGGAATGCCAGGCGGATGTGATCGGGTCGCTGCGGTTCGACCAGCCAAAAGCCTCCGGTCATCCGCGGCTGGATGACGATAATCCCCCGGTGATCAGCCAGCTCCAGGACGACCCACTTACCCCGTCGCGTGATGACGGCAACCGTGGCCCCACGTCCGCGCCGCGACAGTTGCACGGCCGAACAACCCTGAATCAGGCTCGGATCGCGCACCTCCAGCCGCTCTAACCGGCGCCCCGCCAGCGCCGGCCGAAGCCCGCGAACCATGGTTTCGACCTCGGGTAGCTCCGGCATTGTCTCTCTCCTCTACTTTTTCCCATTCTACGCGAACGACTGCCCGAACACCTCGATTCCACCATCTCCCTTCATAATCTTCCAGAATCCTTCATTTTTCTTGAAGTCTCTTGACAAATCAGGATGGATCTTGAAGAATCATGGCGGGTCATAGTCAGGTTTTCAATCAAGGGCGGGCATGCTGGCTGAGCCGCGACGGCGACGTCTCCTGGAGCTGATCACCCGGCAGGGTTACGCGACCCTGGACGAACTGGTGCGAATCCTTTCGGTCTCCGAGAGCACCATCCGGCGCGATCTCGAGGCCCTGGATCTGGCCGGTTCGATCAAGAGGACGCACGGCGGGGCCGTCTACGCGGGTGAGGTTCGGTCGATGCCGGCGTTCGACGAGCGGACGGGCACGGCGGCTGCCGAGAAGCAGGCGATCGGTCAGGCGGCGGCGGCCCTGCTCGAAGACGGCGACACCGTGCTGCTCGACGGCGGCACGACGACGCTCGAAGTCGCCCGGGCCCTGGTCGGCCGTCGCATCCACGTGGTCACCAACAGCCTGCCCATCGCGCAGCTTCTGGCCTCCAGCCAGCAGACGGACTTGATCCTGATCGGCGGCTATGTCTACCCGCGGACCGGGGTTGCCCTCGGGCCGCTGGCCATCGCGACCATGCAATCGATCCGAGTCCGGACGGCCATCCTGGGCGCCGGCGGAATTGTGGGTGAGGGGATCTACAACTCGAACCTGCTCCTGGTCGAGACGGAACGGCAGATGATGACGTGCGGGCAAGAGGTGATGATCGTCGCCGACCATACGAAGTTCGGACGGCTGGCTCTGGCCCGGCTCTGCGGGTTGGAGGAGATCGACTCGCTGATCGTCGATTCGGATCTGGCCGACGAGCACCGAGCCTTGCTGGACGCGGCCGGGGTGACGATCCACGTCGCGCCGATGATCGAGAGCCGGAGTAACGGAGCGATCCTGGAGCTGGCGCGTACGGACGGCGCGACCCGCACCGAGGGCGTGGGGACTGAAGCATGAGCATCGTGACTGCACCAGCACCGACGCGCGACCAGGTCGAGAGCCTGGTTCGCTCGATCCTTCAGAGGCAACTGGCCAACGGCCAGGCCGGGGCCAACGGCAAGGCGGACGTAAGTCACCGTCCCAACGTGGTCGTGCACATCTCGGCGCGGCATTGCCACCTGACGCAGGCCGATGTCGAGGTCCTGTTCGGTCCCGGGGCCCAGTTGACCCAGATGAAGCGGCTCTACCAGGACACCGACTTCGCCGCCAACGAGACGGTGGCGGTGGTCGGGCCGAGGCAGCGGATGATCCCGGGCGTGCGGATCCTCGGGCCTTGCCGCAAGTTCAGCCAGGTCGAGCTGGCCTTTACCGACGCGATCAGCCTGGGCATCGACGTGCCGGTCCGGCTCTCGGGTGACATCGAGGGGACGCCGGGCTGCCTGCTGGTCGGCCCCAAGGGGACGCTGG
This sequence comes from uncultured Planctomycetota bacterium, assembly GCA_963845755.1. GTDB lineage: Bacteria > Planctomycetota > Planctomycetia > Isosphaerales > Isosphaeraceae > CAWJTV01. The sequence continues at coordinate 250,121 of CAWJTV010000015.1, forward strand.
AGCTCAAGCAGGGTGTGATCCGCGCGGAGCGGCACGTCCACATGGGCCCGAAGGATGCCGAGCACTACGGCGTCAAGCACCTGGACCGGATGAACATGAGGGTCGAAAGTCCCTGTCCTTCGCTCCTCGAGGGCCTGCTGGTCCGGACTCATCCCGACTGGAAACTCGAGGTGCACATCGACACCGACGAGGCCAACTGTTGTGACTTGCCGCATGCGAGCCGGGTCACGCTGATCCGGGCGTGAATCGTTATCCCGCGCGAGGCGAGCGGATTCATCGTGGGGCGAACGACGGAGCGGGAGCGGACTTCCTCAGGATCATGGGAATGTTGGTGCTCGCAGAGCACCCTACTTTAAGGAGGGCCTTCATGGCCTCAGCATCACTCGAAGCGCTCGGAATGATCGAAACCAAGGGGTTCGTGGCGCTGGTCGAGGCCAGCGACGCGATGGTCAAGGCCGCCAATGTGGACCTTGTAGGTTGGGAGAAGATCGGCAGCGGGCTGGTGACGGCCTTCGTGGCCGGCGACGTGGCGGCCGTCAAGGCGGCGGTGGACGCCGGCGCGGCGGCGGCCAGCCGGATCGGTGAGGTGGTCAGCGTTCAGGTGATCCCCCGCCCGCACGAGGACCTCGGCGGCGTATTGACCTTCACCAAGACGGCCCCGGCGGCCTCTTCCTCCAAGACACCCAAGAGCGACGGAGCCTGACACCATGGCGACCACAGTTCAACGCGCCGGTTCGCGGATCGGCGGCAATGGCAGCGTCAACGGCGAGGCGCTGGGCCTGATCGAGACCAAAGGCCTGGTGGGCATGATCGAGGGGACCGACGCCATGCTCAAGGCGGCCAACGTCCACCTGGCGGGCCGCGTCCAGGTCGGCGGCGGATTCGTCACGACGCTGGTCAAGGGAGACGTCGGCAGCGTCCGTGCCGCGGTCGAAGCGGGTGCAGAAGCGGCCGGGCGGGTCGGCGAGCTGGTCAGCGCGCGACGTCATCCCCCGTCCGGATGAGTCGATCTTGCGGACGTTCCTGGGATCGTGATCCAGCAGCACGGGAGCCAACTTTCATGAACGGGAATGCCCTGGGCCTGATCGAGACGATGGGTCTGGTCGGGCTGATCCATGCGGTGGATGCCATGCTCAAGGCAGCGAGCGTCGAGCTGGCCAGCTCGGTGTTGAAGCTCGACGGCGGCGTCGTGAGCGTGATGATCCGGGGAGATGTCAGCAGCGTCCGCGCCGCGGTTGAGGCCGGTGCCGAGGCTGCGGGACGGGTGGGCGAGCTTCGCGCCGCTCACGTGATCCCGCGTCCCGACCCGTCCGTCGTTCGGGCGTTCACGGGAGGCGGCGAGCGGTGAAAATCCTCGTCGCCAACCTGGGAAGCACCAGCTTCAAGTATCGCCTCATCGACATGGCCGACCCGGCCGAGCCGGTCCTGGCCCGAGGGGCGATCGAGCGGATCGGGTCGGACGCTGCCAAGGTCACCACGAAGTCGTCGCGCGGCCAGCGCGAGCAGGTCTGCCCGATCGCCGACCACGGCGAGGCCGTGCAGCTTTGCCTCGACCAGTTGACGGATCCCGAGATCGGCGTGCTGGCCGACGCCGCCGAGGTCTCGGCGATCGGGTTCAAGGCAGTCCACGCGCGAAATCTGACGGGCGTGCACCTCGTGGACGAGCCAGTACTGATTGCGATGGAAGCCTTCGCGGACGTCGCCCCTGCGCACAATCCACCCTACACCAAGGCGATGCGGATGCTCCGCGACCGCTTTCCGCGGTTGCCCCTGGTCGCCGCCTTCGAGACCGGCTTCCACCGGACGATCCCCGAGGCGCACCAGCGCTATGCCATCCCCGACGCCTGGGCGACCGAGCTGGGCGTCCGCCGCTGGGGCTTCCACGGCGCCAGCCATCGCTACATCGCCTGGCGGATGCCGGAGCTTCTGGGCCGTTCCGACATCAAGGTGATCTCCTGCCACTTAGGAGGCAGCTCGTCGCTCTGCGCGATCCGACACGGCGAATCGGTCGCATGCAGCCTCGGCATGAGCCCGCAGTCCGGGCTGCCCCATAACAACCGAGTGGGCGATTTCGATGTATTCGCCCTCCCTGTCTTGATCCGCGAGACCGGCAAGAGCCTCGACGAAATCCTCTCGATCCTGGCCAACAAGTCCGGACTGGAGGGCTTGAGCGGCGCGGGCTGCGATCTCCGCGACATCGAAGCTGCCGCATCGGCCGGCAACGAGCGGGCGAAGCTGGCCATGGACGTATTCATCGCCGCCATCCGCAACCACCTCGGCGCCCAGCTCCTCGAGCTGGACGGTGCCGACGCCATCGTCTTCACCGGCGGCATCGGCGAGAACTCGTCGGCAATCCGGTCCGGCGTCTGCCGCGACCTCGACTGGTTCGGTATCGCTCTGGATCCGAGCCTCAACGCCTCGGGACCGGCCGAACGCCGCGTCTCAACCGCGGGCTCCCGCGTCCAGGTCTGGACCGTCCCGACCAACGAGGAGATCGTCGTGGCGCGACAGGCGAAGGAGTTACTCGACTCGAACGCATCGGTCGCTCTCTAAGGGTATTCACGCGATGTTCCTGGCCCGGGTGACAGGCAGTGTGGTAGCGACCCAGAAGGTCGCCGCGATGACGGGGCACAAGCTCCTGACCGTCGAGCCCTATCGGGTTCGACGACAAGGGGCGGGACCGCCTCGTGTTGACCGGCCGGACGTTTGTGGTGGTCGACACGCTGGGCGCGGGCGTCGGCGAGATGGTTTTGATCTGCCAGGGCTCGAGCGCCCGTCTGACGCCCGAGACGGAGAAGCTGCCGATCGACGCCGTGGTGATTGGGCTGGTCGACACGGTCGACATCGGTGGCCAGCCGATCTTCACGGCGCACGGAGGCCATGGTTAGGGGGCCGGCTCGTCCGGCCGGGGGATGACCGCGACGGCGGTCCTGATAGAGCATCCAACGAAAGACGGTGTCCGCCATGCAAATGACTGAAGACATCATCCGCAACGTCGTGCAGGAAGTGCTGGCCCAGATGGGCAACGGGTCCTCACTGGGCAATGGTAAAGCCGCGTCGCGACCGTCGGGCAACCTCGGCGTCTTCGTTTCGGCGGACGACGCCGTCGCGGCGGCCGATGTCGCGTTCCGATCGTTCCGGACCCGGCCGCTCGACGATCGCCGCAAGGCGGTGGACTGCATTCGCAAGATCTGCGTCGAACAAGCCGAGGAGCTCGGTCGAGCCGAGCTCGAAGAAACCCAGATCGGCCGGCTCGACCACAAGATCGGCAAGCTTCGCGACGCGATCCCGCGCGTCCCGGGGGTCGAGTACCTGCGGACCGACAACGACGCCGGAGACGGCGGCCTGACCCTCACCGATTACGCGCCCTTCGGGGTCATCGGCGCGATCACGCCGGTCACCCACAGCCTGCCGACCCTCTCCGGCAACGCCATCAACATGCTGGCCGCGGGAAATACGATTGTGTTCAATGCCCATCCTTCGGGGGCGCGGATCGCCGCCGAGGGCGTGCGCCGGTTCAACAAGGCGATCCGCGAGGCGATCGGGCTGGAGAATCTTCTCACGATCATCGATCCCCCGACGCTCGAATCCGCCCAGGCGCTGTTCGCACACCGGGGCGTGCGGCTCCTGGTCGTGACCGGCGGGCCGGCCGTCGCGCGGGCCGCCCTGGGCAGCAACAAGCTGCGCGATCGTCGCCGGGCCGGGGAACCCGCCGGTCGTCGTCGATTCGACCGCCTGCCTCGAGAACGCGGCCCGCTCGATCATCGCGGGCGGAGCGTTTGACAACAACCTGCTCTGCATCGGCGAAAAACAGGTATTCGCCGTCGCTCAGATCTTCGACCCGCTGATGGAGGAAATGAGTCGCCATGGCGGATACCGGCTCAACGCCAACCAGGTCGACACCCTCACGCAGGCCGCCTTCCAGAAAGGAAATGACGGTGCGCTGCACGTCAACAAGGACCTCATCGGCAAGGACCCGGCGATCCTCGGCCAGTACGCCAAGGTCAAAGTCCCCGAGGGGACCCAGATCCTCTACGCGGAGACCGGCGCAGAGCACCCGTTTGTTGACCACGAACAGATGATGCCGTTCATCCCATTTGTCCGGGTCTCAAACATCGACCGCGCCATCACGCTGGCGAAGGAGAGCGAGCAGGGTTACGGCCACACCGCGATTCTCCACTCCCGGGATACGTCCGTAATGTCCAGGATGGGCAAGATCATGGACTGCACCATCTTCGTCGTCAACGGGCCGTGCACCGCGGGGCTCGGCCTGGGAGGCGAAGGTGTCTTGTCCTACTCGATCGCCGGCCCGACCGGCGAAGGCGTCACCACCCCATTGACCTTCTGCCGGCAGTGCCGGACCAGCCTCGTGGGCGGAATGCGATTCATCTAATTCGACATACGACGGCCTTTGCGCGTGGGTGAAACCCACCAGGATCGGATCCCTTCGCTGGTGGGTTTCACCCACCCCACCAAGGACAAACCGGATGCAACTCGGGCGAGTCATCGGTACAGCGACAGCGACCGTGAAGCATCCGACCTTCGAGAGCGAGCGCATGCTGGTGGTTCAACTCGAGACGTCGAGCGGAGGGCCGGACGGCGAGCCGATCCTGGCATTCGACCGGCTCGGAGCGCGACAAGGCGATCTGGCATTGCTCACCAACGATGGCGCGGCGCTTCAGGAACTGCTGGGGAAAACCACGCCAGGTCGTTGGAGCGTGATGGGGCTTCCGGACGACCGGTCTTGAAAGAGGGGCCAGAGATGAGGATCGGCGAAGTGATCGGGCGAGTCACACTATCGCGTTTCTGTCCCCCACTCCAGGGAGGACGTTTCCTGATCGCTCTACCGTTGCCGCTCGTGGCACTAACCGAAGACTCGCCGGCCCGCGGGGAAGAACTGGTCGTCTACGACAACCTCGGGGCCGGCCCGGGCAGCCTGATCGGAATCAGCGAGGGCCGCGAGGCCGCCAACCCGTTCGGCAAGACCAAGACCCCCGTGGACGCCTATTGCGCGTGCCTTATCGATCGAATCTCAATTTGACCTGATTACATTCCAGCTTCGAAATGAGGTCCAACCGAGTCTCCACGCAGTCGCCTGAAACTCGGGAATCTCGAATCCGGAATCTGGAATTCCGATCTCTGAAAGGACGTCATGAACGGCAATGGCAACGGCTCGGTGATGAACGAGTGGAAGCTCCGCGAGCAGATGTGCGAGATCGGTCGGCGCGTGTACAACAAGGGCTTCGCGGCGGCGAACGACGGCAACATCAGCTACCGGTTGAGCGAGGACCGCGTCCTCTGCTCGCCGACCCGCGTCTCGAAGGGCTTCATGAAGCCCGACGACCTATGCATCGTTGACATGGACGGCAAGCAGGTTTCCGGCAAGCGGAAGCGATCAAGCGAGATCCTGCTGCACTTGACCATCATGAAGGCGCGGCCGGACATTCGGTCGGCCGTCCACTGCCATCCTCCGCATGCGACGGCGTTCGCCGTGGCGCGGGAGCCGATCCCGAAATGCGTCCTGCCCGAGATCGAGGTCTTCCTCGGCGAGGTGGCGATCTCCCCCTATGAGACACCCGGCGGTCAGACCTTTGCCAACTCGGTGCTCCCCTACGTCAAGGACACCGACACCATCCTCCTGGCCAACCACGGGACCATCACCTACGGCACCGACCTGGAAGACGCCTACTTCAAGACCGAGATCATCGATGCCTATTGCCGCATCCTGATCCTGGCGAAGCAAATCGGCCGGGTGCACTACTACGGCGACGACAAAGCAGCCGAGCTGATCCGCCTCAAGCCGGGCCTGGGCATCCCGGATCCTCGGCTGGAGCGGGGCCTGGAAAATTGCGATCTCTGCGGCAACAGTCTGTTTCGCGAGGGCTATGACGAGGCTCCGCCCGAGCCCCACGTCTTCATCCATCCCAAGATCGCCGACAGCGTACCCTCATGAATCCCCCATCGAGGGGTGCCTGACACCCATCGCGTCCGAGGTCCATCGGCGCGTCGTGGCCGCGACGTCCTCTGTGGCCGCGTCATCGTCGGCCAAACCATCGAGCAATGGCCAGGTCCAGGCGAACGGATCGGATAATGAGGCACTTGTTCAGGCGATCACAAACCAGGTCATGCAGGCTCTGAACGGGGCGGCCAGGTAACGCGATTACGCCGGTAAGAAAGGCGGAGAACGACTCATGAAAGTCAGCATCATCGGCGGTGGCGGCCTGGTCGGATCGTCCGCAGCCTTTGCGCTTCAATGTGGCGGGGTGGTCAGCCAGATCGATCTGATCGACCTCAACGCTGACCAGGTTAAGGGGCAAGCCCTCGACCTTCTGCACGGGGCCTCACTCGCCGCCGACCAGCGGATCCGCGCGACTGGCTACGAGGCGATCCCCGAGAGCGACGCCGTCGTCATCACCGCCGGCCTGCGGCGCAAGCCCGACGAGAGCCGCCTCGATCTGATCAACCGTAACGTCGAGCTGTTTCTGAACATCCTCAGCCAGATCGCTTCGGCCGGCTTGAAGCGGGACGCGATCGTGCTGGTCGTCTCCAACCCGGTTGACGTCCTGACGTATCTGGCCGTGCGTCAGCTCGACCTCCCGGAGACGCAGGTCATCGGGCTCGGCACCCAGCTCGACACGGCGCGGTTCCGCAGCCTGATCGCGGAGGGGCTCCAACTGCCTCCCACGCAGGTCACGGCGCTGATCCTCGGCGAGCACGGCGACAGCATGGTGCCGATCTGGTCGACCGCCCAGGCCGCCGGCCTTCCGCTGGATCGCTTCCCCGGCTGGAGCTCCACCACCGCCGAGGCGATTCTCAAGCGGACGCGCGGCAGCGGCGCCGAGGTGATCAAGCTCAAGGGTGGCGCCGGATTCGCCGTGGGGTTATCAATCCGCGACGTCATTCACACTGTGGCGCACGACCAGAAGCGCATTCTGCCGGTCTCGTCCTTGATCGACGGCCCGTACGGGATCCGCGACGTCTGCCTCTCGATCCCGACCGTGATCGGCCGCAAGGGGGTCGAATCCCAGCTCGAGATCGAGCTCTGGCCCAAAGAGACCTCGGCGCTCCAACATTCAGGGCAGGTCCTCCGCGAGACCATCGAAGCGGTCTACAAGAGCAACCCCAAGGCGGCGGGCAAGACCAGGCCGGCTGAAACGGGAGCGACCAAGGCTCCCGCCTCGAATGGCAACTGCGCGTTCGCCGGTCCGTGTGACGATGGGTGCTGGGGTCGGCAACGGGACACCTGGGAGTTCTCGCGTCACGATCTCCGGCCAAGGGAAGGGGAAGCGCTGACGTCATGGAAAAGTCACTCGTCCGCAAGCTCGCCGCGATCCACGCCGATGCGAATTGCCGCGACTTCCTCATCGCCGACGCCAAGGACGGCGACATGGCGTTGGGCCTCGGAGCTCCCGGCCAGTCGCCGGAGATGCACGCGGGTGAGGTCCGGTTCAAGACGCTGGAAGAGTACCGCGACCAGATGCGGCTGATCGCGCGCTCGGGACTGGTCGATATTATGCTCATGTCGGCCAGTTCGAACTATGCTTTGACGATTCAAGAACGACTCTTCGACCGGTCCCCTGTCACTCCCGCGGTCCGCGCGAACGACACCACGGACATCCACCTCGCCCGGGGCGCGAGCTATTCGCAGTCGCCGTCACGTCCTTTTCGGACCGCCAGCCTCGACCACATCCAGTGCGGACACCTCGATTGCGAGCCACGAGAACGGACCGTCGGGGCCGACCTGGGCCTCTACAGCGTGACCTTCAATAACAACCTCGAGCGCGACCTCGAGACCCTCGTCCGGTTCCACGAGTTCCGCGAGGAGGCCGAGCGCAAGGGGTTCCGATACTTCCTCGAGGTGTTCGATCCGAACGTCCCCGGCGCGGTCGCGCCGGAGGTCCTGCCAAACTACATCAACGACATGATCACCCGGATGCTGGCGGGCGTCGGCCCGGCCGGGCGACCGCTGTTTCTCAAGATGGTGTATCACGGCCCCAAGGCCATGGAAGAGCTGGTCCGGTTCGATCCCCACCTGGTCGTCGGCATCCTGGGCGGCTCGGCCGGTACCACGCGCGACGCCTTCCAACTCCTCCACGATGCCCAGAAGTACGGGGCAAGGGTCGCCCTCTTCGGCCGCAAGATCAACAACGCCGAGAATCAACTGGCGTTCGTCCATTTCCTCCGCCTGATCGTCGAGGGCCGGATCGGACCAGCCGAGGCCGTGAAGGCGTATCATTCGGTCCTGGGACGGCTAGGTCTCCGCCCCCATCGCAATCTGGACGACGACCTCAAACTGACCGACCAGTCGATGAGCTACGCCGGAACCTCGACCACGATCGCCACGGGCAGCTCATCGAAGTCCGAGGCATCGCCTGCCAGCAACGGCGCGCCGAGAACTCCGACGGCGAATCGCCTGGATTCGACCAGTTGCCCGTGCCAGTCGCACGCCGCCGGCCACTCGGGTGCGTCGGAGACGTGCGCGTGCACGAATGGCCGACCGCTCGTCACGGAGTCGTACTCGGTTTCGCGCTACAACCATCCGACATCGAGCGGCAACGGCCGGACGCAATCCAACATCCGGCCGGACTTCGCCCGGATGACGCCGGAGGATCGCCTGGCCTATCATCGCGAACGGCTCGGACTGGGGCGTTGATTGTGTTGTCGGCGCCCGACTCGCCCGGCCCCTTTCGTTTCGCATGCTGCTCGGAAAGATGGGCCGAGGCGGGCTGACCCCCGGAGGATCACGAAGGAAGTGAGAGAGCCACCCTGAGCCTCGCCGCTACCTGACAACGGTCCGATGACTAGCTCGTACTTGGCCTTGCGATAGGCGCCCACCCCGAGATCTCCGGCCTCTTCTATTCATTCATTCAGTAGTGTGGCGTTCGCCACGAAAGACGCACGCATCGATACGTCGGTGTAACGTAGGAAAGAAATGGAACACTGCTAAATATTGCTCGTATTTTGGATGAACGGGTGGACGGTGTCTTCTCTAGACCGCGTATTTTGCCGCATTATTAAGCAATCTCCGTATCGTGCCAAATGACATGAAGCAGCAAGCCACGTCGCGAAAAAAGGTCCGTGACAGTTGACCCAATATCAAATAGTGCCACCCTGTTGAGGGTTACGCCGTTCGGGCAACGAGGTCGCCTCAGACACATCCGACACCGGTCAGTAGGCTGTGTGACACGATTCCCCTTCATCTCCCGCACAGGTGAGAACGCCAGAGACGCGGCCGGATGCGCCGGTAATCGGCGTGTTTTTTGCTCGGAAAAATGACCAGAGGACTCATTTTTCTGGTGGCCCCAATCCACGCTTGCATGCGCTCTCATCCCCGATCGGCTCGCCCGACCCGAACGCGGGTGGCGTCCTCCGTTCGCCCCGAGCGGCAAATGGTGGACGTATAAAGCGCGCGGAGGCGAGGATCGGGGCATCGGGACGAATGTGCCAACGATCTCTGCGCCTTCTCCACGGGACATCGAAGCGCCCGGCGCTTCTCGTTTGACTCATCATCGAACCTCTCTCGCCAGGAGTGCAATGATGACAATCTTCCCGATCCGATCCTCGAAGAGTCGGTCGTCCCGGTGCCGGCCGTCGCGTTGCATCGCGCTCGGGCCGTCTTTCTCCCGCAGGCCTGCGACCTCGAGGGCCGCATGCTGCTGAGCACCCTGACGGTCGTGAACGATCGGGACAGCGGGCCGGGTTCACTGCCCCAGGAAGTCGCCCTAGCCGGCAGCGGCGACACGATCGCCTTCGCACCCGGCCTGGCGGGGCACACCATCCACCTGACATCCCCGCTGAACTTCAACGGGAACCTGACCCTCCGTGGGTCAAGGACCGGTGGCTTGACGATCGTGGACGGATCGGGTGTGGCCATGAACGACACCGGCGGCAACCTGGTGATCAAGGACATGTCCATCGTGGGCGCCATCCATGTCGTTGACGGCAACGTCGAGGTACACGACAGCACGATCTCCGGTGGCCACGCTTCCCAGGGGGGCGGCATCTACGTTCTCAACGGCAACCTCGAGATCAACCACAGCACGATCATCGGCAACACGGCGATCCAGGGGGGCGGTATCTACGCGGCCGGCGGCAATGTCGAGATCAACCATTCCTTCCTCGCGAACAACACGGCGATCGGGACTGCGGGAGGCACCGGGGCCGCGGGTGGCGACGCGATGGGAGGCGGCATGTATTTCGCCGGCTCCAACATGGAGATCAATCACACGGACTTCTCGGGCAACCTGTCGCTCGGCGGCCGGGGCGGCAACGGCGCGGCCAGAACGTTCACGGCGGTCGCCGGCCAGAACGGCGGCAATGGCGGCAACGGCCTTGGCGGCGGGATCTTCATCACCTTGGCCGGCATCATCAATCTCGACCACGATTCGTTCTCTCAGAACATGGCTCAGGGTGGCGCCGGCGGTACCGGCGGCGCCGGCGCCTTGGGTGCGCCGGGCTCAAACGGCATCCATGGCGCCGATGGCAACAGCGGCGGAGCCATCGGCGGCAATGGGACCGCAGGGACCGATGGCGGCAACGGCAAAGCCGGCGGGTCTGGGGGCCACGGCGGCAGCGGGGGCTATGGCGAGGGAGGCGGCCCTGTTCATCGCCTCGTCCACGGTCCACGTCAACCAGGACACGTTCGACCACGACGTCGCCCTGGGTGGCACCGGTGGAGCGGGGGGGATTGGCGGAGCGGGTGGCGCCGGCGGGCACGGCGGCAATGGGGGCAACGGCGGCAACGGAGCGAGCGGCCTGCCCGGCGGTAGCGTCGGCGGCACCGGCGGCAATACGGGCAGCGGGGGCAACGGCGGGACCGGTGGCGCCGGTGGCCACGGCGGTGATGGGGGCAACGGCCTCGGCGGCGGGATCTACAACGCCGGCTCGCTCGACATCAACAAGACGACCTTCAGCGCCGAAGCCGCGCTGGGCGGCGCCGCCGGCGCCGGCGGTAGGGGCGGGGCCGGCGGCGCGGGCGGGCTCGCCGGCACACCGGGCCGCGGAGGGATCGGCTACAGCAGTAGCGGTGTCGCCACCACCGCGCCCTCCGGCGGCGCCGGATTCAATGGAACCGCCGGCCCCGCCGGGCTCGCTAATTCCCTCCCGATGTCGATTGACGCGCGAACGGGTCGGCGGGGAACTCGAGGTCCAGAATCAGGCCCTGGAAGTCGGGCCGCGACCGGATCGGGTCCAGATCCGGATCTTTCCGGGCCCAGGAGGTATTATGCCAGCCGGCATCCACAGCCCGTCGAAGAGCGACCATCGCCGCGTCGGCTTCGCCCCCGTCCTCCCCGGTCGATAGGCCGGAACCCGACCTGTCAGCGACACTCGAGAGTAACGCGAGTGAGCAGGCGAGGTTATAGAGCGTCCCCGGCGCTCGGGCTTGCCAGCCGCCCGAGCAGTTCGGCCGAAGCGCGGAAGTCCGCAGCCGCCTCGGCAACCCGGCCGCGTCGTTGGTTCAACACTCCGCGGCGGCGAACGGTGTCGGCCAGGTTGGTCCGGTTCAAAGATATCGATGGGTCGGCATCAAACATTTTCCGACGGATCGCCAACGACCGCATCGAAGCACGCAACGGACTTGTCGAACGTCGCCAACGCCTCCGAGGACTTGCCCATCGCGTCGAGGAGGTTGCCGAGGTCCGCGGAGACCACGGCGGCGTCGAGCTGGAAGCTGAGGTCGCCCGGGTGGGCCTTGGCCAGCCGCTCCGCGACCTCCTCCGCCCATTCGAGCAACGCCAGCGCCTCGGTCGTTCGCCCAGTCCGGCGGTGGATGTCTCCGATTCGGCGGAGGACGAAGATCAGTTGGGCAGGGTGTCGCGTGACGGTGGGGTTCGCCTTCATCAGGGTCTCGCGGGCCGTCCGGGCACGCTCCAGCGCGGGGAGGGCCTCGGTGTCCCGTCCGAGCCGGATCATGGCATCGGCGCTCGCCAACTCGATCCAGGCCGAGGCGGAGGGGACGAGCAGGAGGGTCGGGTTTGCGTCGCCCAGCCCCTTGAGTACCTCCCTCGCCCGCTGATAGGCCGCCAGCGCCTCGGCCGGGCGGCCGGTTCCGGACAAGGCGATCCCCATATTGCCGAGGCTCCGGACCAGCTCATGTGCGGTCCGGGGGTCCTCCGGGTGTGTCCGAAACAACGCCTCGCCCAGCTCGCACGCCCGCCTGTACTTCGGCAGTGCCTCCTCCCGTAGTCCGGAGTCGTCCAGGATCAGGGCCAGGGCCCCGTAAACCTCTGCGAGCTCGGTCCGGAAGTGCTCGTCCGCCGGATTCGCTCCGATCGGAGTCATCAGGATCGCCAGCGCACGTTCAATCGCCTCCTGCCCCTCACCGGAGCGATGATTCGAATGGAGGGACATTCCACGCATCAACTCGGCTCGGGCCCACTCGCCCCGGAGCCGGAGGTCGGACGATTCGGACTCGGCCAGCCCCCGAAAGAGATCCCTCGATCGTTCGAACATTTCGAGGGCCTGGTCGTCCTGGCCGACACTCCCAACGATCATCGCGAGGGCCAACAGGCCGCGCGCGAGCTCGCGTCGCGGCTCCGCATCGGCGGGGTCCTCGCGGGCCAGGGCTTCGAACAGGGTCAGGGCGTGCCGGTGGATCTCGAGTCCCGCGTCCATCGACTCGATGTCGCTCGAGAGCTCGCCGACGTCGTAGTAGGCGCGACCCAGGGCCAGGCGCGATGCCCGATCTTCCTGGCCCTTGAGCAGGCCTTCCAGCTTTCGATAGAACTCCCGCGCCCCCTGGAGCAGCTTGGTTCGTAGAGCCTTGAACTCATCCTGTTTCAGAAGGACATCCGCGCTGACGCCGGTGTGGAAGGTCCGGATCGCCTCTTGCGCCAGTGCGAAGCGGGCCCGCTCTCGTTCGTTGGCCGCCGCCAGGTTGGTGTTGGCCGCCTTCAGGGCCTGGTTGGCCCGAGTCTGCACCGCCAGGACGGCAGCCGTCCCGACCAGAGCCGCAAGCACAGTGATCGCCGCGGCCGCGACCTGCGTCCGGTGCCGCCGTGCCCACCGCCGCGCCCGACGGACAAACGGCTCGCGCCAGGCCGTCACCGGCTCGTCGGCTAACCAACGCTCCAGATCCTCGACCAGTTGCCGGCAGGAGGGGAAACGGTCCTCGGCCTTCGTCGCCATGGCCTTGAGACAGACCGCCTCCAGCGCCGGATCGATCGAAGGGTCGACCTGCCGGGGTGGCGGGAAGTCGCCGCGCGCGACCTTGCGGAGCACCTCGCCGACGTCGCCGTCGAACGGCGCCTTGCCGGTGAGGAGGCAGTAGAGCGTGGCGCCGAGCGAGTAGACGTCGGAGCGCGGCCCGAGCCGATCCAGATCGCCCGCGGCCTGTTCCGGGCTCATGTAAGCGGGCGTCCCCATTGCAGAGCCGGGGAGCGTCTCAGCCGACCCGCTGGCCGACGAAGGCATCAGCGTCCGCTCTTCCGGGTCGGTGCCGGGCTCGGCCCGGCCAAGGGGCTTGGCCAGGCCCCAGTCGACGACGAGCGTTTCACCATGCTTGCCGACGATGACGTTACCCGGCTTGATGTCGCGGTGCAGCACGCCGCGGGAATGGGCGTAGTCGATGGCGTTGCAGACGTCCATGAACCGGCGCAGGAGGCGGCGGAGTTCGAGGTCTCGCGTGCTCGCGCCTGCCGTATGGAAGCGTTCGATGGCGTCCTTGAGGCTGTCGCCCTTGATGAATCGCATCGCGTAATAGGGGCGGCCACCGTCGTAGGTACCCAGGCCGTAAACGGGGACGATGCCGGGATGCTCGAGGCCACCAGTGATCTCGGCCTCGATCAGGAAGCGCTGTCGGCTCGTCACGTCGTCGGCGTGGTGGTCGAGGATCTGCTTGAGCGCCACCTCGCGGTTGAGCTCGGTGTCCACGGCAACGAACACGGCGCCGAGGCCGCCCTGTGCGTGAGGGCGGAGGACGCGGAAGCGCTGGCCGTCGGCGGTGGTGGTTCCGACGCAGTAACTTGAGGTGCGGTCGTCGACCCTATCCGAGGACCCGGAGCCAACGTGAGCCAGCGTGTTTTCGATCATCGGGGTCGGCGATCTTCGCCAGGCTCTCGCGGGTGGAGAGTCCGACGTCGAGGGCCGAGAGACTCCTCTCGGGGTCGCCACCGTGAAGTTCGAGCTGACGGTCGGCGAGCGCCCGGAGCAGGTCGCGGCCGGCTGGGTCGAGCGCCCCCTGCTCGACGAGCAGGTCGGCAAGCACTCGGCTCTGGCCGCCGGTCCAGGCGCCGAATGCGGCGACAAGCTGGTCGCGAGAGACCATACCCGTTTGCAGGGCGAGCAGTCCGAAGAGGAGGTCGCGTTTCGCGTCGTCGCGTCGTGCCATCAATGCAGCTCCCAGGCTCTGGGCAGTGAAGACGTGCGTGGTTGGCCGGTCGCCCGCCACGGCCGTTGTGACATCGTGCGGCCATAGCCCATGATACGCATCGCGTCGAAGCGAGGGTATGGAAAACGCGCGACAGGTTATGCCCATTCGGACGTAAGGAATCGACATGGCGATCGGGATGTCCGGTCGGGTGGACTGGCAGATGGACTGGATCGCCTGGAACGGGTGGCACTTTCGGTGTATCTTCCGCGCCACGATGACGCGGCTGCCGCCCGCTTCGAGAAACTTACCCGCATGTCGGGGATGGATGAGCGGCGGGCGTTTCGCTCCAGCCCTCCTGAGAGAAGTCGTAAGGGCTCAACCAAGAGCACGACGACGATGACCGCTTCGGCACCGGCCGGCCCTTGGTCAACCCGCGATTTGGAGGAATCCTGAGGTTCGATGGGATCGATCAAAGAAGGTGTCACCGCAGACTAATCAAGCGCTCGCTGTGATTCAAGACCCTCGATCTGGTTTTTTTTCTGGATGTGTCGTAGGGAGCGGCCGCATCTCGCGCGTAGTCTCGACTCCGAACGAGGATTCTCGGATTGTGCTGGACTTCAGAGGTGGTCAGGCCGGCACGATGTTGATCCGTCGCAAGGGTTCAGCCTGCAAGAGCTTCTATCCACCGACTGGGAGTCGATTCCCAACGTCATCGCGCGATCAGAAGCCCAGATTCGCAGCGCGCCACTCCTGTCCCTTTTTCGGTCCAGGCCTGCTATGCTGTTCCGGTCCGAATCGCATATCGCTCGGGGGCGGTCCGCTGGGGACCTCCCGCCGATGCCCCATGATACCAGAGCGGGAGTCGCGAGTATGCTTCGATTCCGGTCCTCAGGCTGTCTTGTGCCAAGCGCGGCGCTGGTCTTCCTCGTGCTTTTCTCGCCCGCACACCTCGCCGCGCAGGGCGTGGACGCGGTCAAGGCCCGTTATACGAAGTACGAGTACCCCATCCCGATGCGCGACGGCGTCAAGCTCTTCACGGCGGTCTACCTGCCGAAGGACGCGGCTCAGCGCTATCCGATCATGCTGTCTCGGACCCCTTATAGCGTGCAGCCCTATGGCGTGGATGCCTACAAGGACAACCTGGGCCCCTCCGCGCTCTTCGGCAACGAGGGCTACATCGTGGCCTATCAGGATGTCCGCGGGCGCTGGATGTCGGAGGGCGAGTTCGTCAATATGCGACCCCACCGGCCGCAAAAGAATGGGCCGCACGACATCGATGAGAGCACCGATACGAATGACACGATCGACTGGCTGCTCAAGAACATCCCGAACCACAACGGGCGAGTCGGCATGTGGGGGATCTCCTACCCGGGGTTCTACACGGCGGCCGGGATGATCGACGCCCATCCCGCGCTGAAGGCGGCGTCGCCCCAGGCGCCCGTCACCGACTGGTTTACCGGCGACGACTGGCACCACAACGGCGCCCTGTTCCTGCCCCACGCCTTCAACTTCCTGGCGTTCTTCGGCCATCCCCGACCCATGCCGACGAAGGAGCAGGGTGAGCGCTTCAAGTACGGCACCCCCGACGGCTACGCGTTCTACCTCCGCATGGGGCCGCTCGCCAACGCCAACGGGCTCTATTTCAAGGATGATGTGCCGTTCTGGAACGAGATCATGCAGCACGGCACTTTCGACGAGTTCTGGCAGGCACGCAACCTTCGCCAGCACCTGAAGAACATCAAGCCGGCCGTAATGACCGTCGGCGGCTGGTTCGACGCCGAGAACCTCTTCGGGGCGCTCGAGACCTACAAGAAGACCGAAGCCTCCAGCCCCGGCGCGACGAATGTCCTCGTGATGGGTCCCTGGCGGCACGGCGGGTGGAGCGGTGGCAATGGCGATTCGCTCGGGCCCATCTCGTTCCATTCCAACACGGCCGAATTCTTTCGCGAGCACATCGAGTTCCCGTTCTTCCAGTACTACCTGAAGGGGAAAGGACCACTCAACCAGCCGGAAGCCTGGGTCTTCGAGACCGGGACGAATCAGTGGCGGAAATTCGACGCCTGGCCACCTCGAAACCTCAAACGACGATCGCTGTTCCTACACCCGCAAGGCCGACTGTCCCTCGATTCGCCGCCCGACGGGGATTCTCGACCCTTTGACGAGTACACGAGCGACCCGTCGCGGCCCGTGGAATACATCGAAAAGATCGAGATCGGGATGACCGGCGATTACATGATCCAGGATCAGCGCATTGCGTCGCGACGGCCGGATGTGCTGGTCTACGCCAGCGACAACCTCAAGGAGGACCTCGCCATCGCCGGCCCGATCGATGTCCGACTCTTCGTCTCGACCAGCGGGACCGACTCCGACTGGGTCGTCAAGTTGATCGACGTCTATCCGGACGACTATCCGACCCCGGATCCCGATAATGCGCCGGTGAAGCTCGGAGGCTACCAGCAGCTCGTCCGCGGGGATGTCATGCGCGGGAAGTTCCGCAATAGCCTGTCGAAGCCGGAACCGTTCGTTCCGGGCCAGCCGACGCCCGTGAACTTCACGCTCCAGGACGTCGCGCACACCTTCCGGGCCGGCCACAAACTCATGGTCCAGATCCAGAGCTCCTGGTTCCCGATCGTCGACCGCAATCCCCAGAAGTTCGTCGATATCTACAATGCCCAGGAATCCGACTTCCATCCGGCCGCGCAACGCGTGTATCACAGCAGCGCCTTGCCTTCGCACCTGGAAGTGCTCCAGATGCCGCGATGATCACCGGGATCCATCAGCGATCGATGATCGGAGGGCCGCCGAGTCCTTGCAGCTCCCGGCAGCGTTCCTGCCAGGCCTCGGGGGTCAAGAAGTCGACCGCCTCGTTGCTGTCCAGCTCCATGCCGCTGAGGGTCTGAACCCAGACCGAGGAGCGGGTCGGGGAAGCATCGAGGGCCCTCGGCAACGTCCAGATGCGTGCCGTCCGATCCCAGCTTCCGGTGATGAGGCAACCGCCATCGGGGCTGAAGGCCAGGGCGATGACGTGGTTGCCATGGCGCAAGGCCGGCCCGAGCGGCCGGCCGGTGGCCCGATCCCATAATCGCGCCGTGGCATCGCTGCTGGCCGTCGCGACCTTCGTGCGATCGGGACTGAAGGCGACGCCATAGACCGGGCCCCCGTGGACCAGCGGTGGTCCCAGGCGTCGCGTCGAGGCTACGTCCCATAGCTGCGCCGTCTTGTCCTTGCTCCCGGTCATGACGGTCGTGCCGTCGGGGCTGAAGACCGCAATGAGGACTTCGTCCTGGTGGACCAGGGGCTGGCCCAGCGGTTCCCCGGAGTCAACTTGCCAGAGCCGGGCCGTATGGTCCAGGCTGGCCGACAGTGCAAGCTTCCCGTCGGGGCTGAAGGCGACGCTCCGGACGAACCTGCCGTGGTGGAAGACATGCCGTTCCCGGCCGCTGTTGACGTCCCACAGCTTGACGGTCCCGGCGGCGCTGGCGGTCAGGGCCAGCGTGCCGTCGGGACTGAAGGCGACGGCCACGACCGGCTCGTCGTCAGTAAAGCACCGATCCAGGTAGCGACCCCTTGGGACATCCCACAAGCGTGCGGTGCCGTCCTCGCACGCGGTCAAGAGGCGAGTCCCGGACGGGTCGAAGGCGACGGCATGCACCCACTGTTCATGGCGAAGGGGCGGACAGAGTGGTTTGCCCGAGGCGACGTCGACCAGCAGCGCCGTTCCGTCGGTACCGGCAATGGCGAGGGTCCGTCCGTCCGGGCTGAAAACGGCCGCCGTGATCATTCCCGAGCGGGTGAGGCGCGCGAGCAAACGGCCGTTGAGGCGGTCCCAGAGCTGAACTTCGCCCTCGGTCGTGTCGGGGGGTTTGGGCCTGGTGCCCGTGACCGCAATGCGGCCATCGGGGCTGAAGCTCACGACGTCAACGCTCGCATGATGCGTGAGCTCCAGACGTCGCGATGGGGCGCCACGAGCTCGGCGGATCTGGAAGGCGCCGTCATCGCCGCCGGTGAGGATGCGGCGGCCATCCGCACGGAACGCCACGGCTCGAACCGCTTGCGGATGGACGGCGACTTGACCGAGGTTCTCGCCGTTGCGAACATCCCAGAGCCGGGCAACGTTATCCGAACCGCCGATGAGCAACGTCTGACTGTCCGGGCTGAAGGAAATGGCTTGCACGGCGCTGGTATGGGGCAGCAGGAGAGCCAGGTCGAGATTGGACGCGTGCCGGATCCGAACCGAGTAATCGAGGGTGTCCGTCGCCAACCAGCGGCCGTCGGGGCTGAGTGCTGCGAGGTGTAGGTTCTTCTCGACCGTAGGCTGACCGTGTTTGTACCCGGTCTTCGCGTCCCAGCGCTGGATGGTCCCACCGGAAGTGCCCGTCAGGAGGGTCTGATCGTCGGGGGCGAACGCGACGAACACGATCGGGTGCTCGTGCTGGAGCGCGAGCGGGAGCTGCTCGCCCCGGGCCCGATCCCAGAATCGGAGCATCCGATCCGCGCCTCCCGTCGCCAGGGTCTTGCCGTCATGGCTGGAGGCGATCGCATACAATCTCCCTCCGTGGTCGATGGTCGTGGGCAAGAACGCACCGTTCGGGATATCCCAGACGCGGATCTTGCCATCGCGGCAGGCGATCGTCAGGGCCTGGTTGTCGGGGCGGAAGATCAGCTCGAGGATCTCGTCGGAGCAAGCGATCGGCGCACCGAGCGGATTCCCGCCCGCGCCGTCCCACAGCCGAACGATGCGATCGTAGCCCCCGGTGGCGGCCAGCGTTCCGTCCGGGCTGAACGAGACCGCCCGGAGCGGGGCTCCGTGCAGCCTCAGGGCCGATAAACCGTCGAGGTTCTCCTGCCATCCGGCCAGGTTGCGCGCCAGCACGCGGCTGAGGTCCCCGGTCCCGGCGGGTACGGACGAGAGACCGCGTGCCAGGAGCAGCATGCCGTGCCCCACCTCCCCGCGTTCGCACAGGGCCAGCCCGCGATCGAGATCATTCTCCGCCAATCGGGAGCGGAGCTGGTCGGCGTTCTGCTTTTCCCGGACCGCGAAGAGGAGCGAGCCCGCGACCACGATCACGAGGAGCGCGGCGACCACCGTGCATGCCGCCGCCAGCGCCGGATTCCGCACCGCCCAGAGCCAGCCCCGCTCGAGACGCCCCACGGGCCGTGCCAGACACGGTTCGCCGCCCAAGAACCGGCGCAGGTCGGCGGCCAGTTCTCCGGCCGTGGCGTAGCGGCGGGCCGGCGACTTGGCCATCGCCTTCAGGCAGATGGTCTCCAGATCGCGCGGGATCCGATCGTTCACGCGGCGCGGAGGCCGGGGGTCCTCGTTCAGGAGCTGATGGATCAGCATCACACGCGAGCCGCGAAACGGGAGCTCGCCGCACAGGAGCTGATAGAGCACCACACCCAGGCTGTAGATGTCGCTACGGCGGTCGACGTGATGGCCGCGCCCGTCGGCTTGTTCCGGACTCATGTACGCCGGAGTGCCGATGATCTGGCCCTCCACCGTCATGACGATGTCGGTCTCGGGACGAAGGGCCAGGCCGAAATCGACCACGATCGGCCGGCCCAGTCGGGCCAAGCCCGATTCTTCCTTCGAGACATCCGCGAGGTCGGCGGCCGCGCCGCCGGTTTCCATCATGATATTCGCGGGCTTGATGTCGCGATGGACCAGCCCGCGATCGTGAGCATGGTCCAGGGCTTCGGCGATCTGCGCGATCAGCAGGGCGCTCTCGCGGAAGGTCAACCTGCGGACTTCGAGCAAGTCCTTTAGCGGTACTCCGTCGATGAAATCGGAGACCAACACCGGGAGGTCTTCGAGCGTCAGGATCTCGTAGAGGCGCACGATCCCCGGATGACGGAGCTGGGCCGCGACTCGAGCTTCTCGCCCCACGCGTTCGTAGTCCAGGCCGGTTGCGTGGACGTGCAGATGCGGGATCTTCACCGCAACGACACGGTCGAGCATGGTATCCCGAGCGCGAGACCGTGCCGAAGGAGCCCTGGCCCGCGCGATCGAGCAATTGAAATCGGCCGATGACGCGGATCTCCTCGAGCGCCGCATCGTGCCGCACGCGCTCCAGGCGAAAGGAGTTGCCACATCTCTCACAATGAATGCTGGCGTCGGGACTGTCTGCGGTGGCGATGGTGTGATGACAGGAAGGACAGGTCAGACGATCGGGCGTGCGCGGTGACGTTGCCGCCAGGAATTCCCGGGCCGTCGGCGTTTCGGCCCCGACGGGTTCAGGACCATGGGTCGTCGCCCAGCCGGCGCCCACCGTCCCGTCGTCGTCGCTCATGGTGCGCTCTCCTGGGCCGTCCAGGCACTGAAACGAGTCGAGTCAAAGCCGGTGCTTGCACCGCGTGGTAGCGCATCAGACGGCCCGCTGCGCTGGCGGCCTGGCAGGTTCGTGCACTGCGGATTCGCAAGCCGCCCGACTTCCCATGGATCGCCGGAAGGCTGAGGCTGCGAGAGAATCGATACAGAATCACAAATTCAAGATTCCGAATGGATGTTAAGCCCGACGAATCAGAGACTCAGGATACTTGAATCTCGAATCCGACTCTTTCACAATCTCTGAGGCTGCGAAAGCGGGCCCGGCCGATGCTCCCAGGCCACGGCCTCCCCTCCCTACGGTCTCATGTTCGTACAGGTCGGGTCGCCCGAGTCCCACGTGCTTGGGCTGAATTGATTGCACTGCGACTGACTCAGATTGGGAGTCTGTCCCCCTTGGTAAGCGCAGCAGCCCAATTGGACCGGTTTAGTCGAGGTCGGTTTCGTCCCCGTCGGTTTCGTCCCCGTCGTCTCCTCCCCGAGTGACGTCATCAGAGCCGCGATCGCGGCGACAACCTGAACCGTCTCTCCCGACAGAAGACTCCCAACCTCCGCCAGCACGTTTCCTTGTTCCTTCACGACTTTCTGGATCGCCCGGCAATGGTCCGAGGTCATTACGGCGCTGTACTTCTTTTTCTCATACGTGAACTTGCAGATCTTGAAGGTCGGTTCCTGTACGGGCGATAGGATCGCCTTGCACAGGAAGCGTACGGCCCGTGCAGTATCCCGGTCGGCCCGGGCGAGCAACTTGAGCAGGATGGCCAGGGGATCGCCTTTTTTCTTCGCTGATTTCTTGGCCATGAACAAGGTCCTGAGCAACATATGAACCGAGTGCCGCAGTATTGGTCCGCAGCTCCTATTCTACGGACGCCCCGATTGCCGGTCAATTCAGGGTCTCCACCGATGCGGCCCCCAGTCCTCCAGGACGAGAGAGTCCCCGGTTCGACCAGTCCCTCATCGCAGCATCCCCGCCCCTTCGAGGGCGCGCAGCATGCCGAACGAGCTCGACTCATTCGGGCAGAAGATGCCATCGACTCGTCCGCGATAACGAGTGACCAGACTCTGAGCCTTCTGCTGCGCCGAGTCCGACGTCGGCCCGGCGTACTCCGTGTCCGAGATCATTTTCACGTCCGGGAATTCCTTGGCGAGTGTATCGGTGAAGCCCCTCTCGCGCTGCTCTGTGCTCTCGGAGCCGACAGCATACCGCAGCAAGATGATCTGACCATGTCCTTTGAGGACCTCACCGAGCCGCTGGGCCGCCAGCACGCCACCGTGGTAATTATCGGTCGCGATGAAGCTGACCATCTTGGTCGTCTCGAGCCCGGAGTCGAAGATCACGACGGGGATCCCCTTGGCGATCGCCGACTCCACCGGCTCGACCAGCGCGTGGGAATCCAGGGGCGCCAGGACGATCCCATCGACCCCGGCGGCGACAGCGTTCTGGACGAGCTGGATCTGCTGGACCCGGTCGTCCTCCTTCTGGGGCCCGAGCCAGATCACCTCCACATTCCCCAGATCATCGGCAGCCTTGAGCGCCCCGGCGTGCACCGACTTCCAGAACTCGTGGGTGGTCCCCTTGGGAATGACGATCACTTTCCATTTCCTCGACTTGACCCCGGAAAGGCTCGCCCCGCTGGTATTCTCCACCTGCGGAGGATGCACCAACTTGGCAATTTGCGGCTCCTTGTAGTTCTCCGGGGTCACCAGGGTCTCGCCGGTGGAGATCTTGGCCTCGACCGGTTGTTTCTCCAGGTACCTGACCATCGTCTTGACGCTCGTTTCGCCCATCATGAGCGGATTCTGAACCACCAAGCCCTGGATCTTTCCCTGACTCAAGGCGTCGATGAGCGGCTCGCTGCCGTCGAAGCCGATGAAGGCGACGCCCCCGGACCCGCCCGGCCTCGACGGTCCGGATCCGTTTGTTCCGACCCCCTTGTCCGACCCGTTGCAGCCGACGGTCAAACTGACGACCAGGAACACCCCGATGCGATGCCAGCCTCGATGGGCCATGAATGATCTCCCTTAGCGCCCAGACGGACGGGGAACGATGCCTCGCCGGTGGTGTTCCTTCCAAACGGAGTCAACCGAAACCCCTGAAAAATCCCATGTTACACGAAGAGTTGGGCAATACAAGAGACTCGACTGACCACCGTATTGCTTAGCCTTTGCTCACCAGGTTTGCTGCGATCGAGCCGCTCTCACGACTGCTTCCTTTTCCACGGAAACCGCTCGTCGCCAACCTGGCTTTGCAGCGCCGTTGGCGTCACCAGCGGCCTCGGTGCGTGGGCACCCCAATCGTGAATCGCTATCGCTGACACTCTCTCTGTCGGTCAACTTCCGTCCGACGTGGCGGCGTCCAGGAGGGCCTTCCGGACGGAGAAGCCGTCGTCGCCCGAGAACACCAGATGGACCGTCTTCCCGTCGGCGCTCATCCACTTTGTGGGGAAGCTGCACGTCTCGCCCGGACCGACGTCCCATTCCTCGGTGAAGTAGACCGTCGTCCACGGCCCCCAGGGCTCCGGGGCGTCGTAGATCCCGAATCCGCCCCGGAAGCGAGCATCCCCGCCCGGCAAGGTCTGACACCAGAGGTAACGCCCCAGTCCCGCATCGTAGCTGATCGCCGATCGGTAACAGCCCCCCGGATGACGGAAGACCGCCCCCCGTTCGGAAATGTCCTTGGTCCAGAGCGGCATCCCGTCGTTTCCGAGGGCCCGGAAGAACTCGTAGGCTCCCCGTTCGGTGATCTGCCCGCTCGGCACCCTGGCCAGGACCATGCGGTCGGCGGCGCGATAGGCGCTGTCGACATCGGGCGAGTCGATGTAGACGTGATCGTCCCTGGCCCCGGCGTAGTCCTTGCCGAAGTTCAGGAACGTCGGGCAGCCGAAGCTCGTCTCGAACCGCCATCCGCACCAGGTCCATGTCCTGGCGTGGTCAGTCGACCAGGCAAGTCGGGAGTTGCCGGCGTTCCTCACCCACAGATACAGAACGCCGCGAACCATGAGCATCCCGCTCGCCTTCTGACCCTCGGCTCCCTCGCCCTTCCGCTCGCCGGTCGCCGAGCGGATGTTGATCCCGGAGAAGCTCTCGGGAGACCCGACGACCTTGGCCAGGCCCAGGCTCAACTTCTCTGGGACATGCGGCTCGAACCCCTGACCGTCCCCGTAGGCGGTGTAGAGCGCATCGTCATCGCCCCAGGTCAGGGGCCAGTTGTCGCAGCCCCGGGCCTTCCGGACGACCGTTTCTCTGGGTGCCCAGTGAACTCCCCGGATCACCGTACTCGGAGGATAGGGGGCCTTGCGGGACGTCGAGATCGCCCGAATCACAGGGGCGACCACGTGCCGATCCAACCCATCCTCGAAGGAAAGCGTCGGGTCGAGCCGGTCGCCGTTGCGGACGACGATCAGGTCGAGGCTGGGGACGACCAGGAGGAATTGCTGACCGGCACCGGCACCCCCGAACGCATCCTCGGGGGCCGACTTCCAGAGCCGGGTCGCCTCCGACCCTGCGTTCACCCACCACCCCAATCCGGAATGGCCCGGCAGGGCGCTGATGTTTGAGCGCCGTGTCCACGACGGCCGGGAGGAGCACCTGCCGGCCTTCCCACATTCCCTGATGCCGGAGGAGTCGGCCGACCCTGGCCACGGCGTCTGGGCTGTAAGCGCCGCCGCCCCAGGTCGCCACCAGGGGCAGGCCATCCACGGTCGTCACGCTGGCGTAGCCCACCGACCATTCCGCATCGGGTATGCCCAGCGGTTCCATGATCCGGTGCTTGAGCAGGGAGCGGAGATCCGCATCCTTCGCGCCCCGGAGGCTCGCCGTCACGCTGTAGCCGAGCATCGCCATGCCGGGGTTGCTGTAGGCGCTCCCTCGTGCCGGGCCGGTCGAGCACGGCCGCCCGGTCCCTGGCGAGGGTGAACGGGTCGTTCGGCGGTGGGAGGCGCTTCCAGAAGTCCCCTTTCCAGCCGGTCAGCCGGTCGTGCGCAAGGCCGTCCGCCTCGGCGTCCTCGACCCCGGACGTGTGAGTCGCGAGGTGCCGGACGGTGATCTCCCGCCGCTTCGGGTCGTCGCGCCATTGCGGAACGTACCGGCTGGCCGGGTCGTCGGGCCCGATCCGCCCGTCGCTCATCGCGACCATCAGGCCAAGCCCGCCCACCAGGGCCTTGGCCATCGAGGCGGTGTAGTGGGGCTTGGTCCGGGAATAGCCGGGGGCATATCGCTCGAACACGATCCGGTCGTGACGAATCACCAGCAATGCGGAGGTGTGCCGCTTCTCCAGCTCAGCCCAGGCGGACTCTAACCGGGATGGGATCAGGCCCTGACTCTCGGGCGAGGCCGTGGTCCAGTCCCAGGTCGACTTGCCCGTCGGTGCTTCGGCCACCGACCCGGTGATCGCCAACAGCGTTGTGAGATGCCAGAGCAGTATGCTCGACATGGGGAGCTCCTCGATGGTTCTCACGGCGTGGATCGGATGACCACCTTGCCGAAATGGGCCCCGCTTTCAAGATACTTGAGCGCCTCGACGGCCTGATCAAACGGGAAGACACGGTCGATGACCGGCTTCAAGGCGTTTGCCTCGACCGCCCGGAGCATGGTCTCGAACATGCGGCGTGAGCCGACGAAGATGCCTTGAAGGCGGATGTTCTTCATCACGACCGAGATGGGATTAAACTCTCCGCCCCCGCTCAGGACGCCGATCAAAGCGATGGTGCCACCCAGTCGAACGGCCCGCAACGACCTCGGCAGGGTCCCGGCGCCTCCGACCTCGACGATCCGATCGACGCCCTGACCACCCGTCAACTCGCGGACGCGCTTGTCCCAGTCGGGGTTGGTCCGATAGTTGATGCCGTCGGAGGCACCCAGCTCGCGGACGCGCGCAAGCTTCTTGTCGCTACTGGATGTCGCGATGACACGGGCGCCGGCCAGCCTCGCGAACTGGAGCGCGAAGAGCGAGACACCGCCCGTCCCCTGGATCAGCACAGTCTCGCCCGGCTTGATGCCGCCGGTCTCCACCAGGGCATTCCAGGCCGTCACCGCCGCGCAGGGCAGAGTCGCCGCTTCCTCGAACGTGAGATGAGCCGGGACCGGCAAAAACGCATCCTCGGAGAGCACCACTTCCTCTGCCAGTACGCCACCGGCTTCCGTGCCCAGCGCGGAGCGGCCCTTGGCCTCGTTCAACGGGCCGTCCTGCCAGGCCGGGGCGAAACAGGCGACGACGCGGTCCCCGGGCTGGAATCGCGCCGCGCCGCTGCCCAGCGAGACAACCTCCCCGGCCCCGTCGGAGAGGGGGATGATCGGAAGCTTCAACTTCGGGTTGTAGATGCCCTTCGAGACCAGGAGATCTCGGTAATTGAGCGAGGCGGCTCGAAGACGGACGAGGACCTGTCCCGGGCCGGGCTTCGGGCTCGGAAGCTCGTCGCACGACAGAGCATCAGGCCCGCCGAATTCATGGAGACGATACGCTTTCATTTCCGCTCTCCTCCACGTGAACCCCCAGAGATACCATTCCTATGGCACGATGCTACCATCTTGCCGAAGCGGAACGGCCTCGTCCATTCGGCCGCCCGACGCAATCGGACCATGAATAACGACGGTTCATCTGGGAGGGCTGGAGCAGCGACCCGTCCGCCGGCCTCCTCAGAGACCTCCCCGACCGATGAGCGTGCCACAAATCGGCACAATGGGACATCTTTTTCAGAGATCGTCATCTCCGATCTCTTTTGCTGGAAGCCGCTTGCGACGATCAGGCGAATCGGGCGGCGCGGTCCGGGGGTCAGCCTTGAGAGTGATCTGAGGTAGGTCATACTCTCAGGATGCCGCAACTTTTGGAAAACGTTAATGCACCTAGCGCGGATTTCGGCCAAGGGCCGCCCTAACTCCCAGCGCCAGCGGTAGATAAAAAATCCGAAATTATTCTTTGCCTGTTGTTTAGGGCCTGGTTCAGATCCCAGGTATTGTCGCCTTCCGGGAACGAGCCGCAAAACCGTTGGATTAGCCATAATCGAAAATGGAGACAGGAGTGGCCTGGTTGGGGTTGCGCTCGCCATTCCATTCGCCTGGGACACGATCGAATTTCAACGGTTTCAGGTATGCTTAGCCTCGAACCGAAAGGATAGTCGGCGATACGTGCTCGAAGAATTTTTCTGTCTTCAGGGACAACCCTCTTGCAATCGGTTGCCTTGGGAGATACAACGCACATTCCAATATCACCAAGCCGATCTCGACCGCATGGGGGTTGCATTCCGATCGCCCCGATTGCCGCGGTGATCGCCGATCCTGACCCATCCGGATCCCGACCGACTCGGCCCGCTTGTCGTGCTGACTTTCGATGACGGTCTCTTGCGGCGTGGAAGACCCGCGCCGTGGATTGCCGCGCGTCCGCCCCGGAGGGAGCGGGCTCGCCGCCAGGGGATCTCGCGCCGCCGGACTTGCCGCGAACCATTCCCTTTCCCCGTCGGGAGGGGGTGGCGGAATGCCGGGCCAGGGGATCCCGAGGAGCCGCACCATGCCGCGCTACGACCGAGAGCGAAGACGCCGGGCCCTGAGTCTCAA
>CAWJTV010000016.1:0-87059 GCA_963845755.1 uncultured Planctomycetota bacterium
GTGAGCCGATCGGTGCGATGAGTCTGGGGAACCCCTCCCAGTTCCCAAAGGGCGTTCTGGAGCCCCTGGCTGAGGCTCTCGAAACTTTCGGAGAAACAGACGGTGCCGGTCTCCCAGTTGGAGTAGGTCAGAACGAAGTGATAGACCAGGTGATCGAACGATTGGCCAGCGAGTGTGACCTGCAAATCGTTCAGGGAAGTGAAGTCGGAGGCGCCCAACGCGCCGGGCGTGTGGATCTGATCGAAGAAAACCTCCTTGGGTGGACCGTCGGTGGCCCGCCACGCTTTGATCTTCCGTTGCAAGGTCCGGAGCTGGCCGTCGGGGAACCGGCCCGGGAAGCGATGCTGAAGATCCTCAAACAGGGTCTTGGCTTGGAGCCCCGGGTTGAGCACCAGCCGATCGTGGAGTTCCGGCCAGACTTCCTGGAACGGATCCTCCCGGGTCCGCCAGGTCTTGGGAGTCCACGATTCACTGGGCAGGCGATCCGAGTCTCGGTACTTTTGAGCGGTCTTGGCGTCCATACCCACCTTCCAAGCCGCACGGTAGAGCGGCATTCCCTCGCCGAGAAGCTGGCGAAGCTTGAGAACCTGGATGTCCTTGGTCATGGTGGTTGCCTCCTGACCGAGGAGGAAACCACGTAGTGAACAACCAAGCGAGAGGAGGCGGGAATTCTGATTGTCGCTGGGCGGGAATTCTAATTGTCGCTAATCAGGGCAGGTGGAATAAAGTCAAAGCCCTGGTTTACCTGCTCACTCACTCATATAGTGGCCGGGCTCTGGCCATTCTACGAGTTATCAGCAATTCGGGTGCAAGAACTCCGGGCGTGGACGGAATCCTCTGGACCACGCCGGAGGCCAAGACGAGGGCCTTCAACGCCTTGCGTCGGCACGGCTATCAGCCGCAACCGCTCCGCAGGGTGTACATTCCCAAGAGCAACGGCCGCCGCCGCGCCCTCGGGATTCCCACCATGGCCGATCGAGCTATGCAGGCCCTCCACCTGCTCGGTCTCGATCCCATCGCGGAATCTCAAGCCGACGGTCACTCCTATGGCTTTCGGTTGGAACGATGCTGCGCCGATGCTCTGGATCAATGTCACAAGATCCTGAGGAATCCCACCGGTCCGAAATGGATTTTGGAAGGGGATATCAAAGCATGCTTTGATCAAATCAGCCATAACTGGCTGCTGGACCACATCCCCATGGACAAGGACATGCTCAGGAAATGGTTGAAGGCCGGTTTCCGTAGCCGTTCACACCCCGAACAATTTGTACAGTTAGTTCGTATTACTGTATATGAGTCAGCAGCTTCCGATCCCTGAGCCACTCTGGAGCACCGTGCCCGAGGACGCGCAAGCCGCCCTCCTCGATGCCTGGAATGTGCTCCGGGATGAGATCGCCGAGTTGAAGACCACCGTGCGCGATCTCCGGGCCCGGCTCGGACTCAACTCGACGAATTCCTCCAAGCCCCCCTCTTCCGACCCGATCGGCCTGAAACGAAAGCCGCCGACTCCGCCTTCGCGGCGCAAACGCGGCGGACAACCCGGCCATCGCAAGGCGTTCCGCGCCCTGGTCCCTCCCGAGGAGCTCCGATCGTCCACCGATCGTCGGCCCGGGGCCTGTCGTCGCTGCGGCCATGCGCTGCACGGCGAGGATCCCACACCCTTGATCCATCAGGTCGCCGACCTGCCCCGGATCGAGCCACTCGTGGACGAATACCGGCTGCATCGGCTCGCTTGTCCGGACTGTGGGACGACCACGTGTGCGACCCTCCCCGAGGGGGTCTCCACCAGCCACTTCAGCCCGTACACTCAGGCCGTGCTGGCGACCCTGGCCGGCGCCTACCGCCTCAGCAAGCGGCAGATCCAGCAACTCGCCGGCGATCTGTTGGGGCTGTCGATCTCCACCGGGATGATCTCCAAGCTGGAGCGACAATCGGCCGCCGTGCTGGAGGCCCCCTATAACGAGCTGGCCGTCGCCGTCCACACGGCGGAGGTGATCCATGCCGACGAGACCTCCTGGCGGGAGGAGCGGCGCAAGGCCTGGCTTTGGGCGGCGGTGACCGCGATGTTCACCGTCTTCACCATCGCCCGCAACCGCACCGCCAAGGTGGCCCGAGCGGTCCTGGGGACGCACGACGGCTCGATCGCGGTGACCGACCGTTGCAGTTCCTACGACTGGATCGCCGCGGCCGGCCGGCAGATCTGCTGGAGCCATCTCCGCCGCGATTTCCAGGCGATGATCGACCGCGGCGGGGCGGCCGAACCGATCGGCCGACGACTGTTGAGGCTGTCGGATCGGTTGTACCGCTGGTGGCATCGCCTCGAGGCCGAGCGGGTGGATCGGGGGCGATTCCGCGCGACGATGACCCGGGTGAGGCGCGAGGTCAAAGCGGCGCTGGACGACGGTGCGCGGTGCGGATGTCCGCGGACGCGCGGGATGTGCGCCGAGATCCTGCGCGTGGAGGGGAGCTTGTGGACCTTC
Organism: uncultured Planctomycetota bacterium; assembly: GCA_963845755.1. Lineage (GTDB taxonomy): Bacteria > Planctomycetota > Planctomycetia > Isosphaerales > Isosphaeraceae > CAWJTV01. The sequence continues at coordinate 2,481 of CAWJTV010000016.1, forward strand.
GCGCGGGTCGAGGGGGTGCCTCCCGACAACAATGCGGCGGAGCGCCGCCGAGCGGCACGCCGTGATCTGGCGGCGGATCAGCGGGGGGACCGACAGGCGCAGGGGAGCCGGTTCGTCGAGCGGATGTTGACCGTGGTGGCCACGTGCCGGCAGCAGGGACGAGACGTGCTGGGCTACCTGACATCGTGCTTTGAAGCGGCTCGGAGCAACCAATCGATCCCCTCCCTCGTCCCGGTGACTCCACCAAAGATCGAGGCCGCCTAATTCCAGCTATCACGCCCCATGAACGGGTACCGGTTTCCTGGAGAAGCAAGTTCTCTTCGCCACCACGGAAGGCACACCTCAAGGAGGGATCATCACGCCCCCAACAATGTTGCAAAGAACCCTGTTGGGGGCCTCCCTCAAAAGGGGACGGACTGATCCGATACACGATGCGGACCTCCTGCTCGTCGATCTCGACCTTCTTCACCAAAGCCCGAACGATCGCCCGTCGCGTGGCCCAGTCCGGCTCTTGCAACTCGTGGGAAACGCGTCTCGCGAACTCCTCCAACTGGCCGATCACCAGCCGCAGTTCGGCTTCCTGGTTGGCCTCGTCAATCTGCTGCCGACACTCATCCTCCAGTTTGGCCAGGCGCTCGCGCGCTGCCAAGATCCTCGGCTCGAACTCCGACTTGTTAAGTAATCCCTCGCCGTAGGCATCGATCAATCGAGCGATCATCTTTTTTAGATTCGCAATCAATTTGTTGAGATGCTTCACCTCGCGGTCTGGGCCTGTCTCCGGCCCGTGCAGCCGCCGTTCGTACTCCACTCGAACCCGTTCGGGCTCGGACAAGAGATGACGCACATCTTCCCAGACGGCGGCGTCCAAGACATCCGTGCGGACCTGCTTGTTCCAACACAGTCGCTGGCCACCGAAACGATAGGCGTCGGAGCCGGTGCAGCGGTAGTAGGCGTAGGGGACCTTCCCCTTGGCCGAGGCCCGGCTCACCGGCTTGCCGTAGCAGCCGTAGCCGCACCGTTTGCAGACAACTAACCCCTGGAGGAGATAGCGGTCGCCACGGAGCCGTTCGCCCGGCGTTGCCGGTTCTCCTCGATTTGAGCTTGAACCATCCCGAAGAGTTCCTCGCTCACCAAACCGGGGACATCGATGAAGATTTGTTCTTGCGTGGATGTATCGACCCGAGAGACAGGACGCCGGGGCTGCTCAGGACGGCCGCGTTGCGCGCAGCCGCTTCGGCTTGAGGGCGCCCGCGCGCGTCTTGCCGAAACCGGCCGTCCCCTTGTAGGCAGGGTTCCTGAGATACGACCAGATCACCGAGCGGTCCCAGGCCGATTTGCCCGTCCGCGTGGGGACGCCGTCGCGTTGCAGACGTCGGCAAACCTCACCGATCGAGCATCGTTCCTGGCCGACCCACCCGAAGATCTTCCGCACGATCCGCGCCTCGTCGGCCACGACCTGATAACGCGCCGCGCCGCCGCCCTCATGCTTGCCGATGTAGCGGTAGCCATACGGCGCGCCGCTGAGCACGTTGACCGAGCCGTGGCGGGCGGCGTACTGCTTGCCTCGGCGACACCGCTCCATGATCTTGGCACGCTCGTATTCAGCGATCATGCCCTGGACCTGCACAAGCAGGTTCTCTTCGGGTCCGTGACCCAGGGGATTGCGCAGGAAGACGACCTCAACGCCGCACCGGGCCAGTTCCTCGAGTATCAAAACCTGGTAGGCATATTTGCGCGAAAGTCGATCGGGATCGAGAATGTAGAGGCGATCGATGGTCCCAGCAGCGGCCTGGTCCCGAAGTCGTTCGAGGCCCGGGCGGACCAGGGTATCCCCGGTGTAGCCATCGTCCACAAAGCACAGCTCGGGGGAGCATACCAAGCCGTCGCTCGCGACGCGCTGCCTGATCGCCTCAAGCTGGCTGGCGATCGTGTCCTCCTTGGACTGTTGGTCCCCGGAGACCCGGCCATAGGTCCCCACACAGAGATCGTGATTGAGCATGGCTGGTCAAGCTCCTCTGGCCTTTGATCGGAGTCCCTGCATCGTTGTGGTGGCCTGCTCGTTGTCGTGAGATCGCGATCGCGACCGTTCCAGGTGGCGAGAAACGACCGGGATCAAGGCCTGGTATGCCAGCGCGATCACCTCATCCTGAAACCGGGTGAACTCGAAATGGCGGGTGACGGGAGGGCTCAGGGCTGACCTCCGTTGAGATGTAATCATGTTGACTCATCCTCTCCAAGACCGCGGCTGTCAGCCTGCCTTGGACGGGGATCGAGCCCGGGCTGCCATCCTTGCCCATACTTCGGTCGGAGCCGCGATCTGGAAATGACAGAGTCAGGGATCAGGGACAGTTTTGCAACATTGTTGGGGGCGTGATCTCTCCTGCGCTGGCGAATCGGACGTTAGATGGGCTCCAGCAGTTGTTGGAGCAACGCTTTGGCACCCGAGGCCATCGGCGTGACGAAGCCAAGGTCCATCTGGTCCGCTATGCGGATGACTTCATCATCACCAGCACCTCACGAATCCTCCTGCAACGCGAAGTCCAACCTCTCGTGGAACACTTCCTACGTCAGCGGGGTCTCGAACTCTCCCACGAGAAAACCAGGATCACGCATTTGGAGAACGGCTTCGATTTCCTTGGCCAAACGGTCCGACGTTACCGCAGTGGCAAGGTCTTGACCAAGCCATCAAAACGAAGCGTCAAGACCTTCTTGACCAAGATCCAGGAAACGATCGACAACTCGGGGAGCATGACGGCTGGAGACTTGATCCTGCGTTTGAACCAACAGATCAAAGGCTGGACCATGTACCATCGTTATGTCGCGAGTAAACGCACCTTCGCGACTGTGGACAACCGAATCTTCTGGAAGCTGAAACGATGGTGTCATCGACGCCATCCGCAGAAGAGTTGGAAGTGGATCAAGACGAAATACTTTCAACAAGTGGGTCACCGAGACTGGGTGTTCACGGGCACAATCCGTGACAGCACGGGCAAGGGCCGACCCATCCAGCTCATGAACGCCGTGGGAGCCAAAATCCTGCGGTGGGTGAAGATTCGGAGTGCCGCCAACCCCTACGATCCGGAGTGGGAACTCTACTTGGAAGAACGGCTGGCCTGGAAGCTCAGCCACACTCTGGCGGGTCGAGGACGGATCGAATATCTCTGGAAGGAACAGCAGGGACGTTGCGTGGTGTGCAGGCAAGCGCTTCACGCCGAAGAGCAACCCTGGCACATCCACCATCGGGTCTGGCGCAGTCACGGTGGCCAGGAGACGTGTGACAACCTGGAAGTGCTCCACGCCAACTGCCATCGACAAGTCCACGCCCAGAAGCAATCGCTGAAGAACCCAGCCGCGTCCTGAGAGGGGCGTTAGTGAAGGCTTGAGCCGTATGAGGCGCAAGTCTCAAGTACGGTTCTTAGGGGGCGGGGAGACAGCAATGTCTCCCTGCTACCCGACAGGACCGCCCGCCGGAGCCACGCTGAGGTCGTCGAAGTCCCGCCCGGTCTGGGCCGCGAACCCGCCGTCCCGGGCGAGATTTTCGGGTAGACTTGAATGGATTCGCTACGCCGGGTCAAGGCGCCCGGATCGGGCCAGCCTCGGCGCCAGCACCCGGGTCCTCGTGTTCCCTTCCCACGCCCTCAGGAGATCCTACGATGACGACCAAGGCGACCATCCACGTCCCCGGGCTCAAGGTCACGATGCCGCTGGCCGCCGACGCTCTGCCCCGCGACCTCGTGCCGATGGAGGGGCCGGCCGGTGAGCCCACTCTCGAGCTGGTCCTCGACGGCGGTCCGCTGACGGCGCAGGCGCGGCTCAACGGCAAGAACTATCGCAAGATGCTCAAGCAGATCGCCGAGCACGACGCCGGCTCCGTCGTGGTGGTCCTGCAAGGGGTCTTGCGGCCGCCGGCGGCCCCGGGTGGGCCGTTCGTGCTGGAGGGGGCCGGCTTCCAGGTCAACGTCAAGACGCCCCGTCCGGCCGAACCGGCCGGGGAGCCGCCGCCGAGCTGAGTCGGGTCCGGCCCGGCCGCTGGCCCGCTCGTCGCTTACGCCGGTTCGCGATTGCGATGCGACTCACGACCGGAGCTCGGGCAGCTCGGATCGGCAAGCCCGGTGTAAACGACCCGCTGGGTGAATCAAGGCGAGAGTTCGCCGGGTGGGCTGGGCTGACCTTCCGGCGGCAGGCGGCGGTGGATTGCGAAATCGTAGAGGAAGCTCCCGGCGAGGGCACCGGCGAGTGGGGCGACGATCGGGATCCAGAAGTATCCGCCGTGCGATCGGAAGACGGCCGGTCCCCAGCCCATGAGGGCCGAGGCGAGTCGCGGGCCGAGGTCACGCGCCGGGTTGATGGCATAGCCGGTCAGGCCGCCCAGCGACAGGCCGATTACCCAGACCAGTCCGCCCAGCGCCAGCGGCTCGACGTAACCACCGGGAGCTGCATTGCGACGATCGGTCAGGGCCCGGACGCCCAATAGCAGGACCGCTGTGCCCAGGAATTCACTGAGGATGTTCCGCCAGGGTGTGTCAAAGGTCGGGTAGGTCGCGAACACCCCGGCTCCGCCGGCCGCCGGACCGGCCAGCTTACCGTTAACCATCTCCCCACGGGTCACGTGCTCATCGCGCTCGAAGGCGCGGAACGCCTCGGAATAATCGGCGTAGACCAGGAGCGCCCCGACGAAGGCACCGGCCAGTTGGGCGCCCCAGTAAGGGAACACGCGCGTGCGCGGGAACGCACCGCGTGCGGCCAGGGCCAGCGTCACGGCCGGGTTGATGTGTCCGCCGCTCAATCGCCCGCAGACATAGACCGCCAGGGCGACGGCCAGACCCCAGGCCGTGGTGATCATCATCTTGTCGGACGTCTTGTTCAGCAGGACGTCTCCGGCGACCACACCATCTCCGAGCAGGATGAGCAGCGCCGTTCCGAGGAACTCTCCCATCATCGCGGAACGAAGTGGGGGTCCCTCCGTGGCACTCGGTGATTCCTCGGAAGTGCTGGCGTGTTGGGCCAGGACGTGGGTACCGCTCATGGGGCGATGGCTCCTTCGAGGACGAATTCCAGCAAGGCGTTCTTCACTCACCAGCGGAAGAAGCGGTACGGATCATCCCATTCTTCGGGCTGATCGAGGTAGAGGCCATCCCGCCATCGTCGTTCGGGGGATGCGGCCACGACCGGGGTCTGGAAGCGGGCCAGGACCGGCGTGGCGCCGTTGACGCCCATGTTGGCGAGCAATCGGGATACGAGGAACGAGGCGCGTCGATACGTCCGCTTGACGTTGGGCTTCCCGCCGTAATCGTCGAACTGCCAGGGCACGAGTTGACAGAAGACGGCGGGGACGCCCTCGGCCCGGGCCAGGACGCCGTCGCCGATGATGGTGGCACCCGCCGTGATGAGGGGCAGCTCTCGAGGGTCGCGGTTGTGGACGTCCGCCGGCCCCACTCCAGCCAGGAGCGAATGCGCATCGAAGGGATCGAAGCCGGCCGCGATGTGCTCGGCTTTCTTCATGCGGACTTTGAAGGGGAGGAAGGTGTTTGCCTCGGCTTCATCGAGACCGATCGCCAGCACGTTCCCACCGGCCGGCAACCAGTCGGCGATGGCGGACGCGCGGGCCGCGAGCTTCCGCCCTCCTCCGGGACCCACCACGAGGACCTGGTGGTCGGTTAACAGGTTCGCCCCCTCGTCGGCATTGACGGAAATGCCCGCGGATTCGAGATGACGGATCCCGGCCGGATCGCCGGCATAAACGACGGTCCGGCGGGGGGCCGGCTTCCAGCTCGACACGTACTGGAAGAGGTTCCGCGCCAGCGACTCGCCCGCGGGATCGGCCTCGGAGCGTCCCGTCACGTCGAGCTGGCAGAACAGCACCATCCCCTGCCCTTCGCGGTATTCCAGGAGCGGGCTGTACTGGAGGCCATAGCCGCCGTCGAGGATCGGCAGGAAATTGCCGCGCGCGGGCTTTTCGATCAGGACCGAGGCCACGTTGCCGCGATTCCCGCAACGCCAGACGCGCGTCACCGGGATGTCACACCACTGGACCGTCGGGCCGTAGCGTGGCCGCATCTGGTAGCTGAGCCGCGGCGGCAGGATCGTGGCCTCGCCGCGCCAGTCGTGCAGATGCTCCGGACCGATCCCGGCCAGGATCGGATGGCCGTCGATCCGGGGAAAGACCTGCCTCAAGCCGTACTCGGTGACGCGAAATCCCAGCCGTTTTTCCAGGACTTCCGCGGTCTGCTCGAACACGATGACCTTGAGACCGTCGCGCACGCGGCCGATGTCCGGCGCAGGGCCGTTCACGGTCAGGGCCGACTTGCCCACGATGAGCGTGTCGGCGGTCGACAGATCGGTGTTGGCATCGACGGACCAGCACGCGACATCCATCGCATCCAGGAGCCTACGGGTCTCCCCGTTCGGGTCGAACAGCGCGATCCTGCCGTTCGTCATCCGTGGCGCCGAGGGCCGGGGCAGGACGTGAAGGGAGAAGGAATCTTGCTGGACCTCGCCGGGGCCGAACGTGACTGTCGCATGGAGATTGTATGCGCCCGGCGCCAGAGTGGCCGGTACGCGCAATTCTCAAGAGAATGCGTTCCTGTTGACCTGTCGGCACGTTGACGTTCGTGTGCCCAGCAGCCGCTTTGGGTAGGTCGAGCGACCACCGGCAGTCGGCTGTCACGGTCGTGCGGGAATTGTTGAGGACAATGATCTGCTTCTTTACCGTCTCGCCCGGATAGACGTTGTGGTCCTTGCTGGTGAAGTGTGCGGGAGGGCCGCCGATGTAGGCCAGCAGCGGGCGGTTGTTGCGCAACAGGGCCTCGCCGTCTGCCGTCGCGATCCAGTCCGTTCGGTCGAAGGCCAGGTCCATCCGCTCGTACTGTTGAGCGATGGTGTCCGGACTGAACCCCGGCGCTGGAGGTGGTCCCAGTCCACGGGGAGCACTTTGCGGCGCCTCTCGACGCCGTCGCGCAACCTCCAGAAGTGACCGTGCTCCCACGGGGATGTCGCCGAGACGCCCCAGGTTCGAAAGGCGCGCCAGTTGTCCGAGAGATACCGGCCGATCACCGCGTGCCGGTCGTCGAAGAGGTTGGATCCCAGTTCATAAGGGTAATCCCAGCGGTGCCACAGGTTGCCGGTGCGGAACTGCCGGGCTTCCCAGGCGCAGGTTGGCCTTCTCCATCGCGCTGATCCGGAAGGCCTGGTCGCCGAGGAATTGCGCGTTCCATTCGGCGAAACAAACTTCCCACGGGACCCGGGCGCTGCCGAAGGTCCGTTCCCCCTTGTACCAGCCGCGGTACATGGCCCAGTCCCAGGTGAACGGCGCGCCATACTCGCAGGTGAACATCGGCTTGACGCCCCGGGTTGCCCAGTGTTCGAACCAATCGGACAGTTCCTGGATCGGTGCGAAGTTGGGATAAAAGTTGGTGGTGTGCATCGAGCCGAGGTTGCCCGATGAGTGGTGGTACACGATGCGGCTGGGGTCCAGGCGCCGGACGATGGCCTCGGCGCGCAGGGCGAGCCTGGTGTTGTTCAACGCCCAGGTCTCGCGCGGGTCGTGGATGCCATCGATCAGGTCGGGATTCATATCTTCGTTGTAACCGGTCGCGTTGTGGCTCATGGAGTAGAAGACGACCGAGGGATGGTTCTGGGCCTGGCGGACGTAGAACTCGGCATGCCGCTGGTAGCCGTTGTCGCGATCGGCGTCGGGCGCCCGCCACTCGTAATGGCTGAAGTGAGGCTGGGAGAAGGAGACCAGCATGCCGACGTCGTCCGCCGCCCGGAGGATCTCCGCAAAGCTCAAATGGGAACCCGGCTCGCACCCATAGTTGTGGGTGTAGACGAAGTTGATGCCGAAGCTCTTGAGTCGTTCCAGGCTTTCGCGCGCGGCCGCGTAGCCGGCGGATGCCGCGCCGATTTGGGCATTGTCGAACGGGACAGCAGACAGGAAGATGCGCGTGCCGTTCAGGTAGAAGTCGCGGCCGTCGATCCAGAACTCGCGGAACCCGAAACGCACGTTCAGAGCAGTATCGAGTACCTCGCCTCTCTCGTCGAGCAATGAGAGGCTCAGAGAGTACGCGTTGCCGGGCGTGTGAAGGTCCCATAACCGGTCCGGCTTCCAGTTCCCGGTGAACGTGATGCGCCCGCCAGCGAGGTCATTCGTGTCGAGGACCTTGCTCGCGAATTCCGTGACCTCGCGGCCATCCTGTGCGATCCGGGCGCGGAGGGAATACCGGCCGGCGGCATCGAGCTGCTGCAAGGCGGCATCGACCGAGACCTGCCCCTTGCGCACCGAGGTCTCCACCCGGACGTCGGCGATCCGGGCACCGGCCGGAGTTCCGACGAGATAGACGTCGCCACACAGGCCACGCCGGGGCACGGTGCCTCTGACCTGCCGGGCCGAGGCGGTGTCGTTGTACGAGAGCATGACACCCCGTAGCGGCATGGCCAGGACGAGCAGGCCGAGCCGGTGCTTGCCACCGGGACGGCATGCCGATGTCAGGTCCACCTCTCCGCCGGGAAACCGAATCGCGCCGGCCGACTTTCCATCGACAAACACGGTTGCATAGGAGTTCAGGTATTCGACATAGACGGCGATGCGACGGTTCGCCCAATGGCCAGGGACTGCGAACTCCCGCTCGTACCAGGCCGAGGTCAAGCCAGCCAGCCTGGCATCCTTCCAGTCGGGATGCGGGTAGATCGTCTGGGAGTCCTTCTGCAGGTAGTCGGTGATTCCGGGCCAGCACCCGGGAACCTTGAAATAGCCCCAGCCTCTCGCGGGGGGCTGTTCGGTCCTGGATCCAGCGGGCTGCCAGCGCCACAAGCCGTTGATGCAGATCCGCTCGCGTGTGGGAGTCGTTTCGTGGTGGGCTTGCTCCGGGCTCCAGACGACTTTCACGCCCTCCGGCACGGGCGCGGCGAACTCGTCCGCATGGGCTCGGAGATCCAGCATCATCAGGACGACCGCGATGGCGACAAGCCTCGATTCAACCCGCAACGGCCGGCACTTCCGCGAAGTCATGGCGCCCCTCCGTCTCCCGATATCTCCGAATACTCAGCTCGTCTTCGGTGTTGCTAAGTGTCCCGGGCGGTAGCGGCGGGCGACCATCGCCGCGGCCTCGTCGAGCCCGACGATTGTCTCGGTCCGGGAGAGCCACGCTCATGATCGCTCCGCCTGGTCCTCGACGCAAGGAGACGGTCTCGGAGGGGCCACGAGAAGTCCTGGAGCGTGGGCGGTGCAAGGCCCGGGGGAGGCCCGCGATTCCGTGACCGCCGGTTTTTTTCACGGAGAAGCCCCTTGACAGCGCGCTCAACTGTATTATGATACTTAATACAGTTAACGAAAGCGGTGCCATGCAGTATGAAATAAACAGCACAAGCCGCCTGCCGATTTATCAGCAACTAGTGCAGCAGGTGCGCGAGGCGATCGCCCGGGGCGCCCTGAAGCCCCAGGAGCAGTTGCCCTCGGTGCGCCAACTGTCGCGCGACCTGGTCGTCAACCCCAACACGGTCGCCCGCGCCTATACCGAGCTCGAGCGCGAGGGGTTGCTATCCAACCGCCCGGGCGCGGGGTGTTCGTCGCCGAGCCGAAAGACGAGCTGACCAAGGACGCGCGGCGGCGACGGTTGCTCGAGAGCCTTGACCGGTTGCTCACGGAAGCCGTCCACCTCGGGTTTTCGGAAGAGGAGGTCGCGCGGCTCGTGGCCACCCGGTCTCGGCAGTTCCAGTGGAATCCGGCGAAGACGGCCCCGAAATGAGCGGAAAGACCTCCCCATGACTGATGCCATCGTGACAGAGCGGCTGACGAAGTATTACGAATCGCGGTGCGTGGTCAACGGTCTGGGCCTGCGCGTTCCGGCCGGGAGCGTCTACGGGTTCCTGGGCCGAAATGGGGCCGGCAAGTCGACGACGATCAAGATGCTCCTGGGGATGGTCCAGCCCAGTTACGGCCGGGTGGAGCTCCTGGGCTATGAGCTCTCCGCCTTGCCCCCCGCGGTGCGTGGCCGCATCGCCTACCTGGCGGAGGGGCACCCGCTGTATGGCTGGATGACGGTCGCCGAGGCCGTGCGGTTCGCCCGCGCGTTTCATACCGACCGCTGGAACCAGCCGTTGCTCGACCAGGTTCTCGAACACTTCGAGATCCCCGCGAGGGCGAAGGTCCGTCGGCTGTCGAACGGCCAGCGCGCCAACGTCGCCTTGGCCCTGGCGATCGCTCCCGACCCCGACCTGCTCGTCCTCGACGACCCGACGCTGGGGCTCGACACGGTCGCACGCCACGATTTTCTGCTGTCGATGATCCACCTGGTCCAGCGACAGGGGCGGACGATCCTCTTCAGCTCCCACATCCTGGCCGACGTCGAGCGCGTCGCCGACCGGATCGGCATCCTCGTCGACGGCGTGCTCCGCGTTGACTGCCCCACGGAACGCTTCAAGGAAGGGGTCAGCAAGATCGTCCTCGAGTTCGCGGGCCGGCCGCCGGCGTTCCCCGGCTGCGCGGGGCTCGTCCAGGCCTGGGAGGTCGGTCGCCGGCTCGAGCTCGTCGTCGTCGACTTCGGCGCCGAGCAGCGCCGGGTCGTCGAATCGCTCGCGCCGCTCGCCTGGGACGTCGTGGGCCTGAACCTCGAAGACGCCTTCGTCGCCTACACCCGCGGGCCCAGGCGGTCGTTGCCCGTCTTCGGGGAGGATCTGACCGAGGGGCCAGAGAGCACCAGCGATCGAGGGGCAGCATGATCATGGTTACACACAAAACCTCGCTTTTGCGTCAGTTCCTCCTGGCGGCGACCCTCGCGGTCGGGCTCGGAACGCTTTGGTTCCTGCTCGTGATTTGGCTCGGCACCTCGATCCTCGAGGCCTGGCCGGGGAAGATCCGGTCTCACCGAGAAACCCTCGTGGTCACGACCGACGGCACGCCAGTCATCCAGAGTCTTCCGCTCGACAACCTGTCGCTGGTGACCCACCGCGACCTGAGCGGCCGCGAGCGCGACGCCGTCGACAGAAAGGACCTGATCCCGGCCGTGTACCTGTACGGCGAGCACGAGACCGTCGTCTCCTTCCTCTCGCAATCAGGCTGGCAGAACAGGATCAAAGTGTTCATGGACGAGCGCGAGCCGACCGCCGCCTGGTATTTCGTGCACGACGGCAACTCGCAGGGTTCCGGCTACTTCGTCGGCTACGAGCGCACCAGCAACCGGCTCATCGGCTACATCGGACTCTCCGGCTTTCGCGCGCAGCCTGTTCCACCCGAGGAGCGGCTCCCCGTCCGCGGCGAGCTGGCCCTCGACTTCGCGAACTGGAGCTCGGCGCCGCTGTCGATCTATTCGGGGACCGGGTGGGTGTTGCGGCCCGATCGCTGGGACGTACCGCCGCGGCTGGTGCACGTGCCGTCCGGAAACCGCCTGCGACTCGTCGACCTCGCCGCGCGGACGGTCACGACCGCCTTCGAAGCGCCGGCGCCGATCGTGTCTGTGGGTGTTCCCACCCTCTCGTCCTATTCCGGAGGCGGGCTCACGAAGGAACAACCCATCCTTGTCAGGGCAGGACAGAAGATCTATAAGCTTGATCACAAATATAACATCATCAGCACGTTCACCATCCCGGCGGAGATCGACCGCCACAGCTCGGTGACCTGGTACGAGGCCGACAGCGGCCGGGCGATCGCCGATTTCGCCCGGCCACCGAAGACCGGGGAGGCTGTCAGCGGCAACGTCACGAGAACGATGGTCTACCGGATCGCGGACAACGGGGCGATCCAGGACTCGTTCGACCTCGCGCTACAGACCGGGTCGAACTCGTTGAGTGAGCAGGCGGGATTCGCCCTGATGGCTCTGAGCCTTCCGGCGCCTGTAGTCCTGCTCGCGGGCGAATTATTGATGGCGATGGGGGACCGAGCACCGGACGATGCGAGGGCGCTCGGAGCCTCGCTGGCGGCGGCCCTGGCGATTTCGTCCGTCCTGGCGGCGGTCGCCTGGCGGCGGGGTCGTGTGTTCGGGCTCTCCCGGCGCGAGCAGGCCGTCTGGGTGGTCTTTGTTCTGCTCTTCGGTGTGCCCGCGTTCGCAAGCTTTCTGCTCCATCGTCGCTGGCCGGTCCGGGAACCGTGTCCGCAATGCCACTCGCGTTGCGCCCGCGATCGCGACACGTGCGCGGAGTGCGGAACACCCTTCCCGGACCCGGCCGTCAAAGGAACCGAGATCTTCGCCTGATGCAACGTTAACGTCGGCGACGTGATCGCTGATCTCTTCGGTGAGTTAGCCTCTGCGGGAGATGACCATGGTCCTGACCCTCGCGAGAAAGGAACTGCGTGAGACACGGGCGTTTGCCGCGCTCGCGGTCGTTCTTTATCTCGTCTACGTGAGCAACCTGACGGGCCAAGGGGGACCCTTCCTCAGGTCCCTGGTGGGTCTTGTCCCCGGAATGAGCGTGACACCATCCGACGTCCCGTTTGTTCAGGATAATTTCAAGACCATGCTGTTTTTCATCGGGGGCGTGCTGGCGATCGTCCTGGGTTTCCGGCAGTCGGCCTGGGAGCCCAGCCAGGGGACGGCCTTGTACCTCCTACACCTGCCACTGGCGCGCCGTACCATCGTCTTGACGAAGCTCCTGACGGGGATCGGCCTCTTGCTCGTGTGCACCCTGTTGCCGATCCTGATTTATGCGACGTGGGCGGCCCTGCCGCGAACGCACCCCGGCCCCTTCGAGTGGATGATGATCGGCGGGGCATTCCGGATCTGGCTCCTCTTGCCGCTCGTGTATCTCGGGGCGTTTGCCAGCGGCATTCGCCCGTGCGCTGGTTCGGCTCGCGGCTGCTGCCGCTGGCGGCGGTCGCCGTTCCCGCCGTGTTCTCGTATATCCTGGCGCACTGGTGGCTGATCGGCCTGCCGCTCCTCTGCCTCACGACGGCGGTGCTTGTGAGTGTTATTCTCTGGGAAACGGAAACACGGGATTTCTGAGATCTCGGCCGCCTGAGAGCGCCGCCCGCTTGGTTTGCACGCGGGCCGGTAGGGTGCTCTGCGAACACCGACCCTCGTCGTCAAGCCTGCGCGGTGCTCACAGAGCACCTAGCCGTTCGAACATGCAGGGGTAATTAATGTCTCTGCTTCAGCTCCTTCCCAGAGGCCAGCCCATAGCGGATCGGGTCAAGACTCCTTAGAATGCTCTGGCCAACGGTGACTGGCTCTCCTCACCAAGTGAGAACCTTTCCCGTATCATCGTCATTTCTCTGCGTTCATCGGGTGCGCGACGAAAAGAGGCTGCTATGCGCGACGCCGCGAGACGGTCAGTGCCGGTTGTCGTCGGAGTGGGCATCGTGTACGCTTGGTTCGTGGCGGGCGGTCCCTTCCCGGGTAGACCCGCGGCATCCGCGACTCGCGAGGTGGCGGAAGACCACCTCGATCGCACGGTCCTTCCCATCCCGGAGCCCACATATCCGCCGATCACCGCACTCGATGTCCGAGACGCGAAGGCCCCGCCCCGATTCGAGGTGAAGGCGCCGGCCGGCGCCCCCAACGTGCTCATCGTCCTGATCGACGATATGGGGTTCGGACAATCCAGCGCCTTCGGGGGACCCATCCATATGCCGAACGCGGAGCGCCTGGCCGGCAACGGGCTCCGGTACAATCAATTCCACACCACGGCGCTCTGCTCGCCGACCCGTGCGGCCCTGCTCACCGGCCGCAACCACCACATGTGCAACATGGGCTCGATCACGGAGACCGCCACCGCCTTCCCGGGGCAGACCGGACAGCGGCCCAACAGTGTGGCCCCGCTGGCCGAGATGCTCCGGCTGAACGGCTTCGCAACCGCGGCCTTCGGCAAGTCGCACGAGACCGCGGCCTGGGAGGTCAGCACTTCGGGGCCGACCAATCGCTGGCCGACCCGCTCCGGCTTCGACAAGTTCTATGGGTTCATCGGCGGCGAGGCGAACCAGTGGGCGCCGGCGATCTATGATGGGATGAACCCGGTCGAGGCCCCGAAGAGTCCCGGCTATCATTTCCTGACGGATATGACCGATAAGGCGATCGATTGGACGAAGGCCGTGAAATCGCTGACACCGGACAAGCCGTTCTTCATCTACTACGCTCCGGGCGCCACACACGCCCCGCACCACGTGCCGCAGGAATGGATCGCCCGGTACAAGGGCCGGTTCGACCAGGGCTGGGACAAGCTCCGCGAGGAGACGCTGGCGAGGCAGAAGTCGCTGGGCGTGGTCCCGCCCGACACGAAGCTCGCGCCCAAGCCGGCGGCGATCAAGGCTTGGGACCGGCTCACGCCCGACGAGCGGAGGCTCTTCGCCCGGCAGATGGAGGTGTTCGCCGGCTACGGCGCGTTCGCCGACCACGAGGCCGGCCGGCTGCTCCAGGCCGTCGACGACCTGGGCCAGATGAACAATACCCTCATCTTCTACATCCTCGGCGACAACGGCGCGAGCGGCGAAGGGGGTATGAACGGACTATTTAACGAGGCAACATATTTCAACGGTATCAATGAAAAAGTCGAAGATATTTTGAAGCATTACGACGAGCTGGGCAGCCCCAAGTCATACGGTCATTACGCCGCCGGGTGGGCCGTGGCCGGGGATACACCCTTCACCTGGACGAAGCAGGTTGCCGCGAATTACGGCGGGACCCGCAACGGGATGGTCGTCCACTGGCCCGGGCGTATCAAGGCTCGAGGCGAAATACGATCTCAGTGGCATCACGTCATCGACATCGCTCCAACGATCCTGGAAGCAGCAGGTCTGCCCGAGCCGAAGGCCGTGAACGGGACTCCCCAGACCCCGATCGAAGGCGTGAGCCTGGTTTACACGTTCGATAACGCCAGGGAGACCAGCCGGCATACCACTCAGTACTTCGAGATCTTCGGCAATCGCGCCATCTACCATGAGGGTTGGCTGGCTGGTACTGTCCATCGGGTCCCCTGGGAGGCGAGACCCCGAGCGACCCTCTCGAATGACACGTGGGAGTTATACGACACCCGCACGGACTTCAGCCTGGTGAACGATCTGGCCGCGAAGGACCCCGGGAAGCTCAAGGCGATGCAGGAACTTTTCCTGAAGGAAGGGGTCAAGAACCATGTGCTGCCCATCGACGATCGCGGCGTCGAGCGGGTCAACGCCGCCCTGGCCGGGCGGCCCGACCTCATGGCTGGTCGAACTTCATTGACTGTCTATGAAGGCATGACCGGGTTGTCGGAGAATGTCTTCATCAATGTGAAGAACCGATCACACACGATCACCGCCGAGGTCGAGATCTCCAAGGATGGCGGCAATGGCGTCATCCTCTGTCAGGCGGGCCGGTTCGGGGGCTGGAGCCTATATCTCAAGGGCAGCAAGCCGACCTACACCTACAACTGGCTGGGACTGGAGCGATACACGATCACGCCCGCGGAGGTCCTGCCGGCCGGGAAGGCGACCATCCGCTTCGAGTTCGCCTACGACGGCGGCCAGCCGGGCTCGGGCGGAACGGGCGCGATCCTTGTTAACGGCGGGAAAGTCGCGGAAGGTCGGATCGACCAGACACAAGCTTTTGTTTTCTCGGCTGATGAAGGTGCCGACGTGGGGATCGATGCGGGCACGCCCGTGACCGAAGACTACCCCGCGCACGAGAGCAAGTTCACCGGCAAGATTCACAAGGTGACCATCGAGTTGAAGTGATCGGAGTCGATCCGCTGAGGCCAAAGGGACTTCACCGGCTTCCCCCGGCGTCCGGAGTTTTATAGCATGGAAGGCCACCCGACCGGAGCAGGATCGGGGACGAAGGGAAGCGATGCACCCGGGGACGAAGCACGTTCCCCGCTGGATTCTTGAGGAACAGGCATGAAACCAGGTGAACTCGAGCTCTTCAGCAGCGAGGAGCTCATCAATGAGCTGATGAGACGGACGACCTTCCAGGGAGTGATCGTCCATGCCCGCGATGGGGCGAAGAGCCGCCACTGGAATGGAGAACGGGTCTTCCGAGTCCGCATCAACGAGAATCTCAACCGGGAGGAGACGAGTCGCTTGCTCGAAGTCGTGAGCCAGCACATCGGCCGGGTTGAAGGAGGCTGAAAGCACGGCGGGCGAAGGTGTTCGTGAGCACCTCCGCCCGTCCGCTCGGAGTCACGTATCCGATGGAAATATCCTTGCCCCGAGCGACTCGCTCAAAGGAGCCGACGGCCATCGGGGTTGAGGATGTCGACATCCTCCTCTAACGGCGTGCCCACCACATCCTCGCTCTTGACAGGGATGTCCAGGGTCTGGGAGTCCGTGACATCGGCGCGGACGTTCCCGCACGAGTTCATGTCATAAGCGTCGTACGAGCACAGGATGGCCTTCGCCTCGTCGGCTCGGCCTTCCGGGCGGACCGTCACGATGGCCCGGCCTTCCTCGAATTCATCTTGATAGTATTGGGCCTCGTCCTCGGGAATGCCGGCGCCGATCAGGGTACCAGCCAGTCCCCCGAGGCCGGCACCCGCCGCGGCATTGGTGAGGATGACGCCGAGGGTCCCGCCGGCGATGGCCGGCCCGATGACGGGGATGATCCCGCTGAGCACTCCCAGGCCCGCCAGCGCACCCACTCCCAGACCGGCCAGGGCTCCGGTCACGGCCCCGGTCCCCGCGTGGGTTTCATCCGTGTCGGTCACGGTGTCACCGACGCCAGCACTCCCCCCGCCGTAACGCAGGGCGACGCCGATCTGATCATCCCGAAATCCGGCCCTGTGGAGCGCGTTCGACTGCGCGGTCAGCTTGCATGCGGTCTTCGAACACTCCGACGACGGTCGATTGTTGAGCCCTCATGGAACTCTCCTCGTGTGAGTAACCAGGCGAACGTGATTTTCCGATGGGAATCTGCCGGATCGCTGCAAACTCGTCTGCAAGGAGAGTTCTGCAAAACTGGTGCCGGGTTTTCCGCGGAGACGGCTCGGGGGCGGCAACGAACGGATCGGGCATCCCGAGGGAATATCGCCCACTCCCCCTTTGACGGAACCGTCCGGCGCTGGTTCGATGGGAGGTGCGCAACAGGTCGAGAACGGACAATGGAGGACCAGTCATGGCGATTCTTCCCGGCGGGCGCGACCATCGGACCCCCGATTACCCGATCGAGACGCTGTTCCTCGACCGATGGTCGCCGCGATCGATGAGCGGCGAGCCGCTCGCCGACGGCGAGCTGATGAGGCTGTTCGAGGCGGCCCGATGGGCGCCGTCGACGTACAACGAGCAGGAATGGCGGTTCCTCTATGCCCGCCGCGACACACCGCACTGGCCGTCCTTCTTCGGGCTGCTGATGGAAGCAAACCAGGTCTGGTGCGCCAAGGCGTCGGTGTTGATCGTGGTGCTCTCGCACAAGGTCTTCGCGCGGAATGGCGAGCCGAATCCCGTGCACACGTTCGACAGTGGTGCGGCCTTCGAGAACCTGGCGCTGCAAGGTGCGGCGATGGGCCTGGTCGTCCACGGCATGGCGGGCTTCGACCGCGTCAAGACCCGAGCGACGCTCGGGGTGCCCGATGATTACGAGGTCGAGGCCATGGTGGCCGTCGGCCATCCCGGCGACCCTGCCGAGCTCCCGCCCGAGTTACAAGCGCGCGAGGTACCCTCGGGCCGGAAGGCGGTTGGAGAGATCATCCGCGAGGGACCGTTTGCGTTCTGAATCGAAGAACCTGAAGCACGTGTTGTGAGCGTCCATGCGCTGTCGAGCGCCCGGCGGTGGTGGTATGCCCGCGGCGCGCAAGACTCGATGAAGGGCGGCGATGGCCTCGGGCGAGGGCTTGAAGTTGCCGGGTCGGTGGCCCTCCGCGATCGAGAGCGGAGTCCATCCGTGCTTGTCCTTATGGTTCCAGACCTCGATCCTGGCGCCCTTGTCGGCGAGGAGTTGCACGACCTGCGGGAGACTCTTGTAGGCGGCGCCGTGCATGGCGGTCTCGCCCTTGTCGTCGACCGCGTTCACGTCGTTGCCGAGCGCGATCGCGAGCTTGACGGCCTCGAGCGCCTCGTCCTCGGTCCCGGCCTCCTCGCCGGGGGCGAGGCATCCCAACCCGGCCGCCGCCATCAGGGGCGTGCTGTGCTCGGCATTCGGCAGCCGAGGGTCGGCGCCGAGCTTGACCAGCATGCTCATGTAGGGGACGTCGGCCGTCATGCAGGCCAGGAGAAACGGGGTCGCGCCGCGCCGGCCGAGGACACCTCGCCCCGAGGCACCCCGCTTCAGCCGCGCATTGACGTCCGCCCCGTGCCCCACCAGCTTCTCGACGAGCTGGAGGCTGCTCAGGGTCCCGGAGCCGGTCGGGGCCGGGTCGCCGCTCTCCTCGTCGCCGCGATTCGGCTTGCGGACCCAGGTCAGCGTGTGGAGCGCCGTGAAGCCGGATCGCTGGTCGTTCGGGTCGGCTCCGGCCTCGAGCAGGGCGACGGCCAGCTCGAAGTGGCCGTTCTCGACGGCCAGGATCAGCGGCGTGGTCCCCCGGGCGGGTGCCCGGCCCGCCGCCCTCCTGGGCTGCATGGCCTCGTTCACATCGGCCCCCGCCTTCAGAAGGATGCGCCGACCTCCGTGCGGCCTTCTCGTACGGCGAAGAACAGGGGCGTGAATCCCGAGGGCAGAGCGGTGCGGAACTCGGCCCCCGCCTGGAGCAGCGCCCGGACAACCCCCGCATGCCCTTCGGCCGCCGCCCACATCAGGGCCGTCTGCCCGCGCCGTTCCTTGGCGTTGACCTCGGCGCCCCGGGCGATCAAGGCCTTCACGGGCCCGAGCTTCCCGGTCCGTGCGGCGGTCATCAGGGCCGTCTCGTCGCCGTGCAGCCGGGTGTTCGGGTCGGCGCCTGAGTCGAGCAGCAGTTTGACCATCGCCTCATTCCCGTTCGTGCAGGCGAGCGAGAGGGGCGTCACGCGGTATCGGTTCGCGACCTTCACGTCGGCCCCGGCGCTCACCAGGAGCTTTGCCGTCTCCAGGTCGTCGCGATGCGCCGCCCAGTGCAAGGCCGTCATGCCGTCGGGCTGGGCCTGGTTCATGTCGACGTGTCGCTCGATGAGGCCGCGGACACCGGTCCGGTCCGACCGCTCCGCCGCATCGGCCACGGGCGCGTCGGCGCCGCGGACCGTCGAGCTAAAGATCAGCAGAACAAGCGTCAGTCCGCATGCGCCGAACCGATACTGATCCATCGCTATCGCCTCCTGATCCTGCGTCCTTCCCATCCAGACGACGACCGGTCCTCAGTCTCGTAGGGTGCTTTGAGCACCAGGTTCGGCAGAGCAAACCAGATCGGTGCTCACTGGGCACCCTACAAAGCCCTGGCTGGGCGCCTGACTGATGGGTTGCCCACACAATCGCGCGCTCAGATCGACAGCGGCTCGAACAACTCGTCGATCTTCCCCTGGCTGTCGGCGAAGGAGTCGAGGTGGACGCCCACCTTGTCGAGCAACGTCAGGTGGAGGTTCGCCAGCGGCGTCGGCTTCGCGTAGCGAATATGCCGGCCGCCCCTCATCTTGCCGGCCGCGCCCCCGGCGACGAGGATCGGCAGGTTCACATGGTCGTGCACGTTCGGGTTGCCCATCCCGCTGCCGTAGAGATACAGGCCGTGGTCCAGGAGCGAGCCGTTCCCCTCCGGCGTGGCCTTCAGCTTGGCGAGGAACTCGGCGAAGAGCGACACGTGGAACTGGTTGATCTTGGCCATCCGGGCGATCTTGGCGGCGTCGTTCCCATGGTGCGTGAGCGGGTGGTGCGGATCGGACACGCCGATCTCGGGGTAGGTCCGCCCGCTGGTCTCGCGGGCGAGCTGAAACGTGATGACGCGGGTGACGTCCCCCTGGAGCGCCAGCACCTGGAGGTCGAACATCAGACGGGCGTGATCGGCGTAGGCGGCCGGTACGCCGACGGGCCGGTCGAGGTCCGGCAGGGCGCCGTCTTTCGAGTCGGCCTCGGCCTTCTGGATGCGGCGCTCGACCTCGCGCACGGTCTCCAGGTACTGGCCGACCCGGGCGCGATCCGCCGGCCCGAGCTGGTTCTTCAGGCGGGCGATCTCGTCGGTGACCGAGTCGAGGAGGCTGGCCCGCTTCCTCAAGGCGGCGCGGCGATCGGTGGCGCTTCCACCCTCCCCGAACAGGCGCTCGAAGACGATTCGAGGGTGGGCCTCGGATGGCAAGGGAGTCGTCGGGGACGACCAGGAGAGGTTGTTCTGGTAGACGCAGGCGTAGCCGTTGTCGCACTGGCCGACGGTCGAGAGCAGGTCCATCGACAGCTCGAGCGACGGCAAGATCGTCTCCTGGCCGATGTGCTGGGCGGCGATCTGGTCGACGGTCGTGCCGAGATAATAATCCGTGCTCTCGGTCAACTTCGCCCGGGCCGCGCTCAGGAAGGCGCAGTTGGAGGTCGCGTGCGTGCCGGGGTAAGCGTTCCGCAGCTCGAGGTTCGTGATCGCCGTCACGTGCTGCTTGACCGGGGCCAGCGAGCTCAGGATCGGCGAGAGCTCGTCGAGGGTCTTATCGCCCGGAGGCGTCCACCGAGGGGTGTCGCACCCCATCGGCATGTAGATGAACCCCAGCCGCCGGAGGCGGGCCGGGGCGGCCGGGGACGCTGCCGCGGCGGTCATCGAGGGGATCATCGCGTCCAGGAGCGGAAGGGCCAGCGTCGTCCCCAGGCCCCGAAGGAATGTCCGACGCGGCAGGGCCTTCTTCGTGACGATCATTCGGAAGTCCTCATCTGGAACGGGATGCTGGTGGCGATCCCCACGATCAGCGACGAGAAACGATAATCCTTCGCGTGGGCGTGGTGTACGATTTGACGGATGGCCGGGGCATCGAAGGACTCGACGCCCCTCCCCAGGGCGAACGTGAGGAGCTTTTCGGCCAGGGTGCGCGCGAACACCTCGGGGCGTTTCAGGAGGGCCCGTTCGAGGCCGGTCACGCCCACGAACCGGCTCTCATCGGGCAGGCCGCCCGTCGCGTCGATGGGCCGGCCCTCCTCGATCGTGCGCCATCGGCCGACGGCGTCGAAGTTCTCCAGCGAAAAGCCGACGGGGTCCATCAGCTTGTGGCAGCCCGCGCAGGCGACGTCCGCCCGATGCTGGGCCAGCCGCTCGCGGACCGAGAGCGACGACAACACCGTGTTGTCCTTGAGCGCCGGCACGGTCGCGGGGGGAGGCGGAGGCGGCGTGCCGAGGATGTTCTCCAGGACCCACTTGCCGCGGATCACGGGCGACGTGCGGTTCGCATAGGAGGTCACCGTCAAGATGCTCCCCTGGCGGAGCAGGCCGCCCCGCACGCCGTCGCTGCCGAGCTCCACGCGGCGAAAGTGGTTGCCGTAGACGTGCGGGATGCCGTAGTGCTTGGCCAGGCGTTCGTTCAGATAAGTGTGGTCCGATTTTAACAGGTCGAGCACACTACGGTCCTCGCGCACGACGTTCTCGAACAGGAGCTCCGTCTCCTGGCGGAATGCCTGACGCAGGTTGTCGTCGAAGTCGGGGAAGAGGCGCAAGTCGGGGGTGATCGACTCCAGATTGCGCAGGTGCAGCCACTGGTCCGCGAAGTTGCTCACCAGGCTCCGGCGCGCGGGTCGGCCAGCATCCGCCGCACCTGCGCCTCGAGCACCTCGGGATTATCCAGTTCCGCGCGCTCTGCCAGGTCGAGCAGCTCGTCGTCCGGAATGCTGCTCCAGAGGAAGAACGACAGTCGGGAGGCGAGCTGGACATCGGGGACGCGGTAAGCCGAGTGCGGCGCCACGCCGGGCGGCTCCGACTCGATGCGAAAGAGGAACTGCGGGTTCACCAGCACGGCGCTCAGGGCCATCTCGATGCCCGCGTCGAAGTTTCCATCCGCGCGGGCGCTGCGGTACAGCTCCATCGGCCTCCGGAGGTCCGCAACGGTGACCGGCCTCCGGTAGGCCCTCCGCGTGAGCGTGGCGAGGATCCGTCGGGCACACGCCTCGTCCTCGTTCGCAGCCTTCGGCTCGCAGACGAAGATCCGGCGTCGGCTGGGCGTGTCCCCGTGCCCTTCCGAAGCATAGGGCCCGGTGATCGAGACCTGATACAGCGCCGGCGTGAGGCGGGGGTGCCGGTGCGCGTTGTAGTGGGCCTGGTATGGCTGGCGCTTCGTCTCCAGCAGCGAGGAGGCATTCTTCAGGAACGTCACGCCGAGCTGGTGCGGGCCGGCCGTCAGCCGGAGGCGGGCTTTCAGGTGCGCGTCGGCGGTCTGATGGTCTCTCTCCGATCGGGGCGGATTCACCGCGAACGACGCCTTTTGCTCGCGGTCCAGCAGCACCACCACCTCATGCGGCTCGCGGAGGCCCTCGACGTGCTCGTTACGGTCGCGCGACAGGCGAAGCTGGACCTCGTACTCGCCGTCTCGAGGGAAGGTATAAGGGATGATCGCCCCGCCGCGAGTGCCGACCGGCAGGCCCTCGACGTGCTCCTCCTGGGTGAGGTCCGGACGGATGCGGATCGTGTCGCCGCCGGGGGAACGACCGGGATTCCCCACCGCCAGCCGGCTGATCTTCTGCGCCGCGGTGATGTAGCGGTCCAGGAGCGTCGGCGAGAGGTCGCCCACCGTCACATTGTCGAACCCGTGGCTCGACTCATCCTTCGGCAGCAGTGCCGTTGCGTCGATATCGAGCGCCAGGAGGTCGCGGATGGCGTTCTGGTACTCGGTCCGGTTCAGCCGCCGGAACGTGTCGGTCCGGCCGGGATCGGGCCGCTCGGCGGCCGCGCGGTCGAGCGACCCCGCGAGCAAGGACACGAACGAGTCATACGTGCGCCGCGACGGTCGCACCTCCTCTCCCGGAGGCATCTGGCGTGCGACGAGCTTCCGCACGACTTTTTCCCAGTCGTCCGCGTTCCGGCTCACGTCTTCCGAGCTGATCGCGTCGAGGGCCAAACCCGCCGTCTGGTCATCGCGGTTATGGCACGCCGTGCAGTACAGATCCACGAACTGACCGATCGCTTCGCGCTCGTTCGGGCTCCCCGGAGTGGACGGAGGAGCGTTTTTGTTCTGGGCGGCGCTCGAACTCATCAAGCCGCCGACCAGGAACAGAATCGACACCCCGCAGAGGCCGCGAGTTCCCCATCGATTCATGAGGCCAAGCTCCGACATCGATGACCGATGAACGCAGTTAATGAGGATGGCGGTTACGTCGCGAACGAGCGATGCCGGCCTGGGAAGGCGTGACGCGCCGGCAGGAGGTTTGGCGATTTCCGATTCCCGCGCCCCGCGATTCTCTACCCGACCCTCAAGGATACACGCTGAACCGGGGAAAATCACGCCCTTGCCGGGATCGGAGAAGATGGTCTTGAGATCCAGGATCGTCCCGGGACGACAGCAGTGCGGTTCGAGAACGGGTCAGTCCATGGCGACCAAAGCGCGCTCGGCCAGGATCACGGCGCCGCGGACGGGGTCGGGGACGAGCGTCAGGGACGGTCGGTAGCCCCGTTGATTCAAGGCATCGACCATCGCCTGGCGCATGGCGGTTGCGGACAGGATGAAGCCGCCGGCGGCGGCCAGGGGGAGCGATCCGGACGACCAGCCGAGCATGCGGGCGACGGCGGCGACGGTCTCGGCGAGCGCGGCACCGGCGGGTGCCAGCAGCCGGGCCCCGTCCTCGGGCGATTCGGTACAGGCCGCGAGGACCTCGGGGGCCATCGCGGCGATCCGGGCGCGGGTGAAATCCGGCGCGTAGACCGCGGTCACGATCTGAGACGACTGGACCACGCCGAGTGCCCGGCAGAGCCGAGCGGTGAGCGGGTCGGGGCCGGCCGGGCGAGGGTCGCGGCCGTCGTCACGACGGGCCACCAGGCGGAGGGCGTCCAGGACGAAAACATAGGCACTGCCTTCATCGCCGATAAGGTGCCCCCAGCCGCCGGCACGCGCGGTCCGACCATCGGGCGCGCGGCCCACGGCGATCGAGCCGGTGCCCGCGATCACCCCGATGCCCCAACCGTCCGGCGTGCCGGCCGCGACCACCAGGTCGCCGTCATTGACCAGCACCAGCCGGCGCGCCAGCCGTGACTCGTCGGCCCAGCCGGTGAGGATCTTGCGATCGTCGGGCCGGTCGAAGCCCGCCAGCCCGAGGCATGCCACATCGACCGGGGCCGGCTCGAGTCCGGCGTCTTCGAACGCGGCGCCGCGCGCCGCGTCGAGCGCCCGGCGCGCGGCCTCCAGGCCCACGGCCTTGGCGTTTGAAGGCCCCGACGTACCCCGGCCGAGGACCCGTAAACCCGGCTCGGCGAGCCAGGCCTCCGTCGCCGTACCCCCACCATCGACTCCCAGAAACATCATATCAATGACCAATGATTAAGGACTCGAGAACCAGGCGGACCTGTCCACCGTGGGCATCGAGAAGCGCCTGGGCCGCATCGGGCTCGACGTTTGCCAGCGCGACGACCAGGGCGCGTTTCAAGTGCCCCCCACACTGTGCCAGGATCTCGCGGGCTCGGTCGTCGTCGATCTCCGCCAGCTCGCGGAGCATGCGGCGGCTGCGGATCCGCAGCTTCTCGTTGGTCGGCCGAAGGTCCACCATCCGGTTGCCGAGCGTCTTGCCGATCCGCACCATCGCCCCGGTCGAGATCATGTTCAGGACCATCTTCGTGGCGGTCCCGGCCTTCAAGCGGGTCGAGCCGGAGATGACCTCGGCACCGACAAGAGGAGCAATCTCGAGATCCACCTCGCCGCCCAGCAAGCTGGGCCGGTTGCAGGCGATCCCGACCGTGGCCGCCCCACGCCGCCGCGCCTCCCGGACGCCGCCCAGGACGTAAGGCGTCCGCCCGGAGGTGGCGATCCCGAAGACCAGGTCAATCGCGCCGACTTCCAGCGCGGCGACGTCGGCCGCACCGCGATCGGGGCTATCCTCCGCCCCTTCGACGGCCCGCGTCAGCGCCGTCGCCCCCCCCGCGATCAGTCCGACCACCATCTCGGGTGGCGTGCTGAAAGTCGGCGGGCACTCGGCGGCATCGAGGACTCCAAGGCGCCGGACGTCCCCGCGCCGATGTAGATCAAACGGCCGCCGCGGCGAAACCGGTCCGCCGCCCACTCGATCGCCCGCGCGATCGATTCGGACTCGGCCCCGACGGCCTCTACCACCTTGGCATCCTCGGCGTTCATCAGCCGGACGATCTCGAGCGGACTCAGCGCATCGATCGAAGCGGAGTGCGGGTTGCGCGCTTCGGTCAGCAGGTGATCTTCAAGGGGCATGATCAATGTTGGCGATTTCCATGGTTGCCTCCTGACTCAACTAAGTCTAGTCTGTTTCGCCCAGAGCAACAATCCGGCTCAAGCCGCCTCACAACCGAGAATCCGGAGAATTGATCGGCTGGTCTGGTCGCAGGACCAGCCCAAACGCAAGGCCACGGCACCCAACGACGGTGGGGCCCGCAATACATCGCGAAGCCCCACCCCGGCTGTAGAGGCTGATCCCGATGTCCGTCACTTTCTCGACGGACGTTCGGGGATGGAGACGGCGAGCATGACGAAGGCACTCAGGCGGGCCTCGGGAGACTCGATCGACGCAGCCAGATCCATGGCGACGGCGACGTTGCCGCGCCGGGCCAGATTGCCGGCGATCTGCGAGAGGGCGGCATCGCGCCCCACGGGTGGCAGGGCCTTCGCCTTGCGGACGGCCGCTTCGACGTTGCCCATAGTCGTGAGAGAGTGCCGGAGCATCGACTCGCGATAGAACTGGACTTGCGCCCGGTCGAGCTCGAGGTCGAAATCGATGAACGTATCGCGACCGATGGACCTCAGGGTCATCACCTTGCCCGGTAACGGTGTCCCGGCTGCCTTCGATTCGAGGCAGGCCACCGCTTGGCTCAACAACTTCGCGGAGGCCGCCGCATGACCGGCATCCTCTTGCCAGTGCGCCAGGACCGACAGGGCTCGTGCCTTCTCGAGGCCCGGGTATTCGCGGATGGCATCGATGGTCCGCTGGGCTCCATCGGCATCACCGGCGCGGCCCTGGGCATCCGCGAGCATGGTCAACACCCGGGAGCGCCGCGGTTCGGGCTGGGTGAGAGCGAGGGGGATTGCCTCGGCGACGATCGACTTCGCGGCATCGCGACGGTTGCATTCGGCGTTCTTCTGGGCGATCACAATCAGGGCGACGAGCTTCTGGTCCTCGGCCGCGATGGCGCGGGCGAGGGACTCCGCCTCGCCGATCGTGGCGACGGCGGCCGGCGGGTTGCCGGCCTCGGACTGCACACCGGCGATAAGGGCGAATGTGACAGGCTTGACGGCATCGTAGAAGCCGTCGCTCGGCCCGGGGAAATCCGACCGTTTCAACTCGGGGATCGACCGGGCCGTCGCCAGGGCGCCGGCGGAATCACCGGCGCGGGCCTGGAGATGAGCGACAATCGCCAGGGTCCGGGCCTGCATTTTCGCATCGCCCGACGCACGCACCGCGGAGACAACCTTCGGCAGGACGACACGAGCCGCAGCCGGGTCCTTGGGCCTCATCGACGGCACGCCAATCTTGATCGCAATGCCGGCCGGGTCGAACAAGGGATTACCGTGGTCGTCGGTCGTGATCTGATCGAGGATCCGCTCGATGGCCGCCGGCTGCGCCCGCGGCGACAACTCCCGGACCACCGCGAACGCCTCATCAAGATCGCCGGCTTCGAAGAGTGATTGTGCGACAATCGGCAGGACGAAATCCCGGGCCTCCGGTTCGGCCAGCGCGCGTGCGGCCTGCCGCGCCCGCTTGATCAGGTCGCGGCCCCCTTCCGAGTCGCCGGCCTTGATGAGGTATCCGCCCAGGGCCCCGAAATACGCGGTCTTCGCGGGGCCCTTCGGTGACCCGACGTTGTCGATCAGTCGATGGATCAGAGCACGTGCTCGGACCAGATCACCCAGGGCGATGTACTGATCGATCAGGTAGACCGCCGCTTCGCCGACGAACGCGGCTTCCTCGTCGTTCAACCGCCGGGGCCCTTCCTCTTTCTTGGCGAAGGCGTCATCCATCTCCTTGCCCACCTGCTCGATCGCCCCGCGGACCGCGCCGTGATCGAGCATGTCGAGCTGACGGGTCGCCCGGTCGAGGACCGCGCGGGCGCCATCGAGGTCGCCCGCATCGCGTCGGATCTCGGCGGACTGGGCCAGGGCGGCGAATCGCGTCCACGTACGGAGGTCCGCTTTCGCCCCCGACTTCGGAAGAGCGGGTTCGGCCAGGCCGTCGAGCCGGCGGACCGTTGCAAGGGCCGCGGCGCGATCGCCGACCTTGAGCTGGGCCCGCGCGATCTCGATCAGGGCAAAGCCCTTCTCGTCGTAGAGGTGGCTCGCGTCCTTGGCATCCGCGACGCGATCCGGCAGCGCGAGGACGCGCTCCGCCAGCCGTTCCAGGGTTTGGCGGGCCGTGCCGTCCGGGGCGGGCTCCGGCGGCCTGGCGTGGGCCGCCAGCGTCATCGCCGTACCGGCGATCGCGGCGGCGAGCAGTCCGAGCCCTTCGGTCAGGGTCATCTTCATCGAACGATCCTCCATGTCCAGGATTCGACGGATCCGTGTCGTGAGCGGGCGCTCGGCCATCGCCAGCGCCATCGATGGCGTCCCGGGGCCTGCCCCGGCCAGGGCCGCGAGCATCCGGGCGTACGCCTGCGGTCGGCCTGTGTGCTCGACCACGAGCCGGTCGCAACACAATTCGCGCTCGAGGCTCACCCAGGCCGACAGCCACCAGGTCACCGGGTGGAAGAAGAGCAGCGACTCCGCGAGCCGCTGCAAGAGCGTGATGAGGTTGTCGTGCCGCCGGATGTGGGCCAGCTCATGCAGCAGGGCCATCTCAACCTGCTCGATGGTCCAGCCGCTGAGTGCCGCCGCCGGCAGGAGGATCATCGGGCGCAAGACGCCGATCAGTACGGGCGCGGTGAGTCGGTCGCAGATGGCCACGCTCACGCGGTGGGCGACCCCGAGGGAATCCGCCAGGGCGCGACATTGCCGCGCGATTGTCTCGGCTTCCTGGGGCCGGCTCGACCGCCGCAGCCGTTCGACGCCGATCAACCCGGTCGCGACCAGGGCGAGCGTCGCCAGCGAGCCGGACAGCCAGACGCCGGGCAGGTAACCGACTAGCGGCTCGAACCGCGCGGAGAGCGGAATGCGTGCCGGCGCGTCGGGCAATCCGTCGACCGGCCCGTGCAGGTCGAGGGCTGGCAGCGAAGCCGTGACGACCGCCGCCGGTCCGTCCGGCGACGCGATGCGGCCGGCCTGCGCGCGGGCCAGGCCCGCTGCAATCTCGGGCTGGTAGAGCCATGCGAAGAGCAGGACGGGCGCGGCCGTCAGGCCCAGGAGACAGGCGACGGCCGTTCCATGGCGGACCTCCGGCCGCGCCGGGCGCAGGAGCCGCGCAAGAGCGCGGCGGCCAGCCCGGCGGCGGCGCCGATCCAGACGAGGTGCAGCATGGTCCAGCCGGCCGCGGTCCAGGCGGCGGAGATTGAGATAGAGTATGGGCTCATCGCTTGCCCCCCTTCCCCACCGTCGGGTCGGAGTGCGCTTCGAGCAGGGCCCGGATCTCGGCGCGATCGCGGTCATCGAAGGCGCCCTCCTGGATCAGGTGGGCGACCAGGCGCCGGGCCGAGCCGTCGAAGACGTGCTGAACGAGCTTGCCGAGCAAGCCCGTGGCTGTGGACCCGCGGCTGGCCGCGGCCGACCAGAGATAACCGCGCGGGCCATCCTCTCGTGCCGCGAGGCCCTTGGCCAGCATCGTCTTGAGCGTCGTGGCGATCGTTGTCAGCGCCACCTGGCGACGCTCCTGGATCACCGAGTGGATGTGCCCCAGTCCGGTAGGGCCTCGATCCCAGAGGACTCGCAGGATCTCCAGCTCGGCGTCGGTCGGCTGAGTGCTGGGCGGTCTGGCCATGGAAGCTCCTTCTTCCCGGGTTTCCTTAAGGTTTGGCAGATCGGATGCGGTTTCTACAGAAATCGAACCGATGAGTCAACAGCAGTCCCGCGCGGTCGCCAAGGAGGACGGACGCCTGTGCCCGGACCCGGCCGGATGAAGGGACCGGGCTGTCGGTACTGGCAGTTCCGTTGTGGAAATTTTATCTTGAGATTGCAGCATCGGTCACAGTCGCTCGGGCGGTGAGAACCCTAATGGACCCCAAGCCCAGGCCCAATCACCGGATCTACATCCAGATCCTCCGGTCAATGACCCCCGAACAGAAGCTCCTGAAAGTCTTCGAGCTTTCGGAATTCTCGAAGGCTCTCTTCACGGAGGGCCTGCGGCAGCGGTTCCCCGACGTCACGGAGGAGGAGTTTCGCCGAATCCTGTTCGATCGGCTCGAGAAATGTCACAACAGGAATTACTAAGACGGGTCGTCCAGACCCTCGAGGATCTGAATGTCGAGTACATGGTGACCGGATCGGTGACATCCGGCATCCAGGGAGAGCCGCGGTCGACCCACGACATCGATCTCGTCGTCGATCTGTCCGGAGAGGCGGCGGACCGATTGCTGGGGTCGTTCTCCCCGAGCGAGTTCTACATCTCCGACCAGGCGATCCGAGAAGCGTTATCCCGGCGGACCATGTTCAACCTAACGCGGCCTTCGGCCGCAACCCAATCGGGATTCCCGATTCGCGATTCCGGACTCCCGAAGGGGAATGATCCGGGAATCCGGAATCGCGAATCCGGAATTCGGAATCCCCAGATGCGCGCAGGGCGCAGGGATCCTACCGAGGAAGACTCTGATCGACCTGGCCAGCGGAGATAAGGTCAACTTCTGGATCCTGACCGACGAACCGTTCGACCGGTCGCGGTTCGCCCGCAGGCGGATCGCGGATGTCTTGGGGCTGCGTTTCCCGGTTTCGGCCCACGAGGACACGATCCTCATGAAACTTCGATGGGCCGAGCTGTCGGGAGGGAGCCAGAAACAGTTCACCGACGCCTTGCGAGTCTACGAGGTGCAGCATGGCGTCCTCGACTTCGACTATCTGAACGAGTGGGCGAGTCGGCTCGGCGTCGAATCGCTCTGGCAACGGCTGCGTGACGAGGCAACACCCCTCTGAAAACCCGGGAGATGATCCCCATGCGACGAGCTATCCGCATACTGATCGTGTTGCTCATGACCGGCGTGCCGGCCTTCGGCGACGAACCGACCCTCCAGGGCGAGTGGCGAACCAGCCTGGGCGTCGTGACGTTCAAGCCGGAGGGCGATGCGCTGGTCGCAACGTTCACCAACCCCCAGATCTCGCCGGTCAAGTGCACCGTGAAGAGGAAGACGGCGCCGCCGAATAACGAGGAGGGCCCGAAGCCGGGCGAGGCGAAGCTGACGATCGACGACTCCGGCCTCGCGTTCTCGGGCTCCTGCCAGTTCGCCAACGGCCGGCGAATCCCCTGGAGCGGCTGGCGCCCCGACCCCGACGCGACCAAGGCCGAGACCGGCCGGTTCGATGGGCTCTGGCTGACGACGATCGGCCTCATGGAGCTGGAGCAGACCGGCGACAAGGCCAAGGGAAACTACGCGGTGCGCGGCACCTCGAAGATCGAGGGGACGATCACCGGCCGTCAGCTCGACTTCCGTTACCAGTGGTTCCGCCCCGGCAAGGGCTGGTTCGACCTGAGCAAGGACGGCAAGACGTTCGAAGGCGCCGCCGTCGGCGACGGGGCGGATCAGTGGTACGGGTGGAAAGGCCGGCGCGCCCGGAATATCTCCGGCACGTCCCGCTCGTGGCCGGCAAGATCGTCGACGGGTCCACCAAGAACCTCCTCACCTACAGCGTCCGCGCGCCCGAAGGCTACAAGGCGGCCGATTCCAAACGATGGCCGGCCATCGTCGTGCTGCACGGCTCGAACATGAACGGCACAGCCTACGTGAATACCCTGGCGCAAGCCTGGCCGGAGATCGCCCGCGATTACATCATCCTCGGTATCAACGGCGAGATCGCCTCGGATATCGGCGAAGATCCCCGGTTCAACTTCAGCTATGTGAATTACGTCGGCCGCAGCACGTATCGGGGGTTCCCCGGCACCGATCGCGAGAGCCCCGCGCTGGTGGCCGAGGCCCTGACCGATCTGAAGCAGGCGTACCCGATCGCGCGCTACTTCGTCGGCGGCCATTCCCAGGGCGGCTTCCTCACCTACAGCATCCTCATGAATACCCCGGAACTGATCGCCGGCGCATTCCCGATCTCGTGCGGCGTGATCTTCCAGTGCGAGCCGTCGGCCTACAAGGACGAGGCTCTGCTCAAGGCCCAGCGGTCCGTGCCGCTGGCGATCGTCCACGGCCAGAACGACCCCGTCGTCAATTTCGGCATGGGGAGCTACGCGGCCAACGCCTTCGGCGAATCCCGATGGCCCGCGTTCCACTTCTTCACCAGCGATACGGCGGGTCACATGTTTGCCCGTCTCCCCGTCGGCGAGGCCATCCGATGGCTCGAGTCGCTCTCCTCCGACGACCCCGAGGTCTTGCTGGGCTTCGCCGAGAAGCAGCTCGCGGCGGGCCGCTACCGCGACGCCGTCGCCGCGCTCCGCCGCGCGAAGACCCAGGCGCTGACCGACCCTCAAAAGCAGCGAGCCGACGACCTCGCCAAATCCATCGACGCCAAGGCCAGGGCCGGCGCCGACGAGTTCCTCCCCAAGATCCAGAAGAATGCGGACGGATCCTGGGTCAACGGTTTCCTGGCCTATCGCGACGAGTTCGAGTTCGCCGACGCGGCCCGCAAGGCCATGGATGCCTTCGAAGCCCTTCGCAAGCAGCATGAACCGCTCGCCGAGAAAGCCTTCGGCGAGGGCCTCACGGCGTTCCGCCAGGGCAAGCGCGACGAAGGGTTCGCCAGGTACCAGGAGATCGTGGACAAGGATTATGCCTCGGCGCGCTACCGCAACATCAAGGAGCAGTTGAAGTCGCGGAAGTAGTCCAAATCCGTGCTGGACCCGGCCGACACTATCTGATAAAACGTACACGTTGCTGATGGTGTCGGCGTTGGGGCTACAGCGCGGAGGAATACCGATGGGCGACCTGAACGACGGCGAATCGGTGGAGATGAAGGGCTCGGGGGCGAAACCCTACGTGCTGAAGAACGTGGGCGGGGTTTACTCCTGCACCTGCCCGGCGTGGCGCAACCAGTCGGTTGCGATCGAGCGCCGGACGTGCAAGCACCTGCGAAAGCTCCGCGGCGACGCGGCGGAGGAAGTCCGCATCGGCCAGGACCTTCCCCCCAAGCCCGAATTCGAAGGCGAGGACGGCGTGGCTGCGGGGAAGGAGGGCCCTCCCCTGCTGCTGGCCGAGCGCTGGGACAACGCCCAGGACCTCGCCGGCTGGTGGCTGAGCGAGAAGCTCGACGGCGTTCGCGCGTACTGGGACGGCAAGTCCCTCATTTCGCGGCTCGGCAACCGCTTCCACGCGCCCGACTGGTTCCTCGAGCGCCTTCCCGACATCCCGCTCGACGGCGAGCTGTGGATTGGTCGCAAGGCCTTTCAGCGCACGGTCGGAATCGTCCGCCGCCAGGACAAGACCGACCTGTGGAAGGAGGTGCGCTACGTCGCGTTCGACGCGCCGAGCGTTGATGACGCGTTCGAAGGCCGTCTGGCCGCCGTCCGCGCGCACATCGAGCGATACCGGCCACCGTACCTGACCGCGCTCGAACACGCGATTTGCCTCAGCCTGGACCACCTCCGCGCGGAGCTGGCGCGCATCGAAGCACTCGGTGGCGAAGGGCTAATGCTCCGCCAACCGGAATCGCGCTACGAGGTCGGCCGGTCGCTGACGCTCTTGAAGGTCAAGAGCTTCCAGGACGCCGAAGCCCGGGTGCTGGAGCACCTCAAAGGCGCCGGACGGCACAAGGGCCGGCTCGGCGCGCTGCTCGTGGAGCTGGCCAACGGAACCCATTTCTCGGTGGGAACCGGCTTCTCCGACGCCGAGCGTGAAGCCCCGCCGCCGGTCGGCTCGGTCATCACCTTCCGCTATCAGGAACTTTCCGACGGCGGCGTGCCCCGCTTTCCGTCGTATGTCGGCGTCCGGATCGATGCCGCCTTTCCCCCCGCGCCGACGACGCCTCCTTCACGACCCGCGAAGGTCGCGGCTCCAGCCCCGACGGTGACCTCGGCCTCCCCCGCGGCCCGGCGGTTCGAGCTGGTCGAGGGATCGTCGAGCAAGTTCTGGGAAGTGGCCCACGACGGCTGTTCGGTGACCGTTCGTTACGGCCGGATCGGCAGCGACGGCCAAGCCAAGACGAAGGACTTCCCGAGCGAAGAGCAGGCCCGGCGCCACGCCGACGGGCTGATCGAGGAGAAGGTCGCCAAGGGCTATCGCGAAAGCGGCGGGGCGTAAGCGATTCGACGGCGATCTCCCGGCCGGGCCACTTTCGAGATGAAGGCCCATGGGACATCGAGCTCGGCGGCAAGAACCATGGCTAATCCCTTCAAGGCCGAGTCCGATGGACGTCACCCGATCATCGAAGCCTTGATCACCGAACTCGGCTCCAGGAAGGGCGACCCTCTGGACCGCCTCGAATACCTGCTCCGGAACTGTGGCTACCTGGCCGAACGGAGGGGCGACCTTGTCGTCCTCAGCGACAACGCCCATCGGCTCGATTTCCGCGACCTCGCCCCGTGGCTGCCGTTGCATCCCGAGGCGTTGGAAACGTTCCCATGGGTCAGGGAGTTCTCGCGGCGGGGGAGCTTCAGTTCCTGGATCTTGCAGGGGCCGGAACGATTCCTCCAGCGGGTTCACGGCCACAAAGTCCCGGCAATCTGCCTCGACGGGTTGGTGGCCTATCTCGTCAAGGCCCTATCCGCTGCGGGAGTCATCACGACTTCGTCCTGCGCCGGCCATGTCGGCCTCCTGATCGTCGGCCTGGAGCCTGGATGTAACAGCGCCTGGGCCGCGATCCTGGTCCGACACGTCGAGACGAAGATGAGGCTCGCCCACCGTTGGGAGGTGCACAACGGCTCCCTGGAAGTCGTTCCTGGTATGGAGGTCGACTGGGTCCGGTACTTCCTGGAGGTCCTCGACGTGGCCGACCACTTGTACCAGGAGCAAGTCCGCTTGCGCGAGATCCGGAGGGAGATCGTCGCGCATCTGGACGAACAAGTCTATAATTTTTATTTTAAAAATATATTATTAAATATTGATATTTTACTTCGTGGGATGCCCGTGGGCATGCGACTTCCAATCGGCCCAGAAGGCGATTTCCTCGTCCGATAGCGACTCCGGCTCGCCGCCCGCCCGTCTCCCCCGACACCGCACGGCCACTGTCCGGTTTTTTCCGGACTACCCCCTTCTCCGCCACGATCGCGCCGTCTATACTGATCACAATTCCATAAGGTTCATCCGTATATTATGGAGCATCCTACCATGCCGCCGCTGGAAAGACTCTTCCGCCTGGAGATCGAATTCCACCGCCGGTTGCGGACGCAGGCCCCCGGTGCCGAAGATATCCGTGCGCTCCATACCAGCTACGCCCTGCAATCCGGCTATGAGCCGCTGATCCGGACGGTTGGCACCGTCACCGCCCAGGACCTCGACCGTCTTCAAGCACGACTCGTCCTGGCCGGCGACGCCCGCGATATCCTGGCCGCCCGCGATTCGCTCAAGCAGCTCTTGGGGGGTGAGTAGCATCCGGACAGAAAACTGGAATAAGATCGTGATACGACGAGTCTTTCCGGGACTACGGGGCCGGAATCAGGCTGTTCTACCCCGATTCCTGCTCGAACTCGACGTATCGGCCGACTCCTACGCCCAAGAGGTTGCCGTGATCGCACCACGCTTCCGAATCGCCTGGGTCATGGTCGCCGTCGCCATCGCCGCACTCGACTTCGGGGCGATACGGGCATTCTCTGGTCACCGAGCGAATGTCCTCGACGAACAGAGGGGTATCCTCTTGTTACTGGGTGCCCTGCCGATGGCGCACGTTCTCGCGGTCGGCATGCTGGTTGGTCGACGGCGTCCGGGAAGTCGCCCGTTCTTCACGGGATTTGAGGTGTTCGGCGCGATGGCGTTGGCCTTCTTTATCGAATTGGCGATTTGCTTTCCTCGTGAGGTCGTGTTTCCCTACCTCACACCATGTGTCGCGCCCTTGGAGACGTTCATCGGGCCGGGCCATCCGTTCGTTTCCATCCCAATGTTAGTCTTGGTCGTCGTGGTCATGCTCGTCGGGCCGCAAGTGGTTTTCGCCTCAGTTGGTGGCCTCTGGTACCGTAAGGCCACGGCCGCGAGGTGTCGCGTGTGCGGCCAGCGGGGGAATTGCGGGCAGGCTCTTTAGTTGCCGTAGGGCTCTAATGGCGCCTTCTTCTCACGCCGCGTGAGAAAACACTCACTTCTTTGGCCGTTCGGCGTCAACCGGTTTGTCCCGCGGCAACTCAAATGACTTTCCGGATTGGTGCAGGACCAGCGCCAAGACCTTGCTCCCGCTGTCTTTCTTAAATGAGACTGCGACCGCGTTGGTGAGTACAAACTGCCAGCGCCCCTCCTTGTCGGGCTCCCTCAGCTCGAACACCAGTTGACTGGGAATATCCAGGGCCAGTTTCCCGCAGCGGAATACCACCTGGAACGGGGTGTTTTTGAATGGCCCGAAGTTCGCGTAATATGTGCCGATCAGCGGTTTCATCGTAGCCGTTCACACCCCGAACAATTTGTACAGTTAGTTCGTATTACTGTATATGAGTCAGCAGCTTCCGATCCCTGAGCCACTCTGGAGCACCGTGCCCGAGGACGCGCAAGCCGCCCTCCTCGATGCCTGGAATGTGCTCCGGGATGAGATCGCCGAGTTGAAGACCACCGTGCGCGATCTCCGGGCCCGGCTCGGACTCAACTCGACGAATTCCTCCAAGCCCCCCTCTTCCGACCCGATCGGCCTGAAACGAAAGCCGCCGACTCCGCCTTCGCGGCGCAAACGCGGCGGACAACCCGGCCATCGCAAGGCGTTCCGCGCCCTGGTCCCTCCCGAGGAGCTCCGATCGTCCACCGATCGTCGGCCCGGGGCCTGTCGTCGCTGCGGCCATGCGCTGCACGGCGAGGATCCCACACCCTTGATCCATCAGGTCGCCGACCTGCCCCGGATCGAGCCACTCGTGGACGAATACCGGCTGCATCGGCTCGCTTGTCCGGACTGTGGGACGACCACGTGTGCGACCCTCCCCGAGGGGGTCTCCACCAGCCACTTCAGCCCGTACACTCAGGCCGTGCTGGCGACCCTGGCCGGCGCCTACCGCCTCAGCAAGCGGCAGATCCAGCAACTCGCCGGCGATCTGTTGGGGCTGTCGATCTCCACCGGGATGATCTCCAAGCTGGAGCGACAATCGGCCGCCGTGCTGGAGGCCCCCTATAACGAGCTGGCCGTCGCCGTCCACACGGCGGAGGTGATCCATGCCGACGAGACCTCCTGGCGGGAGGAGCGGCGCAAGGCCTGGCTTTGGGCGGCGGTGACCGCGATGTTCACCGTCTTCACCATCGCCCGCAACCGCACCGCCAAGGTGGCCCGAGCGGTCCTGGGGACGCACGACGGCTCGATCGCGGTGACCGACCGTTGCAGTTCCTACGACTGGATCGCCGCGGCCGGCCGGCAGATCTGCTGGAGCCATCTCCGCCGCGATTTCCAGGCGATGATCGACCGCGGCGGGGCGGCCGAACCGATCGGCCGACGACTGTT
The DNA here is from genome assembly GCA_963845755.1 of uncultured Planctomycetota bacterium. Lineage (GTDB taxonomy): Bacteria > Planctomycetota > Planctomycetia > Isosphaerales > Isosphaeraceae > CAWJTV01. The sequence continues at coordinate 38,974 of CAWJTV010000016.1, forward strand.
GAGGCTGTCGGATCGGTTGTACCGCTGGTGGCATCGCCTCGAGGCCGAGCGGGTGGATCGGGGGCGATTCGCGCGACGATGACCCGGGTGAGGCGCGAGGTCAAAGCGGCGCTGGACGACGGTGCGCGGTGCGGATGTCCGCGGACGCGCGGGATGTGCGCCGAGATCCTGCGCGTGGAGGGGAGCTTGTGGACCTTCGCGCGGGTCGAGGGGGTGCCTCCCGACAACAATGCGGCGGAGCGCGCCGAGCGGCACGCCGTGATCTGGCGGCGGATCAGCGGGGGGACCGACAGGCGCAGGGGAGCCGGTTCGTCGAGCGGATGTTGACCGTGGTGGCCACGTGCCGGCAGCAGGGACGAGACGTGCTGGGCTACCTGACATCGTGCTTTGAAGCGGCTCGGAGCAACCAATCGATCCCCTCCCTCGTCCCGGTGACTCCACCAAAGATCGAGGCCGCCTAATTCCAGCTATCACGCCCCATGAACGGGTACGTTTCATCTCATCCGGCACTTTGTTAACGCCCTCGCGCTGGAGCAGCGCATCCTGGATTGTCGTCTCCAACCGGATCGTGCTGACCTGGCCCCGCGATTGTGTGAAGTAACAGACGATCAGATTCTCCGCGGGAAATGCCCAAGCACCTGTACCATCCGAACCGCCGTGGCCGATGGCCCTCACTTCCGTCCTGGTAGGACTTTCGCCGGGTGCGTAGAGCATGGACATTTGGCCGTATTGCGGCTTCATCCCGAAAAACCCGCATGGGTACGGCTCAACGCTTCCGAGTGCTTTCATCGGCGACTTGGGAGTCAGGATGCGGGCGATCGCCTCGTTTGAGAGCAGTCGTTTGCCACCGGCCATGCCGCTGTCCATCCACATCGCGAGGAAGCGGGCATAATCGGCAGGGGTGGAGTAGAGCGTCTGCGAGCCCCACGCGAACGGATACAAGGGTGCTCCGCCCGGCTTCCAGATCCGCGTCCACTTCCCCGGGCTGCCGAAGTAAAGACTCGCAACGCGCTTCTTGCGCGGGTCGTCGGCCTTCGAGAGATAGAACGAGTCGGCCATCCCCAGCGGCTGCAGGATCCGCTCCGCGACGAAGCGGTCGATCGTCGTGCCGCTGATCCGTTCGACAACGGCCGCCGCGGCGTCACTGCCAGCGTCTGAGTACCAGAACTTTTCGCCCGGCTTGAATTGTGGCCCTTTTTCCCCGATGGCTTTCGCCTGGGTTTGCAGGTCGGAGTACTGATCGATTCTTACCGTCATGATCGTCAGAGGCAATCCGCTCCGGTGTTGCAGGAGTTGCTCGATCGTGATGGCCTTCGATTTGTCGTTGTCGAATCCGGGTAGGTATTTCGCCACGGGGTCGTCCAGGCGCAGTTTCCCCTCGTCGGCCAGCATCTGCACGGCGACTCCCGTCAGCGGTTTGGTCATCGAACGGATGTTGAAGATCGTGCCGCGCTCCATGGCTCGTTTGTCTTCGCGATCGCGCGCTCCGTAGACCTCGTGCAAGATCGTCTTGCGGTTCTTGATGATCAGGAGCTCGCCTCCGACGATCGTGCCGTTCCTCACGTACTCTTCCACCTCGCCGGCCACTCGGCGCACGGCCGCGGCCGAAACGCCCTGGCTTTCGGGTGTGGCGACCGGGAAAGCAGCCTTCTCCTCGGCCGCGGCCGATACACTCATCGGGCCTAACCACACTGCCGCGATCCAGATCGCCGTCCGCTGGCATAAGCGCGCTCGATTGACTGTCATTGGAACTCTCGCTTGGGTGACTCTTGACTGCCGGATCCGGAACCTTCTGCCATCGTGGGTGGCGAGCCTCGAAAGAAAGCCTGCATTAGACGGCTTTCGCCTCGTCCCGCAGCGACAGGCAATAGCCGAGCGTCACCGCCATCCCGGCCGCGACCGCGCCGGACCCGGCCGTTATCGCCACCGGGATCGGCGCGAACGCCCACAGTCCGGCATAGACGAGCCCGCTCAGCACCAAGGACCAACTCGCGACCCGCCTGGCCTGGCGGGCGCCGGCGGGGACCCGGACCAGGACCATGGCCTTGGGCATCCGGTTGCCGTACCAGGCCATCCAGAGCCCGATAACGGCGGTGACCAACCGTGTGACCGTGTCGCCGTCGATATAGCCCAGCTTGTGCGCGAAGGTCGCGCCGAGCGACAGGGCCATCATGCCGCCGGCCCAGACGAGACATGCCGTCAGTTCCTTGTTCATCGTGCAGTCGCCTTTTTGGACTCCGGCGCCTCCTCGCCCAGGCCGAACGAATGGACGAAGCCCAGAAGCGCTTCTTCGAGCACCGAGAGCTTCAGGTGATAGATGACGGACTTGCCAACCTTCTCGGCGTGCACCAGGTCGGCCTCCTTCAGCACCGCGAAGTGCGCCGACATCGTCGGCTTGGAGACGTCGAACTGGTCGCTGAGCTCGCCCGCGCTCATCGGCCCCTTGCGCAGAAGCAGTAGCACGCGTCGGCGCGTCGGATCGGAAAGGGCTTTGAATACCTGGCTCATGATTCGATCTTTAGCTAATCGACGAAATTTGTCAAGGGCGGGGGTTCGACCTTGGTGGCAATGGCGCAGGGTGAATCGCTTTCAGCCTTCTTGGTCTTCGACTCGATCGCAAAATTGAAACCGGCCTCCTCGGGCGGACTGTGGATGATCTGGCAGCGTGACGACCCTTGCGCCGGTTTTCTGTTCCATTGCTACTCACGCCCCAATCCGGAGACCACCATGACCACCGAAACGATGAGCCTCAACGACTTGGTCCAGCTCGACGTGAGCATCAGCCGTCAGATCGACGAAAGGTTTCTGTCGCCCGCCGTTCAGAAAACCCAGTCCAGACACTGCGGAGTTGTCCCGTGGAGCTTCCAGAAATCACATTGTTGCAGTTCTTGGTCTTGAGCCACATACGTAGGAATGGCGAGTTGTCAGGCCGAGATCTGCGTGGGCTTCTTGCAAGTGGGGGCGTGAAATCTACGGGCCCCCAGTTCTATCGCCTGATGTCCCGGCTCGAAGATGCCGGGCACATTCACGGCTGGTATGCACCGAAGGAGATTGAACACCAGGTTGTGAATGAGAGGCGGTATCGCCTCACTGACGGCGGCCGAACAGCCTGGCAACAGACATCGGATTTCTTTTCAGCTTGCTCCGGTGGAAGGCCGGTCCCGGCCGATCGTCCTTCGGGTCGGCGAGCCAAGGATATGAAAGGAGGAGCCAAATGCCTCGCGTAACATAATTAAAGCGACAAGAACCCCGGGGTCCGCCGGGTTCTTTTTTGCGCCCGCGCGAACACTCGGTTGAACTCGCATTGTGCACTACCCCTGCCCTGCCCTTCATCGTCTGCCGCTGGCTCTCATCCTCGAGGGCCCGCGGCCGTTCCCATTGGCACAACCGGTATGCTCGGCGCTCAAGCCGCTTCATCGTCGGCATCCGAGTTAACCGAAAACCCCTGCCCTTGCCGATCAGAACTGTCACCGGGATCAGATCCTCTTCCCTTGTCTACCAACACGACCCCACGTAAGCCAGCCCGGACGAACTCGGCGGCTAAGGCCGAAGCGTCCACGCCTCTCAGCGCCGCAACCGCGCGGAGCTTGGCGTGCGTGACAACGTCCAGTGGCACGGATGTTCTGACGGGCGGGCGGACGGGCACCGTTGCGGGTGCGCGACGTCGAGGGCTGTCCTGATCGCTCATGGGCGGCCTCCAGCAAGATCACGAGTGAGCCCGCGAGGTCGCTCCCCGCGGGCTTACTCTCTTTCGGCCGTGCGCACGTGCGGCCTTGAGCGTCGGCTTATTCCCGCATGCCGTCGGCCTCCAGCGCCGGCAGCCTATACGCGCTAGGCGACGTCGTGCACATGAACTATTGACCAAAGGCCCGGAATCTGCCTCAATGGATGCACAAGCAGCTGACTAAAAACGACCCGGGGCCCCGCCGATGAGGTCGCGGCATCCTAACAAGCACATCGAGGAAGCCGTCCAATACGCGGAGTCACGGGGCTGGCGCTTCACGAAGTCCGAAGGACACGCTTGGGGTATCCTCCGATGCCCGGAACGCAGTCGAGAAGGCTGTCAAATTTCCGTGTGGTCAACACCCAAGGTTCCGGAGAATCACGCTGAACAGATCCGAAGGCGGGTCAACTGGTGTGGTCATGGGCAGGGGACATGAGATGAAGGAAACGCACGAATTTACCCTGGTCGTTAACGGAATCTCCGAACTGACTCCCGAGGTCCTGGACGCACTCTTTGAAGCCGGTTGCGATGATGCTACGGTTTGCCAGCAGAACGACCGCGTTGAGATGGATTTTGCCCGCAGCGCCCCCACGAGGGATGAGGCTGTCGAAAGCGCGGCTCGCGACGTTGCTAAAGCAAACATCGGCGCGACGGCGACCCTGGTGATTAACGAGCGGCCCGACAAAGGGGCTGTGTCGAGAATCCTCCAGAACCATAAAAACCGCCGGATCCGAAAGACGGGCGCCTGACCCGTCCGCGTCGTGGAAGTGAAAATTGACTTCCACGCCTGGTTGAACCACGATCGGTCGGTCAGTTCCGCCTGGCCGCCATCCGTTCCCTATGGCGCTTCTTGAGCTTCACGACCAGGTCGTTGGGCGTCGGGCTGGAGTTCATGAACCAGCACTCGCGCTCCGCCACCGCTTTCCGGGCCGGACAGCAGCGCGCCGGCCCGGGGCATCGGGTACCGATAGGCGAGCCGTGCCGAGGGCAGGGGAACCGGCTGATGATCTCTGGGGAGGTCATGGGAGAATCATACCATAGGTCGCTTATACGGCTCTCTGAGCCCCTGCCGGCCGTTGACGCCCCATCCGTCAGGCCGAGTCCAGATCGCCCCTCTCAAGCCACGCCTGGCAGCGCAGCGCGGGCTTCTCTCTTTGCCTAGAACGCCGATTTCCGCGGAGGAGAAATCGATTGACATTTGGTCCACGCCAGGACTGGTTTTCCCGCGATATCTTGGACTTGGTGTCAGTCGGTTTTGTCAGTCAGGGTCTGCGTGGGCCAATCGCCAAGTCACATCGAAGTGTGGGCCATTGGCGCGGATTTCCGCGGTTTGGCGGACCTTCCCCTTGAGCCACCTGCGATTTGACATTCCCGGTTTCCTGGTCTCTTGCCTCAAAACCATCTGACATTCCAGGGGACAAGTTGTCGCGAATTCCGGAGAATCTCGCCACCTCCCGCCAGAAGTTGTCAGTCGGTTTCCCCCCCGCGGAAATCGGCGTAGAAGAGAAATTTGAGGAAAAGGGCCGTCGTTATACTAAAGTTCTTCTGGATGCCCCAAAGGTGCGCGGCGGTAGCATCGGCTGATAAACCCGGCGGATGTCGCTTTTTGGAAACACATCGCCGGAACGCGGGCAAACGTTTCATAATTCCTCTGAGAAGACGCGAGAGCCGGCCCCGGCCCGCATGTCGCGCTCTTCGTGCGCGCGTTGCGCATGAAAAGCCCGGGGTGACAGCCCCGGGCAATTGGCAAATCCTGGCTTGAGGACCAAAGGTTCGCTATGGGTACACTAGCTTATTCTGAGCAGAACAAGAACAACGGCAAGAGGCGACGCCTGCCATGGCATGTGATTGCAGCGGTTCTCGCGGCCTTGACGGCGTTCGCCGGCCTGGCCGAGAAACTTCTCGATCTCTACAGCAATTACCAATGACCAGCCAGGGGCGCCGGCCGCCTCGCCTCTGGGGCGGTCGGCTTCCCGCGGCCGATTCCCCGTCCCGACGGTCGCCAGGACCAGGACGGTGTGTGTGAGTAGCAATGGAACAGAAAACCGGCATAAGTCGTCGAGCGACTTCTACTTTGACGACCCAAAGCGGACCTGACGCCCGGGCGCAATCCGTCGGGCGAGTCGCACGATTAAGCGGGAGCGTACGTCAACCTAATCACGTCCTCGCCAACGAGATCGCTGGTCACGAAGCGGAGCGGCGGCCGAGGGCCGGAGAAGAATGGCTTGCCGCGACCCAGTACGATGGGATGGAGGTAATGTCGATACTCATCAATAAGACCAAGGTTGGTCAGGCTTCCTGCCGAGCCTGGTCCGGCAACTTCAAGCTCCCCAACTGGCTGTGCCTTCAGCCCACGTATCACCGCCTCGATGTCATCCTCGACCAGTGTGGCGTTGGGTCCGACCGACTTCAACGTGCGCGACACAACCCACTTCGGCTGGCTGCGCCACGCCGCCGCGAACTCGTGTCCCGCCGCGCCCCAACGCCTCTCGTGAAGGGAGGGTCTGCGCACACCACGATTCCCGCTCTCCGTCCTACTCGAGTCGAGCCACACCATTCCCCGGCTTCGGGAACCGGACGAACACCTCCGGATCGTGTCCCGGGATGATCAATCGAGGGTTGGTCGCGAGCTTCTTCATCCGGTCCTGCGCAGCCAGGTTTGACTTGGCGTCGAGCGTAGCCGTGATCGGCACGTGCTTGTCGAGGTTCTCGTACAGATAGACGTTGTCCGACGCCACCACCATACGGCCCGACTTCGTATTTACGCCCACGTACTGCGACGCGAACGTGTGCTTCCCTCCGGTGTAAACCGTCACTCCCGGTATGATCTCCTTGGCGTCGCCGTCGACCAGACGAACACGGCCCTCGGTGTTCAGCTTCACCAGGGCCGCGACATCATCCTGCTCGGTCGCCGCGCCTTTGCCGGCCGGCGGCTTGACCTCGCGCGTGTAATGATTGAATTCATCTTTCTGGATCCAGACTGTTGCCTTCGGAAACAAATCGACACCATCGAAGTGATCCGAGTGCATGTGTGTGATGATGACGTCGGTCACCTCTTCCGGCTTGATCCCAAGTCGCCCGACCGCCTTGTCCGGTCGAATGTAGTCGGCGATCCCTTTGAACTCCTCGAAGAACTGCGGCCGGTAGAACCCGGCATCGACCAGGACCGTCCGCCCGGCTGGGCCTTTCAGTACCCAGAAAGTCATGGCGAGGTCGACTTTCCGTTGCGGTTCGGCCCCCTGCACGAGAAAAGAGACTGGACAGCCGGTCGCCGTGCCATACCGGACAGCATACACTTCGTAGCGCGGCGGCTCGTCGGCCCGTGCGTCGAGCCCATAGAGGCCGCTGACTCCAGTCACGACGATGAGGGCGAGGAACCGTTGATGTGGCATGAAAAGCTCGCAAAACAGAACGGGGATAGGCCGAGTAGTCGGACACAGGCTCGACAACGACGCCGCGCCATCGTCAGTGTGACCAATAACCAGGGGTCCGCCTGTGGCCGGGAGTGAAATTGAACGACTGGTCCGGAGCAAGCATTGCGGTCATTCACATTTTTACCGGATTGGACCATGTTCCGCTGACAGATAAAGTCGTGGCCTTCACAAAGGAGCGGCGGTCACGATTTCTTTCCTTGCGACTTTCGATTCTTGCCACCCTCTACGACCCTTGAACCAAGAAGGCGCCTCGAGGCGGAGCATAAGGGACTCCGCGACCGAGGTTCGGCCGTCGGAAGTCCGCGGCTTCCTTGGGCCCGAATCCAGCGTGCCACAATCCTGGGGCTTGTCAAGGGGGGCGCCGGCCTCGACAGAGACGCTGTCTGCTCAAGGGGTGTGAAAAGTCGTTCCGACCGACCCATCCCCAGGCCCGGTACTGCAGTCCCGAGTGTCGCGCGGCGGCGCGGCGATGGCGGCGGAGACAGGCCAGCCGGCAGTATCGGCGGACGAGCCACGGTCAAGAAAAACGCCGGGATCAGAGCCGGCGGTACCGGTGTCGTTGCGCCGAGCGCCGGCGGGCGGCCCAAGCCCAGGATACCGCGTGCGGTACGCGACCAGTGCCAAGCTGCTCCAGGACTTCACCGCGGCCCTGGCTGATGGAACCTCGACCCTTGTCATCGCCGAATACGCACGTTTCGATCTTCTCTTGATCGACGAATTCGGTTTCGACCGCCTGGAGCACGAGGGCAAGCCCAGGCCAGCACCTCGTACTACCGCCTCCTCGACGCCCGCACCGGCCGCCGCTCGACGGCGCTGCGAGCCAACATCGACTTTGCCGCCTGGGCCCTATCGCGACCCACCCTGGCCACGGCATTCCTCGACCGCCTGGTCGCCTCTAACCTGCTCCGGGCCCTCCCCCCCCGATCCCACCATCGTCTGGGCGACCGACCAGGTGCCCTCACCCCTCCCGAAAAGCGCCCACCAACGATTCGCCGCAACCGCTCAGGTGGTACCCGCTGGCCCGAAATCGCCTCACGGACCGAAACCGACACATGTGGTACCTTCGAGTGGAGAGAGTGCCGAACCAACCGCAGCACACCTGCGTCTTCTTGGGCAGATCGCCACACCTGAACCAACCCAAGACAAGACTCCGGCTTGGCCGCATCCCTGGCTCGTACTAGAATCGAATTCAGTTCTTTAACGATTCTCGTCGGGAGGCCCCATGCTCGACATCAGCCGCGACATCCATTCGCTGACCGAGTGTCACACCGCCCGTGACGAACTGGAACCATGACACCGCCGTGGGCCCTCTCCTTTTATTCCCGTACGCGGCGCGTCAACGCCGATCGAAAACGAAAACCCCGTGGACGGACCGTCCGCCATCCGGTACAGTTCGGGTTGAGAAGTTGTTGATCAAAGGTTAAACTTTGAGGCCGATGCGATGGATGCTCCGGGGACGGGTCACCGGTTCGGTTGCCGCGAGTTCCGGCGGCGGGAGCCGTCGCGGCGCGAGGCGCGTGCGCGCCGGGGCGCTGGCAATGGCAGGGCTGGGGTTGCCCGAGCTGTATCGCAACCGGGCGGGCGCGGCGGGCCCCGGAGGATTCGGGCGGGCGAAATCGTGCCTCCTGATCTTCATGTGGGGCGGTCCGAGTCAGCTCGACACGTGGGACCCGAAGCCCGATGCACCGGCGGAGATCCGCGGCAGCTTCCGCACAATCGCGACCCGGACTCCGGGCGTTCGGATCAGCGAGCACTTCCCCAAGCTGGCGGTGCGGACGGACAAGTTGGCGATCGTGCGGTCGATGAGCCACGACGACGCCGCACATCTCTCGACGGCCCACCGCATCTTGACCGGGCACCTCGCCCCGACGCCGAATTCCGACGCGGCCGGTCCGTCGCCCAACGACTGGCCGCACCTGGGTTCGCTGGTCGCGCGCGTCCGGCCGCGACGCGGGGCGCTGCCCCAGTCGGTGACGATGCCCTGGACGGTCGCCCATCCGGCCGCGCCCGGCGGCAAGGCCCCGGGCCAGCACGGCGGCTGGCTCGGAAAGGCGTACGACCCGTTCCGGGTCGAAGGGGATCCGAACGCCCACGATTTCCAGGTTGAGGGCCTCGGCTTGCCCGAGGGCGTCTCGGCCGATCGGCTCGGCCGCCGGCGCGCCTTGCGTGCCGGGATGGATCGCTCATCAGGGCTCTCCGGGACCGGTCCCGCCGCCTGGGATGGTTATTGCGAGCGGGCGCTCGACTCGCTCGGCTCGGCCGAGGCGCAAGGCGCCTTCACGCTCGACGGAGAGGACCCGCTCATCCGCGACCGATACGGCCGGAACATCCACGGACAATGCCTCTTGCTGGCCCGGCGCCTGATCGAGGCGGGCGTCCCGCTGGTGACGGTCAATTGGCACGACGACCACAGTAACTTCTGGGACACCCACGGCGACAACTTCAACCAGCTCAAGGACCGGCTGATGCCTCCCGCCGACCAGGGACTGTCCGCCCTGCTCGACGACCTGGATGCGCGGGGACTTCTCGATGAGACACTGGTCGTCTGGGTCGGCGAATTCGGCCGCCAGCCGCACATCACCCGCGGCAACGCCGGCCGCGAACACTGGCCGCACTGCTACAGCGCCGTCCTGGCAGGGGCCGGTATTTGCGGCGGGGCGGTCCACGGCGCCTCCGACCGCTGGGCCGCCTACCCGGCGCACGATCCGGTCAGCCCCGACGACCTCGGCGCCACGATCCTCCACGCCCTCGGCATCAACCCCGCGACCGAGATTCGCGACCCGGTCGGCCGGCCCATGCGGATCAATAACGGCAACCCACTGACGAGGTTGTTCGTGTCCTGAATACGCCGGAGAGACGGCGGCGTCCCGATGCACATCGCGGCCCAGATTCTCTGAGGGCGACTTGGCCGACCGGCTCAGGAGCGGTCCTTCCAGTCGCGACCTGGTTCACCGGCGAGATCCCGCTTCGATCGGACCGCGCCGAGAGTCTCGCGGAAGAAAGGCCGCCGGTGACAAGTCGAAGAACATGGCGAGCTTGAGGATCTGCCCCTTGGTGAGCGAGCGGGCACCGGTCAGCACCGCCGAAATCGTAGACTGAGCGATACCGACGGCCTTCGCCAGCTCCATCTGACTGAACCCGTTGGACCGCATCAGCTCGCGGAGTACGTCGGCCTCCGAGACATCCGCCATCGCGACATGCTCGTCCTCGTAGGCTGCGACCAGGTCGGTCAAGACGTCCAGGTACCTCTGGATCCCTTCATCCCGGTCCTGCCGCAACAACCCGTTGAGCACCGCGAGCGCCTCATCCAGGTGGGCCTCGTCCCGGATATGGATGAGCGGGAATCGCTTGACCAGCTTCCAGTAGGTGTCCGGCACTCTCGGGGTAGCGGCCTTGGCTGCCATCGCTCATCATCCTCTCTTCTGCCGGCGGGGCATGGCCGCCCCCGGTGCGGGGGACTTCTTCGCCACGGGCGGCCTTCTGGGCGGGGGCTCGTGACACCCGCAGTCATCGATCCAGCGTCCCTTGTCGTATTCCCGGTGATCCATCACCTTGAGGATGTACAGTTTGCCGGTGGTATAGAACACGCGCCCGATCAGCCGGAAGCGGTTGTTGCCCACGTCGAAAACGACGCAGTTGCCGACCTGATCGGCCGATCCGAAGGTCTGCCTGAGCGCCCCGAAGTGGTCCCAGTCGGCGCTTTCGGCCATCTTGAACCAGGCTGGCGGTACTTGACCGCTTCAGGCATGCCAGCCCCCTCCCAGAGACCTGTGTGGAGCAATGATCGCTGATTTGATTCTTATGGTACTCGCTCACTTCCACTCCACGCTGTCGTTACCCCGGTCTTGAAGGAACGGCCGCGCCCGTTTCCGTCTCCTCCTGAGCGAAGACGCGCTCGTAGTCCTCTTCCGCCGTCTTGCCCAACCGCTCGGCCATCTTCCGATAGGCGGGCCGTCGATAATCCCATTCCCGGGACCGGGGCACCTGTTCCAGCCAGTCGAAGAGGTGGACGTGGCACAGGTCGTCGTAGTCGTGCCGCGAGAGCGGGACCTCTTCGCCGGTGATGCGGTCCACGATCCGATAAGGCTCGGCCACCTGACCGAGGGCCCGGTCGAAAGACGCACGATCCATGGCGCAGTTCAGGTACGCGAGGTGTTCCGCCCGGTCGCCGATCAAGGTGCGGACCTCGCCCCGGCGCTCGAGGGGCAAGGTGAAACCCTGGAACTTCTCGGTGCCGTAGATCGAGTGGAACATCCCGGCCCGACAAACGTCCTCCGGACAGCCCTGCGATTCCAGGAGACGGAACACGGCGATCAAGTGCGCCAGGTACGACTTGTGCGTGTGCGCGACCTGCTCGATGCCCATCCCGACCAGGAAATCGGTCATCCGCTTGAAGTCTTTATCCATCGTCCACCCCGCGACGTTCCAGGAGAGAGACTACACGCCACACCCTGAAGATTATCCCCAACGCGGCGGAGACCGCAACCCAACGAGGATTCCGGATTTCCGGATGCCCCAGGCCCCTCTTCAAACCACGGATCCCGGCCGCGCAGTCTCCCTGTTTTCTTTTTTTTCGGATTTTCGCATCTACTGCCGCGGTCGAAAGTTCGGGAGGCCAGCAGCCTGAAATCCGCACTAGGTGCATTAACGAAATTTCCAAGTTGCGGCATACTGAATATAGAGGATCTCGAAACCCGTACCTGGTCGCGAAAGACCTGAGAATTCCGCCTTCCCAATGCCGCCCGCGACTCGATTGCTCCGACCTTTTCGGGACGTGCACCGAACTCGCTTCGGGTTAAAGAGATCGGCGACGGCGACTCGCCGAAATGGTGATCACCAGTGCCTATTTGTGCCACGATCCCGGGCTGGCGCGGCCCCACCCAACCCCGGCGCCCGTGGGAATGAAGCTAACCCGCGGAGGAGCTTCCGGTGGGCGGCTGATGGCGCGGGGCGTCGGCTGAATTGCTGGTCGGTGAGGGGCACGGCCGATGTCCGGAGAGAACGCGAACACAGCCGATCCGAATCCGTCCATGAGTCATACCTCGACCGTTCGGCGATACCTCCCGAGGTTCCTTCCTCTCACCGCGATCCTGGTATTGGCCTCGATGCTGCGGATGTTTCATCTGGGCCAGAGCAGTCTCTGGTACGACGAGATCGTCACGATGCGACTGGCCCGTACGGAGGACCCCTCCGCCCTTCTCCGGCTCCTCGATCAGATCGATGCGACCCGTGCTCCCCTTCAACCGTGTCTCCTTCAAGGCTGGGTCTCCCTCTTCGGACCCTCCGATCTCTCGGGTCGGAGCTTCAGTGGCGCTCTGCGGCATCCTCACGGTCGCCGTCGTGTACTGGGTCGGCCTCAGGGCCTTCGATGCGACGACTGGACTCTGGGCCTCCTGGCTTTGTGCGATCAGCCCCCTGCTGGTGTATTACTCGCGGGAAGTGCGCATGTACGCGTGGCTGGTCCTGGTCACATGCCTGGGTTGGGGCCTGTTGTTCTCGCAGAGGCGCTCGCCGCGAATCGGGAATCTCGTGCTCTATGGACTCGCCCTGATGGCCATCGCTTACTCGCACCCACTCGGCTTGTTGATGGTCGGCGCCCTCGGTTTGGCCTCGTTCCTGCATCGCCGGGCGTTCCAGGTTTCCTGGCGGAGCTGGCTCATCACGCATCTCGCCGTCGCGGCGGCCGTCATGCCGTGGGTGGGCAAGTACCTGGACCACGCCCCGGAATCGACCACCGGTCTGCTGTCACTCCGGTTCTTGCTCGGGATGCCGATCGGATTCATCGGTGGAAACTTCGTCACTCTGCTCGCTTGCTCGCTGTTGATCGCGTGTGGTCTGTGTGGGCTTCAACGACGAGACAACGGCGGTTTCCGGATCGTGCCGGAACCCGCCGCTCCGTCCATATCTCTCTTGATCTGGCTGTTGGTTCCTCCCGTTGTCCTTTACGTTTACTCGCGCGTCGCGCATCCGATTTTCGGCCCGGCGCGCTATACGCTATTCGTCGGCCCGGCCTACCTGATTCTGGTGGCCCGAGGGCTGAGCAAGCTGGTCTGGCCCCTGGGCCTCGCGGTCGCGGCGGGTGGTGTCGTCCTTTCCGGCGTCATGATGCGGAACGACGTCTATCGCCCCGACCTGAAAGCCGACTGGAGGGGAGCCGCCGCTTACCTCAACCGCCGCGACCCGGGCGCGCCGGTCGCGATCCTCTCGGCGGACGCTTCCGGAGATACGGAGCTCGAGACCGCCCGCTATTACCTCGGACCGGATCGGCGGCTGATCTCCTGGGCCGATCGGCCCGGCGATGTCATCCCGAGCCGGGATCCCACCTGGGTTGCAATCAGTCTCCGGGACGGCCGGCCAGCCAGCACGCTGCCGGCGGCGTTGACCGACGAGGAATTCGTCCGAGAAACCGTCGATTTCCCGGGGCTTCGACTGATGTGGGTCGGTTCCAAGGGGGTTCACTCCGAGGGGCCAGACCGATGAGACCGATTCGAAGGAAGCTGGGGTCTGGCCTGGGTTCCGGTTTAGTCCTGGCGATCGTTGCGGTGGCTTCCGTCGGGCTGAACACCGACCTCCAGGCACCCCCGCGGTTCGACGGAGCGGGTTACGCCGTGCTCGGCGAAGCCCTGGCAACGGGGCGGGGCTATCGGGAGATCAGCGATCCGGCAACGCCCCGACACGCCCACTTCCCGCCGGGATATCCGGCCGCGCTCGCCGTCCTCTGGTGGTCCACGGGCCGCTCGGTCGCGGCGGCCCACGTCTTCTCCGTCGCTTGCATCGTGGCCGCGGTCCTTCTGGCCTGGCGGTGGTTCCTCGCGATCTACTCGCGAAGGGTGGCCCTGCTACTCGGACTGGCCCTGGCGGTCAACTGGACCTGGGGACGGGTCGGGGGCTCGATCCAGTCGGAGCCGCTCTATATCTTCTCCGAGCTACTGGCCGTGCTCGTGGCGGTTCAGGCGGGACGGCGGGACGGTATCGCCATCGGCATGGTCCTGGGACTCGTCCTGGCTGTATGCGTCTTGACCCGGCACGTTGGTGGATGCCTTATTGCGGCGGTGTTCCTCGATCTCGGGCTGCGCCGCCGATGGCGAACGTTGTGGCCGGCAGGGCTGACAGCGCTTGTGCTGATTCTTCCCTGGGTCGGTTGGCAGGCGGCCGTTCGCCACCACACCCAGGCCGGCCTGTTCGTGCAAGAGGAGTTGGCCGCCCGGATGGCCGGACAGGCGGTGTTTTACCTTCAGAGACTTCCCGATCAAATCACCGGCCCCATCGTCGAAGTCGGGACGGCGTTCTCCCGCTCTGCGGCCGTCGCCGTGTGGGTCAATTCCTGGGTGGCCGCGGCGACTCGCTGGCTTCTCCGTGGCCGCCGGATCGACGCCGTTGCCGTGCTGGTCAATCTCTGGGCGGTTGCGGCGACATGCGTCTTGGTTTGGGGATGGACAACGACTTTGCGAAATCCTCGCCGCCGGTTGGCCGGGCTGATCGCCTTCCTGACGCTCGCACTGCTCCTGGTCTGGCCGTTCCTGGAAGCGGGCCGGTTCCTGATCCCGCTCGTGCCCTTCTTGCTCGCGGGTGCGACCGAGGGCCTCGCACGCCTGATGTCCTTGATGGGAATGAGACGGCCCCGCAACTGGGCGGCGGGCATGATCCTCGCGATCTCAATCCCCTACGCGGCCTACGCCGTCGCGACCGGCCGCGCCGCGGCCCAGCAGCGGATCCACGCCGATTTCGATGGCGCCTGCCGGTGGATCGCCCACGACGCGACGCGACCCGGACTCATCCTGACCAGCCACCCCGGCGAGGTGTTCTGGCAGACGAGCCGTCAAGCCGTCGGCTGGGATTCCTCCGACCCCGAAGCCATCGGCCAGCTCATCGATCGCCGTGGGATCGCCTACCTCCTGATCGACGAGGATCGCTATGCCAACGCTGCCGAGGACCCCTTGGTGCAGTATCTGAGACGGTATCCCGAGCGGGTGACCCTGGTCTGGAGCCCGAGCCGTGGCATGGCATCGATTCAGATCTGGGAGATATCACCGACCAGGGGTCACTCCTCGGAACGGACAAAATAGCATGCCAAGGGTTGGACTCGCCTTCGCTGATGAGTATCCTTTGACAATCGTGAGAGGATTGACGCCCGTTGTTCTACCCGATCGCGTGGATGACACGAGACCCGTGCCATGTCCACCAAGCGGGTCTCGATCAGCCAGGTGATGATGGTCGTTGCGCTGGCCGCCGTGAACTTGGCCGTGACGCGCACCGCACCGGGGGATATAGCCAGATACCCTACACTCTGGGTTCTCGTGGGATCCATCGACTTCCTGATCATCTGGAAGCTGATCCTGACCCGATCACTTCGAGCCTTTCACTACACGTGCCTGATCGTCTTTGTCATTACGTACGTCGTCACGGCGAACTTCGTCGCGATGGAGCGGCTCCATCCTCTGGGCCTCCTGGTCCGTTGGTACCAACACCTCACGGGAGAGCAGACAACCAGCGTCTCGCCTGGATTCCTCTGGATCGGCGAGTTCTGGATGGCTTGTTTCTTGAGCTTTTCGCTGGGGTGCGCGATTGGATTGGTTGCGGCGCGGCTAGAAAGGCGTCGAGGTTGGGACATCGCAGCATTCTTCCGTGGGGCGCTCATTGGGGTCGGGATTACAAGTCTATTGTCGATCGTTGCCCACGCGGCATGGGGAGGGGCGGAACCATCGTACGTTCTCTGGATTGAGAGGGTCGTCGGGTGGGTCTGTCTGATCCTGGGCGGCTTGTTGGGGTTGTCCAGGCTGAAGTCGAAGAGACCTGCCGGAGAGGGTCGCAACGGATAAATCACACAGCGTCGACAAACACCTCAATTTTTGACTACAGGGCACCGCCGAGGACGCCCTGCGCGACCGCAATGAGGATGTAGGGCCGTTCGCGGCTGTGCTCCGAGCGCGGCCGGACGATGTAGGGATTGAACAATGAAGCCAGGAACGTGTCACGGCCCAGGATGATCTCGTCGGCCTTCGCGCGGATCGCCGGACTGACATGCGTCCGAATCGCGGGGCAGAACCAGGACGACAACCGCCAGAAGCCCCGGATGTGGAGCCAGGGCGACCGTTCGGCCGCGAGCGACCGGTGACTCCACCAGGCGGCCGATTGGGGAAACTGGGTGTAGAGGCGTACGGCTCGGAACCTCGAGTGGAGCAAGCTGACGAACTCCTCCTCGTCGAGCTCGATGCGATGGAACGGATTTTGAGTCCCTTCGCCGCTGTAGACCGGGCGGTTCGGGGTCGAGACGATGAGCATCCCTTCGGAGACGAGGACTCGAGCACATTCCGCGAGGAAGGCGGCCGGGTCGTCGACGTGTTCGATCGTCTCGAACGAGACGACCACATCGATCGACCGATCCGGCAGCGGGATGGCCTGAGCATCACCGGGGCGGGCGTCGAGGCCGTATTTCCGCCGCGCGTGCTCGCAGACCTCGGCCGACAGGTCGATTCCGACGGTGCTCGACGCCCCGGCCCTGGTGAGGGCCGCCGCCCCGTAGCCCTCGCCGCAGGCGACGTCGAGCACACGCCTGCCGCAGACGAAGTCCTTCGCGAAACGGTAACGGGCGACGTGCTCCCAGAAGGTCCGGGCATGGGCCTCCTCGGGCACCATGCGTTCCGTGTAGTGGAGGGCCTCGCGATCGTCAATCATGCCGACGGCTCCTGTCGTACCCGGCCAACGATCGATCGGAATCCGATCGCAGCCAGCGGCATCGCCGCGATCTCGCCGGGGATTCGATACCGGATCGAGCTGACGAAGACGCTATGAACCGCGCAGAAGTAGAGCACAGGACCCGCCAGCAGCACCAGGGCGCACAGGTCGCGCCGCCGATCCCAGCCGCCGGCGACCATCAGCAGATACAGCGGGATCACCACCACCGCGCCGGCCGCCGACAGCCAGGGCGATCGGTAGTCCTCGGCATTGGGCCACGGGCTCCAGTAGCGGCCGACCTTGATGAGGGCCAGCTCCAGGACACGCGACGGATTCGACCTGGCGAAGTCGAGAGCGCGACGCGTGAGCGTCGCGTCCTGATCGAGTTCGGAGAGCGTCCGGAATTCGGGCGTGTCGCGGAATCTCATGTCGCTGGCGCCGGTCGCGCCGGGGTTCAGTCCATCGTAGAGGCTGGCTCCCATCCAGAGCGACGTGGGGACGAACCGGCCGTAGATCCGCGCGTTGCGGACCCACCAGGGACTCATCACCAGGACCGCTCCAACCAGCACCAGCGCGGCGCAACGCATTACCGCACGACGCCGATAGCGATCGCGCACAACGAGGCAAGCCATGACCCAGGCCAGCAAGGCCCCCGGCAAGAACAGCCCCCACGACGGCCGCGTCAGGACGACCGTCCCGCCGGTCATGCCGGTCCCCACCGCCACCAGGGCGGTGCGCCAGGACTCGCGATGACCGCCTGCCGGTCTCGGCTCCTCGGAAGTCCGCCAGAGCGTTGCAAGGCCCCAGAGTGTCAAGAGCATCAAGGGCATGAACAAGGCTTCGGAAAGAATCAACTCCGAGATGGCGACATCATAGGGATAGAAGGCGGCCAGGACGGCGGCGATCAGGGGCACGGTCCAGAATCGGCGTTCGGAAAGAGGATCGAGTTCCGAGCGCGCGTTCGACCCGTCGGGCCAGGCGGTAAACCAGCCAGGCGCTCGCAGTCCCCAGGACAGCCTGGACCAGTCGGACCGCCATCGGCGACTCGCCGAAGACGACCTGGCAGGCCGCCAGGAACAGCGGATAAACCGGGGTGCGCATGGCCCGGTACGAGACATTACCCCACTCCACGATCTCATAGGGGTTCCCCGCGAATCGTCCGGGCCAGGAGCCAGTAATAACGGGCGTCGGGGAAGACGCACAACCGATAAGGATCGTTCCGATCCACGAACCGCTGCACCCCGACGGCGGCCAGGACTCGCAAGCCCAAGGCGGCCAGAAGCACCACGATCAACGGCATGAGCCGTGCGCGGGCGACGGATCGCCACGTCCGTTCGATACTCCTCTGCCCGATCGTGTGTTTCACGGTTTGAGGGGACCCTCGAAGCGTCTTCGTCCCGTGGTTTCCATCGTTTCGCAATCAGCTTGATGATACCGGAAGCGGCGCCACCCCACCCACGCGAAAGTGCGGCGGCTTCCCGGGCCAACCGACGGGAACATAAGCAAGGACCTGATGATCACCCGTGAGCGAGGAATTCCTCCAGGACAGCCGGTAGGTTGCGGATCGAGGATTCCTCCGACGCCAGTCTCGAAGCCAGTCGCGAGGCGAGCCCCGGCAGGTCGGGGAGCAGGCGGACGGCCTGGACGAGGTTGGGGTGTGTCGATTCGAGAGTATCCAGGTAGTGCTCCACTAGCTCCGTGCTCAGCAGTTCCGGCGCCCTGTCCCAGAGCTCCTTGCCGATCCGGAATAGGGCGTGATCGACCGCCCCAGGCGGGGTACCGGAGGAACGGAGTCTTTGGGTGAGTTCACGAACCTTTTTCGAGTCGATCTCCTGGAGCGAAGCCGGATCCACGTCGGCAGGCAGACGGTCAGGAGGCAGCCTGATCCGATCGGCGCGCTGGTTGATCGCGAGCTCGATCGCATCAACCGAGAGGCGTTCGTCGGACTGGATCGCGATCTTGGGCGGGATCACCCCGCGACATTGGAAGAGGATCGATTGGAGGCGAACGAACCCTTGTTCCAGCGCATCGCGATCGAGGGAGGACGATCGGCTGAGGAAGAGCGTCAGCGAGGCCGTCTCGAGGCTCATGGTCGGCACGTCGGCATCTCCTTCAGTTCTGCCGTGGGTGAGCGAGTTGCTCGACGATCGCGTCTTCGGCCATCCCGCGCCGCCGCATCGGGTCGAACGCTTCGACGATCGCATTCAAGTTCCCGATCGAGATGCGCCGGGCCAGCAAGCCCTTGAGGACCCGCGTCAGCGCGACGACCTTCTCGGGCTTCTTGGGGATGTCGGCTCGCGAGCCGACGGACGACTCCTTCAACAGGGCTACGGTCGCCTCGTAATGAATCAGGTCGGCCATGCTGGACTCGAGCACGGCTTGCAGCCGATCCAGGAGGAACTCGGTCGGGGCCAGCAGGGGCAGCCCCTTATCACGAGCGCACGCGGCCTGGCTTTCGTCGAGCCAGAGTCCGTTTGGCGCTGGAACCTCGCCGGTGAGCTTCCGTCGGTTCGCCGGTGAGACCCAACGTCTTCCGATCCTCGGCCGGGACGAACGTCTTCTCAGGTGGGATGCGGCCCTCTTCTTTGAGTTTTCCCATCACCATTAAAAAATACGTTCCGGGTCGGGACGAGCCCTCCGCGATATCGGTGAACGACACGCCCGGGATTGTCAGGCCGAATCGGTCCCGGAAGTGCCCGCGCATCGCGGCAATCTTCTCGAGAATCGCGTCGCGGAGTGCATCCCTCGACTCGGTCAGGATGGGGCTGAGGAGTGCGGCCTCGAGCACGGGCTGGATCGGCGTGACGACCGGGATCAACTCGAGTGATGGTTCGCCGTAATGCAGGAGAAATCGCTTCCGATGCTCGTACTTGGCAAGTTTGCCGGCATACTCGGCATTCTCCGGCATGAGCCGGCTCGCCTGCTGTAGCGCCTCTGATAATCTCGTCGTATCGGCCGGATCGGTCAGATGCCGACATCTGCTCGAGCGCCCCGGCGAGGTTCGAGTGGATTACGGCGTTCTTCGGGGCCTTTTCGAGGGCCTTCCGGTACGCCTTGGCGGCTTCCGCATATTCCCTGAAATAATAGTGCAAGTTACCGATGAGATTGTCGTAATCGGCCTCGAAGGTCTCGCGCCGGCTGTCGAGCGCGAGATCGTAGAGGCCGAGTGCGGCCTCGCGATCCCCTCGCTTGGTAGTAGACGTCGGCCAGCGCCATCATGGCCTGGACCGGTTCGCCGCCCGTATGGTCAGCGACGAGGGCGCGTTCCACCTCGGTCTCGGCCTCGGAGTGCCTTTTGAGCATCCGCAGGAAGTCCGCCATCTTCGACCGGAAGCGGCCCTCGAGTCGGGGCTCGAGTCGCAGGGATTCCTTGCAGAATTCCAGGCCTTCCTCGTACCGGCCCTCGCGTTCGCAGAGCACGGCCATGAACCAGTATCCGTCGTAGGCCGCGGGGGCGATCTCAATGGCCTTCGCGAATGCGGACCGGGCCTCTGCCAGGGCCTCCGTGGTCCGGTCCGGCCGATCGGCCATGCCGAGGCTGCGCGTTTCCCAACTCGAGGTATCCCCGGAGCCGCGTAGGGTCCAGGGCGATCGCCTGGGCATAGCAGGCGAGGGCCTCGCGGTCGAGGTTGTTTTGCAGGTCGATCGACGCTTCCGTCAACAGGAGGTTGTACTCGGCCGATGGGTCCACGGCACGGGCCTTGGCTTTGAGCGCCGGGATCCGCTCCCGGCGGTCGGCGAACAGCTTAGGGTGGCCGTAGAGCCGGATGAGCCGCAGATAGGCCGCGGACGAGCCGCAGGCGGCCGAGATGGCATCTTGATAGTGGGTCTCGGCCCCGTCGAGGTTCTCCACCGTTTCATCACACTCGGCCAGGGCCAGGTAACCGTCTTGCCGGCGTGGATCGAACGCAACGGCGCGACGGGCGAAGTCGGCGGCTTTCTCCAGTTCCCCCTTGTACAACCAGAGGCGAGTCCAGCCGACGAAGACCGCGAGCGAGTTCGTATCTCCGGTCAACTCGTCGGCCTTTTTCAGCCAACCCTCGGCACCGTCAACGTCGCCGAAAACCGAGAGATGGATCTGAGCGAGAACGCCCATGAGCGAGGCGTGCTGGAGGTCATCGAGGCCCGGCTCTTTCGAGAGCATGACGAGGCCGTCACGGCACTCCGCCCATCGCTCGTGCGCCATGAGCACAGAGTACCGTTTCATGGCTTCGAGCCGTCCGGCGAATTCTTCCGGGGCCGGCATCGGAGCCTTCGCCAATGCGGTGCAGAGCGCATCGCAGTCCCACATCGCGCGGACGTAGACCCAGACCCAGAGGGCCCACCCGGCTCCGGCGTCGCGGCAAAACGCCTCGGCCACCCGCTCGATCAGGCGATCGCAGATGAGCTTGGTGCACTCGTCGCGCAACTGCCGGAGGACCGGCAGGAGGCGGTCGACCTCGGCACGGCCCACCTGGTTGTCGAGCAGGATCCAAAGGGAAAACGGGTCGTCCTCGGCCAGCAGGGCCTCGCGCAGGCGTTCCAGGACGTCGGTCGCGGTGCGCATGTCGGCGTCGCGGCCCGCCGCGGCGCCGTAGGCGCGGGCGAGGATCGCAACGACTTCGTCCCGCTGGAACAGCCGCACGGCTCCGAACAGCGATGTGCCCGGCGGAGAGGGGACCGTGGTCGCCGTTTGTTGCAAGGCCTGGCCCATGGAATGGCTTCCTCACGATTTCGAGTCGAAGCGGTCCATGGTTGCAGTCGCGGGGGCCCCGGGCGACGGCGACGCCGCCGACAGATTGGACGCCGCCCCGGCGGCCATCCTCCCCCCAGCCGGAATACTGACCGGAGTGGTTCCTGGCCGGATCGACGGCGCTGGCCCGGGTGTTCCGGTCGAAGGCGACGACCCCGTCGTCTCCTTCTCCGTCGGAAGGATGATCGAGTCCCGGCAATGCATGTAGACCACCGGGGTCCCGAAACGGCGGAAGTCCAAGGAGCCGCGCCTTGCCCCAACTCGTAACGCGCGACCTTCACAGCTTCGTCGACTTCCATGCCCGCGCCGATCTGCTCGTAGAACGTCTTCACGAATTTCCTCGCTTCCTGATTCTGGATCTTGTATTGCATCGCGATCACAACCGGCACGTCCGCCTCGATGGCTATCGTCCGCGCCATATCCCGGAAGCTGTTGAGCGAGGTGATGGTCGTCGTCGAGGTGCTCGACGCGCTGTTGCAGGCATGCAGGAAGACCATGCGAAGATCCGGACGGTCGAACAGACCCATGATACCGGCGGTAGAGATCCAATCCGCCGTCGGACGCTTCTCTCCCGGCGTCTCGTCATTCAGGTCGATATCCGTCGCTTCCTTGAGAAAGGCGAGCTCGCCCTTCAGGCCGTGTCCGATGAAGTGGAAGACGTGCGGTCGCCACTCCATCTCCTTGCGGACCTTCGAGAAGGTCGGGTCCTTGACTTGCCGGACTTGGACACGCTGGGCTGTGCCATCCTCGAGCTCCTTGATGGCCTTGATCGCATCCTGGGCCGAGGTCTCGATGTCCTCGAGATCGCGGGGCTGGCAGCAGACAACGAGGATCTTGAGTGCCTCACGGTCGGGGTCGATCAACTGGTCCTTGTCGGACAGGCGGCGCGTCAGGATCAGGTCCTTCGAGTGGCCGGTGAGGAAGTAGCCGCCCAGGCCGGTACTGTTCGCGAGCGGCATGAAGAGGAATTCCCAGGGGAGGTGCGTCAGTTTGCTGTCCCGATCGGCGAAGAACAGGTTGAGGCGGAAGCGGAGGTCGGAGACTCCCCCGCTCTTCCTGTGCAACTGGTCTTCCCGGGAAACCTCCGCGGCGAAACCCTTGTAAGCCTCCTCGAACGCTTCGCGCACGTCCTTCGAACCGAAGAGGATGCCGTAGAGGTGCAGCCCGAGCAGCTTCAGCAGATCCAAGCCGCAGTTGTTGTTCTGACCGACCAGGGTGTTGAGGTGTTCGATGGTCAAAGCCGCGACGTCTGAATAATACAGCTCCCCCGACACCCCTTTGCCATAGGGCGGCTTGAATTCCACGATCTTCTCGCGGATCGTGATCGTACAATCCACGTAGCGCATCCCAGGTCCTCCGGCGGGACATTACATGTCGAGGATCGAGACGGCGCTCGGGCGCACGACGTCGAGGGGGCCGGGTTTGACGGCCGCCTCGGGGCCCATCGTGGCCAGGCCCACCGCCTTGTCATGGATGGCCTTCATCCGTGTCCTGTAGAACTCCTTCAGCTCGTCGCACTGGGGCGCGGTGAGGTCGGGGCTCAACTCGATGGTCTCGTAGAGGCTCAGCATGTTGGCCTTGGCGCTGGCCCACTTCTCGAGGTTGGCGCTGTTGGCCTCGCCCTTGATCCGCTCCCAGAGCGGGTAGAACGGCAAGGTGGTCAGGTCGTCGCGGCGGTCGTCCGGCGGACGGACGATGCTGAACAGGACGAAGTCGGCCGCGGTGTACTTGGTGGAACTTTCCAGGCTCGGCCCCTGGTAAAGCTGATTGTTGCGCACCCAGAGCGTCTTGGGATCGACGTTCGGCGCGTCGATGAGGGCATAGAACCCCGGAGTGAACGGGTCGCCGGACGCGGAGTCGAACTCGCGGCGCAGTCCGACCAGCGGCGTGGTGACGTCCAGCCCCAGCAGGCCCTCGAACCCATCGAGGACGACGTCCGCCAGGTGGAGATACGATCCGAGCGACGACGCGACGCCCAGTGGTCCCGAGGCTTTCTCGATCACGCCCAGCAGCCGCCGCGCGTAGTCCTTGACCTGCACCGAACAGAGGACGACCGACACGATCAGCCGGCCCCCGCGGAACGGGTGCAGGCCCGATACGCGGGTATCCTGCAAGATCGTGCCGTGGGGCACGGTCAGGTTCTGTTGCTTGATCAGCGCGGGGCCGACCACGAAGGGAACCGCTTGCTCCGCCTTGTCGTAGATGAACTCGGAGACGACGAAGACGGTCGGGTCGATGGCGTGGAACCACTGGCGGGCCTGGGTCAGATACATCTCGTTGACGCGGACCTGGAAATAATCCTCATCGGCCGCGAAGACCGCTTGCAACGGCTTGCCGATCGTGATGTCGTCGCCGGAAGGCTTGCCCGTACCGGGCTTCGGTACCGGTGACGGGGGCGTCGGCACCGTCGGCCGGGGCGTCGGTTGTGGGCCCTGGACCTGATTGATGGGGATCTCCACCGCGGTGGGCATCACCCGCGGCGCATTGATGATCCGTGTCTTGATGGTGTTCCAGACGTCGGCGAATCGCGACATGGGATCCTCGTCTCTGGACAGCTCATGACCGGCTGGCAACATCCCAGCCATGTGGGGACTTGTCGAGACGTTCACAGTACACATCCGATTCCTCTACCGCAAGCATTCAGCCGGCGACGGCGGAGGTTCGCAAACAGTGCTCTTGGGCGTGCTACGACTCTTGTGATAGGATGGTGCGGATATGGACTGGCACTCCCCATCGAATCCCGCTCCGCGAGGCCCGACGATGATGATTCCCGGCTGCTTGTCAATCCTGCTCACGACGATGCTCGCCGGGTCGCCGCCGGTCGAACGCGACCGAGGCTCGCGCGCTCACGTTCAAGCTCCAGGACTTCCGCGGCGGCTGGCATGCCCTCGATGATACCCGCGAGAAGAAGCTGGTCGTACTGGCTTTCCTGGGTGCCGAATGTCCGCTGGCGAGCCTCTATGCCCCCAGGCTTGCCGAGCTGGCGCGGGCCTATGACAAGAAAGGGGTGGCGTTCTTCGGCGTCGACTCCAACCAGCAGGATGCCCCGTCGTCGATGTCGCGGTTTGCCCAGGCGCACGACCTGCCGTTCCCCTTCTTGAAGGATGTGGGGAACGAGCTGGCCGACCGGCTCGACGTCGATCGGACGCCGGAGGTCTTCGTCCTCGACGCGCGGCACGTGGTGCGCTATCGCGGCCGGGTTGACGATCAGTTCGGATTCGGCGTCCACCGGCCGGCACCGAGCCGTCGCGACCTGACCGACGCGCTCGACAACCTGCTGGCCGGCCACCCCGTCACCACGCCGCGGACCGAAGCCGTCGGCTGCCGGATCGGACGGATTGCCAAGGCCAAAGCAGAGGGGTCCGTCACCTACTCGAAAGAGGTGGCGCGGATCCTCCGCGATCGCTGCGTGGCCTGCCACCGTGAGGGGGAGATCGCGCCGTTCTCGCTGGCGAGGTACCCGCAGGCCGCCGGCTGGGCCGAGATGATCGACGAAGTGGTCCAGTCGGGCCGGATGCCTCCCTGGCACGCCAGCCCCGAGTACGGCTCATTTTCCAACGAGGCCCAGCTCAGCGCCGATGAGAAGCGGACGATCGCCGCCTGGGTGGCCGCAGGCGCCCCCGAAGGCAACCCGCACGATCTGCCCGAGCCGGCGCACTACGTCGAGGGTTGGCGGATCCCCGCCCCGGACCTGGTCGTCGCCATGCCAAAGACCGTCAAGATCCCCGCCGAGGGCACGATGCCCTACCAGAACTTCATCATCGACCCGAAGCTCAAGAAGGATGTCTGGGTGCGGGCGTCGCAGGTGCGGCCGGGGAACCCGTCGGTGGTCCACCATCTGGTCGTCTTCGTACTGCCGCCGGGGAGCCGGGATGCGGAGCGGAGGATCGACTTCCTCGCCGCTTACGCCCCCGGGATGCCGCCCCGCATCCTGCCCGAGGGGACGGCCCGACTCGTCCCGGCCGGATCTCGACTGTTGTTCCAGATCCACTACACACCGCGCGGGATGCCCCTGGCCGATCGCAGCGAGATCGGGCTGGTCTTCGCCGACCCCAAGACGATCCGCAAGGAAATGACCGCGATCGCCGCGATCAACATGGACCTGCGCATCCCTGCCGGCGCCGACGACTTCGCGGCCGAGGCCCGGCACCGCTTCGACCAGGACACGATCGTCTACTCGCTCCTGCCCCACATGCACCTGCGCGGCAAGTCCTTCCGGTTCGAAGCCGTCTTCCCCGGCGGCCGGACCGAGGTGCTCCTGGACGTGCCGCGTTATGAGTTCGAGTGGCAGAACGTCTACGTCCTTTCCAAGCCGAGGCTCATGCCCGAGGGGAGCGTGCTCCGCTGCCTGGCCCGCTACGACAACTCGGCCGATAATCTGTCGAACCCCGATCCCAAGGCCACCGTCGCCTGGGGCGAGCAGACGCGCGACGAGATGCTCGTCGGCTACGTCGAGGTCGCCCTGGCCGACCAGGACCTGAGCCTGGGCGGCCCGGAAGTGCGGAAGTCAGACGATGGCACCCATGTGGTCACGTTCCGCTACCGTCCTCCGGCCGCCACCAAGGCGGTCTACCTGGCCGGCACCTTCAACGACTGGAAGCCCAACGCGTTGAAGATGGACGGTCCCGATGACTCGGGCCGGTACCAGACCCAGCTGAAACTCGATCCGGGTACCCACGAGTACAAGTTCGTCCTCGACGGCACCCGATGGCGCCAGGATCCCGGCAATGCCCGCCAGGTCGGCGATTACCACAACAGTGTCGTGGAGGTGGGCAAGCCCCGATAAGCGGGAGACGGTCTTCTCTTTTCGGTCGCGCACCGGCGTGGCCGGTCAGGCCATCGTGGCCGGTCCGATCTGGGCTGCCAGGGGGATGCGGACGGTGAACTCGCTGCCCTGGCCGGGACCGCTACTGTGGGCGGCCACGCGGCCGCCATGCATCTCGATCAGCGACCGGGCCAGCGTCAGCCCGAGCCCCAGGCCGCTCCGCGAGCGCGCGAGGGTCGGATCGGCCTGGGCGAAGACGTCGAATACGTGAGGGAGCAGGTCCTGCGCGATGCCGATCCCGTTGTCCCGGACGCAGACCACGACCTCGCGATCAGCCTGTTCGGCGGACAGGGAAATTTCTCCCCCCGGGTCGGTGTACTTCGCGGCGTTGTTCAGGAGGTTCGAAAACACCTGGGCCATTCGGGTCGGGGCGACCTCCAGGAGGATCGGATGAGTGGGGAGGGTGACGGTCAGGTGATGATGGTGGTGCTCGATCAGGGGCTGGCTGGTCTCGACGGCCAGGTCCACCACCTGCTTCAGCTCGACCGGCTCCTTCCGGAGGACGACCTGACCGCGGAGGATCCGGGAGACGTCCAGCACCTCATCCACCATGCGGGTCACGGACTTGATCTGATCCTCGATGACCTTGACCGACCACTCGAAATGGGGGCCGTTGAGCCCCTGGACCTTCATGATCTGCGCGGCGTTGCTGATCGGCGTCAGGGAATTGCGAAGCTCGTGGGCGAGCATGGCAAGGAACTGGTCCTTGCGCAGGTCGGCTTCTTTGAGGGCTTCCTCCAGGCGCCTCCGCTGGGCGATCTCGCGCTCCAGCTCCCGCTCCAGGGCCTCGTGCTCCCGGGCAACGGGATGCCCGGACTGGTCTTTCCCGGTCATGCGCCGCTCCTTGATTCTCGATAGTCAGGGTTCTTGTCGCGATCTACCTGAACGCGCCTCGGTTGTCTGAAACATTCTGCGCATGTATAGTAGCCTAGGTTCTCAGCATCCTCCGGAAGGCCCGTCGGGAACCCAGAGAGGAGACGACCTTTGACTGGCAACCAGACGAGTGCGGCGAGTCCCGAGGCTGCGCCCGGGGAGACGCCTCCGGCCGAGACGGCTCCTCCTTCCCGTCAACGGATCCTGATCGTCGAGGACAGCGAGACCGCCCGCAAGCAAATCCAGGTGTTCCTCGAGACCGACCCCGACCTCGCGGTGGATACGGCCGCCAACGGCAGCGACGCCCTCAAGGCGCTGACCGAGCGACCCTATAGCGTCATCGTCACGGATCTGAAGATGCCTCGGGTCGACGGCCTGCAACTCCTCGAGGAAGTGCAGAAGCGCCGGCCGCCGGCCGACGTGATCATCACCACCGGCTTCGGCACGATCGAGCAGACCGTTCAGGCGATGCGGATGGGGGCCGTCGACTTCCTGACCAAGCCGATCAACCTGGAGCACCTCCGGCTGGTGATCCAGCGCGCCCTGCGCGAGCGGGCGCTCCAGGACGAGGTGACGGAGCTGCGCGAGAAGCTGTACAAGCAGTTCACGTTCCACAGCATCCTGAGTAAGAGCCCGCGGATGCACGATGTCTTCGAGCTGATCAGCCATGTGGCGCAGACCATCAGCACGGTCCTGATCTTCGGCGAGACCGGCACGGGCAAGGAGCTGGTGGCGCGCGCAGTGCACGGGTCGTCGCCGCGGCGTGACCACCCCTTCGTGGCGGTCAATTGCGCGGCGCTGCCGGAATCGCTCCTGGAGAGCGAGCTGTTCGGCCACGAGAAGGGGGCGTTCACCAGCGCCGTCGGCCAGCGCAAGGGCCGCTTCGAGCTGGCCCATGGCGGTACCATCTTCCTCGACGAAGTCGGCGAGATCCCCCTGGCCATGCAGGCCAAGCTGCTCCGCGTCCTCCAGGAACGCCGGTTCGAGCGGATCGGCGGTGCGCAGACGGTCGAGGTGGACGTCCGCGTCATCGCCGCCACCAACCGCGATCTGCTCCGCCTGACCAAGGAAGGGAAGTTCCGCGAGGACCTGTACTACCGGCTCAACGTCGTGAAGATCGATTTGCCCCCGCTGCACGAGCGTCCCGAGGACATCTCCCTGCTCGCCTCTCATTTCGTCCAGAAGTTCGGCGGCCCCGGGACGTCCTCCAAGACCATCTCCCCCGAGGCGATGGAAGCCCTGCTCCAGCATCGATGGCCCGGGAATATCCGCGAGCTGGAGAACGCCATCGAGCGGGCCTGTGTCACTTCCCGGGACGACACGATCAAGGCGGAAAACCTTCCCACCGAGATCCTCAAGCCCGGCCGGCCCCGCTACCAACTCCCCGTCAACCTCTCCCGGCCCCTGACCGATCAGCTCGCCGAACTGACCGCCGCCTTCGAGGAACGCTATCTCCGCCGCGCCCTCAAGCGGACCCACGGCCACATCGGACGTACCGCCCGTCTGACCGGCCTCTCGCGGCGCACCATCACCGACAAGATCGCTCTCTACCAGATTGATAAAGCCGAATTCAAGAAAGATTAGGCGGTTCTCGATCGTATGCCATACGCGGTTCGCCGTACGCAATGAAGGTTGAAGACCCGGAAAATCGAAGGGCTTCACCATTTCTTGGATCCGCCATCATTGACCATGGTGTGGAGCCTCCGATGACCGGGCTGGGTTCCTGTCGCCCGGAGCCACAGAACTCCTGACTTCAACTGCACACGGCGTACCGCGTACTGCGTACTTTCAAGGATTGCCGACTGCGTTGAAACCTTCGCTGCCGACCAGGACGCGGCTAGCTCCCAGGATGCCGACGAACCGGTCGCGGGCCGTCCAGAGTTTCGCCAGATCATTCCATTCGCCGAACCCGGCCTTTTCGAGCCGCTCGGCAAAGCTCGTGCGACGCGTCCGCCAACCGTTCGGCGAGCCGTCGCCGATCAAGTAATGGTCGAGGATCACACGGTCACAGGCGTCGTCGAGGCGCCGGGCGAACGAGTCGAGATCGACCACCGGCAGGAGGGGGCTGACCGTCGCCTGAGTGCGGATGCCCCGCGCGCGGAACCGCGCGAGGGTCGCCAGGCGGCGAGCTGGCGGGCTGGCGTGCGGCGGGAAGCCGGGCACCGGGTCCATGTCGGTCTCCACCGTCAGCGAGACCCACAGCTCGCAACGCGCCGACAGTTCCGCGATCCGGTCGATATCGCGGTCGACGAGCGTATGATGGCTCTGGATCACCAGGACGTCCGGGGGCCGATCAGACATCTCCTCCAGCAGCGAATGGGTCAGCCGCAGGGCTTTCTCCTGGGGGATATAAGGGTCGGTGCTGCTGCTCATGTAGATCTTCAGCGGCCGGGGATCACCTCGGCTAGGGCGCTTGATCCGGTCGTGGTCGCGGCGGTATGCCTCTCGGACCTGTCGCTTGGCGCCGTAGAGGCTCCAGCGACGCCCCCGGGTGATCCATCGGTTGTGCTGGGCATAGCAGTAGATCCCACACAGCGCGCCGGCGAAGGCGCATCCCTGGTAGACGTTGATCGTGTGCGTGTAGCCGGCCGCCAGGTATCCGCTGGTCGGGGTGAGGATCGTGGCGTTGTCAATCCGCGGGATCGATCGGGACGGCGCCGGAGATGAAGGTGTCGTGAGATCATCAGGCATGTCTAACCTTACCCTCATCATTCACCCAGTTGGTGGATCGTGTTGTCGATGACACCCTCGATCGGTTCGCCTCCCTCGGTGCGGATCGTGTAGGTGATCTCCATGCCCCAGGTGGGTTGCAGCTTGGGGATCTCGAGCCGGACGGTACGACCGTCGTCGGAGACCGTCGCGGCGGTGATCCGCGCCGGCCGTTCGTTGTAGTGGATCGAACCATAATCGACGGTCCGCTTCAGCGACCAGGTCATGGCCGCGTAATGCGATGGGTCGCCGGCCGCTTTGCGATCGAGCCGCCCCGTAAACGTGATGGCGATGCCCCGCTTCCGGGCGTGCAGCTCGATCGGAACGTACATGGGTTTGCCCGTGGCGCGGATCCGGTAGAAGCCGCCGGGCTGGATCCGATTGCCGGCCCAGGCGTACAGGCCGCACGCGTAGAGCTGGCCATTGACCGGATGGAATCGGCCTCGCATCACGCCGGTCGGGAACGCCGGTAGCGGCAGGGCGCACATCCCCCCCTGCATCCGGCCGCCGACGATCTCGTGCGGCACCACGAAGACCTTGCCGTTGCCGTACGAGAGGTTGAGCAAGGCCCCGCGCAACGGTGCCCAGGCGGGGCTGGCGCCCTCGACTCGGACCAGCTCGCCCGGCGACCGATCGAAGGCGTTGGTGATCCAGCAGACGGGCGGTTCCATCGCGTCGTCGGACGTGTCGGTAACGTTGTGATAACCCCACATATTCCCATAAAAGCCGCCGCGCCTGACCCAGTTGATCCGGTTCTTGGGCGTCCAGAACCCCTCCTGGTCCGTGAGGAAGAAGGTGCCGTCGGGGTTGAGGCAGACGCCGTTGGCCGCACGGAACCCGGTCGCCAGGATCTCGGTGGGCCCGCCCCCCTTGCCGACGCGCAAGAGCGTACCGTGCTGCGGGACCACCGCGGTCAATCCATGACGGGCCGCCTTGGCGTAGTAGAAGTTCCCGTCTGAGTCGATTTGCAGGCCCATCGCGAACTCGTGGAAATGCTCGGTGACCTGATGGTCGCTGTTGAAGCACTCGTAGTAGTCGGTCTCGCCGTCGCCGTTGAGGTCGCGGAGGCAGACGATCTGGTCGCGGCAGCCGACGTAGATCTGCCCGTCGACGACTTTCAGGCCCAGCGGCTGGAACAATCCCGAGGCGATCCGCTGCCACGCGAGCCCATGCGACGGGTCATCGATTCCATCGACCAGCCAGACATCGCCGTCCCAGGTGCAGACCGCCGCGCGGTGGCCGTCGGGGAGGAAATCGAGGCCCGAGGGCCGCATCTGGCAGAGCCAGGGATTGTTGTCGGGGACCGTCAGGACATCGGCTGCGAATGGCCCATCATCCCGGCCGATCACCGCCTGCGTCTTGAGGACATCGGGCCAACGCCGAGGCCCACCATGAGTGAGCGGCTCGAGCGACGTCGGCGGCGGTGAGGCCATCGCGTAGGCGTCGAGCGTCTTCGGGTCACCGCCCCACATCAACACCTTTACCACCCGCGATGATTCGCAGCGCGGGATGCTCAAGACCGTGTAACCATCGCCACGCCGCAGGCGCGCCGAACCATCGCCGGCCAGGCCGACGGCGATCGTCGGGGAAGCCACGCGCATCGACAGGTCGAGGGGCGACGGGCCGATCTCCAGGGTGCGGGTGAAGATCGGGATGTCCGGATGCGTCGGATCGAATTCGCGACCGGGTGTTTCGAGGACGCTGGCCGTGCCGACGGTGTAGGCGAGGATCACCCGGTTGCCATGATGGTAGAGCCCCTGGTAATGAGCCCAGGAGCGCGGCAATGGCCCGTAGCGACGACCGTCGCGGCCTCGGATGCGCGGGTCGTCGGATTCGGGGTTTTCCGGATTGGCCCAACCGGGACCGTCCGGATCGGCGACGTGGACCCGGCCGACGATCCGGGGATGGACTTGATGGCGGCCGTTGAAGTGGATGCAGTTCCAGTCGATGAAGCCGCGGCCGGTCCAGGCGGCGGACAGGCGGAGCGTGTCGTGTTCGTAGAGCATCCAGGCGTTTCCCCGAGACACCCCTCCCTGCCCCGGATCGAGCCGGACGGCGATCCCCTTGTAGGCGAAGTTCGAGCCGCCATCGCCGACCTCATAAGTCGCCATCAAGCTCGGCCCGTAATCCATCACGACCCAGGGCTCGATCGACGACGGCGCGGGACCTTGCGTCGTCCCCCTGGGCAGCCGGTCCAGGTACGTTTGATCGACGGCGGCAAACCGGCCCGGACCGCCCGTCTTGAGATAGGCTTCTCGAATGTAATAGATGACGTCGTACTTCTGCCGGGGGACCATCCAGGTCTGTGGTGCCATCTGGCCGAAGCCGTCGGTGATCGTGCGATACAGGGTGTAGGGATCGCTGCCGTTCTTGAGCGTCGCGGAGGCGAAGCGGGGCGCGGTGGGCAAGGAACCCGGTTGGTCCTGGGTGCCGTGGCAATTGGCGCAGACGCGTCGATAGATCACCTCGCCTCGCCGGAAGTTCTCGGGTCCCAGGCCGGCGATCATCCCAGCGTGATCGATCCGGTGTTCGTAATCGGGCAAAGGAGGCGAGACCAGCGCCGGGTCAGGCCGCAGCGCGGCGGCGCGTGCCGGCCCCTGCTCGGCGATCTCGATCAGGTAGCAGACCAGGTCGAGGAACTGCTGGCGCGATCCCAGCGCATTGATCAGCCCGGCCGGCATGATCGACGCCCCTCCCCGGCTCTGCTGCTCGATCCGTTCCCTGGCGATCGTGATCGGCTTGCCGTCGCGGGCGGGATCGCGGAGGACCACGGCGTCGGGCCGCTCCTCGACCAACAGGCCGGTGACCGTCCGGCCGTCGTCGGTGGCGATCGTGACCGGCTCGTAACCCTTCCGGATCACCTTCGACGGCTCCAGGATCGCCTCGACCAGCTCGACGTCGGAGACTCCCTTGCCCAGAGTGGCCAGGTCGGGGCCGAGAGTTGGAGGCGCCTCGGCTTGTTCGTTGACGTGGCACCGGGTGCAAGTGAGGGCCGGTTGATAGAAGACCAACGCACCCCGGCGGGCGTCGCCCAGCCGGCGGCGCATCGCGCGCCAGCGATGCCGGTCCCTCCCGGCGGAGCTGCTGGTCGAGCGGTCCCACCACCCCGGCCGGTGAGTCGGTGCCATCGACGGTGGCCCAAGTGAGAAGCAACAAGATTGAAGACACCAGGGAACTCATCACGTCGATGGACTCCGCGCCTCAAGTTGGGAGCATGCTGCCATTCTGGCAGATCGGTTCGTTCCGTCGATGTCGGAGGATCTCGCCACGTGGCCTCCTGGGTTCGTTCGCGCAATTCCTATGGCTGGGAGACCTCGTCGGGCAGCGGCTTGGGTTTGTTCGCGCGATTTCCATCATAGCCGATGTTCTCGCCGCGCCGGGTCTTGGGTTCGTTCCGCTCGCAATTTCCAGGTCGGAGGGTCGCGTCCTGTCGGGCCTGGCTCTTGCTTCCATGCAGTGAATCATGACGACCGGTCGTTCCCAGCGGCTTGGGTTCGTTCGCGCCATTCCCATGCCCGGGACCCCGTCCGTTTCTGGAATCCGGAATCCGGGACTGCAATCATCCAGCGGCCTGCCCTCCCGTCCTCTGAGTTGGCTCCCAGAATCCCGAGAATCTTCGGCGATCCCCACGGCGTCAGGAGGATGGTGGGACCGCCGCCGGGCGGCACCGATCGTGGCCCAAAGTGGCACATTACGTACCAAATCGGGAAGGTCCCCATCCCCGATCTCGTTGGCCTGAAATGAGTTCGGGACGAGCGCTTGCCGGGTCGGTCCGGTCGGCTCCGGCGACCGGCCGACGGCCGAAGGTGACGAGTTCCGGGATCGGACATGGGTTGTGATGACGCCTCGGACGCGGCGGGGAACGGATCGTGCGAGCCCTCTGATGAACCCTCTACTATCAGGATGCCTCAACTTTAAAATTCCGTTAATGCACCTATGCCCGAATCGACGACTTTTCGCGCCCGAACTCTCAACAGGAGCGGGAGATCAGGAATTTTTCGAAAAAAAAAGGGCTGTGGTTTGCGCCGGGTCGTCGGGCGGGAATGGGGCGGACGGCGCGGTGATCGGCGCCGAGGGCCCCTGGAGGCCCGGGCCCAAAACGGCCGCTGTGCCGGGCACGGCCACCGGTGGTCTTCGGCGAGAACTCTCTCGGTAGGCTGCGGCGTTGCTCCAGTCGCAAATCGTGACCAAGCAAAACTTTACCGCTAAATTGGTCTCGGGCTTTGCACCGGAACGTGTTACCCGGGGTTGAACCAGGTCTTGATTACGACCGCCCCTTCGGGCTCATCAGCCGCGCGGAAACCCGCCGTGTTCCCCAACAGGTCCGGGATTTCCCGATGGCGCGGATCGCGGTGTTCACATGCAGCGACGCGACGGTCAAGGCGAGAGAGTTGACCCGACGGCTGACCGTTCTTCCGCAGCGGCATGCGGGCGGCCGTCCCCGACGACGAACGGCGGACCGGGTTGGAGCCGGACGTTCCGGAAGAACTCGGCATACTGCGGCCGGAGTCGGTTCGGATGCCAGCGCCCGGCCGCCTGGCGGGCCGCGCGGCTCTGCGCCTCGTAGAGTGCCCGGTCATCCCACAGCCGGATGATGGCCCGGATCCACGGCTCGACTTCCTCGGCGTCCGGCACGATCCGGGTGGTCGGGGTCAGCCGCTCGGGCAACGGCAGGATGAATCCGCAGTCGCCGAGCACCTCCGGGATCCCGCCCCGGTCCGAGCCGATCACCGGGATGCCGTTGATCATCGCCTCGATGGCCACCATCGGCTGGTTCTCCCACCAGAGCGAGGGCATCAGGATCATCCGGCTCAGCTCATAGAACTGCCGCGGATCGGTGCTATGGGGCATGATCTGAACGGAGACCTGGCTGTCCCGCCCCAGCCCGCGGGCGGCCAGGGCCTTGCGATCCCCTCGGCTCTCGACCACCAGGAAGGGGATATCGGGCCGTCGGCGGCCCAACTCCTGGGCGATCCGGACGAACGGGCCAACACCTTTCTCCACCACCGGATTGACGAACGTGACGAACCGCGGCTCCCGGCGCTCGACGCGCACCCGCTCCCAGTTGACGGGATAGGGCAGGACATGGCAATCCAGGCCCACTTGCTCGCGATAATGCCGGCGGGCGAACTCGGAGGGGACGAGGCCGTAATCGACGTTCGCGAACGGTTGCGGGCCCGTATACGCGAAGTTATGGAGCGCGAAGACGACGGGAATCCCGCGCCGCCTGGCCAGGTCAATCATGCCCTGCGTGATGGGATCGCCGCCATAGGTGAGCAGCACATCGGGCCGGAGGGACTTCAGGTGATCCTGGAAGAAACCCAGGACCGTGAGGATCTCCTCCGGCCTCGGCCGGTCGTGCCGGGTCGAATCCCGGCGGATGACGGTGATCGAGACGTAGCGGCGACGTAGGGAGATGACCTCCGAGCGTTGGGCACCGCGCGTGATGCGTCGAACCCGATACGGCTCGTGCAGTCCGCCGAGGACCTGGTCGAAGCCGGCCTCCTGGGGCAAGTCGAGCTGGGTTGTGCAGAAGGCGTGGGAGGAGAGCCCGGACTCCGCGAGTCCCTGGAGCAGATCGAGCGTGGCCGTCGCGGCGCCGTTGGAGAAATCGAGGACGGAGTGCACCGAGGCGAAGAGGACCGTCCTCGTGATCAGGGACGGGCCGGCTTGCCCGCCGGATGCGGTCTGCTGTTCGCTCATGGGTAGCGGCCTGATCGGGTGTACGAGAAGCCCCGGTGGGGTGGGTCGAACGCCGGATCGCGGCGTGAGGCCCACCGAGTTCCCCGGCGCATCCGAACAACCGCACGGATGATTCCCATTTTGGCTGGACCAAGTTTTGGGGGCCAGGCCATCCGACTAGTAATTGTGGGGTTTTTCCTGGAAACTACTGCTTAAATGTCCCCTCAAATTTAATCCTCAGGAATGTCCCACACTAAAACGGTTCCATCACTACTCGCAGAACAGACAAGGCGGGAGTCCTTCCCAAAAAGGATCTGAGTAATGCCATCTTGGTGTCCGTGATATCGGGAGATCGCCCGGCGCTTCCTCTCCCAGATTCGCATGACCTTATCCTCGCCGCCCCACGCGACGCGTTGACCGTCGCGGGAGAACGTGACACACCAAATCGGCCCTCCGTCACCGTCAGCTAGTGGTGGACGTTCGAGCGTACCAAGGTCCGGTCTCCAAAATCTGAGGATTCCGTCATCACCGCCCAGAGCGACTGATCCATCGACGGGCGAGAAGGCCAGGCACTGTATGGGTTCCCCCGAAGCCTTGACTTGCCTGAGAATGCGGAGCCCGGCAACATCCCAAAGCCTAACAGTGCCATCATTATCTGAAGATGCAATAGTTCTCCCGCCTGTTGAAAAGGCCAGGGCTGCGCACGACTGATCGGTCATTCGTCTCGACTCTCCGGACTAGATTGCCCGTCACCGCCCTCCAAAGCCCGCAAGCAAGGCCATCCTCCCAAGTTGCCGCGATGGTGCTGGCGTCTGGCGCAAAGGCCACGACGCCAACTCGGTCCAGCCTATCGAGCTTCGACCGTCGGAGTTCCCTGCCCGTGGTCATATTCCAAGAGAAGAGCCGACCATCCTCAGTGACAGCAGCGAGCGTTTCCCCGTCCGGCAGGAAGCTAACGGCGCCCATCACCCCGATGCGCTCACCAAGAAACCGTTTGAGCTGCTCACCATTGGTTGCCTCCCAGAGTCTGTGAGGAGGGTCATAAACTCGGCGAATCAGTATCCCTGTCCCAAGCTCCCACAGTCTGAGGCAACCTCCTTCGTCAACTGAGGCCAACGATTTGCTATCGGCACTGAGAGCCATGCAGCGCACGCTTCCACTGTGCCTCGGTTGGGCAGTCCTCTCCCGTCCCGTCGTGATGTCCCAGATCTGGAATGATGGATCATCCTGAGAAGCCAGCGCGATCGCGGTGCTATCGGGCGCAAACGACAATACGGTCGCCACGTCTCTGGGCTCAGGGCGGATTCTCCGCACCTCACGCCCTGTGCCCGTGCGCCATACCCGTAGAGTGGCATCCCGGCAACCTGCCGCGACCATGCTGCGATCGGGTGAGACGGAGACGGAAGCCACGGCGGACCAATTTTGCAGAGGCTGCCGCCGAAGCATTGACCCGTCCGACACCTTCCACGTCGTTAGAGTTCCACCGGGCCCCAGCAGAGTGATCGACTTGCCGTCCAGGGAGAACGCATTTGCTTGAAGCAGCCCCTGATCGGGAAGAGTTTGCACAAGCTTGCCAGAGCCGATGTCCCAAATCCTCACAGATTCGTCCTTGAAACCCACGGCGAGGGACGCACCGTCGGGCGTGAAGGCGATGGATGCCACGCCTGCAAGACCGGCGGTTGACAGCCTGCGACGTTCCGCGCCGGTGTTCAAGTCCCAAATGCGCAAAGTCCTATCTCCGCCACAAGAGGCAAGGCTTCTGCCATTTGCCGCGAAGGCAATACCAAGTATCCCCCCTTCTTGATGCCCGCGAAGCTCCCAGTTCAGCCGGCCTTCCTTACTTTCCCAAACCCTGATTGCCTCATCGCTACAAGAAACAGCTAGACTCTCGCCATCAGGTGAAAACTGAACCTCACCCAAACTGAACTCCTCGAGCATAGGACTCTTGGACATCGGGATTCTGCGGACAACTTTGCCTGCTAAAGAATCCCAAATTGTCACAGTCCTCGAACGCCACTCCGACACAGTGGCTAGTCGCTTGCCGTCAGGAGAGAAGGAGCAGGGCTTACGCACCAGCCTGGGATGACTGGGTGCTCTGGGGATGAGCAGCTCGACTCTGTTGTGTAGTCCGGCTGGCTGGGGATCGGGCGTCTCTTGTACCATCGATCTCCAGGACCCGTCAACACCTTCAGGGACGTCCACACCATGACCGCCATCCCCGAGCCGCTCTCCACTCCCCCGGCCCACGACCCGGCCTCGATCCTCGAGCATTTCGCTGACCTCCCCGACCCGCGCCGCGAGCAGGGGCGAATCCATCGACTCGATGAGATCGTCTTCATGGCCACCTGCGCCATGTTCTGCGGCGCCGAGACCTGGGAGCAGATCGCCGGCTACGCCCACTCCAAGATCGACTGGCTCCAGACCATCCTCACCTTGCCCGGCGGCATCCCCTCGCACGATACCTTCCGCCGCGTCTTCTGCCTGCTCGACCCGCTCGCCTTCCAGAGATGCTTCTACGCCTGGATGACGGCGCTGATGGAGCGGCGCGGATTGATCCCGCTCGCCGCGGATCCGCCCGCATTGAGACCGATCGCCATCGACGGCAAGGCCCAACGCGGCGCGGCGCGGCGCACCGTCGGTCGCTCGGCCTTGCACGTGGTCAGCGCCTGGGCCGTCGAGAATCGTTTGACCCTGGGGCAAGTGGCCACCGACGCCAAATCCAACGAGATTACGGCCATCCCCGAGTTGTTGGCGCTGTTGGACCTGAAGGGGGCCGTGGTGACCATCGACGCCATGGGCTGCCAGAAGGACATCGCCGCCGACATCATCGAAGGGGAGGGCCAGTATGTGCTGGCGGTCAAGGAGAATCAGCCGCATCTCTACCAGGACATCGAGCGGGCATTCGAGGAGGTCTTGGAACGTGGCGAGCCCGATGTGGACTTCACCGAGTGTCAGACCGAAGGGGTCCGTAGCGGTCGCCAGGAGACCCGCAGTTGCTGCGTGATCACCGAGCCGAAGGGCATCCGGGACGCGGGCCTGTGGGCCGGGCTGACGGCGATCGTGATGGTGATCAGCCAGCGGATGGTCAACGGTGTCGTCGGGAGCGAGACCCGCTACTTCATCGGCAGCGCGGCCGGGACGGCGGAGGAGTATCTGGGGTGGGTGCGCGGCCATTGGGGGATCGAGAACTCGCTGCACTGGGTCTTGGACGTCTGTTTCCACGAGGATGACCAGAGGCACTGGGCCGGCAACAGTGCCGAGAACCTGGCATGGCTCCGCAAGCTGGCGCTCTGTCTGCTCAAGGCGGAGAAGAACAGTAAGGGCAAGAGTATCGCGACTCGCCGCCTGCTGGCGGGGTGGAAGAACGACTATCTATTGAGTGTACTGGCCCAAATCCCAGAGAAATCTGGTGCGTAAGCCCTGAGAGAAGGAGACGGAGCTCGACCGGCCACCCGGCCCAGAACCTGAGCGTTCCTATCCTGGCGACGGCGCCAACGGGAAGAGGATCCCCGTGCAAGTCCATTTTCCCCTTGTAGACACTGCCCAAGTTGTTTGGCCGAGACTCCAACTGGCAGCAGGCCGTCGCGGCGAAAAAGCAGATGCCAATGAAGCGCATGATACCCTCCCAGGGATTCCGAGCATCCTCACAGCCCGGGGGCCAGCGATAAGCGCGCCGTCCATAGCATCCGACTCAGAGGGCGTACGAGAAGGTCGTTACCTCGACTCCCTCACCCCAACCCTCTCCCCCAGGGGCGAGGGGGACGGATCCAACTTCTTCTACCCCCCCGGGAGAAGGTGCCCGAAGGGCGGATGAGGGGGTGATCCGCCGACGACCAGGGACTTCTCGTACACCCTTTCAGAACCCGTAGATCGGGGTACCTGGCATACCACCCGTCGGGAACGGAGGGGGGTTCATCCCCCCCAGGGGCCCCCATTTCCCCCTCCGGTGCTTGGACTTGCCAGTCTCCTGTCCTTTGTAGCATATTGTATGAGTGCAGGAATCAAAGGGGTCAGGAGCCAATTTTGCGTTTTGGCTCCTGACCCCTTTGATTCCCTTCTGACCCCTTTGATTCCCTTCAGTTATGTCCCCTTTTCTTTGTCCCCTTTTCTTTGTCCTGTCCCCTCGCGGTAAGGACGTTTCTCATGGTAAAGTCTGAGCCAGGACTCGCCGTTTGACCGATCCTCTACATCTGTTGCGAACTCGTTCGCCTTTGCCTGCCACTTTACCGCGGATCGGAAGTCACCGACCTCGGCAAAAGCCGCAGCCAGTGTGCTCAAGCAATGGAATTGCCTCCATCCCGTCAGCTCGCCGGCATCAGCCGCCGAACGAAGCGCCCTACTACCGTCGCGATATCTCGCTTCCGGGCAAGAAGCCCAGATCCGAGCGCGGGCGAGGTAAGCATCCGGAACCTGGGGATTCAGACGCACCGCCTCGCCGAAATCGGCGAGGGCTTTGTCGTACTGTTTCATTCGGCGCCAAGCCGCTCCGCGTGAAAGATAACAGTCTCCACCTTGAGGATTGAGGTTGATCGCCTTAGTGAAGTCAGCGACAGCCCTGTCGTACTCGCCCTCGTCATTCCAGAGACCGCCGCGAGCCGAGTAGGCCGCAGCGACCAGCGGTACCCCGAACGGGCTCCTCCCCCCGTCCAGTGCGATCG
Organism: uncultured Planctomycetota bacterium; assembly: GCA_963845755.1. Taxonomy (GTDB): domain Bacteria; phylum Planctomycetota; class Planctomycetia; order Isosphaerales; family Isosphaeraceae; genus CAWJTV01. The sequence continues at coordinate 79,286 of CAWJTV010000016.1, forward strand.
CCTTGGTCAGGTCGGCGATGGCTTCGTCAATTTCCTGTTTGCTTGCCCAGGCTGAGGCGCGACGATAGCAGGCGTTGAAGGCATCGGGGCCTTGGGGGTTGAGCCGGATCGCCTCACTAAAGTCAGCGATGGCCTTGTCAAACTGCTCTCTTTGCTGCCAGACGAACCCGCGGAAAGAATATGCGCCGGCATCTCGTGGGTTGAGCCGGATTGCCTCGGTGAGGTAAGCGATGGCCCTATCATGATCCCCCCTGAAGTATGGAGCCGTGATTTCGGACAGCCTCTTGGTTGATGATCGGTGTCGATCGCGTCTCACATCCAGAGCTCTGGCTCGATCCGCATTGGCAAGTTCAAGTTTACCGAGGTACTGCCAGTAATTTGCCCGATTGAAATAGAATGTTGGTTGATCGGGAGCCACTCGTATGGATTCCGCGTACTCTCTCTCCGCCTGATCTAGCTCGTTCAGAAAGAAATGGGCTTGACCGCGGAGGTTGAATGCAAAACCACGCTCACTGTCCGTAAGTGGATTATCAGGCCAGTTCCGATGGAGTAGGTTCTGCATATCGACCAATACATCCCGAAAACCCTTTTCAATTGAGTGGCGCAAGAGAAGAATACTGCACACTGCGCATGAATCAACCAGGTGGTCGCCAATTCGGTCGATAACTCGCGGCAACGACGAGAGTCCGAGATGGCCCAGTCGGCATATCGAATCCTCTCCTCGACGCTAAGTTCATTCCAGTGATATCCCAGATAAAAGAGGTAAACTTTGCTTCTTTCCAACAGAGCGCCAGTGTAGTCCGGGATCATCTGGAGTGCCTCATTGAACATGGTGGATGCTGCCCCATAGTCTCCACCTCGCCGGAGCCGGACCGCCTCACGAACTAACTTGGCCGCCCTGCGAGCCTCCTCAAGCCGTGGGTCTGGTCCCCAATCGAGGCGTGACTTCTCCGCCTTCGACAGGCCCGGTTTTTCCTCGTCCAAGCCGTGGTAGCGCATTAGTTCCTGAAGAGTATCAATGCGAAAAGCATCGGACCATAGCGTACCGTCGCTCGATGATGAGTTGTCTCCGTTCGCGTGGATCCCTACCACGTGACCGTTTCCGAGGAAGACGGGGGAACCGCTGGATCCTGGACCCAGATCATAATCGTACCAGATCAGTTGTCGCTCCCGAAGTGTATCCATCGCCGCGGGGCACACTTCGGCGATGCATGCGTCCGCGAACGCGGCTGTCGCGGGACGTGACGGTGTCGGCCACCGGCGATCGACGTTCCCAGGATAGCCGAGGAAACCGACCGGTTGCCCGCCACGTTCAAGTACTCTGAGTTCTTGCTCACTGGCGAGTTCAAGTTCGAAAGGCAACTCGGGACCTTCCTTGGAAAGCCGCATGACCGCGACGTCTTGCCCCCAGGATGCGAGCTCGCCATCCCTTGGGTCGCTGGAGCGAACCTCGAGCCCGTGGTCAAGCCTGCGAGTCAGGCCCGGATGGTACCAGACTCTTTCCACGCGGTAAGGAAAAGACGTACCATCAAGAATTGCGAACATCTTCTGACCCATGACAAAGTCGTCTGCCACATGCGCAGCCGTGGCGATGAGACGTTCCTTCCGCGAAATGACGAAGCCGGTGGATTGGCGTGAAGTCGTTGGAGCGAAGTCGATGGTTACCGGATGGCCGAGTAAGACTACACCAGCTCGTAGCTTCCATGCTACAGAGCGCAGCGCGTAGTCCGCTGCGTCGCTCACTTCAAACCGCCGGGGTTCCTCTATATCGGGGAGGGCCGGAGGGGACCGCGCGTCTGGTTCATCTCTGGTTCCGCGGCATTCCACACCGCCGACACTGAACGGGGCGGCGAAGGGGACTACAGCCGCTATGATAAGAAAGAGCCTTGAGCAACTTTGCCGAGCGTCCACGTGGTTGGATCCTCAACTGCTTCTGCCGTGAACTTGAGGGTCCTGCCCTTCAAGCTTCAGAAAGTAGCACTGACCGACGCAAAGGCACGATTCTTGATTCGTAATTGCCGTCCTACAAACTCTTCACAGAATCTCATGGTGACTGTTCAAAACCAACCCATTCCACCCCCCAAACCCATTCCGGGACCCATCCCTCCAGGGCGAGGCCCATTCCCGGGACCCATGGGGGAACCCGGCCGCCTCATGTTGCATGGAACCTCGTCGCCTCCCAGAAACCACCACAGATACCAGCCGCTGGTGTCGGCTCCGAATGGGGGCTCCGCCGGCACTCGTAGAGTGCCAACGGTCCCGCCTGGCCAGCCCCCATCCGGCTGACGTGGTCCGGCCGGGTGAGGTCCTGGTAGAGGGCGAATTGGCCCTCCACCACCTCCACCACCGCCTATGAAAGGAGCGAGGGGATCGTAGGGGCTCGACCTGCCATTCTGGCCGGGTTTGTACCGCTTCGTGATAGGCGGGGGAACAGGGCCACTCGGCGATAAGGGGCTCCGTGCCGGGCACATCTCGATCTCGGCACCTATCGTGCCGTTCTGGTCGCCAACCACTTTTACGCCTCCGAGGCCACCCCGTGCAGGTGCGCCCACCGCGCCGCCATTACCTGTACCTTGCCCGCGACGCTGGCCGCCAAACGGACCGCCCCGACCGTGTCCCGCTACTGGGTATTGCGTTCCTTCGGGGTCAGAAAAGTTGGTTGGCTGATTCCCGACGTACCGATCCAGGTTCGAATCTCCCGCGGCGAATCCCTTTGGATCCAAACTCGTCCATCTGCCTGCCCCTGGGTTCTCGACGCGATTAACTGCTAGATTGAGCCCCAAGGCCGAATCTCTATCCAAGCCAGCGAAACCCATCATCCGGTCGCCATTGGATGGGCTCGACTCCCCGAGCTGCGTGCCGAAGGCGCTGTAATCGACGTGGTCGATGATCGCGCCCGAGTTGTTGATCAGGTCGCGGATCGTGCCCAGGCGGTCGGGCAGGTACCAGGCGACCGTGCCGCTGGACGACTGGCGAGCCAGGACCGTGTTGACGATGTCCCCGGCCGGGCCGTTCAGATACCGGGTTTCCAAAGAGCCGGAACTGTTGAAGTCCATGATCGGCTGCGAGCCGTCGTAGAGCGTCCACGTCTGGGTACTATTCTCATCCATGCCGATGCGATTGTCAAGCGCATCATACGTGTATGTGACCTGGGCCAGGACCGTGCCACCCGACGTCTTCTCGACCGCACCGGTCATGCGGTTGCGGAAGTCGTACAAATAGGTCCAGGTATCATGGGTTGACGTGTTCGTGGCCGTGATCATGTTGCCGTCGGCGTCGTAGGTGTAGGTATAGCCAGGCGAGGCGGTTTGCTCGTTGCCCGTGCTGGTGGTGTAGCCGGTGCCGGTCTCGTTGCCGTTGGCGTCCCATGTGAAGCTCTCGTTGGTGAAGGACCCGTTGGTGTGCGAGACGCTCGTCAACTGGTTGTTGTTCGTATAGCCGTAGGTCAGCGTGTCGGTGGACGACCCGGAGCTCCAGTGGCGGACCTCCTGGGTCACGCGGCCGGCGGCGTCGTAGGTGTAGCCGTACGAGACCAGCGTGGTCCCGCCGGAGTTCTTGTCGGTGATCCCGGTCATCTGGTCGGCGGGATCGTAGGTGTACGATGTCGTGGCCACGACCGAGGTCTCGGCCAGGTTGGAGTAGCGGGTCAGGCCGGTCATGTTGCCGGCGTTGTCGTAGGTGAATTTCACCGCCTCGGCGGAAATATCCGTGCCGGAGAGCGTCTCGTTGGTCACCTCGTCGCGGGCATCATAGGTGTAGCTGACCACGCCTCCCAGGCTGTCGCTCATGCTGGTGCGGTTGCCGTCACCGTCGACGGAGTAGGTCAACGTGACCGTCGGTAAATCGGGCGAGCCCACGTCGGCCTGGCTGGTCTCCTCGCCGTCGTCGTTGTAGGTGTACTGGTACGCGCTGTTGTTGTCGCTGACCGCCGTCAATTCGCCGTCGGCATTGTAGCCGTAATCGAAGACGTCGTAGGAACCGCCCGAAGGATTGACCCAGGTCTCCGAGGTCTCCTCGTTGTCGGCGTTGTAGCCATACTGGATTTCGTGGCCGTCGGGGTCGACCGACTCGGTCAGGTTCCCGACGAGATCATACGTATAGGTCGTGAGGCCGCCGGTGGGACTGGTCTCGGTCGCCACTTCGTGGGCTGCGTTGTAGGTGTACGAAGTGACATTGTCGTCCGGATCCGTGACGGTCAGCACGTCGCCGGCCGCGTCGTAGGTGTAGCTCGTCGTCCCGCCGCCGGAGGGCTCCGTCTCGGTCAGGACGCGGTCCAGGTCGTCATACGTATAGCTCGTCGTGTGATCCAGGCCGTCGGTGACGGTCAGGACGTTGCCATCGTCATCGTAGGTGTACCCGGTCGTGTCGTTGTCGGCGTTCGTGGCGGAAGTCTCTTCGTTGAGCGCATTGTACCCGTAGCTCGTGGTGTGTCCCAGGGGGTCGGTAATCCCGATCAAGTCGCCATCGGCGTCGTAGTCGTATGTATAGGTCGCCGGGCTGCCGCCACCTCCGCCCGAGCCGCCCGAGCCACCGGACGGCACCGCGGGGAGGGTCTCCGTCTCGAGTTGACCCAGGGGGGTGTAGCCGAATTGCGTCGCGTTCCCGTTGGGATCCGTGACCGCGGTCTCCTCGCCGTCCAGGTCATAGCTGTAGGTCGTGATCCCGAGAGAGGGAAAGGGGACATAACGAGAGAGGGAAAGGGAGAGGGATAAGGGGAAGAGGGAAAGGGGACATAACGAATAAATCCGCCTATCCCGATACTACAGTGGCCTGCCCCCCAAAACCTGGTCCAGTCTTAATGGGAATCGTACAACTGGCAGAGAGCCAGGGAGCGACCCATGCGAAAACGACCCCGACCGGACCAGATTGCATCCATCCTTCGAGACTTCCAGGCCGACCTCGACGCCGGCTTGACCCTCCACCAGGCCTGCCGCAAGGCCGGCATCGGACCGACGACCTACTACCGCTGGAAGGCCCTCCAGGAGGAACCTATATCGCGTGAACAATTTCACATTTCAGAACTCGAAGCCGAAATCGATCGCCTCAAGCTCCTGGTCGCCGAGCTGGCGCTCGACCGCCGCATGCTCCAGGAGGCCTTGAAAAAAACTAGGCTGGCAAAGTTAGCTGGAGGCAGCGTTGCTCCAAGTCCTGTGAGGTAGGCATCGGGATCATGGCGGAACCGGCGCTGCTTCCGCCGCGATTCCCGCCGCGCCTCCAGTTCCGCTCGCAGCTCCTGCCAACCCTCCACATAGCCCGGGCCTCAGCACCAGGCCTTCCTCCGGCCGCAGCCGCGTCGCCAGCCCCGAGATCACCCGCGCCGAGCCCATCACCACCAGGCCCGGCGACCCCCGACGCCGACCGCTGGCCCGGCGCTCGTGGTAGCGATGACTGCCGAAGGTGTGCTCCAGGTCGTTATTCGTCCGCGGCAGGTCCGACGACTCGTAGCAGCGAAACAAGCCCGGCCAGTAGCTCCGGGTCACCTTCAGGAACTGCTTCAAACCCGCCCGCACCGCGGGCTCGTCTGTCGTCGCCGCCGCCCGGCGCATCCGCACCAGCAGTTGCACCAGCCGCCGCCGCACCTTCTTCGCCGGCAGCCCCTCCTCGTTCTTGAGGATCCGGGCGGCGCGCTTGACCCATTGGTACGACTCGCGCACCGCCGGGAACAGCGCGGCCGTCTCCTCCAGCCCGCGCCGCAGCAACTGCCGCAGCCGTTTCAAGCCCCCGGGCAAGTCGCCCGCCTTGGCGACCACATCGTCCAAGCTGGCGGCGATCCGGCTCAATCGATCCTGCAGCTTCAGCCCGGAGGCCGACAGCGGCGGCAGTCCGTCGTCGGTCAAGGCGGCGCGCACCGCGGCGCAGTAATCCCGCACCACCTCCGCCTCCGCGTCCTCCGCGTCGTCCTCCAGCTCCTTCTCCGCCGCACGCTCGATCTTCCGGATGCCCCGCACCCGCTTCTTCAACTCCTTCTTGGCGTGGCGATCCGCCTCGTAGATCGGCTTGGCCGCCTCGCGGAGGTAGTGGAAATGGCAGAGCTGATGGGGGACACCTTTGAGGGCCATAGCCACGGCGTTGCGGATGCTCTCCTGGCCGTCGGAGACCACGCCGGTGATCGGCACCGGCAGGGCCTTCCGCACCTGGTCGATCAGGCCGGCCAGGTCCTTGGCGGTGGACGACAGCAGGCTCTTGGCCAGGAGGATCTCGCCGGAGAGGCAGTCGCGCAGCACCCAGAGGACCTCGTGGCCGACATCCGGCTGCAGGCCGTCGATGGCCAGGATGACGCGGCCCTGCGGGCGCAACAGCGGACTCCAGCCGCTGGGGATCGGCCGTGGCCAGGGACCGCAGCTCATCGTAGCGGTCCAACAGGTTGGTGACGGTGCGTTCGGCCAGGATGAGCCCGCGGTGCGTGAGCTCGCGGTGGATCTCGGGGATGCTGCGGTGCTCGGCATAGCGGAGCCGGCCCACCAGGGCCATGACGTCGAGTCCGAACTCGTGATAGGGCAAGGCGAAGTGGGGCTCAGCCTCAGGGCGGTAGGGTCGGAGGAAGCGGGAGCAGGCGGGATTGGGGCAGCGTCGGATCGTCAGGGTCAGCCGGAAGACGCCGTCGAGGGTGCTGATGGTGCGAAAGTTGTTGTAGTCGGCACCGGTCCGGTGCTGGCACTCGGGGCAGTTCAAGAGGACCGGAGCGAGGGTCAGGGCGCGATCCGGTTGCGGTCGTGGTCGTCGTCGTTTGCGGTTACGCATGGAAAGCCTCCTCTGCTATGTTCTTACGTCCATTATACCAAGCCGAGGGGCTTCCCAGCTACTTTTGCTACCCTAGAAAAAAAAGCCATGACTGCCCCCAGACGCCGCATGATCGTCAAAGAATTATGTGAAGAATTCGACGTGTCTCAACGCCGCGTGCGTCGCGGGCGCTGGACCTGGCCCGGTCCGGCCTTCGCTACGTGCCGGTCGTTCGCGATGAGCAGGCGGCGCTGGCTCGACGCATCGAGGAACTGGCCGGGGCCCGACCCGCGGTTCGGCTACCGGCGGATCTGGGCCTTGCTGGATCGCGAGGGCTGGACGGTCAACAAGAAGGCCGTGCGTCGCACTCTATCGCGAGCTGGGGCTGAAAGTGGCCCAACCGCGGGCCAATCCCAAGCCGCGCCGGGCTCATGGGCAGGACGAGAATGCCTGCCATCTCCGGCCCTCGCGCGGGAAAGACGACGTATGGACATGGGACTTTATCTTCGATCGTACCAGTGACGGTCGAAGTCTCAAATGGCTGAGTATTGTTGATGAATATACTCGAGAATGCCTGGCGTTGGAGCCGCGCCGGGGCATGACGGCCGAGGACATCCGGGTCATCCTGGCCGAAGTCGCGGCCGGTCGCGGCGGCCCGCCGTGCCGGATGCGGAGCGACAACGGGCCGGAGTTCGTTGCCGAGGTGGTGCGGTCGTGGCTGGAGGACACCGGCTCCGGGACCTGGCCCGTGGCGCCGGGGAGCCCCTGGCAGAACGGCTATGCGGAGTCGTTTCATAGCAAGGTCCGTGACGAGTTCCTGAACCGCGAGGAATTCGAGAGCGAACCGCAGGCCAGGGCGTTGGGCGCGCTCTGGAAGGAGGAGTACAATACCGAACGCCCGCACAGTTCCCTGGGATATCAGACACCGGCCGAATTCGCGGCCACTTGTGTGAGGTATGTGCCTATCGATGAAGACCCGCCCGATCCCTCGTCTACTGAATCAACGAACAGGTGATTCCCATTATCACTGGACCAAGAAATGGGGAGCAGGCCA